>NZ_KB905380.1 GCF_000379465.1 Sciscionella marina DSM 45152
ACCAACCTCGCCGCATCCTCCAACGACAACACACCAGCCACATGCGCCGCCGCGATCTCCCCAACCGAATGCCCAACCACAAAATCCGGCCGAACACCCCACGACTCCACCAACCGAAACAACGCCACCTCAAACGCAAAAATCGCCGGCTGCGCCACCCCCGTCCGATCAAGTCGCCCAACATCCCGCACCACCGGCAACAACCCGGCAACCTCATCAAACGCCGCCGCAAACACCGGAAATGCCTGGTACAACCCCGATCCCATCCCGGCACGCTGCGAACCCTGCCCCGTAAACAAAAACGCCAACGAACCACCCGACACACGACCCACCACACCAGAACCCTCAGCCAGCTCACGCAAACCAGCCGTCAGGGTGTCCCAGTCGGTGCCGGTGACCACCGCGCGATACGGCAAAGCCGCCCGATGCAGGGCGAGGGTGCGGCCGACATCCATCGGTGCCCCCGATACCTCCCGCAACCGGGCCGCCTGCTCGGCCAGCGCCGGTTCGGTAGCCGCGGAAAGCACCAGCGGAACGACCGCGGGAGGTTCGCCCTGCGGCTCCGCCTCCTGCTGGGCGGACTGTTCCAGGACGACGTGCGCGTTCGTCCCGCTGATCCCGAAGGAGGACACCGCACACCGCCGTGGTTCCGCGCCATCGCGCCACGGTGCGCGCTCGGTCAGCAGGGACAGCGAACCCGCCGACCAGTCGACCTCCCGGCTCGGGGTCTCGGCGTGCAACGTTGGCGGGAGCACGCCGCGGCGCATCGCCTCGACCATCTTGATGATCCCCGCGACCCCCGCTGCCGCCTGCGCATGCCCGAAGTTCGACTTCACCGAACCGAGAAACAACGGCCGGTTCCGGTCCGCGCCGTAAACCGCCTGCAGCGCCTCGGCTTCGATCGGGTCGCCGAGCCGAGTACCGGTACCGTGCGCCTCCACCGCATCGACGTCCGAGGCGGCCAGCTGCGCATCGGCCAACGCCGCACGGATCACCCGCTGCTGCGAAGGACCGTTCGGCGCGGTCAGCCCGTTCGAGGCACCATCCTGATTCACCGCCGAGCCCCGCACCACGGCGAGCACCCGGTGCCCGTTGCGCTCGGCATCGGAGAGCCGTTCCAGCATCAGCATGCCGACGCCCTCCGCCCAGGCGGTTCCGTCGGCTCCGTCGGAGAACGACTTGCAGCGGCCGTCCGGAGCAAGCCCCCGCTGCCGGGCGAAATCGACGAAGATACCCGGCGAGGCCATCAGATTCACCCCACCGGCCAGCGCCATCGTGCACTCCCCCGAGCGCAGCGCGCGTATCGCCGCGTGCAGCGCCACCAGCGAGGAGGAACACGCGGTGTCCACCGAGACGGCCGGGCCTTCCAGACCCAGCTGGTAGGCGATCCGTCCGGAGTGGACACTGCAGGTCGTCCCGGTGAGCAGATAGCCGTCGACGGCCTCGCCCGGATTGTGCAGGCGCGGTCCGTATTCCTGCGCGGAGACACCCACATAGACACCGGTCGCGCTGCCGCGCAGGCTGTCCGGGTCGATACCGGAGCGTTCGACGGCCGCCCAGGAGGTCTCCAGCAGCAGCCGCTGCTGCGGTTCCATCGCCAGCGCCTCGCGCGGTGCTATCCCGAAGAACTCCGCGTCGAAACCGCCCGCGCCGGACAGGAATCCGCCGGTACGCACATAGGTGGTGCCGCGCTGTTCGGGGTCCTCGTCGAACAGTCCGCCGACATCCCAGCCCCGGTCCTCGGGGAACTCGCCGATCCCCTCCCGCCCGTTCTCCACGAGTTCCCACAGCGCGGCCGGAGAATCGGCGCCGCCGGGGAACCGGCAGGCCATGCCGATGATCGCGACCGGCTCGTGCTGGCGCGATTCGGCCTCACGCAGCCGGTCCCGGGTCCAGTGCAGGTCGCCGGTGACGCGCTTGAGCAGGTCCAGGAGCTTTTCTTGGTCCGCCATCATTCCCTCTCAACGGCCTCGGCCGGTCGGCAACAGTTCAGAAGAGCTCGTCGGTCAGGTAGTCGAGCGCCTTGTCGACGGCGGCGTCTAGAAGCATCTCGTCGAACTTCTCCCCGTGTTCACCGGCGGCGTACTCCAGCAGCAGCTTCTTCAGTGGCTTCGCGAGTTTCTTGCGGTCTTTGGGCGGCAGCGCGGCAAGGCTCCGGCGCAGCGCCTCGATCTCGGCGCGCACCCGCTCGAGGTCCTCGTCCGCCATCACGAAATCCCGAGCTCGGTGGCGAGGAAGTCCACGACCTCATCGGCGCTCGCGTCCTCCAGCCTGCCGCCGACATCCCCGTCCCCGGCAGTGATGCCGTCCACGAGCCTGCGAAGCCGGGCGGCGACCGCGCTGCGGCCCGCACCATCCTCGAGCGTGCCCAGCCGGGTTTCGAGCCGGTCGAGTTCGGCGAGCACCGACTCGGTGACATCCACGGGCGGGGGCGCCAGTTCGGCGAGCAGATGGGCGGCGAACGCGGCGATAGTGGGATGATCGAACACCGCCGTCGCCGAGAGCCGCAGCCCGGTGGCGGCGCTCACCCGGTTGCGCAGTTCCACCGAAGTCAGCGAGTCGAAGCCCAGATCCTTGAACGCCCGGGTCGAATCGATCTCCGCATCCGCCTCGTGGCCGAGCACGGCGGCGACGTTCTGCCGCACCAGATCGATCAGCAGAGCGGAGCGCTCGTCCGCGGGAAGCCCGGCCAGCCGGTCACCCAGATCCGGGGCCCGTTCCGCGGTGTCCACGGCCCGGCGGATTCCGGCTGCCGCGGCGAACCCGCGCAGGACCGGGGCGATCACGGCGGTGCGGGCATGAGCGCGCAGTGCGGCCCGGTCCAGTTCGATCGGCAGTACGGTCTCGAATCCACCGGCTATGGCGGCATCGAACAGCGTCAGACCGGTTTCCGCGCTCAGTGCGGGAAGTCCCTCGCGGGCCATCCGTTCGATGTCGGCCTCGGCCAATGAGCCGCCCATGCCCTCGCGCCAGAGTCCCCACGCCAGCGAGACCGCGGGCAGCCCCTCGGCGCGGCGGTGTTCGGCCAGCGCATCGAGGAAGGTGTTCGCTGCCGCATAAGCGGCCTGGCCGGCCGAGCCGAGTACCCCGGACACCGAGGAGTAGAGCGCGAACAGTGCCAGATCCCGGTCCTTCGTCAGCTCGTGCAGATACCAGGCGGCGTCCGCTTTCGGATGCAGGACTCCGGCCAGCCGCTCCGCAGTGAGCGCGGGGAGCACCCCGTCGTCGAGCACACCCGCGGTGTGCACGACACCGGTGAGCTCGATACCGTCCAGCAGCGAGGCCAGCGCATCCCGATCACCGACATCGCAGGCGACCACCTCGGCGTGCGCACCCAGCCGGGCGAGCTCGGCCACCAGCTCCGTCGCCCCCGGTGCCGCCGCCCCATGGCGGCTGGTCAGCAGCAGATCGCGTACCCCGTACTCGGCCACGAGGTGCCGGGCGAGCAGTGCACCCAGCCCGCCCGTTCCGCCGGTGATCAGAACCGTCCGATCCGGATCGAGCGGACGCGGGATGGTCAGCGCGATCTTGCCGATGTGCTTGGCCTGGCTCAGAAACCGGAACGCCTCGGGTGCCTGGCGGACATCCCAGGACCGCACCGGCAGCGGGGTCAGCGCGCCGGCGTCGAACAGGGCACCCAGCTCGTTCCAGATCTGGGCGATCCGCTCCGGGCCCGCTTCGATGAGGTCGAACGCACGGTAGGCGACTCCTTCGGGCTCGCGGATGTCGATCTTTCCCATCTCCAGGAACCGCCCGCCCGCCGCGGTGAGGTCCAGGGAGACGTCGAGGAATTCGCCGGTGAGCGCGTTGAGCACGACATCCATACCGCGTCCTCCGGTGGCCGCGCGGAAATCGGTGGCGAACTCGAGGGTCCGGCTCGAAGCGATGTGTGCCTCGTCCAGCCCGGCCGCGCGCAGCACGTGTTGCTTCCCGGCGCTTGCCGTGCCGAACACCTCGGCGCCCAGCTGCCGCGCCAGCTGGGTGGCCGCCATGCCGACACCGCCCGCCGCCGAATGGATCAGAACCGACTCGCCCGCGGCCAGACCCGCGAGATCGACCAGCGCGAAATAGGCGGTGAGGAACACCAGCGGCACCGTGGCCGCCTGTTCATTGCTCCAGTGCTCGGGAACGTGGGTGAGCATCGGCCGCTCGCCGACGGCCACCGGTCCGATCGCACCGTGCACCATGCCCATCACCCGGTCCCCGGGTACGAGGTCGGTGACCGCCGGACCGACGGCCAGCACGGTGCCGGAGACCTCGCACCCCAGTGGCCCCGGCTCACCGGGGTACATACCGAGCACGTTGAGCACATCGCGGAAGTTCAGACCGGCCGCCCGCACCGCGATCCTTACCTCCTCGGGCTTCAGCTCCGGTTCCCCGGTCGCGGTGAGCACCAGCTGATCGACCGTGCCCTCGCCCGCCTTGTCCAGCCGCCACGGGCCTTCCGGGGGCAGCAGCCGAGCGCCCGCCTCGGTCGCCCGCGGCACCAGCGGCACGCCTTCGCGCACCGCGACCTCGGGCTCCCCGGTGCCGAGGGCGAGGCCGATGTCCTCGGTGGCCGCCTCGACGAGGACGAGGCGATCGGGATGCTCGGCCTGCGCACTGCGCACCAGCCCGTGCACCGCCGCCGAGGCGGGATCCCGGCCGGGGGTGTGGACGACCAGAGTGGATTCCTCCCGGGTGAGCCATTCCTGGATCACCTCCAGCACCCGCGCGGTCTGTTCGTGGGTCGCGGTCACCGGATCGCCTTCCGGTTCGACCGTGAACACGGCGGGCTTCCCCGGTTCGACCCGCGGGTATCTCGTCCACGCCACCGGTTCCCCGGCCTGGACCGCGACCCGGTGCACGGTGAGCAGGCCCGTCGGCGCGGCCCGCTGCTGTTCGGCGGGAGTCCGCAGCACCAGCGAGTCGACGCTCAGCACGATCGCGCCCGCGGTGTCGGTGGCGGTCAACGACACGGTGTCCGGGGAGCGGAACGAGAGGCGCACCCGCAGCGAGGTGGCGCCGGTCGCCGCCAGCCACACCCCCGACCAGGAGAACGGCAGCCCGCCCGCGGATTCCGCCGAGTCATGCAGGAAAAGCGCGTGCAGGGCCGAATCCAGCAGCGCCGGATGCATCCCGAAGCCGTCCTCGGGTTCGGGAAGCTCCACCTCGGCGTACACCTCGTCCCCGTCCACCCAGGCCGTGCGCAGGCCGCGGAACTGGCCCGCGTAATCGAATCCGCCCAGCGCCTCGTAGTCAAGTACCCCGGCTCGCCCGGGCGGCGGCCAGCCCGGCGGCGGCGCGCCGGCCGGAGAACCGCCCGCGGCGAGGGTTCCCGTGGCGTGCCGGGTCCATTCCTCGGCGTTCTCCGGCCTCGACCGGATACCGATGCTGCGCCGGCCATCCTCCTCGGCTGCCGACACCACCACCTGCAACTCGACCGCGGTCGAAAGAACGAGCGGAGTACCGAGGGTCAGTTCCTCGACGGCCGGGCAGCCGGTTTCGGCACCCACGTGCAGCGCCAGTTCGAGGAAACCCGTGCCGGGAAAGAGGATCCGTCCGCCGACACGGTGCCCGGACAGCCAGGAAGGCTCGCTTGCCGAGAGGCGTGCAGTGAACACGGTGTCGCCCTCGGCCATCGAGACCACGGCGCCGAGCAGCGGGTGCCCCGCCTCCCGCAGCCCGAGCCCGCGCGCGTCCGCGGAACCCGCGGGCGTGAGCCAGAACCGCTTGCGGCGGAAGGGATACGTCGGAAGATCGACCGGACGCCCGCCCGGGGCCAGTGTGGCCAGATCGAGTTCCGCCCCGCGCACATAGGCGGTACCCACCGCCTCGAGCAGTTCCGCCACCTCGGGACGGCCCCGGCGCAACAGCGGCCGGGCCACCGCATCCTCTGCGACGAGAGCGGAGAGCACTCCGTCCGGCCCGAGTTCCAGATACGTGCCGCAGCCTGCCTCGCTCAGCGTTTCCACGGCGTCGGCGAAGCGCACACCCGACTCGACGTGGGAGATCCAGTACTCCGCCGTGTCGTGCCCGCCGACCTCGCCGGTCACCGAGGACACGATCGGGATGGTCGCCGGGCGGTACTCGACGAGCCGCGCGATCCTGCCGAACTCCTCGAGCATGTCCCGCATCAGCGGCGAGTGGAAAGCATGGCTGACGTTCAGCCAGGAGGTCTTGCCGTCGAAATCGGTGAGCGCGGTCCGCAGCACCGCCGCATCCCCGGAGAGCACCACGGACTGCGCACCGTTGACCGCCGCGATCCCCGCCCGGTCCTCGTGTCCGGCCAGCAAAGCCCGGGCGGTCTCCTCGGAAGCCCGCAACGAGACCATCGCCCCGTCCTCGGGCAGTGCGCGCATGAGCCGGCCGCGCGCGGCGACCAGCATGGCGGCATCGGCGAGGGAGAACACCCCGGCGACGTGCGCCGCGGCGAACTCGCCGACCGAATGCCCGCACAGGTAGGCCGGGGCGATTCCCCAGCTCTGCACCAGCCGGTAGAGGGCGACCTCCATGGCGAACAGTGCCGGTTGCGCGTAATCCGTGCGATCCAGCAACGCCGGATCCGCCGGCCCGAAAACGACATCCCGCAGCGGCTCCTCGGTCTGCAGATCGACGTGCGCGCAGACCTCGTCGAAAGCTTCGGCGTAGACGGCGAAGGTGTCGTAGAGCTCCGCGCCCATCGCCAGTCGTTGCGCCCCCTGTCCGGTGAACAGCAGCGCCAGCTCGGCACCATCCGGCGGCGGGGCGCCACGCAGCACACGGGCATCGAACGAACGCAGCGCATCGGCGAGCTCGGCGGGATCCGTCGCCGTGACGAAGGCGCGCTCGGACAGCAGTGCCCTGGTGCGGCCGAGGGAGTGCGCCACATCGGCCGGATGAGCCTCGAGCCCGGCGAGCTGAGCGGCCCGGTCGCGCAGGCCATCCGCATCGGCCGCCGAGAAGCCGAACACGATCGGCGAGGGCATCGGCGGTTCCAGGGCAGGCTGCACCGGCGGTGGTTCCTCGACGATCAGGTGCGCGTTGGTGCCCGAGATCCCGAACGAGGAGACCGCGGCACGCCGGGGATGCTCGCCGCGGGGCCACGCCACGGTTTCGGTGAGCAGCGCCACCGCACCCGCATCCCAGTCGAGCGCGCCTGTCGGCTCCTCGGCATGCAGCGTCCGCGGCAGCCGTTCGTGCGTGAGCGCCCCGATCATCTTGATGACCCCGGCCGCACCGGCGGCCGCCTGAGTGTGCCCCAGATTGGATTTCACCGAGCCGAGCCATACCGGGGAGTTCCGGTCCCGGCCGTAGGTGGCCAGGACCGCCTGTGCCTCGATCGGGTCTCCCAGGGACGTGCCCGTCCCGTGCGCCTCGACCGCGCTCACCTCCGCTGCCGTCAGTCCGGCGTCGGCCAGCGCGGCCCGGATCACCCGCTGCTGGGACGGCCCGTTCGGTGCGGTGAGCCCGTTCGAGGCACCGTCGGAGTTCACCGCGGAACCTCGTACCACCGCCAGTACCGGGTGACCGTTGCGGCGGGCATCGGAAAGCCGCTCCAGCACGAACATCCCGGCGCCCTCGGCCCACGCCGTGCCGTCGGCCGCGGCCGAGAACGGTTTACACCGCCCGTCCGGGGCCAAGCCGCGCTGCTGGGCAAAGGCGATGAACGGGCCCGGCGTGCCCAGCACGGCGACCCCACCGGCCAAGGCGAGGTCGCATTCCCCCGCGCGCAGCGATCGCACCGCCAGATGCAGGCCGACCAGTGCCGCGGAACAGGCCGTGTCCACGGTCAGCGCCGGTCCCTGAAGGCCGAGCGTATAGGCGATCCGCCCGGAGACCACGCTCGGTGCGCTTCCGGTGAGCAGCTGGCCTTCCAAGCCCTCCGGAGCCTCGGCCAGCCGGGTGCCGTACTCCTGCGGTTCGGCCCCGACGAACACCCCGGTCGCGCTGCCCGCCAGGGTGCCCGCGTCGATCCGGGCGCGTTCCAGCGCCTCCCAGGCGGTCTCCAGGGCGAGGCGCTGCTGTGGATCCATCGCCAGCGCCTCACGCGGCGAGATCCCGAAGAAGTCGGCGGCGAACTCGGCGGCGTCCCGCAGGAAACCGCCATGCCGCACATAGGTACGGCCGGGTGTGCCCGGCACCGGGTCGTACACACCGCCGGTATCCCAGCCCCGGTCGGTGGGGAACTCCGAGATCACATCCAGGCCGCTGTCCACAATGGACCACAGCTGCTCGGGTGAATCCGCCCCGCCGGGGAACCGGCAGCCGATCCCGACGATGACCACGAGATCCGCGTTGTCCGGTACGGCAGCCGCGTCCGCCGCCGCGGGGCGCGTGCCGAACAGCGTCTCGTCCAGGAAATCCGCGACCGCGCCCGGATCCGGGTAGTCATAGGCCAGGGTCACCGGCAAGGCGCACCCGGTCGCGGTGCTCAGCCGTTCGTGCAGCCGTACCGCGAGCAGCGAGTCGAAGCCGAGCTCGACGAAGGTCCGGCCCGCCGCGGGCGCCGCGGTGTCCAGCACCGCCGCGGTCGCCCTCCGCACCAGAGAGAGCAGGCTCCGCCGCCGCTCCGGCCGCGGCCGGTTCTCCAGCCGACGCAGGTATTCCACCTCACTCATGCCCGCACTCGCCACCTCAGATCGACCGGCACACGGATCTCGCCGGTCAAGCTATCCACGCCCGCCCCGCCGGGCGAGAGGAACAGTTCCACCGGCGGGTAACCGATGGCCGGTTCCCCGGGTGTGGGCGAACGGTGGAAAAGGTATCCGGCCAGACCTCGCGAAGTCATTAGTGTTGCGCACCGGCGAACCGGATCTCAGCGCCGAGGCCCGTACCCGTACGACCACATCGGCCACTGCGAAAGACCTCCTTCCGCTATGGCGTGGCCGCCAGCGGTGGCTCGCGCGAGGCCAATCCAAGCCGGAGGTAACGTCCATGACCGCACTCCCCGTCGAAGAACTCACGCGGGACGGCCAGACCGCGGAAACGGGCCGGACGGGCATGCTGTGCCCCGATTTCCCGTTCGCCTACGACGATTGGCTCGCCCACCCCGCCGGTCTCGGGCGGCTGCCCGAGCAGGCGCTGGGCACCGAGGTCGCCGTGATCGGCGGCGGCCTTTCCGGTTTGGTGGCCGCCTACGAACTGATGCGGCTCGGCCTGCATCCGGTGGTGTACGAGGCCGAGCAGCTGGGCGGCCGGATGCGCTCGGTCACCCTGGACGGCTACCCCGATTCGGTCCTGGAACTCGGCGCCATGCGGTTCCCCCGTTCCTCGGGCACCCTGTTCCACTACATCGACAAGCTGGGCCTGCGTACCGCCCCGTTCCCCAATCCGCTCTCCCCCGCCTCGCCGAGCACGGTGATCAACCTGCACGGCCGCAGTCACTGGGCGCGCACCGCGGCCGACCTTCCGGATGTGTACCGCGAGGTGGACGACGCCTGGACGAAGATCCTCCAGGAACAGGCCGACAGTTCGCTGATGGAGGACGCCATCCGGCGCCGCGATGTCTCCGCGATCAAGACGCTGTGGAACCGTTTGGTGGCCACGCTGGACGACGTCTCCTTCCACGGTTTCCTTGCCTCGTCACCGTTGTTCTCCTCGTTCCAGCACCGGGAAATCTTCGGCCAGGTCGGTTTCGGCTGCGGTGGCTGGGACACCGACTTCCCCAATTCCGTGCTCGAGATCCTGCGCGTGATCTGCACCGACACCAGCGACGAACACCACAGGATCCTCGGCGGCTGCCAGCAGCTGCCGCTGGGCCTCTGGAACGACGAACCGCGCGAGCTCGCGTACTGGCCGGAAGGCACCTCGCTCGCACGACTGCACGGCGGTACGCCACGCCCCGGCGTGGTGCGAGTCGACCGCACCAGCCGCGGATTCACCATCGAGGACTCCGCCTCGGGGGTACGCAGCTATCCGGCGGCCATCTTCGCCGCGCAGAACTGGAACCTGATCTCGGGCATCAAAGCGGACGAAAGCCTGCTGCCGCAACAGATCTGGACTGCGCTCGAGCGCACGCACTACATGGGCTCGTCGAAACTGTACGTCGTCACCGACCGGCCGTTCTGGCTCGACCGGGATCCCGCGACCGGGCGCGAGAGGATGAGCACGACCCTCACGGACCGCTTCCCCCGCGGGGTCTATCTCATCGACGACGGACCGGACGAGCCCGGCGTAATGCTGCTGTCCTACACCTGGAACGACGACTCCCTGAAAGTCGCCGCGCTGAGCGCCGAGCAACGCCTGGACCTGATGCTCGACGCGCTCGCCAAGATCTATCCCGGCGTCGACATCCGTTCCCATCTGATCGGCCCGCCGGTCGCCATCACCTGGGAGACCGAACCGCACTTCAAGGGCGCGTTCAAGTCCTGCCTGCCCGGCAGCTACCGCTATCAGCGGCAGTTGTTCACCCAGTTCGTGCAGCGCGAGGCGAACCCGCGGCACCGCGGGTTCTTCCTCGCGGGCGACGACGTCGCCTGGATCGCCGGGTTCTCCGAAAGCGCGGCGAGCACGGCACTGAACGCCGTCTGGGGCGTGGTCGATCACCTCGGCGGCAGCACCCACCCGGACAACCCGGGACCGGGCGACCTCTTCGACCGGCTCGCCCCGGTGGACCTCGACTGAGCGGAAAGGAACACGGCATGTTCACGAGGATCTACTCTCCCGACGTGGTCACCGATGGCGCCGAGTTCGAACAGCAGGCGCTGCGGGTGGCCGAGGCACTGCGCGAGGAGAACATCGGCGCCGGCGATCGCGTGCTGCTCAAAGCCGAGAACTCGCTCGGCTACCTGACCATCCTGCTGGCGCTCATGCACCTCGGCGCCTCGATCGTCCTCGTGGACCACATGGAGCACGCCGACCGCACCGCAGCCACGATCGCCTCCTCGGACGTGACGCTCGCCGTCGTCGACGACGATGCTCCGATGCCGCCGCAGGCCCGCTCGGTCTCGACCTACGAGATCCTGGTGTCCGCGGCCGAACGGGCACCCGGCGAGGCGCGCCTGAGCTTCGACGACTGGAAGAAACTGCCGGACAGTCTGGTGATGTGGTCCTCCGGTTCGACCGGCGCCCCCAAAGGCGTCGCGAAGAACGGGGCGAAATTCCTGACGAACCTGGAACGCAATGCCGATCTGGTCGGCCACCGGGCCGGAGACGTGCTCCTGCCGCTGCTGCCGTTCAACCACCAGTACGGCCTGTCGATGGTGTTCATCGCCTGGCTGCGGCAGTGCGAGTTCGTGATCGCCCCGTACCGCCGTCCGGATCGCGCGCTGCGCCTCGCGGGGCGGGCCGGGGCCACGGTCGTGGACGCCACCCCGTCCACCTATCGCAGCCTGTTCAATCTGATCGACAAGCGCCCGTCCCTCCGCGAAGGGCTCGCGCGGGCACGCATGCTCTGCAGTGGCGCGGCCCCGCTCGAACCGGAGGTCACCGAGCGGGCCGTGGAACTGTTCGGTCTGCCGCTACTCGACAGCTACGGCAGCACCGAGATGGGCAATGTCGCCTTCGCCAACCTGGAGAACCCGCATGGCTGCGGGCAGGTGGTCGAGGGGCTGGCGATCGAGGTGCGCACCGAGGACGGCAGCGTGCTGCCCGCCGATCAGGTCGGCGAACTCTTCGTGCTGGATCCGGACCTGATGGAGGGCTATCTCGACGAGCACGGCCAGGTCCGGCCGGTGGACCGCGGCTGGTACCCCACCGGCGACCTCGGCAGGCTGGACGCCGAAGGGAACCTGTTCGTCGTCGGCCGCAAGCGCGCCGTGCACCGCAACGGCCACACCCTGCACCCCGCGATGATCGAACACCGGCTGGCCGAGTGCGGTTGCTCGGCGGCGATCATCGCGCTGCCCGACCAGCGGCGCGGATCGAGCCTGGTGTTCGTCGTCCAGGACGACGCGCAGCACGACGCGCACTACTGGCGTGCGCGGATCTGCGATCTGCTGCCACCGGCCGAACAACCGAACCGCGTGCTCGTCACCGAACGATTCCCGTTGAACCGCAACGGAAAACCCGACCGGGACCAGATCGAGCGGCTGGCCACGACCGAATAGCGGCGCGCAACCACGGAACGAGAAGGACACCATGGACGCTACTTCCGACGCACTCCTGTTCCCCGGCATGGGCCCGGCCCGCGCCGGAGAGCTGGGGCGGTTCCTCGTCATCGACCGCCGCGCCAGACGACTGCTCGGTGTGGCGGAACAGTCCCTTGGTTACTCCCTGCTGGACCCGCTCGCCAGGGAAGGCGAGGAGTACACCGAACACACCCAGCTCGCGTTCGTGCTCGCCTGCCTTGCGGTCGCCGAACGGGCCGAACAGGAACACGGCCTGGACCCGGCGGCCGTCGGCGGGGCGAGCTTCGGCCAGCGCGCCGCCCTCGTCCGGTCCGGGGCACTGCCGCTGGCGGAACTGGTGCGGCTGGTCGCGCGGGTCGCCCGGCAGGAACATGACTACTTCACCCGCGCACACCAGGATCTGGTAAGCCAGTTCATCGTGCGCGTACCCGATCCGGTGCTCGCGGACATTCTCGACGGGTTCGGCGAATACGAACTGTCCGGCCGCTTCGACCAGGACGTGCACCTGGTGACCCTGCGGGAGCGCGAACTCGAGGAGTTCGTCCGGCGAGTCCGGGCCGCCGGGGGCTACGCGCTGACCACCATGCGCCCGGCAGCCCATGCCCGGGCACTCGGTCCGCTGCGCGAGGAAGTGGCGGAGATCTTCGCGGATTTCGTGTTCGCCGATCCCGCCCTGCCGATCGTGTCCGACCAGGACGGGGAACCGATCCACACCGGCGCCGAGGCCGCCGGGCTGCTGCTGGAATCGACGGTGACCGCGGTGCGGCTGCCCGAACTGGTCGAGCGCTTCTCCCGGCTCGGCGTCGCGCGGGTCCTGGTCGCCGGCCCGGACCACCTGCTGCACCGATTACCGACCCTCACCGGCCGGTTCGAGCTGCTGCGCGCCGATCTCCGGGCCGCACTCTCCCCCGCACCACGTTCCCGACTCGCCAGGGCGGTACCGGTATGACCTCGAGGAGGAGCAAGATCGCGACCATCTTCGTGGCCTGCCTGGCAGAGCTGATGGTCGCGATCGACATGACCGTGCTGCACCTGGCCATTCCCGCGCTGACCGCCCAGCTCGGCGCGACCTCCGAGGAACTGCTCTGGATCGCCGATGTGTACGGCTTCGCCATGGGCGGGCTGTTGGTGACGATGGGCAACCTCGGTGACCGCTTCGGCAGGCGCCGCATGCTGATCATCGGCGCGACGACGTTCGCCGGCGGCTCACTGCTGGCCGCCTACGCGCCTTCGGTGTGGATGCTCGTCGGAGCGCGCGCACTGCTGGGCGTCGCGGGCGCCGCGGTGCTGCCCTCGGCCACTTCCTTGCTGCGCGCGGTGTTCACCACCCAGCGCGCGCGTACGGCGGCGATCGGGGCGAGCTCCGGGGTGTCCGCGGCGGGATTCGCGATCGGCCCGATCGTGGGCGGTCTGTTGCTGGACCACTTCTGGTGGGGCACCGTGTTCCTGGTCAACGTCCCGGTCACCGCGGTGGTGCTGCTCGTCGCCCGGATGGTCCCGGAATCGCGCAGCAGCCGGAAGCTGCGACTGGATCCGCTCAGCGTGCTGCTCTCGATCGTCGGCATCATCGGGATCGTCTACGCGTTCAAATCCGTCTTCTACGCCGGACCGTGGAGCCTGGATGTGCTGCTGGCCTTCGCCATCGGCGGAATCTGCCTGATCGTGTTCGCCCGGCGCCAGCACCGGCTCGAGGAACCCCTGATCGATCTGGAGCTGTTCCGCAACCGCGGGTTCGCCGCCTCCGTCGGATCGAACCTGATCTCGGTGTTCACCATGTCCGCGTTCGCGCTGATCAACAGCCAGTACTTCCAGCTCGTGCTCGGCTGGGATCCGCTGCGCTCCGGGCTGGCCTTCGTACCGGGTGCCCTGGCCGCGCTCCTGGCGGGCGGGGTGCTCGCGGCGAAGGTGGTGTGGCGGTTCGGCCGTGCGTGGGCGGTCTCCGGCGGACTGGCCCTGGCCGCGCTCGGATTCGGGCTCTACGGCGCGGTGACCACGAACTCGGACTTCACCCTGGTGATGATCGCGCAGGTGGCGTTCGGCGCGGGCGCGGGCCTGACCCTCACGGTCACCGGCGACACGATCCTCGGCACGGTGCCCAGGGACCGTGCGGGGGCGGCGGCCTCGATCTCCACCACGGCCTACGAGCTCGGCGGGTCACTGGGGATCGCGGTGGTGGGCAGCGTGCTCACGGCGGTCTACCAGGCGCGGCTGGTGCTGCCCGACAGCGTTCCCCCGGACCTCGCGGCGCGGGTCCAGGAATCGTTCAGCGCGACCGCCGCGGTGGCCGCGGGCCTGCCGGAGCCGGTGGCGAGCGCGGTCCGGCTGGCCGCGGAGCAGTCCTTCGTCGGCGGAATCCGCGCCAGCATGCTCGGCAGTGCGGTGGTGATGGTGGTGCTGTCCCTGATTGCCCTGCGGACGCTGCGGCGCGTGCCGAAGGTGATCGAGAACCCGCTGGACGCTCCGGAGCGGGAGGCGGACCAACCGCGGTGAACCCTGGTGCGGCGGCTCAGAACGTGTACTCCCCGGTCAGGATCGCCGCCGCGAGTTCGACCCGCGACCGGAACCCGGTCCGGGAGAACAGCCGCGTCAGCCGCCCCTCGACGCTTTTCTCGCTGGTGCCCAGCACCACGGCCAGCTGCTGGTTGGTCAGCCCCTCCGCAACCAGGATCGCCAGCAACCGCTCGTTCTCCGTGGTCGCCTCGGCCCGCCCCGGGCCCGCGAACCCGCGCACCCGCAGCATCGCGCGCAGCCGGGCACGCCAGAACCAAGCTCCGACCACCCCGCACAGTTCGTACGAGGCACGCAGCATCCGCTCGGTCCGGTACCCGGCCAGACCCGCGTGCGCGAATGCCATCGCCGCCTCATGCGGGACATCCCGGCGTTCCTCGGCGATCTCCACGGCTTCGCGTGCCGCGCGCTGATCACCGTGCACCGCCGCGAGCGCCAGCAGGTGGCACAGCCGAGCGCGAGCGGTCCCCATCCGCTTCGCCGCGTGCGCCGCGCACTCCACCCACCGCTCGGCCTCGCCGTGCTCGCCCCGACGCAACGCCGACCGGGCCAGATCGGCCCACAACTGCTCGGTGCCGAGCAAATACTCGCCCTGCTCGGCACTGCGCGCGGCCGCGAACAACAGCTGCTCGGCGCCATCGGTGTCGCCGGACTCGCGTAACACGATGGACCCGGCGTGCTGGATCACGTGCTCGAGGCAAAGCGCGCGGCCGTAATCGAACAGCGCCCGCGCCCGCACGAGCCAACCCTGCGCGGCCAGTATCCCGATCGTCCCCTGCACCATCGTGCTGTACGCGGTCGGCGCCGAGCTGATGCCCTGCAGCATCGCCCGGTGCGCCAATTCCACTGCTTCCGGCCAGTCCCCGGCCAAGTGACTCAGGTGGAACCGATCCATACCGGACAGGTGCTCGGCCTCGAGCCCGACTTCCGCCATCCGCTGCTCGGTGTGCCCCCGCTCCCCGAGCTGGAGCAGCATGTCCAGCTCGAACCGCCGTTCCTCCAGCCAATAGCTCGGGAACCGGCCGGCCCGCCACAACCGCGGATCCTCGAGCAGCGTGTACAACGGCGCCGTGTCCCCGGCGACCACCTCGCAACAGGCGAGGAACATCGTCCCGAAGTCGGCGGTGATCGGATTGCTCTCGCTCCACACCGATCGCAGCCGGGCCAGCAGCTCGCGGGCGTCCTTCCACCGTCCGCACATGATCAGCGCATAGGCCTTGGTGACCGCGGAGGACGCGGGATCCTGCGGCAGAACCGCGGAACCCTCCTCGGCGATCTCGGCCAGTTCCTGGGACTTCTGCTGCTCGGAGAGCCCGGTCAGGAACACGATCGAGAGTTCCTGTTGCTGTACCGGCTCCAGGTCCGCGGCGTGTTCGGAGAGCGCCCGGAACGCACAGTCCCCCGCCGCGGAGTGCCGGTGGTGCACCGCTCGTGCCGCGCTGAGCAGCAACAGCGCCCCGGCCCGCTGATCCGGGGCCGTCGCCCGTGCCGCCGCGGCGCTGAGCCAGCGTTCCGCCTTGGGCCCGTCGGTGAGCAGCACCCGGCCCGCGTGTTCGAGCAGCCGCGGGGCGGCATGCCGCGCATCGATGAAGGCCCCGGCTTGGGCGATCCAGTCGAGCAGCACCTCCTCCGGCACGTGCAGGTCCTGTTCCCACACCGCGCGCACGCCGCACGCGGCCAGGTTCCGCGCTGCGTAAGGCCCGAGCCGGCAGAACAGCGCGTCCCGGACGGCGGGAACCCGGAACCGATGTCCGCCGTCCTGGTGCCGGACCAGCACTCGCCGGGCGACGAGAAGGTCCAGCGCCTCGGCGACGGCGGTCTCCGCACGACCGAGAGCGACCGCCGCGACCGGCACCAGCTGCGCGCCGAGCGGGGCGAGCACGGCCAGCGCTTCGGCGAGCTCGCGCAGTTCGGCTCCCGCACCGGTCACCGCGCGCAGCAGGGGGTGTTCTTCGCTGCCGACCGGCCAATCCGCGCAGTGGGAGCGATAGGCGGCCCGGTCCACGACCTGCAGCGCCCCAGCCGCGCAATACCCGTTGACCAGCGCGGTCAGCGCCGCCGGATTGCCCCGGGTGGCCGTGTGCAGCTCATCGACGAGATCGCCGCTCGGCTGCGCGTAGATGAGTGCGGCGATCAGCGACCGTGCCCGGGACCGGGTCAGCGGCCGCAGCAGCCGCAGCCGGGCCAGGCCCTCGTCCCGCAACCGGGTGAGGACCGCTCCCGATCCAGTGTCCGGCTGCCGGCCATCGGTCAGCGAAACCGTCGCCACCACCGAGACCCGGGAGCGCACCTCGGGATCGCGCAGCAGCGGATCGAGCAGCCGCGCGCTCTTCTCGTCCAGCCACTGGGCATCGTCGACGGCGAGTACCAGCGGACCGCTGTCACGCAGCAGCGGCAGCACCGCGCTCGCCACGGCCGCCAGCGCCTCCGGCCGTCGCCCGGCGGCCGCGCTCTCCCTGGCCAGCATCGCCAGTACCGGTCGGATCCGCCCGGGATCGCCCGCCGCGAGCTGGTTGAGCAGCCGGAACACCGCACCGAACGCGAGCTCGCTTTCGGCCTCGGTCAACCGCAGCACCAGCACGGTCGCCGAATCCGCCAGCTCCTCGACGCGCCGGTCGAGTGCCGTACTGCGGCCGCTTCCCGGTTCCCCGGCGAGCACGGTCAGCACAGTGCCGTCCTGCTCGGCGTCCTCGGCGAAGTGACCGGTCGTCGCGCGACGCGCGCCCGCGCCTGTCACCACGGCGATACCCAACCGACGGCCACTCGACCCCCGTCATCGACAACTTCCACATGCCCACTGTGCGTGTCCGTACCGGAACAGTTTCCGAAAGTAGCGGATACCCGCGGCACGAGTCGAGCAAGCCCCGCTCGGCCGATCCGGCTCCCGCCTTCGGCACCGCGTGTGCTATCCGATGTACTGGAGGAACCGAGCCGAGGACGGACATGAGTGCCACGAACATCACACACGCCGGACCCGAGGAAACACTCGCCGCCCTCGGCGGCCTGTTCACCTGCCCGGGCGAGATCTGGGTGGTGAGCGGTCCCGCGGGGTCCGGCCGCAGCAGGGCGCTGGCCGCGCTCTCCGAACGTCGCCGCCGCGGCGTCACGGTGCTCTCGGTACCCGTCCGCGAAGACCCCGGCAGCGCACTGCTCCGGCTCGCCGACCTGATCGACAACCTGAACACCGCGCTCGCGCAGCCCGAACTGATCAGCCTGCACAGCACCGTGGCGCGGCTGCGCGGGCGGCTCGCCGCCGAACCGCATCCGGTCCCGCTCGCGAACGACCTGCTCAATGTCCTCGGCACGCTCGCCGAATCGGGCCGGATCGTACTGCAGTTCGACGATGCCGATCTGCTCCCCCCGGAGGCGGCCGCGACGGTGTCCCTTGTCGCCGACGGGGCGCGCCCGGCTGGGGTGAGCACCGTGGCGACCGTGCTCACCCGTCCCGGAGGGGCGGACACCGCACTGCATCCCCTTGCGGACGGCACCATCGAACTGCGGCCGCTCACCGAGGCCGAGACCACCGCACTACTGCCCGCGTGGACCACACCCGGCGGCCCCACCCCGAGCGATCCCCGATTCGTGGACGCGCTCGGTGCCGCTCTCGGGCCGCTGTTCGGCAATCCCGCCACGGTCCTTGGCACCGTCGCCGACCTGCGCGCCCAGGACCGCCTCAAGGTGATCGACGGCCACGTCTGCCTCGGCGGCATCGACATCCCGATCGCGCTGCCGCCCGGCCATCCGCTGCTCCTGCGGTTGCGCGGCCTCGGCCTCGCCGCGCACCGGCTGGCCGCGGCCGTCGCGGTGCTCAGCGAACGCGGCATCCCCGACATCGACGACCTGTCCGAGTTGGCTACGTCGGCCGGGCTGTCGCTGCCCACGGCAGGACGGGTGCTCGACGACCTGGTGCGCGCCGGAATCCTGCGGCTCGGCGCAGCGGGTGCGGTCGAGTTCACCGTGCCCGCGCTCGCCGAACGGCTGCGCACCGATCGCGGACCCCGCTGGCGGCGCACCCTGCACAGCAGGATCGCGCACCGGCTGCTGGAGCTGCACCGGCAGGACGGCCGGGTGGTACCGGAGCGGATCGCCCGCCATCTCGCCGAGCTGCCACCGGCCACCCTGGACGAGGAAGCCGTCGGCATCCTGCTCGCGAGCGCGCGGGAGTGCACCGATGCCAGGGCGGCGCACCGCTACCGCACGACCGCGATGCGGGCCCTGCCACCGGAGGACCGACGTCATCGCGCGGCGCTGAAGGCGGTGCTCGCCGACAGTTTCGCGGCCGGGCGCTACGACCGGCTCGCCGACGAACTCGCCGGCGTCAGCGCCGCACGCCTTGCCCGGCCCGGGCTCCCTGCCGAGCTGATCGTGACCGCGCTGGTCTACTGGCTCGCGGCCCTGGCGCACGAACACCGGCTCTACGAGCTGGATCTCGTCCGTCCTTTGGCGGATGCCCTCGAGCACACCGCCGCCCGGGAACTGCTCGACGCCGTGGGCCGGGGTGACCGGGGCATGTCCGCCGCGAACCTGCGGATCCTCGGCGAGAAGCACGGGACCAGCGAGGAGGACCTGTTCGCTTTCGGTGCCGGGGTGCTGCTCGCCTGTCTTCCCGAGGACCACGCCACGAACATCGAGGCGAACGAGGCCGCCGGTTTCATGGACTTCGTCGACGTCCTCAAGGAACTGCGTCCCGACCGTTACACCCCGCCGCCGAGCGGGTTCGCCGCGGACTGGCACGCCCTCCGGCGGGCTTACCACTTCGGCGAATGGGACGCCGCGCTCTCGCTGGCCCGCAAGCTCGAAGGCGATCACCTGTGGACGGTCCCGCGCCAGCACCAGTTCTATGCCTTGGCGGCCGCGGAGATCAGCATCCAGCGCGGCGAGCTCGACCGTGCGGCGCAGTGGCTGGAACGGGGGCGCTTCGCCGAGGTCCCCGCCAGCTACCTGGCCTGCGTCGACTGTGCGCGGCGCCGGTTCACCGAAGGGCTGGCGGGAGCGGTCGAGCAGGGCTGGCGGGAGTACGAGGACTGCCTGGCCAAGGGCGCGCAGATCGGTATCGAGTTCCTGCTGGGGCGGTTGCTGAACTATGCGCGCACGGCGGGAAACGAACGCATCGTCCGGCGGGCCCTGGCCGCGCTGGAAGAACTCGCCGAGCGCCGTCCGGTCCCCACGGTCCGGGAAATGCTGCTGGTGCACGGTGGCTCGGTGCGGTGGGACCTCGAGGCGGTACGTGCCGGGGCCGAACTGGCCCACGAATCCGGCAATGCCTTCCGGTACGCCGATGCCTGCGGGCTACTCGGCGAGCTGAGCCCGGAACCGCGGCGGTGGCTGCTCGAGGCGCACCGCATCCTGACACAGCTCGGCGCGGTCCGGGAAACGGCGCGCATCGCGGAACTGTTGTCCCACCGCGATATCGCGATCCCGCAGGACCGAGCGGACCGGACCTCGCTCGACCCGCTGGAGCGGCGCATCACCGAGCTGGTGGCGGGCGGCCGCACGAACCGCCAGATCGCGGCGACCCTCCAGATCAGCGAGAAGCGCGTGGAGGCACGGCTGACCGCGCTGTTCGAGTCCACCGGACGGCATTCCCGCGTCGAGCTGACCACGGCGTGGCTGCAGGGCTACTTCGACACCCCCGTGTTCCCCCACTGAACCGGGCGGAGCACGGCGGTCAGCCCGCCCGATGCCCGCTCAGTGCCTGAGCCAGCTGGGCTCTGCTGCTGATCCCGAGTTTGCGGTACGCACTCGTGAGATGCTTCTCCACCGCACGCACCGTCACCGCCAGTTGTTCGGCGATCTCCCGGTTGCGACCACCGGCCACCGCCAGTTCGACCACCCGCTGCTCGGTGGCCGTCAGCGAACCACTCGGGACCAGCTCGACGCCATCCGGGCGCAACAGCCACCGCGCATCACACTCGGCCGCGAGCTGCTGGCCTCGTTTCAGGCACTCCCGCGCCCGCGGTCCGGATTCCCGCTCCCCCAACAACAACAGCACCCTGGCCAGCTCCAGCCGGTCGGCCGAGCCCTCCAGCATTTCCGCCGCCTCACGCAGCAGGGGGACCGCATCCTCGTCCCGGTCCAGCAGGGCGGCCCTGATCCGCAGCGCCCTGCCGATCGCCGCCGTGGCGCCCCAGGACATCGATCGGGCCACGACCTCCTGCGCGATCGCCTCGGCCTGCTCCGGCTGTTCGGTGGCGGCGAGCAGCGTCGCGATCCGGCCACGTACCGGCGGCAGAGCGACCCTGGTGCATCCGGCGGACTCCAGCTGGTGCGCACAGTCCTGGAAGTACTCCAGTGCCAGCACCAGATTTCCCTCGGCCAGCGCCAGCCCGCCGTGGGTCAGCGACCTCAGCCACGGATCCTGGTCCGGCTCGCAGTACTCGATGATCCTGCGGGCGAGCTCGGGGGTGCGCCGCTCGACGACGATCTCGGTCAGCACCCACAGCACCACCGAGGTCAGCCGGCTGCGCGCGGAGGGATCCACGGTCAGCACCGCCAGCGCACGCTCCCGCGCCTCGCCGAAGCGGCCGGCGGCGTGTGCGAGCAGCACCTGCCCTGTCCACGCCACCGCGTTCGGCACATCCGGGGTGTCCTCCGGTCCACCGGCCGCCGCCAGCCACGATTCGACGCCCTCGATCGCATCGGCCTGTGTCAGCAGCGGCACCAGCAGCGGCAGTGCCGTGTACATCTGCTCCGGGGAACCCGGTTCCCTGGCCAGCACCTGCTGGGCGAGCGCCACGGCGGATTCGCGGGGTATCGCGCTGGTCGTGGCCGCCAGGTACACCAGCACCGCCACCAGCTCGCGCTGCGCGGAGGACTCCCCCGCCGGTTCCGGGCCGAGTCCGGCCAGCCGCTCGGCCGCCTCGGGCCCGGCCGCCGGCGTATCCCGTTCCAGGTAGCGCAGGCGCGCTTCCAGGCGCAGCGCCGCTTCGGCCGTGCCCCGGCCCCGGCAACCGCGCAGTTCCTCGAGACAGCGCCGGATCGGCTCGGCATCCGAGGCCGGCTCGGGCCCGGCCAGCACCGGCAGCACGCAGAGCGCGGACGCCCGGCTCACCGGACTGCCCAGCATCTCCAGCGCCTGATGCAGGTGCCTGCGCGCGGCCGTCAGGTCGTGACGCCGTTCGACCCTGGCGAGGTCCACCAGCAACTCCGCCCGTTCGGCATTGGGATGGGCCAGGGCGTGCCGCAGATACTGGGCCGCCACGCGCGGCTCCCCCTCGGACAGCGCGACCCGGGCCGCGATCCGTAACACCCCGGCCGCCCACGGCCTCGGCTCGGCTACCGTCGCCAGCAGCTGCCGTGCGACCTGCTGCACCGGCCTGCCGAGCCGGTACTGGACCTTCGCGGCTCGGAAGTGCAGCCGGTCCTGCTCGGCCGCGGTCAGCCGTTCCGCGATCAGTTCCCCGGTCAGCGTGCCGCGGAACCGCAACCGCCCATCGCCTGCCGGTTCCTGGACAAGCGCGAGCCTGCGCAACGCATGCTGCACGGCATCGAAGTCCGGCCGGTCGAGCCCCACCACATCGCCGATCACCTCGGTCCCGGTCTCCTCGCCCAGCGCCGCCATTGCCCTGGCCACCGTGCCGACGCCCGCAGGCTGCGCGTCCAGGCACCGCGCCAACCGCGTGGCCGCCGAAGGCGGGCGCAGCGCGGCGAGTTCGGCCACCGAGCCCGCGACCGGGCGCAGTCCCTGTTCGAACATGGCGCGCACCAGTGCGTCCAGCAGCACGGGAAGCCCGCCGGTGCGCGCATGACAGGCCTCGGTGAACACCCGTTCCGGGGCTTCCGGGCACCGTGCGGCGAGGTAGGTGTGCACCGCATCCACCGAAAGCGCGGTGGCGTGCAGCCGCCGCCCCGCGGCACGGACCAGATCCTCGAGCACCATCTCCTCGGTGCCACCGGCGCCGTCCTGCAGGGTCGCCACCAGCAGCACGGGCAGCCGGGCGATCCGGTTGGCGAGGTAGGCGAGCCACCGCAACGAGGCCGCGTCCGCCCACTGCAGGTCATCGACGAGCAGCGCCAGCGGACCACCGTGCGACACCGCCTCGGTGATCACGCCCAGCAGTTCGTGCAGCACCAGGTGGGCACGCTGCGGGCTGACCGGCATCGTGGAGAACGGCTGATCCAGCCGGGCCTGTTCGGGAAGCTCGTCGGAAAACCCTGCCTCGCGCAACGGGTTCAGCAGCAGCCGGGCGAGGCCGTAGTCGATCTCACGCTCCAGGGGTGTCGTCACGGTCCACACGACACGCAGGCCATGGGCGGTCGCCTGTTCGCCGGCCGCGTGCAGCAGGGCAGAGCGGCCGGTGCCGAACCCGCCCCGGATGAGGACGAACTCCCCATGGCCCGATTCGACCCGGGCGATCGCCGTGCTGATCGAAGCAAGCCGGTCATCGCGCTCGATCATGGTCACGCCCGATCAGAGCTCCTTGTCCAGTGCCGCGAAGACCTCACGCAGCTCGGCCCTGCCGGTCACCTCGAGCTGCCGGTAGATCGAGGTCAGCCGCAGCTCCACGGCCCGCTTGGTGATACCCAGCTCCGCGGCGAGATCGGCGTTCGAGGCATCCGCCAGCACCCGCCGGACGAGCGCCGCGGACTCCGGTTTCAGCGAGCGCCAGCGCCGGAGAGCGGCGCGGTGGTTCGGTTCGGAGCGCGGGCGTTCGGCAAGCCGCCTCTTGAGTTCGGCGAGTCGCGGCCGGGCCCAGCCGAGCTGGTACGCAGCGGCCAACCGCTCCGCTTCCCGCAGCTCGCGAGCGACTCCACCGGTCTGGCCACGGTCCAGCTGTGCTGCGGCGCGCAGCAGTAACGCCTCGACGTGCAGCACCCTGGCCGGGGAGTACCGGAGCGCGTTCACCGCCTGGGTCAGCCCGAACACCACATCATCCGATCCCTCGGCGATACCCGCGCCGAGCTGGGTGCGCCCGATCACGGTCTGCGTGCCCCACGCCTGAGCCAGCCGCCACTCCTCCTTGATCATCGCGGCGGCGGTCTGCTCATCGCCGAGCGCCTGCGCGGCCACGGCCAGCTGGGAGCGCCAGGGCACCAGGGCGGGATTGAGCCAGCCGAACGCGTGCATGCGCCGCCCGCATTCCTCGAACAGCCGCAGCGCGCGCTGATGCTGTTCGAGTTCCAGTTCCAGCAGGCCGAGCATGAACAGCAGGATCGGGTTCACGCTGCCGGACTCGGTGGCCCGATCGATCTCGTCCGCCGCCTGCTGGGCCGCCACCAGGTCATCCCGGCTCAGCGCGGCGCCGATCGCGATCGTGCTCAACGCACCGGCCACGGTCGGCGGCCTGCCCTCCGGCGGGATCAACCGGCGTGCCTGGGCCAGCGCGTCCTCGGCTGCCTGCACGCGCCCGCGCAGCAGATCGATCCACGCGCGACCGGTGAGGGCCAGCGCCACCGGGACCCGCGAACCGGCCGCCGAGGCCGCGGCGATCACTCCGTCGTAGACCGAGGCCGCGGTGAGCACATCGTCGGTCTGGGCGAAGGTCATCGCCAGCACCAGGCGGGGCGCGTACAACGAGGGCTGCTCCTTCCCGGTCTCCATCGCCCGCTGTGCCAGCAGACGCGCCGTGCGGAGATCACGGCCCGCGGCCATGGTCAGCCACGCCGCGACGGCCGCCTGTGCCGGACTCATCTGCGCCGGATCCACCTCGGTCACCGCGGGCACGCCGAGGCCCGCCGAACCATGTCCGCCGGGCTCGGCGAGCCAGTGCAGGGCGATCAGGTCCGCGCGCTCCCGGGCACCGCAGCCGGAGGCGTCGAACCCGGCCAGCGCCTGCGTCGCGTTCTCCGCTCGTCCGTGCAGCAGCAACAGGTCCGCGACTGACAGCCTCGTCCGGACGGATTCCTCGTCAACGGCGGACGGAATCGCCCTGGCCAGGCGCAGCTCACCGGTGAACGCACAGGATGTCGCCGCCACCGTGGCCAGATCCAGGCGCAGCCGCGCGGCCGTGCCTTCGGAGGCCGGTTCGGCCAGTGCGCGGCGGTAGTAGCGGGCCGCGCTCGCATGGTCGCCGGCCTCCCGGCGACGGCGGGCGGCCAACTGCAGGGTCTCCAGCGCCCAGGTCTGGCCGATCGGCGGAGCTTCCACGAGCAGTTCGGCGACCTCGGCCTCCGGGACCGCCCTGCGGTGGCCGAGTTCCGCGGCACTGCGCCGGATCCGGTCCCGGTCGTGCCGGCCGGTGGCCGCCAGTACCCATGTGGCGAGCTCGGGGTCCATCGGCTCGTACCGGTCCGTTCCGAGCAGGCCCAGCTCGGTCAGCACCGCCAGCGCACGGGTGATCGTCATACCGAGCGGGCCGATGAGCGGGCGCAGACCGGCCTCATCGGCGGTGCCCACCACCGCGATCGTCCGCACCAGGGCCGCGAGGTCCGCGGGCAGTCGCGCGAGCAGGCTCAGCACATTCGTCCGCCGGGTGTCCGCGACAAGGGTGTCAATGCCCTCTTCGCCGTCCCCGCCGGTGGCGGAGCGGGTCAGCACCTCGGCCAGCAGCGCCGGATTTCCCCTCGTGGCCTGGTACAGCTCCTCGGCCGGAGGGCGTGGCGCGGGCACCGAACCCACCACGCTGTGCACCGCGGTCTGGCTGAGCGGACCGAGCCGGACCACGCGCTGCTGCTCACCGGGTACCTCCGCGGACGACAGCGGGTCAAGGCGACCGTCCGCGGCGGGCAGCCCGGCTTGGGCTCCCAGCAGCACGATCGGCACTCCCGCCCGGCGGCGCCGCAGGACCGAGAGCCAGCCGGCCGACTGCTCGTCGATCAGGGTGACATCGTCGACCACCAGCAGCACCGGACAGCGCCGGGCGGACGCCAGCATCCGCTGGCAGAGCAGTTCGTGCGTGACCGTGGCGTCCGCGCCGTCTTCGAGCAGCTCCGGCAACCACGAGACGCCGCTCAGCTCCGGCACCTCGCTCAGCAGCTGGGACAGCACGCCGTACGGAAGGGCCGCCTCGGTGACCGAACCGCGGGCCGTGAACACCTGCAGCCCTCGCTCGGCGGCCAGCTGTGCGGCGCGCTCGAGCAGCGCCGTCCGTCCGGTTCCCGGTGGGCCGATCACCTGGGCAGGACCACCGCGGCCGTGCTCGAGCTCCTCGATCAACCCGGTGATCGCGCGCAGCTCGGTCTCCCGCTCCACCAGGTGTGCCGTGGTCCCCGGCTCAGGTGTTCTGGCAGTGTTCACCGGCTCGTCCCCGTCCACTCCGGGCAGTCCGACGTCTGGCCGAGCGCCGTTGCCAGCTCACCCCGGCTGTTGACCTGCAGCTTGCGGTAGGCGCTCGTCAGATGGGTCTCCACGGTCCGGACCGTGACGAACAGCCGTTCCGCGATCACCCGGTTGCTCACCCCGCGCCCGGCCAGTTCCACCGAGCGGCGCTCGGCCGGGCTCAGCGAGGCCAGGGGCGACTCCTGGCGGGGAATACCCGCCGCCGCGGCAGCCTGTCGCGCCCGTCGCGGCAGCTGCCGATCACCAAGGCGCAGGCTCGATCGCGTGGCCCGGCGCAGCCGCTGTCGCGCCGCACCCAGCTCGCCCACGTCGATCAGCGCGCGGCCGAGTTCGAACTCCGCCAATGCCGCTTCGCGCCGTGCCGGCGATCCGGCAAGGGTGCCGCTCGCTTCCTCGAGCAGACCGACCCGCTCGCCTGGCTCCGCGGTGAGTCCGGCGGCGAGCCGGGCCATGCCGATCGCCCGGGGAGTACCCCACTGCAGCGCCGGGGCGGCACCGTGGGCGGCCAGTTCCGCCGCCTCCTCGTGCTGCCCCGCGTCCGCGAGCAGGCATGCGGCCTCGAACCACCACGGAGCCAGCAGCGGGTTGGTGATCCCCACCTCGGTGAGGCTCTCCGCGCAACGATGGAACAACACGAGCGCGGCATCCTGTTCGCCGAGCGCCCAGCGCGCCCGTGCGTCGATCAGTTCGAACCACGGACGCAGCACCGTATGTTCGAGCAGCTGCATGCTGTCCGTCTCGCGCAGCACCCGGTCCGCCTGGCTGGCCTCGCCCTGCTCGACCAGCACGGTCGCCAGCGCGATCCGGGGCACCACCGCCGCGGTACGGCCCGTCTCCTGGGAAGCGAGCGTATAAGCCCGCTCGGTGTCGGCGCCCGCTCCGGTCAGGTTCCCGCACCAGTGGCTCACCAGCCCGCGAAAGGCCAGGTATTCGCTGCGCTTGGCAGGCACCAGGTCGATCACTTCGGTCAGCTTGCCGCGGGCGAGGTCCACCTCGTCGGCCAGCATCAGCGCGAGCACGGCGGCACTCACCGGCGAGTCGTCCACCGTCGCGTCCGAGCGGCGGATCGCGCGTGCGGCCCAGTCCGCGGCCTGTTCCGGCTCGACTCCCTCGAGCGCGGTGACCACCGCGCGGACCGCGAAGTGTCCGGCCTCGGCCAGACCGGCCCGGGGGCGGACGTGATCGGCGCGCAGCCAGGTGTCCAGCCTTTCCACGCTGTCCCGGTGCTCGATGCCCACCAGGCCCAGCAGCGCGTGCAGGTGCCGTTGCACCGGTGGACGCAGTTCCTCGTCCAGCCGGGTCAGTTCGTCCTCCAGGACTCGCACCGCGGTACCGCACCGGCGCACGACCAGGGCCAGCCTGCCCAGCCGCACCGCGATATCGGCCCGCTTGACCGGATCACCTTCCCGTTCGAGCGCTTGGTGCAGAAGCTCGAAGCCGTCGCCCGGTTCCACCCGCGCAACGGCTTCGGCCAGCTGAACGAGCAGGTCCACATCCTCGGCCCGGGCTGCCACGGCCGATCTCAGGTAGCGCAGCGCGGTCTCCGGCGCGCCCCGTTCGGTCGCACCGCCCGCCGCATCGCACAACAGGTCCACCATCCACGGTTCCGGTTCCGCCAGCTGCAGTATCTGCTCGGCAATCACCTCGGCGGGCTCGGCGGCATCGCTCAACAGCGTTGCCGCCGCCCGCCGCAACCGGGCAAGCTCCGCGGGCCCGGTTCCGTCGAGCAGGCCCGCACGCACGGCGCGGTTCCGGAACTCCAGCCTTTCGGGAGCGAGTATCTGCTGGGCGCGCAGCATGCCGACCGCCGTTTCGGCCGTGTGCAACGGCACTTCGGCCAGCCGGGCCACGAGGAACAGATCCCGGTCGCCGAGCACGGCGGCCGCGAGGGCGACGAGCCGCACATACTCCGGCAGGCGCTCCAGCAGCGAACGCAGGACCGAGGTCCCGGAGGGCTCGCCACCTTCCCCGCCGAGCAACTGGCCCAGCAGCAGCGGGTTGCCACCGGTGCGCTCGAGGCAGTAGCGCACGAACGACTCCCCGGCTTCCCTTCCGGCGGCGGCCACCAGCCGACTCACCGCGTGCTCCGGCAATCCACCGAGATCGAGCACCTCGGTGCCATACCAGCATTCGAGATCCGGTACCCGGGCTTCGGCCGCCGTGCTCGAGCGCAGCAGGACGATCCGCACCGGTAGTCCGGCCGCTCTCCTGGCCAGCAGGCCCAACCAGTGCAGTAGCGGCTCCTCGCACCACTGCACGTCATCGACCACCAGTACGAGACCGGTACGATTCCGGGCCCATACCGTGAAATCCGTGTACCAGTCCTCGAACGCATCTGGGTCGAGTTCCGGTTGCCGGACACCCGCCTCCCGCAGGGCGGCGAACAGCTCCGGGCCGGCTTCCCCGCCTCGGACGGCGGTGGTCCGGCAGATCACACTGTCCGGGTGCTGCGCCAGTGCGGCCCGGACCAGGCTGGTCTTGCCGATACCGATCGGCCCACGGACCACCACGACGGCCGGTGTGCGGCGGGGCCGTCCGGGATGCAGGCGCGCATCGAGCCAGCGCAGTTCGGAATCCCGTCCTGTCGTCCCCAGTCCGAACATCCTGTCTTCCCGGCCCACCATGCACTGCCCCTCCGCTGACCGCAGTACCTCACGTGGCGGCACGTACCAGGTACGGGTGCCCCACATCGGTCATCTCATCGCGTGATCATCCGGGCGGCCAGGGGATCTCCGGCCCGGCGAGGGTTATCCCTCACATTTCCCGTCTCCTGCGCACCGGCCGCTGTCCCATACCACGAACCGAAAGCTTTTACCATTCAACGGATACGGCGCGGCACTCTCCCGTTCAACAAAAAGGAAAGTGAAGGTGAATAAAATTCATACCTCTCCGCACGGATTGTTCCGGCGCATCGCCGGATCAGCTCGCCAAACGAGATTCCGGAACCCGGGGAGGCCAGGTGGTCGCGTCGAGCAGTCCGGCCGCGAAGGCACGCGAGATCAGTTCGAGACGGTTGCCCGCTTTGAACCTCCGCTGCAGCCGGGCCACGTGGTAGTCGATCCCCTGACGGCTCAGATACAACCGGGATGCCATCTGCACACTGGACAGGCCGCGGGCCATGCCCTGCAGGATCTTCGCTTCGAGGCTCGTGACCAGACAGGCCCGGCCGTTGCCGGTGAATTCGGCCGGTACCAGGGTAAGCAGGAGCGCTCCGTCATCGGCGGGCATCTGGACGGCGTCGATCGTCATGCGCCCGGCACCGATGGGGCTCGGTCCGGTGATCGTGGCGCGCAACCGCCGTGCCCGGCCGTCGCCGATCTGCCCCAGACGCTCCCGCAGGTACGCGGGATCGGTCGTCACCAGTTCGGGAAACGGCTCACCGAGCATGTCCGTTTCCTTACATCCGAACCATCGGAGAAACGCGGCATTTCCGCCACTGACCCGCAGCTCGGAGTCGACCACCGCCAACAATGAATCGGTTTCTTCGACGAAGTCACCGACATCTCCGGATCGTGCACTCGGCACCGCACCACGACCAAGCTCGGTGCCGCGATTGGCGAGCGAAGAAATCGTCCGGACGCCGACCATGAAGAAATCCTCCATTGAAGAATATCACATTCGCTGAACCCACCCGACGGTGCATCGGTGACACAAGCCTACGAACACCTGATTCGCATGGTCAACTAATTCGAGCGCCCCGAACAGAAGTTCGTGGCCGCCCGAACCCCCACTACGAGCTAGCCGCACCGAAGGTTCGGTATCGTCGCTGAAACAAACGAAACAGCTGGTCGAGTGCTTTCCGGGAGCCCCGCGCACCCCCGGATACGACTCCCAGTGCCCGTTCGAACGCGAACCATAAATGCATGAGAAGCAATTTCCTAATACCGCACTCACCGGAATAACTCAAACACAGATCTACATCCGGAATTCCCACAAAACCGGGCACCGGTCGAGCCCTGGATTACATTTCGCCGGCGCAGAGCTTTCGAGCGGCCGACGAGGCGCCCGTGCGCGGCACACCGAGCCGACTCTCCGGTGGGTCGCCCCCGCTCGATTCCGGCGCCGGGGCTTGGTAAATCCGCGGACGGCGCGCGGACAGATAGGGCAACACCGCCCTGGCATACCCCACCTCGGCCCCGTCCACCTCGGCCACGAACAGTTCCGGCCCGTCCCGGCCCGCGCTCGCCCGGACATCACCGGCCGGCCCGACGATCCTGCTGGCGCCGATGAACCCCGGCCCTGCCTGGTTGGCATACGCGAGCGCGACGGTGCTCTCCATCGCCCGCGTCGGAACGATGCGCTGCACGACGAAATCTGCCTCGTAGAGCTCCGCTTCGGCCGCCGTGAGCCACGGGACCGCGGTGGGCACCAGCAACAACTCGGCCCCCGCATCGGCCAGGGCGCGGACGTACTCCGGGAACTCCACGTCGAAACAGATGCCGAGGGCCACGGCGATCCCCTCGATCCGGGCCACGGCCGACGGTGCATCGCCCGCGTCGAACACCTCGTTCTCGTCGCCGAACAGATGTGTTTTCCGATAGTGCAGCACCCGAGAACCGTTCGGTGCAAACAGATGCGCGGAAATGTATCGGTTCGAACCGTCGTGCTCAACGGTGGAGACGACCAGATACAGCCCGAACTCGACGGCCAGCCCCGCAGCGGCGGTCCGCTGTCCGGCCCCGTCCCGCCCGGCGACCAGCTGCGGCGCGTAGCCCGGCAGGAACAGTTCGGGAGTGACGAGTACACCGCACCCCCGGGCGGACGCTTCGGCCGCGGCCGAGCGCAGCACTGCGAGATTGCGCGCGGGCCGTGCCGGATCACCGGTGGCCTGCAGAACTCCGATAAGCACGACCGGCACTCCAGGTGGTTCATCGAACTGCGCGCAGCCACCCCGGACCGTACCGCGCCGACAACTTTCCGAGCATACGGTCCGGGCCAGGTGCCGGACACCATGCAGACGGGTTTCTGGCATCGGGCCAGCTGCCTGCTCGCCTGCCGACGTCCGGGTGAACGCTGCGGCGGCGGTTCAACTGTCGGCACCATGCCAGGATTCGCAGACATCCTCGCCGTAGAGGCCGTGGATCCAGTTCGTCTGGTAGATGGTGTCGAGATAGCGTTCGCCGAGATCGGGGGCGATCGCGACCGCGGTGCCGTCCCCGGGACCGTGTGCGGACAACCAGCCGATGGCACCGCTGACCACGGTTCCGGTGGAGCCACCGAAAAGGAACCCGGCGTGGGCAAGGCGATGGCAGGCGCGGATGGTGTCGGGTTCCGGCACCAGGATCACATCGTCCACATAGGAATCATCGAGCAGTGCGGGGCGGACACTCGCGCCGAGGCCGGGCAGATTGCGCTGCCCTTGTGCGCCGCCGAAGATGACCGAGCCGACGGCGTCCACCGCGATGATCCGGACCGGCCGCCGCCATTCGCGGAAGTACCGCGCGCAGCCCATCAGCGTGCCGGTGGTTCCGGCACCGACGAAAAGCGTGTCGAGCTCCGGGAACATCCGGGCGATGGCGGGTGCCGTGCTGCGATAGTGCGCCTGCCAGTTGTTCGGATTCCGGTACTGGTTGAGCCAGACATAGCGGTGGTCCGCCGCACAGAGTTCGCGGACGTGGTCGATCCGGGCGCCGAGCAGTCCTCCCTGCGGAGTGGGTTCGGTGACGATGTGCACGTCATTGCCCAGTGCCTCGATCGCTCGCCGGGTCGCGAGGTTGCACCGGGAATCGGTCACGCAGACGAAGCGATATCCCTTGCTGGCCGCCAGCATGCTCAGCGCGACACCGAGATTGCCGGAGGAGGATTCGACAAGGACCGAGTCCGGGTTCAGCAGGCCGTCTCGTTCGGCGGCCTCGACCATGGCTGTCGCGGCTTTGAGCTTGATCGAGCCCGCGAAGTTGAAACCCTCGCATTTCAAGTAGAGCGGCTGCCCGAAGCTCGGGCGGAGATCGACGTAGAGTTCTTCCGCATTGTAGTTCTCGGGTGCGGTGATGACTGGCACGATCGTCTCCTAGTGCACCGGATGGTCGTCCGCGCTAACCCTGCCGGCGCGGCTCGGGGAAGAAGTCGTCGATCACGTGCAAGGCGCCGGAGCCCGCGATCCGGTCGTAGACGTATTTGCCGACGGCGAGGTCGAGCACGCCGAGGCCGAACGGCGAGAAGATCAGGGTCCGATCGGCCGGTGGCCGCACTCGCCCGGTGAGGACCTCGTCGAGGGTGCCGGTCAGGAATTCGCGGCCGCCGGTGCGCTGCTCGGCCAGATGCGGTGAGGTTTCCGCCTTGAGGCAGTGGTCGACGTCGTCGACGATATTGGCCGAGGAGAGCAGGATCTCCGGTGCGAGATCCCGCAGGGACACGTGCAGTACGAGCGGGCCGTGGCCGAACCAGTCGGGATCGTCGATGTGCGGTTTCCCGGCCACGGTGGCGAAGACGACCAGATCGCTGGCGCGGATCAGCCGCTCGGCGCTGTCGTGCACGACCACGCTGCCCGAGGTGCCCGACCGCTCCAGGTCCGCGCCGAACTCGGCCGCCCGCTCCGGGGACCGGTCGTGTACCCCGATCCGCTCGAAGGACCAGCCGGTCGCCTCCAGGAAGGCATGGATATGGCGGGCGATCAGGCCGGTGCCGACGAAACCGACCCGGGTGGGCCGCGGCCGGTCGCGACTGAGCCGGTCGGCGGCCAGTGCCGCGGATGCCGCGGTCCTCGTCGCGCTGATGATGGAGCTTTCCAGGCAGGCGAACGGATATCCGCTGTCGTGTGCATTGAGGATCAGCACCGCCGAGGCGCGGGCGATACCGGACGCGATGTTGCCCGGGAAGCTGGAGATCCATTTCAGCCCGTCGACCCGCCCCGCCCCGCCGATCGAAGCAGGCAGTGCGATGATCCGGTCGGTCGGGCGGTCCGGGAACCGCAGGAAATAGGACGGCGGGTTGACCGAATCACCGGCGCCGTGCAGCCGATAGGTCCGCTCGACCAGCTCTACGATCTCGTTCTCCTTGCCCCGCAGGGCATCGTGCACCTGGGCCCCGGAAATCACCGCGAACGGGGGAACCTCGATCGGTGCGGACCCGGTTGCCGGATTCATGATTGGCACACCTCCTTGTTCGGATCACCGCGGCCCGGTGCTCGTGTTGCCGACGGTGGTGAGGTCGAGGACGCCGTCGAGCCGCCCGTGTTCGCGCCGCACGCGCTCGGCGTCCTGACCGAACACGAGCTCTGCGCCGAGCTCGGCGGCGACCCGGGTGGCCAGCGCGCGGCCGGCTTCATCGGTGTCCGTGTCGACGAGGAAAACCCGCTGCTCGCCCACACCGGACGGGAAACCGATCCCGGCCGCGTGCGGACTCGGCTCGACCCAGTAGCTCTGGTGGTCGAAGACGTAGCCGGGCAGGGAGGTCTTCCGAGGTGCCCGGCCCGCGTGATAGGCGCCCCAATCGAGGTCCACTCCGGACAGCCAGAGCCGGCCCAGTGCCTCGGTGAGCGTCTCGGTGTCCGTCTTCGGATCGGCTTCGCCGGGCAGCGAGGGCACCAGCTGTTCCCAGGCGGTGCGGGGAAAGTCCGGATGCCCGCGGAACATCGAACCGAGTGACTGCCCCGCGCCCAGTTCGACGAGCACCGTCGAGGGGTGTTCGGTGGCCAACTGCCGGATCATCGTGGAGAACTGGACCGGCCGGCACATGTGCTCGGACCAGTAACCCGGGTCCCGGAGCTGAGCGGTGGTGATCGGCTCACCGGTGACGTTCGACAGGTACGGCACGTCCGGTGTCCGCGGATCCAGATTGGCGCGCGCCCACGCGGTCAGTTCGGCCGCGACGGGGCGCAGGGCACGCGAGTGGAAGGCGTGCGTGGTACGTAGCGGGCGCGCCGGAACCCCGTTCCCGGCGAGCTTTTCGGTCAGTTTCGCGACGGCCTCGACCGAGCCGGAGACCACGGTCATCCGCGGTCCGTTCACCGCGGCGACCTCGACACCGGAGGCCGCCGAGTCCCCGGCCAGCTCGCCCAGTTCGGTGGCGGACAGTGGGAGCGCGGCCATTGCACCGGCGGGCAGCCGCGCGATGAGTCGTGCCCGGGCGGCGACGAGCCCGGCCGCTTCTTCCAGGGTGAGGCTGCCCGCCAAGGTCGCGGCGGCGAATTCCCCCACGCTGTACCCGGCGATGACTTCCGGTTCGATCCCCCACGCCCGCAGCAGCCGGCCGAGCGCGTAACCGATCGAGAACACTCCCGGCTGCACCACAGTGGTGTCGGCGGATTCGGGGCCGGTCTCGCGGCCGAGCAACCGGGCGAGGTCGTTTCCGTTCCCGGCCCGTTCGCCGACCAGGCTCGCGACCGGGTCGAACCCCAGGTGTGCGCGGAACAGCGCGGAGCATTCCTCGATCGCGGCACGGAATTCCGGTTCGGTTCGGTAGAGCCCGCCCGCCATGCCCGAGTACTGCTCACCGACCCCGGCGAGCAGCAGCCCGGCCCGCCGGGACACGACCTCCGCCCCCGCGGACATCCGCGTATCCGAGCCCAGCGCAGCGGCCGCATCGTCCACAGAGGACACGGTCGCCATCCGCCGGTGCCCGAACGCCTTGCGGCCGAACTGGAGCGTATAGGCGACGTCCGCGAGGTCCGTCCACTCGGCCGAGGACTCCCGCAGGCGCGTTGTCGCCGCATCGGCCGCGGCCGCGGTACGTGCCGACCAGACGAGTACCTGGTGCGGCCGGGCCGGTGGACGTTCGGTTTCCTCGGGTACCGGTGCCTCCTGCAGGACCAGATGTGCGTCGGTGCCACCGAATCCGTACGCGGTCACCCCGGCCAGTCGTGGGCGTTCGCCACGCGGCCACTCGCCGAGCCCGGTCTGCACGGTCAGCCTGCCGTGCGCGTGCGCGATCTGGTCGCTGGGCTGTTCGAAGTGGACCGCGGGGACCCGTTTCTCGTGGTACAGCTCGAGCGACGCCTTGAGAACCCGGGCGATCCCGGCCGCCTGGTTGATGTGCCCGGTGTTGCCGTCCGAAGCGCCGAGCGTGACCTGATCCACTCCCTCGACATCGAATACCCGTTGCAGCGCCGACAGTTCGGCCGCGTCACCGAACGGTGTGCCGATCACATCGCATTCGACGTGATCGATGTCCTCCGGGCCGACCCCGGCGGCGGCCAGCGCCTGTTCGATCACCGCGGCCTGCCCGGGCACGCCGGGCAGGTTGAACGCCCGGCGTCCCGCGGAGCCCTCGTGGTTGACCGCCCATCCGCGCAGCACCGAGTAGATCCGGTCGCCGTCGGCGAGCGCGTCCTCCAGCCGCCGCATCACCACCACGCCGAGACCGTTGCCGGGAACCTTGCCGTTCGCCCCGGCATCGAGAACCCGGTTGACGCCGTCCGGCGCGAGCCGACTGCCTTCGTGGTAGAGGTACCCCGGGATCTGCGGGACCACGATCGACACCGCCCCGGCGACGACCACATCGGACTCGCCGGTGAGTAAGCTCGTGGCGGCCTGGGCCAGTACGACCAGCGCGGTCGAACTGCAGCTCTGCACGCTCATCGACGGCCCACCGAGGTTCAGCGCGTAGGAAAGCCGCGAGGCGATCAGATCCTTCTCGTTGATCTGCATCAGCTGGTCCGGCCCGACCGCGTGGACTATCTCGTCGTTCGCCAGAAGATTGGTGAGCAGATAGGAACTGGGTGCGCCACCGGCGAACACACCGACCAGGCCGTCGAGGCGGTCCGGGTCGATCCCGCCGTCCTCCAGTGCGTGCCAGGCGCATTCGAGGAACAGCCGGTGCTGCGGATCGAGCAGTTCGGCCTCGCCACGGTCGTAGCCGAAGAAGGCCGCGTCGAACCGATCGATACCGGGCAGCACACCGGCGGCCGGGACGAACGCGGGATCATCGGCGAGCTCGGCCGGAACACCCGCGGTGCGCAGCTCCTCGCGCGTCATCCGCGTGATCCCGTCCCGCCCCGCGCACAGATCCGCCCAGAAAGCGGCGAGATCGGGCGCGCCCGGCATGATGCCCGCCATGCCGACGATGGCGATATCGCCGACGCTGTCCTGGTCTTCCGCAGTAGTCATTGCCTGCCTTCCGATCCGGCTCGGGTGCTGGCGCGGCCCCGTGGTGCGGCACACCGGCGAGTACCGGAGCCGCGCAGTGCGGTCGTGTGTCGATCACATCGAAAGTCCGGTGGGCACGGGAGATGATGCCCGCCGCTCCGGGCCGCGAAACGGAGCGTGGTCTTGCCCCTTTCCACAGGCCGCCCACTCCGCGGTAACAACGGCCGGTGGACATGTCCGGATATCACACGCAAGGGCGCGATGACCGTATTCATCCACCGCACCGCGGAATCGGAGTGCCATCGAAAAATGGCAAGCCCATGACAATGCGAAAATTCACCCGGACTCGGACATTTCACTGGCTCGCCACTATCGGCGTTTGCCACCGATGCCCGCCACTGCAGACACTGACCGAGCCCGGCGATGAACGGCCGGGTCTTGCTACAGCTCGGCCGGGTCCCTGCGCAGCGTGACCTCACGCCCGGATGCGGTGCGCACCGTGACCGCGTGCACGCCCGGCCGGCCGGGCACGATGGCGAGCGGCAGCCGGTCGAAGGTCTTGGCGCCGATGTGCTCGCGCAGTTCCCCGGTGTCGGCGCCGATCTCCAACCGGGCCACGGCCGCCCCGCGGTCACCGTGTCCGGTCACCCCACGGTCGGGGTTGGTGGCCGGATCCGCGCGGTAAAACCAGTTCGGCAGTCCGCGGCGCCAGCACGTGTCGAGCGCGCGGCCGGGACCGGGCGCGGTGGTGATGATGCGCTGAGTGCCGTCGGGCTGGACGCGGCCGGGTACCCGCGCCATCTCGCCGCCGAGCCGCTGCCCGACCGCGGTCATCTCCTCGAGGGTGTCGGCGCGCAGGCTCCAGAACATCCACCGGTCGCCGTCCGCGACGACCCGGTCGAACCACGCGACCCCGGGTTCCTGCTCGGCCGCCGGCGCGGTGACCGCCTCGACCTCCAGATAGGCGTCCCCACCGAGCGGAAAGATCGTGTTCGCGATACCGGCGGCGAACGCGCCGCCGTCGTAGTAGGCGAGCCCGGTTTCCGCATGGACCCTGCGGACCCCGTCCGCCAGGTCGCGGACACCGAGGCAGAGATGATCCAGGTGAAACACGTCGCCCCTTTCCTGGTTCACACCGGGATCGGCTTGTCGAAGTCGAACAGAGCCGGCGCATTGCCGTAGAGGATCTTCTCGATTTCCTGTTCGGACAATCGGGATTCCTTGATGTACTCGAACGTCCGCGCATAGGACTCGACCGCCAGCAAGGCCGAGAAGTCGCTCCCGGGCACGAGATGGTCGGCCCCGAAGGCCTCGCAGGCGCACCGGAGAGCGGCTTGCGAACCCCATCCGACGGTGTCGTAGTAGAGGCTGCGAGCCATCACGCTCGGGGGTCCAAGCAGGTCCGGCGTGCTTGCCTGGGCATCGAGCCGCGCCAGTTGCATCGGAATCAGGCCACCCAGATGAGGAATGATGATCTTGATGTCCGGGTAGCGAGCCGGGATGTTTCGCTTGATCAACTGGAGCACGATAGCGGTGTCCTCCAGGGACGCACCGGCCGCCGTCGTGAAGCCGTAGTCATTGATCAATGGTGAACAGATGCCGTTCTGACATGGATGAAAGAAAAGAGTCGTTCCGCGCGCGTTCATTTCCTCGTACAGCGGCTCGAATTCCGCTTCGGCCGTGGAGCGGTCGAACACGGAACAGCCGAGGGCCACACCGGCCATGCCCAACTCGTCCAGCCCGCGCCGCAGTTCCTCGAGTGACGCATCGATATGCGGCAAGGGTAGCGAAACGAAGGACGAGAAACGGGTCGTACGGGAGCCGGTCAGTTCGCGGTAGCTGTCGTTGAGCAGCCGAGCCGCCTCGACCGCCATCCGGGGTTCCCGTCCGTAAGGCGCCATACTGCCGGGAGAGAGAATCTGCCGCGCCACTCCGGCGTCGTCCATCATGTCGAGACGCTGATCGATCATCCCCGGTTCATCGGACATCGCCGCGAACACTCGGCGCACCTCCGGTGCCGCACTCTCCGGAGTCGCGGTCGGCGTTCCGGACTTCGCGGTCAACGTCTCCAGCACAGGCCGATACGCAGCAGGCAAGAAATGGGCGTGCACATCGACGATCCTCGGGTCCCGGTGAGCCCCGGACACGAGCTCTGACATCGCAGCCCTCCCACGGACAGTTACCAAACAATTGTTCGGAGACTTTACCGGACACATGTTAGGCGACTTGACGGTGCTTGTCCAACGGCAGGAAATGGGGAGAAACTGCCGTGTTCAGGCGAAAACCAGCGAAAGGAACTCGTCCACGAACGACGTCACGGAGTCCGCATCGGCATGCTTGGCCGAGTTCTGGAAGAGGACGACACGACCGTGCGCGCCGACGAACGCGATCACCGCCGCTCGCCGCGCGGAGGAGCGGAGCGTGATCCCCGCCGCTTCGCAGCACGCGAAGCCGTCCACGAGCAGCTCGATCACGTCGGCCAGCGGCCCGGCCTGCCGAACACCGGGCGCGGCCTGCGGAGGCCCGTTGGCCGTCATCAGCCGGTAGTGCCCCGGATTGTCCATCGCGAACCGGCAGGAGGCGTGCAACATCGCCCGCACACGGCCCACCACGTCGCCGACGTCGACGCGGTCCCGGGCCGCCTTCATCGCGGCATGCAGCCGGGCGAACTCGTAGTCGGTCAGGCCCGCGACGAGCGCGGCACGATCGGTAAAATGCTGGTAGATACTAGCCGGTGCGATATCGGCGGCGCGGGCGACACCCCGGATGGTCAGCCCGTCCTCGCCGTCGAGCCCGGACAGCAACCGGCTGGCCGCGACCAGGATCTCCCCGCGCAGCCGTTCGCCCTCCCCCCAACGGTTACGCGTGCGCGGAGCGCTGACCTTCTTCGACACGCACCCATTCTTACCACCCGACTCGGTCATCGCATGATTCTGTTGTCCGACGCTTGACCGATCGGCTTGCGTCGTCTGCAGGTGCTACGCGCTCGAGCAGTGTGGTGGCGTGACCACCGTCGCCCGGGCACTGTACCTGGCCCCGTTCGCGGTGCCCCGGCAAGTCCGGGCGCTCGTCCCGGATCTCGGGGCTGAGCTGTCGATCCGCGAAGGCCGGAACGTCAAGCGCACCCCGGCCGCCCAGCTCGCACCGCGGCAGGCAACAGATCTCGCGGTGATCGTCCCGAACGCGAACAGCCCGACCTGGGACGACCAGAGCTCGCTGCTCGACGAGGCGGCATTGGAAAACTGGATCGTGCCCGAGCCCACCGGCACCGACCGGCATGCGCTCGCCCTCAGCGGATGCACCGCCGCCGGTTTCCGGCCGCGATCGCGCACTACGCCACCGACTCGAACCGCGTTCTCGTTTTCGTCGAGGCCGGTTACGGCATCTACTTCCTGCCCAGGCTCGTGAAGATCCGCGGATTGCCGCGCCGACCAGCCCCAGCCCATTTGCCGTATTCCGCTGGCCATCCGAAAAAGCCCGGGGCCAGCATCTGGACCAGAGCGGGTAGGCGTCGCGCGAGGCCGTCGCCGCGGACAGCTGGAGGGGTCTGCCTGCCTCACCCCACCGAGCCGCGCTACCTGCCGCGGAAGGCGGTGAGCCCGGCCTCGGCGACCACGGTGTCCTGTTCGACCGAACCCGCGCTGACCCCGATCGCGCCGAGCGGCCCGCCGCGTTGTTTGGCCAGTGGGATCCCGCCGCCGAAGATGACCAGTCCGTCGTTGGTGTGCTCGATGCCGTACAGCGGGGCACCGGGCGCCGCGGCGGCACCCAGTTCGGCGGTGGTCATCCGGAAATAGGCCGCCGAGCGTGCTTTGCGCACCGCGATGTCGATGCTGCCGAGGATCGCGCCGTCCTGGCGGGCGAAGGCGACCAGATGGCCGGCGTCGTCCACGATCGCCACGTTCATCGGCTGCCCGATCTCGTCGGCCTTGGCCAGTGCGCCGTTCAGGGCACGTTGCGCTTCGGCAAGGGAGAGTTTCGCGGTCACCGCTACTGTTCCTTTCGCTTCAACGGGATACCCACCGCCAGGCGGGCGGCGTTGTGCCCGAGCAGCCGGGCGTGCTCGGCGGTCTCCGGCGCGAGCGGTACCCGGCCGGTCAGCTTCGCGTGCTGGGCGCAGATCCGCCCATGGGCGTCCACCCCGATCCCGATGTCCACTGTGGACGCCGCCGCGGCACCTTCGGCGAGTTCGGCCGCCGCCCCGCGGTGCGATTCCACCAGGAACGGCACGCCTTCCTCCTCCAGACCGGCGGTCAGCTGGCGCAGGCATTCGGCGGGCGCGTCGTGCTGCCAGACCAGCACCGCGGGCCGGGTCACCGGGCGGCCTCGGCGGGACGGGCCGCGTGTGCGGTGACCAGCCCGGTGGCCACCGCGTTGCGCGGTCCCTGACTGGCACGCACATTTCCGGTGCCGCAGACGATGCCGTACGGGGCGAGCGCCTCGGCGATCATGTCCGGGATTTCGAAGTCCAGCGCCGAACCGCCCAGCACCACGACGAAACCGAGACCGCGCAGATCGCCGCCCGGTGCGATCCGTTCGAGCGCGCGGACCGCGTTCACCACGAACACCCGATGCTTCGCCGAACGCCGCACGTTACGGATCTTCTCCACCGGATGGCTGGTGGGCACCGGAAGGAAGCCGTGTTCACCGAGCACCACGACCCGGGCGAAGCACTCGGTGGGCAGTGGTTCATCGCGGAATCGGACGGTGCCGTCCTCCATGCGCAACTGGAAGAAACTCTCCGCCTTCGCCAGCGGATGCTGCTTGAGCTGCTCGGCCAGTTCGGTGTCGTCCAGTCCGAGCTCGGCGTCGATGAGTTTGGTGACCAGATCACCGGCACCGGCCAGATGCACCGAGTGCACCTGGCCGGCGGCCAGCGCGGCATCGGTGGAGCCGCCACCGAGATCCAGCACCGCGAGTGGGCGGTCGGTGCCCGGCGTGGTCAGCGCGCCGAGCACGGCCATATCCGCTTCCACCCCACCGACGCGCACCTCGACACCAAGAGCGCGGCGCAGTTCCTCGGCCAGCAGCGCCATCGGGCCCTGGCTGGTGCGCACCATCGCCGCGAGCGCCACCGCGTTCTCCAACGCGAATTCGCCCGCCAGTCCGCCGGTCATCCGCTGCGGAACGAAGGTGTCCACAGCGAGCACGTCCCGGATACGGACCTCGTCGACCGGCGAGGCGGTCAGCTCGGACATGGTGTCCCGCACCTGGGAGATCATTCCGCCCGCGTGGGTTCCCGGCTCGCCGTGCGCATCGATCACCGGTGCGATACCGCGTACAGTCGCCATCACGGCCTCGGCCCCCTCAGCGATACCGACCGTGCGCCGTCCCCGCTCCCCGTGCAGCGTCAGGCTTCCCGCGGGAATGCGGCGGTCGGTGACGTCCCCGGCGGGGGTCCGCACGACCACCGCGGAACGGTTCCCGACGAGGGCGCGCGCCACCGGAGCGATCATCCTGGTCCGCTCCGCGTCCAACTCGAAAACGGTGGCAATGCCATAGGAATTGGACAGCGTGCGGATGGTGCGCCCCGGTTCGGCCACCTCGACCGCCGCCCGCATACCGAGTGGCACCCTCTCGATCAGGGTGACCTCGTCCACCACCGGGACCGGCCGGCCGAGCCGGTTCACGATCAGGTTCGCGTCGTCCGCGCACACCACGGCCGCGGTGACCACGACGCCGCGCGCGGTGGCGGCGTTGATTCCCGCGGCGGCGTCCTCGAAATCGACGCCCGTGCCGATGACACAGACCACCTCCTCCCCCGCCACGCGGCCGGGCAGTTCCGCGAAGGCCACGCAGGTGCCCACTCCGAGGCCCGCCCCACCGGGCGTGTCCGGATTGTGCCCGATCATGGTTGACTCGGTGATGATCGTTTCGGTGATGGTCTCCATGGCCAGCCCGCTGATCACCGGGGTGGCCTCGTTCACCAGCACCGTCGCGAGTTCGTCCATCCCGCGGCCGGCCTCGGTCAGTGCGGCACGAATCGCGCGCTCGGCACCATGCACGTTCTCGGTCGTGCCCTTCACTCCGGTAGTGCGCGCCAGGGCCGAACCGAGGTAGACCGCTGGCCCCGTACCGAGTTCGGCCACGCAGGCCTCGGTGGTCGAGTTACCGATGTCCACCCCGACGACGAGCATCGGCTCACCCCGCGTCGGCCAGCGAGATGGCCACCTCGAGCTCGACCGGTTCCGCGCGTGGCGTGACGAACTCGGTTTCCTTGATGTGCAGCAGCGCCGCCTTGGCCTGCCAGCGCGGTCGGGCCATGTAGTCGTTGCGCGCCGGGACCGGCTCCGGTGATTCTCCCTTCGCGTAGCGCGCGGCGTTGCGGCCGACTTTGCGGAAGGTCTCCAGATCCAGCAGCGGCGCCTGCGGGAAGAGCTCCAGATTGGACAGCTTCAGCAGCTGCTTCTGGTGGATCATGGTCGTGCCACGGGAAAGAACGCCGACACCGATACCCGAGCCCGAATACCGCGCCGCGGTGTGCGCGATCACCGCGAGATCGGAACCGCTCCGGTACCGGATCACCCGGGCGCGCATGCCCTGTTCCTCGATACCGGCGAGCAGTTCACGCAACACCTCGGCATGCGGCAGCTCGACGATCGTCTTGCTGAAGAACGCCCCGAAGGCGGGCGAAATCCCGATCACCACCTCATCGGAATGCCGCCCCGGCGTGGCGGGCCCCCGTTCGGTCAGGGACAGCGTGCGGCCCATTCAGCTCACCTCTTCCTCGGGATTGCTCGCGCTGACCACGTGCCGCAGCCGTTTCATCTCTTCCCAGCGCTGCCCGCTCGGCCGGTAACCGGTGCCCGGCCCGGCGTAGTCGTTGGCGTCGTTGACCGCGGACAGCGTTTCCATCTCCGGGGTCAGGATCGCCGAGGTATGTAGCAGATCCCCGGATATCCGCTGGCGCAGTACCGTCAGCAGTGATTCGGCGACCTCGGTGAAACCGCCCGCTTCGAGCCCCTTGACGATGTCCAGCCCGGTGATGCCGCGGTCCAGCACCGACTGCGCTGCCTTGAGGTCCTCCAGCACATCCCGCAGCGGCAGCTCCTGGCTGCCGTGCGCGTAGGTGACCGCCTCGATCTCCTTGTCGGTGACCGGCGGCAGTTCCAGGTGGGCGAACACGGCTTGCAGTGCGCGTGCGGCATGGGCGCGCGCCGCGAGGATCCGCTCCTCCGGGACGTGTCGCAGCGCGCCGTCCACCTGCAGATCGCGCTGGATGGTGTTCCAGTCGTCGTAGTCCTCTGGATCGAGGTTCGACCCGGCGAACATGTTGTCGTAATTGGGCACACCGGAATATCCGGAGCAGACGAAATCGGTGCCGGGCAACAACTGCGGAAGCAGCCGCGCGGTGCGGCGCATGTCCGAATGGGAGAAGGACTGATCGTTGCCGGAGGCGCATTCCAGATCCACGGTGCTCGCGATGAGGTTCTCCGCGAGCACCGCACGGATACCCGCCGGTACCGCGCCGGGAACGCCGATGCAGCTGATCGAACCGTTCTGCAGCCCCTGCACCCCGGCGCCCTTGGTGACCAGGATGCAGCGAATTTCCAGGTACAGCATGGACTTTCCCTCGGCATTGCCCATCTGCACCTCGGATCCGGTCCCGGAGGTGAACCGCATCTTGATCCCGCGCGAGGCGTAGGCGGAGGCCAGGAACGCCTTCGACCACGGGGTGTCGTCCCCGTCGCAGAACACCGGTTCGGTGCCGTAGACCGAGATCGTCTCGGCGTAGCCGGTGATGCCGCGCATGCCGAGTTCGAGTTCGGTCGCTTCCTCCAGCGCGCACTGGGTGAGCACACCAGGCCGGGCGGCCTGCGCCCCGACCTGTAGCGCGATCGCCGCGAGCGGGGCGTAACGCACCACGCCCAGGGTGGTCTCCAGTTCCCGGAAGCCGCGCAGCGCGGCCTCGGCGGCGTCCGCGGCGATCTGCACCGGGTTGTCCCGCGCGCTGGTGGAATGCGCCTGATTCGACGGTGTGCGCCGGGCACGCATCTTCTGCAGCGCCATCATCATCTCGACCACGTTCATCGTCTTGACCACGGCGAGCAGCTTCGCCGGGGTCAGTCCGCGCACCACGCCGAGCACCGCGCGCCGCGACACCGTGGCATCGATCAGCAGGTGCGCGATGTGCTCGGCACTGTGCGCCATCGCCTCCGGCGCGATATCGGCGTCGATCGCGTGATCGGCGATGAACTGGTCGATGAAATCGAACTCCGCGCGTGGCTTGCCGTCCATCTCCACGACGGTCCCCTGCTCGACCCGGATACCCGGTTCCGGATCGTAGGGGCTGTCCATCGCGACCATGCCGACCTCGGGCCATTCCTCGACGAAACCGTCCAGATTCACCGGTTTCGCTTCGAGTATCTCGGTGCGCTTCGAATGCCTCACGTCGTCCTCCGCTCAGCCGGCCAGAATGTCGCGGCGCTCGTACACTTCGGCCGCCTCCCGCACCAGTTCCGCGCAACCCGGCGCGGTGTACTCGCGGTCGAGCTGCTCGGCGATCTCGAGCAGCCGCTGCTTGGTCGATGCCCAGGGACGCAAGGCGTTGTAGATCTCCAGCACGGTCTGGTCCGGGACCCTGGTCAGTTCCGCGGCGCGGGCGAAATTCTCGCCGAGCTGACGACGGCCGGAACCGTCGGCGATCTCGGCCTGCAGGCGCAGGGTTTCCGGGGCGATCCGCAGATCCTCCGGGCCTACCTCGCCGTCGAGCACCGCCTGCATGGTGATGTCCTCGATGCGTTTGCCGGTCGGGGTGCGCAACAGTTCGGGCCGGCGTGCGGCCAGCGGGTAATCGAGTGCCGGGTCGAGTTCGGCCATGGCGCATCCTGCCCTTCTCGGGACTGCGGTCGAGGCAGCAGGAACGCTACGAACTCCCACGTTGCAGCGACGTTGCACCGGCGCCGCGCTACGTGGGCCGTTCGATCAGTCGTGTTCGCCGAGTAACCAGGTGAGCCTGGCTTCGGCTTCGGAACGCCGCGGATCGTGCCGGGACAACAGTTCGGTGAGCCGTTCGGCCACCTCGATGTCGTCCCGCCCCGATTCGGTCTGGGCGAACTGCCACAGCAGATCGGCGTCCGACTGGCCGAGCACCGCCGAGCGCAGCGTGACAAGCAGTTGCTCGCGTTCGGCCCGGATCGCCGGGGCATCCGAACGCACCAGCAGCGGGCTGCGGCAGGCCTGCACGGCGGCGCGGAGTTCGCCACGCCGCAGGGCGTCCCGCACCGTCAGGAAATCGGCGTCGACCTCGGCGCGCAGCCGGTACGGTTTCGCGCTCATCGCCGCGTCGCCGAGCTGGCTGCGCAGCCGGTGCACCTCGGCGCGCACGGTCGTGGGGTTACCGACCTCGCCGTAGAGCTGGAGGGCGAGCTGATCGGCGGTGAGCCCGTCCGGCCGCAGCGCGAGCAGGGCGAGCAGCTCCGCACGGCGCAGGGTCAGCGCGAGCGGTTCCCCGTCGAGTACCGCGGTCGGGCGCTCGCCGAGGAAGGACAGCGAAAGGGCAGGAAGGCGGGAGCGGTCTCGCTGCGCGGCCGAACGGGGCAGCCGCAGCAGGTAGCCACCGGAGACGGGCTCCACGATGGCTTCCCGGCCGCCGTCGAGCGCGACCCGTTCGGCACCGCTGGGCAGCGCGATCCGGCTCGGCCACGGACCGTGCGGCTCGGCGGCGATCACCCGCCCGCTCGGGGTCAGCAGCGCACCCGGCTGCCCGCGCAGCGCGGACAGGCGCGCAAGGTTCCTGGCCCGCAACCGCTCGTCGTTGGCCTCCATCTCGCTGCGCAGGTGCCCCTCGGCCAACCGAGCGGTGGCGTTGACCAGCGAGACCGTCGCCGGGTGCAGGCGGTCGAGCTGTCCGCTGATGTCGATCGATCCGAGCACCGCCCCGGTGTCCGGATCATGGATCGGCGCGGCCGCGCACGTCCATGAGTGGTACGTGCGCACCAGATGTTCGGCCGAATAGATCTGCACCGGCGCGTCCAGGGCGAGCGCGGTGCCCATGGCGTTGGTGCCGATCGCCTCCTCGGCCCAGCGGGTGCCTTCGCACAGCCCGACCGGATCGGCGCGCCGGCACAGCTCCACGGCCCCTTCCCGCCACAGGATGGTGCCGTCGGCATCGGTCACGATCATCACGTGGTGTGCCTCGTCGGCGATGCTGACCAGCATCTCGCGCAGTACGGGAACCACCGCGTGCAGTGGGTGGACCGTGCGGACCTCGTCCACCTCGCCACGGCCGTACACGATCGGCGGGCGGAAATCCTCCGGATCGACGTGTGCGGCCAGTGACCGCTCCCAGGATTCCGAGATCACCGAACGTGGCGACGTGGGCGGGATGTCCCCGGCCAGCGTCGCCTCGTGCACCTCGCGCAACAGGGTGTGCTGGGCACCCGGATCCGCAGCGAGGTCGGAAAACGTCGATCCGCTCATCCGCACTCCGTTGTGGTTCAGCCCACGGTCAAGCATGCCTACCTGCGGCCCGAGGGGCAAGTGCGCCGTGCAACGTGACTGCAACGTAGCGGAGCCTACCTTCCCGGTATTCGTGCCGAGCCCGAGCAGAAGGAGGGTTTCCACATGGCGAAATACGCCGCGCCGGGTGAGCCGGGCAGTGTCGTGGCCTACCGTTCCCGCTACGACCATTTCATCGGCGGGGACTATGTTGCCCCGGCCAAGGGACAGTACTTCGAGAACCCGACCCCGGTGACCGGACAGGTGTTCACCGAGCTCGCTCGGGGCACCGGCGAAGACATCGATCGCGCGGTCAGCGCGGCCGAAGGTGCGGCGGCGAGCTGGGGGCGTACCCCCGTGGCCGAGCGCGCCGAACTGCTCAACAAGATCGCCGACCGGATCGCGCAGAACCTGGAGGCCATCGCGGTCGCCGAAGCGTGGGAGAACGGGAAACCGGTCCGGGAAACCCTGGCCGCCGACATCCCGCTGGCCATCGACCATTTCCGGTACTTCGCGGGCGCCATCCGCGCACAGGAGGGCGGCATCTCCGAGATCGACCCGGAGACCATCGCCTATCACTTCCACGAGCCACTCGGCGTCGTCGGGCAGATCATCCCGTGGAACTTCCCTCTGCTCATGGCCACCTGGAAACTCGCTCCGGCGCTGGCCGCGGGCAACACCGTGGTGCTCAAGCCCGCCGAGCAGACCCCGGCCTCCATTCACGTGCTGCTCTCGTTCATCGCCGATCTGCTCCCACCCGGCGTGCTGAACGTGGTGAACGGGTTCGGTGTCGAGGCAGGGAAACCGCTCGCCCAGAACAGCCGGATCCGCAAGGTCGCCTTCACCGGTGAGACCACCACCGGGCGGCTGATCATGCAGTACGCCTCGGAGAACATCATCCCGGTCACCCTCGAGCTCGGTGGCAAGAGCCCGAACATCTTCTTCGCCGACGTCGCCGACACCCAGGACGCCTTCTACGACAAGGCCCAGGAAGGCTTCACGATGTTCGCGCTCAACCAGGGCGAGGTGTGCACCTGCCCGTCCCGCGCGCTCGTCCAGTCCTCGATCTACGACAAGTTCCTGGGCGATGCCGTCGAACGGGTCGGCACCATCAAACAGGGCCACCCGCTGGACACCGAGACCACGATCGGTGCGCAGGCATCCAACGACCAGTTCGAGAAGATCCTGTCCTACATCGACATCGGTAAACAGGAAGGCGCCAAGGTGCTCACCGGTGGGGAGAAAGCCGAACTCGGCGGCGAACTCTCCGGCGGGTACTACATTCAGCCGACGGTGTTCGAGGGCGACAACAAGATGCGCATCTTCCAGGAGGAGATCTTCGGACCCGTCGTGGCCGTCACCAAATTCGACGATTACGACGACGCCATCAAGATCGCCAACGACACCCTCTACGGTCTCGGCGCCGGTGTCTGGTCGCGCAGTGGCGCCACCGCCTACCGGGCGGGCCGGGAAATCCAGGCCGGGCGGGTCTGGACCAACTGCTATCACGCCTATCCGGCGCACGCCGCCTTCGGCGGTTACAAGCAGTCCGGGATCGGGCGGGAAAACCACCGGATGATGCTCGAGCACTACCAGCAGACGAAGAACCTGTTGGTTTCCTACGCCCAGCAGGCCCAGGGCCTGTTCTAGGGCGGGCACGCGAGCGAGAGTGACACGGCCCGGCCGGGGCGGCTGTCCCGGCCGGACCGTTTCGAGGGAGCGAACGATGAACCAGCCCGCCCGGAAACAACGCGTCCAGCTCACCGAAACCGCGGCCGAACTACTGCGCGGGCTCGCCGAACAGCACGGACCGCTGATGTTCCACCAGTCCGGCGGCTGCTGCGACGGCAGTGCGCCGATGTGCTATCCCGCAGGCGAATTCCGCACCGGCAGCTCGGATGTGCTCCTCGGGGAACTGCTCGTGGACGGCATCCCCGAATCCATCGAGGTGTGGATGTCGGCCGCCCAGTTCGAATACTGGCGACACACCCACCTCACCATCGACGTGGTCCCCGGCAGGGGCAGTGGATTCTCCCTGGAGGCACCGGAAGGCGTCCGGTTCCTCATCCGGTCCCGGCTGCTGACCGACGAGGAACTCGCGGCGCTCGGTTAGCGTGCCTGGACCTCGACGCCGGTGCCTTCAGATCCAGTACCCGGAAGGGATCGTCGCGGTCACCGCGGTGGCGGTCTGCATGACGAGCCGGCCGAGTTCGGGGATCCGCTCCCCGGGCATGCGCACCTCGGGCCCCTGTACCGCGACCGCGCCCATGGCAAGACCGACCTCGCCGGGCACCGGTGCCGCGACGCCGCACACGCCGGGGATGCGTTCGCCGTAGTTCACGCTGTAGCCGCGTTCCCGGGTCTGCTCCAGATCGGCGAGCAGTTCACGTGGCGAGGTGAGTGTGTCGGGGGTCAGTCGCGCGAGCTCACCGAGTTTGGCCAGCTCGGCGTACAGGTCCGCGCCGAACGCGAGCAGCGCTTTGCCGGTGCTGGTGCAGTAGAGCGGAATACGGGTGCCGACGGGCTGGATGAAGCGCAGCGGGTGGGCGGATTCGACGCGCAGCACGACCACCGCGTCGTCGTTGTCCCGCACGCTGAGGTTCACCGACTCCCCCGTGGTCTCGGCGAGCTGTTCGAGCAGCGGGAGCGCGGCGTCGAAGCCGAGCGCACGGCTCGCGGCGCGCCCGAGCAGCAGCGCTTCGCGGCCGAGCCGGTATCGCTCGGTCTGGCTGTTCTGCACCACGTATCGGGCCGAGGCCAGGGCGCGCAGGATGCGATGGGTGGTGCTGGTGTGCAGGCCGAGCGCGCGGGCCAGCTCGGTCACGCCGACGTCGTCCTCGGCGTCCCGGAGCACCCCGAGGACCGCGAGCGCCCGCGTGATCGTCTGGGTGCCGGCGACCTGTTCGGCCTCCGACCGCGTCTGTTCCCCGGTGGTGTCCACACTCTCGCCCTTCCACATGCTGAAATCAATCTAACAAGCGGCGGCGAGTACGCATCGGCTCAGGTACCCGAACAGACCTCGGCGGGCAGCACCCCGCGCTCGGCCAGCGCCGCCGTGACCTGGCTCGGCACATCCAGCACGGTGACCCCGGCCTCGCGCAGGGTGGCCACCTTGGATGCGCCGTCGCCCTTGCCTGCGCTCACGATCGCCCCCGCATGGCCCATCCGCCGCTCCGGCGGGGCACTGCGCCCGGCGATGAAGGCCACCACGGGTTTGCTCATTCCCGCGATGTACCCCGCCGCGTCCTCCTCCATGGTGCCGCCGATCTCGCCGACGAGCACGACGGCCTCGGTGCGCGGATCCGCGTCCAGCATGCGGACCGCGTCCAGGGTTGTGGTGCCGAGGATCGGATCCCCGCCGATACCGAGGAACACCGATTCGCCGTATCCGCCGGTCACCAGGTTGAGCGCGAGCAGCGTGCCGAGGCTGCCGCTGCGCGAGACGACCCCGATGCTGCCGGGCCGGAAGATGTTCTCCGCGAAGGCGGGCATGATGCCGAGCGATGCCCGGCCGGGAAGGACGAGTCCCGCGGTGTTCGGTCCGAGCACCCTTGCTCCCGCGTCCCGCGCTTCGGCGAGCACGTGCATCACGTCCTGGTAGGGCACGTGCTCGGTGAGGAACACGATGTCCCGCACCCCGGCCGCGATCGCGTCCAGTGCCGCGGATTTCGCCGCCATCGGCGGGACGAACAGCACACTGGCCTCGATCGGGTGCTGCCGCGCGGCCTCCGTGACGGAGTCGTAGACCGGAACACCGGCCGCCTGCCGTCCGCCCTTTCCGGGACTGACCCCGGCGACCACGTTCGTCCCGACCTCGCGCATCCGCTCGGTCCAGAACGATCCCTGTTTCCCGGTGATTCCCTGCACCACGACCGCGTCGTGCCGAGTGGTCAGCATGCCTTTCCTCCTAGCTCGCGGCCGCCACCGCGGCGCGGACGGCGTCGTCCATGTGCTCGTACGGTTCGACCCGGAGCCGGTCCCGGACCATGGCGATGGCCTCGGCCTCCCCGGTGCCGTGAATGGAGAAACTGATCGGGATCCCGGGGCGTAGTTCCTCGATCGCGTCGAGCACGCCCTCGGTCATCACATCGGTCCGGGCGAAGGCGCCGCAGAAATTCACCAGCAGGCTGCGCACGTTCGGATTGCCGAGCACGAGCCGCAGCGCCGGGACCGCTTTGGTGTAGGCGTCCCCGCCGATCTCCAGGAAGTTCGCCGGGCTCCCCCCGTAGTGGTGCACCGCGTCCAGCGTGGTCATGGTCAGTCCGGCGCCGTTGGAGAGCACCCCGACACTGCCCCCGAGCTCGATGAACTGCAGCCCGAGTTCGCGTGCCTGCCGTTCGAGCCCGGTCTCGGTCGCCGCGGGACCGGTTCCCGAACGGCGGGGCAATGTGCCCTGGTGGCGCGCCAGCGCACCGGGATCGAGCGCGATCTTCGCGTCGAGTGCGAGGATGCCGCCGTTCTCGGTCAGCGCGAGCGGATTGATCTCCACCAGTTCGGCATCGGCTTCCCGGTAAAGGCCGTAGAGGGTCACCAACGTCTCGGCGAGCGGTTCCCGCGCGGCCGCGGGAACTTCGCTGTCCGCCAGCAGATTTTCCACCGCCGCCTGGGAAAGTCCCGCACGGATGTCCACCGGGAGGCGGCGGACGCGTTCCGGATTCCGCGCGTTCACCTCCTCGATGTCCATCCCGCCCTCGGTGGAGAACAGCAGGAGTGGACCTTTGCTCGCCGGGTCGTTCAGTATCGCGGCGTAGAGCTCACCGGTGATCGCGGCGGCCCGCTCGACGAGCACCTCACCGACCGTGAACCCGCCGACCACGCGGCCCAGCAGTTCCGCGGCCGCGTCCCGTGCCTCGCCGGGACTGTCGGCGAACCGCACCGCACCGGCTTTTCCTCGTTTGCCCGCGGGCACCTGGGCTTTCACCACGACCTGGTTGCCGAGTGCCGCGGCGATGGTCGCCGCCTCGCCGGGATCGCTGACCGTGGCACCGTCCGGGGTTCGCACACCGGCGCGGGAGAGCAGCTGTTTTCCTTCGTATTCCAGCAGTTGCACGATTCACCGTCCGTAGGTCTCGAAGTAGCGGGCCCACAATGCGTCCTCGGTCGGGACACGCGGCTCGATCACCCTGGCCAGCCGGGTGATGTTCAGGAAATGCCGGTAGGAGAGGTTGTCGCTGATGCTGTTGCCCGCCCAGGTTCCGGCGCCCATCGTGAGCGTGAACCCGAGCCCGTTGTCGAAACCGCCGCCGGTCCCGAAACAGTGCGCCTGATTGACCAGCACCCGGGCCACCCGCAACCGCTGGGCGACTTCTCGCGCGCGCTGCTCGGATCTCGTGTGGATACCGCAGGAATGGCCCGCGCCCTGGTGGTCGAGGAGCCGCTGAATCCTGGTCAGCGCAGAGTCGAAGTCCGTGAAGCGGTACACCGTCAGCACCACGGAGAGCTTTTCCCCGCTGAACGGATACTCCGGGCCGACACCGTCCTCCTCCACCATGAAGAACTCCGCGGACCGTGCTCCCGGGGAGTCCAGCCCGGCGAGTTCCGCGAGCTTCTGCGGTGACTGCGCGGTCACCGCGGAACTGAGCTTGCCCGCCGGCCACATCACCGCACGCAGCCGTTGTTTCTCTTCGGCCGTGAGGAGATATCCGCCGTTGGCGCGCAACTGCTCGAGTGCCTCGGCGTACACCGATGCGTTGATGTGCACCGAGTTTTCCGAGGAACAACTCGTCGCGTAGTCGAACACCTTGCTGCGCTTGATCTTCTCGGCGGCGTCCGCGAGGTCCGCGTCCGCCTCCACGATCACCGGCGCGTTGCCCACCCCGACACCGATGGCCGGTGTCCCGCTGCTGTAGGCCTGCCGCACGTTGCGCTGCGAACCGGTGACCACGACCATGTCCCCCTGCCGCATCAGCTCATTGGTCAGCGCCTTGTCCGGTTGTGCCACGAACTGCACCAGGTCCCGTGGTGCACCCACCTTGTCCAGCTCGGCGTGGATGTAGTCGACCAGCAGGGCACAGGTGGAGGCTCCTTTCGGGGACGGCGAGAGAATCACGGCATTGCCGCCCTTGAGTACCATCATGGCCTTGTTCGCGGGCGTGGCGGCCGGATTCGTGGACGGGCACACCGCGGCGACCACACCGACCGGCTTGGCGTACTCGGTGAGACCCAGCTCGGTGTCCTCGCCGAGCACACCGACCGAGGGTGCCCCGGTCAGATCGCGCAGTGTGCCGATGGTCTTGCGCTGGTTCTTCGCCACCTTGTCCGCGACCCGGCCGAGACCGGTGTCGGCCACCGAACGTTCGGCGAGCGCACGGGCACGTTCGGGTTCGTAGATCGCCCAGGCCACCGCCGCGACGACATCGTCGACCCGGTCCTGGGGAAAGGTTTCGAACACCCCCTGCGCGATCCGCGCCCGGGCGATCATCGATTCGATCACCGTAGCCGCCTCGGCCGTTTCCACCGGTTGGAGTTGATCGGTCATCTCGGAACCCTCCGGTACCGCGCCACCAGGTTCACCGCACCCGCAGCGCAAGCTTTGGCTGTTTCACAATGTGGCAACGTATTCCATGACGCTAGCAGTGCACCCCTGAACCTCACCTATGACGTGACTCACATTCGCTCGTCACGCCCGGTCGTCCGAAGGCGATGGCAAGCACGAACGGAAACCCGGTCTGCGCGAAGTGACCGTTGACACAGTCCCGAACCCGACCTACGGTTCCTTGAAATCCTATTCCACTTTATGGAATGCGCTTCGACTCGACGGTCGACCCGTGATCCGCCCGATCTTCATCGCATGCGGAGGAGTCATGACCCAGGACGCGAAACGGACCGCACGACAAGGATCTCCCCGCCCGGCGGCGCGCAGCCTGCTCGGCGTCTTCCGGCACCGGGTCCGGGGCAGAGTGCTCGCGCTGCTGTGCGCGATGTACTTCATCACCTATCTGGACCGGGTGAACATCTCCACCGCGGCCCCGTACATCAAGGCGGATCTCGGGCTCAACGACACGCAGCTCGGACTCGCGCTCTCCGCGTTCTCCATCCCCTACGCGTTCTTCCAGGTGTTCGGCGGGGTGCTCAGCGACCGATTCGGCCCGCGGCGCGTGCTCGCGGTGGTCGGTGCGCTCTGGGCGATCGCCACGGTGTGCACCGGATTCGCGGTCGGACTGGTCACCCTGTTCGCCGCACGGCTGGGGCTCGGTTTCGGTGAGGGCGCATCCTTCCCGACCGCGACCAACGCCATGGCCACCTGGCTGCCGAGCGATCGGCGCGCGTTCGGCCAGGGCATCACCCATGCCAGCTCCCGGATCGGCAACGCGATCGCGCCGATCGCGGTCGCCGGACTGATCGCCCTCTACGACTGGCGCCTGGCGTTCTACGTGTTCGGGGCGATCAGTCTGCTGTGGACGCTCGCCTGGGCGCTGATCTATCGCAACCGTCCCGCGGACCATCCGAAGATGACCGCGGCCGAACTCGAGGAGCTCAGCACCGAACAACGCGCGGCCACCCGCCCCCGCCTGCCGTGGGGTGCGCTGCTGCGCCGGATCCTGCCCGTGACGTTCGTGGACTTCTGCTACGGCTGGATGCTGTGGGTCTATCTGACCTGGATCCCCTCCTTCTTCCAGGACAGTTACGGCCTGAACCTGGGCAGTTTCGCGCTTTTCTCGACCCTGGTGCTGGTCGCCGGTGTACTCGGGGACATGGCGGGCGGGCTCATCTCCGACGCGCTGCTACGCCGGACCGGCAGCCTCCGGATCGCACGGCGCAGTGTGCTCGTCATCGGGCTGCTCGGTTCGTTCGCGTTCATCATCCCCACCCTGGTCGTGCATCAGCTGATGCTCACCACGATCTGTCTCGCCGTGGCCTTTTTCCTGCTGGAGCTCACGAATCCGGTGCTGTGGACCATTCCCATGGACATCGCGCCCAGTCATGCCGGGACCGCGGGCGGGCTGATGAACACCGGTTACGGGATCGCGGGCATCCTCTCCCCCATCCTGTTCGGCCTGCTGGTCGATCTCACCGGGGACTGGGTGGCCTCGTTCGCGCTGTCCGCGGTGCTGTTGCTCATCGGCGGTCTCGCGGCACTGCGGATCGATCCCACGAAACGGATCGCCGCATCGGTCAGTTGACCGATGCCCGCCGCCGCTGTGCTGCCTATCGTCGCTCGCACCGGGACCGGCCCGGTGCGGACAGCCAGGGGTGTGCATGGAGTTGCGGAACAAGGTCGCCGTGGTGACCGGCGCCGGGCGCGGGATCGGCGCGGCGCTGGCCGAGAATCTCGCCCGGCTCGGCGCCACCGTGGTGCGCGCCGACATCGGCTACCCCGCCGGGACGCAGGAGGATCGCAACCATCTGTCACTCGACGTGCGGGACGGCGCTTCCTGGGACCGGCTGCGCGACTCGGTGCACGACCGGTTCGGCCCGATACACGTGCTGGTGAACAATGCCGGGATCAGTGCCCGCACCGATCTGCTCGGCACCCGGGACGCGGACTTCCAGGATGTGTTCGCGGTCAACGCCTTCGGCCCCTGGCGCGGGATCAAGACCTTCGCCGGGGATCTCGGGCGGACACGGGGTTCGGTGGTGAACATCGGATCGATCTACGGGACGACCACGCCACCGGGCGGTCCGGGCACCGTGCCCTCCTCGATCGCGTACCAGCTGAGCAAGGCGGCGGTGCACCAGCTCACCAAGGTCGCGGCGGTCGAGCTCGCCCCGCGCGGTATCCGGGTGAACGCGGTGCTGCCCGGGGTGTTCCGGACCGCGTTGCTCGACGATCTGCCCGCCGAGGCGCTGCGGGCCCGCATCGAGGGTGCGCCACTGGCCCGGGCCGGGGAGGTCGGCGAGCTCGCCGCGGTGGTGGGTTTCCTGGCCTCGGAGCAATCCTCGTTCGTGACCGGTGCCCTGGTTCCGGTCGACGGCGGCTACCTCGCGGCCGGCTGAAGCCCATTTTCCCCCGCATCACGAAGGATCCGGTATGAGTGCCCAGCGCGCGTCCATGGCGGGCCGAGACGATCGGTCCACGCTGCAGGTCCGGGCGGTCGTGTCCGGCAGCATCGGCAACCTGATGGAGCAGTACGACAATCTCGTCTACGCCTACTCCACGGTCTATCTCAGTGCCGAATTCTTCACCTCCGGCGACTCGTTGTCCGGCATCCTGTCCACCTTCGCCGTGTTCGCCGTCGGGTTCTTCGCCCGGCCGCTCGGCACCATCGTGTTCGGCCATATCGGGGACAAACTCGGGCGCCGGCCCGCCCTGATCGCCAGCGTGGTCCTCATGGGCTCGGCCACCGTGCTGGTCGGGTTGCTGCCGGGCGCGGCCACCATCGGCCTCGCCGCCCCGATACTGCTGGTACTGCTGCGGCTGTTCCAGGGGTTCGCGGTCGCCGGTGAGTGGGCCGGATCCGCGGCCATGCTCGTGGAATACGCGCCGCCGGGGGCACGCGGGCGCTACGGCAGTTTCAACCAGGTCAGCACGGCCGCCGGATTCCTCGTCGCCGCCGCGGTGGTCGCGCTGAACTCGCTGTTCTGGACCGAGCAGGGCATGCTCGAGTTCGGCTGGCGGATACCGTTCCTGCTCGGTGTGCTCACCACCCTTGTCGCCCTGGTGCTGCGGTTCGGGCTCGAGGACACTCCCGCCTATCAGGCCGAGCAGCGGGCCGGGACCACGAGCACCAGCCCGCTCACACTCGCCTTCCGTACCCAGAAAGCCGCGATGACTCGCGGTTTCCTGTTCACCGTCAGCTGGACGGTCGCCTACTTCTTCTTCCTCACCTATCTGCCGACGCATCTGCGTGAACAGGTCGGCCTGTCCTCGGGCACCGTGCAGGCCTCGAACCTGGTCGGGCTCGCGGTGCTCACCGTCGCGATCTATCTGTTCGGCAGGCTCTCCGACCGGATCGGGCGCAAACCCTTGCTGCTCATCGGTTCCGGCGGTCTCGTGCTGCTCAGTTTCCCGGCGATGCTGCTGTTCGAGACCGGCAGCACGGCCGGGGCCTATCTGGGCCAGATCCTCATCGCCCTGGTCATCGCCGCGTTCTCCGGACCGGGACCGGCTGCCCTTTCCGAGATCTTCCCGACCAATGTCCGGTACTCCGCGCTGGGGATCGGTTACAACTTCTCCGTGATGGCCTTCGGTGGCACCGCGGGGTTCATCGCCACCGCACTGATCGATGTCTCCGGGAACGCACTGCTGGTGGCCGTGCTCCCGACCGCGGCCGCGCTCATCACCTTCGCCACGGTGTGCGCGATGCCGGAAACCTACAAGTCCGAGCTGAAGTGAGGTTCACCGTGCAGCAACCCCGGATGATCGTGGTCGAAGGCAGCTACCGGCAGATGGGCGAACAACTCGGTACCCGAACCGCCGAGCTCATCGCACGCAGCCTGGAGACCTACACCCACCGATTCCGCACGGATGCCGGGCTGTCCCAGAAGGACATCGATCGCTGGGGCGCGGTGTACCTGGACATCGCCGCCGACTACGCGCCGGAGATCGCCGCCCTGCTCGACGGGATGGCACAGGGATCGGGCCACCCGGCCGCGCGGCTGGCCGCACTCAACGCGCGCACCGAAATGCTCTACGGCACCGGTTACCGGGACGAGGGCTGCACCTCCCTTTCGGTTCTGCCGCGATACACCGCGAACGGGCACACGCTGCTCGCGCAGAACTGGGACTGGCATCCCGAGCAGGCGGAGGTCACCTTCCTGCTGGCAACCCGGGACCAATCCGGCTTCGGCGTGCTCTCGCTGACCGAGGCGGGCATGCTGGCCAAGAGCGGGTTCAACTCCGCGGGCCTCGGGGTGTGCGCCAATCTGCTCGTCTCGGACCGGGACCGCGGTGGCCGTGGCGTGCCCTATCACTTCCTGCTCCGCGGCGCGCTGCAGTCCGCCACGATGTCCGAGGCGCACCGGAAACTGCTTGCCGTGGACCGGATTTCCTCCGGCAACGCGCTGCTCGCGGACGGCAGCGGTGGGGAATCGATCGACTTCGAACTGGCCCCGGATGCCTTCGGCGCCCAGTATCCCGAGGAAGGATTGATCACCCACGCCAACCATTTCCAGACCGACATTCCAGTCGGTGACCGGAAAGCCGCCACGAGCGCGCTCACCCTCCTGCGACCACTGCGGGCCCGCCATCTGCTGCAGGACGCGCTGACCGAACACCGAGTGGGAGTCGAGCACATCGTGTCCGCGCTGCGCGATGAGTGGTCCTTCCCGGACGGGATCTGCCGCCACCCCGATCCCGCGGTGCCCGTTGCCGAGCAGACCGCAACGGTCTACTCGATGGTCATGGATCTCACCGATCGCGTGCTGTGGATCGCCCCCGGCCCACCGAGCAGGCACGGCTATTCCCGCTGGGAGCTCGACCGGGTCTTCACCGATCACCGTCCCTGCGCCGTCGAGTTCACCCCCGGGAACATCCGGGAGGAATCCGCATGAGCACCGGAACCGTCTGCCTCACCTTCGACTTCGACGCCATCTCGCTGTGGCTCTCCCGCGACCTGGCGACCCCGGGTCCGATTTCCCGCGGCGAGTTCGGCGCCCACGCGATCCCCCGGATCCTGGCCCTGCTGGACCGGCACCGGGTGCCCGCCACCTTCTTCGTCCCGGGACACACCCTGGAGACCTACCCGGCACACTGTTCGTCCATTGTGGACGCCGGACACGAGATCGCCCTGCACGGCTATGCGCACGAACCGGTCTCGATCCTGGACCGGGACGCCGAGCTGGCGGTCAACCGGCGTTCCGTGGCGCTGATCGAGGAGCTGACCGGAGAACCACCGGCGGGCCACCGCACACCAAGTTTCGATTTCACCGTGCACACCATCGGCATCCTCACCGAGCTGGGTATCGAGTACGACTCTTCCTTGATGGGCACCGATTTCGAGCCCTACGCCGCCCGCTCCGGCGATGACTGCCCGCCGGACGACGCGTTCCGGTTCGGGGAGCCGTCCTCGATCGTCGAACTGCCCGTCTCCTGGACCCTGGACGACTATCCGCACCTGGAATTCGTCCGCACCGGCGATCGCGTGATGCCCGGACTGCAGGACGCGCACGCCATGTTCACCCGATTCCTCGAGGATGTGCGCTATATGACCGAGTCCGGCACCCAGGGGGTCACCACGATCACCCTGCACCCACAGGTCATCGGCCGCGGGGCGCGGATGAACGCCCTCGAAGCCTTCATCACGGGCTGCGCCGGGCTCGGTGTCGAGTTCGCGCAGTGCGCCACCGTGGCCCGCCGGTTCCGCCCGATGATCATGGGCGGCTGAGCATGGCGGGCAGCGAACCACGAGGCTCGGTGCTGGTGCTGGGCGCGCGTGGCGGAATCGGCGGCGCGGTCGTGCAGCGGCTCACCGCGGCGGGCTGTGCGGTCACCGGAACGGATCTGCCCGATGTGGATCTCGCCGAACGCGATGTGGTCACCGCGCATATCGCGGAACTCTGGGACCAGGCCGGTGGATTCGACGCGCTCGTGCACGCGGCGGGCGTGTTCCCGGCCGCGGCGGTCACCGATTCGGACGAGGACCTTTTCGACCGCGTCATGGCGGTGAACACCCGCTCGGCGCTGAGCGCGGGCGCGCAGTTCGTCCGTGCCTGCACGGCAACGGGCCGGACCGGCTCGATGGTGTTCGTCAGCAGTGGGGCCGCATCGCGCGCGCGGGCCGGTACCGCGGTCTATGCCGCTTCCAAGGCCGCGCTCGACGCCCTGGTACGCGGGTTCGCCCTGGAACACGGACGAGACGGAATCCGTTGCTGTGCCGTGGCTCCCGGTTTCGTGGACGTGGCTTCGGCGATCAATCCCGTCCCACCGTCCTATGTGGACGATCTCCGGGCCGCCTGTCTGCGTGGCCGCCTCGGGCGTGCCGGGGACATCGCCGCGGTCATCGCCTGGCTGCTCAGCCCGGATGCGGAATGGGTCAACGGCAGGACTATCCCGGTCGACGGTGGCGACGGCATCGGCTCGGTTTCCGGGCCGTCCTGGCTGAGCTGATCCGGTCAGTGCGGCACGGCACCCGCGGCCAGCTGGCGGCTGCGGCCGCCGTGGATGCGGTACACCAGGTGCGGATGGGCCAGCGTCGGATCGAGGGTGTCGTCCGGATTGCTCAGTCCGCGCTGACCACGCCCGGCGAACCGGTGGGCGCCGGTGACCCCGAACCAGGTCATCGAACGCAGGTGCTCCCGGACGGCGCGGAATTCCCACGGCCTGCTGACCCGGCCCCATGCCTGAGCGAGCACGTTCACCATGTCGTAGTGCACCGCGGCCGCGCCGAGACCGGGGTCCCCGCCGTACGCGGACCGGTACCGCCGTTCGAACTCCGCGCACACCGGTCCGCCCGCGTGCCCGATCACGGTGGACCACAACAGCCCCTCGCTGAGCTCACCGAAGCGGCCGGTGAACTCCGGTGCCGCGGGTGACCAGGCGGCGTGGATCAGCATCCGCCCGGCGAGTTCCCGCGTCGCGCCAAGCAAAGCACGCAGCGTCGGTTCGGGAAACACCGACAGCGAAAGGGCATCCGGATCGGCATCCGCCAGTGCGTGCACGATTTCGGTGAAATCCTCGGTGTGGTCCGGGATTCTGCGCAGCAGGCTCAGCTCCCATCCCGCTTCCGCGCAACTGCGCGCCACCTGCTCGACCGCCCCGTCCGAATACGTGCTCTCCCGCAGCAGCACGGCGAGCCTGCGCCGCCGCGGCCGGTACCCGCCGGTGCTCTCGAGCCTGCGCACCGCCCGCAGCAGCCCGGGCACGTACGCGGATTCCGTGGAACAGACCTGGAACACGGCGCCCAGTCCGGCCGGATCCTCGTACACTGCATCGGAAAGGGCCCGCCCGGTCATCGAGTGCAGCACCGGAGCCCCGGTGGCCGCCGCCTCGGTGATCGCCGGGTGTGCGACCTTCATCGGGAAGTTGCCGAACAGGATCGCGTCCGCCCCGCGCGCCGCCAGGTCCTCGACCGCGCCCCGCAAGGCGTCCGGAGCGGCCTCCACCGCCACCTGCTCAACCCGGCGCCCGCCCGCTCCCCCGCGCGCGTTCAGCTCCCCCACGGCCAGCCGCGCACCCCGGCGCATGGCCGCGGCGTCCGCGCCGGCGGCGCACCCGGACGGATACACCGTGCCCAGCACGACCGGTCGTTGCCGCCGGGTCCCGGTGGCCGTGGGCAGCGTGGATCCGCACAGCACGGCCGACAGTCGCGCGGGCAGGGTCAGTCGAGTCTTCGGCAGCGGCGCGGTGTAGGCATCGTGGTCGGCGAGCAGGGTGGCCACCGAGGCCCGCGCGGCGACGCCGGTCTTCGCCAGCACGTGCTCCACATGCGTGGCCACCGTGCGTCGTGAACAGCCGAGCGCCTCGGCGATCTGCGGATTGCTCAGCCCGCCAGCGATACAGGTGGCCACCTGAAGCTCACGGGGAGTCAGGCCGAACGGGGGTTCCTCCGCGCACACCACCAGGCAGGCGGTGCGCCGCTCGGCATCGGATACCTCGACCACCACCCGCCGCACCACGCCCTCGCGCACATCCAGGAAACTCACCGTCTCGCCACGCAGTGACCGGGCGGCCCGGGTGGCGACCCGCACCAGATCAGCGCGTCCGGCGAAGAACACCTCGTCATTACCGCTACCCCGGCCGATCTCGGGCTGCAGCCACCGCCGCAGCCCGCCTGCACGATCGACCAGGTCCCGAGAATCCGTCATGGTGCCTCCGCTCCCTTGCGCGCCCGTGTCTCACCATAACGATCCGCGCGAGCCCGGAGCTTCTCAACGGTCCGGGTGCCGGGTGGGAACGTGGTATGCGCCCGAGTGGAAGACCAGGGGTTGCCCACCGGGCGCGGTATAGCGTTCGAGCTCGCCGAGGAAGATGACGTGGTCCCCGGCGGGAACCCGCCGCACGGCGCGGCACTCGAACCGGGCGACCACGCCGGCCAGCAGCGGCACCCCGGCGATCCCCTCCTCGAGCTCGACATCGGCGAACTTGTCCGGGGCCCGGGTGGCGAACTGACGGGACAGATCGTGCTGGTGCGCGGCGCACCAGGACACCAGCGGCGGATCCACGGACACCGAGGTGAAGGAGTTCGCGGTGACCCCGAATCGCCGCCCGTCCGGTGCCGTGGCGGTCACCACGGCCACGGCGGTCGCGTACTGACCGAGCGCGGTGCGGTAGTCGCGCTGGCCGAGCCGTCCGGCCCGGGCCGAGGTGATGAACCGACACGCCTCCTCGGCGTCGAACCACCAGGGTTGCAGCGAACGCGGATCGTCGAACCCGTTGACCAGGGCACGAGCCAGCTGGGGTGTGTTCGCCGCCTCGGTGAACAGCTCCCGCACCTGGGGTGCGGCCGGGCGCAGGCAAAAGCGCGGCACCCGGAATGGCCGGATCTGTTCTTCAACGTCGGCCTCGTCATCGGTCCCGAAGCGGAAATCCTGCTACGGCACTACAAACTGAACGCGCTGCTTCCAGTCGAGCGTTCGGTGTCCCCGCACGACCTGTCCGACTGGTGGGTCGAACGGTACGGGCGCGGACTGGCACTGAACGGAGCGGAGGTCGTCTACCACGGATCACTGCCCGTTCCGTTCACCGAGAACGACGTCTTCGAAGTCACCGACCGGGCCCGGGCCCTGGACAACAACATGTACGTCATCGCCCCGAACATCGGCGGATACCACCTCTATCCGGAAAGCCCGCAACCGATCGACGCGGGCGGCGGGCATTCGATGATCGTCGACCACCGCGGTCAGATCGTCGGGAAGCAGTTCGACACCAGCGGTTCCACCTTCGTCAGCGGGGTGATCGACATCGAAGGCCTGCGCAGTCACCGGGCCAGCGCGCAGATCAGCAACTGGGCCAAAGACATCCGCGCCGAACTCGGCCAGCTGATCTACGAGCGCCCGATCTACCCGAAGAACCGCTACCTGAACCGGAAACCACCGCACCACGAGGAATTCCACCGCGAGGTGACCGAACGCCAAATCGAGCTGTTGCAGGACCGGGCGATCTGACACAAGCCCACTGGCCAGGGGGAACCCTGGGGTTCTCAGCTTGCCGAGGGGAAGTTCTCCGTCACCCACTGCCAGCTGGACTTGGCACTCGCCAGCGGTTCGATGGAGGGCTGGTCGACCTCCACGATGATCCACCCGTCGAAGTTCTCGGGCAGTTCGCGGAGGTAGTCGAGCAGGGGCACTCCCCCTGATCCGGGTTCGAGGAAGAATCCGTTTTGGGTGGAAGCGAAGTAGGGCAAGGGTTCGGCCCGCAGTTCGGCAAGCCGCGTGGTGTCGAGGTCTTTGATGTGCAGTCCGGCGATCCGGTCGCGGTAGCGGCGCATCAGGCCGGGCACATCGGCACCGGCCCAGTACAGGTGCCCGAGGTCGAATCCGGCGCCGAGCACGGTGTCCGGGATGGCGTCGAGGACGTGTTCGACTTCGTCCTGGGTCTCGATCCAGGATCCCACGTGGTTGTGGAACGCGGGCCGCACTCCTTCCGCGGTCAGGATTTCGGCCGCGCGTCCGATCGTCTCGGTGAACCGCTCGAGCCGCCCGGCGTCGAATCCGTGCCCGACGCCCGCGGCGACGTCGAACCGCGGCATGCCACCGCCGGTGACCATTTCGGCGGAGAGGAACACGGTGTCGAGTCCGAGCAGCAGCGTTTCGTCTGCGCTGCGGCGCACCCCGTCGAACCAGCGGAATTCCTCGGCCGATCCCGGGGGCAGCGTGACGCCGTGTTCTTCGGGAAGCGGCACCGAAAGGTAGCCGGGCGCGACGCGTAGGCCGCTCTCCCCGATGAGTGTGCGGTAGGCGCTGATGGTCTGCGTGGGCAGCACTTCGAGCATCACCGCGGGAAAACCGGATTCGGCGACCTCGCGCAGCACGCGCGGTTGCTTGGCCAGGAACGCGGGGTCGGCGAACTCCCATCCGCTGGCCAGATCCGTCCACTGCAGGGTGTTGATGGCGAACTGGGAACGGTCGAGCGTCATTGGTAACTCCTCGTGAATCGATCGGATCGTGTCAGGCGAGCCGGTTCAGCACCGAACGGGCGGCACGTACCGCGGTCGTCATCCCGGTCAGGGTGGAGTTGCACACCAGCGCGGTCGGGACGACTCCGTTACCGGCGGCGAACAGGTTCTCGAATCCCCACACCCGGCAGCCCGTATCGCAGACGCTGGTGCCGTCTTCTCCGGTGCCCATCCGCATGGTTCCGGTGAAATGCAGCGAACATCCGGGATCCAGCAGCGCGGATTCGGTTTCCGGATCGAAAGGACCGAGGGCTTCGGCGACCTCGCGCTGAACCTTACGGCCCTGTTCGATCCGCGCCCGATCGCTTTCGTTCCAGGAGAATCGGACCGTGATCCGCGGCATCCCGGTGGCATCGACCTCCTGTTCGCTGAACTCCAGCCGGTTCTCGGCGCGCAGTTCGGTGGGGATGTACACGCCGAGACCGACCTGATAGGCCAGCGGTGTTCCGTCCTCGGCCGTGCGCACCTGGGTGCCGATCTGGAACTGGAAGGGCTGGCGCGCACCGCTGTGCGGCTGCCAGTAGTGCTCGAGCATGGTCTCGCCCTCGGCCTGGACGGGCAGGCTCGCCAGCTCGAAGCTGAGCCGCTCCGGATCGGCGAGTACCCGCCCGGTGAGGAAAGCGTGCTCGTTGAGGTAACGGCCGAGCGCGGGTGGCCGGATCCCCGAGGCGAACAGCAACTGCGGGCTGCGGATGGTGTCCGCGCAGACCACGGTCGCCGTGGCGTGGACCGTTCGCACCGCACCACTGCGCACGTCCTCGAGCCGGGCACCGTGCACCCGGCCGTCCGCGTGCAGCAGCCGGGTCACCCGCATTCCGGTCCGCAGCGTGCACCGCGGATCGCGTGCAGGGTCCGCGATCGGCGGGAAGATCACGTTTGGTCCGGTGCGGCGCAATACGCCCGTAGCATCGGGGTTGGCCGCCATCGGCATCGGCTGGATTCCACGGTCCGGGGCGTCCATACCGGCGAACACCGCCTCGACCGCGTCCGCCATGGCCCGGCCGGCCGCGGTCGGCGGGAACGGCAGCGGATTGACCCGCAGGAGTTCGGCGGCACGGGCCAGATCGCTGCGCCATTCGGCACCGTCCAGGAAATCCGGGATCTCGGCACCCCACGGGCTCGGCGTGGCCGCGGTCCAGTGCACTCCCATACCACCCGCGTTCCAGGCCAGCGAGGCGGCGGGCAGTTCGTCCGCGGACTCACCGAGCGAACTCAGGTGATACATCCCGGGTTCCGCGGCGGCCACACTCGCCCCGACGGCCGGGGTCGGCTCGACACCGGTGTAGAAACCCTGCACTCCGGACGCGACCCGGTCGTTGTACCGCTCCCAGACCTCCGGCTCGGCCACATCGTGCAGATGCTGGCCGGGCACCGAACCGATCACCGGCCCCCCATCGGCGATCAGGATGCGCAGTCCGGGATCGGCGGCGCGCAGCTCACTGGCCACCGCCGCCCCCATCAGCCCGCCGCCGACCAGCAGTACGTCGAAGTGTTCGGTCGTCACAGGGTCTCCTCCGGTTCGGCGAGCACGAGCGGGCGCAGCCTGCGGTAGGCGATCTCCAGTCCACGGGTGACGCGCCCGGGAGTGCCGCCCCACACCGGGTCTTCGTGCTCCACCGAAAGGGTTCCGGTGAAACCGTGTTCGGCGAGCCGATCCACGACCCGGTCCCAGTCCACCTGGCCGAGGCCGGGCACCCGGTAGCGCCACCAGCCGGTCTCCCAGGGATCGGCTGTGCCGACCTTGCCGAACACGCCGTAGCGCTGCCGGGCGCGCGGATCGAGCTCGATGTCCTTGGCTTGCGCGTGCGGAATGCGGTCGGCGTAGGCGGCGATGGTCTCCACCGGGTCGATGCCGATCCACATCAGATGCGAGGGATCCCAGTTCAGATAGAGTCCCAGCCCGAACATCCATTCCCACAGCTCGGGCGAATAGGCGATATTGCCGGGGTAACCGTCCGGATGCCAGCCCTCCATGACGCAGTTCTCCACCATCAGCCGGACCCCGCGCTCGCCCGCGTACTCCACGAGTTCTCCGAACACGGCCTCGGCCTCGGTCTGGTTCTCCCGCACCGATCGGCCCGGATCGCGGCCGATGAAGGTGCCGACGAGATCGAGCCCGAGCTTCTGCGCGGCGTCGATGGTATGCCGCAGATGGGCGTGGATCTCCTTGCGGCGCAAGGGATCGGGGTGCAGGTTGTTCTCGTAGTAGGCCAGCGCGGAAAGCCCCAGCCCGTGACGCTCGCACAGGGTGCGGGTGCGCTCGGCCTGTTCCGGGCCGAACTCGGCTACGGGCAGATGCGCTGCCTCGAAGTCCCGGCCACCGGTGGCGGGCCAGCAGGCGACCTCGAGCGCTTCGTAACCGGTTTCGCTCGCCCAGGCGGCGATCCGGTCCAGATCCCACTCCGGCAGGCAAGCGGTGAGCAAACCGAGTTTCATCGTTCCACCTTCGTCCACGCGCCCTCGTGGACCGAGCGCAGTACCGCGTCCACCACCCGCGCCGAGCGCAGCCCGTCGGCGAAGCCCGGCAGACCTTCCGGGGTGCCGCCGTCGATGGCGGCGTAGGTGTCCGCGACGAAGTCCTCGAAGCACTGCGCGTATCCCTGCGCGTGCCCGGCGGGAAGGTGCGAGAGTCTGCGCTGTTCGGCCGAGCCGGATCCGTTGTCCCGCACCACGATCCGGGATTCTTCCGGCCCGCCGAACCAGATGCTCTCCGGGGCCTCCTGATCGAAGACCGCGCTGCCTGTGGAACCGTCGAGCTCGAACCACAACCGGTTCTTCCGGCCCGCGGCCACCTGCGAGATGGTCGTCGAGGCGAGCACCCCGCTCTCGGTGCGCAGCAGCAGCGCGGCGGAATCCTCGGTCCGCACCTGGGATCGCGCTCCCGATCCCGCGGCCCCGAAGCTCGGCCCGCCGGTGCTCGGCCGGTCCGGCACGGCGACCGAGGTCGCGGCGGTCAGCTCGGTGAACGGGTCTCCGGTGATCCACTCGACCAGATCACACCAGTGCGAGCCGATATCGGCAAAGGCGCGCGAGGGGCCGCCGCTTTCCGGGAACACTCGCCAGCTGGAGGAATCCGGGGAGAGCATCCAGTCCTGCAGATAGCTGCCGTGGATCAACAGCAACCGGTCGCCGAGCTCGCCGTCCCGCAACCGGGCGCGCAGTTCCCGGACGATGGGGTGGTACCGGTAGACGAACGGCACCGTGGCCACGAGTCCGCTGCTCGCGGCGAGTTCGGCCATCCGCTGTGCCTGCGCCGGGCTCACCCCGAGCGGTTTCTCGCACACCACATGCTTTCCCGCGCGCAGCGCGGCTTCGGCGTATTCGGCATGGCTCGCGTTCGGGGTGCAGATGTGCACCACGTCCACGCGTTCGTCGATGAGGACCTGTTCGAGGTCCCGGTATCCGGTCGTCCGCCACTGCCGGGCGACCTCCCGGGATCGTTCCGGGTTCGAGGCCAGTACCCCGGTCACCTCCGCGCCCGCCACCAGCGCGGCCCGCCGGTGCACGGCGGCGATCATCCCCGCGCCGAGCACGGCCGCGCCGCGTGGCCGGCCGCCGCCGGATCCGTTCTGCTGGGGAATCCGCTCTACCATCGAGCCCCTTCCAGGTGCCGAGAGGAGGTGGGTGTCTCACGCCCAGTTCCGTCGTACCGGAACGTTAACCGGCCGACTTTTGACGGATCAAGGCAAAAATAAAGCCATCTTCAGTCTTTAATTCCGTCATTATTGGCCTAAGGTCGGGGCCATGACCGCCTGGACGCCCCTGCGACTCTCCCATCCGGACATCTCACCGGCGGATGCCGAGAACCGGATCCGCAGTCAACTGCTCCGGCTGATCGCATCCGGCTCGGCGAACACCCGCGTGGCCCTACTCCGGGCGACCGGACTCGCCCGCTCGACCCTCAACGGGCACCTCGACGCGCTGCTGCGCTCCGGCCTCGTCGAGCTGGGGGCCACGGAGCACAACGGCCGGGGCAGGCCAGCGCAACGCCTCGGCCTCGCCGCGCGCGCGGGCATCGTGGTCGCCGCCGATCTCGGGGTGCACACCAGCAGGCTGGCCGTCGCCGACACCACCCAGGCCATCCTCGCCGAGCGCCAGATCACCCTCGACCTGGCGCAGGGGCCGGAACCGGCGCTGGACCGGCTCACCGAGCTGATCAGCGATCTGCTCGGCGAACTCGGTATCGGCCGTGCGGAACTCAGCGCACTGGCCATGGGGCTGCCGGGACCGGTCGACGCGCAGACCGGATCCCCGGTGCGCCCCCCGATCATGCCCGGCTGGGACCGGTTCCCGGTGGGCCAGGTGATGGGCGAACGCCTGTCCTGCACGGTCCTCGTGGACAACGACGTGAACCTGATGGCGCTCGGTGAGGCACGGTCCCGCCCCGCCGATGCCGGTCCGCTGCTGTTCCTCAAGATCGGTACCGGGATCGGCGGTGGCCTGGTGCTCGCCGACGGGCGCATCCACCGCGGCTCCGACGGCGCGGCAGGCGATATCGGGCACGTCCGGGTTCCCGGCGCGGACGACACAGTCTGCCAGTGCGGGAACGTCGGCTGTGTCGAAGCCGTGGCCTCCGCCGGTGCCGTACTGCGCTCGCTGCAACAGGACCAGCCCGCACTGCGCACCATCGAGGATCTGGCCAAGGCACTGCACGACGGCGAACCCAGCGTGGTGCGCGGCATCCGGGCGGCCGCGGAGACCATCGGCGAGGTCGTGGCGATGCTGGTGCACTCTTACAATCCGCGCACGATCGCGCTCGGCGGGTTGATCACGGCCTCCGGGGACGATGTACTGGCCGGGATCCGCAGCGTCGTCTACCGTCGGGCGCTGCCCTTGGCCACCCGGAACCTGGTGCTCACTCACAGCAAACTCGGCCGGTTCGCCGGCGTGGCCGGTGGAATCGTGGCCGCGGTGGAACACACCCTCTCCCCCGGCGGCATCGGATCGCTTCCCGGTTCCCGGACTTGACACAGCGCGCCGCACACCGGACTATTCTTCTTGTCTCACGCCCGGGAAGCCGGAAGCGTCGCCGCGCGGCGGCGGCCGCGTGGCCCGCTTTCCTCTGTGTGTCACGCGTTATCGATCCTTCCCCGGGAGAAAGCAATGACGCACACGGGCACTGGCGGACAGTCCACACGGCACCCCGGAACCGGGTTCGTGGTCGCCTACATCGCGACCCTGTTCGCCTGTTATCTCGCCATCATCACCCCGGCGAACCTCACCGTCGCCCTGCGCATCGGGCAGATCGACCCGCAGGGCAAGGTCGGCGGGCTGGCGCTCGCGCTCGGCCTCGGCGCGCTGTGCGCGGTCATCGCCAACCCCGTGTTCGGCCAGCTCAGCGACCGCACCGCATCCCGGTTCGGGATGCGCAAACCGTGGCTGGTCATCGGAGTTCTCGCCGGAACCGCGGGACTGATCATGGTCGCCTTCGCGTCGACCGTGGCCATCGTAGTGCTCGGCTGGTGCATCACCCAGACCTTCTACAACGCAACCCTCACCGCCGTCGTGGCGCTGCTCCCGGACCAGATCCCGGCGCGTCGGCGTGGCCTGGTCAGCGGGCTGATGGGGATCTGCTTCCCCGTCTCCTTGGTACTCGGAAGCTTTGTCGCACAGGCGGTTTCCACGCTTCCGCCGTTCTGGATGTTCGTCCTCCCCGCCCTCCCGGCTCCGGTCACCGTGCTCGTGCTGTGCGTGGTGCTGCGCGACCGGCGGCTCGCCAAGGAGAACCGTGCGCCGCTGACGCTGCGCGATCTGACCCGGACCTTCGCCGTCCGGCCGCGCCGCAATCCGGACTTCGCCTGGGCCTGCCTGGTGATCTTCCTGCTGTCCATCGGGACCGGGACCTTGTCCACCTATCTCGTCTACTTCCTCTCCGATGGGCTCGGCATCGCAGCCGCCGAGGTGCCGCACGTGGCGTTCCTGGTGAACCTGATCACCTACGGCCTCGCGGTCCCGACCAGTCTGCTCGCGGGCTGGCTCAACGATCGCATCGGCGGCCGCAAACAGACGATGGTGTTCGCGGGCCTGCTGCTCGCCATCGGGCTGTTCACCATCGTGGCGCTCCGCAGCATGCCAGGGCTCTACCTCGGTGCGGCGATCACCGGGCTCGGCTGCGGCGGATACTACTGCGGCCATTTCGGCCTGCCCGCCGAACTTCTTTCCGCGGACGACGAGGCGGCACGGGAAATGGGGGTGGTGAACATCGCGCTGACGTTGCCCAGTTCGCTGGTTCCGCTCTATGGCCCGCTGCTACTGGCCGTTGCCTCCCCCGAGGGCACCAACTACTCGATGCTGTTCGCCTGCGGGATCGCGCCATGCCTGCTCGCCATCCTCGCGGTGGGCCGGATTCGCCGACTCCGGGACCGGCCGGAAACCGGTGCGGCCAACGGGGCTTCGACGGAGCTGAGTCCGGAATCCCAGTAGCGCCAAGGCGATCAGCCCTTGCCGATCCGGTCGAGATAGGTGCTGCGCACCTCGGTGTCCACCGCCGTGATGGCCCGGTCATCGCGGACGGCGGCGCGCACGGCACGCATCACGGTTTCCGGAACGAGTGTGGACAGGACCTGCGCGGTGCCGACATAGCCGGGAACCGCGATCTCGGCCTTGCGGTTGCCGACCGATCGCACCACGGCGGCCGCGATGTCCTCCGGTTCGACCGCGGGCAAGGGGCCGTAGTCGATTCCGGAGGACAGTTCGGTCTTGACCGCGCTCGGCAGGACCGCGCTCACGCTCACCCCGGTGTTCTCGAGTTCGAGCCGGGTCGCCGCGGTGAGACCGACCGCGGCGAACTTGCTCGCGTTGTACACGGCGAGACCCTTGACCGGGAATTTTCCCGCCAGCGAGCAGACGTTCACGATGTGCCCACGGCCACGTTCGATCATTCCCGGGGCGGCGGCACGCATTCCGTGAATGAGTCCGTACACGTTCACGTTCATGGTCAGTTCGTCGACCGCGTCGGACTGTTCGAGAAACGCCCCGTTCGGCATCACACCGGCGTTGTTCACCAGCACCTCCAGCGGCCCGTGGTGCGATTCCTGCGCCTCGGCAAGGAAATCCCGCACCGAGGACCGGTCGGTGACATCCAGCCGATGGGCCGAGGCTCGTGGGCCGAGCTCATCGGCAGCGGCACGGGCCAGCTCGTGGTCCAGGTCGCCGAGCGCGACCGAGGCACCCCGTTCGGCGAACGCCCGGGCGGTCGCCAGCCCGATGCCGCGCGCCGCACCCGTCACCGCGACCAGTGCACCGTCGAGTTCTATCGTGGGATACCGGCTCATACCAACGACTCCTCAATTCGGTCGTGCTCGTGTTCCTTGACGTTCGCCGTGCCCGAGAGCCTCGGCGACGGTGTCCGCCGCGGTGCGCCGCGCGGTCGCGAGCGTGACCGCGCGGCGGCGCGCCCGCATGAAGTTGGCACCCATCGCCGCCAGGTCCGCCGCGGCCGGCTCGATCCGGATCACCCGGGTTCCGGCCGCCTCGAGCCGCGCGACCTCACGATCCAGTCCCCTGGTCATCTGGGCGCGGAGAATCCGTTCGACGCGGGAAAGTCCGCGCGCCCGGGCACCACCGCGGGAGGTCATCGGTGCCAGCACGACCACCTCGTCGAGTTCGAGCGGAAGCAGCAGATCGGCCGAGACCGAGGAGACCGAGCCGCCGTCGAGGTAGCGGCGACCGGCGATCTCCACCGCCGGGAACCAGCCGGGAATCCCCCAGGAAGCCGCGATCGCCTCGCCGAGCTCCGCCCGTGGCGCACCGGGGCTGCCGAACGCGACCCGCTCGCCCGTTCCGGTGTCACTGGCGACGATCCGGGTCCGCTGGTGCGCGGTCCAGCCGTGCGGCGCGGCGAGGGCATCGCCGTAGGCGCGCAGCCAGCTCGCATCGCCGCGTCCGAGGGGGAGCAGGCCCGCCGCGGCGGTGTACGGCCGGCGGGTCCGCAGCCCCGTCCGGACCAGGCCGAGTCCGGGGAAACCGAGGGCCGGGCGCGGCGGAACCGGGCCCGGAGCCCGATCCACGTGCGCGCTCAGCACCGGGTCGGCGTGCGGGGAGCCATCCAGCGCGGCAAGCAGATCGGCCGGACTCCGGCCCGCACCGAGGGCCGCCACGAGCTCCGAGCCCGCCGAGGTACCGATCAGCGCATCGGCCGTGCGCGGATCCCAGCCGAGAGCCTCCTCTACGGCGCCCAGCAGGACCGCGGTCCAGGCGAATCCCAAGGTGCCGCCACAACCGATCGCGAGTCCGCGCCTCGGTGCGCTCATCGTCTACCTCATTCAAAAACCAGCGGTATTTGAATGTCAACGGTATCCCAACTGCTACGGTGTGTCCATGGCCCGGCTGACCAGAAAAGAGACGCAGGAGCAGACTCGCGCGCGCCTGGTCGAGACCGCCAAGGACCTCTTCCTCGCGAGCGGTTACAACGCGACCTCGCTCGGCCAGGTCGCCGAGGCGGCCGGGTACAGCAAAGGCGCCGTCTATTCCAACTTCGCCACCAAGCACGAGCTCGGCCTCGCCGTCCTCGAAGCCGTGCAGCGCGAGCGGATCGCCGCCGTCGTCACCCTGCTGGTCGGCGCGGACACGTTCGAGGACAAGCTCGCCGCCTTCGGCCGGTGGGCCGAGACCAACATCGGCGATGTCGGCTGGACGGCGCTCGAGGTGGAATTCGCCACCAGCACCAGGCACATCGAGGAAGTCCGGGCCGCGCTCGCCGACCGGCGCCGCCGCGTCACGACCGCACTCGCCGAACTACTCCACGAACAGGCCGAGACCTTCGGTATCACCCTGCCCGCGCCCGCCGAGGATGTCGCCACCCACCTGCTCGCGCTCGGCATCGGCCTCGGCGTCCAGCGCGCGTTCGATCCGGAACTTCAGGTCACGGTGCTGCTCGACGCGCTCGCCGAGCTGGCGGCGAACAACAAGGCACCGCAGGCTGGGTGACCCCGCTCATCCGCACACCCGGACAAGGACGGCCCGAGCTCGATCACCGATGATGGGAGGATGACCGCGATCTCACGCGCTCGTCGAGGGGCATCGAGAGTTCCTGAACCGGCCGCCGGCGGGTATTCGCGTGGCCGATATCGGTGCGGGCACCGGGATCGCGTCGACTCTTCTGCAACAGCGGGGCGCCGGGCTGATCGCTGTGGATCCCGGGGGAGGGTGGCCGCGGAGGTTCGCCGAGCCCTTCCGGCCGCGCCGATCGTCCGGGGTGACGGCAATACCCTCCCCCTCGCCGATTCCTCGCAGGGTCTGATCACTTATGCGCAGTCCTGGCTGGGGACCGACACGGTCGGTCCCGGAGGCCTTGCGCGTGCTACACCCGGGCAGCGTGCTCGCGATCTGGTGGAACACCACGGCTTTCGACGTACCGTGGATCCGCGACCAGCATGCGCGGATCGCGCACCATTGCGGAATACCCGCGCGGTCCGCGGAATGTCCGGACGACGGTCAAGCCGTCCGGCTCGCGGGCCTGACCGGTCTGCGTGTGCCGCGCAGACACATCCGTTGGCGGCGAACGGTTCCACTCCGCACGCATCTCGCCGACATCGGCAGCCGCTCGGCGTTCCTGGTGCCGGAACAGACGGCGAACCGGGCCTTTTTCACCGAGGAACGCGAGCGCCTGCGCGCGATTTTCCCCGATGAACTGGTGACCGAGACCTATGTGGTGGACCTGCTGATGGCCGCTCCCCCGGCACCCGGGATCGGCAAGGGAAACGCGACGCCGGTCAGCTCTTCGGAGAGCTCCCACAACCTTCGCGCCGCCACGGCATCCCGTGCCTTCGCCGTACGCCCGACGAGTTTCGGCGCACCGCGGCTTTCCAGGAGACCACCCGGACCGGCGTAACTGTTGCCCGGAATCTCGGCGGTGGCGGCGTAGAGCGTGGGCAGGGCACCGTCTTCCGCGCTCTGGGTGACGAGATCGATCACGGCTTTCCCGATGCGGAACCCCGCGCCGCGCCCTTCGGACCGCACCAGGTTGGTGGCCGACATTCCGGGATGTGCAGCCGTCGCGATCACCGTGGAACCGATGATACCGAGCCGGCGCTGGAGCTCCGCGGTGAACAACAGGTTGGCGAGTTTGGACTGCCCGTAGGCCCGCATCGCCCGATACGGTCTGCGTTCCCAGTTGGGGTCGGCGAGATCGACCGAGCCTATCCGGTGCGCGAGGGAGGCCACGGTGACGATGCGTTCCCGGATGCGCGGCAGCAGGAGGTTCGTCAGGGCGAAATGGCCCAGGTGGTTGGTACCGAACTGCAGCTCGAACCCGTCGGCGGTGCGATGCAGTGGCGGCACGGTGAGTCCGGCGTTGTTGATCAGTACATCGATCGGCTCGGTGAACTCCCGCGCGAAGGAGCGGATCGAAGACAGATCGGCGAGGTCGAGCAGGCGAACCTCGACACGGCCGGTCATCTCCGCAGCCGCGGTCTGCCCTTTCTCTCGGCTGCGCACGGCCAGCACGACCCGCGCACCACGGTCGGCGAACACTCGCGCGGTGACCCGGCCGATCCCGCTGTTCGCACCGGTGACGACGACGGTGCAACCGGCCATGGAGGGGACATTCGAAGTGGAGAATGGTGTCATGACCTCAATGTAGACAGCGGAAACAATGTTGTCAAAGGAAACACTCACGGCTAAGCTCGGCGCCGTGCCCGAAGCCGAACCGCGCTCGTATCATCATGGAAACCTCCGCACCGCCCTGCTCGACGCGGCCGAACGCGGGCTGCGCGAGCACGGCGCCGATCAGCTCTCGCTCCGCGATCTGGCCAGAGAGATCGGCGTCAGCCATGCCGCACCACGCCGGCATTTCGCGGACCGCCAGGCGCTGCTCGACGCGCTCGCCGAAAGCGGTTTCCTGCGGCTGGCGGACACTCTGCGATCCGCCCTCGCGGAGGCGGCCGACGACTTCTCCGCGCGAGTGCGCGACAGCGTGACCGCCTACGCCCACTTCGCCACGGACAACGCCGCGCTGCTCGAGCTGATGTACACCAGCAAGCACCGGCCGGAGGCACCCCGGATCGCCGAGGCAGCGGGTGCCGCCTTCGGGCCACTGATCGAACTGATCGAGCAGGGGCAGGCTCATGGCGCGTTGGAGCCCGGCGATCCCGAGCGGATCGGCCTCGTCCTGTACGCGACCGTGCACGGCATCACCACCATGATCAACGGCGACATGATCGCCGGGGAGCTGCTCGACGAACTCGTGGAGACCGCGGTGGCCCAATTCCTGCGCGGCACCCGCCCGCTCAGGAATCCGTGACCGGATCTCGCTGCTTCCCGCCGCGCAGCAACAGGTTCAGCAATACGGCCACCACGGCGCCCGCACAGATCCCCGAGCCGAGCACGGTCTGCACCATGGGCGGGAAGCGGTGGTAGAACCCTGGAGCCACAATGGGAATCAGCCCGATCCCGATCGAGGTGGCCACGATCAGCACGTTGCCCGGCACGGTCAGATCCGCGGAGGCGAGGGTTTTCACGCCGCTGACGGCGACCGAACCGAACAGCGCGATACCGGCACCGCCGAGCACCGGATGCGGTACCAGCGCGACCACCCCACCGGCGACCGGAAAAAGACCGAGCAGCAACAGGATCACACCGCTCACCGCGACCACGTACCTGCTCACGATCCTGGTCAGCGCGATCAATCCGATGTTCTGCGCGAACGCCGAACACGCCATGCCCCCGAAGACCGCGCTCACCGCCGTGGCGAGACCATCGGCACGCAGCCCGGCGGCGATGGTCTGCTCACCCGCGGGCCGGTCCACCACCTCACCGAGGGCCACCATGTCGGCGGTGCTCTCGGTCATCACCGTGAGCATCACGATCAACATCGACACGATCGCGGCCACATCGAACTGTGGTGCGCCGAAATGCAAAGGGGTGACCAGACTGAACACGGGGGCTTGGGCCAGCGAGCTCGCGTGCACCGCGCCGAGCGGCCAGGCCAGCAGGGTGCCCGCGGCAAGGCCGATCAGCAGCGAGATGCGTTGGGCGAATCCGCGCAGGAACCGGTTGCACAGCAGCACGATCACCAGCGTGCATGCGGCGAGCAGGATGTTGCGCGGGGCACCGTAATCGGGCGCGCTCGCGTTGGTCCCGCTGATCCAGCCGATGGAGACGGGGAACAGCGAGAGCCCGATCAGAGTGATCACGGTGCCACTGACCACGGTGGGAAACAGCCTGGTGAGTTTGCCGAAATACGGTGCGGCGAGCACCACGAACACGCCGCCGATCAGCGTGGCGCCGTAGACGATCGGCAGCGCCTGCTGGGTGCCGTGTTGCTTCGCGATCGCGAGAACCGGTGCGACGGTCGCGAACGAGACGCCGTTGACCAGCGGCAGCCGGGAACCGATGCGCCATACACCGAGCGACTGGAGCATGGTGGCGATGCCCGCGGTGAACAGGCTGGCCCCGATCAGCAGGCTCAGCTCGAGCGGGGAAAGGCCGACCGCCCCGCCGATGATCAGCGGTGGCGCCACCACCCCCGCGTACATCGCGGCCACGTGTTGCACGCCGGCGGCGAGCAGTTGCCATGGCGGCGGGACTTGATCGACCGGGTGCCGTTCGGCTGCCGATCGGGTACCTCGTTGTACGGACATCAGCGCTCCCTGCCTGCTACCGGTCACGAACTCATGTCGGTCAGACGCACACCACGGATCCCGGTGCGCCGGGCAGTCACCACAGAACGAATAACATTCTGTAATATGGAATTTGTTTTTCGTCTGCAGGAACGGTAGGGCGACTCGGTGGCAGTGTCAACAGCTCGCCGAAGTTGATCAAGCCCGGGTGATCCGCTTGGTGCTCAAGGCAAGCAGCTGAGCACCGGCCGCCACCGCCATCGCGGTCACGAGCACCGCGGCGGGCAGCCATGGCGCCGCTATCGCGGCCACCAACGGCACCAGGAGCGCGGCCACGCGCAGCGGCCATCGGCGCGCGTGTGCCACCAGCAAATCGATCACCAGCAGGAAGGCCGAGGTGCCACCGCACATCAGCCAGGCCGAGGACGGGGCGAGGTGTGCGACCGGCCCGGCGGCGACCGCCCCGAGACCGGCGGCGACGGTCGTGATCGAGGCGATCACCACGAAGTGTGCGGGCAACACCAGCGCCGCCGGGAACCGGGTCTCCTCGGCGAAACCGTGCCGGATGTTCAACCACCACAAGGTGATCAGCAACAGGAAGGCGGACACCACGGCGAGCAACAGCAACCAGCCCGCACCGGCACCCGGCCGCCAGTCCTCGACTCCCGCCACCGCCCGGACACCCTGCAGCATCGCCTCACCGAACACGATGATCACGAACAGGCCCAGCCGCTCCCCCAGATGCCGCGTGTCCAACTGCGCGGCCTCGATCACCGGAAGCCGGGACTCCGCCCGCCGCCGCGCCCGTTCGTTCAGCCGCGCGAGCAGTTCGTCGTGATCCCCACGGCTCGCGAACACGCTGACCGTCAAGGTGAGCGCGAGCCCGAACAGCCACAGTCCCAGCTTGCCCCACGGATTCCCGACCCAGAACGAGACGATCCACGGCACCAGGCCGGCATTCTGGGAGGCTGCGGTCCAGCTGAGCACGACCGTCCCGGAGCGCTGGAACGCGCTGGACCCGATCGCGGTGGTGGCCAGGTAGGCGGAGGCGAACACCGCGGCGCGGCCGTCCATGCTGTGCGGCACGGCGGCGGCCATGACCGCGATCCCGGCCATGCCGACGAACATCGCCGACACCCGCACCTTCTCGGCGACGACGTTGGAATACAGCGTGAAGGTCACCCACACCAGCCAGATCGCCAGGTACAGGGTGAAGAACGCGACGATGTCCAGCGCGCCCGGGCCGTGCGCGGCGCCACCGTGCAGCAGGTGCGCGAGCTGGTTGACCGCCACCACGACGACGAGGTCGAAGAACAGCTCCAGCCAGCTGGCATGCCGGGTGACGCTCACGCCAGCTGACCGAGCGCGTCCTCGATACCGCGGTGGAAGGTCGGATAGGCGTAGATCATCTGCCGCAGCCGTCGCACCGGTACCTTGGCGTGTACCGCGACGGCGAGAGCGGAGAGCACTTCGCCACCGTGCGGGCCCGCGCTGGTCGCGCCGAGCAGTACCCCGGTATCGCTGTCCTCGACCAGCTTGATGATCCCCTCGTTGCCCGCTTTGTGTATCCAGCCGCGCGCCGAGGACGGCACCTGCGCGGTCGCCGTGCGTACCGGGTAACCCCGTTCCCGGGCCTGCTGTTCGGTCAGCCCGACCGCGCCGACCTCGGGATCGGTGAACGTCACCCGCGGCACGGCGTGGTACTCGGCGCCGATCGTGTCCCGCCCGAGGATGTGGTCGACCACGATCTGTCCCTGATACATCGACATGTGCGTGAACGCGCCCTTGCCGGTGATGTCCCCGACCGCGTACACCCCGTCGGCGGCCCGCAGAAACGCGTCGGTCTCCAGGGCCTTGCCACCGGTATCCAGGCCGAGCGCGCCGACCCCGAGCCCGGCCAGGTCCACGGTGCGCCCGGCCGCCACGAGCAGCGCCTCGGCGGTGAGCTCCGCCGATCCGAGGGACACCGTGAACCGCTGCCCGTCGTGCGCGACCCGTTCGGCGGCCTGCCCGGTGTGCACCCCGATCCCTTCCGCCGCGAGTACTCCGGCCAGCACCTCGCTCGCCTCGGGCTCCTCCAGCGGCAGCACCCGGCCGGCCAGCTCGACGATGTCCACGGCCGTGCCGAACCTGGCGAACGCCTGCGCGAGCTCGATGCCGATCGCCCCCGAACCGAGCACCACCATCGACTCCGGCGCCTGCTCGACCTTCACGATCTCCCGGTTCGTCCAGAACGGGGTCCCCGCGAGACCCGGGATCGGTGGCACCGCCGGATCGGTTCCGGTGGCCAGGACGAGCGCCCGGTCCGCGATGAACTCCTGATCGCCGACGCGCACCGTGTCCGGACCGGTCACCCGGCCACGCCCGCGCACGAACCGGCCGCCCTTGCCGGTGAACCGGCGGACCGCGATCTCATCGTCCCAGTCGGTGGTGGCCTCTTCCCGGATCCGTTTCGCCACCGGCGCGAAATCCGCGCGCGCCTGCGCATCCCCGGCCAGCACCGGCACCCGGCGCGCTTCGGCGAGCGAGTTCCCCGCGCGGATCATCATCTTGCTCGGCACACACCCGAAGTACGGGCATTCCCCGCCCACCAGCCGGGAATCGATCCCTACCACGTCCAGCCCGGCCGCGGCGAGCGAGCCCGCGACATGCTCCCCACCCGGCCCCATTCCGACGACGACGACATCCGCGTTCTCTGACATGTTCGGCTCCTCTGCCGGTATCCGGAGTTCTCGGGAATTCGCGGACCAGGTTAGCCCCGTCTCGCCGGCGGCGCGGTCAGCGCAGCAGATCCGCGGCGACCTTACCCGCGCGGGTGAAGGCGTCCCCGACGCTGTGCATGCCCGCGCAGACGAGCGCGCCCTCATGCAGCAACATGAGGTGCGCTCCGGCCGATTCCGGTTCGATGACGCCCGCCTCCGTGGACAGCTCGGTGAACAGCGCGAGCATCCGGCGTTTCTGCTCGGTCAGCACCGAATAGGCCGGATGGGCCGGGTCGCCGACCTCCGCGTGCGCGTTGATCATGGCGCACCCTTTCCGGCCCCGCTCGCACGCCCACCGCGCCGCCGCTTCGAAGACCGCGGCGACCCGGGCCACCGGATCGGGCCTGGCCTTTTCCAGATACCGGTCCAGAAAAGCCCACCACTGCCTGTTGCGTTCGGCCAGGTACTCCACGACCAGCCGCTCCTTCGAACCGAACCGGTCGTAGAGCGTCTTCTTGGTGACCCCCGCGTGTTCGGCGATCACATCGACCCCGACGGCGTGGATCCCGTGCGCGTAGAACAGTTCCGCCGCGGCCTCGAGCACCACGCGTGCCTTCGGGGTCCAGTCGATGACGTCCGGCATGCAGCCACACTAGCGCGGTTCTATACCGGTCTGTTCAGAGTTCGTTGCATGATGACTTCCGTTGCGAGCGGGGATCAGATCGGCGGTGTCTTTACGGGGCACCGGCACCCGGGATCAGCAAGGCTGAGGATTGAGCCATAGCGGCAGCTATGGTCATTGACGACAATGCCCGCCGTGCCAGCCGGCACTGGAGGCCATGGCAGCGCCGATCTGGCATGCGAAGGTACTTCGCCGACGTTGCAGCGCAGCAGGTGGCGTCATCGTGCAATGCGCTCTTGGTTCGTGCCGAGCACCCGGCCGAGAAAGCCGCGCAGATAACCGGCGACCACGTCCAGATGACTCTCCAGCAGGAAGTGCCCGCCGTCGATCAGGTGCACCTCGGCATCGCGGGCATCGCGGGCGAAAGCCTGCGCACCGGCCGGGCCGAAGATCTCGTCGTTGCAGCCCCACACCGCGAGCACCGGAACCTCGCCGCTGCGCAGGAATTCATGCAGCAGCGGGTACAGCGGGCGGTTGTTCCGGTAGTCACGGAGCAGCGCCAGCTGGACCTCGTCGTTGCCCGCGCGGGAGACGAGGGCGAAGTCGTGCTCCCAGGTGTCCGGGCTGACCAGGCTCGGATCGGGCACGCCGTGCAGGTACTGCCAGCGGATGGCGTCCAGGCTCAGCGCGGCACGAACGGCGGGTTCGGTCTCCGGACCGGGATTCGCCGCATAGGCCCAGACGTCGTTCCAGAACGAGTCGACGAATCCGTCCTCGTAACCGTTGCCGTTCTGCGTGACGATGGCGGTGATCCGTTCCGGGTGAGCGAGCGCGAGCCGCCAGCCGATGGGGGCACCGTAGTCCTGGACGTAGAGGGCGTAGCGGTTCAGGCCCAATTGCCCGAGCAGTTCGGATGTGAGCTCGGCGAGCGCATCGAAGGTGTAGGTGAACTCCTCCACGCCCGGCGCGGCGGAGCGGCCGAAACCGAGGTGATCGGGCGCGAGGACATGATAGTCGCCGGCCAGCAGCGGAATGAGCTCGCGGAACATGAACGAGCTCGTCGGGTACCCGTGCAGCAGCACGATCGCGGGAGCCTCGGCCGGCCCGGCCTCGCGGTAGAAGATCTCCTGCCCGCGAACGGTGGTGGTTCTGTGGTGCACCGAAGTCATGCCTAACCCCTTCAAAAGTTCGATCCGGTTAATTCCTGGCCAGACAAGCATGTGATGTACTAACCTGTCAATGGATCCGATCTGGTTAGAGGATGGCGCACCATGGACGCACTGCTGGACCTGCTCAACAGCAGGCCACTGATCAACGGCGAGGAACAGGACGCGCTCGGTGACCCGGCAGGCGGCAGGCAGTGGGCGCGCGAGCACGGCGGCGAGGGCGGTCGTGCGGAACTGGGGCTGTTGCGCGAGGCGCGGGACCTCGTGGAAGCGGTGGTGCGCGGAGAAAGTTCCCCCACCGCGCTGCGCCCGCTGCTCGACGGAGTTCACCAGACGCCGGAGCTCACCGCGGACGGTCTGCGCTGGACGGTCCGGACTCCCCCGCACGCCCGGCTGGCCGTGGAGATCGTGCTCGCCTGGGCCGCCACCGAGGAACGACTGCCCGGCAGGCTGCGCCCCTGCGCCAACGACGAGTGCCGGTTGTTCCTGCTCGATCGCAGCCGCGCCAACCGGGCCCGCTGGTGCTCGATGGCCGTCTGCGGCAACCGGGAGAAGGCACGCCGCCACTACGAACGCACGCGGTGAACCCCCAGGACCGAAGTACAGCCGCCCCGGGACCCGGTCCACCGCGGGTCGAGCGACCGCGTCTCGGCGGCCTGGCCCCATCGCGCAGGTCACCGCGATTCGGCGCGGCTGTGCTGCACAGTTGACTGATGCCCGCCCGCGGAGTGCACTTGACGGTGAGCCTTGAGCCCGAACACGGGAGGCGTGACCATGCAACGCGTCCGGTTGACGATCTACGTGAGCGACAGGGAAACCTGGCACGGGGCACCGCTCTACGCCGAGATCGTGCACCGTGCGCAGCGCGCCGGGCTGGCCGGAGCCACGGTACAGCACGGAATCGAGGGATTCGGGACGCATCGGCGGGTGCACACCGAACACGTGTTCCGGCTCAACGACGAACTGCCGATGGTGATCACGATCATCGACGAGGACGAGCCGGTTTCGGAGTTCGCACGGGATCTGGAGGACCTGCCCCTCGGGGGCATGATGACCCTCGAGCACGTCGAACTCCTCGAGCACTGAAGCCACCATGGACACGGGCGAGCCGGGCACACGGGCGAGCATCCACCTGCACGACGACGACCGCTGCCACGGCAGGCCGTTGTTCAGCGAGATCGTGCACCGCGCGGCCGAGGAGGGATTGACCGGGGCGACCGTGCTGCACGGCTGCGAGGGTTACGGCGCATCCGGTGCACTGCACACCGAACGGCTGGTGAGCTCCTGGGAACGGACGCCGGCCGAAGTGGTGCTGATCGACCGGCCGGACCGGATTGCGGCGTTCCTGGACCAGCTCGGTCCGCTCATCGCCGGGTGCCCGGTGGTGCTCAGCGAGGTGCGGATCCTGCACGGCTCGCGACCGGCCGAATAACGCGGATGACACGTCCCGCAGGAGACGTGAGAATGCCGCTCATGGACACGGCAAGGGATCGGAAGCATTGGACCGAAGTCGCCGAGCAGTGGATCGCGTGGGCCAGGACACCTGGGCACGATGTTTTCTGGAACTACCTCGGCGCGCTGCACGAATTCCTCGGCGAGGGCAAGGGAAACGTGCTCGACGTCGGCTGCGGTGAGGGCCGCGTGTCCCGCGAGCTGCGCGCCCTCGGCTACACGGTCACGGCGGTCGATGTGGTCGAGACACTCGTGGAGGCCGCACGTGCGGCGGACTCGGCCGATGCCTACCGGGTCGCGCCGATCACCGGGCTTCCCTTCGCCGACGGCACCTTCGACAAGGTCGTCTCCTACAACATGCTCATGGATGTGGACGATCTGCCCGGCGCGGCCCGGGAACTGGCCAGGGTCCTCGCCGATCGGGGCGAGGTGTTCGTCTCCGTGGTGCACCCGTTCACCGAGCAGGTCATGGAAACCGAAGGACGCAGCTACTTCGAACAGAAACGGTTCGACTCGGTGGACAGCCGGGACGGGCTGACCATGCGGTTCTCCGGCTGGGCGCGACCGCTGCAGGACTACATCACCGCCCTGAACACCGCGGGCCTTGCCGTCACGGCCGTCCGCGAACCCGCCATCGCCGGGGTGGACGCGAACAACCCCGCCTCGCGGTGGGCGACGGAACCCCTGTTCCTCTGGTTCACCCTGCGCAAGCTCCCGGCGGACCTCGGACTGGATCATCCGCGTCAACTGTCGCACCATCGATAGGTCGGGCGCATCATCTGTCGCTCGCCTTCCCGGCCGCACCGGTGCACAGTGGGGAGTCGAGCACGGTGTTCGATGGGAGGTGCGTTGGTCATGGCGGACGATCTGCAGGAGATCGTCGACGATCTGGCCGAACGGCTGCAGCGCTCGGTGGCGATCGACGATCCCTCGCTCCGGCTGCTCGCGGCGAGCAGGCATTTCGGCGATGAGGACGAGCTGCGAGTCTCCTCGGTGCTCAACCGCTCGATCGAGCCGGACATCCGCGAGGTGGTGTTCGCGCAGGGCATCGCGCAGTGGACCGGCCCAGGCCGGGTTACCGCCCCGGTGGAGCAGGCGCGGCACCGGCTGTGCGCGCCGATCCGCTGCGCCGGGCTGCTGCTCGGTTATCTGTGGCTGATCGATTCGGGCTCTTCGTTCAGCGAACGGCACCGCAAGGCCGCCCGGGAGGTCGCCGACCGCGCCGGGGCGGTGCTCTACCGGCGCCTCGTCGTGCACGAACGCACCAAGGCCCGGCACGAGGCGATCCTGTGGGAGCTGGTGTCCGCCGATCGCGCGATCCGGTCCCAGGCGGTGGACGATCTCCGGGCCGAGCAGCTGTTCCCCAGCGAAGGCGTGCGTTTCCAGATCATCGGGGTGCAGCGGCTCGGCCCGGACGAGGTCGCCTCCGAGGATGTCGCGCTGGAGTCCGCGGTGGAGGAGGCCGGGAACCTGCATCCGACCACCACCGGGTGTGCGCTCATGGCCGCCAACCGGTCCAGGGCCTGGCTGCTGCTCGGCAGGCGGAAACCGCCCGCGCGCCAGGAACTGGACGAGATCTGCGCACGGCTGACCGAGCGGTTCGCCCGGCTCACCGACGGCAGCGGGCGGCTGGTGCTCGGGATCGGCGGGGTGGTCGACCGGATCGGGCACATCGCCGATTCCTACCGGCAGGCGTTCCTGGCCGCACGCGGGGCGGCGCTCATCCCCTCGCTCGGTCCGGTCGCGCGATGGGGCGAGCTGGGGCCGTACGAACTGCTGCTCACCATGCCCGCGGGCAACCTGCTTGCCGCCTCGGATGTGCCCGCGCTACGCGCACTCGAACACGGATCCGGTGAACTGCTCGCCACCCTGGAGACCTACCTGGACAACGCGGGCGATGTCGCGCGTACCGCCGCGCAGCTCAACGTGCACCGCGCCACGCTGTACCACCGGCTCAAACGCATCGAGCGGCTCAGCGGCTGCGCGCTGAGCCGTGGCGAGGACCGGCTGACCCTGCATCTGGGACTCAAACTGCGTGCCCTCGCCGCGGCCTATCGCAATGAACCGGCCACGGCCGATCCGCGCGGGATGCGCTCGGTCTCCTGATCACGCCGATCAGTCCGGCGGGGTCAGGCCAAGGACTTTCGCCAGGAAGGCGAGCGACTCCGTCTCCTGGGTGAGCAGCATGTCCCTGTCGGTGGCCCAGCCGTGTCCGGAACCGCGCCAGATGTGCAGCAGCACCGGCGAATCTCCTGCGGTGGCGGCCTGCATACGGGCGGCGAACTTGCGCGCATGCCACGCAGGACAGCGCGGATCGGTGTGCCCGGCCTCGATGAACACCGCCGGATAGTCCACCCCGTCGCGCACCAGGTGATAGGGCGAGAACCCGGCGAGGCGGCGGATCTCCTCGGGATCGTCCACACGCGCGAAATCCGAGTCGATCACCCACCGGCCGTAGCCGTCCCGGCAGCCGCCGATGAGATCGAGCAACGGCACCCGCGGCACGACCGCCCGGAACAGGTTCGGCCGCTGCGTCGCGCCGACCCCGGCCAGCAGCCCGCCGTTCGAGCCGCCGGCGAGCGCGAGCAGATCCGGGCTGGTGACCCGGGTGGCGATCAGGTCCTCGGCGATCGCGTACAGGTCCGCGTACCCGTTCTGCTTGCCCTGCAGGCGGCCCTGCTCCCACCAGTCCCGGCCCAGTTCCCCGCCACCGCGCAGATGCGTGTGCACGAACACCCCGCCGGAGGCGACGAATGCGGCCATGGCACCGGGAAACTGGGGCAGCCAGGGTGCGCCGAACCCGCCGTAACCCCACAACAGCGTCGGGCGCGGCCGGTTCAGCGCGAGGTCACGGCGGCGCACCAGGTGATAGGGCACCCGGGCGCCGTCCGGGGAGGTGGACCAGCCGTCCTCGACCACGCAGTTCTCCAGCCGGGCGGCCGGTTCGCGCAGGGTCTCCAGCACGGTGGTGCCCGGCCGATGCCGGTAGGTGCCCCAGGAACTGGTCAGCGTGCTGAACGAGAACACCAGCTGGTCCTCGGGTACCGGGCCGAGAATGTTCATGATGGCGAACGGCAGCTCGCCGAGTGCGCCCTTGCCCGGCAACGCCACCGTTCCCCGCGCAGCGCCCTGCCGGTCCACGACGCGCAGTCCCGCGTAGGTGTCGGCGAACTCGTGCACATAGAGCACATCCCCGACCGGGCGCACCGCCCGCACCACCGCCTCGGACTCCGGCACGACGGTGCGCCAGGTGCCCGGATCGTTCGGGGCCGGGCTGTCCAGGCCGATCGCCACCACCCGACCGCGCGGCGCCCCGGCGTCGGTGACCGCGATCCATTCCTCGCCGAGCAGGAAGCCCGCGAGATTCAGCGCGGGATCGGTGACGAACGGCCGCCAGTGCAGCGCGACCGGATCGGTCAGTTCCGCCACCGCCACCGGAACCGGATCGAAGAGCCCTTGCACCGCAACGACACGCCGGCCGTCGGCCGAGGCGAGCACGGCGCGGTAGTCGTCCCCGGGCAGCCAGGGCACCTCGATGTCCACAGTGGAGGGTGTACCGCGGCGCAGGTGCAGCACGATCCGATGTGCCGCGCTGACCGGATCCTCGTCGGTCGCGGTGAAGAAGAACCCCGAGGAGTCCGGCAACCATTTCGCCCCGCCGGTCCAACTGTCCTTGAGAAACTGCGGCGGCGGATCCGGGAGCAGCGCGCCGGTCTCGGTGTCCACCAGGCGGATCGTGTTGCGCTCACTGCCATCCGTGCACACCCCGACGGCGAGCACGCGGCCATCGGGCGAGGGCGAGATCCAGGACAGGAACGGCGGTTTCGGCGGGTTCTCCGTCCCGGGGTCGAACAGCACCCGCGCCTCGCCATAGGGTTCCCCGGACACCAGCACGCTGGGCCGCTCGGCGCCGGGAACCGCCTCGATCCGAAACCAGTACCCGCCCGCGAATACCGGTACCGAGCCAAACCGCTCGCTGTCGTAACGCTCCACCAGCTCGCGCAGCCGGTCGAAGTGCGGCCAGTCCCGCACATAGGCGGCCGCCGCCTCACCCTGTGCGTCCTGCCAGCGGTTCACCTCCGCGGTGTCGGCCTCCAACCACCGGTAGAGATCGGGGAACCGCACCCCAGCCGCCTCATCGGTTTCCGCGCCGATGCGCGTCTCCGGAATCTCGATATCACTCATTCGTCCGGTGCTCCTCACCTGATCAGCCCATGACCGTGCCGGAGTTCTCCGCGTTGTACGGGCGTTTCCGGGAGAACGCCGAGAGGTCGAGCACGCGTCCGGTGTGCTCGCCGGTGAACCGAACCGGATGCTCGTCGTGATCGATGCCCTGTTCGGTCTGTTCGATGATCGCCGCCAGGAACTTCCCCACCACCGGCGCGTTCTTGAACTGGTTCCCGCTGGTGCCCATGGCCACGTAGTACCCGCCGAGTTCGGTGCGGTCGTAGACCGGGGTCCAGTCCGCGGCCACGTCGTAGACCCCCACCACTCCGCGGGCCCGGTTCGGCACGGCCAGTTCCGGGAATCGCCGAGCCGCGCGGGTCACCTGCGCCTCGAACACCGCCATCGTGGGATGCGGGTGCACCCTGTCCGGGTCGTCGATCCAGTCGAAGGGATCGCATTCCGGTTCGGTGCCGCCGACCAGCAGCCCGCCGCCGGACTCGCCGCGCATATAGGTGCCGAGATCCATGTCCGCGACCGCGATCCCGATTCCGTTGCCCTGCGGGGCCCGCACGTGCGCCACCTCCTGACGCATCGGGCGGGTGCGCACCGTGAAGTCCGAACCCACCCCGGCCAGTTCGTTGATCCGGCCGGACCACGGGCCCGCCGCGTTCACCACCACCGCGCACGGGAGCACGGTCCCGTCCGTGAGCGTCACCGCCCGCACCCGGTTCCCGGGCCGGGCGATCGCGCGAACCTCCGCGTGGAACCGGAACTCGGCCCCGTGCGCGCGTGCGGAATCGGCGAGGTTCCGCGCGGCCAGCTGTGGGTCGGTCACGAATCCCGCGTCCGGGGTGTAGACCGCGCCGAGCGTTTCGGTCGCCTCGGCCCAGAACCGGTCCTCGGTGATCGGTTTGGGCGGCCAGTACCGGCCCGCGTCGATTCCCGGGATCCGCTCCCGCAGTTCGGTGGCGGACCACTGCTCGTACGGCACACCCACCTCGTCGAAGAACGGCAGATACGCCGAACGTGGTGCCGGATCGGCATCCAGCATCGCGAGCCCGCAGCGTTCGAACCGGGCCAGCTCACCCACCTCGGCGCCGAGATGCTCGGCCCAGTCCTGCCAGCCGAACCTGGCCTCCCACGCCGCGGAAACCCCGACCAGCGTGGAGAAATTGAACCGCACCACCGCGCTCGAGGCACCCGTGGAACCGTGCCCCGCATCTCCTGCCTTGTCGAGCACGGTCACCCGCATGTCCCGGCGGACGAGCTCCAGTGCGATCGAGGCGCCGAGCACCCCGGCGCCGATCACCACCACATCCGTCGTCATTCGCTGTCCCTCCGATCAGCGGGCATGTGCCGCTCGAACCAGTTCAGAATGCGGGCGAGGACATCCGTCCGGGCCGGACAGGACCGCACGAGATGCGCTTGCTCCGGGTGGATCGCCGGCGCGGACTCGATACCGTGGGCCCGCAGCACGCCGCGGAATTCGCGCGCCTGCGATATCCCGGCGTACCACGCACATCCGTCATCGAATCCGGCCTCCTTCCCACCGGAGAGCATGCCCGTCACGTGGAAGCGCCACCATTGCCCGGATGTCGCACAACACCGGTCCACGACACGACACCCGTCGACCACGCGTGCTCCGCGCTGCCGAGGGCGGTTCTGCTGAGGGCAGCAAAGCAGGCATCCGCACGCCGGGTGAAGGCATCGTCTGCGGTATGACGGAAAACGAAAAGCAGCCGCTGTTCGATCACCGGATGCGCGAACGGTTCTTCAGCCAGCGCGTGCTCGTGCTCGACGGCGTGCTCGACGACGACAACGGAACCGTGCTTGCCACCCAGTTGCTGTCGCTGGCCAGCGAGGATCCCCGCCGGGATGTCGCGCTGTGGATCCACTCGCCGGGCGGTTCGGTTCCGGCGATGCTCGCCATCCGGGACGTGCTGCGGATCGTGCCCTGCGATGTGTCCACCCTGGTGCTCGGCGTCGCCTACAGCGCCGGCCAGTTCCTGCTCTCGGCGGGAACCCCGGGGAAACGCTTCGCTCTCCCGCATTCCCGGGTGCTGATGCACCAGGGTTCGGCGGGGATCGGCGGATCGGCGGTGGAGATCGAGGTGCAGGCCGACGATCTGCGGCACACCAGGGACACGGTGCTCGGCCTCATCGCCGAGGACACCGGGCAACCACTGGAGCGCGTCTTCTCCGACTCACTCCACGATCGCTGGTACACCGCCGAACAGGCCCGCGAGTACGGCTTCATCGATCACATCGTCGAGGACCTCGGCCAGGTGGTGCCGGTGCGCACCCATCAGCTGGGCCTCGGCTCGACGGCGGGAGCGAAGGCATGAGCACCTACACCATCCCCAACGTCATCACCCGTGGCGCGGGCGGCGAGCGGATCACCGATATCTACTCGCACCTGCTCTCGGCCCGCATCGTCTACCTCGGCACCGCGATCGATTCCGGGGTGGCGAACGCGCTGATCGCCCAGCTGCTCTATCTCGAGGAGGACAACCCGGAGCTGGAGATCAACCTCTACATCAATTCCGAGGGCGGTGATCCCTCCGCGATGCTCGCGCTCTACGACACCATGCGCTACATCAAGGCACCGGTGGCCACCACCTGCGTCGGTCAGGCCGTCGCGGCCAGTGCGGTACTGCTCGCCGCGGGCGAATCCGGGTACCGCCGGGTGCTGCCGCACACCCGGGTGGTGCTCCACCAGCCCGCCGCACAGGGCCGCGGCGCGATCCCGGATCTCATCCTGCAGGCCGACGAGGTCGTGCGGGTGCGCGCGCAGATGGAGGAGATCCTTTCGGCGCACACCGGGCACGAGATCGCCGAACTGCGCCGGGACACCGACCGCGACCGGGTGTTCGACGCGGCGGGCGCGGTCGGCTACGGCCTCGCCGACCACGTCCTTGACCACCGTCCCTGATTCGGCGGTCGAATCAGGCGGCCATGAGCACGGGGCCCGTGGGCCGGTGCCCGGGAACGGGTCCCGTGTTCCGCTGCTGATGCACGTCCCCGACGATGCCGGTGAGCAGGCCGGTGAGGTCGATCTCGAGCGCACCGGTGACCGCGGCGATCATCTCGCTCGAGGGTTCCTTGCGGCCACGCTCGATCTCGGAGAGGTACTGCGGCGAAATACCGGCGCGCTCCGCGATGTCCACCAGGCGGCCGCCGCGCTCTTCCCTGGTCGCCCGGAGGCGCTGACCGAGCAGCTCACGCCACAGCGGTTCCGGCTCGTCCTCGTGCGCCCGGTCGCGGTGTCGCTGGCTGCGATGTTGCTGGAACGAGAGGATGTCCGCCATTTCCTCATCCTGGCACCGGCACGCCCGGGAGGGCAGTGGTTCCGCTCCCAGCGAACCGCGCGGTCGCTCACGAGCTGCCCCGCTCCTCGGAAACCGGCGCGGCGAGTTCCTGGCCGCCGCCCGATGTCGGCCTTGTCCGGTGGCGGGCCCGCCACAAACTCGACCTGGTAGGCGCCCAGGCTCAGCCACGGGTAGCCCCATATCCGCGCCGGGACCTCGACGCAGCCGGGTCACCGCGACCATGGGTACACGAACATCGCGCTCGCGCCGTGCGAATCGACGGTGAACGGGAAGACGGGCTGGTGGCCGCGGGCCTCTGCGTGGCGCTGATCCACGCCTCGCCGGGTTCGGTGGCTCAGGGGCGCGGCTGCGCATGCTGGACCAGCCCGTCCGGCGGCACTCGAGCCGCCGGCGCGCAATGCGGACGGCCCGGCCAGTGACCACCCCGACGCCCTGCGCTGAACCGGCCGGGAATAGTCGCGCCCCGGAGCGTGTTGACCACGGCATGTCAGATCAAACCGTAGAGCTGAGCCCCACGAGCTGGGTACAGGACCAGACGAAGAAGATCCTCGAGACCGGAACCACCGAGGGAATCGAGATCCGCGGTTCCCCGATCGTGCTGCTGACGCTGCGCGGCGCGAAGTCCGGCAAGCTGCGCTACACGCCCCTGATGCGGGTCGAGCACGAGGGCAAGTACGCGGCCGTCGCCTCCAAGGGCGGCGCCCCGGAACACCCCACCTGGTACTACAACATCAAGGCGCACCCCGAGTTCCCGTTGCAGGACGGGACCGTAACGCGGACCTATGTGGCGCGCGAGATCGACGGCGCCGAATACGACGAGTGGTGGGAGCGCGCGGTCGCCGCCTACCCGTCGTACGCCGACTACCGCAAGAAGACCGACCGCCGCATCCCGGTGTTCCTGCTCGAACCGAAGTGATCCTGCCGGTCGGCGGCTTCTGCCGCCGACCGCGATCTCACCGCCTCGTGACCGTCGGCGAGCACCCCACTGAGCCGTTCGTGGATGCGGCCGCGGTGCGTGTTCGGCCCGAAGGTCTCCACGCTCGTGCCGCGTTGCCCGATGCCCGAGCGGTTTCATCTGCTTGATCAGCATCAACCGCGCGACTTCGGATCCGGTGTAGAGCCGGAAACCACCCTGACTGCATCCGCTCGCCCACGCCACCAGCCCTCGCACGCCGGACGGCGACCTACCGCTGGCGGGCCTCCGTCCGGGAGAACCGCACCAGCAACTGTACCGCGGTCGCCCCGAATCCGAGGCAGAGCCCGACCCAGACCCCGGCGGCCGCCCAGCCGAACACGTAGGCGCACAGCAGCATCCCCGGAACACCCACGCCCCAGTAGCCGACCAGGCTGCTGCGGAATCCGGCCTTAGTGTCGCCGAGCCCGCGCATCAGCCCGACCGCGATGTTCTGCCCGCCCTTGGTGATCTGCTGGATGATACCGAGCAACAGCAGGGTCGTCGCCGTGCCGAACACGACGGTGTCGTTCGAGCCGAGGAACAGGCCGAGCACCGAGCGCGGGGCGAGCAGGTAGACCGCGGCGAGCACGAGCTGCAGCGCACCGGCGAGCGCGAAAGCCCGGTACGCGATCCGGCGGGGCTCGGCCCGGTCACCGCGCCCGACCGAATGGCTCACCAGGATCGAAGCGCCCTGGGAAATCCCGATGCTGACCTGGTAGACGATGTAGGTGATCTGGTTGACCAGGTTGTGCGCGGCCAGCGCGACCGGTCCGAAGTTCCCCATCACCAGGGTGGCCACCGAGGTGATGCCCGCCTCGGAACCGTAGGTGAGGCAGGCCGGGGTACCGAGCCGGACGATCTCGGTCACCCGCTCCCGCTCGACCCGCCAGCCGCGCAGCGAGAGCGCCGGCCTCAGGTGCGGATCGCGGCGCACGAGCAGCAGATAGGCGAGGAAACCCAGCAACTGGGCCAGCGCGGTGGCCAGGCCGATCCCGGTCACCCCGATGATGGGCAGGCCGAGCCAGCCGTAGAGGAATCCGCCGTCCAGGACCAGGTTCACCCCGATCGAGGCGATCGTGACCCCGAGCAGCGAACCGGCCCGGTGCATGCCGACCGCGAACTGCCGCAGCACCTGCAGCCACAGCATGGGAATCAGCCCGGGAGCCAGGGCGGCCATCATCGGGAACGCGACGGCCACGACATCCGCAGACTGGCCGAACCACGGCAAGATGCAGCCGATCCCGATGACCACCCCGGCGGCCAGCGCGCCGACCACCGTGGCCACCGCGAACGCGGCCCGCACCACGCCGCGGACCTCGTCGTGCACCGTCCGCTCCCCGCTCGTGGCACCGGATTCGTGCCTGCCGAGCGCCCCGGCGACGAGATTGCCTGCCGGGGTGACCATTCCGACCGTCATGGTGCGGATCTGGTTGTAGAGCAGCGCGGCCAGACCGCCCGCGGCGACCGCCTTGACCCCGAGTGTGCCCAGCATGGCGATGTCGGTGGTGGTCAGGGCGACCTGGGCCAGCTGCACCCCGGTCAGCCGGGTGCCGAGCGCGAGCAGCGGGCGGAATCCGTTGCGTGGCGCGGTTTCCGTCACGGTCACGCCATCACTCCTTCGGCGGCGGGACTGCCCGGCCGGTCCGCTGCGCGTTGCCGCCGCCGTAGACCGCGGTGACATAGAGCATCGATCCCTCGAGCTCGGTCGGCGTCATATCGGTGTTGTCGTACATCTCGATGTCCCGGAAACCGTGCGAGGTGAGATAGCGCTCCAGCTCCATCGGGAACAGTAACCGGTACCGCGCCATGTCCTGCTCGGTGGCGCCTTCCGGCAGCGACCAGGTCCGGTGCCTGGTCAGGATCTGGTTGCGGCGGTCCACGGTGAACGAGGCCTGACCGGTCGCCTTGAACCCCTCCAGGTCGATCGAGAAATCCTTGCGCGAGCCGAGACCGTGCAGGTCCCCGATGGGATTGTGGGTGTCGAACACCAGCAGCGTGCCGGGTTTCGCGTGCGCCTCGAAGGTGGCCATCGCCTTGGCGATATCGCTGCAGGAGTGGACGTTCTCGATCACCCAGCCGAGACAGGTGATCACGTCGAACCTGCCACCCACCCGGACATCCCGGATGTCCCCCACCTCGAACCGCATGTCCGGGTACTGTTCCCGGGCGTACGAGACCATCGCCTCCTGGTAGTCGACGCCGGTACAGTCGTACCCCTTGGCCCGCAAATGCGCGAGCTTGAAGGCCGTTCCGCAGCCGATGTCGAGGATCGAGCTCGGCGGTTCCTTGCCGTTGCGCACCAGCAGGGCGTGACACATCTCTTTCAGCTTGTCGCCGGTTTCCGCGTAACGGAACACATCATCGTAGAGTTTGGGATTCCGATAGAGATAGTTCGTGAGTTTCGGGTCCACGGCCTGATTCCCCTCAGTTTCGGTAGGCTGGACGCTAAGGCGCGGCCAGGAAGATCTTGCGGTGAAAGTCCTGCCATATCACGGCGAATTCGACGAAGCCCGCTGCGGTCAGTGCTGACTCGTGGCTTTCCAGGGTGGTGCCCTCCGGCCGATCCGAACCGGAGAACAAGCGGCCCCGGGCCGGTGCGAGCACCCGGTCGCGTTCGGCGAAGGCCGCGCTCAGCTCGGGTACCGCACGCATGGCCTCCCACCAGTCCTGCCAGGCCTCACTACCCACGGCCAGGGCACGGTCCTGGCGGGCGCGGTCGACCGCCCTGGCCGCTGCCGCGTAGCCGGATGTGGGATTGGACAACGGAAATCCGTCGAAGTTCAGGAAGACACCGCCCGGACGCAGCAACGCGCCCAACGACTTGTACAGCTCGGTGAGCGCATCCGGGGTGAGCCAGTGCAGCGCCGTCGAGGACAGCACCGCGTCGAACCGCCGCTCCCCCAGCCGATCGGTCCAGTCCGGCTCGCGCAGATCGGCCGTGACCCAGCGCAGGCGTCCGCCCATTTCGCCGAGCGCACCCCGGCCGACGGCCTGCAGCACCGGATCCAGGTCCACCGCCACGCTGCGCGCGTTCTCCCGGTGCTCCAGAAGGCGTTTGCTGAGCGAGCCAGGGCCCGCGGCGAGGTCGAGAACGACGATCTCCTCGGGAAGCAACGCATCGAGGACCGACAACATCGCCTCGAATCCGCTCTCCCTTCCCGGAACATAGACGCTCTGTTGCGCATCCCAGCGCTCGAGCAGGTCCGTCCACACCAGGGCCGGGAGTGTTTCGGTCAAGGTCATGCATTCTCCTGTGCGTATCGGGGATTGTTCGACACCGGCGCTCGGTCGGCTAGCGCTGCCGGGGCATGTTCCCGGCCATCTTCTCCAGACCGTTCACCGACAAGGTGCCTTGAGACGAGTATTCATAGGGTTGGACGAACAGCGAGTGGTTGCGTGCCGCGGCCAAGTTCGAAGCTCCCGGCAGGGCGAGGAACTTCTTCTTGGCCGCTTCCGCGGTATCGCTGTACGAGAGGATCATGATGACATCGGGGTTGCGCGCGGCGATTTCCTCCATGTTCGCCTCGAGCACCCGGCTGTCCGAGTTCCCGAACACATCCTTGGCGCCGAGTGCGGTGAGCTGGGTGTGCGCCATCGAGCGGCGGCCGTATGCCTCGAGGGAGCTGTCGAACACGATCACCGCGGCCGCGGTCCTGCCGCGCAGCGGGGCCGTCGAGGTGGCCTGTTCGATCCGCTGTCGCATGTTCGCAACCGCGGCGGAGGCCTGCCGTTCGGTACCCAGCAACCGGCCGTACAGCCGCAGATCGCTGAACACATCCTCGAAGTCCGCGGTACCGTCGCTGGCCCCCGGCGCATGGTTCGAGCCGCAGTTCCCGCGCAGACTGAGCATCGGAATCCCCACCGCTTCCAGGGATTCCGGGGTGATCGACTCGCTGACCGAGCCCACGACCAGATCCGGCTGCATGGCGATCAGGTTCTCCCGGGTGAGCTCACCGCCCGACCCCAGCTGCGGAACCTTGCTCACCGCGGACCTGATCTCCGGTGTGTACGGGGCACTTTTCATCCCCGCGTCGTCCCGCCCGACGAGTTTCCCGGCGGCACCGGCCGTGTACAGGGATGTCACCTCCGAAGGGCCGAGCGCGACCACCCGTTCCGGGCGGCGCTCGATCGCCACCCGGTGACCGCAGTTCTGGACCGTTGTGGGAAACCCGTTCTCGCTGTTCGCCGAACGGTCGGCGGAATCACCGGAACCGCAGCCACTCAGCACGAGCACGGCGGCCGAGGCCATACCGGCCACCTTCATTCCAGAACGTGCATGCATTCCAGATCGCACAACGCATTCCTTTCCTCGCCCGCCATCAGGCCCGCGGTGTCGCCTCGTAATCCGGTTTCCCGGCATGCGGCCGGAAACCGAGTTGAACACAGTCGGGTTCCTCGAATCGCCGCACGGCGACCCCATAGACCGGTTCGAGTACCTCCGGACAGAGCACGGTGTCCGGCTCGCCCGAGGACACCACCCGGCCGCCGTCGAGCAGCACCAGCCGATCGCAGTACCGCGCGGCCAGGTTGAGGTCGTGCAGCACCACGACCGTGGTGATCGCCAAGGTCCGTACCAGGGCCAGAATCTCGTGCTGGTAACGGATGTCGAGGTGGTTGGTCGGCTCGTCCAGCAGCAGATGGTCGGCTTCCTGCGCCAATGCCCTGGCGATCAGCACCCGTTGTTTCTCGCCACCCGAGAGCGTATTGAAGGAGCGTTCCGCGAGCTCCCGGGCGCCCATCCGATACAGCGCCGCGGCCGCCTTCCGGTGATCCTCCCGGCTGTAGGACTGGAAAACCGAACGCAGCGGCGCACGCCCGAGCAGCACCATGTCCACCACCGTCAGCGGCAGTTCGGGCGCGCTTTCCTGGGCGACGACCGCGATCCGCCGTGCGAGTTCGATCGGCCGCAGCCGTGCCACGGGTGTTCCGTCCACCTCCACCCGGCCGGATCCCGGTCGCAGGGCCGCATAGAGGGTCCGGAGCAAGGTCGTCTTGCCGCTGCCGTTCGGCCCGATCAGCCCGATCATGGCGCCGTCCCCGGCGGTGGCCGTGACCTCCTCGAGCACCGGCGTTTCCGCGTAGGCGAACGACACCTGCTGAGCGGATATCATCACGTAGTCCCCTTTTCCTTGCCGCTCATACATTTCCCGCGTAGAACCGGCGGACCAGAACCGCCAGGAAGGGCGCACCGACCACCGCGGTGACGATGCCCAGCGGCAGCTCCCGCGGAGCGAAGGCCACCCGCGCGAACACATCCGCCCACGCCAGGAAGATCGCGCCGATCAGCGCGGCCACCGGGAAAACCCGCCGATGCGCCCCACCGACACAGAGCCGCGCGATGTGCGGAACCACCAGGCCCACGAACCCGACTCCCCCCGCGACCGCGACCACGGCCCCCACGCACAGCGAGACCAGGGCCAGCGAGAGCGCCCGGAACCGGTCCGGCGAGACCCCCAGGGTGCGCGCGCTGTCGTCCCCGACCGCGAGGGCGTCGAACCGGCGCGCCCAGAACACGAGCAGGACGAGCACGGCCAGCACCACGACGACCGCGATACCGATCGACGACCACTGTGCCCTCGCCAGCGAACCCAGCATCCAGAACAGCACCGCGCGCGCACCATCGGGGGCATCGGAGAGGAAGATCAGGAAACTGGTCACCGCGGAGAGCACGAAACCGATCGTCACCCCCGCCAGCAGCAACCGGATCGAGGTGATCCGTCCCCCGACCCTGGCGAGCAGGAAGAGCAGGGCCGTCGCCGCCGCACCGCCGATGAAGGCGCTCCCGGTCAGGCCCGCCGCCCCCATGCCGCCGCCGACCCCGAACAGGATCGTCGCGGCCGCCCCGGTGGACGCCCCGGAAGTCACGCCGAGGATATAGGGATCGGCGAGCACATTGCGCACCAGAGCCTGCAGCGCGACACCGGTCATGCCGAGGCCCGCGCCGACCGCGATCCCGAGCAGCACCCGCGGAATGCGCACCAGCCAGACAATCGTGTCCGCCGAGCCGGGCCAGTCCGGCAGGGCGGGCAGGCCGGACAGATGGTGCCCGACGATCCGGACCACGGTCCCCGGCGGAATGCCCACCGGTCCGATCCCGACCGCCACGGGAATCGTACCGAGCAGGATCAGCGAAAGACCGCCCAGCCAGGTGAGCGTATGCCGCCGTCGCCGCGCGTGTTCCAGGTCATCGCCTGCACCACCCGACGCGATGGGCAACGACCGATACTGCGACATGCGACCCCCAGGCTCCACTGAAGATGACAATCATTTTCAGTAAGCCTACACGAGCGCGCTTCCGTGTGCGCAACACCCATCGCGTGCCGCGCTACGGGACGTCGGTTCAGACGGTGAAGTCGTACACGCCCGAGTCGAACTGGCTGTACGACTCGTAATCGAGCAGTTCGTAGAGCCGGGCGCGGGTCTGCATCTGCGGCACCAGGGAGTCCAGGGTGCCGTGTTCGGTGATCGTGTCCAGCGCCCGTTCGGCGCCGCCCATGGCCAGCCGCAGCAGGAAGACCGGGAAGATCACGAGGTTGACGCCGACCTCGGCAAGGGCCGTGGTGCTGAACAGCTCGCTCTTGCCGAACTCGGTCATATTGGCCAGGATCGGCACATCCACGGCCGCGCGCATGGCGGCGAACTCCTCCAGGCCCGTCATCGCCTCGGGGAAGATCGCGTCCGCCCCCGCGTCCACGTAGGCCTTCGCGCGTTCGACGGCTTCGTCCATTCCGGACACACCGCGCGCATCGGTGCGCGCCATGATCAGGAAGTTCGGATCACGGCGGGCCTGCACGGCGGCGCGGATCCGCTGCACCGCGTCCGCGACGGGCACCACGTGTTTCCCGTCCAGGTGCCCGCACCGCTTGGGGTTGACCTGATCCTCGAGATGGATCCCGGCCACCCCGGCGTCCTCCATACACTGCACGGTGCGGGCCACGTTCATCGCTTCACCGAATCCGGTGTCCGCGTCCACGAGCACCGGGAGCTCGGTGACCCTGGCGACCTGCCCGGCCCGCCCAGCGACCTCGGTCAGCGTGGTCAGCCCGATGTCCGGCAGTCCGAGGTCGGCGGAGATCACCGCGCCGGAGAGGTAGACGCCTTCCATCCCCTTGTCCTGAATCAGTTTCGCGGAAAGCGGGTTGAACGCGCCGGGCAGCCGGAGCAGTTCACCGCCGTGCAGCCGTTCGCGGAAAGCGGCCCGCTTCTGCGCCGGTGTTCTCGTGGAGTGCAACATGGACAGTCCTTCCTGATCGGCGAACCGGATCACGATACGGCTTCGGGTTCCGCGAGCCGTTCGAGGCTGCGGGTGCTCGTGTCGACGGCGAGCAACGCGGCGAACAGTGCGCAGGCCAGCCAGCTCGCTGCGGCGATCACGATCAGATACGGCCCGGCTGCCTCGACCCCGAGCGAGGCGATGATCGCCGAAGCGGCCAGCGGCGCGAGGAAACCACCGAGCCTGCTGATCGAGAACGAGGTACCGGCTCCGCGGCCGCGGAGCTCGGTCGGATAGATCTCGGCCTCATAGGTGTGCAGCAAGGGGCCGTCGATGAAGATCAGCATGGAGGTCAGGAATCCGCACAGCACGACGAGCCAGTCCGTACCGGCGAAATAGAACCCGATGCCGATACCCACATTGAGCGTGTAGAACGCGGCCATGCCCCATTTGCGCGGTATCCGGTCGGTGATGAACGAGGACAACAGCGTGCCGGCCGGGTACGAGAGCTGGATCAGCGCGGTGTAGCCGACCGCGTGCACCAGATCGTAGCCGCGCGCGTACAGCATCACCGGAACGAAGGTGGTGAATCCGTAGGAGCCGAACCCCTGGCAGAGCTCGATCAGCCAGGCGCTCAGTGTCCTGCGCAGATAGGCGGGTTTGAGCAGGGTCATCGTCGAGACGGTGCGTGCCTCGGGAACCGCGGGGGGCGGTGCCGGTTCGGGAAGCCGCTCGGCGCCGATCCCGCGCTGTACCGCGGACTCGATCCGCCGCAGCACCGCTTCCGCTTCGGCATGACGGCCCCCGCGCTCGAGCCAGCGCGGCGATTCCGGGACCCAGAGCCGGAGCCCGATGGTGATCAGCGCACCCGCCGCGGCGATCAGCAGACCGATCCGGAATCCACCGGACACCTCGGCCATCGCCGCCGCGATGATGCCACCCGTCGTACCGCCGAGGAAGCCGATCGCCAGCATCAGCGAGCTGAGCCGCCCGCGGCGCGCGGAGGGGGCGAGCTCCTGCACATAGGTCACCGAGAGCGGGATCTCCGCACCGGTTCCGATACCGGCCACGAAGATCGCGAGCAGCAGCAGAAAGTTCACCGGAACCAGCGCGGCCACACAGGCCCCGATCGCGAGCACCGTGAGGTTGAGCGTGAAGGCCCGGGCACGGCCGATCCGGTCGGCGATCCGGCCGAGCAGCACCGCACCGATGAAGGTGCCGAGGAACAGCGCGGTCGGAATCCGGGTCGCGAGCTGCTCCTGGTGTTGGGCCTTCACGAACGCCGAGGACAACGGCCCGATCGAGTAGAGCATGTAGGTGTCCCAGAAAACCCCGAGGCTGATCAGCACCAGGCAGGTCCACAGAAACCGGGACGCGGGCAGCCGGTCCAACCTGCCCGCGGCGTTCGGCGCGCTCACCCGATCGCCGCCGATCCGAACAACCGCGCCGGATTGTCCACCAGAACGGCCCTGCGCATGCGTTCCTCGGGAACCCATTCGCTCAGCCAGTCCACTGTGGACGAATACGTGAAGCCCTCGTGTTCGTGACTGACCCACGGCCAGTCGCTGCCCCACAGCAAGCGATCCGGCCGATGCGCGAGCAGTGCGGCTGCCCGGCTCGCGGCCACCGCGAGGTTCGGCAGGCGATACGGCGCGGAGAGCTTCACCCAGGTGGCACCGCCCGCGACCGCCTCGAGCACGAATCCCAGGTCCGCGTCCAGTCCGAAATGGTCCAGCACGAGCACGCCACCGGCCGTGAGCACGCTCGCCCCGAGCGCTGGGATCCGGTCGGACTCGGCGAGCAGTTCCAGGTGCAGCCCGGCGTCCGCGGCCTTCTCGGCCAGGGGCCGCAGCCCGGTGTCCCGGCGGCCGATCAGGTTGCAGCGGATCCCGCACACCCCGGAGCGGGCGAGCCGGTGCAGCTCCGTCACGCTCGTCTCCGGCCCGGCCGTGATCGTGCCGTGGAGCCGCGATCCCCCTTGCGCCAAGGCATCCAGGAGCACCGTGTTGTCCTGGCCGTAGAAACTCGGGGCGGTGAGCACCGCGTGCGAGAGCCCCTGCGCGTCCAGCAGACCGAGCAGCTCGGGAACCGTGGTGTCCCGGCTCGGCGCGGAATGCCGGTCGGCGGCCAGGCTCGCGTTCACCCGCAGGATGTGCACATGGGTGTCCACCCCTGTGACGGCGGGACCATGCTTCGACGCTGAATTCACGTCCTCGATGCTAGGCAACGACTCGGCTCTCGTTGATCAGCTATTCACGTCATTTCTGATAAGTTTTCCTTATGCTGGATATCACGCCGCGTCAGCTGGAGGCGTTCGTCTGGATCGTCCGGCTCGGCACCTTCCGCGCGGCGGCCGAACGCCTCGGGCTCAGTCAGCCGGCCATCTCATTGCGCATCCGCCAGCTGGAGACCGCCGCCGGTACCGCACTGTTCCACCGGCGGGGCTCCGCGGTCGGGCTCACCGCGGACGGGACGCTGCTGCTGCACTACGCGGAACGCGAGCTCGCCCTGCTCGACGAGCTCGGCCAGCGGCTGCGGGCCGGCGATCCGTGGCAGGGAACGCTGCGCCTGGGTTCTTCGGACCTGTTCGCCATGACCTGTCTGCCGAGGGTGCTCGAACGACTGGAACGCAGCCACCCCGAGGTGAATGTGCGCCTCACCGCCTCGTCCAGTGTCGCCCTCGCCCGGATGCTCGACCGGGGCGAGCTGGACCTCGCGTTCATGAGCAATGCCGAGCCGAGCGAGCACGTGCGCGTCGAGGAGCTCGGCGACACCGCGCTGACCATCGTCAGCAACGGACACCGCGGACTCCCGGGCCGGATCGGACCAGAAGACCTTTCCGGGCAACGGATCCTGATCAATCCACCGCCCTCGGCCATCCACGGGATCACCGCGCGCTGGTTCGGCGAGGCGGACGTCCCGCTGCCCAACTTCAGCACCTGCAACAGCCTCCCGGTCACCAGCGGGCTGGTCGCGGCCGGTGGTGGCATCGGTTTTCTCCCGCACTGGCTGGTGCGCGCCGACCTGGACGCGGGAATCCTCACCGCGCACCGGCCGCGTACCCCGCTGCGGGATCTGCGCCTTTCCCTCGCGCACAGCAGAACCACACCGCAGGTGATCGTGGATTTCCTGCGCAGTGCGGGCTGCCGCGCGTTGCGGGACCAGTAGCGCTCCTCCGGCGGAGTCAGTCTTGCCGCGAGCGCAGCCTGCCGCTCGCGGTCTGCCGCCCGTGGATGTCCCGGACCGCGCTGACCCTCTCCCCCTGCTCGCCCGGAACCGCGCTGACCACCATCCCCTGGTGGTCGAACAGCGGGGAGACGAGCCGGTAGTCGAACACGGTGTGCGCGGAAGGGGCGCCATCGCGGGCTTTTTCGGCCATGGCGATCGCCTGCAGCGGCCCGTGGGTGAGCAGTCCGGGGTAGCCCTCGACGTCCCGGCAATAGTCGCGGTCGTAGTGGATGCGGTGCGCGTTGTAGGTGAGCGCGGAGAAGCGGAACAGCAGCACCGGCGAGATGTCCACGGCCCATTCCCCGGGCGCCACGGGCACGGTGGAATCCGGTTCGCCGCTCGCACCGCCCCGTTCCGGGATCGGCCGGTACACGATGTCCTGCTCCTCGTCCACGATCAACCGGCCGCCTTGCTCGATCCGGTGCCCCACCACCACGAAGGTCAGCAGACCGGAACGCCCCTGTTTTTCCTGGACCGAGAGGATTCTCGTGCGTCTGCTCGCGTGCTCGGCACAGCGAAGTTCGCCGTGCTGGCGCACCCGTCCGCCCGCCCACATCCGCCGCTGTCCCGGTTTCGGTGGCGCTGGCACGGTGTTGCGCGCCGGATGCCCGTCCGTACCGAGGTCCGACTGCGCCGGGTGATCGAGCAGGTAGATCCAATGCCACAGCAGCGGAATCCCGGCGCCGCGGGCCAGATCGGGCACCGGTACGCCGAGCAGTGCACCGAGGGCCTGCGCCGGCCCGGGGAGCAGGAGTTCTTCTCGCTCAACGGTTTCGCTCATCATGACGCCTCCTCGGCTTGCTGCGGGCCGAACTCGGCGCGCACCGATTCGTTGTGCGCACCCAGCGCCGGGACCGGGCGCATGAGCGGTTCCCCGGTATCCGATTCCACCGGGGGAAGCATCGCACGGACCGGGCCCTCCGGGGTGTCCACGCGGCGCCAGCGGTCCCGCTCCCGCAGTTGCGGATGCTCCAGGAGCTCGTCCGGGGTGCGCAGGGTGGCATTGGCGATCCCCGCACTCTCCAGCAGTTCGACGGCCTGCGCCGCGGTGTATCCGGCGAACGCCGCCTCGATGACCACGGTCAGTTCGGCGTCGTTCGCAACCCGGTCCACAGTGGACCGAAAGCGCGGATCTCCGGCCAGTTCCGGACGTTCGAGCACGGTGTGGCACAGCACGGACCATTCCCGGTCGTTCTGGATACCGAGGAACACGGTCCCCTCCCCGGTGCGATACGGGCCATAGGGCGAGATCGAGGGATGCTTCGCCCCGGTTCGCCGTGTAGGTGTTCCGCTGTAGTGCGCGAAGGAGGCGGGCTGGCTCATCCATTCGCCGAGCGCGTCGAGCATCGCGATCCGCAGGGTGGCGCCCCGCCCGGTGCGTTCGCGTTCGTAGAGCGCGGTCAGGATGCCGCTGTAGCCGTACATCCCGGTGGCGATATCGGCGATGGAGAAACCGGCCTTCGACGGCGATTCCGGCGTCCCGGTCGCCATGACCAGTCCGGCCTCGCACTGCACGAGCAGGTCGTAGGCCTTCTTGCTGCGGTAGGGACCTCCGGGGCCGTAGCCGGACATCGAGCAGTGGATCAGCTCGGGCCGGGCGGCGCGCAGCGTGGCCGCGTCGAGTCCGAGGCGGTCGGCCGCACCCGGGGCGAGGTTCTGCACGAACACGTCCGCCTCGGCGAGGATCCGCATCAGCACCGCCCGGTCCGCGGGATCCTTGAGGTCGAGCTCGACGCTTTCCTTACCGCGGTTGAGCCAGATGAAGTAGCTGGACTGCCCGTGTACGGCGCGGTCGTAGCCGCGGGCGAAGTCACCGGCGGCCGGGCGTTCGACCTTGATGACGCGCGCCCCGAGATCGGCGAGCTGGCGGGTGGCGAACGGGGCGGCCACCGCCTGTTCGAGTGCGAGGACGGTGATACCGGTCAGCGGTCCGGACATGCCGCGCCCCCTTCAGATGCGGTGGCGCTTGATCAGCTGCCGGGCGATGACGTCGCGCTGGATCTCGTTGGTGCCCTCACCGACGATCATCAGCGGCGCGTCCCGGAAGTAGCGTTCCACGTCGAACTCGGTGGAATAGCCGTAGCCGCCGTGGATGCGCACCGCGTTGAGCGCGACCTCCATCGCCGTCTCCGAGGCGAACAACTTCGCCATCCCGGCCTCCAGGTCGGCGCGCTCCCCGGAGTCGTAGCGGCGCGCCGCGTGCTGCACAAGCTGACGCGCGGCCTCGAGTTTGGTGGCCATGTCCGCCAGGTAGTTGCCGATCGACTGGTGCTGCCAGATCGGCTGCCCGAAGCTCTCCCGCTCCTGGGCGTAACGCAGCGCGTCGTTCAACGCCGCCTGGCCGACCCCGAGCGCGCGGGAGGCGACCTGGATGCGGCCGATCTCCAGGCCCCGCATCATCTGCGCGAAACCACGGCCCTCCGCGCCGCCGAGCAGGGCGTCCGCCGGGACCCGGACATCGTCGAAGGACAGCTCGCAGCTCTCCACACCCTTGTAACCGAGCTTGGGCAGATCGCGGGAGACCTGGAAACCTGGACCCTTCTCGACGAGCAGGATGCTCACCCCCTTGTGCGGGGGTTCTGCGCCCGGATCGGTCTTGCACAGCAACGCCACCAGCTGGGAGCGGCGCGCGTTGGTGATCCAGGTCTTCGCGCCGTTCACCACGTAGTGCTCCCCTTCACGGCGCGCCACCGTGCGCATCGCCTGCAGGTCGGAGCCACCACCGGGCTCGGTCAGCGCCATGGTGGCCCGTACCTCGCCGGTGGCCATCCGCGGCAGGTACCTGTCCTGCTGCTTTTTCGTGCCGAAGGCCAGCAGCAGCTTCGCCACCACGGTGTGCCCGCCCATCGAACCGGCCAGGCTCATCCAGCCGCGCGCCAGTTCCTCGGTGACCGCCGCATAGCACCGCGCCGAGACCGCTGCCGCACCCCAGGGCTCCGGGATCGCGAGCCCGAAGATGCCCATCTCCTTCATCTGTTCGATGAGCTTCTCCGGATACGTGTTCGTATGGTCCAGCTCCTGCGCGACCGGTTTCACCTCACGGTCGACGAACTCGCCGACCAGCGCGACGATCGCGCTTTCCTCCTCCTCGAGCCCGTCCATCAGCTGCCCTCCCGTTCCTCGGTCTCGCCCTCGAGCTCCATCATGAATTACTATGACCTCAGCTGAGAAATACTCTTTCCTGATGGAGATATGCGCGGTTGCGATGGACCTCAAACAGCTCAACGCACTGGTGACCGTCGCGGAGGCAGGCAGCGTGACCCGTGCCGCCGAACTGCTGCACCTGGTCCAGCCCGCCGTGACCCGGCAGATCAGGGCGCTCGAGGACGAGCTCGGTGTCCCGTTGTTCGACCGCACCCGTACCGGCATGCGCACCACCGAGGCCGGGAGCGCCCTGGTGGAGCGGGCCCGCCGGGCGCTGACCGAGCTCGATCGCGCCCGCGCCGAGCTCGCCCCCACGCCCGGAGTCGTGACCGGGATCGTCACCCTCGGACTGCTGGAGAGCACCGCCGAACTGCTCGCCGAATCACTCGTCGCCCGGCTCACCCGGGACCATCCCGGCATCGAACTGCGGCTGCAGACCGCCTATTCGGGACACCTGCAGCGCTGGCTGGACGAGGGCGATCTCGATCTGAGCCTGCTGTACAACATCACCGGATCGCCCTCGCTGAACGTGACCCGGCTGGTCCGCGAGCAGCTCTGGATCGCCGCCCCCGCACCGATAGGACTGCGCCGCGACCGGCCGGTGCCCTTCGCCGAGGCCGCGGCACACCCCCTGGTCCTGCCGACGACCGGGCACGGACTGCGCACCCTGATCGACGGCGGCGCCCGGCGGGCAGGCCGCGCCCTGGACGGCACGGTGAGCACGAATTCCATGGCACTGCAGAAGAAACTCGCGCAGGCCGGACATGGCTGGACCATCCTGCCCGCCATCGGGCTCACCGGGGAGATCGCCACCGGGCTGCTGTGCGCCGCGCCGCTGTCCGAGCCGGAGGTGTGGCGCACCGTCGTCCTGGCCATGCCCCGCACCGGGCGGGTACCGGCCGCGGTCGACATCGCCGCGCGCGAGGTCACCCGCCAGATCGGCATCGCCGTCGCCGAACAGCGCTGGCCCGCCGCCGAACTGGTACCCGAATAGCCGTCACAACCCGGAAACGTGCTCGGCCACCTGCGCGTGCGTGCCGAACCAGACGTCTTCGTGCGCGCCGATGTGCTCCAGCAGCTCGGTGAGGATCGCGATCCGGGACCGGTGCCCGATGATGTGCGGGTGCATGGTCAGCTGGAACATCCCACCTTCGGCATAGGCCTGGTCGAACTCGTCGCGCCACAGCGAGAGCACCCCACGCGGTGGCGTGTAGGGCCGTAGCGCGCTGAACCGCTCCATGTTGAAGTACACCGCGTCGTCGCGGATCCATTCGACCGGCAGCTCGACGATTCCGGTGGGTTCGCCCCCGGCGAGGATCTCGTAGCAGTCGTCGTCGGCCATCAGCGAGGAGTCGTAGGCGAGCCCGAGTTCCCGGGTGATCGCCAGGGTGTGCGGGGAGAAATCCCAGGACGGGGTGCGCACACCGGCCGGGCGCATCCCGGAGACCCTCTCCAGGGTCTCCATGGCCCGCAGCGCCAGTTCGCGTTCGATTCCGGGCGGCAGCACCGTATTGCGTTCGTGGATCCAGCCGTGCAGCGCGATCTCGTGCCCGGCGTCCACATAGGACTTGGCCTCGTTCTCGTGCAGCAACGCGGAAACGGCGGGTATGAAGAACGTCGCCGGTACCCCGAAGCGCTCGAGCAGCCGCATGATCCGCCGCACCCCGACCCGGGCCCCGTACTCGCCCTGGGACAGCTTGCCCGCGGACACTTCGCCGTCCCGCAGCATCGGCGTCTCGTGATCGGCATCGAAGGACAGGGCCACCGCGACCTTCGCACCGCCCGGCCAGGAATCCGGCACCAGCGGACGTCCGGCCCGCACCTTTTCCACGTACCCGCGCCAGGTCGGCTCGTCCCACTGCCACGGTTCCAGCTCGCTCATGCTCTCCTCCGCTGCTGTTCTGCGATACGATACGACGTACCACATGGTAGTCCACACCGTGATCACAGGCGACAAGGAGAAACCATGAATTCCGCGATCCCCGAGCACGTCCCCGGATACGATCCCGCCACCTTCGAGGGCCTGCGATTCCACACCACGGTCCAGGATTTCCGCGCGGGCACCGATTCCCCGAGCGACTATCTGGAACGGTGCCGCGCGACGATCACCGAGCGCGAACCCGTCGTGCGCGCCTGGGTGGTGCTCGACGAGTCCGGCGCCCGCGCACAGGCCGCGGCCAGTACCGAGCGCTGGCGACGCGGCGAACCGCTCTCCCCGATCGACGGGCTCCCCATCGGCATCAAGGACCTGCTGCAGACCCGGGACATGCCGACCCAGATGGGCTGCGCCGCGTTCGCGGGGAACTTCCCGAAACACGACAACGCGGCAGTCTGGGCGCTGCGCCAGGCAGGCGCCGTCATCCTCGGCAAGACGGTGACCACCGAACTCGGCGGCCCGGAACCCAGTCCGACCACGAACCCGTTCGATCCGCGGCACACCCCGGGCGGTTCCTCCTCCGGCTCGGGTGCCGCGGTCGGGGCCCGGATGGTCCCCGCCACCATCGCCACCCAGACCGGGGGCTCGCTCATGCGGCCGGCGAGTTACAACGGCAACTGGGGGCTCAAACCCTCGCAGGGCGCCATCAATCGCGGTGAGCGCCAGACCGCGAGCATGACCTCGCATGGGGTACTCGCCGGCTGCCCCGAGGACATGTGGCTGATCGCGATCGCGATCGCCGCGCGCGCCGGCGGTGATCCGGGCAAGCCCGCGCTTTTTGGGCCCGCCACCCCGCCACCCGCACACCGGCCGCTCACCGTCGCCGTACTGGAAACCGAGGGCTGGCAACGACTCGATGCCACCAGTAGGGGCGCCTTCGAGCAGATCCTCGCACAGCTGGCGGCGGCCGGGGTGACCGTGCTGCGGCGCACCGAGGACCCCGTGCTGGAGCGGTTCGAGCGAGCCCTGCTCGGCGCGACCGAACTCGGCAGCAGGATTCTGGCCTGGGAGCACTACTGGGCGTTCCGCGATGTGGTCGCGGACAACCCGGAGGGCGTCAGTGCGCGCGCCAAGCGCTTCTTCATCGAGGCCGCGGAGAACCTGGGCGCCGCGGGATACGAGGAAGCACTGCGCGACCGGGCCGCGGCACAGGCCGCCTACACCCGGCTGGGACCGCGCGTGGACGCCGTCATCACGCCGACCTCGAGCGGTTCCGCTCCCGAATGGCTCGGCGATGTTCCCGGTGTTCCGCCCGCGCGATGGCCGACCGGGGATCCGGCGTTCAACTTCCCGAGCTCCCTGTTGGGCGCGCCCGCGGTGAACGTCCCGTTGATGGCGGTCGGCGGTCTCCCGTTCGGGCTGCAGGTGATGGGCCAGCCGGGCACGGACGCCCGAATGGTCGCCATCGCCCGCTGGATGGGCGAGGCGCTCACCCCGGTCAACGTGTGACGGATTTCCTTGCGCGCTCCCGGAAATCGTTTGCCGCCCGGCCGCGGGTTTCCGGGAGCGCGAGGACGAGGATGACGAGCGCGATCGCCGCGACGACCGCGATGTAGGCGCCGGGGGCCAGCTGCCCGAACCGCCGGGTGAGCAGTGCGCCGAGCAGTGGTGCGGTCCCGCCGAACACCGCGTAGGCCACGTTGTAAGCGAGCGCGGTGCTGGTGGCGCGCACCCGCGGCGGGACCAGTTCCACCGCGATGGTCGTGGCCGCGATGGTGACCAGCGCGGCCGGGACGACGAGCAGGATCTCGGCGGCCAGGGTGGAGACCAGCGTGCCGCCGCCGGCGAGCAGATAGGCGGGGACCGAACCGGCGACCGCGATCGCCACCCCGCCGAGCAGCAAGGGCCTGCGCCCGAACCGGTCGGCGAACATCCCGGCGAGCAGGCACACGCCCGCACACACCACGAGCGCGACACCGCCCGCGATGAGCACCGTGCGCTCGGCGAGCCCACCGGTGGTCGTGAGGTAGGTGGGCAGAAACCCGAGCAGATTGTGGATCAGCACGGCGAGCAGCGCGAAGATCGCGAACAGCAGCAGAAAAACCCGCCACTCGCGGAAACTTTCCCGCACCGGCCGGGCCGAGGTCTCGCCCTCGGCCTCGAGTTCGCGGAAGGTGCTCGTCTCGTCCAGGCGCAGGCGCATGTAGAGCCCGACAAGGGCTATGATCCCGCCGAACAGAAAGGCCAGCCGCCAGGTCCAGTCCGCGTACGCCGCCGGTGAGACGAGTTCCAGGGCCAGCAGCGCGAAGGTCGCCAGCGCGGAGCCGATGAAGGTGGCACTGCCCACGACACTGATCCAGCGCCCGCGCTTGGCCCGTGGCGCCTGCTCCATGACATAGGAGGCCGCGCTGGTGTATTCGGCGCCCATCGAGATGCCCTGCGCGAGGCGCGCGCACAACAGCAGTATCGGTGCGGCGATCCCCGCGCTCGCATAGCCGGGCAGCGCCGCGATCGCCGCGGTGGACACCGCCATGATCAGCACCACCCAGGACAGCGCCGCGCGCCTGCCAAGGCGATCGCCGACACTGCCGAACACGGCGGCACCGAGCGGGCGCACCACGAAGGCGATGCCGTAGACGGCAAGCGTGGACAGGATCGCCAGTGCCGGGTTTCCCGCGGGGAAGAAGTGTTTCGCGATGATCGTCGCCGACGATCCGTAGATGACGAAATCGTAGGATTCCACGGCGTGCCCGATCATCGCGGCGCCGAGGACTTTCCGGTGTTTTGCCTGCTGCTGCATCACAAACTCCGTATGGGTAAGGGTTACCAGATCTCGTCGAGCACACGCAGGGCATTGCCACCGATGACCGCCGCGATCTCCGCATCGCCGAAACCGTGTCTGACCAGCCATCCGGTGATGTTGCGGAAGTTCTCCCCGGGGTTCTCCAGCCCGGCGACCGCCTCGACGGTCTCGAACTCCGGGCCGGAGCGGATGGTGTCGCCGACTCCCCATTTCCGGCCCATCACGCGGTGCAGGTCCAGATGGTCGCCGAAGAAGGTGTCCGGGCCGAATCCCACGTGCTCGATGCCCACGAGATCGACGCAGTAGCGGAAGTGGTCCATCACGGACTCGATGCTGTGCCTGCGATGGCCCGGGCTGACCGTGGTGTACGGGGCCGCCTCGATGCCGATCATGCCGCCCGATTCGGCACAGGCCCGGATGACCTCATCGGGTTTCATCCGCGGGGTGTCCCAGAGTCCCCTGGCCCCGGCGTGTGTGATCAGCACGGGCACCTCACTGGCCGCGATCACGTCGAGCGCGGTCCGGTCTCCCGCATGTGAGATGTCGATGGCCATGCCGAGCCGGTTCATCCGGCGGACCGCACGCCGCCCGAGCGCGGTCAGCCCACCGTCGCGGGTTTCGCGCAGCCCGCCGCCGAGCGCGTTCGCCTCGCTGTAGGCGATCCCGATCTGCCGGATGCCCAGTCCGTGGAGCACGTCGAGCCGGTCGATCTCGTTCTCGATCAGGGCCGCTCCCTCCAGCCCGGCGATGACCGCGAGCCGCCCCTCGGCGTGCGCGCGCCGGATATCGGCCACCGATTCGGCCCGGATCACGTAGTCCTGGTGGGCGAAATCGCAGAACCGCATCCCGAGATCGGTGATGACGTCGTCCCATTTCCACCCGTTCCGGGACTCGCAGGCGCCCCAGCCCAGGTTGTCGAACACCGCGTCGAGCCCGGAACGGCTGAGGCCCTCGTAGCCGTAGGCCAGCCGTGCTTCCCGGTTCCACGCGAGCAGTTCGGTGCGGGCGTCCCGGGGCAGCCGGACCGGGTGATCGTGCAGGGACACCGCGATGTTCTCGGTCAGCAGCCGCTCGGCCCGCGCCCGTTCCCCGGAGCTCAGTCCGAGATCGTGCGCGGGCAGCCGATCCACATCGGCCGCGGGCGTGAACGCGGTGTAGTCCGTCCCCGCTTCCAGATACGCAAAGGACTGGTAACCGGTGTACCGCTTGGTTGGCATCCTCGCCTCCCTATACTGCGAATGTCGACGTACCATAATACGAAACGTCGTGCTGCAGAAGGGAACAATCGACTATCGTCTCGTGTTGTTCGATCGACAGGCCCAGCAAGCAGACAGAACGGGGTTGGCATGTCCACGCAGAGTGAGTTCGGCGCCGTGCGTGCCGTAGAGCGGAACGACACGACCTCGATCCGTTACACGGTGCGCGGTCCCGAGACCGGGCACACCTGGATCCTCATCCACGGCTGGGGCTGCCGGCGCGCCGACTTCACTGCACTGACGGCCGCCCTCCCCGACGATCACCGGGTGATCGCCATCGCCCTCGCCGGGCACGGCGACTCCCGTTCCACCCGCGAGGTCTGGAGCATGGCGGAGTTCGCCCGGGACGTCGCCGCGGTCACCGATGCGGAAGGCGTCGCGCGCGCCACCGTGGTCGGGCACTCCATGGGCGGTGCGGTGGCGGTCGAGTTCGCCCGGCTGCGGCCCGCGGTGGCCGACCGGGTGATCGGTATCGACACGTTCCACTACCTTTCGCTCTACCCACCGGTCGCGGAGAGCGCGGCCCGGCGGCTGCTCGACGAGTTCGCGGCCGATTTCCCCGCGGGCGTACGCGGACTGGTCGACATGGGCTCGGTCCCGGGCACCGACCCCGGCTTCACCGAGACGATCTTCGCGAAAATGGCGGGCATTCCCGAATCGGTGGGAATCCGGGCTCTCGAAGGGATTCTGCGCTGGGACATGGACGAGGCACTCGCCGCCGTGACCACCCCGGTCAGCACGCTCGCCGTGCGCCGACTGCTGAATCCGGCCGCGGTGGACCAGTATCGCGACCGGATCGGGTTCGTCGTGCACGAGCTCGGCGGCCACCACTTCCACCTCGAGGCACCCGAGCAGACCGCCGAGTTGCTGCTCGCCGAGCTCTCGAGTGATCGAGACGGTCCGAATCGGAGGTATTCATGACAGAAGCAGCACTGATGACCACGGCCACCGCGCCCTGGACCGAGATCCGGCTCCGCGAACTGTCCGTGCCCAACCGGGTGTGGCTTTCCCCGATGTGCCAGTACTCCGCGGACGAGTCCGGCGCACCGACGGACTGGCACCTCGCCCATTACGGCGCGCGGGCCGCGGGCGGTGTCGGCATGGTGTTCGTGGAATGCACCGGTGTCGCACCCGATATGCGCACCACGACCGGGGATCTCGGGTTGTACACCGAGACACAGCTGGAGGGGCACCAGCGGCTCGCGAGCGCGATCCGGACCATCGGCTCCATCCCGGCGATCCAACTCGGCGCGGCCGGGCGCAAGAGCTCCCACGGTGTGCCCTGGGACAACACCGGAACCCGGAGCCCACTGGCCCCGGAGAACGGCGGATGGCAGCCGATCGGGCCCTCACCGGTCCCGTTCGCCGATCTCGCCGTGCCCGCCGAGATGACCGCCGCGGACGGTGCACGGGTGCTGGGGGACCTCGAACAAGCGGCCCGCTATGCCCATCGCGCCGGTTACGAGGCCCTGGAATTCCACGGGGCCAACGGATATCTGCTGCACGAGTGCCTTTCCCCGCTGGCGAATCACCGCACCGACGAATGGGGCGGGGATCTGGAAGGCCGGATGCGGTTCCCGCTGGAGATGGCGCGGGCGCTGCGTTCCGGATGGCCCGAGGACAAACCGCTGCTGCTGCGTTTACCCGCCGAGGACCTGATGGACGGCGGCCTCACGGTCGAGGAGATGCTGCAGGTGGCGAGCCGGATGACCGCGGCCGGGGTGGACATGATCGACCTGTCCTCCGGCGCACTGTCCCCGGAGGCCCGGCGCCTGACCGAACCACTGCACAATGCGGCGTACGGCCCGCGGTTCCGCGCCGCGGGAATCCGGACGGCGGCCTCCGGACTGCTCACCGAGGCACACCAGCTCGGCGAGGCGATCCCCGGCCTCGTCGACGCGGTGCTGGTCGGCAGGGCGATCCTGCGTGACCCGTACTGGGCGCTGCGCGCCAGGAACGCCGAACCGCGCGAGTCCTGGCCGAAGCAGTACCACCGCGCGTTCTGAGCGATGTGCTCTCAGACGTGCCTCAGGCGGCCGAGACCTGTTCGCCGATCTCGGCCGCCGCCGCGAGCACGAGCTGCGCCAGCTCCTCCTCGCGCTCGGGTTCGTAGCGCAGTTCCGGGATGGACAGGGTGATCCCGGCGATGGGCCGCCCCGCGGCGTTGGTCACCGCCACCCCGATCGAGGCGACGTGCGGGCGGTACCAGGCGGACATGTTGATCGCATAACCGCGCTCGGCGGACCGGTCGATCGCGGCCCACAGTTCCGTGACGCTCGGCAGCGGCTCCGGGAACTCCTTGACCTCGCGGCCGAGCACCTCGCTCGCTTCGTCCTCGCCGAGCGCGGCCAGGATCGCCACTCCCGCCGAGGTCGCGCGCAGCGGCAGCCGTGCCCCGACCTCCACGAAGACGCGGACCGCGTGCGTGCTGTCCTCACGCAGAATCACCACGATGTCGTCCCCGTCGCGCAGCGCGAAGTGCACCGTCTCACCGGTGTCCGCGGCCAGCCGCTTGATCACCGGCTTGGCCAGTTCCCGGAGATCTTCCTCCCCCGCCCCGCGCAAGCCGATCGCGAGGGCCTTCATCGTCACCCCCCACCGCGTGCGCTCGGCGTCCACGATGCGCAGCCAGCCCGCCTGCTGGAGCGTGACGAGGCAGCGTTGTACCGAGCTCTTCGGGATCTCCATCACCCGCGCCAGCTCGGAAACCCCGATCGGCTGGCGCGCCGCGACCTCCTCGAGCACGTGGAGGGTGCTCAGCACGCTGTTCATCGCGCTGCTGTTCGTCTTCTCTGTCACGGTCACCTGGCACCTTCACTCGCTGTCGAGTGCCGGAGCTTACCAAGACTCCGGCAAACCGTCCCGCATTCCGGCACGACACCCGGTGGCATCGGCGAGCCGGAGCAGTTATCGTCTGTGCCAGATTATAGAACAATGTTCTGTATTACAGCACGGATCGGAGTACCTGCCATGAGAAGCCCGGCACTCAGCCCGCAGTCCCGCGACATCGACTTCCAGACACTGCGCCAAATCGAGCAGCGGGTGCTGTGGCTCTCCTCGGCGATCATCCATCACGCCAACCGGGTGCGGCCGAATCCGAGCGGGCTCAAGGTCGGCGGTCATCAGGCTTCCTCGGCCTCGATGGCGTCCATCATGACCGCCCTGTGGTTCCACCGGCTGCGCCCGCAGGACCGGGTTTCGGTAAAACCGCACGCCGCACCGGTGCTGCACGCGATCAACTATCTGCTGGGCGAGCTGGACGAGTCCTATCTGCCCCGGCTGCGCGAGTTCGGCGGCTTGCAGAGCTATCCCAGCCGCAGCAAGGACCCGGATCCGGTGGACTACTCGACGGGTTCGGTCGGCATCGGTGCCACCGCGCCCATGTGGGGCGCGGTGTCCCGGCGTTATGTGAACTCCCGCGGCGGAAACGCCGGTACCGGACGGCAGTACTCGCTGCTCGGGGACGCCGAACTGGACGAGGGCGCGGTGTGGGAGGCCGTGCTGGACCCGACGGCCACCGAACTGGGCGAGACCGTCTGGATCGTCGACCTGAACCGACAGTCGCTCGACCGCGTCGTCCCCGGTATCGCCGCCGACAAGCTGGCAGGCATGTTCGCCGCGGCGGGCTGGCAGGTGATCACCTGCAAATACGGGCAGCTGCTCGAGGAACTGTTCGCCCGCCCCGGTGGAACGGCGCTGCGCCGGCGCATCGATGCCATGACCAATCCGGAATACCAGCGGCTGCTGCGCTGTCCTGCCCGGGAACTGCGCCGGCGCCTGCCCGGAACCGGCCAGGACGCCGCCCGGATCACCGAACTGCTCGCCGAACTCCCCGACGACACCCTGATCGAGGCCATGGCCAACCTCGGCGGGCACGATCTCGGCGCCCTCGACGAAGCCTTCGACGCGATCGAGGACCACCGCCCCACGGTGATCTTCGCCTACACCGTCAAGGGATACGGGCTGGCCACCAAGGGGCATCCGCAGAACCACTCGGCACTGCTCACCGAGGAACAACTGGGCGAGCTGGCCGCGCGTCTCGGCACGGAGCCGGACCGGCCGTGGCAGCGTTTCCCGGAGGGCAGCGCGGCCCGGATTCTGTGCGCGCGCACCGCGGAACGGCTGCAGCGCCCGCGAACCGAGACCCAGACCGCTCCCCCGGTACCGGCGGACATCGGGCGTACCCCGTCCGGCACCACGACCACCCAGGCTGCGCTGGGTCGGGTACTGCTCGACCTGACCCGGGAGGCACCGGAAACCGCCGGGCGAGTGGTCACCGTCAGCCCGGACGTCAGCTCCACCACCAATCTCGGCGGCTGGGTGAACAAGGTCGGTGTCTGGTCCCCGAACGAGCAGCACGACTGGTTCGCCGACGACGCCGAGACGATCCTGCACTGGCGGGAGAAACCGGCCGGGCAGCACATCGAGCTCGGGATCGCCGAAACCAATCTGGTGAGCCTGCTCGGCGAACTCGGCGCCACCTGGAGCCGCTGGGGCGAGCCGTTGCTGCCGATCGGCATCCTCTACGACCCGTTCGTGGAACGCGCCCTGGAACCGTGGTCCTACGGCATCTACGCGGGCGGGCAGTCCATCCTGATCGGCACCCCGTCCGGGGTTTCGCTGGCCCCCGAAGGCGGTGCCCACCAGTCGATCACCACCCCCTCGATCGGCCTGGAGCAGCCCGGCTGCGTGACCTATGAGCCGGCATTCGCCATCGACACCGAATGGACCCTGCTCGCCACTCTCGCGCAGCTCGGGAAACCCGGGGGCAGCTCGGCCTATCTGCGGTTGTCCACCCGCCCGGTGGATCAGGCGCTCGCGGAGCTGCCCGCCGACCCCGCGGCGCGCGCACGCCGCAGGCGCCAGGTCGTCGCCGGGGCCTACGTACTGCGGCGCCGCGAGAACGCACAGGTCAGCATCGCCGCGATGGGTGCGGTGACCCCGGAAGCGCTCGCCGCCGCCGACCGGCTCGAAGCGAACGGGATCCCCGCCGAGACCATCTGCGTCACCAGCCCCGACCTGCTCTACCGCGCGGTGCGCGCCCGCCAGGGGCACGAGGACAGCGATTCCTGGATCCTGGACCAGGTTTTCCCCGCCGACCGAGCGAGGCCACTGGTCACCGTCCTGGACGGGCACCCGCACACCCTGTCGTTCCTCGCCACCGTCAACCGGGTGCCGACCACCGCGCTCGGCGTGACCCGGTACGGCCAGTCCGGTTCGCTCGAGGACGTCTACCGCCATCACGGCATCGACACCGACAGCATCGTCCGCGCCGCGCTCGATCTCACCTGAGCAATAGCGTGACATAGGACATTTCGGCCGGACGCGGGCCTCGCCCTTGACCATGCCGCGACGGCATGGTTTCGAATGGCGGGGTCGGAACGGCCGAACGGAGTGTGACCTCATGGCATGGAGCACGCGGGAGATCGCCGAGCTCGCGGGCACCAGCCTGCGGGCGGTCCGGCACTACCACGAGGTGGGCCTGCTCGCCGAACCCGAACGTCGCGCCAATGGCTACAAGCAGTACGGCGTGCCGCATCTGGTCCGGCTGCTGCGGATCAAGCGCCTCGTGGATCTGGGCTTCTCGCTGCCCCAGATCGCCGAGATGGGCGAGACCGAGCATCATCCGGAGGAGGCGCTGCGCACCCTCGACGCCGAACTCGCGGCCACCATCGAACGGCTACAGCGCGCCAGGGTTGAGCTCGGCCTCATCCTGGCGCAGTCGGTCCCCGCCGATCTGCCGCCGGAATTCGCCACCGCGGCGGCGAACCAGCCGATATCCGAGACGGAGCGCTCCTTTTTCACCGTGCTGAGCCGGGTGCTCGGCCCGAAAGGCATCGAGGCCTACACCGGCCTGATGCGCAATCCCGTCGCCGATCCCGCCGCCACCGAGTTCGAGAACCTGCCCGCCGACGCCGACGAGCGGACCCGCGCGGAACTGGCCGAGCGCATGGTTTCCTTCGTGCACTCGCTCTATCGGGAGCACCCTGGACTGCGTACGCTGCCCGCCGATGCCCCGCGCGGCGAACAGTTCGCCAGACAGATCACCGGAAGTGCCCTCGCGGAGATCTACAACCCCGCGCAAGTGGACGTCATGGCCCGGCTCGGCGTCCTGCTCACCGCCGGGGAGCAGAGCTGATGCGCAAACCGGTCCTGCTGATCCTCGCCGCGGCACTGGCGGTGCCCCTTTCGCCTGCCGTGGCTTCGGCTCGTGCTCCGGAAACCGTGCAATGGGGCGAATGTCCGTCGGGCACCGCGAAACCGGGCCTCGATTGCGGCACGCTCCGGGTACCCCTGGACTACCGGAATCCCGGTGGCCGGACGATCGAGCTCGCGATCTCCCGGCTGCGCGCCGCCGATCCGGAGAACCGGCGCGGGGTGCTGCTGACCAACTCCGGCGGCCCGGGCGGCGAAGGGCTCACCTTTCCCGCCGTGCTCCGCGATCTCGGCCTGCCGCGCAGCGTGCTGGCGGAGTACGACGCGATCGGGATGGACCCGCGCGGGGTCGCGCACAGCACCCCGGTCACCTGTGCGACTCCCGCAGAGTACTGGAGCAACATTCCCGAGTACCCGCTCGATTCCGCCGACGTCACCACGCGCGCGAAAACCGCCGCGAAGCTAGCGCGCCAGTGCGGCACATCCCGGACCGCCGCGCTGCTTCCGCACATCGACACCACGAACACCGCCCGCGATCTGGACCGGGTGCGGGCGGCACTCGGCGAACCGAGAGCCTCGTACTTCGGCTGGTCCTACGGCAGCTATCTCGGCGCCGTCTACGCCTCGATGTTCCCGGAGCGCACCGACCGGGTCGTGCTCGACAGCTCCACCGGCCCCGGCGGCTGGGACGCGGAACTTTCCAAGAGGTTCGGAAAGGGCTTCGCGGACCGCTTCCCCGACTTCGCGAGATTCGCCGCGACGCATCCCGGATACGGCCTCGGCAACACACCGGAGCAGGTGAAGGCCAAGTACTTCGAACTCGCCGCGCGACTGGACGCGAAGCCGAGCCCGCAGGGCATCAACGGGAAGACCTTCCGCCAGCTCACGTTCGGAAACCTGTACTTCGACGAGAAGCTGCCCTCCCTCGCGGCGGACTGGCAGGCACTCGACACCGGGAAACCGTTGCCACCGGCCGATCCGGCTCCACCGCCCGCGCCCGGTATACCCGGGGACAACTACCTCGCCGCGCAGCTGCACGTGACCTGCAACGACTCCGACTGGCCGGAGAAAGTGCGGAGTTACCGGAAAAACGTCGAGGCGCAACGGTGGGCGCACCCGATGTTCGGTGCCGCCGGGGCGAACATCACCCCGTGCGCATTCTGGCCCGCCGAACGCGAGGAGCCACGGGCCGACATCACCGGCCACGGCCCGGCGAACGTGCTCATCATGCAGAATCTGCGCGATCCGGCGACACCGCTCCCCGGTGCCCGGAAAATGCGCGCGGCCCTCGGCCACCGGGCCAGGATGGTCACCGCGGACCAGGGCGGGCACACCGCGTATCTCCGCTACCACAACACCTGCGCCGACGACGCCGTGACGAACTTCCTCACCACCGGTGCACGGCCACGGAAAGACCTGGCCTGCGGACAACCGGGTTCCGGCAAACCATGAACAACCGAGTGGATTCCGGCATTCTCGTGCTGGGCCGACGTTTGTCCTGCCTGCGAAATCGACCGCGCACACCTTCGAAGACGCATCGGGGGAGTCCACGCCCCCATCGGACCGGGCAAGCGCGGCTGGATCACCGGATTATGGTTGAGGGGTAACGGTTGTGGCTCGGGTGGTGTCGCTCTCGGGGCAAGGCGATCGGCAGGGCCGGTGCCAGCTCCCCCACCAGCCGGAATGTGTCCCCGGCCGGAAACATGAACTCGAGCCCGATACCGCCGCACACCATCACGACCGCAACCAGTCGCGAATACACCGGCACACCCGACTCCCCGTCCACTGCCGGTTCCGGTCCCGTGCCGTCTCCGGGGAACTGCGCAGGGCGACCAGTACCAGCAGCGCACCCGCGATCAGGTAGTAGGCGGGCGAACGGCTGTCCCCGGTGACCTCGACCGGCAGCGAGGCGACCAACGGTGCGGTCCCGCCGAGCGTCGGCGAGCACGGTCATGCGTTCACCCGGGGTTCCCCTCTCCGGAGAGCCCCGGGTCGGCGCGGCATTCAGTGCCGGTGATCCACTCCGTAGGGCACCGCGCGAAGCAGGGTCACTCCGACCGTGGCCCCACTGGGCACCTGATAGGCACGCCGCTCCCCCTGCCGGGCCCCGAGCACCGCGGCGCCGAGCGGTGATCCGGGCGAGTACGCGGCGAGCGCGCTGTCCTCCCCGGCGCTGGCGCCGAGCAGGAAGGTCTCCGGTTCCGGATCGTCGTCGAACCGGACGGTGAGCACCATGCCGGGTTCGGCGATCCCGTCGTCCGGTGGCCGGGTGCCCACCACCGCGTCGTCCAGCAGTGCCCGCAAGGCGCGGATGCGCGCGCCGCGATGGTCGGGGCCGCCGGCCTGCTCCGCGGCACCGGCATCGGTGAGCTCCGCCAGTTCGGCGCGCAACTGCGCATAGTCCTGCTCACTCAGCCAGGTCGTCATCGGTCCTCTCCCCTTCCGCGCAGCAGCCCGACATCCTTGGCGAATCCGGTCGCGAGCCGGACCAGCGCGTCCCGTTCGGTGCGCAACAGTTCGTTCTCCGAGCGCAGCCAGTGCAGTTCGGCGAGCTCCGCCGGACCGAGCGCGGCCCCGTTCTCGGGATGCGATACGGACATGACCTTGTTCCTCTCCTGTCAGCGTTTCTGCCCGTCACCGCAACGGATCGAAGGCGCGCAGCACCTCGGGTTGTTTGCCGGTGGTGATCTGTTCGGCGAGCAGCCGCCCGGTGACCGGTCCATGGGTGAAACCCCACATGCCGTGCCCGCCCGCCACATAGCAACCGGGCGCGACCGAACCGATCAGCGGGCGGCCGTCCGGGCTCACCGGTCGCGGTCCGACCCACTCGTCGTGCCGCCGCTCCCAGTCCACACCGGTGAGCAGCGGACGCGCGGAGGCGATGATCGCCTCGATCCTGGCCTGGTAGAGCGGATCGTCCGGGCCGCGGAATTCCATGGTCCCGGCCACCCGCAGCGCGCCCTGGTACGGCGTGCACGCCACCCGCACCCCGGGCAGGTAGATCGGACCGGGTACCGGTTCCTCGGTCGGCACGGTGAACGAGTAGCCGCGCCCGGCACGCACCGGCACCCGGACACCCCAGTCCTTGGCGAGACCGCCGAACCAGGCCCCGGTCGCCAGCACCACCGCGTCCGCGCCGAGGAACTCGCCAGTCCGCGTACGCACCCCGATCCGGCCCGCCTCGACGACCTCGAACGGAGCCAGGATCCGCGCTCCCCGTTCGCGCACCGCATCGGCAAGCGAGGCGACGAACCCGCCCGGGTCCACGTAGCACTGCCCGTCCAGCCGGATCCCCGCGCCGATGCGCTCGGACAGCTGCGGCAGCTGCGCGCGCACCTGTGGCCCGGTCAGTGCGGCATAGTCGAGCTCCTGCCCGGCCGTGGTGAGCCGTTCGAACTCGCGCAGCAGCCCGACCGCCTCCCGGCCGTTCTCGAACACCGCGGTGATCGGTGCCCGCTCGGTCCGCGCCGCCACCCCATTGGCGGTCAGCACCTCGAAGGCTTCCAGGCACTCCTCGTTCAGCGGCAGGTTCGCCCGCATCGCCCTGGTCCAGCTTCCCCAGCCGCAGTGCGCGGCGAAGCGCAGCAGGAACCGCCACAGTCCGGGATCCGGGGTCATCGGCACGTGCAACGGGGCACCCGGATCGAGCAGTGAGCGCAGTCCGTAGCGCAGCACACCGGGCTCGTTCAGCGGGACTGCGAGGCCCGGCGACAGATAGCCGGCGTTGCCCCAGGAAGCCCCGGCGGCCACCCCGTCCCGGTCCACCACGGTGACCTCGACACCGCGCTCCTGCAGGAACCAGGCGGTGGACAGGCCGACGATTCCCGCCCCCACCACCACCGCGGACCTCGGCTCACCGGTCGTCCCCGCCATTCGCCACCTCCATGTCTGTACGCCGTTCGGTTAACACCGAGCGTGGCCGACCGGGGCGTCGGAGGCGTTGTCGTATTCGTACAATCGATGACAACGGAATTGTCGGATTTCTACCGGTACGGAGGATCGGGAACCGATGGTGAAACTGCACCGCCTGATCACCGTGCTCGGCGGGTACGGCGCCCGGCTGGTCGGGCCCCGGCCCGCGGGCGAGACCGATCTGCGCAGCGTGGCGATGCACGACGGCACCGAGGAGATGCCCGCGACCGGGGACGTGTTCCTCGCGGTCGGGGTTCCCGAACCGGCCGAGGCCGTGCGGCTGGCCGAGGCGGCCCGGGCCGCGGTGCTCGTGGTGCGCACCGATCCGGAAACGGCCGCGGAACTGGGCGCCGCGGCGGCCGGGCACCGGATCGCGGTGCTGACCGCCGATCCCGCGGTGTCCTGGAGCCAGCTCGCCGAGGTGGTGTACGGGATGGTCTTCGAGGGCCGCGAGACCGAGTCCGGCCGCGGCCCGAGCGACCTGTTCGCCCTCGCCGACACGGTCGCGGCCGCGATGGGCGCCCCGGTGACCATCGAGGACCGGCTCTGCCGGGTGATCTCCTACTCCAGCAGGCAGCACGACGCCGATCCGGTGCGGCACGAGACGATCCTGGGCAGGCGGGTGCCCGAGGCGGTCCGCGAACTGTTCGAGCAGCGCGGTGTGTTCACGCACCTCACGCACTCCGATGCACCGCTGTTCGTCCCGGCCGCCCCGGAACACGGGCTGCGCGGGCGGATGGTGATCGCGGTGCGGGCCGGCCGGGAACTGCTCGGCTCGCTCTGGGTGACCTGTGATGCGCCGTTGACGGGCACACCCTCGCGGTTGCTGTGCGACAGCGCGCACACGGTGGCGCTGCACCTGCTGCGTTCCCGGGTGAGCGCCGACCTGGAACGGCAGGTGGAGTCCGAGCTGGTGATCCAGCTGCTGGAGGCCGGGCCGGATCCGGGCGCGGTGATCGGCAAGCTCGGCCTGCCGCCGGGGACCGCGCGGGTCATCGCCGTGCAGGCGCACGCGGGCGGAGAACGGCACGCCGCGATCATGCTCGCCTTCGAGCACGCCACCACCGGATTCGGCTGGTCCCGCCCGGGGCGCAGTGCCCTGTTCGGCGCAGGCGTCTACACCGTCCTGCCCTGCGGAGACGACCCCGCGCCCGCCCAGGACTGGCTGGCCGAGCTGTTCGCGAGCCTGCCCGCGCACGTCGATGCCACGGCCGGGATCGGCGCCCCGGCGCTGCCCGCCGAGCTGGCCGCGAGCAGGCGGGAGGCCGATGAGAGCCTGGCACTGCACAGCAGCACGCCGCGGACTCCGCCGGTCTGCTACGACGAGTCCTGGGACCGGATCGTGCTGCAGCGGCTGCGCACCGCCGCGGCCTCCGGGCGCACTCCGAGCCGCGGCCCGATCGCCGATCTGGCCGGCCACGACGCCGCGCACGGCACCGAGTATCTGCCGACCCTGCGCGCCTGGCTGCTCGCCCAGGGCGAACTGCCCACCACCGCGCATCGGCTGAACGTGCACCCCAACACGGTGCGGCACCGGCTGCGCAGGATGGGCGAGGTCACCGCGCTCGGCCTGGACGATCCACAGCGCAGGCTGGCCATGATGATCATGCTGGCGGCCGCGGATCAGGAGGCCGCGGTACCCCTGGACACCGAATGAGCGCGCGCCCGTTCGCCGGCGAACAGACCGAACAGGGCGGCCGCGATCAGCGCCGCCACCGCCATCCCGAGGAACGGCCTGCTCACACTGGAGCGCACCACGTCGTAGCCGATCCGGTCGCGCAGCGCGGAGTAGGCCTCCTGGAGTTCGGGAACGCTGTCCGCCTTGACCGAGGTCCCACCGGACACCGCTGCGAGCCTGCGCAGTGCGTCCGGATGACTGCCCTGGTCCGCGGCACCGACGAGGAAGGTGTCCACCGGGATGTGTGCCCGCGCGCACTCCGCCGCCGAAGCGAACTCCTCCGGCCCGATTCCGGTACCGTCACCGAGCAGCACGATCCGCTCCGGTACCGGGGTCGCGGGCACCGTCGAGCGGGTCGCCCGCAGCGCCTCGGCGACCATGTCCGGTTGCCCGGCGCCGTGCTCCTTGCCTGCCCGCTCGAGCGCGGCCAGGACCGGTGCCCGTTCCGGTGTCGGCGGGACCGTCATGGCGGATGAACCGGTCACCAGGCCGAGCGCGATTCCCGGGGTGGTGGTCCAGACGAGTCCGTTCGCCGCGGCGAGTCCGTGGCCCGGGCGTGCCCCGTCCAGGGCCAGGGTGAGCTCTCCCTGGTTCCGTGGCACCGGGTTCGGTGCGAGTGGTTCGGCGAACCCGATGGTCAGCGCGAGACAGCCGAGCAACCCCAGTACGGCCCCGGCATGGCCGGTAGCCGGCAACCGGTGTCTGCGCGCCAGCCGGACATAGCCGAGCACCAGCGCGGCGATCGGCACGAGCAGCACGAACCACAGCGGTTTCCCGAATCCATCGATGCCCACCCCACCAGTGAACCTCACCCGGGATGCGGAGCCGGTGAACACCCCGCACCGGGAGGCTGGTGTCAGTGATCGTGCTGACCACGACCGGCGAGCACCAGCACCAGGAAGACGGGGATGAGGACGGCGATGACGATGATTTCCTGCACGGTGGATCGACTTTCGGGGTTCGGGCTGGCCAGGGAGGTCACCGTTCGATAACGGCTCATCTTGTGTGTCGCCGCGGCCCGCGTCCGCGTTACCGGGTCCGCGGAACGCTTCACACCGACCTCATCACCGGCCCGTCACCGGCTCTCGGCAACCCCGCAGAGCCCGGCGAAGAACGCCGCCAGTTCCCCGGTCGCCCGCAGCGGAAACACCCCGGCGACATACTGATCCGGGCGGACGAGCACGATCGCGCCGTCCCGGTCGATCTCCCGCGCGGTGAAGATGTCCTCGTCCGGACCGGCGGCGTAGACCAGTTCGTAGTCGACCACCTGATACGGGCCGACCTTCGGCAGGTGCGCCCGTGGCACCCGGCCGAGATCCACGCCGGTGTGGGCTTGCTGATAGATCACCTTCACGTCGAACCAGGCGTCCGGGTCCCCGTCCGGCGGCGAGTACGCGCGCACCGGCGAGTCCGGGGATCCGGTGATCCACCCGGCGAACTCGGTCGCCTCCGAGGGTTCACCGGCCGCGGGACGGTCGGCGAACACGTAGATCCGCCAGCGCCCGTCGGCGCGGTGATGGTGGCCGAGGTGCACCGGGTTCCCGTCACAGACCCGGGTCACCGGATGGGATTTGAACCGCTTGCCGACCGGGAACCCACGCGCCAGATCCTGGTGGGTGTCCGCGCCGACGATCATCGAGGGCTGGTACCGCGTCATCAGCCCGGCGGGGAACTCCGCGGTCTTGACGTAGAACTCCTCCAGTTCGGCCGGATCCTCCAGCTCGTCCGGCCTCGCGGCCATCAGGCTCGACCACCGCCGGTCGAACTCGATCAGGTCCTGCGCGATCACCTGGCGTTCCGCGGAGTACGTGTCCAGCAGCGTCCCGGGAGCCCGCCCGTCCAGTACGTGCCCGAGTTTCCAGGCGATGTTCCAGCCGTCCTGCATGGACACGTTCATGCCCTGCCCCGCCTTGGCGCTGTGCGTGTGGCAGGCGTCCCCGGTGATGAACACCCGGGGCGTGCGGGCGCCCACGAGTCCGGCGGGCACATCGTCGAACTTGTCGGTGAGCCGGTGCCCGACCTCGTACACGCTGCGCCAGGCGACGTGCTTCACCCGCAGCGTGTACGGATGCAGGATCACGTTGGCGCGCGCCTCCACCTCCTCCTGCGTGGTGTTCCGCACCGCCCCGCCGTCGTCCTCGCGCACCTCGCCGAGATCCACGTACATCCGGAACAGATGGTTGCCCTCGCGCGGAATGTGCAGGATGCTGCCGCCGTCGTGCGACTGGATCGCGCATTTGGTGCGGATGTCGGGGAAATCGGTCTCGGCGAGCACATCCATCACGCCCCAGGCGTGGTTGGCCCGATCCCCGGTGAGCTCGCGCCCGATCGATTCGCGCACCCTGCTCCGCGCCCCGTCGCAGCCGATCACGTACTTGGCGCGCACGGTCCGTTCCGGTTCCCCCTCCCGGCGCAGGGTCACGGTGACCGGGTACTCCCCTTGCCCGGCGATATCGAGGGTGACGAACTCGTAGCCGTAATCCGGTTCCACGCGCGCGGGGGCGTTGCGCGCCGACTCGGCGAAGTAGTCCAGCACCCGCGCCTGGTTGACGATCAGGTGCGGGAACTCGCTCACCCCTTCCGGGTCATCGGGTGCCAGCGCCGCGCGCACGATGTTCTCCGGATGCTCCGGATCCGGTTTCCAGAAGGCCATCTCGGTGATCCGGTAGGCTTCCTCGACGATCCGGCCGGCGAACCCGAAGGCCTGGAAGGTCTCCACGCTGCGCGCCTGGATACCGTCCGCCTGGCCGATTTCGAGCCGCCCCGGGCGCTGGTCGACGATCCGCGTGACGACACTCGGGAACTGGGCCAGCTGGGCGGCCGCGATCATCCCCGCGGGGCCGCTGCCCACGATGAGCACGTCGACCTCGTCGGGAAGCTCCGCGGGCCGGTCGATCCCGGTACCGGCCGCTGGCTGCACCCGGGGATCGCCGGACACGTATCCATGGTGGTGAAACTGCACGAACTCTCCTCAGTGCGCGCCGGTGCGGGTCACAACGAATTGCCGAGTTTGAAGCCCGAGCTCTCGTCCTTGCGCGTGTAGGAGAACCCGTCGGCGCCCACCGTCACGGCCATCTCGCTGCTGTCCGTGCGCTGCTGCAGTGGCTGCGGTTCGCCGTCCAGGTCGAGCACCGCGGAGGCTTCGGTGTACCAGGAGGGCACCACCGGATTGCCCCACCAGTCCCGGCGCTGATTGTCGTGCACGTCCCAGGTCACCACGGGATTGTCCGGGTCACCGGTGTAGTAGTCCTGAGTGTAGATCTCCACCCGGTGCCCGTCCGGATCGCGGATGTAGAGGTAGAAGGCATTGGAGACGCCGTGCCGTCCCGGTCCGCGCTCGATGATGTCGGACCGGCGCAGCGCCCCGAGTTTGTCGCAGATGGACAGGATGTTGTGCTTCTCATGGGTGGCGAACGCCACGTGGTGCAGCCGCGGCCCGTCCCCGCCGGTGAGCGCGGTGTCGTGCACGGTGTCCTTGCGCCGCAACCAGGCCGCGTAGGTGGTGCCTTCCTCGTCCTGGATGTCCTCGGTCACCCGGAAACCCAGTTCCTCCAGGTACTCCCGCCCCTTCGGCACGTCCGGGGTGACCTGGTTGAAGTGGTCCAGCCGCACCAGGGCGCCCGGGGTGTAGAGGTCGTAGCGCCAGGCCAGCCGCTCGACGTGCTCGACCTCGTAGAAGAACTCGTACGGGAAACCGAGCGGATCGGTGACCCGGACCGCGTCGCCGATCCCCTTCACGAAACCGTCCGCGCGGCGTTCGGTGCGGCAGCCGCGCGCGGCGAACCATGCCTGGGCACGGTCTACGTCCTCCGGGGTGCGCACCCGGAAGCCGAACGCGGCCGCGGCGGCCACCGGCCCCTTGCGCAGCACCAGATTGTGGTGGATGAATTCCTCGAGCGAACGCAGGTAGATCGCGTTCTCGTCCTCCTCGGTGACCACGAGCCCCAGAGTGTCCACATAGAACTCCCGGGAAGCGGCGAGATCGGTCACCACCAGCTCCAGGTAGGCGCACCGGAGGATGTCGGGTGGGGTGTCGCTCATCCTCGGTCCTCTTCTCCGACGCCGAACTTCGGGGTGTGCACGGGAGCCAGCGAAATGTGCATGGCCTGCTGGTCGGAGTAGAAGTCCAGAGACCGGTAACCGCCCTCGTGCCCGAGGCCGGATGCCTTGACCCCGCCGAAGGGAGTGCGCAGATCCCGCACGTTGTGCGAGTTGAGCCAGACCATGCCCGCGTCGATGCCCTGCCCGAAATTGTGCGCGCGTTCCAGGTCCGCCGTCCATACGTACGCGGCGAGCCCGTAACGGACGTCGTTGGCCAGCCGCAGCGCCTCCTCGTCGGTGTCGAACGGGGTGATCGCCACGACCGGGCCGAAGATCTCCTCCTGAAAGATCCGTGCGCTCGGCGGCACATCCACGAACACGGTCGGCGCCACGTAGTTGCCCGATTCCAGCCCGGCCGGACGGCCCCCGCCCGCGGCCAGTTTCGCCTCGGTCTTGCCGATCTCGATGTACTCGGTCACCTTCGCGTAGTGCTCCGGGTGCACCAGCGCGCCGACCTCGGTCGCCGGATCGTGCGGATTGCCGACCTCGATGTTCTCCGCCCGCTGCACATACCGCGCGACGAACTCGTCGTAGATGGCTCGCTCCACCAGGATCCGGCTGCCGGCGGTGCAGCGCTCCCCGTTCAGCGAGAACACTCCGAACACGGTCGAGTCGATCGCGGCGTCCAGATCGGCGTCGGCGAACACCACGGCCGGGCTCTTGCCACCGAGCTCCATGGAAAGACCCTTGAGCGTGGGCGCGGCGTTCGCGAAGATCAGCTTGCCGGTCGCGGACTCCCCGGTGAACGAGATCAGCTGCACGTCCTCGTGTTTGACCAGCGCGTCGCCGGCTTCCTCGCCGATTCCGTTGACGAGGTTGAACACCCCGTCCGGCACCCCGGCCTCGCGGAAGATCTCCGGCCACAGGCTCGCCGAGAGCGGGGTGAACTCGGCGGGTTTGAGCACCACCGTGCAACCGGAGGCCAGTGCGGGCGCCAGTTTCCAGCTCTCCAGCATGAACGGGGTGTTCCACGGCGTGATCAGCCCGGCGACCCCCTTCGGTTTGCGGTTGACGTAGTTGACCTGTTTGCCCGGCACCTTGTAGGTGTCATCGGACTGGGCCACGATCAGGTCCGCGAAAAACCGGAAGTTCTCCGCGGCGCGCCGTGCCTGGCCGAGCGCCTGGGTGATCGGCAACCCGGAATCGAAGGTCTCCAGTTCGGCGAGCCGTTCGTCGCGGGACTCCACGATGTCCGCGATCCGGTTCAGCACCCGGGCACGTTCCCGTGACAGCATCCGCGGCCAGGGGCCCTCGTCGAAGGCGGCGCGGGCCGCGACGACGGCGCGATCGATATCGCCCTGTTTTCCCGCCGCCGCCTCGAGGTAGTTCTCATTGGAGACCGGATCCAGGACGCCGAAGGTATCCCCGTCGATGCTGTCGGTGAACTCGCCACCGATGAAGTGCTGGATCCGCTCCGGCAGATTCTCCGGCACGTGCTGCACGGCCATGCTCATTCCCCTCCGTCGATGGTGTCGTCGTGCTCGACCGGTGACAGATAGTCCGCACCGTCCGCGAGCAGTGCGCGGATCTTCTCCTTGCCCGGTTCGGTCGGCGTGATCAGCGGCGGCCGCACGTATTCGGAGCTGATCAGTCCGCGTTCGCGCAGCACCCATTTCACCGGCGCCGGGTTGGTCTCCACGAAGATCAGGTCCACCAGGGGATGCAGGCCGTAGTGGATGTCCAGCGCGTCCTGGAGCCGTCCCGCGTGGAAGGCCTCGTACATCCGTTTGGTGGCCGCCGGGGCGATGTTCGCGGTGGCGCTGACGAAGCCGGTGCCCCCGAGCGCGAGCAGTGGCAGGCACAGCAGCTCGATCCCGGACCACACCAGCAGATCCCGGCCCGCCGCCTTGATCACGTGCGAGAAGTGCTCGAAGTCCTTGGTGGTCTCCTTGACACCCACGAAGTTCGGCACATCCCGGTGCAGCCGCGCGACCGTCTCCGGGGCGATCTCCACCGCGGTCCGGCTCGGCACGTTGTAGGCGATGATCGGCAGATCCGGGTACTCGGCGGCGATCCGGGAGTACCAGACGTACAGCGCTTCCTGGGTGGGGCGCGCGTAGTACGGCGTGATGATCAGTGCCGCGTCGATGCCCGCATCGTAGGCCGCACCGGTGAGCTCGACGGTCTCGTCCAGTTTGGCCGAACCGGTGCCCGGAACGACCGGGGCGCGCCCGTCCACTGTCTTGACCACGGTGCGGATCGCCTCCGCCCGTTCGGCGACCGTCTGCGCGCTCGGCTCACCGGTGGAGCCGCCGATGGAAACCCCGTCGGAACCCTGCTTGAGCTGCCATTCGACGAGATTCGCCAGCGAGGTGTGGTCCACCTCGCCCTCAGCGGTGAACGGGGTGACCACCGGTGCGATCGATCCGGTCAGTTGCTCGGGGCGGGTACGCCAGGCACCTGCTCGGTTGCTCATTCGGATTCCTTCCTGGTTGTGCGCTCTGCTTCGTACCGTTCCCGCCACTGCCCGCTCAGCGGGTAGAGCCCGTCCACGGCGGCCCCCTCGGCGACGCACGCGGCGATCCACTCCTCCTCGGCCTCCTGCTCGATCGCGGCCTCGAGCACCGTGCCGAGCAGCGCGGGCGGGATGACCAGAACCCCGTCGTCATCACCGACGATCACGTCACCCGGCTGCACGCTCGTGCCGCCACAGGCCACGGTGATGTCGCGGTCCCACGGCACATGGCGGCGCCCGAGCACGGCCGGATGCGGGCCCGCGGAGAAGGTGGGGATGTCCAGCTCGGCGACCGCGGTCCAGTCCCGCACCCCGCCGTCGGTGACGATCCCCGCCGCGCCGTTGACCTGGGCGCGCAGGGCCAGGATGTCGCCGACCGTTCCGGTGCCGCGTTCCCCGCGCGCCTCGACCACGAGCACATCGCCCGGGCCCAGCGCGTCGAAGGCCCGCTTCTGCGCGTTGTACCCGCCGCCGTGTTCGCGGAACAGGTCCTCGCGGGCCGGGACGAACCGCAGTGTGCGGGCCCGCCCGATCAGCTTCCGGCCCGGCTGGTTGGTGCGCACCCCGTCGATCGAGACCTGGTTGTAGCCGTGCTTGCGCAGCTGCGCGGACAGGGTTGCCACCCCGACCGTGCGCAGTTTCGCCACCAGTTCCCCGGTGAGTTCGAACGGCGCGGGCAGTCCGGCGGCCTCCCGGCTCCCCCACGCTTCGGCCCGCTGGTGATCGTCCACGACGGGTTGCGCGCTGTACTCCGGAAGCGGATGCGTGCCCTCGGCGACGGTGGTGCGCAGCCGCCCGCTGCGGTGCTCGCTGTCCGGGACATCCACCTCCACCTCGAGCACATCGCCGGGCGCCACCACCGAGGAACCGGCCGGTGTCCCGGTCAGCACCACATCCCCGGGTTCGAGGGTGATCATCTGGGAGAGGTCGGCGACCAGTTCGGCGAAGGGGAACACCACGGTACCGGCGGAATCCTGCTGTTCGAGCTTGCCGTTGACCCAGGTGCGCACCCGCAGCGCGGCGGGGTCGATCCCGGCGGCCGGGATGAGCTCCGGGCCGAGCGGGGTGTAGCCGTCGCCGCCTTTGGAGCGCAGATTCGAGCCCTTGTCGGCGGCCCGCAGATCGTAAACGCCGAGGTCGTTGGCTGCGGTCACCCCGGCCACGTGCGACCAGCCCTGCTCCGGCGTGATCCGGCGCGCGGTTTTCCCGATGACCAGGGCGATCTCCCCTTCGAAGGCCAGCAGTTCGGCACCGGGCGGGCGTTCCACGGTCTGCCCGGTGATCGCCAGCGAGGTCACGGGTTTGAGGAAGTACGACGGTTTGGCCGGAGCCCTGCCACGCTGGGCGATCCGCGAGGGATAGTTCAGGTGCAGCCCGATCACCTTGCCCGGGCGCCCGACGAGCGGGTGCCGGACCGGGTCCCCGGCTGGAACAGAGCCTTCGGTGGGCGAACGGACGGCGTCGTACGTCATGGTCAAATCGTATACGATGAGATATCTGATCTCAAGATCGAGGGCGTGCCCCACTCAGCGGACCCCGCCGCTCGGGCATGATGGAGTGCCGAACCAGCGAAACGAGGAGCCATGACCACCGAGGTACCGGCCAACAGCAAGTCCCAACTGGCCTACGAGTGGCTCCGCGATCGCATCGTCTCGCACCGCTTCACTCCCGGCTACCGTCTCGTGCTGAGCCAGATCGCGGGCGAACTCGGCATCAGCACGGTGCCGGTCCGGGAAGCCATCCGCCGCCTCGAAGCCGAGGGGCTGGTGACCTTCGAGAAGAACATCGGCGCCCAGGTCGCCCTGGTGGACGAGGGCGAGTACGTGACGACGATGCAGACCCTCGCGGTCGTGGAGGGCGCGGCGACCGGATTCTCCGCGCCGTTGCTCACCAAGGAGGACCTCGCCCGGGCGCACGCGGTGAACAAGCGGTTGCGGGACAGCCTCGAGCATTTCGACCCGCGCCGGTTCACCGAACTCAATGAGGAGTTCCATGCGATCCTGTTCGGCCGCTGCCCGAACGAGCACATCACCGATCTGGTGCGGCGCGGCTGGAGCAGGCTGCGGATGCTGCGCGACTCCACGTTCAGCTTCGTGCCCGGCAGGGCGGTGGAATCGGTCGCCGAGCACGAGCACATCGTCGAGCTGATCGCCGACGGTGCCGATCCCATCGAGGTGGAGCTCGCCGCCCGCAGGCACCGCACCGCGACCCTGGACGCCTTCCTGCGGTTCCAGCACGACCACGGCTCGGGGCGGTCCGGCTAGCGCCCGATCGCGGAACGGCCGCGGACCGCCCCGCTCGCCTGCTCCGCCTCGTTGTCCGGGCCAAGGTCGATTCCCGACCGGTCGCGCAACAACAGCGTGGCGATCAGCGCGAGCACCGCCATCCCGGCGAGATAGACACCCACCGAGACCGTGGTTCCGGTCGCCTGCACCAGTGCGGTGGCGATGGTCGGCGCGAACGCGCCACCGATGATCGCGCCGAGCGCGTAGGCGATGGACACCCCGGAGAACCGGACCGAGGCCGGGAAGAGCTCGGCGAAAAACGCCGCCTGTGGCCCGTAGGTCAGCCCGATGCCGACGGTGAACAGGCAGAGACCGCAGAACAGCAACCAGATGTTCCCCGTGTCGACCAGAGCGAACATCGGAAATACCGTGGCGAGAAGGAAAAACCAGCCGAGGATGTAGACGTTCCTTCTGCCGAACCGGTCCGATGCCACCCCGCCCGCCCAGGTCGTCAGCAGCCACAGCGCGGCCGCCGCGGTCACCGCGAGCAGCACCGGTCCCCGCGCCAGCCGCACCGGTCCGTCCGGATCGGTGGCGTAGTTCTGGATGTAGCCACCGGTGGTCATGTAACCGGCCGCGTTGTTCCCCGCGAAGGTGAATGCGGCGAGCAGCACCAGCGGCGCGTGCCTGCGGAACAGGGTGATGATCGGAACCGAGGCCTGCTGGCGCCGTTGCGCGATCTCCGCGAACACCGGGCTCTCCTGCACGGTGCGCCGGACCAGATAACCGAACAGCACCAATACGAAACTGAGCAGGAACGGGATCCGCCAACCCCAGGCCGTAAACGCGTCCCCGGGGGCGAGCACCCCCATCAGCGCGAGCATCCCGTTGGCCAGCAACAGCCCGATCGGCACCCCCATCTGCGGGAAGGCACCGGTGCGCCCACGACGTTCCGGGGCCGCGTGCTCGACCGCGAGCAGCACGGCACCGCCCCATTCCCCGCCCGCCGAGACGCCCTGCAGAATTCGCAGCAGCACCAACAGGATCGGCGCGGCGATGCCCATCGAGGCATACGAGGGCAGCAGCCCGATCAGCGTGGTCGCCCCGCCCATCCCGATCAGCGTGGTGACCAGTACCGCGCGCCTGCCGAGCCGGTCACCGAAGTGCCCGGCGAGAAACGCGCCGAGCGGCCGGAACAGGAAGCTGATGCCGACCGTGGCGAACGAGAGCACGATACCGATGCTTGGTCCGGCGGGGGCGAAGAACGCCTGCTTGAAAACCAGGCCCGCGGCACTGGCGTAGAGGAAGAAGTCGTACCACTCGACGGTGGTGCCGACCACCGTGGCGATGGCGACCCGCCGTTCGGCGCGCCGGCCGGCAAGCTGGGACATGTCCAGACTCCCTTGTCCGATAACTGCGTCGAAACCCTGCGCGCAGCGGGAGGGCTACCCCAGAGCCGTCACGCCGAACCGGGCAGCTGATCGCCAGATCGTATATGAAACCGTACACGACGGCTAGTCCGAGAGGGGAGGGTCAACCCGGTTCCGGCTCGGCGGGACGGACTACGGTGTCAGTTCGGCGAGCAACTCCGCTCGCGCGGACTCCCCGAGAAAGCTGGCCCGCAGCGAATTCGCCGCGAGCTCGCGCAGCTGTGTCCCGGTGAGGTCGAACGCCGCATCGACCGCGGTGAAGTTCTCCGCGACGTAGCCGCCGAAATACGCGGGGTCATCCGAGTTGAGAGTGACCATCAGTCCCTCGTCCAGCATCCGCGGCAGGGGGTGCGCGGCAAGGTCCGGCACGCAGCCGAGCCGCACGTTCGACAGCGGGCACACCGTCAGCGGGGTCCGCTCCGCGCGCAGCCGGGCCACCAGACCGGCGTCCTCGAGCGCCCGGATACCGTGGTCGATCCGTTCCACACCAAGGGAATCCAGCGCCTCACGGACATAGCTCGGCGGTCCCTCCTCACCGGCGTGCGCCACGGTACGCAGGCCGAGCGCGCGGGCCCGTTCGAACACCGGGGCGAAGTCCTGCGGCGGGTGATCGACCTCGGCGGAATCCAGGCCCACGCCGATGATCCGGTCCAGCATGGGCTCGGCGAGCCGCAGCGTCTGCTCGGCCGCCGCGACGGGCTGGTCGCGCAGGAAACACAGGATCAGCTCGGCCGAGACCTCGGGAACCGATTCGAGTGCCTGCACCAGCCCGTCGACCACGGTGCGCAGCGGGACACCACGGGAGGTGTGCGCCTGCGGGTCGAAGAAGATCTCCGCGCGCCGTACCCCTTGGGCCACACAGCGCCGCAGGTAGGCCGTGGCCAGCTCACGGAAATCCCGCTCGGTGCGCAGCACGGCCATGTTCGCGTAGTACACCTCGAGAAAGGAGCCGAGATCGGTGAAACGGTACCGGTCCCGCAGCTCCGCCACCGAACCATAGGGCAGGGCGATCTCGTTGCGCCGGGCGAATTCGAACACCATCTCGGGTTCGAAGGTGCCCTCGATGTGCACATGCAGTTCGGCTTTCGGCAAGGCGGAGCAATCGAGCACGCCGCGGCCATCCCCTCGTATCGGCTTCCACAGGTCCACCGGTGAGCATGCCAGACCGGTTCCGTGCCGGTATTTCGCCCGTGTTGCGGCGCGGGAGAAGAATGGCATGCTGAGAGCAGCTGTCCGCCCTGTGGTTGGGAGCGCAACCGATGACTCACCATCCGGCCGTCACCGCCGTCGGCACCCTCGCACCGGCCATACTCGCGGAGGCCCACCAGCATCCCGCCCGGCGCGCGGCGCGCACCCTGGTCTCCGGGACCGCGCAACGCGCCACGCTCATCGCCCTGCTGGAGGGAGAGGAGCTGAACGAGCACGATTCGCCGATCGCCGCGACCCTCTATGTGGTGACCGGAACCGTACGGCTGCACACCCGTGAGGACGCCTGGGTCCTCGAGAACGGGCACCTCGCGGCCATCCCGCCGCAGCGGCACGGGCTCACCGCCCTCACCGACGCCGCGGTGCTGCTCACCGTCGCACTGCACCAGTGACCGAACCCGCTCAGCGCGCCGGTTCGGTGTCCAGCCACCGGGTCACGGAGTCCGCCAGTTCGGTGACCGGATCCCGGCTCTGGAGCCGGAACACCGGGCAGGGAACTCGAGCCAGCCACTGTTCGTGCCCGGCCAGATTGCGCCCGGCGAAACCGGGATCGTCGTAGCCGCGTGCCCAGTCGAGGAACTCCCGGGAAGCCTTCGTGTCCGCGCCGCCGTACCGGATCGTTTCCCGTTCGGTCAGCCTGCGCATCCGGATCTCCGGCGCCAGGGTCAGGAACACCACGGCGTCGAGCATCGGGATCAGCGAATCACCCCAGCCCATCAGGGATCCGGACAGGACCCAGGAGGCGCGCGGCAGAAAAACCGCCCGCATCAGCTCGACCCGCTCGGTTTCCGGGCGTTTCCGCGTGAACGGCGGATCCGTGGGAATCCAGAAGTAGTCGTCGGCATCGGCGTGCGGCACTTCCCAATCCGCTGCGAGCTCCCGGCCGAGGGTGGTGGTACCCGAACCGCTGGCGCCGGTGACGAGTACTCGGCGCGTGGTCACGTGCTGTCCCTCTCGGCTCGTCGAAGCGAATCTCCCGAAGGTGCACCCTAGCCTGTCCTGGCCCATCTGATAGACAACGGCCATGCTCGACGTCGCCGCCCGGATCACGGCCGTCTCCCCCGCACCGGAGGTCCCGGTCGTCGCGGCGACCGCCGCGATCGCGCTCGTGGTCGCCTGGCCGCGATCGCGTTGGCTGCAGATGATCAACGTGCTCGGTACGCTCACGCACGAGTTCGGGCACGCCGCCCTCGCCGTGCTCAGTGGTGGCGGCGTGCAGCACATTCAGCTGACCGGCAGCAAGAGCGGCCACACCCGGCATGTCCCGAGCGGCGGCTTCGCGCACGCCCTCACCGCCTTCGCCGGGTACTGCTTCCCGCCATTGCTCGGGCTCGGCGCCGCGCAACTGCTCGCCACCGGGCACGCGGCCTGGGCGCTCACCGGTGGCTTCGCGCTGTGCCTGCTCGTGCTGGCCGCCGCACAGGGCACCCGAACCGTGGTCACCGTGCTGCTCATCGGTGCGCTGTTCGCGATCGTGGTGTTGTTCGCCTGGTCCTGGCTCATCGTGGCGCTCGCCTATCTGGTTGCCTGGCTGCTGATCGCGACCGGCTTCGAGGGCGTGCTGATGGATGTGCTGGTGCCACGGATACTGTCCAGGGCCATGAAACGCGATGACGCGGACACGCTCGCCGGGCTCACCCGGGTTCCCGCGTTCGTCTGGGGACTCGCCTGGCTGGCGCTTGCGGGCTGGTGCACCTGGCAGGGCGCGATCCGGCTGTGGCCCTAGGGTTCAGGACTCCGGTCGTGGCGATTTCACCGCCTCCGCCAGTTCCTCCTGCGGCGTGGACCGCGCCGCCCTGGTGTTGATCGCGCGCAGGGCCGCCGCGTCGAGTTTGGCCGAGCGGTCCGCGCGCAGCAGACCGTTCGTTTCCTGCTCGGTATCGGTGAACTGGGTGTAGCAGAACCCGGCCACCTCCGGGCTGTCCAGCAGAGCCTCGGTCAGTTCGCGGTAGCGGGCGAGGAATTCCTCGGGCGAGTCCACCGTGCCGTAGCCGAACCACTCTTCCCCCGCGTTCGGCACATAGCTGAGGCCGCCGTATTCGGTCAGCATCACCGGCCGCCGAGTTCCCCCGATCTCCCCGAGATGCACCCGCCGCGGTCCCGGTTGTCCGTCCCGGAGCACGGATGCGACGGCCTCGGCGGTCCCGTAGCGTTCCCGCAGCGAGGCCCCGGAGGGCGCGTAATCGTGGATGCTCCAGATATCGCTTTTCGGGTGTTCCCAGCCATCGTTGGAGATCACCGGCCGGGTCGGGTCGAGCGATCTGGTCAGGTGGTACAGGGAAAGGGCATGCTCCCGCTGCGCCGGATCGCTCGCGATCGCGGGCACTCCCCAGCTCTCGTTCAACGCGACCCAGGTGACGACGCACGGGTGACTGGCATCCCGGCGCACCACCTCCGACCACTCGCGGGTCGTCCGGACCACGGTCTCCTGGTCGAAGACGAACGCGCTCGGCATCTCGTCCCACACGAGCAGGCCCAGCCGGTCGCACCAGTACAGGAACCGCGGATCCTCCGTTTTCTGGTGGATCCGTACGCCGTTGAAACCGAGCGATTTGATCAGTTCCACCTCACGGCGCAGCGCGTCCTCGCTCGGGGCGGCGAGATGGGATTCCGGCCAGTATCCCTGTTCCAGCACCATCCGCAGGAAATACGGCCGCCCATTGAGCAGGAATCGCCGCTCGTCGACGCCCACATCGCGCAGCCCCGCGTAGCTGCCCGCTTCGTCGAGCACCCGCTGCCCCGCGCAGAGCGTCAGCTCCACGGTCAGCAGGGTCGGCCGCTCGGGTGTCCACAAGAGACGGTCCCGGTCCTCACCGATGCGTGCGGCACTCAGCACGATCGCGCGCTCGACGGTGTCACCGGTGACGCCGTAGCTGTCCTCGGCGAGGGTCTCCCCTTCGAGGCTGACCCGCACCCGCAGATTCAGTGGTTCCCCGGTGTTCCCGGCGATCCGGGCCCGCAGTCCGAGGCTGCCGCGCGCCGCGTCCGGGATCCAGTGCACCGACTCGATGTGCCGCTGCGCCACGGGTTCGAGCCAGACGGGCTGCCAGATCCCGGTCGTACGGTGATACCAGATGCCCTGCGGATGCTTGCCCCAGTACTGTTTCCCGCGCGGCTGACTCGCATCCGCCGGCTGGTCCTCGGCACGCACCACGAGCACGTGCTCCGCGGTGTCCTCGCGCAGTGCCGCGGTGATGTCGGCGCCGAACGGGGTGTGGCCGCCTTCGTGCTCGGCCACCAGCCGGCCGTCCACCCACACCGTGGCGCGGTAGTCCACGGCACCGAAATGCAGCAGCCACCGCCGGTCCGGTTCACCCTCGGGCAGGGTGAACCGCCTGCGGTACCAGACGACCGGATGCGGGTCCCGGTCCCCGATGCCGCTGGCCGCGGACTCCGGCGGGAACGGAACGGTGATCCGCGCGGACAGCCCGCCGGTGCGCTCCTGCCAGCGCTCGTCCCGGCCACGATCGGCGTCGTCGTAATCGAACTCCCATTCCCCGCACAGATCGATCCACTGTTCCCGGGTCAGCTGCGGTCGCGGGTGCACTGTCGTCCTCACTCCTTGGTCCTGTTCGCCGAGGTGCTTTCCCTGATCACCAGTTCGTGCCCGGCCTGGGCGAGCACCGGTTGCCGTCCGGGTTCCGCGGTCTCGATGCGGTCCAGCAGCAGGGTGACCGCCAGCCGCGCGATCTGCGTCTTGTCCGGCGCCACGGTGGTCAGGCTCGGGGTCGCGTACCTGCCGTCCTCGATGTCGTCGAAACCCACGATCGCCACGTCCCCGGGCACCCTGCGTCCCGAGGCCAGCAGCACCCGCTGAGCGCCGAGGGCGAGCAGATCGTTGAAGCAGAACACCGCATCCGGTGGTTCGGGCAGCGCGAGCAACCGGCGCATCACCTCCGCACCGGCGGCCCTGGTGAACCCCCCGGTGACCGGCATCAGTTCCGCCTCGGCCGGGATCCCGCGAGCCGCCAGCGCCTCGCGGTAGCCGATCACCCGCTGACGCCCCGTTTCCTGGTCGTCCACGCCGATCACGGCGATCCGGTTCCTGCCCAGCTCGAGCAGATGCGTGGTGGCCTCTCGGGCCGCGGCGACGTTGTCGATCACCACGTGATCGATGGCCTTGGCATAGTCCCGCTCACCGAGCAGGACCAACGGCACCCGCCCGGTCCGGGCGAGATCCGCGCGGCGTAACGCGAGCGGGCTGAGGATGACCCCGTCGATGAGGCTCGAACTGAATCCCTGCGCGATCGTGCTCTCCATTGCCCGGTCTCCCCCGGTGTCCTCGATCAGCACCGTGACCGAGCGTTGCTTCGCCTCGGCGATCACCGAGGAGGCGAGTTCGGAGAAGTACGGGACGTTCAGATCGGGCACCGCGAAGGCGATGGTGCCGGTGCGCCCCTGCCGCAGATGCCGCGCGGAGAGGTTCGGCCGGTACCCGAGCTCTTCGATCACCTGCTGCACCCGGCTGCGCGTGTCCGGCGCGACCCGCGGTGAACCGTTGACCACATTGGACACGGTCTTCACCGAGACGGCGGCCCGCTCGGCGACATCCCTGAGCCTGACGTCCATGCCACCCTTCGATTGCGCGCGGCGTTACAACGTTGAACGTAGCTGAGCGCCGTCTGGCCGTCAAAGTATCGGCATCGCCTGGGACTGTTCGTTGCAACGTTGTACTGCGAGCGGCGCCACCGTCGAATGGTTCGCTTTCTCCCTGTCCGGCAGCTCGGCGGCGGTCGTGTCCGAGACGCTGTTCGGTCCCTGCACACCACCGAGCGGAGCGGAGCCGACCGCGCGGGCTCGCGGAGTACCGCGGCGGCTGTGATCCGGCCGGATCAGGCCGGACCCAACGAGGATCGCTGGCGGCCCTCCCCGGTGAAGTTCTCCGGACGCAGCCAGGCCTCGAATCGGTCCCGGATGCCCGGCCATTCACTGTCGATCATCGAGTACCAGGCGGTGTCCCGGTTGCGCCCCTTGACCACGACCGCCTGGCGGAAGGTGCCCTCGTAGGAGAATCCGAGCCGCTGCGCCGCGGCACGGGACGCGGCATTGAGCGCATCGCACTTCCATTCGAACCGCCGGTAACCCAGCTCCTCGAACACGTGCGCGGCGAGCAGGTACTGCGCCTCGGTCGCGGCACGATGCCGTTGCAGCAACGGGGAATAGTGCACGTGGCCGACTTCGATCACGCCGAACTCGGGCTGGATCCGCAACAGGCCCAGCACGCCGACCGCGCGCACCTCCGGCCGCTCGGTGGACACGATCGCGTAGAACCTCGGATCCTCGCCGTCCTGAACGCCCTCCACCCACCGCCGATAGTCGGCGAGGGTGCCGAACGGGCCGTAGGGCAGGTAGGTCCAGCTCTCCCCCGTCGTGTCGTGCCGATCCGCCTCGAACAGTTCCTCCGCATGCCGGGATGAGTCCAGCCGTTCCAGGCGGCAGTAGCGGCCCTTGAGGACCGGGGCGGACGGCGCGAGGCGCGGTGCCCAGCCGGAAAGGAGCTGCCCCACCGGCTGGCCGAGTTCGTTGTCAGGCATGCTCCCGATACTCACACTCCGGAATGGCCGCCCCGAAGATCCATTCTCCGGGAAATCCGGAAGGCCATTGAGATCCCCAAGGCCATTGGCTCAGCTCACATGCACGTAGTCGACGACCAGCTGTTGCGGGAACCGGGTGTTCGCGTCCGGATCTCCTGGCCAGTCACCGCCCACGGCCAGGTTCAGGATCAAGTAGAAGGGATGATCGAAGACCCACCGGTTGCCGCCTGCGTCGGCCTTGGTTTTCGTGGCATAGACCTTGCCGTCCACGGAGAACTTGACCGCGTCCGGGGACCAGTCCGCCGCGAAGGTATGGAAATCGTCGGCGAACGCCTGACCGTTCGGCAGCGAGTAGGTGCTGGTGAGTCCCTTGTCCCCGGAGTACCCCGGGCCGTGCAGGGTGCCGTGCACCGAGCCGGGTTCGAAGCCCACGTTCTCCATCACGTCGATCTCGCCGCAGTTCGGCCAGCCCGCCGAACCGATGTCCTCGCCGAGCATCCAGAACGCGGGCCACATTCCTTGCCCCCTCGGCAGTTTCATCCGCGCCTCGGCATGCCCGTATTTCATGGTGAACTTGCCCGCGGTGTTCAGCCGGGCCGAGGTGTACTGGCAGGCGCCGTACCAGCACTGGTATCCGCCCGGATTCTCCTTCTTGGCGGTGATCACCAGGTTCCCCTTGCCGTCCAGGGCCGCGTTGGCAGTGCCGGACGTGTACCACTGCCGTTCGTGGTTGTCGACTCCGTCCCCGGTCTCGTTCTGCCACTTCGCACCGTCCGCGCCCGCCCCGGCCGGTCCGTCGAAGTCGTCGGTGAAGCCCGCCCGCGCCTGCTGGGCCGAGGGAGTCGCTTGCGCGATGGGCACCGTGATACCGGTAGCCGCCAACACGAGCGCTACCGCCAGTCCGTAGGTCCGTCGGCCGAATGACATCGTTGTCTCCTCTCGCCACGGGGCACCCCGGTGATCCGGCATCCGGGTACTACGACGGTAGGGAATTCCGGCTCGTACGAGTCCCGCCAAAAGGTGTAAAGATTTCATGTTAAGTCGGCACGGAGCCCGTTTCCCGAGGGCGGTAATCTCCGGCTGTGCGTGCAGTGGTGATCGACTCGAACGGGCAGTTCCGGTTGATGCAGCGATCGGATCCGGTTCCGGGACCGGGGGAAGTCCTGCTGCGGATCAGGGCGGCCGGGCTGAATGCCGCCGATCTGCAGCAGGCGCGCGGGGACTATCCGGCGCCGCCCGGCTGGCCCGCCGATGTGCCCGGCCTCGAGGTGGCCGGTGCGGTCGAGGCGATCGGCGGCGCCGTCTCCGGGGTCGGCGTGGGAGACCGGGTGATGGCGCTGGTCGGCGGTGGCGGGCACGCCGAGCGGATCACCGTCCCCGCCGAACTGCTGCTCCCGGTTCCGCCCGCCCTGTCCTGGGTCGAGGCCGCGGGTTTCCCGGAGGCTTTCAGCATCGCCTGGGAGAGCCTGGTCGAGCTGGCCGAGGTGCGCGCGGGTGACCGGGTGCTGGTCACCGGAGCGGCCGGGGGCGCGGGAACCGCCATGGTGCAGGTCGCCGCGCAGTCCGGGGCGCACACCGTCGCGAGCGTGCGCCGCACCGAACTGCACGAGCGGATGCGGGCGCTCGCCCCGGACGGGACCCGGCTCGATGTCGTCACCCCGGGCGAGGAAGCGAAGCACGGCCCCTACGACGTGATCGTCGAACTCGTCGGCGGCCCGGACTGCCTGAACCGGGTCGAACTGCTGCGCCGCCGCGGCAGGATCGTCATCGTGGGTGTCCAGGCCGGGGCCACGGTCCCGCTGCGCATGTTCGACCTCATGCTCGCCCGCGGCCGGCTGATCGGGACGACCATCCGCGGCCGCGCCCCCGCCGAGAAAGCCGTTCTCGCCGCTACCATCCGGGAATCCGTCGTTCCGCTGCTCGCCCGGGAACGCCTCCGGATTCCGGTCGACACGACCTTTCCTCTCGGCGACCACGCGCACGCCTATGCCCGGCTCGGTGGTCCCGGGAAGTTCGGCAAGGTCATCCTCGTTGCAGATGAATAACCCGCATGACCATCGAATGAGATCGGAGCAACGATGAAGGCAGTCCGTTTCAGCCGGTTCGGCGGTCCGGAGGTCCTGGAACTCACGGACCTCCCCGCCCCGCATCCCGGTCCCGGCCAGGTCCGGATCGCGGTGCACGCGGCAGGTGTCAACCCGCTCGACTGGAAACTGCGCACGGGCCTGATGGGTGGCGAGCTCCCGCAGACCCTGGGCTACGAGGCCGCGGGGGTCGTCGACGAGCTCGGTGCCGGTGTCACGGATGTGGCCGTCGGCGATCGGGTGTTCGGCCTGTCCGGCGAGGGACCGGCCCAGGCCGAGTTCGCGGTGCTGTCCCACTACGCCCCGATCCCGGCCGCGATCGAGTTTCCCAGTGCCGCCGCGCTGCCCTCCGCCGTCGAGACGGCCACCCGTACCCTCGACCAGCTCGGCGTCGCCGGCGGGACCACGCTGCTTATCAACGGCGCGTCCGGAAGCGTCGGCAGCGCCGCGGTCCAGCTCGCCGTGCTGCGCGGTGCGCGGGTGATCGGCACCGCGAGCCCGGCGAACCACGAGTACATCCGCTCCCTCGGGGCGGAACCCATTGCCTACGGCGAGGGCCTCCTCGAACGGGTTCGTGCGCTCGCCCCGGACGGTGTCGGTGCCGCGCTCGATGCGGCGGGAGGCGGTGTACTCCCGGAGCTCATCGAGCTCTCCGGTGGCGCGGACCGGGTCCTGACGATCGCCGATTTCCCTGGCGCGCAAGAACATGGGGTGCGGTTCAGTACCGGGGAAACCGGCCGCGCGTTCCATGCCCTCACCGAGGTGGCTGCGCTGATCGAATCGGAGCGGTTCATCCCGTTCCCGGTCGCACGAACCTTCCCGCTCACCGAGGTCGCCGAGGCACACCGGTTCGGCGAGAACGGTCATCCGCGCGGGAAACTGGTGCTGGAGCCCGGATCCCGCTGATGCGTACCGGCTAACGCACGGTGAGGAAGGCGAGCAATCGTTCGGTGAGGTCCCCGGGCCGCTCTTCCTGGACGAGGTGCCCGCACGGCAAGGAGCTCCCGGTCACCTCGGCCGCGGACACCTCCCGCCAGGTGTCGAGCACATCGTACAACCGGCCCACGGTGCCGTGCTCGCCCCACAATGCGAGCAGCGGCCTGCGCAACAACTTCCCGCTGCGCCGGTCGGTCTCGTCGTGTTCGAGGTCGATCCCGGCCGCCGCACGGTAGTCCTCGCATACCGCGTGCACCGTGGCGGGATCCCGGTAGCAGCGCAGGTATTCCTCGACGAGCTCCGGCGCGGGCACACCCTCGGTGCCGCTCTGCCCGCGCAGATGAGAGCGCAGATATTCCTCGGTGGCACCGGCGATCATCGTCTCCGGCAGCGGGGCGGGCTGAATGAGAAAGAACCACCAGAAGTAACGGGTGGCGAACACCCGGTCGGTTCGCCGGCACATCGTGGCGGTCGGGGCGATGTCGAGCACGGCGAGCCGGCGCACGGCGTCCTCGTGATCGAGCGCCATCCGATGGGCGACCCGCGCACCCCGATCGTGCCCGGCAACCGGGAATTCGGTGTGCCCGAGCAGCCGCATCAACTCCACCTGTTCGGCGGCCATGGCACGTTTGCTGTACGGCGCATGCTCGGCATCACTGGCCGGTTTCCCGGAATCCCCGTAACCACGCAGATCCGGGGCGATCACCGTGTAGTGCCGCGCCAGCTCCGGCGCCACCTCCCGCCAGGTGGCATGGGTCTGCGGATGTCCGTGCAGCAACAGCAGCGGCGGACCGTCTCCCCCGGTCGCCACCCGGAGGGTGACGCCGGTATCCAGGGTGACGTCGAGCGCGGTGCACCCCGGAATGAACGTTTCCCGGTCAGCCCGGCGAATTCCCGTCACCGAACGGCGTCCGCGATCGCCTGCCCGCAGACCTCGGTGCTCGCCGCGCCACCGAGGTCCGGGGTGCGCAGTGCCGGATCGGCGAGGACTTCCTCGATCGCCCGCAGCACGGCCGCGCCCGCTTCCCGCCGGCCGAGATGATCGAGCAGCATCGAGGCCGCCCAGATCTGGCCGACCGGATTGGCGATGCCCTTGCCGCTGATGTCCGGGGCGGAACCGTGCACCGGCTCGAACAACGAAGGGAAACCCCGTTCCGGATTGATGTTCGCCGAGGGAGCGATGCCGATGGTGCCGGTCAGCGCGGGCCCGAGGTCGGAGAGGATGTCGCCGAACAGATTGGACGCCACCACCACATCGAAGAAGTCCGGGCGCAGCACGAACTGCGCGGCCAGATTGTCGATGTGGAACTTGTCGAAGTCCACATCCGGGTATTCGGCGGCCATCGCGGCGGCGCGTTCATCCCAGTACGGCATGGAGATGGCGATCCCGTTGGACTTCGTCGCCGAGGTCACGTGCCGCACGGCGCGGCGCCTGGCGAGCTCGAAGGCATAGCGCAGGATCCGGTCCGTGCCGATGCGGGTCAGCACGGTTTCCTGCGTGACGAACTCCCGCTCGGTTCCGGCGAAGATGCGCCCGCCGATCTGCGAGTACTCGCCCTCGGTGTTCTCCCGCACCACCACGAAGTCGATCTCCTCCGCGGTGTTCACCGGGGCGCGCACACCGGGCATGAGCTTGACCGGGCGCAGGCTGACGTACTGGTCGAACTCCCGGCGGAACTGTACGAGCGAGCCCCACAGCGAGACGTGGTCCGGCACGCTCCCCGGCCAGCCGACCGCGCCGAACAACAGTGCGTCGTGCGAACCGATCCGGTCCTTCCAGTCCCCGGGAAGCATGCTGCCGTGTTCCAGGTAGTAGTCACAGCTGGCGAACTCGAACCGGTCGAACCGCAGCGTGAACCCGTAGCGCTCCGCGGCCGTGCGCAGCACGAGTTCCCCTTGCGGTACCACCTCTTTGCCGATTCCGTCGCCGGGGATGGAAGCGATCCGGTATTCGGTCAACGTATGGTTCCTCTCTCTGCTTTCCGTTCACTGCAACGATATCCGGCGCGGCCGTGGTCTCACCGTGAGTCGGCCCACCGCCGACCGCGCAGGGTCCGTTCGGCGAGCTCGAGTTTGCGGCGGTGCGCCCGCGCGCTGGCGAGGACACTGTATTCGTATTCGTGGCCCGCCTCGAACCAGTCCAGGACCACATCGGCACCGGTGGCCGCGAGCGCGTCGGCGTATTTCTGCGCCTGACCGGACGGGGTCCGGGTGTCGTAGACCCCCTGGTTGAGCCATACCGAGCCGGTGACCCGCTCGACATAGGTGATCGGGGAATACCGTCGGATCCGGTCCTCGAACTCGTCCGGTTCACCGCCGAGCCACTGCTGCCACACGTAGTTCTGCGCCGCGTTCTGGTCGTCGTGGGCCGCTTTCCAGTCGGCCATGGCCACTTCCGCGAGCCCGCCCGCGAACAGGTGGGGCAGCCTGCCCAGCGACATCAGCGTGAGGAATCCGCCGTAGGAGGCGCCGGTGATGAACGTGGACTCCGGACGGGCCGCGCCCCGGCCGCGCAGCCAGGCGATGGCGGCCTCGACGTCCTCGAGTTCGCGTTCCCCGAGCGCCCCGAGAAACCCCTCGCGGATCCGCTGGCCGAAAGTCACCGATCCGCGATAGTTCAACGCCGCATAGGCGAACCCCGCATCGAGCCAGGATTGCGCGTCCGGCGAATACCCGTCCACGGTGACCAGATTCGGGCCGCCGTGTACGGAAAGGACGGTGCCGCGTGGTTCGGCGTGTTCCGGGAATGCCGCCCACAGTTGGAGTTTCGTACGGTCCCTGCTCGTGATCAGGTGCGAGCTGAAGCGCTGCCCGTGCGGGACCTCGGCAGGTTCGAAGAGGACCGTATGGGTGCCGTCCGCCACCCGGGTCAGATGCAGCGGCAGATCCCAGCGGGACCGCGCGAGAACCACCGAACCGTCCGGGAGGTACCAGGATCGCACAGTGAACGGGAAGGTCCCGGCCACGTCCGGTTGCATATAGCTGCCGTCCCGCGCGGCCAGCACGGTGCGCTCGCCGGATTCGATGTCGATCTCGCCGACGATGTGGATCCCGTCATCCACGTGTACCGCGAGGATCCGGCCGGTGGCGGCACACCAGTCCAGCGGCACGACCTCCCCGTCGAGTCCGGGAAGCGTGAAGTCCCGGCGTTCCCCGGTGACCGGGTTCCACAATGCGGGGCGCGCGTACCCGGTCCGTTCGGTCGTCACCAGCAGCCGTGGATCGCCGCGCCGTTCGGCGAAGCAGCTCGCCCGCACCGGTCCGTCCGGGAGGTCGTCGAGCACCGCGATCGGTTCGGCCTTCGCCACATCGATCACGGTGACCGCGGTTCGGCGGACACCGGGACCGTGATCGGTGCTGTCGATCGAGGCCAGCGTGCCATCGGCGGAGATCCGGCCCCACCACGCCTCGTGCGGCGAGGAGTAGACACATTTCGGCCGCTCCCAGGGAAACGGGATGACGATCAGGTGGAAGCCGTCCTCGTCCACCGCGGTCAGCAGTACCGCGCCGCCGTCCGCGCTGACGTCGAGGCCGCGCACCACATAGGGCGGCCGGTCCGGGGTGAGGTCGACGGATTCCCCGCCGGACACCGGGATCGCGCACAGGTGACCGAGTTCGGAACCGTTCTCGTCGTCCAGCTGGAGCAGCCATTCCCCGTCCCCGGTGAGCATCGACTCCGGGGAAACCGGGAAATCGAGTTCGGCGGGCCGCTCCCCTGTCATCAGGTCCGCGACCACACCCCTGGCGTGCTGCTCTCCCTGGTACACCAGCAATGTCCGGCCCGCGCTGCCCCGGGTCGCACGCGCGGTCAGCAGATGCGGAACCGCGAACCGGTGCGCCTGATCTGACATCGTTGTCCTCCTAGCTGGAAATCGTTCGCGGATGGTGGCAGGCGACCCGGTGGCCGCTGTCGTGCTCGACGAGTTCGGGCACCGTGCTGGCACAGATCTCGGTGGCCAGCCGGCACCGGGTGCGGAACCGGCAGCCCGACGGTGGATCGGTGGCCTGCGGTACGTCGCCGGTGAGCACGATGCGTTCCCGGCGGCGTTCGGCGCGTGGATCGGGCACCGGCACCGCCGAGAGCAGCGCCTGGGTGTAGGGATGCAGCGCGCCGTCGTACACCGCGTCCACCGGCCCGCGTTCCACGATCCGCCCGAGATACATCACCGCGACCTCGGTACTCGTGTGCCGCACGACGGAGAGATCATGCGCGATCAACAGGTAGCCGAGGTCGAATTCCTCCTGCAGATCCTCGAGCAGATTCAGCACCCCGGACTGGACACTGATGTCCAGCGCGGACAACGGCTCGTCCAGCACGAGGACACTCGGTTCCACGGCGAGTGCCCTGGCCAGCCCGACGCGCTGACGCTGACCGCCGGAGAATTCGTGCGGATACCGGTGCGCGTGGCCAGGATCGAGTCCGACCCGGTCGAGCAGTTCGCGGACGTACTCGTCCCTGCGGCGCCGGTGCATGCCGTGGATCTCGAGCGGCTCGCGCAGAATGCCGCCTATCGTCATCGTGGGATCCAGGGTGGTGAACGGATCCTGAAACACCATCTGCAATTGTCGTCGTGCTGCCCGCAGTGCGCGGCCCTTCATCGCGAACAAGTCGGCGCCACCGAGCTCGACGGTTCCGGAGCTCGGCTCGGTCAACCGCACCGCACAGCGGGCCAAGGTGCTCTTCCCGCAGCCGGACTCTCCGACGAGGCCGAGGGTCTGCCCACGCCGGACGGTCAGATCGATACCGGATACCGCGTGCACGGTCTGTTTGGGTCCTGCCTTGCCGCGCAACGGGAATTCCTTCACCAGATCGCGGATGTCCAGTACCGGCGCAGTCATCCGATCTCCTCGATCCGCAGACAGGCGGCGACGTGCCCGTCCCCGACCACGCTCGGTTGCGGGCGCTCGCGGTCGCAGCGGGCCGCTTGTGCGTGCGGGCAACGGGGGTGGAACACACAGCCCTCCGGGCGGGAGTGCGGGTTCGGCAGCTGCCCGGGTATGCGGTAGAGCCTGCTCGTCCGGTCGGTTCGGCGGTCCACCCGTGGCAGCGAGGCGAGCAGCCCCCTGGTGTACGGGTGCGCGGTCCGGTAGAAGATCGGTTCGACCGGACCGTCCTCCACCTTGCTGCCCGCATACATGACCACCACGCGATCGGCGAGACCGGCGAGCACCCCGAGGTCGTGGGTGATCAACAGGATCGAGGTACTGGTGCGGTCCCGGATCCGCTCGAGCACCTCGAGTATCTGTGCCTGCACGGTCACATCGAGCGCGGTGGTCGGTTCGTCGGCGATCAGCAGCCGCGGTTCATTGGCGATGCCCATGGCAATCAGCACCCGTTGCCGCATACCGCCGGAGAACTCGTGCGGATACAGCCCGGCGCGCTGCTCCGGCGCGGAGATGCCGACCAGATCGAGCAGTTCCACCACCCGCTCGTGCAGTTGCTTTTTCGTGAGGCTCCGGTCGTGCACCCGGATCGCCTCGGCCAGCTGATCGCCGACCTTCAGGACCGGGTTGAGCGCGCTGAGCGCGTCCTGGAACACCACCGCGATCTCGTTGCCGCGCAGTTCGCGCAGTTGCGATTCGGTACGGCCGAGCAGTTCGGTCCCCTGGAACCGGACCGAGCCGGTGACCCGCGCGGTGTTCGGCAACAGTCCGAGTATCGCCGCGGAGACCACGCTCTTGCCCGAGCCGGATTCGCCGACGAGGCCGACCACCTGTCCGCTTTCCACACGCAGCGAGACCTGCTCGACCGCCCTCGCGGTGCCCTCCTCGGTGCCGAAGGCGATGCTGAGATCCTCGACCATCAGCAGCGGCGGATTCTGTGCGGTCACTGTTTCCTCCTCGGATCGAAGGCATCGCGCAATCCGTCGCCGACGAAGCTGACCGCGAGCACGGTGATCAGGATGGCGAGTCCGGGGAAATAGAGCAGATATCCTTGTGGAGTCCCGACATATCCGGAAGCCTGACTGAGCATGTTGCCCCAGCTCGACTGTGGCGGGCGGACGCCGAAGCCGAGAAAACTGAGCGTCGATTCGAGGATGATCGAGGTGGCGACGTTCACCGAGACACTGACCGCGGCGACCCCGGCGAGATTGGGCAGCAGATGCCGCAGCACGATCCGCAGATGCGAGGCGCCCAGTACGAGGGCGGCGTCCACATAGGCACGTTCCCGCAGCGCCAGCACCTCCCCGCGCACCACCCGCGCGATCACCGTCCAGCCGATCCCCGCGAGCACCAGCACGATGATCAGGTACGAGCGCCCGAGTCCCTGCAGCGCCACGGCGAGCACCGCGAGCGGGGGAACCACGAGGAACAGGTCGGTGATCCGCATGACCACCTCGCCGATCCAGCGCCCCGCGTACCCGGCGATGACCCCGAGAACGGTACCGACCACTGTGGACAGTACCGCTACGGACAGGCCGATGGTCAGCGAAAGCCGGCCCGCGTACAGGATCTCGGTCAGATAGTCGCGGCCGAGCTGATCGGTGCCGAGCAGGTGCCGCCAGGACGGTGGCGTCGCCCCGAGCAGCAAGTGCTGATCGTTCTGCGCGAACGGTGCCACGATGTTCGCGAAATAGCAGCAGAAAGCGAGCACCAGGACGATGGCGAGACCGGCCATGGCGAACCGGTGCCGCCGGAACCGCCGCAGGAACCCGCGACCGGACGGCTTGTTCCCCGGTACCGGAGCGGCGGTACCCGTCGGATTCATCGCAGCCTCACTCTCGGATCGAGCCACGCGTAACTGAAGTCGGCGAGCAGGTTGAACAGGATCACCGCGAGCGCCACGACGACCATCCAGGGAACGAGCACGAAGGCGTCACCGGCCTGGATCGAGCTGAAGAACAGCCGCCCCATGCCGTCCACGGCGAACACCTGCTCGGTGACCACGAGCCCACCGAACAGCAGACCGGCATCGAGCGCGACCACGGTGATGAACGGACCGAGGCTGTTGCGTACCGCGTGGCGCAGGATCACCTGGCGACGTGGCACTCCCTTGGCGCGCGCGGTGCGGACATAGTCACTGCGCAGCGTGCCGAGCATGGAGCTGCGCAGGTATCTGCTCCAGTTGCCGATCAGCTGCGCGGTGAAGGTCAGCACCGGCAGCACCAAGTGGCGGAAGTAGTCGAGACCGATCCCGGAGGAGTCCGGGGAATGCAGGCCCACGAATAAGAACGGCGGCTCCTGCCAGCCGAAGAGTTGTTGCGGGGCAAGCGATACGACCGCGATCAGGACGAGGCCGAACCAGAACGGGGGCATGGCGAGACCGAGATACGAGAGCCCGGTCAGTGCCACATCGCCGATCGAGTACTGCCGGATGGCGGAGTACACGCCGACGGCGGCCGCGACCAGGACGGCGAGCAGCAGGCCCCAGAGCAGCAGCTGCGCGGTGGTGCCGAGCGCCCGGCCGATCACCGAGAACACCGGCTCGTTCGTGGCCGAGCTGACTCCCCAGTCCCCGGTGAGGAACCGGCCGAGCCAGGTGAAGTATTGCTGCACGATCGACTGGTCGAGACCGAGCCGCTTCGTCTCACGGGCGATGGCGCCAGGATCGTGGCTCAACCGGACTTTGGCTAGCGGATCGAAGGTCGCGCGCACCGCCCAGAACAGAATGAACGAGGCGATGAACACGACGATGAGCGAATAGGCGAAGCGTTTCGCCGCGAATTTCAGCATGTGTGCCTCAGCCCTCGATCAATCCCCACTCGTTGAGGTTCCAGAACGGGCCCTCGACCGGATTGATGCTGACCGGACCACCGATCTTTCTGTTGGTGAGCAGAATGCTCGGCACATCGTCGAGCGGAAGGGACACCGCGCCGTCGGCGAGTGCCGCGTCCGCCTGTTTGCTGTATTCCTTGCGCCGCGCCGGATCAAGCGTGCTATCCACCTTGCCGAGCCGTTCATCGACCCGGGCGTCCCGCACCCGCATGAAGTTCAGGCCGGCCTCTCCGTTGGCTTTGCTGGGGATCCGGTCGCTCTGGAAGGTATCCGTGGGGTTGGTGGCGATCAGCGTCCACAGTCCTGCCTGGAACGCGCCCTTGGGTGCGGTATTACTGAACAGCTCGCTGGGGGTCTTGTTGTCGATCGTCATTTCGAAGCCCGCCTGCCTGACCTGGCTCTGGATGATCTGCTGTTCGAGCAGGCGCCGGGTGTCACCGGAAAGCGAGACGAGGGTGAATCGCGCCTCGCGTCCGTGTTTGGCCCAGATTCCGCGATCGTTCCTGGCCCATCCGTCGGCACGCATGAGCCGGTCCACCTCGGGAAGATCCCGCCGGTACCCGGCGAAGGAGTCGCCACCGAACTCGGCATTGTTGCCCGGCCAGAACGTCTGCACCGGTGTCCGTACGCCGAGCTTTCCGTACAGCCGGGTGACGAGCGCCTTGCGGTCGACCGCGTGGCCGAACGCCTTACGGACCGCGAGGCTGTCGAACGGGAAAGCGGCGTTGTTGAGCCAGAGCGCTTCGACGTTCGTGGTCCTGGCCTCGAGCGCCAGCCGGGCGTTCGGCATCCCTTCCTCGACCTCGTTGATCGCTTCCAGTTGTGGCGACGGGTAGATGGCGTCGAGCTGTCCGCTGCGGAACGCGAGGAACTGCGAGGAGGTGTTCGCGGTGAATTCGAAGGTGACCTTGTCGAGTTTCGGGCGCTTGCCCCAGTACCGGTCGTTCGGCACCAGGGTCACCGAGGAACCCCGTTTCCACGCGGCGATCTTCCACGGCCCGCCGCTCCAGCTGTAGCCGTCCCGCATCGCCTTGTCCCGGTCCTGCCCGGCGAGCAGATGTTCTGGCAGCACATTGCCGAATCCGCTGAAAAGCGCTTTCCAATCCACATAGGGCCGTTTCAGCGTGACGACCGCGGTCTTGGCGTCCGGTGTGGACACCGACTCGATCAGCGAACACCCGGTCTTGTCCAGGATGTCCTCGCCGTCCCGGACCTGCAGCGCGGTGTACTTGAGATCCGCCGATCCGATCGGCACCCCGTCCGACCAGACGGCTTTCGGGTTGAAGCGGTATACGATCCGCTGTTTCCCGCCGACCACCGTCGTGCTCGGTTCGGCTGCCATCAGATCCGTGGCCACCGGCCGCCAGCCCCCGTTCACCGGGCGGTACTGGAAAACCGCGGGCATCGTCTGCACCTGCATGACATAGGTGCCGAAAACGGATCCCGAGCAGCTGCCGATCCAATCGGCACAACCGGGTTCCTGCTCGGAACCGATGACCAGGCTGCCACCGGAACGCACCTGCTTCGGCGGCGGTTCCCGGTAACCCGCGGTGGCGCCGCCCGCGCATCCGGCGAGACCGGACAGCAGTACCGCGACGGAAAGGCACGCCAGCCTGCGGACCACTGAGCGTGGACTCCCGGTGCTGATACTCATCGTTGAGGGCCTCTCGGGTCGGCTCGCATGAGCTGTCGATCGGCTCAGTGTGGCCATTCGCGAGCGAAACAGCAACCCTAGTAGACAACTTTATAGTCATGACTACTGACAACGACGATCAGCGCTACGAACAGTACCGATGCTTGATCGAAGCGACATCCCGATGTCATAGTCAATGACATTGACTACAGTTCTGATCAGGGTGGAGGACGGTTGTGGCGAGCGGCGCGGAGCATTCCTGGACTGAGCGGATCAGGTCCGCGGACCTCGATCCGGAGCGGATGGTGCACAGGATCGGCGAGCTGGTCGGGATCGAGACACCGACCGGGCACACTGCGGGCGTGCGCGCCTGCTTCACCCTGCTGCGGCAATGGCTGGCACCGGTGCTCGGCTCGGCAGGCACCGTGATCGAGGAAGACGGCATGCCCCATCTGTTGTGGCAGGCCAAGGATCCCAAGGTGCTGCTGCTCTGCCACGTGGACACCGTGTGGCCGCTGGGCACCCTGGAACGGCGGCCGTTCGCCGTCCACAATGGACGCGGCACCGGTCCGGGGATCTTCGACATGAAAACCGGGCTGGTCCTGGGAATCGAGGCACTGGAGATCACCGAGGACACCAGACACGTCGGATTCCTGGTCACCAGCGATGAGGAGCAGGGCTCGGCGACCTCGCGCGCGCTCATCGAACGGGTGGCGGCGGACTACGAAGCGGTGCTGCTGCTGGAGCCGAGCCAGCACGGCGCGGTCAAGACCGCACGCAAGGGCGCGGGGATCTACCGCGTGCACCTCACCGGCCGGGCCGCGCACGCCGGGCTCGAACCGGAGTCCGGGATCAACGCGCTCAGTGAACTCGCGCGGTTGGTTCCGCGCATCGAAGGACTCGCGGATACCGAACACCGGACGACGGTCACCCCGACCGTGGCTCACGCGGGCAGCGCCATCAATGCCGTCGCCGCGCAGGCGACACTCGACGTGGACGTGCGCGGCTGGACGGCGAGCGAGCTGGACCGGGTGAACACCGAAATCCGGGGACTGGCACCGGAGAACGCCGAGATCGCCCTCGAGGTGCGGGGTGGGGTCAACCGTTATCCCCTGGAACCGGGCCACACCGGGAAACTGCTCGAGCTGGCCCGCTCCGTCGCGGTCGAGCTCGGCCTCGAACCGGTCGAGGAGGCGCACGTGGGCGGCGCCTCGGATGGCAATTTCACCAGCGCGCTCGGCATTGCGACCCTCGACGGGCTCGGCGCGCTCGGCGACGGTGCGCACGCCGAGCACGAATGGATCGATCTGCCCGCGCTGCCCGGACAGGCTCGGCTCATCGCCGGAATGGTCACGGCACTGCGTGGATCAGTCGGCTGACTGCCCGGTCGCCGCGCGGGCGTGCGCGGCGATCCCTTCGAGCACCAACTCCAGCGCGGTCTCGAAGCCCATCGGGTCCCCGAGGTTCAGCAGCTTGTCCGCGACCCGGGTGATGTTCGGGTACTCCCCCGGATCGAGTTGCCGGTACTCCAGCTGCCAGGCCACCTCGTCCCGCTGGCGCAGCGATTCGTCCATGGCCCGGTAAGCGGCCTCCGCGCTCGCGATCGAGCGGAGGAAGTTCCCCATCGCCCGCATCAACACCACCGCTTCATCGTCCGGGATCCCACCGCGGCGCAACGCGTCCAGGGTGAACTCCACATTGTGGAACTCCGTGGGACGCCGGGTCGTCCGCATGGCCATCTCCAGTGCGAACGCGGGATAACGCAGATAATGCGCCCGGATCAGCTGACCGGTCCGGCGGATGTCGTCCAGCCAGTCATCGGTCGCCACCAGATCGTGGAAATACGACCTGGCGCGCAGCGAATCGACCAGTTCGAGCAGCAACTCGTCCTTGTCCCGGAAATGCCGGTAGATCGAGGTCGGATGGGCCCGCAGCTTGTCCCCGATCGCCTGGAAGGTCAGCGCCGAGAAACCTCCCTCCGCGGCCAATTCCTCGGCCGCGGCCAGGATCTTCTCCCGGCTCAGGCTGTCCCGCGGACGCCGGGGGCGCGAACCGGACCGCCCCTTCGCCGGTGCCATTGCCCCACCCCTTCCGATTATCGCGTGTCTACGCTGTTGACTATCGAAATGTCTACCACAGTCACCAGCGATAAACACGGCCGAAACGGATCCGGCCGCACATCATCGAGCGACTCCGCGGGCACTATGCTCGGCCGACATGAGTGCTGAGTGCCTGTTCTGCGGTGTCGTGACCGGTAATGTCCCGCATGCGCGAGTGACCGAAGACGACTCGACCTACGCCTTCATGGACCGTAATCCCGGTACGGACGGGCACCTGCTGGTCATTCCCAAGCGGCACAGCAACGACCTGCTCGAGATCGCCGCCGAAGACCTGACCGCCGTCACACTCACCGCGCAGCGGATCGCCAAAGCCGTGATCGGCACGCTCGGCGCGGACGGAGTGAATCTGCTCAACTGCTGCGGCGCCGAGGCATGGCAGAGCGTGTTCCACTTCCACCTGCACGTGATCCCGCGCTACACCGATACCGACCGTGATCCGCTGGTACCACCGTGGAAACCCGGGGTGCCCGGCGATATGGAGGCGATCACCGCCCGCGGCGCCCAGCTCGCCGCCGCCCTGGACTGAGCGGTCCGCCCGTTCAGAACGCGCGCACCAGGACACGACCGATGCCCGCGCCACCGCATGAAGCATGACGATATTCGGGTGGGATGAAATTCGGACGGGTGACTTCAAAGCCAGCCGTTGTATGTCCGGACTTCCCAGCCGCTGTGATGGATGAGTGCGCGACGGTGGGCGCACGGCAGCACCATGTCGCCGGAAAAGGTGCGCCTTTCCGCTCCTCGGCCAGCCCACGGCTACTTGCCTAATTGGAAAGCAGTGACTATATTCCAGATAGGCAAGTAGTCAAAGGAGCTGTGATGGACGAACGACAGGCGGCGGAAGCCTTGGTGATCGCCGAGGCGCAACAGGATCGTGCGCGGCGGGCGGCCCGGTTGCCCTGGTGGGTGTACGCGGCGATGTTCGTGCTCGCCGTCGCGGGTGGGGCGAGCAATGACTTCGTGAGTGTGAGCGGGAGCAAGCTGATCGCGGTCTTCGTGCTGGCGGCGCTCGTCGTGGTGCTGGTCGCCGGATTCGTCCTCCGCTCGGCTCCGTTGAGCCGGATTCGCGGCGTCGAGGCCCGGAAATCCTTACTGCCACGGGTCTTCGGACTGGCGCTGTTCGTGGACGCGGCCGTCACATGGCTGCTTCTGCACTATGGCACCGGTTTCGCGCATACGATCGCGAACGCGGTGGGCCTTCCCGGCTATCCGAACACCGTGATGGGGGTGCTGTGCGGGCTGGTGTTCACCGCGCTGTTCGCGCTCGGACAGTCGCTCACCACACGGTCCGCGCGACCGGCGGCCCGATGACGGCCTCCCCTGGGCAGACACCGGGACTGGACCGTCTGCTGTCGGATCCGACCCGGCTGGCGATCATGTCGGTGCTCGGCTCGGTGGACTGGTGCGATTTCGCTTTTCTACGAGACTCCGTGTCGTTATCGGATTCCGCGCTGTCCAAGCAATTGACCACGCTCAAGAACGACGGCCAGGTAGCGCAGCGCCGCACGTATTTCGGCCGGGTTCCCAAGACAACGGTCCGGGCCACCGAGGAAGGGCGCGAGCGGTTCCTCCGGCATGTCGAGGCACTGCGCATGATCGCGGAACAGACACCGCAGCCCGCCTCACGGGGCGGGTCATCGGCAGGCGGCGAGACCTGACCGGCCGGTCACCACGGCGTGATGAGCCGGTAACACACGGCAGATTCGCTGAGCCCGGTCCAGGGATCCGGCGAAGGAGTCGAACCGATGCCCTTGTCCATCGCCGAAGGCCCGCACGCGCAGGCAATGGTCGCCGAATCGAAGGCGGGACCGTTACGCAGTCGGGGCAACTGTTCACCCGGTTCGTGCAGACCGGCGGTGTGCTCACCGCAGGCGGGACGGCCTGGGCCGCGAGGCCCTTCCTGCGTAGCGTATCCGGCACCTTCCTCGTCCACCTTGCTGTATGGACCGCCGCACGCACCCGGTCCGACGGGGCGGCACTCGCGCTGATCTTCTGATGCCTGCTCGCATTCATCGCCGCCGGCTTCGAACACGTCGTCGCGAGCTACGGACTGCCCGGCACGGACAAAAGCCCACGGCGAGAACGAACGGCCGCCGAGTGACCGGAGAAACACCGCGCGGCGGTCAGCAGACCGCGGCACCGAGCAGCTTCGCGAGCCGGTCGTGGGGCAGCGCGGGGATCCGGTGACCGTCGCGGCCGGTCATCTCGGCATTCGCGATCAGCGCGTTCAGCACGGCTTCCTCGGTCGCCTGCACGGTGGCAGTGTAGAACGGATCCACGCTCCCCCACGGGATGAAGCGCAGTTGTTCGTACGCCGCGGCGCCGGTCATGCTACTGGTGAGGGCGCCGGGATTGGCCGTGGAGAAGGCCAGGAACAGGTCTCCGGAGAAGTGCCCCCCGGAGGTTCCGGTGCGCGCGAGGCCGAGCGGGATCCGCCTGGCGAGCGCGGTGCACTGCCCGGGAAGCAGTGGTGCGTCGGTGGCGAGGATGACGATGACCGAACCGGCTCCCGGGGTGGCGAGCCATTCGCCGTCTTCCATCGGATTGTCGTCGAGCAGCCGGTTTCCGACAGGGGTCCCGGCGACGGTGAGTTCACGGCGAGCGCCGAAATTGGCTTGCACGAACACACCGACGGTGTAACCGTCCCCGTGGTGGCGAACGGTCCGGGAGGCGGTGCCACTGCCTCCTTTGAAGCCGTAGCAACACATCCCGGTGCCGCCACCGACGGACCCTTCGGCGAGGGGACCGGCCGCGGCCGATCCGATGGCTTCGGCCACGTGTTCGGTCCGCACGTGGGCGCCGTTGATGTCGTTGAGATAGCCGTCCCAGGTTTCGGCGACGACGGGAAGCAGCCATTCCCTGGCGATCCCGGGATGTTCGCGCGCCACCCAGTCGATGACGCCCCGGTGCACGGTCCCCACGGCATGCGTGTTGGTGAGAGTGACCGGCAGGGTCAGCGATCCGGTCTCGTCGATCCACGCGGTCCCGGTCATCTCGCCGTTGCCGTTGAGCGAGTACCGGCCCGCCGCACACGGTGTGCCGACCTCGTCCCGGCCGCGCGGCAGGATGGCGGTGACTCCGGTGCGCACCGGTCCCGAACCGGGCATCAGCGAGCCTTCCCCTTCGACAAGGGTGCGATAGCCGAGTTCGACCCCGGGAACATCCGTGATGGCGTTCCACGTTCCCGGCTCGCCGTCCAACCGGATACCGAGCTCGCGGGCCCTCGGATCCCCGGCCGGCGTGCGAGTCTGTGTCATTCCCGGTCACCTTTCTCGTGGGATACCCGCTCGGGGAACAGCTCGGTGCATCCGGTGGCATCCCGCGCATAGGACAGGATCAGGCCGAAGGCGCGTTCCGGGCTGATGGCGGCGTTGCGCGAGAAGATCTCCAAGCCGTACCCGTTCTCCAGGCAGACGAGGTTCGCCGCGATGTCTCTGGCGGACCCGGTGCGCAGGAAATGTCCTTGCACCCGCCCGATTTCCAGGATCGCGGTGTACATCATGGCCTGCCGCTCGAACAGGCTCTCCGAGACCACGGCGTGCACCGGATCCTGCCTGCCGGTCGCGGTGAACTCGTAGAGCACGCTGACCAGTTCGTCATCAGCGCTCCACGGGATCCCGCCACGGGCGACGGCGACCAGCTTGTCGCGCGCGTCCCCGAAGGTCTCGGCCAGCTCGATCCTGTTGGTACAGAACCGTTCCACGGCCTGCCGGTAGACCTCCTGCAGCAGCTCGGCGAGATCGGGAAAGTAATAGTGCACCGAGCCGCGAACCACACCGGCCTGCTCCGCGACATCGGCGACGCGTAGCCCGGAAAGACCGCGCCGGCCGATCGCTCTCGTCGCGGCGCCGACCAGTTGCTCGCGGCGCACCGGTTTGTTACTCGGACGCGCCATGCCAATCATCGTCTGACATCGACGCCAATAAAGTCAAGTATTGCCCGGTTGTATTGACATGACGCCATCTTAGGGTCTTGACTCTTGTGTCAATAAACTCCCCGCACACACCACGGAGGTGTCGTGATGGTCGAGCAACCCACCAGCGCGACCGGGACCGGAGCCTACCGGCAGGACCTCGCCCGCTCGCTGACCTTCAAAGAGAACATGCTGATCACCCTGTCCTCGGTGACTCCTGCCTCGAGCGTGTTCATCATCGTCCCCTCGGTGATCAAGGGAGTCGGCGGAGCCGCCGCGGTCGTGTTCCTCATCGCCGCGGTCGTCGGCATTCTGGTCGCGTTCTGCTATGCCGAGCTCTCCAGCGCGTTCCCGATCACCGGCGGGGAGTACGCCTTCGTGGCGCGCACGGTCGGCAAGTCCACCGGTTTCGCGCTCTATGTACTCACCTTCGTGACCGGGATCCTGATCATCGGGGTGATCTCCGCCGGTACCGGGGATTACCTCGGCGCCGCCTGGCCCGCGCTGAGCGGGCGATGGATCGGCGTGGTCGTCATCCTGGTCACCGGGGCGATCGCGGTGCTCGGCATCCGCACCAACGCGATCGTGACCGGCACCTTCCTCGTGCTCGAACTGCTCGCTCTCGCGGTGCTCGCGGTGCTGGGATTCGCCAACGCGCACCAGCCGATCGCCACACTCTGGACCGCGCAGACGGCCGCACCGAACGGCACCCTGACCGCGGCCGCGGCCGGGGTGGTCGTGTCCTTCACCGCGACCGCGATCTTCGCCTACAACGGCTACGGAACCGCCGTCTACTACGCCGAGGAGACCAAGCAGGCGAGCAAGACCATCGGCAAGACGATCCTGTGGTCGCTGGCCATCACCGTCGCCGCGGAACTCATCCCGCTGATCGCGGTGCTGCTCGGTACACCGGACACCATGGACCTGATCGCGGCGGACGCCCCGATGAACTACTTCCTGCTCGCCAGGGGCGGTAGCGCGCTGAACATCGCGGTCAGCCTCGGCATCGCGCTCGCCGTGATCAACGCGGTCATCGCGATCATGCTGCAGATCGGCAGGCTGCTCTACTCCGCGGCGCGCGACCGCTCGCTCCCCGACCGGGTCGGTACGCCGCTGTCCCGGATCCACCCGCGGCTGCGCACCCCGCTCACCGCCACGATCACCGTCACCGTGATCGCCGCACTCGTATACTGGTTCGTGCCGTTTCCCGTGCTGCTATTGGGTTCCGGGGCGAGCCTCGTGATCACCTACATTCTGGTCGGCATCGGCGCGTTCACCGGCCGGGTACGCGGGCGGACTGCGAAGGCGCCCTATCGCATGCCGCTGTGGCCGGTCCCGCCGTTGCTGCTGCTCGCCGCCATGGTCGTCGTGGTGTACGAGAACCTGCTCACCGACTGGGTTCCGGTCGCCATCGCACTCGGTATCTTCGCGATCGGTTACCTGTACTACTACGGCTACATCCACCCGCGCCGCGGCGACCGATGGACCCTGCCCGATCCGGTCGACGAACAGGACTGAACGCTCAGGCCAGTGTCGTGGTGACCGGGGTCGGATTCCTGGTGAGGTCGAGTACCGGGCAGTGTTCGTCGACCTGACGACGCAATTCCTCGTACCGCTGCGCTTCGGCGGGCCCGTTCAGTTCGACGCGCACCTGAATGTCGGAAAATCCGGGACGAGTGGAATCGGTGAATCCGAAAAACCCGTGCAGGTCGATATCGCCGTCGACGGTGACCGTGATGGAATCGATGGGGATTCCGAGTTTGGCCGCCCAGAACTGATAGGTGATGACCTGACAGGAGCCGAGCGCGGCGAGGGCATACTCCACCGGGTTCGCCGCGCTGTCGGTGCCGCCGAGCGTAGCGGGTTCGTCCACGCCGAAGGCATGCCCACGGGCGCGGACGTCGACGGCGGTCCGGGTTCCGGCGCGCAGTTCGTGCGTCACGCTGAAATGGGCGGCCGCGGCACCGGCGTCCCGCGTCACGGCTTCTTTGGTCGCATCGATCACTTCGGTCAACGACATTTTCTGCTCCCGCGTCAATGGCACGATTTCCGTTCGGCACACCATGCTCGGAAACGGATCACGGAAACAATTGTTCCCGGATGCTGAAACTCCTCAGCGCAACGGCGAGATCGGGGCCGGGACGGCGGGTCGAGGTGTCGTAGGACTCCTTGCGGACGGCGAGGCGTTCGTTGAAAACCCGGTACGGCCGGATGGGGGTGATCCGGGGCACGGCGTCCGGCCACCCGGCCATGGTCGGGGTCAGCCCGCCGATCGTGAGTTCGCAGGTGCGGGCTCGTACCCGCCGGGCTCCACGGCGGGCAGGAAGTCGTCCATGCGGTAGCTCTCCAGCCGCATGCCGATCAGATACTCCCCGATACCGAACGGATCGGGGCTCTTCGGCAGCCGTTCCCGTTCCCCGGGCGGTTCCGGCGTTGCGAAATTTCATCGCCGACAACGCGAAACCGTTGCAGCGCAGGTGAAATCTGGCGCGCCTCAGCTCCAGCGTGCCGACTTGATGTTCTTCATGGTGAGATGCGAATCCACGGTCGCGATCCCTGGAACGTCCTCGAGTCTGGTGGTCACGAAGGTCTCGAACGAGGCCAGATCTGCGGTGGCCACGCGGAGAAAATAGTCGGGCAGCCCGAACATCCGCCGGAACTCCACGACCTCGTCATAGGACGCCACGGCCGATTCGAATCGCTCCACAGTGGACCGGTCCTTGGCCGCCAGGTTGACGTTCACGAAGACCTCGAAACCGCGGTCGATGCGATCCGGGTCGACGTGTGCGTGGTAGCCGGTGATCACGCCGGCTTCCTCGAGCCTCCGCACGCGGCGCAGGCACGGCGCCGGCGTGAGCCCTACCCGGTCGGCGAGCTCGGTGTTGGTCAGCCGGGCATCCTGGCGCAGCTGATGCACGATTGCGCGGTCGATACGATCCATGATCCGATTATTGCCGAACAGCCGATAAGAGCCGCAATATTTGCCATCGTGTTGCGCCGCATCTGCACTAGCGTTGCTCTCCGAACGAGGAGGGAACGCATGATCACCATCGCCGCGCTGCTCACCTATCCGGTGAAAGGCTGCGCGGGCCTCGAGCTGCCCGCCACACGGCTCACCGCGGCCGGGCTCGCCAACGACCGCGATTTCATGGTCGTCTCACCCGAGGGAGTGTTCCGCTCCCAGCGCCGGGACCCGCGCCTGGCCCTGATCCGCCCGGAGATCGACCCGGACGGGCACCGGCTCGCCCTGTATGCCGAGGGCTTCGAACCGGTCCCGATCACCGTGGACCGGGACGGCCCGCGCCGCACGGTCAGCCTCTTCGGCGACCAGTATCGCGGAATCGACCAGGGCGCCGCGGCCGCCCGTTGGCTCACCGCGGTACTCGGTGCGCCCAGCAGGCTGGTGCGGGTGCCGCCGGAACACGCGCGCGTCACCGATGGACGCACCCCGGGCACCTCGGGTTATGCGGACAGCTGCCCGGTGCATCTGCTGTCCACGGCCTCGCTGAACCGACTCAACCGGCGCATCGTCGCGAACGGCAGTCCTCCGGTGCCGATGAGCAGGTTCCGCCCCAACATCGTCCTCGACGGCTGCGCGGGACCGGACCTCGAGGACACGGCCCTGCGGATCACCGTCGGCGAGGCCGAACTCGGCTACGCCAAACCGGCCATCCGCTGTGCGGTCACCACGGTCGACCAGAAAACCGCCGCCCGCACCGGACCCGAACCCCTGCGCACCCTGGCCACCTACCGGCGGACGCCCGAAGGTCTCGCGTTCGGCGCGAAGTTCGCGGTGCTGCGTCCCGGACGGCTCGCCGTCGGCGCGGAGGCCGGTATCCACGACCACGCCGCCGGTTCGCCCGCCTGCCGGTGAACCGGACCCGTTGCCGCGTTTCACATTCACCGTGGTGCGGCTGAGTACCCTGCTGCCCGTGGCGAGTTTGCTGATCGTGGAGGACGACGACACCATCGGTGCGGTGTTGCGCTCGAGCTTGCGCGCGCACGGCCACGAGGTCAGCTGGTCCCTGACGGGGGAAGACGCGCTGCGGATCGCGGGCGAACGGGACTTCGAACTGGTGCTGCTCGACCTCGGCCTGCCCGGCCTGGACGGGGTCGAGGTGTGCCGCCGGTTGCGGGCGCGGCTGCCCTGGTGTGTGCTGGTGATCCTGACCGCGCGGCACGACGAGATGGACGTGGTCGTCGGCCTGGAGGCGGGCGCCGACGATTACCTGACCAAACCGGTGCGGCTCGGGGAACTGCTTGCCAGGGTGCGCGCCCATCTGCGCCGCGGCGTCTCACGCACCGAGTCCCAGCAGATGCTCGTGGTCGGGCGGCTGCGGGTGGACACCGCGGCGCGCCGGGTCTGGCTCGGTGACCGCGAGGTCGAGCTGCGCGTGAAGGAGTTCGACCTGCTCGCCCGGCTGGCCGCGGAACCGGGAGTCGCGGTCAGCAGGGGAACCCTGCTCGCGGATGTGTGGGATGAGCACTGGTTCGGCTCGACCAAGACCCTGGACGTGCACATCGCCGCGGTGCGCCGCAAACTCGCCGAAGCGGGCGCGGCACCACAGATCAGCACGCTGCGCGGGCACGGCTACCGGATCGAACCGCCATCCGATGCGGCCGAAGGCGATCCGGGTGCGTAACCGCATCATCGGGCTGACCGTACTCTCCGCGCTGTTGGCGATCGGCCTGTTCGGCGTGCCGCTCGCGATCGGCCTGATCCGCTACTACACCGGGGACGAGAAGACCGAACTCGAACGGGCCGCGGATGTGGCAGCGCTGGTGGTCTCCGCGCAGCCGGTGCCCGGGCATCCCGTTCCCCGGCTGCCGCGAACCGATGCGGGGACCACCGTCGCGGTGTACGGCACCGGTGGGCGCTGGCTGTTCGGTCCCGGTCCGCACGATCCGGATCCGGTGGTCACCGGCGCGGGCGACGGGGAGACTCAGTCCGATGTGGTGGGCGGGGACTTCGTGGTTGCGGTACCGGTACTGGACCGTGGGCGCGTCGCCGCCGTGGTGCGCGCGGCCACCCCGAGCGGCGAGGTCTACCAGCGCGCCGGGCTGACCTGGCTGGTGATGGCCGGGCTCGCCGTGGTCGCGATCGGGGTCGTCTACGTGGTGGCCCGACGCCAGGCCGCGCGGCTGGCCCGGCCGCTCGAGGAGCTCTCCACCACCGCGGCACGGCTCGGCCACGGCGACTTCAGCGTCCGCGCGGAACACTCCGGGATCGCCGAGATCGACTCGGTCGGTGGCTCGCTGAACAGCACGGCTTCCCGGCTCGGTGATCTGGTGGCCAGGGAACGGGCGTTCTCCTCGGACGCCTCGCACCAGCTGCGCACCCCGCTGGCCGGCCTGCGGCTACGGCTGGAGGCCGCACTGGACACCCCGCCCGCGGATCCCGGTGCCACGCTGCGCGCCGCGATCGAGGACACCGACCGGCTGGAGCGCACGATCGACGACCTGCTCGCCCTCGCCAGGGACGCTCGCCCGCACGCCGCGCAGGTCGATCTCGATGCGCTGCTCGCCGAGGTGCGCTCGGGCTGGGGCGGACAGTTGACCGAACGCGGCCGCGCGCTGCACATCCGGCAGGACCCCGCCGTTGCGGTGCCGCTCGCCTCCACCGCGGCGCTGCGCCAGGTGCTCACGGTGCTGCTGGACAACGCGGTCGAGCACGGCCGGGGCGCGGTCACGGTGCGCGTACGGGACGCGGGCGAGGCGGTCGCGATCGATGTAGCCGATGAGGGAGCCGGGATCAGCACCGCGGAAAACACCCTGTTCACCCGTCGCTCCGGCCGGGGACACGGCATCGGGCTCGCCCTGGCGCGCAGCCTCGCCGAGGCCGAGGGCGGGCGGCTCGGGCTCACCAGCTCCAGCCCGCCGGTGTTCACCCTGTTGCTCCGTGGCGTCACCTCCGAACCGAACACTCACCCCGGATTTGCCGACCGCTAACCTGCCCACCGCCACGATGGGGCCATGACCGCCACCCTCGAGCGCGCCCAACGGAGCGAGACCGGCAAACCGGACATGCGCCGCTCGATCCGGACCCGGTTCGCGGTCGGCGCCGGGCGGTTCGTCGCCTGGCTCTCCCGGATCGCCGGTTTCGGCGGGCACGTGATCGGCGGCCGGATCGCCCTGCTGCTGCATCCCGGCTGCCTTGCCGAGCTCGCCTGCGGCCGGCGCATCGTGCTGGTCTCCGGGACCAACGGCAAGACCACGACCACCGCGATGCTGACCGCCGCTTTGCGCGCCGAGGGCCCGGTGGCCAGCAACGACACCGGGGCCAACATGCTCGACGGGCTCACCTGGGTGCTGGCCACCGATCCGGCGCCGACCGTGGTCGTCGAGATCGACGAGCTGTACCTGCCCATCGCGGTGCAGCGGGTGCACCCGGTCGCGGTGGTGCTCGGCAACCTCAGCCGCGACCAGCTCGACCGGGCGGGAGAACTGCGGGACACCGCACGAAGGCTGCGTGCCCTCGCGGACTCGTTCCCCGCCCTGAGGATCGTGGCGAACTGCGAGGACCCCTATGTCGCGTTCATCGCCGCCGCCTTCCCGCGCGTGGTCTGGGTTTCGGTGGGCTCCGGATGGGACGGGGACACGGGAAACTGTCCGGCCTGCGGGCATCGGCTGGCCAAACGGAGCCCGCTGCACTGGGCGTGCGCGCGCTGCCGGACCGAGCGCCCCGATCCCGAGTGGCGGCTCACCCTGGAGGATCCCGATACGATGCTGCGGACCCCTGAGGAGCAGCCGGTGCCGCTGCGGCCGGTGCTTCCCGGCCGGGTCAACGAACAGAACGCGGCGATGGCGGTCGCCGCGGCCCGGCTGCTCGGCGTTCCGGTCGAGCGCGCGGCCGCGGCGGCGAACCGGGTGCACGACATCGCGGGCCGCTATCGGACGATCCGGACCGAACGGCACACCGCACGGATGATCCTCGCGAAGAACCCCGCCGGTTGGGCGGCCACCTTGGAAATCCTCGCCGCGAACCCCGCCCCGGTGATCATCTCCATCAACGCCAACGAGGCGGACGGCCGGGACACATCCTGGCTCTACGACGTGCCCTTCGAACGGCTCGCCGGGCACACGGTGCTGGCCACCGGGGCAAGGGCCGCCGATCTCGGGGTTCGGCTGAGCTACGCCGGTATCGCGCACGGCACCGAACCGGATCCGCTCGCCGCGCTCACCGCACTCGAACCCGGACCGGTGTATCTGGTCAGCGACTACTCCGGATTCGCCGAGCTGCGCAGGCGCACCGGGGACGGATCCCGGTGAGCACCGAATCGGCGGTACGCATCGCCACGCTGTTACCGGATCTGCTCGGTACCTACGGGGATCGCGGTAACGCCACCGTGCTCGCCGCACGGTTGCACTGGCGCGGGCTCGCCGCCGAGATCCTCGAGGTGCCCAGCGACTCGCCGGTCCCGCTCGGCTGCGATATCTACCTGCTCGGCGGCGGGGAGGACGTGGCACAGGCCGAGGCGACCAGGCTGCTGCGGGCGAGCGCGTTCCCCGCGGTCGCCGGGCACGGCAGCACCGTGTTCGCCGTCTGCGCGGGACTGCAGATCCTCGGCACCACGACCGTGGACGCCTCGGGCGCACACCAGGAGGGCCTCGGCTTGCTCGACCTGGCCACCCGGCCCGGACGCCACCGATCGATCGGCGAGGTGACCGGCTGCGCGGATCCCGCGCTCGGGCTCACCGATTCCGTGCTGACCGGATTCGAGAACCACGCCGGGATCACCGAACGCGGACCGGGGACCCGGCCGCTGGCGCGGGTCACCACCGGCACCGGGAACGGCGACGGGACCGAAGGAGCGGTGCACGGTCGGATCTTCGCGACCTACCTGCACGGCCCGGTCCTCGCGCGCAATCCCGCGCTCGCCGACCATCTGCTGCGTACCGCGACCGGGATCGAGCTGGCCCCTGTGCGTCTCCCGGATCTCGCCGCACTGCGCCGCGACGTGGTCACCGCGGCCAAGGGCACCTGGCGGCGGAGAATCCGTTCCGCGCTGCTGCCCTCCGCATGGCACACCCCCGGGGTCACGGCCCGGGATCGGCGTTCCCGGCCGCTATAGTCGCGGCATGCTTATCGATCCGGTGAATCCCGGCGGATCGCCGGGTCACCCCATGGGCACCGGCTGAATACCGCGGCTCATGCTGTTCCGCCAACTCGAATACTTCGTCGCCCTGGCCAGGGAGCGCCATTTCGCCCGCGCCGCGCAGGCCTGCTACGTGTCCCAGCCCGCGCTGTCCGAGGCGGTGCGCAAACTGGAACAGGAGCTGAAGGTTCCGCTCGTTCGGCGCGGGCACAACTTCGAGGGCCTCACCCCCGAAGGCGAGCGGCTGGTGCTGTGGGCGCGGCGTATCCTCGCCGACCACGATGCGCTCAAGCAGGAGGTCACGGCGCTGCAGACCGGCCTGTCCGGCGAGCTGCGGCTCGGGGTGATCCCGGCGGCTTCCGGCACGGTCGCGCTGCTCACCGACCCGTTCTGCGCGGAACATCCCCTGGTGCGCGTGCGCCTCGAGACGAGCCTGCGCTCAGCCGATATCGTGGACCGGGTGCGCCGGTTCGAACTGGACGCCGGGATCATCTACACCAGCGGCCAGGACACCACCGACCTCACGGTCACGACGCTCTACGAGGAGCAGCACGTCCTGCTCGCCGGCAGCGGCCTGCTGACCGGACGCCGGGAGGCGATGGGCTGGCCGGATGCGGTGGAACTGCCGCTTTGCCTGTTGCACAAGGGAATGCGCGGCCGCCAGCTGATCGATGACGCGCTCGCCGCCCGGGGCTTCGCGGTGACCCCGCAGATCGAGACGGACTCCGTGGTCGCCCTGCTCACTCACGTCGGCACCGGACGGTGGGCGAGTATCCTCCCGGGCGGCTGGCTGCGTTCGCTGCGGCCGCCACCGGGCGCGGCACTGTTCCGGCTGGACGATCCGCCCGTCTCCGCGCTCATCGGACTGGTCACCAGTGCGGCCGAGCCGGGATCGGTGCTGACCAGCGCCTTCGCCGCGACCGCGCGGAGCACCGGCATCACCGAGGCGCTGCACTGCCCGCCCGGCTGAGTCTCGATCGGTGCCGCCTATCGGCCGTTCGACACTGTGTCTTGGACAACTCCGTGCGCTCGCGCGAGACTGAAAGCAGCCGTACCGCAAGGGTTTCGCGGGTTCCGGCCGTTCCGCACCGCTCGTAGCGAGGAGTCATCGTGGCCAAGGTTCTCTGTGTCCTCTACCCGGATCCGGTGACCGGGTACCCGCCGGTCTACGCCCGCGATTCGATCCCGGCACTCGGCGACTATCCGGACGGCCAGACCCAGCCTTCTCCTTCGGCGATCGACTTCACCCCCGGGCAGCTGCTCGGCTCGGTCTCCGGAGAACTGGGACTGCGCGGGTTCCTCGAAGCCCAGGGCCACGAACTGATCGTCACCTCCGACAAGGACGGCCCCGATTCGGAGTTCGAGCGGGAACTGCCGGACGCCGATGTGGTCATCTCCCAGCCGTTCTGGCCCGCCTACCTTTCCGCCGAACGGATCGCCAAGGCGCGCAAGCTGAAGCTGGCGCTCACCGCGGGCATCGGTTCCGATCACGTGGACCTGGATGCCGCCGTGAAAGCGGGGATCACCGTCGCCGAGGTGACCTACAGCAACAGCATCAGTGTCGCCGAGCACGCGGTGATGCAGATCCTCACGCTTGTGCGCAATTTGCTCCCATCGCACCACTGGGCGGCCACCGGCGGCTGGAACATCGCCGACTCGGTCGAGCGGGCCTATGACCTCGAGGGGATGGATGTCGGAGTGATCGCCGCGGGCCGCATCGGCCAGGCCGTGCTGCGCCGCCTCGCCCCGTTCGGCGTGCGCCTGCACTACTTCGACACCCATCGACTGCCCACCGAACTGGAGGAACAACTCGGGCTGACCTACCATCCCGATGCCCGCTCACTCGCCGGTTCGGTCGACGTGGTCTCCATTCACGCTCCGCTGCATCCGCAGACCCATCACCTGTTCGACGCGGAGCTGATCGGCTCGATGCGCCGGGGCTCCTACATCGTCAACACCGCACGCGCCGAGATCGTGGTGCGCGACGCCGTCGTCGAGGCCCTGGAGTCCGGACGGCTGGCCGGATACGCCGGCGATGTCTGGTACCCGCAACCACCGGCCGCGAACCACCCGTGGCGGACCATGCCGCACGAGGCGATGACACCGCACGTCTCCGGAACCACCCTCTCGGCGCAGGCGCGCTACGCGGCGGGAACGCGCGAAATCCTCGAGGACTTCCTCGCCGGGCGCGCCATCCGCGAGGTGTACCTGATCGTCGACGGCGGTGCGCTCGCCGGCACCGGTGCCCGTTCCTACACCGCCGACGGCAGCGCCAGCCCGGGAAGCGGCCAGACCGGGTGACCCGCCCATCGGCCGCGATGTAGACATCGGATACATTCGCTCGTACCGGGTAGAGTCTCGCCGGGAACCCGTCACCGGGAGAACGAATGGCCGACCTCTACCTCGCGGTCCTGCGCACCCATCAGCGAATCTACGAGAAGACCGGCGGCGCGCTGGGGCACCGGCTGCTCGGCATGCCGACCCTGCTCCTGCGCACGATCGGCCGACGCTCCGGCCAAGCGCGCACCTCCGCGCTCGTCTACGCGCGCGAGGACGACGCCTACCTCGTCGTCGCCTCCGACGGCGGCGCCCGCACATCCCCGGCGTGGCTGCACAACCTGCGGGCCGAACCCGAATGCGAGATCCAGATCGGCCGGAGACGAAGGCCCGCCACCGCGGAGATCGTGTCCCGGGACGACGACCGTCATGCGGCCCTGCTCGCCAAGTGCGACGCCGTCAACCGAGGACGTTATTCGGCCTATCAGCACCGTACCGAGCGGCCGATTCCCATCGTCGTGCTGACCCCGCACCGCTGAGCGCGCACCGCCTGTCGCCGGTCAGGAGAATCCCTCCAGTTCGGCGATCCGGCGGAACACCTCGCGAGTGTCCACCCGTTCCATCCCGGGATCGAGTTCGTAGTATACGGCGAGAATGTTCTGCGCGAGCCTGCCGCGTTCATTGAGTTCGGCGAACCGGCCGAGCGAGATGTCCCGCATCGCGTCCTCGGCGGACATCCCCCTCCGGTGCCGTTCGACGGCCTCGGTGTGCACCCACTCGAGGTAGTCGCGGACCTCCCGCACCCCGTTCTTGTCGGTCACCGGTCCGTGCCCGGGCACGATGCGGTCGGCGTCCATGGCGAGCATCCGATCGCAGGCCGCGATCCAGTTGGTGACCGGGCCGGCCCAACTGATCGGGGTGCCGCCGATGAACAGCAGATCCCCCGCGTACAGCACGCCTTCTCCGGGCACCAGCACCACGCTGTCCCCCTCGGTGTGCGCGGGCCCGAGACAGTGCAGTTCCACCGTGGTGCCGCCGATATCCAGCCGCAACTGCTCGGTGAAGGTCCTCGTGGCGTAGGTCGGCGTGATCGACTCGAAGTCGAACTGCCCCATGATGTGCCTGCCGAACCGGCCGATCGGGCCGTCCTGGCCGAGTACACCCTGCAGCAGCTCCGGGCCGTTGTCGGGCATCTCCGCCGCCGTCGCCGCGGAGGTGATGATCTCCGCGCCGGTGACCAGTTCATTGCCGAACCAGTGATCCCCATTGGCGTGCGTATTGACCACAGTGGACAGTGGATGCTCCGCGGTGATCGCCGCGAGCCCGTCCAGCATCTCCCTGGTCAGTCCCAGATCGAACAGCGTGTCCACGAGCAGGGATTCACGCTCACCGGTGACCAGTCCGGCATTGCTCCAGCCCCAGGAACCGTCCGGCACCAGCCAGACCCAGCACTGCTCGGAAAGCCGGTGCAGTCCCTTGGTGTACGGGATTTCCTGGGTCATGGCGACTCCTCTGTTCGGCGTAGCTCGCCCTTGCGGATCTTGCCGACGCTGGTACGCGGCAGGCCGGACAGAAACCGCACCTGTGCGGGCACCTTGTAAGCGGCGAGCCGTTCCCGGCACCAGGCGATGAGTTCCTCGGCGCCGAGCTCGGCCCCCGGTACGAGCACCGCGGCGAGCAGGATCGCCTCGTCGTACACCGGATCCGAGACACCGACCGCGGCACATTCGGCCACCGCGGGATGTTCCCCGGCGACCCGTTCGATCTCCCCGGTGGCGACGTTCTCCCCACCGCGTTTGATCATGTCCTTCGCGCGGTCCACGAAGTACAGGAACCCGTCCGCGTCCCGGTGCGCTAGGTCCCCGGTGCGCAGCACGCCACCGCCGAACGCGGCCTCGGTGGCCGCGGGATCGCACCAGTACCCGGCCGCGATGGTCTCGCCGGGCACCCCGTGCACCCGGATCTCGCCGGCTTGCCCGTCCGGAACGGGGGCGCCGTCCGCGCCGGCCAGCACGAGGGAAACACCGGGCAGCGGGCGGCCGATGCTGTGCCACCGGCGATCGGCGCTGTCCGGGTTCATCGTGGGTAGCACGGTCTCGGTCATGCCGTAGATCTGCACCAGCCTGGTCGCGAACCGCCGTTCGAACTCGGCGGCCTGATCCTCGGCGAGGTTCTGCGCGAACAACACCGTGCGCAGCACGGCCTCCTCCCCGGTCGGTGGATTGGCCAGGATCATCCGGATCGGCGCCGCGAACAGGCTGCCGAGCGTCGCACCGAGCCGGGCGGCCTGGGTGCCCCAGCCGGAGGCGGAGAACCATGGTGCCAGGGCCACCGAGGCACCGCGCAGCAGCGCGGACATCGTGCAGTAGTACTGGGCGTTGGCGTGGAACAGCGGCAGCGCGATGAACCAGCGATCCGCCGCGGTGAGGGCCAGATGTTCGGCCACGGCCCACCCGACCGCGCGGTAGTTGGCGTGGGTGACCATGACGCCCTTGGGCAGGCTCGTGGTGCCCGAGGTGTAGAGAATGGCGGCCGGATCGGTGGCTTCGACCGGTGCCGCGGGAACCTCCGCGCCCGGAAGCACGATCTCCTCCGGCGAGAGCCTCGGCGCGTCCAGCGCGGTTTCCACGGTCGCGATGGAGATCCGGGGCCGCGCATCGGCGAGAACGTGCGCGAATTCCGCCGCCGTCGAGCGCGGATTCGTGGGCACCAGCACGGCGCCGAGCTGCGCGGTGGCGAACCAGATGTCCAGGAATTCCTGGCAGTTGGGCAGGCTCACATGCACCCGGTCGCCCCGCCGGACACCACGCGCGGCCAGCCCGGCGGCGGTGGCTTGCAGCCGGGCATGCTGCTCGCCGTAGGTGACCGGTGTACCACCGTCCACCAAAGCGAACACCGAATCCGGCGGCGCCGCGGCGATCAGGGCCGCGGTCGTCTCAGTGCGCACCGGGACGCACCTCCGGCGCACCGCTGTACGCGGCCACCCCGGCCCCTTCGGGTGCCCTGCAAGGTTCGCCCACCGGATTGCGCAGCACCCCGAGCCCGGACGCCTCCAGTTCCACCACGTCTCCCGGCCGGATCCAGCGATCCAGTTCCAGACCGCAGCCGCCGCCCACGGTGCCGAGCGCCAGGAACTCGCCCGGATACACCGGTTCGTCCAGCGAGGCCCAGGCCAGCACCTCGGCGAAGGAGAACTGCCGGTCCGCGGTGCTGCCGGAGGCCCACACCGCACCGTTGACCTTCGCCGACATCCGTACCGACCACTCGTCGACCTCGTCCATGGTCAACACGCACGGCCCCATCGCGGTGCAGAAATCCTTCCCCTTGGACGGGCCGATTCCCAGGCTCATCTCGAAGAACTGGATGTCCCGCGCGCTGACGTCGTTGAAGATCGTGACCCCGGCGATCTTGTCTGCGGCCTGCTCCGGGGTCAGATCCCGCCCGCCGCCGGAGGTGAAGAAACCGAGTTCCAGTTCGAAATCCAGCTGCGCGGTATAGGACGGCCACAGCAGCGGTTCCTCCGGGCCGATCACCGTCTCGACGTTGGCCTTGTAGCAGATCGGCATCGCCGAGAAGGCGGGCGGGACCGCGAGGCCCGAGCCGGTGGCGTGGTCGTTGTAGGTGAGATAGTCCCGGATCCGGCGCGGTCTCGGCACCGGGGCGAGTAGCCGCACCCGATCCCGGGGCAGCATCGCCGGTACCCCGTCCTCGGTGAGCTCGGTGCCTCGCTCGAGCGCCGCTGCCACGGTGTCCACCGCACGCTGGGCGAGACCGCGTGCCTCGGCACCGCCCTCGAAGAAGGCGACCATCTCGGTCGGCATCGCAGCCGCATCGGCGTCCCGGTGCACGGCCCGCAGGGTGCGCGCCGGATCCACCACCACGTCGCCGTGCAGCACACCGAGCCGCGGCCACGGGGAGAACGAGGACACATAGGTGACCAGACGCACGGCGCCTCCTCGGATCATGGTCCGAATTTGGATTCAAGTCCAATCCAAAGCTAGGCCACCGCAAGGTCCCCGTCAAGACTCGGTCGCCCCGGCTGGTTGACTGGGACCATGACCGCAGGCGCCACCGGACCGGGCAGCACCAGACGGTCGCGGCACCGTGAGGAGCGCAGCGACCGCATCTACCGGGCGGCGATCGAACTGTTCGTCGAGCGGGGGTTCGACAACGCCACCATGGACGAGATCGCCGAACGGGCCGATACCGCGCGCGCCACCGTGTTCAACCACTTCCAGCGCAAGTCCGCGTTTCTCGAGGAGTGGAGCCGCAGACGGCGGGACCGCGCACTGACCGCGGTGCACGAGGAATGGCTCGACGGCCGCCCGCTGCCCGAGATCCTGGCCCGGTATCTGGCCGAACTGGCCCGGGTCAGCGCCAATACCCGGCAGGAGACCGTCGCCTGCATGGGCGCGGCGATCCACTCCACCAACGTGTTCGCCGACTCCGAGCTCGCGCACCAGTTCAGCCGACTCATGGCCCCCGCCGCGAAGGCGGGCGAACTTCGCTCCGGAGTGGACACCGAACAGGCCGGGATGGTGCTGGCCAGCGCCTACCTCGCGACGCTGAGCACGTGGATCGCCACCGACCCCGCACCCTTCGAACTGGAACAGCGGTTGCTCGATTCGCTCGGCATGATCCTGCACGGAACGCTTCGCTGAGCGGACACCACCGCAACCGGTGTAGGTCGCCAGAATCGTGGCACTCTCCGGGGTGCAGCAGGCGCCGGTCACCGGTCCGCACCGGATATCGTTGCCATGGAACACTTCGCGGGCCGCGGCCGCGCGCACGGCCCTCGCGTTCGGCACCGGTCAGCCGCGCGCCGGGATGTGCTCCGCTGGCCGGCCGGGCGAGCCCCACGCCGTAATCCGGTCCGGCCTCGCCGACACTTCCCGGCCCGATCCCGCCGGCGAGCAGCCGCAGCAATTCGCCCTGCCTGGGCGCGGCAGCTCCTCGATTCCCGCACAGGCGGCGGTTCCCTGTTCGGTCCTGGCGGCCCCTGCCTTCGATCCTGGCACCGGTCCGGTCGTAGTCTTCGGCTGAGCGAACGGGAGGGTATTCCACATGCAATTGCTGCTGCTGTCCAACTCCACGAACCACGGTGCCGGGCGATTCTCGCACGCCCGCGAGGCGCTCGCGGAGCACTACGGCGGGCGCACCGTGTCCTTCGTGCCGTACGCGCTCGCCGATCACGACCGGTACACCGAACTGGTGAGCGAGGGGTTCGCCGCGGCGGGTGTGCGGGTGCGCCCGGTGCACCGGAGCTCGGATCCGGCCGCTGAACTGCGGTCCGCGGAAGCGGTGTTCATCGGCGGCGGCAACTCGTTCCGGCTGCTGCGCACGATGCAGCGGCTCGGCCTGCTCGAGGCGATCCGTTCCGCGGTGCGCGGCGGAGCGCCCTACGGCGGGGCGAGCGCGGGAACGAACATGGCCTGCCCGAGCCTGCGCACCACCAACGATATGCCGATCGTGGCACCGGACGGGTTCGAAACCCTTGGCCTGATCGGATTCCAGATCAATCCGCACTATCTGGATCCGGTCGGCGGCTCCACCCACATGGGCGAGACGCGCGAGCAACGCCTCGCGGAATTCCACGAGGAGAACGACGCTCCGGTGCTCGGCCTGCGGGAGGGGACCTGGCTGCGGGTGGACGGCGAATCGATCACCCTGCACGGTGGCGCGGCCCGGCTGTTCCGGCGCGGAACCGAACCGGCGGAACACCGGGACGGCGCGGATCTGTCCTTCCTGAACGGGATCGAGTCCACTTTCGACGTCCGGGACTGAAGCTCAGCGGCCGCGGTGAGTCAGCCGCAGGCTGATCCGCTCACTGGCCGAGCACAGCGCGTCCACCCAGTCGCTCGGGTGCTCGCCGAGGCGCTCCTTCGGCCACCCGACGCTGAGGCTGGCATACGGTTCCTCGCGCAGGAAAACGGGAACGGCAAGGGTGGCGACACCCTCGTCGTACTCGCCCTCGGTGTAGGCCCAGCCCCGCGCGCGCACCTGGGCGAACTGGCGCTCCAGCCGGCCGAGATCGGTGGCGGTGTTCGCGGTGAACCGGGCCAGCGGCCGGTCGATGAACAATCGTTTGCGCTGGGCGAAGGGAAGGAACGCGTAATAGGCCTTGCTGGTGGCTCCCGCGTGCGCCGGATAGAGCTCGTTCACCATCGGATAGTCGCGCAGCCGCCCGTGCTCCCCCTCTGCGACGAGGACGGTGCGCATATGCGCGCTGTCCGGGAGCGCGAACAGGATGTTCTGCCCGGTGAACGCGGCCAGTTCGTCCAGCACCGGCTGCGCGAGCAGGCCGAGCGCCCCGACCTGGTCCCAGACCCGCCCGAGATACAGCGCGGCCGGGCCGATCCGGTAGCGGCGACTGGAATCGTCGCGCACCAGAAATCCACGGTGGGTGAGCGCGGCCAGCAGGCGCTGCGCGGTCGAGGTGTGCAGCCCGAACGCGCGGGAAATCTCGGTGACGCCCCATTCCGGGCTCTCCCGGTCGAAGGCGAGCAGGATGCGCAGCGCCCGGTCCACGGTCTGCGGGAGGCCCGCGGGGGTGCTCGGGTCGGTTCGGAAATCGAGCATGCTCCTATTTTGCATATAGTGGGACATTCTTGTCCGGTTCGCCCCCATCGGGGCACCGTGGTGCGGGGATCGCGGAGAGGGCCACAAGCCTGCGCGAAAGTACTGTCACGGTCGGAAGTTTCGAGGTATCACCGCATGCTCAAGTTTGTCCTCGACGTGCTGGATCGGCTGGACGATCCGCGGGTCGACGGTGCCGCCATGGTGTCCTATCTGGACGGTATCGCCGGTGAGAGTGGCCTGACACGCACCGAACGCGTGCGCGGCGGGCAGGGGCACACCGATTTCGTCCAGGTGCGGGTCCCGGGAACCGCGGGCCGCACCATTGGTGGGAAAGCACCGACGCTCGGCGTGATCGGGCGCCTCGGCGGGGTCGGGGCCCGGCCGGAGGTGACCGGCTTCGTCTCCGATGGGGACGGTGCCGCCGCGGCCTTCTCCGCGGCCGCCAAACTGCTCGCCATGCGGGCCCGCGGTGATGTGCTGACCGGCGATGTGCTGATCAGCACGCATGTGTGCCCGGACGCGCCCACGTGCCCGCACGATCCGGTGCCGTTCATGAACTCTCCGGTGGACATGGCGACCATGAACGAGCACGAGGTCTCCACCGAGATGGAGGCGGTGCTCTCCATCGACACCACCAAGGGCAACCGGGTCATCAACCACAAGGGGCTCGCGCTCTCCCCCACGGTCAAACAGGGCTGGGTGCTGCGGGTCTCGGAACGGCTCAACGGCCTGCTCGAGACGGTGACCGGGGAGCCGAGCGTGACCTATCCGGTGACCATGCAGGACATCACCCCGTACGGCAACGGGGTGCACCACATCAACTCCATCCTGCAGCCCGCGACGGCCACCGGGGCGCCGGTCGCCGGGCTGGCGATCGTGTCCGCGGCGACGGTGGCCGGTTGCGCCACCGGGGCGAGCCACGAGACCGATATCGCCGCGGCGGCACGTTATGCGGTGGAGGTCGCGCGGGAATTCGGTGCGGGCGCGCTGAACTTCCACGACGAAGACGAGTTCGCCACGCTGCTTGCCCGGTACGGATCGATGCGCCGCCTGCAGACCATGGGCGAGCCGCAACCCAGTGAAGCGACGGCATAGATGAGCACGCAGACCAAGAGCGAACGGTCCGGCCGCATCGGCAACGACGATCACTCGCTGCGCCGGGTGCCCCGCTCGGCCCGGTACGGCTTCGGTTCGATGCTGCTGCAGTGGCTCGGCCAGTCGGGGTCGCTTTCCCAGTTCGTGCTCGGCGCGACCCTCGGCGTGGGAATGGGATTCTGGCAGGCATTCCTCGCGTTCACCCTCGGTGCGGTGACCCTCGAGGTGGTGATCTTTTTCATCGGGCTCGCCGGTCAGCGCGAGGGACTCACCATGACCATCCTGACCCGGTTCGCCGGTTTCGGGCGCAACGGATCGGCCCTGGTATCGCTGATGATCGCGGTCAGCATGATCGGCTGGTTCGGCGTGCAGAACGGGATCTTCGGCAACAGCATGGTCGAGCTCGTCGGCGGCCCGGTGTGGCTGTGGTGCGCGCTTTCCGGTGTGGTGCTCACCGTGCTGGTGATCTACGGCTTCAAATACATGATGTGGCTGGCGAAGATCGCGGTTCCGCTGTTCTTCGCGCTCGTCGCGTGGAGTGTCATGAGCACGCTTTCCCAGCACGACATCGGGGAACTGATCGCGAAACAGCCGAGCGGTCCGCTGCTGTCCGTCCCGGCGGCGGCCACGATCGTCGCCGGCGGATTCATGGCGGGCGCCATCGTGGCCCCGGACATGACCCGGTATAACTCCAAGGGTTGGCACGTGCTGCTGCAGAGCTCGTGCACCATGATCGTCAGCGAGTACCTGGTCGGCATGACCGGTGTGCTGCTCGGTCACCTGGTCGGCACCAGCGATGTGTCCCACATCGTGCTGTCCACCTCCGGCATCGTCGGACTGATCGTGGTCATCCTGTCCACGGCGAAGATCAACGACTGGAACCTCTACGGCGCCTCGCTCGGCGTGGTGAACTTCGTCTACACGGTCTTCGGCAAGCGCATGCACCGGGCGAGCGTCACCCTGGTCATCGGGGTGCTCGGCACGGTGCTGTCCGCGCTGGGATTCCTGGACCACTTCAAGTCGTTCCTGTCCATCCTGGGCGTGGCGATCCCACCGGTCGGCGGGATCATCGTCGCCGAGTATTGGGTGGGGCGCCGGATGCGCGGGGCGCTGGACGAGACGAGGGCGAGCGAGACCATGCCGCGGGTGGTGCCGACCTGGGTGCCCGTGGTCCTGGTGATCTGGGCGGCCAGCTTCTGCGTCGGGTTCTTCGTGGACTGGGGCATTCCGGTGCTCAACTCGCTGGTGACCGCGTTCGTGCTGTACGTACTCGCCTCGCTGACCGGTCTGGTGCGCTCGTGGGGAACATCCGAAATGGAGGAACACGTTGACTGACGCCGAATCCGAGGTCGTGGACCTGTGCCGGGATCTGCTGCGGATCGACAGCTCCAATCCGACAAGCAATGAGCGGGCCAGCGCCGAGTACGTCGCGGAGAAGCTCGCCGATGCGGGTATCGAACCGGAGATCGTGGAAAGCGAACCGGGCCGGGCCAGCGTGTTCGGCCGCATCGAGGGCAAGGATCCGAGCCGTGGCGCGCTGTTGCTGCACGGGCACCTCGATGTCGTTCCCGCCGACCCGGCCGAATGGACGGTGCACCCGTTCTCCGGGGAGATCCGCGAGGACTGCCTGTGGGGGCGCGGCGCGATCGACATGAAGGACTTCGACGCGGTCACCCTCGCCACCGCCAGGGAACTGGCCCGCACCGGCGAGAAACCCGCGCGGGACATCGTGTTCGGCTACCTCGCCGATGAGGAGGGCGGCGGGCGCAAGGGTTCGCATTGGCTGGTGCGCAACCGCCCGGACCTCTTCGCCGGCGTGACCGAGGCGATCACCGAGGGCGGTGGGGTCTCCTTCGAACTCGGCGAGGGCAAGCGGTTGTATCCGATCGAGTGCGCCCAACGGGGGCAGGCCTGGCTGCGGCTGATCGCCACCGGCCGCGCGGGCCACGGTTCCTCGCCGAACGACGAGAACGCGGTCACCGATCTCGCGGAATCCCTGGCCCGCATCGGCAGGCACCGGTTCCCGGTCCGGCTGATCGAACCGGTCCGGGTGCTGCTGGAGAAAGCCGCGGAACTGCTCGGCGTGGAGTTCGACGCAGGCGATGTGCCCGCGAGCCTGGAGCGGATGCCCCAGGTGGCCCCGCTGGTGGAGGTGATCCTGCGGAACTCCGCCAATCCCACCATGCTCGAGGGCGGATACCAGACGAACGTGATCCCGGGAACCGCCAGCGCTGCGGTGGACGGGCGCTTCCTGCCCGGCGGCGAACAGGAACTGCTGGACACCATCGACTCGCTGCTGCTGCCCTCGGTGCGCCGGGAGTTCATCCACCGTGATGTGGCCATGGAGACCGAGTTCTCCGGGGAATTGGTGGATGCCATGTGCGCGGCGATCCAGCAGGAGGACCCGGACGGGCACCCGGCACCGTACTGCAATGCGGGTGGCACCGACAACAAGGCGATGGCCACGATCGGGATCAACGGCTTCGGTTTCAAGGCCCTGCGGGTTGCCCCGGAACTGCCCTATTCGCGCATGTTCCACGGGGTGGACGAGCGCATTCCGCTGGAGTCGCTGCGGTTCGCCACCCGGGTGTTGGGTCGCCTGGTCCGCGGCTGAGTCCCCGTTCCGCTACACGGTGGCGATCGGGGTCACCGGCGAGCCGACCGCTCCGGGCAGGTTCAGCGGTGGCGCGGTGAGCAGGAACCGGGACCGTCCCCGCTCCCGCAGCCACGCGCCGAGCTCGGTGAGATACCACAGCTCGCCGAGCGGAATGCCGAGTTTGAACAGGCAGTGCGCGTGCAGCGGAAGGGCGTGCTCCGCCCCGGAAGGCGGCGCCATACTGAAGGCTTCGACAGCATGGTTGTCCGCCGCGATCGCCGAGACTCCGCTGTCTGTGATCCACTGCAGCAGACGCTCGTCCCGGCTGTCGAGCACCGCGCAGCTGGTGTCCAGCCTCTCCTGAGTGAGCTCCGCACCGAGTTCGAGGACGACCTCCGCCAGACCGGTGTACAGACACAGGATGTCCCCGGTTTCCACGGTGACGTTCTGGGCTTCCATGATCTCGGTCAGCTGTTCGTAGCCGACCGCGACCCGTTCCCTGCCGTACACCCGTTCCAGATCGAGAAGCACACCACGGCCCTGCACCCCGGTCGCGGCCATGGTCTCGATCCCGAGCGCATCGGCATGCGGGCGCACCGAACCCGCCGGGTCGCCGATGACGTGCTCTCCACCCCGGTGGCCGTTGTAGTAGGCGACGACCGGCTCACCGGTCCCGTCCAAGTCGAACATGGATCCGGCGTGCGCGAAGGAATCCCACTGCGTGGAGTACTGCAGATGGATGGTGGCCAGGTCATCGCTGACCACATCCGGGACCGTGGGCAGGAAATGGTTGTTGTGCCCCAGGACGGTGCTGGCCAGTTCCGGTGGCTTGCGGGGACCGCGGGCGTACTCCCCCTGCGGGAAATCCAGCGGCAGGCTCAGCGGAAACGCGATTCCCTCGCGGACCTCCGCGGCCGCGGCACGGCGGCGCTGCGCGGTGATCAGGTTGAGGCGGCCGATTTCGTCGTCCGCACCGAATTCTCCCCAGTTCGAGCCCTCCGGGCGGTTCTTCCGACGCTGCATGAGATCGATCATGCCCGCACCGGTATCGCTTGTGAAGTAGGCACCTTTCCGATATATAGGTACCTGATGGATACCGACCTCGAGTACCGGTACGCAAAGGACTGTCCCTCGCGCACCGTGGTGGATGTGCTGGCGAACAAATGGTCGCTCTACATCCTCGGCCTGCTCCGGCGCCACGACCGCCCGCTGCGGTTCACCGAACTGCGCCGCCGCGTCGAGGGCGTGACCCAGAAATCGCTCACCCAGGCGCTGCGCAACCTCGAACGCGATGGCCTGGTCAGCCGCACCGTCTACCCCACCATCCCGCCGCACGTGGAGTACGCCCTGACCGAGCTCGGCGTCGAGGCGGGCGTCCTCACCGCCGCGATCGCCGACTGGTCCCAGGCCAACGTGTCCCGGGTGCTCGCGGCCCGCTCGGCCTACGACGACCGGCAGACCGCGACTGCCTAGCCGTCGTCACCAGGTCGTCGTCACCGGGCTGTCCTCGACGGCTCGCGCCAGGTTGGTGTTCACCGCGCGCGGCAGGTTCTGAGGTAGCTGAGGAACGAGGCCTGCAGGCCGGTCACGTGCGTTTCGCGCAGGACCGCGCTGGTGACGGCCACGCCGCGGGAGGCGAGGCGGTGCAGGACGGTGGCCGCGTTCTTCGCGAGGTTTTGGTAGACGGCCAGGTCTCCGAGCAGCTCCCGCTCGTTGAGGGTCACGTGCAACGTGGCGGCAGGCCGACGCTCGCCCATCTCCTGGAGCTGGGCGAAGATCTGACTGTCCGCACTGGCAACGCCGGGGCTGCCCGCTCCGATGCTCTCGAAGAGCGTGCAGCCGGTGAGCCAGGTGTAGAGACCGAAGAGTCCGCCGTAGGAGTAGCCGAAAAGGCCGTGCCCGCTCGTAGCCGTGCCGTAGTCGCGTTCGATCCGCGGGTGCAGTTCCGCGGTGAGGAAGCTCAGGAACGCATCGGCGCGGGTGTCGCGTAGTTCGGCGAGGTAGGCATCGGCTTCCGCACGTTTCCTCCCGCCCGCTTGGACTCCCCTCTCCACGGCGGCGACGAGTTCCTCGGCGATGGGTTCGCCGGGCGGCACCAGATCCCTGTTGCGCAGCCGATCCCAGTGCCGTGCTTCCTCGCCCGCGTAGCCCACACTGACTTGGATGTAGGGCTTGATCTGCTGCATGGGATCCGCCTGGGTGACGATGAGCGGAGCTGTCATACCGACGGCCCAGTTGCCGTCGAGGACGTACACGACAGGATTGTGCGTCGTAGCGGGGTCGTAGCCCGGCGGCATGGTGACCCAGACGCCGTAGTCGTGCCCACCGCCCGAACGCATCTCGAAGTAGTCGGTGTCGGCGAGGCAGCCGTGCCACATGGTGCTCATCGGAGGTCCTGCACAACACGTCCGGCTTGGACGACGAGTACGGCATTCGCGGGATCGGCGAAGAGCTCCGGGTCTTCGAGCGGGCTGCCGTTCCAGAGCACGAGGTCTGCCTGCATGCCGGGGGCGATGACCCCTACCCGATCTGCCAGGCCGAGGATCCCGGCGTTGGTCTTCGTGGCCGCCACGAGCGCTTCCATCGGCGTCTCGAGCGCCGCTCGCACCGTGAGCTCTTCTCCTCGACGGTGCTGAGCCGGACCGATGAGGTCGGAACCAAGCCCGATCCGAACTCCGGCCTCCTTGGCGACAGCGAGCGCCTCGGTCATCCGTTCACGAACCCCCATCACCCGGTCACGGGTCGGCTCGCCGAGGCCGGCTCCTGCGGTGTCGTACAGCAGTTGCTCGACGACAGTGAACGTGGGCACCAGGGCAACCTCGTGAGTGGCCATCAGCGTGGCCGTGGACTCATCGAGGTCGGTGCCGTGCTCGACACAGCGCACCCCGGCCGCGACCGCGTTCCGGATGCCTTCGTTGTTGTGGGCGTGCACCGTCACATAGGTGCCCCGCGCCGCGGCTTCTTGCACAGCGACGGCGATCTCGTCCACGGTGAACTGAGTGTCGGTCAGCCGGTCGTGAGCGCCGACCACTCCGCCGGTCACACAGAGCTTCAGGAAGCAGGCTCCGCGACGGAACGCCTCGCGCACATTGGCGCGCAGCTCGTCCGCATTGCCCGCCATCATCGACAGGGCACACAGGCCCGGAATGTGATGGCTGCTCCATAGTTCGGTGGGTTCCCAGTCGGCTCCGTAATAGCCGTGTCCGCCGGTCTGGCACTGCACAGGTCCGCACGACAGCACGCGCGGTCCCCTGACCTTGCCCTTCGCGATCGTGGCGACGACACCGCCGTCGATCCCACCGGTGTCCCGAACGGTCGTGAAACCGGCGTCGAGCGTCGCGCCCGCCGTGCCGAAGATGTCCGCCGCGATCTCCGCGGCACTGATCCGAAACGAGAACTGCTGCTGGATGGGGCTCGACAAACCCAGGTGCACGTGCGCGTCGATCAGGCCGGGAGTCATCGTCAGTCCTCCGGCATCCAGACGCTCGCCGGGCGCGCTTGATCCGCCAAGCCGGTCGATATGCCCGTCTTCGACGGTGACGTCGGCCTCGACAGGGTCGCGACCCGAACCGTCGAGGACCGCCGCGCCGACTAGCTGAAGGCGTCCCACGAGTCACTCCCTCCATCTGCGAGCCGACTGCGACCATGTGAAGCAGCACGGCACCGATCTTATCCAATGGATAAACTGTGGGAGTGATCTTGTCAAGCACGGAACGCAAAGGCGAGGCACGCGAGCGGCTGCTGTCCCGGCTCCTCGACGCCTTCGGCGAGGATCTCCCCGCACCGGAGGTGTCACTCCGCGAGATCGCCGCCCGGACCCAAACCAGCCACGCCCTCCTGCGATACCACTTCGGGTCACTCCCGGGCGTCTTGGCGGCGATGCTCGAGGCACAGCGATCCCGGGACAACGAGGCGCTTTTCGAAGCCGCCCGCCACGGCACCTTCGACGACCTCGTCGTGGCGATCTGGCGGTCCTACACTCGCCCGGAACAGCTCTCGCGTGCCCGCGGCTTCTTTCACGTCATAGGACTGGCCACGTACCGCCCGGACGATTTTCGTGCATTCATCGACTCGCTCGACGATCTGACCACGATGCTGGCTTCGCTTGCGGAACGCGAAGGACTCGACAGCAACGAAGCGCTGACCACGGCAACCGTCACCATCGCCGCGATTCGTGGTCTGCTCCTCCAGGAAGTTCTGACTCCGGCAGTAGTCCATTCGGAGGAGATGATCGCCTTGATCCTGCGCATGAGCAAGGGCCGATCACGTCCGAGGCCTTGAGCATGTGGTACTGCAACGACGGGACATGCGAGACGAGACGAGACGTGCCGGTAGACTGTCCGTGGTGACGAGGTGCGGGGTGACGTCCGCGACGTCGATGTGGTGAAGAGGGGCAATGGTGGCGAAACACGGCCATGGTGGCGGGCAGTCCTCCGGTCACGGTTCCACTTCCCCGGGGCACTCCACTGATTCCGGGCATTCGGGGCACGGGTCCTCCGGGCACGGATCCTCGGGGAGCGGTTCCGGTTCGACTGGCAAGCCCGGCAACGGGTTCAGTGCCGATGTGTCCGCATTGGACTCGATGAAATCCAAGCTCGGCGGCCTGGGCGACAAACTGACCGGGCACGCTTCCTCGGTCGGTTCGGCGCACCCGGGAGGCGGGGCGTTCGGGGTCGTCGGCGAAGCGCTGTCCGGCAAGCTCGGCGGGGTGCTCTCCTCGGTGGAGAAGGGCATCGGCAACATCGCGAACAGCGCACACGGTGCCGGTGGCAAGGTGGGCAAGACCGCCGAATCGATGCGGCACAACGAACACACCAACAAGGGACTGTTCGACTCGCTCGACACCCGGGGCGGTTCCCGCGGGCACTCACCGACCGGCACACGGCCCGGCTCGCCGTCGAATCCGGACGGCAGGCCGAACAGGCCACCTCGCCCCGCGCCTGCCGGGGCATCGCAACCACAACCACAACCACCCGGCTTACTGATGCACGGATCGAGCGCCCCGCCGGAAACGATCTTCCAGAGCGGTCTGTCCTCCTCGGCGAGGCTGTCCGGGGCACCACCCCATTACAACCTCCCCGCCCATGTGCACAACGCGAACGGCAGCGGATTCGTGTCCACCACGGGAAACCCGCACGTCGCCCATCAGTTCATCCGGCAGACCCACCAGACGGTCAACGTCAACGGCACCACCTACACGGGGCGGGAAGGCTACGTCTACTGGGTGCGGCCCTCCCCCGACATGATCCACGTTCCCTCCCAGTCCCTGCCCCAATCCCTCGACCGGTTCCACTACCAGGACGAGTGGGCGGGCCTCGATCACATTCCCCCGGATCGCATCCACGGGGCGAGCCACGTCACCGGCTACTACAACCCGGTTCCCGACGGACAAGGTGGCGTCAAACTCGATATGGCACCCGGTTCCGGATTCAAGTCGACCTGGCACGCCAACCCGAACTACCGGGAGCATTGATGAGCACCCCTGGACCCATCACCCCGGCCATGCGCGCCGAAGCCCGCCGTCATCCGGGCGGCTGGGTGTACGCCGTCGATCCCGCATTCTCCGGCACCGAGGAGGTTCCCGGTTCGGCCATCGTCGGGGCCTACCGCGTCGGCGAGGACGGCGAGCTCACCGAGGAATTCCTCCCCAATGAGCATTACCGGCCGACACTACGCGGTCTCGGCGTACCCCCACCGGGCAACGAGCTCGAAGCCGTCCTCCAGGACGCCGTGACCGGAAACGCCGACGAGCAGCGCGTCCGCCAGATGCTGCTCGAAGCCACGGTCATCGCCCCCGTCCGGCCGGGCACCACGGAGATCGCGCTCTTCGACGAGGGCTCCGACCGGGAGGTGCTGCACGTGTTCAGTTCCCGCGGACAGCTGCCCTCCAGCGAACTGTCCTGGCTCAGCTTCCCGGTCCGTGCCTTGCTCCCCGCCCTACGGGAGCGCTACCTCGTGGTCAATCCGCACAGCCGGTTCGGACTGCGCCTGCCCGGCGAGAAACTGACGCTCCCGGACTAGGATCCCGAGCTCGCCCGGGCCCAGGACGGACGCCAGATGTCCCCGGAAAGCGTTGCCAGGCTTCGGAAATGGTCGATCACCGGCCGGATTCCGGGGTGTGGATCCGGTTCCCGGAAGATGATCGAGACCGGATAGGCGATCGTCGGGTTCGTGACCGGAATCCGGCGCAGGCCGTGGTTCGCCGGCCAGATGAGCCGATCGCGCGCACCGGTGAGGGTGGCCACCTCCGCGGAATCCGCGAGCGTGTCGAGCAGCGGTTCGACACCGAAATTCGGTCCGGTCCCGTCGATGCGCAGTTCCAGGTCCCTGGCGAGTTCCGCGTAGAACTCGCCCCATTCGCTGCGCGGTGCGATGCCGGGCACCCAGATCCGGTGCCCGCGCAGCTGCTCCGGGGTCAGCGTGCGCACCGGGAACAACGGATGTTTCGGACCCACGAGGAGTTCCATCGGGAAATCGAGCAGGTGGAGCATCCGCACCTCGGCAGGCAGCGTCTGCAGGTCGGTGACCGTCCGAAAGGAAGCGTCCACCTCGCCGGCCCGTACCGCGGCGACCGCCTGCTGCGGGTCATCGACTTTCAGCACCACCACGTCCAGCTCGGTCCCGGGATGCGCGCCCCAGTACTCGTGCAGCACGACCGCCTGGCCGAGCCGGTAGCCGAGCACATCGATGCGCGGTGCCCTGGACTCCGGCCGGATCGCGCTGCCGGCCCGCTCGACGGCGGTGACAATGCCGCGCGCGTGTGCGAGAAACGCCTGCCCGTCGAGCGTCGGCTCGACCCCGCGCGCGGTGCGGGCGAACAGGCGCACACCGAGCTCCCGTTCCAGGGCGGCGATCCGCTTCGACACCGCCTGCTGGGTGATCCCCAGCTCATCGGCGGCCTGTTGCAGCTGCCCGCGCTCGGCCGCGAGCACGAACGACCGCACCGCCTTGGTATCCACCGGTCCAGCATAGGCGGGCCCAACCGATCGTTGTGGCTCGCCGGGAACCGGTTGTTTGAATACGCCTGCGGGCCGCTGCTTTGCTTCGGGAGCCCCGACCAGAAGGAGAGCTGTGCGGATCGAACCGAGGGCCGGATTCGTCCGGCTGTGGTCGGCCTATGCGGTGAGCACCTACGGCACCTGGATCGCCTTCGGCGCGTTCCCGCTCATCGCGGTCCGGGTGCTGCACTCCCCAACCTTCGGCGTCGCACTGCTCGAATCGGCCGGACCGGCCGTCGCGGCGGTCGTCGCGCTCGGCCTCGGACCGTGGATCGAACACCGCGCCAAACGACCGGTGATGATCGCGATGGATCTGCTCCGGTTCCTCGCGATGGCCGGCGTTCCGCTCGCGTACCTGTGCGGTTTCCTGAGCTACGGCCAGCTGCTGGCGGTCTCGGTCGTCTCCGGGACCGCGGGCATCGCGTTCACCGCCGCGTCCGGTGCCTACCTGAAACACCTGGTGCGCGAGGAGCACCTACTCGCCGCGAACGGCAGGTTCGAGGCCACGATGTGGAGCGCGACCGCGGTCGGCCCACCGCTGGGCGGTGCGCTCATCGGGATGCTCGGCCCGGTCGTCACCATCGCCGCGGACGCGGTCAGCTACCTGTTGTCCGCGCTCGGGGTGCTCCGCATCCGGGGCACCGACATCGCGGCACTGCGGGAACCGAACGGCAGCCGGAACCCGGACAGCGAGCACCGGATGGCCGAGCTGCTCGCCGGCTGGCGGTTCATCCTCGGCGACCCGTTCCTGCGGCGGCTGTTCCTCAACTCCGTGACGGTCAGCGGCCTGATCATGGCCACTCAGCCGACACTGACCGTGCTACTCCTCGGCCGGTACCACTTCCCCGCCTGGCAGTACGGCCTCGCGTTCGGTCTGCCCGCGGCCGGTGGTTTACTCGGCGCCCGGTTGTCCGCGCGCCTGGTCGCCCGCTACGGCCGCGGCCGGGTCCTGCTGGTGACCGGCTGGCTGCGCTCGCTGTTCCCGATCGGCCTCGCGTTCACCGGGCCCGGCATCCCGGGACTGGTCACGGTGATCCTCGTGGAGGGCCTGCTGATCACCTGCATGGGCATCTTCACCCCCAGCTACACGACCGAACGGCTGCAGCGCACGCCCGCCGATCGCACCGCGCGGGTCCTCGCCAGCTGGAGTGTGAGCGGCAAGCTCAGCCAGGCGGGGCTCATGGCCGTCTGGGGCGAGCTCGCGACACTCACCAGTGCGCGCACCGCGATCATCGCCTCCGGGGTGCTGCTGCTCGCCACTCCGCTGCTGCTGCCGAGAAAACAAGAACGCACCGAACCCGCCCCGGTCTGACCAGGGCCCGGAACACCCGGGCGCTGATCAGCCGTGCCCCGCCCGGGCCAGGCCGTCCAGCGCCGCGGCGGAAAAGGCGCGGACCACCTCGCTTTCGCTTTCCTTGCGCCAGATCACCGAGGTGGCCCAGGCCAGGCGCGCCTCGTCGATGGGGCGCCAGACGAGTCCTTCGGGAAGTTCCCCGGTCGGCGGTTCGTTGAGGTTGATCCCGCGCCCGGCGAGCACCAGTCCCTGCACGAAGTGCGGATTACGCGCGTGCCTGATCGCGCCGGGCAGGAATCCGTTGTCCCGGCAGATCGCCAGAATGTGATCGTAGAGCCGGGGCGCCATCCGCCGCGGGAAGATCACCAGCCCCGAACCGTTCAGTTCCCGCAGCCGCACCCGCTCCGCTTCGGCGAGCCGGTGCCCCACGGGCAGCAGCACACCGAGCGAGCGCTGCACGGTCTCGCTCGATTCGAATCCCACCGTGTCCGAGGGATGCCGCACCACTCCGACGTCGAGCTGCCCGTCCCGCAGCTGCGCGATCTGGTCATCGGTGGTGAGCTCGTGCAGGTCGACGAGCACCTCCGGCTCGCGCGCGGCGAATCCCTCGAGCAAGGTGCGCAGGGTGACCGGCATGGTGTCCGGCGGGATCCCGGCCCGCAACGTCCCGGTGGAACCCGGTCGGATCCGGCGCATCGCCTCCCTGGCCAGCTCCGCGTGTTCGAGCACTGGCCGTACGTGTTCGAGCAGCAGCGCACCGGCCTCGGTCAGGCTCACCCGGTGCTTGCCGCGTTCGAACAGGCGCATGCCGAATTCCCGTTCCAGGTCCCGGATTCGCTGGGAAAGCGGTGGCTGGGCCATGTGCAGACGTTCGGCGGCGCGCCCGAAATGCAGTTCCTCGCAGAGCACCACGAAATACCGCAGATGCCTGAGTTCCATGACCGGTGACTCTAACCGGCGGATCAGCGTTCCGCGCCGGTCATATCGCTTCGATATCACCGGAGGTCGGAATTGGTGTTGGAGTGTCCGCGCATCGCGGTGCTTGTATCGGCGAAACACCAGCGTCGAAAGGCAGACGATGTCCGAACAGAACCTCATCCGCAGCGAACGTCGCGGCCCGGTCGCGGTGCTCACGCTCAACCGCCCGGAGAAACTCAACGCCTGGACCGCGCCGATGCGGGAGAGCCTGATCGAGGCGGTGCGGACGGCGGACGCCGATCCGGAGGTCGGCGCGATCGTGTTCACCGGGACCGGGCGCGCGTTCTGCGCCGGCCAGGACCTCAACGAGACCGCAAGCGTGGACCCGGGCGATCAGGCGGCCGCCGAGGCGTGGATCGACAGCTTCGACCGGCTCTTCCGCACCGTGCGGGACACGGGCAAACCCACGATCGCCGCGGTCAACGGCGTGGTCGCGGGTTCCGGTTTCCAGTTCGCGCTGCTCGCCGATCTGCGCATCGGGCACGCCGGGGTGCGGATGGGCCAGCCCGAGGTGCTTTCCGGCATCCCGAGCATCACCGGGATCTGGGCGATGTGGAGCGTGCTCGGCCGGGCCAAGACCACGGAGTTCGCGCTGACCGGTGAACTCGTCGAGGCCGCGGAGGCGGTCCGGCTCGGCCTGCTCACGACGCTCGTGGAACCGGAGCAGGTGCTCGAGGCCGCGGTGGACCGGGCAGCCAAGCTCGCCGCGCTGCCTGCCGGGGCCGTCTCGCTGACCAAGGGACGGATCCGCGAACTCGAGGAGGAATCCCTCACCGATGCGGTGCGCGCGGCGAAGCAGGTGCACGCCGAGGCGTACGCCAGCGGGGAACCACAACGGGAGATGGCCGCTTTCATCGGCGGACAGCGGCGCTGAAGGGGCAACCGTGACGACCGAATACGAACGGATGTGCACCGAACAGCGCTGGACGGTGCCCCGGACCTACAACATGGCCGCCGATGTGGCCGACCGGCATCCGCGCGAACGGCTGGCACTGATCCACGAGGACCACACCGGCGCGCGCACCGAGGTCCACTGGGGACAGATCCAGGACCGTTCCAAGCAGGTCGCCGCGGCACTGCGTGCGGCCGGGGTCGGCAAGGGCGACCGGGTCGCCGTGCTGCTGCCGCAGCGCGTGGACACCCCGGCCACGTATCTCGGCGTGCTGCGCACCGGGGCGGTACTGGTGACCATGTCGCTGCTGTGGGCCGATGAGCCGATCCGCTACCGGCTCGCCGATTCCGGGGCGAAGGTTCTGGTCACCGAGGCCGCGCAGACCCGGCGCGCCGGTGACTTCGCCGGTACCGTGCTCGATGTGGACGACCCGCGGATCGGGGACCGGGAACCGGAGTTCGAGACCGAGCAGACCCTCGCCGAGGATCCCGCGCTGATCTTCTACACCTCGGGAACCACCGGTGCCGCCAAGGGAATCGTGCACGCGCACCGCACCCTGTTGGGGCACAACGAATTCGAGCACTGCCACCAGCTGCGGACCGGCGATGTGTTCTACGGCGCGGGCGACTGGGCCTGGTCGATGGCCAAGCTGATGGGCCCACTGCGGGCGGGCGCGGTGCACCTGGTCTACCGTCCGGCCGCCGGGTTCGATCCGGAGGGGCTGCTCGCGAGCATGGCGCGCAACGAAGTGACCACGGCGCTGGTGAATCCCACCTTCCTGCGCAAGATGCGAGCCGAGGTCCCCGATGCGGGGCGGCGGTATCCGCAGTCGCTGCGCGTGGTGTGTTGCTCCAACGAACCGCTGACCGCCGACCTGATCACCTGGTTCCGCGAACAGTTCGGGCTCACCCCGCTCGACTACTACGGTTCGACCGAATCGTATCCGCTGATCGGCAACTTCCCCGGGGTTCCGGTGAAGGAGGGTTCCATGGGCAGGCCGGTCCCCGGCTGGGAGATCTCCCTGCTCGACGAGGCGGAGAATCCGGCCCCCCAGGGCGAGGCGGGTGAGATCTGCCTTCGTGCCCGGTCGAATCCGCAGTTCCCGCTCGGCTACTGGAACCGGCCGGAGGATTCGGCACAGGTGTTCGGCGGGGACTGGTTCCACACCAAGGACCAGGCCGTCATGGACGAGGACGGCTACTTCTGGTTCCTCGGCCGCACCGATGACGTGATCAAGACATCCGGCTACCGCGTCGGCCCCTACGAGGTCGAACAGGCGCTGCGCGAGCATCCGGATGTGGCCGAGGCCGGTGTGGTCGGTGTGCCGGATCCGGTGCGCGGACAGGCGGTGAAGGCCTATGTGGAACTCGCCGGATCCGCGGCACCGAGCGAGGAACTGGCGAGGCGGATCCGGGATTTCGCGAAACAGCGGTATTCCCGGTTCGCCTATCCGCGGCACATCGAGTTCGTCGAGGAGTTGCCCCGCTCGGCGACCGGCAAGATCAGGCGCGCCGAACTGCGTGCCCGGCAGGACTAGAGCCCGATCCGAGGAGGACCGATGTCATCGACCGCAACGGCGCGGGAGTCCGATGTGGACACAGCGACCCTGCGCAGGAAAGTCGCCTTCGCCTCGGCGATCGGCAATTTCGTCGAATGGTTCGATTCCGGCGCCTATGCGGTGATGTCGGCGACCATAGCGGGCCTGTTCTTCCCGCAGTACGATCCCGCGGCCGCCCTGCTCGCCACCTGGGCGGTTTTCGCGGGCGGTTTCATCGCCCGCCCGATCGGCGCGATCGTGTTCGGGTACTTCGGTGACCGCATCGGGCGCAACAAGATGCTCGCGGCGAGCGTGCTGTGCATGAGCGGGGCGACCTTCCTCATCGGGGTGCTGCCGCCGTACTCGGTGCTCGGCATCGCCGCCCCGATCCTGCTTTTCCTGCTGCGCGCGGTCCAGGGGTTCTCCACCGGCGGCGAGTACACCGGCGGTTCCGCGTTCATCATGGAGTACGCGCCGGACGGCAAGCGGGCCCGGTACGCGAGCCCGATTCCGATGACGGTGGGCATCGCGGCCGTGGCCGGCTCGCTCGTCGGTGTGCTGCTCACATCCGGGCTTTCCGAGGCCGCGCTGCTCAGCTGGGGCTGGCGGATCCCGTTCCTGCTCGCCGCTCCGCTCGGGCTGATCGGGCTCTACCTGCGCTCCCGGGTCGAGGACACCCCGGTGTTCCGCGCGCTCGAACGGCACGACGCGGTGCCCCGCACCCCGTTGCGGAACGCGGTCCGGTTGTGCGGCAAGCAGATCCTCATCCTGTTCGGCTACAGCATCACCAATGCCGTCGCGTACTACCTGATGAGCAGCTACATGATCGCCTACATGTCGGAGAACCTGCACTACAGCAAGGCGTCCGCGATGCTGACCAGTGTGGTCGCGATGCTCGTGTACAGCATCGCCTGCCCGTTCCTGGCCAGGGCGAGCGACCGGTTCGGCCGCAAACCCATGCTGCTGGTCGCCTGCGGCGGTTTCGTGGTGCTCACCTATCCGGCGTTCCTGATCATGCCGTTCGGGATCGGCATGGCCATGCTCGGCGCTGGCGTGCTCGCCCTGCTCGTCGCGGCCATCGGCACCTCCAATGTGCCCGCGCTGGTCGAGCTGTTCCCGACCGGGGTGCGCTCCAGTGGCTCGGCGATCGGCTACACCGCGGCCTATGTGCTGTTCGGCGGCACCGCTCCGTTCGTGGCCACCGGGCTCACCCAGGCCACGGGTTCCTCGCTCAGCCCCGGGTTCTACGTCATGGGTGTCGCGCTCATCTCGCTGATCGTCGTGCTGTTCGCGTTCACCGAGACCAAGAACCTCTCGCTGCGCCGGGACACCGTCACCTAGGTTCAGCGCAGCCGGCGGGCCCGCAGCACGACATCCTTGTGGTGCGGGTTCCCCTCGGGGACCTCGGGACGCTCCCGCGGTCCGTTGAACTCGATGGACCAGTCCTCGTCGAGCAGTTCGGCGATCTCCTCCGGGGAGTAGAACTCGCTCGGGTCGGGGCCGGTCCATTCCGCGGGCGGCGGGCCGTCCAGTAGATGGCCGACCACCAGCAGCGTTCCGCCGGGCGCCACGGTATCGAGCAGCCCGCGCAGTGTCCGGTGTTCGGCCTCGCGCAGGACCGGGAAGTACTGCGCGGACACCAGATCGAAGCTTTGCCCCGGCGGCGGGGTGACCCGCGGATCGCCCTGCTGCCAGTCGATCCCGGAATCCGCACCGACGACCGCGGCCGCACGTTCCAGTGCCACCGCCGAGATGTCCACCGCCGTGACCTTCCACCCCCGTTCGGCGAGCCAGATCGCGTCCGCGCCCTCGCCGCAGCCCAGATCCAGTGCCCTGCCCGGGCGCAGTCCTCCGGCCTCGACCCGCAGCGTGCCGTTCACCCTGCCGCTGAACCGCCGCTCACTCTGCCGGTACTGCTCGTCCCAGAACGCCTGATCCATGTTTCCGCTCCTCTCGGTCCGTTCGGTCCACTGTGCGCGCGGCGTAGCGGACACCCCAAGAAAATTTGCGATTCCCGCAAGTTCGGTACCATTTCTCCAAGCCGGAGGCGGAACCGGCGCGCAGACTCGGAGCATGCCCACACCAGCACGCGTCATCCACTACCCCGGCGGCCGCGATATCGCCGCTTCCCGGGACTTCTACGTCGACACGCTCGGATTCCGCGTCGTCATGACGGATCCGGTGCTCTGCCTCGACTCCCCCGGCAATCCCAGTGCACAGCTCATTCTCCTGCAGCCCGGAGCCGAACAGCCCCGCCCCGGTTTCGGCGTGGACCTCGGTACCCCGGCCGCGGTCGACGCCGCGCACGCCGAGGCGCTGCGCCGCGGGCTGCGCATCGAGTACCCGCTCACCGACGAACCCTGGGGCGTGCACCGCTTCTTCCTCGAGGACCCCGGTGGCACGATCGTGAACATTCTCGCGCACAACGGCTGACAGCGCGCCGGATCCGGACCATACTGCGAGCTGGACCGCGACGACGAGGAGGTTCCGCATGGGCCGGGAGATCAACACGATCGCGCAGGGATTCTCGTTTCTGGAGAGTCCGCGGTGGCACGAGGGCCGGATCTGGTTCTCCGATTTCTACACCGGCCGGGTGCTTTCCGCCGAAGAGGACGGCACCGGTCAGCGGGTGGAGGCGGAGCTCGCGGATCAGCCTTCGGGGCTCGGCTGGCTGCCCGACGGCAGGCTGCTGATCGCCGCCATGCGGGACGCGGTGGTGCTGCGCAGGGAACCCGGCGGCGAGCTGGTTCCGCACGCCGCACGTGGCGCCGCGGGCAAGGGGCACCTCAACGACATGGTGGCCGACGCCAAGGGCCGGCTGTACGCGGGCAGCTTCGGCTTCGACCTGATGAACGGCGCACCAATCGCACCGACCAGTCTCGTGCGGATGGATCCGGACGGTTCGGTGACCGTGGTCGCCGAGGACATGTTGTTCCCCAACGGAAGCGTGATCACCGAGGACGGAATGCTGCTCGTCGGCGAGACGCTCGGGAACCGGGTCACCGCGTTCGACATCGCCGAGGACGGCTCGCTGCACGACCGCCGGGTGTGGGCCGCGTTCGGCGAACCGCCGGCGGGCAGCACGCTCGAAGAGGTGCTTCCGCAGGGCCGAGTGGCCGCGGACGGCTGCTGCCTGGACGCCGAGGGCACACTGTGGATCGCGGACGCGCTGAACGCCCGCGTGGTCCGGGTGCGCGAGGGCGGGGAGATCCTCGACGAGATCCATCCCGGAACCGGAGTGTTCGCCTGCATGCTCGGCGGTGTCGACGGAAAGACGCTTTTCCTGTGTGCCGCACCGGATTTCGCCGAGGCGAACCGGCGCGCCGCCCGGGAGTCCGCCCTGCTGTCCGTACGGGTGGAGGTGCCGCGCGCGGGCCGGCCCTGAGCCCGCGCGCTCGACCGGTGCGCCGGTTGTCGGTGACTGCCTCTACTATGCGCGCGTGACCGCCTACGACGACTGCGATCCGTTCGAGCACCTCGACACCACCGCCCTGCCGCCGCGCCAGCACCGGATCCTGCTGACGATCCGGGACTGGGTGCAGCGCTACGGTTATCCGCCGAGCACCCGCCAGATCGGCGATGCGGTGGGGCTGCGGTCCTCCTCCTCGGTCTCCAAGCACCTGAACGCCTTGGAGGACAAGGGATTCCTGCGGCGCAGCGAGTCACTGGCCCGGCCGATCGATGTGCGCGATTTCCTGCGTGACCCCGCCGAACGGGACCGGTCCGAGAACGCCGTCCCGGTCCCCGTCGTGGGCGATATCGCCGCCGGTACCCCCATCACCGCCGAGGAATCCGTGGACGAGGTGCTCTCCCTGCCCCGCGGTCTCACCGGCCGGGGCACCGTTTTCGGGCTCCGGGTGCGCGGGGAATCGATGGTGGACGCGGCGATCTGCGATGGCGACATCGTGGTGGTGCGCAGGCAATCGGAGGCCCACTCCGGGCAGATCGTGGCCGCGATGATCGACGAGGAGGCGACCGTGAAGGTGTATCGCCGTCGAAACGGGCACGTGCTGCTCGAACCGCGCAATCCGGATTATCAGGTCATCGACGGCGACCGGGCCGTCGTACTCGGCATCGTGGTCTCCGTCCTGCGCAGCGTCTGACCTGCGGCCGTCCGTTCGGTTCCGTGCCTTCGCCACCCTGGCAAGGTTCTTTGGGAGAATCGCAAGAGTGTTGGCACAGTGGGGAGATGGACGAGGAGTTCGAAGCCGTGCTGAGCACCGTCGGCCCGCGGCTGCGCGCGTTGCGCCACCGCAGCGGGTCGACCCTGGCCGAGCTCTCGGCGAGCACCGGCATCCCGGTCAGCACGCTGTCCCGGCTGGAGTCCGGGAGCCGGAAACCGGGCCTGGAACTGCTGCTGCCGCTGGCCCGTGCGCATCAGGTGCCGCTCGACGAACTCGTCGGTGCCCCGGCCAGCGGTGATCCGCGCGTGTATCCGCGCCCGGTCAAGCACAAGAACATGACGGTCATCCCGCTGACCCGCAAACCCGGTGGGCTACAGGCGTTCAAACAGATCCTGCCCGCGGGCCCGGCGGATCGCGAACCCAATCCCCGCAGCCACGAAGGATACCACTGGCTGTACGTGCTCAACGGACGGCTGCGCCTGGTGCTGGGCGAGCAGGATCTCGTGCTCGCCGCCGGTGAGGTCGCCGAGTTCGACACCCATCTTCCGCACTGGTTCGGGAACGCCGACGCCCACGCGGTGGAGTTCCTGAGCATTCTCGGCCCGCAGGGCGAGCGCTTCCACGTCAGGGCGAGCTATCGGCCGGAGTGAGCACGGTGCGCTCGAACGGCCCGCCGTGCTCGGCGGCATACCCGATCGCCTCGTTGACCCGATCGAGGCCGAACCGCTCGACACGCTCCGCACCGAGATCGAGGGCGCCCGCCCGGATCAGCCGGATCAGGCCGGTATTGGCCGTGCGCGGGCCCATCCACTGTCCCCGTACGGTCATCGAGTTGCGCATGATCCATGGGTACGGCAGCGCGAGATCGGCACCACCGAGCATGCCGACCCCACCCATCAGCACCACCCGGCCGTAGTCCCGTACGGTCATCGCCGCGGCGCGAGTCGCCACGCTCGGCGCCTGCGGCGGCAGCAGGTCCAGCACCATGTCGATCGGTCCCCCGGCAGCCGCGGACATCGCGGCCCGGTCGGCCTCCTCGGCGCCACTGATTTCGACCGGCCGCACCCGCGCGCCGAAGCGGTCGGCCAGCAGGTCCAGCGCCGCCCGGTTCCGTCCGGGAGTGATCACCGTGCCCGCCCCCATCGCCAGCGCCACCGCGACCGCGCTGCTGCCGAAGTTGCCCGTTGCCCCGCTGACGAGCAGAGTCTCGCCCGCCTCGAGTCCACCGGCGAGCAGCCCGCCGTAGGGAACGGCGTGCACGGCGAGTGCCGACCAGCGTGCCGGATCGTCCGCGGCCGCGGGTAGCGGGTACACGTTCTCCGTTGGGATCCGCATCAGTTCGGCGAACGAGCCGTCGTGAAAGCACCTGGCGAGTCGCGCACCGCCCGCGCCGCGCGAACTCCAGCCCTGCAAAGTGATGTCCGGGGTCAGCGCGTCATCCCTGGACCGCACCAGCGGATCACACCACACCAGATCCCCGGCACGCACCTGCGTGGCGTCCGGGCCGACGCGCACGACCCTGCCCACCCCACCAAGGCCGGGCACCACCGGTGGCTCGAGCGGATAGTCCCGTTCGCCGCTGAACACCTCCCGCGTGTACGGCAGCACAAGGGCCGCGTGCACCTCGATCACCACCTCGCCGCCTGTTGCCTCGGGATCGGCTGCTTCCCGGACCTCGAGCGGTTCCCCGAACGCCGTCAATACCGCTGCTCGCATCGTGTGAGACCTCCTCGTTCCGGGATCGACGCTAGGCCGCGAGCACCCATGCGGGAAGCGAAGATCTCGCATCTCTGATATGCGTAGTCAGCATGGATCTGTCCAGCCAGAATCTGCGGGTACTGTGTCAGGTCGCCGAATCGGGCAGCTTCACCGCCGCGGCCGCGCACCTCGGCTACACCCAGTCGGCGATCTCCCGCCAGGCCGTCGCCCTCGAGCGGAACGCCGGTGCCGCCCTGTTCGAACGACGCTCCGACGGGGTGCGGCTCACCCCTGCCGGACTGACCCTGCTGCGGCACGCCCGCACGATCCTCGGCTCCGTCGCGGCCGCGGAGAGCGAGCTGAACGGTGCGAATGCCCGCACCGAACGCGTGCGGTTGGGGACCTTCCTGAGCGCGGGTGCGATGCTGCTGCCCGCCGTCCTCACCCGGCTCGCCACGACCGATCCCCGGATCACGGTGACCACCCGCGAGGGGACGACGCCCGGTCTCGCGCGGGCACTGCGCGCGGGTTCGCTCGACCTCGCCGTGCTCAGTTCCCGCCCGCCACACCGTGCGCCGGACGGTGACTCGCCCCGCCTGCACACCGAGATCATCGAGGACACCGAACTGCTCGTGGCCGCAGCGGCCACCGGCAGCTTCGCCGGGCGCTGCTCGGTACACCTCGACGAGCTCATCGAGGCCGACTGGATCGCCACCCCGTCCTCGAGCGCCGAACCACTGCTCGGTGTCTGGCCCGGGCTGCCCGGACGGCCACGCATCACGCACAGCGCACGGGACTGGCTGACCAAACTGCACCTCGTCGCCGCCGGGCTCGGCCTCACCACGGTGCCCTTGCGGATGGCAGCCGCACTGCCGCCCGGGGTGATCCTGCTGCGCGTCGAGGGCGCACCCCGCGAGATCCGCCGCGTGCTGCTGGCCCGGCCTCCCGGTCGTCCCTCGGCCGCGATCACGGCCGTCACCAGAGCGATCGCGCCCAGGTTCGGTTGATCGTGGCCAGCCAGGCCGGTCCGCCCGCCTCGTCGTGGAACCTCGTGTGGATCCGGGCGGATTCGACCGTGCCGAGTTCCCACCCGCTGCCCGGCCCGAACGCGGCCCGCAGTTCCTCCTGGGTGACCGGGTGCGGGCCGGTGCCGGGGCCCTCATCGCTGAAGCACAGCACGTACAGGGTCCCGCCGTGTTCGGTCACGGTGGCCAGACTGGCCAGGTACGCGGTTCGTTCCGCGGCATCGCAGGTGTGGAACAGTCCGCAGTCGAGCACGCTCGCGAAGCTGCGTTCGAGGCGGTGGAGCGCGAAGGCGTCGGCCACGGTGAACTCGGCCGCGAGCTCGCGCTTCTCGGTCTTCTCCCGGGCCATGGCGACGGCGGTCGCGGCGACGTCGACACCGAGCACCGGAAGCCCGAGCGCGGCGAGGTACAGGGCGTTCTCTCCGGTCCCGCACCCGGCGTCGAGCACGGGGCCGGTGAATCCGCCGGCATCGGCGAGCCGTGCGATCGCGGGCTGCGGGCGGTCGATGTCCCAGGGTGCGGGGCCGTCGTGGTACGAGGCGTCCCAGGGCTGGCCCGCCATCCGCTCGTGGCTGCTCGGCCGCCTGCCGTCATAGGGATCCATCGCCGCCTCCGCAGCCGCGCCGGTCCTACTCCCCAGTGCTTTCGGCGAGCACGGCCAGCCGGTCGATCGAGGCGCGCAGGCGATCGGCGGTGGTGGCGCGGGCCCGTTGCAACCGCATTGTCTCGCTGTCGGCCAACCGGTTCCAGTCGTAGGTGTGCGTGACCCGGGTGTGTGTCTCCCCGACCGGTTCGAGTTCCCAGCGCCAGAGGTGCCCCGGCGGTTCCTGTTCCGGTTCGGCGGGAATCCAGGCGATCCGCCTGCCCTCCGCGAACTCCACCACGCGGTTCTCCCGCACGGCTCCGTTCGTCAGGGTCATGCGGAAGGTCTCCCCCGTGCCGCGCACCCGCTGTCCCGTGACGGCCTCGGCAAGATTCTCGTTGCCGTCCCAGCTCGGATGCTTCGCCGGATCGGCGATCAGTTCGAAAACGTGCTCGGTTCCGGCGGCGATGTCCCGGCTCGCGCGCACCACGCGCTCCGTCTGTTCGGTCACCCGATCATGCAACCACATATCGCGATCTGCTAGGCACATCCCATAACGACGAGACGGTGAAGGATGCTGACATGCCCGCAGTGAGCCAGGAAGATTTCCAGCCGATCCAGGAGCTGGTGCACGAGTTCATCCGCGACCGGGTGGTGCCGCGCGAGCAGGAGATCGCCGATGCCGACGCGATACCGGAGGAACTGCGCAGGCAGGCCGCCGAGATGGGGCTGTTCGGGTACGCCATCCCGCAGGAATGGGGTGGGCTGGGCCTGGACCTCACCCAGGACGTGGAGCTGGCCATGGAGCTCGGCTACACGACGCTGGCGCTGCGGTCGATGTTCGGCACCAACAACGGCATCGCCGGTCAGGTGCTGGTCGGTTTCGGCACGGATGAGCAGAAATCCGAGTGGCTGGAGCGGATCGCCTCGGGCGCTGTGGTCGCGTCCTTCGCGCTCACCGAGCCGGGCGCCGGGTCCAATCCGGCCGGGCTGCGCACCACAGCGGTGCTCGACGGCGGCGACTGGGTGATCGACGGCCAGAAGCGGTTCATCACCAACGCGCCGATCGCCGACCTGTTCATCGTGTTCGCCCGCACCCGCCCGGCCGACGAGTCCGGAACCGGGATCGCGGTGTTCCTGGTGCCCGCGGACACGCCGGGGGTCGAGGTCGCCGCCAAGGACCGGAAGATGGGCCAGGAGGGCGCGTGGACCGCGGACGTGACCTTCACCGGGGTCCGGATCCCCGCGGCGAGCCTGATCGGCGGCGATGAAGAGGCCGGTTACCGGGCGGCGATGACCTCACTGGCCCGCGGCCGGGTGCACATCGCCGCCCTCGCGGTCGGCACCGCGCAGCGGGCCCTCGACGAGTCGGTGGCCTATGCCGCCTCGGCCACCCAGGGCGGTACCCCCATCGGGGATTTCCAGCTGGTGCAGGCGATGCTCGCGGATCAGCAGACCGGGGTGCTCGCCGGCCGCGCCCTGGTCCGTGAGACCGCACGGAACTACGTCAGCGGCGCGGACCGGCGGATCGGTCCTTCGTCGGCGAAGCTGTACTGCACCGAGATGGTCGGCAACGTCGCCGACCTCGCGGTACAGGTGCACGGCGGAACCGGTTACATGCGGGATGTCCCGGTGGAGCGCATCTACCGCGATGTGCGCCTGCTTCGCCTGTACGAAGGCACGAGCGAGATCCAGCGCCTGATCATCGGCGGCGGGCTGGTCCGTCGGGCCAGGCGCTGATTCGCTCAGAGTGCGTCTGATGGCTCTCGTCCGTCGCGAGCGGGACCGTGCCGCTGCGCGGCACCCACACCCGAGACAGCGGCGGACGATCGAGCCGCAGCGGGTTTCTGCGGTGACTGAGGACAACGCGTACCGGGTCCGCCGAAACCGCAGGCCGGGACAGCGCCCCGCTGGCGTACGAAGCCACTTCGCCGACCTTCCCGCGAAGGTACTTCGCCGATGTCGCAGCCCAGCAGGGCATGGAGTTGTCAGATGTACGCTCACCGGTGCGGGTAGAAGCCCCCGCCGGTCTTCACACCGAGCTTGCCCGCATCCACGTAGCGGTGCAGCAGTTCCCGCGGTCCTTCCGGCAGGTCCGGGTTCTCCCGCGCGTAGTGCTCCTCGATGTCCAGGACCACGTCCAGGCCGACCTGATCCATCATCTGGAACGGCCCCGCGGGCAGGTGCCAGTTGAGCCGGAACATCGCGTCGACGTCCTCGGGGCGCGCCACGCCTTCGGCGACCACGGCGAGCGACTCCCGCTTGATGGCCGCCCAGACGCGGTTGAAGATGAACCCGACACTTTCCTTGCGGGCCTCGAATGGATGGATGTCGAACTCCGGCAGTACCGCGAGCAGGGTGTCGAGCAGCGTGCGTTCGGTCTCGCTGTCCGACATCAGGTCCACGGCCTTCGCCTCCGGCGGCATGTAGAAGTGCATATTGCACAACCGCTTCGGGTCCCGGACACCTTCGGTCATGAGCCGCGAGGGATAGGAGGAGGAGTTGGTGGTGAAGATCGTGTCCGCGGGCGCGGCGGTGTCGATCTCGCCCCACAGCGGGATTTTCACGTCGAGCCGCTCCGGAACCGCCTCCACGACGAGCCACGCCTGCGCCACGGCCTCGGCGACCGATTCCGCCACGACCGCCGTGCCCGGCGTACCGGAACCGCGTGCGGCGATCAGCCCCGGCAGTTCCCCGGCCACGAATTCGGTGGCCGCCCTGGCCTGCTCGGCGCTCGGGTCGTAGACGCGGACCGTGCCACCGCGGGAGGCGAACATCAGCGCGATCCGGCGGCCGAGTGTCCCGGCACCGAACACCGCGACCGGGCGGTCCTGGATGTCGGCGAACGTGAAGGTGTACGGCATGGTGTTCACGCTCCGATCCCGGCGAGCCCGGTGAAATGGTCCTGCAGCTGTACGAGCACGCGAACCTCGCCGCCACCGGCTTCCGGCAGCGGGACCACGCTGATCCGCCCGCCCAGATCGGAGACATAAGCACGGTCGCTGTCCACGGCGAGACCGATCGCCTCGGTGAACCCGCCGGCGAGGATCACCGGTCCGGCGCCCTTCTCCCCCGCAGCCGGGATCGGCGCGCGGTTGAGCGTGTTGCCCCCGGGTTCCGCCCCGCGATCGGTCCAGTACAGCCAGCCGCCGCGCAGTTCGAGGTCGATCGGTTCCGGGAGACCGTCCCAGAGCACGTCGATATCGGAGCGAGTGGCCGCGGTCTCCTCTTCGGGAATCTCCAGGCCCGCGCGCAGGATCCGGCCCGCCCCGCCCTTGCTCGGCCCCTTCTGGGTCCAGTACAGGTATCCGGCCGCGCGGTCCACGGCCACCCCGACACATTCCTGCAGCCCGCTCGTATCGGGGTTGTTCACCACGAGGTCGGTCAGCCCGCTCCCGTCGGTACGCACCCGGCTGACCCGGAATCCCTCGCGGTCGCCCCAGTACAGGGTGCCCGCGCGATCCGAGGCGAGCTGTTTGCCGGTGGTGATCGTGCCCGGCGCGAGCACATCGCGCACCTCGGTGCCGTCCAGCCGCATCGCGTGCAGGCCACCGTCGCGCGCGGTGTAGTCCATGCCCGCCTCGCCCGGAATCCCGGGGTCGAGCACCGGTTTGCCCATCGTGGTCCAGTAGACGGTCCCGTTCTCGACCACCACGCCGTCCGGTGACCAGCCAGCGCGTTCCCGGATCGTCGCGACGTTCCCGGTCTCGGCGTCGATGCGATAGACGGCTCCGGTGCGCACACCGAGCACCACCAGTTCCGCGAACATGCTTACCTCCACTCCGGCCGGTGTGATCCCCGTGGGATCCACGGATTCGTGTAATAGCCGGGTGTCGCCGACATCCGGATCTGCTCGGTGACCCCGCGATAGCGGCCGAGCGCGCTGTCCGCGGTGAAGGTCTCCGGGTCCAGGTACTCGTGCCCCGGCGCGATCCCCGCGACGCTCGCCGAGTACTCCTTGTCCAGCAGCCCGAGGCTCAGCAACCACAGCGCCACCCGGGTCAGGGACACTGTCACCCGGTACGAGCCGCCGTATTCCGCGCGCAGCATGAGTGCGCGCAGGATGCCCAGCTGCAGGAACCAGGAGGTGATGTAGTCGTTCACCACGGGGACCGCCGGAAGGGAAGGCACTCCGTTCTCCCCTTCGAGCAGCATCACCCCGGCCAGGCAGCCCGCGGTCTGGTCGAAACCGACCCGGCCCGCCCACGGCCCGGTGTCCCCGTTCAGGGTCACCTCGGCGTGCACGATCCCGGGCCGGATCGCGGCCGCGGAACCCGCGTCCAGTCCGTGCCGGGCCAGATAACCGGGTCGTCGATTCGCGTAGAAGACGTCCGCTCCGGCGAGCAGTCCGCGCATCGTCTCCTGATCGGCCGCCCGTTTCAGGTCCAGCTTCGTGGACCGCACGCCGACATTGGATGTGCCGTACAGCAGCGGGAGTTCGTACTCGTCCGGATCCCAGACGTTGAGCACGTCGGCCCCGTGCAGCGCCAGGGCCCGCCCGCATCCGGCCCCGGCGATGATGTGCGCGCGGCCGAGTGCCCGGATGCCCTCCAGCGGCGCGGCGGCATCTCCGGTGAACGGTTCCGGTTCGCTGTCCCCGATCTTTTCCACCTGGACCGGGGGCAGCTGCGCCAGCACCGAACGGTACTGCTCGGTGGCCATCAGCTCCTCGGTCGTGCGCAGCACCGGCATGATCACGCCCGCCCGCTCGGCGGCGTCCTCCAGTTCGAAGGAGTTCCACCCCGCGATCGCCCGGCGCACGGACTCTTCCCGTTCCGGAACACCGAGCAGCGCCGAGGCATCGTTGCGCAGTTTCGGGTACGGGCCGATCGGGTGCACCCAGCGGCCGTCCGCGGTCTCGTAGAAACGGTCCGCGTTGAAAGCCGGATCGACCCGTGCGGGATCACCGAGCGGATAACCGTCCAGCAGTTCCCATTTTTTGTCGTAGAAGGGGCACAGCCGGTGCGGGGCGACCCGCAGATCCATCGCGATGTCCTGGCCGCGCCCGCCGCGCATCCGCCAGATCTTCGCGATCGCCACCGATTTCGCGGCCAGCGCGAGCGAGGTGGCACCGGCCAGGCGCAGCGCACCGGGCAGCACCGGATCGGCACCGGTGAACGCGACGCTGCCACCGCAGTCGGCTTCGGTCAGGCCCACCGCGGCGAGCAGTCCGCCGAGCGGCGCGTGCAGGTCGTACTCATCACTGGTCGCGGGCTTGGCCAGCGCGGTCTCGAGTTCCCCGGTCAGGCTCATTTCCGCGCCCCCTCCGAGCCGAGCGCGCCCAGGATCGCCCGCGTCTTGCGGTCGCGCTGCTCGGCGTGTTCGCGGTAGTTCTCCGCCCCGCTGCCGTACACGCGCTCGACGTCCTCGAACACGTCCTCCAGGTGTTCCCGGTCCGGATGCCCGATCTCGAAGGTCATCTGCGAGCCGACGTGCCCGACCAGGTGCCGCATTCCGTCCGGGCCACCGCCGAGATGCATGCTCTCGAACGGCCCGATGGTGGCCCAGCGCAGCCCGAGCGAGGCCTTGACCAGTTCGTCCAGGTCCTCCGGGGCGATCACGCCCTGCTGCACCAGGTACATCGCCTGGTCGTTGAACACTTTCTGCAACCGGTTGCCGACGAACCCGGGGATCTCCTTGCGGAGCCTGATGGGCAGCTTTCCGAGCCCGCGATAGACCTCCACCGCGCGGTCCACGGTCTCCGGTGCGGTCTCCGTGCCGGGCACCACCTCGACGAGCGGCATCAGCTGGGGCGGGTTGAACGGGTGCCCGATCACGATGCGCCCGGCCGCCGCGTTGCCTTCGGCGATCACCGAGGGCAGCAGCGAGGAGGAGGACGAGGCCAGTACGACGTCCTCCCGGGTGTTCGCCGCGAGCGTGGCGAACAGTTCGTGTTTGAGCTCGATCCGCTCCGGGCCGGACTCCTGCACGAAGTCCGCCCCGTCCGCGGCCGTCGCCGGATCGGCGACCGCGGACGCAGGCAGCCCGGCCAGCTGTCCGGTCACGAGCTCGGTCAGATCCGGGCGCGGATCGCTGACCCGGACCTCCCAGCCCGCCTCGGCGAACAACCGGGCCCACGACATTCCGATGACGCCCGCTCCCACGATCGCGACGACCGGCATCACGCACTCCCTTTCTCTTCGACTCCCCGTTATCCGTGTTCTTCTGGCGCTGTTCTTCTGGCGCTGTCACACGGCGTTGTCCAGCAGTGCACTCGGCGCCGACAGTGCCGTTTCCGCGCCGACCGCGCGGCGGCGTGCGGCGGTCAGCCCGCCGAAGCTCTCGGTGATCGCGATCAGCCGGGCGGCGTGGTGCGCGACCTCGGCCTCGTAGGTCATCCCGATTCCGCCGTGCAGCTGGACGATCTCCTCGGCCGCCTCGGTCGCCGCCTCGCCGACGAACACGAACGCGTCGTCCGCCGCCGTACCGAGGTCCACCTCCGCGCCGTTGTCGTAGGCCTCGACCGTCGCGGTCGCCCACAGGGCCATCGAGCGGGCGAGTTCGACCCGCGCGTACAGGTCCGCCGCACGGTGCACGAGCGCCTGGAAGGTGGACAGCGGAACCCCGAACTGCTTGCGGTTCTTGAGGTATTCCACGGTTTTCCCGAGCCCGGTCTCCATCAGGCCGACCGCCTCGCCGAGAACGGCGACCCGCGCCCTGGCGAACACGGTGCCCAGGATGTCCGTGGTATCCGTCCCGGCCGTGCCGAGCAGTGTCGCCGGGGTCCCGGAGAACTCGAGCTGCGCGGCGTGGCTCCAGTCCGCGCCACGCCCCTCGGTGCGCTGCACCCCCGGCGCGTCCGCGGCCACCAGATAGACCCGGGTGGTGTTCCCGTCGAGTGCCGTGACGAGGAAGCTCCCCGCCTGATCGGCCTGCCGTACCGGGGACTTCACACCGGAAAGCGCCACCGATCCGTCCGCGGCGGCCGCGGCCGTGACCGTCGGCGCTGCGCCCCACGACCTGCCGGGCTCGGCGTGCGCGAAGGCGATCGTCGTGCTGCCCTCGGCAAGCGCGGGCAGCAGTTTCTTGGCCTGTTCCTCGGTGCCGAGCGCGGCGATCAGCCAGGAGGGCAGCACCACACCATCCAGCAGTGGTTCGGCCGCCGCGTGCTTGCCGAGTGCTTCGAGGGTCGCGTAGAGCTCGACCGATCCGGCGCCGACTCCACCGTGATCACCGGATACCGCGAGCCCCATCAGCCCCAGTTCGGCGAGGGTGTTCCACACCTCCGCGTTCCAGCCCAGCTCCGAGTCGGTCGCTTCGGCGCGCCCGCCTGCCTGGTAACCGCGGCCGACCGCCGCGTCCACGGTCTCGAAAAGCAGCCGCTGGTCTTCGTTGAATTCGAGGTTCATGATCCGCGCCCTTCTACAGTCCGAGGATGGTCTTGGCGATGACGCCGCGCTGTATTTCGTTGGAACCGCCGAAGATCGACAGCTTGCGGTGGTTCAGGTACTGCGCGGCCGCCACGCTCGCCGCCTCCTCGGCCTGCAAGGCGTGCTCGGTCGGCACCAGCATCCCGTCAGCACCGGCCGCGCGCATCCGCAGCTTCGTGAGCTCCTGCAATGCCCGGGTACCTTCCATCTTCAGCAGCGAGGAGACCGGGCTCGCGGCGCCGTTCTCCGAGGCCCCCGTCACGCGCATCTGGGTGGCCTCGAGCGCGAGCAGGGTGGTCTTGGCGCGGTGCATCGCAGCGCGGAACTGCGGGTCTTCGGCCAGGGTCGCGGTCTCGGTCGGCGAGTCCACGGCGAACGCGGCCAGATCGGCGAAGATCCGCTGCGCGGTGCCGACCTGGGCGATGCCGTTGCGCTCGTTGCCGAGCAGGAACTTCGCGTAACTCCAGCCCTTGTTCTCCTCGCCGACCAGGTTCTCCGCCGGTACGCGCACATTGTCGAAGAAGAACTCGTTGACCTCGGCGCTGCCGTCGATCAGTTTGATGGGCCGCCGTTCGATACCCGGCGAGGTCATGTCCATCAGCAGGAACGAGAGGCCCTGCTGTTTGCGTGGCGCGTCCGGATCGGTGCGGGCCAGCACGAACATCCATTCACCGTGCTGCCCGAGAGTGGTCCAGGTCTTCTGGCCGTTGAGGATGTAGACATCGCCCTCGCGCCGCGCCGTGGTGCGCAGCGAGGCGAGATCGGATCCGGCTTCGGGTTCGGAGAAGCCCTGCGACCACCAGATGTCCAGGTTCGCCGTGGCGGGAAGGAACTGGCGCTTCTGTTCCGCGCTGCCGAATTCGGCGATGATCGGACCGACCATGCTGACGTTGAAAGCCAGCGGCTGCGGTACGGCATTGCGCTGCAGTTCCGAGGCGTAGATGTGGGATTGCGTCGGCGTCCAGCCCTTGCCGCCCCATTCGGTCGGCCAGTGCGGCACGGCAAGCCCGTGCGCGTTCAGGGTCCGCTGCGTGGTGACGATGTCCTCGCGGGTGGTCTCGTTCAGCGCGCTGCGCCTGCGGATGTCCTCGGGGATCTCGCCGAGGAACACCTCCCGTAGACCGTCCCGGAATTTCCTGTCCTCGCCGGACAACTCCAGATCCATGGCTCGCCTTCCTTTCTGCAACATTTCGCTTTCCGCGACACTTCGCTGGTCCGCGCTCCGCGACGATCTTGCTCTACCTCCGACCTTAGGTACCACTCGGTAACCAGGGAATGACCGAGTACATCAGGGCGGTATGTCCACAGTGATAACACCGCCGAGTACGCTGCGCAGCGTGGAGATGCACCACCTGCGGTACTTCCTTGCGGTCGCCCGGGAGCTGAATTTCACCCGTGCGGCGCGCTCGCTGAACATGTCGGTGCCCCCGTTGAGCCAACGCATCCGGGCACTGGAACGCGAGCTGGGTGAACCGCTGTTCGACCGCTCCACCCATCACACCCGGCTGTCCTCGGCCGGTGAGGCGCTGCTGCCACTCGCCGAGTCCGTCGTCGTCCAGTTCGACGCGATCCCCGCCCAGATCAGTGCCCGCGACCGGCGCACCGATGTCCGGCTGGCGATCCCGGACCTGCTCAATCCCGCGCACCGGCGCAGGCTCGGCGAGTCGATCCGCGCGTTCGAGGATTCGCACCGGTTCACGCTGCGCCAGATGCCCTCGCTGGACATGGAATCCGCCCTGCTGAGCAATTCCCTCGATCTGGCGATATCGCACCTGGGCACCAGCGACAACCGGCTCGCCACGATCGTGTTGTACCGGGAACCGCTCGGCGTGGTCGTGGACGCGACCCGGTTTCCCGGCCGCACCGCGCTCACCCTCGCCGATCTGCGGGGTTTCTCCTACATCCAGGGTCCGCGGCACTGGGATCTCGGGGCGCGCCGCGCCGAGCAGTTCGCCGAGCTGGGCATCCTCGTCGACCAGGGCACCCAGTACTCCGATCCGAGCGGGCTGCTGGTGTTCCTGCGCAGCACCAAGGGTTTCGGGCTCGTGCCACTCGAATCCGCGGCCGCGTTCGGCCTGCACTCGGGTGAGTTCGCGATCCTCCCGATCCAGGACCTCGACGCGCGGATCACCACCTACCTGATCCGGCGCGCCACCGACGACCGCTTCGACGAGGTGGTCGGCGTGCTGCGGCAGGCCCGGGAGCCCGAGTGAGCGAACGGCTCAGCACGTGGTAGATCATCGCCCTGCTCACCGAGCCGAGTACCAGTCCGGAGCATGCGCCCGGCCCGAGCACTCCGGCAGCTGCCGCCGGATCCCGTTGTGCGCGACCACCTGCTCGACGCGGACATCCGGGTACTTCTCCTGCCGGCGGGCGAGCCGGGTGGCCAGGAATCTGCGGCGTTCGGTGATCATGTTCCCGGTCCCGGTACCGACGGGACAGGCGCCGTGCTCGGCGACGGCGACGCGGTCAGCAGGCCCGCATATCGTCCGCCGCACCGTCCCGGCGGGAGGCGGTACCGATACCGAGGTCGTCGGCCAGCGCCGTGCGCGCATGGGCCACCCGGCCCCGCAACACCTCCGCCGAGCAACCGCAGGCCAGCGCCGCCTCGGTCACCGAGAGACCGGCCACCGCGGTCAGCAGCAGCGCCTCCCGGGGTTCCACGGCCAGCCGGTCCACCGCTTCGGCGAGCGCCCCGCGCAGCAGCGTGGCGGGATGCCGCCCGGTTTCCGCGGCACGGTGCCCGGAACCGCGGCGGGCGCGTTCCTCGGCGCAGACCTGCCTGGCAATTCCGGCCAGCCAGGACAGTGCGGCATCCGCTCCCGCCGACCCCGAACGAATGGCCAGGTAGTAGGCGCGCGCGGCCAGTTCCTCCGCCGAATCTGCATCCACCAGCGCCGCGCACACCCGCCACAACCGCGGCCCGGTGCGCTCGAGCAGCCGCCGGACCTCGGCGGTCCCCTCGGTCACTGCTCGCCCTCCGATCCGCCGGGCTCGTCGAGTGCACCGTGTTCGCGCAGGCTGTGCATGATGCGCTCGGTGAGCCCCTCCGGATCGGGTGGTCCCGCCTTCAGGGTGTCGAGCAGCTCGTCGATGGTGTCCGCGGGCTGGGCGGCCGGACGGTTGCGTGGGCAGGCCGGATTCCCGCACGCGCGCGATCCGCAGGCCGGTGGCTGCGGCTCGGTCGCGGGCACCACCGGAAGGAGCGAGACCTCACCGATCCAACAACACCGCATACGGGACTGGTCGGCTGCGAGGCGCCCACAGTTCCTACAAGTGACGTGGGTCACTCGTAGATTTCGGCCAGTCGATCGATCAAGGCATGCCATCCGCCCCGGTCCAGCACCGGGAGCCGGTCGAGCATCGCCCGATCGCGGAACGCGGACCAGTCGTAGGTGAGCGTCACCCTGGTGGAACCGGCATCGAGCGGGGCGAGACGCCAGGTCCACGTGTGCCCCGCGGGCGGGTGCCCGGGTGTCGCGGGAGCCCAGCCGATGGCGCGATCCGGTTCGAAGGTCACCCCATGGTTCTCCACCCGGTGCGCGCCCGTGACCGGGTTGTCCATGTCCATCACGAAGCCCTCACCCACCGCGGTCACCCTGCCGTCCCGCACGCTGCCCCGGACCATGCCGCTCGTATCGATGCGCCGGTGTTCCGCGGGCCTGGCCAGGAACGCGAAGATCCGGTGCGCACTGGCCGCCACGGCCCGGGTGGCCTCGAGGCTGCCCTCAGGCATGCTCCGGACCCGCCACGAACACGCAGAACGGGTGCCCCTCGGGATCCGCGTGGACGTACAGCGGTTCGACCGGATCATCCGTTCGGTCGTAGAGCAGCCGCGCGCCGAGTCGCACGGCGCGCAGGTGCTGGCGTTCCAGGTCGGTCTTGGTGGGGACGGTGAGGTCGAGGTGCACCTGCTGTGGCACCGGTCCGTGCGGCCAGGTCGGCTCGGGCAGCTCGGCGACCTGCTGGAAGGCCAGGCGGAACCCGGTGACGGAATCCCGCAGCACCAGCCAGTCCGCGCCGTGCTGATCGGGTTCCCCCGCCGCCGGTGGTTCATCGCCCTGGCGATAGCGCAGCCCGAGGAACTTCCGGTAGAACTCGGCGAGCGCGCGTGCGTCGGTGGTGTCCAGCACGGTCTGCCGGATCACCGGCAGCACTTCACTCATTCACCTATTCTGCCCGGTTCGTCAACGAATGGCCGGGTCCGCTCAGTCCTGGGCTACCCAGAAAACCTCCGCTCCGCTGCGCCGGTGGGCCGCGAGCAGCCGGGCATGCCGCTCGGTCCACACCTCCCCCGGCCGCGTGAGCGGCACCCCGGGCGGATACGGAAGCAGGAATCCGTTCAGCACGCTGCCGATCCTCGGCTCCGCCCCGGACTCCCGAGGGCCGTCCGGGCTCCCATTGTCCGGCCGGTCTCCCGGCCAGCTCTCCAGGCCATGCAGCAGGGCTCGCACATCCTCGGCCCGGACACCGATGTGGAAGTGCGCGACCAGGGTGTCCGGTCCGGTACGGGGCAGGTAGACGTCGTGCTCGGCGTAGAGATACCGCTGCAGCGATCCGGCCGCGCCACACCCGGTACGCAGCCGGACATGCAGCGGATCGGTTACCGTGCACGGGTTCTCCGCCGAACCGCGGTCGTCGGGGAACCCGCTGTCCCCCAGTGCGCGGGTGAACTCGGCGCTCAGTTCGAGCGCGTGCGCAAGCGCCTGTGCGCCGTGGGCCTGCGCGTGTTCCCGCGCGGTGTCCAGTGAACCGAGAATGGGCCAGGACGGCGACGTGGTGTGCTGCCGGTAGATCGCCTGCCGCAGCGCGGATTCGAGGCCCATGCGCCGGTCCTGTCCCGCCACCAGGTGCAGATAACCGGCCTGGCGCAGGGCGAGCATGGTCTTGTGCGCGGACTGGGTGACCAGCAGGGCCGGGCACGGTTGCCCGCGGTCCCGCAGCCGCCGCGCCACCGGGAGGGCCGAGTGTTCGGCCAGCTCCGGGGAGAAGGTGTGGATCGCGCTCCACGCCTCGTCGATGAGCAGCACGGTTTCCGGTGCCACCGCGGCGATCCCGGTCAGCACCTCGGTGAGGCGCAGCCGGATCCCCTCGTAGGTCGCCGCGTTGAGGGCGATGGCACCGTACCGGCCGTCCGCGAGCATTCGCTGCACGGCGGGCAGATCGGGCTCACCCCGTGCGGTGATCGGCAGCGGCGCGACCTCGGCGGGGGACGCGTTCGTCCCGAAGTGCACCGACTGGTGCGATCGCGGATCGAGCAGGATCCCGGTTCCCAGACGGCCGAGTACCTCGGTCGCGATGCGGTTCGCGATGGTCGTCCCGCAACTGAGAAAGAAGGTCCGGTCGGCACCGAACGCCTCGGCGGCGAGCTCCTGGGCCTCCGCGAGCACGCCGCGCGGGGCGAAGAAGGAATCCAGCGCGCTTCCCGAGAACGAGACATCGGGCAACCGTTCCTGTTCGAGCGCGCTCGCCGGGAGGGCGTGGAAATTGTGGCACCGACCGTGTTCGGCGATCGTTCGCAGCCGCCGCGCCAGCGGTGCCGCCGGTTCACCAGTCGACGGTGTGCGCATGGAACATATTGAAGCCGAGTACCGATTTGCCGATATAGTCCAGGCACTCGTCCGGTTTGGCGGGCATCACCGAGCAGAACACCGATTCGCGGAGCAGGCGCTCGAGTGGCTGGCTGCGGCGCAATCCGGTGGACCCGCAGATCCGGATGGCCCGGGTGGCGAGGGAGGGCACGAGTTCCCCGATCAGATACTTGGCCACGTGCACCGCGGTGTTCGCCTCGAGGCTGCCGCGCCGCTCGTCGATGAGCCCGGCCGCCGCGTAAACCTGAGCGCGGGCGGCGTGCAGGTCGACCACGAGTTCGGCGAGCTGAGACCGTACCACCGCGGAATCCCGGCGCTTTTCCTGCCCCGCCACGAAATCGGTGACGTACCGGACGACGGATTCACCGACGCCGAGGTAGGCGCCGAGGTATCCGGCCACCATCCAGTGCGGTTCCCGGACGAGTTTGAACAGCGAGGCACCCTCGACGCCGAGGAACAACCGGTCCGCGCCGACCGGCACCGCGTCGAGGGTCATCGAGGCGGTCTCGGTTCCGCGCAGCGCCGCGCCGTCCCAGATTCCGCCGAAGCGCACTCCGGGGTCGTCCTTGGAGACCACGAAATGCGAGATCTCGTCCTGCCCGCCCGCCGCGGAGACCGCGGCGACCACGTAGTAATCGGCGATCCCGGCGAGCGAGACGAAGGATTTCTCGCCGCGCAGCACGAAACCACCGTCCTCGCGGGTGTAGGTGGTGCTCAGCCCGCGCAGTTTGGCGCCGCTGCCGGGCTCGGAGGTCGCCGAGGCGAACATCCGGTTCCGGTGCACGACCTCCGCGAAGGCCCAGTCGCAGAACCGTTCGGCCGCGGGCGGAAGCGAGATCCCGGAGGACTCGCAGAGCGATCCGATCGCGACGTTGTGCATGTTGAAACCCAGCGCCCCGGAACCGGATCCGGTGGCCAGGGTTTCCAGTACCTTCGTGTAGTCCGAAAAGGACAGTTCGAATCCGCCCGCGTCCCGGGGCAGGAGCGCCCGGAGCAGCCCGGATTCCCGGATCGCCCGGTATCCGGGCCGCGCGTCCTCCCCACTGTCCACTCCGGACGCACCGGTGGCGAGCTGTTCGGCGGCCGCCGCGGCGCGGTGCACCGCATCGGCCCTCGCCGAGATCGTTTCCTGGGTCACGGTCCCTCCAGTTTCAGTTCTGCACCGGAAGCCCGAGCTCGCGGGCGACGGTGACGCGTAACAGGTCGTTCGGTCCGGCGTAGACGAGCCCGGCGAGCGGCCCGAACAGTTCCGCGGTGAGCCCGGAGCCCGCGACGAAGGAACGGACACCGCCGAGCGCGGTGGCGTGCTCGGTGAAGGCGATGTAGTCCTGGGAGACCGAGATCTTGGTCAGCGCCGCCTCACCGGCCAGCCGGCGGATCGATTCGCCATCATCGAGACGGCGGGCGATGCCGTACACCAGCCCGCGGGAGCGCCACAGCGCCATGGCCATCTCCGCGACCCGCCCGGCGACCAGCTGGCTTGCCCCCATCGGCCTGCCGAACTGGCTCCGGTCCCGTGCCCAGCTCACGGTCCGGTCGAGCACCCGCTGCATCGGCCCGAGCGCGTACCCCAGCAGTACGGAACGTTCCCAGGCCGTGGTCGCGGTCAGCAGGGCGAGCCCGGAGCCCGGTTCGCCGAGCATCCGCTCCGCGGGCACGTGCACCTCGGTGAATTCGAGCGCGCCCATCGGAACCTCCGGGAGGGCGAGCTTGCCGAACGCTTCGGTGCGGGTGACCCCTTCCGCGTCCAGATCGACGAGGAACGGGGTGAGCGCGAACGGATGGTTGCCCTCCTCGGTGCGCGCGAACACCAGGGCCAGGTCCGCGACCGGGGCCGCGGTGATGAAGGATTTCCTGCCGTTGAGCCGAAAACTCCCGTCCTCGCGGCGAACCGCGCTGGTGCGCATGGAAAGCGGATCGCTGCCGCCCTCGTCCTCGGTCAGCGCGTGACAGAGCACGAGTTCACCGGACCGCACCGCATCGGGCAGCACCGCTTCACCGAGCGCGGCCCGCAGCGGGCGCTGCACCCCGAACAGCTGTGAGGTGAGCGCGTAGCACAGTCCGGCGGGCACCCCGGCCCGGCCGAGTCCCTCGATCATCGCGATCCCGTCGAGCACCGATTCGGGATCGGTGAGCAGGCCGTGTGCGCCGAGGGCTTTCCACGCGGTGCGGAAATCCGCCCCGGAAAGCTCCGCCGCCACCGGTTCCGCCCGCTGCCGCGCCGCGAGCACCCGCTGTTCGAGCGCGCCGTCCAGACCGAGTGGGGCCGTCATCGTGCCACGGTCTGTTCGGGAGCGACCGCCCGGCACAGTGCGCGGACGTCACGGAAGTTGGCGGCGACGATCTCGGCATCTCCGAGCCGCACCCCGTGCTCGCGTTCGATTTCACCGACGATCTTCATGATCGTCAGCGAATCGAGCAGCCCGGAGATCAGCAGTGGGGTGTCCGGTTCGATCGGTTCGACCGGGCCGCTCGCCGATTCCCGGATCACCCGCTCCACGAGTGCCCGCAATCGTTCGAGATCAGTCATTCGATTCCTCCTCTGTGTCGGGCAGCCCGGCGGCCAGCGCGGGCCGGTCGAGCTTGCCCCTGTTGTTGAGCGGAAGCCGGTCGATTTCGCGCAGGATGTCGGGCATCATCCGGCGCGGGAGCTGTGCGGCGAGCTGCGCGCGCAGCGGCCCCGGCCCGATGCCCTCGGTGACCGCGAACAGGGCGAGCCGGTCCCCGTGCGGCAGCGCCACCGCCTCGGCGATTCCCGGTATCCCGCTCGCCGCGTGTTCGAGTTCGCCGAGATCGATCCGGTGCCCGCGGAACTTCACTTGGTGATCGCGCCTGCCGTGCAACCGGATCCGGCCCTGTCCGTCCACAGTGGCCAAATCCCCGGTGCGGTAGGCCCGCCGGGTCTCGCCGTCGGCGAACCGCAGCGGCACGCACGCGTCCCGCAGCCGCCCGTCCTGCAGGTAACCGCGGAACACCGAGCGCCCGGCGACGGCGATCTCGCCCTCGGTGGCCGGCCGGTCGCGCTCGTCGAACAGTTCCACCGAAAGCCCGTCGATCGCGCCGCCGATGGGCAGGCCCTCGACGGCCCGCCAGTCCGTGGGGACCCGGAAACCGGTGCACACGTTGGTTTCGGTCGGCCCGTACAGATTCCACCAGTCCCGCCCGGGAAACTCACGCAGGTACCACTCCAGTAACTCCGGAGGGAACGGTTCACCGGCGAACGCGCACACCCGCAGTTCGGGAAGTACCGCGGCACGGGCGCCACCCCGATCGGCGAGCGCGCGGTAGAAGGTGGGTACCGCGTACCAGACGGTGATCCGCTCATCGGCGAGCCAGCCGGTCACATCCCGGGGGAACGGTTTCAGTTCCTCGGGCAGCAGTACCAGGCAGGCGCCCGCCAGCGCGGAACCGAAAATGTCGAAAGTGGACAGATCGAAGCTCAGCGCGGACTGCGAGCCGATCCGGTCCCCGGCACCGATTCCCAGGGCGGCCACCGACCAGCGCACGAAGGTGAGGATGTTGTCGTGGGTGAGCAGCACTCCCTTCGGCCAGCCGGTGGAACCGGAGGTGAACAGGATGTAGGCGTCCTGCCCGGGATCCCGCTCGACCGGGGAACGCGGTTCCAGCACCACATTCGCCAGCAGCATGCCGTCGTTCCCCGTGGTGAGCACGAAGTCGAGATCCGCGTTCTGCGCGGCGCGCTCGATCCGTGCGGCCGGATCGGCATACTCCAATGGTGCCGCGACGGCCCCGGCCCGCAGGACGGCGTAGACCGCGCGCACCGCGTCCGCGTTCTTCGGCAGGTGGATCCCGACCCGGTGCCCCGGGCGCACTCCCCCGGCGGCCAGCCGGTCCGCGAGCTCGCGCACCTGCAGCTCCAGTTCGCGGTACCCGACACCCGCCCCGTCCGCGCGCAGTGCGGGCGCCTCCGGGGCTCGCCGCGCGGCCTCGGCCAGCAGTTCGTCCAGCCGGTTCATCCGGACCTCCGTTCGCCGCGGGACCGGTAGGCGGATACCGCAACGGCCCCGAACACCGCGGTCAGCGCGACCGTCCAGGCGAGTGTGGCCAGCAGCGGGCCGGTGAGTTCCCCGCCGTGCGCGAGCCCGCGCATCGCGTCGATGGCCGAGGAGAGCGGGTTCACCGCGGCGATCGGTTCGGCCCAGCCGGCCAGCGATCCCTTCGGCGCGAAACCGGTGGACAGGAAGGACAGCACCAACAGCAGCACGTTCACCAGTGAGATGGCGGTCTCCGCGGACTTGGCGCGCATCGCGATCGCGACCATGAACCAGGCGATGCCGAAACCGAACACCACAGGCAGCAGGAAAAAGCCCAGGATCGCGAGCGGACCGGCCGCGAAGCGGAAACCGAGCGCGAAGCCCAGCAGGAACACCAGCACCGTGGTGGCCAGATTGCGCACCGCATCGGCGCCGACCCGGCCGAGCAACGGGGCCGAACGCGCGATCGCCACGGTGCGCAGCCGCGCGTCCATCCCGCCGTGCAGATCCCGGTAGGTGGCCACGGCAGTGTTCAGCGCGGCGAAGACCACGCCCATGACGATGAACAGCGGCAGGCTGTAGTTCACGTATCCGGCATAGCCACGGCCCGGCAGCACCACATCCGCGAAGCCCAGCGTCATCGCGAGCAGCATCACCAGTGGGAAGAACGAGCCGAGCACGATCGTCGCGGGGCTGCGGAAGGTCTCCCGCACCGCCCGCCCGGCCAGCAGTGCGGCGTCCCGGAAGAATTCCGGGCGCGCGGCGGTGTTCGTGGTCATGCCTGCCTCCCGAACCGGCGCGCACCGAGCCAGACGAACAGCACCAGCGGGCCGAGCAGCCAGGCCAGTCCGATCAGGACGGTGGAAACCGGAGGGGTCGCCGGGACGCTCAGCGCGCGCAGCAGATCCGCGATCCGAGAGACGGGGAGCTGCGCGATCACCGGCCGCAGCCAGCCCGGATAGGAGCCGGTGGGCGTGAAAGCGTTGGAGAGCAACAACATCGGAAAGTAGACGAGGTTGCACACCGCGTCGAGCAGCGGCAGCTTCTGGATGCTCAGCCCGAGGGCGAGGTAACCGGAACAGACGGTGAGCGCGAGCAGGATCGTGCACAACACGAACCCTACGGTGGCCGGCGGCCCGCCGAGGAACCGGAAGCCGAGCCCGTAGCCCACCGATACCAGCAGCAGCAAGGAAACCAGCGCTACGAGCACCCGGGCCGCGAGCCAGCCGAGCAGCGGGGCCGAGCGGGCGATGGGCAGCGCGCGCAGGCGGCGCAGGAATCCGGTGCCCACATCCTCCGCGGCCGCCACCGCGGCGGAGATCCCGTTGGACAGCGTCGCCTGGATGAGCACCGCGGGCAACAGGTACTGGGCGTAGCCGAGCCCGGATGCCGGAATGAAGCGGCCGAACACCGCGAAGAACAGCACCGCGAACACCATCGGGGTGCACAGCACCCCGATCAGCGTTGCCGGTCTGCGCAGGATCTGCACCAGATGCCGGACCGCGAGCGCCCGCCAGTCGGCGAGCGCGGACGGCGTCGGCCCGTGCGGGCGCACCACGACGAGGGCCGCGCTCATTCGGGCGCCCCCGTGCTCGGTGCGCCGGTCAGCGCGAAGAACACATCGTCGAGGCTGGGGTGGCGCAGCGCGGCGTCGTCCACCTCGATCTCGTGCGTGTCCAGGGTGCGCAGCACCTCGGTCAGGGTCCGGGATCCCTGTGCGGGCACCGAAAGCAGCTGCCCGTTCTCGGTGATCCGGTACCGGGCGCCCAGGATGTCCCGCGCGCGGGCCCTGGTGCCCGGATCGGCGAGGGTGAGGTGGCAGACCGCGCCACCGATCTTCGCCTTGAGCGTGGCGACGCTGCCCTCGGCGATGACCTGCCCGCCGTCGATCACCGCGATCTGGTCGGCGAGTTCATCGGCCTCCTGCAGATACTGCGTGGTCAGCAGAATCGTCACGCCCTCGGCGCGCAGCCCGCGCACCATCTCCCAGAGCGCGGCACGGCTGTTCGGGTCGAGCCCGGTGGTCGGCTCGTCCAGGAACAGCACCAACGGCCGGGCGATGATGGACACCGCGAGGTCCAGCCGCCTGCGCATGCCGCCGGAGAAACCGCCGCAGCGCCGGTCGCCCACCTCCGCGAGACCGAAGGCCTCCAGCAGTTCCCCGGCCCGGCGCCGTCCCGCGTACCGGCCGAGTTTGTTCAGCCTGGCGAACAGGTTCAGGTTCTCCCGCGCGGTCAGGTTCTCGTCCAGTGCGGCGAACTGGCCGGTCACGCCGATCACCGAACGCGCCCGGTCCGGCTCGGTCACCGTGTCGTATCCGGCGACCGAGGCTCGCCCGGAATCCGGGCGCACCAGCGTGGTGAGCACATTGATCGCGGTGGTCTTGCCCGCACCGTTCGGGCCGAGCACGCCGAGGATGCTGCCCTCGGCGACGGTGAGCGAGAGCCCGCGCAATGCTTCGGTCGGCCCGAACCGCTTGTGCACGTCTTCGAGCGCGACGACGTTCACCGGTTCCCTCCTTCGGTCTCCCGGAGAAACCGGGATATCGCTTCGTGTACCGCTTCCGGGCGTTCGAGATAGCCGAAATGCCCGCAGTCGGCGAGTTCGGTGTACTGCGCGGCCGGGATGGCCTCGGCCACCTCGCGGCCGAGTTCCGGCGGCACCATCAGATCGTCGGCGAACCCGATCACCAATGCCGGCGCGGTGATCCGCCGGTAGTCCGCGAGCCGGTCCGGGAAATCCCGCAGCTGCACGGAATACTGCGTGCGCACCCCCTCGGTCACCGCAGATCCCTGCAGCGCGAACAGGTCCAGCCAGTCGCGCACCGCGACCGGATCGCGCAGTGTCGCCGGGGAAAGGTTCTGCAGCGCGGTGATCGCCGCATAGTAGTCCGGTGGCAGCACGATGCCCTCGTCGTGCAGCGCGCACTCTCCCCGGGTCAGGGTGTCCTGCACCGGTTCCGGGCGCCCGCAGGTGGCCATGAGCACCATCCGGTCCACCAGCTCCGGCCGTTCGAGGGCGAGCTCGGCCACGATGCGCGCGCCGAGCGAGGTGCCGATCAGCACGGCCGGGCCCGCGTCGAGGTGATCGAGCAGTCCGGCGAGATCGCCGACCAGTTCGGCCATGCCGAAATCCGTGCCGTCCCCGGGTTCGAGCCCGCGGTTGTCCGGGGTGACCACCCGGTACCCGGCCGTGGTCAGCGCGGGCACCTGGTGACCGTGCCAGACCCGGCCGGGGCTCCCGGTGCCCATCACGAGCACCGCGAGCGGCCCGTTGCCGTGTTCGGTGTAGCTGCAGTTCCTGCCGTTCACCGGTGCGGTGCTCATCGGCGGCTCCCCGCGCTCGCGGGTTCCGGGAGGAACGCGATGGCGCGGAAGTACGCCACATAGCGGTCCAGGGTCTCGGCGGTGACCGGTGGGCAACCGAACCCGGATCCGGCGAGCCCGGCCCTGGTGTGTTCCTGGCCTAGCCGGGATTCGCTCGTGCTTCCGGTGTATTTGCCGTAGTGCTCGGCGAGCAGCACCGCCTGGGCGAGTGAGTGGTCCCCGCGTTCGGCGAGCTCGCCCGCGCGCTCCTCGAGCAGCGCACGCCACTGTTCGAAGGGCAGCACCGGCAGCACGAATCCGGCCGCACGCAACCGGTCCAGGATGGCGGCGATACTGGTCGGCTGCTCATTGGTGAGGTGGTGGGCCCTGCCGGTGCCCGGATCGGTGTGTGCCAGCCGCACGATCGCGCCCGCCACGTAGTCCACCGGCGCCAGGGTGATCGCATCCGAGCGCAGTTCCGGCGCGGCCCCGAGCAGCACCATGGCACGGATGAAGTACCAGAATCCGATGGAGTCGCTGCACGCGCCGGTTCCGCTGTGCCCGCTGATCCGTCCGGGCCGGTAGATCGCGACCGGTATGCCACGACCGGCGGCCGCACGCATCAGTTCCTCGGCGACCCATTTGCTGCGCACATAGCCGTTCGTGCCGATCTGTTCGGCGCTCAGCGCCGGCTCCTCGGGCAGTACCGCCGGATTGGCGCCACGGCGCACCGATACCGAGGCGGTGGAGATGAACCGGACCGGTTTGAGCCGCCCGGTCGTGGCCAGCCGCAGCACCGCGACCGCTCCGTCCACATTGGTCTCCCGCAGTTTCGGATACGCCTCGATATCGTTGACCTTCGCCGCGTTGTGGTAGATCTCCCCGGAGTGCTCGGCCAGCCAGGCGTACCGCTCGCTGTCCAGGCCGAGGCGCGGTGCGGCGAGATCACCGGGCACCGCGACGATCCGCTGCGCGTAGTCCGGTGACCAGAGCCGGTAGCGCCGCAGGGCCGCGCACACCCGCCGGTATCCGGCCTCCTCATCGGCGGCACGCACCAGGCAGTGCACCGTGGCCGGGGTCGTGGCGAGCAGTTCGGCGAGCAGGAAGGAGCCGAGGAACCCGGCGGCACCGGTGAGCAGGATGTGCCGCGCCCGCCCCGGTTCCACCGCCGGTGCGCAACCGTCCGCGCGGATGTCCGCAGCGAGTTCGGTGTCCGCGCGCAGCAGTTCGAGTTCGCCGCCGGTTTCGGTGTCGGTGTCTGCTTCCTGCGGTCCGCGGGCGGCGAGCAACGCGGGGCTCGGCGCATCGTAGATATCGCGCACCGAGATCCCCGGATCGAAGCGGGCACGCAGCTTGTTCACCAGCCGGACGACCAGCAGCGAATGCCCGCCCACGGCGAAGAAGTCCTCCGCCCTGCCGACCGCGTCCCGCTCCAGCACCTCGGCGAACAGCTCGGCGACCAGTCGCTCCGCCGGGGTACGGCCCGGTTCCCGTTCCCGCTCGGCGGCGAGCGCCGGTTCCGGGAGGGCGGCGAGGTCGAGTTTCCCGTTCACGGTCAGCGGCAGGCAGTCCACGGCGAGCAGGACGGCGGGCACCATGGTCGAGGGCAGCTGCGCGGTGAGGCGTTCCCGCAGCGCCTCGGTGCCGAGTTCCCCGGCGGCCCCGGAATCGGGCACCACATAGCCGATCAGCCTGGCCTCGGTTCCGCTGCCGTGCGCGATCACCGCCGCCTGCCCGACCCCGTCCAGCGCGGCGAGCACATTGCCCACCTCGGCGGGTTCGATGCGGTGGCCGCGGATCTTCACCTGATCGTCGGCGCGGCCGAGGAAGTCGAGCCCGCCGTCCGGGCGCCACCTGGCCAGGTCACCGGTGCGGTACATCCGGGTGCCCGGCGCGCCGAAGGGATCGGCGAGGAATCGTTCCGCGGTGAGTCCGCCGCGGCCGAGATAACCGCGCGCCAGCCCGATCCCGGCAAGATAGAGCTCCCCGGTGACGCCTTCCGGGACGGGAAGCAGCCCGGTGCTGAGGACATAGGCGCGGGTGTTCCGGATCGGGCGCCCCACCGTGGGATCCGCCGAGTCCGCGAGATCGGCACCGAGCGCGTTGATCGTGTACTCGGTCGGGCCGTACAGGTTGTAGCCGGAAACCCCGGGAGCCGCGCGCAGGCCGGTCCACAGCGCATCGCCGACCGCTTCCCCGCCGAGCGAGACGAACACGACACCGGGTTCCTCACTGTGCCGCGGATCCTGTGCCCTCGGCCGCTCCAGCAGCCCCTGTTCCACCAGATGCTGTCCGTAGGTCGGGGTGACGTCGAAGGCGTCGATGCGGTGCCCGTCGAAGTAGGCGAGCAGCCCGGGCGGATTGCGGCGCAATTCGTCGTCGATCACGTGCACCTCGTGCCCGGCGAGTAGCCAGAGCAACTGTTCCCAGGAGGCGTCGAAGGAAAACGAGGTGGTGTGCGCGATGCGCAGCCGCCTGCCACCGACTCGGTCCAGCACCGGGGCGAAGATCTCCCGTTCGTGGTTGTGGAACATGTTGGTCAGCCCGCGATAGTTCACCGCGACACCCTTGGGTTCCCCGGTGGAGCCGGAGGTGAAGATGACATAGGCTAGGTGGTCGAGCCCGGCGGGCCGGGGCACCTGTTCCGGTGGGGTGCCCGGGTATTCCGTGGCACCGGCGTAGTGCACCACCCGCGGATCCCGCGCGTACTGCTCGGGCAGCCGCCCGGCGAGCTCCGGGGTGGTCAGGATGAGCGTCGGCGCGGACTGGTCGAGCATGGAGCGGATGCGCGCGGGCGGAGTCTCCTGATCGATGGGCACATATGCGGCGTGCGCGGCGAACACCCCGAACAGCGCGCCGATCATCAGCTCGGAGCGCGGCAGCAGCAGGGCGACCCGGTGTTCCGCGCCCGCCCCGTGCGCCAGCAGCAGCCGGGCGGTGCGGTTGGCCAGCGTGGCCAGCTCGGCGTAGCGCAGCACGGTCGCTCCGGCGACGACCGCGATGGCAGCCGGGGTCTCGGCGGCCTGCGCGGCGAGCAGTTCGGCCACCGAGGCCTCCGGAATCGGCCCCGTGGTGTGGTTGTGCCCCTCGAGCAGCAGGTTCCGTTCCGCACCGGAGAGCACATCCACCCGGTGGATCCACTGTTCCGGTCCTTCGGCGATCCCTTCGAGGCAGCGCAGATAGCGATCGAAGAGTCCGTGCGCCTGTTCCGGGCTGAACGCGTCGGTGCGGTACATCAACCGCAGTCCGACCGCGCCCGGCTCCGGGGTGACCGCCATGCTCAGCGGATAGTGCGTCGCGTCCCGCACCGAGGCCCCGGTCATGCGCAGCGCCCGGTCCGGCCCGAAGCCCTCCTCGTGGGCCGGGGCGGGCAGGTTCTGCACCACGAACAGCGTGTCGAACAACCGCTGCTGCCCGGCGATCCGGTGCAGCCGGGACAGGCTCGGATACCCGTAGCGCAGGTGCACGGATTTCCGCCGGTGCAGGGACCGCAGTGTGTCCCCCACGGTGGCACCGGGCCCCGCCCCGACCCTGGCGGGCACCGTGTTGAACAGCAGGCCGATCATCCGGTCCACGTTCTCGATCTCCGGTGGCCGTCCGGAGATCACGGTCCCGAACAGCACATCCCGGGTACCGGTGAGCCGCATCAGCAACACCGCCCAGGCAAGCTCGTACACCGTGCTGACCGTGGTTCCGCTCGTTTTCGCGAGTTCCTCGACCCGGCGGGCCAGGCCCTCGGGCAGTGTTTCGGTGCGTTCCTCGGTGCGGCCGGCGTCCGCGGCGACCCCGGCGATGCGCGGTGCGAGCAGCGTGGGTTCGGCGCCGCCCAGCTGTCCCCGCCATGCCGTGTCGGCGGCCTCCTCGTCCTGTTCGGCAAGCCAGGAAAGGAAGTTCCGGAACGGCGGCGGTGATTCGATTCCGTCCGGATCGGTGTACCAGCGCAGCACCAGGATCAGCAACAACCGGATCGACCAGCCGTCCAGCAACACGTGGTGTGCGGTGAACAACAGGCGATGCCGGTCTTCGGCGAGGGTGATCAGGGCGAACCGGGCCATCGGCGGGCGGGCCGGATCGAATCCCGTGTGGTACTCGGCATCGGTGAGCTCGCGCACCGCGGCGCCCGGATCGTCCACTTCGGACACGTCGAGGCTGCGCCAGGGAACGTGGAGCCGTTCCGGAACGAGCTGTACCAAGCGCTCCCCGACCTCGGCGAAACCGGCGCCGACCGTCGGGCAGGCGGCCAGCGCGGCGGAGGCGGCCCGGCGCAGCCGATCCGGGTCGAGCGGTCCGGTCAGCTCGATACCGGTCTGCGAGATGTAGACGTCCTCGCCGCGGTCCGCGGAGAACAGGTGGAACAGCAGCCCTTCCTGCAATGGAGACAGCGGCAGGATTTCGCGCAGCGGGCCGAAATCCCGTTCCAGCGCATGCCGCTGCGCCGGTTCGAGGCCGAGCAGCCGGTCGTCCGGGCCACGGTGCTCGCGCAGTGCCTCCAGCAGCCGGGGCGCCCATGCTTCGAGCAGCCCCGGTGGGTGGCCGGTACCCTCCAGCAGCAGTTCGCGTTCGCCGGGCAGCGAGACCCGTAGCTCCGGTCCCGCCGGTTCCGTACCGGCCTCGGCGCACACCAGCCGCAGGCGCAGTCCGGGTTCCCCGAGTTCGGCGAAGGCACCCGCGGTGTGCGGGCTGAGCGCAGCGGCGAGCCGGTAGCTCACCGCGCGCCACGGATCCGCGGGCACCTCGAGTTCTCCGTCCGGGCCGGGGACCACCGGGAACCGCCTGCGGCAGCGGCCGACGGTCGCCGCGTACGGTCCGCGGTCCCGATCGGGTTCGTCCAGTTCGACCGGCGGCGCGGCCACCCCGATTTCCCGGTAGGCGGCCGCCAGTGCGGATACCGCGCAACCGCGCAAGGTTTCCGGATCCGGTGCCGGAAGACCGGCAGGCAGGGTGATCCGGTGCGGTTCGTGCGCGGTGTCCGCACCGGCGGCCTCGTCTGGCTCGGCGAACCCCTCGTTGTCGTCCAGCCAGGTCTCGGCGTGCGCCACGATGCCCGGGTCTTCGGCGAAGGCCGCGGTCTGCTCCAGGTAGTCGAGGTAGCCGTCCACGGTCCGTGTGCCGCCGGATTCGCGCAGTGTGCGGGCCAGCGTCGGCACGGATTCCTCATCGAGAAAGGCCGCGGGCAACCGCAGTTCCAGCCGGGTGCCGTGCAGCCGGGCCCGGTCCGGGTTCTCGAATACTCCCTCGGCGAGCAGTTCGGCGGCGTTCGCGATCCGCCAGCCCTCGGTGCCACGGCGCAACCGCAGTGCCGCGTGGGCCGCGAGCGCCCGGTACACCGCGGCGGCCGCCTGTGTGGCTCCGCTGCCCTGCGGCAGTTCCACCGCGCACCGCACGGTTCCCGGATGCTCCTCGGCGAGCAGTTCGGCGAAGGCGGACGCCTGCTCGCCGAGCGCGCGATGACCGAAGGCGGCGAGTTCGGAGAGCCGCAGTTCCGGGGTGTGCGCCGCCTGGCCGAGCACCCCGAGCACGAGTTCGAGCAGCCCGCGCGCGGTTTCCGGTGTGAAGAGCTCGGTGGCGTAGAGCAGTGAGCAGCCGATTCCGCCGTCGGTGTACTCGTGGATGGCGAAGGTCAGGTCGAACTTCGCCTGGGTCTGACTGGGTTCGGCCGCGGCGGCCGGTACCCCGCCGAGATCGAGTTCCGGCCATTCCCGGGTTGCCGCGATCATCACCTGGAACAGCGGATTGCGCGCGGGCGAGCGCGGTGGATTGATCCGCTCGACTACCTGCTCGAAGGGCACCTCACCATGATCGACAGCGGCCAGCCCGGTTTCCTGGGCGCGGGCGAGCAATTCGGTCACGCTCGGATCGCCGCGCAGATCCGTGCGCAGCACCACGGTGTTGTTGAAGAACCCGACCAGTTCGGCGAGCTCGGAATCGGTGCGCAGATCGACCGGGGTGCCCAGCGGAATATCGGTTCCGGCCCCGGCCTGGTACAGCGCGGTGGCCACGGCGGCCTGCAGCACCACCAGCAGGCTCACCCGGTGGCGTTCGGTGAGCGCGGTGACCGCGGCGGCGAGCGCCTCCGGCAGCCGCATCCAGTGCTGCGCGCCCGCGAACTCCGGCACGGCGGGCCGTTCCCGGTCGGCGGACAATTCCAGTTCGACCGGGAGCCCGTCGAGTTCGCGGGCCCAGAACTCGAGCTGGCGGGCCCGGACACTGTCCGGATCCTCGGGTGAACCGAGCCGCTGTGCCTGCCAGCGCGCATAGTCGAGGTAGCGCAGCTCGGTGCGTTCCGGTCCGGGTTCGCCGAAACAGCGCTGCACATCCGCGAGGAAGGTGCGGAACGAGCCACCGTCGCCCGCGATGTGCGGCAGGGTCAGGATCACCGCGTGCACCATGGCGCCCGCGGTCACGTATCGCACCCGCAGGCCGGGATCGGTGGTGAGCGCGAACGGGGCCTCCTTGGCCGCGGTGGCCAGAGCGTCGATGCGCTCGTCCAGCTCCGCCGCTGCCGGACCACCGAGATCCACAGTGGACACATCGGCGCGCAGCCCCTCGTTCAGGCACTGGTACGGGATTCCGTCCTCGCCGGCGTGATAGGTGGTCCGGAAGATGCCGTGCCGTGCCACGGCCCGTTGCAGCGCGCGGGTGCAGCGCTCGGGATCCAGGGCACCGCGGGGGCGCAGCACGAGACAGAAGTTGTAGGCGGTGCTGCCCTCGGCCAGCTGCTGGTGATACCACATGCGCAACTGCGCGGGAGCGAGCACCGCAGGACCGGCATCGGTACCCGGCCGGATCCGCCGGCGTGCCACGGATTCCGGTGAGTCGAGCAGCCCGGCCTCGGCGAGCCTGCGGTGCAGCTGATGCTGTTTCGATGAGGATGTCACGCGCACTCCAGTCAGCCGCGGAGTCGTTCCAGGGTCGGTCGGATGGCGTCGAGCACGTAGCCGATGTTCGCCGGATTCGGCTGCAACAGGGCATAGGCCTGCCTGCCGTCCAGTTCGAGCAATCGCCGCTGGCGCACCAGGTCCAGCCTGGTGAGCGTTCCGGTCTCGCGGAAGCCGGGCGCATAGAAGTAGAGGAACGCGGCATCCGCTGCGGAGAGGTCACCGAGCCGTTCCCGGGACAGCGTCACCGCGCCCTGCTGGTCTGGTTGCGCGGCGGCGAACCGCTCCGGGACCCGCAGCCCGAGGCGGTCGAACAGCTTCGGGGTCGCCGCATCCGGTCCGACGATCAGCTGCAGTCCCGCAGGCACGGTCTGCCCGAACACGGCGGTTTTGCCGCGCAGATAAGGATGTTCACGCACGAAAGTGCCGAGCTGCCCGTCCGCTTTCGCCAGCAGCTGCCGGGCCTTGTCCGGCGCGCCGAGCGCGGCACCGATCGCGGTGGTCTGTGCCCGCCAGTCACCGGGTGTGCCCGGCGCGCTCAGGGTCGGTGCCAGCTGGGCGAGTTTGCCGGCCACCGCACCGTATCCCGGCTGCGCCGCGGTGGCCAGGATCAGGTCCGGGTGCAGCGCGGAGATCCGCTCCAGATTGGGGTTCGCCAGATCCAGATCGGCGACCTCGGCGTCCAGGTTCGGTCGGACACCGGGAAAGTTCCGCCCGTCGGCGCCCTGCGGATAACGCACCGCACCGACGATCGGGGCACCGAGCGCGCGGGCGATGGCGATATCGGCGTAGCCGAGTGCCACCACGCGTTTCGGTTTGTCCGGCACGGTGACGGTCTGCTTGCCATCGGGTACCCGCACCGGGAAACCGGGTGCGACCGGGCCGGACCGTCCGTCCTTTTCGGACCCACAGGCCGTGCACAGGCCGAGCAGCACGGCGCAGATCCCGAGCAGTACGGCGATTCGCCGCCGTGTTCCGATCATGCCACCCTCCCGGACACCGTGGCGCACAGTTCCGCCTCCAGTTCGTCCAGCAGCTCCACCACGGCCGCGCGTTCGAGCAGCCCGGTCTGATAGGTCAGCTGCACATCGATTCCCTCGGCACGCACGAACACCTCGACACCGAGCGGAACGAGGGGGAACTGGGCAGCTCCGGTGTCCTCGCGCCGCCAGTCCAGGCTGACCCCGGGCAGTTGTGGCCCCTCGATATCGGTGGCCACGAACACCACGAGGGTGTCGAAGAACGGGACCCGCCCGGAACCGTCCTCCCCGGCGAGTTCCCTGGCCAGTTCCGGATAGGGATAACCGCGGCGGGTGAACGCCGCCCCGCACTCGGCCTGCACCAGACCGAGCCGTTCGGCGAACCCCGTCCGGCCGGTCAGATCGAGCCGCAGCGTGATCGGATTGGCGAAATTCCCGGCGAGGGCACCGAGCCCGGGTTCCTCGCGGTCCACGGCGAGGGTGCCGATGGTGAACTCCGGCCCGCCACAGTACCGGTGCAGCACCTCGGCGTAACACGCCAGGAAGACCGCGAAGGGGGTGGTCGCGTGCCGTCCGGCGAGCGTGCGCAGTTCCGCCCCGCCGATCCTGGCCAGCCTGCGGTCCACCCGTGCCCCCGCTTCGTCGGCTGGTTCCGCGGCATCCCCGCGGTAGGGCAAGGCCAGTGCGGGTGCCGGTGGCTCGAGCCGCGCGTGCCAGTACTCCCGTTCGACCCCGGAGAGTTCCGCGGACCGCTGCCATTCCGCGTAGTCGGCGTACTGCGGCCGCGGAAAGTGTTGCGGTGGAAGGGTTCCGGAGCACAGTTCGGTGTAGCACTCGCGCAGATCGGCGGAGAGCACCGCGAGCGTCATCCCGTCCCAGACGATGTGCTGGATGACCAGCAGGATCGTGTACACCCGCGGTTCGTGGCGGACGAACCACAGCCGCAGCGGCCCCTCGGCGGCGAGGTCGAAGGGTTCGGCGGCGGCGTCCCGGATCAGTTCGCGCAGCCGGGCGCCTTCGGGAAGGTCGAGCACCGTGACCGGCGGTGGCAGTTCCTCGTGGATCCGTTGGTACGGCGTGCCTTCCGGATCGGCGTGGTAGGTGGTGCGCAGTACCTCGTGCCGGTGCACCACCTCCTCGAAGGCACCGCGCAACGCGTCGAGATCCAGCGGCCCCTCGGCGCGCATGCTCAGGCAGAGGTTGTTCGCCGCGCTGTCCGGGGCAGCATGCTGATGCGCCCAGGCGTGTTGCTGCGCATAGGAAAGCGGTGCGCGGTCCGGCCGGGAGCGGTGCGGGATACCGGCCTCGCCCTCGGCGATCCCGGTCGCGCGGAGTTTCTTCGCCAGCAGGGCTTTGCGGCGTTCGGCGAGATCCACCGCTACCCCGCCGCCGACTCGGTCAGGACGTCCTCATCGGGCATTTCGGCGACCTCCAGGTACAGCTTCGCCACCTGTTCCAGTCGCCCCGGGGTGCGCTGCCTGCCCGCCAGCAGTTCGGCCAGGCCCCGCACATGCCGCCCGGTGTACAGGTCGGCGACCGAGACATCCGCGGTGTCCAGCCATTCCCTGATCCGGGCGATCGCCACGGTGCCCAGCACGGAATCCCCGCCGAGGGCGAAGAAATCCGTCTCCACACCCACCCGGCGCACCTCCAGCACCTCGCCGACGATCATGGCCAGCGCGGACTCCAGATCGTTGTCCGGCGGCGTGTACCGCTGTTCGGTGCCTTCCGCGCCGAGCAGGACGCGCACCTGGCGACGGGCCACCTTGCCGCTGCCGGTCAGCGGGATCGCGTCGAGGACTTCGATCCGCTCCGGAACCATGTAGCCGGGCAGTGTCGCGGCCAGCTCCACGCGCAGCCGTTCCGGATCCGCCGAACCGGTCACCGCGGCGGCGAGCACCGGCGCCCTGCTGCCCAGTACCTCCGCGACCGCCTGGCGCACTCCGTCCACGGACCGCAACGCCTGCTCCACCTCGCCGAGCTCGATCCGGTAACCGCGGATCTTCACCTGTTCATCCGCGCGGCCCAGGAATTCGATCGTGCCGTCCGGGCGGTAGCGGGCCCGGTCCCCGGTGCGGTACCACCGGCTGCCCGCGTACGTCACAAACCGGTCGGCCGTGCGCTCCGGATCTCCGCGATAACCGGAGGCGAGCCCGCTTCCGCCGATCCACAGCTCCCCCGCGACCCAGTCCGGGCAGTCCAGTCCGCGTTCGTTGACCACCCGCGCCCGCGTGTTCGGCAGTGGAACCCCGAAGGGGACGGCCTTCCAGTCGGCGGGCGGCCGCTCACCGACCTCGCAGACGGTGTGGTGGATCGCGGTTTCGGTCGCCCCGCCGAGCCCGGCGAACCGGCATCCGGGTGCGATCTCCCGCAACCGCGCGGGAAGTTCGGCGCCCACCCAGTCCCCGCCGAGCAGCACCGTGCGCAGGCTCGGACTCGCGCCCGCGGCCAGGATCATGTCCAGCAACGCGGGCACGCAGTACAGCTGGGTCACCGCGTGCTCGCGCAGCAGCGCGGCGGCCAGGGTGCCGTCCCGGCGGGCCGACTCCTCCGCGACCACCAGGCTCGCCCCGACCGAGAGGGTGCCGAAGATCTCCTGCACCGAGAGGTCGAATTCCAATGGGGACAGCGCGATCCCGCGATCCTCGGTGGTCACCCCGAACCGTTCGGCGCAGCCCTCGATGGTGTTCATCGCGGCGGCATGGGCGACCTCCACGCCTTTGGGTTCACCGGTCGAGCCCGAGGTGAACAACACATAGGCGATCGCGCCGGAGCCGAGTTCCACCGGTCCGGCGAACGGCTGAGTATGCCCGGCCGCGGCACCGAAGGCGAGCGCCGGCACCCGCTGGTCCTCGGTCTCACCGTCGGGGACGAGGCCCAGCACGACCTCGCCGATGCGCTGGATCCGGTCCCGCCGCGCGGGCGGCTGATCGGCGCCGATCGGCACATAGGCCGCGCCCGCGGCGAGCACCCCCAGCACCGCGCTCACCTGATCCGGCCCCTTCGGCAACTGGATCGAGACCGCATCCCCTTGGCGCACACCGTTTTCCGCGAGCGCACCGGCGATCCGCAGCGCCCGCTCGCGCAGTTCGCCGAAACTCACCGTGCTCGAATCGGCCAAGTACAGCGCGGTCCGTTCCGGGTCCCGTGCCGCGATCGCGAAGAAGCCGTCGTGCAGGCAGGAGCCGGAGCGCGGCGCGGTCACCGCGTTGTCGCGGTCCCGCACATCCTGTTGCGCGGCGGGCAGTCCGGCGGGGAAGGGCACGGTCCAGTCCGCGTCCTCGGCGAGCAGGTTTTCGATGATCGTGCGGTGCCTGCCGAACATCTCGGCCATCAGCCCGTCCGGGAAGGCGTGCTCGCGCACATCCCAGTTCAACAGGAGCCCGCCGTCCAGTTCGACCACCTGCGCGTCCAGCACGACCTGCGGGCCCTGGGACACGATCCACACCGGATCACCGAAGGTCCGGGGCACCGACTCCCGGAACAGTTCGCCGAGATTGAGTCCGCTGGTGTACACCACGGGAGCCAGCAGCGGCTGCCCCCGGTACCGGCCGAGATCGCGCAGCACGTCGAGACCCGGATAGTCCGCGTGCGCCGCGCTGCCGTGCAACCGGCGCTGCAGTTCCCGCGCGCGCTCCAGCGGGCTCGCCTCGCCGGTGCAGTCCATGTCCAGCATCACCGAATTGGAGAAATCCCCGACCAGCTGCTCGATGTCCGCGTGCGTGGGTTCGCGGTTGAACAGCGGCAGATTCAGCAGGAACCGCTGATTGCCCGACCACCGCCCGATCACCTCGGCGAACACCGCGGCCAGCACCGCGGCCGGGGTGACCCCGTATTGTTTGGACCGCTCGATGAGCCGGTGTTTGCCCTCGGCGCCGACGTGCTGGGCGTAGCGCACCGTGCGCCGCGGATCGGCACGCTCGGCCTCGGGAACCAGTGGGAGCACCGGCGGATCGGGCAGCTGCGGCAACTGGCCGAGCCACCATTCGCGTTCCCGTTCCCTCGCTTCGGGATTCGCCCGGTCCTCGAGATAGTCGCGGTAGGTGTACTCCAGCGGATCCAGCGCCTGCGGGCCCTCGTGGTAGAAGGCGGCGAGGTCGGCCATCAGCACCCGGTAGCTCAGCGCGTCGGCGGCCAGCATGTCCACGTCCACGTGCAGCCGGGTGCGGCCACCGGGCAGCGAACTCAGCGCCACATCGAACACCTTGCCGAGCTCGGCGGGCATCCGCTGGTGGGTCTTCGCCTCGCGGATCCCGGTCAGCCGCCGCTGCGCCTGTTCTTCGGGGAGGTCCCGCAGATCGGTGTGTTCGAAAGCGGGCACCCCCGGTTCCTCGAGCACCCGCTGCCTTCCGTTGTCCAGGAACTGGCAGCGCAGCATGGGATGCCTGCGCAGCAGCGCGGCCACCGCCCGCTCCAGGCGCTCCGGATCCACCTCGCCGCCGTCGAACTCCGCGTACAGGTGCGCCGCCACCCCGCCGAGTGCCTGCTCGTCCGAACGGCCGACCCAGTAAGCGTGCTGCATCGTGGCCAGCCCGAAGGTGTCATCGGCGTTCTCGGTGTCGCGCGCCGCCGCCGGTTCCGGCTCCCGCGTGTCGTCCGCCTGAGCGCGCCCGCGCAGCAGCTCGAACCAATCGCGCACACTCGGATTCGCCGCCAGTTCACCGAAGTTCACATCGAATCCGCTGCGCCGCCACTGCGCGGCGAGCTTGATCATGCACATCGAGTGCACCCCGAGCTCGACCAGATCGTCCTCCGCTCCGATATCGGCCACCGGAACCTCGAGCTGCTCCGCGACGACCGCGCGGATCGCGTCCAGACTCGGCAAGGCGGCATCGACCACAGCGACTCCTCGTTAAGTTAGGTTAGCCTTACCTGCACAATATGGTGAAGCCGAGCGGCCGTGTCAATGCCATACTTCTCATTTTACTTAGGCATGGCTAACCTAAAGTCTTGGACGCGGCATATCTTCGCCCGAATGGCCGAACCGAACCGACGACAAGGAGCACCGCCCGTGCGAGCTCGGCAGCACCGGACGAGACCACCGCGACCGGATCGGCGGGTGTTCGCCGAATTGACCGCCCCCGCAAGGGGTTTGCTGCGCGGCGCACTCGCCGTGCAGGCACTCGCCTCGGTCACGGCATTGCTGCCGTACGTGGGGCTGTGGCTGATCGGCAGGGCCGCGTTCGGCGCGGCACCCCCGACCACCGCGGTGGCCGGGGTGATCCTCACCGCCGCCGCCTCGGTGCTGAGCCTGCTGCTGCGGCTGGGCGCGTACTGGCTGAGCCATCGCGCGGATCTGCGAGTGCAGCGCTCGGTGCGGAATCGGGTGGCCACCAGGCTTTCCCGGATTCCGCTCGGCTGGTTCGGCGCCGGAGCGGGCGGGCGGGCGCTGGAGAGCCTGCAGTCCGATGTGGAGGAACTGCATGCCGCGGTGGCACACGGCCGGATGGAGGTGATCTCCGCCATCGTGGCCCCCGCGCTGGCACTTGCCTGGCTGCTCGCAGTGGACTGGCGGCTCGCGCTGATCGTGGTGTTGCCCAGCATCGCGGTGTATTTCCAGCAGCGCTGGGCACTCTCCGGCGCGGGGGAACGGCAGCGCGGGGTGCTGGTGGCGCTCACCTCGCTGCTCACCGCGCTCGGTGAGCTGATCCGCGAACTGCCCACACTGCGGGTGGCCCGGCGCGGCGACGGGGCGAGCACCGTGTTCGCCGCGAGCGATGCGTTCCGCGCGGCACAGTCGGCCGCCTATGAACGGGAGAACCGGCGCAGCGTGGCCGGCGGGGTGATCGTGGACGCGGTCACCACCACCGCCCTGGTGATCGGATTCGGCGCGCTGCTGGTGTCCAGCGGAACACTCGCGGCGATCGATCTGCTGCCCTTCGCGCTGGTCGCGGTCACCGTGGCGAATCCGCTACAGGAGATCGCCACGGCGCAGGCGGGCATGCGCGGAGCCCGGCTCGCCGCGGAACGACTGCGCTCGCTGCTGGAGACGCCGGTGCTGCCGGAACCCGAACAGGGCGCCGCTCCGCGCGGCGGCGAGGTGACACTGGACGGGGTGGCTTTCGGTTACCGCGCGGACGAACCGGCGTTGCGCGGCATCGACCTCGAACTGCGGCCGGGCACCATCACCGCGGTGGTCGGCCCGTCCGGCGCGGGCAAGTCGACCCTGGCCGCGCTGATCGCCCGGTTCTACGACGTGGACGAGGGCGCGGTCCGCATCGGCGGGGTCGACGTGCGGGACATGACCGGCGCCGAACTCTACCGTCGGGTCGGTTTCCTGTTGCAGCGCACGCGACTGGTGCGCACGAGCATCCGGGACAACATCCGCCTCGCCCGCCCGGAAGCCGCCGAACACGAGGTGATCGCCGCCGCGAAGGCCGCCCGCATCCACAAGCGGATCTCCGCGCTGCCCAAGGGATACGACTCGGTCGCCGGGGTGGATCTGCGGCCCTCCGGCGGTGAGGCGCAGCGGATCGCCATCGCGCGGCTGCTACTCGCCGATCCCGCCGTGCTGCTGCTGGACGAGCCGACCGCGAACGTCGACCCGGACACCGAGGCACAGGTCCAGTCCGCGCTCGCGGAACTGGCCGCCGGGCGCACGGTGCTGATCGTCGCGCACCGGCTGCCCACGATCACCGAGGCAGACCGGATCGCGGTGCTCGACGGCGGCCGGATCACCCAGCTCGGCACCCACGAGGAACTGCTGGCCACCGCGGGCGTCTACCGCCGGATGTGGCAGGCCTATCAGACCAAGGAGCCGGTTTCCTGATGCTGCGCACGCTGTTCGGACTCTTCGACGAAGCGACCGCGCGCGCCTACCGCAGGCAGATCTGGTTCGCCTGCGGTTACGCGCTGCTGGAAGGAGTGGCGTTCGGGCTGACCCTGCCCGCACTGGCCGCGGTACTCGAGGACGATCCGGCAAAATGGAACTGGTTCCTCGCGCTGGCCCTCGTGGTCGTGGCCACCCTGTGCGTGCGCGCCGCGCAGACCGATACCGCGCTGCGCACCACGATCACCGCGATCAACGTGCTGCACCGGCGCATCGCGGGACACCTGGCCACGCTGCCGGTGGACCGGTTCTCCCCGGCGCACAGCGGAGAACTGATCCGCACGGTGTGGCCGGGCGCGGCCGAGGTCACCAAGAACGTGCTCACCAACCTCGCCCCGTTACTGCGCGGGGTGCTCACCCCCGCGGTCATCCTGGTGATCACCGCACTGGTGGACTGGCGGCCCGCGCTGGTCATGCTGGCCACCGCCCCGCTGCTGTGGCTGGTCTACCGCCGCACCACGGTGGCACTGGACCGCGCCGAGCAGCGCACCCACCGCGCGCAGTCCGAGGCGACCGCGCGGATCGTGGAGTTCGCCGAGGAACAACCGACCCTGCGGGCCAGCGGCCGGCTCGGGCTCGGGGACCGGCTGCTGCACGAGGCCCTCGACGAGCGGGAACAGGCGATGCGCGCCGGGATCGGGCGGGAACTGCTGGCCAGGGCCGGATTCGGCACGGCGATACATCTCGCGGTCGCCGCATTGGCCACCGTGGTCGCCTGGCTGGTCTCGCGCGGCGGGCAGGACGCGGCGCTGCTGGTCGCGCTCCTGGTGCTGGTGCTGCGGTTCACCGAACCGATCGGCACCGTCGCGGAACTGGCCCGCGGGATGCGCCAGTCCGCAGCGGCCGTCCGGCGCACCGCGGAAATCCTCGCCACGCAACCACTCTCGGTACCGGACGAGCCGCTTCCGGTGCCCGCGCCGGAAGCGGGTGGCGGACTGAGCCTGCGCTTCGCAGGCGTGCGATTCCGTTACCCGGACACCGAATCGCCCGCCGTCGACGGCATCGAGCTCGACCTGCCCGCCGGGAGCGCGACCGCGATCGTCGGCAGTTCCGGGGCGGGCAAGACCACGCTGCTGCGGCTCGCCGCGCGATTCACCGATCCGGACGAGGGCCGGGTCTCGCTCGGCGGCGCGGATCTGCGCGAACTCGCCCCGGACGAGCTGTACGGTTCGCTCGGTGTCGTGCTCCAGGATGTGGTGCTGCTCGACGGCACGATCCGGGACAACATCTTGCTGGGCCGCCCGTCGGCGAGCGAGGCGGAACTCGCGGAGGCGGCCCGGTTGTCCGGAGTGGACGAGATCGTGGCGCGGCTACCGCTCGGCTGGGACAGTCCGGTGGGTTCGGCGAGCATCGGGCTCTCCGGCGGGGAACGCCAGCGTGTCTGTCTCGCCAGGGTGGCTGTGCAGGACGCACCGGTGCTGCTGCTCGATGAGGCGACCGCGGCGCTCGACCCGATGAACGAACTGCTGGTGCACCGCTGGATCACCGCGATGTCCGGAAGGCGAACCGTGCTGCTCGTCGCCCACCGGTTGAACACGATCCGCACGGCCGATCGGATCGTGGTGCTCGACCAGGGCCGGATCCTGGACCAGGGCGGGCATGCGGAGCTGCTGGAACGCTGCGCACGGTACCGGAAGCTCTGGCGCTCCCACGAACAGGCGGGCGGCTGGCGGCTGCGGGCACCGGTCTGAGGCGGGAATTCCCTGGCCTGCCCGAGGATGGTGCGCCATGATGCCACGGTGGCGGATGATGCGATCGAACTCAGCATGGCCGAACTGCGCGAGGTCGCGGGCTATGCCTCGGCCTGCGCACAACCCGCCCTGACGATCTTCGAAGGGGCGTTCCCCGCAGATCCGCGTCCGCGGGCCGCGATCGACGCCGCGCAGGCGTTCGCGGACGGGGCCGAGCGGAGCAAACACATCCGGGACTGCGCATGGGCGGCACAGCGCGCGGCGCAGGAAGCACGGGACACCGGAAAGGCGGCGGCGAGCGAAGCCGCGCGGGCCGCCCTGGCCGCCGCGGGTGCGGCGTATCTGCATCCGCTGGCGAAGGCCACCCAGGTCAAGCACATCCTCGGGGCAGCGGCGCACGCCGCCCGCGCCCTCGAGCTCGCCACCGGCGAGGAGCACCCGGCCGAACACCTCGCGCGCTCCCGGGAACTGGCGAATCCCGTCGTAGTGGACGTACTGCGCCGTTTTCCGCCCGCACCGAGTGGCGGGGCGCGGCCCGGGGAACTGATCCGGCGCCTGGACGGCCTGCTGCGCTGACTCCGGGCCGGGCGTTCACCGCTCCAGCGCGGCCCGCCAGTCGGCGAGCAGTTCCGCGAGCTCGTCTTTTCCTGGTCCGCCCTCGGAAATCAGCTCCAGTCCGGTGTCCACCCGCCCGTCCCGGAACCGCGCGATCAGGGGGTAATCCCGCCTCAGCGAACCGGGCACGGTTTCCCCGGTGACCAGGACCCGCGGTTCGCCCAGTTCGGCGAACAGCCGTGCACCGCGCGGACTGGCATAGCGCAGCGCCTCGTAACCCGCCGCCGATTCGGCGCGTTGGGCCACCAGGGACACCAGTCCGGCAAGGGAATCCTGCGCGGAGACCGCCACCGGATGCCGGTAGGTGAACGGGCCGACCGCGTCCTCCGGTCCGTGGCGCACGAGGTGTTCGGCAACCGCGTGTTCGCCGCCGTGCCAGCCGCGATAGGCGTACAGCAGTGCGGCGACCGCGCGTGCTTCGGTGACCGCGAAGGGGACCCGGCACGAGCCGCGCGCCTCCCCGTTCCCCCGCTCCGGTACGGGGTCGGAGGGCCGCAAGGTGGCCAGCCAGGGCTCCGGATCGCCGGGCGCCGGTGGTTCCGGCCACCCGGTTCCGGGTCCGGCGAGCGCACCGCCGTCGAGCACCGTCTCGATTTCCTTACGCAGCACCGAAAGCGAGGCGTGATCCACGGCGAGCGCATGTCCGGCGAGCACCAGGGCCGAGCCGTCGGTGGCGAGTACCGCGTGCAGCATCCGCCCGCTGCCGGGATCGAGACGCGAACACGCCGCCCCGGCGAGCGCGGTCACCGGTCCCGCCCCGGCCTCGGCATGCGCCCAGGAACCGGCCCCGTCGGTGATCTCGGCCCGCCACAGGGTTTTCCGGCTCGTGTCCACCCGCAGCCGCAGCGCATCGTGCCGCGTCAGGACGGCGCGCACAGCCCGTTCCACGGCGGCGAGCCCGGCCCGTGGCCCCGGCCGCCACCAGGTCCAGGTGGTGTACTCGGCGAGCGGCGTTCCGGAACGGCGCAGGCGGTGCGCCGCGGCGGGCAGTGCCACCGGAACCGGTTCGACCGTGCGGTACGCGGCCAGCTTCGCCAGGGTGCGCCGGTCGAAGATATCCGGTACGGCGAAGGAGAAACCGGCCTTGCGTGCCCGCGCGGCCAAGCTGATCGCGCTGATGCTGTCCCCGCCCGCGGCGAAGAAATCGGCTTCCGGCCCGAGTGGTGTGCCGAGCAGCTCCCCGGCGAGCGCGCACAGTTCCCGTTCCGCGGGGGTGCGCGCGGTGCCGCCCGGTTGCGCGGCCGGCTCCGTACCTGCGGGAAGCGCGAACCGGTCGACCTTTCCGTTGGGCAGCAAGGGGAACGCGGGAACAGCGAGGATGGTGGCCGGCACCAGGTAACCCGGCAGTTCGCGTTCCAGGAAACCACGCAACCGCTCGGTGTCGAGCCCGGCCGGGGTGACATAGAGTCCCAGCGCGTTCGTGCCCCGCGCGACGGCCACGGCGTCTTCGACCTCCGGTGCGGTGCGCGCGATCGCGGCGAGCTCACCGAGTTCGACGCGGTGCCCGCGCACCTTGACCTGTTCATCGTCCCGGCCGAGGAATTCCAAGCGCCCCGCGGTCCACCGCGCGTGATCCCCGGTCCGGTAGAGCCGCTGCCCCGCGTGGAACGGGTTCGCGACGAACCTGCTCGCGGTCAGCGCCGGATCGCCGCCGTAGCCGCGGGCCAGTTGCGGACCGCCGAGGTAGAGCTCACCGGCTATCCCTTCCGGGACCGGGCGCAGCCGGTCGTCGAGCAGCACGGCGAACACCCCGGGAAGCGGAACACCGATGGGCACCGAGCCGTCCGGTACCGCACCGGCGATCACATCCCCGGCGACCTCCGAGCAGCCGTAGGAATTGGTCAGCGCACCGGCGGGCACCCGCTCCCCCAGCTCGGTGGCGAGCGCGGCACTCAGTGCTTCCCCGGTGCACACGACCCGTTCCATCCCGCAGAAGGCGCCCGGTGTCTCGGCGATCGCGCGCAGCAGGCTGGGCACCGCCATCAGATGCCGGATCCGGTGCTCGCCGAGCAGCCGGGCCAGCGCCGCACCGTCGCGGCTCTCGGTATCCCCGGCGAGCACCACGGTGCCGCCCGCGCACAGCGTTTCGAGGATTTCGGTGGAGCCGTCGATGAAGGTCGGCGAGCTCTTCGCCAGCCGGGAGCCGCCCGGTTCGAGCGGCCATTCCCGCGCCGCGGCCGCCACCTTCGCGGCGAGCGCGGCGTGCGTGTCGAGCACGGCCTTCGGGCGCCCGGTCGATCCGGATGTGTAGCCGATGAGCGCGATCGAGGCGGCTCGGACCGTGGCCGCGGGCGGGCGCTGTCCGGGAACCGGCGTGATCCGGTCGAGGTCGATCCGCCGCGCGGGCACCTCGGGAAGTTCGACCGCGCCGGTGGACAGCACCACCTCGGGGGCCTGGTCGGTGAGCATGAACCGGATCCGTTCGGCCGGATAACCGGTGTCCACGGGCAGGTAGGCGGCTCCGGAACAGAGCACCCCGAGGATCGCGAACACCAGTTCGGGAGACCGGGGCACCGCGATGGCGACCACCGATTCCGGACCGGCCTCGAGTTCGCGCAGCCGTGCGGTGACCTCGCCCGCCGCGGAAAGCAGCTCCGCGTAGTCGTAACTCCGCTCCCCGCAACGCAGCGCGATCGCCGAAGGATACCGCTCCGCCACCGCGCGAAGGGTTTCCGGAACGAGCCGGTGTCCGGGCAGTGCCGCGCCGGTGCCCGCGGTCAGCGCGGCGGCACGTTCGGCCGGGCTCGGTTCGGTGAGCTCGTCAAGCCGTACCGTGGAATCGGCCGCCGCCCGCCCGATCAGCGTCCCGAAGGTGGCGAGCATGCCGTGCACGGTGGCGCGGTCGAACAGCCCCGCGGCATAGGTCACCTCCATATCGAGCGTGTCCTCGCTCAGGAATCCCTGACAGCTCAACGGAAACGGGCTCGAACCGTGGAAAACGGTGCGCCAGCTCGCCGAGACTCCGGGCAGTTCCGGTCCGGTGACCTCACCGGCGAGCAGCAACGCCAGGGATTCGAACAGCGCCGGGGCCCCAGGTTCCCGCAGTCGTTCGGCGAGCAGTTCGAACGGATAGTCCTGGTGCCGGTATGCGGATTCGCAGGTGTGCCGCACCCGGTCCAGCAGCTCGCCGAATTCCGGGTTCCCGGACAGGTCGAACCGCAGCGCGAGGGTGTTGCCGAAGTTGCCGATCAGCGCGGCGAGCCCGGGGTGTTCGCGGTTCATCGCCATGGTGCCGATGCGGATGTCCTCCGCCCCGGAATAGCGGTGCAGCACGAGCAGATAGCAGGCAAGGTAGGCGTTGAACACGGTGGTGCGCCCGGTTCTGGCCAGCGCGCGCAGCCCGGGCGCGCAGTGCCCGGGCAACCGCAGGTCCAGCCGCTCGGCCCGCTCGTATTCGGCCCGGCTCAGGGTGCGCGCGTTCGGCAGCGCGGAGGAGTCCGGTGCGGGAAGCAGCCGTCCGCGCCAGTACTCCAGCTCCGCCGCGTGCTGCTCGTCCGACCAGTTGCGCTGCTCCCACTCCGCGAAATCCGCGTACTGCGGCGTCGGCGGAGTATCGGCGGTGCCCCGGTAGGCGGCGGTGAGTGTGGTGCTCAGCGCGGCGAAGGACAGTCCGTCCCAGATGATGTGGTGCAGGCTCAGCAGCACCGCGGTCTCGGTGTCCGCGAGCCGCAGAATGTGGAACCGGATCGGGCCTTCGCGGTCCAGTTCGAAGGGCTCGGCCGCCTCCACACTCGCGAGCTCCGCAAGGCGAGGTTCCCGCTCCGCGGCGTTCGCGAGATCCGTGTACCGCAGTCGTGTGGGCAGCTCCTGGTGGATCCACTGATACGGAAAACCGTCCGGATCGGTGTGGTAGGTGGTGCGCAGGATCTCGTGGGTGGCGACCACGGTGCGCAGCGCCGCCTCGAGCGCATCGCGATCCACCGGGCCGGAAAGGCGCAGCAGGATGCTCACGTTGTAGGCGCTGTCGCCCGGATTGACCTGCTGGTGCAGCCACATCCGGCGCTGCGCGAAGGACAGCGGGGCGCGATCCGGTTCGGTGCGGGTGGGGATGGTGCTCGCTCCGTCGGCGAGTTCCCGCTCGGCGAGCCGGCGCCGCAGCAGCGCCATGCGTTTCGCCTCGATCGTCATGAGCCCGCCCTCTTCCGGATCGCCCCGGCGAGCGTTTCGATGTGTTCGAAGATGGCGAAATGCCCGCCGGGCAATGGGAATTCGGCGCGCACCCGGGCGGTTTCGCGCCAGGCGCGCACATCCGCGGACCAGATGACCGGATCCCGTTCGCCGTAGGTCAGCAGTATCGGCGCCTTCGCCGCATGTGCCGTCGGACCGGCCGCTTCGCCCAGCGCCAGATCCGCGGCCAGCGGGGGCAGCAGGAACTCGGTCACCTCCTGCTCGTCCAGTTCCTCGAGTCCCGGGCTCTCCAGCCTGCGCATGAACTCGAGCAGGGCCCGGTTGTCCTGGCTGCTCGGGGTTTCGGTGTACTCCCGGCCCGGAGCGGGCCATGCGGAAAGCACTAGCGTGTGCACGGCCGTGCCGAGTTCCACGGCGAGCCGGTTCGCCATCGCGGCCCCCATGCTGTGCCCGAGCAGCACCAGCTCATCGAGCGGTTCCGCGGCCTCGATGGCGGCGCGCACCGCGGCCACCGCCTCGACCGGATCGGTCACCGGCGGCTCGCCGAACCTGCTCGCCCTGCCCGGCGGTTGCACCGCGCACACCTCGAATTCGGGCAGCGCGGCGGCGAACGGCGCGAACACCGCGGGCGAACCGCCCGCATGCGGCCAGCACACCAGCCTGCCGCGGATCCGATCGGTCCGCCGGGACCGGCCGGAGGGACGCAGCGTCCGCAACCAGGAGTCCGTGTTCACCGGGCCACCTCCCACCGCAGAAACGCGCCGACCTCAGTGAGGACCCGCTCCGGTTCCTGCGCGTGCGGGGCGTGCCCGCAGTCGGCCAGCTCGACCCGGTTCACCGGTCCGCCGAGCCCGCTCTCGAGCGCGTCGAGCTGGCGGCCCGTGCCGTACTGGTCGAGTTCACCCTGCAGCACCAGGGCCGGCGCGGACACCGCGGGCAGCAGGGCCTCGATCGACCAGGGGCGGAACTCCGCGGCGAGCCAGACCCCGCTCCAGCCACGGAAGACCGCATCGGGATCGGCGTGGAACGCGGCGAGTTTCCCCGCGAGCGCACCGTTCTCGTACTCCCCGGCCGCGGCACGGATGCCGGTGAGGGTCTCCGGTTCGACGAACACATGCGGGGCGAGCAGCACCAGACCGGCGACCGCGTGCCGCGCGGCGTGGATGAGCGCGATCGAGGCGCCGTCGCTGTGCCCGAGCAGCACGGGCTCCGGCAGGCCGAGCCGGTCGCGCAGTTCCGGGAGCACCGCCAACGCCTCATCGTGCAGATAACTCACCGGCCGGGGAAGGCGTGCCGGCGCCGAGGCACCGTATCCGTACCGGGAATAGCTGAGCACGCCGCGCCCGGTGGCCGCCGCGAGCGCCGCGGGGAACCGCCGCCACAACGCCACGCAGCCGAGGCCCTCGTGCAGCAGCACCAGCGGCGCCAGCTCCGGGTCCCCCTCGATCATCGCGTACTCGACCGGACCTGCGCGCAGTGCGACCTCGGGCACGGACCGTCCTCTCGCTCACTTCGCTGGCCATTCGACGCAGCACGAGTTAGGTTAGGCTTACCAACCACATGAATCAAGGCGTACCGTCGAGGAGCGAGCCGATGCCCGTCGATCTCACCGAATGGCCGAGCGATGCCGCGGAGGGATACCGCGCCGCCGGATACTGGACCGGGGCCACCTATCCGGAATTCCTCGCCGAGTTGGTGCAGCGGCACGGGGAGCGCACCGCGGTGCTCGATGACCGGATGCGGCTGAGCTTCCGCGAACTCGACGAACAATCCGCCGCGGTCGCCCGTGGCCTGCACGCGCTCGGTATCCGGGCGGGCGAGCGGATCCTGGTGCAGCTGCCCAATCGCGCGGAGTTCCTGGTGCTCTGGTTCGCCCTGGTCCGGATCGGCGCCGTCCCGGTGCACACCCAGCCGGGGCACCGCCGCAGCGAGATCACCCACCTCGCGGAACTCAGCGGGGCCAGCGGCTACGTCATCCCGGATCGACACGATCGGTTCGACCACCGCCGACTCGCCGCCGAGGTGCGCGCCGAATGCCCGGCGCTGCGGCACGTCATCGTGCTCGGCGATCCGGGAGGCGAACCGGGATTCATCGCGTTCAGCGAGCTCGCCGGGCTCGGTGCCGGGACCGTGCTGCCGGAGCGGGCCGCGAACGCCGGTGAGATCGCGGTGCTGCTGCTTTCCGGTGGTACGACGGGGAAGCCGAAGCTGATCCCGCGCACCCACGACGACTACCGGTACAACGGGGTCGCCGCGGCCGCGGTCTGCGAGCTCGGCGAGGACTCGGTCTACCTGGCCACGCTGCCGATCTCGTTCAACTACACCTGGAACTGCCCCGGCGTGCTCGGCACCCTCGGCGCGGGCGGCACCGTGGTGCTCGCCGGCAATCCGGACCCCGGCTACTGTTTCGAGCTCATCGAGCGCCACCGGGTCACGATCACCGCCATCAATCCGCAGCTGGCCCCGGTCTGGCTGGACGAGGTCGAGCACACCTCGGCGGACCTGTCCAGCCTGCGGGTGCTGCAGATCGGCAGCGCCCGACTCGCCGATGACACCGCGCGCCAGGTCATCGAGCGGTTCGAACCGGCCGTGCTGCAGCAGGTGTTCGGCATGGCCGAGGGACTGCTCAACCTCACCAGGCTCGGCGATGACCGGGAGACGCTCGCCACCACCCAGGGCAAACCCATCTCCGTGGCGGACGAGATCCGGGTGGTCGACCCGGAGGACAACGAGGTGGCGGCGGGAGAACCGGGCGAACTGCTCACCCGCGGTCCCTACACCCTGCGCGGGTATTACCGGGCCGAGGAACACAACGCGAAAAATTTCACTCCGGACGGGTTCTACCGCACCGGGGATCTGGTGCGCCGCACCGAAAGCGGCCATCTGATCGTGGTCGGGCGGGTCAAGGACCAGATCAACCGGGGCGGGGAGAAGATCGCCGCGACCGAGGTCGAGGGGCATCTGCTCGCCCATCCGGGAATCCGCTCGGTGGCGCTGGTCGGCGCGCCCGATACCGACCTCGGCGAACGCTCGGTGGCCTTCGTCGTCGCGCAGCACGGCGATGCCCCCAACCGCCTGGAACTCACGAAGTTCCTGGAACAGCGGGGCATCGCCGCCTACAAGGCACCGGACCGGGTGGAACACATCGAGACGATGCCGCTGACCCCGCTCGGCAAGATGGACAAGAAGGCACTCGCCGAGCGGCTGGCCTGATCACCCGAACGCGCTGTCACACGAAGGCGCTGTCACACGAAGGCGCTGTGCCCGGTGATGGATTTGCCGACGATCAGCGTGTTCATCTCCCGGGAGCCTTCGAAGGAGTACACCGCCTCGGCGTCGGCGAAGAACTTCGCGATCTCGTAGTCGAGCACGATTCCGTTGCCACCGAACAGTTCACGCGCCCGGGAAACGACCTCGCGCATCCGGGTGGTGGTGAATGCCTTCGCCAGCGCGGCCTGGTCGGCTCGCGCCTCTCCGCGTTCGATGAGCTCGTTGAGGCGCACCACCATGCCGAACATCGCGGTGATATCGCCGAGCATCTTCACCAGCAGGTCCTGGATCAGCTGGAAACCGCCGATCGGCTTGCCGAACTGCACCCGCTGCGTCGCGTACTCCCGCGCGAGCTCATAAGCGCGAACCGCGATCCCGAGTGCCTGCCAGGCGACACCGCCCCTGGTGCGGGCGAGCACCTTCGCGGTGTCCCGGAAGCTGTTGATGCGCTGGAGCCGGTTCGCCTCGGGGACCCGCACGCCATCGAGGGTGATGTCCGCGTTCTGCACGGTGCGCAGCGCGATCTTGCCCTCGATCTTTCTCGTGGTGAATCCCGGCGTACCGTTCTCCACCACGAATCCCTTGACATTGCCATCGGCCACATTCCGGGCCCACACGACCACGAGATCGGCGAAGGTGCCGTTCCCGATCCAGCGCTTCGCCCCGTCCAGTACCCATTCCGCGCCGTCCCAGCGCGCGGTGGTGCGCATTCCGCCCGCCACATCGGAACCGCCCTCCGGTTCGGTGAGCGCGAAGGCACCGATCTTGCGCATCGCCACCATGTCCGGGATCCAGCGCCGGTGCTGCTCTTCGTCGCCCCCACCGTAGATGGAGCCGAGCGCGAGCCCGGTGTGCACCCCGGAGAACACCGCGAAGGAGGGATCGATGCGGTTCAGCTCCAGGCTGAGAAATCCGGGAAAGAGGGCACTGCGCGCTTTCCCGTCGCCGTATTCCGGGTACTGATAACCGGCCAGCTTCAGCTCGGCGAATTTCCCGATGGCCTCGGCCGGGAATTCGCCGCTGTCCCACGCCTCGTTCGCGATCGGTGTGATCTCGCACTCCAGATAGGATCGGATGTCCGCGAGCTCGGCGCGTTCCTCGGCGGAAAGCAGTTCGGCGTACCCGAAGAAATCCGCTTCCTCGTGCACCTGTGCCATGATCGATGCTCCTATTCCTGTCCTGCGGTCTCGATGGCACCCAGTTCGGCGAGAATCTCCGCGCCGTCCTGGCCGGGGAGCGGTGCGTGCCTGCGGACGCTGGCCGGGGTGCGGGAGAACCGCATCGGGGTGCCGATCACCCGGTAGCTACCCTCGCTCGGGTGCTCGGCGACATCGAGCAGGCGACCTTCGCGCACATACGGGTCCTCCTCGGCCTCGTCCAGGCGCAGCACCGGACCGACCGGGATACTGTGCTCGGTGCAGACCTCGATCCATTCGGCAGTGGTCAGATTCGGGGTGACCGATTCGATCAGTTCGGCGATCGCGGCGCCGTCGGCTTTGGCGTCGATGATCTCCCCGTTCACCCGCGGGTCCGCGGCGAGGTCGTCCCGGCCCGCGGCGTGGAACAGGTCCCGGCAGTTCTGCGGGCTGTACGGGATGATCATCGCGTGCCCGTCCTTGGTCGGCCGGGCGCGGTGTCCCTTGTTCATCGACAACGGGAAGCCCGTCTCCCCCATCGGCGGCTCGAAGATCTTGCCCTGCAGGTGTTCCACCAGGTTGAAGGCGAGCAGGGGGTCGGTCATCGGCACCTCGACCAGCTGACCCTCGCCGGTGGCCCGCTGGTGCACGAGCGCGGCGAGCACCGAGTACACGATGGTCAGCGCGCTCACCTTGTCCGCGAAGATCCCGGGCAGCACCACGGGTGCGCCGATGTCCCCTGCCCGCGAGGCGATGTCCAGCAGCCCGGAGGCCGCCTGCACCGTCTCGTCGTAGGCGGCAAGCGTGGCCCGGTCGGAATCGGGCCGGAATCCCTGCGCGTGCGCATAGATGAGTTTCGGGTTCGCCTCGGCGAGGCTGTCGTAGTCCATGCGCAGCCGCCGCAGGGCATCGATGCGCATATTGGTGATCAGGATGTCCGCGCCGTGCACCAGTTCGAGCGCGCTGGCGTGTTCCTGCTCGTCCTTCAGATTCAGCGCGATACTGCGCTTGTTCCGGTTGACGTTCAGGTTCAGCGGGGTCATCCCCGGCGTGCGGTGCACGGTCCCGTTGCGCACCGTGTCCCGCGGGGATTCGATCTTGACCACATCCGCGCCCAGATCGCCGAGGATCTGCGCCGCGTACGGACCCATCACCACGGTGGACAGGTCGACGACCCGCACTCCCGCGAGCGGTCCATTGTTGTTTCCGGGAGCCTGCATTGTCATCTTCCTCCACCGGATAACGCGTCTCGTGCTTTCACCTTCGACGCTAGCCGCGGCGGAAAAGAACAATCAACGATCCGGCTGCACCGAGTGGCGAACAATGGCGTGACCACAGCGGTCACGCCATTGAATCACCGGCTCCCGGCAAGTACTTCCTTGGCGAGTTCGAGCAGTTCTCGCAGGTCATCGCGGTCTTCTCGCCAACCCAGCCCGGTAGTAAGCGCAGGCTGGAAATCATTGAACGGCAGCACGACATTGTTCTCGGTCCGATGTTTCTGCATATCGCTTTCCGGATCGAGCATGGAGATCGCGAAGGCTGATCCGTTCGCCACGAATTCGCTGACGCTGCCGTAGTCACCACTGGAAAGGGTGATTTTCTTGTTGATTCCCGCGGCCGCGATGCGCACGCCGAGCTGTTCGAAATAGGTCGGCGACATGCCCGCGGCGGGCCGGACATAGGTGTACTCGGTCAGCTCGGAGAGCGAAACCGATTCCCGGTCCCGGAATTCGGCCGCGGGCAGCACCGCGCCGAGTGGTTCGCTGTCGATCTCCAGGATCCCGATTCCCTCGATGTGCACCGGCAGATGCACCAGGGCCAGGCCCAGCTCCCCGCGTTGCAGTGCGGCGGCCAGATCGGCACTGCCGCCCGGCCAGCGCTTCAACCGGTATCCCGTCGCGCGCGATTCGAGTTCCTTGAGCCGTTCCCGGACCCGGCGATGCAGGCCGGGCGGCACGCCGATGTACACGGTGCGCTGTTCCGGCACGATTTCCTCGCGCAGCCGCCAGCCGATATCGTCGAAGCGGCCGAGGACATCGCGCACGATCGGCACCAAAGCCTCACCCGCCCGGGTCAGCCCGACGTGGTGCGAGTCCCGGTCAAACAACACGACCTCGAGTTCCCGCTCCAGATCCCGCACCCGCTGACTCAACGGCGAGGTCGCCATGTGCAACCGCCGCGCCGCCCGGGAAAAGCTCAGCTCCTCGGCGACCGCGAGGAAATAGCGCAGGTGAAAGATCTCCACCGGTCAACCGTAACGTCTCAGCTCGTTGTTCGACCTTCGTGCTTCGTGCGGGTTGTGGTTGCTGTGTCGTTTTGGTTTCCCGACGACAGGTGACGGCACGATGTTTGCTGCGTGACCCTGGTGGGCGGCCTGGGTCGAGCCTGGAAGGTTTCGGTGCGCTGGCGGGCAGCGCGGTGGCCGGGCGGATGGTGCGAAATCCCCGGCGGACGCGGGCCGGTGTCAACCGGCCGGGGGCGGCGCCGCTTTCTCCCGTGGTCGGCGCAGGTCTTCGGCGAGGTGGCGGGCGAATCTCAGTCCGGCGTGCGCGGCGATGATCAACCACATCCACCGGTCAGCTGCCTCAGGGTGCCCGTAGCCGAAACAGACCTTGACCAACAAGCTCAGAGCGCGTCTGATGACTTTTCGTCCGTCGCGAGCGGGAGTCAGCGTGGCAGGGTCCCTGCGGACTCCCGCCCCCGGGATCAGCAAGGTCGACGACAACGCAGCGAGGCGCCGCGCAGCAGGACACGGAGTTGTCCGACGTGCTCCCCGTCCGGTTCAACCGTTCGCGGCGGCGAAGAACATCGCCACGGTGAGCGCGCCGGGATCCATCACTCCGCGGGCGTGCTCCCCGACGTAGCTGGCCCGGCCGCGCCGGGCCAGCAGCTGCTCGGTCGATTCGGCACCGGTACGCGCGGCCGCGGCGGCCTCGTGCAGTGCCTGATCCGGTCCCGCGTTCCGTTCGGCCGCCGCCCGCAGGGCCTGCGCGGCGGGCACCATCGCGTCCACCATGGTCTTGTGCCCGACCTCGGCCTTGCCCAGCCGCTGCACCACCGCGGCGGCGTTCCCGGCCGCGGTGGCCAGGTTCGTGCCGTTCACCGGTTCGGTGAACGCCTTGGCAAACTCCCGGAACCACATGCCGAACAGCGGACCACTGGTCCCGCCGGTGTTCAGGAAGGCCTCGGAGACCGCGGTGAACACGGCCGCCGGATCCTCGGCCCCCTCCAGGTTCACCCGGGCGCGGCCGAGCGCCGAACGCAGGTTGGTGCCGTAGTCACCGTCGCCCGCGCGCCGGTCGAGTTCGGTCAGCTCACCGGTCCGGTCGAGCACGTTCGCGATGAACCGGTCGATCCAGGCGCGCACCTCCGCGCCGCCGAATGCGTCCACGTCTTGCTCCTTCACCAGGTCAGGGCCGGGGTACGGACCGGGGCGTCCCAGAGCTCGGCCAGTTCCGGATCGAGCCGGAGCAGGGTCACCGAACAACCGCGCATGTCCAGCGCGGTGACATACGAGCCGACGAGGGAACGGGCGATCCGGATGCCGCGGGCCGCGAGGTGTTCGTGCAGTTCGCGCGCCACGGTGGCCAGTTCGAGGCCATGCGTGGCGCCCAGTCCGTTGACGATGGCCAGCACCTCCTCGCCCCCGGTGAGCCCGAGCGATTCGAGCACCGGATCGGCCAGCGCGGCGGTCAGTTCCCGCGCGCTGCCGTACGGCCTGCGGCCGATGCCGTGCTCCCCGTGGATACCGACCCCGAACTCCACCTCGTCCACTTCGAGTTCGAAGGAGGGACGGGATTCGCCTGGATGGGTGCAGGCGGCGGTGGCCAGGGCGAGCGTACGCGCCGAGGTGGTGATCCGGGCGGCCAGTTCGGCCAGCTGCTCCAGGTCCGCGCCGCGCTCGGCGGCCGCCCCGCAGATCTTCTCCACCGCGAGCACGGCCGCGGTCCCCCGCCTGCCGGGCCCGTCCTCGCTTTCGGTGGCCAGATCGTCGTCCACCAGCGCGATCCGGGTCTCGATGCCCTCCTCGGCGGCCAGTTCCGCGGCGATGCCGAAGTTCAGCAGGTCACCGGTGTAGTTCTTCACCACGAGCAGCACCCCGCGCCCGCGGTCGGCCGCCCGGATCGCGGCCCGGACCTGGTAGGCGGTCGGGCTGGCGAACACCGCACCGGGCACGGCGACATCGAGCATCCCGGTGCCCACGAAACCGGTGTGCAGCGGTTCGTGCCCGGAACCGCCACCGGACACCAGCGCCACCTTGTCGGCCGGTTCGGCACGGATCAGGTAGGCCGGGTCGGCGTTCGCGCGCACCAGGCCCGGGTGCGAGCGCGCGAACCCGTCGAGCGCCTCGGCGACCAGCTCGTCCGGATCATTCAGCAGTGCACGTACCGGCATCCTCGCGACCATCCTTCATCGTCGAAGCTCATTCGACATTACCGAATCATCGAGGCATACTAGGCTGATCTCGCATCGCTGTAAAGCGCGTGCTGACCGGAGCGGGAGAGGCCTCATGATCCAGTCCGTCGACCGGGCGATCCGGGCACTCGGACTGCTCCGGTCCGCCCGCGGTTCGCACGGCCTCAGCCTCGCCCAGCTCGCCGCGGGCCTCGAGCTCGCCCCGTCCACCGTGCACGGCATCGTCAAGACCCTGCAGGCGCACGGACTCGTGGTGCAGGAACCGCGTTCCGGTCATTACCGGCTCGGACCCGAACTGCTCAAGCTCGGCAACGTCTACCTCGGCACGCTCGAACTGCGCTCCCGTTCGGTGACCTGGTCGGCCGAACTGGCCCGGCGCACCGGTTTCGCGGTGCGCATCGGGGCCCGCACGGCAGGCGAGGTGATGATCGTGCACCACGAACCGCGCCCGGACGGGTCCCGGCAGATGGCCGAGGCCGGGCTCACCCTTCCGCTGCACGCCACCGCGCTCGGCAAGGCGGTGCTCGCGTTCACCGGCGAGGAACCCGGCGAGCTACCGAGCATGACCGCGGACACCGTCACCGAGCGGGCTTCGCTCGCCGAACAGCTCGATCAGGTGCGCGCCCGTGCCCTTGCCGCCGAGCAGGAGGAGGCGGTGCTCGGCGAGTGCGGGCTCGCCGCGCCGATCGCCGACGCCGAATCGGTCGTCGGGGCCATCGGGATTGTGGTGCCCATCGCGGAATGGCCGGTCGCGGAATCGGCGATCGCGGCGGTGCGCGAGGCGGCCCGCACCATCTCCCACGAGCTCGGCGCGACCGGCTGGCCCGCCGCACGCTGACCGCGGTCCACAGTGGACGGAGGAACACCGGCGTAGGGTGACCGGATGCTGGTTCGCGACCTGGTGACGGATCCCGAATTGCGGCTCGAACTGCGGGTGAGCGGTGCGCTGGACCGGCCGGTGCGCTGGGTGCACACGACCGAGGTCGCCGACCCGGCCCGATTCCTGCGCGGCGGCGAGGTGGTGCTCACCGCCGGGGTGTGGCGGGACGGCGGGCTCGGCGCGGGCGAGTTCGTGGACCGGATCGCGGCCGCCGGGGTCGCCGCGGTCGGCTACGGCCTGCTGCCGGATACGCCGGACGTTCCCGAGGAGTTCCTCGCCGCCGCGCGCCGGCAGGCGCTCACCTGTTTCGTCGTCCCGGTCGAGGTTCCATTCGTACAGATCACCGAGGCATTCGTGGCGGTCAAACGCGCCGAGTGGGAACGCCCGCTGCGCGGACATCTCGCCGAGTACGACGCGATCGTGGCCGCGCTGCGCCGAGAGCGGGGTGTGCACTCGGTGCTGCGGGTGCTCGCCAAGCATCTCGGGCTGCCGGTCGCGGTGCGCACGGCGGCCGGGGTGTTCGGGGAACCACCGGAGGCGCGGCACGGGGTGGCACTGGTCGGTGACGGGCTCGCGGACGCCGAACTGCTGCTCCCGGTTCCGTTCGCCGAACTGGAGGTCCGGCAGCGGGCCTCGGTGACCCAGGCGATGCCGTTCCTCGCCCTGGAGATCGAGCGGGTGCGGGCACTGCGCGAGACGGAGTCCCGGTTCGCCGCGGAACTGTTCGAGTGGATCCAGGCGGGCAGCCCGCAACTGCCCGCGGTGCGTTCCCGGCTACGTTCGCTCGGCCTGCCGCCCGATGCCGAGTATGCGGGACTCGTGGTGCACGGCAGCGCACCGGAAGCACTCGCCGCCCGGCTGGCCGAGGCACTGCACGGCGTCGGGGTCTGCGCGGTGCGCGGGGAGGAGGTGCTCGGGTTGATTACGGTCGACGGGGACCCGGACCGGCAGGCGGCCACGCTGCACGGAGCTCTCGGCGAGGCGGGGCTCGGTATCGGTGGCCCCGGTCCGGTGGATTCGCTGCGCGCGAGCCTGTTGCAGGCCGCGCACGCGGTGGCCGCGCTACGCGGAGAACCCGGCCGGTTGAGCTACGCGCGGTTGTCCAGCCCGACGCTGCTGTTCGCCGCGCAGGATCCGGAGCTGCTGGAAGCCACCTCCCGGGCGGTGCTCGGCGGGGTGGCCGAACACGATCGGCGCCGTGGCAGCGAACTGCTGCCCTCGCTGCGGGTCTTCCTGGACTGTGGCGGCCGCTGGCAGGAGGCCGCCCAGTCACTGCATGTGCACATCAACACCCTGCGCCATCGCATCGGCAAGGTCGAGGAACTGACCGGCCGCAGCCTCGGCGACACCGCCGATCGGGTGGATCTCTATCTCGCACTCCGGGCGCTGCCCGAGCGCTGATCCGGAGAACAGAACTTTCGTCGTAAAGAGATGACAAAACAAGTCAACCGCGGGACCGGCTGTTGACCCTCTCCGCGCGCCCTGATTAGCGTTTTTCGCTGTTCGAATAAAACGAACCCAGGAGGCGTTCCGATTGATTTCCCGGAGAGGTTTTCTCGGTGTGGCGACGGCGGCGACGGCAGCGGCGGCGGTGCCGGTGCTCGGCCGCGGGCTCGCCAGGGCGGCGGGCGGCCGGACCCCGGACACCGTTTCGGTGGCGTTCGACGACCAGACCGGCGCCGGGTCCGCGTATGCCTACATAACCGGGCTCAACACGGAAAAACAGCCGGTCTTCGTCAAGGCCGACGGTTCGGTCTACCAGGTGCCGTCCCCCGGTGCCCCGCACACTCCGATCGACGACTGCGCGATCCCGCTGAAATCCGCCAAGGTGACCGTGCCGAAATTGTCCGGAGCCCGGATCTACGTGGTCACCGATACGAAACTCGACTTCTTCGTGGATCCCGGACCGGCGCTGGTCCATCCGAGTTTCCTCAATGCCGATGATCCGAACTATCAACGTAACTGGTCGTTCAGCGAGTTCACCTTCAACGACGAGCAACTGTTCGCGAACATCAGCTACGTCGATTTCGTCGCCTTCCCGATGGGACTGCACCTGACCACCTCCGGGAGCGGAGAACAGGACGCCCCCGGCCTCCCCGCGGGCTCCCTCGACAAGATCTGCGACGATCTGCGCGCCGCGGGCGACCAGTGGGCCGGGCTGGTCACCACCGGAGACGGCGGCAATGTGCGCGCGCTGTCCGCGGGGCACCACAGCGACAAATTCGGTGACTACCTGGACGACTACATCGACCAGTGCTGGAAGAAGTACGCCGGGACGGATCTCGTCGTCGACTCGCAGCGGCCCGATCTCGGCAAGTTCACCGGCCGGGTGAACGGGGACGTGCTCACCTTCGACAACGGCGAGAAGTTCACCAAGCCGGTCACCGCGGATGTGTGGAGCTGCAACAGCGGCCCGTTCGCCAACGAGGGCAGTACGGCGCGCAAGGCCATCATCCCGCGACTGGCGGCCGCGCTGAACCGCACCACGCTGCTGGACAACCCGAACCAACCGGACGGCGAGGACCCGAAGAAGTTCTATCAGCAGGACGTCACCAACCACTACGCCAAGATCGTGCACGCCCACCTGCCGGACAACCGCGGTTACGCGTTCCCCTACGACGATGTCTCGCCGGGACCGGACTTCAGCGGGGCCGTGCAGGCCGGTGATCCGGTCGAGCTCACCATCACGGTGCACAAGCTGCACTAGGCACCGTTGTGCGTTCCTCCAACGGCGCGGCGCGGTCTTGGAGGATCCGCGGGTTCCGGCATGCCGCGGTGTTCGCTCAGGCTTGTCCACCATGGAAGACCACGAGCCGGTCGGGCCGGTGGACGCGAGCAGGATCCCGCGCTACGCGGGCGAGAACACCTTCGCCCGGCTGCCGAGGCTCGCCGACGTGCGCGAGGCGGACACGGTGCTCTGGGGCGTGCCCTTCGACACCGGGGTCAGCTACCGGCCCGGTGCCCGGTTCGGCCCCGCGCACGTGCGGGCGAGCTCGAAACTGCTGCGCCCGTACAACCCGGCGCTGGACACCGAACCGTTCGCACGCGGCCAGGTCGCCGACGGCGGCGATGCCGGGGTGAACCCCTTCGATATCCGGGATGCCATCGGCACGATCGAGCGGTGCGCCCGCGAACTCTCCGGCACGAACCGGCGGCTGCTCAGCATCGGCGGCGACCACACCATCGCCCTTCCGCTGCTGCGGGTACAGCGCGAGCGGCACGGGCCCGTCGCGGTGCTGCATTTCGACGCGCACCTGGACACCTGGGACACCTATTTCGGCGCCCCCTACACGCACGGCACACCGTTTCGCCGCGCCGCGCAGGAAGGGCTGATCGACCTCGCACACTCGATGCACGTCGGCATCCGCGGTCCGCTGTACTCCGGGCTGGACCTCGAGGAAAGTGAACGGCTCGGCTTCGCCGCGGTGCACGCACGGGATTTCCTGCGCTCCCCGATCGACGAACTGATCGGGCGGGTGCGCGAACGCATCGGGAACCGCGCACTGTACGTCTCGGTGGATATCGACGTGCTGGATCCCGGATTCGCGCCGGGGACCGGAACCCCCGAGGCCGGTGGGCTGTCCAGCCGGGAGCTGCTGGAGATCCTGCGCGGGCTGCGCGGACTGGACATCGTGGGCGCGGATGTTGTCGAGGTGTCCCCCGCCTACGACCATGCGGAGATCACCGGGATCGCCGCGGCCCACGTGCTCTACGAACTGCTTTCCGTGCTCCCCGGGCGGGCGCGGTCATGAGGGTCACCGAGATCGAGGTCCACGGGGTCGAACCGATCCCCGAAGCGGAACGCACCTCCCGGCCGTGGGATCTGTTCCGGCTCTCCTTCGGCGGCGCGAACACCTTCGCCACCATCATCCTCGGCACACTGCCGATCACCTACGGCCTCGGTTTCGGGGCGGCGCTGGGCGCCACCGTGGCCGGAGTGCTGGTGGGCGCGCTGATCCTCGCCCCGATGAGCCTGTTCGGCCCGGCCAACCACACCAACAACGCGGTGTCCTCCGGCGCCCACTTCGGAGTCGTCGGCCGCTGTGTCGGTTCGTTTCTCTCCCTGCTGACCGCGATCGCGTTCTTCTCCATCTCGGTGTGGGTCTCCGGGGACGCGGTCACCGGTGCGGTGCGCAGGCTCGCCGGAGTGGACGGCGGAAACCTGGTGCGCGCCATCGCCTACGGACTGATCGCGATCGCGACCTTCGTGGTCTGCATCTATGGCTACCGATTCATGCTGCTGGTGAACAAGCTCGCCGTGCTGGCCTGCACGGTGCTGATGCTGCTCGGCATTCTGGCCTATGCTGGCGATTTCCACGCCGGCGCGACCGGGCACGGCGGCTATGCGCTCGGCGGGTTCTGGCCGACCTGGGTGCTCGCCGCGCTCACCGCGATGGCGAACCCCATCTCCTTCGGTGCCTTCCTCGGCGACTGGTCCCGCTACATTCCCGCCAGTGCGCCGAAAACGCGGGTGCTGGCGGCCCCGTTCTTCGCCCAGTTGTGCACCATGCTGCCGTTCGGTTTCGGCGTGGCCACCGCGACCCTGGTGCCCGATCCGAACGACTACATCGCCGGGCTCACCGCGATTTCGCCGCTGTGGTACGCGATTCCGCTCATCCTCGTCGCCCTGATCGGCGGGCTCTCCACCGGAACCACCGCGCTGTACGGCACCGGCCTGGATTTCAGCTCGATTTTCCCGAAGCTGTCCAGGGTGCGCGCCACCGCCCTGATCGGCTCGCTCTCGGTGGTATTCGTCTTCCTCGGTTCCTTCGTGTTCAACGTGGTCGCCAGCATCAACGCCTTCGTGACGCTGATCGTGCTGTGCACCTCCCCGTGGATGGTGATCATGATGACCGGCTACTGGCTGCGCCGCGGCCACTATCTGCCGGACGATCTGCAGGTGTTCAACCGGGGACAGACCGGCGGCGCCTACTGGTTCAGCCATGGGGTGAACTGGCGCGCGATGGCGGCCTGGATTCCGGCGACGACGGCGGGACTGCTCACCGCCAACACCCCGCTGATCATCGGGCCACTCGCCGGGATCGCCGGTGGCGTGGACATCAGCCTCGTGGTCACCCTGGTGTTCGCCGCGGTGCTGTACCTGCTGCTCGTGTGGACGTTCCCGGAACCGCGCGGGGTGTACGGCTCCGCGGGCCCGCGCCTGATTCCCGCCGCGGCCACCGAGATCCGGCCGATCACCGCAACGGGGCGCCCGGACTCGTTGCGGCGCAGGGTTTCCTGAGCTACCGGGCAGTCATCTCCGGGAATGGTCGGGCATTCGCTCGTGGTCGTCCTCGGCGCGCCGGGAGCACTGTACGAGTGCCTCGGAAGCGAAGAAGGACTTCTGGTCGAGGACGTGCACCTCGTGCCGGATGGTCAGGTCCCGGTCCAGGTCGAACAAGGCCGGCTCACGGTCGCGCATCATGCCGGGCCATTCGTACTTGCCGAGCAGCAGGGCAAGGAGGGACCTCGCTTCGGCGAGGCCCGCGATCCGGTCCCGTACGCGCAGTCCGGCGCTGTCCGGCCCGCACGCGAGCGCCTCGGCGACGGTCTTTCCGCCGCACCGGATCGGATCGTGCTCCTCGCAGCACAGGATCGAAGACAAGGGATCGGCAGTAGTACGCGAATCCCATTCGCGCGTCGTACTCCGGCCCGGTCGGTTCTCTTCTGCCCAGCCGCCAGGTCAGGCGCGTGGCCGCGATGTTCTGCGCGAGCGCGCCGCGATAGTCTCCTTCGGCGGCGCACCGTGCCCCATCGGCCAGGTGCGCCTCCGGTCTGACGCGTGCCGTCGTGCTCATTTCCCCATCGCTTTCCGGTAAACGGCCAGAATGTCGGCGGGAGCGGAACGCCATGCCCGGACGGCGCCTCGGCGATGAGCAGCCGGTGCGCCTGGCCCACCTGGTCGCGGATCCGGCGCAGATCCTCGCGGTCGTAGGCGGGCCCGGCCCGGATCAGTTCGGTGAAGGTCTGTACCGCGTTGCTTTCGAGGAGTTCGACGGCCGGTTTCGCCGCCGCACCACGGTGCCTGGCGAGCAGCAGCGCGAGGAAACCGCGCGCGTTGGCGGCATCACCGATGTGTTCTTCGAAGGGAATGACCGCCTCATCACCGTGTTCGGCCCGGAATTCGCGTATCTTCACCGCGACGAGATCCGGTGCGCCACGCGGGATCCACGTCCAGGTACAGCTCCACCGCGGTTTCCGCGGCATCGCAGGCCGCTCCCCATTTCGCGAGCCCGGCCAGAAGTCCGGCCCGTTCGTAGTACAGACCGGCGAGGGCAGGCCGGTCGGCGAGGCCGTGCAGGACCTCGAACCGGGCGGCCCGTTCCAGCATGCCGATCGCGCGCAGATTCCAGGCCGCTGCCCGGCTGTGGTTCCCGGATCCGGTGAGCGAGCGGGATTTCCGGATCGCCCGGTCGATCTTTCCGGTTCGTGGCATCGGCGCTCATCCGTCCGGTTCACCGAGGTGCTCCCGCACGGCCCGGTACTGCTCGCGTACCCGGTCGACATCGGCTTGGCTGAAGTGCTGCCCGGCCCTGGCGAGCACCTCATAGGTCCGCACCGCGGCGCGGCCGTGCTGACGTGCCGCCGCAGCGGCGGATGCCCGCTGATTCTTGGCCAGCAGTCGGGCGAACCGTGCCCGGGCGTCCGCGGCGTGCGCGATCAGGGTTTCCATTTCCTGGCCCTCGTCCCGGAATCCGCGCAGCAAGGGTTCCACCGCCGAGGGATCGCCGTGACTGGGGTCGAGGTCTTCGTAGAGCTCGCTCGCCGCACGTGCCGCGGCCAGTGCTGCCGCGCCCTCACCGGTCCGGTCCAGGATCGTCGCCCGGTTGTACAGCAGCCCGGCGAGCACGAACCGATGATAGGTGTTCTCCGGCTCGTGCCGCATCAGCCGCTCCACACAGGCCTCCGCGTCCGCGCTGTGCCGCACCGCCATGACCAGATCACCCGATTCCGCGCGGGCGATCGAGCGCCGCATCGCACTCGATGCGCGCTGCCGGTCCTTCTCGATGCCGCGGCGTCCGAACAACAGTGCCCCCAGAAGCGTGCAAACTGCTGACAGCAAGATGACCAATATGCCACAAATAGAGCCATGACGCCCCAGAAAGAGCCGTATCCCCGTCCGCTCGCGGCTCCGCTCACCAACCGGATGATCGCCTTCACCGGGCTCGTTCTGATCGTGTTCGCCGTGGCGATCGGGATCATGCTGCCCTGGTTGTTCGGCGGCAGCACCCCCGCGGACCGGGGACGACTCGAAGCCATCCGGGTGGCGGGCACCATCGTGGTCGGTGCCGGTGGCCTCGTCGCACTGTGGCTCGCCGCGCGCCGGCAGCGGTCCACCGAACTCGAACTCAGCCGCCAGTACGCGGCCGACCGGGTCAGCGAACTCGACGCGGTGGAACGCCGGATCACCGAGCTCTACACCAAGGCCGCCGACCAGCTCGGCAGCGAGAAGGCCCCGGTGCGGCTCGCCGGGCTGTACGCGCTGGAACGGGTCGGCAGCGGGGCGCCCGATCAGCGGCCGACGGTCGTCAACGTCATCTGCGCCTATCTGCGCATGCCGTTCACCGAACCTGGTTCTCCCGAGGACGCCGGATACCAGGAACGGGTTCAGGAACGGGAGGTGCGGCTGACCGCGCAGCGCATCCTGCATCGCAGGCTGACCACCGCGGCCGGTCAGGAGCATCGCGAGGACCAGCGCTGGTCCGGGCTCACGATCGACCTGACCGGCGCCGAGCTATCCAGCGCCGAGTTCGCTCGGGCCGATCTCAGCGACGCCATCTTCACCGGCGCGAAGCTGGGTGCCGCCGATTTCACCACCGCCAAGTTCGATCACACGAACTTCGCCGGGGCGGATCTCCGCGATGCCGATCTCGCTTCAGCACAGTCGATGCGGGCCGATTTCACCGAGGCCGAGCTTGAACTCGCGGTGCTGGCCAATGCCACATTGCGTGAGGCGAACTTCAGCCATGCCCGGCTCGACGGGGCAAACCTGTCCGGGACCGATCTGACCGGAGCGGTCCTGCGGGACGCGGAACTCGGTTCGGTGCTGTTCACCGAGGACACCCGGTGGCCGAGCGAGGACATCCAGAAAAGCGCGCTGGCCGGGGCCGCCGCCGAAGGATCCGGCTACCGGGCCCACCCGGACTGGCGCCCCTGAGCGCCCGGATGTCACGGTTCGCCGTCGCGGTTTGTCCCAGGGGATGACCAACCGCGAGGAGGATCGCCATGGAAACCGTGACCGTCGAACGCGTCATCCCGGCACCGATCGGGGACGTATTCGACTGGCTGACCACGACCACCAACTACACGGCATCGCCGCTCGTACTGCGCTGCCGACTGACCCGGCGGGGTGCCGGGGCACCGTACGGAGCCGGAGCGATCCGGGACCACCTGTGGCTGGTCGGCTGGTTCCGGGAACGGATCACCAGCTACGAACGGCCCCATGTCACCGAATACGTCGTGGATCGCAGCCTGCCGCCGAGCAGGCACGAGCTCGGCAGGATGGAGTTCACCGAGGTCGAGGGCGGCACCCACGTGCGGTGGCGGACCCGGGCCGAGGTCCGGATCCCGCTGATCGGCGCGTTCCTCACCCGGTTGCTCGCCCAGCCGATCCTGAGCCGGACCTTCGGCACCATCCTCGAGGCCGCGGAGAAATCGCTGGCCCGCAGCTGAAGTTCGATGATCGGCGAAGCTCGAAGCATCGCCTATCATGGAGACATGCGGCAACCACGGCATCCGGGCACCGAGGAGATCGAGCTGGCGAACGTCCTCTCCGCTCTCGGTGATCCGGTGCGGCTGCACATCGTGGAGGTACTCGCCGACCGCGCGGAGCATACCCGGGACGACTTCGAGGTGGCCCTGGCGCAGTCGACGCTGAGCCATCACATGAAGACCCTGCGGGAAGCGGGCGTCACCCGGCACCGCAACGAGGGAACACGGTGCTACGTCCGGCTTCGCGATGACGTGGAGGAACTCTATCCCGGAGTGCTCGGCAGCGTGCTCGCCGCCGTACGGCGATCCTGAAACCCTTGCCACACCGGTACGAATCCGGTGGAATGGCCGATCGTGCTGCGCTCATCCGAGGAATCGGCGGAACTCGTGCTGCTCGGTACCGCCGGAGGTCCCCGCCCGCAACCCGAGCGTGCGGGTATCGCCTCGGCCTGCGGATCGGCGAGGCGCTGTATCTGGTGGACCTCGGCTACGGCGCCTGCCGCCAGTTGACCCTCGCCGGATTCGGCTTCGAACGGCTGCGCGCCGGGTTCATCACGCATCTGCATTCCGATCACATCGCGGATCTGGGCACCCTGCTGCTGTACGGGTGGTACGCCGGACTCTGCGAAGTGCCGCGGCCGGTGCGGCTGTTCGGACCGGGACCCCGGCCGTCCTACCGGAACGGGGACACCGGCGAACTTCCCGGGTTCACCGAGACACTGGGCAGGATGCTGCACGCCTACGCCACCGATATCGAGGACCGGATCATCGACAATGCCCGGCGCCCGCCGGAGGAAGTACTCGACAGCACCGACATCCCCCTGCCGGACTCGCTCGGTTTCGACCCGCACACCCGAGTCGCCCCGGACATGGAACCGCTTCCGGTCTACCGCGATGAACACGTCGAGGTGTCCGCGGTCCTGGTGTGGCACGCACCGATGGCCCCAGCCTTCGCGTTCCGGTTCGACACCGCGCACGGATCGGTCGTGTTCTCCGGGGACACCGGACCGTGCGCGAACCTGGTACGCCTGGCCCGTGGCGCCGATGTGCTCGTGCACGAGGTCATCGACGAGCACTGGATCCAGCGCGGTTACGGCGGCGCCACCCATCCGGCAGCCGCGGCCATGCTCGCCCACCACACCACGGCGCACACCTCGATTCCCGATGCCGGGCGGATCGCTGCCGAATCCGGCGTGCACACCCTGGTGCTCACCCATTTCGTGCCCGGCCACAACCCGCAACCGCGCTGGCACGAGGCCGCGGACACGTTCCACGGGCGGCTCGTCGTGGGAGCCGATCTCGACCGGATTCCGCTGCACTGAGGCTCAGGCATCCCCCGGGCAGCGGACCGGCTCACCGGCCAGTGGGACACCGGTAGCCAGGCGCCCGAGCAAGTCGTCCAGCTCGTCGACGATGCGTTCGCCGCGCCCGGCGTCCATGCGGGCCCGGGCGGCAAGGCGCACGCCCATCAGGACGCCGCTGAACAGCAGCACGTCGGAGTCATCGGGCTTGCGCCCCGTCGCGGGCCCGACCAATCCGGCGATCTCCTCGAGGCCGAACGAGTTGCGCTCCCGCAGGATCGCCGCGATGGCGGGCACCGTCCGGGCCAGTTCCATGCGGACCTCCTCGAGCTCGCGGGCCTCATCGTCGAGGGAGGCGAACGAGTCCCGCAGCACCCGGCGCACGGCCTCCAGCAGCGGAGTTCCCTCCGGAACGGCGGCCATCATGCGATACATCACCGGGTCCACGTTGTCGAACAGGAGCACGTCCTCCTTGGTGCCGAAGTACCGGAAGAAGGTACTGCGGCTGACCTCGGCGGCCGCCGCGATGTCGTCCACCGTCGTCTCGGCGTACCCCTGATCACGGAACAGGCGCAGGGCATGACGCTGTAGCTCGGCGCGTGTGCGCTGCTTCTTTCGCTCCCGCAGAGTCATGTGCCGATTGTGACACGCGAACATATTTGACACTGAGTATCAATTGAGGCGTAGTCTCAAAAAAATGAAGGTACCAGTGACCGAGAAGCAATCCGATAGCCGAGCTTCGTCCCGGGGGTTGCTGCCGGGCCTGACGCTCGCGTGTCTGGTGGTGGCGGTCATCAGCAGCCTGGGTGCGCCGCTGATCCCGGTCATCGCCTCGGCCCAGCACGTGTCGCTCGCCGAGGCCCAGTGGTCCTTGACGATCACGCTGCTGGTGGCTTCGGTCGCCGCCCCGGTGCTGGGCCGCTTGGGAGACGGGCCGTACCGGCGCCGGGTCTTCTTGTTCGCGCTTTCCGCCTTGACGCTGGGCGGAGTGCTGGCGGCGCTGCCGCTCGGATTCGGGCCCTTCCTTGTCGGACGCGGTCTGCAGGGTTTGGGGGTCGGGCTGACGCCCTTGGCGATCGCGACCGCCCGTGACAACCTGTCGCCGGAGCGGATGCGGGCGGGGGTCGCGATGCTCTCCACCACCGCCGCGGTGGGGGTGGGCCTCGGCTACCCGGTCACCGGGCTGCTGGCGAAGGCCGGGGGTCTGCACCTGCCCTACTGGTTCGGGGCCGCGGTCGCCGCGCTGGCGTTGCTGATCGCGTGGCGGGTCGTCCCCGGTTCGGCGTCGCGCCGCCGGGAGCGGCTCGACATCCTCGGTGCGGTGCTGCTCGGCCTCGGCCTGGCCGGTCTGTTGCTGGCACTCAGCGAGGGTGCGGAGTGGGGCTGGGGATCGGGGCGGGTGATCGGGATCCTCGGCGCGGCCGCGGCGGTGCTGGTGGTCTGGGCGTGGTGGGAGTTACGGGTCGCGCAGCCGCTGGTTGCCCTGCGGCTGCTGGGTAAACGCGCCGTATTGACGGCGAACGTGGCCACCCTGCTGGCCTCTGTCGGGATGTACCTGCTGATCTCGCCGGTCACCACGTTCGTGCAGACACCACGCGGCACCGGCTACGGACTGGGCGGCACCGTCGTCATCGCCGGACTGGTACTGATCCCGTTCTCCGCCACCAGCTACCTGATAACCCGGGTGGTGCCCTGGCTGGTGCGCCGCACCTCCTATGAAGTGGTCCTGCCGCTGGCCTCGGCCATGATGCTCGCCGGCATGATCCTGTTCAGCCTTGCCCGTGACAACATCGCGGAGATCGTGCTGACCATGGCGATCGCCGGGGTGGGCACCGGCAGCATTTTCGCGGTGCTGCCCGGCTACCTCATGCGCGCCGTTCCGGCACACGAGACGAGCAGCGCGATGAGCTTCAACCAGATCCTGCGCTACGTCGGATATGCCACCGGCAGCGCACTGAGCGCGGTCCTGCTGCAGGCACAAACCGCGCCGGGACAACACTTTCCGGCGAACAGCGGCTACACGATCATCGGCATGGTCGCCGGTCTCGGCTGGGTGCTCACCGCGGCCGCCGCGATCCTGCTGCCGCTACGCCGATCGCGCACCGGCCCCCCGCCCCAGGGCTGACGCGCATCCATGCTTTCCCCGGAGACCGCCACCGAATCAGCCCCGGCTGTTGGGGGTGACGATGCCGTGATCGTAGGCGTAGACGATCGCCGCGGCCCGGTCGCGCAGGTCGAGTTTGGCGAAGATCCGGCCGATATGGCTTTTCACCGTGACCTCGGAGATGACCAGTTCCTCGGCGATCTCGGTATTGGTGCGCCCGCTCGCGATGGCGTACAGGACATCCCGTTCGCGGGTGGTCAGTTCCGCGGGTGGGGCGCCGGGTGCTTCGGGAACGGCTGCCTCGCGGTAGGTGGCGAGCACCCGGGCGGTGACCCCGGCGTCGAGCCAGCTGTCCCCCGCCGCGACGGTGCGCACGGCGCGGATCAGATCCTCGGCGGGCGAGTCCTTGAGCACGAACCCGGCCGCGCCCGCCCGCAACACCCCGGAGAGCAGCTCGTCGTCATCGAAGGTGGTCAGCGCGAGCACCGGAGGCCATTCCGCGCTCGCCCGGATCCGGCGGGTGGCCCCGATCCCGTCCACGCGTTTCATCCGCAGGTCCATCACCACGACGTCGACATCGTGTGCGATGAGCGCGGCGGGCACCTCCTCACCGTCGGCGCACTCGGCCACGATGAGGAATCCCGCCCGCCTGCGCAGGATCCGGCGCAGCCCGGAGCGCACCAGCTCCTGGTCGTCCACCAGCAGCACCCGGATCTCGGCATCGGTCTCGCTCATGGCGTCCTCGGCCGGGGTGTCGTGGACCGGATCGGGCAGGAACCGGCCCGGCGCACGGGCTCGGGCTCCTCGAGCGGCACGGAGACGTCCACGATCCAGTGCCCGCCGCGCTGGGGTCCCACGGTCAGCTCGGCGCCGAGCTGACCGGCGCGGGTGGTGATGCCGTCCAGGCCGGTTCCGGTGTCCCGCCGTACCGGTTCACCGCTCGGCAGCGTATTCCGGATGGTGAGCCGGACCCGGTCCCGGTCGATACGCAGCAGCACGTTCGCCGTGCTCCCCGGCGCGTGCTTGACGATGTTCGCCAGGGACTCCTGGGCGATCCGGTAGAGCCCGAGGCCGCAGGTGGCGTCGATCGTGCCGGGGTCACCGCTGTGCTGGTACTGCATCTCGACACCCGCTCCCCTGGTCCGTTCGACGAGCGTGGTGATCTCGGCGAGATCCGGAAGCGGTTCGGTGCTCGGCTGGTCCGCGGGCAGCAGGCCGACACTGCGCCGGATGTCGGTCATGGCCCCGCGCCCGATCCGCTCGGCCTCGGTGAGCGCCTCGATCGCCTCGGTGAGGTCGCCGTCGGTGGTCAGTGCGTGCCGGGCTCCGGTCACGTGCAGCAGGGTGATGCTCAGCGAATGCCCCACCACATCGTGCACCTCGCGGGCGATGCGCTGGCGTTCGGCGAGCACCGCCTGTTCGCGCTCGGCCGTCCTGGTGGTCCGTTCGGCCGCGAGCGCCCGGATCTGCCAGCGCAGCGTGATCCCGACCTGGGTGCCGAGCAGTACGCCGACCACGTAGACCGGCGCGCTCTCCAGGTACCCGGTCAGCCCGGCGACGATCGGGATCGCGCTACCGAGCACGGCTGCGGCCACCGTGATCAGCGGGCGCGAGGTGGCCGCGACCTCGGCGACCGCCACGGTGAGCAGCCAGGGCGCGATATCGGTGGACACCGGATGGCCGAGCAGCAGCACCACCACGGCTGCGGCCGCCAGCAGCGCCTCCATCCAAGGTCGCAGCATCCGCCCGGTCACGATCCACACCACGAGATGGCCGTACAACAGCACCCCGGCGACCACGAGCCAGCCGGGGGCGAGCGCATACCGCTGGATCAGCGCGGCGACCGCGATGATGGTGCTCGCCGCGGTGGCCCACGCCGGGACCCACCACGGATACGGCACACCGAGGCGGGCGCTGCTGTGTTCGATGCGCGCCTTCACCCGTGTCGCTATTGCCAGCACGAACTCATCATAGGAGGACAGCGGGTCGCGAGCATCCTTCGCCGGGCGGGCAGCCGCTTCCTACCAGGGTAGGAAGCGGAATGCCGTCCACGGCTCGAAGCGAACCGGCCCGCGCACGCCCTAACCTCGTCCGCAGACCGCACGGCAGGCCAGAGCAGACGTGGGAGGAATCGATGGGCTGGCAGGAAACCCACCGCTACTACGCGGCGCTGCGCGAGGTGACCGAGGAGCTGGAGCATACCGGTGATCCGGTACTGCCCTGGCGCGCCGAATACGCCGAGATCTTCGGCGACCGCCGTGGTCTGCTGCTTGCCCTGCGCAGGCGCTGGGAGTTGCTGGTGCAGGCCCAGGTCGAGCCGTTCCACGAGCCGGATCGCCGGCTGCGCGAGCTCGCCGGGGAGAATTCCGGGCTGCTGCGCCTGCTGCGCAGGCACGCGGCCGAGTTCGCGGCACCGGCGCCCACCCGGATCACCGCCCGCCGCGGCCTGGGAGGTGTGGCATGAACCGGTTGCGTTCGGCGACGGTGTGGGCGATCCGTTATGGGCTGCCCGGCGCGGCCATCCGGTTCGGCGCCGGCCGCGGTGATCTGATCGCCCGGCTCACCGCCGACCAGTCCGTCCGCGCCGATCCGTTCCAGGCCTACGACGAACTGCGTGCCAGGGGACCACTGCCCTCGAACCGGTTCGTCAGCGCGACCGCCAGCCACCGGGTGGCCAGCGAAGCCCTGCGCGGCAACGGTTTCCTCGCCAACCCGGGCGGCGGGGCGAACGCCACGCTGGACCGGATTCTCGCCGCGGCCGTCGATCCGCGGGCGATCGGACCGGTGGACCACCCCTCGCTGCTGACCATTCATCCCCCGGAGCACACTCGCCTGCGCAGGCTCGTCGCGCACGCCTTCACCCCGCGCGCGATCGCCGCGTTCAGCGAACGCATCCGGGAGGTCGCCGAGGATCTGCTGGACCGGATCCCGGACGGCGAACCGTTCGATCTCGTGCAGCGCTACGCGGCACCGCTTCCGGTCATGGTGATCGCCGAGATCCTCGGGGTGCCGACGGCGATGCGCGAGCAGTTCCTCGCGTGGGGCAACGAGGCCGCGATGACCCTCGACCCGGACCTCGGCTGGCGGGCGTTCTGGCGCGCGGACACCGCCCTGCGCGGCCTCAACGGCTGGCTCAGCGAACACCTCGACCGGCTGCGCCGCCATCCCGGCGAGGATCTGCTCAGTGAACTCGTGCACCACGACGAGGACGGCGACCGGCTCAGCGATACCGAGCTGCGCGCCACCGCACTGCTTCTGCTCGGCGCCGGATTCGAGACCACGGTGAACCTGCTCGGCAACGCCGTGCGGCTGCTGCTCGACCACCCGGGCCAGCTGGCCGCACTGCGGGCCGATCCCACCGGATGGCCCGGTGCGGTGGAGGAGGTGCTGCGCTACGAGTCCCCGGTGCAGATCACCCTGCGAGTGGCGGCAAAGGACACCGAACTCGCGGGCGTCCCGGTTCCGGAGGGGCGCGCCGTGGTGCTGATGCTGGGCGGGGCCAATCGCGATCCGGATGTGTTCGAAGACCCGCACACCTTCGACATCACCCGCGCCAACGCCCGCGAACACCTCGCCTTCTCCGCGGGCATCCACTACTGCCTCGGCGCGCGGCTGGCCCGCCTGGAGGCCGAGGTCGCGCTGCAGGCCCTGTTCGAGCGGTTCGGCGAACTGCGGTCGGCCGGCACCCCGTCCCGGCGCCGCACCCGCGTGCTGCGCGGCTACGACCGGCTTCCGTTGCGCGCCGAAACCGGAAGACTCGGCGCCACTCCGGTGTGATCAGACTTCGGCCGCCACGGCGTACAGCGCGCGGATCAGGCGATCGTTCTCCGGAGCCGCCGCCGCGGGGAACGGGGTTCGCCGCCGGGTGTAGCCGTAGGCGAGCCCGCTGCGTGGATCGGCGAAGGCCTGCTGACCGCCCGCCCCGCTGTGCCCGAACGTGTCCTGCCCGAGCGCCGGATGGTATTCGCCGGTGACGTGGAACCCGGCCCCGAAAGCCTTGTGCTCGCGGGTGACCAGGTCGTAACCGATCGACTGGATCTGTGCGAACGCGGCGGCGGTTTCCGGGGTCAGCAGCGGAGGCACACCGTCCACCGCACCGATCGCGGCCGCGTACATCCGGGCGAGCCCGCGCGCCGAGGCCACGCCACCGAAGGAGGCGGTGCCGTTCGCCCGGACCGCCCGGAAGTTGGGCAGTTCCCACACCTCCGGGTTCCGCGGATGGTGCCGGTTGAACGCGATCCCGGTCAGGCTGTTCGGTCCGCTCGCCCGGGCCGCGAGCGCGGCGCGCCGTTCGGGAGTGAGCACCATCGGCTGCGCGCACCGGAATCGGTGCTCCTGCTCGTCCGGAAGGCCCAGATAGAAGTCCACCGCGTACGGTTCGCGCACCCGTTCGGCAAAGTGCTGCTGCACGGTGCGCCCGGTGGCCCTGCGCACCACCTCCCCGCTCAGCGCGGCGGCGACCAGCGCGTGATAGCCGAACGCGGTTCCCGGCCGCCAGTACGGGCGCTGCGCACCGAGCCGTTCGGCCACGATCCGGTCGTCGGCGAGCTCTTCGATGCCGAACCCCTCGTCCGCGCCGACCAGGCCCGCCCGGTGCGCGAGCAGTTCGCGCACCGTGAGGTCCTGTTTGCCCGCCACGGCGAACTCCGGCCAGTAGTGCGCGACCCGCTCGTCCAGGTCCAGCACGCCCTCCTGCACCAGCAGCGCGACGATCAGATGCGCCGCCCCCTTGCTCGCCGAGTACGCACCGAGCAGGGTGTCCCCGGTGAGCTCCGGGCCGGTCCACAGATCGACGATCCGTGCACCGTTCCGGTAGACCACCAGCTGCGCGGCGAGATCGCCACCCTCTTCGGCGGCGACCGCGGCGAACTCCTCGCGCACCGGTTCGAATCCTTCGGCCACTGTTCCCGCTACCGCGTTCGTCTCCGTCATGACCCGAGCCTAGCAAAGTTTGTAACCATTGGTCATAAACTCTGTCGTGCGATCCCCACGCGGTGTTCTCGTACAGTCGTCCCCATGGCCGATGCCCGCACAACCCGGAACCGTCCCGGACGCCCAGCACAGCTGTCCCGGGAACGGATCGTCGACGCGGTGCTCGCGGCGGGGAATCTGGACACGCTGACCATGCGGGAGCTCGCCACCCGCCTCCAGGTCAGCCACGGAGCGCTCTATCGGTGGGTGAAGAACCGCGAGGAACTGTTCGACCTCCTCGGTGAGGTCATGGTGGACCGGGTGCTACCAGCCGAGGCGCCACGGGGACGGTCCTGGCGTCCCTGGCTCGGCCGCGTCGCGTGGGCCATGCACGATCAGTTCCTCGCCGTGCCCGGCTACGCCACCCATCTGGCGCGGCCACACCGGCACAACGCGCATTCCTTCGGCCGGATGCGGAACGCGGTCAGCGCCGCGTTCACCGAGGCCGGTGTGCCACCCGAGCTCGCGGAGCAGAGTTGGTACATCTTCATCACCTCGCTCGTCAGCTGGCTCGCCACCCAGGAGAACCCCCTCGAACTCGGGGAGCGGGCGCCGCGCTTCGAGCTGTTCCTCGACACCCTGCTGCGCGGATTGCCCGCGCGGGAACCGGGTGTCCAGCGGCGGTAGTGCTCACGCGCTCGCCTGTGACCGCACCACTTCCGGCTCGCCCCCGGCTTTGCCCACGATGGCACGGATCGCCGCGTCCACCGACCAGCGCCCGCTGCCCATACAGGCGATCACCAGCATCGCCCAGCAGTAGAGGACCGCGGATTCACCGTGGTTCTGGATGGGCAGTGCCCGCCGGGCTGGTGCACGACGAAATACGCGTACGCCATGGCGCCCGCGCAGATGATCGCGGCGAACCTTGTCGCCAGCCCGAACGCGACCAGAAGCCCGCCCGCGAGCTCGATCACCGCCGCCCACCAGTCCGGCCATTCCCCCACCATGGGGAGCGGACCGGCACCGGCGAAGAAACCGAACAGCTTGTGCAGCCCGTGGCAGGCGAACATCAGCCCCACGATGACCCGGAACAGCACATAGACGGGCGACTGCGCGCGGTGAAGGAGACTCATACTCGGTCCTGCGTTCTCCCACGGTTGCCGGATGGACGGATCGCCGGGAAGTGGTGGGAAACGCAGCGCGGTACGTCATCATGATCGGCGAACAGCGCCGCGCCCAGAATGGGCCATAAGTAGGTATTTCGCTGTGTCAGCGGTCACGGTGGCCGCTGTCCCCGTGGAAGTGCCTGATCAGCGCGCGGGGCACCAGTTTGCGTTTGCCGTCGACCACGATCGGCACCAGATCCGGTGGTGTCGCCTGCCACGTCGCGCGCCGGGTGCGCGTCCTCGAGCGCGACTTCTTCCGCTTCGGTACCGCCATGCCGTTCCACTCCTCCGCTGTCGTGCGGCCATGCCAACGGAGACCCTACATGAAAATGATTATCAATAATTGGGAGGACTCCGCCGGAGGTGCGCGATGATCTCGTCCACCAGCACCGGCCACAGTGCCCGCGGCAGGTCGTGCCCCATTCCGGGGTAGGACACGAACCGGGCACCAGGAATGGCCTCCGCGGTCGCCCGGCCAGCGCGCACCGAACACATCGGATCGGCCTCGCCGTGGATGATCAACGCGGGACACCGCACCGAATTCAGCTCGCGCCGCCGATCCCCCGCAGCGAGCACGGCACGAAAGATTCGCGCATCCGGCAGGCGGACGGCCGAGGAAGCGAGAACGGTGCTCGCGGCACAGCTCGACCGGCTCTTCGGGGCGTGATCACCAGCGCAGCGCGGCGGTGCCCAGGGCCGTGGCGGGCCGGTGCGCCGGAGTGGACAGGCCGTCGAAGCGCAGCGGCACGACCGGCTCGGTCACCGCACCGAAGGCACCGCGCACGGTCTGTGTCCCGAGCACGGCGGCGCCGGGGCGGGGCAGATCGCGGATCTGCTCGACGGGGAACTGGCCGAGGTCCTGCACCCAGCCGCACACCCGCGCCAGTTCGATCCGCACCCGCCAGGAGCCACCTTCGGCGGCGCGCCGCCGCACCGCCGCGACCACACCCGCGGCACCCAGATAGGCGGCGAGGTAGTCGTTGAGCAGATAGGTCGGCGGCAGCGATGGTTTGCCGTCGATCCCTTCCTCGAGCGCGAAACCCGTCGCGGAGCAGGCGAGCTGGTCGAATCCGCCGCGCGCCGCCCATGGCCCGTCGAGTCCCCAGCAGTGGTATTCCACGGTGATGAGCCCGGGATGGCGAGCGGCGAGCGTCCCGGCGCCGAAACCGCGCCGGGACATGCCGCGATAGGCGTCGATGAACACGTCCGCATCCGCGGCCAGTACGTCCAGCCGCTCCGCCTGCTCCGGCTCCCGGAGATCACAGTAGGCGTTGCGCTTACCGCCACCGGTCAGCGCCACCATCACGTTCGGATCGGGCAGATCGGGACGGCTGACGTGCAGCACCTGCGCGCCGAAGGTGGCCAGCAGCTTCGCCGCGACCGGACCGGCGATCACATGGGTGAGGTCGAGTACCCGCAGCCCGGACAGCGGCCGCTCGGAACCGTGCGGCGCCGGGCGAGCGGGCGCGTCCCCGATGCGCTCCAGCCGCACCACGGGATGTGCCGTGCTCTCCTGTCCGGCGGGCAGGGCGCGCCACTCCCTCGCACTGCGCACCACGGCGGTCACCCCGCCCGCCGCGCACACCGCGTCCTCCAGGGCGAACGCGTCCCGGTCCGCGGCGGCAGCGGCGATCCGGTCGTGCAGCGGCGGGCAGTCGAGCACCCGGCACACCGCGTCCCGCAGCTTCGGATACGTGGTCATCAGGAAGATCCAGCGCCCATCCCTCGCGCGGTAGAAATCGTTGTTGCCCAGGGCGGCCGGGTCCTCGGCGAGCCGGTGCACCGGCTGATCGTTGATGGTCGTCAGGTACGCCGCGCGGAGCTGGTCGATGGCCTCCGCGGTGTCCACGTGGACACCCGAGGCCCCGGCCAGCGCGGCGATCTGCTGGCCGAAGCAGGCGATGGCGGCGGCCGAGGCGGCACCGAGCCGGTGCACCGAGCGGATCATCGGACCGGCGCCCTCGATGCGCACCGGAACGGCCGGGCCGCCGAGCTCCGCGGTGAGTTCCGCCGTGATGGATTCGCTTGTCCGAAAGGATGTTTCCGTCATGTCCGTACCGTGACACCGGCACATTCCAGTCTCTCCGAGTTTGCGGATATCCGTAAAATGCGGCGATGCCGGAGCACCGAGTGGTCGCGCGGATCGACCGCATCCTGGATGTGGTCGCCCGCGCGGCCGAGCCGATGACGCTGACCGAGATCGCCGCCGCGATCGGCGCGCCGATCAGTTCCACCCGGGATCTGCTCCGCCAGCTGCGCGCGCACGGCTACCTGACGACGCTCGACCGCCGCTACCGGCTCGGTCTGCGCCCGCACCTGCTGGGGCTGCTCGGCGGTGTGCTCACCCCGGCCGCACTCGAACACGCCGAGCTGGAGCGGCTCAGCAGGTACGCCCGCGCGCCGATCGCACTCGCCGCCCTCGTCGGCAGGGAAGTGCTCTACCTCGATCACGCCGGGCCGCGGGCGCCCGGCCGGGTTCAGCGGGTCACCGATGAACACATCCCGCGCCCGGCACTGCGCACCGCGGCGGGCAGGCTGCTGGTCGCGTTCGCCCCCGAGGCCGACCGCGAGCGACTGCTCGGCGAAGTGGACCCGGAGGCCGCGGCCGCATTCGCCGCGGAGCTTCCCGCCATCCGCAGGCAGCGGCTCGCCCGCAGCGATGGCCTCGCCGATCCGGGCATCCGTGCCATCGCCCTTCCGGTCACCGAGCGCGGTGCCGTGGTGGCCGCCACCGTGGTCACCGCATCCAGGCACAGGCCGGCCCGGCCCGATCCGGCCTTGGACCAGGCCGCGGCACGGCTCGCCGAAGCACTCGCCGGGCGTGCCGGATGAACCCCGTTGCGCGGCACCGGCGATCGGGAGAACCTGTCCGTGACACGGACCGCGAACCGGGAGGAATCCATGACGACCATCCCCGAGCTGCTCCGCGAGGCGGCACGAACCGCTCCCGAGGGCATCGGCTGGGTCGACGGTGACCGGGAGATCCCGTTCGCGGAGCTGGACCGGTGGTCGGACCGGGTGGCCGAATGGTTGCTGCACCGCGGGATCCGGCACGGGGACCGGATCGCGGTGAACGGCCCCAACCGGGCGGACTGGCTGGCCGTGTACTTCGCGGCGGCCAAGATCGGTGCGGTCCTGGTCGGGCTCAGCCCCCGCTACCGGGAAACCGAGTTCGGCCACATCCTCGGCGATTCGGGCGCCCGGCTGGTGGTCACCGTGCCGCGTGGCGAGGACGTCGATTTCCTCGCCGTGTTCCGGAAAATCCCGGGACCGGCGGAGGTGGCGACTTTCGCCGAGCTGCCCGCGATGGGTGCACCGGACGATCCGGACCGGCTCGCCGAAGCCACGGCGCGGGTGACCGAGGCGGATCCGGTCATGATCATCTACACCTCGGGCACCACCGGCCGCCCCAAGGGCGCGGTACTGACCCACCGGGGACAGCTCGCGGCGGCCACCGCGCAGGCGGAGCACACCCGCATGGCAGCCGGGGATGTGGTGCCGCTCGCCGTTCCGCTCAACCACGTCAGCGGGATCACCTGCTGCGTACTGACCTGCCTGGTCGCCAGGTCCCGTGTGGTGCTGCTGTCCCGATTCGACGCCGCCTCCCTCGTGGAGTCGCTGGACGCGTTCACGCTGTGGGTCGGTGTGCCCACCATGCACACCCTGCTGCTGCGCCAGCCCCGGTTCGCGGAGGTGGACACCACCGGGATCCGGCTGGTGATCACCGGCGGCGCCAACGCCGAGCCGGATCTCGTCGAGCGGCTCACCGCAGGCTTTCCCAACGCCACGGTGATGAACCTGTACGGGCTCAGCGAAACCTCCGGTGCGGTGATCATGACCCCGTGGGCCGCCGAACCCGCGACGACCGCCCACGCGATCGGTTCGCCGCTGCCCGGTGTCGAAACCGCGATCGCGGACGATCAGGGCGCACCGCTCGGCGCGGGCGAGACCGGGGAACTGCTCGTCCGCGGTCCTTCGATCATGGCCGGCTACCACGGCAACCCCGCCCCGGTCCTCGATGCGCACGAATGGCTGCACACCGGCGATATGGCGGTCACCGGGGCGGACGGCTCCATCACCCTGCGCGGCCGAGCCAAGGACATGTTCGTCCAAGGCGGCTTCAACATCTACCCGGTCGAGGTGGAGAACCTGCTGCTGACCCACCCGGAGGTGGTGATGGCTGCCGGGATCGGGGTGCCCGACCCGGTGCTCGGCGAGATCGGCCGCTACTACCTCGTCCTTGCCGCCGGTTCCACGCTTACCGCGGAGGACCTGACCCGCTACTGCGCCGAGCGGATCGCCGACTACAAGGTGCCGAAGGAGATCGTGCTCCGTGCCGAACTTCCGCTCACCCCGGCGGGGAAGATCCAGAAGGCCGCGCTGCGCACGGAATCGGTGTAGTGACCGTGGAATCGAGCATGATCGCGGTCCCGCCAGGGACGGTGACGCTGACCGACCGGCGCACCCGGCACAGCTGGCCGGTCGAGGTGGCGCCGTTCAAGCTGTCCGCGGTCCCGGTCACCCAGTACTGGTACGCCCGGAGCACCGGGGAACGGCCGGGCACCGCGCACGGCGACGAATTGCCCGTCGAAGGGGTTTCCTGGTGGGACGCGGTGCGCTTCTGCAATACGCTGTCCGAACAGGCGGGACTGACTCCCGCGTACCGCATCGATTTCCCCGCCGGGCTCACCGAATGGGACACCGCCGCGAATGGGTACCGGTTGCCGACCGAGGCCGAATGGGAGCACGCCTGCCGCGCGGGCAGCACCGGGCCGCGCTACGGCGAACTGGGCGAGATCGCGTGGTACCGGGACAACTCCGCCGAGCGGATCCACCCCGTCGCCGGGAAACGGGCCAACGCCTGGGGTCTCTACGACATGCTCGGCAATACCTGGGACTGGTGCTGGGATCTCTACGATCCGGCGGTGTACGGCAGTTACCGGGTGCTGCGCGGCGGGGGCTGGTCCGATGAGCACTGGAGCTGCCGGGCCTCGGTGCGGCGGCGCAGCCACCCGACGTTCCGCATCGACGACGTCGGGTTCCGCATCGCCCGGAACCCGTGACCGCGGCGGTTCAGTTCCCGTCCACCGGGACGAGCGCGAGCACCGGGATGACCCGCCAGGTCCGCGCGGGAGACCCCGGCCGCGCGTCCCCGGCGCTCGTACAGCCTCAGGATGTTCAGGCCTTCCCAGCACTCGAGCACCTTGCCCTGCGCGGTCTCCGGTGGCCAGTCCGCCTGCCGGTCCAGCCAGGCACAGGCGGCGGCCAGGCCGGGCAGCGGGCCCTGCTCTGTGGCAGTCATGCGCGCCACGGAAGTACAGATCGACTACTCGACTAGATAGCCGCGGAGAAGGTCACCTTTTGCGCCACTGATCGGTCTATTCCGTAGTAGTACCCCCGCCAACCGAGGAGATCCCCGTGTTCGCCGCCTACCTCACGGTCACCCTGGTCGCCGCGCTCGCGAACGGGAGCGCCGCCATCGCCGATTTCATCGGCCACGATTACCCCATCAGGCAAGCCGACCAGCTGGGCGTGCCACGGTCCTGGATGATCCCGCTCGGCACCCTGCTCGCGGCGGGCGCGCTCGGCCTGCTCGCCGGCTTGGCCGTCCCGGTGCTCGGCACGCTCGCCGCGGCGGGTCTCGTGCTGTACTTCCTCGGGGCCCTGGTCGCGCACCTGCGGGTGCGCGACCGGGGCCTCGCGGGCTGGGCGGTGTTCTTCTGCCTCGCCGTCGCGGCACTCATCCTGCGCCTGCGGCTCGGCTGGGCGTGACTATCGCAGGTCCGATTCCTTGACCCACGCGTAGCGGTGGTTGAAGTCCACCAGGCGGTAGACCGTGGAACCGCGCACCAGGGTGTGGTTGGCAGGCACGTTCGCCTTGTCGTAGCGGGCGTAGTAGTTGGCCGCCTGCATCGGCTCGACCTCGGTGTAGGACTGCCCCTTCGGGATGCTCCAGGACAGCGGCTTCGGCGTCCAGCCCTGCTCGAACGGGATCTCCGCCGGGTACTCGGACTTCTCCGGGAAGGCGAGCCCGTACACCGGGATGTCCCTGTGCGCGGTGAGCGTGGTGGCTCGCACGGCGACGGTGTTGCGCCCCTTCGGGTTTTCGAACCACGCCTGCTGCCCGCCGAACCAGATCGCGGTCCAGTCCCCGCTGGTCCCGGCAACCACGTAGCGGTGCCCGGTCACGGCCTTGTCCGAACCGTCGTCGATCTTGGTGGTACCCGGTTTGCCGTCCGGGTGCAGCAGCGGGTCGCCGAGCAGCGGGGCCGAGGAGTCCGGGGCGGTGCGCAGGTAGACGAAGTTCGCGCCCTGCTTGGGCAACGGTTTCCCGTCGGAGTCGGTGATCTCCGGGGTGTTCGTGGCGAAGTCCGGATCGATCGCCACCACATCACCGGTCTCGGGTGCACCATTCGGCTTGCGCTGCGGGGCACCGAGCAGCGACATGTAGTGCTGCCAGTTCCAGTAGGGGCCCGGGTCCCAGTGCTGCCCCGGCTGCGAGGCGTCGTTCTGCCCCGGGACGTCCTCGTGGGAGATGATGTGCTGACGGTCCAAGGGGATGTCGTACTTCGCGGCCAGGTAGCGCACGAGTTTCGCCGAGGACTCGTACAACGCGTCCGGGTACTTCCCGTTCTTGGCGAAGCCCTCGTGCTCGATGTTGATGGCGTGCTGGTTCATCGACCAGTTGCCCACGCCCCAGCTGACATCCTTGTTCGGCACCATCTGAGTGATCTGGCCGTCCGAGGCGCGCACGACGTAGTTCGCGCTCGCCCCGTGTGCCGGATCCTGGAACGCCTTGATGGTGTCCGCATAGGACAGTTCGGTGTCGTGGATGACGATGTAGCGGATCGAATCGCCATCGGCGGGCCGGTTCGCCGGATCGTAGACGCCGTAGGCGTTCGGGTTGCTGTGGTCCTTGCTCGACCAGTCGTAGGCCGCCGGGGTGAACGTGCAGTCCACAGTGGACGGGCATTCGGGACCGGTGGCCGCCTGCGCCGCAGGTGTCACGGTGAGCAAACCACCGGTGACAGCCGCCGCCCCGAGCAATGCGCGTGCGATCAAGTCTTCCTCCGCTTTTCACCAGGAATCTAGCGTCCCCGAGGATCCTAGACGCATTGCGGATTCCGGGCACGCCACAAGCCGGATCACTTGGCGAGGCGGTATCCGGCCCCCTCGGTGATCACCCGGCCACCGCTGGGATCCGGGAAGTGCGCGCCGAGCATCAGTACGGAGTCCCGCGCGGCCCTGGCGAGCAGTTCCCGGCGGGTGCGCAGGGTCAGCGCCGGGTCGACGTCCACATGACTGCCCAGCTCCGGCCGCGCGATCTGCACGGGATGATGGATGGCGTCCCCGGTGAGCAGGGCGGCATCCCCCGCGTCCCGGATCTCCACCGCGCTGTGTCCGGGTGTGTGCCCGGGTGTCGGCAGCATGCGGATCCCGGGCGCGATCGGGGTTCCGTTCGCCGGGACCTCGATCGGATCGAGCAGCCCGGCGGCGCGCACCGGATACACCGAGTCGTCGAACATCTGCTGGCGCGCCGGTTCGAGCTCGACACCCGTCCAGTAGTCCCATTCGGCCCGGTTGACCAGATAGCGCGCGTTCGGGAAGACGGGCACCCAGGAATCGCCGTCGAACGCAGTGTTCCAGCCGACATGGTCGGCATGGATGTGGGTCAGCACCACCAGATCGACCGATTCGGGGGCGAACCCGGCCTCGGTGAGCCGCTCGGGGTAGTCGGTGTGCAGGTCGTGCCAGGCGGGATTGGCCCGCACCTTCCCGTTGCCGATCCCGGTGTCCACCAGGATGCGCTGCCCGTCCACGGTGATCCCATAACTGTGACTGGACAGCCGCAGCGCCCCGTCCGGCTCGGCGAATTCCGGACGCAGCCAGGGAATCGCACCGACGAGGGCGGGATCGGCATCGGGCAGCAACCAGGCCCCGGTCGAGGCGGGGAAGGTCACCTCGTCGATCCGGTGCACGGTCACCCCGGCGAAGTTCCACTCTCGGCTCATCACATCTCCTAAAAGCTCAATGTTTGCGTTAATCGACAGTACCCTGCACTGTGGCACTAACGCAAACATTGAGCTTTAAAGGAGGACCGATGGACATCGAGCAAGAGGTAGCCGATACGGCGGCGCACATCCGCGCGGTGCTCGCGGTGCTGCGCGAGCTGGATCTCGGCGAAGCCAGCCCGGCCAGGCCCCAGGAGGCGGGCAATGCGGGCGAATGAACTCTCGCTGAGCGAGGCGGCCGAGGCGATCGCCGCACGAACACTGTCCCCCGTCGAGCTCACCGAGGCGACACTGGACCGGATCGCGAGCGAGGACGGGGAACTCGGTGCCTACGTCCTGGTACTTGCCGAACAGGCACGCGCGGCGGCCGCCGAGGCGGAGCGGGAGATCGCCGCGGGAAACCACCGCGGGCCGCTGCATGGGATCCCGTTCGCGGTCAAGGATCTCTACGATGTCGCCGGGCTGCCGACCACGGCGAGTTCCCTTGCCCGCGAAGGATATCGCGCCGATCGGGACAGCGCCCTCGTCGCGAGGCTGCTCGGATCCGGGGCGGTACTGCTCGGCAAGACGCACACGCACGAGTTCGCCTATGGACTGACCACCCCGCAGACGCGCAACGCCGTGCGGCGCGACCGGGTCGCGGGCGGCTCGAGCGGTGGTTCCGCGGTCGCGGTCGCCGCGGGAATGGCGAGTTTCGCGCTCGGCACCGATACCGGCGGATCGATCCGGGTACCCGCCGCGCTGAACGGGATCACCGGCTTCAAACCGAGCTACGGCGCACTGTCCCTCGACGGAGTCACCCCGCTTTCCTGGTCGCTCGACCACGCGGGCGTGCTCACCCGTACGGTCCGCGATTCGGCGCTCGTCGACTCGGTGCTGCGCGGGACCGTGTACCCGGCGGAGGATCTGCGCGGCCTCCGGGTCGGGATTCCGGTGAACTACTACCGCGGCCGGGTCGATGCCTCGATCGAGGGCGGGGTGCGCGCGGCGGTGGACCGGTTGCGAGAGCGTGGCGCCGAACCGGTCGAGGTCGAGCTGCCGATGACCGAGTACATCCGCGCGATCCACTGGGGACTCATGGTTCCCGAGGCAAGCGCGTACCACGCTCGGCTGCTGCATGCGGCACCCGAGCGGTACGGCACCGATCTGCGCGTGCTGCTCGAGGCGGGCGAGTCGGTCAGCGCGACCGATTATCTGCGCGCCAAGCGAACCCAGGCGGTGTTGCGCCGGCAGTGGGAGGAGCTGTTCGAACGGGTCGATGTGCTCGCCGCACCGACTGTGCCGACCGGGGCCGTCCTCGCCGGGCAGCACGCCGTCCACTGGCCGGACGGCGGAACGGAATCGGTGACCGACGCCTATGTACGGTTCACCGTTCCCGCCAACCTCACGGGCTTGCCCGCGCTGACCCTGCCCGCGGGCACCGACCGTTCCGGGATGCCCGCGGGCCTGCAGCTCATCGGCGGACCCGGCGCCGAGCACGCGGTACTGCGCGCGGGACTGGCTGCGGAGACGAGCAGGACGAGGACGGCGACGGGTTAGGCTGGCGGTCATGAGTCCGCGATCCATGGAGCGCCCCGGCGGGCGCAGCGCGCGCGTGCAGGAATCGGTGCACACCGCGGTCCGGGAACTGGAAGCCGAGCAGGGGCGCGCGGCGCTCACTGTGCCCATGGTCGCCGCGCGGGCCGGGGTCACTCCCTCCACGATCTACCGGCGCTGGGGAGACCTGCGGGAACTGTTCTCCGATGTCGCCGTCGAGCACCTGCGTCCCGAACAGCCGCCGGAGGATCACGGTGGGCTGCGCGCGGATCTGCGCGACTGGGCCGGGCAGCTCCTCGAGGAGATGAACTCCCAGCCCGGCCGCGCCGCTATCCGCGACGCCCTGCTCGGTGCCCCGGAAAGCGGCAACGCGGGCCAGTGTTCGGCCTACGCGGCCCAGCAGATCGAGGTGATCCTGGCGCGCGCCACCGAACGCGGCGAACCCGTGCCCCGGACCGAGACCCTGCTCGACCGGGTGGTGGCGCCGATCATGTACCGCATCCTGTTCCGCCCGGACGGTTTGGCCGGTGCCTACGCCGAAGACCTGGTCGACGCGGCACTGGCGGATACCGGGCCCACGGAGTAGGCCCACCCGCACTGTCCCTCGGCGCGGTGCGCGGTGAGCCGGGCCCGGGGACAGCGCGTCGAGTTCTTCCCCGGGCAGCGCGAGATACCGTTCCCGGCCGCGCACCCTGGTGTGCGTCCATCCTGGCTGGCGCAGGATCCGGCGGTGACAGCTGCCCGAACCCGGGCAGCTCGACCGTGCCCGCACCGAAGCGCCGGAACGGCCGGATCGACCTCCTCGCCGACAACACCGGCCCGGCCCCGATGCACGGACTCTGGGACATCGAGCCCGCCGAGCGGTACGCCGTCGGGCTGATGTGCTGAACGCTAACGTCCGGAGAACCGGGGCGTGCGTTTCTCCGCGAACGCCGCGATGCCCTCCTTCGCGTCCTCGGTCGCGAACAGCCTGCCGAGCACGCGTTGTTCGGTGGTGAGCGCGGTACCGAGGGACTGCTGCACGCCGTCCTCGATGAGGCGTTTGGCCTCGCGGACCGCAAGCGGGGCACCGGAAGCGAATTCCCCGGCCAGTTCGAGGGCGGTGTCCAGCGGGGTGTCCGTGCGCCGGGTGAGCAGTCCGTGGCGCTCGGCCTCGTCCGGGCGCATGGTGCGGCCGGTCATCACCAGTTCTTTGGTCAGCCGAGTGCCCACGGCGCGGGCGAGCCGCTGGGTGCCGCCACCTCCGGGCAGCAGGCCGAGTTTCACCTCGGGAAGTCCGAACCGGGCCCGTTCACCGGCGACGAGGAAGTCGCAGCACAGCGCGAGCTCGAAGCCGCCACCGAAAGCATAGCCGTTCACCGCGGCGATCGTGGGCTGCGGCAGCGACTCCAACTCCTCGAACACCGAACGGGAAAGCCGTTGGTAGGCATCGAATTCCGCGGCCGAGGCCTCCCGGTACTCGCCGATGTCCGCACCCGCGATGAACCCGCGCCCGGTCCCGGTGAGCACGAACACCGCGGTCTCGTCGGCCCGCACTTCGCGGAAGCACTCACCGAGCGCGGTGACCATGGAGCGGGACAGCGCGCCGAGCGCCTCCTCGCGTTCGATGCGCAGCACGGTGATCCGGCCATACCTGCTCAGCGCGAGATTCGGATGCGGGCGTTCCTCGCTGTCCGGCACCGGTTCCGCCTCGCTCATCCGATCCCGCCTCCGGCACGCAGTTCCGCGAGTTCCTCCGCGCTGAGCACTTCGCCGAGCACCTCGGTGGTGTGCTCACCGACCAGCGGCGGCGGGTACCGCAACGACCACGGTGTCGCGGAAAGCCGGATCGGGCAGCCGATCAGTTCCAGGGTGCCCGCACGCGGATGCTCCACCTCCACGATCAGGTCGTGGCCCTGCTCGCGCAGTTCGTCCACGGCTTCCCGGGTGCTGCGCACCTCGGCGCACCAGAGACCGGCCGAGCCGAGCAGCTCGACCAGTTCCGCTGCGGGTTCGCCCACCGTGGCCTGTTCGAGCGCGCGCTTGATCCCATCCCGCTCGGACCAGGCATCGAGCCCGTCCAGCCCGGTGACCCCGAGCAGCCCGGCGACCGTGGACACCTCGGCCATGGCGAGCGCGATCCAGCCGTCGGCCGCCGCGTAGATGCCGAAGGGTGCGGACAACCACGCCTGCCCGATGCCCTCGGCCGAACGCTGCCACTCCTGGCGCTGGTTCACCATCGCCGAGATCTCCTGGCACTGCAGGACGATCGCGGTGGAGTACAGGTCGACATCGACTCGCTGGCCGATCCCGTGCCGCTCGCGGGCCAGCAGCGCCGCGAGCACCCCGTTGGCGAGGGTGAGCGCGGTCGAGGCGTCCACCACGGCGGTTCCCGCGGGGGTCGGCGGTTCTCCTGCCCGGCCACCGGCGGCGGCCAGCCCGGACATCGCCTGGATCAGCAGATCCTGGCCCGGCCGCTGCTGTTCGGCGAACACGGTCTCCCTCCCCCAGCCGGAACCGCCGCAGTACACGATGTCCTCGCGCACCGAACGGAACGCCTCGTAGCCGAGCCCGAGCCGGTCGAGCACGCCGGGCCGGAAATTCTCCACGACCACATCGCAGCTCGCGCCCAGACGCAGCAAGGCGTCCCGGGCCGCCGGGGACTTCAGGTCCACCGCGAGCGAGCGTTTGTTCCGGTTCATGGCGAGGAACGCGGCCGAGTCCCCGGCCACGAGATCACCCATCATCTCCAGTCCGCGCTCCCACTCCCCTGCCGGGCGCTCCACCTTGATCACATCCGCGCCGAGGTCGGCGAGCGTCTGCGTGGCATAGGGCCCGAGCATCATCTGAGTGAAGTCGAGGATGCGAATCCCATCGAGGGCTGCGGGCATCTGGGTACTCCTAGTCGTCATAGTGCTGCGTTTTTGGTCTGTACCTTCCGCGGTCCCCTGCCGAACACGGCGAGCGCGAGGACCGGCACGGCGGCGATGGCCGCGCTGAGGCCGAACGCGGTTCCCCAGCCCAGGTAGCCGATCGCCACCGGGCCGATGATCCCGGCGATGTTCGCGATGAAGTGCACGAAACCCGAAACCGAACCGAAACTGGCCCGCGGCACCACCGGGGCTATGAGCGCGAAGAACTGGGCGCCGACGATGTAGAGGATGAACACCACCACCGCCATCAACGTCACCGAGGCGGTGGTCGAGTCGACCACGCCCACCCCGGCGAAGGCGATCGCGACCAGCAGCATGCCGAGCACGACCGTCCACTTGCGCGCGCCGAACACGCCGAACCTCCTGCCGAGAGCGTCGGTGAGCACACCACCGATGGCGAGCCCGACGAACCCGCACAGCCAGGGGATGGAACCGGTGAAGGCGATGCTGTTCAGATCGAGCCCGTGCGCCTCGGACAGGAAATCCGGGAACCAGTTCAGGAATGCGTAGAGCACCCAGGAATAGCCGAAGTACGCGAGCGCGGTGGTGAGCACCACGGGGTTGCGCAGGTACCGCCACCGCGAACCCTCTCCGTTTCCGGGATCCACCGGATGCGCGCGTTCCTCGGCGGCCATCTCGGCGATCTCCGCGGGGCGCACCCTGCGGAATCCCTCCGGGCGGTCCCGGACCACGGTCCACCAGCCGATCACGAACAGCACGCCGATCACGCCCAGGATGATGAACGGGGCCCGCCAGTCGCCGTGGAAGGCGTTCATCAGCGCCACCACGAGCGGGGTTCCGACCGCCCCGCCGAGCGGAGTGGACGCCTGGGAAAGTCCCATCGCGGTGCCGAGTTGCCGCTGGGGGAACCAGTTGGACATCGTCTTCGCGGTGACCGTCGCCTGTGGACCCTCACCGAAACCGAAGAAGAACCGGATCACCAGGAAACTCACGAAACCGAACCCGGCCGCGGTCAGTGCGGTGAACAGCGACCACCAGCCAACGGCGATCGCCATCACCTTGCGCGGGCCGAACCTGTCCGCCGTGTAGCCGCCGATGAAACAGAACGGCGCGTACCCGAGGAAGAACGCCGCCGAGATCCAGCCCCAGGAACTCTTGCTGAATCCGTACTCGGCCATGATCACCGGTGCCGCGACCCCGATCGCCGCCCGGTCGGCGTAGTTCAGGCCGAGCACGAGGAAGTTCATGCTCAGCACGGCCCAGCGATAACGAAGGCCCCCGCCCCGTTCGGTAGGCGCTTTCGTCCGGGTCCCGGCCGGTGTGCTCATGGATTGCCGCCTCTCGCGCAGTCGTCCCCCGGATCCGTCTGAGCACGCCGGAATCGTTCCCGCACCTCGCGGCGCGCCACCTTCCCGGTCGCGGAAAGCGGCAGGGATTCGGTGAATTCGACGTGCAGTGGTTTCTTGTATCCGGCGAGCCGTTCCCGACAGGAGCGCACGATCTCCTCGGCGGTGAGCGTGCCTCCCTTGTGCGGCACCACGACCGCGGCCACCGACTCGCCCCAGCGCTCGTGCGGTTCGCCGAACACCACGGCCGCCTCCACCCCGGGAACGCCCTCGATGGCGCGTTCCACCTCGGAGGGGTACACGTTGAAGCCGCCGCTGAGGATCACCTCGCTGGTGCGATCCACGAGGTACAGCAGACCTTCCGCGTCCAGCACACCGATGTCCCCGGTGTGCAGCCAGCCGTGCTCGTCGGTGGCCGCTCCCGCGCCCCAGTAGCCCGGTGTGACCTGCGGGCCGCGGATGAACACCTCGCCCCGCGTTCCCTCCGGAACCGCTTCTCCGTCCGGAGCCGCGACAACGACCTCGGTCTCCGGGTGCGCCCGTCCGGCCGAACCGAGCAGCTCCGCGCGCCGGTGCCCGGCCCCGGAGAGCACCGTGACCGGGGCAAGCGCTTCGCTGAGCCCGTAGCACTGGTACAGCCGCTCGCCGAACACCGCGCGGGCGCGATCCAGTTCCCTCGGCGAGATCGGGGCCCCGCCGTAGGGAATCGCGCGCAGCGAGGACAGGTCCGCTCCGGTGCGCTCGGCCTCCTTGGTCAGTTCGCTCAGCATCGTCGGCACCAGCGGAAGCACGCTCACCCGGTGCCGTTCCACCAGTTCGAGCACCGCGGCCGGATCGAACCGCGCGACCGGGAGGATCGCGGCGCCGCGGAAGGTGCACGCCGAACCTGCCGAGCCGCCGAAGTGGCTCATCGGGGCCACGTGCAGCACCACATCCCCGGGACCGACCGGCGGAAGCTCCGCCCAGAAGGCGCGCACCATCGCGGCCCACCCGGTGTGTGTGACCATGGCCCCCTTCGGGCTGCCCGTGGATCCCGAGGTGTACATCAGCGCGGTCACCGCATCGTCAGGTGGCACGGGTTCCGGTGGCTCGAACCCAGCGCCATCGGTGTGTTCGGCGAGAAGGCCCTCTCCAGCGTGGATCGTCTGCCACGGGCCCTCGGCCACCGCGCGATGCCCGGGCTCGCAAACCACGGCCGCCGCGGCACAGTCCGCCGCGATCGCCGCGATCTCCTTGCCGTGCAAGCGATGCCCGACCGCGACTCGCACCAGGTCGGCGAGGAACACGGCGTGGTCGAGAATCAGCGACTCGGGACGGTTCGCGATCGCGATCACCACCCGGTCCCCGGCCCGCAGCCCGGCGGCACGCAGTTTCGCCGCGCAGGACCGTGCCGCGGTGCCGAGTTCGGCGAAGCTCAGTGTCTCCCGGACTTCGGCTGTCCCGGCACCGAGTATCGCGGGCGCGCTCGCGTACCGCCGGTGTGCCCGCGCGGTCAGTTCTCTCGTCGTGGTCACCGGGACTCCCGCACCGGCGCGCGTTCCTGCTCGAGCCGCCGCAGTTCCTCGAGCGCGACGGAAGCGGGTTCGCGGCGCAGCATCAGTTCGTGCAACCGGGCCGCGGCGCGCTGCTGGAACACCGGATAGCCCGGTCGCCGGTCCCGTACGAAGGCGGCCATCGTGGTCGGCCCGGTCGCGGTGAAGAACCCGCCGGTGAGCGCATCGGCCGCCGGATCCTGCCAGGCGGCGCGGTGCCCGGGTTGCCCACCACCGCGCAGATAGACTCCGCGCTGAGAGGCCGAGGACGCCACCCAGCCGGCGAATCCCGCCGCGGCACCGGGATCCGCGCACCGTGCCGATACCGCGAGCCCGACCCCGCCGAGCAGCGTGCCCGGAACCCGGTAGCGCGGCGCCTCGGCGAATCGCACCAGTCGTTCACCGTATCCCGCGCGGGAGTAGCTGGAGTAGCCGAAAACCAGAGGCACATAAGCGATCGGCGCACCCGAGGCCATCGCGTGCAGTGTTCCGATCGGGTCGCGTTCCAGGGAAACCGGATCCACCAGGTCCAGCAGGGTCCGCAGCTGTTCCCACGCCGCCGCGGCCACATCCGCTTCGATGCCCTCGTCCGGCCACCAGGACGGACGGCGCGCATCGGCCGGCGCCTCGGTGCCCGCGTGGTGGTGGCACAGGCTCAGCAAGGTGGACCACAGGTGGGTCGGGTTCGCGGGCAGCTCCGCGGTGACGCCGGAAGGCAGGTGTCGCAGCAGCTCCTCGGTTTCGGCCCAACCGCGCGGTACCGGCTCGCGGAGCAGATCCGGCCGGTACGCGCTGACCTGGGCGGCCGCGTCCACCGGAAGAGCCCACTGGTGCCCGTGCGCCTGATAGCTGGCGAAGCTCGCGCCGAGCCCGCCCGCACGAATGTCGGCGAGCACGTCCGCGGCAAGGATTTCGTCGAGCGCAAGCAGGGCACCGCTCGCGGCGGCGGTCCCGGTGAACGGATGGTCGATGGCGATCAGGTCGTAGCGCGCGGCGAGCTCGGTCACCGGAGTGTCCTCGAACTCCCGCAGCGACCGAGCCTCCCATTCGATGTCCACCCGCCCGTACTCCGCGGTCGCCGCGCGCAGCGAATCCCGCCCACGCGGGTGGTTCCAGGTCATGCCGAGCAGCCGGGTCATCGGATCCAGTGGTCCCTTCGGGTTCGGGGTGTTCAGTCGGCGGGCGGTGCGGTCGAGGCGCGCACCAGAAGTTCGGGCGGCGGATCGGCGAGCACCAGCTCGGGGCGGCCCGGCTCGTCCAGTACGAGCTCGACCGCGCGCCTGCCCATCGCGCGCAGCGGAAGGCGCACGGTGGTCAGTGGCGGCCAGGCGTGCGCCGCCGACCAGGCGTCGTGGATGGTGACCACGGACAGTTCCTCCGGCACCCGGATTCCCCTCTCGCGGGCCGCGGCGAGCGCCCCGGTACCGAGCACGATGTTCGCGGCGAGCACCGCGGTCGGCTGGGTTCCGCGGGCCAGCAGCTCACCCATCGCCGCATATCCCGCGGTGGCGTCCCATTCCTGTTCCACGACGAACGCCTCGTCCTCCGTGCCCATCGCGGTCCGATATCCGGCCTTGCGGCGTTCGGAGAGATCCGAACCAGGACGGCCACCGAGAAAACCGATCCGCTCATGGCCGAGCTCGCGCAGATGTTCCACCGCGCATTCGGCGGCCTGTTCGTCCTGCAGACGCACCGAACCGACCTCGGCGAGCGGGCGGCTGTTCACCAGTAGCGTCGGCAGGGTCCGGCTCGCGCGTGCGGCCAGCGCGGTGTCGAAGTCGAAACCCCCGCCCTGCCACAGCAATCCGTCGATGCGGCCCTCGCCGACGAGCCGGTCGAACGCGCGCCCACCGTCGGCGAGTTCCCGCGCGTTGGCCAGCAACAGCACCTGCCCGCTGCTGGCCAGGGCCTCCTGGGCGCCCTCGATGATCTCCGCGTGGATCGGGTTGCTCACATCGTGCACGACGAGCCCGACCGCTCCGGCTCGCGCCAGCCGCAGCGCGCGGGCGGCACCGTGCGGCACGTAGTTGAGTTCCCGCGCCGCGGCGAGCACCTGTTCCCGGGTCTCGGCGCGGGTGCGCAACGTACTGTCCCCGTTCAGGATCCGGGAAACCAATCCGACCGAGACCCCGGCCCGGCGGGCCACATCCGCGAGTCCCGGAGTCGATCCCCGGCCACCGGACGTACCGGTCCGCGAACCACGCCCATCGGCCACGGATCCTCCACTCGGTTGGTATAACGTTTTACCATTCTTGCTATAACGTTTTACCGTGCGAGGGAACGGAACGCAAGCGCCGAATTTCGGAGACCGAACCGAGCGCGGAGGACACCGACCGCGCTGACCACCTCACGCACAACCCCCTGTATGGGTGAAACCACTGCGTGTCACAGTGCCGGACCGGCTCCCCTGTGTCACTGTCCAGTTGTGCGGTCTCCCCGAAAACTTCCCGCTCTGGCCGGTTCGATGCTCGCGGTCGGCGGCACGCTGATCCTGACGGGCGCGCTCGCCGTACCCGCGAGCCGTGCCGATCCGCTCGCGGGTGGGCTCGGCCCCTGCGCACCCGGCGACTGTCCGGGCAAGTACCCGCCGATCAACAACGGTTCCTTCGCCGGACGCGACGACGGCGTGAACATGTTCGTCGGCAAGGACTTCCGGGTGCGCGGCAGCGCGGCGGAAGCGGAGGGCCGGGTCGTGGTCGGCGGGAACTTCGACCAGGCCAAGTCGGGCGGCTCGAACGTGTACAACGTGGGGATCGCCGGGGTCGGATCACGGGTGCCCCCGCCGGACGGTTCGGACTTCCTCGTCACCGGTGACTCGGTCAGCGTCGCCGGTGGGCAGAAGCTGCTCGCCGATGGCGGAGTCGTGCGGCACGCGGGCACCGTCACGGGCACGATCACCGGAAAACCGGTGCAGGATCCGAACGCTTTCGGCAAGTACGAAGGCCTTGCCGCGCAACTGAGCGCGGGCAGCCGCTGCTACGCGCACGGCTCCGGAGGAACGGGACGACCGGCGACCGGGACGGCGCGCAATCTCGGCTATCAGACCGAATTCACCGGCGACGGGCACTCCGCGCTGCAAGTGTTCACTGTGGACTTCGACCTCACCGGACCCGGCGGCGGCATGCAGGGCCTGGTGTTCAACAAGATCCCCAAGGGCGCGACGATTCTGGTCAACATGCTCGGCGCCGACCGCACGATCAACACCTACACCGGTGACCCCGCCGACACCGATCCGATGAACGCATTGCGCGAGCATCTGCTGTGGAACTTCCCGGACGCCGGACAGGTCCGGATCGCCGGAGGTGCCCAGTTCCAGGGCAGCGTGCTGGTCGGCAATCCGGCGAGCGAGACCAGCGTGACAGCCTCCGGGACGAACGGGCGGTTCTTCACCACCGGATCGCTCACCCACGCCTCACCACCCGGCGGTGGTGGCGGAGAGGAATTCCACGCCTACCCCTTCGACGGTGACCTCCCGTCCTGCGAGACGACACCGACCACCACGACCGAACCCACGACCACAACCACAACGGAACCCAGCACGGAGCCGACCACGACAGAACCGAGCACGACAGAACCGAGCGAGACCCAGCCCACCACCACGGAACCCAGTACGACCGAACCGAGTACGACCACCGAGCCGACGAGCACCACACCCAGCAGCACGACAAGCACCACGCCCAGCCAGACACCCAGCAGCCCGGCGACCACGACCAGCACTGGTCCCGGTGTGGTCCTGCCCGGCCCGGCCGATGGGGACGGTTCGGCGGGCAGTTCGCACGGCACCGGTCCGCAGGGCCCGGATTCCGGGCTGGCCGACACCGGCGCGCTAGTCGGCTGGCCGGTGGGGATCGGTTCGCTGCTGGTGCTCGGCGGCGCCCTGCTGATGTTGCTCGCCCGGCAGCGCGGGCGCGACGCCGGTCGATAGCCGGGTGAACCTCAGCCCGCGCGTGCCTGCACCGCGCTGATCAGGGCCATGGTCTCGATGTCCGCGGCGGAGCAGCCACGGGAGAGGTCGTTGAGCGGCTTCCGGAGCCCCTGTAGCACCGGTCCGAGCGCTGTCGCGCCGCCCAGCCGTTCGGCGATCTTGTAACCGATATTGCCCGCGTCCAGATTCGGGAACACCAGGACGTTGGCCTGTCCGGCGACCGCCGAACCCGGCGCCTTCACCGAACCGACCGCGTCCACCACCGCGGCGTCCAGCTGGAGTTCGCCCTCCACGGCAAGTTCCGGGGCGCGTTCAGCGACCAGTTCCGCCGCCGCCCGGACCTTCGCCACGCTGGCGTGTTCGGCACTACCCCTTGTGGAGAAGGACAGCATCGCGATCCGGGGCTCATCCCCGGTCAGTGCCCGGAAACTGCCCGCCGTGGCGATCGCGATCTCCGCCAGTTGCGCGGTGTCCGGCTCCGGAAGGACCGCACAGTCGGCGAAGGCGAGCACCCGGCCATCGGTGAGCACCATCAGGAACAGACTGCTCACATTGGCCACGCCGGGTCGCAGGCCGATCACCCGCAGCCCGGCGCGCAGCACATCCGCGGTCGAGCGCGTGGCACCGCCGAGGCAGGCGTCCACCAATCCCGCGCGCAGCGCCGCGGTCGCGAGATACACCGGATCGGTGTCGGCGAGTTCGCGCTCGGTTTCCGAACGCGAGGCGAAGGCCGTACCGAGCACCTTGCGCACCCCGGGATGCGTGGCCAGCCATGCCGGATCGAGTACCAGTTCGGCGGGCACCGGACGGTCGGCCGCCGCGGTGATCCGCTGCGCTTCCCCGACCAGCAGCGGCCACACGAGGCCCTGCTCGTGCAATCGGACCGCCGCGGCGATCGCGCGCGGATCGCAGCCATCGGCGAGCGCGATCCGCAGGCCACCGCCGGAGACCGCATCCCGCCAGCGGCCGGGCAAGTCCACTTCGGACCGTACAGACACGCTCATCCCATTCACTCCGGCTATTTCATTATGTAAAATTCGATTTCATATGCACCGTAGAGCCCGCGGGGCGGGGCTGTCAACGACGGCGGTCCGCGCATTGACAGGCCAGCTCCCTGCTCTTACGTTGACCGGCATCCGTGCCGCCTCAGCTCAATGGAGAACCGACGCGAGGAGTCGACCTTGCCGCGCACGCTCATCGCGATCGATCGCGACTCCGCCGAGCCGTTGTACCGGCAGGTGCGGAAGGCGATCGAGCACGGGATCGCGGTCGGTATCTACGATCCGCGCCATCGGCTGCCCAGTTCGCGGGCACTGGCGACCGAACTCGGGGTCTCCCGGAACACGATCAACCTGGCCTATCAGGAACTGATCGCCGAAGGGTTCGTGTCCAGCAGGGAGCGCAGCGGACTGTTCGTCAATCCGGAGATGCGGCCACAGGGCGTGCCCGCGCAACCCACCCCGGGGCAGGGCATCGACTGGTCGGCGCGGCTGCGCCGGTTCCCCGACGCCGCGCTGCCGCACATCGAGAAACGCCCGGACTGGCACCGGTATCCCTATCCGTTCCTCGCCGGACAGGTGGACATCGGCGCGTTCCCGGCGCGGGCCTGGACGCGCAGCCTCCGCGAGGCGCTCGACCAGCCGCATGTCGCGCACAGCCTCGCGGACAGTATGGATGCCGACGATCCGCTGCTGATCGAGCAGCTGTGCCGCCAGCTGCTGCCTGCGCGCGGAATCGAGGCCGGTCCGGAGGAAGTGCTCATCACGGTCGGTTCGCAGCAAGGACTGGATCTGCTCGGCCGGGCGCTGCTCGGCCCGGAAAGCCGGGTGGCCATGGAGGATCCCGGTTACCTCGACGCCAGACACATTTTCCTGCGCACCGGCGCCGCGCTGACGGGCATTCCGGTGGATCGCAGCGGAATGCAGCCGCCGCACTCGCTGTCCGGGGTGGATCTGCTGTATCTGACCCCGAGCCATCACCATCCCACCAATGCCACGCTGAGCATCGGCAGGCGCCGCGCGCTGCTCGGGCTGGCCGATGCCGCGGGGACGGTGCTCGTGGAGGACGACTACGACAGCGAATTCCGCTACCAGGGCAGCCCGACACCGGCACTGAAAGCGCTCGACACCGGCGGAGACGCGGTGTATCTGGGCACCTTCTCCAAGTTCCTCTCCCCCGGTCTCCGGCTCGGTTATCTTGTCGGGCCGCGGGCCCTGATCACCGAACTGCGGCAGGTGCGCCGTTATGTGCTCCGCCATCCGCCGGGACAGCTACAGCGAGCGCTTGCCCTGCTCATCGCTTCCGGGGAGTACCACCGTTCGCTACGCCGCTACCGCACCAGGCTGATGCGCAAGTGGACCGCGGTCACCGAGGCGGTGCACGAGTATCTGCCCTGGCCGCAGCCGCCGTATCCACCGGGCGGGGTCAGCCTCTGGGTCAGCGGCCCGCCGGAGCTGGACTGCCGCGAACTGGTCACCGTGGCCGAACGCGCCGGGGTGCTGATCGAACCCGGGGACATCTTCTTCACCGAAGGCAAGCCGCGCAACCACTTCCGCATCGGGTTCGCCGCGATCCCACAGCGTGCGATCGCCCCCGGGGTGCGCTTGCTCGGCGGGCTCGCCCGTGATCTGCTTGGCTGAGCCGGGAAACTGGTACCACCGGCGGACACGATTCTGGACCTTTCCCGGCCGCCCGCCGTGACGCACGCTCAGGCGAGCGACCGGCAACGAGGAGGCACCTTGACACCAGCGGCAAATCCGGCGGATCTGGTCCTCACCGGCGGAACCGTGCACACCCTCGACGCCGGCGCGCGCACGGCGCGGGCGGTCGCCGCGACCGGCGGGCTGATCACCGAGGTCGGTTCGGAGCGCGATATCGCCGCGCTGATCGGACCGCGCACGAAGGTTCTGGATCTCGCCGGGCGCACCGTGATTCCGGGTTTCGTGGAGTCACACAACCATCCGACCTTCTTCGGGCTGACCCTCGCGGCACCGGTGGACGCGGGCAGCCCGCCCAATGACCGGATCTCCGATATCGTCGAGCGGGTCGCGCAGGCGGTGCGCGATCGCGGTCCGGGCGAGTGGATCCGCGGGTTCCGCTATGACGACACGCTGCTCGCCGACAACCGGCACCCCACGCGCGCCGATCTCGATCCCGTCGCGCCACGGAATCCGGTGCTGTTGACCCACGTCTCCGGACACTTCTGCGTGGCGAACTCCGCGGCGCTGCGCGCGGTCGGCATCGACGCGAACACCCCGGACCCACCCGGCGGGCGCATCGCGCGGGACGAGAGCGGGAACCCGAGCGGGCTGCTGATCGAATCGGCGGCCTTCCTGGCGACCTCGCAGCTGCCCGGGCAGGATGTCGAAACCCTGACCGAGGCACTGCGCCTCGCCGATGCCGAATACCTGGCCAACGGGATCACCTCGGTGCACGACACCGGGGTCGGGCTGATCGGCGGGGCGGCCGAGCTCAGCGCCTACCGGCGGCTGCACCGCGAGGGCGCGCTGCGCACCAGGGTGCACGGATACCTCTTCCACGAACTGCTCGACGGCCTGCGCGAGGGTGTCCCGGAACCACCGGAACCCGGCGATGATGCGTTCACCATGACCGGGGTGAAGATCGTCGCGGACGGCTCGATCCAGGGCCTGACCGGCTGCCTCGCCGAGGGCTACACCTGCGCACCCGATGAGCACGGGATGCTGCTGCTCGAACCGGACGAGCTCGCCAGGCGGATCGCCGCGCTGGACGGGGCGGGCTGGCAGGTCGCCGTGCACGGCAACGGTGACGCCGCGATCGAGGCCATCGTGCAGGGCTACCAACGGCTCGGCGCTCCGGAGGGCACCGGCAGGCGGCACCGCATCGAGCACTGCCAGACCGCACGCGAGGACCAGCTGGACCGGATGGCCGCGCACGACGTGCTCGCCTCGTTCTTCGTCAAGCACGTGTACTTCTGGGGCGATCGGCACCGGGATGTGTTCCTCGGCCCGGAACGGGCGGCCCGGATCAGCCCACTGGCCTCCGCGCGCCGCAGGGGAATCCACTTCGGACTGCACTCGGACACCCCGGTGACCCCGGTACCGCCGCTGGAGGGAATCTGGTGCGCGGTCACCAGAACCACCAGTGGCGGGCACACGCTCGGTGCCGAACAAGCGGTCAGCGCACGGGACGCCTTGCGCGCCTACACCATCGACGCCGCCTACCTCGCCGGGGAGGAACATCTCAAGGGCAGCATCGAACCGGGCAAGTTCGCCGATCTGGCGGTGCTGGACGACGATCCGCTCACCGTCGACCCGCAGCGGCTGCGCGACCTCCGGGTGGAGGCAACGGTGCGCGGCGGCGAGCCGGTCTGGACCGGGACGACGCGATGACCCGCCGCTGGCCGAGCCTGCTCATCGGACTCGGCATCCCGGCGCTCGCCCTGTTCGCGGGGATCCCCGCGGTGGCCGGAAGCACGGTGACCGTGCTCGGCTTTCCACTGGTGTTCTTCTGGATCTTCTGCTGTTTCCCGCTCACCACCCTGTGCCTGTGGATCAGCTGGCGGTTCTTCGACCGGCAGGTGACCGAGGACCGACCGGAGGAACCCGGATGACCGTCGCGATCCTCGTCGTCGTCATGCTGGCCTCGCTGGCGCTCGCGTTCTGGGCGGGCCGGGGCACCCGGGGCGGCGGCATCTCCGAGTTCCTGGTCGGCGGGCGCAGTTTTCCCGCCTGGCTCATCTATTTCCTCGCGGTCGGCGAGGTGTACAGCATCGGGGCCATCATCGGCCTGCCGAGCGGGATCTACGCGGGCGGTCCCGGCTACGGGGTCTGGTTCCTCGGCTACATCCTGTTGGCCTATGCCATCGGGTACTTCCTCGCGCCGCTGATCTGGCGGGCCGCGCACCGCTACGACGCGATGACCGTGCCGGACGTGTTCGGCGGCCATTTCCGGAGCAGGAAACTGGAACTGGTCTCCTGCGTGATGATGCTGCTCGCCCTGATCCCCTGGGGCCAGTACCAGTTCATCGGGCTGCGCATCGTGCTGAGCAACCTCGGGATCCCGCTGAACCCGGTGGAGTGCGTGGTGCTCGCCGGGCTCGTCGCGTTCGGCTACATCGCGGTCTCCGGGATCCGTTCCCCCGCCTTCGTGGCGATCCTCAAGGACACGCTCATGCTGATCGCGGTGGTGGCCGTCGGGCTGGCCGCGGTGCTCGCACTGGACAGCGGTGGAGCGGCGCCGAGCGGGCCACCGCGGCACATCGAGACCACGCTCGGCGGATCGCAGCTGACCTTCGCGATGACCACGATCCTGTTCCAGGGCTTGGTGTTCTACCTCGGCTTCGGTGCCTCGTACATCTTCCCGGCCCGCTCGGAACGCACGGTGAAGCGTTCCACGGTGTGGATGCCGCTGTACATGCTGATCTTCCCGTTCGTGGTGCTCGCCGCCTACTACGGCATCCGGATGCATCCGGACCTCGCCGATCCGAACACCGTGTTCATGGCGACCGCCCGCGGACTGCTCCCCTCCGGGCTGCTCGGTATCGTCGCCGCGGGCGCCGCTCTTTCCGGGGTGCTCGTGCTCGCCGCGACCGCACTGTCCCTCGGCGGCATGGTCAGCCGCAATCTGGTGCCGAACCTGGCGCCCTCGGTGCAGCGGCGCTGGACGGTGCTCGCGGTCGGGGTGTTCCTGGTGCTCGGCGCGGTACTGACCCTGGTGGCCTCCACGCTGATGCTCACCGTGCTCAACCTGACCTACAACCTGCTCGCCCAGCTGGTGCCCGGCTGGCTCGCGGTACTGTTCGCGAGGCGGGTGCGCACCAGCGCGGTGATCGCGGGCATGGTGGTCGGCGCGGTGACCGCGATCCTGTTGTACGTGGCGGGATTCTCCTTCGGCGGGGTCAATCCCGGGCTGATCTCGATGGCGCTGAACCTGGCCGTGGTGTTCGGCTGGAGTGCGATCCGGCCGGGCTCCGAACGGGTTCCGGTGCTGCACCGCGGCACTCAGCGGGCCAGCGCGGCCAGCACCTCGGCCACCATCCGCTGACCGGACAGCGATTCGGTGTCCAGCTCGCGGTGCCGCCGCAGGGTGCGCCCGAGATCGAGGCCGAGCCCCAGTCCCAGGACTTCCCGCCCGGCCCGCTCCAGTGCGGTCAGCTGCGCGCGCAGGTGCCGCTCCAGGTAACCGGCGCCGTTGGCCAGTTCGGTCGCCCGTTCCATCGGTGCCCCGTCGGAGACGAGTACCAGCACCTGCCGCTGCCAGGACTGCTCCTCGGCGCGTTCGGCCGCCCAGCGCACCGCTTCGCCGTCGATCCCCTCCCGGTACAGGTCCTCGCGGAACAGTGCGGCGATCCCGGACCGGCCGCGCCGCCACGGAGTGCGCGCCTCCTTGAACACCAGGTGCCGCCGTTCGGCGAGCCGGCCCGGATCCGGCGGGCTCCCGGCACGCAGCCAGTCCCGCCGCGCGCGGCCGCCGTGGAAACCGCCGGTGCTGAACCCGAGCACCTCGCAGGCGGCCCCGGCCCGGTCGAGCGCGCGGGCGAACACATCCACGAGCACCGCGACCGATTCGATATGCCGCTTCATCGAACCGGAGCAGTCGAGCAGGAATGTGACGAGCACATCCGGAACCGGTTCGGTGCGCTCGACACGGAACACCCGGTGATCGGCGGGGGCGCAGATCAGCTGGCTGAGCGCACGCCCGTCCACATACCCCTCCTCCTGGCCGCCGAGCCAGCCCTCCACCCGTGGTTCGGCGAGCAGGGCGTGCAGCTTCCTGGCCAGCGGGCCGATGGCGATCCCCTGGCCGGCCACGAGCCGGTCCAGTCGCTCCCGGTATTCGCGGAGCTGGGCCGCCCGCACGAGTTCGGTGGCGTGCTGCTGGCGATCGTGCGCGGTGGTGAACACCCGGTACGGCGCGGTTTCCCCACCGGTTTCCGGTTTCCCGCCGCGCATCCCCGGATGTTCGACCTCGCTCTCGGCGCCGAGCACCAGCAATGCGCCCGCGGAATCCGGCGCCCGCTCCGGCTCACCGGGATCGCCCAGCATCCGTGCGAGGGTTTCGGCGATCTCCCGCGCATGCCCGGCGTAGACCGCCTGATCGCCCCGGCTGCGGCGCAACCTGGCCAGCTGTTCCCCGAGCGCGGGGGCGAGCGCGGCCCTCGGCTGTTCGATCAGGTCCTCGACCTCTTCCGGGATCGGCTCGCCGGTGACCCGCGCGTGGCAGATCACCGCCACGGTGTACAGCAGCAGTCCGCGCGCGGTCTCGAGGTGGCCCCCGGCGCGCACCGCTTCGGACCAGTCGGCGAAGCAGCGGCGCAGATTGGCCGCCACACCGGGAAGTCCGGGCGGGGCCAGCGCCTCGACGCGGAACTGTTCCAGCTGTTCGAAAACCGCCCGCGCGACCGGATGCTCCGGGCGGGTGGCGCGCAACAGCCGCGGATCGGAATACCGCAGCCGCGCGGCGATCGCGTCCACCGAGCCGCGCCGCACCGTCGCGCTGCGGTGTTCCGGGCGCACATGTGCGACCGGGATCCGTACCGGAATCCCGCCGCGATAGGGCACCGGACCGTGCAACAACAGTTCCGGGATCCCGGTCAGCGCACGCAGGGTGGCTCCTTCGACGGATGTCATGAGAGCGGACCTTTCATGAGCATCGCAGCGAGCGCCGGCGAGTGAGGAGCGCAGCGAAAGTCCGATCGGGACAGCACAGTCGTCATGCCACCAGCTCGTCCAGTTCGGCGGCGAAACAGCGCTGGAAGTACTCGGCGAGCAGCGGGCGTTCCTCCGGATCGCACTTGTTCGCGAACGACATCCGGAAGGCCTCGCCGGGATCCGGGAACACGGCCAGGTTCTCCGCCCAGCTGATCACGGTGCGCGGGGACATCAGGGTGGACAGGTCACCCGCGGCGAAGCCTTCCCTGGTCAGGCCCGCCAGTTCCACCATGGCCGCGGCCAGTTCGCGGTCCAGTCCGGGAACCTGGCCGAGCACGATCGCGATCTCCTCGGCCGCGGGCAGGAAATCCAGCGCGGCGACGATGTTCCACCGGTCCAGCTGCGCCTGGTTGAGCCGCTGCACCCCGCGGTAGAGGCCGGTGTGATCACCGAGCCCGGTGGTGTTGGCGGTGGCGAACAGCCGGAACCCGGGATGCGGGCGCAGCACCTCGTTGCGGTCCAGCAGGGTGAACCGCCCCTCGCGTTCGAGCAGCCGCTGCACCACGAACATCACCTCGGGGCGACCGGCATCGTATTCGTCCAGGATCAGCGCGACCGGGCGGCGTACCGCCCAGGGCAGCACGCCCTCGCGGAACTCGGTGACCTGCTGGCCCTCGCGCAGCACGACCGCGTCCCGCCCGATCAGGTCCAGCCTGGACAGCTGCCCGTCCAGGTTCACCCGGACACACGGCCAGTTCAGCCGCGCGGCGACCTGTTCGATGTGCGTGGACTTCCCGGTGCCGTGCATGCCCTGCACGAGTACCCTGCGGTTGCGCGCGAACCCGGCGAGCAGCGCGAGTGTGGTCTCCCGGTCGAACCGGTAACCGCGATCGAGGTCCGGCACGTGCTCATCGGCCTCGGTGAACGCGGGCACCCGGAGATCGGTGTCGATCCCGAACACCTCGCGTGCGGCCACCTCGGTGTCCGGCGATCGGAATTCCGCTGACATGTGCCCTCCTCGACTCATCTCGCGCGTACGCGGCATTGACTGCTCCGGCGCACCGTCCTATCGTCAACATATTCCACTATAAGGAAGACTTTGTCATCATATGGAAGGAGTCGGCATGGGTGAGCCGCGAAAGATGACCCCGTCCGAGGCGTTCGTCGAAACCATGGCCGCCAACGGTGTCACGGACATCTTCGGCATCATGGGCTCGGCGTTCATGGACGCCATGGACATCTTCGCGCCGGCGGGTATCCGGCTGGTCCCCGTCGTGCACGAGCAGGGCGCGGCGCACATGGCCGACGGGTACGCACGCGTCAGCGGCAGGCACGGCGTGGTGATCGGGCAGAACGGCCCGGGCATCAGCAACTGCGTGACCGCGATCGCGGCGGCCTACTGGGCGCACAGCCCGGTGGTGATGGTGACCCCGGAGGCGGGGAGCATGGGCATCGGCCTCGGTGGCTTCCAGGAGGCCAACCAGCTGCCGATGTTCCAGGAATTCACCAAATACCAGGCGCACGTGAACAATCCCAAGCGGATGCCGGAACTGACCGCGCGCGCCTTCGACCGGGCGATGTCCGAGATCGGGCCGACCCAGCTGAACATCCCGCGCGATTTCTTCTACGGCGAGCTCGAGGCCGACATCCCTGCTCCGCAGCGGCTCGACCGTGGTGCCGGCGGCACCCGCAGTCTCGACGAAGCCGCGGATCTGCTCGCCAGCGCCGAATTCCCGGTGATCATCTCCGGCGGCGGGGTGGTCATGGCCGACGGGGTGGAGCAGTGCAAGGCGCTCGCCGAACGGCTCGGTGCCCCGGTGGTGAACAGCTACCAGCACAACGATTCTTTCCCCGCGAGCCATCCGCAGTGGTGCGGGCCGCTGGGCTACCAGGGCTCGAAGGCCGCGATGAAGCTGATCTCCAAGGCCGATGTGGTGCTCGCCCTCGGTACCCGGCTCGGCCCGTTCGGCACGCTCCCCCAGCACGGCATGGACTACTGGCCGAAGAACGCGAAGATCATCCAGGTGGACGCCGACCACAAGATGCTCGGCCTGGTCAAGAAGATCACCGTGGGCATCTGCGCCGACGCGGGCGAGGCCGCCGCCGCACTGACCGAACGGCTGACCGGGCGCACGCTCGCCTGCGATGCCACCACGGCGCAGCGGGCCGCGGAAACCAAGGCGGAGAAGGACGAGTGGGAAACGGAACTCTCCGAGTGGACCCATGAGACCGATCCCTACAGCCTGGACATGATCGCCGAACAGGAGCAGGAGGAGGGCAACTGGCTGCACCCGCGGCAGGTACTGCGGGAGCTGGAAAGGGCCATGCCCGAGCACGTCATGGTGTCCACGGACATCGGCAACATCAACTCCGTGGCGCACAGCTACCTGCGTTTCGAGGAACCGCGCTCGTTCTTCGCCCCGATGAGCTTCGGCAACTGCGGTTACGCGCTGCCCACCATCATCGGTGCCAAGGCCGCGGCACCCGAACGTCCCGCCATCGCCTACGCGGGCGACGGGGCCTGGGCGATGAGCATGGGCGAGATCCTCACCGCCGTGCGGCACGACATCCCGGTGACCGCCGTGGTGTTCCACAACCGCCAGTGGGGCGCGGAGAAGAAGAACCAGGTGGACTTCTACAACCGCCGGTTCGTGGCCGGGGAACTGGAGAGCCCCAGTTTCGCGGGCATCGCCGAATCCATGGGCGCGGACGGGATCGTCGTGGAGAAGCTCGAGGAGGTCGGCCCGGCACTGCGCAAGGCGGTCGAGGCGCAGATGACCAAGGGACGCACCACGGTCGTGGAGATCATGTGCACCCGCGAGCTCGGTGACCCGTTCCGCAGGGATGCGCTGTCCAAGCCGGTCCGCTACCTGGAGAAGTACTCCGACTACGTGTAATCCCTTTCCTGACAAGGACAAGCGGGTGTCCCGGCGCGCCGGGGCACCCGCTTGTCGCGTCCGGACACAGTTTGTTGTGCGGCAGCGTCTTTGCGCGTTCTGGACCCACCAAAGCGGCGCTGTCTGGTTCTTTGCGCGGACCAGTTCCGCTGCCATCGTTTGAGGCACACAGCGCGAGCGGTCAAAGGAGACGAGTATGGAGACCAGTGCACTGCGGGCGAGCGCCCGCCGCCACCTCGGCCCGCACTTCACCAAGAAACAGGCCTGGGACAAGGATTTCCCGGTCTTCGTGCGCGGCGAGGACTGCTATCTCATCGACAGCGAGGGCAACCGCCATCTCGACGGCCTCGCCGGCCTGTTCTGCGTGAACATGGGCCACGGCCGCCAGGACATCGCGAAGGCGGCCGCCGACCAGATCAGCACCCTCGGCTACGCCAGCAACTGGGGCACCGCCCACCCCGCGGCCATCCAGGCCGCCGAACTGATCGCCGAACTCGCCCCCGGCGATCTGGGCACCACCTTCTTCGTCAACTCGGGTTCCGAGGCCGTGGAATCCGCGGTGAAGTTCGCCAGGCAGTACCACCGCGGCCAGGGCCAGCCACAGCGCACCAAGATCATCAGCCGGGAAATGGCCTACCACGGCACCACCCTCGGCGCGCTCGCCGTCACCGGGCTGCCGAAGATCAAGGAACCGTTCGGCCCGCTCATGCCCGGGGTCCGGCACGTGCCCAACACGCTCGGTTTCCTCGGCGACTGCGGCCCGGCCGAGCAGCTGGCCTGTGTGCGCGCGATCGAAGAGGTCATCCTCGAGGAGGGCCCGGAGACGATCGCGGCCGTGTTCGCCGAGCCGGTGCAGAACGGCCGGGGCGCGCTCGTCCCGCCCGGGGGCTACTGGGCGGCGCTGCGCAATCTCTGCGACAAGTACGGCATCCTGCTCGTCTCCGATGAGGTGATCTGTTCCTTCGGCCGGATCGGTTACTGGTTCGGGCACGGGTTCACCGGCGTCGTCCCGGACATGATCACCTTCGCGAAGGGTTCGACCTCCGGCTACGCCCCGCTCGGTGGCCTCCTGGTGCGCGAGCAGCTCGTCGAGGAACTGTTCGGCTCCCCCAAGGCCGGTACCTTCACCCACGGCGCCACCTGGGGCGGGCACCCGGTCTCCACCGCGGTGGCCGTCGCCAACCTCACCGCCATGCGCGATGAGCAGGTGCCCGCGCACGTGCGCGAGGAGGGGCCGGTGCTGTACGAGGGCCTGCGTTCGCTCACCGAGGCGCACCGCTGCGTCAAGGATGTGCGCGGGACCGGGTTCTTCTACGCGATCGAGCTGATGGCCGACCGGGACGGTGGGCGCGAGTTCACCGAGGCGGAATCGGCCACCGTGCTGCGCGAGGTGCTGCCCGAAGCGTTCCGCAATACGCGCGTACTGCTGCGCGGCGACGACCGGGGTGCGACGATGCTGATGGTTTCCCCGCCACTGGTGGCGGATCGGGACACGCTGTCGGCTCTGCTGCACGGCATCGACGGGATGCTCACCCAGGTGGAGAAGGCCATTCAAGCCTAGAACCTGATCCGGGACGGTGGAACGATGGCGCAAAGGAGCGTGAGGAGTTCAGTGGGCCAGGGCGAATCGAACGGGCTGCGGCAGGGCCTGCGGCAGCGGCACATGAATCTGATCGCGATCGGCGGGGCGATCGGTGCCGGGCTGTTCGTGGGCAGTGGCGTGGTGATCCAGTCGACCGGCCCGGCGGCGGTGATCTCCTTCCTGATCGCCGGGCTGATCACGGTGCTGATCATGCGGATGCTCGCCGAGATGACCGTGGCGAAACCGGTGCGCGGTTCGTTCTACGTGTACACGAGAGAGGCCTTCGGCAACCGGACCGGATTCGCGGTCGGCTGGATGTACTGGTACTTCTTCGTGATCGTCGTCGCGGTGGAAGCGGTCGCGGGCGGGCGGATCGTGCAGCTGTGGCTGCCCTCGGTGCCGCTGTGGGTGCTCAGCCTCGCCCTGCTCGTGCTGCTCACCGCGACGAACCTGGTCTCCGCACGCTCCTACGGGGAGTTCGAGTACTGGTTCTCCTCGATCAAGGTCATCGCGATCGTGGTGTTCCTGCTGGTCGGCGTGCTGTACCTGTGCGGCTGGTGGCCGGGAGCCCAGGGCGGGCTCGGAAATCTGGTGTCCTCCGGCGGATTCGCCCCGCTCGGGATCGGCGCCATCCTCGCCGCCGTGGTGCCGTGCATCGGCTTCTACACCGGGGCCGAGATCGTCACCATCGCGGCGGCCGAGTCCGCGGAACCGGCGAAGAGCGTGGCCAAGGCGATGCGCTCGATCGTCTTCCGGGTGGTGCTGTTCTACGTGGGCTCGGTGTTCGTGGTGGTCGCGATCCGGCCGTGGAACACCCCGGAGATCGCCACGAGCCCGTACGCGGCCGCGCTGCGGGTGCTCGGTGTCCCCGCGGTGTCCACGGTCATGAACGCCATCGTGCTCATCGCGGTGCTGTCCTGCCTGAACTCCGCGCTGTACACCTCCTCGCGGATGCTGTTCGCGCTCACCGACAACGGGGACGCCCCGCGCGCGTTCACCAAGCTCTCCCGCAGCGGGGTGCCGCGCAGGGCGATCCTGCTCGGCACCGTTGTCGGCCTGGTCTCGGTGATCGCCGCGTACGCCTCACCGGATCTGATCTTCGATTTCCTGGTGAACTCCTACGGTGCCGTGGCCCTGTTCGTCTACCTGGCCATCGCGCTGGCCCAGGTACGGCTGCGCAAGCGCCGCGATCCGGGCACCCTGCGGATGTGGTTGTTCCCTTGGCTGAGCTACGCGACCATCGCGCTCATGGCCGCGGTGCTGATCGCCATGGCGGTGCTCCCGGCAAGCCGCGCGCAGTTCTGGCTCAGTGTGCTGACCCTCGTGGTGATCCTGATCGGTTTCGAGATCCGCAGGCGCCGCGCCAAGAAGGCGACGGCGGGCACCGGATCCGGGGAGACCGGGACGCCGAGCCCGAGCGAGACGAGCAGCCCCGGCGGATAATTCAACACGCGAGGAGTAACCTCGGGCACCGTGCGCGCGCCGAGTACCCCGGCCAGCCGGGACGCTCCTGCCGAAGCCGGCCGTACGGTCCGGCGAGCCGTTGCGGACCTGCGCGAGGGGCTGTCCGCGCGTAGCCTGTGGGGCCACCTCGGCTGGCAGGACATCCGGGCGCGGTATCGCCGTTCGGTGCTCGGGCCGTTCTGGATCGCGATCAGTCAGGCGGTCATCGCGGTCGGGCTCGGCCTGCTCTACGGGGTGCTGTTCCACACCTACATTCCGACCTTCATCCCGTACCTGCTCACCGGGCTGATCACCTGGAACCTCATCCAGGGCTGCCTGACCGAGGGCATGGAGACGTTCATCGCGAACGAGGGCTGATCAGGCACCTGCCCGCGCCGATCTCCCTCTACATGCTGCGCACCGTGTGGCGGCAGCTGCTGATGTTCGCGCACAACGCGCTCGTCTACGTGGCCGCGCTCGCCATCTTCTTCGCCGAGCTCGACCATCCGTACGCGACCCAGTCGGCCGCGGGGGCGTGCCGAGCGGACCTGATCTGCAACCCGGGACTGTCCCCGGAGTGGCTGCTCGGCCTGCTCGGGCTCGCCCTTGTCCTGCTCAACATGACCTGGCTGACCCTGTTCTTCGGGATCGTCTCCACCCGGTTCCGGGACTTCCCGCAGCTGATCAACGCGATCGTGCGGCTGCTGTTCTACCTGACCCCGATCGTCTGGCCGATCGATCAGCTGCTCTCCCCCGGCGGTTCCCGGCACGCACTGAGGGCCTTCGTCGAGCCGATCATCCAGCTCAACCCGGTCTATCATCTGATCCAGGTGGTGCGCGGACCGTTCATCGGCCAGCTGTTCAGCCCGTGGAGCTTCGTGGTCTGCGCCGGTATGGCGATCCTCGGCTGGACGGTCACCCTGCTGCTGATGCGCGTCTACCGGGCCCGGGTGTCCTACTGGGTATGAGTTCCGCCCGGCGCAACGCGGTACCTTGCCTGCATGACCTCCGCTGACCACGACGATTCCCCCGCGGCGCCCGCGGGGACCCAGGCGATCCGGCGCGCGCTCGGCACGCTGAAGCTGCTCGCGGAGGACGGCGGCGCGCTCTCGGTCAACCGCATCGCCACCCGGCTCGGCCTCTCTCCCGGCACCGCGAACCGGATGGTGCGCGCGCTGCTCGCGGAAGGGCTCGTGGCGCACGATCCGCGCACCGACACCTACTACCTCGGGGCGGGCACCGTGCTGCTCGGCCAGGCCGCACAGCAGGGTTTCGGGCTGGACAAATCGCTGCCGATCCTGGAGGCGCTGAACGCCGAGACCGAGGAATCGGTGAACCTCGCGGTGCGGGAGAAATCCGAGTCGGTGGTCATGCTGCGCGTGCAGTCCACCCTCGCGCTGCGCTTCGAACAGCGCGTCGGGGCCCGGTTCCCGCTCTACAGCACCGCATCCGGCAAGGCCATCCTCGCGCACTCACCGGACGCGGACGCCTATCTGGACGGCCTCCCGGAACGCCTCGAACCGCTCGCGCCGGGAACCGTGGCCAGCCGCGCGGAACTGGCCAGGCAGCTGGCCAAGATCCGGCGCAGCGGCTACAGCACCGACAAGGAGGAGAACGTGGCGGGGGTGCGCTGCGTGGGCGCCCCGGTGCTCGACGCGGACGGCCGCGCCCAGGCCGCGCTGGTGATCCAGGTGCCGACGGTGCGCATGCCCTCGGATCGGGTGCGCGAGCTGGGCGCGCGCGTGGTGACCGCGGCCAAGGAGATCGCCCGGTTCATCCCGCTGGACCGGATCATGTCGCGCTGACCCCGAGCGCCCGCGCGGCGAGGCTGGCCAGGTGCACCGGTTCCCGCTCGCCGAGCTGGCGGATCTGGGTACGGCAGCTGAACCCGTCGGCGTGCACCTCGCTCGTACCGTCCGCGCGCATGGCGGGCAGCAGCTCTTGTTCCGCGCAGGCCACCGACACCTCATAGTGCCCGCGTTCGAAGCCGAAGTTCCCGGCCAGCCCGCAACAGCCGCCCTCGAGGACGGTCACCTGCTCGGTGAGCTGTTCCAGCAGGGCGCGATCGGGTGCCGAACCGAGGTCCGCGTGCTGGTGGCAGTGCACCTGGCTGAGCACGGTGCCCTCGCCCCGTGGCGCGCGCTGCTCGATGGCCGCACCGGTCTGCTCGGCAAAGGTCCTGGTCAATCCGGCGAGCAGGGGAACCCGCTCATCATCGGGCAGTAGCTCGGCCGCGTCGGCGCGCAGCATCGCGGTGCAGCTGGGTTCCAGGCCGACGACCGGAACCCCGGCACGCAGCCACGGCTCCAGCGTGTCCAGGGTGGACCGCAGCCGCCGCCGCGCCGCTTCGAAGCGCCCGGTGCTGTACCAGGTCAGCCCGCAGCACACCGGCCGCTGCGGCAGCACTACCCGGTACCCGAGCTCCTCGAGTACGGCCACCGCGTCCTGGCCGATCTCCGGATCGAAGTGGTTGGTGAAGGTGTCCGGCCACAGCAGCACGGTGTCCCCGCCCGCGCGTGCCGGGCGGCGAGCCCACCACTGCCGCAGGGTCCACCCGGCCAGTGCGGGGATCGCGCGCTCCGGGGCGAGGCCGCCCGCCCGGTTCAGCAGCGGGGCGAACCGGGAGCCGGTCACCGCGTTGACCATCCGGGGCGCGCGGGCGGCCAGGCGCAGCCACTGCGGCAGCGCACCCATCGCGTAGTGGCTCATCGGGCGCGGGCGCCCGCGGTAGCGCCGGTTGAGGTACTCGGCCTTGTAGGCGGCCATGTCCACCCCGACCGGGCAGTCGGTCTTGCAGCCCTTGCAGCCGAGGCACATGTCGAGCGCCGCACCGACCTCGGGTGACCGCCAGCCCTCGGTGATCACCTCGCCGTTCAGCATCTCGAACAGCAGCCGCGCTCGGCCGCGGGTGGAGTTCTGCTCCTGACCGGTCGCCCGGTAGCTCGGGCACATCACCCCACCGGACGGGGCGAGGCATTTCCCCACACCGACACAGCGCCTGCTCGCCGCGGCGAGGTCCCCGCCGTCCGCGTGCAGCGCGAGCTCCGCGCGCGTCGGCAGCGTCGCGGGGGCCACAACGGGGCGCAGGTCCGCGTCCAGCGGGGCCGGGTCCACGATCCGGCCGGGATTCATCCGCGCGTCCGGATCGAAGGCGGCCTTGAACGCGCCGAACGCATCGATGATCCGGGGCGGGTACATCTTGGGCAGCAGCTCCGCGCGCGCCTGCCCGTCGCCGTGCTCCCCGGAAAGCGATCCGCCGTGCGCCACGACCAGATCCGCGGCCGCGGTGAGGAAATCCCGGTACCGGGCCGATCCGTCCGGCTCGGTGAACGGAAAATCGATGCGCACGTGCAGGCAGCCCTCGCCGAAGTGCCCGTAGACGGTGCCCCGCCTGCCGTGTTCGCCCAGCAGTTCGGTGAACGAGCGCAGGTAGGAACCCAGCCGCTCCGGTGGCACCGCGGCGTCCTCCCAGCCCGACCACGCTTCCGCGCCGTCGGCGAGCCGGGTCGCGAGCCCGGCGCCCTCCTCGCGGATCCGCCACAGCCGCCGTTGCCGCGCCGGTTCGGTGACCACCAGCGCCCCGGTACCCGCCCCGGTCATCGCCTTCTCCACCAGCCGCGCCTGTTCGGCCGCCTCGCCCTGGTCCGCGCCGCCGACCTCGACGTAGAGCCAGGCACCGCCCTCGGGCAGTTCCCCGCGCACCCCGGTGCGCTCCTGGAAAGCCCGCACCAGCTGCTCGTCGATGCCCTCCACGGTCAGCACCGGCAGCCCGAGCAGCGCCGGGACGGCGTCCGCGGCGGCGATCGGGTCGGCGAAGCCGAGCACCACGAGCGCCCGGGTCCGCGGTACCCGGACCAGGTCGACGGTGGCGCTGAGCAGTGTGGCGCAGGTGCCCTCGGTCCCCACGAAGGCGCGGGCCAGGTCGAAGCCGTGCTCCGGGAGCAGCGCGTCGAGCCGGTACCCCGAACCACGCCTGGGCAGCTCCGGAAAGGCCGCCCGGATCGCCGCCTGTTCACGTTCCGCGATCCGCCGCAGGTCCCGGTACAACTCGCCGATCCGGTCCTGGCGGGCACACAGCGCGGCGAGCTGTTCGGGTGTGGTGGGCCCCAGTTCGGTCACCGTGCCATCGGGCAGCGCCACCTCGCAGGAGCGCACCGAGTCCGCGGTCATCCCCCATGCCACCGAATGCGAACCGCAGGCGTTGTTACCGATCATCCCGCCGAGCGTGCACCTGCTGTGCGTGGACGGGTCCGGGCCGAAGGTCAGCCCGTGCGCGCCCGCCCGGTCCCGCAACCGGTCCAGCACCAGACCGGGCCGCACCCTGGCCACGGCACGCTCCGGATCGAGCTCGAGGATCTGGTTGAACCGCGGAGTGCAGTCCAGTATCACGGCCGCGTTGCTGGCCTGGCCGCCGATGCTGGTGCCCGCCCCGCGCGGCAGCACGGGAAGACCGTACGCGGCGCACCGTTCCAGGATAGCCAGCACATCCTCCGTGCTCGCCGGTTCGACCACCGCGAGCGGGATGTGCCGGTAGTTCGAGGCATCGGTGGAGTACAGCGCCCGTGCCATGGTGTCGGTGCGCACGGTCCCCTCGAGCACCGCGGCCAGTTCGCCGCCGAACGCCTGAATGTGTTTCGCTGTCGCCACCATTGCCGATCTCCTGACTTTCCGCCCGGCCCTTTACGAACGCCGTCTCACGCCTTACGGTCTATGTCACATAGTGGGTGTGTCTCCCATATAGTGTCAACGATTGGAGCCGTCGACGATGCCGGAAATCCGCACCAACGAAAGCGTTTTCACCTGGGCCGCCCCGCCGCTCAAATTCGGGGCGGGCGCACTGGACGAGATCGGCGCGGAGGTCGCGGCGATGGCCGCGGGCAGCTGCCTGGTGCTCACCGATCCGGCCGTGCAGGAGACCGGAATTCCCGACCAGATCAAGGAAAGCCTGCTGTCGGCCGGGGTCAAGGCCGAGGTGTTCGACCGGGTCGGTGTGGAACCGACCGATGAGAGCATCGCCGAAGCCGTCTCCTATGCACGGGAACGCGAATGGGACTGCTTCGTCGCCGTGGGTGGCGGATCGGCCATCGACACCGCGAAGGCGGTCAACCTGCTCACCACGCATCCCGGGGAACTGCTGGACTTCGTCACTCCGCCGATCGGCGGCGGCAAGGCACCGTGGCTGCCGCTCAAACCGCTGATCGCGGTGCCCACCACGGCGGGAACCGGATCGGAATCCACGACCATCTGCGTGATCGACTTCCTGGGCCTGCACCTCAAGGCCGGGGTGAGCCATGCCAAGCTCCGGCCGAGCCTGGCCGTGGTGGACCCGAGGACCCTGCTCACCCTGCCGCCCGAGGTGACCGCGGCCAGTGGCATGGATGTGCTCTCGCACGCGCTGGAGAGCTACACGGCGGTGCGCTACGACGCGAAGGCCGCGCCCGAGGATCCCATGCGCCGCCCCGCTTTCTGCGGTTCCAACCCGATCAGCGATGTGTGGTGCGAGATGGCGCTGCGGCTCGTCGGCGCCCACCTGCGGGCCGCGGTGTGCAACGGCCGCGATCTGGCCGCGCGCACGAACATGGCGCTGGCCTCCACCTACGCGGGCACCGGTTTCGGCAACGCGGGCACCCATCTGCCGCACGCCAACGCCTACCCGGTCGCCGGGGCGGTGCGCGAATACCACGCCGCCGGGTACCCGCAGATGCCGATGGTGCCGCACGGCCAGGCGGTCTCGGCCACCGCGCCCGCGGTGTTCCGCTGGACCTACCCGGCTGATCCGGAACGCCACCTGCGGGCCGCCGAACTGCTTTCCGGGCGCACCTTCACCAAGACCGACGGTGCCGAGGCACTGCCCGCCGTGCTCACCGAGCTGATGACCGATATCGGGATGCCATCGGGGCTGCGCGCGTTCGGTTACACCGCCGACGACATCGACACCCTCGCCGAGGGCACGCTGAAGCAGACCAGGCAACTGGCGGTGGTGCCCCGGCCGGTGGACCGGCAGGCGCTGACCCGCATCTTCGAGCAGTCACTGTGATTCAGGGAGACCGCGATGACTGCTGTCCCGGACAATGCGACGCAGCGGCAGACACAGCGTCAACTGCGCACGGTGGTCGCCTCGAGCGTGATCGGCACGACGGTCGAGTGGTACGACTTCTTCCTCTACGGCACCGCGGCGGGGATCATCTTCAACCGGTTCTATTTCCCGAGCGGGAACCCGGTGGTCTCCACGGTGCTCTCCTTCGCCACCTTCGCGCTCGGCTTCGTCGCCCGGCCGATCGGCGGGCTGATCTTCGGGCACATCGGTGACAAGCTCGGGCGCAAACGCACCCTGGTGGCGACCATGCTCATCATGGGCGCGGCCACGGTGGCGATCGGCATCGTGCCCACCTACTCCCAGATCGGTCTCGCCGCACCGCTGATTTTGGTGGTGCTGCGGCTGATCCAGGGTGTGGCGATCGGCGGCGAATGGGGCGGCGCCGTGCTGCTCGCCGTGGAATACGCACCCGCCCGGAAACGCGGCTTCTACGGCAGTTTCCCGCAACTGGGACTCGCCACCGGACTGGTACTGGGAACCGGAGTGTTCGCCCTGCTCAACGCGGCGATGCCCGGGGACGCTTTCCTGTCCTGGGGCTGGCGGCTCGCGTTCGGGCTCTCCGCGCTGCTGGTGCTGATCGGCCTGTTCATCCGGCTGCGCGTGGTGGAGACCCCGGCGTTCCGCACCATGGAGAGCAACCAGGCGAAGGCCACCATCCCGGCGATGGACCTGCTGCGTGACCGCGCCAGTCGGCGGAACCTGTTGCTGGGCATGGGAAGCAGGCTGCACGAGGGTGTCTCGTTCAACACCTGGGCGGTGTTCGCCATCTCCTATGGCACCGGCACCATCGGCATGGATCGCCAGCCACTGCTGCTCGCGGTGCTCGCCGCCGCCGCGGTGATGGCGATCTGCATCCCGCTGTTCGGCAGCGCATCCGACCGGTACGGGCGCAAACGGGTGTTCGGGCTCGGTCTCGTGCTGACCGGAATCGGGGCTTTCCCCGCCTTCGTACTGCTCAATCAGGCGAACACGGTCGCGGCGATCCTCGCACTGATCGGGGTGCTCGGCATCTGTTATCCGCTGGTGTACGGGCCACAGGCGGCTTTCTACGCCGAACTGTTCCCCACTTCGGTCCGGTGCACCGGGATCTCGCTGGTGTACCAGCTCTCCGGAATCGTGGCCTCCGGCCTCACCCCGCTGCTGCTGGCCTATCTGGTCAGTCTCGGCGGTGGTGGCTACGGCTTCGTGCTGACCTATCTGCTGGTCACCATGGTGCTCAGCCTGGTGTCCACGGTGCTCATCCGCAGGGCCGATCCCGCGGAGCAGACCGAAGCAGACCGCGCCGGGCAGTTGCGGAGCACGCCGGCGAACGGTTGATCCGGACGCCCGTTCCGGGGCGCACGGTAGGCTGCTGCCATCAGGCAAGGAGGAGGCCAGCAGCATGAGCACCCCGGAAGCGGGCGGCCGGGTGGCCGGTACCCAGACCGTGGCCCGCGCGTTCGCCGTGTTGCGGTTGTTCCGCGATCACCGAGGCGATCTCGGTGTCGGGGCCGTGGCACGGGAACTCGGGCTCAACCTCAGCACGACCCACCGCATCGTGCGGGCGCTCGTGGCCGAGGGGTACCTCGCGCAGAACGAGGACAACGAGCACTACTACCTCGGCGCGGGCGCGCTGCTGCTCGGCCAGGCCGCCCAGCACAACTTCGGCCTCGACGTGGTGTACCCGGTACTGCAGCGGCTCGCCGAGCAGACCGGTGAATCGGTGAACCTCGGCGTGCTCTCCGGGAGCACCGAGGTCGTGGTCGTGGAGCGGGTCGAATCCGCGCAGCCGCTGCGGTTCACCCAGCCGCCGGGCACCCGCATCGCACTGCACGCCTCCTCCATGGGCAAGGCGCTGCTGGCCAACAACTCCGATGCCGAGCACCAGACCTTGCACGGCACACCACGGCTCACCAAGGTCACCGAGAAGACATACGCCACCGCGAAGGCCCTGCGCGCCGAACTGGACACCATCCGGGCGCGCGGCTGGAGCACCGACGACGAGGAGTCCGTGCTCGGGGTGCGCTGTGCGGGTGCCCCGATCCTGGACAGCGCGGGCCGGGCGCGCGCCGCGGTCGCCGTGCAGGCCCCCGCGGTGCGGGTACCGGACGAGCGGTTCGCCGAACTCGGCCCGCTCGTCGCCGCCGCCGCGAAGGAGATCGCGACGCTGCTGCCGCCCGGGCACAGTTTCTAGCCGCTACCCCGTGCCCTCATTGATCCATCTGCCGTTGATCAGGAATCCGTGCGGTGTTTGCAGTTCACCGGTTTGCCGGGAGCGGGCGCGGTGGCCTTGGCGAGTTCCTTCGTGCCATCCAGCAGGATCCGGCAGCTCAGCAGTGCCTGCCCCGTCGGGGTGGCGGTCACCTTGGCGTCCTTTCCGGCACTGACGATGGCGTTCGGCTCCTTCCACGGCAGCCCGACCGGGCCGGTCACCGTGAAGTCCGAAACCTTGTCCTGATACCGATCGGGCGAGGCGGAATAGCCCACCGCCGAAAGGGTTCCGCCGTCCGGTGCGGTGACCTCGTAGCTGATCGCCCAGGATTTCCCCGTGGGATTCGAACAAGCCGAAACGGTCCCGATGACGGCCACCGTGACGGCGGCGCAGCACAGGATCCTTGCCTTCATACGATCGTCTCCTCGATTCCGGTTCGCACCGGATCGTAGAGACTTCCGGTGACCCGTGCGGAATCGCCGGTCCGCACGGGCAAGGCGAGCACTCGAATCGGTGACAACCCGCATGACGTCTGGCGGCCGCCCGGGTTGCTCCCCGGTGGTTCATGACATTCCGGGCCCACCCTCGGGGGCGGCCACGCATCTGTGGTTGTGAGAAACCGGCAAGACCTGATGCATGGAAAGTGAGGGGTTGACATGACCAGCACCACCGCCTTCGCCCGCCGCGCGATCGCCGCCACCAGCCTGACCGCCGCCGCGGTGCTGAGCCCGTTCGCCGTCGACGCGGTGGCAGCGACCGCCCCCGGACACGCCGACTCGCCTGCGCCCTCGTCCTGCCGTCCGGCGAACTACCAGGCGAGCATCAAGACCGACCACCCCAGCGCGGGCCAGCGGCACTACCGGGTCACGCTGACCGCCGCTCCCGGCTACGCCCCCTGCACCTTGCAGGGTTCCCCGCAGGACCTGATCTTCTCCCAGGGCGCCGGTCCCGCGGGGGTCAGCGCCACCACCTATGGCGACCCGCGGGCCCCCGTGACCTTCGGCCCGGGCAAACCGGTGCACTTCGACATCAGCACCCCCGACACTCCCGGCGGTGCGCCCGTGGACGGGGTCAGCTTCACCCTCGGCGCGCCCGGTGGCGCGATCCCGAGCACCGGCGCGGCCCAGGGCGGTATGGAGGTGGACAAGGGCACCCAGGTGGGTCCGATCGAGGCGGGCGCCTGAGGATTCGCCCGAACACGTCCGGCCGGGATATTTACCGGAGGACCGGTGCTCGCTACCGTCGCTGCACATGACCCCTCCCGAGCTGGCCGAGCGGTATGCAAGGGCCGAAGCACTGTTACCGCACAATCTGGACAAACTGGTCCGGACACCGCGGGTGCGGCCGAACTGGATTCAGCACACCGAGACCTTCTGGTACCGGAACAAGACGCCCGAGGGCAGCGAATTCGTCTTCGTGGACGCGGCAGCGGGACAGCGGCGGCCCGCGTTCGACCATGCCCGGCTCGCCGAAGCGCTCGGCGAACTCACCGGTGAACCGGCCGATCCGTCGGCGCTGCCGTTCGCCGCGATCGAATTCCACGAGGGCGCGGTGCGGTTCGTGCTCGGGGGACAACGCATCGAAGTATCGCTGGACACCTACGCGGCCACCGTGCACGGCCCGGCACGTGGCGGTGAAACCCTGTCCCCCGACGGCCGCTGGGCGGTGGGATTCCGCGGCTATGATCTCTGCATCCGGGACACCGCAACCGATGCGGAACGGTTGCTCACCACCGACGGCGTGCAGGCGTACACCTACGCGAGCATGCCGGAGGCCGGTGGTTTCCTGGTGATGCAGGAGAATCTCGGATTCAGCATGCCACCGCTGATCGCGTGGTCCCCGGACTCGAAACGGTTCGTCACCCACCGGCTCGATCAGCGCGAGCTGGACCTGATGCACCTCGTGCGTTCCACTCCGTTCGACGGCGGACGGCCGAAGCCGATGAGTTACCGCTACGCGATGCTCGGCGATGCCACGGTCAGCATGGCGGAGTACTTCGTGTTCGAAGCCGAGACCGGTGCCGTGACGCGGGCGGACTGCGAACCGTTCCCGATGCCGTTCCTGTCCACGATCCTGCGCGGCCACCTCTGGTGGAACGAGGCGGGGACGAGAATCCATTGGCTGGCCGGAGACCGCACCGAGCGGACGGCGCGACTGTACGAGTGCGAACCGGAAACCGGTGCGGTCGCCGAACTGCTCGAGGAATCCAGCGACACCACCGTCCAGCACGGCCCCGATTTCCTCGGCCGCACCGTGCACGTACTCGCCTCCGGGGAGGTGCTGTGGTGGTCCGAGCGCAGCGGCTGGGGGCACCTTTATCTGCACCGGAAAGACGGCACGGTCAGCGCGGTCACCTCCGGCGACTGGCTGGTGCGCAAGATCGTCGGCGTGCACGAGGAGCGCCGCCGGGTGCTGTTCACCGCCTCCGGACGGGAGCCGGGAACCGATGTGTATCTGCAGGAGCTGTACTCGGTTTCGCTCGACGGCGGCCAGATCACCGCGCTCACCGCCGACGGTCTGGACCACGACACGCACCCCAGCCGGTCGGGCCGGTTCTTCGTGGATGTCATGTCCCGCTTCGATATCCCCGCCGTCTCGGTGCTCCGCGACGCGAGCGGAGCGATCGTGCGCGAACTCGAACCGGCGGACGCCTCGGCGCTCTATGCCGCCGGTTTCACGCCCGCCGAACGCGTAGTGGTGAAAGCGGCGGACGGGGTCACCGACATCTACTGCGCGCTGTACAAACCCTTCGACTTCGACCCGGGGAGGAAGTACCCGGTCCTCGACGAGATCTACCCCGGCCCACAGGCATGCAGCGCCCCGCTGCGCTTCCCGCTCTCCGGCGGTGTCCTGACCGTGGCCCAGTCCGGAACCGTCTTCGCCGCGCTCGGGTTCGCCGTCGTCGCGATCGACGGCCGGGGAACTCCGTTGCGGCACAAGGCTTTTCAGGACCACGCACGGCTGGCCGGTGATGACGAGTACATCGAGGACCACGTCGCGGCCATCAGGCAGCTCGCGGAAACCCGGCCGTGGCTGGACCTCGACCGGGTCGGTATCTTCGGCCATTCCGGTGGCGGCTACGCCTCGACGAGGGCGATCCTGCAGGAACCGGACTTCTATCGGGTCGCGGTGTCCTCGGCGGGCGATCACGACGATCGGATCTACCACGCCATGTGGGGCGAGAAATACTACGGACCGGCGGACGAGTTCGACTTCGCAGCGCACGCCAACGTCTCGCTCGCCGGCAACCTCGAGGGGAAGCTCCTCCTGATACACGGCGAGATGGACGACAACGTCACCCCGCATCTGACGATGCGCCTGGCGGACGCGCTGATGACCGCGAACAAGGACTTCGACCTGCTCATCGTCCCGAACGCCGATCACAGCATGCTGGTGCACGCGGCCTACTGGATGCGGCGCCGCTGGGATTACTTCGTCCGGCACCTGATGGGCGCCACTCCACCGGACTACCGCATCGCCGACATCCCGCTCGATCCCGAACGGCTCGGCGAGCTCCTGGGTGGCTGATTTCCGGCGTACCGGAGCAACCTCACGGCCGGGCAGACGTCCTTGCTATCAGGTGAACGGACGAGAGGGGATCCAGAATCATGTCGAGGCGTCTTCGAGCCTTCGCGGTATTGTCGTCGATTCCGCTGCTGGGTGCCCTCGCCGCCACCGCCCCGGCGGCCGCGGTCATCGGCGGATCGGTCAGCACCCACGGACCGTGGGCGGTGCGCATGCTGGTGGACGGCAAACCGGAATGCACCGGAACCGCGATCAGCAAGGAATGGATCATCAGCGCATCCCACTGCTTCTTCGAACACGCGGAGCCGATCGCCGATTCGCGCATCGAATTCCGGGTCGGCAGCCTGGACCAGCGCACCGGGAAACCGGTGCATCCGGTCAAGAACAGCCGCAACGGCTCGAACGTCGCCGACCTGATGCTGATCAAGGTGCCCTCGATGCCGGTCAGTCCCGCGAAGCTCCCCGCCTCCGGCCCGGTCGAACCGGGTCAGGCGGTACGGCAACTGGGCTGGGGCGCCACCTGCACCGGGGACGAGAACAGCTGTCAGTCCGATGTGCTCCGGCAGTCCGAGTTGCGCGTCCTGCCCGCCACGGACAAGCGCTGCCAAGGGTTCGCGATCCCGAACGGACCGGACTTCTGCTCGGTGTCCGTTTCCGGCGTTCCCGCGGGCGGTGATTCCGGCGGGCCGGTGATGTCGACGGGTCCCGGGCGGGCCGACACCCTTCTCGGGGTGTTCAACAGCTCGGACCGCGCCAGCATCGCCGGAACCGGTGATGTGTCCCGGCAGCTGAACTGGATCCGGGACACGATCCGGCACTGACTCGGCGTTCATTGCACGATGACGCCAGCTGCTGCGCGACGGGGCCTCCGGCAACGAACTCTCAGGGCGCGGCGAGCACCGCGCGCAGTGCGGACTCGAGCAGATCGAGGCCGGTGTGCAGCTCGCTCTCCTCGATCGTCAGCGGCGGGGCGATCCGGAAGATCCCGCCCATGCCGGGCAATTGCACGATGTTCATGTGCAGCCCACGCTCGAGGCAGGCGGCGGTCACCTGCTGGCCGAGCCGGTCGGCCGGAGCCCTGCTCGACTTGTCCGTCACCAGTTCGATGCCCTGCAAGAGGCCACGGCCGCGCACATCGCCGACCACCTCGTAGCGGTCCCGAAGCTCGAGCAGTCGCTCGGTCAGCTGTTTACCGAGCGACTGCGCACGGCTCACCAGGGCGTCCCGCTCCAGCACGGTCAGCACGGTCAGCGCGACCGAGGCCGGGAGCGGATCCGAGACATGCGTGGTGAAGAACAGGAATCCCCGGTCGTAGCAGGTCTGCTCGATCCGTTCGGAGGTCAGCACCGCCGCCACGGGCAACCCGGCGCCGAGCGTCTTGGACAGGGTGAGCAGGTCCGGGACGACACCGTCGCGCTCGAACGCGTACATGGTCCCGGTGCGTCCCAAACCGGTCTGCGCCTCGTCGAGGATCAGCAGCATCCCGCGCTCGGTGCAGTACTCGCGCAGCCGGGCGAGATATCCCTCGGGCAGTTCGATGATGCCGCCGGAGGACAGGATCGGCTCCACGAGGCAGGCCGCGAGGTTGCCCGAGGACTGCTGATCGATGAGCCCGAACCCGTACTCGAGCTCGGCTTCCCAGTCATAGGAGCCGTCCGCCGCACGGAACGGGGAACGATAGGCATTGGGCGTGGGCAGTGTCAGGTTTCCCGGCGTCGCCGGACCATAACCGCGCCGTCCCGCGGAAAACGTGGCGCCCGCCGCCCCGGAGGTCATTCCGTGCCAGGACCGGTCGAAGGCGACGACCTCGTAGTTGCCGGTGTACAGCTTCGCCATCTTGATGGCCGCCTCGTTGGCCTCGGCCCCGGTGCTGAGCAACAACATCCGGCTCAACGGGGTGGGCAGCGTCTCGGCGAGCCGTCGCGCCAGCTCGACCACGGGCCTGCTCAGCATTCCGGAGTACAGATGATCCAGGCTCGCCGCGCTCTCGGCGACCGTCCGGGCCACATCCGGATGCGAGTGCCCGAGCAGGGCACTCATCTGCCCGGAGGTGAAGTCCAGGATCGCGGTCCCGTCGGCGGCGTAGACATACGAACCCGCTGCCCGCTCGATGATGCGCGGGGTGAAACCGCCGCCATACCGGACAAGGTGGTTCGCGGCGTGCCGCCAGAATTCCTGTTCGTCCAATTCGTGCTCCCATCCGGCCGCTCGGGGAAAACCGCCCCGGCGAGCCTAGTTCGCCGGGGACCGGAAACGACAGCCGCCGGGGCCGATCAGGACGTGCCGAGCTCGTGCAGCTCCGCGTCCAGCAGCAGTTCCGGATCGAACTCCATCCCGGTGAAGTGGCCGGCGAGTTCGAGCGAGAGCACGCCGTGCAGGCGGGTCCAGAAGGACACGGCGTGCCGCAGGACCGCGCCCGGCACCGGGGAACCATCCGTCCGGGTGCGACGGTTCGCGAACCGGTCGTCGAACGGCGTCGCCGGTTTCCCGGTCACCGGCGCCTCGGATGCCGCCAGCAGCACCACCATGACCTCGTCCGCGATCGCGGTGATGTCCTCAGGCGCGTGGTACCCGGGCACGGGGGTGCCGTAGATGAGGAAGTACCGCTGCGGATCGGCACGGGCCCAGTCCCGGATCGCATGCGCCAGACCCGCGAGGTCCGCGCCCGCGTCGAAGGCCGCGCGCACGGTGTCGGCGAAGCCGCGATAGGCGTCCCGGATGAGCGCGGTGATCAACTCGTCGCGATTGGCAAAGTACCGGTACAGCGCGGGACCGCTCATGCCCAGCTGCTTGGCGATCGCGTTGAGCGAGAGCGCGGGCACGCCCTGCGTGGCGATCTGTTCCCAGGCGTGCTGCTTGATCTCCGCGCGCACCTGTGCCCGGTAGCGATCCCGCGGGCTGCGCCGCTGCGCCTCGGTCATCGGCGCTCCTTCCCTGGTCGAGCCCGAGATCCGGTTAGAAGCTATCACCTTCCTTATCGATGATCACACCTGTTGGCAGACCGCGCACCCACCGGTGCTAACCTCGCGGTTGTCCCACAGCTTCGCGGAAATGAGCATGATGGCGCCCTCAGCAGGAACTTCGCAGACCGGTACGGCAACGGTCGGGGCCGCCGAGGTGGAGCGGGCACGCGCGCGCCTCGACGGGGTGCTGTCGCGCACTCCGTTGATCCGCAATGAGCGGCTCTCCGCGGCCACCGGCGGCGAGGTCTGGCTCAAGCGCGAGGATCTGCAGTCGGTGCGGTCCTACAAGATCCGCGGCGCCTACAACCTGATCGCCCAGCTGGGCCCGGAGGCCGCGGCGGTGGGCGTGGTGTGCGCGAGCGCCGGAAACCACGCCCAGGGTGTCGCCTTCGCCTGCGCCAGCCTCGGCATCCGCGGCCGGGTGTACCTGCCGCGCACCACCCCGAGGCAGAAGCGGGTGCGCATCGCGGCCATCGGCGGGAAGTGGATCGAGGTGATCGTCCAGGGCGATGCCTACGACGACGCCCAGTCCGCCGCGTTCGCCCACGCCGAGAAGACCGGCGCCACCGTGGTGCCCGCCTTCGACGATCCGCGCACCATCGCCGGCCAGGGCACCGTCGCCGGGGAGATCCTCGAACAGCTCGGCCGGGTGCCGGACCGGATCCTGGTCCCGGTCGGCGGTGGCGGGCTGCTCGCCGGAATGTCGGCCTGGCTCACCGAACATCACCCCGGGGTCGGCCTGCTCGGCGTGGAACCGGCCGGGGCCGCGAGCATGACTGCCGCGCTCGACGCCGGTGCACCGGTCGCACTGGAGACCGTCGATCCTTTCGTCGACGGGGCCGCGGTGCGCAAGGTCGGCGCGCACACCTTCCCGATCGTGCGGGACAGTGGCGCCGGGATCACCCGGGTCGAAGCGGGCGCCGTCTGCGTGGAGATGCTCGACCTCTATCAGACCGACGGCATCATCGCCGAACCCGCGGGCGCGCTGGCCAGCACCGCGGCCACCCTGGTTCCCGCCGAACCGGGAGCGGTCACGGTGTGCGTGCTCTCCGGCGGGAACAACGACGTCAGCCGGTACAGCGAGATCCTCGAACGCTCACTCGTGCACGAGGGGCTCAAGCACTACTTCCTCGTAGAATTCCCGCAGGAACCGGGCATGCTACGGCTGTTCGTGGACCGGGTGCTCGGGCCGGACGACGACATCACGCTGTTCGAGTACATCAAGCGCAACAACCGGGAGACCGGCCCCGCACTGGTCGGCATCGAACTCGGCAGCCGCGAGGACCTGCCCGCGCTGCAGTCCAGGATGGACGAGAGCCCGATGCGCATTCAGCGGGTGGACCCGGAATCCGGCCTGTTCCGGTTCCTGCTCTGAGGGGTTCTGCTCTGGGCCGGGCGGTTCACGGGCGTGGATGGTCGAACAGGTTCGGCTGCCCTGCACGGTGGCGCTGCGCGTCGATCTTCTTCAGCCCGTCGAATTCCGGCGGCTGATAGCGGGTGAACACCGGCACCCGCCCCGCGGCCGATCCCGCCTCCTCGAGCAGCGCGTTGACCGCGTGCCGTGCGGCCTCATTGGCGCCCTCCATGGTGGCCAGGTCGAAATCGGTGCGCACATAGTCCGCGGCCAGGAACAGGTTGGGAATACCGGTATCCGCGCTCGGCCGGTTGCGCCACGAACCGATTCCGTTGACCAGTAGCTGCTCGTCATTGGTGTTCTGCCCGGCCGCGGCCGACCAGCTGATCGCGGGATCCAGCTGCCAGGCGCGCACGATGCCATCGGGCAGTTGCCCCGCTCCCCTGTCGTCGAGCGCGGCCTGCAGCTGGGCCCACACCTCGTGGTAGATCTGCTCGCGACTGCACCGTTTCGCGGGTTTGCCGAACAGGATGCCCGGGGTGTCCCAGTCCGCGATGTCGATCGTCAGCCCGTTCACGCTCGCCCCGTCCCCGTACTTGTGCCGGTAATCGGTGTGCCAGAAGGAATCCTGGGTGTACGAGGTCAGCCGCCACGGCGCGTCCAGGTAGATGTTGAACCCGTTGCCCAGCGGGGTGTCCTCGTCCACGAAGAACTGGATGCCGTTCATCCAGTCCATGGTCAGCCGGTCCATGTTCGCCAGCCCGGGAGCGGCGCTGCGAATCTGCGGGGACCACAGTCCCCGTGCCCGGTCGGTGGGGACGGCGCAGACGAACCAGTCGGCCTCGATGGTGTGCGTGCCGTTCGCGTCCCTGGCCCGGGCACCGGTGATCCGCCCGCCCTCGAGGGTGAGTCCTTCGACGGTGTCCCCGACCCGGAACCGCACCCCCAGCCCACGCAGGTGCGCCACCCACGGATCCAGCCACGCCTCGTTGGTCGGCCCGTTGAGCACCTCGTAGACCTTCGGCCCGCCACCGACCTCGCGCAGAACCGCGAGCAGGAACTGTTCGGCCATGTTCCCGATCGTGCGGGTGCTCGCCACGCGTTCCTTCGCCGCGACCAGTGCCCGGGTCAGCCCGGTCGCGGCCAGGTTCTGGTACTCGGCCGAACGGCTGCGCGCGCCGACGAAATCCCACCAGCTCGTGTTCTCCCACTGGCCGAAGCGGCGCTGCTCGCTGCTGGTGAAGAACACGAGGAATCGTTCCACGAGGTATTCGGCGTCCGGGAGCGAAACCTCGTGCTGCTTAAGGATCCCCTCGATGAGGATGCTCCTGAGCCCTTCCGGGGTGAGTGCCTCGCGCGGATCGAAGTAGAAACCGAACAGCAGTGGATTCCCGTCGGCGCGTCCGTTCGCCCTGGCATAGCGCACATCCCCGAAGGAGAACGGAATCAGGTTGTCGTAGACCCCGTTCTGCTTGCCCGGCACCGGAATCCGCCGCATCGAATCGTGGATGTGCTGGTAGAACGAGGTGAATCCGCGCGCACCGTGCTCACCGGGAAGCGGCAGGCGTCCCCCACTGGCACTACCGGGAACCGGGATGGTGCGGGACTTCCCGCCGAGGGCCTTGCGTTCGTACACGGTGACCGAAAATCCGCGCTCGGCCAGTTCCTGTGCCGCGGTCAGCCCACCGATCCCGGAACCGAGCACCGCGACCCGGCGCCCGGTTCCGGTGGCGGCCGATGCGGTCGCGGAATTCACCGCCGCTCCCGCCATACCCGCGATTCCCGCGGCGGCGGCCCCGCGCAGGAGTGTGCGCCTGCTCAGTCCCGCGTTCCGGTGCAGCTCGGTCATCACGATCACCTCATCGTGGTCAAATCTGACTATCGCGATCGTCATCTTCACAGAAATCCCGTACGGTGGCAACGAATCTGACCCCGATGAGCGAGGGAGCCACGGTGAGCGGCACATCCCGGCGCCCGGTGCGCCCCTACGGCGGAGTCGGGGCGCGCGAACGGGTCGCCGCCCGGCGAGCCCGGATCATCGGCGCGGGCACCGCACTGTTCGGCACCAGCGGCTATCTGGCCACCGGGGTGAAGGACATCTGCCGCGCGGCCGGGCTGACCGACCGCTACTTCTACGAATCCTTCCGCGGTACGCGGGAACTGTTCCTCACCGTGTTCGACACGATCATCGGCGACCTGTTCGCCGCCGTCGCCGAACAGGTCGCCGCCGCACCCGCGGGGCGCGAACAGCAGCTGCGCGCGGGCATCGCGACCTTCCTGCGCGCCCTCGACGCGGACCGGCGCACCCTGCGGATCGTGTTCGCCGAACCGGCCTGCGCGGGCCCCGAGGCCGAGGCGCACATGCGTGCTTCGCTGCGCCGCTTCGCCGGGCTCGTCGCCGACACCGCACGCGCGACCAGATCCGGGAACCGCTCGCCCATCCCTATCGAACTGTTCGCCCACGCCGTGGTCGGCATGCTGGAGCGAGTGCTCGTGGAGAAGCAGGACGACCAGCTGGATCTGCCCATCGAGGAGCTCATCGAGCACTGCACCACGCTCGCCCACGCGATGCTGGACCGGGTGGACGCCGGCGCGGCCGGGTGACTCGCACCCCTATGGCGAATCGCGTACAGTAGCCAGCCAGTCACGGCGGCTCGCAGCGGCCGCCCGCAGGCCGAGGGGAACGGATGACCGCGAGCGTCGACGCCACCGCAGAACAGGCCGCGGCTCCCGGACTGAGCCGCAACCGGATCAACGCCGTGTTCACGGCCGTCGCGCTCGGCATGCTGCTCGCCGCCCTCGACCAGACCATCGTGGGCACCGCCCTGCCCACCATCGTCGGCGACCTCGGCGGCGGCGGGCACCTGTCCTGGGTGATCACCTCGTATCTGCTCGCCGAGACGATCATGACCGCGATCGTCGGCAAACTCGGCGATCTGTTCGGGCGCAAGCTGATGTTCCAGCTCGCGGTGATCGTGTTCACCGGCGGCTCGTTCTTCTGCGGCTTCGCCGACAGCATGGTGTGGCTGATCGCGGCGCGCGCGGTCCAGGGTCTCGGCGCCGGTGGGCTGATGGTCACCGCGACGGCACTGGTCGCCGATGTGGTGCCGCTGCGCGAACGCGGCAAGTACCAGGGCGTGCTCGGCTCGGTGTTCGGCGTGGTGACCGTGCTCGGGCCGATGCTCGGCGGGGTGTTCGTGGATCAGTTGTCCTGGCGGTGGGCGTTCTACGTGAACGTGCCCGTCGCGGTGCTCGTGCTGATCGTGACCGCGAGCGCCATGCCCAGTGTCACCACCAAGATCAAGGCGGCGATCGACTATCTGGGCATCCTGCTCATCGGGCTCGCCGCGACCGGGCTGACCCTGGTCACCAGCTGGGGAGGTACCCAGTATGCCTGGGACTCACCGGTGATCATCGGCATGGCGGCCGGTTCGGTGCTGTTGCTCATGCTGTTCGTGTTCGCCGAACGCCGGGCGAAGGAACCGACCCTGCCGCTGCGGCTGTTCCGCAATCCGGTGTTCACCGTGGCGAGCGCGCTCAGTTTCGTCGTCGGTTTCGCGATGCTCGGCGCACTGTCCTATCTGCCGACCTATCTGCAGTACGTGCACGGCATCTCGGCGACCGATTCCGGGGTGCGGATGCTGCCCATGGTGCTCGCGCTGCTCGTGGCCGGGGTGATCGCGGGCAATCTGGTCGGCAAGACCGGGCACTACAAGAGTTTCCCCATCCTCGGCGGGATCGGGCTGACTTTCGGCCTGTATCTGCTGTCCACGATGACCCCGGCGAGCGGGTTCTGGGAGATGTCGGCCTACCTTGTGGTGCTCGGCCTCGGGATCGGGCTGAGCATGCAGGTGCTCGTCATCGTCGTGCAGAACACCGCCGAATACCGCGATCTGGGGGTCGCGACCTCCGGGGTCACCTTCCTGCGTTCGATGGGTACTTCCTTCGGCGCGGCGGTGTTCGGCACCATCTACGCCAACCAGCTGGCCCCCAACATGGCCCGGGCGGGCAGTGAGCATCCGCTGCCCCGTGGTCTCGATCCGCACGCGGTCCAGGTGCCCACCGCGCTGCACCGGTTACCGGAATCCGTTGCCGCGCCGTACATCCAGGCCTACAGCGACTCGCTGCACACGGTCTTCCTCTACGCCGCACCGGTCGGGCTGCTCGCTCTGGTGCTCGCACTGTTCCTCAAACAGGTACCGCTGCGCGATACGGCGCGGGCCGGTGCGCCCGATCTCGGCGATGGGTTCGCGATGCCCGAGCCGAGCGATCGCGAGCAGGACCTGGAACGGGCGGTCGGCCGGCTGCTCGCCAAGGAGGGCAAAGAGATCGCCACCACGATCACCGAGCGCTCGGGCTGTGTGCTCGATCAGGGCGGGCTCTGGTGCCTCGCCCAGGTGCGGCTGCGGGAGCGGCGGGAGAAGCCGACCTCGCTCGCCGTGCTCGGAGCCGATTTCGGGATTCCGCCCGAGGTGTTCGAGCCCGCCTTCGCCAAGCTGGAGGAAACCGGCTATCTGCGTGCGATCGGTCCGGTGTGGACGGTCACCGAACCGGGTCTGGTCGAACTGCGGAAACTGCTGCACACCTGGCAGGAGTGGCTCACCGATCGGTTGCACGACTGGGGAACCGAGGGCTGGGGCATCGAAGGCCGGGAGGAGCTCTACGAGGCGCTCGGCAGGGTCGCCAACCGGATCCTCGACCAGGCGACCGACGAGCGCCCGTACGGGAAGCACGCGCTGGTCTGACCGCGGGCTCAGGCGTTCGCGAGATCGTCGAAGATGAGCAGGGTCGTGGTGCCCAGCACGCCGGGGATCTCCTGAAGCTTGTCGAGCACCAGGTGGCGCAGGTGCTCATTGGATGTGGTGCGCACCAGGAGTACCACGTCGAACTCCCCGCCGACCAGCGCCATGTGCTTGACCTCCGGCAACCGGCGCAGATGCTCGGTGAGATCACGCCAGTTGTTCTGCCGCACGGTCAGCGTCACATAGGCCGAGGTGGACAGGCCGCAGCGGGCGGGATCCACGGTCGCGGTGAACCCGGTGAGCACCCCGGTCTTCTTCAGCCGCTCGATCCGGTTGTAGGCCGCCGCCCGGGAGATGGTGATCCGCTCGGCGAGTACCCGGACCGAGAGCCGGCCGTCCTGGCTCAGCTCGCGCAGGATGTGCTCATCGATCTCGTCCAGCGCGGGCGCCATTCGTCCAGCGACGCGCGCCTCGATCGGTTCCTCACTGGACATATGACTCTCCGAGAGTGTTGTAGTCGGCCATTCATATCGTAATCATGTCAAATTCTAGCCGGTCATTCGCCGCTCGACACACAATTGCGCCGTTCCGTCTTGTCCGGAGGTGTGCATGACCGAGATCGTGCGGTTGCTCGATACCGATGGCACCGTGCTCGAACACGAGCGCTATGCCCTTCCCGAACCGGAGCGCCTGCTCGAGCTGTATCGCGGCCTGGTGCTCGGCCGCAGGTTCAACGAACAGGCGAACAGCCTGGTGCGGCAGGGAAGGCTCGCGGTGTACCCGTCCTCGCGCGGCCAGGAGGCCTGCCAGATCGGTGCGGCCGCGGCGCTGCGCGGCGGTGACTGGCTGTTCCCCACCTACCGGGACACCGTGGCGGTGGTGCAGCGCGGGGTTCCGCCGGTCGAGGCGCTCACTCTGCTCACCGGCGACTGGCACTGTGGCTACGACCCGCTCGCCCACCGGATCGCCCCGCAGGCCACCCCGTTGGCGACCCAGCTGCCGCACGCGGTCGGGGTCGGCCACGCGGCCCGGCTGCGCGGCGAGGACACCGTGGTGCTCGCGCTGTGCGGGGACGGGGCGACCAGCGAGGGCGATTTCCACGAGGCGCTGAACTTCGCCGCCGTGTTCACCTCGCCCGTGGTTTTCCTCGTGCAGAACAACAAATACGCGATCTCGGTGCCACTTTCCCGGCAGACCGCTGCGGAATCCTTGGCGGACAAGGGAATCGGCTACGGCATGCCCGCGGTCCTTGTGGACGGCAACGATCCGGCCGCGGTGACCGCGGTCCTCGACGAGGCTGTGGCCAGGGCAGCGAGCGGAGCCGGCCCCACCCTCGTCGAGGCGGACACCTACCGCCTCGAAGCACACACCAATGCCGACGATGCGGGCCGCTATCGCAGTGAGCTGGAGGTGGCGGAGTGGACCGAACGCGATCCGCTCCCCCGCCTGCGCGCGTACCTGCGTGGCACCGGACTGCTCGGCGCGGCACGGGAAACCGAGCTCGAGGAAGCCGCCGAGGAGTTCGCTTCCCTTGTGCGTCAAGGAGTTTCCGCGATGGCCGCACCGCGACCGGGGGCGTTGTTCGCCGAGGTGTACGGCACGCCGACGCAGCGGCTGGCCACCCAGGCCGCGCTGCTGGACACCGAACTGCGCGCCGGGGCGGGTACCCGATGAGCGCCGAGAAGCTGACAATGGCCGCGGCGATCAACACCGCGCTGCGGGATGCGATGCGCGCCGACGACTCGGTGCTCGTGTTCGGTGAGGACGTCGGGCCGCTCGGCGGGGTGTTCCGGGTGACCGAGGGCCTGACCGATTCCTTCGGCGCGGCACGGTGTTTCGACACCCCACTGGCCGAGTCCGGGATCCTCGGCATGGCGATCGGGCTTGCCATGAACGGCATGCACCCGGTGGTGGAGATGCAGTTCGACGCCTTCGCCTATCCGGCGTTCGAACAGATCACCAGCCACCTCGCGAAGATGCGCAACCGCACCCGCGGGGCACTGCACCTTCCCGTGGTGGTCCGGGTGCCCTATGCGGGCGGGATCGGTGGGGTCGAGCACCATTGCGATTCCTCCGAGTCCTACTACGCGCACACCCCGGGCCTGACCGTGCTCGCTCCGGCCACCAGCGCGGACGCCTACGGCCTGCTGCGCGCGGCCATCGAGTACCCGGACCCGGTGATCTTCCTGGAACCCAAGAAGCGCTATTTCGCCAGCGAGGAGGCCGATATCCGGGAACCGGTCGCGCCGATCGGCACCGCGGAGCTGCGCCGCGCGGGCCGCGATGCCACCCTGATCACCTACGGCCCCTCGGTCCCGGTCGCACTCGCCGCCGCCGAACAGGCGGCGGCGGAGGGACGCGAGCTGGGCGTGCTCGATCTGCGTTCCCTCGTCCCACTGGACGAGCAGACGATCGCCGAAGCGGTACGGGCGAGCGGGCGGGCGGTGGTGATCGCCGAGACGCCCGGTTTCGCCTCGGTGGCCGCGGAACTCGCCGCCCTCATCGGCGAGCGCTGCTTCCACCACCTCGAGGCCCCGGTGCGCCGGGTCACCGGTTTCGACATCCCATACCCACCGCCGAAACTCGAACGCCATCACCTGCCCTCCATCGACCGCATCCTCGATGCCGTGGACGAACTGCAATGGGAGCACGCATGAGTTCTCAGACCTTCGTCCTTCCCGATCTCGGCGAAGGACTGACCGAGGCCCAGCTGATCCGTTGGCTGGTCGAGCCGGGCGAACGGATCAGCGTGGACTCTCCGGTCGCTGAGGTCGAGACCGCGAAGGCCGCCGTCGAGGTCCCCTCCCCCTACGGCGGGGTGATCGAGACGCTGCACGGGGCCGAGGGCGCGGTGCTCAAGGTCGGCGAACCGCTGATCTCGGTGACCGACGAGGAGGAATCCCGTGGCGGTTCGGGGAATGTGCTCATCGGCTACGGCACCACGGCGGAATCCGAACCCGGCCACCGCGGGCACCGCCGTCCGGCCGTGGTCTCCCCGGTGGTGCGCAAACTCGCCCGCGAGGCCGGTGTCCCGCTGGACCGGATCCGTGGCACGGGCGCCGACGGGCTGATCACCCGCGCCGATGTCGAGGCCGCGATCGAACCGCGGCAGAGCGGTACGACGGACGCGCGCACCGGTCTCGGTGTCCGCGAGCGGATTCCGCTGACCGGCACCAGGAAAGCGATCGCCGAGGCGCTTTCCCGCAGCCGTACGGAGATCCCCGAGGCGACCGTCTGGGTGGACGTGGACGCCACGGCACTGCTCGCCCTGCGCGCCGAGCTGGACGGGCCGGGACTGCTGGCCTTTCTGGCCCGGTTCGCCGTCGCCGGGCTCGCCCGCTGTCCGGCCCTCAACGCCCGCGTCGACGAGCGGGCAGGCGAGATCGTGCACCTCGACGGGGTCAATCTCGGTATCGCCACCCAGACCGAGCACGGACTGCTTGTCCCCGCCGTCACCGCGGCACACACCCGCAACGCGCGCGAGCTCGACACCGCCATCCGGGAGGTCGTCGCGGCGGCCAGGTCCGGATCGGTGCGCGGCACGGGTTCGTTCACCGTCAACAACTACGGCCGGTTCGGCGTCGACGGCAGCGCCGCCATCATCAACCATCCCGAGGCCGCCATCCTCGGGATCGGGCGCATCCTGGACCGCCCGTGGATCGTGGACGGCGAGGTGACCGCGCGCCGGATCACCCAGTTGTCCCTGGTGTTCGACCACCGGGTCTGCGACGGAGAGACCGCGGCCGGATTCCTCCGGTTCATCGCCGACGCCGTGGAGTCCCCCGTGGCCGCGTTGGCCAGCCTGTGACCGGATCACCGATAGACTGACCCCGTTGTCGATCATGAACGGGGTGTGATGCGGTGATGCGCGCGGTACGAGTCGTCGAACTGGACGGGCCCGGTTCGGTCCGGCTGGACGAGATCCCCGAGCCCGAACCGAACGGTGTGGTCATCGAGGTGCACGCGGCCGGGGTCGCCTTCCCCGATGTGCTGCTGACCCGCGGGCTCTACCAGATGAAACCGGATCCGCCGTTCGTGCTCGGTGCGGAACTCGCCGGGGTGGTGCGCTCAGCGCCCGCGGACAGCGGGTTCACCGAAGGTGATCGGGTCGCCGGGCTGATCATGCTCGGCAACGCGATGGCCGAGGTCGCGGTGCTGCCCCCGCAGACGGTGTTCCGGTTGCCGGACAATGTATCCCTGCGGGCCGCGGCCGGGCTGCCGTTCAACGACCTCACCGTGCACTTCGCGCTGCGCGAGCGCGGCCGCATCGCCGAGGGCGAGACCGTGCTGGTGCACGGCGCCGCGGGCGGTATCGGCACATCCACCCTCCGGCTCGCCGGGGCGCTCGGCGCGGGCCGCACCATCGCCGTGGTGAGCACCGAGGAGAAGGCCGCCGTGGCCCGTGCCGCCGGAGCCACCGACACCGTGCTCACCGAGGGCTGGCTCGACCAGGTCAGGGAACTCACCGGCGGCCGCGGCGTGGACATCGTCGTGGACCCGGTCGGCGGGGACCGGTTCACCGACAGCGTGCGCTCCCTGTCCCGGGCGGGCCGGGTACTGGTGCTGGGCTTCACCGGCGGAGAGATCCCCACCGTGAAGGTGAACCGGCTGTTGCTCAAGAACGCGGCCGTGATCGGCGTCGGCTGGGGCGAATGGGTGCTCGGCAATCCCGGTTACCTGGCCGAACAGTGGGCCGAACTGGGACCATTGCTCGCCTCCGGCGAACTGAGCGCCCCGGAGCCGGTGTGCCGGCCACTCGAACACGCCGCCGAAGCGCTCGCCGCCCTGGAGAACCGCGCCGCGACCGGCAAGTTCGTGCTCACCGTCCGGTGACGCCATCGGCGGGGACCGCACCGGTCTCGGCGAGGAAGCCGGTGAGCACCTCGGTGAGCCGCTCCGGCTGGTCCTCCGGGATGAGGGTGCCCGAACTCGCGATCTCGACCAGACGGGAGTCGGGGAACAGTGCGGCGAGCCTGCGCCCGTGCGCGCGGGGCATCAGCTTGTCCCTGTCCGCCCACACCACCAGCACCGGCCGGTCGAACTCCCGCAGCCGCTCGCTCAGTTCCAGCAGCCGGGCCCGTTTCGGCGCGGAGGTGGCGAACTTGACGAAGTCCCGCAGCACGTTCGCGTCACTGGTCAGCGGTTCGAACCAGTCCCGCATGACCTCGTCGGGCACTCCACGCAGGCTCAGGGCACCGTAGGCCTGGCGGCTCTGCCGGAACCACTTCCTGCCGAACAGCCACACGGCGAGCTTCGTGCCACCGGGAATCCGCAGCAGCCGCGCGAGTCCCTTGGCCGAACCGGGCGGGAAATTGTCGAACGCCTCGCAGGCCACGAACACCAGTCTGGCCACCCGTTCGGTGCACCCCTCGGCGACCAGGAACTGCGGGCCGCCCCAGTCGTTCATCACCACGGTCACGTCCCGCAGGTCGAGCCGTTCCAGGAACTCCGCGAGCAGACGCGCGAGCCCCTGCTGGGTCAGGTCGGCATCGGCATGCATCGGGGTCCGGTGCCCGCCGAGCGGGAGCGTCGGGAGCACACAGCGGTAGCCGTGCAGCAGCGGCACGACCTTGCGCCACTGCGTCTCGTTCATCGGCAGCCCGTGGGTCAGCACGAGAACGGGCCCCTCACCCCCGGTGTCGAGATAGTCGATCGGTCCCGCCGAAAGTTCGATTCGAGGCATGACACCTCCTCTTGATAGATCGTTCTAATGTAGACTAGCAGCAGCACCGCGGATCCGGAAGGCGAGAGGAGTACCAGATGGGCACGGCGCAGCCGGACACCCGGACCAGGATTCGGGAGGCGGCCGCGATGTTGTTCCGCCGCAACGGTTTCCCGGGAACAGGGCTGAAATCGATCGCCGCGGAGTCCGGGGCGCCCTTCGGCTCGATCTACCACTTCTTCCCCGGCGGCAAGGAACAGCTCGCCGAGGACACGATCCGCACGACCGGTCCGGAGTACATGCGCCTGGTGCTGAGCCTGATCGAGGACGCCACGGATCCCCTCGAAGCACTGGGCGAAGCCTTCGAGGCCGCCGCGGCCACCCTCGCGGCCACCGATTATGCGGACGCCTGCCCGATCGCGACCATGGCCCTCGAAGTAGCGAGTACCAACGAGACACTGCGCATCGCCACCGCCGAGGTGTTCGCGGACTGGGTCGAAGCGGGCACCCGGTGGTTCTCCCGCTGGGTCGACGATCCGGCAACGGCCCGCGAACTGACCCAGTCGATGATCATGCTCCTGGAGGGCGCGTTCCTGCTGAGCCGTGCCGCACGGGCCCCGGAGCCGATCCATACGGCCGGGCGCTCCATGGTCGCCCTCGCCCGCACCGCGATCGAGCGATCGGCCTGATCCACACCCCGTGTTCACCACCCGCGAAAGGCGGCACCCCGTTGTGCCCGGATCCCTAGGCTGTGCACGGTGAACACACCATGGGATCCCACGACACCCGGCCTTCTCCGGCTGCCTTCCGGGCGGCTGCTCCGCGGCCGCGGCCTGCGTAACGGGCTCCCCGAAGGACAGCGGCCCACCTTCGCGCTCTATCTGCTCGGTCGCACCCCGCCCGAGGTCGAGTGGGAATCCCGATGGGTCCGCTGGCCGGATTTCCGCCTGCCCGCCGACCGGCCCGCCGCACGTGCCGCCCTGGCCGAAGCGCTCGAGCGCGCGGAGACCGAACGAGTGGAGCTGGCGTGCGGTGGCGGTCTCGGGCGCACCGGAACCGCGCTCGCCTGCCTTGCCGTGCTCGACGGGATTCCCGGTACGGAGGCGGTCGGCTACATCCGGGAACACTACGCTCCGCGTGCCGTGGAAACCCCGTGGCAGCGCCGGTTCATCCGCAGGTTCCGCTGAGACCCGGAATTGTCAGTGCCCGGTTCTAGGCTCGCGGGCATGGACGAACTCACCGGCATTGCCGCCGACCTGCACCGTTACCTGCAACAGTCCCGCGAACACGTGCTCACCAAGCTGGACGGGCTCTCCGAGTACGACATCCGCCGCCCGTTGACCCCGAGCGCGACGAACCTGCTCGGCCTGGTCAAGCACCTCGCCACCGTCGAATTCGGCTACCTCGGCGCCTGCGTGGGGCGCCCCGGAACGATCACCCTGCCCTGGGTCGACGACGAATCCATCTGGGACGGCGCCGATATGTGGGCACAATCCACCGAATCCTCGACCGAACTGCGCGAGCTCTACCGGACCGTGTGGCGGCACTCCGACGAATCCATCGCACAGCTCGGCCTCGACGCACCCGCGCGGGTGCCGTGGTGGCCCGAAGAGCGACGGGACACCACCCTCGGCTCACTGCTCGTGCGGATGGTCGACGAAACCGCGCACCACGCGGGCCACATCGACATCGTCCGGGAACTGATCGACGGCGAAGGCGGCGCCGACGCCGAGGACCTCGGGGGTGCCGAATGGTGGCGGAACTACTACGCCAAGGTGACCGCGGCCGCCGAACAACACCGGAAACCCGTTGTATGACAAGGAAAAAGCGCTGATCCCAACCGGTCCGTCCACGCCTCACCCAGCGCTGTAACGGCGCCCGAGGTTCTCCGATAAACGGTCATCATCCTTCTGACCAGGAGAAACCATGGCTACAACGGCACCACGAGCGGTCACACCCGGTAGATCCAAGACCCTTGGCATACTCGCATTGGTCTTCGGGATCATCGCGCTCGCCATCAGTCCCGTGCCGATCCTCAACAACGTCGGGGCGATCATCGGCGGCGCGGCGGTCGTACTCGGCATCATCGGAATCTGGAAATCCGCGCGTGCCATGTCCATCTCCGGTGTCGTATGCGGAATAGCGGGCATCGCCATCACGCTTGTTCTGCAAGCGCAGTGGTCCGCCGAACTCGACAAGGTCGGCGATCAGCTCAAGAACATGCCGATGCCCACCGCCACCCAACCGAAGTAACATTCATCGCTTCGAACAAAAAGACGCCCCGCCTGAAAAACACGGGCTAATCCATTCGGGCGATTTCCGGCTAAGCAGTTCATCAGCGCCCGGCTTCTGCTAGTATAGATGTTATGAGCACTGGGGAAATGGGGATAAAACTGTCGAGTCGGGAGTGGCTTGACCGGTTCATCGAACAGGCCGTCGTAGTGCGTCGTGCCGAAGCCGAGTCATTACATCAGCTTGCCGAGTTGGATAAGGAGGGTTGCGCCGGTCGAATTCGGGTACTGCGGTTCGGCGGCGACTCTGGCGCGGGACGTGCTAGGCATTAGTCGTGCCGAAGCACGCCGAATGGCCGAACGGGCACGAATGTTGTTCGGCGCGCTCGGTATCAGTGGGGAACCACTCTCCCCGGATTTACCGAACACCGCCGAAGCCTATTCGCGCGGAGAAGTCGGCACCGAACACGTGGACCGGATTCGTCAGTTTGCCGGCGAGCTTTCCGCCGAGATACTGATCGGAGACGCGTGGCCGATCGCGGAAAAGGCTCTCGCCGAGATCGCCGGTGAGGTCGGACCACACTGGCTCGTCCGTCCGATTCGAGAACTGCAGACGCGACTCGATCCGGATGGACAGGAACCCACCGACCGCGAACTCACCCGCCCAGCCCGGCAGATCTGGCTGGAGCAGTAGCAGAACAACTGGACCATCCGCGGAACCCTGGACCACGAAACCGGCCCAAACTCCGCAGCGCCCTCGACGCACTCGGCAAACCCCGCAGCACCGAAACCAACGGCGGCACACCCGATATACGCACCCAGGCCGAACGCGACGCCGATGCATTAGCCGACGTGATTCAACTTGCCGCGAACTCGGAAAACCTCCCCGAATCAGGCGGCGAAGTATTCGACATGGGCTGCCGCGAACGCACCGCACCACCAAAACTCCGCCGCCGACTCATCGCCCGAGACCACGGCTGCGCCCACCCCGACGGCGGACTCACCACCGAAGAAAACATGGTGCTCCGCTGCGCCCACCACCACACCCTCATCCACAACACCGACTGGCAAGTTCGCATCACCAAGGGCAAACCAGAATTCACCCCACCCGAATATCGGCCGTTCCATTGCGGAAAGCGCCATTTTGTGACCTCAGCGGAGGGTCGTTAGCGTTGCAGCCATGGAATGGAATTTCCGGTCGGCCGGGGAGCTGGCGGCCGCGCTCCGTGCCGGCGAGGTGTCCTCGGTGGAACTGACCGACGCGGCGATCGCCGGGATCGAACGGGATGACGGGGCGATCAACGCGATCTGTGTGCCCGACTTCGATCGCGCGCGGGTGGCGGCGCGGGACGCCGATCGAGCACGCGCCCGGGGTACGGATCGGCCGCTGCTGGGTATTCCGGTAACGGTCAAGGAGTCCTACAACATGGCCGGGATGCCCACGACCTGGGGCATGCCGCAATACCGGAACTTCGAACCACCCGAGGATGCGGTACAGGTGTCGCGGCTGAAAGCCGCGGGCGCGGTAGTGCTCGGCAAGACCAATGTGCCCCTGGGGCTGCAGGACATCCAGAGTTTCAACCAGATCTACGGCACCACCAACAACCCGTGGGACACCAGTCGCACCTCGGGCGGATCCTCCGGCGGCTCGGCGGCGGCCCTGGCGTGTGGATTCGGCGCGCTGTCCATCGGCTCCGACCTCGCGGGTTCGCTGCGCACCCCGGCACATTTCTGTGGCATCCACGCACACAAACCGACACTCGGACTGGCGGCGATCCGCGGTATGACGCCGCCGTCCGCACCGGCTCTGCCGACCGAAGCCGATCTCGCCGTGGTCGGCCCGATGGCGCGCACCGCCGGTGATCTCAGTCTGCTGCTCGACGTGATGGCCGGCCCGGACCCGTTGACACTCGGCCTGGCCCACCAGGTGACGCTACCGCCCGCGCGCCACGAAACACTCGGCGACTTCCGGGTCCTGGTCCTCGACGAGCATCCGCTGATCGCGACCGGGACCGCGGTTCGAGCGGGAGTGAACCGGGTGGCCGACGCGCTTGTCGCCGATGGTGCCCGCGTCGAACGGCACAGCCCACTGCTGCCCGATCTGGCCGAAGCCGCGTCGCTGTACATGCGGTTGCTGGTTTCCGGCACCGTTGCACGTTTTCCCGTCGAAGGGTACGAGCAGCTGCGGGACCGCGCAGCCGGACTGAACCCACACGACCACAGCCTCGATGCGACCCGGCTGCGCGGAATGGTGTCGAGTCACCGCGATTGGCTCGAGGTGACCAACCGTCGTGAGATCCACCGCCACGGCTGGCGGCAGCTGTTCGCCGGGTTCGATGCCGTGCTGTGCCCGATCACGCCGACCCCCGCGTTCCCGCACGACCACAACCCCGATCCGTTGCAGCGGAGGCTCGATATCGACGGGGCCGAGTACCCGTACTTCGACCAGCTCGTCTGGGCCGGACTGGCCACCATGCCCGGCCTTCCCGCGACGGCGATACCGACGGGGCGCTCCCCCGAGGGGCTGCCGGTGGGAGTACAGCTCATCGGTCCGATGTTCGAAGACCGCACCACACTGCGACTGGCCGAACTGCTCGAACAACGAATCGGTGCCCCACCGGCCGCGTGCTAGGTGCCCGTCTCACCCCAGCCGAGCGCGAACCACAACTGCATACGCACCTCCGCGTCCGCGAGATCGACGCCGAGCAACCGCCGCACCCGTTCGATCCGGTGCCGCAGGGTGTTGCGATGCACGCCGAGCTGCGCCGCGGTGGCCTCCCAGTTGCCGTGGTTGGCCAGCCAGACACGCAAGCTCGCGGCGAGATCGGTCCCGGCGAGCGGGCGCAACCGGTCCTCGGCGAACCGGTGCGCCTGGTCCGGGGAGATGAGGCCGCGCAAGCCCGCCGCGGTCAGCTCCTCGGCGCGCACCGGCCTGCCGAGGGTGCGTGCCCTGCGCAGCAACGCCCGGGTCCGCCGTGCCGCCTCGGCGAGCTGCCCGGCCTCACTCGCCTCGCTGGTCACGGCCAGCCATCCGCCCCGGTGCAGCGCGGCCAGTTCGGCGGAATCGACATCGCGGTCGAGCACGGCGAGGAATTCCCTCCCGTCCACGGCGCACAAGGGGGTGGCGAGCGGAATCGGCCGCGGCTCCGGTGTGGTGGCCACCCCGCGCACGATCCGGTACGGGCCATCGGTACCGAACAGTGCGGCGAGCTCGGCGGGCTCACCGAGCAGCGTCCGGGTGGCGAGCGCGGAAACCTCGGTGAACGTCTTCCGCGGCACGCTCGCACCGAGCAGGGCCAGTGCCACGGCGATGATCGCGCGATCGCTGTCGTCCGGCCGCCGCGCCAGGCCGACACCGAGCACCTCCCGGCTGCGGCCACCCACCGGCTGAGCCAGTAGCCGGGTGCCGTCCACGGTCTCGGTCGCGGCGATGTCACTCGTCCCCGTCCGCTCGGTGAGGATGCGCAGTTCCGCGGGAAGCGGATCGGGAAACCGGTGCCCGGAAAGGACCGCGCCATGCGCGTCGAGCAGCACCACCCAGCCACCGAGAGTCTCGGCGAGCACGGTGAGCAGTGCCTCGCGGGGCCGGTCCCCGGTGAGCGCGGTGCTCAGCGCGCGCTGGGCCGAGGCGAGCCGGCGCCGCCCGGCCTCGGCCCGGTCTGCCTGCAGTTCGGCCACCGCGCGGCACACCGCGATGAACGGGGTCGAGCCCGGAACGAGCAGCAACGCGAGCCCCTCCCGCGCGCAGGCGTGCTCGAGTTCATCCGGCACGGCATGGAACACGGGCTCGAGGCCGAAGCCGAGCGCACCGACCCCGGCCGCTACCAGGCGGGCCACATAGTCCCGCAGGGGCTCGGGCTCGGGGACGAGATCCACCCCGGCGGTGAGCAGGAGTTCCCCGCCGAGCAGATAGGGCCGCGGATCGGTCAGCTCGCACGGATGCGCCCCGCGGACCGGCACATCCAGCCCGGCCGCTACCCGCACCTCCAGATCGAGTTCGCGAACGGCGAGCAGCTCGCGCAACGAGACCTCGGCTTCGGCGAAACTGGTCATTGTGCCCAATGCTAACCCGCGATCGGGCCGGATCATCCCATTCCGCGCCGTCTCCGGCGGGCCTACGGTTCGAACCCAGCCGTAACCGCCGGAGGTCAGCCATGGGTGTCGACTATCTCGTGATCACGCTGTACATCCTGGGCATGCTCGCCATCGGCTGGCTCGGCACCAGGCTGGCGCGCACTCGCAGCGACTTCATCGTGGCCGGGCGGCGGCTCGGCACCACGATGTACTCCGGGACGATGGCCGCGGTGGTGCTCGGCGGGGCCTCCACCATCGGCAGCATCGGTCTCGGCTACACATACGGGATCTCCGGTGCCTGGCTGGTGATCGCCATCGGGCTCGGGCTGCTCCTGCTGCACGCGGCGTTCGTGCGGCGCATCGTCCGGCTCCGGGTGTACACGGTCGCCGAGATGCTGCGGATCCGATACGGGCACGTGGTGGAACTGCTCACCGCGATCGTGATGTGGGCCTACACCCTGATGGTCGCGGTCACCTCGGTGCTGTCCTTCGCCACCGTGTTTGCGGTGCTGTTCGCGCTCCCCTCGGCCGCGGCGATCGCGCTCGGCGGGGCGATCGTGGTGCTGTACTCGACGCTCGGCGGGATGTGGTCGATCACGATCACCGACATCGTGCAGTTCGGCCTCAAGACGATCGGCATCTTCGCGATCCTGCTGCCGATCGCCCTGACCAGCGCGGGCGGGCTGAGCGGGATCGGCACGCGGCTCGGCGAACAGTTCCTCGACCCGGTCGGTATCGGCGGCGCTGCCATCGGCAGCTACCTGCTCACCTACGCGCTCGGCCTGCTCATCGGGCAGGACATCTGGCAGCGGGCGTTCACCGCGCGCACCCCGAAGATCGCCACCACCGGTGGGCTGATCTCGGGCACCTACTGTCTGCTGTACGCGATCGCCGGTGCGGTGATCGGCGCCGCGGGGCACGTGCTCTATCCGAACCTGGGCAAGGCGGACGACGCCTTCGCGGTACTCGTGGAGAACCTGCTGCCGACCGGGCTGCGCGGGCTGGTGCTCGCGGCCGCGCTGTCCGCGCTGATGTCCACATCCAGCGGGGCGTTGCTGGCCTGCGCCACCGTGGCGAGCAACGATCTGCTCCCCCGGCTGCGCACCCGGGCGCCCGGCATCCGGATGGTCACCCTGGCCATGGGGGTGCTGATGATCGGTCTCGCGCTGAGCATCGGGAGCGTGGTCGGTTCCCTCAACATCGCCTACAACCTGCTCGTCGGCGGTCTGCTCGTGGCGATCCTCGGCGCCCTGGTGTGGCCGCGGGCCACGGCGGCCGGGGCGATCGCCGGAATTCTGGCCGGTTCGGCGACGGTCGTGGTCACCATGGTGATCAAGGGAGTACTCGCCGACGAGCCGATCTACTACGGGCTCGGCGTGAGCCTGCTGGCCTATGTGACGGTCAGCCTCGGGACCCGGCGCACCGACCGGGACGTCCTCGCCGGATGGCGGCGGCGCATGCACGAAGGAGCGACATCGACATCATGAGCACCACCGGTCCGCTGGATCCCACGGCCATGCCCCGGTTCGGCGGCTTCGCCACCTTCGCCCGGTTACCCCGGCTCGAGGATGTCGGTCACGCCGAGGTGGCGATCCTCGGCGCGCCCTTCGACTCCGGAGTTTCCTACCGCCCCGGGGCCCGGTTCGGCCCGGCCGCGGTGCGCGATGGGAGCAGACTGCTCCGCCCCTATCACCCCGGCCTGGATGTGGCACCGTTCGCGGCGATGCAGGTCGCGGATGCCGGGGACACGGCGCTGAATCCCTTCGCGATCCACGAGGCGATCGGGGAGCTGGAGCGGGTCGCCGCCGAATACGGGGACCGCGGCACGAAACTGGTCACAGTGGGCGGGGACCACACGATCGCCCTCCCGTTGCTGCGTGCCGCCGCGCGACGACACGGCCCGGTCGCCCTGCTGCACTTCGACGCGCACCTGGACACCTGGGACACCTACTTCGGCGAGCCCTACACGCACGGCACCCCGTTTCGCAGGGCCGCCGAGGAGGGATTGCTGGACACCGCGAGCGCCTGCCATGTCGGTACCCGGGGCCCGGTGTACGGCCGGGCGGATCTCGAGGAGGACGAGCGCCTCGGGTTCGGCATCGTCACATCCGCGGATGTGCTTCGCAGCGGCCCGGACGAGATCGCCTCGGCATTACTGGACCGGATCGGCGATCGGCCCCTGTACATCTCGATCGACATCGACGTTCTCGATCCGGCGCATGCACCGGGCACCGGAACCCCGGAAGCCGGCGGGATGACCAGCCGCGAACTCCTGGAGATCCTGCGCGGGCTCCGCCCGGCCAGGCTCGTCGGCGCGGACGTGGTGGAGGTCGCCCCCGCCTACGACCACGCCGAGATCACCGCCATCGCCGCCGCGCACGTGGTCTACGACCTGCTCGGCCTCTACGCGCTGCGGGCCGGCCGTGGCTGAGCGCACCGGCGGGGACCTGGTGGCCGAATCGTTGCGGACGCTCGGCGCGGACACCGTACTCGGCCTGCCCGGCCAGCACGCGCTCGGCCTGTTCGAAGGCTTGCGCCGCAACGGGATGCGCACCCTCACCTATCGGATGGAGCACAACGCGGGGTTCGCGGCGGACGGTATGGCACGGGTACGCCTGCGCCGTGACGAATCGGTCCCGGTCACCCCCGTGGCCGTCTCGACCGGACCGGGTGCGCTGCTCGCCCTTCCCGCGCTCCAAGAGGCGTTCGCCGCCTCGGTTCCGCTGCTCGTGGTCGCCAGCCAGATCCCGAGCGACGGCCTCGGCGGGGCGCGTCGCGGTTATCTGCACGAGCTCGCGGATCAGCGCGCCATCGCCGCCGGGGTGGTGAAGACCGCGCGCACCGTGCAGCACGCCGAGCAGATCCCCGCCGTGCTGCGCCAGGCGTGGCAGGACGCGGCGAGCCCGCCGTACGGACCGAGCTGGGTGGAGATCCCTCAGGATGTGCTGCTCGCGCCCACGAATCTCGGCACGGTACGCGAGCTCCCGATCCGGCCCACCGCCCCGGAACCGGTGCCGCTCGAAGAGGTCACCCGGCTGCTCGACGGCGCCCGCAACCCGGTGATCCTCGCCGGTGGCGGAGTCGCGCGAGCCTGCGCGGAACCAGAACTGCGCGTCCTCGCGGAACGGCTGCGCGCCCCGGTGGTGAGCACCTTCGGCGGCAAAGGGGTGTTCCCCGCACGGCATCCGCTCTCCTGCGGTTCCTGGCTGGAGGACCGGCACACCACCGATTTTCTCGCCGCAGCCGATGTCCTGCTCGTGGCCGGTTCCGGGCTCGGCGAGCTGTCCGGCAACTACCACAGCCTCCGTCCACAAGGGACAGTGGTGCAGATCGAGGCGGATGCCGGGAAACTCGCCGCAAACCTGCCCGTGGTTCCGGTGCACGCTGATGCGCGCGAAGCACTCGCCGGGCTGGCCGCCGCGGTCACCGAACGCGACCCGGACGGACGCGCCGAGGAGGCGGTCACCGCCCTGCTCGCCGCCGTGCGGGAGCGCCTCGACGGCCAGGACCTCGAAGCCGAACGGGCGCTGCTCGACGCGGTGTGGGAGGGAGCCGGGGAACACGTGCCGAGCTTCTGGGACATGACGATCCTCGCCTACTGGGCCTGGTCGGCCTGGCCGGGGCGGATGCATTCGGCGCAGGGCACCGGCGGGCTCGGCTACGCGTTCCCCGCCGCACTCGGTGCCGCCGCGGCCACCGGCTCTCCGGTACTCGCGGTCTCCGGGGACGGCGGCGCGATGTACGGGATCGCCGAATTGGCCACGGCGGCACAGCATCAGCTGGACGTCACCTGGCTGATCGTGGACGACGGCGGATACGGGATCCTGCGCGAGTACCTCGACGGCGCCTTCGGCCCGGAAGCCGCACACGGCCCGGCGGTGGACCTCGCCCGGCCGGATTTCCTCGCCCTGGCCCGCTCTTTCGGTGTCCGCGCCGCCCGCACCGCACCCGACCGGCTCAGCACCGATCTCGCCGCCGAACTCGTCACCCCTGGCCCGGGCGTGCTCCTGCTCTCCGCCCGCCCGCGCCTGTTCGCACCGAGCTGAGGCGCCGGGTGCCCGGCGAGGACTACAGTTTCGGTGTATTGGCCAGGAGTTCCCGAGTGTATTCGTGTTCCGGCGCGTCGAGCACCCGGTCCACCGTGCCCTGTTCGACGATGAGCCCTTCGCGCAGCACCGCGATCCGGTCGGCGACGTGCCGGGCGAGCGCGATGTTGTGCGTGACGAACAGGATCGACATGCCCAGTTCGGTGCGCAGTTCGCCGAGCAGTTCGAGGATGGTGGCCTGTACCGAGACATCCAGGGCCGAGGTGACTTCATCGCAGACGAGCACCTTCGGAGTGGTGACCAGTGCCCGTGCGATCGCGGCGCGCTGGCGTTGCCCTCCGGAGAGCCCGCCGGGGAGCCGGTCGGCGTACTCGGGGTCCAGCCGCACCTGCTCGAGTACCTCGGCCACCCGCTTCCGGCGCTGGTCCTTGTCCAGATCGGTCAGCTGCCGCAGCGGAACCTCGACCGATTCGGCGATGGTCCTGCGCGGGTTGAGCGAGGAGAACGGGCTCTGGAACACGTACTGCACATCGCGCAGCTGTTCGCAGCTTCGTTTCCGCGCCGAGGCGGAGAGTGGATTCCCGTCCAGGGTGACGGTTCCGGTGCACTTCTCGATCAAGCCGCACAGGCTGCGGGACAGTGTGGTCTTGCCCGATCCTGATTCGCCGAGCAGCAGCACGGATTCCCCGCGCCGCACCGCGAGGTCCACCCCGCGCAGCACCTTGGTGTCCGCATAGGACACTTCGATGCGTTCGGCGCGCAGCACCACGTCCTCGTCCGGTTCCTCGGCTTCGCTGCGGCCGACCGGCCCTTCGATCCCGGGGACGGCGGCCATCAGCGCGCGGGTGTAGGAGTGCTGCGGCTCGTGCAGAACCTGTCGTGCCGCACCGGATTCCACGATCTCACCGGAGTACATCACCGCGACCCGGTGCGCGATCTGGGCCACAACGGCCAGGTCGTGGGTGATGTAGAGGGCGGCGGTGTCCTGTTCGGCGGCGAGCTTGGCCACGGTCTCCAGGATCAGCGCCTGGGTGGTGACATCCAGTCCGGTGGTCGGTTCGTCGAGCACCACGACGCTCGGTTTCCAGGCGAACGCCATGGCGATCCCGACCCGCTGCTGCTGGCCACCGGAGAGCTGGTGCGGGTAGCGGCGCTGATACTCGGTATCGGAGGGCAGGCCGACCTCGGTGAGCGTCTCGCGCACCCGGTCCTCGACCGAACCGGGGTAACCGTGCACCTCGAGCACCTCGGCGATCTGCTTGCCGATCCGCAGGCTGTGGTTGAGCGAGAGCGCCGGATCCTGCGGAATGTAGGAGATCACCCTGCCGCGCAGTGCCCTGCGCTGTTTTTCCGGCAGCGCGAGCACATCCGAGGGCGCGCCGCCGCAGGAACTGGCCAGCACCGATCCGGAGACCGCCTTGAGCCCGGTACGGAAGTGCCCGAGCGCGGCGAGCCCGGCCGTGGTCTTCCCGGAGCCGGATTCCCCGACGAGTGCGAGGATCTCCCCCGGTTCGATGGAGTACGAGACGCCGCGCAGCACCGGCGTGTCGTCCACAGTGGACACGTGCAGGTCGGTGACATCGAGCGCGGTCACGATTCCTCCGTCGTACGTCGGGCCGCGGCCGCGGCGAGCGAATCGGTGATCAGGTTGGTCCCCACGGTCAGCACCGCGATGGCGAGCACCGGGAGCACCACGCCCCAGGGTTGCACCACGAGCGCGATCCGGTTCTCGTTGATCATCAGCCCCCAGTCCGCCGCTGGTGGCTGGATTCCCAGTCCCAGGAAGGAAAGCGAGGCCACGTACCCGATCGAGTAGGTCAGCCGCAGTCCGAGCTCGACCATGAGCGGACCGGTGATGTTCGGCAGCACCTCGCGCAGCAGGATCCGCCTGCGCGGCATGCCGTAGAGCTGCGCGGCCTTGATGTAGTCCTGCCCGATCACCCCGACCGTGGTCTGGCGCGCCACCCTGGCCACCCGCGGCGCGTGCGTGATGCCGATGACCAGGATCAGCAACCAGCCCTTCGGACCGATCATGGCGATCGCCAGCAGGGCGAACACCAGTTGCGGGATGGAAAGGAGCACATCCGAGCCGCGCATGATCAGCCCGTCCAGCCAGCCGCCGGTGTACCCGGCGAGCATGCCGAGCGCGGCACCGAGCAGCACCCCGATCGCGGTGGCGGCCAGGCCGTAGCCGAGCAGATCGAGGCCGCCGTCCAGGAACCGGGTCAGTACATCCCGGCCGACCCCGTCGGTTCCCGCCATTCCGTTGGCGTGGAACGGTTTTCCGGAGAAGTCATCGGGCTGGTACCCGGTGATCATGTTGCCGAACAGCGCACCGGCCACCGCGAGCAGCACGACGATCCCGGTCAGGGTGAGCCCGATCTTGGCCTGGCGCAGCCCGAGCGCACGCCGCAGTAGTCCGCCGCTCATTTCGCCACCTCCGTGCGCAGCCGCGGATTCGTGACGATGCCGACCACATCGGCCAGCAGGTTCACCACCACGTAGACCCCGGCGATCAGCAGGGTGATGGCCTGCACCACCTGGACATCCCGGTTGTTCACCGCGTCGATCAGCGCCGCGCCGATCCCCGGATAGCGGAACAGGAACTCCACCACGACCACCCCGCCGGCGAGCCAGGCCAGTTGCAGCGCGATCACCTGTGCCACCGGTCCGCTCGCCTGCGGCAGCGCGTGCCGGAACAGCACGATCCGCTCCGGGATCCCCTTCAGCCGCGCCATCTCCACCGAACCGCTGGCCAGCACCTCGATCATCGTGGCCCGCATCATGCGCACGATGTACGGAGTCACCACGAGCACCAGGGTCAGCACCGGAAGCACCAACTGCGTGGGCCGCTCCCAGACCGGAGTGCCCGGGGGCGAGAGGGTGACCGAGGGCAGGAGCTTGAACACCGAGGTGGAGAACAGCACCACGAGCGCCACGCCGATGACGAACTCCGGGAGGGCGGCGATCACCAGGCTGAACCCGGAGACCACGTGGTCACTGGTGCGTCCGGCACGGATCGCGCTCCAGGTGCCGACCACCAGCCCGATCGGTGTGCTGATCACCGCCGAGGCGATCAGCAGCACCAGCGAGGCCCCGATCCGGTCGGCGAGCAGGGTGTTCACCGAGCCCTGGGTGGAGGTGGAGAACCCGAGGTCCCCGGTGAGCACGCCGGAGAGCCAGTCGAAATACCGTTGCCACACCGGGACGTTCAGGTGCATGTGCTCCTGCAGTGCCGCGATGCGTTCCGGGGTGGCCTGGGTACCGAGAATGGCCCGCGCGGGGTCACCGGGCAGCAGCAGCGTCGCCACGAACACGAGTATCGAGACCACCAGCAGCACCAGCACGCTGATCAGCAGGCGGCGCAGGATCATCCGGATCATGCGCCACCTCCCTGGCCGAGCCAGGCATTGCGGAATTGGTAACCGGAAAGCGGGATGCCGGTTCGGTCCGGAACGAGCCCGGCCACGTACACCTGATAAGCGTCCACCTGGTTGGGGAACGCCCAGATGATGTCGCCGCCGCGTTCGTACTCGATGCGCTGTGCCTGGTGCAGCAGCTTGGTCCGCTCGGCCGTGTCGACGGTGCCCTGCGCCTTCGCGATGATCGCGGTGAACTCCGGATCGCCGAAATGCGTCTCATTGATCGGTGAGCTCGGCAGTGCGCCGTTGTTCACCTGGGGAAGATAATTGCGGGTGTACCAGAACGACTGGGCGAAATCCCAGTTCTTGTAGTTCTCGCCGAAGAAGGTGGTGGTGTCCACCTTGTGCAGCCGGATGGTGATCCCGGCATCCTTGGCCTGGCGCTGGAAGACCTGCGCCGCCTCCACCGCCCCGGCCTGGATGGGCGCGGTGGTCAGTTCCACCTCGAGGTTCGGCTTCCCGGCCGCGGCGAGCAGTCCCCGCACCTTGCGCAGATCGCGGCGCCGTTGCGGAAGCGTGGAATCGTAGGCCGGATCGTAGGGCGCGTACAGATCATTGGCCACCCGCCCCTGGCCGGAGAGCACCTGGTTGATCATCTGCTCGCGGTCGATCACCAGCCGCAGCGCCTGACGCACCCGCACATCGTCGAACGGCGGGCGGTCGACCCGCATGGTGAACGGCTGCCAGGTTCCGGTGCGGGAGTTGAGGATCCGGATCCGTTCATCGCTGCGCAGCACGTCGATCAGCGCGACGGGCACCTGGTCGATCACGTCGACTTGGGAGGAGAGCAACGCGTTGATGCGGGCGTCGTCCTCGGTGAAGTTGGTGAGCACCAGCTTGTCGAGGTAGGGCTGGTCCGGTACCCAGTAGTGCTCATTGCGCAGGAAGGTGCTCTGCAGCCCGGCGTCGAAGGTGCCCATCCGGAACGGCCCGGTGCCGATCGGCTTCTTGACGTCGAAGTCCGCGGGCACGATCCCGAGCGAGTACTGCCCGAGGTAGTCGTCGAAACCGGCGGTGGCCTGAGAGAGCCGGAACTCGACCGTGCGGTCCCCGGTCGGCACCACGGACTCGAGCATCGAGAGGCTGGCCGCCCCGGTCTTCGGATCGTCGGGATCGGTGATCCGGCGGAAGCTGGCCACCACGTCCCGGGGCATGACCGGGCGTCCGTCGTGGAACTTGATGCCCTTGCGGATGGTCGCGGTCCACACCGTGGCGTCCGGCGAGCTCACCACCGATTCCGCGACCAGCGGGCGCAGGCGGAACTGGTTGTCCCGGTAGAGCAGCGCCTCGTAGAGATTGATCGTGCGGGCGATATCCGGATTGGTGGCCGGGATATGCGGATCGAGGGTGTCCGAGGAACCGCCACCGGTGACCCCGACACGCAGCATGCCGCCACGTTTCGGCGGACCGGCGGGCGCACTGGCCTCGGCATCCGCGGCGCGGCCGCAGCCCGAGAGCACCGGAACGGCGGCCAGTCCGGCGGCGAGGCCGAGGAAACCACGGCGGCCGATCCGGTGGTATTTCGATGAGGGATTCATGAGAGTTGTCCGAGACACGAGGATACAATTCGGCTGTTGTTCGAATCCGATGAATTCGGTGGAAATCCGATTGACGTGGTGAAAATCGAAAGACGGGGAGCCGAAAAGCTAAGTGTAGATGGCGCGGCCCGCGTAGTCCGGGGCCTTTCCGATGTGGCACTCCAGCCGCGCGGCGATGTGCTCGGGGAATGCCGCCGCCTTGCCCGCCGACACATGCAGCGCGAGCAGTTCCTCGGTGGCGACCAGTGATCTCTCATGGAACATCTCGTGGCAGAAACGCAGCTTCTTGCCCGAGACGGAAAGGACTTTCGTGTGCACGCGAACCTCGGCGCCCAGGCCGACCTCGCGCAGGTACCGGACGTGCGCCTCGACGGTGTACAACGAGGAGTCCGTCGCGGACCGGTACTCGGCGTCGATGCCGACGACGTCCATCATGGCCGTCGTCGCATCGCCGAAGATCAGGACGTAGAACGGTTCGGAGAGATGGCCGTTGTAGTCGATCCATTCCTCGCGAACCCGCGCAGAATACTCGAGACTACCCACGGGCATCACCACCAATCGCTCGTCGCAGGGCGATCACGGCGCGATCGCGTTCCGCGATCAGCTCCGCGATCGAACGCCCGTCCGCCTCCTCGAGGCAGCCGTCCACCATCCGGTCCCGCAGCTCCTTGGTGAGTTCGGGCGCGTCCAGCCGGGTCCACGGGGATTTCAGCGAGGGACCGAAATGATCGAGCATGTGGGCCATCCCGCCGTCCCCGCCCGCGAGGTGGAAGGTCAGGCACGGGCCCTGCACCGGCCAGCGCAGACCGGGGCCCTCGGTGATCGCGGTGTCGATCTGCTCGACCGTGGCCTCCCCGTTGGCTACCATGTGCAGCGCCTCCCGCCACAGCGCCTCCTGCAGCCGGTTCGCGATGAATCCGGGGAGCTCGCGACCCATGGTGATCACGGATTTGCCGACATGGCGGTAGAAATCCGAGGCCCAGTCCACGGCCCAGCGCTCGGACCGCTGCCCGCCGACCACCTCGACGAGCGGGATCAGGTACGGCGGGTTGAACGGGTGGCCGACCACGAGCCTGCCCGGGTTCGCCGCCTTGGTCTGCATCTCGGTCATGCCGTACCCGGAAGTGGAGGAACCGATCACGATGCCTTCGGGGGTGGCCGCCTCGATATCGGCGAGCAGCTTCTGCTTCAGCTCGAGTTCCTCGGGCCCGCTCTCCTGGACGAAGTCCGCGCCTTCGACAGCCTCGGCGAGTGTCGCGGTGAACCGCAGCCGATCCTGCGAAGCGCCCTGCGCGAGGCCGAGTTCGGTCAGCGCGGGCCAGGCGCGCTGCACGAGCAGCCGCAGGCGTTCCTCGGCACCCTCACCCGGGTCCCAGGCGAGCACGTCGAATCCCTTGGCCAGGAAGTGCGCGGCCCAGCCGCCACCGATCACCCCGGCCCCGATGCACGCGATGGTGCGCGCCTGCTGTGGTTCAGCCACGATTGGTCCCCTTCAGTCCGAGCTGTTCGCGTGCTTCCGCCGCGGTGGCCACGGTGGCGCCGAGATCCTCGACGATCTCCACGGCGCGCTCCACGAGCTGTCCGTTGCTCGCCTTGACTCCCTTGGACAGGTACAGGTTGTCCTCGAGCCCGACCCGCACGTGCCCGCCGAGCAGCACCGACTGGGCGACCCAGCGCATCTGGTTGCGCCCGATCGCGAACGAGGCCCACTGCGCGTTCTCCGGGAGCAGCTCGACCATGGTCTGCAGTAGTGCGGGTTCCGCGGGTGCGCCGTACGGAATTCCCATGCACAGCTGGAAAAGCGGCGGCGGATCGATCAGCCCCTCGGCCACCATCTGCTTGGCGAACCAGAGCTGGCCGGTGTCGAAGATCTCCATCTCGGGCTTCACGCCGAGTTCCTGGATGCGCGCGGCACCCGTGCGCAGCATGTCCGGGGTGGAGATGTAGAGCTGGCTGCCCTCGCCGAAGTTCAGCGAGCCGCAGTCGATGGTGCAGATGTCCGGAAGCAGTTCCTCGACGTGCGGCAGCCGCTGCAGGCCGTTGACCAGATCGGTGCCCTCGACCGGCTTGAGCGGGTCCTCCACGTCGATGAACAGGTCCCCGCCCATGCCCGCGGTCAGGTTGAGCACCACGTCCACGCCGCTTTCCCGCACCAGGCGGACGGTTTCGCGGTACAGCGCGACATCCCTGCTGCCCTGCCCGGTCTCGATATCGCGAACATGGATGTGCACGACCGCCGCGCCAGCATTGGCCGCCTCGATCGCCGAATCTGCGATCTGACGCGGGGTGACCGGAACCCGATCGCTCTTGCCGACCGTATCGCCCGCTCCGGTGAGCGCGCAGGTGATGATGGTGCTTGTCATTCCTCGCCCTTCTCCTCGGCGCCGCCGAGGATGTTGTTCTCGATGTACTCCCGCAGCTGGCTGCGCATCGCCTCGACGGAGCTGTTCGGGTGCCCGGTGAGCACCTGCACGCCGAGCCCGTCGATCAGCGCGGTCAGCGCGGTGGCCGACCGGTCCGGGTCACCGGAGCGGAACAGCCCTTGCTCCTGGCCGCTCCGGATGGTCATCGCGATGGTGCGATAGCGCCGGTCGTAGGAGTCCCAGTACAGCGAACGCAGTGCCGGGTTGAGGGCGCTCTCGTTCCACACCTGCAGCCACACCGACCATTCCGCGTGCAGCAGACCCTCGAGCGGCAGCTGCAGCTCGACCAGCCGGTAGAGCCGTTCGTCCGCGCACTCGATGGCGTGCAGCTCGGCGACCTGGCGGTCGAACGCGAGTTTCACATTGCGCCGCAAGGCATCGTTGAGCACATCGTCCTTGGTCGGGAAGTAGTAGTGGATCCGTGCCGTGCTCGTCCCACAGGCCTTCGCGATGTCCGCGATCCGGACTTTGTGGTACCCACGCACGGCGATGAGCTCCCAGGCCTTCTCCAGGATCCGCCGCCGTGGCTCCTCCTTGGTGTCCGCGCGCGCCGGGATCGCCGGTACCGCGGCCACCGTTTTCGCCTCGTCGCTCCCGTTGAGCAACCAGTTGACCGTCACTCCGCAATGCTCGGCGATCCGCACCAGTTCGTGTGCCGCGAACTGCCGCTTGCCGACGAGCGCCTTGGACAGCTTCGACTCGTCAAGACCGATCGCCTTGGCGAAATCCCGCTGCACTCCGGGCATCGCCTTGACGAGACCACGGACGCGCCCGGCCACGCCGTTCGATGAACTCGATCCTGCCGGGGAAGTCACGGGAAGGCAGATTAGTCAGCAATTGCGATAATCGCAAGCTCACATCGCAATTTAGTGTTCTGACCTGCGAATTTCTGTAGACCTAACTGACTGATCAATACCGAGGGTGTGGAATTCGATACCCGGCCGCCGCGTTGTACCGCTCGTGGGTACCGTTGCGCTCTCCGTGCTCGACCGCTCGAGCATCCGCGGCGAACAGGACCGTGCCGCCGCCATCCGGGACACCGTCAGGTTCGCACGCCAGGCGGAATCGCTTGGCTACCAACGCTTCTGGGTCTCCGAACACCACAGCGTTCCCGGGGTCGCCGGTTCCGCGCCGACGGTGCTCGCCACCGCCATCGCCGATGCGACCGAGCGGATCCGGGTCGGCACCGGTGGGGTGATGCTGCCCAACCACCGCCCACTGGTGGTCGCCGAACAGTTCGGGGTGCTCGAGGCGCTGCATCCGGGGCGGATCGACCTCGGCATCGGGCGCTCACTCGGCTTCACCGGAGGGGTGCGCGCGGCACTCGGGGCTGAGGCCACCACGGACTTCGAACCGCGGGTGAGCGAACTGCTCGGCTACTTCGACGCGACCAGCGGGCCCTACCCCGGCGTGCACGCCTTCCCCGCGGAGTGCACCCATCCCCCGGTCTTCTTGCTGGCCACCGGCGCCGGTGCACAGCTCGCGGCGCGGCTCGGGCTCGCCCTGGTCATCGCGCCGGTACGGGGAACCGAGCAGCTGCTCGAACGGATTGCCGAATACCGTGCGGCCTTCGTGCCCTCCGCGCGGCTGCCCGCTCCTTATGTACTTCTGTCCACATCGGTCGCCGTCGCCGAGACCACCGAGGCGGCGCGGCGGCTGCTGCTCCCCGAGGCCTGGGCGACCGCCTACTCCCGCACCCACGGGGTGTTCGGCCCGCTCGAGCCGGCCGATGCCGTACTGGCCCACCCCTGGTCGGCACGGCAGCAGGCGAGCATCGAGGAAACCCTCGGCCAGCAGATCTACGGCACCCCGCTCGAGGTGGGCGAGCGGCTGCGCGAACTCCTGGCCCGCACCGGAGCCGACGAGCTGCTGATCACCATGAGCACCTTCGACCGTGCCGAGATGCTGGACTCCTACACCCGGCTCGCCGAACTCCACCTGCCCTAGAGTGGGGGCATCGACGGTCGAGACGGGGATCCGGTGACACAGCACGACGAGGAATGGGCACGCATCGCCTGCGAGGTGCTCGAGACGCACTATCCGTACGGCTGCGGCCATCTCGCCACCGGCCCCGGCGACCTGGACATCGAACCGGCCCGGCTGCATCCGGCTTTCCACGGCGCCTATGACTGGCATTCCAGCGTGCACATGCAGTGGTCCCTTGTCACCCTGCTGGACCGTGGCGGGCTCGGCAGGGAGACCGCGCTCCGGGCCAGGTGGCTGCTCGCCGAACGGTTGCGAGCGGAGAAGCTGGACACCGAGATCCGTTACCTGCGAACGCATCCGGGGTTCGAGCGGCCGTACGGACTGGTGTGGGCGCTGCTGCTGTGCGCCGAACTGCCGCGCTCCGCGCCGACCCGCGGGTTCGCTGCGGTGACCGGTCCGCTGGTGGACACGGCCGCCGAACTGCTCGGCGGATGGCTCGCCGGGCTGCGCTATCCCGTCCGGCACGGCACCCATGCCAACACCGCTTTCGCACTGTCCACTCTGTACCGCGCGGGCACCGGGCTGGGGCACGAACTCGCCGATACGGCACGGGAAACGGCGCTGCGATTGTTCTCCGGGGACACCGGATACGACACCCGGTTCGAACCCTCCGGGAACGAATTCCTCTCCCCCGCGCTCACCGAGGCCGAGCTGATGTGCGCGGTGCTGCCCGCCGGACAACGCACCGCCTGGCTCGACCGGTTCCTCCCCGGGCTGGGCGGGGAAAACCACGGCGAACTGCTCACCGCGCCCGAGGTGGACGATCCCACCGAGGGGCAGCAGGGCCACCTCTACGGGCTCGCGCTGTCCCGCGCCTGGCAGCTGCGTGCGCTCGCGGCGTACCTGCCCACCGAACGCGCCGCGACACTCCGCGCCGCCGCACACACCCAGTTCGAATCGGCACTTCCGGTCGTCACGGCGGGAAATTTCCACGCGACGCACTGGCTGGTGTCGTTCGCCCTGCTCGCCGAAGGAGCACAGTCATGAAAGCCGTGGTGTACACCGAGTACGGCGGAACGCCCGCGCTCACCGAGGTGCCCGAACCGGTCTGCCCGGACGACGGAGTGATCGTCGAGGTCAGCGCGACCGGGGTGTGCCGCTCCGACTGGCACGCCTGGCGCGGGCACGATCCCGTTGCCCTGCCCCACATTCCCGGGCACGAGTTCGCCGGAGTGATCCGCGAGACCGGTTCCGGAGTGCAGTGCTGGCGCGCCGGGGACCGGGTGACGGTGCCGTTCGTGTGCGGTTGCGGAACCTGCGGCTACTGCGCGGCGGGCGACCCGCAGGTTTGTCCACAGCAGACACAACCGGGATTCACCGGGTCCGGGTCCTTCGCCGAACGAGTCGCGGTGCACGCCGCGGACACGAATCTGGTCGGGCTGAGCGATTCCGTGGACGATATCGCGGCTGCCTCGCTCGGTTGCCGGTTCGCCACCGCGTTCCGCGCCGTGCACGCGCATGGGCGGGTGCGGGACGGGGACCGGCTCGCGGTGCACGGTTGCGGCGGGGTGGGACTCTCCGCGGTGCAGATCGGGGTGGCACTCGGTGCCCGGGTGCTCGCCGTGGACATTTCCGCGCGGGCACTGGAGAAAGCGCGAGCGCTCGGCGCGGAACACACCGTGGATGCGGGCAGCTGCCCGGACACCGCGCCGGCCATCCACGAGCTCACCGGCGGCGGGGCGCACGTGTCACTCGACGCGCTCGGTTCCGCGGCGACCGCGGCCGCCTCGGTGCGCTGCCTGCGCAGGCGCGGACGGCACATCCAGGTCGGACTGCTGTTCGGGGATGCGGCGCGGCCGCCGTTGCCGATGGACACCGTGATCGCCCACGAACTGGAGATCCACGGCTCGCACGGGATGGCGGCGCACGAATATCCGGCGATGCTCGGGCTGCTCGCCGAAGGCAGGTTGCGCCCGGAACTGCTCGTCGGCTCGGTGATCGGGCTCCCCGAGGCGGGCGCGGCCCTTGCCGGACTCGACGAACCGGGAACGGCGGGAATGACCGTGATCTCGCTCGCGAGTCAGGACACCGGAACGTCCGCGAGGAAGTCCAGCACCAGGCGGCTCGCCCGCGCCCGAAACTCCTCGAAGTAGGCGTGCCGTGCGCCCTCGAGAAGTTCCAGCCGCGCCTGCGGAATCCGTTCGGCGAGCAATGTCGCGTTCGCGACCGGATTGAACACATCCTCGGTGCCGTGCACGATCAGGGTCGGCGCGGCGATCCGGTCGAGCACCGCCCAGCTGTCGTGCCGCGCGCTGGCGAACCGGTGCCTGCGACGGGCGTACCCGGGCATCCCTGGATCCCCGAGTGTGCTGTGCGGTCCCGGATGCGTGGCAAGCCAATCCGGGGTGTACATCAGCTCGGCCAGACCACCCCGCCTGGTCAGCGCCTCGGTGATCGCGGGATCCCGTGGCACGCCGTGCGCATCGCCGGGTGAGGTGCAGCCGAGTACGAGCCGGTCGAGCCGTCCCGGATGGTTGACGGCGAACCACTGCGCGACCCGCCCGCCCATCGAGGTGCCGTACACGTGTGCCCGCGCGGCCCCGAGATGATCGAGCACCGCGCGGGCGTCCTCGGCGAAACCCGTTGTGCTGTAGGAATCCGTGTCCGGCTTCGCGCTGCACCCGGTGCCCCGGTAGTCGAGGGTCACGGCGCGGAAGACCGCGGAGAAGTCCTCGAGCACCGGATCCCACCAGTGCCGGGAATTTGCCTGCCCGGCCAGCAACAGCAGAGTGCGCGCGCCTTCCCCGTGCACCTGGTAGTGAATGGAGGTCCGGTCCGAAGCGAGCGCGTAAGGCACGCCCGATGATAACCAGTCAGCCCTGTCGGGCCTTGAGCCTCGGGTTCTTCTTGTTGATCACGTAGACCCTCCCCTTGCGCCGGACCACCTGGGAACCCGGCTTGTTCTTCAATGCCCGCAAGGAATTCCGCACCTTCACGACCGCGCCCCCTTCCGCTGCCCGTAGCGCCTGCGGAACTTCTCCACCTGGCCCTCGGTGTCCATGATCCGGCGGTTGCCCGTCCAGAACGGGTGCGACCATGCGCTCACATCCACACGCACGAGCGGATAGGTGTTCCCGTCCGACCAATCCACGGTCTCCCGCGAGGTGATCGTGGACCGGGTGAGGAAAGCATCCCCGGTCGCATTGTCGCGGAACACTACGGGGTGGTAGTCGGGATGGATGTTCGGTTTCACCTGTCGTTCTCCTTCATCTTCGACCGTGTTAGTCTACTGAAAACGATAATCATTAGCAACTTCGGAGAGGGTCGTGGCGAAGAAATCCAAGATCGTCAAGAACGAGAAACGCAAGACAACCGTGGCCAGGTACGCGCACCGGCGCGCCGCGCTCAAGGAGACGGTGCGCTCCCCGCAGTCGAGCCCGGAGCAGAAGGCGGAGGCGGTGTCCGCGCTGCAGGCCCTCCCTCGTGATGCGAGCCCCACCCGGGTGCGCAACCGGGACGCGGTCGACGGGCGCCCGCGCGGGCACTTCCGCAAGTTCGGGCTCTCCAGGGTGCGGCTGCGCGAGATGGCCCACCGCGGCGAACTGCCCGGCGTCTCGAAGTCCAGCTGGTGAAAGGGGGACGAGCCAGCATGCAGGGCCGACCGAAGCGTAAGCGCAACCTGCTCGCCGAGCGCGGAGTGTCCGAAGTGGACTACAAGGATGTGGAGCTGCTGCGCAAGTTCATCTCGGACCGGGGCAAGATCCGGGCGCGCCGGGTCACCGGGCTGACCCCGAAGCAGCAGAACCAGGTCGCCACGGCGATCAAGAACGCCCGCGAGATGGCACTGCTGCCCTATCCCGGACCGGCACGCGGCTGAGCGGTCAACCTCCCGCGTCCTCGTGCAGCATCAGCAGCACGGCGCGGTTGCGTTCCCCGCGTCCCGCATACACGTGCGGGGTGTCGGCGCCGAATCGGATCGAGTCACCGGCGGCGAGTTCGGCAGCGGATTCCTCGGGCCCCACAAAAGCCGCGCCCTCGGTGAGCACCAGGCATTCCCGGACCCCGGGCGCGTGCGCCGCCGAGCGCTGGTGCGCCTCGTCCAGTTCGATGTCGTACACCTCCACCGTGCCGCGCAGCCGGATTCGGTGCAGCAGCCGCGCGTGTACCGCATCCCCGTCCACTCGCGACCCCTGCCCGGCTCGGGTCACCTCGGCCGGGGCACCGTGCTGTTCGAGCAGTTCACCGAGCGGCACCTCCAGTGCGGTGGCCAGCGCCCACAACGTGGACAGCGTCGGATTTCCCGTACCCTGCTCGATTCCGTGCAGGGTGGTCTTGCTGATCCCGCCCGCCTCTCCGAGTTCGACCAGCGACAACCCCGCCGAGCCACGCAGGCGGTGAATGTTCCTGCCGACGATCCGCGCCCAATCCACGCGTACCATCATACTTGAACCGTGTATCAGTATGAAGAATGAGGTGGCGGCATGTCGGTATCCCGGCTGCGGGAGATTCCCGGTATCGGGGTGGACATCATTGGCGACGCGGCGGACGCGGCCGCAGATCCGGAACTGCTTCGCTTGGAGAACCTCGACACCGATGTGCGCCCGCCGCGCCGGGCCGTCGAGGTCACCCGCAACACGCTGGACCAGGATTCCGCGAACAGCTATCTGCCGTTCCAGGGACATCGCGGACTGCGGGCCGCGGCCGCCGCGCACGTCGGCCGGATCGCGGGGCGCTCCTATGATCCGGACACTGAGTGCGTGAGCGTCGCGGGCGGACTCAACGGCGTGCTCAACGCGCTGCTGGCCACCGTCGAACCCGGCGCGGAGGTGGTGCTCTGTGATCCGATCTATGCCGGGCTGGTCAACCGGATCCGGCTCGCCGGAGGTGTGCCCCGCTTTGTCGCGGCGACAGCGGGTCCGCACGGCTGGCGGGTCGACCCGCAGCGGCTCGCCGAGGCGATCGGGCCACGGACCGCCGCGGTGCTCGCCATGGGCCCGGCGATGCCCACCGGACTGGTGCTCGGCACCGAACACTGGGATGCGCTCGCCCCGGCGCTGGAGCGCACCGGTGCCTGGCTGCTCTATGACGCGGCCATGGAGCGCATCCGCTTCGACGGGATGCCGGTGCCCCATCCCGCAGCGCATCCCGGGCTTGCCGAGCGCACCATCACCATCGGTTCGGCGTCCAAGGAACTGCGCCTTATCGGCTGGCGGGTCGGCTGGGTGCTCGCCCCGCGGGAGATCCTCGCCGACATCCGGCTCGTCGGCATGGCCAATGTGGTCTGCCAGGTCGGGATCGCCCAGGCCGGGGTCGCCGCCGCGCTCGAAGCACCCGACGCGGATCAGGATGTGGCTCGGGCGACCGAGATCTGGCGCGGCCGCTGTGCGCACATCCTCGATCAGCTCGGCGATTATCCACTCGTGGCACCGGACGGCGGCTGGTCGCTGTTGCTGGACACGGCGGAACTCGGCCTGGACCCGGAGACCGCTTCGGCGCGGCTGTTCGAACGGGGCAGGATCGCGGCCACCCCGATGCGCGGCTGGGGCCCGAGCGGGGACCGTTATCTACGGTTCGTGTTCGCCAATGAACCACTCGACCGGATCGGCGATCTGCGCTCTCGGTTCGCGGCGGCGTTCTAGCGCGCCGCCCGGTGTTCGGTGCTCAACAGCACGAGCGTGCTCCCCGGGCCGGGCGATCTCTTGTCCGCCACGAGGAAACGCACGGCGGCCAGACTCGCCGAGCCGCATGGTCCGGAGGAGACACCGAGCGCGGCCAGCGCGGCCGAAGCCTCCGCCGCGGCCTCGTCGGTCACGGTGACCGCGGCGTCCAGCCCGTCCCGCAGATACGGCCAGGCCAGCGCCGAAACGGTGCCGCAGTGCAGCCCGGCCATGATCGTGGGCCCCGGCCGGATGCTGCGCCGCTGTCCGGCGTGCAGGTTGTCGGTGAGGCAGGCCGCGGTCTCCGGTTCCACGGCGAGCAGTCGCGGGCGGACCGCGGCGGTACCCCGGTAGTGCCGCACCGTCGCCTGGGCGAGCGAGCCGACCCCGACCGGGACGGCGACCAGGTCCGGGCTCGCCCCCGCCGCGGCGAGCTGCTCGTCCACCTCGGTGAACAGGGTCGAGTAGCCGTCCACGATCCAGCCGGGCACCCGCTCGTATCCGGGCCACGCGGTGTCCTGCACCAGTTCGGTCCCCGGATCGGCCGCGGCGAACCCGGCCGCGGCGCGCACCACCTCGTCGTACTCCGCGGCCACCGTGCGCACCACGGCGCCCTCGGCCTCGATCGCCGCGATCGCCTCGGCGTCCAGGGTGGCGGGGACGAAGACCACGGCCGGAATCTCGAGTAGCGCGGCCATCCGGGCCACGGCCCGCCCGTGGTTGCCGTCGGTCGCCGTGCACAACCGCGGCGGAATCCGGCCGGTGAGCCGGTCCCGCATTCCCTCGGGTGTGCCCGGGACCGGTTCGCCCACCCATTCGGCGATCGTGCGATGGATCGCGTAGAAGGCCCCGAGCGCCTTGAACGCGGGCAGGCCGAGCCGGGCGGACTCGTCCTTGACGAACACCCGGTGCACCCCGAGTTCCGCGGCGAGCGCGGGCAGCTCGGTCAGCGGTGTCGGCGCGTACTGCGGCAGCGCGGCGTGGAACGCGGCCACCTCCCGTGGTGCGGGCGGGCAGTGCAGCGTCGATGGCCCGGCGGCGCCGTACCAGGACCGGTGCGCGGTAGTCGTCGGGGAAGGCATGGGTCCACGGTGCCGCACCGGAAGCAGTTCGGTAAAGCGAATGTTTTCGACGTATACTGGTGGGGAAAATCGAACGATCGGTGGACACGTGTTCGACCTGCACCGGCTGCGGCTGCTCCGCGAGCTCAGCCATCGGGGCACCCTCGCCTCGGTGGCCGCCGCGCTGTCCTACAGCCCGTCCACGGTCTCCCAGCAACTGTCCATTCTGGAGAGTGAGGTGGGAGTCCCGCTGCTCGAACAGGTCGGCAGGCGGGTCCGGCTCACCGCGCAGGCGCGGATCCTCGTCGAGCACACCGGGGCCGTGCTCGACCGGCTGGAGACCGCGGCCGCGGAGATCGCGCGCTCACTCGAGGACCTGACCGGCACCCTGCGCGTGGCGATCTTCCAGACGGCCGCACTGACCCTGCTCCCGGAGGCACTGAGCGCGCTGCGCACCGCCCATCCCGAACTGCGGGTCGAGGTCACCCAGGCCGAACCCGAGGTCGCGCTGCCCGGTCTGCTCGCGCACGATGTGGACCTGGTGCTCGCCGAGGAGTACCCCGGTCACCCCCAGCCGCGGGGCGCCGAGGTGGAACGGGTCGAACTGCGCCGGGACACGGTCCTGCTCGCGCGAGCGCCGGGAGCGAAACGGGTGCGTTCGCTGTCCCGGCTCGCCGGACTGCCGTGGGTGATGGAACCGCGCGGCACGGCCTCCCGGTCCTGGGCGATGGCACTGTGCCGGGACGCCGGATTCGAACCCGATGTGCCCTTCGAGACCGACGACCTGCTCGTGCAGGCACAGCTCGTCGCACGCGGGCACGCCGTCGCCCTGCTTCCGGAACTGTTCACCGCGAACGCGGCGCCCGAACTCGCCTTGCACCCGATCCCCGGCGGCGGTCATGCCCGCACCCTGTTCACCGCGACCCGTCCGGGAATGGGCGAGCATCCGGCCGTGCACGCCTTCCGTGCCGCGCTCGCCGAGAACCAGCCCTAGCGTCGGTGCCCGTCTCCCGGTGGTGCGGTGAGAAAAGCGACGGCATGGTCGAAGGCGATCCTGGCTTCGGGTATCCGGTTCAGTCCATTGACCGGGAAGCCATGGGTCTGGGCGGGCCAGAGTTGCAGCTCGCAGTGCCCACCGGCCGCATTGACGTGTTCAGCGAAGGCCATGTTCTCCTCGGTGAGGCATTCGGTCTCGCCGATCTGGATCAGAATCGGCGGCCAGCCGCTGCTGTCGGCGGCGAACAGGTCGAGCCTCGGGTCGGAGAGGGATGTTTCCCCGACATAGGCCTTGTTGGTGCGCACGATCAGTCGTGGTGACGAGACGGGATCGCGCTGCACGTTGTCGCACCGGATGGCGGACTCGCCGGTGAGATCGATCAGTGGAGACATCAGATGCACCGCGGCAGGCAGCGGCAACCCGGCGCGGCCGAGATCACCGAGCAGCGCCAAGGCGAGGAAACCGCCCGCAGAATCGCCGGAGAGCCGGATCCGCTCCGCGGGCACCCCACGAGCGAGCAAGACACGATACGCGGCCAGCGCGTCGTCGCCCGCGGCGGGGAACGGATGGGCGGGCGGGCGCCGGTACCGCGGCAGGAACACCGGCATCCCGGTCCGCCCGGACAACACGGCGGCGCTCGCGCGGTGCATCGGCGGCAGCACGAATGCCCCGCCGTGCAGATGCAACACCACACCCTCCGATTCCTCGGCGTGCTCGGCGGCGATCCACCATCCCGGCGGGATGCCGATGCGGCGCACCGTGGTCGTGCGTGGCGGCCGCAGTACCGCGTCGATCCCACGTATCAGCGCTTTGTACAGCACCAGCCGAACCCCCTTCGGCCGCAGTCCTTCCAGCATGCGGCGTTGTCCACTTTCCCGCGCTTTCCGCAGCTGCTCGAGCGCTTCCGGACTCGGCTGCTCTGGAACCGTCACCTTGTCTCCCAGGGTGTCTTCGGTGGCGTCGCACCCTAGCAGCGCTCGCCCGGCGGCTAAACCGGTTGAATGCGGCCGGTCCGGTACCCCAGACTCGCCCGATGCGCATCGAACGCGGCGAATACGAGCTCGACGACGATCCGGCCCGCCTGGACCGACACGCGATCTGGGCCTTCCTCTCCACCGAGGCGTACTGGGCGCGCTGGCGTTCGCGGTCCGATGTGGACGCGCAGATCACGGCTGCCTGGCGGGTGGTCGGCGTCTACGAGCGCGCGAGCGGGGCCACGGTCGGGTTCGCCCGCGCGATCTCGGACGGGGTGGCGCTCGCCTATCTGGCCGATGTGTTCATCGCGAAACCGGCGCGGGGCAACGGACTCGGTGTCGCCCTCGTGGACGCGATGATCGAGCGCGGTCCCGGTGACCGGTTCCGCTGGCTGCTGCACACCGACGATGCGCACGGGCTGTACGCGAAGTTCGGTTTCGCCGAGCCGGACCGCACCTATCGGGAACGGCCGCGGCAGTGCCCGCCGTCTACCTGCTGACCGGGATCAGCGCGGCGGGCAAGTCGACGGTGGCCGAGGCGCTCGCGCACCGGTTCCCGCGCGGGGTCCATGTGCGCGGGGACGCGTTCCGCCGCTGGATCGTGCGTGGCCGGGTGGACATGGCACCCGGCGCCGACGGCGAGGCGGTGGACCAGCTGCGGCTGCGCTATCGGCTGCTCGCCGGCGCCTGCGATGCCTACTGGGCGGCCGGATTCACCGTGGTGGCCCAGGATGTGGTGCTCGGCCCGCACCTGGCCGAGACGGCGGCGCTGATCACGGCCCGGCCGCTGCACGTGATCGTGCTCGATCCGGACCCCGAGGTCGTCGCCCGGCGGGAGAGCGCGCGGGCGAAGAGCGCCTATGCCGAGCACACGATCGGGGCGCTGGCCGCCGTGCTGCGCACCGAGACCCCGAGGATCGGGCACTGGCTGGACACCTCGCGGCTGTCCGTGACGCGGACGGTCGAGGAGGTGCTGCGAGTGACGGGTTCCTGATCAGCCGCCGCGTGGGGCGGGTACGTGTTCGGGGGCGGTCTCGTAGCGGACGAAGCGCCTGCGGAACCGCCCGGTGCCCGCGGTCATGGAGCGCAGTTCGGTCGCATACCGCACCAGTTCGCCCGCCGGGATCTCGGCGGTGATCACCGTCTGCCCGGCCTCCCCCGGCTCGGTGCCGAGCACGCGCGCCCGCCGGGAGGACAGGTCGCCGAGGATCGTGCCGAGGTAGTCCTCGCCCACGGTGATCGTGACCTCGTCCAGGGGTTCGAGCGCGGTGATGCCCGCGGTCTCGGCGGCCGCTTTGAGCGCGAGCGCACCGGCGGTCTGGAAGGCCGCGTCCGAGGAGTCCACGCTGTGCGCCTTGCCGTCCACCAGGGTCACCCGGATGTCGACCAGCGGTGCACCCGCGATCCCGGTCTCCATCTGGGCGCGCACTCCCTTCTCCACGCTCGGCACGAACTGGCGCGGCACCGCCCCGCCGACGACCCGGTCCAGGAATTCGAAACCGGCTCCGCGTTCCAGTGGCTGCACCTCGATATCGCAGACCGCGTACTGGCCGTGCCCGCCGGACTGCTTGACATGCTTGCCGTGCCCGCCGGCCGCGGCGGCGAAGGTCTCCCTGGTGGCCACCCGCACCGGTTCGGTCTCCACCTCGGCGCCGCCCGAACGCAGCCTGCCGAGCACCACATCCGCGTGCGATTCCCCCATGCACCACAGCACCAGCTGATGGGTCTCGGCATTGCGCTCCAGGCGCAGCGTCGGATCGCTTGCCGCGAGCCGGGAAAGGTTGCGCGCCAAGGCGTCCTCATCGCTGCGGGTCTTGGCGCCCACGGCGACCGGGAGCAGTGGTTCGGGCATCGGCCACGGCGCCATGCGGATGGGGTCCTCGGGCGCGGAGACGGTGTCCCCGGTCTCCGCGCTGGCCACCTTGGTCAGCGCGCACAGATCCCCGGCGACGCAGTACGGGATCTCGGTGAGGTGCGCCCCGAACGGGCTGTAGATGTGCGTGACCCGTTCGTCGACGTCGTGGTCGGAGTGCCCGCGCTCGGCGAGGCCGTGCCCGCAGACGTGCACCGCGCCGTCCGGGCGCAGTGTCCCGGAGAACACCCGCACCAGGGAGACCCGGCCGACGTAGGCGTCCACCGTGGTGTGCACGACCTCGGCAGTCAGCGGCCCGGACGGATCGGCCGCGACCGGCTGGTGCATCGCCCCTTCCGGATCGGTCACCTCGGGAAGCGGATGCTCGAGCGGGGAGGGGAATCCCCTGGTGAGCAGGTCGAGCAGGACCTCGATGCCCGCTCCGGTGGCCGCGCAGGCGCCGAGCACCGGATAGAAGGAACCGCGCGCGATCGCCTTCTCCAGATCGGCGACCAACAGCTCGTGGTCCACCGGCGCGCCGTCCAGGTACCGGTCCATCAGGGTCTGGTCCTCGCTCTGCTCGATGATCGCCTCGATCAGTCCCGCGCGCGCCTCGCCGAATTCCGCGCGCTCCTCGGTGAGCAGGTCCACCAGGTTCTCCCCGTCCAGCAGGTGCAGCGCGGTCGTCCCGCCGAAGGCGCGGGCACACGCCTCGAGCTGGCCGGCGAAGTCCGCGCGCGGGTGATCCAGCCGGGCGAGCACGACCGCGCGCGGCATCCCCACCTCGGCGCACTCCTGCCACAGCGCCGCCGTCGCCTCGTCGAAGCCCTCACCGGCACCGACCACGAACAGCGCGGCGTCCGCGGCCCGCAGTCCGGCGCGCAGTTCCCCGGTGAAGTCGGCATAGCCGGGTGTATCGATCAGGTTGACCTTGACGTCCTCGTGGTGCAGCGAGGCCACCGCGAGTCCGACCGAATGCTGCTGGCGTACCGCGGCCGGATCGTGGTCACAGACCGTGGTCCCGTCCGGGACCGAACCCAGTCTCGGTACCGCCCCCTTTGCCGCGAGCAGCGCCTCCACGAGCGTGGTCTTGCCTGCCCCGGAGGGACCGACCAGCACCACGTTCCGTATCCGCCCCGGATCGTCGACCGCGGCGCCCAACTGGGCGGCCGCCGCACCGCCGTTCTTCGTACCCATTGCCGCACCTTTCGCTGACGTCGTTGTCCGCGACTACTACTGTGCTCCCGCCGGGGCGATCGGCCAAGAGGTCGGCGCCGGTTCACCCCTTCCGTTCGGCGGCCAGGTGCTCGCTTCCGACGATGTGCCGGTAGGTGAGCGCGCTCGCGGTCTTGCCGTCCCGCGCCCGCAGTGCGGCGAGGATCTCGGCGTGCTGCGCGGCGGATTCGGCGTGCGGGCGGACCACCTTCGGCCCGTCCGGCATGGACTGCCACAACAGCCGCATCAGCGAGGTGAGCATCGGGCTGCGCGCCGCCGAGTAGATGTGGAAGTGGAAATCCCGGTTGAGCCCGCCGTAGCGCGGATCGTCGTCGGTGAGACCGGCGATCTCGGCGTTGATCCGTTCGATCTCGGCGAGTTCCACCTCGGTGACCCGTTCGGCGGCCAGCTCCGCGCCGAGGGATTCCAGTGCGGCCCGGATCAGATAGTTCTCCTCGGTGGCGTCCAGCGCGGACTCGGCGACCGTGGCCCCGCGGTGCGTGTCGGAACGCACCAGCCCCTCGGATTCCAGGCGGCGCAGGGCTTCGCGTACCGGGGTCTGGCTCACGTTCAGCCGCCCGGCGAGATCACGCTGGCGCAGCGGCTGGCCCGCGGTGAGCTCCCCGGTCAGGATCAGCTCCCGCAGCATGCTTGTGACCAGTTCGGATTTAGAAGTGTACTGCGGTTGCACGTTTTCCTCCCGTTTCCCGCTCGTCGAGCACCCGTCCCCTGGTCTCCGGCCCGAAGCAGGCCAGCCAGCCGAGTGCGAGCAGCACGAACGCGCCGGTGACGATGAAGGTAACGGTCAGCCCGAGCACCGGCCAGAGCAGGCTGCCGAACACGAGCGGAACCACGGCCGCTGTCACCCTGCTCGCCGCGGACGCCCAGCCGAAACCGGTACCGCGCAGGCTGGTCGGGTACAGCTCGGGCACGTAGCACTGCATCGCGGGGATGGTGAACTCGATCGCGAATCCGAAGCCGATCAGCCAGGGCAGCGCCGGGCCCTCGGCGGTGAACGCGACGGCGAACCCGACCAGCGCGAAGGCCGCGAGCACCCCGCTGACCAGGATCACCGGTTTGCGGCCGAGCACATCCACCAGCCAGGCGGACAGCGCGGTGCCCGCGATCCCGACCGCGGTCATGGCCGTGGCGCCGAGGAACGCCGCGACGGTGCCCGCCCCGTTGCGGGACAGCAGGCTCGGCAGCCAGGTGATCGTGCCGTAGTACTCCAGCAGCACCGCGACGAACAGCAGCCAGGCCGCGAGGGTGAGCTTCCAGTCGAATCGCCAGATCGCGGTGAACCGGGCGAGCATGCCGCGCACGCTTTCCGTGACACGGCCGGGATTCGGCGCGACCCGCCACGGACCGGGGTTCGCGCCCGTCGCGCGCACCAGGCCCTCGATCACCGTACTCGCCTCGCGCGCGCGTCCCTTGTGCGCCAGGAACAGCGGGGATTCCGGGACCCCGCGGCGCACGAAGAACACCAGCAGCGCGGGCACCACCATCAGCGCCAGCAGCACCCGCCAGCTGACCACGGTGACCAGGGCGCTGCTGACCAGTCCGCACAGGCTCGCCCCGATCGGCCACCACAGGTTCAGCGCGGTGAGCACCCTGCCGCGCACCGCGCGCGGGGTGAATTCGGCGACCATCGCGTAGTCCACCGGGACACAGCCACCGAGCGCGAGCCCGGCGAGGAACCGGGTCACCAGCAGGATCGGGTAGTTCGGGGCGAGTGCGCCCAGTCCGGAGCACAGCGCGAAACCGAGCAGGGTGAGGCTGAACGCGCGTTTGCGGCCGATCCCGTCGGCGAGGCTGCCCCAGCCGAAGGCGCCGATCGCCATGCCCGCGAATCCGGCGGTGGCGAACAGGCCGAGTTCGGTCGCCCCGAGCCGCCACTGCCGTTCGAGCAGCGGGAGCAGATAGCCGGTGAGCGAGACATCCCAGGCGTCGAAACCGAACCCGAGCCCGCCGAGCAGGAAGACCTTGCCCTGCACCCGCCAGCGCCACGGCAGGTCCGCGACCACCTGTTCACCGGTGCGCATCGGCCAGCTCCACGATCCGCGCCGGGGTCAGCGGCAGTCCGCCCAGATCCTCCGGCACCCCGAGGGCATCGCGCACCGCGTTGGCGATCGCCCCGCCTGCCGCGGTGATCCCGCCCTCGCCCGCTCCCTTGGCGCCGAGCGGATTGTCCGGGGATGGTGCATCCTCGGTGATCAGCGTCTGTACCCGGTCCGGGACCTCCTCGGCGGTGGGCAGCAGATAGTCCATGAAGGTGGTCGCCTGCGGCTGGCCCGCCTCATCGTAGTGGAACTGCTCGTACAGCGCCCCGCCGATGCCCTGCGCGACCCCGCCGAGCAGCTGCCCCTCGACCAGGTCCGGGTTGATCGCCCTGCCCACCTCGTAGGCGACCAGATAGCGCAGCACCCGCACCGCACCGGTTCCGGTGTCCACCTCCACCAGCGCCACGTGCATGCCGTACGGATAGGTCATGTGATCCACGGTGAACCGCCTGCGCGCGGCCAGCCCCGGCTCGATAGCGTCCCGCCCGGCCTCGGCTGCCACATCGGCCAGCGTCACCGAACGCTCCGGAAACCCGGGCACAGCAAGGGTTCCCGCCTCCAGGAGCAGTTCCTCGGGTGCGCAGCCGAGCAGTGTGGCGGCGATCCCGCGGGCCTTGGCGGCGACCGCGTCGGCGGCGAGGCGCACCGCGGAACCGGCGACCACGGTGGACCGGCTCGCCCAGGAGCCCAGTCCGAACGGCTGCAGATCGGTGTCCCCGTTGATCACCGTGACCGCGGTGTCCGGCAGCGACAGCCGTTCCGCGGCGATCTGGGCGAGCACGGTCTCCACGCCCTGCCCGAGCGAGGTCGCCCCGGAGTGCACGGTGACCCGGCCGGAGGGGTGCAGCAGCACATCGGCCGTCTCGTGCGGGCCGAGGCCGCTCTTCTCCAGGAAGTAGGCGAATCCGTAGCCGCTGACCCGGCCCTCGGCGCGCAGTCGGTCCCGTTCCGCTTGCCAGGGCTCGGTGTGCGCGAGGGCGTTCTCCAGCAGTCCCGGGTAGTCGCCCGCGTCCAGCACCATCTCGGTGTTCAGCGCGGAATAGGGCCGCCGGTGCGGGATCTCCCCTGCGCGCAACAGATTCCGCCTGCGCAGCTCGGCGCGGTCGATGCCGATCCGGTCCGCGGCGACGTCGAAGAGGTGTTCACGGGCGAAGGTGCCCTCATAACGGCCCGGTCCCCGATAGGTGCCGCACGGGGTCTTGTTGGTCAGCGCGACCGCGATGCGCGCGTGGAACGCGGGAATGCGATAGGGACCGGGAAGCATGGTCACGGTCAGCTCCGGGACCATGAAGCCGTGCGTGCGCAGATAAGCGCCGTTGTCGTGACACACCTCGTCGGTGAGCGCGAGCAGCACCCCTTCGGCGTCGAAGGCCGCGGCGATCCGGTGTTCCTGTTGCCGCGAATGATTCAGCGCGACCAGGTTCTCCGCGCGGTCCTCGGTCCAGGTGACCGGCGCGCGCAACCGGGTGGCCAGCAGCGCGACGATCGCGTCCTCGGGGTAGAACTCCCCGCGCGCGCCGAATCCACCTCCGGTGTCCATGGCGTGCAGGTGGATCCGTTCCTCGGGCAGTCCGAGCATGCGCGCGAGCACACCCCGGTTGAACACCGGGACCTTGGTGGCGCCCCAGATCTCGAGCTTCCCGGTGCCCGCCTCGTATTCCGCGGTGAGCCCGCGCGGTTCCAGTGGCACCGCGGCATGCCGGCCCACCTCCAGGCGGGCACGCACCACGTGCGCCGCGCCCGCGAAGGCCGCGTCCACTCCGCCGTAGCCGATCTCGATCGTGCCGACCGGTGCGCATTCCCGGGCATCGAGGACCGCGGGCAGCTCCGCGTACTCCACGCGCACCAATTCGGCGGCGTCCTCCGCGGTGTAGGCGTCCTCGGCGACCACCGCGGCGACCGGCTGGCCGACATAGCGCACGGAATCGGCCGGCAGCACCGGTTGCAGCGCCGAGGCGGGCTCATCCCCGCGCGGCAGGCGGATCGGGATCGGGCCGAGCTCCGCGCAGTCCGCCCCGGTCAGTACCGTGTGCACGCCCGGTGTGCCGAGCGCCTCGCGAGCGTCGATCGCCTCGATCCGCGCGTGTGCCACCGGTGCGCGCACCATGCGCACGTGCAGCGCGCCCGCCCGGCGTACATCGTCGGCGAACCGGCCGCGCCCGGTGAGCAGCCGGGTGTCCTCGTGCCGCCCGACCCGCGCCCCGACGCCGGTCTGTCGTCCCGCGAGGACCGTCATGGCCGCGAGGTCCCTGTGTCCGCGGCCCCCGCCCGTTTTCCGGCCACATCCTCGATCGCGTCCACGATGCCCTGATATCCGGTGCAACGGCACAGGTTCGAGGCGACGACCTCGCGGATCTCCGCCCTCGTCGGCGCGGGATTCTCCGCGAGGAACGCCTCGGCGAGCATCAGGAATCCCGGGGTGCAGAAACCGCACTGCAGCCCGTGGTGTTCGGCGAAGGCCCGCTGCAGATCGGAGAGTTCCCCGCCGTCGGCGAGCCCCTCGACCGTGCGCACCTCGCGGCCGTCGGCCTGCACGCCGAACACCAGGCAGCCGCGCGCGGGCACGCCGTCCACGAGTACCGTGCACGCCCCGCAGATGCCGTGCTCACAGCCCAGATGGGTGCCGGTGTAGCCGAGCTCGCGCAGCAGATCGGCCAGGGTGTGCCGGGATTCGGTCAGCACCTCGTGTTCGGTGCCGTTGACGGTGATCGTGATCAGGTGCGGATCGTGCATGCGCCCTCCAGTGCTCGCTGGATCGTCTCGGCCCGGATGGGGATCTCGCTGATCCGCACCCCGGTGTGCGACAGCGCATCGTTCACCGCGTTCAGCACCGCGGCCGGCGCGCCGATCGTGCCGCCCTCCCCCATTCCTTTCGCCCCGGTCTCGTTGAACAGGCACGGGGTCTCCAGGTGGTGGATCTCGATGTCCGGGATCTCTTGCGCGGTCGGGGCGAGGTAGTCCATCAGGCTCGCCACCTCCGGCTGGCCGCTTTCCTCGTAGTGCAGCCGTTCGTAGAGCGCGGCCCCGATTCCCTGCGCCACCCCGCCACGCACCTGACCGTCCACAATGGAGGGATTGAGCACGGTTCCGCAGTCCTCGACCACCACATAGCGCGGGATGCGCACCGCGCCGGTTTCCGGATCGAGTTCCACCACGACCCCGTGCGTGGCATTGGAGAAAGTGCCCGAACCGGAGACGTCGAAACCGGCCTGCACCTCGAGACCGAACTCCACTCCCTTCGGTAACCGGTGTGCCTGGAAATGACTCAACCGGGCCAGATCGGCGAGTGTGATGGAGTTGTCCCTACCTAGCGCTTTTCCGTCGGAGAGCTCGATCTCCTCCTCGGTGACCTCGAGCAGGTGCGCGGCGATCCGCCGGATGCGGTCGGCGAGCCGGTCCGCGGCCGACCGCACCGCGCTGCCGCCGATCATCGCCGAGCGGCTGCCGAAGGTCCCCCAGCCGTACGGGGTGGCTTCGGTGTCCCCCTGCCGCACCCGCACCTGGTCCGGGTGCAGCCCGAGCCGGTCCGCGGTCACCTGGGCGAGCGTGGTCTCGTGTCCCTGGCCGTGTGCGGAGGTCCCGGTGATCACGGTGACCGTGCCGCTGGGGTCCATTCGCGCGTTCGCGATCTCGTAGCCGGGGGTGAACTCCATCTTCCTGGCCGCGAACGCCTCGGTGCCGTATCCGGTGCGCTCGTTGAAACAGGCGAACCCGATACCGCGCAGCGGCCCGCGTTCCTCGCCCGCGAGCAGCTCCGCGCAGCGATCCAGGGATTCGGTGTAGGAACCGGGATCGTAGGTGATCCCGTTGACCCCGGTGTAGGGGAACTCGGTGATCAGGTTCCGCCTGCGCACCTCGACCGGATCGATGCCGAGCACTCGCCCGGCCTCGGTCATCAGCCCTTCCATGACCGCGACGATCTGCGGGCGGCTCACCCCGCGGTAGGGCGCGGTCGGCGGCTTGTTCGTGGCGATTCCGCGCGCCCGCGCCCGATAGCGCGGCACCCGGTAGGCCCCGGGCAGTTCGGTCGCGGCCATCAGCGGTTCCACCCCGCTGGTGAACGGGAAAACCGAGTACGCCCCGACATCGCAGCGGATGTCCGCGTCCAGGGCCAGCAACCGGCCCTGCTCGTCGAACGCGGCCCGCACCAGGTGCCGCTGCTCGTGCCCGTGGAAGCTCGCGGTCAGATTCTCCACCCGGTCCTCGGACCAGGCGATCGCACGTCCGGTGCGGTACGCGGCCGCGGCGACCGCGATCTCCTCGCGCCCGACCACGCATTTGAGCCCGAACCCGCCGCCCACGTCCGGGGCGAGCACCCGGACCTGTCGTTCGGGCAGCCACAGGGACTCGGCGATCGCGGTGCGCACCTGGTGCGGCACCTGGGTGGAAACCGTGACCACCAGCTGTTCATCGCGCTCATCCCATTCGGCGAGGCAGGCCCGCCCTTCCATGGGCAGCGCGGCCACCCGGGCGCTGCGGAATTCCAGCTCCACGGTGTACGCGTCCGCGAAGACCCGGTCGATGTCCGGATCCTCGAACGGGAACACGTCCAGGAAGGTGTTCGCGGTGAGCCCCTCGTGGATGGGTTCCCCGGCCAGCGCCGCGCACATCGAGGCCAGCGCCTCCAGCGGTTCCTGGGCCACCGCGATCAGCTCGGCCCCGTCCTCGGCGGTATAGGCGTCCTCGGCGAGCACGATCGCGAACGGTTCCCCGGCGTAGCGGACCCGGTCGCGGGCCAGCACCGGCATCGGGGTGGAGACGAACTCCGGGCGGTGCAGCGTGGCGAGAACATCGGCACAGCCGAGGGATTCGGCATCGAAGACCGCGTGCACCGCGCGCGTGTCCGGTGCGCGCACCGCCCCGATCCGGGCCGCGGCGACGGGGCTGCGCGCGAAGGCCGCGTGCAGCAATCCAGTGCGGCGCACATCCGCGGTGAACCGGCCGCGCCCGCGCAGCAGCCGGTGATCCTCCTTGCGCGCCAAGGCTTTGCCGACCCAGGTCATGCCTCGCCTCCTCGCCCGGTGCGCTGCTGGCTCGACGGCACTCGCTGCGATGCTTCCGTACTCCTCGCCTTCGGGTTCATGCGCCGGCCTCGAGGCAGGCGCGGCGCAGCAGGGTCGCGGTGAGGGTGCGGCGGTATCCGGCGCTCGCGTGGATGTCCTCCGGTGGTTCGAGTTCGGCAACCCCGGCCCGCGCCGCCTCGGCGAACGCCCGCTCGGTCAGTTCCGCTCCCGCCAGCGCCTGCTCCACCGCGGGCAGCCGCTGCGCCGCCGAGCCGACCCCGCCTGCAGCGACCCGGGCCGCGCGGCAGTGTCCGCCCTCGGTCTCCAGCGCCACCGCGACCACCACGAGCCCGAAATCCCCTTGACGTTGCGCGAATTCGGTGAGCGCGGCCCGCGGGGCCGGGCTCGGGAACACCACCTCGGTGATCAGCTCGCCGGGTTCGGCCGCGGTGCTCAGGAATCCGTGGAAGAACTCCGCGGCGGGCACCGTGCGCTGCCCGCGCGGGCCGCGCAGCACGATCCGCGCGTCCAGCAGCACCGCGAGCACGCACCATTCGGCGGTCGCGTCCCCGTGCGCGAGGCTGCCGCCGATGGTGCCCCGCGAGCGGATCGGATAGTGCCCGATCCAGCGCGCGGCCCGGGAGAGCACTCCGAACCCACCGGGCAGCGTGGCCGTCTCCACCGTCCGGTGCGTGGTCAGCGCGCCGATTCGCAGCCCGTCCCCGACCGGGCGCAGATAACGGAGTTCGTCGAGCCGGGCGAGGTCGATGAGCGCACTCGGGCGGGCGAGCCGGAAATTCATCATCGGCACCAGACTCTGCCCTCCGGCAAGGGGTTTCGCGTCCTCACCGAGTTCGCCGAGCAGTTCCAGCGCATGCTCCAGATCGTGGGCCCGGTGATACTCGTAGCTCGCTGGCTTCACAAGTATATGGTATACCATTTTTCATGATGGATGTGTCCCGGCTCACCGAGACCGACGGCGGACTCGCCAGGATGCACGGTGCCACTGCTGCTACCCGCAAGGATCATCCCGCCGTGCGGCTGCCGGACGAGAACGGCCGGTTCACCACGCTCAGCCACGGGGAACTCGACCACCGGAGCGCCCGGGTCGCCGGGTGGTTCCACGCCCAGGGCATCTCGAAGGGCGAACGGGTCCTGTTGTGCGCACCCAATTCCACCGTGTTCGTGCTCGCCTATCTCGCGCTGCACCGGATCGGCGCGGTCATCGTGCTGGCGAACCCGGCCTACACCGACGCGGAACTGCGGCACCTGTACATCGACAGCGGGGCCCGAGCGGCGATCCTGCCGGACGACCGCGAACTCGACACCCCGCTGTGGGTCAGCGCCGAACAGGCACTCCCGGCAGGTGATCCGGTGCCTGCGGTGTGGGCCGGGCCGGACGACCCCGCCGTACTCGCGTACACCTCCGGCACCACGGGAATCCCCAAGGGTGTCGTGCTCACCCAGGCGAACCTGTACTCCTCGATCCGCGCAGTGCTGGCGGCCTGGCGGTGGTCGGCCAGGGATGTGCTCGTGCACGCGCTGCCGCTCTCGCACCAGCACGGGCTCGGCGGGCTACACGCGACCCTGCTCGCCGGGTCCACCGCGGTGCTGCTCCCCCACTTCGATCCGGCCGAGTTCACCGCGCACGTCGTCGAGTCCCGGGCGACGGTGCTGTTCGGGGTGCCCGCGATCTACCGGCGCCTGCTCGCCGAGCCGGATCAACTGACCACGCTCGCCCGGGTCCGCCCCCGCCTGGTGGTCTCCGGGTCGGCCCCGTTGGACGCCGCGGACTGCGTGGCACTCGGCGAGGTGTTCGGCCAGATCCCGCTGGAGCGCTACGGCACCACGGAAAGCGGGCTGAACGTGGCGAATCCGTATGCGGGCGAACGCTGTCCGGGCACCGTCGGGCTTCCGCTGCCCGGGGTGCGGCTGCGGCTGCTCGAGGACTCCGAGATCGCGGTCGCCGGTCCGCAGGTGTTCCCCCGGTACTGGAACCGCCCGGAGACGAGCGAAGAGGCGTTCACCGAGGACGGTTTCTTCCGCACCGGCGATCTCGGCGAGTTCGATCGGCACTCCGGTCATCTGCGGATCAGCGGGCGGAAGAAGGAATTGATCATCAGCGGCGGGCTCAACGTCTACCCGCGCGAGGTCGAGCTCGCCATCGAGGCGCATCCGGATGTCGCCGAGGCCGGGGTCGCCGGGGTGGCCTCGGCGCGCTGGGGCGAGGAGGTCACCGCCTGGGTCGTGCCGCGCCCGGGAACCCGGCCGGACGAGGCCGGACTGCTCGCGCACGTGGCGGCGAGGCTCGCCAAATACAAGTGCCCGAAACACATCCATCTCGTGCCGGACCTGCCGCGCAACAGCATGGGCAAGCTGATGCGGCGGGCGCTCGGCGCGAAGAACCAGTGAAGGAGCAGGAATGGATCTCGGACTGTCCGGCAAGGTCGCACTGATCACCGGGGCGAGCAAGGGAATCGGGCTGGAGACGGCCCGGCTGCTCGCCGCGGAGGGCTGCGATCTCGCGCTCACCGCGCGCACCGCGGCCGATCTGGAACGTGCCGCCTCGGATGTCGCCGCCGCGAGCGGGCGCCGGGTGCTCCCGCTGACCGGGGACATGAGCGTCACCGAGGACGTGGAATCCTGCGTGCGCGCGGCGATCGCCGAGTTCGGGCACATCGACATCCTCGTCACCTGCGCGGGAAGCTCGCCGGGCGGGCTGCTCGAGGATCTGGGCGACGAGGACTGGCTGGCCAGTCTTTCGCTGAAGTTCCTCGGCTATGTGCGTTCGGTGCGCGCGGTCGTCGGGCACATGCGCGAGCGCGGCGAGGGCAGCATCGTGCTCGTGGTCGGCAACGACGGGCTCAAGCAGAGCTACTGGGAACTGACCGCGGGTGCGGCGAACGCGGCCGACATCAACTTCGCCTCCTCGATCGCCGAGCAGTACGCCCCGCACGGAATCCGGGTGAACACGGTCAATCCCGGCCCGGTCGCCACGGATCGCTGGGACGGGCTCGAAACAGCGCTCGCCAGGGACAAGGGCATCGACAAGGACCAGGCCCACCGGCTCGCGCTGCGCTCCCTGCCGCTGAACCGGATCTGCACACCGGCCGAGGTGGCGAACGTGGTGGCGTTCACCGCCTCCCCGCGCGCAAGCTATCTGGTCGGGGCGAACATTCCGGTGGACGGCGCCCAGCGCAAGGCGATCATGGATACCTGATGGAATGGCGCCATGGGGCCCGCACGCTATCTGGGTGTCGATATCGGGACCACCGCGACCAAGGCGATCGCCTTCGACGCGGCGGGTTCCGCGCTCGGTTCGGCCCGGTCCGGTTACCAGATCGACCGGCCCGGGCAAGGCCGCGCCGAGCAGGATCCGCGCATCTGGCTGCGCGCCGTGGACGACTGCGTGGCCGAACTGGCCGTGAACCTGGATCTCGGCACCGTTGCCGGGATCGGGGTGACCGGTCAGGTCAACACCCATCTGCTCCTCGACGAGCACCGTGAACCGCTGCGCCCCGCCCTGCTGTGGCAGGACGTGCGCGCGGCGGCCGAAGCGGCCGAGCTCGACCTGGACGCTTCCAGCCCGGTGCCCCGGGCGCGGTGGCTCGCCCGTGCGGAACCGGAGCACTGGGCGGGAGCGCGCTGGCTGCTGCTGCCCAAGGACTACGTGAACGCCTGGCTCACCGGGGTGGTCGGCAGCGACCCGCTCGCCTCGGTCAAGATCACCGATACGGCCGGCGGGTACCTGCCGGTGGTGGACCGGGCCGCCGGGCTGCGCGAACGGCTTCCCCCGCTGTGTGCCCCGCACGAACCTCTCGGCGAGCTGCGCGCGGACTGGCACGGCATCCCGGCGGGCGCGAACGTGGCTACCGGGACCATGGACGCCTACTGCGATGTGCTCGGCGCCGGACTGAGCGCCCCGGGAACGGGTTTCGTCATCCTCGGCACCACCGCGGTGGCCGGGGCGCTGGGCACCCGACAGACGAGCACGGATCCGGTCGGCGTGCCCGGACTGGTGACCTTCCCGCCCTATCGCGGCCGGGTGGTGCACGCTGGGCCGACCCAGTCCGGTGGCGACTCGCTGCGCTGGTGGGCGCGGGCCAGCGGGCACTCGGCCGAGGATGTGCTCGCCGCGGCCGAACAGGCCGAACCGGGATCCGGCGGGGTGGTCTTCGCCCCGCACCTGCTCGGCGAGCGCGCGCCCCTGTGGGACAGCGAGGTGCGCGCCTGGTTCACCGGAGTACACGCGGGAACCGGATTCGCGGAACTGAGCCGGGCGGTACTCGAAGGGGTGGCGTATTCGGTGCGGGACATCCTCGACGTGGTGCGCGCGGTCACCCCGGTCGGGGAACTCGCGCTGTGCGGGGGCGGCACCCGAAGCCCGCTGTGGCGCCGGATCCTCGCCGATGTGACCCAGTCCAGGATGCGCAGGGTGGACACCGCGGACACGAGCGTGCACGGGGCCGGGACGCTCGCCGCGGCCGCGCACCAGGGAGCCGATCCCTGGGAGCGCGCCGCCGGTTTCGGCCGCGCGGGCGCGGTGCTCGAACCCGATCCCGGACCGGCCGAACGCTACGGCGAACTGTTCGCGGTGTACCGGGAGACCTACGAGGCCCTGCGCGGGGTGCATGCCCGCATGGCGCGCTGACTCAGCGCACGCCGAGCAGCGGCAGCCACAGCTCGTCGACGATCTCCCGGATCACCTGGTCCGGTACCGGTTTCATGGACATGAACACCTCGTGGCGATAGAGGTCGAACGGCAGGCTCACCACCCGCGGCGAGCGCGGCGGCCCGGCGAGTTCGCCGCGCTCTACCGCGCGAGCCAGGATCGTGTCGAACGGAGGTGGCTGGTCGCCGGGGCGGAGGGTATCGCGCAGCTCGCCGAGGCTCATTCCGATCTCCCGGAAGTAGTCCGTGATCTGCACACTGAGCAGGGTGAGCATGCGGGCACGGCCCACATCGGCGTTGCGCAGGAAGCCGATCGCGTCCTCGCGGAGACTGCCGGTGTCGGGTACCTCGATCGGCTGCGACCGCCGGAACCTGCGCACCGTGGCCAGCAACAGGTCCTCGTGCTGCGGCCAGCGCCGGTACAGCACGGGACGGCTCGTTCCCGCCCGGGCGGCGACGGCCTCGTAGGTGAAACCGGGATATCCCTGTTCGGCGAGCACCTCCCACGCGGCATCGAGGATCGCCTGTTCGAGCGCGGCGCCACGCCTGCGGACCTTGCCCCCATCCTCTTTAAGATTCACTTGCGTATCCTATCGCAACGAACTACCGTGGCCGACTATAAGATACATGAACGTATCGTATCGACTATCGGAGGGCGAGCATGCGCACCCTGTACCGCATCGACAGCAGCATCCAGGGCGACCGGTCCGTGACGCGGGAGATCACCGATGAGTTCGAGCGCGCCTGGTCCGCGGCGCTGCCCGGTGGCCTCTTCGACCGGCGCGACCTCACCGCGACGCCGCTGTCCCCCGCCACCTGGGCCGATGCCCTGGCCGCACGCGAGGCCGCCGAACGCACCCCACGACAGCAGACCGCCGTCGATCTCGCGGCCAGGCTCGCGGACGAGCTGCTCGCCGCGGATGTGATCGTCATCGGAGCACCGCTGTACAACTGGGGGCCTTCCGGACACCTCAAATGCTGGATCGACATGCTCTGGACCGACCCCCGGTTCGCGCCCCGGACCTACCCGCTGACCGGCAAGTTCGTGGTGCTCGTCGTCTCCCGCGGCGGCGGCGCTTCGCCGGGCGCGCCCCAGGAAGGCTGGGACCACTCCGTGCCGTTCCTGCTCCACACCTTCGGCGGCGAGGTGTTCGGCGCGGATGTCACCCTCATCGAGACCGAGCTGACGCTGGCCGAGCACAGCCCGGCGATGCCCCACCTGCGCGAGAAAGCCGTGCAGCTGCGCACCCGGAGCCACGCGCTGGCCGCGGAGGCCGGTACCGCGCTCGCCGGGCTGGCTGCGTGATCGAAGTCGAGACAGCTCTCTTTCAGGCCAGGTGCTCCAGCAGCAACTCGGTACACCGTTCAGGCTGCTCCACGTTCGCCAGATGCGCCGCGTCGGCGACGATTTCCGTACGAGCACCGGGAATCCCCTCGGCGATCGTCGCGGCGTGCCCGGGGCCGAAGGCCGCGTCCCCAGCTCCGGCCACTACCAGGGTCGGCGCGGTGATCCGGCCGAGTTCACCGGTGAGATCCAGGCCGACCAGCGGATCGCCGCAGCCGAGGTAGCCCTCGAGTGTGGTCGCGGTGATCATCGTCCGCATGCGCGCCAAACGCACCGGATCGGCCGCCCGCCATTGCGGGGTGAACCAGCGTTCGAGCAGGCCATCGGCGAACCACTCCATCCCGTTGTCCCGTGCGGCATCCAGTCGCCCACGCCAGGCCTCGGGCGCGCCGGGGCGCGCGGAAGTACAGCACAGCACGAGACGGTCGATCCGCTCACCGGCGTGCGCGCCGAGCCACATCCCGATCATGGCGCCGATCGAGAGCCCGACGAAGTGCGCCCGTTCCACGTCGAGCCCATCGAGCAGCTCGAGCACATCCCCGCCGAGCTCGGCGATTGTGCACGGCCCCTGCGGGGCCGGACTGTCACCGTGCCCGCGCAGATCGTAGCGGATAACGCGAAATCCCTTGTCCACCAAGGGTTCCATCTGGGCATCCCACATCTGCGTCGTGGCGCACAGAGAATTGCCGAATACAATGGCCATGGCCTGTTCCGGGCCGTCGACGCGATAGCTCACCCGCACCGGAACAACCTAGCCAGCGACGCGCGCCTCGGTCAATTCGTCTTCTCCAGGGGCCTCCGCGCCCACATCGCGGCCGAGCCCGCCGATCCAGGAGCGGAACAGCCGGTGCAGCGATTCCGCGCCGACCAGTTCCCCGGAGACGGTGAACTCCTTGGGATACACCAGGAATCCGCCCTCCTGCGGCCCACCGAGACCGCCATGTGAGCCGACGTGCGGTTCGAACGGTGGCGCGTCATCGGTCTCCGGATCGTACCGGCTGTTGATCATGATGTCCGCGCAGTTGTCGAACCCGTCGACCCTGCGGACCAGTTCCGGGGCGTGCTCACCGTATTCGGCGAGCGGATCGCTGCCGAGCACCACGCCGGTGACCAGCCGGTGCGCCCCGTCCCTGCCGAGCACCACGGGACCGTGTTCGCTGCTGCGCACCAGGACGAACCCGATACCGGGATGGTCCACGAGCGCGGGAAGCAACTTGGGGTATTCGGCCTCGATGGTCTCCATCGGGACCCGGCCGTCGAATTCGGTGAACGAGACCATGGCCATGTGCCCGGAGGCGCAGGCCACCACACCCGGCGCGACCCGGCGCACCGCACCGGACGCATCGGGGTGGCTGTGCTCGATGTGCCCGTGATCGCGGGCCCGTTCGCGCAGCCTGCTCGACACCGGACCGTCCGGCCTGCCGCCTTCCTGACCGCCCGCGCACCGGCCGACGAACTCCTCGACCGGCTCGCCGAAGCGTTCGGCGAAGTGCTGCCCCTGGGTCTGTCCGTGATCGGAGAGCACCACGAGGTGGTACGGCCGCGGCCCGAGCTTGCTCGCCCGGTAGAGCCGCCCGATGTGCCGGTCGATCTCGCGCAGCACGGCGAGGCTGTCGTGCCGCTCGATCCCGGAGTGGTGCGCGACCTCGTCGTAGCCGAGCAGGTCCGCGTACACCACGGGGCGGCCGGCGAGCATGTCGTCGAGGATCGCGTGCACCACGACATCCCGGGCGATCACGGTGGCCCCGGCCCTGGCGAAGGGATAGAACCCGCCACGGTGCACCCTGGGCCGCACATCCGCGCGGCGCTGCCTTGTCGAGGCGAGGATTTCCCTGCCGACCTCGGCGAAGTAACCGAAGAAGGTGCGCACCGCGTTCGCCGGGTTCGCGAAGTAGGAGTAGTAGCCGGACCCCATCCGGTCGGTGCGGTGCCTGCGCAGTTTCCTGGGCAACAGCACCGAGATCGCGCTCAACGTGAAGCTCACGTGCGGCGCGTCCCCGGTGAACAGGTTGCCGTGGCTGGCCCCGCCCTCGGCGAGCAGCCCGCGGCCGTCGGAGTGGCGGCGCTCGATCTCCACCGCGTCCGCCGGGTGCGCGCAGCCCATCACGTGGTCGCGATCCTTTTCGTACCAGCGGAATCCGAGGATGTTCTCGTTCGAACCGTGCAGTATCCCGCACACGCTGGCCCCGGTCTGCGAGCTCCAGTCGGTCTGCCAGCGTCGCAGCGTGTGACTGTCCTCGGCGAGCCAGCGGGCCAGGGTCGGCATGTCCCCGTCCCGGATCGCGCGCCGCGCCACGTCGTAGCCGAGCCCGTCCACCTGCAGGAAGATCACCCCGGGCGGCACCCGGCCCAGATCCGGACCGCGCTTGCTGCGCCGGGCCGCACGGCGGAAGTAGAGCTCGTCCTGGTCCACCGAGAGCAGGCTGGAGACCACCGCGGTGATCAGGGTGACCCCGAGGACCAGGAACACCCCGGTGCGCAGCCCGTCGATGTGCACCCCGGGGACCAGGGTGAACAGGGCGAGCGTGGCCGCGCCGAGCAGCAGGTAGCTGCCGATACCGAGGGTGAAAAGAGCCAGCGGCAGCGCCACACGCAGCACCAGCGGCCACACCACGCTGGTGAGCAGGCCGAGCAGCAGCGCACAGACCACCGGTTGCCACCAGGAGGTCATCGAGAAGCCGGGCAGCAGCACGTCGAACCCGTACAAGGTGCCGATCACGGCGGCCCACACCAGGAGCACGCGCGCGGAATGCCGTCCGCCGCGCACCAGCCTGCCCGGTCCGTGCGTGGTCATGCCCGTCCCCTTTCTCTTGCGGTGGCGCGCGATCAGGTTCAGCACCACCGTCACCACGAGTACGAGCGCGGCCGCGAGCAGCGTGGCGATCAGCGGCGAGTCGAACAGTCCGCCGCTGAGGACGCCGAGCAACGCGTACGCGACCGCCCACAGCAGGCAGGCGGCGAACACCGAGGGCAGCAGCCGGCGCCACGGATAGGCCACCGCGCCCGCGGCGAGCAGCACCGGGATGCGCCCGGCCGGGACCAGGCGCCCGACCACGATCAGCTGCCAGCCGCGGTTGCCGAGCCGTTCGCGCATGTTCTCCAGCCGCTCCGGGCGCTCGCCGCGCGCGAACCAGCGCACCGCGGCCTCGCTGCCCAGCCGCGCGATCGCGTAGGTGAGCACATCGCCGAGCATCGCGGCCACCGTGGCGATCAGCAGCACCAGCGGCAGGGACAGGTGCGGGGTGGTCATCGCGACCGCGGCCGCGGCACCCACCACCGCCCCGGTCGGCACGATGGGCACGATCGAACCGAGCAGCACCCCCAGGAACAGCGTCGGGTACCCGATCGCGGACATGTCCGTCCAGCCGATGTTCATCCGGTCACCTCCGCGCCCGGCTCGGTGAGCAGCACCAGGGTGGACAAACCCGCCTCGGCGACCGCGGCGGCGAACCGGCGCGGCGGATCCACCAGCAACCTGCGCATCCGCGCGGTGCGGGCCAGCAACGGCACCGCGAGCGTGCCCCAGTGCACCGGGACCGCGCGCCGGGCGCGCAGCAGGCCCGCGGCCCGCGCCGCCCGTGCCGGATCCAGGTGCCCCGGCCCCAGATTCGGGCCCCAGCCCCAGACCGGCAGCGCCGCGGTGTCCACCGGGGCGAGCTCGGCCATATCCGGATACAGATCGGTGTCCCCGGCCAGGTAGATCCGTTCCCCATCGGCCTCGAGCAGGTGCCCGAGCGCGGGCGCGTCCGGGCCCGCCGTGCACCGCGGGCCCCAGCGATGACCGGAGTGCACCGCGCGCACCCCGGTCACGGTGAGCCCGCCGTGCCGGATCCGTTCACCGACCCCGAGTTCGGTGACCGCGCCGAAGCCCTTGTGCCGCAGCCATTCACCCGCCCCGCGCGGCACCACGATCCGGACACCGGGATCGAGCAGCCGCAGCGAGGGCAGATGCAGGTGATCCCCGTGCAGGTGCGAGATCAGCACCAGTTCCGCGTCCCGCCACAGCCGCGGATCCGGCGGCGGGATGACCCTGCGGAGCCCGCCGACGGTCGCGGTGAGCACCGGATCGCTGAGCACCACGTGACCGCCGAGCCGCATCCTGATGGTGGAGTGGCCGAGGAAGTGCATGCCGGTCAGTATTCCCGACCGGTGATCCGCCGTTGGCGCCCCGTAGCCCCGATGTGACTCTCACAGCCGCTCGATCAGTTGCCGCCAGTGCTCGTGACGCTCGGGATCGGGGCCGAGTCCGCTGTATATGACCTGGTCCGCGCCCGCGTCCAGGTGCGCGCGCATCCGCTCGGCCACGGTATCCACGTCCCCGTGCGCGACCAGCCCGTCGACCAGACTGTCCTCGAGTCCGGTGATCTCGCCTTCGGTGAACCCCATGCGCGCGAAGTTCTCCGGGTAACCGGTGACCCTGGAGAGGAACCGCAGCGGTTCACGCGCCCGCTCCCGCGCCTGGTCCGGTTCGAGCCCGATCGCGGCGAGCTGCTGCACGATGAGCGTGGGGCCGGCACCGAGCCGTTCCCTGGCCCATGCGGTGTATTCGGGCGTGTTCAGTATGGTGAGCGCGCCCGCGGAACGCCGCGCGGCGAGATCGAGTTTGCGCGGCCCGAGCGCGGCGAGGATCCGGTCTTGTTGCGGGATCGGGGTGGAGCTGTCCAGCTCGTCCAGGTAGGCGTTCAGCGTGCGCAGTGGATGCGGGCCGTGCCCGCCACCGATCCCGGCGACCAGCCGATCCGGCGCCTCGATGTACCGCTCGGCGAGCGCTGCCGCCGCGTGCCGGTCCACCATGGTCACCGCGCTGCCGACCCGGATCCGTCCGGTCGCCTCGAGCAGCCTGCTGAGCGGTTCGAGACTGGTCTGCAACTGCCCGCCCGCGACCCAGATGGTCCCGTAGCCGAGTTCCTCCAGGCGCGCGGCGTCCGCGCGGGCACTGTCCTGGTCGGTGGTGTCGATCATGCTGGCGAGCTCGGAACGTGTCATGACCGCACCGTAGAACCTGAACCTATATTGAGGTCAATAACTGCTTTCGGAGCGCGTTCTTGTCCGGTTTGCCGACGTCGGTGAGCGGGATCTCGTCGAGCAACCGCACCAGGGCCGGGCGGTACATCGTGCCCTTGTGCCGCACCACGAGCTCGATGAGCTCATCCCCGGATACCCGCTCGTCGGCGACCACGGCGGCGTTGACCAGTTCCGCCCCGTCCGGATCCGGGGTGCCGAACACGGTGGCCGCGCGCACTCCCGGGCTGGAGAGCAGCAGGCTCTCGATCTCGCTGCAGTACACGTGCCCGCCGACCACGACGATCATGTCCTTGACCCGGTCCACCACGTGCAGATAGCCCTCGGCGTCGAGATAGCCGACGTCCCCGGTGCGTACCCAGCCGTCCACGATGGTCTGCGCGGTCAGCTCCGGGTTCCGCCAGTACCCGGCCATCTCGTGACCGGTGCACACCCACAGCTCGCCGCGTTCCCCTTCGGGCACCGGGTTCTGCCGCTCGTCCAGGATCCGCAGCCCGACATCCGCGGAGACCTTGCCCGCGGTGCCCAGCAGCTCGGGCCTGGTGTGCTCCTCCTTGCCGAGCACGCTGACCAGTCCGGCCTCGGTCTGCCCGTAGAACTGCGTGAAGACCGGCCCGAACACCCGCACCGCGGTGGCCATCCTGGTCGGATCCGCCTTGCAACCGCCGTACAGGATCCGGCGCAGGCTGGACAGGTCGGTGCGCCCGATATCGGGGTGATCGAGCAGGCGGTAGATCAGCGGCGGAAGCAGGAACAGATCGGTGATGCGCTCGCGCTCGATCGTCGCCAGCACCTCGCCGGCGTCGAAGCCGTCGCGCGCGAACACGACACCTCCCTCGGACAGGGTCCGGTCGGCGAGCCCGCCCGCCGCGTGCGCGAGCGTGGTGCACACCAGCTGGCGCGGAGTGTACTGCTCGTCCTCCTGCTCGATGAGCACCTTGCCCGGTGGCTGCCAGTTGTCGAACCGGTAGCAGATTCCCTTGGGGTGCCCCGTCGTTCCTCCGGTGTGCCGGATCTGCTGGATGTCCTCCGGACGGGCCCGTGAGCCGAGCGGCTCGGCCGATTCTGCGGCGGCGAGCGCGCACAGATCGGTACCGAACGGTTCCCCGAGGCCGAGCACGTCCACCGAGACGTGCTCCAGTACCCGTTCGGCCTCCGCGCCGAATCCGGCGTCCACGACGAGGAACCGGGCCTCGAGGTCCGTCACGATCCGCGCCTTCGCCTCCGGGGCCAGCCCGGCGTAGAGCTCGCTGACCGTGCAGCCGAGCAGATTCGCCGCGAGCCGGGCGGTGCGCATGCGCACCGAGTTGGCACCGAGCAGCACGATCCGTTCCCCGGCACGCGCCCCCAGGCCCTCGAGCGCCCGCGCGAACCGGTAGACCCGCCCGGTCAGGTCCCGGTAGCCGACGGCGTCCTCGCCGTGCACGAATGCGATCTCGTTCCCGTACTCGGCGAAACATTCGAGCAGAAATTCCGTGCTCGTCTGCTGACCATTCTCAGACAACCGGACCTCCCCGTCATCGGTTCGTTACTCTATGAGCATCCGGTTACGCCTACATCCCGGTCAATGACGCTGTGCGGTGTCCTCGATCACGGCCGCATCCGGGGTAACCCGGGCGCGGGCGGTACATTCGACACCGGCAGAGGTGGTGAACTGATTTGCGTACGGTGCTGGAGAAGCCGGTCAGAACGGCGTGGATCGCGGCCGTCGTGGTGCTGACCGCGCTGACCGTCTGGGTGATCACACAGGTGCCGAGCGGTTCCACGGAGGCCGAGACACCCCAGAACATGGCCGCGGACCACCCCGAACCCGAGGCCCAGGCGAAGCCCGCCCCCAAAACACAGGCCGGGCCCAATCCGGCGGTGGCCAATCGCTGCCCGGCCACCGCGGCCGCCTGCGTGGACGAGCGGCTGCGCATCAGCTGGCTGCAGCACGACGGCAGGATCACCTACGGCCCGGTCCCGGTGATGCCGGGTACCCAGGGCGCGGCGGACTCCGTGGCCACCCCGAAGGGCCTGTTCCACGTGCAGTACAAGGACGCCGACCACGTCAGCGGCGAATTCGGCGAGCCGATGCAGAACGCGGTGTTCTTCGCCGCCGGAGGCATCGCCTTCCACCAGGGCAGCCTGGTGTCCACCTCGCACGGCTGCGTGCACCTCTCGCCGCAGGACTCCGCGCGGTACTACAAGGAGCTCGACCGCGGCGCCCAGGTCGCGGTCTTCTAGTCCGCCTGTTTTCCGGGTTCCCCGTGCGGCCAGGCGCCGATCGCGGCGAGCACCCGCTCGGCGAACTCCGGCCGGCACACCACGAGATCGGGCAGGTACGGGTCCTCGCGGTTGTAGCGCAGCGGAGCACCGTCGATCCGCGAGGCGTACAGCCCCGCGGCGCGTGCCACACCGACCGGGGCGGCCGAGTCCCACTCCCATTGCCCGCCCGCGTGCACGTAGATCTCCGCCTCCCCCCGCAGCACCGCCATCGTCTTCGCACCCGCCGAACCCATCGGCACCAGCTCGCCGCTCACCTCGCGGGCCACCGCATCGGCGAACTCCGGCGGACGGCTCGCGCTGACCAGGATCCGCGGCACCGCGGGCGGCTCGGTCGCGCTCGCGGGCTGCCCGCTGGCGTGCACCGTGTCGAGATCGGGCTGGGCGACCGCGGCCGCGGTGATGCCCGCGCCCGCCTCCCAGAGCGCGACATGGACCGCCCAGTCCGAGCCACCCTGTGCGTACTCCTTGGTTCCGTCCAGCGGGTCCACGATCCACACCCGCTCCGCGGCCAGCCGCGCCTTGTCGTCCTTGGCCTCCTCGGAGAGCACCGCGTCCGTGCTCCGTTCCGCGGCCAGCCGCTCGAGCAGGAAATCGTTCGCCAGCGCGTCCCCCTTCTTGCCGAGTTCCGCTCCGGTCAGTCCGGAATCGGCGCGCAGTCCGAGCAGCCGCTGCCCCGCCTGGCCCGCCAGCTCGGCCGCGAGACGGATATCCGTTGTCGTCACCGCACCAGCATGCCGGTTCAGTCCTCACCGGGAAAGGCGCCCGGCCACGGACCGGTCGGCCGGGTGAGTTCCCGCTCGTACTGCTCGCTGCGATAGGGATGCAGGCCGCGCGCCTTGTAGTTGGGCAGCGCACGCTCCCCGTCCAGCGTGCAGGTGTGCAGCCAGACCCGGGACACCGGCGGGAAATCCGGATGCCGTCCGGACAGCGACCACGCCCTGCGCAGCGCCGTGGTCAGCAGGTGCCCGCCGAGTCCGCGGCCGGTGAACGCGGGAAGCAGCCCGAAATACGCCAGCTTCACCTCGGTGCCCTGCTCCCCCGGCGAACCCAGCAGCTCGGCGTATCCCGCGGGCGCGCCACCGGACCAGCACACCCAGCTCTCGAAGCCCGGCTGAGTGACCCAGTCCTGCCAGCGCTGCCAGGACCAGTCCAGCCGGTCGGTCCAGTAGTACGCCTCACCGACCGTGGCATAGAGGAACCTGCTGAACTCCGGGGCGGGCACCGACACTCGGGTGATCTCCACCGGTTCCTCCGGGACCACCGCGGGCACGATGTCGGCCGGGGCGAGCTGCTGCAGAAACGTCCTGGTGACAAGCACGCACCGGAGTGAACCACAGGGCGGTCCGCGCCGGAAGGGCCTAGGCTCGCCGCCATGGCCGACCCGATATTCGAGCATCCCCGGCTCGCGGCGATCTACGACGCGCTCGAATCCGATCGCGCGGACCTGGCCGCCTATCTCGCCATGGCCGAGGAGTTCGCGGCGGACACCGTGCTCGATATCGGTTGCGGCACAGGGACTCTGGCGCTGTCACTCGCCGCGAGTGGCCGTTCGGTCATCGGGGTGGATCCGGCCGCTGCCACACTGCGGGTCGCCCGCACGAAACCGGGGGCGGGCGCGGTGCGCTGGCTGCGCGGGGACGCGACGACCCTGCCATCGATACGCGCCGATCTCGCCACCATGACCGGGAACGTCGCCCAGGCGATCACGGATCCGGCCGACTGGTCGGCGAGCCTGCGGGGGATCCATACCGCGCTGCGGCCGGGCGGGCGGCTCGTGTTCGAGACCCGGGATCCGGCCTTTCGCGGTTGGCGCGAGTGGAACCGCGCGGATTCCCACCGGGTCACCGAGATCGCCGGGGTCGGCGAGGTGCAAAGCTGGGTCGAACTGCTCACGGTCCATGGTCCGCTGGTCAGGTTCCGCTGGACCTGGGTGTTCGCCGCCGACGGCGAGGTGCTCACCTCGGATTCCACACTGCGCTTCCGGGAACGCGCGGAAGTGGCGGAATCCCTGCGGGAGAACGGATTTCGGGTCGACGAGGTCCGTGATGCGCCGGATCGCCCCGGCCGTGAATTCGTGTTTCTCGCCGCACGGCCGGAATGATCCCGTTAGGCTGAACGGGACGGTAAGGCACACAACGGATGTGGGGTGCGATAGGTGCTGACTCTCGATCACGGAGCGCTTCTGGAGCATGCGGCACGGGACGGGGACGAGATCGGGCGGCTGTGTCTCGCCGCCCCGGAGGCGACCGTGCGCAGCTGCCCCGAGTGGTCCGGGGCGGACCTGCTCGCACACACCACCGCCTTCGCGCACTGGATGCCCGGAGTGTTCGCGGGAACCAGCACGATGACCACGCCGGTTCCCGCGGTCACCCCGGCCGAGGCCGCCGGGGACTGGGCCGACGCGCTCGATTCGCTGCTGACCACCCTGCGTGCCGCCGCGGTGGACGATCCGGTGCCCAACTGGTCCACTTCCCCGGACACGGCGATCTTCTGGATCCGGCGCTGCGCGCAGGAGTTCGCCGTACACCGCTGGGATGCCGCGACGACCGGCGCCACGGATCCCGCACCGATCCCCGGCGAGCTGGCCAGGGACGGAATCGAGGAATACTTCGACGCCTTCACCGCGACCGGGCTGGCCATGCGCCCGGAGCTGGCCGCCGATGCGACCATCGCCCTCGAGCTCACCGATCTGGACCTGTCGATCAGCAAGGATCTGCCGCACCCCGGCCCGGTCACCAGGATGCGCGGCACCGCATCGGAGCTACTGCTCGCGCTGTGGCACCGGGTCGATCCGCTGGACCTGCACGCCGACGGGGACCGCGGCCTGCTCGAGCGGTGGCCACGGATCTGAGGGTTACTCGGCTTCCTGTTTCGCCCTGCTCGGCGCGACCCGAGGCGGTTCGTTCGGCATCTTGGGGTAGACCGGAGGCCAGGGTGCATCCATCAGCCCGGCCGCGAGGTCCCGCTCGGACCACTCCAGCAGTACCTCGATCGACTGTGGATCCCGCTGCTGCCACGGGTCGCCCTGCTCGGCGAGCCTGCCCGGAACCGTGGCGATGGTCAGTGTCTCCGGGGTGACCGAATCCAGTTCCGCCCAGCGAATCGGGGTGGAGACGGGCGCACCGGCCTTGGGGCGCACACACCAGGCGCCGAACACCGTCTTGTGCGGCGCGTTCTGGTTGAAGTCCACGAAGACCCGTTTCCCGCGTTCCTCCTTCCACCACTTCGCCGTGATCAGGTCCGGGTGGCGGCGTTCGAGTTCCCGGGCGAGCGCGACGGCCGCCGCACGCACCTGGTAGCCATCCCAGTGTGGCTCCAGCGCGACATAGAGATGCAGCCCGCGCGATCCCGAGGTCTTGAGCAGCACCTCGACCCCGAGTTCGGCGAGCAGCTCCCGGGCGCGCACCGCGGCCTCGCGCACCTCGGCGTAGCCGACCCCGGGCGAGGGATCGAGGTCGATCCGCAGTTCGTCGGTGATCTCCGGGCTGTCCGCGTGGTACGGCCACACATGGAATCCGAGGCACCCCAGGTTCACCGCCCACAGCACGTGCGCGAGATCCGCGGCGACGAGGGCATCGCTCGTGGTTCCGTTCGGCGTGGCCACCTCGGTGGTCTGCAACCAGGGCGGAGTGGACTTCGGGACCCGCTTCTGAAACCAGGATTTCCCGCCTGCCCCGTTCGGGTAGCGCTCCAGCAGCAACGGCCTGCCGCGCACCGTCCGCAGCAGCGGCTCCGCCACGGCCTGGTAGTAGCGCACCAGGTCGAGCTTGGTCTCGCCGCGTTCGGCGAAGAACACCTTGTCCGGGTGCGAGATGGCCACCTCCACGCCATCCACCTCGATGTTCAGCGATTCACTCATCACGGCTCCTTCACGGCGAACACGTCGGCGAGTTCCGCCGGTGCGACCTGATCGAGCTGGGCGTAGGTGCAGGAGCACGGTTCCTGGTCGGGGCGGAACCGCACCAGCCGCCCACCGTGCCGGAACCGGCCCGCCATGACGTGTTCATAGCGCACCTCGGCGACCAGTTCGATCCGCAGCGGCTCCCAGCTGAGGTCCTTGCCCGCGCTCCACCTGCTCTGTCCGCCGGGAAGCAGGGCGCTGCCGTCTCCCTCGTCGAGCCAGCTCCGCCACGGGTGGTCCGCGGGTGCGTTCGCGCGCAACGGCTCCAGTTCGGTCACCAGCTGGCGGCGGCGCTCGGCGGTGAAACTGCTCGCCACCCCGACGTGGTTGAGTGCCCCGCGTTCGTCGTAGAGGCCGAGCAACAGCGAACCGACCCCATTACCGTCCTTGTGCCAGCGGAATCCCGCCACGACGCAGTCGGCGGTGCGTTCGTGTTTGACCTTCCACATCGTGCGGCGGTCCTGCTCGTATAGTGCGGCCCCGTCCTTGACCATCACCCCGTCGAAACCCGCGCCCTCGAACCGGGCGAACCAGTCCCTGGCGATCTCCGGGTCCTCGGTGACCGGCGTCAGATAGATCCCGTCCGGGGCATGGTCCAGCACCGATTCGAGCAGGCGGCGGCGCTCGGTGAACGGGGCCGCGGTCAGATCCCGATCACTGAGCGCGAGCAGGTCGAAGGCCACGAAGCTCGCCGGGGTCCGCTCGGCGAGGGTACGTACCCGGGAGGCCGCCGGATGCAGCCGGTTCTGCAGGGTGTCGAAGTCCAGCCCGGCGTCGGTGACGACCACGATCTCCCCGTCGAGCACACATCGCTGTGGCAGTGCGGGCCCCAGCAGCTCGATCAGCTCGGGAAAGTATCTGGTCAGCGGGCGGTCATTGCGCGAGCCGAGTTCCAGTTCCGGGCCGTCGCGGAACACGATGCCGCGGAAGCCGTCCCATTTCGGCTCGTAGTGCAGGCCCGGGGCGCACGGCAGCTCGCGCACGGCCTTGGCGAGCATCGGTTTGACCGGCGGCATCACGGGCAGCTCCACGTCGTGATCCTAAGCCAGATCCACCGGGAGCGCGCGAAACGCGAAGCATATCGGTGATGTCGGTGATGTCAGTGATGGAAGCTCGTGTGCACGCCTGTCCGCTTACTCGGTCCCGATTGCTCACGCAGGTCCGGGAGGATCCGTCCGAGATCGCCGAGCAGCAGATCCGCGAGATCGTGTGTGAACCCGTTACGCACCACGATGCGTAACACGGCGAGATCGGTCCGGTTGTCCGGGAACGTGTAGGCGGGCACCAGCCAGCCGCGTTCCCGCAGCCTGCGCGACACGTCGAACACATCGAAGGCCTCGACGTCCGGGGCCGTGGTGAACGCGAACACGGGTAGCTCATCGCCCCTGGTGATCAGGCGAAACTCGGGGAACTCGGCGATCCGCGCGGCGAGTTCGGTCGCCACGTTCCGTGTCGCCTGCTGCACCGCGCGGAATCCTTGCTTCCCGAGCCGGACGAAGGTGTAGTACTGCGCGACCACCTCGGCGCCCGGGCGGGAGAAGTTCAGCGCGAAGGTCGGCATCTCACCACCGAGGTAGTTCACGTTGAACACGAGTTCCTCCGGCAGGGCCTGCTTGTCCCGCCACACCACCCAGCCGACCCCGGGATAGACGAGCCCGTACTTGTGCCCCGAGGTGTTGATCGAGGCGACGCGGGGCAGTCGGAAATCCCAGTCCAGCTCGGGATCGAGGAAGGGGGCGATCATCGCGCCGGAGGCACCGTCCACGTGCACGGGGATGTCGGTTCCGGTTCGCCGTTGGTACTCGTCCAGGGCCTCGGCGATCTCCGCGACCGGTTCGTAACTGCCGTCGAAGGTGGAACCGAGGATGGCGACGACGCCGATCGTGTTCTCGTCGACCCGGGCCAGCGCCTGCTCGGCGGACAGGTGGAACCGCTCCCCTTCCATCGGCACCAGGCGTGCTTCCACCTCCCAGTACTCGCAGAATTTCTCCCAGCACACCTGGACATTGGCGCCCATGACCAGGTTCGGCCGCCCGGTGCCACCCCCTTTCGCCCAGCGGCGCTTGAGCGCCATGCCGGCGAGCATGCAGGCCTTCGAGGAACCGGTGGTCGAGCACCCCATCACCTGGCCCGGATCCGGGGCGTGCCACAGGTCGGCGATGATGTGCACACAGCGCCGCTCCAGTTCGGCGGTCTGCGGGTACTCGTCCTTGTCGATCATGTTCTTGTCCACGCACTCGGCCATCAGCTCGCGCGCCTGGGGTTCCATCCAGGTGGTCACGAAGGTGGCCAGGTTGAGCCGTGCGTTTCCGTCGAGCATCAGCTCGTCACGGACCAGCTGCAGGGCGGTGTCCGGGGCGACCGAGTCATCGGCGAGCCGCTCGTGCGGCGGGCTCAGTTCGGCGGCCAGATCCGGGCGCGCATCGTGCAGCGGATTGCCGCCGCCGCTGCGGTTCGTGCGCCTGTTCGTTCCCATCTGCGAAGCCGTTCCCGTGTGCAGCGCCATGGATGTCACGGTAACGCGGTCTCGGCGCGATGGACATGAAGCTGTCACTGCTTCTCGTGACTGTGACACTTCAGTGAAAGTCGCGCGAGGTGGAGGGCACCCTGAGGTTGAGCGGTTCCATATGTTTGGCGAGGAGGTTCGTCACCCCCTCCGCGTGTTCGACCAGCCCCCTGATGAGCAGTCCCTGGCTGGTCCGCGCGATCCTGCGGTAGCGCTGCCACACCTGGAGTGTGCAGATCACGTTCGCGATCCCGGTCTCGTCCTCGACGCTCATGAACGTGACTCCGCCCGCCGTCGCGGGGCGCTGCCGGTGGGTGACCGCTCCCCCGATGTTCACCAGCTGGCCGGCGTGACCGGCGAGTTCGTTCGCCGGAATCACATCCCGCGCGGCCAGCTGATCGCGGACGAATTCGGTCGGGAAAGTGTCCGGGGAGAACCCCGTCGCCCAGACATCCGCGACCGCTCGTTCGATGGGTTCCATCACCGCGAGTGCGGGCGCCCGGATCCCGGGGATGGTGTCCGGCAGTTCACCGTGGCCGATCTGCGCCGCCGCACCGGCTCCCCACAGCGCGGCGCGCCGGTCCGTGCCGCAGCACTCGAATGCCCCCGCGGTGGCGAGCGCTTCGAGCTGGTCGGCGCGCAACCGCAGTCGCCGTGCGAAATCCGCCATGTCCCGGTACCAGCCGCCGGTCCGGCGTTCGGTCACGATTCGCTCGGCCACCTCCTTCCCGATGGTGCGCACCGTGGCCAGCCCGGTGCGTACCGCCTTTTCTCCCATGCTGGATTCCTCGGGTTCGAGGTCCGCGTGGACGTCGCTCGCGTTGATGTCCGGCCCGCGCACGACGACTCCGTGCCTGCGCGCATCGGTGACGAGGGACTGCGGCGAGTAGAACCCCATCGGCTGGGCGCGCAACAGCCCGGCGCAGAACGCAGCGGGATAGTGCAGTTTGAACCAGGCGCTGGCGAAGACCAGGAGCGCGAAGCTGAGCGCGTGGCTTTCCGGGAAGCCGAAATTCGCGAATGCGAGGAGCTTGTTGTAGAGCTTGTCGGCGAGCTCACCGGTGATCCCTTTTTCTTTCATCCCGTCGTACAGCCGGTCTTTGAGCTTCGCCATCCGCTCGGTCGACCGTTTCGCCCCCATCGCCCTGCGCAGCTCATCGGCCGCGGCGGCGTCGAACCCGGCTATGTCGACGGCCATCTGCATGAGCTGTTCCTGGAATAGCGGCACCCCTTTGGTCTTCTTCAGGGCATTTTCCAGCAGCGGATGGTCGTAGTCCCACTTTTCGTTCTTGTTCTTGCGGCGGATGAAGGGGTGCACCGATCCGCCCTGGATGGGCCCAGGCCTGATCAGCGCGACCTCGATGACCAGGTCGTAGAACTCCTCCGGGCGCAACCGGGGAAGGGTCGCCATCTGTGCCCGGCTCTCCACCTGGAAAACGCCGACGGAATCCGCACGCTGCAGCATCTCGTACACGGCCTTTTCCCCGAGGTCGAGCTCACCGAGGTCGACCTCGGTTCCGTGATGCTCCGCGACGAGGTCGATCATGTAGTGCAGTGCGGAGAGCATCCCGAGCCCGAGCAGGTCGAATTTGACCAGCCCCGCCGTGGCGCAGTCGTCCTTGTCCCACTGCAGCACCGAACGGTTCTCCATCCGGGCCCACTCCACCGGGCAGACCTCGCTGACCGGGCGCTCGCAGAGCACCATGCCCCCGGAGTGGATGCCGAGGTGGCGGGGTGCGTCCTCGATCTGTTTCGCGAGTTCGAGTACATCCTCGGGAATGTCGTAGCCGTCTTCCTCGGCGGTCTTCGCGAGCGGGCCCCAGCGGTCGATCTGTTTGCTCCACGCGTCCTGCTGCCCCGTGGAGTAGCCGAGCGCGCGGGCCATATCGCGCACAGCATTGCGGGATCGGTAGGTGATCACATTGGCCACCTGGGCCGCGCAGTTTCTCCCGTACTGTTCGTAGACGTGCTGGATCACCTCCTCACGCCGATCGGATTCGATGTCGAGGTCGATGTCCGGATATCCGTCCCGTTCCGGCGCGAGGAATCGTTCGAAGAGCAGCTCCCAGCGAACCGGGTCGACCTTGGTGATACCGAGGGCATAGCAGACCGCGGAATTGGCCGCGGATCCCCTGCCCTGGCACAGGATTCCCCGATCACGACAAAACTTGACGATCTCGTCGACGATGAGAAAGTACCCGGGGAAGCCTTTTTCTTCGATGACCCTCAGTTCATGGTCGATCTGGCCGTGCGCCATCGGGCTCTCCGCTTCCGAGCCATAGCGGATGGCCGCGCCGCACCGGATACGCTCTCGCAGATGCTTTTCCTCGTTCTTGCCTTCGGGATGGGAGAACGGCGGAAGCCCGGGAGAGTCGAGCAGCAGATCGAAGGAGCAGTCCACTCCGAGCAGCGCGGCACGCTGCACCGCACCCGGGTATTTCGCGAATCTGCGGTGCATCTCCGCCCCGGAGCGCAGATACGCCATGGGAGCCGGGGGCAGCCAGCCGTCCAGTTCTTCGAGCGAGCGGCGGGAACGGACCGCGGCCATCGCGGCGGCGAGCCTGCCCCGCTGTGGTGTCGCGTAGTGCACCGCGCCCGTCGCCACGGTCGGGCAGCCGACATCCTCCGCGATCCCGGCGAGTAGATCGTTGCGCCGGTCGTCGTCCGGCAGGCCGTGATCGGTGAGCTCGACGAACACGTTGTCCCGGCCGAAAAGGGCGACCAGCCGCCGCAGCTCCCGCACTGCGGCGGCCGGCCCTTCGGTACTCAAGGCTTGCCGCACCGCACCTTTGCGGCAGCCGGTGAGTACCAAGCATTCCTCACCGAGGATCTCGGCGAGTCGTTCGAGGCCGTAGACGGGTTTGCCCTTCTCGGGTTTTCCGTATTTCTCGGCGAACCGTTCATCGCCGAGCTGTCCTTCGGTGATCGCCCTGCACAGTGCGGAATACCCGCGCTGCGCCCGGGCCAGCACCAGCAGATGTGTTCCCTCGGGATCGGGGGAACCGTTCTGTGGCTTGGTGAGACCGAGGGACAGTTCGGCGCCGTAGAGGGTGCGGACACCCAGTTCCCGCGCCGTTTCGGCGAACCGGACCACGCCGTACATGCCGTCGTGATCGGTGAGGGCGATGGCGTCGAGACCGAGTTTCGCCGCGGTCTCCACCAGTTCCTTCGGGTCACTCGCCCCGTCGAGAAAACTGAAGTTGGAGTGGCAGTGCAGCTCGGCGTATCGCGGTGTCCGGTCACCGTCCGCGCTGTCGGTGGGTTCGAGGAAGATCCGCTCGTCCGGTTTCCGGTATGGCGCCCGTTTCCGGGTCCATGCCGGGCTGTCGTTCCCGTCGCCCGGCTGGGGCGGTTCGCCGGCATAGGCCCGTTCGAGCTCGCCCCACCTGATCGGCGGATTCTCCCAGCCCATCAGTCGTACACCCCCTCGAGGATCCAGCGCTTCTCCTTGCGCAGCAGTAGAAAACCCTGCTCCGATCGCTGGTCGGCACAGACCACCTGGATCCTGGCCAGCTCCCGCACCGGATCCGCGCGCCACCAGTGCTCGTCCAGCAACCAGGGGCCCGCCCACCGGCTGATGAACCGTTCGGCTCCGTCCACGACGAGGCTGCACGGTTCCGCGGTGAGCTCATGGCGCGCGCTGATGCCCACCGGGTCCGCCCAGCCGTCGAGCACGGTCACCGGCAGCTGTTCGACGGGGATGGTCGCCGGGGAAGGAGCGGGAACCCGCCCCGGCCACGGCAGATCCGGATCGGTGTCCGGCACCCGGTCCTCGCCCCAGGGCACGAGCCGTACCCGCGCTCCCGGTGCCCGGGCTCCCCGGAGGACCGGGGTGTACACGGAGTCCGGTCCCAGCAGTCCTTGCAGCCGGACGAGTGCCCGCCCCGCCCGTTCCTCGTTCGCCCGGTCGGCTTCCGCGCCGTGCCACATGCCGAGCTGCCCGTCTTTCCTGGAAAGGGTCTCCTCCGGTTCCAGGTACACCGCACACACGCCTGCCGTGGGCGCACCGTCCCGCCGGCGCAACCACCCCTCCAGCTGCCAGCGCACCCGCTCGGCGATGCCGTGCTCGGTGAGCGGCTCCGCGCAGCGCCAGGAACGTGCGAACTCCTCCCCGTTCGCGGTCGAGGCACGCACCCCGAGCCGCACGCAACCCAGGCCGTGCGCGGTGAGCAGGGAGTTGAACCGTTCAGCGAGCCCTCGCGCGGCGAAGGCCACGGTGTCGATCCGGTCGAGCGCGGGATCGAATTCCTGGCTTGACACCAGGCTGGCGGGAACCGCCCTGCGCACCGCGGGCCGCTGCTGTCTGCCCGTGGCGATCCGGTGCAGCCGGATCGCGTCCGTACCGAATCGCGCGCCCACATCCCGTTCCGGCAACGCGGCGAATTCACCGATGGTGCGAATTCCCAAGCGGTACAACAGGTCGATGAAGTTCGCCCGGGATCGGTCGAGCCTCGGATGCGGCGGCCGCAGCGGAGTCGCCAGATCGGCGATCGGCAGTGGGGCGAGGAATTCCGCCGAGCCGCCATGCGGGACGAGCTCGCCCCGCATGGCGGCGATCGCGGAGGCGAACAGCCCGTCGGCGATCCCGGAGATGCATTCCAGGCCCAGCTCGGTGCCGACATGCTCGACCATGCGTTCGGCGGCCCGCGCCTCGCCGCCGAACGCGGTCGAAGGACCCCGCGCCGGAATGGTGACCATCCCGGGGCGCACCACCTCGATCCCCGGAGCGAGCCGCTCCACCTCTGCCGCGACCGCCTCGAACATCCGCGCGTCCCGGTCCTGATCGTTCGGGAGGGCCCGGATCTCCGGGCAGATCGACTGTGCCTCCCGGCGTCGCATTCCTCTTCGCACCCCGTGCTTGCGCGCCGTGCCCGAGCAGGCGAACACCCGGTTCGCGTGCACCACGGCCGCGGGCGCATCCAGCGGAATCCCGCCCGCGGCACTCGCCGCTACCACCGGCCAGTCCGGTACCCAGACCGTGAGCAAGCGCGCCATCAGCCCACCTCCGCCACGGATTCGGACAGCCGGTCCCCCTGCGGTGGCAGGCACAGCTCCGCCCCGCCGCCGTGCCCGCGGCCCTCCTGTTCGATCCGGAGCCGCTGGTATTCCAGGGCACCGTGCCCATGCCGCGCGCCGAACCATGCACGTCCGGTGCACCGGACGATCGGATCCGCCCCCGGCACGGATTCGTCGACGATCAACACCGCCCCGCGCTGCCGCGCCCGCGCGCTCAGCTTCCGCGCCAGCCCGGGCCGGGCGGACGGGCGCACTTTGGTGCACCCGAACGAGAACGCGATGATGTCGACCCCGTCGAAGAGCGCATCGAGGGCCGGGACGAGTTCGAGTCCCGGATCGGGCACCAGGACCAGCCGCGCGAGCTCCACTCCGAGCTCGTGCGCGGCGAGCACCCCGAGATCGGGGCGCCCGACAACGGCCGCCCAGCTTCCCCGCGCCGTGGCCTCGGCGAGCAGCGCGAGGGTCAGCGAGGTCGAACCGAGGACCGCGACCGTACTTCCCTTGCGCAGACCACCGAACGGAAGGATTTCCGCCAGATCCGGCCGCACCGGGAGCAGCCGCTCCGCGAGGGCCGCGGAGAGCTCGCTCGCCGGCCGTACCCCGGCCCCACGCAGCTTGCGCAGAGTGGTCACCCCGAGCGGGGCATCGGATGCCTCACTCGCCCGTGACACTGCGGCAGGCGCGGACATGACCTCCCCCTTCAGCGGATGCCCGCCGGTGCGGGCGGGCTGGATTCGAACATCGGGTTGCTATCGAACTGGTGTTCGAATTATGCTGACTGATGTGCGGCGATGTCAAGCTCGCTCACACCGGGAACGACTGAGAGGTAGCCCACCGATGAACCATCCGGAATCCCCGAGAACAACGGGAATCACCCGGGGGCACGATCCCCCGATCCGGCAAGAGGACCCGCGCGGGCGCTAACGCTCGCCCTCACCCCGCGCCGCGAGTGCCTCGCCGAGTTCGTCCGCGTGCCGGAGCGTGCGTACCAGGAACGGCACCGCGAACGCCGTCGCGGACCAGCCCGCGTCCCGCGCCTTCGCCGCCTCGCGCACCTCGCCCGCGATCCCGGCGAGGGTACCGACGGCCTGCACGGTCAGCCCGACGAGCAGACCGAGGCGTTCGGGACGCAGTCCGATCCGGCGCAACGGGCCGAGGCCGCGCTCGACGCTGCCGATCACATCCACGATCCGCGTGGTCAACGTATAGAGATTGGCCGCGGCCAGGGCGGTGACCAGGCGCAGCCCGACCACGATCGCCCCGTCCAGCCCGAGTAGCAGCCACTGCAGCGCGAACACCACGACCACCAGCACCCCGAACGTGCGGGCGGACTGCAGGCAGCGGCGCGACGGGATCCGGGCGATCGGGTAGCCGAGCACGGCGACCGCGGCGAGCACGCCGAGCCACAGCGGGTCCCGCAGCACGAAAGCGGCGATGGCCAGGGCCAGGATGCCGAGCAGTTTCCAGCCCGCGCCCGCCCGGTGCAGCGGACTCGCGCCCGGTTCGTAGAGCCCGAGCGGGGTCATTCTGCGAGCTTCCGGTAATAGCGCAGCGCGGGTTCCGGGGTGTCGTCGGCGACCACCCGGCCGCCGTCGATGACGACTACGCGGTCGAACCCGCCGAGCAGATCGAGGTCGTGGGTGACGAGCAGCACCTGCTGCTCCAGGCTGCCCAGCAGCTCCACGAACCGGCGCTTGTTGCGCAGATCGAGCAGGGTGGTCGGCTCATCGCAGACGAGCACATCCGGTTCCCGCACGAGCATCGCGCACAGGGCGAGCAACTGCTTCTGACCGCCGGAGAGCTGATGCGCCGGATGTTCGAGATGTCCACCAAGTCCGTACGCCGAGAGGAGTTCCCGTGCTTTCCGTTCCCGCTCGTCCTTCGAGATCCCCTTGCCACGAAGGGAGAACGCCACGTCCTCCTCCGGGGTCGGCATGACGATCTGGCTGTCCGGATTGGTGAACACGAAGCCGACCCGCTTGCGTACCGCTCGCCCGTTCCGTACCGGATCGAGCCCGTCCACGGACACGCTGCCCTCGGTGGGGTGCACGAGTCCATTCACCATGCGGGCCAGCGTGGACTTCCCGGAACCGTTGGCACCGACGAAGGCCACCCGCCGCTGTTCCAGGCACAGGTCGACTTCGGAGAGCACGACCCGCTCCCCGTAACGGTGCCCGACACCACGGAACTCGATCACGAGACCACCTCCCAGAGCGTGGCGACGCCGAGCCCGCCGCCCGCGGACAGCGCCGCGAGACCGGTACCCGGTCCACCGGACCGCACCATGGCGCTGAACAGCCGGACGACGAGCACCGCGCCGGAGGCGCCCCAGGGGTGACCGAGGGCGATCGCTCCACCGTCCGGGCTCACCGTGTGCTCCTCGATCCCCGCGGCATCGAGACAGGCGAGGGTCTGACCGGCGAAGGCCTCGTTGAACTCCGCGATGTCCACCGCGCGGTCGAGAACGGCGCGCATCGCGGAAACCGCACCGAGCCCGAGCCGGTTCGGATCGCAGCCGGACGTCGCCGCGTGCACCAGGCGCAGCCCGGGCAGTCCGAGCTCGCGCCTGCGCCGCTCGCTGACCAGCAGCACCACGGCGGCTCCATCGCTGACCCCGCAGGAATTCGCCGCGGTTGCGGTGCCGTGCTCGGTGAAGGCGGGAGGAAACCTGGCCAGTCGTCGCGTGGTGAACCCGGAGCGCGGACGTTCATCGGCGGAGCATCCGGCGACCGGCACCAGTTCCGCGGTGAACCGGCCCGCGCGCTGGGCGGCGACGGCGCGTTCGTGGCTGCGCACGGCGAACGCGTCCTGGCGTTCCCTGCCGACCCCCGCTTCGGCGGCGACCAGGTCCGCGGCCTGTCCCATGTCCGGGTCGCCGATCTCCGCCGGGGAGAACGGGGCGCGGGTGTACCAGCGCGGCGGTTCGGTCCGCCAGGCACGGTAGGGAGCCGTGGACGCGCTCTCGACCCCACCGGCCAGGTACACGTCCCCCTGCCCTGCCCGGATCAGCGCGGCGGCCGTGGTGATCGCCGCGAGCCCGCTCGCGCACTGCCGGTCCACGGTCATCCCAGGAACCTCCGCACCGAGGCCGCCACCGAGCGCGGCGACCCGCGCGGTATTCCCGCCCGGACCGAAAACGTTGCCCAGCAACACATCCGCGACGGTGTCCACACCGGAATCGGTGAGCACCGCGCGCAACACGGGCGCGGCGAGGGCGTCCACGGTCATCCCGCGCAACGCCCCGCCCGCGGTACCGATGGGGGTGCGCCGCGCGGCGATGACCACCGGGTTCCGTTCGTTCACCGCAGTGTCTCCCCGTCGAAGATGCCTTCGGCCAGCCGATCGGTGACCAGGGAACGCGCCGGTTTCCCGGACGAGGTGCGCGGCAGGGATTTCGTGACCAGCCAGCGGCGCGGGCGCTTCGCCGGGGCGAGACCGGACCGGACGGCGGCACGCAGTTCCCGCACCGATGGCGGCTGCTCGGCCTGCACGATGGCGGTCACCAGGGTGCCGAGCGCGGGATGCGGGGTGCCGATCACGAGCGCGTCGTCCACTCCGGGAACCGCGCGCAACACCGACTCCACCTCCTCGGCAGGCACGAGCACGCCTCCGGTGGACAGCATCGCGGAACCGCGGCCGTGCACGGTCAACACCCCGTCGGCGATGCTGACCCGATCGCCGACGCTCGACCACTCCGGTGCGGGATGGAACCGGCCCGACCGCAGATGTCCGCTGCACGCGAGCGGGGACCGAACCCACAGTTCCCCGTCGCGGATGTCGAGCTCGGCCTCGGGCACCGGGCGGAGTTCCCCGACACCGAGCGCGATCAGCGAGTGCTCGGCCGCGCCGTAGTACTCGAGCAGTTCCGCGTCCGGGAGCACGGCTGCGAACCGCTCGCGCAGTTCCGCCCCGAGGTGCGCCCCACCGCAGACCACGGTGCGCAGCGCACAGGGTCCGCCGTGCCGTTCGAGCTCGGCGAGCAGACCGTGCAACATCGCGGGCACCAGGTGCACGGTGCGCGCCGTGCGGGCGTCCGCCAGGCGCAGTCGCGGGCGCAGCACCGGTTCGTCCCCGCACCACAGCGCGTGCAGTGCCCCGAACAGGAACAGTGAGGAACTCAACTTTCCCGGCACGAGCACCGGATGTTCGACCCGGCCGAGTGCGGCGAAGCTGAGTGTCCAGGATTCCCTGGTGCGCACCAGAACCTTCGGCGTTCCACTGCTGCCCGAGGTGGTCGACAGGTAGAACCAGCTGGACTCGTCCCCTTGCCGGGCAACGGGTTCCGGGCACGGCCGCGGGGTCCCGGTCACCGTGACATCCGGACAGACGTCAGCGAACACGGCGGCGCGCTCGGATTCGGTCCATGCGGGGTCCACGATCAGGCTCGCCGCGCCGAGCAGATCCGCGCCACGCAGCCAGTCGAGCGGTTCCGGCGAGTCGATCGCCACCCGCGCACCGGAGCCGGCCCCGAGCTCGGCGAGCCGGTGCGCGGCGCCGTACACGCGTGGGTTCACCCCTTCCTCCCCACCACCGTCGGCAGCGCACGGTGCACGACCGAGGCGATGAGCGCGGCGAGCACGACCTTCACCGCGTCCCCGGGAAGGAACACCAGCGACTGCACGGCGGCCGCACCGAAGTCCCCGGTGTAGAAGCCGAGGAAGGGGATGCCGATCACGTAGTCGGCCACCAGGCCCGCGACCGTGGCCAGCAGCAGCGCGGGCAAACCCGGGCGGGCGAACCGGGTCGCGACGAGCCCGGTCACCAGTGCCGAGGCGATCCAACCGATGAGGAACCCGCCACTGGGCCCGATGAACGAGGCGATCCCGCCGCGCCCGCCGGAGAGCAGCGGCAGCCCGATCGCGGTGACCGCGAGCATGAGCACGACCGAGGCGGTTCCCCGCTTCGCGCCGAGCAGGGCCCCCACGAGCAGCGGCCCGATGTTCTGCACGACGATGGGCACCCCGGAACCGCCGAGGTAAAACCCGGGGAACAGTCCGAGCACCGCGATGAACGCGGCGAAGACGACCGTCCGCGCGAGCTCGGCCGCGGGAAGGGTGGTTCGTTGATCCGGCACAAGCCGAACCTAACCCGCCCGCATGGCGAACCAAAAATCTCCCGGCCTGCCTTGTCATAACCCTCCAAAGCACCGCAGATCGGATACAAAGTCCCGGAGAAACACCCCCGACCGAGGAGGCCAACCGTGCTCATCCTGCGTTCGATCGCGCTTTTCGTACTCGCCGCGGTCACCGAGATCGGCGGCGCCTGGCTGATCTGGCAGGGCGTGCGCGAACACCGCGGATGGATCTGGATCGGTGCCGGGGTGCTCGCACTCGGCGTCTACGGGTTCGTGGCGACCCTGCAACCGGACGCGCACTTCGGCCGGATCCTCGCCGCCTACGGCGGTGTGTTCGTGGCCGGGTCACTGGCCTGGGGCATGGTCGCCGACGGATACCGCCCGGATCGCTACGACGTGATCGGCGCGCTGATCTGCCTGGCCGGGGTCGGCGTGATCATGTACGCGCCGCGCGGGTGACCGGCACGAAGTCATCGGTGCTGCGCAGGGTCCGCGCGGCGAGCTCGTGTCCCTCGGCGAGGCGCTGCGCCGGCTCGTGCCCGGCGAGCAGGCCCGCGAGGTATCCCGAGGCGAAGGCGTCACCCGCGCCGACGACCTCCACGACCTCGACCGGTCGTGCGGACACGAAGGTCTTCCGGGTCCCCTCGAACTCGCTGGCCCCGATGGCACCGTCCTTGATCACGAGCCGCCGCGGGCCGGGGATCAGTTCGCGCACCTCCTCCGGGGTGTCCAGACCCCACAGCGTCTGTGCCTCGTCCTGTCCGACGAACACCACATCGGCGCGGGCGGCCAGCTCGCGGAGCACCGGGGCGGCCTCGGCCACCGGCCACAGCGCGGGGCGGTAGTTCACATCGAAGCAGACCTCCCGTCCCTCCCTCTTCGGCAGGGCGAGCACCTGTTCCACGAGCGCCCGGCAACTCGCCGAGAGCGCGGGGGTGATCCCGGAAAGGTGCACCAGGCGCAGCTCGTCCAGCGGCACACCGTCGAGCTCGCCCTCGCCCATCCGGGAGGCGGCGGAACCGGCCCGGTAGTAGTGCACCGTGGTCTTCTCGATGCCCGGGTTCTTGAAGTACACCCCGGTCGGGGCTTCGGTGTCGGTGCGCACGAAGCGGGTGTCCACCCCGTGCCCGGACAGGGTGCGCACGATCCGTTCCCCGAAAGGATCGTCGCCCACCCGGGAAAGCCAGGCGGTGCGCTGGCCGAACTCGCGCAGGTACAACGCCACCGTCGACTCCGCGCCACCGATGTCGAGCCGCAGCCGCTCGGCCTCGGTGAGCGGCCCGTCGAGCGGCGCGAGCAGGGCCATGGTTTCTCCGATGCACAGCACTTCGACTGGTTCCACGGGGGTTCACCGTAGCGGACCGGTGGCCGTGCCCATTCCGCGAATCTCCTTTCCCATCATCTGGTCAACCGTGCAGGGCCAGGTAGGGGCCGAGGGCGAGCAGGGCGACCACGATCACCCGCTTGAGCAGCCTGGTGGGTACCCGACGGGCGATGACCCAGCCAATGAGCACCCCGGCGAGCTCGGGTACCCCGATGATCACGGCGAGCGGCCAGTCGATGGCATCACTCGCGGCGTAGCCGATCGAACCGATCCCGGCGATCACGATCGACTGGGCCTGCGCGGCGGCCAGCGATTCGAGCACCGGGACACCGAACGCGAGCAGGAGCGGCACGGTGAGCATGGGCCCGCCGATCCCCACGATCCCGGCGACGACCGCCACGGCGAACCCGGTCCCGAGCACGGTCAGGGTCCCCGGACGCGCCCGCTCGGCCTCTTCCGCGTGCCGTTCCCGGTAGAGCACGAGCAGCGCGGCGAGGACCACGAGCACGCCGAGCAGGATGCCGAACGCCCGCGCCGAGACGTGCGCGTTGAGCAGCACACCGAGTGCGGTACCCGGTAGCGCGGCGCCCGCGAGCAGCAGCGCGGTCCTGCGGTTCGCCGGTTCGCGCAGGTGCCCGGAGCGCAGATAGGCGCCGGTGCCCAGCGCCCCGGTCGCGACGTGCGTGACGATCGCGGTGCCCGCCACCTGCGCCGGGCTCAGCCCGGTGAGTACGAACAGGCCGATGGTCGGCAGCACCCCGCCGGGACCGAGCGCGGTGATGCCGATTCCGCCGAGCAGGCCGAACAAGCCGAGCAGTACCACCGTCATCCCGCTCACCTCGGCAGGCTCGCGTGGAAGCTGATCCGGTCCGCGCGCAGGTGGATCGACTCGAAGTCGACCGCGCGCCCGTCCGCGAGCCGGGTGCACCGCTCCACGGCGAACACCGCGGTGGATTCGGGTACCTCGAGCAGTTCCGCGCTGGCCGGATCGGCGTTGACCGCGTGCAGCAGTACATCCGAACGACCGAGCCGCTGCCCGCTGGTCTCCTCGATCAGGGCGAACACATCCCGGCCGGCGAGGTCCCGGTCGAGCAGCGGCAGCCCGATGTCGGCGACGAGGTAGGTGCTGTCCAGGGACAGCGGCGCACCTCCGATCCGGCGCAGCCGTTCCAGGTACACGATCCGCTCCCCCGCCGCGATCTCCAGCCGCTCGGCGATCGCGGGGGTGGCCGTCTCGATCCGCGCGGCCCGCACCTCGTTGCCGAGCTCGCCGTGCCCGTCCAGGTTCTCGGCGAGCCCGGCGAGGCGGTCCAGGCCATGCCCCAGTTTCGGGGACACCACCATGGTTCCGATGCCCCGGCGCCGGGTGATCAGCCCCTCGGCGCGCAGCAGCCCGAGCGCTTCCCGGACCGCGTTGCGTGAGGCACCCAGCCGCTGTCCGAGCGCCCGCTCATCGGGCAGCGGCTGGTCGTCGAACGTGCCCTGGGCGATGGATTCGCGCAACACTCCCGCGAGCTGGCGGGCCCGCTGTGCTCGAGATGTGGTCACCCGGCGAGGCTAACCGGGTTTCGATGACAGCCGTGTTACGCCACCCCACGTGCGCTGCGCAAACTCCTCACCTGCGGATCAGGAGCCGGGAGCCGGAGTTGCGCCACGCGTGAGCCGGATGGTGCGCAGCTGGAAGGGACGCAGGGCGATGGTGAACGCGCCTTCGGTGTGCCCGTACTCCTCGGGTTCGGCCCAGTCCCGCTCGAGCAGATCGGTCCCGGCGACCCGATCGAGACCGAAGCTCGCGCGCACCGTGGCCTCCGCCCGGGTGCCACCGCTCTCGTAGAGCCGAAGCACCACATCGCCGGAACGGTCCTCGGCGAGCTTCACCGATTCCACGACCACATCCGGGTTGTCCACGGTGACCAGCGGACGCACCGGGTTCGCGCCCTCGATCTCCCGCGCGGGAAGGTTGATCCGGTATCCCTCGCGCACCGCGTCCCCGATCTGCGCGCCGACCACGAGCGCGTGCCGGAAGCGGTGCGTGCCGTGATCGGTCTCCGGATCGGGGAACCGGGGCGCGCGCAGCAGCGAGGCCCGCAGCACGTTCGCGATCCCGCCCGGCGTGGCCGTCCGGCTGACGTCGTGCCCGTAGGTAGCGTCGTTCACCAGCGCGACCCCGAAATCCGGTTCCGCGACGTGCACCCAGCGGTGCGCGCAGATCTCGAACTTGGCCGCGTCCCAGCTGGTGTTGTCGTGCGTGGGCCGGTAGGTGTGGCCGAACTGCACCTCGCAGGCGCACCGGTCGGCGTGCACATCCACCGGGAAGGCGAGCTTGAGCATCTTTTCCGACTCGTGCCAGTCGACCTCGGTCTCCACCTCCAGCACCCGTCCGCGCAGCCCCAGCCACTGGGTCAGCACCGAGGAACCGAAAGAGCGGGTGATCCGCACCCCGCCCGCGGTCGCCACGAGCTCGTCCACCGCGGTCAGATCGGTGACCGAGTTGCGGTAGAACTCGTCGATGTCCCAGGCGTCCCAACGGTTCGGCAGGTCCTGGTGAAGCTGTAGCAGCGCCGCACGGGTCCCTCGCGGGATGACCTCACGCCCATTCTCCCCGTCCAGCACCGAACGGATCAGCCCCTCCGGGTCCACGGTCACCGTGAGCGCCCCGTTCGCCAGCCGGAAGCCGCCCTCGTGTTCGCGCACGGTGACCGCGTCCTGCCCGTCCTCGGCCGTGTCCGCGCCACCGGCGGCGACCCCGTCCCTGGCGTGCGGGGCCGCGTTGAACACCAGCCGCCGGGACCCGGTTCCCGCGAGCGCGCGCTGCGCGGAGCCGATGATCTCCTCCAATTCCTCCGCCGCCCGCGCATAGGCATGTTCGGCGTCCCGGTGCACCCAGGCGATGGAGGAACCGGGAAGGATGTCGTGGAACTGGTTGAGCAGCACGGTTTTCCAGATCCGGTCCAGCCGCTCGTACGGGTACTCGACTCCACTGTGGACTGCCGCGGTCGCCGACCACAGTTCCGCCTCGCGCAGCAGGTGCTCGCTTCGCCGGTTACCCTGTTTGGTCTTGGCCTGGCTGGTGTAGGTGCCCCGGTGGAATTCGAGGTAGAGCTCGCCGACCCAGACCGGTGGCGTGGGATAGTCCTGTTCTGCGTGGGTGAAGAAGGCGTGCGGCGCCTCGATCGCCACCTTCGGCGAACCGTCCAGATCGGCGGTGCGCGCGGCGCGGGCCAGCATCTCCCTGGTGGGCCCGCCACCGCCGTCCCCGTGCCCGAACGGAACCAGTGAACGGGTGGCCGCACCCTTTTCCTGGTAGTTCGCGCTGGCATGCGCCAGTTCCCGGCCGATCAACTCGGAGTTGTAGGTGTCCACCGGCGGGAAATGGGTGAGCACCCGGGTCCCGTCGATACCCTCCCAGAGGAAGGTGTGGTGCGGGAACTTGTTGGTCTGGCTCCAGGAGATCTTCTGGGTGAGGAACCATTTCGAGGCCGAGGCGGTGACCAGCTGCGGCAGCGCCGCGCTGTAACCGAACGAGTCCGGGAGCCACACCTCCTCGGTCTCGACGCCGAACCGGTCCAGGAAGTACCGCTTGCCGTGCACGAACTGACGGGCCATCGCCTCACTGCCGGGCATGTTCGTGTCCGCCTCGACCCACATTCCGCCGACCGGGACGAACTGGCCCGCGGCGATCTTCTCGGCCACCTTGGCGAAGACCTTCGGGTGGTGCTCCTCGATCCAGGCCAGTTGCTGTGCCTGGGACATGGCGAACACGAATCCCGGATCGGTGTCCATCAGCGCGGTCACGTTCGACGCGGTGCGCGCCACCTTGCGCACCGTTTCGCGCAGCGGCCACAGCCAGGCGGAGTCGATGTGCGCGTGCCCGATCGCGGAGATCCGGTGCGCGCTGGACCGTGCCGGACCGGAGAGGGCCGGGGCAAGCCGGTCCCGCGCGGCCTGCGCAGTGCCCGCGATGTCCCCGAGGTCGAGCGCGTCCAGCGCGGATGCCAAGGCGCGCAACAGTTCCCAGCGCCGCGGATCGGTCTCCGGGCATTCCCGCATCAGGCCGTCCAGCACCTCGATATCGGCCACCAGCTCCCACACCGGTTCCTCGAACACGGCGAGCTCGGCGCGCGCGAGCCGGTAGAGCGGTTCGGTGCCCGCGGTCGCCGGGTCACCGAGCGGGGTGGGCGCGAAGCTGAGGTCCCCGTCGTCCAGGATGAGCGGATTCGCCGCCGCCTCCACATAGAAATCGACCTGTTCACCCCCGGAAACCGGGGCACCGACCGGGATCCAGGCGTTACGCGGATTGAGCCCTTTGACCGGGGTACCGTCCGGCAGATACACGAGGCCTTCGCACTGGAAGCCCGGACGGTCGGCGTCGAAACCGAGGTCGAGCACCAATTCGACCCGCAGCCCGGCCCACTCCCCGGGCACCCGGCCGCGCACGTGGAACCAGCTCGTCCCCCAGGGCGGGCCCCACCGGTCACCGACCGCGAACGAGCCGTACGGCGCGCCGAGCGCGTCCCCGACGGGCACCGGTTCACCGTCCACGTGCCAGACCTCGAGCTCGACCGGGCACGCGGCGCCGTACACCGCGGGGCGGATCCGCTCACGCAGCGCCCGGGTGATGCGGTCCTCGGTCACCTTACGATCGTCGTGCATCTACTTCCTTTCATCGAGCACAGTCTTTCACCGAGCACGGTCCTTCTACATCCCGGATTTCTCAGCCCTTCAGGCTGCCCGCGGTGAGCGCGCCGACGATGTAGCGCTGCAGCGCGACGAACACGAGGACAACGGGCACCACGGCGATGATGCTTCCCGCGGCAAGATACTGGGTGGTGATCTCGCCACCCTGGTTCTGCAGGTTCACCACGCCGACCGAGATCGGGTACATGCTCGAATCGTCGAGCAGTACGAACGGCACCACGAACTGCGACCAGGACAGCACGGCGACCACGATCCCCGCGGAGGCGATCCCCGGCCGGGCGGCGGGAAGCACGACCGAACGCAGCGCCCGCCCCCGCGTGCACCCGTCCACCAGCGCGGCCTCGTCCAGTTCCACCGGGATGCTGTCGAAGTAGTTGCGCAGGAACCAGGTCTGGAACGGCGCGGTCACCGCGACATAGACCAGGATCAGCCCGAGGTAGTTGTTCAGCAGGCCGAGCGTCACGAACAGCCGGTACATCGGGATCACCAGCACCAGCGGCGAGATCAGCTGCGCGGCGAGCACCCCGCGGGAGAACGTGGCCCGGCCGCGGAACCGCAACCGGGACAGCGCGTAGGCGGCGGGCACACACAGCAGCAGACAGCCGAACACCGAACCGGCGACCACGATCACCGAGTTCAGCAGGTAACCGCCGATCCCGGTGGTCTCGAGCACGTGCGTGTAGTTGCCCCACTGCGGGCTGGCGGGCAGCAGCGGCGGCGGGGTCGCGACGATCTCCCGCGAAGTGCGCAGCGAGAGGGAGAGCACCCACAGCACGGGGAAGGCGAACACCACGACGGTGACCACCATGGCCAGGTAGAGACCGGCGTTCTGCCAGCGCCGTCCGGTCATGGGTTCACCTCCCTGCGCTTGTGGTACCGGAAATAGATCGCGATCATCACCGCGTTGATCAGCAGCAGCACGATGGACATCGCGGCGCCGCGGCCGAGGCCGAGCTGGGTGAAGATCTGGTCGTACACCTTCAGCGCGAGCACCTGTGTCGAGGTGCCCGGCCCGCCCTGGGTCAGCGCCATGATCATGTCGAAGCTGTTGAAGGTCTCCACCGTGATGGTCACCAGATCGATCGCGATCAACGGCAGCAGCGCGGGCAGGGTCACCGCCCGGAAGGCCTGGAACGGGCTGGCCCCGTCCAGCCGTGCGGCCTCGAGCAGATCCCGCTGCACCGTCTGCAGGCCCGCGTACATCAGGATCATGGAGAACGCCGTGCCCCGCCAGACGTTCGCGATGGTCACCGAGACCAGCGCGTTGCCCGGATCCGAGAGGAACGCCGAGTCACCGGAGAAACCGAGCAGGCTGCCCAGATAGTTCAGGATCCCGGATGTGCTCTCCTGGTAGAGCAGCTGCCAGAGCACCCCGATGACCACACCGGGAATGGCCCACGCGGTGAGCACCACGGTGCGGGTGATCATCGCCCCGCGCAGCCCTCTGCGCTTGGCGTTGTCCACCAGCAGCGCGATCAGCAGGCCGAGCAGCAGCTGGAACACCACGCTGAACACCACGAACGCCGAAGTCACCCGGAGCGTGTCGGCGAAATCCGGTCCGGTGACCACGCTGCGGTAGGCGGATCCGGTGTAGGAATAGGGTTCACCGCTGACCATCGTGGAGTCGGTGAACGACAGGCGCACGATCTCCACGATTGGATAACCGAACACCACGAGCAGCAGGACACCGAGTGGTACCAGCCAGATCCAGGGTTTCGCTGCCGTTTTCACCGGCGCCTACACGATCTGGGCCAGCGCAGCATCCACGGCGGCCTCCGGTTCGGCGGACAGGGAGGTCACCGAGGACAGTGCGATCTGCATGGCCTGGGAGACCTGCTGGTACTCCTTGCGCAGCGGGCGCATCCGAGCGTAGCGGGCCAGGTGTTCGCGGTAGAGCTCGGTGAACGCGTCCCCGTGATAGGCGGAATTGCGGTACACCGGGCTCCGTGGCGGCAGGTTCCCGCTCACCGTGCACCACCGCGCCATGCCCTCGTCCGCGACATAGCCGTCCAGCAGCAGCCTGATGCTCTCCTGCGCGACTTCGGGGTCCTCGGCGAACGAGGCCCAGGTCCAGCCGCCCGCCATGCAGGTGTGGTCCTGCCCGGACCGGCTCGGGATCGGGCCGATGGTCCAGTCTTTGGCGAAATCCCCGTCGGTGACCAGTTCCTGCAGTTGCGAGGCCTGCCAGCTGCCGCCGATGAACATCGAGACCCGGTCGGCGACCACGTCCGGGTTGATGTCGTCGTTGCTCTGGATGGTGGCCACCCGCTGCGGGGCGGCCTCCTCGGTGATGAGTTCGCGGATGAAGGCCAGCGCATCGACCATCGCCTGCCTGCCTTTGCCGTGCGCGAACCCCGGTTTGCCGTCCGCGGTGAGCAGTTGCCCGCCCTGGGACCAGTAGAACGGCCACAGCACCGCGTCCACGCTGTCCTCCGAGCGCGCGCCGGCGAACAGCACCTGTTTGCCGTGTGCCGCGGCCTTCCGTCCCGCGTGCAGCAGCTCGTCCCAGGAAGCGGGCGGGCGGTCCACGAGATCCTTGCGGCAGAACAGCACCCGCACATCGGTCTCGAACATCAGCGAGCGCGGCTGCCCGGTGCTCGCCATCACCGGATGGAACTGCGGGAACCAGTCCCCGAGGCGGACCCCGGCCTCGGCCATCGGCTTGCTCAGATCATTGGCGTAACGCGCAAACCGGGGAAACAGATAGGAATCGACCGCGGCCACCTCGGGCGCGCGGTGCTGCGATGCCTGCAGCAGTAGTTTCGCCATCGCCTGGTCGATGTCCGTGACCGTGATCTGCGGGACCACCCGCCAGCCGCTGGTGCGCTGATAGCCGGAGAGCACGCGCTGGGCGTATTCGGCCCGTGCCTTGGTCGGTGACTGGACCGACTCAGTGGGGATGGCCAGCCAGCGGAAGGTCCTCGGCGGCAGCGATCCGGTGCCGCATCCGGCGAGTCCGGCGAGCGCGCCCGCCGCGGCGAGCGTGAACAGCTTTCTGCGGCCGAGCGCCGAACCACCTGCGGTCATCCGGTCTGCCTCTCGATTCACCTGACAACGTTGTCGTTGGCGTAGGAGTATTGCCGGAGCACCCGCACCCGGCCAAGGGGGTACGCCCAATTTGTCTTGTTGTCATGTCTAATGCGGCGAACGCCCCGCGTCGTCGAAGCGGAGCGTGTCGAGCTCGATCTGCTCCGTGCGGGTACGGATGGCGAAGGGGTCCGGGCCGAGCCAGTACCAGTGCCACACCGCCTTCGCGGGTTCCCAGCCCGGGAACTGTTCCGCGATCTGATCGTTCACGTACAGCGCGTGACTGCACCACTCGTACCAGATGCTCGCCCGCCGCCGGCGCAGTTCGGCCTCGGTGTGGGTTTCCCGCGGCGGGCGATACAGCTGCGCGCGAGCTTCGAGATGGGCGCGCAGCGAGTGTTCCCTGGCCAGCGCCGGATCGCGCAGCAGTTCGAGCGAACCCCCGCAGCACACCGCGCAGCCGCATTCCCACAGCTGGGCCAGTTCGGTCATGCTCGTGACCAGCCGCTCCACCTTGTCCGCGCGCAGATAGGTCAGCAGGCTCGGCACGTACACCGAAAAACCCGTTCCCGGCGCGCCGCCCCTACCCGGCGGATAGATGTGCCGCAAGGTCGCGCAGGTGCCGACCGCCGCCGCGTAGCCGCCGTGCGCGAGCAGGCCGAGCACCGAGGTGTCCCCGCGCAGGAACAGCAGCGGCGGGCCGTGCTCGAGTTTGTCGGCGAGCAGCAGCGCCCCGCGCAGGGTGCGGCGCACCGCGAACGGATCGCGCTGGTGTTCGACCGCGACGGCGACCGGAACCTCGAAGGTCACGATCGCCTCGGCGAGCCTGGTGACCGTCTCCTCCTCGGCGAGCCACCAGTTGGCCAGCGGAAGCAGCGCGATCACCGGACCCGGGCGCACCGCGCTCTGCTCGAGGATGCCGTGCAGTCCCCGCCAGTCCCGTTCGGCGAGGTAACCGGAATCCGTCAGCGCGATATGCCCCCGGTTCTGCTGGGTGGTTATCCAGTCGTCCTCGATTCCCTCGCCCGCGTATTTCCGCCGTTTTCCGGTGTAAAGATCACGATCGTGCAGCACCGGAAAATCGCCCGCCGGCGCCGGTTCCACGCGCCCGGTGCGGATCAGTCCGGAATTCCCCGGCTCCACGATCCCGGTGAGCGAGTCCGACTCGACCGGCCGGCATTGCAGCATCAGCAGGCCACATAGGTCCTCGATCGAGGCTGGCACACCATTCATCCTGCGGGAACGGTGCGCTATTTGTCAGCGTAATTCCCTCGAATGCCAGCACCGGTCACCTTTTCAGACCAGTGCGCCCGAACGATTCAGCCGCGCTGCCGTTCGGCGAGGAAATGTGCGATATCCGCCGTCGCAGGATAGAGCTCACGATAACGGAGGTAAAAATCCTGATACGCCTCGTGCCGCGCCGGATCGGGGCGCACGGTCCGGGCGACCGGGTTCCATCCCTGCGCTTCGGCACCGGTGGCGAGCGCGGCGAGCATGGCATTGCCGAAGCAGGCGCCGATGGTCTCCTGGGGCACCGACTGTTCGGCGCCGAGCACATCGCTGACGATCCGGGTCCACAGTCCGCCCGTGGTGCCGCCACCGACCGCGACGAGCCGGTTCGTCGCTCCACCGGCGGCCTGCATGGTCTCCAGGTTGTGCCGCACCCCGTAGGCGATGCCCTCGAGCGCGGCGCGGTACAGCTCGCCGATCCCGTGACCGAGCGTGAGCCCGGCGAGCATGCCCCGCGCGTCCGGGTCGAAGATCGGGGTCCGCTCGCCCGCGAAATACGGCAACAGCAGCAGTCCACCGCTTCCCGCGGGCGTCTGCGCGGCCAGTTCGGCGAGCTCGGTGTAGTCCCGGCCGCTGAGCTGACGCAGCCAGTCGGTGATCGAGCCGGAGGTGGCCATGCCCGCGGCAAGCGTGTAGGTGCCCGGGAAAGCACCGCAGGTGGTCCACAATCCCTTGTGCGGCAAGGGATCGGTGAGCACATCGATGAGGAACATCGTGGTGCCGTACATGACCATGGTGTCGCCGGGTTCGCGCACCCCGATGCTGGTGGCCTCCGACCAAGCGTCCACCGTGCCCGCGGTGACCGGGATCCCTTGCGGCAGACCGGTTTCCCTGGCCGCCTCGGCGGTGACCGCGCCCACCACCTCAGTCGGCCAGGCCAACCTCGGCAAGGTGATCCCCGGAGCGACCAGCGGGGCCCATTCGGCCGACCAGTCCCGTGCGGCCATGTCGTACATGGGATCGCACTGGCTCGCCGAATGGTGATCGAGCACGTACTCCCCGGTCAGCCGGTGCACCACGAAGGAGCTGCACATCAGGAACAGCTCGGCGCGCTCGTAGACCTCCGGTTCGTGCCTGGCCAGCCAGCGGAACTTCGGCCCGACCGCCTGACTGGACAGCGGGGTTCCCGCGCGGCGCAGGATGTCCTCGGCTCCCAGTTCCTCGGTCAGTTCGGCGATCTCGGCGGTGGCCCTGGTGTCCACTCCGTACAGGATCGCCGGGCGCAGCGGGGTGCCGTCGGCCCGCGCGGGCAGCAGCGTCGGCCCGATCCCGCTGACCCCGACCGCGCCCACCGGTTCGGCCGCCTCGGTGAGCAGTTCCGCGGTCAGTGCCCGGAAATCCTGCCACCACACGGTTTCCGCATCGTGTTCGAACCAGCCGGGATGCGGGCTCGAGGTCTCGTGCGGGCGGCTCGCCCGGGCCCGGATCCGCCCCGCGGCGTCCACGAGCACGCCTTTGGAGCTCGCCGTGCCGATATCGATACCGAGAAACAGTCCGTTCACGGCTGCACCTCGCTGACGCAAGGCTTCGCCGTTCGCGAACGTTGCCGTGTCCTCGGTTCGCTCACAAGCTCGCTCACGACCGTGACCACTCCTGCACCTCGACACCGAGCATCCGGGCCGCCGCGACCAGTTCCGTCCTGCGGTCCCCGGGAATCGCGTGGATGTGGTTCGCCCCGAAGTTCGACAGGAACACCTCAGCGGACGCGTCCAGGCGGGCGAAGGCGTGCGGCCACTCCGGAGTGGACTGCTCGACCAGTTCGGTGTTCGTCGCCTCATCGTAACTCTCGAACTCGCCGAGCATCAGCTGCAGCCGGTAGGCCCCGTCGGCCCGGGTGAGCCTGCCCAGCGTCATCTGCCCGGGCGCGGCTATGTGCTGCACCGAGGCACCGCCCGCGGGAAAGAAGAAAACCTCCGGATACAGGTGCACCCTGGCCAGGTTCTCCGCGGGATCGGCACTGCGCGCGGCGTACCAGGTGGCGTGCTGGCCGGAATTGCACAGGTCCCAGATATCGCGATCGGCGTGATAGTGCCGGACATCCGCGAACAGCACCGGGTCCCCGGAGATCTCGTGCATCAGCTGCATCGTCAGTGCGCCGTCCATGTCCGCCTCGGTCGCGGTGATGTGCGGCGCCTTCGGGCCGTTCCAGTCGTAGGGATCGTTGAGGAAGGCCTCGGTGACGTCCATGGTCGCGAAGTTCTCGGTGAGCTCCGGCTGGGCCTTGATCCCGGAGAAGTCGATGTGCCGCTCCTCGATGATGTCCCGGATCGCCAGATAGGAACGGATCTGCCGCTCCAGCAGTTCCGGGGTGAGCTTCGCCCCGTCGTAGTGCACGCCCGCAGCGTACCGCTCCAGCCATTCCCTTGCCCGCTTCGCCTCGGCAGCGTCCGCCCGTTCGGCGCGCAACACCAGCTCGTACTGGTCGATCTCCTCCACGTCGATCCCGAACTGGCGCATCCACTGGTCGGTATTGGCCACCGCGGTGTTCATGCCCATCGGCCTGCCGCCGAACCGGCCGAAGGTGCGCCCGCGCAGCCCGCGCACCGCTGCCGCGGCACCGGCGACGGCCCCGATCCGGTCCACGAGCTCCGCCCCGTCCGGCGCGCCCCAGAGCCGGGTGTGTTCTCGGCCGATCTGATCGAGCGCCCCTCCCGCGGCCAGCATCCCGACCAGCCCCGGCTCGGTGGGATCGGTGCTCGCCACCAGCACGAGCGGGCTCTCAGTCGCGTCCGCGGCGAGCATGGTGAAGTGCGGGAAGGCCCACACCGCGTAGTAGAAGACGGTCAGATCGACCTCGGCCGCGGCCACTTCCCGGGCCCGGCCGGTGGCGATCGCGTTGCTGGACAACGACTCCCCGGCGCGCACCACCTCGTGCCCAGCGGCCTCCAGCGCCCCGGCCAGCCGGTCCTGTTTGGCGCGGATGAACTCCCGCACCCGCTCGTGTACGTGTCCCCGGCCGTCCGAAATACTGATCACGCCGATTCGCGCCACGTGTACCCCTCCAACGGACACCTGCCCGGGTAATCGTTTACTCACGACGTTATGCTGGTGCATGATGGGGTGTCAATAGCCCTCCGGGCCCACGAAGCGAGCCCTGTCCGGCACCCAGTGAGGAGCAGTCCGTGGCGACGATCAGCGATGTGGCGGCCCGTGCGGGGGTCTCCACCGCCACGGTGTCCCGCGCGCTGAACGGGAAGAGCAGCGTGGATCCGGCACTCGTGCAGCGGGTGGTGCAGGCCGCGCGCGAGCTCGGTTACCAGCCGAACGGCCTCGCCCGCAATCTGCGCAGGCAGGAGACCGCGGTGATCGCCCTGATCATCTCGGACGTGGAGAACCCGTTCTTCACCGCGCTCGCCCGCGGTGTCGAGGATGTGGCGCAGGCGGTCGGTTACTCGGTCGTGCTGTGCAACGCGGACGAGAATGGGGAGAAGGAGCGCCGCTATATCGATGTCGCCGTGCAGGAGCGCGTCGCCGGGGTGCTGCTCTCCCCGACCAGCACGGCCACCGATGTCCGCGCCCTCACCGAGCGCGGTACTCCGGTCATCGCGGTCGACCGTCCGCTGCCGCACGCGGCGACCGACAGCGTGCTCGTCGACACCCGCGCCGCGGCCCGGGAGGCCACCGTACACCTGGCCGAACAGGGCTACACCAGGATCGGCTGCCTCACCGGACCGTCCGGGATCCCGACCGCCGACGAACGGCTCGCCGGATACCGGGACGGACTGCGCTCCGCACGCCTTCGCCGCGATCCGAGTTTGGTGCGGCGGGCCGAATTCCGCGCGGCCGGAGCCCGCGCGGCCATGACCGAATTGCTGGCCGGGGAAGGCGGCGAGCGCCCCGATGCGCTGTTGATCGCGAACAACGCGATGGCCATCGGGGCACTCGTCGCCATATCGGAGGCGGGTTTGCGGCCGGGCACCGATATCGGGGTGGTCTCCTTCGACGACGCGCCGTGGGCACCGCTGATCGACCGCCCGCTCACCGTGGTCGCCCAGCCCGCCTACGAGATGGGCACCGTTGCCGCGCAACTACTCCTGGCTCGGGTCAACGACAGTTCCCGCGCACCCACACAGACCACACTCTCCGCGCGTCTCATCCCCCGCGCCAGCTCGAACCCCACGGCCTGAGGCTTTCAAGCGGCGTAGCCGCCTATCCACCCACGCAGCTCACACCGCGGCGGGTTCTCAGGCGTCTCCTCGCGAGGACAGCACCGCCGTGGTGTATGGGCATACATGAGAAGGTGATCCCAGAGCGAGGTGGCGCCTGAGGTTCCGCCACCGAACCACCCAAGCAGTCGCACACAGTTCCTATCCTTGGTTGAGTTTGGTGTAGACCTGGGCCGCATTCTCCTTGGTCACCTGCTGCGTCGGCAGCGTCTGATTCTTGGGTACCGGTTTGCAGTCCACGAGGAACTTCTTCGCGGCTTCGATGGCTTCTTTGCCTCCGGTCGGGTACACGAAGGTCGCGGCGAGCCGGCCCGCTTCGACGGCCTTGATCCCGCCGGACGGGATCGGCAGTCCGTCGATGCCCACGAATTTGACGTTCTTGAGCCCGGCGGATTGCGCGGCGAGGTAGGCACCTTCGGCCATCGGGTCACCCTGGGCGAACATCACCTGGATGTCCGGGTGTGCCTTGAACATCGCTTCGGCCTTCTGCTGAGCCTTGTCCCGCACCCATTCCCCGGACTGGCTTTCCACGACGTCGATCTTCTTGCCCTGGATGCCTTCCTTGAACCCGTCGGAGCGTTCCTTGGCGGGTGTGGAGCCGTCCAGTCCGCGGATCTCGCCGACTTTCCCGCCGCTGGTCAGCAGCTTCGAGGCGACGAACTGGCCTGCCTGTTTGCCGATGTCCTTGTTGTCTCCGCCGATGAAGCTCGTGTACTGGTCCCCGTTGACCTTGCGGTCGAGCACGATCACCGGGATTCCTTTGTTGTAGGCGTCTTTGACCGCCTGGGTCAGCGGTGCCGCCTCGTTCGGGCTGATGATCAGCAGGTCGACCTTCTTGGTGATGAAGTTGTTCACGTCGTCGCGCTGCTTGGCGTTGTTCTGCTGGCCGTCCTGCACGTCGACATCGGTGACCTGGGGCAGCAGTTTCTTCGCGTATTTCTTGATGTCCTCGTCCATGCGTTCGCGGTAGGGCTCGGCCACGTTGGCTTGGCTGACCCCGATCTTGTACTTCCCGTTCGGGCCGCCGCATTTGGGCTGCTGCTGCGGGGCACCGCTGCTGCCCTTGTCGGCGCTGGTGGTGGTGCCGCATCCGGCGATGAGCGCGAGGGTGCACGCGGTGGCCGCCGCCATGGTGCCGATCTTGCGTACTGACATGGGTTTCTCCAACCGTGTAGAGGGGATTCAGGCGCGCATCGATGCGGGGCGCAGCAACTGCAGCCCCGCGGTGAGCACGATGACCAGGCCGATGATGATCAGCTGCAGATCGGAGTTGACCCCGCGCAGGGCGAGGATGTTGCGCAATACGCCGACCAGCAGGGCACCGGCGACGGTGCCGAGCACTCCGCCGCGTCCTCCGGTCAGGCTCGCCCCGCCGATCACCACCGCGGCGATCGCGTCGAGTTCGTAGGTCTGTCCGTCGTTGGGGTCCCCGTTGTTGAGCTGGCCGGCGTGCACGATCCCGGCGAGCGCGGCGAGCAGCCCGCAGATACCGAACACCAGGATCTTCGTCCACAGCACCGGGACCCCGGACAGGCGCGCGGCCTTCTCGTTGCCGCCGATGGCGTAGACGTGCCGGGAGAACGTGGTGAACCGCAGGAACAGCGCGGCGAGCACGGCGATGACGATGAAGACGATCGCGGGAATCGGTACGGTACCGCCGAAGGTCTTGCCGCCGATGAAGGCGAAGGCGTCCGAGACCGGGCCGCCCTGGGACTGGTAGGTGATCGACACTCCCTGCCCGCCGGACCAGATCCGGGCGATGCCGCGTGCGACCTGCATCCCGGCGAGCGTGACGATGAACGCCTGGATCTTGAACCGCGCGTTCGCGATTCCTTGCAGTATCCCGAAAACCAGGCCCACTCCGAGTACACAGATGATCGCGGGCCACATCCCGAATCCGCTCTGCGCCAGCAGCACCGAGATTCCGACGCTGGCCATGCCGAGCACCGAGCCGACCGAGAGGTCGATCCCGCCGATCAGGATCACCATGGTCATCCCGACCGCGAGTATCCCGTTTTCCGCGGAGGCCCGCACCACGTCGAGCAGGTTGTCCGGCCTCGGGAAGGTCTCCGGGTCCAGGATCGTGGCGAGGATGAACACCGCGACGAGGCCGAAAAGGCTCTGGAACTTGAATATCGTGGCGATCACCGTGGCACCGTTCGACCGGGTGCCCGGCAGCTGCTCCTCGAGCCCCTTCGCTGCGTTCATCCGTCCTCTCCCCTTGACTCGTCCAACGACGCCGCGCCCATCGATACGGCCAGTAGTTCGGCCTCGCCGAGCCGTGCGGTGGACATCTCCCGCACGCTCACCCCGTCGCGCAGCACGACCACCCGGTCGCACACCCCGATCAGCTCCGCGAGTTCGGAGGAGGCGAGCAGTACTCCGAGCCCCTGCTTCGCCGCCTCGGTGAGCAGGGTGTAGATCTCGGCCTTCGCCCCGATGTCCACGCCCCTGGTCGGCTCGTCGAGCAGCAGCAGTTTCGGCTCGGTCACCAGATTCCGCCCGAGCACGACCTTCTGCTGATTACCCCCGGACAGTGCCCCGACCGCGGTGCGCACCGAGGCCGTCTTCACCCCGAGCCGCTCGACCATCCGGGCCGCGGCGTCCCGTTCGCTTCCGCCACGCAGGAATCCGTTCCAGGCGATCGTGGACAGCGTGGAGAGCACACTGTTCGCGGTCACCGAATGGTCCAGGCTGAGCCCTTCGATCCGGCGGTCCTCGGGCACGTAGGCGATCCCGCTCGCCATGGCGTTGCGCACCCCGGAGGGGCGGTACTCCTTGCCGTTCAACAAGATCCGCCCGTGCAGCCGCCCCTTGGCACCCACTCCGTACAGCGTCTGCAGCAGCTCCGTACGCCCCGCGCCGAGCAGCCCGGCGAGCCCGACGATCTCTCCCGCATGCACCCGGAGGCTGATCCCGCGCGGATCGCGGCGTCCCGGAACCGGGCGTTTGCGGGACAGCCGGAGCTCGCCGACCTCGAGCAGCTCCGCTTCGCGCGCCACGGATTCGTGGGTGAACAGCGCCTCGACCTTGCGCCCGACCATGGCTTCCGAGGCCTGTTCCGAGGTCATGGAGCCGACATCGAACTCCTTGACCACCGAACCGTTGCGCAGCACCGTGGCCACATCGGCGATCCGGCCGATCTCGTCCATCCGGTGCGAGATGTAGACGATGCCCACACCCGCCGCCCGCAGCTCGGACACCACCCCGAACAGCTGCTCGACCTCGTGCGAGGACAGCGCAGAGGTAGGTTCGTCCATGATCAGCACCCGGGCGTCGAGGGCAAGCGCCTTCGCGATGATCACCAGCTGCTGTTCCCCGGTGCGCAGCTGTTCCACCGCGCGGCGCGGATCGATCGGGATCCCGGTGCGCTCCAGCAGCGCCGCGGTGCCGTCCACCATGGCGCCGAAGTCCGCGGTGCCCAGCCGGGTCCGCGGTTCGCGGCCGAGGTACACGTTCTCCGCGACCGAGAGCGCGGGGACGAGGTCGAGCTCCTGGTGGATCATCGCGATACCGGCGTGCTGCGCGTCCGCCGGGCGGGCGAATCGGCGCGGCTCACCGCCGATGTGGATCGTCCCGGTGTAGTCGGTGATGTCTCCGGAGAGCACCTTCATCAGCGTGGACTTCCCTGCCCCGTTCTCCCCGAGCAGCGCGTGCACCTGGCCCGCACGGATGGCGAAGTCGACCTCCACGCAGGCCTGCGCCCCACCGTAGGATTTGCTGATCCCGGCCATCGCGACAAGTGGGACGCCGCCGTCCGTCTCGTTCCCCATGAGCTCCCCGACACTTCGGGTAATCGATTTCTGCAACGCTAAGGCAGCCCCACTCAGGGTGTCAAGCATCACGCTCACTGACGGTACTCGGACTCGGAGCGCGTCTGATGGCTCTCGTCCGTCGCGAGCGGACCAATGAGCCGCAGCGGTGTTCTGCGGTGTTTGACGACAATGCGTGCCGTGCCCGTCGGCACCGGAGGCTCTACCAGCGCCGCGCTGGCCTGCGAAGGCACTTCGCCGACGTCGCAGCGCAGGCCGACGTCGCAGCGCAGCAGGACACGGAGCTGTCGGATGCGCCCTCAGGTTATTCTGGATCCCGTGCGCCGCCCCAATCCCCTGCTCTGGTTGTCCTACCAGTTCACCGGTCGACTGCCCGTCCGGTACCGGGATTGGGTACTGCACGACGGCACCTGCCGGACCTGGCTGCTGCGGGTGTTCCTGCGCGGTTTCGTGCAGATGCTGCCGGTGCTAGCCGTGCTGTTCGTGTTCTTCGCCGTGGTACTCGGCGGGCCGCTGCTGCTCGCCTTCGGTTCCATCCTCCTCGCCCTGCTCGTGGGGTTCCGGTTCGTGCTCGCCTACTCGGTGGAGAGCGTGGACCATCGGCTCGCCAAGAACGGGCACCCGCCGGGTTACGGCACCACGATGCGCAAAGCCCGGTACAAGGCCGAGCACACCGATGAGGACGAGGACTACGAGCGGGTCTGGCGCAACCCCGGTAGCTAGCGACTTCGGGTGGACCCGATCGAGGCGACCACCACGCAGCACACGGCGATCCACTGCCGCCAGCCGAGCTGTTCACCGAGCACGATCAGCCCGGCGAGCGCGGCCACCGCCGGTTCGAGGCTCATCAGCACGCCGAACACGCGCGGTGGGATCCGGCGCAGTGCCTCGAGTTCGAGCGTGTAGGGCAGTACCGAGGACAGCAGGGCCACACCGAGCCCGGCGAGCAGCGCGGTCCAGGAGAATATTCCGGATCCGCCCTGCACGATGCCGACCGGGAGCGCCATCACCGCGGAGACCGCCATCGCCAGCGCCAGCCCGTCGTGCCCGCTGGTGCGCTTGCCGAGCGCGCTGCCCGCGAGGATGTAGCCGCCCCAGCAGACACCGGCACCGAGCGCGAACACCACGCCGAGCCAGTCGATCCGCCCGCCCTCGGCGAGCAGGAACACCCCGAGCGCGGCGAGCAGCGCCCACCCGGCGTGCACCAGCCTGCGCGCCCCGATCAGCGCGATCGTCAGCGGGCCGAGGAATTCGATGGTCACCGCGACCCCGAGCGGGATCCGGGAAATGGCCTGGTAGAGCAACATGTTCATGCCGGCGAGGACGACCCCGTAGCAGATGATCGCCGGCCAGGCCTGCCTGCCGACCCGCAGCGAGGGCCGCAGCACCGCGAGCATGATGCCTGCCGAGAACACGATCCGCAGGGCCACCGCGCCGATCGGTCCGGTCACCGCGAACAGCTGCTTGGCCACGCTCGCCCCGAACTGCACCGAGACGATCCCGACCAGGATCATCGCCGGTGGTGGAACCCGGCCCCATGCCGTCCCGGCCGATTCGCGGATCTCCCCGGCGAACGACCAGAACCGCTGTGCCCGTTCCGAGGAGGTAACCGTGACCACTCGCGTTTCTCCTTCCACCGCCCACTCACCAGCGTCTCACTGTGTACATGTCAAGCTGACGGTGGATCAATGACATTTCTGTGGGAGGGACCCAACCGTGCGGTACGCGTCCGTCTGCGCCGCGATCGTGCTCGTCGCGGCGGTGCTCGCCGGATGCACGGCGGGCCCCTCGGCACGCCCCGCGATCATCGGTGCCCCTGGCCCCGCTCCGGCACCGACCGGTTCCGATGACCCGGCCAAGCGCCCCGTCCCCCCACTGGACCGCAGCAAGCAGGACCAGCTCGCCTGGCAGCCCTGCTCCGCCGATGTGCGCCGGAATCTTGCCGAGTCCAACGCCCCGCTCGGCAACGCCCAGTGCTCGACGATCGCGCCCCGGCTCGGCGAGGACACCGTGCCGAGCATGATGAACGCCAAGATCAGCCTGCTCAAGGCGGGCACCGGCGCGGTCCCGCTGCTCGTGCTCGACGATGTGGACGGGGAACCGGGCACGGTGTATGCCGCGAAGCTCGCCGCGAGCCTTCCCCCAGAGATGCTGCGCACGTTCACCCTGATCGGGATGGACCGGCGCGGCACCGGCGACTCGGACGGGCTCGGCTGCATCCCGCAGCAGGACCGGGCCGCGATCCTGGGCTACGACCCGGCCGCGGACAAGCTGGACGATCTGATCACCGCCGAACGCGATGCCGTGCAGCAGTGCCAGGTCGACATGGAGAACACGCTGCAGAGCTTCGACACCTACAACACGGTGCGCGATATCGAGATGCTCCGGGACAAGCTCGGGGTCGGGCATCTGAACGGCATCGGGCGCGGCGAGGGCGCGCGGCTGCTCGCCCAGTACGCCACGCGCTATCCCGGGCACGCGGGCCGCATGGTGTTCGACGGGTTCCCCGATCCCAATGCCGAGATCCAGGACCGGTACCGCACCAGGGCGGACACCGCCGAGCAGACCTTCGACGCCTTCGCCGACTCCTGCCGCGAGGACGGCTGCCCCCTCGGGGCGGATCCGCGGGCCGCGCTGACCGCCTTGCTCGGCTCGCTGCGCGAGAAACCGCTCAACAGCGCGGGTATCCGCATAGGGCCGGGGATGGCGGTGAACGCGGTGCTGACCGGGCTCGCCGACAAGCAGCGCTGGCCCGAGCTCGCCAAGGCCATCGCGGGCGCCCGCGGCGGGAACGGAGACGGCCTCGCCGCCTTCCTGCGCCCACTGCTGCAGGGCAACGAGGACACCGGATCGCGGCTGGACGCCCGTATGGTGACCGGCTGCAACGACGACGAGGCCCGGTTGCCACCGCAACAGGTCGGCGCCTCGGTGAAGGAGTGGCGCGCCAAGGATCCGCTGTTCGGCGCGGCCTTCGGGCAGCGGCTGCTGCTGTGCCTGCCTTGGCCGCCCTCGTCCAAGGCGGTCGGGAAACCCAGCGACAAGCTCCCGCCGAGCCTGATGCTGTCCACCGCGCACGATCCGGTCACTCCGCAGGAGGGAACCCAGCGGGTCGCCCAGCAGATTCCCGCCGTCGTGCGGGTCGGCTGGCAGGGGGCGGGCCACGGCGCGCTGGGGAATTCCCAGTGCGCGACCGAGAAGGCGAGCAGCTATCTGGTGCACGCGACGCTGCCCAGTTCGAGTACCGCCTGTCCGGCATGAGAACACGCCGGACACGCCCGGTGCGCGGATTCCGGTCCGTGTCCCATCGCCCGGCTAGCCTTGGCCCGTGCACAGCCGAACCCTGTCCGCCTGCGTCCTCGCCTGCGCCGCCGTCCTCGCGACGGCCTGCTCGGGAACCCCGCACTCCACGCCCGCCGAGCAGTCCCCGGCGTCGAGCAGCCCGGCCCCGTCCAGCGCGCCCAGTTCCGCACCGCAGTCCAAGGCCGGCAACGGGATCGACCTCGCGGGCACCGATCCGTGCAGGCTGCTCAGCGCGGCCAGGGCGAGCACGCTCGGGATGCCCGCCACGGGCAGCCCGGCGCGCAACGAGGTGCTCGACAACGCCCCCATGTGCGGTTACACCAGCGAACAGAGCCACCTCGGCCTGCTGCTGACCACGGTGAGCAGCAAGGGACTCGAGTTCTTCGGCCCCGGCAAGGTCGCGGGCTCGGTACACAAGACCACCGTCGCGGGTCTGCCCGCCTTCCAGAACCGGCCAGCCGATGCCCCGCCCGGATCGGATTTCTGCACGGTCACCGTCGGCGTGCGCAGCGGCCAGGCGCTCGACGTGCTCTACCGCGAGGACGCCGCCGAGGAAGCCAGGGGCGAGGATTTCCTGTGCCAGCGCGCGAAACAGGCCGCCAGCGCGGCGGTCGGCACGCTGCGCGCGAAGTGAGCACCGCGCCCGGGAACTCTGGTGCTCAGCCGGATTTCAACCGTTCGAACAGCGCACGGAATCCGTCCAGGGACGCTTCGAGTGCCACTTCGAACGACTCACCGTCGATCTCGGCGGCGTACGCGTGCAGGCGGTGCGCGTCGTAGAGGTTCGGGTACCGGTCGAGGTAGGCCCGCACGTCATCGGAGAACCCCTCGGAGAACCCGCCCGAGTACTGGGTCATCGCCGCGCCGATCACCAGGTAGCTCACCGAGGCGCCCACCATCGTGGCGTAGCGGGGTGGCCAGCCCGCGGCGAGCAGGGCACCGTGGATCGCGTCGGCCTGGCGCAGTGAGGCGGGCCGGTTGCGCGGCCCACGCGCGAGGAACGGGACCAGATTGGGGTGTTCGGCCAGCAGTGCCCGGTACGAGCGCGCCCAGGCGCGCAGTCCGCCGACCCAGTCCCGCTGCTGCAGGGCATCGGCGATGTCCACCTGCGCGGCGAGGTCGTCGACCAGCGAGTCGAGCAGCTCGTCCTTGGTGGCCACATGCCCGTACAGCGAGGCGGCCCGCACGCCGAGCGCGGTGGCGATCCGCCGCATGGTCAGCCCGTCGAGTCCTTCGCTGTCCAGGATCTCGAGTGCCTTCGCCTTGATCACCGACCCGGACAGCAGCGGCGTGGACGGTCGCGGCACACTCGCTCCCTCCTGCCGATGGGCTCTTGACCGACGAGGGTACAGTAAACCTAACGATGTTCGGTTTTCCGGGAACGAGCGAAGGAGCGAAAACAATGGCGTTGCGCCACGATGTCGTCGGTACCGTCACCGGCCCGTGGGACCGAACCTGGAGCAGCACCGACAGCCTGCTCTACGCGGTCGCGGTCGGCGCGGGGCAGGACGATCCGCTCCGCGAGCTGCCGTTCACCACGGAGAACAGCGCCGAGATCACCCAACAGGCGATCCCTTCGCTGGCCATTGTGCTCGCCCAGTTCGACGGCCCGCGGAACACCGCGCTGGAGGGTGTGGACCTCACCAAGTTGCTGCACGCCGAACAGGCGCTCACCCTGCACCGGCCGCTGCCCGCCGAGGGGAAGATCAGCCTGCGTTCCGAGGTGACCGGGCTCTACGACAAGACCAAGGGCGCGCTGCTGGAGACCTCGTTCACCGCGAGCGACGAACAGGGCAGTGACCTGTTCACCACGCGCACCAGCGTGTTCATCCGGGGCGAGGGCGGCTGGGGCGGTGACCGGGGCGCCAACCCGGACTCCCCCGTTCCCGAGCGCGCACCCGATGCCGAGGTCTCCTTCCGGACCGCGGTGAACCAGGCGCTGATCTACCGGCTCACCGGGGACCGCAACCCGCTGCACTCCGATCCCACCTTCGCCAAGGCGGCGGGATTCGACCGGCCGATCCTGCACGGGCTGGCCACCTACGGGATCACCACCCGCCTGTTGGTCGGCGAGGTGTGCGGGGGCGACGCGAGCCGACTGCGGCACATCGAGGGCCGGTTCACCAAACCCGTGTTCCCCGGCCAGGATCTGACGGTGCACACCTGGTCGACCGGGGACGGCACCGCTTTCCGGACGGTGAACGAGGACGGGGACGTGGTCATCGACCGGGGACTGGTCAAGCACTCCTGACCGGCTTACCGTAGGTCCCATGCCGCAGGGACCGCGCGAGCTCTTCGACGACGAGCTGCTCGGCCTCGACCCGGAGGACCCCGAAGCGGTGGCGTTCGCCGAGCACCTGCACCGGATGCGCGAGGCGCGGCCGACCTACACCGTGGAGGGGCAGCTGGGTGGGGTCGCGCGGTTCGCCGACTCCGCCAACCGGGCGACCGGGCATCGCCGGATGACCGCGGTACTGCTGGTCGGGCTGATCCTGTTCGGCGTGGTTTTCACCGTGCTACGCGCGATCGCGGAGATGCTCGCCGTGTTCGGCTGACCGGCTCGCGCGTACCGTTGGCGCTATGCGACAAGAAGCCGAGCCCGGTCCGCGAGTCGTCAGGACCGAACAGGAATGGCGCAGCGAGCTCAGCCCCGCCGAGTACGCCGTGCTGCGTGAGGCGGCCACCGAACGCCCCTATACCGGCGAGTACACCGACACCGAGACCGAGGGCGTCTACGAATGCCGCGCCTGCGGTGCGGAACTGTTCCGCAGCACCACGAAATTCCATTCGCACTGCGGCTGGCCGTCCTTCTACGACCCCGCGGCGAGCGAGGCGGTGCTGCTGCGCGAGGACAATTCGCTCGGGATGCGACGCGTCGAAGTGCTGTGCGCCGCTTGCCACAGCCATCTCGGTCATGTCTTCGAGGGCGAGGGTTACCAGACCCCCACTGACCAACGGTATTGCATCAACTCCATCGCGCTACGACTTTCGCCTACTGACGGTAGCGATTCGTAGCAGCTGTGCACGCAACCCCCCACTTCGTGGCTAGCGAACCTTAAATCTAGGTGAAACGGTCTTGTCACGCCGCGTGGTTTTCACGACTATGAATGACTGTGCCGGGACGGCGGTGCTAATCCGCGGACAGCGGTAACAGGGCCGTCGGCGTCGTCGCTGGGGGTACGACGCCGGCGGCCCCAGAGAACGATTACCCGGAAACTCTCGTCCGGACTCAGCTCCACTCGGCGGGATCGGCCCCGCGTGGCCGCGGACCGTGCGCCCAGTACGGCGGGCATCCGGAAAGGACACCGGGAATCCGGAGATGCGCCAGCCTGCCGAACGGCGAATCGGTCTCGGTCAGATAGCGCGCGATCTCCGCGTCACCGGCTTCGGTTTCCTTGCGCCCCAAGCCATCCAGCCACTGTCCGGTGCGCGCCAGGGACAGCCGCACCCGCCAGGTTCCCCCGCCGCGGGCGCGCCTGCGCAGCGCGGTGACCGCACCGAGGGCGGCCAGCCAGCCGGTGGCGTGATCGAGTGCCTGTGCGGGAAGCGGGCGTGGCTTGTCCTCCCCCGCGGCGACCGCGCCCTCGTGCGCGATCCCGGAGGCCAGCTGCACGAGGCTGTCGAATCCGCGCCGCCGCGCCCAGGGCCCGCGCCAGCCGTACGCATCGAGTTCCACGGTGACAAGGCCCGGCCGCAGTTCCGCCAGTTCACGCGCGCCAAACCCTTTCGCGGCAAGGGATCCCGGCCGGTAGGACTGCACGAGCACATCGGCATCGGCCACCAGCTCACGCAGCCGCGCCCGGCCCGGATCGGTGCGCAGATCCAGATTCGCGCTGCGTTTGCCGAATCCGGTGTCCACCACCAGCGTGTGCACCGCGGGCAGGTGCTCGGCATCGATGCGCAGCACCTCGGCCCCGTGTGCGGCGAGCACCCGGCCGCACACGGGTCCCGCGATCACGTGGGTCAGATCGAGTACCCGGATCCCGGAAAGCGGGCGCGCTCCGGCGGGTTCGCTACGGGCGGGCGCGGGTCCGAGACGGTCGAATCCGACGAGCGGTTCCCCGGCCAATGCCCTGCCCTGTTCGTGGGCCAGCCAGTCCGCGCGGGAGCGCAGCGCCGCGGCCGCGCCGCCCTCGGCGAGCACCGCCTCTTCCACGGCCACCGCGGGCATCCCGGCGATCACCGCGGTCATCCGTTCGGCGTCCCCGGCACCGAGCGCGCGCAGCGCCGCCACCGAATGGTGCGGGTAGTTGCCGTGCACCCGCACCCAGCCGTCCGCGCACCGGTAGAGCCCGGAGACCCCGCTCCACAGCGGTTCCGGCTCGGCGCCCAGGATCCGCAGATGGCGTTCGCTGCGGAAGGACTCCGCGGCGTGCGCGAGGTCCACGGAGACCGCGCCCGGTTCCCCGCCCCGTTCCGCGTGATAGCCCGCCAGGGCAGCGGTGGTGGCGCCGACACAGGCCGCGGCCGCGGTGCCGACCAGGAACGGCCCGGCGAGCGCGGGTTCGGCGCCGTGCACGGTGACCGGCGGCGATGGCTCACCGGTCACCGACCCGGCGAGCTCCTCGGGGGTCACGGCAGATTCGCGACGATCTCGGCGATCGGGGTCCGGGTGCCGGTGTAGAACGGGGTTTCCTCGCGCACGTGCCTGCGCGCCTCGGTATAGCGCATGAGCCACATCAGCTCGACGATCCGGTGCAGTTCGTCCGCCTCGAAGGCGAGGATCCACTCGTAGTCGCCGAGACCGAAGGCGGGCACCGTGTTGGCCCGCACATCCGGGTACTCGCGCGCCTTCATGCCGTGCTCGGCGAGGATCTTGCGCCGCTCCTCATCGGGAAGCAGGTACCAGTCGTAGGAGCGCACGAACGGGTAGACGCACACGAACTTGCGCGGCTCCTCCCCCATGACGAACGCGGGAAGGTGGCTCTTGTTGAACTCGGCCGGCCGGTGCAGCGAGGTCTGGCTCCACACCGGGGTGCTCGCCCTGCCGAGCGCGGTGCGGCGCAGTCCGGCGTACGCCGCCTGCAGGTCCTCGATGCGCTCGGCGTGCCACCACACCATGAAGTCCGCGTCCGCGCGCAGCCCGGAGACATCGTAGGTGCCGCGTACCACGACGCCCTTCTGCTCGAGGGATTCCAGGTACTGCGCCACCTCCTCGCCCGCGGGTCCCCGTTCGGCGGGAAGGGTGCCGTCGACCCGGAACACCGAGTGCATGCTGTACCGGGTCATGTCGTTGAGCTCTTCGTAGTTCAGCCTCGCCATGGCTCGATCATCCCACCGCGAGCAGGCGCTGCGCAGCCGCATCGGCTGTGGCGATGCACGCAGGTACGCCCACCCCATGCAAGGTGGCCCCGGCCACCGCGAGCCCGGGCACCGCGGTCACCGCGGCCTCGATACGTGCCACGCGCTCCAGGTGGCCGGGCCCGTACTGCGGCAGTCCCCCGCCCCAGCGCTGCACCCGCACCGCGGTGGGCTCCGCGGTGATCCCGGTCAGCTCCGCGAGATCGGTGCGCACCGCCTCGATCAGTGTGCCGTCGGTGCCGCGCAGGATCTCCTCCTCGCCGAACCGGCCGACCGAGGCACGCAGCAGACCGGGCGGCAGGTGCGGCCATTTGCGCGAGGAGAAGGTGAAGGCCTTGGCGGTGAACGGGGCCCCGTCGGCGCGCCGTTCACCGGAGGCGAGCAGGATCCCGGACCGTTCGGGCAGCGTCACCGTCTCCGGATAGGCGAAACCCAGCACGGCCATGGAGGCGAGCTCGATCCCGGCGTAGCCGCGTGCCGCTTCCGGAGCGGCCTCGGCGAGCAGTTTCGCCGCCGCCGGCGCGGGCACCGCGAGCACCACCCCGTCCGCCTCGGCGTACTCGGCCGAGCCACGCCCGCCGATCCCGAGCTGCCAACCACTTCTGTTGCGGGACAAGGCATGCACGGTCGCCCCGGTGTGCACATCCCGGTCCAGCGCCTCGGCCAGCGCCCGGTAGCCGCCGCGCACCGCGCCGAACACCGGGGCCGAGGACGGGTTCGCTGGGAGCAACGTGGCCGCGGCGGCCAGCACCGAGCCGTGCCGCTCGATCGCATCCGCGAGTCCGGGCATGGTGGCGCGCAGCCCCAGCGCGTCCGCCCGTCCCGCGTACACCCCGGCCAGCAGCGGATCCACCAGCCGGTCCACGACCTGGTCCCCCAGCCGTGCGCGCAGCAGCCCGCCGACCGTGGTCTGCGGGCCGACCGCGGCCGGTTCGGCCGGTTCCTCGGTGAGCTCGGCGATCCCGCGCACCGCTTCCCTGCTGGCCGGTACCCCCATCACGGTGCCCGCCGGGATCGGATGCGCCACCCCGCCCGCCCGGATCACCGCGCGCGCCGGGCCCGGATGCACCACCTCGAGGCCGAGTTCCCCGGCGAGCCGGACCGCTTCGGGGCGGCGAGCGAGAAAAGACTCGGCGCCGAGGTCGAGCGTCGAATCGCCCAGCGTTGAGCTTCCCAGTGTTACAGCCTCGAGCGCGGCCGTGCACAGCTTGCCGCCGATCCGCTCGCTCGACTCGTACACGGTCACCGAGGCACCCGCCGCGCGCAGCCGGTGCGCCGCGACCAGTCCGGCGATCCCCGCGCCGACGACCGCGAACTTCACGAGCGGTGCACCAGGTCCACGAGCTTGGTCAGTTCCGCCGGATCCGTGTTGGGCAGCACCCCGTGGCCCAGGTTGAAGATGTGCCCCGCGGCCGCCTTGCCCTCGGCGAGCACCCGTGCGGTCTCCCGCTCCACGACCCGTTCCCCGGCGAACAGCACCGTCGGGTCCAGGTTGCCCTGCACGACCGGGTTCTCGATCCCCGCGGCACGCAACCGGGCCGCCGCCTCGTCCAGCGGAATCCGCCAGTCGACCCCGACCACGTCCACCCCGGCCTCGGCCATCGCGGGCAGCAGCTCCCCGGTACCCACGCCGAAGTGAATGCGCGGCACCCCGAATTCGCCGATGCTGTCGAACACCGCACGGGTGTGCGGGAGCACGGATTCGCGATACTCCCGCTCGGAGAGGGCACCCGCCCAGGAGTCGAACACCTGGACCGCGTCCACCCCCGCCTCGGCCTGCACGCGCAGGAAGGTACTCGTCATGCGGGCCAGCTTGGCCGCCAGCAGATTCCAGGTCTCCGGGTCGCCGAGCATCATCGCCTTGGTGCGCTCGTACGTCTTGCTCGGCGCGCCCTCGACCAGGTAGGAGGCCAGCGTGAACGGGGCACCGGCGAAACCGATCAGCGGCACCTCGCCCAGTTCGGCGGTCAGCAGCCGCACCGCCTCGGTGATCGGGGCCAGCGCAGCGGGATCGAGCTCGGGCAGCCGCTCCACGTCCGCGCGAGTGCGCACCGGTTCGGCGATCACCGGGCCCACCCCGGGCGTGATCTCCAGCTCGATCCCAGCCGCGTACAGCGGGACCATGATGTCCGAGTACAGCACCGCCGCGTCCACCCCGTGCCTGCGCACCGGTTGCATGGTGATCTCGCGCGCCACATCCGGGGTCAGGCAGGACCGCAGCATCGGGGCGCCGGCGCGCACCTCGTGGTATTCGGGGAGGGACCGCCCTGCCTGGCGCATGAACCACACCGGTGTCCGTTCCGGGCGTTCACCGCGCGCCGCGCGCAGGAACGGAGCTTCGGCCAGGTCACGGCGGTTGTTCGGCACAGCGTCCCCAATCTCGGTCTCGGTGGGCTCATCCTCCCACCACCGCCGATCGGCGCGCCTTGCCGGTAAGAGTCGGTGCTCGGGCTTACAGTGCCGGACGTGACTCCGATTACCACTGGTACCGAGACCGGCAACGGCGAGGCGCTCACCGCGCCGGCCGGGGGTTCGGATCGCACAGGACTGCAGGGGCCGCCGATGTTCCGCGAGGCGGTCCGCTCGCTGGTGTCCTACAAGCCGCGCACCGAGATCAGCCTCAAGCGGATCAAGGCACCGCAGCGGCTCGCGCCCTACGCTTTCGGCATCGGCTGCGAGATCGACGGACCGGGCGAGGACGAGGAGGACGCGGCGACCGCGCGGCTGATCCTGCTGCACGATCCGGACGGGCAGGAGTCCTGGGACGGGGTGCTGCGACTGGTCGGTTTCCTGCGCGCGGACGTGGACAGCGAGCTCGCCGCCGACCCGCTGCTGCCCGAGGTCGGCTGGTCCTGGCTCACCGAGGGCCTCGAACAGTACGGGGCCTCGTTCGCCGCACTCGGCGGAACCGTCACCCAGACCACCTCGGCGCGGTTCGGTGACATCGCGGGCCCGGAGCACGCCTGCGATCTCGAGGTGCGAGCCTCCTGGACCCCGCTCGGCACCGATCTGGCCGCGCACACCGAGGCGTTCTGCGGCCTGCTGGCGAGCGCGGTGGGGCTGCCGCCGGTCGGGATCTCGATGCTTTCCCAGCGCGACGGCAGCCGCTGAACCTCGCTCAGCCCGTTACCTCCGCCAGTGCTTCGACCACCGCGGCGAACCCGGGCGAGCCGGGTGCGACGAGGTCGAAGTGGTCCGCCCCGGGCACGGTGCGCAGGTGTACGCCGAACCGCTCGGCATAACGCGCGCTGAACGCGTGCGGTACCCGGTCGTCGGCGTCGCCGTGCACCAGCACGGTGCGGGCCCCCGGCGGCCCCTGACGCAGTGGGTCGGCCGCCGCGTACGCCTCGGGCAGCTGCGCGGGTTCGCCGCCCATGAACTCCTGTGCCGCGCCCTCGTCCAGGCGCTGCCGCGCGGTCTCGGCGAGATCGCTGACCGCGGCCAGGGCGAGGATCCCGGTGATCCCCTCGTGCGCCGCGAGCAGCGCGAGGTGCCCGCCCGCGGAATGCCCGAGCAGCACCGTCCCGGCCCCGGTCCGCCCCGGCGCCGCCTCCTCGATCAGTGCGGGAAGGACGTGCACGGCCGCGCGCACGTCCTCGGCGGTCCCCGGCCAGCCACCATCGGGCTGACCGCTGCGGTGGTACTCCACGTTCGCGGTGAGGTACCCGCGGGCGGTCAGTTCGGCGCACAGCGGCCCCAGGTAGCCGCGGTCGTGCTTGGCCCGCCAATACCCGCCGTGCAGCACCAGAACGAGCGGAGCCGGCCCGGTCCCCTCGGGAAGGCGTACCTCGGCCACTCGCTCCGGTCCCGGCCCGTAGGCGAGCAAAAAATCGGGTTCGGGCACCGGTCCACGGGTGGCCGGGTCGAGGATCCAGCGCGCGCCCCCGGCCATCAGTGGCTCGCCGCGGATTCGGCCTCGGCCAGCACCCGCAGCGCGTTCTCCCCGGCCAGTTTGCCGAGGTCGGTGCGCGACCAGCCGCGATCGGCGAGGGTGTCGAACAGCAGCCGGTAACCGGTGACGTCCTCGAGCCCGCGCGGCTGGGCCGCGACCCCGTCGTAGTCCCCGCCGAGGCCGATGTGCTCGATCCCGGCCACCTCCCGCACGTGGTCGAGGTGTTCGAGCACGTCCTCCAGCGTGGCCTGGGGCCGCGGCGGGCCGTCCCAGGTCTCGATGAAGGCACCGCGCCGTCCGAGGTCGACGTAGCGGTCACCGGCCGCGTCCATCGCCGCGCGCACCTGCTCGTCCCAGGCGGCGATCTCCTTCGAGACGAACCCGGGCACGAAGCTGACCATGCACACCCCGCCGTTCCCGGCCATGGTGCCGAGCACGTCGTCCGGGACGTTGCGCGGGGAGTTGGTCACCGCCTTGGCACAGGAGTGGCTGAAGATCACCGGGGCCGAGCTCACCTCGAGCGCGTCCCGCATCGTCGACTCGGCGACGTGCGAGAGGTCCACGAGCATGCCGAGCGCGTTCATCTCCGCGACCACCCGGCGGCCGAACTCGGTGAGCCCGCCGTGCGCGGGCTCGTCGGTGGCCGAATCGGCCCAGCCGGTGTTCTCGTTGTGGGTCAGTGTCATGTACCGCACACCGAGCCGGTAGAGCGCGCGCAGCACGGCCAGCGAGTCGTCGATGCAGTGCCCGCCCTCGGCGCCGAGCAGCGAGGCGAGCCTGCCGGAGGCGAAGACCTCGCGCGCCTCGGCGGCGGTGGTCGCCAGGCCGAGCCGCTCCGGATAGCGGCGGACCATCGCGTGCGCCAGCTCGATCTGCTGGAGCACCGCGGTCACCGCGCTGGAGCCGGTGTAGGAACAGGGCACGTACACCGACCAGAACTGGGCACCGAGCCCGCCCTCGGCCGCCCGCACCAGGTCGGTGTGCAGTTCGGGGTGGGCCTGCCGCAGATCGGTGTCCAGGTCGAGCTCGCCGAGCCGGGTGACCGCGTCCGGGCCGAACATCTCGCGCAGCGCCCACGGCAGATCGTTGTGCCCGTCTACCAAGGGTGTGACGCGAAGCACCTCACTTCCGGTGCCGCTCTCCCCCGTGTGAACCGAATTGTCGATCGCTGATTGAGGCATGTCGTCAGCCAAGCTCCTCGCGTTACAGGTAAACACATTTGTCGCTCAAATGTGTGAATCTACCGGCATCTTCACTCAAACTATTTCGTACAGATTGGCCCGGGCGCATGTCATTAGGCCGCTTGGGGGGCTACTCTTCTCCGCTATCGGCACCACTTTCGGTCGATCAGTGGCGCGGCTGGTTGGCCGAAAGACCCGGTGCGGTCGGGGGCACGACCGACTCCAGGGAGGTATGACGTGGCTGCCGTCGGATTACCCGACGCCGTCCGAAACACGACGACGGCCGGCAACACATTGTCGGCAAGCAATTTGGTCCCGCACCCGCGGGAAGAGCAATTCTCGGTGCTCGTTGTCGATGACCACCCGCTGCTGCGGGAAGCCATCGCGGCACGACTCGCCACTATGGGCGCCGGCGAGGTGCACGAGGCGGCCACGGTCGCCGAGGCAAGAGCGAGAGCCGTGGCCACCGGGCCGTGTGACCTCGCGATCCTCGATCTCGGGCTGCCGGACGGCAGCGGGATCGAACTGGTCACCGAACTGCGTACGCAGGCGTGGCCGCGGATCGTGGTGCTGGCCTCCTCGGACGATCCCTACGCCGTCCGCTCGGCCTTCCAGGCCGGAGCGCAGGCATACCTGCTCAAGTCGGCGTCCGCGGTCGTCGTCGTGGACGGGGTGCGGCGGGTGCTGGACGGCGGGGTCTACGCGGATCCATCCGTGGCTCCGCTGCTGGCCACGGGGTCTCGGGTGGCTGGCGCGGACCACTCGACCCGGGAGCTCTCCACCCGGGAGGTGGAGGTGCTCCAGCTCGTCGCGGACGGCCAGTCGAACAAAGAGATCGGTGAGACGCTGAGCCTTTCCTCGCTCACCGTCAAGTCGCATCTGTCCCGGGTCGGCAGGAAACTCGGCACCGGGGACCGGGCGCAGATGGTCGCGCTCGCCATGCGGGCCGGAGTGATCAGGTAAGGACGCTCGGCGATTCCCCAATATGGGGGGTATCGCCGGGAAATGAGCGTCCGAGCACATCACTCGGCCCCGGCGACGTAATGTCGCACACCGTGGGAGCAGTTTCCGAAGAACACGACCAGCAGGCGGCGACCCCGCTCACTGAACCGGAACACGGCGTTCCCGAGGTGATCGCCGATCCGGACGCACTCGCCGACGGAGTACGCACTCTGGAGGCGGGCGAGGGTCCGATCGCCGTGGACACCGAACGGGCGTCCGGGTACCGGTACTCACAGCGTGCGTACCTGATCCAGCTGCGCAGGACGGGCACACCGACCCTGCTCATCGATCCGGTCGCACTCGACGGTGAGCTCGACGGTCTCGTCGAGGCACTGGACGGTCCGGAATGGGTGCTGCACGCGGCATCCCAGGACCTGCCGTGCCTCGACGAGCTCGGGATGCGGCCTGCCCGGTTGTTCGACACGGAACTGGCCGCACGGTTGGCCGGCTACGAACGGGTCGCCCTCGGCACAATGGTCCGCATCCTGCTCGGCTACGAGCTGGAGAAGGGCCATTCGGCGGCGGACTGGTCACGACGACCGCTGCCGAAGGACTGGCTGGTCTATGCGGCACTCGACGTGGAACTGCTCATCGAACTGCGCGATCGACTCGAGGAGCAGCTGCGCGCGGCGGGCAAACTGGAGTGGGCACTCCAGGAGTTCGACGCGGTTCGCACGGCGCCACCACGCCCCCAGCGCCACGAACCGTGGCGGCGGACCTCCGGTATCCACCGGGTCCGTTCGCCGCGCAAACTCGCCGCGGTCCGCGAGCTCTGGCTCGCCCGCGAACAGCTCGCGGCCCGGCGCGATATCGCGCCGGGCCGCGTGCTGCCCGATTCGGCCATCGTGCAGGCCGCGACCGACGATCCCCGGGATGCGAGCGAACTGATCAAGCTCCCGGTGTTCCGCGGCCGGGCACAGCGGCGCAACGCGAACCTGTGGAGCGGGGCGCTGCAGCGGGCAAGGGAACTCGACGGCACCTCGCTGCCGAACTCCTCCCAGCAGCACGAGGGCCCGCCGCCGACCAACCGCTGGGCGGAACGCGATCCGGACGCGGCGGCTCGGCTCAGCGCGGCGCGCGAGGCGCTGAACTCGATCGCCGAACGCCATACCCTCCCGGTGGAGAATCTGCTGCTCCCCGATCTGGTGCGCAGGCTGTCCTGGCAGCCGCCCGAGCCCGTGGAACCGGAAACCGTCGCCGAGGCGCTGCGCGCGGGCGGGGCCCGTCCCTGGCAGGTCGAGCTCACCACCGGAGTGCTCACCACGGCGCTGCGGGAAACGGCGCCGGCTCAGCCGGGCAAGTAGTTCAGGTGGATGCCGTCCACGGAGTACATCCGCTCGTGACGGCCTTCGTAGAGCGCGGAGAGCCGCCGGAAATGACCGGTCATCGCCGCCTCGAAGTCGAGCTCCCCGGCGAGCAGCAGACCGGCCGCATCGAGCAGTTCCTCGAGGTCGCCCTCGATCCGGTCCGCGCACATGCTCGGTGACCGCGGACCCTGGTCATCGACCGGTTCCGGGTCGTCGAGCGAACCGTCGCCGAGAATGGGCCGGTAGCAAGGAAACCGCTGAATATCGGGCAGCACCGAATAGAACGGGACGCCGGGATTGAAGTAGTACTCCGGCCAGTGGTTCCCGGCGAGCACGAGCCACGGGGTGCCGACCGCGAGCGCGGTGAACCCGAAACCGGTGTGCGGGGAGAGCAGCATCGAGCAGCTGCGCAGCAGGGCGAGCTGTTCGGCGAGCGGCAGATCGAGATCGAGCCGCACCCCGTCCACCCGTTCGGCGAGCGCGGTGAACTCCTCGGCGGCGAAGCCGGTGCTGGTGCGCCCGTCGGCGGCGAGCTTGCCGAGTACCCGCAGCCGCACCTCGCCGAACCGGGCGCGCACCGCCCGCAGGATCCGCACCCAGGAGTCGAGCGTGGGATACAGCGAGCGTTCCGCACTGCCCGCGGGGAGCACGGCGATCTGCGGCACTCCCCCGGATTCCGGGACCGTCGCGGGCGGTTCGATCCGCAACCGTTCCCCCGGCCGGTATTCGGCCGAACCGTCGCCGACCACCCCGTGCCGCTTCCGTGCGCGGAAACGCTCACCCGCGAGGCGGTAGTAGCGCCCGAGTCCGGGAAAGAACTCGCACTGCCATTCCTGGTGGCCGCGCGCATCGTCGAACACCCAGTCCCAGTCCCGGGGGATGTGCGCGAGCACGTCCGCCTCCGGTGGTTCGAACACGTCGATGTCCACCGTGTACACCTCGTCCACGTCCGCACACCAGTGCGCGAGCTCGGCCGGGGTATTGGCGTTCAGCACCACACCGACCCGCCGCCGGGGATCGGCGCGCTTGTAGCCGAGGCAGTACTGCAGCGCTTCGATGGCGTGCCCGACCGGATGGCAGTAGACGAAGTCGACCAGTACCGATTCGCTCATGAATACCTCGGAAGCTCACCGGGGAGCAGAGCCGTGGTGCCGCCGTTGACTGCGATCGTCTCGCCGTTGACGAAGGCGGAATCGCTCCCGGCGAGGAACGCGACCACCCCGGCGATCTCGTCCGGCACGCACAATCGGCGCAGCGGCTGGGCGTCCAGCATGGGGCCACGGACCTCGGGTTTGGCGAGGTGTTCGGCGCTCACCGGGATCTCCACGGCACCCGGCTCGACCACATTGCACCGGATCCCCCGCGGGCCCCACTCCACCGCTGCCGCCCGCGCCAGGCTGGCCAGGCCGGCCTTCGAGGCCGCATAGGGTGCCGCCCCGGCGACCGCGCGATCGGCCTGAACCGAGCCGATGAGCACGATCGAGGCGGCGCGCCCGCCCTCGGCGACCCGGACCGCGGCCTCCCAGGCGGAGAGCAGGCCCACATCGAGCACCCGCAGCCAGTCCTCGCGGCGCAGCTCCTCGAGCGGAGCACGCACCCAGTGATAGACACCGTGCACCAGCACATCGACCGGACCGGCGAAGGCCTCGTCGAGTACCTCGGCCGCGGTGCAGTCCCCCTGTACCGGGCGGCAGTCCGGAAGCTCGCGCACCCGTTCGTCGGCATCCACGGCGACGACGCGGTACCCGTCGGCGGCCAGCCTGCGCACACAGGCCGAGCCGATCCCGCCCGCGGCACCGACCACAACGGCGGTTCGAGTCATGGGGGAACTCTAGCGTGCCTCGTGTGGTCCTCGTCCGTCGCGAGCAGGACATGGGGCCACAGGAGGCACGCTTCGCTAGGGCGCCGCGGGCAGGCGAGCGAATACTTCCAGCCCGCCGCCCTCGACCGGAATCCCGGAAACCTCCCCGCCGTGCGCCTGCACGATCGCGCGCACGATCGAGAGCCCGAGACCGGCCCCGCCGCGGGCGGTGCGGGCGACCCCCGCCCTGCGGAACGGCTCGAACAGCGCGGTGATCTCTTCGGCGGCGATGGGCGGACCGGAGGAGGCGACCCGCAGCTCGGTCCAGTGCTCGTCGGACACCAATCGCACCCGGATCCAGCCCTGGTCCATGTTGTGCCGGATGGCGTTCTCCAGCAGATTGCCCGCCACGCGTTCCAGCAGCGAGGGATCGCCGACCGTGGAGGCGGGCGGGGTGTCGAACACGACCTCGAGTTCCCGTTCGGCGGCCATGTCCTGCACGGCGCGCCAGGCACTCGCCACGAGCACCGCCATGTCGACCGGCTCGTGCACCGCGATCCCGGTCCCATCGGTGCGGGCGAGCAGCAGCAGCGCCTCGACCAGCTGCTCGGACCGGTCCGAGGCGCCGCGCACCACCTCGGCCATCCGGCGCAGCTCGGCGGCGTTCGCCTGCGGATCGGAGAGTGTGACGTCCAGTTCGGTGCGGATCACCGAGAGTGGGGTGCGCAGTTCGTGGCTGGCGTTCGCGACGAAGCGCTGTTGCGAGTCGAAGGTGGCCTGCAACCGGTCGAGCATCGCGTCGAAGGTGTCCGCGAGCTCGGCCACCTCATCGCGCGGGCCGTCCAGCCGGATGCGTTCCCCGAGCGAGCTCGCCGAGAGGGTGCGCGCGGTGGCGGTCACCTCGTGTAGCGGGCGCAGCAGCCTGCCGGTCAGGGTCCAGGCGAGCAGCGCGGCCGCGATGACGACCAGGCCGACCGCCACTCCCCCGTCCCGCAGCACCTCGGTGCGCGCATGGCCGGCGAGCGCGGCCGCGAGCTGATCCGCGGTGACGTCGTAGCCGTCGACCTGGACGACCTCACCGTCCGGCAGCCGTGGCACCGCCTGCATGACGTTCCCGGCGAGCATCCAGCCAAGCCACAGCAACACCAGGCTGACCAGCGCCACCAGACCGGTCGCGAGCACGGTGAGCCGTGCCCGGAGCCCGAATCCACCACGCCGGGGTGATTGGCTCAACCGGCTCACTCAACCTGCCGTACCGGTTCGGCGACCCGGTATCCGGAGCCGACCACCGTGTCGATCACGCCCGGCTCACCGAGCTTCTTACGCAGCGTCATCACGGTCACCCGGACCGTGGTGGTGAACGGGTCGGCGTTCTCGTCCCAGACCCGTTCGAGCAGTTCCTCGCTGGACACCACCGAACCGCCCGCGCAGAGCAGCACCTCGAGCACCCCGAACTCCTTGCGGGTCAGCTCGATCGGTTCCCCCTTGCGCGTGACGACCCGCTTGGCCGGGTCCAGCCGCAGGTCACCGGCCGCGAGCAGGGGCGGGGTCGCCGGGGTGGCCCGCCTGCCGAGCGCGCGCACCCGCGCGACGAGCTCGGGAAAGGCGAAGGGCTTGGCCAGGTAGTCGTCCGCGCCGAGGGAGAGCCCGTCCACCCGGTCGGTGACCGAGCCGCTCGCGGTGAGCATCAGCACCCTGGTCAGCGCGCCGGAGTTGACGATGTCCCGGCAGATGTCGTCCCCGGAGACGCCGGGCAGGTCCCGATCGAGCAGCACGACGTCGTAGCGGGTGACACTGGCCTTCTCGCTGCCGGTCGTACCGTCGGTAGCGACATCGACGGCCATGCCTTCCCTGCGCAACCCGCGGGCGATGGCCTCGGCGAGCGCTTCTTCATCCTCAACTACCAGAATCCGCACGTTTCCACCGTGCCACAGTCACCCTGTGTATTGCCGCCTTCTGGGCAGGTCATCAGGGTTTTCTCAGTGACGATTCAGCTGTTCGGCAGGAATCCAGGTGGTCCGCGGACCACTCGGTGATCTGGCGCGCCACATCCTGGGCGGTCAGGCCGAGCCCGGCGAGCACCTCCGAGCGCGAACCGTGATCGTGGAACCGCTGTGGGATCGCGAGGTCGAGCAGCGGCACCTCGACACGGGCATCGCGCAGCGCTGCGGCCAGCGCCGTGCCGAAGCCCCCGTGCCGTCCGCTGTCCTCGACGCTGGCCACGCAGGTGTGCCGGGCCGCGAGCTCGGTGAGGGCCTCGGGCACCGGAAGCACCCAGCGCGGATCGACCACGGTGACCCCGATGCCCTGCGCGGCCAGCAGCTCCCCGGCGAGCACGGCGAGTTCACCGAACCCGCCGATCGCGACGAGCAGCACATCCGCCGTCTCCGATTCGCGCAGCACGTCGACCCCGCCCACGCGGCGCACCGCGGGCACCGATTCCGGCGCGGTCCCGCGCACCAGGCGCAGCGCGCCCGGTCCGTCCGAGATCTCGATCGCCTCGGTGAACTCCTCGGCGAGGGTCACCGCGTCCCGCGGTGCGGCGACCCGCATCCCGGGGATCATGCCGAGCAGCGACAGGTCCCACATCCCGTGGTGCGAGGCACCGTCCGGACCGGTGATGCCCGCGCGGTCGAGTACCAGGGTCACCGGCTGCTTGTGCAGGGCGACATCCATGAGCAGCTGGTCGAAGGCGCGGTTGAGAAAGGTCGAGTAGAGCGCGACCACCGGGTGCATGCCGCCCATCGCGAGCCCCGCGGCCGAGGTCATCGCGTGTTGCTCGGCGATGCCCACGTCGATACAGCGCTGCGGGAAGGACTCGGCGAACTTGGAGAGGCCGGTGGAGCCCATCATCGCCGCGGTGATCGCCACCAGATCGGGGCGACGGTGCCCGGCCTCGTGCAGCGCATCGGCGAACAGCGAGGTCCAGCTGCGGCCGGTGCTCTTGCTCCCGCCCGCCGGGCCCACCTGGTGCATCTGGTCGGCCTCGTCGTCCTCGGCCGGGGCGTACCCGTTGCCCTTGCGGGTGACCACGTGCACGATCACCGGACCGCCGAAGGCCTTGGCCCGCGCGAGCCCGGCCTCGACCGCGTGCAGATCGTGCCCGTCGACCGGGCCGACGTACTTCAGGCCGAGATCGGTGAACATGGCCTGCGGGGCGAGTGCGTCCTTGATGCCCGCCTTCGCCGCGTGCAGCGCCTGATAGACCGGCTTGCCGAACACCGGGGTGGACAGCAGGGTGCGCCGCCCGGATTCGAGCGCCCGTTCGTAGCCGGGCTGCAGGCGCAGCGAGGCAAGATGATCGGCGACCCCGCCGATGGTCGGCGCGTAGGAGCGGCCGTTGTCGTTGACCACGATCACCACGGGACGGTTCGGGTCCGCGGCGATGTTGTTCAGCGCCTCCCAGCACATCCCGCCGGTCAGGGCGCCGTCCCCCACGACGGCCACCGCGTACCTGCGGCTGCCGCGCAACTGGAACGACCTGGCCAGCCCATCGGCGTAGGACAGCGCGGTGGACGCGTGCGAGTTCTCCACGAAGTCGTGCTCGCTCTCCGCCCGCGAGGGGTATCCGGAGATACCGCCCTGCTGGCGCAGCGAGTCGAACTCCTGCCAGCGGCCGGTGACGATCTTGTGCACGTACGACTGGTGCCCCACGTCGTAGAGGATCGCGTCGTGCGGGGAATCGAACACCCGGTGCAGCGCCATGGTCAGCTCGACGACCCCGAGGTTCGGCCCGAAGTGCCCTCCGGTCTCGGGCACCTTCTCCACGAGGAATTCCCGGATCTCACGGGCGAGCACCGTCAGCTCGGCATGCGTCATGCGCTTCAAGTCAGCAGGTCCGTGCACGGTTTCCAACAGGGTCACCGCCAGCTCACCTCGTCCCGTCCGGCGAATCGATTCACGTCGCGATCCAGCGTAATCCCTGACGCCAGCAGGGATACCAACCAGGCGCGCCGGATGTGAGCACGCTATCGATGCGGCAACCGGACCCGATCGACGCTCAGGACGCCAGCGCTGTGGCGAACAGCGAACGCAGCCATTCCCGCGAGGGCACCGACTCGCTGAGGCTCAGCTGCACCAGCAGGCCGCACACGGCCACCGCGATCAACTGCCCGGTGATCTCATCGGTGCATCCGACGAAGATCCGGGTCAGTTCCGCGTCCCAGGCCTCGCTCGCCGAGCGCAGGGACGGCCGGTGCAGGGCCGCGGTGTACAGCGCGTAGCCCACGATGGTCTCGTCGCGCTGGGTGGTGACCGATTCGAGGACCAGGTCCGCGAGCGCGGTGGGGATGTCGGGGTAGCCGTCGAGACCGGCCGCCCAGCGCTCGACCTGGGCGACGTTGTCCTGGGTGGCCCGCAGCAGGGCGAGCTCGAGCAGATCGTCCAGGGTCGCGAAGTGGTAGGTGGTCGACCCGAGCGGCACCCCGGCCTCCGCCGCGACCTTGCGGTGGGTCAGATCCGCCACCCCGTGCTTGGCGATCACCGCGATCGCCGCACGGGCGATGCGCTCCCGCCGCGCCGGATCGTAGGCACGGCGGCGCCCACCACCCTGCACCCGTTCAGCAGTCACTACAGGTAACTCCTCATCACCGACCGCAATAAATCCGCACAATTCCCGACTATATCCAATGTCGTTGTGGACATATGTACGTAGGCAGTGTACAAATGTACGCAACCTGATCGCCGTCCGAACAGACACGCTGAAACAGGAAGAAGTTATCGCCTTGACGACTGAAAGCTGCCTATACGCGCGTCGTCTTTCGTCCGGGGCCGCCGCAGGGCCACGGCCTTCGTCACCGCCATTTTCCGCGCCCGTGCGCGCGAGACACGGCAGTTGAAACAAATCCACGAAACCGCAGTTCAAACCGCGAAAACGACGATGCGAAACGGCTGAGAATCAGCCTCGAGAACGGCACTCCATCCGGAGTCTGTGCGCGAGAAAGGAATACTTCATGCCCGAACTTCACATCGATGGCAGCTGGCGCGCGGCAATCGGCGGCGCCACGCGCGAGATCCGCTGTCCCGCGGACGGGTCGCTCGTCGCCACGGTCGATGAGGGAGACGAGCGGGACACCGAGGCCGCGATCGCCGCGGCGCGGCGCACCTTCGATGCCGGTGAGTGGCCGGCGACCCCGGCCGCGGAGCGCGGTGCGCTGCTGCTGCGCGTCGCCGACGGGATCGAGCGGGACACCGAGGAATACGCGCGCGCCGAGTCCCTGGACACCGGGAAGCGCATCGTGGAATCGCGCTATGACATGGCCGATATCGTGGCCTGTTTCCGGTACTTCGGCACGCTCGCCGCGCACGACGCGGGCCGGGTGGTGGACGCCGGTTCCGCGGATGTGGCCTCGCGGATCGTGCACGAACCGGTCGGCGTGTGCGGGCTGATCACGCCGTGGAACTACCCGCTGCTGCAGGTCGCCTGGAAGGTGGCGCCCGCGATCGCCGCCGGGAACACCTTCGTGCTCAAGCCTTCCGAGCTCACCCCGCACACCGCGATCCTGCTGCTGCGCACGCTCATCGAGGCCGGACTGCCCGCCGGGGTGGCCAACCTGGTGCTCGGTTCCGGGGCCAAGGCGGGCGCGCCGCTGTCCTCGCACCCGGACGTGGACCTGGTCTCGTTCACCGGCGGGCTGCACACCGGGCGCGCGATCGCGGCCTCCGCGGCGGTGACGGTGAAAAAGGTCGCCCTCGAACTCGGCGGCAAGAATCCGAATATCGTGTTCGCCGACGCCGATTTCGACACCGCCATCGATTTCGCGCTCACCGCGGTGTTCCTGCATTCCGGCCAGGTGTGTTCGGCCGGTGCACGGCTGATCGTGCAGGAATCGCTGCACGATCGGTTCGTCGAGGAACTCGTACGGCGTGCCGAACAGATCCGGCTCGGCGGCCCGTTCGACGAACAGGCCGAGACCGGACCGCTGATCTCCGCGGCACACCGGGAAAAGGTGGAGAACTACGTGGCCGCCGCGATCGTCGAGGGCGCGAAACTGCGCACCGGTGGCGCGCGGCCGGAGAGTCCCGCGCTGGCCGACGGCTTCTACTACCTGCCGACGATTCTCGATGGCGTGGCGCAGGGATCGCACGCGGTCACCGAGGAATCCTTCGGGCCGGTGCTCACCGTGGAGACCTTCACCGACGAGGACGACGCGGTGCGGATCGCGAACGACACCATCTACGGGCTGGCCGGCGGGGTGTTCAGCACGGACACCGACAAGGCGCAGCGGGTGGCCGCGCGGCTGCGGCACGGCACGATCTGGATCAACGATTTCCACCCGTATCTCCCGCAGGCCGAATGGGGCGGGTACAAGCAGTCCGGAATCGGCAGGGAACTCGGTCCGGGCGGGCTCGGTGAATACGTCGAGACCAAGCACGTCTACCACAATCTGCGACCAGGTCCCGGTCACTGGTTCTCCGGAGGCCCGGCGTGACCGTCGAGAAAACCACCACGAACGAGAGCGATCTGCGGGAATTCGGTTATTCGAGCTCGCTGAAGCGGACGCTGGGAAGTTTTCACACCTTCGCCGCCGGCATCTCCTACATCTCGGTGCTCACCGGGACGTTCCAGATGTCCTATCTCGGCATCTCCCAGGGCGGACCGGCCTACTGGTGGGGCTGGCCGCTCGTGTTCATCGGCCAGTTGATGGTCGCGCTGAGCTTCGCGGAACTGTCCGGGAAATATGCCGTGGCCGGTTCGGTCTACAACTGGACGAAAAAACTCGCGAATCCGCACATCGGCTGGCTCGCGGGCTGGATGATGCTGCTCGCCTCGATCGTCTCGATCGCCGCGACCGCGCTCGCCTATCAGAAGACCCTCCCGCAGATCTGGGAGGGCTTCCAGATCATCGGCGGAACGCATCCGAGCCCGACCCAGGATTCGGCGAACGGCGTGCTGCTCGCCACGATCCTGATCGTGTTCACCACCGTGGTGAACGCGTTCGGCGTGAAACTCATGGCACGCATCAATTCCACCGGCGTGTTCATCGAGTTGGTGGCCGCGGTGCTACTGATCGTGCTGCTGCTGTTCCAGGCGGTGCGCGGGCCCAGTGTGGTCACCGAGACGCACAACACCGGCGCGGGATACTCCTCCGGTTATCTCGGTGCGTTCCTGGTCGCGATCATCGCCTCGAGTTACGTGATGTACGGATTCGACACCGCGGCCTCGCTCGGTGAGGAATCCTTGAATCCGCGCAAGAACGCGCCGAAGGCGATCCTGCGTTCGCTGATCGCCTCGTTCGTGCTCGGCGGGCTGATCATCCTGTTCGCGCTCATGGCGGTGCGCAACATCAACGCCCCGGAACTGGGCTCGGTCGGACTGCAGTACGTGCTCACCGACGCGCTCGGCCCGTGGATCGGACGGGTGTTCCTCGCGGCCTCGTTCATCGTGATCACCGTCTGCGTGCTCGCCGTGCACACCGCGGCGATCCGGATGGCCTTCGCGATGGCGCGGGACAACGCGCTTCCCGCGGGCTCGAAACTCGCCACGGTGAGCAAGAAGTTCGGCACCCCGATCGTCCCCGCGGTCGTGATCGGCGTGCTCGCGGTCGCCCTCCTCGTGCTCAACGTCGGGCAGCCGCAGATCTTCTCCGCGGTCACCAGTCTCGCGGTGATCCTGATCTACCTCTCCTATCTGCTGGTGACCGTGCCGATGCTGATCGCGCGGATTCGCGGTCGCTGGTCGAGCAAACGGGAACCCGGCCGGTTCTCGCTCGGCAAGTTCGGGTTCATCGTGAACCTGCTCGGCGTGGTGTGGGGAACCGCCATGGTGATCAACCTCGCCTGGCCGCGCAACGAGATCTACAACGCCTCCCCGCCGTACCACTGGTACCTGCAGTGGATGGCCGTGATCTTCGTCGTCGGCGCCGCGGGCATCGGCTTCGCGTACTACTGGTTCGTGCAGCGCCACAAGACCGGCATTCTCGCCGCACACGCGGCGAGCACGGACGCGATCGAGGACGAAAACCTTGAAAAGGAAGGAAAGTGAAATGGCCGAGTTCGATTACGTCGTGGTCGGCGGTGGCACCGCCGGATCCGTCGTCGCCGCCCGCCTTTCCGAGGACCCGGACGTCTCGGTATGCCTCGTCGAAGCCGGACCGTCCGATGAGGACACTCCGGCGGTATTGCGCCTGACGGACTGGATGGCGCTGCTGGAATCCGGATTCGACTGGGATTACCCGATCGAGCCGCAGGAGAACGGGAACTCCTTCATGCGTCACGCGCGCGCCAAGGTGCTCGGCGGCTGCTCCTCGCACAACTCCGCGATCGCGTTCTGGGCTCCCCAAGAGGATTTCGACGAGTGGGAGTCCCTCGGCCTTGCCGGCTGGGGCTCGCGCGAGATGTTCCCGCTCTACCAGCGCCTGGAGAACAACGACTCCCCCGCCGAGCACCACGGCCACGACGGACCGGTGCGGCTGCGTTCGGTGCCGCCGAAGGACCCGGCCGGTGTCGCCCTGCTGCAGGCCTGTGAGCAGGCGGGCATCCCGATCACCGAGTTCAACAGCGGGCGCACCGTCACCAACGGGGCGAACTGGTTCCAGATCAACTGCTTCGAGGACGGCACCCGCGCCTCGGCCTCGGTCTCCTACCTGCACCCGATCCTGGGCAAACGCCCGAATCTGGAGCTGCGTGCCGGACGGCGGGCCAGGAAACTGCGCTTCGAGGGCAAGCGGTGCACCGGGGTGGATGTCCTCGCCCCGGACCAGTTGCACACCGAGACCATCACCGCGCGCCGCGAGGTGATCGTGTCCTCCGGGGCGATCGACACCCCCAAGCTGCTGATGCTCTCCGGTATCGGACCGGCGGCACACCTGCGTGAGCACGGCATCGAGGTGCTCGCCGACTCCCCTGGCGTGGGTTCCAACCTGCAGGACCACCCGGAGGGCTTGGTGCAGTGGGAGGCGACCGAGCCGATGATCACCGAGTCCGAGCAGTGGTGGGAGATCGGCATCTTCACCACCACCGAGGAGGGCCTGGACCGCCCGGACCTGATGTTCCACTACGGTTCGGTGCCCTTCGACATGAACACCCTCCGGCACGGTTACCCGAGCACCGAGAACGGTTTTTGTCTCACCCCGAACGTGACGCGCAGCCGCTCGGTCGGCACGGTTCGCCTGCGCACCAAGGACTTCCGGGACAAGCCCATGGTGGATCCGCGCTATTTCACCGATGAGCACGACATGCGCGTGATGACCTACGGCGTGCGGCTCGCGCGCGAGATCGTCAGCCAGTCCCCGATGGCCGAATGGGCGAAGGCCGAACTCGCCCCCGGTGTGGACACCCAGTCCGACGAGGAGATCGCCGACTACATCCGCAAGACGCACAACACCGTCTACCACCCCTCCTGCACGGTTCCCATGGGACCGGCCTCGGATCCGGACGCCCCGCTCGACGAGCGGCTGCGGGTGCGCGGGGTGGACGGACTGCGCGTGGCGGACGGCTCGGCGATGCCGTTCCTGGTCGCGGTGAATCCCTGCATCACCACGATGGCCATCGGTGAGAAGTGCTCGGACATGGTCAAGGCGGATCAATACTAAACCTTGACTTATATAAGCCGTAAACGGTAGGTTCTCCTCGTGCACGCCTTCGATGTGCTCGGCGACCCGGTGCGCCGGAGGATCCTGGAACTTCTCGCGGACGGCGAGGCGACCTCGGGCATGGTGACCGAGGTCGTCGTCGCCGAGTTCGGGATCTCCCAGCCCGCCGTGTCCCAGCACCTCAAGGTGTTGCGCGAGAACGGATTCGCGACGGTGCGCCCGGAGGGGACGCGGCGGCTCTACTCGGTCGGTACCGAGCCGCTGCGGGAGATCGACGAATGGCTGCGGCCGTTCCGGCGGTTCTGGGCGCCCCGGTTGGACGCGCTCGGCACCGAGCTGGCGCGCGGAAAACGGGACCGACGGAAACAGCAGGAGAACCCATGATCGACGTCGACCACCAGATCAACGCCGTACGACGGCAACTGGGCACCCGGGTATTGGAAGCGGGTCAGGCCCGCGTACAGACCATCAGCCAGTCCTACCCCGCCGCGCTCGAGGATGTGTGGGACGCGTGCACCAACCCCGACCGGCTGCCGCGCTGGTTCCTCCCGGTCTCCGGAGAACTGCGCCTGGGCGGGACATACCAGATCGAGGGCAACGCGGGCGGCACCATCGAAAGCTGCGATCCGCCCGAGAGTTTCGGCGCGACCTGGGAGTTCGGCGGGCAGCTCAGCTGGATCGAGGTGCGGCTGCACGCCGAGTCCGCGGAGCACACCCGGCTCGAGCTCGACCATATCGCGCACATCGAGGACGGCCCGAACGAGTTCTGGGAGCAGTTCGGCCCTGGAGCCACCGGGGTCGGCTGGGACTCCGCGCTGCTCGGGCTGGTGCTGCACCTGTCCACCGGAGAGGCTGTGGACCCCATGGCCGTCGAGGCGTGGCTGGGCTCCGCGGACGGCACGCGGTTCATCAGCGAATGCGCCAAGGCCTGGGCGGAGACGGACATCGCCGAAGGAACCGAGCCGGAGACCGCCCAGGCCCGCGCCGAGCGCACCGCGGCGTTCTTCACGCCCCAGCCCGAACAGCCCCAGCCCGAATAGCCCCGGGTCGAACAGCCCGGCCCGATCAGGCCGGTTCGATCACCAGCTGCCGCCGCTGCGCCCTGCGCTCTCCCCAGTCGTAGAGCGCCTGCAGCGCGGGGGCGAGTTCCTCGGCTTCCTCGGTGAGCCGGTAGCTCATCGTGGTCACCGCGCCCTCGCGCCCGGCGGTGCGGACGACCAGCCCATTGCGTTCGAGCTCGCGCAGCCGCTCGGTGAGCATCTTCTCCGTGATTCCCGGTACCTGCCTGCGTAGTTCGCCGTAACGGCAAGCTCCCTGTTTGAGCCTGGCGAGGATCACGACCGCCCATTTGCCGCCGATGGCGTCCACCGCGACCTCCACCGGGCAGTGGTAACGCGCGCGTTCTCTACCCACGCACCAAAAGGTACGTACTTGTTCGGTTTCCGCCAAGGTGTTTGGCTGCTTTCATGGTCACCGAATACATTCGTTATCGCATCGCGTCCGGGGCCGAGATCGCGTTCGAGGAGGCCTACCGGCGTGCCTCGGTACCGCTTTCGAGCGCCCCGGAATGTGTGGACTACGAACTTTCCCGCTGCGCAGAGGAGACCTGCTGCTACATTCTGCGCATCACCTGGACCTCGAAAGAGGACCACCTCGGTTCGTTTCGGCGAAGCACGGCATTTCGTTCTTTCTTCGCCGAGATCCGGGACTATGTGGACGCGATCGAGGAAATGCGGCACTACGTGCCGACCGGCATTTCGGGGCGGGGCAACGCGATCCCCTCACTGTTCGACTGGACAGGCGGAACGGATGCGCTGACCAGGCTGTGCGAGGTGTTCTATGCCCGGGTCGGCACGGACGAACTGCTCGCCCCGGTCTTCGCGGACATGCCCGCCGAGCATCCACGGTTCGTGGCTCTCTGGCTGGCCGAGGTGTTCGGCGGGCCGGACCGGTATTCCACCGAGCGCGGCGGGCACCCGGGCATGCTCGGCAAACACCTCGGAAAAGCGATCACCGAGGCGCAGCGGCGGCGCTGGGTGAACCTGCTCGTGGACGCGGCGGACGAGACCGGCCTGCCCGCGGATCCCGAGTTCCGTGCCGCGTTCCTCGGTTACCTGGAGTGGGGAACGCGGATGGCCGTGCTGTTCTCCCGGCCGGGCGCGGAACCGGACATGGAGGAACCGATGCCGCTGTGGGGCTGGGGCGAGCGCACCCCGTGGCTGCCCGCTACCGGCGCACCCGCTCCTGCTCCCACACCGGCCCGTCCGATTCGGTGACCGTGCCGTCCGCGCCGAACACCAGGAACCGGTCGAAGGAACGGGCGAACCAGCGGTCATGAGTGACCGCGAGCACGGTGCCCTCGAACCGCTCCAGACCGTCCTGGAGTGCTTGCGCGGAAACGAGATCGAGGTTGTCGGTCGGTTCGTCGAGCAGTAACAGGTTCGCCCCGGCCAGTTCCAGGAGCAGGATCTGGAACCTCGCCTGCTGGCCACCGGAGAGCGTGTCGAACTCGTTGCCCGCGACCGCGGCGAGCTCGTAGCGGGCCAGCGCCCTGCTCGCCGCCTCGCGCGGGACCCCGTCCCGATGCTCGTCCCCGTGGCCGAGGATGTGCAGCAGGGTCCGGCCGAGGAACTCGCCGTGCTCGTGGGTCTGGGCGAACCAGCCGGGCCGCACCCGGGCGCCGAGCCTGGCCAGGCCGGTGTGCGCGCCCCCGGCGATCTCCACCCCGCTGACCGGGCGGTGCTCAGGTTCCGGATCGGTGCCGCCGCGCGCGAGCAGGCGCAGGAAATGCGATTTCCCGGAACCGTTCGAACCGAGCACCGCCACCCGTTCCCCGTAGAACACTTGCGCGTCGAAGGGCCACATCAGGCCGGTGAGTTCGAGCGCGGAGCAGACAACGGCACGTTTCCCGGTCCGCCCACCGCGCAGCCGCATGTGCACCCGCTGCTCCCGCGGCACCGCCTGTGGCGGGCCCGCCTCCTCGAACTTCCGCAGCCGGGTCTGCGCGGCCTGATAGCGCCCGGCCATCGTGTCGTTGTAGGTCGCCTTGTTCTTGAGCATGGTGACCAGTTCCTTGAGCTTCGCGTGCTCCTCGTCCCAGCGCCTGCGCAGTTCCTCGAACCGTTCGAAGCGGTCCGCGCGGGCCTGTTCGTAGTCGGCGAATCCGCCACCGTGCACCCAAGCGGTATTCCCGCCGGCGCCGAGTTCCAAGGTCACGATCCGGGAGGCCACGCGCGCCAGCAGTTCCCGGTCGTGCGAGACGAACAGCACCGTCTTCGGGGACTCCAGCAGCCGCTGTTCGAGCCACCGCTTCGCAGGGACATCCAGGTAGTTGTCCGGCTCGTCGAGCAGCAGCACCTCGTCCGGACCGGCGAGCAGTGCCTCGAGCACGAGCCGCTTCTGCTCCCCGCCGGAGAGGGTGCGCACCGGGCGGAACCTGGCCCGCTCGAAACCGATCGACAGCGCCGCCTCGCACACCTTGTCCCAGTCCACCTCCGCCTGGTAACCGCCCGCGTCGGTGTAGTCCGCGATCGCCTGGGCATAGCGCAGCTGGGTGGCCTCGTCCTCGTCCTCCATCATGGCCAGCTCGGCGGATTCCAGGTCCGCGGCCGCCGTGCGCAGCGCGGGAGGGGCCAGGGAGAGCAGCAGCTCGCGCACCGTGGTCTCGTCCCGGATCCGGCCGACGAACTGGCGCATCACGCCGAGCCCGCCGACCCATTGCACCGCACCGGAATGCGGTTTCAGCTCACCGGTGACGATGCGCAGCAGCGTGGTCTTGCCCGCCCCATTCGCCCCGATCAGCGCGACCTTGGCACCCTCGCCGACCCGGAAACCCACCCCGTCGAGCAGGGTTCGCCCATCGGGCAGGGTGTAGCCGATCTGCTGCACATCCACGTATCCCATCGCCGCGCATGCTAACCGGGTGCGCGGTGCGGGCGAACCGATTTTCACTCGGCCCGGATCTGTCGGTGGGTACTTCTACCATCGGCACATGACGGAACCGAACCTCACCGAGCAACTCTCCTGGCACTGGGACAACCAGCTGCGGCCGCGCCTGGACGGCCTCACCGACGCGGAGTACCTGTGGGAGCCGGTGCCCGGCTCCTGGAACATCCGGCCGCGCGCCGAAGTGGAGCATCCCAACGGCAGCGGCGAGTTCAGCGTGGACTTCACCTTCCCGCAACCCGAACCGCCGCCGGTGACCACCATCGCCTGGCGGCTGGCGCACCTCATCGTCGGCGTGTTCGGCATGCGGGTGGCCGACCATTTCGGCGGACCGCCGATGGACTATGCGAGCCACGCCTATCCGGGCACGGCGGCCGGGGCGCTCGACCAGGTCGACGCCACCTACGCGAGGTGGATCGCGGGTGTGCGCGGGCTCGACGAGGCGGCGCTGTGGCAGCCGTGCGGCGAAGAGGGGCACGCGGACTTCCCGATGATCGCCCTGGTGCTGCACATCCACCGGGAGGTCATCCACCACGGCGCCGAGGTCTCGCTGTTGCGGGATCTGTATCGCGCGCGGAGCGGCGCATGACCCGCGCGCCCGACCGGCTCGCGGCGACCGCGTGGAGCACCGGCGGGCCACTGCGGGACGGGCTCGAACGGCGCGGGCTTCCCGTTCCGGACGCGGCCTACCTGAAGCGGGCCTTCGCACCACGGGACTGGGAGGACCTGGCCGCCGCGATCGCGGAGCTGCGCGCGCATTTCGCGCGGGCACGGTTCGCGGAGCAGGCGGGATTCGGGGCGCTGCTGGTGCCCGATCCGGCGAAGCTGGACACCCGGGCCGCGGTCGAACCGGAACTGCGGTCCGGGCAGACCGGGATCACCGGGCCGGACTTCGTGGACGCGCAGCTGCCCGCGGGCCGGCTGGTCACCGAACCGGGCCGGGACTGGTCGCTGTTCGCCACGGTGCTCGGTCCGGCCGGTCCGCACTTCGGCAGCGACGAGACGATCCGCGCAGCAGATCCAGCGCGGTTCACGGTGCGCGAGACCGACACCCGCGCGCTGATGGTGCGCCAGCTCTGGGGCGCGCGGGTGTTGCAGAGCGGGTCCTCGCTTCCGGACTGCGAGATCGGCGGTGCCTGGACGTTCAGCCTGTTTCCCGGGGAGGACCGGGTCGCGGGCAAGGCGGTCTCGGGCACCATCCTGCACGGCAAGGTGCGGTTCCGGCTCGGCCGCGCGGACCGCGGGATCGCGGTGGCCAGGGCCTGCCCGGCGCTACGGATCGGCTGAACCGGGCAGCGTCGTGCGCACCCGGTGGATCAGCGCCTTCGCCGCCGGGCTCAGCGGGCCGTTCGCGCGCCAGGCGAACACCAGCCTGGCACGCATCGCCGGCCTGCCGAGCGGGACGGCGCGCGCCCGCTCACCATAGGCGGTGGCGAACCGCCTCGGCAGGACCGCGATCCCGAGCCCGCGTTCGGCGAGCTCCACGGCGAACCACGGATCACTGCACTCGAACGCGATCCTCGGCCACATCCCGGCCGCGGCACAGCCCTCGTCGAACACCGCGCGCACCCCGGAACCGCGGACCAAACTGATCACCTCCCGGTCCACGATCCCGCGCAGCGTCAGGCTCTTGCGGTTCGCGAACGGGTCCCCGGGCCCGAGAACGGCGACCACGGGTTCGTCTGCGAGCGGGTGCACCCGAACCCCCACCGGATCGGTGGCCCCGAGCCCGAACACCGCCCCGTCCAGCGTGCCGGAGCGCAGCGCGCCGATCAGTTCCACCGAACTCGCCTCGGACAGGGTGATGTCCACATCCGGATGTGTTTGATGGAAATCCGCGAGCACGGCGGGAAACCCGTGTGCCGCGGTGCTGACCATGCCGATGGTCACGCTGCCCCGGACCAGTCCGGTGAGCTCCTCGACCGCGACCCGGCCCTGATCCACCGAGGCGAGCGCGGCCCGCGCGTGCGGGAGGAACGCGGAGCCGAGCGCGGTCAGCCGCACCCTGCGGGCCGAGCGATCGAACAGCGGACCGCCGAGTTCCCGTTCGAGCTGGCGGATCTGGGCGCTCACCCCGGGCTGTGCGACGTGCACCCGCTCGGCGGCCCGGGTGAACGAGCCCTCCTCGAGGACCGCGAGGAAATAATGCAGGTGGCGCAGTTCCATAACTGGCAATTCTAGGTCGCAGACGATCCAGCTGTTGGACTTTTAGCCGCGCCCGCGCCGAGCATGGCGGTATGACATGGAACATTCTCATCGCGGGCGCGGGAATCGGCGGGCTGGCCGCGGCACTCGCCTTGCACGACAAGGGATTCGGGGTCGAGGTATTGGAGAGCGCCCGGGAGATCCGCCCGCTCGGCGTCGGGCTGAACATCCAGCCGGCGGCCGTGGCCGCGCTCGGCTCACTCGGAATCGGGGAATCCCTTGCGGCGAGCGGGATCCCGACCGCCGAGCACGTCTACTTCGATCACCTCGGCGAGCGGTTGTTCACCGAACCGCGCGGACTGGCCGCGGGACACGAATGGCCGCAGTACTCGGTGCATCGCGGGGAACTGCAGTCGCTGCTGCTCGAACAGGTGCGCGAGCGGATCGGCCCGCGGGCGGTGCGCACCGGGGCCCAGCTGCTGGATGTGTGCCAGAACGGCGAATCGGTGCACGCGAGGGTGCTCGACCGGGCCGGCGGCGAATACGTGGGGCACACCGGCCGGGCGCTCATCGGGGCGGACGGGGCGCATTCGGTGGTACGCGAGCTGCTGCACCCCGGCAAGGCGCCGCTGCGGTGGAACGGCGCGCACTTCTGGCGCGGGATCACCGAACTCGATTCCTTCGGGACGGGCCGCTCCTTTCACCATGTCAGCGATGCGCGCGGGACCCGTGTGGTCGCGTACCCGATCTCGGCGAAGGCGGCCGAATCCGGGCGGGCACTGGTGAACTGGGTGGTCGAGGCGGCCGTCGCGGAACCGGGGACGCCCATCGAACGGAACTGGAAACGGGCCGGGCGACTACCGGATCTGCTCGGTCACCTCGACGGATGGGAGCTGGACCGGCTCGGCCTGCGCGAACTGTTCACCGGCGGCGGACCGATCCTGGAGTACCCGATGGTCGACCGGGACCCGCTGCCGAACTGGGGCGCGGGCCGGGTGAGCCTGCTCGGAGACGCCGCGCACCTGATGTACCCGGTCGGGGCGAACGGGGCGAGCCAGGCCATCCTGGACGCCCGCGCGCTCGCCGACGCGCTCGACGGCACCGAGCCGATGACCGGACTGCGCGAGTACGAACGGCTGCGGCTGGCGCGGACACGGGCGGTCGTGCTCGCCAACCGGAAGATGGACGCCGCGGAGAAGGCGAGCGCGGGCAGCGCGGACTACGGCGAACAGCTCGCCGCGATCACCGCGGACTACCGGCGCGCGACCACTACCGGCGCTGCGGGATGACCAGCCAGAGCCCGAGGTAGAGCAGGAACTGCGGGCCGGGAAGCAGGCAGGACAGCAGGAACACCAGGCGGACCGTTCCCGCGCTCCAGCCGTAACGCTCGGCAAGCCCGCCGCAGACGCCGCCGAGCACCCGGTCGGTGCGCGAGCGGGTCAGCCTCGAGGTCCGGTAGGTGGGGTTCGGATAATTCGGATAAGTCGTCATGTCTTCACGATGCCCGGCCGCGCGCCACCGCGCCTCGGTGACCGCCCTGAGTCCACCCCCGAAGTTCCACCCTGATCTCCACCCTCGGGAGGTCCGAATCCACCCGGTCCCGGACGTACCTTTCCGGGCATGGAAAGCTACCTGAATTTCATGCTCATCCGGTTCGGCATCCTGGCCGCCGGGGTCGCCGTACTGGTCATCATCGGCTTCGCCATCGCCCTCTACCTCAAGCGCAAGGGGAAGCTCGGCCATGCGCGCCGGTACGTGGAGCCGATGGCCCGCACCGTGATCGACCGGGCCGGTGAACGCAGCACGCGGACCGGGCGCGGCGCCTGGAAGGGCACCGCCGCCCGCAAGGTCGTCAACTACCTCGACAAGAACGACAAGCGATGATCGCGGGTGCGGTACTCGCCGAGGACGGCGGGGACATCATGGCGCACCTGTTCCAGGACTACCTGATCAAGGCCGGGATCGTGATCGGGCTCGCCGTCCTGGTCCTGATCGCCATGGTGATCATCTGGAAAAAGGTCAGCAGCAGGAAGTAGGTTCGGTGCATGGGCGAACGACTCGTGCACGCATTCGGTGAAGACGCGCTCGGCGAGCTGGACGGGACCGCGATCGCCGAACTGATCAGGGCAGGCGAACTCACCTCGGAGGACGCGGCGCGCCAGGCCGCCGAGCGGGCCCGGCGGGTGGACCCCACGCTGCACGCGATCGCCGAGGCCGACTACGGGCACGTCGCCGAGCCGAAACCGGGACCACTGCGCGGGGTGCCGAGCTTCATCAAGGACAACACGCCGGTCCCCGGGCTGCCGACGAGGCACGGTTCCGCCGCGGTCCCCCGGGCGGCCTCCCCCGGCTACGGGACCTTCGCCAAGCAGTTCATCAGCACCGGCATGACCGTGCTCGGCAAGACGCGGCTGCCCGAGTTCGGCCTGAACGCGACCACGGAGTTCGTGGACGAGGAACCCACCCGCAACCCGTGGAACACCGGCTACTCCTCGGGAGGTTCCTCCGGAGGGGCCGCCGCCCTCGTCGCTTCCGGGGTGGTACCGATCGCGCACGGCAACGACGGCGGCGGCTCCATCCGCATCCCGGCCGCGTGCTGCGGGCTCGTCGGATTGAAACCGAGCCGCGGCCGCACGGTCGCGAGCGAGCTGGCGAAGATGCCGATCAACCTGGTCGTGGACGGGGTGCTGACCAGGACGGTGCGGGACTCGGCGGCTTTCCTGGCCGCGGCCGAGGGGTACCGGCGGGCCCCGAAGCTGCCGCCGCTTGGTCACATCCGCGAATCGCGCGGGCGCAAACTCCGCATCGGACTGGTGCTCGATCCGGTCGTGGACACCGCGATCTGCCCGCAGACCAGGGCCGCGGTCGAGGCGACGGCCGCGCGGCTGGAGAAACTCGGCCACACCGTGGAACCGATGCGGCTGCCGTTCGGGGACCCGTTCGTCACCGACTTCCTCACCTACTGGGGCATGCTCGCTTTCCTGCTCAGCGGTCTCGGCAAGCGCAGCTTCGGCAAGGAGTTCGATCCGGCACGGCTCACCCCGCTCACCACCGGGCTGCGCCGGATCTACCAGCGCAGCGCGCACCGAACCCCGGGCACTCTCTACCGGCTGGCGCGGGCGAAATCCGCCTATGCGGCAATGTTCCGCACCCACCACCTCGTGCTCTCCCCCGTGCTCGGCCACGTCACCCCGGAACTCGGCCATCTGCGCCCCGATGTGCCGGTCGACGAACTCATCGAACGGCTGAAGCGCTATGTCGCGTTCACCCCGCTCGCGAACGTCACCGGCGCACCCGCCCTGTCCCTGCCCGCGGGCCTCGCCGGGGAAGGGGTCCCGATCGGGGTGCAGTTCAGCGCGGCCGACGGCGATGAACGCAGCCTGCTGGAGATCGGCTACGAACTCGAGGACGCGATGCCCTGGAACACCATCGCCGAACAGGCCCGCCGTGTTTAGATAGGAACGACCCATCGGCGGGTGAGGAGGAATCCGTGCCGATCTACGACTACCGGTGCCCCTCCTGTGGGATCACCGAGCACAGCTATCCGATGCGCGAGGCGCCCCCGGCCCTCGACTGCGCCTGCGGGCTCCCGGCCCGCAAACTCGTCACCGCCGCCCGGCTCGGCAAGGGTTCCTCGACCGCGATGCGGCTGCTCGACCAGACCCAGAGCACCGCGAGCGAGCCCGCCGTGGTCCGCTCCCCGCCGCCCGCGGCACCGAACCGTCCGGTGAGCCGGAATCCCCTGCACGCCACGTTGCCCCGTCCCGGAAAGTAGGTGCGCGATGCCCGACGTGATCTTCCCCCTCGACTCCACCAAAGCGTTCACCGAGCAGGAGATCCTCGGCCACAACCGCTGGCACCCGGACATTCCCGCCGCGGTCCGGGTCAAGCCGGGCGACACCTTCCGGGTGCACTGCCGTGAGTGGTTCGACGGCGCGATCCACAACGACGATTCGGCCGAGGACATCCGGGACGCTCCGCTGAACTCGGTGCACACGCTCTCCGGTCCGATCGGCGTCGACGGAGCCAAACCCGGTGACCTGCTCATCGTGGACATCCTCGACCTCGGCCCGATCCCGCAGGAGGACTCCGGCCCGCTCGCCGGGCAGGGCTGGGGGTACACCGGGATCTTCGCCGCGCGCAACGGCGGCAGCTTCCTGACCGAGCAGTTCCCGGACGCGTACAAGGCGGTCTGGGACTTCACCGGGCACACCGCGACCTCACGGCACGTCCCGCACGTCTCCTTCACCGGTATCACCCACCCCGGGCTGATGGGCACCGCGCCGAGCAGGGAACTGCTGAGCGCGTGGAACACCAGGGAGGCGGCGCTCATCGCGACCGATCCGGACCGGGTCCCGCCCCTGGCCCTGCCACCCGAGCCCGCCGACGCGGTCCTCGGCGGAGTCGCGAGTACCGAGCGCGATCGGGTGGCGAGCGAGGCCGCGCGCACCGCACCGCCCCGGGAGAACGGCGGGAACCAGGACATCAAGAACCTCACCCGTGGTTCGCGGGTGTTCTACCCGGTCTTCGTGGACGGGGCGAACCTCTCCGTCGGCGATCTGCACTTCTCCCAGGGCGATGGGGAGATCACCTTCTGCGGGGCGATCGAGATGGGCGGCTTCATCGATCTGCACGTGGACATCATTCCCGGCGGCATGCAGACCTACGGGGTCAGTGAGAACGCGATCTTCATGCCGGGCAACGTCGAACCGCAGTACTCCGAATGGCTCGCCTTCTCCGGCACCTCGGTCACCCTCGACGGCGAACAGCGCTACCTCGACTCGCACCTGGCCTACCAGCGGGCCTGCCTGCACGCGATCGACTACCTGACCACCTTCGGCTATACCCCGGAACAGGCCTATCTGCTGCTCGGCGCCGCGCCGATCGAGGGCCGCCACTCCGGGGTCGTGGACATCCCGAACGCCTGCTCGACGGTGTACCTGCCGACCGCGATCTTCGATTTCCCGGTCACTCCCGGCAAGGACGGCCCGGCCCGGATCGACCCCGGTGTCGGCGCCCCGCGCGCGGCGTTCTGAGGAACGCTAAACCTGTTGCCAGATGGCGGCGGAGCGGCAGGCACCGAGCCCATCGGCGCGGGCCACGATCCGGCCACCGTTGACCCGCACCGCGACCTCTGTTCCGTCGCTGACCGCGGGCACCCCGACCGCCGCCGCGAGCGTGCCCCATTCATCGTGCACCACCCGGACCGCGGGCAGGGCGCGGTCCGGGAAGGCGATCCGCAGGTAGCCGCACAGCTGGGCGAGCACGAGCCGGGCGAGCGGGGCGAGCTCCTTGGGTTCCCCGGTCACGAGCACCGCGGTCACCTCGGCACCCTCCGGCGCGGCGCGCACCGCGTCCTCGATCCCGTTGAGCCGGTGCAGGCCGAGCACCGCGAGCACCCCGTTCCCGCCCAGCCGCACGGTCTCGGCTCGCACCGCGTCGGCGATCTCGGTGACCGGCCACGGCTCGTCCACTGGCTGCGCCTTCGGCATGATCGGCGCAGGGGTCCAGGTGTCCCCGAGGTCCAGTCCGGCGAGCTCTTCGCAGGCGCGCACGGTGTTGAACGGCTCGAGGAATCCGGGCGCCGCGGCGGCCAGCTGGCTCGCCCCGTGCAGCATCGTCAGGATGTTCTCCGCCTGGCGCACCATCCGCCCGGTAGCGCCACCGCGTTCGAGGGCCAGCCCGAGCAGGATCGCGTTCAGCTTCATCAGCTGCGCGAACGGGCGCCGGGTCTGCTCGGTCACCAGCACCTCGGAGAGCAGTTCCACATCCAGGCGGGCCTCGCCCTGCTCCACGTTCGCCAGCAGCAGCTTGCTGACCCAGGCCCTGGCGAGCAGCCCGATCGAGTCCCGCGCACCCTCCCCCGGTCCGCCGATGTCCTGACCCGCCCCGCGTTCGGCCTCCTCCGCGAGCACCCCGAAATACAGCGCCCGCTTACCGGGGAAGTTGGAGTAGACCGCGCCCCTGGTCAGCCCGGCGCGCTCAGCGATGTGGTCGATCTTGGCCTCCCGGTAACCCCGCTCCACCAGGATTTCCCGGGCCGCGGCGAGCACCTTCGCCCGATTGCGTTCCTGTAGCTCCACCCGTGTCAACGCAGCCATCGCGTCACGATAACGCACTACTGTAGATGATATGATCATCTGAAGTTAACATCTGAACCGAAGGGAGCCTCCATGGCCACCGCACCGGAGCTCGACCCGACGACCCCGGCGGCGCTCGAGGACCCGTTCGCCTTCTACGCCGAGGCACGCGAACAAGCCCCGCTGATCCGCCTTGCACTCCCCGGTCTCGGCGCTATCTGGACCCTGACCAGGCACGCCGATGCGCGGGCCATGCTCGGCGACCCGCGCTTCGCGATCACCCCGGGCAGCTTTCAGACCCCACCGGGCGTTCCCGAGGAATATGTCGGTTACCTGCACACCATGTCGGAGCTGGACGGACCGGAGCACCTCCGGCTGCGCAGGCTGCTCACCCCGGCCTTCGCGCCGCGCCGGATCGCCGGATTCCGTGCCGAGATCGCCGGGATCGTGGACGGCCTGCTCGACGCCCTGCCCGTGGACGAGCCGGTCGACCTGCTCGAACGGTTCACCAAGCCGCTGCCGATGGAGGTGATCTGCGCGATCGCCGGGATCCGGGAACCCGAGCGGCCACGCTGGCACGAGTTCGGCGCGACGATCGTGTCCGGCGCAGGCTCGGCGTTCGGGGCGGCGGTCCCGGAGTTCGTCGAGGCAGCCAAAGCGGAGGTGGCGGCGCGCAGGCGGGAACCGGGAACGGACCTGGTCTCCGATCTCGTGCGCACCGCGACCGAGGACGGCGACCGGCTCACCGATACCGAGGTCGTCACGCTGATCTGGCACCTGCTGCTCGCCGGCCAGACCCCGGTGAACCTCATCGCCAACGCGGTCGAGGCGCTGCTGCACCATCCGGACCAGCTCGCCGCGCTGCGGGCCGACCATGGACTGATCCCCTCGGCGGTCGAGGAGTTCCTGCGCTGATGTGGGCCGAATCTGCTCGCGATCCCCCGCTATGCCGGTGCGGACGTCGAGCTGCACGGCCACACCGTCCGCAAGGGGGAACCGGTCATCGCCGCGCTCGGTTCGGCCAACCGGGATCCGCGGGTGTTCACCGAACCGGACCGGCTGGACATCACCAGGAGTACGACCGGGCACCTCGGCTTCGGACACGGCCCGCACTTCTGCCTCGGCGCCTCGATCGCCAGGGCACAGGCCGAGATCGCGCTCGGTGCCCTTCTGAAGCGGTACCCGGAGCTCGCGTTCGCCGCCGAGCCGAAACGCAACTGCGATGGCGGCACCTGGCGGCTCGCCGCGCTCCCGGTGCGCCTGACCGGATAGCGGTACTACTACAAACATAGTAGTGTCGCGTCATGAGCAGGAACGCGACGATCATCGGCGCGGGTATCGCCGGTCTTGCCGCGGCGATTCACCTGCGAACGCACGGCTGGCGGGTGGAGGTGCACGAGCGGGACCCGGTGCTTTCGGTCAACGGCACCGCGCTCACCCTGTGGCCCGGCGCGATGGCGGCGCTTGACACCCTCGGGCTCGGCGAGCGCGCGCGGGAGCTCGGGCTGACCGCGGTCCGGGGCGAATACCTGCGCGCGAACGGCAGCCGGATCACCCCGGTCGATCTCGCGGCCATCGAGCGCAAGACCGGTGAACCGCTGCGGTTCGTGTCCCGCCCCGCACTGCTCGGCCTGCTCACCGAGGCACTGCCGCCGGATGTGCTGCACCTCGGCTCGCCGGTGTCCGCGGGGGAACTGCCCGCCGCCGAGGTGCTCATCGGGGCGGACGGGCTGCGCAGCACCGTGCGGGCCGTACTGTTCGGTGCGCGATTCCGGGCCCGCTACACGGGTTCCACCGTCTGGCGCGGCAGCGCGAACCGGGCGGCCACGGCCATGACCGAGACCTGGAGCGAGGGCTGCCTGTTCGGCACCACTCCCCAGGACGGCGGGCGCACCAACTGGTACGCGAGCGCACCGGCGCTGGAGACCGATCGCTGCCCGGACGGGGAACCCGCGGCCCTGCGCGCCCGGTTCGGCGGCTGGCACTCCGGAATCCGTGCGGTGCTGGACGATCTCGACGAACACTCCGTGCTCCGGCACGGGCTCTACACCCTCGATCCGCCGCTGCCCGGTTATGTGCGCGGGAACGCCGTGCTGCTCGGGGACGCCGCGCACGCGATGAGCCCGACACTGGGCCGGGGCGGGTGCGAGGCCCTGATCGACGGCGTGGTGCTCGCCCGGGAACTAGTCGAGCGCGCCCGGATCGCCGACGCGCTCACCGCCTATGACGCGCGGCGGCGCAGACCGACCCAGCGCCTCGCCCGCGCGGCCGGGCTGGTCGCCAGGATGGCCGAGGTGCGCAGGCACACCGCGCCGCGGGACACCGCACTCAGACTGGCCATGCGGCTGAGTCCGGCCGGTTAGCCGCCCGCCTGCCGGATGGCGAGGTCGAGCAGACCGGGGAACCGCTGCTCCAGATCGGCCCGCCGCAGGCTCCTCGCCCCTTTCTCGCCTTCGCGGTGTGCGGGCTGTTCCTCAGTCACGTGCCCGCCTACCTCGGCTCACTGTCCGGCAGCGCCGGGCCGGGCCGTTCTCCGCTTGCTACGTGCTGGTGCACCTCGGTGTCGGCCTGCTCGGCGCGATGTCCAGCTCCTCCTGCTGATCGGGCTCCCCGGGAGCAGGACCGCCACGGCGCGGAGCACCGGTCAGGCGGGACCACCATCCGGACCGGTCTCGGCGAGTGGCCGGTCCGGATCCAGCTGCACGCCGACCGTGCGCAGGGTGTCGTCGATCATCCGCCATACCAGCCCGTTGAGCAGGCCCGCCAGCTCCTCGCGGCTCAGTTCTCCGGGGTTCGTCAGCCAGCGCGCGGTGCTCGATTCGACGAGCCCGACCACGCCGAAAGCCACCGGCTCGGCCACCTTGGTCTCGGCGCCGAAGCGGGGCAGGTAGTACTCGAACAGGGCGGCCAGCTGCCCGGCGATCGCGGTCTTGGCGTCGGTGATCGCATCGGTGCCGTCCGGTCGCGCGGACAGCGAGTGCATGCTCAGGTAGCGGTACAGCGGCTCGTGTTCGACCAGCCAGCCGATGTGCGCTTCGATCGCGGACCGGATCATCGCGGCCGGGCTGCTGCGCGGGCTCAGCGCCGGTGCGAGCTCGGTGTTCAGCATCTCGATCGCGCGCCGGACCACCTCGGCGGCGAGATCCGCGGCATCCGCGAAGTACTTGTACAACCGGGTGCGCCCGACCCCGGCCTCTTCGGCGATCCGTTCGACCGAGACATCCGGGCCGTGTTCGGCGATCGCGCGCACCGCGGCCTCCACGAACTCGGCACGGCGCCGTTCCCGCTGACCGGCCCAGCGCGCGGCACGGCCGTCGACCTGGTCACGGGCACGATCGGAAGAAACGGTCACCCCTGAGAGTGTACGGCTGTTCTTCACAGGCAGTTATGGGGTACAGTTTGTCCCTGTTACCGAAAGTCCGGGGTAAATGGAGGTTCGGACAATGACCGGTGCGACACGGACCACGGCACACAGCGCGGCGGATGACGACGTCTCGCGCCGGCTGCTCGAATCCTCGGCGACGCTGTCCTACGACCCGATGACCGAGATCGACTGGGAGGCCCCGCTTCCCGAGGACGGCTACGGGCTCAATCCCGAGTGGAGCACGCTGTACGGCACTCCGCTCTGGGACGAGATGACCGAGGCGCAGCGGGTCACGCTCACCAGGCACGAGGTGTGCTCGATCATGAGCACCGGCATCTGGTTCGAGATGATCCTGCAGCAGATGATCCTGCGCGATCAGTACGTGCACAACCCGGCGAACGCAGAGTTCCAGTTCGCATTGACCGAGATCGCCGACGAGTGCCGCCACTCGATCATGTTCGCCCGCACCTGCGCGAAGCTCGACGTTCCCGCCTACTTCCCGCGCAAGGACGTCGTGGAGGCCGCGCGGGTCTTCAAGTCCGTCGCGGGCGGGGAGGTCGCCTATGGCGGCACCCTGGTCGCCGAGGAAGTACTGGACGTGATGCAGCGGGACTGGATGCGCGGGGAGAACGTGCTGGACATCGTGCGCACCAGCTCGAAGATCCACGTGGTCGAGGAATCCCGGCACATGAAGTTCGCCCGCCAGGAGATCCGCGAGCACATGGAGGGAATCAGCCCGCTGCGCCGCCGGGCCAGCGCAGCCCTGATCGCGCTCGGTGCCTCGGTGATCGTGCGCAGCCTCGTCAACTACGGCGTGTACCGCGCCGCGGGCCTGGACACCCGGCGCGCGGTCGAGGCCGCGGCGAACAATCCGCACCGCCGCTCGATGATGCGTACCGCCTGCGCGGGATTGATGGAGTTCCTGGACGAGGCGGGACTGCTCACCCGTCCCGCGGTGGCCATCTATCGCCGCGTGCACATGATCTGACGCGGTCATGGCCTACGCGATCACGCAGACCTGCTGCAACGACGCCTCCTGCGTTTCGGTGTGCCCGGTCAACTGCATCCATCCCACCCCGGACGAGCCGGATTTCGGCACCACCGAGATGCTCTACATCGACCCGGCGACCTGCATCGACTGCGGCGCTTGCGCGGACGCCTGCCCGGTGGACGCGGTGCGCCCCGCCGATCTGCTCTCCGGTCCCGAGCGGGTGTACTCCGAGCTCAACCGCGCGCATTTCGCGGACGAATCACCGGGAACGGTGTGGGGCGCGCCCCGGTTCCCGCGTTCGCTGCCCTCGGCGGCCTCGGCTCCCCGGGTGGCGGTGGTGGGCACCGGTCCCGCGGCCGGGTACACCGTGCAGTCGCTGCTGCGTTCCACGGACGCCGAGATCACCGTGCTGGACCGTGCTCCGCTCGCGGGCGGGCTCGTCCGGTTCGGGGTGGCCCCGGATCATCCCGCCACCAAACGGATCGGGGACACCTTCGCCGGCGCGCTCCGGCATCCCCGGGTACGGGTACGGCTCGGCGTCGAGATCGGCGGGAACCTCAGCCATGCCGAACTGGCCGCGCACCATCACGCGGTGATCTACGCGGTGGGCGCCGAGGCGAGCAAAGACCTCGGCATTCCCGGTGAATCGCTTCCCGGCAGCCTGGCCGCGACCACGGTGGTGCGCTGGTACAACGGCTCCCCCGAGGTCCCGGAGGACGCGGTGGACCTGGCCGGCGAGCGCGCGGTGATCGTGGGCAACGGCAATGTGGCACTGGACATCGCGCGGATCCTGCTCAGCGACCCCGACGAGCTCTCCGACACCCCGATCGCGGGGCGCGCACTGGCCGCGCTGCGGGCGAGCAAGGTCCGCGAGGTCGTGCTGCTCGGGCGGCGCGGACCGGAGCACGCCGCCTACACCCGTTCGGAATTCCTCGCCATGCGCGAACTTCGCGGCGTCACGGTGCACGTCGACGAGCGCGGCGGCGAATCCACGGCGGCGGATCCGGATTCGAAGGCCGCACTGCTGCGTGGGCTGCCGAGCGGTCCGGTCGATCTGGGTTTCCCGCCCCCCGAAGGCAAGCGGCTGCTGCTGCGCTTCGGTTCCGCACCGAGCGCGGTGCTCGGCGAACACGGGGTCCGTGCGGTCCGGGTGGACGGGGAGGATGTTCCGGCAGGCCTGTTCATCCGGTCCATCGGATGCCGCGGGGTGCCCGTTCCCGGGGTCCCCTTCGACGCGGCCAGCGGGGTCATCCCGAACGAGCGCGGCCGGGTGGACGCGCCGGGGACCTACGTGGTCGGCTGGGCCAAACGCGGGGCACACGGCGGGATCGGGGCCAACCGTGGCTGCGCGGCCGAGACGGTGGACACCCTGATCGACGACATCGTGGCCGGGCGGCTCGCCGAACCCGCACGCGGGCCCAAGGACTTCGAGCGGCTGCTGCGCGGTCGCTAGAACCGCGGCGGTCCGGCCTGCACCCGCCGCAGTACCGGATCCAGCCGGATGATGTCCGCGTCGATGGGGCGCCGTTCGTCCCACCAGTTCGCGCCCGCCTCGGCGAGCGGCCCGACCAGTTCGGCCGCGGCCCCCGGGTCCGCCGGAGAGACCCCGCCGACCACGATGTCGAACGGCCCGGAAGCGGTCCGAGCGTGCGCGAACGCGGTGAGTTCGCGAACCTGTTCCGGCGCGGGGGCGGTCCCGTGGTCGGCGCCGGGAAAGAACGGGATCATCCCGTCCCAGCGCAGCGCGCGGCGCATCGGGCCGCGGCGGGGCCAGTTCCCGGCGATCCACACCGGTACCCGCGGCCGCTGCACCGGCGGCGGCAACAGGGCGACATCCCGCGCGGTGTAGTGCTTTCCTTCATGGTCGACCGGCTCGCCCGTCCAGTACCGGCCGAGTAGTCCGAGCCCCTCGTCCAGTCGTTCGGCGAGCAGCACCGGATCGGTCGGTTCGCCGAAACTGCCGTACTCGTCCTCGATCGGCGCGCCGAGCCCCGCGCCGAAAACCACGCGCCCCTCGCTCATGTTGTCCAAAGTGGACACCTGCCTGGCCAGCTGCTGCGGGCGGCGCCGCGCGACGGGCGTGACCATGGCACCGAGCCGGACGCGGTTCGTGGCCTGCGCTATGGCGCCCAGCAGCAGCCAGGGATCCGCGATCGGGTAACCGAGCCGTTTGTCGAACAGCACATGGTCCCAGACGAACACCGCGTCCCAGCCCGCTTCCTCGGCGGCCACCGCCACCTGGGTCACCGCGCGCGCGTCGGCGAAGTCCCCGAAGTTCGGAATATTGATCGAGTACCGCATGTCCGGATCCTCCCGTTCGACCTGCCGACCGAGACTAGATCAACCGTGCTTCGTTCGGAAACTCATATTCGCGCCGATTCCGAAGTCGCTTGACTTCTCTGGAACGATGTTCCATCAATCGAAGGAGCCCATCATGCACACCCCTGTCACGATCATCGGAGCCGGACTCGGCGGCCTCACCCTCGCCCGCGTCCTGCACGTACACGGAATCCCGGTCACGGTGTACGAGGCCGAGTCCTCCCCGACGGCCCGCACACAGGGCGGGCTGCTCGATATTCACGAACACAACGGCCAGCCCGCGCTGCACGCTGCCGGGCTGACCGAGCAGTTCCACGAGCTCGTCCTCGAAGGCCACCAGCAGTACCGAGTGCTCGACCGGGACGGCACGGTGCTGCTCGACATCCCCGACGACGGCACCGGGGACCGCCCCGAGGCGCCGCGCGGTGCGCTGCGCCGGATGCTGCTCGATTCGCTCCCGAAGGGCACTGTGCGGTGGGGCCACAAGGTGGCGGGCGTGCGTTCCCTCGGCGAGAACCGCCACGAGGTGACCTTCGCCGAGGGCGGCACCGTGATCACGAGCCTGCTGGTCGGCGCGGACGGAGCCTGGTCGCGAGTCCGCCCGCTGCTCTCCCCCGCGGCACCCGAGTACATCGGCATGTCGTTCATCGAGACCTACCTGTTCGAGAGCGACACCCGGCATCCGGCCAGCGCCAAGGCGGTCGGCGGCGGTTCACTCTGGTCGCTCGCTCCGGGGAAGGGAATCCAGGCTCACCGGGAAACCGGCGGAACCTTGCACAGCTATGTGGCGCTGAGCCACTCGCAGGACTGGTTCGCCGGAATCGACTTCACCGACTCCGGCGCGGCCGCCGCGCGCCTCGCACAGGAGTTCGACGGCTGGGCACCCGAGCTCACCGCATTGATCACCGAGGCCGACGAGGGACCGATCCTGCGCCCGCTGAACACACTTCCGGCCGGGCATTCCTGGGACCGCGTGCCGGGCGTGACCCTGATCGGCGATGCCGCCCATCTCGCACCGCCGAACGGCGAGGGCGCCAACCTGGCCATGCAGGACGGTGCCGAACTCGGCGAGGCCATCGCCGCCGCACACCCGGACGAGCTCGAAACCGCGCTCGGCGAGTTCGAACGGGCCATGTTCCCGCGCGGTGCCGCGGAGGCCGCCGAGGGAGTTCGGCTCTACGAGTTCATGTTCGGCCCGCAAGCCCCGCACAGCCTCGTCGCCGCGTTCGCCGGAGACCAGTAGCCGGTGCTGCTAGCTTGCCGGTGGACACCACGACAGGAGGCAGCGCCATGGAGGAGCTCGGATTCGAGCGCGATCTGGTGCGGGCACTGGTGGCCGAACAGCATCCGGATCTCGCCGGGCTCGAACTCCGCGAGGTGGCCGGTGGCTGGGACAACCAGCAGTGGCGCCTCGGTGCGGATCTGGCCGTGCGGCTGCCGCGTACCGAACGAGCCCCGTACCTGCTGCGCATCGAACAGCGGTGGCTGCCCGAACTCGCGCGGCACCTGCCGCTGCCGACACCGGCTCCGGTGCGCGTCGGCGAACCCTCGGACCTGTTCGAGCACACCTGGACGATCACCCGCTGGGTCGATGGCGAACCCGCGGACCGCATGCCGATCACCCGCCCCGGCGCGGCGGACACGCTGGCGGAGTTCCTGAAGGCACTACACCGGGAAGCGCCCGCGCAGGCCCCGGTCAATCCCACGCGCAGCGGGCCGATGGTCGCGCTCCAGGACGGGTTCGAGAGTGCCCTGGAACTGCTCGCCGGCGAAACAGCGGGCGAAACGGCCCGCGAGGTCTGGGCGAGGGCCGTCGCCGCACCGGTATGGGACCGCGCACCGGTTTGGCTGCACAACGATCTGCATCCGGCGAACGTGATCGTGCGCGACGGGACGCTCGCCGGAGTGATCGACTTCGGTGATGTGGGTGCGGGCGATCCCGCCGTCGATCTGGCGGCCGCCTGGGTTCTGCTGCCCGCCGGCACGGCGGGCCGGTTCTTCGCGGCCTATCCGGACGCCGACGAAGCCACCCGCACTCGGGCCCGCGGGTGGGCCGTGCTGCGCGCCCTGCTGCTGATCCGCATCGGAATCAACGGCAGGCACGGGCTTCCCGGAGGCAAACCGAGCTGGGAACCGGCGGGCCGGGCCGCACTCGAACGCGCGCTGACCGGGAACCGACCCCGCCGAGGAGCGAACCGACCATGACCACGAAGACCGCGCTGATCACCGGGACCAGCCGCCCGGCCGGGCTCGGCTACGCGGTGTCCCGCCGGCTCGCCGGGCTCGGCCACCACGTCATTCTCACCGCGCGCGAACTCGCCCGCGCCGAATCGCTGGCCGAGCGGTTGCGCCAGGACGGGTACGCGGCGACCGCCCTGCGCCTGGACCTGACCGAGCGGGCAAGCATGGACGAGACCGCCGGATATCTCACCGAGACTTTCGGACGGCTGGACGTGTTGATCAACAACGCCAGCGATGTGCCGGACTTCCGGACCATGTCCGCACTCGAGGCCGATATGGACGCGGTGCGCTCCGCGATGGAGGTCGACGTGCTCGGCCCGTGGGCGCTGGTCCAGTCGATGCTGTCGCTGTTGAAAGCCGCGCCCGCGGCCCGGATCGTGAACGTCTCCAGCCTTTCCGCCCAGCAGATCGCCACCGGGCTCGATCTCGGCGCGAGCCTGCGCTCCCCCGCCCATTCGATGGGCAAGTACATGCTCGACGTGTTGACCACGGTGCTCGCCAGGGCCCTCGCGGACACCCCGATCCTGGTCAACGCCGTCGATCCGGGCGAAACCGCCACCCATCCCGAACGCGGCGACGACGACAACGACCGCCCGGCCGCGGAGAGCGCACGCGGCATCCTCTGGGCGGCCACCCTCGGCGCGGACGGCCCCACCGGCGGCCTCTTCCGGGATGGGGAACCGGTGCGCTGACCCTCATCGCGGGAAGGCGGCGCCGGTGAGTTCCTCGGAGATCCGCCACATCCGCTCGGCGTCCTCCGTGCTGCGCAGCCGGGAGTACAGGGCCTGTTCGGCGGGTGCTCCGGAGTAGTGCCGGAAACCACCGGGACCGTAGAGCCGGCCGCCCGCCTCCGGTGCGGTGGCGGCCAGCAGCGCCGGAAGCAGCGCGGTCTCGACCGTCCCGAACAGAATGCCGCGGCGGGACAGTGCGCGGATGCCCCGGGCGAGCGGGGTGGCCCGGGCTCGGCCGACCTCGGGACGCGCGGCGAGCAGATTGGTGGCCGCGACACCGGGATGGGCGAGGTTGCTGGTGATCCCCCAGCCTCCGGCGCGGCTTCGCCGATCCAGTTCGAGCCCGAACAGGCCGAACGCGATCTTCGACTGACTGTAGGCGCGCTGACCGCGGTAGGACCGTTCCCAGTTCAGGTCGTCCCAGTTGATGGCGTGCTGGTTCGCGGCGACACTGATCTGCGAGGTCACCCGCGCCCGTCCGGCGCGCAGCAGCGGAAGCAGCCCGGCGACGAGGGCGAAGTGGCCCAGGTGGTTGCTGCCGAATTGCAGCTCGAACCCCTCGGCGGTGATGCGCCGCCGAGGCGGGGTCATCACACCGGCGTTGTTGACGAGGATATGGATCGGACGGTTCTCGCCGCGCAGCGTGGCACCCAGCGCGGTGACCGAGTCCAGTGAGGACAGGTCGAGTTCGCGCAGGGACAGCACCGCCTCCGGATGCCGCTGCCGGATCCTCGCCACCGCAGCCTCCCCCTTGGCCGCGTTGCGGACGGGAAGGACGACCTCGGCACCGGCGGCGGCGAGCCTCTCCGTCAGGCCCAGTCCGATGCCGTCGCTGGCCCCGGTGACCACGGCGAGGTTCCCGGAAAGGTCTCCGAGGGTGATGCCCGGTCGGCTGCGCGCCATGTGCTGCTCCTTGGTTCGCTGGACGGTAGTTGTGCATTCAGGTTGCGCCCCATCCGCGGCCGCAGCCACGGCCTGTCGATCCCAGGCAAGCCACGGAATCGCCAGGCACACTGGGCAGCACCGGAACGAGGGAGGAGCCAACCGTGCTCGATCGAGCGGGACTCGCCGGATTCCTGCGCCGCCGCCGCGAGTCGCTGCAGCCCGAGGATGTCGGCCTGCCGCGCGGGCAACGGCGGCGGACCACCGGACTGCGGCGCGAAGAAGTCGCGGCACTGTGCCACCTCTCCGCCGACTACTACAGCCGGCTCGAACGGGAGCGCGGCCCGCACCCGTCCGAGCAGATGATCGCCTCGCTCGCGCAGGGGCTGCACCTTTCCCTCGACGAACGCGATCACCTGTTCCGCCTCGCCGGGCACAATCCGCCCACGCGCGGCACGATCAGCGAACACATCGGTCCCGGCCTGCTGCGCATCTTCGACCGGCTCACCGACACCCCCGCCGAGATCGTCACCGAGCTCGGCGAAACGCTCCGCCAGACCCCGCTCGGCATCGCGCTCACCGGGGACGCAGGCGGATACACCGGCCCGGCCCGCAGCATCGGCTACCGGTGGTTCACCGATCCCGCGGTCCGGACCCGGTACCACCCCGAGGACCACGTGCTGCACTCCCGCGTGTTCGTCTCAGGACTGCGCAAGCTGGTCACCCTCCGCGGCCCAGGATCCCGGGCCACTCATCTCCGGGACCTGTTGCTCGCGGGGAACGAGGAATTCCGCGGTTTCTGGAACGAACACGAGATCGGTGTGCACTACGACGGCGTCAAACGCTATGTGCACCCCGAGGTCGGCGCATTGGAGGTCACCTGCCAGACCCTCCTGGATCCCGGCCAGTCGCACATGCTACTCGTGTACACCGCCGTCCCGGGCAGCGAAAGCCACGAGAAGCTACGGCTGCTCTCGGTCCTCGGACCGCAGCAGCTCATGCCGGAGAACACCTGAGCCGGGCACGAAAACCGGTTGTGCAGCCGTTCCCGGATCCACTAGCTTCGGCCGGGTCGTACCCAGAGTCTGGAGGCTGAGGCCATGACGGCGCGCCCGATAACGGCCGCCGGGTAGCACGCGGGACCGCCGAACCCGCGGTGCTGGTCAACGGCGGCGCGATGACCGTGTCCACGAAGACCAGTGAGGACTCAGTTTTCTCATGTTCGAATCACGTATTCACGACTACCTGCGCTCCCGTGCCGGTGCGGGCGCGCACCGCGTCGGTTCCTTCCTGCTGCTGCTCGACGAGCACGACCGGGGCCGGTACTTCAACTACGCGATACCCGACGATGGCGCTGCCCCGGCTCCCGACGACATCGCGGCCCTTGTCCAGGCGTTCCGTGAACGGTCCCGGGTACCGCGATTGGAGTATCTGCCCGCGGCGTGCCCGGCAGTGGAACCCGCACTGCTCGCGGCCGGATTCACCGCCGAGGCGCGGGTTCCGATCCTGACCTGTGCACCGGAACAGGCGGCCGCGCCCACGGTGGATGGCATCCGGGTCGTGCTCGCCACCGACGACGGGATGCTGCGTGGCGTCGCCGAGGTACAGTGCGAAGCATACGGCCAGGAAGTGGTCACCGAACACGACACCGCCCGGCTGCGCCGGGTCCGCGACGGCGGCGGATTGGTCGCCATCGCCGTGGCGGACGCCTCCGGTGCGGCCGTCGGTGCCGGACAGCTCGGTCCGCCGCACGCGGCACCCGACGGCAGTCCGGGAGCCGACCGGTCCGGCGGCATCAGCGAACTCGCCGCCGTGGGGGTGCGTGCCGCCTATCGTCGCCGTGGCATCGCCGCTGCGGTGTCGGCACTGCTCACCCGGTCCGCCCCTGCCGTGGGAATCTCGACGCCGTTCCTGATGACCGTCGGCGAGGCCGAAGAGCGCGTCTACCATCGCATCGGCTACCGCAGGGCAGCGCAGATGCTGCATATCTGCCTGGCATGAACGCGCGGGCCCGGGTCACGCCGGTCCGGGCCCGCGCGGCGGTTCGCCATCAGGGGGCGGGCTCGCCGAACCAGCGGGACAGGTGCTCGTCAAGATCCCGCTGATCCTCGCCGATCCAGGCGACGTGGCCGTCCGGGCGCAGCAGCAGGCACGGAACTTCCAGAGCCGCCGCGGAATCCGCGAGATGGTCCACCCGGTCCGCCCAGCCACCGGTGCTGAGCCGTTCGGTACGGTCCAGCAGCAGGCCCCGGCCACGGTGCAGCAGCTGGAAGAGGCGGCCCTCGCGCACCTCGATATCGCGCAGGCGGCGGCCGAGCAGCTCGGGGCCTTCGCCGCAGTCGTAGCGGATGTCGATCGCGGTGATCTTCTCGATCAGATAGCGATTCACCTCCTCGAAGTCCATCAGTTCGGTGAGCAGCCTGCGCACGGCCCGCGGGCCCGGTTCCTCGGCCAGCAGCTCCATCTGGGCGCGGGTGTTGTCCAGCACGCCCTCGGCGACCGGGCGGCGTTCGGTTTCGTAGGTGTCCAGCAGTGTTTCCGGGGCCCAGCCACGGATCTGCGCGGCCAGTTTCCAGCCGAGATTGACCGCGTCCTGCAGGCCCAGATTGACCCCCTGCCCACCGGTCGGTGGATGGATGTGCGCGGCGTCGCCGGCCAGCAGTACCCGGCCGAGGCGATAGTGTTCGGCCACCCGAGTGGCGTCGCCGAAGCGGGACAGCCAGCGTGGGGAGTGCACGCCGAAATCGGTTCCCGCGATGGTGCGCAGCCGCTGCCGGAACTCCTCGAGGGTGGGCGGTTCCGCGCGATCACCGACTCCGGCGGCGGGAACCACGACACTGTAGACGCTTTCTCCCGAGGGCCGCAGCCAGAATCGCCGCTGGGTCCCGTGGACCGCGGCGACCGTGGCGGCGATTTCCTCCTGCGGCACAGCCACTTCCATCTCGCCCATCAGCGTGTCGTTCCGCGAGGGCTCGCCCGGGAAACCGATCCCGAGCCGCTTGCGCACCGTGCTGCGCCCGCCGTCGCAGCCGACGAGGTAATGCGCGTGCAGCCGCTCCCCATCGGTCAGCTCGACGGTCACCCCGCCCTCGTCCTGCTCGACATCGGCCACCGCGCAGTCGTGCCGGATCTGCGCGCCCAGTTCGATGGCGTGTTCCTCGAGCAGCCGCACGAGGGTCGGCTGCGGGATACCCAGCAGGTAGGCGTGCGCCGAGTCCAGGCTTTCGGGCGCGGGTTTGGGGATGGCGGCGAAGAATCCGCCCGCCGGGCGCTGTCTTCCGTGTTCGCGGACGCGCTCCAGCAGTCCGCGCATCGCCAGCAACTCGAGACTGCGAATGTGCAGACCGACGAGGCGGGCGAAGGACACCGGTTCGGTTTCCCGCTCCAGAACGAGTACCCGCACATCGTGGCGCCGCAGTTCGGCGGCCAGCAGCGCGCCGGTCGGCCCGCACCCGGCGATGATCACATCGACCATCCGGGGCGCACAGAATCGTGAAGAGTCCATAGATGTCGCCTTTCGGGAGTGCCCTGTTTTCGGGCGCTCCCGGCGACACCTCCTTCAGTCGCCGGCCGTGACGCGTCGAGGGAGCACCCACGTCGATCCAGCGTTCATGGGTTCCACCTCCCCGGGCGATGGCACGGTCTGCCGCAGGTTACCGGCCCGAACGGCACCGGCGCCAACCGTTTCAGCGGACCAGGCGGTTCCTCGCCGCGTCATCGGCAGGTGGCTGACCACCCGTGTTCGAGCAACTCGAAGATCGGGTCGAGCATCCGGGATGGATCGGGGTAGCTGCGCGCGAGTTGGACCGCTTCGATGTGCGGAGAGGCGGGGCGGTCGGTCGCCCGCTTCAGGAGGTGCGCACGCAAGGCCCGTGGGATGGACTGGCCTGCGGCACCGCCACGCCGACCTGAATGACCCGGCCGGTAATGCCATACCGCACGGACGCTGTTCAACCCGGAGACCACCTGAGCCACGCGAATCACCGGAACCGGAGACGAACCGTTTCAGCGGACCACGCGGCCCGCTCCGGCGAAGTCGTCCCCGGGTTTGGTGTACGGGTGCACCTGCACGGCCTGCCCGAAGGTGGGCGCGTCGATCATCTGGTGGTTGCCGATGTAGAGGCCGACATGGTGGATCTTGCCCGCCGGGTCGCCGAAGAACACCAGATCACCGAGCCGCGGATCCTGGCCCTTCGGCACCGGCGGAGTGTCCCGGAACTGCCAGTCGGCCATCCGGCGCAAGGGGATGCCCTGCGCGGTATAGGCCTCGGTGGTCAGTCCGGAGCAATCGAAACCGCCGTGGTCCCCGCCGCCCTTGCCGTTGCCGCCCCAGACGTAGGGCAGCCCGATCTTGGAGATCGCGAACTCGACCGCGTGCAGCGGCTGGGGCTTCGGCGGGTTCGGATCCTGCGAGACCGTGCCGTACACCGTCGCGGTCGCCAGCACCCGGTGCAGGAACAGCGGTGCCTCGTCGATTCGCGAGACGGCCCGCCACCACGCCCCGCCGTCGGCGAGATCGGCCCCATCGGCGCACAGCGTCTTGCCCGCGGCGAGCACCGCGTCGTCGAAGCTCTCCGGGTCACCCTTGCCGGTGCCGTTCGCGCTGCCCCCATACTGCTTCCACTGGGCGCCGGTCAGCTGCATGGGCCCGCGCGCCGCGGACTTCGAGACGACCTTTCCGAAGAAATCGCGCAGTTTCACGTTGCCGATGGGCTCGGCGGTCGTGCCGTCGGCGCCGACCCCACCGCCCGCGCGGCCGTGGTCGGTGGTCTGCTTGCCGACACCGGCCAGCGTCACCCAGGACATGTGGCAGGCGGGCTGCTGCTTGTTCAGCGTGACCGTGGCCTTGGCATAGGAGGTCATCGCCCGCTCCGGGATGTCGAGCCACCCGGAGATCTGCTTGACCCAGTCCTCGAACGCGTTCCCGGAATCCGTGTCGTCCGGGGGAACGGCGACCTTGCGGCCGATCGCCTGCGGCAGCCCGGCCTTGGCCGGCGGCGTGCTCGCCGAGAGCTTCCCGGTCTCCCCAGCCGGCGCGCTCGCGTCCGCGGCCGCGCGTGGCTCGGCATCGGTGGAGAGCAGCTGGCTCACCGTGAGGATGCCGCCGACCGCGAGGGCCACCACCACGACGACCGCGATGATCATCGGGCGGCGGCGTCCGCCACCCTGCCCAGCACCGTGCCCACCATCGGGCTCGTTCGAGTCCATGGGTGTACTCATACCAGCTACAACGAAGCGATGAGTCGTTCGACGCGCTCGTCCACCGCGCGGAACGGGTCCTTGCACAGCACGGTGCGCTGGGCCTGATCGTTGAGCTTGAGATGCACCCAGTCCACGGTGAAGTCCCGGCCCGCGGACTGTGCGGCGGCGATGAAGTCCCCGCGCAGTTTGGCCCGCGTGGTCTGCGGCGGGGTGTCCTTGGCCGCCTCGATGTCCCCGTCGTCGGTCACCCGGTCCACCGCGCCCTTGCGCTGCAGCAGGTCGAAGAGCCCGCGCCCGCGCCGGATGTCGTGATAGGCCAGATCGAGCTGGGCGATACGCGGATTCGACAGCTCCATCCCGTGCTTGCTCTGGTAGCGCTCGAGCAGCCGGCGTTTGATGGCCCAGTCGACCTCCCGGTCGATCTTGGACAGGTCCTGGGCCTCCACCGCGTCCAGCGTGCGCCCCCACAGCTCGACGATCCGGTCCATCACCGGGTCGGGTTCCCGGCCGGCCACGTACTCGACCGCGCGTGCGTAGTACTCGCGCTGGATGTCGAGCGCGCTCGCCTCGCGCCCGCCCGCGAGCCGGATCAGCCGCCGACCGGTCAGGTCGTGGCTGATCTCCCGGATCGCGCGGATCGGGTTGTCCAGGGAGAAGTCGCGGAACTGCACCCCGGCCTCGATCATCTCCAGCACCAGGTGCGCGCTCCCGACCTTGAGCAGGGTGGTGACCTCGGACATGTTGGAGTCGCCCACGATCACGTGCAGCCGCCGGTAGCGCTCGGCGTCCGCGTGCGGCTCGTCGCGGGTGTTGATGATCGGCCGGGAACGGGTGGTCGCGCTGGACACGCCCTCCCAGATGTGCTCGGCGCGCTGGGAGAGGCAGTACACCGCCCCGCGCGGGGTCTGCAGCACCTTGCCCGCCCCGCACACCAGCTGCCGGGTGACCAGGAAGGGCAACAGCACATCCGCGATCCTGGAGAACTCACCGGCCCGGGCCACCAGATAGTTCTCGTGACAGCCGTACGAGTTGCCCGCGGAGTCGGTGTTGTTCTTGAACAGGAAGATATCCCCGCCGATGCCCTCGTCGGCGAGCCGGCGTTCGGCGTCCACGAGCAGGTCCTCGAGCAGCCGCTCCCCCGACTTGTCGTGGGTGACCAGCCCGACGAGGTCGTCGCACTCCGCCGTGGCGTACTCCGGGTGCGAGCCGACGTCGAGGTAGAGCCGTGAACCGTTGCGCAGGAACACGTTCGACGAACGGCCCCAGGAAACGACCCGCCGGAACAGGTACCGCGCCACCTCGTCCGGGCTGAGCCTGCGCTGCCCGTGGAAGGTACAGGTGACGCCGAATTCTGTCTCGATGCCGAAGATCCGCCGCTGCATGCTTTCAGCCTACGGGCAATAACCCACCGCGCGCGCGGGTCTGCGGGGATCGAATCGACATCGATGCCCTGTCAAGGCCCGTGAACCGATCACGTACCGTGCGTCCATGACGACCACCGCGCACCGTGAGGAGCTCTCTCCGCTGCGCATACCCGCGTTCCGCGCGCTCGCGGCCGGTCGGCTCATCGACATGCTCGGCAACTCGGTCGCCACCGTGGCGCTGGCCTTCGCGGTGCTCGATCTGACCGGTTCGCTGACCTATCTCGGTCTCGTCGTCGGTGCCCGCACCGTGGCGAACGTGATCTTCGTGCTCTTCGGCGGGGTGCTCGCGGACCGGATGCCGCGCCGCCTGCTGCTCGTCTCCTCGACCGGCCTGGCCGCGGTGAGCCAGGCCGCGGTCGCCGCCGTGGTGCTCACCGGGATCGCCTCGGTGCCCCTGCTGGTGGTGCTCTCCGCGGTGAACGGGCTCGCCGCCGCGGTCGCGCTGCCCGCCTCGGCCGCGCTGCTCCCGCAGACGGTGCCCGAGGGGGCGCGGCAGCGGGCGAACTCGGTCATCCGGCTCGGCATGAACGCGGCGAACATCCTCGGCGTCTCGGTCGGCGGGATCCTGGTCGCGGCGATCGGTCCCGGCGAGGGCCTGGCCATCGACGCGCTGAGCTTCGCGATCGCCGGACTGTGCTTCGCGCTGGTGCGGGTGGGTCCGCACACCACCTCCGAGCGCTCCGAATCCCTGACCCGCCAGTTGCGTGACGGCTGGACCGAGGTGCGCTCCCGGGACTGGGTGTGGATCGTGGTCCTGACCTTCCTGGTGCTCAACGCGTGTTTCGGCGCCTATATGGAAGTGCTCGGCCCGTACATCGCCGACACCAGTTTCGGTCGCCGCGACTGGGGCTTCATCGTCGGCGCGCAGGGGGTCGGGCTGCTGTTCGGGGCGCTGCTGGCGATGCGGATCCGGGTGCCGCGGCTGCTGCTGCTCGGCTGCGCCTGCATGGCCAGCATCGCGCTGATGCCGCTGATGCTCGCGGTGTGGCCGTCCACGGTGCCGCTGATGGTCGCCGCGTTCGCCGCCGGACTGGGCCTGGACGTGTTCGCGGTCGCCTGGGACACCTCCCTGCAGCAGCACATCCCGGAGGACAAACTGGCCAGGGTGGTCTCCTACGACATCCTGGGTTCGGTGATCGCGATCCCGGTCGCCCAGATCGCCGCCCCTCCGGTGGTGCACGCGATCGGGCTGGGGCCGACGCTGTGGGTGATGACCCTGGTGGTGCTCGGCTGCGTGCTCGCCATGGTCACCACCTCGGGAGTGCGGTCCCTGCGCCAGCCCGGGCACTGATCACTCCTCCCGCAGGGTGGCCGTCATCCCGAGACAGGCAGCCAGCAGCACCGCCGGAAGCAGCAACGCGATGGCGAGCGAACTCTGCCCGGCCAGCAGCCCGACGATGGGCGGGCCGAGCAGCACACCGCCATAGCCGAGGGTGGAGGCCACCGCGACACCCGCGCTGCCACCGAGCGCACCCGCGCGGGCGATGCCGAGTGGGAACAGCGAGGACAGCCCGATCCCGGTGACGAAGTACCCGGCGAGCAGCACCGCGGTGTTCGGCACGAGCACCACGAGCTGGCCCGCGACACCGAGCAGGATCCCGGTCACCACGAGCGGGCGGGTACCGAAGCGGGCGGCCAGCGGAGTGCCCGCGCTGCGGCCGATGACCTGGGCGAGTGCGAACACCGCGTACCCGAGGGGCAGCACTCCCGCCGCGGCCCCGGCCTGTTCGCGCAGGTGGATGCCGGACCAGTTGGCGATGGTGCCCTCGCCGAACGCGGCGGCGAAGGTGAGCGCGGCGGCCGCGAGCACCAGCCACAGCACCCTGCCGAGGTGCCGGTGTCCTGCAGCGTGCGGTTCCGGGGAGCCCGGCCGCCACAGCCCGGGCGCGCAGCAGGCGAGCACCAGGGCACCGAGCAGGCCCACTCCCAGCAGGTGCGCCTCCACGGACACCCCGAGCGCGGACAGCAGCGCCCCTGCCCCGGCACCGGCGACGTTGCCCGCGCTGAATCCGGCGTGTAGCGCGGGCAGGATGGGTCTGCGCCGGTGTTCGGCCAGCTGCACTGCCGAGGCGTTCATCGAGACGTCGACCGCACCGTAGGCGGCGCCGAAGGCCAGCAGCAGGGCGAGCAGGACCAGCGGCGATCCGGCGAGCCCGGGCAGCATCGCCGCCCCGCAGAGCGCGAACCCGGCGAGCAGGGCGACCGGGGCGGGCGCGTGTCTGCGGCACCACCAGCCGATCAGCGGCATGGCGGTGAACGCGCCGATCGCGGTGCCGATCAGGGCGACCCCGAGCCCGCCGTTGCCCGCGCCCACGGACTCCTGCACCTGGGGCAGCCTGCTCGTCCAGCTGGCGAACACCACACCGTCCACGACGAACAGGGTGGCCAGCGCTCCCCTGGCCGCGAGTTCAGGCCTGCGGCAGGGTGACGGTGGAAGGGTGCTCTCGGTCATGGAACAGCTCCTGGTCGGCCGGATGCAGACTCAGTGCCGTGGCGAGCGGCTCGCCGGAGCCGGGATTGCGGGCGAATCTCGGGTGCGCGCCACTGGAGACCTGTACCCGGATGCGGTGCCCGATGCGGAACCGGTACGCGGTCGGGCTCAGCCGCAGCTCGACCGGCGTGATGCCGTCCGGGCGGACGTTGACCAGGGCATCGCAGATATTGGTCGAGTGCCCGCGCCGGTCCACATCGCAGAGCCGCACGAACACATCGGTGTCCGGCCTGCTCGACCGCAGCCACACCTTCGCGGTGACCTCGCCGATCACCTCGAGCTCCGCGGTCAGCGGCGCGGTCGAGAAGGTGAGCACATCCGGGCGCTCCTCGAGTTTGCGCTGGTCGAAGGCACCCTTGCGGGCAGTGAGCAGCGGACCGCCCACCGAAGGGGTCGGGTCCGCCGGATCGTAGCGATACCTGCTCGGCTCGTTGTCCTCCGGCTGCTCGGTGCCGAGTCTCCCGTCGCCGTGCAGGTGGTAGGGCGTCGGCGAGTATCCGGGCGGTGGCCAGGATTCGAAGTCCCGCCAGCGATTCTGCCCCATCACGAACAACCGGACGGGGGCGCGCTGGGCCGGTTGCTCTCCCCTGGCGTGCGCACCCGCCCAGTCCAGGCCTTCGCGCAGCGCGGCACGTATCCCGCCCATGGCGCCGTGCACCCAGGGACCGACGGTCAGCCGCGCCGGGGTGCCCGCCCCGACCAGCCGCCGGTACTCCTCGAGCTGATCCCCGGCGAACAGGTCGTACCAGCCCGCCACGAAGCTCGCCGGGATGCGGACCTCCTCGACCGTGGCGCCGAGGTCGCCCCTGGCCCAGTGCGGATCGTCCGGACCGTGCGCGAGTGTCTCCGCGAAGAACGGCCACCGGCGGCCGAGCACCCGCAGATCCGCCTCGCCGAGCGGGGCGGTGTTCATCGCCCGGACCACCGCGCGCTCGCGCAACCGGCTGCGCAGCACGGCGAACGACTGCTCCTGGGTCGCGGTCTGCACCGACCAGCGGAACAGCCCGTCCAGCGAGTAGGGCCGGGTGAAGCCGATGGTCAGCCGCGCCGAGGTCACCTGCGGCACCATCGCCTTGACCTGCGGAGCGTCCACGGCGATCGCCCACTGGGTGAATCCGAGGTAGCTCGGCCCGAACAGCACGACCCGGCCGTCGTACCAGGGCTGCTGCTCCAGCCAGTCCAGTACCGCGAGTCCGTCCTCGCGCTCGTTGACCTGCGGCGCGAACTCGCCACCGGAGCCGAAGGTGCCGCGGGTGCTGACTACGAGTACCTGGAAGCCACGTTCGGCGAACACCCGCCCGATGCCGTTGTCGATCATGGCGCCACGGCGCCCATAGGGGCAGCGGACCAGCACGGTCGGCAGCTCGCCCGGGGCGTGCGCGGGCGTCCAGTGATCGGCGAGCAGCACCGCGCCGTCCGGCATCGGGATGCGCTGATCCCGATGCACGTTCACCTCGCGGGTGTGCGGCGCGGGGAGCCGGAGGAACCGTTCGACGAGGTGGCTGGCGAGGCTCATGCCTCGCCGCCGCCCTCGCTCTCCGGTTTCTCCCCGGCGTCGCTCGTGTCCGCGGAAGGCAACAGCCCGGTCAGCGCCGCGCCGGTGATCCGGCGGAAGGTGCGCCTGCCCCGCTGCCGGTCGAGGACCGCGACCTCCAGCTTGTCCAGCTCGGGGAGCCCGGTTCCGCTCGGCTTCGCCCCGCCGGGGCTGCCGTTGCCGGTCGCGCTCGTCCCGCCGTTGCCGCTCGCGGCCGCGCCGAGACCGCGCACGGCCACATCCACCGCGTGCGCCAGATCCATGTTCTCCGCGTAGGTCTCGCCCAGCTTCGCCGAGATCGGTTCGGTCTGCCCGCCCATGACCAGGAACCGCGGTTCGTCCACGACCGATCCGTCGTAGGTGACCCGGTAGAGCTCGTCACCGCCGTACTCGGTGCCGACCTGGGCGATGCACAGCTCCACCTCGTAGGGCTTGAGCTGTTCGGTGAAGATCGCGGCGAGGGTCTGCGCGTACACGTTGGTGAGCTGGCGCGCGGACACATCCCTGCGGTCGTAGGCGAATCCCCACATGTCGACCTGTTTGATCCCGCCCCGGCGCAGCGCCTCGTACTCGGAGTAGCGGCCCGCGGCGGCGAACCCGATGCGGTCGTAGATCTCCGAGACCTTGTGCAGGGTGGTCGAGGGGTTCTCCGCGACGAACAGCACTCCGCCCGCGTAGGAGAGCACCACGACGCTGCGCCCGCGCCCGATTCCCTTGCGCGCGAGCTCGGAGCGCTCCCGCATCAGCTGTTCCGGCGAGGCGTACAGCGGCATACTCATGACCGCACCTCGCTAGCGCTCGGCTTGGTCATTCGCCAAGACTGCTGTGTCCTTGATTCGCTCGCAAGCTCGCTCATGAGTTACTACCCCCTTCGGTGACCGGGTTGTGTGGTCGATCGCCCCGGATTCGAGATTCCGGCACTCGTCCCGCCCTCATTCGCCGCGCTCGCGCCGGTCGGCGACGACCGCCTCGGCGACCGCCTGGACCTGTTCCTCGGGCAGCTTCACCGCGCCGTCCTCGGCGGTCACGGTCGCGATGGTGGGGTAGATCCCGCGCACCGGGTCCGGCCCACCGGTCGCCGAATCGTCGTCGGCCGCGTCGTAGAGCGCTTCGACGGCGTGCCGCACCGCGGTCTCGGCGCCCGCGTCCGCGTCGTAGAGCTTCTTCAGCGCCGACTTCGCGAACAGCGATCCGGAGCCGATCGCGTGGTAGCCGCCGTGTTCCTCGTACCGGCTGCCGATCGCCTCGAAGGACACGATCCGCCCGCCACGGGCCGGATCGGCCGCCTCGGTGTCGAAGCCGACGAACAGCGGCACGGCCGCGAGCCCCTGCATGGCCATCTCCAGATTGCTCCGGACCATGGTCGCCAGCTTGTTCGTCTTGCCGTCCAGGGACAGCGCGACGCCTTCGATCTTCTCGTAGTGCTCGAGCTCGACCGTGTAGAGCCGGACGATGTCCAGACCGAGGCCCGCGACACCGGCGATGGCGACCGCCGAGTACGCGTCGGTCACGAACACCTTGTCGATGTCCCGCTGAGCGATCAGGTTGCCCGAGGTCGCCCTGCGGTCCCCGGCGAGCAGCACCCCGCCGTCGAACTTGAGCGCGACGATCGTGGTGCCGTGCGTGACCTCCTGCTTGCCGAGCCCCTGGGACGCTTCTGCCAGGCCGCGCGCACCGGGCAACAGATCCGGTGCCTGTGTGGCGAGGAACTCGCTGAACGAAGAGGTAGCCGTGCTCATGTACGCCGCGGACAGCGGACCGGTCGGCGCCTGCGGCCGCGAACTGCTCTGCATGTGCTCCCTTATGACTGGTGCTTACCGGTGATCTTGTATGACTGGTGCTTACCGGTGATCTTGCCGAAACTCCCGCGCTCGCGGGCCCTACTCGCCGCCCTTTTGCACGTACGCGCGCACGAAGTCCTCGGCGTTCTCCTCGAGTACGTCGTCGATCTCGTCCAGGATCGCGTCCGTGTCGTCGCCGAGCTGCTCACGCCGCTCCTGACCGGCCGGACCGCCGCCTTCGACCTCGTCGTCACCGTCGCCGCCGCCTTGGCGGGTCGTCTGTTCCTGCGCCATCGCGCCCTCCCGGTCGTTCCGAGTTACTACCAAGACAGTACCGAGGGGGACCGACAAGGACCTACACCCTCGAGCTGTCGTCTTCAGTTGTCGGTCAGCGCCTTCAGCAGGTCCTCGGCGGTCTCCGAACCCTCGATCAGGCCCCCGACGTGCGATTTCGTCCCACGCAGCGGCTCCAGGGTCGGGATGCGCACCAAGGATTCCCTTCCGATATCGAAGATCACCGAATCCCACGATGCGGCGGCGATCGAGTTCGCGTAGCGCTCCAGGCAACGGCCGCGGAAGTAGGCGCGGGTGTCCTCGGGCGGTGAGGTGACCGCGTCGAGCACCTCCTGCTCGCTGACCAGACGCTTCATCGAGCCCCTGGTGACCAGGCGGTTGTACAGGCCCTTGCCGAGGCGCACATCGGAATACTGCAGGTCCACCATCTGCAGCCGACCGGAGGCCCAGCCGAGCCCGTCCCGGGCGCGGTACCCCTCGAGCAGACGCAGCTTCGCGGGCCAGTCGAGCCGGTCCGCGCACTCCATCGGGTCCTTGGCCAGGTCCTCCAGCACCTCGCCCCACACCCGCAGCACCTCGGCCGAGGCATGGTCGGAGCGATCCAGATGCTCCTCGGCCAGTTCGTAGTAGGCGTTCTGCAGGTCGAGGCCGGTGAACTTGCGTCCGTTCGCCAGTTCCACGGTGGCCTTGAGGCTCGGGTCGTGGCTGATCGTGCGCACCGCGCGGACCGGGTCGGCCAGCCGCAGGTGGTCGAAGCGGACCCCGTTCTCGATCAGGTCGAGCACGAGCGCGGTGGTGCCGACCTTGAGGTAGGTGGAGTACTCGGCGAGGTTCGCGTCCCCGATGATCACGTGCAGCCGGCGGTACTTGTCCGCATCGGCGTGCGGCTCGTCGCGGGTGTTGATGATGCCGCGCTTGAGCGTGGTCTCCAGGCCGACCTCGACCTCGATGTAGTCGGCGCGCTGAGACAGCTGGAAACCCTCACCGTCCCCGGCGACCCCGATGCCGACCCGGCCCGATCCGGTGATCACCTGGCGGGAGACGAAGAACGGGGTCAGCCCGGCGATGATCGCGGTGAACGGGGTTTTCCGTCCGCACAGGTAGTTCTCGTGCGTTCCGTAGCTGGCACCCTTGCCGTCCACGTTGTTCTTGTACAGCTGCAGCTGTGGCTGCCCGGGAACGGTGGCCGCCTTGATCGCGGCCTCCTCCATGATCCGCTCGCCCGCTTTGTCCCAGATGACCGCGTCGCGGGCGTTGGTGACCTCGGGCGCGGAGTACTCCGGGTGCGCGTGGTCGACGTAGAGCCGGGCGCCGTTGGTGAGGATGACGTTGGCCGCACCGAGGTCGTCGTTGTCCTGGTCCTGACCGGAGGAGCCGGGCGCGCCGAGATCGAAGCCGCGCGCATCGCGCAGCGGTGACTCCACCTCGTAGTCCCAGCGGGCCCGCCGTGCCCTCGGGATGTCCGCAGCCGCCGCGTAGGCGAGCACCACCTGCGTCGACGTCAGGACCGGGTTGGCATTCGAGTCGCCGGGGACCGCGATGCCGTATTCCACCTCTGTGCCGATGATCCGCCGCATGCCACCACCCTACGGCGTTCGGCGGCGGTTACCATCCACCACATCGCCTACCGGGGAGGCAACCGGGATGACCACGGACGCCGCGATCACGATCCGTCCCGCCGACGCCGGCACGTGGCCGGATGTGGAGTTCCCGTTCGACCGTCCCGGTGCGGTACGCGGCTGCTGGTGCCTGTTCTTCCTGCTCAGTTCCCGCGAGCTCCGGGACAACGGGGACGAGGTCAACCACGCCGCGCTGTGCTCGCTCGCCGACCAGGGTGCCGATCCCGGGCTGCTCGCCTATCGGGACCGGACCGCGGTCGGCTGGGTCTCGATCGCCCGCGCGAACGGTTTCCCCGGCTGGACCGCTCCCCGGTGGCCAACCGGGTGGACGACACCCCGGTCTGGGCACTGACCTGTCTGTTCGTGCCGCGCGAGGCACGCGGTACCGGGGTGGCCCGGGAGCTGGTGCGCGGCGCGCTCGGGTACGCCCGCGCGCGGGGCGCGTCCTGCGTCGAGGCCTACCCGGTCGACGACATCCTGGGACCGGTGCACTCCGACCACGCCTACCACGGGTGGGTCAGCCTGCTGCTCGGCTTCGGGTTCACCGAGGTCGCACGGCGTACCCCGAAACGCCCCGTGCTGCGCAGGCGAATCTGAGAACCTTGCGGGTATGACTGAAGAACAGGTGGCGCTGTTCACCGAGGACGGGCTGCCGGACGGTTCCGCCCCGCGTTCGGTGATGCGGGCACGCAAACTCTGGCACGCGGCGACCTTCGTGCTCCCGCGCTCGGTCGACGGCACCCGGATCTACGTGCACCAGCGCACCTTCACCAAGGATGTGTTCCCCGGCCTGTTCGACTGCTGGGCCGGTGGGGTGCTCGCGGCGGGGGAATCCGTGGCCGAGGGCGCGCGCCGGGAGCTCGCGGAGGAGCTCGGGGTGCGCGGGGTAGCCCTGGAACCGCTGTTCGGTTTCCGGTTCGAACCGACGCGCTGCCACTGTCACTGTTTCGAGGCACGCACCGATGGACCGTTCATCTGGCAGCCCGAGGAGGTCGCCGACGGCGGCTGGCGCACCCTCCCGGAACTGCGCGCGATGCTCGAGGATCCGGCCACCCCGTTCGTCACCGACGGCCGCGCGGCCCTCGAGCGGTGGCTCAGCCTGCGGAAAGCCGCGCCGTGACGGCCGGGGCGAGCCGTTGCACCGCCTCGGCGGCCTTGGCCCGCTGCTTCGCTTCCACCAACACCACACTCAGGGTCCCGGCCCGTGTGCCGGCGAAACCGCAGTTCTTCGCGGTGCACCAGCTCTGCTGCCGGTCGAGGCCGGGCTGGGCGGCGACGGTGAGCCCGGACCCGCAGTCGTGCCCGGCGAGTCGCCCGGTGAGCACGTACTGGTAGATCTTCGAACCGGTCGGGTAACTCCACGCCGCCACCGGTTCGGTGCGCCCGGCGTCGCTGGCGAGGCAGTCGGGCAGTCGCGGAGCGGGATCGGCCGCCGCCTGGCTGACGCCTTCCTCGCGCACATCGGCCGGGCGCAGGGTGGCGTCCGCGCGAGCCTCGCTCACCGGGCTGACCGGGGTCGAGCTCGGCGCGCTCGCCTTCGCGGGGCCCGGCGCCGCCGGTTTCGCGGTGGAATACTCGTTCAGATCCCGGTTCGCCCGGTCATTGCATCCCGTCGCCACGACCGCGAGCACGCCCGCCGACGCGGCGAGAACCACGAGCCTGCGCCTGCGCACGTGCCCTCCCTCATCCGGATCCGCTGCTGTGCGCGGTCACCCTAACGCTTGACGGATCCGGCGCCCCGCCCCACCTACGATGCTCACCGTGAACCCGATCAGCATCATCGCCGCGAAACCGGACCATGCCGAACCGCTGACCGCGCTGATGCACGCATCCTCGGCCTATCGAGGCGGGTATGCCTCGATCCTGGAGGGCTACCAGCTTACCCCGGAATACCTCGCCCGGAACCCCACCCACCTCGCCGTGTCCGGGCAGGAGATTCTCGGTTTCTCCAGCCTGATCCCGGAGCCACCGGAACTGGACCTGTTGTTCGTCGCCGACTCCGCGCAGGGCCTCGGGATCGGTGCCCGCCTGGTGACCCACCTGCTCGACCAGGCCGCACAGCGCGGCATGACCACCGTACGGGTCGTCTCGCATCCGCCCGCCGTGGCGTTCTACCAGCGGATGGGCGCCCGGCAGATCGGCACGGTCCCGCCGCGCCCGCCCAGGATCGACTGGCCGCGTCCCGAGCTCGTCTTCGACCTACCGGCTCCCTCAGCGGGATAGACCGAGCTCCGCGCGGATCGCGGCACCGTGCTCATCCAGTTCCGGCACCGCGCCCGGCTGCCATTCCGGCCCGGTCCCCGGCGGGCGCACGATGTCCACCGCCCCCTGCTGGGTGGGCAGGCTCGCCCAGCGCGAGCGGGCGGCCAGCTGCGGGTGCGCGGCGAACGAGGCGAGATCGCGCATCCGGGCGTTCGCGATGCCCACCTCGTCGAGCAGGGCGACCACCCGCTCGGTGTCCAGTCCGGCGAGCGCGGCCTCGAGCACCCCGGTCAGTTCGGCATCGGCGCGCACCCGGTCGGTGTTGGCGGCGAACCGCGGATCCTCGGCCAGCCCCGGATCCCCGAGCACCCGCTCGCAGAGCAGCCGCCATTCGCGCTGGTTCTGCACCCCGATGAACACGGTCCCGCCGTCGCCGACCCGATAGGGCCCGTACGGGGAGATCGAGGCGTGCCGGGCACCGTTGCGCGGCGGCGGGGTGCCCCCGTAGCTGGCGTACAGGTGCGGGAACCCCATCCATTCGGCGAGCGCGTCGAGCATGGCGACCTCGAAGGCATCGCCCCACCCGGTGCGTTCCCTGCGGAACAGGGCGGCGAGCACCCCGGAGTAGGCGTACATCCCGGCGGCGATATCGGCGACCGCGATCCCGGCCTTCGCGGGCGAGTCCTCGCTTCCGGTGACCGAGAGCAGCCCGGCCTCGCACTGGACGAGCAGGTCATAGGCTTTCTTTGCGCGGTACGGCCCGTCCTGTCCGTAACCGGAGATGGTGCATACGACCAGCCGTGGATACCGCTCCCGCAGGGTCCGCGCGCCGAGGCCGAGCCGGTCCAGCGCGCCGGGGGCGAGATTGGCCAGGAACACGTCGGCCCGGTCGAGCAGCGCATCGAGCACCGCGCGCTCCCCCGCGTCCTTGAGGTCGAGGCAGATCGACTCCTTGCCCCCGTTGAGCCACACGAAATGGCTGGACTGTCCGTGCACGGTGGTGTCGTAGGCACGCGCGAAGTCCCCGGTGTCCGGGCGCTCCACCTTGATCACCCTCGCGCCGAGGTCGGCCAGTTGCCTGCTCGCGAACGGTGCCGCGACGGCTTGTTCAAGCGCCACAACACAAATCCCGTCCAACATGTCCTTCTCGAGCACCCGGGAGCTCCCTTCGCTGTGTCATGATCAAGACTAATCGCAGAGCGGCGGCGAACAGGAGCACGCGTGGTACGAGCAGTCATCGCGACCGGTCTGGACCAGCCGGTGCACACCGAGGAGATCGTGGTCCCGGAGACCGGACCGCGGGAAGTGCGGGTGCGCATCGCCGCGGCCGGGGTGTGCCATTCGGACCTCTCCATGCTCAACGGCACCTTCAAACCCGACTACCCGCTCGTGCTCGGGCATGAGGCCGCGGGGACCGTGATCGAGGCGGGCACCGAAGTCTCCCGGGTGCGTTCCGGGGACCGGGTGGTGCTGAACTGGGCACCGCCCTGCCGGAGTTGCTGGTTCTGCGTGAACGCCGAACCGTGGCTGTGCGTGCGCAACGAGGGCGTCTCCAGCACGCCGTCCCGGGCCACGCTGCGCGATGGCACCGCGGTCACCAGCACCCTCGGCATCGGGGGCATGGCCGAGGAAGTGGTGCTCGCCGAGGAGGCGGTCGTCCCGCTCGCCGAGGAGGTACCCCTGGACGTCGCGGCGCTGCTCGGTTGCGCGGTGCTCACCGGGACCGGGGCGGTGCGCAACACCGCGCGGGTGCGCCCCGGCCAGTCGGTGGTGGTCGTCGGGCTCGGCGGGATCGGGCTTTCCACCATCGCGGGCGCGCGGATCGCGGGCGCGGCACCGATCATCGCGGTGGACATCGGCGAGGCCAAGCGGGATCTGGCCATGCGGATGGGCGCGACGCACTTCCTGGACGGCTCCGGCAAATACGGCCGCGATGTCCGTGCCCTGACCGGTGGCCGGGGTGCCGACCACGCCTTCGAATGCGTCGGGCGCGCGGCCACGATCCGCTCCGCATGGGGAGCACTGCGCCGGGGTGGCACGGTCACCGTGGTCGGCGCGGGCCGCGGGGACGATCCGTTCACCGTCAGCGCGCTGGAGATCTACCACTTCGCACGCACCATGGCGGTTTCCGTGTACGGCTCCGGTGATCCGGACCGCGATATCCCGCTGCTCGTGGAACAGATCCGCGCCGGACGGCTCGACCTGGAACCGCTTGTCTCCCACCGGATCGGGCTCGGCGACGTGGAAGCGGCCTTCGACCGGATGCGCAACGGAACCGGAGCCCGCTCCCTGATCACCCTGGACTAGCGGCGCACATAAGCGCACTCATGCCTTCTGGAGCTCGGCGAGCAGCGCGTCGAGAGCATGGTGCGACTGCCCCGCCCCGTCCTCCATACCGGACTGCAGCATCCCGTCACGCTGTTCGGTGGTCTCGAACTTCGTCCGGGACCGCAGCGTGGTCCGGTCGCCGGATCCGGTGAATTCGAGCGTGTCCACGCAGGGCGGGCCGAGGTGGGCCATCGGCTCGTACTCGAAGGTGTAGACGATCCTCTCGTCCGGCACGATCTCCAGGAACTCACCCCGGAACGGATGCTCCTCACCGTCGGCGCGCTCCACGAAACGGTATTTCCCGCCGACCCGGAAGTCGATTTCCACGTCGAGCGGGTTACCCCTTCCCCACCACCGCTCGAGGTACTCCGCCTTGCTGTGCGCGGCGAACACCAGCGCGGGCGGGGCGTCGAACTCGCGGACCATCATGATCTCGGTGTCCGAGGGGGTGCTCACGGCCAGCTTGTCATCCATGACCTTCCTCTTTCAGTTCACGCAGGAGATCGTCGAGGGCGTCGTAGCGTTCGGCCCAGAATCGGCGGTATTCCCCGGCCCACAGCGCGACCTCGCGCAGCGGACCGGCCGCGAGCCTGCGTGGCCTGGCCTGCCCGGTCCGGCCACGGGAGATCAGGCCCGCGTTCTCCAGGATCTTGAGGTGTTTGGAGATCGCCTGGGTGCTCACGGCGAACGGCTCGGCGAGCTCGTTCACCGTCGCCTCGCCGTCCCGCAGCCGGGCGAGGATCGCCCTTCTGGTCGGATCGGCGAGTGCCGCGAACACCGCACTCAGATCGTCCTGCATTGATTTTCAACCTTCCGGTTTATCAACCGATAGATTGAGTATAGGCCGTGGGTTCGGCGCGTCAAGAGGTTTGTCCGAATCACTGCTCGCCGAGCACCCCGGCCAGCACCCTGGCCCACTGCCGCACGATCGGCCGCCGCCGGGCGCTGTCGTCGCCGAGCACCGTGGCCAGCCCGAACCCGCGGGCCATGTCGAGGGTGCCCTGAATGGTCTCGCGCACCCCTGGCTTGCGCTCGTCGGCGCGCAGCAGTTCGACCGCGACGTGGTGGATGGTGCGCCCGAGTCGCGCCTCGAGCGGCTGCACCCGCGCGTGCAGCGAGGGATCGGCGGAGGCGGCGACCCAGACCTGCAGCGCGGCACGGAAATACGGGCCGACGTAGATGTCCACGAGCATGTTCACCACGGCCTCGACCCGGGTGAGCCCGTGCTCGGGCAGCGCTGCCGCCCGCGCCCTGTTCTCGATGAGCTGGGTCTCGGTGGCGAACTCCAGCGCCCCGGCGATGAGGTCCTCCCGGGTCGGGAAGTGATGCTGCGCCGCGCCCCGCGACACTCCGGCGGCGCGGGCCACGATCGCCACCGTGGTCCCGCTCCAGCCCTTCTCGGCAAGGCAGTCCACGGCGGCCTCGACCAACCGCAGCCGTGTCGCCTTGCTCCGTTCCTGTTGCGGGGCCGTCATGATCAGTACGACTTCGGCAGTCCGAGGGTGTGTTCGGAGACGAAGTTGAGCACCATCTCCCTGCTGATCGGCGCGATCCTGGCCAGCCGGGAACTCGCGAGCATCGCCCCGAGCCCGTACTCGACGGTCAGCCCGTTCCCGCCGAGGGTCTGCACGGCGGACTCCACGGTCTTCACGTTCATCTCGGCGGCGGCGTACTTGGCCATGTTCGCCGCCTCGCCCGCGCCCATGTCGTCACCCGCGTCGTAGAGCGCCGCGGCCTTCTGGGTCATCAGCTTGGCGAGTTCCATCTCGATCTTGCGCTCCGCGAGCGGGTGCGCCAGCGCCTGGTGCGTCCCGATCGGCACATCCCAGACCTTGCGGTTGTTCGCATACTCCACGGCCTTGTCCAGTGCGAGTCGCGCGGAACCGATGGCCAGCGAGGCGGCCATGATCCGCTCCGGGTTGAGCCCGGCGAACAGCGCGGCGAGCGCGGCACTCCCCTCCCCGATCAGCGCCTTCTTGGGCAGCCGCACATCGTCGAGGAACAACTGGAACTGGCTGTCCGCCATCACCATGTCCATCTCGATGCGGGTGGCGGTGAATCCGGGCGCGTCGGTCGGCACCGCGAACAGGGCGGGCCGCAGTTTCCCGGTCGCCTCGTCCGACATCCGCCCGACGATCAGCACCGCGTCGGCGGCGTCCACACAGGAGATGAACACCTTCTGGCCGGTGAGCAGATAATCGTCGCCGTCCTTCTTGGCGATCGTGCGCAGTTTGTGGGAATTCGATCCGGCATCGGGCTCGGTGATCCCGAACGCCATCGAGAAGGTGCCGTCGGCGAATCCGGGAAGCCAGTCGCTCTTCTGTTCATCGGTGCCGAACCGGCCGATGATCGTGGCGCAGATGGCCGGGGAGACCACCATCATCAGCTGCGGGCAGCCACCGGCGGCGAGTTCCTCGAGCACCGCGGCAAGGTCACCGATGCCGCCGCCTCCCCCGCCGTATTCCTCGGCGACGTTCACCCCGAGATAACCGAGCTTTCCCGCAGCCGACCACAGTTCCTCGGTGTTCTGTTTCGCCCGGGCCTTCTCCAGGTAGTATTCCGGGCCGTATCCCTTCACGAAATCGGCGACCGCGTGGCGCAGCGCGATGCGTTCCTCCGATTCCTGGAAATTCGTGATGGCATTCATTCCGATTCTCCTTCCGGCACGACTACGGCGAGTGTCATTCCCATGTCGACCTGATCCCCCTCGGTGACCCGCAGCTCGGCGACGGTTCCGTCGTGCGGGGCGCGGATCTGGTGCTGCATTTTCATCGCCTCGAGCCACAGCAGCGGATCGCCGGCCTTAACCTTGTCCGAAGTGGACACCGCGAGGCGCACTACGGTTCCGGGTGTCTCGGCGAGCAGCGAACCGGGAAGCAGATCAGCACCCGGTTCGGTGAACCGCGGCACCGGGACCAGCGAGACCGAGCCGAGCGCGGAGTCCACCCCGAGCAGCCCAGGACCGTTCTGCTCAGGACCGTTCTGCTCAGCAAAGTGGCCGATCCGGAACACGGTGCGCAGCCCGGAGATCTCCAGTACCACTTCGTGTTCCCCGGCTGTGCAGAGCCGCACCTGCTCGTATCCTTCGGCGTGCAGACCGGAACGGGTCAGCCGATAGGCGACCTCGACCTCGGTACCGCCGTGCCGATAGGCGCGGTGTTGCGGAACCGAGGGCACATTGCGCCAGCCGCTCGGCAGCGCGCCGAGCACCGGATCATCCGAGCGTTGCGCCGCGGCCTCGGCGAGCGCGGCGGCCAATGCCGCGTAACGCACGGTCTCCGGCGTGGCCAGCGGGGCGTTGACCTCGTGCGTGCCCAGGAAGGCGGTGTCGGTGTTCCCGGCGAGGAAATCCGGATCGCGGAGTACCTGGACGAGCTGATCGCGGTTGGTGCGCAGGCCGTGGATGCTCGCCCGTTCGCACGCGTTCGCCAGCCGGCGCGCGGCCTCGGTGCGATTCGGCGCCCGGCAGATCAGCTTCGCGAGCATCGGGTCGTAATGCACACCGACGACCGATCCCGCGCGCACCCCCGCGTCCAGCCGCAGGCCCTGATTCGGCGGGACGGCGAACTCGCTGTCCACTCCGGGGATCGTGAAGGCGTGCAGGGTCCCCGACTGCGGCGCGTAGTCTGCGGCCGGGTCCTCGGCGTAGAGCCGGACCTCGATGGCGTGCCCGCGGATCGGCGGCGGTTCGGGGCCCAGCCGCGCGCCCTCGGCGATCCGCAGCTGCCAGTCGACCAGATCGAGCCCGGTGACGCATTCGGTGACCGGGTGCTCGACCTGCAGCCGGGTGTTCATCTCCAGGAAGTAGAACCGGCCCTGGTCGTCGGCGAGGAATTCCACGGTTCCCGCGCCCAAGTAGCCGATCGCCTCGGCGGCCGCGCGCGCCGCGGTACACAGCCGTTCCCGCATCCCATCGGTCCGCTCCACCAGCGGGGAGGGCGCCTCCTCGAGCACTTTCTGGTGCCTGCGCTGGATCGAGCATTCCCGTTCGCCGAGCGCGAGCACGGTGCCGTGACCGTCCGCGAGTACCTGGACCTCGATGTGCCGTCCGTTCTCCAGGTACGGCTCGCAGAACACGGTGCCGTCCCCGAAGGCGGATTCGGCCTCGGTTCGGGCCAGCGCGAGCGCCTCGGCAAGGCCCGCGCGATCCCGCACCACCCGCATGCCACGCCCGCCGCCTCCGGCGGAAGCCTTGACCAGCAAGGGGAGATCCGCCTCGGTGACCTGTTCGGGATCTAGCTCGGTGAGTACCGGAACCCCGGCCTCGGCCATGATCCGCTTGGCCTCGACTTTCGAGCCCATCGCGGCGATCGCCTTGGCGTCCGGCCCGATCCAGCACAGCCCGGCATCGGCCACCGCGGCCGCGAATTCCGCGTTCTCCGAAAGGAATCCGTATCCGGGATGGATCGCGTCCGCCCCCGACGCGTGGGCCGCCGCCAGCAACAAGTCGGCGCGCAGATAGGTCTGCGCGGCCGCGGATCCGGGCAGCCGCACGGCCACGTCCGCCTCGGTGGCGTGCGGTGCCTCGGCGTCGGCATCGGAATAGACGGCGACGGTGCCGATTCCGAGTTTGGCGCAGCTGGCGAACACCCTGCGGGCGATCTCCCCGCGGTTGGCGACAAGAACCTTTCCCAGCATGGTCATCACATCCGGAAGACGCCGAACCCGGCGCCGTCGAAACGGGCACCCGCCACGGGCGCGTTGTGGATGGCAGAGAGGCAGAGACCCAGCACCGTGCGGGTGTCCCGGGGATCGATCACCCCGTCGTCGTAGAGCATCCCGGAAAGGAAGATCGGCAGCGATTCCGCCTCGATCTGCGCCTCGACCGCGGCCCGCATCGCGGCGTCGTCCTCCTCGCGGTACTCCGCCCCGCGCGCCTGCGCGGCCGCACGCGCCACGATGGAGAGCACCCCGGCCAGCTGCGCGGGCCCCATCACCGCGGACTTCGCGCTCGGCCAGGCGAACAGGAACCGCGGATCATAGGCGCGCCCGCACATCCCGTAGTGCCCGGCGCCGTAGGAGGAGCCCATCAGCACGGACAGATGCGGGACCTTCGAGTTGGACACCGCGTTGATCATCATCGCGCCGTGCTTGATGATCCCGCCCTGCTCGTACTCCTTGCCGACCATGTAGCCGGTGGTGTTGTGCAGGAACAACAAGGGGGTGTCCGACTGGTTGGCCAGCTGGATAAACTGGGTCGCCTTCTGCGATTCCTCGCTGAACAGCACCCCACGCGAATTGGCGAGCACGCCGACCGGATAGCCGTGCAGCCGCGCCCAGCCGGTGACCAGGCTCGTCCCGTACAGCGGTTTGAACTCGTCGAACTCCGAGCCGTCGACGAGACGTGCCAGCACATCCCGGGGATCGAAGGGCATCTTCAGGTCCGGCGGCACGATCCCGAGCAACTCCTCCTCGGCGAACCGCGGCGGAACCGAGGCGACGGGCTCCGGGCCGCGTTTATGCCAGTTCAACCGGGACACGATGTCCCGCCCGATGCGGATCGCGTCGGATTCGTCGGTGGCCAGGTAATCGGCGAGACCGCTGGTGCGCGCGTGCATCTCCGCGCCGCCGAGGGATTCGTCGTCGGACTCCTCCCCGGTGGCCATCTTCACCAGCGGTGGGCCGCCGAGGAACACCTTGGAGCGCTCGGCGATCATCACCACATGGTCCGACATCCCGGGCAGATAGGCACCGCCCGCGGTGGAATTGCCGAATACGAGCGAGATCGTCGGAATGCCCTCGGCGGAGAGCTGGGTGAGATTGCGGAAGGTGGCCCCGCCGGGAATGAAGATGTCCTTCTGGGTCGGCAGATCCGCCCCGCCGGACTCCACCAGGTTGATCAGCGGCAGCCGGTTGCATTTGGCGATCTCGGCCGCACGCAGGCTTTTACGCAGTGAGTGCGGGTTCGAGGCGCCGCCCTTCACCGTCGGATCATTGGCCACGATCAGGCATTCGACCCCGGAGACGACCCCGATACCGGTGACCACGCTCGCACCGACGGTGTAGTCGGTGCCCCAGGCCGCGAGCGGGGACAGTTCGAGGAACGGCGCCTCGCGGTCGAGCAGCAACTCGATCCGTTCGCGGGCCAGGAGTTTGCCGCGTTTGCGGTGCCGTTCGAGGTATTTCTCCCCGCCACCCGCGAGTGCCTTGGCATGCTCGGCGTCGAGTTCGGCGAGCTTGTTCCGCATCGCCTCGGCATTCGCCAGGAACTCCGCCGATTCGGTGTCCACACCCGATTTCAGTACGGTCATTCCGTCGCCCCTCTAGTAGCCGAGCAGTTTCGCCGCGAGCCCGGTCATGATCTCGGTGGTGCCGCCGCCGATACCCAGGATCCGCATGTCCCGGTACTGACGCTCCACTTCGGACTCCGCCATGTAGCCCATCCCGCCGTGCAGCTGCACCGCCTGGTTGGCCACCCACTCGCCGGCTTCCACCGCGGTGTTCTTCGCGAAGCAGACCTTGGCGAGCATGTTCTCTCCGGCCAGGTGCCGGGCCGCCACATCCCTGGTGTAGCTGCGCGCCACATCGGTGCGCCGGGCCATCTCGGTCAGCGTCTGGCGCACGGTCTGCCGCTTGATCAGCGGTTTACCGAAGGTTTCCCGCTGCCGGGCCCATTCCACGGTGAGATCGAGGCAGCGTTGCGCCGCGGCATAGGCCTGTACCGCGAGGCTGAGCCGCTCGCTGACGAAGTGTTCGGCGATCCGGGCGAAGCCGGTGTCCTGTTCCCCGACCAGATTGGCCGCGGGAACCCGTGCGTCCACATAGGACAGCTCGGCGGTGTCCGAGGAATGCCAGCCCATCTTGGCGAGTTTGCGGCTGACCGTGAACCCCGGTGTTCCCTTCTCCACGACCAGCAGCGAAATCCCTTGCGCGCCTTCGCCTCCGGTGCGCACCGCGGTGGTGACGAAGTCCGCGCGCGTCCCGGATGTGATGTAGGTCTTGGCGCCGTTGACGAGGTAGTGCTCGCCCTCGCGCCGGGCCGTGGTGCGGATCCCGGCAACATCCGATCCGCCGTCCGGTTCGGTGATGGCCAGCGAGCCGATCTTCTCCCCGGCCAATGTCGGTGCCGACCACTCGCTCAGCTGCCCGGGGTTCCCCGCGCTGATGATGTGCGGCAGCGCGATCCCGCAGGTGAACAGCGAGGCGAGCACCCCGCCCGCGGCCCCGGAGTAACCCAGTTCCTCCGCGACGACGAGCCCGTCGATGACGTCCCCACCCCCGCCACCCGCGGACTCCGGAAACGCCGCGCCGAGCAGTCCCGCCCCGCCCGCGGCACGGTGCAGCGCGCGCGGCAGTTCTCCCACGCGCTCCCATTCCGCTTGGTGCGGCAGGATTTCCCGCTGCGCGAAGCTCCGCACCGTCTCGCGCAGCCGGCTGCGTTCCTCGGTCTCGAAGGGGTTCACAGCAAAACCTCCGGGATGTCGGCGACTCGCGAACGGAACCATTCGCCGAGCGATTTGGCCTGCGGATCGAACCGGGTCGACGCGGCGACACCCTTGCCGAGCAGACCGTGGATCACGAAGTTCAGCGCGTGCAGATTGGGCAGCTCGAACCGTTCGATCTCCAGATCCGCGGTCTCCGGGAGCAGTTCCCGCAACCGCGCGATGGAAAGCTGTCCGGAAATCCAGCGGTAACCGAGCTCATCCCGCGCCCACACTCCGAGGTTGGCGTCCCCGCCCTTGTCTCCGGAGCGGGCACCGAGCACCCGGCCGAGCGGGGCGCTCACCGTTGCCCCACCGACCGGTTCGGTCACCGATTCCGGTTGTCCCGCAACGGTTTCCCCGGACTGATCGAAGGGGTGCGGGATCGGTTTGCGGGTTCCGTCCGGCAGCACGGCGTACTGCTGGATCGCCTCACGGTCCACATAGCCGGGGGTGTACACCCCGACCGGCGACCCCTTCCCCGGTGGGCTGGTCATGGTGAAGCCGGGATAGGAGCCGAGCGCGAGCTCCACGGCCGCCCTGGAGAACCGGTCGGCGCGTTTCGGGTCCGGGGTGCGGATGGTCGCGGTGTAGAGCGCCGAGGCGAGCTGCTCGGTCTCCGCGTCCACCCGGTCGGTGCGGGCGAGGTCGAAGATCAGCTCGTCATCGGGGAATTCGGCGCGCAGCTGCCGTTCGACCAGTTCCGCTTTCGCCTCGATGTCCAGCCCGCACAACACGAAGGTCATCGCGTTGCGGAATCCGTCGAGCGTGTTCAGGCAGACCTTGACGGTCCGCGGTGGCGCCTCGCCCCGGGTCCCGGAAAGCTCCACCCGGTCCGGGGCGAGTTCGCGCAGCCGCACCGTGTCGAAGCGCGCGGTCACATCCGGATTGCGGTAGGCGGGCTCGGCGATCTCGTACAACAGTTGCGCGGTCACGGTTTCCGTCGTGACCGCGCCCCCGGTGCCCGGATGCTTGGTCAGCACGCTGGACCCGTCCGCCCGCAGTTCCGCGATCGGGAAACCGGGCTTGCGCAGATCGCCGAGTTCGGTGAAGAAGGAGAAGTTCCCCCCGGTCGCCTGGGTACCGCACTCGATCACGTGCCCGGCGGCGAGCGCGCCCGCGAGCCGGTCGTAGTCGTCCATGCCCCAGCCGAAATGCGCCACCGCCGGACCCATCACCAGCGCGGCATCGGTGACCCGGCCGGTGACGACCACATCGGCGCCCGCCTCGAGACAGGCCACGATCCCCCAGCAACCGAGGTAGGCGTTCGCGGTCAGCGGCTCACCGAAGCCGAACTCCGCGGCGCGCGGGCGCAGATCGTCGCCCTCCACGTGCGCGATCCGCGCTTCCAGCCCGAGTTCGGCGGCGAGCTCACGCAGCGCCGCGGCGAGACCGGCCGGGTTCAGCCCGCCCGCGTTCACCACGATCCGCACCCCGCTGGCGAGCGCTGAGCCAAGGCTTTCCCGCATCTGGCGCAGGAATGTCTTGGCATAGCCCAGGTTCTCGTTCGCCATCCGGTCCCGGCCGAGGATGAGCATGGTCAGCTCGGCGAGGTAGTCCCCGGTGAGCACGTCGATCTCGCCACCGCCGAGCATCTCGGCGACCGCGTCGAACCGGTCACCGTAGAAGCCGGACACGTTCCCGATCCGCAGCACCTCGGTCATTCGGGCTGGCGGGGTCATGCGAACTGTCCCGCCGCGCGCCCCTGCCCGGAAGGTCCCGCGAAAGCCTGGGCGATCTCCAGCCAGTGCGCCGCGTCCGATCCCTCGGCGCGCACATCCACATCCTCGCGGTGCCTGCGTTGCGCGGCAAGCAGGCAGAAACCGAGCGCGTCACCGGTGACCCGCTGGGCGGCGTCCTCGGGCCCCCAGGTCCAGCGTTCGCCGTCCGGGGCGGTCAGTTCGACCCGGAACTGCTCCTCCAGCGGGGTCAGCCCGTGCACGAGGTAGGCATAGTCGCGGGCCCGCACCGCGATGTGCGCCACGTGCCGCAGCCGCGCGGTCGGCACCCGCTCGACCCCCAGGGTGTCCGCGATGTCCTGGCCGTGCGCCCAGGTCTCCATCAACCGCGCGGTGACCATCGAGGTCACCCGCATCGGCGGGCCGAACCAGGGCAGTCTGCGCTCCGGATCGTGCTCGGTGAGCGCGGTGCGCAGCGCCTCCCGACCGGACCGCCAGCCACTGAGCGCCTCGGTGTGCGAGGCGTCGGCACGCTGCTCGGCCGCCTCGTCGACCAGGTTCTCGGTCACCGTCGGCAGCCAGTCGGTGAATCCGGCCGGGTCGGTCGCAGCGAACCGCGCGACCTCGTCGGTCCAGGCCAGGTGCACGATCTGGTGCTTGATCGTCCAGCCCGGCGCCGGGGTCGGCATGGCCCAGCCCTCCGCATCAAGGCCGGTGACCATGGCGTCCACCTCGGCGCTCTCGGCCCCGAGGTCGGTGAGAAGCGCCTCGATGCGCATCGCCGCTCCGTTCCTCAGCTCATCCGCTCTCCGGAGAGCGTGCCAGCGCGCCAAGATAAAATCAAGCGCGCATGCTGGTTTTGGGTGAGAGGCCTCCATCGAGGAGAACCTTGCCGAGGTCAAGGATCTGCCCGGACGAGCCCCTCGGGCACTGACGCGAGGGCCGATTCCCGCCAGCCCGGCGGCACCGCACCGATTAGGCTCGCGCGCGTGACATGGCAGAGCTACGGGGCGTTCGCCGCGCTCGCGGTACTGGTGATCATCGTGCCGGGGCCGGATTTCGCGTTGATCCTGAAGCATTCGCTGCACGGTGGCCAGCGCGCGGGACTGGCCGCGAGCGCCGGGATCACCACGAGCAATCTCATCCAGGGCAGCGCGGCCGCGCTCGGGCTCGGGGCACTGATCGTGGCCAGCGAGCCGGTGTTCCTCGCACTGCGCTGGGCGGGTATCGCCTATCTCGCGTTCCTCGGCGTGCAGGCGCTGCGCAGCGCGATCGCCGGGACTTACACCGCACCCGCGGAGAAGACCGGTGCCGCCGCCCGGGTCTGGACGGCCTACCGCCAGGGTTTCCTGTCCAACATCACCAATCCCAAGGTGCTCACCCTCTACCTCTCGGTGCTGCCGCAGTTCCTGGGCAACGGCACGACCGGGTTCGACGCGCTGCTGCTCGCCTATTCGCACGCGGTACTCGGCCTGCTGTGGCTGCTACTGGTGGCCACCGCGCTGCGCTGGATGCGCGGCTGGCTGACCCGGGCCCGGGTGCGCCGCTGGATGGACGCGGTGACCGGCTGCGTGCTCATCGGTTTCGGCGTCCGGCTGGCCACCGAATAGCCGAACAGCAGCGAGCGCCCGTGCTCCGGTCGCACGGGCGCTCGCTGCCCGGTTCTCGCTCGCCTAGATACTCAGATCGGGTTTGAGCTTGGCGATACTCCATTCGCGTTTTCGCTTGGCCAGGAAGGTACTCAGGGCCAGTGCGGCGATCAGATAGCCGGCGAGTACGAGCACCGATCGCACCAGGTGCGCGTTGTCCCCGCCGGTGATGGTCACCCGCAGTCCGTCGACGAGATAACTCATCGGCAGCACCGGATGCAGCGCTCTGAAGAAGCCGGGCAGGGTCTCCGCCGGATAGGTACCCGCGCAGGTGGTCAGCTGCAGCAACAGCAGGATCAGGATCACCGCGCTGCCCACTCCGCCGAGCGCCACCCGGCACAGGTGTGCGATCGCGGTGAACGCGGCGGCGGCAAGCACCATGATCCCGAGCAGTGCCCACGGATATCGCGCATCCAGGCCGAGGCCGAGGCTGACGACCACGTCCAGGAGCACGGCGGCGAGCACACAACAGGTGGCCGCGGGGAGATAACCGGAGAACGCGACCACGAAGCTGTTCGCCTTACTGGCCAGCGCGCGCTTGGAGATCGGGCGCAGCACGAGGAACGCGGTGATACCGAAGACCACGAGCGCGATGGAGAAGAAGAACGGGGTCAGCCCGCGGCCGTAGTTGTCCGCCGGATGCAGGTTCTCGGTGGCCACGTCGACCGGGGAGGCGAGCGTGGCGGCATTGTCCCGCTGTTGCTGCGAGGACAGCACCGGAAGCTGATCCTTCGCGTCCTTGAGGCCCTTGGACAGTTTGTCCGCCCCGCCGTGCAGGGTGCCGATCCCCTGGTTGAGGCTCTTCGCGCCCGGGGTTGCCTGGCCGATCCCGTTGTCCAGATCGTTCGCGCCCTTGGCCACATCCTTGGCACCGTTGGAGAGCTGCTGCAGTTTACCCGCCGCGCCACTGACCTGCGCCTGCAGCTGCGGGGCGTCCGCGGCGACGGCGGATGCGCCCTGGGCCACCGAGGCGGTGCGGTTCTTCACCGTGCCCGCGGTCGCGTTGACCTGGTTCACCGAGGAGGTGAGGTCACCGGCGATCTCGGCGAGCCGCTGATAGGCGGGATCGGACTGCACGTCGGGATGGTTCTGGCCGACCTGGGTGATTCGTCCCTGGATGGTGTCCAGCTTCCCGGAGAACCGGTCGGACACATCGGAGGCCTTGCTCGCGAGATTGGCCGCGTCGTTCGCCGCCGTCGACGCGGTACCGGTGATCGCAGGGATCGAGTCCGCGATCCGGTTGGCCACCGGGCCGACCCGGTCGTTGATCGTGCCGACCCCGTCGGCGACCTGTTGCGCGCCCGGGGCCAGTTTGTCCGCGCCCGCCTTGAGCTTGTCCAGCCCGGTGACGAGGTCTCCGCTGCCCTTCTGCGCGCTGCCGAGACCGTCGCGCAACTGGTCGGCGCCGTTCGAGGCATTGGTGATGCCATCGTGCAGCCGCTGCATGTTGCCGAACACGGACTGGAAATACGCCGAGACCGCGGCCGCGCTGATCTTGGTCTGCAGCTCGGACTGCACCGTCTGGGCCATCTTCCCGACGATGTAGCCGTTCGCGTCGTCGAGCGTGATCAGCATTCCCGCGCGCTGCGGGGTGCCGTTCGCCCCACTGGCCAGTTTCCGGGAGAAGTCCTCCGGCACCGAGATCTTGAAGTAGTAGGTGCCGTCGTGCACGCCTTCGTCGGCTTCGGCCCTCGAGACGAAGTGCCAGTCGAAGATCCGGTCGTTGCGCAGCTCGTCGGTGAAGATCTTGCCCGCGTCCACGTGCTGGCCCTGCACGTCCACCGGCTTGTCCTCGTTCACCACGGCGACCGGGATCTGGTTGAGTTTGCCGTAGGGGTCCCAGTTCGCCCACAGGTAGAGCCCGCCGTAGAGCAACGGGACGAGCACGATGAACACGAGCGCGGCCCGCTGCAGCGGTTTGCGGAACCGCCGGATCTCCTGCCATGCCAGCTTAAACGCCCGCATTGATTCCCTCCTCGGTTGCGCCGAGTTCGCAGACGGCGGCGCCGTAGCGGCGCGCGATGTCCGCCGAGTGTGTGCTCGCGATGACCGATACGCCGTATCCACTGAGTTCGGCGAGTGCCGCCCAGATCCGCGCCTGCTGCGCCTGGGTGACCTGCGCGTCCACATCGTCCACGACGAGCGCGGACGGCTTGCCCGCGGCGGCGAGGGCAACGGCGAGCAGCGTGGCGTCATCGGCGGGGAGTTCGCCCACGAAGGCGGCCCCATCCACGCTGAGGCCGAGCACCCCGGCCGCCCACTCGTAGTCGATGGGTTTCCCGGCGAGCATCCCGGCCTCCGCGCGGTGGTCGATCACCCGCAGGTCCGGCTCCAGCTCGGCGGCGCCGGTCACCCGCGCGACCGCGACCGCCTCGCGGACCGCGGATCGCCTGAGTTCCGCGTTGCCCCGCTCGTCGAGCACCCGCAGCGTGCCCGAGCTCGGCTTCGCCCGGCCGGCCAGCGCGAGCAGCAGCATGGTCCGCCCGCTTCCCGAGGACCCGGCCACCGCGGTCAGCGATCCGGTCGGCACGACGAGATCCACACCGTTGAATATCCAGCCCCGCTTGGTTCCGAGGCTCAGGGCGTCCGCGATCAACACCGGAATCGACTCGTTCATCGCCCGTGCCCCTCGCGGGAGCCGGCCAGCTCACTCACGGACCGCACCTCGCTGACGCTCGGTTCGACCGCTCGCCCGGCTGCTGTGTCTTCTGGTTCGCTCGCAAGCTCGCTCACTGAGTTCCCCATTTCCGATACGGCTCGTATTCGATACGTTTCGTATCCTAACGGGCATCTCACAACCGGCAAGCGCGGGGCGAACCAGTGAACTCGCCGCTGTTTCGCAGCGTAATCCGGTAATGCGGCGGACCACGGTGGCGCCGCACACAGTGGCGGAATCGCCGAATTCAGCGCCCGATTCCGGACGGCTTCCGTTCCACCGCGGTTTTCCCGGAAGGCTCCCCGGCGAGCAGTTCGCGCAGATGCTCGGCCACCTTGTTGACATTCGGCGGATCGAGCACGGAAAGGTGGTGACCCGGTGTGGGCACGATCTCCAATTCCTCGCCGAGCACCTCGTCCCACCCCTTCGGCAGATCGTGCCGGTCGAAAATGGGGTCGCGGATCCCGTCCTCCTGCCGATCGGTGGCGCTGTAGAGCACCACCGGAGCGGACAGGTGCTGCGGGCGGAACCGTTGCAGCGCTTGCACATCCTCATACGAGGTGCGCTGGTGCCGGATGATCGCGGGCGCGACCTCGGCATTGATGAACCCGTGCGATTCGATGTGCTCGATGATCGCGTCCACCTGCTCGTCCTCGCCGAGCCGGGCGATCCACTCGTGCGGGATGTCGATCTCCATCCCGTAATTCGCCCGCAGCACATCGCGGAATCTGGCGAACCGCAGCTCGAGCATGCCCACCTCGTCGAGCCCTTCGGGCAGCGGGAGCGGAAGCAGCGTGTCGATCATCGCGACCAATTCGACCCGCTCCCCCTCGGCCGCCAGCCGAGCCGCGACCGCGTAGGCGAGCGCGCCGCCGAAGGACCAGCCGGCGAGCCGGTAGGGCCCATGCGGCTGGATCTCACGCAGCAGCGGCAGATACACCGCGACCCGGTCGGTGATGTCCGAGATCCCGTCCAGCCGGTCGAAGCCGTACACGGCCAGGTCCGGATCGAGCTGGTCGACCAGCTGCCGGTACACGAGCGTGTCCCCGCCTCCGGGGTGGAACAGGAAAAGCGGTTGACCGGATCCGGTTCCCGCGCGCAGCACCCGCACCGGCTGATCCGGGGTCTCCGGTTCCCGCACCAGCCCCGCGGCGCGCTCCACGGTCTCCGCCTCGCGCAGCGCGGCCACGGTGACCACGTGATCGCTTCGCCTGGTCAGCCGCTCGGCAATCTCCTCCATCGCGGCCTCATCGGCGACCTCGGTCCAGCGCTGGGTCATGCCGATCTCGGTACCGAGCACCTCGGTGCCGACCGTCTCGAGCAGCCGTTCGGCCGCGTCCCGCGGAGGCACCAGCAGCGGCACTTCGCCAGGCGTGTCCGCGGCCTCGCCGAACACCGCCGCTCCGATCCAGTCCCGCACCTGCTCGATGCTGGCCCCGCGCAGCAGCAGCGAAGGCGGCAGCAGCGCACCGGTGTCGTGCTGCACGCTGTTCCGGATCCGCACCGCGACAAGGGAATCCACCCCGATGCTCGGCAGCGGGGCCCGGGTGTCGAGCGCCTCACCCGCCACGCCGAGAATGTCGGCCACCCGGTCGAGCAGGCGCGCGGCGAGCAGTTCCCGTGCTCGTTGCGGTTCGAGCGAACGCAAGGCCGCCACGCCCGGCCAGTCGCCCTCGCCGGTCCGCTGCCCGGCGAGCCGTTCCAGGAAGGGCCGCTCGGCCACGTAGTCGGGCAGCTTGTCGAGATGTTCCTCGAGCGGGCGGTTCACCCCGATCGCGGTGACATCGGCGGCCAACGCGGCCTCGAGGGCTTCGATGTTCTCGACCGGATCCGTGGTGCCGATATCGCCGAGCACCGATCCGTCCCGGACCGCTCCGGCCTTGGCCCACACACCCCAGTTCACCGTCGTCCCGGGCAGCCCGAGCGCCCTGCGGTGCGCCACGATCGCATCCAGGCAGGCGTTCGCCGGTGAATAGGCAGCGTGCCCGGGGAAACTGAGCACGCCCATCATCGAGGAGAACCCGGCCCAGAAGTCCAGGTCGTGTGCCCTGCTCGCCAGATGCAACCGCCACGCCCCGGCCACCTTCGGCAGCCAGACCCTGGCGAGTAGTTCCGCGTCCGCACGCAGCGCGACCCGGTCGTCGATCACCGCGGCACCGTGCAGGATCCCGCGCAGCGGAACCGAACCCTCGACCGCGGCGGACACCAGCCGCTCGGCGACCCCTTCCTCGGCGATGTCCCCGGTCTCCACCAGGATCTCGGTGCCCTTGGCCGCCAGTTCCTCGATCACTTGGCGCGCCTCGGGTTTCGGCTCCGAGCGTCCATTGAGGACGATCCGCGCGGCGCCCGCATCGGCGAGCCATCCGGCCAGCACGAGCCCGATCCCGCCGAGACCGCCGGTGACCACATAGGCGCCGTCCGGGCGGACCACGCTCGCCCGCTCCGGCTCCACCTCCAGCTCGGCGCGGGTAAGCCGCGCCACATAACGGTTCCCGGACCGCCAGGCGACCTCGTCCTCGCCCGTGTCCGCGGCCAGTTCCGCGGCAACCGTCGCATAGTCCCCGGTGTCCTCGATGTCCAGCCAGCTCGCGCGCAGTTCCGGGTGTTCGTAGGCGAGCAGCCGCACGCTCGCGCGTACCGCCGCGGCCACCGGATCGACCGGATCCCCGTCGCGCACCGCGGCGGCCCGGGTGGTCAGCAGCACCAGTCTGGTGTGCGCGGCGCCCGCGGTCACCAGGGTGCGCACCAGCTCGTAGAGCCGGTCGTACCACACGTGCCCTCCGGTGACCTCCATCCCGCGCGGGGCGCAGAGAATCACCGTATCCGGCAAGGGATCCACGGTCTCGGCGACGGTATATCCCGCCTGCCGCAGCGCTTCATGCAGCTCCGGTGCGCCGTCCAGCACGGCGACCGTTCCCGTGGCGGACGCGTCCTCGAGGGGCTGCTGTTCCCATTCGAGGCGGTAGAGCTTGTCCGCGAGGGCGAGCGGGAGATCCTGTTCTCCCCGGCGCACCCCGCGCAGCTCGCACAGTACCGAATCGGCCTCGTCGAGCAGCACGCTGTCCGTCCCGTCCCCGCGCAGCTGCACGGCCGCGGCGGGATCCCCGTACAGCCGCACGGAGGCCACCTCGGTCGCCGCGCCGAGCACTTCGCTGAGCACATCGGGCGCGCACAGCCAGCCGCTCGCGCGCTCCTCGAGTTCGAGCGGGCGCTCCGAACCCTCCACTGTGGAGGGGTCGGTGCCCGCGGGCCGGAGCACGAGCCGCGCGTGGGTGCGCGCGGGCGCCCCTCCGACCCGCGAGGTGATCGTCAGGACCGCCGAGTTCCCGGACCGTTCCGCGAGGGTGCACACCCGCGCCTGGTCACCAAGCGGCAGCGCGCGCAGCAGCCGCAGCTCCTCGATCGCCACCGGGCGGTCACCGAACAGCGGCGCCGCGGCCGCGCGGGCCATCTCCACGTATTCGGCCGCGCCGAGGTGGGTGCCCAGCCACGGCAGCTGTTCTGCCTCGGGAAGCCGTTCCCGTTGCCACACATGGGTTTTCCCGTCCGGCATCCGGACATGGGTGCCCAGCAGCCGGTGCCCGCCGCCCGCCTCGGGTTCGCGGACCCAGTGCGAGCGCCGCCGCCACGGCGGAAGCGGGAGCTGTACGATCCGCCCTTCCGCGGTAGCCGCGCCGAACCCGGCCAGCTGCGCGGCGGCCAGCTCGGTGTGGAACCGCAGGCGCACCGGCTCCTCCCTGCGCAGGCTGTCGAGCACCGTCGCGCCACGGTTGCCCGCATCGGCGAGCACATCCGCGGTAGCCCCGGCCAGCACCGGATGCGGGGAGATCTCCACGAACACGTCGAACCCATCGGCCGCGGCCGCCTCGACCGCCGCGGCGAACCGCACCGGTTCGCGCAGGTTGTGCCCCCAGTATTCCGCGTCGAAGCTCCGTGCGGCCCGCGGATCGGTACCGACGGTGTGATAGCACGGGACCTCCGGCTCGGCGACCGTGATCCCGGCCAGCCCGGTGCGCAGTTCACCGAGGAAGGGATCCAGCACCGGTGAATGGGCCGGGGCGGTCACCTTGACCAGTTTCGCCGACACCCCAAGGGATTCCGCCTTCGCGACCATCCGGTGCACGGCCTCGGTCGCCCCGGAGATCACCGTGCTCGAGCGGGAGTTGATCGCCGCGATCCCGGCCTCCGGTTCGGCGCCGAGCAGTTCCTCGACCGAGGCCTGGGGCAGCGCGATACTCGCCATGGTGCCGAATTCGGTGACCGAGTCCAGGATCCGCGAACGCGCGGCGATGACCTTGACCGCGTCCGGAAGTTCGAGCGCCCCGCACACCACGGCCGCGGCCACCTCGCCCATCGAGTGCCCGAGCACCGCGGCGGGGGCCTGTCCGTACGAGCGCCACAGCGCGGCGAGGCCGAGCTGCATCGCGAACAGCACCGGCTGCACGCGAGCCATGCTCACCGGCTCCTGGTCCGCGGTGATCAGTTCGCGGACCGAGAACCCGCATTCCGCGGCCACCAAGGGTTCCAGCTCATCGATGACAGCGGCGAACGCGGGCTCGGTGGCCAGCAGCTCGGTGCCCATCCCCGCCCACTGGGAACCCTGGCCGGAGAACACCCACACCGGCCCGTTCGCCCGGGCGCGGCGACCTTCGACGAGCGCGGCCGAGGATGCCGGTTCCCGCCCGGCGGCCAGTGCCCGCAGCCCCTCGGTCAGCCCCACCGCGTCCTCGGCGACCACGGCCCGGCGCACCGGACCGGAGAACCGCCGCGCACAGGTGTGGGCGAGATCGCCGGGGTCCCCGGAGCCCAGCCAGTCGGCCAAATCACCCGCGTACTCGGCCAGCCGCCCGGGGTCCGCCTCGCCGAGCAGCACCCGGTACGGGCCGGTGCGCTTCTCCCCCTCCGGAACCGGTTCCGCCTGCCGCACCACGATGTGCGCGTTCGTACCGCCGAATCCGAAACCGGAGACACCGGCGACGGCGGGCTCCGCGCGCCGCAGCGGAAACGGTTCGGCCGCCACGGTGAGCCCGAGGCCGGTGAAGTCGATATGCGGATTCGGCGCCGCATAGTTCAGCGAGGCGGGAAGTTCGCCGTGCTCCAGCGCGAGGACGGTCTTGATCACCCCGGCGATCCCGGCCGCGGCCTCGAGATGCCCGAAATTGCCCTTCACCGAGCCGATCCGGACCGGTTCGCGTTCTCCTCCACCGAGCACCGCACCGAGGGCACGGGCCTCGATCGGGTCACCGAGCAGCGTTCCCGTTCCGTGCGCCTCCACGAAGTCCACGCGGGCCGGATCGATCCCCGCATCGGCGTAGGCCGCGCGCAGCACGGCTTGCTGTGCCTCGACGTTCGGTGCGGTGAGCCCATTGGTACGGCCATCGGAGTTCACCGCGGAACCGGCGAGCACGGCGAGCACCCGGTCGCCGTCCGCGCGCGCATCGGCGAGGCGCTTGAGCACGAGCACCCCGGCCCCCTCGGCGCGCACGATACCGTCGGCGTCCGCGGAGAAGGGGCGGCAGCGCCCACTCCGCGAGCTCACCCCCAACTTGTCGAAGCTGGCCGTGACCGCGGGACCGAGCAGCAGGTTCGCGCCACCGGCGAGCGCGTGCCGGCAATCCCCGGCACGCAGCCCCCGGATCGCGTTGTGCACCGCGACGAGCGAGGAGGAACAGGCGGTGTCCACCGCCATGCTCGGCCCGCGCAGATCGAAGGCGTAGGAGAGCCGGTTCGCCGCGACCGCGAGCGAACCACCCGTGGCACACCAGGCATCAGCCGAGCGCGGATCGGCGAGCCCGCGGTGCGCGTACTCATTGCCGCTGATTCCGATGTACACCCCGGTTTCGGTGCCCCGCAGGACATCCGGGGACACCGCGGCGTGCCCCAGTGCCTCTCGCGCCACCTCGAGCAGCATCCGTTGTTGGGGATCCATCCGGCGCGCCTCGGCGGGACTGATCGCGAAGTACTCGGCGTCGAACTCGTCGATGCCGGTCAGGTAACCGCCCGCGGTGCTCGCCGCGTTCTCGTCGGCCCAGCGCCCGCGCGGGACGGTGGAAACCGCGTCGGTACCCGAACGCAACAGTTCCCAGAACGCCTCCGGACCGTTCGCCGCCCCGGGGAACCGGCAGCCGACTCCGATCACCGCGATCGCGTCATCCGCTTGCCCGGCAACGGTTTCCGGGACCGCGGGCGCTTCCCGACCGGTGCTCGGCGCACCGGTGAGCGCGGCGGCGAGCCCGGCGACGGTCGGGTGATCCCACAGCAGGGTGGCGGGAAGTTCGGCGCCGAGCAGCTGCTCGAGTTCGCCCGCGACACTGACCGCGTCCCGCGAGGAGAGTCCATGCTCGGCCATCGGCCGGTGCACGTCGATCTCCTCCGGATCGAGGAAACAGACCTCGGCGAGTTGTTCGATGAGCCAGTCGCGTAGTTCCGCTTCGGTCATGTCCCCGCCCGTCCGCTATTTTTCGGTTCGAATCATGTCGAGATACTGCTCGCGGTTCGCCGCGCGGGCGATCTTCCCGCTGGAGGTCCGGATGATCCCGCCGGTGGGAATCAGCCGCACATCACGCAGTTTCACGTCGTGCACCTGGGAAACGGCGCGCTTGACCGAACGGCTGAACTCCTTCTGGTCCACGGCGGCGAGATCGGTCCCCGGCCGCGCCTCGATCAGCACCACCGCGCCCTCGGTCTCCCCGTCGTCCACGCTGAACGCGGCGAGGTGCTGGCGCCGGATCACCTCGTGCGCCTGCTCCGCGGTCGCCTCGATGTCCTGCGGGTAGTGGTTCTTGCCGTCGATGATGATGAGGTCCTTCATCCGCCCGGTGATGAACAGCAGGTCGGCGTGGAACATCCCGAGGTCCCCGGTGCGCAGCCACGGCCCCTCCGGCAGCCCGTCCTCGTGCAGCACCCCGCGGAAGGTCGCCTCGGTGGCCTCCGGGGAATCCCAGTACGCCGAGGCCACATTGGCCCCGTAGACCCAGATCTCACCGACGGTTCCGTCCGGAACCACCTCGCCGGTCCCCCGGTCCACGATGCGCACCAGCTGACCGGCCGGTGTCCCCGCGGCGACCAGGGAAAGGGCATCCTCGGCGGTGGACTCCACGGCGCGGTTGTCGGCGAGCGCGGCCCGGTCGAAGCCGCGCACCACCGGGCCTTCCGAACCGGTGGTCGTGACATAGACGGTCGCCTCGGCGAGCCCGTAGGAGGGCCGGTGTGCCGAGCGGTCGAGCCCACACGGGCCGAATGCCTCGGCGAACCGGTCGATCGTGCCCGCGCGGATCGGCTCCGCCCCGTTGCGCATCGAATGCACCCGGGAAAGGTCGAGCCGCGCCCGGTCCTCCTCGGTGGTCTTCTTCACCAGCATGTCGAAGGCGAAATTGGGCCCGCCGGTGACCGCGTTCGGGAATTCGGCCAGCAGTTCGAGCCACCGCACGGGTTTGAGAATGAAGGCGAACGGCGTGGTGAACACCGCGTGCGCGCCGAGGTGCACCGGGAAGCAGATCTGCAGCACGAGCCCCATGTCATGGAACAACGGCAGCCAGCCGACACAGGTACTCGTGTCGTCCGCGGGGAAACCGGCCGCGCCCTGTGCGCAGTTGGTCGCCACCGCGCGGTGGGTGATCACCGCACCCGCCGGGGTCCGGGTGGAACCGGATGTGTACTGCAGATAGGCGGGTTCGTCCAGCCCGATCTCCGGGGCCTGGAAGTCCTTCCCGGATCCCTCGGTGATGCCGTCCACGGCGAGGATGTGCCCCGGAGCGGGTACCCCTTCCCCCGTGGCGAGCTCCTCGACGGCGTCCAGGCTCGCGGAGGAGGTCAGCCACAGTTTCGGCGCGCAGTTGTCCAGCGCGCCCACGAGCCGGTCCGCGTGCGCACCGAGCTCGGGCGCGAACAGCGGAACCGCGATCCGGCCGGCAAGCAGCGCCCCGAGAAACCCGGTGACATAGTCGTGATTCTGCGGAGCGAGCACCGCGACCCGGTCACCGGGCGCGGTGTGTTCGGTGACCGCCGCGGCCACATCCCGCACGCGGGCGACGAGCTGGCGCCAGGTGAGCGTGTGCCGTTCCCCCTGGCGATCGTTCGTGTAGTCCACGAAGGTCGAGGCGAGCCGATCCGATTCGGCCCGCTGCACCAGATCCTCGGTGATCGGGCGCGCCGCCTGAGTCAACCGCCCCTTGGCGAGCTCCGCCGTCGCGGCGACACCACTACTGACCGACATTTCTTCACCACCGACTTCATCAGGTCTCCGCAACCGCCGGAAGAATCGGCGCCGCGGTCAACTGCCCAAGTGTTCAGAATGCAAGTGAACTCGTTGTTATTATCTGTTGATCTCAACTACCGGATTCTTCATGACGTGTCGGGGTGGCCTCAGTTTTTCATTCCTCGGGCAAACAACTTTCTTGCGGAACGGCACGCCGGGGCGCACCGGCCGACGAGGTGGACCTACTCTCCAGTCACCCCGCAGAGTGAGCAAGACAGTATCACCCGATCGACTGGCCCGCCACACGAACGTGAACCGAGTTTCGCACTGGGCCACCACGCCCCACGAGGGTCTTATGGACCTGTTTTCGCTAGCTCGCGGACAGTCTGTCCCGCAGGAACGGCCAGGCCTTGCCCAGCTCACGCTGCCAGTACGGCCAGTCGTGGGTACCGGTCCCGATGCTTGCCGTATAGGAAATACCCAGCTTATCGAGGCGCCGTGTGAAGCTTCTGTTCGAAGAGGAGACCAGCCGCTCGACAAGTCCACTTCCCGGGAACACTGCGTCACCATTGGCCTTCCGACCATCGCCCCAGGCAAGATATAAGGCCGTCCCGCGAAACCGTTCGGCTTGCCGGAAAGGATCCCTACTCACCCATGCGGAGGAGTCGTCCCGCGGATTTCCGAACGGCGCGTGACCGGGCTCCCCCTGTCGGCGAAGCGTGAAACAAACGAACGCGGAGACAAAACGTTTCGTAATATGTGGCAAACCACTCAACGAGACCGCGGTGGTGAAAAGCGAAGGGTGATTCGCGGCATAAGCGAGCGCCCCGTATCCGCCCATCGAAATTCCGGCGACTGACCACTCCGGTGCGAGCGCGCATCCACCGAGCAACCGCCGCGGAACTTCGTCAAGATGAAAACGTTCCCATTCCGGCCTGCTCCCGCCATTGTCCGGGTGTGACCAATCGGTGTAGTAACCGACCACACCGGCCTCCGGGGCGACCAGGATCGCGTCGGTGTCCTCGGCAAGCTCGAGCAGGTTCGTCTTGTCCACCCAGCAGCGCGGATCGTCATCGCTGCCGTGCAGCAGATAGAGCACCGGCGTGGGGTAACCCGCATGCCAGTTCTTCGGGAAGACGAGCAGGCACTCGGCGCGGCGCCCGAGCGCGGCCGAGTCGAAGGAGCACAGCCGCACTCGTTCGTCCCCGTACTCGTCCTCGATCCGTACGCCCGAATCGAGAGCATGATCACGGAACGCACGCATCGCTTCCATGGCAATCTTCCTCTCTCGAGAGCATCACGCGATCGGGGGCCGTAGGATAACGCCCAGTCATGAGGGTTCGGTCACGAGGAGTCAGGTGAACACTACCGAGGTAGACGCGCCCCGGGTAGGGCAACGCCCATGGCTCGCGCTCGCCGCCACCGTGGTCGGTGCGATCATGGTCGGTCTCGACGGCACCGCCGTCACGATCGCGGCACCCTATGTCGCCCGGGATGTGCACGCCACCCTGCCCGAACTGGAGTTCATCGCGAACGCCTACCTGATCGCCCTCGCGGTCGGGCTGCTCCCGGCCGGGCGGGTCGCCGACCGGATCGGGCGGCGGACCACGTTCATGATCGGCGTGCTCGGCTTCGGGTTCAGCTCGGTAGGCATCGCCTTCTCCGGGAGCGTGACCGCGCTGATCGTGTTCCGCGCGATCCAGGGGCTCGCCGGCGCACTGCTGCAGCCCGCCGCGCTCGCCCTGCTGCGCACCGCCTTCGACGGGAAACGCCTCCCGCTCGCGCTCGGCGTGTGGAGCGGGGTGAACGCGCTCGCGATCGGGCTCGGCCCGGTGCTGGCCGGGGTGATCGTGGAGTACCTCGACTGGCCGGCCATCTTCCTGATCAACCTGCCGATCGGGATCATCGCGGCGGTCAGTGCCCTGTTCGCGGTCCAGGAATCGCACGCCCGCGATGCCACGGTGTTCAGCTCGCTGCGCACCCTGCTCACCCATCGCACGGTGCTCGTCACGGGCGCGGTGATCGCGCTGAGTTCGTTCGGCATCTTCGGGCTGCTGTTCATGCTCACCCTCTACCTGCAGAACGTGCTCGGCCTCTCGCCGATCGTCGCCGGGCTCTGGATCCTCGGCCCGACGGCGACCGTGGTGTTCTCCGCGCTGATCGGCGGGGCGCTCGGTGAACGATTCGGCCCACGCTGGCCGATGAGCGCCGGTCTGTTGTTCGTCGGCTGCGGCATCTTCGGCGTCGCCGGTGCCGGACAACCCGCCGGTTACTGGCAACTCGTGCTGCCTGCGCTCGGTGTCGGGATAGGCACCGGGCTGTGTGTGGTGCCCGCGACCAACGCCCTGCTCGCGGCCGCCGGGGAACGGCTCACCGGCATCGCATCGGCCGTGCAGCAGGCGGGCAGTCAGTTCGGCGGGCTGCTCGGGATCGCGCTACTCGGCACGGTGCTCTCCTCTACCGTCGCGGGTGCCGTGCCGGCGGGAACCACCGGCGTGGACGACATCGCGCAGGGCATGGTGCCGCACGGGGTGAGCGCGGATGTCGCGCACACGGCGTTCACCAGCGGGATGAACATCGCCCTGATCGCGGCCGCCGGGATCACCGTGCTCGGTGCGCTCGGGACCGCGCTGCTCGCGCGGCGCTGAGCTGCTCCGCGGTGTCCACATCGCGCGCTTCGTCCCCCCGCGCGGCGAGCGTGGTGACCGGGAGCCTCCCGATGGTGGAGCGCAGCGAGGCACCCGCGGGATGGTCCGGTATCCCGCTACGCAGATCCCCGGTGTGCCAGGCCCCGGCGAGCCATTGCGCCCGGTCCTCCCCGTCCCGCAGCACCACCCCGGCGGATCCCGGTTCCGCATCGAGCGCGGCCAGTAACCGCCGCACGGTCGAGGCGGTGAACGCGGGCAGATCGGCCGCGCACAGCACCAGTTTCCCGGGCACGGGCGCGGTCAGGGCCGCAAGACCGGCGGCAAGCGCGGCAACCGGACCCGATCCCGCGGGTTGTTCCCTTGTCCAGCCCACCCCGGTCACCTCGGAGCGGCGCGGGCCGACGACCACGCGCTGATCCGCCCCGTCCAGCGCGGCGAGCATCTGTTCGAGCAGGCTACGCGCACCGACCCGGAGCATCGGTTTGTCTACCCCGCCGAGCCTGCGCGCCGCCCCGCCGGCGAGCACGATCGCCGCGTACGAGTCAGAGAACCCGGGTGGCATACGGCATGATATCGCCGTAGCGCACCGAGGTGATGCGCACGCGCATGCCCGATTGCGGTGCCTCGATCATCTGCCCGTTGCCGATGTAGAGCGCCACGTGGTGGATGCCCGAACGGCCCCAGAACAGCATGTCGCCGGGCTGCTTCTGGGAAAGCGGCACATGGGTTCCCGCAGTGTACTGGTATCCGGAGTACGAGGACAGCGAGACCCCGGCCGCGGCGAAGGCGTAGGTCATCAGGCCCGAGCAGTCGAAGCCGGAGTGCATGTAGTCGCCGTAGGAGTCGGCGACCCCACCGTCGTGGATCCCGATGGTCGGGCCGCTGGCGTTACCGCCGCCCCAGGAGTACCGGATCCCGAGCGCCGATTTTGCCCTGGCGATCACCGCCGATGCCGAGCCACCGGTCGCGTGCGAGACATGCCCGCCACCGCCGCCACTGCTGTTGCCACCACCACCGCCCGAGGACGACGCGGCGGATTCGGCGGCCGCCTGCTGCGCGGCTTGCTCCTGCTCGGCCTGCTTGGCCGCGAGCCATTCGTTGTACTTCTTGCGCGCATCGGTGAGCCCGCCGATCTTCGCCTGCGCGTCGTTGAGCTGCTGCTCCAGCTCCTGCTTGCGCTGGGTGATCGACTGGGTCTTCTGCTGCTGGCCCTGCTGCGCGGTGATCGCTGCCTGCTTGGCGCTGTCCGCGGTGCTCTTGGCCTGTTCCGCGGTCGCCTGCTTGCGCTGGGCCTCGGCGAGCGCTGCCCGTGCCGTCGACTCCTTGTTCGCCTTCTCGGTGCGCGCCCGCTGCATCGTCTCGAGCGCGTTCAGCTTCGCCCCGCTCACCGCGTTGAGCAGGGAGGCACGCTCGAGGAATTCCTGCGGGTTCTTGGATCCGAGGTAGGCCGACATCGAACCGACCGTGCTGCCCTGTTCGTAGCTGCCCGCGGCGAACGCGTCCAGATCGGCCCGGGACTTTCGCACCTGCGCGTCCGCGGCGTCGACCTGGCCGCGCGCCGCCTGTGCCGACTGCTCGGCCTTGCTCGCTGCCTGCTGGGCGGACTCCATGTCCACCATTGCCTTCTTGGCCTGCTCCATCTTGAGCTCGACCTGGCTCTGCAGCTGATCGAGCTGTGACTCCGCCTGGGAAAGCTGATTGGTGATGGAACCGACCTCACCGGCGCGGTTGTTCACATCCGCGCGACCGGAGTCGATCTCGTTGTCGCTCGGATTCGGTGGCGGTGGCGGCACGGCCGCGACGACGCCACTGAACGTCATCACCGCGGCGAGCGTCAACGCACCCAGCACCCCTGTGCGACGCAGCGCCGACCCCCTCGTCGTGGCCCGATCCGCCACGTCCTTCACCTCCCGACCAGGCCGAGCGGCCCAGTTCTCCCAAGTGCACCACGCATCACGCTAGGCAACTGTGCCACCTGCTCCCCGGTTTGACCAGGTAACTCAGGAAAAACATGCTTATCAAGCGTCACAATTACCTCAACAGAAGCAACCTGAACCGGTCAAGGTTGCCGAGCGTAGATCAACTTCGGCGCACCGGGCCACGATCGTGCGGGCGGCCCCACCGTGAGTGGTTCAGGATGGGGCCGCCCGGCGTGGCGTCACACCTCAGCGCGGCTCGGGGAGCATCCGGGAGCCGACCGCGAAGATCAGGGACAGCACCGCGACCACGAGGACGAGGGTGGTGAACCCGGCGTGCATGCCGCTCGTACCGAAGGCATTGAGCACGGTGCCGAGCCCGGCCACGCCGATCGCGAGCGAGATCTGCTGCACCGTGGTCATCGTGCCGCCACCGGTGCCCGCCCGCGCGGTGGGCACATCGGCGAGCACCACCCGGAACAGTGGGCCCATGACCAGGCCGTTACCGGCACCGACCAGGGCGATCCACGGTGCGACCGCCGGAATCCCCACGTTCGGCCAGGCCAGGAACATCGTGGCGCCGAGCCCGATCAGCCCGGCCAGCTGCACCGTGATGCCGATCCGCATAACCCGCCCGCCGAACCGGTTCACCAGCCGCGGCGCGGACAGCGAGGCGGTCAGGAAGGCCAGCCCGAGCGGGACCAGCGCCAGCCCGCACTGCAGCGCGCTGAACCCGAGCCCCTGCTGGAGCGCGAACACGTAGCCGAAGGTGAACCCGCCCCAGCCGAGGAAGAACGGCACGCTGACCAGCAGCCCCCTGCGCAGCGAGTGCAGCCGGAGCAGCGAGGGAGCCAGCAGCGGCGCACCCCCGGAGTCCTCGATCCGCCGTTGCGTGCGGTAGAACGCCATCGCCGCGAACGGGACCGCGAGCAGCAGCGCGAAGATCCACAGCGGCCAGCCGAGCGACTGCCCCTCGAGCAACGGCACCATCAACAGCAGCACGGTCAGCCCGAGCAGCATGGTGCCGCGCAGATCCAGCCTGGACCGGACCTCGGAGCGGGTACCGGGCATCCAGCGTGCCGCCCCGATCAGCGCGAGGATCCCGATCGGCACGTTCACCAGGAAGATCGGCCGCCATCCGGAACCCGCGATGTCCGCGGCGACCAGTACCCCGCCGGCGAGCTGACCGACGACCGAGGCGATCCCTCCGGTGGCCCCGAACGCGCCGATCGCCTTGGCCCGCGCCGTACCCGTGGTCGCCGCGGTGATCGTGCCGAGTACCTGGGGAACCATCATCGCGGCCGAGGCGCCCTGGGCCACGCGCGCCGCGACGAGCACCGCGGGTGTCGGAGCGAGCCCGCAGGCCAGCGAGGTCAGCGTGAAGGCCGCCATGCCGATCAGGAACAGCCGTTTGCGGCCGATGTTGTCCCCGAGGCGGCCACCGAGGACGAGGAACAGTGCATAGGACAGGCCGTATCCGGCCACGATCAGTTCTTCAGAGGACCGGCTCATGTGCAGTTCGGCACCCATCGAGGGCAGCGCCACGTTGACGATGAACACGTCGACGATGGCGAGGAACTGGCCACCGAGCACGGTCAGCAGGCCGAGCAGCGGCAGGGTTCCCGGTGTTGCCGGCGCCCTGCGCGTCCCGATCCGGGGTTCGCTTGTGACGGTCATGGAACCACTCTGCGAGAGCTCGGAAACTGGTACCAGGAGCCCATCTATCCTGTTACTGGCACTACCTGGCACCAGCATCCGACAATAGGGCAGCATGGTGTTCATGGGCACCAAGGACGAGCACCGTCGCAAGGAACTGGGGGCCTTCCTGCGCAGCCGCCGTGAGCGCATCACCCCGGAACAGGTGGAACTGCCCACCTCGGGCAGGCGCCGCACCCCAGGACTGCGCCGCGAGGAGGTCGCGATGCTCGCCGGGGTGGGCGTGACCTGGTACACCTGGCTCGAACAGGGGCGGGACATCAACGTCTCGGCGCAGGTGCTCGACGCCATCGCGAACACCCTGCGGCTGGACCCGCACGAACGCGGCCACCTGCTCACCCTGGCCAACGCCCAGTTCGGCGCGACCGAGAAGAACTGCCAGAACCTGCCCGCGGCCACCCAGACGATCCTGGATCAGCTGCAGCCCTATCCGGCGTTCGTGCTCAATCCGCGCGCCGACATCCTGGCGTTCAACCGTGCCTACGACCGCTTGCTCACCCCGATCTCGGAACTGCCCGTCGAGGACCGCAACTCGGTGTGGCTGATGTTCACCTCCCCCGCCTACCGTGCGGGCTTGCCCGACTGGGGGGCCGCCTCGCGCAAGTCCGTGGGCCGGTTCCGCTCCGCGATGGCCAATCATGTCGGGGAACCGGGCTGGAAGGAGCTCGTCGCCCGGTTGAAGGCCGCCTCCCCGGAGTTCGCCGAGCTGTGGGAGTCCAATGAGGTGCTCGGCAACACCAACCTGTCCAAGGAAGTCATCAATCCGCAGGTGGGCAGGCTGCGCATCGACTACACCAACATGTGGCTCACCGACCGCGGCGGACCGCGGTTGATCACCTACACCCCGGCCGATGAGGAGACCCGGCTGCGCCTGTACCGGCTCGCCGAACTCGACCAGGTCCGCACCCCGGCTTGAGTCCAATACAGGACAAGCGTACTGTTAGGGCACAGTTGCCCCGGGCCTGCGCACGCGACTCGCGTGCGCCAGACTTGGGCACCGTTCCCGAATACGATCTGCGCTCGCCACAGGACATGGAGTTGGATGTGACAACACCCGCAAGCAAGGACAGCTTCGGCGCACGCGGCACGCTGACCGCGGGCGGCAAGGACTACGAGATCTTCCGCCTCTCGGCCGTCGAAGGGGCCGGGAAGCTGCCGTACAGCCTCAAGATCCTCACCGAGAACCTGTTGCGCACCGAGGACGGCAAGAACATCACCGCGGAACACATCCGCGCGCTCGGCAACTGGGACCCCAAGGCCGAACCGTCCACGGAGATCCAGTTCACCCCCGCCAGGGTGGTCATGCAGGACTTCACCGGCGTTCCCTGCGTCGTGGACCTGGCCACCATGCGCGAGGCGGTGCGCGACCTCGGCGGTGACCCGGACAAGATCAACCCGCTCGCCCCCGCCGAACTGGTCATCGACCACTCGGTGATCATCGACGTGTTCGGCCGCGCGGACGCCTTCGAGCGCAACGTGGAGTTCGAGTACGAGCGCAACCGCGAGCGTTACCAGTTCCTGCGCTGGGGCCAGGGTGCCTTCGACGAGTTCAAGGTCGTCCCCCCGGGCACCGGGATCGTGCACCAGGTCAACATCGAATACCTGGCCCGCACCGTGATGGCCCGCAACGGTCAGGCCTACCCGGACACGCTGGTCGGCACCGACTCGCACACCACCATGGTCAACGGCCTCGGCGTGCTCGGCTGGGGCGTCGGCGGGATCGAGGCCGAAGCGGCCATGCTCGGCCAGCCGGTCTCGATGCTCATCCCGAAGGTCGTCGGCTTCAAGCTCACCGGCGAGATCCCGGCCGGTTCCACCGCGACCGATGTGGTGCTGACCATCACCCAGATGCTGCGCAAGCAGGGCGTGGTCGGCAAGTTCGTGGAGTTCTACGGCGACGGCGTCGCCTCGGTCCCGCTCGCCAACCGCGCCACCATCGGCAACATGAGCCCGGAATTCGGCTCCACCGCGGCGATCTTCCCGATCGACGAGGAGACCGTCCGCTACCTGAAGCTGACCGGCCGCAGCGCGGAGCAGCTCGCGCTGGTCGAGGCCTACGCCAAGGAACAGGGCCTCTGGCACGACGCGGGGCACGAGGCGGAGTACTCCGAATACCTCGAGCTCGACCTGTCCACCGTGGTGCCCTCCATCGCCGGGCCGAAGCGCCCGCAGGACCGTATCGAGGTCACCGCGGCCAAGCAGTCCTTCCGCGGCACGCTGCCGGACTACGTCGCGGCCAACGGTGCCGTGGACGAGTCCGGGCGCGAGTCCTTCCCGGCCAGTGACGCGCCCGCGGTCAGCCACGACACCGCGGCCGACGCGCCGATCCTGCCGAGCGCCGCGGACCCGAGCGGCTCCCGCCCCTCGAACCCGGTCACCGTGCACAGCGAGGAGCGCGGCGACTTCGTGCTCGACCACGGCGCGGTGGTGATCGCCTCGATCACCTCCTGCACCAACACCTCCAACCCCTCGGTGATGCTCGGTGCCGCGCTGCTGGCCCGCAACGCCGTGGAGAAGGGGCTGTCCGTCAAGCCCTGGGTCAAGACCTCCATGGCGCCGGGTTCCCAGGTCGTCACCGACTACTACGAGAAGGCCGGGCTCTGGCCGTACCTGGAGAAGCTGGGCTACCACCTGGTCGGGTACGGCTGCACCACCTGCATCGGCAACTCGGGCCCGCTTCCGGAGGAGATCTCCGCCGCGGTCAACGAGAAGGATCTCTCGGTCGTCTCGGTGCTCTCCGGGAACCGGAACTTCGAGGGCCGCATCAACCCGGACGTGAAGATGAACTACCTGGCCTCGCCGCCGCTGGTCATCGCGTACGCGCTCGCCGGGACGATGGACTTCGACTTCGACTCCGACCCGCTCGGCACCGATGAGCAGGGCAAGCCGGTCTTCCTGGCCGACATCTGGCCGAGCCCGGCCGAGATCCAGGAGACCGTGGACTCCGCGATCAACCAGGAGATGTTCGCCAAGGACTACGCCGACGTGTTCGCCGGGGACGAGCGGTGGCGCTCGCTGCCCACCCCGGAGGGCAAGGTCTTCGAGTGGGACACCAAGTCCACCTACGTGCGCAAGCCCCCGTACTTCGAGGGCATGTCCGCCGAACCGGCCCCGGTGACCGATGTGTCCGGGGCGCGGGTGCTGGCGCTGCTCGGCGACTCGGTCACCACCGACCACATCTCCCCCGCCGGTGCGATCAAGGCGGACTCCCCCGCCGGGCGTTACCTGTCCGAGCACGGCATCGACCGCAAGGACTTCAACTCCTACGGATCGCGGCGCGGTAACCACGAGGTGATGATCCGGGGCACCTTCGCCAACATCCGGCTGCGCAACCTGCTGCTGGACGCGATCGTGGACGGCGGCGTACAGGGTGGGTACACCCGGGACTTCACCCAGGAGGGCGGACCGCAGGCGTTCATCTACGATGCCGCGCAGAACTACGCCGCGCGGGGCACCCCGCTCGTCGTGCTCGGTGGCAAGGAGTACGGCTCCGGTTCCTCGCGGGACTGGGCGGCCAAGGGCACCTCGCTGCTCGGGGTGCGCGCCGTGCTCGCCGAGTCCTTCGAGCGCATCCACCGCTCCAACCTGATCGGCATGGGCGTGGTCCCGCTGCAGTTCCCCGAAGGCGAATCGGCCTCCTCGCTCGGGCTGGACGGCACCGAGACCTTCGACATCGCCGGGATCACCGCGCTGAACGAGGGCACCACCCCGGCCACGGTGCACGTCACCGCCACCAGGGCCGACGGCGGCAAGACCGAGTTCGACGCGGTCGTGCGCATCGACACTCCCGGTGAGGCGGACTACTACCGCAATGGCGGGATTCTGCAGTACGTGCTGCGCAACCTGCTCGCCGGCTAGGCACGGCTCGTCCGAAGCCCCGGTACCCGTTCCGGCGGGTACCGGGGCTTTTCGCGTCAGCGGCCCCAGCCGAGCACGAGCAACACGAATCCGGTCCCGATGATCGCCAGGCGCAGGTAGTGCAGCCGATCCCAGCGGCGCAGCTGGGCACGCCAGTCCGCGGGCACCCGGCCCGGTTCCCATCCGGCGGCCCGGTTGTTGATCGGCACCAGCAGCGCCACCGAGAGCACGATGCTCAGCGCGAGCAGGATCGCGGCGGCGAGGCTCCACCGGGCGCCCTGGCCGCCCGGCTCGACGGCAGTGAGCAATACGGTGCACCCGGTCGCGGCGGCGTAGCCGAACGGCATCAGCCGTCCCATCCGGCGCGCACCGGCCACGCGGCCGAGCAAGGCGCTGTCCCCGGGCATCCGCGCCAGGATCGGGTGCACGACCGCCACGACAGACAGTTCCACTCCGACGAGCAGTCCGGTGCTGAGGACCGCGAGCACTCCGAGCGTCGTATGCATGCACCTGAGCCTGCCATTGCACCACCGGTTCCGACAGTACTGACAAATTTGTCAGCTACAATCGCCCGCATGGCGGTGATCCGGGACAAGGAAGCCGAATGCCCGATCGACGCGGCGCTTTCGGTGATCGGCGGCCGATGGAAGGGGACCATCCTGTGGCGGCTGGTGGACGGGCCGATGCGCACGGGCGAGCTGCGCCGGAGCATCCCGCGGATCACCGAACGCATGCTCATCCGGCACCTCAAGGAGCTCGTCGCGGACGGTGTCCTCGATCGGCACGATGCGCAGGAGGTGCCGCCGCACGTCTCCTACTCGATTTCGCGCTATGGCCGGACGCTCACCCCGGTCCTGCGCGAGCTGTGCTCCTGGGGCGAGGCCCATATGAAACGCGGCCCGGCTGAGCCCGGCGGTTGTGCACCTCCGCCCATCTGACATACCGTCAGTACGGTATGTCTTTGAGGAGGTCCATGTGGCGCGTGAGCCCAGAGTCGTGATCATCGGCGCCGGCATGTCCGGAATCGCCATCGGGGTGACCCTGAAGAAGGCCGGATTCCACGACTTCACCGTGCTGGAGAAGGGATCCCGGGTCGGCGGAGTGTGGCACTGGAACACCTACCCCGGACTGACCTGTGATGTGCCCTCACTGCTCTACCGGTACACGTTCGCCGGGAAACCCGACTGGGCGCATTTTTTCGCCAAGGGACCCGACATCCAGCGCTATCACGAGGATGTGGCGCGCGAGCACGATCTGACCGGGCACATCCGGCTGAACACCGAGGTGACCGGGGCGCGGTTCGAGAACGAGCGCTGGCACGTGGAGACCGCAGACGGGACCCGGTTCGAGGCTGATTTCCTGGTGGCGGCCACCGGGATCCTGCATCATCCACGGGTCCCCGACATCCTGGGCATGGCGGACTTCGACGGCCCGCTGTTCCACACCGCGCGCTGGGATCACCAGGTCGATCCGCGCGGGAAACGGGTGGCGGTGATCGGCACCGGATCGACCGGGGTGCAGCTGACCACCGCGCTACAGCCGCTCGCGAAGCAGTTCTCCCTGTTCCAGCGCACCGCCCAGTGGGTGATCCCGGCACCGACCCGGCTCCCCCAGCCTGCCGCCCTCAGCACGCTACTGCGCCAGGCACCTCGGCTCAACCAGGCCATTTTCGATGCCTCGCTGCTCGCCTCCCGGGTGCTCACCGACATCACCCTCGCCCCGGGCCCCGCGCGCACCCTCGCCCAGGCGTACGCGCGCGCGAGCCTGCGCCTGATCCGGAACCGGCGGCTGCGCGCCAAGCTCACCCCGGACTACGAACCGTTCTGCAAGCGCCAGGTGGTCTCCGGCGAGTTCTTCCGTGCCGTGCAACGGAAAAACGTCTCGGTGGTCACCGATGCGATCGAGCGCATCGTCCCCGAGGGGATCCGCACCGCGGACGGCACGGTGCACGAGTTCGACATCATCGCGCTCGCCACCGGTTTCCAGGCGCACAACTATATGCGCCCGATGCGGTTGACCGGCAGGGAGGGGACCACGATCGACGAGGCGTGGGAGAACGGCACCTTCGCCTACCGGATGACCGCGATCCCCGGTTTTCCCAATTTCTTCACCGTGCTGGGTCCCAATTCCCCGATCGGGAGCGTGCATCTGCAGTACACCGCGGAACACACCGGCCGCTACATCATCTCCTTCCTGCGCCGGTTCCGCCGGGGCGAGCTGACCACCGCCGAGGTCACCGAGGCCGCGACCAAGGAGTTCAACGAGCAGGTGCGCGCCGCGATCGGCCCGACCGTGTGGAACACCGGCTGCCAGAGCTGGTACCTCGACGACCGCGGCACCGTCGATCTGTGGCCCTTCGACCGTAAGACCCTGACCAGGATGCTGCGGGAACCGGATCCGGAGCACTACACCGTCACGGTCTAGGGACCGAAGGGCTGCTCGTCCGCCGCGCACACCGTGCCATAGGGCGGAACCCTGAGGTGCACAAGGTAATCGCTCGCGATCCGGTCGGCGCAGCGGGAGTGTCCGCCGAGGATCGTGTGCCCGTACGCGTTCACGCTCACCAGCCGCGCCTTGCCGAGCAACCAGGTCATCCGCTGGGAGAACGCGTAGGGAGTGGCCGGGTCGAAGTAGTTCCCGAACGTCAGCACCGGCTGGGCGCCGAAGTTGTGCCACGGCCCCGGATAGCGGTCCGCCGTGCGGGCACCGGGCCACACCGGGCACTGCGCGGCATCGTTGAACGCCTGCCACCGCGCGAACGTGGGCTGCTCGGGTTCCCAGCGGCGCGCCGCCTCCGGCACATAGTCGTTGCCCGCAGGGAACGGTTTGTCGCTGCAGTTGACCCCGAAATAGGAATCGTCCTCGGTATAGGGTTTCGTCGCCGCCGCAGCCCTGGCATGGTCGGTTTTCGCGCCGTGCGGCACCGCTGTGCCGTTCACTACCGAATAGATCGCCCGCAGATCGGTCATCAGCCCGGGAAATGATTTCTGGTCCCACATCGCCTCCGCCACGCGATCGGTGAACCCGCTCAGGGTCTCCACACTGCCGTCGGGCATGGGCAGATCGTGGTGCCGCAGATGATCGCGGATCTCGGCGAACTTGGCGGCCGGATCCCCCGAGGAGAAGGCGCAGCGCGGCCCGCTTGCCGCACATCGGGCGAGCACCGCACGCAGCGCGTCCTCGAAACCGAGGCCGTGCTCGCGCTCGTGTTCGACGCCGTTTCCGGTACGCAGCAAGGGATTCACGTTCCCGTCGAGCACGATCGCCCGGGTGCGGTCCGGGTACATCGCGGCATAGCTCGCACCGATCAGCGTGCCATAGGAATAGCCGACGAAATCGAGCTTCGCGTCCCCGACCGCGGCGCGCAGCAGATCCAGATCGCGCACGGTGTCCTTGGTGGACATGTGGTACAGCAAGGGCCCCGCGTTACGGCGGCAGGATTCCGCGTAGTTCCGGCGCGCGGTGAGATCCGCCCGGATCTGCGCCCCGGTGACCGGGGAGGAGACGAAATCGTGCAGTACCCGCTCTTTGTCCTCCGCAGTGCGGAAACACCGCAGTGGCGCCGACCTGCCCACCCCGCGCGGATCGAAACCGAGAACGTCGAACCGGTCCAGGACCGGTTTCCGGTATTTCTTGTACGCCTCGGTGGTCGCGGTGAATCCGGAATTCCCCGGGCCTCCCGGATTCGTGAACAGCGTGCCGATCCGGTCCCGCGGATGGTCGGCGAGCCGTTTCATCAGCGCGATATCGATGCCGCCCAGCTCCGGCCGGTCGTGATCGATGGACACCCGGAAGCTGCCGCAGCGCAGCCGGGCCCGCTCCGCGGCGGGGACGGGAGCGAGCACGGCGGCGGGACAACTTCCCCATTCGATGCCACGTGGCGCGGCGCGGCCCGCGAGCGCGGTGACCGGCAGCAGCGCGAGGGCGGTGAATACGGCACACCACAGGGAACGCTTCGACACGTCCTGACCTCCTTGTCACTTGCGTGTGCGAGACAGTCATGCGACTCTTGTCTCACGATGCGAGGAGGTGTCACATGAGCGGTCCAGAAGACCTAACGCTCGGCCCGCGGTCCTGGGTGTGGACCTATTCGGGAGACTGGCGCTCGATGCTGATCGCGCCGTGGGTCGGATTCGTCCAGTTGGCCTACCCCGGCCTCGGAGCCGGTGTGGAACAGCATTCCGCCTTCTATGCCGAACCCTGGGCCCGGCTGTTCCGTTCGGTTCCGCAGATCGCCGGGGTGGTCTACGGGACCGACAAGGGCACGCGGATCCGCGATCTGCACCACGACTTCAAGGGCGTGGACAGCGAGGGACGGCGCTATCATGCGCTCGATCCCGAGGTGTACTACTGGGCGCACGCCACGATCTCCGAGGTCGTCGTGCACATGGTCGGCCATTTCGACCACGAGATGAGCGAGCCGGAACTCGAGCTCGCGTATCACGAGTCCTGCGCGGTCTACCGGCGTTACGGGGTCTCCACCCGCCCGGTGCCCCGCAGCTCCGCCGCCTACCGCGAGTACTTCGAGCACAACTACACCCAGGTGCTCGAACGCACCCCTGCGGTCACCGCGTTCATCGAGCTGGCCCGCGATCCGGGTTCGATGACCCAGCCCTGGCTACCCGCCCCGCTGTGGAAGCTCGTCGCCCCGCTGGTGGCCAATCCGGCGTGGACGCTCGGGGTCGGCATGCTGCATCCGGCCGCGCGCGAAACCCTCGGGGTGAGCTGGTCCAAGGCCGATCAGCGCCGCTTCGAGCTCATCACGAACACGGTGCGCACCGCCTGGCGCGGAGTACCGCTGCGGGCACGTTACATGGCACCGGCGCGCGCCGGGTTCCGCCGCGAGGGCTGGCCGCACGTGCCACGGCAGCGCGCCGCGACCGGCTATTGGCGGCTCGCCGCGGACCGCCGGGCGGAACGGCTTGCCGCTGCCTGAGCGCCCGGTCTCACCGGCCTTTATGCTTGCCCGGTGGCCGAAGAGGAGATGACCAGCGGGGCGACCGTGCTCGCCGACGCGCTGCTCGACGAGGTGGTGCACACGCACGATCCGGTTGCCGTGCGAATCCTCGACGCGGCAACCGAGTCCTATATGGAGCAGGGAATCCGGCGCACCAGCATGGACGAGGTAGCCCGGCGCGCCGGTGTCGGACGCGCCACGGTCTACCGCAAGTTCGCCGGCCGGGACAAGCTGACCATCGCGGTGATCGCCAGGGACGCGCAGCGCTTCTTCGCCGAGATCGGGCGGGCGACCGAGAGCATCGCCGATGTCGGGGAACGGCTGGTGGAGGGGCTGGTCATCGGCCTGCGCTGGATCCGCGAGCAGCCCCTGCTGCACCGGCTGCTGCACACCGAGCCCGAGCTCGTGCTGCCCGCGGTGACCCTGCACGCCGGTCCCGCGCTGGCCACGATCCGCGAATTCCTCGCCGCCCAGTACCGGGCGAGCGAACCGCCCGCGCTGCGGGTGCCCATCGATCCGGACGAGGTCGCCGAGATCGTCGTGCGGCTCGCCGTTTCGCTCACCCTGACCCCGGAGACCGTGCTCCCGCTGAACAGCGAGGAACAGATCCGCGCCACCGCCCGGCGTTACCTCTCCTTCGTGCTGCCCACCCACTGAGGCCTCCCCGCACCGGGGATCTCACCCGCGCCGCGCCAGGGTCACCGCGAACCGCTGCTCCCGATCCGTCCAGTACCGGACCGGAGTGAACCCGGCGGCACCGAGTTCCGCCTCGATCCCAGCCCGCCGGAACTTCGCCGAGACTTCGGTGCGCAGTTCCTCGCCCGCGGCGAACTCCACGTCGAGGCCGAGCCCGCCGATCCGCACCCGCATCGGCCGCCGTGCGCGCAACCGCATCTCGATCCACTCCCGATCCGGGTCCCACACCGCGCGGTGCTCGAAGGATTCCGGTTCGAAGTCCGCACCGAGTTCGCGGTTCACCACCCGCAACACATTGCGGTTGAACTCGGCGGTCACCCCGGCCGCGTCGGCGTAGGCGGGCACCAGCACGGCCGGGTCCTTGACCAGATCGGTACCGAGCAGCAGCCACTCCCCGGGTTCGAGCACGGCATGCAGCCCGGCGAGGAATTCGGCGCGCGCGGGCGGTTCCAGGTTGCCGATGGTGCCGCCGAGGAACACCAGCATCCGCGGGGCGGCACCGGGAAGCCCGCCGAGATCGGTGGCGAAGTCCCCGACCACACCGTGCACACCGAGACCCGGATAGTCGATCGCGATCTTCTCCGCGGCCTCGCGCAGCGCGGATTCGGAGACGTCGAGCGGCACGAATTCGCGCAGGCTGCCGTGTTCGCCGAGTGCGTCGAGCAGCAGCCTGGTCTTCTCGCTCGATCCGGAGCCGAGCTCGACCAGGGTGCGCGCCCCGGTCAGCCCGGCGAGGTCGGCGGCACGCGTGCGCAGGATCTCGGCCTCGGCGCGGGTCGGGTAGTACTCGGCCAGTTCGGTGATCCGCTCGAACAGCCTGCTGCCCTCGGCGTCGTAGAACCACTTGGGCGGCAGGGTCTTCGGCCGCGCGGAGAGTCCGGCGCGCACATCGGCGGCGAGCGCGCGGTCGAAGTGGTCGGCGGGGAGCCGGTTCTCGATCTCGGTCATGCCACGCTCCTCGCGAGCCGGAATCCGGAGAAGATCTGCCTGCGGATCGGGTGATCCCAGTTGCGGAAGGTGGATCGCATCGCGGCCGCATCGGTGCCGAAGGAACCACCGCGCAGCATCTTGTAGTCCCCGCCGAAGAACGGGGCGGAGTACTCCTTGTAGGGCATGACCCGGAATTCCGGATAGGGCGCGAAATCGCTGTCGCACCACTCCCAGACATCCCCGATCAGTTGCGCGACCCCGTAATGCGATTCGCCGTCCGGATAGGCGCCGATCCCGGCCGGGGAAAGGTGGCGCTGGCCGAGGTTGGCATGCCCGGTGCCCGGTTCCGCGTCACCCCACGGGAACCGGGTGCTGCGCCGGGAACGCGGGTCCCACCGGGCCGCCTTCTCCCATTCGGCCTCGGTCGGCAGCCGTTTGCCCGCCCACCGCGCATAGGCCTGCGCCTCGAAGAAACACACGTGCACCACGGGTTCCTCCTCCGGGACCGGTTCGGCCTCACCGAACCGCCTGCGCAGCCAGGTGCCGGAATCGCGGAACCAGAACGCGGGCGCGGTCAGGCCCGCCGCGCACCGGTGCGCCCAGCCACGTTCGCTCCACCACCGCGGATCCCGGTACCCGCCGTCCTCGATGAACCGCCGGTATTCCCCGCAGGTGACGGGAAACCGGTCGATCGCGAAGGTGTCCGCCCACGCCTGATGCGCGGGCCGCTCGTTGTCCAGCGACCACGGATCCACCGAGGTCCCCATCTCGAACGGGCCCGCCTCGATCAACACCTCACCCGGGGAACCCGGACCCCGCGGCGCGGGTTCGGCGTGCAGCACCGGTCCACCGGCGCGCAGCTGGTGGGTGGCGAGCATGGTCTCGTCGTGCTGCTGTTCGTGCTGGATGATCATGCCGAAGGCGAACCCGCCGCTGTGCAGATCGCTGCCCTCGAACGGCACGTGTTCGAGCACATCCAGCACCTTCGACCGCACCTCGCGGACATAGCCGCGTGCCTCGTCCGGGCCGAGCAGCGGAAGGCTGGGCCGTTCGGCGCGGGGATGTTCGAAGGCGTTGTAGAGCTCGTCGATGTCCGCGCGCACGGGTTCGCGGCCGCCGACATCGCGCAGCAGCCACAGCTCCTCCTGGTTTCCGATGTGCGCGAGGTCCCAGACCAGCGGTGACATCAGCGTGGAGTGCTGCGTGGTGAGTTCGGCGTCCTCGATATCGGTGAGTACGGTGCTGCGCTCGCGGGCGCGCCGTAGCCGGATTGCGATGTCTTCCCGGAACTGTTCGGTGCTCAGGTTCATGGCTTACCCTGCCTCGGTTCTGGTTCGGATACTCGGTCTCAGCCGGCCACGAAGGTGTGCAGCCGCTGCTGCAGCTGCTCGATCACTTGTGCCGCAACGGTTTCCTCGATATCGGTGTGCTCGATCGCCTCGGCTCCGATGGCCACCAGCCCGGCTGCGGCCTGGGCGATCACCGGATCGGCGAGCCCGGTGCGCGCCCCATCCAGCCACATGCCCGCCGCGGGCCGGGCCACCTCGAGCGCCCGCTCGGTGTAGGCGTCCGTGCCGAGCAGGGCGATCAGCAGCAGCGCGGGAGCAAGCCAGCCGCTGCCTGCCTGGGCGTCGATATAGCGCAGTTCCAGGTACCCGTGCGGGCGCACCGGCGGAAACATCGTGCTGAGGTGGTAGTCGAGATCATCGGTGGTCGGCAGCGGTTCGAGCGCCCCGCCGATCCAGGCGGCGAAACTGAGCGGGCGCGGCGGGATCCACCGGTCGCCGAGCGAGCGCACGCACATCACCGGGGCCTCCAAGACCCGGTGCGCCCAGGCCAACGCGGGATCGGCGCCCACTTCGGCGGGACGCATCCGCACCGGATCGCTGCCGAACACCACCAGCTGGCGCCCGGACACCGCATCGGCCCCCGGGGCGGTGTTGCCGAACAGTGCGCACAGGGCCGGGCCCATCGCGTGCGCGCACTCCCAGCGCCGCTCCACCCGATCCCGTTCCCCCATGTCCACGCAGACCTGCACGCCCGCCGTGGAACACATCATCCGTTTTCCGTCGCCGCCGAACGGTTCGAAGGCCGCCTCCATCGCCGCATAGCGCGGGGTACGCAGCAGCCTGCGCGCCGGGCGATAGGGGTCGAGGCCGTATTCGCCGAGCACCAGCCCGGCGTCGGTACATCGGCGGCCGAGTTCCGCGAAGTCCGCGGAGAGCGCGGCGAACAGCGCCGTCGCCGAGTCCTCGGCGGGCGAGGAGAGCTCGATCTGCCCGCCCGGTTCCACCGTGACCTGGCACCCCGAGGGCAGGGGCCGCGCCGGTCCATCCGGCGCCACGGTGGCCGGGGCGGATTCGCCGAGCGCGGCGCGCAGCCTCGCGGGGTCGAGTGCCGCGGCCGGATCCTCCGCGTGGTGCACCGTCCATTCCAGTTCGAGGCCGTACCTTCGCGGCGGCCCGTGCTTGAAACAGATCGAGGCCACGTATGCTTCGGCCTCGGCGCGGGTGCGCAGAGCCTTCGGTCGCGTATCCGGACTGATCATGGTGCCCCTCCTCGGCGGGATCCGGCCCTCACTAGGGAAGCTACCGAGAGGGTCCGACAATTCCATGGGCCAAGCGCACCAACCCGGGGACAGAACTTGCCGAGCCGTACGTACGGTTTGCGAACCGGCGGGCGACCCTGGGACGATGGACCGGTGCCACGGGTAAGCCAGGATCACCTCGCCGCGCGCAGGCGGCAAATCCTCGATGGCGCGCGCGGTTGCTTCGCGCGGTTCGGCTACGAGGGCGCCACGGTGCGCAGGCTCGAGGAGGCGACCGGTCTCTCCCGGGGCGCGATCTTCCATCACTTCAAGGACAAGGAATCGCTGTTCCTCGCCCTCGCCGAGCAGGACGCGGCACGCATGGCCGATGTGGTCGCCGACCAGGGCCTCGTGCAGGTGATGCACGATCTGCTGTCCGCGCAGAGCGACACCCCCGCCGACTGGCTCGGCACCCGGCTCGAGGTGTCCAGGCGGCTGCGCACCGATCCGGAGTTCCGGGAACGCTGGGCACAGCGCTCGCAACCGCTCACCGAGGCCACCCGGATGCGCCTGCGCCGCCAGCGCGATGCGGGCAAGCTGCGCGACGACATCGACGTGGATGTGCTGACCTCGTATCTGGAACTGGTGCTCGAAGGGCTGGTCTCGCATCTGGCCATGGGCCTGCCCGCGGAACATCTCGGACCGGTACTCGATCTGGTCGAGCAGAGTGTGCGCCGGCACCGCTGAGCTGGTGCGGTGATTTGTCCGAAATGTCAGAACGTCATGCGCACGCTCGACAAGAACGGCGTGCACATCGAGCAGTGCGACGGCTGCCACGAGATCTTCCTCGACCGCGATGAGCTCGAACAGATCGCCAGCGCCGAGCGATCCTTCTACGCGAGCCCGCCGCCCTACCAGCCACCGCACGCCCAGCAGGGTTACCGCGACTCGCCGCAGCCTTACCGGGGCGGCTACCGGGATTCGCCGCGGCCCTATCACGGTGGTCACCGCGATTCTCCGCGTCCGTACGGTCACCACGAGCGGCGGAAGCGCGGCTTCCTCGAGCAGCTGTTCGACTGAGGGCTGCCCTCGGTGCTCGATCCGCTGATCTGCCCGTACTGCGGGCAGCGCGCCGAACGGCCGCTGGTCGAGGAGAGCGGAATGCTGCGCTGTGACCGGTGCTGGCGCAGGCGCGCGTTCCGCGGACTGCCGCTGCTCGCCCTGACCGGGCCGAGCGGGGCGGGCAAGTCAACGGTCGGGCCCGCGCTCGTGGCGGACCTGGCCGAGAAGCTCGTGCTCGCCGAACAGGACGTGCTCTGGCACCCGGAACTGGCCGAGGACGAACCGGGGCATCCCCGGTTCCGCCGCACCTGGCCGCGGATGGCCGCGATGCTGCACCAGAGCGGCCGCCCGGTGCTGCTGTGCGGCACCGTGGTTCCCCCCGGAGTTCGAACCGCTCCCCGAGCGTGCGCTGTTCTCCGGAATCCACCACTGCGCGCTGACCGCGGAGAACACCGTGCTCGCCCGGCGGCTGCGGGACCGTCCCGCGTGGCGGCAGTGGGACGCGCCGCGGATCGCCGAGACCTGCGCGTTCAACGACTGGCTTCGCGCGGAGGCGGCCACGATGGATCCGCCCGTCCGGTTACTGGACACCACGACCGCACCGCTCGAGGAGACAGTGCGTGCGGTGACCACGTGGGCGCGTGCGGTACTCGGCGGGAAAACCTTGCGTACCACCAGTATGTAAGAGCATTCTCGGCCTATGCCGAACCGGTCAGCGTTGCCCCGCAAACATGAGCTCAAACCGTTCGCCCAACTCACCGTGCAGTCCACGATCCTGCGCACCGCGGCATTGTTCGGCGATCCGTGCGCGCGGGTGTTCCGCGAGCCCCCGCTGTCCGACCCGTATCCGGAGTACGAGCGGATCCGGTCCAGGGGCCCGGTGTGCACCAGCCGGGTCGGCTTGGCGGTCACCGCCGATCACGCGTTGTGCAGCTCGATCCTGCGGGACAACGACTGGCGGGTGATTCCTCCGGAGGTTTTCCATCCGGGGCCCTGGGACGAGCGGGAGATCGCCCATCCGGTCGATCACTCGCTGCTGTCCATGAATCCGCCCGACCACACCAGGCTGCGCCGGGTGGTCTCGCCCTGGTTCACCCCGCGGGCACTGCGCACCAGGACCGAACGCATCGAGGCGACCGTGCGGGAATTCCTCGACGAACTGGCCACCCGCGAACGGTTCGATCTGATCAGCGATTTCGCCACGCGGGTCCCGATCAGGGTGATCTGCGATCTGCTCGGCGTGGACGACGAACGGCACGCGGACTTCGCGTACTGGGGCCAGGTGCTCGGCTCCACCATCGACGGCGTGCGCACCCTCGGCCAGCTGCGCGAGGTGGAGACGGTCGGGCGCGCGATGACCGCCTACTTCACCGAACTCCTCCGCAAGCGGCGGATCGATCCCGGCGAGGACGTGGTCAGCGGGCTCGTCGCGCACGACGAGGAATTCAGCGAGCGCGACCTCACCGCGACGGCGGGGCTGCTGCTCGGTGCGGGCTTCGAGACCACGCGCAACCTCATCGGCAACGGCATCCTCGCGCTGCTGCGTCACCCCGAGCAGCTGCACCTGCTGCAGGCCGAACCCGAGCGGGCGGGCAATGCCGTGGAGGAGATCCTGCGCTACGACTCCCCCGTGCAGCAGACCGCGCGGACCCCCGCGGCGGACACCGAACTGGCCGGGGTCCCGCTGCGCAAGGGCGGGCTGCTCGGCGTGCTGCTCGGGGCCGCGAACCGGGATCCGCGGGTGTTCACCGATCCGCACCGGTTCGACATCACCCGGCAGAACGCGCGCGAGCACCTGTCGTTCTCCGGTGGCGCGCACTTCTGCCTCGGCGCGGGCCTCGCCCGGATGGAAGGTGAGATCGCGCTGCGCGAACTGGTCGCCCGCTTCCCCGGTCTCGCCGCGGTCTCCGCACCGCGCAGGCGCCCGACCAGGGTCCTGCGCGGGATCGCCTCGCTGCCCATGACGACCGGTCCGCGCGCCACGGTGATCGCCTAGACGGTGATCATCTAGGACGTGACCGGTTCCGGCTCGGGTACCCGGGACCGGCGGACCCCGGCGACCGCGGTTGCGACACCGAGCACCCCGATCAGCGCGACCGCACCGAACATCAGGCCCGCGGCGAGCGGGATGTCCGCACCGGCGAGGTTGACCAGCAGACCGGTCAGCGCCGCGCCGAAGGCGTTGGCGAGCAGTTGCACGGTGTTGATCCCGGCCGCCGCCTTGCCGCCCTCGCTGTCCCCGACCGCGCCCATCGCCACGCTCGTCACGTGCGGCCAGGCGATGCCGATCCCCGTGCCCGCGAGCAGCAGGGCGATCACCAGCGGCACGAGCACGCCACCCGGGGCGAACACCGCACCGGCGGCGAGCCCGAACGCGAGCACGGCGGGCCCGAGCACGATCAGCCTGCGCACCCACACCTCCCGCGCGGCGTTGGCGCTGGGCACCTCGCCCGCGGTCCACCCGAAGGCGAGCGCGGCACCGAGGAAACCGGCCGCGAGCGCGCCGAGGCCCGCGAGGCGCTGACCGAACAGCGGCACGAACTGCTCGGTCGTGGAACCGATGGCCAGCAGCGCGATCGTGGCGTAGAGCCAGCGAAGCCGGGAACCGCGCACGAAGGTGGACGCCGGGAGAACCCGGACCGGTCCGCGCCGGTCCACCACGACGAACACCGCGATCAGCACCAGCCCGAGAACCACACCGATGGCGCTGACCAGCGGACTGCCGAACAATCCGGCCACGCTCACCACGAGCGCGGATCCGGCCACCAGCAACAATCCGGCCAGCGGGAACCGCTCCGCCTCCGCCGTGGTCCGCCCCTGCCCGAGCGCCTTCGGGGCGAACGCGAGCACGACCAGCGAGAGCATCCCGAGACAGACGAACCCGCCGCGCCACAGGCCGAACTGCGCCCACAGCCCGCCGAGCACCGGGCCGAGGAAGGTGCCCACCGCCCACATCGTGGAGATGAGTGCGGCGCCCCTTGCCCACAACCGCTCCGGCAGGGTCACCCGCAGCAGCGCGTAGGCCAGCCCGGCCAGCAGCCCGCCGCCCGCGCCCTGCACGGCCCGCCCGGCCAGCAGTACCCCCATGTCCGGTGCGACCGAGGCGATCGCGCTGCCGAGCGTGAACAACCCGATCGCGAGCAGATAGGCGCCCCGGTGCGTGGTCGCCGCGAGCAACCGGGAGACGAGCACCGCGGCGGCCACCGAGGGCAGCAGGAAGATCGTGGTCGCCCAGGCATAGAACCGGGCGCCGCCGATCTCCTCGATCGCCGAGGGCAGCAGGCTGGTGGTCAGGTACACATTCGTCGCGTACAGCGCGACCCCGCCGGCGAGGACCACGAGCACGCCGAGATAGCGCCGCCCGAACAGCTCACCCCATGATCCCAACTTGTCTGACATCTGGCTGATTCTGCCGGAACTGCGCTAGGCTGTCCACCGTGGCCCTGGATCCGATCGACAAGACGACGACGCTGACCAAGGTGACCGAACGGCTGCGCGCCGAACTGGACAGCGGGCGCTGGCCGATCGGCACCCGCATCCCGGGTGAACTGGTGCTCGCCGGGGAACTCGACGTGTCCCGGCCGCTGCTGCGCGAGGCGATCCGGGGCCTGACCAATCTCGGCATGCTGGAGGCGCGCCGCGGTTCGGGGACCTATGTGCGCAGCACGGCGAGCCCGGAAGCGATCCTGTCCAGCCTGGACACCGCGGAAGTGCGGGAGATCTACGAGGTGCAGCTGGCCTACGACGTACAGGCGGCAGGGCTCGCGGCGAACCGGCGCACCGGGCAGGACCTCGACCGGCTGCGCGGGCTGCTCGAGGCGCGCAACCGGGCCGAGGACGACCGTGCCGACGTCGAGGGATTCGCGAGCGCGGACGCCGAGTTCCACCTGGCGATCGTGCAGGCGGCGGGAAATCCGCTGCTGCTCGAGCTCTACCGGTATTTCGTGGTGCGCCTGGAAGCGAGTCTGCGCACGGTGCACGCCGATACGACGGTGCCGACCTGCGGGTACGAATCGCACCAGACGGTGTTCGACGCGATCCGGATCGGGGACGCCGAACTGGCCAGGGCGAGCGCGCGGGCCATGGTGGAGTGCGCGATCAACGCCCTCGATCAGTCCGGCGCCGCTCGGTCCGGGGGTCCGGGCTGAGCTCGGCCGCCGCCTCGTCGAACCGCGCCTGCGGGGTGTCGATCGCGGGCTCGGTGATCGCGAAGTAGCCGGGAAGCGGCGCGGTACCGGCGAGATGCAGCACCCGCACCAGCAAGCGGGCCCGCAGCGCGCGGGTGTCCCGGACGGCGTCGTTGTAGACCCGGCAGGCGAACACCACCCGGATCTGGGCATCCGCGAGTTCCCCTGTGACCTCCTCGGGCAGTCCGCGCGGGTCGAGCTCGTCCAGTGCCGCGGTGAGCCGGTCCTCGGCACCCGGGCGATCCTCCGGGGCGGCATGTTCGGCCTCGTCGGCCAGCGCCCGCACGCCGAGCCCGCTTACCCTGGCGACCGCGGCCCGGCGGCCGAGCGCGGCGGCGAGCCCGGCGCGGGCGGCATCGGTGCGGATGTGCAGCCGGTCCAGCCGGTGCGCGGTGCCGAGCACGAGCACCGTGCCGAGCACCACCAGCAGCAGCGCGCCGACGATCAGGATGGCCAGCGTCATGCCATCGCCCGCATGGGATGGGCGGCGATCGCGGTGTCGTAGACCCGTTCGACGGCCGCGGCCACCACCGGCCAGTCGAACACGGCGGCCCGCTCCATGCCTGCCGCGCCGAGCTCGGCACGCCGGCGCGCGTCGGCGAGCAGCCCGCGCAGCGCCGCGGCGAGCGCTTGCGGCTGGCCAGGCGGCACGAACTCCGCCGCTCCCCCGGCGACCGCGCGGAACGCCTCGAGTTCGCTCGCCACGACCGGGGCGCCCGCGGCCATCGCCTCCACGAGCACCATGCCGAAGGATTCCCCGCCGAGCTGCGGCGCGCAGAACACATCCATGGCCCGCAGTGCCCGCGCCTTGGCCGGTTCGTCGACCACGCCGAGGAACTCCATCCGCTCGGCGAGGACGGGCCCGGCGAACCGGCGCGCCGCCCGCTGGTCCCCGCCGCCGACCACGAGCAGGCGCAGCTTGTCGGTCTCGGCCGCGAGTTCGCGCAGCGCGGTGAGCAGCACCCGGAATCCCTTGCGCGGCTCGTCGAACCGCCCGGCGAAGCCGACCGTCACCCCGTCGGCGCCGCGCTGCCCGGCGAACAGCGGCACATCCACCCCGTTGCCGATCTCCACCGCGTCCAGCCCGAGGTTGCCCGCCTGCACCCGGCGCGCGCACTCGGAGACGGCGATCCGCGCGGTGACCTTCTCCAGCAGCGGACGCAGCACGGGGGCGGCCACGCGCAGCGCGAGCGAACGGCGCGGCCCGGCGTGGAAAGTCGCCACGACCGGGCAGTCGGCGAGCAGCAGCGCGAGCATGGACACGCTCGGCGCGGCGGGCTCGTGCACGTGCAGCACGTCGAAGGAATGCTCGGCGAGCCAGGACCGCACTCGCGCGTAGCTGCGCGGACCGAAGGCCAGTCGCGCGATGGAACCGTTGTACGGCACCGCGAACGCGCGACCGGCCGAGGTGACCGATTCCTGTGGATCCGCGGCGGGGGCCAGCACCTCGACCGTGTGCCCGAACCCGCGCAGCGCCGTGGCGAGGGCGAGCACGTGTGCCTGCACCCCGCCGGGCACGGCGAGCGAGTACGGGCACACCATGCCGATCCTCATGGCGCACCGTGCCACGGTCTGCCGAGCATGTGCCAATCCTGCGGGTGCGCCGCGATCTCCCAGGCGAGCCGGTCGGCCAGCGCCTGGGTCGCCGCCGTGATGTCGGTGACCGGCAGCGGCGGATGGATGCGCACGCCCCAGCCTGCCGGGGTGAACCAGCAGCCCGCGGGCAGCAGCGCGGCACCGGTCGCCCGTGCCAGCCGCACCGGTCCGGTCGGGAACCGCGACCTGGCCCCGAAAAAGTCCACCTCGAGCCCGCCGCCGTTCAGGTCCCGGTCCGCGATGAGGCAGACGATCCCGCCTGCGCGCAGCCGCTCGTAGAGGGCGCGCGGTCCGGAGGCGATGTCGATACCGAGCGCGGCGCGGGCCCGCACGAAGCGCCGGTAGAGCGAGTCCGGGCGCAGCCGATGGGCGAACGCGGCGAACCGGCCGTACCTGCTGGCCAGCCACAGCCCGGCGATGTCCCAGTTCCCGGCGTGCGGAAGGGCGAGCACGACACCACGGCCGTCCGCGCGCGCCGCATCGAGGTGGACGCGCCCGCGCAGGCCGAGCTCGACGAGGTGCGCCACCCGCGGGTGATCCATCCCGGCCAGACCGAACAGCTCCCGCCAGTAGCGCGCGTAGGAGCGCATGCCCGCGCGCACCAGCGCGTCCAGATCGGCCTGCGGACCGGCCACCCGCGCCAGGTTCGCACGCAGCCGCCGCACCCCCGCTGTCTGCCGCGCGACAGCCGCATCGGCCCCGAGCCGGTAGGCGCGGTCCCCGATCCGTGCGGGCAGCAGCGGAGTACCCGCCCATGCCGCGGCGTATCCCGCTGCGGCCAGTCGCTCCTTCATCCGCCCGCTGCCCTCAGCTGCTCGCCGAGCGGTACAGCGAGGCCAGCCGCTGCCCGATGGTGAACACCGTGAGCAGCGCGAGCAGGCCGAGACCGGCCTGCGCGGCATAGGGCACCCCGAGCCCGTGCAGTCCCACGCCGACAAGGGCGAGGATGAACCGCTCCGCGCGCTCGGCGAGACCACCGTCCGCTTCCAGGCCGTTCGCCTCGGCGCGCGCCTTGATGTAGGAGATCACCTGCGCGCAGCAGCCCCCGACGAGCGCGGCGAGCCCGAGCCAGTGGTCCCCCTCGATCACGAAGGCCCACCAGGTCAGTGATCCGAACAGCACGGCGTCGACCAGGCGATCACAGCTGGCGTCGAGCACCGCACCGAAGGCGGTCGCTCCCGCCACCCGCGCCATCGCCCCGTCGAGCAGATCGAACAGCAGGAACACGGCCACCACGAGGGCACCGAGCACCAGCTGGCCGTGCGGGAAGAACCACAGCGCGGCCGCGCACGAGCACACCGAGCCGACCACGGTGATCACATTCGGGGTGGCGCCGCGGTCAACGAGCCAATGCGCGACCGGATCGGTCAGCTTCGCGATCGGGGCGCGGGCAAGCACGTTGAGCATGAGCGGGGCGTCCAACTACTCCATACGGTAACCGGCTTCGTGGTAACCAGATCAGCCTATCTCGCCCGGCGCGTGCACCGTGTGTGAGCTAAAGGGTGCCCTCTTCCTCGCGTACCTTCGCGCACTCGCCCGCCAGGTTGCCCGCGATCGCCGCACTGATCTCGCCGAGTTGGCGCACCTGCTCCGGGGTCAGCACGTCGAACAGGGCTTCACGCACCGTCGCCACATGGTCCGGGGCCGCGGCGTGGATCACCGCGAACCCCTTCTCGGTCAGCCGGGCCCAGCTGCCCCTGCGGTCCACATCGCAGTCGTCCCGGCTGATCCAGCCGGAGCGCTCCATCCGGTTCACCGCGTGCGAGAGCTTGCTGCGCGAGGACCGGCTGGCGTCCGCGAGCTCGCTCATCCGCAGCTTCATGTCCGGCGCCTCGGACAGTGCGACCAGCACCTCGTAGTAGGTCTGGGGCATCTGCGCATCCCGCTGCAGGCGCCGTTCGATATGCTCACGGAGCATGGTGGTGGCGGCGAGATAGCTCCGCCAGACCGCCTGCTCCTGATCGCTGAGCCAGCGTACCTCGGACATAGCCTCATCTTACTAGTTGAACGTTCAATTTGTCTTGGGTAGGATCTTGTTGAAGGCTCAAACAACCCGACTGAGAACCGACTACGGAGGAACACCGCATGAGCGCACCGACCATCCCCGGCTACATCACCGGGACCTGGGACATCGACGCCACGCACTCGAATATCAGCTTCACCGTCCGGCACCTGGGTGTTTCCAAGGTCCGCGGCCGTTTCGACGAGGTCAGCGGCAGCATCACCACCGGTGAGCGGGTCGAGGACTCCTCGGTCACCGCGACCATCGCCGCCGCGAGCGTGGACACCGGCAACGCCGACCGGGACACGCACATCAAGGCCGAGGAGTTCCTGAACGCCGAGAAGCACGAGTCGCTGAGCTTCAGCTCCACCGGGATCCGCGCCGACGGCGAGGACTACGCGATCGACGGCGAGCTCACCGTCCGCGGTGTCACCAAGCAGGTCACCCTGGCCGCGGAGGTCGGCGGCATCGGTGACGGCCTCGCCGAGGGCAGCACCGTCATCGGGATCTCCGCGCGTACCGAGATCAAGCGCTCGGACTTCGAGGTCGCCCCGAACGTGCCGACCGGCGTACTCGGCGACAAGATCACCATCGAGCTCGACATCGAGGCCCTGCTGCGCAAGTGAACCGGCGATGCCCGGCGCTGGGTGCGGGACGGTGTTGCCAAGCGGCGAAGCCGCTTGTTACCCACAACGCAGCCGGCACCGCGGCAGGTTCTCAGGCGTCTTCTCGCGAGGACAGCGCCGACGTGGTGTATCGGCATACATGAGGAGACGATCCCGGAGCGAGAGGGCGCCTGAGGTTCTGCCACCGACACCGCAACGCAGCCCGGCCCGAGGTCTCCGTCAATTCACCAGGCGTCGGCGAGGAGCTGCCGGGTCTCCCCGAGCAGTTGCGGCAGCACCTTGGTGTGCCCGACGACCGGCATGAAGTTCGCATCGCCGCCCCAGCGCGGCACGATGTGCTGATGCAGGTGGGCGGCGATGCCCGCACCCGCGATGCTGCCCTGGTTCATTCCGATGTTGAACCCGTGCGGCGCCGAGACCGCGCGGGTGACCCGCATGGCGTGCTGGGTGAACTCGGCGAGTTCGACCGTCTCGGCCGCGGTGAGCTCGGTGTAGTCGGCGATGTGCCGGTACGGCAGGATCAGCAGGTGGCCCGGGTTGTACGGGTACAGGTTGAGCACCGCGTACACCGACTCCCCGCGCGCCACGATCAGCGCGTCCTCATCGGAGAGCGCGACGAGGCGGCAGAACGGGCACTCGGGCGCCCCGGCGCTGTCCGGCTTGGTCTCGCCCGCGATGTAGGACATCCGGTGCGGGGTCCACAGTCGTTGCAGCGCGTCCGGGATCCCGACGCCGTCCTGCTCCTCGAACGAACTCACAGGCCACCAGCCGCCCGCACGTTCTCCTCGCTCGGCGAGCCGTTCTCCCTTCGACGCACCCAGTCCTCGATCACCCGCACCGCTTCGGCGACGGGGACTCCGTTGATCTGGGTGCCGTCCCGGAACCGGAACGAGACCGCGCCCGCTTCGACATCCTTGCCCCCGGCCAGCAGCAGGAAAGGCACCTTCTGCGTGGTGTGCGTGCGGATCTTCTTCTGCATGCGATCGTCGGACTCGTCGACCTCGACCCGGATTCCCTTGGCCCGCAACAAGTCCGCGACCTCGTGCAGGTGCGCGGCGTGCTCGTCGGCAATCGGGATGCCGACCACCTGCACCGGGGCCAGCCACGCGGGGAAGGCCCCGGCGTAGTGCTCGGTGAGTACCCCGAAGAACCGCTCGATCGAACCGAACAGCGCGCGGTGCAGGACCACCGGCTGCTGCCGGGTGCCGTCCGCCGCGGTGTACTCCAGCTCGAACCGCTTCGGGTGGTTGAAGTCGACCTGAATGGTGGACATCTGCCAGGAGCGCCCGATCGCGTCCTTGGCCTGCACCGAGATCTTCGGCCCGTAGTAGGCGGCGCCACCGGGATCGGGCACCAGTTCGAGCCCGGAGTCGAGCGCGGCCCGGCGTAGCGTTTCGGTGGCCTCCTCCCACTGCCAGTCCTCGCCGATGAACTTCGGCGAATCGTCCCGTGTGGACAGTTCGAGGTAGAAATCGGAGAGGCCGTAGTCGGCGAGCAGATCCAGCACGAAGCTCAGCAGCGAACGCAATTCGCCGGGCATCTGCTCCTTGGTGCAGTAGATGTGCGAATCGTCCATGGTCAGCCCGCGCACCCTGGTCAGCCCGTGCACCACGCCGGATTTCTCGTAGCGGTACACCGTGCCGAACTCGAACAGCCGCAGCGGCAGCTCCCGGTAGGACCTCCCGCGCGAGCGGAAGATCAGGTGGTGCATCGGGCAGTTCATCGCCTTGAGGTAGTAGTTGCTGTCCTCGAAGGGGATCGGCGGGAACATCGTGTCCGCGTAGTAGGGCAGGTGCCCCGAGGTGAGGAACAGGTCCTCCTTGCTGATGTGCGGGCTGTTCACGAATTCGTAGCCCTCCTGCTCGTGCCGCTGGCGCGAGTAGTTCTCCAGTTCCCGGCGGATGATGCCGCCCTTGGGGTGGAACACCGGAAGACCGGAACCGATCTCGTCCGGGAAGGAGAACAGGTCCAGCTCGGCGCCGATTTTGCGGTGGTCACGCCGCTGCGCCTCGGCGAGCCGCTCCAGGTAGTCATCCTGAGCCTCGGCCGATTCCCATGCGGTGCCGTAGATCCGCTGCAGCTGCGGGTTGTTCTCATTGCCCCGCCAGTACGCGGCCGCCGCCCTGGTCAGTTTGAACGCCGGGATGTGCTTGGTGGTCGGCAGATGCGGGCCGCGGCACAGATCCCCCCAGATCCGTTCCCCGCTGCGCGGATCGAGGTTGTCGTAGGCGGTCAGCTCGCCGCCGCCGACCTCCATCACCTCGTCGGTGTCCACATCGCCCTTGAGGTCGACGAGCTCGAGCTTGTACGGCTCCCCCGCCAGTTCCTCGCGGGCCGCCTCCAGGGAGTCGTAGCGGCGCCGGGAGAACCGCTGTGCGCCCTTGATGATCTTGCGCATGCTCTTCTCGAGCGCTTCGAGGTCTTCCGGGGTGAACGGCTCGGCGACGTCGAAGTCGTAGTAGAAGCCGTCCTTGACCGGCGGGCCGATGCCGAGTTTCGCGTTCGGGCGCAGCTGTTGCACCGCCTGGGCGAGCACGTGCGCGCAGGAGTGCCGGATCACGCTGCGGCCGTCCTCGGTGTCCGCAGCCACGGCCTCGACCTCGGCGTCCTGCTCGGGGGCCCAGGCCAGATCGCGCAGCGTGCCCTCGGCATCGCGCACGACCACGATCGCCTCGGCGCCCTTGGTCGGTAATTCCGCCTCCCGTACCGCGGCACCAGCGGTAGTGCCCGCCGGCACCTTCACGCTGGGTGCGGACACGGCGGCTGCTGGCTGGACACTCACGGTGACTCCTTCGGGATGGGTAGGTACCCGCCTCATGCTAATGGCCGGGTCCGCTTGCCTTACCACCGGATTTCACCCACCGGTCATCCGCTCGTGCTGAGATGGCGGCTATGACTGTGTTGCCCCGATCGGACCTTTCCTCGCGCTCCGCCATCGGCTCGACTTCTCACTCGCTCCGCTCCTCGCTCGGCAGGGCTCGCTGCGATGCCCACTCGATCGGCGTCTTCGCGGATTCTGGCCGCAAGCGGCCCCGCGATGCCCGGAAAGGCCCGCTCTCGTGACCGAACTCACCCGCCGCGGCCTGCTCGGGCTCGCCGCATCCGGCGCCGCCGCCTCGCTGCTCCCACCCTCGGTACACCGCGCCATCGCCGCGCAGGCACCGCGCCGCGACGGCCTCGGCGCGATCGGGCACATCGTGGTGTTCATGCAGGAGAACCGTGCCTTCGACCACTATTTCGGCCGGCTGCGCGGAGTGCGCGGATTCGGCGATGCGACCGCGATCGAGCTGCCCGATGGCGAACCGGTGTGGTCTCAGCCAGGTCCCTTGGCCAAGCGGGTGCTCCCCTTCGCGCTGCGCGCGGGCGCCGAACGCGAGGGCCGTCCGGACTCCGACATCCAGTACCTCGATTCCCTGGACCACAGCTGGGCGGGCAGCACCGCGGCACACGCGAAGGGCTGGTGCGACGGGTGGATCGCGGCCAAGGGCGCGGCCACCATGACCTACTACGAGCGCCGGGACATCGGGATGCAGTACGAGCTCGCCGACACCTTCACGGTCTGCGATGCCTACCACTGCTCGATCTTCGGCTCCACCAACCCGAACCGCACCTACCTGTGGAGCGGGATGGTGGGCACCGAGCCGGGAAGCCGGAAGCGTGCGGTGGACAACGACGCGTACGACAAGAACCATTCCGGCTACACCTGGACCACCTACCCCGAACGCCTCGAGGCGGCCGGGGTCAGCTGGCGGATCTACCAGGAGTGGGACAACTTCACCGACAACGCGGTCGAGTACTTCCGTCCATTCAAGAAGATCGGTGACACCCTGCTCGCCGCCGTGGACGGAAACTACCGCACCACGGAGGAATTCTACGAATCGCTGCCCGGAAAGTCCGCCGCGCGGCGGGAGGAACTGCTCGGTCAGCTGGCCGCGGCGCGGGCCGCGCTGCCCGAGGCACAGCGGAACCTGTTCGACCGCGCGATGTACCGCAGTGAACCGGACACCCTCGTCGAACGCATCCGCGCGGACATCGAGGCGCGCACCCTGCCCAAGGTGACCTGGATCGTGGCGCCCGCGGTGTACGCCGAGCACCCGGGCAGTTCCACCCGGTGGGCAGCGCGAACCTGATCTACGAGGTGCTCGACGCGTTCGCCGCCGACCAGGACACCTGGGACCGGACCGCCATCCTGCTCAACTTCGACGAGAACGACGGCTATTTCGACCACGTGTCCCCGCCCATTCCGCCGAAGCCACAATCGGGCAATGGGCCGGACTACTACGACGGGAAACCCATCGGGCTCGGATTCCGGGTGCCGATGACCATCGTGTCGCCGTGGACGGTCGGCGGTTTCGTCGACTCCGAGGTGTTCGACCACACTTCCGTGCTGCGCCTGCTCGAACGCTGGACCGGGGTGCGCGAACCCAATATCAGCGCATGGCGCCGCACCGCCTGCGGAGACCTCACCTCGGCCTTCGACTTCACCGCGAACGCGCGCCCTCGGCGCCCAGAGCAGCCCGGCCCGGTCCCCGAGCCCATCGACCGGTGGACCCCGAAACCACCGGACGAGCAGGCGCAACCGGTGCAGGAACCGGGAAAGCGCCCCGCGCGGCCACTTCCCTACCAGTGTTCCGCGCGCGCCGAGGTGGCCGAGGGGAAACTGCGCATCGAGCTCAGCAACACCGGCGAGCGGACCGCTCCCTGCCTGGTGTTCACCTACGAAGGCGAGGCCCGGCAACCGATCCCGGTGGATGTACTCGGCACCGCGACCGTGGAACTGCCCATTCCCCGCGAGCGCTACCGGATCACCGTGCTCGGCCCGAACCGGTTCCGTTTCGATGCCAGGGGAGGTTCGGAAAACGCGGCCCTCGCGGCGGGTCTGCGGATCGAGAACGCCGCCCCGTTCGCCGAACTGCGCGCGAGCGAGGCACGCACGGTGCGCCTCGAGAGCACCCATTATGCGGCGGATTCCCGGACCGCACGGATCCCGGCCGGTTCCAGCCGGCGGATCCCGGTTCCGGTCCAGGACGGGTGGTACGAGGTTCGGCTGAGCTGCCCGGAGGATCCGGAGCTCGGGGTGTGGATGACCGGCCACGTGGAGAACGGGCGGCCCAGCATCAGCGGATAGACCCCGCTCCGGGGTTACCGTGAGCCTTATGCCTCCGATCCGCACCCTCGCCGTGCAGTTCCGCACCTTCTGCTCGGACGAGGACGAGGTCGAGGCCCGCAGCATGATCGCCTTCTCCCTCGCGGTCGGCAAGCACTTCCTCGCCGCCGACCACGGTGATCGCACGCGTACGGAGGTAGTCGAACTCGCCAGCGCGCATCTGTTCAGCTGATCGCCCCCGTCCGATCGTCGGTACCGAACGGGACGGCTCGGATGCGAGGGTGCAACCGGACGAACCGAGTTCGGTTGCACGGAGGGGTTTTGATGCGCCGTCTTCGCATTCTCGCGGGCCTGTCGGCCGCCGCGATCCTGGGGTTGAGCGCGCCCGCGCTCGCCGCCGCTCCCCCGGACGGCTATTACCGGGACGCACAGGGAAAGACCGGTCCGGAACTGAAGGCCGCGCTGCACACCATCATCAGCAAACAGGACACCCTGAGCTACGACCAGGCCAAGGACGCGCTCGCCAAGACCGATCAGGACCCGGCCGATCAGTCCGATGTGATCGAGCTGTACACCGGCCGTTCGGTGAGCGCATCGGGCGGCGAGTGGAACCGCGAGCACGTCTGGGCGAAATCGCACGGGGATTTCGGCACCGCACCCGGACCGGGAACCGATGTCCACCACCTGCGCCCGTCCGATATCAAGGTCAACAGCGAGCGCGGAAACAAGGATTTCGACAAGGGCGGAAACGCGGTCCAGGGCGCGCCGGGCAATTTCACCGATGACGATTCATTCGAGCCGAGGGACGCCGTGAAAGGCGATGTGGCCCGCATGATCTTCTACATGGCCGTACGGTACGACGGCGGTGACGGATTCCCCGATCTCGAACCCAATGACAAGGCCGGCAATGGGAGCGCTCCGGCGATCGGGCGCCTTTCCGTGCTCAAACAGTGGAGCGAGCAGGACCCGCCGGACAAGTTCGAGCAACACCGCAACGACGTGATCTTCGATGAGTACCAGCACAATCGCAACCCGTTCATCGATCACCCGGAATGGGTGAAGGCAATCTGGTCCTAGCTGGAATCTGCGGTCTCGGCCGCCTGACCGGCCCGGCCGTGCTGCGCACCGACGCGGGGTTCGCCTCCGGTCCGGCCGACATCACCAGCGGCCCGCCGGGCGCGCTGCTAGCCTCGGCGATCGTGCCATTCCTCGGTGTTGTCGGCTGCGCGGCCGACGGAGTCGACCAGATCGGGCCCCGGTTGATCGAACCCATGCTCCGGCGCGGCTGGGGTGCCGGGGTCACCCTCACCCCGACCGCCGCGACCTGGCTCGACGCCGAGGGCTCCATTCCGCGACTCCGGGAACTGACCGGACTGCCCGTGCGCCGCGCTCCCCGGCTGCCGAGCGAGGCCAAACCGCATCCCGTACCGGACTGCTACGTGGTCACGCCCGCGACCGCGAACACCGTCGCGAAGCTCGGCCTCGGCCTCGCCGACAACCAGGCACTGACCCAAGTGTGCGAGGCCATCGGAGGCGGTGATGTTCCCGTCATCGTCTTCCCGCGCATCAATGCCGCACACGCCGCGCATCCCGCGTGGCCCCAACACATCGCGGCGCTCCGGAAGGCCGGCGTCACCTTGATCACCGGCGAGGACGTCTGGCCGCTCCACCGGCCCCGCGAGGGTTCCCCGGATCGCGAACTGCCCTGGTCCGCCATCATCGAAGCGATCGAAACGAATTCACCGAAGAATCGTCCGGGATAGACAAGAAGCCCTGTCCCTCGTGAGAAGGAACAGGGCTTCTTTTACCTTGCTGGTGCGCGATACTGGGATCGAACCAGTGACCTCTACCGTGTCAAGGTAGCGCTCTCCCGCTGAGCTAATCGCGCGAGGCGGAGGCGGGAATCGAACCCGCGTACAGGGCTTTGCAGGCCCTTGCCTAAGCCACTCGGCCACTCCGCCGTGTTTGCCGGACCATCCGGATAGACCGACATAGCCAAGGCCGAGTTCCTCGAGACCCCAACCTTTCCGAGCGGACGACGGGACTCGAACCCGCGACCCTCACCTTGGCAAGGTGATGCGCTACCAGCTGCGCTACGTCCGCCTGCCCGGCTTGTTCACCGTGGCGTATGGGGAAACTCTAGCCGACGAGCGGTGACCGCCACACACGGGGGTCACCGCCCGCCGGGGCGGCAGCGTCAGCCCATGTCGTTGGGGATGAGGCTGGCGATCGCGTCATCCACGTCCACCCACAGGTGCTCGTTGCCGGGGAGCACGACGTCGTAGGTGCTGTCGAGAAAATCGGCGAGTTCTTCCGCGGAAGCCTCGAACATCGCATGCCCCGAAGGCGAAGTGAGCTCGAGCACGATCACGCCGGGGTCATCGGTGGCCGGGCGCATCCGGACATCTCCCTCGCCCGCATCGGCGATCAGCCCGTCGGCGAGCAGATCGCGAGCGAACACCCATTCCACCCAGCCCGAGCGGCCGGTGCGGAACGCGGCGATCACCGCGTACGGGTCACGGGTGTCGTAGCGCAGCTCCACCTGCACCGGCACCGCCGGTGTCCTCGGTGCGAGCAGTTCGAACACCGAGGTGGACCGAAGCGTCACGTGGTCATTACGCATGGTCTATACCCTCCTGGTCCCTCCCTCGGCCACCTTCCGGCCGAGCGTCACGAGTGAGACGCAGCCACCCGGTGAATCCGTCGCGACTTTCGCCAATGTCACCCGGCTGGTGGACGTGACGTGATTCATGCGGTACTGCACGCAACCTCATCGCCCCCTTCGTCCTCCGGCAAGTCGGGCCATCTCTTCGCAGTCTCACACACCGGGCAGACGATCTGAAGCAGATCAACCGGCGTCCGGGTGTTATATGGCTCGCTCGATATCGGATTGTGTCGCTTCGGGCACACTGGCGCCATGGAGTCTACGGATAAAGCAGTCATTTCGGTCGATTTTCGGTCAGGTGATCGCGCGTGAGACAGCGACTCCGGACAGTCGTCGGTGACCTGCACCGCTGGCGGGACGCCGATCCACGAAGGCAGTTCGCCTTCCGGATCGCCATCGGTGTCCTCGGCACCCTCGTCACCGTCGGCGGGCTCGTCATGATCCCGTTCCCCGGCCCCGGCTGGCTGGTCGTGTTCGCCGGTCTCGGCATCCTCGCCACCGAGTTCACCTGGGCGCGCCGGTTGCTCGAGTTCGCCAAGCGCTATTACAACGCCTGGCTGAGGTGGATGGGCGAGCAGAACTGGTTCGTCCGCTCGCTCGTACTCACCGGCCTGTTCGCGCTCATCCTGGCCGTACTGTGGCTCATCGGCGTGTTCTCCCTCGTCGGCGGGTGGTTCGGCATCGAGTGGCCGTGGTTGCGCAGCCCCGTCTTCGGCGGCTGAACCACGTGCGCTACGCTGCTGACCATCGGCAAGCGAGCGCGATTAGCTCAGCGGGAGAGCACTGCCTTCACACGGCAGGGGTCACTGGTTCGATCCCAGTATCGCGCACCAGCTGGTAACAGAAGCCCTGTTCCTCTTCATGAGGAGCAGGGCTTCAGTCATGTACGGGCCCGCCGCGCGGCCGACGGGGTGCTGTGGTGCGGGAATCCGCCGTCGTGGCAACGGTCGCGACCGGAACCGTGCTGAATCCCCTGGACGCATCGGTGATCGCGGTGGCGCTTCCCCTAGTGCGGCAGCACTTCGGAGCCGGAATCACGGCCGTGACCGGGTCGGTGAGCGGCTTTCTACGTCACGGGCACCCTGGGACAGACCATGATGGGCAGGCTGGCCGATCAGTCCGGTCCGCGCCGCGAGGGATCACTCGTGGCCGACACCGGATGGCAGGACACGTTCGCGAGAAATGTTCCGGCGGCGGTTGCCGCGGTGCTCCTCGCCGGGCGCCGTCTCCCCGCGGACCGTCCACGAACGGCCGCTTCGTGGGCGCCGTGCTCGCCCGGCTGGTGTTTCTGTTGTCGTTGAGCGATTCCCCGATGTCCGGTCGCTCGCCGTGCGCCCCAGACTGATAGGCGTCCTCGGTCAGTACGCCTTGGCGAATCTCGCCTTCCACCCCGTGCTCTACGCGATTCCCGAGTGGCTGCGACAGGTGCGGGGAACCGATCCGAGGGCGGCCGGTAGCCACCGGATCAGCCCGCGGCGGATCAGGTGCGCGCGCCGAGGGTCCGGGAAATCGCCAGCGCCGCGGTGCGCACGGCGGGGGTCATCCGGCGCAGATCGAGCCGCCCGGACAGCCCGGAAACGGAGATGGCGCCCGCCACGGTCTGGTCGATGTTGAGGATGGGACTGGCCGCGCACACGATCCCGGCCCCGGATTCCTCGTATTCGTTGGCGACGCCGTTTGCCCGCACGGTGCGCAGCTGCCTGGTGAGCATGGCGGGATCGGTGATGGTGCGTTCGGCGACCCGGCGCAGTCCCCGGCGCAGCACCTCGTCGAGCACCCGCTGCGGGGAGAACGCGAGCATCGCTTTGCCCACTCCGGTGGCGTGTGCGGGAAGCCGGCCGCCGGTGCGCGAGGGAAGCGGGGGCGCCTCGGGGTTGCGGAATATCTCGAGGTAGACGACATCGGTGCCGTCGAGCACGGCGAGGTGCACGGTCTGCCGGGTGGCGGCGCGCAGATCGGCCATGTACGGCAGCGCGGCCTCGCGAAGACCGAGCTTGCGCGGCACCCGCTCGCCGAGTTCGAACAGCCGCAGGCCGAGGGTGAACCGGACACCGGAACGCTCGAGCACACCGTGTTCGAGCAGTGTTCCGGCCATCCGGTGCACCGTCGACTTGGCGAGTCCGGTCCGCCGCGCGAGTTCGGAGACGCTCAGCACCCGGTCGGTGTCGAAGGCGCCGAGAATGAGCATCATACGGTCGATGACCGCGTTCGGCGGCTCGGTCATGCGGCGATGTTACGTGCCGCGGCTATGCCGAGCCCGCCTTGACGTCCGAGGACTGTGCGGCGAGCTGGATAGCGATATCGATGATCATGTCCTCCTGGCCGCCGACGTAGCCGTGCTCACCGACCTTGCGCAAGATCTCGTGGCTGGGCACCCCGTACCGTGCGGCGGCGCGCTCGGCGTGCAGCAGGAAGCTGGAGTACACGCCGGAATGCCCCTGCACGATGGAGCTGCGATCGGCCCACGGCAACCGGGTGATGAACGGCAGCGCCACTTCCGCGGCGGCACCGAGGGTCTCGGTCAGGTCGAGCCCGGTGTCCACGCCCATCCGGTCGAACGCGGCCACCAGCACCTCGGTCGGCGAGTTGCCCGCGCCCGCGCCGAGCGCGCACAGGGTGCCGTCGATCTGGCGGGCCCCCGCCTGGTAGGCGGCCAGCGAATTGGCCACCCCGAGCGAGAGGTTCTGGTGCCCGTGCAGGCCGACCTGTGCGTCCTCGCCCAGTTCGGCGACCAGTGCTTCCACCCGGGCCCGCGCGTCGTCGGGAAGCAGTGCGCCCGCCGAATCGACCACGTACACGCCCTGGCATCCGGCATCGGCCATGATGCGCGCCTGCTTGGCGAGCTCTTCCGGGCCGATCCGGTGCGAGAGCATCAGGAAACCGACCGTCTCCATGCCGAGATCGCGTGCCGCGCCGAAGTGCTGGATGGAGACGTCGGCCTCGGTGCAATGCGTGGCGATCCGCGCGACCCGCGCGCCGATATCGTGTGCCCGCTTCAGATCGGTGATGGTGCCGACCCCGGGAAGCAGCAGCACCGCGATCCGCGCGCGCTCGGCCTCCTCGACCGCGGCCCGGATCAGGGTCAGCTCATCGGTCCCGGAAAAGCCGTAGTTGAAACTGGACCCGCCGAGCCCATCGCCGTGGGTGACCTCGATGACCTGGACCCCGGCGCGGTCGAGCACGCCGACCACATCCCGGACCTGCTGCTCGGTGAACTGGTGCGCCATGGCATGGCTGCCATCGCGCAGGGTGGTGTCGGTGATCCGGAGATCGGTCATGCCACGCCCTCCTTGCTGATGATGTGCTCGGCGAGCAGTTCCCCGGTGCGCGCGGCCGCCGCGGTCATGATGTCCAGGTTGCCCGCCCATTCCGGGAGATAGTCGCCGTTCCCGCGCACTTCGAGGAACACCGCGACCCGTGCCTTGCCGCCCCAGTCGGCGCGCGGCTCGTCGAACTGCGGATCCGCCTTGAGCCGGTAACCGGGCACATAACGGCGCACCTCTTCGATCATCCGGTGGATCGAGTCGGTGATGGCACCGGTGTCCGCGTCCGGATCGATCGCGCAGAACACGGTGTCCCGCATGATCATCGGCGGGTCGACCGGGTTGAGCACGATGATCGCCTTGCCCTTGTCCGCCCCGCCGACGGTTTCGATGCCGTTGGCGGTCGTCTCGGTGAACTCGTCGATGTTCGCGCGCGTTCCCGGACCGGCCGAACGCGAGGCGATCGAGGCCACGATCTCGGCGTAGGACACCGGGGTGACCCGGGAAACCGCGTGCACCATGGGAATGGTGGCCTGCCCGCCGCAGGTGATCATGTTGACGTTCGGCGCTTCGAGGTGCTGACCGAGGTTGACCGGCGGGCAGGCGAACGGCCCGACCGCGGCCGGGGTGAGGTCCACGGCCCGGATTCCCGCGTCGGCATAGCGCACCGCATTGGCCGCGTGCGCCCGCGCCGAGGTCGACTCGAACACCAGATCGGGCAGTTCCGCCTGGGACAGCAGCCAGTCGACGCCTTCGGCCGAGGCCTCGATGCCGAGTTCCCGCGCGCGGGCGAGTCCATCGGATTCCGGGTCGACCCCGACCATCGCGGACACCTCGACCAGTTCGCTGCGCCGGAGTTTGGCGAGTAGGTCGGTGCCGATGTTGCCGGGACCGACGATCGCCGCCTTCGCTTTCGTCATACGTCCTCCTGTTTGCCGAATACCGCCGTGACACTGCCGAGCCCGGCGAACTCCGCGGTCACCGATTCGCCGGGAGCGACCGGATGCGCGGCGGACAGTGATCCGGGGAGCACCACGTGCCCCTCGGCCAAGGTGATGCCGAGTGGGCCGACGGTGTTCGCCAGCCACACCAAGGAATTCAGTGGTGAACCGAGCACGGCCGCGCCCGCTCCGGTGTCGATGACCTCGCCGCCCTTGCGCAGTACGCAGCCGGTCAGCCGAATGTCCACAGCGGACGGATCGAGGAACCTGCTGCCGAGCACCAGGCCACCGGAGGAAGCGTTGTCCGCGATCGTGTCCGGGAGGGCGATCCGCCAGTCCTTGATCCGCGAATCGATGATCTCCAGCGCGGGAACCACATAGCGCACCGCGGCCGCCGCTTCCGCCGCGGTGACCCCCGGGCCACGCAGCGGCGCTCCGAGCACGAAGCCGATCTCCGGTTCCACCTTGGGCTGCAGATAGCGCGCGGTGTCGATCGGCAGGCCCTCGAGGTGGAACATCGATTCGAGCAGGTGCCCGTAGTCCGGCTGGTTCACGCCGAGCTGGCGCTGCATCGCCGCCGAACTCAGGCCGACCTTGTGCCCGCGCACCACATCGCCCTCGGCCACCCACTGGCGTACCTGTTCGAGCTGGATGTGGTACGAGTCGGTGACCTCGAGTCCGGGGTATCGCCGGATGAGCGGGTCGATCGGTCCCTCGCGGTAGGCGGCGAGCAATTCCCGCGCCACAGCCTGCCGCTGCTGTTCCTGCATGCAACACCTCGTCTCTTCGCTGGCCCCGACGCTAGGCGCGGTACCGGCGCGGAACAAGGGGTGTGTGCCACTGAGTGGAACACTTCAGCGCGTGTAGACTCGCTGTGCGTTCTCCGCGCCGATCATCCGCGCCACCCGGAGCGCATCCGCGCGCGACCAGGCACCCTCGGTGACGAACCCGCCGAGCACCCGGCGCATCGCCCGCCGCCACAGCAAAGCGCCCAGATGGTGCAGTTCCGCGGGCCCGAACGCGTCCGAGGAGAACAGCAGCTTGCCGAACGGGGCCAGTTCCAGTGATTCGGCGAGCACCGCCTCGGCGCGTGCACCGAGATGGGTCAGCGCGAGGCCGGTGTCCAGATACACGTGCGGATAGACCTGGGCGAGAAATCCCGCGTTGCGGTGGAAGGGATAACAGTGCAGCAGCAACACATCCACGCGGTTCCGCTCGATGCGCTCCAGCCAGTCGGTCAGCAGCGCCGGATCGCAGTGCCGCAGCCGCAGATCGGGATCGCCGAGCCCGGTGTGCAGCTGCAGTGGAAGGCCCCGTTCGATCCCGCACCACAGCAGAAAGCGCAGCAGCACCGGGTCCGCGAGGCGCGCCGTACCGCCACGATCCCGCGCACGCAACCAGTTTCCGGCCGCGCGCACCACCTCGTGCCCGGCAGGTGGCTCGGGATCGAAGGCGAGCCCGTGCCGGTAGGCGATGATGCTCTTGAGCCCGGCCGCGGTGGCGCTGCGTTCGGCGAGCAGTTCAGGGAACCGGCGGGCGAAGGCCGTGGCCCCGATCCCGTCCGCGGCCAGTCCTTCGGCGAGGCTTTCCAACCGCACGATCTCCCCCGCCCGCGCGCCGCTCGCCTCGGCCATCGCGGGCGGTCCGAGCACCGGGGCGCCGAGGATCCCGGTGTCCACCAGAAACCGCCCGATCCCGCTCGCGGTGAGCAGCCGCCGGTTGACCTCCTCGGTGCCGAGTTCGGCGCGGCGGGCGCAGTACGGCCCGGCCCCGGTGTGCGGTTGGAGCCCGAGCACCGGGGCACACCACCGGCGCACCGCGAACCCGAGCTGCGAGTCGAACCGGCTCGTGCCGACCGCGGCCGGCCGGTCGGACTCGGTGAGAAAGGACTCGAACCGGGCCCGGTCGGCCGGTTCCGCGAGTGCCCCGTGTACGTGGTGGTCCACGAGGCGTAGTTCCTCGATCTCCTCGAGCACCAAGCCCTCCACGATGACCTCCCTTTCGCGTACCCGGACACGGTAGCGCCGTAAACTCCCGCCGAGGAGTGGACGGCAGACGGGAGCAGGGCCAGTGACCGAACGGGAAGTGCTCACCTGGGAGCGATTCGGTGTCGCGACACGTGAGCTGGCGACGATGGTCGCCGAGGACGGGTTCCGGCCCGATCTGATACTCGCCATCGCACGCGGTGGACTGTTCGCCGCGGGGGCACTCGGTTACGACCTCGAGGTGAAGAACCTGCACGTGATGAACGTGGAGTTCTACACCGGCGTGGACAAGCGCCTGGACATGCCGGTGATGCTTCCGCCGGTGCCGAACGCGGTCGATCTGACGAGCAAGCGGGTGCTCGTGGCCGATGATGTCGCGGACACCGGGGCCACTCTGAAGCTGGTGCGCGATTTCTGCGCCGAGCACGTCCTCGAGGTGCGCTGCGCGGTGGTCTACGAGAAGCCGCGCTCCTCGGTGCAGTGCGAGTACGTCTGGCACCGCACCGACCGCTGGATCGATTTTCCCTGGTCGAGTCAGCCTCCGGTGGTCCCCCGCGACTGAGCCGGTTCTCGCGTTCGGTCCGGTTTCGGTACAGGATGGAGGCCCTGGACAACAAAGGAGTTGCTCATGGCCGAGGTACCGACGGGATTCGACTATGTGGTCATCGGGGCCGGTTCGGCGGGCTCGGCGCTCGCGGCACGGCTGAGCGAGGACGAGAACCGCAGCGTGCTGCTGCTCGAGGCCGGGCCGTCCGACAAGGTGATGGCGGTCCGCACCCCGGCGGCGTTCGCGAACCTCTTCGAGACCGACCGGGACTGGAACTACCGCACCGTTCCGCAGCCCGAGCTGGCCGATCGCCGGATCTACTGGCCGCGCGGCAAGATGCTCGGCGGTTCCTCCTCGATGAACGCCATGATGTGGGTGCGCGGGTTCGCCGCCGACTACGAGGAATGGGGTGAGCTGGCCGGAGCTCCGTGGTCCGCGGCCAAGGCGCTGGAGCTGTTCACCCGCATCGAGGACACCGAGACCCCCGATGGTGGGCACCAGGGCCGCGGTGGTCCGATGGCCGTCGGCAAACAGCGCTCCCCGCGCGCGATGACCGGGCAGTACCTCGCGGCGTGCGAGAAATTCGGCCTGCCCCGCGCGATGACGACCAACGGCCCGCACGAGGCGGGGTTCACCGAGACGATGGTCAGCCAGCGCGCCGGCCGCCGGTGGAGCACCGTCGACGGCTATCTGCGGCCCGCCGCCCGGCGCGCCAATCTGACCGTGCTCACCGGCGCCCACACCCTGCGCATCGCGGTCGACGGCGGCCGGGCGCGCGGGGTGGAGTACCTGCACCGGGGACGGCACCGCACCGCGACCGCGGGCACCGAAATCATCCTGTGCGGCGGGGCGATCAACTCGCCGCAGTTGCTGATGCTCTCCGGGATCGGGCCCGCCGAAAAGCTGCGCGCACACGGTATCCCGGTCGTGGTGGACAGTGCCGAGGTCGGTGTGAACCTGCGCGATCATCTCGCCGCTCCCCTGGTGCTCGGCGCCCGCGAGGGTTCGCTGTATCCGGCGACCAAACCACCGGCGCTGCTCGAATACCTGTTGCGCCACAACGGAATGCTCACCTCGAACATCGGTGAGGCCTACGGTTTCGTCAGCAGTGACCCGTTGCTCGGCGCCCCCGATCTGGAGCTGATCTTCGTCCCGGTTCCGTTCCTCGCCGAGGGGCTGGAGGCGCCACAGAGCCACGGCCTCACCACCGGACCGGTGCTGCTGCGCCCGGAGAGCACCGGAACGGTCACCCTCGAATCGGCCGATCCACTGCGGGCGCCGCTGGTGGATCCGCGCTACCTCAGCGATCCGGCCGGCCACGACCTCGCGCGGCTGCGGTACGGACTGGAACTCACCGAGGAACTCCTGGGGACCGAACCGCTCGCCGGACTGGTCGAGGGCTGCCTGCAACCCGCGGGCATGGGACCGGGCGCCGAACGCAGGGAAACCGCACTGCGCGAGCACTCCCAGACCCTCTATCACCCCGTCGGCACCTGCCGGATGGGCCGCGATGAGCACTCCGTGGTCGACCCGCGGCTGCGCGTGCGCGGCGTACCGGGACTGCGCGTCGCCGACGCCTCGATCATGCCGAGCATCATCCGGGGGCACACCAACGCTCCCGCGATCCTCATCGGTGAACAGGCCGCCGAGTTTCTGCGCGAGGACACCTGAGACACCGATCCATGGCAGGCTCAGCGGGAACACCCCGCACACGAACTAGTGGTCTGCCATGTATCCGCAACAGCCCGGCTATCCCTCGTATCCGCAACAGCCGATCCGGCCGAGCGGATCGACCGCGACCACCGCCGCCGTGCTCGGTATCGTCCTCGGCATCGGCTCGATCGTGGGATTCAGCGCCACGAGTATCCGCCTCGTCGGGTGATCCCGCTGGCCATCGTCCTGATCGCCGGCGCCGTCGGGGTGTTCACCGGACAGACGAACGGCCGCATCGTCCTGATGATCGGCGGCGCGCTCCAGGCTGTGGCCTCGGTCGTGTTCGGCGTCCTGACGGGAGCCTTCACCCATCTGACCGCCTCTCCCGTTCCACTGATCCTTCTCGCCATGGCGCTCGTCGGGATCCTGGTCACCGTGCTGGCCGCGCTCCCCTCCACCGCGAACCATCTGCGCGCCCGACAACAGGAGCGGAAGGGACTCTCCGGGCAGTCCCCTCAACAGCAGTACCCACAACAGTCCTATCCGCAGCGGCACACCCCCAGCAGTTCCCGCCCCAGCAACAGTTCCCCCCGCAGCAATTCCCGCCGCAGGCGCCGCCGAATCAGCCGTATCCGCCGCAGAATCCGGGTCCGCGATGATCGACGCGGATCGTGCCGGGCGGACCGTGCTCGTCACCGGCGGCGCGGCGGGCCTCGGGGCCGCGATCTCGCGTGCCTTCTCCGCCCAGGGCACGCGCCTCGCGGTGCACCATTTCGGCGCGGAATCCCGCCCTCCCGAGGGAAGCTTGTGGGAGCACCGCAGCCGGGCCGAAGCGCAGGTCACCGCATTGGCCGGAGAACTGGGCGCGGTCACGTTCGCCGCCGATCTCACCGCCGCCGAGGCGCCGCGGCTGCTTCCCGACGCGGTCACCGAACGGCTCGGCCCGGTGGACGTGCTGGTGAACAACGCCGCGCACTGCGAACAACCGGACAGCATCGAGACCCTCGGCCTCGACGGTCTCGCCAGGCACTACGCGGTGAACACCTTCGCACCCGCCCTACTCACCTCCACCGACGCCGCCCGCGCCTTCCCCGGACAGACCGGTTACGGTACCTCGAAAGCCGCGCTCGAAGGGTTCACCAGGTCGGCGGCGCTGGACCTCGGCCCCAGTGGGATCCGGGTCAACGCGGTCGCCCCCGGTCCGGTGCAGACCGGTTGGCTCGACGGGGAGATGCTCGAACACGCGCGCTCGATCGTGCCGCTCGGCCGGGTCGGTGAACCCGAGGACATCGCCGATGCCGTGGTGTTGCTCGCCTCGCGGCAGGCGCGCTGGATCACCGGTCAGGTGCTGCAGGTGGCAGGCGGGCACGCACTCCAGGCGATGTCCACAGTGGACGGATTCATCTGCGATAAAGCTCGACCGTGCAGGGGATCTCGTCCTCGGTGTACCGGGTGGACTCGGCCAGCGTGAAGGCCGAGAGATCCGGTTCCCAGACCGTGTCCCCTTCCGGGCTGGCGTGCACCCTGGTCAGGTGCACCAGATCGGCGAACGGCAGCGCCGCCCGGTACACGGTCGCGCCGCCGATCACGAACGCCCGGCCGGGCCCGGCAGCGGCCACTGCCTGATCGAGCGAGGAAAACCATTCCACCCGCGGATCCCCGGAACCCATGGACAGCACCAGGTTGCGGCGACCGGGAAGCGGGCGCCCGATCGACTCGAAAGTCCTGCGCCCCATGATGATCGGATGCCCGAGGGTGAACCGTTTGAACCGCGCGAGATCCCCGGGAAGTTTCCAGGGCATGCCGCCGCGGTCGCCGAGCACTCCGTTCTCGGCGACCGCGGCGACCAGTCCGATCTCAGTCAACGGCGCTCATCACGTGCTTGATGCGGGTGTAGTCGTCGAAGCCGTAGCCGGAGAGGTCCTTGCCGTAACCGGAGTGCTTGAACCCACCGTGCGGCATCTCGGCGGCGAGCGGGATGTGGCAGTTGATCCACACGCACCCGAAGTCGAGGTCCCGCGAGGCGCGCATCGCGGTGCCGTGGTCGCTGGTCCACACCGAGGAGGCCAGCCCGTACTGCACATCGTTGGCCATCCGGAACGCCTCGGCCTCGTCGGTGAACGACTGCACGGTGATCACCGGGCCGAACACCTCGTTCTGCACGATCTCGTCGCCCTGGCGCAGCCCGGAGACCACGGTCGGCTCGAAGAAGAATCCCTTGTCCCCGAACCGTTTCCCGCCCGCGTTGACGACCGCGTGCCCCGGCAGCCGGTCGATGAAGCCCTGCACCTTCTCCAGCTGGGCCGCCGAGTTGAGCGGGCCGTAGAGCACGTCCTGCTCATCGGGCTTGCCCGTCTTGGTCGCCTTCGCCACCTCGGTCAGCGCGCGCACGAAGTCCTCCTGCGCGCCCTCCTGCACGAGCACCCTGGTCGCGGCCGTACAGTCCTGGCCGGCGTTGAAGTAGCCCGCCTCGGCGATCTGCTCGGCCGCGGACTTCAGGTCGGCGTTGTCGAACACGATCACCGGTGCCTTGCCGCCGAGTTCCAGGTGCACCCGCTTCAGGTCGACGGCAGCGGAACCGGCGACCTCCATACCCGCGCGCACCGAACCGGTCACCGAGACGATGCTCGGGGTCTCGTGCTCGATGAGCAGCCGTCCGGTGTCCCGGTCGCCGCAGACCACGTTGAACACCCCGGGCGGGAGGAATTCGGCGAGCACCTCGGCGGTGAGCACGGTCGAAGCGGGGGTGGTGTCCGAGGGCTTGAGCACCACGGTGTTGCCCGCGGCGATCGCCGGGGCCCACTTCCACATCGCCATGACCATCGGATAGTTCCACGGCGTGACCTGTGCGGCGACCCCGATCGGCTCACGGCGGACGAAGGAGGTGAGACCCTCCATGTACTCGCCCGCCGACTTGCCCTCCAGATTGCGGGCCGCACCGGCGAAGAACCGGGTGTGGTCGATCAGCTGGAACATCTCTTCGGACTCGACCAGGGCCAGCGGCTTCCCGGTGTTCGCCGACTCCAGCTTGACGAACTCGTCCTTGCGGGCCTCGAACGCGTCGGCGATCTTGTTCAGCGCGAGCTGACGTTCCCGCGGCGTGGTGCGCGACCAGGTCTTGAAGGCCTCGGCCGCGGCGGCGAAGGCGGCGTCCACATCCTCGGCTCCGGAAAGGGCCGCGGTACCGAGGACTTCGCCGGTCACCGGATCGATCAGCTCGCTCGTCTTGCCCGAGACCGCGTCCCGGTGCTCGCCCGCGATGAAGTTCCGGACGGTGATACTACCCATTCCGATCCACTCTCCCGCTCTTGTTACGAATTCAGCCAGGATCGTAGCGATATACTACGAAATTGTCACGCATTCACTGCTTGTAGCTCCTCGCGCACCGCCGCGGCGAACGTATCGATGTCCGCCTCGGTGGTGTCGAAGGTGGTCACCCAGCGCACCTCCCCGGTCTCCTCGTCCCAGGTGTAGAAGCGGAACCGTTTCTGCAGCCGCGCGGTCACATCCTTGGGCAGGATCGCGAACACCTCGTTGGCCTGGGGTTCACGGGTCAGCCGCAGCCCGGGCACATCACGCACCGTCCCGGCGAGCCGCGCGGCCATGGCGTTCGCATGGGTGGCGCTGCGCAGCCAGAGATCACCGGAGAGCAGGGCGTCGAACTGCGCCGAGACGAATCGCATCTTGCTCGCCAGCTGCATCGACATCTTCCGCAGGTACGGCAAGCCGCGCGCGGCCTCGTGGTTGAGCACCACGACCGCCTCACCGAACATCATCCCGTTCTTGGTGCCGCCGAAGGAAAGCACATCCACCCCGGCCTCGGTGGTGAACTCGGCGAAGGGCACCCCGAGGTGCGCGGCCGCGTTCGACAACCGCGCCCCATCCATGTGCACGACCATCCCGCGAGCGTGCGCGTGCTCGCACAGCGCGGCCACTTCGGCCGGGGTGTAGCAGGTGCCGAGTTCGGTGGACTGGGTGATGGACACGACCCTCGGCTGCGCCCGGTGTTCGTCGTCGAAGCCGTACGCCTCGGTGTCCACCAGCTCCGGGGTCAACTTCCCGTCCGGAGTGGACACCGTGAGCAGCTTCAGCCCGCCCATCCGCTCCGGGGCACCGCACTCGTCCACGTGGATGTGCGCGGTCTCGGTGCAGATCACCGACTGCCAGCGCTCGGTGAGCGACTGCAGGCCGACCACATTGGCCCCGGTCCCGTTGAATACCGGGAACGCCTCGGCGCCCGGGCCGAAGTGCGACTGGAACACCTGCTGCACGGCCTCGGTGTAGTCGTCCTCCCCGTAGGCGATCTGGTGCCCGCCGTTCGCGGTCGCCAGGGCGGCCATGATCTCCGGGTGCACGCCCGAGTAGTTGTCGCTGGCGAACCCGCGGTATTCCGGATCATGCTTGCGGGACAGTGCCGATGCTTCGTTCACGGCGTCAGCCAAAGTCGTTCTCCGTTCAGTTCCGTCGCCGGTTTGTCCCACAGGCTAACGATGACCTTCGCGACATCCGCGACATCGGTCATGCTGGCGAATTTCGCTTCCGGTTTCGCGGCCCGCATCTCGTCGGTGACCAGACCGTTCACCACGAGGATCGTGGCCGCGGCGGTCTCGCTGGCCCGCCACCCGTGCGCAACCGCGAGCATCCAGGCCTCGGAGGCCGCCTTCGCCGCGGCATAGTGCGCACCCTTCGAACTCGGCGAGCTCGCCGCCTTCGCCGAGACGATCACCACGCGGCCCGCCTCGCTGTCCGTGAGCGCCGCATGGAAGGCACGCGTGGTGCGCTGCAGGGTGCGCACCAGGCGCTGCTCGAGGAAGTCCCAGTCCGCCAGGTCCTCCTCGACGAAGCTCTTCCCGCCGCGCCACCCGCCGACGAGGTGCACCAGGCCGTCGATGTGCCCATGCCGGGAGCGCAGCTCGCCCGCCCAGGCCTCGGTCGCGGCCTCGTCGAGCAGATCCACCGCGTGGGTCTCGATCGTGCCGCCCTCGGCGCGAATATCGTCGGCGAGCGGATGCAGCGAGGACTCCAGGACATCGCAGGCGATGACCGTGGCCCCCGCCGCGGCGAGCGCACGGCAGGCCGGCGGACCGGCCGCCCCGCCCGCCCCGGTGACGACGATGACCTTGTTCTGCACACTCATGCCGTAATCCCCGCTGTCGATGCCACCACGGTCTTCAACTTCCTGCGCAATGCTTCGTAGAAGGTGTTGAGCGGGAACTCGTCCGGCAACACCTCGTCCACCATCTTGCGCGGTGGCCCGTCGGTCGGCAACGCCTCGATGCCCTTCGCCCACACCGAGGCCGGGTGCGCGGCGACATAACCGGACATCAGCTCGTGCGCGGCCATCCAGTGCGCCATCCGGGAACGGTCGATCCCGTCCGAGTAGAGCTGTTCGACCTCCTCGCACAGGCCGAGCACCCCGGAGGGCAGCGCGGTCCAGTCCACCCGCAGCGTGTTGTCGGTCCAGGCGAGCACCCCGGCCTTGCGCAGGTAGGCGAACAGCAGCTGACCGCCGAGTCCGTCATAGTTCTTCACTCGGTCCCCGGTGATCGGGAACCGGAAGAGCCGGTCGAACAGGATCGCGTACTGCACGAGCTTGCCGTACGGATTCCCGGACCGCTCCAGTTCGATCGCCTCACGGAAGGCGTTCAGGTCGCAGCGCAGTTCCTCGATCGCGTACATCCAGTACGGCATCCGCTGCTTGATCATGAACGGATCGAAAGGCAGATCGCCGTGAGAATGCGTGCGGTCGTGGATGAGATCCCAGAGCACGTAGGTGTTCTGGGCCAGCCGCTGATCCGAGAGCAGGCGGGCGGCGTCCGGCGGCAGGGCCAGCCGCAGGGTCTGCGCCGCGGCCGAGCCGACCGTACGGAACCGCGCGGCCTCCCGGTCGCAGAAGATCCCGCCCCAGGTGAATTTCGGTACCTCGCGCACGGCGACGGTCTCCGGGAAGAGCACGGCGGAATTCGTGTCGTACCCCTCGGTGAAATCCACGAAGGTGATGGGCACGAACATCGGATTGTCGTAGCGGGCCGATTCGAGTCCGGCGAGCCAATCCGGCCAGAACGTCCGCAGCACGACCGCTTCGACGTTCCGGTCCGGGTTCCCGTTCTGGGTGTACATCGGGAAAACGACCAGATGCTCGCGCCCGTCGATCCGCTGGGTCTCCGGGCGGAACAGCACGAGCGAATCGAGAAAGTCCGGCACCCCGAACCCATTGTCGGCCCACTTGCCGAAGTCCGCGACGACCGCCTCGAGGTAGTCCTTGTCATACGGGAACCGCGGCGCGAGCGCCAGAATCTGCTCGCTGATCACGCGCACCAGTTCGGCGGCGCCGTCCACGGCGCTCTCGATCGAACCGTCGCCGGACTGCAGCCCGCGCAGCCGGGACACCGCGTCCTTGAGCGTGTTCCAGGCCGGCTCGGACACGATCGACTCGGCCGTGCCCTGTTCCGCTTCGCGGCGCGCTCCCCCGGCCGCCCAGGTGACCACATTGGACCAGAGCCGCTCATGGTCGAAATCGCCGATCGAGTCGTCACCGAACAGGTCCGAGTCCGCGAAGGCGATCACCCGGCCCTGATCCACCCGGTCCACGGCGGCCAGCGGAGCACCGGCCGGATCCGCGCTCGCGTGCGTGCGCAGCACCGGGCGGCCGGTGGACTCCGGCTGGACGCGCAGCGCCCCCGCGCGGTAGAAGCATGTCTGCCCGACCCCGGCGAGCAGATCCTCGGCGTCGTGTTCGGGTACCGGCTCGGCGAGCACCCAGGCGGCCACATCCCGGAAGTTGTGCCCGACGTCGAGGGTGTTGCGGTTCTCGATGAGGATGCCGAACCGCAGCAGGAGTTCGTTGAGATTGTTGCCGTACTTGCCCTGTTCGGATTCACCGAGCACGACCAGCCCGCCGCCGCGCCGGACGAACCGCTCGATCGCGTCCAGTTCGGCCTCGGTGAGCACCGGGGAACCGGAGCCCGTCGTCCGTTCCCAGTCGGACTCGGAGGGATGGGCGAGCACCAGCACGTCGACCCGCTCCAGGGCTTCCCGGTCCAGGCTCGTGTCTACATTGGCCACCACGGTGTGCCCGTGCGCGCGCAGCACGGCCGCCGCCTTCACATAGCCCGAGTCATCGGGGTGCGAGGGGTTCATCTTCGCCGCGAGTTCCGGGCGGATCGTCCACGCTTCGCTGTGCGATTCGTCGAACAGCACTGTCGGGAACAACCCCTCGTCCTGCGCGCCCCGCTGCCCCCGGCCGGTGACCGGTGCGGTGTCCACGAACATGCGCCACACTCCTCAGGTATCCGTAATACTTCTTGTACATGTTTACCATCGGCGTAAATATCGCGTCAACATGACCGTCCTGACACACAATTTTCCTGTGTGGAGGCTGTGACACTGGAGATCCGGAGCCCACGAGCGGCGAACCCGGTGAAACGTGCAACACTCATCGGACGAGACGGCCGGGTGAATAATGAGCGCGAGGGCCCGTGGTATCGCTCACGGAGAATTCCCGCAATTAACCGGACATCCCCCTGGTCACACCGGTGCGCCCGGTTAGTTAGCGGTGAATCCGCGCGCTCCGGTATTGACGTACCACTATTGGCCTGCCGTTAAGATGAAGGCGGGGTGATTCGAAACTTTACCGCCGATACCGCAGCGGCCCGACACCCGAGAATGGTGGGCAGGGTGTGCCTGCCATAATGCGCTATAGTCGGAGCCAACTCCACGACAATACCGTGTAAGCGGCTACCGCGACGCACATCGATCAGCAGGAGAAGAGGAGCAGTGGCACAGAAAGTTCTTGTCCAGCTCGTCGACGATCTCGACGGCACGAGCGCCACGGACATCGAGACCGTCACGTTCGCCCTCGACGGCGTGAACTACGAAATCGACCTCGGCCCGAAGAACGCGCGCAAACTCCGCGAGAATCTTGCCGACTTCGTTTCCGAGGCGCGTCGTGTCGGCGGGCGAATGAAGCGTGGCACGGCGGCCAAGACCGCGGCCGCGAAGGCTCCTGCCGCACCCGCGAACCGGGAGCAGACCAAGGCCATCCGCGAATGGGCCCGCAGCCAAGGACACAACCTCTCGACCCGTGGCCGTATTCCGGCACACATCGTCGAGGAATTCGAGGCCGCGCACCAGCCCAAGCAGACCAAGAAGGGCGGCCGCGGCGGCCGGAAGAAGGCGGCCACCCCGTCGTTCTCCGGCTGAGTCGAATTTCGCGGTCTTCATAAATGTGGGCCCCGCCAACGTCGTTGGCGGGGCCCACGTTTATGTGCGGTCAGTGTGAACCAGAGGTCGCCACCCCCGGTTCCTCCCCGACCGCGCTCAGCGGGGTCGCCACTTCCTCGAGCGGTTTGCGTTCGGCGGCCACGCCGAAGACGATCGCCACGATTCCCCCGATCGCCATGATCACGCCGCCACCGACATAACCCCAGAACAGTTTCGTCGGGTCCGGGTGCTCCTTATCGATGAGCAGACCGTAGATCAGCGGTGCGACGGCACCGAAAATCTGCGCGATCGAGAAGAAGATGGCAATTGCCTGACCGCGCACCTCGAGCGGGAAAACCTCGCTCACCGTCAGATACGCCGAGCTGGCCCCCGCGGTCGCGATGAAGAACACGACGCACCAGCAGATCACCAGGGTCGTCGCGGTGAGCAGATCGAATTCGAACAACAGTCCGGTCAGCGCGAGCAGCGCGCCCGAGCTGAGATAACTGGCCGAGATCAGTTGCTTACGGCCGACGATATCGAACAGCGGACCGAGCACGAGGGCGCCGATGAAGTTGGCCGCGGCGAACGGGATCGAGTACAACGGCACCACTTTCTCATCGATCGAGAAGAAGGTGGTCAACACGATTCCCTGGGTGAAGAAGATCGCGTTGTACAGGAAAGACTGGGTGATCATCAGGCTGGCACCGAGGATCGACCGTTTCGGATACTTGACGAACAGCACCCGCAGCATCGTGAGATAGCCGTGCCCGGTACTCGGTTTGATGAGCAGTGATGTGCTCTCGTCGACCGCGGGCAGTCGGCGTCCTTTCGCCTCGACCTCGCGCTCGATGTATGCGATCGAGGCCTCCGCCTCGGCCTGTTTGCCGTGCATCACCTGCCAGCGCGGGCTCTCCGGCAGATTCCGGCGGACGATGAGGATCACGAGACCGAGAATCGGGCCGAGGATGAACGCCGAACGCCAGCCCCAAGATCCGGTGAAGCTGTGCAATACGGTGAAGGTGAGCAGTCCGCCGATCATGGCGCCGAACCAGTAGGAGCCGTTCACCGCGATATCCACGCGACCGCGATAACGCGCCGGGATCAATTCGTCGATGGCCGCATTGATCGCGGTGTATTCGCCACCGATTCCGAGCCCGGCGATAAACCGCGTCACGTACATGAAGCCGATCGCCCAGGCACCCTGGCCCATGGTCAGCGCGGAAAGGCCGGTGCCGATCAGATAGACGGCGAGGGTGACCATGAAAAGCCTGCGCCGGCCGATCCGGTCGGCCAGTCTGCCAAACCCGAGCGCACCGACAACCTGGCCGATCAGGTACACCGTGGCGATCGCCGATACCGAGGCGGAACTGACCCCGAGGCCGTCCTTGCCCGCGAGGCTGGGAATAACGTTCTCGACAATGCTGATTTCCAGCCCGTCGAGCACCCAGGCCACGCCGAGCGCGAGCACCATCCTGGTGTGGAACGGTGACCAGGGTAATCGGTCGATCCGCGCCGGAATGAGACTTCTGATCGCATTCCCCTGCTCGCCCGGGGAATCGGACTTCTCTGTCGTGCTCACAGCGCCTCCCGGCAGTCCCAGTTGAGTTGGTGCCGGACATAGTGACACACGCCGCATTCGGAATGCATTCAGGCTCGGCGAATGAGTGAGACGAAAACGCCGCATCCTGGAGCGGTTCCGGGATGCGGCGTTCGCGGGGCGATCGTGCCCGAAAAATGCGACCGGCTAATGCTCGGCGGACCGAGCCGACTGCCTTTCGTGCCACGGCAGTACGGATTCGACAAGCTTGCACACGGCGAGTACCAAATCATCGGAATGCCGCGGGCCGACGATCTGCAATCCGACCGGAAGACCGGCCGAGGTGAATCCGACGGGCACGGTCGCTGCGGGCTGCTGGGTCATGTTGAACGGGTAACCGAATTGCGACCAATTCGGCCACCGTGCATAGCCACCGCCCGGTGGCACCTCGGTCCCCGCCTCGAACGGCGGGATCGCCACGGTCGGGGTGAACAGGATGTCGTAGCGCTCGTGGAAGGTGCCCATCGTGCTGCCGAGCCACACACGCCGCTCATCGGCCTCGAGGAAACGCAAGGCGCTCAACGACTTGCCCCGTTCCCAGGCCGCGCGCAGCCCCTCGTCGAGCCGGCCGGTGCGCTCGGCGGGCAGTGCCTCGAGCCATTTCGCCAGGCCCGCGTCCAGCAGCACCTCGTAGTCCTCGATCGGATCCGTGATGTCCGGGTTGTCGTACTCGATCAGCAGCCCGGCATTGCCGACCGCGTTCACCGCGGCGGCGACGAGCTCGGCGATCTCCGGATCGACGTCGACATAACCGAGGTCCGGCGAGAACGCGGCCACGATCCCGCGCACATCCCGGCGCACCGCCTCGCGATAGGACCCCGGCGGGGAGGGCATCGCGCTGGGATCGCGCGCGTCCGGAAGAGAGAGCACATCCAGGATGAGCGCGAGGTCGTCCACCGACCGGGCCATCGGTCCGGCGTGCGCGAGCTGGCCGAACGGGCTCTCCGGGAACAGCGGGATCTGCCCGAAGGTCGGTTTGAGCGCGGGGATCCCGCAGAACGCCGCCGGGATCCGCGCCGATCCCCCGCTGTCGGTACCGAGCGAGATCGGCCCCATCCCCGAGGCGACCGCGGCCGCGCTGCCACCCGAGGAACCGCCCGCGGTCAGCGCCGGGTTCCACGGGTTCGTGGTCACCCCGCCGCGCGGCGAGTCGGTGACGCCCTTCCAGGCCAGTTCCGAGGTCGAGGTCTTGCCGAGTAGCACCGCGCCGTTCTCCCGCAACCGGGCGGTCGGCGGTGAATCCTCGTCCCAGGGACCGTCCTCGGCGACGGTGTAGGAGCCGCGCAGGGTCGGCCAGCCTTCGGTGAGGAACACATCCTTGACCGAGGCCGGAACCCCGTCGAGCAGACCGGTCACGTGCCCGGATCGCCAGCGTGCCTCGGATTCGGCGGCCTGTGCCATCGCCTGTGCGCCGTCGACGAGGCAGTAGGCGTTGAGCGTGCCGTTCGCCTCCTCGATCCGCTCGAGCGCGGCCGCGGTGACCTCGACCGGGGAGAGTTCCCCGGCCGCGAACGCGGCGAGCATTTCGGTCGCGGTCCGTGGAATCTGGCGCTGCGGCAAAGCCTGCCCCTCCTTGTCCGTGACGTTATTCAGGGTCCGGGAACGTACCCGAGACTCTTGTTGACGATATTGCGCAGTTCCGCTCCGGCGGTCCAGCGTTCGAAGTTGTCGACGAACAGTTCCGCGAGCGCATCCTCCCATCCGATGAAGTCACCGGACATATGGGGTGAGATGAGCACATTCGGCATCGTCCACAGCGGAGAGTCACCCGGCAGCGGTTCGGTGGCGAACACATCCAGTGCCGCACCGGCGATTTCCCCCGCACCGAGCGCTCCGGCCAGCTCGGGCTCGACGACCAGTTCCCCGCGCCCGACATTGATGAATCGCGCGGTCGGTTTCATCGCGGCGAACGCGCGCGCGCCGAACATGCCCCGCGTGCGCTCGGTCAGCGGCGCGAGGGCGACCACGTAGTCCGCGTCCGCGAGCCGCTCCGACAATTCCTCGTCGCTGTACACCACGCCGAAATCCGGATCACTGTCCCGCGCGGTCCTGCCGATCCCGGAAACGCGCATGCCCGCGGCGCGCAGCAACTGCGCGGTGGCCCTGCCGATCGGCCCGGTTCCCGCGATGAGCACGGTCCGCCCGGTGATGCGTTCGGTTTCCCGGTGCCGCCATTCCCCGGAACTCTGCAACCGGAAATTGCCCGGGAAATCCTTCGCGAATGCGAGAATCGTGCCGAGTACGAATTCGGCGATCGAGGACTCGAAAATGCCCCGCGAATTCGTCACCGTGACATCGGATTCGACGAGTTCCGGGAACATCAATTTGTCGACGCCGGCGGCCGCGATATGAATCCAGCGCAGATCCGGACCGCCCTCGAGCGCTGCCCAGGCCTGCCGGGTCGCATCAGAGAGAAAGTCCCACAGGAAAAGGGCATCCGCCCCCTCGAGCGCCTCGGCCAGCCCGGCCGCGTCGGTGTACCGTACCTCGGCGCGCGGCTCGACCCGGTCCAGATGGGAGGGACGGCCTTTTTCGCAGAGCACGACCAGTTTCGGTGGATGATGATCTGGGGAAACCCGCACATTGACACGCTATGAGTTGATCGTATGATTGTCAACAATCCGCGGGTTCACCACCCAGGGGAGCAACCGACCATCGATACGAACCTGGAGGTGAGCGAATGGACCTGACCGTGTGCGAGCAATTCGACGGCTTCGAGGGCCCGCTCGCGCAGCGCGGCATCGGTATCGTCGCACCGTACGATCTCGCACTCGACCGCGAACTCTGGCGCTTTGTGCCCGCCGAGGTCTCGCTGCACTTTGCCCGCACACCCTATGAGTCCGGCCAGATGGACATGGACATGGCGCAGGCGTTGCGCAATCCCACCCATCTCCGGGCCGCCACCCGTGACCTGCTGCACATCGAACCCGAGATCATCAGCTACCTGTGCACCTCATCCACCTTCGTCAACGGTGTCGCGGGTGAACGCGAGTCCTGCGCGGTCATGCGCGAGGCGGGCGCCCCGGACGCGCTGACCACATCGGGCGCGCTCGCCGAGGCCGTCTCGGAACTGAACCTCACCAAGATCGCCGTGGTGACCCCCTACTACGCCGATGTCACCGCGAAGCTGCACGACTATCTCGGCGAGCTCGGGGTGGAGACCGTGGCCAGCGAACACCTCGGCCTCGGCGGCGGGATCTGGCGGGTCAACTACCGCACCGTCGCCGAGCACATGCTCCGGGTGGACCGTCCCGACGCCGAGGCGATCTTCGTCAGCTGCACGAACCTGCCGACCTACGACGTGATCGAGCCGCTCGAGCAGACTCTCGGCAAACCCGTGCTCACCGCGAACCAGCTCACCATGTGGGCCACCCTGCGCCGGATGCACCTGCCGACCGTCGGCCCGGGCGGCTGGCTGTCCGAACTGGCTTACCCGAACTCCCAGACCTCGACTCCCGCGGCAAGCTGAGAAAGGACGATTCGAGTGACCGTCGTTGGATTCATCTACCCCGATCACGCCGCCGAGGACGACTACCCCTCGGCGGAGGCACTGCTCGACGACGTGCGGCTGCAGGTGGTGCACACCTACGGGACCGATCTGCACGCCATTCCCGAACTACTCGATCTCGGCAGCCCGGACAAGCTGGCCGGGGGCGCGGAGCAGCTGGCCGGACACCATCCGGACGCGGTGGTCTGGGCCTGCACCTCGGGCAGTTTCGTGTTCGGTACCGAAGGAGCGCGCCAGCAGGTCGAGACGCTGCGCGCGACCACCGGGGTGCCGACGACGAGCACCTCTTTCGCGTTCACCAGCGCGGCCAAGGCGCTCGGGCTGCGCAAGGTCTCGGTCGCGGCGAGCTACCCCGCGGATGTGGCCGACCGGTTCCGCCGGTTCCTCGCCGATGACGGCATCGAGATCGTCGGCTTCGCCAGCGCCGGGATCGACACCGCCGCCGAGGTCGGACAGCTCAGCGATGAGCAGGTGATCGAACTCGTGCTCGCCAACGACCACCCCGATGCCGACGCGGTGCTCATCCCGGACACCGCGATGCGCACAGTGCTGCTCGTCGACGAACTGGAACGGCGCCTCGGCAAGCCGGTACTCACCGCCAACCAGGTGACCATCTGGGAAGGCCTGCGGCTGGCCGGGCACACGAAACCGGCCGAGGGACTCGGCAAGCTCTTCCGTGACGGGGCGCTGGTGTAACCATGGAACTCGACGTGGAACCGGTCGCGAGAGAATCGACAGCCGGGATCATCGCCCGCCAGCTGCGTGCGGCGATCACCACCGGCTCGCTCGCACCCGGTGCCCAGCTGGGCGAGGCCGAGCTCGCGAACCAGTTCCAGGTGAGCAGGGGCCCGCTGCGGGAGGCGATGCAGCGCCTCGTGCAGGAGGGGCTGCTGCGCAGCGAACCACACCGCGGCCTGTTCGTGGTCGACCTCGAACCCGAGGACGTCTACGACCTGTACGCGGCGCGGACCGCGATCGAGTCGGCGGCGGCTATCCGGGTGATCCGCACCGATCCACGGCCGGTCGGCGAGCTGTGGACCGCGCACGAGCGGATGACCTCGGCCGCCGACCGGGAGGATCCCGCCGCGGTCAGCGACGCCGACCTGGAGTTCCACGAACGCCTGGTGGCCCTTTCCGGATCCAAGCGGCTCGCCAGGATGATGCGCACGCTCATGGTGGAGACGCGGATGTGCCTGACCGCGCTGCAGCGCACCTACGCGGATGTGCGCGAGCGGGTCACCGAACACGGGGCGATCATCGAGGCGATCGCCGCAGGTGACGAGCGGCTGGCCACCGCGCTGCTCGAACGGCACATGGAGGACGCGGTGCGCAGGCTCGCACCGGGCACTTCACTGTTCGCCAGCAGGTCCGAGGGGTAAGTAGTCCCCGTAGAGGCGCCAGCCGGAAGCGGTCGGCTCCCAGTGCAGGAATTCGTTCTCGGGTTCCGGGGCGAACCGCTGATAACGGTCGGCGAGGATCTCGTTCGCCGCGTTGACCTCGCGGACCACCTTCACCACGGCGGCGAGCAACCTCCGTGGCCCGGTGGCGATCAGCGGTGGAAACCTGGCCCGCGGCAACAACGCGCGGTGTTCGTCTCGGGTGTGCATGTGACCATCCTGCGCCGGTCGCCGCACGGACAACAGTGGCTGAATGGACAGGTATCACGAATATACTGCCACCATGTTGCACAAGATCGCGGTCCTCATCGGACGGCACACCGCCCCCTTCGAACTCGGTGTCGTCTGCGAGGTGTTCGGCGTCGACCGCAGCGATGACGGCCTGCCCGTCTTCGACTTCGCGGTCTGCTCACAGCACGCCGAACCGTTGCCGTGGGCCGGTGGGCTCAGCCTGAGCACCAGGCACCGGCTCGAGCACGCCGCGGACGCCGACCTCATCGCGATCCCCGGCGGTTACCTGCCCATCGAGCAGCCGACCGCCGAGCCCATCCTGCGGATCCTGCGCGCGGCGGTGAACCGGGGCGCCTACGTACTCTCCGTGTGCACCGGTGCCTTCGTGCTCGCCGAGGCCGGGATCCTCGCCGGGCGCGTGGCGACGACCCACTGGCATCACCTCGACCGGTTCCGCGTCCGCTATCCCGATATCGAGATCGATCCGGACAAGCTCTACGTGCAGGACGGTCCGGTGATCACCAGCGCGGGCACCGCGGCGGGCATCGACGCCTGCCTGCACCTGGTGCGCACCGAACTCGGGGCCAGCGTGGCGAACGGGATCGCCCGCCGGATGGTCGTCCCGCCGCACCGGGACGGTGGCCAGGCGCAGTTCGTGGACACCCCGGTGCCGCACGCGCCAACCGAGGACGACACCATCGCCGCACTGCTCGAATGGGTGCCCGCGCACCTGAACCTGCGGCTGTCCGTCGAAGACCTCGCCACCCGCGCGCACATGTCCGAGCGCACCTTCGCTCGCCGGTTCACCAAGGCCACCGGCACCACCCCGGCGCGCTGGATCGCCGGACAGCGGGTGCTGCTCGCGCAGCGGCTGCTCGAGGACGGCGAACTGGATGTGGAACGGATCGCCACACGCTGCGGGTTCCCGAGCGCGGAGCTGTTGCGCCACCATTTCACCCAGATCGTGGGCACCACACCGAGCCGGTACCGCCGTCAGTTCCGCCGCGCCGGTTGAACGAGGAACTCCCGCGCGGACCGCATCCGCGCGGGAGTTCCCGGTTCGGCAGGAGATTCAGCGAACGATCACGGCTCCGCGATCGCCACGTACTTGGTCTCCAGGAATTCCTCGATGCCGACCCGGCCACCCTCGCGGCCGAGACCGGACTGCTTCACCCCGCCGAACGGGGCGGCCGGGTTGGAGACGAGCCCGGTGTTGAGCCCGACCATGCCGGTGTCCAGGCGCTCGGTGACCCGCAGCGAACGGTTCAGGTCCTTGGTGAACAGGTAGGACACCAGGCCGAACTCGGTGTCATTGGCCGCGGCGACGGCCTCGTCCTCGGTGTCGAACACGGTGATCGGCGCGATCGGGCCGAAGATCTCCTCGCTGGCCATCCGCGATTCCGGGGCGACCTCGGTGAGCACGGTCGGCTGGTAGAAGTGCCCGGCTCCCTCGTTCGCGGCGCCGCCGGTGAGCACCTTCGCGCCGCGCGAGACGGCATCCGAGACCAGGGTGCCGACCTTCTCGATCGCATCGGTGTCGATGAGCGGGCCGATGGCGACCCCGTCCTCGATGCCGGGCCCGACCTTGAGTGCGCCCATCCGCTCGGCGAGCTTGCGGGCGAACTCCTCGACGACCCCGCGCTGCACGTAGAACCGGTTGGCCGCGGTGCATGCCTGGCCGATGTTGCGGGTCTTGGCGACCATCGCGCCCTCGATCGCGGCATCGATGTCGGCATCGTCGAACACCAGGAACGGGGCATTGCCGCCGAGCTCCATCGAGGTGCGCAGCACCTTGTCCGCGGACTGCTGCAGCAGGATCTTGCCGACCGGGGTGGAGCCGGTGAACGAGACCTTGCGCGCCCGCCCATCGCGCAGGACCGGCTCGCACACCGCGCCCGGATCGCTGGTGGTGACCACGTTGAGCACGCCATCGGGCAGCCCGGCCTCTTCGAGGATCCCGGCGAGCGCGAGCATCGAGAGCGGGGTCTGCTCGGCCGGCTTGATCACCATGGTGCAGCCCGCCGCGATGGCGGGGCCCATCTTGCGGGTGCCCATGGCCATCGGGAAGTTCCACGGGGTGATCAGCAAGCAGGGCCCGACCGGCTGGCGCAGCACGAGGAACCGCCCGGTGCCCGAGGGCGCGGTCGCGTAGCCGCCGTCGATGCGCACGGCCTCCTCGGCGAACCAGCGGAAGAACTCCGCGGCGTAGAGCACCTCGCCCCGCGCCTCGGCCAGCGGCTTGCCCATTTCCAGGGTCATCAGCAGGGCGAGGTCGTCGGCGCGGTCCACGAGCAGCTGGTAGGCCCGGCGCAGGACCTCACCGCGCTCCCGCGGGGCGGTCGCCGCCCAGGACGGCTGGGCCGCGTGCGCCGCCTCGAGCGCGGCGAGCCCGTCCTCGGTGCTCGCGTCCGCGATCGAGCACAGGGTTTTCTCGGTCGCCGGATCGGTGACGTCGAAGGTCTTGCCTTCCGTGGCGCTACGCCACTTCCCGCCGATCAACAGCTGCTTCTCCACGGCGTCCACAACGGCCGTCTGGCGGTCCTGACCTGCCATCACCACTTGCCTTTCCTCAGCCTTCGCTCGAAATCAGCTCGAAACTGCGCTTTTTCGGGGTACGCCTTGACTCTATCGCCCGCGTACATGGCATGCTAGGCACGATTGTCAACAATCGACAACCCCGTACCAGTATCCGATCCAGGGAGCAGAGATGGCCAGCCTTTCCCCACTACTCAAACAAGCGACGCCGGTCGTAGTCGACCACGGGGAGGGTGTGTATCTCTACGACACGAACGGGCGGCGCAACCTCGACTTCACCGCGGGCATCGGGGTCACCGGCACCGGGCACTGCCACCCGAAGGTGGTCGCGGCGGCCCAGGAGCAGGTCGGCAAGCTGATCCACGGGCAGTACACCACGGTGATGCACCAGCCGATGCTGGAACTCACCGAACGGCTCTCCGAGGTGCTGCCCAGCGGGCTCGACTCGATCTTCTACGCCAACTCGGGCAGCGAGGCCGTGGAGGCCGCGCTGCGGCTGGCCCGCCAGGCCACCGGACGGCCGAACATCATCACCTTCCAGGGTGGGTTCCACGGCCGCACCGTCGCCGCCGCCTCGATGACCACCTCCGGGGCGAAGTTCCGCGCCGGGATCTCCCCGGTGATGTCCGGGGTGCACGTGGCCCCGTTCCCCTACGCCTACCACTACGGCTGGGACGCCGAGACCACGACGGACTTCGCGCTGCGCGAGCTGGACTACCTGTTCGCCACCCAGACCCCGCCCGCCGACACCGCCGCCTTCCTGGTCGAGCCGATCCTCGGCGAGGCCGGCTACATCCCGACCAGCGAGCGGTTCCTCGCCGGGCTGCGCGAGCGCGCCGACAAGTACGGCATGCTGCTGATCTTCGACGAGATCCAGACCGGTTACGGGCGCACCGGGAAGTTCTGGGGCCACGAGCACTTCGCGGGCAAGCCGGACATCATCACCATCGCCAAGGGACTGGCCAGCGGCTTCCCGCTGTCCGCGATCGCGGCCAACTCCGAGGTCATGGGCAAGGCCTACCCGGGAACCCAGGGCGGAACCTACGGCGGGAACGCGGTCGCCTGCGCCGCGGCACTCGCCACGCTCGACGTGATCGCCGAGGAAGGCCTCGTGGAGAACGCGGCGGCGCGCGGGAAGCAGCTGCTGGACGGCGTCAAGAAGCTTGCCGAACAATACCCGCAGATCGGTGATGTGCGCGGTTTCGGCCTGCTGCTCGCCTGCGAGTTCGTGGACGCCGAGGACAAGCCGGACGCGGCGACCGCGGCGACCGTGCAGCAAGCGGCCGCGGACAACGGTCTGCTCACGCTGAACTGCTGCCCCTACGGCAACGGTGTCCGGATGCTCCCGGCGCTCGTGGTGACCGAGGAGCAGATCGAGGAAGGGCTCGAACTGTTCGGCCAGACCCTGGCCAAGGTGCTCGGCAAGTAACAGAGGAGAAGCGAGTCGATGACCAAACGGATCCGCATCAGCCTGGACAAGCGCGAGGTGTCCTGCGTCGCCCGCCTGCTCGAGGACGAGGCGCCGCGCACCTGTGCCGCGGTGTGGGACGCGCTGCCGCTTTCCGGGCAGGCCTACCACGCCAAGTACGCGCGCAATGAGGTCTACACGCTGGTGCCACCGTTCGTGCAGCAGCAGCCGGGCAAGGAGAACCCGACGATCACCCCGATCCCCGGGGATGTGTGCTACTTCGGGTTCGAGCCGTGGGAGATCGGCAATCCCGCCTACGGCTACGAGCCGGGCAGCGAGGCACACGCCGCCCAGGGCGCCACCGATCTGGCGATCTTCTACGGCCGCAACAACCTGCTGATCAACGGGGACGCGGGCTGGGTTCCCGGCAACGTGTTCGCCACCATCGAGGAAGGTCTCGAGGACATCGCGAACGCCTGCCAGGACCTCTGGCTGCGCGGGGTCGAGGGCGAGACCATGACCTACGCCCGCCTCTAGAAATCCCTTCCCGGGCAACGGGAAACGGCCCGGCGTGTGATGGGCGCCGGGCCGTTCTCCGTCAGAATTCCCCTGTGGACCCGATCACCGTCGCACGGTACACCCGCCTGCGCCTTGCTAACCTCTGGGCGCGGCGGTGGGGCTCGCCGAACCAAACCGTGGCGGAATGCGCGTCACCGACGGTCCCTGTGTGAACGGGAACCGAGGAGAACCATGCCCACACCACCCTCGCGTGGTCTGCTGTTGTGTGCCATCGCGCTCGGCGGTGGGATCGGCGCGCTCGCCAGATACGGCGCCGGACTGCTGTTTCCCGGGACACCCGGCGGATTCCCGCTGACCACGCTGCTGGTCAACGTCCTCGGCTGTGCCCTGTTCGGCGCGCTCTCGGTGCTGCTCACCCATGGCGTGCGGCATCCACTGGCCCGGCCGTTCTTCGGTACCGGACTACTCGGCGGATTCACCACCTTCTCCACCTCGGTGGTCGACGCCGAACAGCTGCTGCGCGCCGGTCAGCCCGGGCTCGCGCTGCTGACCCTGTTCGGCACGCTGCTCGCCGCCCTGCTCGCGGTGTGGCTCGGTGTCGCGGTGACCGAGCGGATGCTCACCGAGCGAGCACCTGCGGGTGCGCGATGACCTGGGTCCTCGTCTTTCTCGGCGGAATGCTCGGGGCACCGCTGCGTTATCTCACCGACCGGTTCGTCCAGCACCGCACCGGAAGCCGGTTCCCGCTCGGCACGATGGCGGTGAACGTGCTCGGTTCGCTGGTGCTCGGCCTGCTCACCGGCCTGGCACCGAGCACCGGGTGGCAGCTGTTCCTCGGCACCGGGTTCTGTGGCGCGCTGACCACCTACTCCACGTTCTCCTACGAGACGCTGCGCCTGGCCAAGGAGAACGCGCGCACCCTCGCCATGGCCAACGCTCTGCTCAGCGTGCTCGTCGGCCTCGGCGCCGCAGTACTCGGGTTCGGCCTCGCCGCGCTATGGACGTAGCCCGGCGAGCACGAAATCGGCGATCTCCGTGCCGAGTTCCCGCGGGGTCTTGCTGCCGTCCGACCGGTACCAGAGCGGCAACTGGTTCACCACTCCCATCGCGACCTGGACGACCGTGTCGGCCGGAACCACGGCGCTGAACTCCCCCGACTGCTGGCCCCGCTCGATGACCGCGCGGAGGTGTTCGTGGAACGCCCTGCGGTCCGCGCGGAAATTCGCGTGGTGTTCCTGATCCAGCTTGTGCGATTCGCGGAAGAAGACCAGGGCCTCCTCGGCGTTGTCCGCGGTGCTCTGCACGACCCCGACCACGATTTCGCGCACCGTATCCGCCGCGGACAGCCCGCGCTCGGCGATCGCGGTCAGTTCCGCGTGCTGCCTGCCGATGATCGAGCCGTAGATCTCGTAGAGCAGATCGTCCTTGGAGCTGAAATGGTGATAGAGCGCGCCTTTGGTCACCCCGGCGTCGGCCACCACCTCCTGCACCGTGGTCGCGTCGAACCCGCGTTCGGCGAACAGCCGGACCGCGGAGCGCAGGATCCGGGTGCGCATCGGCACCGGCGGGGTGCTCGTGCCACCCGCGGGCTCGCTCATCGCACACCCGCCGGGGAGAGCGCCCGCGCCAGCCCGCTGAGGTCCGAGCCGGTCGGCACGATGGCGATCACCGGGGTGTCCAGCCCGTTGTCCACGTATTCCCGCACCCGCTCCCTGCAGTACTCGACCGGTCCGTGCAGCACGAGCTCGTCCACGACGGAATCCGGGATCGCCAGATTCGCGCCCCGACGATCACCGGCCGCCCATTTCTCCCACATCGGCCCGAGAATATCTCCGCGCCCCAGCCATTGCTGGAATTTCGCGTAGGCCGGAACGGTCAGGTAGCTGGAGATCATCAGCCGCCCGATACCACGCGCGGCCTCCGCATCCTCGGTCGGGCACACGAAAATCCGTGCGGCGAGCTCGGTCTCCGGCCCGACGACCGCCCGCACCTTCGGCACATCCGTTGCAGCGAGCCAGTTCGTGATCGCCCCGTCGGCCGACCGCGCGGCGAGCCGGAGCATGCCGGGACGCAGGGCGGCGAGCATGATCGGCGGGGCGACCGCGGGCGGATTCTCGAGTGTGAACTTCTCCACCGCGAAGCTCGGATACCGTTCGCTGATCTTCTCCCCGGCGAACGCGCGGCGCAGGAAATCGAGCGTGTCCCTGGTGCGCGCCATCGGCTCGGTGAACGGGATCCCGTTCCACTTCTCCACGATCGCCGGGGAGGAGGCGCCGATCCCGAACACGAACCGTCCCGGCGCGAGGTCGGCGATGGTCGCCGCGCTCATCGCCAGCAGACCCGGTCCCCTGGTGTACACCGGAACGATCGCGGTCCCCAGGCGCAGGTTCGGCGCCCACTGCGCGGCGAGCGCGAGCGGGGTGAACGCGTCGGTGCCCGCCGTCTCCGCGGTCCACAGATCCGTGTAGCCGAGATCGGGAAGCGATTCGATCAGTGCCCGCTGCTCGGCGAGCCGCACCCCGGTCAGCGGGATCGTCAAACCCCATCGGGACATCCGCAGCCTCCTACGCGATCTGCGGGCGCACGAGCGCGCCGCCGTCCACCACGAGCGTGTGGCCGGTGAGCCAGGAGGACTGTTCGCCCGCGAGGAACAGCACGGCGTTGGCGATGTCCTCGGGTTCACCGATCCGCTTGAGCGGCATCGCCTCGGCGATCCGCTCCTCGTGCTCCTTCCAGAGCGCCTCGGCGAGCTTGGTGCGCACTATCCCCGGGGCGATGGCGTTCACCCGGACCTTCGGCGCGAGTTCCGCGGCGAACTGCCGGGTCAGGTGCATGACCGCGGACTTGGTCGCGTTGTAGAAGCCGATCCCCGGTTCGGTGGCCATGCCGCCGATCGAGGCGATGTTCACCACCGCGGCCGGTGTCCCGGAGCGCTCGGCCATCACCGCGTGCCAGGCCGCCTTCGTCCAGGCCACGATCGACCACTGGTTCACCTCGAAGGTCTTGCGCGCGCGCTCGGCGTCGATGTCCACCATCGGTCCCATGTAGGGATTCGTGCCGGCATTGTTCACCAGCACGTCGAGCCCGCCGAACGCCTCGACGGCGGCCGCCACGGCTTCCCGTGCCTGCTGGTCGTCGGCGGCGTGCGCGGCGCGGCCGAGCACCTGCGCCTCCGGGTGCGCCGCGCGGATCTCCTCGGCAACCTCGTCGAGCCCCTCCTGCTTGCGGGAGCACAGCACGACGTTCGCGCCGCGCTCGGCGAACGCGAACGCCGTCGCCCTGCCTATCCCCCGCGAGGCGCCGGTCACGAGCGCGGTCTTGCCCGCGAATTCCCCTGTCGGCATGATCGGTCCCTTCTACTCGCGTTGACGTTGTGCTGCTCGCTGCCTACCGTACAACGTGAACCGACTGGTCGGTATGGGATCGTGGTAGGCAGAGGAGGACGCGGCGTGCGCATCGAGGACAAGGTCGTCGTCATCACCGGCGGAGCGGGTGGAATCGGCTCCGCGCTCGCCCGCCGGTTCGCCCTCGAGGGGGCACGCGGGATCGTGGTCGCCGACCTGGACGAGGTGGGGACTTCGGCCACCGCCCAGGCGGTGCGCGGGGCCGGGGGTGCCGCCGTGGCGACCGCGGTCGATGTCAGCCGCGAGGAGACGGCGGCCGAACTGGTGAGCCTCGCCGAGCGGGAGTTCGGTCCCGTCGACCTGTTCTGCGCGAATGCCGGGGTGACCTCCGGAGCCGGGATCGAGGCGAGCGCGCAGGACTGGGCGCGCGCCTGGTCGGTCAACGTGCTGCCGCACGTGTACGCCGCGCACGCGGTGCTGCCCTCGATGCTCGAACGCGGCGCCGGTCACCTGCTCAACACCGCCTCGGCCGCCGGGCTGCTCACCGCGTACGGGGACGCGCCGTACAGCGTCAGCAAGCACGCCGCGGTGGCCTTCGGCGAATGGCTCGCGGTCACCTACGGCGACCGGGGCATCGGGGTGAGCCTGCTGTGCCCGATGGGGGTGCGCACCGAGATGCTGCTGCCCGGCATCGAGGCCGAGGACCCGGCCGCGCTCGCCGTCGCGAACAGCGGCGCTCTGCTCGAACCCGATCAGGTCGCCGAGACCGTCCTCGAAGGACTCGCCGAGGAGCGGCTGCACATTCTCCCGCACCCGGAGGTGGCCACCATGTACGCGCACCGGGCCGCCGATCCGGACCGCTGGGCCGCGGGCATGCGCCGCTTCTACGGCGGCGCGCAGAGCTGATCCGATCAGCGCCCGGCGACCAGCGAGGCCACCTCCTCGGCGCAGCCGTAGGCCATGGTGACCCCGGAACCGCCGTGCCCGTAGCAGTGCAGCACGCCATCGACGCCGAATTCGAGACGCACCTCGGCGCGGGTGGGACGCAGCCCGACCCGGTCGGTGAGCACCCGCGCGGTACCAACCGCAGGCACCTCCTCCGCGCAACGGCGCAGAATCCGTTGCGTCACAACGGGATCGGGCTCGGTGTCGGCGGACTCGAACAGCGTGCCGCCACAGATCACGGTGTGCTCGCGGGGAATGACGTACATCGGCTGCTCGCCGTCGATGTCGTCCACGATCCACTCCTCGATCCCGCACTGTTCGAGCACGACGATCTGCCCGCGCATCGGCGTGATCCGCTCCCCCGCGACGAGCTCCTCGGCGGCCCGCCCGGTGCAGTTCACCACGAGGTCCGACCCGGCGATCTCGTCCAGCCGGGCGACCCGCCCGCGCTCCAGGGAAACCCCGCGCCCGTGCAGCATTCCGGCCAGCCAGGGCAGGTGGATCGACATGTCCACCACGGGCACTCGGACCCGCACCCCGCCGGGCACCCGCTGGTGCTCGCCGACGTGCCGGAGCCAGGACGGTTCCTCGTCCCCGCACCGTTCCACCCCGGTGCGCATCCGTACCCCGGCGCCCGGAACCCCGGCGAGCTCGCGCAGCACCGCGAGTCCGCGGATACCCCAGCCGAGCACCCGCTCGTACGGCTCGGCGAGATAGGGCAGCCACAGCGCGGCGGCGGCAGCGGAAGTGGTCTCCTCACCGAACTTGTCGGCGAGCACCCGGACCGTGTGCCCCTGTTCGGAAAGCCGCAGTGCCGCGGTGAGCCCGATGACGCCCGCTCCGACGACGGTGATCCGCATTTATCGCACCTCCAGTGCGCGTTTGATCCAGTCCAGTTGGAACAGCAGGAAATGCTCGGCGCTCTCCTCATCGGTCGGCGACATGTGTGTCACGCCCGGCATCGGGATCATCGCGTGCCGCCGACCCGCTTTGAGCAGTGCCGCGGACAGCCGCAGTCCGTGCGCGGCGAACACGTTGTCGTCGGCGAGCCCGTGGATGATCAGCATCTCGCTGCGCAACCCGCTCGCCTCGCCGGTGACCGAATTCCGGTGGTACACCTGCGGATTCTCTTCCGGCGTGCCCAGATAGCGCTCGGTGTAGTGGGTGTCGTAGAGCTCCCACTCGGTGACCGGGGCGCCGACCACCGCCGCGTGGAACACATCCGGGCGGCGCAGTACCGCGAGCGCGGAAAGGTAGCCGCCATAGGACCAGCCGCGGATCGCGACCCGGCCGAGATCCAGATCGGCGCAGTGTCCGGCGGCCGCGTGCAGCGCGTCGACCTGGTCGGCGAGGGTGACCTCGGCGAGTTCGTGGTGGATCGCCCGTTCCCATTCCGGGCCGCGACCGGGAGTTCCGCGCCCATCCGCGATCAGCACGGCGAAACCCTGGTCCGCGATCCACTGCGGCGTGGTGAACGCGTTGGCCACGGCGAGCACCCGCTGCGCGTGCGGGCCACCGTAGGGGTCGAGCAGCACCGGCAGCTTCGTACCCGGCACGTGATCGCTGGGCAGCAGCAGCGCGGCACGCAGCCCGCGCTCACCGAGCTCGAGCAGTTCCGGTTGCGGCTTCAGCGGTGGGGCGATGGCCAGCGATTCCAGTTCCAGTGCCCGGGATCCACTGTGGACGGTCGCACGCACCCCGGCCTCGTCCAGGCCGAGCGAGGTGAGCACGAACGCGTCACCGCGGCGGGTTCCCCCGTTTACACCCTCCACAGTGGACAGCTGCTGCACGGTGTCCGCGTCCACCCGGTACACGTGGATCCTGGTCGGATCGCCCATCGAGGCGGTGCACAGCACGTCCTTGCCGACATCCAGTACCGAGCGCACCTGCATCCCGTCCGGGGTCACCGCGCGATCGTCGAGGAAGAGCCGGTAGGCACCGTTCGCGGCGCGCACGGTGACCAGTTCACCGGAGGCGGTCCACGCGGGAACCCCGTCCACCAGATCGACCCACACCGGCTCGGTCTGCTCGTAATGGAGTTCGGTGCGGCCGGTGCCGATGTCCACCGTGCGGAACTGCAGGCTGCGCTGATCGCGGGACTGCACGGCGAGCAGCGGCGCGCCGTGCTCGGACCAGTGCACCGCGGCGAGGTATTCGTGCGTCTGCCGGTCCCACTCGACCGGGATCCGTTGCCCGTCAAGGGAAATCAGGGTCAGCGAGACCTCGGCGTTCACCGTTCCCGCCGCGGGATAGCCGACCGTGCGCGCCGGGGACTGCGGATTGGCCGCGTCCGCGATCGTCCACTGGGGCAGCGCCGTGGCGTCCACCCGCGCGGCGAGCAGCCACTGCCCGTCCGGGGACCACCAGTAGCCGCGCGAGCGCCCCATCTCCTCCGCGGCGACGAACTCGGCGAGCCCCCAGCTCACCCCGTCCTCCCCGGCCAATTCCCGGTCCCCGGTGCCGTCCGAGCCGATCACCCGCAGCGTGCCCTCGCTGACATAGGCCACGTGCGCCCCGTCCGGGGACGGCCGCGGGTCGACGATCGCCTGCGCCGTCGGCAGTTCCCGGACCCGGTCCTCGCGTAGTTCCACCACGTAGCAGCGCCCGGAGAGCGCGGCCACCGCGATCCGGTGCTCCGCATCGCAGGAATAGCCCTGTATCCCGGCGCCCTGGGTGCGGGACCGCTCGCGCCGCGCGCGCTCCTCGGCGGGCGGTTCCTCCTCTGCGCCACCCAGCGCGGCCGGATCGAGCAGACAGGTCTCGGTGTCACTGGCCACATCGAAGCTGTGCAACCGATGCACCGGATCGGTGCCGGAGGCAGAGCGCAGGAACAGCACGCGCGAACCATCCGGAGAGATCTGGAACATTCGCGGGGTACCGAGGGTGAATCGTTGTGTACGGGCCTGCATACGGGGAAACGAATCGCTCACCCCTGCAGCCTCGCAGACCACGGAATCGCTCGGTAGCGCCCCCAGGTCCACACAAGGATTCACCATCACATCGGCATCACCGCGCAACAGATCGCCGCAATGCGCAAGGAAACCCGGCTGAAACAGCTGTCGGCACCGCCTAGCCTCTAGCCTATGACCATGACCGAATCCCGCGCCGCCGATTTCCTCGCCCTCGATGAGCACTACTCCGCGCACAACTACCACCCCCTCGATGTGGTCATCAGCGAAGGAGAGGGTGCGTGGGTCACCGATGTGGAAGGCAAGCGCTACCTCGATTTCCTCGCCGGCTACTCGGCGCTGAACTTCGGTCATCGCAACCCGGCACTGACCGAAGCCGCGATCGCCCAGCTCGGCAAGGTCACGCTGACCTCGCGCGCGTTCCACCACGATCAGTTCGGGCCGTTCTGCCAGGAGCTCGCGGAGCTGACCGGAACCGAGATGGTGCTGCCGATGAACTCCGGCGCCGAAGCGGTGGAATCGGCGGTCAAGCTCGCCCGCAAATGGGCCTACCAGGTCAAGAAGGTCCCCCAGGACGGCTGCGAGATCATCGTCGTCGGGGAGAACTTCCACGGCCGCACGACCACGATCATCTCCTTCTCCACCGACGACACCGCGCGCGCCGATTTCGGCCCGTTCACCCCGGGATTCCGGGTCGCGAAATACGGGGACATCGACGAGCTCGCCGCGCAGTTCACCGAGCGCACCGCTGCCGTGCTCATCGAGCCGATCCAGGGCGAGGCCGGGGTCGTCGTGCCGCCCGCCGGGTATCTGACTCGGGTCCGCGAGCTGTGCGACCGGTCCGGTGCGCTGCTGATCGCCGACGAGATCCAGTCCGGGCTGGCCCGCACCGGAACCCTGCTCGCCCTGGACCACGAAGGGGTCCGCGCGGACCTGTACACGCTGGGCAAGGCGCTCGGCGGCGGGATCCTCCCGGTCTCCGCGGTGGTCGGAAGCGCGGATGTGCTCGGCCTGCTCAAGCCGGGCGAGCATGGCTCCACCTTCGGCGGGAACCCGCTCGCCTGCGCGGTCGGCCGCGCGGTCGTCGGGCTGCTGCGCACCGGCGAGTTCCAGGAACGCTCCACCAGGCTCGGCGCGCATCTGCACGCGCGGCTCGGTGAACTGGTCGGTTCCGGGGTCGCCGAGGTGCGCGGGCGCGGGCTCTGGGCCGGGGTGGACCTCGCCCCCGGCGGGCCGACCGGACGCGAGGCCTCGCAGGCGCTCGCGCAGCGGGGCGTGCTGTGCAAGGAAACCCACGGCAACACGCTGCGCATCGCTCCCCCGCTGGTGATCGAGGAAGCCGACCTGGACCGGGGCATCGACGCGGTCGCCGAGGTGGTCGGCACGTAATCTCGAGGGCATGCGCCGGACCACGAGCCTGTCGATCACCGTTCTCGGCCTGCTCGCGGTCACCGGCCTGCTCGGGGCGTTCCTCGCCGGGCAGCACACCCCGGCCGCGCCGGACGCCTGGTTCTTCGACACCATTGCCGGTCCCGCAGGAGCGGATCCGGTGTGGCGTTCGGTGCTGCTGACCTTCAGCATGCCCGCGCTGGTGTACGGGACGGCGCTGCTGCTCGCCGGGTATCACCTCTACCGCGGGCGGTTCCGGATCGCGGCGCTCGCGGTGTGCGCTCCCCCGCTCGCGGTGCTGTGCTCGAGCGTGCTGCTCAAGCCGGTGTTCGACCGGCACTACGCGGGCAACCTGTGCTACCCGAGCGGGCACACCACGCTGCTGGTGGCCACCCTGACCGTGTTCGTGCTCGCGCACCGCAGGTTCGGCTACGCCGCGGTCCCGCTCGCCCTGATCGGCGCGTTCGGGCTGATCGCCGGGCGGTACCACTACCTCACCGACACGATCGGCGGTGCGGCGCTCGGCTGCGCGGTCGGCCTCGGGCTGTACGCGCTCAGCCTGCGTCTGCGCCCGCGTCCCTGGACAGGGCAATCAGCCGGGAAATCGCGCGAAGATACTTCTTCCGGTACCCGCCGGCAAGCATCTCCTCGGTGAACAGCTCCGGGATCGGTTTTCCGGAGACCGCGACCGGGATCGCCCGGTCGTAGAGCCGATCGGCGAGCGCCACGAACCGCAGCGCCACGTCCTGGCGCTCGATCGCGTGCGTCTGGGAAAGACACACCAACTCGATCCCGTCCAGCAGCACGCCGTACTTGGACGGGTGCAGGGTGGCCAGGTATTCGCACAGCTCGTCGAAACCGTCCAGGGTCGCGCCCGCGGTGGCCTCCGCGCGGGCGCGCAGCCGCTGGTCGTCCCTGGGGGCGGGGGCTTCGGGGAGCCCGCGGTGCCGATAGTCCGGCCCGTCCACCCGCACCACGTCGAACCGGCTGGCCATGGCGTGGATCTCGCGCAGGAAGTCCTCCGCGGCGAACCGGCCCTCACCGAGCTTGCCCGGCAGGGTGTTCGAGGTGGCCGCGACCGAGACCCCCGCATCGGCCAGTTCCGAGATCAGCTTCGTCACCAGCATGGTGTCGCCGGGATCGTCCAGCTCGAACTCGTCGATCGCCAGCAACCGGCGCCCGGACAGCTTCTCCACCGCGGTCCGGAACCCGAGCGCCCCGACCAGGTTGGTCAGCTCCACGAAGGTGCCGTAGGCCTTCTCCCCCTCGGCGGCGTGCCAGATCGAGGCGAGCAGGTGCGTCTTGCCGACCCCGAAACCGCCATCCAGGTAGAGCCCGCGCCCCTCAGCCTTGCTCGCCCGGCCGAAGACCTTGCGCAGCTTGGATTCCCGTGGCGCACCGAGGCCACGCGCGAAAGCCGCGCAGGCGGTGACCGCCTCGGCCTGGCTCGGTTCCTCCGGGTTCGGGATGTAGGTGTCGAACCGGACCTTGTCGAACCGCGGCGGGGGCACCATCGAGGCGATGAGGGCCTCGGGGGCGATGGACGGACTCCGCTCGCTGAGCCGGGCTGTGGACATCTCTCCACCGTAGAGCTGCGATTTCCACCACAGCGACGCGCGTCCGGTTTACGCTGCTCCCGTGCTCACCCCACCGATCAAGCCCATGCTCGCCAGCCCGGTCAAGCGGATCCCGGACGAGCCCGGCTGGCTGTTCGAGCCGAAATGGGACGGCTACCGCTGCCTGGTGTTCCGCGAGGGCGAAGAGATCTTCATGCAGTCGCGCTCGGGCAAACCGCTGCAGCGCTACTTCCCGGAGATGCTCACCGCCTTCGCCGAGGCGCTCCCCGAACGGATCGTGCTCGACGGGGAGCTCATCGTCGCGCTGAACGGCAGGCTGGACTTCGACTCGCTCTCCGAACGGGTGCATCCGGCCAAGAGCCGCATCGAACTGCTCGCCGAGACCAAGCCCGCCCAGTTCGTGGCCTTCGACCTGCTCGCGCTCGGCGCGGCGGACGCGCGCGGTGAACCGGTGCGCCAGCGCCGCGAGGCACTGAGCGCGCTGGAGGTCACCACCGACCGGGTGCACCTCACCCCCGCCACCGAATCCGCGTCGACCGCGGGCACCTGGTTCGAGTTGTTCGAGGGCGCCGGGTTGGACGGGGTGATGGGCAAACGCCTCGATTCCCCGTATCAGCCGGGCAAGCGCAGCATGGTCAAGATCAAGCACTCGCGGACCGCGGACTGCGTGCTCGCCGGACTGCGCTGGCACGTGGACGGCGAACCGGGCGAACTGGTGGGTTCGCTGCTGCTCGGCCTGCACGATTCGCGCGGCGTGCTGCACCACGTCGGGGTGGTCGGCTCCTTCCCGCTCGCGCGGCGGCGCGCGCTCGCCGAGGAGCTCGCCCCGCTCACCGCCGGCGGCGAGGCGGACCATCCATGGCTCGGTCCCGGCGCCGAGGACGGTCGCCGGATCCCCGGTGGGATCAACCGCTGGCGTTCCGAGGAGCAGCCCTGGGTGCCGCTGCGCCGCGAACGGGTCCTCGAGGTCTCCTACGAGCACACCGAGGGCGGGGCGCCGAGCAGGTTCCGGCACAACGCCCAGTTCCTGCGCTGGCGCCCGGACCGGGAACCCGATTCGTGCACCTACGAGCAGCTCGAGGAACCGATCAACTTCGACCTGGACGCGGTGCTCGCCGGCCGGGTGCGGGCCCGCTGAATCCGGTTCCGGACAGCGTTTTCGCCAGGTGCACCAACTGATAGTGCCCCGCCTGGCTGCGCCGTTGTTCCACGTAGCCGTGCCGCTCGTAGAGCCGCAGATTGCCCGTGCTGAATTCACCGGTGAACAGGCGGATCACCGTGCAGCGAGCGGAAACCTCGCGTTCCGCGGCACGCAGCAGACCGCTGCCGAGCCCGGCGCCCTGCCGGTCCGGGGCCACGATGAGGCGGCCGAGCTCGGCGACCCCGTTCAGGCACCGCACCCGCACGGCCGCGACCAGCCGCGCTCCCTCGCGTGTTCCGAGGGCGAGCACGGCGGGGTCGGCCAGCTCCGCGGCGATCTCCGCCAGGCCCTGCACGAGCGGCGGCAGTGCCCAGTCCGCGTGCGCGCGGGCCTGGTCCACGTATGCCGCCCGTTGCAGGGTGAGTACCTCGCCCGCGTCCTCCGGATGGAGCCGCACGAGGCCCGAATCTGTTGGCATGCAACGGATCCTACTCCGGCAGCAGAGCCAGCGCCTCGATCTCCATCAGCAGCTCCGGCCGGACGAGCGCGGTGACCTGGACCGCGGTGGAGGCCGGCGGCTTCGCCGGGTCCACGTACTCGTCGCGGACCACGCGAACCGCGGGCAGCACCCCGAGATCGGTGACGTAGAAGGTCAGCTTGGCGACATGCTCGAAACCCGCACCGACCGCCGTGAGACAGCGGCGCAGATTCTCGAACACCTGCCGCGCCTGACCTTCCGGGTCACCCTCGCCGACGATGGCGCCGGTCTCGTCGAGCGCGATCTGACCGGAGATCGCGGCGAACCGCCCGGTCCCGGTGACCACGTGGGTGTAACCGTTCCCCGGGGCGACATCCGCGGGGTCGACATGACTCAACTCGCTCACGGGACTCTGCTCGCTCACGGGACTCCCATCATTTTCTTCTTGATCCACGGTGCCATGGCCAGCAGCACGAGCGAGGCCACGATCGGCACCGCGCCGACGATCAGGAAATAGCCGGTCTCGGTGTCCGCGCTGTAGAGCGGGGTGATCAGCGCGTTGATTCCCTGCCCCGCCGCGTTGTTCAGGAACCACAGGCCCATCATCTGCGAGGTGAAGGCCGCGGGTGCGAGCTTGGTGGTCGCGGAAAGCCCGACCGGGGAGATCAGCAATTCACCGAGAACCACGACGACGAAACTGGAGAACAGCCACCACGGGCTCACCTTGGCGTCGGTTCCGCTGATCCAGCCGGGAAAAACCAGAATCAGAAACGAGATACCGCCGATGATCCCGCCGATACCGAATTTGACCGGCGTCGAGATCTGCCGGGTGCCGAGCCTGGTCCACACATAAGCGAACACCGGGGCGAGGATCACGATCGCGAGCGGGTTGATCGACTGGAAGAATTCCGGATTGATCGACCAGCCGAAGATATGCAGATCGGTTCGCTTATCGGCGAAAACCGCACCGATATTCGCGCCCTGCTCCTGGATCATCCAGAAGAACATCGACACGATGAACAGCGGGATGAACGCGACCAGTCGCGATTTCTCCACCGGCGTGGACTTCTTGCTGCGCAACATGATCGTGAAGTACGAGACCGGTGCGATGAACGCGAGGCCGGAAATCGAATAGATCACCACATCGGCGGTGAGCGCCCCGGTCACGGCGAGCACGAGCAGGTAGACGGCGACCACGAGGATCACCAGCCCCAGAACCGAGAACGCGCGCTTGCGTTCGCCCGCCCCGATCGGGTTCGGCGGCTGCTGGCCTGCGCTCTTGAGCACCTTCCGGGTGCCGATGTACCAGACGAGGCCGATCGCCATTCCGATCGCGGCGGCGAGGAAGCCGAGATGGAATCCGCCGAGATCGCGCAGCGGGCCGAGCACCAGCGGCGCGATGAAACCACCCGCGTTGACACTCATGTAGAAGATCGAGAAACCCGCGTCGCGGCGGACATCCTTCTCGTCGTAGAGATCGCCGACGATTTTCGAGGTGTTCGTCTTCAGCAGCCCGGTGCCGAGCACGATCAGCACCATCGAACCGTAGAGGCCACCGAGCCCGCCACCCGGCAGGGACAACACGATGTGACCGCACATGATCAGCACCGCACCGAGCGCGACCGAACGCTGCGCACCGAGCAACCGGTCGGCGATCCAGCCACCGGGAATTCCGGCCATGTACACCAGTGCGCCGTAGACCGACATCAGCGCGGTGGCCAGGCCCTGGTCGATCCCGAGGCCGCCCTCGGTGACCTGGTAGTACATGTAGTAGATCAGGAGCGCTTTCATCCCGTAGTACGAGAAGCGTTCCCAGAATTCGGTGGCGAACAAGGTCGACAGCGCGAATGGGTGGCCGAAAAAGCCGTACTGCCGAGGCTTTTCCTCCTCGGTAGGCGCCGTAGTTGTCACGCGGCTCGCTCCCTTGCGATGTGATTCCTCGTGGGAAAAGGTTCCGAAAACACGACCGGGTGACGGTCGCGCAGAGGGACCCTAACCGCAGCCGGAAATCGGCGGTCATCCTGGGTAATCGATTTGGTCCCGAGGTCTACCCTCTACGCATGGAACTGCTCGACGCGCACGGCACGGCTCTCGAGACATTCGACCGGGTCACGCACCGTATCGGCGAATGGGATTCCCCGACTCCGTGCTCGGAATGGTCCGTCCGGGATGTGCTCAATCACCTGACCGAGGAACAACTGTGGGTACCGCACCTGTTGCACGGTGAAACAATGGATCAGGTCGGTGATCGGTATTCCGGGGATGTGCTCGGTAACCGTCCGGTCGCCCGCTGGGAGTCCGCGGCCGCGGCCGCCCGCGCCGCCTGGCTCGAACCCGGTGCCACCGAACGCGAGGTGCACCTGTCCTTCGGCGCCAGCCCTGCCCAGCTGTACCTGGAGCAGATGACCTTCGACCTCGCGGTGCACGCCTGGGACATCGGCGTCGCGATCGGGGTCGATCCCGCGATCCCCGCCGAACTCGCGCGCCTGATCGACCGGTACACCCGGCCCAAGATCAGCGCCTGGCGCGGGCCGATCTTCGCCGAGGAGGTCCCGGTGGACGCCAACGCGACCGCGGTCTCCCGGCTGATCGCGCTGAGTGGGCGTGATCCGCACTGGCGACGCTGACCACACGATTTCGCCTATAATGAGCGCACCGATTCTCATTGATTCCGCGAAGGGGTGCCTCGTACTTGCGTGACGACGAGTCGTCAGGCTGCCATACCAACGCTCACGGATGGGTAGTGCCGTGAGCGAGCTTGCGAGCGAACCAAAGCCGCAGCAGCATTCGCGAACGATCGAGCCGAGCGCCGGCGAGGTGCGACCGTGAACGACATTCTCGCCAGTTCGCTGCAGCTGATCGGCGTGCTCGCGGTGACCGCGATCGCCGCGGTGTTCGTCTCCGCGGAATACTCCTTGACCACGCTCGAGGGTGTCCAGGTCGACGCGCACGAGAGGGCCGTCGGCGACCGGCGCGCCAAACGGGTACGCCAGGCTCAGCACACGCTTTCTTTCCAGCTCTCCGGCGCCCAGCTCGGTATCACGCTGACCGGGCTGATCACCGGGACCATGGCGGAACCGGCCGTCGCCGGGCTGCTGCGGCCGCTGTTCACCGCGATGGCCATCCCGCTCGGGGTGGCCACGCCGATCGCCGCGGTGCTCTCGGTGCTGCTCGCCACGGCGCTCTCGGTGATCTTCGGCGAGCTGGTGCCGAAGAACCTCGCCATCGCGCGCGCCCTTCCCGTCGCGCGCGCGGTCGCCGGGATGCAGTGGTGGTTCTCCTGGATCCTGCGCTGGTTCATCCGCGGGCTCAACGGCGCCGCGAACTGGATCGTGCGCCGGCTCGGGGTGGAACCGGCCGAGGAGCTGCGTTCCGCGCGCAACCCGGCCGAGCTGGGTTCGGTGGTGCGTTCCTCGGCCGCGCAGGGCACCCTCGACCAGGGCACCGCGGCGCTGCTGGACCGGTCCCTGCGGTTCGGCGAGCGCACCGCGGACGAGCTGATGACCCCGCGCATGCGGGTGGAGTCGCTCAAGCTCGACGCGACCGTGGACGATCTCATCGCGGCCGCTCGGCGCACCGGGTTCTCCCGGTTCCCGGTGCACGAGGTGGACATGGACGATGTGCGCGGCGCGGTGCACGTGAAGCAGGCCTTCTCGGTGCCCTCCCGGCAGCGCGCGAGCACCCCGCTCTCCGCGCTGGTGCGCCCGGTGCCCACGGTGCCGAGCTCGCTGGAGGGGGACGCGCTGCTGGACCGGCTGCGCGATTCCGGGCTGCAGCTGGCCCTCGTCGTGGACGAATGGGGCGGTTCGGCGGGCATCGTCACGCTGGAGGACCTGGTCGAGGAGATCGTCGGCGATGTGCGCGATGAGCACGACCGGGGCGAGGTGAACCCGGTCCGTCCGCTCGGGCGCGAGTCCTGGATGGTCTCCGGGCTGCTGCGGGACGACGAGGTCGCCGAGGCCACCGGTTTCCGGATGCCCGAGGGCGAGTACGAGACCCTGGCCGGAATGGTCGTGGACCGGTTCGGCCGGATCCCCTCGGTCGGCGAGGAGGTGCGCATCGACGGCTGGCGGATCACGGTGATGCGGATGGACCGGTTGCGGGTCGCCGAGCTACGGGTGGCGAGGGAACGCTGATGAATCCGTGGCTCGCCATCGGCATCACCATCCTGCTGCTGCTCGGCAACGCGTTCTTCGTCGGTGCCGAGTTCGCGGTGCTCACCGCCCGCCGGGACCGCCTCGAGGCGCTGGCCGCCTCGAACGCGCGCGCCCGGACCGCGCTGCGCGCCGGGGAGAAGCTGCCGCTGCTGATCGCCGGGGCACAGCTCGGGGTCACGGTGTGCACCCTGCTGCTCGGTGCGCTGTCCGAACCCGCCTTCGCCACTCTGCTCGAGGCGCCGATGGACGCGCTGGGCGCACCGGCCGCGCTGCGTCACGCTCTCGGGTTCGCGCTCGGGCTCGTGGTGGTGACGATCCTGCACACGCTGCTCGGTGAGATGGTGCCCAAGAACCTGGCGATCGCCGGGCCCGAGCGCGCGGCGATGTGGCTCGTCCCCGTGCACTACGGGTTCTGCCGGCTCACCAAACCGCTGCTCGATCTGTTCACCGCGATCTCCACGGCGGTGCTCAAACTGCTCAAGGTCACCCCGAAGGACGAGCTCGATGCCGCGTACACACCCGTCGAGCTCGCCTCGCTGATCGGGGAATCGCGCCGTGAAGGGCTGCTGGACCAGTCCGAGCACCGCAGGCTGGCCAAGACCCTGCGCGGGGCGACCAGCCGCACCGTTGCCGATGTGCTCGTCCCGCTGGCGAACACCACCACCTTGCCCAGTGAGCCGACCATCGGCGATGTGGCGGACGCGGTCGCGGCGACCGGGTTCTCCCGCTACCCGGTCCGCGATGCGCGCGGGCGGCTGACCGGATACCTGCACATCAAGGATGTGCTCGACAGGGCCGGCGAACCGCGGGAGACCCCGGTGCCGCGCGGGCGGGTGCGCGGGCTTCCCGAGCTGCCCTCGGATGCCCGGGTGGACGACGCGATCTCCGCACTGCGCCGGGCCCAGTCGCATCTCGGTGCCGCGGTCGGCGGGGACGGGGCGGTGCTCGGTGTGGTCGCGCTCGAGGACCTGGTCGAGGAGTACGTGGGCACCGTGCGGGACGGCACCCACGTCAGCAGCGGCTAGGTTTCCGACGCCCGGGCGCGCAGCAGAAACCAGGAGGCGAAGGCGCACAGCATGAGCAGCGCACCGCCGAGGGTGAAGGCGACCGACTGGCCCTGTACGAAGGCTTCCCGGGCACCGCTGAGCAGCCCGGTGCCCGGGAGCCGTCCCGCCTCGGCGACCGCGCCGCCGAGCGAATCCCGCACGGTCTCGGCGTCCGCGCCGCGCGGTACCGGGACCCGGGCCCGGTACACCGCGGTGACCACGGTGCCCAGCAGCGCGATCCCGAACGCCCCGCCGAGTTCGAAGGCGGACTCGGAGATCGCGCCCGCCGCGCCCGCTTTCTCCTTCGGCACGCTGATCACGATCTCGTCGGTGGTCACCGTCATGGCGAAGCCGAGCCCGAGCCCGAACACCGCGAGGAACACGGCCAGCAGCAGGTACGGCGTCGCGGCGCCCACGGTCATCAGTGCGAGCATGCCCGCCCCGCTGGCGCCGAGGCCGAGTGCGACCACCGTGCGCGGAGCACTGGCCCGGGCGAGCCGCCCGGCCAGCAGTGCGGCCGGGATCGCGGCGACCGCGGCGGGCAGCAGCCGCAGCCCGGCCTGCAGCGGGCTGAGGCCGAGCACCAGTTCGAAGTACTGCGTGAGGTAGAACAACACCCCGATATCGGCGACCGCCGCGAGCAGATTCGCCACCACGGCACCGGAGAACCGCGCGTTCGCGAACAACCCGAAATCGATCAGTGGATGGGCCGAACGCCGCTGGCCGCGCACGAACACCCACAGCGCGGCGAGCCCGATCGCCGCGGCGAGCCACGCGAGCGGCTGACCGAGGCCATAGGCGGCGAGCTCCTTGACCCCGTACACCACGCCGAACATTCCGATCATGGACAGCACCACGCCGGTCATGTTCCACGGCGCCGGATGCGGATCACGCGATTCGGGGAGCACGAAGAACCCGACCACCACGAGCAGGATCACGAACGGCACCTTGATCAGGAACACCGAACCCCACCAGAAGTGATCGAGCAGCACTCCGCCGAGCAACGGGCCAACCGCCCCGCCGACCGAGAGCATCATCGACCACAGCCCGATCGCGAAGGTCCGCTCCCGCTCGGTGATGAAGATGTTGCGGATCAGCGAAAGCGTGGACGGCATCAGGGTCGCCGCGGCGATCCCGATCAAGGCGCGCGCGAGGATCAGCACCAGCGGATCGGTTGCGAACGCGGAAGGAATCGACAGCAGGCCGAAACAGCTCGCCCCGATCAGCAGCAGCCGCTTGCGCCCGATCCGGTCCCCGAGCAGACCCATCGCGACCAGTGTCGCGGCGAGCGTGAACGAGTACGCGTCCCCGATCCACAGCGCCTCGGTCGCGCTCGGCCGGAGCTGTTCGGTGATCATCGGCATGGCCAGGCTGAGCACCGTGACCTCGATCGAGATCAGTGCGGTGCCCAGCAGCAGCACCGCGAGCGCCAGCCAGCGAAGCGGCCCCGCGGACAGTGCTTCCCGTGTACGTGGCGAGGGTCCGCTCCTCTCCTGGCTGAAACCGATCGTCCCCGCGCGGCACCCTATCCACGCCGTTCGCATGGCACGACCGAATTTCGCGGCCCGAAGCCGCGCTCAGCGGGAGAACAGCGCGACGCACTCCACGTGGTGGGTCATCGGGAAGGCGTCGAAGGCGCGCAGCTCGGCGAGTTCATAGCCGTGCCCGGCGAGCAGCGCGGTGTCCCTGCCCAGGGCAGCGGGATCACAGGCCACGTAGACGATCCGGTCCGGATGCGCGGCCGCGATCCCGCGCAGCACCCGCTCCCCCGCCCCGCTGCGTGGCGGGTCGAGCACGACGACATCGGGTGCGGGCAGCCGGTCGATGGTCCGTTCCACCTCGCCGTGGTGAAAGGTCACCGTGGGCAGGCAGGCGCGCCCGTGGTCCACCGCGGAACCCGCGGACTCGACCACGATCACCTCGGCCCCCGCCGCGGACAGGGACGCGGCGAACAGGCCGGCCCCGCCGTAGAGATCCCACACGCGATCGGCGGGACCCACCGCGGCGAACTCGGTGACCGCGGCACTGAACCTCGCGGCCGCCGCCGGGTGCACCTGCCAGAAATCCGTTGCGGCGAGCAGGAAAACCTGCTCGCCGACGTGCTGTTCGGCGATCCCGTCGCCGCTGATCCGCCTGCTGCGCCCCCGCCGTCCGGACCGGGCGGGCTGGATCTCGGTCACGGTCACCGCCGGGCGCGAATCGACCGCTACCGCAACCTCACCGCGAGGAGAGAACCGTTGCCCCACGACGGGTTCCACACATTCGGACCTGGTGATCGGGCAGTCCTCGACCGGGATCACGGTGTGCGAGCGGTGCGCGCGGAACCCCGGCCTGCCCTCGGTGTCCACGGCATAGCGCACCCGGGTACGCCAGCGCGGGCCGCCCGGCAACTCCTCCACCTCGACCGGGCGCCGTACCCCACCGAGCCGGGCCAGCTGCTCGGCGACCACCTCGGCCTTCAGTTCCCGTTGCCGGGCAAGGGAAACGTGCTGGAAATCGCAGCCACCGCAGCTGCCGGCCAGCGGGCACGGCGGGGGCACCCGCTCCGGTGCCGCCTCAAGCACGGCGACCGCATCGGCCCGGAAGAAGGACTTGCCCCGGTCCTCGGTCACCTCGGCGAGCACCCGCTCCCCGGGAAGCGCGTGCCGGACGAAGCACACCCGCCCGTCGACCCGCGCCACGAAATGCCCGCCGTGCGCGACCGATTCGATCGTGGCCTCGATCCGGTCACCGCGCGCGTAGCGGTTCACTTCTTCGCCTGCGGGGTGTTGATACCGCGCCGCACATCCCCGGGCGCGTGCACGCTCCTGGTGCGCTGTTTGGCCCGCTCCCAGGCCCGTTTGGAGGAGGCGAGCTGCCAGGGAACCGAGGTCACCATGACCCCGGGCTGGAACAGCAGCCGTCCCTTGAGCCGCAGCGCGGACTGGTTGTGCAGCAACTGTTCCCACCAGCGCCCGACCACGTACTCCGGGATGAACACGGTGACCACGTCACGCGGGTTGTCGCTGCGCACCCGGCGCACGTACTCCAGGACCGGCCGGGTGATCTCCCGGTAGGGCGATTCGACGACCTTGAGCGGCACCCCGAGCTCGAGTTCCTCCCAGCGGCGCAGCAGGTCCTTGGTCCCCGCCTCGTCCACGTTGACCGTCACCGCCTCCAGGTCGTCCGGCCGGGTCGCTTTCGCGTAGGCGACCGCGCGCATCGTGGGCCGGTGCGCGGTGGACACCAGCACGATGGCGTGGTTGCGCGGGGGAAGCACCGTGGCCTGTTCGGTGCTCAGCAACTCCTCGGTGACCCGGTCGTAGTGCCTGCGGATCGCGGTCATCAGCATGAAGATCACCACCATGGCGGCGATCGCGATCCACGCGCCCGCGGTGAACTTCGTGACGATCACGACCACGAGCACCGCGCCGGTCATGAACAGACCGAAACCGTTGATCGCCTGTGAGCGGCGCATCCTGCGGCGCACCGCCGGATCGGTCTCCTCGTCGAGCAAGCGGTTCCAGTGCCGCACCATCCCGGTCTGGGACAGGGTGAACGAGACGAACACGCCGACCGTGTAGAGCGGGATCAGCCGGGTGGATTCCGCGCCGAACGCGATGACGAGGATCGCCGCGAAGGCCGCGAGCCCGAGGATGCCGTTCGAGAAGGAGAGCCGGTCTCCCCTGGTGTGCAGCTGTCGCGGCAGATAACGGTCCTGGGCGAGGATCGAGCCGAGGACCGGGAACCCGTTGAACGCCGTGTTCGCGGCGAGCACCAGGACCAATGCGGTGACGATAGTCACAAACCAATAGCCGGGCGGGAAGGCAGAGAACACCGCCTGGGAGATCTGCGCGACCAGGGTCTGCTGCTGGTATCCGGGCGGTGCGTTCACGAACTGGGTCGCCGGGTTCTCGGCGAGTTTGGCCCCGCTCTGCATGGCCAGGTAGATGATGCCGAGGAACATGGCGACCGCGATGAGCCCGAGCATCAGCAGCGTGCTCGCCGCGTTGCGCGATTTCGGCTTGCGGAAGGCGGGCACCCCGTTACTGATCGCCTCCACCCCGGTCAGCGCGGCACAGCCCTGGGTGAACGAACGCAGCACGAGGAACACGAAGGCCAGCCCCATCATGTGCTGGTCCTCGGCCTTGAGCTCGAGTCCCGCGCTCACCGCGCGCACCGGGATTCCCAGCACGAGGGATTTGAACAGCCCGATCACGATCGTGGCGGCGATCCCGAAAATGAACAGATAGGTGGGGATCGCGAAGGCCGTGCCCGATTCGCGCAGCCCGCGCAGATTGATCGCGGTGAGCACGACGATCGCCCCGACCGCGAACAGCACCTTGTGCTGCCCGACAAAAGGAACGACGGCACCGATATTCGCCGCGGCCGAGGAAATGGACACGGCCACGGTGAGCACGTAGTCCACCAGCAGCGCGCTCGCCACGACCAGCCCGGCCTGCTTGCCGAGATTCGTGGTGGCCACCTCGTAGTCACCGCCGCCCGAGGGATAGGCGTGCACGTTCTGCCGGTAGCTGGCCACCACCGTGAGCAGCACGATCGCCACGATGATCCCGAGCCACGGGCCGAGCGTGAACGCGGCGACCCCGGCCACCGAGAGGGTGATGAAGATTTCCTCCGGCGCGTAGGCCACGGAGGACAGCGCGTCCGAAGCGAACACCGGAAGGGCGATGCGCTTGGGCAACAGCGTGTGCGAGAGCCGGTCGCTGCGGAAGGGTCGGCCGACGACAAGTCGCTTTGCCGCGGTGGCGAGTTTCGACACGGTCGACAAGGGTATGCGCCCCAGTTGACGGGGCACCACCAGGCTGTCCCTTATCGTCCCCGCGCGGGGCGCCGGGGTACGGTGCGCGAAGACAGGGTTAAACAGGAGGATCCGGCGTGCACGTGGTGATCATGGGTTGCGGACGGGTGGGTTCGTCGCTGGCCGCGGCCTGCGAACGGCTCGGCCACACGGTCGCCATCATCGACAAGGACAAGCAGGCTTTTCGCAGGCTCCCGCACGAATGGTCGGGCGAGCAGGTGATCGGCAAGGGCTTCGACCGGAACGTGCTCGTCTCCGCCGGAATCGAGCGGGCCGAGGCCTTCGCCGCGGTGTCCAGCGGGGACAACTCGAACATCATCTCCGCGCGCGTGGCACGGGAGACCTTCGGCGTGGAATACGTCGTCGCGCGCATCTACGACCACCGCCGCGCCGCCGTGTACGAGCGGCTGGGCATCGCCACGGTCGCCACCGTGCCGTGGTCCACCGACCGGCTGCTGCGCACCCTGCTCCCGGACGGCCTCGCCTCCGCGTGGCGGGATCCGACCGGTTCGGTCGCCGTGCTCCAGCTGCCCGTGCACGAGGAGTGGACCGGTCAGCCGGTCCGGGCGCTCGAACAGGCCACCGGAGCGCGGGTGGCCTTCCTGATGCGATTCGGCACCGGGGTGCTGCCGGAGGCGAAGACCGTGCTGCAGTCCGGTGACCTCGTCTACGTCGCCGCACTGTCCGGAACGGTCAACGAGGTCGGTGCCGTCGCGGCGAACCCACCCGAGGAGACGAACTGATGCGGATCGCGATCGCGGGGGCGGGCGCCGTAGGACGGTCCATCGCCGCCGAACTCACCGAATCCGGGCACGAGGTCATGCTCATCGAGCGGGACGCCGCCCATTTCGCGCCCGAGGTCGTCGAACAGGCCGAATGGGTGCTCGCCGACGCCTGCGAGTTCTCCTCCCTCGAAGAGGCCGACCTGCAGTCCTGTGATGTGGTGATCGCCGCGACCGGGGACGACAAGGTCAACCTCGTCTACTCGCTGCTGGCCAAGACCGAGTTCGCGGTGCGCCGGGTCGTCGCCCGGGTCAACGATCCGCGCAACGAATGGCTGTTCACCGAGGCATGGGGAATCGATGTGGCCGTGTCCACCCCGCGCATGCTCGCCGCCATGGTCGAGGAGGCGGTCAGCGTCGGCGGGATGGTGCAGCTGCTCTCCCTGCGCCAGGGCAAGGCCAACCTGACCGAGGTCACCCTGCCCGAACAGACCCCGCTCGCCGGGAAACCCGTCAGCACCCTCGAACTGCCCAGGGACGCCGCGCTCGTGGCCATCCTGCGCGGCGAACGGGTCATCGTGCCGGTCGCCGAGGACTCCCTCGAACCGGGTGACGAGCTGCTCTTCGTCGCCGCCCCTGGGGTCGAGGCGGCCGTCCGCGCGGCCACCGGAGCCTGAGCAGCGCCGCGTCCGGCGAGTCGTCACGGCGACGGCGGCCGATCGGCAGGGTGTCCCTGCGGTTTCCCCGCCAGAACGGCTTCGTGGCGGGCTACCCGATCGTGCAGCGTGTGCGCGCGGATAGTTGGTTTCTCGACGGGCCCGCGGTCAGTCGATCTTCCGGACTCCTTCGGGGTCGGCACCGGGGCTCTCGTACACCCCGGCGTTTTTCACCGGATCGAGGCGGGCCACCGGAGTTCAGACAGCGCCGCGTTCGGCCCGGCGCACGAGCAGCACGACGACACGGCGACGGGCAGCAGCGAGGTGAGCGCGTTCACCACGACGCGGACCGCGACGGGAACGGCGGTGCGGAGGAGACTGGTCCGCCCATCCGGTCGTAGACGGCCTTCACCCGGCTGTCGGGGAGCTCGAATCACCGTGACCGCAGGGCGGCGCCTCTGCCGGAGAAGACGGAGCCGACTGCCCGCCTTGTCCGGTCGACGCCTGGGGCGCGAATCGGTCGCGCTACTCCTCGGTTCCCGGGGTGAGCGGTTTCTGCCGCGCGGTTTCCGCCGCGGACTCGGCCGGTTCCGGCTGTTCCGGCTCGGCGATCTCCTTCATCCGTTTGTCCGCCCGGTGCACGGCCCAGATGGTGACCAGCGCGGCGACCGCGGCGAGTGGGAGGCCCATGCCGATCCTGGCCGCGGCGAGCCAGCCGACCAGGTTCTCCTGGTACAGGTACTGCTGCACCACGAACCGTGCGCCGAACACGAGCACCCAGACCAGGGTGGCGATGTCGTAGTAGCGGCGGGCGAGCTTGTCCGAGCGCCAGGCCATGCCCAGGCTGTTCAGGAACGACCAGGCGACCCCGGCCAGCGGCCAGCGCACGACCGCGGAGATCAGGAACGCGGCCCCGAGCACCACGCTCGTCCAGATGCCGTAGGCGAAGTAGCCCTTGGCGGATCCGGTTCGGTAGGCGATGAACGCCGCGATGGCCACGCCGAACACGCTGGAGATGGCCGGCTGGATGGGTTCGCGCCGCACCAGGCGCAGCACCAGGATCAGCACCGCGGAGCCGACCGCCGCCCAGATCGCGGGCATCAGCGAGGAGACGGCGTTGACCACGACGAACACGATCACCGGGACGGCCGAGTAGACCGCACCCGAGATACCGCCCATCTGCTCGAGCAAGGTGGGTTCGGGCTTCTCGGCCTTTTCGGCCTCGTTCGCCTCACCGGTCTCGGCTTCGGTCGCTTCGGTCGGGGACTCCTTGCTCATGTGCCTCGTCTTCACCGTCGGTGCCCCAACGGCACCTCTCAGGCGTCCGCGGGGGTCTGGAGTTCGTAGTAGGGGTTGTAGAGCGCCTTGCGGCCGTTCCGGTCCGCGAGTCGCCCCCGTGCCTTGATGGTACGGCCGGGTTCGATTCCCGGGATGCGACGGCGGCCCATCCAGATCAGGGTTACCCCGTCCGTGCCATCGAACAACTCCGCTTCGAGGGTCGCGGTGGCGTCCTTCGGGCAGTGCTCGACGGTACGCAGCCTGCCCACGACGGTGACTTCCTCGCCACTGCCGCAGTCACAGGCACGCCGTGCCCCGCTCTCCTGGACCTGTTGCGAGAGGTCGTCGGCATCGAGCTCACCGACATCGCTGGTCAGCCGATGCATAAGGCGGCGGAAATAGCCGCTGTTGGTCCCCGACATCACGCGCTCCTGCGCAGATTAGGACAGCCCACGTGGCTGTCCGTGTGACATCAGCGTAACCGCCCCATTTCGCCAATCAATCCCGCCCGGGCAGGATTGATACGTGACCGAGCTTGCGAGGTCACCATTGGATACAGCACCGCCGGTCACGGGGCCGACGAGCGCCAGCGAGGAGGACCTGTGACCGAGCTTGCGAGGTCACCATTGGATACGGCACCGCCGGTCACGGGGCCGACGAGCGCCAGCGAGGAGGGCCTGTGAGCGCAATCCGATTGGTTCTGTTGCCGGGTACGGGCTCGGACGAGGTGTTCATCCGGGCCGCTTTCGGGCCTGCGGCACAAGAGGTGGGCGCCGATCTGCGAACCCCCGCCCCGGTGCCCGGACCGGGCCTCGCCGAGTCCTGTCGGGCCGCCCTCGACGCGGCCGCGCAGGAGGGGCCCGTCGTGGTCGGCGGGGTCTCGCTCGGCGCGCATCTGGGCGCCGAATGGGCGGTGCGCAACCCGGACCGGTGCGCGGGCCTGCTCGCGGTGCTGCCCGGCTGGCTCGGCGAACCGGAGGAAGCGCCCGCGGCACTGGCCGCCAGGGCCAGCGCCGATTCGGTGCGCGGACTCGGGCTCGACCGAGCACTGGAACTGGCCACCGAGGGCGTTCCGGACTGGCTGGCCGGACAGCTGCGCCGCGCCTGGCCGCGCTACGGGGGCGCGCTGGAGGACTCGCTGCGCGCCGCGGCCACCGAGCCCGCTCCCGTGGCCGCCGAACTCGCCGGGATCACCGCGCCCGCGGTCGTCGTGGGGTGTACCGACGATCCGGTGCACCCGATCGGAATCGCGCGCGAATGGGCGGGCGCCATCCCGGACGCGCGGCTGCGTACGGTCTCACTCGCCGAGATCGGTGCCGACCTCGGCGTGCTCGGCAAGGCAGCGCTCGGGGAAGCGGAATTCGGGGAAGCGGCGCCGGGTTGACTCAGGCTTCCGAGGCCGCGAGGAACCCGCCGAGCCCGATCAGCACCAGGCCCGAGGTCCAGCGCTGCCCGGTGCGCAGCCGCGGCCTGCGGGCGAGCCGTTCCCCGATCGCCCCGGCGGCCAGCGCCACCACGATGTCGGCGACCGTGGCCAGCACCACCGCGACCAGCCCGAGCACCAGCATGCCCAGCGCGGCGAACCGTGAACCCGTGTCCACGAAGTGCGGCAGGATCGCCAGGAAGTAGATCGCCGTCTTCGGATTGAGCACCTCGGAGAGGATGCCCTGCACGAAGGCGCCGTGCCTGCTCGGGCGCGCCTCGGTGAGTTCGCTTCCGTCCGTGCGGTGCAGCAGGGCGCGCACCCCGAGGAACACCAGGTACACCGCGCCGACGATCTTCACGATGAAGAAGGCTTCGGCGGAGGCGGCGAGCACCGCGGACAGCCCGAGTGCCGCGGCGATCGCGTGCACGCTCGCCCCGACCGTGTTGCCGAACACCGAACGGATGCCCTCGCCCCGGCCGCCGCGCAGGCTGCGGGCGAGCACGTACAGCATGCCCGGCCCGGGAAGCACCGAGAAGATCACGACGCTGCCGAGGAACATCAACCACTGTTCGGCGTTCGGCACGGCTCAGCCCTCCGCTTGTTCGGCGATGTGCGCGGCCAGCTCATCCGGCAGCCGGAGCGGCAACTGACTGCGCACCGGGAACGGATCGGTGCCGCGGACCACGACCGTGGACCGGACGATGTCGCGCAGCAGCATGGTCGCGTCGTCGGCGAACTGCGGCGGGCAGGCGACCACCCCGCGCAGCATCCAGCGCGGCCCGTCGACCCCGAGGAAGCGCAGCATCACCTCGTCGGAGTGCCCGACGAGCTCCTGGCCCCATTCGCCGCGGGCTCGCTCGATCGCGGTGCCGTCCTTGCGCAGCTGGGAGGCCAGCTCGTCGTGGATCTCGTCCCACAGCCCCCCGGAACGGGGTGCCGCGAACGCTCCCACGGTGAACTGGCCGATCTCGGTGACCAGGTGCACCGCGCGCAGCGGGCCTTCCTCGTCGAACTCGAGCTGCAGTTGCGCGCCCTCCGGGACCGGCACCCGCACCGAACCGAGGTCCAGCCGGGGCACCTCGTCCTCCGGGGCGCTCTCCTCGTCGTACGGACCGAGTTCGGGGTACTCGTCCGCCCCGCCGCGGTGCGCGCCGGACTCCGCGCGGTCGTCGAACTGCTCGAGGTCCTCGTAATCCTCGTAGTCCTCGTCACCCTTGTTCCGGCGCTTGAAGATGCCCACTCATTCCTCCGTCACTTCACCGTTACGCCGGCCGTTCTCGGCAAGCACCGCATGCCCTCCGGTCGACCCGTATCCCCCTGCCCCGCGGGGTGAGGCTGCCACCTCGGCGACATTCTCCACCTCACGGAACACGGCGTGCTCGATCCGCTGCACGACAAGTTGCGCGATCCGGTCTCCCCTGCGGATCTCGATCGCATTCTCCTTATCGTGATTGATCAGGCACACCTTGATCTCGCCGCGATAGCCAGCATCGATCGTGCCCGGGGAATTCACGATGGACAAGCCCGTCCGCGCGGCCAGCCCGGACCGCGGATGGACGAATCCGGCGCACCCCTCCGGAAGGGCGATCGCGATCCCGGTGCCCACGAGCGCCCGCTCCCCCGGTGGGAGCGTGACGTCCTCGGTGCACGACAGGTCGGCGCCCGCGTCGGCGGGGTGCGCGTAGTTCGGTGGCTCGACCCCGGGATCGAGCCGGGTCAGCAATACCTCGACGGAACTGGTCACGACCAGCGAGACTACCCTGGGATCGTGGAGAAGACCGCGAGCGACCGGGCGGCCGAGACGAGCCCGGCCACGAGTTTCACCGAACGGCTCTACCTGCCCTGGTACCACTGGATCCTGCCGCTCGTCGCGGCCGGGCTGCTCGGCGCCGAGATCCACATGGGTTACCCGGGTGTGCGCGGCTGGCTGCCCTATGTGGTGCTGTTCCCGCTGGTCCTGGTGCTGCTCGTGCGGGTCAGCTCCATGCGGCTGCTGGTGCGGGACGGTGAACTCCGGATCAGCGGGGCGCACGTGCCCGTCGGTCACATCGGCGAGATCGAGCCGGTCGAGCCGGAGCGGCGCCGCATGGCGCTCGGCCCCGAGCTCGATCCCTCGGCCTTCGTACGGCAGCGCAGCTGGATCAAGCCGCTGCTGCGAGTGGAGATCACCGATGAGCGCGATCCCACTCCGTACTGGGTGATCTCCACGCGGCACCCACAGCGGCTCATCGCCGCCATCGAGGCCGCTCAGGCGCAGTCGCGGCAGACCAGCTGACCGCCGCGCTCCTCGGCGAGCCTGCTGCGGTGGTGCACGAGGAAACAGACCGAGCAGGTGAACTCGTCCGCCTGCTTCGGCACCACCTTGACGGTCAGTTCCTCGCCGGAGAGCCCGGACAGGTCCGCGCCGGGCAGCTCGAAGTTCTCATCCGGAGCGTCGGTGTCGACATCGACGACGCCGGACTGGTTCTCGCTGCGCCGTGCCTTCAATTCTTCGAGAGAGTCCTCGGCCAAGTCGTCCGCTTCGCTGCGCCGAGGTGCGTCGTAGTCGGTAGCCATGATGCTTCTTCCCTCACCCCTGTGGTCACCGGTGTTTGTTTCGGGTGTCGCTAACGCTTCGCGACCCGCTTTTGTGCCCGCGCCCCGCACGCAGGAACGTGATGCCTGTCTCGTCACCCGTCAAGACCGTCGACGCGGAGCGCCGAACGATAACCGATGAACACCTGTGCACGCTTCCTCATTCACCCGTTCAGCGCATGAAACGTGGTAAGCCGCACAGTCATGAAACCCGGTCCCCTGACCCCGGCAACCTACCCCACCCCCGGAACGTCATCTGAACAGGCCGATCGCCTGCGGCGGGGCGCGCGGATACGCTCCCGCGACACGCTCACGGGCGACGATAATCGGGGCAAGCTCCTAGGCTGGTCAGCAGAATGGTCTCGCCAGGAGCGATTCACGACCAGCGTTACCGGACAACGAGGAGGACAACCGGGTGGCTGCCAGTAGCACGGTCCGCCGCAGTGGTGGGCAAGGCAAGCCGCGTGGACGCCGTCCGGGGTACCGCAGGCGGCGCCCACTGCCGGCGATCTCCATCCTGGTCCTGCTCGGCATCGTGGCCATCGTCGTCTGGGTGACCGCGGTGACAAGCAGCGGCGACAAGGGCGAGGTCGCCGACTGCACGGTGCCCAAGGGCATCGGCACCCCGCTGGCCCCCACCGAGCTGGACAAGGTGCAGCCCACCCCGCCGGGCCAGGTCACGGTCCAGGTGCTCAACGCCTCCAGTCAGCGCGGCCAGGCCAATATGGTCGGCACCATCCTCGAGCAGCTCGGCTTCCCCCAGGGCGCGAAGCCCACGAACGACCCTGCCTACCAGTCCAGCTCGCTCGACTGCCACGGGCAGATCCGGTTCGGCCCCGCGGGCCAGAACGCCGCCCGCACGCTCAGCCTGGTCGACCCCTGCGCCCAGCTCGTGCGCGACGACCGCAAGGACGCCGGGGTGAACTTCGTGATCGGCCAGAAGTTCGACGACCTGCGCCCGAGCGAGGCCGGCCGCAAGGTGCTCGACCAGCTCAAGGCGGCCGGGAACGGAGACGGCACGGTCGATCCGGGGCTGATCAAGAAGGCCCGCGACACCTCGAACTGCGGTTAGAGTGTGTCCGGGGCCTCTCGCCCGTCGTGAGCGGGAGTCAGCGTGGCGGCGCCCCCTGCGGGACACCCGCCCCCGAGATCAGCAAGGCGGACGCTCCTCGCCCCGGATGCGCTCTGCTCAGACCCCCGCCTGCTCAGACCCCCGCGTCGAGCAGGGCGCCGTGCAACTCCCCGGCGATTCCCGGGGCCGCGGCGAGCAGCAGCTCCTCCTTGTGTTCCGGAAGGTGCACCACCGCACCCGCCTCGCGGGCGATCAGCGCACCGGCGGCCCAGTCCCAGCGGTTGAGCCCGCGCTCGTAGAAGGCGTCCACCCAGCCCGCGGCGACCGCGCACAGGTCGAAGGCCGCCGAGCCGCCGCGCCGGAAGTCCCGCACCCGTCCGATGAGTTCGGTGAGCGTCTTCGCCTGGCGCACTCGTTTGGCGGAGTCATAGCCGAAACCGGTCGCCACGAGAGAGACCGCGAGCCGGTCGGGCCCGGTCAGCCCGAGCGCGAGTGGTTCCTCCCCGGGCAGGCTCAGCGTGGCCCCCTGCCCCTTCGCCGCGCTGAACACCCGTCCGCCCGCGACGTCGACCACGGCACCGGCCAGCACCTCTCCCCCGCACTGCGCGGCCAGCGAGACGGTGTACATCGGCCAGCCGTAGAGGTAGTTCACCGTGCCGTCGATCGGATCGATCACCCAGCAGACGGCCTCTGCCTCGTCGAGGTTCCCGCCCTCCTCCTCACCGAGCACCGGTTCACAGGGGCGCAGGGCGGCGAGGCGTTCGCGCACCAGCCGCTCGGCCGCGGTGTCCGCTTCGGTGACCACATCGACTTCGTTACTCTTCGAGTCGACACCACCACCGAAGCGCAGCGGACCGGAGCGCATGCCCGCGACCAGCTCGGCCGCGGCACCGGCGACCGTGACGGCGACCGAACGCAGTTCACCCGCATCGGGGGTTCGAGAATCAGCCATACGTTCATCGGACCACACCAGCACGGGTTGCGGACATCCGGCGCTGTATCGTCCCTGGGATCGAATCTGAATCGAGAAGGTTGAAAGGGCACCTTGGTTATGGCTGAGAATCACGGGTTCGGCGTGGACATCGGCGGCTCGGGCATCAAGGGCTGCGTCATCGACCTCGATTCCGGCGAGCGTGTCGGCGAACGGGTGCGCATCCCCACCCCGCAACCGTCCAAGCCGGAAGCGGTGGCCGAGGTCGTGGGCGAGGTCGTCCGCGAGTTCGGCTGGAAGGGCCCGGTCGGGGTCACCCTCCCCGCGGTCATCAAGCAGGGAGTGGCGTACTCCGCGGCCAACATCGACAAGGACTGGATGCGGCTCGACGCGCGCGCCCTGTTCGCCAAGCAGCTCGGGCTGGGCACCGAGTCGGTCGCGGTACTCAACGACGCCGACGCCGCGGGGCTCGCGGAGATCAACCACGGCGAGACGCGGCTGCGCGAGGGTGTGACAGTACTGCTCACCTTCGGCACCGGGATCGGCAGCGCGGTGTTCCTCAACGGGGCGCTCGTGCCGAACACCGAGTTCGGGCACCTCGAGGTGGACGGGCACGACGCGGAGAAGCACGCGGCCGCCTCCGCGAAGGAGGAGCACGACTGGTCCTGGGAGAAGTGGGCGCATCATGTCTCCAAGTACCTGCGGGTCCTCGAGGATCTCGTCTGGCCGGATCTGATCATCGCCGGCGGCGGGGTGAGCAAGAAGGCCGAGAAGTGGCTGCACCTGCTAGACATCCGTACCGAGATCATCCCGGCCAGCTTCAAGAACGACGCGGGAATCGTCGGCGCGGCGGATGCGGCGAGTTTTGGTCACAAACACTGACAGCAACAACATCTGCCCTGCATACGCATGGGAGACGGATGTTCAATCCCCCATTCGGCGGGTAGTCCACACCACCGATGGGCGAGCTGGCGACGGTGCGCCGCCAGATGTGTCGTTACAATGGAACGCGAACACCCCGATCCTCACAGCCGTCAGGTAAACGGCGTGTGCGGTTACACCGTGCAGATCAGTTGCGAAAGGGCGTAAGTGGCAGCCGCAGAAACCGCGACCAGGAGCGCCAGCACCGCTGAGAAGAACTCGGCAGCGGAAGCCGACGCAGCGTCGGAGGAAAGCCAGCCAGCCGCGAACGGCGTCTCGACGGCGCCGGGCGCGAAGAAAGCTCCCGCGAAGAAGACGACCGCGAAGAGCGCCACGGCCAAGAAGCCGGCCAAGAAGGCACCCGCCAAGAAGGACGCGGGCGCCAAGAAGGACGGCCCCGAAGGCGAGGGCGATCCGGAGGCCGAGCCGACCCCGGACGCCGAGGACCTCGAAGTCGTCGACATCGTTCTCGACACGCCGGTCGAGGAAGAGGAGATCGACGACAAGACCGCCGCCGAATCCGGTGACTTCGTCTGGGACGAGGAAGAGTCCGAGGCGCTGCGTCAGGCGCGCAAGGACGCCGAGCTCACCGCTTCGGCCGACTCGGTGCGGGCCTACCTCAAGCAGATCGGCAAGGTCGCCCTGCTCAACGCCGAACAGGAGGTCGAGCTCGCCAAGCGCATCGAGGCCGGCCTCTACGCGGCCGAGCGGCACCGCCAGCACGAGGAGGCCGGCGAGAAGCTGCCCACCCAGATGCGGCGCGACCTGCGCTGGGTGATCCGGGACGGCGAGCGGGCCAAGAACCACCTGCTCGAGGCCAACCTGCGGCTGGTCGTCTCGCTCGCCAAGCGCTACACCGGGCGCGGCATGGCCTTCCTCGACCTGATCCAGGAAGGCAACCTCGGCCTGATCCGCGCGGTGGAGAAGTTCGACTACACCAAGGGCTACAAGTTCTCCACCTACGCGACCTGGTGGATCCGGCAGGCGATCACCCGCGCCATGGCCGACCAGGCGCGCACCATCCGTATCCCGGTGCACATGGTCGAGGTGATCAACAAGCTCGGCAAGATCCAGCGCGAACTGCTCCAGGACCTCGGCCGCGAGCCGACCCCGGAGGAGCTCGCGAAGGAGATGGACATCTCCCCGGAGAAGGTCCTCGAGATCCAGCAGTACGCCCGCGAGCCGATCTCGCTCGACCAGACCATCGGCGACGAGGGCGACTCGCAGCTCGGTGACTTCATCGAGGACAGCGAGGCCGTGGTGGCCGTGGACGCGGTCTCCTTCACCCTGCTGCAGGACCAGCTGCAGTCCGTGCTCGCCACCCTCTCCGAGCGCGAGGCGGGTGTGGTCCGGCTGCGGTTCGGGCTCACCGACGGGCAACCGCGCACCCTGGACGAGATCGGCCAGGTGTACGGGGTGACCCGCGAGCGCATCAGGCAGATCGAGTCCAAGACGATGTCGAAGCTGCGCCACCCCTCCCGGTCCCAGGTGCTGCGCGACTACCTGGACTGAGCTCGGGACACGCTCGAGTACGGCGCCGCTCCGCTCCGGGGCGGCGCCGACTCAGGTCCGTCCGGCGCGTCGGCGCGCCACCATTTCCAGCCGCTCCCGGTACCCGGACCACCACGCCTCGTCGCCCGGGGCGAGGTTGTCGTTGTCCGCGCGCAGCCCCGCGGCCCCGTCGAGCTGTTCCCGGAGGATATCGGCATGTCCGGCATGCCGGTTCGTCTCGGCGATGACGTGTACCAGGACTATCTCCAGGCTGATCTCGCCGCGTTCGGGCGGCCACCAGGGCACCCGGCCGGGCGTGTCGAGATCGAGTGCCGCGATCGTCGCGTCCGAATGTGCCCACACCCTCCGGTAGAACGCGACGATCTGCTCGGTGGACTCCTGCTCGGTGGCCCACATATCGGCGTTGGGCTCGGCCTCCGGTTCGGCCCATGGCATCGGCTCGGTCCACGGGCGGTCGAACACCGCCCCCAGATACCCGGTCTCCACGGTGGCTACGTGCTTGACCAGGCCGAGCAGGTTCGTCCCGGTCCGGGTGAGAGGTCGGCGCAGATCGTATCGGCCAGACCGTCGAGTTTCCAGAGCAGAACCTCGCGGACCGTCCTCAGATAAACGGTGCAATTCAGCTTTCCGCAGTGCCTCATTCACGCAGCGCAGCATGCCAGACAACGATGACGAAAAAACCTACCGATGAATGGCGCGCGGCCCGGGGTAGCGCATTAGGGTGACCGAATGCCGCTCATGCGTACCCTTTCCATCGAGGACGTCAAAGCGCGCAGCGAGAAGAGTCAGCTCAAACGCAGACTGAGCGCGCGCGACCTCGTCGGCGTCGGTATCGGCGTCATCATCGGAACCGGGATCTTCACCCTCACCGGAATCCAGGCCAAGGAGCACGCCGGTCCGGCGATCACGCTCTCCTTCGTGATCGGCGGGATCGTCGCCACGCTCGCCGCGCTCTGTTACGCCGAGCTCGCCTCCGCGGTGCCGACCGCGGGATCGGCGTACACCTACGCCTTCGCCACTCTCGGCGAACCGCTCGCCTGGATCATCGGCTGGGATCTGCTCCTGGAGTTCGGTCTCGGCGCCGCGACGGTGTCCCGCAGCTGGTCCGGCTATCTGCAGAACCTCTTCGACCTGCCGACCTCCCTGTTCGGCGAGAAGGCCCCGTTCAATCTGGGCGCGGTACTCATCGAGGCGATCCTCGCGACGATCGCGGTGCTCGGCATCAAACTGTCCTCCTGGTTCACCAACACGCTCGTGATCGTCAAGGTCGGGGTCTGTGTGCTGATCATCGTGGTCGGCGCGTTCTTCGTGAAGGCGGCCAATCTGAGCCCCTTCGTGCCGCCCTCGGCCCCTCCGGCCGCAGGCAGCCCCGGCGGACTGCACCAGCCACTCATCCAGGCCGCGCTCGGCATCGAACCCGCGGTGTACGGCTTCGGCGGGCTACTCACCGCCGCGGCGATCGTGTTCTTCGGCTACACCGGTTTCGAGTCGCTGGCCAACCTCGGTGAGGAGACCAAGAAACCGTCCAGGGACATGCCCATCGGCCTGATCGGCGCGCTGGCGATCTGCACGGTGCTCTACGTCGGCGTGGCCTTCGTGGTCACCGGCATGGTCAGTTACCGCACCCTCGACGACGCGGCACCGCTCGCGGTGGCGTTCGACTCGGTGGGCTTGGGCTGGGCGGGCGTGCTGATCGGGATCGGCGCGATCGCGGGCATGACCTCGGTGATGATGGTCCAGCTGCTGACCATCTCGCGGACCAGCTACACCATGGCCCGCGACGGGCTGCTGCCGAAGTCGCTCGGTGAGCCGCACAAGCGGCTGGGCACCCCGCACCGGACGACGATCATCGCCGCCGTGGTGATCATGGCCATCGCCGCGTTCATCCCGATCAGCGAACTGTCCGACATGGTCTCGATCGGCGGACTGTCCGCGATGCTGATCGTCGCGGTCGCGGTACCGATACTGCGGCGCAAGCGGCCGGATCTGAAACGATCCTTCCGGGTGCCGTGGTCGCCGGTGGTTCCGATCGTGGCCGCGCTGCTGTGCCTGTACCTGATGCTGAACCTGGACATGCTCACCTGGCTGCGCTTCGGCATCTGGCTCGCGGTCGGCCTGGTGATCTATATCGCGTACGGCAGGCGCCATTCGGTGCTCTCCAAGCGTTCGCAGTAAGCGAACCAGAACCGTCCGGATGCCGGGAATTTCCTCGGCGACACGCCCGTGACCTGCACTGCGACCTGCCCGGTTAACCCCTGCCGCTAGCTGGGCAATCGGGAAGTGACGGGCATCCCAAGTACGCGGGAACACTTGCGGACTCTGATGCGTCTGCAAGAGTAGAAGCAGCGACACGGTGGAACCGGCGAACCGAGATCGCAGGGCCGCGTGGGCGCCGCTGTTGGTACCAGGCACTCACCCGAGTGCCGGGACGGAGGGAGATCCACCATGCCGAGCACACTCACCCGCCCCGAACTGACCGCTGCCGACCGTTGCGACCGGTGCGGAGCGGCCGCGAAGGTACGCGTGCTCCTGCCGTCCGGCGGGGAGCTGCTGTTCTGCGGCCACCACGCCAACGAGCACGACGCGAAACTGCGTTCGGTGGAAGCCGACATCCAACGCGGCGAGGAATAGCCGCAGACGGCACGACCGTAGCGAAGGGGCGGGAACCCGAATCCTCGGGTTCCCGCCCCTTCGTGTCGTTCCGGAGCGCTCCTACCAGGAACGCAGGGTCGCGATCCGCTCCTCGAGCTGTTCGGCCGAGGCCATCGCGGTCGGCGGGCCACCGCAGTAGCGGCGCAGCTCGCCGTGGATCTTCCCGTGCGGCTGCTTGGTCCGGTGGTGGTACATGGCCACCAGCGTGTTCAGCTCCCGGCGCAGCTGGGTCAGGCGCTCGGAGACCGAGGTCGCGCGCGGCGCTGGCTCCGGCTCGGGATCGGGGCGCTGCACCGCCTCCTTGCTGCGCGCCTTGATCTGTCCCTCCTGGCGCTGCCGGAGCAGGGCCCGCACCTGGTCCGGTTCGAGCAGCCCGGGAAGGCCCAGATAGTCCTGTTCCTCATCGGAACCGGCCAGGGTGGCCGTGCCGAACGAGGAGCCGTCGTAGATCACCTGGTCCAGCTCCGCCGAGGCGCCGAGCGAGGTGAACGCCTTCTCTTCCTCGCCGGGCTCGTCCTGCTGCTGATTGGCCGCGGCGAGCAGTTCGTCCTCGAGGCCGTCCTTCTCCCGGTGCGGCTTGCCCAGCACGTGGTCGCGCTCGGTCTCCAGCTGCGCGGCGAGCTCCAGTAGCACCGGAACCGAGGGCAGGAAGATCGAGGCGGTCTCCCCCTGCCTGCGGGCGCGCACGAACCGCCCGATCGCCTGTGCGAAGAACAGCGGGGTCGAGGCGGAGGTGGCGTACACCCCGACGGCGAGCCGCGGCACGTCCACGCCCTCGGAGACCATCCGCACCGCGATCAGCCAGCGCTGTTCGGAGGCGGCGAACTCGGCGATCTTGCGCGAGGCACCGGGGTCGTCGGAGAGCACGACGACCGGTTCGTGCCCGGTCTCGCGCGCGAGTACCCGCGCGTAGCCCTTCGCCGTCTCGTGGTCCGAGGCGATCACCAGCCCGCCCGCATCGGCCATGCCATCGGCGCGCAGCTGGGTGAGGCGGCGGTCGGCGGCCTGCAGCACCGAGGGGATCCACTCCCCGGACGGGTCCAGCGCGGTACGCCAGGCGCGCGCGGTCTGTTCCACGGTCAACGGCTCGCCGAGCCGGGCGCTGAACTCCTCACCGGCCGAGGTGCGCCAGGATGCCTCGCCCGAGTAGGCCAGGAACACGACCGGCCGCACCACGCCGTCGGCCAGGGCGTCCGAATAGTTGTAGGAGTGATCGGCCTTGGACCGCTGGTGCCCTTCCGCGTCCTGCTCGTAGGTCACGAACGGGATCGCCGAGTCGTCCGAGCGGAATGGGGTTCCGGTGAGCCCGAGCCTGCGCACCGCGGGCAGGAACGCCTCCCGCGTCGCGTCCCCCCAGGACTTGGCGTCCCCGCTGTGGTGGATCTCGTCCAGGATCACCAGCGTCTTGCGGCGCTCGGTGCGCACCCGGTGCTTGGCCGGATGCATGGCGACCTGTGCGTAGGTGACCGCGACTCCCTGGTAGTCCGAGGAGGTCGAGCCCGTCGAGTTGGTGAACCGGGAGTCGATGGCGATCCCCGCCGCCGCGGCCGCCGCGGCCCACTGGTGCTTGAGGTGCTCGGTCGGGGTCACGATAGTGACCTGGTCGACGGTGCGATCGGCGAGCAGCTCGGCCGCCACCCGCAGGCCGAACGTGGTCTTACCGGCACCGGGGGTGGCGACGGCGAGGAAGTCCTTGGGCTTCTCGGTGAGATAACGGGTGAGCGCGCGGCGCTGCCACGCACGCAACGGCTGACGGCTCTGCTGGGTCTGCTCCCCGGCCTCGGTCGACGCGGACGTCACGTACTCGCTGCTCCTTCCCACCCGGCACGGTCCCGGCTCCCGATCCAACACTCCCGGGCCGTGGTCACAAGGGCTCCCTCAGGTCCTCGAACGCTACCGCGATGGCGCGCGAACACCGCCACGACAAGGAAACACCCCGTCCTCGCGGCCGTCGGCCAGTTTATCGGACCCGCCCGGTCCGGTCAGTGCGCGACGCGCCACATGCGCGGGTCGCCGCGCGGACGCGAACGCGATACACCATGCTAGGGGTGTCATGGGTACGGCGGAGGCGAACACCGGAAAGCAGCGGTACGGGAAACGGGCACCGCTGCTGCTCGTGCGCCGCACCCTGCTCAACGTATGGCACGGCAACATCTTCTCCGAGGCGGCCAAGGCGGCGTTCTGGCAGACGCTCTCGCTGCCCCCGCTGCTGCTCGGTGTGCTCGGCAGCCTCGGCCTGCTCGGCAAGTGGGTGGGCAGGCAGGTGGTCACCGACGTCGAGAGCACCATCATCAACCTCGCCGACAAGGTGTTCACGCAGAACGTGGTCACCACGATCATCAAGCCGACCGTCGAGCAGATCCTGACCACCGCGCAGGGCGAGGTGGCCTCCGTCGGTTTCCTGATCTCGCTGTGGGCCGGTTCCTCGGCGATGGCCGCCTTCGTCGACTCGATCACCTCGGCCTACGGGCAGTACGGGGTGCGCAACGACGTCTGGCAGCGCATCTACGCCCTGCTGCTCTACCTCGCCGCGCTGGTCGTGGTCATCGTGGGGTTGCCGATCATCGCGCTCGGCCCGACCTATCTGCCCTCGGTGTTCCCCGACGCCTGGTCGAAGAACATCTCCGAGCTGGTCGGCATCTTCTACTACCCGGTGATCGCGCTGCTGCTGGCGCTCGCGCTGACCACGCTCTACAAACTCGCTCTCCCCCGCAAGCTGCCGTGGCACCGTGGACTGCCCGGAGCGGTACTCGCCATGGTGATCGTGCTGCTCGCCTCGATCGGGCTGCGCATCTACATCTCGATCATCACGCGCACTGGGTACAGCTACGGGGCACTCGCCGCCCCGATCGCGTTCCTGCTGTTCACCTTCTTCATCGGGATCGCCATCGTCGCGGGCGCCAACCTGAACGCGGCCATCCAGACGCTGTGGCCCGCGAAGCCCTCCCGGCGCGGCCGCAAGCGCTGGAAGCGGCTCGCGGACTACGAGCAGGACACCGAAGTGCCGGAGGTGCGCGCTACGGGCCCGGACGGGGAAACCGATGTGGTCGCGGACCCGGATGACGGCGAGTGGGAATCCGGCGCGGACCCCGCCCCGCCGGACCCGGCCGCTCCGGGCACGGAGGCGGCCGAGTTCGCGACTCAGCCGTCCGAGCCGTCGTCACCGCCGCGCGGCATACCTTCGTAGATCCGCTTGCACTCGGGACAGACCGGGGAATTCGGCTTCGGTGACTTGGTCACCGGGAAGACCTCGCCGCACAGCGCCACGACATGGCTGCCCATGACCGCGCTCTCGGCGATGCTGTCCTTGCGGACGTAGTGGAACATCTTCGGCGTGTCATCGCCGGTCGTCTCGGTACCTTCCGGCCGAGTATCGGTGTCCGGCAAGACCTGGGTAGGCGTACTCACGCTCCCTATGATGCCTCACCCGGCATCGGCCGTGCTCAGTCCTGCCGACCTTCGATGGTCTGCCGCTCGGCCGCCTCCAGGCGGTTGCCCGGTTCATGGCTGTAGCGGTTGACCTCCTCGCTCTTGCGCGGCGGCCGGTCGTTGGCCATCAGCACCGCGATCCACGGCAGCGGCACGGACAGCACCACGAACCCGATCGCGAGCCACCAGGTGTGATAGAAGAGCGCGGCGAGAATGAGGCACGGGAACCGCAACCCCATGGTCAGCATGTACCGCCGTTTACGGTGCGCGAGCTCCTCGTCATAGGAGGGTTTCGCCTCGGTGATCAACACAGGGGTGTCGGCTTCCTCGCTGCGTTTCACGACACCACCTCTCTTGTCGCGGCCCCGCCATCATTCTCCCACCGCCCACAAGCGCCGTCGAAGGAGGATTGCCATGCGCGCGGTCACCGCCCGGGTGAAGCACGCCGCCGTCGAGGTGGAGGGTGCCGTCGTCGGCGCGATCGAGGAGCCGGGTCTGCTCGTCCTGCTCGGGGCCGCGGTCACCGACACCGAGGCGAGCGCGGACACGATGGCGCGCAAACTGCACGAGCTGCGCATCCTGGACGGGGAACAGTCCTGCGCGAGCGCGGGCGCACCGCTGCTCGTGGTCAGCCAGTTCACCCTCTACGGGGACACGCGAAAGGGCCGCCGTCCCTCGTGGAGTGCCGCCGCCCGCCCGGAACAGGCCGAACCGCTCGTGATCCGGGTGGTCGAGCAGCTGCGGGCCAGGGGTGCGCACGTGGCGACCGGCAGGTTCGGCGCACCGATGACCGTGCACAGCGCGAACGACGGCCCGTTCACCGTGCTGGTCGAAACCGACTGAGCGCCGCCGACGTGGTATGGCTCTCAGCGAAACCGGTACTGAATCGCGCAACCTTGTGACGGATACGACGTCTCCCTGAGTGGAAGCGCCGGGAACGATTTGGCAACCACCGGCGTTGATCCCAGTGACAAGCAAAGCAGCGCCATACACGACACGTGAAACGGTCGCCACGCACACAATGCGGACGAGCCGTTGCCGCGTTGGTGCACGCACTCAGTCCCTTGGGGAGGGAGCACCATGACCGTCCCAGCCACAATCGACTCCACTCCGAGCGTCGAAGCCGAAATCGACAACCAGAGCCCGGCGGCCGACCTCGTTCGAGTCTACCTGAACGGCATCGGAAAAACCGCGCTGCTGACCGCGCAAGACGAAGTCGAGCTCGCCAAGCGCATCGAGGCCGGTGTGTTCGCCGCGCACATGCTCGACACCGAAGAGGACATAACCGCTGCTCGGCGCGGGGAACTGCGGCTGCTCGTCCGCGACGGGGAGCGGGCGAAGCACCACCTGCTCGAGGCCAATCTGCGGCTGGTCGTCTCGCTCGCCAAGCGCTACACCGGGCGGGGAATGCCGCTGCTCGACCTGATCCAGGAGGGCAACCTTGGCCTGATCCGCGCGGTGGAGAAGTTCGACTACGCCAAGGGCTTCAAGTTCTCCACCTACGCGACCTGGTGGATCCGGCAGGCGATCACCAGGGGCATGGCCGACCAGGGACGCACCATCCGCCTCCCGGTGCACCTCGTCGAGCAGGTGAACAAGATCGCCAGGATCAAGCGCGACCTGCACCAGCAGCTGGGCCGCGAGGCCACCAACGACGAGATCGCGGCCGAGTCGGGTATCGCCGCGGCGAAGGTCGCCGATCTGCTCGACCACTCGCGTGATCCGGTCTCGCTGGACATGCCGGTCGGTTCCGAGGAGGACGCCCCGCTCGGCGACTTCATCGAGGACTCCGACTCCGGTGACGCGGAGAACGCGGTGATCTCCGGGCTGCTGCAGGACGATCTGCGGCGCGTGCTCGCCACCTTGGAGGAGCGCGAGCAGGCCGTGATCCGGATGCGCTACGGCCTCGGGGACGGGCAGCCCAAGACTCTCGACCAGATCGGCAAGACCTTCGGTCTCTCCCGCGAGCGGGTGCGCCAGATCGAGCGCGAGGTCATGGCGAAACTGCGCCAGGGCGACCGCGCCGAGCGACTGCGCGCTTACGCTAGCTGAGCAGGGCAAACGATGCCCGCCGGGGATGGGCTCCCCGGCGGGCATCGGCTTTTCCGGGCGGCAATCACCCGATTGGCCGCTGGACATGTGACGCCCGCCACGAGCATGGTCGTAGATGCGATGTTACTTTCAGCGGTTACTCGATCGACGGTGAGTATCCGCGTTGCCACGGAAGGCCGGGACGGTTTCGGGGCCGACCCGGCCTTCCGAATGTCCGGGGCCGATTCCCGGTGTGCGGTAGGTTGAACGTCCCCACTGGCCGATCCCACCACCGCAGACGAGGAAGCCGCGTTGACCACCCCCGAATTCGACTTCACCGAGGTCCTGCCGCATGCCGCGGAGGACACCACCGAGTACCGGCTCGTGTCCGAGGACGGCGTGCGCCTCGTCGAAGCGGCGGGCCGGCGCTTCCTGGAGGTCGAGCCCGAAGCGCTCACCCTGCTCGCTCGCACCGCGGTCGGTGACATCCAGCACCTGCTCCGGCCGGGGCATCTCGCCCAGCTGCGCTCGATCATCGAGGATCCCGAGGCGAGTGGGAACGACCGCTATGTCGCGACCGATCTGCTGCGCAACGCGGCCATCGCCGCCGGCGGCGTGCTGCCCATGTGCCAGGACACCGGCACCGCGATCGTGATCGGCAAGCGCACCGAGTCCGTGCTCACCGGTGGAGCCGACGAACGGGCACTGGCCCGCGGGGTCTTCGACGCCTACCAGGAACTGAACCTGCGCTACTCGCAGCAGGCGCCGCTGTCCTTCTGGGAGGAACGCAACACCAAGAGCAATCTGCCCGCACAGATCGAGCTGTATCACACGGACGGGGAGGAGCCCTCGTACGAGTTCCTGTTCCTGGCCAAGGGCGGCGGCTCGGCGAACAAGACCTTCCTGTTCCAGGCGACCCCCGCCCTGCTGCACCCGGACAAGCTCGCCGGATTCCTCGAGGAGAAACTGCGCGCGATCGGCACCTCCGCCTGTCCCCCGTATCACCTCGCGATCGTGGTCGGCGGCATGTCGGCCGAGTTCACCCTCAAGACGGCCAAGCTCGCCTCGGCCCGTGCGCTCGACGACCTGCCGACGCAGGGTTCACCGTCCGGGCACGGGATCCGCGATACGGATCTCGAAGCGCAGGTGCTCGAGATGACCAGGCAGTTCGGCATCGGGGCCCAGTTCGGCGGCAAGTACTTCTGCCACGATGTGCGGGTGATCCGGCTGCCCCGGCACGGCGCCTCGCTGCCGATCGGGATCGCGGTCTCCTGCTCGGCGGACCGCCAGGCCAAGGCCAGGATCACCCGGGACGGTGTGTTCCTCGAACAGCTCGAGCGCGATCCCGCCCGTTTCCTGCCGGAGGTCGGCTCCGAGGAACTCTCCGCGGACGTGGTGCACATCGATCTGAACCGGCCCATGTCCGAGATCCGCGCGCAATTGTCCGAACTCCCGGTGAAAACGCGGGTCTCGCTTTCCGGGCCGATGATCGTCGCCCGGGATATCGCGCACGCGAAAATCGCCGAGCGCCTGGATGCTGGTGAACCGATGCCGGACTATTTCCGCGACCATCCCGTCTATTACGCGGGTCCGGCGAAAACCCCGGAAGGTTACGCCTCCGGTTCGTTCGGCCCGACCACCGCGGGCCGCATGGACTCCTATGTGGACCGCTTCCAGGCGGCCGGCGGCTCGTTCGTCATGCTGGCCAAGGGAAATCGCTCGAAACAGGTCGTGGACGCCTGCGCCGAACACGGCGGTTTCTACCTCGGTTCGATCGGCGGGCCGGCGGCCAAGATCGCCCAGGACTGCGTCACCGCGCTCGAGGTACTCGAATATCCGGAACTGGGCATGGAAGCGGTCTGGAAAATCCAGGTCGAGAATTTCCCCGCGTTCGTCGTCGTGGACGACAAGGGGAATGATTTCTTCGCCGAGACCCTCGAACCGGTACTGCAGATCGGCTTCCGTACCTAACCGGGCCGCTTCCCGACGATGCTGCGCGCGGACAGCTCGGCCACCCGGTCCCCGAGTGGTTCGGCGAGCCGGACGGTCAGTTCCGGGGTGCGCAGGTCCATCGTGCACAGCGGTCGGCCGGGCGGACGGCTCTCGGTGAACAGGACGTGCACCGTGTCGGCGTCCTGCCTGGTCACGGCGGCACTCACGTGCGAGCAGCCGCCCTCCTTGCCACGTACGAGCAACGTCCGCCCATCGTCGCGGACTCGGACGGTGTGCGGATAGTCCCTGGGTAGGGCGCTCGCGTCGACCTGAGCGGCGGGCAGCGGTCCCGAGCGCGTGCCCGTGTGATGCCGCGGTTCTCCGCACGCGGTGGCCAGCAGGAGCACCGCGAGCAGGACCACGGCCGCTTTCATGGCGAGGTGAACCGCGCGGCAAGCCGGTCGAGGGAGGCCTCGATCGCCTTCCGGTTCTGTTCGGGGAACCCGGCCAGCGGATAGAGCCGCCCCACCGGGGTGGTCGAGTAGTCGAAGGTCTCGGTGACCAGGGTCGTGCCGTCCTCGTTCGGCGCCAGTTCCCAGCGCCAGCGGTGCCCGGCGAAGTGCCGCCACGCGATACACCGGCCCTCCTCGAACTCGACGACCGTGTTGCTGATCCGGTACGGAACACCGAACATCCGCATGTCCATGCCGAACTTGGCGCCGAGCCGCAGTCGCTGTGCGGCGCCGCGGGCCCGCAGGACCATGCCGGATCCGTCGATCTCGCTGTGCCGCGCCGGATCGGTCAGCAGCGCGAAGATGTCCTCCGGCTTCGCGGCGACCGTGCGCGAGGCCGTAACAGTACGTCCAGTCATGGGAGCACAGGCTACTCGTTGGTACGGTATGAGCCCAGCCTTCGCGGTCCTTCGTCCGCGACCAGTTCCGGCAGGCCGAGGATGATCCGGCCGCGCGCCACCCGCGCGCCCTGTGCGGTCACGATCACCGGATCCAGCAGCAGCGACCGCACCTGCGGCAGGTCTTCGGCGAGCGCACTGCACCGCAGGGCCAGTTCCTCGAGCGCCGCAGTGTCCACCGGCTTGCGGCCCCGCCAGCCGGTCAGCAGCGGGGCGGTGCGCGGTGCCCGGATGAGCCAGCGCGCGTCCACGTCGGAGAGCGGGACGGCACGGTAGGCCCGGTCGCCGACCAGATCGGAGACGGGACCGGAAAGACCGAAGGCCAGCACCGAACCGAACGAGGGATCGTCCTGCACGCTGAACAGGCAGGAGTGCCCGCGCGGGGCCATCCGCTGCACGTAGAGCTGCCCGTCCGCCCCGGTCTCGCGCAGTGAACGGTAGGCGGCGCGCAGGTCCGCGGCCCCGGTGATGTCGAGGCGCACATCGGCGAGTTCGGCCAGCGGTACCTCGCCGAAGGCCGCCTGTTTGAGCACGACCGGGTACCCGAGCCCGGCCGCCGCCTGTTCGGCCTCCTGTTCGGTGCCGACCACCCGGTAGGGCTCGATCTCGATGCCGTACGCGGCCAGCAGCGCCTGTGCCTGCTGCTCGGGCAGCTCGGTCTCGGCCGCATCGGATTCGGCGAGCGCGGCGTGCACGATGCCCGCCCCGGCATCGGTGTCGATCCCGGCCGGGCGCAGGTGCTCCCCGCGCGGCTGCTCGCGCCAGCGCGCGTAGGTGTTCGCCCGCACGAGCGCCCGGGTCGCGCGCTCCGGGCTCGGATACGAGGGGATGGAACCGATCGCCCCGTCCCCGATGGCCAGTTGCTCGGGCATCCCCTCGGCGCCCACGAAGGTGGACACGATCGGTTTGAGCTTCGCCTGTTCGGTCTCGTCGACCACGGTGCGCAGGGCGGCCGCGTACGCGGCGGTCGGGATCGCGATCGGCGGCACGAACACCACCACGAGCGCGTCCACCTGTTCGTCGGCCAGGGCCGAGCGGACCGCCTCCGCGAAGTCCTCCGGGGTCGGCTGCGCCCCGGTGTCGATCGGCTCGCGGGCCAGCTCCAGTCCGCCGTCGCGCGCGGTGTCCGCGGCCAGCACCCCGATCGCGGTCGAGTTCCCGACCACGGCGAGCCGGTTGCCACGCGGCAGCGGCTGGTTGGCCAGCAGCAGCGCGGTGTCGAACAGCTGCGCGATCGTCTCCACCCGGATCACGCCCGCCTGTTCGAACAGCCGCGCCACGCCGGCGTCCTCCAGGGGCACCGAGGTCGGGGTGAGCGCCGGCCGGGTGGTGTGCCGGCCGGATTTCACGGCGATCACCGGCTTGTGCCTGGCCAGCCGCCGGGCCAGCCTGCCGAACTTGCGCGGGTTGCCGAACGACTCCAGATACAGCAGCACCACATCGGTTTCCGGGTCGGTCTCCCAGTACTGCAGCAGGTCGTTGCCGGAGACATCGGCGCGGTTACCCGCCGAGACGAACGTGGACAGGCCCAGCCCGCGTTCGGCGGCATCGGCGAGGATCGCGGTGCCGAGCGCGCCGGACTGGCAGAAGAAGCCCACCCTGCCGTGCGCGGGAAGGGTGGTCGCCAGGGTGGCGTTGAGCCGCAGCAGCGGGTCGGTGTTGATCACCCCGAGCGCGTTCGGGCCGACGACCCGCATCCCGTGCGCCCGCGCCTCGGCCACCATCCGGCGTTCCGCTTCCTTGCCCCGCGGCCCGGCGTCGCTGAACCCGGAGGACACCACGACCAGGGTGGTGACCCCCTTCGCCAGGCAGGCGTCGAGCACCTCGTCCATCCCCGAGGCCGGTACCGCGACCACGGCGAGATCCACCGGATCGGGAATGTCCAACACGGAGGCGTATGCCCGCACCCCGCGCACCGAGGAGTGCTCCGAATTCACCGGGTAGACGGTGCCCGCAAAACTGGCCGAGAGCAGGTTCGTGAACACCACGTAGCCGACCTTGGTCGGGTCCGCGGAAGCACCGATGACCGCGACCGCCCTGGGGTGCAGCAGATTGTGCACGCTGCGCGCCTCCGCGGCCTGTTCACGGGCGCGCGCCACCGAAATCGAGGCCTTGGTCGGGTCGATGTCGAACTCCAGGTGCAGCACGCCCTCCTCGATCGCGCGCGAGACCTGGTACCCGGCGTCGCGGAACACCCGCACCATGGTCGCGTTCTCCGCGAGCACCTCGGCCACGAACCGGCGCAGGCCGTTCTCCCGCGCCGCGGCGGCCAGGTGCTCGAGCAGGATGGAGCCGAGACCGCGGCCCTGATGCGCGTCCGCGACCACGAAGGCCACCTCGGCGGAATCCCCGTCGTCCAGCCGTTCGTAGCGGCCGACCGAGATGATCTCCCCGCCGAGTGTCGCGACAAAGGCGACCCGGCCCGAGTGATCGACCGTGGTGAACCTGCGCAAATCCTTGTCCGGGATACGCGGATAAGGGCCGAAATAACGGAAGTAGCGGGTCCGCTCGGACAGTTTCGCGTGGAATTCGCGCAGTGCCTCGGCATCGTTCGGCACGATCGGTCGCATGTGGACGGTGCCGCCGTCGCTGAGGACGACATCCGCCTCCCAGTGCGCGGGATAGATATAGGCGCGGCGCAGGTCGTCCGGTGAGGATTCGGTATTCATCTCCGCCTCTCCTCAGTCCCGCGGATCGTCCGGTTCCAGGCCGTGCAGCGGGAACACCGCACGCCTGGTCGCCAGAATCGAGGCATCCGTGGGGTCCGAGACATCCCCGCCCCAGGCGAGGAAATCCGTGTCGGTCCGGTCGGACATCGCCTTCGGCAACTCGATGCGCGGCGCGAGGCCACCGACGAAATCACGCCAGCCCTCCGGAATCGCGGTGTCCCCGGGGATATCCCGGTCCAGCACGGTGGCCAGCAGATGCGTCCAGGACCGCGGCACGACCCGCACCAGCTGATAACCGCCGCCGCCGATCGCGAGCCACTTCCCGCCCGCGTAGCGCCGTGCCAGTTCCCGCACGTTGCGGTAGATCGCCGCATGACCGTCCACCGAAAGCGAAAGGTCCGCGAGCGGATCCTCGGCGTGACTGTCCACTCCGCACTGCGAGACGATCAGTTGCGGCTCGAACTGTTCCAGGAGCGAGGGAACCACCGCGTGCCAGGCGCGCAACCACGCCGGATCCTGGGTTCCCGGCGGTAGCGGCAGGTTCACCGCATAGCCGTTTCCCTTGCCCGCGCCCAATTCCCGCGCGTACCCGGTGCCCGGCCACAGGGTCCTCGGGTGCTGGTGCAGCGAGATCGTCAGCACCCGCGGATCCCCGTAGAAGGCCGCCTGCACCCCATCGCCGTGGTGCACATCGGTGTCCAGATAGGCGATCCGGTCGAATCCGTTGTCCAGCAGCCAGGAGATCGCGATCGCGCAGTCGTTGTACACGCAGAACCCGGAGGCGCGGTCGGGCATGGCGTGATGCAGACCGCCCGCGATGTTCACCGCGCGCTCCGCGGCCCCGCTCGCGATCTGCTTCGCCGCCAGCAGCGTGCCACCGACCACCAATGACGAGGCCTCGTGCATATCCGGGAACACCGGGTTGTCGTCGGTACCGAGCCCGTGCGCGAGATCGGCGCCGAGCCCCGGCGCGTCCCGGACCGCGTCCAGATACCCCTTCGCGTGCACACGGAGCAGCTCGTCCTCCCCCGCCGCACCGGGCACCAGCAGCTCGACATCCTCGAGCACACCGAGTTCGGTGGCCAGTTTGATGGTCAACGCGAGGCGTACGGGGTTGAAGGGATGCGTCTCACCGAGGTCATAGGCGAGTAACGCCTTGTCCCACACTACGCTGCGCATATCCGCCAGCGTAACCGGTGAGACCGCGCTCAGGGGGCGACCTCGCCGGCTTCGTGCCCCTGTGCCACCTCGCGGCGCTCGTCGGCGCTCCACTGCGAGTAAGAACCCGGGTACAGCGCCGGGCTCGCCTCGATTCCCGCGTGCTCCATCGCGAGCACCACCGAGCAGGCGGTGACCCCGGAACCGCAGTACACCCCGACCTTCCCGGTGCTCGCCCCGAGCGCGGCGAAGTGTTCGGCCAGCTCCGATGCGGGGCGCCAGCGCCCGTCCGGGCCGAGATGCGCCGAGGCCGGGCTGTTGCGCGCACCCGGGATGTGTCCAGGGCGGGCGTCCACGGGTTCGGTCTCCCCCCGGTAACGGACCGGTGCGCGGGCGTCGAGCAGCACCCCGTCTCCCGGGATCCCTGCCGCCGCGTCCGCGTCGAGTACCGGCATCGAACCCGGTTCACCGGTGAAATCCCCCGCTGCGGGGTGCGGGATGTCCGGGGTGAGCGGGCGTTCCTCGGCCTGCCAGGCCGCGAACCCGCCGTCGAGCACGGCCACCTGTTCGTGACCGAGCCAGCGCAGCAGCCACCACACCCGGGCCGCCACCGAACCGTCCGCGTCGTCGTAGGCGATCACCGGGGTGCTTCCGCCGATCCCCGCCGTCCGGAACACCGCGACGAGCCGGTCCGGCTCCGGCAGGGGGTGACGGCCACGCTCCGTGCTCGGCGGGCCGGCCAGATCGGTGTCGACGTCGAGGAACACCGCGCCCGGAAGGTGCGCCCGTTCGTAGTCGGCACGCCCCGGCGGACCGGTCAGCCGCCAGCGCACATCCAGCACGACGGCCGCGCCGACGCCGATGAGCTCCGCCGCCTCAGTAGTGGAAATCAACCCGCGCACGGCGTCATACTGTCATTCGTCCCGCTATGACTCCACCTGCCACCGCACCACGACCGCGGCCGTCGCGAGCGTCCTGCGGCATGCCGCGGGAAGGCAGCGAGTCGTCGTGTCCCGGCGCGTCGGTGCCACCGACTACTATGGACACAGAAGTTAGGGGTAGCTGATGAATGATCTTGTGGACACCACGGAGATGTATCTCCGGACGATTTACGACCTCGAGGAAGAGGGGGTCGTGCCACTGCGCGCCAGGATCGCGGAGCGTCTCGAGCAGAGCGGGCCGACGGTGAGCCAGACGATCGCGCGGATGGAGCGCGACGGGCTCGTACGGGTCGCGGGCGACCGGCATCTCGAGCTCACCGACGCCGGGCGCAGCCGGGCGGTCGCCGTCATGCGCAAGCATCGGCTCGCCGAACTGCTGCTCGTCGACGTGATCGGGCTCGAATGGGAGCAGGTCCACGCCGAAGCGTGCCGCTGGGAGCATGTGATGAGCGAGGCCGTGGAACGCAAGCTGGTCAAACTGCTGGACAACCCGACGACCTCGCCGTACGGGAACCCCATTCCGGGGCTCGCCGAGCTGGGGGTGGACATCGAGACCACGCCCGTCGAGTCGGGGCTGGTCCGGGTCGACGAGGTGGCCCGGCGCGGCGGCGGAAAGATCGAGGTCCGCCGGATCGCCGAGCACGTGCAGCTCGACCCCGCGGTGATGAACGACCTCAAGAGCGTCGGGCTGCGGCCGGGCTCGATCGTGGATGTCGCGGGTGCGCACCCGCAGGACGAGAAGATCGAGATCATCGGCGGCGGCACCCAGGTGCGTGTCGACGCGGAAATCGCCCACGCCGTATTCGCGCAGCCCCGTTGAGCGCGCGGCAGGACCTCGTCCCCGGAGCCGCCATCACAGCGGGCTCCGGTGTGCCGGAACGCGCGGCGGCCTACTTCCAGCGGGTGCACGGCAGGCAGGCCGACGGCGTCTGGTTCGCCCCCGGCCGGGTCAACCTCATCGGTGAACACACCGACTACAACGACGGTTTCGTGCTGCCGTTCGCCCTGCCGCACCGCATCGCGGTCGCCGCGGGCGCCCGGACCGACGGAGTACTGAGCCTGACCACGGTCGGTGACGACGGGCGGCCGCAACGCGCGCCCGCGGTCGATATCGCCACGGTCCGCCCCGGGGACCTGAGCGGGTGGGCGAGCTACCCGGCGGGTGTGGCCTGGGCACTGCGCGAGTACACCGAGGTCGAGATCCGTGGTGGCGCCGACCTCGTCGTCACCGGGGATGTCCCGGCCGGGGCGGGCCTGTCCTCCTCGGCGGCGCTGGAGTGCTCGGTCGCGCTGGCACTGCTCGGGCTCGCCGGGGTCGCCCCCGACTCGCACGAGACGCTGACCCGGCCTGCGCTGGCCAGGCTCGCGCAGCGCGCGGAGAACGAGTTCGTCGGCGCTCCGACCGGCGTCCTGGATCAGACGGCCTCCCTGTGTTGCGTCGCGGACAACGTCCTCTTCCTCGATGTGCGCTCCGGAGAGAGCGAACAGGTCCCGTTCGGCCTCTCCGACCGCGGGCTCGCGGTGCTCGTGATCGACACCCGCGCGAGTCATCAGCACGCCGAGTCCGGCTACGGCGAGCGCAGGCGCGGGTGCGAGCGGGCGGCCGAACTGCTCGGCGTGCCCGCGCTGCGGGATGTCTCGCTCGCCGAACTCGAACAGAGCCTCGCCCGGCTCCCCGAGGAGCTCCGGCCGCTCGTACGGCACGTGGTCACCGAGAACGATCGGGTGCTCTCCGTGGTCGAAGCCCTGCGCGGTGACGAGGTCGAGGCGATCGGCCCCCTGCTCACGGCGTCGCACGCCAGCATGCGCGACGACTACCGCATCTCCTGCAGGGAGCTCGATCTCGCCGTGGAGGTCGCCCTCGCCGAAGGAGCGGCGGGTGCCCGGATGACCGGCGGCGGATTCGGCGGCTCGGCAATCGCACTCGTCCGGACCGAATTGCTCGACCAACTCATGGCGGCGGTGCGCGCTGCCTTTGCCGCGGAGTCGCTCGCCGAGCCGCGGATGTTCGTCGCGGTCCCCGCGCAGGGGGCGGGCCGGGATCAGCTCGCCGTGCGAACGATGCCATAGTCTTCGGCACACGAGGCATCGAACGGGAAGGGCGGCAGTCGTGAAGCTGCTTGTCACTGGAGGCGCAGGCTATATCGGCAGCGTGTGCGCGGCCCGGTTGCTCGAGGCGGGAAACGAGGTCGCCGTGCTGGACGACCTGTCCACCGGGCACCGGGACGCCGTACCGGACGAAGCGGAGTTCATCGAGGGGGACGTCGCCGAGCAGGCCGACGCGGTGCTCTCCCGTGGTTTCGACGGTGTCCTGCACTTCGCGGCGAAATCGCTCGTGGGTGAGTCGATGCAGGATCCGGGCAAGTACTGGCACGGAAACGTGCTCACCTCCGTGCGGCTGCTCGACGCCATGCGCACCCACGGCACGCCCCGCCTGGTGTTCTCCTCCACAGCGGCCACCTACGGCGAGCCCGAGCAGGTGCCCATCACCGAGGACGCGCCGACCCGGCCGACGAACACCTACGGCGCGACGAAACTGGCGATCGACCACGCGATCACCTCGTACGCGAAGGCGCACGGGCTCGCGGCCACGAGCCTGCGGTACTTCAATGTCGCGGGCGCCTTCGACCGGTTCGGTGAACGCCACGTGACCGAGACCCATCTGATCCCGCTCGTCCTGCAGGTGGCCCTCGGGCAACGGGAGCACGTGCAGATATTCGGGGACGACTACCCGACCTCGGATGGCACCTGCGTCCGCGACTACATTCATGTGACCGACCTGGCCGAAGCGCATCTGCTGGCGGTCGCCGCGGCGAAGCCGGGAACGCACGGGATCTTCAACCTCGGCAACGGCACCGGCTTCTCGGTGCGCCAGGTCATCGATGCCTGCCGGGAGATCACCGGGCACGACATCCCGGCGAAGCTCGCGGAACGCCGGGGCGGCGATCCCGCGGTGCTGGTCGCGTCCAGTGCGGCCGCGCAGCGCGAACTCGGCTGGCAACCCAAGCATCCCGACCTCGCCACCATGGTCGGGGACGCGTGGACTTTCGTGGCCGGCCGGGCAGGAAACTGATCCATCAGCACACCCCGAGCCGAGCGCGTGCCGCCTGGGCGAGCGGGCTCAGGCGGCGGCTGAGCGCGCTCGGCTGCACTCCGGCGCGCAGTGCCGTCGAGAGCAGATTCGCCAGCTGATATCCCGGCTCGGCGACGTGCGCCCGTTCCAGAGCCATGCCGGCCAGTACGCCATCACCGGCGAGATAGGCGCCCACCGCGAGCAGGCAGGCAGCGGGCGCGCCGGCGGGATCCGGGAGTGCCCTGGTCAGCATGGTCCAGAGGGCACGGAGCGCGTGTTGTTCGCGGTCGGTTCGGCCGACGAGGAACGCGTCACGCACGTCGGTGATACAGAGTGCCTGGGCCAGCTCGGCCAGCCGCCGGTCGTCCGGCTCGGTGCCCGTATCAGCGTGGGCGGCATCCAGCACCAGCGCATACCACTGTTCCGGGGTCCGTAGCCGGTCATCGGGACCACGGGCGAGCACCGCCGACCTGCGGGCGAGCACCACGTCGGGGGGACGCGCGAGCCGCTGTTCGAGATCGGACCGGGAGATACCGGCCTCCCCGCCGCCGGTGGGTGAGAGCGCGACGAGTGTTCCGGCCTCCGGGTCCTCGACCAGACCATGACAGTCGTCCTCATCGAGGCAGTGCCACGGCTGCCCGGCCGCGATGTGCGAGGTCCACAGCATATGCAGCACCGGGATCCCGGAACGCCGGAAACGATCCCGGATGGACACGGCGACCGCGCGCAGGTGCTCCCGGCAGAGTCCTCCTCCGACGAGGACGACGGTCGCGGCCGTGCCGCCCTGCAGTCGCGCCGGCTCGAGGAGGTGTTCGGCGGCCGCCGAGACGCTGCCGGTGTCCGGGAGATCGGCGCGCAGCACCAGGCCGAGCTCGTCCCGTTCTGGACCGCGATGCAGAAGCAGCACAAGCGAATCGGACGGATTGAATCCGAGCAACAACGGAACCGCCGCGATGACGGATCCGGGTTCCTCGAGGCGGAGAACAGAATGGCGTGTCGCTGTCATGGCATCAACATCTCCCAGGATTTCGATGTCCGCGCAAACTCGGTTTTTTGTTCCTGTGGACAGCGCTGAGTTGTCCACAGGAAGCCTTGTCCGCGTGAATGGTCCATTCACGCGGTCCGCCACTTGGCACCCGTTCGGGGAATGTTTAGCGTGAAAAGGAACCGGCCCACCAGCGCCGCCATCACACCCCCGATTCATCGATCCGATCGCCACGACGGGCGAGAAGGGAAAACCACAATGACGCGGTTTCATCACCAGAACTCGACACGAAAAGCGCAGGGCTCGATGGGACTCCGGCTTTCCACGGCGTTGGGAGCCGCCATGGTCGCCGCGCTGGCGACGGCGGCATCCGCTTCGGCCTCGGTCACTCACCCGGGCGATAGATCCGATTCGGCACGAACGGCGTGCGAGCGAGGCATGGCGTGCCTGTGGGGAGGACAGGAATACGGTGACACGTTACTCACCAAGGATCTGCGGAACACGAATCCGGGCGATTGCATCCCACTCTCGGGTGACTTCACCCCGAAATCTCTTGCCAATCGCTCGGATCGCGATCTGACAGCCTATTCCGATCGGAATTGCAATTCCGACAAGCCTCATCGCACCTATCCGGGCGGTGGGACTTTCACGCCGAAACTCCCGATCACCGTCGCCGCCATCAAGATCGCGCAATAACACGAAGAGGGGAAAATCATGATCTCGTTCCGACGCAAGACGAACGGCCAGAATAGGCACACCAGCAGGACCCGGTCGATTAGGAGACGCGTGTGCGCGACCATCGGCATCGGCGTCGTCCTGGCCCTGCCGGCCTCCGGTGAGCTCGCCTTCGCCGATTCCGCGCCGACACCAGCCCGACCGGCTTGCGCACCGGACCAGTTCTGTTACTGGGCCGACGCGGACTATCACGGAAAGCCACAGGTCCTCGATCTCACCTCGGCGACCAGTTCCACCTGTGTTCCGCTCCCCGACGGCGCCGAAGCGCGCTCCTTCGTGAACAACCGCGCCCGGGAGATCACCCTCTACGAGGGCGATCACTGTTCGAGCGAGGGGGACTTCCGCACCTATCCGGAGGCCACCGAGGTGCCCGCCGCGCCGTTCGTCGTGCGCGCGGTGGAGATCTGGAACTGACCGGCGAGTCCGGTCGTCACAGCAAGGGCAGTCAGGCCGCGATGCCACGGGTGGCGTTTCCCGCACAGACCACCCACGGATCGAGTGCCCCGAATCGGCGAGCCACCCCATCCCCCTCGCCGAACCGATCCGTTCCCGCGGATGACGAGCCCTACCCGGCGCGGGTGTCCGGACTGGGGGTCTGGACACCCGCGTCATCCCCGGAAGCGATCCGGTCAGGCGCGGCGAACAGCCTCACGGACCGTCTCCCATTCGGGCTCGGTGACATCCGGGACACCGGTTGCGACACCTTGATCCTTGAAACCGCTCGACGTAGCGATACATACCACCGGACCGGGGAATTCCGCGCTCTGCGCCCGCTTCCGGAAGCCTGCCAGCCCGGCGGTCGCCGAGAGCTCCTGCCACAGGCCATTGCGGCACAGTTCGTTCTGGGCGCGCGTCATCTCGGCATCGTCGACGAGCAGGGCGGCCCCGCCGCTCTCCCGGACCGTGCGGACGCCCCGGTAGCCACCCACCGGGGTGTCGATCGCGTACGCCGCCGTCGACCCGACGCTCACCTGCATGGCATCGCGCCCGAGGGCGATGGCCTGGGCGAGCGGGCCACCGGCGGCGGGTTCACAGGAGAACATCCGGGGAATCCGATCGGTGCGCCCGATCCGGTTCAGCTCCACGAACCCTTTCCAGACACCGAAGAGCACCTCGCCGTATCCGGTCGGTACGAACACGGAGTCCGGCACTCCGAGGTCCGCGAAGATCTCGTAGGCGATGGTCTTGTACCCCTCGGCACCGAATGCGTGCCCGGTGTGGGTCAGGGTGCTGTTGCTGACCGGGTGGTAGCCGAATTCCGTCACGATCCGCCGCAGCAGGGGCCATCGGGCATCCGCCGGAACGGTCAACACGGTGGCACCGTAAGCACGGAGGAAGGACTCGACGGCGGGCGGCGCGCCCGCCGAGGCGAGCACCACGCATCTCAAGCCCGCGCGAGCCGCGTACGCGGCAGCCGAGGCGCCATGATTGCCGGACGACGCCACCACGATGCCCTCCGCGCCCACCCCGACGGCAGCACTGACCGCGCAGCGATTCAGCCGGTCCTTGTGACTCCACGTGGGATTGCGCGACTCGTCCTTGACATAGACGTCCCCGGCGAGCTGCACGAGCGGTGTGCCGCCCTCACCGAGTCCTGGGGCGAGCAGCGGTGGGAGCAGCGGGGCCCAGCGTTCGAGGCCGTCTCCGCGCCACGAGCCCGGAAACAGTTCCTCGGGGACCTGGCCGTATTCGTAGTCGACCTCGACCGGGTAAGCGAGTTTCCGCGCTGCTCGTCCGCGGACAGCCACTGGTCAACGGTGGCCACAGTGGGTAGTGAACTGCCGGATCACCGAGCGATCGCTGGGCCATCGCAAGCGAATGACTGTCCACCATGAATATTCCCTTTTCGCAGGGAGTCAGACACGAACGAGCGCGAAGCAGCGTTCGACACCACTTCGCGCTCGTTCGGTTCAGGATCCGTCGATCCGACGACCGGCTAGCTGCAGCCGGAGGTCGAGCCGCAGCCCTCGCACACGTAGCAGGAGCCCGCGGGACGCATCTTGGTCCCGCATGTCATGCACAGCGGGGCGTCGGCGGCCTTGCCCAGCTGCAGTTCGACCAGTTCCGTCGAACTGTGCGCCTCGCTCCTCTTCTCACCGCTGTCGATCTCCTCGCGCCGCGCGGTGGAGTCGACCGTGGTCCGCAGGCCTTCGAGGTCGACGTCGTCGCCGTCCGAGCTCTCGGCGGCCACCGCTGCGGTGCGCTCCTCGGCCGTGAAGATGCCGAGCTGGACCCGCTTCTCGTACGGCAGGTAGTCCAGGGCCAGACGCCGGAACAGGTAGTCGAGCACGCTGGTGGACATCCGCACGTCCGGGTCATCGGTCATCCCGGCCGGCTCGAAGCGCAGGTTGGAGAACTTCTGCACGTAGAACTCGAGCGGAATGCCGTACTGCAGACCGACGGAGATCGACATGGAGAAGGCGTCCATCACACCGGCGAGCGTGGAGCCCTGCTTGCCGAGCTTGACGAAGATCTCGCCGAGCCCGTCGTCCGGGTAGGAACCGGCGTGCAGGTACCCCTCGGCGCCGGCGACCGTGAACGACACGGTCTGGCTCGGGCGCTTCTTCGGCAGGCGCTTGCGGACCGGCCGGTACTCGACGACGGTCTCCTTGGCCTCTTCCTTCGAGTGCTTGCCCGCGGAGAGCGGCTGCCCGACCTTGCAGTTGTCGCGGTAGATGGCGAGTGCCTTGAGGCCGAGCTTCCAGCCCTCGAAGTAGATCTCCTCGACATCCTCGATGGTCGCCGCCTCGGGCATGTTGACCGTCTTGGAGATCGCCCCGGACAGGAACGGCTGCACGGCGGCCATCATGCGCACGTGCCCCATCGGCCTGATGGAACGGTCGCCCATGGCGCAGTCGAACACCTCGTAGTGCTCGGGCCGCAGCCCGGGCGCATCGATGACGTTGCCGTGCTCCGCGACGTGCTCCACGATCGCCTCGACCTGCTCGTCCTGGTAGCCGAGTGAGGACAGCGCGCGCGGCACCGTCTGGTTGACGATCTGCATCGAGCCGCCACCGACGAGCTTCTTGAACTTGACCAGCGCCAGGTCCGGCTCGATACCGGTGGTGTCGCAGTCCATCATCAGACCGATGGTCCCGGTCGGCGCGAGCAGGCTGGCTTGCGCGTTGCGCCAGCCGTTTCGCATCCCGAGCTCGATGCCGTGCTGCCATTCCTCAGTGGCGAGCTTCTGCACTGCGCGATCGTTCCCGTGCATCGTGCGGATCATGTCGTTCGCGGCGGCGTGCTTGCGCATGACCCTGCGGTGCGCCTGCTCATTGCGTGCGTATCCGGTGTACGGGCCGACCACCCCGGCCAGCTCGGCGGAACGACGGTAGGCGGTGGCGGTCATCAGCGAGGTGATCCCGGCGGCGAGCGCACGGCCACCGTCGGAGTCGTACGCGTGACCGGTCGCCATCAGCAGGGCACCGAGGTTGGCGTAGCCGATGCCGAGCTGGCGGAAGTTGCGCGTGGTTTCCCCGATCGCCTCGGTCGGGAAGTCCGCGAAGCTGATCGAGATGTCCATCGCGGTGATCGTGTACTCGACTGCCTTCGCGAAGGTCACCCCGTCGAAGGTGCCGTCCTCACCGAGGAACTTCATGAGGTTGAGCGAGCCGAGGTTGCAGCTCGAGTTGTCGAGGTGCATGTACTCGCTGCACGGGTTCGAGGCGGTGATCCGGCCGGACTCGGGCGCGGTATGCCAGTCGTTGATCGTGTCGTCGTACTGCACCCCGGGGTCGGCGCACTCCCACGCGGCCTTCGCGAGCTTGTGGAACAACGACTTCGCGTCCGCCTCGTCGATGGTCTCCCCGGTCATGCGGGCGCGCATCGGGAAGTTCGAGTTCGACTCGACCGCGCGCATGAACTCGTCGGTGACCCGGACCGAGTTGTTCGCGTTCTGGTACTGCACCGAGGAGATGTCCGAGCCGCCGAGGTCCATGTCGAACCCACCGTCGCGCAGGACGCGGATCTTCTCCTCTTCACGGGCCTTGGTCTCGATGAACTCCTCGACGTCCGGGTGGTCGATGTCGAGCACGACCATCTTCGCCGCGCGCCTGGTCGCGCCGCCGGATTTGATGGTGCCCGCGGAAGCGTCGGCACCGCGCATGAACGAGACCGGACCGGATGCCGTACCGCCGGAGGAGAGCAGCTCACGGGAGGAACGGATACGGGAGAGGTTGAGACCGGCGCCGGAGCCGCCCTTGAAGATCAGCCCCTCTTCCTTGTACCAGTTGAGGATCGATTCCATCGTGTCGTCGACAGACAGGATGAAGCAGGCCGACACCTGCTGTGGGGAAGCGGTCCCGACGTTGAACCAGACCGGGGAGTTAAAGCTGAACACCTGGTGCAGCAGCATGTAGGTGAGCTCGTGCTCGAAGATCTCGGCGTCCTGTGGGCTGGCGAAATAGCCGTGGTCGACACCGGTGGCGACATAGGTCCGCACCACCCGGTCGATGAGCTGCTTGAGGCTGTGTTCCCGCGCCTCCGAGCCGATCGCCCCGCGGAAGTACTTGCTCGTGACGATGTTGGTCGCATTCACCGACCAGAACTCGGGGAACTCCACGCCACGCTGTTCGAAGTTGACCGAGCCGTCCCGCCAGTTGGTCATGACCACGTCGCGGTGCGCCCAGCGCACCTCGTCGTAGGGATGCACCCCCGCCGTGGTGTACACGCGCTGCAGCTCGAGCCCTTTGCCGCGGGCGTTCCAGCCGTTGACACCCTGCGCGGCCGCCTCCTCGGCGATCCGCGCGGCCTCGACCGCGTCGCCATCGGCCGATGTCGGCACCGATTCCGTCATGTCCAGCTCTCCCTTTGCTCCCACGTTCGATGTCACCTGTCCATCCGGCGCCCTACCGCACCGGAACACCCGTCAGGTCTGGCCTTCAGCCTTTCGCCTGCCGCCCGCCTTCTCGTCCTTGGCAGTGCCGTCCTTCGCCTTGGCCTCGGTCCGCGTCCCCGTCTCGCCCTTCGCGGCGGCCCCGGACTTCGCGGCGATCGCCAGGCGCAGCTCGGCGATCTCCTTCTCGAAGTCCTCGACCGACTCGAACGAGCGGTACACGCTCGCGAAACGGAGGTAGGCGACCTCGTCCAGCGCCCGCAGCGGCCCGAGGATCGCGAGCCCGACCTCACCGGTGGGCACCTCGGAGTATCCGCTCGCCCGTACGGTCTCCTCGACCTGCTGGGCGAGCTGCTGCAGTGCGTCCTCGTCGACCGGCCGTCCCTGGCAGGCCCTCCGCACACCGCGGACGACCTTCTCCCTGGAGAACGGCTCGGTGACCCCGGAGCGTTTCACCACGGCGAGCACCGTCTGTTCCACTGTCGTGAATCGACGGTCACATGCCGAGCAAGACCTCCGCCGGCGAATCGTCTGCCCCTCGTCGACCTCGCGGGAGTCGACAACGCGCGAATCCGTGCTCCTGCAGAACGGGCACCGCACGACGACTCACTCCCTTCGACGACGGACATCCTGTCGGTCGCACTGTGGACTGGCGGTGGACAGCCGGTGGATAACTCCGACTCGTCAACCCCAACCTGTGGACTAACAACACCACTGTAACTACTAGATGTAGGGGTGAGCTTAAGTGGTCGGCCACTAGACCGCAAGCCGACACCGGCAACGTGTCGCCCGGCTCCGACATGCCGGGCGCGAGCTGCGGTGATCACCGAGCGAACCGGGAGCCCTCCGAAACGGGAACGACGATCGGCTGCCCGATCCGAACCACGGTCGAGGTGAGCCCATTGAGTTCCTGGATGCGCCGCAGCATCGCCGAATCGTCCACCTCGGGCGCGGCGGCCTCGGCGATCGTGGACAGCGTCTGCCCCTCGTGCACCTGCACCATCGCCGTGCGCTCCGGCACCCGGGGGGAACTCGCCGAGGAGAGCACGGCGAGCAGCGCGATCGCGAGCGCGGTGCACACGCCGGCGACCACGAGCACGCGCACGGGACGGAACGCGAACCGCGGCGCACAGGCCGCGGCCGTGCCCGAACCGCCGGCCACCGCAAGCGGAGCCGTGGAACGCCTGCCACGCGGGCGCACACCAGCACCGGAAGACCTGCGCAGGGTGCGCTCCCCGGATGCAGTCCCGGGCATCCGCGCCGGACCCACCCGCGGCGGCACCATCTGGACAGGCACCTCGGAACACTCCGGAGCAACCGCCCGACCGAGCGCGTCCGGGCTCACGAGCGCCAGCGACCGGGTCGCCGACCGCCGCACCCGCGCCACGTGCCCGCGACGCTCCCCGCCCGTCCGCGCCGCCGAATTCATCACCGCCGTCATGACTTCCTCCTCGATCTCACGGCCGATCGAACATGAGTTCGATCGAATGTCTGTGCGAAGTTCTACCATCAAGCACCGACAAAAATCGACAGCAAGCGGCGTGTCGCTCGAACACGTGTTTGATCCGCGAATCGAATGGGGTTAGGTTGAACAGCGAGGTTGCGCAGTGAGCGACACGGCGTGCGACAAACCGACGCGGCTGAGACGACTCTGAGACGACAGTCGGCGAACGAGGACGAGCGAGAACCAAGGAGGCACACGTGGCTGGCCAGCCAAGGAAACCGGCCCGGAGCGGCGCGCGGGAGGCCCCCCGGGGCGGGGGAACGGACGCGAACGAGCACGAGGCCGAGGTCCATCCGTTTCCGGAACAGGACGACGAGCTCGGTGTACTGACCGTGCGCCAGCGCAAGGTGCTCGAGGTCATCCGGACCTGGGTCAGCGAACGCGGCTACCCGCCGAGCGTGCGGGAGATCGGGGACGCGGTCGGACTGACCTCGACCTCATCGGTCGCCCACCAGTTGCGCGCGCTCGAGCAGAAGGGCTACCTGCGCCGCGATCCGAACCGGCCGCGCGCGGTGGGGGTGCTCACCGCGGCCGCGGTCCCCGAGGACGCCGAGGCCGAGTCCTCGACGCATCCGACCCCCTCCTATGTGCCGCTGGTCGGACGGATCGCCGCCGGTGGGCCGATCCTCGCCGAGGAAGCCGTCGAGGACGTGTTCCCGCTGCCCAAGGAGATCGTCGGCGAGGGTTCGCTGTTCCTGCTCAACGTGGTCGGCGATTCGATGGTGGACGCGGCCATCACCGATGGCGACTGGGTCGTGGTGCGCCAGCAGCCGAACGCGGAGAACGGGGACATCGTGGCCGCCATGATCGACGGCGAGGCGACGGTGAAGACGTTCAAGCGCCGGGACGGGCACATCTGGCTCATGCCGCACAACCCCGCCTACGAGCCCATCCTCGGGGACGAGGCGAGCGTGCTCGGCAAGGTCGTCGCGGTGCTACGCCGGCTCTGATCCGGTCACCGACCCGTGCGCCGGAGCACCACAGCGCACGGGTTCGTGGCCCGGCTCCGGGAAACTCGCGGAGCGGCACAAGTGCCTCCTGCAGGAGGGGGTCAGTGCCGCGCGTAGGGCTCCAGTGCCGCGGCGAGGTCGCCGTACACGAGCGCGCGCACCCTGGTGCCCTCGTCCCCGTGCTCGCTGCCGAGTACCTCGCCCTGCTCGTGCACCTTCGCCAGCAGATCACCCCGGGCGTACGGCACGAGCGCCTCGATCTCGATCCCCGGTTTGGGCAGCCGGTCACCGATCGCCGCGCGCAGCTTGTCGATCCCGACGCCGGTGTGTGCGGAGACGAACAACGCGTCGGACAGTTCACCCTGCAGTTCGGTGAGCACGATCGGGTCGGCGTCGTCGATCTTGTTCACCACGAGCAGCTCCGGCGGCATCTCCCGCCCGGTGTCCGCGGTGATGTCCGCCAGCACCTCCCGCACCGCGATGACCTGGGTTTCCGGCATCGTGTCCGAGCCATCGACCACATGCACGAGCAGATCCGCCTCGGCCACTTCCTCGAGGGTGGACCGGAAAGCCTCCACGAGCTGGTGCGGCAGGTGCCGGACGAACCCGACCGTGTCGGTGAGCGTGTAGGTCCTGCCCTGCGGGGACTTCGTCCGCCGCGTCGTCGGATCCAGGGTCGCGAACAGCGCGTCCTGCACCAGCACACCCGCCCCGGTCACCGCGTTGAGCAGCGAGGACTTACCGGCGTTCGTGTACCCGGCTATCGCGACACTGGGCACGGCGTTCGCGATCCGGCGGCCCCGCTTGGTCTCCCGCACGGTGCGCATCTCGGTGAGTTCCCTGCGCAGCTTCGCGATCCGCTTGTTGATCCGCCGCCGGTCGGTCTCCAGCTTGGTCTCACCGGGACCACGCAGCCCGACACCACCGCCGCTGCCGCCCGCGCGGCCACCCGCCTGCCGGGACAACGTCTGCCCCCACCCACGCAACCGGGGAACCAGATAGTTCAGCTGGGCGAGCTCGACCTGCGCCTTGCCCTCCTTGGAGCGGGCGTGCTGGGCGAAGATGTCCAGGATCAGCGCCGTCCGGTCGATCGTCTTGACCTTCAGCTTCTCCTCGAGATTGCGCAGCTGGCCCGGGGAGAGCTCACCGTCGCAGATCACCGTGTCCGCCCCGGTCGAAACGATGATGTCGCGCAGCTCCCGCACCTTGCCCGAGCCGATATAGGTCGACTGGTCCGGTCGCTGCCTGCGCTGCACGAGCGCCTCGAGCACCTGGGAACCCGCGGTCTCGGCGAGCCGGGCGAGTTCGGCGACCGAGGCCTCGGCGTGCTCCGCGCTGCCCTGGGTCCACACCCCCACCAGCACGACCCGTTCGAGCAGCAGCTGACGGTACTCGACCTCGTAGCCCTCGGTGAGCTCGGTGGACAGGCCCGCGACCCGGCGTAACGAGGAACGCTCCTCCAGCTCGAGCTCGCCGGTCGAGGGCGCCTGCTCGGGCGTGCCGATGGGGTCTCCGGAGATGTAGACGCCGCCGAGGTCGGTGGCCTCGTCGGTGTCGGTACGCAATGGTTCTGTCATGTTGTTTCCAGTGTGGCACGTCCAGCAGCACTGTCGAGTGATTTACCAAGGAGACCGGAGGTGAGCCGACTTCGACAGGTGAAATCCCTCGGCAGGCACGAGGGTCGGCTTGCCGGAGGTCGGATCGGTATCCACCAGCAAGGTCAGTGTGCCGCCCACCACTGCGGATCGAGTTCGCCAGAACCGACGAGCACCGCGGGGCCGGTGAGGCTGGTGTCGTCCCCGCCGATCCCGACCGTGACCCGGCCACCGGGGACCTCGACGGTGACCGTGCCCGTGGCGAGGCCGTCGGCGTGCAGCGCGGCCGCCGCGGACGCCACGGTGCCCGTGCCACAGGAGCGGGTCTCCCCCGAACCGCGCTCGTACACCCGCATCCGCAGCCGGTCGGGAGCGAGCCGGTTCACGAACTCCACGTTCACGCCGTTCGGGAACAGCACTTCGTCGAACTCCGGTGCGGCCCACAGGTCGATTTCGGCGACCGGGACCTCGGTCAGGCAGACCAGGTGCGGGTTGCCCACGTCGACCGCGCTGCCCGGGTACTTCACCCCGTGCACGGCGGCCGCGGACTCGTCGTGGACGCGCGCGGGTCCCATGGCGACGGTGACCGAGCCGTCCTGGTGCACCTCCACGGGGCGCGCGCCCGCGCGGGTGTGCACGGTGAACGCCCCGCGCCGCTGCCAGCCGCTCTCCACGAGGTAGCGAGCGAACACCCGCGCCCCGTTCCCGCACATCTCGGCGATCGAACCGTCCGCGTTGCGGTAGTCCATGAACCATCCGTCCACCCCGGACGGCCCGTCCTCGGCCGCCGCGCAGCGCACCACGCGCAGCACCCCGTCCGCGCCGATCCCGGCCCTCCGGTCGCACAGCGCGCGCACCAGCGAGGGGGTCAGCGCGAGCTCACCGGCGGGATCGGGCAGCACCACGAAGTCGTTCTCGGTGCCGTGTCCCTTGCAGAATCGGACGCTCAACTCACTCACGCCACCGAGTCTAGAACCCGCTCGAGCAGGTCGGCACGCCCCGCGTCGAACCAGCGCAACCGCTTGTCCCTGCGGAACCAGGAGCGCTGCCTGCGCACGAACCGCCGGGTGGCCCGTGCGGTCTCCTGCCGCGCCTCGTCCAGGGTCCGGGTCCCGTCGAAGTACTCCAGCACCTGCCGGTAGCCGAGCGCCCTGGACGCGGTGAGCCCCTCGCGCAGACCGTGCGTGCACAGTTCCCCGGTCTCTTCGACGAGCCCGGCGGCGAACATGTGCTCGACCCGCGCGTCCACCCGTTCGTCGAGCTCGTCCACCTCGCGGTCCAGCCCGATGAGCGTGGCCCCGTAGCGCGCGGGCCCCGGTTTCGGCATGCTCGCCGAGAACGGGCGCCCGGTCAGTTCGAAGACCTCGAGCGCCCGCACGATCCGCCGGGTGTTGCTCGGCAGGATCTCGGCGGCGGCCACCGGGTCGTGCATCCGCAGTCGCTCGTACATCGCCGGCGTGCCCTCCCGGTCGGCTTGCGCGTGCAGCCGTTCCCGGATGACCGGATCGGTGCCGGGGAACTCGAGCTCGTCCAGGATCGCGCGCACATACAGGCCGGAGCCGCCCACGATCACCGGCACCCGTCCCGCGGCCAGCACCGACTCCACCGCGGCGCGGGCATACCGCTGGTAGGCGGCCACCGAGGCGGTCTCGCGCACCTCGAGCACATCCAGCTGGTGGTGCCGGATTCCCCGGCGCTGCTCCGGGGGGACCTTCGCGGTGCCGATGTCCATGCCCCGGTACAGCTGCATGGCGTCGGCGTTGACGATCTCCCCCTCGAACCGGGCGGCGAGCTCGACCGCCAGATCCGATTTCCCCGTCGCGGTCGGCCCGACGATCGCCACCGGTGTCTGCGCTGGCGTAGTCACGACTGGCGACGGTACCGTTCTGACTTTCTCCGTACGCGCTGACCTGTTTCAATACGCACACGCACACAACCACGCGGACCCAAAGCGAGCCGGTCCGCACGTCCCCGCGAACCCGCGGGGGCCGCCCGCCACGAGGCTGGCGCACGAGAAGGAGCCTGCAGTGACCGAGCACGACCCGACCGAGAACGAGACCCAGGCCGCAGCGCTCCCCAAGCCACCGAAGCCGGGTCCGAAACCCGGGATCCCGACCCCGGCAGCACTGGGCAGGAAGCCGCATCCGCCGGTCGCCAAGCCCGCGGGCGAGGAGCACGCCGAGCCGGATTCCCCGGTGCCCACGGCGAGCACGCAACCGTCCCGCTGGGGACGGGTGGACGCCGAGGGCGTGGTGTACGTGTTCGGCTCCGAGGGCGAGCACGAGGTCGGTTCCTGGCAGGCGGGATCGCCGGAGGAAGGGCTCGCACACTTCGCCCGCCGGTTCGATGACCTGCGTACCGAGGTCGAGCTGCTGCACGCGCGGGTCTCCTCGGGAAGCGGGGACACCAAGCAGGCGGCCACGAGCGCCCGGCACCTGCTCGACTCGCTCGCCGAGGCCGCCGTCGTCGGGGACATCGCCGCGCTGCGGGCCCGGATCGACGCCGTCCTCGCGCACGCCGAGGTCGAACAGCAGGAGGCCAAACGGCATCGCGAGGTAGCCAGGACCGAGGCCATCGCGCGCAAGGAGGAACTGCTCACCGAGGCGGAACGGATCGGGGCCGACTCCACCCAGTGGAAGGCCGACGGGGACCGGCTGCGCGCGATCCTCGACGAGTGGAAGACCGTCAAGGGCGTCGACCGCAAGACGGATGACGCGCTGTGGAAGCGGTTCGCCAAGGCGCGCGAGTCGTTCAACCGGCGCCGCGGCGCGCATTTCGCCGAGCTCGACAAGCAGCGGGGCAGCGCCAAACAGCGCAAGGCCGAGCTGGTCGAGGAGGCCGAGGCGCTCGCCGACTCGACCGACTGGGGCGCAACGGCGGCGAAGTTCCGCGAGCTGATGAGCGAGTGGAAGGCCGCGGGCGCGGCGCACAAGAACGCCGAGGACGCGCTGTGGAAGCGGTTCCGCGCCGCACAGGACACCTTTTTCGGCGCACGCAGCCAAGCGTTCTCCGAGCGGGACGCGGAGTTCGCGGAGAACGCCAAACACAAGGATGAGCTGCTCACCGAGGCCGAGTCGATCGACCCGCAGCACGGGCTAGACGCGGCCAAGGCGGCGCTGCGCAAGCTGCAGGAGCGCTGGGACTCCATCGGCAAGGTGCCACGGGACCGGATGCGCGAGCTGGAGAACCGGTTCAAGGCCGTCGAGGAGCGGGTTCGCTCGGCCGAGCAGGCCTCGTGGCGGCGCACCGACCCAGAGGCGCAGGCGCGCGCCGAGCAGTTCGCCGAACGGGTCGCCCAGTTCGAGGAGCAGGCCCGTAAGGCACGCGCGGCCGGTGACGAGCGGCGCGCGCGCAAGGCCGAGGAGCAGGCCGCCCAGTGGCGGGAGTGGCTGACCACCGCGCAGAACGCGGTGGCCGACCGTTAACCGGTGTCGTCCCGGCGGCGGGGATCATCCGGGCGCCGTGCCCAGGTGATGCCCGCCCACAGCACGGCGAGCACGATCACCGCGACGAGCGCGATGATCTGGCCGGGACCCGGTCCGGGGCCCGCCGCCTTGGTGGCGCTGGTCTGCTGGGACCACACCGCCAGTGCCCCGGCGACCACCGCGAGGTCGCAGCCGAGCGAGGTCACCCAGGCCGCCCCGTAGCGGCGCATGGCGAGCGCGAGCAGCGAACCGCCCGCGCCGAACACGAGCGCGAGCACCAGGAACACGGTCGGCACGATGCCCGCCGCGCCGAAGGCGCTGTCCTCTCCGGAGAGCACCTCCCAGCCGTAGCGCCCGGAGACGAACGGCAGCGCGACCGAGATGAGCAGCACGAGCACGGCGATCGCGATGAACAGCGCCCGCGGTCCCGGATCGAACTGATGCCGGGTCCGTTCACCGACCTCGTCGATCTCCTGGCCGAGCCGGTCCAGTGCCTGGTCGTCGTTCATCGCACTCCCTCCCTGCGGGAGCTCGGCGCTTCACGGGCGCTCTGTGTCGATGAAACGCTGCCAAGCTCGCTCATAGCCCGCATCCCTGGGTCTGGGGCATCGGTTCGGGCCTGCCGAAGGAGGGCAGGCCGAGACTGACGCCATCGGTTTTCGGCCGCTTGCCGAGTTCGCCGTTGTCCCCCGCCCTGGTGCGCCGGTGGCCGAGCGGCGCGTGATCGGCAATCAGGTGATGCGGCGCCGCCTTGTCCACCCGCACCTCGACCACATCGCCCGCGCGCACGGCCGCCCCGTCCGGGTTGAAGTGCACGAGTCGCCCGTCCCTCGCCCGGCCGCTCATCCGGTGGGTCTCGCCGTCCTTGCGGCCCTCCCCGTCGGCGACCAGGAGCTCGAGCGTGCTGCCGACCAGCTTGTGGTTCTCCGCGAGCGAGATCTCGTCCTGCAGCGCGGTCAGCCGCTGGTAGCGCTCCGCGACGACCTCCGGGGGCACCTGGCCGGGCAGCTCCGCGGCCGGGGTTCCGGGGCGTTTCGAGTACTGGAAGGTGAACGCCTTGGCGAACCGGGCCTGCCGCACCACCTCGAGGGTGGCCTCGAAGTCCTCCTCGGTCTCACCGGGGAAGCCGACGATGATGTCCGTGGTCAGGGCCGCATCCGGCATCGCGTCCCGCACCTTGTCCACGATGGACAGGTACCGCGCGGAGCGGTAGGAGCGGCGCATCGCGCGCAACACGGAGTCCGAACCGGACTGCAGCGGCATGTGCAGCTGGTGGCAGACGTTCGGGGTCTCGGCCATCGCGGCGATCACGTCGTCGGTGAAGTCCCGCGGATGCGGCGAGGTGAACCGAACCCGTTCGAGTCCGTCGATCTCCCCGCAGGAGCGCAGCAGCTTGGCGAACGCGTAGCGGTCCCCGAACTCGACCCCGTAGGCGTTCACGTTCTGCCCGAGCAGCGTCACCTCGAGCACGCCCTCGTCCACGAGCGCGCCGACCTCGGCGAGAATCTCCCCCGGCCGCCGGTCCACCTCCTTGCCGCGCAGCGAGGGCACGATGCAGAAGGTGCAGGTGTTGTTGCAGCCGACCGAGATGGACACCCAGCCCGAGTACGCCGAGTCGCGCCTCGCCGGCAGCGTGGAGGGGAACACCTCGAGCGATTCGGCGATCTCCACCTGCGCGGTCTCGTTGTGCCGCGCCCGTTCGAGCAGGGTGGGCAGCGAGCCGATGTTGTGCGTGCCGAACACCACGTCCACCCACGGGGCGCGGCGCACGATCTCGCCGCGGTCCTTCTGCGCGAGGCAGCCGCCGACGGCGATCTGCATGCCCGGGCGCTCCCGCTTGTGCGGGGCGAGGTGGCCGAGGTTGCCGTAGAGCTTGTTGTCCGCGTTCTCCCGTACCGCGCAGGTGTTGAGCACGACGACGTCCGGGTCCGTGTCACTGGCCACGTACCCCGCGCTCTCCAGCATCCCGGCGAGCCGCTCGGAGTCGTGCACGTTCATCTGGCACCCGTACGTCTTGATCTGGTAGGTACGCACCTGTTTCCCTTTTCCCGTGTGCCTGCCCTCTCCAGGGTAGAACCCGCGGACAGCCGACCGAGGACAGGAGGGGGCGATCAGGTGAGCGGTGGCGGCCCACTCGGACGGCGAGCCCTTCTGCTGGGGACCGCGGCCATGCTCGGCGCGGCCGCCGGATGCGGCTCCCGGTTCGCCGACACCCGGCTGCGCTTCGCCGTCGGCCCCGAGGGCGGGCTCTGGGCCCGGTTCGCCGCACTGCTCGCCGAACAGTGGCGGCGGCGACTCGACCTGCCGGCCCCGGCGATGCTGCGCTCCCCCGGCGCCTACCCGTCGGTGCGACTGCTCGCCTCGGGCCGGACCGACCTGGCCATGCAGAGCTCGGACCTGCTGGAACAGGCGCGCCGGGACCGGGTCCGGTTCGCCGAGCAGCCACTGGCCCTCGGTCGAATGTACAGCGATGTGGCCCAGGTCTTCGTGCCCGCGGAGGCACCGTACCGGCGGCTGACGGATCTGCGCGGCAAGCGGGTGTGCACCGCGATCCCGAACCAGCGGCCCATCCCGGTCACCGCACGGGCGCTCGCGGCGGCGGGCCTGGTGGACGGCGAGTCCTTCACCGCCGTCTCGCTGCCGCTGCGGCAGGTGCTCGACGCGCTGTTCAGCGGCGAGATCGACGCGCTGTGCGCCGTGGACGGGCTCCCGCTGCCCGCCGCCGAACAGGCGGGCATGCGGCATCCGCTGCGCGTTCTCGATCTCGGGGACATCACCGAACGGCTGCTCAGCGGGCCCAGCCTGTACCAGCCGTTCACCGTGCCCGCCGGGACCTATGGGCCCGGACAGCCCCGGGTGGAGTCGGTCCAGGTGCCGAACTATCTGCTCGCCTCGAAGCGGATGCCGGACGAACTGGCCATCGCACTGCTCGATGCGCTCTTCGAGGGGCGTTCGGCCATCACGACCCAGATGCCGATGGCCGCCGCGCTGGACAAGACCACCGCCGTGGACACCGGGACGGTCCCGCTCCATCCGGGAGCGGTGTCCTACTACCGCTCGGCCAAGGGCTGATCCCCGGAAGCCGGCAGCGTCAGCCGCACCACCAGTCCGCCCTCGGCACGGTTGCGTACCTCGATGGTGCCCTGGGACCGGCGCACCAGCCGTTCCACGATCGCGAGCCCGAGCCCGGACCCGGCCACGTTCTGGTCCCTGCGGGAGCGCCAGAACCGGTCGGTGGCCCGTTCGAGCTCCCCCGCCCGCAGTCCGGGGCCGTGGTCGCGCACCTCGATGGCCACCACCGCGGCGTCCGCTCCGGACTGGTCCCATGCGGCGAGTTCCACCTCGGTACCCGGTTCGGTGAACTTCACCGCGTTGTCCAGCAGCGCATCCAGCGCGGTGGCCAATCCGTCCCGGTGCACCCGCACGGCTGCCTCGGTCGCGCAGGAACCGCGCAGGGTGACCGACCTCGCCTGTGCCGCGGCGCGCCAGGCCGCGAGCCGGGCCTCGAGCACGGCGCCGACCAGGACCGGTTCCGGGGTGCCGGAGTCCTGCTCGGCGCGGGCCATCACGAGCAGGTCGTCGAGTGTCCTGGTCAGCCGTTCGATCTCGGCGGCCGCCGCGTCCGCCGCGGGCAGGTCGTCCTCGGGCAGCGCCTCACGCATGGCGACCAGCCGCAGCTGCAGCGCGGTCAGCGGGTTGCGCAGCTGGTGCGAGGCATCGGCGACGAACTCGCGCTGCGCGTGCATGGCCTTGGCGAGTGCCTCGGCCATGGTGAACACCGAGTCGGCGAGCCGGCGCAGTTCCGGTGGACCACCGCCGATCTCGGTGTCCGAGAGCGGGCGCCCGGCCAGCACGGCGGCGGTGTACTCCACGGTCGCCGCGTCCATGCGCCGGACCGGGCGCAGGAACCACCGGGCGATCGGGATCGAGACGAGCTCGGCGATACCCAGGAACAACAGCCCGCCGAGCAGGATGAGCAGCCAGTAGCGGAGTACGTGCATACGCGCCGGATAGGTCGGCGACTCCATGATCACCGCGCCCCGGGGCTCGCCGTCGACCAGGACCCGCTCCGAAGTCCGGAAGGTGCGCGGGGACCAGGGCGTGATCAGCTCGTCGTCCCGGTGGGTGTTCCCGGCGACCGCCTCGTCGAATGCGATCCGCACATCAGGACGGTCGAGGCGGATCCCGCCCCCGGAGGCGACCGGTTTGTACTCGATGTCCACGAGCGCGACCCGGATCCCGTAGACCTCACGGAAGCGGTTCATGCTCGACTGGAGCAGCGCGGGACGGTTCGCGTACAGCGCCCGCGCGGCCTCGGAGGCGAACCGCTCGGTGTCGGTGGTCCGGTCGAGGAAGAGTCGCTGCCCTGTCGAGTAGGACACGACCGTGCCGAGCGGTATGCCGAGCGCGATCACGATCAGCCCGCCGAGCAGCATGAAGATGGCGACCAACCGGGTTCGCACGGCTACTCAAGGTACTCTGCGGACAACCGGTACCCCACACCGCGTACCGTCTGGATGAAAGTCGGCAGATCCAGTTTCGTGCGCAGCGTGGCGATGTGCACGTCCAGCGTTCGGTGCGCGCCCGGCCAGCTCCGGCCCCACACCTGGGCGAGGATCCGCTCCCGCGAGCACACCGCACCCTGAGCCCGCACGATCAGCGCGAGGATCTGGAATTCCTTGCGGGACAAGGTGATCGGTCTCCCGTGCACTCGCACCTCGTGCCGCTCCACGTCCACCTCGACCGCCCCGCCCGCGAACCGCACCAGTGCCGCGGGCACGGTGGTGGCGGCCCGCGGTTCGGCGCGCCGGGAGACCGCCTCGATGCGCGCCACGAGCTCGCCGACGTCGTACGGCTTGACCAGGTAGTCGTCCGCGCCCGACTGCAGCGCGTTGATCCGGTCGCCGACCTCGGCACGCGCGGAGACCACGATGATCACCACCGATGACCGGGCCCGGATCCGGCGGCACAGTTCGAAACCGTCGACATCGGGCAGTCCCAGATCGAGCAGCACCACATCGAACTGCGCGGCCAGGCTGGCGGCCCATTTCCCCGAATCGAGCCGGCCCAGTTCGAACCCCCGTTTGGTGAGTACCGGCATCAGTGCGTCCGCCACCCGATCGTCGTCCTCGACCAAGAGCACCCGCACCAGTTACCTCCCCCGGGGTCACTCCTCGTGGTTGGTCTCATCCTCACAGATGTGTCCAGTACCCTGCGGCATCCAATCGATTACGGTACGTTAGCCACCCGGTGGTGTGATCGAGTTGCAACCAGAGGCCCGCGCCGCTGCGCTTTACGAACCCGGACGCGACCGCTAGGTTTCGTCCCCGGACAGAGGGGAAGAACCCTGGTCCTCCCTGGCCACACCCCCGACACGGCAGCTCCGACACGAGCCGGTGCCAGCAAGCGAATAGGAGATTCGATGACGGCTGCCCCCGACGCGCCGCCAATGATCAAGTTCGCCGGTGTTGACAAGCACTTCGGCGACCTGCATGTACTCAAGGACATCAACCTCGAGATACCGTCCGGTCAGGTCGTCGTGGTCATCGGTCCCTCCGGCTCCGGGAAGTCGACGCTGTGTCGCACGGTGAACCGGCTCGAGCCGATCGACTCCGGCCTGATCGAGGTCGACGGGAACCGTCTTCCCGAAGAGGGCAAGGCGCTCGCCGCGCTGCGCTCCGAGGTGGGCATGGTGTTCCAGTCGTTCAATCTCTTCGCGCACAAGACGATCGTGGAGAACGTGACCCTGGGGCCGGTCAAGGTGCGCAAGACGGCCGCGGAGCCTGCCCGCAAGACCGCGATGGAACTGCTCGACCGGGTCGGCATCGCCAATCAGGCCGAGAAGTACCCCGCGCAGCTCTCCGGCGGTCAGCAGCAGCGCGCCGCGATCGCCCGCGCGCTGGCCATGCGCCCGAAGGTGATGATGTTCGACGAGCCGACCTCCGCGCTCGACCCGGAGATGGTCAACGAGGTGCTCGACGTGATGACCGGGCTCGCCGAGGACGGCATGACGATGCTCGTCGTCACCCACGAGATGGGCTTCGCGCGCAAGGCCGCACACCGCGTGGTGTTCATGGCCGACGGCGAGATCGTCGAGGACACCTCCCCCGAGGAATTCTTCACCGCGCCGAGCTCCGACCGCGCCAAGGACTTCCTCGGCAAAATCCTGCACCACTAGCGATCCCCGAATCGGCCGTAAACCGGCCAGCGACAAGGAGCAACCCCATGAGAATCCGCAATATCGCCACGGCAACCCTGCTCGGCGGGCTTGCCCTCTCACTTGCCGCCTGCGGTAAGACCGGAACCCCGGCACAGCAGGGCAAGAACACAATCGAACCGCCGCCGCAGATGCAAGTCGCCAAGGACGTGAACATCACCGGCTCGCCGACCTTCGACCGGATCAAGCAGAACGGCAAGATCACCATCGGGGTCAAGGACGACCAGCCGGGACTCGGTTACAAGGACTCGGTCAGTCAGAAGTTCACCGGTTTCGACATCGACATCGCGAACTACCTGGCCGCCCAGCTCGGCTACGGGCCGGACAAGATCGTCTACAAGCAGGTCCAGTCCGCGGGCCGGGAAGCCGCGGTCGGCAATGGTGACGTCGACTTCTACGTCGGTACCTACACCATCAACGACAAGCGCAAGCAGCAGGTCGGGTTCGCCGGGCCGTACTTCGTGGCGGGCCAGGATTTGCTGGTGCGCAAGGACGACAACAGCATCAAGGGCCCGGAGTCGCTGAAGGACAAGACGGTCTGCTCGGCGAAGGGCTCCACCCCGGTGCAGAACATCAAGGAGAAGGGCTACGCCAAGGAAGTCCGCGAGCAGGACAAGTACTCCGACTGCGTGAGCATGCTGCAGAACAAGCAGGTGGACGCGGTCACCACGGACGATGCGATCCTCAAGGGCTACGCGGCGCAGAAGCCCGACCTCTACAAGGTGGTCGGCAAGACCTTCACCAAGGAGCCCTACGGGGTCGGCCTGAACAAGGACGACAAGGTGCTGCGGAACAAGCTGGACGACTTCCTGCAGAAGGCGCTGGACGACGGGGACTGGCAGAAGTTCTACGACGGCACCCTCGGCAAGTCCGGCTCGCCCGCTCCGCAGAAGCCGACCATCGAACGGTACTGATTCGTCGTCGATGAATGTTCTCACCGATAACCTCGACGTCTATGGCAGTGCGTTACTCAACACCGTGCTGCTGTTCGTGTTCTCGGCGATCGGCGCGCTGATCCTCGGGGGAATCCTCGCGGTCATGCGCGTCTCGCCGGTTCCCGTACTGCGCGGGTTCGGGACCGTGTTCGTCACCATCGTGATCAACACGCCGCTCACGGTCCTGTTCCTGTTGTTCCTGTTCGGGCTGCCGGTGCTGCAGATCGCCAATATCGATCCGTTCGTGTCCGCGGTGATCGCGCTGATCGTCTACACGGCACCGTTCATCTGCGAGGTGATCCGGTCCGGGATCAACACCGTCGATCTCGGTCAGGCAGAGGCTGCCCGCGCGGTCGGGCTCACCTTCGGCCAGTCGCTGGCGAACATCGTGCTGCCCCAGGCGATCCGCTCGGTGGTGCCGCCGTTGATCAACCAGCTCAACGCGCTGCTGAAGAACACCACGGTCGCGGCCGGGTTCTCGGTCAGCGAGCTCGCCCTGGTGTACACCACGCTCAACGAGCGCGGGTACAGCACCTTGATCGCGCTGTGCTGGGTGGCGCTGGCATTCATCATCCTGGTCACGCCGCTGCTGATCACTCAGCGAATGCTGGAGAAACGATGGAGGGTTGCGCGATGAGCGAGCTCGCGAGCGAATCATCGACACAGCGCCGCCGCGTTGCGCCGGGCTCCCGCAGGGAGGGAGTGCGATGAGCTCCAGTGTGCTCACCGACCTGCCCGGCCCGAAGGCGCGGGCACGGCATGCCCTGTACGGCGTGATCGGCACGATCATCATCCTCGGCATCCTCGCCTTCGTCATCTACCGGCTCGCCGACAGCGGTCAGTTCAACCCTGAGTTGTGGAGCTGGATCGAGTACCAGCAGATCCAGCTGAGCATCGTGTCCGCGCTGCTGCGCACGCTCGAGGCGTTCGCCGTCGGAGCGGTGCTCGCCCTCGTGTTCGGCGCGCTGCTCGCGGCGGGCCGGCTCTCCGATCACCGGTGGGTGCGTATCCCGGCCGGGTTCGTCGTCGAGCTGTTCCGGGCGATCCCGCTGCTCGTGCTGATGTTCCTGCTGTTCTTCGGCATCGGCGGGATCAGTTCGTTCCTCGCGGTCGTGCTCAGCCTGATGCTCTACAACGGTTCGGTGCTGGCCGAGATCTTCCGCGCGGGCATCCTCGCGGTGCCGCACGGGCAGGCTGAGGCCGCGTACGCACTGGGCATGCGCAAAACCAGGGTGATGCTGCTGATCCTGCTCCCGCAGGCGCTGCGCGCGATGCTGCCCACGATCGTGAGCCAACTGGTGGTGCTGCTCAAGGACACCGCGCTCGGTTCACTCATCCTGTTCCAGGAGCTGCTCTACTACTTCCGCCAGGGCATCGGCGGGCAGACCGATTTCGGCAACCCCGCGGTGCCCTCGGCGATCTCGGTCGCCGCGATCTACATCGTGATCTGCCTGCTGCTGTCCTGGCTGGCGACCTACCTGGAGAAGCGCAACCGGCGCAGCAAGAAGCGCGTGGTCCTGGAGGGCCCGGAGGCCGAACAGGTCGAGCAGATCGCCCTCGCCTCGGGCACCGAGGTCAGCGGCGGGGGCCAGCACGACAAGAATCAGTGACCGTTTCGCTGCCGCGCCCAGCGGGGCGCGGCAGCGAAGTCAGCGCTTGTCCCGGCGGAACAGTTTGTTGCCCAGCCACACGACCGGATCGTATTTGCGGTCGGCGACGCGTTCTTTCATCGGAATGAGCGCGTTGTCGGTGATGTGGATGCCCTCGGGGCACACCTCGGTGCAGCACTTGGTGATGTTGCAGTAGCCGAGCCCGTGCTCCTCCTGTGCCGCGGGTACCCGGTCGGCCGCGTCGAGCGGATGCATCTCCAGTTCCGCGACCCGCATCAGGAACCGCGGCCCGGCGAACGAACGTTTGTTGTCCTCGTGATCACGCACCACATGGCAGGTGTCCTGGCACAGGAAACATTCGATGCACTTGCGGAACTCCTGGGAGCGTTGCACATCGACCTGCGCCATCCGGTACTCCCCCGCGGCCACATCCTGCGGCGGGGTGAACGCGGGGACCTCGCGGGCCTTCTCGTAGTTGAACGACACATCGGTGACCAGATCGCGGATCACCGGGAAGGTCCGCATCGGTGTGACGGTGATGGTCTCGTCCTCGGCAAAGGTGGACATCCGGGTCATGCACAGCAACCGGGGATGGCCGTTGATCTCCGCCGAACACGAGCCGCACTTGCCCGCCTTGCAGTTCCACCGCACCGCGAGGTCCGGTGCCTGGGTAGCCTGCAGCCGGTGGATGATGTCCAGCACCACCTCACCCTCGTTGACCTCGACGGTGAAATCGCACAGCTGACCGGATTCCGCGTCGCCGCGCCAGACCTTGAACCGCGCATCGTAGGCCATGTCACTCCTTCCCGGTCGTCGCGCCGGTAGCGAGCCCGGTGAGTTCTTCCTCGGTGAAGTACTTCTGCAGTTCCTCGTACTCGAACAGCTCGAGCAGATCCGTGCGCATCGGTACCTGATCGACCGTGTGCAGCCGTACCCCGCCCCCGGTGTAGAGACACTGGATGAGCTGATTGCGCCAGGGTGCGCGCATTCCCGGATAGTCCTCCCGGGTGTGCCCTCCCCTGCTCTCGGTGCGTTCGAGTGCCGCGCGCGCCACGCATTCGCTGACCAGCAGCATGTTGCGCAGGTCGAGTGCCAGATGCCAGCCGGGGTTGAATTCGCGCACCCCGTTCACGGAAACGCCCGCCACGCGCTGCTTGAAGGTCTCGAGTTTCCCGATCGCATCGGCGATCTCGGCCTCGGTGCGGATGATCCCGACGAGCTCGTTCATCGTCTGCTGCAGCTCGGCGTGCACGGTGTAGGGGTTCTCTCCCTGTTCGGCGGTCACCGGGGCGAGCGCGCGCTCCATCGCCGCATCCACCTCGGCCTGGGGGATCCCGGTGTCTCCGGCCCCGGATTCGACGTGGTTCGCCGCGCCGAGACCCGCCCTGCGGCCGAACACGAGCAGATCGGAAAGGGAGTTGCCGCCGAGCCGGTTCGAGCCGTGCATCCCGCCGGAGCACTCCCCCGCGGCGAACAGGCCACGGACCCCGGCCGCCGCCCCGGAATCGGGATCCACCTCGATCCCGCCCATCACGTAGTGGCAGGTCGGCCCGACCTCCATCGGTTCGGCGGTGATGTCCACATCCGCGAGTTCCTTGAACTGGTGGTACATCGAGGGCAGCCGCCGCTTGATCTCCTCGGCCGACATCCGGCTCGCGATGTCCAGGAACACCCCGCCGTGCGGGGATCCCCGACCGGCCTTCACCTCGGCGTTGATCGCGCGGGCCACCTCGTCGCGCGGGAGCAGATCCGGGGTGCGGCGGTTCGCGTTCTGGTCGGCGTACCAGCGATCCGCCTCTTCCTCGCTCTCCGCGTACTGCCCCTTGAACACCTCGGGCACGTAGTCGAACATGAACCGCTTGCCCTCGGCGTTGCGCAGCACCCCGCCGTCCCCGCGCACCCCTTCGGTGACCAGGATTCCCTTCACCGAGGGCGGCCACACCATGCCGGTCGGGTGGAACTGCACGAACTCCATGTTGATCAGCGAGGCACCCGCCCGCGCGGCGAGCGCGTGCCCGTCCCCGGTGTACTCCCAGGAATTCGAGGTCACCTGGAAGGACTTGCCGATGCCGCCGGTGGCGAGCACGATCGAGGGCGCTTCGAACACCACGAAGCGGCCGGACTCGCGCCAGTACGCCAGCGCCCCGGTCACCCGGTCCCCCTCGGTGAACAGCTCGGTGACCGTGCATTCCGCGAACACCTTGATGTTGGCCTCGTAGTCCCCGGTGGCCGCGTGGTCTTCCTGCTGCAGCGAAACGACTTTCTGCTGCATCGTGCGAATCAGCTCGAGCCCGGTGCGGTCACCGACGTGCGCGAGCCGCGGGTAGGTGTGCCCGCCGAAGTTGCGCTGGCTGATCCGCCCGTCGGCGGTGCGATCGAACAGCGCGCCGTAGGTTTCCAGCTCCCACACCCGGTCCGGCGCCTCCTTGGCATGCAGCTCGGCCATCCGCCAGTTGTTCAGGAACTTCCCGCCGCGCATGGTGTCCCGGAAGTGCACCTGCCAGTTGTCGTTGTCGTTGACGTTGCCCATCGAGGCCGCGCAGCCACCTTCGGCCATCACGGTGTGTGCCTTGCCGAACAGCGACTTGCACACCACGGCGACCCGGTGCCCGCGCTGGCGTGCCTCGATGACCGCGCGCAGGCCAGCACCGCCCGCGCCGATCACGACGACGTCGTAGGGCAGTCGTTCGACCTCTGCCACAAGAACTCCTTGTCGTCCGGAATCGGGATCCGGTCCGTTCAGCCGACGAATCGGGGATCGGGAAACGCGCCCGCGGAAACGAGCATCACGTACAAATCGGCCAGGATGAGGGTTCCGATGGTGATCCAGGCGAATTGCATATGCCGCGTGTTCAGCTTCGAAACCTGGGTCCACATCCAATACCGGACCGGGTGTCTCGAGAAATGCCGCAATCGCCCGCCCGTGGCATGCCTGCAGGAATGGCAGGAAAGCGTGTACGCCCACAACATGACGACGTTCAGCAGCAGAATCAGGTTACCGAGGCCGAATCCGAATCCGCTCGGGGAATGGAAGGCCATGATCGCGTCGTAGGTGTTCAACAGGGCGAGCAGGGCCGCGACGTAGAAGAAGTAGCGGTGCACGTTCTGCACGATCAGCGGGAACCGGGTCTCGCCGGTGTACTTGGCCCGCGGCTCGGCGACCGCACAGGCCGGCGGGGAGAACCACACCGAACGGTAATACGCCTTGCGGTAGTAATAGCAGGTCAGCCGGAACACGAGCAGGAAGGGAAGCGCGATGATTCCGTACGGCAGCCAGGCAGGGAATTCACCGAACCAGGCGCCGAGGTGCTGTGATCCGGGTGCACACGAGGCCGTGGTGCACGGCGAATAGAACGGCGTCAGGTAGTGATAGGCGGGAACCCAGTAATACGCGCCCATGAAAGCGCGCACGCCCGCATAGATCACGAACACCGCGAGCCCGGCCACGGTCAGGGTCGGTTGCAGCCACCATCGATCGGTTCGCAGTGTCTTTCCGGGTAGCTGGGCCCGCCCCGCACGTTCCGCGGATTCGGGTAACGGTGCCCTCGGCGTCTCCGACACGTTTGCGGTCATCGCGGCGCCACTGAATTCTTCATTGAATTCCGTCCCGTTTCACCGGTTTTATCGATGCTTGTACGCACCAATCGGTTAAGTATCCCCCACCGTCCTTGATGGGGGATACCGAACCATACCCAGTTGCCGCCCGCGAAGCTACTTGACCCTGCTGCCTCCGACACCCTCGTCGTCCGCGTCGGCCCAGAGGTCCGGGTCGTACGGGGTGTCGGAGATACGGACCCGCTCCTGTTCGGGAACCGGGCGCGCCCGGCCACGTGGTCCGGCCACTTCACTGGCGTCGATGTCGAGGCGTTCGAGATCGTTATAGAGCCTGCGCACCCCAGGTGAGTCGCCGAGCTGACTGCGCAAACTGCCCACACAAGCCCGGAGTTGCCCGATCGTCTCGTGCAGTCTGGTGATGTCCGTGCTCGACATAACCCACTCCTCCCGCTGGTCCACCGCCGACCACCACGTCGTGCCCGACGGCTGGTGTCTGTGACTGTGCCTTGCCACCGTTGTTGTGACAAGTAACACATCGTAGATCAATACTGTGCTATCCATCACAGTACCCGCGGGAGTGCGAAGTGAGTGTTTCCCGCTGCGCCGAACGTGCTCCTAGTCGATCTCTTCGGCGTCGGCCAGGTTCGCGGCCCGGTCACCGAGCTCCTCGCGAACGATGCGGTACGCGGTTCCGGCCGGATACCCCTTGCGTGCGAGGACACCGACGAGACGGCGCTGCAGTTTCACCGTCTCCTCCGGAGTCGCGGGGCCCCCGGAGGAACCGCGCAGCTTCTTGCGCACGATCTCCCGCGCGCGCTGCTGCTCCTCGTCCTCGCCGATCTGCCCGGCCGCCTCCGCCGCGAGTTCGGCGTCGATACCGCGCTGCTGAAGTTCGGTGCGCACGGCGCTACGGGCCAGGCCGGAACCGGCGTGCCGGGAGCGCGCCCAGCTCTCCGCGAAGGCGGCATCGTCGACGAGTCCGGCCTTCTCGAACTTGGCGAGCACACCCGTGACCGTGTCCTCGTCGATCCCCTTGCGCAGCAGGGCATCCCGGAGTTCCTTGGTGCTGCGCTGACGTGTGGCGAGCAGGCGGTAGCAGGTGTCCCGCGCGGCCGCGTAGGGATCGAGGATCTCCTTCTTGCCCGCCACGGGTCAGAAGTCGACGGGAGCGGGCTCGGTCTCGTCGGCGTCGAGCTGGGCGCCGATCCCGAGCGCTTCCTTGATTTTCTTCTCCACCTCGTCGGCGATGTCCGGGTTCTCCTTGAGGAACTTGCGGGCGTTCTCCTTGCCTTGCCCGAGCTGATCGCCCTCGTAGGTGTACCAGGCGCCGGACTTGCGCAGGATGCCCTGCTCGACCCCCATATCGATCAGCGAGCCCTCCCGGGAGACGCCGTGCCCGTAGAGGATGTCGAACTCGGCCTGCTTGAACGGCGGGGCCACCTTGTTCTTGACCACCTTGACCCTGGTGCGGTTGCCGACCGGCTCTCCGCCGTCCTTGAGGGTCTCGATCCGGCGCACGTCGAGCCGCACCGAAGCGTAGAACTTCAGCGCCTTACCACCGGTGGTGGTCTCCGGGCTGCCGAACATGACGCCGACCTTCTCGCGCAGCTGGTTGATGAAGACCGCGGTGGTGCCCGAGTTGCTCAGCGCACCGGTGATCTTGCGCAGCGCCTGGCTCATCAGCCGTGCCTGCAGGCCGACGTGCGAGTCCCCCATCTCGCCCTCGATCTCCGCGCGGGGTACGAGCGCGGCGACCGAGTCGATGACCAGGATGTCCAGCGCGCCGGAACGGATCAGCATGTCCGCGATCTCCAGCGCCTGTTCCCCGGTGTCCGGCTGGGAGACCAGCAGCGCATCGGTGTCCACGCCGAGTTTCTTGGCGTACTCCGGGTCGAGCGCGTGCTCGGCGTCCACGAACGCTGCGATCCCGCCCGCGGCCTGCGCGTTGGCCACCGCATGCAGAGCGACGGTCGTCTTACCGGAGGATTCCGGTCCATAGACCTCGACGACCCGCCCGCGCGGGAGGCCGCCGATACCGAGCGCCACGTCGAGCGCGATGGCTCCGGTCGGGATGACCTCGACGGGGGCCTTGCTTCCCTCGCCGAGCCGCATGACCGAGCCCTTGCCGTACTGCTTCTCGATCTGCGACATCGCGAGGTCGAGCGCTTTGCCCTTGTCGGGTGCTGCCGGTGCCATGGTGAGCCACCACCTGCCTTGTCCGAGGTCTGTTCTGTTTCGTGCTGTCGTGCCCAAGCTACGACCAAGGACCGACAATCCAAGGGCGGCCCGAGAATCTGTGGATACCGGGTACCGCTGTGGACAACACAATAGACGAACACCTGTTCGAAGCGAACAGGACACGCCGATGAGCGAGCTCGCGAGCGAATCATCGACACAACGCCCGCGAAGCGCCGAGCTCCCGCAGGGAGCGAGTGCGATGAGGTTGCGCGCGCCGCGGAGTCGAACGGGGTACCGGAACGAACACCACGGACGACGGAGGCCCCATGCCCGCGAACACCCCGGTCACCGAACTAGACCGGCGCTACAGCGATCCCGGCGGTACGGCGGTGAGCTGGCCGGACGCGCTCGAGCACCTGCGCAGGAGCACGCTGACCTGGCTGTCGACCGTACGCGGGAACGGCTGCCCGCACGTAACCCCGGTGCTGTTCGTGCTGCGGGACGGGGCCGCGCATTTCGCGACCGGGCCGGGGAACAGAAGGCCCGCAATCTGGCCGCCGACCCGCACTGCGTGCTCACCGTCGGCGGCGGGGACTTCGAGAGCGGGTTCGATGTCATGCTGAACGGCACCGCGGAACGGGTGACCGGGCACAAGCTGCTGTGCTCGCTCGCCGAGGACTACGTGGCGAAATACGGCGAGGACTGGCGATTCACGGTGCACGAGGGAACGTTCCGGCACACCGGCGATGGGGTGGCCGAGGTGTACCGGATCGGCGCGGAGACCGCGTACGGCTTCGGCAGGGGTATCGCGAGCCACACGCGCTGGCGCTGGTGAGCGGGAAAACCCATTGCCGCGCGGACCGGTTCCTGCTGCGCTGAAACCATGGACACCGCTGCGGTACTCGCCGAGTTCGATGCCCGGTTGCGCCTCGATCCGGCGCTCGAACAACCCGGGGACCGGGTCGAGCGCACCGCGCACACGGTCCGCTGTCTGCCCGCGCAAGCTCCGCCGACGGTGCTGCACTACGACGGCGGCGGGGATCCCGGCGAGGTGATCGCCGCGGAGGCGCGGTGGCTTGCCGAACACGGCGGCGAGTGGAAGTACTACTCGCACGACCGGCCCGCGGACCTGCCCGAGCGGTTGCGCGCGGCCGGGCTGCGCGCCGGGGAGCCCGAGGCCTTCATGCTGGCCGAGACCGAACCGCTGGCGCCGTACACCCCGGCCGGGGTGGAAATCCGCGCCGTCACCGAGGAAACCGGATACGAACGGCTGCTTTCCGTGCAACGGGGCGCGTTCGGCCACACCCGCCACGCCGTGATACGTGACCGGTTGCTGGCCGGGGCACGCGAGGGGAACCTGGTCCTGGTGCTCGCGCTGGTGGACGGGGAACCGGCGTGCGGTGGCCGCATCGAATTCCATGCGGGCACCGGATTCGCGAGCCTGTGGGGCGGCGGAACGCTCCCGGGATTCCGCGGCCGCGGGGTGTATCGCGCCCTCGTCGCGCACCGGGCCGCCCTTGCCGCGGCCCGTGGCTACCGCTATCTGTACTCGGACTGTTCCCCGGATTCCGAACCGATCCTGGCGCGCACCGGGTTCACCCGGCTGGCCACGACGATCCCGTTCACGATCTAACGGCGTTCCTTGGGAATGGCGAAGGTCTCGCACACCGTGCGCCACACCTGCTTCGGGTCGTAGCCGTTGTCCAGCGCCTGATCGATGGTGCGACCACCGAGTTCGGCGAACACATGCGAATCGGCGAGCAGCTCCGCGCGCGCGGTGCCGAATTCGCCTGCCATCAATCCCCGGAAGACCGTCATCCTCATCGGGTACAGCTTAGCTGCCCGGCATGACCTCTTGTTCGAAGTAGTCGGCGAGCTTGTTCGGGTCCTTGTCCGCGCCCGCGACGACCTTGCCCGCGATCGGCCTGCCCTGGACGCTGAATTCGAGCACGGCCTTGCCCGACTCGTCGTTGCCCGCGGTGTAGTCACCGGTGAGCCCGTTGCCCTGCCACCTGGCGGTGATCTCCTTGTTGTCCCCACTCGGCCCGTCCGGCACTTTCGGGGTGTCGTTGCCCTGGTAGTAGCTGAGCGTGTGGGCCCCGGAATCGACCCGGCAGGTCACCGCGATCGGGGCAGGGTTCTTACCCTGCGCCGAGTTGCAGCTGTCCTGCCCGCCGATGTCCCCGGCGAGCTGGCGCAGGCAGTCGGTGAATCCCTCGCTGTCCCGCTGCGCGCTGAGGTTTCCGCATTCGGCCGCGTCGACGGTCTTGCCCGAGCCGTCGAACAGGAACAGTCCGCCGACCACGAGCGCGGCGACGACCACGAGGGCGGCACCGGCACCGATCAGGGTGCGGTTGCCCGGACGCCGCTTGGCCGCGGGCTGCGCCGCCGCGGGAGCCTGCTGGTATCCGGGGTTCGGCTGCGGGAACGCCTGCGGTGGCCTGCCGGGATGTCCAGGCGGGAAACCGGGCTGCTGCTGTGGTCCGGGCTGCTGTGGGGCCGACCAGGGCGCGGGGGCGCTGCGCGGATAGTCCTGGGTGCGGCCGGCGATCCCCTCGCGCGAGACGTGGTGCGCGCCGAGCGCCACCGCGGTCTCCGGCTGGTCCAGGCTGGTGGCCACCACATGCAGCGATTCGCCGATCAGGGTGGCCACGAGCGGGATCCGGCTCGATCCGCCGACGAGGTAGATCCCGGCGAGCCGGTTGGGGTCGAAGCCCGCCCCGCGTACGGTCCCGGCGAGCAGTTCGACACTGCGCAGCATGCTCGGCCGGATCAGCGATTCCAGCTCGGGACGGGTGACGAGCACGTCCTCGAAGGGTTCGGGCATCGGCACATCCGCTTGCGGGTGCCGGGAAAGGGCCTCCTTCGCGGCCTTGACGTCCTCGCGCAGCGCGCGCTGGGCCCGCCGGTCGGCGGTTTCCCGCGGGCGGATCAACCGCTGCCAGCGCGCCGGATCGTGCTGCGAGATCTGCCTGCCGACGTGTTCGAACAGCGCCTGGTCCACGTCCAGCCCGCCGAGATCGGGGAGCCCGGCCTCGGCGAGCACGGAGTAGCCGTTCTGGGTGGCGCCGACCACCGCGCAGTCGAAGGTTCCCGCGCCGAGGTCGTAGACGGCGAGTGCCTGGCCGGGAGCGAGCGCCTTACCGGGGAAGGAGGCGAAGTGCGCGGCGGCCGCGACCGGTTCGGGGACCAGCAGCAGGTTGTGCCCGAGGCCCGCGGCGCGCGCAGCCCGCACGAGCGCGGCCCGGCGCAGCTCGCCCCACTGCGCGGGATGGGTGAGCCGGACCTCGTCCGGGCGCTGCCCGCCGAGCTGGCGCACGGTCTCCTCACCGACCCGGTAGAGCACCGCGGCGAGCGCGTCGATCACGGTGATCACCCGGTCACCCAGCAGCAACTGCTGCTCGTCGACGCGCCGCTTCGGGTTCGGTTCGAACCGGGAGGGATCGAGCCGAGCTCTGCGTTCGGCGTCCTTGCCGACCACGAGTGAACCGTCCTCGGCGGCGAACACCGCGGACGGCATGGTGGCCGAACCGTCGATCTCGACCACGCGCGGCTGCCTGCCGTGCGCGGCGAGTACCGCGACCGTGTTCGACGTACCGAGGTCAACCGATAGGACGTGCACAGCTCTCCCTCGTTCGCACACCCAGCTGTTTCGACGTGATCGTGCCATGTCAAGCCCGGGCGCGGGGTACGCGCCCGAAAAATGTCGTACTCCTGCCGCACACTGGTGGCATGTGCCCCGACGACCGAACCGAGACCGCCGCGCTCGACGGGTTCTCCCCGGCGACCCGGCTGTGGTTCGGCGAGGCGTTCGCCGAACCGACGCCCGCCCAGGAGGGCGCCTGGACGGCGATCGGGCGCGGAGAGCACACCCTCGTCGTCGCCCCGACCGGTTCGGGCAAGACGCTGTCCGCCTTCCTTTCCGCGATCGATTCGCTGGCCAGCGCGGATCCGCCGCAGCAGCGCGAGCACCGCTGCCGGGTGCTCTACGTGTCCCCGCTCAAGGCACTCGCGGTCGACGTGGAACGCAACCTGCGAGCCCCGCTGGCCGGGATCCGGGGCGCGGCACGCCGCCTCGGTGAACCAGTGGACGAGATCACCGTCGGCATGCGTACCGGGGACACCCCGGCCGGTGAACGGCGGGCGTTCCACACCAAGCCGCCGGACATCCTGGTGACCACCCCGGAGTCGCTGTTCCTGCTGCTGACCTCGCAGGCGCGCGAGTCGCTGCGCGGCGTGCGCACGGTGATCCTGGACGAGGTGCACGCCCTCGCCGGTGGGAAGCGGGGGGCGCACCTGACCCTATCCCTGGAACGACTGGACGAGCTGACCGGCGTCCAGCCCCAGCGCATCGGCCTGTCCGCGACGGTGCGCCCGGTCGAAGAGGTCGGCGATTTCCTCACCGGGGGCCGCCCGGTCACCGTGGTTCGCCCGCCGAGCGCGAAGACCATCGATATCTCGGTGCAGGTCCCGGTTCCGGATCTGGGCACGCTCGGCGAGGACAAGGACACCGACACCGCGGGCCAGCCCTCGGCCTCGATCTGGCCCGCGGTGGAACGGCGGATCCACGAACTGGTCATCGCGCACCGCTCCACGATCGTGTTCACCAACTCGCGGCGGCTGGCCGAACGGCTGACCACCCGGCTCAACGAGCTCGCCGCGGAATCGGTCGAGCTGACCGAGTTCCCCGCCGAGGCGATCGGTGAGTCCGGGATCTCCTACGGCGCGGCGCCGACGATCGCACGCGCCCATCACGGCTCGATGTCCCGCGAACGGCGCACCATCGCCGAGGAGGAGCTGAAATCGGGCACCCTGCCCTGTGTGGTCGCGACCTCCTCGCTGGAGCTCGGCATCGACATGGGCGCGGTAGACCTCGTCGTACAGGTCGAGGCCCCGCCGACGGTGGCATCCGGGCTGCAGCGCATCGGCAGGGCGGGCCACCACGTCGGCGCGGCCTCGGCGGGCGTGCTGTTCCCCAAGTTCCGCGGCGACCTCGTGTCCGCGGCGGTGACGAGCGAACGGATGTCCGAGGGCGCGATCGAAGCGGTGCGGTACCCGCGCAATCCATTGGATGTGCTCGCCCAGCACGTGGTGTCCATGGTCGCGGTCCAGGACTGGCAGTTCGACCGGCTCGCCGCGCTCGTGCGCCGGGCGGCACCGTTCGCCGCGCTGCCCGAGCATGCGCTGCACGCGGTGCTCGACATGCTCTCCGGGCGGTATCCGAGCGAGGACTTCGGTGAACTGCGCCCGCGGATCACCTGGGACCGGGTCACCGGAACCCTGCGCGGGCGCCCGGGAGCGCAGCGGCTCGCGGCCACCTCCGGGGGCACCATCCCGGACCGCGGCCTGTACACGGTGACCACGCCACCGGACGAGAACGGCGCGCGCACCGGCCGCCGGGTCGGTGAGCTGGACGAGGAGATGGTCTACGAGTCCAGGGTCGGGGACACCTTCCTGCTCGGCACCTCGGTGTGGCGGATCGAGGACATCACCCATGACCGGGTAGTCGTGACCCCCGCTCCCGGGATACCCGCGCGGATGCCGTTCTGGAAGGGCGAGACGCCTGCGCGCCCGCTCGAGCTGGGCAAGGCGGTCGGCGCGTTCCTGCGGGAGATCTCCTCCGCGGACCCGGACCCGGCGCGGAACCGGTGCGCCGCGGCGGGTCTCGACGAATGGGCGACCCAGAACCTGCTGTCCTATGTGGACGAACAGCGTGCGGCGACCCGGCAGGTGCCCAGTGATCGCACGGTGCTCGTGGAGCGGTTCCGGGACGAGCTCGGCGACTGGCGGGTCGTGGTGCATTCCCCGTTCGGCGCCCAGGTGAACGCCCCGTGGGCGCTGGCGATCGGCGCGCGGCTGCGCGAGCGGCGCGGCCTCGACGTGCAGCTGGCGCACTCCGACGACGGGATCGTGCTGCGGCTGCCCACCTCCTTCGAACAGCTCGAGGAAACCGAGACCGAGCGGGATCCGCTGATCCTCGCCGAGGATGTGCTGCTCGATCCCGAGGAGATCGCCCAGGTGATCACCGCGGAACTCGGCTCCTCGGCGCTGTTCGCCGCGCGGTTCCGGGAATGCGCGGCGCGCTCACTGCTGCTGCCGCGCCGCGACCCGCGCAAGCGTTCCCCGCTGTGGCAGCAGCGCCAGCGCGCCGCGCAGCTGCTCTCGGTCGCCGCACGGTTCGAACAGTTCCCCGTGGTCGCCGAGGCGATGCGGGAGTGCATCCAGGACGTGTACGACGTTCCCGGGCTGCGCACGCTGCTGACCGAGATCCGCACGCACAAGATCCGGGTGGTGGACGTGACCACCCAGGCGCCGTCCCCGTTCGCGCGCAGCCTGCTGTTCGGCTATGTGGGGATGTACCTCTACGAGGGCGAGATCCCGATGGCCGAGCGCAAGGCCGCGGCGCTCTCGCTGGACTCCACGCTGCTCGCGGAACTGCTCGGCACCGAGGCGATCCGGGAACTGCTCGACGCGGATGTGCTCGCCGAGATCGAGGCGCAGTTGCAGCGGCGCGCCGAGGATCGCCGGGCCACCTCTGTCGAACAGGCCGCCGATCTGCTGCGTTTTCTCGGCGACCTGAGCACCGAGGAGGCTGCCGAGCGGGGCATCGAACCGGATTGGCTCGCCGAGCTCGAACGGGACCGGCGGGTCCTCGAGGTGCGCATCGCGGGCGCGCCGCGGTGGATCCCGATCGAGGACGCGGGCCGGTTCCGGGACGCGCTCGGGGTCGCCCTTCCGGTCGGGATCCCCGAGGCGTTCCTCGAACCGGTCGCCGATCCACTCGGCGAGCTGCTGATCCGCTACGCCCGCTGCCGTGGGCCGTTCCCGGCGAGCGAGGCGGCCACCCGGTTCGGGCTCGGCGTCTCGGTGGTCACCGGGGTACTCGAGCGGATGGCCGGTTCCGGGCGACTGGTGCGCGGCGAACTGCATCCCGAGGGCACCGGCGGCATCGAGTACTGCGACGCCGAGGTGCTGCGCAGGTTGCGGCGCGCCTCGCTGGCCCGGCTGCGCGCAGAAGTCGAACCGGTGGAGCAGCGCGCGCTCGGCCGGTTCCTCCCGGTCTGGCACGGGATCGCGGCGCCACCCGCCGACGAGGCGGAACGCAGGCGGTCCCGGCTGAACGCCGCGCCGACCGTGGACGACGTGCTCGGCGTGGTCGAGCAGCTCGCCGGAGTGCCGTTGCCGGCCTCCGCGCTCGAACCGCTCGTGTTCCGCTCCCGGCTGCCCGGCTACTCCCCCGCGCTGCTCGACGAGCTCACCGCGGCCGGGGAGGTGGTGTGGACTGGATGCGGGACACTCGCCGGAAACGACGGCTGGCTCTGCCTCGCCCCGGCCGATATCGCCGAGCTCGTGCTCCCCGAGGCGGAGCCGGACCCGCCGGACACCGCGGTGCACCGCCGGCTGCGGGACGCGCTCGAGGGCGGAGCACTGTTCTTCCGGCAGCTCGCCGACAAGGTGGGCGCCGCCCTTTCCGCCGAAGGTGAACAGGTACCGGCGGACGCGGATCTGGTCGCCGCGCTGTGGGATCTGGTCTGGGCCGGCCTGGTCACCAACGACACGCTCAGCCCGCTGCGCGCGCTGTTGTCCGGATCGGGCACGGCGCACCGCCAGCGCCGCCCGCCCGCGCGCGGACGCTACGCCCGGGTACGCGGAAGCTACGGCCGCGCCCCGATGCCCTCACGCACCGGCCCGCCCACGGTGGCCGGGCGCTGGTCGCTGATTCCCGCACGGGACACCGGGCCGACCCGGCGGGCGCACGCGCGCGCCGAGGTGTTCCTCGAACGGCACGGGGTGCTCACCAGGGGCGCGCTGGAGACCGAACGGGTCAGCGGCGGATTCTCCGGCGTGTACCGGGTGCTGCGGGCGATGGAGGAATCCGGCCAGGTGGTGCGTGGCTACGTGGTCGAGGGGCTCGGGGCGGCGCAGTTCGCCGCGCACGGCGCCGTCGACCGGTTGCGCGCACTCGCGGGACCCGGCGAACCGGGCGGCCGCGACGGGGAAACCGCTCCGGGCTCGGTACTCCTGCTCGCCGCGACCGATCCGGCACAGCCCTACGGGGCCGCGCTCGCCTGGCCGGAAGCGCTCGGTGAGACGCGGCACCGGCCAGGGCGCAAGGCCGGGGCCGTGGTCGTGCTCACCGATGGGGCACCGTCGCTCTACCTCGAACGCGGCGGCCGCTCGCTGCTGAGCTTCACCGAGGACCAGTCGTTGCTCGCTGCCGCGGCCCGCGCACTGGCCGAGGCGGTGCACGACGGCAGGCTCGACACCCTCACCGTGCGCAAGGCCGATGGCGCTTCCGCGCTCACCTCGGCGCTGCACGGGGTCCTCGCCGAGGCCGGGTTCCGCTCCACCCCGTCCGGACTGCGGCTGCGCGCCTGAGAGGACATCCGAGGACTCCGCGTCCCGCTGCGCTGCGGCTCATTCCTCCACCCCTGCGGACCTCGGGCGCGGGTGTCCCGCGGGACACCCGCCACGCTGACTCCCGCTCGCGACGGACGAGAGCCATCAGACGCACTTCGAGACCCGCGGCGTTCAGAGCTTGCGCAGCCGCACCCGGTTGATCGAGTGATCGGGCCCCTTCTGCAGCACCAGTTTGGCCCGGCCCCGGCTCGGGCGGATGTTGTGCACCAGGTTGGGTTCGTTGATGCTCGTCCAGATCCCGGCCGCAGTGGCCCGTGCTTCCTCATCGGTGAGCGCGGCGTAGTGGTGGAAGTAGGACTGCGGGTCGGCGAAGGCGGTATCCCGCAGCCGCAGGAAACGGTTCACGTACCAGTTTCGGATGTCCTCGACGTGCGCGTCCACGTAGATCGAGAAGTCGAACAGGTCGGAGACCGCGAGCCGGGCGGCGGGCTGGAGGACGTTGAGCCCCTCCACGATCAGAATGTCCGGCTTGCGCACCACCTGAGATTCTCCGGGCACGATGTCGTAGCTCAGGTGGGAGTAGACCGGGGCGTGCACCTCCTCGGCGCCCGCCTTCACCTCCGAGACGAACCGCACCAGGGCACGCCGGTCATAGCTCTCCGGGAAACCCTTGCGGTGCATGAGGTTCTGCCGTTCCAGCTCCGCGGTCGGGAGCAGGAAGCCGTCCGTGGTCACCAGATCCACCCTCGGATGATCCGGCCAGTGCGCGAGCAGCGCGCGCAGCAATCGCGCGGTGGTCGACTTGCCGACCGCGACGCTGCCCGCGATCCCGATCACGAACGGCACCCGCTCGGCACGCTCCCCCAGGAACGTGGTCGTGGCGGCGTGCAGCCGCTGCCGGGCCGCCACCTGAAGGTTGATCAACCGGGACAGCGGCAGGTAGATATCGGCCACTTCATCGAGCACGATGGATTCGCCGATACCGCGCAGTCTGTTCAGTTCCACATCGGTGAGGCGAAGCGGTGTGGTGGCCCGCAACTCTCGCCACTGGTCACGGTTCAGTTCGACATACGGGCTCAGTTCGCGGACGCGAGGCACCCGCACAGTCTGCACGTGCACCCCGCCGGATTCATCCTCGCAGGATATGGCCTCAATCACACGGCGAACTCATTGTCAACGCGGCGCCGGAATGCAGAACACCTTGCCCTGCGGATCCGCGAGCGCTACGCGGACGGCCCGTACGAGTCACCGGGTCGCCAGGCGTAGCAAGGCCCACATCTGGGCGACAGCGTCCTCGTGTTCGGTCCCCTCCCCGGCGGAACCGGTCACCTCGACGAACCCCCTGCCGAACGGCACCCGGCCCCACAGCCACAGGTAGACCTCGAGGGGGGAACCGCGCACCACGGCATCCACCACGTACCGCACCTTGCCGTTGTCCTCACCGAGCCGTTCGCCCTGCCCCTCGACCTCGTGCACCTCGATGTTCTGCCTGCTCATCCGGGCCAGCCAGCGCCTGCTCCCGGTCTCCACGAGCACGCCCGCTGTCTTGTTCGCCCGGATCCCGAGCTCGGCGAGCCGGTGCTCGAACCAGACCGAGAGCACCTCGTCCACTCCGTCGGTGGCGATCTCCTGCGCGACCGGGTCCCGGTCGATCCCCGCCGTGATCTGCGCGTCGCATCGGTGCACCGTGGTCTCGTGCAGCATCCTGCGCACCCAGAATCCGTAGTGCTGCTGGGGTGGGTACCAGGTGACGCACGGATCCGCGGGATCGTGCACGGCGAACCGGGACCGCAAGGAGGCGTAGCCCTCGCGGAGATAGTCCACGACCGGCTGCCCCTTCTTCGGGGTACGTCGCCATTCCATGGGCCGCACCCCGTCGCTGAGCCAGGTGAACAGCATCCGGTAGATGGCCCCGACATGCCGGGCCGTCTCGCTGAGCGTGAAACTGGGGCAAGCGGTGACCACCCGGTCGCCGGGCGCCCGGTAGGTGGCATCGGCGAGCAGTTCCACCTCGAGGTCGAGCACCTCGAGCATCCGCCCATAGTCGATGCCCGGCTCACCCATGACCGTCCCCGTCTCCCTTCCCCGATCACTCCCCCGCTTCACGAACCGCGCCGCCCCCGGAGGTTCGCTCATCACCGGCCCCCGGGAACGCCACTGCCTCGGCGTCCTCGGTGCGGTACCGGTGGCTCCGTGCACGATCACGGCTCCCGCTGGGGCATCGCGCGTTCCACGACCGCGAGGAACTGCCCGGTCTTGCGCACCATGTCCTCGGCGAACCCGGCCGTCATCGGCTTGTGGATCCCCGCACTGACCGCGGCGTTGACCGGGGAGACCGCGGCGAAGATCTCCGCCCACTCGCCGAGCTCCGGGGCCACCTTCGACAACAGCAGCCACGCGCTCGTCGGCTTGGACCTGCCCCGGTGCGGCCGCCCGCGCAGCGCGAGCATCGCGGCCGCACCACGCAGCGCGGCGAGATAGGCGGAGGTGAACTTGCCCGTCGGTTCCGCCTCCCACTCCGCTTCGAGCAGGGCGCGGTCGGCCTCGCGCAGCAGCGGTACGGCAGCCGAGGCCGGGTCGAACGCCACCTTCCGCTCCAGGACCCGCCCCGGTCCACGCCGCACGCCGACCGGGAAATCAATGAGCGCCGACATTCCGTCCTCCTCCAAGACATCGTCGAAGACAACCACCGAAGACAGGCACCGGAGACCTTCTCCGACGTCTCCGGACCTCACCGAAGGTTTATCGAACGTATGTTCGAACACCACTGTAGCTCGCCGGACGTCCCCGCTCAACCCCCCTTCCCTCGCGGCGCGGTCAAACCCGGTATCGCCGAGGTGGCGCCGCGTGATCTGATAAACCCCTGTCCACGGCAGGGACGAGGTGAGGAGCGATATGACCGCGCAGCCGGAGACCGATCACCGCTCGGTGGCGACAGTGCGCGCCGCCCTGCTCGCCTCCGGCCAGCGGGAGGCGGCCGAGGGCATTCGCGTCCTCGGTGACGAGGTGCGCACCGCGGCGGCCGCGGCAGCGGCACTGGGCGTCGTACCGGGCGCCATCGCGAACAGCCTCGTGTTCGCCGCCGTGCACGGAACCCGGCGGAGCCCGCTGCTGGTGCTCACCTCCGGGGCACATCGTGCGGACACCGGCAAACTCGCCGGACTCGTCGGCGCGGACACGGTCGGCAAGGCCGATGCGGCATTCGTCGGTGAGCACACCGGCCAGGTGATCGGCGGGGTCGCCCCGGTCGGGCATCCGGAACCGATCCGCACCCTCGTGGACCGCGCGCTCGCCGAGCATCCGGTGGTCTGGGCCGCCGCCGGGCATCCCAAGACGGTCTACCCGACCACCTTCGCCGATCTGGTGGCACTCACCGGCGGCTCCGAAGCGATCGTCGCCTGACCGGAACGGCCATGACGCCGCAGCAGAAACCAGACGACGCCCAGATCCTCGAGTTCACCGTGGAGGATCTTCGGGCACATCTGCGGGAAGCGCTCTCGATCTATGTCGAGGCGATGGGTTATCCGAAGGGGACGGTGGACGCGCGGGCCCCGATGTGGCTCGCGCACATGCTCCGCCCCGGCTGGCGCTGTGTCGCGGCGCTGCACGGCGACTCGCTTTCCGGGATCGCGTACGGCTACACCGGTCAGCGCGGCCAGTGGTGGTACGAACAGGTGCGCAGCGGGCTGCTCAAGACCGGGGGCGAGGCGGCCGCATCGGCCTGGATGAGCGACTACTTCGAGCTGACCGAGCTGCACGTGCGCCCGGACCGGCAGGGCACCGGTCTCGGGGAGCGGTTGCTGCGCTCACTGCTCCGGGATGCGCGCTCCCGGCACGTGCTGCTGTCCACCCCGGAGGGCGAGAGCAGGGCCTGGCGGCTCTATCGCCGGCTCGGTTTCCTGGATGTGCTCCGCAGGCACCAGTTCGTCGGCGATCCGCGACCGTTCGCTGTGCTCGGCCGCACCCTGCCGCTATAGCGACCGCGCCAGCTCGGCACCGAGCGCGTCGAGCCCGATCGGGCCCAATTCGAGCGCGCGCCCGTGGAAAGCCTTGCTGTCGAACGACTCCCCCGCCCGGGACCGGGCCTGCTCCCGCGCGGCCAGCCAGGCGCGTTCGCCCAGTTTGTACGAGGGCGCCTGCCCTGGCCAGCCGAGGTAGCGGTCCACCTCGTCGGCGAGGTAGTCGTGCGCGCCGAGGGTGCGCGTGGTCATGAACTCCAGGCCGAGTTCGGGCGACCACCGCTGCCCCTCGTGAAACCCGGTGCCCGCCGGGATGGACAGTTCGAGGTGCATGCCGATGTCCACGAGCACCCGCGCTGTGCGGAAGATCTGTGCGTCGAGCAGACCGAGCAGAGCGTGATCCGTACCGAGGTGGCCGAGCTCGCGCATCAGCTGCTCGGCGTAGAGCGCCCAGCCCTCGCCGTGTCCGGAGATGAAGCACAGCTGGCGCTGGAACCGGTTGAGCCGGTCGGCGTGGTAGACGGCGGTCGCGACCTGGAGGTGATGCCCGGGAACCCCCTCGTGGTACACGGTGGTCGCATCCCGCCAGACCGGGAAGCTCGGCTGCTCGTGGTCCACCGACCACCACATGCTGCCCGGCCTGCCGAAATCATCGGTCGGCCCGATGTAGTACGCGCCGAGCACCCCACCGGGCGGGGCGATCTTGCAGTCCAGCCGCATGAGTTCATCGGGGAGCGTGAAGTGCGTGTCCCGCAGGGAGCTCAGCGCCTCGTCGGAGACCTGTTGCAGCCACGCCGCGAGCCCGTCGGTGCCGGTGACCCGGTGGCGCGGATCGGCGTCCAGCAGCTCGGCGGCCCGCGCGGGGCTCGCGCCCGGTTCGATGCGCCCGGCGACCTCGACCATCTCGGCCTCGATCCGGGCGAACTCCTCCCAGGCCCACTGATAGGCCTCGTCCAGATCCAGCGCCGCCCCGGTGAACTGCCGGGAGTGCAGCCGGTACCGGTCCGCGCCGACCGCGTCCGCGCGCGGTGCCTTCGGGGCCAGCTGTTCGCGCAGGTACTCGCTCATCCCCGCATACGCGCCCGCCGCCGTGTTCGCGGCCGCCCCGAGCTCATCGGCGAGCGCCTCGGGGGCGTCGTCCAGCAGCCCGTGAAAATAGGACCGGCCACCGTCCCCCGACCAGCGCGCGCACTGCGTGGCGACCTTGTCCACCTGGCGCACCGCGGCGGTGTGCCCGGCGCGGGCCGCCTGCTCGAGTCCCGCGCGCACCTGTTCGAGGGCACGTGGCAGGGCACGCATGCGCGCGGCCAGGGTGGCCCACTGCTGTTCGGTTTCGGCCGGCATGAGGTCGAACACCTCGCGCAGCGAGTGCACGGGACTCTCGATGACGTTGAGCGCACCGATTTCCTCGCCGGCGTCGAACAGTTCCCCCGCGATCTCCATGCGTTCGGTGAACACGGCCTTGGCGATCCGTTCGGCATCATCGGCCGGTTCGATGCGCCGCACCTCGGCCAGCGCCCGCTTGCCGAGTTCGGCCCGCTCGGTCACCGCCTCCGGAGAGAAATCGGTGAGCAGGGCATCACTGCCCTGCTCACCGATCACGGTCGCGGTGACCGGGTCGAGCCCGACATAGTCGCGAACGTACTCATCCACCCGGGCATGCACGCTGTCGTCTCGCATGCCCGAGCACGTTACCCGGTGCGCGCGGGCACCAGGCCGAGACGTTCGACCAGCTCACTGGTCGCCTTGGACCGGTTGAAGGTGTAGAAGTGCAGATTGTCCACGCCCTCGTCGAGCAGCCTGCGGCAGTTCTCGGTGATCACATCCATGCCCGCGGCCCGGAACCCCTTGGGGTCGTCTGCGTAGGGGTCGAGCGTGCGCGCGAGCCAGTCCGGGATCGGCGCCCCGGAAAGCTCCGCGGTCTTGGTGAGGGTCTTCTTCGTGGTCAGCGGGAGGATCCCGGGGATCATCCGCTTCTCGCAGCCGGCGGCCGCGATCCGGTCCCGCAGCCGGAGGAAGTCCTCCGGGGCGAAGAACAGCTGCGCGATCGCGAAGTCCGCGCCCGCGTTGAGCTTGCGTATCAGGTACTTGGTGTCGCTTTCCAGGTCGGTGGAACGGGGGTGTCCGTACGGCGAGGCGGCGACCCCGACGCAGAAGTCGCCCAGCTCGCGCACGAGCTCCACGAGTTCTTCGGCATAGCGCAGCCCCTCGGGGTGCGGGATCCACTCCCCGTCCACGTCCCCTGGCGGATCACCACGGATCGCGAGCACGTTCTGCACGCCGACGGCCGCGTACCAGCCGAGCACATTGCGCAGCTCGGTGACCGAGTGGTCGACCGCGGTCAGGTGCGCCATCGGCACCAGGGTGGTTTCGCTCGCGATCCTGCCCGTGGTCCGGATGGTGCGGTCCCTGTTGTGTCCTCCCGCGCCATAGGTGACCGAGACATAGGCCGGATCGAGCACTTCCAGATTGCGGATGGCCCGCCAGAGGATCTGCTCGTCCTCCGCGTCACGAGGAGGGAAGAACTCCACGGAGAACGTTGGCTGGCCAGTTTCCAGTCGTTGTACTACCGAGGTCATAACGAACAACCTTAGTCACTTTCCGCGGCCCCGTAGAGTGCTGTGTGACAAGGTAAGCCCGATTCGTGCGGGTCATCGACCGATTTCCCAGTCCCTGATATGGGGACACGCGAATTCCCCCGAATGCCGTTGTGCGACCATACGTGCCGCGATGGCCACGACTCGTTCACTCTCGATCAGCAGCGCCGAACAAGGTTCGACGCCGACCGGTCATGCCGGGCAGAGCCCCGTGTCCCCGGAGTCCGAACGCGTGGGACAGCTGCCGAAAGCCCTGCTCCTGCTCGGTTTCCTCGGCTCCTGCGTGATGGCGCTGGCCGCGGTCGGCGCCGGTGCCACGCTCGCCCACGATCCACTGCTCTCCACCGGGCCGCTGGCCTGGATCCGCTACGGGCACGGCCGCCAGCTGGCCACGGCGGCCCTCTACGCCGGGCTCGCCATGCTGATCTGGGCGTGGATCCGGCTCGGCCGCGCGGTGCGGGCGCGCAGGCTCGGCAAACGCTGCGTGCTGTACGCGATCACGGCATGGACGCTCCCGCTGATGTTCGCCCCGCCGCTGTTCTCCAAGGACATCTACTCCTACCTGGCACAGGGCGATATCGCGCTGCACGGCTTCGACCCCTACCAGGTCGGCCCCTCGGTGCTGTCCGGCGCGCTCGCGGAGAACGTGAGCTGGGTATGGCAGAACACCCCGGCGCCGTACGGGCCGCTTTTCGTACTGGTCGCCAAGGCCACGGTCGCGGTGACCGGACAGCAGATCATCCCCGGGGTGATCCTGATCCGGCTGCTCATGCTCCCCGGTTTCGCGCTGATCGTGTGGGCCATCCCGAGGCTGGCCAGGCATTTCGGCGGGCGCCCCGAGCTCGCGCTCTGGTTCGGCGCGGCGAACCCGCTGATCCTGGTGCACCTCATCGGCGGCGGGCACAACGATCTGCCGATGGTCGGGTTCATGCTGCTCGGCATCGTGCTGGTGCTGGACCGCAAACCGGTGAGCGGATTCGCCATGGTGACCGTGGCGATCGCGATCAAGGCCAGTGCCGCCCTGGTGCTGCCCTTCCTGGTGTGGGTGTGGGCGGGCAAGCTGCGCGGTCCGGCCTGGCGGCGGTTCACCATCGCGGCCGCGGGCGGGATCGCCGTGGTCGCGGTCGTGTTCGGCGGGATCACCCTGCTCGCCGGGGTGGACCTCGGCTGGATCCCCGCGCTGTCCTCCTCGAGCGCGATCGTGAACTGGCTTTCCATCCCGAGCGCGATCGGCCAGTTCCTGGACATGGTCGGCGGCTGGTTCACCCGGCTGCCCGGTGGCCTGTTCATCGAGAGCATGCGGCTGATCGGGGAAGCCGTACTCGCCGTGCTGGTCATCTGGCAGTGGTGGCGCGCCCGGGTCGGCGGACCGGAGGCGGTGCGCCGCGCGAACATCGCCCTGCTCGCGCTGGCCCTGCTCGGCCCGGCCTGCCTGCCCTGGTACTTCAGCTGGCCGATCACCCTCGGTGCGGTCTTCGTCTACTCCGGGACGGGACTGGTCGCGATCACGGGCGCCTCGGTGTGGCTGGTACTCGTGACCTATCCGTCCGGGGACACCGCGCTGTACAACTGGCTCTACGTGGCCTGCTGTGCCGCCGTCGCGGTGCTCGCCGCCCTCGCGCTGGTGCGCCCGGACCCGCTGCGGCTGTCCGCGCGTGAGCCGGATTTCCTGCTCGCGCGGGACAGTACCGCCGGAACGGGATCGCCGCAGCGGTCCGCCTGACAGGCCCCTAGAAAGCCATCGCCTGGGCGCGGCGCTTGACCTCGGTGCCCCGGTTCCCGCGCAGCGCGTCGATCGGGCGCCCGGGAAGGGACTCGTCGGCGGTGAACAGCCAGCGCAGCGACTCGGACCGGGTGAACCCGGCGTCGGAGAGCACCGTCATCGTGCCGGTGAGGCCCTTGACCACGCCGGACTCGTCGACGAAGTCCGCGGGCACGCACACCTCGCGGTCCCTCCGGAGCGCGATGAGCTGCCCGTCGCGCACCATTTGCTGCAGCTTGGACACGGGAACGCCGACCTGGCCGGCGAGCTCGGAGATCGGGATGACGGCCGAATCCGCGTCAAGCACGTCCTCGGCGAGGGGAATCGAACTCACGGCGACTACTGTGCCACACGCGGCGGCCGGCAAGCACGGGGTTTCGGCGGGCACCAGTACGATCAACAGCTGTGACGAGTGGAGTCGCGGACATGGCAGGCACGGTGCTCGAGGGCAGGTACCGGGTGGACTCGCTGCTCGCCACAGGTGGTATGTCGACCGTGTACGCAGGCCTTGACCTGCGGCTCGAGCGTCCGGTCGCGATCAAGGTGATGGACCGCAAGCTCGCGGACAATCCCACCTTCCTGCGCCGCTTCGAGCTGGAGGCACGCGCCGCGGCGAAGCTGCATCACCCGAACATCGTCGCCGTGTACGACCAGGGCATCGACGAGACGGCCGTCTACCTGGTCATGGAGCTCGTCTCCGGGGGAACCCTGCGCGATTTGCTCGAGGAGCGCGGGCCACTGGAGCCCGCGCTCACCCTCGCCATCGCCGAACCGGTCGCCTCCGCGCTCACCGCCGCGCACCGGGCCGGGCTCGTGCACCGCGACATCAAGCCGGAGAACGTGCTCATCGGCTGGCAGGAGCACAGCGGGGGCGCGGTCAAGGTGGCCGATTTCGGACTGGTGCGCGCGCTGAGCGGGTCCAGCCTCTCCACCGGGAACGTCATCCTCGGCACGGTCGCCTACCTGTCTCCCGAACAGGTCGCCACCGGGGACGCCGATCCGCGCAGCGACGTGTACGCGCTCGGGATCCTGCTGTTCGAGATGCTCACCGGCCGCCCGCCGTACAACGGGGACACCGCGCTCTCGGTCGCCTACCGGCACGTGCACGAGGATGTGCCCGCTCCCGGCGAACTGCGCCCGGATCTGCCCCCCGCGCTGGACAACCTCGTGCTGCAGGCCACCCGGCGGGATCCGGCGGCGCGCCAGCAGAACGCGGCCGATCTGGCGCTCGCCATCGAACGGGTGCGCGGCGGTCTCGGGCTGCCGAAGGTGCCCGTCCCGGTGGCCGCACCGCCCATGCTCACCGACCTCGAGGCGGCGACCGGACCCGTCGACCACGGCGGCCCATCCGGGACCAGGATGTTCACCCGCTCGGCCGCCGAGGTGCTCGAACCGGAACCGGCCACCGAGCCCCAGGCCGAGCCCGCCGGACCGGATCCGAGCGCCGGGTACCGCAAGGACCGGCGCCGGAGCAGGCGCTGGCTGGCCGTGGTCCTGGTACTCGTGCTGCTGCTCGCCGCGCTCATCGGGGTGGGCGCCTGGTGGTTCGGTTCCGGGCGGTGGACCGCGGTGCCCGCGCTGTCCGGGATGAGCAAGACCCAGGCCCAGCACAACGCGGAACAGGCCGATCTGACCACGCGGCTGACCATGCGGCAGAACAACACGGTGCCCGCGGGCACCGTGATCAGTTCCCATCCGGCGGCCGGGGCGGACGCGCTGCGCGGCAGCCAGGTCGAGCTCGTGGTGTCCACCGGGAAACCGAAGGTCCCCAAGATCGAACCGGGCACCAGCAGGCAGGAGGCCGAGCAGGCGATCCGGAGCGCGGGGCTGCGGCCGGCGCACGAGTCATCCGGGGACCGCTACAGCCCCTCGGTGGCCAAGGGTGCGGTACTCGCCGTGACCCCCTCCCCCGGCACCCCGCTGCCCGGGAACGCCGAGGTGACCCTGCTGCTGTCCAAGGGGGTCGCGCCGATCAAGGTCCCGGATGTCACCGGTTCCGCGCACGACGACGCGTTCCAGGCACTGCGCAGGGCCGGGCTGAGCCCCTACGACCTGCCGGGGCAGTTCACCGGCTCCGGCAAACCGGGCACCGTGCTGCAGACCAATCCCTCGGCGGGGGCCAGCGTGCCCGCGGACGCCGACCGCCGCGTCGGGGTCGTGGTCTCCACCGGGGTGCAGCTGCCCGATGTGACCGGCAAGAAGGTCGGTGAGGCGCGCTCCACCCTGGAAGGGCTCGGGCTGAAGGTGCAGGTGCACCAGTTCCTGCAGAGCGACGACTCACAGGTGCTCACCCAGTCCACCCCGCCGGAGACCACGGTGGCACCGGGCACCGAGATCACCCTGAACGCGCTGCCATAGAACACGAAAAACCCGGCCACCTGGTCTCGGTGGCCGGGTCCTCGGGTTCGGTCGCTCAGCCGCGCAGCATCTCGGCGACCAGGAAGGCGAGCTCGAGGGACTGCTGGGTGTTCAGCCTCGGGTCCATCGCGGTCTCGTAGCGCCCGGACAGATCGGTGTCGGAGATGTCCTGGGCACCGCCGATACATTCGGTGACGTCCTCACCGGTCAGCTCGACGTGCATACCGCCGGGGTGGCTGCCCAGCGAGTTGTGCACCTCGAAGAAGCCGTGCACCTCGTCCACGACCCGGTCGAAGTGCCGGGTCTTGTAACCGGTGGAGGACTCGTAGGTGTTGCCGTGCATCGGGTCGCACTGCCAGATCACCTTGTGCCCGCTGGCCTCTACCTTCTCGATGATCGCCGGGAGCACCTCGCGTACCTTCGTGTTCCCCATCCGGGAGACCAGGGTCAGCCTGCCGGGCACGTTGTGCGGGTCGAGCCGGTGCACGTATTCGAGCGCCTGCTCCGGGGTGGTCTTCGGGCCGATCTTGACCCCGACCGGGTTGGCCAGCAGCTCGGCGAGCGCGATGTGCGCCCCGTCGAGCTCTCTGGTGCGCTCCCCGATCCAGAGGAAGTGCGAGGACAGGTCGTACAGCTTCGGATCGGCCGGGTCCGAGGTGTCCATGCGCAGCAGGGCACGCTCGTAGTCGATCAGCAGCGCCTCGTGGCTGGCGAAGATCTCGGTGCCGTGCAGCGAATGGTCGGTGACCCCGCAGGCGTTCATGAACCGCAGCCCGCGGTCGATCTCCCCGGCGAGCGCCTCGTACCGGGCCCCCGCGGGCGAGGTGCGCACGAAGTCCTTGTTCCAGTCGTGCACCCGGTGCAGGTCGGCCATGCCCTCCGAGGTCAGGGCGCGCACCAGGTTCATCGCCGCGCTCGCGTTCGCGTAGGCGCGGATCATCCGCGAGGGGTCGGGAATCCGGGCCTGCTCGCTGGTGTGCAGCGAGTTCACGATGTCGCCCCGGTACACCGGGAGCCCGAAAGCGTCCAGTTCGTTGGACCGCGGCTTGCCGTACTGGCCCGCGATCCGCGCCACCTTCACCACCGGGGTAGAGGCCGCGTAGGTCAGCACCACCGCCATCTGCAGCAGCGTGCGGATGTTGCCGCGAATGTGCGGCTCGGTGTTGGTCTCGAACGTCTCCGCGCAGTCCCCGCCCTGCAGCAGGAAGGCTTCCCCGCGCGCCACCTCGGCGAGCCGCTCCTGCAGGCGGGCCACCTCGTTCGGCAGCGTCACCGGCGGCACGCTCTCCAGCACGGTGCGCACCTGCCGGGTCTGCTCGGCATCCGGCCACTGCGGCTGTTGTGCCGCGGGGCGGGCGAGCGCTTCGTCGAGGTTGGTACGCAGGTGCGGCGGAAGGGGCGGTAGTTCCGGAAGGGTGTCAACCGGAATGTCGACGGTCCAAGATGTCACGAGACCAGACTAATGCCGCCCCACGATCGGCTCATGACCTGGGTGGTTCACTGTGCCGGGGCACACCACCGGACACGAGAAACGGCCCCACACGAACGTGCGGGGCCGCTTCTGGTGAAAGTTACTGCTTCGGGAACTATCGCTCAGTTACCGGAGAGCTTCTCGCGCAGTGCGGCGAGCTGCTCGTCGGAGGCGAGGGTGCCACCGTTGGTGGACGGCGCGGCCGGAGCGGAGGAGTATCCGCCGTCGGTCGCGGCGGCACCGGTGGTGTCCTCGCCACCCTCGGCACCGGCCTCGGCGTCGAGCTGAGCCGCACGGGCGACCTGCGCCATGTGCTGCTCGTAGCGGCGGTGGGCCTCGGCGTACTGCCGCTCCCACTCCTCGCGCTGCTTGTCGAAGCCTTCCTGCCACTCCTGGGTCTCCGGGTCGAAGCCCTCGGGGTAGATGTAGTTGCCCTCGTTGTCGTAGTCGGCGGTCATGCCGTACTGCGTCGGGTCGAACTCCGAGTCCGGGGTGAAGCCCTCGTTGGCCTGCTTGAGCGAGAGCGAGATGCGCCTGCGCTCCAGGTCGATGTCGATGACCTTGACCATGACCTCGCCGCCGACCTGCACGACCTGCTCGGGCAGTTCCACGTGCCGCTCGGCGAGCTCGGAGATGTGCACCAGGCCCTCGATGCCGTCCTGGACGCGCACGAACGCGCCGAACGGGACGAGCTTGGTGACCTTGCCCGGCACGATCTGGCCGATCGCGTGGGTGCGGGCGAACTGGCGCCACGGGTCTTCCTGGGTCGCCTTGAGCGAGAGGGAGACGCGCTCGCGGTCCATGTCCACGTCGAGCACCTCGACGGTGACTTCCTGGCCGACCTCGACGACCTCGCTCGGGTGGTCGATGTGCTTCCAGGACAGCTCGGAGACGTGCACGAGACCGTCGACGCCGCCGAGGTCCACGAACGCACCGAAGTTGACGATGGAGGACACGACGCCCTTGCGGACCTGACCCTTGGCCAGCGCGTTGAGGAACTCGCTGCGCACCTCGGACTGGGTCTGCTCCAGCCAGGCACGGCGGGAGAGCACCACGTTGTTGCGGTTCTTGTCCAGCTCGATGATCTTGGCCTCGAGCTCCTTGTGCACGTAGGGCTGCAGGTCGCGAACCCGGCGCATCTCCACCAGCGAAGCGGGAAGGAAGCCGCGGAGCCCGATGTCCAGGATGAGGCCGCCCTTGACGACCTCGATGACGGTGCCGCGCACCGGCTCGTCCTTCTCCTTGAGCTCTTCGATCGTGCCCCAGGCGCGCTCGTACTGGGCGCGCTTCTTGGACAGGATCAGCCTGCCTTCCTTGTCCTCTTTCTGGAGGACGAGGGCCTCGACCTCATCGCCGACGGTGACGACCTCGTTCGGGTCGACATCGTGCTTGATGGACAGTTCGCGTGACGGGATCACGCCCTCGGTCTTGTAACCGATGTCGAGCAGCACTTCGTCGCGGTCGACCTTGACGATGGTGCCCTCGACGATGTCGCCATCGTTGAAGTACTTGATCGTCTTGTCGATGGCGGCGAGGAAGTCTTCCTCCGACCCGATGTCGTTGATCGCGACCTGTGTGGTCGTCGGGGCGGCGGTGGTGTCGATGGACATGTGGTAGGTGGCTCCGGTACGGATGATCGTAGGTATGTGCTTTGGACAATGTGCGCGCGCCGCGGGCCTACGCTGAGGCGAATCGAACGCGAAGACCCCACGAGAAACAGCGTCTGACGCCAGAGGTGACTATCGCAGACAGCATCTGCCCACTGCGCAAAAGTATGGTACGCGGCGGGCTTGCGCAGCAGCAAACCAGGGTCGGATGAACAGGGAAGAAGGGTACTCCGGTGACCGAGAACCGGCACGCACGGGCCGAGGAAATGCTTGGCACGGTGGGAATCGAGGCCCGCGAGGCCGATTCCGCGGAGTCCGCGCGCGCCAACCGCGCCTGGTGGAACGCCGATGCCGAGGACTACCATCGGACGCACGGCGAGTTCCTCGGCGCGAGTGGTGCAGCCGACTTCGTGTGGTGCCCGGAGGGGCTGCGCGAGCAGGACGCCCGGCTGCTCGGCGAACCCGGTGACCTGAGCGGGCGGCGGATCCTCGAGCTCGGTTGCGGATCGGCGCCCTGTTCGCGCTGGCTCGCCGAACAGGGCGCCCATCCGGTCGGGCTGGACGTCTCGGAGGCGATGCTCGGCTACGCCCGGTCCGCCTCGGGCGCGCTGGCGCTGGTCCAGGCCGATGCGGAACACCTGCCCTTCGCCCCCGGATCCTTCGCCCACGCCTGCTCGGCGTTCGGGGCGGTCCCCTTCGCCGCCTCGGTCGCCGCGGTGTTCACCGAGGTCGCCAGGGTGCTGAAACCGGGGGGCCGCTGGGTGTTCGCGGTGAGCCACCCGATGCGCTGGGCTTTTCCCGATGTCGGCGGAACGGCGGGCCTGACGGTGACCCAGTCCTATTTCGACCGGACCCCCTATGTGGAGGTGGACGCGGACGGCCACGCCACCTATGTGGAGCACCACCGCACCCTCGGGGACTTCGTCGGGGCGATCGCCGCGGCGGGGCTCGTACTGCACCGGCTGGTCGAACCGGAGTGGCCACCGGGATTCACCCGGGAATGGGGCCAGTGGACCCCGCTGCGCGGCGCGCTGTTCCCCGGGACCGCGATCTTCTGTACGCACAAGCCACCGGACCGGCTCTCGTGACCGCGCCGGAGTCCTTCGTCCGGGCACAGGCGGCGCACTTCGCGGCGCTCGATCCGCTGCTGCCCACTCCCGTGCTACCGCACGGCGGGGAACCCCTCGGTGCGCTGAACGAGGACCGCAAACCGCTGCTCGCGCTGCTCCGCGAGGAGTCGCATCCGCCGGGGACCGCATCGAGCCTGTGGTCGGCGCGAGTGTGCCAGCAGCTGTATCCGCTGGTCGCCTCGGGCACCGAGCTGGATCCGCTGCTGCGGCGCTGGCGGGAACTGCTCGACGACCGCCGCGATCCGGGCGTCGACTCCGCCTGCCTGCTCACCTGGCCGAGCCGGGACATCGAGGCGACCCAGGTGCTGCTGCGGCACGGTTTCGTCCCGCTGACGGTGCTCGCCGTGCGCGCCGGTTCCCCGGCCGGGGAACCGTGGGAGGACGGCACACCCGTCCGGCGGGCGGGCGAGGATGACCTCCCGGACCTGCTCGAGCTGGCCATGGCCGAACTGCAGTTCGCCGCACGGGTCGGTTCCGCCGTGGTCCGCGAGGACGCCGAACGGCTCAAGGCCACGGCGCTGCGCGACTGGCTGGACGACCGCTTCCCGATGCTGCTCGCCGAACGGGACGGCGAGGCGGCGGGCACGGTGCAGTTCCGCGCGGCCCTGCTCGACGAGGACAGCAGGCCCCGGCTGCTCCCCGACGGGCTGTGGGGCTACGTGAACTGCCTTTCCGTGCACCAGCGATGGCGCGCCTCCGGGGTCGGCAGGGCGCTCATGGCACGGGCGCACGCGGAACTGCCTGCCGACCGTATGGGGGACTATCTCTATTACAATCCGGCAAATCCGCTTTCCTCGGTGTTCTGGCCGCGGCAGGGTTACCGTCCATTGTGGACCGTCTGGGAGGTGCGCCCGGCTCGCGCGCTGCAGTAGAACCACCCGTTTCAGGCAAGCACCACCCGTTCGGGGGGTTCGAGCGTGAAACCCCGCGCCGGCCCGCCGATGCGCGGTATCTCTGCTTAGTCGACAGGTGTGTCACCGTGTGTATCCCACACGGTAGGTTGCCTGTGCATCTCACCGGCGAAAAACTCGATACCGTTCGATAGAGGGAACCCCGTTGGACATCCATGCTCGCCACATAGCCGTCAACGGCCGTTACCAGCAGCTGTTGCCGCCGACTTCGCTGCTGGTGGCCGAAGGCCAGCTCACCGTCGTGCGCTGTCTCGGCGACGAAGCGACGACGCTGGCGCTCGCGCTTTCCGGGCGGATCGAACCGGACGACGGCGCGGTACTGCTCGAGGGCGAGGGGAATGCGGCGGCACTGCGTGAGCATGTCGCCATCGTCGACGCGCCGCGGGTCACCGAACCGGAGCCCTCCCGCACCCTCGCCGCGGTCGTCGCCGAATCGCTCGCGCTCGCCCGTCAGCCCGCAGGCCGCGCGACCGTCGAGGACTGGCTCGTCGAACAGCACGCCGAGCAGTACGCGAAGTACCGCTTCGAGACCCTGCCCGCGCCACTGCGCACCCGGCTGCTCGTGGAACTCGCCCTCGCGGACGAACAGGTCCGGATCCTGATCCTGGACACCCCGGACCGGCACACCGGCGATGCGCAGACCTGGTGGTCGGTCGCACTGCGCCAGGCCCAGCGCGGCCTCGGGGTCGTCGTGCTCTGCGCCGACGGCACCGCGCGCGGACTGCACCCGGAGACCGCGAAGGTCGGCCAGATGCAGCAGCCGCCACCGATCACGATCGGCCCGGACGGGGTGCAGTTCGCCGACGTCCCGCCGACCGATCCCAGCTTCGGCACCCAGTACGGCGATGTGTACCCCGGCGAGGAACACCCCGAAGAGGGGTACATCAGCGGCGAGCACTCCTACGAGGAGTTCTGGGGGGACCGGGCGCCCGAGCAGGTTCCCGAGGAGACCGACGCCGAGAAGACCACGATGCAGCCCATTTTCCTTGAAGATGATCGGGGCCTCGAGGACGAGCCACCGGCCCTCGAGGACGAACCGCGGCTCGGCGACCACCAGTACAGCGAGCACCACTACAGCGACGCGGACTTCGAGGAACCCGCCGCGCCCGCCGAGCAGCCGTCCGAACCGACGCGGCGCTGGGACTCGCTCAGCGGGATCAGTGCCCGCCTCGCCGGCGACGACACCGGCGAGGCACAGCCGCCCGCGCACGGCGGCGACCCCGAAGAGACCACCACCCTGCACCACGTTGTCGACCGGGAGGATTCGTGACCACCATCCGCCTTGCCCTTGGGGAGCTGCGCAGGGTGACCGCGGGCAGGATGCCCTTGCTCGTGACCATCGCGCTCATCCTCGTCCCGCTCGTCTACGGCTCGATGTACCTGGTCACGAACGACGACCCGGGCAAGAAGCTGAACAAGCTGCCCGCAGCGCTCGTCGTCTCGGACACAGGCGCGCAGTCCGGCGGCAACGCGGTCAACGTCGGCCAGGATGTCGCGACGGCACTGCAGAGCGCGCGCGGTTTCGACTGGACACGCACCAACCCGGAGGACGCAGCGAACGGCCTGAAGTCCGGGAAGTACACCTTCTCGCTGACCCTCCCGCCGGAGTTCTCGGCCGCGCTCACCGCGCCCCAGCGCAGCGGGGACCAGAAGGGCCTGCTGCGGCTGACCACCAGCAACGCGCAGAACTATCTCGCGGCGCCGATCGCGGAGTCGGTCTCCAAATCGGTGCGCGACGCCGTCTCCCAGGAGGTCGGCCCGGACGCGGCGAACCGGCTGCTCATCGGTTTCTCGCCGGCGGGCGGACAGCTGGCCAACGCCGGAGAGACCGCGAAGCAACTCGCCGACGGGGCGAGCAAGACCCGGGACGGCGCGGTCGGTGTCTCGGACGCGATCGGCAAGCTCAACGCCACCCAGCAGCAGATCTCCCAGCAGAGCAAGCAGGTCGGCGACGGCATGACCGATATGACCAACGGTCTCAACGCCGCGCGGGACAAGGCCAATCAGCTTCCGCAGCAGGCGGGCAAGATCGCCGACGACACCAAGAAGGCCGCCGATTCCGGTTCCTCGTTCTCCTCGGCCGGCTCCCAGTTCGTCGAGGCGGCCAGCGGGTTCACCGGCCAGATCGACGGGATGAGCGGGGACATCCGCGACGAACTCGAGGGCAAGGTCTCCCCCGCCGAGCTGAACAAGGTGCTCGGCATCGTCAACGACGCCAAGGGAAAGCTCGCCGATGCGAACACCAAGGTGCACGACACGAGCAGCCAGCTCACCACCGCGGTGAACAGCGCGAAGCAGGCCTCGAGTGAGGCCACCGAGCTCTCCGCGGCCGCCCCGGGCATCGCCAAACCGGTCTCCGACGGGGCCACCAGCGCCGGGCGGCTCGTCGGCCCGGCGGGCCAGGCGAGGGACAGCGCCAAGGGAGCGGCGGACGCGACCTCGAAACTGGTCGGCAGCTCCACCCAGCTGCGCAACGACGCCGGATCGCTGGCCGGATCCGCGAGCCAGATCCAGCAGCAGCTGACCACGAGCCCGGTCGGCGAGGCGGGCAAGAACCCCGCCGATCCGGTCAACGTCTCCTCCGACGGGGTGGCCAAGGCGAGCAGCTACACCGCGGGCCTCGCCCCGTTCTTCCTGGCCCTCGCCATGTGGGTCGGCGCGTTCGCGCTGTTCCTGCTGCTGCGCCCACTGTCCTCCCGCGCGCTGGCCGCCCGCGCCTCGGTGTGGCGCACCGCGGTCGGCGGCTGGCTGCCCGCCGCGGCGTTCGCGGTCGTGCAGGCCATCGTCGTGTACGTGACCGTGGTGTTCGCGATCGGCATCAAACCCTCGCAGCCGATCCTCGCCGCGGTTTTCCTGATCGTCGTGGGACTCAGCTTCACCGCGCTGCTGCACGGTCTCGGCGCGCTGTTCGGCTCGGTCGGCAGGATCATCGGCCTCGCGCTGCTGGTGCTGCAGCTGTTCACCAGTGGCGGCGCCTATCCCGCGCAGACCCTGCCCGGGGTGCTGCAGGGGCTGAACACCGTGCTGCCGATGGGATACGCGACCGATGGGATACGCCAGCTCTGCTACGGCGGCACGCTCACCGCGACCGCGATCGATGCCGGGGTACTCGTGCTGTGGGGCATCCTCGGACTGGCGCTCGGTATGGTCGCCGCCCGCCACAAGCGGGTGTGGACCGCGAACCGGGTACGCCCGGAACTGGTCCTCTAGCTTCGGATTTCAGGAACGCAGCTGCGCGAGGTGCGGCCAGATATCGGGTTCCCCGATCTGGTCCGCCTCGGGCGGCGCGTCCTGCAGTGCCCGCGTCACGGCCGCCGTGATGGCCGCGCTCGCCTCGGCGTGGTTGGCGTGCCGCCTGCCCCGGCGCAGGGGAATGTAGCCGAGCGCCACTCGCTGGGTGACGTGCTCGGGAAGCGCGGGTTCGGGAAGCCCGCCGGGGAGTTCCGTGCAGGAGTAGACCTCGACCACCCTGGCCCCTTCGGCGAGCGATCCGCCGACCGTGCGCAGTACCGGCACCCGGTGGTTTTCCGGCAGCCAGGCCACGAGCAGATCGGCGGGGCGAGCGAGTTCACGGGCCACATCGCGGGCGAGAACGGCGGGCGCGGACCAGTCGGCGCGCACCCAGCGCGCCGTTCCACCCGAGCCGTCGAGTTTCGGGCACTTGCCGAGCGGGCGGTACCGCTTGCTCGGCAGCACGACATGCCAACCCTGCGCGAGCAGTTGCTCCACACAGTCACTGAGCATTCCGCCGCCACCGATCACCAGCGCCCGCTGTCTCCGATCGTGTGACATCGACAACAGGATACGGGAACAAGGCAAGCGCGGAACGGTGTTGACTGGGCGCATGGACTCCCGGTTCACCGAGGCGCGCACCGCGAGCCTGGCCACCGTGCGCGCCGACGGTCGCCCGCATCTGGTCCCGGTCGTGTTCGCCTGCTCCGCGGAATTCGTGTACACCCCGGTCGACGGCAAACCCAAGAGCGGGAAACCCTTGCTGCGCCTGGCGAACATCGCGCACGAGCCGCGGGTCGGCCTGCTTGCCGACGGCTACGCCGAGGACTGGTCGCTGCTGTGGTGGGTGCGCGTGGACGGCGAGGCAACGGCGCACTCCGGCGATGCGGTGACCGCCGAGGCGCACACGCTGCTGCGGGCGAAGTACCCGCAGTACGGCGAAGTGGACCTGGGCAGCTCGGTCATCGCCGTGCGGGTGACCCGGGTGGCGAGCTGGTCGGCGAACGGTTAGCGCTGCACCGGGGCGTGCCGGTCCTCGCCCGCCTGTTCGGAGACGCAGTCGTCCCAGGGTTTGTCGGCGTCGAGTTCCGCGTTCGGCTGGCCGAGGGAGAACCAGTTCCCGGAATCATCGCGGAACAGCGCCTCGATGCCGTAGGGGCGCTCGGCGGGTTCGGCGAGGAACTCCACGCCCTTCGCGGAGAGCTCGGCGTACTCCCGGCGGCAGTCGTCGGTGACCAGAACCCCACCGGAGAAGGTGCCTTTGGCGATCAGTTCCCGCAGCGTTCGTTCGGTGGCCGCGTCGTGTTGTGGCGCGCCGGGTTCCATGAGCGCGTAACCGTAATCCGCGCCCGGCGGCCCGACCACGAGCCAGCGGAAATCTCCGACCCGGTCGTCGGAGCGCAGCTCGAAGCCGAGCTTGGTCACATAGAACTCCTTCGCGGAGTCCTGGTCGAGCACGTACAGGTTGATTATCGAAATCGCACGGATCATGCCTGCGACGCTAGCCCGCCGCCGCGGAATCCGGCTTATCCGAGAGTGACCGATCCCGGGGCGCGGTCGCCATCAGCACGAAACAACCGGGAATGTGCGGACCGTGAGCGTTCCGTTCCCGGTAGGCGGCCGGGGATTCACCGTAGAAGTCCTTGAACCGGCGGGAGAAGGTGCCGAGCGAGCCGAACCCGACGCACCGGCAGATCTCGGTGACCGTCAGGTTCGCCGAACGCAGCAGGTCCGCGGCCCGTTCGACGCGCCGCCTCGTCAGATAGGCGGCCGGGGTCTGCCCGTAGGCCTTACGGAACGCCCGGATGAAGTGTTCCCGCGAACAGCAGGCGATGCCCGCCAGTTCGGGCACGGTCAGCGGATCGGCGAACCGCGCGTCGATCACGTCCCGCGCCCGGCGCAGGTGCGTGAGCGGTTCGACCCGGGCCAACCGGACCCCTCCTAGTGTGCCGCCTCGTGCCAGGAGCGGCCGACACCGACCGAAACTTCCAGCGGTACCTGGAGTTCGTGGGCCGAACCCATCTGCGCGCGCACGATCGACTCGATCCGGTCGTGCTCGCCGTCGACCACCTCGAGCACGAGTTCGTCGTGCACCTGCAGCAGCATCCTGGAGCGCACCCCGGCCTCGTCGAGTGCCCTGCCGACCCCGAGCATGGCGACCTTGATGATGTCCGCCGCCGAGCCCTGGATGGGGGCGTTGAGCGCCATCCGCTCGGCCATCTCGCGGCGCTGCCGGTTGTCCGAGTTGAGGTCGGGCAGATAGCGGCGGCGGCCGAGGATCGTGGAGGTGTACCCGTCCTTGCGGGCGGCATCGACCAGCTCGCGCAGATAGTCACGCACCCCGCCGAACAGGGCGAAGTAGTCGTCCATCAGGCCGCGGGCCTCGTCCACACCGATGCGCAGCTGCCCGGAGAGTCCGTAGGCGGAGAGCCCGTAGGCGAGCCCGTAGTTCATCGCCTTGATCTTGGCGCGCTGTTCGGTGGAGACCTCCCCGGCGTCCACCCCGAACACCCGGGCCGCGGTCTCGGCGTGGAAGTCGGTCCCCGACTGAAAGGCCTGGATGAGCTCGGCGTCCTCGGAAAGGTGCGCCATGATGCGCATCTCGATCTGCGAGTAGTCCGCGGTCATCAGTTCGGCGAAGCCCGGCCCGACCACGAAGCCCTCACGGATCCGTCGGCCCTCCTCGGTGCGGATCGGGATGTTCTGCAGGTTCGGATCGGTCGAGGAGAGCCTGCCGGTCGCCGCGATCGTCTGGTTGTAGGTGGTGTGGATGCGCTCGTCGTCGGCGACGGTCTTGAGCAACCCCTCGGCGGTCGTCTTGAGCCGGGTGGCGTCCCGGTGTTCGAGCAGGTGCGCGAGGAAGGGGTGTTCGGTCTGCTCGAACAGGGTCTGCAGCGCGTCCGCGTCCGTGGTGTACCCGGTCTTGGTGCGCTTGGTCTTCGGCATCTCGAGGTCTTCGAACAGCACCACCTGCAGCTGTTTCGGCGAGCCGAGGTTGATCTCCTTGCCGATCACCGCGTACGCCTCCTGCGCGGCGTTCTTCACCCGCGCGGCGAAGTGCGCCTCCAGGGCGGTGAGCGCCTCGACATCCACGGCGATCCCGATCTGTTCCATCCGCGCGAGCACTCGCAGCAGCGGCAGCTCGAGATCGCGCAGCAGCCCGGTGGCCTCGATCTTGGCGAGCTCGGCGTCCAGTGCGTCGGCGAGCTCGGCGATCGCGACCGCGCGCAGCAGTTCCGCGTTGATCAGCGCGGTGTCCTCGCCGTCCGCGCCGTCCAGCAGGGACAGCTGGGTTTCCCCGGCCTCGGCGCGCAGCTCCCGCTGCAGATAGCGCAGCACCAGGTCGTCGAGCGCGAAGGAGCGCTGTCCGGGGCGCACCAGGTAGGCGGCGAGCGCGGTGTCCGAGGTGAGCCCGCCGAACTCCCAGCCGCGCGCGGCGAACGCGTTGATCGCGCCCTTCACGTCGTGCCCGGCCTTCGGTGCTTCCGGATCGGCGAGCCACGCGGCGAGCGCCCGCTCATCGGCCTCGTCCATCGCGGCGAGTTCCACATAGCCGCCGACCCCGCCCGCGGCGAGGCTCACCGAGTAGACGTCACCGCCGCCCATCGCGAAGTTCCCGCGCACGGCGAGGCCGATCCGGCGCCCCGAGGCGTGCTCGGCGAGCCAGTCCCGCAGCGCCCCGGTCTCGATCCGCCCGCCCTCGATGTCCAGTCCGGACTCGGCCTCGGGTTCGGCGGAGGACAGGGTCTCGAACAACCGGTCGCGCAGCACCCGGAACTCGAGGTCGTCGAACAGCCGGTGCACCGCGTCCCGGTCCCAGGGCTGGAGCTCGAGCTCGCCCGCGTGCTTGTCCAGTTCGACGTTCCGGACCAGTTCGGTGAGCTGGCGGTTGAGCAGCACCGAATCGAGGTGCGCGCGCAGCGCCTCGCCGACCTTGCCTTTCACCTCGTCCACCCGGTCGACCAGATCGGCGAGTGAGCCGAACTGCCTGATCCACTTCGCCGCGGTCTTCTCCCCGACCCCGGGGATCCCCGGCAGGTTGTCCGAGGGGTCACCGCGCAGCGCGGCGAAATCGGGGTACTGCTTCGGTGTGAGGGTGTACTTCTCCTCGACGGCCTCCGGGGTGAACCGGACCAGATCGGAGACACCCTTGCGCGGGTAGAGCACCGTCACCGCGTCGTCGACCAGCTGCAGCGCGTCCCGGTCCCCAGTGCAGATGGACACCCGCATCCCGTCCGCCACGGCCTCGGTGGTCAGCGTGGCGATCAGGTCGTCGGCCTCGTACCCCTCCTTGCGCAGGGTCGGCACGCGCAGCGTGGCGAGTACGTCCTCGATCAGCGAGACCTGGCCACGGAACTCGTCCGGGGTGCTCGAGCGGTTGGACTTGTACTCGGCGTAGGCCTCGCTGCGGAAGGTCTTGCGGGAGACGTCGAAGGCCACGGCCAGATGTGTCGGTTGTTCGTCCCGGAGCAGGTTGATCAGCATCGAGGTGAACCCGTACACGGCGTTCGTGGTCTGTCCCGTCGTGGTGCTGAAGTTCTCCGCGGGCAAGGCGAAGAACGCCCGGTAGGCCAGCGAATGGCCGTCGAGCAGCAACAAGCGAGGTTGGTCACTTCCGGTATCGGTCTTCGCGCTCACGGATGAAGTCTATGGTGAAGCACCGACAAGTTTGGAGGCCCCGTCCCGTGTCCGAACAGCAGCAGCTCAATCCGTTCCCGGCGCAGCCAGCCGGGCAGTTGCTCGATGCCAAACTCGGCATCGAGGTCGTCGAAGCGAGCCCGGAGCGCGTGGTGGCGACCATGCCGGTGGACGGCAACCGGCAGCCGTACGGGCTGATGCACGGCGGGGCGAACGCCTCACTCGCCGAATCGGTGGGTTCGCAGGCGGCGGCGCTCAACGCGGCGCCCGGTCACCCGGTCGTCGGGCTCGAGCTGTCCTGCACGCATCACCGTGGGGTCAAGGACGGAAAGGTCACCGCGGTCGCGGTGCCGGTGCACACCGGGCGGTCGACGAGCACCATCGAGATCACGATCACCGATGAGCAGGGTCGCCGTACCTGCACGGCACGGCTGACCTGCGTCACCCTGAACAAGCCTGCCTAGACCTCGAGCAGCTCGGATTCCTTGTGCTTGACCAGTTCCTCCACCTGGTGGATGTACTGGTCGGTGAGGTTCTGTAGTTCCTTCTCGGCGCGGGCGCCCTCGTCCTCGCCCACCTCGCCGTCCTTGACCAGCTTGTCCAGCTCGTCCTTGCCCTTACGGCGGATGTTGCGGATGGTGACCCGCGCGTCCTCGCCCTTGGCCTTGGCGACCTTGACCATCTCGCGACGGCGCTCCTCGGACAGCTGCGGAACGTTGATGCGGATGATCTGCCCGTCATCGGAGGGGTTCACCCCGAGGTCCGATTCCTGGATGGCCTTCTCGATGGCGCGCAGCTGGCTCGGGTCGTAGGGCTTGATCACGACCATCCGTGCCTCCGGGATGCTCACGCTCGCGACCTCGTTCAGCGGGGTCGGCACGCCGTATGCCTCGACGTGGATCCTGGAGAACATCGCGGGAGTGGCCCGCCCGGTACGCACCGACGCGAGGTCGTCCTTGGCGACCGAGACGGCTTTCTCCATCTTTTCCTCGGCGTCGAGGAGCGTATCGTCGATCACTGCTTTCTCCTTCGTGCGTGCAGCCTGCTCGTGCCTATGCGGGAGTACTGACCAGTGTCCCGATCTTCTCACCGCGAACAGCCCGGGCGATATTGCCCTCGGTAAGCAGATTGAACACCAGTATCGGCATGTTGTTGTCCATGCACAGCGAGAACGCCGTCGCGTCGGCCACCTTGAGACCACGCTCGATCACCTCGTGGTGCGTGATGGTGTCGAACATGGTGGCCTCGGGGTCCAGTTTCGGGTCCGCGGTGTACACCCCGTCCACGGCCTTGGCCATCAGGACCGCCTCGCAGCCGATCTCGAGCGCGCGCTGGGCGGCCCCGGTATCGGTGGAGAAGTAGGGCATGCCCGTCCCGGCCGCGAAGATCACCACGCGGCCCTTGTCCAGGTGCCGTTCCGCGCGGCGCGGGACATAGGGTTCGGCGACCTGCCCCATGCTGATCGCGGTCTGCACCCTGGTCGGCACGCCCTCCTTCTCCAGGAAGTCCTGCAGGGCGAGGCTGTTCATCACGGTGCCGAGCATCGCCATGTAGTCGGCGCGGTCCCGGTCCATGCCACGCTGGGACAGCTCGGCGCCCCGGAAGTAGTTGCCGCCACCGATGACCACGGCGAGCTGAGCGCCGGTACGCACCACGTCGGCGATCTGCCGCGCCACGGTGTGCACCACATCGGGATCGACTCCGACGGCGCCGCCACCGAACATCTCGCCACCGAGTTTCAGCAGTACTCGCTTGTAGCCCATTCGGCCCTCCTCACATGCGTGTGCCCCGCCCTCGTGAAGAAGGCGGGGCACACGGTACTCGGGTCCTCCGCTCTCGCACGCGAAGGGTGGCACACCGTGCCTGCAGGTCAGGCGACGCCGACCTCGAAGCGCGCGAAGCGCACGACACTGACACCGGCCTCGTCGAGCACGGCCTTGACGGTCTTCTTGTTGTCGGTGACCGAAGGCTGCTCGTTGAGCACGAAGTCCTTGTAGTAGGCGTTGACCTTGCCCTCGACGATCTTGGGCATGGCCTGCTCGGGCTTGCCCTCCTCGCGGGCGGTCTGCTCGGCGATGCGCCGCTCGTTCGCGACGGTCTCCTCCGGCACGTCCTCGCGGTTGGTGTAGCGCGCGTTGAGCGCGGCGACCTGCATGGCCGCGCCGCGGGCGGCTTCCTCATCGCTACCGGTGTACTCGACCAGCACGCCGACGGCCGGGGGCAGGTCGGCGGAGCGCCGGTGCAGGTAGCTGGTGACGTTGCCGTCGAAAAGGGTGATCCGGCGCAGCTCGAGCTTCTCGCCGATCTTCGCGGACAGCGCGGCGATGGCCTCGGAGACCGGGGCACCGTCGAGCTCGGCCGCGAGCAGGGCGTCCAGCTCGCCGATCCTGTTGTCCCGCGCGGTGGCGACGATCCTGTCCGCGAGCGCGACGAATTCGGGGTTCTTGGCCACGAAGTCGGTCTCGCTGTTGAGCTCGACCATCGCCGGGCCGGCCACCGCGATCAGGCCCTGCGCGGTGGTGCGCTCGGCCCGCTTGCCGACATCCTTCGCGCCCTTGACACGCAGGATCTCGACGGCCTTGTCGAAGTCGCCCTCGGCTTCCTCGAGCGCCTTCTTGCAGTCCATCATGCCGGACCCGGTCGCCTCGCGCAGACGCTTGACGTCCGCCGCTGAGTAGTTCGCCATGAAATCTCGTTCCTTACGGTTAGTGCCTGCTCAGCCGTGCGGGTGGGTGCGCACACCCACCCGCACGGCTCGTCTCTGGTTCGAGTGCGTTATGCCTGGTCGCCCTCGGAGCCGGCCGCGACGGTCGCCTCGGCGGTCTCCGGGTTGGTGAGCAGCTCCTGCTCCCACTCGGCGAGCGGCTCGTCGCTGGCTACACCCGGCTCGGGCTTCTCGTCCCCGGCGGAGCCGTTGCGCGCACCGGCACGGGCCATCAGCCCCGCGGCCGCGGCCTCGGCGACCACCTTGGTCAGCAGCGCGGCGGAGCGGATCGCGTCGTCGTTGCCCGGGATCGGGTAGTCGACCTCGTCCGGATCGCAGTTCGTATCGAGGATCGCGACGATGGGCACATTGAGCTTGCGCGCCTCACCGACCGCGATGTGCTCCTTCTTGGTGTCCACGATCCACACCGCGCTCGGCACCTTCGCCATGTCGCGGATACCGCCGAGGGTGCGGTCGAGCTTGTTCTTCTCCCTGGTCAGGGTCAGAATCTCGCGCTTGGTCAGCCCGGCGAAGCCACCGGTCTGTTCCATCGACTCGAGTTCCTTGAGCCGCTGCAGGCGCCTGTGCACGGTCTGGAAGTTGGTCAGCATCCCGCCGAGCCAGCGCTGGTTGACGAACGGCATGCCGACCCGCTGCGCCTCGCGCGCGATCGCTTCCTGGGCCTGCTTCTTCGTGCCGACGAACAGGATCGAGCCGCCGTGCGCGACCGTCTGCTTGACGAACTCGTAGGCGCGGTCGATGTAGGACAGCGTCTGCTGCAGGTCGATGATGTAGATGCCGTTGCGCTCGGTGAAGATGTAGCGCTTCATCTTCGGGTTCCAGCGGCGGGTCTGATGCCCGAAATGGACACCGGAGTCCAGCAGCTCCTTCATGGTGACGACGGCCATTGCCGGATACACCTCTGTCTTTGCTCGCGCGCACCCCGCCGGGCCGACAGCATCGAAGCGGTCGGAGCACGCTGGTTCGGTTCTTCGCCGGGCGGCCGGGTGGCCGCCTGGCCCTGGTGCCGATCGGCGATCCGAACCCCGGAACGTCCGGGGACCGTCGGATCGCGATGCCTTCCCTGCGGGAAGAATCGGCACGCGAAGTCACCACGTACGGATACGTGGCGCTCGACCAGTGTAAACCAGGCCCGATTCGCACGTCATCGCAGTATCGATGGGTATGCGGGATGGTTGCCGTTTCTGTGGATTACCCGTGAACGGTCCACAACACGGGGCCGCGCACTTCCCATCCGAGTTCCGAGCATGCACCCTTGTCGCATGCCGATCCGGTCCAGCCCACCGACGCGGGTGCACGCGGCGATAGCCAAGCTGTTCGCCGTCGTGCTCTTCGTGCCGCTGCTCGGGCTCGCGCTCGCCGGTCCGGGCAAGCTCGTCACCGCCTCCGCGCACGCCGCGACGGCCGCGGCCGGCTACGGCTGGCCGATCGCGCCCCCGCACCCGGTCGTGCGCGGATTCGACGCACCGGTGAACCCTTACGGCCCCGGGCACCGCGGCGTGGACCTCGGTGCCGCGGAAAGCTCCCGGGTCAGCGCGGCCGCGGGCGGGGTGGTGACGTTCGCGGGACCGGTCGCCGGGCACGGTGTGGTCTCCATCCAGCACGCGGACGGCATGCGCACCACCTACGAACCGGTCACCGCCACGGTCGCCAAGGGTGACCAGGTGCACGGTGGCCAGCCGATCGGCACCCTGCGGAGCGGGCACGACTGCGGAGCCGCGCGTGTGGCCGCCTGCCTGCACTGGGGCGCCCGGCACGGGGAGACCGACTACCGCGATCCCCTCGGCCTGCTCGCGGGCGGGCACGTGCGGCTGCTGCCCTGGTACCGCCCCTGATCGAGCGCCGCTGATCCCGGGTCCGGCGGGCGCTACTCGCTGGACTGCGCCTGCATCGTGTTGCGCAGCCGCAGTACTGCCCGGGTGTGCAGCTGGCAGACCCGGGACTCGGTCACCCCGAGCACCTTGCCGATCTCCGCGAGCGTGAGGTTCTCGAAGTAATAGAGGGTGACCACGACCCGGTCGCGCTCGGCGAGCTTCGCGATGGCGTCGGCCAGCTGCTTACGGGTGTCCCGGTCGACCAGGCTGGCCACCGGATCGATCGCGGCATGGTCGCGCAGGGTGTCGGCCAGCGCGGTCGTGCGCTCCCCCGCGATCAGTTCGTCCAGTGCCATGACGCTGGTGAGCTGGAGCTGACCGTAGAGCTCGCGCAGTTCGGTCACCCCGATCCCCAGTTCGGCGGCGAGCTCGGAATCGGTCGGGGTGCGCTGCAGCCGAGCGCCGAGGGATTCGAGCACTCGCTCCAGATCGCGCGCCTTGCCACGCACCGAACGCGGCACCCAGTCCTGGGCGCGCAGATCGTCGAGGATGGCGCCGCGGATGCGCTGCATCGCGTAGGTCTCGAACTTGAGCCCGCGTTCGGGTTCGAACTTCTCGATCGCGTCGACGAGTCCGAAGATGCCCGACTGCACGAGATCGGCGATGTCCACGTGCGCGGGAAGCCCGACACCGACCCGGCCGGCGACGTACTTCACGAGCGGGGCGTAGTGCAGGACGAGGCGGTCCCGGGTGGCACGGTCGCGCTCGCGCGCGAACCACTGCCACAGCGCGACGATGCCCGCTTCGACATCGTCCGCGCTGCGCCGGTCGCCGTCGAGTACGCCGTCCGGCTGCCCGGGGCCGTAAGCCCCGGTGCGTTGCTCGGGCGGTGAATCGACGAGCCGAAGTCGCGTCGCCGGCCTCGGGCGGTCAGCGGGATCGTGGATGCGCTCGGTCATGGATGGCCTTCAGCCGTTCGACTGTCACGTGCGTGTAAAGCTGGGTCGTAGCAAGGGTAGCGTGCCCGAGAAGTTCTTGGACCACGCGCAGATCCGCACCGCCTTCCAGCAAATGAGTGGCCGCGCTGTGGCGTAGCCCGTGCGGTCCCATGTCCGCAGCCGAGGACACCGCGCCGACGGCATCGTGCACCACCCGGCGCACGGCGCGCTGGTCGACGCGCCCGCCCCGGCTGCCGAGGAACAGTGCCGCCCCGCTGCGCTCGTTGACCAGCGTCTGCCGGGCGCCGAGCCAGTCCCGCAGGGCCGCGAGCGCCGGTTCCCCGTAGGGCACAGTGCGCTGTTTGCGTCCCTTACCGAGCACGGTGATCACCTTGCGCTGCTCGTCGATGTCCCCGAGGTCGAGCCCGCACAGTTCGGAGACCCGGACCCCGGTGGCGTACAGCAGCTCCAGCATCGCCTTGTCCCGCAGGGCGACCGGATCACCCTGCTCGGCACCCAGCGCGGCCGCGTGCATGGCCTCCTCGGCCTGATCGGCCCGCAGCACGGAGGGCAGTGCGCGGTGGGCGCGTGGTGCGGCGAGCCGCTGGCCCGGATCACTTGTCAGATAGCCCCGGCCGGAGGTCCATGCGGTGAAACCGCGCGCGGCAGCGGCCCGCCGCGCCATGCTCGTCCGGCTCGCCCCCGCCTCGCGCTGCCTGGCGAGCCAGGAACGCAGTCCGGCGAGATCGATCCCGTCGAGACAGCCGTTCCCGGGCGCCGCACGGTGTTCGTCCCCGTCCTCGAGTTCGGCGAGCAGGCTCACCACGTCGCCGAGGTAGGCGCGCACGGTGTGCGCCGAGAGATCCCGCTCGAGCCGCAGGTGTTGCTCGTACTCATCGAGAAGCCGCTGCTGCCAGACCGGCAGACCCGCACGCCGCTCGCGCGGGTTCGACCGCCCAGCGGTAGGACGAGTTTGCGAGGACACGCAAGGAACAGTGCGCCATCGTCTACTTTTGGTCAAGTACCGTGCGCGGTGTGCCGTTCGGCATCGGCGGCCGACAGGGCCACCGTTCGCTGCCAGCCGAGCTCCCCGTGGCGCGCCAGTCCGGACAGTTCGAGCCTGGTCAGGTTCGCGCGCACGGAAGCCAGTTCGATCCCCGTCGCGGCCGCGACCTGCTCCGGATCACGTGCCGCGGACCGGCCGAGTGTTTCGAGTACCCGTTTGGCCTCCTGGTCGAGTTCGTCGACCGGATCGGGTTCGCCCATCCGCGGCCCGGCTCCCGCGCTCGCGTCGAACGGCCCGATGGCCGCCCGCACATCCGCGAGATCTCCGGCGAGCACGGCATCCCCGTCTCGTAGTAGCTGGTGGCAGCCAAGCGACATGGCCGAGGTGATCGGGCCGGGCACGGCGAGCACGGGGCGCCCGATCGCGTGCGCTGTCGCCGCGGTGTTGCGGGCACCGCTTCGCCTGCCCGCCTCCACGACGAGTGTCCCGTCCCCGAGCGCGGCGATGAGCCGGTTGCGAGCGAGGAAGCGGTACCTGGCCGGTTGAGTGCCCGGCGGATACTCGCTGATCAGGCTGCCGTGTTCGGCGATGTGCTCGAGCAGCCGCGCATGCCCTGCCGGGTAGGGCACATCGATTCCGCAGGCGAGGACGGCGACCGTGACTCCGTCGGCGGCGAGCGCGCCCTTGTGTGCCGCGCCGTCGATCCCGTAGGCCGCACCCGAGACCACGCCCACATCTTCCTGCGCGAGACCGTAGGCGAGATCGGTGGCCACGTGTTCGCCGTACGGGGTGGCCGCCCGGGCGCCGACCACGGCGAGCGTTCGATCGCCGTGGTCGGTGAGCGGTCGTCCGCGCACCCAGAGCCCGATGGGTTCGCCGGAGTACCGGACACCCCGGCGCGCGGCGAGTTCGAGCGCGAGGAACCGCCAGCTCGGCCACTCTTCGTCCTCCGGGGTGACGAGGCGGGCTCCCGCATTGGCCGCGCGTTCGAGATCGCGCGCGGCCCGGTCGAGGTGCCTGCGCGCCGAGGTCTCCTTGTCCACGGCGACCGAGACCTCTCCGGCACGCACGAGTTCGGCGGCCTGCTCCGGACCGTGCCGGGCGACGAAAGCCCGCAGCGCGATCGAGGGCGGTTCGGCGACCCGGAGCAGATAGGCGCGGGCGGAGCGCGGGTCCGAGCCGGTCATGCGGCGCTCCGTTCCCGGAAGCCGAGCGCGGTGGCGACATGATCCGAGGTGGGCCGCGGGGTACCGGCCAGATCGCTGAGGGTCCACGCGACCCGCAGACAGCGATCCGCGCCGCGCGCGCTCACCGCGCCGGAACGCAGGCCGCGGTCCAGGAGGCCGGTCGCCGCCGTGGACAGGGCGTGCTCGCCGCGCAGCACCGGTCCGGGGACCTCGGAGTTCGCGTGCAGACCGTACCCGGACCAGCGGTGTGTGGCGCGTTCCCTTGCCACCGTGACCCGTTCGCGGACCACGGCGCTCGATTCACCGGCACCACCGGCGATCGCGGTGATCGGGCGCATCCGCACCCGGAGATCCACCCGGTCCAGCAGCGGCCCGGAAAGCCGCCCCAGATACTGCTTGCGCACTCGGGGCAGACAGGTGCAGTCGATATCGCGGGCCGGAGCACACGGACACGGATTGGTCGCGAGCACCAGCTGAAACCGGGCCGGATAGCGGGCAACACCCTCCCGGCGCGCGTGCCGCACCTCGCCGTCCTCGAGCGCGGTGCGCAGGGCGTTGAGCCGCTGTGGCCCGAACTCGGCGGCCTCGTCCAGGAAAAGCACCCCGTTGTGGGCGCGGGACACGGCGCCGGGCCGCGCTATTCCGCTGCCCCCGCCGACGAGTGCGGCGACCGAGATCGAATGGTGCGGGTCGACGAACGGCGGGCGGTCCAGTAGCCCGCCCTCGGATGGCAGGGTTCCGGCGAGCGAGCACACCGCGGCCAGTTCGATGGCTTGCGCCGGGGACAGCGGCGGCAGCAGCCCGGGAAGCCTGCTCGCCAGCATCGTCTTGCCCGTTCCTGGCGGACCGGTGAGCAAGAGGTGATGTCCGCCCGCCGCGGCGACCTCGAGCGCCCAGCGTGCCTCGGACTGGCCGACCACGTCGGCGAGGTCGGGGCCGTCGACAGCGGGGACGCCGGTGACCGGATCCGGTTCGCGCAGACCGTGCGGCTCGCCGCGCAGCCAGTCGAGTACCTCGCTCAGTTGCTCGGCGCCGAGCACTCGTATCCCCTCGGCCAGCCCGGCCTCGGCCAGGTTCGCGGCGGGCACGATCGCGGTGTCGAAACCCGCCTTGTGCGCGGCGAGCAGTGCGGGAAGTACACCGCGCACGGCGCGGGTGCGACCGTCGAGGGCGAGTTCTCCGAGCAACGCGACACCGGTGAACGAGTCCGGGGAGACCACCTCGGCCGCGGCGAGCAGGCCGCAGGCGAGGGCGAGGTCGTAGGCCGCACCTGCCTTCGGCAGATCGGCCGGGGACAGCGCGAGGCGTACCTGCCGTTGCGGCCAGACCACTCCGCTGTTGCGCACCGCGGATCTGACGCGTTCCTTCGCCTCGCGCAACGCGGCGTCCGGGAGGCCCATCAGGTGCACACCGGGCACCCCCGGTCCGAGATCGGCCTCGATCTCCACCATGGTCCCGTCCACGCCGTGCATGGCAACCGACCACACGCGCGCCAGCACCATCAGAACGCCCCCTCGATGTGTTCCACCTCCGGAGGACGCCCCGGCGGCCACAGCACGGCGAGGACATCGAAGCGGATCTCCCGCAGCGGCAGGGGATACTCGGCGAGCCAGGCGCGGGTGAGTTCCCGGATCCGCTCCGCCTTCGCCGGTGGCACGGCCTCGGCGGGAGCGCCGAAACCGGTTCCCGAACGGGTTTTCACCTCGGCCACGATCAGCCGGATCCCGTCGGTGGCCACGATGTCCAGCTCACCCCGCGGACATCGCCAGTTCCGGTGCAGGATCACGCAGTGCTTTCCCCGGAGGTACTCCACGGCGTGGTCCTCGCCCGCCTGTCCGAGCCGTTGCCCGCCCGCTCTCCGCGGTGGTTTCCGTACCGGCATGCCCCTCGACCCCCAGTCGCATCGATCATCTCCTGGGAACCGAGTCTGCCCGCGATTCACGCCCCGGCAAGACGCCGCGGCAAATCTGTGGATGGCCGGGCTCGCTGTGGATGGTCCGGCATACAAACGGCGCGGCACGAACGAAAACGGCACCGGTGAGATCACCGGTGCCGTTTGGCGTCGAAGCCTGTGCTAGCCGTTGAACGGCCCGTCATCGAGGCGCAGGTCGGGCTTCTCCAGCTCCTCGACGTTGACGTCCTTGAAGGTGATCACCCTGACCTGCTTGACGAATCGGGCCGGGCGGTACATGTCCCAGACCCATGCATCCGACATCCGTACCTCGAAGTACACCTCGCCGTCACCGTTACGCACCGCGACATCCACGGCGTTGGCGAGATAGAACCGTCGTTCGGTCTCGACCACATAGGTGAACTGGCCGACTATGTCGCGGTACTCCTTGTAGAGCGACAGCTCCATATCGGTCTCGTACTTCTCGAGGTCTTCCGCGCTCATCGCTCTCCCTCCCTGCGGGAGCTCGGCGCTTCGCTCTGGCGCCGTGCCGTCAATTCGCTCGCAAGCTCGCTCATCGAACTCCTCCGCTGCGATTACCCGCCATCTTCATCGCCACCACCCTCATTGTGAACCATGCGCCCCGCCGCGGCGCTGCGTTGCACCCGCCTCGGCGGGGTGATGTTGTGCTCGGCCGCGTAGGCGGTGACGTTGACGAACGACCAGCGGTGCACCTCGCTGGGACCGTGTTCGCGCAGCGCCGCCTTATGGCTCGCGGTCGAATACCCCTTGTGCTCCTCGAAGCCGTACCGCGGGTACTGCTCGTGCAGCCCGGCCATGATCCGGTCCCTGGTGACCTTGGCGAGCACGGAGGCCGCCGCCACACAGGCGGCGACCCGGTCCCCCTTGATCACACCCATGCTCGGCGCGGTCAGCCCGGGAACCCGGAACCCATCGGTGAGCACGTACCCGGGATGGGTCTCGAGGCGCGCCACCGCACGGCGCATGCCCTCGATGTTCGCGAAGTGCACCCCGGTCGCGTCGACCTCGGTGACGTCGATGACCACGATCGAGGTCTGCGCGCAGCGCCGGAGCAGCAGCTCGTACATCCGCTCCCGCGCGGCCGCGGTGAGCAGCTTCGAGTCGGTGAGCTCGGCGAGCCTGCCCGCGTCGCCGGGACGCAGTGTCGCCGCCGCGACCACGAGCGGACCGGCGCAGGCACCTCGTCCCGCCTCGTCCACTCCCGCGACCGGGCCGAGCCCACGCCGTTCGAGTGCGGACTGCAGTGTCCAGCTACCCGGCCACCCGCGCAGCACCGCGCGCGGCGGCCTGAGGAGCGCGGGCGCGAGTGTGGTCACCGCCGCCTGCCACGTTTGTCACGCACGAGCGCGCGCACCTTTCGTCCGGTCCACACGGCCGGGACCGCGAGCACGAAACCGGCCCCGAGCGGCGCGCCCGGCGGGACGGTCGAGTGCTCGATCGGCGGTGCGGGCATCGACATCGCGTGCGGATCATCGGTGCGCACGCCCTGCCAGCGCGAGGGCGGCCAGATGATCAACCGCGCCTTACCGATCACGTTGTCCACCGGAACCGTGCCGCGCACCGGGTCGGCCTGCGCGCCGTTCTGGTACCGCGAATCGTAGGAGTTGTTGCGGTTGTCCCCCATCACCCACAACTGCCCCTGCGGAATCCTCACCGGCTTGAACGGGGCCTGCTTGTTCCCCAGGCCCTGCTGGTAATAGATGTACGGCTCGTTCAGCGGTTTACCGTCCACCAGCACCCGGTTCTGCGCATCGCAGCAGGAGACGGTCTGACCGCCGACCGCGATCACCCGCTTGACCAGATCGTACTCCGGCGGATCACCGATACCGATCGAGGAACCGAACTGCCGCAGCCAGTTCATGAACACATTCGAGGCGGGATCCACCTTGAACTCGCTCTGATCCCAGCCATCCGGCGCACGGAACACGACCACATCCCCCGGGGACGGATCGGTGAAGTCATAAGTGATCCGGTCCACCAGAATCCGATCCGGCGTGCACCCCGGACAGCCGTGCAAAGTCTGCTCCATCGACCCGGAGGGAATGGAGAACACCCGCGCCACGAACGTCTGGATCAGGAAGGTCAGCACCAGGGCGACCACAATCAGAATGGGCAGTTCCTTCCAGAACGAACCCTTCTTCTTCGGCTTGCCCTTTTTGTCCGTACGGTCGCGCGTGGATCGCGATTCGGCTTCGGCATCAGGCCTGGCATGTCGCCCACCAGAACCGTCGACCGAACCGAGCACCGCCGTCTCTTCGGCCGCGGCTTCGTCCGGTCCCTGGCGTACGTGCTGGCCTTCACCGTCGTGGGATCGCGTCACGCGCTTGCCGCCTCCGGGATGTGCTGCGTACCTAAGGCCCTGGGTCAGGAAGCCGGAGTTTCCCGCTTCTCCTTGATCTTGGCGGCCTTGCCGCGCAGGTCGCGCAGGTAGTAGAGCTTCGCGCGCCGCACATCACCGCGGGTGACGACCTCGATCTTGGCGATGTTCGGGGAGTGCACCGGGAAGGTGCGCTCGACGCCGACACCGAAGGAGACCTTGCGGACGGTGAAGGTCTCGCGGATGCCGCCGCCCTGGCGGCGGATCACGGCGCCCTTGAAGACCTGCACACGTTCCCGCGAGCCTTCGATGACGCGTACGTGCACATTCAGCGTGTCACCGGCGCGGAAAACCGGGATGTCCGAGCGCAGCGACTGTGCGTCGATCGAGTCAAGGGTGTTCATCGGTCCGTTCCTTCGTTCACGGGCATGGGCACGTCCGTGCCCATGCTGAAAGGTCTTCGATGTGGCGCGCGCGGCCGCTCACGCCGCGCAGCAACTGGTCCAGTGTGCCAGATCGCTTTCGCGCGGTTGAGGGTGGGGCGCGCCCATCGCGTTCAATTGTGCCGAAGCCGGTCGAGCACGCGCTCGTCGGCCTCGTTCAGTTCCATCGCCTCGAGCAGCTCGGGACGGCGCTGGTAGGTGCGTTCGAGAGCCATGTCGCGGCGCCAGCGCTCGATCGCGGCGTGGTTGCCGGACCGGAGCACCTCGGGGACCGTGAGCCCGCGCCACTGCTCGGGCCTGGTGTAGCACGGCCCCTCGAGCAGTCCATCGGAGAACGAGTCCTCGCGCGCGGAGGCCGGGTTGCCGAGCACCCCGGGAAGCAGCCGCACGACCGCCTCCACCATGGCCAGTACCGCGACCTCACCGCCGACCAGCACGTAGTCCCCGATGGAGACCTCCTCGACGGTGTGCCGACGCGCGGCATCGTCGAGTACCCGCTGGTCGATGCCCTCGTAGCGGCCACAGGCGAACACCAGCCGGGAGGACTCCGCGTAACGGTGTGCGCACACCTGGTCGAACCGGCGACCCGCCGGAGTGGGCACCACGAGCGTCGCGGGCTCCTCGCCGAGCACATCGTCCAGGGCCGGGCCCCAGATCTCGGGCTTCATCACCATCCCGGGACCGCCCCCGTAGGGAGCGTCATCCACCGCACGGTGCACATCGTGGGTCCAGTCGCGCAGGTCGTGCACGCCGATCTCGATGAGTCCCCGCTCGATGGCCCGCCCGAGCAGCGCCTGGCGCAGCGGGGCGAGGTATTCCGGGAAGATGGTGACCACGTCGATGCGCATGGCTCACTCCACCTCGAGCAGGCCGTCCGGCGGATCGATGGTCACCCTCGCCTGTTCGAGGTCGACCGCGGGCACGATCTGCTTGACGAACGGCACGAGCACTTCCCGGTCACCGGCATCCACCGCAAGCAGTTCCCCGCCCGCACCGTGCACCACCTCGATGACCGTCCCGATCTCCTCGCCGTCCACGGTCACCACGGTGAGCCCTTCGAGTTCGTGGTCGTAGAACTCGTCCGGGTCCTGGTTGGGTGGCAGATCCCCGGTGTCCGCGAGCAGCAGGCAGCCGCGGAGTTCCTCGGCCTGATCCCGCCCGCGCACCTCGTCGAACATGACGAGCAGGCGGGTGCCGTGGGTACGGGCAGCGGACACGGTGAGGGTGCGCGGAGCCTCCCGCCTGCGCCGTGCGGTCAGCCTCGTGCCCGAGGCGAACCGCACTTCCGGCGAGTCGGTCGACAGATCAACCGCCAGTTCCCCGCGCACCCCGTGTGCCTTGGCGATACGGCCTACGGCTACTTCCACGTTCGCCTACGCGTCGGTGTCGACCACATCGACACGGACGCCACGGCCACCGACGCCGGACATCACAGTGCGCAACGCGGTCGCGGTGCGCCCGCCGCGCCCGATGACCTTGCCCAGGTCATCGGGGTTGACGTGCACCTCGAGGATGCGGCCGCGCCGGGTGGTCACGAGATTCACCCGCACGTCGTCCGGGTTCTCGACGATGCCGCGGACGAGATGCTCGAGCGCGTCCGCGAGGAAGCTCATGCGTCGGCTTCCGGCGCGGTCTCGGCGGACTCCTCACCCGACTTCTCGGCCTTCTTGGCCTCCGCCGGGCGCTTGTCGCCGCCCTTCTTCTTCTGCGTCGTCGCCTCGGCACTGGCATCGGAGCCCGCGGCGGCGAGCGCCTCGTTGAACAGCTCCTGCTTGCTCTTGCGCGGTTCGGCGACCTTCATCTTGCCTTCCGGAACCGGCTCGCCACGGAAGCGCTGCCAGTCCCCGGTGATCTCCAGGAGGCGCTGCACCGGCTCGGTCGGCTGGGCGCCGACTCCCAGCCAGTACTGGGCGCGCTCTCCGTCGACCTCGATGAAGCTCGGCTCCTGCTTGGGGTGGTACTTGCCAATCGTCTCGATGGCCCTACCGCTGCGCCGAGTGCGCGCGTCGGCGACGATGATGCGGTAGTACGGCTGGCGAACCTTGCCGAGCCGCTGCAACTTGATCTTGACGGCCACGGGTGCGTTGATCCCTTCGATTCCTGCATTTTCAGTGCTTGGCGTGTTGCACACGTGCGCACCGCGTGGGGAATGCGGGGACGTGTGGCAAGTACTCAGGCCGTACGGGGATGGATGAGAGGGCCACCCTGCACGGACAGCCTCTCATTATGCCAGAGGTGCGAACGGGGCCAATCGCACCCCTGCACTGGTGAGTGCCGCACGCACCGCGATCGCCCGGTCCACCGCCTCCGCGCTGTCCCCGTGCAGGCACAGCGAATGCGCCCGGCTGTGCAGCAGGGTGCCGTCGACGGCGGTGATCTCTCCGCGCACGGCGAGCCCGATGGCCCGCTGCACGACCGGTTCGGTGCCCTCGAGCAGCGCGTTCGGCTCCCGCCTCGGCACCAGGGTGCCCTCCGGGGTGTACCCACGGTCCGCGAACGCCTCGCTGATCGGGTCGCATCCGGCGGCCGCGGCCGCGGCGAGCAGTTCGGACCCGGGAAGGCCGAGGATCGGCAGCCGGGCGATCCGCCGCACCCCTTCGATCACGGCACGGGCCTGTCCGGCGTGGTGCACGCAGGCGTTGTACAGCGCCCCGTGCGGTTTGACGTAGGTGACCTCGGCCCCCGCGGCGCGGGCGAACCCGGACAGCGCGGCGAGCTGGTAGCTGACCTCGTCGGCGAGCGTCGCCGGGTCCACATCGATGAACCGGCGCCCGAAGCCGGCGAGGTCGCGGTAGGACACCTGGGCGCCGATCGCCACCCCGCGTTCCGCGGCCGTCGCGCACACCTCGCGCATGATCGAGGGATCGCCCGCGTGGAAACCGCAGGCGACGTTGGCACTGGTGACCACGTCGAGCAGCGCGGCGTCGTCGGTGAGCGACCAGCTGCCGAAGCCCTCGCCGAGGTCGGCGTTGAGGTCGATGGTGTTCTCGTCCGGGTCCCCGGTCATGAGAGCGAGTCCTTCCCGAGCATCGCAGCGAGCCCCAGCGAGCGAGGAGCGCAAGGAAGGCTCGATCGGGACAGCACAGCGGTCATGCCGACAATACTCTCGTGGACAGCAACAGCAACGCCAAGGCGGGCAGGAAATTGCTCACCTGATGGGCGACCATGCTGGCCCCGGTCGAACCGGTGACCAGCCGCGCCAGTCCGATGGGCACCCCGATCGCCAGCAGTAGCAGGGTGCGCGCCGGTTCCAGATGGCTGGCCGCGAAGATCGCGGTGGAGAGCACACAGGCGGTGATCGGCCCCCATCTGGCGAGCGCTCCCCAGCACAGGCCACGGAAGATGATCTCCTCGCAGACCGGTCCGAGCAGGAAGGTGTAGAGGAAGAGCACCACGGCCTGCGGCACCGAGAAATCGCCCTTGACCACGAGCACCCCGACCGCGGATGTGGCGTTCTCCCCCACGATCTGCTGCCAGACGAGCACCGCGGCGACCGTGACGAGGATGCCGAGCCCGCCGTAGCGCAGTCCGGTGCGCAGCTCCCCGGGACGCAGCCGGAGCGCGAAGTCGATCCGCGGTCCGTTTCCGCGCCGGGCGGCGAACCCGAGCGCGGTGGCGGCGGCGAGCAGAGTCGGCGCGATGGTGGCGATCAGCGCGACCGTGGCCGAGGCGGGCCGGTTGCGTGGCGCGAGTGCCGCGGAGATGACCACGGCGGAAAGAATGTAGATCGCCAGCACGATCAGGAACGCGCCGAGCCCCCAGCGGTGTTCGGGGAGTGGACGAGCGATCGCACGGACCCGTTCTGCCCAGCTGTGGAACCGGTACGGCAATCGGGCGGATGCCTTTCCATCCACGTATCCCTCCTCTGACCACGCTCCCCGGACACCCTAGGCCACGAGCGCGTCTGGGCCATGTCAGCGAATCAGCCGGCCACGCAGGACGATGTGCCGGGGTTTGCGCAGCGCACCGAGATCCTCGCGGGGATCGGTGTCGTAGACGAGCAGATCGGCGGCCGCGTAGTCGGCGATCCCCAGGTATCCGAGCCAGTCGCGGGCCGCCCAGCTTCCCGCCCCGATCGCGGCGTGCGTGCTCATCCCGCACCGGTGCAGTGCCTCGATCTCGTCCACGATGCGGCCGTGTTCGATCCCGCCACCCGCATCGGTGCCGGTGTACACCGGGATCCCGGCCTCGATGGCCGCCCCGATGGTCTGGTCCACCCGCGCGTGCAGGTCCCGCATGTGCGCGGCGTAGACCGGATACCGGCTCGCCGAATCGGCGATGTCCGGGAAGTTCTCGATGTTGATCAGGGTGGGCACCAGGGCGGTGCCCCGCGCGGCCATCTCCTCGATGGTCGGCGCGGTCAGCCCGGTGCCGTGCTCGATGCAATCGATACCCGCGGCGATCAGTCCAGGCAGGGCGTCCTCGCCGAACACGTGCGCGGTGACCCGGGCCCCGTGTTCGTGCGCGACCGCGATGGCCTCGGCGAGTACCTCGTCGGGCCACAGCGGCGCCAGGTCACCGGCATCCCGGTCGATCCAGTCCCCGACCAGTTTGACCCAGCCATCACCGGACTGGGCCTGTTCGGCGACGGCGCCGGGCAGCTGGGCCGGATCTTCGAGTTCGGTGCCCAGTCCCCGGATGTAGCGGCGCGGGCGCACGATGTGCCGCCCGGAGCGCACGATGCGCGGCAGCTCGAGCTTGCGCTGCAGCGGTGTGGTGTCGATGGGAACCCCGCAGTCGCGCACGAGCAGCACGCCCGCCTCGCGCTCGGTCCGCGCCTGCCGCTGCGCCTCCTCGAGGTCGACACCGCCGTCCGGACCGATGCCGATGTGGCAGTGCGCGTCCACGAGCCCGGGGAGCAGGTACCCGCCGTCGGCCACGGTCGGCGCGCCGGGGACCGGGGTGGTGGTGATCCGCCCGTTGACGACGAACACCTCGCGCTGCTCACCATCGGGCAGCACGGTGCCCGCGAATCGCATTCCGGACATCGCTCAGTTCTTCTTGTTGCCGAAGTCGAGCTTGGACGGGTCGAAGCCGGGCGGCAGCTGGTCGAGCCCGGAAAGGCCGGGGGGCAGCTGGTCGAGTCCCTTGGGCATGTTCGACAGGTCGGGCATGCCGCCGCCCATACCGCCGAGCCCCGCGGGCAGCGCGCCGGGCTGGGCGGGACCGCGTCCCTTGTTGTTGCCCTTCTTGCCTTTCTTGCCCTTGCGGGTGTTCTTGTTCGACTTGGTGGCCTTGCGCCCGCCCCCTGGCAGCCCGAACTGGCCGCCCATCTGCGACATCATCTTCTTGGCGTCGAAGAACCGGGTGACCAGCTCGTTGATCTCACGCACCTCGACACCGGAACCGCGCGCGATGCGGGCGCGCCGGGAACCGTTGATGATCTTGGGATCGGCGCGCTCGGTCGGGGTCATACCGCGGATGATCGCCTGAACCCGGTCCAGCTGCTTGTCGTCGACCGCGGCGAGCTGATCCTTGATCTGGCCCGCGCCCGGCAGCATGCCGAGCAGGTTGCCGATCGGGCCCATCTTGCGGATGGCCTGCATCTGCTCCAGGAAGTCCTCGAGGGTGAGCTCCCCGGTGCCGATCTTGGCCGCTGCTGCCTCGGCCTGCTGTGCGTCGAAGACCTGTTCGGCCTGTTCGATGAGGGTGAGCACATCGCCCATGCCGAGGATGCGGCTGGCCATCCGGTCGGGGTGGAAGACATCGAAGTCCTCGAGCTTCTCCCCGTTCGAAGCGAACAGGATGGGCTGGCCGGTCACCTCGCGCACGGAAAGCGCGGCACCACCCCGGGCGTCACCGTCGAGCTTGGTGAGCACCACCCCGCTGAACCCGACCCCGTCGCGGAAGGCCTCCGCGGTGGTCACCGCATCCTGACCGATCATCGCGTCGACGACGAACAGCACCTCGTCCGGACTCACCGCCGCACGGATGTCGGCCGCCTGGCGCATCAGTTCCTCGTCGATACCGAGCCGTCCCGCGGTGTCCACCACGACCACGTCGTGCTGGGCGCGCTTCGCCTCCTCGATACCCCGGCGGGCCACGTCGACCGGATCGCCGACACCGTTGCCCGGTTCCGGGGCGAACACGCTGACCTCGGCCCGTTCCCCGACCACCTGCAGCTGGGTGACCGCGTTCGGCCGCTGCAGATCGCAGGCCACCAGCATGGGCGCGTGCCCCTGGCCCTTGAGCCAGCGGCCGAGCTTGCCCGCGAGCGTGGTCTTACCGGAACCCTGCAGACCGGCGAGCATGATCACGGTCGGCGGGGTCTTGGCGAGGTTGATCCGCCGGGTCTCCCCGCCGAGGATGCCGACGAGTTCCTCGTTGACGATCTTGACGACCTGCTGGGCGGGATTCAGCGCGGCATGGACCTCCTTGCCCTTGGCGCGCTCCTTGATCCCGGAGATGAAGGAGCGCACCACGGGCAGCGCGACATCGGCCTCGAGCAGCGCGATCCGGATCTCCCGCGCGGTCGCGTCGATATCGGCGTCGGTCAGCTTGCCCTTGCCGCGCAGATTGGACAGGACGCCGGTGAGCCGGTCGGACAGTGTGTCGAACACGGGTGAGCCACTCCAGGTCGCATCGGTTGACTGCTGTCCACGAGGGTAGCCGAGACCCGGGCGGGTGGGTGCACGGCGGAGCGGGACACCCCTCGTCTGCCCCGCTCCACCGCGATGGGCGAGCACCGCAGGACACCTCTCCCTTGTGCCGGCCGCCGTCCCCTCTCGCCGCCGTCCCCCGCGCCGTTTCACGTGCCCTGCCGTGCCCGCGTCCATTACTCTGCCGTCCGCGAGCACCCCGCAATACCGTGATGGCACTCGAATCGGCTGAGTAGTTCTACTCAGTGACCGCTAGGCGGATTCCCGGACCGCGGTGAGCACCGCGGCCTCCACCCGGGCGCGCAACCCCGGTCCCGGGCGCACGCCCGCCACATCGACCAGGCACACCGCGAGGAACGCGGTCGGGCCGAGCGTGCTCGCCCGTGCCCAGCGCACATCGAGTTCGTGCTGCTCGAGGGCGGTGGTGGCGTGGTAGAGCAGGCCGACCGAATCGATCGCGCGCAGTTCGAGCACGGTGGCGTCACTCGCCTCGTCGTCGAACCAGAGCACGTGCGCGGGGGCGGACTCCTGCCGTGGCCGCGGATAATCCCGCTCCTTGGCCGCGACCTTGTCCGCGAGCCAGAGGGTTCCGGTGACTGCCAGCCGCAGGGTCTCGCGCAGCGCCGCGGGGTCGGGCAGGGAACCGAATCGTGGCCCGACGGTGAAGGACTGCACGGCGAACCGGTCCTCGGTGCCGACCGTCGCCGCGTGCATCCGCACCCCGTGCACCACCAGCGCCCCGGCGACCTTGGACAGCAACCCCGGCCGGTCGGGTGCGGCGATGGTGAGTTCCGCGTCCGCGGCACCCGGTTCCAGTACGAGCTCGATACCGCGGTGCTCGCGCGCCCTGCGCAACACGGCGTCCTCGGTCCCGGTCCGGCTCCGCCGCGCCGAGGGCATCGTGCCCGCGATGGCCGCGCGCACCCCGTCGACGAGTTCGGCGACCAGTGCCCGTTTCCACTCGCTCCACATGCCCGGCCCGGTGGCCAGCGAATCGGCCTCGGTGAGCGCCCGCAGCAGCTCGAGGAGCACCACATCCCCGCCGACCGCCTCGGCCACCCGGGCCACGGTGACCGGATCGGCGACGTTGCGGCGGGTGGCGGTGTGCGGCAGCAGCAGGTGATGGCGCACCATCAGTTCGAGCCGGTGCACATCGACCGCGGCGAGCCCGAGACGTGCACCGATCTGGGCGGCCAGCCGCGCGCCGAGTACCGAATGGTCCCCGCAGCGCCCCTTGCCGATGTCGTGCACCAGCGCGCCGAGCAGCAGCAGGTCCGGCCGGGCGACCGTGGTGACCAGCGAGGCCGCCTGCACACAGGTCTGTACGAGGTGCCGGTCCACGGTGTAGCGGTGCGGCGGTTCGCGCGGGGGCAGATCCCGGACCGCGCCCCATTCCGGAAAGAGCCTGCCCCACAGTCCGGTGCGATCGAGCGCTTCCACCACCTCGACGAGCCCGTTGCCCGAGCCGAGCAGGGACAGCAATCCGCGCAGCACCGCGGCGGGCCAGGGGCCGGCGGGTTCCGGGGCCCGCTGAGCGAGCGTGGCCAGGGTTCCCGCGGAAATGGGCGCGTTCGCCGTGCTCGACGCGGTGGCCACGCGCAGCAGCAGGGCGGGATCGGTACCCGGGGCGGCACCCTTGGCCAGCGCGACCTCCCCGCCGTGCAGCACCACCCCGTCCTCCAGCGGGGTGCGCCGGACCGCCTTGCCCGGGCCCGGTCCGGCGGCCCGCATCGCGACCTGCAGGGAGTACGCGATCGTGCGGCCCGCGCCGGAGATCGCCCGCGCCAGCTCGAACCGGTCCCCCATCCGCAGCGCGGCGGCCACCTCGGCGCTGTCCTGGGCGCGCAGCACATCCCGTGGCTTGCGGGTCACCCGGTGCAGTTCGGTGCGCACCTCGGCGAGCAGGTCCCGGGCGGCGAGTACCTCCCCGGACGGCCGGTCCACCAACTGGGCGAGGGAGAGTGCGCGCAGGATCTGCACATCGCGGAGCCCGCCCCTGCCATGTTTGAGGTCGGGCTCGGCCCGCTGCGCCAGCTCGCCCGCGCGGGCCCAGCGCGCCGCATTGGCCTCGGCGAGCTCACCGACCCGGGTGCGCGCGGAGGCACGCCACTGCGCCCGCGCCTCGGTGCGCAGCCGTTCGGCCAACGCACCGTCCCCGGCGAGCGGGCGCGCTTCGAGCAGCCCGAACGCGGTCCGCAGATCACCCGCCGCGATCCGGCACGCCTGGCGTACCGTCCGCACCGCGTGATCGAGCCCGATCCCCGCGTCCCACATCGGGTACCACAGGGCCTCGGCGATCCGTTCCACCCGCGATCCCCGGCCCTCGTGCACCAGCAGCAGGTCCAGATCGGAGTAGGGGTGCATCGCGCGGCGGCCGAGCGCACCGACCGCGACCAGGGCCAGCCCGTCCCGGTCCACCCCGCAGCCGCGCGCGTGTCCGGCCAGCCACAGTTCGAACAGTTCGGTGAGCGCGGCGCGCAGTTCGGCGCCGCCGAGCTGACCGATCAGTTTCTCCCGCACCCGGACCACATCGTGCGCCGAATCGGCACGGTCCACGCCCGCCCCCGTTTCCTTGGAGCACATCTGAGAAATCCCTGTCCTGCCGCGCTGCGACGTCGGCGAAGTACCTTCGCGAGACGTCGGCGAAGTACCTTCGCGAAACAACGTTGGCGGGCACGGCATGCCTTGCCCTCGATCACCGCGGAAACGTCCACTGCCTCGGGTGCGGGCGTCCCGCAGGACACCGGATCCACGCCGGACACCCGCTCGCGACGGACGAGAGCTCCCGGACGCACTCTCAGAGCGCGTCGGCGCCGCGCTCCCCGGTGCGTACCCGCACGATCTGCTCGACCGGGGTGGACCAGACCTTGCCGTCCCCGATCTTGCCGGTGCGCGCCGCGTCCACGACGACCTCGATCACCTTGTCGACCTGTTCGTCCTCCACGACGACCTCGACCCGCACCTTCGGCACGAAGTCGACGGAGTACTCCGCGCCCCGGTAGACCTCGGTGTGCCCTTTCTGCCGTCCGTAGCCCTGCACCTCGGAGACCGTCATCCCGAGGATGCCGAGCCGTTCGAGTGCTTCCTTGACGTCGTCCAGCGTGAACGGCTTGACGATCGCGGTGACCAGTTTCATGAGCTGCTCCCCTCGGTGACCTTCGCGGAACCGGCCCTCTCCGGCGGCCCCGGTGCGGTCCTGCGGGCGAACCCGCTGCGTCCGGTGCCGATTCCGCCGAACTGGTACGCGCTCTCGGCGTGCTCGGCCTCGTCGATGCCGCCCGCCTCGTGCTCGCGGTCCGCGCGGAACCCGATCGTCTTGCTGATCGCCAGTCCGATCACCGTACTGAGCACGAAGGAGAACGCCAAGACCGCGAGCGCACCGACCGCCTGGCGCCACAGCTGATCGGCTCCCCCGCCGTAGAACAGGCCGTCCACCCCGGCGGGTGCGGCAGCGGAGGCGAAGAACCCGATGAGCACGGTGCCCGAGAAACCACCGACCAGGTGCACGCCCACCACGTCGAGCGAATCGTCGAAACCGAACCGGTACTTGAGCCCGATCGCGAGCGCGCACAGCACCCCGGTGATGGCACCGATGGCGAGCGCGCCGATCGGGGTGACCGCATTGCACGCGGGGGTGATCGCGACCAGCCCGGCCACGATCCCGGACGCGGCACCGAGCGTGGTGGGTTTCCCGTCCCGCATGCGTTCCACGACCAGCCAGGCGAGCATCGCCGCGCAGGTGGCCACGAGCGTGTTCACCATGGTGACCGCGGCAGCCGAGTCCGCGGCGAGCGCCGAACCGGAGTTGAACCCGAACCAGCCGAACCACAGCAGCGCGGCACCGAGCATGACCAGCGTGAGGTTGTGCGGTTTCATCGGTTCGCGCGGCCAGCCCAGACGTTTGCCGAGCACCAGGGCCAGCGCGAGGCCCGCGGCGCCCGCGTTGATGTGCACCGCGGTACCGCCCGCGAAGTCGATCGCCTTGAGCTGATTGGCGATCCAGCCGCCGACCGTCTTGCCGTCCCCGGTGTCGAAGGCGAAAACCCAGTGCGCGACCGGGAAATACACGATCGTCGCCCAGAGCCCGGCGAACAGCAGCCACGGTCCGAACCGCGCACGGTCGGCGATCGCGCCGGAGATCAGCGCCACGGTGATGATCGCGAACATCGCCTGGAACGCGACGAACACCAGCGAGGGAATGGTACCGTGCAGCGATTTCGGGTCGAGCAGCCCGGCGAGCCCCAGGAACTCCCCCGGGTCGCCGAGCAGCCCGGCACCCACATCGTTGCCGAAGGCCATGGAGTACCCGAACAGCACCCAGAGCACGCCGACGACCCCCATCGCGCCGACCGACATCATGATCATGTTCAGCACGCTCTTCGTGCGCACCATGCCGCCGTAGAAGAACGCGACCCCGGGCGTCATCAGCAGCACGAGTGCGGCCGAGACCAGCACCCAGGCCGTATCGCCACTGTTCACCGAACCACCTCTGTCGTCATCGGACGTTCGTTGCCAGACAGCGTGAGCGCCCGCTGTTTCACGAACGGGCGCCCGATGTTGCGGACAGGTGAACGGACCCGTTTCCGGGGTTACATCCGCGCTACGCTCGAGGGGTGTCCACCATCGACGCGGTGCTGTCCATGGCGGCCGCCGGTCTGTTCCTGTTCACCGGCAGCGCCAAGGTGTCCGGGAATCCACGCTCGATCGCCGATGCGGAGCGGTTCGGCCTTCCGCCGCGGGTGTACCGGCTCATCGGCGGCTGCGAATTGGCCGGCGCGGCCGGTGTGCTGCTCGGCTGGCTGATCTGGAGCACCATCGGCGTGCTCGCGGCGACCGGGCTGGTCCTGCTCATGCTCGGCGCGCTCGCCTTCCACCTGCGCGCCAAGGACGACCTGCCCGCGCTCGCCCCGGCCGCCGGTTCCGGGGTACTGGCGCTCGCCTGCCTGATCAGTCAACTCGTCACCTGAGCACCGAGGAGGACCCGGCTCGATGAACATCACCGTGGATCAGCATGGGGCGGTCACCGCGATCGGCATCGACCGCCCCCAAGTACGCAATGCCGTCGATCGGGCGACCGCCGAGGAACTCGCCGAGGCGTTCCGCGCCTTCGACGCCGATCCCGAGGCCGCCGTCGCCGTGCTCTACGGCCACGGCGAGGCCTTCTGCGCGGGCGCCGACCTCAAGGCGGTCGCGAACGGATCGGGTAACCGGGTGGCCCCGGACGGCGACGCCCCACTCGGGGTTTCCCGGATGCGGCTGGGCAAACCCGTGGTCGCCGCGGTGTCCGGGCACGCGGTCGCGGGCGGGCTCGAACTCGCGCTGTGGGCGGATCTGCGGGTGGCCGACGAGACCGCGGTGTTCGGTGTGTTCTGCCGCCGCTGGGGTGTCCCGCTCATCGACGGCGGAACCGTGCGGTTGCCCAGGCTCATCGGTGCCAGCGTGGCCATGGACATGATCCTGACCGGCCGCCCGGTCGGCGCCGAGGAGGCCGGGCGGATCGGCCTCGCCAACCGGGTGGTGCCGCAGGGCCAGGCGTACTCCGCGGCGATGGAACTGGCCGCGAGTCTCGCTGCCTTCCCGCAGACCTGCCTGCGCCAGGACCGGCTCTCCGCGCTCGAGCAGGAGGGACTGGACGAACAAACCGCCCTGACCGGCGAGTTCGCGCACGGCATGGTCTCGTTCGCCGCGGACAGCCTCGCCGGGGCGAGCCGGTTCGCCGAGGGCGCGGGACGGCACGGAGACTTTTCGGCGCCCTGATCAGGACGCGTGCTGGGCGCGTTCGAAAAGCGGTTCGGTGATCGCGGTGCCGAACTGCGGTCCGAGAAGATAGCGGCGGCAGTGCTCGGTCTTTCCGGTCGGGCAGACCTTCCCCGCCTCGTCGAAGAATCCGGCCTTCTCGTTGTCGCCGACCACCACACCGCGACCGGTCTTCGGGTCGAGTTCCGCGATCCGCGGTCCCCCGCTCGATCCGCCGCCCATCACGCAGTCGGTGCCCCACAACCCCTTCGGTTCCGGGCGGTCGGCCGTACCCGGGTATTCCCTGGGATCGCCGTGGCAGTAGGCGAGCCGGTCACCGCGGAATTCCGGAAGGCCCTCCCGGTCCGGGTCCGATGCCGCGCGTGGATAGCCGAACTGGGCGACGGGCGCGGTACCCGGTTTGTCGAAGCCGATGTCCTGCGCTGCTCCGGTCGCGTCCTGCACCGACTGCCCGCGCTCGTTCCCGCCGAGCGCGAGGAATCCCTGATCGTAGGCGTCGAATCGCTGGTGCTGCTGGTCGTTGCGCAGCCAGGTCTTGTCCGCGAAACCGAACCGCGCGACGAATTTCCCGTACGGGGCCTTACCGTCGCGATAGCCGGGAACGAACATCAGGTTGGCGTTCCACTGATTGTTCTCGCCGATCAGGTCGGTGTTGTTCACGCAGTGCCCCGCGGTGACCACGGTGCTGCGATTGGCGCTGTGCACGATGGTCGCCGTGCATGAGGCGTCCTCGCCGTGGTCGGTGTAGAACAACCGGCCGACCGTCGCGGGAATCTCGTCGTGCCCTGTCCACGGTGCACCATCGGGACCGCTTTTCGGCGGATTGTCCGAGGGCGGCTGGGTGAGGGCGGCGATGCGTTCCGGTGTCCAGTAGTCGAGCACCTTCTGCTGTGCCGCCGAGTCCCCGGCCAGGGTCTTCGCCGCCACACTGTCCGCGGTCCCGGCGAACACCGGCGCGGCCAGCCCCGCGGTACACGCCGCGGCGGTGAGAGTCAGGGAAATCCGGGCCGAGACCGCTCGCGTTCGTTGCACAGGCCACAAGTTAGCGGTGTCAGGTCAAGCATCGGTGAAGCGCGCCACCCAAACCGATTCGAGGCGATCCCTAGGCCGAACGGGCGATGGTGGCGGTGCGGCTGGGCGCCTGGAGTGCATGGGTGAAGTCCCCGAGCACGCCTTCCAGGGTGCTGCGCAGTTGTTCTCCCGGGCGCAGCGCCTCGTCCAGCTGGCTGTCCAGCACGAACAGACTCTGCAGCACGTGCCATGCGCCGAGCGAGTGCACAACGGGGCGCAGTCCGTAGTCGAGCGAGAGCACGTGCGCCGGGCTGCCGCCGGTCGCGATCGGCAGCACCGCCTTGCCCGCGAACGCGAATTGGGACAGCAGGTCCAGGAACACCTTGAGCAGTCCGGAATACGCGGCCTTGTAGGTGGGGGTGGCGAGCAGGATCCCGTCGGCCTCGGCGACCGCGCGCACCGCCGATTCGATCTCGGGATGCGTGGTGTCCGCGGCAAGCAACGGGCTCGGATCCAGCTCCCGTAACCGCAGGTGATTCGCGTCGACCCCGCCGGAGCGCAGTGCGGTGACGGCATATTCCGCGACCGCCGCCGAACGCGAGGACCGAGAGGGACTCGAGGAAAGCGCCAACACGGTAGGCATGTTCGTCACGCTAACCGGAATCCGATCGTGTCGGACTCCGATCTCAGTGGCTGGTCGGGTTGACGAACAGGCTTTCCGGTGACAAGTATGCAGCGTGAGTGATCGACAGTGGGGCTTCCGCACGCGCGCCTTGCACGCCGGTGGGCGCCCGGATGCGAGTACCGGGGCACGCGCGGTGCCGATCTACCAGAGCACCAGTTTCGTGTTCTCCGACACCGAGGACGCGGCAACGCTGTTCGCGTTGCAGAAGTACGGCAATGTCTACTCGCGCATCGGGAATCCGACCGTGGCCGCGGTCGAGGAACGGCTGGCCAGCCTCGAAGGCGGGATCGGCGCGGTGGCCACGGCTTCCGGACAGTCCGCCGAATTCCTCACCTTCGCCGCGCTCGCCGGTTCCGGGGATCACATCGTGGCCTCGAACGGGCTCTACGGCGGGACGGTCACCCAGCTGGACGGGACGCTGCGCCGGTTCGGGGTCGAGACGAGCTTCGTCGGCGGTGAGGCCGACACGTTCGCCGAGGCGATCACCGAGCGCACGAAACTGTTGTTCACCGAACTGGTCGGCAATCCGAGCGGGGACATCGCCGACCTCGAAGCCCTCGCGGATCTGGCGCATGCCAACGATATTCCGCTCGTGGTGGACGCGACCCTGGCCACTCCCTTCCTGTGCCGCCCGATCGAGCACGGCGCGGACATCGTGCTGCACTCGGCGACGAAATTCCTCGGCGGGCACGGCACCACGCTCGGCGGGGTCGTCGTGGAGGCCGGGAAATTCAACTGGGGCAACGGAAAATTCCCCGCGATGACCGAGACCGTGGATTCCTACGGCGGATTGAAGTACTGGGAGAACTTCGGGGAGTACGCGTTCTGCACCCGGCTACGTGCCGAACAGCTGCGCGATATCGGCCCCGCGCTCTCCCCGCATTCGGCTTTCCTTCTGCTGCAAGGGATCGAGACGCTGCCGCAGCGGATGACCGAGCACGTGGCGAACGCGGACCGGGTGGCCCGTGAACTCGCCGCCGACCCACGGGTCGCCTGGGTGCGCTACGCGGGACTTCCCGAGCACCCGCATCATGAACGGGCGGCGCACTATCTGCCCGAAGGCCCGGGCGCCGTGTTCGCCTTCGGAGTGCGCGGCGGACGCGAGGCGGGCCGGAAGTTCATCGAATCGGTACGGCTGGCCAGCCATCTGGCCAATGTCGGCGATGCCCGCACGCTGGTGATCCACCCCGCTTCCACGACACACCAGCAGCTTTCCGACGAACAGCTGCGTTCCGGCGGGGTGGAGCCCGACCTGATCCGCATCTCGGTCGGCATCGAGGATGTGGAGGATATCCTGGCGGATATCGATCAGGCACTGGAACAGGCGGTCGTAGTATGACTTGGCAGGCACCGGGAGCCCTTGCCCGGCAACGGATCCTGAACCGGACCCGCGCGGTGACGATCATCGGAGCCTCGGCCAATCCGGCCCGGCCGAGTCACTTCGTGGCCAGTTATCTGCTCGCCTCGAGCGACTACGAGGTCTCGTTCGTCAACCCGACCCTGACCGAACTGCTCGGCAAACCGGTCTATCCGAGCCTCGCCGAGGTTCCCGGGCAGGCCGATCTCGTTTCGGTGTTCCGCAGGCACGAGGATCTGCCCGCCGTGGCCGAGGAGGTCATCGCGGCCGGAGCGCGCACCCTGTGGCTGCAGCTCGGGCTCTGGCACGAGGAGGTCGCCGAGCGGGCCAGCGCCGCGGGCCTCGACGTGGTCATGGACCGCTGCGTGAAGATCGAGCACGCCCGGTTCCACGGCGGGCTGCACCTGGCCGGGTTCGACACCGGCGTGATCGACTCGCGCCGTCCTTCGTGAGCGAGCCCGCGAGCGAATCACGAGACACGGTCGAGCCGGTCGCCGCGCTGCTGCTGGTCGATCTCCAACGGGCCTTCGTCACCGGGGACGGCGCCGTGCCCGCGGCGGTTCCCTTGCTGCGCACCGTTTCCGCGCTGCTGGACCGGGCGCGCAGCTCGGGAGCCTTCGTGGTGCAGTTGCAGAACGACGGCACCGCGGGCGAACCGGACGAACCGGGAGCGCCCGGCCGGCGGCTGTATTTCCCTCCGGTGGAGGGCGAACCGGTGGTACGCAAGACCACCGACGACGGCTTCTACCAGACCGAACTCGGGGACCTGTTGCAGGCCAAGGGAGTCGAGCGCATCGCGGTGTGCGGGGTGCTCTCCGAGATGTGCGTGCGCGCCACCGTGGAGGAAGCACTCGACCAGGATTATGGCGTGGTGCTCCCGCACGACGCGCACGCCACCTACGACATTCCGCCCGCGCCCGGGGACACCGATCCGGTGCCCGCCGTCCTGGCCGCGCGCACGGCCGAATGGTCCCTCGGCGACCAGGTCGAGATCCTGGCCGCCGCCGGACAGGTCCGGTTCACTCGCCCGCGCTGACCGGTTCCGGCTCGGGCTCCGGTTCGGCCAGGGTGCGCGGATCGGGTCCGCTGTGCCGCAACGAAAGCAGCCCGCCGACCACCAGCGTGATGATCACCCCGAACAGCACGAACAGCGGGAACTGGATAGCCTTCCCGTCCACTGTGACCGCGAGCGCGAGCACGGCGACCACCACGACCGTGGTGATGAACGCGATGATCGCGTCGAGCTGGCGCGCCTTCTTCACGAAGATCCCGAGCAGGAACGCGCCGAGCAGTGCGCCGTAGGTGAATCCCGCGATACTCAGCGCCTTCTGGATCACCGGATCCTTGTCCGAGCTGAACGGCAGCGAGAAGCAGAAGAACACCACGCCCCACACGATCGTCCACATGCGACCGCGGCGCAGCAGGCTCGACTCGCTCGGCTCGTGCTTGGTGAAACTCTTGAAGATGTCGATGACCGTGGAGTTGGCCAGGGAGTTGATCGCCGAGGCGAGCGCGCCCATCGTGGAGGCCAGGATGCCCGCGATCAGCAGGCCGGAGACCCCGACCGGCAGCTCGCTGACGATGAACTTCGGGAAGATGTCGTCGCTGCTGCTGATCCCCGGAATCAGCTGCTTGAGTTCGGCGAGCTTGTGCTGGCCGAAATGCGCCCACAGCATCACGCCGACCATCAGGAACACGAAGAACTGGATGGTGACCGCGAACCCGCTGCCGATCAGCGCCTTCTGGCCGTCCTTGAGGGTCCGGCAGGCCATCACGCGCTGGGTGATCAGCTGGTCCGCGCCGTGCGAGGCCATCGCGAAGAACGCGCCACCGACGACCGCGGTGACGAACGCGTACGGGCTGGTGAGGATGTGCACGATGCCCGAGTCGAAGTCGAACACCTTGAACAGCCCCTGCTGGGAGGCCGCGCCCCACCAGCCGCTTGGCAGCTTCGTGGCGAGCACACCGATCGCGACGAGCGCGCCGCCGAGGTAGATGATCATCTGGATGGTGTCCACCCAGACCACGGCACGGATTCCGCCGACGAGCACGTACACCAGGGTCAGCGCGGTGAGCACGGCGACGATCTGCCAGTAGCTGATGTGCACGCCGTAGGTCTTGAAGATCAGGTTGATCGGGATCGCACCCGCGAACAGCCGGAGACCCTCGGCCAGCAGCCGGGTGACCACGAAGACCACCGAGGACACGCCCTGCATCCCGGGGCCGAACCGCTTGCCGAGGAACGCGTACGAGGTCTGCAGGTTCCCGGAGAAGAACCGGGGAAGCAGAATGAACGCCGAGAGCATGCGCCCGATGATGTACCCGAACGGCAGCTGCAGATAGGTCAGTCCGTTGTACCCCATCGCCGTCCACACCAGACCTGGGGTGGAGATCACCGTCAGCGTGGATGTCTCGGTCGCGACGATGGACAGCATCACCGCGCCCCAGGGCAGATTTCGTTCCCCGATGAAGTAGTCGGTCGAGGATTTCTGTTTCCTGCCGAAGAACATGCCGATCAGCGGCATCGCCAGCAGGTACACCACGATGATGGCGATATCGATGGGATTCACGGCTACCTCCCTGTGCCTTCCCCTTCGCTGGTTGCTACGACCCGCAGCCACTCCGGCGGTCCCGGGCGTGGCTCACCGAGCCGCGCACCCGTTCCCGCGGGCGTGATCGAGCCGAGCACTCTCGGTGCATCCGCCCCGGTCGCGGACGGCACATTACCCGCAACCCCGTGCCACGTCAGCCAACCGAGCAAACCGGCGAGTACCGCCTCCTTCGCGTCCACCGGCAGCCCGGCCTCCGCGCTGGTGCGCACCACGGTTTTCCCCCGAAGGTGTTCCCCGATCCGCGCGCACAGCAGCGGATTCGCCGCCCCGCCTCCGGAGAGCAGCACCTCGGCCACCCGGTGCTCGGCGCAGGCCCGCGCGATCGGGATCGCGGTGAGCTCGGTCAGCGTGGCGAGCAGATCGGCGAGCGGAAGCTCCCGGTACGGCCCGATCATCCGCGCGTCGAAGTACTCCTTGCCGGTGGACTTCGGCGGGCGCCGCGCGTAGTAGGGATCCTCGAGCAGGGCGCGCAGCATCGGCTCGTGCACCGCACCGGTCCGGGCCAGCGCCGCGTCCACGTCGTACGGACTCCCCTGGTCCCCGCCCTGTTCCCAGGCGATGTCGAGCAGCGCGTTGCCCGGCCCGGTGTCGTAACCGAAGGTCGGTCCACCCGGCGCGACCACGGTGATGTTGGCGATCCCGCCGATGTTCACGCACGCCATCGGGACGGATCCGCCGAACCCGCGCAGCAGCAGCTCGTCGAGCACCGGGACCAGCGGGGCACCCTGGCCACCCGCGGCCACATCCCGCGGCCGGAAATCGGCGACCACCGGAACCCCGGCGCGCTCGGCGATCCAGGCGGGCTGGCCGAGCTGCAGCGTTCCCCTGGTCTTGCCGTCCTCGACGAGATGATAGAGCGTCTGGCCCATCGAGGCGACCAGATCGACCCGGTCGAACTCCGCCGCGATCGAGCCGAACACCTTGCCGAGCTCGGTGTCGAGCAGGCACAGGGTTCGCGCGTCGAGCGCGGCACCGGCCACCGCCGAACCCAGTTCGGCACGCAGCCAGTCCGGATAGGGCACCGTCCGGCTCGCACCGAGGCGCAGCTCGATCCCTTCGGCCACCGGTTCGATCTCGAGCACCGCGGCGTCCACGCCGTCCATCGAGGTACCCGACTGCATTCCGAGAACACGCACGAATGAGCTTTCTACACCAGGTGCGAGGGCCGTCGCAGAAGAGGATGACAAGATGGGCGGCGTGTCCACTACAACCCTGATCGTGATCATCGCGGTGGTCGTCGTCGTGCTGGCGCTCGCCGTCGTGCTCGGCCTCGTCCTCGCGCGCAAGCGGCGCATCAGCATCCGTGATGACCAGCAGCTCACCGAGACACCGCAGCAGAAGAGCGGGGGCTACACGGCCAGCTCCGGGTTCAACCTCGCCTCCGGTTCGACCGCGACCGCGGAACCGCCGGTCGCCGAGGAGCACCCGGCCGCCGCGGAACCGGCCGAGGAGCACCCGGTCGCCGAGCGCACCGAGGTCGACGGTCAGCCCACGGTCGGTGACGACGCCGCCGTGCCGCGCGACTCCGAGCAGCGCGGGATCGTGGACGTCGGTCTTCCCGAACAAGCTCCGGAACCCGAAACCGCCCCCGAACCCGAGCCGGAGCCGGAACCAGCGCCGGAACCGGAACCGGAGGCGGAATCGGAGGCGGAGCCCGCGCCGGAAGCGGAGCCGGAAGCGGCGCCGCGCGAGGAGATCGCGCCGAGCGAGGGCCGCCTCGAACGGTTGCGCGGGCGCCTCTCCCGCTCCCAGTCCACGCTCGGTCAGGGACTGCTCGGCCTGCTCGGCGCCGGGGATCTCGACGAGGATTCGTGGACCGAGATCGAGGACACGCTGCTGTTGGCCGACCTCGGCTCCGCGACCACCATGGAGGTGGTCGAGAAACTGCGCACCGCGATCAGCACGCGCGGCGTGCGCAGCGCGGCCGAGGCACGCACGGCGCTGCGCGAGGTACTGGTCACCGCGCTGGACACCGAGGCGGACCGGGCCGTGCGCGCGCTCCCGCACGCGGGCGGGCCCGGAGTCGTGCTCGTCGCCGGGGTGAACGGCACCGGCAAGACCACGACCACCGGCAAACTGGCCCGGGTGCTCGTCGCACAGGGACGGTCGGTGCTGCTCGGCGCGGCGGACACCTTCCGTGCCGCGGCCGCCGATCAGCTGGAGACCTGGGGGCAGCGGGTCGGCGCGGAGACCGTGCGCGGCAAGGAAGGCGCCGACCCGGCCTCGGTGGCCTTCGACGCGGTGCGCAGGGGCGGCGAGTCCGGAGTGGACACCGTGCTGATCGACACCGCGGGACGGCTGCACACCAAGACCGGACTGATGGACGAGCTCGGCAAGGTCAAGCGCGTCGTGGAGAAGCAGTCCAAGATCGACGAGGTGCTGCTCGTGCTCGACGCGACCACCGGGCAGAACGGGCTCACCCAGGCTCGGGTGTTCGCCGAGGTCGTGGACATCACCGGGATCGTGCTCACCAAGCTGGACGGCACCGCCAAGGGCGGCATCGTGTTCCAGGTGCAGCGCGAACTCGGGGTCCCGGTCAAGCTGGTCGGCCTCGGTGAGGGCGCCGACGACCTCGCCCCCTTCGAACCAGCCGCTTTCGTCGACGCGCTGCTGGCGAACTGAGAGTGTGTCTGGGGGCTCTCGTCCGTCGCGAGCGGGAGTCAGATCGGATGCATCGCAAGGCGGAGGAAGGAGCCATAGCGGGGTTCTATGGCGACTGACGACAACGCCGCGAGGCACCGATTGAACCCGCGCAGCAGGACATGGAGTCCCCAGACATGCTCTACTACCGGCCGAGCCGCTCGCCGATCGCCTCGGCGAGCGCCGCGGCCGGTCCCTCGGGTTCGGCGTCCTTGGACAGCAGCACGAACTCGATCTCGTCCGGCGCGGGCAGCCCCATCGAGCCGGGCAGCTCCACCAGCCCGTCCGGGATGAGCGAGCTCGCGTGCAGCATCACGCCCAGCCCGGCCAGCGCCGCGGCGCGCAGGCCGATCAGGCTGCTCGTGCGGCACACCGAACGCCAGGACATCCCCTCGCGTTCCAGGGCCTCGAGCGCGAGCTGCCGGGTGACGCTCGGCTTCGGGTACTGCACGAGCGGCACCGACTGGCCCGGCTCCAGCACCGTGGCCGCCGAGCCGACCCAGGCCAGCCGGTCGCGCCAGAGCAGCCTGCCGTAGCCGGCGTCACGGAGCCGTTTGCCGATCGCGAGGTCGAGCCGCCCGGCCCGCATCCGCTCGGTGAGCACATCGGAGAGCTCGACGGTCAGCTCCACCTCTACGAGCGGATTGTGCGCCCGGAACCGGCGCAGAATCTCCGGCAGCGCGGTGAACACCAGGTCCTCCGAAGCGCCGAACCGCACCTTGCCGCGCAACTGGGCGCCCGCGAAATGGCGCAGCGCCCGCTCCCCCGTCTCCACGACCGAGCGCGCGAAACCCACCATCGCCTCGCCGTCCACCGTCGGCACGACCGAATGGGTGTCCCGTTCGAACAACGTCGCGCCCACCGCGGCCTCGAGCTTGCGCACGTGCTGGCTGACCGTGGACTGGCGGCAACCGAGCTGCCCGGCGGCCGCGGTGAAGCTGCGGTGTTCGGCTACGGCGAGGAAGGTGCGGCAGAGCAGTGGATCGAGCATACGGCCAGTTTATCGCACTGCGCGATAGCAGTTAGAGTCGTGATCATACTTCCCAATCACCAGACATACGCGGACAATGGTGACGTGCAGGTTTTGAGGTTCGGTCGCACCCTGTTGACCAAGACGCGCATCGACGGGTTCATCCTCGCCATCCTGGCGACGGTGGGCATCGCGACCCTGCTGCCCGCCTCCGGCCACACGGCGGAGGGGTTCTCCGTCGCCACGACCATCGCGGTCGGGCTGCTGTTCTTCCTCTACGGGGCACGGCTTTCCACCAGGGACGCGATCCGCGGGCTCGCGCACTGGCGGCTGCACCTGACCGTGTTCGGGGCGACCTATGTACTGTTCCCGCTGCTCGGACTGGCCTCGATCGTTCTCGTGCCCTGGGCGCTGAGTAACGAGCTCTATCTGGGCATCGTGTTCCTGTGCGTGCTGCCGTCCACGGTGCAGTCCTCGATCGCGTTCACCTCCATCGCCAAGGGCAATGTGCCCGCGGCGGTGTGCAGCGCCTCGGTCTCCAACATGCTCGGGGTCGTACTCTCCCCGCTGCTGATCGCGCTGCTCATGTCCGGCGGCGGGGCCGCGTTCGATCTCGGCTCGATCCTCGGCATCGTGCTGCAGTTGCTCGTGCCGTTCGTGGCCGGCCAGCTCGCCCGCCGCTGGATCGGCGGCTGGATCACCGCGCACGCGGCACCACTCAAACTCGTCGACCGCGGCTCGATCCTGCTCGTCGTGTACACCGCCTTCAGCGAAGGGGTAACCCAGGGAGTCTGGAGCAAGCTCTCGGTTGACAGGTTGTTCATCCTCATCGGGGTATGCGTGGTTCTGCTCGCGATCATGCTCGGACTCACCACGCTCGCCGGGCGGCTTGCGAAATTCAATCGCGGTGATCAAATAACCGCGCTGTTCTGCGGTTCGAAAAAAAGTCTCGCCAGCGGTCTCCCGATGGCCACCGTACTATTCGGCGGACATCAGGTCGGTCTCATCGTGCTCCCATTGATGTTGTTCCATCAGATTCAACTCATGACCTGCGCCTGGCTCGCCGGTCGGTTCGGCAGGCGGGCCGAGGACCAAAGTCCCGGCATCGCACGGATTGCGGCCACCCGGTCCGGTTAGCCGACCGCGTCACATTCGGTGCGGAAAGACGAAAAAACCGGCGCTTCTTCCCGTGCGTCACGCGCAAGCCTGCAATAATTGAAATACCGTGGGTAGCATTTCCGCTCACCCATGAGGTGTGTGCTGAACCGCTCCGGAAACAGACAGCGCTTTCTTCATAGAAGTTCGCGAGTTACAGTACTCGAGTCCCCACCGAGGGTGTTGAACCGCGTGCGTTCGGTACTACTTCCTATGAATCGTCGCACAAGTTCGCACGAACCCGCACAATCGCGTTAGGCTGTGCATATGACAATCGCGTTGGAGACGGTGCTCGCGAAGGCCGGACTGAGGGTCGAGGCCGCGCGGTTCGAGACGCTACTCGTGGACGCGGCGAAGAAGCTGATCCCGCCGCACCCGGATCCGACTCTGTACTTCACCCCGGAGCAGCGCGCCGCCCTCACCGAGGCCGGACTCGACCTCTCCCCCTCGGCCGATCAGGACGTGGACCCGCGAGCCCGTTCGGTGGCCGCGCACACGGTGCTGCGCGACGGCGCGCTGAGCGTGACCGATGCGGCGGCACGCATCGGAGTGGACGGCAGCCGTATCCGGCACCGCCTGATGGACGGCATGCTCGCCGGCTGGAAGGACGGGGGCGTGTGGCGGCTGCCCGCGTGGCAGTTCACCGAACGCGGCGTGCTCCCCGGGCTCGAGGTCGTCCTCCCCGCCATCCCACTGGACCAGCCGCCGCTCGCGGTCGCGACGTTCATGTCCACGAGCCAACCGGACCTGTTGATCGAGAACGAGCAGAGTACTCCCCGCGCCTGGTTACTCGCCGGGGGTGACCCGAACCGGGTCGCGGCCCTCGCCACTACGCTCGGTACCGCGATTTGATCACGGAAGCGTCAGCAAGGACCGAGTAAGGCTCGACCCGAGGATTCCCTGAAGCGATGGCAAGGCTCCCCCTGCCACCCGATCACGCGACCCTGCGCCAGTTGCTGCGCGGCGAGGACGTGATCGTGGTGTCCGACACGACCCGGATCTCCCGGATCTTCACCGCGCGCAGCACGCATTCCCAGTTCTGGAATGCGTTCCGCACCTTCGGTCCGCTGCCGCACGCCCGGTTCGATCCGCACGAGCCCGGTCCGGACGGCGGCCCGAGCACCAACCCGAACGTCGGGGTCCTCTACTTCGGTCTCAGCGTGCGCACCAGTGTGGCCGAGGTCTTCCAGACCACCTCGACCGTCGACCGGGTGACCAAGGGACCGCACCTGGTGGTGCTGCGCCCGCAGCGCCCGCTGCGCCTGCTCGACCTGACCGGACTCTGGCCGACCCGCGCGGGCGCTTCCCAGGGCATCTCGACCGGGCCGAAGTCCACCACTCATCTCTGGGCACGGGCCATCCGCTCGGCCTACCCCGATCTCGACGGGCTCTGGTATCGGTCCTCGATGGACTCCGGGGAGCCCGCGCTGTGCCTGTGGGCACCCCAGGCCGCGGACACGCTGCCCGGGCAGCCGGACTTCCTCGCCCCGCTCAACCACCCCGGTCTCGATGTGCCGCTCGGCCGGATCTGCGAGCAGCTCGGCTACGTGCTGCTCACCTGATCGTCCTCGCTGCCGTCCCGCTCCGCGGCCGCCTCGTCGGCGCGCGATTTACGCAGCGAGAGCACCGTGGTGACGCCGAGCACGCCGACGATGACGCCGAGCGAGACCCAGTTGTTGATGTCCAGCCAGCCCGGGGCCGCGTGGTACTCGTGCAGCGCGTGCACGACGAGCTTGAGCCCGATGAAGCCGAGGATCACCGCGAGCCCGTAGGACAGGTAGACCAGCCGGTCGACCAGCCTGCCGAGCAGGAAGTACAGCTGGCGCAGACCCATCAGCGCGAAGGCGTTCGCCGCGAACACCAGGTAGGCCTCCTGGGTGATGCCGAAGATCGCGGGAATGGAGTCCACCGCGAACAGCACATCCGCCGAACCGATCGCGATGATCACCACGAACATCGGCGTGATGTAGCGCTTGCCGCGCATCCGGACGAACGAGTGGTGCCCGTGGAAGTCCTCGGTGACCGGGAACAGCTTGCGCACGAACCGCACCGCGAAGTTCTCCGGGTTCGCGTCCTCATCCTTCTTGCGCACCATGCCGACCGCGGTCCAGATGAGGAACGCGCCGAACACGAAGAACACCCAGACGAAGTTATTGATCAGCTGCGCGCCGACCGCGATGAACAGGCCGCGCAGCACCAGCGCGATGATGATCCCGATCAGCAGCACCCGGTGCTGATGAATCGAGGGCACTGCGAAACTCGTCATGATCACCATGAAGATGAACAGATTGTCCACCGAGAGCGAGTACTCGGTGATGTACCCGGTGAAGAATTCGATCGCCGGATCCGAACCGGAAAAATACAGTACGCCGAGCCCGAAAAGGATCGCGCAGCCGACGTAGAACAGTACCCAGCGGGTGGCCTCGCGGGCCGTCACCTTGTGCGGATTGTGGTCGACGATGAAGAAATCGACCGCAAACAGCACGATCAGGCCACCGATGGTGGCCAGCCAAACCCAAACGGGTACGTCCACGTCAGACCTCCGGCTACGGTCGTGCACCGATAACCGGAGGTCTCCTCCGCCGCGGATTCCGCGACCGGCGTTACCGGGGGCCCATCCTCGGGCCCCGTGCTGACGACAACACCGCTGTGGGAGTACTCCCCTCCATTGCGACCAATTGTGAACTATCCCGACACGGGCCGCCACCGAGGGGTGGGCAAACCGGGCATAGGGCGACCGAAATCACCTGCCGCTCCGCGTTGAAAGTGAATCTTGTGCGAACCTCTCCGCTGCTGTGATACTTCCTCGCAATCCGTCGCCGTATCCGGGAGTGTCGATGCGCGTGCTCGCCAGAGTGGCTCTCACCCTCGCCGCCTTGTTGTTGCTCGGCTCGCTCTCACTCCCGGCGACCGCACGCGCGGGCGGCACCGACATCCGCGAACAGCTCGAGCACATCCCAGGGCTCACCGTGGTCGACGAGGCCAAGGCACCCCAGGGCTACCGGTTCTTCCACCTGACGTTCACCCAGCCCGCCGATCACCGTGATCCCTCCGCAGGCACCTTCCAGCAACGGCTCACCCTGCTGCACCGGGACACCTCGCGGCCCATGGTCATGTACACCAGCGGCTACGCGGTCTCGGAGAAACCGGCGCGCGCCGAACCGACCGCGCTGGTCGACGGAAACCAGCTGAGCATGGAATACCGGTATTTCGCACCGTCCATTCCCGCGAAACCGGACTGGACGAAACAGCTCACGATCTGGCAGGCCGCCGCCGATCAGCACGAGATCATCAAGGCGTTCAAAAAAGTCTACGCGAAGAACTGGATCACCACAGGCGGTTCGAAAGGCGGCATGACGGCGACCTTTCACCGGCGGTTCTTCCCGGGTGATGTCTCCGGAACGGTGCCCTATGTCGCGCCGAACGACGTGATCGACTCGATCGATTCCTACAAACCGTTCCTCGCGAAGGTCGGCGGCCGGAAATACGCGCAGTGCCGGGCGGATCTGCAGAGGTTCCAACGGGAATCCCTGCAGCGCCGCGACGAGCTCGAAAGCCTCATGCGCGCGGAAGCCGAGAAGAAACACGAAACCTTCGGCAATATCGGCTCGCTCGACAAAGCGTTCGAGACCCAGGTGATCGATACGTACTTCGGTTTCTGGCAGTACCAGGATCCGAAGAAGGAATGCGGCGCGATTCCCCCGAAGGGCGCGCCCGCCGAGGCCATGTACGGCTTCTACGACAAGGTCGGTTCGCTGCTGTCCTATTCCGATCAGGAACTGCAGTCCTTCGTGCCGTACTACTATCAGGCCGCGTATCAGCTCGGTTCTCCCGAGGCCTACGACGATTATCTGCGCGATCTGCTGCGCTATCCGGGGCTCGACCAGCCCAAGAACTTCCTGCCGAAGCAGGTCCGCCCGAAGCGGTTCGATCCCTTCGCCATGCCCGATATCGACTTGTGGGTGCGCACCCAGTCGCAGCGGATGCTGTACGTCTACGGCGGGTACGACCCGTGGAGCGCCGAGCCGTTCGACTGTGGCCTCGGCGGGGCGGCCCGCGACTGCCACCGTTACTACGTGCCCGGCGGGAACCACGGATCCAGCATCTCGCAGCTGCCCACCGCGCAGCGCACGAAGGCCGAGTCGCTGGTCCGCGCATGGGCCGGGGTAGATACCGCGGCCAGGTCCGCCGGGCACGCGCCGCGCATCGACCCCGCCTTCGAGGTCGACGAGCTCCGGGCGAAGCGCCCCGGGCTCTGATCAACCGGGCTCTGATCAACCGGGCTCTGATCAACCGGGCTGCGATCAACCGGGCGCTGGGCCGGGGCGCGACCGGTGACCGCTATTCCACGCCCGCCGCGTCCATACCGCGCAGCTCCTTCTTCAGGTCGCCGATCTCGTCGCGCAGCCGGGCGGCGAGCTCGAACTGCAGATCGCGCGCCGCGTTCATCATCTGCTCGTTGAGCTGGGCGATGAGGTCGGCGAGCTCGGCGCGCGGCATGTGCTTGACGTCCTCGGCCACGTACACCCCGGAGCTGCGGCCACCGGGTTCTCCCGCGGCGCGCTTGCCCCGCGAGGCATTGCGCCCGGAACCGCCGACGGCGACCTCCTCGGCCTCCTCCTCGTTCTCGGTGTAGACGCGGTCGAGGATGTCGTTGATCTTCTTGCGCAGCGGCTGCGGATCGAGGCCCTTCTCCTTGTTGTAGGCCATCTGCTTCTCGCGGCGCCGGTTCGTCTCGTCGATGGCGTACCGCATGGAGTCGGTGATCTGGTCGGCGTACATGTGCACCTGACCGGACACGTTGCGGGCGGCACGGCCGATGGTCTGGATCAGCGAACGGGACGAGCGAAGGAACCCTTCCTTGTCCGCGTCCAGGATCGAGACCAGCGAGACCTCGGGCAGGTCGAGCCCCTCACGCAGCAGGTTGATGCCGATCAGCACGTCGTACTCGCCGAGCCGCAGCTCACGCAGCAGCTCCACCCGGCGCAGGGTGTCCACCTCGGAGTGCAGGTAACGCACCCGGATGCCGAGCTCGAGCAGGTAATCGGTGAGGTCCTCGGCCATCTTCTTGGTCAGCGTGGTCACCAGGACACGCTCGTCCTGGTCGGCGCGGTCCCGGATCTCGCCGACCAGGTCGTCGATCTGCCCCTCCGTCGGTTTGACAACGATCTCCGGATCGATCAGACCGGTCGGGCGGATCACCTGTTCGACGAACTCGCCGCCGGCCTGACCGAGTTCGTAATCGCCAGGGGTCGCGGACAGGTACACCGTCTGGCCGATACGGTCGACGAACTCCTCCCAGGTCAGCGGCCGGTTGTCCACCGCGGACGGGAGCCGGAAACCGTGCTCGACCAGGTTGCGCTTACGGGACATGTCGCCCTCGTACATCCCGCCGACCTGGGGCACCGTGTTGTGCGACTCGTCGATGACCAGCAGGAAGTCCTCGGGGAAGTAGTCGAGCAGCGTCGCCGGGGCGGACCCGGCCTCGCGGCCGTCGATGTGCCGCGAGTAGTTCTCGATCCCGGAACAGAACCCGACCTGGCGCATCATCTCGATGTCGTAGCTGGTGCGCATCCGCAGGCGCTGCGCCTCCAGCAGCTTGCCCTGCTTCTCCAGTTCGGCGAGCCGCTGCTCCAGCTCGGCCTCGATACCGGCGATCGCCTTCTCCATGCGCTCCGGACCGGCCACGTAATGGGTGGCCGGGAAGATGCGCAGCTCCTCCACCTCGTTGACCACCTCCCCGGTGAGCGGGTGCAGGTAGTAGAGCCGGTCGATCTCGTCGCCGAACAGCTCGACCCGGATCGCCAGCTCCTCGTAGGCCGGGATGATCTCCACGGTGTCCCCGCGCACCCGGAAGGTCCCGCGCGCGAAGGCCATGTCGTTGCGGGTGTACTGCACATCCACCAGGGCGCGCAGGAAGTGGTCACGGTCGAGCTCCCCGCCGACCCGCAACGGGATCGAGCGGTCGAGATAGGACTGCGGGGTGCCGAGGCCGTAGATGCAGGACACGCTCGCCACCACGATCACATCCCGGCGGGAGAGCAGGCTCATCGTGGCCGAATGGCGCAGCCGCTCCACGTCGTCGTTGATCGAGGAGTCCTTCTCGATGTAGGTATCGGTCTGCGCGATGTAGGCCTCGGGCTGGTAGTAGTCGTAGTACGAGACGAAGTACTCGACCGCGTTGTCCGGGAAGAACCCGCGCAGCTCGTTGGCCAGCTGCGCCGCGAGGGTCTTGTTCGGCGCGAGCACCAGGGTAGGCCGCTGCACCCGCTCCACGAGCCAGGCCGTGGTCGCCGACTTCCCGGTCCCGGTCGCGCCGAGCAGCACGATGTCCCGCTCGGCCGCCTCGAGCCGCCGGGTGAGCTCCTCGATCGCCTGCGGCTGGTCACCCGCCGGTTCGTAGTCGCTGACCACCCTGAACGTCCCAGGGGTACGTTCCACCTCCTCGACGGGGCGGAACTCGGAGACGGCGAGGACCGGATGTTCTGTCGCGAATGCCACGTCGTCCATGCTACGAGCCCCCACCGACAGTTTTCGACGGCTCAGTGTTGTGCTCGCTACCCTCACGCCGTGATCCATGCTCCGAAGGTGGAGTCCTTCGACACCGAGGCCATGACCAACACCGATCCGAAAGGGCACATCCGGGATGTGGACCGCTACGAGGAGACCCGGTCCGGGCTGTATCTCGCCCGCCCGACACCGGGGCGGCCGCAGTTTCACTACATCGAGTCCTGGCTGCTGCCCGAGCTGAATCTGCGTATCACCGACTTCCACTTCAACCCGGGACACGAGTTCCAGGACTTCTATCTCGACGTGGTGGACATCGAACGCTCCGGGGCGGTGTGGCGCTCGACCGATCTTTACCTGGACCTCACTCTCTATCACCACGACCGGATCGAAGTACTGGATGTCGACGAGCTGCTCGCGGCCGTTCCCGCTGGCCATATCAGCGCCGAAAAGGCGGAATCCGTGCTGCGTACAGGGTTCGCCACAGTCCAGGGAATCGCCGCGAACGGCTATGATCTGGAGACCTGGCTCGCCGCGCTGAACATCACGCTGAGTTGGCGACGGTGGCCGCAGCCTGGTCGCTAGACTGAAAAACATGAATTCGTCCGGGGGTGAGCGCCGTCCTGCGCACGGCGCCACGGTGCGCGGCATCGCGCTCGGTGCCGCGCTCGCGCTCGCCGTCGGCGGGCTCACCGTGCTCGGTACCCAGGCCGCGCCGATCACCGAGGCGTCCTATTTCCAGGCGGCTCCCGCCCGGCCAGCCGCGGCACCGCTGATGCCGTGCACCCTGCGTAGGTCGGGAATGGCGACGGTGAATGTCGGCGGGCGCCCGACGACGATGTACGTACCGGCCAAGGCGGTCGGCCATGGCCGGGTGCCGACCATGGTGCTGTTGCACGGCACCGGAGGCAGCGGCAAGCGGCAGATCGAGACGAGCAGACTGACCTCGACCGCGGACCGGTTCGGGTTCACCATCGCCGCACCGGACGGCGCCATCAAGTTCCGCAAGGGTCATGCGTGGAACGTTCCGGGAGTGCCGCTGGTCGGCGGGCACTGGCCGGCGCGCAGCGCACAGAACGACATCGGCTACCTGTCCCGGGTCATCGACACCATGATCGGCAGCAGCTGCGCCGATCCGAAACGCGTCTATCTCAGCGGATTCTCCGGCGGTGCACGGATGGCCTCGGCCTATGCCTGCGCGGAGGCGGACCGGATCGCCGCGATCGCGCCGATCAGCGGACTGCGCGCCGGACTTCCCGGAGCACACGGACTGCCCAGGCCGGCCAGCTGCCTGCCCCGCGAACCGGTGAGCGTGTTCGCCGTCGACGGAACCGGTGACCACACCAATCCGTACCACGGCGGCGGACAGAAATACTGGGGCTACGGGGTGCTCAGCGCGTTCAACGAATGGGCGCGACTGGACCGCTGCGGCACCCGGCTGCCCCCGATCCCGCTCACCTCGAAGGCGAGCCTGCTCACCGCAGAGAACTGCGCGCGCCAGACCCGGGTGCAACTGCTGCGCCTCGACGGCGGCAAGCACCAGTGGCCGCTGCGGACGGCCAAGGTCGACCCGGAGCTGAACGTGAACGATCTGATGTGGCTCTCGCTGAGCCAGGTGCGCCGCTAGCTCTCCGGGGGTACCCAGCCGGTACGGCGCGCCCAGGCCCGGGCCCGTTCATAGGCCCGATCGAACCAGGGTTCCTTGGCCTGCGCGTACTCCCCCGTGCTCGCGTGCCGGTCGGCGAGCTCGCGTTTCCGGACGAGGTACGCCGCCGTCTCCTCCTGGTCGGCGCGCAGCCAGTCCCGGAACAACAGCGCGCACTCGGCGGCCGGGCCGTCCGCGACCCGCACGTGCAGGTGGGTGAACCGGCCGGGATCCGCGCTGCCATGGAAGCGTTTGAGCACCTTCCCGCCCGCCGGGTTCGCGTCGTCCCATCCGGGTTTCGTGTTGTCCCACCACTGCCCCTCGCGCGCGGGCAGGCCGATTCCGGCGAGCGCGCCCGCCAGCCGGTCGGCGGTGTCCAGATCGGGGACGAGCAGCTGCATGTCGATGACGTCCTTGGCACCGAGTCCGGGCACCGAGGTCGAGCCGATGTGCTGGACCGGGTAGTCCCCGACCGCCGAGGTGATCCGTGCCCGCAACCGTTCGGCGATCTCCGGCCAGCGCCGGTCGTAGTCCACGATGCGCGGCGTCTCGGGTTCGGCGCACCTGCCGAGCCGCTGGTTCGCCTCGAAGGGCACCAGGCGGTCGGCCCACAATTCATCGACCGCGCGCAGTGTTTCGTCGGCGCTGCCCGCATTGTCCAGCCAGACATCGGCGACCGCGCGCCGCTGTGCCTCGCTCGCCTGCGCCTCGATCCGCTCCCTGGCCTGCTGTTCGGTCATGTCCCGGCTCGCCAGCAGCCTCTCGATGCGCAGCGGCACCGGCGCGTCGACCACGATCACCAGGTGATAGGCGGGAGCGAGGCCGTTCTCCACGAGCAGTGGCACATCGTGCACCACGATCGCGTCCTCGGCGGCCCCCTCGATCAGTTCCGCCGTGCGCGCGCCCACCCGCGGATGCACGATCCCGTTGAGCCTGGCCCGCGCGGTGGCATCGGAGAAAACGGTCGCGGCGAGTTTCGGGCGGTCCAGATCCCCCTGTTCGGTCAGTATCCGGGTGCCGAACTCGGCGACCACCTCATCGAGCCCCTCGGTCCCCCTTGCCACGACCTCCCGCGCGATCGCATCGGCGTCGATCAGCACCGCACCGTGTTCGGCGAGCCGCGCCGATACCGTCGATTTGCCCGCACCGATTCCCCCGGTCAACCCAACCCGCAACATGGGCCCAGTCTTTCACCCGCCGCGTGGATTCGCCCGGATCCCGGGCTGTACCGCATGAGCCAGGCGTACGCAATACCAATTTCGGGGACACGCCGCGAAGGTCCACGGTATCGGCACCCCGGTTCCGTAGGGTTCGCACGAACTGCGTAACCGACGGGAGAGGCTGATGAAGGGCAACGGCCACAACGGCGGGCGGCACCGGCTCGGCGAACCGGGCCTGGTGCACTGCGTGCGGCACCACGAGGTCGCCGAGGCGCTCGCCGAATTCCGCCGGAGCTGGTTCACCGCGATCCTGGTTCCCGCCAAGCACAGCCTCGCCGGGCTGCGCAAGCGTGCCGCCCGCGCGGCGATCGAGAACGCCTGGGCTCCGACGCGCGCGCAGGCGGCCGGGTAACAGATCTTCCCCAGCGGCGGAGCAGCTCCCACAACCGATCATCGACCGGGCGCTGCTGCCGGTACCCCGCCATGAACAGCGATTCGCTCTTGCTCGGCTCCTGAAGCCCCGTAACGACACACCCCGAGGTCCGAGGCCGGATCCAGGGGAGGCTCCGACGACTGGCGTTGAGACCCGGCTCGGCGGTGTTCACGAAGGCCCGTCGGCCGCTGGAAAAGCCTCGCGCCGACGGCCTAGGTACCTGATGCGGTCGTGGCGATGCCGCCGTCGACCGGGATGATGGTGCCCGTGAGGTAGGAGCCGGCCCGGCTGGCAAGGAACACGGCGGTACCTGCCATGTCGTCGTCGCGGCCGAGCCGGCGCAGCGGGGCCTTCGCCGCGATCGTGTCGCCGACGGCATCGAGCGTGGACGCCATCATCTGCGAGGGGAACGGTCCCGGGGCTACCGCGTTCACCGTGACGTGCTGTGGGCCCAGTTCTCTGGCAAGCACTCTGGTGAGTTGATGGAGTGCCGCTTTGCTGCCGGCGTACGAGTAGTTGGGCGACTCGGCAACGTGGATGGCGGCGATGCTGCCGATGTTGATGATCCGCGCGGGATCACCGGCGGTGCCCGCCTTGCGAAGTGCGGGCAGCAGCGCCTGCACCAGCCAGAACGGCGACTTGAGGTTGAGGTCGATCACTGCGTCCCAGGCCTCGTCCGGGAACGCCTCCAGCGGCTCGCGCCACATCGCTCCCGCGTTGTTGACGAGGATGTCCAGGCGTTCCGAGTCGACCTTGACGAGATCAGCGAGGCGCTGACACTCGTCGTGCCTGGACAGGTCGGCGGGGATTGCGTGAACGTCGCCGAATTCGGACAGTAGATGCTGTGCCTCCGCGCACGTGTCCGCCTTGCGTGAGCTGATGATGACGCGGGCGCCCGCCTGCAGGAGGCCGCGCGCGATCATCATCCCGATGCCCTTGGTGCCGCCGGTGACAAGTGCGTACTTCCCACTCAGATCGAAAAGGTCGGCGTGCGTGGTGAACTGGTTGTCCGCCATGGGTCTTCGTCCCTTCTGTCGTGGAAGCATGTGCTGACACGGTCGCGAGTCCGGTACGGCTGAAGTGTCGCCGGCGCTTTCGTTCAGGGCGCCTGGGGCGGGTTCCCGGGCAGCCTCGCCCTCGGCTGGCTCCGGGGGCGCACCGTGGATGAAACCCATGCCCAGGCAACCGAGTCCCGGGGCTGAACCTTCGAGGTGCTGCCCAAGTTTTCGTTTCCGCGCTGGAGATGCTCCTTCAATACAGGTCATCCGGCCCGTTGCTCCCACTGTTCGGCCGGAACCGGTCACCGCAGGTTAGAACCGCCTCGCGGGCGGCGGGGAGGACCTCCTTGTACCGGTGCTGCCGATGCCCCCTTGTCCTGTGGGTTGGGCGCATGCCGCAGGTGAGGGGGCGTAGCTGTCGGGGTACCAGCAGAACCTCCCTTTGCCTGCAGACATGGCCTACGGTGAAGGGGTGGCCACGATCGATCTGCGCACCGAGATCAAGGAATTCCTGAGCTCGCGTCGCGCGCGGATCACGCCGGAGCGGGCCGGACTGGCCGCTTATGGCGGCAACCGCCGGGTCAAAGGTCTGCGTCGCGAAGAGGTAGCTCTACTGGCAGGGGTATCGGTCGACTACTACGTGCGTATGGAGCGCGGCAGCCTCACCGGCGCCTCCGACGGGGTGCTCGACGCGTTGGCCTCTGCCCTGCAACTTGACGAGGCCGAACGCGATCACCTGTTCCACCTTGCGCGGCAGTCCAGGGCGCCCAGCGGTCCACGCCGCCGGCGACCCGCCGTGACGGTGCGTCCGGCGCTTCAGCAGATGCTCGACGCCATCGCCGATGCGCCGGCCTGGATCTGCAACGGCCGTTATGACGTGCTGGCCATGAATCGACTCGCCCGCGCACTGTATTCACCGATGCTGGCGGACACGCGACGGCCGGCGAACACCGCGCGGTTCGTATATCTGGATCCCGAAGCGGCTAGTACGTTTTTCGTCGACTATGACCGAATCGCCTGCGATGTGGCCGCGAAGTTACGCATGGAGGCCGGCCGCAATCCGCACGATAAAAACCTGATCGCCCTGGTCGGTGAATTAGCGACAAGCAGTGAACTGTTCCGGCAGCGGTGGGCATCTCAGGACGTCCGGCTCCACCGGTCCGGACGCAAGCGTGTGCACCATCCGGTCGTCGGCCAGCTCGACCTGGACGTCGAGTCGATGGAGCTGCCTGCCGACCCCGGCCTGCGCCTGAACGTCTACACCGCGCCCACTGGCACGGCGACCGCGGACGGTCTGGCCCTATTGGCGTCGTGGGCGGCCAGCCAGGAGAAGCTGGCGACCGAGATTCAAGCACTCGGCTGATATGCCGACCTTTTCAGTCCATCTGAGTCAACGTTGAACGATCGTCCGGCCGCCGCCGCGTCGACCCACGGTCGGCTCTTCACCGGCGCCGACGGACCCGCAGCGACACACCCAGTGGTTGAGGGCACCGATGAATTCCCCACACGGAAGAGGTCAAGACGGCCATGACGACCCACGTGCTCGAGACCCCCGAAGTCGACCTCGCCTACGACGTCCACGGCTCGCTGCCACCCGCCGACGGTCGTCCACCACTGGTCATGATCGGCCAACCCATGGAAGCCAGCGGCTTCACCACGCTTGCGTCGCACTTCCGCGACCGCACCGTGGTCACCTATGACCCGCGCGGTCTCGGCCGCAGCACCCGTAAAGACGGACGGGTCGATCATGCGCCCGAGGTGCAGGCCGCCGACGTGCACGCCCTCATCGACGTGCTCGGCGCAGGACGAGTCGACATGTTCGCGAGCAGTGGCGGCGCGGTGACCGCGCTCGCCCTCGTGGCGAGGTACCCCGGCGACGTGACCATCCTGGTGGCTCACGAGCCACCATTACTCCCGGTACTCCCCGACGCCACGGCCGCCGAGCGCGCTCGAGCCCACTATCGGGACACCTACGTCTCCCGGGGCTGGGGCGCCGGTATGGCGACCTTCATCGCCATGACGACGTGGCAGGGCCAGTTCACTGACGACTACGTTGCCCAGCCCGCGCCGGATCCCGCCGCGTTCGGGCTGCCGACCGAAGACGACGGCTCCCGCGCAGACCCGCTACTCTCCGACCGATCCCGGGCGATCACCAGCTACCACCCCGACGTCGACGCGCTGGCCGCTGCGCCGACCCGGGTCGTGATCGCGGTGGGCGAGGAATCCCTGAACACCGTCACGGGACGCACCGCGATCGCGACTGCCGAACTGCTCGGCCGACAGGCGACGGTATTCCCCAGCCACCACGGAGGCTTCCTCGACGGAGAGCCTGGCTACGCCGGCCGACCAGAGGCCTTCGCCCACACCCTGCGAAAGGTTCTCGACGACACCTGCTGACCGCCGCCACCGGCCTGCCGTCTCAGGACCCGATCGCATCGACCTGGCGGCCGCCGATTCCCTGGCATCAACTGTGATTCCGCGCGGTTTCGGCGACAATTCCAGACGATCAGCCGAAGAAGACCTCGGCTTCCCGATAACGCTCCAGTGGCACCGTCTTGAGCGAGGCGGTGGCCTCGGCGAGCCGAACCCTGGTGATCTCGGTGCCGCGCAGCGCGACCATCACCCCGAAGTCCCCTTCCGCGACGGCATCCACCGCGTTCAGCCCGAACCGGGTGGCGAGCACCCGGTCGTAGGCGGTCGGTGTGCCGCCGCGCTGCACGTGCCCGAGCACCACCGCGCGGGATTCCTTGCCGGTCCGCTCGGCGAGTTCCTCGGCGAGCCAGTTGCCGACCCCGCCGAGGCGCACGTGCCCGAAAGCGTCGCGGTCCCCGGTCTGCAGCACCTCGGCGCCGCCGTCGGGCACCGCTCCCTCGGCGACCACGATGATCGGGGCGAACTGGCGCTCGAACCTGCGCTGTACCCACTCGGTCACCTGCTCGATGGAGAACGGCCGCTCCGGGACGAGGATGACGTTCGCCCCACCGGCCAGCCCGGAGTGCAGCGCGATCCATCCGGCGTGCCTGCCCATCACCTCGACCACGAGGGCCCGGTGGTGTGATTCGGCGGTGGTGCGCAGCCGGTCGATGGCCTCGGTGGCGATGTGCACCGCGGTGTCGAAACCGAAGGTGTAGTCGGTCGCGGCGAGGTCGTTGTCGATCGTCTTGGGCACCCCGACCACCGGGATCCCGTCATCGGTGAGCCGCTTGGCCACCCCGAGCGTGTCCTCCCCGCCGACCGCGATCAGCGCGTCCACCCCGTGTTCGGCGACGACCGCGCGGATCCGGTCCACACCGCCCTCGACCGAATAGGGATTCGTACGGCTCGAACCGAGGATCGTGCCACCCCTGGCCAGGATGTCCTCGACCTCGTCCAGGCCGAGTGGTTTGGTCAGACCGTCCATCGGGCCCTGCCAGCCGGTCCGGAATCCGAGGATGTCCCAGCCGTGTCCCTCGATCCCTTTCCGGACGACCGCCCTGATCACCGCATTCAGGCCGGGGCAGTCGCCGCCACCGGTGAGCACACCGATCCGCATATTCGCTCCTCGCGCTTCGCCGCTATGACACCGCTCACTGTATCGGTTCGGCACGGCGCGCCGAGGAGGGTGAGCGCGCCGAGCCGACTCAGCGGACCGGATAGCCGAGTTCGGCACGGCGCTGCTCGATGACCTTCCACCGGGCGAGGTTGTGCCGCGCGTCGGCGAGCGCGTCGTGCGCGTCCGCGGGCGGGTACGGCAGTTTCGGGCGCCCCACATCCTCCCAGCGCTGCCGCAGTTCCCTGGTGAACCGCGGAATCTCGCGCGGAAGGGCGGGCATCGCGCCCCACAACTGGGCGATCGCGACGTGATCGTAGGCGGCGATCCAGGCCCACAGTTCGACCGGTTCCCCCGGCTCGGTCAGATAGGCGTGGAAGTCCGCACGGATCCGTTCCCGGGAACGCCACGCCTTGTCCCCCGGCGACGGCAGCTTGCCGAGGACATTGGCCCGCACCCAGGATCCGGCGCGGTCCGGATCGAACTCGGTGGAAACCGCGTAGAACTCTCTCCCGTTCTCGTCGACGGCTCCGACCGAGACGAGTTCGATGGTCTCCCCGTCCTCGATGAACTCGCAGTCGTAGAAATATCGCACCCCAGAGAGAGTACGTATCCCGGTGCGCGGGGATTCTGCTGCGTTCCACTTGCTGACACATGTCCGGTATGCGAGGCTCCCACTCTCGCCGATGAAGTCGAGAGGATGACCGGAAATGGCTGGTCACAGCCGACGCCGCTTTCTCGGATACCTGCTCGCTGCCCCCACCCTCGCGGTCGCCGTGCCGGTCGGAGAGGAATTCGCCATGCCCGGCGAAGCCTCGGCGGCACTTCCCTCGAATCCGGAGATCGCCGATCTCCTCGATCTCTCCGATCTGCTCAATCTGGCCGCGGCACCGACCTCCGGACTGGTCGCGGTCGGGGTGCAGGCCGACGGCACCGTCTCTTTCGCACTGCCGCGCGCCGAGGTCGGTCAGGGCATCACCACCGCGGTCACCATGCTGATCGCCGAGGAACTCGACATCGGCATGGACAAGGTCCGGGTCACCCTCGCCGACGCGCGCCCCGAGCTGCTGTGCAACCAGCTCACCGGCGGATCCAACAGCATGCACTCGATCTACCATCCGGTGCGCGCCGCCGCGGCGATCGCCCGCCTCGCCCTGCTCGACGCAGCGGCCGGGCAATGGGGAACCGACGCTTCCCGGCTCACCATCACCGAAGGGGTCATCTCCGGTCCCGGCGGCCGGAGCGCACCACTGGGCTCGTTCGCGAAGGCGGCCGCGGGCACCCGCACCAAGCAGCTGAGCGCGGAACCGAAGAAGCGGCCGAGCCTGATCGGCACCCCGCAGAGCCGGATCGACGCCCATGACGCGGTCACCGGGCGCAAACAGTTCACGATGGATCTGCGGGTGCCCGGCGCGCTGCCCACCATGGTCTGCCGTGGACCGCACATCAACGCAGGCGTGGGCTCGGTGCGCAATCTGGCCGAGGTCCGCGCGATGCCCGGGGTCACCGATATCGCGGTGATCTCCACCGGGGTCGCGGTCCGGGCGAACACCACGACGCACTGCATCGACGCGGTGCGCGCGCTGCGGGTGGATTGGCGGGGCGGGACGGTCGACGGGGAAACCGACGCGAGCGTGCGCGCCGAACTGCGCGCCATCACCCCGCCCATGCCGCCACCGATGCCGGGCGCCGAGACCATCGACCTCGAGGTGGACTTCGCCTTCGCCAGCAACAGCGCACTCGAGACGAACTGCGCGATCGCCGACGTGCGCCCCGATCGCGCCGAGATCTGGGCCGCGCTCAAGGCACCGATCCCGGCGCACAACGAGATCGCGGCCAAGGCGGGCCTGTTGCCGACCGCGGTGCGGGTGCACGTGGTCCAGGGCGGCGGTTCCTTCGGCCGCAAACTGTTCCACGACGCCGCGCTCGAGGCGACCGAGGCCTCCAAGGCGATGGGCAAACCGGTCAAACTGATGTGGCACCGCACCGATGATTTCCGGCACGGCAGGGTGCACCCGATGTCCACCTCCAAGATCCGGCTGAACCATTCCGGCGAGAACGTGCTCAGTTACGAGCAGCGGCATATGGCGACGCAATTGGATCTCGGCCACGGATTCGGTGATGCGATCACCTCGATGCTCGACAAACTCCCGGTCGCCGATCTCACGTTCAATCAGGTTTTTTTCCTCACCACGCAGGCGATGCCGTACGACTTCGGGATCACGAACCAGACCCTGCACGAGGTGCCGCTGAAATTCCACACCAGCAGCATGCGCAACGTGTATTCGCCGAATGTCACCGGCGCACGCGAGATCGCGGTGGAAATGCTCGCGAAAAAGCTCGGCAAGGATTCACTGGAACTGCGCCGGTCGTTCGCCAAGGAGGAGCGCGTCCGCGCGATTCTCGACAAGGTGGCCGAACTCGGTGAATGGGGAAAGGAAATGCCACCCGGAACGGCTCAGGGAATCGGCATCCACGTCGAATACAAGAGCTGTTGCGCGGTGCTCGTGGAAATCGACTGCCGCCCGGAGACGGTGCACCGGCCGGTCGAGGAGGAAGGGGTGACCGGGCCCCGCGTCATGCGGGCCACGGTGGCCGTCGACGTGGGTGTTCCGGTGAATCCGCGCGGACTCGAGGCGCAGATGCTCGGCTGCGTCAACGACGGAATCGGCCTGGTGCTCACCGAAAGCCTGCACATGGACCGGGGCCTGCCCTTGGAAGGCAGCTGGGACAACTTCTTCTACACCCGGCAGTGGAACACCCCGCTGGATGTGCGGGTGTTCGTCATGCCGAAGACGACCGAGGAACCCGGTGGGGCGGGCGAACTCGGGGTCGCCGCCACCGTCGGCGCGGTCGCCTGCGCCTACGGCCGGGCCACCGGGACGATGCCCACCTCGTTCCCGATCAACCACGGCACGCTGAGCTTCGAACCGCTCCCCCGCGTCCCGCCGATTCCCCAGTCCCCCACCGACGGCCTCGAACACACCTTCTAAGGAGTCACGGTGCCCGAACACAGTTTTATCCTCAACGGAAACCGGGTCAGCGTGGACACCGAGGACAACGTCCGCGTGCTATGGGTGCTGCGCGATCTGCTCGGGGTCACCGGGCCGAAATACGGCTGCGGGATCAACGTCTGCAAGGCGTGCACCTGCCACATCAACGGCAAGGCGTTCAATCCCTGCTCGGTGCCCATCTCCGCGATCAAACCCAGCGACGAGATCACCACCATCGAGGGCCTCGCGGATCAGCGGAGCGGGAAACTGCACCCCATGCAGGAGGCCTGGCTCGAACACGACGTCGCCCAGTGCGGCTACTGCCAGCCGGGGCAGATCATGGCCGCGGTCGCCCTGGTGCGCAAGGCACGCGCCGCCGGTACCGAACTCGACGACGCCGAGCTGGACAAGCTGCGCAACATCTGCCGCTGCGGCACCTACACCCGCATCCGCGAGGCGATCCATACCGGCGCGAAGAACATGTGACATCAGCCTTCGAAGAACTGGCGCAGCCGCTCCGCGATCTCGGGCACGTCGATTTCACCGCGTGCCGCTTCGAGGACCATCGTCTCCGCGGCGTCGACGTCCAGCGAGTCCCGCAACGGCACATCGTTGACTTCGAGAAAAACGGCGGCACCGGCCCAAGCGGCACGCTTGTTCCCATCGATCAACGCGTGATTGCGCACCAGGGAATGCAACAGTGCGGCCGCTTTCGTGAACAGATCCGGGTAGGCGTCCTGGCCGAACACCGTGGTCTGCGGCCGGGCGACCGCGGCAGCGAGCAAGCCGAAGTCGCCGACCTCTGGTGACACCCCCATCGCGTGCCCGGTCGCGGTAAGAACGTCCTCGATATCGAGAAAGTACGGCCCGGGCACTCAGGCGAGCCGTTCATTGAGCTCGGCGCTGATCCCCGCGACTCGCGCAGCCGCCTCGGCGACCCGATACTTACGCGAGGACACGGCAGAGACGACCGCGTCGTGTGCCACGGTCTTCAACGACTTGCCTTCGCGTTCGGCAGCTGCCCGCAGGTCGGCCATCTCCTCCTCGGTGAACTGCACGTTCAAGGCTGTCATGAAGACAGAATAGCAAAACGGTACCTGATTCGGTACCGGCTTAACCCGCCTTGGTTCCCGGTACCCGGTCGCCGCTTCGCTCCTCGCGCTGCGCGGGCAGCGCGACCGCGCCCGCCTGCTTCGCGGCGAGATCGTCCTTGACCTTCTGCGCGTACACGTCGACGTAGGTCTGCCCGGACAGTTCCATCAGCTCGTACATCACCTCGTCGGTGATGGAGCGCTCCACGAACCGGTCCCCGTCGAGCCCGGCGTAGCGGGAGAACTCGAGCGGCTTGCCGATCTTGATCCGGACCTTGGCCGGTTTCGGCAGCCGGGAACCGATGGGGTTGGCCTTGTCGGTGCCGAACATGGCGACCGGGATGATCGGGGCCTCGGCCTGCAGCGCGATCCGCGCCATCCCGGTCTTGCCCTTGTAGAGCTTGCCGTCCGGGGAACGGGTGCCCTCGGGATAGATGCCGACCAGGTTCCCGTCGCGCAACAGCCGCACGCAGGTATCCAGCGCTGCCTGGGCGGCGTTCGCGCTGCTGCGGTCGATCGGCACCTGACCGGCCGCGGTGAAGAACGTCTTCTTGAACCGGCCCTTGAGCCCCGGCTCGGTGAAGTACTCGCGCTTGGCGGGGAAGGTGATCCTTCTCGGGACCATCAACGGGAACAGGAACGAGTCGAGCACCGCGAGGTGGTTCGAGGCCATCAGCGCCCCACCCTCGCGGGGGATGTTCTCCAGCCCCTCGATCTCCGGACGGAAGAACAGCCGGAGCACCGGACCGAGCAACAGGTACTTCAGGACGTAATAGAACACCGCGTCTCCCGGCCTCCCGCACACTCCACCGACACCATTTCGGAAACACCAGCGTACGGAGCATGTGCCGGTGCGCACAATGAGGTGGGACACCTGTACCTGCACATACTGCACGGTATGTCCGCTTCGGCGGCGAACTACTATGGAAAGCACACCCCTGTCGGACCCGAAGGAGGAGACCGTGCCCGTACTTCCCGGTGCGGAACCGTTCGCCCACGACGGCTCGACCCGGACGGGAGTCCTGCTCTGTCACGGGTTCACCGGCTCACCGCAGACCATGCGCCCCTGGGGCGAACACCTGGCCGCGCAGGGCTACACGGTGCGCTGTCCTCGGCTGCCCGGGCACGGCACGACCGCGCGCGAATGCAACCGCACCCGCTGGCCGGACTGGTACGGCTGCGTGGAGGGTGCGCTCGACGAGCTGCTCGAACGCTGCGAGCGGGTGTTCGTCTTCGGCCTGTCCATGGGCGGAACGCTCACCCTGCGGCTCGCCGAGCGACGCGGCGCGGACATCAGCGGGATCGTGCTCGTCAACCCCTCGGTGACGACCGAGAACAAGCTCGCCGCGCTGCTCCCGGTGCTGTCGAAGGTGGTCCCGAGCAAACCCGGGATCGGCGGGGACATCGCCAGGCCCGGCATTCCCGAACTGAGCTACCGCACCACCCCGCTGCGCGCGCTGAACAGCCTGCGCGCACTGTGGCGGCTGGTGCGTGCGGACCTCGGCCGGATCAGCATGCCGGTACTGCTGTTCCGCTCGAGCGTCGATCACGTTGTGGAGCCGATCAATGCGAACATCGTGGCGAACGGTGTCCGCAGCGAGGATTTCACCACGGTGGTCTTGCCGGACAGCTTCCACGTAGCCACCCTTGACTATGACGCGTCGACCATCTTCCGGCTCGGGAGCGAATTCGTGGCGCGACTGACCGAGGAAACACCACAGCTCGCTGGAGAGCCAACATGACAAGACGCTCGGACGGTCCAGAAGACGTGGACGCCGCGTTCGCCGAGATCGTCGCCGATCTCGAGCGCGAGGGCGTCGGCGAGAACCTCACCGCCGAACCGTCCGAGCCCGAACCGTCCGAGCCCGAAACCACCGGGCCCGGGGTCGCCGAGGAACAGCGGCCGCGCCCCGAACCCGAGCCACGCCCCCACGCCAGCGAATGGCGCACCGCGGAACGGGAATGGGACCCGGACGCGGACCTCGACATCGATTCGGACACCGAACACTACGAGCCACCCGAGCCACCACCGGTCCCCCGCCCGCACGCCGCCACGATCGTCGCCCTCGTCCTGATCGCGATCGCGATCCTGCTGTTCGCCGCCCCGAACCTGCTCGGCATCTCCTCCTCGGCGGCCATCCCGCTCGGCGCGGTCGCCGCCGTCGGCGCGGCAGGCCTGCTGCTGTTCCGGCTGCGCAGCGGGCCGCCGCCGGGCACCCCGGGCTCGGACGACGACGGCGCCCGGCTTTGACCGGTATCTTCGCTTGGCCTGCGTAGCGGCGCGGGCAGCGGGGCCAGTTGCTCGGGTGGGGAAAGCGGCCCCGCCGTCAGCGCGCGGCCTGCGTTCCCAGTGACTCCGCGGCGAGTACGGCGGCGCCGACCATGCCCCCGTCGTCGCCGAGCTGCGCGGTGCGGATCCGGGCGAGCGGGCGGTAACCGCTGCCGGTCTGGGCGCGCGCGTAGTGTTCCCGGGCCTCGTCGAGGAACAGCGGCGCGGATTCGGAGACCCCGCCGCCGATGACCACGAGCTCGGGATCGTAGACGTCCGCGACGAGCGCGATGCCCTCGCCGAGCCAGCGGGCCAGTTCGGCGAGCGCCCGCTGGGCGATCGGGTCGCCGTCCCGCGCGGCGGCGGCGACCTGTCGTCCGGTGAGTCGGCGCGCGTCGTCGGAGGCGTGCCTGCGCAGTTCGGTCGAGGTGCCCGGATGTTCGGCGAGCAGCTCGACCGCGGTCGCCGAGAGCGCGGTACCGCTGCAGTAGCGCTCGAAGCACCCGGACTTGCCGCACGGACAGGGCCGCCCGTCCGGAACGAGGCGAAGGTGCCCGAGCTCGGGGGCCACCCCGTGCGCGCCGCGGAACAGCTCCCCGTCGATCACCAGGGCCGCGCCGATTCCGGTGCCGAGCGCGATGTGCACGGCGACCTGGCTGCCACTGGCCGCGCCGAACCGGTGCTCGGCGACCGCGGCGGAGTTCGTGTCGTGCTCCACGAGCACCGGGAGACCGAGCCTGCCGCCGAGGCGTTCGGCGATGTCGGTGTCCCGCCAGGCCAGGTGCGGGGCGAACATCACCCTGCTGCGGTCGGCACTGATGAACCCGGCGATCGCGAGGCCGACCCCGCCGACCCGGTGCCGCCTGGTCAGCTCGTGCACCACCGAGACGATCGCGTCCTCCAGCGATCGCTCCCCGCTCGGGGTCGCGGTGCGCGCGGTGTCCAGGATCGAGCCGTGCTCGTCGACCACCGCGGCACGCACACTGGTACCGCCGATATCCACCCCGATGGCGCGCATCAGTTCCGCTCACCACCTCGCTTGCGGTGCACCGCGATCCGCTGGACCCGCCCGTCCTGTTCGGGGCCGTCCTCCGGTTCGCTCTGCTCGGATTCGGGTTCGGGTTTCGGTTCGGCCAGGTCGGCGTCCTCGGACGGCCAGGCCCGCTGCCGCGGCGTCTGCGCCCTGCGCACCTCGATGTGCTGCACCCGCATCCGTACCGGTGGTTGAGGCATCGTGGTGGCGAGGTCGTCGACGACGTCTTCCTCACGCAGGTGCCCGGATGTGGTCCAGCTGCCGGTTCCCGGGCGGTTCCCGGGACCGGGTTCGCCGAGCACCGCGCGCAGCAGATCCACCAGCGCGACCCCGTGCCCGGCCGCGCGCGCCGCCAGTTCCGGGCGCTGCCCGCGCACCACGGCGAGCGCGGCGCACAGCGGGCACCAGTTGCAGGTGGCCGGGAGCTCCCCGGTGGATTGGGATGCCTTGCGCAGCAAGGGCTCCGCGCGATCGGCGAAGGCGCTCAGCAGTCCGCGCAGCTCGGCGACCAGGCGCGGGTCCGCCCCGTGCGAGTGCAGGTGTTCCTCGGTATCCACCTTCCCGGGCCCGTTCATAGCGCACGCATCCGGACGACGATGCCTTCGGTGTCCACCTCGGCGGTGCGCACCTCGGTGCGCCGCAGCACGGAGGGCAGGCTGATCAGCCGCCGCCTGCCGTCCACGGTGACCGCGAGATCGTCACCGATCCGCGCGAGCTCGAGCCGGGCGTCCTCGGCGAGCGGGATCGCGATGTGCAAGCGGTACTCGGTGCCGCCGCCGTGTACCGAGAGCAGCGGCGGATCCAGTTCCTCGTGTTCGGCGAGCGGATCGGCACGCCCGTAGAGGTCGGTCGCCAGTGTGGCGAGCGCGTCCGCGCCGACCGGCTCGTTCGCCCGGTGCTCCACGGTGCGCACCTCGAGCTCGGTGTGGGTGCGCACCTCGCGCAGCACGGCGTCCTGCTCCGCGCGCCGGGTGCGCATCCAGTTCGCCGCCGGGCCGAAGCCGAGCCCCGCCTTGGGCACCAGCCGGTTCGCGATCACCCCGTCGACCCGGATCCCCTGCAGGGCAAGCGCGGTCAGGGTGCGCCGGGTCTCGGCGATGACCACCCGTTCCGGGGTGAGCACCAGCCGGACCGAGGTCCGCGCGCGGTCGGTGAGCAGACCGCGCAGCGCGGCGAGCTGGCCGCCGAGGGTGCCCAGCGCCTGCCTGGTCGCCGCCCACTGGTCCCCGCCGAGCAGCCCGGCGCGCAGCAACCCGGCGCCCTTGCCGGAGGGGAAGAACTTACCGAGATAGCCGGAGAACGCTTCCGGAAGAGCGAGCAGCCGCAGGGTCTCCGCGGTCGGCCCGCAGTCCACGAGCACCGCTTCCCAGCGCCCGTCCGCCGCGCCCTGCTCGACGAGCCGGTGCACCTCGACCAGCGAGAGCAGCTCGTCCACCCCGGGCAGCACGGTCAGTTCCTCGGCGTCCACCTCGTCCACCCCGGCCCCGGCGAGCATCCCGCGCAGGTGGGTGCGCAACTGGGCCCAGGACTGGTCGACCAGTCCGCGCGCGTCGATGTGCCCGGCGTGCAGGCCGGACTCCACCTCGAGCGGTTCCGCGCCGAGCTCGGTGCCGAACGCGTCCCCGAGCGAGTGCGCGGGATCGGTGGACACGACGAGTACCCGGCGACCGCTCCTGGCCAGCCGCGCGGCGGTGGCGGCGGCGATCGTCGTCTTGCCGACTCCGCCCTTGCCGGTGAACAACGTGACACGCACCGGCTAGCGCTCCCGCGCCGGGTGCCGCTCGGTCATGACTCCTCCTCGACCCTGCGCTTGAGCTCCTTGAGTGCGGTGTCCATGATCACTTTTTCGGCCTTGCGGCGCAGCTGGCCGATCATCGGGATCGCCAGCTGCACGGAGAGACTGTAGGTGACCTCGGTGCCGCCACCGGAGGGGACGAGCGTGTAACTGCCGTCCTGGGCCTTCTGCATCGCACCCTTGACCAGGTGCCAGCGTACCGAGCGGCCGTCCGGCGCCCACTCGTATTCGAGGGTGTAGGTGTCCTTGACCGGGCCCTGCTCGATGGTCATCCGCACCTGGCGGGCGCGGCCGTCCGCCCCGGTCTCCAGCACCTCCGCCGATTTGAACGCATCGGTCCACTCCGGGTACGCGTCGAAGTCGGCGATCACCGCCATGATGCGTTCCGGGGGCGCGTCGATCACGATGGACTGGGTCGACCGGTCGGGCGTGGACATGGACCGCAGGTTACCGGGCAGGTGTGCTCAGAGCTCGAGCACGTACGGCGTTTCGGTGCGCTGGAAATGCCCGACGTTGACGCACTCGGTGCGCCGGTAGCGCAGGCGGGGCGCCAGCGGCTGGTGCACGTGCCCGAACAGCGCGTACCGCGGCGACTCCCGGTCGAGCAGGTCCACCAGCGCCGTGGAGCCGAGCTCGGCGCGCCGGGCGACCACATCATAGGTCAGCTCAGGCAGCGCGGGCGGGCAGTGAGTGCACAGCACATCCACCCCGTGCAGCGCGGCCACGTCGGCGTCGTAGTCCTCCGCGGTGCGGATATAGGGCTTCCACACCCCACCGGAGCGGCGGGCCCTCCCCTTCGGCAGCACCGTTCCGCCGGCGAACCCGAACCGCACACCGCCGATCTCGAGCACTCGCCCGTCGGCGAGGGTTACCCCGTCGTGCAGATGATCGGGCCACAGTTCGGGCGCGTCCACGTTGCCCGGGATCGCGTAGGTGGGCGCGGTCAGCGCGGCGAACAGCTTCGCGTACTGGTCGTGGATGGCCTCGGTGACCACCCGCCCCGGATCCTCGAGGCTCGCCCACAGCGAACGGGCGTACGCCCCGGCCTCGGTGGGATCGCTACGGCGGCGCAGTTCGGCGAAACGGCCGACCGCTTCCGCGCCGAAGATCACACCGAGAATCCCCGCCGAGTGGTCGTGATAGTCGACGAAGTCGAGCAGATCGCCGAGCACGAGCAGCACATCGGCCCCTTCCCCGGCCCGGCTGAGCGCATCGACGTTCCCGTGCACATCGGAGACAACGTGTACCCGCACACCCGCGAGGTTACCGAAGGGTTCACTCCAGCGGCGGGCAACCGGGGCGCCGTCCTGCCTCCAGGGTTCGCTTGAGCCGCAGGGACACCGTCTTCGCCGCGACCTGGCGCGCGGTGATCACCCGGCGCAGCATCGACGGGCTCCAGTTCCGGTCCGGCGGCGGGTCCGCGCGCAGGAAGTAGTGCGCCAGGGTGCCGTCCAGCATCGGCTCGAGCCACACCTCCTGGGTGCCGACCAGCGCGCCGGTCACCGTCCACCGCAGCCCCTCCTCGCCCCGGTCGGCGTAGACCTCGAGCCGCAGGTCGGGCCAGCATTCGCGCCACACATCCGGGTCGGCATAGGTGGCCGCGAGCACGGCCGGCGGCACGAGCAGGAAGGTCTCGTCGACGATGTCCACCGTTGGCATGTGCCCAGTATCCCCGCCCGCTCGGAGCGATCTCGGACACCACGGTGGTACCGGTTCACATACCGACGGTAAGTTGCGGTGGTGAGGACACAGTCACGTCCGGGAGGTTGCGACGATGCAGGAGTACACGGCGGCGAGCATCGGTGAGGTCGACGAGCGGGAGAACCTCACCGACATGATCTTCGCCAACGCGGAACGGTTCGCAGGCACGATCGCCTTCCGCAGGCGGGTCGGCCATTCCTGGGTGGACGTCACGGCCGCGCAGTTCGCCGCCGAGGTGACCGGGGTGGCCAAGGGTCTGATCGCGGCCGGGATCGAGACCGGTGACCGGATCGGGCTGCTCGCCAAGACCCGGTACGAGTGGACCCTGATCGATTTCGCGATCTGGACCGCGGGCGCGGTCACCGTGCCGATCTACGACACCTCCTCGGCCGACCAGATCGAGTGGATCCTCGCCGACTCCGGGGCCCGTGCGGTGTTCGTGGAGACCGATGCGCACCACAGCGTGGTGGACGGGGTACTCGGCAGGGTCGAGGGCGTCGACCGCGTGTGGCAGATCGAGGGGGAACCGGGCGCGGTCGCCGAGCTCACCAGCGCGGGTGCCGAGGTCGGCGGGGACACGGTGCGCGAACGCAGGCGCGGCATCGGCGCCGACGACCTGGCCACCCTGGTCTACACCTCGGGCACCACGGGGCGGCCCAAGGGATGTGAGCTCACCCACCGCAATCTGCTCGCCGAGGTCCGGGCGAACGCGAACTCCTTCCCCCGGCTGATGCAGTCGGGCAACTCCCAGCTGATCTTCCTGCCGCTGGCCCATGTCCTGGCCCGTGCGATCGCGCTGACCGGCATCTATACCAGGCTGACCATGGGACACACCCCGGATGTCAGCAATCTGCTCGACGATCTCCGCGGTTTCCGGCCCACCTTCATCGTCGCCGTGCCCCGGGTGTTCGAGAAGGTGTACAACTCCGCGCGGCAGCAGGCGCACGACGGTGGGAAGGGCTCGATCTTCGACGCCGCCGAGGCGGTCGCCGTGGAGTACTCGAAGGCGAAGGAGAGCGGCGGGCCGAGCCTGACGCTGCGGGTCAAGCACGCGGTGTTCGACCGGTTGGTGTACGCCAAGCTGCGTGCCGCGCTCGGTGGCCGGTGCACCGGCACCGTGTCCGGCGGTGCGCCGCTCGGCGAACGGCTCGCGCACTTCTTCCGCGGCATCGGTCTCCCGGTCTACGAAGGCTACGGGCTCACCGAGACCTCCGCGGCCGCCGCGGTGAACACCGAGCAGCACAGCAAGGTCGGCACCGTGGGGCGCCCGATCGCCGGTACCTCGGTGCGCATCGCCGAGGACGGCGAGGTGCTGGTGAAAAGCGATGTGGTGTTCCGCGGTTACTGGCGCAACGAGGAAGCGAGCGCGACCGCGCTGACCGATCGCTGGTTCCACACCGGGGATCTGGGCAGCATCGATTCCGAGGGCTTCCTGCGTATCACCGGGCGCAAGAAGGAACTCATCGTCACCGCGGGCGGCAAGAACGTCTCCCCCGCCGTGCTCGAGGACGGCCTGCGCGCGCACCCGCTCATCTCCCAGTGCATGGTCGTCGGGGACAAGCAGCCGTTCATCGCCGCGCTGATCACGATCGACGAGGAGTTCCTCACCGGCTGGAAATCCAGGCACGGCAAGGATCCCAACGCGAAGGTCGGTGACCTGATCGAGGATCCCGAGCTGAACAAGGAGCTGCAGGAGGCCGTGGACCAGGCCAATACGGCGGTCTCGCACGCCGAGTCGATCAAGAAATTCCGCGTGCTGCCCAACGATTTCACCATCGACTCAGGTGAGCTGACCCCCTCGCTGAAACTGCGCCGCGGGGTGGTCTCGGACATTCGCGCCGAGGACATCAAGGCGATCTACTCCTAGAGATCGACGTAGGCGCGCACTCGCGCCAGGATGCCTTCGATCACCCAGTCGAGCATCGCGTCGAACTGGGCATCGGCGTCCTGGTGCGGGGTCCGGGCCTCGGCGATGAGCCGGGAAAGGTACGGGTATTCCCCGGACTCGGCCATGCGCACCATGTAGCGCTTCTCGGCCTCGGTGGTGGTCTCCTCGACCGGTCCGGTGCCGAGCCCCGCCGCGCGTTCGGCGAGTTCGTTCTGCGCGTAGCCCTGCGCGAAGGTCATCACCGTGGTGACGATCTGGAACAGCTCGTCGATCCGCAGTCCCGGGCGGTCCAGCGCGGCCATCATGTGTTCCATCGCCCGCAGCATGTTCGGTCCCGGCGGATTGGCGTACACCGAGGCGACCGGGAACCACGGATGCTCCAGCACCGCCGATCTGCTGCCGTGCGCGCACAGCCGCAGCACGCCCGCCCAGTCCCGGTAGTCGCCCGGCCAGCTCTCCGGATCCCCCAGAATCGAGTCCACCATCAGCGCGAGCAGTTCGTCCTTGCTGCGCACATAGCGGTACAGCGACATGGTTCCCGCGCCGAGCTCCGCGGCCACCTTGCGCATGGAGAGCCCGTCGAGCCCCACGGCATCGGCGATCCGCACCCCGGCCGCGGCGATGTCGGCCCGGTTGTACGCGGGGGTCTTGCCACGCGTGGGTTTCTCCGGCCGCAGCCAGATGACCTCGTCCTCGGACCCCGACACGAAACCTCCTTGCGTACGTTGTACCCACTAAGCTAGCTTATTGATAGCGTACGCAGTACTCACCTATAGCGCGCAAATCCCAGAGTGTGTCTGCGAGCTCTCGTCCGGCGCAAGCAGGACATGGAGTTCTCGGATGCACTCCGACCTTGGGGAAGAAATGACCGAACCGATCGTGCGCGTCGAGGGGCTGAACAAGCACTTCGGCAGCACCCAAGCCCTCCGAGACCTGCGGTTCGACGTCGCGCCCGGCACGGTGTGCGGACTACTCGGGCCGAACGGGGCGGGCAAGACGACCGCGGTGCGGGTGCTCGCCACCCTGCTGCGGCCCGATTCGGGCACCGCACTGATCGCCGGGCACGACGTGGTCCGCGATCCGATGGCGGTGCGCAAGCGGATCGGGCTCGCCGGGCAGCACGCCGCACTGGACGAAACCCTTACCGGACGGGAGAACCTGCGCATCTTCGGCAGGCTGTATCACCTCTCCGCCCGGTCGGCGCGGGCCAGGGCGGACGAACTGCTCGAGCGGTTCGATCTGGCCACGGCGGGCGACCGCCAGGTCAAGGGGTACTCCGGCGGGATGCGCAGGCGCCTCGACCTGATCGCGAGCCTGATCGTGGCCCCGGATGTGCTCTTCCTCGACGAGCCGACGACCGGGCTGGATCCGCGTAGCCGCAACGAGGTCTGGGAAGCCGTGCGCGGACTGGTCACCGATGGCACCACGGTGCTGCTCACCACCCAGTACCTCGACGAGGCCGATCAGCTCGCGAACAACATCGTGGTGATCGACACCGGTACCGCGGTCGCGGACGACACCCCGGGCAACCTCAAGGCCACCATCGGCGCGCATCTGGATGTCACCGTCGAACACGTCGACCAGCTCGCCACGGTGGCACGGGAACTGCGCACGCTCACCGGTGCCGAGCCGGAGGTCGTCGCGGACGAACGCAGGGTCACCTCCGTGCTGGACACGAAAACGGTGCCACTGCCCAAGGTCACCCTCATGCTGCACGAGAGCGGGGTGGCGATCAGCGACCTCGCACTGCGCCACCCCACGCTCGACGAGGTGTTCCTGCGCCTGACCGGTGAACAGAAACCCTTGGCACACAACGAAATCGAGATGACAGAGGACAGGACATGACGAGCATCGCCGGCCCGCGCCGTGAACGCGGTGCGCTCTATGACCTTCTCGCCGACAGCGCGACCATGATCCTGCGGAACCTGTTGCGGTTCAAGCACTCCCCCGGCGAGATCATCGGCACCATCATGTTCCCGCTGGCGATGATCCTGATCTTCGGCTACATATTCGGCAGCGCGATTCCTATTCCGGGAGGCGGGAACTACCGCGAATTCCTGATGCCGGGACTGTTCGCCATGGGCGCCGCGGCCTCGTTCGCCGGAATCATGCAGAAAATGGCGAACGACAATCAGCTCGGTGTCATGGACCGGTTTCGTTCGATGCCCGCCTCGCGTTCCGCGGTCCCGGTCGGCACCAGCGGCGCGGAGCTGATCAACTACACCCTCGGGCTCGTGGTCACGGCGCTGTGCGGCTGGGCGACCGGATGGACGGCGCACACCGGGTTCTGGAGCGTGGCGGCGGGATTCGGCGTCATCCTGCTCTTCGCGTTCGGGATGATCTGGCTCGGCATCTTCCTCGGCTCGCTGGTCCGCAACGTCACCACCGCCGAACGGCTCGCCCCGCTTTTCATGCCGCTGACGATGATTTCGAATACTTTCGTGCCGACCGGGAACATGCCCGCCTGGTTGCGCGCGATCGCGGACTGGAATCCGGTGAGTGCGCTCGTGGAATCCTGCCGGGCGTTGTTCGGCAACCCCGGGCTGAGTTCGAGCACGGCCTGGTCGATGCAGCATCCGGTGGCCACGATCCTGTTGTGGTCGATCGCGCTCATCGCCGTGTTCGCCCCGCTCTCGGTGCGCCGCTTCCAGAAGATGAACCTCTGAGCGGAACGGCTCGCCGCTCAGGCGCTCCGCCGATCAAACACCTCGGTACACGGCGCCGTGCGGTTCCTCGCAGTGCACCGGGCCGGCTTCGCCCGGTTGGACGTGATCCACCTGCAACGTGGCGTGCTCGATGGCGTGTTCGGCGGCAAGCAGTCGCGCCAGATCCGCCCGCACGGCATGGCAGTCCTCGCCCGGAGTGATCAGCACATGCGCGGACAGCGCGGGCAATCCCGAGGTGATCTCCCAGATGTGCAGGTCGTGCACCTCGGCGACATGCGGACGGTCGGCGAGCAGCCCGCCGATCGTGTCCGGGTCCAGACCGGCGGGCGCCGCCTCCAGGAAGATCCGGCTCGAATCGCGGACCAGTCCGATCCCGGCCTTGACCATCAGGACGACCACGACCAGTGAGGCGATCGCGTCGGCGCGGGCGAACCCGGTCAGCAGCATGACCAGTCCGGCGACCGCGGTGGCGATGAACGCGAACAGGTCGTTGAGGATGTGCTGGAACGCGCCTTCCACGTTGAGGCTGGACCGGTTGGCCTTGCTGATCATCCAGGTGGCGATCAGGTTCACCACGACCCCGAGCAGCGCCACGATCAGCACCAGCGAACCGGTGACCTCCGGCGGATCGATCAGCCGGGTGATCGCCTCATAGGTCAGCCAGGCGCCGAGCACCAGCAGGGTGATCCCGTTCGCCTGCGCCGAAAGGATTTCCGCGCGCTTCCACCCGTAGGTCATCCGGCCCGATGCGGGGCGCGCGGCGAGCCGGATCGCCCACAGCGCCAGCGCGATCGATGCGGCATCGGTGAGCATGTGCGCGGCATCGGAGAGCAGCGCGAGGGACCCGGCGAGCAAGCCGGCGACAACCTCGCCGAGCATGAAGACGCCGATCACCGCCAGGGCGCCGGCCAGCCACCGCTTGTCCGACTCCCCGCTCGCATGCCCATGTCCGTGTCCAGCGCCCATCCGGGTCACCCCCTTCATCGTCTCGCCATCGCCATCATATGCATGTATCGCTATGTATGCAACTGTGAACCGGGGAACGCCCCGCTCCCGCGTGGCGGGTTCAGCCGTCGAGCAGTTCGGCGAGCCGGTGCGCCCGCTGCTCCCAGCTCCAGTGTTCGAGTACCCGTTCCCGGCCCGCCGCACCCATCCCGCGTGCCTCAAGCGCGCGCAGCACGGCCCTGGTCACCACGCCGGTGTCCCGTCCGTCCACGGTGTATCCGGTCTCCCCCGCTCGCACACTTTCCGGTGCGCCACCGGAATTTCCGGCCACCACGGGGAGCCCGCAGGCGGCCGCCTCCAGGAAGACCATCCCGAAACCTTCCACGTCGAGCCCGAATCCCCTGGTGCGGCACGGCATCGCGAACACATCGGCGGCGTTGTACCAGTCGGCGAGCTCACCCTGGGGCACCGCGCCCGCGAAGACGACCCGATCACCGAGCCCGGCGCGTTCGGCGATGCCGCGCAGCCGCGGGGTATCGCGCCCGGTTCCGGCGACGAGCAGCACGGCATCCGGTGCGACTGCGAGGATTCGGGGCAGCGCGGCGAGCAGGGTGTCGATTCCCTTACGCGGCACCAGGCGGGAAAGGCACAGCACCACGCGCCGCTCACCGAGCCCGAGTTGAAGTCGGATTCGCTTGCCCGCCAAGGGATCGGGGCGAAACCAGGCACCGTCGACGGCGGGCGGAAGGTACTCGAATCCGGCATGCGGCCCGAACGCCGAAGCGACCCTGGACCGGGTGTAGCGGCTGACGAAGGTGAGCACATCGGTGTGCTCCCCGATGCGTCGCAGCACCGAACGGGCACCCGGCAGCATCGACCAGCCCACCTCGTGGCCGTGCGTACTCGCCAGCACCCGGCGCGCCCCCGCCCGCCGCAGCGGGGCCGCCAGCAGACCGAGCGGGGCCGCCGCGCCGAACCAGACACTGCGGCAGCCGTATTCGGCGAGCAGCCGCCGCGCGGTGTTCAGCACCGGCCGCGTCGGCAGCAGCATCCCGGTGTGCCGGACGACCGGGAACGGCAGGCGGGCATCGTGTTCGGCGGCGCCTTCCGTGTGCGGGCCGAGCACCACAAGCGAGGCGGGATCCAGCCTCCGCGCCAATTCGTCCACATAGGACTGAATGCCACCCAGTGCGGGCGGGAAGTCGTTCGTGATGAGCAGTGTTCTGGTGGTCATGGTCCGGTTCATCGCAGCACGGAATGCAGATATCCCTGCCAGTTGCGCACCAGCCCGTCCAGGTCCACGCCGAGATCGCGCTGGGTGATCCGGCCGAGCCGCGCCTCGTCGATCTTGCCGAGGCGGGACACATCCAGGAAGAACCGCACCAGTCTCGGCTGCCCGTATCGCGCGCTGATCGAGGCGCACAGGGTCCAGCCCTGTTGGTAGGCGAGGTCGAGGGTGTTCGCATCGGCCTGGAAATCCGCGTCCGCGGGCAGTTTCTCCGGCACATCCCCATCGCGCACCTCGGCGGCCAGATCGGGCGCGGCCTTGGCGACCGGGATCCAGCTCGAGACGTACCCGACGTAGTCGGCGAAGCCCTCGGTCAACCACATCGGCGCACCGTCCACGGTGTCCTTGCGTGCCGCGATGTGGGTGATCTCGTGGCGCAGCACGATCGACAGCGCCTGCGGGGACAGCTGCGCCGCCCCGTCCGGATTGAGCACCACGCGCTGGCCCGTGGCAACATGTTCCCGGGCGTTCACCGAATCGGCGACCGCGACCGCGGCGATCGTGTTCGCCGCGAATTCCGGCCCGACGAGCGAGCGCAGTTCCTCGGCGCCCCCGGGGACGAACACGGCGACCTTGCGCGACCAGCCGTTGCCCCAGACCGCGGTGACCGCGCGCACCGCGGCGTCCAGTTGCGCGCCGACCGCCTGGGCGCTCGCCTTGCCCGACTGGTGGTACAGCACCAGTCCGGACTGGGTGCGCAGGGTCTGGCACGGCCCGTAGTCCCAGGGACCGCGCCAGGTCTTGCCGGGGCCGAGCGCGGTGTCCGAGCTCAGGTACCAGTGGTTTCCCTTGCGGGCGAACAGGTATCCCATCGGCCGGGTGGTCGGGCGCTCATCGATACCGGCGAGCGCGTAACCCAGCTCGACCTTCGGCGCCCAGAGTTCGTCCGGGTCACCTGGCTGCGGCGCCAGCCCGGCCGGATCGGTGGCGAACCGGGGATCGAGTTCGTAGTACCAGGTGGCCAGCGGCACCCCGCGCAGGTTGTCGAAGAGCCTGGACTGGGCCGCACGGAAGGCTTCGGGTGCCGCGGGGTCGATCCCGGCCAGGAAGGCCGCGCGATCCCCGGTGCGCACCGCCTGGGCCCGGCCGCGCAGCAGTTCGCGCACCTCGCGGATGCGCGGAGCCGGCCGCGCCGCCTCGCTCGGCTTGCTGCTCGGCTGCGCCGCCATCGAGGCGGGCCGCGGATTCGGCGGTGCGGCGCTCGGTTGCGCCTGCCGGACGTAGCCGAGCAGCACGAAGATCGCGGCGAGGAGCACGACGAGGATCACGGCGCCGATCAGGCCGCGTCGGATCGCCACCTTGTTCGATGGCCGGGGCGTGCTCACGCGCGACATAGTAGCCCCGCGGTCATCGACCACGGGGCTCTATGGTTGCTCTGCCGGCTCGGTCAGCCGACGCGGCGCGCGCCGGAGTAGTCACTCTGCAGCGGCTCCACTTGCACGTTCTCGCCGAAGTTCGGGGCGTTGACCATCTTCCCGTCGCCGACGTAGATGCCCACATGGTGCACGGGACTGCCGAAGAACACCAGGTCACCCGGCTGCAGTTCGCTGCGCGAAACGGCCTTGCCGACACCTTCCTGCGCCTGCGAGGAACGCGGGAGCGAGTATCCGGCCTGTTTGAACGCCCAGGAAGTCAGCCCGGAGCAGTCGAAACCGGACGGGCTGGTGCCACCCCACACGTACGGGACACCGATCTGCCCGAGCGCGGCCTGCATCGCCTTACCACCGATCCCGGAACCCGGGATGTACACGCCGTTGTCCCCGCTGCCCTGCTTCATCGAGCTCTGCGCACCGGGGCTGAGCTTGTCGAGCGCCTCCTTGACGGTGCTGATCTGGCGCTGCACCGATTCGTGCTTCTCCTTGATGTCCGAGATCAGCTGTGCCGCCGAGTTCTTGGCGTCCTCGGCACGCTTCTGCGCGTCGAGGGTGGCGCCCTTCGCCTGCTGCGCACGCTTGGTGGCACCGGCGAGCCGCTGCAGCGATTCATCGTTGTCGGAGGAGATGACCTGGATCGCCGAGGCCCGGTCGAGGAAATCCCTCGGGGATGCTCCGGTCATCAGCACGGAGAGCTTGGAGAACCGCGCGCCCTGATAGGTCGCGTTGGACAGCTTGTCGACCTGTCCGCGGAATTGGCCTTCCTGCTTCTGCGCGTCCTGCACCGCCTGCTCGGCCTTGGCCTCGTCCGCCTTGGCCTTGTCGAGCTCGGCCTTGCGCGCGTCGAGGTCGTCCTTGGCCTTCAGGTAGGACTGCTGAACCTTCTCGGCCTCGGTGGTGAGCTGCTTGTACTGCTTGAGCGCGTCGGCGGGATTGTCCGGGGTCGACGTGTCGTTCGGCTGTGCCGACGCCGGTAGTCCGACCATGCCGACCGCCGCAGCGACGGCGGTGGCGGCCAGTGCGCCACGAGTGGTGCGCTGGAGTCGTTGCTGCGCCACGTGCGGAATACTCCTTCGGCTATCCGACCGCCTGCGGACACCGAGACCCGCTCGAGGCCAGCACCGTCCCACACACGAACAAAACGTGCCCGACTGGTGCGCCGTGAACGCGCCCGATGCCTACCCGGTCCCCGACAACCGAACGGCGGTGAACTCGCGTCGCCGCCGTTGTGACGACCGTCCTCCGCGAGGTCTCGAACAGGTTACGAAACAACCCTCGCAGCGTCCACATCGGGGTGGGTTATGTCGCGATCTTGCGCCGAACGGGCAGTCCCACGCGACGAACGCGCGTACGCTATCCGGCCCGCTGCCGGTGTCCCGATTCGTCGATCACCGTCAGTGGAAGGGCGCGTACTTTCGAGACCATGCCCGCCTCGGCGAGCACCTCGATCGCGCGCCGGTGCTCCGCGTCGAGTCCCGCGCCGAACGGGGTCTCCGGCTCCGCGGCGGGCGGCCCGCCGAACAGCACGCTCACCACGCAGTCCTCGCACGCCTTGCCGCGGACCGGGCACCGCTCGCAGTCGATGATCATCTCGTCCTCCTCGTTCCGGCCTTGTGGTGTTTCCGCCGTCACGATAGGAGTGACCACCGACAGTTCCGGGTTCCTCACCCGGAACCCGCTGCTCAGAGACTGCGCAGGGAGCGCTCGGAGACCGCGCGGAGAACCGCTCAGACGCGAGAGAGCCGGGAGACGAGCACCGCGGAGGACACGGCGTGCGCGCCCCTGCCCCGCACCGCACGGACCACGTCCTTGTCCGAGGTCGCCACGACGAGCGGGCGCCCGCCCGGTTCCGCCGCGACCAGGTTCTTGATCACATCGTCGGCGAGCACCCCGGGATCGGAGAACAGCACCCGCACCCCGCGCGGCCACACCTTGTGCGCGGTGACCCCGGCCCCGTCGAACGCGAGGGTGATCTCCGCCCCGGTACGCGCGGCCAGCGCGGCGAGCTGGCGTGCGATCCGGTCCCGCTGATCGGCGAGGGACAGTTCGGGGTACCCGGTCTTGGTGACGTTGTAGCCGTCCACGATCAGATGCGCCGCGGGCATTCGCAGCAGCGAGTCCAGCGCGCTGACATCCCGCACCTGGGTGCTGCGGCCGTACGCGACGCCCGCACCCTCGACCAGGTCGGCGGGCCGCATCCCGAGTTCCCCGACACCGAGCTCACCGCGCAGCCCGGCAGCGGCGCCCTCGATCGTCTCGACGAGCAGGGCGAGCCTGGTCTCGTCGGCCTCCCGCGCCTGGCGGGCGGCCAGGCGCGCGGCCCGCACCTCCTGCCGTGCGGTCTCGGCGCGTTCCCGTTCGGCCTCGGCACGCGCGCGCTCGGCGTCCCGTTCCGCGGCGATCCGTTTGACCTCGAGCTCGGTCTCCGCACGGACCTCGGCCAGCGCGGCGCTCGCGGCATCCGCCTCGTCGCGCGCGGCACGCAGCTGGGTGCCCTTCTCGCGCAGCCGGGAACGCAGCTTGTCGGCCTCGGCGTTGCCGTCACCACGCTCGGTCTTGGCGGCCCGCAGCTCGGTCAGTTCACCGGAGAGTCGTTCGAGTTTGGCCAGCGCCCCGTCCCGTTCGGCGCGCATGCTCGAATCGGCGGCGCGCATCGCCACGAAGGCGGCCAGATGCACGGCGGCCGGATCGGCGGTGAGCACCGCGGCGGCCGCGGCGTGTACCGGGTCCGCCGCGGCGACCTCCAGCGCGTCCGGGCGGTTCTCCTGCGCCCACTCCTGCACGAGCTCGCGGAACCGGTCGCCGTCGCCGAGCGCGGTGAGCAGCACCGATTCCCCCGCGCTCGCCCGCTTGGCCGGGGCGAATCCGGCGACGGTGCGCACCTGGGTGGACAGCTCCCCGCGCGGGATCACGGCGAGCGCATCGGCACAGATCACGGCGAGCCGGGCACGCAGCGGCGCGGCGAGGGCCGTCACATCGACGGCCCCGTTCGGCTGCTCCTGCTGCGTGTCCACCCATCCAGGGTAATCGCTATGCGCCCGGTCGTGCTCGCCGATTGTTGTCGGTGCCCGTGTCTAGGGTGCTGCGGCGATGGGGCAACTGAGTTTTGACGAGTTGGGCACGCCGCTACGGGAAACCACATTCTGCGTGTTCGACCTGGAAACAACGGGTGGCGCGGCGGGCACGGACGCGATCACCGAGATCGGCGCGGTCAAGGTGCGCGGCGGCGAGGTGCTCGGGGAATTCGCCACCCTGGTCGATCCAGGACGTGGGATTCCGCCACAGGTGGTCGCGCTCACCGGGATCACCGACGCGATGGTCTGCCAGGCGCCGCGCATCGACGTGGTGCTGCCTGCCTTCCTCGAGTTCGCCGAGGGCAGCGTGCTCGTGGCGCACAACGCCCAGTTCGACCTCGGTTTCCTGCGTGCCTGTTGCGCCGCCCAGGAGTATCCGTGGCCGAAACCGGCGAGCCTGTGCACGGTGCGGCTGGCCCGCCGGGTGCTGTCCCCCGCCGAGGCGCCGAGCTGCAAACTGTCCGCGCTGGCCAGCCTGTTCGGCGCGGCGACCGAACCGGACCACCGTGCCCTCTCCGATGCCCGGGCCACCGTCGATGTACTGCACGGCCTGCTCGAACGGGTCGGCAACCTCGGTGTGCAGTCGTTGGAGGAGCTGCTCGGCTACCTGCCGAAGGTGACCGAGAAGCAGCGGCGGAAACGGACCCTGGCCAGGGATCTGCCGCACGCTCCCGGGGTCTACCTGTTCCGCGGGCCCGGTGAGGAGGTGCTCTACGTCGGCACCGCGCGGGATCTGCGCAACCGGGTCCGGCAGTACTTCACCGCTAGCGAGACGCGGGCCCGGCTGCGGGAAATGGTCGCGCTCGCCAAGCGGGTGGACTGGGTGGAGTGCGCGCATCCGCTCGAGGCACGGGTCCGGGAACTGCGCCTGATCACCGCGCACAAGCCCGCCTACAACCGCCGTTCCCGCAACCAGCACGGCGCGTGGTGGCTGACCTTCACCGAGGAGGCGTTCCCACGGCTCTCGGTGGTGCGCAGGCCACGCGCGGACTCCTTCGGCCCCTTCCCCTCCCGCGCCAAGGCCGAGACGGCGGCCACAGTACTGGCCGAGGCGACCGGACTGCGCACCTGCACCACCCGCATCCCGGCCCGCGGCGCGCACGGCTCCCCGTGTGCCGCCTTCGAGCTCGGCCGCTGCGCGGCGCCCTGTGCGGGGCACGAATCGACCGAGCGCTACCGGGAGCACCATCTCGCCTGCCGTGCGGTTCTGCGCGGGGCGGACAGCAGCGCACTCGGCCCGCTCGCCGCGCGGCTCGGTGAGCTCGCCGAAGCGCGGCGGTTCGAGGAAGCGGCCACCCGCAGGGACCGGCTCGCCTCGGTGCTCGCCGCGCTGGACAGTGCCCAGCGACTCGTCGCGCTCACCGCCATCGAGGAACTGGTGGCCGCGGCCCCGGACGGTTCAGGTGGCTGGGAGTTCGCGGTGATCAGGCACGGCAGGCTGGCCAATGCGGGCACCGCACCGCGCGGGGTCGCCCCGATGCCGGTCGTCGAGGCATTGCTCGCCTCCGCGGAGACCGTGCTCGCCGGGGCGGATCCGCTGCACGGGGCACCCCGGGAGGAGGCGCTGGCGCTGCTCGGCTGGCTCGAATCCGACGGGGTGCGGCTGGTGCGCACGAGCCGTCCGTGGTGTTCGCCATCCGGGGCGGCGGGCAGCTGGCGCGGGTTCGTCACGAAGGCACGGGCCGCGCACTGAGCCGCTGTTCCCGTGGCAGCAGGGTCACCGCGAGCAGCAGCGCGGCCAGGGCGGCGCAGGCGGTGAGCGCGAACGCACTCGGATATCCGGGCCCGGTGCTCACCGCGGTCAGGATGGCGATCCCGGCCGCCCCGCTGCACTGCCGTGTCGTGTTGAGCAGCCCGGCCGCGATCCCGCCGCGTTCCTCGCCGACCCCGCGGGTGGCCACTACGGTCAGCGGGGTGAACGAGAGACCGATCCCGAAGCCGAGCAGCACCACCGGCAGCGCGATCCCGAGCGCATAGGACGTGGAGGCGGTGGCGAACAGGGCGAGCGCGGCGAACCCGAGCACGGCGACGGCGAGCCCTGCGACCGCGGTGGGCCGGGCACCGAACCGGGAGGTCGCCGTGCCCGCGATCCGGCCGCCGAGCACCGTGGCCACTGCGGAGGGCACGAAGGCAAGCCCGGCCTGTAGCGGCGGATAGCCGAGCACGCCCTGCAGGTAGAGCGAGAGCAGCACCGGGGTGGCGAAGAAACCGAGCCCGATCGCGAACATCGTCAGGTTCGCCCCGGCCACGGTGCGCACCCGCAGCAGGCCGAGCGGCAGCATCGGTTCGCGCGCCAGGCGCCATTCGTAGCCCAGGAACGCCAGCAGCGCGAGCACCCCGAGCACTCCGGGCAGCCAGTCGGCGGCGATGATCGCGTCCACCACGAGGCTCAGCCCCGCGGTCACGAGCACGGCCGCGGGCAGGTCCAGGCTCGGCCGCCTGCCGCCCGGTGCGCGCCCCGCGGCCGCGGGCGTGAGCAGCGCGGCGAACACCACGAACGGCACGTTGATCAGGAACACCAACCGCCAGCCCGCCGCCTCGGTGAGCACCCCGCCGAGCACGGTTCCGGAGGCACTGCCGAGCGCGCCGATCATGCTCCACATGGCCAGCGCCGAGGATCTGCGCGGGCCGTCCGGGAGCGCCCGCGTGATCGCCGCGACCGAGGCGGGGATCAGCAGCGCGCCACCGAGCCCCTGCACGGCGCGGGCCGTCAGCAGCAGCCAGGCGCTCGGGGCCAGCCCGGCCGACACGCTGCCCAGCGCGAACAGACCCAGCCCCCAGCCGAGCATCCGGCGCACCCCGAACACATCCACACAGCGCCCGCCGAACAGCTGGAATCCGGCGAACACCAGCGTGTAGGCGTTCACCACCCAGGCGATTCCGGTCGCACCGAACCCCAGTTCCGCGCGGATCCGCGGCAGCGCGACCGCGACGATGGTCGCGTCGAGGATCACCACGAAGGCGATCAGACAGGCCAGCGTGACCACGCGTTTCTCGTGCCGGTCCACGCCACTCTACCTCCGCTCTGAATTAGGTGAACCTAACCTAACATATTTAGTGATGCTCTTTCACTAATATGCCGGGGCCCCGGCGACTACAGTGCTGACGTGGTGACGAGACGTGGACGCCCGGCGCGGTTGAGCATGGAGCGGATCCTCGCGGTCGCCATCCCGAAACACCCGGACCAGCTCACGATGCAGGCCGTCGCCGCCGAACTGGATGTGGCTCCCTCAGCGCTGTATCGCTGGGTGCGCGACCGGGAGCAGCTGCTCGACCTGGTCGCGGCGGAGCTCGGCCGCAGGATGCGCGCCGACACCATGCCGAGCGCGGAGGACTGGCGCGACTGGCTGGTGGAATACGCCTACCGGATGCGCGAAGGCTTGCGCGAGATTCCCGGCTTCGCGATACGGCTGCTGGAAGGCCCGCATCGGCACACCGGTCCACCCGAGGTACAGGCGGCCGTGGTCGAGGCCTTCCGGCTCGGCGGGGTGCCCGAGGAACGCGCCGAGCAGTACTGGCACGTGTACAGCTCGGCCATCATCGGCTGGGTCGCCGCGGAACAGAACGCGCACTATCGGCCGAGCCCGGCGCCGGATTTCGACGTGCTCGTCGACGTGCTGCTGCGCGGCACCGAGCCGCTAGGCTGCGATACGGATCAGCAGGGGAGGATCCGGGACGGCAGGAATCCGGACCGGGCACCGCCCGAGGCGAGGAGGAAACAGTGATCACCGCGTTCGTGCTCATCAACACCGAGGCCGATGTGCTTCCGGAAGCGGCGCAAGCGATCGCCGATATCGACGGGGTCTACGAGGTGTACTCGTGCGCGGGTGCGGTCGACCTGATCGCGATCGTCAAGGTCGCCGAACACGAGCAGCTGGCCGCGCTCGTGCCGGGCAAGATCAGCAAGGTGCACGGGGTGCTCGACACCGACACGCACATCGCGTTCCGCTCGTACTCGAACTCCGATGAGGAGTCCAGTTTCGAAATCGGCCTCGAATCGGGCGTCTGACACCCGACCCGAGGCCGATTCGGTCTGCTATTCGGTATTGCTCTCCGGTTATTCGGTGGACCGGCTGGAGAGTTGTTCCGACTCGGACTCGGACTTCCCGTTCCCGGAGTGGCCGTTCTCGGTGTGCTCGTGCTGTTCGGCACGGGCCCGCTCGAGAGCGGCCGTATCCTCCGGCAGGTCCGCGGCCCGCCAGATCCCGGAGATGCCCTTGCCGGTGTAACCCAGCTCGTTCATCTTCTTGGGAACCGAGGCGCCCTGGTATTCGAGCGGGATCGCGTGGCCGTGGTCATCGGTTCCGCCGAGCGGCTGGTGCACCTCGATGAATTCACCGTGCGGCAGCCGCTTGATGATCCCGGTCTCGATCCCGTGCTCGAGCACTGCCCGGTCGGAGCGCTGCAGACCGATGCAGATCCGGTAGGTCACGTAGTAGGCGATCGGCGGCCCGATGAGCAACAGGATGCGCCCGCCCCAGGTCATCGCGTTCAGCGAGATGTCGAACTTGTAGGCGATGATGTCGTTCGCGCAGGAAATGAACATCACCGCGTAGAAGGTGATGGCCAGTGCCCCGAGCGCGGTCCGTACCGGCGCGTCCCTCGGCCGCTGCAACAGGTTGTGGTGCGCGTTGTCCTTGGACAGCTTGCGTTCGATGACCGGATACATGACCGTCAGCCCGATCACGATGCCGATCACGAGCAGCGCGGGGAACACCGCGGGAATCGTGTAGTTCCCGAGGTAGATCTCCCAGTCCGGCCAGATGCGCAGCAGGCCGTCGAACCAGGCCATGTACCAGTCGGGCTGCGAACCCGCGGACACCTTGCCGGTCGAGTACGGGCCGATGTTCCAGACCGGGTTGATCTGGAAGATCCCGCTCATGATGGCCAGCACGCCGAGCACGACCGCGAAGAACGAACCGCCCTTGGCCGCGAAGACCGGCATGATGCGCACGCCGACCACGTTGTTCTCCTTGCGGCGCACCCCGGGGAACTGGGTGTGCTTCTGGTACCAGACCAGCGCCAGGTGGACCGCGATCAGGCCGAGCAGGATGCCAGGGAAGACCAGGATGTGGATCGTGTAGAAGCGCGGAATGAAGTCCTGGCCGGGGAACTCGCCGCCGAAGATCAGCCAGTGCAGCCAGGTGCCGATCAGCGGAACACTCAGGATGCCGCCGGAGACCGCGGCGCGCACACCGATACCGGAGAGCAGGTCGTCCGGCAGGGAGTACCCGGTGAAGCCCTCGAACATGCCGATGACCAGCAGCAGCGCACCCACGAACCAGTTCGTCTCACGCGGGCGGCGGAACGCGCCGGTGAAGAAGATCCGGCACAGATGCGCCACCATCGAGGCCACGAACAGCAGCGCCGCCCAGTGGTGCAGCTGCCGCACGAACAGGCCGCCGCGCACGTCGAAGCTGATGTTCAGGGTGGACTCGTAGGCCCGCGACATGTCCACGCCACGCAGGCCCGTGAACGAGCCGTTGTAGGTGACCTCCTGCATCGAGGGGTCGAAGAACAGCGCCAGGTAGGTCCCGGAGAGCAGCAGGATGATGAAGGAGTACAGCGCCACTTCGCCGAGCATGAACGACCAGTGCGTCGGGAAGACCTTGTTCAGCTGGCGGCGCATTCCCTTGGCCAGGGTCAGCCTGCTGTCCAGCTCGTCGGCGGCCTTACCCGCCTGCTTCAGCGCGACCCCAGCCGTCTTCGTCGGGGTGGTCAGTGAGCTCATGGCCTCCGCTCCCAGTATGCCGGGCCGACCGGTTCGATGAAGTCACCCTTCGCGTACAGGTAACCGGTCTCCGGGTCGACGTCGATGGGCAATTGCGCCAGCGCGCGGGCCGCTGGGCCGAAGATCGGTTTCGCGTACTCCAGCGCGTTGAACTGCGACTGGTGGCACGGGCAGAGAATACGGTTCGTCTGCTGCTCGTACAGCGAGGTCGGACAACCGAGGTGGCTGCAGATCTTGGTGTACGCGTAGAAGTCGCCGTAGTTGAAGGTCTCCTGGCCCTTGCGCTTGATCACCTTGTGGGCGTCCGAACTGCGCAGCCGGATCAGCATGACCGGGGTGTCGACGCGGCGCAGCTCCTCCTTGTTCTCCTCCCAGAGCTGCTCCGCCTCCTCGCGCACCCGCTGATCCGTGGAGTCCTCGCGCATCAGCACCGAGCGCAGCTTCTCGGGATCGTTCTGCGCCTCGAGCACCTTCTGCTTGAGCTCGTTCGGCACGTGCAGCGGGTACACCGTCTGCATGCCGCCCGCGTCCATGTCACCGGGACGGACCAGCTCGATCTGGTCGGCCTTGCCGTTGTCCTTGCGCAGGAACACGGTCTTGGCCTTGCTGTCTTCCCGCCATCCGGTCCAGCGCAGCGTGTCCTTCGGGTCGGTCTGCGACTTCGCCCAGGGGTTCTTGATGAGCCCACCGAGGGGCAGGATCAGCGCACCGATGCCCAGGATGCCCACCGCGGTACCGCCCGCAGTCTTGACCAGCGAGCGGCGCGCGATCGTGCTCCGGTTGCCCGCGTCCGCGAGCTCGGCGAGGACCGTCTGCCGATCCACCTCGTCCGAGCGGCCGTCGTGCCGCTGCTGCACCGCGAGCTCGTGCGGGATGAACCGCTTGGTGTAGACGAGTGCGCCGATACCGAGCGAGAGCACCGCGATGCCCAGCGTCAGACCGACAAGCGGGGTGTAGAGGCCGTACAGGAACTGGTGGCCCGGGTCGGCGTACTGCCACGGCCACCAGAGGAACACCACGAAGAACAGTACGGCGGCGAGCGCGCCGATCCCGAACCACAGGGTCACGAGGCGCTCCGAACGCTTCTCCGCGCGAGTGCCCTTGACCGGCCAGGGATCGTTGTAGTCGACCAGCTCGACCCCGTCGAGCTTGGCACCGAGTTCGACGAGCTCGTCCCGGCTCATCTCGGCCAGTTCTTCTTCGGAAGGGACCCTGGGTTCTTCTTCGTTCCCACTCATGCCTTAGCTCCGATCCACAGGGTCACGCCGACCAGCGCGCCGATCCCGACGATCCAGACGATCAACCCTTCGGACACCGGACCGAACCCACCGAGCGCCGCGCCGCCGGGGTTGTTGTTCCCGTCCGAGACCGACTTGATGTATCCGATGATGTCTTTCTTCTCCGTCGGGGTCAGCTGCCGGTCGGAGAACTTCGGCATGTTCTGCGGACCCGACTGCATCGCGGTGTAGATCTGCGATTCCGAGACGTTCTCCAACTCGGGCGCGAACTTCCCGGAGGACAGCGACCCTCCCCTGCCGGTGAAGTTGTGGCAGGAGGCGCAGTTGAGCCGGAACAGCTCACCACCGCGGGACGGATCACCGCCGCGCAGCGCCGCGCCGGAGGTCTTCGGCTTCTCCGGACCGCCACCCTTGGTCTCGATGTAGGCCATCAGCGCGTCGATCTCGTCCGGCTTGAGCGCCGCCGGCTTGCGCGAGGCCTGCGCTTCCTGACGCATCATCGGCATCCGGCCGCTGGAGGTCTGGAAGTACACCGCGGCGGAACCGACCCCGATCAGCGTCGGTCCCTTGTCCTTGACACCGTCGAGGTTGCCACCGTGGCAGGAGATACAGGTCTTGTTGTAGACCTCCTCGCCCTTACGCACGGTCGCGGGATCACCGGCGGCGTGCGCGGTCTGCGCGTTCGGGGAGAGGGCAGAGTACAGCGCGCCAACGGCGATCAGCGCCACGGCGAGCGCCAGCAAACCCGCCACTTTCCGGCGGAACTTCGAACGCTTGGCCGCACGTTTGGCAACCGTAGGCTCCTGCGCCTGCGCGGTGCGGCTGGAGTTGGTGGTCATCTCGCGAGCTTCCTCGGGGAGTCAGGTTCGGGTGGTCGAAGAAACGTCTCGGTCAGGAGGCTATGGCAACAACTCCACGCAGGCGAACAGCCCGATCCAGACGATGTCGACGAAGTGCCAGTAGTACGACACGACGATCGCCGAGGTGGCCTGCGCCGGCGTGAACTTGCTCATCTTGGTGCGCGCCAGCAGGAACACGAAGGCGACGAGCCCGCCCGCGACGTGCAGACCGTGGAACCCGGTCGACATGAAGAACGCGGTCCCCCACGCGGAGGAGGTGATCGTCGTGGCGTGTTCGGTGACGAGCGTGTAGTACTCGTTGGCCTGCCCGCCGAGGAAGATCAAGCCCATGATCAGGGTGATCACATACCAGCGCCGCAACCCGATCACGTCGCCACGCTCCGCACAGAACACGCCGAGCTGACAGGTGAACGAGGACGCCACGAGGATGATCGTCCACACCGAGGACAGCGGCACGTCGAGTTCGGTCGGCGGCGGTGGCCATGGTCCGACGTTCTGCGCCTTCACCGTGAAGAAGATGGCGAACATGCCTGCGAAGAACATCAGCTCACTGGAGAGCCACACGATCGTGCCGACACTGACCATGTTCGGCCTGTTCAGCGAGTGCACCCGCTGCGCGATGTTGGGTGATGCCGTTGTCACGCACGCATTATGGCCCCAGGCTCACCCGTACCCAGCAGCGGGTCCGCCCGTGTGTCGGGAACCGTTCAAGATCACCTTCACGGGGACCCCACGAGGCGAGGATGGGCTCGCACCTGGGCGAACGGCTAGAGTGAACGTGACGAGCAACACGATTCGGCCTCTGGAGGAGCCTTGGGCGCGACCCGGACCATCCTTGTGTTCAGCCATCGGGCGCAGGTGCGCGAGACGATCATCACCGCGATCGGGCGACGACCTGCCCCGGATGTGGGGAAGGTGACCTACCTGGAAGCCGATACGGTGGCCGACGTCATCTACTACGCGGACAACGGCCGGATCGATCTGGCGATCCTCGACGGGGAGGCGCAGCCGACCGGCGGGATGGGCGTGTGCCGGCAGCTGAAGAACGAGCTGACCGAGTGTCCGCCGATCGTGGTGGCGGTGCGCCGCGCCGACGACCGCTGGCTGGCCACCTGGTCCCGGGCGGACGCGGTGCTCGTGCAGCCGTTCGACCCGCTCACCGCGGCGGAGACGGTCGCGGAGGTACTGCGCGGCGACCGGGCACCGGCCACTTCCGGTTGAGTGCCGCTTCGGCTGAAGGAGGATTCGTGAACACCTGGTCCAGACTGCTCGGTGCGCTCGTCGCCGGTGAGGATCTGGCGGGCGAGGACACCGCGTGGGCGATGGACCAGGTGATGACCGGGAGCGCGACGGCCGCCCAGATCGCCGGGTTCGCCATCGCGCTGCGGGCCAAGGGTGAGACCGCGGCCGAGATCGGCGGGATGGCCTCGGCGATGCTCGGCCACGCGAAACGGCTCCGGACCGACCGCGCCTGCATCGACATAGTGGGTACCGGGGGCGACCAGGCGGGGACGGTGAACATCTCCACGATGTCCGCCCTCGTCGCCGCCGCTGCGGGGACTCCCGTCGTCAAGCACGGCGGCCGGGCGGCGAGCTCCAAATCGGGCACCGCCGACGTGCTCGAGGCCCTCGGCGTGGTCATCGAGCTGACCGCGGATGCGGTGCGCCGCTGTGTGACCGAGGTGGGCATCGGGTTCTGCTTCGCACCCGCCTTTCACCCCGCGCTGCGGCACGCCATCGGCCCACGGCGGGAGCTCGGCGTGCCCACCGCGTTCAACGTGCTCGGCCCGCTGACCAACCCGGCCCAGCCGGGAGCGGGCCTGTTCGGCTGCGCGAACGAGCGGTTCGCCCCGGTCATGGCCGAGGTGTTCGCCACCCGCGGCACCAGGGCACTCGTGGTGCGCGGAGACGACGGACTGGACGAGCTGACCACGACGGCGACCTCCACGGTGCGGATCGTGGCGGACGGAAGCACCCGGACGGTCGGTTTCGATCCGGTCCGCATCGGCGTGCCGCGGGTCGACGTGTCGGCGCTGCACGGCGGGGACGCGAGCCACAACGCCCGGGTCGTGCGCGAGCTCCTGGACGGCAGGAAGGGGCCGGTGCGCGATGCCGTGCTGCTCAACGCCGCGGGCGCGATCGCGGCGCACGCGGACCCGCTGGACGGCGAACTCGAGGAACTGATCGAGTCCCGCATGGCCACCGCGGCCGAGGCCATCGACTCCGGCGCGGCGCATCGCCTGCTGGAACAGTGGACGAGCCTGACCAAACGACTGGCGGACTGAGGCCGGTGGACCGAGTACCCGGGGACAGCGGAACGGGGCGCCACGGTGATCGTGGCGCCCCGTTCTCGTTACGACTGTTCCCCGCTCACTCCTTGTTCGGGCGCAGGTAGTACTCGAAGACGAACCCGCCGACCGAGATCAGCAGCAGGACGGCGGCGAGCACGATCGTCCACGTGTACCACAGCGCCATGGCCAGCCCGCCCATCGCGGCGGCGAAGGCCAGGGTCACCGGCCAGTAGCTGCCCGGGGAGAAGAAACCGAGCTCACCGGCACCGTCGGAGACCTCGGCGTCGTCGTTGTCCTCGGGACGCTTGGTGACCCGGCGCGCCACGAAGCTCAGATAGGTGCCCGCGATGAGGCACAGCCCGCCGGTGAGCAGCAGCGCGACCAGGCCGACCGGTTCGATCCCGTCGGTCGCCCACAAGCCGGTGCACACGCCGTACACGACGGTCATGATGAAGCAGAACCCGGCCACGAAGTGGAATATCCTGCCCTCGATTTTCACTGCGCTGTCCTCACTAACACTGCAAACACAAGCCTGGGATCGCTACTGCCAACGTACGCCGTACCCGGTCACTAGCCGGACTCCTGGCGCACCGTCCTGTCGGTGTCGAACGGCTTCGTCGTGACCGCGTGCGGGACACAGAGCTCGCCGCAGTTCATCGTGGTGAGCGCTTCGGCCGCGGTGTACGGCTTGTTCGTCGCCGGATTGGTCTTCGTGCGCAGGTCCATGTACTGCTTGAACTCGTTGTCCGGCAGCGCGCGCACCTCGAAGTTCATCATCGAGTGGTAAGTGCCGCACAGCTCGGCGCAGCGCCCGACGAAGGAACCCGGCCGGTCGATGCTGTTCTGGAACGAGTGGTCCTGGTTGTTCTTCTCCGGCTGCGGGAAGACGTCCCGCTTGAAGTGGAACTGCGGGACGAAGAACGAGTGGATCACGTCGTTCGAGCGCAGGTCGTAGTTCACGGTCTTGTTCGAGGGCAGCACCAGCAGCGGGATCTCCTGCGAGGTGCCCGTCGTGGTCACCGTGCGCCCGTCCGGGGTCTTGTAGTCCGGGTACTCGAACTGCCAGTTCCACTGGAACCCGACGACGTTGACCTTCACATCCGGGTTCGGGACCTTCTTCTCCACCTTGTTCTGCACATCCACGGTGAAGTAGAACAGCACGGCCACCATGATCAGCGGCACGATGATGTAGAACGCCTCGAGCGAATGATTGTACTGGAACTGGCGCGGGATCGTGTCCCCCTTGCGCCGGTGCGCGATGACCGGCCAGAGCATCAGCGCCCACACGATCACGCCGACGATCAGCGCGGCGATGACCGACCACGTCCACAACGTGACCATGGAGTCCGACTGCGGGGTCACGCCTTCCGGCCAACCGAACCGCAGCGCTTCCTGGCCCGAGCACCCGGTTGCCGCAAGCGCGGCAACACCCATGGCGACGGCGAGCTTGGTCGCCCTTCCCGCCCGCGTGCCTCGGTTTCGGCTCACTTCGTGCCGCCTCCCTACACCTGTAAAACCCGCGCAACGCCTTATCGTTGCGGCAAGCGGAGCGTAGCCCAGCCAGTGCCCGCACGGGGTCGCGGGGTGATCACTTCGGCGCGGCGGCCATACTGGCTGCCAAGGACAGCCCGGCGATCCTTCGAAAGGTGTACCGAACACGTGTGTGGCCTGCTTGGACTGGTGTGCGGCAAGGAAACCGACGTCGAGCGCGCGCGGGGGGACGTGGCGGCGGCGATGCACTGCCAGCGGCACCGCGGCCCGGATGAGACGGGCACGCTGACCTGCGCGAACACGGTCTTCGGATTCAACCGGCTCTCGATCATCGACCTCGAGCACTCGCATCAGCCGTTGGTGTGGGGACCGAAGGAGAGCCCGGAGCGGTACACGCTGAATTTCAACGGTGAGATTTACAACTACCTCGAGCTGCGCGAACAGCTGACCACCGAGCACGGCGCGCGGTTCAACACCTCCGGCGACGGCGAGGCGATCGTGGCCGCGTACCACTACCTCGGCGCGGCCGCGGTGGCCAAGCTGCGCGGGATGTTCGCCTTCGTGCTGACCGACACCGAGACCGGGATCACCTTCGGTGCGCGCGATCCGTTCGGCATCAAGCCGTTGTTCTACGCGCAGGGGCCCGGCGGGATCGGGTTCTCCAGCGAGAAGAAGTCCCTGCTCGAACTTGCCGGGGTGCTCGGGATCGAGCTCGCGCTCGACCGCACCGCGCTGCAGCACTACCTGACCCTGCAGTACGTCCCGGAACCGGAGACCCTGCACGGCACCGTGCGCCGGATCGAGTCCGGCACCTCCTTCACGGTCACCCCGGAAGGGGCGTTCAGCACCACGCGCTACTTCGAGCCGCGCTTCTCCCCCGTCCCGACCGGCTCGCCGTCCGCATCGCAGCGGCTCTACGGGGAGATCACCGATGTCCTGCGTGACTCGGTGGCCAAGCACATGCGCGCGGATGTCACGGTCGGCTCCTTCCTGTCCGGCGGGATCGACTCCACCGCGATCGCCGCGCTGGCCAAGGAGCACAATCCGAATCTGATCACCTTCACCACCGGATTCGAGACCGAGGGCTACTCCGAGGTAGACGTGGCCGCGGAATCGGCAGCCGCGATCGGGGTCAAGCACGTGGTGCGCACCGTCTCCGCGCAGGAGATGATGGACGCGGTTCCGTTGATCGTGTGGTACCTGGACGATCCGGTCGCCGATCCCGCGCTCGTCCCGCTGTGGTTCATCGCCCGCGAGGCGCGCCAGCACGTGAAGGTGGTGCTCTCCGGGGAGGGCTCGGACGAACTGTTCGGCGGGTACACCATCTACCGCGAACCGCTCTCCCTCGCCCCGTTCGAGAAGGTGCCCGGCGCGATCCGCCGCCTGCTCGGGTTCGCCTCGGCGAAGCTGCCGGACGGGATGCGCGGCAAGGACCTGCTGCGCCGTGGCGCGCTCCCCCTCGAACAGCGCTACTACGGCAACGCCCGCCTGTTCCGCGACGACCAGCTGCGCGCGGTGCTGCGCGACTACCGCGAGGGCGTCGGGCACACCGATGTGACCGCCGCGCACTACGGCACCTCGGCGGGCTGGGACCCGGTCGCGCGCATGCAGCACATCGACCTGTTCACCTGGCTGCGCGGCGACATTCTGGTCAAGGCGGACAAGGTGACCATGGCGAACTCGCTCGAGCTGCGGGTGCCGTTCCTGGACAACGAGGTGTTCCGGGTCGCATCGCACATCCCGCTCGAGGAGAAGATCACCAAAGAGACCACGAAGCACGCGCTGCGCCGCGCGCTCGCCGAGGTCGTTCCCCCGCACGTGCTCAACCGCCGCAAGCTCGGCTTCCCGGTGCCGATCCGGCTGTGGCTGCGCGATGAGATGTACGACTGGGCACGCGGGATCATCACCGAATCGGGGACGGACGCGCTGCTGGACAAGGCCGCGATCCTGCGCCTGCTCGAGGAGCACCGGGCGGGCGGTCTCGATCACTCGCGACGGCTGTGGGCGCTGCTGGTGTTCATGCTCTGGCACGGCATCTTCATCGAGGACCGCATCCACCCCGAGATCCCCGAGCCGCAGTACCCGGTGCAGCTCTGAGCCGACCCGGAAGAGCAGTCAGCCCCCGCACGGTGCGCCGTACGGGGGCTGAATACCGTCCGGCGGTCAGGCGGGCAGGATCCGGCCGAGCTCGTCCGCCGCCTCGGCACCGAAGGCGCCCTTGACCCGCTCGAGCGCATCGGCGCGGTCCAGGCTCCATTCCTGCGGGCCGACCGTCTCGAGCACGTGCACCGCGACGAGCGAGCCGAGCTGCGCGGACCGTTCGAGGCTCAGCCCCGCGTAGACCCCGCGCAGGAAGCCCGCACGGAAGGCGTCCCCGACACCGGTCGGGTTCTCCTTCTTCCGCTCCGGGACGGCGGCCACCGTGAAGTCGGTGCCGTCCTTACCGACCACCCGCACCCCGTCCGGGCCGAGCGTGGTCACCCGGTACTCGACGTGGTCCAGCACCTGCTGCTCCGACCAGCCGGTCTTGTTCAGCAGCAGTTCCCACTCGTAGTCGTTGGTGAACAGGTACTTGGCACCCTCGACGAAGGAGATCACCTGCTGCCCGTCGAAGCGGGCCAGCTGCTGGGAGGGATCCGCCGCGAACGGGAATCCCCGGTCCCGGCACACCTTGGCCTGGCTGAGCATCGCGTCCGGATCGCTCGGCGAGATCAGCACCAGGTCGAGCCCGCCGATGTTCTGCGCGATCGCGGCGAGATCGATCTGACCGGTCTCGGCCATCGCACCGGCGTAGAACGAGGAGATCTGGTTCATCTCCTCGTCGGTCGTCGACACGAACCGTGCGGTGTGTTTGGCCTGCGAGGTGTAGATCCCGGCACAGTTCACTCCGTGACGCTCGAGCCACTGGCGGTACTCCGCGAAATCCTCGCCGACCGCGCCGACGAGCACCGGGTCACTACCCAGTAGACCCATCGCGTAGGCGATATTCGCTCCGATCCCACCTCGGTGGATTTCCAGATCGTCGACCAGGAAGCTCAGCGAAATCTTGTGCAGCTGATCGGCGAGAAGCTGCTCCGAAAACTTCCCTGGAAACCGCATCAAATGGTCGGTCGCGATACTTCCGGAGACGGCAACGGGCACGTCAGAACCCTTCGAATCGACAGCATGGACGGCGCCGGAAAACTCCAGCGCCGTTCGACTCTACCGACAATAGATCCCGATTCCGCAATACCAGTGTGACAATTACGCCCCACACAAACGACCCAGGGTGCCGAGTGGTCACCCTGGGTCGATCGGAAACTCCGAATCCCGGGAGTCAGGTGTGCGGCTACCAAGGTCGCGGCCGACGCGGCGTACGCGGGTTCGGCACCCGGGGGCACCGACGCCGTCCACGGTGCACCTGGCCCCGGGAATCAGTTGAAGGAATCGCCGCAGGCGCAGGATCCGGTGGCGTTCGGGTTCTCGATCGTGAAGCCCTGCTTCTCGATCGTGTCCACGAAGTCGATGGTCGCGCCCTCCACGTACGGCGCGCTCATCCGGTCCACCGCGACCGAGAGCCCGCCGAAGTCCTTGAACAGGTCGCCGTCGAGGGTGCGCTCGTCGAAGAACAGCTGGTAGCGCAGGCCGGCGCAGCCACCCGGCTGCACCGCGATGCGCAGGTGCATGTCGTCGCGGCCCTCTTGGTCGAGCAGTGCCTTGGCCTTCGCGGCAGCGCCATCGGAAAGCTGCACGCCGTGGGTCTTCTCTTCGGTCGCCGCGTTGGCATCGACAGTCATTGACTCTCCCTTGTGCGGTCTGCGCCTCTCCACCCCTACAACAGCTCGCCGAGGATGGTTTGTTCCCTTCCATGGTGACACATTCACCGGGCGGTATCGATCGCTCGGCCACCGCGGACAGCGTGGCCGGTATCCTCGACGCGAGCTGCGGTCCTCGGCGCGGGGGCGGCCCGCTAGACTCGGGGGGTGAAGTTGTTCAACCGCGCGCGTGACGAGCAGACGGCCGATGCCTCGACCGCCGAGGCCGCCGAGTCGATCGAGGACAAGGACGAATCGGCCCCGCGCGGGTACACGGCCCCGAAGGGACGGCCGACACCCTCGCGCAAGGAGGCCTCGGGTGGTCAGCGCGGACCGATGCTGCCCCCGCCGACCACCCAGCGCGAGGCGGCGAAGCGGGCCAAGAAGCTGCGCGGGTCCAAGGAGGACCGGCGCACGCAGGCCGCGGAGCGCCGCAAGAAGATGGAGGCGGGCGACGACCGCTACGTGATGCCGCGCGACCGTGGTCCGGTGCGCCGGTACGTGCGCGATGTCGTCGACTCCAAACGCAACTTCGCCGGGCTGTTCATGCCCATGGCCGGGCTGATCTTCATCAGCCTGTTCACCCCGACCCCGCAGGTGCAGCAGATCGCCGTGCTGGTGTGCACCGTGATCCTGGCGCTGATGGTGATCGAGGGTGTGATCAACGGCCGCAACATCACCAAGCGGGTGCGCGCGAAGTTCCCGGACGCCACCGACAAGGGCCTTTCGCTCGGTTGGTACGCCTTCGTCCGAAGCACCCAGATCCGTAAGTTGCGCATGCCGAAACCGCGCATCAAGGCCGGGCAGAAGGTCGACTGAGCCGGGGGTGTTTCAAAGCGGCGTAGCCGCTTTACCACCCAAGCAGCCGGCATCGCGACGGGTTCCGTTACCGGACCCGCCATGCAAAGCACCGGAACAGTTCCTAGGGTGGCGGTATGGAACATCGTCGCCTCGGCCGCAGCGGCCTCTTCGTCAGTGAGATCTCCTACGGCAACTGGCTGACCCACGGCTCCCAGGTCGAGGAGGAACGCGCGCTCGCCTGCGTGCGCGCCGCCCTCGACGCGGGGATCACCACCTTCGACACCGCGGACGTGTACGCGAACACCGCCGCCGAGACAGTGCTCGGCAAAGCACTGCACGGGCAGCGGCGCGAGTCGCTCGAGCTGTGCACCAAGGTGTTCTTCCCGACCGGGCCCGGTGGACCGAACGATTCCGGGCTCGGCCGCAAACACATCCTGGAGTCGGCACACGCCTCGCTGCGCAGGCTGCAGACCGATCACATCGACCTCTATCAGGCGCACCGCTTCGACCGGCGCACCCCGCTGGAGGAGACCATGTCGGCCTTCGCGGATCTGGTGCACGCCGGGAAGGTCAACTACATCGGTGTCTCCGAGTGGACCGCCGAGCAGATCAGCAGGGGCGCGGCACTCGCGCGGGAGCTGCGCATCCCGCTGGTGTCCAATCAGCCGCAGTACTCGATGCTGTGGCGGGTCATCGAGGAGCAGGTGGTGCCCGCCGCCGAACGCGAGGGGTTGTCCCAGATCGTCTGGTCCCCGATCGCGCAGGGCGTGCTCACCGGGAAGTACCAGCAGGGGGCCAAGCCTCCGGAGGGTTCGCGGGCCACCGACACCGCGGGTGGGTCGGACATGATCGCCCACTGGCTGCGTGACGAGGTGCTCGAACGGGTGGCCCGGCTGCGGCCGATCGCCGAGGAGGCGGGGCTGTCCATGGCCGCGCTCGCGGTGGCCTGGGTGCTGCAGAACACCAATGTGGCCTCCGCGATCATCGGCGCTTCCCGGCCCGAGCAGATCACCGACAACGTCGCCGCGGCCGGGGTCGCGCTCGATCCCGCCCTGCTGACCAAGATCGACGAGGTGCTCGACGGCGTGGTGGAGACCAACCCCGGGCTGACCCGCTCGCCGTAGAGCGCCTCTGGGGCCCCTCGTCCGTCGCGTGCGGGAGTCAGCGTGGATGAGCCGCAAGGCGGAGGAATGAGCCGCAGCGGGTTTCTGCGGCGATTGACGACAACTCCACGGATCGCCGCGCCGGCCCCGCGGAGCAGGACATGGGGTTCCCGGAGGTGCTCTTACTACTCGGGCGAGTGCAGGCTCATCGGTCCGTACACCGGCTGCTCGCCCTCGAGCAGGGTGACCTGTTCGATCCCGGAATCGAGCAGCTCGACCCAGGAATCGGCGAGCCAGAGCTCCGCCTCCTGCTGGTCCTCGAAGGTCTGCGCAGGGCCTTGCTGCTCGGCACCCGCCGAGTCCTCGTAGCGCCAGCGGTACTCCATGATTGCCTCCCGTAGGGTCGCCACCGTGACGGTAACGCTTGTCCTCGGTGGGGCGCGCTCGGGGAAGTCGGCGCACGCCGAGGGATTGCTCGACGGCACCCGGCCCGCGACCTATGTGGCGACCGCCCGCCGCGATCCGGCCGACCGGGAGTTCGCTGCGCGGATCGCCCGGCACATCGCCCGCAGGCCCGCTCGCTGGTCCACGGTCGAGACGGCGGACCTGCGGGAACTGTTCGCCTCGGCCGGGCACGCTGATCCGCCGCTGCTGGTCGACGATCTCGCGACCTGGCTGACCGCGCTGCTCGACGAGGCGGGCGCCTGGGAGTCCGGTGAACTGGAGCGCGTGCACGGGCGCATCGCGGACACGGTGCGCGCACTCGAGAACTGCGCCTGCGATGTCGTGCTCGTGTCCGCGGAGACCGGACTCGGGATCGTGCCCGCCACCGCTTCTGGCAGGCTTTTCCGCGATGAGCTCGGCGCGCTCAACGCCGCGGTCGCCGAGGTGAGCACGGAGGTCAAGCTGTTGATCGCGGGGATTCCCCTGCGGCTTCGCTGAGAGTTCGTTATGAGCTACGAGGAGGTACCGTCCGAATGTCCACAGCGGACAGTTCATTCGACGAGGTGACCGCGCCCGATGAGCAGGTGCGCGCGCAGGCCGAGGCCCGCCAGGCGAGGCTGACCAAACCGGAGGGCTCGCTCGGCAGGCTCGAACACCTCGGCAACTGGATAGCCGCCTGCCAGGGCAGCTGCCCGCCGCATCCGCTGCACCGCCCGCGGGTGGTGGTGTTCGCCGGGGACCACGGCATCGCCGCACGCGGGGTCTCCGCCTATCCGCCCGAGGTCACCGGTCAGATGGTGGCGAACCTGCTCGCCGGGGGCGCCGCGGCCAATGTGCTCGCCGAGGCATCCGGGGCCACGGTGCGCGTGGTGGACATGGGCGTGAACGCGCCGACGCCGGAATCGGTTCGCGGGTACAAGGTGCGCGAGGGTTCGGCGGCCATCGACCGGCAGGAATCGCTGACCCCGGAACAGGCGCGCCAGGCGATCGCCGCGGGCAAGGCGATCGCGGACGAGGAGGTCGATTCGGGGGCCGATCTGCTCATTCCCGGGGACCTCGGGATCGGCAACACCACCCCGGCCGCGGTGCTCGTCTCCGCGCTGACCGGGGCGGAACCGGTGACCATGGTCGGCAGGGGAACCGGCATCGACGACCTCACCTGGATGCGCAAGGCCTCGGCGATCCGGGACGCGCGGCGGCGGGCCGTCGCGGTGCTCGGTGATCCGGTGGAGCTGTTGCGCACCACCGCCGGTGCGGACATCACCGCGATGGCCGCGTTCCTCGCCCAGGCCGCGGTCCGGCGCACCCCGGTGATCCTGGACGGCGTGGTCTCCACGGCGGCCGCGCTCGTCGCGGACGCGCTCGCCCCCGGCGCCCGGCACTGGTGGATCGCCGCGCACCGCTCCCCCGAACCCGCACACAAGGCCGCGCTCGAACAGCTCGACCTGACCCCGGTCCTGGAGCTGAACATGCGACTCGGCGAGGGCACCGGCGCGCTCTCCGCGCTGCCCCTTGTCGCCGCCTCGGTGCGGCTGCTGTCCGGAATGGCCACCTTCGACGAAGCGGGCGTGCAGGACCGGTGATCCGGGGGTCCGCGCTCGCGCTTTCCATGCTGACCGTGCTCCCGGTCCGGGCGCGCAGCGTGGATCGCGCGGCCGGGCGGGCCGCGATCGCACTCGCCCCGCTGGTCGGGCTGCTGCTCGGGGCGATCCTGGCGGGGGCCGCGTTCGGGCTCCGGCTGCTCGGCGCACCGGAAGCGCTCGCCGGCTTGCTGGCGGTGGCACTCGGTGTGCTCGGTACCCGCGGCATGCACATCGACGGGCTCGCGGACGCCACCGACGGGCTCGGCTGTTACGGCGGACCGGAGCGCGCGCTCGAGGTGATGCGCGACGGCAGCACCGGCCCGTTCGCCGTGGTGGCCCTCGTGGTCGATATCGGCGCCCAGGCCGTGTGCTTCGGTGCCCTGGCCACGGTGCACGACTGGCCGGGCATCCTCGCCGCGGTCACCGCGGGACGCGCGGCCTTCACCATCGCGTGCGCGCGCGGGATTCCCGCGGCTCGCGCGGACGGGCTCGGATCCCTGGTCGCGGGCGGCCAGCACCCCGTGGTCCCGGTGCTGTGGTGGCTCGTGCTCGCCGCGGCGGGCGCGGTGTGGTCACCGTGGCTCGGGGTCACCCTGCTGGTCACCGGCTGCGCCGTGCTCGGCCTCGTCCGGCACTGCGTGCGCCGCTTCGGCGGGATCACCGGGGATGTGCTCGGCGCCTGCTGCGAGCTCGCCGTGCTGCTCACCGCGGTCGGTGCGGTACTCGCCGCCCACTAACCGCTCGGCGAGCAGGGCCAGCTGATCGGCGTACGCGCGCAGGAACTCCGGCGAGCCCGCGTCCTTCCCGCACACCTCGCGCACCAGTTGCGGATACACCGAGGGCATGCTCGCCGCGGCGAACAACATCAGCCCGAGCATGTCCGGATCGAAGCCCGGATCCAGTTCCCCCTCGTGCGTGGCGACCAGCCGGCCGAAGTTGGCGCGCAGCCGTTCGGCGCGACCGGGCTCGGCCGCGGCTGCCCCCTCGTAGTTCAGCCCCTCCCAGGCGAGCAGTTTCGGCCCGGCAGGGTCCTGCAACGGCACCAGCGCGTATCCGCGCAACGCCTCCGGTAACCGTTCGGCGGTCAGGTTCTCGTCCTCGTACTCCCGCCAGCGCTCCCCGATCGCGCGGTAGAGACCTTCCTTGCCGCCGAAGTAGTACGAGATCAGCTGCTTGTTCACCCCGGCGCGGGCCGCGATGCCCGCGACCCGGGCTCCGGCGAATCCCGATGCGGCGAACTCCTCGGCCGCGGCCTCCAAGATCGACCGCTTGGTGCGCTCCGCATCACGCTGTCGCTCCCCGGGTTCCGGTGTCCGCCTCGCCACGGCAGTCACCCTAGCAGTCAACTTAGTCATCCTTGCAGTTGACACAATTATCCAATTGGTTGATTATGTCCACGTGACAGAGAATACGACTTGGCATCCGCATCGCTGGGCGGCACTGTTCCCGCTGCTGCTCGCGGTTTTCATGGACATGCTCGACAACCAGATCGTCGCCGTCGCACTGCCCTCGATCCAGCACGAGCAACAGGCGAGCGGATCGGCACTGGAGTGGATCGCCTCCGGTTACACGCTCGCCTATGCGCTGCTGCTGATCACCGGCGGCCGCCTCGGCGACCGGTACAGCACCCGCGCGGTCTTCCTCTACGGCACGCTCGGGTTCACCCTCGCCTCGCTGCTCGCCGGACTCTCCCCGGCGGTCGGGGTGCTGATCGGGGCCCGCATCGTGCAGGGGGTCTTCGCCGGGCTGATGGTCCCGCAGGTGCTCGCGGTGATCCAGACCGAATTCCCGCACGAGGAGCGTGGCAAGGCCTTCGCCATGTTCGGGGCGACGTTCCCGCTCGGCGGGGCGGCCGGCCCACTGCTCGGCGGGCTGCTCACCCAGGCGGACATCGCCGGGCTCGGGTGGCGCTCGATCTTCCTGGTGAACCTGCCGATCGGGCTGATCGCCCTCGGTTGCTCCGCCGCGTTCCTGCCCAGGAGGGCCGGACAGCCGGGCGTACGCATCGACCGGCTCGGTGTCGTGTTGCTCGCGCTGCCGTTGTTCGCCGTGCTCTACCCGCTCGTGGAAGGCTGGAGCATCGGCTGGCCGATCTGGACGATCCTGCTGATGCTCGCCGCGATCCCGCTCGCGGGGCTTTTCGTCTACCAGCAGTCGAAGCGGCGCACCGACCCGCTCATCGGGCTCGGCATGCTGCGCAGGCGGGAGATGTCCGCCGGGCTCCCCATCGCGATCCTGTTCACCGCGAGCATGGGCACCTTCGTGGTGCTGACCATGCACCTGCAGAACGGCCTGCACTACTCCCCACTGCAGACCGCGCTGACCTTCCTGCCGATCACCCTCGGCATCGTCGCGGGCAACGGCAGCTCGGCCGCGTTGATCAGGAAGCTCGGCAAGAACCTGATCCCGGTCGGCCTGATCGCCGGGCTCCTCGGCACCGCGGCACTCTGCTTCGTCCTCTCCAGCACGGGCGAGCAGCTGCACTCCTGGGAGCTCATTCCCGGTGCGGTGCTGCTCGGTTACGGGCTGGGAACCGTGATGAGCTCGGTGCTCACCGTGATACTCGCCGGGGTTCCCGCCGAGGAAGCGGGATCCGCGTCCGGAGTGGTGAACACCGCGATGCAGCTGGGTCCGACCTCGGGGATCGCCCTGCTCGGTACGGTGTTCTTCGCCGGTGGCGCGAACGCCTCGGCCACGATCACCGCGTTCCTGGTGGCCGCCGGACTACTCCTCGTCGCGCTGCTGCTCGCGCCGCTGCTTCCCGGGCGGGCCGGGGCGGACTCCCATGAAGGGGAACGGGTGGATCCGGTACACCACGGGTGAGGACGGCGCCAGGCTCGCCTACCGGAAACCCGGCGAGGGACGGCCCCTGGTGTTGGTGCACGGTTTCTGCGGATTCGCGGACAGGCACCGGATCCGCGCGGGCACGGGGACAGTGCACGGCCGCACATCCGGGCACCTGTACCCGGATGTGCTGGCCACCGACGGCCCGTTCTGCGCACTCGGCGCGCGCGTGGTGGCCCGGTTCTTCGCCGAAGTCAGCCCAGCGTGGTGAGCCAGCCGTGGGTGTCCTCGGCCGCCCCGGTCTGGATGTCGGTCAGCGCGGCACGCAGCTTCGTGGTGGCCGGACCCGCCTGACCGTCGGCGATGGTGAATTCCCCGCCCGCGTGCTTGACCTGGCCGACCGGGGTGATCACCGCGGCCGTGCCGCAGGCGAACACCTCGGTGAGTTCCCCGCTCGCGGCCTTCTTCTCCCATTCCTCGGTGGAGAACTTGCGCTCCTCCACCTCGTAACCGTGCTCGGCGGCGAGAGTGAGCAGCGAGTCGCGGGTGACCCCGGCGAGCAGCGAACCGGAGAGCTCTGGGGTGACGATGCGGTCGCCGAGCACGAAGAACAGGTTCATCCCGCCCATCTCTTCGACATAGCGCCGCTCCACCGCGTCCAGCCACACCACCTGGTCGCAGCCCTGCTCGGCGGCCTGGGCCTGCGCGGCGAGCGAAGCGGCGTAGTTCCCGGCGAACTTCGCCGCACCCGTGCCGCCCGGGGCCGCACGCACGTACTCGGTGGACAGCCACACGCTCACCGGCTTGATCCCGCCGGAGAAGTATGAGCCCGCCGGGGAGGCGATCAGCATGTACAGGTATTCGGTCGCCGGGCGGACACCGAGGAACACCTCGGTGGAGATCATGAACGGGCGCAGGTAGAGCGAGTCCTCGCCGCCCGCGGCGGGCACCCAGCGCTCGTCGACCGCCACCAGCTGGCGCAGCGACTCCACGAACAGGTCCTCGGGAAGCTCGGGCATGGCCAGCCGGCGCGCGGAGGCCTGAAACCGGGACGCGTTGCTGTGCGGGCGGAAGGTGGCGATCGAACCGTCCGTCTGGCGGTAGGCCTTGAGCCCCTCGAAGATCGCCTGCCCGTAGTGCAGCACCGTGGTCGCCGGGTCGAGCGAGAGCGGCTGATAGGGCCGTACCTGCGGTTCACCCCAGCCGCCGTCGGCGTAACCAATACTCACCATGTGATCGGTCATGTACTTGCCGAAACCGGGGTCGGCGAGTACCTCGGCCACGCGCTCCGCGGAGGCCGGATTCGGATGACGGGTCACAGTGAACTCGGACGAGAATTGGTCGGACGTCATAGTGTTCACGGTAGCTCGCCGCGAATCGCTGACCAACCGAGGTAGGCGAAACGCGTGAGCACGAGCACGGCGCACACCACGAGCCCGCCGAGCTGCCCGGCGAACACCACCGCGATCCCGCCGAGCGCGGGCGACCAGGCGGGGAACCGTTCGGCGGCCAGATCGAGCTGACCGTGCGCGCCGATCGCGAGCGCGAGCACCAGCGCCACCACGAGCACCGGCGTCAGCTCCCCCGCGTTCGCCACCTCGAGCGCATCGGTGAGCGGGGCCGGGGAGAATCCGGTGCGCGCGGCCCCGAGCTGATACTGGGCCACCCAGGCGAGAGCGCCGAAGCCGAGCGCGGCACCGGCGAGCCACCACGGGAATCCGCGACCGGGCCCGCGCGGCACCCCCGCCGCCGCACCGAGCAGCAGCACGGCGGCGGGCACGAGCAGCGCGGGGTGCACCGCCTCCGGTGCGTGTGACGGCGGGGCGATGCCGAGACCCGCCCCGGTGAACAGCACCGCGGCCAGCGCGCCGAGCCCGATGCCGAACCAGGCGAGCACATCCGGGATCGCGGTGCGCGCGAACACCAGCAGCCCCAGCAGGACGAGCACCACCACTCCGGCCAGCCGCGGGTAGCCGGGGACCAGGTAGTCGCCGATCCCCCTGGCGAGCACCCCGGCGGTGGCGCACGCGCACAAGCCGTCCAGCGCCCGCCCGGTCCGGCCAGCCGTCTCCGGGGCGGGCACCAGCCGCGCGGCGAGGGCGAGCAGCACCGCGGGCACCCCGGCCAGCGGCGCGTACCGGCCGGCGATCAGGGCCAGCGGCCCGATCGCGAGCACGCCGAGACCAGCGAGGGCGAGGCTGCTGGTTCGCTGCATGCGCACACCGTCGCAGACCGAGCCGGAGCAGCACCCGCCAGCACTGGTTACGATGCGTCGCGGATCTGGGAAAACAGCACACGAAAGCAGGGAGCGCTCCGTGGCCACGCCGAAACTGAGCATCACGAAAACCGGGCTGGAGACGATCGCCGTCGACGCCGTCGTGATCGGCACGATTGCCGGTACGGACGGGATCGCGCTCGCGCCCGGCGCCGAGGCGATCGACGCGGCCTTCGGCGGCAGGCTCACCGGGATCCTCACCGATCTCGGCGCGAAGGGCGCCGCGGGCGAGGCCGTGAAGCTGGCCACCCTCGGCACGATCACCGCTCCGGTGGTGCTCGCCGCGGGACTCGGTGAGGTCGAGGACGCGCCGAGCGCCGAGCAGGTGCGCCGCGCGTCCGGGGTCGCCGCCCGGGCGCTCGCCGGAACCAGGAAGGCCGCGAGCACGCTGTCCACTATGGACACCCACGCCGCGGTCGAGGGCACGATCCTCGGCGCGTACCGGCCGAGCGTGAAGCCGAACGGCGAGGCGCTGGGGAGCGTGGCCTTCGCCGCCGGGGGCGGAACCGGGCAGCGGGCCGAGCTGCGCACCGCGACCGCGATCGCCGAGGCGGTGTGCCAGGCACGCGACCTGATCAACACCCCGCCGAACGAGCTGTACCCGCAGTCCTTCGCCGTCCGCGCCAAGCAGCTCGGCGAGGACGCCGGTATGACGGTGGAGGTGCTCGACGAAAAAGCGTTGCGCCGCAAAGGATTCGGCGGAATCCTCGGAGTCGGCGACGGCTCCTCGCGGCCGCCGCGCCTTGTCCGGATGCGCTACCGCCCGGGCAAGCCGAAGGCCAAGGTCGCCGTGGTCGGCAAGGGCATCACCTTCGACACCGGCGGGATCTCGCTCAAGCCGCCGGCGAAGATGGACGACATGACCTCGGACATGAGCGGTGCCGCCGCGGCGATCGCCGTGGCCGCGCTCGCCACACGGCTCAAGCTCCCCATCGAGGTCACCGCGACCGTCCCGATGGCCGAGAACATGCCCTCGGGCACCGCGTACCGCCCCGGTGACGTGCTCACCATGTACGGCGGCAAGACCGTCGAGGTGCTCAACACCGACGCCGAGGGCCGCCTCGTGCTCGCCGACGCGATCGTGCGTGCCTGCGAGGACAAGCCCGACTACCTCATCGAGGCCGCCACGCTCACCGGGGCGCAGCTGACCGCGCTCGGCACCCGCACCAGCGGTGTGATGGGCAGCCCGGAGTTCCGGGACCGGGTCGCCGGACAGGGACGCGAGGTCGGCGAGGCCGCGTGGGCCATGCCGCTGCCCGAGGAACTGCGCGCCGACCTCGACTCGAACCTCGCGGACCTGACCAACGTCTCGAACGGGGCCAAGGTCGCCGGGATGCTGCTGGCCGGGGTGTTCCTCGGGGAGTTCGTCGCCGAAGGGGTCGACTGGGCGCACATCGACATCGCGGGCCCGGCCTACAACACCGGATCGCCGTGGGGCTACACCGGCAAGGGCGGCACCGGGGTCCCGGTACGCACCATGGCCGCGGTGCTCACCGATATCGCCGAGCACGGCTGAGCGGAAGGGCCCGATCACCGGGCACGTTACGGTGAGCCGATGACGCAGTGGCTGCTGACGGTCCTGGGTTCGGTGACCTGGTTCCTGCTCGTGCTCGCCATGATCGGCGTGGCACGGCGGGTGCTGGGAGTTCGCATCGGATTCCTGCGCGGAGCGGTCACCGCGGTCATCGGCTGGACCGTGGCTGGCGCGATCGTGCAGTCCTTTCCCCCGGTGCACAGTGCGGGCAAGGCGGTCGGGCTGCTCGTCCCCATCGTCGGGGCGGCGCTGATCGTGGTGCTGATCCTGTTGCTGGCCGCGGAGTTCGTCCATCCCAGCGGGCAACCGTGGAACGTGCGCGGCTGGCCGGGGGCCCTGGTGCGATGGTGGCGGCGCAGCAGGCGATACGGGCGGATTCTGCGGATCGCGGCACGCCACGGGCTCGGCGGCTACCTCGGTGGCCGGGGTGGGCGCGGGGATCAGGCACCGGCGCGGCGCATCCGGCTGGCCCGCTCCCTGCGCACCGCGCTCGAGGAGGGCGGGGTCACCTTCGTCAAGCTCGGCCAGGTGCTCGCCACCAGAACCGAACTACTGCCCAGAGAATTCACCACGGAGCTCGCCAAACTTCAGCACCAGGCGGGCGGTTCGGACGATGCGGCGACACTGGCAGTGCTGCGCGCCGAACTCCCCGAAGCCGATCTCGCCGAGCTGTCCGGCCAGCCGCTCGCGGCCGCCTCCATCGCGCAGGTGTATCCGGGACGGCGCGCCGACGGCACCGAGGTCGCGGTGAAGGTGCGCAGGCCGGGGATCCGCGAGACCGTCGAGCGGGACCTGGACATCCTCGCCAAGGTCGCCGCCACCCTCGAAGCCCGCGCGAGCTGGGCACGCAGGCTCGGTCTGGTCGAACTGGCGCACGGATTCGCCCGTGCGCTGACCGAGGAACTCGATTTCACCATCGAGGCGCGCAATCTCGAGGCGGTGCGCGCCGCCGATCCGGACGGGCGAATCGTGCTTCCCCGGGTCTACGAGGCCAGCGAGAGCGTCCTGATCACCGAACGGCTGCGCGGCACACCACTGAGTGCCGATACGGAGCTCGCCGACCGGGAGGCAGCGGCGAATGCCCTGCTCACCACCATGCTCGGGCAGGTCATGCGGCACGGGGTGTTCCACGCCGATCCGCATCCGGGCAATGTGCTCGTCCTCGAGGACGGCAGGCTGGCCCTGCTCGATTTCGGTTCGGTCGGGCGCATCGACGGGGCCCTGCGCGAAGGACTGCGCGCCTTCCTGCTCGGCGTGGACTCCGGCGACGCGGCCGCGATGCGCGACGCCCTGCTCGACATCCTCGACCGTCCGGAGCGGATCGATGGTGCCGCGCTCGAACGCGAACTCGGCCGGATCTCCGCCAAGCACCTCGGCGGGGACGCACGCCCGAACTCCGCCCTGTTCGCCGAGCTGTTCTCCCTGATCGGCGCGCACGGGCTCGCGGTTCCCCCGGAGATCGCGGCGGTCTTCCGCGCGCTCGCCACGCTCGAGGGCACCCTGACCACGCTGTGCCCGGGCTTCGACATCCTCGCCGGTGCCCGGACGTACGCGGGAGAACAGGTGCGCGCGGCGGTGCATCCGGAATCGGTGCGCGAGCTGGCCATGCGGGAACTGGTGACCACGCTCCCGGTGCTGCGCAAACTGCCGCGCAGGCTGGACCGGATCACCGGATCGCTCGAGGAAGGCAGGCTCTCGGTGAACGTGCGGCTGCTCGCCGATCCGCGGGACCGCAGGGTGCTGTTCGGCGCGCTGCACGAGGTGCTGCTGGCCGTGCTCGGCGCGACGGCCGGGATCATGGCCGCGCTGCTGCTGTCCTCGGGTGGCGGGCCGCCGATCGTCCCGGGGATCACGCTCAAGGACCTGATCGGGTACAACCTGCTGATGATCAGCGCGCTCATCGGGGTGCGCCTGCTGTATCTGGCGTTCCGCAATCAGCGCGGGCGCGGGGAACCCTGACCGTCCTCTTTCCTGCGCCGGTTGTAGGCGCGCATGCGCTGCGGGTAGCCGACCACTCCGGCATCGTAGACCGGGATACCGAGCGAGTCACCGAGTGAATGCGCCGCGCGCGGCCCGGAAACCCGGCGGCGCGTCCACTCTCCATCATGCGCGACGAGCATCACGGTCGTCTCGGTGACCGTGGTCCTCGGTTCGACATAACCCTCGACACCACGCCGGGCACCGGCCCATTCCCGCAGGTAGGCCGTGTTCTCGCGAGTTTCTCCCCGCTTGCTGCCCGCGCGTTTACCGTGCCGGAGCCTGGTACGGATCCCCATAGGCGAACCTCCACCTCGTTGCCGTCCGTCCCCGCATCACAAGAATGCACGCCTTGGTGGAAAGATGGCGTATGGCCGCGGGCGGCCGTTCGGTACCCGCGACGCTGGTTAGAACAGAATCTCGCCTGATCTAGGAGCGATTGTGACCGACGCCGACCTCGTGATCCTTGGTGGCGGCTCCGGCGGCTACGCGTGCGCGTTCCGCGCTGCCGAGCTGGGCCTTTCCGTGACCCTCGTGGAGAAGGACAAGTTCGGGGGCACCTGCCTGCACCGCGGCTGCATCCCGACCAAAGCCCTGCTGCACGCCGCCGAGGTAGCCGACGCCGCCCGCGAGGGCGACCAGTTCGGTGTCAAGTCCTCCTTCGAGGGCATCGACATGAGCGGGGTCAACTCCTACAAGGACGGCATCGTCTCCGGCCTGTTCAAGGGCCTGCAGGGGCTGGCGAAGGCGAACAAGGTCAACGTCGTCGAGGGCGAGGGCCGGTTCGTCGGGCCGAACTCGGTCGAGGTCAACGGCCAGCGCATCACCGGCAAGAACGTGGTGCTCGCCTCCGGCTCCTACTCCAAGACGCTGCCCGGCCTCGAGCTCGGCGGCCGGATCATCGCCAGCGAGCAGGCGCTCAACCTGGACTACGTCCCGGAGAAGGCGATCGTGCTCGGCGGCGGGGTCATCGGCGTCGAGTTCGCCAGCGTGTGGAGCTCCTTCGGTTCCGAGGTCACCATCGTCGAAGCACTGCCGCGGCTGGTGCCGAACGAGGACGAGCACTCCTCCAAGCAGCTCGAGCGCGCCTTCCGCCGCCGCAAGATCACCGCGAAGACCGGCGTGAAGTTCACCGGGGCCTCCCAGGACGCCAACAGCGTCTCGGTGACCCTGGAGAACGGCGAGACCCTCACCGCCGACCTGCTGCTCGTCGCCGTCGGCCGGGGCCCCAACACCGCGGGCATGGGCTACGAAGAGGCCGGCCTGACCATGGAACGCGGCTTCGTGCGCACCGACGACCGGCTGCGCACCAACCTCGCCAACGTGTACGCGGTCGGGGACATCGTGCCCGGGCTGCAGCTCGCGCACCGCGGCTTCGCGCAGGGCATCTTCGTCGCCGAGGAGATCGCCGGGCTGAACCCGCGCCCGATCGAGGAGTCCGGCATCCCGCGGGTCACCTACTGCAAGCCCGAGGTCGCCTCCGTCGGGCTCACCGAGGCCGAGGCCAAGGAACGCTACGGTGCCGAGGTGAGCACCTTCACCTACGACCTCGCGGGTAACGGCAAGAGCCAGATCCTCAAGACCAAGGGCGCGGTCAAGCTGATCAAGGCACCGGACGGGCCGATCGTCGGCGTGCACATGGTCGGCGAGCGGGTCGGCGAACTGGTCGGCGAGGCCCAGCTGATCGTGAACTGGGAGGCGTTCCCCGAGGACGTCGCACCGCTGGTGCACGCGCACCCGACGCAGACCGAGGCGCTCGGCGAGGCACACCTCGCGCTCGCGGGCAAGCCACTACACGTCCACGGCTGAGGAACACCTCGCCCGGGGAGTCACAGGAAGTTCCGAGGAGTCAGGAGTCAGCACGCCATGGCATTCTCCGTCCAGATGCCCGCTCTCGGTGAGTCCGTCACCGAGGGCACCGTCACCCGCTGGTTGAAGCAGGAGGGCGACACGGTCGAGGTCGACGAGCCACTGCTCGAGGTCTCCACCGACAAGGTCGACACCGAGATCCCCTCGCCCGCGGCGGGGACGCTCTCGCGGATCATCGCGAACGAGGACGACACCATCGACGTCGGCGGCGAACTCGCGCTGATCGACGACGGTTCCGGTGGGGCACCCGCGGCACCCGCCGCGCAGGCCGAGCCCGAACCGGCCCCGGAACCGGCCGCCGCGACGGAATCCGCTCCGGCGGCGGAATCTGCTCCCGCGGCGGAATCTGCTCCCGCGGCAGAATCTGCGGCACCCGCACCGTCCGCGGGAGCGGGCACCCCGGTGCCGATGCCCGCGCTCGGTGAGTCGGTCACCGAAGGCACCATCACCCGCTGGCTCAAGCAGATCGGTGACTCCGTCGAGGTGGACGAGCCGTTGCTGGAGGTCTCCACCGACAAGGTCGACACCGAGATCCCCTCCCCAGCCGCCGGGACACTGCTGGAGATCAGTGCGAACGAGGACGACACCGTCGAGGTCGGCGGCCAGCTCGCGGTGATCGGCAGCGGTACGCCCGCGGCAGCGGCCCCCTCGCCGACGCCCGAACCGGAACCGGAACCCGCGCCCGAACCGGAACCGGTGCCGACGCCGGAACCCGCGGCGGCGGCCCCGGCGCCTGCTGCACCGGCTGCTCCGGCGGCACCCCGGCACGCGCAGCCCGAGCAGCCTTCGAGCGGCGAAAGCCCGTACGTCACCCCGCTGGTGCGCAAGCTCGCCAACGAGAACGGCATCGAGCTGGCCACGATCACCGGCAGTGGGGTCGGCGGGCGCATCCGCAAACAGGATGTGCAGGCGGCCATCGAGGCGAAGAGCCAGCCCGCGGCCAGTGCACCCGCGGCCGCTCCCGCCGCGGCCGCTCCGGCGAGCGCGGGCAAGGAGGTCCGGCCGGAACTCGCCGCGCTGCGCGGGACCACGAAGAAGGCCAACCGCATCCGGCAGATCACCGCGCAGAAAACCAAGGAATCGCTGCAGACCACCGCGCAGCTGACGCAGACATTCGAGGTCGACATGACCGGGATCGCGAAGCTGCGGGCCTCGGCCAAGGCCTCGTTCGCCGAACGCGAGGGCGTCAACCTGACCTTCCTCCCGTTCATCGCGAAGGCGGTCGTCGAGGCGCTCAAGTCGCACCCGAACGTGAACGCCTCGTACAACGAGGACACCAAGGAGATCACCTACCACGGCGCCGAGCACCTCGGCATCGCGGTGGACACCGACCAGGGCCTGATCTCGCCGGTGATCCACAACGCGGGCGATCTCTCCCTCGGTGGCCTCGCACGGACGATCTCGGACATCGCGTCCCGGGCACGCAGCAACGGCCTCAAGCCAGATGAGCTCGCCGGTGGCACGTTCACCATCACGAACATCGGCAGCCAGGGCGCGCTGTTCGACACCCCGATCCTGGTGCCCCCGCAGGCGGGCATGCTCGGCACCGGGGCGATCGTGAAGCGGCCCGTCGTGGTCACCGGCCCGGACGGCACGGACGCCATCGCCGTGCGGTCGATGTGCTACCTGCCGCTGACCTACGATCACCGGCTCGTGGACGGTGCGGACGCGGGCCGCTTCCTCACCACGGTGAAGAAGCGTCTCGAAGAGGCCAACTTCACCGCCGAGCTCGGGCTCTAGTCCACCGGCGGGAGTAATCTCGCAGGCATGAGCTCAACCTGTCGTAGCGCGCGCACCCCGGTCACCGTTCGCGAACTGGGTCTGGTCGAGTACCTGCCGACCTGGCAGACCCAGCGTGAACTGGCCGGGGCGCGCGCCGACGGCACCGGCGAGGACACCCTGCTGCTGTTGCAGCATCCGCCCGTCTACACCGCGGGGAAGCGCACCCGCGAAGCGGAGAAGCCGGCCGACGGGACCCCGGTCATCGATGTGGACCGCGGCGGCAAGATCACCTATCACGAACCGGGCCAGCTCGTCGGGTACCCGATCATCGGGCTCGCCGACCCCATCGACGTGCTCGAATACGTGCGCCGGGTGGAGCAGGCCATCATCGCGGTGTGCGACCGGCTCGAGCTGCCCGGCACCGGAAGGGTGGACGGGCGCACCGGTGTGTGGCTGCCCGCGGAGAACGGGCTCCCGGAACGCAAGATCGCCGCCATCGGAGTCCGGGTCGCGCGCGGAGTGACCCTGCATGGCTTCTCGATCAACTGTGACAACCCGCTCGGCGGTTTCGACACGATCATCCCGTGCGGCATCACCGATGCGGGAACCACCTCACTGTCCCGTGAACTCGGCAGGACCGTCCCCGTCGAGGAAGTGCTCCCGCTGGCCAGGGACGCCGTACTGGACGCGCTCGACGGCACGCTCGAGGTGACCGAGCGGGACATCGTCCGTGCCGGGGCCGAAGCACCGGGACTGCGACTCGAACTGTCCACCTGATCACCCGATGTGGCGCATCTGAGCACAGCGGGGAACCGCGCTCCGGTCCCGTCCCGTCCGATCCGTGACCGAATTCCGGACACGGAGGGTGTGGACACATGCAGCACTGGTCGGAACGTGAACTGCTGGACCGGCTCGCGCTCGCGGACAACGCGGCGGCCCGCGAACTGGTCGGCCGCTATGAGCGGATCATCGTCGGCGCGGCGGTCAAGCACCGGATCCGGCGAGCCGATCTGGACGACCTCATCCAGTCGGTGTGGCTGGCCCTGCTCGCCGAACACCGCACCATCCGCACCCCGGAGGCCCTCCCCGGGTGGATCCGCACCACCGCGCACCGGCTGTGCGTACGACTCACCCGCCAGCATCGCACCGAACTGTGCGCCGATCTCGCCGAGCTGCCGCTCGCGGACGAGCGCCCCGGTCCCGAACAGCTCGCCGTCCGCGCGGACCGGGCGCACCTCGTCCGCACCGCCTTCGCCACGCTGCCACAGCGGTGCCGCCGCCTGCTCACCCTCGACCTGTCCCACATCGGTTACGCCGAGATCGGCGGCGCGCTCGCGCTCGCCGAGGGCAGCATCGGGCCCACCCGGCGCCGCTGCCTGGACCGGCTGCGCGCCCGGCTCGCCGAACACCTCGAGGATCTGGCGAGCCCCTAGAGCTGGCGAGCGACCTCGGCGGCGATCAGTTCCACGTGGTCGAGGTCGGTGTGGTCGAGCATCTGCAGGTAGACCCGCTGCGCCCCGGCCTCCGCCCAGGCACCGAGGGTCTGCACGGCCTCGTCCACGGTGCCCGCGACGCCGTTCTCCCGCAGATCGCTGATCTCCCGGCCGATCGCGCCCGCGCGCCTGGTCACCTCGGCCTCGTCCTTGCCGACACAGGCCACGAGCGCGGCGGAGTAGGCCAGTTCGGCGGGTGCACGACCGGCGTCCGAGCACGCCTGCGCGACCCGGGCGTACTGCGCCTTCGCGTCCGCGAGCGGGGAGAACGGCATGTTGAACTCATCGGCGAAGCGCGCGGCCAGCGCCGGGGTGCGCTTGCGCCCGCCACCGCCGATGATCACCGGCGGCCGCGGCGACTGCGCGGGTTTGGGCAGGGCGGGCGAATCGGTGATCGTATAGTGCTCGCCCTGGAAGGAGTAGTTCCCCTCGGCCGCCCACAGTCCGGTGATGATCTCCAGCTGCTCGGCGTACCGGTCGAAACGCTCACCGAGCGGCGGGAAGGGCAGGCCGTAGCTGGTGTGCTCGGTCTCGTACCACCCGGTCCCGAGGCCGAACTCGACCCGGCCGCCGGACATCTGGTCCACGTTCGCCACGCTGATCGCCAGCGGGCCCGGGTACCGGAAGCTCGCCGCGGTGACCAGGGTGCCGAGCCGAATGCTCGTGGTCTCCCGCGCCAGACCGGCGAGGGTGATCCACGCGTCGCTCGGACCGGGCCGCGGATCCGCACCGCCCATGTGCTGGTAGTGATCCGAGCGGAAGAACGCGCCGTAGCCCGCGTCCTCGGCGCATCGGGCGATGCGCAGCAGATCGCTGTAGCTCGCGCCTTGCTGGGGTTCGGTGAACACTCGCAATTCCACGAGGCAACGCTATCTCTTCGGTTGCTCGGGTTCCTCGCCGCGTTCCACCGCCGCCGCGGTGCGCAGCATCCCGAACAGCCGCTCGATCGCGGTGGCCACCTCGTTGTAGGTCTGTTTCTGGTCCGCGGCGCCGACGATGTACTGCGCACCGGCCGAGACCGCGCCGAACAGCAGCCGCGCGGTGGCCTCCACCGGCGCCACCGAGGCCACGATCCCGGCGTTGATCAGCGACTCGACGCTGTTGCGGAACAACCCGAAGCTGAACTGGTCCTCCGCCTCGCGCCAGCGCTCCCAGCCCATCACGACCGGCCCCTCGTTGAGCACGATCCGCTGATAGGTGGGTTCCAGGCAGGTGCGCAGATACGCGCGCACCCCGCTCATCGCCACCTCCCAGCGGTCCCCCGCGTCCTCGAGGATCTTCGCCACCCGCGCCATGACGTCGCGCTCCACCGCGTCGAACGCGGCCTCGAACAGCGCCTGCTTGCCGCTGAAGTGGTGGTAGAGCGCGCCCTTGGTCACCCGCGCGCGCTTGGCGATCTCATCGAGTGAGGTACCCGCGTAGCCACGTTTGGTTATCAGCTCGATGGCGCTGTCCACCAGCGCTTTTCTGGTGGACTCGGAATATTCGAGCCGCCGCGAACGCATTGTCACCACAGTCACAGACTCTACGACACGATTCGGCAACGTACCGCTGGTATCTTCTCAGTAAGGGTTACATACCGATGGTACGCCACAAACCTGCGGTATGAACCAGATCACCGAGAGGAGGGACACAGCGATGAGCTGGGACGACTTCTACCGGCGGCGCGACGCGGTGAACACCGTGCTCGCCACCGCTGCGCGACGGGGCAATGGCGCCCTCCCCTATGACGAGCTGCCCGCCGTGCGCGAGGTCTTCGGCACGAGGGAGGAGCTGCTGACCACGCTGCAGTACAAGTGGCAGCAGACCCTGACCGGCCAGATCGACGTGGCGATCGCCGAGGCCGACGACGACCCGCGCATCGACCGCTTCGACGTGGTCCGGGACGCGTGGCTCGCCGCCACCAAACGCGAACCCGTGCTGCGCGCGGTTCTCGACGCCAACGAACACCACCCGGCGATCAGCGGGCGTATCGCGAACGAACGCCGCAAGCTCGCGCACCTCGCCGGACTCACCAGCGCGGGTGACAGCGAGGAGGAGGCCACCCATCTCGGGGGCACCTTCCTCGCCCTGGTGCGCGCCGGGAACGACAAGGCAGGAAACTCACCGCGACGGGGCACCGCACTGCTGCGCAAGCTCGCCGACGCGGTCAGCGCCTGAACACACTGGTCAGTCGCGAGTTGCCGGTCACTCGGATACCGGTAGTCTGATACCTACTTGAAGGTAGGTGATGGACATGGCGAACTGGACCGAAGCGGACATCCCCGACCAGCAGGGGCGCACGATCGTGGTCACCGGGGCCAACTCCGGGCTCGGCCTGCACGCGGCGAAGGCACTGGGGAAGGCGGGCGCGCGGGTGCTGCTGGCCTGCCGCTCCCCCGAACGCGGCGAGCAAGCACTCGCCCAGGTCGACTCGCCGGACGCGGAACTCGTCCGGCTCGACCTCGCCGACCTGTCCTCCGTCGCGGCCGCGGCCAAGGAGATCCGCGAGCGCACCGGTGACCGGCTGGACGTGCTGATCAACAACGCCGGCGTGATGATGACCCCGAAGCGGCACACCGCGGACGGCTTCGAGCTGCAGTTCGGCACCAACCACCTCGGGCACGCCGCGCTGACCTGGCTGCTGATGCCGGCGCTGCGCAACGGAACGGGTGCCCGCGTGGTCACCCTCTCCAGCTTCATGGCGCAGTTCGGCTGGGTGGACATCAAGGACCCGAACTTCACCGGCCGCCGCTATCTGCCCTCGTTCTCCTACTGCCAGGCGAAGATGGCCAACCTGCTGTTCGCGCTCGAACTGGACAAGCGGCTGCGCGCCGCGGACGAACCGGTGGCCAGCCTCGCCGCGCACCCGGGCTACAGCGCCACCGAGCTGCAGGCGAACATGGCCCGGTCCCGGGGAAGCGGCCTGCTCGAACAGGGCGCCAAATTCGTCAACGGGATCAGCGCCCAGCCGGCCAGGATCGGGGTTCTCCCGGAACTCTACGCGGCCACCGCTCCCGAGGCCGGCGGCGGCGACTACATCGGACCGGGGCGTTTCATGGAGCTGCTCGGGCACCCGAAGAAGGTCTCGGTCCGGCGCGCCAAGGGCCAGGAGCGCACCCGCGAGCGATTGTGGAATCTCACCGCCGAGCTCACCGGCGTCTCCCCCGACCCGGTCTGAGAGCACGCTTGAGGGTTCCCTGTCCTGCTACGCGGGGCCCGCGGGGCGCCGGAACGGCCTTCAGTGCCGTCTGGCACGGTGGCGTTGTCCTCTTCCCGCCGCAGCGCCGCTGCGCTGTCGTCGTCCGCCACGCCATCTCGTCCACTGCCTCAGGCGCGGGTGTCCCGCAGGGACACAGTCCCGCTCGCGACGGACGAGAGCCCCCAAGCGCACTCGTGAAACACAGGTAGGCTGGCGCCTGTGACTGTTGCGCCGGAAGGGCGGAAACTGCTGCGGCTCGAGGTCCGCAACAGCGAGACGCCGATCGAGAAGAAGCCGTCCTGGATCAAGACCAAGGCGCGGATGGGTCCGGAGTATTCGGAGCTCAAAGGACTCGTGAAGCGCGAAGGTCTGCACACCGTGTGCGAGGAGGCCGGCTGCCCGAACATCTACGAGTGCTGGGAGGACCGCGAGGCCACCTTCCTCATCGGCGGTGAGCAGTGCACCCGCCGTTGCGATTTCTGCCAGATCGACACCGGTAAGCCGGCCGAGCTGGACACCGACGAACCGCGACGTGTCGCCGAGTCGGTCCAGGCGATGGGGCTGCGCTACTCCACGGTCACCGGTGTGGCCCGCGACGATCTCCCGGACGGCGGTGCCTGGCTCTACGCCGAGACGGTGCGCCAGATCCACCAGCTCAACCCGGGCACCGGTGTGGAACTGCTGATCCCGGACTTCAACGCCGAGCCGGACCAGCTCGCCGAGGTGTTCGCTTCCCGGCCGGAGGTGCTCGCGCACAATCTCGAGACCGTGCCCCGGGTGTTCAAGCGCATGCGTCCCGCCTTCCGCTACGACCGCTCGCTGAAGGTGATCAGCGAGGCACGGGACGCAGGCCTGGTCACCAAGTCGAACTTGATCCTCGGGATGGGCGAGACCCCCGAGGAGGTCGAACCCGCGATGCGTGACCTCTACGAGGCGGGCTGCGAGATCCTCACCATCACCCAGTACCTGCGGCCGAGCGTGCGCCACCACCCGGTCGACCGCTGGGTCAAGCCCGAGGAGTTCATCGAGCACTCCCGCGCGGCCGAGGAAATGGGCTACGCCGGGGTCATGGCCGGGCCGCTGGTGCGCTCCTCGTACCGGGCCGGCCGACTCTACGCGCAGACCGTGCGCCACCGTGGTGAGGAACTGCCGGAGAACCTCACGCACCTCGCCACGGCGGGCACCGCGCGCCAGGAAGCGAGTGCTCTGCTCGCCCGGTGACTCACCGATCCGGTGGTGGGACCGGCCCGCCACCGGATCGCCCCGCGGTCGACCACTCAGGGGCGCTCCACCCGCACCTCGTCGAGTTCCGCGACGAGCCCCGGGCCGAACGCGGTCGCCGGAGTGTGCGAACCGGGCCGGACCTCACCGGCGGCGAGGCGGCCCGCGATGCGCAGCACCGCGTCCGCCGTGAGCGGCAGCGGACCGGGACCGGTCAGGCTCGCGGACACGCTCGTCCCCTCGGCATCCCGCGCGCAGGCCCACGCCTGGCTGCGCCCGCCGGTCACCTCGGTCTCCGGCCGGAAGAACCGGTCGATCAGCGCCTTGCCCGCCTTCTGCACCGGGGCGCTGCGCAATACGGGCGCGAAATAACGCTGCCCGGTCGACAGCAGCCGCGCACCGGGCACGATCGTGTAAGTCCTGATGTTCGGGATCCCCGTGGTCCGGTACGCGCTGGCCACATCACCCCACGGGATCGCGGACACCGTCTTCGGGCCGGCCGGGAACAGCGCGGTGATCTGCTTGTGCGCCATCGGCACCGAACGGACCACCCCGTCCACCCGGGCACGCCCACCGGTACCCGCGCCCTCCACCGCCGTCTTCACCGTTCCCGGCCCGATGCTCATCTGGGCTGCGAACGCGATGTCCAGCTCCACGGCGTCCGGCATCGCCTCGTGCACCATCGCCGCAAGGCAGTCCGTGGGCACCACATCGAAACCGCCACCGGGCAACAACACCACACCGGCGGCCTCCGCCTCGGCCGAGCGAGCATAGATCGCTTCGAACACGTCGATCTCACCGGTGATGTCGATGTAGTGCGTCCGGGTCTCCAGACAGGCGTCGACCATCGGGCGCCAGGTCGCCGAGAACGGGCCCGCGCAGTGCACGACCACCTCGACATCCTCCAGCGCCGCGCGCAGTCCCTTCGGGTCCGCGAGATCGGCCACCCGGTAGTCCAGGCCCAGCTCACCGGCCAGTTCCACCACCTTCGGCGCACTGCGCCCGGCGAGTATCGGCCGCAGCCCGTCCCGCACCGCCCGCCGCGCGACGAGTTGCCCCGTGTGCCCGGTCGCCCCGTATATCAGCACTGACATACCGGGAGAAAGTAGTGGTCACCGCCGCTACCTGCAACGAGGGCGGAAATGGTCTCAGAAGTCAGCACCAAGTCAGCACGTCACGGGCAATACAGCATCCATGATCGCTCGGCCGCGCTCGCCTGCATCCTCTGTCAGGTGGCCGTACACGTCTACCGTCACCTGGATGGACTTGTGTCCAAGCCACCGCGACACCTCGTGGATATTCGCACCACCGGCCAACTGCTGCGACGCATAGTAGTGACGCAGATCATGCGGTGTGAAGTCCATACCCACCGCTCGAACCCGCGATTTCCACCGCTCAGTCATACCCGCAAGGGTGAGAACCGGCGCAGCCGAGCTAGCCGCGCCAGAGAACAACAGGTGTTGCCCTTCAACCTCGATCGACCCGAACTTGTCCACGTGCTGATCGATCTGGTTAGCCACCCGGTTCGGAAGTGGTATGTCCCGGTACTCCCCCTCCTTCCGGTGCTTGAGCTTGACGAGGTACTTTCCGTAGTCCTCACGCGAGGCGTACCGGTAGAGCTGGTGTCGCAACCTGACGATGCTGCCCCGGACGCTCTCGATCGAGAATCCCAGAGCTTCGCTCACGCGGAGACCGAGACCAGCCATCAGCCACACGGCCAGCTTGTTGTCTTCACGCATCAAGGATGCGAGCTGCGAGACTTGCGAGCTGTTGGGTATCGCGTCCTCGTCCACCGCCATGGACGCACCCCAGGGAAGCTCAACGCCATCGCACGGGTTCGTTCGTCTCCGCCCTTCACTTACCGCCTTGTTGAAGATCGAGCGGAGCGACTTGTAATGCGTTCCGATAGTGGACGCCGCTAATCCCTCCTTAACCATATTATTGGCTATCTGTTGTAGATCGCCTTTCTCGACACTGGCTACCGTTCGATTCCCGCAAACAGGCTTCACCCAATTGTACAGAAACCCGATTTGGTAAGATTTGGTTCCCTCGCCACGCGCCGGGGAATCGATGCATTCCTTAGCGTACGGAATAAAAGAAACTTTCCCTAGTTTCGGGTCGGAATATACACCTTCTCGCTTGTCGTTCTCGACCTTAATGTTGAAGTCGCTTGCGTCTTTCCAACGGTCGAACGATTTTTCAAGTTGGCTCCCAGTTCTCCCTCCTGGAGCTCGATAACGCACGGTCCACGAATGCCCGCATCGCTTCTTCTCGCACGGATACAGCGGACTACGCTTGTCTTTCTTACACTTCTGAAATGGCGGTGCCATGAATCACTCTTCCCATGAGGATGCGAGACGTTCAACGTCCTTCGGACGGAACCGGATCGGACCATTCGATCCGCCTCCGATTCTAACACCTTTGAGTCCCCATGTCCGCCAGTTCTGATAAACAGTTTTGTCCGCCACACAAAGGAAGGCAGCAACCTGTTCCACTGTCAATAGATTCACCGTAACCTCAACACCGCTGAAGGACCTCTGTACATCATTAGCGAGCGTCTTCCTCGTCAGCGTTTACCGCTCGTCGTTTCATGATTCCTAAAAGTCACCTTCCGCTACCTGGAACACGGTCAGCCCAATCGACCGCCACGCGTCCACGACACGTTGCCGGTCATCGAACACGCCAGCCACGTTGTAGAAGTGCCGAATGTGGGTGTCGAACAGTTCGAGCTTCACTGTGTCATCGCGGCGCTTGTCGCCGTGCGGGCGCATGTACAGTTCGAAATCGTCCGAGACGTAGCGGTGTAGCCACTGCTCGGTGATCGAACGGTACTGCTCGTCTCGGCCCGAGCAGAACACGAGGCGGTAGCCTGCGTTTTCCATGCGGCGCACCACGGTGATCACGACGTGGTTCGGGGTGTCCAGGTGGGCGCGAGCAGCGTCGTACGGGTCGCGGTGCGCGGAGAGCGCTACGGTTCCGTCAACATCGACAATGACGGCTTGCGGTCTGCCGAACGTCGGTGTGTACGGTTCCCCGGTCGCGGTGTCCGGGATCTCGGGTACCGGTAGCGGGTGCGGTTTGCCTGCGATGAACTTGCGGTGCATGTCGCGGATGACCTGTTCACCGACTGGGTTTTCCCGCCTCGCGTCCCGTTCGATGCACGTGTCTACCGACATGGAAGTTAAGTCGATGACGTGGAACTCAGCACCGTGTCGCTTCGCCATTTCGGCGAACCGCCGTACGTAGCGCTGCCGTAGGTTCGTGTCGTCCACGATCACGTTTCGCCCGTCACGGAGCGCGGACGCTACGGCGTGATGCTGCACCGAGGTCACTAGTTCTTCGTCCGCGTGTTCACCGGTCCAGTGGCCGTACAGCATGGTGCGGAGATCGTCACGGTTGACCCGCGTGTACTCGTGGAGCGTGGTTCGGGCAAGGGTGGTCTTGCCGCTTCCTGGTAGACCGCGAGTGATGACGAGTTGCTGTGTCACGCGTTCTCTTTCTGCTTGTGCGGCGGGGTGTCCGCCTTCGGCTTAAGCTGTTTCCAAATCAGTTCGGCGTAGTCTTTGGCGTCGAGTTGTTTGAACAGGCAGGCTTTCAACCAGTCGGGTTCGTCCTTGATTTCGAACGCGAACCGCTTGCGTTCGGCCCGGAACCGCTGTGCCGCTACGGTTTCCATCTGTTCGAATTCAGTAGCGAGCCGGTCGGCAACATCGCGTACCCATGGTTCGAACTCTTCCGGCAGCCCCTTCACGAGCTCGTCCACATTGCCGTGCTCGGTGAGGTGTTCCCACACGACTTGCTCGTTCAAACCGGTCACGATCCGGTGCAGTGCAACGTAATTGTCTTGCTTGATCTTCACGCGGTCGTCGGAGACGAGGAAGTGGACCACCATGCCCTCACGGCCGGGCCTGTCCTTGGCTGCAAGCGCGCCGGGAAGCGACCGGTAAGGGAACACCTCGGCGCGCGGTCCCGGCCAGTCTGTGAGCCAACCAGGGCCGTGCGTGCAGCCGTTGTGGATATCGACGCATCCGAGCAACACGAGATCATCGGTAGCGCCGTAGTCCACCACGATGCGGTTTTCGGGGTACACGATCTCCACAAGAACCGTGAACCCCGTGGGCGGACGCCAATCGGGGTATTTGGCTCGCAGCGTGTGTGTTGCGTGTGCCGCCTGTTCGCTGGTGAACGATCCGCGCGTAGCTACCTGCGGCAATCCGTCCCTGTCGGTGTAGACGATGCCGAGCGATCCGTCTACCTTGTCGGTGACGGTCACCGGTTCGTCGGAGGTCCAGTGCTGTAGCCGCTTCTGTTCGCCGTAGTTAAAGAACTTCGGGAACGGACGGGCGATGACTCGCCCCTCGAAGTCGGCCACGAGTCCCCGGCACTGCCGGGTGACTTCGGTCCACGCCGCATTAGCCTGTGCCTTCTCGGTATAGCTGTAAATCACGTACGGCAAGATCGGGTGGTACTGCGCGCGGACGAACTTATTTTCGATTTCCTCGGCGAGTACTCGCGTGTTGAGTAGTTCGTCAAGCTGGGTCATAGTCGGGTCCTTCGATTCGGCGTACTTCCCAACGGCCGTACTGCTTCCAGCCCTTGGCTGTCCGCACGGCTTGCATGGTTGCGGATTCCTCGGACTGGTAGACGTTCCACCAGTGCCACGGGCCGACCATCAGGGGCTTGTAGTCGACGGGGCACCAGGCGTGGGCGAGAAATACGGTTCCTCGCCCGTCGCTCGCGCTGCCGCTCACGCGTTGTCTCCCACTAGTTCACTCCACTTTCCAGCCATACTGAAGTCGATGCGTACCGCCGTGTCGTCATCGAACCGGACGAGTAAGGAATCTTCGGACAGTGTGATCACGTCGAGAACGGAATCCTTGTACGCGTCCCGGACGAACTCGGCATGCCAGTGCGTCATTTCACTTCCTAAATTCCAGCCAGGCACCGAGCCAAAGAAGGCCGATGCCGATAAGAGCGGCGGGAGTTGTGATAAAGAACGTCGGGGGGATCCAACCGTATACGGACGATCCGGTTAGCCCAGCGAGACAGAGGGCAAGCAGCAGTGCTGCAAGCGCCGCAAGGCTGAGAACTACCATTGCCCCGCCGATTCCGTAGAGCACCTGTGCTGCCTTATTCACAGTCGAACACCTCGTCTTCAATAAAGTCTTCCGGTTCGGTTCGCGAGAAGAGGCACGCTGTCTCGCGCGCCGAATCGAAGAACCCTTCTCGCTCTAAATAGTCTTCGTAGAAAATCGGTCTCTCCTAGTGCGATGCTTCCTGCCAGTTCCGGCCCGGTGGACCGGCATCAACCGGGAATTCGATGCGCTGTCCGCCCCGAGCTGGTTTGAATGAGCGAGTCATTAGCTCGGTGAGGTAGTCGCGCCACTGTTCGAACGTGGCGCGTGGCACCGAGAACACGAGAGCGTCGTGCACCTGCAACTTCAACCGGCGCAGCGCCCAGACGGGTAGGTCGAGCAGAATGTCGCAGACGATTTCGCGTGTGCCGTTCTGGCCTTTGAGCGCGGGTGCTTGGGTGTACTCGCGGCCACGCTCTACCCACATCTTGCGGCCCCATTCGGACATGACGTAACCATTGCGCCGTGCCTCGGCGGTGCAGGCGTTCTGCCACGCGACAACCCGGTTGAATTCCTCGTCCATGCTGGTCTTGAACGTGGTTGCCTCTGCCAAGGGCACCCCGGCCGCCTTGGCAAGGGCCTTGGGCTGACCTCGGTACGACCATCCGTGCCCGAGCGGTTTACAACGATCCCGGTAGTAGCTCGGGTTGGTGTTGACGACTGCCTCGCCCCACGCGGCGATAGCGTTGATCGTGTGCCCGTCCGCGCCCGGTTCGAACCGCTCGGCGTACTTCCGGTCCCCGGACAGCGCAGCGACTATCCGTGCGTCCGCGTTGGACAGGTCGATCTCTAGAAGCACCTCGTCGTCCGTGTCGGGAACGAAGTACGCCTTTTCGACCGCGCCGTCACCCCGCGAGGTCCACACGGTCAGGCCCGGTTTGGTGGTGGACCACCGTCCGGAGCGCTGAAGCATGCTGATGCTCGGATGCACGAACCCGTCCGTGTGTACCGAGTCCAAGGCGAGTTGCGATAGCGTGCGCTGTCCCTTGAGCTCGGCCAGTGCCTGGCCTACGTCCTCGATCGGCGTGCCCTCGGTGAGCTCCACCAGAGCATCCCCACCTAGCGACGGGTTGCCGGTCTTGGTGACCGGCCAGTCCGGGCGGTTCTCGGGCGTGATGCCGTGCTCGGCCAGTATTTCGAACGTGACACGCTTGCCCTCATTGTTGGCCCACGGTGACTTGCCCATAGTCGGGAAGTTGTAGTCACGTACGAGTCGGTCCATGACCTGTTCGCGGCGTTCCTTGAGCTCGTGACGGCGCGCCCGTGCTCGGGCCTCATCGAGGCGTACACCGTTCGCGGAGATGATCGCGGCGCGTGCGGCGATCTTTTGCTCGCGGAGCGCGTACGAGTCGAGCTCGCCGAGTTTGAGCAGTGCGCGGGCTACCTGTTCGGACGCTTCCACGTCCCCTCGTAGGTAGGCCACATAGCGGGGGTCATCTACCGGGATTCGGCCGTACCCGCCGAACTCGTCAGCCAGCGTACTGAGGTCGTCGGTCTTGCCCGAGACACCGAGTTGGTACGCCTGCTCGTCCAGGCCGAACCACACCAGTAGGTCGTCGGGCTTCTCGACCGTGCGGGGCCGTCCAAACCGGTTGCTGTACCGGCTTGGTGCCGGGTGCACGAGTCCAGCGTGTGTGAACGTGTCGTACACCCGGCCCTCGTGGGCGAGCTGTAGCGGTTCGTTCGAGTCGGTGCCGAACACTGCGACCAGATCAAACGCGTTGATGTTGTGCCCGATGACCATGCGGGCCGCGCGGATCTGACAAGGCCGAGGGTGTCATCAAGAACCTGAACAAGGCCGTTGTCGCTTCCGGGCACGGGTCGGAGGCCATGGGACAGGTCACTTCGGCGCTGCTGGACATGCAGAACCAGGGCAAGGCCACTGCGGACAACGTGAACCGGATTTCCGCTGCGGGTGTTCCTGCATGGGAGTCTCTGGCTACGGCGATGAAGAAAACCCCGGAAGAAATGCACGCCGCCGTTTCGGATGGCAAGGTCAGCATGGAGGACATGCTCGACGCGATCCAAAAGGGATCGGGAGACACGTTCGGCGGTCTGATCGCGGGCTACGGCAAGGTGATGGGTTCTTTCGAGAATCGCACCAAGCTGGCTAAGGACAACGTAGTCCGCGCGTTCTCGGACATGATTCTTCCGCTGCTCGACAAGTTCGGCCCCTCGGTCACTGGCCTTGGCGACATGATCGCGGCGGGCTTGGCGAAGGTTCCGGCCGCTATCGGTGCGATCAAGACGTTTCTGCAACCGGCGATACAGGCGTTCAAGAACCTGTGGTCGGCGGCGGCCCCGGCGCTGTCCGAGCTGCGCCAGGGATTCGGAGAAGGCATCGTCGGGGCGTTCGGCCTACTCGGGACGACTATCAACGAAGTGGTCGCGCCCGCGCTGAACTGGATTGCCGAGCAGTTCCGCAACCTGTCACCGGCAGGGCAAGAGGTATTTCGGATCATCGGCATCGTGGCCGGTGGTCTGGTCGCGGCGGGTGTCGCCGCGCGCGGCCTCCAGTCGGTGCTGACACCGTTCACAGCGGCGTTCCGCGCTCTGAATGTCGTGATGAGTGCGAACCCGATCATTCGTATCGTGACCCTGATCGGTTTGCTGGTCGGCGCGTTCATCACCTTGTGGAACCAGTCCGAAGGTTTCCGTAACTTCTGGATCGGCCTGTGGAACGGTATCAAGGCGATTGTGCAGCCGGTCATTGACTGGTTTCAAGCAAGCGTGGTGCCGTTCTTCGTGAACCTGTGGAACCAGCTTAAGGCAATCGCGAACCAGTTCGCACAGTTCTGGTCCGCGTTCTGGAATTCCAGCATCGGCAAGGCCACACAAGCCGTTTTGAAAATGGTCTACGGCATTGTGAAGACGGTGTTCGGCGCAATCTTCGGTGTCATCAAGGGCGTCATGTCCGCGATCGGCGGTGTGATCGGTGGTGCCTGGACGGCGATCAAGTCCGTGGTGTCCGGAGCACTCCAGGCCATCAAGGGCATCATCGAGATTGTGACCGGCTTGATTTCCGGAGACTGGCACAAGGTGTGGCAGGGCATCAAGGACTTTTTCGTCGGTATCTGGAACGGCATCATCGGGTTCCTTAAGGGTGCGGTGAACGCGGTCATCTCGGTCATCAACGGCATCACGACCGGTATCAATAAGGTGACCGGAATTGTTGGTGTCCCGGCGATTCCGCAAATCCCGAAGCTTGAAAAGGGTGGGCGCGCACAGGGTGGCCGTATGCACCTGGTCGGCGAGAAGGGACCGGAACTGTTCGTCCCGAAGGTGTCCGGCTACGTCGTGCCGAACCACAAGCTACGCAGCAACGGGGGAACGATCGTGCGTGAACGGACGCAGGAAACCAGCCGCAACGCGGGCAAGCTCGCGGGACGCATGGACCGTGTGCGCGTCGATTTGGCCAGCCGCACCGAGGACGTAGACGCGAGCCTGACCGACCGGATCGAGCGTGCCCTGTCCGGTTGGCGTGTCGAGATGGATTCGCGCGGGGTGGCGCGTCTGGCCCGTGACGGTAACCGGCGCATGGCCCCGACGCTGTGAGGACTCAATGACTGATATTCCGTGGCTGTATCTCGGGCCGCTCGGCGCGCTACGCGCCTTGCCATCACCCGATGTGGATTGGTCCGAGGATCAGGAAACCGTAGGTGGCGAGCACACGGCCATGACCGGGCGCAAAACCCGGTTCGTGCTCGCGTTCCGCCGCTCGTGGGAGATCGACTTTCCCCTGTTGCTGCCGGACCAGCTCGCCTACCTGGAAGCGTGCTACATGAACCTGCACGCTGAGCGCCTGTACCTGGTGGACCCGTTGCGGTGGAACCGGCTAGACCGGTGGCTGTCCACCGGGAGCGCGGAACGCTCCAGTGCTCCCACAGCGAAGGTATCGGCGGGACAGCTCGAAACCTCGGGTGAGGTGCCCGAGGATCTACCACTCGGCCGGTCGATCCGCCTGCACAAGCCGCAGGACGGAACCACCGTAGAGGGCACTGTGCCGAACCCGGTCGTGCCGGGTGAGCGGCTGAAGTTCTCCGCGTACGTGAAGGGCAAGGCCGCCCCGTCGCTCGTTCTGCTCGACGCGGACGACCAACAGGTCACCGACGCCGAGGGAGACGCGGCAGGCGGCGACGAGTGGGAGCGCGTGTCTGTGGCGCTGGACGTGCCGGAGAAGGCCGCGTACGCCGTGGTGCGGCTGACCGTCCAGGGCGACGCCGACGACGCGTACACGACCGGATGGCAGCTCACGAAACACGAGGGCGCCGACTGGGTGCCCGGCACCGGTTCGCCGGAGGTCTACGTGTCCGAACTGAAGTCCAAGACACCCCGCTATCCGCTGGTGACCGCTTCCATGACTATCCAAGAGGTGTAAGTGCGTTTCGCTGATGACAAACCGCTGGCCGACGCGATCGAGTCCCATGTCCGCTACGACCGGCTGCGGGTGCGGATCGGCTGGAAAGACGACGATTTCGACGGCCCATACTCGGACGTGTCCGAGTACGTCACGAGCTTCACGACGAGCCGTTCCCTCGATACGTCTCTGCCGGATTCGGCGCAGATCGTGCAGGGCGCTTCCATTGGTACCGGAAAGCTCAAGCTCGGCGGGCAGCGGGAGGGCGACCGGCTCACCGTCGCGCAAACACTCAACCCGTACCGGGGCGACAGCCCCTTGTACGGGTATCGCGTGCTCGACGTGCCCGTGATCGTGGACTCAATCGTCCCGACCGGGGACGGGGATCGGGAGTGCCGCGAGTTCACCGGACTGATTCGCACCATCGACATTGACCCCGCTGACAACACCGTAGAGATCGAACTGTGGGACGTGCCGCAATGGCTGCAAGCGGTGGTGACGTTGCCCCGGGCGGCGCTGATGGCGCGTGATCGGGACGCCTACAACTGGCACGCCTGCATGGTCTCGGGCTCGTGGGTGATCGGCGAGACCATGCGGCAGTGCGGGTTTACGATCGGCCCGCCCGTGTGGACCGAGGGCACCCGGCGCACCTACGCGTACTGGAGCCTTGCGGGTGGGTATCTGTACAACGTCGGGCGCATGCCCGCCAACGGCGGCATGCAGTTCTACTTCCGGGGAGACGGGCAGGACACCGGTAACGCGTGGGACGACATCGAGGACAAATGGACGGACGGGAAGTACGGTCTCGCGGCGAACAAGCCGCGCACCCCACTACTGCTGGAGGCTGACACCGATGGTGTGCCGTACATGCCGAGTATCAACGGCTCGGACTTCACACACGGGATCTCATTCTGGATCCGCTGCGGTGATGACGACATTGGGGAGGAAACCGGTGTCGGTACCGGCTGGGGCCTCAAGGACTCCGACCGTACCGACCTGGTGAACGAGAACTACGCCGTAACCCTGTTCGTGACCGGTTCCCCGAACGCGGCCGAGGACATGCACGTCGTGTTCACCGACGAAGTGACCGGAAAAAACGTGCGGGTGCCGTTCGAACTTCCCCGCGATGGCGAATGGCATTACGTGGCCGGAATGGTCGAGTTCACCGGCAACACCACCGTGCACGCCTACGTGGACGATTCCTTTACTGGTAACGCTTCTATGGGGTCGGTGCCGCAGTACGCGAACCGGGTGGACTACATTGAACCGGGGCACGCGCGGGTGATCCTCGCGGCCCCGATGCAACACGTCAGCGTGTGGGGCCAAGAAGGCAAGGCCGAGGACTGCGTGTTGCCGAAGGAACCGGACGGGGACACCCCGTTCCCGGACCTGTCCGAAAGCCTGCTGATGTGCACGCACCTGCCGGAGACGGTGAACACCCCCGGTTGGGACGTGATCAAGGGCGTGTGTAATGCCGAGTACGGCATCATCTACACCACCACCGAGGGTGTGCTGCGGTTCCGCAACAGGGCGGATCTGAACGAGCTGTACGGCAAGACGCACAACACCCGACCGAAGTCGGTTCGCACGATCACCGGGGACGTGTTCGACAATATCCCGATCACCACTGATGTGGACAGTGTGCGGAACGACATCACCTACCAGGTGCGGGCGAAACTCTCAGATTGGCGTGTGGCGTTCAAATCAGATGACCCGTTCCGCTACTACACCCCGACCGGAGACACCAAGCAGTGGACGGATGAACCGCTCGGTGACGACGCGGTGTACATGACCCGTGCCGGGCACGGCTCGGTTTTCTTGTCGCACGGCGAAACGCAGTTGCCGGAAACGTGGGGCGCGTTCTGCAATGTGGACGTCGATAGTTTCACCGAGCGGCAAACCAATGTGAACATGATCGTCGGGCAGGACGCGAACCAACGCACGATGCGGTTCTATGTCGTGAACGAGGCACCGAGCGCGAACGTGTTCGCGTTCCCGAAACAGGAACACGACGGGGAAGGCGCGAGCAAACCGGACGACACCCCGCCGCAACCGGCCTTGTCGCTCATGGGACTCACGTGGTTCGACGCGTCGGCCCGCGCCTACGACGGGCGCAAACAAGACCGGGGTTCGATCGACAAGTACCGGGCTCGCACGCTCAAGATGGAGGGCGGCGACTGGCTCCAGTCCCGCGCGAGCGCGGACTACATCGCCGGGTATCTGCTCGACGCGCTCAAGGAACCGACCCCGGTCACGGACTCCATAGAGATCCCGCACGATCCCCGGCTTGAGCTCGGAGACGCGATCACCCTGGAAGATTCGCAGTCGGGTTCGACCCTGGAAGTGGCGATTTCGGGTATCGACGCGGAATGGTCCACCGACAAGGGGTACGTGGACAAGCTGACGGTGAAGTTCCTTCAGCAGCAGTACGAATGGATTCTTGGCGATAGTTCACGGTCGATTTTCGGTCAATCAACGAGGTTGTAGAAGTTGTCTCAGGTTGATATGCACAAGTTCGTGGACGGCATGACCGTCCACGACGACGATCTAGAACCACTGCGGAAAAACATTCTCGACAACGACAATCGTCTTATCGTGGTCGAACCGAAGGTCAGTGAACACTCAGACCTGCTGAACGAGCACCAAGACGAGATCAACGACCTAGACGACCGCATGTCCATACTTGAGGATGCCGATAGCGGCGCAACCGTCAGTATGTTTTCGGTCCCGACCTCGGACGCTACGACGGTGCAGAGGATTCCGGCAGGCTCGGACAACCACAAGCTAGAAGCGATCAAAGGCACTAAGGTCAAGGTTTCCACGTCCGGCCACAAAGCACGAGCGCTTGTCACCGGGGCGTTAGACATGGGGAACGCTAAGGCTGGTTCAGTATTCTATTTCGTGTTGAGGGTTAATGGGCAAGACCAGGGGAAACAGATCATATTTGGTTCGCCCGGTAGCTCGTTCCGGGCGACCGCTTCGCAGTTCTGGGAAGTACCTGTCGTAAGAGGCGACCACACGCTTGAACTGTTCGGCGCTCGGGATTCCGGTGAAGGAACTGTAAGCGTGAACTTCCCGCACGCGGGCATGACCGTGACTGTGTTCGATAGTTAGGCGGATAGATGAAGAAAGTTACCGAAAATCCCCCGCAGTACAAGGCGATTCAGTGGGACGGGGCGAAGGAGTCCGAGTTCACCGACAACCTGCCGGACGTAACCGCGGTCAAGAGTGGCGATGACCTCGTAGTGCTACAGGATTCGTTCGCGGTCACTGTCGAAAAGGGTTCGTGGCTGATCGTGCCGGACAGTGGGGCGAGCCTGACGGCATCGTGTGTCGTCACCGCCGACGAGTTCAAGGGGAACTACTCCGAGGCCGGTTAGGCGGCATGCATTGAGCGAAGAAAATGGAAACGTCGTTATCTCCACACGAGAGATGTACGAAACGTTGTGCCGTGTCGATGACCGACTACAACAGTTGGCCACCAGATTCGAGGCTATGCCCGAACAGGTCAAGGACCACGAGCACCGAATCCGAACCCTGGAGATGTGGCGCGGCAAGGCGGCCGGTATCGCCGCCGTGGTCTCCCTCGTGGTCGGCCCACTCGCAACGTTCGTAGTACAGAAAATCGGGGGCTGACCGTGGCACGCGGAATCGACGTGTACACCCGCTATCAGCGGGTCACGAACTGGCACGCGGTACGATCAGCAGGCGTAGAGTTCTGCTGGATCAAGGTCAGCGACGGCACGCGGAAACGCCGAGACAAGGGCTACGGCGCGAAGGCCAAGGCCGCCACCATTCGGGTTGGTGGCTACCACTACGCGCAGCCCGGCGACCCGATCCGACAGGCAAACCTCCTGTGCGATCGGATAGAACAGCTCGGCGCTACCGATCTCGCTCCGGCGCTGGACCTGGAAGACCCGTTCACACCTGGCCCTACGGCTGCACAGTTCGCTGTGCGGTTCGTCCGGCAGGTTCGGGCGCGCGGGCACCGACCGGCCCTTTACGGCAACAACAGCATGCTGTCCGTGGTGCGCGGCCCGGTCGTCGCGGCCGTGCCTGAAACCGTCGTGTGGGTCGCCCGCTACGGGGCCGACCCGACGGTAGAACACCACGTGTGGCAGTGGTCGAGCACCGGGCGCGTGCCCGGTGTCTCCGCATCCGGGGTGGACATGAACAAGGGCGCGGTTCCGCTCAACACGCGAACCGTCGCCGAGGAACCGAAACCAGTCAACGGGGATGACGACATGTATGTGGCATGCCAGGGGTTGAACGACGACAACCCCGAACTGATCACCTATGGCCTGTACTCGGGCGGAGTGCTCACCGCGTACGGCAACGGCGGTGAGGTTGACGCACTGCTAAAGGACGTGCACGACGGCAAGAAGATCTTGGACTGGATGTTGCCGTACACGTTCCGGGAACTGGACAGGAAAAGCAAGGCGCTCATCGGGGATGAACCGCGCCGCGTGGATGGGAGCTGAACGAATGAGCGCTAAGGCTAAGACGAACCCGAAGGTTACCGCTGCGTCGCTCGCATCGGCCGTCGCCGGATTCCTGGTCCTGTACGCCGGTCGGAAGCTCGGCGTCGAACTGGACGGCTGGGAACCCGTCGTCGGCGCCGCCATCCTCGGCGCGCTGACGCTCGCGGCCGGATGGCTCAAGCGCGAGCACATCATCACCGAGGGACAGTACGAGTCGTTCACGGACGAACCGGCCGACAAGGAAAGCGAGAAGCCGAAACCGGCCGAACCGACTCCACCGCCCGGTCTCGGGGTGCACGACACCAAGCAGTGAACACAACAAACCCCCTTACCCAAATCGGGTAAGGGGGTTTCCTTGCGTCTACAGGGTTTCTATCCGCTCGCCACGCACGACACCATGGCGTACTGTCCGGATGACTCGGCCTGCTTAAGCACCTTGCCGTCCTTCTCCACCGAGCACGCGATCTTGCCGCTTCCCTTGTTCTGCGCGGTCAAGCTGTACATATCGAACGACTCAACCGGAACCGTCTTAGACCACGGCGTTTTCGCACCGTTGTCCTGCGACTGGCTACCGCCGTTCATCCACGTAACGTCCGCAGCGGTCCCGTCCGAAGTGGTGATCTTGTACGTAACCTGTGGCTTCTCGTCCTTCTCGGTCTGCGCGGGCCGCGGCTGATCCTGCGCCGTAGTCGGCTTACCGCTCGTGTCGTCCGCGTCAGCACTACCGCCCCCAGCAGCACCACCGATACCCCCACCAATGGCCGCAATGACAACTATCGCACCAACGATCCACGGCCACTTTCGGCGCTTCTTCGCCGGTCTCGGTGGTTCCGCGTTGTTCCCGCTCTCGGGTGTCTCAGACACTCTTGTCTCCTCTCTTCCATCGCCGTATCGCTATACGGCCAGAGTGCGTTAGCCCCGCGAGGTCACGAGGACATAAAGAAACCCCGCCGACTGGCGGGGTACGGCTGAACGGTGGTGACCACTACTCCGGTTGGGGTAGCACGACGGGGCGGACTGGGGGATGGATGCGTTCCGCCCCGCCGCGCGAGTCTCACACGGTCGGCTATGTTACCGGCCTTGGGAGCTTGAGTCGTCTAACAGCCTCGTTGTTAGTCCTCGCGCCACCGTAAACCACGGAATGCATAATTCCGAGATACACATAATCCCACAAATACGGCAGTTCTTGAACAGTCCGAAGGTTGAGCATAATCCCCCGACCGCTCGTGTCTTTCAACGTTATGTGGTAACCGCCCGCATACTTCGTGACTTTGACTTCGTTCAGCTCGTACGTGTTGACCCAGGACTTACGATTGTACATCAGCCAGTCCACACCGCAGGTGACCGTCTTTCCACGCATCATCAGCAACGGATACGCAAACCCTATTCCGATGATGACCCAGAGATACCAGGCACCGGTCCAATCGAGCGGGTCGCCACTTTCCGACCAAGAAAGTATCACCAGGAATACGATAATTACACCAGCAAAGACGCAGCTAGACCCGAAGGCCGCGCTTGTCGCTACCCGGTATCCTTCAAGGGTCCGCCCCATTCCGGCGGGAGGGGGTAGATGATTCGCCTTGTGTTTACCGCGCTCGGGCGCTGCACCTTTATTGCTCTGTCCTTCCACAGGGGCATCCGGGGGGCGCGGAAGGCCGGTTCTGGGGTCCGGTTTAGGCGGTAGTGTCGGATGCATAGTCAGAAGACTTTGTTAATTCCCCGAGTGACACCGAAAGCCACATCGGCGGCCGGTTGCTCAAGAGCCTCATGATGATCAACCGCGTAACTTACCCCGGCACCGGCCACGGCGCCAACGGCGAGCCCGATAGGACCGCCTACGAGCTCACCGACACCAACCCCGGCCGCCAAGCCGCCCGCACCGGAGACGATCGACTTCGTTGGATTCGCGCCGTGGTAGATGTCGTAACCGACCCCCGCAGCGGCGACGAGCGTACCTAGGACAGGTATCCGCTTCGCGACCGGAATTGCGACCCTACCGATTGCACCAGTGTTTTCTCCGACCTCCACACCTGCCTCTTCCACCCCGTTAAGGGCAACCCTAGCCCATGGAGGAAGCTTATTCATGGCACGTTGTAGAACGGTGGCGCCTGCTTTCGCGTCACTAGACATGGCTTCGGTAAGGGCCTTGTCCTTGGACACAGCCGCACGCAGTCTCATCTCGGGTGTTGCCTTCGGGTTCGAGAGAATGCTGCGCCAATCCTCGACATTCCGCCAAAGCTTAAGGGCAGCGTCCCGGTACGGCTTCGACGCGGATAGCGCGAGACCACCCAGACTCGCTGAGGTGCCGATGATCTTGAGCCCGGAAGCAACCTCATTCCCGCCGATCAAATCAAGCAGAAAGCCTTGCGTTTCCTGCTTAGCCTGAGAAGCTTGTTTAACAGTCTGCTGCGCTTCCTGGAACGCCTTAAGCTGAGCCTGATGAGCCGCTTGCGCTTGGGTTGCCTGCTGATTGGCCTGTGTCTGCTCGGGTGTCGGATTCTGGGGCATCGGCCCCGGTGCAGCGGGTGCGGGGCCTGGCTCGAAGATCTGCGTATCTGTTGTCCGCAGGCCCGCTGCCGCTGCGACTTCACGGGCCTGCTCGAAACGCATCTTGACGTGGTTGTAGCCGTCCGCCGCCTGATCGAACCCTTGGGCGAGTTTGCCGGACCCTTCGCTGACCTTGTCGGTATCGCCACCGAAGGCGTTGATGTACTCCCGAAACGCAGTCCCTGACTGCCCGCCCCATCCGCTTTCGGATTCCACGTTCGCCGCGATGGCATCGGTTCCCGCTCCATGGGCAAACTTGGACATCTGCCGAATATAATCGGCAGCATCCCGCAAACCCTGAATGTCTTCCTCGAAGCGAATATCAAGCGGCACAACGAACCCCCATCACTTGCCCTCGTCCTGACTCGCCAGGTCGTGATAGTTCACCTGTTCCACGGTGATGTACGACTCATGACTAGTCCGGACCTTGTTCGCCGCCTTCTCCAAGCCGTCGACTATCGACGCGTACGCGTTCGTGTAGGCGCTCAGCACAGCGGCCACCGAACCGGTAACCGGGCCAAGATTCGGCGCGGGCGGCGGGGTCGGTAGCCCTTGCGCTGTCGAACTAGCACCTTTGAGACGACCCGCGACACTCTGCAGGGCCGAGGCCGAAGCATCTGTATCAGGCATCCTCGTCGTCCTTCCTGCTGATCACATCATCACCGAACGGGCCGTGCTGATGTTCCTCCGGGATCTCTGCGTCCCACAAGAACCCGTCCGCTTCGGAACGGCGCACCCAGTCGTCAAGCTCGGCAGGAGTGGTCGCGACCCACGGTTGCTGACCCCCGCAACACTCAACAAGCGCGTCAAGCGACGAATAAGCCATCACGGCCAACCGGCCTTGATCGATGCGGCGCAGCTCTAAGACAACCTCGTCATCGGGGGAGGTCGGACGGCGAGATGCCACGTAGACGACTTCGTCCGATCTACCGCCAGCAGACGCCACCAATCTTGCCCCCTCTTAACTGCGCGCGCCCCCGCGCGCGCGCGACTGCGCTCCGAGTACGGAAACTAACCCGAAGCGAGCAGGACGTCAAGAAAGGCAGCACAAATGGCCAACCGTTCCTCCGGTTGGCCTAACCCCATATTCAGGAAGCACGGCAGGGCAGGATGAGTCGGGGGTCGGAGCGCGCACCCCACCCCGCCGTGCAGGTCTAATCGATCAGTTCTGCTCCAATCTCGGTGTGACAGCGAGGCAAGGCGAGCACGGCGCTGCGACTCAAGCCCTGCCCCACTGCGGCTACAAGCGCACCGTCAAGTACTGGTGCACACGCATGAACGGCGGGCGCAGTCCATTCTTGAGGCAGGCTGTGTTCACTGCTCGCCGGGTACGTTCGGAGTACCAGTCTCCGAAAAGGGAGTTACCTTCCCGTCCGCGTACTCCTGCCAGCGCTGGGCGCGTAGTTCTAAACGGCGTTTTCCCTGTCCTACCGAGACCCGAGAGCGCGCCCGCGCGTTCGCGGCCATCCGGTGTGCCGTCTTTTTGCCTTCGTTCTCGCCCCGCGCGCCGAATATCGCTTCCGCGTGCGTGTCGACCGTGCGCCATTCGAACCAACCCTGCCCCTCCGCGTCCATGACTACGCCCTGACCGCTACTTGCCCAACCGCCTTACGCCACGCACTCGCTCGCTCAAGGTGTATTTCGCGCATTTGCGGGTCGGTGTCCCGCTGCGCGGCAACTTCCCATGCCTCGATGCGCTTGAACGCGTAGCTGTGCCATGTGTTCGGGTACTCGGTACGCACCCGATGGACTTCACGGGCTACCTCCCGGACCAGGCATTCCTGTTGCATCTTCTAACCCACCTATCCACAACGTGATAACTGAGAACCATACCTGCAATGCAGGTATGCACATATGGCCTGAATGAGTGAAAGATGGTTTGCCGACTGTGGTTGAATGCGCCGCATGGCAGGATCAGCGGCCCGCACCGTCCCGCGCGTAGTTCTCGGGCTGGAGCTACAACGACTCCGAGGTCAAACCGGGACCACGGTGGAACAGGTCATGGACGCGTTGCAGTGGGAATCCGCATCCAAGGTGAGCCGAATTGAGAACGGCCAAGGACGATTAGCGCCTGCCGAAGTGGACGTACTGGCCCGGCTGTTCCAGCTCGACGCGCAGGCGACCGAGCGCCTACGCACCATGGGTGCGGAAGCTCGCAAGACGGCGAGCTATGGCCGTACTCCCGACTGGGCGCGTACCTACGTGGAGTGGGAAGCCCATGCGAACCACATCAGGACCTACGAGGCCGAGCTTGTCCCCGGCCTGATGCAGACACCCGAGTACACGCGGGCCGTGTTCGAAAGCTGGTTCACCGACCAGGCCACGATCGACACCATGGTTGATGACCGGATTCGACGGCAAAAGACCATGGAGCGCGACAGCCCGCCCGTTCTCTATGCAGTGCTCTCCGAGGCTGTGCTGCGCCGTGTCATCGGCAGCCCCGCCATCATGTCCGAACAGCTATCCAGGCTGCTCGACCTTGCCGAGCGGCCGAACGTACTCGTTCAGGTGCTCCCGTACAGCGCGGGCGCGCACGCGGCGATCGGAGTGAACTTCGTGCTGCTGGAGCTGCGCGACCTGGACATGTCCACCGTCTACATCGAAGGGCTGACCTCGGCCGACTACCTCGACGGTTCCCGACACGTGGACACGTACCGTCTGGCATTCGAGCGCATACAGGCATCAGCGCTCGGACCTCCCGAGACCGTTAGACTGCTTCAACAACTACGTGATGACTTCCGGCAGGAGTAACCCACCATGCGTATCAAGCTGGGCCACGGGTGGAGCAAGTCCGCTCGCAGCGGCAACCAGGGAGGCAACTGCGTTGCGGTGAAGCCCGACGGTGACAACGTGCTCATCAACCACAGTGCCGACCTCGACGCAGCCCCCAAGCGGTTCACACGCGAAGAGATGGCCGCATTCGTCGCAGGCGTCAAGGCGGGCGAGTTTGACGACCTAGCCTAACCCCTAGAACGACAGAAAGCCCCCACCGAAGCGGGGGCTTTCTCGTTTGCTAGGCGTTCGCCACGGACGCCGCTAGAGCTCCATAGAAGATCAGGTAGAACAGCAGTGCCCCGGCGAACACCACACCTACGCCCACCCAGATAGCCGTCAACGCTTCGCTACGGCCGATGCCTCCGAGCTCCTTGGACTTCTGGAGACCCACCAGGCCCATGATGAAGCCTACGACGCTCAGCGTCCCGAAGGACACCAGACCGCACAGGCTCAGGATCATCGCGGCCGTGGCAACCCCGTTCGTCATCGGCTTCACGTACACCGGGTATGGGTACTGGTAGTAGCCGGGAGGCTGCTGAACCGGGTGCTGGCCGTTCGGATAGGTCATCTGGTCACCCTTTCGCTGCATCCCTATATCGGGTGGTGAACGCGGGTGTTACGTACTCCAAACGGAGGTACACGGAAGCCCCCTCATCTTACTCGACAAGGGGGCTTCTCTATGTCTCCGAAGTCAGCACCAAGTCAGCACGAGAGCAGTCAACGCCGGGAACTCACAGCTATCAGCGGGATACCCCAACTCCCTGACCTGCAAGTTTGACGGCCATTTGCCGCTTATGCTAAGGATTCACAGAACATACCGGGAGTATGTCACGGATCCGCACCCGTGTAGATACCCAGCGCTCGATAGCGCAGCCCGGGTTCGGCGTATTCCTCGATAGCGTGCGCGACCCAGCCGACCACGCGGGCGAGCGCGAACAGCGTTTCCCCGGCGTCGTGCGGCATGTCGTAGGCGTGCATGAGCGCGGCGAGCGCGAGGTCGATGTTCGGGAACAGGTCCTCGCGGTCGCCGAGGGTGATCCGCAGTACGTCCACGGTGTCCTGGATCGGCTGGTCGCGCAGCAGGTCGAGCAGCACCTCGGCACGCGGATCGACGCATTGATACAGCACGTGCCCGAAACCGGGGATGGGCTGGCCGGAGCGCATCCGGTCGGCGATCGCGGTGACCGGATCCTCCTTGGCCTCGGCAAGGAAACGGTAGGCGAGGGCACTGGCGGCGCCGTGGTAGGGACCGTCGATCGCGCCGAGACCCGCCGAGATCACCGCGTACACGTTCGCCCTCGCGCTCGCGGCGACCCGCGCGGCGACGGTGGAGACGGCGAGCCCGTGATCGGCGAGCAGCACGAGCGCGGTGTCGAGCAGCTCCGGCCGGGCGGGTGCACTGGACAATCCCGGCCACAGGCGCTCACCGACGCTGCCGTGCGCCGTTCCGTCGGCGAACAGGTCGACGAGGGTGCCGAGCAGCAGTCCGGCGGACCGGGTGACCGCACGCGGCGCGAGGTCGAACCGCAGCGGATCGACCGCGCCCGCGGCCGCGACGGCCACCCGGATCCGGTCGGTGAGCCGGGCCTGTTCGGGAAGGGCCGCACTCGCCGCCTTCGCCGCGGCGAGCATCCGCTCCGGGCCGGAGAACGGCGGTCGCTGGCCGAGTTCCCCGCCCCACAGCAGTTCCGCCACCGCCTCGACCGGCCAGCTTCCGGCGAGATCACGCACCCGATGGCCCCGATAGTACAGCTCGTCCTTGTCGATCAGGGTGATCCCGGTGCGGATCCGCTCGACCGCACCCGAGGGCTCGTGCGCCTCCCTTCCCCGCTGCGCGAGCCGGTCGACCTCGCTGAGCGCGAACAGGCTCCCCCGCTTGCGACCGGTGCTCGTATTGGTGAGCAGGCCACGGCTGACATAGGTGTAGACCGTCTCGGGTTTCACATCGAGCCGCCGTGCGACCTCGGCCGTGGTCAGGTATCGCTCTTCGGTCATCGCCCCACCTTATCTCGACTCGATCGACATTGACACACATCGATCGACTAATCGATTGTTGAGAGCGTAAAGGAGGGCATCCATGTCGACCACAATTGATGGCCCGATCGAGGCACCGGCCGGGTTGCGCAATGTCATCGTCACCGAAACCGAGCTCGGCGATGTTCGTGGCGCCGAGGGCTTCTATCACTACCGGCAGTACCCGGCGATCGAGCTCGCCAGGAGCACGAGCTTCGAGGACGTCTGGTTCCTGTTCTTCACGGGCAGGCTGCCCGAGGAGGCCGAGAAGCAGCGGTTCGCCGCCGAGCTCGCCGAACTGCGGGTGCTCCCCGGACAGGTGCGCGATGCGCTCCCGGCGATCGCCGCGGCTGCGGTGAACCCGCTCGCCGGTCTGCGCACGGCGCTTTCCATGCTCGCCCCAGCGCTCGGTATACGGCCGGTGCTCGATATCGACCAGGAGCAGCGCACGGCCGACGCGATGCTCATCTGCGCGGTGACCCCGACGATCCTGGCCGCACTGCATCGCCTCGGGAACGGCCGGGAACCCGTCGAACCGCGCTCGGATCTGGACACCGCGGCGAACTGGCTGTACATGCTCGACGGCGCCGAACCACAGCAGCGGCACGTCGAGGCGATCGAGGCCTATCTCGTGGCGACCATCGACCATGGGTTCAACGCCTCGACGTTCACCGCGCGCGTCGTGGCCTCGGCCGGGGCGGATGTGGCCGCCGGTGTGGTCGCGGCGATCAGCACCTTCTCCGGTCCCCGGCATGGGGGCGCACCGGATCGCGCGCTGGCGAGCCTCGACGAGATCGGCGCTGAGATCGGCGCTGAGATCGACAAGCCGGAGCGGATCAGAGAATGGGTGCGAGAACAGGTCGGCGCGGGACGGCGGATCATGGGCTTCGGCCACCCGGTCTACCGCACCGAGGACCCGCGCGCGGTGATGCTGCGCGAGATCGCCAAGGAGCTCGGCGGGGAGACCGTGGACTTCGCGGTCGAGGTCGAGGCGCAGGTGGTCGCGGCGCTCGCCGAACTCAAACCGGGGCGCGAGGTGCACACGAACGTCGAGTTCTACGCGGGCGTGGTGATGGACCGCTGCGGAATCCCGCGCACCATGTTCACCCCCACCTTCGCGGTGAGCCGGGTCGTCGGCTGGTGCGCGAACATTCTCGAGCAGTCCCGGGAACGCGCGATCATCCGCCCGGCCGCGCGGTACATCGGCCCGCCACCGGTCCGGGCCTGAACGGAACCGGCTTCCGGCAAGCATGCCTAGGCTTGGTGCGGTGAGTACCCAGAAAATCGGGCTGCGCCCGTGCACCGAGGCCGATCTTCCGCTGTTCCAACGGCTGCTCACCGAGCCGTATCTGACCGGACTCGACTGGTCCGGCTTCCGCGATGCACGCGAACCGGTCCGCCAGTTCGAGGAGCACGGTTTCCTGCGTGCCGACGGTGGGCGGCTCGCGGTGGACGCGGACGGGCGGACCGCCGGGTTCGTCAGCTGGCGTATCGGTTCCTATGCCGCGGGCTTGGCGGAGCTGGCGAAGTACTGGGAGATCGGCATCGTCCTGTTCCCGGAGCACCGGGGCAACGGCATCGGGTGGCGTGCCCAGACGATGCTGTGCGAATACCTGTTCCGGCACACTCCGGTGCAGCGGATCCAGGCGGGGACCCATCCGGAGAACAGCGCCGAGCAGCATGCGCTGCGCAAGGCCGGATTCCGGTTCGAGGGCACGGTCCGCTGCTGCGAGTTCCGCGACGGCCAGTGGCGGGACGGCCTGTTGTACAGCCGGCTGCGCTCCGATCCGGCCCCCGAGATCGACCGGGCGACGCTGCCCTGACCTCGGTGGCGGGGTGGATCAGTGACCGAGACCGGACCGCAGGCCGGTGATCCGGTCGAGTGCCGCGGCGTTGTCGGCGCTGTCGAGGTCGCCGCTCGTGAGTCCGTTCTTGAGCGCGGTGGCCACCTGTTCGCCCTGTGAGACGCTGCGCCCCGAGGCGAGGATCAGGTCCTGCCCCGCTTGTGCGGCGAGCAGTCCACGGCTGCCCGAGTCGCCGAACTGGCGCAGCGACTTGGCTTCGAGGGCGTCGGTGATGGTGACGCCACCGAAGCCGAGCCGTTCGCGCAGTTCCTTGCGCACCACGGCCGGGGACAGTCCGGCCGGGCGTTTCGGGTCGAGTGCCGGGTAGATCGCCCAGGAGGACATGACCATCCGCACCCCGGCCTTGATCAGGCTCGGATAAGGCGCCTCGTCGACCGAGCGCAGCGTCTCCAGCGGAACATCGAGGGTCACAGGCTCCTCATCGGTGTTGGCCGTGGCCGTGGCGGACCCGAGTCCGGGGAAGTGTTTGGCGGTCGCGGCGACCCCGCCCGCTTGCTGGGCATCGGCGAAGGCACCGGCGTCCGCGGCCACGGCGCGCGGGTCGCGGGAGTAGGAGCGTTCCGTGCGGTCGGCGAAGTCCCCCGGTTTGCGGTACACGTCGAGTACCGGTGCCGCGTTGGCGTTCATGCCGGCACCGGCCAGGTTCTGCGCGGCCTCGGTGCCGGAGCGCCGGGCCGCGGCGACCGGGTCGGCGGCGGCGCCGTCCTCCTTCGCCGAGGATTCGGGGGCGCCCGGCAGCCTGCGGATCTGGCCGCCTTCCTGATCGGTGAGCAACAGCAGCGGCTGCTTCACCGGGCTCTGCGCGTTGGCCGCGTTGAGCTTGTCGATCGCGGCGGTGAGCTGAGCGCGGCTGGGAATGTTCTCCTTGAAGAAGATCACCCCGGCGACCTCGCCCGCCTTGACGTGTGCGAGCAGGCTGGCGGGCACCGTCTTTCCCGGGTACGAATAGATGACCCGCTGCCCCGCCTGTTGTGCGGGTGTCAGTCGCTGTTCCTGGCTCGCCTGGGTCGCGGTGTTCGGTGGCGCCGAGGAGCTGGCCGGGGCGGGACTCGAGCTGGGCGTGCTGCTGGGGGCACCGGCTTGCGGCGTTCCGCCCGAACAGCCGGTGGCACACAGCGCGAGTACGCCCACCGTCGCGACGACGGCCCTTCTTCCCAGCATCGATGACCCCTCACCCTCGTCGACGTTTCGCCAAGTGTGACACGGGGTGCGGACAACGTGACCGAGACAAGCCGAGCCACAACCACCCGACCGCCCCACCCACCCAAAGCCACGCTGGTCAACACCCAGCTAGATCACGCTGGTTCGGCAGAAGCTCGCACCGTAGGGGGTCCGGGGGATTCGATCCCTCGGGTAGATACGGCGGGCACCGGGAGCGACTCCGCAGGAGTCGCGAACAGCATGACCCGCCTCGTGGGCGCGGTAGGGATCGAACCTACGACCGCTCGGGTGTAAACCGAGTGCTCTCCCGCTGAGCTACGCGCCCTGATGCCCGCGAGTCCGTCCGGGCTCGCGGGCAACGGTGGACAAGCCTACAGTGCGGCGATGGCCTTCTTCCACGCCTCCTGGTCGCGGGCCTCGCCGGGCTCGTTGACCTCGGCGAAGCGCACGACTCCCTCGGTGTCGATGAGGAAGGTGCCCCGGTTGGCCATGCCGGCGGCTTCGTTGAACACGCCGAACGCCTTCGCCACCTCGCCGTGCGGCCAGAAATCCGAGAGCAGCGGGAAGGTGTAGCCCTCCTGCGCGGACCAGACCTTGAGGCTGAAGGTGGTGTCCACGGAGACGCCGATGATCTCGACCTTGTCGTTGGAGAAGGTGTCGATGGAGTCGCGGACGCCGCAGAGTTCGCCGGTGCAGATACCGGAGAACGCGAACGGGTAGAACACCACGAGCACGTTCTTCTTATCGCGGTAATCGGCGAGCGAGACCGGCTGCCGGTTGTAGTCGTTGAGCGTGAAATCCGGTGCCTTGGCGCCGACTTCGATGGCCATGTCGAGGCTTTCCTTCCTGCCGTGAGTCCTACGTTCGCAGCCTACCGACCGCGCCCGCGGTTCAGCGGTTCCCCTTCGCGGCCTTCGGCAGGGCCAGGCGAGTACCCGACCAGTCGGAGCCGATGCTGATGTTCGAGGTCTGGGCGAGGCCCGCGGTCGGGACCGACTCCGCGATGTCCGCGGGTTCGACGTGCCCGTCCCTCCCGGTCTTGGGAGTGAGCAGCCAGATGCACCCGTGTTCGGCGAGCGGCGTGGTCGCGTCGACCAGCGCGTCCACCAGGTCGCCGTCGTCCTCGCGCCACCACAACAGCACGACGTCTACGACCTCATCGGCGTCCTCGTCGAGCATCTCCGCGCCGGAGACCTCCTCGACGGCCTCGCGCACCACCTCATCGGCATCCTCGTCCCAGCCGAACTCCTGAACGACCATGCCTTGCTCGATACCGAGCGTTTCGGCGACCCCGGACTTGCCGGCGTCTCCAGCGGCGACCACTGTGTTCTCCTCCACTTCCATCCGTCTCGTTTCACCGACACCCGCTGCCGTTTTGGGTGCTAACGCCGCGAGTAGACTCGAAGCGCCACCGGCCGGACGCGGTTGTCCGGTATCGGCCGTTCACGGCCGATTGAGGACAGCGAACACTGACAGCACCCACCTGCGCAACCGCTTCCGGGGAACGACACGCCGTAGTTCGGGGGTTCGTCCCCCATTCCGGCATGCCGCAGGCGGTCGCTCGTCCGTCGAGCACACGATGACGCACAGTCACACAACAGCGATATGGCAAGGAGATCCCTTGACTTCACAGGGTGGAGAGCGCGTCCGGGTCATCCGTGACGGGGTCGCGGCGTACCTGCCGGACATCGACCCGGAGGAAACCGGCGAATGGCTGGATTCCTTCGACGGGATGATGGCGAACGCGGGCAAACAGCGTGCGCGTTACCTCATGCTGCGGATGCTGGAGCGGGCGCGTGCGGAAGGCGTCGGTATCCCCGCGCTGACCACCACCGATTATGTGAACTCCATCCCCACCGAGCGGGAGCCGTGGTTCCCCGGTGACGAGGAGGCCGAGCGCCGTTACCGTGCGTGGATCCGGTGGAACGCGGCGATGACCGTGCACCGTGCGCAGCGGCCCGGGGTGGGCGTCGGCGGGCACATCTCCACCTACGCGTCCTCGGCGAGCCTCTACGAGGTCGGGTTCAACCACTTCTTCCGCGGTAAGGACCACCCCAGCGGTGGGGACCAGGTCTACGTGCAGGGACACGCCTCCCCTGGCGTGTACGCGCGCGCCTTCCTCGAGGGCAGGCTCTCCGCCGAGCAGCTGGACGGGTTCCGTCAGGAGTACTCGCACGCCGGAGCGGGCGGCGGGCTGCCGTCCTACCCGCACCCGAGGCTGATGCAGGACTTCTGGGAGTTCCCCACGGTGTCCATGGGGCTCGGCCCGATGAACGCGATCTACCAGGCACGGTTCAACCGCTACCTGCACGACCGGGGCATCAAGGACACCAGCGATTCGCGGGTCTGGGCCTTCCTCGGCGACGGCGAGATGGACGAGGCGGAGTCGCGCGGTCTGGTGCACGTCGCCGCGAACGAGGGCCTGGACAATCTGACCTTCGTGATCAACTGCAACTTGCAGCGCTTGGACGGGCCGGTGCGTGGGAACGGCAAGATCATCCAGGAGCTGGAGGGCTTCTTCCACGGCGCCGGCTGGAACGTCATCAAGGTGATCTGGGGCCGGGAGTGGGACTCGCTGCTGCACGCCGACAAGGACGGCGCGCTGGTCAATCTGATGAATGTCACCCCGGACGGGGACTACCAGACCTACAAGGCCAATGACGGCGCCTACGTGCGCGAGCACTTCTTCGGCCGGGATCCGCGCACCAAGGAACTGGTCAACGACATGTCCGATGCCGAGGTGTGGAACCTCAAGCGCGGCGGGCACGACTACCGCAAGGTGTATGCCGCCTACAAGGCCGCGACCGAGCACCACGGGCAGCCGACGGTCATCCTGGCCAAGACCATCAAGGGGTACGGCCTCGGCCCGCACTTCGCCGGACGGAACGCGACCCACCAGATGAAGAAGATGACCCTGGACGACCTCAAGCTCTTCCGGGACGAGCTGCGCATCCCGATCTCGGACGCCGACCTGGAACGGGACCCCTATCTTCCGCCGTACTACCACCCCGGAAACGAGGACCCGGCGATCAAGTACCTGCTGGAACGCCGCCGCCAGCTCGGCGGTTTCGTCCCGCACCGCACGGAGAAGGCCAAGCCGCTCGTGCTGCCCGGCGACAAGGTCTACGACGTGATCCGCAAGGGCTCGGGCAAGCAGGAAGTGGCCACCACGATGGCCTTCGTGCGGCTGGTGCGTGATCTGGCCAAGGACAAGGAGCTCGGCCCGCGGATCGTGCCGATCATCCCGGACGAGGCGCGCACCTTCGGGATGGACTCGATGTTCCCGACCCAGCAGATCTACAACCCGCACGGGCAGACCTACACCTCCGTGGACGCGGACCTGATGCTGTCCTACAAGGAGTCCACGCACGGACAGATCCTGCACGAGGGCATCAACGAGGCCGGGTCCACCGCCTCGTTCACCGCGGTCGGCACCTCGTACGCCACCCACAGCGAGCCGATGATCCCGATCTACATCTTCTACTCGATGTTCGGGTTCCAGCGCTCCGGTGACGGGCTCTGGGCGGCCGCCGATCAGATGGCGCGCGGTTTCGTGCTGGGCGCGACCGCCGGGCGCACCACGCTGACCGGTGAGGGCCTGCAGCACGCGGACGGGCACTCGCTGCTGCTCGCCGCGACCAACCCGGCCGTGGTCGCCTACGACCCCTCGTGGTCGTTCGAGATCGCGCACATCGTCAAGGACGGGCTGCGCCGGATGTACGGCGAGAATGCCGAGCACGTGTACTACTACCTGACCGTCTACAACGAGCCGTACGTGCAGGCCCCGGAACCGGAGAACCTGGACGTGGACGGGCTGCTCAAGGGCCTGTACCGGTACCAGCTCGCTCCGGAGGGCGTCACCGGCCCGCGCGCGCAGATCCTGGTCTCCGGGGTACTCATGCCCGAGGCGCTGCGGGCCCAGCAGCTGCTGGCCGAGCAGTGGGGGGTCGCCGCGGACGTGTGGTCGGCCACCTCCTGGGCGCAGCTGCGCAGGGACGCGGAGGAGATCGACCGGCAGAGCCTGCTGCACCCCGAGCAGGAGGCGGGTACCCCGCACGTGACCTCGGCGCTCTCCGAGGCGGCCGGGCCGGTCGTCGCGGTCTCCGACTGGATGCGCGCGGTTCCGGACCTGATCCGTCCGTGGGTGCCGAGCGACATGCTCACTCTCGGCGCGGACGGTTTCGGATTCTCCGACACGAGGCCCGCGGCGCGGCGGCACTTCCTCATCGATGCCGAATCGGTGGTCGCCGGAGTGCTCACGATGCTGGCCCGGCGCGGTGAGATCGAGCAGACGAAAGTCATCGAGGCGACCCGCAAGTACCAGCTCGAGGATGTGCAGGCCGCCGGTCCGCAGACCAGCGACTCCGGTGCCGCCTAGGCGAACACCAGCGCCGCGGCGAGCGCGGGACCGAAGGCGCTGCCGAGCTGATAACAGAGATTGAACAGGCCGAGCGCGGTCGACCGGTACTGGTCGGCCGCGCTCTGTGCTGCCCGCAGCCCGAGAGTGGCCTGGCCCGAGGAGGCCGCGCAGGCCGCGAGACCGATCGCGAGCGGGAACACCGCGCTGCCGCCGAGCAGGACGAGCAGCGGTGCCGCCGCACCGCTGCTCAGCAGCAGGCAGGCGAGCAGACGCATCCGAAGCCGCCCGCCGAAGGTGGCGAGCAGCCAGGCCAGCCCGGCTCCCCCGAGCAGGGCGAACAGCTGCGCGGTGCCGATCTCCCCGGTCGCCCAGTCGTCGCGGGCCAGCAGCGCGGGAACGATGTAGAGCAGCGCGAAGTACGAGCTCGCGAGTACCAGTCCGAATGCGCTGAGCAGGCCGAACAGCGGCCGGGCCACCACCGCGCGGGGCACGAACCCCTCGGGCGTCCTGTGGATGTGGAGCACGAGCAGCGTCCCGGCGAGCACCGCCCCGGACAGCGCCGGAACCGGGAACCGGGTCAGGTTGACCAGCGCGACCGCGAGGACCGCGAGCAGCAGCGCGCCGATCCCGTCGAACCGCAGCCCCGACCGGCGGGCGGGGTGCGGTAGTCCCCGCAGCACGGCGGGCACCGCGACGAGGCCGAGCACCGGAAGAGCGAGCGCGAGCGGCCAGCCCGCGAGGCGCGCGATCCAGGCACCGAGCAACGGGCCGATCGCGCCGCACATGCTGATCCCCGAGGTGACCAGGCCCATCCGCAGCGGGGATCCGGCCAGGTTCATCGCGATCACGACCAGCCCCGCACCCCCGATCCCCTGCGCGATCCGGGCGATCAGCAGCACCGCCAGCGTCGGTGCGAATACCGCGGCCGCCGCTCCGGCGAGCACGAGTGCGGTGCTGAGCAGCAGGGCGTAACGCAGGCCGCGCAGCCGGATCAGCCCCGCGAGCACCGGGGTACCGATCGCGATCGCCATCCCGAAGACCGTCCCGATCCAGGCCGTGGCGCCCGCCGTCGCCCCGAACCCGGCCGCGATATCGCCGAGCAGCAGCGTCGGGGTCGTCGTGCCGAACGAGAGCGGCGCGGCGAGCAGTACGAGAAACACCGCGGGCACCGTGGCCGTCCGTTCGGCCGCCCGCACCGATGTCATCGAAGACATTCGCCCTCCTCAAGCCGGGTACACCAAATAGTGCATCCATTAAACTACACTACTTAGTTTTAGTGATGCACTACTTGGTTTACATTGATCGGCATGCAGCGGAAACCACGCATCCTCGCCATCTCCGGAAGCCTGCGCACCGGATCGCACAACTCCGCCCTGGTGCGCGCCGCCGGGGCGCTCGTACCGGCCGGGTCCGACCTCGAATGGGACGACTCGCTCGGCCTGCTCCCGATGTACAACGCCGATCTGGACACCGAACGGCCGCCGCGTACGGTCGCCGGGCTGCGGGCCCGGTTCGCCGCGGCCGACGGGCTGCTCATCGCGACCCCGGAGCACAACGCCTCGATCCCGGCCGCGCTGAAGAACCTGATCGACTGGGCGAGCACCACCCCGCTCGCGGAGCTGCACGGCAAGCCGGTCGCGATCCTCGGCGCTTCCCCCGGCGCCCTCGGTACGGCGCGTGCCCAGTTGGCGCTGCGCCAGATTCTCGCCTCCCTCGGTGCCGAGGTACTCACCAAACCCGAGATCACGGTCTTCCGCGCGCACGAGCGCATCGCCGAGGACGGCACGCTCACCGACGAGTTCACCGTCCGGCTGCTGACCGAACTGATCACCGCACTGCTCGCGCGGATCCGCGCCGATCGGCCTGCCGCTACGCTGCAGCGGGCACAGAGCGCGTGAAGGGAGAGGTATGACCGGCTCGCACGGTATGCCGGAGAAGCGGCGCGCGATCGCGGCCGCGGCGCGGGTGGTGTTCGGCCGCGAGGGCTACACCCGGGCGAGCGTGGACGCGATCGCCACCGAGGCCGGTGTCTCGAAGCGCACTATCTACAACCACTTCGCCGACAAGGAAGAGCTCTTCCGCGCGGTGACGATCGAGGGCGCCGACGAGGTCACCGAGACCATCAACACGCTGATGGAACGGCATCTGCGCAAGATTCTCGACCTCCAGGAGGACCTGATCGCGTTCGGCGTGGACCGGGTCCGGGCGATCTACGAGTTTCCCGAGCACTACGCGCTCGTGCGCGCCCTGCAAGCCGAGGTCACCCGGTTGCCCGAGCAGACGCTCGAGGCCTGGACCGCGGCCGGACCGGCGACCGCGCATCAACGGCTGGCCCCGTATCTCCAGGCGATCGCCGACCGCGGACTGCTCGCCTTCGAGGACGCGAACAAGGCCGCGAACCACTTCAACCTGCTCACCGTCACCGATGTACTGCAGCGCACCTACTACGGCGCCCTCCCGCTCGCCGAGTCCGCGGCCCGGGAGATCGTCACCGACGGGGTGCGCGCCTTCCTCCGCCTCTACGGAGTCCAGAACTCCGCGAAATGATCGGGAAACCACTGCTGGTACCGCTCGGTGAGCGCGGTCAGCTCCGTTCCCTCGACCGGCCCGGCCCCGGGTGCGAGCCCGTGCATCCGGCGCATCAGCACGAGCAGGTGCAGATGCCAGGCGGCCATGAAGGCGAACGCCGCCGGGCGCGAGCGGACATCGACCAGGTGATCGAGCCGGATCCAGGCCCCGTAGCCGGGTGTCTCGTGCAGTTCCCAGCGCACCGAACCGGCCGGCCCGCGGTCGTGCGCTGCCTCGAACTCCAGCACCCGCCCCTCGACGAGTTCGGTGACCGTCCCGGCGCGGAACGGGAACCCGGCGGCGTTCGCGGTCGGGGCGACGCCGTCGTGCAGCACCGACCAGACGTACTCCCTGGACAGGCCGAGCAGATCGCGGTCGAAGCGGATCAGCTCCCCGGCCAGGGTCAGGTGCGGGGTGCCGCGGTGCTGGGCGAACCCGCTCGTCATGGCGAGCGCGCGGGACACCGGCAACCGGGGACGGCGCGGGCTGCCGCCGTCGAGCAGGGTGGCCAGCCTCCCGTAACAGGCCTCCCAGGCCGCGGCGCACCGGGCGGCGGCCAGCCCGTTGCGCCACGGTTCCGCGCCGTGGAAGACGTGGTGCAGCCCGAGTTCGCGGGCGCCTGGATCGAGCCGGATGCGCACCTCGTCGGAGCCGAGACGCATCGCGTACTCCCCGCCGTGGGCGGGCACCGGCTGGCTCGGTTCGACGGGTTCCGCGGGTTCGGCGGAGACCGGGAGCTGTAGCCAGCGAGCACGCATCCGCTCGTCGGTGATCGCACGTTCGAGCGCGGCCGGGCTGTGCCCTGCGAACCGCCCTTCGACGCCGACCGCGTATCCGCCGAGCTGTTCATCGTGCCGGAAGCACACCCGGCTTCGCGGCCTGTGCCTACCTCGCATGCGCACGCATGGTAGCGCCGGGTGAATGAGATTCACCACACCCGATTTCGGCGGCTCACCGCCGCTGAGCCGGATCCGGCTCAGTAATCGTCGAAATCCTCGATGTCCCCGGGATCGGCGAACACGTCGGGATACTTGTCGACGAGGTGCTCGGCGAGCATCTCGATCGTGTACTCGTCGTTCGGGTCGAGGGTGCCCAGCGACAACCCGTGTGCCCTGCGCAGCAGCGCCTCGATGTGCAGCTGCCAGGAGGCGAGGAACATGTACAGCTCGCTCACCGCGTCCTCGTCGACCAGGTGATCCATCCGCACCCACCGCCCGTACTGCGGGTCCTCGTGCAGCTCCCAGCGCACCGAACCGGCGGGCACGCCATGGCGCACGTCGAACTCGAGCACCGAGCCCGGGGTGGCCTCGGTGATCCCGGCCGCGGTGAGCCCGCACGCGACGGCCACCTCGGCCGGGGCACCGTCCGCGTACAGCATCGCCCACAGCCGCTGCGGATCGAGGCCGAGCAGATCGCGATCGAAGCGCAGCAGGTCCCCGTCGACGGTCAGCCGGGGCGCGCCCGAGTCCTGGCCCATCCACTTGGTGGCGTCCATGGCCCTGGCGACCGCGAGCGTGCTCGCCCGCGGCGCACCACCGGCGAGCACCGTGCGCAGCCTGCCGAAGCAGGTTTCCCACCCGGCCGCGCACCGGCCCGCGGCGAGCCCGGCATTCCACGGTTCACGCCCGCCGAAGACCTGATCCACCCGCAGCAGCCCGTGCGCGAACCGCAGCCGGACCTCGTCGGACCCGAAATCCATGCGATAGGCCCACAGGGTGTCCTCGATCGACAGGGGTTCCGGATCGCCGAGCGGGATCGAGTCCGGGGTCGCCGGCGGGGAAAGCCACCGCGCGCGGCACGCCGGGTCGGTGAGGGCCTGCTCGATCGCCTCCGCGGAGTCCTCGAACGGCCGTGCCACCGAGAGTACGTAGCCCCCGAGATCCGTATCGTGCCGGAACCACCTCCGGACACCCTGTCCACGCTTTCGCGGTGTTCGTCGCACGCACCGAAGTCTAGTCCACACCGGGGGCCGTATCCGGCCCTTCAGTGGAAAACCCGAGCGGTGGAAAACCCGGCCTCAGACCGCGACGGCCTCCCGGGCCGCGAGCACCTGCCTGCGGCTGCGCACCCACGTCAGCCAGCCGTAGATCACCAGTGCGGCGAACGCGATGTACACGATGGCCGAGAAATACAGCCCGGTCGCCAGCTGCAGCGGGACCCCGATCGCGTCCACGAGCAGCCACAGCAGCCAGAACTCGATCATCCGCAGTCCCTGTGCGAGATAGGCAACGGCGGTTCCGACGAGGATCGCCGCGTCCGGCCACGGTGCCCAGGAGGCATCCAGCGCGTCGAGCAGCAGCGCGGTGCCGATGGTGCCGAGTACGAGCAGCGCGGCGAGCAGCCCGCGCTGTTTCCAGGTGGCCACGCGCACCACGACGCCGTGCACCGGATCGCGGCGGCGCAGCCAGGCGATGAGCCCGTACACGGCGATCACGAACACGATCACCTGGCGGATCGCGAGCCCGCCGAGATCGGCGGAGAGGTAGACGGAGAACAGCAGCACACAGGCGAGGATCTGCACCGGCCAGGTCAGCATCATCCGCCGCTGGGCGAGGAACACCACGGCGAGCGCGGCGAGCTGCCCGATCAGCTCGGCATAGGAGACCCGTTCCCCGAAGGCCTGGAAACCGTACTGCGCGATGGCCGACACGTCGCTCTCCTTCCCGGTGCCCGGGAAGCAGCACGACGGCAGCGGGCGCACACCGCACCCACCTGGGGTCGCCTGCGTTCCTCCCATCCGGACTTTCACCGTCGGCTCCGGAATCACACCGGATCGGCCGGCCGGCACCTGCTCGCCGACCGGTTCGCGGGCTTCGGGTTGGTCACCCCGTCACCGCCGGTTCGGATTTTCACCGAGCCCCGGAACACACCCTCGGCAAACATCATGCACCAGCGCCTGTATTCCCGGTCCCTCCGAACGCAGCGCATGCTGTGTGCCCTACCACAGACCGCACGCGCGAACCTCCGGCACAGCCGTGCGAGGCTTGGCGCATGGCAGCACGGGAGGCGCGGAAATCCGACCAGCCGCGCGGCGGGCTCTCCGCGACGACACTGCGGGCCATCGAACGCGCTTCCGGGGAATTCGCCACCAGCGCGGTCGAGGAGATGCAACGCCGCCTCCCCTGGTTCACCAAGATGACGGCGGACCAGCGGGCGAGCGTCAAGCTGGTGGTGCAGACCGGGGCCGCGGGCTTCGTCGAGTGGTTCCACGATCCGCGCAGCGCGCTGCGCATGACGGTGCTGACCTTCCGCGGCGCACCACGCGACCTCTCCCGCTGGGTGAGCCTGCGCCAGACGGTCGAACTGGTGCGGGTGGCGATCGAGGTCTACGAGGAGCACATTCCCTCCCTCGCACGGGATGACGCCGAACGCGACCGGCTCACCGAGGCGGTGCTGCGCTACGGGCGCGAGGTCGCTTTCGCCGCCGCCACCTCCTACGCCGCGGCCGCCGAGTCCCGTGGTGCCTGGGACGCCCGGCTCGAAGCGCTCGTGGTGGACGGGATCGTGCGCGGTGACGCCGAGGAGACCCTGTTGTCCAGGGCGGCCGCGCTCGGCTGGGCACCCGGAGCGCCGGCGACCGTGATCGTCGGCGGCTCGCCATCGGAGGACCAGCCGACCATGCTCTACGAGGTGCGCAACCGGGCCGCGCGCACCGGGCGCCCGGTGCTGATCGGGGTGCAGGGTGAACGGCTCGTCGTGGTGCTCGGCGGCCCGATCGAGCGGCCGACCGAACTCGAGGACCTGAACCGGATGGCGGAGGTGTTCGCCGAGGGACCGGTGATCGCCGGGCCGACCGTGCCCCGGCTCGCGGAAGCGCACCGCAGCGCGGCGGAGGCGCTCTCCGGACTGCGCGCGGTCGCCGGGTGGCCCTCGGCGCCGCGGCCGGTGCGCGCCGTGGACCTGCTTCCTGAGCGGGCACTCGACGGGGACGGCGACGCGCAAGCGCAGCTGGTGGAACAGATCGCGCGCCCGCTCGAGGACTCCGGCGGGGCACTGCTCGAGACCGTGCAGACCTACCTCGAGGCGGGCGGGGTGCTGGAGAGCTGCGCCCGCCAGCTCTACGTGCACCCGAACACCGTGCGCTACCGGCTCAAGCGCACCACGGAGCTGACCGGACGCAATCCGCTCGACGCGCGCGACGCACACGTGCTGCGGATCGCGCTCACCGTCGGCAGGCTCGGCCATTCCTAGTTGACCCTATATGCCGAGTTGGTTATATTACTGACATGGCAAGTACATTTGAAGTGCTGGCCGAGCCTCGCCGCCGGGAGATCCTCGATCTGCTGCGCGAAGGCGAACGCCAGGTCGGTGACCTCGTGGACCACCTCGAGCTGACCCAGCCCGCGGTCTCCAAGCACCTGCGGGTACTCCGCGAGGCCGGGCTCGTCGAGGTCCGCGCCGCGGCCCAGCGCCGCCTCTACCGGCTGCGCCCCGGACCGCTCGCCGAGATCGATTCCTGGCTCACCCCCTACCGCCGGTTCTGGGCCGACCGGCTGGACGACCTGGAAAACCACCTGGACACGATGGAGAACCCATGAGCGAGGACCTCGGAACCCTGCATTCCCAAGGCGATGCCTATGTGCTGCGCTTCGAGCGCACACTGCGCCATCCGGTCGAGAAGGTCTGGCGCGCCGTGACCGAACCCGCCGAGATGGCGCACTGGTTCCCCGCGCAGGTGCGCACGGAACTGCGCGCCGGCGCGGCCATGCGGTTCGCCTTCGACGGACACTTCGACCTCGGCGAACGGTTCGGCGAGGGCAAGGTCCTCGAATACGACCCGCCGAAGGTGTACGCGTTCCGCTGGGCGCACGAGACCTTCCGCATCGAGCTCATCCCGCACGATTCCGGCTGCGTGCTCGTGTTCAGCACCACGCTGCCGGGCACCGACACCACCTGCGATTTCCCCTCGGTCGCCCGCACCGCACCGGGCTGGCACGAATGCCTCGATGCGTTGCTCGCCCGGCTCGACGGCGCATCCGCCCCGCAACCGCGCGAGGACTTCGACCTCCCGCTCATCGAACGCTATGTGGAACGGTTCGGCCTCGCCGAGGGGACGGGCACCGCGACCGGGATCCGGTTCGAGCGCGACCTGATGCACGGGCACGAGAAGGTCTGGGCGAGCCTCACCGAGGGAACCGATCCGGAACCGGGTGACCAGCCACCGCTGCCCGCAACGCACGGTTACCTCACCCCCGGTCCGGTCACCGAGGCGGAACCGCGCCGGGTGCTCGAATACACCTGCGGCACCGGCCGGGTGCGCTTCGAACTGCGGGATCAGGAACCGATCGGCTGCCGGCTGGTGCTCACCCAGACCGCTCCCGAGGACCGGGCGGCAGCACTCGCCGCCTGGCAGACTCACCTGGAGCTGTTGGTGGCCGCACTGCACGGCGACATCCGCTGCCCGTGGCCCAGCGAGCGCACCGAACAACTGCGTGAACGGTACGCCCGGACACTCTCGTAGGTACGGAGCATGCCCGGGAACACTTGTCCTGCCACACTGCGCCGTCGGCGAGGTTCCTCCGCATGCCAGCGCGGCGCTGCTGCCGAGAGTCTGCCTTGCCGATCTCGGGCGCGGGTGCCCCGCAGGGTGCCGCCACGCCGGCTCCCGCTCGCAACGGGCGAGTGTCCCCGGATGCACTCTTAGAGGATCCCCACAATGTCGGGAGCCGGACTTGGTGACTGTCGGCATCCCGTGCACCGCGCCACCGGGTGTTGGGTGGGTATGTGATCGCATTGCTTGCCCCAGGACAGGGCTCCCAGGCGCCGGGCATGCTCACCTCGTGGCTCGAACTCGACGGGGTGGCGGCGCGGATCGAACGGTATTCCGCGGCGAGCGGACTGGATCTCGCCAGGCTCGGCACGGCCGCGGAGGCCGAGGAGATCACCGATACCGCCATCGCGCAGCCGCTGATCGTCACCGCGACCCTGCTCGGCTACGAGCACTCGGGTCAACTGCCCGCCGACGGACCCACCGCGGGACACTCGGTCGGTGAACTCGCCGCCGCGGCCATCGCCGGGGTGATCGGCGAAGAGGACGCCGTCGCACTCGCCGCGGCGCGCGGCAGGGAGATGGCCGCCGCGTGCGCGCTCGAACCGACCGGAATGGCCGCGGTCATGGGCGGCGAACAGGCCGAACTGCTCGACGCGCTCCCTGGACTCGACCTCATCGCCGCCAACCAGAACGGCGCTGGCCAGCTCGTGGTCGCCGGTGCGCTGGACAAGCTCGAACAGCTCGCCGAGCAGCGCCCCGGCGGGGTCCGGGTGAAGCAGCTCCAGGTCGCGGGCGCGTTCCACACCAAGTACATGGCCCCGGCCCAGGAAGCGTTCGCCGCGCACGCCGAACAGGTCGAGGTGCGCGATCCGGTGCGCCCGCTGCTGTCCAACCTGGACGGCACCGTGGTCAGCTCCGGGGACGAGTTCCGCCGCCGTCTCATCGAGCAGATCACCGCGCCCGTTCGCTGGGATCTGTGCATGGAAACCCTTGGCGCGCAAGGGATCAGCGCGGCAATCGAGTTCCCGCCCGCCGGGCCGCTCACCGGCCTGATCAAGCGCACCCTCAAGGAGGTCGCGCGGTTCCAGATGAAACAGCCGGACGCCGAAGGGATCGCCGAATTCGTGCGGGTGAACGCGTGAAACTCAACCAGACACCGCGGGTGGACGCCACGCGGATCCTCGGCTTCGGCAGCTACCGTCCCGAGCGAGTGGTCACCAACGACGACCTCTCGGCGATCATGGACACCAACGACGAGTGGATCCGCACCAGGGTCGGGATCGTCGAGCGCCGGTTCGCGGACAAGGACCAGACGGTGCCCGATCTCGCGGTGATCGCCGGGAACCGCGCACTGGCCGATGCCGGGCTGAAGCCATCGGACATCGACACCGTGATCGTGGCGACCTGCACCATGCCGTGCGGGATCCCGAACGCGGCCGCCCAGGTGTCCAGCCGCATCGGCATCGAGAACAAGGGCGCCTTCGACCTCAACGCGGCCTGTGCCGGCTTCTGCTACAGCATCGGCACGGCCTCGGATCTGGTCCGTGCGGGCACCGCGCGGCACGTGCTGGTGATCGGCGCGGAGAAGCTCACCGATTCCGTGGACCCCTACGACCGGGCGAACGCGATCATCTTCGCGGACGGTTCGGCCGCCGCGGTGATCGGTCCGGCCGAGGAACCCGGAATCGGCCCGGTGGTCTGGGGCAGCGCGGGCGAGCTCGTGGACCTGATCTACATGCGCGAGGACCGCTACCTCTTCCAGGAGGGGCAGTCCGTGTTCCGCTGGGCCACCACCGCGATCGCCCCGATCGGCCTGCAGGCGATCGAGGCGGCGGGGATCACCCCGGCGGACATCGACGTACTCGTCCCGCACCAGGCGAACCTGCGCATCGTCGAGGCGATCGCCAAGAAGCTGCGGGCCAAGGGGGCGCGCCAGGACATGGTCGTCGCCGAGGACATCGTGACCTCGGGGAACACCTCCTCGGCTTCGATCCCGCTGGCGATCGACCGGATGCGCGCCGATGGGAAGATCCGCTCCGGGGACACCATGCTGCTCGTCGGTTTCGGTGCGGGGCTCTCCTATGCGGGACAGGTGGTGATCTGCCCGTGAAAACCGGGAAACCCGGATACGAGATGATCGACCGGCAAGCGAATCGGCCATCCGGCCGGATCTGAAGAGAAACACGCGAGAAGGGAACCAAACCGTGGCGAGCAACGAGGAAATCCTGTCCGGACTCGGCGAGATCGTCGAGGAGGTCGCCGGCGTCTCCGCCGATGAGGTCACCGAGGAGAAGTCCTTCGTGGACGACCTGGACATCGACTCGCTGTCCATGGTGGAGATCGCCGTGCAGGCCGAGGACAAGTTCGGGGTGAAGATTCCGGACGATGAACTGGCCAACCTGAAGACCGTGGGCGACGCGGTGTCCTACGTCGCCAAGAACTCATGACAAACACTGAAATCGTCGTCACCGGGCTGGGGGCCATGACCCCGCTCGGTGACGACGTCCAGACCACGTGGGACGGATTGGTTTCGGCGCGCACCGGCGTCCGCAGGGTCACCGACGGCTGGGTCGAGCAGTACGACCTGCCGACCAAGATCGCGGCCCCGCTCGCCGTCGAGCCGACCGACATCCTGCCGCGGGTGCAGGCCAGGCGGCTCGACCGGGCGGCCCAGACCGCGATCATCGCCGCACGCCAGGCGTGGACGGACGCGGGTTACGACACGCCGAGCGAGGAACACCACGACGTGGAGCCCGAGCGGCTCGGCGTGGTGATCGGCACCGGCATCGGCGGCCCGCACACCCTGCTCGCCCAGGACGATCTGCTCGAGCAGAACGGGCTGCGCAAGGTCTCCCCGCTCACCGTCCCGATGCTGATGGCGAACGCCTCGGCCGCTCAGGTCTCGATCGAGATCGGCGCGCGGGCCGGTGTGCACTCCCCCGCCTCGGCCTGTGCCTCCGGTGCGGAGGGCATCGCCACCGCGGCGATGATGATCGAGTCCGGGCGGGCCGATGTGGTCGTCGCGGGCGGTACCGAAGCGTGCATCCACCCGATCACCGTCGCGGGATTCGTGCAGGCGCGCACCCTGTCCTCGAACGAGGACCCGGAGGCCGCCTCGCGCCCGTTCGACACCTCCCGGGACGGGTTCGTGCTCGGCGAGGGGGCGGGCATCGTGATCCTCGAACGCGCCGAGCACGCACGTGCCCGGGGCGCCCGGATCTACGGACAGCTGCGCGGGTACGGCATCACCTCGGACGCGTACCACATCACCGGTAACCACCCGGACGGCATCGGCCAGATCGGCGCCATGCAGCAGGCGATCCACTCCGCGGGGCTCACCGCGAACGACGTGGGACACGTCAACGCGCACGCCACCTCCACGGTGGTCGGCGATGTCGGCGAAGCACGGGCCATCAGCAAAGCGGTCGGCGACCACCCGGTGGTCACCGCGCCCAAGGGCTCGCTCGGTCACCTCGTCGGCGGGGCGGGCGCGGTGGAGAGCATCGCCACGCTGCTCTCGCTGCGGGACGGGATCATCCCCCCGACCAGGAACCTGGTCGAGCTCGACCCGAAGATCGAGCTGGATGTCGTCTCCGGCGAGGCACGCAAGACCGATGTGACCGCAGCGATCAACAACTCGTTCGGGTTCGGCGGGCACAACGTCGCCCTGCTGTTCACCAAGGACTGAGGCCACGACGCGCGGGGGTGGTGGCGGCCCCGTCGACCACGGTCGCCACGCCCCGCGCGATCAGTACCGGCCGGTCAGCGTCGGTCGTTCAGCACTGGTCGTGCTGCGGCGAGGCGCCCGCCTGCCCGGAGTCGAGTTTCCACTCCCCGCGCTCGAGCGCGAAGGGATACACCACCCGCCAGCGGATGCACTGGTGCGGGAAATCCGCCGGTGCATCCCGCGGATTCTGCGCCGAAGTGAAACTCAGCAGCACCCGCAGTGACCCCGGCCCCACGCGCTCGATGCGGTAGACGGTGATACTGCCGTCCTTGGTGCTGCGGTACTCCTGCTTCCACTGCGCGCGGGTCTTGTCCTCGGCCCGGTCCGTGGTCACCGCGCGCAACCAGTCGGTATAGGACCCCTCGTTGATCGAGTTGAAGTAGGTCTGCAGCGCGTCCCGCACCCGTGCCCCGTCCGGATGGGCCGCGGCATCGGTGGACATGCTCACCACGGGCGATCCCGGAGCCGCGCCGTTCTTCGACGGGCTCGGCTCACTCGGGGTGATCGGCGTGGCCACCCGGGTCGGCAGTACATACCACCCCCTGGTCAGCAGCCCCGCCGCGAGCGCGACGACCACCGCGAACAACACGGCGGCGAACAACCACGGCTGACTGGTGCCGCGCGCACGGTTTCCACTCGATCCTGGCACGGTCCCGAGCGTACCGAGGTGGTCAGCCCACTCGGTGCAGCCAGGTGACCGGCTGGCCGTCGCCCGCCCTCCGATAGGGCTCGAGCGCCTCGTCCCACGCCGCGCCGAGCAGTTCGTCGACCTTGTGCGCGAAGGCCGCACCGGAGCTCGCGGCCACCGCGAGGGCGCGCAGCTGATCCTCACCGGCGACGATGTCACCGTTCGCCGAGGTGGCCCCGTGCCAGAGGCCGAGTCCGGGCACGTGGCAGTAGCGGATGCCGTCCACTCCGGGGCTGGGGTCCTCGGTGACCTCGAACCGGGTCATCGGCCACGCCTTGAGGGCAGCGACGATCCGCGCCGCGGTCCCCGCTTCACCGGACCAGGCGCAGTGCGCGCGCAACTGACCCGCGGCGGCCGGCTGTGCCGACCACTGCAGGTTCGCGCGTACGCCGATGGTGCCGCCGATCGCCCACTCGACGTGCGGACAGACCGCGGACGGCGAGGAGTGGACGTACACGACTCCACCGGTTGTTTTCCGTGTGCTCACGGTTGACCTCCGCTGCTCGACGAGGGACGTCTTCCCCTACTCCCTGGCCGGCTCACGACGGGCGCGCGCGAACACGTGTGCCTATTGTGCCTCCTGTTCCCCCTGTTGCGCCAGTTGAAGTACCCACGCTACCGGCGCGTGCACTCCCGGCTCACCCGTACGGCGGATAGGATGCTCGCGGAGGTGGACAGGTGCGTATCCTGCGAATCGGCACGCCCGAGACGAAGGCCAGCCAGAATGTGCACGCCGCACTCGTTTCCTGGCGCCGGGGCGAGCAGGTCCGCGGCGGCATCGCGCTGATCGGTACGAAACCACCGGGATGCAAGCGCATGGCGGACGCGGTGCTGGTGCTGCCACGCGGGATGCTCGTGGTCGTCGGGGTCGATCTGCCCGATCCGGCGAAGCGGCTCGAGGCACCGGTCGACGGTCCGTGGCTCGCCGACGGCTGGCCGCTGATCGACGACAACGCCGCGGGCGCGGTCAATCCCGCCCACAAGGCCCTGAACACGGCCAGCGCCGCGGTGCGTTCCCTCGGCGCACTGCTCGGCGAACCCCTGACCTCCTGCGCGGTGCTCGCGGTCGGCCCGTACGCGGGCGAGGTCATCACCCCGCCCGCCGATCTGGCGCGCGGGATCCGGGTGCTGTTCCCGGAGCCGGGCAGCCTGCGCGAGGCCGCCGATCAGCTCGGTGGCGAGGTGTTCACCTACGAGCAGGTGCGCAGGATGCTCGCCACGCTCGCCCCGCAGGAACCCGTGCTCTCCGATGCCGCGCTGCACGAGGAGGGTTTCGTCGAGCACCGGCCCGGCCCGCCCGCGCCCGTCCGGGAGGCTCCCCCGCAGCAGGCCCAGCTGGTCACCACGATGCACCGGCCGGAGCAGGAACGGCCCTGGTGGCGGCGCAAACCGAGCTGGCTGCCGTTCGCGCTCGGCGGAGTGCTCGCGGTCGGCGCGCCCGGCCTGATCCTGCTCGCGGGCGGCGGCACATCCACACCGGCCTCGGCGACCGGCGGCCCTCCCCCGGTGACCGTGGACGGCAGCACCTATCACCGGGTGAGCGCGGACACCACACCCGACTGCGCCGCGCACGCCTACGGCGATTCGCAACCGGCCCTGCAGCAGGCACCGTGCACCCGCCTGGCGCGCGCGGTGTACGCGAGCAAAGCCGGGGAACGCGCCGCCTCCGTCGCACTGGCCACGGTGACCTTCGGGGAACCGGACGCGGCGCGGCGGTTCCACGAGACGGCGGCAAAACCCGGGGCGGGCGGGATCACCGACCTGGTCGCCGAGGGACGACACTGGGCGGGGGCGCCGCGTTCCTTCGACGATGCCGCCTTCACCACCCTGCGCGACGGCGCCCGGGTGCGCATCGGACAGGCCGTGTACACCGTGGGGAAATCCGATCCGGACGATCCCGCGCTGACCAAGCTGGCCACCGATGCACTGCACCTGCCCGGCTGAGTCCGTATCCCATCGGCGGAGCCGCTTCCATCACCCATGTTCCGGCTAGTCCGCGGGCAGCAGCCGGGGTGAGGGCTCGGCCTCGGCGCCGAGCCTGCGCAGCGCGGCGAGAATTCCGGGACCGTGCCCGAGGAACGGAGTGCGCGAGGGCGCGAGCAGCGCCAGTCCGCGCAGTGCGCGCAGCAGGGCGAGCGCGGCCGGGCGTGGATACGGCTGGAATCCGTAGAGCCGGATCGCCCAGCCGGGAAGCAGCGAATAGGCCAGGTGCCCGAGCAGCCGCTCGTAGACACCGAGGCCGAGGCGCAGCGCCCCGTCGAGCGGGGGCCGGTGCAGGAACTCGTAGATCTCCAGCGCGTCCGGGGTCGCCGCGAGTTCGGGACGCAGCCGCGCGAAGTACCGGCGGATGCCGGCGACCGAACCCGGCACGCCCTCCTCGTCCAGGCCGACGAGCGCGGCGACGGCGCGCTGCTCGCGGAAGTAGCGGTCGAGCTGCGGCCCGGTCAGCCGCATCCCCGCAAGACGGACCATATCGACGAACGAGACCACCTCGGCGCAGTGCACCCAGCACAGCAGTTCCGGTTCATCGATCCGGAACTGCTCTCCGGTTACCGGATCGGTCGCGCGCAGCCGCTCGTGGATCGCCCGCACCCGCGCGCCCGCCGCGTGCGCCTGTCCGGTGGTTCCGTAGGTGGTGACGTCGACGTACTGGCCGGTGCGCCGCAGCCGCCCGAGCGGATCAGTGCGGTAGTCGGAGTTCTGCACGACCCCTGCGACCGCCCTCGGATGCAGTGCCTGCAGAAAGAGGCTGCGGATACCGCCGACCCACATGGCCGGGTCCGCATGCACCTGCCAGGTGACGCTGTGCGGTCCCACCAGCCCGGCGTCGGCCTGTTCGAGCGTTTCGGTCATGCCCCGCTCCCAAGACAAGTCACCTCGGACTGTCTCAGGTTACGCCAGCCAGGCGCGGATGGCGGCGGCTACCACGGTCCGATGGTTCGCCTTGATGTCGAGCGTGGCCGGGACACTCTTGTTCAGTTCCAGGGTGACCAGACCGTGCACTCCCGACCACAACGCAAGCGCGATAGCCTCGATGGGGTACTCGCCGAACAGGCCTTGTTCGCGCGCCGCCCGCACGGCGTCCAGCAGTGGGGCGATGGCCCGGGCAGCCTCCTCGCGGGCCTCATCGTCCGGTTCGAGTTCCGGAACGGCGCCGCCGAACACCACCTGGTACAGGTGCGGGTTCGCGATGCCGTACTCCCGGTAGGCGACGCCGAGCCGTTCGATGGTCTCCAGCGGGTTCCGCCCCGGCTCCACCGCGGCCATCGCCACCGTGAATCGCCGCGCCCCCTCGATGAACAGCGCGCGCAGCAGTTCGGGTTTGCCGCCGAACAGCGAGTAGACCGCCGTGGTCGAGGTTCCGGTGCGCTCGGCGAGTTTGCGCAGGCTCAGCGCGGCCGGGCCCTGCTCGACGAGGGTCCGCCCCGCCTCCTCGAGCAGGTTCGCGCGCAGCGCCTGATCGTGAGTCCGTGGTCGTGGCACTTGACAAGAGTACCGTAACGCTGTTTCATAACAGTGTTACGAATCTGGGAGGGTGCAATGAACATTCATGAGGGACGCTGGACCGCACGGGTCACCCAGGACGAGCAACCGGTGCTGTTCCTGATCGGGATGCGGGTCAACAAATGGTGGCGGCTGGACCTGATCGCCTGGACCGGCTTCGCGATGGGCCGGATGCTGGTCTATCTGCGCAAGCACCCCGAAGCGGGGATGCTCACCGCGGGCAACAGGTTCGGCCGCACCACCATGCAGATCGGATACTGGCGCAGCCTGGAGCACGTGGTCCGGTTCGCCGAGGATCCCGCGGCGCCGCACCTTCCCGCGTGGCGCAAGTACTTCGCCAAGGCCTACAAGTCCGGGGCGATCGGCGTCTGGCACGAGACCCACCCGATCGACGGCTTCGACTGCGTCTACGTCAACATGCCCCGGTTCGGGCTCGGCAAAGCGTTCGGGCATGCCCGCGTGGACGGCACGACGACCACGGCGCGCAAACGGGCCAGGCGCAACGCACGCACGGTCACCACGGCGTGATGACGGCCTCGATCACGTGCGGGCCCGGCTCGGCGAAGGATTCCCGCAGTGCCGTGGCGAACTCCTCGCACGTGTCCGCGCGCCGGGCGGGCACGCCCATTCCCGTGGCGAGGGCGACGAAATCGAGCTCGGGCTCGGTGAGCGAAAGCAGCCGCCGCGCCTGCTCTCCCTCGCGCGCACCGACCCTGGCCAGCTCCATCCGCAGCACCGCATAGGAACGGTTGTTCACGAACACCGTGGTGACGTCCTGCCGTTCGCGTGCCATGGTCCACAGTGCTGCCGGTCCGTACATGGCGCTGCCATCGGCTTCCAGGCACAGCACCGGCCGGTCCGGACAGGCGATGGCCGCCCCGGTCGCGACCGCCATGGCCTGGCCGATCGCCCCGCCGGTGAGGGTGAGCAGATCGTGCCGCGGTGAACCGAGGGTGCTGGCGGGCAACGTCACCCCGGAGGTGTTCGACTCGTCGACCAGGATCGTGTCCGGTGGCAGCAAAGCACCGATCACATCGGTGAACGCGGTCGGGGTGAGCGCGCCATCGGGGAGTTCGGGGACCGGGGCGATCGGTGGCTCCGGCGCCCTGTCCCCGGTGAGCTCGGCGAGCGCGGTCAGTGCCGCCGTGCCGTGCTGGGCGACCGTGGCCAGGGTGTGCACCCGCGCGCCCTCCGGGGTGAGCTCGCTCGGTCTGCCCGGGTAGGCGAAGAACGAGACCGGGGCGGGCGTCCCGGCGAGCACCAGGTGCTCGAATCCGGTGAGCTGATGCTGGACGTGTTCGGCCAGGTAACCGAGTAGCTCGGTCTGCGGCAACCCCCGTCCCCTGGTCATCCGGGCCGGGAAGTGTTCGGCGAACACACGCGCCCCGGTGTTCGCGGCGATCCGGTCCGCGGCACGCAATCCCTGCTCGCCGAGGGTTTCGCCGCCGAGCAACAGACAGGCCCGTTCGCCCTCGGCGCGCAGCAGCGCGGCGAGCTCGGTGACGGTCTGTCCGGGCACCGTCTCCAGTCCGGTCTCCGGCACCTCGACCGGTCCGGTGCCGCCCTCGGACCAGGACACGTCGGCGGGCAGGATCAGCGTGGCGATGCCGTGCGGTGCCCCGTTCGCCTCCCCGACCGCCTCGGCAACATCCACCACGAGGTCCTCGGTGCACGTGCATTCCCTCGTCCACACCGAGACCGCCCCGGCGAGCGCGGCGATGTCCGAGGTGAGCGGGGCGTCCAGGTGCCGGTGATGGGTGGCGTGGTCCCCCACGATGGTGATCATCGGGGAATGCGCGCGCCGGGCGTTGTGCAGGTTCGCCCAGCCGTTGGCCATTCCCGGGCCGAGATGCAGCAGCGTGGCCGCGGGTTTCCCGGCCATCCGCGCGTAACCGTCCGCGGCACCGGTGACCACACCCTCGTAGAGCCCCAGCACCGCGCGCATCCCTTCGACCTCGTCGAGCGCGGCGACGAAATGCATCTCCGAGGTTCCCGGGTTCGCGAAACAGACCTCGACCCCGGCGTCCACCAAGGCACCGAGCAACGCGTGCGCACCGTTCATACCGGGTACCGTAACGCGCATGGACGCGGACGTGATCATCGTCGGTGCCGGACTCGCCGGACTCGTCGCGGCGACCGAGCTCACCGGCGCGGGGCGGCGGGTGCTGGTGCTCGATCAGGAGCCGGAGGCCTCCCTCGGCGGCCAGGCGTACTGGTCGCTCGGCGGCCTGTTCCTCGTCGATTCCCCGGAGCAGCGCCGCCTCGGCGTGCGGGACTCGGTCGAGCTCGCCATCGACGACTGGTTCGGCTTCGCCGGATTCGACCGCGAGGAGGACCGCTGGCCGCGGGAATGGGCCCGCGCCTATGTCGAGTTCGCCGCCGGGGAGAAGCGTTCCTGGCTGCACGGGATGGGGATGCGGTTCTTCCCGGTCGTCGGCTGGGCGGAGCGGGCGGGCAATTCGGTCCCCCGGTTCCACATCACCTGGGGAACCGGTCCCGGGGTGCTCGCCCCGTTCGTACGGCGGGCCCGGGAGGCGCAGCGGTCCGGGCTGCTCGAGTTCCGGTTCCGGCACCAGGTGGACGAACTGAGCACCACCTCGGGCGCGGTGGACGGGGTGCGCGGTGCGGTGCTCGAACCGAGCCGGGTGGCCCGCGGGGAACGCAGTTCGCGCACCGAGACCGGTTCCTTCGAACTGCACGCCGAGGCCGTGCTGATCAGTTCCGGCGGGATCGGCGCCAACCACGAACTGATCCGGGCGAATTGGCCCGCCCGGCTCGGCACCCCGCCGGCGAACATGCTCACCGGGGTGCCCGCGCACGTGGACGGGCGGATGCTCGGGATCGGCGCGGCCGCCGGGGCGAACCTGATCAACTCCGACCGGATGTGGCACTACGTCGAAGGAATCACGAACTACGCGCCCATCTGGCCCGGCCACGGAATCCGTATCCTGCCCGGTCCGTCCTCGCTGTGGCTCGACGCGGAGGGCAACCGGCTTCCCCCGCCGAACTATCCGGGTTTCGACACCCTCACCACTCTCGAGCATCTGCGCGGAACGGGATACGACTATTCCTGGTTCGTGCTCACCGAGAAAATCATCGAACGCGAATTCGCGCTCTCCGGATCAGAGCAGAATCCCGATCTGACCGGGAAGAGCATCGCGAAGACCTTGGCGCGCAAGCTTCCCGGCCCGCCGGGACCGGTCGGTGCCTTCCTGCGCAAGGGTGCCGATTTCGTGACCGCGAATTCGGCGCGCGAACTCGCCGAGGGAATGAACAAGGTCACCGGGGAATCCCTGATCGACGCTTCGGCACTGGAGGCGGAACTGCGCACCAGGGATCTGCAGATCGACAACAAATACTCGAAGGACCTCCAGGTGACCGCGATCAACGGGGCACGGCGGTATCCGGGGGACAAGCTGATCCGGGTGGCGAGCCCGCACCGGTTGCGCGACCCGAAGGCGGGCCCGCTCATCGCGGTGCGGCTGAACCTGATCAGCCGCAAGACACTCGGCGGGTTCGAGACGAATCTGTCCGGGCAGGTCCTCGACGGCTCGGGCGAGCCCCTTCCGGGCTTGTACGCGGCCGGTGAAGCGGCCGGATTCGGCGGCGGCGGGGTGCACGGCTACCGCGCGCTCGAGGGCACCTTCCTCGGTGGCTGCCTGTTCTCCGGACGTAGCGCGGGACGTGCCATCGCGGGTGCGCTGTGACCACCCGGCACGCGGTCATCGCCGGCGCGGGCATCGGTGGTCTGTGCGCCGCCGTCGGGTTGCATCGCGCAGGCTGGCGGGTGACGGTGCTCGATCGGGCCCCCTCCCCGGAACCGTTCGGCACCTGCATCGCCCTGGCCCCCAACGCCCTGCGCGCGCTGGACGGAATCGGTATCGGGGAGAAGTTCCGGGAGTTCGGCATCGCCGGGGGCCGCGGCGGGATCCGCAGCCCGGACGGGCGCTGGCTGACCCGCCGCGATCCGGGCATGATCAACGACTACTTCGGCGAGCCGTTCGTGATCGCCCGCCGTGGCGCCCTGGCCCGCGTGCTGCTCGAAGCCCTGCCGGATTCGGTGCTGCACAACGGAATCCGGGTCACCGGTGTGTACCGGAACGTGGTGCACACCGATCGCGGCGAGTTCTCCGGGGACCTGGTCGTCGGGGCGGACGGCATCCACTCGGCGGTGCGCGGAACACTCTTCCCGTGGTACGGCGCGCCGCGCCCGAACGGGATGATCGTCTGGCGGTTCGTCCTGCCCGCCGGTGGGCCGCGGTGTTCGGGAAGCGAGACCTGGGGCGCGGGCCGCTCCTTCGGCATCGTGCCGCTCGCGGCCGATGCGACCTACTGCTTCGCCTCGGCGCCGAAACCGCGTGGTTCCTGGGATCCGCGCACCGAACTCGCGGCACGGTTCGGTTCCTGGCACGAGCCGATCCCCGAACTCATCGCCGCGGCGGGCGAGGACCTACTCTGCCACGAACTGCTCCGGCTCGATCCACCGCCCGCACGGTTCCATCACGGAACCACCGTGCTGCTCGGGGATGCCGCGCACGCGATGCTGCCGAACCTCGGCCAGGGCGGCTGCCAGGCCATCGAGGACGCGGCCACCCTGGCCGCCCTGCTGAGCGGGAACCGTCCGCTCACCGAGGCACTGGAGCGGTACTCCGCGCTGCGGGTGCCGCGCACCAGGGCGATCGCCGCGAACTCCGCGCGGGTGTCCCGGATCGCCGGACTGCGGTCCCCGTTCGCGGTCGCCGCACGGAACGCGCTCGTGCGGGCCAGCAATCGGCTCCCCGACTCGCTCGTGTTGCGCGGAATGGGCGCGGCGCTGGACTGGTGGCCGCCGGATCAGGAACGGGCCTCGACCCGCGCCAGGTAGTCGCGGATCAGCCGGATGTACTCCGAGCGGAGTGGTTCCCGTTCCAGAAATCCCAGGTGTGCGGCATCGGGTTGGGTCACGTGTTCGGCGTCCGGGATGCGCTCGGCGATGGCGGCGAGATGCGCGGGCACGCACTCGTCGAACTCGCCGCCGAGTACCAGCGTCGGCACCCGGATGCGGTCGAGCCGGTCGAAGATGTCCCAGTCCCGCAGGGTTCCGGTCACGTGATAGTCGGCCGCGCCGATCAGCGTCCGGAAAGTGCGCGGGCAGGCCCGGCCCGAATCGAGCCGGGCGGGCGCGGTGCGCAGGACACAGGCCCGCAGGTACTCCTGTAGGGCGCGCGGATAGTCGGGATCATCGGTCTGCCCGCGCAATTCCCGGCCATAGGTGCGATCGAGCACCCGGCCGGGAAGGGCGGCGAGCAGTTCCCGGAGTTCGCGGGTGAACCGTGGCACGCTCGCCGGGCCGTTGGCACTGATCAGACTGGTCCACCCGGGATCGCGCTCGGCGGCGTACTGCATGCCGAGCATGGCGCCCCAGGAATGCCCGTAGACATGCGGCGCGCGCAGGCCGAGGCCGTCGAGCACCACGCCGAGTTCGTCGAGAAACCGTTCCACGGTCAGCAAAGCCTCGTCCTCGATCGGGTCCGAACGGCCTACACCGAGCTGGTCGTACCAGATCACCTCACGTTCCGCCGCCAGCGGCGCGAAGGCCGCGAACAGCGGATCACTCGGGTAACCCGGGCCGCCGTGCACGAGTAGCAGCGGCACCCCACCGCTGCCCATCCGGCGATACCACACGCTGCCGCCCGGCACGGCGATCCGGCCCTCACGCACGCCGATCCCCTTCGTGCGCGGCGCCCCGGTCCGCGGGCACCTCGTAGGCGTACTCCTCGATGCGTTCGATGCGGCCGCCGGTGAACCGGAAATACATCGTGGCGTGCACCTCGCCGCGCTGCCCGTTTGCCCGTTCGAAACGCAACACCTGTTGTTGCAGTACCTCGTTCGCCTTCGCGAACTGGCGCAGGATCTCGAAGCGCACCGAGTCCACCGTCCTGGCCAGCGAGGTGAACCGGCTCAGCTGCTCGTCGAGTGTCCGCTCCCCCGCGCCGTCGTTGTGCCATACCGTGGCGCTGTCCGAGCACAACGCCCGCATACCGGCGAGATCACCCGACTCCAGAAATCGCAGGCTCCGTATCGCTCGTTCACCAATCTCCATGGTCATCCAAGCATACGCAGGAACGCGGAGAACATAAGACCTGATAAATTCCGCCGCGTCCGGCAGTACCGAGCTCAGACGCCGATGTCCTTGCGCACGAAGGGGAACGTGATCACCTGCCGGATCGGCGCGCCGGTGAGCAGCATGACCAGCCGGTCGATGCCGAGGCCGAGCCCACCGGTCGGCGCCATGCCGTACTCGAGCGCGTGCAGGAAGTCCTCGTCCAGTTCCATCGCCTCGGGATCTCCGCTGGCCGCACGCAGCGATTGGGCGGTGAGCCGCTCGCGCTGGATGCGCGGATTGGTGAGCTCGGTGTAGCCGGTGCCGATCTCTCCGCCGAAGGCGACCAGGTCCCAGCGTTCGGCGAGCCGTTCATCGGCCCGGTGCGGGCGGGTCAGCGGGGAGACCGCGGCGGGAAAGTCCGTGTAGAAGGTCGGCGATTCGGTACCGGGCTCGACCAGTTTGTCGTAGGCCAGCTGCACGAGTTCGGCGTTCTCCTGCTGACCGGTGACCTCGAGTCCCGCGCCGAGGCAGGCCTGGCGCAGGCTCGCGCTGTCCGTACCCGGGGTGACCGTGCTGCCGAGCGCCTCGGAGACGGCGCGATACACCGGAATCACCGGCCAGTCCCCCGCGATGTCCACTTCGGACACCACACCGTCCGCGGATCGCCTGCGCACCACCGGTTTCCCGTGGACCGCGCGCGCCACCTGCTGGATGAGGGTGCGGGCGAGTCCGGCCATCTCCGCGTAGTCGGCGTAGGCCTGATACGCCTCGAGCATGGTGAACTCCGGATTGTGCGTGGCGTCCGCGCCCTCGTTCCGGAAGTTCCTGCCCAGTTCGAACACCCGCTCCACCCCGGCGACGCACAACCGCTTCAGGTACAACTCGGGCGCGATGCGCAGATACATCCGCGCGTCGTAGGCGTTGAGGTGGGTGGTGAACGGGCGTGCGTTCGCCCCGCCGTGCACCCGCTGCAGGATCGGGGTCTCGACCTCGAGGAATTCCTTGCCCTGCAACATCTCCCGCACCGTGCGCAGCACCGTGCCACGCAGCCGGAGCACCTCACCGGCGCTCGCCCCGGTGAGCAGGTCCAGGTAGCGGTAGCGCACCCGGGACTCTGCGTCCACGAGCCCCTTTCGCTTGTCCGGCAAAGGATGCAGGCACTTCGCGGTCAACTTCGTCTCGCGCACGGCCACGGAGAGCTCGCCGGTGCGCGAGGTGATCACCTCACCGGTGACCGCGAGCTGGTCGCCGATGTCCAGGCCGCGGCGCACCGCGCGCAGTTCGGCGCGGCCGAGCCGGTCCGCGGTGAGCATCGCCTGCAGTTCCCCGCTCCCGTCGCGCAGCACGATGAAGCACAGTCCGCCGAAATCCCGTTTCGCCACCACCCGCCCGGCCACGGTGACCGTCTGTCCACTGTGGTCATCGGGGCCGAGCAGGGCGAATTCCTCGTGCAGCCCGGCCAGCCGCCGCGGGGACACCTCCGCGGGCGGGTAGGCGTCGATGCCCTCGCTCTCCAGCGCGCTGAGCTTGGCCATCCGCACCCGGACCTGCTCACCGAGCTGCCGTTCGGGGGCGACGGCGTTCGCACTGGACTCGATCTCGCGCACCCGCTCGAGGAACGCGGGATCGGTGTTGCCCGGCTGGGCGAGCAGGGACCGTCTGCGAGTCGGCACGAATCCCTCGGCCATCCCGGCCACGAGTGAGACCCGGGCGAGCTGGCGGCTCTTCTGGTAGCACAGGAACCGGGGAATCCAGGTCGGGGCGTACTTGGCGCTCGACCGGTACAGCGATTCGAGCTGGAAGTACCGGGAGAAGAAGCGCAGTATCGCGCGCCAGGCGCGCAGCACCGGTCCCGCACCGATCCGTTCCCCCTCGGCGAAAACGGCGCGGAACATGGCGAAGTTGAGCGAGATCCGGCGCACCCCGAGCCCACCCGCGGCGGCCACGACCTCGGTGACCAGGAACTCGATGATCCCGTTCACCCCGGCGCGGTCCCGGCGCATCACATCGAGCGAGAGCCCGCCGCGTCCCCAGGGCACGAAGGACAGCAGCCCACGCAATTCGCCTTGTGCGTCATAGGCTTCGGCCATCACACAGCGGCTGTCCGCGAGATCCCCGAGCCGGCCGAGCGCCATGGAGAACCCGCGCTCGGTCTCCTCGCCGCGCCACGCGTCCGCGCGGGCGAGCAGTTCGGTCATCCCCTCGGCCGGAATGTCCTCGTGCCGCCGGATGCGCGTGGTGTATCCGGAGCGGCGCACCCGGGACACGGCCTGGCGCAGGGACTTCCGCCCGCGCCCGGAGAGGCTGAACCGGTCCGCCTCGATCACCGCCTCGTCCCCGATCTCGCGTGCCTTGAGCCCGCCGCGCCGGTACGCTCGCGCCCCGCGTTCGCTCGCGCCGAGCGCGCAGGGTATCCAGCCGTACTGGCGTGCCTCCTCGATCCACGCCTCGACGGCCATCGACCAGGCGCTCGGATCACCGATCGGATCACCGCTGGCCAGGCTGCAGCCGCCGAGCACCCGATAGGTCACCGCGGCCGCGCCACCCGGGGCGAACACCACGCTCTTGTCCCTTCGGGTGGCGAAGTAGCCGAGCGAGTCCCGGTCCCCGTGTTCGGCGAGCAGCTCCCGGATGCGCAGTTCATCGCCGGGGTTCACCAGCCGCCGGGAGCGCACCGCGGCGAAGAACACCACGACCGCGGCGAACAGCACGAGGGCCGCGGCGAACCCGATGACCAGGCTCACCCAGCGCGGGCCGATCCCGTGGATACCGAAGAAGTGCAAGGTGATCAACCGGCCGACCGTCTGGTTGGCCGCCCAGGCGAACCGGTCCCAGGTGTTCTCCAGTTTCCCGGGGAACAGTTCGGTGAGCCCCCAGCCGAACAGGGTGACCGCCACGAGCCCGCCGACGAACAGCGCGAGCGCGCGGCGCAGCGCCCCCTTCGCACGCCGGGCCGGGAAAGCCGGGCGCAGCAGGATCTCCGCCACGAACACTACGAGCACCAGGGCGAACATCACCGGGAGTACGTACTGCATGATCATCGGCGGTTTCCGGACCTCGAGGTCCGCGTACACCTGGGAACCGCGCAGGACGAGCGTGACGAGGAAGGTCACCGCGAGGATCGACCAGAAGCCCTGCAACAACAGTAGTACCCACAGCGCGGCCCGTTTGCGCCTGCGCAGCGCGACCCCGAGCAGGGCGAGCGCGAGCGCCATGAACAGGCTCGCATCGGCCGGGACGAAGAAGATACCGGTCAGGATGTTGACCGGCAGCCAGAGCCAGCGCACATGACCGGGGAACACGGCGAGCACGAAGCTGCACAGCGCCATGATCTCGGTCAGCGTCGCGAGGAACGCCGCCGCCCTGTTCATCCATGCGGGAGGTGTTGTGCTCGTCACGGTGGGATCCTAATGGCGACCGGGTACTCCGACCTGCTGCACGTCCGTGGTTCTGGGGAACTGCCGGTCCGCGAAGGCGATCAGGAACGGCAGCGCGGCGCGCGCAGTGTTCCAGGTGTGGTTCATGCCCGGTTCTTCACGCAGTGCCACCCGTTGTCCCCTGGCGAGCAGCGAGCGGGCGAGCCGCTTGGCGACCTGTACATCCACCCGGGACCCCATTCCGGCATCGATCATCGCCGCGATCGGCTGGGTGAACCGCATCCGCGGGATGTAGGCACGCGGATCGTTCGCGGCCGCCAGCGCCTTGTCCCCGCCGAGCAGCGCGGCATCCGTTCCGAGGGTGTCGTAGGGAAGGGTGATCAGCATCGTGGCGAACTCCGGGAGATGGCGCAGGCCCACGTTCAGCGCGCAGAACCCACCGCCGGACATCCCGCCGATCGCCCGGTCACCCCGACCAGGGAGGGTGCGGAACCGGTGGTCGATCTGCCCGACGACGTGCTCGGTCAGGTAACTCTCCAGCTGCGGACCGTGCGGAACGTTCAGGCATTCCCAATCGGTCCCCGTATCGCCCGCCGTCATGTCCGCCCCGACCAGGATCATCGGGCGCACCAGGTGATGACTGTAGAGCTGGTTCATGGTGCCGACCGCATCGCCCGCGGTGAACCAGTCGTCCGAGGTCCCACCCGGATAACCGTGGATCAGATACACCACCGGATAACGCCGGTTCGCGTTCGCCGGATCGTCGTAGCCCGGTGGCAGCAACACGTTCGTCGATCCGCCGCCCGGACTCAGCTTCGCATCAGGCAGCGGGATCCGCACCAGCCGCGGCTGATCCCCGCCCGCCCGCGCGCTGCGGGCGAACTTCAGCGCCTTGGCCCCGCGCGCACCCGGATCGTCCTGATCACCGCCGTTCGTATCGTCCACGACCATCCGGCCGAGCGGGGCGATGAACGAGGGGCCGCGGGCGAGCACCATTCCCAGATCGTGCGGGGTGCGAATATATCCGACATAACTATTCAAGCCGGTCATTCCGGCGAGTAACGCAAATACCACGACACCGACAAGAAGAATGCTTTTCTTTACCTTACGTTGACGAAGCCAAAACCAAAAGACGAGACAAGCGATCGCAAATACCGTCAGTACGATCCAGATCCACTCTCCGTCGAGCGAACCCGCCGTCCTGGCGTGTTCCACCACGTCCGCGGGCAGCGCAGGGCCCGGATCGAACCCACGGGCCCCTCGACCGTCCGTCATTTCTCTCCTCGCCGACACGATTTCCCGCAAGATTCCGCAAGAGCAGGACGCGTGAACCACCGAAAGGTTGGTCCGGGATCAAACGATGCCCAATCGGGCGGTGAGCCATTCTAGCGCGTCCGAGAATCCACGATTCCACACATTCCAATCATGGCCGCCCTGGGGCGCCTCGGACCGCACCGCCATTCCCGCGCGTCTGCAGGCGGCGGCCGCGCGGCGCACCTCGGGGCCGTACTCGGCGTCCTGCGCACCGGCCACGAACCACCCCGCGCTGCGCGGGAATCGCTGCCGCGCAAGAATGTCCAGCGGATTCGCCGCACGGAAAGCCCGCACGTCGCCGCCGAACCCCGCCCTGATCGCGCCCGTGACCGTGCCGAGCGTCTGCGGAGCCTCACCGGAAAGGTCGAGGAAGGTGGGGAATCGCGTGGCATCACGGACCCCCAGTTGCAGTGCGCAACTGCCCCCGTAGGAGAGCCCGCCGACCGCCATGTTCGGGTTCACCCGGAAATGCGCGCGCAGCCAGTCCGGCACATCCACCGCAAGGTAGCTCTCCACCTTGCCGAGCCGGGAATCCATGCACAGCATGCCGGTCTCGTCATCGGGTCCCGTGTCGTCCGGCATGACCACGATCGGGGCCACCCCGCCGTGCCGTTCGGCGAAAGCGTTCAGCACATGCTCGAGCCCACCACTGGCCAGCCACTGCCCCGGATCGCCCGGTTCGCCGTGCAGCATCTCCAGCACCGGGAACCGTTGCGCGGGACGGTGATCGTAGGCGGGCGGGAAGTACACCCGCGCCGGGCGGGCGGCGAACTTCGACACCACACCGGGAATCTCGAGCGCGCGCACCTGACCGATCGAACCGCGTAGCCGGGGATCCGGATCGGGCCCGACACCTGCCACCCCGAAGCACACCAGCAGCCCCGCCCCGGCCACCGCCAAGATCAGCCGCGCGAGCATGCGCCTCGACCACACGGGCACACCGTAGCCGCCCGGCGTGAAAAACGCGTCTGTTCAGCCGCCTTGCTGCCGGTCCCCACCGAACCGCTCCCCCAGCTTCGCCCGGACCACCCCGGCCGCACCTTGCACCATCGGATGATCCGCGACCCTGCGGTAGGCGCGCACCAGCTGCTCGTAGCGCTCTCTCCCCGCCCGCGAACCGAGCACATAACCGACCGCGATCCCGAGCACGAACACGCGCATCACCAACACACCCTCATCCGACTCACCACAGCTGGACCACCATTCTCCCATGTCAGCTCGCTGCTGTCCCGGTACGCCCCGCGCGGGCGGGGGTCCTCTCGAGGCACCGATCGGACATGCGCTACAGTTACTACTCGTCACGGCGAGCCGTGACGGAAGAGCAATCCCCGGTAGCTCAATTGGCAGAGCATTCGGCTGTTAACCGAAGGGTTACTGGTTCGAGTCCAGTCCGGGGAGCTCCACTCTTTGTTCGAAGGACAGTTCTCATGTCCAGCGAATCCCTCGATGAGTTGCTGAGCCGCCTGGCGCGGCAGCCGTTCCGCGCCAAGTTCCATCTGCGCGGCCCGGATCGCGCCAAGGCCGAACTCACCGCCGCGGCCACGATCCGCATGCACGCGCACGACCTCATCGCGCAGCGGCTCGCCCCCGCCGAACCGCGCAAGGACGGCAAGCAGACGCCCTACCGCGGGCACCCGGTGTTCGTGGCCCAGCACGCGACGGCGACCTGCTGCCGGAACTGCCTGCGCAGCTGGCACCGCATCCCGAAGGGCCGGGCACTCGACCGCACCGAGCGGGAGTACGTCGTCGACGTGCTGTGCCGGTGGATCGAACGGGAACTCCGGGCCTGATCAGGCCCGCTGCTCAAGCAGGGACCCCACACCGTCGAGGATCCGCTCGAGCCCGAACTCGAATGCCTTGTTCTGGCTGTCGTGCGCCTCGGCCGACTTCATGGCCGCCAGCAGGGCCGGAAACCGCTCCTCGCGACCGCGCACCAGGGCAGTGAACCGGCCCTCGATGCCGTCCTCGGACACCCGCGCTACTCCCTGCTGGACCAGCGAACGCACATGCCCGGACAGCGTCGCGGCCACGTCCAGCTTCTCCCCGCCCTCCAGCCCGATCCCGTCCAGCGCGGCCACCGACTCCTCCAGCCAGTCGAGCTCGTTCGGCCCGAAGGCACGCCGTCCCACGGTCGTCTGCAGGGTCCACGGATGCCGCCAGAACCGCTCGCTCATGCGCAGAGCCCAGGCGTACAGCCGTGGCCGCCAGCCACCCTCGAGGTCCGCGAGCCTGGGCGGTTCCCCGATCGCGATATCGGTCATCAGCGCGACCAGTTCGTTCTTGCCCGGCACATAGCGGTAGAGCGCCATCTTGGTCACCCCGAGCGCGGCGGCCACTCGCTGCATGGTGACCGAGTCGATCCCCTCGGCATCGGCGAGCGCGATCCCTTCCCCGGCGATCGCGTCCAGCCGAAGGGTCGGCCGGGGCCCGCGCTTCGGGGCGGCGAGGCCCTCCCACAACAAGGCCGTGGCCTCCTCGGTTCCCATGCGCACTCCCTGCTCGTTCGATCGTCCTTGCCAACCGGTGAAACTGCATCTATCGTACACTGTGTCGCAAGGAAACAGTTTTGATCGGAGCGGTATGAGCACTTCCGCGTTGAGTCATCTCCGGGTACTCGTCTCCGGGGCGGGCGTGGCCGGCCCCGCGCTCGCCCACTGGCTCGGGGTGCACGGCGCACAGACGACCGTGGTCGAGCTCGCACCGGCGCTGCGCAGGAGCGGGTTCGTCGTCGACTTCCGGGGACCGACCCATTTCTCGGTGCTCGAGCGAATGGGCGTACTCGACGAGTTGCACGCGGTACGCACCGGTGGCGGCGCCATGATCTACGTCGATGAGCACGACCACGAGCGCTACCGGCTGCCCCTCGAGTTCGCCGGTGGTGACCTCGAGGTGCACCGCGGCGATCTGTCCCGCATCCTTCACGAGCGCAGCGCGGACAACACCGAGTACCTCTTCGGCGAGACGATCACCGAGCTGCATCAGGATGCCGCGGGGGTCCGGGTGGAATTCGAATCGGCACCCGCACGCACCTTCGATCTCGTGATCGGCGCGGACGGCATCCACTCCGCTGTTCGTCGTCTCGTATTCGGGAAGGAGACGAACTTCGTGCGCCACCTCGGTTACTACCTCGCCAGCTGGAGCCTGCCCAACGACGACGGATTCGACACGACCCCGCGGATGTACAACACTCCCGGACGGCTGGCGAGCGTCGGCGCGGATCGCCGCGACACCAAACGGGCGGGCGCCATGTTCGCCTTCGCCGCTCCGGCCCTGGACTACGACCTCCGCGATATCGAGCGGCAGAAATCCTTCGTGCGTACCGCATTCACCGGAATGCGCTGGCATGTACCCGAACTGCTCGACACGCTCCAGGACGCGCCCGAGCTGTACTTCGATTCGATCAGCAGGGTCACGATTCCGCACCTGACCAAGGGACGCGTCGCGCTCCTCGGCGATTCCGCCTGGGGCGTCACCCTCGGGGGCATGGGTGTGGGAACCGGAATCATCGGCGGTTACGTGCTCGCCGGTGAACTCGCCACCGCCCGCGGAGACCACCGCACCGCGTTCAGCGCCTACGAACGGCGAATGCGACGGTTCGCCGGACGCTGGCAACGGGCCGCCAGCCCGGGCCGGTTCCTCGCCCCCGCGAGCGCATCCGGGCTCTGGCTGCGCGACACCCTGTTCAAGCGCTCCCTCATACAGCGGATGATGGTCAGCGGCAGCGGCTCACTCGCCAAGGACGACGGACTCCCCGACTACCCCGCCGCATAGCCGGGCGAACTCGCCGGTCGTGCGCACATCCGCGGTCGACTGAGCGAGCACCACCAGCGTCGCCGCATGCACCTCGTCCGCGGTCATGCCACCCTGACCGGCGTCCGGATGATCGTAGGTCGCCGTCGCATCCGAGAGCACGAGCACCTCGTAGTCGAGGAACATCGCATCCCGCGCCGTCGCCTGCACACAGTCCTCCGTCGTCACCCCGCACAGCACCAGCGTGCGCACCCCGGCGAGCCGGTCCCGCAGATCCGTGCCATGGAACGCGCTGTATCGCGTCTTCGCCAGCACCGGTTCCGCCGCGTCCCGGTCCAGGCCCGCGTACAGCTCCGTTCCCGCAGTGCCATCGATCAGCGCCGTACGTTCCGCCACCGCCGGATAGATCCGGGCGAACATTCCCATGTCCGTGCCGTCCGGGTTGTGCGCATGCCGGGTGAACAACACCGGCATCCCGGAGCCACGGGCCGCCGCGATCGCGCCATTCACCACCGGCATCATCGCCCGGCCCTGCGCCACCTCCAGCGGAGCACCCTCCAGCAGGAAATCATTCTGCATATCGATCACCAACAGCGCCGCACACCGCGGATCGATACCGTCAATCCGGTAGCCCATCGCCTCACCAAGCCCCGTTGCCCGTTTCGCCGGAAGTTTATGTTGCCAATGTGACGACCGTCAACCACAAGCCATCTTCGGTCTGCCTACCAAGGCCATCCTGCCCCGATCCGGCACAGCCGTGTAACCTGGCTCGCCGGAGACACCACGGGGCAGTAGCTCAGTTGGTCAGAGCAGGGGACTCATAATCCCTTGGCCGCCGGTTCAAGTCCGGCCTGCCCCACCACTTTCATCCCTCCCTTAACGTGCGGAAACGGTCCATGCCGAGCACCGCGGCGACGGGCACCTCCTCGTCGCGGGGTGGCAAATAGGTGGCAACGTTTGCCCCTCACCGCCCATAGCCGACGGGTCCTCCAGAGCCTGCGTGATTGCCGCCCGCTGCGCCGGTTTCTCCTCCGCAAGCCTCGCTATCTGCTGACCCACCGCAAGCCCATCGGAAGCCTGGTCCTCGCCGGGCTCCCGCTGCTCGCCCTCGTCAAGAACCGAACGCACCTCCTCCCAATGGCTATCGGCGAGATGCGCGTACCGCTGCGTGGTCCTGATGTCCTTGTGGCCGTGCAACGCCGAAAACGCATCGAACCGAATGCCGTCCTGAAACAGCAAACTCGCGTAAGTGTGCCGCATATCGTGGGGCGTGGCCGCTGCCGCTAGCTCAGCTGGCGGCGTAGGTATTCGAGTCGTTCGGTGATGGCCTGGTCGGTGGCAGGGGCGCAGACCAGGTAGTCGTCGCCGTGGCCGTCGATTTCGAGCCGGTTGAGCCAGGCGCCGTGGGGTCCGAGAACATAGTCGAGGGTGGTCTGGCTCCGTTGAGTCCGCCCTGGTCGCGGGTCTGCACCAGGAACTCACCACCATCCTGGTTGGGTACCTTGACCAGTTCGAGGACGGTGGCGCGGGCTTCGTCTTCGACGGTGTAGTCGTTGTCGACAAGGTATCTCTCGGTGGTGCCACACCAGCGGGACCGGCCCCACGCTTCGCCGCACCGGCAGCGTCGCCCTTCCAACGGTCCTCGAGCTTGCCCGCCGTCTGCTTGATCCGATCCGAGATCTCGTTGAACCGCTGCGGCAGCCCGAAAACCTGGTCCTTGGACTGGAACATGCCCTCAGTCCCAAGCTTCTGCTCGACCAGCTTCTGGTAGATCTCCTCCCCGCTGTACCCCACGACTACTTCCCTCCCGATCTCACCGTGTCCATGGTTGCCGATGCCGTCGCATCCGTAGTCTTCTTCGCCGCAGTCGGGCTATCCGCTGTGACCTGAATGTTCGCCGACTCGCGGTCATTCAGACCGATAGTCCGGATCGACCGTCTTTCGCCGCGCCTTTCGGTCGTTTTTACCGCAGGATAACCATCAACAGTCACCGGCCCGAAAGTCTCGTAGTAATGCGCCAGCTTCTGTTTCCGGTACTGAGCATCAAGTCCCATGCCCAGCAAGCTCACGGTCACGCCGTGCTGCGTTCCCGATGCACCCCACTGGCACAACCTATTTGGTTTTCCATCGTTACGGTGCCCACTATCCGTAACCTTCGGCCGCGTAGACATTCCCAGTCTCGAAATCGTGGCCTTGGGCGTCAGACCGCACGGGTCATTGACGTATTGCGAAACGTCGACTGGCGTCGTGACCTTCGGGGCACCTCCGGACGGTGGAGCGCTAGACGGTTTGTCAAGGCTGCCCGGCTGTGCAGGGGCACCGGCCGCATCCGGAAAGCCCTGCCGCGGCAGCAGCGGATAGCTCAACAGCCAAGGTTGCCCGTTTCACGCCTTATTCCTCCGCAAGTCCTGCGCGTTGTGCTCTTCGTCCTGCTGATAGTCAGCCAACGCTCTCTTCATGCTCTTCACCAGATCGTGGAGGTATATCGACGCGCCCCGGCTTGGTTCGCCACCTTTTGAAGGGACGCGCGATATGCCTCGACGTACTCCATGCTTTTCTTGTCAGAGGCAGGCGGCGATGCCGCACGGGCAGCGTCTCGGGGTCGAACTCGTAGCCCTTGCCACCGTGATCGGGTTCGGGGTCCTGCGGCTGGCCGGACTGGTGCAGGTAGGCGGCGCGCTGGATCTGCTCTTCCCCATTACCGGGGTTGTTCGGATCGTAGCCACCAGGATCGCTCGGCAGCTGGCCGTGCTTGACCGTCTCGATCTGCTCGCTCATCGGCGTCAACGGGGTCGACCCCGCCGTGCCCGGTAGCGGTAGCAGTCCCTGCTGGCCTTCCCCCGGCGTGGTCATGCCTGCGCTCTCCTGCTCCCGCCGCATCGCGAACCGCAGCCCATCGTAGCGATGTGACGTCACCACGTGTGTGGTATGACGAAACTCGGCGATGCCGGTTCCCCGGCGCGCTGCGCGTTGCTCACTGGGCTCATCAGCACGGGTGAAGCAAGGAGAAAAGCCCGACTCGCAGCGACCGGCAATAGGACTGTGGGGTCGGAGTCGTGCTTTTCCTCGTGAGTCGACTACCCATGACCAAGACGGGTGCGTCCGCGGCGGATCAATGTCACGACCGCCGCGCTGACCAGCAGCAGGGGAAGCAGTTCGGGCACGAACGCAACGAGAACCCCCGCAGTGTCATACCCGAGCGTCATTCCCGCGTTCAGCGCGGCGAGCAGGACGAGGCTGCCGAGGTGCGCCCACGTCTGCCTGGAACCGGTGACCAGCCACCCTCGGAATCGAGTCAGGACCCGGTCACCGCGAGCGCGCGCCCATTCACGCCGAACGAAGCCCAACGCAAGGCCTCCGAGGACGATCAGCGGGGCTACTTCGGGGGCGAGGGCGGTAAGGATACCGAGCATGTCGAGTCCGATCACCGTGCCCGCACTGGCCACGGACATCAGGATGATCCTGCTGAGGTGCATCCCGGCCACGGTGTAGCCGGTCACGATCCACGACCGCAGTCGGCCAAGACCTCGTCGCAGTGCGCCGATCATCATGTCCCCGTCCTCGATACGCCACGGCGATCGTGGGCAATGATACCGCGACGCGCCCCCGGTACCGGTTTCTTCGCCCTGTTCGCGGTCTCGCCCCGCGACAGTCCTCGCTCATGGAAACGTAGCGGTCTTCGAGGACGGTTCAGCCCTCGAAGACCCGCTTCAGCTTCTCGAGCGCGGATTCGATCTCCGCCATGTCCGACACCGAGAGCTTGGCGGCATACGCCTCGAAGAGCTTCTGGTCGTACCGGCGCAAAACCCGCCGGAACGCCGTGCCGCGCTTTTCGAGCCGGAACACGTGGACTCGCCCGTCATGTGGGCTTCGCTGCCTGGAGATGTACTCGTCCTTCTCCAACCGCGCCAGGTGCTGGCTGATGGCGCCCTGCGAGACGCCCAGTCCCTCGGCCAGTTCCTTGGACGTGATGTTCGGGTCGTCGACGATTTTCCCGAGCACGAGTTGCTGCTGAACGGTCAGCCCGAAGTCGTCGTAACGCGGACCGCGCCGCTCGGACTCGACCCACAAGTCCACGAAGAGCTGATTGATTCGCGCCGCCAGGGCACGCCTATCCGTCTTCTCCTCAGCAGCCATCGGACGCATCATTTCGCGACCGGCGCCCGCCCGTCCACCCGGTCACGCTTGCGCCTCTTGAGTCCGAAGCGGGCCTTGAGTGCCTGGACGGCTTCTTTTCCGACACCGGCGACGCCAAGGACGGTGCACGTCTCGGCGGCGACGACCACCCCGCCGATGATGGCGGCCTTGCCGACGGCATCCAGCGGCAGGAAGAGCACGACGAGGACACCCAGGTAGATCAGCGCACAGCAGACGAGGAGAGCAACGCCGATCTTGAACCTGATCGGCTTCTTCCGTGGAGTCACGTTCACTGTCATAAAAATAGTTTAGTCGCCTAAAGCATGTGGGTCAATCGCGCCGCCGGACCGGCCGCGCGGGCGGCACCATCGAGATCGAGGAATCGGACGCCGTCTCGATCAGGTGATCCAGGACGGAACCAGCTGAGCCAGTTGCTGTGGGTCGGACAGGATTCGGATCGTGGTGATGCGGCCGTTGTCGACGGTGAACGCCATCAACCGCGACGGGCGGCCGTCGGTGACGAGGAGGATGCCAGGGGCACCGTTGATCAGTGCCGGGTGGCCGGTCGCGGTTGACCGCGCACCGAAGGAGGCTCGCGTGGCGATCGTGCGCGCTCCCCGGATGACCTGGGTGTCGGTGTGCAGTTCGACCTCGGGGGCGAGCAAGGTGAGCAGGCTGGCGATATCGCCCTTGCTGGCGGCGGTGAGGAACGCGTCGACAATGCTGCGGTCCGCGGACCGGGTGCTGGGTGCACTGAGCCGGATTCGTCCTCTGGCCCGGCTGGCCAGCATCTTGGTCGCGGCTGTGCTGCGGGCGAGGATCGCCGCGATCGTGTCGAACGGCAGCTCGAACACGTCGTGCAACACGAACGCGATCCGCTCGGCCGGAGTGAGGGCGTCCATGACGACGTGCAGGGCCAGACCGACCGAGTCGGCGAGAACGGCTTCTGTCTCGGGATCGGGGTTGTCGTCGCTGACTGCTGTCGACATCTTCAGCTCCAACGGCTGCTCACCGTGAGTGCTACGTCGGCGCAGGAAGTCAAGACAGATCCGTCCGATCACCGTGGTCAACCAGCCGCGCAGCTCATGGATGTCCTGCTCGCCGGTGCGCGCAAGACGTAGCCACGCTTCCTGCACCGCGTCATCGGCGTCGGCATGTGAGCCGAGTACTCGGGACGCTATCGAGTGCAGGTAGCAGCGGTGGGTCTCGAAGGTAGCGGCCAGGCTGTCCTGGTCAGTCATGGCACTCCCCTGGGGCGCACGGCGGTTGTCTTCATCAGGACGTGGCGGACGCCGAACAGGTAACGCGCGAATCGGCGTTACCTTCGACCGGTTTGGTGCGTCGTGGTGTGCGTCGACATCGATTTCAGGAGGACAGCATGGCAGTACGTATCCACGACCCGGCCAGCCAGCCCGACGTTTTCAACCATGTTCAGGAGATCATAAAAGCGGCGTACCGGGGTGACGTGCCTCGGCAGACACTGGAACTGGTCCAGCTGCGGACCAGTCAGATCAATGGGTGCAGTGCCTGTACCGATGCGGAGGCCGAGCTCGCCATCAAAGGCGGCCACAACATCGAGAAGCTGCTCACGCTACCAGCCTGGTACGAGGACCCGCGCTTCGACGCGGCGGAACGGGCCGCTCTCGCGCTCGCCGAGGCCATGACCCGGCTCGCTGACCGGCCTGGCGCTGTCACCGACGAGATCTGGGCCGAGGCAGCCGAACACTACACCGAGCAACAGTTGGGTTGTCTGATTCTGATGGTGTCACTCACCAACTTCTTCAATCGAGTCAACACTACCTTCCGAGTACCCGCTGGGACACGCTGGAATTGAGCGATAATGGTGACCGCCCATGATTCGGGCGGTCACCATTGTGCTGTCGCTGTGTCGACCGCATCCCAGATCCTCGCCCGATAGGATCGCGTCTTCCGGCGAAAGGGGCACACGGTGAGTGAAGCGGTCGGGCCGGTCCTGCGGACTCCGAGGTTGGTTCTCGAGCCGATCAGCGCGGGCGACAGCGAGGAGCTGTTCGAGACCGTTGTCGGCCAGGAGGGTGTGATGCGGTGGCTGGCCACTCGCCAGGCAGGCACCCGGGCGGATGCGGAAACCATGTGCCACAACGTTATCGCCCACTGGTCGGACTACGGCTACGGTCAGTTCTCCGTGCGCGAGGCCGCGGCCCGGGAGTTCCAGGGCCGGGTCGGGCTGCGGCATCGCCCCGAACACGGCACGGATCTCGGTTCCGCGCTCTCGCCGCATTGTCACGGCCGCGGAATAGCCCGGGAAGCGGGCACCGCATACCTGGACTGGGCGTTCGATCGGCTCGGTCTGCGGGTGACTTTCGGTTTCGTCCTGTCCGGCAGTGCGGCCTGGATCGCGCTGCTGCGCCGTCTCGGCGGCACAGAAGCCGGGACCGTCGTGTCGAGCGGTCACCACTGCCTGCGGTTCCGGTTCAGTAGACGAGGGTTCAGTAGACGAGAATGACCATCAACAGTGCGATGAGTATCCCGGAAACACCACACAGCGCGCCCGCGCCGCACATTCTGCGGTCATCGGATTTCTCGACACCGATCGCGCCGAGCACCGCGGCGGCGACACCGAAAAGAAAACCGACGATGCCGACATAGGGCAGCAGACCGAAAACAATCGAGAGCGCACCGAATACCAGCGCGAGAACGGCGAGAACGTTCGATTTCCCGGGTTCCCCGAGCGCGCGTTCGAGGGCCACCCGGCGACGGCGTTCGGCGGCGAGTTCCCGCTCGACGCTGCGCAGGCGGGCCGCACACTCCCAGCGCTGACACTGCGCGTACTCCGCGTGCGCCGACTTTCGCGGGCTCAACCGCCGTGCATCACTCGTGTTCGAACCCGCCATCATCACTCGGTATCGGTCAAGCATGCCCGGCCGTTTCGCGCCACGACGAAGTTGGGCCGAATGGCCTAATCGCACTACGGCGGCGAGTCAGCGAACGGATCAACCGGTCACGATGCGCAGAATCGCTTTACCGTCCTGGATCGCCGACATCTGCACCGTGACCGCACCGGGTTCGGCCGCGAGTTTCTGGTGCCACAGCTCCGGCCAGTTTGCCCGGCGCGGGGTCACGCACCGGATCTTCACCGGCGCGGAGACCTGCACCTCGCAGCTTCGGGTGGCGCAGGCTTTGTAGTTCGTTACCGTCCTCTGCCGTGAGCGGCACGCTGGGCGGACCAGGACCGGCTGACGGCTACTGGTCACGCTCAGGGCCGCGGAGCTGCGCGGTGCGTGTCCCCGCCCGAACAACCGCTCGTCACCAGCGCGGCGATCATCGCGGTCTCGACCGTTCGGTAGCCTGCGGGATATGAGCTGGAGCGAGCGTGAGGTCGGCGACCAGTCGGGGCGGACATTCGTGGTGACCGGGGCGAATTCGGGCCTCGGCCTGCGGGTGGCCCAGGTACTCGGTGAACACGGTGCCCGGGTGCTTCTCGCCTGTCGCTCGGAATCCCGGGGCGCACAAGCAGTGCGGCGGGTTCCCGGCGGGGAGCTGGTGCGCCTGGATGTCGCGGAGCTGTCCTCGGTGCACTCGGCGGCCGGGGAGATCCGGGACCGGGTCGGCGATCGTCTCGACGGTCTGGTCAACAATGCGGGAATCACCTGGCCACCGTTGCGGCGCACCACCGAGGGATTCGAGTCGACCTTCGCCACCAACCATTTGGGACACGCGGCGCTGACCTGGTTGCTCATGCCCGCGCTGCGCGGCGCCGAGGCGGCCCGGGTGGTGCACGTCAGCAGCATTTCAGCGAGCGGCGGCGGCCTCGACCTGGAGGATCCGAACTACCAGCGCCGCCCCTATCGGGCCTATACCGCGTACATGCAGTCGAAACAGGCCAATCTGTTGTTCGCGCTGGAACTCGACCGGCGGCTGCGCGCGGCCGGGGAATCCGTGCGCAGCGTCGCCGCGCATCCGGGCATGACGCGGACCGAACTGTTCCCGAACGCAACCCGCAGCGGTGGTCCGCGCGCGACCGCCCTGCTGCGGGCGCTGAATCCGCTGATCGCGCAGTCGGTCGAGGGTGGGGCGCTGCCACTGTTGCGTGCCGCGACCGCTGGGGACGGCGGCGAGTACTACGGGCCCTCCGGTCCGCTGGAAATCCGTGGCGGCACCGGACGAGCGCGCATTCCACGCAGCGCTGCGCACCCGGAAACCGCCCGACGGCTCTGGAATCTCACGGCCGAACTCACCGGCGTCGAACCGGATCCGGCCGGATGACCGCATTTCGTACCGAATCTCTCGAATGAGATTTGTCTCGGCGCGACGATGATTCCTCTGGTTACGGTGGGGCCCGCCGTGCCGGTGAAAGGAATGCGCCATGACGAGCGGACGACGGTGGCTCATTCTCGCGATCTGCTGCATGAGCCTGTTCATCGTCACGCTGGACAACACGATCGTGAATATGGCGCTGCCCGCGATCCGGCGGGAATTCGGTTCCTCGCTTTCGGAATTGCAGTGGACGATCGACGCCTACACGATCGTGCTGGCGAGCCTGCTGATCCTGTCCGGTTCGGTGGCGGACCGGATCGGGCGCAGGCGCACCTTCCAGGCCGGTCTGCTCCTGTTCAGCCTCGGCTCGCTGCTGTGCGGACTGGCACCGGGCACCGGCCCGTTGATCGTATTCCGTGCGCTGCAGGCGATCGGCGGCTCGATGCTGAATCCGGTGGCACTCTCGATCATCACCAACACCTTCCCCGAACCGCGTGAACGGGCGAACGCGGTCGGGGTGTGGGGCGGGGTGATCGGGCTGAGCATGGCGCTGGGTCCGGTGCTCGGCGGAATGCTCGTGGACCTGGTGAGCTGGCGTGCGGTGTTCTGGATCAATGTTCCGGTCGCCGTGCTCGCGATCCTGCTCGTGGCCGCGTTCGTGCCCGAGTCGAGGGCACCGCGCGCCAGTCGGCTCGATCCGCTCGGCCAGACCGCGATGACGATCCTGTTGCTGGCACTGGTTTCCGGGATCATCGAGGGCCCACACTTCGGTTGGGACAGCGCACCGATCCTCGGGTGTTTCACGGTCGCCCTGGCCACCGGCGTGTTCTTCGTCCGTCACGAATGGCGCAGGGACGAGCCGCTGCTCGACCCACGCCTGTTCGCTTCCCGGCCGTTTTCCGGGGCGATCGTGATCGCGCTCGCCGCGTTCGCCGTGCTGTCCGGATTCCTGTTCCTCAACATCCTGTATCTGCAATCGGTGCGCGGCTTCTCCGCGCTGTACGCCGGAATACTCACCCTCCCGATGGCGGTCGCCAACGGCGTTTTCGCACTGGTCTCCGGCTGGTTCACCGGCCGGATCGGTGCCCGCGTACCGCTGGTGATCGCCGGGGCGGCCATGGTCGCGGCCACGCTCCTGCTCACCGGCCTCACCGCGAGCACGAGCACCGGGTACCTGGTTACCGCATACCTGTTGCTCGGCATCGGGCTCGGCATGGTGAACTCGCCGATCGTCTACACCGCCCTGTCCGGAATGCCACCCGCGCAGGCGGGGACGGCGGCCGCGATCGCGGCGACCGGCAGGCAGATCGGTACCGCACTCGGCGTTGCGGTGCTCGGCTCGATCCTCACCTCGGCCAGCACCGGGCCCGCGCAGGCGGGTTTCCTGACCGCGGACCGGATCTCCTGGTGGATCATGACCGGCGCGGGCGCGCTCATCCTCGTACTCGGTCTCCGGACCGCGGGCCCTCGCCGGAGCGCGCCGCGTTAGACCGCCTGGCCCGGGCCGGGCACGAGATCCAGGTCCGTGGCGTGCATCGGCTCACCGCACACCGAGCAGTGCGGTTCGACATGGCTGATCTCCCCGCAGGCGTGGTGCCGGTACAGCACCGGCGGCCCCGCCTCACCCGCGGTCCAGCGGTCTCCCCAGCGCACCATCACCAGCAGCAGATCGCACAGTTCGGTGCCCTTGGCGGTGAGCACGTACTCGTGCCGCGGCGGGCGATCGGAGTACTCACGCCGTTCCAGCACACCGTTGCCGACCAATCTTTTCAGCCGCTCGGCCAGCACTTTGCGGGAGATCCCGAGGTCCTGCTGGATCTGTTCGAACCGGGTCATCCCCACGTAGACGTCGCGCAGGATGAGCGGGGACCACGGCTCACCGATCACATCGAGGGTCCGGGCGATCGAGCACGCCATGGTGCCGAACTGGGTGCGCTGCATGCCCGAAATACTAGAACACAAGGGTTCCCTCAGGGAACGGAGTGCGCTATCGTTCGTTTCCTGGGGAACCTGTCCGGAGGGAGTAAGCCATGAATCGTCCATCCGTCGTCTCCACACAGGAATGGCAAACCGCGCGCGATGCCTTGCTGATCAAGGAGAAAGAGCTCACCCACGCCTTGGATGCGCTGGCCGCGGAGCGCAGGCGGTTGCCGATGGTCCGGCTGCGCACGGATTACCCGTTCACCGCTCCGGACGGCCGCACGCTCGCCCTCGGTGACCTGTTCGACGGCCGCCGTCAGCTGGTGATCTACCACTTCATGCTGGGGCCGGGACAGGATTCGGTGTGCAGCGGGTGTTCCTCCTTCACCGACAACCTCGCCGATCAGTCGCACCTCAACGCCCGGGACACCACGCTGATCCTGATGTCGCCCGCACCGCAGGCCGATATCGAGGTGCTGCGCCGCCGGTTCGGCTGGACCGTGCCGTGGTATTCCGCCCATGGCAACGATTTCTATGCCGATCTCGGTCTCGGCGAGATGTTCGGGATCAGTGTGCTGCTCCGCGAAGGCGAAGAGGTGTTCCGTACCTACTACACCACCGCGCGCGGGGTCGACCGGCTCCGGATGGACTTCAACCTGCTGGACCTGACCCCGTACGGCAGGCAGGAGCAGTGGGAGGACTCGCCGGAAGGCTGGCCCCAGGACCCGACGATGTCCTGGATCCGTTCCCGCGACGAGTACTAGACCGGCGGATACCGGTCCCATGACCGAGAACGCAGCGGTGATCAGCGGAATCCACCACCTGAAGATCCCGGTTTCCGATCTGGCGGTCAGCAGGGCGTGGTACGAGAAAGTCTTCGGTTACCGGGTGCAGATCGAGTTCCCCGACACCGACGGCACGGTGCGCGGCGTGGCGGGCGAGATCGGCGGAATCACCGTGGCACTGCGGGAGAATCCGGCCGCCGCACAAGGTGCGAGCGGTTTCGACCCGGTCTGTTTCGCGATTCCCGATCGGGCAGCCGCGCAGGCCTGGTCCGCCCGGCTGGAGCGGCTCGGGGTGGAGCACACCCCGCCCGGGGAGGGCACCCGCGGCTGGGTGGTGCAGGTCCTCGATCCGGACGGCATCGCGATCCGGCTCTACAGCACGGCCACGGACGACGCTACGGATCGCAGCGGCACGCCCGGTTATCCCCGTCCCGCCGAACAGTCCCACCGGAACCCGGATGATCGCTAGGATCACGGCATGACGGAATCCGCGGCACTGCCGGGCGAACTGCGGGATCTGCTGGCGACCGGTCCGCTCGTGCATCTGAGTACGGTGAACGCCGACGGCAGCCCGCAGGTGACGGTGATCTGGATCGGCCTCGACGGCGAAGAACTGGTCAGCGGGCACATGACCCGGCACCGGAAAGTGCGCAATATGGAACGGGATCCGCGCGTCGTGCTGTCGTTCACCGCGCCGCGCACCCCCGGCGTCTTCCTGAACGAGTACGCGAGCCTGCGGGCGAGGGCGCGGGTCGAACCCAGTGACCGCGCCTGGAATCTGCTTGACGATCTGGCGAAGATCTATATGGGCCCGGATACGGAATTCCCCGCGCCCCAGGGTCCCGGCTACATCGTGCGCTATTCGGTGGAACGGATCGGCGGGGTCGGCCCGTGGGTCGCGCACTGAGGTGAAGTCCCTGCTGTCACCACGATTGCGAGCCCGCCGGACCGTGCCGGGGCCGATCGCGGCGCGGAGGTGTTTCCCCTGGGAGCTGCGGGTCGAGTTCGGCGCACATGTCTTCGACCGCTGGGACCCTCTGGCGGGCCGCGACCAGCAGCGGGCCGTGGACCTGAATGCCGCGCTCGCCGACTCCCGGGGTGCGCGCGGTCTTCGCGACCAGGGGAGGAAAGGATGCGTACCGAGTCACCGACCTGCTCGAAACCGGTGCGCTGCAAGACGATCGAGAACACCGCAGGCGGCCCCTGCTCGGCGGGATCCGGACGCGGTACGGACCGGGCTCGGTGAGGTGGACCGGGCACTGACCCGGTTGTCCACCGCGCCGAGGTACGCGGGCTGCGCGGGGTGGTGCTCGGCGGAATCCCGGCCAGGTACCGTTTCCACCCGCCGACCATCCCGCTCGACGCCGAGGCGGTACTGGACGCCCGGGCCCGAACGCTGACGGTGGCCACGGCCGTGTGCTAGGAGCGGAGCTGGAATTTCTGCACTTTGCCGGTGGATGTCTTGGGCAGCGCGGTGACGATGTCCACTTCCTTGGGAGCCTTGTACCGGGCGATCGTGTCCTTCACATGTTCGATGATCTCGTCCCCGGTCGCCGTCTGCCCCTCGGCGAGCACCACGAACGCTTTCGGGGACTCGCCCCATGTGGTGTCCGGCACCCCGACCACGGCGGCCTCGAGCACCGCGGGGTGGGCCACGATCGCCTGCTCGACCTCGATGGTGGAGATGTTCTCTCCGCCGGAGATGACGATGTCCTTGGCGCGGTCGCGCAGCTCGACATAGCCGTCCGGGTGCACGACGCCGAGGTCCCCGGAGTGGAACCACCCGCCCGCGAAGGCTTTCGCGGTGCCTTCGGGATCCCGGTAGTAGCCGGACATGACGTTGTTCCCGCGCATCACGATCTCCCCCATCGTGGCGCCGTCCGCGGGCACGTCTTCCCTGTCCTCGTCGACCACCCGCATCCGATCGGCCTGCAGCATCCCTACTCCCTGCCGCGCGAGCTCGCGGGCGCGCACCTGCGGTTCGAGCTCGTCCCAGGCCCGCTGGTATTCGTTCACCGAGTAGGGACCGTAGGTCTCGGTGAGCCCATAGACGTGCACGATCCGCAGCCCCATCCGTTCGGCTTGCCCGATCGTGGTCGGCGCGGGCGGGGCACCCGCGGTGGTCACGACGAGCGAATAGTCGAGCGGACGGGCACTCTTGGCGTTGAGCACCGTGGTGACCACGGTCGGTGCGCCGTTGAGGTGGGTGACCCGGTGCCGCTCGATCAGCTCCCAGATGACCTCGCCCCGCACCTCGCGCAGGCACACGTGGGTTCCACCGATCCCGGTCACCGCCCAGGGCGTGCACCAGCCGTTGCAGTGGAACATCGGCAGCGTCCACAGGTAGACGCTTTCCGGGGTGTGGGTAGAATGCACGATCTCGCCGAACGAATTCAGATAGGCACCGCGATGCGTGTACTGCACGCCTTTCGGTTTCCCGGTCGTCCCCGAGGTGTAGTTGATCGCGATCGTCGTGTTCTCATCGTCCACGGTCCACTCGAACGGCCGCTCCGATCCGCGTTCCCGCAACCGCTCGTACGGTACCGGGGATCCCTGTGCGGGAGCCGCCGGATCGGTGACCGTGACGATTTCCGTGACGGTGCGCAATTCCTCGGCGATCGGCGCGATACCACCGTACAGCGCGGAATCCACGACCAGTATTTTCGCACCGGAATGATCGAGTATGTAACGGATCTCCTCGGCGGCGAGCCGGGTATTGATGGCTACGAGGACGGCACCGGCCAACGGCACCGCGAAATGCGCGATGAGCATTTCCGGGATATTCGGCAGCAGATAGGCGACCCGGTCGCCCGCACCGATTCCGGAGGCCCGCAAGGCATTCGCGATCCGGGTGGCCTCCCCGGCGAATTCACGATAGTTCAGCGAGCGGTCACCGTAGACGATGGCTTGCTTTCCCGGGAAAACGTCGGCGCTGCGGCGCAGGAAACGCAGCGGCGTGAGCTGTGTCGTCCAGACGCGGTCATCCATTCGCCTACCCTACACGGGCGACGGCGAAAATGCGCCGGAACGCGAACAGGGTGCTGCCATCACGCAGCGCGGGGTAGGCGGCCCGCAACCGGGGTGCCAGCTGGGCGCGGAACTCGGCGGACTCCTGCTCATCGAGTGCTTCGACGATCGGGCGCAGTGCGGTGCCGCGCACCCAGTCGAGCACCGGATCCGCACCGCGCAGCCGCTGCTGGTAGGTCGTCTCCCACACATCGACCTCGCAGCCCGCCTCGAGCAGCAACTCGGCATAGCGCGCGGGCTCGGCCACCGTGTCCACACCGCGCAGGCCGAGGCCGGAAAGCCTGGTGCGCCAGGGTTGTTCGGCGGCGAGCTCACGGATCGCCCGGTGCGATGGCGCGTCGAAGTTGCCCGGAACCTGGAAGGCGATCCAGGCCGAGGAGTCCAGCGCGCGCACCCACCGCTCGAGCAGGTCCTCGTGCCCCGGAACCCATTGCAGCACCGCATTGCACACCAGCACATCGGTGCCCGGTTCGGGAGCCCAGTCGCGCACATCCGCCACCTGCGCGTCCACCCCCCGTTCCACGGCGGCGGCCACCATCTCGGCGGAGGAGTCGAACCCGGTGATCCGTGCGTCCGGCCAGCGGCGCGGCAGGTCCGCGGTCAGATTCCCCGGCCCACAGCCGATATCGACCACACCGCGCGGATTCGTCGCGGGCACCCGGGCGAGCAGATCATAAAACGGACGGCCCCGGTGATCATCGAACGCGAGGTAGACCTCGGGATCCCACATGACTCCTCCTCGGCAGTACGCTTGTACTGTATCAGTACAAGCGTACTGTATCAGGGTGTACGGTGATCCGCGAGTGCCCGATCGGCGGCCGGTCAGCTGCGCAGCCGTCGCGCGATCCCTGCGGTGAGCGAGCGGACCTGCGCGCGGTCGGCGCCGGGATCGGGACGCACCTGCAGCAGGATTCCGTCCACCCCCGGTTCACGCCGCTGCACGAACCAGACCCCTCCCCCGTCGACCTCGCGGCGCTGCCGCTCGGCGATCGAGCGTTCCACACGCTGCCGGACGGTCTGCGGTACCCGGCCCGGCGGTTCCAGGGAAAACCGTTGCGGGGCAAGGTCTACGACGATCTCGATGCCCTCGACGACCTCTTCGGCCCGCGCCTCGATCACCTCGAGCCGCGGGTCCTCCCAGCTCGCCTTGGCGATCCGGTGCCAGCCGATCCGCCGGTCCCCCTCGGCCTCGGGCAGCCACAGCCCGTGCGAGGTGACGAGCACACAGCGCGGCCCGGAACCGGCACTGGCCAGCACGTGTTCGCTCGCCTCGAGGCTCCCGCCGAAGGAATCGGGAACCCGCGTCCCGTTGATCCGCGCGGCGATCCGCCGGGCGAGGTTCACAGGACTACCCCGCTGGCCTGTTCGGAAAGCGATTTGTGCCATTGCTCGAGCGCGACGAGGTCACCGAACAGCTGCCGGTAGGAGTCCTGGTCCTCGAGCGGAGACATCCGCTGCAGCTTCGATTTGATCTCCCGGATCTGGCTGCCCACGAGCCGTTTCTGCAGCGCGGTGAGGATGCTCTGCACGTACCGGGAATCCGGCTCGTCCATGGTGTGCAAGGGTTCCACGGCGAGCTCGGTGAGCAGTGAACGCACCGTCTGATGTGGACAGTTGGCGGCGACGGCCTCGTTCAGCGCGGCACCGGAGAGCCCACTCGCCGCCCCGCCCGCGGCGAGAATGCCCTCGTGCAGTTCGACGTAGCCCTCGTGGGTGAACGCATCCACGGGCAGCGAATCGTAGTAAGGGCCGGCCATTTCCGGATACTGCACCGCGAGCTTGAGCGCCTCGCGCTGGTTGGCCAGCACCCGGTCGGCGGGATCGGGCCGGGCAGGTCCCTGCTGGGCGGCGGCCTCGGTCTCCTCGCGGGGCTCGCTCGGTTTGCGGGTACCCTGCCTGCCGCCGCGCGCGGTCTCGCGCACCCGCTTGACCACGAAGGCCTCGTCCGGCCAGCCGGACCACCAGGCGAGCTTGGCCGCATAGCCGTCCCGGATCGCGGTGTCCTTGATCCGGGCGACCAGCGGCACCGTGCGCTTGAGCGCGGCAACCTGGCCGTCCACCGAGTCGAGATCGTGCTCGGCGAGGATGGCGCGCACGGCGAACTCGAACAGCGGGGTGCGCCGCGCGACCAGGTCCCGCACCGCGACATCGCCTTTGTCCTGGCGCAGCTCGCACGGATCCATGCCGTCCGGGGCGACCGCGAGATAGGTCTGGCTGGCGAACCGCTGGTCCCCGTCGAATGCCTTGAGGGCCGCCTTCTGCCCGGCCGCGTCCCCGTCGAAGGTGAAGATCACCTCGCCGCGGAACGCGTCGTCGTCCATGAGCAGCCTGCGCAGCACGGACATGTGTTCCTCGCCGAAGGCGGTCCCGCAGGAGGCGACCGCGGTGGTGACTCCGGCCAGGTGCATGGCCATCACATCGGTGTAGCCCTCCACGATCACGGCCTGGTGGCGCTTGGCGATCTCCCGCTTGGCCTGGTCGATCCCGAACAACACCTGGGATTTGCGGTAGATCGGGCTTTCCGAGGTGTTGAGGTACTTCGCCTGGATCGGATCGTCCTCGTAGAGCCGGCGCGCACCGAACCCGACCACATCGCCGCCGAGATCCTTCAGCGGCCACAGCAGCCTGCGGTGGAACCGGTCGATCGGGCCCCGGCGCCCTTCCTTGGCCAGCTGCGCCTGGTAGAGCTCCTCGATGGTGAATCCCCTGCCGAGCAGGTGTTTGGTCAGGGTGTCCCAGCCGCCGGGCGCGTAGCCACAGCCGAAGGTGCGGGCGGCCTGCTCGTCGAAACCGCGCTCGGCGAGGTACTGGCGGGCGGTCACCGCCTCGGCGGAGGCGAGCTGCTCGGTGTAGAACTCGGCGGCCGCGCGGTGCGCCGCGATCAGCCTGCTCCTCGTCCCCCGCTCGCGCTGCACGCTCGTGCCGCCGCCGGTGTAGGTGATCTGGTACCCGACCCGGTCAGCGAGCCGCTGCACCGCCTCCACGAAACCCAGGTGCTCGATCTTCTGGATGAACGCGATGACGTCGCCGCCCTCACCGCAGCCGAAGCAGTGGAACAGGCCGCGCGCCGGGCGGACGTTGAACGAGGGGCTCTTCTCGTCGTGAAAGGGGCAGAGTCCCTTCACCGATCCGCCACCCGCGTTGCGCAGCGCGACGTAATCTCCGATGACGTCCTCGATGCGGCTGAGCTCGCGGACCTGTGCGATATCGCCTTCCTTGATCAGACCCGCCATACCGCTAGGGTACCGGGCTGGCGACCCTCGCCAGGAAGTACACCACCCCCGTGCGCCGGTCCCGCACCAGGAACAGGAAGGGCCGGTCGACGTGGAACGGAATCGGGCGGCCCGTGCCGACCATGGCGAGCCGGACCAGTACCGCGGTGGCCGCGGCACCCTCGAATCCGTGCTCATCCACCCGGAGCAGGGATTCGTGCAGTACCTCGGAGACCAGGACACGGGCCCGGGTCATCGGGGTGAAATCGGCATCGGGCCCGAACATCTCCCGCACCCCGAGCGCGGCGAGCGCGCCGGAGAGCGAGGTCTGCGCGCGCACCTCGAACCGGGGCAGCCGCAGCTCCACCTCCCGCGGTGCCGCGTCCTCGAGGAGCGCGGCGAGCGCGGCCGGGGTGAGCCCCGCCTCGGCTTCGGCGAGCGGGCGGTCCGGGAGCAGTACCGCGGCCTCCACCTCGGACCCGGCGGGAAGTACCGCGATCCGCCAGCCACCGGACTCGGCGTAGCGCATCCGGTGGGTCAGCGCCATCGTGGGCACCTTCCCCGCCCCGCTGAACGGCCGGTCGCGGGTGGCCGATTCGGTGAACGGGTTGTCCCAGGACGCCTTGAGGTACAGGGCGTTCACGATCGCGGCGATGGTGTCCGCGTCGACCGCGCCGTCCGGGATGAGCTCGGGGATCAGGCCGCGGGTCGTCTCGGCGACATCCGCGTTGATCAGCTCCCGAGCCCGGCCGGGTGCGGTGCGGAACGGGGCGTGGCAGGCGGCGCTGTCCGGCCAGCCGGCGAGCCGGGAGAGGAACGCGGCGGAGAGCTCCACCCGGTCCTCGGTCCACACCGTGTTGGCCAGCGCCAGCTCGGCCGATTCGGCACGAGCGGCCACCCGCAACCGTTCGCGCAGCACATCGAGGTCACCGAGTAGGGCGAGCAGCTGCGCCCGGGTCTCGCCCGCGGTGGCCTCCGCGGTCATGCCGAGGGCCGAGGCGATGGACAGCGGCGAGCAGCAGGCCGGTCGGGTGGGATCGGGTGCGATCGCGCGGTGCAGGGTGAGCGCGAGCTCCAGCTGGGCGTGCTCGGTCGTGGTCATGGGACCTCCTCGCTGGCGCTCGCCGGTCCCGTGACCGGCGGTGCTGTGTCCGATGATGACCTCGCGAGCTCGGTCATGAGTACTCCCGGTGGAATCGCCGGTGCCAGGCGAGGGCCTGTTCATCGGTCAGCGAGGCGACCTGGTCGAGCACCACGCGCAGCCCCTCGGCCTCGCCCCGGGCCGCCCGCAGTGCGGCGGCGTGCACCGGATCGAGCCGGTCCACCCGCCCGCGCAGGGCCGCGATCAGTTCGGCGAGCAGTTCGCGCTGCCGCCGCTGCAGGGCGAGCCGGCGCGGATCGCTCATCACGTAGCGCAGCGCCACCGCCTTGAGCAGGGCGACCTCGGCGCGCACTCCGGTGGGCACGACCAGCCCCGCCGCGTACCGGGAAAGCCGGCCCGCGCCGTATTCGCTCCTGGTGGCCGCGACCGGGGCGGTGGCGAACCGGCCGACCAGTTCGGAGGTCAGCTGTTTCAGGGCGATGTGCGCACGCAGGGTTCCGTCGAAGCCGTGTTTGGCGAGCTCGGCGACCGAGGGGATGGCGAGCAGCTCCTGGGCCGCGGTCTCCACCTCGGCCGGATCGATGGCGGTGTAGTTGCGCACCGCGAGCCGGGCCAGGTCGGCGCGTTCGGAGGCATCCGCGAGCGCGGACAGTTCGACACGGCCGGCCAATACCCCATCCTCCACATCGTGCACCGAGTAGGCCACATCGTCGGACCAGTCCATGACCTGCGCCTCGAGGCAGACCGCGGTCCCGGGTGTGCCCTCGCGCATCCAGGTGAACACGGGGAAGTCGTCGGCGTAGACCCCGAACTTGGCGCTGTCCGGCCCGCGCGGCCAGGGGTACTTGGTGGCCGCGTCCAAGCAGGCGCGGGTGAGGTTGAGCCCGTAGCTGCGCCCGTCCGCGCCGAGCACCTTCGGTTCGAGCCTGGTCAGGATGCGCAGGGTCTGGGCGTTCCCTTCGAATCCGCCGCAGTCCGTGCCCGCCTCGTCGAGCGCCCACTCGCCGTTGTGCCCGAACGGCGGATGCCCGATGTCGTGCGCGAGGCCCGCGGTGTCCACCACATCGGGGTCCGCGCCGAGGCCTTCGGCGATCTCCCTGCCGATCTGGGCGACCTCGAGCGAATGCGTCAGTCTGGTGCGCGGGGCCGCGTGTCCCTGCCCCTCTCCCGGGCCGACGACCTGGGTTTTCCCGGCGAGCCTGCGCAGCGCGGCACTGTGCAGCACGCGCGCCCGGTCCCGGGCGAACGGCCCGCGACCGGCCACCTCGGCGGCGGGCAGCGCGCCGAACTTGACCGGCTCGGTGTAGGCGCGCTGCTCCTCGAATCGCATGCGCCCAGGATAGTGCCGGACACCGACAAGTTCCGGTTACCTTGACACGGTCGGCCCGCCCGGTGAAATCCGATCCGGCGGAGCTGTCCCGGCGGGCCATTTCCCGTTCGTCGTCCTGACGAGAACCGGAAGAGCGAACGGAGGAGACGATTGCGGTACGCACTGCTGTTCTGCGTGGACGAGGAACTCGCCGAGGACGCGGCCGCCGAGGCAAGCTGCCGGGCGTGGACGGCCGAGATGCGCGAACGCGGGGTGCTCGGCGAGAGTCTCGGGCTGCGCCCGCCATACGAGGCGACGAGCATCCGGGTGCGCGAGCAGAACGCGCTGCTCACCGACGGCCCCTTCGCCGAAACCCGGGAGCAGCTGGCCGGGCTGACCGTCGTGGACTGCGCGGACCTGGACGAGGCGCTGGAGATCGCGGCGAAGCATCCGGCGGCGCGCATGGGCGTTGTCGAGGCCCGCCCGCTGATTTCCGGACACTGATTTCCGGACACCGATTCCGAGCGAGGAGAGTGAGCATGCAGTATCTGCTGTTGGTCTGCGCGGACGCCGAGGCCGGGGCGGCGCACGCCCAGGACGGTTGCGAGGGCTGGAGCGAGGAGATGATCGAGCGCGGGGTGCTGCGCGGCGGTGGTGGGCTCCGGCCACCGAACGAGGCGAGAACGGTCCGGGTGCGCGAGGAACAGATCCTGTACACCGATGGGCCGTTCGCCGAGACGCGGGAACAGGTCGGCGGGTTCACGCTGATCGAGTGCGCGGACATGGACACCGCGCTGGAGATCGCGGCGAAGCATCCGGCCGCCAGGTACGGCTGCATCGAGGTCCGGCCCATGTTCACCCCGTGAACACCGCCGACGAGGCTCTCGGCGCCGCTTTCCGCGAGGAGTGGGGGCAGGTGCTGGCCACGCTGATCCGGGTGACCGGGGACTGGGAGCTCGCCGAGGAGTGCGTGCAGGAGGCCTTCACGAAGGCGCTGGAACGCTGGCGGGCCGAAGGGGTTCCCCGGCGCCCGGGTGCCTGGCTGACCACGGCCGCGCGGAACACCGCCATCGACCGGTTGCGGCGCGCGGCCGTCGGCGCGGAGAAACTCCGGGAGGTGGCCGCGATGTGGCACGAACCCGAAAGCGGGGAGCACGCGGAGATCCCGGACGAGCGGCTGAAGCTGATGTTCACCTGCTGCCATCCCGCGCTCACCATGGAGGCCAGAGTGGCGCTCACCCTGCGCACTCTCGCGGGGCTGCGCCCGGCCGAGATCGCGCGCGCCTTCCTGGTCGGCGAGGCGACCATCAACAAACGGATCACCCGGGCCAAGCAGAAGATCAAGCACGCGGGCATTCCCTACCGGGTGCCGCCCGCGCACCTGCTTCCCGAGCGCACCCCCGCGGTGCTCGCGGTGCTCTATCTGCTGTTCACCGAGGGATATGCGGCCACGGCCGGGGACGCGCTGGTGCGCAGGGAACTGTGCGCCGAGGCGATCCGGCTGGCCAGGGTGCTTGCCCGGCTGATGCCCGAGGAACCCGAGGTGTCCGGACTGCTCGCGTTGATGTTGCTGCACGACGCGCGCCGGGCGACCCGGGTGGACGCCGATGGCGCACTGGTGCTGCTCGCGGATCAGGACCGGACGCGGTGGGACGCGGCCGAGATCGAGGAGGGCACTGCGCTGCTGGACGCGGCGCTGCGCAGGCGCAGCCCGGGCAGCTACCAGATCCAGGCGGCGATCGCGGCCTGTCACGCCCAGGCCGCGCGCCCGGAGGACACGGACTGGGCCCAGATCGCCGCGCTGTACGGCACGCTGACCCGGCTGCACCCAGCCCCGGTCGTGGAGCTCAACCGTGCGGTGGCGGTCGGCATGGCCGAGGGGCCGGCGGCCGGGCTCGCGATCGCCGATGCCCTCGCCGCCTCCGGAACGCTGTCCGGCTACCATCTGCTGCCCGCGACCAGGGCGGATTTCCTGCGCCGCCTTGGCCGCACCGAGGAGGCGGCGCAGGCCTATCGCGCCGCGCTCGGGCTTGCCGGGACCGAGGCCGAGCGCGGCTATCTGCGCGGGCGGCTCACCGAGCTCGGCGGCTAGTCCCGCTCACTACCCGCCGCAGCGCTCCAGGATGAGTTCCCGGACCCGCTTCGCGTCCGCCTGGCCGCTGGTGGCCTTCATGACCGCGCCGACGATCGCGCCCGCCGCGGCCACCTTCCCGCCGCGGATCTTCTCCGCGACATCCGGCTGAGCGGCCAGCGCCTCGTCCACGGCGGCGGTGAGCGCGGAGTCATCGGAGACCACCTTGAGTCCGCGCGCCTCCACGACCGCGTCCGGTTCACCTTCCCCGGCCAGTACCCCGTCCACGACCTGGCGGGCCAGTGCCGTGGTCAGTTCCCCGCCTGCGACAAGGGCGATCACCCGGGCCACGTGCTCCGGGGTGATGGGCAGCTCGGCGAGCTCGATCTCCCGGGTGTTGGCCTGCTGCAACAGGTAGGACACCCACCAGCCGCGCGCCGCCTCGGAATCCGCGCCCGCGGCAACGGTGGCCTCGACCAGTTCCACCGCGCCCGCGCTGACCAGGTCCCGCAATTCCTCATCGGAGAGCTTCCAGTCGGCCTGGATGCGCTTGCGGTGCTCGGCGGGCTTCTCCGGCAGCGTGGCACGCAGCCGCTCGACCCACGCGTGCGACGGCGCGATCGGCACCAGGTCCGGTTCCGGGAAGTAGCGGTAGTCCTCGCTGGTCTCCTTGCGCCGTCCCGCCGTCGTGGACCCGTCGGTCTCGTGGAAGTGCCGGGTCTCCTGGACGATCTCCCCGCCATCGGTGAGCACGGCGGCCTGGCGGCACATCTCGAACCGGACCGCGCGCTGCACCGAACGCAGTGAGTTGACGTTCTTGGTCTCAGTCCGCGTACCGAAGGTCTCGGTGCCGAGCGGGCGCAGCGAAACGTTCGCATCGCAGCGCATGGAGCCCTGGTCCATGCGCACATCCGAGACTCCGAGCGAACGCACCAGATCGCGCAGCGCGGTGACATAGGCGCGCGCCACCTCGGGGGCCCGGGCACCGGCGCCCTCGATGGGCTTGGTGACGATCTCGATCAGCGGGACCCCGGAGCGGTTGTAGTCCAGCAGCGAGTGGTCGGCACCGTGGATCCGCCCGGTCGCGCCACCGACGTGCAGCATCTTGCCGGTGTCCTCTTCCATGTGCGCGCGCTCGATACCGATCCGCACGATCTCGCCTTCGGAGAGTTCCACATCCAGGTACCCGTCGAAGCAGATCGGCTCGTCGTACTGCGAGGTCTGGAAGTTCTTCGGCTGATCGGGATAGAAGTAGTTCTTGCGCGCGAACCGGCACCAGTCCGCGATCTCGCAGTTGAGCGCGAGACCGATGCGGATCGCCGACTCCACCCCGGCACCGTTGACCACCGGAAGCGAACCCGGCAGGCCGAGGCACACCGGGCACACCTGGGTGTTCGGCTCCGCCCCGAAGGCCGTCGAGCAGCCGCAGAACATCTTGGTCGCGGTGGACAATTCCACGTGCACCTCGAGCCCGAGCACCGGGTCGAAGCGTTCCAGGACCTCGTCGTAGTCCAGCAGGGTCGCCGTCACTGCCCCGGCTCCTTGTCACCCCGGAGGTCCCGCACCGCGAGCGCGCCGCCGGTCAGCACGACGGCGACCGTGGCAACGGCATTGGCGAGCAACAGCTTGTCGCCCTTGCCGCGGGTCGAGCGCACATCGTTGACCGCCTTGGCCGCGGCGAAGACCGAACCGATCAGTCCGATGAGTCCACGTGCCTTCTTCACTGTTCGCCTCCAAGTTCGGGCACTCGGTTGATCAGCGGCTCGGTCGCCGATTCGTAGGCCGCGCCGACCCGGTACATCCGCTCATCGGCCAGCGCGGGTGCCATGATCTGCAACCCGACCGGTAGGCCGTCGTCCGGGCTGAGCCCGCACGGCACGCTCAGCGCGGCGGTGCCCGCCAGGTTCGCCGGGATGGTGCACAGGTCGGCGAGGTACATCGCCATCGGATCGTCCACCCGCTCGCCGATCTTGAACGCTGTGGTCGGAGTGGTCGGCGAGACGAGCACGTCGACCTGTTCGTAGGCGGCGGCGAAATCGCGCGCGATCAGGGTGCGCACCTTCTGCGCCTGGCCGTAGTAGGCGTCGTAGTAGCCCGAGGACAGCGCGAAGGTACCGAGCATGATGCGCCGCTTCACCTCGGGACCGAAACCCGCTTCCCTGGTGGCCGCCATGACCTGCTCCGCGGAGGCGCCCCCGTCGTCGCCGGTGCGCAGCCCGTAGCGCATCGCGTCGAACCGCGCCAGGTTCGAGGAGGCCTCGCTCGGCGCGATCAGGTAGTAGGCGGCGAGCGCGTACTGGAAATGCGGGCAGGACACCTCGACGACCTCGGCGCCGAGCGCGCGCAGCTGCTCGACGGCCGCGTCGAAGGCCGCGCTCACCCCGGACTGATAGCCCTCGCCGGCGAACTCCCGGACCACGCCGACCCGGGTCCCGGAAAGGTCACCCTTCGCGCCCGCACGGGCCGCCTCGACCACCCGCGGCACCGGCGCCTCGATCGAGGTCGCGTCCGCCGGATCGTGCCCCGCGATCGCCTCGTGCAGCAGCGCGGCGTCCAGCACCGTGCGCGCGCACGGCCCGCCCTGGTCCAGCGAGGAGGAGAAGGCGATCAGCCCGTAGCGGGAGACCCCGCCGTAGGTGGGCTTCGCCCCGACCGTCCCGGTCACCGCGCCGGGCTGGCGGATCGAGCCGCCCGTGTCGGTGCCGATGGCCAGCGGGGCCTCGAACGCGGCGAGCGAGGCCGAGGAGCCACCGCCGGAGCCGCCCGGAATGCGGTCCGGATCCCACGGGTTGCGGGTCGGTCCGTAGGCGGAGTTCTCCGTGGAGGAGCCCATCGCGAACTCGTCCATGTTCGTCTTGCCGAGGATCACCACGCCCGCGGCACGCAACCGGGCGGCGACCGTCGAGTCGTACGGCGGCAGCCAGCCCTCGAGCATCTTGGAGCCGCAGGTGGTCGGGACATCCTTGGTGACGAACACGTCCTTGAGCGCGAGCGGCACCCCGGCCAGCGGCGAGGCGGGCGCGGCACCCTTGTCGAGTTCGGCATCCACCGCTTCGGCCGCGGCGAGCGCACCCTCGGTGTCCACGTGCAGGAAGGCGTGCACCCGGCCGTCGACCTGGGCGATGCGGTCCAGGTGCGCACGGGTGACCTGGGCCGAGGTGACCTCGCGGGAGTGGATCTTCTCCGCGAGCTCGGCCGCGGTGAGCCTGGTCAAGTCCGTCACGCGTCCTCCTCGCTAGCGCTCGTCAGCCATGTGACGAGGATCGCTGTGTCCGATGGTGACCTTGCCAGCTCGGTCGCCGTCCCTTCCTCGCCAAGGCTCGTCAGGCCCGCGACCGGCGGTGCTGTGTCCCATGGTGACCTCGCCAGCTCGGTCACTGCTCCTCCCCCAGGATCCGCGGCACCCGGAATCGGCCCTGCTCGGCAGCGGGCGCGCCGGAGAGCGCCTGCTGCTGGCTCAGGCCCTCGCGCGGGGCGTCCTCGCGGAACACGTTCGTCAGCGGGACCGCGTGCGAGGTCGGCGGCACATCCGCCGCGGCGACCTCGCCGACGCTGGCCACGGAGCTGAGGATCTGATCGAGCTGGCCCGCGAAGGTGTCCAACTCCTCGTCGGTCACCGCCAGCCTCGCCAGGCTTGCAAGGTGCGCGACCTCGTCGCGCGAAATACTGGGCACGCTGCCCCCACATCATCACCGGTCGGGTAAGGAACCGTGGAAAGTCTATTGCCGCACCTCCGCTGGCCCGCGACCGGCCTTGCCGTGCTTCTGCCACAATGGTCCGCCGCGACAGCGGCGCGGGCGGCGAGGTTCCGCGCGGAACGGTCAGGAGGCCCGTGGCGTGTCGTACCTCATCCGGGTGCAGATCCCGGACACACCGGGGACACTCGGTGCCGTGGCGAGCGCGCTCGGCACCGCAGGCGCGGACATTCTCTCCGTGGACATCGTGGAGCGCGGCGAAGGGGTCGCCGTGGACGACCTCATCGTGGACCTGCCCGGCGGCAGGCTGCCCGATGTGCTGATCACCGCGGCCGAATCGATCGACGGCGTCCAGGTGGACGCGGTCCGCCCGTACGCCGGTGTGCTGGACACCCACCGCGAACTCGGCCTCGTCGAGGACATCGCGGCACACCCGAAGACCGGTTTCGAACTGCTCGCCGACGGGGTGCCGAGGATCGTGCGGGCCGGCTGGGCGCTGCTCGTGCGGGCCACCCCGGACGGCCCCACACGGGTCGCGGCGAGCACCGCCGCTCCCGAGACTCCCGCGGCCGAACTGCCCTGGCTGCCGCTGCCCAAGGCGCGGGTGCTCGAAGCCGAGGCCGACTGGGTTCCCGAGACCTGGCAGGAACTCGGCACCGAACTGGCGGCCACCCCACTCGGCAAACCCGAGCTGGCGCTGCTGATCGGGCGCCCCGGCGGCCCCGCGTTCCGCACCGCGGAGGTGGCCAGGCTGGCCCACCTGGCCGGGATCGTGTCGATGGTGCTCGAGGACTGAGAACTCACGCTTTGTTCAGATAGGCCAGCACGGCAAGCACCCGGCGGTTGTTGTCGTCGTCATCGGTGATGCCGAGCCTGCCGAACAGCGCGGTGGTGTACTTGCTGATCGCACTGTCACTGAGAAACAGCCGCTTGCCGATGGCCTGATTGGACAGTCCCTCGGCCATCAGGGCGAGCACGGAGTGTTCGCGTTCGGTGAGCCGTTCGATGCGCCGGTCCGTGGAACCGCTGGCGAGCAGTTTCGCGATCACCTCGGGGTCCATCGCGGTGCCACCACCGGCGACGCGTTCCAGTGCGTCGATGAACTGTTCGGCCTCGAACACGCTCTCCTTCAGGAAGTAGCCGATTCCCCCTGCCCCATCGGCGAGCAGTTCGCGCGCATACAGCTGTTCGACGTGCTGGGACAGGATCAGCACCGGCAGTCCCGGCCGGGCACGGCGGGCCGCAAGCGCCGCGCGCAGGCCCTCGTCGGACTGGTCCGGTGGCATGCGGACATCCACGACCGCGACATCCGGGCGATGGGTCAGCAGGGTCTGGAGTGTTTCCGGTCCGGTGCCCGCGGTGGCCACGACCTCGTGCCCGTACGCCTCGATGAGCCGCACCATGCCGTCCCGGAGCAGATAGAGGTCCTCGGCTACGACGATGCGCACGGCAGCACCATCCTCACGCGGGTCGGTCCGCCTTCCGGACTGGTGATCTCGCAACTGCCGTCGAAGACCGCGAGGCGGCGGCGTAGCCTCGCGAGTCCGCCCCCTTCGCGCATCGTAGCGCCACCCCGGCCGTCGTCGGTGACCTCGGCGATCACCCCGGTGTCGTCCCGCACGAGCGAGACTTCCACGAGGGTCGCCGCGGCGTGTTTGACCGCATTGGTGACCAGCTCGGCGATCCCGAAGTACAGGGCCGATTCGATCGGCGGGTCCAGGCGGCGGTCGAGATTCCCGCTCACGGTCACCTCGAGCGGACTGTCCAGGGCGAAGGCACGCACCGCGTCGAGCAGCCCGCGCTCGTTCAGCAGCGGCGGATTGATCCCCTTGATCAGCTCGCGCAGCTCGCTCAGCGAGGTGGCGGCGCCGGTCCGGGCGTCCCGCAGCATGGCCTTGGCACGCTCGGGATCGGTCTCCATCAATTTCTCCGCGGTCGCCAGGGACATGCCGAGCGCGACGAGCCGCGCCTGGGCCCCGTCGTGCAGATCTCGCTCGATCCGGCGGATCTCGGCGGCCTGCGCGACGGTGGTGTCCGCGCGCTGTGCGGTCAGTTCCGTGACCCGGTCGGCCATCGCCATCGCGGGCGAGGCGCGCAGAAAGCGGCCCGCCACCGGACCGAGCGGGCGCCAGGCATAGGGCGCACTGGCGAGCGCCACGACCACGCCGAGTGCCCCGATGATGGGCGAGAGCACGGCGAATCCGAGGACCGCGCAGGCGATCCCGGCCAGTGGCAGTGCCGCGGGCACCCCGATGGCGAACACGGCGATCCCGGTGAACCGCAGATCCCGCCAGTTCGCCGGATCCCGCCAGCGGATCCGCATTGCCTGGTCCTGCTTGGCCTCCCGGCTGGTGCGGGAATAGGAGTACCCGTTCCACCAGTAACCGGTGGACAACTGGGTCACCGGTCCGGGCTGCCGGTATCCGCCGGGGAGCACGGTTCCGGTCCAGCGCGCCACGAGATGGCGGGTGATCCGGCAGACCGGGCGGACCAGCGCGAGGGTGCCGAGCACAGCCCACACCAACGGCGCGATCCACGACCACGGACCGCCTCCCCACCACCAGAACCAGATCCCCACCGCGGCGGCCCAGACGGCCGGAGCCAGCATGCTGACGCCGAACACGACGCAGGCTCGCCAGAACCCCACTCCCGCGCTGGCCATCCAGGACACCAGGCCTCGCATCATCTCTCCCTCTCCGGTACGGCTCGTGTGCTTCCCACTGTGCACCGCGCCGGACTCGATTCCCCGCGCTTCGGCACGGGAGTGGGCCTAGCCCCACCCCGCTGTGCGTTCAGGCCCATACCGGCCGGGCCCCGCGCTGCCTAGCTTCGATGCCATGACGATCACCGATTCCCGTGACTCCACGCTTCCCGGTGCACCACCGCGCCGGCTGTGGTTCGCCGACAACCTGCGGATCCTGCTGACCTCGCTGGTGGTGTTGCATCATCTCGCGGTCACCTACAGCGGGCTCCCGCTCTGGTACTACACGGACCCGGGCGGTGCGGGCACACAGATCGGCTTCACGAGCTTCCTGCTCGTCGACCAGGCCTGGTTCATGGGTGCCTTCTTCCTGCTCTCCGGCTATTTCACGCCCGGCTCGTACGACCGTAAGGGACCGCGCGCTTTTCTGCGCGAGCGGCTGATCCGGCTCGGTATCCCGCTCGTGGTGTTCTACTTCGTGCTCAATCCGCTCCTGTCCTTCGGCCACTACCACGGCGACGCGCTGCTCGAGGATTATCTGCACACGATCGGCAGCGGGCCGCTGTGGTTCGTGCTGGCACTGCTCGTGTTCGACGCGGCTTACGTCCTCTTCCGGCACCTGACCCGGAACCGCCGAGCGCGGACCCGGCGACCGCTCACCGTCCCCATGGTGGCCGGATTCGTGGTGGTGCTGGCCCTGCTGACCTACCTGCTGCGGATCCTGCTCCCGATCGGTTCCTGGGTGCCGATCGCCGATTTCCCCACGAGCGCCTATCTTCCGCAGTACATCGGCTTTTTCGCGATGGGGATCGTGGCCTACCGCAACGGCTGGTTCCAGTCGATCACCGCGCGGATGGGCTGGACCGGGCTCGGTATGGCACTCGGCGCCTGCGCGGTGTTCCTTCCGCTCGCCCTTTCCGCCGGGACCGAGGCGATGAACGGAAACGGCACGCTGGGCTCACTGTGCTATGCGCTGTGGGACTCCACCTTCGCGGTGGGTGTGGTGCTCGCTTTGCTGGCCCTGTTCGGCCGCACATTCGATGCCCAGGGCCGGTTCGGCCGGTACCTGTCCGGGCACGCGTTCACCGTCTACGTGATCCACGCGCTCGTGGTGACCGCGGCCGGATACGCACTCAGCGCGCTGGACCTGCCCGCCCTGGCGAAGTTCGCGATCGGCGCGGTGCTGGTGCTCCCGGCCTGTTTCCTGCTCGCCGGCCCGATCCGGCGACTGCCCGGCGTCCGCCGGGTGCTCTGACCCGACCCGAAAACCCTGAAGGAGAAACGAAAATGACCACCGATCACGCGACCGAAACCACCCGCTTCGATCAACCCGGTGCCCGGCGGGCGTTCGGCACCGTGCGGTTCTTCCTCGCCGCCTACGCCGCGTTCAGCGCCGCGGTACTGCTCACGGTCCTCGTCCTCGCCCTCGCCGGGCACCCGGTGACCGCGTTCGTGTGGGGCCGTTCCGGCGGGGTGCTGGCCAGTGCCGCGGTGACCTACTGGCTGGCCGGGCGCGCCGCGCGGGGAGCCCGATGGGCCTACCGGCGGGTGCGCATCCTCACCGTCGTGGTGCCGATCGCGATCCTGGCCATCGACCTGATCCCGGGCGCCCTTCCGCCGTGGTTCATCGGGTTGCAGGCGGTCTGTGCCCTCGCCGTGGCCGCTGCCGCGTTCCCCGCCAACGGCGCTACCTTGCGCGCCGCTTTCGGCCGCGGCACTTACCGGACCGAGGCGGGTTCCGCGCGGTAGACGTGCAGCAGCACCGAAGGAATGGGCCGCCAGTCCCGCTCGGGAACGTGGCTGAACCCGATGCGGTCGTAGAGCCGGTGGGCGGCGTGCATGTATTCCGCGCTGGACAGCACGAGCGCGTCCAGGCCCTGCTCGCCGGCGCGGCGCAGCGCGTGCCGCACCAGAGCCTCGCCGATCCCACGGCCCCGGGCCGCCGGGGTCACGCCGAGCATCCGGAAATCCGCCTCCCCCGGCCCGGCGATCTCGGCGTACGAGCTGCCCGGTGGGCAGTAGGTCGCGGTGCCGAGCAGGGTCCCGTCCGCATCGACCGCCACATACAGTTCCGCCTCACGTGCCCGGTCCGCGGCGTCGAGCAGCACCGTGGCGTAGTCCGCCTCCGGCGCATCGAAGCCGTCCGCGGCATAGGCTTCGAGGGTCAGCTCCCCGACCGCCGGGTACTCCCCGGGTTCGGCGAGCCGGATCGAACAGTCAGCCAACCGGGAACTCCCTTCGATAGGTGCGTAGCCGCACCGAGGGAACCGGGCACCAGTCCCGTTCCGGGGTGCGGAGGAATCCGAGCCGTTCGTAGATCCGGTGCGCGGCGGCCATCTCCTCCGCGGTGGACAGCACCACCGCCGTGGCTCTGTCCCGCGCGGCCCGGTCGAGCACCGCGCGCACCAGTGCCTCCCCGACACCCCGGCCGCGCGCGCCGGGTTCCACGGCGAGCATCCGGAATTCGGCCTCGCCCGGCTCGGCCCGCTGCGCGCACGGGGAGCCGTGCACGCAATAGGTGACCGTGCCGAGCAGTTCGCCCTCCGCGCCCACGGCGACCAGCAGGGCGGCATCGTGCGCGCGCCCGGCCGCGTCGAACAGCCGCGCGTTGTAGGGCGAATCCTCCGCCTCGAGGCCGTCGCCGACATACACATCCCTGGTCAGCTCCCCGACCGCCGGGTACTCCCCCGGTTCGGCGAGCCGGATCGCGTAGTCAGCCATCCTCGGGCTCGATCACCATGCCCGCGGCGGCCTCCGGTCCCTGTTCGAGCAGGACGGCGAACCCGTCCTCGTCCAGTACCGGCACCTTGAGTTGCACCGCCTTGTCGTACTTGCTGCCCGCAGACTCACCGGCCACCAGGAAAGCCGTCTTCTTGGACACCGAACCCGCCGCCTTGCCGCCGCGCGCGGTGATCAGTTCCTTGGCCTCGTCGCGGGAATAGCGCTCCAGCGAACCGGTCACCACGATGGAGAGGCCTTCGAGGGCGCGCGGCACCGAGTCGTCGCGTTCCTCGGCCATCCGCACCCCTGCGGCGCGCCATTTCTCCACGACCTCGCGATGCCAGTCGACGCCGAACCATTCGCGCACCGCGGCGGCGATGGTGGGGCCGACCCCGTCGACGGCGGCGAGCCCTTCCTCGTCGGCCGCGTCGATCGCGTCGATGGAACCGAACTCCCTGGCGAGTGCCTGCGCCGCGGTGGGACCGACGTGCCGGATGGAAAGCGAGACCAGCACCCTCCACAGTGGACGCTCGCGGGCGTTCGCGAGGTTGGCCAGCAGCTTGTGCCCGTTCGCCGAGAGCACGCCTTCCTTGGTGCGGAACAGTTCCACGCCCAGCAGCTCGTCCTCGGTCAGCGCGAACACATCGCCCTCGTCGGCGAGCGCCCCGGAGTTCAGCAGCGCGGCCGCGGCCTCGTAGCCGAGCACCTCGATGTCGAATCCGCCGCGCCCGGCGAGATGGAACAGCCGCTCGCGCAGTTGCGCGGGACAGGAGCGGGCGTTCGGGCAGCGGATGTCGATATCGCCTTCCTTCTGTTGCGCCAGAAGGGTTCCGCACTCCGGACAGGTCACCGGCATCACGAAGGCGCGCTCGTTTCCGGTGCGCGCCTCGGTGACCGGGCCGAGTACCTCGGGGATCACATCGCCCGCCTTGCGGATCACCACCCGGTCGCCGATCAGCACTCCCTTGCGGTCCACCTCGGAGGCGTTGTGCAGGGTGGCCATCGCGACCGTGGAACCGGCCACCTTCACGGGCTCCATCACCGCGAACGGGGTGACCCGCCCGGTCCGGCCGACGTTGACCTGAATGTCGTGCAGGGTGGTCGTGGCCTCCTCCGGCGCGTACTTGTAGGCGATCGCCCAGCGCGGGGTGCGGGAGGTGGAGCCGAGGCGGCGCTGCTCGGCGAGATCGTCGACCTTGATCACGATCCCGTCGATCTCGTGCACCGCATCATGCCGGTGCTCGCCCCAGTACTCGATCTTGTCGATGATCTCGCGCAGCGAACCGAGGATCGTGGTGTGTTCGGAGACCGGCAGCCCCCAGGCGGCGAGCGCGTCGTACGCCTCGGACTGGCGCGCCGGTTCGAAGCCCTCGCGGCGCCCGAATCCGTGGCAGATCATCCGCAGCCGCCTGCTCGCGGTGATCCTCGGGTCCTTCTGCCGCAGCGAACCGGCCGCGGTGTTGCGCGGGTTCGCGAACGGTTCCTTGCCCGCCTCCACGAGCTTCGCGTTCAGTTCGGCGAAGTCCTCCACCCGGAAGAACACCTCGCCGCGGACCTCGATCAGCTCCGGGACGGGGAACCGGTCACTCGGGGTGAGTGTGTCCGGGACATCGGCCAGGGTACGCACGTTCAGCGTGACATCCTCGCCGGTGCGCCCATCTCCCCTGGTCAACGCCTTGGTCAGGGCGCCGTTCTCATAGCGGAGGTTGATCGCGAGACCGTCGATCTTGAGCTCGCACAGGAAATGCGGCTCGCTCGTGGTGGTCTCCTTGGTGACCCGCTCGTACCAGGCGGTCAGCTCCTCGGTGTCGAACGCGTTGTCCAGGGACAACATGCGTTCGAGGTGGTCGACCGCGATGAACTCGGTCGAGTAGGTGCCGACCTGCTGGGTCGGCGAGTCCGCGCTGATCAGCCCCGGATGGTCCGCCTCGAGGTTCTCCAGCTCGCGGAACAGCGTGTCGAACTCGCCGTCGGAGATCGTCGGCGCGTCCCGTACGTAGTAGCGGAACCGGTGCCCGTTGATCTCCTCGGCGAGCGCGCTGTGCCGCTCACGTACCTCCGCGGGCACATCCTCGACGCCCTCGGCGACCGGCTGGTCCTCGCTGATCGGCTCCTCGCTCACGGCCGTGCCTCGCTGCCACTCGGCCCGGCCGCTCGCGGACGCTGCTCTGTCCTCGGTTCGCTCGCAAGCTCGCTCACGTCTGGAGAGCTTAGTGCGTCCCCCCGACAGTTTCCGGCGCGCCGCGGCGCAGCCGCACGAGATCGCTCACCAGGGCGTCGAACACGAGGCGGTGTTCCTCCTCGAGGTCCCGCGCGCCGTCGCGCAGCGCCTCGACATCCGGTTCCGTTCCGGAGGCCAGCGCGGCCCGCATCGGGGTGAGGGCCGCGGCCAGCGCCTCGTCCCGTTGCCCGGGAAGCGCCAGCGCGAGCGCGCCGACGTAGAGACCGGATGCCGCCTCGTCCGCCTCCTCCAGCTCGGTGGCCCCGGACTCGGCGCTCGCCCCGCCGCTGGGCTCGGTGGCGAGCAGGTTCGCCTTCGCCAGGGCGGCGCGCCGGAACCGGACAGCCTGCTCCTGGCGCGGCACCCCGGCGCCCCGCAGCACCCCGGCGACCGTGCCGAACAGCTCCTCGAAGGCCGCGCACAGTTCGGCGAACCGCTCCGCCGGGCTCGGTTTGCGCACCCCGGGAACCGCGAGGAAACCGAACACCAGACCGATCGCGCAGGCCAGCGCGATGAGGATCAGATACTCGAGCAGTTCGGCCAGCGGATCCGCGCGCAGCCGCGAGGCGTTCATGGTCACGCTCATCAGCACGACGCAGGCGTTGAACACGATCGGTTTCGTGGTCATCATCGACATGCCGATGAGCACGGCGAGCAGCGCAAGCGGGAGCAGCAGCGCGGGCGGCAGCAGCCAGCTCGCGAGCACCAGCACCGCGGCGCCGATCAGCGCGCCGATCACCCGCTGCCCGACCTTGGTGAGGCTGTCCCGCCACTCCGGCTGCATGATCGAGACGGTCGTCATCAGCAGGGCGATGGTGAGCGGGTCCCCCGGCCGGAAATGGGCGAGCACCAGGGCGAGCGCGATACCGAGGGCACAGCGCACCGCGTGCCGCATGCGCACCGACTGCCAGGAAAGCGCGCCCTCGAGCTCACCGCCGAGCACCCGGGCACGCAGTTCGCGCGGTAGCTCGATCCGCGAACGGTCCCGGCCGAGCGTCGCCGCCCGGATCCCGTCGAGTGATTCGTGCATGACGGCCAGCCACTGCCCGGTGCGGCCCGGGAGGCCGTCCGGGATCACCCGGCGCGGCCCGGTCCCCGGTCCGGCGGGCTGTTTCGGGCGCACCAGTTCGGCGAGCTCCCGCGCCTCCTCGTCCGCGGACCGCACCTCGGCGGCGAGCCGTTCGTCGTCGAGCACCGCCTGCCGCCCGCCGAGTACTCCCTCGGCCGCGCGATAGCGCATGGCCTGGCCGAGTGCCGTCGCCGTCCAGCGCACCGGCCGCCCGGTGAACCACTGCCGCCATGCGGTGCCCGCGGCCTCGCGGTCGCCGAGCAGCGCGTCCGCGATCGCCGCGCGGATCGGCTTGTCCGGGTCGCCGATCCCGGCGGCCAGCCGGATCAGGGTGACCACGGCGATCGCGAGCGCGGGCGCGGCGAGCACCTGCCACCAGCTCGCCGAACCGGTCATCCGGAAGCCGTAACCGAACACCGAGGCCATGGTGAGCCCGACCCCGACCATGAGGTAGCGCTGGCCGAGCACCGGGATCAGCCCGGCCACGAACACGATCACCGTGACCAGCGCGATCGCCGCGGGTTCGGTCACCTCGCCGAGCAACCGGGGCACCCCGGCGCCGAACACGAACAGCGGGGCGAACCAGGCGAGCAGCCGCAGATCGGCGGACAGCGAACCGCCGAAGGCCGCCATCATCGCGAACATCCCGCAGATCGCCGCCAGCACTATCGCCGGTCCGAGCCCGATGAGGTACCCGAGCCCGGCCAGGCCACCGCAGACAACGAGTATCTGCACCGGCATGGCCAAGGCCTTCACGACGTTCCCCTTCCGCAGCGTGGATTCCGCGCAGACTCTACGTGACCGGCCCGGGGCGCGCGGTCAGCGACGTTCGGCGAGACCGTCCACGAGTTCGCGCAGTGCCCGCAGGGTGATCGCGCCCTGCGGTTCGGTCAGCGCGGTCTCCACCCGGCCCAGGTACTCGGCCGCGCGCCGTTCGCCGAGGGTGGCCTCGAGCGGGAGGAAGGTCATGTTCGCCCGGCTCGCCTCCGAGAGCTCGCCGAGCAAGGGATGGTGCACGGCGACATCCACGACGCCCTCGGCCTCGTCGATCAGGGCCGCGATGCGCACATCGGCGAGTGCGATGCGGTGTGCCCCGATGTTCACCGTGACCCCGTCCGGGTCCGGGACCGGCGGCACATGATCGTGGTACTCCCACACGTGGTCGTCCGGGGGCGCGGCCGCTTTCCACGCGTCGGTGTAGGGCCGCAGCGCGGGATCCTCCTTACCGGTGAGCACCAGCGCGTACATCGCGCGCTGCCCCGCCTCCACCGCGAAGTCCAGGTTCGGGTGCAGTTCGGCGACCACCTCGCACAGCACATTCTCGAACCGTCCCGGCCGCCCGTCCCCGAGCGCGGCGCTCACCTCGGGCTGCAACAGTTCCCAGCGCCGCCAGAACCGCGCGGCGAGCACCACGACATCCGGATCCGGGACATCCTGCTCCGGTTGCCGCGCGTCCCTGCCGAGCATCCGGTTCCACCAGCGCATGACGGTGATTCTTGCACCTGCGGCGCGGCATCTTCGGCCGTACGGATTAATCTGGAAAAATCGGCACAGTTGTTCACTTATATTGAACGGTCAGGAGTGAGCTCGTGGAGACACTGCGGATCCGCACGGTGCGCACCAAGGCGGGCTATTCGGTGCGCGGGCTCGCGGGCGCGGCCGGGATCTCCCCCGGACTGCTCAGCCAGGTCGAACGCGGCCTCACCGAGCCGAGCCTGGACACCCTGCGCCGGATCGCCAAGGCCCTGGAGGTTCCGCTGTTCTCCCTGTTCGAGGAGCAGGAGAACAGCGTGGCCGTGGTGCGCGCCCCGCGGCGGGCGCTGGTGCAGTCCCCGCACAGCGGCATCCGCTACACCAGGATCTCCCCCGGTTTCGGCAAACTCGAGGTCCTGGAGGGCACGCTCGAACCGGGCGGATGTTCCTCCACCCGGCCGTGGAGCCACCCCTCCGAGGAATGCGTGCTGCTCGTCGAGGGCCGGATCGTGGTCGAGGTGGACGGGCGGCGACACGAGCTCGCCGAGGGGGACAGCGCGAGCTTCGACTCCCGGCTACCGCACCGCTATCTCAACGAGACCGGGGAACCCGCCCGGTTCGTGCTCTCGGTGACTCCTCCGAGTTACTGATCCGCACCGTTGACACTCCGCTCGATGCCGTCGATACTCGTCAACTGTTCAATGTGAACGAACACCCACCGACGACGATGGGCGGCCACTATGGCGGCGAAGGAGCCGGAGCAGGACGGGCAGTTACGGCGCAGCCTCAGCGCGCGCCAGCTCGCGATGATCGGGATCGGCGGCGCGATCGGCACCGGGCTCTTCCTCGGTTCGAGCCTCGCGATCAGCCAGGCAGGTCCCGCCACGATCATCGCCTACCTCGTCTGCGGTGCGGTAGCGCTGATCATCGCCTGGGCACTGGCCGAGATGATCGTCGTGCACCCGGTCGCCGGTTCCTTCGGCGTACTCGCCCACTCCTATCTGGGCCGCCTTCCGGGATTCGTGGTGCGCTGGACCTACTGGGCCGTGCAGTGCATCGCGATCGGCGGCGAGGTCGTCGCCGCCGGGATCTACCTGCGGTTCTGGTGGCCGCAACTGCCGCTGTGGCTGCCGACGGTCGTGTTCGCGGTGGCCATCATCGCGGTGAACGCGCGGGCGGTCGGCATCTTCGGCAGCCTCGAGTACTGGTTCTCCATGATCAAGGTCAGCGCGATCGTGGTGTTCATCCTGCTCGGCCTGGTGCTGATCTTCTTCGGCTTGCCCGGCAAACCCGCGACCGGGTTCGGCAATCTCGTGACACACGGCGGATTCCTGCCGAACGGGATCGGCGGGCTATTGCTGGCCATGGTGTTCGCGATCTTCAGCTTCGTCGGCACCGAGGTCGTCTCGGTGACCGCGGCCGAGGCCCGTGATCCGGTGCGCGACATCCCGCGCGCGGCCCGCACGATGCTGCTGCGGCTGTCCCTGTTCTATCTGCTGGCGATCACCATCGTGCTCGCGGTGGTGCCCTGGACGAAGACCGCGCAGGGCGGCGAGAACATCGCGGTGAGCCCCTTCGTCTCGGTGTTCGCCGCGGCCGGGATCCCCGCGGCGGCGACGATCATGAACTTCGTGGTGCTCACCGCGGCGCTCTCCTCGGCGAACGCGAACCTGTACCTGACCACCCGCATGCTGCATTCACTTGCCGAGCACCGGTACGCGCCCGCGTTCACCGGAAAGCTGAACCGCTCCGGAGCGCCGGCGCGCGCGCTCGTGCTCAGCACCATCGGACTGGCCATCGCCGGGATCTGTTCCTTCGCATTCCCGGACACCGCCTATGTGGGGCTGTACGGCATCTCCATTTTCGGCATGCTCGTGGTGTGGCTGCTCATTCTCGCCACCCATATGCGGTTCCGCAGGGTGCGCGCGCGAACCGGGCTGCCGCCCTCCCCGGTGCGGTTGCGCGGTGCACCGGTCACCACGGTCCTCGCTTTCCTTTTTCTGGCCGGGATTCTGGTGTCCACCGGATTCATCGACGAGCTCAGCTGGTCCTGGAAAGCCGGGGTGCCGTTCTTCCTCGTCCTGATCGTCGGTTTTGTCATCGCGGAAAAACGGGGCGGATTCCGGGAACGGAACGATCCGCTCTCCGCGGAACTGGCGGCGCGTCAATCGAAACGAAAGGAAAACCTTGACTGAGACCAGCCCGGCAGCGTTCCGCGGGAATTTCCCGATGCTCGCCGATACCGTGCACCTGGCCAGTTGCAGCCAGGGCGCCCGCTCGACCCGGCTGGACGAGGCGATGCGGGAGATGCTCGACTCGATGCGCGAGCACGCTGCGCCGTGGGGCATCTGGATGGGGGAGGTGGAGCGCGCCCGGTCCGGGTTCGCCGCGCTGATCGGCGCCGCGCCCGAGGAGATCGCGATCGTGCCGAACGCCTCGGTCGGGGCCTATCAGGTGGCTTCCACGCTGTCCCTGCGGCAGCGCCCGGAACTGCTCACCTGGGAGCTGGAGTTCCCCTCCATCGCGCAGGTGTGGCTCGGCCAGCGGGACCGCGGGGCCGAGGTCACCCATCTGCCCGCCACGGATGCGCGGCTGCGTACCGAGGATGTCGCCGCCGCGGTTTCCGAACGCACCGCACTGGTCTCGGTGCCACTGGTCAGCTATGCGAACGGGGCACGCGCCGAGGTCACCGAGGTCACCGGGCTCGCCAGGGAAGCGGGGGCGCGCAGTTTCGTGGACGCCTATCAGGCCGCGGGCGTGGTGGACATCGACGTGCGCCGGCTCGGCTGCGACTACCTCGTCGCCGGTGCGCTGAAATACCTGCTCGGCCTGCCCGGGTTGGCGTTTCTTTATGTGCGCGGCGGAATCGAGGACCAGCACACGCCGAGCCTCACCGGCTGGTTCGGCAGGCGCGATCCGTTCGCCTTCGATCCGCGCGGTCTCGATTTCCCTTGCGAGGCAAGGCGATTCGAAACCGGCACCCCGGCGATCCCGGCCGCGTACGCCGCGCGCGCCGGACTGGAACTGCTTTCCGGTCTCGATATCGCCGTGGTGGAGCGGCACATCGGCGGGCTCCTCCAGGAAACCGCGGAGCGGCTGAGCGAACTCGGCTACCGCTTCTACCGTCCCGCGGCGGAGTTCGCCACCGGGCCGATGCTCGCGGTGTACGTCGAAGATCCCGGGCACGCCGCCGAATGGCTGGCGCAGCGGCGCATCGTGGTGAGCGCGCGCGGTTCGGTGATCCGGCTTTCCTTCCACTACTACAACACCGCCGAGGACGTGGCCGCCGTCTGCGCGGCGCTCGCCGAATACCGCAGCGGTTAGGCCCAGGACTCCGGCGGTTCGGTGAACGCCGCGGCCAGTTCGGTGCAGCGGCGCAGGATCGCGGGTGCCTCCGCGGGCCGGGCACCCGCGAGCCCGCAGCTCGGTGTCACCACGCAACGCTCGGCCAGCAGTGCGCGGTCGAACCCGAGCCGGTCGACCAGCTCCAGCGCCGGAGCCGCCAGCGAGCGCAGTTCCCCGCCCTGGCCGGTGCTCGGCACCAGCCCGAGCAGCAGGGCGAGCCCGTCCTCGATGGCCTCGCCCAGCGCGTCCGAGACGGTGGCCGAGGCCTTCGCGAATCCGGTCACATCCAGGGCCAGCGCACCGGCGCCCGCGCGGTGCAGCACCTCGACCGGAACCGCGAGGGTGCCCGAAAGCGGGGCACAGCAGTGCACGATCACCGGATTGCCACTCGCCGCGCGCGCCGCCTCCAGTACCTCGGCGAGCAGCGCGCGCACCTCCGGCTCCGCAACCGCGGGCAGCTTGCCGTAACCCGAGGGCGTGGCCAGGCCACCGGCGAGCACGAACGGCAGGCTCGGCTCGTCGATCTGCACCAGCACCTCCGCCTCGGTGCGCCGGACGACCTCCGCCAGGTGCGCGCGCATCCCCTCGATCAGCGAGGCGGTGAACTCGCGCAGCGCTCCGTGATCGGTGAGCACCCGCTGCCCCCTCGGCAGCTCGATGCCCGCGGTGAGCGTCCACGGACCGGCGAGCTGCACCTTCACCTGGCGCGGCGAACCCCCCAGCTCGTGTACCGTGTCCAGATCGCGCTCCAGCAGATCCAGGCCACGGCGGGTGTCCCTGCCCGGCCGCGCCGTCACCCGGTACCCACTCGGCACCACCTCCGTCGGCAGATCCACCAGCATCGCCGCCGTGCGCCCGATCAGATCCGAGCCGACCCCACGTGCCGGGAGCTCAGGAACATGCGGCAACTCCAGCTCACCGAAGACGGTGCGCACCGCCTCCGCCACATCGGTGCCCGGCATCGAGCCGATCCCGGTCGCGCCCGCCTTGATCAGGTTCTCAGTCACGGTGCCTACCGTAACGCTGCACCGAACGGCGGTCTTGCGCGGCAAAACCTCTAGCGGTGCAAAGTGGTCGTGCGCGCCATGTGCGAGAGCTTCTCCGGATTGCGCACCGCATAGAGCCCGGTGACCAGGCCAGCGGCGATACCGACCGCGAGCACGGTGTCGATCTCGTCGTCCCGCCACAGGACCAGCGCCGGGTGTCCGTTGACCTGTGCCGGCCGCAGCGAGACCGCACCGGCGAGCCGGCCGAGCCCGGTGCTGAGCAAGCGGGCCACCTTGCCGGATCCGCTGATGGGGCGCCGGATCGCCTGCTTGATCCCGCCGCCGTCGCCGAGGAGTACGACATCGGGGGCGAGGATGTCGAGCAGGCTCTGCAGGTCCCCGGTTTCGGTCGCCCGGGTGAACGCGTCGAACGCGGCGCGGGTGTCGGCGGCGGACACGGTCGTACGCGGGCGGCGGGCCGCGACGTGTTCCCGGGCGCGGTGAGCGATCTGGCGCACGGCTGCGGCGCTTTTGCCCACGGCTTCGGCGATTTCCTCGTATCCGAGGGCGAACACCTCGCGCAGCACGAACACCGCCCGTTCGGTGGGTGCGAGTGTCTCCAGCACCAGCAGCATCGCCATCGAGACGCTTTCGGCCAGCTCGGCGTCCTCGGCGACATCGGGCGCGGTCAGCAGCGGCTCGGGCAGCCAGGGGCCGACATAGGATTCCTTGCGGCGGCCCAGGGTGCGCAGCCGCAGAAGCGCCTGGCGGGTGATGATCCGGACGAGGTACGCGCGCTGGTCCCGCACGGTCTCGAGGTCCACATCCACCCAGCGCAGCCAGGTCTCCTGCACCACATCCTCGGCGTCGGCGGCCGAGCCGAGCATCTCGTAGGCGACGGTGAACAGCAGATTCCGGTGGGTGAGGAACACCGAGGTCGCGGTATCCGGCTGCGCCACGGGTAGCGGCTGCTCGGTCATGAGAGTGCTCCTGTTCGGTCGCTGCGGCGTACCCACACGACACCGGAGGCGGCACGTTTGTGACACCGGAACCATATGGTGTACGTCACCCGGCCGCATTGTCACGCGGAACGGTTCACCGGCATCTCGTGGTCGCCCAGCACGACACCACGATCGGAGGAAAGACCAATGAACGCCCGATTCGACATGTTCGGCAACGAGATCGCCACACGGTTCACCAAGCGGTTCGTCAGCGCCGGTCAGGTGATCGACCAGTCGCCACTGTCGAAGGTCACCAGGGAGCTGGTCTCCTTGCGTGCCAGCCAGATCAACGGCTGCGGCTTCTGCACCGATATGCACACCAAGGACGCCGCGGCCGAAGGGGTCGCCGCGGTCCGGCTGCACCTCGTCGCCGCCTGGCGAGAGGCGACCGTGTTCAGCGAGGCCGAGCGGGCCGCGCTGGCCCTCACCGAGGAGGGCACCCGGCTCGCCGACGCCCATCACGGTGTGTCCGACGAGACCTGGGCCCAGGTGCGCGAGCACTACGACGACGACCAGATCGCCGCGCTGATCTGCCTGCTCGCGCTGATCAACGCGGCCAACCGGCTCAACGTGATCGTGCGGACCCCGGCGGGTTCCTATGAGCCGGGAATGTTCGCCGCCGCGGCCGGCTGACCGTGTTCAGCCGAACCGGCCACGCAGCTCGCGTTTGAGGAGTTTGCCGGAAGCGTTACGCGGCAAGGCATCCACCAGATGCACCCGCTTCGGTACCTTGTAGCCGGGCAAGCTCGCGCGGGCATGCTCGATCAGCACCGCCTCGTCCACCTCGGGGTCCACTCCGGGCTTCACGACCACGATGGCGGTCACCGCCTCGATCCACCGCTCGTCCGGGGCCGCGATCACCGCGACCTCGGCAACGGCCGGATGGGTGTACAGCGCGTCCTCGACCTCGCGGGAAGCCACGAGCACCCCGCCGGTGTTGATGACGTCCTTGATCCGGTCCACCACATAGAGGTAGCCGTCCTCGTCGGCCCGCACCAGGTCCCCGGAGTGGAACCAGCCGTTCCGGAAGGCTTCCGCGGTGTCCTCGGGTTTGTCCCAGTATCCGGTGCACAGCTGCGGGGAGCGGTAGACCACCTCACCGGATTCGCCCGGGGTCACATCCGCGCCCTGTTCGTCGACGACCCGCGCCTCGACGAACAGGGCGGGTTTGCCCGCGGAATCCTGGTGCCGGTCGTGTTCCTCCGGGCGCAGGATCGCGGCGATCGGGCCGATCTCGCTCTGCCCGAAGCAGTTGTAGAAGCCCAGTTCGGGCAGGCGCTCGCGGAGCCTGGTCAGCACCGGGCCGGGCATGATCGAGGCGCCGTAGTAGGCCTTGCGCAGGCTGGACAGGTCACGGGTGGTGAACTCGGGATGGTTGGCGATGGGCACCCACACGGTCGGCGCGGTGAAGAAAGCACGGTGCCCGTCCCGTTCGATGCGGGCGAGGATGTCACCGGGATCCGGGGTTTCCACGATGGTGTTGCGCGCCCCGGCCATCAGCGAGGGCAACAGGAAGCAATGCATCTGGGCACTGTGATACAGCGGCATCACGTGCAGTGGTTCGTCCGCGGCCGCGATGTCCAGCCCGGTAAGGCAGGACACGTACTCGTGCACCAGGGCCCGGTGGGTCATCATCGCGCCCTTGGGAGTCGAGGTGGTCCCGGAGGTGTAGAGCAGCTGGACGAGATCGGTGTCCGCGCGCGGCACCTCGAGTTCCGGGAGCCCGTCCCCGAGTGCGCTCTCCAGCAGCGAGCCCTCCCGGTCCCGCAGCGGGATCCAGTCCAGCCCGCCGAGGTGCCCGGCCAGCCCGGGATCGGCGAGCGCCGTCCTGCTGCCGGACTGTTCGAGCAGGTAGCGCAGTCCGTCCCCGGTGAGGCTGTTGTTGATCGGCACATGCACCAGTCCGGCGCGGGCGCAGGCGAGGAACCCGATCAGGTAGGCATCGGAATTCTTGCCGTAGGAAGCGATCCGGTCCCCGTGTTCGGCACCGTGGTCGAGCAGTCGCGCGGCCGCCCTGGTCACCGCCCGGTCGAGTTCGCCGTAGGTCCAGGACCGGTCGGCGAACCGCAGCGCGCACCGCTCGGGATGACGCGCGGCCGAGCGGCGGAGGACATCGTCGACGGTGCTCGAACGCGGATCGATCATGGCCTTGGCTCCTTTGCCGTGCTCATCGGGTCCGCCGGAATCCTACGCAGAGCAGGTGGGCCGACACCACGGGAACTCCTGCCCGAAATGTAACGTTGTCCCTGCACCTCGCCCACGTTGCGCATACCGACCCCCGAGGAGCCACCGATGTCGTTCGTCAACAAGATCGCCAGGCTGGCCGCGAGCCCGCAGGGGCGTCGCCTGCTCAACCAGGCCAAAGAGATGGCCAACGATCCCAAGCGCCGTCAGCAGGCCAAGGACGCCGTGGAGAAGGTGCGCGGCAGGGCCGAGGAGTACACCCGGCGCAACCGCGGCAGCGGCCACTAGCGGCACGCCCGGCCGGCTCAGCCGAACCGCAGTTCCGCCGCGTGCACGTGGTGGAAGTGGAAGAGCATGTCGTAGGACCGGCCGAGCGGGACCCGGAGTTCCCCGGCGTGTGGCGCTCCCGGATCGAATCCGCCCCCGATGGTGCGGGTCGGCCGCGCCGTCTTCAGCCATGCGGCCGCCCCGGCGGGGAGCGTCCGCAGATCGAGGAAGTAGTCCTTCCCAGCGACCTTGTCCAGGGTGTACTCGTTCTGTTCCGCACGCGGGGCGCCGAGGGTGAACGACCGGTATTTCTCGTCCGGTCCCTTGGCGTTGAACGAACCGTCGTGGAAGCTGAAGCCCACCGTGCGGAAGGCGGGGCCGAGCCGCTTGCGCAGGTGCGCGCTCGCCGGTTCCGGGGCGAGTTCCGGGTCGATGGGCACGTAGCTCGCGTGCGCCGCCATGTTCGACACCACGATCCCGCCGGGCCGATGCCGATACCACCATTCGGTGTTCTCGGCCATGACCTGGTCGCGATAACGCCCGGCTTCGGTGCGCCCCTGCTCGGTGTTCGTGTCGAAGGCGTATTCCCGGAAGCTCTGGGCGAGCGCGTTCGCGTGCTGCACGGCCCAGTCGAACTCCGCGCGGGATTCCCCGGGACCGGCCGCGCGCAGCAGGTTCACCACCGCCTTCGCCCGCGCGGCCAGCGCTTCTCGCTCGGAAAGGGATTTGCCGGTCTGGATGGCCATGTACTCGTTCAGGCTCGTCCCGGGGGCCGGTGCCATTCCCGCGTACAGGTGCTCGACCGCCTCTCGCAGCTCCGGATGCCGGGCCGCGACATACCCGGTGACCTTCTCGAACAGCACGGGGCCCGGGAAGGACAGGTCGTTGCCCATGAACCGCAGTTTGTGCGTGTGCGTGCGGTTGTACTCGCGCATCCAGTGCAACAGGTCCAGGAACTCGGCGTTGTCGAAGACCTGATAGAAGGCGTCGAACTCGGCGGACATAATCGCTCCGGGATCCCCGGTGCCGTGCAGCACATAGTCGTCGAGCCGCACCCCGGTGCTCCAGCTCATCTCGCGGGCGAAGGTGTCGAATCCCTTGTGTGTCGCGAGATAGCGGAACAACCGGTGCTGCATGGTGACGAATTCGCGCGAGCTGTGCGTGGCCTCTCCGACGCTGATCACCGAGGCGGAACCGACGGCCCGGCCGAACGGCAGCAGGTCGCCGAGCGCACCGTCCGGTTCCGTGGTACGTACCGGGTCGGCCGCCCGGTCGAAGGCGGGCGCGGGATCCTCCGGGGCGGCGAGCGCGGGGCCGCCTGCGATCAGGCCGGCCAGGAGGAGGGAAACTGTCAGGAGGCTTCGCATCCGCACGGGGCATCACCACTTCTGCCGGAGAGCATTCGCTGAGGAGTCAGCACCATCAGATAACCACCACAGTTGTAGTACTATGACTGTGGTGGTTGCAAGGACGGAGGACACATGTCACACAATCCGGGCAGGCGCCGGTGGCTCGGCGACTCGGCGATCCAGGTGCTCGCGCGCGAGGGGGTGCGCGGCCTGACCTTTCGCGCGGTCGACACCGAGGCGCAGGTGCCGACCGGGACGGCGCACAATTACTTCGCCGACTGGGATGCGCTGCTGGAGTTCACCGCCACCCGGATCCGGGACCGGCTCGCCGTCGAACAACCCGAGGAACAACCGGATCTGACCGCGCGCATGCGCGCCCAGTTCGAGAACTTCACGGACAACCGGGAGTGTTATCTCGCGCTGCTGGAACTGCGCCTCGAAGCGACCCGGCGCCCGGCCATCCGGGAAGTCCTCGGCCAGCTGGTGCGCACCGAGCTGGACACCCGCGCCGGGGAACACGCCGATTCCGCCATGCCGGGCGGCGGCACCGAGGCGACCCTGCTCTACCTGGCCATGCTCGGTCTGGCCGTCGAGCATCTCACCCTGCCGGACACACTCGCGGGCCGCGACCTCGACCAGCTGCTCGAGACCCTGGTCAGCCGGATCGCCACCGAACACCCCGGACACCGCGCCGAATTGATGACTCGGGACACCGGTATCCCCTAGGCTCGCCGGAAGTTCGTGCCGAGCACAGGGCAAGGGCGAGCTCAGGAGAAGGGCGAGGCAGGGGCGAGGTCAACGCCGAGGGAGGCAACGATGCCCGATCTGTTCCGGTTGGACGGGAAGACCGCACTGGTGACCGGTGGGGCGCGGGGAATCGGCGAGGCCATCGTCACCGCGCTGCTCGATGCGGGTGCCCGGGTCTTCATCGGCGATATCGATCCGGTGGCGGGCGCCGCGACCGCGCAGCGCCTCGGCACCGGCTTCGTGGCCATGGATGTCACCGATTCGGCGAGCGTGGACGCGGCCGTGGCGCAGGTCGTCGCCGAGGCGGGCGCACTGGACATCGCGGTGAACAACGCGGGCATCGTGGCGAACAAACCAAGCGAGGAACTCAGCGACGCGGACTGGCGCAGCGTGCTCTCGGTGAACCTGGACGGAGTGTTCTACTGCTGCCGCGCCGAAGGCAGGCACATGCTCGAACGCGGTTCCGGCTGCATCATCAACACCGGCTCGATGAGCGGGCACATCGCCAATCATCCGCAGCCGCAGTCCGCGTACAACGCCGCGAAGGCCGGGGTCATCCACCTGACGAAATCACTGGCCGGAGAATGGGCCGACCGCGGAGTCCGGGTCAACTCCATCTCCCCCGGCTATGTGGGCACCGAACTGACCAAGCGCGGAATGTCCAACGAGACCTGGCGAACCGCCTGGCTGGACTCCACTCCGATGGGCCGGGTGGGTGAACCGCACGAGATCGCGCCGGCCGTGGTCTTCCTCGCCTCGGCGGCGAGCAGTTTCTGCACCGGGACCGATCTGGTCGTGGACGGCGGCTACACCGTCTGGTGAGCCTCGTCGAGCAGGAAGGTCCCGCCCGCGGCCTCGGCGAGTCCGGGCCCGAACAGCGCGCCGGGGGTGTAGACCCCAGGACGGCCCTTCCCCTCGGCCAGCCGGTACGCGACCTCGGCGGCCACACTGGTCGTGTACCCCATGCCCTCACCGGTGCGCAGCCAACCCTGCCTTGTCGCACCGTCCGGCCAGGAAACCCTGGCGTGCGCCCAGGAGAATTCGCTGCCGCCGATGGATTCGGGCACCCGTACCCTGGCGATCATGCGGTTGGCGAACCGGCCGATCGCGGGGACCGACAGCAGCGCGCCGAGCACCGGAAGCACCGCGCGTGCCACGATCCCGGACGGCAGCTCACCGGAACCGGCGACCACGAACGGTGCCCCGCTCGCCCGGCGGGCGGCTTCCAGTTCCCCGGAGGGCCCCGCGGCCACCCGCGCGGTCCCGCCGTCGGGCAGTGCGAGCGTCTCGGCTTCGGAACCGATCGCGGCCCGCACCAGTTTGCCGTCCGCGTACCGGCGTCCACCGGCGACGATGCCATCGATCAGGGTCGCGGCCAGGGCCTCGCCGACCACATCCGCGCCACCGGAGTCGATCGCGGCGACCCGGTTCACCCGGACCCGTTGCGGTACCGGCTTCCCCGCGCACAGTTTCAGTACGACGCTCTCGGTCCCGAGCACGCCGAACCCTGCCCCGGGCACCGCGGTGCTGTCCGCCGCGGCGAGCTGCTCGTGCCTGCCGAACAGCTCGCCGACCGTGGACAGGTCGTTCGACAGGTCGGTGTAGTGCGTTCCCGGCGGGAGGGCGCGCAGGATCGGTGGCGCCGTCTCGCCGAACGGGCCGACGGTGTTCACCACCACGGCCGGTGCGTGCTCGGCGATCCGCGCGCCGACCGCTTCGGGCGAGGCGGCGGCCACGATCCGCGGTGCCCCGCCGATCTCCCCGGCCACCGCTCGCAGCCGCTCCGCGTTGCGGCCGACCAGACCGAGCGGCACCCCACGGTCGGCGAGCTTCGCGGCGATCGCCCGGCCACAGCGCCCGGTCGCTCCGTTGATCCAGATCTCGTCCATACTGGCTCCTCAGCCGAAGTAGTGTCCGGCTTCCAGATCGGCGATCAGGCCGACCTGTTCCGGATGCCAGTCGAGCAGTTTCCCGGTCCGCGCGGCCGAAGCCGGGGCGTCCAGCGTGAAGATGGCCCCGACGAACCCGATGGCCTCGATGGCCTCCTGCGGGGAAACCGAGTTCACCGGGAGCTCCAGGTGCCTGCCGATGACCTCGGCGATCTCGCGTACCGGCACCCCTTCGTCGCCGATGGCGTGCAGCCGGGACCCGGCCGGTGCCGATTCCACGGCGAGCCGGAACAGCCGTGCGGCGTCCAGCCGGTGCACCGAGCACCAGCGGTTGGTGCCCTGCTCCGGATACACCACGGCGCCGCGCTTGCGGGCCGCGCCGATCAGCGCCGGGACGAAGCCCTTGTCCCCTTCGCCGTGCACCGAGGGTGGCAGCCGCACCACCGAGGCTCGCACCCCGCGCTCGGCGAAGGACAGCACCGTCTCGGAATGCCGCGGCGAGTCGGGGCCGACCACATCCTCCTCGGTGGCGAGACGCCCCGGGGCGAGACCGGCAAGGCCCGAGGCGGCGACGAACGGCCGCCCGGTCCCGGCAAGCGTCTCGCCGAGCACCGCGATCGCCTGGCGGTCCAGTTCCGCGGCGGACGCGAAGTCGTCGAAGTCGTCGTGCTTGAACGCGCAGTGGATCACGCCGTCGGCCGCCGCGGCGCCCGCCCGCAGGCTGTCCAGGTCCTGCAGGCTGCCGCGTTGCACCTCGGCACCGACGGCGGTGAGCGCGGCGGCGGAGGCGTCCGAACGGGCGAGGCCGAGCACCTGATGGCCGGCATCGAGCAGCTCACGGACCGCGGCACTGCCGACGAATCCGGTCGCTCCGGTCACGAAAACACGCATGGAGTACTCCTTGCTCGGGCTGTGCCCTGCCGTCGGCGGTTCCGGGGAAGGGCGGTTACCTCTCCGACTCTGCGGGCCGATCCCCCGCCCGGTCCAATGAAAGCTGCGTAATACGCAATACGATTACCGTATCGCTGCAGCTCACCGAAGTTCTAACCGAACCAGAAGCGGCGCGGACGAGTTACACTTGGCGTATGCCGGATTCCGTATCACCTCCCGTCGACCTGGATCTGCGGCTGGTCTGGTGCTTCACCGTGGTCGCCGAGCACGGGCACTTCGGCCGCGCCGCCGAGGTCCTGCACACCACGCAGCCCTCGCTGAGCAGGCAGATCCGGCGGCTGGAGAATCAGCTCGGTGCGCGGCTGATCGACCGCGGCCCACAGGGCAGCCGGCTCACCGAGGCGGGTGAGGTGTTCCTGCCACTGGCCAGGAAACTGCTGCGCGGCGCGAACCAGGCCAAGGCGCGGACCCAGGCGGCGGCCCGGCCGGGCAGGCTCACCATCGGTTACATCGCCGGGGTGATCGTCACGCCGGTGGTGCGCGAGCTGCGCAACCGGCATCCGGACGCCGAGGTGAACGCGATACACCTGCGCTGGGAGGAACCGCGCACCGCCCTGCTCGAACACCGGGTGGACGCGGCCGTCAGCCGGCTGCCGTTCCCCACCTCGGGGCTGGACGTGGCCGTGCTCTACGACGAGCCGAGGGCGCTGCTCGTGCCGCGCGCGCACCGGTTCGCCGGCAAGGAGTCCGTCACGCTCGCCGATATCGCGGACGAACCGATGCTCCGGCTGCGCAACGCATCCCAGGAATGGCAGGCGTTCTGGCGTGCCGAACCGCGCCCGGACGGCCGCCCGGTCCCCGATGGCCCGTCCATTGATGCCATCGAGGACAAGTTCGAGCACATCGCCGCGGGCGAGGCCGTCGCGATCGTGCCCGCGGATCTCGGCTTCGCCGGCCTGCGCCCGGATGTGACCGCGGTGCTGATCGAGGACATCGAACCGAGCCACGTCGTGCTCGCGACCCGGACCGGGGACGGCAACCGGCTGCTCGCCGCCCTGGAGAAGTGCGTCCGGGCGCACCTCACCGGACCGGTGCACGCCGTCGCGCGGTGACCGCTACCCCACCGGTTCCCGCTGTTCGCCGCGCACGTGCGCGCGGACTCCGTGCATGCCGAACAGGATGAGCAGCTCGACCACCCCGCCGTCGGCGCTGCCCAGCCAGTGCAGCGCGGAGGTGTCGAACTCGGCGGCCTCACCGGTCGGCAGGATCAGATCCTGGCACACGTGATCGAGGAGACCGGAAGACACGCGGGCCACGCCGACATCCCCCGCGAGCTGATCGACGGCCGGACCGGGCCCTGACCCCGATTCGTCTTGACGGGATGCCGCGCGCCCGATTATGTTCGCATACAGCACATGTGTTCACTATGCGAACGGAGGCGAGTGGATGGCGATGCTGCTTCGGCTCGACGAGGCGATCGCGGAGCTCGTCGGCGATGGGGATGTCGTCGCACTCGAGGGGTTCACGCACCTGATCCCGGTCGCCGCGGGACACGAGATCATCCGGGCCCGCAGGCGGGATCTCACCCTGTGCCGGATGACCCCGGACATCGTGTACGACCAGCTCATCGGCGCCGGCTGCGCGCGCAAGCTGGTGTTCTCCTGGGGCGGTAATCCGGGAGTCGGCTCGCTGCACCGGTTCCGGGACGCGGTCCAGCACGACTGGCCGGTGCCATTGGAGATCGAGGAACACAGCCACGCAGGAATGGCCAACCGTTATGTGGCGGGCGCCTCCGGGCTGCCGTTCGCCGTGCTGCGCGGTTATCTGGGCACCGACCTGCCCGCGCAGACCCCGAACATCAAGACGATCGAGTGCCCATTCACCGGGGAGCGGCTGGCCGCGGTGCCCGCGCTGAACCCGGATGTCGGCATCGTGCACGCCCAGCGCGCCGACCGGGCGGGCAATGTACAGCTGTGGGGCATCACCGGGGTGCAGAAGGAGACCGTGCTCGCCTCGGCCCGGTCCCTGGTCACCGTCGAGGAGATCGTGGACGAGCTCGAACCGGTGCCCGGGGCGATCGTGCTGCCCGGCTGGGCGGTCACCGCGGTCGCGCACGTTCCCGGCGGTTCGCATCCCTCCTACGCGCAGGGTTATTCGGAGCGGGACAACACCGCATATCAGCAATGGGACCCGATCGGGCGAGACCGGGAGCGGTTCACCGAATGGCTGCGCGCCAGCGTGTTCGAGGAGGCAGGCGCATGACTGTGCTGTCCCGATCGGATCTTTCCCGCGCTCCTCGCTCGCTGACGCTCGCTGCGATGCTCGGAAAGGAACCGCTCTCATGAGCTATACGACCGACGAGATGATGACCGTCGCCGCCGCCCGCGCGCTGCGCGATGGGAGCGCCTGCTTCGTCGGGATCGGGCAGCCCAGTGCCGCGGCCAATCTGGCCCGCCGCACCCACGCGCCGGATCTCGTGCTCGTCTACGAGTCCGGAACTCTCGGCGCGAAACCGGATCGGCTTCCACTGTCCATCGGGGACGGGATCCTCGCCGAGACCGCGGACGCCGTGGTCTCGGTCCCGGAGATCTTCAACTACTGGCTGCAGCCCGGCCGCATCGACGTCGGATTCCTGGGCGGGGCGCAGATCGACCGGTTCGGCAACATCAACACCACGGTCATCGGGGGCTACGCCGAGCCGAAGGTGCGGCTGCCCGGTGCGGGCGGCGCCCCGGAGATCGCCACCTCCTGCCGCGAGGTGTTCGTGGTGATGCGGCACAATCCGCGCGCCTTCGTCGCCGCGGTCGATTTCGTGACCTCGCTCGGCTACGGCCGTGACGGCGAACAGCGGGATGCCTTGCGCCCCTTGGGGAAAGGCCCGACCAGGGTGATGACCGACCTCGGCGTGCTCGAACCCGATCCGGACACCCACGAACTCACCCTGACCGCGCTCAACCCGGGCGTCGAGGTCGAGCAGGTGCGCGCGGCGACGGGCTGGGAGCTACGGCTCGCCGAGGAGATCACCGTGCAGGACCCGCCTACCGAGACCGAACTGAGCACCCTGCGGGCACTGAAGGAGGCGTCGTGACCGAGGCGTTCATTCTGGACGCGGTGCGCACCCCGTTCGGCCGGTACGGCAAGGGACTCGCCGAGGTGCGACCGGACGATCTGGCCGCGCATGTGGTCCGCGCCATCGTGGATCGCCGGACCGGCCTCGATCCCGCCGCGATCGAGGATGTGTACTTCGGCGATGCCAACGGCGCCGGAGAGGACAACCGCAATGTGGCGCGGATGGCGGTGCTGCTCGCCGGGCTGCCGACCTCGATCCCCGGTGCCACGGTGAACCGGTTGTGCGGCTCCGGGCTGGAGGCGGCGATCGCCGCGAGCCGCGCGGTGCGCTGCGGGGACGCCGAGCTGCTGCTGGCCGGTGGGGTCGAGTCGATGAGCCGCGCCCCCTGGGTGCTGCCCAAACCCGAGAACGGGTACCCGCGTGGGCACGAAACCCTGCACTCCACCACTCTCGGCTGGCGCATGGTCAACCCGGCCATGCCCGGACAGTGGACCGTGGCACTCGGCGAGGGCGCGGAGATCCTCGCCGACCGCTATGGCATCACCCGCGAACAGCAGGATTCCTTCGCCGCACGCAGCCACTCCCGCGCGGCCGCGGCGAGCGAGGCCGGTGAGTTCGACGCCGAACTGGTCCCCGTTCCCGGTACCGGGCTGAGCCGGGACGAGGGCATCCGCGCCGATTCCACCGCGGAGAAACTCGCCGGGCTCGAACCCGTGTTCCGCGCCGAGGGCACCGTCACCGCGGGCAACGCCTCACCGCTCAACGACGGCGCGGCCGCCCTGCTGATCGCCGGGGAACGCACCGCGGCCGGGCTCGGCACCGAGCCCTTGGCCCGCGTGGTGTCCTGCGCGTCCTCCGGGGTGGATCCGCACCTGTTCGGCATCGGCCCGGTCGAGGCAGCCCGCACCGCGCTGCGCCGCGCGGGAATCGGCTGGGCGGACCTTTCCGCGGTGGAGCTCAACGAGGCCTTTGCCGCGCAATCACTCGCCTGCCTCGCGGAATGGCCCGAACTGGATCCCGAGATCGTCAACCCCGCCGGCGGCGCGATCGCCATCGGGCACCCGCTCGGCGCCTCCGGGGCACGCATCCTCGGCACCCTCGCCCACCGGCTGCGCCGCGCGGGCGGTGGCTGGGGCCTGGCCGCCATCTGCATCGGCGTCGGCCAGGGCCTCGCGGTGGTGCTCAGGACGGACTGAACCGCCGCCTAGGATGCCGGTCATGGACCCCGAGAGTTCCGGCTATGTGCAGTCGCTCGCGCGCGGGCTCTCGGTGATCACCGCGTTCGGCGCCGAGCACCCGGAGATGACCCTCGCCGAGGTGGCCCGCGCGACCGGGCTGTCCAGGGCCGCCGCGCGCCGGGTGCTGCACACCCTCGTGCAGCTCGGCTACGTGAGCACCGAGGGGAAAACGTTCGCGCTCACCCCGCGGGTGCTCGAGCTCGGGTTCTCCTACCTGTCCAGCATCGAACTCCCCGAGCTCGCCCAGCCGCATCTGGAACGGCTCGCCGCACAGGTGCACGAGTCCGCCTCGGTCTCGGTGCTGGACGGAGACGAGATCGTCTATGTGGCCCGGGTGCCGACCAGCCGGATCATGACCGTCGCCATCAGCATCGGCACCCGGTTCCCCGCCTACGCCACATCCATGGGGCACGTGCTGCTCGCCGGGCTCACCGCGCCGGAACGCGAGGACTATCTCCGGCGGCTGCACCCCGAACCGCTCGGCCCGGGCACCGTGGCCTCTGCCGGGGAACTACGCGCCGAACTGGACACCGTGGCCGGACAGGGCTGGGCCATCGTCGACCAGGAGCTGGAGGCCGGGCTGCGGTCGATCGCCGCGCCGATCCGGGACCGTGAGGGCCGCACCGTGGCCGCGGTCAACATCTCCACCCACGCCAGCCGGGTCACCAAGGAACATCTGCGCCGCGAACTGCTCCCCCGGCTACTGGAGACGGCCCGCGCCATCGAGGCGGATCTGCGCCATCACTAGCCGCTCAGCGCCGCGCCCCGGACTGCGCTGGGTGAACACCGATCCGCTCAATCCGCCCATCACGGCGTGAAACCGCACACCACACCCCATTCCACGGGGATTGCGCCGGTATTCTGGGCCGATGTGCCGTGCCCGCCGTGAAGGAGTCCGATGACCGAGTCGACCACCGATCAGCGCGCCACGGACCACGAAGGGGGCTTCCGGTCCCGGTTCGAGGTGACCACCGAGCGTGGTGGTCCCCGCTACGGGGCCTTCAGCGAGGAGGTCCGTCGGCTGATGGACCTGACGAGGTACGCGTGCCCGACGCCGGAACTGATCGACGGCCTCATCGAGGATCTGCGCGATGTCAACGAGCGGCTGGCGGCCACCCAGGTCGACGAGTGGCACACCCCGGCGGGGACCCGGATCGACCTGCCCGCGCGGGGCAACATCACGCTTCCGCCCTACGAGGTCGAGGAGGCCGGCCCGGACGGAGTCTCCGCTGTGGTCACGTTCCGCCCGTACCACCTCGGCGGCAACAACGCCGCGCACGGCGGGCAGGTGGCGGTGGCCTTCGACGATCTCGCCGGGATGGCCTCGGTCATGGGCCACGGCAGGGTCAGCAGGACGGCCTATCTCACCGTGGACTACCGTTCGATCACCCCGCTGGACACGCCGCTGCGCTGCCGGACCTGGGTGGACCGGATCGAGGGCCGGAAGGTGTTCATCCGCGGTTCCCTGCACGACGGACAGCGGCTGTGCGCCGAATTGGACGCGCTGTTCATCCAGCTCAAGCCGGGCCAGCAGTAGGCGGCGTGATCAGAGCACGCCGAGCTCGGTGACCTTCCAGGAACCACCGGGATCCCGGTGCGCGACCAGGCGCAGCTGCGCGGTCCCGGAGCGCTGCTGGGCTGCCCCGGACATGATCTGCTGGTCCACGAGGCCGAGCAGTTCGGCCCGGTCCCCATGCAGTGAGACCACCCCGAGGTTGCGCACGATCGTGGTGACGATGAGCCGTTTGCTCTGCGCGGTGTCCCTGATCCGCCCGAACAGCGCGTCGTACTGGCGCACCGCGGCACCGGTGAACAGGCCGCGCGCCGCCTTGTGGGCGTTGTCCAGATCGGCGTAGTCGTAGCTGAGCACCTGGGTCAGCGGACCGCGCAGCCGATCGGTGAGCTCACTGGTCTTGCCGGCGTCCACCAGTGCCTCGTTGTCCGAACGCAACAGCGCCCCGGTCACCCCGAGCGCGGCGGCGAGCACCGCGGCGATGATCGCGAGTACCGCACACCGGCGCTGGACCTGCTCGGCGGGCAGTGCGCGCAGTTTCCCGGGCAGGGCCCGCACTCGGCCGGGCAGAGCGCGCACTCGGCGGGGCAGTGCCCGTACCCGGCCCGGCAGGGTGATCGGCCAGCCCGTCATGGCGTCCCCGTCCCGGTCGAGGACAGATCGCCGACCAGCCAGCCGGAATCGGTCCGGTCCATCCGTGCGGTGAATCCGGCCTTGCGGCGCACCGCGGGCTTCCCGTTCGCGGCGATGTGCACATCGGCGGAAAGGATCACGGTCGCGGTCCCGGCGTTGACGTCCACCTTGGTCACCGCGGCCGAGGTGATCCGCGCGGTGCTCACCGATTTGGTCCGCTTGGCCTGATTGGCATCCGATTCCTTGGCTCGGTCCAGGTTCGCCTTGTAGGCCCCGGTGGCCACCGCGGACCACTGCTCGAGGTTCGCATCGGCCTTGCGGTAGTCGAGGCTGGCGAGCGTGGCGACCTCGGTGCGCGCCGCCTCGAGCGCCCCGTCGCGGGCGGAGGCGACCGAGGCGTCCGAGCCGAAGGCGTCCTGCCAGGCGGAGAAGGCGAACACGCCGAGTCCCGCGAGCGCCACGGCGAGCAGCGCGACCGAGAGCCGGACCCGATGGCGGTTCATTTCTGCAGTCCGTAGAGCTGTTCGACACTGTCCGGGCCACCGGAACCGCTGACCTCGCCGATGACTCCGGGCATCCCGCCGGGCAGCTGGGCCGGGGCGGCCGGCTTCGGCGGCGCTCCGCCGTAGGGCGCGTTCTGCGCGCCGCGTACCAGGATCGGGCTGCCTTTCGGTTCGGCGCAGTAGGCGGCCTGGTTCGGGTTGTAGTTACCCATATCGGTTCCCGCGTGCTGCTTGGTCGCCTGGTACCCCTTGGTGCACGCCGGCGGCTGGTAGAAGCTGAGCTGGAAGGAGAGCTGGCCCTGGTTCCCCCGCGACAGTGTCGGACTGACCCCGCCGATCATGGGCAGCCCGACGAGCAGCTGGCGCACCGCGGGCACCCGGGATTCGAGCAGCTGGGATGTGGTGAGCAGGTTCGCGAGCACCGCGGAGAGCCCGTTTCCGCTGCGGTGCAGGAAGTTCTGCACCTCCCCGGTGACCTGCGGGGCCTCGTGGGTGATCTTGCGGATGTCCGGATCGGATTTCTTGAGCTGCGCGGTGATATCGCGCAGGCCGTTGGAGAACGTGGACAGCTGCCCGGTCAGCTGTGACTGGGTGTCGAGCACGGTCCCACCGGTGTGCAGTAGCTTCTTGGTCTGCGGCACGTACTCGTCCGCGGTGCCTACGAAGGAGTTCGCGGCGTCGATCAGGGTGCGCAGATCCTGGCCGCTGCCATCGAACGCGGTACCCAGTTCGTCCACGACGGTGCGCAGCGAACCGGTGGGCACATCGTTGACCAGTTTGTCCACCGCGTCGAGCATCCGCGCCGGGGCGACCGGGACATCGGTCTTGCGCTCGGCTATCCGCGATCCGTCCCGCAGATAGGGCGGGGAATCGTTGTCCGGAACCAGATCCACGTACTGCTCGCCGATCGCGGAGCGGTCGGTGACGATCGCGCGCGCCGAGGCCGGGATCTTCGGGGCGTCCGAGTCGATCTCGAGCTGGACCCGAATCCCGTTGTCGGACAGGGAAACCGAACCGACCCGGCCGACCGGGCTGCCGCGATAGGTCACCTCGGCGTTCGGGAAGATCCCGCCTCCGGTGGCCAGTTCCGCGGTCACCGTGTAGCGCCCGGCCCCGATTTCGTTGCCCAGACCGGCATAGCGCACCGCGGTGAATCCGACGGCGAGCACGCCTATCACAATGAACAACACGAACTTGACCTTGACACTGCGCCCGATCATTTGCCGCCCCCGAGCACCGAGTCGAACACTCCACCGAGGCCGGGCGGTGGCTTCGGCGGCGCCGCACCCTGCGGCTCCTGCGCCTGTTGCTGACCGGAGGCGGGCTGCCCGGGCTGCTGCTGCTCACCGGACTGGGCCTGGTTTCCCTGCTGCGCACCGGACTTGTCCGGGTCCGGGAACAGCGGCGGGATCAGCGGCATCTTACTGTTCTGCGCGTTCTTCGCGAGCACGTCCAGCCGGAGGTCCATGTCCAGGTCCGCGTTGAAGTAGTCGCCCTTGAGCGAGTTCATCGCGTAGTCCGCGAACGGGTAGGACAGCAGGATCTGCATGGACTTCGGGATGTTCGAGCCCGCCTTGGCCAGCTGGCGCAGTGTGGGCGCGACCGTGCGCAGATCGTCGAGCAGGTCGTCCCGGCTGCGGTTGATGGTATCGGTGGCCACGCTGGACAGTCGGCGCAGCGAACCGAGCATCGCCACGATCTGGTCCCGCTGCTGGTTCGCCGAACGCAGCCCGGGTTCCATGGCGTCGAGCCCGTCGGCGAGCTGTTTGCGTTGCGTGGAAACGGTCGCGGACAGGGTGTTGAGCCCGTCGATGGCGCGCGTGATGTTGTCTCGCTGCCCGTTGAGCTGATGGGCGAGGTCGCGCAGCCGGGAGAGCGTGGCGCGCAGTTCCGGCTCGCGCCCGTCGAGGGCCCCGTTGAGTTCGTGGGTGATGTTCTGCACCTGCTGGATTCCGCCGTTGTTGAGCAGCAGGGACAGCGCCCCGAGCACCTCTTCGACCTCGGCGTTGCGGTTGGTGCGGGACACCGGGATGGTGCCCCCACCGTGCAGCGTCCCGTTCGGTGCGGCGTTCTTCGGCCCGCCGAGTTCGATGAACTTCTCGCCGAGCAGGCTGGACTGGCGCAGGGTTGCGGTGGCGTTCGCGGGCAGGTGCACATCGCCGTTGACGTCCATGGTCACGATCGCGGTCTTGTTGTCCGGGGCGAGCTCCACCCGGTCCACCCGTCCGGCCGCGACATCGTTGACCTTCACCATGGCCTGCGGCACCAGATCGAGCACATCGGTGAACTGGGCGCGCACCGTGAACGGATGCGCGCCCAGATCCGCGCCGCCGGGCAGCGGCACATTGTAGAGACCGTTGAAGCCGCCGGGTGCACAGGAGCACAACAGGGCGGCACTTCCGGCGAGCGCGGCGAGCCGCCGGCGTCGCCCGGCGCGTGTGGCGCTCACTTCCCGCCTCCCTTGTTCGGTGTCGGGAACGGGGTTCCCTTCGGAGCCCACAGCCAGGACAGTATCTGGGCAAGCGAGGGCAGGTTGAGCCCGTTGTCCACGGTGTTCGCGATCGAATCGCAGAGCTTGTTCGGATCCTTGGTCTCGCTGCGGTTCGGGGTGTTGATCGTCAGCGCCCGGCAGACGGATTCGACCGGGCCGAAGGTCAGCTCACCGAGATCACCCCTGGTCGCTACGGTCCCGGAGGCCTGATCGTAAGCGCCGAGGTAACCCGAGATCCCGACGGGCGCGGTGTCCAGGGTCTCGGCGAGCGCACCGCGCTGATCCACGAGCACCTTGGTGATCCCGATCAGCTTGTCGACGTTCTTGCTCAACAGGTCGGAATTGTCCCCGATGAAGCCCTTCACCTTCACCAGCGAATCGCCGAGCTCGCTCAGCGCGGAGCCGAATTTCCCGCTGTCGTCGGAAAGGAACTGGGAGACATCGGCGAGCCTGGTCTCGAAATCGCGCACCTGCGCGTCGTTGTCCGCCAGCGCCTTGGTGAAGTCCCCGAGATGTTTGACCGTGCTGAACAGGTCGTCCTTGGAACCGGAGAGCGTGTTCGCGGCCTTGGCGAGATTGTGCAGGGTGTCGTGCAGTGCGGCACCGTTGCCCTTGAAGTTCCGCGCCGCGGAGTTCAGTACCTTGGTCAGCGCCCCGCTCTTGTTCGCCCCCTCCGGGCCGAGCGCCTCGGCGAGCTTGGTGGCGTTGGCGTAGATCTGGTCCAGCTCCACCGGGGTCGCGGTGCGGTCCCGCCCGAACACCGACCCGGAGGTCATCCTCGGTCCCTCCACATAGGACGGAGTGAGCTGGATGTAGCGGTCGCTGACCACGGTCGGCGCGACCACGACCGCCTTCGCGTTCGCCGGAACCGGGACATCCCGGTTGACCGAGAACTTCACGCGCACCTGTTTGCCTTGCGGGGTAACGGAATCGACCTTGCCCACATCGATGCCGATCACCCGCACATCCGAGTCCGGATAGATGCCGACCGCCTTGCCGAAGTAGGCGGTGAACACCTGACCGGTCCCGCCGGAACCGACCCACCACACCCCGGCGCACAGCAGCAGGGCAAGCGCGCACAGCATCGCGATCCGGGTCTGCAGCCGCTGTCCGGACTGGTTGCGCACGATCATTTCGGCGTCACCCCCACCCTGCTCGGGTCATACTGCGGCGCGCTGCAGCCGTCCGGGTTGATGACGTTGCCGTTGCCCTGGTCGTTGATCGGGGAAAGCAGACCGCACAGGTAGCCGTCGAACCAGCGCCCGCTGCCGACCGTATTGGTGAACATGCGGATGTAGGGCGCGAGGTTGTGCACCAGGTGCCCCAGATTGTCCTGCTGCCCGGAAAGGATCGTGGTGAGCCGGTTCAGCTGGGTCAGGGCAGGCTTCAACCGGGCGTTGTTGTCGTCCACCAGACCGGAGAGCTGCTGGGCCAGTCCCCGTGTCCCGTCGAGCAGCGCATCGATGGCCTTCTTGCGCTGCTGCAGCTCGCTGAGCAGCTTTCCGCCGTCGGAGAGCAGGCGCTGCACCTCGTCGTTGCGGTCGGCAACCGTCTTGGACACCTGCGAGGTGTTGTTCACCAGCCTGCGCAGTGCCTCATCGCGGGAGGCGATCGTCTTGGACAGCGCGGTGAGCCCGTTGAGCGCGCCGCGCATGCTGTCCGGGGTCTTGTTGAAGGTGTCCGCGGCGACATCGAAGGCCTTGGCCAGATTATCGCTGTCGATGTCCCCCGTGGTGCGGCCCAGGCCTTCGAGCGCCTGCTGCACGTCATAGGGCGAGGTGGTGCGGTTGACCGGAATCGTGGTGCCCGGTGGCTGCGGATCGGTGCCGCGCACATCGAGGGCGAGGGTCTTCTGCCCGAGCACCGTCGCGATCTGAATGGACACTGTGGACTGCGCACCGACCCTGGTGTCGTTCACGGTGAACGCCACCCGGGCCTTGCCCTTGTCGAGTTCGACCGAGCGCACCTCGCCCACCTTGACCCCGGCGACATCCACCCGGTCCCCCGCCCGCAGACCCGCGGATTCCTTGAACAGCGCCGCATAGGTGGTTCCGGTGCCCACCAGCGGCAGGTGATCGGAGAAGTTGGCGGCGAGCACGAGAAGCGCGATCACCACGAGGGTGACCAGTCCGACGGAGACCTGGTTGCGGTCGGCGAGGGGGCGCATCACTGGCACCTCTTCGGATCACGGCCGTTGAGCGGAAGCAGGTTCTTGAGCTCGATCGGGGCCTGGGTGAGCCCGGTTTTCACCGTGACCCGGCAGATGAAGAAGTTGAACCAGCTGCCGTAGGAGACGGTCCTGGTGAACTGGCGCAACCGGTCCGGAGTACTGGCGATCACCTTGTTCACCAACGGCCCGGCATCGGCGAGGTTCTTGCCGAGCGCGCCGAGCTGGTCGATATCGCCCTTGAGGTCCGGTCGGGCCTTCTTGAGCAGGTCACCGGTGGCGCTGGTGAGCCCGTCCAAAGCGCTGATCGCGTCCCCGATCGGCTTGCGCTGCGCGGAAAGCCCGGAAACCAGCTGCTGGAGTTGGGTGATCGTCCCGGAAAGCTGCGGACTGTGCGCGTTGATCGTGTCGAGCACCTTGTTCAGGTTGGTGATCAGCTGGCCGATCACCTGATCCTTCGAGGCGATCGTGGTGGTCAGCTGCGCGGTGTCGGAGAGCAGCCCGTCGATCGTGCCACCCTCACCCTGCAGCACCTGGATGATCTCGGTGGCCAGCTTGTTCACATCGGAGGGATTCAGCGCCTGGAACAGTGGCTGGAACCCGTTGAACAGGGTGGTGAGATTGAGCGCGGGCGCGGTGCGGTCGACCGGGATCGTGCCGCCCATCGGCAGGGTCCGGTTCGGATCACCGACCGCGGCGTTCAGTGCGAGGTAACGCTGCCCGATGAGGTTGCGGTACTTGATGCGCGCGGTGCTCTCCGCGGGGATCTTGCGCCCGTTGTCCAAGGTGAAGTCCACTTTGGCCTGACGCTCGTCGAGCACGGTGACTGAATCGACCTGCCCGACCTTCACCCCGGCGATACGCACCTCGTCCCCGTGCTGCAGCCGCGAGGCATCGGAGAAGATCGCGGTGTAGCTCCCGGTGGCCCCGCCCCCGCCTCCGGTGATGGTGACCCCGAGGATCCAGGTGAGCACGATGGTGATGACCGTGAACAGGGCCATCTTCACGATCGCGGCGACGGGCAGCTGACGGGTCATCGCAGTTCCACCGCCGATCCGCGGTAGAGCGGGCCGACGAGCATGCCCGCCCAGCCGGGTACCTTGTCCGGGCTGGTGTTCAGCTGCTGGGAGAGCAGCCCGGAAAGTAGCCGCTGTTCGGCGCGCGAGTTCGCGATGGACGGTGCCTGGCTCGCCGACTGCGTGCTCGTCCCGCCGGGGACGGGATCGAGCTTCTGCTCGCTGGCCTTCTGCGGCATGTTCGGCGCGGGCGGGGTCTTCGTCCCGTCCTGTAGGGGTTTCCCGTCCGGAAACTGCGGGAACCGGGTCTTGCCGTCGTCGGTGTAGCAGCGCGGGCCGCGGTCGTCGAGGTTCTTCGGGTCGTCGGTTCCCGGCTTGTACTGGCCCCGGCTCGCGCTCAGCGTGATCCGCAGGTTGGCCGCGTGCGGGCGTTCCTTGTTGCCCTTGCCGAACACTTTGTTCTCGGTGTCCACTTGTTTGGCGAACTGGTCGAAAAGGCAAGGGTACTCGGGCGAATAGCGTTCGAGCAGCTTCAGCACCGGTTTCGCGGTTCCCACGAAGGAGACCAGGTTCTCCTTGTTCACCAGGAGGAACTTGTTCAGGTCGGCCGAGGTGTCGATCACCGATCCGTAGAGGTACTGCAGATTCTTCTGCTGTTCGGTGAGGGTGCGTGCGGTGGTGGCGAAGTTCGACATGGAATCGATCAGCCTCGGCACCGCGTCCACGAAGTTCGGGGTGACCTCGGCGAACCGCTGAATGTCCTTGGACAGTTGCGGAATCTCCGGGTTCATCTTACCGAGATAGGAGCCGAGGGTGGTGACCGTCTGCCCCAGTTCCTCGCCCTTTCCCTGCAGTGCCGTGGAAATCGCGGACAGCGTGCTGGCCACCTTCGCCGGGGGAACCGCCTTGAGCACCGGAACCAGATCGTCGAGCACATCCTGGATCGCGACGGTGCTCGCGCTGCGGTCCTGGTGGATGACATCCCCGTTGCGCAACGGGGCGGCCGATCCCTTCGGGATGTTCAGCGAAACATAGCGATCCCCGAACAGCGTCTTGGGCAGCATCGCCGCGCTGACCGTGCTCGGCAGCTGCGCGGCCAGCCCGGGATCCAGGCGCAGGTGCAGCGTGGCGCCCGTTCCGCTCGCCGTGATCCCGGAGACCTCGCCGACCTCCACCCCGCGCGCCTTGACCGTCGCGCCCTGCTGCAACTGGCTGCCCACCTTGTCCACGACCGCGGTGACGCTCACCTCGGGGGTGAACGCCTTGCGGTACATGAGGATCGTGAGCGCGAAGAAGCTCGCGATGCCGAGCACCATCACCAGGCCGAGCGCCTGGAACCGGAGTCTGGTCGCCCGCGCACTCATCCGGTTATCCGTACCGTCGTCGTGGATCCCCAGATGGCCAGGGAGATGAACAGGTCCAGCACCGCGACGAGCACGATCGCGGTACGCACCGCCTTACCGACCGCGATCCCGACCCCGGCCGGCCCCCCGCTCGCGGTATAGCCGTAATAGCAGTGCGTCATGATCACCACGACCGAGAAGATCAGCACCTTGGCGAAGGAATAGAGCACATCCTCGGGTGGCAGGAACAGATTGAAGTAGTGATCATAGGTTCCCCCGGACTGCCCGTAGAACACCACCGTCACCTCGCGCGAGGCCACATAGGAGATCAGCAGGCCGATGGCGTACAGCGGAATCACCGCGGTCGCTCCCGCGATCACCCGCGTGGTGACCAGATAGGGCACGCTCTCGATGGCCATCACCTCGAGCGCGTCCACCTCCTCGGAGATCCGCATCGCGCCCAGCTGCGCGGTGAATCCGCAGCCGACCGTCGCGGACAGGGCGATCCCGGCCGCGAGCGGGGCCACCTCGCGGGTGTCGAAGTAGGCGGCGATGAACCCGGTCAGCGCTGCGGTGCCGAGCTGGTTGAGCGAGGAATAGCCCTGCAGGCCGACCACGATCCCGGTGAACATGGTCATCCCGACCATCACGCCGATCGTGCCGCCGATCAGCGCCAGGGCACCTGAACCGAAGCTGAGCTCGGTGAGGACCCGGATGATCTCCTTGGGGTACTTGGTCAGCGTCCTCGGTATCCAGAGCAGCGCGCGCAGATAGAACCACAGCCGCCGCCCGGTCTGGTCGAGCCAGTCGCCCGGGATGGACCAGATTCCGCGCCGCCCGGGAAGGAGATCGTCGGCGAGCATGCTCACATCCCCTTCGGTGGCACGATTTTCAGGTACACCGCGGTCACCACCACGTTGATCAGGAACAGCAGCAGGAAGGTGATGACCACGGCCTGGTTCACCGCGTCACCGACTCCCTTCGGCCCACCGGAGGGATTGAATCCGCGGTAGGTGGCCACGATTCCCGCGACGAAGCCGTACATCAGCGCCTTGACCTCGCTGACGAACAGGTCCGCGATCTGCGCGAACGAGTTGAAGCTCTGCAGATAGGCACCCGGAGTCCCGCCCTGGAGCACCACGTTGAAGAAGTACCCGCCCGCGACACCGACCACGCTGACCAGTCCGTTGAGCAGGATCGCCACCGTGACCGCGGCGAGCACCCGCGGCACGATGAGCCGGTGCACCGGGTCCACCCCGATCACCCGCATCGCATCGATCTCCTCGCGGATGGTGCGCGCCCCGATGTCCGCGCACATCGCCGAGCCGCCCGCGCCGGCCACGATGAGCACCGTGATCAGCGGGGCGGCCTGTTGCACGATCGCGATCGCGCTGGCCGCCCCGGTGTAGGACTGCGCACCGATCTGGGTGGTCAGCGAACCCAGCTGGAGCGCGATCACCGCGCCGAACGGGATCGCGATCATCGCGGTCGGCATGATCGTCACACTGGCGAAGAACCAGCACTGACGCATGTACTCGTTGAACTGGAAGGGGAATATGAACATCGCGCGCAGCACCGAGGCGCCGAGGCTGGTCATCCGGCCCAGCTGGCGCAGGGCACCGACCGGGGACGGGAGCAGCGGGTCCGCACGCGTACTCATTCGGCTACCCCACGTTCGCGCCGAAGACGTGGGTCGCCGTGGCACCGCCATCGGCGACGAACTCCGCTCCGGTGCTGTAGCTGGATTCCTCGCTGCCGAGGAACACGACCAGGTTCGCGATCTCCTCCGGTTTCCCGATGCGGCGCAGGGCCAGCCGATTCGCCACCGGAGTGAAGTCCAGCTTCGCTCCCCCGGTGACCGCGCCGATCATCGGGGTCTCCACCATGCCCGGATGCACCGAGTTGACCCGGATGCCGTCCACGCCGAGCTCGAGCGCGGCGACCTTGGTCATGCCGCGGATCGCGAACTTCGTCGAGGCATAGGCGACCGCGCCCTGCAGTGCGCCGAGCCCCTCGATGGAGCTGAAGTTCACGATCGAACCGCCCCCGGAGGCGCGCATCGGGGCGATCACCGAACGCATGCCGAGCAGGGTGCCGATCTGGTTGATGTCCACCAGCCGCCGGTAGTCCTCCAGCGTGCTGTGCTCGATCATCGCGAAGTGCAGCACCCCGGCCGCGTTCACCAGGACATTCGGCGCGCCGAAGGCCTCGGTGCACGCGGCCACCGCGGCCTGCCAATCGTCCTGTTCGGACACATCCAGGTGGCAGAACCGCGCGTTCTCGCCGAGCTCCGCGGCGTGCTTCGCACCCGCCTCATCGCCGATATCGGCGACCAGCACCCGGGCGCCCTCCTCGATGTAGCGGCGGGCCGTCGCGGCGCCCATACCGCTGGCCGCGCCGGTGATGATGGCGGTCTTGCCCTCGAGCCGCTTGGTCACATCAACTCCTCGGTCAACGGAAGCAGCACGGTCTTCTGCTCCGTATAAGCCTCGAATGCCTCGCGCCCGCCCTCGCGGCCGAGGCCGGACTGGTTGAACCCGCCGAAGGGAAGGTGCGGTTCCAGGGTGAATCCGTTGATGCCCACGGTTCCCGCGCGCAGCGCCCGGGAAGCCCGGAAAGCGCGGGACACGTCCGAGGTGAACACGGTCGCGCCCAGGCCGTACTTGGTGTCGTTGGCCAGCCGGATCGCCTCCTCCTCGGTGTCGAACGGAACCACGGCGAGCACCGGGCCGAAAACCTCCTCCTGGGCGAGCACCGAGGTGTTGTCCACCTCGGCGAAAATGGTCGGGGCGAAGAAGTTCCCGCTCGCGTATTCACCGTCGAGCCGCTCGCCACCGGTGACCAGCCGTGCCCCGTCTTTGGTGCCCTGATCGACATAGCCGCTGACCCGCTCCAGCTGGCGGGAGTTGATCAGCGGACAGGCCAGCACACCGGGATCGAACGGATCCCCGTAGGTGGCGCCCGCGGCCATTCCCTGCGCCCCGGCGAGGAATTCCTCGTACACCTCGCGCTGCACCAGTGCCCGCGACTGCACCACACAGCCCTGTCCGGAAAGGCCGAGGGTGAGCCCGCCCATCGTGGTCATCGCGGCCAGCCCCACGTTCGGCGCGTCCGCGAACACGATCGCCGGGCTCTTGCCGCCCAGTTCGAGGGAAACCCGCTTCATGCCGTCCGCGGAGGCCTCGACGATGTGCTTGCCGATCGCCCTGCTTCCGGTGAAGCTGATCTTGTTCACGCCCGGATGGTTGATCAGCGCCTCGCCGACGGTGGCGCCCGGACCGGTCACCACGTTCACCACACCGGCCGGCACCCCGGCCTCGATCAGCAGCGCCACCATGCGCAGCACCGAGAAGGTGGCGTATTCGGAAGGCTTGAGCACCACCGTGCACCCGGCGCCGAGCGCGGGGGCGAGTTTCTGGGCGAACAGCAGGAAGGGCGCGTTCCACGGCAGGATCGCCGCGACCACACCGATCGGCTCGCGGAAGGTGGCCGCGATGTGGTCCCCGCCCTGGTACGGCGGGAGGGTCTGGCCGCCGATCTTGTCCACCCAGCCCGCGTGGTGGTCGAACACATCCGCGGCCGCGCCGACCGAGGTGGTGTAGATCCCGCCGAAGGACAGCGGCACCGAATTGTCCAGCGCCTGCAGGCCGCGCAGCTCATCAGCGTGTTCCCGGAGCAGATCGGCGTAGCGGTGCAGGATCGCGATCCGCTCCCGGGCCCGCATCCTCGGCCAGTCGCCCTCGTCGAAGGCGCGCCGTGCGGCCGTGACCGCGGCGTCCACATCGGACTCGCCGGCCACCGCGAACCGGCCGATCTCCTCGCCGCTCGCGGGGTGAACATGGGTCCACTGCTCGCTTTTCGCACCCTCCCGCCAGGCGCCGTCGACCAGCAGCTGCCCCTCGGCCAGGCCGAGTTCGTCCCGATGCCCGAGCATCGAAATGGTCATCAGTCGCTCCCTTGCTCCATGTGTACAACGCCTTGGAAGTCGAATCCGATACGCGGATCGCGGTTATCGAAATGATCACCGAGGACAGCGGCCACTTCCTCGTCCCGCCACAGGGTCCCTTCCGCGTGGAAGACCCGTTCGTAGCTCGGCGCGGCGAGCAGTCCGATGTGTCCGGAGTGCACGACGAACACCTGACCGGTCACCCGCTCGGCCCGCGGTGAGCACAGATAGGCCACCAGCGGGGCCACGTTGTCCGGGGAGAGCGGATCGGCGCCCTCGGGAGCGGCGCCGAACACATCCGAGGTCATCGAGGTGCGCGCCCGCGGGGCGATCGCGTTCGCTCGCACCCCGTAGCGGGCCATGCCGCGGGCCGTCGAGGAGGTGAGCGCGACGATACCCGCCTTGGCCGCCGCGTAGTTCGGCTGACCGGGAGGACCGAGGGTGAACGCCTCGGACGCGGTGTTCACCACGGCGACATCCTCGGGCGCCGCACCGGATTTGACCCGCTCACGCCAGTACCCGCAGGCCGCGCGGGAGAGCAGGAAATGCCCGCGAAGGTGCACCGCGAGCACCGCGTCGAACTCCTCGTCCGACATGTTCACCAGCATCCGGTCCCGGGTGATGCCCGCGTTGTTCACCACCGCGTGCAGCCCGCCGAGCTCCTCAGTCGCGGTCCGCACCAGATCGTCCGCCGTCTTGCGCTCGGCGATGTCCCCGGTCACCGGGATCGCCCGCGCACCGGTCTCGGCCACCAGCTCGGCCGCCGCGCCCGCGGCCTGCTCGGAGACGTCGTTGAGCACCAGGTCGAAGCCGGATCCGGCCAGCGCGAGCGCCTCCGCGCGGCCAAGGCCCTCGCCCGCCCCGGTGACGATGGCCGCCCTGCGCTGGGCCGATGATTCGCTCGTGAACTCGCTCTGAGCCGATGATTCGCTCGTGAACTCGCTCTGAGCCGATGATTCGCTCGTGAACTCGCTCTGAGCCGATGATTCGCTCGTGAACTCGCTCATGGATTCACCGTGACGATCTGGCGGATGACATCGGTCCCGCCCTCACGCAGCAGGCCGAGCCCCTCGTTGATCTGTTCGAACCCGAGCCGCTTGCTCACCAGCGATTCCAGGTCGAGCTTGCCCGCGCGCCACAGCCGCACCATCTTGGGCGTGTCCGCGTGCACATTGCAGGAACCGTAGAAGGAGCCCAGGATCTTCTTGTCGTGCAGGAACAATTCCTGCGCGCTGAACGAGACCATGGCATCGGCCTTGCCCGCGCCGACCACGACCACGGTTCCACCGCGCCGGGCCAGATCCCACGCCGAGCGGATCGTGACGCTCGCCCCGACCACGTCGAACACGTAGTCGAAACCCTCCGCGGAGGTGAGCTCCTGCTTCGCGTCCTCGACCTGGTCCGGGGTCACGGTGTGGGTGGCACCGAAATGCTTCGCCAGCGCGTGTTTGCCCTCGACCGGGTCGACACCCACGATCGCGGAGGCACCGGCGAGCCGCGCGCCCTGCAGCACCGAGACGCCGACCCCGCCGCAGCCGATCACCGCGACCGAGGCCCCTTCGGGCACCTTCGCGGTGTTGAGTACCGAGCCGACGCCGGTGAGCACCCCGCAGGCGATCAGCGCGGCCTGCTCATAGGGGACATCGCTGTCCACCTTGACCGCGCCCTCCACCGGGACCACGAGCTCGTCGGCGAACGTGCCCAGGCCCGCGTACCCGAAGACCGGCTGGTCACCGAGCCGGAACCGGGGCGAGGTGAACGCCGCGATCGCGTGTACCGAACACAGATTGAACTCGCCGCGCAGACAGGACGGACACCGGCCACAGGGCGGCACGAACGAGACCGTGACATGGTCGCCGACCTCCAGCTCGCCGACCGCGCTGCCGACCTCTACTACCTCACCCGCGCCTTCATGACCGACCACCCCGGGCGCCAGGGCGGGAAGGGTCCCGTCCATCGCCGAGAGGTCACTGTGACAGATGCCCGAGACATGCACTTTGACGCGAACCTCACGAGGGCCGGGGGCCACGACCGTCACGTCGTCCCGCAGCTCGAGTGTCTCGTCACCGATATTGCCAAGCACTGCAGCCCGCACCGTCGCCTCCATCGCCGATCGGATTTTCGCGTAAAACCAATCAATCGCTTGCTCAGCTGACTGTTAGAACACGTTCTACCACACTGGATGGCCTAAGCCCATACCTCGGAGCGTCCGACTTGACCCGACACCGACTGGCCGTACGGGTAGTCGGCAGGCTGGACTCGGCGGCCCGGCTGCGCTTACAGTAACTGAAACATGTTCTAGCTTCATGCTCTATCTTCGGAGGTGCGAATGGAGCTGCGCTACGCGGATGAGCAGCTCGCGCTGCGCGCGGAACTCCGCGAATACTTCGCCGGGCTGATGACCGATGAACGGCGTGCCGGCCTGGAGACCGGTGACGACTACGGCGACGGGGTGGCCTACAAGGAGATCGTCCGCCAGCTCGGCAAGGACGGCTGGCTGACCATCGGCTGGCCGAAGGAGTACGGCGGGGCCGGGCGCGGCCCGCTGGACCAGTCCATTTTCGCGGACGAGGCCTCGGCGGCCCGGGTTCCGGTGCCCTTCCTGACCGTGAACACCGTCGGCCCGACGATCATGCGCTACGGCAGCGAGGAGCAGCGCTCCTACTACCTGCCCAAGATCTCGGCCGGTGAACTGCACTGCTCGGTCGGTTACTCCGAGCCGGGCGCGGGCACCGATCTCGCCTCGCTGCGCACCACCGCGGTGCTGGACGGGGACGAATGGGTGATCAACGGGCAGAAGATGTGGACGAGCCTGATCCGGTATGCCGACTATGTCTGGCTCGCCTGCCGTACCGAACCCGATGCCCCCGCGCACAAGGCGATCTCCATGCTGTTGGTGCCCACCACTGCGGAAGGATTCTCCTGGACCCCGGTGCACACGATGGCCGGGCCGACCACGAGCGCGACCTACTTCGAGAACGTGCGGGTGCCCAAGGACGCGCTGATCGGTGAACGTGGCCGCGGCTGGTCGCTGATCACCAACCAGCTCAACGAGGAACGGGTCGCCCTCTCCCCCTCGGCCCCGCTGTCCGAGGCGCTGCGCGCGGTGCTCGACTGGGCGCGCGAGACCGGCGCCATCGAACGCGAATGGGTGCGCGCCAACCTGGCCGAGGTGCACGCCAAGACCGAGGTATTGCGGCTGATGAACCTGCGGATCGCCGCGGAGACCGAACAGGTCAAGCCGGCGAACGCCTCGGCGACCAAGATCTACGGCACCGAACTGTCCACCGAGGGCTACCGGCTGCTGATGGAGGTCCTCGGCGCCCGTTCGGTGGTGCGCACCGGATCGGCGGACGCGCTGCTGCGCGGCCGGGTGGAGCGGATGCATCGTGCCTCGCTGATCCTGACCTTCGGCGGCGGCACGAACGAGATCCAGCGCGACATCATCGGCGGCCACGGTCTCGGCCTGCCACTCAACAAGCGGAGGTAGCCCAGTGGTCGATTTCGCCTACACCGAGACGATGACCGAGATCGCGGGACTGGCGCGCGCGATCCTGGACGACAACGTGAACCCGGCCCGCCTCGCCGAGGTGGACGGATTCAAGCACCGCTTCGACGACGCGCTCTGGCGCAAGCTCATCGGGTCCGGGGTGGTCGCCGCGCTGCTCCCCGAGGAATTGGGCGGGGACGGGCTCGGTGCGCTCGAACTCGCCGCGGTGCAGATCGAGCTCGGCCGCGCGCTCGCCCCGGTTCCGTTGCTGGAGACGGTGGTGGCCGCGACCGCCTTCGGCACCGCGTTCGAGGCCGGGATCTCCACCGTGGCAACGGAAACCGAGCTGTCCACGGAAGGCTCCGCGCTGACCGGATCGGCGAGCCTGGTGCCCTATGCCGCGGCCGCCGAGCAGGTGCTGCTGCTCGGCACGGACACCGCGTGGCGTGTGCCCGTCGCGGACACCGAACTGACCGTGCAGGAGCTCGTGGACGGGCGCAGCGCGGCGCGGCTGGAATTCAGCGGGCTGACCGGAACTCGGTTGGACTGCGCACCGGGACGGATACGGGACCGGCTCGCCCTCGGCCGCTGTGCGCATCAGCTCGGTGTGCTCGAGCGCGCGCTCGAACTCACTGCGGAGTACGCGCGTACCCGCGAGCAGTTCGGCCGCCCGATCGGCAGTTTCCAGGCGGTCAGCCACCGGCTCGCGGACTGCTACATCGATATCGAGGCACTGCGGCTGACCCTGTGGCAGGCGGTGACATCCGGTACCGCGGCCGATCTGGCCACCGTGCGCTATCACGCCGCTGAGGCCGGGCACCGGGTCGCGCACGCCGCGGTGCACGTGCACGGCGGGGCCGGACTGGACATGGACAACGCGCTGCACCGGTTCTTCCTCGCGGCCAAGCGTAACGAGTTCACGATCGGAGCGGCGCGGGAAACCCTCGTCGAGCTCGGCGGGCTGCTCGCTCGATGACCACGGTCACCGAGCTGCTCTCCGGTCTCGCCGAGGAACACGGCACCGGGATCCGTACCCGCGACGAGTTCCGGACCTGGGCCGAGCACCTGCTCGATGCCCGCCGCAGGGTGACCGCGCTGCAGGGGCTGTGCCGGCGGGACCGGCCACCGCACATCGGGGTGCTCGCCGCGAACGGCATCGAGTTCTCCGCGCTGCTCGCCGGTGCCGCGCTCGGCGGGATGGTGCTCGTCGGGCTCAATCCCACCCGGCGTGGCGAAGCGCTCGCCGCCGACATCCGGAAGACCGACTGCGCCGCGGTGCTCACCGACGCCGAACACGTGGCACTGCTCGAGGACAGCCCCGTTCCGGTGCTCGAACTGGACGGCGAATCCTGGTCCAGCCGGGTCCGCGCGGCCGAACCCGCCGAGATCCGGCCGGCCTCGCCCGAGGACCTGCTCATGCTGATCTTCACCTCCGGCACCAGCGGGGAACCGAAGGCGGTGTGCTGCACGCACGGCAAGATCGCCGATCCGGGGCTCATGCTCGCGCGGCGGTTCGGGCTCGGGCGCGGCGACACGCTCTACGGGGCGATGCCGATGTTCCACTCCAACGCCATCCTGGCCTGCTGGTCGGTGGCGCTGGCCGCGGGCGCGAATCTCGCCCTGCGCAAGCGATTCTCCGCTTCCGGATTCCTGCCCGACGTCCGGTTCTTCGGCGCGAGCTACGCCAACTACGTCGGGCGCCCGCTGTCCTATGTGCTCGCCACCCCGCGCGCCTCCGGTGACCCGGAGAACCCGCTGCGGATCGTGTACGGCAACGAGGGAAATCCGGCGCACGTCAGGGAATTCGCCGAACGGTTCGGCTGCACCGTGATCGACGCCTACGGTTCCACCGAGGGCGGGGTCGCGATCTCCCGCACCCCGGAAACGCCCGACTCCGCACTCGGCCCGCTCACCGAGAATCTCGACATCCGGCACCCCGAGACCGGAGAATCCTGCCCGGTGGCCGAATTCGACGCCGAAGGGCAGCTGGCGAATCCCCGCGAGGCGATCGGCGAACTGGTCAACACCGCGGGCGCGGGCATGTTCACCGGCTACTACAAGGACGACTCCGCCGAGGGGGAACGCCTCGTCGAAGGCTGCTACCACACCGGAGACCTCGTCTACCGGGACGCGCGGGGGTTCTGCTACTTCGTCGGGCGCACCGGGGACTGGCTGCGCGTGGACGGGGAAAACCTCGGCACCGCACCCATCGAGCGTGCCATCGGCGAATGGGAATGCGCCGCCGAGGTCGCCGTGTACGCCGTGCCCGACGAGACCGTCGGCGACCAGGTGATGGCCGCGATCGTGCCCCGCCCGCGCACCGGTCCCGATCCGCGCGAATTCAGCGAGTGGATCGCCGGACAACGCGATCTCGGCCCCAAGCAGCTGCCCCGGTTCGTGCGCATCTGCTCCGAGCTGCCCCGCACCGCGACCTTCAAGGTGCGCAAACGGGAACTGACCGAGCAGGGTATCGCGACAGGCGACCCGGTGTGGGTACGGGAGAACGGCAGTTACCACGCCCGGTAGGTTCGGCGGCGTGACCACCGCTGAGCTGCACGGGCTGACCGTGCACGTCGACACCGGCCGGTGGAGCGAGACGGTCCTGGACTCGGTGCGTCTCGAGGTTCCCGCGGGCCGGATCACCGCGCTGCTCGGGGAATCCGGGTGCGGCAAGTCCATGCTCGCCGCCGCGCTGACGGGCTCGCTTCCCGCGACCGCGCACAGCACCGGGGACGTGTACCTCGGCGGCGTGGCCGTGCGCGATCCGCGACAGTGGCGGCGGCTCCGGGAGGAAACCGTCGGCCTGGTGCCGCAGTTCGGGGTCACGGCGTTCGGGGCGCAGCGGACCGTCGGCGCGCAGCTGCGCGAACGTCAGCGGCCGGGGCGCGGGATGTGTGTCGAGGACGCCTGCGCGGCGGCGCTGTATCCGCTGGAACTGCTCGAGCTGTATCCGCAGCAGCATTCCGGTGGTCAGATCCAGCGTGCCGCGCTGGCGGCTGCCCTGCTGCCCGGGCCCGAACTGCTCATCGTGGACGAGCCCAGCGCATCGCTCGATATGGGCACCGCCTACCGGGTGTGGGCCAATCTTCGCGCCTACGCCGACTCCGGGCCCGCGGTGCTGACCATCACCCACGACGTCCTGCTGCTGACCGAAACCGGGGTCGCCGACCGGATCGCGGTCATGCGCGAGGGCCGCATCATCACGATCGGGACGCCCGCGGAGATACACGCCCTCGAAGATCCTTATGTGCGAGGCTTCTTTCAGCAGATCGGCGAGTGATGGCGCACCCGGCGCCGAGACTTCGCAGCCCACAACCCGCCGCCCCGCAGCAGGATCAATTTGTGCAGGGAGCACCGCCTGATCCACCACACCGGATGACAAGCCCACATCCACAACGGGCCACCCGAATTCACCCCACCCGGCTACCGATCCGGACTCCGGGCCACCGCGTCGAGGAACTCCAGCTGATCGGTGAGCAGATCGGTACGGTTCAGGACCGCGAAATGGTCGTCCGGATAACCACGCACCCGTGCACCGGGAATGCGCGCGGCGAGCCTGCGCACGGCTACGGCCGGGGCGATCGTGTCCCGTTCGGCCGCGGCGAGAAACGCGGGCACGGTGATCCGGTGCGCGCGCACCGGGAACAGGAGCGGCCAGCTGCGCACGGTGAACCGGGCGGCGAGCTCGTTGCGCCAGACGGCTTCCCCGGTCAGGGCCCGGAACCCGGCGAGGGCACCGGGAGAACGGACGACCGCGACCCCGTGCTCGGCAACCGCGGGCACGGTGACCGGCGAACGGTAGGCGTCCCGCATCCCGGCGACGGCGAGCCGCAGCAGATTGGCCGGCGGCTGGCCCCGGGTGGTGGCCAGCATCGAGGCCATCGGCGCGGTGGCCAGCACGGCGGCGAGATCACCGCGCCGCGCCGCGAGTTCCAGCACGTGCCGCCCACTGTAGGAGTAACCCCAGGCCACGAGCCGCCGCACACCGGGAAGCGCGGCCGCATGGGCGAGCACACGGGCGTAATCGGCGCGCTGACGGCGCGGATCGACCAACTGTCGCGGGGTCCCCTCGCTCGCGCCGAGACAGCCGAAATCGAACAGCAGGACGGTATGCCCGGCCGCGGCGAAGGCCTCCGCGAACCGGGGAAGGCCATGCTCGCGGCACAGGGCGAGCCCGTTCGCCATGACCACACAGTGCCCCGACCCGCGCCCGCACGGCCGATAACACCACGCGGCGAGCGCACCCGAAGGCGTGCCGATCCGGTGATCCTCGCGATCGGACATCGCCGCGTCAGTCGAACCGCTTGCCGAGGTTCCCGATCGTGCTGCGCGCCTGCTCCACGAGCTCGTCCATCAGCTCGGCCACCGGGCGGATCTCGTTCATCCGCCCTACGATCTGGCCGACCGGCATCGCGACCGCGCTCGGGTCCTCGGCGGCCGACATCCGCTGGTGTGCCTCGCTGACGAGCAGATTCTGCAGCGGCATGGGCAGCGGTTCCGGGGCACCCGAAGCCTGCCAGGCATCGGTCCACCTGGTGCGCAGCAACCGCGCGGGCTTGCCGGTGTAGATCCGGGAACGCACGGTGTCCGAGGAACTGGCCGCGAGCAAGGCACGCTGCACGGCCGACTGCCCTCCGCCGCTGAGCTGATTCTCGGCGGTGGTCAGCCAGTAGGAACCCATCCACGCCCCGTCCGCGCCCAAGGCGAGCGCGGCAGCAAGCTGACGCCCCGAACCGATTCCGCCCGCGGCGAGCACCGGAACCTCGCTGCCCACGGCGTCCACCACCTCGGGGACGAGCACCATGGTGGCGATCTCCCCGGTGTGCCCACCGGCCTCATGTCCTTGCGCCACAATGACATCCACGCCACGCTCGACATGGCGGCGGGCGTGCTCGGCCTTCCCGGCGAGCGCGGCTACCGGAACCCCGGCCTCGTGCACCCGCGCGATCACATCGTCCGGCGGCGAACCCAGCGCATTGGCCACGAGCTTCACCGGATGCCCGAGCGCCACATCCACGTGCGAGCGTGCCACCGAGTGCAGCCAGCCCAGCACCCCGGAATTGCGGTCCCCTTCCGGAAGGGCGGGCACCCCGAGATCACGCAGGGTCCGGTCCACGAATTCCTTGTGCTCGGCGGGAATCATCGCCTCGAGGTCCACTTCCCCGCCCTCGGTGGGGATCTTGGCGGGCATCACGATGTCCACACCGTAGGGCTTGCCCTCGGTGTTCTCGTCCATCCAGTCGAGTACCCGGTCGAGTTCCTCGGCATCGTTGAACCGCACGCAGCCGAGCATGCCCAGACCACCGGCGCGGGAGACCGCGGCGGCGACATGTTCGGAGGGGGTGAACGCGAAGATCGGGTGCTCGATACCGAACCGCTCACACAGAGAACTCATGCTTCGCCTCCTCGCCCGGTCCACTCCTCGCTCGCCGGCGCTCGCTGCGATGCTCCCGCGCTCGTCGTCTTCGGGGAACTCATACTCAGACCTTCCCTGCGGTGACGGCCACGCTGTCGTCGGGTTCGCGGCCCGCGGCGAATTCCTTCGCCCACGCGTAATCGGGTTTCCCGCTCGGAGTGCGCCGGATCGAATCGGCGAACCACACACTGCGCGGTACCTTGTATCCGGCGATGCGCTCCCGCAGGAACTCGTTGAGCTCGGTCAGCCCCGGACGGTCACCCTGCCGGGCGGCGATCACCGCGGCCACCCGCTGGCCGAGCCGCTCGTCGACGATCCCGATCACCAGCGTGTCGAACACCGCCGGGTGCGCCTTGAGCGCGGACTCCACTTCCTCCGGGTACACCTTCTCCCCCGCCGTGTTCACACAGGTGCTTCCGCGCCCGAGCAGGGTGATCGTGCCGTCCTCCTCGAGGCAGGCGAAGTCACCGGGCACCGTGTACCGCTCGCCACCGATGGTCACGAACACCTCGGCGGACTTCTTCTCGTCCTTGTAGTAGCCGATCGGGACGTAGTTGCGCCGCGCGAGCCGCCCGGTTTCGCCCTTGGCCACCGGGTTCCCGTCGTCGTCGATCACCACGGCATCCTCGTCCGCGATCACCCGCGGCCCCACGGTGGACACCCCGTCGCGCTGAGCGATCGAGAGCCCGGTGAACCCGGTCTCCGAGGAACCGATCGAATCGGTGAGCACGGCGTTCGGCAGCTTCTCCAGGAACTGGTTCTTCACCGAGGCGGAGAACAGCGCGGCACTCGAGGCGATCGCGACGACCGAGGAGATGTCGTACTCGCGCTCGTTCACCGCCTCGATCATCGGCCTTCCCATCGCGTCCCCGGAGATGAGCAGCACGTTCACCTTGTGCCGCTGCACCAGTTCCCACACCGCGTGCCCGGAGAAGTCCGGGAGCATGACCACCGCGCCGCCGGAGAACAGCGCGCGCAGGCTCGCCCATTGGGTCGCCCCGTGGATCAGCGGCGGGATCGGGAGGGTCACCAGCGGCGGATTCTCCGCGCCGGTCCGCGACTGCTCCCACTCATCGGGCAGCCGCCGCCCGGTGTACACCTCGACACCACCACCGAGCGCGCGCCAGATGTCCTCCTGGCGCCACACCACGCCCTTCGGCATTCCGGTGGTGCCACCGGTGTAGAGAATGTAGTGATCGTCCGGGCTGCGCGGGCCGAAATCCCGCTCCGGCGAACCCTGTTCGAGGGCCGCGTCGTAGGAGATCGCCTCGGTCGCAGCGTCCGAGCCGTCCTCGATCACGATCTGGTGGCGCAGCTTCGGCAGGCCCGGGACGACCGAGGCGACGGTCCCGGACAGCGCGCGGTCGTAGACCAGCGCACACAGGTCGGCATTGTCCGCGAGATAACGCAGTTCGTTCTCGACATACCGGTAATTGATGTTGATAGCGACCGCGCGCAATTTGTACGCGGCGATCATCGCCTCGATGAGTTCGATCGAATTTCTGCCGTAAACCCCGACGTGACTACCGGCCGTCACCCCATTCGCCTGCATGTGGTGCGCGAGCCGGTTGGTCCGTTGTTCCAGTTCCGCATAGGTGACCGAACGATCACCGCACAGGACGGCTGTGCGCTCACCGCACGCGTCCACCGCGTGCTCGACCAGATCCGCGATGGTGATTGCCATACCGAAGAAACTAGAACATGTTATCGTTTTGAGCAATAGCCCGGATGCCGGTGTTCCCGTTCAATCGGAAGGATCTGCCCCCAATGACCGAACCGCATTGTCTCGTCACCGAGGAGGACGGCGTCCTCGTCGTCACGCTGAATCGCCCGGAAGCACGCAATGCGCTCAGCCCGGAGATGACCCGGATCATGACCGAGGCGTGGCGGCGCGTGGATGAGGATCCGGCGATCCGCTGCTGCGTGCTCACCGGCACGGGTGGTTACTTCTGCGCGGGTGCCGACCTCAAGGCGATGACCGCGAGTCACCCCTCGGAATCCTTCTCCAGCGGCGGATTCGACCCGACCACGATCGAATCCCTGCTCAAGGGGCGCAGGCTGAGCAAACCGCTGATCGCCGCCGTCGAGGGGCCGGCCATCGCGGGCGGTACCGAGATCCTGCAGGCCACCGATATCCGCATCGCGGGCCGCAGCGCGAAGTTCGGCGTCTCCGAGGTGCGCTGGGGCCTGTTCCCGCTCGGCGGATCGGCGGTGCGGCTGCCGCGCCAGATCCCCTACACCGTCGCGGCCGACCTCCTGCTCACCGGGCGCCATGTTCAAGCCGAAGAGGCGCAGCGGATCGGCCTGATCGGGCAGGTGGTCGAGGACGGCGAGGCGCTGTCCACCGCGATGGAGGTGGCCAAGCGGATCGCAGAGAACGGCCCGGTCGCGGTGCAAGCGGTGCTGCGCACCATGCGAGAGACCGAAGGCCTCGCGGAGAACGACGCCTTCCCGATCGAGACCAAGCTCGGCCTCTCGGTGTTCGCCTCGGCGGACGCCAAGGAAGGCCCGCGCGCCTTCGCGGAGAAGCGCAAGCCGCAGTTCAAGGGGGAATAGGAGCAAGGGGAAATAACCGCTCACCGGGAGTGGCGAGGAGCGGACGTCGAAGGTCTGCATCCGCAGGGTCAGCTCGCCCACCTCCGGATGCACGAATGTCTTGACCTCGGCGTTCTTACCGCGGGCCGCGTTGCGCTCCCACAGCTCGACGAATCGCGGGCTGGTCGCGCGCACGTGCCGCACGAGCTCGGCCACCCGCGGATCGTCCGGTGCCGCACCGGCGGCCGCGCGGAACCCGGCCACGGTGTTCACCGCGGCGGCGCGCCAGTCGCGGTAGAACGCGGGTGCCGCGTCGTCCAGGAACACGTGAGCAGCAGGTTGTCCGAGTACCTGAACGGCAGCCACAGCGCGGCGCCGAGCCGGTTGCGGGGCCAGCACATCGTAGGTCCTGCCGAGCAGCAGCGTGGGACTGTCCGGCGCCGCGGTACGCAGTGCCGGGGTGAATCCGGCGATCCGGAACAGGTGCTGGTGCGCGTCCTCGTCCAGCCGCAGCGCATCGGCGATCGCGATCAGCACCTGCGTCGAGGGAGGCCGTTCGCGGCCCTGTTCGAGCCGGATGTCGTAGTCCATGCACAGCCCGGACAGCGTGGCGACCTCCGCACGGCGCAGCCTGGCCACCCGCCGCCTGCGCGTGTCCGGCAGCCCCACCTGCTCCGGGGTGACCTGGTCGCGGCGGGCCCGTAGGAACTCACCGAGCGCCCTCTCCTCCGTCCCCCGAGTCCAGGGGCGCGCACCGGCCCGGGGGTGTGGCACACCCAGGATGACCGCGGCCTGCCCGGGATTGCGAATTCTCGGCACCGTTGTCGGCGACACCGGCAACGCCTCCGAGGAGAGCCACATGCCCAGAACCGTCATCGTCACCGGCGCGAGCAGCGGCATCGGTGCCGCGACCGCGCGCCATCTCGCCACCGAGGGCTGGCAGGTCGTCGCCGCGGCCCGCCGGTCCGACCGGCTCGCCGGACTGGTCGCGGACATCCGTTCCCGCGGCGGTTCGGCCACCGCGGCGACCGTGGATGTCAGCGAACACCGCGCGGTCACCGAGCTCGTCGAGACCACGGTCGCCGAACACGGCCGGGTCGACGCCTTCGTGGCCAATGCCGGGGTGATGCCGCTTTCCCGGCTGGACGCGGGTCTCGTGGCCGAATGGGACCGGATGATCGACGTCAACATCCTTGGCCTGCTGCACGGCATCGACGCGGTACTGCCGCACTTCCACCGGCAAGGCTCCGGGCACCTGGTCACCGTGGCCTCGCTCGGCGCGCATCAGGTCAGCCCGACGGCCGCGGTGTACTGCGGCACCAAGTTCGCCGAGCGCGCGATCACCGAGGGGCTGCGCCTGGAAAGCGATCCGGGTATCCGGGTCACCACGATCTCACCGGGGGTCGTCACGTCCGAGCTCGCGGACTCGATCAGCGATCCGGGCGCGGCCGAGTTCATGCGGACCTACCGCGAGCACGCCATCGCACCGGAATCGGTCGCCGGGGCGATCGGCTACGCGCTGGCCCAGCCCGCCGAGGTCGACGTCAGCGAAATCGTCATCCGGCCGGCGCAGGGGCGCTGACCACCACTGCCGGAAAGGACAGCAAGCATGCCACCCACCGCTTTCGAATCCCTTGATCTCACCGGCAAAGTCGCGGTCGTCACCGGTGCGGCCCGCGGGATCGGGCACGCCTGCGCCCGTCTGCTCGCCGCCCGCGGCGCCAAGCTCGTCGTCACCGACCGCGCCGATTCCGTGCGGGAACAGGAAACCGCGGATGTCGCGGCACTGGTCGGCGATGTCGCCGCGGAGCACACCGCCCGGGACACGATGGCGCTCGCGGTCGAACGCTTCGGCGGACTGGACATCCTGGTCAACAACGCGGGACAGACCCTGAACAAACCCGTCACCGAGACCAGCCTCGCCGATTTCGACCGGATCATGCGGGTCAACGCGCAGGGCAACTTCGTCCAGGCCCGCGAGGCGTTCCGGGTCATGCGGGACACCGGCGGCGGTTCGATCGTGTCCGTCGCCTCGGTCTCGGCGCTGGTCGCATTCGAGACCCAGACCGCGTATGCCGCATCCAAGGGTGCGCTCGTGCAGCTGGCGCGGGTGCTCGCGATCGAGGGCGGGGCACACGGAATCCGCAGCAACGCCGTGCTTCCCGGGGTCATCGACACCGACATCATGGACGGTGTCGTCGAGAACGGCCGGGAGATGCTCGCGAGTTTCGGCCCCGCGCATCCCCTCGGCCGTATCGGTGAGCCCCGCGAGGTCGCGGAGGCGGTGGCCTTCCTCGCCGCCCCCGCCGCGGGTTTCGTCACCGGGGCACTGCTGGCCGTGGACGGCGGCTGGACCGCGCAGTGATCAGGCCTTGGCGGCGTCCTCCCAGTAGGGCTCGCTCAGCTTTCGCTTGTACAGCTTGCCGTTCGGGTCGCGCGGCAGCTCGGCGAGGAAGTCGATGCTGCGCGGGAGCTTGAATTTGGCCAGCCGCCCGGCGGCGTAGGCGAGCAGGTCCTCGGCGAGCCGTTCCCGGTCGCCGGATTCTCCGACCGGTTGCACGACCGCCTTGACTTCCTCGCCCCAGTCCGGGTTGGGAATACCGAACACGGCGACATCGGCGACCTCGGGATGCCCGATGAGCGCGTTCTCGATCTCGGCCGGATAGATGTTCACTCCGCCGGAGATGATCATGTTGTTCTTGCGGTCCAGCAGGAACAGATAGCCGTCCTCGTCGAGATAGCCGATGTCGCCCATGGTGAACATCTCGCCGATGCGCGCCTTCTCGGTCTTGTCCGGGGCGTTGTGGTACTTGAAGCTGGATCCGCCCATCTTCAGGTACACGGTCCCGGTCTCCCCCGCCTCGAGCCGGTTGCCGTCCTCGTCGAAGATCGCGACCTCCGAATACGGCCAGGCCGTGCCGACCGATCCGGGCTTGCGCAACCATTCCGGCGAGGTGATCAGGGTTCCGCCGCCCTCGGTCGCCGCGTAGTACTCGATGATCACCGGACCCCACCAGTCGAGCATCGCGCGCTTGGTCTCGTTCGGGCACGGCGCGGCGCCGTGGATCATGGCGCGCAGCGAGGACACATCGTAGCGGTCGCGCACCTCCTTGGGCAGCGCCAACAGCCGGTGGAACTGGGTGGGCACCATGTGGCTGTGCGTGACCCGGTGCGCCTCGATGAGCGCGAGCATCCGCTCCGGATCCCAGCGGTCCATCAGCACCACCGGATGCCCGAGCTGCAGCGAGATGCTCGCGAAGTTCAGCACCGCGGTGTGGTAAAGCGGCGAGCCGCACAGGTGCACGTGATCGTCGAAGGGCTGGATGCCGAACAGGGCGAAGAATCCGCTCGAGGCCACCGGAACCGCGTCCGGATCGGCCCCGGTGAGCGGGCGGCGCACCCCCTTGGGATTGCCCGTGGTGCCCGAGGTGTAGAGCATCGGGGAACCGGCGGTGCGCGGTTCCGGGCGGCGCGTGGTGCGCCCGCCACCGAGCGAGTCCAGCGGCGCGAAGCCCGGTATCTCCCCGACGGCGTACCGCGCGGTGATCCCGGCCCCGTCCGCGGCGGCCCGCGCGGTCTCGGCGAACCGCTCGTGCGCGATGAACGCCTTCGCCTCGCTGTCCCGGAGGATGTACTCCACCTCGGGACCGGCCAGATGCCAGTTCGCCATCACGATGTAGTAGCCGCTCTGCACCGCGGCGAAGTACAGGGCCAGTGCCCGCATATCGTTCGGCAGCATCACCACCACGACGTCGCCGACCTCGAAACCGAGCTCGGCGAGGCCCAGCGCGTAGGCGTTCGCGGTCTCGGTCAGTTCGCCGTAGCTGGTGGTGCGCCCGTCCGCCTCGATGACGGCCTCGGCGTCCGGAGTCGCCGAGGCGATGTTCCACAGTCCCGCATTCGCTGTCTCCACCCGCCCAAAGTAGAACGTGTTCTACGTACTGGCAAGAGTGCCGAGCAGTTCGACCTCCGCGACCGAGCGCGCACCGGCGAGCACCATGTCCACTCCCGCATCGGCCCAGCGGTCCAGTTCGGCGAGCACCTGCGCCCGGCTCCCCACGATGGAGACCTCGGCGATCAGCTCATCCGGGACCGCCTCCACCGCTGCCTCGCGTTCCCCGGAGAGAAAGCGTTTGCCGATCTCCTCGACCGCGGTGCCGTATCCCATCCTGGTGAACAACTCCGCGTGGAAATTCCGCTCCTTGGCACCCATTCCGCCGATGTAGAGCGCGAAGATCGGTTTGAGCCCGGCGTACACCTGCTCCGGCTTGTCGGTGATCGAAACCGGAGCGTTGGCCGCGATGGTGAACCCGGTGCGATTGCGGCCCGAGGCGCGGAACCCGTCGGCGAGCCAGTCGTTGTACATCCCGGCCATCCGCGGTGAGTAGTAGACCGGCATCCAGCCGTCGGCGATCTCCCCGGCGAGCGTGACATTGCGCGGCCCCTCGGCGCCGAGCCAGATCGGCAACTCGGCGCGCAGCGGATGGGTGATCGGCTTGAGCGGTTTGCCGAGCCGGGAATCCGGCAGCGGCAGCGGATAGTGCGGCCCCTCCGAGGTCACCGGCCCCTCACGGGCGAGCACCTTGCGGATGATCGAGAGGTATTCCCTGGTCCTGGCCAGTGGCCGGGCGAAGGACTGCCCGTACCAGCCCTCCACGACCTGCGGGCCGGAGACGCCGAGACCGAGCACGAACCGGCCACCGGAGAGGTGGTCCAGGGTCAGTGCGTGCATCGCGGTCGCCGCCGGGGTACGCGCGGACAGCTGTGCGATGGCGGTGCCCAGTTGCAGCCGGGAGGTGCGCGCGCCCCACCAGGCCAGTGGCCCGAAGGCGTCCGAACCCCAGGATTCGGCGGTGAACACCGCGTCGAACCCGTTCGCCTCCGCCGCGTCGACGAGCGCGCCGACGCCTTCGGGCGGAGCCGCCGACCAGTACCCGAGTTGCAATCCGAAGCGCATGCGCCCTCCTTCTCCTTGCCGCAATTACTAGAACATGTTTCACTATTCGCTGTGACTGCACAAGCAACGGTGCTCAGTGCACCGCTCGAGCCCGGGTTCGACTACACCCGCTCGTACGGCCCATTGCTCGGCAGATTCGCCGCCGGACTGCGCGCATGCCGGATCCTCGGTGCCCGCGGGGCCGATGGAAAGGTGCACGTGCCCGCGGTCGAATACGACCCAGAGACCGCGGCCGCGCTGAGCGAACTGGTCCCCGTCTCCCCCACCGGCACCGTGCGCACCTGGTCCTGGCAGTCGGCCCCGCTTTCCGGGCAGCCGCTGGAGCAGCCGTTCGCCTGGGCACTCATCCAGCTCGACGGTGCGGACACCGCGATGCTGCACGCGGTCGAGGCACCAGGTCCGGAGGCGATGCGGACCGGGATGCGGGTGCACGCGCGCTGGGCCGCCGAACGCCGCGGCGCGATCACCGATATCGCCTGTTTCGTGCCCGGCGAGGGCCCGGACGAGCGTGGTGAGCTCCCGGAGGTTCCCGATGCGGTCGAGGAGATGCTGACCTCGCCGATCCACCTCAGCTATATGCATTCCGCCTCCCCGCAGGAAAGCACCTATCTGCGCGAGCTCGCCGAGGGCAGGGTGGTCGGCATGCGCTGCCCGGTGTGCCGGAAGGTGTACGTGCCACCGCGCGGGGCCTGTCCGGTGGACGGAGTCCCCACCGAGGAAGAGGTCGAGCTCGGGGACAACGCGACGATCACCACCTTCTGCGTGGTGAACGTGCCGTTCCCCGGCCAGCGCATCAAACCACCGTATGTGTGCGCCTACATCCTGCTGGACGGCGCCGACATCCCGTTCCTGCACATCGTGCTCGGCTGCGCGGCATCCGAGGTGCGCATGGGCATGCGGGTGCGCGCGGCGTGGAAACCACGCGAGGAATGGACGACCAACCTCGCCAATATCGATCACTTCACACCGAACGGTGAGCCGGACGCCCCGTTCGAGTCCTATGCGCACCACCTCTAGGAGCACCGAACATGACCTCGCGAAGGCGACGATCGAGCGAGCATCGCAGCGAGGCCTGCGAGCGAGGAGCACAGCGAGTGAGGAGCCGAGCATGACCGACGTCGCCGTAGTCGGGTACGCGAGTTCACCGAGCGTGCGCGAGACCCAGGGCACCACGAACGGGGTGGAGATGCTCGTCCCCCTGTTCTCCGAGGTGTTCGCCGAGACCGGGCTGCGCAAGTCCGAGGTCGGGTTCTGGTGCTCGGGTTCCTCGGACTATCTCGCGGGCCGGGCGTTCTCCTTCATCGCCGCCGTGGACGCGATCGGCGCGGTACCGCCCATCAACGAGTCGCATGTGGAGATGGACGCCGCCTGGGCCGCGTTCGAGGCCATGGTCGCGATCCGCACCGGCGAGGTGGACACCGCCGTGGTGTACGGATTCGGCAAGTCCAGCGCCGGTGAACTACGCAAGATCCTCGCCCTGCAACTGGATCCGTACACCCTCGCTCCCCTGTGGCCGGATTCGGTGAGCGTGGCCGCGCTGCAAGCGCGCGCCGGGATCGACGCGGGCGCCTGGACCGAGCAGCAGATGGCCGAGGTGGTCGCGGCGAGCAGGCGCAAGGCCCGCGCCAACCCGAGGTCACAGCTGTCCGGGGAGTACACCGCGGAGGAGCTGCTCGCCCAGCCGAGATTCGCCGATCCGCTGCGCCGCCACGACTGTGCGCCGGTCACCGACGGCGCCGCGGTGCTCGTGCTCGCCGGGGCCGAGCGCGCCGAGGATCTGTGCGAGCGGCCCGCGTGGATCGGCGGGATGAGCCACCGGGTGGAGACCCCGCACCTCGGTGAGCGCGACCTGAGCACCTCGGTCTCCACCAAGGCCGCGGCTGCGGACCTCGACATCGGCGGGGTGCGGCTCGCGGAACTGCACGCCCCGTTCTCCCATCAGGAAATCCTGCTGCGCCAGGCGATCGGGCTGGACGAGGCGGTCGAGGTGAACCCCTCCGGTGGCCCACTGGCGGGCAATCCGATGTTCGCGGCCGGTCTTTCCCGGATCGGCGAGGCGGCAAGCCGGATCCACGACGGCAGCGCGGACGCCGCACTGGCACACGCCACGAGCGGACCCGCGCTGCAACAGAATCTGCTGTGCGTACTGCGAGGTGAGCGCTGATGGGCGAACAGGCGGCCGCGGTCATCGGGACCGGTCAGACCAGGCACACCACCAAGCGTCACGACGTTTCGATCGCCGGGCTCTGCCGCGAGGCGGTGGACCGGGCGCTCGCCGATGCGAACATGGACATCGCGGATATCGACGCGGTGGTGCTCGGCAAGGCACCGGACCTGTTCGAGGGCGTGATGATGCCCGAGCTCGCGCTCTCCGACGCGATCGGTGCGACCGGAAAACCGATGATGCGCGTGCACACCGCCGGTTCGGTCGGCGGATCCACGGCGAACGTCGCGGCGAACCTGGTGCGCTCGGGCACCCACCGCCGAGTGCTCGCGATCGCGTTCGAGAAGCAGTCCGAGTCCAACGCGATGTGGGCGCTGTCCATCGCAGTCCCGTTCAACATGCCGGTCAACGCGGGCGCGGGCGGCTACTTCGCCCCGCACGTGCGCTCCTACATCCGGCGCAGCGGGGCACCGGAGGAGATCGGTGCGCGGGTCGCGGTCAAGGACCGGCGCAACGGGGTGCGCAACGAATTCGCGCACCTGCGCCAGCCCGACATCACCCTGGAGTCGGTGCAGGCCTCCACCATGCTGTGGGACCCGATCCGGTTCGACGAGACCTGCCCCTCCTCGGACGGGGCGGCCGCCGTGGTGATCACCGATGAGCACAGCGCGGGCAAGCGGGCCGCCTGGATCCACGCGACCGCCATGCGCACCGAGCCGACCACCTACTCCGGGCGCGATCAGGTCAACCCGCGCGCGGGCCGGGACGCGGCGGCCGCGCTGTGGCGTGACGCGGGCATCACCGATCCGCTGTCCGAAGTGGACGTCGCCGAGATCTATGTGCCGTTCTCCTGGTTCGAACCGATGTGGCTGGAGAACCTCGGATTCGCCGAGGAAGGCAAGGGCTGGGTGCTCACCGAGGCCGGGGAGACCGAACCGACCGGGCGCCTCCCGGTGAATCCCTCCGGCGGGGTGCTGTGCTCGAATCCGATCGGCGCCTCCGGCATGGTGCGCTTCGCCGAGGCGGCCATGCAGGTGATGGGCAGCGCGGGAGAACACCAGGTGGACGGCGCACGTACCGCGCTCGGCCACGCCTACGGCGGCGGCTCCCAGTACTTCTCCATGTGGCTGGTCCGCTCGGAGAAACCCTAATAGCCAAACCGGCACAGTAACGGAGGAAGCAATGCGATTCACCTGTGCGCTGGCCATGAACCCGCCCGAGCAACTGGTTCCGCTCGCGATCGCGGCCGAGCAGAACGGGTTCTCCTCGATCGCATTACCCGACTCGATCTTCGCCCCGGAGAAGGTCAACGCGGTCTATCCCTACACTCCCGACGGCAAACGGGTGTTCACCCCGGAGACCCCGTTCGTGGACCCGCTGATCGCCGCCTCGGCCATCGGCGCGGCGACCACCACGATCCGCTGCTACTCGCACGTGGTCAAGCTCGGCTCGCGGCATCCGGTGCCGTTCGCCCGGCAGGTCGGGACCGTCGCGAACCTGACCGGCAACCGGTTCGGCCTCGGCCTCGGCATCGGCTGGCAGCAGGACGAATGCCGTTGGTGCGGAATCGAAAGCGGTGGCCTGAAAGGGAAACGCACCGACGAGGCCATCGAGGTGATCCAGCTGCTGCTCGGTGGCGGCATGGTCGAACACCACGGCGAGTACTTCGATTTCGAGCGGATCCAGATGAGCCCGGCACCGAGCGAGCCGGTCCCGGTCTACATCGGCGGGCACACCGAGGCGGCGCTGCGCAGGGCCGCGCGCCATGACGGATGGACCACCGCGATGATCAAGATGGCCGAGCTGCGGGAGATCATCGCGCGGCTGCGCGAACTGCGCGGCGCGTTCGGCCGGGAACAGGAGCCGTTCGAGATCCAGGCGGTGTGCGTGGACCGGTTCGGCCTCGACGGGTACGCCGAACAGGCCGAGGCCGGGGTCACCGATGCCATCACCGTGCCGTGGCTGTTCTACGGCGTGGGTTTCGAGGCCCCGGTCGGGGAGAAACAGGACTGCATCAAGCGGTTCGCCGAGGAGTACATCGCACCATTGGAGGCCGTCCATGCCTGAAGGAGTTCACTGGAAAGCGAGCGAGAAGGCGCATCCGGCGCGGGATGCGGCGCGCCGCTCCTGTGCCCTGGTCGCCGCGCGCGACAAGCAGGGCTGGCTGGAGCTGTTCGCCGAGGACGCGATCATCGAGGACCCGGTCGGCCCCTCTCCCTTCGACCCGGAAGGCAAGGGACACAAGGGGAAGACGGCGATCGCGGAGTTCTGGGACAAGACCATCGGGATAACCGAGCGCATGGAGTTCGAGTTCACCGAGTCCTTCGCCGCCGGTGACGAGGTCGCCAATATCGGCACCATCACCAACTACTTCCCCGGCGGGCACTCGATCGCGGTGGATCTCGTCTCCACCTACAAGGTCGACGATTCCGGAAAACTGCTCTCGCTGCGCGCCTTCTGGGAACTGGACCGGCTCGCCGAGCAGTACGGCGGCTAGTCCCTGCCCGCCAGGTGCGCTCGGAAAAATCCGTCGACCTTGCGCCAGAAATAGCCGTCGTGGATTGCGTCGTAACCGTGCATCTGCCCCGGCAGGACCACGAACTCGTGCGCTTTCCCGGCCCGGATCAACGCCTCGCTCATCTTGATACTGTCGGTCCAGGTGGCATGGTCGATGGTTCCGCAGGCGAGCATGAATTCCGCCGCCAGTTGTCCGGCAAGCGGGTACAAGTCGGCTTTCCGATACGCTTCGGCATCGTCCTGAGGAAAGCCGAGATAACATTCATAAAGTACCGAGGAATACGGGTCGAATCCCGGCGCGGACGACACCGCGGCGGCGTAGACATCGGGCCGTTCCGCGGCGAGGCGGAACGCGGAGTACCCGCCCCAGCTGTGCCCGATGACCCCGACCTTTGCCTCGGAAAGGAATGCGTGCCTCGATTTCAGCTGCTCGACAACGGCGGCGTGATCGGGCACCAGGCCACCGGCCCAGTCGCGATGCACCACGTCGTGGAACGCCTTCGAACGCTCCGGGGTGCCTCGTCCGTCGACCACGAATGTGACATAACCCAGTTGTGCCAGCGCATGCGGCATCCTGGCGAATGAGCTGTCGAACGAATGCGGAGCGACCGCGATCTGCGGGCCGCCGTAAACGTATTCGATCAGCGGATATTGTCCGGTCTCGTCGAAGTCGGCCGGGAAATACAGGGTCCCCCACAGTTCGGTTTCCCCGTCGGCGGCAGTGACGGTGAACTCCCGCGGTGGGGTCCATTCCAGGCGCGAGGTGTCCGGCACCGAGAGCTCACACAGCAGCGAACCGCCCGGTGCGCGCAGTACGCTGCGCGGGGCTTCGGCGGGCGTCGACCAGGTGTCCACGAAAGCCGCACCGCCGGGCGCGAACGTCATTTCGTGCACCCCTGGCTGGTCCGACAGCACTTCGACCGGCCCCCCGGTCAGCGGTACCCGCGCGAGATGCCGGTCGTAGGGCCGTTCCTGGTCCGAGTGTGCGGTGAAGTAGACGTATTCCTCGTCGATCCGGTGTACGTAGTCGACCGGCCACTGCCCCTCAGTGAGCGGGCGGAGCAAGGTGGTCTCGAAATCGTAGAGGTACAGGTGTTTCCAGCCGGAACGCTCGGAAAGCCACAGCAGCTGCGTGCCGTCCGGAGTCAGGAACAAGCCGATCTTCCTGCCGAAGTACACATCGTGGTGGATGCGCAGAAAAGTCTCGGACTCCTCGGTGAACAACGACCGCGTCGCACCTGTCTTTCCGTCGGCGAGCAGCACCTCGGCCCGTCGGCAGTCCCGGCTCAGTACGAAAACCACCAGCTGGTCACCGCTGGGTAGCCAGGCCGCGTGCACCGGATAGCTGTCGGTGGCCTCGCCGAGGTCCAGCCACACCGGCGCCCGGCCATAGCTGTCGAGTACGACCAAGGTGGTGCGCTCGAGTTGCCCACCGGCCTGAGCGTGATAACGGTGCACCACTTCGTCTTCGCGCTTGAGGTTGTGCACTTGCGGCGAACGGTGCACGCCGCGGTTGTCGACCCGGTATGCGGCCAGGCGCGACCCGTCCGGCGACCAGTTGCACACCGGGGAGACGAGGCCCACCGCCGCCAGCTGCGGATCCACCAGGTCGAAGCGGTACTCGTGCTCGGGGGTTCCGTCGGTGGTCAGCGCGACCGTCCGATTGTCGGCCGCCGAGCGCAGCAGGATATTGCCCCCGGCAGTCGAGACGAACGCGGTGCCATCCGGGGATGCCAGTTCCCGCGCCTTCATCGGATCCACCAGCGGCATGCTGCGCAGGAATTCCTGTGGGGTATACCGGACGCTCTCGGCGAGTCCGTAGTAGCGATCCAGCGGGCGCTCCGCCACCACCCTGGTGACCTCGCCGCTGTCCAGTTCGATGAGTACCTGGATCGCGCCGACAACCGCGGACACCGTGCGCGGACCGGCGAACCCGATGTGCTCGAACGGCAGTCCGCGCCCCGGCGGAGTCTGGCCGGTTGCCTCTCGGACCGCCTCGCGCAAGGCCTCGACATCGGCGAACAGCGGCCGGTTTTCGCCGGTCACCAGGTCGACGATGCGGCCGATGCGATCCTGTGGGGTTCCGTCCAGAAACGCCAATGTCATGCCGTCCGGCGACCAGACTGGCAGGATCGCGCCGCCGGTGACCAGATCCCCCAGCCCCTCGGCGAATCGATCGAATCCGGTGTGGCCAGTAGTCATCTCGAATACGCTCCTCTGCGGTGGGACGGTGCGTCAGGATCGGATCAGACGGGGAAGGTGGCCGGAATAGTCGCGACCTTCTGGCCGAGCGCGAACTGTGGTCCGACGGCGGTCATGAACGACTCGAAGTCGCCATCGGCGGTCAACCCGTCGTCCGCCGGTGCACCGTTCTTGGTGCGCGCGAAGGCCGTCAGCGCCACCCGCCAGTCACCGCGGAGCCGCACATCCGCCCCTGGCGCAGGAACGAGCGCGAACACCAGTCCATCCGGACCGAGCCGCAACTGCCAGTACACGGTCGCACCGTCATCCGGACCATCGGTGAGTTCATAGGCGAGCACGTAGTCCCGAGGCAGTTCCCGTGCCGCGGCGAGCAGCTCCTCGGAGCCTGCCAGCAACTCGTTCATCGCATCGACATGCTCCTGGGACATGAATTCCACCGCTGCCTCCGTTCGATCAGCAGCGATTATCGCCTCGCCCTCGGCCACGGCGCATCCGGCAATTGCCGACCGTGTGACGCCGAGGATGCGACAAACGTCGCGCAGCCCCGATCGTTTCGGCGGTCTCGGCCGGCCGGTTGCGAGCTAGTGCCGATTCAGGAATTCACCGTAGTTCGGGATCACCTCGGTGAATTCCGAGGGCGGGCCGAGCCATTCGCGATGCGAGCTCGGCGTCGTCCCGTCGGTGTCGGTGATCCCGTAGCCGGCGCCGAGTTCGGCACCCCACACGGTCTTCCCGCTGTACTCGGCGATCCGCGGGTCCCCGGCGAGGGCGTCGATGACCCGTCCGGTGAATTCCGGCGATTCGAATCCGGGCAGCATGGTCCCGGTGAGCGCGCGTTCCACCTCCGGGGTGATCCGCTCGGTGCGCAGCACGCCCATCCAGATCGACACGACGCTCACCCCGTGCGGGCGCAGTTCCTGCGCCATGTCGAAGCTCAGCTTGTCGGTGCCCGCCTTGCCCGCGCCATAGGACGGGCCGTGCAGCCCGGGAAGGAAACTGCGTGCCCCGGGAGCGGAGGTGTGCACCAGCAGCCCACCAGCGGCGATCAGCAGCGGGGCGGCGTAGTGCGCGGCGACATAGTGCGAACGCAGCCCCACCTCGAGTGGTTTGAGCTCCTCGTGCAGCGGGCGTTCCCAGAAGCCTTGTCCTCCGGAAGTCCGTGTGGGCAGCGCCGTGGCGTTGTTGACCAGGATGTCCAGCCGCCCGTGTTCCTCGCGCACCCGCTCGAACACCGCGCGGACCTGGTCGTCCTCGGCGTGATCGCACACCAGCGGGACGCCGGTGCCACCACGGCGCTCGATCTCGGCCGCGGTGGCGGACAGTTCCGGCTCGGTGCGCCCGGTGACGTAGACGGTGTCCCCGGTTTCCCCGAGGGCGAGCGCGATCCCCTTGCCCGCTCCCCGGGACGCACCGGTCACCAGTACCACCCTGGTCATGCCGCGCTCCCTTGGTCGAGGTCACGAAGGAATTCCAGGAAGGCCGCGTTGACCACCTCCGGGGATTCCATGCTGATCACGTGTCCCGCGGCGGGCACGATGCGTACCCCGCGCACATCCGCGTGGTACTCGGGAAGTTTCTCGACCGGATCCCGGCCGTGCCAGTGGGCGAGGTCCACATCCGCCTCGGAACCGAGGAAATAGAAGGGAACGCCGGTCTTCCCGCGGCCGCGCCGCTGTTCCCAGTTGAGGTCCAGCGCCAGATACCACCGGATACCGCCGCCGAATCCCGATCGGGCGTAGTCGTTGACGTAACACTCCAGTTCCCATTCCGTCATCCACGACCAGGGGAACTCCGGCGGTTCGGGCAGTGCCGCGCGGTACGAGGTGCCGGGCGGATGGCGCCACATCTGCGTGAAATCGGCCGCGCCGGAGAGGGCGTGGAAGATCTTGGCGAGTATCTCCCGCGGATGCGCGTCCATATCGGCGATCGCGGCCTCCGGTTCGTCCACGAAATAGGCGACGTGGTTGAACCGCTTCCGCCCGCGCCGCCGCTCGGCTTCGAGCGGCGGGCGATCCGAGGCGTTCTGGAAGGGGTTCTGCAGCCCGATCAGCGCGCGGACCCGTTCGGGATGCTCGAAGGCGAGATCGTAGGCGGCGAACATACCGAAATCGAGCCCGGAACACACCGCCGATTCCGCGCCGAGGTGATCGAGCAGCGCGCACAGGTCCGCGGTGATCCGGTCGGCGCCGTACTCCTCGACCGCCTCCGGCGCGCTGGTCTGCCCCATTCCGCGCAGATCCGGGGCCACCACGCGGTATCCGGCCCCGGCCAGTGCCGTGATCTGGTGCCGCCAGCTGAACCAGGTGTGCGGGAAACCGTGCAGCAGCAGGATGAGCGGGCCGCCGCCCTGTTCGACTCCGCCCTGCTCGACTCCGCCCTGTTCGACCCAGTGCACGTCGATCCCGTTCAGCCGCGCGTAGTGGTGTGTCCAGTTTCGCATCTCAGACCAGGACCGGTCCGGTGATGTACGGGAGATCGTTGTAGGTGACGATTCCCGGCGGAGCGGCCACGACGGCGGGAACCGCATTCAGCGCGGGCAGCGCCGTGTAGATCATCCCCGGGCCCATGTAGTCGACCGTGCCCCGCGGTGGCAGGCACTGGGCCACCAGCCGGTAGTTCGGCGAACCCTCGACCGCGATGACATGACCGTGCGCGAGCTTGAACGGCACCTCGGTGTGCGTGCCCATCGTCCAGCGCATCCCGGATGCGGTCACGTTCTTGTCCCCGGACCAGGCGCGGTGGTATCCCTCGATCGCGCCGACGGTGCCCTTGTCGATGGTCATGAACCCGAGGTCGTCGTCCGCATAGGCCGGGGTGAACGTGGCCTCGAAGCTCATCCGGTCCACCCGGGCACCGAGGGCATCGGCCATCATCATGGCCGCCTCCGCACACACCTCGCTCGCCTTGCGCAGGTTCTCCTCCAGACCGGGGGTGTCCGCGGGTTTCCCGAAACCCATCGCCGACATGGTGTCCTTCGAGGCGTACAGCGAGCAGTCCACTGACTCGGTGACGGTGATCCGGTCGACCCGTTCGCACGCGGCGCTGGCCACGATCCCGAGCGCGTGCGTGATTCCCGGATATGCTCCGCTGCCGAACATCGAGGCCTTGCCGCGGTGCGCGGCGTCCAGCACCCGCAGCCGCTCCGCCTCCGGCAGCCGGTGCCCGTTGATCCACTCGGCCGTGGAGCACACGTTCACCCCGGCTTCGAGCAGGCGGCACAGTTCATCGGTGTTCGACCACACCGGATTGTAGGAGCAGGCATCGGGTTCCAGGGCCAGCAGCGCCTCGACATCGTCGGTGGCCAGGACACCCGTCTCGGCGCCGAATCCGCACAGCTGCCCCGCGTCCTGCCCTACCTTGTTCGCCGAATGCGCGTACACCCCGACCAGTTCCATATCGTCCCTGGTCAGGATGCCGTGCAAGGCGCGAGAGCCGATGTTCCCGGTGGTCCACTGCACGACCCGAAGCTTCTTCGCCATGAAAAAATACTAGAACAAGTTCTAATATTTGGATACCACCCGAGGCCAGGAGCGAGGCTACAACCGGGGATCCACCGGCTCGGATTCCAGCGCGAGAACCGCGAACACCGCCTCGTGCACCCGCCACAGCGGTTCCCCTTCGGTGAGTCTGGCGAGTGATTCGAGGCCGAGCGCGTATTCGCGCAGCGCCATCGAACGCTTCCGGCCGAGTTTGCGGGACCGGAGCCGGTCGAGCTGCTCGGTGTAGTCGGGGCCGTAGATGATGCGCAGGTATTCGCGGCCGCGGCATTTCATCCCGGGCTGCACCATGCCGCGCTTGCCCCGGCTCACCGGCCGCATCGGTTTGACCACCATGCCCTCACCGCCGGCCTCGGTCAGCTCGCTCCACCACCGGATACCCTCGGCCACCGATTCGGCATCACCGGGGTCCACGGCAAGCCTTCGGGTGCCGCGCAACAATTCCGGATCAGCCTCGACGAGCCGGTCGATGAGCGCCAGATGCCAGGAGTGGTCCCGCTCGGCGAAGAATCCGCCCTCCCCGGCCAGGATCATGAACGGTGCCACGGAGATCCCGTCCAGCCCGTCGACCGGCCAGCAGTAGCGACGGTACGCGGACCGGAATCCGGCCACGTTGTCCGCACGGACCCGTTGCGCGGCCAGCAGTTCCTCGAGTTCCCCGGGTAGCCGCCGGGCCGCACGCTCGAGCACGGCGACCGATTCGCCCACCGCGGCGGAGGCGGCCGCACCGATCCTGGCGTAGTGCCCGCGCACCAGCGATCCGGCCTTCGCCGACCACGGAAGCAGTTCCGTGTCCAACACGAGCCAGTCGGTGCCGAGCTCCTCCCACAGCCCGGTCGCGGTGATCGCCGCACGCATCCGGTCGATGATCGCCTCGCCGTGACCATCGGCGAAGAACGCACGGCCGGTACGCGTGTACAGCGCACCACCGGCCCCGTCCAGCGCGCCGAACCGCCGCTTGCCCACCTCGGCGTCCCGCACGACGACGAGCACCGCGCGGGACCCCATGTGCTTTTCCTGGCACAGCACCGAAGGCACCGCTTCGGCGCGGTAGGCGTCGAAGGCCTCGGCGGGGTGTTCGAGCAGGCCCGGGCGTGTGGAGGTCGCGCACGGCGCCATGGTCGGCGGCAGGTAGAGCAGCCAGTGCGGGTCGATGGCGAACCTGCTCATCACCTCGAGCGCGGCCGCCGCGTTCTCCTCGCGCACCGTGATGCGGCCGAGGAAGCGGCTGTCCACGATGTGCGCGCCGAGGACGTCGTCCAGGCGGAGCAGATCGGGCGGGCGGCTCCCGGTGCCCGCGCCGAGCGGTTTCGCCGGTGCGTAGTACTCCCGGCGCGCGGGGACCTCCACGAGCTCGCGTTCCGGCCAGCGCAGCGCGGTGAGCTTGCCCCCGAACACGCAGCCGGTGTCCAGGCAGATCGTGTTGTTCACCCACTCGGCCTCGGGCACCGGGGTGTGGCCGTAGACCACGGTCGCCGATCCCCGGTAGTCGTTCGCCCACGGGTGCCGGACCGGGAGACCGTACTCATCGGTCTCCCCGGTCGTCTCGCCGTACATGCACAGCGCGCGCACCCGGCCTGAGGCACGGCCGTGATACTGCTCGCGCAGCCCGGCGTGCGCCACGAGCAGTGCCCCACCGTCCAGGCGGTAGTGACTGATCAGCCCGTCCATGAACGTCTTCGCGGCGGCGCGGAATTCCTCGGATTCGTTCGCCAGCTGGTCGAGCGAATCACCGAGCCCGTGCGCGATCCTGACTTTCTTCCCGGTGAGCGCGCGCACCAGCTTGTCCTCGTGGTTGCCCAGCACGCAGAGCGCATCGCCGGACTCGGCCATGCCCATCACGAGCCGCAGCACTCCGGGCGTGTCCTCGCCCCGGTCGACCAGATCCCCGACGAACACGGCGGTCCGGCCCTCGGGATGGCGAGCGCCGACCGACCGTCCTTGATCGTCGGTACGCACCTGGTAGCCCAGTTCGCCGAGCAGCTCGACCAGTTCCGCGCGGCAGCCGTGCACATCGCCGATGACATCGAACGGCCCGGTCCGCTCGCGCAGATCGTTGTACGCCTTTTCGTAGCCGATCCCGGCCCGCTCGATCTCCTCGACCGAGGAGAGCACGTAGACCTTGCGGAAACCTTCCTTGCGCAGTCCGCGAATCGAGCGGCGCAGCGCGGCATGTTGACGGCGCAGCACGTGCGCGGGCAGGTCGCGGTGCGCGACATTGCGCTCCCTGCACACCGATTCCGGCACGTCGAACACGATCGCGGTGGCCAGCACATCCTGCTGTTTGGCCAGCGCGACCAGTTTCGCGCGGTCCTCGCGGCGCACGCTCGTCGCGTCCACCACGGTGAGCCGCCCGGCGCTGAGCCGCTTGTTCGCCAGGTAATACAGCGCGTCGAACGCGTCCGGGGTCGCGGACTGATCGTCCTCGTCGTCGGCAACCATGGCGCGGAACGCGTCCGAGGAAAGGATCTGCGTGGCGCGGAAATGCCGGTGTGCGAACGTGGATTTCCCGGAACCGGAGACGCCGACGAGCGCGACCAGGCTCAGCTCGGGGATGCTCAGTTCGGGGATGTTCGGCGAGCTCATGCCTGAACCTCCGTTCGTTCGAAGATCGCCAGCTGGGTCGGGGCGCCGAGCTCCGCGTCGAGCGGCCCGACCGGCCGGATCCGGACCGTGTATCCGTGTCCGGCACACACCTGCTCGGCCCACGCGGCGAACTCGGCCCTCGTCCATTCGAATCGGTGATCGCCGTGCCGTTTCGTGCCCGCCGGAAGGGAATCCCAGCGCACGTTGTACTCCACATTCGGCGTGGTCACCAGCACGGTTCGCGGGTGGGCCACGCCGAACACCGCAGCAGCGAAGGCGGGCAGCCGCGGCGGGTCGAGGTGTTCGATCACCTCGGAGAGCACGAGCGCGTCATAGTCCCCGAGCCGTTCCTCGGCGTACACCACCGAACCCTGGCGCAGTTCGATGCGATCGCGCTGCCACTGCGGAAGCTCGTCGAGCCGGAGCCTGCGGGCGGCGGTGCGCAGCGAGCGCGGTGCGACGTCGACACCGAGAATCGAGCGCAGTGCGCGTTCGCCGAGCAACTCGCGCAGCAGCGAGCCCTCCCCGCAGCCGAGATCGGCGACCGTGCGCGCCCCGGTTTCCCGCAACGCGGCCAGGATCGCGGCGCGGCGCTGCTGGGCGAGCGAGGGATCACGCTGCTCGGCATCATCGTGGTGCTCCGCGACTTCTCCCTCCTCGGCGGCTGCTTCCGCCGTCTCGACCGAGTCCTCGAATTCGGCGAGCCGTTCCAGCGCTTCCTCGGTGAACCGCCGTTTGCGCACGAGGTATCGACCGGTGATCGCCTCGCGTTCGGGATGATTGGCGAGCCAGGTTCCACCCGCCCGCACGAGCTTGTCGATCTCCTCGGCGCTCACCCAGTAGTGCTTCGCGTTGTCCAGCACCGGAAGCAGCACGTAGAGCTGGGTGAGCGCGTCGGCGAGCCGCATGCTCGCGGTGAGCGTGACCGCGACGTAGTGACTGTCGCCCCACTCCGGAAAGGTCACCGGGTCGAGCGGGATCGGTTCGGTGCGCACCGACCAGCCGAGTGGTTCGAAGAGCTGTTCGACCGAGAGGCCTCCCGGAGAGGGCACCACGGGAAGGCGCAGCTCGAGCGGCAGCGCGGTCGCGGCGAGTTCCGGGCGCGCCGCGCACCGCCCTTTCATCGCCGACCCGAACACCCGGGCCAGCGCGACCGAGAACAGCGAACTGGCCACGTACGGCCGGTCGTTGACGTACTGGCCGAGTGCGAAACCGTCCCCTCCGCCGCCCCGGGCCAGCGCGACCGGATCGAGCTCGAGCAACAGCGCGGCCGTGCACCGATCCGGCCCGGATTCCGGGTAGAACACGTGCGCGCTGCCCGCCGAGACCTCGAACCGCTGCACCCGCTCGGGGTGTTTGTGCAGCAGAAACCCGAGCTCGTCCGCGGGCCGGTGGGTCGTGGTGATCGTCAACAGCACGACGAGCAGTATCACCGACCGGGCGCACGCACGCAGCCGGAATTCCTGATCCGGGTACGCCTCAGGCGGCCAGCCCGGCGGCCAGCATGGCGATCAGGGTGGCGAGGAAGGCCTTGTGTCCGACCGGGAGGCGGCTGCCCTGCTCGATGCGCCGCGCCCGGTCGGCGAGGGCGGCGGTGAGCATGGTGATCAGCAGGGCGATCCGTTCCCGCGCGATCGTCCTCGGCAGCCGTTCGGCGCAGCAACGTTCGACACAGCGGCGTTCGAGTTCGGCGAGCCACTGCGCGAGCGCGGTACCGGTGAGCGGTTCCGGGACGCTCGCGGTGCGTACCCCGGAGCGCCCGGCCAGCTGCGCGGTGATCCGCAGGAAATCCCGGCCGTCCTCGGTGCGCAGCTGCTCGGCGAGCGGGGTGACGATCCGGGTGACCAGTTCCCCGAGGTCCGCGCCCGGATCCCGGACCGCGAGTGCCGGTTTCCACTGTTCCTCCATCCGCCGCAGGTGCTTGTCCACCACGGCGAGCAGCAGCCCCTGCCGGGAACCGAAGTGGTAGGTGACCGCGGAATCGTTGGCCTGCCCCGCCTCGGCCACCAGGTCCCTGGTGCGCACCCCGTCGATCCCCTCCCGCGCGAACAGCCGCTCCCCCGCACGGATCAATCGGGCCCTCGTGGTTGTGGCATCGCGTGGCATGGGCACATACTAACAGTTGTCGTTAATAACGGGCACTGTTAATTCAAGGCGGGCGGTATGCGCGAATACGATCCCTTCGACGAAGAGTTCCAGCTCGATCCCTATCCGGCCTACCGGGTGCTGCGGGACCGCGATCCCGTGCACCACCACGAGCATCCGGACTTCTATGCGCTCTCCCGGTTCGCCGATGTGTTCGCCGCGGTGCGTGATCACGAGACCTTCTCCTCGGCGCAGGGGCTGACCTATCACCGCGATGAGATCGCCGCGCTCGGGCTCGCCCCGACGCTGGTGATGACCGATCCGCCGCGGCACGGCCGGCTGCGCGCGCTGATCGGCAAGGCGTTCACCCCGCGCCGGGTCGCCGGGCTCGAGGACGAGATCCGGGCGTTCGTCCGGGAGCGGATCGCCGGGCTGCAGCGGGCCGAGGAACCCGATCTGCACCGGGATTTCTCCTCGCCCATCCCGAGCTTCGTGGTGGCCAGCCTGCTCGGGGTACCCGCGGCCGACCGCGACCGGTTCGATCCCTGGGTGACCGCCATCGTCGGGGTGAGCAACCAGGGCTTTCAGGCGGACGAGTTCGCCGGGAGCGCCGCGGTCGCCGAGATGTTCGAGTACTTCTCCGGGCTCATCGCCAAACGGCGAGTGGACCCGGGCGAGGACCTGATCAGCGCGCTGCTTGGCGCGGAGATCGACGGCGAACGGCTCACCGACTGGGACATTCTCGGGTTCTGCTTCAACATCGTCGCCGGGGGGAACGACACCACGAGCAACCTCATCTCGCACGGTTTCCTGCTGCTCACCGAGAACCCGGCGCAGCGCGAACTGCTGCTCGCCGATCCGGACCGCATTCCGGGCGCGCTCGTCGAGTTCCTGCGCCTGGAGTCCAGTGTGCAGTCCCTGGCCCGCACCACGCTGCGCCCGGTGCGCCTGCACGGCGTGGAGATCCCCGAGGGCGCGAAGGTGATGATGCTCTACGGCTCGGCCAACCGGGACGAGCGCGAGTTCGGCCCGCACGCCGACCGGCTGGACGTCACCAGGAAGATCCCGCGCCATCTCGGGTTCTCCAACGGGGTGCACTTCTGCATCGGCTCGCACCTGGCCTGGCTGCAGGCGCGGGTCGCGGTCGGGGAACTGCTCGCCGCGCACCCGCGGATCGGCGTCGACCGCTCCCGCGCGGTCCGGCTGCGCTCCCCGTTCAACCGGGGCTGGCATTCCCTTCCGGCCACCGATCTGGCGGTCAGGCGCTGATCTGTTCCAGAGAGCGGTTCCTGGTGGAGATCCCGAGCACCGTCACGGCCACGACGGCGACCGCGATCACGCAACAGAGCAGCACGAACACCCCGAAGAACGTCAGGCTCGCGTAGCTGGCGCCGAGCAGCACCGGGGCGATCGCGGCCCCGGATCGCGGTCGGGTACACCTCCGGGGTGTAGGTGTAGAGCGGGGCGTATCCGCCGTTGAGGAACAGCGCCATCGCGATGCTGAACACGAGCACGCCCGCGTTGCTGGTGGCCAGGGCGAGCCCGAGCGCGGAAAGGGCCGCAGCGCCGAGGAAGGCCACGATGGTCCACTTGCGGTCGATCCGTTCGGAGAGCACCGCGGCCGGGTAGTAACCGATGACCTGGGCGATCTCCACCAGGATGGAATAGCCGAAGCTCTCGCTGATGGACAATCCCTTGTGCACCAGCAGCGTGGGCAGGAAGACCAGGAATCCATAGCAGGCGAAGCTGAAGCAGAACCACAGCACGCAGATCAGCACGCTCTGGCGCAGCAGCGGCGGGCGGAACAGCGCACCGAGCTGGCGCAGCAGGCTCGGCCGCTGCAACTGCGCCGCCGCACCGTCCACAGTGCAGGATCCGGGCTCGGGAAGGGTGCCGCCGTTGGCCGTACGCACCCGGTTCTCCAGGCGTTCGAGCTCGGTCATCGCCTCGTCCACCCGTCCGCGCGCGACCGGATAACGCGGGGATTCGGGCAGATTGCGCCGCCACAGCACGGCGAGCACGATCGGCAGCCCGACGATGAGCTGGGCGGACCCGCCAGTCACCGGAGAACGCGGGGATCACGAAGAACCCGATCAACGCGGCGAGTACGAAACCGAACCCGAAGAATCCGGCCAGCGAGGCGACGAACTTCCCCCTGGTGCGCACCGGGGCGAATTCGACGAGATTGGGCATCACGATGTTCGCGTTGATCCCGATCGCCACTCCCGCGATGATCCGGGTGACGAGCAGGAAACCGCGTTCGGGGACAGCGCCCCGGCCAGCATGGCCGTGCTTTCTCATTCTCACCCCGATATCGGGCCCCGAATTCGCTGCGAATAGATCTGCGCACGCTTCGTGTCCGGACCGGAACACGAAAAAACCGCCGCCCCGGAAAACCGGGACGGCGGCTTGGTTTCCTGCTCGGCAGGGTCAGCCGTGCGCGACGGGACAGCGCCCGGTGAAATCGACCGGGAACTCCTTGATGCTGTTGAGCCAGCCGGAGGCGAGTCGTTTCGGGTCGCCGAGCTTGGTGATGTCCGGCATGTGATCGGCGATCGCATTGAAGATCAGGTCGATCTCCAGGCGGGCCAGGTTCGCGCCGAGGCAGTAGTGCACCCCGGAGCCGCCGAAGCCGAGATGCGGATTCGGATCACGTTTGATGTCGAACTTGTGCGGATCGGTGAAGACCTCCTCGTCGAAGTTCGCCGAGCCGTAGAACATCGCGATCCGGTCGCCCTTGCGGATCTGCTGGCCGTCCAGCTCGATATCGGTCACCGCGGTCCGCTGGAAGGTGGTCACCGGGGTCGCGTAGCGCACGATCTCGTCCGCGGTGGTCTTCGGCCGCTCGGCCTTGTAGATCTCCCACTGCTCGGGGTTCTCCAGGAAGGCGATCATCCCGTGCGAGATCGCGTTGCGCGTGGTCTCGTTGCCCGCGACGGCGAGCAGGATGACGAAAAAGGAGAACTCTTCGGGAGTGAGCGCCTCGCCGTCGATGTCGGCGTTGATGAGCTGGGTGACGATGTCCTCGCGCGGGTTCTGCTTGCGCTCCTCGGCCATGTTGTACGAGTAGCCGATGATCTCCATCGCGGAGGCGGCCGGATCACCCTCGAAATCGGGGTCGTCGTAACCGGTCATCTCGTTGGACCACTTGAAGACCTTCTCCCGGTCCTCCTGCGGCACCCCGATCAGGCTCGCGATCGCCTGCAGCGGCAGCTCGGAGGCGACCTTCGTGACGAAGTCGCCACTCTCGGTGGACAGCGCCTCGCGCACGATCGAGTCGGCACGCTTGGTGAGCTCGTCCTGCAAGCCCCGGATGGCGCGCACGGTGAACCCGCGGGTCACGATCCGGCGCAGCTTGGTGTGCTGCGGTGGATCGATGTTCAGCAGCACATATCGCTGCAATTCGATGTTCTCCCGCGCGATATCGTCGGCGAACCGGGGAATCGCGGTGTTCTCCCATGTCGAGTAGTTCTCACTGTCCCGCGAGATCTCCTTGACATGCTTGTGCTTTGTGACAACCCAGAACCCGTTGTCGGCAAATCCACCTTTGTCCGGGGACTTCGAATTCCACCACACCGGGGCGGTCTTGCGGAGTTCGGCGAACTCGGCGTGCGGCACCCGCTCGGCGTACACGTTTGGATCGGTGAAATCGAACCCCTCGGGTATGGCTGGCATGACCATCCACGCTCCGATCGCTCAGCAATGAGCAAGACTTCTGAAACACGTTCTACATGAATTGAACCACATGGAACGCCATTGGTGAAGACGTTGGCTGCAGATCAATCACTTGCTAGCATCCGTAAGTAGAACATGTTTCAGAAATTATGAAAGAGGGCGACCATGGGAGCACCGGTGATCGTGGCGGCCGCGCGAACCGCCATAGGTAAACGAGGCGGCGCGCTTTCCGGTACGCACCCGGCGGAACTGCTCGGCGCGGCACAGCGCGGACTGATCGAGCGCTCCGGACTGGAGGCGGAGCTGGTCGAACAGGTCATCGGCGGCTGCGTGACCCAGGCCGGCGAGCAGGGCGGCCACCTGACCCGTACCGCATGGCTGGCCGCGGGCCTGCCCGAGCAGACCGGGGCGACCACGATCGACGCCCAGTGCGGTTCCTCGCAGCAGGCCACCCACCTGATCGCCGGGCTGATCCACGCGGGGGCGATCTCGGTCGGCGTGTCCTGCGGGGCCGAGGCGATGAGCCGGATCCCGCTCGGCACGAACATCGTCGAAGGGTTCGGCAAACCGAAGCCGCCGAGCTGGGAGATCGACATGCCGAACCAGTTCGCCGCGGCGGAGCGGATCGCCGTGCGGCGCGGCATCTCCCGCGCGGATGTGGACGAATTCGGGCTGCGTTCCCAGGAACTGGCCGCGAACGCCTGGCAGCAGAACCGGTTCGACCGGGAGATCCTGCCCTCCTCCTGGCTCGAACGCGATGAGGGACTGCGCGAGACCAGCACCGAGGCGCTCGCCAAGCTCAAGCCGGTGATCGAGGACGGGGTGCACACCGCGGGCAACTCCTCGCAGATCTCCGACGGCGCGGCCGGGCTGCTGCTCGCCGATGAGGAGACCGCGAAGGCGCAAGGACTGCGGCCGCGTGCCCGGATCCGCGCCCAGGCTCTCGTCGGCGCCGAGCCCTACTACCACCTCGACGGCCCGGTGCAGTCCACCGAGCGGGTGCTGGACAAGGCGGGCATGGCGATCGGGGACATCGATCTGTTCGAGGTGAACGAAGCCTTCGCCTCGGTGGTGCTCTCCTGGGCACAGGTGCACAAGCCGGATATGGACCGGGTGAACGTCAACGGCGGCGCGATCGCGCTCGGCCACCCGGTCGGCGCCACCGGTGCCCGGCTGCTCACCACCGCGCTGCACGAGCTCGAACGCAGGGACGCGAGCACCGCGCTGGTCTCGATGTGCGCGGGCGGGGCGCTGTCCACCGCGACCATCATCGAACGCATCTGAACCACGGCACGAGAAAATCTCCCCGGGGAGATTTTCTCGTGCCGTCTTGCTACAGCCAGTCGGTCGAGCTCGGCAGCCGCAGGAAGGAGTCCAGCTCCAGGTCCACCGGGGCCGGTTCGGCGGGCTGACCGGTCAGCCCGGTGTAGCTGCCCCGGTTGAACAGCAGGGGTTTCCCGTCCGAGGCCGGGCCCAGATGCTCGACGTGACCGAGCACGATGAGGTGGTCCCCGCCTTCGCGCACCTCGTGCACCGTGCAGTCGATCCAGGTGAGCGCCCCGTCGATGATCGGGTTGCCCTGCGGGGTCGCGTACAGCGGCAGCCCGGAGAACTTGTCCTTGCTCGGCGCGCCGAACCGGGCGGAGATCTCGCTCTGGTGCTCGGCGAGCAGGTTCACGCAGAACGTGCCCGCCTTCTCGATCACCGGCCAGGACCGGGAAGTCCGGCCCGGGCAGAACAGCACCAGCGGCGGATCGATGGACAGCGCGGCGAAGGACTGGCAGGCGAAACCGATCGGACCCGCCTCGCCGACCGCGGTGATCACCGTGACCCCGGTGCAGAAGTGCCCGAGCACCTGCCGGTACCGGCGCTGGTCGAAGGCCACCTGTCCGGTACTCATTGCTGCTCCCGAACCCCGATGGAGAAATCGTGGCCCCACAGGGAGACCGCGGTGCTCTCCCGCGCGATCCAGTCTTCGTCGTCCACCTCGAGGCCCTCGCAGCCGAACTCCACGTCGAACCCGCCGGGGGTCTTCATGTAGAACGACAGCATCTTGTCGTTGACGTGCCGCCCGAGGGTGGCCGACATCGGCACCTTGCGCCGCAGCGCCCGGTCGAGGCAGAGCCCGACATCATCGGGTTCCTCGACCTCGAGCATCAGGTGCACGATCCCGCTCGGGGTCGGCATCGGCAGGAAGGCCAGGCTGTGGTGGCGCGAATTGCAGCCGAAGAACCGCAGCCAGGCGGGCGGGTCCTCGGCCGAGCGGCCGACCGCCTGCGGGGGCAGCCGCATCGAGTCGCGCAGCCGGAAACCGAGCACATCCCGGTAGAAGTGCAGCGCCTTCGCGTCATCCGAAGTGGACAGCACGACGTGGCCGAGTCCCTGATGCTCGGTCACGAAGCGGTGTCCGTACGGGCTGACCACGCGCCGGTGCTGCAGCGCGACCCCGTGGAAGACCTCGACCGCGTTGCCCGAGGGATCCTCGACCTTGATCAGCCCGTTGACCCGGCGCTCGGCGAGTTCCTCGGCGGTACCGGCCTTCACCGGGAAACCCGCTGCCTGCACCCGTTCGGCGATCTCGTCCAGCTCGGCCTCGTTGGCGACCTCCCATCCGCTGTGCAGCAGGCGGTCCTGGTCCCCCGGCACGATCACCAGCCGCGCCGGGAATTCGTCCATGCGCAGATAGAGCCGGTCCTCGACAGGGCCCTTGCCCTCGACCATGCCGAGCACCTTGAGCCCGTAGGTGCGCCATGCCTCGATATCGGTCGCCTCGATGTAGAGGTAACCGAGCGAGCGAATACCCATTCCGATTACCCTTTCTCGCTCAGGAAATTCGTCACGAGCTGGTTGAATTCGGCGAACCGCTCCAGCTGCGCCCAGTGCCCGCAGCGCGGGAACACGTGCAGCTCCGCGCGCGGAATCGTCTTGAGTGCGAGCAGTGCCCCGTCCAGCGGGTTGACCCGGTCTTCGCGGCCCCAGATCAGCAGCACCCGCTGGCGCAGCTTGTACGCCTCACGCCAGAGCATGCCCTGTTCGGCGGTCGCCGGATCCCGGAAGGAGGCACCCATCGCGCCCATCGCGGCCAGCGATTCCGGTCGCCTGGCCACCTCGAAGCGCTCATCGACGAGTTCCTCGGTGATCAGCGACTGGTCGAAGACCATGCAGCGCAGGAACTTCTCGATGTTCTCCCGGGTGGGTTCGGCGCCGAACTTGCCCAGCGCCCGGATGCCTTCGGTCGGATCCGGGGCGAAGGCGTTGATGCTCAACCCGCCGGGGCCCATCAGCACCAGACGGCCCGCGCGCTTGCCGTGATCGAGCGCGAACCGCACCGCGGTGCCGCCGCCGAGGGAGTTCCCGACGAAGTGCGCGCGCTCGATCCCGAGTTCGGTGAGGCATTCGGCCACCGCGCCCGCGCTGAACGTGAAGTACTGCCCGTGCTCGGCCGGTTTGTCCGACTCACCGAATCCGGGCTGATCGATCGCAAGCACGTCGTACTGCTCGGCGAGCGCTCCGATCGTGCGGCTGAAGTTCACCCAGGCCGAGACTCCCGGCCCACCGCCGTGCAGCAGCACCACCGTCGGATTCGACGGGTCGCCCGCGCGGTGATAGTGCAGCCGCAGCCCGCTCGGCAGGTCGACGAAGGATCCGGCCCGCAGTTCCTCGAGGGTCACTGTCATCGGTGACATGGCTCGACTCCTTCCTCGTTCCGCTCCTCGCTCGCCGAGAGCTCGCTCCGATGCTCGCTCGGTCGTCGCCAGCGCATCAGACCATCGCATCCCGCACCGGGAGACCGAACTCCCCGGTGCCGTACAGGACATAGGCCCGTTCCGGATCGTTGGCCGCGTGCACCCGTCCGGCATGCGCGTCACGCCAGAACCGCTGGATCGGGGTGCCGTTGCGCAGCGCGCGCCCACCGGAGTTCTCGAACAGCCGGTCGATCGCGGCGATGGACCGCTCGGTGCCACGCACCTGATCGCGGCGCGCCCGGGTACGCATCGGCATCGGGATCGTCTTGCCCGCGCGGACGAGTTCGAGTTCCTCGTCCACGTTGCGGGAAAGCTGCAGCCAGGCCGCGTCGATCTCGCTGGCCGCTTCCGCGATCCGCACCTTGGCGAACGGGTCCTCTTTGGACTGTTCCCCGGCGTAGGCGGCGCGCACCCGCTCACCCATGTAACTCACGTGCGCCTCGTAGGCCCCGCGCGCCATCCCGATGATCGGCGCGGTGATGCAGCTCGGGTGCACCGTGCCGTACGGCAGCCGGTAGATCGGCGACTCGTTGACCTCCTGCCCGGGCCCCGAGCAACGGGCCATGTCCTTGAAGGAAAGGACCCGGTGCTCGGGCACGAACACATCCTCGACCAGGATGTCGTTGGAACCGGTGCCGCGCAGGCCGACCGTGTCCCACACATCGATGATCTGGTAGTCCGCGATCGGCAGCAGATAGGTGCAGAAATCGACCGGGTTGCCCTCCTCGTCGAGCACCGGCCCGCCGAGGAACACCCAGGTGGCGTGATCGCAGCCGGAGGAGAAGCTCCACCGTCCGGAGAGCCGGTAGCCGCCCTCGACGATCTTCGCCTTGCCCATCGGCGCATAGGAGGAGGAGATCCGGGCGTTCTTGTCCTCGCCCCACACCTCGCGCTGCGCCTTGTCGTCGAACAGGGCCAGGTGCCACGGGTGCAGGCCGAGGATCGAGGCGACCCATCCGGTACTCCCGCACGCGCTGGCGATATCGGTCACCGTGCGGTAGAACTCGACCGGATCGGCTTCGAGTCCGCCATACCGCGCCGGCTGCAGCAGCAGGAAGAATCCCGCCGCTTCCAAGGACTTGATCGACTCGTCGTGCACCTTCCGCAGGTCCTCGGTCTCCTGCGCACGCTCGCGCAGTTCGCCGAGCAGGTCGGTGACCCGCGTCCGCACCTCGTCGACGGTGAGTTCTCCCATTGGCGCATCTCCTCAAATCGTATGGGGCAATACTAGAACATGTTCTAGTTTTTGGCCAGGGTGGTCGCCACGGCGCGTGCCGCCCTGCGTCCGGAGAACACACAGTCGGCGATCGAGAGCCCGCTGACGTACGAGTGTGCGCAGATCCCCGCCGCGGCCCGGCCCGCCGCGAACAGACCCGGAATCGGCCGGGCCTGCCCGTCCAGCACCGCACCGCTTTCCTCGTCCACGGCCAGTCCGCCGAGGGTGAGCATCGGCCACGGGTAGAGCAGGTGCGGGCGCAGCGAGATATCGAAGGCGTGCATCGGGTGCGTGGACTCCGGAAGCTGTTCGGGTGCCACCCCGATCCGCGCCGCGAGCGCGGCCCTGCTCGGTGCGCTGACCCCCTTACGCCGCACCAGGAACTCGAACTGCATCCGCTGGAACCACACCGCCTCCGCACGGATCTGCCCGCGTGCCTCGCGCAGCAGCGGTTCGTCCACGATCAGCCAGCCGCGCCCATCGGTGCGGCGCAGCAGCTCGGATCCGATCGCGGCGCCGTAGCGGTTCGCCCCGCACAGCAGCTCCCCCGCCGAATCGATCAACGTGCCCTTGGTGAACGCCGAAGGCGGGGTGATGAACCGCCACACCGAGACCCGATCCATCGCCTTGGTCGCCGCGCCCGCCTGTTCGCCGAGGCGCACCGAGCTGCCGTCGTCGGCGATGGTGCCCAGCGGAAGCGAACCCCGGAAGCGCTCCACGTGCTCGCCGAGCATCCGCCGGTTCGCGTTGAAGGTGCCGCTGGCCAGGATCACCCCGTGCCCGGCGGTGAGCTCGACCTCGGTGCCGTACCGCGATTCCAGGGCGGTGATCAGCTTACCGAGCCGCCTGCGCAGCGGTGGGGCGTAGACGCCGGGTTTCGCGGCGTACCCGGCCAGCACCCGGTGGGCACGGCGCACGAGCGCGGGTGCCGATTCGAGGGTGCGGCAGCGCACCCCGCGCACCACGCCGTCGCGCACGATCAGCCCGGTCGCCCTGGTCTGCCCGCGCAGCCGCACCCCGGCCTTGCGGGCCGCGGCCGCAAGCGGGGCGTAGAGCGCCTTGCCGGATGTCCCCGGGGCGTGCGCCCGGTGCCCGCGCGGGGGCGCCTGCGGATCGTGCGCGAGTTCGCTTCCGGAGTGGTAAAGGTAGTACCGGTCGTTCGGATAGGAGGTCTTGAATGGACAGGGCGTCGGTTCGAACGGAACCCCGTGCCCGGCGAGCCAGTCGATGTCCTCGGCCGAACCGGCACAGAATCGGTGCAGTGTCTCCGCCGAGACGGCCTCGCCGACCTCGGCACGCAGATACTCCTCCATCGCCTCGACCGAATCGCGCACCCCGGCGGCCCGTTGCACGCTCGTCCCACCACCCGCGTAGACCACCCCGCCGGAGATGGCCGTGGTCCCGCCACCGGTGAACCGGTCGATCGCGAGCACCCGCAGGCCCTGGGAGGCCGCCTGCAGCGCGGCACACGCTCCCGCCGCGCCGAACCCGACCACGAGCACGTCTGCTTCCACGTCCACTCCTTCACCACCGATGTGACTCGAGTCTTATGTGAAACAAGTTCTAGTTTTCTCGCGGCGCGATGTTACCCTCTTATATACGGCGGGCGATAGCGTTCGCCGAGGCGTTTCTATAACATGTTCCATATTTGGCCCATGAGCTGTCAGGGCGCGAATGCGGGAAGGCGCGGTGCGGATGCGGGACAGCACGGAGTACGACCTGATCATCGTCGGCAGCGGTGGCGCCGGCATGACGGCGGCACTCGCCGCCCACGAAGCGGGTTTGCGTACCGTGATCGTGGAGAAGAACGGACGGTACGGCGGTTCGACCGCGCGTTCGGGCGGCGGGGTATGGATCCCGGGGAACTCGGTACTGCGCAAGGCCGGGATCCAGGACACCCGCGCGGACGCGGCCGCCTACCTGCGCCATGTCGCGGGCCCCGGGATCGAGCAGGAGCGGATCGACGCTTACCTCGACCACGGCCCCACCATGCTGGACCTGGTGCTCGAGCGCACCCCGCTGAAACTGCAGTGGGTCCCCGGGTACTCGGACTACTACCCGGAAGGCCCCGGCGGACGGCCGGGCGGGCGCTCGGTGGAACCGGTTCCCATGGACTCCGGAGTGCTCGGCGAACTGCGCCGCACTCTGGAGAAGCCCTATATGGCCGGTCAGGACGCGATCCCGCTGACCCAGGCCGATTTCCGCAAGCTCAATCTGATCCTGCGGGACCCGCGCTCGATGCTGACCGCGCTGCGGCTGGCCGGGCGAATGACCAGGGCCCGGGTGCGCAGGCGCAAGGTGCTCACCATGGGACGGGCACTGGCCGCCGGGTTGCGGGTCGGGCTCGCCCAGGCTGGTGTCCCCATCGAGCTGAACACCCCGCTGCGCAGGCTGGTCGTCTCCGGCGGCGCGGTGCGCGGGGTGGTGGTCGACTCCGAGGGCGAAGAGGTCACCCTGACCGCGCGCCGCGGGGTACTGCTGGCCAGCGGCGGGTTCGAGCGCAACGCCGAACTGCGCAAGACCCACCAGCGCGAACCGATCAGCGGGGACTGGACCGTCGGCGCGGAGTCCAACACCGGTGACGGGCTGCTGGCCTGCCTGGAACACGCCGAGCTGGACGTGGCCACCGAACTGCTCGAGGAGGCCTGGTGGGGTCCCTCGATCCCGTTCGCCGGTGGCACCTACTTCTGCCTCGCGGAACGCACGCTACCGGGCAGCATCATGGTCAACGGCTCGGGCGAACGGTTCGGCAACGAGGCGGCACCCTATGTGGACGCCGTGCACGCGATGTACGGCGAGCCCGGCGGACCGGCCCGCAACATGCCCACCTGGCTGGTGTTCGACCAGCGCTACCGCAATCGCTACATCTTCGCCGGTCTTCCGCCGCGCCAGCCGCTGCCGCGCAAATGGCTCGCCTCCGGGGTGGTCCAGCGCGCGAGCAGCATCGGTGAGCTCGCCAAGGCCATCGAGGTGCCCGCGGAGCGGCTGGAGGCCAGCGTCAAGCGGTTCAACGGCTTCGCCGAGTCCGGAGTCGACGAGGACTTCGGCCGGGGCACCAGCCACTACGATTCGTACTACAGCGATCCACGGGTCCGGCCGAACTCCTCGCTCGCCGCGCTGCGCACCCCGCCGTTCTACGCGGTGCAGCTGGTGCCCGGCGACCTCGGCACCAAGGGCGGGGTGCGCACCGACGCGCAGGCCCGGGTACTGCGCACCGACGGTTCGCCGATCGAGGGCCTGTACGCGGCGGGCAATGTGAGCGCGGCACTGATGGGCGGCAGCTACGCGGGTCCGGGAGCCACCATCGGACCGGCCATGACATTCGGCTACCTCGCGGCCAAGCATGCCGCGGGGCACTCGCTGACAGTTACGGAGGAATCATGAGCGTGCGCAATATCGACACCGGCGCCACCGCGGCGCGGTACGCCCGCGGTTGGCACTGTCTCGGGCTGGCCGAGACCTTCCGCGACGGGCAACCACACGCGATCGAGGCTTTCGGTACGAAACTGGTCGTCTGGGCCGGGCAGGACGGGGAACTGCACGCGCTCGACGGCTACTGCAGGCACATGGGGGCCGACCTCACCCAGGGAACCGTGAAGGGCGACTCGATCGCCTGCCCGTTCCACGACTGGCGCTGGGGCGGGAACGGGAAATGCACCGGGATCCCCTACGCCAAGCGGGTTCCGCTGCGCGCGCGTACCCGCGGCTGGCCGACCAGCGAACAGAACGGACAGCTGTTCGTGTGGAACGATCCGCAGGGCAATCCGCCGATCCCGGAGCAGGCGATCCCGGAGATCCCCGGAGTGAACACCGAGCAGTGGAGCGACTGGATCTGGGACCAGCGGGTGATCAGCGGATCGAACTGCCGCGAGGTCATCGACAACGTCGCCGACGTGGCGCACTTCTTCTACGTGCACCACGCCTTCCCGACCCAGTTCTCGAACATCTTCTCCGGGCACACGGCGACCCAGTACCTGCGGTCGAAGGCGCGCCCGGACTACATGAAGGACCCGAAGAAGGCCGAGGGTTCCACGTTGCGCTCCGAGGCCACCTACTTCGGTCCTTCGTACATGGTCAACTGGTTGTGGCCGGCCATGAACGGCCATGAGATCGAGTGCGTGCTCATCAACTGCCATTACCCGATCACCGAGGACTCCTTCATGCTGCAGTGGGGCCTGGCCGCGAAGGGCTTTCCCGGGATGGAGCCCGAGCACATCCAGATCCTCGGGCAGAAGCTGCACAAGAACTTCGGTGACGGATTCCTCCAGGATGTGGAGATCTGGGAGAACAAGACCAAGATCGACAATCCGCTGCTGTGCGAGGAGGACGGCCCGGTCTACCAGTTGCGCCGCTGGTACGAACAGTTCTATGTGGACGTCGAGGACATCTCCGGGGAAATGACCAACCGGTTCGAGTTCGAAGTGGACACCACACGGGCGAACGAGGTGTGGGAGGCCGAGGTCGCGGAGAACCTGGCGCTGCGCGCGGAACGCGAGAAAGCCGAAGCATGAGCGGCGGGCGGTGGGCCAAACCGCAGACGGCGGCCGGGGAGCCCGGGCAGACCGAGGCGGAACGCACGGAGTACCTGTACGGCGGTCTGCGCGAGATCGCCTGCATGCGGTGCGCGGCCGTGGTGCTCGCCGGGAAACGCAGCCCCAAGCACACCAGTGTGCAGTGGACCCAGGACCCGGACCGGGTCTGCCAGGCGTTCAACCGGGAGGAACAACCCGGTTGCGAATGGCTGCGGGCCAGCATCGAGGCCGCCGCGGACGACGGGCTGTTCGTGGAGAAACCCGGTATCGACAAGCCCGGCATCGAAGATCCGAGCTTCGAGGGACCGAGCGAGGTACGGGCGTGACGCGTAGTTTCCTGCTCACCGTGGCCGAGGTGATCCCCGAGACCGCCGAGGCGAACACCATCGTGTTCGAGGTGCCCGAGGAGCACCGCGCGGTGTTCGCGCACCGGGCGGGCCAGTTCACCACGGTGCACATCCGGCTGGCGGGCGGGGAATCCGTGGCCCGTTCCTACTCCTTCTCCAACCCCGAGGGCGCCCAGCGGCCCCAGGTCACGGTGAAGCGGATGGGACCGGGCTCGGAATGGATGTGCGCGCTGCGCCCCGGTTCCCAGATCGAGGTGCTTGCCCCCGGCGGCACGTTCACCCCCGCTGCCCTCGACGAGGACATCGTGCTCGCCGCGGCGGGCAGCGGGATCACCCCGGTGTACTCCATCCTGCGCACCGTGCTCGAACACGGCAGCGGCCGGGTCTTCCTGCTCTACGCCAACCCGGACGCCGAGCGGACCATCTTCGGCCAGGCGCTCACCGAGCTCGCCGAGCGCCACGACCGCCTGGAACTCGTGCACTGGCACGAATCCGAACGCGGGCTGCCGACCGCCGAGGCGCTGACCGCGCTGCTCGGCGAGCACCGCGGACGGCGGCTCTACTACTGCGGGCCCGAGGGCTTCATGCGGGTCATGCGGGAGACCGCCACCGCACTGTCCTGGCCCGCGGACACCGTGCACGTCGAAGAATACCTCTCGCACCAGGACAACCCGTTCCTCCGCCCGGAACCCGGAGGCGGCGCGGCGGCGAAGGTGTTCGTGAACCTGGACGACACGGACAGCGAGATCGAATGGCCCGAGGGCACCAAACTGCTGGACACCCTGCTGGACAACGGATTGGACGCGCCCTACTCCTGCCGCGAGGGCCGGTGCAGCACCTGCGCCTGCCGCCTGGTCGGTGGTGAGGTGAAGATGCTGAACAACGAGATCCTCGAACAGGAGGACCTGGACGAGGGCATCATCCTGGCCTGTCAATCGCTCCCGCTCACCGAGGAAGTGCACATCCGCTACGACTGAGAGTGTCGGACCCGGGCCCGACCGACGCGGACTACCTGTGGCTCACCGAGACCTGGGCGGGAGCCCTGTTCGAGATCTCGGCGGGCGACGAACACGTGGATGTGCCCTGCTGTCCCGGATGGCAGCTCCGCCATCCGGTGCACCACATGGGAAACGTGGCCTCCTTCGTGGACGCGGTGATCGAGGCGGTCGGCCCGGAAGCCGAGTTCACCGGCGCCGAACTGCGCGGGGACGCCGAGGTGTGCGACCGGGCGGGCGAACAGACCAGCGCACTGCTGCACCGGCTGCGTACCCTCGACCCGCAGACGCGGGTGTGGAACTGGTCCAAAAAGCCCGCCCGGTTGCGGTTCTGGCCGCGTTGCCTTGCCCACGAGTCACTGGTGCGCGCGGACGAGGGTGCGCGATGGCACCGCGCGATCGAGAACGGCGAGGTCCGCGCCGTGGACACGGATCTCGATCCCGACGTACTGCTGCACGGCAGGGGCGAACAGCTCTATCTCGGACTCTGGGGCCGTGTCCCGCTCACCGGGACGCGCGGCACCGAAGCCCGAATCGCCGCCCTGCGCACCGGCTGAGAGCTGAGCTGCGCTGACAACTCAGGCAGCGCCCAGGATCAGGCCCGAGGTCGGCACTCCGGTTCCCGCGGTGACCAGCACATGGCCGGGATCGGTGATCTGGTTGACCGCGGTGCCGCGCAACTGGCGCACCGCCTCGGCGATCCCGTTCACCCCGTGCAGATAAGCCTCGCCGAGCTGGCCACCGTGTGGGTTCAGCGGCCAGCGCCCGGTCAGTTCGAGCTCACCGGAGGCCACCAGGGCCGGTGCCTCGCCGCGTCCGCAGAAGCCCAGTTCTTCGAGCTGCAGCAGGGTGTACGGAGTGAAATGGTCGTAGAGCACGATCGCGCCCATGTCCTCGGGCCGCAGCCCGGAACTGTCCCAGAGCTGGCGCCCGACGACCGACATCTCCGGCAGTGCCGCGATGTCCTCGCGGTAGTAGCTGGTCATCGTATACTGGTCGGGTCCGCTGCCCTGGGCGGCCGCGGCGATCCGCACCGGGGGCGCGGCGAGATCCCTGGCCCGTTCGGCCGAGGTGATCACCAGCGCGATACCGCCGTCGGTCTCCTGGCAGCAGTCGAACAACCGCAGCGGATCCGCGATCATCCGGGATTCCTGGTGCTCGGCGAGGGTGATCGGCTTGCCGTAGAACCAGGCGTTCGGGTTGGTGGCGGCGTGTTTGCGGTCGAGTACCGCGATCCGCCCGAAGTCCTCGCTCGTGGCGCCGTATTCGTGCAGGTAACGGCGGGCCACCATGGCCACGGTCGCCGCGGGGGTGGCGATCCCGAACGGGTAATGCCAGCCGTTGTCCACGCCCGCACTGCTCGGTGCGGCCACCGCACCGGTGGAAACCTGGCCGAACCGGTGCCCGGAGCGCTCGTTGAACGCGCGGTAGCACACCACGACATCCGCGGCCCCGCCCGCGACGGCCAGCACCGCCTGCTGCACGATCGCGCAGGCCGCCCCGCCGCCGTAACCGATCCGGCTGAAGAACCGCAGATCCCCCATGCCGAGTTCACGGGCGACGGCGATCTCGTCACTGGTGTCCATGCCGAACCGCACCACACCGTCCACATCGGACGGTTCGAGCCCGGCATCGCCCAGCGCGGAACGGATCGCCTCGCAGGCAAGACGCAGTTCGCTGCGCCCGGATTCCTTGGAGAACTCGGTGGCCCCGATTCCCACGATTGACGCGTCAGTCATGCCTGGCCTCCCGCAGTGCCGTCCGGCGTTTTGCGGGACACCCGCACCCGGTCGGCTTCATGCCCATCTCCCGGCCAACCCTTGGTCATTCCGCCTCCTCCATCGCGAACCGCACCGTGCCGCGCACGTGTTCGCCGAGACCGCAGGTCCCGCTCACCGCGACCACGTATTGCTCCTCCCCCGCTTCCTGCACCGATTCCTGGACCGAACCGGTGATCGTCAGGGTGTCCCCGGCGTAGCAGGGCACCCCGAGCTTGATGGAAACCCCGCGCACCAGGCAGTTCCGGCCGCCCCAGTCGGTGACGAACCGCTGCACGAGCCCGGTGGTGGTGAGGATGTTGAGGAAGATGTCCTTCGAACCGCGCTGCACGGCGGCATCCCGGTCATGGTGCACATCCTGGAAGTCCCTCGTCGCGAGCGCGGTGCTGATCACCACGGTCGGGGTGACCTCGACGCGCAGTGCGGGCAGTGTCGTCCCGATCATGACCGCGGCCTCCATGCCGGGAGCACCAGATCATCGGTGACCCGGAGGAAGACCACCTCGACCTGTTGTCCGATGTGGACCGTGTCCGGGTCCACATCGATGAGCTCGCCCATCATCCGCACACCTTCCTCCAGATCGACGAGCGCGACCACGAACGGGGTCGCGCGCCCGGGAACCTTGGGGTGGTGGTGCACCACATAGCTGTACACCGTTCCCTTTCCGGTACTGCGGATCCAGTCCGGTTCCGCGTCCGGCTGCTCGCGCCCCATCGCTCCGGGCGGGTGACGCAGTTCGGTGCCGAACCGCTGGATGCGCAGTTCCGCGTTCTTCGTGCCCTCCCAGAAGAACTCGGTGTCCTTCGAGACCGGAGGCCGCATGGTGCCCGCGGAACGCTCCCGGGCATCGATGATGTCCGGGTGATTCCCGGTCTCCACGTCGTCTGTTCCCGCGCTGCCCGGGCGGAACTTGAGCACCCGGAAACGCATCTCGCCGACCGGTTCGCCCTCCACCGTCCACCTCGTTTTCGTGGTGACGAACCAGCCCTCGCCGAGCGCGGTCCGCTTCGGCCCGACCACCTCGGTCAGCTCGGTCGCCGAACTCACCCGCTCGCCGACGCGGAGGTAACGGTGATAGGTCTGATCGGAGTTCGTGGCCACGATGGAGGTGTACCCGGCCTCGTCGAGCGCCGCGATGATGTGCCCGAGCGGATCGTCGGTGGCACGTGCCCCGTGCAAGCCAGCCATGGTCCAGGCCTGGATCATGCCCGGCGGGGCGACCGTGTCCGGTCCCGGCGCGTAGCGCGGATCCGCATCGCTGAAAGCCTCGGTCCAGTTGTTGATCATCGCGGTGTTCACCGGATCGCGCGCCTGCCGCGGGGCGCTGCGCCCGGCGGCCGCGATCTCCTCGGCCCGGCGGCGGATCCACTCTTCGGTATCGATGGCTCGATTCCTCCCTTGCTCACTCATCGCGGCACCCGCGGCAGCCCGAGCCCGAACTGGGCGATCAGTTCCCGCTGCACCTCGTTCACCCCGCCGCCGAAGGTCAGCACCAGATTGCGCCGCGCCATCATGTCCAGCCAGGCGGCGAGCTCGGCGGTCTCCGGGTCACCCGGATCACCGTGCCGGGCCAGGATCTGGTTGAGCAGCCGGCCGACCCGCTGCATCTCGGTCGAGCCGAACACCTTGGTGGCACAGGCATCCCCGACCGAACCGTCATGCGAGGCGGCCACCTGCCAGTTGAGCAGTTCGTTGATGCGCAGCACGGCGAGCACCTCACCGAGACCGGCGCGCACATCGGGTTCCCCGAGCAGCCCGCGCGCGAGCGCCCAGTCCCGCACCCGGTCGTACTGCGCACCGACATACCCGTGCGGGCCGAGCATCACGCGCTCGTGGTTGAGCTGTGTGGTGATCAGCCGCCAGCCCTTGTTCTCCTCGCCGACCAGGCGGTTCACCGGAACCCGCACATCGTTGAAGTAGCAGGCGTTCACGTGGTGCGCGCCGTCGCAGGTGATGATCGGAGTGTGGCTGAACCCGGGATCGCGGGTGTCCACGATCAGCACCGAGATCCCCTTGTGTTTCGGGGCTTCCCGGTCGGTGCGCACGGCCAGCCAGATGTAGTCCGCCTCGTGCACCCCGGTGGTGAACATCTTCTGCCCGTTGATCACGTACTCGTCCCCGTCCCGCACCGCGGTGGTGCGCAGCGAGGCCAGGTCGGTCCCCGCCTCGGGTTCGCTGTACCCGATGGCGAAATGCAGTTGCCCGGCGAGGATCTTCGGCAGGAAGAACTCGCGCTGTTCCTCGGTTCCGTTCGCGAGCAGGGTCGGCGCGACCGTCTGCAGGGTCACCGAGGGCAGTTGCACATCGGCGCGTGCGGCCTCGTTGACGAAGATCGCCTGTTCGATCGGGTCGACCCCGCGGCCGCCGTACTCGGGCGGCCAGCCGACCCCGAGCCACCCGTCGGCACCGAGGCGGCGCACGACCTCGCGGTGCGCATCGCCGTGCCGCTGCACGCGCAGCTGCTCGCGCTGCTCCGGGGTGATCAGCGTGGCGAGATAGGCACGCAGTTCGGCGCGCAGTTCCTGTTGCTTCGGCGAGAGTTCCAGTTCCACCCCGGGTCCGGGTTCCCGGCGTTCGACGACCGGTTCCGCCCCGGCCAGCCCGCCGATCGCCTCGGTCGCCGCCGATCCCCCGCCGAGGAATCCGGTCAGCGTGGTGAGTTTCCCGTAGTAGCGGTGCAGCGGGTAGTCCATGTCCACGCCGATACCGCCGTGCAGATGGTGGCAGGTGTGCACGGCCTCGACGGTGCGCGCGGCCAGCCAGTAGCCCGCGGCGGCCAGATCGGTCGCCGCGGCGAGTCCGTTGCCCAGCCGCCAGCAGGCCGAGAAGGCGATCAGGTGCATGGCGCGCGCGGCGATATAGACATCGGCGACCTGGGCCGCAGCGGCCTGGAAGGTGGCGATCGGGCGGCCGAACTGCTCCCGGGTCCCGATGTGTGTCACGGTCAGGTCGAGCGCCCCGGCCAGAGCCCCGTCGGCGAGCGCGGCCGCTCCGGCCAGGGCGTGCTCGTGCACCGAACGCAGCAGTTCCGCGCCGCCGAGCACCCGGACCACCGGGGCGTCCTCGAGGTGCAGCGAACCACGCGGCCCGGGGCGCACCCCCTCGCCGTTCGCGTCCACGAGCACCACCGCGGGCGCGCCCTCGTGGGTCACGGTGATCAGCAGCCGGGCGGCCTGGTCCAGCTCGGGCACGTTGATCTTGGTGCCACGCACCCGCAACCGGTCGCCTTCGGCGCGGGTCACGGTGCGCGGCTGCACCGGGAACGGCGTCGAGGGTTCCCCGATGGCCGCGGTGAGGATCGCGCCGTCCTCGATCACGCTGCGCGGCAACGGATCCAGTTCTTCCGGCTGCGCTGCACCGGCCTGCGCGGCGAGCGGTAACGCGGCGAGGAACAGCGAGCCGAAAACGGGCACATCCGCTCCCGCGCGGGCGATGGCCTGCGCGAGCAGCCCGGCCTCGAACACGCCGAGGCCCGAGCCACCGTGCTGCTCCGGTAGCACCGCACCGAGCACGCCCGCATCGACCAGCGCCTTCCAGATGTGCGCCGGATTGCCCTCTTCCCGGCGCAGCACTTCCTCGGCGAGCTCGACCAGCGCGCGCTGATCGGCATCGAGTTCGAAACGCAAGCCGCAACCTCCCACTCTTAGCTCGGATACCGTTCAGCCGCGTGGCAGGCCGAGCAGGCGCTCGACCACGTGCACCCCGAGAACCTGGGTACTGCCACCCGCAATGCTCAACGCCCTGCTGCGCAACAATTCCGTGGACAGTTCCCGGGCCTGACCGTCGGTGAGCGCGCCCTCGGGCCCGCACAGCGACAGCGCGGCGTCCGCGGTCCGCTGCCGGTGCTCGACCCCGACCAGTTTGGCCACCGCCGATTCGGCGCCCGGCTGGCGACCGGCGAGCCGCAGTGCCGCCCCGCGCGCGTCCAGTGCCCGTACCGCGAGCCCGCTGCACACCAGTTCACCGATCCGGGCAAGCACTTCCCCATCCGGCTGGGCCCCGTCCGGATCCGCACCGGCCATGCTCAGCACACGTTCCAGATCGGCGTCGAAAGAGGCATTGGCGGACAGCGCGACCCGTTCATTGGCCAGGGTCGCCCGCGCCAGTTTCCAGCCCCCGTTCACCGCGCCGACCACGCAGTCGTCCGGGACGAAGACGCCGTCCAGGAACACCTCGTTGAACAACGCATCCCCGGTGATCTCGCGCAACGGCCGCACGGTGATCCCGGAGGTGCGCATGTCCACGAGGAAGTAGGTGATCCCCTTGTGCTTCGGGGCTTCCGGATCGGTGCGGGCCAGGCAGATCGCCCAGTCCGCGGTCGCCGCCATCGAGGTCCACACCTTCTGCCCGGACAGTTCCCAGCCGCCGTCCACCCGTTTCGCGCCGGTGCGCAGGCCGGCCAGATCGGATCCCGCCTCCGGCTCGCTGAACAGCTGGCACCACACGAGATCGCCGCGCAGAGTCGGCGCGATGAACCGTTCACACTGTTCCGCCGTGCCGAAACCGAGGATGGTCGGCAGCGCCCAGGCGCCCACGACCAGGTTCGGCCGGGCGATCCCGGCGGCGTCCAGTTCGGCGTCGATCGCCAGCTGGGTCGTGGCGTCCGCCTCGAGTCCGTAGGGCCGCGGATAGTGCGGCATGATCAGGCCCGCCTCGGCGAGCGCGCGTCGCTGTTCCGGTTCGGCCAGTCCGGCGATCTCCGCGATGCGTGCCCTGGTTTCCGGATCCGCCGCGCCCCGGTCCCGCGCGGAACGCCGGCGCCCCTCCAGGGCGAGCCGGGCCACCCGCTGATTGCCCGTGCGGGAGAACCACTGCCGCAGGGCGAGCGCGCGGCGCAGGTACAGGTGCGCGTCGTGTTCCCAGGTGTAGCCGATCCCGCCGAGCACCTGGATACATCCCTTCGCCGCGGCGACCGCGTGCTCCAGTCCGGCGGCGCAGGCCGCGGCCGCGGGCAATGCTTCCCCGCTCAGCGCGGCATCCCAGGCGAGTGCCCCGGTGGTTTCTTTGGCGCACAACAGATCCGCGCACAGCAGTTTGACCGCCTGGAAGCTCCCGATGGGTTTGCCGAACTGTTCGCGGGTCTTCGCGTACTCCGCGGCGGTGCGCAGGCACCAGCCGGTGATGCCCGCGCACTCGGCGGCCACGAGCACCGCGGTGATCAGTTCGGCGTCCCCGCGCAGTTCGGCGTCCCCGCCCGGGGTGAGCCGTTCGCCTTCCACGGCATCCAGGCTCACCCGGGCGACCGGGACGGACGGGTCGAGCGCTTCGCGTGCGGTGATCCGTGCCCGCGCGCCGTCCACGAGGAACCAATCCGCGCCGGTTCCGGCGAGCAGCATGCCGCCTTCCTCGGCGCCGAGCACGGTCGCGGTACCGGAAATCCGCCCGTTCTCCAGGTGGAACCCGTCCGCTACGGCGAACCGCGCGCGTCCGGCAGCCAGCTCGCTTGCCTGCGGGTGATCGCCCAGCAGCACGGAGGCCAGCAGGCTCGGCAGCAGCGGTCCGGGTACGAGTTCGGCTGCGCAGGCTTCCGCGGCCACCGCGAGGTCGAGCAGTTCGCCACCGCCCCCGCCGCGCGCGGGGTCCACCGCGATGCCGAGCACACCGAGCTCGGCGAGCCCCGGCCAGTGCTTGCGCCAGGCCTGGCTACCGCCATCGGCCTGTTCCCGTACGGTTTCGCGCACCTTCGCGGCCGAGGCGAAGGACGTGATCGCCTCGGCGAGCGCATGGTGTTCCTCAGTGATCGGGATCGTAACGCCGGACTGCACGCCCATAAGTAGAACATGTTTCAGTCTTGGAGGGAAGATTACATACAAATCTGCACGTATATCGAAGGCAGCCCGAGGCGACAAATGGGAACTTGTTCCAATATGATGACCTGAGGGAGTGACCGAGGGAGATGGAGAATGTCCGAACAACAGCTGGCGCAGCCGGTGAAGACGGCACGGACGACGCGGACCACCGCGCAGCAACAGCGCAGGGAACGCATCCTGGACGCGACGATCGGCCTGGCCTCCAAGGGCGGGTACGACGCGGTGCAGATGCGCGCGGTCGCCGATGACGCCGGTGTGGCGCTCGGCACCCTCTACCGCTACTTCCCTTCCAAGATCCATCTGCTCGTGTCCAGCCTCGGCCGGGAATTCGCCAGCGCCCAGGCCAGGTTCTCCCGCCGCACCATTCCCGGGGAAACCGCCGCGGAACGACTGCTCTACCTGCTCGGCAGGGTCACCAAATCACTGCAGCGCGATCCGCTGCTCACCGAGGCGGTCACCCGGGCATTCATGTTCGCGGACACCTCGGCGGCCGCGGAGATCGACGAGGTCGGCCAGGCGCTCGAGTCGATGTTCAGCCACGCGGTGCGCGGGGACGAGGAACTGACCGAGCGGGACCGCGTGGTGATCCGGATCGTCTCCGATGTCTGGCTGTCCAACCTGGTGTCCTGGGTGACCAGGCGCGCCTCCGCCCGGGATGTGACCACCCGCCTCGAGCTGACCGTGCAACTACTGCTCGGTGACGGAGAAATCAGCGGTAGCTGGTGAGCTTCCCCGCCAGTCGCTCCAGATGACAGGGCACCTCGACCCCGCTACGTCCGACACACCGGAACGACCCTCGCCGCGCCAGATCCGAGACAACGCGGCAACGGAGAAATCAGCGACAGTGACCTTCAACGGAGCGTGGTGAGCTTCCCGGCCAACCGCTCCAGGTAACTGAGCACCTCCGCCTCGCTGCGATCCGGGATCCCGAACGCCACCTCGGTGACCCCGAGCTCAGCCAACCGCTCCAACCCGTCCGGTTTCCCGGCAAGCACAGTGATCTCCGGCACCCCGGAACGGCCTTCGCTGCGCCAGACCCGGGACAGCGCGGCGATCTTGTCCTCGAGCTCGGACTCGAACGGGGTGGTCATCCAGCCGTCCGCGTGCCGCGCGATCCAGGTGAAGGTGCGATCCGTGCCACCGGCCCCGATCAGCACGGGAACCGTGTCCTGCACCGGTTTCGGCCAGGCCCAGCTCGGTCCGAAGCTCACGTACTCGCCCGCGTAACCGGCCTCCTCCTGGGTCCACAGCGCCCGCATCGCCTCCAGGTACTCGCGCAGCACGGTGCGCCGTTTGCCCGGGGGAACGTGGTGGTCGCCGAGCTCATCGGTGTTCCAGCCGAATCCCGCGCCGAGCACCACCCGGCCACCGCTGAGATGGTCGAGGGTGGCGATGGACTTGGCCAGGGTGATCGGGTCGTGCTCGACCGGCAGCGCCACCGCGGTGCCGAGCCGGATCTTGGTGGTCACCGCGGCCGCCGTGCCGAGCGCCACCCACGGGTCCAGGGTGCGCAGATACCGGTCGTCGGGCAGCTCCGAGGTTCCGGTGCCCGGATGCGCGGCCTCCCTGCGCACCGGGATGTGCGTGTGCTCAGGCACCGAGAAGATGTCGAAGCCCGCCTCCTCGGCAGCGTGGGCCACGACCGCGGGCGCCGGGCCGCGATCACTGGTGAACTGGGTGATTCCGAATCGCATATGTCCCTACCACTCCACGGCTAGTGCACTCGGCCCACGCACGATGAGCCCCGATTTCCAGGTGATCTCTCCGGCCAGCCGCAGCCCGGGAAGCCGGGTCGTCAGACCGTGCAGGGCAACCTGCAGCTCCGCTCTGGCCAGCGCGGCGCCGAGACAGAAATGCGCGCCGTGCCCGAACCCGAGGTGCCCGCCTTCGGCACGGTCCAGGTCGAGCCGGTCGGCATCGGAGAACCAGCCGCGGTCCCGGTTCGCCGCGGAGACCGCGACTACGACCGGTTCTCCCGCGCGCACCCTCGTCTCCCCCACCACTACGTCCTCGGTGGCGTAGCGGGCCGAATTCCCGCTGGTGCCAAGGGGAACGAAGCGCATCAGTTCCTCGACGGCCGCGGGGATCAGTTCCGGATCGGCGCACAGCTGCTCCCACTGCTCGCGCTCGCCGAGCAGCACCGAGACGAAGTTCGGGATCTGGGTGGCCGTGGTCTCGTGCCCGGCGATGAGGATCCCGGCGCACAGCCCGATCATCTCGTCCTCGGTGAGCCGGTCCTCGTCCTCGCGCGCCTCGATGAACGCGCTCATCAGGTCATCGCGCGGTCGCTCGCGGTGCGCGGCGATCAGCCCGGCAAGGTAGTCCTCCAGCTCGGCGCGGCTGGCCAGCCACTGCTCGGTGGTCAGGCCGCTGGTGGACAGCGCGTCATCGCTCCAGCGCCGGAACCGTTCCCGATCCTGCACCGGCACACCGAGCAGTTCACAGATCACCCCCACCGGCAGTGGGAGGGCCAGCGCCCCGACGAGTTCCGCGGGCGGGCCCGCCTGGATCATCGCATCGAGCAGTTCTCCGACGTAGTCCCGCAGCCACGGCCGCAGCTGCTCCACGCGCTTCGGGGTGAACGCCTTGGCGGCGAGCCTGCGCAGCCTGGTGTGCCCCGGCGCGTCCATGGTCAGCAGGCCCTTGTTCGCCCGCGCCGGCTGGGTGCTCGGCGGATCCCTGCGCAGCGCCTCGGCCCGGGAGAAGCGCGGATCCCCGAGCACGGCGCGCGCCTCGGCATAGCGGGTCACCAGCCAGCCGGGTTCACCGTAGGGCATCCGCACCCGCACCAGTCCCGGTTCGGCCTGCACCTCGCGATAGCGTTCGGCGATCGCGAGGCCTTCGCTGGCGTTGAACGGGTAGTCCAGCATCGCCTCAACCACCGATCAGCGCCGCGATCGCCTCGGCCATCGCGGACGGGTCACCGTCCGCGGGGCGCAGCACCAGATCCGGGAACTCCGGCGGCTCATAGGGGTCGTCGATACCGGTGAACCCGCTGATCTCCCCGGCCCGCGCGCGCCGGTACATGCCCTTGGGATCCCGCGCCTCGCACACCTCGAGCGGGGTGTCCACGAACACCTCGACGAACCGCAGTCCGGCCCGCAGATGCGCCTGCCTCGCCTGTTCGCGGGCCTGCGCGTACGGGCTGATCAGCGAGGCGATCGCGATCACGCCCGCGTCCGCGAACAGCGCGGCGACCTCGCCGACCCGGCGCACGTTCTCGTCCCGGTCGGCAGCGGCGAAACCGAGATCGGCATTGAGCCCGTGCCGCACATTGTCCCCGTCGAGCAGGTAGGCCATCCGGCCCTGGGCGACCAGGCGACGCTCCAGTTCCACCGCGATCGCGGACTTCCCGGACGCGGAGAGGCCGGTGAGCCAGACCGTGGCACCGCGCGCCCCGCGTTCGGCGCGCTCCACCGCGGTGCGCTGCCAGACCACCTCCGGCCCGGTCTCGGCCGCGCCGCCGATCAGCCCGGCCCCGACGGTGTTGTTCGTGGACTCGTCGACCAGGATGAAGCTTCCCGTGTCCCGGTTGCGCCGGTACCCGTCGAAAAGCAGCGGGCTGGCGGTGCGCAGCCGGATGCGGCCGATCTCGTTGAGCCGCAAGGAATCCACGTCCTGCTCGCGGTGCAGCGAGTTCACATCCAGCCGGTAGTCCACCCGGTCGATCCGCGCCCGCGTGGTGGCCGTTGTGTGCCGGATCTCGTAGCTGGCCCCGGCGCGGAGTTCGGCGTCCTCGGTCAGCCAGCACACCATCGCGTCGATGTCCTGGCCCACGCTCGCGCGGTTTCCCGGGCGGCACAGCATGTCGCCCCGGCTGATGTCGAGCTCGTCGGCCAGTCGCACGGTCACCGCGGCAGGCGGGAACGCCTCGGAGACCGGGGTTCCGCCGGGGGCCAGGATCTCGGTGATCCGCGAGCTCGCCCCGGATGGCTGCACCACGACCTCGTCACCGGGTTTGAGCACCCCGCCGGCCACGGTTCCGGCATAGCCACGGAATCCGGTCGCCTGCCAGCGGATCACCCGCTGTACCGGGAACCGCACATCGATGAGGTTGCGGTCGGAGGCGACGTGCACCTGTTCGAGATGACCGAGCAGCGGAGTGCCCTCGAACCACGGCATGCTCGGGCTCGGGCTGACCACATTGTCCCCGTGCAGCGCGGAGATCGGGACGAACGCGATGTCCTGCACGTCGAGCTTGGCGGCGAACCCGCGGAAGGTGTCCCGGATCTCGGCGAACCGGGCCTGGGAGAAGTCCACCAGGTCCATCTTGTTCACGCACACCACCAGGTGGCGGATGCCGAGCAGGCTGGCGAGGAAGGCGTGCCGCCGGGACTGTTCGAGCACCCCGGCGCGCGCGTCCACCAGGATCACCGCGACCTGCGCGGTGGAGGCCCCGGTGACCATGTTGCGCGTATGCTGCACGTGCCCCGGGGTGTCGGCGATGATGAACTTCCGGTTCGGCGTGGCGAAATACCGGTAGGCCACGTCGATCGTGATGCCCTGCTCGCGTTCGGCGCGCAGCCCGTCGGTGAGCAGGGCGAGGTCCGGCCCCTGTTCCCCGCGCTCCTTGCTGGTGCGTTCCACCGCGGCGAGCTGATCGGTCAGGATCGTCTTGGTGTCGTAGAGCAGCCGCCCGATCAGCGTGGATTTCCCGTCGTCCACGCTGCCCGCCGTGGCCAGTCGCAGCAGCTCAGTCATGAGAGCGGTCCTTTCCGAGCATCGTAGCGAGCGCCAACGAGCGAATCCGCGAAAGCGCCGATCGACCGAGACCCGGAACGAGTGAGAAGCCGAGTCGACGTCGCAGCGCAAGAAAGGAGCGATCGGGCCAGCACAGCTGTCATCAGAAGTACCCGGCTTTCTTGCGGTCTTCCATTCCGGTGTCGGAGATCCGGTCATCGGCCCGGGTCGCCCCGCGCTCACTTTCCCTGCTCGCCACGGTCTCCGCGATGACCTCGGCCGGGGTCGCCGCCCGCGAGGCCACGCAACCGGTGCAGGTCGCGTCGCCGACAGTGCGGAACCGCACGGTCGCGGTGAACGGCTCCTCACCCGCGCGCGGCGTGCTGTGCCTGGTGTGCGCCAGCAGCATCCCGTCGTGAGCGAACACGCTGCGCTGGTGCGCGTAGTAGAGCGAGGGCAGTTCGATCCCCTCGCGCTCGATGTACTGCCAGATGTTCAGCTCGGTCCAGTTGGACAGCGGAAACACCCGGATGTGCTCGCCATCCCGGTGCCTTCCGTTGTAGAGGTTCCACAGCTCGGGCCGCTGCGCGCGCGGATCCCACTGCCCGAACTCGTCCCGGAAGCTGTACACCCGCTCCTTGGCGCGCGCCTTCTCCTCGTCCCTGCGTGCCCCGCCGAACACCGCGCCGAGCCGGTGCTCCCCGATCGCCCGCAACAACGTGGTGGTCTGCAGCCGGTTGCGCCCGGACCGCTCGTCCTCGACAACCCGCCCCGCGTCGATATCGTCCTGCACACCGGCCACGAGCAGCCGGGTCCCGGTACGTTCCACCGTGCGGTCGCGGAATTCCAGGACCTCGTCGAAGTTGTGCCCGGTGTCCACGTGCAACAGCGGGAATGGGACAGGCGCGGGCCAGAACGCCTTGACCGCGACGTGCAGCATGACCGCCGAGTCCTTGCCACCGGAGAACAACAGCGCCGGGCGTTCGAGGGTGGCCTCGACCTCGCGCAGAATGTGCACCGCTTCGCATTCGAGCACATCCAAATGCGAGAGCTCGTATGTGGTCGCCATCCACACCTCCTCTATCCCCAAAAACTAGAACATGTTCTTGTCACGGGTCAATGACCGTGACAGACTCGTGCCCATGGACGCCGCCGTGGAACAGATCCAAGCCATCGAATCCGTCCGGGCGGTCAAGCACCGCTATCTGCGCTGTGTCGATCTGAAGTTGTGGACCGAGCTGGAATCGGTGCTCACCGAGGACGCGGTCGCCGAGTACGGCACCAGTGCGCTGGGGGAACCGGTCGAGCGGCACGGCCGGGCCTCGGTGCTCGAGTTCCTGCGGGAGAGCCTGGACAACGAGATCATCACCATGCACATATGCGGGCACCACGAGATCACTGTGGACGGCGATTCCGCACGGGGGACCTGGTCGCTGCGGGACACCGTGCTCGCCCCGGAACACAAGGTGCTCATCGAGGGCGGCGCCTACTACGAGGACACCTATCGGCGGGACGCGGACGGGCGCTGGTGGATCAGCCGCACCGCGTACACCCGGATCTTCGAAAGCATGCGCACGCTCGACGAGAATTTCCAGCTGCTCGCCAGCAAATGGGCGAAACCGGAACAGTAATCGAACGCGGGAGGTAGATACGGTGGTCGCGGAACCGTTCACCGAGGCCGTCGCGGAGGCGGAGCGGATCATCACCGAAGCCCCGCACATCCGCACCGAACAGGATCTGCTCGAAGGATACGACTATCTCGCGGGAAGCATCCAGCGGGCACTGCAGACGGCCTGGGCGACCGACCCGGACCGGCCACGCTTTCTCACCGCGCCGGACGCGGACACCAAGTACGGGCTCGACAATCCGGACACGCTCTATTTCGGTGCGACCATCCGCCCGGACACCGACTATGTGGTCACCGGAAAACGTGGCAGCACGGCGGATCTGAGTTTCCAGGTACTCGGCGGGGACTACACCCCGGCGAAAGTTCCGGGCAGCCTCACCGCGTTCGACGACCGGCAACTCGAGATCGCCGAGGACGGCAGCTTCGAGGTCCACTTCGGACCGAAAGTGAAACCGGGTGTGCCGAACAGTTTCCCGCTCGGGGAGAACGCGGCGATCCTGATCATCCGCGAGGTGTACAGCGACTGGGACAACCAGGTCCGCGGCCGGCTCGACATCCGGGCAGCGAACGGGACCTCCGGTCCCCCTGCGCTTTCCGAACGTTCGATGGCCAAACGCTATGCCGCCGCGGGCAAGATCCTGGTCACCCAGCTGCGCACCTTCCTGAAGTTCCCGGAGTGGTTCTACTACGACCGCGCGGCCAACGAGATGACCGCACCGCGCCGCACCCCCGGTGGGCTGGCCACCCAGTTCTCCTCGGTCGGGCACTACGAGCTGGCGGCGGACAAGGCGCTGATCGTCGAGGTGCCCAAATCCGGGGCACCGTACCAGGGTTTCCAGCTCGGCTCCCTCTGGTACATCTCCACCGACTACCTGAACGCGCAGACCAGCCTCACCGCCGAGCAGGCGCGCGCCGATCCCGACGGGATGCTCCGCTTCGTGGTCAGCGAGCGCGATCCCGGGGTGGCGAACTGGCTGGCCTGCACCGGGCATGAGCGCGGCTATCTGCAGATCCGCTGGCAGCGCCTGGATCGCGAGCTCACCGAGGCCGACGGCCCGCGCACCGAGCTCGTCGACCTCGCCGAACTCCCCGAACGGCTGCCCTACTACCAGCATGCGCGGATCACGAGTGAGCAGCGCGCGCGGACGCTCGAAGCACGCAGGGCGGCGATCGCCCGGAGGAGGTTCGGATGATGTTGCGGGACAAGGTCGTCCTGGTATCCGGTGTCGGCCCGGGACTCGGCCGCTCGCTCGCGGTGCGGTGCGCGGAGAACGGCGCGGACGTGGTGCTCGCCGCGCGTACCGAGTCCACATTGGACAGCGTGGCCGAGCAGGTGCGCGCCACCGGGCGGCGGGCGCTCTCGGTGCCCACCGATATCGCCGACCAGTCCGCCACCGAACATCTCGCCGAGGCCGCGCTCTCCGAGTTCGGTAGACTGGACTGCCTGATCAACAGCGCCTTCGGGTTCCCGCCGATGGGCGCCTTCGATGAGGTGGACATCGAAGGACTGCGCGCGGCGATCGACGTCACCCTGTTCGCGACCCTGCGGCTGACCCGGCTGTGCGTTCCCGCGCTCGTCGAATCGGGCGGCAACATCGTGATGATCAACTCGATGATCGTGCGCCGCCAGGAGGACAAGCTCGGCGGCTACCGGCTCACCAAATCCGCGCTCATGTCACTCTCCCAGACACTGGCCACCGAACTGGGCCCGCGCGGGGTGCGGGTCAACAGCGTGGCGCCCGGCCGGATCTGGGACGAGCGCGCGAAATGGTACTTCGGCTATCTCGGCGAACAGCGCGGGCTCAGCGCCGAGGACATCTACAAGGAGTACGCCGAACTCGCCGATCTGCGCAGGCTGCCCGAACCCGATGCGGTCGCGAACGCCGCCGTGTTCCTCGCCTCGGAGCTGGCGAACGCGATCACCGGACAGTGCCTGGATGTCAACTGCGGCGAGATGCATCACTAGGAACCGCCGTGTCAGGCTTGCGCGACGGTGCGGGTAGCGACGCAAGCCACCGGCGGATAACACGCGGCTCCGCCGCTGCGGAAACACAACACAGGAGGAGCCTTCATGGCGGAACGGGAGAACGTCGGCACCGTCGAGGACCTGCACGCCTCGGCCACCAAGATCACCGGGCTCGAGGACTTCGGCGGCACCGAGCACCACGAGGCGCTCGAGGTCCTGCTCGACTCCTATCACAGCCAGGCGCGGCTGACCCCGTTCGGCAGGCGGGTGAAACGCGCCGAACTGCGCGGGGGACTCGTCGCGCGGGCACTGAGCGAGGCGGCGCTGGCCCGCGGCGCGGCCACCCAGCCGGTGCACCGCCCGATCTTCGTCACCGGCCTGCCGCGCAGCGGGACGACCGCGCTGCACCGGCTGCTCACCGTGGATCCCGCGCACCAGGGGCTGGAACTGTGGCTGACCGAGGTCCCGCAGCCCCGCCCACCGCGCGCCGAATGGGAGAACGACCCGGTGTTCGCCGGGATCCAGGAAGGGTACTCCCGGCACCACATCGAGCATCCCGAATTCATGGGCGTGCACTACATTTCCGCGGACGCGGTCGAGGAATGCTGGCGGCTGCTGCGCCAGTCGATCATGTCGGTCTCCTACGAATGCCTGGCACACATTCCCGGCTACTCGGCCTGGCTGCGTGAACAGGACTGGACCCCGGCCTATCGCAGGCACCGGCGCAATCTGGAACTGATCGGCGGCAACGACCCCGGAAAACGGTGGGTGCTCAAGAATCCGAGCCACCTGTTCGCGATCGACGCACTGCTCGCGGTGTACCCGGACGCGCTGATCGTGCAGACACACCGGGATCCGCGCACCGCGATCGCCTCGGCGTGCAGCCTCGCGGTGCAGGCGAGCTCCGAATGGTCCGAGGCCTTCGATCCGGAAACCGTCGGCCGTGACCAGCTCGAGCTGTGGGCCACCGGACTCGAACGCTGCCGGGCCGCGTGCGCGCGTTATGACCAGAGCCGGTTCTACGACGTGGACTACGCCGATTTCATCGCCGATCCGGTCGGTACAGCGGAATCCGTGTACCGGCATTTCGGGATCGAGCTCACCGAGGAAGCCAGCGCGGCCATGCGGCGCACCCACGCCGAATCGGTGAGCGGCAAGGCGAAACCAGCACACCGGTACACGCTCGGCGATTTCGGGCTCGCCGAGGCCGCGGTGGACGAACGGTTCGCCGGAATGATGGGCTAGCGGTACCGGAACCGTACGCTGCCCGGTGCCGAGCGCGCCGGGCAGCTTTGCCGTTGCCGAACTTGAGTCGCTGCCGAACTTGACACGTGGCGGACAATAAAAAGTCGGCGTGTCATCCAAAAACTTGGACTACCCGCCGATTCTAATTCCAGTGTAGACGGTATGAGGGGCCTGTGTCAACTCGAGGGTACGAAGACGAACTGCGGTCCGAACGAAGCTATGTCGCCGAGCTCTACACCCGGCTCGACGCGGAGCGCGCACGGGTACGGGGGAAATACGACAACACCTTGCGTGGAAACGGTGAGACACCCATGGAACGGGACGTGGAGTTGCGCGCGCTGGCCACGGAGGCGAAGCGGCTGAACGTGGCGGACAGCGGGCTGTGTTTCGGCCGGTTGGACAATGTATCGGGCGAGCGTTCCTACATCGGCCGGATCGGCCTGTTCGACGAGGAGAACTCCTACGAACCGAGACTGCTGGACTGGCGGGCACCCGCGGCGCGGGCCTTCTACACCGCCACCGCCGCGAATCCGGAGAACATGCGCAGGCGCCGCCAGTTCCACACCCATGGGCGGCGCGTGGTCGAGTTCACCGACGAAACGCTCGGCCGTCCCGACGGGCAGGAGCATGGGGACGCGGCACTGCTCGCCGCGATCAATGCGCCGCGCGGAAGCGGGATGCGCGACATCGTGGCGACGATCCAGGCCGAACAGGACGCGATCATCCGCCTCGATCACCCCGGGGTGCTGGTGATCGAGGGCGGCCCGGGAACCGGGAAGACCGTGGTGGCGCTGCACCGCGTCGCGTATCTGCTCTATACCCACCGGGAGCGGATCGAACGCCATGGTGTGCTCGTGGTCGGGCCCACCCCGGCCTTCCTGGAGCACATCGGCCGGGTGCTGCCCGCGCTCGGCGAGTCCGAGGTGGTGTTCACGACTCCCGGCGGTCTCGTCCCCGGCCTGCGGGTGACCGCGGAGGACGTCCCGGAAACCGCCCGGATGAAGGGTTCCCTGGCGATCACGGAGGTGCTCGCGGCGGCGATCGCCGACCGGCAATGCCTGCCGGAGCACCCGATATCGATCGGGCTCTCCGATGTCACGGTGCGGATCGATGCCGAGACCGCGGAGTGGGCCAGGCAGGAGGCTCGCGCGAGCGGGCTGCCGCACAACGAGGCCCGGGAGGTGTTCACCGAGATCGTCACGTATGTGCTCACCGAGCGGGCCATCGCCAGGATCGGCCGCGACTGGCTGACCCGTTCCGACGGTGAAGCCTGGGAAAACATGCGGGCGGATCTGCTCGGCGAACTCGCCGAGCAGGAGGAGTTCCACGCCGCGATCGATCAGCTCTGGCCGATACTGACCCCGGAAACACTGCTGGCCGGACTGTTCTCCAGCCCGGAGCGGCTGCGTGCCGCGGGGGCCGACCGGGCGCTGTGGCGGGCCGATGGCGAGGCATGGACGGTCTCGGACATACCACTGCTCGACGAACTGGTCGACCTGCTCGGCACGGACAGGACGGCCGCACGGGAGGCCGACCGGGCCGCGGCGCGGGAACGGCAGGCCGAGGCCGAATACGCCGCCGGGGTGCTCGACATCCTCAAGCTGGACAGCGAGGAAATGGACGAGGACATCGGGCTGGCCGCGGAGAACCTGATCCAGGCCGATGATCTCGCCGACCGCTTCGTGGAGACCGATACCCGCGAGCTCGCCGAACGCGCGGCCGCGGACCGGAACTGGACCTACCGGCACGTGGTGGTCGACGAGGCCCAGGAACTGTCCGAAATGGACTGGCGGGTGCTGATGCGGCGGTGCCCGAGCCGGTCCTTCACCGTGGTCGGCGATCTCGCGCAACGCCGCTCGGCGGCCGGAGCGAGCTCATGGGGCTCGATGCTCGATCCCTACGTGCCCGGCCGCTGGGTCCATCGCCCGCTTTCGGTCAATTACCGGACTCCCGCGGAGATCATGACCGTCGCCGCCGGACTGCTCGCGGAGTTCGCCCCCGGGATCCAGCCACCCGAGTCGGTCCGCGCATCCGGGGTGCGGCCCTGGTCCCGGCAGGTCGGCGAGACGGAACTGTCCCCCGCCATCGCGGAATTCACCCGCGAGGAATCCGGCCGCCCGGGAACCAGCGTGGTGATCGGACCACCGGATGTGCCGGGCACGGTGACACCGGCGGAGACCAAGGGCCTGGAATTCGACGCGGTTCTCGTCGTGGAACCGATGCGCATCCTCGCCGAGGGCCCGCGCGGCGCGGCCGAACTCTACGTCGCCCTCACCCGCGCCACCCAGCGCCTCGGCGTCCTGCATCAGGAACCGCTCCCACCGTCGCTGGCCGGGCTCGCCGAGACCGGAACGCCCGCGGCGGGCGGGAAGCAGCAACCGGCGGGCTGATCCTGGCCGATTCGGTTCATCAGGCGGTGTCCGGCACCGGCCGCCAGTCGATCGCGCCGACCGAGGTGGCCGGTCAGCCGCGGCACCACATCGGTCACCGTGTCCCGGACGCCGCTCGCGATCGCCTGGTACCAGGAAAGCCAGCTCTCGATCTGTTTCCCGCTGACCCCGCGCCGGCGCCGCGCACGTTCGAGCAAGGGGCGGACGAACTCCGCATCGATCCCGGGCCGGACAGCGTTCAGGCCCCGTAGACCGGTTCCGGTTCGGGTGCCTCGGCGAGCAGGCCCGTCACCACCGGTCCGAGTTCCTCCGGTGCCCAGCGCGCGTCCTTCTCTGCCTTGGGACCGTGCCGCCATGCCTGGGCAAGCGCGATCGTGCCACCCTCCACTTCGAATACCCGGCCGGTGACCCCCTCGGATTCGGTGCTGCCGAGCCAGACGACCAGCGGTGAGACGTTTTCCGGTGCCATGGCGTCGAATCCGGCGCGCTCGGCCATCTGCTCGGCGAAGGCCTGCTCGGTCATCCTGGTGCGGGCCGCGGGCGCGATCGCGTTCACCGTCACGCCGTAGCGGCCCAGCTCGGCGGCGGCCACCAAGGTCAGCCCGGCGATCCCGGCCTTGGCCGCGGAGTAGTTGCCCTGTCCGACGCTGCCGAGCAGCCCGGCCCCGGAACTGGTGTTGATCACCCGCGCGGCGAGCTGTTCCCCCGCTTTCGCGCGCTCCCGCCAGTGCGCCCCCGCGTGCCGCAGCATCGCGAAGTGCCCTTTGAGGTGCACCCGGATGACGGCGTCCCATTCCTGCTCGGATGTGTTGACCAGCATCCGGTCCCGGAGGAATCCGGCGTTGTTGACCAGTACGTCGAGCCCGCCGAATTCCCGGATCGCGGTGTCCACGATGGACTGTGCGCCCTCCCAGCTCGCCACGTCACCGGTGTCGGCGATCGCGGTTCCGCCCGCGGCGGTGATCTCCTCGACGACCTGCTGCGCGGGCCCTTCCGAGCTCGCGCTGCCGTCCAGGGCGACCCCGATGTCGTTGACCACCACGCGCGCCCCGGCGGCGGCGAAGGCGAGCGCGTGTGCCCTGCCGATACCGCGCCCGGCCCCGGTGACGATCACGGTGCGCCCGGAACACAATTCACTCATCTATTCACTCTCTTTCTGGTTGACCGTGCTCGCGGCGAGGAAAGCGGGCACCTCGCCGCCGCCGTGCACGAGTAGCCTGGCCCCGGTCACATAGGAGGCCAGTGGAGAGGCGAGGAACACCGCGCAGTTGCCGACCTCATCGGGATCGGCGAGCCTGCCGAGCGGAACGGTGCGCCCGACCGCGGCGATCCCGTCCTCCCCGCCGTAGTGCAGCCGGGACTGCTCGGTGCGCACCAGGCCCACATCGATCGCGTTCACCCGCACCTTCGGCGCCCATTCCACGGCGAGGCTGCCCGCGAGGCTGTCCACTCCGGCCTTGGCCGCCCCGTAGGCCGCGGTACCAGGGGAGGGACGGGTGCCGCTGACGCTGGCGATCATCAGGATCGAGCCGCCGCCGTCCTGCTCACGCATCACTGCCGCGGCGTACTGCGCCAGCTGCAGCGGGGCGAGCAGGTTCAACTCCACGATCTTGCCGTGGAACTTCGGCGAGGCCTCCGCGGCGAGCGCATAGGGTGCCCCGCCCGCGTTGTTGACCAGCACATCGAGTCGCCCGTGCCGCTCGCGCACGGTGTCGATGAGTCCCTTCGCCTGTTCCGGATCGCGCACATCGCAGCTGTGGAACTCCACATCGGGCGGCTGCTCTTCCGGGGCACGGCGTGCGCAGGTCACCACGGTCGCCCCGGCGGCACGGAAGGCGCGGGTGATGCCGCGGCCGACACCGCGGACGCCGCCGGTGACCAGGACGACCGAACCGGTGAGATCGAGGTTCAGAGTCAACGAACCCTCCTCGGGGCTGTCGCGAGACCGGAACGCCTGCTAAGTTACCAAGCAATCGCTAGGTTGAGAACCGATGAGGTCGAATGGGCATCACGAGCGAACGAACCGAAGCGGCCGTCACGGTCGTGAGTATCGAATTCCCGCCGGTCAACGCGCTCCCCGCCGGGGGCTGGTTCGAACTGGCCGAGGCACTGACCGAGGCGGGCAAGGACGAGCGGACCCACGCCGTCGTGCTGCGCGCGGAGGGCAGAGGCTTCTGCGCGGGCGTGGACATCAAGGAGATCCAGCGTGACTCCGGCTACGCCGCGCTGATCGGGGCGAACCGCGGCTGCGCCGCCGCCTTCGGGGCGGTCTACGACTGCCCGGTTCCGGTGGTCGCCGCGGTCGGCGGGTTCTGCCTCGGCGGCGGGATCGGCCTGGTCGGCAACGCGGATGTGATCGTGGCCGCGGACGATGCGAGCTTCGGCCTTCCCGAGGTGGACCGGGGCGCGCTCGGTGCGGCGACCCACCTGTCCCGGCTGGTGCCCCAGCACCTGATGCGCGGGCTGTTCTACACCGGGCGCACGGTCGGCGCGGACACCCTGCACCGCTATGGCTCGGTGTTCGAGATGTGCGAGCGCGCCGAACTGGACGAGAAGGCGCTCGCGCTCGCCGGGGAGATCGCGGAGAAGGACAACCGCACGATCCGGATGGCCAAAGAAGCGCTCAACGGCATCGACCACGCGCGGGTGCACCGGGACTACCGCTTCGAACAGGGGTTCACCTTCGAACTGAACCTGACCGGTGTCTCCGACGAGGCACGACAGTCCTTTGTGGACCGGAACGGAGGCTGAAAAGCAGTGCGGGACAAGCAATGCACGGCCGAGGAGGTGGCCGCCGAACTGCGCGACGGGATGACCCTCGGCATCGGCGGCTGGGGCTCGCGGCGCAAACCGATGGCCCTGGTGCGCGCCATCCTGCGGTCGCCGGTCAAGAATCTGCGGGTGGTCTCCTACGGCGGACCGGATGTGGGCCTGCTCTGCGCCGCGGGCAAGGTGCGCGAACTGGTCTTCGGGTTCGTCACGCTCGATTCCATCCCCTATGACCCGCTGTTCCGCAAGGCGCGTGAACAGGAGGGGCTCGCGGTACGCGAATGGGACGAGGGCATGTTCTACGCGGGATTACAGGCCGCCGCGCAGCGCCTGCCGTTCCTGCCGATCCGCGCCGGGCTCGGTTCCGATGTGCCGCGCAACGATCCCGCGCTGCGCACCGTGCGCTCCCCCTACGGTGACGGCGAGGAACTGCTCGCGGTACCCGCCCTCGAACTGGATGTCGCACTGGTGCACCTGAATCGGGCGGACAAGCACGGCAACGCCCGCTACCTGGGCCCGGATCCCTACTTCGACGACCTGTTCTGTCTCGCCGCGAAGAAGCGCTTCGTCTCCTGCGAGCGGCTGGTGTCCACCGCGGAACTCGCCGAAGGAGCGCCGCAGACCTTGCTGTGCAACCGGACCATGGTCGACGGGGTCGTGGAGATCCCGCGTGGCGCGCATTTCACCAGCTGCGCCCCGGACTACGGGCGGGACGAGAAATTCCAGCGCGCCTATGCCGATGCCCCGCAGAACGGGCTGCTCTCCCGGCTGGTCTCGGGAAGCGAACAGGATTACCAGGCCGTCGTGCAGGAGGTGTCATGACCGTGCTACCCCGATCGCCCTTTCCCTGCGCTCCTCATTCGCTGGCGCTCACTACGATGCTCGACAAAGAGGCGCTCTCATGACCGCGGCGAAGACCACGGTGAGCAGGGCCGAGATCTGTGTCGGCGCCTGCGCCGAACTGTTCCGTGGCGACGGGGAGATCCTGGTCAGCCCGATGAGCACGGTGGCGCTGATCGGGGCGCGGCTGGCCAAGCTGACCTTCGAACCAGACCTGCTGCTCACCGACGGCGAGGCCGGGCTGCTCGCCGAGGTCCCGGTGCTCGGTGAACAGTCCGAACCCGCGCGCGAGGGCTGGCTGCCGTTCCGCAGGGTGTTCGAACTGCTCGCGCACGGGCGCAGGCACGTGGTCATGGGCGCGAACCAGGTGGACCAGTACGGCAACCAGAACATCTCCGCGATCGGCGAGCACAGCAGGCCGGATCGCCAGCTGCTCGGGGTCCGCGGGTCACCGGGAAACACCGTCAACCACCGCACCAGCTATTGGGTGCCCAAGCACAGCCCGCGCAGTTTCGTCGAGGCGGTCGACGTGGTCGCCGGAGTCGGCTACGACCGTGCCACCGGCAGCGCGGGCCGGTTCCACGACGTGTACCGCGTGGTGAGCAACCTCGGCGTGTTCGACTTCGACGGGCCACAACACCGGATGCGGCTGGTCTCCGCGCACCCCGGCGTCGAACTCGAGGAGATCACCGAGGCGACCGGATTCCCCTTGCACATCGGGGAATTCCACACCACACCGGAACCGGGCCAGGAGGCGCTGGAGCTCATCCGCACCCGGCTGGACCCGAAGAACCTCCGCGACCGCGAGGTCCGCGCATGAAGACCGCCCTCACCGAGCTGATCGGCATCGAGCATCCGGTGGTGCAGACCGGGATGGGCTGGGTCGCCGGGCCACGACTGGTCTCGGCCAGCTCGGAGGCGGGCGGGCTCGGCATCCTCGCCTCGGCCACCATGAACTACGAGGAGCTCGCCAAGGCGATCGCCGAGGTCACATCCCGGACGAGCAAACCGTTCGGGGTGAACCTGCGCGCGGACGCCGTGGACGCCGATCGCCGGGTCGATCTGCTGATCGAACAGGGCGTGAAGGTCGCCTCCTTCGCGCTGGCCCCGCGCAAGGAGATGATCCAGCGCCTCTCCGATGCCGGGGTCGTGGTGATCCCCTCGATCGGCGCGGCCCGGCACGCCAAGAAGGTCGCCGACTGGGGCGCGCACGCGGTCGTCGTACAGGGCGGCGAAGGCGGCGGGCACACCGGAGGCGTGGCCACCACCCTGCTGCTGCCCTCCGTGCTCGACGCGGTGGACATCCCGGTGATCGCCGCGGGTGGATTCTTCGACGGGCGCGGGCTCGCCGCGGCGCTCGCCTACGGGGCCGCCGGGATCGCCATGGGCACCCGGTTCCTGCTCACCGCCGAGAGCACCGTGCCCGAGTCCGTCAAACAGCTCTACCTCGCGCGCGGCCTCGGCGACACCGTCGTGACCAGGCGGGTCGACGGTATGCCGCACCGGGTGCTCGCCACCGAATTCGTCACCGCACTCGAACGGTCCGGGCGACTGCGCGGCTTCCTGCTCGCCGCCCGCAACGCCATCCGGTTCCGTAAACTCACCGGCCTCGGGTGGAACCAGCTGCTGCGCGAAGGGCTCGCCATGCGCCGCGGTGGGGACATGACCGCGGCCCAGGTGCTGATGGCCGCGAACACCCCGATGCTGCTGCGTTCCGGACTCGTCGAGGGACACACCGATACCGGTGTGTTCGCCGCCGGCCAGGTCGTCGGCATGCTCGGTGACCTGCCCAGCTGCGCGGAGCTCATCGAGGGCATCGTCGAGCAGGCGAGCGCGGCACTGCGACGGTGTCAAAGCTGAAACGGTACCCACAGCGCTGATCGGTCACTTCGTTCGCTGCCGCCCGTCCAGGAAGGCGGTGAGTTGTTCCCTGCTCGGATGGCCCCAGCCGATGCAGAACGGATGCCCGGCAGGGTCGGCGTAGACCTGGTGTCCCTGCGCACTTTCCGGATCGGGTGCGGACCGCAGCAGAGTGGCTCCCCGTGCGATCACTTCCTCGTGTGCGGCGCGCGGATCCTCGACGTGCAGGTCGAGATGGATCTGCTGGGGCTCACCGTCCGGCCAGCGGGGCGGAACATGGTCCGGAACCAGCTGTACACCGATCCGCCACTCCCCATCGGCGTCGATGACACTGTGCCAGGTTTCGTCCTGGAGAACATAGCCACCGAGAACAGCGGCCCAGAACGTGCTTTCGGTGTGGAGCTCGGCAGCGTCGAACACGATCACGGTCCGTACCGTTCGCATGCTTCATCCTCGGCGGCACGGCGATGGGCGTCAAGGCTCACGCGAAACCGAATACACCAAAAGTCGCTCAGTGCCTATTTATCACAAAACGATCACATCGCTTGTTTCGGGAATTCCGGAATGACATGGATTCCGCATGACAGAGCTGTCGGAGCCCTCGGAACAGACGGCCGGTGCAGCCGAACAGCCCCGGTGGCGGCTGATCGGACCGGGCATCGTGGTCGCCGCGACCGGGGTCGGCGCGGGATATCTCGTCGCGACCCTGATCGCGGGCAGCCGGTTCGGCTACACGCTGCTGTGGGCGGCGGTCATCGGCTGCCTGGTGAAGATCGGGCTCGCCGAGGCGGTCGGGCGTTGGCATCTGGCCACCGGGGAGACCATGTACTCGGGCTGGCGGTCTCTCGGCCGTTGGACGAGCTGGTATTTCGGGCCGTACATCGTCGTCTGGGGATTCGTCTACGGCGCGACGGCGATGTCGGCGGTCGCCCTGCCGCTGGCCGCGTTGTTCGGCGGGGAGCTCATCTGGTGGGCGATCGGGGCCGGGATTCTCGGTCTGGTGGTGGTCTGGTTCGGCCGCTACGGCGTGTTCGAGAAGATCATCGCGGTGCTCACCGGGGTCACGGTGGTCACCGTCGTCGGACTCGCCATGCTCACCCTGCCCCACATTCCCGGCCTGCTCTCCGGTCTGCTGCCGACGTTGCCGAGTGGTTCGGTCGTGTACACCCTCGGCCTGATCGGCGGGGTCGGTGGCACGATCACCATGGCCACCTGCGGGTACTGGGTGAACGCGAAGGGCTGGCGGGACGTGCGCTGGCTGCGCGTGATGCGCGTCGACAACACGGTCGCCTACCTCACCACGGGCATCTTCGTGATCGCCATGCTCGTGGTCGGAGTGGAGCTGCTGTACTCCGCGAACATCGCGCTGTCCAGTGGGGACAAGGGTCTGCTCCAGCTGGACACGGTGCTCGCGCAGCGCTATGGGCCGGTGATCGCCACGGTCTTCCTCCTCGGCTTCTTCGCGGTCTCCTTCTCCTCGGTGCTGGGGGTGTGGAACGGGGTCAGCCTGATGTTCGCGGATTTCGTGCGTGGGCGCGGGCTCGGACGCCGGAGCGGAGAAGCCACGGCGAGCACCGATGTGGAACAAATCCGGCGCAGTATCCCGTTCCGCGGTTACCTGTTGTGGCTGACCTTTCCGCCGATCGTGCTGCTGCTGTTCGACAAGCCGTTCGCGATCGTGATCGCCTACGGCGTGTTCGGCGCGCTGTTCATGCCGTTCCTGGCGATCACCTTGCTGTGGCTGCTGAATTCCCGGCTGGTGCCGGAGAAGTTTCGTAGTGGCTGGCTGTCCAATGCGGTGCTCGCCGCGGCAGGCGTGCTGTTTCTGTTTCCTCGCGGGGCACGAGGTCGTCGACTTGTTCTGAGGCCGGACCCGGATCGCCGGTATTCGAGTGGGGTGAATTCCGGTTTTCCGTGGGGGATGCGGACTTCCCATTCGGTGTGGTGGATCAGGGTGTGATTCCGAGCGCACCGAACAACACTCGCGCACGGTCGGCCATCCTGCGTGCTTCCGCGCGGCTGATCCGCAGCAGGTCCTCCACCATCGACGCCGTGGAACGCCGTAGCCGAATTCGACCGGCGCACCGTGTTTGGCAAGGCGCGCAACAAGATCCAGGACTTCGGCCTCGGCACGCCGCAGCTCGGTGAACCGTTCGCCGAGCCCGGCGAGCATTTCACTATTCGACAACGCAGTGCCGATATCCCCAGTGTTCATGGGGTCTATGACTACCAGCGAAACGGGTCCCGTTCGGACGACTTCGCCAGAATCGCCCGAACGGACCAACCTCACTTTCCCAAGCGGCGCTGTCTTTTCAACGGCCTAAACAGCTCGCAACTCCGATCAAAGCCGTTCGATGATGGTGACGTTGGCTTGTCCGCCACCTTCACACATCACCTGCAGCCCGTACCGGCCCTGTACGCGTTCGAGTTCGTGCAGCATGGTGGCGAGCAGTTTGGTGCCGCTGGCGCCGATGGGGTGGCCGAGCGCGATCGCCCCGCCGTTGCGGTTGACCCGTGCGGGGTCGGCGCCGGTTTCGGTGAGCCAGGCGAGCACGACGCTGGCGAAGGCTTCGTTCACCTCGAACACGTCGATGTCGGCGACGGAAAGACCGGTGCGCTCGAGTGCGTGTTTGGTGGCCGGGATCGGGCCGGTGAGCATGTAGACGGGGTCGGCGCCGCGTGCCGAGACGTGGTGCACCCGTGCCTTGGGCCGGAGCTCGTGCTGTTCGACGTAGCGGGGCGAGCACACGAGCGCGGCGCTCGCTCCGTCGGAGATCTGGCTGGCCAGCGCGGCGGTCATCCGCCCGCCTTCGCGCAATGGTTTGAGCCCGGACATCTTCTCCAGGCTGGTGTCCGCGCGCGGTCCTTCGTCGGCGCGCAGTTCGCCGTAGGGCGCGATTTCGGCCTCGAAACGCCCGTCCCGCATGGCGTCCAGGGCCTTGGTATGACTGTCCAAAGCGAACAGTTCCATGGATTCGCGGGAGATCTCCCAGTATTCGGCGATCAGTTCGGCCGCGTTGAACTGGGAGACCTCGACGTCGCCGTAGCGCTTCTCCCAGCCGGTGGAACCTTCGAACGGGGTCGGGAAGCCGAACTGTTCGCCGACGGTCATGGCCGAGGCGATGGGGATCGCGCTCATGTTCTGCACTCCGCCCGCGATCACCGCGTCGGCGGTTCCGGAAAGCACGGCCTGCGCGGCGAACTGCACCGCCTGCTGCGAAGAGCCGCACTGCCGGTCCACGGTGACTCCGGGCACGTATTCGGGGAATCCCGCGGCGAGCCACGCGGTCCGCGCGATGTTCCCGGCCTGCGGGCCGAGCGTGTCCACGCAGCCGAAGATCACGTCGTCCACGGTCGCCGGGTCGACATCGGTGCGCGCCAGCAGGGCAGCGAGCACGTGCGCCCCGAGGTCGGCGGAGTGCACTCCGGAGAGTGCCCCGCCCTTGCGCCCGACCGGGGTGCGGACCGCGTCGATGATGTAAGCCTCGGTCATTACGCCTCCTTGGTGAGGGGTTTCCGGTCCCCGACCCCGATTCCGTCGATCAGAATGGCCAGGTATTCCTTGGCGATCGCGCCCGCGGTCAGTGCCCCGTCCGGGCGGTACCAGCGCACCGCGAGCCACACCGTGTCCCTGATGAACCGGTAGGTGAGCTCGATGTCGAGGTCATCGCGGAAGACCCCGTCCGCGGCCCCCTTGTTGAGCATATCGGTCCAGTACCCGCGGAATTCGGCATTGCGTTTCGTGAGATAGGAAAACCGTTCGAACTGGGCGAGGTGCGCGGATTCGTTCTGGTAGATCGCCACATCCGATGGCCGCCGTTCGATCGCTTCGAACGAGACGAGCACGAACGCCTCCAGCGCCTCGCGTGGATCGGTGTGGGTGCGCATGATCTCGGAATAGTTACCGAAAAGCTCGTCCAGGAAATCGGTGAGTATCTCGTCGACCATCGATTCCTTGGAGTCGAAATGGTGATATAGGCTACCCGAGAGAATACCCGCCTCGTCCGCGATATCGCGCACCGTCGTCGAACGGAAACCGCGTTCGGCGAACAGTCTCGCGGCGAGGCTGAGCAATTCCGCCCTGCGCACCGAGGAGCCCGAATCCTTACGCTGTTTTCCCTTATTCATGTGACGCTGCCTCGCTCATCGTTTCTCCCCTGCCCGTTCACGGATGCTGGCTGCTCGCCGAAATGACCTCGCCGGTCAGATAGGAAGCATATTCGCTCGCCAGGAACACCATCACGTTCGCTACCTCCTCGGGACGGGCCGAACGCCCGAACGCCTCCTTCGCGGTCAGTTCTTCGAGCAGCTCGCCGGTGGTCACCTTCTCCAGGAAGGGATGCATGACCAGGCTCGGCGCGACCGCGTTCACCCGGATGCCGTGTTCGGCGACATCCATGGCCGCGCACCGGGTCAGTGCCATCACCCCCGCTTTGGCCGCCGCGTAATGCGCTTGGCCGGGCTGCGCGCGCCAGCCGATCACCGAGGCATTGTTCACCACCGCCCCGCTGCCCTGCTCGACCATTCTGCGCAGCGCGGCGCGGGTGGCGCGGAAGGTGCCGTTCAGCGTCACATCCAGCACCTTGGCCCAGGATTCGTCGGTCATCTCGAGTACCGAGCAGGTGTCCCCGAGCCCGGCGTTGTTGATCAGCACGTCGATGCGCCCGCACTGCCCGGCCGCGAAGGACATCAGATCCTCCACCGATTCGGTCGAGGACACATCGCACGGGGTGGCGAACACCGAACCGGGATAGTCGGCGGCGAGCTCATCGCGGGTCTCGCCGAGCCGGCGCTCGTGCCGGTCGCTGAGTACCACGCGCGCGCCCTCTTCGAGACAGCGCCGTGCCGCCGCCGAGCCGATCCCGGTCCCCGCGGCCGCGGTGATCACGACCACTTTGCCGGTGAGCATGTCCGTCATCGCGCCTCTTTCGGTAGGCCGAGCACCCGCTCGGCGATGATGTTGCGCTGTATCTCGTTGGAGCCGCCGTAGATGGTGTCCGCCCTGCTGAACAGGTACAGCCGCTGCCACTGGTCCAGGCCGCCGTCGGCGGTCAGTCCCGCGGCGCCCTCCGCGCGCATGGCGAGTTCACCGAGGCGGCGATGCCAGTTGGCCCACAACAGTTTCGCGACCGAGGCCTGCCCCGCTCCCCCGTCCTTCTCGGACATGCCGAGGGTGCGCAGCGCGTGTTCGCGCATCACCTCCAGCTCGAGCCGGGAGCGGCTGAGTTCCTCGGCGAACCCGGGATCCGTCAGCATCCCGCTCGCCGCCGCCTGTGCGCGCACACCTTCCCATTCCCTGCGGAACCGCACCTGCTGGCCGAGGGTGGAAACGCCGCGTTCGAAGGTGAGCGTGCCCATCGCGACCCGCCAGCCCTGGCCTGGTTCACCGACGACGAGATCCGCGGATGTGCGCGCGCCGTCGAAGTACACCTCGTTGAACTCGCTGGTCCCGGTGAGCTGTTCGATCGGGCGGACGGTCACGCCTTCCTGGTTCATCGGCACGAGCAGATAACTCAGGCCGGCGTGCCGTTTCGAACCCGGTTCGGTGCGGGCGAGCACGAAACACCAGTCGGACAGATGCGCCAGCGAGGTCCAGATCTTCTGCCCGTCGATCACCCACTCGCCATCCTCGAGGCGCGCGGTGGTGCGCACCGAGGCGAGATCGGATCCGGCGCCCGGTTCCGAATAACCCTGGCACCACAGCTCCTCGATCGCCCGGATCTTCGGCAGGAACCGCTGCTGCTGTTCGGGGGTGCCGTAGGCGATCAGGGTCGGGCCGAGCAGCTGCTCCCCGAAGTGGTTCACCCCGGCGGGGGCATTCGCGGCGGCGTACTCCTCGTGGAAGACCACCTGCTCAGCGAGGCTCGCCCCGCGCCCACCATGTTCGGCGGGCCAGCCGAGACAGGTCCAGCCCGCCGCGGCGAGATGTCGTTCCCATTCCAGGCGGAGTTCGAACGCCTCGTGTTCGCTTCCCGGCCCACCGAGGCCGCGCAGCTCGGCGAACCGGCCGCGCAGGTTCTCCTCGAGCCAGGCACGGACCTGCTGCCGGAACCCGGCGAGATCGGGGTCTGCGGTCACCGGAACCTCCATCGCGGCGGACATCTGGCCAACGGACGAAAGCTAGCGTAGCCTACCAAGCACTTGCTAGGTAAGGAGTGGAACGTGCCGATCCAGACGACACCGCAAGCGGTCGCCTCGGCTGCCGAGCGGTTCGGCGCGGGTGAGGCGATCGTCGACGGGGAGACCCGGCTGTCGTTCACCGAACTGCACGAGCAGGTGCGCATGCTCGCCGGATTCTTCGCCGAGCAGGGTATCCGGGCAGGTGACCGGATCGCGCTGTGCGCCCCGAACACCTGGCACTGGGTGGTCGCCGCGCTCGGCGCGCAGTACGCGGGCGGGGTGCTCGTCCCGGTCAACACCCGGTTCACCGGACCGGAGATGCTCGATGTGGTGCGCCGCAGCCAGGCGCGGGCGCTGGTGATCGCGGGCACGTTCCTGGACACCGACCGGCTGGCCGCGCTGCGCTCCAGCGCGGCCGAGGCCGATGTCCAGCTGCCCGAGACGGTGCTGCGCATTCCGGTGGAAACCGAGGCTGGTGACAGGCAGGACGCCACCGAACCGGGTGTGCGCGAATGGCGGGAGCTTCCCGCGCGGCCGGTGGATATCCCCGTCACGGGCGATGATCTTTCCGACATCCTGTTCACTTCCGGGACTTCCGGGCGCAGCAAGGGGGCGATGAGCGCGCACCGGCAGGCGATCGGGGTCGCGCAGGCCTGGGGTGCGCGCACCGGGCTGCGCGAGGGCGATCGCTACCTGGCGATCAACCCCTTCTTCCACAGCTTCGGCTACAAGGCGGGCATCCTCGCCTGCCTGCTGTACGGCGCCTGCCTTGTGCCCCAGGCGGTCTTCGAGCCCGGGCGCACCCTGGACCTGGTGGAGTCCGAGGGGATCACCGTGCTGCCTGGAGCGCCGACGGTGTACCAGTCGCTGCTGGACCGTCCGCGCCGGCCGAGCGGGAACACCCTGCGGCTGGCCGTGACCGGGGCCGCGACCGTGCCGGTGCCGCTGATCGAGCGGATGCGTACCGAGCTCGGGTTCCGCGATGTGCTTACCGGATACGGGCTCACCGAGGCGGTCGTGGCGACCCTGTGCTCCCCCGAGGACGACATCGAGACCGTGGCGCACAGCGCGGGCCGGGTCACCGCGGACTTCGAACTGCGTATCGCCGCGAACGGAGAGATCTGCTTGCGCGGCCCCAATGTGATGCTCGGCTACCTGGACGATCCGATCGCCACGGCGAATGCGATCGATGCGGACGGCTGGCTGCACACCGGGGATGTCGGGGTGCTCGACGAGAACGGGAACGTGCGGATCACCGACCGGCTCAAGGACATGTACATCTGCGGCGGATTCAACGTCTACCCCGCCGAGATCGAGCACGAGCTGCATGGCCTTTCCGGAGTGCGCGATGTGGCGGTGATCGGGGTGCCCGACGAACGGCTCGGTCAGGTCGGCAAGGCCTATCTGGTCACCGAGGAGGGCAGCGTGCTCACCGAACCGGAAGTGATCGAGTTCTGCCGCACCCGGCTGGCGAACTACAAAGTCCCCCGCGCGGTCGAGTTCACCGCGACGCTGCCGCGCAACGCCGCGGGCAAGGTACTCAAACGGGTTCTGCGGAAGGAGGCGTAATGACCGATCCTGATCGTTTCCCGCGGTCATGGAGCCGACCGGGTGCGCTGCCCGGGTGTGGGTGGCCCACAGGGACGAGTCCGCAAAACACAGAGGAGAAATAACAACATGGCTGAAGAGGTGGTCAGCTACGAGCGGCGCGGGCGCATCGCGGTGGTGACGATGAACCGTCCCGAATACCGCAATGCCCAGAATTCCGCGATGACCTACGCGCTCGACGACGCGTTCACCCGCGCGGTGAACGACGACGAGGTCGGAGTGATCGTGCTCGCCGGTTCCGGCAAGCATTTCTCGGCGGGCCACGATATCGGCACCCCCGGCCGGGATGTGGACCAGAGCTTCGAACGGCGCGCGGTGCAGTGGTGGGATCACGTCGGAGCGAGCGGCGGGGACAATCGCTTCGCGCGGGAGATGGAGGTCTACCTGGGTATGTGCCGCCGCTGGCGGGAACTGCCGAAGCCGACCATCGCGATGGTGCAGGGCGCCTGCATCGCGGGCGGGCTGATGCTGGCCTGGGTGTGCGATCTGATCATCGCGAGCGAGGATGCCTTCTTCGCCGATCCGGTGCTGCGCATGGGAATTCCCGGGGTCGAGTACTTCGCCCACCCCTGGGTGCTCGGGCCGAGGGGCGCGAAGGAGGCACTGTTCACCGGGCAGCGCTTCGACGCGAACCGCGCCTATGAGCTCGGCATGCTGTCCAAGGTGGTGCCGCGCGCCGAACTCGAGGAGCGGGTGTTCGAGACGGCCGAACAGATCGCCACGATGCCCAGGTTCGGTCTCGCGCTGGCCAAGAAAGCGGTCAACCAGGCCGAGGATCTGATGGGCATGCGCTCCGGGATGGACGCGGCCTTCGGGCTGCACCATCTCGCGCACGCGCACAACGCGGAGACATCCACGGACTCGCTCGGCGGCCAGGATGCCCGCTCCATGCGGGAAGGCGGGGCCTAGCGTGGATCTGGAATTCGACGAGGAAGCCCGCGCGTTCCGTACCGAGGTCGCCGATTGGTTGCGGGACAACGCACCCACACTGTCCTCGATGGACACCGTGGAGGGTTTCGAGCAGCACCGGGCCTGGGAACACCAGCTCGCCGAGCAGCGGCTCTCGGTGGTCTCCTGGCCGCGCGAGTACGGGGGCCGGGACGCGGGGCTGCTGCACTGGCTGATCTTCGAGGAGGAGTACTACGCGGCAGGCGCCCCGGGCAGGGTGAGCCAGAACGGGATCTTCCTGCTCGCCCCGACCCTGTTCACGCACGGCACCGAGGAGCAGTGCGCGCGCATCCTGCCGGGCATGGCGAACGGGGACCAGATCTGGGCACAGGCCTGGTCCGAGCCGGAGGCGGGAAGTGACCTGGCCGCGCTGCGCGCCAGCGCCGAACGGACCGAGGGCGGCTGGCTGCTGTCCGGGCAGAAGACCTGGAGTTCCCGGGCCGCGTTCGCCGACCGGGGCTTCGGTCTGTTCCGTACCGATCCGGACGCGGTGCGCCATCGCGGTCTCACCTATTTCCTCTTCGACCTGCGCGCCGAGGGGGTCACGGTACGCCCGATCCCCCAGCTGGACGGGGAACCGGGTTTCGCGGAGATCTTCTTCGACCGGGTGTTCGTGCCCGATGCGGATGTGCTCGGCGAACCCGGCGGTGGCTGGCGGGTCGCGATGAGCACCGCCAGCAACGAGCGCGGACTCTCGCTGCGCAGCCCCGGCCGCTACCTGGCGACCGCGCGGCGGCTGCGCGAATTCTGGGGCGAGGGCGGCGAACCGGCGGATGCCGCGGACGCGGTCGCCGATGCGGTGATCGGGGCCCGCGCCTATCAGCTCTCCACCTTCGAGACCGCGAGCAGGCTCGCCGACGGTGGCTCGCTCGGCGCGGAATCGAGCGTGAACAAGGTGTTCTGGTCCGAGCTGGACATCGCGATGCACGAGACGGCACTGGAACTGCGCGGCCCGTTCGCCGAGTGCCGCGATCCCTGGCTGGACGGGTACCTGTTCTCCCTCGCCGGGCCGATCTACGCGGGCACCAACGAAATCCAGCGTGATCTGATCGCCGAACGCATTCTCGGCCTGCCACGGGGTGACCGATGAAACTGACACTGGAAACCGAACGCGAACAGTTCGCCGAGAGCATCACCGCCCTGCTCGACGCGGCCCGTGTCCCGGACGCCGCCCGTGCCTGGGCGGCCGGGGACCACGCCCCGGGGCGCACGATTCTGTCCGGGCTGGCCGAACTCGGGGTCACCGGGCTCGCCGTCCCGGAGGAGCACGGCGGCCTCGGCGCGGAGGCGATGGATCTGGTCACCGCGTTCCGGGTGCTCGGCGAACACGCGGTGCCCGGGCCGCTCGTGGAGAGCATCGCCTTCGTACCCACACTGTTCACCGGGCTCTCCGATGTGGACGACTGCGCGAAGTGGTTGCCGGAGCTGGCTTCCGGGGCCGTGCTGGCCAGTGTGCGTTCGCTGCCGCTGACCCCGTACGCCCTGGACGCCGACCTCGCCGCGGTGCTCGCGGTGCTGGAGGGCGAACGACTGTGCTTCGGCACCCCGGCCGCGAGCCTCGGCTCGGTGGATCCGACCCGGCGGCTGTTCGAGGTGGATCCCGAGGCAGGTGTGCGGGCGGAGGGGCCCGCGGTGCGCGCGGCCGGGGCACACGCCTTCGAGCTCGGGGCGCTCGCCTGCGCCGCCCAGTTGCTCGGTCTCGGCACGGGTGCGCTGCGCATGGCGGTCGAGTACGCCAAGGCACGCAGCCAGTTCGGCCGCCCGATCGGGAGCTTCCAGGCGGTGAAACATCAGCTGGCCGAGGCGCACATCGGGCTCGAACTGGCCCGCCCGCTGGTGCACGGCGCCGCGATCACGCTGTCGTCCTGGGAGGTCTCCGCCGCGAAACGCGCCTGCGCGCGGGCAGCGGACCGGGCGGGGCGGGCGGCACTACAGGTGCACGGCGCGATCGGCTACACCAGCGAGCACGAGCTTTCCCTGTGGCTGACCAAGATCCGCGCGCTGTGCGCGGCCTGGGGAGGGAATGCCTTCCACCGGGACCGGGTGCTGAGCGGAACACGGGAGGCGCCATGATCTCGACGAGCAACGCGGTCGAACCGACCACCGAGCAGCGTGCCCTCGCCGAGAGCGTGCGTGCCCTGCTCGCGGCCGGTCACCCGGATCCGTGGCCGCGGCTGTGCGCCGAGATCGGGGTCGCCGCGCTGGAGATTCCCGAGGAATACGGCGGTTTCGGCGCGGGAATCGCCGAAACCCAGGTGGTGCTCGAGGAGCTGGGCAGGGTGCTCGCGCCCGGCCCGATGCTCGGTTCGGTGGTGCTCGCCGGTCAGGCCCTGCTCGCCAGCCGGGATGAGGCGGCCTGCGCCCGTCTACTGCCGGACATCGCCTCCGGGGAGGCCACGGCAGCGCTCGCCTGGACCGGCGTGGAGGGCGACTGGGCGGCACCCGCACTACGCGTCGAGGACGGGCGCCTTTCCGGAACCGCGCACTATGTGCTGGACGGCGCGGAGGCGCACATCCTGCTCGCGCTCGCCGATACCGGGGACGGGACCGGGCTGTTCGAGCTCAGCGCGGGCGCGGATGTGCGCGCGGTGCCCACGCTCGATCCCGGGCGGCCGCTGGCGAGGGTGACCGTGGACCGGGTGCCCGCCACCCGGATCGGCGGCGAACTGGGCGCCGAGCTCGGACCGCTGCGGGATCGGGCCTGCCTCGCGCTGGCCGCCGAATCGCTCGGGGCCGCGGCGCACTGCCTCGAACAGACCGTCGCCTATTGCGGGCAGCGGGTGCAGTTCGGCCGCCCGATCGGGAGTTTCCAGGCGATCAAACACCGGCTCGCGGACGCGCACGTGCAACTCGAAGCGGCCCGCTCGGCCTGCTACGCCGCCGCGGCGGAACCCGGTCCGGAGCGGGCGGCGATCGCACGGATCCAGAGCAGCGAGGCGTTCTCCGCGATCGCCGCGGAGATGATCCAGCTGCACGGCGGGATCGCGATCACCGCGGAGCACGAGGCGCACCACTATTTCAAGCGGGCGCACGGATCCGCGGTGCTGTTCGGGCAACCGCGGGCGCAGCTGGCCCGGCTCGGCGCGAACTGGCTCAGCGAACCAGTGCCGACCTGAGCCGTTCCAGGTTTTCCTCGCGGACACCGAGACCGGTGAGGAATCCGGTGACCGAACCGTGGAGTTCGGTGATACCGCGCAGGAAGACGAGCATGGTCTCGTGTTTCGCGTGCAGCATGGCGGGCGGCAGCGCGGCGAACGCGGGCGGGGTGTCGTCCTCGTTCCCCGCGGCGAGCGAGGCCACCCAGCGGGCGGTGGCCTGCTCGCTGAGCGCGTAGTCCGCCGCGATCACCTCCGCGGAGACGCCGAGAACGGCGAGCAGCAGCGCGGCCAGTACGCCGGTGCGGTCCTTGCCCGCCGCGCAGTGAAACACCGCGGGCAACCGCTCCGGTTCGGCGAGCTCGGTGAACGCCTCGCACAGCGCGGCCGCCCCGGTGCGCGTGGTGTCGAGGTAGTGCTCGGCGGCGAAGGCCGGATCGGCGCGCTCGAGCTCGGTCGCGGACCACACCGGCGGTTCCGGGCGCAGCGGCAGCACGCGGTGGCGCCCGCGCCAGTTTTCCGGCGGGGTCCACGGCCTGCGCAGCGTCTCGTCCTCGGCCCGCAGATCGAGCACCGTCCGGATGCCGAGCGCGGCGAACCCGTCCCGCCCGTGCGCGGTGAGCCGGTGCAGGCCATCGGAGCGGTAGAGCACCCCTTGGGCCAGGATGCCGCCGCCGGATGTGCGATAGCCGCCGAGATCGCGGAAATTGAAGCAACCCTCCAGTTCGAGAAACCTGGTCACGTCAACTCTCCGATCCGGGCCAGCCCGTCCCACAGTTCGGCGAATCCGGTGGAAAGCGGCGCGGGGCCGAGCCGGATTCCGTCAGGATGCCGGAAATCCACGATCACCCCGTGCTCGATGAACCGTTGCGCGAGCTCGGACCCGCGCTCGTGCTCCAGGGTCACGTGCCCGCCGCGCAGTGCGTCCGTCTCCGGGGTGACGAGCCGGAAACCCAAGGGCCGCAACCATTCCCGCTGAGCGTCCAGGATCATCCCGGTCAGCGCCAGCGATTTCGCCCTGATCGCTTCGATGCCCGCTTCCGCGGTGAGCCCGGCCCCTGCGGCGACCCCGGCGAGCGCGAGCACCGCGGGGGTCCCGGACAGCGCTCGGCGGATCCCGGGCGCCGGACGGTAATCCCGCGCCATCGCGAACACATCCGCGGCGCCGAACCATCCGGTGATCGGCTGGGTGAACTCCTGGAGCAGCCCGGCGCGGGCGTAGAGGAAGCCGGGCGCGCCCGGCCCGGAATTGAGGAACTTGTAGGTGCATCCGACGGCGAAATCGGTGCCGCTCTCCTCGAGCCGGACCGGGATCGCGCCGACGCTGTGGCACAGGTCCCACACGGTGAACGCACCCGCCGCGTGCACGAATTCGTTGATCCCGGCCATGTCCGCGATATAGGCGGAACGGTAGGCGACGTGCGAGAGGGTGACCAGCGCGGTCCGCTCGCTCACCACCTCGCGCAGCAGCTCCACGGTCACTCCGCCGTTCCGCTCGGGCTCGACACAGCGCACGGTCAGGCCGAGTTCGGCGGCGACCGCGTCCACCAGATAGCGATCGGTCGGGAAGTTGTCGGCGTCGGTGACGATCTCGGTGCGCCCGGGCCGCAGCGCGAGCGCCCCGCGCAGCACCTTGTACAGGCACACGCTCGTGGAGTCGGCGAGGATCGTCTGCCCGTTCCTGGCGCCGAGGCAGGATTCCGCGATCAGGTCGCCGAGAACCTGCGGCAGTTCCAGCCAGCCATCGCTCCAGGACCGGATCATCCGCGTACCCCACTGGGTGAACACCAGTTCCCGCAACCGTTCCCAGACTTCACGCGGTGGCCTGCCGAGCGAGTTCCCGTCCAGATAGGCGATCACCCGATCGTCCTCGACCGGGAGGAAACGTTCCCGGAACCGGCCCAGTTCGTCCGCGCGATCGGCCTCGAGCGCCTGTTCCCGGGTCATCACGAGTGCGCCAGCTCCGTTCGCACAGCCAGGATTTCCGGGAAGAACCGGGAATCGAGCGCGGCGCGCAGGAACTCCACCCCCGAGGAACCGCCGGTGCCCTGGTTGCTTCCGATGATCCGTTCCACCGCCTTCATGTGCCGGAACCGCCACAGCTGGAAGGACTCCTCCAGATCCACCAGTTCCTCGCAGGTCTCCCACAGCTGCCAGTGTTCATGCGGGCCGCGGTAGATCCCGGCGAACAGCGCGGTGATCTCGGCGTTCTCGGTGTGCGGGGCGCGCACATCCCGCTCCAGCACCTCGGCGGGAACCGGGTGGCCGGCCCGGGCCAGGTAGCGCAGGAACTCGTCGTAGAGGCTCGGTTCCTCCAGCGCGGTGCGCAGCATCGCCTGCCCATCCGGGTCCTCCCCGCCCGCAGTCTTGGCGAACGTGGCGAGCAGTTCGGCGTTCTTGTTGCCCAGCATGAACTCCACCACCCGGTACTGGGCCGACTGGAACCCCGAGGACTGCTTGAGTACGTGACGGAACGCGATGAATTCGTCCGGGGTCAGGGTTTCCAGCACGGCCCACTGCTCGAACAGCTGGCGCTGCACGTGTTTGACCCGCGCGATCGCCTTGAGCGCGGCACGCAGATCATCGCACCGCAGCTTCGCGCACGCCCAGCGCAGTTCGTGGATGATCAGCTTGAACCACAGCTCGGATGTGTGGTGCTGCACGATGAACAGCAGCTCATCATGCAGTTCCGGATCGGTGCGCGGGCGCTGCGCGGACAGCAGCAGGTCCAGCCGCAGATACTGGGCGTAGGTCAGTTCCTCGTTCTCGGTTCGCACGACTGCTCCTCCTGCGCTGCGCTATCCGTGGGTGTCTGGGCCGTGGGTGTACGGCCGCTCCAACGCGCATTCCGGATTCAGCTCTACTCCGAATCCGGGGGTCTCGTCCAGGGAAAGGGTTCCGTTCTCCGGCACCGGTTCGCCGAGCAGCAGCGGATGGAACATCGGCACCACCTCGCTCGCCTGCGGATGCATCATCAAGAACTCGGAGAACGGGCTGTGCTGCCTGGTGATCGCGAAGTGGTACGAGTACACGCTCGAACCGTGCGGCACCACGAGCACCCCGGCGCTCTCGGCGAGCGCGGAGATCTTCAGCAGTTCGGTGAGCCCACCGCACCAGCCGACATCCGGCTGGATGATGTCGCAGCAGCGCATCTCCAGCAGCATCCGGAAACCCCAGCGGGTGGCCTCGTGTTCCCCGGTGGTGAGCAGCATTCCCTTGGGCATCCGGGTACGCAGCTCGGCATGACCCCAATAGTCGTCGGGGATGAGCGGTTCCTCCAGCCAGCGCAGCCCCACCTCGTGCAGCGCACCGGCGAGCCGGGTCGCGTAGTCCACGTCGAGGGCCATCCAGCAGTCGGCCATCAGCCAGAACTCCGCGTCCACCACATCGCGCATGGCGCGGAACTGTTCCACGGTCTCGGCGAGCCCGGCCGCCCCGTCGGCGGGCGCGTTGTGCACCGGCATCTTCCCGCCGAGAAACCCCATGCCCTCCGCGAGATCCGGGCGCGCGCCGGTCGCGTAGAAGGGTTGGCGATCCCGCACGGCCCCGCCGAGCATCGCGTACACGGGTTCCCCGCGCAGTTTGCCGAGCAGGTCCCAGAGCGCAAGGTCGACCGCGCTGATCGCGTTGAGCACCAGGCCTTTGCGGCCGTAGAACAGGCTCGCCGAGTACATCTGGTCCCAGATGCGTTCGAGTTCGTGCGCGGGCGCGCCCTCCAGGAAGCGGGCGAGGTGGCGCTCCACGATGAACGCGCCCGGCTCCCCCGCGGTGGTCACGCCGAATCCGACGGTCCCGTCGTCCGCCTCGACCTCGACGACCAGGGTGCCGAGCACGTTGAGCCCGAAGGACCGGCGGCTCTCCCGATAGGCCGGGTACTTCGACATCGGCGTGGCGATCCGGTCGTCGATCCAGTGCCCGCCCTGCTGGTCGTGGTAGTCCGCGCCGCCGCCGCGGACCGTGTACGCGCGCACCTCGCGAACCGTCCGTACCGTCACCGGTGACCTCCTCGTCATCAGCCTCGTCATCAGCGTGCCTGTGACATCCCTGTCCCCGGGCATCCTATCCAGCTATCCTTGCCCGGCGTGGAGATCGAATCGGCCGCGGTGCGCGCCCGGTTCCGCGCCGGGCTGCGCTGCCCGAGCGCCGGGTTCGCACCCGGGTACGCGCAGGCGAACCTGGTGGTGGTGCCCGCCGGGTATGCCTACGATGTGCTGCTTTTCGCCCAGCGCAATCCGAAACCCTGCCCGGTTCTCGATGTCACCGATGCCGGGAGCCCGCACACCGTGCTCGCCGAGGACGCCGATCTGCGCACCGACCTGCCCGCCTACCGGGTGTGGCGGTCCGGTGAACTGATCGCCGAACCGGACGATATCCGCGAGTACTGGTCGGCCGATCTCGTCGCCTTCCTCATCGGCTGCAGTTTCACCTTCGAGGCCCCGCTGCTCGCCGAGGGGATCGAGATCCGGCACTTGCGTGCGGGCACGAACGTGCCGATGTACCGCACCGATCGGCGCTGCCGCGCGGCGGGCAGGCTCGCGGGACCGCTGGTGGTCTCGATGCGGCCCCTCCCGGCCGGGCGGGTCGCGGACGCGGTGCGCATCAGCGGCCGGTACCGCTCGGTGCACGGGGCCCCGGTACACATCGGCGCCCCCGAAGCGCTCGGGATCGCGGACCTCTCCGCCCCGGACTTCGGCGACCCCGTGGAGATCCGGCCCGGCGAGGTACCGGTGTTCTGGGCCTGCGGAGTCACCCCGCAGTCCGCGATCATGGCCTCCCGGCCGCCGTTCGCGATCACCCACGCCCCCGGGCACATGTTCGTCACCGATGTCCCCGAACACCACTACGCCGACTGAGCGGGTGCGATCCTGGTCCGGTGCACGAGGAACAGGATCCGGTCAGGGCGGCGCGTGATCTGGCGCGCCACCGCTTCGGCGCGGCGCATCTGGTGATCGTGGGCGGCAGCGTCCTCACCCCGCGCAGGACGGCGACCTCCGATCTGGACATGCTGGTGGTCACCGCGCCCCGCGAGCGGGCGACCCACCACGCGCTGCACTGGCAGAGCTGGCCGGTGGAAGTGCTCGAACACGACGAGCGGACCCTGTCCGCCGCCTGCGCGGACCACCTCGCCCGCCGCTGGCCCGGGCTTCCCCGGTTGATCGCCGAGGGAGTGATCCTCGCCGACCGCCGGGACCTGGGTTCGCGCCTGCAGGAGGAGATGCGCGGCAGGCTCGCCGCAGGTCCCGCCGCGGCGACCGGGGCCGAACTCGCGGCGCACCGCTTCGAACTGACCGATCTGCTCGACGATCTCACCGGCAGCACCGACCCGGCCGAGACCGCGTTCATCTCGGCCCGGCTGCTCACCAAGACCGCGCAACTGGCCCTTCTCGAGGCGCGGCACTGGCAAGGAACCGGGAAATGGCTGCTGCGTGAGCTGCGCGAGCACGATCCCCGCCTTGCAGAGGAGCTCAGCGCCGCACTCGGCGATCCGGTGACACTGCGCGCGCTCGCGAACGAGGTGCTCGACCGGGCAGGCGGGCCACTACGGGAGGGATACCAGACGGCGCTGTAGCCCGCTCACATCCGCGCGGCGCGCAGGGCGGTGCGGCGCACCTTCCCGGTGTCGTCCCGCAGTGGCTCGGTGACCAGCTCGAAGGTCCGTGGCCGTTTGTGCGCGGAGAGCCGTGGTTCCAGGTGCGCGGCGAGTTCGGACTCGGTCACCCCCGCCGCTTCGACGATGGCGTGCACCCGGCTGCCGAGGTCGCCGTCCGGGAGGCCGATCACCGCACAGGAAAGGGCGCCGGGATGTTCGAGGATGGCGTTCTCCACCTCGGCCGGATACACGTTCACCCCGCCCACCAGGATCATGTCGGTGAGCCGGTCGTGCAGATAGAGGTACCCGTCCTCGTCGAATTCGCCGATGTCCCCGAGTGAGGCCCAGCCCTGCAGTTCCTTGGCCTCGGCACCGATGTAACGGTAGGAGGCGGGCTCACCGGGGGTGACTCTGGTGTACACCTCGCCCGGGGTGCGCGGCGTCGTGACCCGTGCCCCGTCCTGATCGAACAGGGCCAGTTCACCCCAGGTCTGGGCGCCGACCGAACCGGGATGCTCGAGCCACTCGGTTCCGCTGATCGTGCAACCCGCCTGCGCCTCGGTGCCCGCGTAGAGCTCCCAGATCCGTTCCGGGCCGAGCCAGTCGATCCAGGCTCGTTTGGTGGCCGGTGGGCACGGAGCCGCGACATGCCACACCATGCGCAGCGAGGACAGGTCGTACCCGTGGCGCACGGACCGGGAAAGTGCCTCGATCCGGCGCATCATGGTCGGCACCAGGTACAGCCAGCTGATCGCGTTCGGGGCCACCGCGGCGAGGGTGGCCTCCGGATCGAACCGTTCGAGCATGGTCACCGTGCCGCCGCCGAACAGGGCGTAGCTCGCCACGCACAGCGGCGCGTTGTGCTGCAGCGGGGCGGGCAGCAGCAACCGCTCCCCGGGCTCGATGCCCCACACCAGCGCGTCGAGCCCGCGGTAGACCGCCTCGCGACCGGCGAGGATGATCTTCGGCCGTCCGGTGGAACCGCCCGAGGTCGGCGCCTTCCAGGACGGGGCGATGACCTCGGGCAGATCCGCATCGGAATACCCGGAGAGCCCGTCGACCGCGACGGTGCCCTCGAGGACCGCGCCCGGATCGGCGAGCTCCAGGATCTCCCGGCGCTCCTGCTCGGCCAGCCGCGCCGAGAGCGGTTGCGGGATGGCACCCACCTTGTAGCAGGCGAACAGCGCCACGATCGCCGCGCAGGAGTTCGGCAGCAGCAGCGAGACGATCCGCCCCGGTTCCACCCCGTGCTCGCGCAGTCCGTGCGCCACCCGGTTGCTCGCCCGATGCAACTGCGACCAGGTCAGTTCCTCGTCCCCGCAGCGCACGGCCACCTGATCCGGGCGGTCGGTGGCGTACGCCCTCGGGATCGAGCACAGTGGGAATCCGTCCTCGGGTACGAAAGTCATGATCGCCCTCCTCAGCCGAACCGCTTGGGATCCACAAAGGACAGATCGGTGCACGAGGGCTCCCCGGTCACCGTGTCCGCGAGCGCCTCGCCGAGCGCGGTGGCGTGTTTGAAGGCGTGCCCGCTGCCACCGCCGCCGAGCACCACGCGGTCCCCGATGCGCCCGAGCACGAACTGCTCGTCCGGGGTCTTGGTGTACATGCAGATGGTCACCCTGCTCGGTTCCGGGGCCAGGCCCTCGATCCCGCGCCGCACCAGCGAGCCGATCAGCTCCCAGTCCCGTTCCCGCACTCGCCGGTCCAGCGCGTCCGGATCGGTGCGCGGATTCGCCGGGTTGTCCGCGGGCCCGCATTTCGGGTCACCGCCGTCCATCCCGCCGTGCCCCCACATCCGGAGCCCGTCGTCCAACTGGCGGATGAAGGTCGGGAACCGATCCACCGCGAAGCCTTCGGGATCCGCGCGCGGGGCGAACCAGGTCTGCGGGGTGCGGAACGGTTCGAGCGGGATCCCGGGCGCGAAGGCGCGCAACCAGGCTCCGGTGGTCAGCACCACCTGCTCGACCCGGTAGTCCTGCTCCGGAGTGCGCACCAGCACGCCGTCCTCGTCCGGGGTCACCTCGCGCACCCGCCTGCCGAACACGGTCTGCGCACCGGCCTGCTCCGCAGCACGGCAGGCCGCCGTCACCCCGCGTTCCGGTCGCACCACTCCGGCGTTCTCGTCGCGCAGCGCGATGTGCCCCGCCGTGTTCGGCCGGTGCTGGGGGAACTCCGTGGCGAGGTCGACATCGGTCAACCGTTCCCCGTTCGCCTCCGCCGCTTCCCTGGTCGCGGTGACCAGCGGCGAGTCCGGTGCCCCGATGGTCAGACCCCCGGTGAGCTCGAGCAGATGGGTCCCGGTGCGTTCCTCGAGTTCGCGCCACAGCTCGGCGGCCCGCCGCGCGAGCGGAACCAGGCCCGGATGCTCCAGGCACACCGTGCGGAACAGCCGCGTGTCCCCGTGCGAGGAGCCGCGGTCGTGCCCGGCGGCGAACTGCTCGATCCCGATCGCCTCCACGCCCCGTTCGGCGAGCCGCCACAACGCGTTCGAGCCCATCGCCCCGAGCCCGATCACCGCGACCCGCGCATCCGTACTGCCCATGCCCGTTCTCCTTCCGCCTGCGCCGCGTATGAGTCTGCCACGCCTGAGACCTAAATTACTTAGCTACACTAATAAAAAATGTTAGACTGGCTAAGTGAATGATCCGATCACCGAGCTCGCGGCGGCGCTGCGGCCGCTGGTGTTCCGGCTGTACTACGTCGCCCGGCGCCAGACCCCGCAGCATCAGCTGACCCTGACCCAGGGTTCGGTCGTGCGCGCCCTGGTCGAGGGCGGACCGGCGCGGATGAGCGCGCTCGCCGAGGCCGAGGGGGTTCAGCTGCCCTCGATGACGAACGTGATCGGTCGCCTAGAACGGATGGGAATCGTGCGCCGGGTCCCGGATCCGGCGGACCGCAGGGCCACCAAGGTCGAGCTCACCGAGACCGGGCGGCGGTTCTACGACGAGGTCGTGGTGGCCCGGGTGGAGTTCATCCGCGAACGGCTCACCGGGCTCAGCGCATCGGACCGGATCGCGATCGCGGCCGCGATCCCCGCATTCGAGCGCTTGCTCGACCAGGAAGCACCTGTCGATTCGGGAAGGAAAACTGATAGCCGATGAGCACCGAAGCGCATCCGCGCCTGCTCGACGCATTGAAAGGACAACCGAAACAGGTCTGGATCACCGCATTCGCCGCGGTGATCGCGTTCATGGGGATCGGCCTCGTCGACCCGATCCTGCTCTCCATCGCCAAGGGGCTGAACGCGAGCCCCTCCCAGGTCACCCTGCTGTTCGCCTCATATCTGGGGGTGCAGGTGGTCGCGATGCTGGTGACCGGGGCGTGCAGCGCCCGGTTCGGCGCCAAGCGCACCGTGGTCACCGGGCTCGCGCTGATCGTGATCGCCACCGCGGTGTGCGCGATGGCCGGTGACATCGGCCAGCTGATCGCGCTGCGCGGGTTGTGGGGGCTGGGCAACGCCTTCTTCATCGCCACCGCGCTCTCGGTGATCGTCGGCGCGGCGAGCGGTGGGCAGAAGGGTGCGATCCTGCTCTACGAGGCGGCGCTCGGGGTCGGGCTCGCGATCGGGCCACTGCTCGGCGCACTGCTCGGCTCGATCTCCTGGCGTGGACCGTTCCTGGGCACGGCGGTCCTGATGGCGGTCGGCCTGGTGCTGTGCGTGGTGTTCCTGGCCAAGGACAATCACCTGCAGACCGAACGCATCCGGATCTCCGATCCGCTGCGCGCGCTGCGCCACGGCGGCCTGCTGCGCACCTCGATCGGTTCGGCGCTGTACACCTTCGCGTTCTTCACGGTGCTCGCCTGGACCCCGTTCGTGCTCGGATTCTCCGCCATCAACGTCGGGCTGGTGTTCTTCGGCTGGGGTCTCGCGGTCGCGGTGGCCGGGGTGTTCCTGGCGCCGAAGCTCGCGGGCAAACTCGGTGAACGGCACGCGACCGCGCTCTCGGTGCTGGCCTACGCGGTGCTGATGGCGGTACTGATCGTGCCGAGCAAACCAGTGGTCGTGGTGCTGGTGATCGTCTCCGGTCTGGTGTCCGGGCTGCTGAACACCCTGTTCACCGGGACCGCGATGAGCGTGAGCCCGGCACCACGCCCGGTCGCGAGCGGCGGTTACAACTTCTGCCGCTGGCTCGGTGGCGCCGCGGCCGCGATCCTGGTCAGCCACATCGCGGAGTGGACCGGTTTTCCGCACGCACCATTCCTGGTCGCCGCGGTCTGCTGTGTGATCGCCGGGCTGTTGCTGCTCGGCAGGGGCAAGGATCAGCGCACGGTGCCCGAGGAGGCCGCGCTGGTCGGTGCCGAGGAACTGTGAGGATCCGGCCGCTCGGTCGCCAGCCTGCGCCAGCTGGCCAGGAAGACCAGGGCGGCCAGGATCGAACCCGCCGAGGCCAGCGAACCCGCCCCCAGATACACCGTCCAGGTGTTGGTGCGCACGGTCTCGGCGAATCCTTCGTTCCCGATCGGCAGCAGCCACAGGAGCAGGCCCAGCGCCAGCGAGGCCGCGGCGACACCCACGAAGAAGACCGCGATCAGCACCCGCGGGACTTTCCGCGGTCCCTCGTAGGCACTGACCAGGCCGCGGCGGGCCAGCCACATCGAGGCGAAGCAGGCGATGGCCAGGGCGAGCGCGTCGGCGGCGAGGGTGTCGGAGAGCCGATGCCATTTCGCGGTGATCGTGTAGGCCCCGATCCCGACCGCCCAGCTCAGCACGAAGAACATGGCCACCCCGCGCCACCGGTGCGGCAGCACGATCAGCGCGGCGAACAGCACGGTCATCCCGATGGTGGTGTGCCCGCTCGGCAGACTGTTGCCCTGATAGGCATCGGAGACCGGGATCAGTTCGGGGCGCGGCAGCACGAACCGTTTGAGCGCCTGGGTCACCACCTGGCCGAGCCCGATCACCCCGACCGCGACGACGGTCAGATCGAGCCGCCTGCGCAGCAGCCCGACCGCGGCGACCACGAGGACGGCCGCGGCCAGCGAGTACACGGTGATCCTGCCCAGCGCGGTGTCCGCCTGCCCGCTCTCGGCCGCGGCGGCCTGGTCCGCGCCGCGCAGCGCGGCGTTCTCCAGGGCCTGTCCCACGGGGGTGAGCACGGCGAGCACGTAGACCGCGACGGCGAACGCGATGCTCGCCCACGCGATGATCAACCAGCGGTGCTTGACCTCTCCCGGCACCTCTCCGGACATTTCTCCCGACACGGCACGGGATTACATCACAACGCTGCGTTCACGGACGGGCGAGCCGGGCGCCGAGTTCGGTGAGCACCGTGCCGAGCGGGCGCTGCACACGCAGCAGGGCGTGTCCGTCGCCCCGAGTCACGCCGTTGTTCACGATCAGCACGGGCTTGCCGGATTTGGCGGCGTGCCGCACGAACCGCAGCCCGGACATGACCGCGAGCGAGGAACCGAGCACCAGCACCGCGCTCGCCCGGTCGACGAGCCGGAAGCAGTGCGCCACCCGCGGGCGCGGCACGCTCTCCCCGAAGAACACGACATCCGGTTTGAGCACCCCGCCACAGGATTCGCAGTCCACGAGGGTGAATTCGCGGACGAGTTCCTCGGCCAGTTCCACATCCCCGTCCGGGTTCACCTCGCTCGTGGTCGCGGTGAAGTCCGGGTTCGCCGCGCGCAGCCGCCCGTCCAGGGCTTCCCTTCCGCTGTACCGGGAACAGCCCAGGCAGATCACCCGGTCGAGATTCCCGTGCAGTTCCACCACATCCGGGGTGCCCGCGCTGGTGTGCAGCCCGTCCACGTTCTGCGTGATGACCCCGCCGAGCAGCCCGGCGGCCCGCAGCCCGGCGACCGCGTGATGCCCCGCGTTCGGCCGGGCGCGGGCGATCGTGCGCCAGCCGAGGTGACTGCGCGCCCAGTAGCGGCGGCGCCCGGACGCGCTGTGCAGGAACTCCTCGTAGGTCATCGGGGTGTGCCTGCGCAGGCTGCCGGTCTCGCCCCGGTAGTCCGGGATCCCCGATTCGGTGGAGATCCCCGCCCCGCTCAGCGCGAGTACGCCGCCCGCACGCAGCGCCTCCTCGACCGCGTCGAGTTCCCCGGTGACCGGGCAGCCTCCGGTCTCGCCGGTCCAGCTCAGCGTCGGTCGGGTGCGCACCCTGTTCAGTCTAGGGTGTCTCCGAGGTAGAAACCGGCGGCAGGCACCTCGGCGAGGGCGATCCAGCCGCGGTTCTCCTGGGCCGGTGCCACCCCGCGCACCGTGAGGGCAAGCCGGGGTTCCTCATCGATTCGCCTGGTCAGCGCGTACAGCGTGGCGAGCAGGTGCACGCAGCGGGGTTTGCGGCCTGCGCAGCCACAGTGCTGTTCACCGAGCTCGGCGAGCCCGATGCCCTGTTCGGCAAGGCACTCGTGCAGCTCGTCCGCGAGTTCGCCCGGTGCGCCGGCGGGATGCTCGGCACGCAGGCGCGCGACCGTCTCACGGTCCTCGAACGGGGGCACCTCGATCCGGACCGGGTACCCGCGCACCTCCGCCTCGACCAGACCCGGTGTGACCCGCGGACCCGTCACCTCCTCGTTGCGGGCCATGCGCCGCGCCCTGGGCAGCGCGGGTTCCGGCGCGGTGAGACGGGCCGATTCCACGGTGCGCAGCCAGGCGCGTCCCCATGGGGTCACACCGAATTCGCCCGCCATCACCGCACCCCGGCCGGGTCGAGGCGGAGCACCCGGTGCAGTTCCTCGTCACCGAGTTCGGCGAGCGCGGACACCTCGGACTCCCCGGAGACCACCCCGGCCAGGGCCCGTTTGCTCTCGTGCATACGCGCGATGTAGTCCTCGACGGTGCCCGCGGTGACCAGGGTGTGCACGGTGAGCGTGCGCCGCTGGCCGATGCGGTGTGCGCGATCGCTGGCCTGTTCCTCCACGGCGGGATTCCACCAGCGGTCATAGTGCAGCACGTGGTTGGCGCGGCTGAGGTTGAGCCCGAAACCGGCCGCCCGCAGGGAAAGCAGCAGCACGGGCGGGGCGTCCGGATCGTGCTGGAACCGTTCGACCATGCGGTCCCGCTGCGCGATCGGCAGACCGCCGTGCAGGAACGGCACCGTGTCCAGGCCGAGCTGCCCGGCGAGATGGCGCGCCAGCAGCTCGCCCATTTCCCGGTACTGGGTGAACACCAGGGCATGCTCCCCGTCGTCGGTGATCTCGGCGAGCATTTCCGTGGCCCGGTCCAGTTTCCCGGAACGCCCGGTCAGCTCTCCGTCCTCGGCACCGGCCTGCACGGGATGGTTGCAGATCTGTTTGAGGGTGGTGAGCAGGGCGAGCACTCGGCCACGGCGTTCGATACCGGAACCGAACCCATCGCCGAAGGCACGGTCCACCGCCCTGGTGTAGGCGCGGGCCTGTTCCCCGGTCAGGGTGCAGGCGACCGTGGCGTACAGCTTCTCCGGCAGATCGGTGGCCACCTCGGATTTGGTGCGGCGCAACAGATGCGGGCCGAGCAGCCCGCGCAGCCGGTGTGTCGCGCTCGCCGAACCACGCTGCCGGATCGGGTTGGCGAACCGCTCCCGGAACCGGGCGCGACTGCCGAGCAGTCCGGGATTGGTGACCGTCACGATGGACCACAGCTCCTCGAGATGGTTCTCCACCGGGGTTCCGGTCAGCGCGATCCGGGTCCGCGCGGTGATCCGGGCCGCGGCGCGGGTGGCCTGCGCGGCGGGATTCTTGATCTGCTGCGCCTCATCGAGCACGAGCACGCCCCAGCCGATCCCGGTGAGCGCGGCCGTATCGGTACGCAGCACCGGGTAACCGGTCACCACCACGGTGGACGGTTCGAGCTCGCCGGAAAGCCCGCGCCCCGGGCCGTGATGCACCACGACCGGGGTGCGCGGGCTGAACTTCTCCAGTTCGCGCCGCCAGTTGCCGAGCAGCGAGGTCGGGCACACCACCAGATGCGGTCCGTCCCCGCGGGTGGCGAGCAGGCAGATCGTCTGCAACGTCTTGCCGAGCCCCATCTCGTCGGCGAGCACGCCACCATCGGAAAGACCGCCCAGCCAGGCGAGACCGGCGCGCTGATAGGGACGCAGCTCCGCATGGATCCCGGCCCGTTCCAGTGCCCGCCCGAGCCCCGCGCCGGAACGGAACAGCGCGAGCAGCGCGTCCGGGGAACGGATCGCGTCCTGTTCGGCATCGAGCACCGCATGCGCCGCGACGGGCATCGCGGCCGCGAGCGCGGCGAATTCCGGGTCACCCGCGTCGACCTCCAGTAGCCGCGCGGCCCGGCGCCAGGCCCGCAGCGAATCGGCGAGGCCCGTGTCTTCCGGCAGCGCCCGCAGCGCGGGCAGGGCCGCGTCTAGTTCCACCACCCGGCTCGGCACCCGGGCCGGACCCACCCGGTCCCCGTCCGGTACGGCCAGCGCGCACTCCGCCGCGCGTCCCTCCGGCAGCCCGAGCGCGCGCACCGCCTCGATCGGCTCGGCCGAGCCCCAGAACGCGAACCCGCCCTCGTCCGGCACGAAGGTGGCCTGCAGCTCGCCAGGAAAATTCATGCTCACCCCGTTCCCGATTTCTTTGGCAAGGGTATTCACGAACCGGCCCAGTGGCAAATTTGACAAATCGGTGATCGACGTGTCCATGGACGGGAAATCCGAGCTGTCGGACCAGGTCATCAAGGTGTGCAGTGACCGGGAAAGCCGACTGGATTCGGCAATTCCGGAACGGGTTACCATTTCGGCCAGGAACGAAAACGGGGCACGAAATCGTCCTGAAACGCGCGATGCGGTATTCGGGTTCTATGTTTCCCGCGCGGCCTCGTTGACGAAGGTGAGCATCCGCTCGGGGTCGATCCGCGCCCACGGAAGCGCGCTCATCCAGGTGTCCCAGGCCTCGCGGCCGTACACACCGATGAGGAACGCCGCCAGTTCCGGATCCGCCGCCGGGGAGAGCACCCGGGCCCTGCCGTGCACGGTGATCTGCAGGCGTTCCCCCTCGATGACCGAGGCGGAGACGGCGGGACGGGCGCGGATGTGCCGGAACCGCACGGAATCGGCGCCCGACCCGAAGTGGAACCGGCCCCGATGGAACAAGCCGTCGACCGGACCGGCCCGGGGTTCGCCCCTGGCCGTGGTGGTGGCCAGCACCATCACCCGCATGGCCCCCAGCTCGGCGACCACGCCCGCGGCATCGAGGCGGCGTTCCTGGCCGACGATCGACCGGAGGTGCGGGCCAGCCGCGGCGTACGAGTCGTCCAGCAAGCACTGCAACCAGTCCAGGTCTTCTGGAGTCTCCTGCATGCCCTTAGCTTGCCGTACCGTAGCGCAGGCCGTCGAAGAGCAGGGCGGTGATCTGCCGGGCCTCGCCCTGCCAGCCTTCGGTGGCGCGCATTCCGCAGATACCGCCCAGGGCACGCAGCAGCGTAGGACCGGTGATGCCGTCCCGGACGACACCGGCCGCGACACCGGCATCGAGCAGTTGCGTCAGGGCATTCGCCATCTGCGTGCGAGCGGTCTCGAAGACCGGCGAGGCCGTGGCCATGATGCTCTCCAGCGCGACCGACATTCCTTTGCCGACGGCGGCGTGTTCCACGAGCAGCAGCAAAAAGCGCCGCAGAGCCTCCTCCGGGGCATGCCGCTCCAGGAGTTCGGCGGGTGCGGCGCACAGTTCGTCGACTTCCTTGCGATAGACCTCTTCGATGAGGGCTTCGCGTGTCTCGAAGTGACGGTAGAGCGTCCCGACGGCAACCCCCGCGCTGCGGGCGATCTCCTCCACATGCGAGTCGGTGTCGCCGCTGAGGAACGCTTCCCGCGCCGCCGCCAGCAGTGCCTCGCGGTTGCGGCGCGCATCGGCGCGCAGCGGACGTGCTGAGGACAACGGAACCTCCATAAGGTGAGTCCGACTCAGGTTGTGTATCGTATCCGGAGTCGGATTCATTTTAGGTGAGGAGACCTCATGACGATCACGGAGGAAGGACTGGACGGACTTCGTGTGCTGGTCACCGGCGGCAGCCGGGGGCTGGGCGCCGCGACCGCCCGCCGGTTCGCCGCTGCCGGCGCGACCGTGCTGTCCGCCTCTCGCAGCAGGCCGGAGCCGGACACCGGTGCCCTGTTCATTCCTGCGGACCTCGCCACCCAGGACGGCGTGACGGAGCTCGGCCGATCGGTCATTGACCTCGTCGGTGGCGTGGATGTCCTGGTGAACAACGCGGGCGCGGCGAGCGCACCGGCACCGACGCTGAGCCGTTCGGAGGAGTCCTGGCGGGCGGACTTGGAGATGAACCTGTTCAGCGCCGTGCGCCTGGACCGGGCCTTGGTGCCGGGAATGGTCGAACGGGGTCGTGGTGTCGTCGTGCACGTCTCCTCGATCGCCAGCAGGCTCCCGCAGCGCACGGAGGCTTCGTACGCCGCGGCCAAGGCGGCGCTGAACACCTACAGCCGTGAGCTCGCCACCGAGGTGGGCGAGCACGGGGTGCGCGTGGTGTGCGTCCTGCCTGGCTTCGTCGTGACCGAAGGCGCCGCCGACCACCTCCGGCACCTGGCCGGGCAACAGGGCGTGCCACCCGAGGCCATCACCCAGCAGATCGTGGATGAGCTGAAGGTTCCGATGGGTCGGCCAGGGGATCCCGAGGACGTCGCCGAACTGATCGCCTTCCTCGCTTCCGGACGCGCGAAGTGGCTCACCGGAGCACAGTTCCGCGTTGACGGCGGCATCATCCCGGCCGTATGACCGGCATCCGGCCCGAGAACAGGAGATTCCCGTGAGCATCACACTGAGTTCCGTGATCATCGAGGCCGCCGAGCTGGAGCCCGAGAGCGCCTTCTGGCACCACCTGCTCGGCGGCTCGGTCGCCCGCACACCGAGCCATCACTTCATTCAGGCCCCCGGTTTCCCGGTGGTCGTGATCCAGTCGGCTCCGGGACACACCGCCCCGGACTGGCCGGACGGTCTCTCCCAGCAGCTGCACCTCGACTTCACCGTCGACGACCTCGCAAGCGCCGACCGTACGGCGATCGCGGCCGGTGCCACCCGGCTGCGCCCCGTCGGTGAGCTCGGCCCGGACACCCGCGACGGCAGCCGCGTCTACGCCAGCCCGGCCGGACATCCGTTCTGCCTGCGAGCGGCCTGAGGGCAGGTCCGCCCTCAGGAATACTGCCGTGCCACCGGTTCCGCGGACGATGCCCGGTTGCGCCGGGCGATGGCGTATCCGCCGAGCGCGAGCAGGGCGATGACCAGCAGCGTGCCGAAGGTGAACAGTTCGAATTCGGCGCGGGAAATGCCCCAGGTTCCCCGGAAATCGTACGGCACCCCGAAGGCGCTTTCCAGCACGCCCGGTGCGACGGTCTGCCACACCCCGAGCAGCACCCACAGGTAGCTGATCCCGAAGCACACGCCGAGACCGAGGCGCCCGAACGGGACCTTGAACGGCCGCTCGGTCCCGGAAGCCTTGCGGCGCAACACGAGCACGGTCGGGAAGATGACCAGATAGGACATCAGCAGGGTACTCACCGCGACGTTGAGCACGACGCCGAACACGGCCGATCCCGAACCGCTCTGCAGCTGGGTGGCCACGAGCATGAACGCGGTGGCGACCACGCCGGAGAGCAGATTGACCCGCAGCGGCGTGTTGAGCTTCGGGTGGAAGGCGCCGAACCACCGCGGGAAGGCGCCGTCCATCCCGGCGACCGCCTGCACCCGGTCCGAGGCCATCATCCAGGAAACGCCCTGGTTGAGCAGCACGAGCACGAACACCGCGGCGGCGATCGCGGTCATCGCGGGCGCGGCGGAGCCGTAGACGGAGAAGACCTCGCCGATCGCGCCCATGAACCCGTCGAGACCGTTGATCTTGTCCGAGGGCAGCACCGCGACGATCCCGAAGATCGGCACCAGATAGCACAGTGCCGAGGTGATCCCGGAGACGGCGACCATCCGCGGCACATCGCGGCGTGGATTGTGCATCTCCTCGGCCGCCCCGTTCGGCGCTTCGAACCCGACGAGGGCGAACATCAGCACCGGGGCCACGCCGAGGAAACCCGAGGCGGTCGGGGCGAAGGCGCCCGCGGCGTACCCGTGCACCCCGTTCCGCGCGGCGTAGACGAGCACGGTCACCGCGAACACGGCGACCAGGCCCACCTTGCAGATGGCGCCGAAAGTGACGAACCATTTGCCGTACCGCAGGCTCACCACCGCGCCGAGGATGGCGACCCAGATGAACACGATCTTGAACAGATAGTCGCCGACCCCGCCCGCCTTGCCGGGCACCAGGAAGCTCTCCCAGGTGGCCGCGGCGAGAAAGGTGATGGAACCGCCGAGCCACACCGGATTGGTGATCCAGTAGAACATCGTGCCGACACCGGCGGTGAGTTTGCCGAATGCCTTGCGCAGCCAGACATACGGCCCGCCCTCGTGCGGGAACGCGCTGCCGAGTTCGGCCATGATCAGCCCGTAGGGGAACAGCAGCGTCACGACGAGCACGGCGGTCCAGGTGAACGCTTCCGCACCGGATGTGGCGATCTGGCCGATGGTGTCGATCGAGATGATCGCGGCGATCGCGAAACAGATCGTGTCGAACCGGCGGAGGTTACGCCGGATGTTCTGCGACTCGGTATTGACGAACTCGCCAGCGCCGAGTTCACCGCTGCTCGAGGGCGGGCCGGACATCAGCGGGCCCCGGTCGAATCGGTGCCGCTGGGATCGGTGCCGCGCGGGCGCACGGTGCCATCGGCCTCGGTGCGCGCGAGCACCTCGCCGATCGCCCGTGCCACGGCACCGGCCTCGTCCTCGGACAGGGTCAGTGCCGGGGAGAGCACGAGCGCGGTCGCCGCGTCGCGCACGATCACCCCGTTGTCCGCGCGGATGGTGTCGGCGATCTGCTGGATTCCGGGCAGCGACTGCCTGCTCTCCCGGTCGGTGACCAGTTCCACGGCCAGCATCATGCCCTGGTTGCGCACCTCACCGACCCGGGCCAGCTCGCCGAGCTCGCCGCGCAGTTCGGCGGCGAGGAAGTCACCGATCTTGGTGGCCCGCTCGAGCAATCCCTCGCGCTCGATGATGTTCAGGTTGGCCAGCGCGACCGCGCAGGCGGTGGGGTGCCCGTTGTACGTGTAGCCGACCGGGAATCCGTGCTCACGGCCGAGTACCTCGCCGACCTCCCCGCTGGTGAGCACCGCGCCGAGGGGAAGGTAGCCGCTGGTGATGCCCTTCGCGGTGACCACGATGTCCGGGCGCACCCCGAAGTGTTCGGCGGCGAACCAGCTGCCGAGCCTGCCGTACGCGGTGACCACCTCGTCGAAGATCAGCAGAATCCCGTTACGGTGCAACACTTCCGCGATCCTCGGCCAGTAGTCGGCCGGTGGCACGATCATCCCGCCGACTCCCATGATGGGCTCGGCGAGCATCGCGGCGATGTTCTCCGCACCCAATTCGGCGATGGTGCGTTCCAGTTCGGCGACACAGAAATCGGTGCAGTCCTGCCCGTCGAACAGTTCGGTGCGGTACGGCCACGGCGGGGTCAGGTGCTTGACATCCGGCATCATCGGCCCGAAACCCTCGTGGTACAGCGAGAATCCGTTCACCGAGCTGCCGCCGATGCCACCGCCGTGGTACCCGCGGTCCCGGCCGAGAATCCAGGTCCGGTTCGTGTCCCCGCGCCGGTGGTGGTAGTAGCGGGCCATCTTGATCGCGGCCTCGTTGCCCTCCGAACCACCGGAGGTGAAGTACACCCGCTCCAGGTGCGCCGGGCTGATCGACACGAGGCGTTCGGCGAGTTCGATCGCGGGTTCGTTGGAGAACTCCCAGAAACTGGTGAAGTATTCGAGCTTGGCCATCTGCGCCCGGGCCGCGTCGGCGAGTTCGGCGCGGCCGTGCCCGATCTGGGCGAGCCAGAGCCCACCGGTCGCATCGATGTACTCGCGGTGCTCGGTGTCCCACAACCGGGAACCGCGGCCCTCGGTCATCACGACCCGCTCGGTGCTGCTCGCGGGGAGATACGGATGGATGATGTTCGCGCGGTCGCGCGCGGCGAGATCGGTCGTCATGTTCTTCTGCCTTTCCTGAGGTGTTCTTCAGTAACTGATCCAGGTCGTGCGCTGCCCGGTGAATTTGGCCAGCGCGTGCAGCGAGAGGTCCCTGCCGAATCCGGACTCGCCGAATCCGCCGAACGGGGTCTGCACGGTGAGCACATCCACGGTGTTGACCGAGACGGTGCCCACCCGCAGGGCGTCGGCCACCCGGTGCGCGCGGGCGAGATCGGTGGTCCACACCGAGGCGGCGAGCGCGTACCGGCTGTCCGCGGCGATGGCGAGCGCTTCCTCCTCAGTGTCGAACGGGATCACGGTGAGCACCGGACCGAATATCTCCTCGCGGGCGATCCGCATGTCGTTGTGTGCCCCGGCGAACACGGTCGGCGCCACGAAGTTGTCCCGCGCGTTCCCGCCGGCGACCAGGCGCGCTTCCCGCTTGCCGAGCTCGACGTAGCCGCGTACCCGTTCGGCGTGTTCGGCCGAGACCAGCGCGCCGATCCCGCAGGCCGGGTCGAGCGGATCACCGGGGCGGTACTCGTCCAGGTGCGCGCTCAGCCGGTCCAGCAGTTCCTCCTGCGCCGAGCGCTGCACCAGCAGCCGAGTGTTCGCCGAGCACACCTGGCCCGCGTTGTAAAAGGCGCCGAAGCAGGCCTTGGCCGCGGCCGCCTCCAGATCCGCGTCGGCGAACACCAGGTTCGGGCTCTTGCCGCCCATCTCCAGCCACACCTGCTTGGCGTTGGATTCCGCGGCATAACCCAGGAACAGCTTGCCGACCTCGGTGGAACCGGTGAAGGTCACACAGTCCACATCCGGATGCACGCCGAGCGCCCTTCCCGCCTGTTCCCCGAGCCCGGGCAGCACGTTCAGCACTCCGTCCGGCACTCCGGCCTCCACGGCGAGTTCGGCGAGGCGCAGCGCGGAGAACGGGGACTGCTCCGCGGGTTTGAGCACCACGGTGTTGCCCGCGGCGAGTGCCGGTCCGAGTTTCCAGATGGCCATCTCCAGCGGGTAGTTCCATGGCACCACGGCCGCGACCACCCCGAGGGGCAGTGCCTCGACCCAGGCGTGATTGCCCGGCTCGGTCGGCACGGCCTGCCCGTAGCACTTGTCGATGGCCTCGGCATACCAGCGCAGGATCGCCGCCGAGCCGGGAATGTCCACCGCGGCCGCCTCGCGCACCGGTTTGCCCATGTCCAGCGAGTCGAGCAGGGCCAGTTCTCCTGCGTCCCGTTCGATGAGCTCGGCCAGCCGCAGCAGGGCTTGTTTGCGCTCGCCAGGGCGCTTCGACCAGCGGCCATCGGTGAAGGCGGCGCGCGCCGCCGCGACCGCGCGGTCCGCCTCCGCGGTACCGCAGGCGCTGACCTCGGCGAGCACCTTCCCGGTCGCCGGGTTCACCGAGGCGAAGGTAACCGGTGCGCTGACCGGTTCGCCGCCGATGAACGCGGCCTCGGGAAACCGGATCCGGGCGGCGAGCGCGGTCCAGTGTTGCAGGGTCTGTCCGGTCACGAGCACTCCTTGTTCTTTGCGTTCTCGTTCAAAGTATTCAGCCGCGCTCGTGCACGAGCCGGCCGTCGGCGAAGGTCATCCCGACCCCGATCGCGCCGATCTCCTCCGGCGCCACGGTCACCGGGTCCGCGTCCAGCACCACGAGGTCGGCGGCGAGCCCGGGGGCGAGCCGCCCGGTCCGGTCGCCGAGCCGGTTCGCCCGCGCGGATCCGGCCGTATAGGCGGAGACGGCCCGTTCCGCCGGGATCGCCTCCCCCGCCAGCAGCGGAGCGGTGCGCGAGCGCGGATCGGCGGCGTGCGGGTCACCGGGCGGTGCCGTCCGGTTGACCGCGACGTGGATTCCCCACAGCGGGGCGGGATCCGAGACCGGCCAGTCGCTGCCCATCGCCAGCCCGACCCCGGCCCGCTCCAGCGCACCGAACGCGAAATGCCGGGCGCGCTGGCTTTCGGTGAGATAGGGCAGCTTGGTCTCCACCAGCACCGGATCCTGGCGCGCCCACAGCGGCTGCAGGTTCGCGAGCACCCCGAGCTCACGCATCCGGGCCACCTCGCGCTCGGCGATCAGGTCGATGTGCGCGATCTGGTGCCGGAAATCCCCGTCCCGCCCGGCTTTCTGCACCGCGTCCAAGCATTCGCGCACGGCCCGGTCGCCGACCGCGTGGAAATGCAGATCGAAGCCGGCCCCGGTCAGCGCGTCCACCAGCGCGGCGAGCCGCTCCGGATCGAGGAAGCTCATTCCCCGCTCACCGGGAACGCCGTGGTAGTCCTCGAGCACCGCGGCGGTCAGGTTCTCGCACACCCCGTCCTGCATGATCTTGACCGCGCTCGGGGTGAACCCCGGCCCGGCCAGCCGCCTGCGCCGTTCCACGAGTTCGGGGACCTGCTCGAGGCCGCGTTCCCGGTCCCACCACAGCGCCCCGGTCACCTTCGCGGTCAGTTCCCCGTTCGCGGCGAGCGCGGCGTAGGCGGGCCCGATGTCCGGCAGCCCGAGCGCGCTGCCCACCGCCGCGTCCTGCCAGGCGGTGATCCCCAACCCGTGCAGGTATCGCTGCGCGTTCCGGATCGCCTTGCGCAGGGTCTGCTCCCCCGGCTCCGGCAGCAGCCGGGTGACCAGTTCGGCCGCGGACTCCACGAGCATCCCGGTCGGTTCGCCCTCGGTATCGCGCAGGATCCGGCCGCCTTCGGGATCCGGGCTCGCCGCGGTGATCCCGGCCCGGTGCAGGGCGGCCGAATTCGCCCAGACCCCGTGCGCGTCGTGGCTGCGCAGCACCGCGGGCCGGGAACCGACCACCCGGTCCAGCGTTTCCCGGTCCGGGAAACCGCCCTCGAACACATCGCCGTACCAGCCGCTCCCGGTGATCCACTCCAGTTCCGGATGGCTGGCCGCGTAGGCGTGGATCTCGCGCAGATAGTCCCGCCGGGAGTGCCAGGCGCTCAGGTCGCACTCCATCCGGTGCAGCCCGCCGAGCACCGGATGCGCGTGCGCGTCCTGGAACCCGGGAAGCAGCGCACCACTGCCCAGGTCCACGACCTCGGTACGCGGGCCGAGCAGCGGGCGCACATCCGCATCGCCGATCGCCAGGATGCGACCGCCGCCGACCGCGAGCGCATCGGAGGGCGCACCGTCCACGGTGCGCACCGTGCCGTTGCGGAAGATCAGCTCCGCCTCGTTCATCGCCTGGCACTTCCCTTCGAGCGGAACACCGCTGTCCTCGCGAGGGCTCATTCTTTGCACTACAATTCAAAGTATCGAGCGGTACCGTGTCAATGGATGTCGGGAGATACGGCTATCGCCGTTCCCGAAGCCGTGCATCGATTTGAAGAATGAAGCCATGCCACGACCCAAACGTCAGGGCGAGCGACGCTCGCTGATCATCGAGGCCGCCGGGCGCGCGGTCCGCGAACGGGGACTCGCCGAAGTGCGGGTACGAGACATCGCCGCACACGCCGGGCTGTCCCCCGGTTCGGTGCTCTACTACTACCCGGAGATCGCCGAGCTGATGCTCGAGGTGCACAGCGGCGCGGTCGCGGACTTCTACCGGGCCAGGGTCGAGCGCATCGGCGCGGAACAGGAACCGGGGGCCAAGTTGCGCGCCGCGGTACGGTCCGGGCTGCCCGCCGGCGCCGAGGACGCGGTCGCGCGGCTGCTCTACGAGATGCACTCGCTCGCCGACCGCAGCGCCGGCCATGCCGCACTGATGTCCAGCCTGTTCGACCGGGAGGTCGCGCTCTACCGTTCGGTGCTCGAGCTCGGCGCCGGGCTCGGCGAGTTCACCCTGGCCCGCCCGCTCGAGGAGATCGCCCGCAACACGGTGGCCCTCGAGGACGGCTACGGTCTGCATCTGATCAGCGGGAACCGATCACTGAGCGCGACCGAGGCGCGCGCCGCCCTGCTGGGCTACCTCGCCGTGATGACCGCGCGGACGGATCTGCTCGACCAGCGATGAGTTCGCCGCCTCCGGCCGGTCTCTCCATACGACATCCACGAACGGAAGGACGAAGACCATGGCGATCATCCGGATATTGGCGAATCTGACCGTGACCGAGCTGGACCGCGCGCAGCGGTGGTACACGACCCTGTTCGGGCGCGGCCCGGACGCCCGCCCGATGGACGGGCTACTGGAATGGCATCTCGGCGAGAGTCTCGGCGTGCAGGTGTGGGCCGAACCCGAACGGGCGGGCCGCTCCGCGATGGTGCTCGACGAGTCGGATCTGGACGCGCGCGCCACCCAGCTCGACCGGGCCGGGATCGAGCACGAGGGCCCGCTCGACGCCACGACCGTGCGGATCATGCCGTTGACCGATCCGGACGGCAATCGCATCGTGTTCACCGGACCACTCCGGGGGTGAACCCGGCACCGAGCGTGCACACGGGTCCGGGCCCACCCGATTGCATGCTCGTGTCGCTATGCAAATCTCGCTATCATGAGTGCGCGAAATTTCCGGGAAACACGGCAGAACGGATTCGTGAACCGCCGATCCAGTGAATTCTCGGAGTTAATTCGAACGGGATGTTCCGTGCCACGGAACGCGAAACCCATTGAAACTATTGTTCTACTTCTGCGCTGTTGACATTATCCGAAGCACCGTGGATATGCTTGATCGGCTCTATGAGGACCCGTCGAAGGGGACGGGAATAAATCCTTCTCTACATCCCGGACGCGCCTCAGTAGCGCTGATTCTCCCGGACGGTGCCGACATGGTGAAATCATGCCCGTAATCACCGATCCTCCGCCACGAAACGCGATCGCGCGCACGATCGGTCTGCTCGAGCTGCTCGATGCCTCGCACCGGGCGCTCACTCTCACGGAAATCGCGCAATCCACCGGACTCGCGAAGAGCACGGCACACCGGTTACTGCGCGAACTCATCGCCTGTGCGACAGTCAAGCGGATGGGTGATTACTACACCATCGACTGGTCGCGGCTCACGGAGAATCATTCGAATGACTTGCTGTTGCGACGCTTGATAAAACCGGTTCTGCTCGAACTCTATACGGCGACCCGGGAATTGGTGAGTCTCGGTGTCGCACATGGTTTGCTGGTGCACTACCTCGACACATTCTTCGATCAGCACCAGCTCGCGGTCGTCGCGCAGACCGAGGAACGGGCGTTCATGCACTGCACGGCTGCGGGAAAAGCATTGCTCGCGCACGATCCGCTGCTCGCGAAACGGTTCATCCGGCACGCGCCGATGATGGCCTGCACCCCGCAGACGATCACCGCACCGGTCGCCCTGGAAGCCGAGCTCGCCGTCGTGCGCAGGCGCGGACTCGCCAAGTGCCGCAACGAGTACGTGCCCGACACGATCGCGCTCGCGGTCCCGTTGTTCGGCAGGGACGGCCGCATCATCGCCGCGCTCGGGCTCGGCGGGGACATCGAGCGGTTCGACGAGAAGGCGATGACCGCGAAGCTGCTCCGGGCCGCGGCCGACGCACAACGGCTCGTCCGGAAATCATCGATCGGTCCGCCGGTCGGATCGCTGGTACCGCGTCCACGAGCGGGATCCTGACCGCGTCCCGCATCGCGGGCGGCCTAAGCTCGATCACGATGAGGGCGAAACGCAGGGTTCCCGCCCCGGTCCCCGCACAGGCGCGGGAGCACCGGGTGCCGATGAGCGACGGGGTACGACTGGCCACCGACGTGTATCTGCCGGCGCGGGGATCGCGCTGGCCGGTGCTGCTGACCAGGATCCCCTACGACAAAGCGGCACCGGAGTGCCGCATCCCGGACCTCGCCCGGTGGTTCACCGAACACGGGTATGCCGTGGTCGCCCAGGATGTACGCGGCAAGGTCCGGTCCGAGGGTGAACTGCCGCCGTTCCGCGCCGAGGCCGCCGACGGGTACGCCACGATCGACTGGATCACCGGGCAGAGCTGGTGCGATGGCACGGTCGGCATGTTCGGCAACTCCTACTACGGGTTCACCCAATGGGCGGCGGCTTCGAGCGGTCACCCGGCGCTGCGGGCGATCGCCCCGCGCGTGTCCAGCGCGGATCTCGACGCGGTGCTCGACAGACAGGGGGTGTTCCCGCTCGAACTCGCCGCGGTGTGGGCACTGGAGACCTGGAGTGACCGCGAGCTCTACGAGTACACCGGGGCGCTGGACTGGTCGGTGCGCCCGCTGTCCAAGCTGCTGCCCGAGGCGCTGGGCTTCGGCAACCCACTGCTCGAGGAGTGGACGCACGGCGGCCGCACCGGGGCCGCGTACCCGGTGCGCGGTGACATCCCCGCACTGCATCTCGGCGGGCATTTCGACTTCCTGCAGCGCGGGCACCTGGCCACGTGGCGCGCGGCCCGTTCGGCGGGCACGGCCCCGCAGTACCTGCTGCTCGACGCGGTGGACCACGGCTGGACGGCGTTGCGTGAACCGGACGAGCCGTGGTCGGACCCCGGAATCGACGGCTACCTCGCCCCGCTGCTCGAGTTCTTCGACCACCACCTGCGTGGCCTCGGCGAGTACCCGCATCCGCCGGTGCGCTGGCGGCTGGCCCGGTCCGGGGAGGGGCTGCGCACCGCCGGGACCTGGCCGCCACCGGAGAGCGCGCCCCGCTCCTGGTTCCCCGACGCCTCCGGCGCGCTGAGCGACCGGCCGGGAACCGGGCTGGAGTGGGTGCACGATCCGGCCGATCCGGTGCCCAGCCTCGTGGATCCCTATGTCCCGCTCGTGGAGCCGCCCGAGGAGAGTGCGGTGCACGAGCGCGCGGATGTGCGCTCCTGCACCACCGAACCGTTCGACGCGCCACTGGACCTGGCAGGCCCGGTGGAACTGCGGGCCGAGGTCTCCGCGAGCGGCCCGAGCACCCATCTGATGGTCACGCTCACCGATGTGTACCCGGACGGGCGCGCCTTCCGGATCCTGGACGGGGCGGCGCAGGCCACCGCGCCCTGGCCGGCGCGGGCACGGGTGGACCTCGGCGAGACCGGGTACCGGATGCGGGCCGGGCACCGTCTGCGGGTCACCCTGGCCGGTTCCGCGTTCCCCCGGTATGCCCCGCATCCCGGGAACGAACAGCATTTCTGGACCGCGACCGAGACCAGCACGGGCACCATCCGGGTCACCGGGGCGGAACTGCGCTGCCAGGTGCTCTGAGCACTATTCCCCGCGCCAGACCGGTTCGCGCTTCTCGGCGAACGCCTTGGCACCTTCCATGGCGTCCGCCGAGGCGAGCACCGGGCCGATGATCTCGCCCTGGCCGGCGAACGCCTCCTCGTCGGTCCACCGGATGGTGCCGGAGACGAGCCGTTTGGTCGCGCGCACCGCGAGCGGCCCGTTGCGGGCGATCCGCCCGGCGAGCTCGCGGGCCCCGTCCAGCGCGCCGCCCGGATCGGTGAGCCGGTTCACGATCCCGTGCGCGTGCGCGGCCTCCGCGGTGATCGGATCACCGGTCAGCGCCACCTCCATGGCGAGCTGATAGGGCAGCGCCTTGGGCAGCCGCAGCAGTCCGCCGGCCGCCGCGATCAGTCCGCGCTTGACCTCGGGAAGGCCGAACTTGGCGTCCCGCGCGGCGACCACGAGATCGGCGGCAAGAGCGAGCTCACAGCCACCCGCGAGCGCCCAGCCCTCCACCGCCGCGATGAGCGGTTTCTCCGGCGGCTTCGAGGTCAGCCCGCCGAACCCGCGGCTCTCCACCGCCGGGGACTCGCCCCTGGTGAACGCCTTGAGGTCCATCCCGGCGCAGAAGGTCCCGCCCGCACCGGTCAGGATCGCGATCACCAGGTCGGTGCGCGACTCGAACTCGTCGATCGCCGCGGCGACCCCCTCGGCGACCTCGGCGTTCACCGCGTTCTTCGCCTCTGGACGGTCGATCGTGATCAGGGCGATGCCCTCACCGAATTCGGTCCGCACACTGTCTGTCACATCTACTCCTCACACGCTGTCGTCCGGCTCATTCTTCGCAGCGGACCGGGAGCCGGTCAAGATCGGCTCACCCGGCGCCTGACCAGCCAGACCGCGATCCCGCCGATGAGCAGTCCGCCGGCGCCGGTGAGCGCGTACGGCCACCAGTTCCCCTCGGAGCCCCGGTAGTCCGGGACATCCGCGGGATCACCGTAGTGTCCCTTCCTGGCCAGTGTGCCGCCGTCCGCCCAGCCGCCACCGAGGTCGCAGTTCATCCGGTCGCGCGCGGTTTCCTCGCTGCGCAGGGACATATCGCTGCTCTCCGGGTTCATCGTCTCCCCCTCGGGAACGGTGACCTTCGGCTTGTGGATCCCGCCCTCGGCCTTGTCCCCGGCGAGTTCCTTGTCCAGCAGGTAATCCCCGAGCTCGAGGCCGTTCTCGGCCCAGCCGGTACTCGCCTCGGTGAGCGTGGCCCGGGCGCCTGCCGCGTCCCCGGAGGAGAACTGTTCGCGCGCCTGCTGTTCGACATCGCCCTGATCGCGCAGGATCTGGGCCTCGTACCCTTCGAGGGCCTTGGTGACCTCGTCCAGGTAGCGCTTCGGCCGCGCGCAGGTCGCGTACATCAGCCGCTTGTAGGTCTGGGTCGCCGATTCGGTGGCCTCCTGCTCGGCGAACTGCGGGTCCAGGTATTCCTCCGAGGCGCCGTGGGTCAGGTACCGGTGCTGGCGGTACTCCGGCGGAATCGACTGGGTGCCGAGGTAGATGGGGATATAGGGTGCGGTGACCGCGGCGGTCGTCGCCAGCCACAGTTTCGAGAGATCCTTGCCGGGCACGGCCCTGTTCGACACCGAGTTGTCGAGTTCGGCGACCTGGCCGTATCCGGAGCGGTCGTCCGACCAGCGCGGGTCACGCACGATCCGCATGACGTCCTGCAGGCGCACCGGTTTGAGCTCGCGGAACTCGGCCTCCAGGGACGGCGGGTTCCGGTACGGCGAGGGATCCTCGGGGTCGGCCGGTTTGCCGACCGCGACGGGCTTTCCGGGGAACGGCGTGCCGTACACCTTCTGCGGGTCGAAGTCCGTTCCCGGCTGCCACCAGCCGCGTTCCTGAGCGTAGGAGATCAGGTTCGGCGAGGCCATGAAGTTCGGATCGTGCTGCCAGTCGGCCGGGAAATGGTCGATATAACCCGGATAGGAGACCCGCACATCGTCCGGGCCGAGGCGTTGCGCCGCCCAGAGCCCTTTTCCGCCGGAGAATTCGATGAGCACCCACCCCTCGTTGGCATCGGCGAACAGATGCGAATTCCCGCCATAGGTGGTGTAGCCGTACTTGTCGATCTGCGAGCCGACGATCCGTGCCGCCTCACGGGCACTGTGCGCACGTTCCATCGCGATCCTGGACAGATCGCTGTAATTCGGCCCGGTCTGATCCTTCGGGGTCTGATCGACGAGTTCGGTGCGCGAATCGGACCACACATCCCGCGCGGCAACCCCGTATTCGTTGAGTCCACCGTTGGTGAGCGGGGCCGGGAAGCCGACGAATTCGGAGTAGTCGGAGCTTATGTAGCGCGCCGTCTCCGGTGCCTGCGGGATGCGGGTGAGCTTGCCCGGCATGTCCGCCTTGTCGGTGGCGCCGACCTGGATCGTGGATCCCGGGGGATGTTTGCGGTGCGGAACGATATCCACCCAGTGACTCGACGGCTCGTGCCCGAAACCACCGAGGAAGGTGTGCTTGTTCTCGGTCAGATTCTTGCCGACGTAGACCGCGAAACTCTTGTCCGCTCCGGCAGAGTGCTGCTTGCTCGGAGCTGCCGGTTTCGCCTGCCGCGGTGCCTCTTGTGTCGCCGCCGACGCCAGCGGCACCGATCCGAGTACGCACACCGCGACTGCCGCTATCGCCACCAAACGCGGCATACCCACGTTTTCCTCCTCGTTTTCCGCCTGATTTCCGAAATGGGATGCTAGCGGCGAACAAACAGGAACCAAACACACCACCGGCCGGGTACCGATTCGGGGCGGCTAGAATAACCACCCGCGTGCGGGCGAGAGCGGAGCACCGGGCCACGGTGATTGCGCTGATCAGCGCGGAGTTCCGGCCGTGGTTCAGTGCTCGACGTCCACTGTGGACACCGCTGCACCGCATTGACCCGCGGTGATCTTCCATACACGCTTGGTTGCTTTTCCCACTATGTGCCGGTCGTATTCTTTCTCACGCGGCTCAGTACACCTCCGGGCAGGTGGCGTCCTCCGGATCGGCCCAGCGGTCGTTGGGCAGCAAGGGGTACCAGCCGGGCCGCCCCGGATCCCGGTCGTACGGGTAGTTTCCGGTGCGCTCGTAGAACTCGGCGTATTCGGCGAGCTTCTCCCGATCGAGGCGCACCCCGAGTCCGGGTTCGTCCGGCACCGCGATCTTCCCGTTCCGGTAACGGAATTTCCCGCCCTCGATGATGTCCTCGCGCAGGTGGTGGTAGTGCGCGTCGGCGGCGAAGGCGAGGTTGGGCACCACCGCGCCGAGGTGCAGCATGGTGGCCAGCTGGATACCGAGCTCCCCTGAGGAGTGCACGGCGACGCCGAGCTGGAAGGTCTCGCACACCCCGGCCGCCTTGACACACGGCCGGATCCCGCCCCAGAAGGTGGTGTCCAGCAGCACCACGTCCACCGCCGGGTCGCGCACGTTCGCGGCGAGCTGTTCGAAGTTCACCACGACGGTGTTCGTGGCCAGTGGCACGGTCAGTTTCTCCCGGACCTGGCGCATCCCGTGCAGGCCCCAGCTCGGGTCTTCGAGGTATTCGTTGTTCAGGTCCGCGGTCGCCGTGCCGAACCGCACCGCCTCGGCGACCGAGAGCGCGCCGTTCGGGTCGTAGCGCAGCAGATCGCCGGGGAATTCTTCGCCGAGCGCCCGGTAACAGTCGAGTTCGTAGCCCGGCGGGAACACCCCGCCCTTGAGTTTGTGGGTGCCGAAGCCGTGTTCGGATTTGAGTGCCCGCGCGTGTTCCACGAGCTGTTCCGGGGTGCGCACCTCCCCGTTCCGGGTGCGCGGATCGGCGTAGCGGAAGAACAGGTAACTCGCGAACTCGACCTCCGCGCGCAACGCCCCGCCGAGCAGGGCGTGCACCGGGACGCCGAGTTGCTGGCCGAGCAGATCGAGGCAGGCGAACTCGACCGCGGCGAGCAGCTGGGTGCGGTTGTTGTACAGGCTAGCGGTCGGGTTCGCGAGCATGAACCGCAGTGCCTCGAGCTGGGCCGGATCGTGGCCGAGCAGATAGGGTTCGAGCCCGGCGAAGGCCAGTTGCGCGCTCTCCCCACCCCCGCCCATCTCGCCGAGACCGATGAGCCCGTTGTCGGCCTCGATCTCCACGATGGTGCGGATGAACCGGCCCCAGTGCGCACCGTTGCTGTGCCGCAGCGGTGCCTCGAGCGGAACGGCGACAGTGGTCGCACGGACATCGACGATCTTCATGGTCTCCCTCGTAGTTGCGTCCGAAAGCTAGATCTGGGACAGCGTCAGTCCCCTGGTGAAGAATCGCTGGGTGAGCAGGAAAACCAGCACGGTCGGCAGCGAGACGATCAGCGCGCCGGCGAGCACCACGGGCACGGTCGCCCCGGCGTAGGCGCTCTGCAGCGAGGAAAGCGAGGTCATCACCGGGCGCACGTTGTCGCTGCGGGACAGCGAAAGCCCGAGCAGCAGGTCGTTCCAGGTGAAGGTGAACTGCAGGATGAACACCGCGATCAGCGCGGGCCGCGCCATGGGCAGATAGATCTGCCCGAACACCCGCGGAATCGAGGCACCGTCCATGATGGCCGCCTCGAACAGCGAATAGGAGATGCCCGAGAAGAAGTTCCGCATCATCAGCGCGGCCAGCGGAACGCTGATCGTGGTGTAGATCAGCACGAGCCCGACCTGGCTGTCGTAGATGCCGCCGCCCGCATAGCCGAGGAACAGCGGGACGAGCAGCATCTGCATCGGGAGCACGGTCCCGCCGAACACCACGATGAACCAGGCGAATCCGTGCCGCAGCCGCAGTACCGTGATGGCGAACCCGGCCATCGCGCCGAGCACGACCGCGATCAACGGACCGAGCACGCTGTAGAGCACGGTGCTGCCGATACTCGGCCCGAGATCGGCGCGCTCCCAGGCCTGCGCGATGTTGGTGAACAGGCCGAAACCGTGCGGCGGGGTCCAGTTCTCGGTCCCGTCGTACTCCTCGACCGGCCGGATGGCGTTCACGATGAGCAGGTACACCGGGGCGAGCCAGATCGCGGAGAGCACCGCGAGCACGACATAGCGCAGTGATTTCACGGCCTTCATTTGCCGCCTCCGTCCACATCGAACCCGCGCTTGGGGCTCAGCTGCTGGCGCAGATACAGCACCGAGGCGATCCCGGTGACCAGGGTGAGCAGGACCGCGACCGCGGACCCGTAGCCGTAGTCCCCTGCGACGAAGGAATCCCGGTACATCGTCACCGCAAGCGTTTCCGAGGTGCGCCCCGGTCCGCCCTGGGTCACGATCCACACGATGTCGAAGGTCTTGAGCCCGGCCACGAGCGCGAGCCCGATCGCGACGGCGGTCAGCGGGCGCAGCAGCGGCCAGATCACCAGCCGGAACCGCTGCCAGGCGTTCGCACCGTCCAACGTGGCCGCTTCGAGCGGTTCGGTGGGGATCGCCTGCAGACCGACCACGAAGATCAGCACGTTCACCCCGATCATCTGCCAGGTGCTGGCCAGAATGAGCACGATCGTGTTCAGCGGGCTGGACTGCAGCCACAGCGAATCGGCGCCGGGAGCGTGCAGTGCCTCGAGGAAGCTGCTCGCCGCGCCGCCGTTCATCAGCACGAATCCCCACACCACCGCCGTTCCGGTGCCGGAGAGCGCGTAGGGAAGCAGGAACGGGAGGCGGAAGTACTGGCCGCCCTTGATGTTGTAGGTCAGCATCGCGATCAGCAGGCCGAGCCCGACCGGGAGCACCACGGTGCCGATCACCCAGAACAGCGTATTGCGGATCGCGGTCAGCAGTGCGGGATCGCTGAACAGCCGCCCGTAGTTGGCGAGCCCGACCCAGTCGGACTGCGAACCGTCGCTGTCGGTGAAGCTGGTGATCACCGACCACAGGAACGGCAGGTACAACAGCACCGCGACCAGAAGCACCGAAGGCGCCACGAAACCCGGTGCCCACCACCGGGTCGAGCGCTGCACGGCGGAGCCACGGTGGGCCCCGCGCGGGCGTGCGCGACCATAGTCAAGTTGCATCATTGCCACTTTCTCGCGACTGTGCTCAGTCGGTTTCGTGTTTCTCCGCCTCGGTTTTCCAGTAGTCGTCCGCTGCCTGTTGCACGATGTCCAGCTGCGCGCGGTACTGGTCGGGATGCACCATGACCGCCCCGAACGCGTCGACCGCCGGAGTGAGGATCGGTTCCGGGGTGATGTCGTAGTACCGGTTGAGCAGGCGGTACTCACCGTTGTTGGCCGCGTTCGCGACCGCGTTGAGGCTCGGCGCCTCGGTAGTCACCTTGGGATTGGTGGAGACCTCGTCTCGGATGGTCGACCACGGCCGCTGCGCGGTCTCGCCGAGCCACCAGGACATGAACTTCTCGGCTTCGGCGAGCCGGTCCGATCCCGACGGCGCGCACAGTGCCCCGGTTTCGTAGAGCACCGAGATCTTGGGCAGCTTCGGATTGACGTTCGGGATCGGGAAAAAATCGTAGTCCACCCCAATCCGCTGACCGGAGAGCAGGAACTTCGAGTTCAGGTAGGTACCGGCCGGGGCCATGGCGGTCTTCCCGGATTTCAGCTGCGCCTCGGGTTCGATCTTGCTTCCCGAATCGGAGAACAGGCCCTGCTCGGCCAGTTCCCGGAAGCGTTGCAGGACCGCGACCACGCCGGGATCGGTGTATTTCGCCTTGCCCTCGGCGAGCCGCTGATAAAGGCCCGGATCGGAACCGGCGAGCAGCTGCTGGAACCAGGCGAAGCTGAACAGTTTCGTCGTCTCGTAGAACGGCGCGATTCCGTGCGACTTCAGGGTTTTCGCGATCCGGATCAGCTCGTCCCAGGTCTTCGGCGGGTGCAGCCCGTACCGGTCGAACAGGCGCTTGTTGTAGAACATGCCCCAGTAGGAGTTGGCGAGCGGAATGCAGTACTGCCGCCCGCCGACCGTGTAGTACTGGCGGACCTGCGGGCTGATGTCCCCGTTCGCGACCGCCTTGTCCCAGATCTCGGTGGTGTCCGCGACCTGGTGGCGCTCGACGAGCTTGCGCAGTTCCGGCCCGGTGGTCCAGGTGAACAGGTCCGGCTTCACATCGGTCTGGAAGGAGGAGCGGATCGTGGCCTGATAGGTCGGCTCATCGGTGTACCCCGAGGGTTCGAGGTCGAGCCCGATCTTTTTCTCGGCAAGGGATCCGAGCTGCTGGAAATAGGGTTTCCAGGCGTCCTTGTCGTTGAACAGGGTGAGTGTGCCGGGTTTCTGGGTCCCGCCCGCGCATCCGGTGAGCGCGAGGATCACGACGGCGAACACCGCCAGCACCCGCGGGCGGTTCACGATTCCTCGCTCACATTGGCCGCCACGATCTCCCGCACCACCTCGAGGTGCTTGGTGATCAGCCGGCGGGCCACCACGGGCTTTCCCGCCTCGATGGCGGCGAGGATGTCCAGGTGCTCGGCGTGGTCGCGCTCCCGATCGTTGTAGATGTGCAGAATCTGGCGCTGTTCCGGGCCGTGTACCGACAACAGCGAGTCCACGACCTCGGCGAGCACGGAATTGCCCGCGGCCTCGGCGATCAGCCGGTGAAAGTCCATGTTCTCGGTATGCAGGGCGGCGTCGTCACCGATCCGACCGGCCGCCCGCTCCAGACACTCCCGCAGGCGGTGCACCTGCTCTGGCGTGCGGTTGCCCGCGGCGAGTTCGGCCAAGCGGGGTTCCACCAGCAGCCGGGCCTCGAGCAGTTCGTCGAACCGTTCCGGGGAGAGCACCCCTGCGTTGCGGTTCGGCAGCACGGTGCGCCCGATATTGGGCCCGACATAGATTCCCGAGCCGTGCTTGATCTCCACGATCTCGGTGGCCTGCAAGCTGCGCAGCGCCTCCCGCATGGTCGGGGTGGACACGCCGAAGCGTTGGGCGAGATCCCGCGCGGTCGGCAGGGCGTCCCCGCGGCCGAGCCCTTCGGCCCTGATCAACTGGATGGTCCAGTCTGCGAGGTTGGCCGACAGCGTGTTGTGCGTCGTGGCCTGCTCGGTCATCGCCACTCCCTAGGGTTTCCGTCCTTCGGTGACCGGCACATCCACGAACCGGGGCCGGTAGATCGAGGTGTCGGCGTAATTATCGTTAGCCTGCGCGGGTTTCGTGATGTCCAGGGTGTTCACGTTGTACGAAAGAGTGAGTCCTCCACTGCTGCTCAGCTCCGGATGCACATGCGCGTTGTAGCTGTACACCTTGTCGCTGGTGTGTCCGTTCGGTCCGGTGTAGACACTGCCGGGCGCGCCTTCCGGGGTCCGGTACAGCACGGTCTTCCCGGTGAACGGACCGTCCGGGGCGCAACTGGTGTAGGCCACGATCTCGTTGTTCCACTGCTTCGTGGTGTCCTGGGTGACGAGCACATAGGCGTCGCCGAGCTTGCTGACGCTGTACTCATTGGCCACCCCACGCAGCAGCGGGGCGGAATCGGCCTCCTTGTCCGACCAGCCGTCCGCGGTGCGGAACTCCCATTTCCCGCTCAGGTCGGTCCCGCGCACCCTGGCCAATTCCATGTTCTTCTCCGCGCCGTGATCGCGCACCCCGTACAGGTAGGTGTAACCGCCCTCGGTCAGCAGCCAGGAACCCCGCTCCACCAAGGGCTGCGCGGAAGGCAGCGGATGGGTGTCGATCAGGTGCAGGTCGTCCAGCGCGTACCTGGCGTAGAGGTTGCCGCGGAATTCCAGGTCTCCCAAGGGGTCCTGACTCCCCTTCGGCAGGTGCCACTGCAGGTACAGCACGGCGAGGGTGCCACCGGTGACCGCCGCGGCGCCGACCCAGTACCAGTCGGTGTCCGGGTCCGCGTTCGGCGGATGCAGCACCGCATCCGGACCTTCTCCGTACACAGTGGACAGTTCGGTCCCGCGCTGGGTGACGAAGGAGTTGTGGATGAACGGGGAATCCGGAGCCCGGGTACCGTCCCCGCGCACCGGGCCGAGGAAGGTGTCGGAGAACAGCCAGACAATCCGGCCATCGGGCAGCCGGACCGAATAGGTGCTGTCCCCGCCGGACCAGTTCCGGTCCGAGGTCTGTTCGCCGTACCGGGAGAACTGCCCGGTCAGCTCGGTGTTCGCGGTACCCGTGCCGAAGCCCGGGCGCGTGCAGTCGCCCGTTCCCGCGGCCCGTGCGGGAACCGCGGCGCACAGTGTCGCGATCAGGCTCGCGACCGCGAACCCGGCCAGGCTGCGCGCGGTCATCGCTGCTCCCGGATCCCGTCGCGGTCCACCTCGTAGACCCGGCCCTGGATGCGCAGTCCGCGCAGCCGCGCGTGCTCATCGAAGCGCTCCAGCCGCGGATTCGCGGTGACCTCGCCGTCCAGCCCCACGTCCACGCCGAACACCGACTGGATCACCATGCCGGCGAAGCTGCCGCCCGAGGAGCACGCCCAGTCCATCAGGTACGGGTACTGCGGAAGTCCTTTCACCGCATGGTCTCCCTCGGCGAGGTGCCCCTGGGCCAGTGGTCCCCAGCGGCAGGCCCCGGCGAGCCCGGGCAGCCATTCCATCGCGGTGTCCGCGCCGCCGAGCGCGCACAGTGCCGCGACCGCCTCGGCGGGCCAAGCCGTGTACGCGCCGTTGTACTGATGATCGGGCCGGATGCTGTAGGCCGCGTCCTCGTCATAGGCCGAAAGGGCGCGCATCCATTCCGGAGTGCGCAGTTCCCGCTCGAAGAAGGCGATCATCTCCGCGCGCCGCCGCCTCGGGAGGTCACCGCCGATCGCCTGGCCCGCGGTGTTGAAGTCGTAGCAGTGCCGCACCGGAATCAGGCTTCCGTCCGGCTGACGCGTGTTCCAATAGCCGCCGCCGTCCACGTAGAGCTCGCTCACCGCGTCGACCAGCTCCGCCGCGGTGGCACGCAGCTGCGCGGCCTCCTCCGGTTCGCCGAGCAGCCCGCGCGCCTCGGCGGCCGCGCGCATCGCCCACACGTTGGCCGCGTTCAGCCCGGCTACCTCGTGCACATAACTGGAAACGCATTCGAGCAGATTGTCGGTGCCGCCGTAATCGGCGAGCGCACCGGTTCCGCGCAGGCCCTCCCAGGCGCGCGCCCATTCGGTCATGTGGTCGGCCACCCGCCGCGCACCACCCTGCTCGGTGGCGATCGTGCTGGACAGCCAGTCGGTGTCCCCGCTCCAGCGCACGTAGTCGCGGGTCAGCCGGGTCATCGCGTAGTCGTTGACCGAATACCAGCAGCCGAACGGTTTCCCGGTGAGCCATTCGGTGCCGTAATGGGTGTGGATGTCGGTGGTGATCCAGTGCTCGAGGTGACGGCGCATCACGTTCGGTTCCAGCAGCGCGTGCACGGTCGAGCTGAGGCTGTAGTCCCAGATGAACGTCGCGGACTGCCAGTAGCGCGGCATCAGGGTGTCGAAGGTGCGCCCGAGCACGCTGTGCGGGTTGTCCCTGCGGAAGTAGAGCACACCCAGGATGCCGGTCCAGTACAGCCTGCGCAGCACCGGGGAATCGGTCTCCAGCACCGGAAGATGCCCGTCGAACCAGTCGTTGCCCGGCTCGAAGACCGCGGCCAGCGCGCCGTCCCACTGCTCGCGTGCCGCCTCGAGCAGCCCGGGAACATCCGCGCTGAGCCGGTCGTAGTCGGCGAGCGCGTCCGTCTCGTTGTCCGCGAGCACGTGCAGATAACCGAACGCCCGCGACTGTCCCGGTTGGACGGTGAGCTCGACCTCGGCAATGCGCTCGTCGATCCGGCTCGGCTCGGTGTCCAGGCCCTGTACGGCGACCGCTTCCGCGCTGCTGCCGAGCACCGCGCACCGTTCGCGGTCGACCGCGAGTGAGTTCTCCGTGCCACCGGGGAACGTGGAGTGCACCCCGCCCCCGTTGCGCACCGCCGTGGAGAACATCCGCAGCCCGATCGTGGTCGTGCGCGCGGCGATTCCCTGGTTGGCCATCTCGATGTGCACGGCCACGGCGGTCGTGCCCGGGACGCACACCGTGGTGCTGGTGATCCGGAGGTCGCCCAAGACCGCGGTGCGCACCACCCGGTCCGGGCGCCAGCGCACCTCGACCGGGATCCCGAGGGAGCGGAACAGCCTTCCGTCCACATAACACAGTGCGGTGCTCGTCGGTCCGTGTCCGAGCGGCGGGAAGTTCACCCCGCGCAGCCCGGTGAGATCGTGCTCGGCCTGTACCGCGCCGAGGAAGTTGGTCAGCCCCGGCGGGTTCACCATCTCGTCGAGCCGGTCGAGTACGGGATCCGCGGCGAGATCTCCCACCCTGGGGATGTGCTGGTGCATAAATTCATCTAATCACTTGATGTCTGTCCGGCCAAGGGGAGACATCAAGTGATTTAATGACTTCCATGTTGTTCGGCATCGACGAGGCTGAGCTGCGCGGATACCGGCCCGCACGCCAGGAACCAGGGGACTTCGACACGTTCTGGGATCACACGCTCACCGAAACGGCAGCATTCGCACTCGCTCCCGAATGCGTTCCGGTGGCAGGACCGCTACGCACCGTCCGGGTGTTCGATGTGACGTTTCGCGGATTCGGTGGCCAGGAAATCCGCGCCTGGCTGCAGATCCCGGAGAACGTACCCGGTCGGATGCCGTGTGTGATCGAGTACATCGGTTACACCGGTGGCCGCGGGCTGCCCATCGACCGCCTGCTGTGGAGCGCGGCCGGGTACGCGCAACTGGTCGTGGACACCCGCGGCCAGGGCACCGACACTCCGGACCCGGTCGGCGATCACGCGCCCCAGGTCTCCGGATTCCTCACCAGGGGCGTGCTCGATCCGCTGCACCACTACTACCGCAGGGTGTTCGCGGATGCGGTGCGCGCGGTCGAGTTCGCGCACGGCCACCCGGAGATCGACGCGGAACGGATACTGCTGCACGGCGGCAGCCAGGGCGCCGCGATCGCACTTGCCGCCTCGATCCTCGCACCACGGCGGGGTTTCGGGGTCGCCGCGCTGCTCGCCGATGTGCCGTTCCTCAGCGACATCCGGCACGCGGTCGAGCTCACCGAGGCCGACCCCTACGTGGAGCTTGCCCGCTACTGCCGCACCCATCCCGAACACGCCACCCGGGCCTTCGCCACCCTCGACTACTTCGACGGTCTGCAGTTCGCGGTGCGCGCCCGGATTCCCGCGCTGTTCTCCGTGGCACTGCGCGACGAGGTCTGCCCGCCGCACACCGGGTTCGCGGTGCACAATCACTACGCGGGCCCGAAGGATCTCGTCGTCTGGCCCTATCCCGGGCACGAGGGCGGCGGCACGTTCCAGAAACAGCTCCAGCTCGAGTTCGCCGAGAAGATCAAGGAGTCGTGATGACACAGGGAGAATTCGCCGGATCGGTGGCGCTGGTGACCGGCGGCTCCGCGGGGATCGGGGCGGCGGCGGTGCGGCGGCTGCTCGAGGGCGGCGCGCAGGTCGCCTACTGCGGGACCGAGACCGCCGAACTTCCCGGGGCGAGCGGAACCGTGCTCGACGTCGCCGACCCTGCCGCGGTCGCGGACTGGGTCACCGCGTGCGCGGAACGGTTCGGCGGTATCGACATTCTGGTCAACTCCGCGGGAATCCAGCGCTATGGCACCGCGGAACACACCTCGGACGCGCTCTGGGACGAGGTGTTCGGGGTGAACGTGAAGGGCATCTTCCACGCCTGCCGCGCCGTACTCCCGCACCTGCGTGCCCGGGGCGGCGGGGCCATCGTGAACGTCTCCTCGGTGCAGGCCTTCGTGGCCCAGACGAACGCGGCCGCCTACTGCGCGAGCAAGGGCGCGATCAACGCGTTCACCAAGGCCATGGCCGTGGATCACGCGCACGAGGGGATTCGGGTGAACGCCGTCTGCCCCGGATCGGTGCACACCCCGATGCTGCGCTGGGCGGTCGGGCTCACCGCGGACGGGCGGGACACCGGCGAACTGCTCGGCGAACTCGGCGCGGCACACCCGCTCGGGCGGGTCGCCGAACCGGAGGAGGTCGCCGAGCTGATCGCCTTTCTCGCCGGTCCGCGTGCCTCGTTCATCACCGGTTCCGAACACCGGGTGGACGGCGGGCTGCTCGCGGTGAACGCGGCGGAGGGCCCTTACCGGCCCTGAACCGGGGTCACCAGCGCTGCGCGAGGAACCGGGCCCCGTACTCGCACGCGGCCTTGGCCTCCGGCAGGGAGTCGGCGCCGAGCATCTGGAACCCGTGCACCTGCCCCGGCCAGATCTGCACCTCGCAGCGCCGCCCGCACAGGGCGGCACCGAGCAGCTCCGCATCGGCGACCACGCACTCGGTGCCACCGGTCTGCACCAGCACAGGTGGCCAGCCGCTGGTGTCCGCCTCCAGCGGGGACAGCCGCGGATCATCGGTGCGCCCATCGGGCAGGTAGGCCTCGAGCAGCCAGTTGACGGTCTTCGCGGGCGGGTACACCGGATCGGGCTGTTCGGCATCACGTGCGCACGCCGCCTTCCCGGTGATGTCCACGGTCGGCGAGAGCAGCAGCGCGGCACCGGGCATCGGCAGCCCGTTGCGGGCGAGATCCCCCGAGCAGGCTCGCGTTCCTCTCCGCGAACCTGATCGTGTTCTGGACCGGCTGGGAGGTCAACGAGAACTGTTCGCCGCGATCGCGCTCGGCTACGTTTTCCTCGCCTGCTACCGGAAATTCGCCCGCCGCACCGCGCTGGATTTCCGCGCCGGTTCCTGGTGCCTGATCTGGATCACGGGGATGGCCGTGCTGAGCTACTTCGGCGAGTTCGGCGCCGCGGCGGACACCGTGCTGCCCGGCGGCAAGGGACCGCTCGGCATGGTCGGCGGGCCGGTGATCATCGCCGGATTCAGCGCGGCCGTCTACGCCTACGCGATGCTGATGCGCCCCTCGTTCGCGAACACGATCGCGAATATCGGTGACCCGTGCGAACAGTGAGGGCGCACCGGGCATGATGGGCGCATGACCGGAAAGTCTCGAGGGCGTCCGAGCACCGGGGTGCGCCAGGCGCTGCTCGCCGCCGCGGAGGCGGTGCTGTCCGAGACGGGCGTGGCGAAGCTGTCCACCCGCGAGGTGGCGCGCCGTGCCGGGGTCGCCGAGTCCAGCATCTTCTACCACTTCGGCGACCGGCTCGGACTGCTCGGCGCGGTGGTGCGCGAACACCTGCCGCTGTACCAGTCCGTGGCCACCGAGGTGCTGGAGAGCGCGGCGAGCCGTTCCGTGCGGGACAATCTGCTCGCCCTGCTCGACGCGCTGGAAGCGTTCTACGTCCGGATCTCGGGCATCCTCGCCGCGGTCCAGGCCGATCCGCAGCTGCACGCCGAGTTCGCCGGCCGCCAGTCCGGGCCGCAGCGCGCGCTCGGCCCGCTGATCGACTATCTGAGCGAGGAACGCGCCAGGGGCCGGGTGCGCGCCGGGCTCGACGTGGATTCGGCCGCGCTGTTGCTGCTCGGCGCCGCGCACCAGCGGGCACTGCTGGGCCATCTCGGCGGCACCCGGCTCGAAGCGCTGCCCAGCACCGCCTCGATCGCGGACACCCTCGCCGCCTCGATCACCCCGTGATCCCTGTGTATGCTGGCCACATATTTACTGAGTACTTGCTCAGTAAAACCGTTCCGAACGAAAGACCACCATGCGCAAACTGTTCTTCGCCGCCCTGACCTACACCGTTCTCGGCCTGCTCGCCGGCATCTACTACCGCGAGCTCACCAAGGCCTATGACTTCACCGGGGACACCCAGCTCAGCACCCTGCACACACACCTGCTCGCGCTGGGCATGCTGGCTTTCCTGATCGTGCTGGCCCTGGAGAAGGTCTTCACGCTGAGCGCCAGCCGCTGGTTCCGGTACTTCTTCTGGTTCTACAACGCCGGGCTGCTGATCACCGTGGCGCTGATGACCGTGCACGGCACCCTCACCGTGGTCGGTTCCGCCTCCGGGGCGGCCATCGCGGGAATCGCCGGGCTCGGCCACATCGTGATCACCGTGGGCATCGCTTTCCTGTTCGCCTGCCTGTACGCCCGGCTGCGGCACACCGAATCGGATACCGGCGCGAAGAAGAACTGAGCATTACGCCACAGCGGCCCGGATCACGCCAGCCAGCCGTGGTAATCGGGAAGTTTGACCGTTCGCTCGGCGTGGTCACCGGCCAGATCGCCGGCCGAATTCCCGATATTGGCCACGATGGTATAGCCGCGGTGTTCCAGGTCTTCCCTCGCGTGCTGTTTGAACATCTGCAATGATTCCGCGCTCGGCAAGGGATGCAGCACCAGCCCGTCGACCGGATAGCCCACCGCGCGCAGGTTGTTCCGGGTGGCCTCGCGCAGTGGTTCCGGACGTCCGGTGATGAAGAAAACGCCGAACCCGCGGTCTTTCGCGGCTTCGACCAGCCGCTGGACCGGTTCGATCGCCGGAATGTCCGGCAGCCGGAAATGGTACTGCGTCTCCAGGCTCGTGTTGTCGATGTCGAGCACGATCGCGGGTTTCTCGCCGGGTTCGATCGGCACCGATTCGAGGTAGCCCGTGGCGGGCGCGGTGGCTTTCGTCACGTCGCCGATCCAGGTCCGGTAGTCCGGCAGCCAGGGCGGCACCGCACCCGCCGTCCGCGCGGCAGCGGGCGCGGGATCGGGTGCCGCCGTCGCCGTGGTTCCGGCGAGCAGTGTTCCGGCAACGACAAGCGAGAGAGCCAGTGCGGTGGATTTCGCCCAGCCGCGCGGATAGCCAGGATGCATGGCACGGAACCTCCTTGATCTCCGCCCCCTCGACGTCTGCGCAGCACTCTGGTGCAGAACCGCCGCACTGACAACCACCGGATCGGTTCCGTAGGGAGAAGCCTCCCCTCAGCCGGCGGTCGCCGCCCGCAGCATCGGAGCGCGCGGATTCAGTTTCCGGTCGAGGGTGAAACGCCCGCCGCAGAATCCGAGCGCGAGCGAGGCGAGGGCGAGCACCAGGACGTATTCGAAACCGCCGTCGGTGGCGAAGAATCCCGAGCCGATGTGCGCGATCAGTCCGGCACCGACCATGTCCGCGGCGAGCAACACGCCGAACACCGGGAGCAGCAGGCCGAGGATGAGCGAGACCCCGCCGAGCAGTTCGATCAGCGCGGCCACCCAGGCCGAAAGGGTCGGCAGCGGAACGCCCATCTCCACGAATCCGGTCGCCGTCGCGCTCATTCCGTCGATGGCCAGCTTCTGCAGTCCGTGCGCGATGAACACCACGCCGATGCCGATTCTCGCGATGAGCAGCACTACATCTCTGGTCTTTGTCATGGTTTCTCCCCTCGTGAGGTCGATGTCGCCCATGACTGTACCTGATGATTGAACGCTCAACCACTTTACCGGGAGCTCACATCCGATCGAGCACCCTGCCGATCAGGTGTAGAGGCTGAATTCGGGGACGGCGCCGGTGAGGTAGTAGGCACCGAGTTCACGCCGCTTGTAGGCGATCGGATCGTGCAGGGTGTGCGTGCGCACGTTGCGCCAGAACCGGTCGAAGCCGTGTTTGCTCGCGGTAGCCCGCGCCCCGGTCACCTCGAAGACCCGTTCGGTGACCTCGAGCGCGGTTTCGGTGGCCACGATCTTGAGCGCGGTGATCCGCTCGGCGAGTTCCCCGCGCCCGGCCCAGGTGAGCGCGGAACCGGCCGCGTCCACCGCGACGAGCGCGACCGCCGCCCGGTCCGCGAGTGCGCCGAGCGCGGCCAGTTTCGCCGCGAGTTCCCCGTAGGTGGCCAGCACGTACGGATCCGCGGTCGCCGAATCCAGTCCGGAGTGGATCCACGGCCGGGAGATGGTCCGGGTGTACTCCCGCGCGGTCCGCAGCGCGCCCTCGGCGATCCCCAGATACAGGTGCCCGAACACCGCCTGAATGGCCGGGGTGAGCAGGGTGGCGCGCGGGGTTATCCGTTCCGGGGCAAGGGATCCGAGCACGTTCCCGGCCGCGACCGGTGCCCGCTCGAAGGTCACGCTCCCGCTCGCGGACAGCCGCTGGCCGATGTTGTCCCAGTCCCCGCCGAAGGTGATTCCCGCACCGGTACTGGGAATCGCGGCCAACAGCGGTTCCCCGGTGGTGGTCAGGCTCGCCCCGATGACGATGACGTCCCCGGAACTCGCCCCGGTGGCGAACCGCTTGGTGCCGTCCAGCAGATACCCCTCGCCGTCCGGGGTCAGCAGCAGCTCCGGATCGGTCGGATTGACCGCATCGCCCCAGAGCCACTGCCGCCGCGCACTTTCCCCGCCGAGTCGTTCGGCGACCTCCTCCGGGGCGGTGAACCAGAGGTTGTACTGGTTCACGTAGTGGTAGCCGATCAGCTGGGCGACCGAACCGTCCGCGGCGGCGATCTCGCGCACCACGGCGAGCGCGGTACCCCAGTCCTGCCCGGCGCCGCCCTGTGCGGCAGGCACGAGCAGGGCCGGGAGTTCGGCCTTGCGCAACAGTTCCGCCTCGGCGAGCGGTTCGGCCCCGGCCTTGTCACGCTCGACCGCGTCAAGGGCCAGGGTCGCGGCGACCTCGCGGGCGCGTTCGATCCAGTCGGTCATACTCGGGCTCCTTCTCCTGCGTACCGGTACGCGGCACCGGGATGGTCGGCGCGCAGCTGCCGCTGTCCGGCGCCGTAGAGAGTTTCGCGCAGCGTGCTGCCGGGATAACCGGTGCGCACCAGTCCCCTGTCGCGCAGTTCGGGGACCACGTACTCGACGATGTCGGCGAAGGTTCCCGGAGTGATGGCGTAGGCCAGATTGAAACCGTCCACATCGGAGTCCCGCACCCAACGCTCGAGTTCATCGGCCACCGTGTCCGGTCCGCCGACCAGAACCGGCCCCATCCCGCCGATTCCCACCCAGTCCGCGATTTCCCGCGGGGTCCATTCCCGGTCCGGGTCCGCGCTGGAGAACGCCTCGACCGCGCTGCGCACCGCCTCGGTCTCCACATAGCGCAGCGGGGTGTCCGGGTCGTAGCGAGACAGGTCGAGCCCGCTCCAGCCACCGTAGAGGCTCAACGCGCCGTCATAGCTGGCATACCGCGCCAGATCCCGGTATTTCGCCTGCGCGTGCTCGTCGTTCTCCCCGGTAATGATCGTCAGCAGCGCGAAGAACTTCAGGCTACGCGGATCACGGCCGTGCTCCTCGGCGCGCCGCCTGGTGTCCGCGACCAGCGGGGCCAGCACCTCCGGGCGGGTCCCCGTGATGAAGATGGCCTCGGCGTGCCGGGCGGCGAAATCCCTTCCCCGCGGTGAGGCACCCGCCTGGAACAGTACCGGGGTGCGCTGCGGCGAGGGTTCGGCGAGGAAGATCCCGGGCACCTCGAAGTGCTCTCCCTTGTGCGCCACGGGATGCACTTTTGCCGGGTCGGTGTACAGGCCGCGCACCGGATCCCGCAGCACGGCGCCGGGTTCCCAGGAGTACTCCCAGAGCTTGTACACCACCTCCATGAACTCCTCGCCGAGTTCGTAGCGGCTGTCGTGGCCGATCTGGCCCGCCCGCCCAAGATTGCGCGCCGCACTGTCCAAATAGGACGTCACGATGTTCCACGCGACCCGGCCCTTGGTCAGGTGGTCCAGAGTGGTCATGGTGCGCGCGAAGGAATACGGCTGCTCGTAGGTCGCGGACACGGTGACCCCGAACCCGAGATGCTCGGTCACCGCGCCCATCGCGGCGACCGCGGGCAGCGGATCGGTGAGCGGAACCTGGGCGCCTTCGGTGATGGCCGGTTCCGCGCCGCCCCGGTACACGTCGTAGACCCCGAGCACATCGGCGATGAACAGGCTGTCGAACCCGCCGCGTTCCAGCAGTCGCGCGAGATCGGTCCAGTAGCCGAGATCGGTGTAGCGATGCGATTGGTCCTCGGGATGCCGCCACAGTCCGGGCGACTGGTGCCCGGAACAGCTCATGTCGAAAGCGTTCAGGTGAATCTGCTTGGTCATCGAACCTCCTGGCTCACCGGATCGGGATGGGCGGATTCCGCGTCGGCGTCATGCCCGACCGGCTCCCAGCGGCCGATCAGCAACGCGGCGGCACCGAGCACCGGGGCGATCGCGATCACCCAGAACACGCCCGTGGACAATGCCGAGGACAGCACCGGGAACAGGAACAGCGTCACCGCCGTGGCGATCGCATCGCTTCCCCTGCTGAACCCGACACCGGTGCCGCGCAGCGAAGTCGGGTAACTCAGCGCCGCGAAGGTCATCAGGTTCGCTCCGGGACCGCTGCCCTGCGCGAACAGATACAGCCCGAGCATGGCCAGCGCCGCGACGATGGCCACCGTGCTCGTCGGGGTGCCGATCAGCGCGAGCGTGACGAAAGCCAGCAGCTGCGCGGCGAACCCGATCAGGGTCATCGGCCAGGCGCCGAGCCGCCGGGAGAACGTGATGCCGAACAGCCCGCCGGTGAACGCGAAGGCCACGTTCAGCAGCAGCGAGGCGATGATCGTCGTCAGGCTGCCCTGGGCGAGGAAGGTCGAGATGATCACCGGGAGCCCGAAGGCCACTGAGTTGTAGCCGAAGTTCTGCGCCGCGCAGACGACCAGATTCTGCAGGGTGCGCCTGCGGTACACCCCGCGGAACAGCTCCCGGTATCCGCGCGGTGGTGCCACAGTACCCGCGGATTCATCCGGCCGGGCTTCGACGACGAGCCCGTAGGTATCCCGCAGAATCCGCGCCGCGCCCTCCAGATCGCCCTGATTCGCCGCCCAGGAAGGCGATTCGCTGATGTAGCGCTTGCGGACCAGGATGATCAGCAGCGCGGGAAGCGCGCCGAAACCGACCGCGAACCGCCACAGCAGACCGTGCTGCTCGACCGGAAGTACCGCGTACAGCCCGAGAATGAGCAGATAGCAGGCACTCGTCGCGGCATACCAGGCAGGACACCAGGCCGCCGTACGATCGCTTTTTCCGCGCCTGCCCCGCAAACGGGAGAACTCCGCGAGAAACGCCATCGCGACCGGGAGATCCATGCCCACCCCGATCCCCATCACGAACCGGAAGAACACGAGCATCTCCGCGTTCACCGCGCAGGCGGCGCCGATCGCGGCGAGCACGAAGAAGAACATGTCCGCCATGAACACCCGGTACCGGCCGATCCGGTCGGCGAGCCAGCCGCCGAAGAACGAACCGAACAGCACCCCGAAGGAGATCGAGGCGACCACGATCCCCAGTCCGGCCGGACCGAGCCCGAACTCCCGCGCCACATCGGTTTCCCCGTAAGCGAGCGAGGTCAGATCGTAGGCGTCCAAGAACACCCCGCCGAGCGCGATGAACACGATCATCTTGGCATGCCTGGTGTTCGCGCCGAGCCGGTTCACCACGCCCGCGACATCCGCCGCCGAACCGACGATGGTGGTGGTCTCCGCTGCCATGGGCTCAGCTAAGCGGTGCGACCGCGGTCGTGTCAGTATCTCCCGGGCGGTGAGAACAGCGCGGAGACCGAACTTGTCGATGTTCGGCGCTTGCTGGTACCAGTGTTCGGTCCGGTTCCGGAGCCTCCGTACCGGACCACGCATCGGTACCCTGGGCCGCGTGCCGGGAACCGTATGGGAACTGTCGTGGTTGCCGCTGGCCGAAGTGGTGGCGGCGATCCTCGTCGGCGGTCTCGTCCGGCGTTTCGGCGGTTTCGGGGCGTCCATGGTGTGGGTTGTCGGAATGTCGCTGGTGCTACCGCCCGCCACGGCGATTCCCACCTCGCTGATGCTGGAGGTTCTCGCCAGCCTGCAGCTGCTCCCCCGGATCTGGCGGGACGCGCACTGGCGCTGCGCTGGCTGCTCGCCGGTGTCGTGCTCGGGCTCCCGCTCGGGACATGGGCGTTGACCGCGGTCGCCGAACGTCCGATGCGGCTACTGATCGGGATTGTCGTCCTGGCGACGGCGATCATCATGGCGTGCGGGTGGCACCTCGAGGACCTGCCCGGTCCGGTGGGGGCGACGACGACGGGAGTGGTGTCCGGCGCCCTCAACGGCGCGTTCGCGATGGGTGGCCCACCGGCGATCCTGATGTACTTCTCCGCACCACAGCACGTGGCCGTCGGCCGCGCCTCGCTGATCGCCTTCTTTCTGTGCACCGACCTGCTGGGGACCGGTTCGGCTGCCGTCGGCGGACTGGTGACGTGGCCCCTGCTGACTCAGGTCGCGGTGCTCTTCCCGGTTTCCCTGGCCGGCGTCGGCCTCGGTGCCCTGTGGTTCCGCCGCACCCGTGCCACCGACTTTCGCCGCTATGTGCTGTGGCTGCTCGCCGCGCTGTCCTGTCTGACGTTGACGCAGACCATCCTCAGCTAGGCCGTTCCATCAGCGTTGCTACAAGTGGGTCGCCCGTTACCGCGTGAGGGCCTGGCGGGCTTCGCGATCGCGAACTCGGTCCGCACCGGACCAGGCCACTGGTCGGCCTAGCGGCCTTGACGGAGCATGCCGTGCCGACCCGCCACGAATGGGCCAATACCATCGCACTCGTCAACAACACTGCTGAAACCTGCGGCTAGTCCATTGCGGTGATTGCTCACGCCGCTTCGGAAAACGCACTTCCTTGTGGTAGTATAGATATTATGAGCACTGGGGAAATAGGGACGATATTGTCGAGTCGGGAGCGGTTGGACCGGTTTGTTGAGCAGGCTGCTGTGGTGCGGCGTGCTGAGGCGGAGTTGTTGTCTCAGCTTGCCGAACTCGATAAGGAGGGTGCTCCGGTCGAGTTCGGGTACTGTGGTTCGGCGGCGACTTTGGCGCAGGATGTGTTGCGGATCAGTCGCGCCGAGGCACGCAGGATGGCCGAACGGGCGCGGGTGTTGTTTGGTGCGCTGGGGATCAGTGGGGAACTGTTGTCCCCGGATTTGCCGAATACCGCCGAAGCGTATTCGCGTGGTGAGGTCGGTAGTGAACACGTGGATCGGATTCGTACATTTGCCGCCGAGCTTCCGGCGGAGGTGCTGCTCAGGGACGCGTGGCCGATCGCGGAGAAAGCCCTTGCCCAGATCGCCGGTGAGGTCGGCCCGCGCGGACTCGTCCAACCGATCCGGGAACTACGGGCGCGCCTCGACCCGGACGGGCAGGAACCCACCGATCGCGAACCAACACGCCCGGATCGGGAAATCTGGCTCCGGCAACACACAAACCAGTGGGAAATCCGGGGCCGTCTGGACTACGAGACCGGGTTGAAACTCCGCAGTGTGCTCGACGCGCTCGGCCAACCCCGCAGTGCCGAAGCAAACGGCGGAACCCCCGACACCCGAACCCCAGCCGAACGCGACGCCAACGCCTTTGCCGACGTGATTCAACTCGCCGCGAACCCGGAAAACCTTCCCGAATCAGGCGGGGAACCGTTCACGATCATGGTGACCATGACCGAACAGTCGTTGCGTGATGGCATCGGTGCCGCCACCACCATGGACGGCAGCACCATCCCCGCCACCCAACTACGCAGAATCGCCTGTGATGCGGGGATCATTCCTACCGTGCTCGGCAGCGAGGGTGAAGTGCTCGACATGGGATGCCGCGACCGCACCGCACCACCCAAACTCCGCCGCAGACTCACCGCAAGAGACAACGGCTGCGCACACCCCGACTGCGACAAACCACCCGCACTCACCCAAGCACACCACATCCACCACCACGCCAACGGCGGACCCACCACCCAAAACAACATGGTGCTCCTCTGCGCCCACCACCACACCCTCATCCACCACACAGAGTGGAAAGTCCGCATCCACAACGGAAAACCGGATTTCACCCCACCCGAATACCGAGCATCGATCCGCTGCTAGGCCGCCGCGGGAATCCAGTTGCCGTGGAAGCCGAACGGGATCGGCACCGGCAGGTGCACGCCAGCGATCGTCTCCAGCGTTCCGGCGTCCAGAATCCGCAGTTCGCTCGTGCGCTCCGCGGCATCGTGCACGAAACCCATCAGCACACCGTCGTCCTCGGCGGAATCGGGCGCGGTGGGCTCGAAGACGAATTCGCCGACGCTTTTCCCACTGCCGAATTCGCGCACAGTGGCGGAGCCGGTCGCGAGGTCGTGCTTCAGCAGCGCGCCACCCTGGCTGAGGTTGCGCCCGACCTGCGGCGTGTAGCCGTAACGGTGTCTGCGCCCCGTGCGGCGTTCGTCGATCCGCGGAAATTCCAGCGCGCAGTCCTCGAGTCGTTCGGTGCGCACCGAATCGCGCGCCAGATCGACGGTCCACCGATCAAGCGTCGGTGTCCCCTCGGCGGGACCGCGCAGTTCGGTGTCGAACAGGCGCGGATGGCGAACCACGTCGAGGACGATGTTCGTGCCGTCCTCATAGGCGTTCATCGGATGGAACACGTAACACGGATCGATCTCGAACCAGCGCACATCGGCATCCCCGCCGTCCCGGGGCAGGACACCGATCCTGGCCGGATAGCGCGCATTCCACCGGTAGGGCAGAACACCGTTGGAATCTATCCGGCGCGCTGCCATGGCCGCGATCGGATCGGGGATCGGCACCCTGCCGACGAGTGCGGAGAGCATCAGTTGCGCGGGCCAGCGCAGCAGGGAAGGCACCGTCGCCTGGACCACCTGCCTGCTGTCGAAGGTCACCGGGAGGTCGTAGAGCACGACGTACCGGTCGGTGAGCGAGAAGTCGTGCATCATCGGTGAACCGGTCACCGTGATGTCCACGACGCGGCGCGCCCGGCCACTCGTGTCGATGACCGAATACCGGACCTTGTTGCCCAGACCGAAGAAATACGAGACCGCGTGCAGTTCCCCGGTGACCGGATCGTGTTTGGGATGGGCGGTGTAGCCACCGGGGAGTGAACCGTCGAAGGAGCAGCCGCCGAGAGTGTCCAGCTCCTCGGACAGTTCACAGTTGGTGACCCCGCCTTCGACCAGGGCCAGCGTGCGGCCCGCGTGCCCGAGCACGTTCGTGTTCGCGCCCAGTGTCGGCACCCCTGCACGGCCGTCCCGGCCCCCGGGCGGTTGTTCGCGCAACGCCGCGGCGACCTTCGGCGAACGGACCCAGCGATTCCGGTACCACAGGGCGCGCCCCTCCCGCAGCCGCACACCGTGCACCATGCCGTCGCCCATCAACCAGTTGTAGGCGACCGGGTCGAGCTCACCGAGCGGATTCGGCCCGTTGCGTACGTAACGCCCGTCGAGGTGCTCCGGGATGGTCCCGGTGACCTCGAGTTCCGTCAGCGTCTGTTCCTCGGTGACCGGGGCGAACCCCTCTTCGAGATACGGATTCCGGATCATGCCACACCACCTCACCAGCCGGGTATAACAATGTTATCTTGACGAATATAACGCGGTTATGGAAGATTGCCAAGGGTGAGTCCGGCGAGGGAGAACGACAGCGGCATGCGCGGCCGGATCATCGCGGCCGCAGTGGGCCTGCTCGCCGAACACGGGGCCGGGGCGGTGCAGGCTCGTGCCGTGGCACGGGATGTGGGCGCCTCGACGATGGCGGTCTACCACTATTTCGGTGGCATGCGGCAATTGTTCCTCGCGATGAGCGAGGAGGGGTTCCACCGGCTCGACCGCAAGCTCGCGGAGGTCGTTCCCGGCCCGGACCCGGTCACCGATGCTCTCCGGCTGGCCCTGGCCTACCGGGAATCCGCCAGGGAGAATCCGCGGCTCTACGATCTGATGTTCGGCCTTTCCGTGCCGGGCGGGCACAGCCCCGAGGAGCACGCCCCGCTCGGCGGGGACGGCAAGGACAGCGCCGCGCAGCACGCGTTCGCGCATATCGTCAACGGGTCCGAGCGGCTGCTCGAACTGGGCGAGACCGGCGAGCACGAGCCGACGGAGATCGCGGCTCAGTTGTGGAGCCTGGTGCACGGCTGCGTCTCGCTGGAGCTCGCCGGTCACCTCGACGGGGAGCTTGCGGTCGAACGCGTGCTGATGCCGATGGGCACGCATCTTTTCCGCGGTATCGGGATCCCCGGGGATCACATCGAACGGTCCTGGGCGCGGCTGTCGGGCTGATCCGTCACAGCGCGGCGGGCGGGTTCAGTTCGGATTCCCGCACCCCACCGCCGACACCCCACTTGCGCAGGATCCGCCCGTACTGGCCGGTGGTGATCAGGTGGTCCACCGCGTCCCGCAGCGCGAGAGCGAGCGGGGACCCCTTGGCGGTCACGAAACCGACCGGGGTGGAACTGTACTCACCGGCGAGCCGGGTACCCGGGATGTGCGCGGCGTCGTAACGCAGGCTCAGGCTCGGCCCGAAGTAGACATCGACCTTTCCGTTGGCCAGACCGAGAAAGATCGGCCCGGTGTCCGGAAAGTACTGTGCGGTATAGGGTTCCTTGCCGTGCGCCGCGCAGACTCCCGTACCCCGGTCCAGGATCTGCTGGAAGGTGGAGCCGGGGCTGGTCGCCACGGTGTACCCGCACAGGTCCGGCAGACCCCGGATCCGCGCGGCCCGGACCCCGGCGCTGGCCAGGAAAGACTGGCCGTCGTGCAGATAGGTCGCGAAGTCGACCGCGCGTTCCCGCGCCCTGGTCACGGCGAAATTCCCTTGCCCCACATCGTATTTCCCGTTCTGCACCCCGGGCACGATGGTGGCGAAGGTGCCACGGGCGACGGTGAGCCGCACACCGAGTACCTTCGCCACGGCCTCGCGCAGATCCACGTCGAGCCCGACATCGCGGCCGTGCACCCGCCCGCCGTGCGGCAGCGAGGAGGTCCCCGGCGTCGGCGGGGTGCCGAGCAGCAGGGCGCCGCGGGCGCGCAGCCCGGCGGGTAGTTCCGCGTGCAGCGCGGGAACAGTGCGGATCGCGGTGAGCACATCCTCACCCGGGACCGCGGCGGTCCGGCTGTCCGGGGTGACCGCGCAACCGGCCAGCAGCAGGAGCACGGCCAGCAGACCGAGGCTTCGCGGCATCAGTGGTCCTCCGGTTCAGCGGACCGCGGCGAGAAAGGCGCGCGCCCGTTCGTGGCGTGGATTGGCCAGTGTCTCGGCGGGCGGGCCGGCCTCCAGGATCCGGCCAGCGTCCAGGAACACGGTGGTATCGGCCACCTCCCTGGCGAACCCCATCTCGTGGGTGACCACGATCATCGCCATCCCGGAATCGGCGAGATCCTTCAGCACCGCGAGCACCTCCCCGACCAGTTCCGGATCGAGTGCCGAGGTGGGCTCGTCGAACAGCAGCAGCCGGGGCCGCATCGCCATGGCCCGCGCGATGGCGACCCGTTGCTGCTGGCCGCCGGACAGTTCGCGTGGATAGGCGTTCTCCCGGCCGGCGAGCCCCACTCGGTCGAGCAGTTCACGGGCGTGCGCCACGGCCGGTTCCCGCCCGCCACCGTGCGCGATCGGCGCCTCGATCAGGTTCTCCAGCACGGTGAACTGTCCGAACAGGTTGAACTGCTGGAACACCATGCCGATCCGGGACCGCTGCGCCGCGATGGCCTTCGGCCCGAGCTCGTGCAGCGCGCCCCGCCGGTACCGGTAGCCGATCAACTCGCCACCGATCTCCACGAACCCGGCGTCCGGTTTCTCCAGGTGGTTGACACAGCGCAACAGCGTGGACTTGCCCGCGCCGGACGGGCCGAGCAGCACCGCCACCTCGCCCTCGACCACGTCCAGATCGATCCCGTCGAGTACCGGACGCGCACCGAATCCCTTGCGCAGGCTGCGAATCCGCACCAGTGGCCCGCTCATGACAGCCTCGCGAGATCGGTGCGCAACCGGCCGAACAGGGGCAGGTTCTCCCTGGCGAGCTGCAGCAGTCCACGGGCGCGCCTGCCGCGACCGCGCACATAGTGACGCTCGATGTAGTACTGGCCGATCGACAGCAGCGTGGTGAGCACGATGTACCAGATGGTCGCCACCAGCAGCAGCGGCATGATCAGATAGTTCTGGTTGTAGACCAGCTGCACCGAATAGAGCAGATCCTGCACGGCGATCACACTGACGATCGAGGTCGCCTTCAGCATCCCGATGAGCATGTTCCCCGAGGCCGGGATGATCGCGGGCATCGCCTGCGGCAGCACGATCCGCCGCAGGATCCGTGCCCGGGAAAGGCCGAGCGCGTTCGCCGCCTCGGTCTGCCCCGCATCGACCGAGAGGATCCCGCCGCGCACGATCTCAGCGGAGAACGCGGCCACATCGATGGTGAGCGCGATGAACGCGGCGAGCACCCCGTTGAACAGATGCGCGGTGTTGAAACTCAGGAATTCCGGCCCGAACGGGATCCCCAGGGACAGCCGCGGATACAGGGAGGCGAGCTCGTACCAGAACAGCAGTTGCACCAGCGGCGGCACCGAACGCACCAGCCACACGTAACCGAAGCTCAGCGAACGCAGGATCACGTTGCCGGACAGTCGCAGCACCGCCAGCACGATCCCCAACAGGTAACCGCACACCAGGACCGCGGCGGTCAGCCACAGGGTCAGCCCGAGCCCGCCGAGGATGTCGATCCGCAGGAAATACCGGGCGACCACATCCCACTGGAACCGCGGGTTCGCGATCAGGGTGTGCACGAACATCGCGAACAGCACCAGGATCACCGCCGCGGCGACCCACTGGCCAGGCCGCCTGCGCGGGCTCAGCCGCGCGGCGAGCAGGTCGGCATCGCGCGCGGTTTCCGAATCAGTCAGCAGCACGAAACCAGGCTAGGACAAGCGAAAGCTCGGCCGCCGAGCTTTGCCCGGCCACTGGGAAACCGGGGATTTCCCTCTTTCGCGTCGTAATCTGATCCGGTGCGATTCCTCATCATGACCCTGATCCCGCACACCGGCGAGACCAGAACCGCGGACCGGTTCCTGCAGGTGGTCGAGCGCGCCGAAGCTGCCGAGCGGCTCGGTTTCGACGGATTCGGGGTCGGTGAACGACATGAGCGGCCGTTCCTCTCCTCCGCTCCCCCGGTGGTGCTCGGCCATATCGCCGCGCGCACCAACCGGATCCGGTTGTTCACCACGGTGACCACGCTCAGCCTGCTCGATCCGGTGCGCGCCTACGAGGACTACGCGACCCTGGACAATCTGTCCCGAGGCCGCCTGGAACTGGTCATCGGCAAGGGAAACGGTTCCGCACAACGTGAACTGTTCCAGGTGACACCCGAGGATCAGTGGGACCGCAACGCGGAATCCTATGCGCTGCTGCGCCGATTCTGGCGCGAGGAACGGGTCAGCGCAGACCCGCGGTTCCGCCCGGCGTTGCACGAAGCCGAGGTGCTGCCCCGGCCGTTCCAGCTGCCTGTCCGGGTCTGGCACGGCAGTGCCACGAGCGAGAAATCCGCCGATCTGGCCGCGCGCCACGGTGATCCGCTGTTCTCGGCGAACGTCACCAATCCGATCGAGCCCTACGCCGCGCTGGTGCGCCACTACCGGGAGCGATTCGCGGCCTACGGACACGATCCGGCGCTGGCCGCGGTCGGCGCGGGCACCGCGGGATTCCATGTGCGGCGCAACTCCCAGGACGCGATCGCCGACTACCGGCCCGCGTTCGCCGCGCACCTCGCGTTGCAGCAGCGGCTCGGAGTGTCACCGGTTTTCCCGACCCTGGAGGATTTCGCGGCCCGCAGTTCGGCACTGATCGGCAGCCCGGAACAGATACTCGACAAGGTGCATCGCTACCACGAACAGCTCGGGCACACCGTGCTGCACCTGCCCGCCGAGACGAGCGGAATCGGGGAAGCCAGGCAACTCGAGGCATTGGAACTCTTCCAGGAGGCGATCGCCCCGGCACTGCGCCGGGACATTCCCGATCCGCCCTGGGAATGGGGACCGGCGCAGCCGGAAAACCTCGGACCCAGATCAGCTCGGAAACCCTGACATATTCCCGGGTGCGTGGCATTCCCGATTCCTGGGACGGCGGAAACGCATCGGCCCGCGCGCGGTTACCGTGATTTCAGCGGCTCTCCGAAAGGAACCCATCATGGCCGAATCACCACTGCATCTCGGCATCGCGCTCGATCGGGCCGGCCATCATCCCGCCGCGTGGCGGGAACCGGACGCCCGGCCGGAGGAACTATTCTCCCCGGATTACTGGGCCGGGCAGCTCGCCGAAGCCGAACGCGGGCTGCTCGATCTGGTCACGATCGAGGACTCGTTCGGCGAGGACGGCGCCGGCGAGGTGACCGGAAGACTGGACGCGGTGCTCATCGCCTCCCGGGTGGCGCCACTGACCCGGAACATCGGGATCGTGCCCACCGCGGTGGTGACCCACACCGAACCGTTCCACCTGTCGAAAGCGATCGCCACACTCGACTACGTGAGCGGCGGGCGCGCCGGGATCCAGGTGCAGATCTCCGCCGGGGCGCAGGAGGCCGCGCTGTTCGGGCGGCGCGCGGGAACCGAGAACAACGCGCGGTTGTTCGCCGAGGCCGCCGACTACGTCGAGGTACTACGCCGGCTGTGGGATTCCTGGGAAGACGGGGCCGAGATCCGGGATGCGGCGACCGGGCGGTTCATCGACCGGGACCGGCTGCACTACATCGACTTCGCGGGGGAATGGTTCAGCGTGCGGGGACCGTCGATCACCCCGCGCCCGCCACAGGGGCAGCCCCTCGTGGTGAGCCGGACCGGATCCCTCGGCGCGGCAACGGATCTGGCCTTCCTCACCCCGGCCGACCGCTCGGACGCCGAACAGCGGATCGCCGAGCTCGGCGCCGACCGCCCGGCCCATGTGTTCGCCGATCTGCTGGTGTTCCTCGACGAGGACGCGGAAACGGCCCGGGAACGCCGAACCCGGCTGGACGCGCTCGCCGGGCCCGCGCGCACCGAAGCGGCCACGTTCACCGGAACCGCGGCCGAACTGGCCGGGCTGCTGCTCGACTGGCGCGCCGCCGGACTGTCCGGCTTCCGGCTGCTGCCCGCGAGCATCCCGCACGATCTGCGCCGGATCACCCGGGATCTCGTCCCGGAACTACAGCGGCGCGGGGCGTTCCGCTCCGCCTACGAAGCGAGCACGCTGCGCGGGCTGCTCGGCCTGCCCCGCCCGGCGAACCGGTACGCGGCCTGAATCCCACCAAGGAGCGAGCATGCCGAAACAGATCCATCTCGCCGCGCATTTCCCCGGCGTGAACAACACCACCGTATGGAGCGATCCCGCATCGGGCAGCCACATCGAGTTCGATTCCTTCGCCCGGTTCGCGAAAACGGCGGAACGGGCCAAGTTCGATTTTTTGTTCCTCGCCGAGGGACTGCGGCTGCGCGAGCATCATGGCCGGATCCACGACCTCGACGTGGTCGGCAGGCCGGACACGTTCACCGTGCTCGCCGCGCTGGCCGCGGTGACCGAACGGCTCGGCCTCGCGGGCACCATCAACTCCACGTTCAACGAGCCCTACGAGGTGGCCCGCCAGTTCGCCTCGCTCGACCACCTCTCCGCGGGCCGGGCCGCGTGGAACGTCGTCACCTCCTGGGACGCGTTCACCGGGGAGAATTTCCGGCGCGGCGGTTATCTTCCCTATGAGCAGCGGTATGCCCGCGCGGAGCTGTTCCTGCGCACCACATGGGAACTGTTCGACTCTTGGCGGGATGGGGATGTGCTGGCGGACAAGGAAAGCGGCCGGTTCCTGCGCCGCCCCGATGCGGGCGCCTTCGCGCACACCGATGAGCAGTTCGAGATCTCCGGCCGGTTCCCGGTTCCCCGCGGGCCGCAGGGGCGACCGGTGATCTTCCAGGCCGGTGATTCCGAACAGGGCAGGGAATTCGCCGCGGCGACCGCGGACGCGATCTTCTCCCGGCACGGCGAGTTCGCGCAGGGCAAGGCCTTCTACGCCGATGTGAAGGCGCGGCTGGCCAACTACGGCCGCCGACCAGAGCAGCTGCTGATCCTGCCCGCGGCCACCTTCGCGCTCGGGGACACCGACGCCGAGGCGCGCGAGCTCGCCCACGAGGTACGGCTGGCCCAGGTCAGCGGGGCCACCGCGATCCACTTCCTGGAACAGCTGTGGAACCGGGACCTCTCCGGATACGACCCGGAGGGCCCGCTCCCGGCGATCGATCCGGATCCGGGGGAACCCAAGATCAGCAAGGGCAGCGCGGCCACGCGGCGGTTCACCGACCGGCTCGAAACAGCCCGGCAGTGGCGGGAACTGGCCGAGGCCAAGGGATTCTCGATCCGGGAACTGATCATCGAGGTCACCGGGCGGCAGAGCTTCATCGGCTCGCCGGGCACGGTGGCCGCCGAGATCGACCGCTCCGTGCAGGCCGATGCCAGCGACGGTTTCATCCTCGTCCCGCACCTCACCCCCGGCGGGCTGGACGAGTTCGCCGACAAAGTGGTGCCCCTGCTGCAGGAACGCGGTGTGTTCCGCACCGAGTACCAGGGAACCACACTGCGCGAACACCTCGGTATCGACGCCCCGGTGGCGGTGCGGTCGTGAACAGTCCACTGACGGTGCTGGATCTGGTGCCGATCCCCTCCGGCGCCACCGCGGCACAGGCGTTGCGGAACAGCATCGACCTCGCCCGACGCGCCGAACGTCTCGGCTACACGCGGTACTGGTTCGCCGAGCACCACCTCAATCCCGGGGTCGCGGGCACCTCACCCGCCGTGGTGCTCGCCCTCACCGCCTCGGCGACCAGCAGTATCCGGCTCGGTTCCGGCGCGGTGCAGCTCGGCCACCGCACCGCACTGTCCACGGTGGAGGAATTCGGCCTGCTGGACGCGCTGCATCCGGGCCGGTTCGATCTCGGACTGGGGCGTTCCGGCGGGCCCAGCCGATCCGAAAAGCAGTCCAGCGGCACCACCGGGGACGGGCCACCGGATTCCGCACCGAACGGGCTGCTCATCCCGCCCCGGTTCGACCCGGGGCCGTTGCTGCGCTCACCCCGGTTCGCGGTGCAGCGCACCCTGCTGCGCCAGCCGGGTGCCGAAGCGCAGGACTACGGCGAGCAGATCGACGACATCCTCGCCCTGCTCGCCGGGACCTACCGGGGCCCCGACGGCACTCCGGCGCACGCGATCCCCGGGCAGGACGCGGATGTGCAGCTGTGGATCCTGGGCAGCAGCGGCGGGCAGAGCGCGGAAGTGGCCGGGCGCAACGGTTTGCGGTTCGCCGCCAACTACCATGTCAGCCCGGCGACGGTACTCGAGGCGGCGCACGGCTACCGCGCGGCGTTCCGTCCGTCCGCGGAGCTGGATCGCCCGCACGTCAGCGTTTCCGCCGATGTGGTGGTCGCCGAGGACGAAGACACCGCGCGCGAACTCGCCACCGGGTACGGGCTCTGGGTGCGCGGCATCCGGGACGGCAGCGGCGCGATTCCCTATCCCAGTGCGAAAGAGGCCGCCGCGCACCGGTGGACCGAGCAGGACAGGACGCTGGTCGCCGACCGGGTGGACACCCAGTTCGTCGGCACCCCTGGCCAGGTCGCCGACCAGCTCGAGCTGTTACGGGAGGCCACCGCGGCCGACGAGCTGATCATCACGACGATCACCCATGAACACGCCGACCGGGTGCGCTCTTACGAACTGCTCGCCGAGGAGTGGCACCGGCGCTGAGCGGCTATCCTGGAGTTCCATGGAACCCGTGGAAACCCAGCCGCCCCTGTCCGAGGTCCGCACCGCGCAGCGCCGGTTCGTCCTGGAGTGCGCGCGGCTGGACGAGACACGGCTACGGGAGCCCTCGGAACTGCCGGGATGGACCCGCGCACACGTCATCGTGCACGTCATGGACAACGCACGCGCCTTCGCCCGGCTTGCCGAGTACGCGCTGCGCCGTGAACGGGTCGACCTGTACGAGGGCGGTCAACAGGAGCGGAACGCGATCATCGAGGAACTCGCGCTGCTACCCGCCGCCGAACTGCTCGAACGGCTACGCACCGAATGCGCCCGGTTCGAGGAAGTCTATTCCCGAGCGAGCGCAGCGGACCTCGCGTTCCCGGTGCGGTTCCGCAATCGCGGGCTCGGCTTCACGGTGTACACCCGCTGGCGGGAGGTGTGGATCCACCTCGTGGACACCGGCCTCGGGGTCACCCCCGCGGACTGGCCCGCCGAGCTCGCCACGCACATCGTGGACTTCCTGCTCGAGCGCGTCCCCGTCGGCACCGAGCTGCGGGCGAGCGACACCGGGCAGAGCTGGCGCAGCGGTGCCCCGGAACACGTGGTGCGCGGGGAACTGCGCGATCTGGCCGCGTGGATCTCCGGGCGGGCCCCGCTCGGCGAACTGACCGGGGCGGACCTGGAACTCGGCGGCTGGCCCCGGCACCCGGAGCCGATCCGCTGAGTCACTCCGTGGCCAGTATGGCCTCGATCCGTTCGGTGAGCCGATCGAGCTGTGCACGGTACGTGCCGGGCATGCCCGGGGCGGTGCGGGCGGCGACGGCCTGTTCGGCGCTCGGTGTCTCGAACCGCTCCCCCGCCGCGACCCGCGCGGCCACGGCATGGTGCGCGTCGCGGAAGCTGGCGCCCTCGGTGACCATCCGTTCAGCGACATCGGTGGCCACGGTGCGCCCGTCGTCGGCGGCCGCCCCCATGGCCTCCGCGTCGAATCCGAGCGTGGCATAGGCCAGCGCCATGACCGCGGTGGCCTCGGTGACGGCGTCGAACTGCTCGTAGGTCTGCGGCCGGGTGTCCTGCAGATCCCGGTTGTAGGCCAGCGGGATCCCCTTGATCAGGCTGAGCAACCCGGTCAGCCGCCCGATCGCGATACCGGCCCTGCCGCGAACCAGTTCGGCGACATCCGGGTTCTTCTTCTGCGGCATCATGCTCGATCCGGTGGCCACCGCATCGGAGAGTTCCGCGAAACCGAACTCCTGCGAGGTCCACAGCACCAGCTCCTCGGCCATCCGGGAAAGGTGCACCATGGTCACTGTGGCCGCATAGCAGAAGTCCAGCAGGAAATCCCGGTCGGACACCGCGTCGATGCTGTTCTCGAACGCCGCGTCCATGCCGAGTTCGGCCGCACTGTAGCCGGGATCGAGGCCGAGGCTGCTCCCCGCGAGCGCGCCCGCCCCGAGCGGGGACGCGTTCGCGGCCTCCCCGGCCGAGGTGAACCGCCCCGCGTCCCGCAGCAGGCCCGTGGCGTGCGCGGCCAGATGGTGCCCGAGCGGCACCGGCTGCGCGCGCTGCAGATGCGTGTACCCGGGCAGCAGTAGATCCCCGTCCACGCGGGCCCGGTCCACCAGTGCCCGGGCCAGTTCGGCCACCGACCGGGCCGCGGCGGTCGCAGCGTCCCGGGCCCACAACCGGGTGGCGATGGCGGTCTGGTCGTTGCGGGACCGGCCCGCGTGCACCCGTTTGCCGAGCTCGCCGAGGTGTTCGGTGAGGATGCGCTCGATCATGGAGTGGATGTCCTCGTCCCCGTCCGGCGCGAACTCCACCTCGGCCAGCGCCTCCCGCAGCCGCCGGGCATCGGGTTCCCCGAGCAGGCCCTGCCGTTCGAGCATCCGCACGTGCACGATCGAGGCCCGCAGATCGTAGGGCAGCAGCCGCCGATCCTGGTCCACGAGCACGCTGAACTCGAACACCCGCGGGTCCAGGCCGGTTTCCAGCCGTCCGCTCCACAGTGGACTCATACGCGTTCCCCTTCTCCGATGACCGGCACTGTCTTCTCGGTAGCCGACAGCGCGGCGATGGCATGACCGAGCACACCCGTCGGCCAGATGACCGGCAGCCCGGTCCGCGCGGCGGCATCCCGGTCCCCCGCGGTGAATCCCATGCAGTCCAGCAATAACAGCTCCGCCCCTTCGGCGGCGAGCGCCGCACCGGCCCGCCTGACATCCGGGCCCTCGCCGTACGGATCCGCCGCGGCACAGCGCACCTCGCCCGCATACGGCGACCAGCATTCCCGCGCCGTGTCCAGATCCGAGGGCAGGCTGAGCACACCGAGGCGGCGCCGGTCCGCCAGCGCGCCGACGGTGCCGCGCAGCAGCGCGCCGGTATCCAGCAACAGCAGTCCTTTCCGGCCGATCGCGGGCATGCTCCCGGTGCACAGATAGGCGGCGAGGCGGACCCGCGCGGGCAACCGGTCCACGGCATCCTGCAGCAGCGGGCCGAGCGCGTCGTGCCGCACCAGCGCGGTGCTACCGTCCGCCAGCCGGGTCTCGATGCCCGATTCGCCGGTGACCGCGTCCACGTCCACGCCGTCGAGCGCCCCGACGCACACCGTGGGCGCACCGAGGATCGCGGCCAGACCCGGTTCGATGTCCGGGCGCGGGCTCTGCCCGATGGTGAGCAGCCCGATCACGAGCCCAGCGTCCTTCGCCCGCCGATGACCACCTCGCCGACCCGCGCGGTGCCCATGCTCACGCAGATCTCGTTGGGATGCGCGCAGTCCACGATGGTCAGGTCACCACGTTTGCCGGGGTCCAGCGAACCGCGATCGTGCCCGAGCGCGCAGGCGTAGGCGGCGTTCAGCGTGGTGGCGGTGATCGCCTCCGCCGGGGTCATCCGGAACCAGCTGCTGCCCAGCGCCAGGCTCAGCAGCGTGGATGTCGGATGCAGCGCGGAGCAGTAGTCGGTGCCCAGTGCCACCGGCACCCCCTGCGCGATGAACAGGCGCGCATTGGCCTTGCGCTCATCGAGATAGAGCTGTTCGGCGACGGGCAGCAGCACCGCGACCGTCTCGGTACCGCCGACCGCGCGGATCTCTTCGTCCGGGGTGTAGGTGAGGTGGTCCGCGCCGATCGCGCCCCCGGCCACCGCGGTGGACCAGCCGCGCGAGGCCGCGTTCGCATCGGCGTGTACCCGGGCGGGAATCCCGGCCCGCCTGGACGCTTCGAGCAGCCCGGCCGCGGTCTCCGGCTCGAACACCCCGCGCTCGCAGACCAGATCGTGCAGCCGCGCATGGCCTTGGCGCACCGCGGCGGGCAGCAGTTCGGTGCGCACGAGTTCGGCGTACTCCCGCGCGTCCCGAGCCTCCGGCGGGACCACATGCGCGCCGAGCAGGGTGAGCACCAGTTCCTGCGGGGTGTCCGCGCGGGAACGGTGCAGCAGTTCGAGCGCGCGCAGTTCCTCGGCCACCGACTGCCCGTAGCCCGTCTTCACCTCCACGGTGCTCGCCCCGCCACGCAGCAGCGCGCGATAGGTGTCCGCGAGGCCGGCAAGCAGCTCCTCGTCGCCCGCCTGCCTGGTGTGCCGTACCGCGGCCGGGATTCCTTGCGGGCCTTCGGGTTCGGTACCCGCGAGCTTGGCCGCGTACTCCTGGTGGCGCTGCCCGCCGAACAGCGGATGGGTGTGCGATTCCACCAGCCCAGGCAGCACGGTGCGTCCGCGCGCGTCGAGTTCCGGTGCCTCACCCGCGGCACGCAGCACCTGCTCGGTGGTGCCGACCGCGGTGATGCGCCCGCCCCGGATCGCCACCGCGCCGTCGGCGAGGATTTGCAGCTCGCCCTGCGCCCTGCCGCGCCGCGGTCCGCCCTCGTCGCGCACGAGGGCAAGCGCGCTCGCATGCGTGACGTTGAGGTCGCTCATTGCCTTCCTTTCAGGTTCAGTTCAGGTCGCGGCAGCGCCGAGCCCCGCAGATTCCAGGTGGTGAGCAGCTTCCGGTAGGTCCCGTCGGCGAACAGCTTCCGCGCGGCGGCGAGCACGGCCGCGGTCAGGCGCTTTTTCTGCTTCGCGATCGCCATCGCGTACGGCGCGGGGTTGAGCGGTTTGCCGAGCCGGACGAAGGTGCCCGGTGCCTGGGCCATGACGTAGGCGAGGGTTTCCGGTTCCTGGACCGAGGCCTCGACCCGGCCCTGCTGCAGCTGCAACCGCGCGCTCGCCGAGGAGTCCACGCCGACGATCTCGATGGGATGTGCCCCGCATTCCGTTGCGCTGTAGTTCTTGATGGTCTCGTAGTTGTCGGTGACCTTGCTCAGCCCGATGGAGTGCCCGCACAACTGATGCAGGTCCGCGATCGTGCCCGCCTTGCGCGCGGTGGTGAACACCTGTGCTCCGGACTGGAAATAGTCCACCATGTCCAGGGTTTTCTCCCGGGTCTTGGAATCCGAGAGCCCGGAGATCACCACATCGACCCGGTTCGTGCTCAGCGAGTTGATCAGCTGGTCGAACGGGGAGACCGAGATGCGCAGCCGCACCCCGAAGGTTTTCGCCAGTGCCCGCGCGAAATCCAGATCGAATCCGTGGATCTCCTCCGAACCGGGCGGGCGGAATTCCATCGGTGCGAAGATCGGGTTCAGCCCGAGCACCAGCTCGCCACGGCCGCGGATGTCCTCCGGCAACAGGTCGCGCAGCTTCGGATCGGTGCGCACGGTGTCGAGCACCGCCCGGTTCGACGGCGGATGCAGGGCCGCGGTATCGCGCGGGCTGGCGCAGCCGCTCAGCAGCAGCGCGGCCGCGAGTACCAGGATCACGGGTTTGCCCATCACAGCACCTTCGACAGGAACGCTCGGCAGCGCTCGGTTTTCGGGTTTCCGAGCACCTCCCCGGGCGCGCCGGATTCGACGACGAGCCCGGCGTCCATGAAGGCGACGGTGTCCGCGACCTCGCGGGCGAACCCCATCTCATGGGTCACCACGATCATCGTCATCCGCTGCTCGGCGAGCGTGCGCATCACGTCCAGTACCTCGCCGACCAGTTCCGGGTCCAGGGCCGAGGTCGGCTCGTCGAACAGCAGCACGGCCGGTTCCATGGCCAAGGCCCGCGCGATCGCCACCCGCTGCTGCTGTCCGCCGGACAGTTGCGAGGGATAGTTCCGCTCCTTGCCCGCGAGGCCGACCTGAGCGAGCAGTTCGCGCCCGCGCTCCGCGGCCTCGGACTTGGGGCGGCCGAGCACCTGGACCGGGCCCTCCATCACGTTCTCCAGCGCGCTCATGTGACCGAACAGGTTGAAGTGCTGGAACACCATGCCGACCCGGGCGCGGAACGAGGCCACATCGCGTTCGCGCAACTGGTAGAGCTTGCCGTCGCGTTTGCGGTAGCCGACGAATTCCCCCTCCACTTCGAGGATCCCGCCGTCGATCGCCTCGAGCCGATTGAGACAGCGCAAGAAGGTCGATTTGCCAGAGCCGGACGGGCCGATCAGGCAGCACACCTCACCGGCCGCGACCGAGAGCGAGACCCCGCGCAGCACCTCGACATGCCCGAAGCGCTTGTGCACACCGTCGGCGAAAACCAGCGGCCCGGACACATTCTCAGCCATTGCGGCCTCCGATCGGGTTGCGGCGCCTGCTGCTGCGCATCGTGGCCCACAGGGTCTCGAGCAGCGTGGCCCGCGATCCCGTGTCGCCCCGGTTGAACCGCCGTTCCAGGAAGTACTGCCCGATGCTGAACACCGAGACCACGACCAGGTACCAGAACGCGGCCACGATCAGCAGTTCCATCACCTTGCTGTTCACGAAATAGATCTGCTGGGCCCGGTTGAGCAGTTCGGTGTAGGAGATCGCGCTGGCCATCGCCGAGGTCTTGAGCAGGTTCACGAAGTCGTTGCCCAGTGGCGGAACCACCACGCGCATCGCCTGCGGCAGCACGATCCGGCGCATGATCCGCATCGGGCGCATCCCGATCGCCATGGCCGCCTCGCGCTGGCCGCGGTCCACCGAGGCGATCCCGCCGCGCACGATCTCGGCCACGTAGGCGCCCTCGTTGATCCCGAGCCCGAGTACCGCGGCGACGAACGGCGTGATCAGCTCGATCGTCGGCATGCTCCCGATTCCGGGGATGCCGATCGTCGGCAGCACGATCGCCAGGTTGAACCACATCAGCAGCTGCAGATAGACCGGGGTGCCACGGAACAGCCACACGTACAGCCAGGCGATGGTCCGGGTCACCGGGTTGGCCGAGAGCCGCATCAGCGCGAACAGCACGCCGAGCAGGATCCCGAGCAGCATCGCCACGATCGAGACGAGCACCGTGTTGCCGAGACCGCTGAGCATCACGCCGACGGTCAGGAAGGAGCCGACGGTGCGCCAGTCGATCGCGCTGTCGGTGAACAGCCAGACGATATAGCCGAGTACGAGGAGCGCGACCACGCCGTAGACCCAGCGCCCATAGTGCCGAAGGGGCACCAGCTCCGGTTCCGCGCGCGTGACCGTCTCCGGGGATGCCTGCGACATTGGGGTCCCCTCGGTCGAAGTCGATCTGTCGAAGTGTGATCCGTTCCGGACACTCTCCATCACCCCATACCGCGAGCGCATGCTCGTAAACGAGCGAGACCGGGAATCAGATTGCTCGTATGCGAGCATGGTGCGCGTGATGCCCCTCGCTTCGCTGGTGCACCGGCTCGGCCCGGAACGGCTGCGCCCGCTCACCGAAACCACCGGACACGAGGTGGCCGAGCCGGTGTTCGTCTACGAACCGGGACGGACCCCTTCCGGTGGGATCGCGCTGGTCCCCGGCTCGCTGCCGGGTGCGGAGGCGATCGGCGAACTGGCCGCGGCCGGGGTCGGCGCGGCCATCGTGCGCGCGCCCGAGGCCGAGGCGGAAGCGTTCGCCGCCCGGCTCGCCGCCGAGGGCATCGGGCTGCTCCTGCTCACCGAACCGCTCGGCTGGCTCGAACTGGCCGGGCAGTTGCACGCCGTGCTCGCCGGGTCACCAGCCCCGGAGGCCAATGGCGGCGGCGACCTGTTCGCGCTGGCGGACATGATCGCGGCCACGGTCGGTGGCGCGGTCACCATCGAGGATCCGCACGAACGGGTGCTCGCCTACTCCAGCCTCGCCGAGCAGCCCACCGACGAGGTACGCCGCGCCGCCATCCTGGGCAGGCAGGTGCCCGATCTGCCGTACAATCCGAATTCCTACGAGCGACTGCTTCAGTCCGCGGCGGTGGTCCGGTTCGCCGGGGCCGAACCGGCCCTGCTGCCCCGATTGGCCGTGGCCGTGCGCGCCGAGGGCGAACTGCTCGGTTCACTGTGGGCGATCGACGCGAACACCGAGCTCGGCACCCCGGCCGAGGACGCCCTGCTGCGCGCGGCGAACCTCACCGCGGTGCACATGGTGCGCGCCCGACAGGCCAGGGACGCCGAACGACGCAGGCGGACCAGGATGCTCGGCGATATGCTCGACGGCACCCTCTCCCCCGGGGGCTGCGCCGCCCAGCTCGGCGCCGGTCCACGGGACAGGGCGGTCGTCCTCGCGTTCGGCCAGGACCAGCCGGTCATCGCGGACAAGCTCGCCGAGGTGGTGCGCGGCTACTTCGAGGTCTACCACCGTCCCGCGCTCTGCGGGGTCGTGGAGGACCGCGCCTACGCCGTACTCGCCGAGCCGGTCGCGGGCGGCGAACTGCCCGGCCTCGTCCGGCGCACCGTGGCCAGTGCCTCGGCAGCCCTCGGCACCCTGGTGCGCGCCGGGCTCGGTTATGAGGCGGGCGCCTGGACCGAACTGCCCCGGGCGCGGCGGGACGCCGAACGCGCGCTGCGCGCGATCACCCACCGCCCGGAGCTGGGCCCGGTAGCCGGCCGCGCCGAGGTCGCCGATCTGGTCGTGCTCCAGGAACTCGCCGCCGAACCGGGCGAGGTGCTCGGCGAACCGGTACCCGCCGTGGCCGCGATGCTCGAGCACGACCGCAGATACGGCACGCAGTACGCGCAGACCGTGCGCACCGTGCTGGCCGAGGGACCGCGCGGGGGCACGGCCGCCGAGCGGCTCGCCGTGCATCCGACCACCCTGCGCTATCGGCTGCGCCGCGCCGAGCAGCTGTTCGGGCTGCGGCTCGACGACGCGGACGCCAGGCTGGTCGCCTGGCTGCAGCTGCGTCTGCGCTGAACCGCCCGCCACCGGGATCCCCGCCACAACAGGAATCCGCCTCCGGCGAGTACGGCGACAAGCACCGCCGCGGCGTAGGCCGTCCCGGTGAACGGCCGGGTGAGCAGCGCGCTCGCGGCGGCGAGCCAGACCGCGGAGCCGAGGTTGAACACGGTCTCCTGCAGCGCGCCGATCTCCCCCGACCGCGCGAGCTCGGCGTGCCCGAGCACGGTGTCCGTGCACACCGACATCACCGTGCCCGCGCCGAATCCGAGCAGCACCAGCGCCGGATAGTTGCCCGCCGCCCCGGCAAGGCCGAACAGCAGCAGCCCGCACACCAGCAGCGCGAGGGCAAATCCGGTCACCGTCCGCTGTCCCCAGCGCCGGACGAGAAGCGGGGCGAGCGCGGAACCGAGTGCGTTGGCCAGCGCGGCGGGAACGAGCCCGAAGCCGGCCGTCTGCGGATCCATCCCGCCGCGCTGCCACTGTTGCGCGACAAGGAGGAGAAAGGCCAGGTAGCTGCCGAAGGACAGGACGATGAACAACATCGACGCACCGAACGCGCCACTGGCGAACACCTGCAACCGCACCAGCGGAACTCGCGCTTTCCGTTGCCGCACAAGGAAAGCCGCGATTCCGAGCAGCACGATCAGCAGCAGTGCGGCGGTCAGCGGCCACCGGTTCGCGGTGACGTGGTTGAGCGTGTACAGCAGCAGCCCGAGCACCCCGATGGACAGCAGCGAACCGGGCACATCCCAGCTCCGATGCGCCGCCGGGGGCACGCGGATGATCAGCACCGCGCCGAACACCGCGGCCAGCGCCACGATCGGCACGTTGATCAGGAAGGCCGAGCGCCAGCCGAACTGCTCGATCAGCACCCCGCCGAGCACCGGCCCGCAAGCCGCGCCGAGGCTGGAACTGGCCGTCCACAGCCCGACCGCGGTACCGCGTTTCGCCGGATCGGGAAAGCTCGCGCGCAGAATGGCCACCGTGGAGGCCAGCAGCAAGGCCTCGCCGATCCCCTGGCCGAACCGGGCCGCCACGAGCAGCGCGGCGGAACCGGCGAACACGGCGAGCAACGAAGAGAGCCCGAACAGCACCAAACCGCTCAACCACAAGCGTTTGCGGTCCACCCGGTCGGCGAGAGCGCCGACGGTGAGCAGCAGCGCGGCCACCGTCATCGGATAACTGTCCAGGATCCAGCCGCGCGTGCTCGGCGTGACCACGAGATCCGCCTCGATGGCCGGCAGCGCGAGGTTGAGCACGGTGAAGTCGACGGCACCGACGAACAGGGTCACGCACAGCACGGCGAGCGTCAGCCAGGAATGACGGGTGGACATGTCCCGAAGATCGCGGGCCGCGGCGGGGAATACAAGTACGGTCAATCTTGTCACCGGTGACAGAACCGTCACCACCGGAAGGATCCTCATGGCGCGCGAACCGATCGCCGAACTGGGCCCGTACTGCGCGATCGAGGCCGCGATGTCGGTTCTCCGCGGGAAATGGAAGATGGTGATCGTCGAGTACCTGTTACGGGGAACACACCGGTTCGGTGAGCTGGGCAGGCGGCTGCCCGGGATCACCCAGCGCGGACTGGCCAGGGCGCTGCGCGAGCTCGAGGAGGACGGCATCGTGCTGCGCACCGACTACCGGGAGAACCCGCCCCGGGTGGAGTACTCGCTGACCGAGGCGGGACAGCGGCTGGCCCCGCGGCCGCGCGGCTGCAGGAATGGGGCCGCCGGTACCGGGAGCTGGTCACCGCGCAGGTCCAGGCTCAGTGACTCAGCGCATGAACACCCCGCCGTTGATGTCCATCGTGGCACCAGTGACATAGCCCGCGTCGGGGCCGCACAGATAACCGACGAGCCCGGCCACCTCCCCGGCCTGTCCGAAGCGGCCGACCGGAATCGACTCGACCGCCTTGTCCAACTGACTCTGCGGCATGTCCGCCATGACGGGGGTGTGCACCGCGGCCGGGGCGACCGCGTTCACGGTGACCCCGGATGCGGCGAGCTCGCGCGCGAATATCTTGGTGAGCACGATGATCCCGGCCTTGGAGGAGGCGTAGTGCGCCCCCGCGACGAGCCCGCCCTGCTGCCCGGCGAGCGAGGTCAGGTTCACCACCCGGCCCCAGCCGCGCTCGGCCATGGCCGGGGCCAGTTCCCTGGTCAGCAGCAGCACGCTGCGCAGATTGGTGGCCAGCACGTCGTCCCATTCGTCGAGTTCGATGTCCCACACCGATTTCGGCACGGTCCGCCCGGCGTTGTTGACGAGCACATCGGGGCTGCCGAGCCGTTCACGCACCTGCTCGAGCGCGGCGCGCACGGCCTCCGGTTCGCGCACATCCGCGGCGACCCCGATCGCGGTCCGCCCCTGCGGATCGAGCCGGGCCGCGACCTCACTCGCGGCGGCGGGGTCGATATCGAGCAGGGCCACCCGGAACCCGTCCGCGTGCAGGCGTTCGGCGACCGCGGCCCCGATGCCCTGACCGGCCCCGGTCACCAGCGCGATCTCTTGTCCCACTGGGTACTCCTATTCGTTCCCGAAGAACAGCGCCCTGCCGAGCCGGGCCTCGATGGTGAAGTACTTCCACAGCCGGGCCTCGCCGACCCGGTGCTCGCGCAGGATCGAGCAGATCCGGGTGACCGTCTCGTAGTCGGGTACATCGGCGAGGATGTAGGCGGTCCAGGGGAATCGGGTGGACGGTCCGACCATGGTCTCGTCATCGTCCATGGTGCCGAGCACCCGGACCCCGAACCGTCCGGCGAGATCGGCGAACCCGTTCCGGGATTCCTCGATGACCGCGGCGCGTTCCTCCTCCCCGGCCGCGAAGAACGGATCGCGCACCCCGATGCAGAACAGGGTGCGGATCGCATCCCGCCCGCCCGAGCGGTAGTCCTCAGTCATGTGCCGTCTCCTTCGCTTTGCTGTCCGGGCCCGTTTCCTCGGGACCGATCGTCGGCGCCAGTTCGATGCCGACCGTGGTCGAACCGATGATCTCGCGCGCGGCGTGGTTGGCGAACGGCATGAAGGTGCCCGCCTGCGCATCCCGCCACATCCGCTGGAACGGCAGCTTACGGACATACGCGGCGCCGCCGACCACTTCCACGAGTTTCTGCATGACCGCGACGGCATTGTTGGTGCACACGTATTTCACCAGCGCGCAGCGCGCGATCCCCTCCTGGACGTTCAGTTCGGTGAGCAGCGCGCGCGAGTCGACCTCCGCGGCGTGCCGGTAGAGCACCGCTCGGGACTGCTCGATCAGGATCTCCGTATGTGCCAGGGTGTCCACGATCAGCGGCGCTCCGGCGATCCCGCGCCGGATCGCCTGCCGTTTCGCCCAGTCCAGCGCACCGGCGGCGATCCCGTTGTACACCGCGCCGAACGCGGGCATCGCCCAGGAGAACACGGTTTCGAGCACCCGCGCGTCCAGGTGCCCGACCGGAAGCGAGTGCACGACCGCCTCGTCCGGCACGAACAGCTCGGTGAACTCGACGTCGTTGCTCTGCGTGCCGCGCATGCCGAGCATGTCCCAGGTCTGGTGGATGGTCACGGCCGGGTCGTCCAGCGCGATCCGCATCAGCAGCAGCCGCGGCCCGCCCTCGGCCTCCTCGTACCGGGCCGTCGTGGAACAGTGCGTGGCCACCGCGGTGTTGGTGCCGAAGTTCTTGCGCCCACTGACCAGGAAACCGCCCTCGGTGCGGCGCGCGGTGGTGCGCGCGTCGGTCATCAGGTTCGGGCTGCCGATCTCGCTGGTCACTGCGGCCCAGACGAGTTTGTCCTCGGCCGCCTGGGTGAGAAAGCCCGCGAGCCGGGGATCCTTTGTCCTGCGCCAGATCGACGACCACTGGCCGAGTGGGGAAAGATGCATGTTCACCGCGAGCGCGGTCGCCCCGTCGCCCATCGCCAGCCGCTCGATCACCGGGATCAGTTCCGCCTGGGTCGCCCCGGATCCGCCGAGTTCGGTGGGCAGGGTCAGCCGCAGCAGCCCGGCATTGCGCATATCGGTGTAGTTCTCGTACGGGAAGGTGTTCTGCTCATCGTGCTCGGCGGCGCGCTCGGCGAACACATCCGCGAGGCGCCCGGCGAGCTCCACGAACTCCCGCTGCCGTTCGGTATAGCACTGTTTCATGCCGGCCTTCCAATCTCCGGGTGGTGTCGCCCGTAACCGCGGTCGCGGTAGGTCAGTCCCTCGGTCTCGCCCGCCCGTGCGGCCCGCACCCGGCCGAACAGCACCAGATGCGTCCCCACGAGCACCGAATCGCTCAGCGCGCAGTCGAACACGGCCGCGCCGTCCGTGCGCACCGGAGCGCCGGTGCACAGGGTCCGCCACGCATCGTCGAACACGTACCGTCGCCCGATGGGTTCGCCGCCCGCGAAGATCCGGGACAGCGCGCGCTGCTCCGGGGCGAGCACGTTCACCGCGAAGCAACCGTTGGCCAGCACGGCCTCCGCGATCGCGGTGCGCCGGTAGAGGCAGGCGAGCATGGTCGGCGGATCGGCGGTCACCGAGGTCGCCGCGCTGACCGTCTGCCCGAACCGGCCCGCCAGTCCCGCGGTGGTCACCACGGTCACCGCGGCGGCCGTACAGGCCATCGCCTCGATGTAGTCGGCTCGCAGTTCACTCGTGTCCACCGGATACCTCGCCGTCGAAGTCGTCGCCTGCAGGATTCTGGCGAACCGGTGAACCGGCCGACAATCGAAGTTTCTCGCTACTGTGTATCGCATCGTTCGATACAAGGAGGTCGGAACGTGTTCCAGCGGGCCGAATTCACCCTCGCCCAATGGCAGTGCTTCGTCGCCGCCGCGGAGACCGGGAGCATCTCGGCGGCCGCCGGGGAGCTGCACATGTCCCAGTCCGCGCTCTCCTCGGCCATCCAGCGCCTGGAGAAACAGCTGGGCACCGCGCTGTTCATCCGCCATCACGCGCGCGGGATCACACTGAGCTCAGCGGGCGAGCAGCTGCTGGACAAGGCACGGAACCTGTTACGGGACGCCGCGGAGCTGGCCGATGCCGGGCGGAATCTGCGGCACGGGGTGAACGGTGAACTGCGGATCGGCTGTTTCGTCACCCTTGCCCCGTTCTATGTTCCGCCGGTGCTGACCGGCCTGCGGGAGCGGCATCCAGAACTGCGGGTGGATGTGCTCGAATCGGACGGTGCCGGGCTCGCCGCGGCCCTGCGTTCCGCGCGCTGCGATATCGCGCTCGGGTACGGACTCGAGGTGCCCGAGGACATCCGGTTCCGGCATCTGCTCTCGGTGCGCCCCTACGCGCTCGTCGCCACCCGGCACCCGGCCGCCGGATCGGATTCGGCGAGCCTGCGCGAACTGGCGCGCACCCCGATGGTGCTGCTCGATCTGCCCGAGACCGGGCGGTTCATCCTCGGCATGCTCGAACACGCCGGGGTACCGATTCCGGAGATCGTGCGCACCACGAACTTCGAGACCATGCGCGGGCTCGTCGCCTCGACCGGCGGATTCGCGATCCTCAACCAGCGCACCCGGCCCGCGGAAGGGTCACGCGCGGTGCACATCACCGACGCCGAACCGGTCTCGATCGGCATGCTGTACGCGGGCGGGGTGCCCGCCAACCGGCGGATGGCCGCGTTCACCGAACAGTGCCGCAAGGTGGCCGGGGAGCTACGGTCCGGGTGATCCGGTACCACCGAACGGGTCTTGCCCGCTCGGCGACCGCACAGTTGGATGACATCCATGCGCATCGCCCTGGCACTCGCCGCCCTGCTCGCCGCTGGTTCACTCACCTCGATCGGCCCGGCGCACAGCGAACCGCTCGGCGTGCACCTGGACACGGTGACCATCCCGCAGCTGCAGCAGCGGATGGCGCACGGCTCGCTGACCTCGTCCGCGCTCACCGCGGCCTACCTGGAGCGGATCCGAATCGTGGACCCGAAGGTGCATGCCGTACTGCGCCTCGATCCCACCGCGATGGCCCAGGCCGCGGCCAGCGACGCACGGCACCGCGCGGGAGCCGAGATCGGGCCACTGGACGGGATCCCGGTGCTCGTCAAGGACAATGTGGACACCCGCGACCTGCCGACCACGGCGGGATCACTCGCGCTTTCCGGACAGCCGCCCGCGAAGGACGCGGTGCTGATGGCCAAGCTGCGGGCGGCGGGCGCGATCCTGCTCGGCAAGGCGAACCTCTCGGAATGGGCCAATTTCCGCGCCGACAAGCCGACCTCGGGCTGGTCCGCGGTCGGCGGTCAGACCAACAATCCTTATGTACTCGACCGGAATCCCTGCGGTTCCTCCGCGGGTTCGGCCGCCGGACTCGCTGCCTCGCTCGCCCAGGTCGCGATCGGCAGCGAAACGGACGGATCGATCGTGTGCCCCGCGGGGATGAACGGCGTCGTCGGGCTGAAACCGAGCCTCGGCCTGGTCAGCCGCACCGGAGTGGTGCCGATCTCAGCCGAGCAGGACACCGCGGGACCGATGGCGCGCAACGTCGCCGATGTGGCGATCACCCTCTCGGTACTGCAGGGCCGCGATCCCGCCGATCCGGCGACCGCAGACTATCCGGCGGGCCAGCCGAGCGACTACGCCGCCCTGCTGGACCCGAATGCCTTGCGCGGCAAGCGAATCGGCCTGTGGCGGCTGCCCGAGCTCGGCCCCGAGGTGGACGCCGTGCTGCGGCGCGCCGCCGGGAAACTCGAAGCCGCGGGCGCCACGGTGGTCGAGGTCGGGCCACCCTACCAGGACCGCATCGCCGAACTCGAGATTCCCGCGCTGTTGAGCGAATTCCACCGGGACATCGACGCCTACCTGAAGACCAGGAAGGCCGGTCCGCGCGACCTCGCGGACCTGATCGAGTTCAACCGAACACATCCGGCCGAACAGACCTGTTTCGCGGGCCAGGAACTGTTCGAGCGGGCACTCGCCGCGCCGCCGACCACGGACCCCGGCTACCGCGCCCATCGGGAGGAGCTGCGCGAGCTCTCCCGGCGCTCCATCGACGAAACCATGCGCGATCATCGGCTGGACGCGATCGCCGCGCCTACCAACCCGCCCGCGTGGACAACCGACTGCCGGCGAGGCGACAACGACATCGTCCCGTCCTCCACCCCCGCAGCCGTCGCCGGTTACCCCGCTGTCTCGGTTCCCGCCAGCACCGTCGGCGAACTCCCGGTCGGCATGCTGCTCATGGCCGGACACTGGCAGGACGGGCAGCTGCTCTCCCTCGCCGGGGCCGCCGAACGCCACCTGCACGCCTGGCGCGCACCGCGCTTTCTGCCCTCGAGCTGAGCACTGTCGGACAGGGAGAGGCGACTGGCCCACGGGCTGGCCGAATTCACCCCGCCCGATCACACCAGGAGATCCACGTCCAGGGCGGCAAGATCGGGTGCCCCACACAGCGCCATCGTCATCGCCAGTTCATAGCGCAACCTGCGCACGACATGACCGACCCCCTGCGCCCCGGCGAGCACCAGCCCGTGCAGCGCGGGGCGGCCGAGCAACACCGCGTCCGCGCCGAGGGCAAGCGCTTTCGCAATATCGGCACCCCGGCGCAGTCCCCCATCGACGAGCACCGCGGCACGCCCCCGAACCGCCTCGGCCACCCTGGGCAGCGCCTCGGCGGTACTGAGCACGGAATCGAGGTTGCGCGCGCCGTGGTTGGACACGATGATCCCGTCCGCACCGGCATCGAGGCAGCGCAGCGCATCATCGGCCCGCAGGATTCCCTTGACCAGCAACGGAATCCGGGTGCTCGCCCGCAACCCGGCCAAGCGTTCCCAGGTGAACGAGGCATCCAGGGCGGGCCGGTGAATGCCGTACGGCGAGGACGGCGGGCGCACCGGATACGGCGCGGATTCGGTCAGCGCGAAGGAAAGCCCGTCCGGCAGGCTCACCCCGTCCCAGCCCTGGCGTTCCCGCGCCCCGGCGACCGGGGTGTCCACGGTCAGCACGATCCCGGCCGCGCCACGCTCGGTGGCCTCTGCGATCAGTTCGCGGGTGAACCCGTCGTCCGGCGCGGCGTTGTACTGCAGCCACCAGGGACCACTCGCCGCGCGCTGGATCGCGGCCATGCCGGTGGTGCTGTACCCGCTCAGGCAGAACACCGCGCCCGCATCCCCCGCACCACGGGCGGTGGCCTCCTCGCCGTCCGGATGGAACATCCGATGGCAGGCGGTCGGGCCGATCAGCACCGGATGCGGCAGGTCCAGACCGAGCAGCAGAAGCCCGGTGTCCACATCGGATACGTCCGTGCAAACCCTTGGGGCGAAACGGATCCGCCGGAACGCGGCCAGGTTCTCCCGCAGCGCGTCCTCGGTCCCCGCCCCGGATACCAGATAGTTCCACGCCGCGGGATCGGCCACGCGTTCGGCGAGCCGTTCGATCTCCGCGAGCGGCAGGCTCTCCAGCTCGGGGCTCATGCCGGTTCCAGGCCCGCATCCGCGAGCGCCGCGGAGATCTCGGCGAGCGAGCGCGCGTCGGTGATCGGCAGCTTCGGTTTCCTCGGGAACCCGCCCGGCTGGCCGAGCAGGTTCATCGCCGCTTTAAGCGAAGCCTGCATGCCGCCATAGCGCCAGTTGTAGCCATCGGTCCCCGGCCCGCGCAGCCGGTGCATCAGGGCATCGGAACGCTCCGCGATGCGCAGCGGCTCCTCGGTCTCCCCGCCCCAGGCCAGCTCGAAAAAGGCCGAATACCGGGAACCGAGCAGCATGCCGGAACCGAAATGCCCGTCCCCACCGAATCCGCCGCGCAGCAGCGACAATCCGAGCGGGGAGAGCAGATGCCCGAACACCACCAGCCGGTCACCGATCGCGCGGATGGTGGCCAGCAGATCGTCCAGGCTCGCGGTGCTCTGCTTGACCCCCACCACGTTCGGCAGATCGGCGAGCTCGGCGAACCGCTCGGGCCGGATATCCGTGGCCGCGTCCTGCGGGAAGTTGTACACCCAGGCCGGGAGGGCGACCGCGCCGAACACGGTCTCGTAATACCAGCGCAGTTCCTCCGGTGTGGGCCGGGTCGCCGGTGGCGGGGCGGCCATCACCGAATCCGCGCCCGCCCGCTCGGCATGCCTGGCCAGCCGGACCGCCTCGTGCGGGCGGGAACTGGTCACCCCGATCACCACGGGCACCCGGCCGTTCGACCTGCGCACCGCGGCCTCGGTGAGCCGTTCCCGTTCCTCGAGGCTCTGCGCGGCCCACTCCCCCGTACTGCCGTTGACCAGCAGCCCGTGCACCCCATCGGCGATGGAGCGCTCGACGATCTCCTCGAACGCCGCGAGATCCAGTTCCCCGGCCTCGGTGAACGGGGTCGGCAAGGCGCTCCAGTATCCGCGCCACGTCACGTCCCGGCGATCCATCGGCCACGCACCCTTCGCTGTAGTTCTCGGCTCGCCGATCACCGTAGGCCGCGTTCGATAGTTATCCGTTGCGAAAACCAGGCAGACCGATACCCGATCAGGTATTTTCGGGGCCGAGCTCCAGCAGCAGCTGGGAAAGCCTGCGCATCGCGGGCGAGTCCTCACCGCGGCGCCAGGCCAGCATCAGCTCGGAACGCGCGGGCGAACCGGTGAGCGCGGCGAAGTGCACCCCCGGCCGGGGCACCTGCGCGATGGGGCTGGACACCAGCGCGACCCCCTCCCCCGCGGCGACCAGGGTCAACAGCATCGGCGTGCTCTGCGCCTGGTGCGCGATGTGCGGGCTGAACCCCGCCGCCGCGCAACCGGAAAGGGTCGCGGTGATCATGCCCTGGCCGATCTCGCGGGCGTAGACGATGAAGTCCTCCCCGGCCAGTTCGGCGAGCCCGATCTCCGCGCGCGCCGCCGGATGCCCGGGCGGCACCGCGGCCACGAGCGGATCCGCGAACAGCGGGGCGAACTCCAGGTCCGGATCCACATTGGCCGGTGCGCGCAACACGGCGATATCGATCGCGTTGCTGTGCAGCGCCTCGATCTGTTCGTGGGTGTGCAGTTCGTGCAGCCGCAGGTCGACATCGGGGAAGGATTCGCGGAACCGCATCAGCACCCGCGGCAACAGCTCGATCGCCAGCGGTTCGACGTAACCGAGCGAGATCCGGCCCGCGTGCCCCTCGGCGATCCGGCGCGCGAGCTCCCCGGCCCGGTCCAGCCGCGCCAGCGCCACGGTCGCCTCGGCGAGAAAGGCCGCGCCCGCCTTGGTCAGGGCCACCTTGCGCGAACTGCGCTCCAGCAGCTTCGCCCCCACCGCCTGCTCGAGCCCCTGGATATGCCTGGTCAGCGGCGGCTGGCTCATGATCAGCCGCTCCGCCGCCCTGCCGAAGTGCAGCTCCTCGGCGACGACGCGAAACACTCGCAGCTGCTGGACCGTAGGATCGTTACCCATAACAGCATGGATACCGCGAAAACGGGCAATGAACAACTATCGTTCGAGGATTAGCGTTTCGTCCACGACCTCATCGTGCCCAGTCATCCTGCCAACCGAAGGGACTCGCCGTGGCCGACACCGCTGTCGCCTCCCGGAAAGAGATCCGGCGCGCCGTCGCTGCCGGTGCGATCGGCAACTTCGTGGAGTGGTTCGACTTCGGGGTGTACGGCTACCTCGCGCCGATCATCTCCGCGAAGTTCTTCCCCTCCGAGGACGCCACCGCCGGGCTGCTCTCCACCTTCGCGGTGTTCGGCGTCGCGTTCTTCGTGCGCCCGCTCGGCGCGGTCATCTTCGGCCGGATCGGCGACCGGTTCGGGCGGCGGCGCTCGCTGTCCATCGTGGTGATCACCATGTCCTCGGCGACCGCGCTGTGCGGGGCGCTGCCCGGTTATGCCCAGGTCGGTGTGCTCGCCCCGGTGCTGTTACTGATCCTGCGACTGGTGCAGGGACTCTCCGCGGGCGGCGAGTACGCGGGCGCGGCCACCATGGTCGTCGAGTTCGCCCCGCGCGAGCGCCGCGGCTTCTATGTCAGCGCGCTGTCGGTCACCACGTTCCTGGCCTCGATCGCCGGGGTCGCGCTCACCGCGCTGCTGACCACCTCCACGGGCACCGAGGCCATGGCCTCCTGGGGCTGGCGGGTGCTGTTCGCGGTCTCGCTCCCGCTCGGACTGGTCGGGCTCTACCTGCGCACCAAGGTCACCGAAACCCCGGAGTTCGTGGCGCTTTCCGAACGCAGGCAGGTGGACAACGCCCCGGTCCGGGACGCGCTGCGCACCCAGCGCAAACCGATCGCAACGCTGTTCGGGCTGATCATGATCAACGCCGTGGCCTACTACGTGCTCGGTACCTACTGGCCCAACTTCCTCTCCGAGGACGCTGGTGTGCCCCGGGTGACCGCGCTGTGGTCCTCGGCCGCAGCCTACGGGGTGCTCGTGATACTCGCCCCGCTGTTCGGCACCATGGCCGATCGCTTCGGGCGCAAGGCGATGATGCTCTACTCGGTCATCGGCATGATGGTGCTGACCGTGCCCGCTTTCCTGCTCTCCACCCAGGGCGGTTTCCTCGCCGCGTTCGGCGGGCAGGTGCTCTTCGTGCTCGTCGCGGGCCCGACCAGCCTGGTCTCCAGCCTGGTCACCGCCGAACTGTTCCCCGCCCGGGTGCGCTACAGCGCCTCCGCGATCGGCTACAACCTCGCGTTCATGCTCTTCGGCGGCACCGCGCCCTACGTGGCCACCTTCCTGATCGGGCAGACCGGTTCCAAACTCGCGCCCGCCATCTACATCGTGGTGATCGCGTTCATCTCGCTGCTGGTCACCCTCGGCATGCTGACGGAGACCTCGCCGCGCAAACTCGACCGCGCCGGTGCCCCGAAGATGACGGAGTCAGTGTGACCGACCTCGCCGAACCACGCGCCCTGCTCGGTCCGGCCGGGCTGCTCGAACCGGGTGCCGAACTGAGCCGCTACGAGCGGGCCCCGAACCTGCTGACCGGGACCGCGGCCTTCGTCGCCCGGCCCGCCGGGGAAGGCGAGCTGACCGCGCTGCTCGACTGGGCACACCGGGAACGGGTCCGGCTCATCCCGCAGGGCGCCAACTCCGGCCTGGTCGGCGGCGCGCTCCCGGACGGCTCCGGTACTCAGGGGGTGCTCTCCGGCGAGCGGCTGCGCGACCGGTTCGAGCTCGACACCGGGAGCCGGACGCTGACCGTGAGCGCGGGCTGGCAGCTCGACGAGATCAACGAACGGCTCGCCTCGCACGGGCTCCAGCTGCCCGTCGAGGTCGGTTCCAGTCCCTCCGTCGGCGGCATGCTCAGCACCAATACCGCGGGTTCGCACCTGATCAAGTACGGCGATGTGCGCCATCGGGTGCTCGGGCTGCGGGCCGCCGTCCCCGATGGCGCGGGCACCGTGCTGGACCTGTCCCGGCCACTGCGCAAACGCAACGAGGGCCTCGACCTCAAGCAGGTGTTCATCGGCACCGGCGGCACCCTCGGCGTGATCACCGAGGCGAGCTTCGAACTCGCGCCCCTGCCCCGTTCCCGGGCGACCGCTTGGCTGGCCGTGCCGGAATCCGGGCTGCTGGACGCGCTCACCACCGTCGAGCGGCACTGCGCCGATTCCCTCGCCGCGTTCGAGGTGGTCTCCCCCGCGGCGGCCGCCCTGCTCACCGAACGGCACGAGCACCTGCTCAACCGGATCCCGCGCGGCGAACACTTCCTGGTGCTCGCCGAGATCGCCGCCGATGACGAACGCGCCGAGGACCAGCTCACCGAGGCCCTGGAGGCCGCCGCAGGACAGGGCCTGCTGCACGACGCCCGGATCGGAGCGCCCCAGCGGATGTGGGAGGTGCGGCACGCGATCCCGGAAATCACCGAACGGATGCATCCGGTGCTCAGCCTCGACCTCGCCACCCCACGCTCGGCCCTCACCCGGTTCCGCGCCGAGGTCCACACCCTGCTCGCCGAGGCGTACCCCGATATCCGCCCCATCGAGCTCGGCCACTACGGCGACGGCGGGATTCACCTGATTCTTCCGCTGCCGCAACGGATCGCCGCCGACCGGGATCGCATCGACGAGCTGCGCATGCTCGTCTACGACCTCGCCGTGCACCGTTACGCGGGCAGTTTCAGCGCCGAACACGGGATCGGCCCGAAGAACCACGACGCGTATCTGCGCTTTGTCCCCGAAGCCGTGCGGACCACCGCCGCGCTGCTGAAACGGCATTTCGATCCGCACACGGTGCTCGCACCCCTGCCGTAGCAGCTCGGCAGCGCTATACGGAGCGATTCCCGCGGGACCGGATGGAGACCGCGATGACAGCGACCGTGCCGAGCAGGAACACCGCGGCGGCCAGGAGCGTCTGCCAGGGTTCCCGTGCGGACATGAGTCCCAGGAACGCCACCGCCACGATGAGAACCTCGGCGATGAACAGCGATGCGGGCTTGGTCGTCATCCACCCATGGTATTCGACGAATGCGGGTGGATCGATCATCCGGCGGTGATGAGCTGCTCGGCGACCCAGCCGGCGACCCCTTCGGGATAGGGCGCGTCCAGCCCGAGGACGATGTGCCCGAATCCGGCCTCGATCGCCGCGCCGATCGCGTCCCGGGTGCGGCCGGGGTCTTCGTAGGAGACCGGCAGATGGATCGAGCGGGTGATCGAGGCGGGATCCCGGCCGATCTCGGTGCAGTAGCGGTCGAGCAGGGCGCTGCGGGCGCGAACATCCGCGATGTCGCCGCCGGGAACGTTCCACAGGTCGGCGTGCTCGGCGGTCACCCGCAGCGTCGCGGCCGCCCGACCGCCGATCAGCAACGGCGGATGAGGCCGTTGCACGGGTTTGGGATTGCCGAACGCCCCGGTCAGTTCGTGGTGTTCGCCGTGGAAGTCGAACGGTTCCACGGAGGTCCACAACCGCCGGATGATCGTGCACGCCTCGGCGAGACCGGCGACGGCCGCCGCGGCGCCGTGATAGGGCAGGCCGTGTCCGTCGTACTCCCGCCGGGCCAAAGGATGGCTGGGGCGCGAACCCGCGCCGATACCGAAATCGAGCCGCCCGCCGGAGACGATGTCCACGGTCGTGGCGATCTTGGCCAGCATGGCGGGCGGGCGAAAACGATTGCTGGTCACGAGCAAACCCAGGCGTAGCCGCCGGGTCTGCGCGGCGAGCGCGGAGAGCAGCGTCCAGCCCTCCAGGATCGGCCCGTCCGGGTCTCCCCCGATGGGCATGAGGTGATCGAACAGCCAGGCGTGCTCGATCTCCGGGATCGCGTCGGCTTCCCGCCAGACCCGCAGCACGTCCTGGTAGCCGACCTGCATGGGTGCGGTGAGGATCCCGAACCGGGCACCGGATGTGTGCGGCATCGAGGGCCGTCCTTCCCCTGTCTGGGTTCGCCGATCTGGCATCATCGACGAAACGGAACATGATTCCGTCAACAATACGGAACATTGTTCCGCTTAGCAACGAGGAAGGGAACGGCGCCATGCCGGACGGGGGCACGCAGGCCAAGCGGGCGGATGCCCGGCGCAACAAGGAGACCCTGCTCGACGCGGCGGCCACGGTCTTCGTCGCCTCCGGCGTGGAGGCCCCGGTGCGCGATATCGCGGCCAAGGCCGGTGTCGGGGTGGGCACGATCTACCCCACTTCCCGAGCCGGGCGGACCTGATCATCGCGGTCTACCGGCACCAGGTCGAGGCCTGCGCCGAGGCGGGCCCGAAACTGCTGGCCGACATGGCGGACCCGCACGCCGCACTCGCGCAGTGGATCGATCTCTTCGTCGATTTCCTGGTCACCAAACATGGGCTCGCCGCCGTGCTGCAGTCCGGCGACGCGGGCTTCGACACCCTGCATGCCTATTTCCTGGACCGCCTCATCCCGGTGTGCGGCCGGTTGCTCGAAGCCGCGGCCGCCGCCGGTCGGGTCCGGTCCGATCTCGAGCCCTACGAACTCATGCGCGGCATCGGGAACCTCTGTGTCGGCGCGGAGAACGACCCGCACTACGACGCCCGCCGACTGGTCGGGCTCTTGATCGAGGGCCTGCGCCTGCCGGGCCCAGCGTGACCGGACTCAGCCGGAGGCGATCCCGAGGCGGCGGGACATATCGGAGCTGAACACCCCGTCCGGATCGGCGGCATCGCGAATACGGCGCCACTGCGCCAATCGCGGATACATCCGGGCGACCATCGCGGGCGTCGTCCGGGAGTCCTTCGCGAAATACAGCCGCCCTCCCGCATCGAGCACCTGTTCGTCGAGCTGCGCGCAGAATCGGCCGAGCCCGCTTTTCATCGGGAAATCGAGGCTGAGCATATAGCCGGGATGCGGCCAGGAAAGCGGAGCCGGGCTCGCCGTTCCCATGCGCTTGAACACGTTCAGGAAGGACAGGTGCCCGGAACGCGCGATGGTGCGCACCAGATCGGCCATCCGCTGCTCGGCCCCGTAGGGCACGGAGAACTGGTACTGGAGAAAACCCGCGCGCCCATAGGCCCGGTTCCACTCGCCGAGGGCGTCCAAGGGATGCAGGAACTGAGATATACTGGCGATCTTGCCGCGCGCGCTCGGGGAACATCCGGTGGGCCGCCGCACCCGCCACCCGCGAGGTGAGCCGGTTGACCATCCCGTTCGGGAAGATGTCCGGCAGCGTGGCCAGCTGCGGTGCGTTGAGCCGCAACGGTTCCCGGCGCAGTTTCGGCGGCAGGTCGTCCAGCCGGGCCGGCGATCCGCGGGAGAACGTGGCACGGCCGAGCCGGGCTCCCGTGGAGATCGTGTCCGGCACCGCAGCGGAGTACTCGTAGGCCTCGTCGGAGCCGTCGGTCAGCAACTCCATGGTCGCGTCGAGGTCACTGGTCCGGTCGTAATCGGCGAGGAAGTACGCGGTCTCCGTGCGCTTCAACCGCAGCCGCGCGCTCACGATGATGCCGGTCAGCCCGATCCCGCCCACGGTGGCCCAGAACAGTTCGCCGTCCGGTCTCTCCGGGGTGAGCGTGCGCACGCGCCCGTCCGCGATGAGCAGATCCAGGGACAGCACGTGATTGCCGAAACTTCCCACGCTGTGGTGGTTCTTGCCGTGAATGTCATTGGCGATCGCGCCGCCGACCGTGACCTGCCGGGTGCCGGGGAGCACGGGTACCCACAGCCGGTGCGCCAATGCCGCGCGCATCAGGCGGTCCAGGCTCACCCCGGCGTCCACCTCGGCCAACGCCTCGTCCTCGTCGATGCGGTGGATCCGGTTCAGCGCGGTCATGTCCACCACAAGACCGCCGGAATTCTGCGCCGGATCCCCGTACGAGCGCCCGAGACCGCGGGCGATCATCCCGCGCGGACCCGCGCCGCGCACCGCGTTCGCGAGCGTTTCGGGATCCGATGTGGACAGTACGTGGGCGACCGTGCCACCGGCCCGCCCCCAACCGCACAGCTCCCGCCGCCGCGGCACGATTCCGGGATATGCCATGTGCGCCAAGCTAATCCACCCCCGGTGCGGTCCGGGTCAAAAAGCCGTGACCGGCCTCGGCGTACGAGACCGGCCACGGGCGGGAGTTCAGTCCTGGGAGATGGCGGTGAACTGCGGGGAACCGCTCAGCGCGGTACCCGGCCAGGCGACGCCTACCGGGGTGTTCGAGGCGTCCGAGGGCAGGTGGAACCGCAGTCCGGTCACCTCGGCAGGGCCCGGCTCGGGGCTGTTCGGAATGAGCACGGCGGAGCTCGCCGAGTGGTTCGCGTCGATGGTGACCTGTCCTGGCGTTCCACCGTTGGCCACGGAGCTCTGCACGCCGACCGGGGAACCGAACCGGTTGTAGAAGGTCGCGCCGTAGGGAGCGCCGCTGAGCGTGCAGTGAGTGTTCGCGTCCGCCGCGGTGTAGTGCAAGGTCACGGCGCGGTGCCCGGACGGCGAGTCCTGGGCCGGGGTCGCGGTGACCCGCACATCCATGTCCTTGCACAGTTGCGGTTCGGTGCTCGCGCTCGCCGCGGTCGCGGCGACTCCGGTCACTCCGCCGACAGCGGCGAGCACGGCGGCAGCGGCGATGGTCTTGCGAACGGCGTTTCCGGTCATCGTGTCTTTCCCTCTCAGTCGCGCACCGGCCCCGAACCGGTACGTAATGAGGTTGGTGGGTCATTCACCGAACCTGATTTCACCCCGTCAGACGTTCCCCGCGGCGCGTTCGTGCATCCACTATGGGCTACCGCACTGCGAAGCAACCACTACTGAAAACTGCGCCGGTAGCTCTGCGGGCTGACTCCCGTGGTGCGCTTGAACCGGTCCCGGAACGCGGTCGGGGAACTGAATCCGACCTGCGCGCCGATGCGCTCGATGCCGTGCTCGGTGGTTTCGAGCAGGTGCTGGGCGCGCCGGACGCGGGCGCGGTGCAGCCACCGCAGCGGACTGGTCCCGGTCTGCTCGCGGAACCGGCGGATGAGCGTGCGGCTGCTGAGCCCGGCGTGTTCGGCGATGTCCTCGAGGGTGAGCGGGCGATGCAGGTTGTCCCGCAACCAGTCGAGCAGTGGTTCGGTGCTGGCCCCCTTGGGAGTGGGCACCAGGGTGTGGTCGTGCACGATGAACTGGGCTTGCCCGCCCTCGCGTTCGAGCGGCATGACGGCGAGCCGGGCCGCGTTCGCCGCCACCGCGGATCCGTAGTCCCGCCGGATCAGGTGCAGGCACAGGTCGAGCCCGGCCGCGGCGCCCGCGGAAGCGAGGATCTGGCCGTTGTCCACATAGAGCACATCCGGGTCGAGGTGGACCTCGGGATAGGTCGCCGCGAACGCTTCGGCCGCGGCCCAGTGCGTGGTGGCGCGCAGCCCGTCGAGCAGCCCGGTCGCGGCGAGCGGGAAGGCACCGGTGCAGATCGAGGCGATCCGGGTGCCGTGTGCCGCGGCCGCGCGCAGTGCCCCGGAAACAGCGGGCGAGAGCGGTCCGGGCTTGGCAACCCCGGGCACGATCACCGTGTCGGCGTCCTCGAACCCGTCGAGTCCCCACGGCACGCGCAGGGCGAATGTTCCGGCGTCCACCTCGGGCCGTTCGGCGCAGATGCGCACCTGGTAACCAGGCCGCCCATCGGGAAGCAGGGTGCGCCCGAAGGTCTCGATCGGGGTCGCAAGATCGAACGGGATCACCTGATCGATGGCGAGAACGGCGACGGTGTGCATGTCCGGAATGTAGCGCATCGCACAGCGGGAGAACGGCCCGATACCCGTATTGAGCTGGGATTTTATTGGCTGGCGATTTTCCGTTGAAGGATGGCGATCACGCCACTGGCCGGGCCGGGCCGCCCGTCCTAGCGTTCCGGGCATGCACAGTCAGGTCATCTTGTTCGACGGCTTCGACCCACTCGATGCCCTCGCCCCGTTCGAGGTGTTGTCCGCCGGTGCCACGGCATCCGGCGGACTGCTCACCGTGGAACTGGTCTCCGCCGAAGGACCACGGGATGTGGTCAGCGGGGTCGGCGCGGTATCGCTGCGGGCGAGCGCCGCACTCGATCCACACCGCGCCGGTCTGCTCGTGGTGCCCGGGGCCGCGGGCCGGATCGGGAATGACACCGCCGAGGAAACCGAGGACACGATTCCCGTGCTGCTCGGGCGAACCCTGAACACCGCATTGCCCGGGCTGCTCGGCGCGGCGATGGCGGATCCGGAGCTGACCGTGGCCACGGTCTGCGGTGGTTCGCTGTTGCTCGCCATGGCCGGGCTGCTCGGGGGCAGGCATGCCACCACCCACCACCTGGGCATGGATTTCCTGGACGCCACCGGTGCCGAGGCGGTGCACGCCCGGGTGGTCGATGACGGGGACGTGGTCAGCGCCGCGGGGCTCACCTCCGGGCTCGATCTCGGGCTGCACCTGCTGGAGCGCGAGCTCGGCCCGCGGGTGGCGCACGCGGTGGAGCAGCTGTTCGCCCATGAGCGCCGGGGCGTCGTCTGGCGCGCCAGCGGTCCTGTTCCGGCCGCCTTCTGACCGATTGGAGGAAGAAGAACCCATGAATCCCACCGGCATCTGGGATCTGTCGATCGCTACCCCGATCGGCAAGCTCGAACCCGTACTGGAACTGCGCGAGGAACAGGGCACCGTGGTGGGCACCGCGAGCGGGACCGGAGAGGAGATTCCGTTGCGGGAACTCAGCTTCACGGGGAACCGGCTGACCTGGCGGCAGTCGATCAGCAAACCGCTTCGGCTCAACCTGTTCTTCGACATGACCGTGGACGGCGATCTCATGACCGGCACCTCGAAAGCCGGGCGGCTACCCGCGAGCACGGTGACCGGACGACGGCGGGGCGCCTGACGTGTCGAAGGTACTGCTTTCCCTGCACGTGCTCGCCGCCGTACTGGCGATCGGCCCGGTCGCCGTCGCGGCGAGCATGTTCCCCGCCGCGGTGCGCAAGGCCGATGGCGAACTCGGCACGGTGCGGCTGTTGCACCGCATCTGCCGGATCTACGCGGTGGCCGGTGTCGCGGTGCCGTTGTTCGGCCTGGCCACGGCGAGCAGTCTCGGCGTGCTCGGCGACACCTGGCTGATCATCTCCATCGTGCTGACCGTGGTGGCCGCTGGCCTGCTCGCCTTCGTGATCCTACCGGGGCAACAGAGACTGCTCGCCGGGGCCGGGGCCAGGAAACCACTGGCGATGACGACCGGACTGTTCAACCTGCTGTGGGCCGCGGTCACCGTGCTGATGATCGTGCGCCCCGGCTCGACGACGGGAGTGTGAGGTGGACGATCTGCGCCTGTTGCGCATCGCCGCGCTCGCCGAGTTGATCTCGCTGATCCTGCTGCTGGCCAACCTCGTGACGATCCACCTGCCCGCGATCTCCTCGCTGACCGGCCCGGTGCACGGCTGCTGCTATCTGTTCGCGATCGGGGTCTGCTGGCGGCACCCGCGGGCGAGCAGCACGGACAACGGGATCGTGCTGCTGCCCGCGGTCGGCGGGCTGCTGGTGCTGCGCAGGCTGGGCAGGCCCGCCGGTACGGGCGGTTAACCGGCCAGCATTCGCGCCGGGTTCTCCCGCAGGAACCGCTCCACGTGCTCGATGCCTTGTGCGGCAAGCATTTCGGCGAACACCGAGGGAACGAAGAGGAAGCCGTTGCCGCCGTTGCCGGTCCACATCTGCTTGAGGAACAGGTCGTGGCTGAGCAGGATCCGGTCGCCGTGCCCGGCGCGGACGAGCTCGGCGATGGCCTCGGCGCTCGCCCGCGGGCCGGGCGCGGTTCCCTCGTGCGGGAAGGTGATGTCCATCCCGAGCATGTCGAATTCGAGCCACACCCCGCGATCGGCGATCGCCCGCTGATAGGCGCGGTCCTGCCCGGACGGGTCCATGTGCGCGAGCACGACCCGGTCCGGCGCCACCCCGACCTGGTCGATGAGCAGATCCAGCACCTCGTGCCCGCGGCGTTGCCAGCCGGGCAGATGCACCATCAGCGGGATGCGCGGATGGTCGAGCTGAGCGAGCCCCGCCGCGCGCAGCGAGGCCGCCTCGGCGGCGGTGAACTCCGGAGAAACCCCGATCTCGCCGATGATCCCGGGCAGCACCCCGGCCACGCCCTCGTCGAGTTCGGCGCTGATCGCCGTGGCCTGGTTCTCGGCCGTGGCACCGATCCTGGCCCCTTCGAACTTCTCCAGGTAGGCGCCGCAGCCCATGACCACGTGCATCCCGGAGCGGCGGGAGACCTCCACCAGCCGTCCGGGATCGCGCCCGATGGCCGCGCTGCAGGTGACATCCACGATGGTGCGCCCGCCCAGTGCGGCGAACGCGCCGACCTCGCCGAGCACTTCCCCGACCGGTTTGGCCGCGAGATTGTCCGCGCAGCAGTAGGGATCGTGGCGCAGCGCCCAGGCCCGTGCCGCGGTGACCGGTGCCTCGGCCAGCGGCGCGGAGAACGGATAACTCGGCGCGTCGAGCACCCCGGAGAGGTCGTTGAACAGGTGCTCGTGCGGCAACACGATCCCGAGTTCGCTCGCGGGCACCGTTCCGGTGACGGTTCGCACCTCGCTCATGACGACTCCTTTCTCCGCGAGGGAAGCATGCCGATCCCGGCGGCGACGAGCGCGAGCACGGTGCCGAGCACGGTCACCAGGTGCACCGGCTGGCCCACCGAGGGAACGGCGAGGTCGAGCAGCAGCGAACCGACGAGTTGACCGGCCACCGAGGCGAGGCCGAGCAACAACAGCCCGAGCCCGCGTACCAGCAGGGCCATGAGCGCGATCGAGGCGAGCCCGAGCACCCCGCCGAGGTACATCCACCAGGTTCCCGGCAGCGAGAACGTGGCCGATCCGGTACCGATCCGGATCAGCAGCCCGATGCCGAGCACGATGAATCCGACGAGGAAGTTCACCCCGATCGAGACCAGCACCGAACCCGTTCCGCGCGCGACCGCGGCATTGCCCGCCGGTTGCCAGCCCGCGAGCAGGCCCGCGGCGAACGGCAGCACGGCGAGCGCGATCGCGCCCGGAACGTGGAAACTCGGCGAGATCGCCACGGCGGTCGCGATGATCGCGAGCACGGCACCGCAGGCGCGGGCCAACGAGATCGGCTGCTGCACGGTCGCGGTGACCCCGATCCGGTCGCAGACCACGCCCGAGATGATCATCCCGGAGATCAGCGCGATCTGGAACACGGCGACCCCGAGCGCGCCGACCGAGACGCCCTCGGAGAGCACCACGGCGGCCCCGCAGAGCCCGGCGAGATAGTTCCACCAGCCGATTCCGCCGCTGCGGATCAGCGAGGGGATGCGCAGTGCCTGGCGGCGGGTGCCCGGCCGGGCGAAGATCACCACGATCATCAGCACCAGTCCGCTGCCGAAGGAGATCACGGCGGCGCTGTTCCCGTCCCCGACGGCCTTGCCGAGCGCGCCGTTGACGGCCGACTGCATGGGGCTGAGCATGCCGGCGAGCACGGTGGCCACCACGAGCAACGCGGTGGTCGCCCCGCGGGCGAGCTTGCGCGGAGCGGGGGCAGGCACGGCAGCCGTTGACGTTGCCTTGGTCATGTCGCGCTCCCTAACCGCGTCCGCCGGCCAGCCAGCCGATGGCCCTGCCGAACAGCTGACGGTAACCCTTCCAGGCCAGGAACTCCTCCGGCGCCCAGTGCGGGGAGATGTCCGAGGCGAAGGCGAGGGTCCGGCCCTGTCCCACGGTGCGCACCGCGAGCAGTGGGCACGATTCGATCTCCGCGAGCACGGTGGCGTCCCGCTTCGCGGTCAGCCGCTGGTAGCCGAGCAGCGCGGGCCAGTGCCGGTCGAGACCCTCGGTGATCTCGTGCTGCTGATCGGTGAGCTCCCCCTCGATGCCTTCCGGGCACTCCACCCGGTCGTCGTAGGGCAGGATATCCACCGGAAGGATCTCCTCGACGGGCGTCGCGTGGTAGTTGGCCTTGGCACCGAATCCCTGGAAGCTCAGGTATCCGCCGGCCATCGCGAGCCCGCCACCGGCCCGCACCCATTCGGCGAGCAGCTTCAGCCGGTTCGGGAACCGCTTCCCCTTGGCGAACACATCCGGATGCAGCAGCAGCGAGTTCGCCCCGATATCGGAGAGCAGCACCACGTCGTAGGAGCCGAGCTCCTCGAGTGTCGAGGGGAACTCCGCGGCCACATCGTGCGAGAGCAGGTGGGTGACCTCGTGTCCCTCCGCCCGCAGTGCCTCGATCAGTGCGCCGGCCCCGATCTCGATCTGGGCGCGCTCGATGGCGTCGAACCCTTTGACGTCCGCGGTCCTGGCGACCCAGGACTCCCCTGCCAGCAGTACCCGGCTCATCCGACCCTCCCGTTGTTGCGCAATTTTGTGTTCTTTTGCGCAACGCTATGCCTCCGCGCTCTGGACGTCAACGGATGGTGTGCGGATAGACTGTGCCCACGTCCAGCAGCGGCCCACTGGCACCACAGAGAGGAGCAGGCGGATGACGCTGACGCGAGTTGCGCAAATTGCGCAAGTGTCCGCCTCCACGGCCTCCCGTTACCTGCGCGGCCAGCTCAAGGTGAACCCGGAGACGGCGGCGCGGATCGACGCGGCGGTCCGTGAACTCGACTACGAGGCCCCGGCCGCGCCTGCGCCCGCCCGTGAGCAGCCGGTACTCGCCCTGGTCGTCCCGGAGATGGTCAACCCCTTCTTCGCGGGCCTCGCCGACGAACTCGCCGAGGCCGCGGCGATGGACGGCGCCTCGCTCGTGGTCGGGATCACCGGGCAGCAGGCGCGGCGGGAATCCAGCGTGAGCGATCTCGTCGCCTCCACCCCGGCGATCGACGGGCTGATCTATGTCGGCATGCACCGCGAGAACCCGCGGCTGACCAGTGCCATCGCCGAGGGCCTTCCGGTCGTGGTGCTGGACGAGGAGATCGCCAGCACCCCGGAGGTGGACACGGTCGCCGTGGACAACTACGGCGGCGCCTACCAGGCGACCTCCTATCTCGCCCAGCTCGGGCACCGGCGGATCGCGCACATCGCGGGCCCCGACGAGCTGTCCACCACCCGCGACCGCTGCCGTGGCTACCGGGACGCGATGCGCGGCGCCGGACTGCCCGTGGACGAGGACCTGGTGTTGCACGGCCCGTACACCGAACAGTTCGGCGCGAGCACCTTTCCCTATCTCGCCGGGGCAGAACACCGGCCCACCGCGGTGTTCTGCGGCAGCGACATCGCCGCGGTCGGCATGCTCGCCGCCGCCGAACTGCACGGCCTGCGCATCCCGGAGGACCTCTCCATCGTCGGCTGCGACGGGATCCGGGTCGGCGAATGGCTGCGCCCCAAGCTGACCACCCTGCAGCAGCCGATGACCGAACTCGCCCGCGCCGCGCTCGAACTCATCCGGGCGCGCATCGAGGATCCCGCCAGGGCCCCGCAGACCCGCACTTTTCCGCTGCAGCTGGTGATCCGCGGCTCAGCGGTCCCCCCGGACGCCCCGGAATGAGGAGGTTCGCCTTGCCCGATCCGATCGAACTGACCCAGCAGCTCGTCCGGCTGGACACCCGCGGTGGCGGGGAACTCGCCGCCGCCGAGTTGCTCGCCGAACCGTTGCGTGCGGCCGGTTTCACGGTGCGCCTGGGCGAACCCGAACCGGGTAGGGCCAACCTGGTCGCCCGCCTCGGTCACGGAACACCGATCACGCTCACCGGGCACCTGGACACCGTTCCCGCGGATCCCGCAGGCTGGTCGTTCGATCCGCACAGCGGCGAGATCGACGGGGATCGGTTGCGCGGCAGGGGAAGCAGCGATATGAAGGCCGGGGTTGCCGCGATCGTGGCGGCCGCGATCGCCACCCCGGCGCCCGTTCAGCTCGTGTTCACCTTCGGCGAGGAGACCGGCTGCGAGGGCGCGGCCCAAATCACCGAACTGGAGCCGAGCCCGCTGCTGCTGGTCGCCGAACCCACCGCGAACCGGATCGTGCTCGGCCATAAGGGCGCGCTGTGGCTGCGGCTTTCCGCGCGGGGGCGCAGCGCGCACGGTTCGCGCCCGGAACTGGGCGAGAACGCGGTTTTCGCGCTCGCGCGGGCGTGCGAACGGATCCACCACCATCCGGATTGGCCGAGCAGCCCTACCCACGGCGCGGCGACGGTCAACATCGGCACCTTCCACGCGGGCAGTCAGCCGAACCTGGTCCCGGATCACGCGGAAGCACAGTTGGATATCCGTACCGTGCCGGGGTTCTCCGCGGACACCGCGCGCGCCGGGATCGCGGAACTCGCCGGGGCGGAAACCGGGATCGAGACACTGCTGGATCTGCCGAGCATCGACACCGATCCCGCCGATCCGCTGGTGGCCGAACTCACCGGGACACTGTGCCCGGACTGGACCCCGCAGTACGCCACCTACTTCACCGACGCGGCCCGGCTCTCGGCCACGCTGGGTGATCCCGCGGTGCTCGTCTACGGTCCGGGCGAACCCGAACAGGCCCACGTCACCGACGAAACCTGCTCGGTAGCGGCTATCGGGGCGACCACGGCGGCCCTGCGCAGACTGCTGGGCGCCTGGGCCGAGCGCGACTGAGGACCGTCACCGGGGGTCGTTTACCTCGGCCTGACCTCGCGAACGATACCCTCGCGCGCAATGGTGGGACTCGAGTCGACGAAACAGGTCGCGAAGGTCACCGGTGCCGATTCGATCAACCGCACCGATACCCGATTCGGTATCCATGCCACGGATCTGGGCATCCTCTGGGCAGGCGGTGACGGGCGGCTGCGGGTGCTGTTCGGCGACACCTACGGCGCCGGCTGGTGTGGTGACGGCGCGGGCCCGGAACACGCCGAATGGCGCAGCAACGTCCTCGCGTTCGCCGGACCCGGTGCACTCGAGGACGGGCTGCGGCTCGCGGAGGCGGTCACCCGGAAGGACGGCAGCGCCACCCAGGTACTGCCCAGCGCACCCGGCGAGCTCACGGTGATCCCGAACTCCGGAATCGCGCTCGGCGACCGGGATTTCGTGCACTACATGTCGATCCGGCAGTGGGGCGAACCCGGCACCTGGCAGACCAATCACGCCGGGATCGCGGTCTCCGCCGACGGCGCCCGGACCTGGACCAGGCCCGATACCGCGATCTGGCCGAACACCGCCGACTTCGGCCAGAAGTTCCAGATCGGCGCGTTCGCGCACGCGGCCGGATACGTCTATCTGTTCGGCACCACCAACGGCCGGTTCTCCGATGCCTTCCTCGCCCGGGTACCGGAAGCGGAGATCCTGGACGCCAGGGCCTACGAGTACCGCACCGCGAACGGCTGGTCCGGCGAGGACACCGCCGCGGTCGGCGTGATTCCCGGTCCCATCGGCGAACTCTCCGTGGGCTACAACGAGTATCTCGGCGCCTGGGTGGCGCTGCACCTCGACGAGCACCGCGCGGCGATCGTGCTGCGCACCGCGCCGGAACTGGACGGACCGTGGTCGGCGGGCACCGTCCTGGTCAGCGGCGCGGACTATCCGGCGCTGTATGGTGGATATCTGCACCCGGGCTCGCTCGGCGGGCCGGATCTGCACTATCTGATCTCGCAATGGAGACCGTATAACGTGTTCCACCTGTGCAGCAGACTGACCAGATCCGCCTGATCATGCACCGGCACGGGCTTCCCGTTCCCCGCAGGAGATCCGTGCGCCCGAACCTCCCCTGACCTACCCCGTACTTGGAGCCGAGCCATGTCCGTGCGGCCTGACCTGCCCGATGCCCGCCGCTGGGGCCGTGCCTGCGCCTCCATGGTGCTCGGGCTGGTGCTCGCGGCCGTGGTGAGCCTGGTGATCCAGTGGATCGCGAACAAGGGCAACGCGCCGTGGCCCTCCTCGGTCCGGAAGAACTACGTCGGGCTGACCATGGCCGTGGTCATGCTCGGCTGCCTCGGGCTGCTGTGGTGGAACCGGTGGACGCGCACCGCGTCCTGGATACTGCTCTCCGCGGCCGTGACCCTGCCGCTTTCGCTTGCCCTGATGGGCAGCCGGTACTACCTCGGCGGTCTCGCGGTGGACCAGAACTTCCGCACCGCGTACCTGACCCGGATGACGTCTTCCCCGGCGCTGGCCGATTTCACTTATCACGGCCTCGCGCCGTACTACCCGAGCGGCTGGTTCTGGCTGGGCGGGCGGTTCGCGAATCTGCTCGGGCTACCCGGGTGGGCAGCCTTCAAGCCGTGGTCGATTCTCACCCTCGCGCTCATCACGGTCATCGTCTACGAACTGTGGGCGCTGGTCGCGAGCAAGCGGCTGGCGTTCGTGCTGAGCCTGTCCACCGCGATCATCGGCATCCTGCAGGGCGCAGAAGAACCCTATTCCTGGCTCGCCACCGCGACCATCGCGCCGCTTTCGGTGCTCGCCTGGAACTGGGTCTTCGCGCTGGCCCGGCACCGCTCGGCACAGGTCACCGGCGGCCTGTCCACCGCGATCGTGCTCGGGATCGCGCTCGGTGTCTTCGGGGATTTCTACACCCTGCACATGGTTTTCTTCGCCTTCACCCTGATCGTGCTCGCGGTACTCGGCTGCTGGCAGTCCAGGAGGACCGCCGAGGACCCGATTCCGCTCTCCAGTGCCATCGCGGCGCTGGTGCGCCACGGCGTGCTGCTGGCCGTGGTCGCGGTGCTCGTGCTGCTGCCGGTCTGGTGGCCGTACCTGTCCGCGATCCTGGGCGGCGGCCACGGCTCGAACATCGCGCTGCGGTACCTGCCGCCGGGTGGCGCCGAGGTGCCGACCCTGATGCTGCAGTTCTCCCTCGTGGGCCTGGCCTGCCTGCTCGGCCTCGGCTGGCTGGTGTGGCGGTTCCGGCACAGTTCGGTGGCCAGCGCCCTGTCCGTGGTCACCCTCAGCTGCTACGCCTGGTACCTGCTCTCCATGCTGGCCCTGGTCTTCGGCACCACCTTGCTGGCCTTCCGGATCTACAACGTGCTCACCGTCGTGCTGGTGTGCGCCGGAGTGTTCGGTGCGGTGGCACTTGCCCGGTTCCTCGGTGACCGGCTGAGCGCGCACCGCACGCGGATCCGGTTGCTGGCCGCGGTTCTCGGCCTCGGCTCGCTGATCGGGATATTGCAGGGGGTGCCCGCGATCGCCTCCGGCGACAAGCAGGCCTTCGGCAACTACTACCCGGACGGTGCCACTCCGGTCGGGCGTTCGGATCCCGCCGACAAGGACTACTGGGTGCCCCGGCTCAATACGGCCGTCCGCGAGATGACCGGGCGGGAACCGCAGCAGAACATCCTGCTCGCCAACCAGCCCATCCTGATCACCACCTCGCCGTACTGGTCCTATCAGGCCTCCAGTCCGCAGTACGCGGATCCGCTCGGCCGGTTCGGTGAACGCAACGACCAGATCCGGCACTGGGCGCAGGCCCGCGATTCGGCGCAGCTGGACAGTGAACTCCGGGGCAACGACAAGGAATCGCCCGATGTGTTCGTGCTCGAACGCGGCGCCAAGGGGCTGACCTATTCGATGAAGAACGATGCCTTCCCCGCGAACCCGAACATCACCGTGGAGAAGGTCGATTTCGACCCGAAACTGTTCGACTCCCCCGCCTTCCACCGCCGCGACGTCGGGCCCTACGCGGTGATCACCCGGAACCCCTGACGCCGGATCTACCGGTGTGCGCCAGTCCCGGATCGCCGCGCGGGTCGGCACCGGGCACGAGCCGCCCGGACCGGTCCCGGCCGATCGCCTGCACCCGGGACATGTAGGCGGACACCCGGACATCGTTGCCCAGGGCGCGCAACTGCTCGGCACCGTCCAGTGCGGGTTCCACGAACACGGTGCGGTCCTGCTCGCTGTGCAGCCGCGGCAGGGTCACCGCGGCGTCCGTGGCAGTGCCGCCGAACAGCACCTCGTGGGCGACCTGGAACACGGAGGTGACGAGGCGGCTGCCACCGGGTGCACCGGCGGCGAACCGGAAACCGTTGCCGTCGAAGGCGATCAGCGGCGCTCCGGTGCCGATCCGGGCACCGGGACGGATGGAGTCGGGGTTATCCGGGCGCGGATCGTAGTGTCCGAGGAAATTGTTCAGCAGGTAGCCGAGTTCCGGCACCAGATAGCCGCTGCCGCCGACCGAACCCGCCGAGTGGGTGATGCACACGGCGTGTTCCTCGTCTACGGCGGTGACGTGAGTGGTCCCGTCGCCCGGCTGCATGCCGCGCACCCGTACCGGATCGCCGCCGCGGATGCGCTCCACCCAGGCGCCGAGCGCGTCCGCGTCCAGTGCCGCGCGCACGGTGTCCGCGACGTCCTCCTGCCGGGTCGCCTTGATGTACCGATTGTCCGCGAAGCTCGCCCGCATCACCGCGGCCAGCCGGTCCCACCGTTGCGGTCCCCGCGGTTCCCCGGCCAGCCGCAATCCGTGCGCGAGGCCGAGCATCTGCAGCACCTGCAGGCCGGGACTGGGCGGTGGCGCGGTGTGCACCAGCGTTCCGGCGATCCGATGGGTGGTGGCCGGTGCCGGTTCGGCGCGATATCCGGCCACATCCGCGGCGGTGATCAGCGAACCGTCCCGGTCCAGCGCGGCAGCGAGGATTCCGCCGAGGCTGCCGTGCAGGAAATCCGGAAGCCCCGCCGTGGCCAGGTGATCGAGGATGTCGGCGATCCACGGCTGCGCGAACCGGTCCCCGGCCCGGTAACCGGATCCGTCGGCACGCAGATACCGGGCCGCGCTCTCGGGCTGGGCGGCCATCTTGTCCGCCAGTGTCGGGTATCCCGGCCTGCTCGCGTGCGAGTCCCCCGCGGATCCGGCATCCCACCAGCGGCCCAGATACGGGGTCAGGGTGAATCCCTCGCGGGCCAGCCGGGTGGCACCGGACAGGATATCGGCGAGCCCGATCCGCCCGGATCCGTGCCCGGCCAGCAGGGCGTCCATGGCGTCCACGAATCCGGGCACCATCACCGCACCCGGACCGATCTGGTTGGGTTCCCCGCGCACCGCGTAGCGGCCGAAGGTCTCCACCCTGCCGAGCAGCCGCCGCGCCCAGGATTCGGGCACCGGCCCGCTACCGGTCGCGGCCTCGCCGTTGATCGCGGTGACCGTTCCGGTGCGCAGATCGGCGTGCAGCACCAGCGCGGAACCACCGAGCCCGCACAGCAGCGGGTTCACCACCGACTGCGCGAAGGCGGCGCCGATCGCGGCGTCCACCGCCGAGCCCCCGGCGCGCAGCAGCTGCCCGCCGACCTCGGCCGCGTGTCGTTCACAGGCCACGAGTACGGCCATGCGAGGCACTCCTTCTAGTCGAGTTCCCAGTCCCGGGTTTCCGGCAGCAGCCAGATGAGCACCACGGTCAGCACGGTGCACAGGCCGAGCGCCATCGCGATGGCGTTGCCGAGGCCGAGCTGCCCGGAGGTCCAGCCGATGACCGCGGAGATCAGGCCGGTGAACAGCGCACCGAACTCGTAACAGATGCCCGCACCGGAGGCACGCACCCGGGCCGGGAACAGTTCGGTGAACAGCGCGCCCTTTCCGGAAGCCTGCGCGGCCATGAAGAATCCGACGAGCGCGGCCAGCAACAGGTTGAACCACAAGGCATCCACGGCGACACCGAGGAACAGCAGCCCGAACACCGCGGTGCCGAGATAGAACGCGGTGAACGCCCACCGCCTGCCGATCGCGTCGTGCAGCTGCCCGCCGAGCACATAGCCGAGCCAGTTTCCGGCGATCATGAACCACAGGTAGATGGCGGCTCCGCTGATGCTCAGCCCGCGTTCCTGCGCCAGATACAACGGGATCCAGGTCTGGATCGCCTGGGTGCTGCCCAGCCCGGCGGCACCGAACAGGGCGCCGATGATGGTGCGCCTGCGCAGCCCCGCGCCGAACAGTTCTCGGTAGACCCCGCGTTCCCGGGGTTGTGTCCCCGCCGAAGCGGTGGTGTCGGGTGCCTCGCGCAGCGCCCGCCGCACGATCAGCGCGACGATGGCCGGAAGCAGGCCGACGAGGAACATCACCCGCCAGGCGGTCGCCGGGGCGAACACCAGGTTCGTGATGAGAAAGGACAGATTCGCCAGCGCCCAGCCGACCGACCAGGCCGACTGCACCCAGGCCAGGGTCCGGCCGCGGCGCTGCTGATCCGCGTACTCGGCCATCAGCGCCGCGCCCACCGGCCATTCCGCGCCGAGGAACAGCCCGGCGAGCGAGACCCACAGCATCAGCTGGGGCAGATCCTGCGCGGTGGCCACCAGAGCGGTGGCGATGCTGTAGCCGATCATGATCGCCACCAGCACGCGCACCCGGCCGAACTTGTCGGCCACCCGCCCGCCGATGATCCCGCCGACCGCGGTGACCACCGCGACGGTACCGGTGACCACCCCCGCATCGGCCTTGGTCAGCCCGAGCGCGACCAGGATCCCGGCCATGGCCAGCGGCAGGATCTGTTTGTTGAACCCGTCGAGCCCCCAGCCCGACCAGGTCGCCCACAGCGCCCTGCGGGCCAGTGATCGCCTCGCGGGTGCGGTGGTCACCGGAGTCGACATCCTTGTCCTCCTTGGTTTTTCGGGAATGTTCAGTCGGTTCCGCGATAGGTCCGGCGCGCAGCCGATTCCGAGACCCGGCCCGCGCGCACGTCCTCGGCGAGGCATTCCGGATCGCGCTCACGCGGATCGCCGGCACCACCGGAGCCCGGGCTCTCCACCCGGAGTACATCGCCTTCGCGCAGTTCCACCCCGGAGATGCGTCCCGAGGCCAGTACCCGTTCGTCGGGACGCCCGGGATTGAGCACGAACCGTCCGCTCGTGCCGTCCGCGCCGCCGTGGGTGCCCCACGGCCTGCTGTGCTGCCGGTCGGCGTGCGCGGAGAACTCGGCCCGTTCGGCGCGCACCCGGATGTCGCGGCGCACCCCGAGCCCTCCCCGGTATTCGCCCGCGCCACCGGAATCGGTGATCAGCTCGTAGGTGTCCACCAGCAGCGGGTACTCCTGTTCCAGTGCCTCGATCGGCAGGTTGGAGGAGTTGGTGATGTGCACCTGGACCGCGTCCATCCCGTCCTTGTGCTGCCGGGCGCCACCGCCACCGGCCACGACCTCGGGGTAGACGAAGAATTCCCCTTCGTGTTCCCCGGAGAAGGTCACATAGGTGACGGTGCTGTGGCTGGCGGAGGGCACCCGGTCCGGGACGGCCTTGGCGAGCGCCCCGAGCACGGTGTCGGCCACCCGCTGGCAGGTGTCGGTGCGCGCGGTGACCGGGGCGGGCTCGGCCGGGTTCACGATGCTGCCCTTCGGCGCGCTGATCCGCACCGCGCCGTAGAATCCGCCGTTCGGCGGGATTCCCGGATCCAGCACGGCCTTGAGCGCGTAGAACACCGTCGCCTCCAGCGCCGGGCGCACCACGTTGATCCCGACCGGGGACTGTGGCCCGGTTCCGGCGAAGTCCAGGGCGATCGACTGCCCGTCCACGGTGACCCGCACCCGGATCTCGGTCGGTTCGCCGCCGTCGTCGGGATCGAGCACATCGGTGAACGTATAGCTGCCGTCGGGCACCTCGGCCACCGCCGCGGCGAGCCGGTTGCGCGCGTGCTCCAGCAGATAGTCGGTGGCCTCGGCCACGGTTTCGGTGCCATAGCGGGAATGCAGTTCGAGCAGCCCGCGCTCGCCGAGCTCCACCGAGGCCAGCTGGGCGAGCATGTCCCCGCGTCGCTCGGCGGGCAGCCGCGAGTTGAGCGCGATGAAGGCCAGCGGGGCGTGTTCGGTTCCCGCGGCGGTGGCGAACCGGACCAGCGGGATGCGCAGTCCCTCCGCGTACAGCGAGGTGGAGTCCCCGGCGTTGCTGCCCGGCACTCGGCCGCCGATGTCCGAGTGGTGCGCGATGTTGGCGCTGTAGCCCACCAGCCGTCCGCCGGAGAACACCGGTTTGACCATGGTGATGTCCGGCAGATGGGTGCCGCCGCCGTAGTAGGGATCGTTGGTGATGAACACATCCCCTTCGCGCACGGTCAGATCCGCGGCGAGCAGGGCATCGATCAGTCCGGTCATCGAACCCATGTGGATGGGCATGTTCTCCGCCTGCGCGACCAGCTTTCCCTCCCGGTCGAACAGCGCGGTCGAGCAGTCGCTGCGTTCCTTGATGTTGGTGGAATAGCTTGCCCTGCGCAGCGCCGCGCCCATCTCCTCGGCGATGCTCACCAGGGACGCGCCGATGACCTGCACGGTGATCAGGTCCATGAGTGCCCCTCCAGTTCGATGAGGATGTTGCCGTACTCGTCCACCCGGGCGTGCGCACCGGGTGTGATCACGGTGGTGGTGTCCATCTGCTCGACGATCGCCGGACCGTCGAACCGTTCTCCCGCGCCCAGATCCGCGCGCCGGTACACCGGGGTGCGCACCGGATCCCCGGCGTCGAAGTCGACCATGCGGTGCTCGATCGGTTCGGTGGCACCGGATTTGCCGGGCAGCCGCGGGATGACCGGCCGGGGTACCTCGGCGGTCGCGGTGAGCGCGAGCTCCACCAGCTGCACCGTGGCCTGTTCGTGCGCGTAGCCGTAGGCCTTGGTGTGCGCGGCATGGAAGGCGGCGGTGAGGTGTGCCAGTTCCGGACCGCCGAGGGTCGCCGAGTCCACGATGGACTGTTCGAGTGGGACGGTGAGTTCGAAGTTCTGCCGCGCGTACCGCATCCGGGCCACCCCACTGATCGTGCGCGTGGCACCTTCGGGAGCCTGCTCGTCCAGCCAGTTCACCGCCGTGGCCCGCAATCCGGCCAGTACCTCGTTCACCGCGCCCAGTTCCCGGTCCCGCGCATCGGCGAGCACGGCATGGGTGAACTCGCCGCGGATATCGGTGGCCAGCAGGCCGAGCGCGCACAGGGTTCCCGGATTCGGCGGTACGAGCACGGTGGACATCCCGACCTCGCGCGCCACTTCCACGGCGTGCAGCGGGCCCGCCCCGCCGAAAGTCACGAGCACGTATCCGCGCGGGTCCTCCCCGGCCTCGACCGAGACCTTGCGCACCGCACCGGCCATGTTCACCGCCGCGATGCGCCCGATTCCACGGGCCGCGGTGGCGTTGTCCATGTGCATCCCCTGCGCGATCTCGGCCATCGCGCGTTCGGCCGCGGGGTAGTCGACCGCCAGTGCCCCGCCGAGGATGAACCGGGGATTGAGCCGCCCGCGCAGCACGTTCGCGTCGGTGACCGTCGGCCGCTGCCCGCCGCGCCCATAGGCCGCGGGCCCCGGCTGGGATCCAGCGCTCGCGGGGCCGACCTCGAGCGCCCCGCCACCGTCCACCGAGGCGATACTGCCTCCGCCCGCGCCGACCGTGTGAATGTCCAGCGAGGGGGTGCGCACCGGGCGCCCGTTGATGCTCCGCTGTGCGCTCGGGGTGGCCTCCCCGCCCGCGACGAGGCACACATCGGTACTGGTGCCACCCATATCGAAGGTGATCAGGTCGGTGTATCCGGCCGTGCGCGCCAGGTGCACCGCGCCGACCACCCCGGCCGAGGGGCCGGAGAGCAGGGTACCGACCGGATAGTTCCGCACTGCGTCCAATGTGGACAGACCGCCGCCGGAGCCGATCACCCGTGGCTCGACCGGAACCCCGAGCTCGGCGATACGCCCGGCGAGCCGGGACAGATAGCGCTCGATCCGCGGCCCGACATAGGCGTTGACCACCGTGGTGGAGAACCGCTCGAATTCGCGGAACACCGGGGCGATGGCCGCCGAGGAGCACACATAGGCCTCGGGGAACAGCTCGCACAGTCGCCGCACCGCCGCCGCCTCGTGCTCGGGATTACGGTAGCTGTGCAGGAAACAGACCGCGATCGCCTCCGGCGCGTACTCGGCGATGCCTCGTGCGGGACCGCTCAGCGCGTCCTCGGTGAGCGGGACGAGCACCTTCCCGTCCGCGTCCACCCGCTCGGCGACCGGGTACACCTGCTCCCGTGGGACCAGGGTGGCCGGCTTGTCCGCGTCCAGGTCGTAGAGCGCCGGCCGCTGCTGACGGCCGATCTCCAGGATGTCGCGCATCCCGCCGGTGGTGAGCAACGCGGTGCGCGCACCGTTCTGCTCCAGCACCACGTTCGTCGCCACCGTGGTGCCGTGCCCCAGATACCCGATCTCAGCGGCGGGTTTCCCGGTGCGCTCCAGGATGGCCCGCACTCCCTCGGCGACCGCGATCGACTGATCCTGGGTCGTGGACGCCAGTTTGTACACCTCGAACGCGCCCGTCTCCGTGTCGAGCGCGGTCACATCGGTGAACGTCCCGCCGACGTCGATACCGATCCGCAGCATGCCCTTCTCCTCTCGATCGTCTCTCGGTCAGGCGGCGATCCGCTCGATCCCCAGGTGTTCCACGGACCATTCGGTGCGGCCCTCGCAGACCAGATCGGCGACGGCCTCGGCGAACACCGGGGAGAGTTTGAAGCCGTGCCCGGAGAATCCGCCCATGGCAAGAATGTTCGGGCTGCCCGGCACCCGGCCGATGATGCCGTGATTGTCCTCGGTGTAGCCCTCCATATAAGTCCGCACACTCAGCGGTTCGGCGCGCAGGCCGGGGAGGCAGCGGGTCACCGCACTGGTCACCCGCCGGAGGTAACCGGTGTCCACCACCGGATCGAGCCGTTCCGGGTCCGGCACGGTGGATTTCTCGACATGCAGATTGATCTTCACCCCGTCACCGACATCCGGGAAGAAGGAGAACCGGTTCTCCCCGTCACTGCGCCGCATGCCGACCGGAAACCGTTGCGGCGCCCAGTATCCGGGGTCGGTACCGGCGAACCAGCACAGCACCGCCCTGCGCACTTCCACCGCGCGGCGCAACATCGGGAACGCCTCGCCGATCCACGGCCCGGTGCACACGATGACCTGGTCGAAGTGTTCGGTGTGCCGCCGCCCTTCGCGCCGGTAGTGCACCGCGACCCCGGTGCGGGATTCGCTGACCTCCTCGACATAGGTCCCGGTGTGCACACTCGCGCCCGCTTCGAGCGCGCAGGAGCTCGCCGCCCGGACCGCGCGCGCCGGATGCAGCAGCCCGCCTTCGCGGTCCAGGAAAGCGAGATCGCCCTCGAAGAGCCGGTGCTGCGGATACGCGGATTCCTCGACCAGCTCGCCGTCGATCGACCACTGCCGCGCGACCTCCAGCACCGTGCGCACATCCGAGTCCTCGGCCGAGCCGACGGTCAGCGCACCGTGCGGTTCGAACAGCCGCTGTCCGGTCCGCTCCTCGAGCTCCAGCCAGGCACGCCGGGCCGCGCGCAACAGCGGGACATAGCGCCCGCCCTCCTTGTAGGCGATCCGGAAGATCCTGGTCTGCCCGCCCGCGGCGCCGCGATCGTGCCCGAGCTCGAACCGCTCGAATCCCGTAGCCTCGATCCCGCGCATCGCGAGCTGACGCAACACCTGACTGCCCATGGTGCCCACACCGACGACGCCCACCCGGATCTGCTGAACTGGTGCCATGAGGCTGAACGTAGCATTTACTTCGCATAGAAGAAAGTAGGCGACGTGAACACTTCACCATCGCTCGGTCGGCGCATCGCCCGCGCGGGCCAGCTCGCCGCGGGAGAACGCGCGGTCGCCGACTACCTGACCGAGCACCCGGAGGAGGCCGCCGTGTCCTCCGCCGCCCAGCTCGGTGCGGTCACCGGGACCAGCGATGCCACCGTCATCCGCACCGCGCGCAAGCTCGGCTTCGACGGGCTCGGTGAACTCAAACGCGCGCTCGTGGAACACGTGGCCCGGCGCCGTGATCCGGCCAAGGTGCTCGGTGAGCGAGTGAAGCGGCTGCCCAGCGAAGGGGCGACCGTGCTGGACGCGGTGCTCGGTGCCGGGGGAAACCTGCTCGAACAGGCCCATTCGCTGATCCCGCAGCAGCAGTGGGCGGAGAGCGTGCGGCGGCTGTCCACGGCGAGCCGGATCTGGGTGTTCGGCATCGGACCGAGCGGCACCATCGCGGAGAACTTCGCCCTGGCACTGCGCAGGGCCGGGATCGACGCGGATTCCTGGACCGCGACCGGTTTCCGGCTCGCCGACGACCTGCTGCGGGTGCGCGCCGAGCACGCCGTCGTGGTCATCGCCCCGCTGCGGGTGTTTCGGGAGACCGAGATCGTGCTCGGACACGCGCACACCGCGGGCGCCTACACCGTGCTGCTCACCGAGGCATTCCAGATCCTCGAGCCCGACCGCGCCGACCAGATCCTGCGGTTGCCCGAATCCACCGCGGGCGCGGCGAACGAACTCCTCGTCCCGCTCGCCCTGCTGCACGGGCTCGCGCTCGAACTCGCCGCCCGGGATTCGGATACCGCCGTGCACCACCACGAGGACCTCAACACGCTCCGCTCGGAGATCACCGGAACCCCCCTGGACGGCACCGCGCTGTGGTCCGAACACTGAACCGGTCCGAACGGACGCGATCAGCGCGCGATCGCGGCCGGATCCGCCGTGGCCGGGGTCGCCGAGGGGACCAGGTCGAGCGCGGCGAGCATGCGCGCGGTCTCCACGAACTGGTGCACCGGACCGGCGTCCAAGTCATTGCGCCAGGCGATCGCCAAGGGGGACGGTGGCAGATCCTCGACCGGGACGAAAGCCAGCCCGGGACGGTCGTAGAACCGCTGGGTGGAGGCCTGGGTGAACGCGACCCCGCGGTCGGCCAGGATCGCCTCGAAGCATTCGTCCACGCTGCCGACCTCGGCGCCGAGCCGGACGGTGTACGGGCCGCGGGACTCGGCCGCGAGCCAGAAATCCCGCCAGTACTCGGGTGCCCTGCGCCCCACGAACGGTTCGCCGACCACGTCTTGCACCGATACCCGGGAGCGCCCGGCCAGGTGGCAATACTCGGACATGACGAGCACTCGCGGTTCGACGAACAGCGTTTCGATGGACAGCCAGTCCTGGACCAGCACCGGTGGTCGGACGAAGGCTACATCGGTGCTGCCGTTGGCCAGTCCGACATAGGGATCCGCGAAATCGTAGGACCGCATCTCGACCTGTACCCGCGGGAACCGGGTCTGGAAGGCGGCGAGGATCTTCGGGGTCAGTTCGGCGGCCGCGTTCGCCTGGAAACCGACGATCAGGCTGCCGTTCCCGCCGTTGAACGCGGCCTCCCTGGTGCGTGCGGCGAGCCGTTCGGCACCGGTGAGCAGGCGCTCGGCCTCCTCACGGAACACCATTCCCGCCCTGGTCAGGGTCACATGGCGGCTGTCCCGCTCGAGCAGCCGCGCACCGAGCTGGTGTTCGAGCTTACGGATCTGCACGCTCAGTGACGGCTGGCTGATGTGCAACCGGGCCGCCGCACGCCCGAGGTGGAGCTCGTCGGCGACGGCCACGAAGTAGCGCATCAGGCGCAGCTCTGGCGGTTCGGCCACGCGGTCATGGTAAGCGCGCGGAGCCCGCGGGACCAATTGTTCTGGGCTATCGATCCGTTGCTCGCAGGTATTGGACGCTCGCCGAGCGTGCGGGATTGGATGACCTGCGTCGCACCGCGAATCGGCGGTTCGTGACATCCCCATTCATCCGCTCAGAGAGGAGCAGTTGATGACAACGGCTACTCGCGCCCCCTCGGCCCGGGCGTGGGCCGAGGCATTCGCCGAGGCCAGCAACACCGACGCGGAAATTCAGGCGCACGGCAAATACTTCACGTGTTCCTATCTGCTCGACGCCGCCGAACGCAGCTACGTGATCCAGGTCGAATCCGGCAGGGTCACCGGGATAGCCGTCGATCCGGGGCCACTCGATGTTCCCTACCAGTTCGCGATCCGGGCGAGCGCGCAGACCTGGCGCGAATTCGGCACCCCGGTCCCGGCGCCCATGTTCCACGGCATCTGGTCCGCGACCTTCCGGCGCGATATGCGCCTGGAGGGCGAGGTACTCGTCCTCATGCAGAACCTGCGCTGCATCACCCGGCAGATCGAACTGCTGCGCATCGTCGGTTCCCCGGTCTGAGGCCCTGACGAAGAAAGGACCATCATGAGCAAGATTTCCCCGGTCACCGGGCACTACATCACGATCGAGGTCGACGGCCTCGAATACAAGGTCTTCTACCTGGAGAACGGCACCGGCCAGCCGCTGGTCTGCCAGCACACCGCGGGCTGCCACAACCACCAGTGGCGTGACCTGCTCGAGGACGAGGAGATCACCGCGAACTATCGGGTCATCGCCTACGATCTGCCCCGGCACGGTAAGTCCGATCCGCCGGAGAACACCGAGTGGTGGAAGCAGGAGTACAAACTCACCGCCGAGCACTACGTCAATTTCATCCTCGCGCTCTGCGATGCCCTGGAACTGAAGGACCCACTGTTCATGGGTTCCTCGTTCGGCGGAAACGCCGCGTTGCAACTGGCCCTGCGCCACCCGGACCGATTCGCGGGGGTGCTCGCCGTCGAGGGCGCGGACTACTCCCCCGGTTTCTACCTCGACTGGTGGCAGCACCCGCACGCCAACGCGGCCCAGGTCTGCGCCAGCGGGACCTGGGACCTGATGGCCCCGCAGTCGCCCGAATCCGACCGGTGGAAGACCTGGTTCTACTACTCCCAGGGTTCCGAGGCGTTCAAAGGCGATCTGCACTTCTACTCGGTGGACCACGACCTGCGCGATCGGCTGGACGAGATCGACACCGACCGCTGCCCGGTCGTGATGCTCACCGGCGAGTACGACTACCTCACCACTCCGGAGGACAGCGCCCGCACCGCGGGCCGGATCAAGAACGGCAAGTTCATCGAGATGCCCGAGATCGGGCACTTCCCGATGAGCGAGAACCACGCGCGGTTCCGGGTGCACCTGCTGGAAGCACTCGAGATGCTGCGGAATCCGGCGGCCGCCCCGGTGTGACGGGCCGCGGCCGATGGGAGACCGCCACTTCCACCGGCCGCGGACTCCCGCCACGGCACAGCACGCTCTCCTCGAGCTTTCGCGCGTGCCGTGCCACCGAAGCGGCATCCTCGGCGTGGCTCGCGCGGTCACCCTGGACGAAGTCGGCCACCGTGCTCAGATTGTGCGCCAAGGACTTCCCGGTCTCCGCGAGCCGCGGATCCTCAGCGGCGGTGGTGGCGAGACTGCGTGCGTGATACGCGCTGGTTTCCAGTAGGTCCAGCAGATATCGGGCGCGGCTGCGTCTGCCGCGCAGTGGGCTGGCCGGATGGATCAGCGGCTGGGCCGAGGCACGGAAGGCGTCCAGCTCGGTGTCCACCGCCCGTGCCGCGTCCAGCAGCTGCCCCGGTGATGTTTCGGCGGGCCGGGCGCAGGCCTGGCCGAGGAAGGCCCGCATCCGGTGCAGCACCTGGGCCAGTTGCTCGTCGGTGCGGCGCCGCGTGCGATGTGGCAGCACCAGCAGGGCGGCGAGCAGTCCGCTGGCCGCGCCGAGTGCGGTCTCCTCGATCCGCAGCACCAGCACGGCATCGCTGTAGGTGCCGAGCAGGGTGTACAGCAGGCCGACCATCGTGGTGATCAACAGCGACATCAGCAGGTACGACACCGCGGCGAGGTAGAAAGCCCCGAAAAGGCCGAGTAGCACCAGCACGAAAGTCATCCACACGTGCCCGGCGACCAGCGCGGCCAAGCCGATCCCGGCGAAAGCCCCGGCGAAGGTCCCGGCCAGCCGCCGGTATCCCTTCAGCAGCACCTCGCCCACCGAGGAGGTGTTGATGTAGACCACCCAGCACGCGAGCATCGCCCAGTACCAGCGCTGCGTGGACAGCAGCTCGCCCCCCAGAATGGCCACCGCCGAGCCGATCGTGACCTGCACGGCAGCCCGGGTGCCGGGGTGGCGCAGGCCGCCCGGCGTCTCGACAACCGCCTCCTCCCAGGCGGGCGAACCATCGGGATCCCGCGCTTCGGTGTCGAAGGCGTGCCGCAGCTCCATACCGGCCCGGGTCAGCTCGCCGAGGGCGCGGTAACTCTCCCGGAGCTCCCCGGTGACCGGGCCCTCCACGCGGTAACCGAGCAGCCGCTCGCGAATCCGCGCGAGCGGGGTTCCCGGAGCAGGCCTGCGGGGGCGGGCGATCAGCAGGCGCAGTGCACGCAGCTCCGCGGCGAGTCCGGGATCAGGCGTGGAACCGTTGCGGGACAACAGGATTCCCAGTCGCCCGGCCGCGGTCTCCGCTTCGGCGATCCGCCGCTGCACCAGCCGGTGCACGCTCGCGGTGTCCGATCTGGACTGGATCATCAGGGCGCACTGGTGCAGCCGGGCGTTGTTCCGGTGCAGCGCGGTCGTCGCGGTGGCGCCGGGTTCCGCCTCGGCCACCGCGATCATGGCATCCACGACCGCGGCCAGCCGCGCCCGGAAGGAGTGCCGGAGCCGGCGCAGCGCGCGCTCCGGTGTGTCCCGGATCAGGCACAGCAGCACCACCGCGGACGAGCCGATCGCCAGGGCCACCACGAAACAGAGCACCGGCAACTGGTCCGGGCTCGCGTGCGCGAACTGCGCGGTGAAAAAGAACTGGAACGCGATACCGCCGAGCGCATCGCAGCGCCGCCCGTAACGCCGGACGAATACCACGGTGAAAATCAGCAGCAGCAAGGCGACATCCGCGATGACCCGGTGCGGCGCCAGTACCGTGCCCAGCGCCAGGGCCAGCACACCGACCGGTACCGCGGCCGCGAGCGTGATCGCCTTGCCGCTCGGGCGGGGATCGCTGACCGTCGCCCCGGCGGCCATGGCACCCATCGCGCCGACCAGCACCACCCGCGCGGGCGCACCGGCAAGGCCGAGAACGAGCAGGGTGAGCAGCACCCCGCCGACGGTGGAAACCGCGCTGAACAACCGGATCAGCCCGGGATCGGAGGCGAGGAAGCGGTCCCGGACTTCGGCTCCGCTGCGCCGTGCCGCCGTGAACCGGGCGCACCGCGGGACGGAAATGGTCGATCGGATTCGGGCATGCTCGCGTCTTTCGCGCGCGGCGGTCACCGCGATGCGCCTCCTTCATGGGCCAGGCGTACTCCCCAATCATCGGGCGCGGGCACTGATTTTCAACCGGAATCGGTGCAATAATTCTTATTGTGAATCGCAATGGATCGCTCTAGGCTGGCTGCGATGTTCCCTCCGGATCAGGTGCGTACGTTTCTCGCGGTGGCCCAGTCGCTGAGCTTCACCCAGGCCGCGACGACGCTCGGGCTCCGGCAGCCGACGGTCAGCCAGCACATCCGCAAACTGGAGCAGACGGTCGGGCGTCCCTTGCTGGTCCGCGATACCCGGAGCGTGACGCTCACCGTCGATGGTGAGGCGATGATCGGATTCGCGCGCTCCATTCTCGCCGCACACGCCCAGGCGGCCGACTATTTCACCGGCGCCGGGGTACGGGGCAGGTTGCGGTTCGGGGTGACCGACGATCTCGCCCTGACCCAGGTACCGCGGATCCTGCGGGATTTCCGCCACCTCAACCCGGGACTCACGCTGGATCTCACGGTGTCCCAAGGGATTCAGCTCCAGCGGCGGGTGGAATCCGGCCACGTGGACGTGGCCTTCCTCAAAACCCCACCCGGAGACGGCCGGGGCCGGGTGGTGCGCCGGGACCGCCAGGTCTGGGCGGCCGTCGAGGGCAGCAACCTCGGCTGGCACGACGAGCGCCCGGTGCCGCTGATCGTCTACCCGGCCCCCAGCCCGAGCCGCGAGCTGGCCGTGCAGAAACTGGAACAGGCCGGGATCAGGTACCGCTTGGCGTGCACCGCGCGCGGGCACAACGCGGTACTCGCCGCCTCCCGGGCCGGCCTCGGTGTCTCGATCTTCCCGCGCAGCCTGCTGCCCACCGACCTCGTCGAGGTGCCCGCGAGCACCGGCCTGCCCGAGCTTCCCGAACTCGACCTCGTCCTGCTCACCAACCCGCACGCCCCTGCCGAACCGGTGGAAGCCCTCACCACCACCATCCTCGCCCACACCAACCGGATCCGGCCCATCCACGACACCCGGCAGCGAACGGGTGCCCCGGCCGCCGAGAAGGAGTGACCGGGCTACGGCGGATCAGCGGCGCGCCGCCTGCCGTTCGCGCAGCGCCGGGGTGCGCGGGACGACGGCCAGCAACACCGCCCGACCGGGCCGACCGGGCCAAACCACTGCACCTGACCTCCGCGGGCAAGGCCATGCTCGCCGCGATGGAGCCGGAGCGGGTGACCGAGCTGTACCCGACCGACCGGAGCATCGACACGGCCGCACTGCGGCAGGAGCTGAACGCGGTGCGGGAGAACGGCTTCGCGCTCGACCACCAGCCGACCGAGACCGGACTGACCGCGATCGGGGTCGCCGTCACCGTGCGGCCCGATACCCGCTGCACGGGACCGGCCCTGGCGGTGCCGACCGCGCTGTTCCACACCGGGCCGGTGCCGGAGCTGGTCGCCACACTGCGGGCCGCGAGTGCCCGGATCGAAACGGCGCTGCGCGAGACCTCCGAATTCCCGGCGTGATACGTGCAGCAGAACCGGGCGGCAACCGATGTTCGATTTCTCCATCGATCCATTCGGAATTCCGGAAAAAGACACCGGCCGGTGGGTACCGGTAATCCTCGCGGGGAATAGCGGACAGGACATCGATCGGCCCGGCCGGATTCACCTTCGACACAAAGGTCCGCCATGGGCGGCCCGCGGAGAAGAGGAACACTCCTGGCTCAACGGAAACGCACGCGAACAGTACGCCCAGGTCACCCTCGAGAACGATCTTCAGCCCGGCGGATCGCACAGCGTCGATGCGCAGCCCATACGCACCAGATAGGAACTGAACAGCACCGGATGGGCGACGGCGACTCCTCGGCCCGGCTCGACGACTCGGCGCGACCAAGTGCCTGACCGGCGCCCGGCCCGTCGCCAGCTGGTACGACACACCTCCGACAACGTGCAGGCCCGTGGTGACGAAGCCCATCACCTGAGCACGGCAGGACACAGCAACCGCACTCGCGCGACGGCCGCCCGCGCTAGACTGGCCACGGCGTCGACGCGAAGAGGAGCCAGCTGGTGGCGAAACACGGGCATAGTGGTAGCCATTCCTCCGGGCATTCGGGCACCGGAAATTCAGGCTCCGGCCACTCGAACTCAGGACCTTCCGGCTCCGGCCACTCGGGTTCCGGATCCTCGGGATCCGGACATTCCACAGGTACCGGACATTCCTCGGGGGGCGGTTCCTCGCACGGTTCCGGTGGGCACGGTTCGAGCGGCAAGCCCGGCAACGGGTTCAGCGCCGATGTGTCCGCATTGGACTCGATGAAATCCAAGCTCGGCGGCCTGGGCGACAAACTGACCGGGCACGCTTCCTCGGTCGGTTCGGCGCACCCGGGAGGCGGGGCGTTCGGGGTCGTCGGCGAAGCGCTGTCCGGCAAGCTCGGCGGGGTGCTCTCCTCGGTGGAGAAGGGCATCGGCAACATCGCGAACAGCGCACACGGTGCCGGTGGCAAGGTGGGCAAGACCGCCGAATCGATGCGGCACAACGAACACACCAACAAGGGACTGTTCGACTCGCTCGATTCCCGGGGCGGCTCCCGCGGTCTCCCGCCCATCCGCACCTCCGGGCGCGGCAACCGGTACGACCCGGGACCACAACAGCCCGGCCCCGGCAGCAGGCCCCCGCGGCCCACCGCCACGAACCCGTCCTCGGCACCCAACTCTCCGGTGGGCAGCCCGCCCAGCTCACCGGTCCCGCCGGGGCGCCCTTCGACACCGGTCGGCGGACCGCACCCACCCGGTCAGCCACCGAACCAGATGGGCGGCTGGGGCGGCATGCAGAACCGGCCGCCCCGCCCGGCCTCGGCTCCCCCGGCGTACACCGGACCGCCGCCGGGCGGCCGGCCACCCAACACCACCCCGGTGACCGGGCCCTACCCGCCGAATAGCGGGCTGGTCAACGGCACGATCTCGGACGGCGCCCACGCGCACGTGATCGGCGGTGACCAGAAACCGAATAAGAAGCCGAAGAAGCCGCTGCCCCCGGGCGTGGCGCCACCGGGGCCGTACACGGCGACGGGCGGGCACATGCTCAGCGGCGATATCTCGCAGCAGCACCAGAGCCTCGGCAACAACCGCTGGAATCTCCCGTACGGCCAGGGAATCTCCGGGGGTTCGCAGGCGTACGGTCCGCTGCCGCAGAACGGGGTCTACCAATACCCCCAGCCCACCATCGACTACCCCAACGGGACGAGCCTGCAGAAACCCGGGGTCAGCACCATGCTCCCGCCCGGCGTGCCCTCCTCGCACGTACCGAGCATGGGGCAGCAGTCGCTCAACGACGCCGTCAACAACAACCAGTTCACCCCGGGCGGTGGCGGTTCGAAGTGGAACGGCGTCGCCCAGGTACCGGAATACGAGCGGCCGCTCGGCTCGCCCTATCCGAACTACACCGGCCAGCAGCTCCACTTCGAAGGCTATGTGAACAATGGCGGCGTCGGCACCTACTACCCGAACCACTGAGCAGAAGGCAGCGATGTTCGAAGAATCCGAGACATTTCGGTGCACCCTCGACGAGCATCTGCGGCTGCGGCTGTCGGTGCCCGCGCGGCTGCGCCCGCTCGCCGCGTGGGTGCACACCGACGCGCAGGCCAACCAGCAGATCCTGGCGCGGCTGATCCCGGGCCTGCAGGCCGCGCAACAGTCCCGGACTCCGATCCTCGGCAACGGCTGGCAGGTGGAACCGGACGAGCACGGGGTGATCCTGCATTCGGCCTATCTGGACCGCGAGCCGTTCGGCGTGCCGAACACGGTGCTGTGGACCCTGCTGACCGGGCTGCAGGGACTGCTCGCGGAATCCGATGCCGCACTGCGTGCCCAGCGCCCCGAACCCGCCGAGATCGTTCCCCGGCTGGTGAATCAGGACGAGCAGGGCGCATTGCGGGACTACACCTACTTCCCGCCGTCCTGGTCCGCGGAGATGATCAAGCAGGCGGGGCAGGGTGCCTGGCAGAGCCCGGAAGTCCTGCGCGACTGGGACACCGGTGTGTGGTCCGGGTTCTGGCAGGGCAGGGAGATCGCCGGATATTTCCATCCCGATTCCGGCGAAGTGCTGACCTACTTCCCCGTCGTGTCCCCACTGCAGCGGATACCCGAGCCCGTCGGCTGACATTTCCGAAACAGTCATTTGACCGGTCAATTGACCTATTGACCGGTCAAATATGGCCCGGCTAGGCTGAGCGCCATGGCAGTGCCGGCGTATTTGCGGATCCGCGCAGAGCTGGAGCAGCGGATTCAGTCGGGTGCGCTGCCACCAGGAAGCCGGCTCCCGACCGAGGCGGAACTGCAGCAGCAGTACTCGGTCGGCAGGGCGACCGCGCAGCGGGTGCTGAGCGAGCTGGCGCAGGCGGGTCTGGTGCAACGGCACCGGCGGCGGGGCACTTTCGTCGCCGACGGCCCGCGCCAGGAGGACCTGCTGCGTCTGGTGAACCCGGTGTTGCGGGGACCGGAGGTCCCCGGTCCGCACGCGGTGGAGTCCGCGCTGGTGATCCCGGCGCGCGACGCCGATCTGGAACTGCCCGGGGTGGCTGATGACGAGCCGGTGCATCAGCTGCGGCGGTTGAAGTTCGACCTGCAGGACAATCCGACCTCGGTCGAGCTCTCCGCTATACCGTTCTCGTTGGCGCCGCGGTTGGCCGATGAGGACCTCGTCCATCTGACCGTCCACGATTACTTCGCCAGAACCGGGATCCCGGCGGCGAAATCCCGTGTCTACCTCGATCCGGTCGCGCTCGATGCGGAGAACGCGGCCCGGTTGCGGCTGCCCGCCGGCCAGGCGGTGCTCCGGTTGCGCCGGCTGACCTGGCTGGTCGACGGCAGGCTCGCCGAGGCGATGTGGCACATCCTGCGCCCGGACCTCGTCGAGTTCTTCCTCGAGCAAACCCTCCCCTCCTGACGAACCGAACCCAGCCCCGGCCGCGGTCCCGGCCGGCGATCCATCCTGCCCGCGTACGGCTCGCACGAATCGGCCGCACGCCCGGCACCGTACGTCCGAAGGAGTGTGCGCCCATGAACCGAGCCCGTGTCGCCGTCATCGGAACCGGGGTGATCGGCGCGATGACCGCATGGCAACTGGCCCGCCGTGGCCTCGAGGTGCTGGCCTTCGACAGCCACTCCCCCGGTCACGATCGCGGCGCCTCCGCGGGGGAATCCCGCATCTTCCGCACCGCCTACAAAGAGGGCGCGGAGTACGTCCCGCTGCTGCGGCGCTCCGGGCAGCTGTGGCGCGAACTCGAACAGGCCTCGGGAACCCGGCTGCTGACCCGGTGCGGCGGGCTGACCATCGGCGGCAGCGAACACCCGGATGTCGTGGCGGTGCGGCGCAGCGCCGAGGAACACGGGCTCGACCACGAGGTGCTGGCCGCCGATGCGGCCCGCAAGCGGTTCCCGCAACACCGCATCGAGGACGAGGAGGTGATGGTGCTCGACCCGGAAGCGGGTGTGCTCCGTCCCGAGCCCGCGGTGCAGGCGGCACTGCGGTGTGCTGGAGAAGCGGGCGCGCGGGTGCTGTCCCACCACCCGGTCACCGGACTCGCCGAGACCGCGGGCGGATGGCGGATCACCAGCGCGGGCCGGGAATTCGATGCCGACCACATCGTGTTCGCCCCCGGACCCTGGGCACGCGCGCTGGAACCGCTGCGCGCGCTGCCGGTCGAGATCCGGACGATCGCCGCATGCTGGTTCGCCGCACGGGATGTCGCGCTGCACCGCCCGGACCGGTTGCCCATCGCGATCCGCAGGCACCCGGAAGCGGGGTTCTCCTGTTTCCCCGTGCTGGACGGGGTCGCGATCAAGATCGTCCCGCATCACCTCGGCTGGCCGGTGCTGGAGCGCCCCGGGGATCTACCGCGCAGCGTCACCCCCGAGTTCGCCCGCGGCGCCGCGGATGCCGCCGCCCGGCTGCTGCCCGGTGTGGTGCCGCACCCGATCCGGATCGGCACCTTCGCCGAGGGATTCACCCCGGACGAGCACGCGCTGCTCGGGCCGCTGCCCGGTGCGCGCCATGCCACGGTGCTGACCGGATTCTCCGGGCACGGCTTCAAACTCGCGCCGGTCTTCGGCGAGATCGCCGCCGATCTCGTCCTCGGCACCGAGCCCGCATACGACATTTCCCGGCTGGACCCCGACCGATTCGGATAAGAGTGCGTCTGAGAATTCTCGTCCGTCGCGAGCGGGAGGCAGATCGGATGCATTGCAAGGCGGAGGATTGAGCCATAGCGGCAGCTGTGGTGATCGACGACAACGCCGCAAGGCGCCGATATGGCCTCGCGCAGCAGGACACAGAGTTCTCAGATGTGCTCCTAACCCTGTTTGGAGGCAATGATGCCCACAGGTTCGCCTACCCAGCTGATCGGACTGATCCTGACCACCGTAGTGGTGATCGGGGCGGGCGCGGTGCTGTCCGTCTACTTCGGACGCCGCGCCAGCACCTCGCAGGACTGGCTCGCCGCCAACGAATCACTGCCGCTGTTCGTCGTCGTCATCACCCAGTTCGCCGCCGCCACCGGCGGCGGGGTGCTCATCGCGCACGTCGGGATCGGCTACCAGGCCGGCTGGTCGGTGTTCATCTACGAGGGATGCACGCTGGCCGGTTTCCTGATCCTGTCCTGGATCGCCCGGTGGCTGCGCGAGCAGCGGTTCACCACCGTGCCCGATGTGATCACCCGGTTGTTCGGGAAGAACAAGGTGATCACGGCCATCGCCGCGCTGGCCGCGCTGGCGGTCCCGTTCGGCTGGATCGCCACCCAGTTCGTCGCCTTCGCGCGGCTTTTCGGTCAGTTGACCGGGATTCCGCTGCCGATCCTGGTCGTGGTGATCGTCATCGCCTCGCTCAGTTTCGTGTTACCCGGCGGCATGACCTCGGTGGCGTGGACGGATTTCATCTTCGGCCTCTTCAAGATCACCATGTCGATCGTGGTGGCGTTCTACGCGATCCAGCTGGCCGGTGGCTGGACGCACATCACCGAGACGGTGCCCCGGCGCCTGTGGGACTGGAGCGGGTTCACCGCGGTCGGCGGGCAGCAGATCTGGCTCTGGATCGCCGCGATCATTCCCGGGACACTGACCAATCAGCTTTATTTCCAACGGATTTTCGCCACCAAGCACATCGCCGACGCGCGGCGCGGGCTGAACTGGTCCGGCGTGACCATGCTCATCAGCGGGATCTACGCGGGCTGCATCGGGATCGCGGTGCGTTCGATGGCCCCGAACCTGGCCAACCAGGAAGACGCCGCGGGCTGGCTGCTGACCCGTTTGCCGTCCTGGATGCTGATGCTGTTCGCGGCGTTCCTGGTGTCCACGATCGTCTCCACCGGCGGCGCGGCGTTGCAGTCGGTCACCGCCAACCTGGTGCGCGATGTGTACCAGAACATCGCGGGCAAGACCTCGGGGGAACGCCGGACGATCACGCTGTCCCGGGTGATCACGGTCCTGGTCTCGGTGGTGGCCGGGATCCTGGCCATCGCCTTCCCCACCGCGCTTTCCTGGCTGGTGGCCACCTACGCGTATTCGGCGGCCGCGCTCGCCGCGCCGATCTTCCTCGGTTATCTGTTCCACCGCCGGCTACGGCTCAAACCCATCGCGGCGATCGCCAGCATGCTCGCCGGGATCCTCGGCTGCGGTATCGCCCAGCTGCTCGACACCACCGTGCCCTACGCGGTGTACGGCATCGCGGTTTCCACCGTGGTACTGCTGGTACTGGTCGCGGCGACGGCCGAGAAACGGGTGCACACCAACACGAACGAAAAAGTGAGGAACGCATGAAGATCGCAGTGATCGGCCTCGGTGTACTCGGCGCGAGCGTGGCTCGTTCGCTGGCGCTGGCCGGTGCGGAGGTGACCGTCTTCGAGCGCACCGCGCCGCTGGCGGGAACCACGGGCACCTCGTTCGCCTGGTTCAACGCGCACAGCAAGAATCCGCGCCCGTACCACGACCTCAACGTCGCCGGGATGGCCGAGCACGCCGCACTCGAACAACGGGCGGGCGTGGCACCGCCCTGGCTGGTGCGGGGCGGAAACCTGGAGTGGGCCGAGGATTCCGCGGGCGCCGAACGGCTCGCCGGGGCCACCGCCGAACTGATCGAGCGCGACTACCCGGTGCACTGGATCGGCCGCGAGCAGGCCCGCGAACTCGTGCCCGATCTGCGGATTCCTGCTCAGGTCGGCGAGATCGCGTACTACCCGACCGAAGGGCACCTCTACCCGGCGCTGCTCATGGCCCGGCTCTGGGGCGAGGCACGGGAAAACGGGGCGGTGCTGCGCTGCCCGGCCACCGTGACCGGGCTGTCCGCGACCAGCAGCGGGGCGCGGGTCGAACTCGCCGGGGAGCGCACCGAGTTCGACGCCGCGGTGCTCACCGTGGGCCGGTGGACCGAGGACCTGACCGCCGCGGCGGGCTACCGGGTTCCGCTGGCCGATCCGGACGCCCCGGGCAGTGTCACCGTCGGCCTGCTCGGCTACACCGAACCCGTGCCGGCCCGCTTGGACCGGATTCTGACCACCCCACGGCTCAACGCCCGCCCGGACGGTGGCGGACGGCTGATCGTGCAGGGCCTCGATCTGGACGCCGAGGCCGATCCCGCCGATCCGCCCGCGCCCGATGGCCCGCATGCCCGCGAACTGTGCAGGCGCCTCGGCGAACTCCTCGCCGGAACCGAGGGCGCGCGGCTGGCCTCGCTGCGGGTCGGCCAGCGCCCGATGCCCGCCGATGGCCTCACCGTCGCCGGATTCCTCGACGAGGACGCGCGCCTCTACAGCATCGCCACACACAGCGGGATCACCCTCGGGCCGCTGCTGGGCAGGCTCGCCGCCGAGGAACTGTGCACCGGGAACCCGAGCGAACAGCTGGCCGAATTCCGCCCGCAGCGCCTCATCGGCCGCACCGACCACCCGAAGCTGGAACCCGCCCGGTTCGCCGGGCAGCAGTAGGGCGGATTTCGCGCGGCGGGGCGGAACTCCTTCCCCGCGGATCAGGCGCGAGGACCGACCGTGGCCATGGCGCGGGTGCGCCCGGTGCGGTGAGCGGCTTCCGGTGGGCCGGTTCAGGCGAGCCGTTCGAAGACGGCGGCGAGTCCCTGGCCCCCGCCGATGCACATGGTTTCCAGGCCATAGCGCGCTTCCCTGCGGTGCAGTTCGTGCACGAGAGTGGCGAGGATGCGGCCCCCGGTGGCCCCGACGGGGTGCCCGAGCGAGATCCCGGAACCGTTGGGGTTGAACCGTGGATCGGTTTCCGGGTCGATGCGCCATTCCCGGGTGACGGCGAGCGCCTGGGCGGCGAAGGCCTCGTTGAGTTCGAGGATGTCGATGTCCCCGAGCCGCAGCCCGGCGCGCTGCAGCGCGGCCTCGGTCGCGGGGACCGGTCCGATTCCCATGGTCTTCGGCGGTACCCCGGCAAGGCCCCAGGAGACGAGCCGGGCCAGCGGCCGCAGTCCCAGCCGCTCGGCCTGTTCCGGGCTCGTCACGATGCAGGCGGCGGCCCCGTCGTTCTGTCCGCTGGCATTGCCCGCGGTGACGGTGGCCTCCGGGTCCTGGCGGCCGAGGACGGGACGCAGCGCGGACAGGGTGTCGAGGGTGGTGCCGGGGCGAATGTGTTCATCGGCGTCCACGATGGTCTCGCTTTTCCTGGTCCGCACGGTGACGGGCACGATTTCCCCGGCGAACCGGCCCTGCTGCTGTGCTTCGGCGGCCAGGGTGTGCGAGCGCACGGCGAGGCGGTCCTGTGCCTCCCTGTCGATCCCGTACTCGCGGCGCAGATTCTCCGCGGTCTCGAGCATCCCGCCGGGAACCGGGTGATGCTGTCCGCCTGCGGTGACCCGGCCCTCGGCGAGCGCGTCCGCGAACTGCACTCCCCCGCCCTTGACTCCCCAGCGGATCTGGTGCGAGTAGTGCGCGGCACGGGACATGCTTTCCGCGCCCCCGGCGAGCACCAGCGAGGCACCGCCGGTCTGCACCGCCATGGCCGCGTAGAGCACGGCCTGCAGACCGGAACCGCAGCGGCGGTCCACCTGCACACCGGGCACGGTGACCGCCAGTCCCGCATCCAGCGCGGCCACCCGCCCGATGGCCGGGGCGTCCATGCTCGGATAGCAATGCCCGAAGATCACGTCGTCGATGTGTTCGGCCGCGATTCCGGTGCGGGCGACGAGTTCGCGCAGCACGGTCGCGCCCAGCTCCTGGACGGGTACCTCGCGCAGGCCGCCGCCGAACGCCCCGACCGGGGTACGCAGTGGCTCGCAGATCACGGCATCGGGCATCGGTTCTCCTTGTCAGTCCTCGGTCGCGCAGTCAGTCCCCGTTCGTGCGGAACCGCACGGGGGCCGCCGTTGCCGCCTCGAGCTGGGCCCGGTCAACCCCCGGTGCGCATTCAATCACCTCGAGCCCGTGCGCGGTCACATCCAGCACGGCGAGATCGGTGATGATGCGGTCCACACAGCCCCGCCCGGTGAGCGGAAGATCGCAGCGCTGCACGATTTTCGGCGCCCCGTCCTTGGTGCGGTGTTCGGTCATGGCGATCACCCACCGGGCACCGTGCGCGAGGTCCATGGCACCGCCGACGCCCTTGACCATCCTGCCCGGAACGGCCCAGTTGGCCAGGTCTCCACCCGCGCTGACCTGCATGGCGCCGAGGACCGCCACATCCACGTGGCCACCGCGGATCATGCCGAAGCTGACCGAGGAGGCGAAGTAGGCGGCGCCGGGACGCACGGTCACCGTCTCCTTGCCCGCGTTGATCAGGTCGGGGTCCACCGCGTCCTCGCCCGGATATCCGCCGACACCGAGAATCCCGTTCTCCGAGTGGATGATCACGGTGCGCCCGGCCGGAATGTGCGCGGGAACCCGGGTCGGCAGGCCGATACCGAGGTTGACATAGCTCCCGTCCGGGAGTTCCGCGGCAACCCGGGCGGCGAGCTGATCGCGCGTCAAAGTCACGATTCCTCCCGTGTAGTGCGGAATTCGATCGGTTTCTCCACATCGGGGACGTGCACGAGGCGCTGCACGTGGATGCCTGGGGTGTGGATCGAGTCCGGATCGAGCTCCCCCGGTGCGACAAGGTGTTCCACCTCGGCGATGGTGATCCGGGCCGCGGCGGCGCAGTCGGGGTTGAAGTTGCGCGCGGCGTGCCGGTAGACGAGGTTGCCGTGCCGGTCGGCTTTCCAGGCGTGCACCAGGGCGTAGTCCGGGCGCAGCGCCCGCTCCAGCAGGTACTGGGTGCCGTCGAACTCGCGGACCTCGCGCGCCGGTGAGGCAAGGGCGACCGATCCGTCGGCGGCGTAGCGCCACGGCAGTCCGCCCTCGGCGACCAGGGTGCCCACCCCGGCCGGGGTGTAGAAGGCGGGGATGCCGACTCCCCCGGCGCGCAACCGCTCGGCGAGCGTGCCCTGCGGGGTCAGCTCGACCTCGAGTTCCCCGGCCAGATACTGGCGGGTGAACTCCTTGTTGTTGCCGATGTAGGAGCCGATGGTGCGCCGGATCCGCCCGGCGGCCAGCAGGGTGCCGAGCCCGAAACCGTCGACGCCGAGGTTGTTGCTGATCGTCTCCAGTTCCCGGGCGCCCTGGTCGAGCAGCGCGGCGATCAACACGCCCGGCACCCCGCACATACCGAACCCGCCGACCGCCATGCTCGCCCCGTCCGGGATGTCGGCGACCACCTCGGCCGCGCTCGCGAACGCCTTATCCACGCGGCACCGCACAGTTCTCGAGGTGCTTGCCCAGTGCGGCGTTCACCGAATCCGGATCCTCGGCGTTGAGCAGATGCGCGGTCCCCGGCACGACGATCAGCCGCCCGTCCGGCACCGTGCCCGCGATCTCGCGCAGCATCTCCGGCGGGGTCGCGGGATCCTCGGCCCCGGCCAGGGCGAAAACCCCGTGGTGTAGCGCGACTCATCCGGGCCGGTTGTGCTGCGGGATGTCGATGACGATCGGCTTTCCCTCACCGAGATAGAACAGGGCCGCCTTGCGGATCAGTTCGGTGAAGAATTCGGTGAGCCAGGCAGCGCCGGGGAATTGTTCGACACCTTGCTGGAACGCGACGAACGGTTCCCAGAAAGTGTCGAACACCCCGTCCCAGAACGGTTGCCGGTCGATCCGCAGCCAGTCCGCGATCCGTTCGCCAAGCACGTACCGGGTCAGCGATCCGAGGACCGGTTCGGTGAGCACGCCACCGTCGATATCGGCGCCGAGCCGGAGCAGGCGGTGCGCCAGATCGGTGCCCTCCGAGGTGGGCGCGAGCAACGGGTCGAGTATCCGCTTCGCCTGGGCGTCGGCCTGGTCCCAGCTTGTCGGGAGGTGTTCGTCCAGGATGCCGAGCAGATGCCCGGTCAGCTGCCAGGAATGCAGGTACCCCTGCGATTCGGTGCCCGGAATGGACACTTTCCATTCGGTCAGTTTCCGCATGATGGTCGTCGGCAGGCTGTGCCAGGTGACCAGCAGATCCCGTTGGCTGATCGGGATTCGCTGATCGCTGTGTTGTTTCCAGTGCGGGGACCGCGGCAGCAGATGACGGACCGCCGCATGCACCAGCCGGGTCTTCACGCAGCTGACGATCAGCCCGCCTTCGGGCTCGAAAGCGTTGCCCTGACTGACGTCGTAGCCGAGCCGCGCGGTCTTGGCGATGCGCACCTCGAGTTCCGCGCCACCCTTGGAATAGTAGACCGCGCGCGCCTCGTGCGGAATCACCGTGCTGATCATGCCGCTGGCGAACCCGTAGACGACGCCGAGCAGGTCACCCTGTTTCCGGTTGAACTCCGCGGCGGCGGACAGTTTGCGCCGATCGGCCCACGATGGGAGTTCCCGCGCCCGTTCGAGGAAATCCCGTAGCTGCGCGGGCAATCCCTTCGGCAGCGGCTGGCCGTTTCTCGTCCAGGTGCGAATCAGCTCGTTCACCCTGGGCACCTCGCCGTGCTCGAGCAGATCGGCCAGCAGCGGGTCGGCCTCAGGATCCCAGACCCCTTCCGGATCGGCTGCCGCGGCCGAGCCCTGCGGCGACCGGTCCCACACCGTCCGGGCCCGCGCCGGGGACGCCGCGGCCAGTGCGCCCATCGCCCCGAAAGCTCCGCCGACCCGCAGCATGTTCCGTCTGCTGAATTCGTCCATGAATCCGTTCCCTTCACCATGGCGGCAGATCCTGATACTATGAAACGCAATATGCTTCTGTGTATCACCCATAACCGGGAAGCTTCGGAAACGTCCACACCGGGAGGGAAACCGTGCATTCCGCGTTGTCCGCGTTGCTGAATTCCGCGGACTCGGAGTCGATACTCGATCGCGCCTATACCGAAGCCCTTGGCCAGGCCGCCGATGCGGACGAGGTCAGCATCCGGCTGCTGGACGCGGCCCGCACGCTGTTCTCTCGCCTGGGCATCCGGCGGTGCACGATGGAGGACGTGGCCAGGCAGGCGGGCCTGTCCCGGATCACCGCCTACCGGCGGTTCGCCACCAAACAGACCCTCGTCGAACAGGTGGTGCGCCGGGAGTTCCGCCGATACTTCGACCAGTTCCTGCTCGACATCCGGGAAGCGGCCACCGTGGCCGACCGCGTGGTACTCGGCTTCGTCAGCTCACTGCGCGCTTTCCGGCGGAACCCGTTGATCGGCGGGCTGATCGCCACGGAACCGGACCGGATCATGCCCTCGATGATCAACGACAGTGGGCGGACCCTCGCTGCGGTCAGTCAGTTCACCGCCGGACAGCTGCGCCGGGAGCAACAGGCCGGGCACATCCGCGCCGAGCTGGATGTCGATCTCATCGCGGAGATGATGGTCCGGATCGCCACCTCGTTCCTGTCCACCCCCAGTCACACCGTCGACCTCGACGACGAAGCCCAGCTCGCCGATCTGGCGCGGCGATTCCTGGTCCCCATGCTCGAATCGGTCCCGGAGCGAACCTGACCGCGCGAAGGACAGCGGCATGGCATGCTGGCAGCCATGAACACGCTCCTGCTCGCCAACCGTGCCGTGCTGGTCGCCGCCGATCTCGAGGCCAAGGGTGTCGTCGGCACGATCGGCAAGATCGCCGCCTGGCTCGTGGTCATCCTGATCCTGATCGGCCTGGTGGCCGGGGTGATCATCGGCTATTTCATCGGCCGGGCGGTGGGGCGCCGCTCCCGCTGACCGCCCGCTACGGGTGCAGGGCCTCGCGCAGGGCCCGCATCTGGTCCGCCAGGTTGCGCTCGCTGATCCGGGCCTTCGGAACAGCAGGGCGAAGCCGTGCACCGCACCCGCGACCTGGACCAGCTCGGTGCTGCTCCGGGCCGCACTGAGCCGCTCGGCGTAGTCCCGGCCTTCGTCACGCAGCGGGTCGGCCTCGGCCACCGCGACACAGGTGGGCGGCAGCCCGCCGAGATCGGCCGCGCGGATCGGTACGGCGTACGGCTCGCCGTGCTTCCCTTCGGCGTAGTAGTGCATGGCCGGCTCCGGCGCACCCCGGTCGAGGACCGGTCCTCTCCCGCGCCGAGGCGCTCGGGACGCTGGTGTCCACGCCGGGACAGCTCGGCGATTCGAAGAGCACCTTCGGGCCACCGAGATCGCGGGCGCGCAGCACGGTGGCGGCACCGAGTTGCACGGCACTGTCGGCGATCCAGACCAGGGCGTTGTAGGCGTCGTCGGCCGCGGACGGAAAGGTGACCGGGTGCGAAGCGGTAGCCGACGGAGACGACAACGGTCTCCGCGTCCGTGGCGTACCGCAGCGAACGCTCCTGCGCGGCCTCGGGGATCCGTAGGTGACGACGCCGCCGCCGGGGCGATAGACGCGCAGCGGGACCGTCGACCCCGTGGGAACGGCCTGAGCAGGTGCGTACCGTGGTCACCAGGCTTGCGGAATGATCTCCTCGGCGAACCGGTGCAGCGGCTCGTGATCGTAGGCCACGCCCGGGATGTAGACCACGAGATAGTCGATCCCGGCCTCGAACAGGGCGCCGATCCACTCGGTGATCTCCGCGCTCGAACCGATCAGGAACGGGGTGTCCGGCGGACTGCCCGCGATGGCATTGGTGTGGAACTCATCGACATCCCAGCGTCCGCGAGCCTTGCGCGTGGCGCGCTCCGGATCGGCGCCCCCGGCGATCGGGAACGCGCTGATCGAGGTGGATTTGGTGATCGTGCCGAAGTCGCGGCCGATCCGGTCACAGTGGCGCCGGAGGACCTCGAGCTTCTGCCGGATCACCTCGGGCTTGCCGCGGCCCAGATTGCACGCGTCGGCGTAGCGGGCGACCAGGCGCAGCGTGACCTGTTCGCCCGCGCCGCCGATCCACAGCGGAACCGGGCTTCCATCGGCGCTTTTCGGTTCGTTGACCGGGTTTTCGACCTGGTAGTGCGCACCGCGGAAGGCCACCTTGTCCTCCCGGAAGAGGCGGTGCACCAGTTCCACGGACTCGGCGAAGGCCGCCATCCGTTCCCGAGTTTCCCGCCAGGGATAGCCGTAGGCGGTCCACTCCTGCTCGTACCAGCCCGCGCCCAGCCCGGTATAGAGCCGGCCACCACCGGCGACGTGCGCGGTGGAGGCCATCTTCGCCAGCAAGGCCGGAGCCCGGTATCCGTTGCAGGTCACCATCTGCCCCACCCGAACCCGCCGGGTGTCGCGCAGCAGGCCCGCGGTGCTGATCCAGGCTTCGAAGGTGGATTCGCGGGTCACCTCGGGCACGGTGTGCATGTGGTCGAAGAGCCAGACCGAGTCCCAGGGACCGCGGTCGGCGGCCTGCGCGACCGCGGTCATGGCCTCGTACTGCTCGACCGGATCGGCGATCTCGGTGAGGTCGAGCCGCCAGCCCTGCGGGGCGAAAATACCGAACCGTTTTGTCATACCGCTATCGTTCAAGGTACAACGGGTTCAAGAAAGAGACAGTCGAAGGTAACGGGATCAACTTGGTTGCTAAACAAAGGCAGAAACGCCAGTTCACCTATGGACCTCGAAGTGAGCATCTCGACGAGGTCAACGTGCGGCTGCTGACCGAGCTGCACGGCGATCCGCGCATCGGCATGTCCGCGCTGGCCCGCCGGGTCGGGATGAGCGCGCCCGCGGTCACCGAACGCGTGCAGCGCCTGGAACGGGCCGGGGTCATCGACGGCTACCGGATGGCGGTCGATCCCGCCGCGCTCGGCCTGCCCGTCACCGCCTTCGTCCGGGTACGGCCCGCGGCCGGGCAATTGGCCAAGGTCGCCGCGCTCGCCACCGACTCGCCACAGGTCAGCGAATGCCACCGGATCACCGGCGAGGACTGCTTCCTGCTCAAGGTGCACGCCGCGACGGTGGAACTGCTCGAGGAGGTGCTGGACGGCTTCCTGGTGCACGGGCAGACCACCACCTCGATCGTGGTGTCCAGCCCGGTTCCGCCCCGCCCGCTGCCGGTATAGCGCTTGCAGGTTCCGGCAATCCCGCGCCCTTTTCCACGCGTTCTCCGGTCCACGGGGCAATACGCTCCGCCTGTGGAGACACGTTGTTCGCGCGGTGCCCCCACGGACGGGACACTGCCGGGGCTCGCCAGGGACACCGCCGGGATCCGGATCATCGATTCGCTGCCGGTGCTGCTCGAACGGATCCAGTGGGCCCAGCACCGGGCGGCCGAGCAGGTCCGGGCGGTCAACCGGCCGCCCTATATCGGGGACCGGGGCTATCGGCTGCGCCAGCACAAGACGAAGACCGCCAGACTGCTCGCCGGGGTGCGCTACCGGACGATCTACCACAGCTCGGTGTACGCGGACCCGTTCGTCGGCAAACACCTCCTGGAGACCGCCGAACTCGGTGAGCTCGGCAGGATCCTCGACACCCCGCCGATGATGCTGCTGCTCAGCGACGAGAACTGTGCGATCATGCCGCTGCTCGTCCAGGACAAGGGTCTGACGGTCGCCCTGTACGTCGAGCCCTCACCGTTTCTCGCCATGCTGAGCGCCACCTTCGAGGCGTTCTGGTCGCTGAGCGTCCCGGTGTCCGGGCAGGGCTGTGCCACCGAGCTCGACGAGGCCGACCACCGCATCCTCACCCTGATGTCCGCGGGGGCGACCGATGGCGTCATCGCCGACCGGCTCGGGGTCTCGCGCAGCACCATCGCCCGGCGGGATCGGGGCACTGATGCGCCGCCTCGGGGCGAGCACCCGCTTCCAGGCCGGACAGCAGGCCGCGCGCCGCGGATGGATCTGACCACGCACCGGTTCGTCCGTGTTTGACACAAATGTGGCAGAGCCTTTGCGGAACGTACCCCCGGACGTAGCTTGTCGTCGTATCGCGTCCCGCGCCGCAATTCCACCACGAATTGTTCCTCTCTGCCAATGAAAGGTGCGTAGTCGATGAGAATTCGGATCAAAGCGGCCATCGCGGCCGCCGTGGCCGTCGTCTCGGCCGGTACCGTGGTGATGACGGCGAACGCCGAAACCCGTATCGCCGACGGGTGTCCGGGAACCATGGTCTTCGGGGTCGGCGGCCGCGCGGATCCGGATGCCGCTTTCTACAAGGACATCCCGCTGCCCGCCGGATTCGCGCTGCACCGGGTGCACTATTCGGCGGAGTTCTTTCCGGTCACCGGACTCAAGAGCTATGACGACTCGATCGCCGGGGGAATCGGGAACCTCAGCCGGGACGTGCACGACTTCCACGGGCGCTGCGGCGGTTCGCACATCCTGATCACCGGGTACTCGATGGGTGCCCGGGTCGCCGGGGACACGCTGCACGACATCGGCGTGGAGAACAAAATCCCGAAGAATCAGGTCGACGGCGTGCTCTACGCCGATCCGCGACGGGTCGGCCCGAACGGAACACCCGGTGGAATCGAAGGCAATATCCCGACACCGATCAACGGCATCACGATGAACGGCCCGCGCGGATTCGCCGGAATCCCGGTCCACGAGATCTGCAACCAGAACGACGGCGCCTGCCTTTCCGCCAATCCGTTCACCAACTTCCTGCAGTTCGCGAACGGCGTCCAGGGCGCGGTCGCCGCGGGCGCGCACAACTACCCGCAGCCCGACCCAGTCGCCGACCGCGGCAACTTCGACACCGTGCGAGCGCAGGCACCGGTGATCCAGTACGGCCCGCCCCTGCCGGTACGGATCCCCACCCCGTGGGAGCTGTTCAACGGCAAGATCCCGGGAACCCAGGGCCAGGCCGCGATCCAGCAGTTGCGCGACCGGCTCGGCACCGTGCTCTCCCCGGAGGCCAAGAAGAAGCTGGACGAGGTGCCGTTCCTCGGCATGGCCTGACACCAGGCACACAGGATCCGGTGCGGGGCCACGATCAGTGGCCCCGCACTCATGCGTGGCCTGCCGGGGCGCGGCCGGACCGTCACTCGAGCACCGCCGTCGCTTCGACCTCCACCAGCACATCGGGCTCGAACAGGTACTCGACCCCGATCAGCGAGGCCGGTGGCATCGGCTGCGGCAGGCCGGTCTCCGCGGCGACCCGTTCCACGCCTGTCAGGAACTCGGTGATCTTCTCCGGCGCCCACTTCGTGACATAGAACGTCAGCCGCACCACGTCATCGAAGCCGGCACCAGCACCCTCGAGTCCGCGCGCGGTGTTGCGCAACGCCTGGCCGACCTGTCCGGCCAGGTCCCCTGGCGCGACGGGGGAACCGTCGGCGAGCCGGGCGATCTGGCCGCTGACGTGCACCTGTCGACTGCCGGTCGCGACGGCCACGTGGTGGTACGGCGTGGACGCGAGCATGCCTTCGGGAGTGAAGCGGTGAACGGTCACGGAAGCCCTCCTCGGTGCGGAAATTCAGGTATCTCAGTGATACCTGGTAGTCTCAGGGAACTTCAACGAGACCAGGTGTCCCCGTGGAAACCGAACCCAGCGAGCTCACGATCAGCGCGCCGCACCGCGAACTGCTCGACCAGGTGCTCGACAAGTGGTCCCTGCAGGTGCTCAACGCGCTCTGCGAACGGCCGTGCCGATTCAACGATCTGCGACGCGCCATCCCTGCGGTGACACAGAAATCGCTCACCGCAACCCTGCGCAGGCTGGAGCGCAACGGCATCATCGAGCGAATGGTCGTCAGCACCCGGCCGGTCGCCGTCGAATACCGGATCACCAAGCTGGGCAAGACGTTGCGCCATCCCGTCGACGTCCTGCTGGAATGGGCCGAGACACAGCTGCCCGCGATCGAGGCGGCACGCGAGAGGTTCGACGGCGGACAGGGCTAGAAAGGGCGAATCCCGGGATCTCAGGCGGTGCGCCGCAGGGACTTCCCCGCCCAGTCCGCGAAGCTGGTGAGCGGGATACCCAAATCCCTGGCGTACTGCGGGCGGCCGGGCTGACCGGCCACGTTCAGCCACTCGTGTGAAGCGCCCATCGGCGGCATCCCGGCGGCGACGGCTTCCGGTTCGGTCATGTCCGGCGCGGACAGCCGCGTACCCAGAGCGATCGAGAGAACTTCGGCGATCTCGGTCATCGACAGATAGTCGCTCGCCAGTTCCAGTTCGACCCGATCGAACCGCTCCGGCGCGGCAACGGCCGCGGCGGCCGCCCGGCCGATGTCGTCCACCGCGACCAAGGACAACCGGGTTTCCGGGCGCAGCAGGCTCACCAGACCGCCCGCCAGGCCGCGTGGGAACAGATACGCCATGGACGGGAGGAAGTTCTCCATGAAGAAACCCGGTTTGAGCAGTGTCCAGTGCGGGAAACCGGCCGCGCGGACCCGGTCCTGGATCGCGGTCTTGGCACCCATGGTGGGCTCCATCGAAGCCCAGCGCCCTTCGGCCCAGCCGGGCGTTTCGGTGTGCTGACCGGCGCCGCTGACAGAGGTGTGCACGAACTGCGGTACGCGCGCGGCTCTCGCGGCCTCGATGAGGTTGACGCCCTGGGTCACCTCCCCGTCGAAATCGATGCCCTCGGCGCTCATCTCGGGCATCTGCACGGAGAACACGGCACGAACGCCCTCGGCGGCCCGGCGCACCGAATCGCGGTCCTGCAGATCGCCGGTGACCAGTCCGGCGCCGAGCGCTTCGACGGCCTTGGCCCGTTCAGTGCCCGGATCGCGCACCAGGGCGCGGACGGGAATGCCCGCCGCGAGCAAGGCACGGGCGGTGGCGCCGCCCTGTTTGCCGGTGGCACCGGTGACCAGGACGGGTGCGGAATCTTCGGGCATAGCAGCACTCCTCGGGTCCTCCACTTAAACGGCGGGNCCCGCCGTTTCTGCTCCGCTATAATATGGCGGGCCCCGCCACTTAGCAACCTCGGAGGTGCCGCCGTGCCCGAATGCCAGCGCGCCGATGCCCGGCGCAACTACGCGCACATCCTGGCCGTGGCCGAGGAAGAGGTCGCCGCCCAAGGCGCCGGCGCCTCCCTGGAGCAGATCGCCCGCACCGCGCGAGTGGGCTCGGCGACCGTGCGCAGGCACTTCCCCACCCGCCGCGCGCTGCTGGAGGCGGTCTCCGAGAACCGGATCGAGGCACTGTGCACCCGCGCCCATGAACTGACCGGCGAGGGCGACAGCCGCGACGCGCTCCTGGAATGGCTGGGGGACGTCGTCGCCTACTCGGTCTCCGCCCGCGGACTGGCGGCGGCGCTGGCCTACGACGACACCGGGACCGATCCGGTGCACGGGAACAGTTGCGCGGCGGCACTGGAAGAAGCGGGAAGCCCCTTGCTGCGCCGCGCCGTGCGGGACGGCGCGGTGGCCACCGGGGTCACCCTCGCCGACCTGATCACCCTGGTCGTCGGCATCGCACTGGCCACCGAACACCACCCCGAGCCCGCCGCCGCGGCGGACCGGCTGTTCCGGCTGACCGTGGCCGGACTGAGCCCAGGGACCTGAACCGGCTCTCAACCGGCGCGCAACCGGTCCAGTGCCGCCTGGCTCTCCCGGTCCGCGGCGCGGTAGAGCACCAGTAGCTGGTCCGGATCCTGCAGTGGCCGCAGTGTTTCGAACTGCACGGTGAGCACACCGACCTCGGGATGGCGCATCGTCTTGCGCCCGCGGCCCTTGACCTTGACGTCTCGCTCGGCCCACAGGCGCGCGAAATCCTCGTTGCCCGCGGTGAACTCCGCGATCAGGTCGCTGAGCGCCTGATCGCCGGGATGCGCGGCCCAGGCGGCGCGCAGGTGGGCGATCCCCTCCCGCACCACACGTTCGCGATCGAGGTAGAACTCGCGTACCTGCGGGTGCATCAGACACAGCCACATCGAATTGCGCTGGGATGGCGCCAAGGTCTCCAGGTCCACCAGCAGTCGCGACGTTTCGGTGTTCCAGGCCAGGATGTCGTAGCGGTGGTTCAGCAGCATGGCCGGGAGCGGTGACAGGTCGGCGACCAGCTGAGCCAGCGCCGGTGTCGCGGTGGTGACGAGCTTCTCGGCGTCGCGGGGACGCTGCTGGGCCAGGCCGAAAAGATAGGCTCGTTCATCCGGGGTCAGGCGCAGTGCCCCGGCCAGCGCCTCCACGACCTCCGCCGAGGGACGCAGCCCGCGCGCCTGTTCCAGCCGGACGACGTAGTCGATGCTGATCCCGGCCAGTTCGGCGACCTCCTCGCGGCGCAGTCCCGGGGTTCGCCTTGTCTGTCTGCGGGTCGGCAGCCCCAGCTCCCGCGGATCGAGGCGCTCGCGCCGGGTCCGCAGGAACGCGGCGAGCTCCTGGGTCTTGTCCACCGTGGCGGTCGTCATGACCGGTGCAACAGTCCGGGTAGGACCGGTGTTCCCAGGAAATGCTCTCCCTGACCGACACCTCGTCATGAGCGCAGACTCGCTGTCGGCAATGGTCACGGGCAACAGGAGGAATCCCATGTCACTCACCCTCGACAGCTACCGGCTGCTGGGCCGCTCCGGACTACGGGTCTCGCCGCTGGCACTGGGCACGGCGACCTTCGGCACCGAGTGGGGCTGGGGCGCCGAGCGGGACGAGGCGCGCACGCTGTTCGACACCTACGTCGAAGGCGGCGGTAACTTCATCGACACCGCCGGCACCTACACCGAGGGCAGCGCCGAGCGCCTGCTGGGCGAATTCGCCCGGGACAACCGCGAAAGTCTCGTGCTGGCAACGAAATACACCACGCAACGCCGTCCGGGTGATCCCAATTCCGGTGGCGCACACCGCAAGAACCTGTTCGCCTCGGTGGAAGCCAGCCTGCGGCAGCTGAACACCGACTACCTCGACCTGCTCTACCTGCACGTGTGGGACTTCACGACACCGGTCGAGGAGATCCTGCGCGGACTGGACGATCTGGTCCGCCAGGGCAAGGTCCTGTACGTGGCGATGTCCAACGTTCCCGCCTGGGAGATCTCGCGCATGCAGGCGATCGCCGAATTGCGCGGCTGGTCACCACTGGTCGCACTGCAGATCGAGTACAGCCTCATCAACCGGGGTGGCGAACGGGACCTGATCCCGATGGCGCAGACGATGGGCCTTGGTGTGACCCCGTTTTCACCACTGGGCGGCGGGGTGCTTTCCGGCAAGTACAGCCGCGCCGATCTCACCACGCCGAACACCGATTCCGGGCAGAGCAACCGGAAGAGCTTCAACGCCGCCCTCGGCATGGTCACCGAACGCACCCTCGCCATCGCCGATACCGTCAGCGAAATCGCCGCCGAGCTGGGCCACACCCCCGCACAGGTGGGGCTCGCCTGGACCCTGCAGAACCCGGGCGTGACGGCACCGATCATCGGCGCCCGCACCCTCGGACAACTCCAGGGCAACCTGGGCGCGCTCGAGGTCGACTTCACCGCCGATCAGCTGACCCGCCTCGACGAGGTCAGCGCGATCGACCTCGGCTACCCGCACGACGTGCTCGCCGGCGAGCACCTCCGCGCGGCGACCGCAGGCGGACTGAAGATCGAAACCCGCCGCTGACGGACGGTTTCAGGCGGAGGCGGTGTATCCCCGGTCGGCGAGGACGACCCGGCCGGTGATCGCGGATGCTTCCGGAGAGGCGGGTAGCTCGCCACGGAGGCGATCTCTCCCGGGGCGAGCAGGCGCTGTCGGGGGGCTCTCCACCACTGGTCGAGGACCTCGGGATTCGTCGAGCCGACGGCACGCAGGAGCTGCGTGCCGGTGTATCCGGGTGCGACGGCGTGCACCCGGATGCCGCGTGCTGCCCATTCGACGCCGAGGGTTCTGCTCAGCGCGATGAGGCCGACTTTGCTGACCTCGTAGGCGATGTGGCACTCCGGCTGACCGAAGGTGCCGCCACGAGCGCCCTCATCCGCCGGCCCGCGCCGCATCGCCGAGAACGCCGCGAACCGGCGCGATCCCGTGGCCGCGCGGGGCCTGTGCCGACCACATCGACCGTGCCGGTGAGCTCGCGATCGCGGAGCACCGGCGCCGCATGCCCACCACGGGGAACCGGCCGCCCCCGACGGCCCATCCAGAGCAACAGCGCGGTCAGGCCGACCGCAACCGCTGCTGCTGGGTGCCGAGGCCCTCGACGGTGCAAGACATCACGTCCCCTTCGGTCAGGTACGGGAACCGCCCGGACAGTGCGACACCTTCGGGGGTTCCGGTGTTGAGCAGGTCGCCGGGCTCGAGCACCATGACCTGGCTGAGCCGATGGATCAGGGTGGCCACGGAGAAGATCATGTCGGCTGTACCGGAGTCCTGCCTGGGCTGGCCGTTCACCGCCGAGCGCAGCCGCAGGGCCTGTGGATCGGGTATCTCGTCGGCGCTCACCAGCCAGGGCCCGAGCGGGTTGAAGGTCTCGCAGCTCTTGCCCTTGGACCACTGTCCGCCGCTGATCTCGAGCTGAAACGCGCGCTCGGAGACATCATTGGAGACGGCGTATCCCGCGACGTGTTCGAGTGCCTGCTCCGGGGATTCCAGGTACCGGGCCCGGCGGCCGATGATCACGCCGAGTTCGACTTCCCAGTCGGTCTTGGCCGATCCGCGCGGCAGCAGCACTTCGTCGTCCGGGCCGACGACGGTGTTGGGCGCCTTGTAGAACACGACCGGTTCGCTCGGCGGAGTGGCACCCGATTCGGCGGCGTGCGCGGCGTAGTTCATGCCGATGCAGACCACCGCGCCCGGGCGGGCGATCGGCGCGCCGATCCGTGCACCGCGGATGTCGATCTCGGGCAGCTCCGTCTCGGCGATCCGGGTGACATCGAGCGCGGCCAGAAACCTCGCGTCCACCTCGGCGGTGATCGGCCGCAGGTCGAAGTACCGGCCCCGTATGGCCACGACGGGACGTTCGGCTCCTGGTGGGCCGATGCGCAGGAATTTCATCGGTCACCTCGCGGTTTCTCGGGCAGGCCGGCTCGATAGGGCGGCAGATACCGCAAGCGGGGCAGCTGGTCGGCGAGTGCCCCGCCGTCCACGGTGATGGTGGTTCCGGTGACGTAGCGGCTGGCCGCACCGGAGAGAAACAGTACTGCGCCGAGCAGATCCTCCGGAGTACCGAACTCCTGGCGCAGCGGGATCCGCTCCCGCCAGGCCGCGAAGAGCCCTTCGAGGTCCCCGGGGAAAGCCTCGGCGATTCCGGTCTCGATCATGCCGGGCGCCACGGCGTTACAGGTGATCCCGTGTACGCCGAGCTCGCAGGCGAGTGATTTCGTGATCAGTTCGACCGCGGCCTTGGAGGCGTTGTAGTGCGCGAGCCCGGCCTCGGCGACCGCGGCGTTCTTCGAGGAGATCTGCACGATCCGGCCTTCGATTCCGTCCGCGATCATGTGCTCGGCCACGCGTTGCGCGGTGAAGAACGCGGCATCGGTGTTCACCGCGAACACCGCGCGCCAGCTTTCCGGGGTAATTTCGTTGAATCGCTGCATCCTGGCGATGCCCGCATTGTTGACCAGCACGTGCAATGGCCCGGCTTCGGCGCGCACCCGGTCGACGAACCCGGCGATCCTCCCGGTGTCGGCGAGGTCGAATCGATAGGTGCGGCACGGTTCGCCGACGGCCTCGCGGGTTTCCTCCAGCGGGGCGGAGTCCACCAGGCAGAGCCGCGCGCCCGCCCTGGCCAGCCCGACGGCGAGCGCGGCACCGATCCCCCGGGCCGCACCGGTCAGCAGTACGGTCCTGCCTTCCATGGAGAACGCCTCGGTCATGAGAGGTGGTCCTTTCCGGGTATCGTTGAGCCGCCTGCGGCCCGAGGACCGGAAAGGCCGCATCGGGCAGGCACAGTCATGACAACCCCAGCAGGGTAAGGGAATCCCGGCCGATCACGTCTTCGACGCGGGCGGCTTCGAGCGGGTCGAGTCCGGGAAGGCCCGGTACCGCGGCGATCCGCCGCAAGCCCTCGATCGAGTCGTGCACCGTGGTGAACGGGTAGTCCGAACCGAACAGCAGCTTGTCCCACACTCCGTACTCCTGGACGAGCCGCAGCGAGTGCCACAGTTGGAAGGGCCGGTAGTGCAGGGCCGAGATATCGGCGTACACATGCCGGTGCTTGCGGATCACCGCGATGCACTCGCCCTCGTAGGGATGGCCGAGGTGAGCGAGCACCATCCGCAGCTCCGGGTGCCGGATCGCGACCGCGTCCAGGTGCACCGGCCGCGCCCACTCCAGCGGGGCGGTCGAGACGAAGGTGGTTCCGGTGTGCACCAGTACCGGCAGGCCATGTCGCTCGGCATAGCCGAACAGCTCGTCGTAGGCCGGGTCGGCGGGATCGAATCCGGCGTACATGGGCATGAGCTTGATCCCGCGCAACCCGAGTTCCCGGTGTCCGTACCGGAGTTCATCGGACCAGCCGGCTTGGGTGGGGTCGATCGACAGGTAACCGATCAACGTCCGCGGATGCGCCCGGACGTACTCGGCTACCGCCGTGTCATCCACCCACAGTCCGCTGCGCCGCGCCTTACCGCCGAACACGATCGTCCGGGTTCCCTCCGGGGCGCTCGCGGCGTACTCCGCGTACCGCACCGTGAGGTCGACCTCGCCCTGATGTGCCCGTGCCGACTCGGCGCGGAACGGATCGCCCACATGATCGGGACAGCCGAACAGGTGCGAATGCACGTCCACGATCACGAGCGGTCCCGCCTCTCCCATCCCTCGGCGAACATGTTCCAGAACCGGTGGCTCGGCGGATGTTCGGCGAACACCTCGTCCACCAGTTCCACCCCGAGACCGGGCGCGACCGGCAGGCCGACGAACCCGTCCCGTACGGGCAATACACCCGAGACGGCGTCGAAAACGTAGTCCTCCACCAGCCCGTCGAAGGTTTCCAGGATCTTGAAATTCGGGATACCGAGCACCGCATGCACCGAAACGGTCGTGCACAGCGGGGAATTCGAATTGTGCGGGGCCACCTGCATGGCATGCATCTCGGCCAGTGCGGCGATCTTGCGCACCTCGGTCGGCCCGCCTGCCATCGAGAGGTCCGGTTGCACGATGTCCACCGCGTTGCTCGCGAACAGCTGCTTGTATTCGTTGCGGTTGTGGAAGTGTTCGCCGCCCGAGATCGGCATCGCGGCCCGCGCGCGCAGTTCGGCGTAACGCTCGATGTGCGTCCACGGCAATGGTTCCTCGAACCAGCCGGGGTCGAACTCGGCCAGCTCAGCGGTCAGCCGCGCCGCGGTCGGAAAGTCGAACCGGGCGTGCCCTTCCACGAACAGTTCCACCTCGGGTCCGACCGCCTCGCGGACCGCGGCCACCAGGTCGAGCGCGGTGATCCGCTCGGCGCGGGACAGCGATCCGAGTCCGGCACCGAAGGGGTCGAATTTCAGCGCCCGGTAACCGCGGTCCACCGTCTCCCGTGCCTTGGCGGCGAACCCTTCCGGGGTCCGGTCCCCGGTGTACCAACCGTTCGCGTACACGGGAACCGTGTCCCGGCAGGCGCCACCGGTGAGCCGGTAGGCGGGAACCCCGAGTGCCTTGCCCATCAGGTCGTAGAGCGCCTGGTCCACTCCGGACACGACGATCCCGCCGACATCCCCGCCGCGCAGATAGTCGCCCTGATACATGCGCAGCCAGATCTCCTCCACGTCGAAGGGATCCGCGCCGAGCAGGTGCCGCTGTCCCATGGACTCCGCGAGCGCGCAGGTTTCCCTGCCACGGAACGGGTGGGTGATCTCGCCGACCCCGCAAAGCCCCGCATCGGTGTGCACCCGGACATAGGAGAAGTCCCGCCATGCCGTCCCCAGGCTCAGGGTCTCGACCTTGCTGATCCGCCCGGCCGCTCCCGCGGTCCTGGTCCGATTCACCGTCAGCATGTCAGCGCGCACCACCCATCGTCGAGGTGCCCGTCAGGTCCGCCGAGCGATCCGAGCCGAGGCTCGCCCGCACCGCGTCCCGGGTCGCGCTGAGCAGCTCGTCCACATCGGCGTCGGTGTGCGCGTAGGAAACGTGGCTGCGCTTGAGATTCAACGGCAGCTCGAAGATCCCGCGTTCGATCAGCTTCCTGCGATAACCCACGAACAGCGCGACGTCGTTGCGCAGCAGATCGGTGTAGGTACTCGGCGCGGGGCCGTCCAGGAAATAGTTGACGAACACCGAGCCGTAGCCGTGCGCGATCGCGGGCACCCCGAGTTCGGCGAAGACCTCGGTGAGCCCGGAACGGATGGCGCCGCCGAGCCGGAACACGTGCTCGTGTACCGGTTCCGTGCGCAGTTTGCGAATCGTGGCCAATGCCGCGGCCACCATGGCCGGATGCCCGTTGTAGGTACCTGCGAAGAACGCCGGTGCACCGGGAATCGTGCTGAACTGGCTCATCAGCTCGCGACGCCCGCCGAGGGCGCCGATCGGGTACCCATTGGCCATCGCCTTGCCCATGGTCGTCAGATCCGGGGTCACTCCGCAGATCGACTGCCAGCCCCCAAGGGCGTGGCGGAAGCCGGTGATCACCTCATCGAAGATCAGCACGCTGCCCGCCCGTTCGGTCTCGGTGCGCAGGGTGCGCAGGAACTCCTCGGCGGGCAACAGGCAGCCGACGTTGTGCGGCACCGGTTCCAGGATCACCGCGGCGATCCGGTCGCCGTACTCGGCGAAGGTCCGGCGTACCGCCCCGGAATCGTTGAACGGCAGTACCAGGGTGGCGTCCAGCACCTCGGGAAGGATCCCGGTGGAGATCGGATCCTGCGCACCGATCCGTTCCGGCGCGGAGATCACGTTCAGGCTCACCGAATCGTGCCACCCGTGATAGCAACCCTGAAACTTCACCACGAGCCGGCGACCGGTGACCGCGCGGGAAACCCGAAGTGCGTGGAAGGTCGCCTCGCTCCCGGTCGAGGTCAGCAACAACTGCTCCACGCTCGGCACCAGCTCGGCGATCGTTTCGGCGAGTTCCACCTCGGCCTCGGTCACGCCGACACCCGCCAGGTCGATGCTGCGCGCCGCCTCGGCGACCGCGGCGGACACGTCCGGATCGTTGTGCCCGAGCAATGGCGGACCGAAAGCGGCGTGATAGTCGGTGTAGCCACGCCCGTGCTGATCGGTGAACCGAGCGCCTTCCGAGGCCGCGATGACCAGATCGGTGAGCCCTGGGATACGCCGCTGTCCGGAATTGACCCCGCCGGGAATCACGGCGCTGGCGCGGTCGGGAACGGAATTCGTTGGCATGCTTGGTTACTCCAGCTTCAGTTCAGTTGATCGATGATGGTGCGCACGTCGTATCGGGGGCGGTAACCGGCGAGCCGGACGGCCTTGGCGGTCTCGATCTCCACGTCGAACCGCGGCCCGGGCAACCGAATCTCCCGGTACCGGACACCGATCCGCTCGGCCAGTTCCGGCACCACCTCGTCGTAGCCGAAGGCCGTCGGACCGGAGAGGTTGACGGTCTCGCCGACCACGGCCGGTTCGCGCAGCAGGCAGTCGAGGCCGTGCACCAGATCGCGCACATCGCAGAATTGGAAGCGATACGGCCTGTCCTGCTCGTCCCTGGCCAGCACGAGGCAGCTCTCCTGGTCCGGAACCTGTGCGTCCAGCGCGGCCACCGCCTCGGTGCGCCCGAGACCGGTGAGCAATGTGCGCAGCCCGGACCCGAAGAACAGCCGTCCTGACCAGCCGTCCGGATGGGTGATCTCCTCCGCCGCGGCGACAAGGGAGAACCGGGCGACGGTCACCGCGAGACCGGTGCGGTGGTAGTAGGCGGCGAGGCGTTCGTCCAGCTCCTTGGTCAGGCCGTAGAAGCTGTACGGGGCAAGCGGGCGCTCCTCCGCGATGGGCTCCCCCACCTGCAGCGCGGGATACACCTCGTCGCTGGAGGCGAGCACCACCCGCTCGATCGCACGGCCCCGCCCGATCGCACTGTCCCGCCCGGCCAACGCCTCGAACAGCAGATACGTGGCCCGCACATTCGCCTCGAACAGGCGATCGTTCGCGCCCGGCCCCCAATCCATGGTCGCCGCAAGGTGTACGGCCGCACCGACCCCGTCGACGGCCTCGGCCACCACGGCAGGATCGGTCAGGCTGCCCTCGATCGCCTCCACCGCTTCGGGGAGCGCGGCACGTCCCGGATCCTCGGGCAGTACCACGGCCCGCACCGGCCTGCCCTGGTCCAGCAGCGTGTCCACCAAGCGGGAACCGACCCGTCCGGTCGCACCGGTCACCAGTACCGGCGATCCCTGTGTCGTCATACTTCGTCCCTTTGCTTCTCGATTTCCCGGACCGGTTGTCCGGAGGCGAGCTCCTCGTGCCCGGTCTCCCGGGAGAACAGGACCGCGAAGAATGGGATCACTGCGGTCACCACCATGAACACCGCGACCGGCCAGGAGGCGCCGCCGGTGAGCGCGACAAGACCGGCAGCGATGAACGGGGTCGGCCCGCCGACGAACGCGCCGGTCAGTTCCCTGGCGAGCACCACGCCGCTGTACCGGAACCGGGTACTGAACATCTCCGAGTAGAAGGCCGGCAGCGTGCCGAACATCGCCGCGGCGCCGAAGGAAAGACCGATCACCATGCCGACCGAGATCAGCACCGAATTGCCCGTATCGACCAGCCAGAAGAACGGGAAGGCGAACACCGCCGAGAACAGCGCCCCGCCGAGGTAGACCTTGCGCCTGCCGATCCGGTCCGAAAGCGCACCGAAGAACGGCATGGTGAACATGCCGACCACCGCGGCGAGCAGCAACCCCACCAGTGCCACGCTTCTCGGCAGGTGCAGTTCGGTGACCACATAGGACAGCACGAACACCTGGAACACATAGGCGCCGCCCTCCAGGAAGAACCCGGCGCCGATGGCGAGCAGCAGTTCCTTGCGATAGTGCCGGAATACCCCGAGCAGCGGCATCCGCGCCGCGGAGCTCGTCGAGCGGACCTCTTCGAACTTGGGCGTCTCGCTGATGTGCAGCCGGATGTAGAGGCTGGCGGCCACGATCACGATGCTGATCAGGAACGGAACACGCCAGCCCCAGGAGGCCAGGTCCTCGGGCGGCAACCAGGAAAACAGCGTGAACACTCCGGTCGCCAGGAACAGGGCGAGGAAGTTGGCGGCCGAGATCAAGCCGCCGTAGTAGCCGCGCCGCCCTGGCGCGTGTTCCACGGAGAACACCACCGCGCCCGCGTATTCCGCACCCGCGCCCAGGCCCTGGACCAGGCGCAGCAGCACCAACAGCACCGGGGCCAGCCAGCCCGCCGCCGCGTAGGTGGGCAGCAGACCGATACAGAAGGTGGACAACCCCATCAGCACGAGGGTGATGATCAGGACCGGTTTACGACCCTTGCGGTCGCCGAGATTGCCGAACACCACGCCGCCGATCGGCCGGGCCAGGAACCCGACCGCATACGTCGCGAACGCGGCCAGGGTTCCGGCGATCGGGGAGAAATCCGGAAAGAACAGCCGGTTCAGGATCAGCGCGGCGGCCTGTCCGTAGACGATGAAGTCGTACCACTGCAGCACATTTCCCAGAACCGTCGCCCACATGACCTTCGCCATCGAGGGCTTCGCGGCCACACTGCCGTTACTCGTTCCCATGGGACTGTCCCTTTCTTCGCGCGCTCAGCGACCGCCGAGCCGCACCGCCACCGCGGCGGCCTCCGCGGCCACCCGTTCGCCGATGACGGAGTCCTGTTCCACCGGAAGCCGATCACCCGGCCCACTGACCGAGATCGCGTACCTCGGCGCCCCCGAGCGGTCGGTGATCGCCGCCCCGATACAGCGCAGGCCGAGCGAGGATTCCTCGTCGTCCACCGCGTACCCGGTATCCCGCGCGGTACGCAGATCGCCGAGCAGCGCGGTCCAGCTCGTCCGCGTGCGCTCGGTCAGCCGCTCGCTCATCGCGCTGTTCGCCAGCGCCTTCGCCTCCGCTTCCGGCATGGCCGCCAGCAGTGCCTTGCCCAATGCCGTGCAGTTCCAGTGGTCTCGTTCCCCGACCGAGGCTCCCTTGCGGATCGGGCGTGGGCTCTCCAGCGCGTGCACCACGATCAGCGTCTCGCCCGCTCGCACCCCCAGGTTCACGGTCTCGCCGAACTCCTCGAGCAGACGGCGCATCCCCGGTTCGGCCGCGGCCAGCACGTCCTCACCACCGGCCCAGCCGTTCGCCAACTCCAGCAGTCCCGGCCCGACCCGGTAGGCGCGGCTCCCCGGATCACGCTCGACGAGGCTGTAGTGCTCGAGCGCGGTCAGATAGCGCAAGGCCGTCGCCTCACTCAACTCCGTGGCCCGCGCGGTCTCGGCAAGCGTGCCACCGGCCGTCGAGACGACCCGCAACAACGCCGCGACCCGGTCCACCGCCTGCACACCACTCAAGTCTTTCATTGACTGAAAGATCCTTTCAAAATATTGTTCTCGGACAGTACGTCCCTCTCTCCGGACACGTCAAGCTTCAGCACGAACGCCGCGGCCCTGTACAGTCGGCTGCGGTGTCGATCGGCTGATCGGGGATGAGGTCGTGGCCAGTCGGTTGCGGGATGTCGCGGAGCTCGCGGGCGTGTCGGTGAAGACCGTGTCCAATGTGGTCAACGGCTACCGGTTCATCTCGCCGGCCACGAAGGCCAAGGTCGAATCGGCGATCCGAGAGCTGGACTACCGGCCGAACGTGTCGGCACGCAATCTCCGCCGCGGCCGCTCGGGAATGATCGCGGTCGGGGTTCCCTCGATCCGGAACGCGTATTTCGCCAAGCTCGCCCAGTTGCTGGTGAAGGAGGCGCAGTCGCGCGGGCTGACCGTGCTGGTGGACTGCACCGACGGGGTCGCCGAACGCGAGCGCCTGCTCACCGAGGGGTTCCACGCCGATTTCGTGGACGGACTCATTCTCTGCCCCTGGCAGCTGACCAGTGCCGACCTCGCGCTCCGCAAGGACCACACCCCGCTGGTCCTGCTCGGCGAACGACTGCACGAGGCCGCCGACAGCGTGGGCGTGGACAGTCGCGCGGCCGCCCGCGCGGCGACCGGGCACCTGCTCGACCAGGGGTGCCGGAAGATCGGCCTGGTCACTCCCCCGCCCGAATCGGTGAGCCCGGTCGTCGCGGAACTGCGCAGGGACGGTTACGGCCGCGCACTACGGAAGGCCGGGCAGCACGTCGACCCCGATCTGGTCGCTTACCCGCCGAGCGACGAACACGGCGATCTCACCGGCGTACTGGAACCGCTGCTCGCCGCCGGGGTCGATGGCCTGTTCTGCTTCAACGACCCGCTCGCCCTGGCCGCCGTGCGCGCGGTGATCGCCTGCAGCTACCGCGTTCCCGAGGATGTCGCCGTGATCGACCGCGAGGACCAGCCAGGCACCGTTAGCAGCAAACGAGTTTGAGGGCAGGTGGGCGATGGCCGAGTCCTTCAAGTCCGCGTGCACGTTCTCGATGATCGCGTGCTGCCGGTGCAGCTGGTCCATTGCGACCGTGTCGAACTCATCCTGGGCCACGGTGGTGAAGAAGGCGTGGAAACGCCACACACCGAACAGGGTTCCCTGCCCGGCCGCCTTCTTCTTGTCCGCGTTGACGTCCGGTATCCGGCGCACGAGCCGACCGGGCACGCGGTCGCCTTGCGTTGAGCGGCAAACGCGGTAAAGCCGATTTCGGCGACCTCCACCTTCGAGATCCACCTGCCGGTCCCGTCGTCCCAGATGGCTTTGCGGATACTCGATCGAAGTCCACGCGTCCTCACCGATGGTGGCGATCGCGCGCTTGACGTCTGCGTTCAACCGGACCGTGACCGACACGTCCGCCCTGGCCTTGAGGACAGCAGAAATGTTGGGGTGCCCCATGAACGCCGAATCCGCACCTTCCCGACAGCGTCAGCCGGTCGCATCCTGGCCACGGTCTTCAGTGTGTCGGCAACCAGACGCTTCGCGCCGCGTGGGGAGCCAACCGCGCCCTTACGCAGCCGCTGACCGATGATCACCGGTGCGACCCGGCCGGTGGAGACGGTGGCGATGAACGAGTTCAGGCTGCAGACGCCGGAGTACCCGAACCCCACACCCTGCTTCTTGTGGCCGCGGACCTCGATGATCGAGTCGTCGATGTCGACGATCGCTCGCTCGTCCAGTCCGGCCAGCAGCGGTGTCTGCTGGTTCAACCCGATCAGGACGCGGGAGGCGACCGCGTCCAACTGCCGCACGTGCCCAAACGTGAAGGACCGCAGGAACGACCCGAGCGTGGACGGGGCATAGCAGCCATCAAAGAGCTTCTTCATCGCGCCGTGCCGCAGCAGGGCCATGTCGTCGATCGAGTCGGCCCCCGCGAGCATGCCCCCGACCAGGGCGGTGACCTTCGCCCCAGCGTGCGAGCCCTTGTCCGTGTGCACCGAAAGGTACTCGTCGGCCAGCCCGGTAAGGTCGACGTTCTCCGCCAGTTGCATGATCGGGACGAGCCCGGCCGGAGACACGAGATTCGGTTCGTCGAACGTGGCTGACACCACCGGCAGCATACGAGAAGGTTGCCTCTACGAGGTGTCCTTGGTTGTGGGCCAGATTGTTCCTTTCGACAGTCCAATCTTCCCAGAATACAAGGGCATTCTCGCTTTACGACGCGCTCACGCCCCCAATCGGATCGGTGGATTGAGGCTTACGCCGACTCTTCCGTCAGGTATTGAGTGGCGGAACAAGTTCGGCGTCGAGTGTCTCGTCGACCTTCTGCAGGATGTCGATGTGATGAGCGAGCCAGATCATGAATTGGGTGTCCGCCGATCGGATATCCATGTTCAGTGCCCTGCTGACCCGGTTGAGCTTGTAGAGCGTCGTATTGCGGTGTAACTGGAGCCGCCGTGCAGCGGCGTTGAGGTTGCCGGATTCGGCGATATAGGCAAGGACGACGTTTTCCAGTGTGCAGGTATTTCCATCCGTATGCCGCAGCGGCGTCAGCAGCTCCGCGGCGAACCGGTGGCCGTTTTCGGAGCGTGCCAGCTCGCCGATGGCGACGAAGACACGTAAATCATCGTACCCGGCGACGGGTGGCGCATCGATACGACGGCCGAGCGCGAGGGCGGTTCGTGCCTGGCGATAACTGGCGGCGATCCCGGCCGCACCAATGCCGTTCCTGCCGAAGGCCACTCTGGCATCGGAACCCAGGCGTTCGCTGAGCAACTCGCGGACGGCGTTGGCCGTTTCCCGCCCTGTCTTGTTGTCTGCGCGTTGCGGGAGGGGGCATACCGCGACGAGGTTCCCGCCGATCTGTGTGGTCAATACGGGCAGCCCGGTCTCGGACAAGTGACGTTCGACGGCGCGTGCGGCAGTGTTGAGCTGGCGGACTGCCTTTGCCTGGTCGGCGATCGGCGGGTCCGGCTCTGCCACGGCGACGATGTAGCTGGCATCGACGTCGAACCCATGATATCGGGCCCTGGCCTGGAGTTGCTGGCTGTCGGCGAACCGGCCATGCACGAGGTCGACGATGAAATCGCCTCGGGTGCGTTCCTCGGCTTCGGTGATCGAACGGATCCGGAGCAGCTCCGATCCGATGAGCACGGCGCCTTCATGGGTGATGATCCGCCGCTGCGCACGGTCGTGTGGGTCGGCGTCGACGGTGTCCAGCGCGGCCGCGACGCCGGTGATCTCGCCGCCGAAGGTCACCGGCGAGGCGATCAGCACCGTGCTGGCGGCTGTTCCGATCGGCGCGAGCATGGATGGCTCGATCGATGGTGTCGCCGATGGTGCCTGTGCGGTCAGCCGGCCGAGATAGTCCGCGAGTGTCTCGATGAGCGGTTCTGGCTGTGGTTTCTGCGTGCCCGCGGCACTTTCGTATGCCAACAGACGAACGTCGAGATCGAGGACCAATACGGGAGTTTTCGCCATGCGTGCCATACCGGAGGCCAGTGCCCGCACACCGGCGCCTCTTGCGAGTATTTCACCGAGTGCGCGGTGTACGTGGTCACGATATTCGAGTACGTGCGTCGATTGGGCGAGTACTTTGGTCGCGACGAGTTGACTGACCGTACGGTAATCGGTGCTGGGGGCCATGATCGCCAAGGGCAGTTCAGCCTCATCGGCTGCTTCGCGGGCTTCCGCGATCACGGTGCCGAGCTCGCCGCCCGGTGCCGAGTCGAGGGACTCGAGCTGTACCAGGATCGCCACTGCGCCCTGACGTTTGACGGTGTGGACCTTCGCTGCGCCGGTGTCGCCGTGCAGGTCCGTCATCGGCGCATGCACCACGGTGCCCTCGCGGTCGGTGGTGCCGGACAGCTCCGAGAGCGGTAGGCACCAGCGGACCGGCTGATGCACCCCGGCCGAGCCCGCGACCAATGTGTTACGGAGCAAGGGCTCGGCGAGCAGTGCGGCTACGGTCAGGGGCTCACTTTCGGGACGTTCATCCTGTGCGCTGCCGGGTTCATCGGTGGTCGTCGGAGTTCGGGCCGTCGTTTCCTGTGCCATATGCCCACTTCCGGTTCACGAGTCGGTGCAGTTCGTCCAGTGTCGGCCATCAGGGTTGACCCAGACAATGCTGAAGAGCCGTCACTGTCCACAATTCGTCGGAGGTTCTTCGTGCATTCCGCACCATCAGCCGAGGGGACCGGATCCCCGGGATCGGGCCCGCCCGCGATGGAAGTGTCCGTCGATCCGGCCTCACCGGATCGGATCGTCCATACCTTTCACCCCGCCGGCCCCGGCGAGGTACGTGCTGCGATCGATGCCGCTGAGGCGGCGGCCCCGGAGTGGGCGGCGGCACCGCCACTGCGCCGGGCGAGTGTCCTCGACGGGATCGCTGACCGACTGGAACAGCGTGGTGAGCAGATTGCCTCGTTGATCACCGCCGAGGAGGGAAAGCCGATCGGGGCGGCGCGCGGCGAGGTCGCGAAGTCGGTCGAGCAGTTCCGGCTCGCAGCTCAACTGGCCTACCTCGTTGAGGGAACCACGTACCCAGCCGAGACCCAGGACACCTTCGCCTACACCCTGCGCACCCCGCTCGGTGTGGTCGCCGCGATCACGCCGTGGAACTTCCCGGTCTCGCTCGCGGCACGTAAGATAGCCCCGGCGTTGGCCGTCGGCAACGCCGTGGTGTTCAAGCCGTCCCCGATCACCGCCGCGACAGGGGCATTACTCGCCGAGCTCGCCAGGGACGCCGGGACCCCCGAAGGGGTGCTACCGGTTGTGCAAGGCCAGGACAACGCCGCCATGGACGCTCTGTTGCAGGACGAACGTGTTCGCGCGGTCAGTTTCACGGGCTCGGACGCTACGGGTGCGGTGATCCGTACGCGCAGTAGCGACAGGGTCCGTCTCCAGCTCGAGCTCGGCGGCCGCAACGCTGCCGTGGTCGGAGCCGACGCCGACCTGGCCGCGGCCGCCAAGGCTGTCGCGGCCGGAGCATTCGGGCTGACCGGGCAGGCGTGTACTTCGACGGACCGCGTCCTGGTCGCGGAACCGGTGGTCACCGAGTTCACCGACCTGTTGGCCGCCGAGGTACGCCGGCTTCGGGTCGGCCAAGGTACTCAGGACGGGGTCACCAGTGGGCCGGTGGCTACCGCCGCTCAGTTCGCGCGGTTGAGCAGGTTGCGGGAGTCGGCTGTCGCGGCTGGTGCGAGGCCCGCCGCGCAAGCGCAGTCGGCCGATGGCAACGACCCCGATGGGTACTGGATCACGCCAACCTTGTTCACCGACGTTCCTGAGGGGCATCCGTTGGTCACCGATGAGGTTTTCGGTCCGTTCTGTTCGGTGCTGCCTGTGCGCGACGTCGAGGAGGCCTTGGCGGTCATCAATGCCTCCACGCATGGACTGGTCGCGGGAGTGCACACCGTCGATCTTTCGGTGGCACACCGTTTCGCTGCCGCAGCCCGGTGCGGACTGGTGAAAGTGAACTCCCCGACCACCGGTAATGGTGTCGCCCCGCCGTTCGGCGGGTGGAACGCGTCCGCTGGCGGTGCATTCCCGGAAGGCGGACGCCAGGCCATCGATTTCGTCACTGAAACCAAGACCGTCTATCTCAACCATGGAGGCAACTGATGCAGACCATTCACCGGCTGGACCTCGAAGACGCCACGATCATCCTGGCGGCCGGCGAGGCGGAGGCGAAGCGGATCGGTGTCAAACAGACGATCTGTGTGGCCGACGATGGTGCCCATCCGATCGCGCTGCACCGGATGACGGGTGCGCGGCTGACCGGTGTGGACATCGCCATCGCGAAGGCGTTCACTGCTGCCGGGCATCAACGCCCGACCCATTTGTTCAACGAGCCGCCGAACGGGCCGGCATTGCCGGGCAATGAGGCTTTCGGGATACAGCACATGCATCCGGGAAAGTTCACGGTGTTCGTGGGTGGTTTCCCGATTGTGTACGGCGACCAGATCATTGGTGCGGTTGGCGTGAGCGGTGGCAACGGGGAGCAGGACAAGGCGGTCGGTGCCGCTGCGCTCACCGCGTTCGAACAGCACGTCGCCGGTACCATGACGACCTGAGCCCTGCGGCCGGGTTGTTTCAGCGCGGGACGACCCGGCCGACGAAGGTCGACAGCACGGCCAGCAGCGCCGTTGCGGCACAGACACCGGCCATGGCAGAGAATTCCCAAGCCCGGCTTGGATGATCGCCGAGTATGAGCGCGACGACGGTCCCGCCGAGTGCCGCGCCGACGAAGCGCAGCATATTGAATACCCCGAGGCCGGTGCCGGAGTCGAATTCCTGCGTTGACCGAGTCGCCCCTGCCGCGGCCGGGGTCTGGGTCAGTGCCATCCCAGCGCCGACGCAAGCAGCGACGGTGACCAGTACCGGGCCCACAGCATCGGTAAGGAGTACGCCGGCCAGGGCGAGTTCGGCGAGCCCGAGCGCGACCAGTCCGGTGCGCAGCGCACGGCGTGGGCTCCACCGTTCGGTGAGCAGCCCGGCCACCGGAGCGAATACGGTCATGGCCAGCGGGAGCGGGACGATCAGTAGCCCGGCCGCACGGGCGTCCCAGCTGTCGGCGGTCAGGTAGAGCGGAACGGTCAGCAGTGTCGCGGTCAGACAGAACATCTGGCACATCGCCGCAGAGGCAGAACGGAGGAACCGCGGATCGGCGAGAAGTCGAGGCGATACGAAAGGCTGCGTGGACCGCCGCTCGAGTGCGAGGAAAACCACCAGGAGCGCGACTGCCAGCCCGAGTGCACCGATCCCGAACACGCGGGTGAGCCCGGTAGCGGACACAGCGGAAGCACCGGCCAGAACCAACGCCACCCCGGCCGCAAGGGTCGTGGCACCGGCTGCCTCGAGACGGACGACCCGCGACGGCGTCCGCGGAATCCAGCGCAGCCCGCCGAGCAGGGCCGTCAGCGCGAAAGGCATGATCACGAGGAACACCGAACGCCACCCGAGTTCATCGGCCAGCAGCCCGCCGATTGTCGGACCGGCTGCCTGACCCGCCCCGTTGGCAGCTGCCCACCAGGAAACCGCCTGTCCGCGCCTGCCCGGCCCCGCGGCCGAGGTGAGCAGCGCGAGCACGGTCGGCAGCACCAACGCTCCGGAACAGCCCTGCACCAAGCGGAACGTGATCAAGAGCGCCAGGTTCGGGGCCACGGCGGCGCCGAGTGCACCGACGCTCACACCCGCCATGGCGATCAGGAAGACCCGCCGTCTGCCCAGCCGGTCGCCGAGCCATCCGGCGAACGGCAGGCCGACCGCACAGCTGAGATTGAAGGCGACCACCACCAGCGTGCCGCTGGTCAGCGGTTCGCTCAGGGACTCGGTGATCGCTGCCAGCGGCACGTTGACCAGCGTGTTCGCGATGGTGCTCGCGAAAGTTCCCAGCATGAGCGCCGCGATGAGCGGGCGACCAGCACCCGCACCGAGATGGCCCCCGAACGCCGCCGCGTACTGATCGTTCTCCGGATCCACGGCCATCTCAGCGCACGACCGCGGTGAGTTCGACTTCGACCGGAGAACCACCGGGCAGCGCGCACACGCCGACGGCCGCGCGGGCAGGCAGCGCCGATTCGCCGAGCCGCGCGGCCAGGACTGCCGAGGCACCGTCAGCGACCGCCGACAGTTCGGTGAACCCTGGCGCGCAACGGATGTACACCACCATCCGGGCGCACCGTTGGATCCGGTCCAGCCCACCCGCCGTCTCGCTGACCGCGAGTAACGCATTTCCGGCCGCCAGACCGGCTGCCCAGGCCGCCATATCGAGGGTGACCTCCTCGCCGACGACGCCACGCACGACCAGCCGTCCCGCGCGGCGCGGTGTCATCCCGGCACTGTGCACCAGGCCGGCAGCCGATACTGCGCCGAGATACCGGCCCTGTGGCTGTGGAAATTGGTCCGGCTTAACCGGCGCGAGGGGGTCAGACACCGAGTGCCACCCCCTCCTGTCGGGAATCGGATCCGCCGAGGAAGCAACCGAGCGCGTGGTCGATGGTGATGACTTGGGCGCTGCCACCGGCGCCCCAGTCCCCGACGGGCACGATCGTGTGCCCGTCAGCGTGCAGGCTGGTGAACACTGCGGCGCCCAGCCGGTCCTCGGCGCGCAGCTGTGGCGGCGCGCCGAGGTCTTCGGCATCGCTGCCGGGGAACACCGAGAACCGAGGGGCGTCCACGGCGGTTTGTGGGCCGGCTTCGTGGTCGATCAGGTGGGAAAGCAGCTGCGCGTTCCACTGGACCTGGCCGTCGCCGCCCGGGGTGTTGCCCACGTGGCGCAGCCGTCCGTGTTCGTCGGTGACCAACCAGGTGTTGAGCGTGTGCAAGGGTTTGCGCCGTGGCCGCACTTGGTTGGGATGGCCGGGGATCAAGTAGGCACCGCGCGCGAGCCGGTTGTTCAACACGATTCCGGTACCGGGGATAGCGATCCCGGCACCGAAGGTGAACGCGAGCGATTGGATCAGGCTCACCGCACGGCCCTCGCGGTCCACGGCGACCATCGACGTGGTGTCCCCGTCCGGTCGTGCACCGGCTGGTCCGGGCAGGGCGCGGTCGCGGATGCGCGTGCGGGCAGCCTTGATCGCGCTGGGTTGCCCACCGTGTAACCAACCGCGGTTTTCGCTTCCAGCCCGCGCGTACCGGTCGGCGAAGGCGATCCGGGCCGCCCCGGCCAGCCAGTGCACCTCGTGGGCGGAAAGCGCGGCCGCGCCGAGTTCTCCCTCACAGACGGAGAGTTGATCGAGGACCATCCATCCAGGTGTCGGGATCGGGGTCTGGTAGACGAAGTGGCCCCGGTACTCGCGGGTCAGCGGTTGTTCGGGCAGTACGGTGCCGGTCGCGGACCATTCCGCGCCGGAGAACGGGGCACCGAGTCCGGCGAGGTACTCGACCGCCCGTTCGGCGAGCACGCCGGTGTAGAGCGAAGCAGGGGCGGCGGCGAGCTGCCTGATCGATTCGGCAAGTGCCGGCTGGGTCAGTCTTGTGCCGAGCACTGGGCTGGTCCCGCCCGGTAACAGGCCGGTGACTAACTGTGGATCCGCCGCCAATCTCGTTGCGTGGCAGTGGATATCGTCCGCGGTTCGTTGCGTGCACGGCAGTCCGCGCGCGGCAAGCGCGGCCGCCGGTTCCCAGAGATCGGTCAGCGCACGCGTTGCTCCGGCCTCGTGCAGTGCGGTCAGTGCGGCGATGGCACCCGGAACGGTGACCGAAAGCGCGCCGTAGCGCGGAAGGTGGCGCAGCCGCGCGTACCGTTCCGGCGTACCACCATCCGGACCGTAGCCACTGCCGCTGAACGCGGTGACCGTGCCGTCCGGCTCGTGCAGCAGCGCGAACGCGTCACCACCGATGCCGCATTGGCCAGGAAGCGCGAGCCAGGCGACGGCCGCCATGGCGAGCGCGGCGTCCACGGCGGTGCCACCGCTTTCCAGGGCGCTGATGCCCGCGAGGCTGACAGCTGGATGGCTGGCCGCTACCATGCCTTCGGTGCCGAGCCCTGGGGCTCGGTGAGGTTCCGGAAACCCGGATGTCGTTGCCGTGCTGGTCATTCGCGAACCGTGCCATGGAACGCGCTTGTCGTTGTAGGTGCGAAATGCACATGCGTTCCGGGCGTGGTCTGTGCATTCGGCTTGATTCACCACTGTGCACAATCCCGTACCTGGCCGGTGTGCACAGTTGTCGTAGCGATCAGGCGACCGTGGCAAGCACCGTGCCCGAACACCACCACAATCATCGCCGAGACAGGCGAGAAGGAGCCAGCAATGGGGCTGACTGCCGCGCACTGGATCTATCTGGCCGGGGTTGTTCTGATCATCGGCGTCACCATCGCACGGATGAATGTCGTCGTCCCCGCACTGATCGCAACGCTGGCGACCGCATGGGCGATGACCAGCGACCCGATCAAGGGCATCGAGTCGATCTTCGGGGCAAGCCTGACCGCAGCGTCCGAACTGTTCAACATTTTCCTGATCATCGCCATGGTCACCGCGCTACTCGGAGCATTGCGCGCGATGAAAGCCGATCAGCGCATGGTGACGCCGTTCCAGAAGATCATGCGCGGCGGCTGGTCGGCTTTTCTCGTGCTGGCCGTCGCCGGATACGGCATCAGCCTATTCTTCTGGCCGACGCCCGCGGTGCCGTTGATCGGAGCGATCCTGGTTCCCGCCGCGATCCGGGCTGGCTTGCCAGCACTGGGCGCGGGGATGGTCATCGCCATAGCAGGACAGGGCATGGCGCTTTCCAGCGACTACATCATGCAGGTGGCTCCGGGTTTCTCGGCGACTGCCGCCGGGGTCTCCGGATCCGCTGTCGCCGATGTGGCGCTGGTGCTCTCGCTGGTCACCGGAGTGACCGCTTTGGTCATCACCGCGCTGCTGCTGCGCGGCCGGATGGCCGAACCGTCCGATGAGCACCTGAAACGGTGGGAAAACGGGGCGTCCACACAGTACGGAACGCGGTGGCGGCTGATGCGGCGCCCGCTGTTCGCCTTGCGCAGACGGCACGCCGAGGAGCCAGTGCCGACCGAGCCCAACGCCGCTCAGCCGATTGCCGTTGGTGCCGGCGCTGTGCGGGCTGGTGCGCGTGCCAGCGGGCAAACCGGCGGCACGCTACGGCAGGATACAGCGATCGCGCTCGAGGACGTGCCGATGGAGAAGCCGAGAGTGCTGCGATTGTCCCGAATCTTCGCGGTCGGTGTTCCGCTGGTATTCCTGCTGATGATCATCTACATGGCCCTCGGAAAATTCACCACTCTCGTCCCGCCGGTCGGCGATGGATCGGCGGCGAAACTCGTCGGCGGGATCGCGGCGGTGCTGACCATTGTCGCCGTGCTCGCCCTCGACGGGCCGAAGAACGCACTGGGTTCCGTGGCCGGGCACATCACCGATGGCCTGGTCTTCGCCTTCCGTGCGATGGGCGCCGTGCTGCCGATCGCCGGCTTCTTCTTCCTCGGCAACGCCGATTTCGCCGGTAAGATCCTCGGTTACCCGAGCGGCCAGCGCGCGCCCGGGCTGCTCGTCGATCTGGTCACCGCGGCCGAACGGTTCATACCGCACAATCCGGTGGTCGTCTGCTTCGGCGTGCTCATCGTCGGGATGGCGTGTGGACTCGAAGGATCCGGCTTCTCCGGGCTGCCGCTGACCGGCTCGCTCGCCGGAGCGCTCGGGCCCGGTGTCGGCATCAGGCCGGAGACGCTCGCCGCGGTCGGACAGATGGGTTCGGTGTGGACTGGCGGCGGCCTGCTGATCGCCTGGTCTTCCCTGCTGGTCGTCGCCGGTGTCACCCGTGTGCCGGTCACCGAACTGGTCCGCAAGTGTTTCCTGCCGGTGATCGCCGGGCTGGTGCTGTCCACGCTCGTGGCTGCTCTGTTGTTGTAGTGCGGTGCGGTCCCGCACACTGGTGTGCCGGGTGTTGCAAGAACTCCCGCTCCGCTGTGCTGATTGACCAGAGCCCTCCGACGGCGTACGGACTAGCGTTTTGTGTATCGGGTTCCGGCCGCGAGCCGGTCGGTATCCCGGTTTCGTCCATGAATCATTCGATGCTTCAGGAGGGTTCGCCATGACCCTGACGATTGACAACTCGACGGCGGCAAACGGTTTGCTGTCCCACGATGATTTTCGCGCCGCGTTGCAGGATGCGATCAAAGGACGCGAAGCGAAGAACGCCTCGTTCAGCACGGCCTGGGCCGAGGGCAAACTGGAGCGGCAGCACTTCGCGCGCTGGGCCGAGAACCATTACCACTACGTCGGTCCGTTCGCCGATTATCTCGGCTACATCTACGGCAACACCCCCGACCACTACACCGACGCCAAAGACTTCCTGCTGCAGAACATGTACGAGGAAGAACTCGCCGACATCCGGCACACCGATTTGCTGATCCGGTTCGGCGAAGCATGCGGAACCTCACGGGAGCGGATCGAGGATCCGGAGAACATGAACGCGGTGACTCGCGGTTTGCAGGCGTGGTGCTATGCGATCTCCATGCGCGAGCATTTCGTCGTGGCCACCGCCGCTCTCGTCGTCGGACTCGAATCACAGGTGCCGAGCATCTACAAAAAGCAAATCGTGCCGCTGCGGGAGACCTATCGGTTCAGCGAAGACGAGATCGAGTTCTTCGATCTACACATAACCTCCGATGAAGTGCACGGGGAGCGTGGCTACCAAATCGTGCTCAACCACGCCGACACACCCGAACTGCAACAGCGGTGCTTGCAGATGGTCAGGTGGGGCGCTGAAATGCGATTCGCCTACACGAAGGAACTCTACGAGACCTACGTGGCGCCCACGTTGTGAAGCCAGTTTCCGTCGCCGCGGGGGTTCGTTCGGGCCCCCGCGGCCCGACCGGAGGTCCGAAGGTGAGCGGTACACGGACTGATGCATGGATCGCCACGATCACACTCGCCGAACTCAGTCGCCGGAAGAAGATCCGGATCGATGTCGGAGACCGGGCGGTGGCGATTTTCCTGATCGGTGAACGAGTTTTCGCTTTCGATGATGTATGTGTGCACAAGGGCCGTTCCCTGTCCGCGGGGGCGGTTTGGCAGGGCCATGTCATCTGCCCGGGCCATCAGTGGAAATTCGATCCGGAGACCGGTCAAGCAGAAGATCGTGACGAATGTCAGCCAGTCCACGAGGTTCGCGTGATCGATGGGGTCATACACGTGGGGGTTCGACCGCGTGGCGAAAGGAGAACCGATGTCCGAGCTGCCCCGTAGTTTCGTCGCGGTCGGCGGAGGTCAAGCGACGGCGAGCGCTGTGCGCACCCTGCGCCGCCGCGGTTTCGAAGGCAGGGTGACCGTGCTCGCGGACGAGCCGCACGCGCCGTACCAACGGCCACCGCTGTCCAAAGAATTCCTGCGAGGTGAGAGCACCACAGCGGAGCTCACCTGTCTCGATGAACCCTGGTGCCTGGCTCATGATGTCGAGCTGCTGCGTGGAACCCGGGCCGTGTCGGTCGAACCTGGAAGGGTACGGCTCGAAGACGGGGCGTCCGTTCCCGGCGATGCCGTGCTGCTGGCCACCGGAGCCCGTCCTCGCCGTCTGGCCGGTTTTGACGAGGAACGAGTGGTCTACCTGCGTACGCTCGATGATGCCGAGCGGCTCCGCGAGTTGTTCGCCTCCGCGGAACGCCTCGTGATCATCGGGGGCGGCCTCATCGGCTCCGAGGTGGCATCCTCGGCCAGGGCGGAAGGCCTCGCGGTAACGGTCTTGGAAGCCTTGCGGCTGCCGATGCTCGGCCAACTCGGCCCGTCGCTGGCCCGATGGTATGCCGATTTGCACCGCGAGTTCGGTGTCGACCTGCGTTGCGCCCAGCGGATCAGCACGGTCGAGTCCACCACGGGTGGCGTAGTGGTACGGACCGAGGACGATGTATTCGAAGCGGATCTCATCGTGGTGGCGGTCGGGGCCGAGCCGAACGACTCGGTCGCGCTCGAATCAGGACTCGCTCTCGCTCCGGCCGGCGGCATCGTCATCGACGAGAATTGCCGAACCGCGATGCCCGGCATCTTTGCCGGAGGAGATGTCGCGGCGTATCCGTCCGGTGATCGGCACATGCGGTTCGAACACTTCGACAACGCCGTCCAGCAGGGCACTGCCGTGGCTCGGGCGCTCATCGGCAAACCTGGCCGTGCCGTCGACCGGGCTCCATGGTTCTGGTCCGATCAATACGGATTCGGCCTGCAATTCGTGGCGTGCCCGCATCCGGACGCGCAGCTGGTTGTCCGGGGCAGCATCGCCGAACGGAATTTTCTTGCCTGCTATTTGCGTGACGGGACACTCGAAGCCGCGTTCGCGGTGGGGCGTGGCGACGAGATCCCCGCGGTCAAGGAACTCATCACAGCCGGTTCGCCGGTATCGAGCCAGACAATCCTCGACGAGGAAACCGATCTCTTCGAGCTGCTGGACAGCGCTACCGTATAGGAGCATCCGTGGAATTTCATCAGATCGCCAGGTCTGGCCAGATACCGGAAGGGGTCGTCCGTCGCTTCTTCGCCGGTGAAGTCGAGATCGCACTTTCGCGTTCCGAAGGGGAAGTCTACGCGATGTCGAACTACTGCACGCATTTGGACTGCCTGCTTTCCAGCGGTCGTGTGACCGATGAAGGCCTGTTGTGTTCCTGCCATGGCAGCGTGTTCGACTATGAGACCGGTGAACCACTGCACCCGCCCGCGACACGACCGATCGCCGTATTCCCGGTGCGAGAAACGGACGGCTACGTGTTCGTGGGCATCGATGAAGAACTGGCCGAGGCAGCCAAACACCGCAGAGCGTCCGGCTCGCGACGGCTGAGTCCACCGACCGGAGGAGCCTGACCGCCAGCACCGTCTCGACCGGATCAGGAGGACTTTGTGTCCGTACCCATTTGGCTCTGGATCGTCACGATCGCGGGACTGGTGCTGGTGGTGCTCACCGACTTGCTGTTCGGTTCGCGTCACCGTGCACCGTCCACCGCACGGAACGCGCTCTGCTGGCTTGCCATCTACATCGGGCTCGGAACACTGTTCGGCGCCGTGGTCTGGTTGTCGGCCGGTGCCCTGTACGGCGGCGAATTCTTCGGTGGCTACCTCACCGAATACTCGCTCTCGGTGGACAATCTCTTCGTCTTCATGATCATCATGTCGACCTTCAAGGTTCCTGCCGCCCAGCAGCACCGGGCGCTTCTGTTGGGGATCGTCATCGCGCTCGTGTTGCGAGCCTTGTTCATCGTCATCGGCGTCGTCGCGATCAACGCATTGAGCTGGTTGTCCTATCTGTTCGCCGCTCTGCTGTTCATCACCTCCGTCAACACCTTCCGTCAAAGGACCGAGGAACCGCAAGGCGCATGGACGGAACCGAGACCGGTCCGACTGTTGCGTTCCCTGTATCCGACGACGGCGGAATTCCACGGCGCAAGGTTGACCGTGCGATTGTCCGGCAGACGGTGGCTGACACCGATGTTCATCGTGATCGTGGCCATCGGAATCACCGACCTGCTGTTCGCGTTCGACTCCATTCCGGCGATCTTCGGTATCACCAGGGAGCCATTTCTGATATGCACAGCTAACGCCTTTGCACTGATGGCGTTGAGACACCTTTACATTCTGTTGCATCGTATACTCGAAAAGCTCCGATATCTCTCCTACGGACTCGCCGCGATACTGGCATTCATCGGCGTCAAGATGGTTTTGCACGCACTGAATGAGAATGAGCTACCATTCCTCAACGGCGGCAAAAGAATCCATGTTCCCGAACCCGACACCCCGGTGACGTTGTCCGTGATCACGGGCGTGCTTGCTATCACCGCACTTGTCAGCTTCCTGGCAAATCGACGCGACCCGGTATGGAGATCGGCATCGACGGGCACAGGAAATTCCTCCGGAGAAACCCCTACCGTCGATGCGTCCAAATACCTATAGTTACCAATTGTTTGACAACAAGAGAGCCGGGCATGAAACATATATCAAAATTGATCAGACTGGAGTTCCCCTGAAATCGTGGAGGGTTTCTAGGCCGCTGCTGGTTGGTCAGGGGTGGTCTTCTCGTACTCGGTCGGTGCCAGCAATCCTGCGCTGCTGTGGCGGCGCTTGTTGTTGTAGAACTGGTGGCACCAGGTGGTGATCACGGTCTTGGCCTCGTTCCTGATCGTGAACCGGTACCGGGAAAGGAGTTCGTGTTCGAGGGTGGCGAAGAACGATTCGGCCGCAGCGTTATCGAAGCAGGAACCGACCCTGCCCATCGACTGCCGGATATCGAGCTTTTCCTTACACAGCAACGCGAATCGAGTTGAAGTGTAGACCGATCCGCGGTCAGTGTGGAAGATCACGCCCGCTATGTGTTCACGGCCACCGCGGACCGTGGCGGCGATTTTGATCGCATCAGCGGCCAAGGCCGCGTCTGGATGTTCGGAAACCGAGCAGGCGAGCAGTCGTCGTGAGTACAGGTCGATGACAGTGGCCAGGTACAGCGGGCATTCACCGGTAGGGATCTGGGTCATGTCACCGCACCATTTCTGGTTCGGAGCCGATGCGGTGAAGTCCCGGCGCACCAAATCCGAAACCTTCGGCGCAGACCGATCTTGACGGGTCAAACCCTTGTACCGCTTGACCTTCCGAGCCACCAGCTCCTGCCGACGCATCGAAACGGCCACGGTATTCACGCTGACCCGCCAGTCAGCTTCACGCAAATCCGCGTGCACGCATGGAGACCCGTAGGTGCCGCCGGACGCCTCGAACCGCTCGCGAACCGCGGCATCCAGCGCTTCTCGGCGTTGTTGCCGGGCCGTGGGCGCACGGCTGATCCATTTGTAGTACCAGGACAGGCTGACCCCGAGCAGGGCGCAGGTGATCGTGTGTGGCACCGGTGATTGGTCCTCTGGTCGGCGATGAATCCGGCCACGCTCATTTCGTCGCCTCCTCTACCCACCCGAGCACTGATCGCTTGAGCAAGTCGCGCTCCGCCCGCACCGACGCCAGCTCAGCCCGCAACCGCTTGACCTCAGCAGCCGGATCAGCCGAGGCACCATCGGTGCTGCCGTGCTCGCGTTGCTTCGCGACCCAGTTGCCCAGCGTGCCAGGGTTGATACCCAGCTCACGGGCCACCTCGGCCACCGGCCTGCCAGTGTCCAGGACCAGGCGCACCACGCCGTCACGGAACTCCGGATCGAACTTTCGTCGTGTTTCCGACATGACTACTCCCTATAGCGCATGCCTCCACGATCCAAGGGGAAGCTCACCTGGGACTGTCCATGATCTTGTGGGTGGTGGGTGGTCTTGACCGTGCTGGAGCGGTTGCTCCGGTTGGAAGAGATCCAGGTTGACAGCGAAGATACGACGATGGCTGGTTCGGCTTGGCCTGGGCCCGTTTTCGATACCGGACCACTGCCAGCGGATTGATCGCATACACCCGCCGCGCGCAACGCCGCCACCAACAGTCCTCATGGGATCTCGATCGCCACCGGAATCGGCGCCTCGAAGCCGTGACGGCGCCGATTGACGCTTCTCGGCGTTGCTGGATCACCTTCCTCGAGTCTGTCAGAACCCTTCTGTAAAGCAAACCCTGGTGGATGCGGTTCGGGTCGTCGTATAGTGCCACCGCTGCGCGAAGGGCACGACGGCACAGTATCGGTGCTACCGCCGGAATGGGTGCGCTGGGTTGCGCCCGGTGATCGATATATTATGGAGTTGACGGCTTGTGGCGGAAGAATCGGCGAGGCGATCGATCGACCGCGTGCTGCGGGTGCTGTTGTTTCTTGCTGGACGCGCGAGGCCACAACCTGCGGCGGCGATCGCGCAGGCGTGTGAGATTCCGCGGTCCAGTCTGTATCCGATGTTGGCCACGATGCGCGAGCGCGACTTCGTCGTGTATTTTCCCGAGCAGAAGACATGGGGCCTTGGTGTTGGCGCCTTCGAGGTCGGTTCGGCGTATCTGAGCTCGAAACCGCTTCAGCAACTGGGTAGGCCGGTGCTTTCGAACTTGACAGTGGAGGCTGGCGAGACCTCGCACCTTGCGGTGCTGCACGGCAATGAGGTGCTGTATCTGTGCAAGCACGCCGCGCCTGGTCTGTCCACGTCGTTGATCACCGACGTCGGTGTGCGGCTGCCGGCGCAGCTGACCGCGGTGGGCAGGGCGATTCTGACCTTCCTGCCACGTTCCCAGGTTCGGGCGCTGTTCCCGAGTAGTGACTCCTTTGTCGAGCGGACCGGGTTCGGCAGTACGCGGCTGTTCGATTTGCGACAGACGCTCGCGGAGGACAAGCAACGTGGCTACAGCGTGGAAAGCGACTGCACCACGGTCGGAGTCAGCTGCATCGCTGCCGCGGTCTTCGACCACCGGCGTTTGCCGATCGCTTCGGTGGGAGTCAGTTTCGCCACCGAATCACGGGCCGAGCAAGACTTGCCGGACATCGCGCTCGCGGTGTGCAATGCGGCGAATACCCTGACCGGTCGGTTGCGTGGGACACCGCCTGGTTATGACGCGGGCTCTCCAACGACGGAACAGTCACCGCGGTAGCTCATCGTGCCCGGTCTCCCGGGAAAGGCGGACGCACACGATCGTCAGCGTGGTCAGCACGATGACATAGAGAGCGACCGCCCACGGGCGGTTGCCGGCGGCGGCGAACAGGGCGGTAGCGATCAGTGGTGCCGTGCCACCGCCGATGGTCGCCGAGGCCTGGTAACCGAGCGAAGCGCCGCTGTACCTGGTTCGGGCGCCGAACTGCTCGGAGAAATACGCCGCAGCGGGACCGTACTGGGCACTGATACCGATCAGCGCCACCGCGAGCGCGAGGTACACCAGCACCGAGGTGCCACTGTCTACGAGCCAGAACATGGGGAATACGAACAGAATGGTGAATATCGCGCCGCCGAGCATCACGGTTCGCCTGCCGTATTTGTCGGAAAGGCCACCGAAGAAGGGGTCGCCGACCAGTTCGACGATCGAAGCGACCGTGACCGCGCCCAGCATGACGGATTCCCCGACGCCGTTGAGCGATCCGTAGGTGAGCATGAAGGTGTATACGATCCAGATCGAGGTGTGCACGCCGATGTAGGTACCGATGGAAAGCAACAGCTGTCTCGGGTTGTTCCGCAACACTTCGAGCAGCGGGATGCGGGCCTGTTGTCCGCTCTGCTTGACCTGTTCGAAGGCGGGCGACTCGCTGACCCGCATCCGGATCACCAGTCCGAAGGCGACAAGTACCGCGCTGACCAGGAACGGGATCCGCCAGCCCCAAGCGGTGAACTCGGCTTCGCCGAAGCCACCGGACACGGCGCTGAACACCGCGCTGGAGAGCAGGATGCCCACCGCGATCCCGGCCCCGATCAGCCCGCCGTACCGGCCGCGCTTGCCCGGTGGCGCGTGCTCCACGTTGAGCAGCGCGGCTCCACCCCATTCGCCACCTGCGGCGAACCCCTGGAGGCAACGCAGCACGATGAGCAGAATCGGTGCGGTGACACCGATACTTGAATAGGTCGGCAGTACGCCGACGAGCACGGTCGAAACGCCCATGAGCACGAGGGTGAACACGAGCATCGCTTTGCGGCCGATGCGGTCGCCGAAATGCCCGCACACCACGGCCCCTACCGGACGGAAGAAGAAGCCGACGGCGTAGGTGGCGAACGCCGCGAGCGTCCCGGCGACCGCGCTTCCTCCCGGAAAGAATGCCGGGCCGAGCACCAGCGCGGACGCCGTGGCATAGAGCATGAAGTCGTACCACTCGATGACCGTCCCGGTCACGCTGGCCAGTACGACGGCCCGCCGGGACACGGGGCTCCCGTGTTCGCTGACAGAGGTTCTTTTCGGATCCGCGGGTGAATCCACGTTCATCGCTGCATCTCCACCGAGCCATGCCACAACCCTGTGCCGTGGTCGCTACCAGTAGGCACGCCGCGGTGGCCCTACCGGTAGGTCCTGGCGCCGACTGTTGTCTCACATATGGGACAGCAGTCGCCGGTGAGAACTGGCGCCCAGCTACCCTGCTCGGCGACGGTTGAGGCATGAACGTCGCCCCCCGCCGCTGGTTGAGCAGAATCGAGCCGTACCGCCCTGGTGCACCCGCCCCGGATGGAGCGGGTTCGATGGCCGCCAATGAATCCGCGCTCGGAGCCAGCCCTGCGGTCCTGGATGCTCTGGCGGTAGCGGCGGGGGCGGTGCACCGGTATCCGGACCCGCTCGCCGACGAACTGCGCGATGAACTGGCGTGGCATCACGGCGTGCCCCCGGAAGCCATCCTCGTCGGTAACGGCTCGGACGAGCTGATCTATCTGCTCAGCTGGGCGTACGCGGCGCACGGGGGAACCGTTGTCTGTGCCGACCCCCCGTACCGGATGGACGAGATCTGCGGGCTTGCCGCCGGTGCGGAGGTCACCAGGGTCCCGTTGCGGGATTGGGCACACGATCTCGACGCGATGGCCGGAGTGCCAGCGGAGCTCGCGCACGTGTGCAATCCACACAACCCGACCGGCACGACGCACAGCCGTGCGGATATCGAACGGTTCGCCGCGACCGCGAAGGCGGGTCTGGTCGTCGTCGACGAGGCCTACATCGATTTCGCCGACGATCCCGTCGCCATGACCGCGATCCCCCTCGTGGCCGAGGGATCAGTCGTGGTGTTGCGGACCTTCTCGAAAGCCTACGGGCTCGCGGGCATGCGGGTCGGCTATCTGGTCGGCCCGCCGGATCTGGTCGCCACGCTGCGCCGGATCCGTGCCCCGTTCTCGGTCGGCGCGCTCGCCCAGGCGGCCGGATTGGCCGGTCTCCGCGACCAGGAGCATCTGCGGCATGCTCGCGAGTTCACCAGAAGCAACCGTGCCAGGCTCACCGCGCTGTTGACCGATGCCGGTTACACCGTGGTGCCGTCGCAGGCCAACTTCGCCCTGGCGGTGACACCCGATGAGGACGCGCTGGTCGCACGGTTGCGCGCGCACGGTATCGCCGTGCGTCCTGGAACCGGGCTCGGGCTGCCCGGGACCGTGCGGATCAGCGTCCCCTCTCGAGCGGGACTGGAGATGCTCGAACGGGCACTGACCACGGACACGCCGGTGCGCTCGTCCGCGTGGAACTCGGAGACAAAGGAGTAACGGCATGTACATCCGCAACGCCTGGTATGTCATCGCGTGGTCCGGGGAGCTGACTCGTGAGCCGATGCACCGCACGGTGCTCGACACACCGATCGTGCTCTACCGCAAACAGGACGGTACGGCGGTCGCACTGCTCGACCGGTGCGCGCACCGTGCCTACCCGCTCTCGGCCGGTCAGGTCATCGGCGACAACATCCAGTGCGGCTATCACGGGTTCGAGTACGACTGCGCGGGTGTCTGCGTGAAAGTGCCCGCACAGGACCGAATCCCGCCGCGGGCCGTCGTGCACAGCTACCCGGTTGCCGAGTCGCACCAGTGGGTGTGGGTCTGGATGGGCGAGCCTGAGAAGGCGACGACTAGCCCTGTTCCGGACACGCACTGGATGACCGATCCGGGGTGGGACAGAGTGACGCACACGCGGCTGTTCCAATCCAGCGCCGAGTTGGTGCACGACAACCTCCTCGACCTGACCCATGAGGGTTTCCTGCACACCTCTTCGATCGGGGATGAAGCCGTCTACGTCAACGGGGTCACTGTCGAGGTCGACGGCACGGTGATCAGCGTCGACCGGTGGATGCCGGACTGTCACCCGTCTCCGTTATTCGAGAAGGCGACCGGGTTGACGCGTGTGGACCGTTGGCACACTACCGAGTTCCAGATACCGAGCCTGCACGTCATCCATGCCGGTGTGGTCGAGCCTGGCGGCAGGCGAGAGGACGGGCACCTGCTCGAGGTCCTCAACGCAATCACCCCGCAAACCGAGACCACCAGCTGGTACTTCTACGCGTTCTGCCGGAACTTCGACGTCGGCGACGAGGATGTCAACCAATTGTTGCGCACCAACCTCGGTGAGGTGCTCGACGAGGACGCCGACGCCCTCGAACTGCAGCAGCAACGAATGGGCCAGCGCCCTTCATCGGTACCGGATGTGCTCATCGGCCAGGACGCGGGCGTGGCCAAGGCACGCAGACTGATGGCCAAACTTCTCGCCGCGGAAGGCGCCGAGGCGGAAACGCCCGCGCCGCCCCGGCGCTCCGCGGGGAGAGCCTCGTGAGGCTGCTGCTGCGCAGCGACGCGCACCGCTACCGCGAGGACGGCTGGGAGATCGCCGCCTCGCCGGACACGCCCGGCCGGGAGCAGTGGCAGTGGGACCTGTGCTTGATCCCAGCGCACGCGGCACGAACCGAACCGAAACCGGCCATCGAACGCCATACCGTCAGCTTCGGCGAGCACGGCGGCACCGTATGCGAACTGCGACTCGATAGTGATCCGAACCGGGTCACCGCGAAGACTGAGATGCTGATCGCCGGGGAACCCAGCCAGATCAACCGGGATCCGCACGAACTCACCGTACTGGTCGTCGGCCAAGGCAGTGCCCGCCTCGAAGGCCGACATGTCCTCGACACCTTCGATGCCATCGTGCTCGAAGGAGACGACCCGCTCGTGCTCGCTATCGAACGTGCCGAACAGCGACCGACCTCACTGTGTCTGGTCCGCATCCGATCCGCCGCCACGCAACCCATCAGCTGGGTTCCCTGACCAGTCCGGAGCCGACCCGCCATGCCGACCACACACGACGAACAACCACTTCGCCTGCGCATCATCCGGATGACCTGGGAGTCCGAGAGCGTCCTCTCCCTGCACCTGTGCCGCCCAGAAAGAGGCGAGCTACCCGAATGGCAGCCGGGCGCGCATATCGACCTCACCGTCCCCGGTACCGGCGCGAGCACGCACATCCGCCAGTACTCGCTCAACAACAGTCCCGCTGACCGCAGCACCTGGCGCATCTCAGTACTGCGCGAACCGGCCAGCTCCGGCGGTTCGGCCGCGATCCACAACACCATGCGTCCTGGCGATCTCGTCGAAGTTCGCGGTCCGCGCAACAACTTCGCGCTCGCGGCGGCGCCGCGCTACCTGTTCATCGCGGGCGGAATCGGCATCACCCCACTGCTGTCCATGATCGAGCAAGCCCGGATGCGCGGGGCTTCCTGGTCCCTGCTGTACGGCGGCCGGTCCCGGTCCACCATGGCCTTCCTCGACGAGCTGACACGCTACGGCGACGCGGTCCGGGTCCGCCCCGAAGACGAGTACGGCCTGCTGGATCTCGACGCGGAATTAGCGCAGCCTCGCAAAGACACCCTCGTGTACGGATGCGGCCCGGCACCACTGCTCGCCGCCATCGAACAGCGGTGCACGGCATGGCCGGACGGTGCGCTGCACATCGAGCGGTTCACCGCCGAAACCCGCAAACCCATCGACCCGGCCGCGGAACGAGCATTCGAGGTCGAGCTACGGGCCAGCGGCACCACCATCACGGTACCCGCGAGCATGAGCGTGCTCGAAGCCATGGAGGCCAACGGCATCGAGCACATCAGCTCCTGCCGGGAAGGCATCTGCGGCACCTGCGAGACCAAGGTGATCGAGGGCATACCGGAACACCGCGACAGCCTGCTGACCGAGCAGGAGCGGGCGGCCAACGACACGATGATGATCTGCGTTGGACGCGCACGGTGCTCCCGGCTGGTGCTGGAGCTGTGACGGGTATGCGAGACGACAAAGCGACCGGACGACTCGAAGATCTTGCCGCGCGCCTGACCACCAGTCGATTGCTCACCGATCACGACGTGACCGATGCCTACCGCCGCGATCACGCACACCTCGTCGCACCGGGCCGCCCATGCGGGGTGCTGCTCGCCGAACGTACCGAGGATGTGGCCACCGCCCTGGCCTGGGCGGGCGAACACGGCGTCCCCGTGGTGCCGCGTGGCGCCGGGACCGGTCTGGCAGGCGGAGCCACAGCCACCGACGGGTGCCTGATCGTCTCCACCGCACAGATGACCGCCATCCGCGAACTCGAACCCGATGACATGTACGCCGTCGTCGAGGCAGGCGTCATCAACGCCGATCTCAAACGCGCCGCCGCCGCACACGGACTGATGTACTCACCCGACCCGTCCAGCTTCGAGATCTCCACCATCGGCGGCAACCTCGCCACCAACGCCGGAGGACTGGGCTGCGTAAAGTACGGCGTCACCCGTGACTCGGTACTCGGACTCGAAGCCGTGCTTGCCGACGGGCGGACGATCCACACCGGGCGCCGTACCGTCAAGGGCGTCGCCGGTCTGGACCTGACCGGCCTGTTCGTCGGCTCAGAGGGCAGCCTGGGAATCATCACCAGCGCCACGGTCACACTGCGACCGCGACCACGCGCCGACCCGGTGACGATCGTCGGCAGCTTCCCCTCGCTGCGCGCCGCCGCCGAGGCCGTGGCGGCCATCGTCCGGCAGGGAATCGAACCCAGCCTGCTCGAACTGATCGACCGCAACACGTTGCAGGCCATCGACGACTGGAAGCACATCGGGCTGGAGCCACAGACCGAAGCCATGCTCATCGCCCAACTCGATTCTCCGGACGCCGCGCGAGTGGCGCGCGATGTAGAGTCCGCCTATACCGCAGCCGACGCCGATTTCGCCGCGACCTCCAGCGACGCAAGCGAAGCGGCACAACTGCTCGAGATGCGCAGGCTGGCCTATCCGGCAGCCGAACGGCTCGGACACTGCCTTGTCGAGGACATCGGCGTCCCCAGATCACGCTTGCCGGAGATGATCGAAGCCATCGAACGGATCGGCACCGAACATAGCGTCACCATCCTCACGGTCGCCCATGCTGGAGACGGCAACCTGCACCCCACCTTCGTCTTCGAGGCCGAACCGGACGGCAACGCACCCGCGGCGGTCTGGTGCGCCGCGGACGAAACCTTCCAGACAGCACTGGACTTTGGCGGCACGCTCACCGGTGAACACGGCGTCGGCGCGCTCAAACGCCCCTGGCTCGAACACGAACTGGGCTGCGACATCCTCCAGCTACAGCAGGCGATCAAGACCGCACTGGATCCCAGAGGGATCATGAACCCCGGCAAGGCATATTGAATCCCGCAGTACACGAGAAACGCCGTCCAAGATCGCCGATGCGGTCCTCGACGCAGGTACGCGTGCCATCACGGCCCGCGACGAGCGCCTCTGGTCGACAAGCCCCAACCAGCCGCAGCTTGTGCCACTCATTTCGGCTCATTCAACCAGCACCGACCCCGCGAGGCGTGCCGGTGGGGCCGATGCGTTCACGCGTTTTCGTTGCGGTGCGGGAGATAAAGCTGTTTGAGGAGGTTGAATTCGGAGTACACGGACCATTCCTCAACCACGCGTCCGGCGGTGAGATGCTGATGGGAGATGCCGAGGACGCGGACACGGCGACCGGTCGGAGAGCCGTAGCGGCTGGGTCCGGTGTTGGTGCCGATCAGGGTCCAGCGCACTGCGACCTTGGTCTGCTCTTCTGCGGTGCTGTTCCAGTAGACCTCGTCGACATACATCCGGGCGTCGGGAAGCATGGCCAGCATGGCGAGGATGTCGTGTTGAATGTCGCCGGTGCCGTAAAGCTCGCGGCCGTTGGGGCCGTGGTACACAGCGTTGGGCCGATTCGTCCAATCGAGCTTTCGGCGTTGTCTCGCCCCCGGCTTGATACGGGCATCTCGGGCACGGTTCCGGGATGGGGCCCGAAGCAGATCATGCCGCAGAACCAGGTATCTGGCTTGTACTGATTGCGCGTCGGGATAGGTCAGCGCTGGTCTTTGACGATCCGGCCGCGTTGGATGACCAGGACCACGGCGTCGCGGTCGGCGAACAGGCTCGGGTCGGCAAGTGGGTCGCCGGCGAAGGCGACGAGGTCGGCGCGCTTGCCTGCCTCGATCGTGCCGACCTGATCGCCGATGCCGAGGATGTCGGCGTTGGTGGCGGTGGCCGACACGAGCGCGGCCATCGGTGATTCGACCTGCGAGCGCAACACGAGTTCGGTGCCGCGGTGGTCTTGGCCGGGGCCGATGAGATCGGAGCCCAGCCCGAGCCGGACACCGGCCCTCCTGGATGCGTGGATCGCATCGATCTGGCCTTGCCAGGCACCGGTGGCACGTGCCGCGATCTCGGCGGGGAGACCGAGTCGGGTCGCGTCGTCGAGCACGTCGCGTACCACGGCGAGGGTGGGCACGTGGGCGATGTCGCGGTCGGCCATGAGCGCGGCCATCTCGTCGTCGATCGCGGTGCCGTGTTCTACGCAGCGCACGCCGCCCTCGATCGCGTTACGCAGGCCGGTGTTGTTGTGCGCGTGCACGGTCACGTAGGTGCCCCGGGCCGCGGCCTCATGGACGGCCGTCCGGATTTCTTCCACGGTGAACTGCGTGTCGGAGAGCTGGTCGTGGAAGGACACCACGCCGCCGGTCACGCACAGTTTGATGAATTGCGCACCGCGGCGGAATGCCTCCCGCACGTTGGCCCGCATCTGGTCCGGGCTATCGGACAGCAACGCCATGTGCCGCAGCCCGGGGATGCCGTGTCCGTCCCACAGGTGTGTGGGTTCCCAGTCAGCGGCCAGGTGGCCGTGCCCGCCGGTCTGGCATTGAATCGGCCCGCATTGCAGGATCCGCGGGCCTGGAATCTTGCCGTTGGCCACGACGCCGGCCAGCCCGCCGTCGATACCGCCGGTGTCGCGCACCGTGGTGAATCCCCCGTGCAGGGTCTGGGTGCAGTTGGCGAAGATATCCGCGGCGAGCTCGGCGACCGACAGCTCGTATTGGTTGATGGCGCGGGTGTCGCTGGACCAGCCCAGGTGCACGTGGGCATCGATCAAACCGGGCATGAGGGTCAACCCGCCCGAGCAGTCGATCACCTCGGCGCCGACGGGTGGGGCTCCGCCGACCCGGGCGATCCTTCCCTCCTCGATGAGCACCGCTTGTCCGGTAACGGGATCCGCTCCGGTCCCGTCGATAACGGTCGCACCCACCAGCCACATCGACACGCTCGTTCCTTCGTTCTTCGACAACGAGAATTCACTGCTGGGCCGAGTTAGAAGCCGTCGGCGAGGCCCTCGCGGCGGGGCCCGGTACACGCGCTGAGCGTGCCATCCTCGGCCCGCCACCCCATCTGGTAAGTGCCCATGTGGTAGTCGTAGGCGGGTAACGGGTTGGCCAGCACACCCAGCCTCGCCAAGCCCGCGGTCACCTCCGGCCCGACGCGGGACTCGACCGAGATGGTGTGGTCGTCTTCGTAGGGCAGACATCGGGGCGCATCATCCGCGTCGTAGGGGGCCATGCCGAAATCGAGGATGTTCGACAGCACCTGCGGTACCGTGCAGTGCACATTGCCCGGCGAGCCGAGCGACAGCCACGGCGTCCCGTCCCGTAAAATCATGGTGTTGGACAGGATCGAGCGCATCCGGCCCCCGCCGGTGACCCAGCCTTCGATAGGCGAGGCGAGACTGTTCATGGCGTGGCTACCGACCATGGGCACTCCGCCCACCACCTCACCCGGGATACCGCCACTTTGCAACGTGTTCATCATCTGTACCCAATTGCCGTGTCCGTCGATCACGGTCAGCTCACAACTGCCCGCCGGCTGCTTCGACGCGCCGGATGAGGCCATGGCCGGGAAGCCGCGAGTCAATCTGACGTGTTCAGTGAGGTCGATTTTCGTTTTGGCGGTACGCAGGATGTCGGCGAATCCTTTGATCAGCGGCATCGAGGTCAACACAGCGGTGGTGTCACCGAACACCGTAGGGTCGTTGACCAGCCCCGTCTCCAGCGTAGCCCGTCGCAACGCGTGCGCCAGATAGTAGAGCGCTTCCGCATTCTGCGACCAGTGCCCGACCGAAGTGATGTCGAGTTCGTCGAGGATACCGAGCACGATCTGGCAAAAGATGCCTTGGCGCTCGGGCGCGGACTGCTGCACGACGGTATGGCCGTTGTGTTCCCAACGGTGTCCGGACGCCCAGCGCGGCGGGATCGCGGTCAGATGCTCCAGCCTGACCTTCCAGCCGAGGTCATTGCCGCGCTGCACGAACTCCTGTGCCCATCGGCCAGTCAAGAAATAGTCTGGGCCCTCTTCGGCCAGACGGCGCATGGTCTCGGCCAGGTCCGGGGAAGCCCACTGATCGCCGACCTGCGGCAAATGGCCAGCGGGGGCGAAGTGTCGGCGACCGGACTCGGTATAGAGGAAGAAGTCCACGGTTTGTGCCATCACCCAGTGTTCGAACGACGTGACGACGTGCCCTTCCTCGGCCCACCGCACCGCAGACTCACACAGTCGTGCCCACGGTAGCGTGGCGAATCGCTCGAACAACGCTTGCATCCCGGGCATGAAGCCCGGGATCACGGCCCGCGGCATACCGGGGATGCCCGGCAAGGCCTGCGCGGCCGTGTAGAGCCCTTTGCCTGCCGGGACCGGTGCAAACGGCGCCAGCCCAGGCACGAGAGTGCCCATACTGTTGAGCTCAAGAATCTCCCCGGTGGCCGCATCGTGCACCAGCGCAGAGACTGTACCGGCATGGTTGGTCATATCCTGCTGGACCACCGCCTGCACCAGACACCCCGCGATGGCCGCGTCCACCGCCGAACCACCCGCGCGCAGCGTGTCAAGCATCGTGTCGGTGACGATCGGATGCTGGCTTGATGCCACCGCCCGTTTCCCCGCCACAGGCCGTTTCGGCCCGATCCTGGCTCGGTCACTACTCATGAGCTGCCTTCTTCCGGTCCGTTCGCGGCCGATCGCAGTCCAGCTTCCAGCCCGCAGACCATCCCGCACAGTGAGCAGCTGTCGCGACTACAACCATCGACACGCGACAGCTGTCGTGGACGGTTGACCGGTCGCAACCTTGATCCTCGCGGAACATCGTTGACCGACGCCGCGGTGGCCGGAGCGGTGTCGCTGGAGTAGGCAGCTGCCAGACTGCGCGGATTCACGCTCAAGTGTCGCAACAGCCGGCCCTCCCGGCTCAGCTCGTAGCCGTGGACTTCCGAGCCGATTCAACCGGAGATACAACGTGGCCGGTGCACACGCAATTGTGCCGCAATGCGAACGACATCGCCCGCATTGTCGAGAAACGTCGCCGAAATGGTCACCAGCTCCGGTCGCCATCCGCACGCTCTGACGCAACCGGCGCGGGTACTCGCGACACGGCCAACAGGCTATCGGCAAGCATGCTCGACAGCAGCCCACAGGCCCCGACCGACCGACCTCAGCGACGGAACCAACCACACCGCCCACGTGGTGAGAAACGCTTCCCGGCAAGACTCGACGATGCGCTCGACACGGTCGACAACCCCGCCGATACCCACCCAGAGTAGGCAGCCGTGCCAACAGCAGCCACACGGGAATATGCCGACTCGACCTCATGAATGATTCGGTCCGATGGACACGCCTGTGTTCGTGCACGACGTGATCCCGGTGCCATTCTCGGCGGACGATCCTGCCGCGATGTCGGAGGGGTGAGCAGCGTGATCGCAACACATGTCGTGCCGTCCGCCGCGAATCGGTAACGAATGTCCGTTCCTCGGTCCTCATCCGATCCTGGAGGATAACCGTTCACGGTGCAGCTGGAGAGTCCTTCACTTGGAGGGAGCAGTCGTGTCGCTTGATCATCCTGCCGATTGGGGCGTCATCGAGGCCTCGGAGGCTCTGCATGCCAAACGGATCAGCGCAGTCGAACTGACCGGAGCGTACCTGTCGCGCATCGCGACGCGCGATGATAAGTACGGCGCGTGGATCCGCGTCTACGAACAGGAGGCGCGTGCCGCCGCGGCCGCTGCGGACCAGACACTCACCGCAGGTACGGCCGGACCGCTTACCGGGATACCGGTCGGGCTGAAGGAAGTTGTCGGGGTCAGCGGACTGCCGTTGACCGCCGATAGCGCAGTGCTGCAGGGTAACGTCGCTCGAATCGACGCGACGGCTTGGACGAACCTGCGCGAAGCCGGGATGGTCCTCTTGGGACACCTGCACTGCGGGGAGTTCGCCTGCGGGACGTGGGGTATCAACCCATGGAACATTTCGCTCTCGCCTGGCGGCTCGAGCAGTGGCAGCGGGATCGCGCTGGCCACGCGCACGGCGCCTGCAACAGTGGGCAGCGACGGGCGGGGCAGTATCCGAATGCCGGCAGCGTTCAACAGCGTGACGGGCGTGAAACCGACGTTCGGGCTGATCAGCACCGCCGGATGTATCCCGATCACTTTTACCTACGACGTAGTGGGGCCAATGGCTCGCAGCGCGGCTGACTGCGCGCTGCTGCTTTCCGCTATGGCAGGACGCGACGAGACGGACTGCTCGACCTACGCTCAGCCGGCGCCCGCGACCTACCCGACACATCCGCGGCCGGGAACCTGTCCAGCAGCAGGCACCAGGGTCGGGGTACCGCGGTTCGCCGACCATCCCTTCTCCGACGGCGTCGCAACGATGTTCGAGCGGTTCAAGAAAGACCTTACCGGTATCGGAGTAGAACTCGTCGAGTTCGACTGGCCGGAGAACCCGCTCGAGACGGTGTCGGACGGCGCAGCAGCCTGGGCAGTCATCCTCGCGGCCGAGACGCGGGTGCTGCATGCCCAGTTCGACGGACGCGGCCACTTGTACCGCGACGAGTTCACCACGATGTTCGCGGACATGGACAACGCCGGCAGCGCGATCGACTACGTGAGGGCTCAGGCGAATCGGGCGGAGTATGCGCGGACGTGGACGCAGATCTTCGCGGAGCACCGCCTCGCCGCCATCGTGCACCCGGGCAGCCACAGCGAGCCCTTCGGAGCCATCGCCGATGGTGCCTTGCCGCTGATGCAGTTCGGATGCTGGAACGATGCCAACTTCCCCGTCGTCTCCGTACCGGCCGGATTCAGCCCCACCGACGGATCGCCCATCGGCATGCAGCTGGCAGGACCGCCGTTCACGGAGGCCGTGCTCCTCCAACTGGCGATCGACATCCAAGCAGTGACCGATCACCACCTCCAGATCCCTCCCAGCCTCGACGACCGCCCCGTCTTCACCGGCCCCCGTCGCAAGGAGGGCCCTGACGACCAGGCACCCTACGTCCCGCTGCCCAGCCCGCTCGGTTCGACGAACTTCTCGGCCAGTTCCGATGCCCACAGTCGAACGCTATCCTGACGTGTTTGCCGAACACGTCGACATCACCATGTTCTTCGCTGTGCTATCAAGCGGACGGCGCCATCGCTCCGAGCGGAACCAGGCGTGGAAGCTTCGTCAAGTGTCAGTCTCGAAGTGGTTGCGCTGGGGTTTGTTTCCCGCGCGCCGACAGGAGCCGGCCCGAATACCGGTGATCGACGAACTACACGAGTGCTGGTCGGGGCGCGGCGAACGCACCGGGATTTCCTCAATCTGCGGCGGATCCTCGGCAACGAGGAGATATCCCGCTGACCGGAATCGGTCCCCGGGAGACCTGTCTGACCACCTGCGACGATGGTCAACTGGGGTTCGTACCAAAATACTTCTGTAGGGCAGCCAGACCGTCCGTCAACGCGGTTCACGGCAGGCGCGAACGAAATTCGTTGCGGCATACCGTATTGGACCGTCCGGTCGACGGACGTCGCGCCCACCGGACCATCGTTTTGACGAATGGAGGTACCGCCACATTGCCAGTCGGGTCAGACTGACGCGCATTCCTACATCAGGGAGGACCTACTCGTGTCCATGCCCATCTATCCCAGCGCCCGGACGGTCGACGCCACAGAAGAACTCGCCGGCGTCACCGTGGCCGACCCCTACCGTTGGCTCGAAGACGGCAGGAACAAGGAAGTGCGCGCCTGGCAACGCGCTCAGAACGAGCTCACAGCGGAAGCGGTGCACGCCCTACCTGACTACTGCCGCGTACGGCAACTCGTCGAGCGGCACATGGTCCCCGGGCTCGCCACGATCCCCACCTACGCGGGCGGAAGATGGTTCCGCGAGTACACGGCACCCGGCTCGTCGCAGGCGGGTTTGATCGTCGCCGATGAGCCATACGGCGAGGGGCGCGTGCTCTACGACCCGCAGTACGACCCGTCGGGCATCCCGCCATTCCTTTCCTGGTTCTCGCCATCCCCGGACGGCACGGTGCTCGCCGTCGGGCTCTGCCACGATGGCAGCGAACAGAACACCATTCGGCTCATCGATACTGGCTCGGGCGCGATCCTGCCCAATGCGCCTGCCCAGCCGCTGATGGACAGCTACACCGGCGGCGCCCAATGGTTGCGCGATTCGAGCGGCTTCTACTTCACCGCTTTCGACGGGGCGGCCATCGACTTGAATCAGCACATCATGTTCCACGACGTGGCCACCGGGTCCACCACACCGGTCGACGTGCCCTGGACCACCCGGACGGAGTACCGGATGGTCCTGCCTTCCCGCGACGGCAGACACCTCGTCGCGGTCGAACGCACCTTCGCCCCGATCCCCGTGGCCGTCGCCGACCTCGATACCCCCGCGCAACCGAAGTGGCGTCCGTTCGTCACCGATCTTGATGCCTACCTGGCGGGGTACGTGATAGGCGGGCGTTTCGTTGGCGTCACCGATCTCGACGCGCCCCGTGGCCGCATTGTCGCCATCGAACTCGACCAGCCGGAACCCGAGGCGTGGACCACGATCGTGCCCCAATCCGACGCGGTGCTGCGCGGTCTCACTACCGTCGGCGAGCTGCTGTACGTGTCGCAGTCTATCGACACCTATGCCAGAGTGCGGATTTTCGACCAGAACGGTGCTGTCACGGGTGCGGTTCCGCTACCGGGAAAAGGCGCGCTGGGCGAACTCCCCTTCCAATTCCTCGCGCTCGGCCAGCACCAGACTGGCCACCCCGACGAATACGTTTTCGCCCATTCCACATTGACTTCCTCCTGGGGAGTGTATCGGCACCGGCCGGGAGACACCGAAATCGAGGTGCTCCGGGAACTCGCAGTCACCCTCGCCAACACCGTAGTGGAGGATCTCTGGGCCACCAGCAGGGACGGAAACCGCATCCCGTACCACCTCGTGCGGCATGCGGACACCGACACCACAACGTCCCAGCCAACCCTCATCTACGCCTATGGCGGCTACAATCTGGCCTTCCTGCCACAGTTCAACTCCGCGCAGGCCGCCTTCGTGGCAGCGGGTGGCACCTACGTCTGCGCCCACCTGCGCGGCGGCGCCGAGTTCGGCCGCGACTGGTGGAACGGTGGCCGTATGAGCACCAAACAGAACTGCTACGACGACCTCTATGCCGTTGCTGAACAGCTCATCGGCGTCGGCCGCACGACACCCGCTGAGCTAGCCGTCACCGGAATGTCGAACGGCGGCCTTCTCGCGGGTGTGGCGATGACCCAACGCCCCGATCTCTGGGGTGCCGTCGTCACCCAGGTGCCACTGATGGACATGCTCGGCGCCTGCCGCGAACCATACGGCCGGCTGGCGGTCGCCACCGAACTCGCCGATCCCGACGATCCCGACGAGGTCCGAAGGATGCTGACCATCTCCCCTTATCATCTCGTCGATGTAGACAGCGACTACCCCGCCGTCTACATCGACGCCGGCGACACCGACCCCCGGTGCCCGCCGTGGCACGCCCGCAAGTTCGCCGCCCGTTTGCAAGCAGCCCAACAGGGCAATGCCCCCGTATACCTGCGTATCTGGGAGAACACAGGGCACGGGTTCGCGACCGACATGAACATCGCCATCGAACAGACGACCGACTGGCTCACCTTCCTGCTCGACCGGCTCCGGTAACAGCGCGGCCGGCGGAAGGACAAGAATGCGTCGTCTACTCCTACAAGCTCGGTTGGCTCCACAGTCGACCCCTCCTCGCGGAACAACACCCGCGTTCGATGTGGAATCCAGTCTGGGCAGCATCACCGTGCTGACCAACAGCACACCGGAAGTGGATACCCCCTCAACCGCGTCACCTCAAGCATCGAGATCGATGAAACGACCGGCAAAGGCGACGACACCCAGATCGTGCGACTCCACTTGCCCTGACCGCACCTGTACCGCGCCTCGCGGGCGATCGACGGGGCCTCTCCGACGGACGGACCCAATCGCCGCTACCAGGCCACGACGACGCGGAGAGGAATGTTCGATGAGGACAGCTCGACGTAGAACGCCGGTTCTGATCGCCACCATGGCGGCCGTGGGGGCCACACCAGCCGTCGGTGGCCCCTCTCCGGCAGCGATCGGAGCCTGGCAGTACGCGCACAGTCAAAGTTTTCACGCGGGGCCTGCTGCAGCAGTCGGATCACTGCGGTGTCGCGGCGGTCAGCGAAGGACTTCCCCGAACAGGTCGCCAGCAGGACTTCGAGTTGGCTGGAATTCGGCCAGCTGGGTGACCGCGAGCTCGTAGTTGTAGCGCGTCGACTCCGGGTAGTTCCCCGCCCGCAGAGCGCGATCCCACTCGTCCAGATACGACCGCCACACCGCCGCCTGCGGTCGCGGTAGACACTGTTTAGTCAAATCTCCGGTCATGTCGGCATCCTCGAGTCAAGGTGTCACTGAGCGCTGTGCTTGACCAGGACGGACGCCATCGAACAACAAAAAGCGGGTTCCCACAGCTGTGAGCTGCGGAAACCCGCTCCCGGTCGGGCTGGCGGGATTTGAACCCACGACCCCTTGACGATATTCGGCTTTCCCGCTGCCTGCACCGATACCGCCCTGAGCCCGCTCACCTGCCGTGGTGGCTGTCAGCGTATGCGGTCGTTTCGCGGCATCCGGCGACCTCATGTTGGGAAAATGTTGGGTTCCCGCTCCCCCACACCAGCGGCCCCGGTGTGCCATCCCGTCGACCTGGCAACGCCCTATCACGCCGTGGTCGGGGTGCAACCTCTCCGATCACCGTAGCCGATCCTGCCAAGATTGCGCCCCGAGCTCGGTGTGATAGCCCTCGGGAGGTCGATGGGATGGCACACCTTCCGGCACCGCTACTCCACGGGACGCACGCATGGCCTCCCCTGCCATCCCGGAGATCTGCCCGTCCGGCGAGGACATCTGTTGTAGTTCGGCCTTCTACGCATCGCGGTCCCCTCCGGGCGGGTGGCCGCGGGCGTCGCGCTGTCCGCGGGGCGGCGGGACCGGGCGGCAGCCCGCATGCCCGCCTTGCCCCGCGGATGACAGCACTGTCGCCCGCGGCCCCCGGAGGGGGCCGCCTTGAAGAAGTAGAGAAAGTCTGAACACAGCGGAGTTTCCGCGCCGTGCACGGCTGACGGGAGTTCAGGCGTCCGGGCGGCCCTCGGATAGGACGGTGCGGAGCTGTTGGACGTACTCCTTGGCGGCGGGCGCGTCGGCGTAGTCGTTCCGGAGTGCGGTCACGAGGTCCTGTGTGACCATCGCCAGGGACGGCAGGGACTTCCGTTCCCCAGAGATCGCGCGCTGGCCGTGTTCGACGGCTTCATCGAGTTCGCCCTCATGGGCAGCGGCTACCCCGAGGGTGACCTGAGCTTCGGTGACGCGCATGGGCGAGTGCACGTTGCCGTTGAAGTCCGTGCTGCCACGGATCACTTCGTCGGCAAGGGTTCGGGCGAGTCGGTCGTCGCCGACGTGGCGGTAGCAGTCCATGGCGTAGAAGTCGTACTTCAGGGGGTCTACGACGAAGTGGTTCCGGGTGTTCTCCGGGTAGGGCATGTTGTCGAGGAGGACCCGCCCGCGTTCGAGCGCGCTGTGCATCTCGGGGAGTTGTCCCATTCGGGCGTAGGCCTTCGCCTGCTGCGCGGCGAGCTGCACCGCGACACTGTGGTCTCGCGCAGCGGTCTCCCCGGCTTCGCTGGCCGCGATGACCGCTCGGTATTCCCCGCCGGTGAGGGCAAACCAGGCCTTCATCTCGTGCGCCCATCCGAGAATCCCCGGGTGCTCGATCTCCTTGCCCAGACTGAGCGCGAATCGGCGGGTCCCCTCGGCACGCGACGGCGCACCAAGGTCGTATTCGAGGCACCCAACAAGCAGTACGAGCCATCCGATCTGCTCGGCAAGGTCGCGGCGCTGGGCAAGGGTGAGCTTCGTGGTCTCCTGCATCTCGACCAGTCGCGCAAGCCACTGCCGACCTTCAACGATCAACGTGGCAGCGGGCTGGGACGCATAGGACGAGCAGAGCCGTTCGACGGTGACCCGTAGTCCGTCCAAGGTGGCATTACTGACGTCGGTCACCTGGAGCCGCCCGAGGATCTCCAGAGTGTCCATTCCGGTCACTGCAAGGAGATCTGCCGGAGCGGACTTCTGCTCGGGCAGGAAGAGGGTGCTGGTGACGACACCGAGCGTGGCCGCGATGAGCTTCTGGTACTCCTCACCAGGATGGCTCGCCCCGCTGCCCAAGGACTCCCAAGACTTCCACCGGCGTTCAAGGTGTTCCGGCTCGGGAAGAACGCGGTCGGTGTGACGCCGCATCTCCTCGCAGGCCTGGCGCACGGTCAGCCCTTTACCCTCGCGTAGAGCCCGAATCCTGCGCGCCGTATCCGGATTCGCCTTGCCCATCGCGCACCCTCCTCGAACGGTTCACTTCCACTGTGCCACGGCCGGGCTGGACGTGGTGGTGATGCGGGGGTGACGAGGGGATGACGACCGCGCCATAAAGCCGTCACCTGCAGCGACACTGTTGCCAGACCTCGTCAGTGGACGACAGTAGATGGCATGGACAGCAAACGAACGGACCTCGACATCATCAGCGTCAGGCTGCGGAGCCTGCAGGCTGACCTTGATGACATCGAGCTTCGTGTCCGCGGACTGGAGCAACAGCGCGTCACCGCTCAGACTCGGGCGGATTCTCCAGGCGCTCCACCCGTGAAGCGAGGTCAGCGACAGTCCGCTGGAGCTGGTCAAGTTGATCAGTAACGGTTTCCAGGGACACCCCGCTGTTGCCGGGCTGCTGTTCGGTTACGAAGTAGCCGAGCCCGGAGACCACCTCGGCGTGACCGAGTTCAGCGAGGTACGTCAGCACCTTCTGAGCGGTCACGGTGGACACGTCCGCATCCCGCGCAAGTCCACGAACCGAGGGCAACTTCTCCCCCGGCTTCAGGTCGCCAGCCTGGATCTTCTCGATGATGCGCCCGGCGACCACCTGGTATGGGTGCGCAGCAAGATGCGAGGTCATAGCAGGAACTGTACCGATACGACCTAGTACGCGCTAGTTCACACGAATGGAGGAATGGGACTGTACTATCACTGTGTTAGTCTCGTACTAGAACGCCATAGCACGACATACGACATAGGGAGACGATGATGAGGAATCTTCCGGTTCTGTTCGATGGGTACTCGCTGACGGTGACGGAGCCGCCGGAGCCGAAGACGTTCGAGGACGACAACGGCAAGGCGGTGCTGGCGACCGATCGTGACGGCAATCAGATGTTCGTGGTGTCGCTGTTCGTGAAGCAGCGGCGCACCGAGGAGGGTGGCCGCCGTCCGAAGGGCGAGGAAATCCGCGTGACCCTGGAGATCGACCCGGGCGAAGAGTTCGGTGACGGTGATCAGGTGGAGCTGGTGAATCCGCGGGTGTCGCCGTATCAGATGACGAACGCGAACGGTGTCGTCACGAACTCGGGGATCTCGTTCCGCGCGTCGACGGTGAAGCGGGCGGGCACGTCGTTCGAGTGACGACCTGCGGGTTCTGGACGAAACGCCGGGAGGCGTCGCCGGGATTGTGACCGGCCTGATGAGTCCCTTCGATATTTCGAATTCAAGCCGTTTTCGTGGGCTGCGTGTTCTTTGATGAATTCCATAGTGGGCCGAATTCTGCCTTGAACCAGGAGAGTTTGTGCGGTTTTGACCGTGCACAGTGGTTCCCGAGCTCGTGTGGTTCGGGGGCTGCTGTGTCCGGTGCAAAAGGCAACGGGCGCAACGAGATGGGAGGTCAGGAGATGATCGGTGGTCATGGTGGCGGCTACGCCGGTACGGGCTGTCTGGGTGGTCGCGATGACGGCGAATGATACGGACCTGTTCGGCAACACGGTCGGTACGGAGAATGCGAAGCCGAAGCGGAAGCGTCCGCGGAAGGTCAACGATATGGCCGCGGTGGAGGAAGTTCTCGATCGTGCTCGTACGGATAACGGGTATGTGCTGGCGGGTGTGGCTGATCGGGTGTGCCGGGTGATTGATCCGGACGCGAACAAGATCACCACGGTTCCCGATCACGAGGCGATCGTGGTCGAGCAGTTGATCCGTCAGAAGTGGCTGACGGTCGGCGGGCAGCACTTGTACGTGTGGCGCAACCGCCGCGAGGGCTTCGGGCACTCGGTTCTGGTGCCGCGCAGCACGCGGGACGCGATGAACCGCTGGGCACATCTGAAGGCACGCCCGGCGGTGAAGGACAACGGGTCGGTGCGCCACATCGGTCGTCCGATGTCGGGTATCGCGAATGCGACCGGCCTGCAGGACAGCGTGTTGATGTACTGCGGCGCTCGGGTCCGCTACAGCGACCACCAAGACGACGATCCGCCGACGTGCCCGGAGTGCATGCGCCGCGCGGGATGGTCCTCGGATCGCGGGGAGCTGCACGACTCCCTGAACGGCAAGTGAGTCAACAGATCAGGAAGGAGACCGGCACATGGTCGCACCAGTGGTGAGTAACCAGGTGAACAAGCACGCGGTGAAGAAGTACGGCGAGTTTCAGCAAGCCATCGCCCAGGTGAAACAGGTACTCGATGACAGCACGCGGGTGCTCTCGGGCATGCGGGACTCGGGGAATCACCCCTCGGGCTGGCGCATCCCGGACAAGAAAGAGCTGTCGACCCTGAAAAAGCGGGCAGAGAAACAGCTTCAGACCCTGCGGGCCGCCTCGAAGAAGTACGAGGCCGAGCTGATCGCGAACGGCTGGAAGGTGTAGCGCGGTGGACGAGTCGGACATGTACCAGGAAGCGGCCCGGACGCTGAGCGTCGCGGATGCCGCGGTGGATCTGATCGAGTTCAGCCCTGACGGTCTCGCGAGTCCCACGACCGAGACCGCGTCGCTGCGGATCCGGATCGCGCAGTGCCGGATGGATCTGGCACGCCAGGTACGCCGGGCAGATTTGTCCGGCCGGAACGAGACGGAAGGGTGATCGAGTCATGGCACATCAGGTGAACGCGCTTGCCGAGGATCTGACGAAGTCGATGAACCGGCTCAAGGAGACGATGCGTGGCATTCAGATCCGTAGGGCTGGGTTCAAGCACCTCTACAACGAGACGGCACGCGCGGTGGCGTCCTATTCGGTGGGAATGGTGGACGCGAAGGCCTTGTACGGCAAGCAGAAACCAGGAAGCAAGCCCCGCGGATAGACCATAGTCCGTTGCAGCACAACAAGTTCACACACGACCTGCGAATTCGGCCACACATCTGACGGGCACGTACCGGCCCCGAGGGTGTGTGGCCGATTCGCGTCCCGAGAGGAAAAATCTATGGCACGCAACAAAACCAAGCAGGGTAAGCAGGGCCGCCGTCAGGGTGCCGAGTTCCGCGCGGCCGGATGGGTGGCCCGGCATCCGGGAAGTGTTCTCGCCCCGGGCGCGGTGATCACCGCGGTCAACGAATTCGGATCCGTGACCACGGGCTCGATCGCGGCGGGCAGCGTGGCCGCGTGTCTCGGGTGGGCACGCGCGCACCCCTCGACCTATGACCGGTATGCGGCATCGGCGATGCGGGCGTGGCGGCACCGCTGGATCCGGTACTTCGGGTTCCGCTGGCAGAACATCTGCCGCGCCTGCGACCTGGTCAAGGAAGACCGCCGCACCGGGGCGGAGCTGATGCCGCGCATCCTGCGGGTGTCCTCCCCCACTCCGACCATCGACCGGATCAAGGTTCGCATGGTCCGCGGGCAGAGCCTGCGCACCTGGCAGGAATGGCAGGACGAACTCGCAGCCGCGCTGAACGTCGAGTCGCTGGGAATCACCAAGGTCAAACCACAGGTGATCATGCTGACCCTGGTACACCGCAACCCGTTCCCCGAACCGATCCCCGCCACCCCGGTCCCCGACAGCGCCGACGAGGTGAACCTGGGCAAGGTCGTGTTCGGGCAGACCGAGTACGGCGAGGACTGGACCGAAAACCTCCTCGAACGCCACGTCCTCGGGATCGGTAGTTCCGGTTCGGGCAAGTCGGGGCTGATGTGGAACCCGCTACGCGGTATCGGGCCGCTGATCCGGGACGGGCTTGTCCGTATCTGGATGGTGGACCTCAAGGGCGGCATGGAAACCTCCCGCGCTCGCCCGCTGTTCTACCGCTTCGCCGACCACGTCGCCGGGAAGACCGGCGAGTCCTACATGGACTTCGATGACGACGAAGACGAGGACGGTGAGAACCGGGGCCAGTCCGGTCCTGTCGGCGAGGACGCGCTGACGCTGATCAAGGCCTTCCGGGACGAGATGAAGACCGTGCAGACCGGTCTCGCTCAGGAGGGCAAGCGCAAGTTCGAACTCTCCCCCGCCACTCCGGTGAATCTGTTGATCATCGATGAGATGGCCATGGCCACCGCACTCGGGGTGTCCGCCCGGGATCTCACGAAGATCATCACCGAGATCATGACCCAGGGCCGCGCCCCGGGCTACTGGGTGTGGGCGTTCCTGCAGGAACCCACCAAGGACATCCTGCCGATGCGGGACCTGTTCAACCTGCGCGTGTGCCTCTCGGTCGAGTCCGCGTCCTATGTGGACATGGCCCTCGGCGAAGAAGCACGAGTGCGCGGGGCGCTCGCTGACGAGATCCCGATCGACCCCGAGTACACCGGGATCGGGTTCACCCGCGACGACCGTTCCCGCAACCCCGTCCGCGTCCGCGCCGGGCACACCACCGACGAGGACATTGACGAACTCGTGCGCACCTGCACGCCACAGGCCGCGCTCGAACCCAACGTGCTGCGACTCCCGGTCGCAGCCTGAACCGCAACCAGAAAGGAGAAACCGCGATGCGTATCCGGATCGTCGGCACCCCAGAAGAGAACAACGCCACCTGTGTGGTGCTCGGAATGCTGCTGCACGTCCGCGAGGAATCCCAGTTCTACCCGAACCGCGGGAACAGCGAGCTGGGCCGAACCTACCTCGACGCGGAACTACCGAGTGGCTGGACCGTAACCGAAGGGAGCGCGTCATGATCGCCCTGCACTTCCTGAAAATGTGGCTGAAAACCGCACTCGGCTTCGGCCTGGCTGGACTCGCCGAATACATCATCGTGACCGACCTGGTGTGGCGGGTCCTGCTGCTCACGGTCACCGGGGCCGCATTCGTGCTCGTGACCGTGCTGATCCGCCGCGAATGGCGCGCACAACGGATCAACGGCAGCTACCGCTACCAAATGATCGATGACGTATCCACGGGCCGGAGGTGACCGGTGATGGCCTGGAAATTCGAGCTCGACCAGAGCGGAATGAAACGGTACCGGGACTGCTACGGCGAATACCGGCGCCTGTGCTCAGAGCAAACCCCGAACCACGGCAGCGACTCCTCGGTGATCGTCAACCTTGTCGCAACGATGGTCCGCGGTCTGCACCAGCAGCTCGACGCACTCGCCGATACCGCCCTGCGCTACGGGTCCCGGTTACGCGACACCTACATCTGGTACCCCGGTGGTACCGCGTCCTCGGCCGTGATCGATCAGGGATTCATCCACGAATACCAGGGCTTCGCCACCCAGTACGACCACCTCACGCCGGGCTCTCCCACCGACAGCGAGGTCAACGAAGCGGTCCGGTTGCTCGACTGCATGGCCCAGTGCCTGACCAGACAGTGCGAGCTGCTCGGGAAAACCGAGCACATGTGGAAAGCCAAGTCGGCCAACACACGAAGGAGGTGACCAGCAATGTCCCGCATTCTCGATCTGAATACGCGCAACATCGATGTCTACTGGGAGATCTACGGGCGGTTCGCGTTCTGGCCCGACCGTGTCACCAGGTCACCGAATAGCACGCCACTGGGCGATTACAAGGTCGCAAGGCACCTGGTGGAGAACATGATCGTGCCGTTGTGTCGGCAGTCGGAGACCGTGCAGGACCTCCTCGCGGTCCACGGCGTCCGCTGGGGCGGCCAGCGGCACCTCTCCGGGCGCAACCTCGGTGTCCGGGTATTCTCGCTCGGGATCGACCAAGCCCTGATGACCGAACACCAACGGTTCGTCGCCAGCTATCAGGATCTCCCCGCCACGGCGAGCGAAGCTGAGGTCGAATCCGCGATCGAGTACCTGGACCGGATGCTGTTGTGCCTGGGCGGGCAACTGCAACTACTCGGGAACACCTGCCACATGTGGAAACTCGAGGAAGCCAAAGCCCGCAAACGTAAGCAGGACCACGCCCGGTGGCAGTCGTGAACCGGGAACGCTGGCTGCGGTGGCTACAAACCACGGTCATGGTCGTGCTCGGTGGGATCGGTGGGGCCGCGGGCTTCACCCACACCCACGACTGGGCACAAGCCCACGGGCAAACCGGGTGGCTCGCCTGGGCCGACGCGGTCGTGATCGAGGGCATGGCCGTGGTCGCCGGACTGCGCCTGCACCACGACCGGACCGTAGGCAACCCGATCCGGTTCCCGGCCGCGGTGCTCGCGGTGGCGTTCATCGTCCAGATGATCTCCCAAGTCGCCCTTGCCGAACCGTCGGCGGCCGGGTGGCTGGTCGCGGCGATGCCCGCGCTCGGGTTCCTCATCGTGGTCAAGCTTGCCCTCCGCCCCTCCCGCGGAAACGCCGTTGAAACCCCAGTCCCACAACCGGAAACCGTACAGCCCGCCACCCCACCCGAACTGGTCACCAACAGCTCGCCGCGGGAAAAGACGGGTGGGGCGGTGGACAAGCTGCCCTCCACGATGAGAAAGACCGTGCTCGACCTCGCCGACAAGGCACACCGGGAACAGCGCGGCCTGACCCCGGCCGACATACAGCAACACATCGGCATCCCCGACCGGCTCGCCACCGAGCTCGTCACCGAACTCAGCCGCGCAGCCTGAAACCCCAGTCACACAACCGAATACCGCCACCACCTACGACGCTCGGCCACCCGGTCAGCGTCGTTTTTCTGTGCCCCACAACGAAAGGACCACGATCATGTGTACCCGCACCAACACCAAGACCTCGACCCTGATGGCCGCCTACGCCGGATACGCGGACTCGGTCGGCATGCCCGAACCCACCAGCATCCACCTCCGACCCGAGGACCTGGAGCTCGATATTCACCCCCGGGTGCAGGCCTACACCGATCCGGTTGCGGTGCTGTCCTCGCTGCTGCTCTGGACGCGCAACCTGCACGGCATCACCGGCACCTGGCGGCGCACCACGGGCGAGAGCCTGCACATCAGCATCACCGGCCGACTCAACAGCGGTGTCCGCGTGACCGTCTACGACGGCATCGACTACCAGGCCGCGGCCGGGCTCGTCTACCTCGAACCCGAACAGTCCGAGTCCGTCGCCCTGGACGAACTCAGCTTCCTCGCCGCGGAACTGCACGGCACACCCGCTGCGTGAATCCCACTCCCCTGCCCTCGACCATGGAGGTCTCCGTGACTGACACCCCGACGACTGCCCCGAGCCCGGAACGCCTTGCCGCGCGGGCCAAAGAACCAGACTGGTCAACCTGGCGAACCAAGGTCGAGGCGGTCGGCGGGTGCTCGGCACCCATCCATCTCCACGGCGAGTTCTGGATCCGCTCGAAAGAAACCGGCGACAACCTCGCCGGAGTCGAGGGCAGGGTGTTCGTCCCGTGCGGGAACCGGCGCGAAGCCGTCTGCCCCGCGTGTTCGGAGGTGTACCGCCAAGACGCCTTTCACCTGATCCGCTCCGGGATCTCCGGCGGCAAGACCGTGCCCGACACCGTGGCCACCCACCCGCGGTTGTTCGTCACCCTCACCGCACCCTCGTTCGGACCCGTGCACACCCGAGTCGTGCACACCACAGGGAAAGTGCTCCGGTGCCGATGCGGTGAAACCCACCGAGGGACTGACTCCCGCATCGGCACCGCCATCAACCCCGCCACCTACGACTACACCGCCGCGGTGCTCTGGCAAGCCCACTCCGGCGAGCTCTGGCATCGGTTCACCATCCGGCTACGCCGCGAACTTGCCCGCGCTGCCGGGATCAAGGTCCGCGAATTCGCCGACCACGCCCGCATCTCGTACGCCAAGGTCGCCGAATACCAACAGCGCGGCATGGTGCACTTCCACAGCATCATCCGACTCGACGGCCCCAGCGGACCCGAGGACACCCCACCGGCGTGGGCGCGACCGGAACTGCTCGCCGCCGCCGTGGAAACCGCCGCTGCCGAGGTCCGCATCAACCGGACCCTCCCGGTAGCCGAGGGCGTCGAACGGGCCTTCACGTTCGCCTGGGGCACCCAAATCGACGTGCGCCCCGTCGCCTCCGGCGAGCAGCTCGAAAACGCCGACGGGGCCATCTCCGATCACGCCCTGGCCGGGTACATCGCCAAATACGCCACCAAGGGCACCGACGCCACCGACACCGCCGACCGTCCATTCCGGACCGCCGAAGCCATCGAACACGTTCGCGCCACCGAGCACCACAAGCACATGATGCGCGAAACCTGGCGACTCGGTGGCCTGCCCCGGCTGCGGGCGCTGCGGAACTGGGCGCACATGCTCGGGTTCCGCGGGCACTTCCTCACCAAATCCCGCCGCTACTCGATGCAGCTCGAACACCTGCGCAACGCCCGCCGACTGCACCGCTACACCACCCAACTCGACGCGCTCGGAGTCACCGAGGACGACATCACCGTCATCAATCACTGGGAACACACCGGCAACGGCTACTCAAGCCCTGCCGAACAAGAACTCGCCGAAGCCATCGGGCGACGCCAGCGAGAAAACCGCAAACACAGGAAGGAACCGGAACAATGACCAAGCTCATGAGCATCAACGACGTGGCCGAATTCCTCGGCATCCCAGTCGGCACCCTCTACCAATGGCGCACCCGCGGCTACGGACCAACCGGCCGACGCATCGGCAAATACGTCCGCTACCGCCCCGAAGACGTAGAAGCCTGGGTCGACGGACAGGGCGGTATCTGATGGCGCGCGCGTGGGTATATGACCGCAGTGGCACAAAGAAATATGAGGCGGCGGTTGCGAAAGCGAAGACCACCGGGCGGAAACCGCCGTCTCGCTGGGAAGTCATGTACTACGACCAGTCCGGGAGCCTGCGTACCGAAGTGGCCCGCAACAAGCGGACTGCCGAGGCTCGGTGTAGCGACCTGGAGGTTTCACTCTCCAGCGGCAGTTACGTCGATCCGGTAGAGGGCAAGGTTTCCTTCTCGACAGTGGCTGAACGATGGATCGATTCCCGCCACGACCTGAAACCCCAAACCTGGTGGAAGTACCGTGCTCTGCTCGATAATCACGTTAACGAGCGGTGGGGAGACCAACCGCTGGTGAAGATCGACCACGAAGAGATCTCGACGTGGGTTGCGAGACTGCTCAAGTCCAAGGACGAGGGCGGCTCGGGGCTCGGGGCTTCTCAAGCGCGGCATTGCTACCGGGTGCTGGCGATGGTGCTGGAGTGGTGCGTACCCAAGCGGCTCCCCCGCAACCCGGCCCGTGGGGTGAAGCTTCCGATCCGGCCTGAGTCCGAGCATGTGTACCTGAGCTACGAGCAGATCGAGCGGCTGGCGTCGGCGTCGGCGGGGCTGGTCACGAAGTACAAGGTGCCGACCGCGGGTGCCGCGATCAACCGGGCGCTCATCCTGCTGCTGGCCTACACCGGTATGCGATGGGGCGAAGCGGCCGCCCTCCGAATCGGCAAGGTGGATCTCAAGAACCGGCGTATCCGGGTCGTGAGCACCTTCACCGAGATCAACGGCGTGCAATGCGAGGGCCTGCCGAAGAACGGCAAGCCACGTACCGTGCCGATCCCGGCGTCCCTGGTCCCCGTGCTCCGTGAAGTCGTCGGCAACCGCGGTGACGATCAGCTCGTGTTCCGCACCGCACGCAAGCAGTCACTGCGGGCGAACAACTGGCGGGTCCGGGAGTTCAACGCCGCGGTGAAGGCCGCCGGACTCGGTGACCTCGGACTGACCCCGCACAAGCTCCGGCACACCGCGGCCTCGCTGGCGATCGCAGCGGGTGCGGATGTGAAGGTGCTACAGCAGATGCTCGGGCACGCCACGGCGGCGATGACGCTGGATATCTACGGGCACCTGTTCCCGGACCGCCTCGATGAGGTCGCCACTAAGCTCGACCGCAACCGAACCAAGGCCCTGCGCAGGTCGGCCCGCGATGACGCTGCTTGAAGACTTCGGCCCTGGGCATGTTGGGAAAATGTTGGGATGCCCGGGGCCGAGGCATGTCCGGGGCATAGAGAAAGGGCCGCCTACCTGCGTAGACGGCCCTTTGCCGGTCGGGCTGGCGGGATTTGAACCCACGACCCCTTGACCCCCAGTCAAGTGCGCTACCAAACTGCGCTACAGCCCGGGTGCCGCGTGTGTGCGACGTGATGATCGTAGCGTACGCGGCCGAGGGGGTTGTCACCCACCCTGTTCCAGACCATTAGGCAAGGCTAAGCTCACTGCGGACGGACGTTTAGGCAGGGAGTCGACTGTTGACGGGTATGGTTTCGCGCCGGCGGGCGCTTGGGCTCGGTTTGGCGACGGTGGCCGGGGTCTCGGTGGCGGCGTGTGGCGGCTCGGGCTCTGGTTCGGATTCGACTTCGGGCGGTGGCTCGTGGGAGTACACGGACGCGCGCGGGAAGCGGGTCTCCCTGAAACAGCGGCCGCAGCGGATCGTGGCGTATTCGGGCGTGATCGGTGCGCTGAATGATTATGGTGTGCATTTCGCCGGGGTCTACGGCCCGCATTCTCCGGTGAACGGTAAGCCGAATCCGCAGTCGGGTGACGCGAATTTCGCGAATATCCGCTCGGTCGGTGAGAAGTACGGGGATTTCGATATCGAGAAGCTGCTGGCGTTGCGGCCGGATCTCGTGCTGGAGACGTCGTTCTTGCCGAACAAGCCGTTCTACATCACCCCGGAGGTGCTCCCGAAGGTGGAGCAGGCGGTACCGGTGGCGCTGATCGACACCTCGGCGCGCACGAACACGTTGCAGATTCTGGACAACATGACGAAGCTGGCCCGTTCGCTGGGCGGGAACCCGGATTCGGACTCGGCGAAGCAGGCGCGTTCGCGGTTCGACAAGGCCAGTGCCGCGATCAAGGAGAACGCGAAGGCGAACCCGCTGCGGGTGATGATGATTTCCGGTTCGCCGGACAAGTTGTTCGTGACGCACCCGAAGGAGCAGGACAACTCGCGCTATGTGCGGGACCTCGGGGTCAATTTCGTGGATCCGCCGTACACCCAGAAAGGCGAGGTGTTCATCGAGCTTTCCTGGGAACAGGTCGGCCGCTATCCCGCGGACGTCATTCTCTACGATTCCCGCCCGCAGGCGATGAAGATCGAGGAGCTGAAAAAGGTTCCGACATTCGCCACACTCCCCGCGGTGCGGGCGGGCAATGTGGCGCCGTGGAATCCGGAGATCCCGTTCTCCCATCTCCAGCTGGCGAAGAATCTCGAACCGATCGCGGAATGGCAGCGCAAATTCAAACCGGTGGCGGTCTGAGTTATTTCTTCTTGCGCTTCTCCCGGACCCGGACGGAAATCCGTACCGGGGTCCCGGTGAAGCCGAATTTCTCGCGCAGTTTGCGTTCGATGAACCGGCGGTAGGAGGCCTCCAGGAAGCCGGTGGTGAACAACACGAATGTGGGTGGCCGGGTCTGCGCCTGAGTAGCGAAGAGCACCTTGGGCTGTTTACCACCGCGCACCGGCGGCGGGGTCGCGGCGACGAGCTCGCCGAGCCAGGAGTTCAGTGCCCCGGTCGGCACCCTGGTGTCCCAGGATTCGAGCGCGGTACGCAACGCGGGGGCGAGCTTGGCCACGGAACGGCCGGTGAGCGCGGAGACGTTCACCCGTTGCGCCCACGGGATGCGCCGGAGTCCGCGGTCGAGTTCGCGTTCGAGTTCCCGGCGGCGGTCCTCGTGCATGAGGTCCCATTTGTTGAGCGCGAACACGAGCGCGCGCCCGGACTCGACGACCATGCTGAGCACGCGCAGGTCCTGTTCGCTCACCGGTTCGCTCGCGTCCAGCAGCACGATGGTCACCTCGGCGGACTCGATAGCCGCCTTGGTGCGCAGCGAGGCGTAATACTCCGCGCCCGCGGCGAAGTTGACCCGCTTGCGCAGGCCCGCGGTGTCCACGAAACGCCAGGTCTGCCCGTCGAGTTCGATGAGCGAGTCGACGGGATCGACGGTGGTGCCCGCGACCTCGTGCACGACCGAGCGCTGTTCCCCGGAGAGTTTGTTGAGCAGGCTGGATTTCCCGACGTTCGGTTTGCCGAGCAGGGCGACCCTGCGCGGCCCCGCGCCGCGGCCGAGGCTTTCCCTCGGTGTCTCGGGCAGCGCGGCGAGCGCGGCGTCGAGCAGATCGCCGGATCCCCTGCCGTGCAGTGCGGAGACCGGGTAGGGCTGGCCGAGCCCGAGCGACCACAGGTCCGCGGTGTCGGCGACCCTGCGGTCGTCGTCGACCTTGTTCGCGACCACGAGTACGGGGGTCTTGGCGCGCCGCAGGATCCGCGCGGCGGCCTCGTCGGTCGCGATCGCCCCGGTGATCGCGTCCACCACGAACAGGATCGCGTCGGCGTGCTCCATGGCATACGCGGACTGGGCGGTGACCGCGGCGTAGAGCTCATCGGCGGCCGGATCCCAGCCGCCGGTGTCCATCAGGGTGAACCCCTTGCCTGCCCATTGCGCGGTGTAGCTGACCCGGTCGCGGGTGACCCCTGGCACGTCCTGGACGACGGCCTCGCGCCTGCCGAGGATCCGGTTCACCAGCGTGGACTTGCCGACGTTCGGCCGCCCGACTACCGCGAGAACCGGTTGCGGCGCAGCGGTTCCGCTGTCCTCGGCCGGTTCGGTGCCGGTGAACTCCTCCCATTCGGACTCGTCCGACCAGGTGCCGTCGAGCACCTCGTCACCCATCAGTTCGGACTCACTCATGCCTGCTCCCCGTCGGTTCGTATCCGGTCAAGCCTACGCACCAGTTCGGCGAGCTCGCCGCGGACGTGTTCGGTGCCCTCGGCAAGGCCCGCCGAGCCCTTGCCGATCTCCGGGGTGAACGGTTCTCCGACGAGCAGATCCACCCGGGGCCGGAACCCGGTGCGGGCCCGTTTGCTGGTGCCCCGGGTCGCCACCGGGACGACCGTGGCACCGGAGGCGCGCACCAGCCAGGCCGCACCCCGTTCGGCCGCCTCGACGTCCCCGTCCCCGCGGGTACCCTCCGGGAACACCCCGATCATCCCGCCTTCGCGCAGCACACGCACGGCGGCGAGCAGCGGGGCACGGTCCGGGCTGCTCCGGTCGATCGCGAGCTGGCCGATCTTACGGAAGAACGTCCCGGCCGGGCCGACGAACAGCTCCCGTTTGACCAGGAACACGCACCGCCGCGGCACCAGACCGAGCAGCAGCTGCGGTTCGATGAAGGAGCTGTGGTTGGCGATGAGCACCACCGGCCCGGTGCGCGGGAAGCAGTCCATGCCGTGCACCCGGATCCGGAAGAACGGCCGGTACATGTACCGCCCGAGGAGCCTGGCCGCGCCGTGCAGCGCGGGACTGGCGCCCTCGGGCAGACCGGTCGCGGTGGTCACGACCCGCGCTCCGTTCCGCTCCCGACGAGGCCGCGCTCGTCCACGAGGGACAGGAGGATCGCGACGACCCCGCGAGCGTCGAGTTCGGTGGTATCCACCTCGACGGCGTCCTCGGCCCTGCGCAGCGGGGAGACCGCCCTGCTCGAGTCGATGCGGTCCCGGTCGGTCACCGAGGCGAGCGCGGCCTCGGCGCTCGAGGCCCGCCCGCTCGAGTTGTCCTGGCGGTACCTGCGGTTCGCGCGCGCCTGTTCGGAGGCGGTGAGGTACACCTTGATCTCGGCGTCCGGGGCTACCGTGGTGCCGATATCGCGCCCCTCGACCACGATGCCGCCGCGCTCCTCGACCGTCGCGGCGATGATCCTGCGCTGCTCGGCGACCAGTAGTTCGCGCACATCGGCGATCGCCGAGACGGGCGAGACCGAACCGGTGACCTCGGGCCCGCGGATCTCGACGGCGACATCCTCACCGTCGAGCAGCACGCCGGGGTTCGCCGGATCGGTGCCGATACCGAGCCGGCTCTCGGCGACGGCGAGGGTGATCGCGGCTTCGTCGGCGAGGTCGATCCCGGCGCGCAGCACCGCGAGCGTGACCGCGCGGTACATCGCTCCGGTGTCCAGGTATCCGGCCTCCAGTGCGGTGGCGAGCCTGCGGGCCACGGTCGATTTACCGGTGCCCGAAGGTCCGTCGAGCGCGATCACACCGCGCAACGTGCCAGCCCGCATTATCCGCCTCCTTATATCGGCCGAATCATCAGCCATTCTGCCCGACCCGATATCGTCGCCGATCATGCGCATCATCCCGTTCGGTGAACAGCATCGTGAGGCCGCGCTGCGGCTGAACAACGCGGCGGTCCCCAAGGTCAATGAACTCGATGCGACCGAATTGCGGTCCGTCCTCGGGCACAGCGCGCTCGCGCTCACGGCCGAGATCTCCGGCGAGTTCGCCGGGCTGGTCGTGGTCATCGGCCCGGGGACCGGGTACGAGAGCGAGAACTACCGGTGGTTCGAGGCGAGCTACCGCGACTACTGGTACCTGGACCGGATCGTGGTCGACGAGAACCACCGCGGGGCCGGGATCGGCGCGGCACTGCACCAGGCGGTCTTCGAGGAGGCGAAGGCGGCCGGGATCGGGGAGATCGCGCTCGAGGTCAACATCGAACCGCCCAATCCCGGCTCGCTGCGCTTCCACGAACGGCTCGGATTCGCCCAGGTCGGCACGTTGCAGACAGGTGAGGGCAAACGGGTGAGTCTCATGACCCGCGCGGTGGGTTAGCGTGGAGTGGTGAACGTCGATGTGACACCGCTTCCCGGTATCGGGACACGGCAGGATTTCGCCTCGAAGGCCGGACGCCGGATCGGCGTGGTCAACCACCGTGACGGCCGGTTCGACCTGATCGTCTCCAAGGTGGACGATCCGGACGCGTGCACCGCCTCGATCCCGCTCACTCCGGAGGAGGCGGGGGCGCTGGCGAATCTGCTCGGCTCGCCCCAGCTGGTCGCCGCGCTGGACGAGCAGCAGCGGGACGTCACCGGGATCAGCACCAAGCAGTTGCCGATCGGCCCGCACTCCCCGTTCGACGGGCGCACCCTCGGGGACACCGCGATGCGGACCAGAACCGGTGTCTCCATCGTGGCGGTGGTGCGTGCGGGAACCGCCCACCCCTCCCCCGGTCCCGAATTCAATCTCGCCGGTGGTGACCTGCTCGTCGTGGTCGGCACCAGCGAAGGTTTGCGGAAGGCCGCCGAGATCCTCGAACGCGGCTGATGCACGACACCGCGATCTCCCTCGTAGAACTCGGCGCGATCTTCTTCGGACTCGGGGTACTCGGCCGGTTCGCCTGGCGTATCGGGATCTCCCCCATCCCGTTGTACCTGCTCGGCGGTCTGGCCTTCGGGCAGGGCGGGGTGATCCCACTCGACGGGATCCACGAATTCACCGAGCTGGCCAGCGAGATCGGCGTGGTCCTGCTGCTGTTGCTGCTCGGGCTCGAATACTCCGCGGCGGAACTGGTCACCGGGCTGAAACGGTCCTGGGTGTCCGGGCTCATCGACATCGTGCTCAACGCGGCCCCCGGCGTCGCGATCGCGTTCCTGCTCGGCTGGGGCCCGGTCGCCGCGCTCGCCATGGGCGGGGTCACCGTGGTCTCCTCCTCCGGGATCATCGCGAAGGTGCTCTCCGACCTGGGCAGGCTCGGTAACCGGGAGACGCCGACCATCCTCGCGGTGCTCGTGTTCGAGGACCTGACCATGGCGGTGTACCTGCCGATCCTGACCGCCGTACTCGCCGGGGCCACCCTGCTCGGCGGGCTGACCACGGTCGGGATCGCGCTGGTCAGCGTGACCGTGGTGCTCGTGGTCGCGTTGCGCTACGGCAGGTTCGTCTCGGCCATCGTCGACTCCCCCGACCCGGAGGTGTTCCTGCTGCGGGTACTCGGGGTGGCCATGCTCGTCGCCGGGCTCGCCTCCGAGCTGCAGGTCTCCGCCGCGGTCGGCGCGTTCCTGCTCGGCATCGCCATCTCCGGGTCCACCGCCGAGAACGCCACCCGGATGCTTACCCCGCTGCGCGACCTGTTCGCCGCGCTGTTCTTCGTCGTGTTCGGGCTCAACACCAACCCGGCCGAGATCCCGCCCGTGCTGCCGGCCGCGATCGGGCTCGCGGTGATCAGCGCCATCACCAAGATCGTCACCGGGTGGTTCGCCGCACGCCGCGCCGGGGTGCGGCCGCTCGGCAGGGCACGCGCGGGCGCCGCCCTCATCGCGCGGGGCGAGTTCTCCATCGTGGTCGCGGGGCTCGCACTGGCCAGCGGCGCGGTACCGGAACAGATGGCCTCGCTCGCCACGACCTACGTGCTGCTGATGGCGATCATCGGACCGGTGGGGGCGCGCCTGGTCGAGCCGGTGGTGGGCTGGTTGCGCACGCTGCGCCACCGCACCCCGAAAACGGTCTGAGTCACTCGCCTCGCTGCCAGGCGGTATCGAGCAGTTTCGCTATCTCGGCGGCAATGGCGCCACCACGGAGCCGCAACCGGGACATCGCGAGCTCATGGCACCGATCACCGGCACGCCCGGCGATCGCCCAGACCACAGCGAACGGGCCATCTCGTTCCACCCGGCGGACGATCCGGTAATCCCGGTCTCCGCCGACGAGCTCCCGGAAGCTGGTCGGATCGCCCCGATTGCGGCTACCGAGCGGCGCACCGGGTTGCTCCGGGCTGTGCTCGAGTCTCCTGAGCGCCTTCAGCACGATCTTGCGCTGCGCCCCTCCATGCCTCGCAAGCCTTCCCCGGCATCATCGGCCAGCAGGACCGCGGCCATCAGTCGTCCAGATCGACGCCGAACTCGGCCGCGATGCTCTCCAGTGAATACCGGACGCCGTCGTCGGTCGTCGTGCGCGCGAGGCCGAGCAGGCGGAGGTCCTCCTCGAGTCCAGCCGCCGTAACCGCGGTCCGGGGCCAAAAAAGACCTGGCGCTATTCGTCCACCGCGGCGAACAGACCGCTGATCTCGTCCTTGGAGAGCTGGCGCAGGGTACGCGGGCGCTGGTTGCCGAGCTGTACCGAACCGATCGCGGTACGGACAAGGCGCTGTACCGGGTGCCCGACCGTGTCGAACATCCGCCGCACGATGCGATTACGCCCCTCGTGCAGGACAACCTCGACCTGAGCCCGTCCGGCATGTTCGGCGACGAGCCGGTACTCGTCCACGGCCGCGGGGCCGTCGTCCAGTTCCACGCCCTCGCGCAGCCGCTTGCCGACCTCCTTGGGCACCGGACCGGGCACCTCGGCGAGGTAGCGCTTGGCGATACCGAACGAGGGATGGGTCAGCCGGTGCGCGAGGTCGCCGTCGTTGGTGAGCAGCAACAGCCCCTCGGTGTCCGCGTCCAGTCGGCCGACGTGGAACAGCCGGTTCCCGTGTTCGGCGACCAGGTCACCGACGCAGGGGCGGCCTTGCTCATCGGACATCGTGGTGTGCATGCCACGCGGCTTGTTCAGCGCGAGGTATTCGAGGTCCTCACGCACGGCGACCCGCCTGCCGTCCACGCGCACCACGGCGGTCTCCGGGTCGACGCGCTTGCCCATCTCGGTGACGAGCTCCCCGTTCACGGAGACCCGCCCGTCGGCGATCATCTCCTCGGCGGCGCGGCGGGAGGCGATACCGGCACGGGAGAGCACCTTCTGCAGGCGCATCCCCTCGGGTTCAGTCGAGGTCATCGATGGAGTCCACTTCGGGAAGCAAGGGGGCGATGGGAGGCAGATCCTCCAGGCCGGCCAGTCCGATGCGTTCCAGGAACAGCTCGGTGGTGCGGTACAGGGTGGCGTTCGTATCGCCGTCCGTGCCGACCTCCTCGATCAGGCCGCGGGCGATCAGGGTGCGGATCACACCGTCCACGTTCACCCCGCGCACGGCCGCGACCCTGGCCCTGGTCACCGGCTGCCGATAGGCGATGACGGCCAGAGTCTCGAGCGCGGCACGGGTGAGCTTGGCGCGCTGTCCCTCGAGCAGCAGCCGCTCCACGTACGGGGCGTACACATCGCGGGTGTAGTAACGCCAGCCGTCGCCGACCCGGCGCAGATCGATGCCCGATTCGGCGGCGGTGTAGCGGTCCCGGAGGCGTTCCAGGGTCTCCAGCACCCGGTCGGCGGACTGCCCGAGGGTCTGGGCGAGCGTCTCCTCGTGGATCGGGGTGTCCACCACGAGCAGCAGCGCCTCGCAGGCGGCTTCGAGCTTCGCGTCCTCGTCGAGGTCACCGGGTTCCGGTTCCTCGATGCTGTCTTCGGGTTCGGGGGCAGCCGCGGGCTCGGTTTCCGGTGCGGCCGCGTTCTCCGGCGCGGTCCCAGGCTCCGTCACCGGCTCCGCGGTCTCCTCGACCGCGGGCTCGCTCACGGCCGCTGTGCCCTCTGGCTCCGTCACCCGTACTCCTCTTCCTCATCGCCGCTTCGCTGGGCTGCCGCCTCGGCCTCCTCGAGCGAGCTGGCCGTCCAGCGCACGTTCAGTTCCCCGAGCGGGTCCTCCTGCTCGAGCCCGATACTCGCCTCGCGGTACAGCTCGAGCAAGGCGAGAAAACGGGCCACGACCTCGTAGGTGTGCGCACAGTCCGCGATCAGCTGGCCGAAGGTGGCACTACCCCGCTCGGCGAGCCTGCCGCGCAGGATGGCCGCGTGTTCGCGCACCGAGACCTTCGCCATGTGCAGGTGCTCGATCGAGACCTGGGGCGGCGGTTTCGGCCGGAACACCGAGGCCGCGATCTCGGCGAACCGTTCCGGGCTCACCCCGATCATCACCTCGGGCAGCAGCTCGGTGTAGCGCTGTTCGAGCGCCACGGAGCGAGGATAACGACGCAGCGCGCCCGCCTCCAGTTCCGCGAACAGCGCCGCGACCTGCTTGTACGCCCGGTACTGCAGCAGCCGCGCGAACAGCAGGTCCCGCGCCTCGAGCAGCGCGAGGTCCTCCTCGTCCTCCACATCACCCGCAGGCAGCAGCCGCGCGGCCTTGAGGTCGAGCAGGGTCGCCGCGATCACCAGGAACTCCGTGGTCTCGTCCAGGTTCCAGGCATCCCCGAGCCCACGGATGTGTGCGATGAAGTCGTCGGTGACCCGGTGCAAGGCCACCTCGGTCACGTCCAGTTGATGCTGCGAGATCAGCTGAAGCAACAGGTCGAACGGGCCCGTGAAGTTGTCCAGGCTCACCTGGAACTTCGGTACCTGTTCGGCCTCGGCGGACGGCTCATCGCCCCGCGCGAACGCGGTGTCCGTCACGGTCGCCCCTCACAGGCGCGCCGCGGTGGCCCCGGCTCGCTCGCAAGCTCGCTCACGGTGACCCGGTTTCTCCGCCGAGCCTGCGCACCAGCACGGACTCGGTTCCGCGGGCATCGAAGTCCTCGAGCATCACGGCGACCGCCTCACGCACGATACGGCCCCGGTCGACGGCGAGCCGGTGGGTGGCACGCAGGGCCAGCCGCGCCTGTTCGAGGGCGAGCAGCTCGTCGTCGGAGATGTACACGGTGATTTTGGCGGAGTGCCGTTCGCGTCCGGTGGTCTTTTTTTCGCTCGGTTCGGGAGCGGGCGCGGTGGCGCGTTCGGCGTTCTGCCGCGAGGCGTGGGTGGAACGGAACAGCTCGGCGGCCCCTGGCAGGGCGGCACGTCGTCCGGTCATCGGGAGATCACCTCCCTCGCCAGTGCGCGGTAGGCCTTCGCACCGGCCGAGCGCGGCGACCAGGTGGTGATGGGCTCACCGGCGACCGTGGTCTCCGGGAACCGGACGGTTCGATTGATCACGGTGTCGAACACGGTGTCCCCGAAGGCCTCGACGACGCGCGCCATCACCTCGCGGGAATGCACGGTGCGCGGGTCGAACATCGTCGCGAGGATGCCCGTGATCTGCAGTTTCGGGTTCAGCCTTTCCTGCACTTTCTCGATCGTGTCGATGAGTAGGGCGACCCCGCGCAAGCTGAAGAACTCGCACTCGAGCGGGATCACCACCCCGTCGGCCGCGGTGAGCGCGTTCACCGTGAGCAGGCCGAGCGAGGGCTGACAGTCCACGAGAATGTAGTCGTAGTGGTTGAGTACCGGACCGAGCACCCGCAGCAAGGTGTGTTCCCGGCCGACCTCGGCGACCAGCTGCACCTCCGCCGCGGACAGGTCGATGTTGCTCGGCAGCAGGTCCATGTCCTCGACGCTGGTCCGCAGAACCACGTCGCTCACCTGGGTGCCCTTGTCCATGATCACGTTGTACACGGTGTGATCCAGCTGATGCGGAGCGACACCTAGTCCGACCGAGAGGGCGCCCTGTGGGTCGAAGTCCACCAGCAGCACCCGGCGACCGAACTCGGTGAGCGCGGCGCCGAGGTTGATCGTCGAGGTGGTCTTGCCCACCCCGCCTTTCTGATTGCACATCGCGAGCACGCGCGCGGGACCATGGCCGTCGAGCAAGGGGGGCTCCGGTATCACCCGCCTCGGGCGCCCCGTCGGCCCGAGTGCCGATTCCTCCCGGGGGTCCTCGTCCGGCTCGTCCTGCGCTGTCGACATGGTGACCTGGCTCCTTGTCGTCCTTGTTCCCCGCAGCCTATCTGCCACGGGCCCTCGGGTGCGCCGTGGCATACACCTCGCGGAGCACGTTCACCGTGAGCAAGGTGTACACCTGAGTGGTGGTCACCGAGGCGTGTCCGAGCAGTTCCTGCACCACCCGTACATCCGCGCCGCCCTCGAGCAGATGCGTGGCGAAGGAATGCCGGAGGGTGTGCGGCGAAACGGGGACCCGGATCCCGGCGCGCTCGGCCGCGGTGCGCAACACCTGCCAGGCCGACTGCCGGGAAAGGCGCCCGCCCCGCTGGTTGAGGAACACCGCACCGGTGCCCCTTCCCTTCGCGGCGAAGCCGGGACGCGCCCGCACGAGATAGGCGTCCATCGCTTCCAGGGCGGGCATCCCGATCGGCACGATCCGGTCCTTGCCTCCCTTGCCGCGCAACAGGATCGTCCGTTCGGAACCGTGTACGTCGTCGATATCGCAGCCGACGGCCTCGGAGATGCGCGCCCCCGTGGAGTACAGCACCTCGAGCAGCGCCCGGTCGCGCAACACCACCGGTTCGTCCCCGGGCAGATCCAGCAGCCGAAGCACATCGTCCACCGGGAGCGCCTTCGGCAGTTTGCGCGGCGGGGCCGGTGGGCGCACCTCGCGGGCGGCGTCCCGCTCGCAGAGCCCGTCCAGAAAGGCGAACCGGTGCAGCCCGCGCACCGCGACGACCGCGCGCGCGGCCGAGGACGCGGCCAAGGGTGGCTGTTCCGGGGTGCCCTCCCGTAACCGGACGAGAAATCCGCTCACCTGATCCTCGGTGACCTCATCGAGGGCGGAGATCCCCTGCTCCCCCAGGAAGGTGGTGTACCGGTCGAGATCGCGGCGGTACGAGCGAAGCGTGTTCGTCGAGGACCCTCGTTCCACCCCGAGGTGATCGAGGTAGGAACGCACGACAGCATCGACCGCCACCATGACAACCGAGATTAACGCAATCCGCGCGGCATCTCGTGGTGCTACGGTCCCGGGCATGGCGGACTCCGCGCACGACGCACAGCGCATCGGGACCCGGGAGCGGGAGGAATCCATCTCGGTGCTCGGGGAGCACTTCGAGGCCGGCCGGATCACGGCCGAGGAATACGGGGAGCGCACCGCGACGGCGGGCGCCGCCGTCGTCCGGGGCGATCTCACCACGCTGTTCGAGGATCTGCCCGAACCACGTCCCTCGTTCCTGCGCCCGCCGCTGCCGCAGGCACCGCCGCCCGGTGTCGTTCCCGGCTCCGTTCCGGTCGCCGGGCTCTACGCACCACCACCGATGCCGCAGTACCAGTTCTCCCCGAAGTCGAAGGTCGCCGCCGGGGTGCTGAACATCGTGCTGCCCTTCGGTATCGGCCGGTTCTACGCGGGCAACACCGGAATCGCGGTCGCCCAGCTGCTCGTCACGATCTTCACCTTCGGCGTCGGTGCCCTGTGGTCGTTCATCGACGGGATCGTGCTGATCGTGAACGGCGGCCTGGACGGGGAGGGCCGCCCGCTGCGCGACTGAGCGGCGCGGCGGCTCAGTGCTTCCGTCCCGCGGCGAACCTGGTGGGGCGATCGGGGAATTCCGCCTCCGCGTCCCGCGCGGGCAGCGTGCCATCGAGTACCGCGCGGGCGGCGAACAGTCCGCTCACCGCCGAGCCGTTGATGATCTGCCCGGCCATCGCCATGCGCAGCGCTTCGTCCAGCGGAACCCGATGGATCCGGAGATCGGCCTCTTCCTCGCTCGGCTCCGGACGGTCCACTTCGGACAGTCCGGTGGCCAGGAACACCCGGGCCACCTCGTCGGTCATTCCGGGACTCGCCGCGACATCCACGAGTGTGCGCCATTCCCGCGCGGCGAGCCCGACCTCCTCGACCAGTTCCCGCCGCGCGGTCTGCACCGGCGACTCACCGGGCACATCGAGCAGTCCGGCGGGCAGTTCCCACAACCGTTTGCCGACCGCGTGCCGGTACTGGTGGATCAGCACCACCGCACCGTCCTCGTCGAGGGCGACGATCACCGCCGCGCCGTAGTGCTCGACGACCTCGCGGCGCGCGGTGCGCCCACCGGGCATCACGACCTCATCGGCGCGCAGGGCGAAGATGTTGCCCCGGTAGACCGGTTCCGAGGAAACCGTCTCGAAGACGTGGTTCATGCCGAGGGCACCGATTCCGCCGGCTGCTCCACATCGCCGAGATCCACCGGAAGCCGCTCGGCTGCCCGGTAGTCGAGCGCTGCCTTGACGAACGCGGCGAACAGCGGGTGCGGGCGGGTCGGCCTGCTCTTCAGTTCCGGATGTGCTTGCGTGCCAACGAAGAACGGGTGCTCTTCGACCGGGAGCTCGACGAATTCCACGAGATTGTCGTCCGGGGAAGTCCCGGAGAACACCAGTCCGGCCTTCCCGAGCCGGTCCCGGTAGGCGTTGTTCACCTCGTAACGGTGCCGGTGCCGCTCGGAGACCTCCCCGGATCCATAGGCCCGCGCGACCACCGAGCCCTCGGCCAGTTTCGCGGGGTAGGCGCCGAGACGCATGGTGCCGCCCATATCGCGGACACCTGCGACCACATCCTGCTGATCGGCCATCGTGGAGATCACCGGATGCGGGGTGTCCTCGCCGAACTCCGCCGAGTTCGCCTTGTCCAGCCCGGCGAGCGCACGGGCGACCTCGATCACCATGCACTGCAACCCGAGGCAGAGCCCGAGCACCGGGATCTTGCGGGTGCGGGCATAGCGGACGGCGCCGAGTTTTCCTTCGATACCGCGGATACCGAAGCCCCCGGGGACGATCACGCCGTCGAGATCGGCCAGCGCCTTGCCCGCGGAGGAATCCGTCGCGCACTCATCGGAGGGCACCCAGACGATCTGCACCTTCGCGCGGTTCCCGAACCCGCCCGCGCGCAGGGCCTCGGTGACCGAGAGGTAGGCATCCGGCAGGTCCACGTACTTCCCGACGAGCCCGATCCGGACGGTTTCCTCGGGGTGGTGCACCCGGTCGAGCAGTCCGCCCCACACGGTCCACTCCACATCGCGGAAGGGCAGATCGAGCCTGCGCACCACGTAGGCGTCGAGCCCCTCGGCGTGGATGACCTTCGGGATGTCGTAGATCGACGGCGCGTCCGGGCAGGCGATCACCGCTTCGGTGTCCACATCGCACATCAGCGCCATTTTGTTCTTCAGCGATTCGGGCAGTTCCCGGTCCGCGCGGCACACGAGCGCGTCGGGCTGGATACCGATGTTCCGCAGCGCGGCGACCGAATGCTGCGTCGGTTTCGTCTTCAGCTCCCCGGACGGCGCGAGGAACGGCACGAGCGAGACGTGCAGAAAGAAGCAGTCGTCCCGGCCGACGTCGTGGCGAACCTGACGGATCGCCTCGAGGAAGGGCTGCGATTCGATGTCCCCGACCGTTCCGCCGACCTCGGTGATCACCACATCCGGAACGATCCCGTCCTCGTCCGCCGAGGACATCGCGAAGATCCGGCGCTTGATCTCGTCGGTGATGTGCGGGATCACCTGGACCGTGTCACCGAGGTACTCGCCGCGGCGCTCCTTGGCGATCACATCCGAGTACACCTGGCCGGTCGTGACATTGGCCGTGCCGTTCAGGTTCCGGTCGAGGAAACGCTCGTAGTGCCCGATGTCGAGGTCGGTCTCCGCGCCGTCCTCGGTGACGAACACCTCGCCGTGCTGGAACGGGTTCATCGTTCCCGGATCCACATTGAGGTAGGGATCCAGCTTCTGCATGGTCACCCGGAGCCCGCGTGCGGTGAGCAATTGACCGAGGCTGGACGCCGTCAGTCCCTTACCCAGCGACGAGGCGACGCCCCCGGTGACGAAGATGTGCTTGGTCTGGCGAGTCGATGCCACCTTGTGGGCTCCCCGTGACGTGAGTGCTGGCTCGGTACTCGGTCCGCGTGCTGCCACCGAGGCGAACGCCTAGCCACTCGCGGCGCCGGTAGATCACCGAATCCGCTGTTCGTGCGGCCCAGCCGTTCACGGGACTCCAGCCTAACACCACTCGCGCGGAGAACCGACACGAGCCGCGCCCCGGTGCGTCGGCTACGCGTTCGGCTCGGCGGTCGATCGGGAACCGCCGATAGAGAGGGGTGCCACTCTTCTGTTCGGCGGCGCTCTCTTGATCGACGGCGCTCTGTGTTCGGCTCAGCCCTGCGTGTTCGGCTCAGCCCTGCGCGTTGCCCGGGAGTGGGGCCTTCGCGTTGCCCGCGGTTCCGTACTGGCCGGACTGCCCGTTGAGCTGTTCGGCGAGCGCGAAGACGGTCGCGATCTGGCCCTGCGCGAGGTCCGTGTCATCCACTGTGGACAGTTGGGAGCTGATCGCGCTGTCCGCGCGGGCCACCCCGACGGCCCCGTTGCCCTGGGCCGAACCGTCGCCACCGCCCAGCACGGCGCCGGCCCCCGACTTGTCGAGCTGCGCGGCGAATCGTGCGACGGTCGAGGCCTGGTCGCCTGCCGCGTCGCCGTTCTCCGCGCCCCCGGTGAGCACGATCGCCAGCTGCGCGGGCTTGACGTCACCGTTGGCGCGGACGAACCCCCCATCGCTGAGCGCCGAGATCGCCGCCGAGGTTTCCTGCGGGTTGGCCTGCGGCTGGTTGTTCTTGCCGAGCAACAGCAGCGAACCGAGCAGGCCACCGGACAAGGTGCCCGGGTCGGAGGCCGTCGGCAGCTGTGCGCCGGAGGGGATCACGCGGGTCACGAGGTCACGCAGCTGGTCGGACTTGCCCGGATCGGAGAAGTCCTTGGTGAGCTGCAGCTGGGCGGTCACCGAGCCGCCCGCGTTCTTCACCAGGCCGCCGATGGCGTCCTTGGCCCGCTGGCTCGCGTCCGGGGTGCTCACGACGGCGACGGTGCGCCGGTCCAGCACACCCTTGACCGCGGTCGGGCCGACCCCGGCCGCGAACTTGTCCGCGCGGTCCAGCTTCGCCCGCAGCACGTTGTTCTGCGCCTGCTCGTCGGACAGCCGCGCCGACAGATCGTCTTTCTGGTTGGACAACCCGGACAGGAGCGTGTTCGACAAGGTCGTCGAGCCGAGCACCACCCCGAGCGCGAGCGCGAGGAACACCGCCGCGATGGAGATGACGTGGTAGCGGAGGGAAATCACGTGAAGAGCCCCTTGACCCAGGCGACGAGGGAATTCCAGGCGTCGCCGACGTAGTTCAGATAGACCTTGCCGACATCCGAGAGCAGCAAGGCGGCGAGCAGTACTGCGAGGGCCGCGATGATCAACAGCACGATCGCGCCGGTGGAGACCCTACTGCGGTGCAGCGTGGCCACGGCCTTCGCATCCACGACCTTGCTGCCGAGCTTGAGCTTGGTCAGGAAGGTCGACGGGTTGGAGCCCGAGCGGCCCCGGTCGAGGAACTCCCGCAGGGTCGCCTGGAATCCCGCGGTGACCACGAGACTCGCGTCCCCGGCCTCGGCCAGCAGCAGTGCGAGGTCCTCCGGGTTACCCGAGGCGGGGAAGGTGACCGCGCCGATACCGAGATCCTGGATCCGTTCGAGCCCGGGCGCGTAGCCATCGGCCTGTGCGGGCACGACCACCTCGGCCCCGCTCTTGAGGGTCTCGGTGCCGATCCCCTGCGGGTCACCCACGATCACGCTCGGCCGGTACCCCGCGTGGAACAGGGTGTCCGCCCCGGTGTCCACGCCGACGAGGATCGGCTGGTGCTCCTTGATGTAGCGCTTGAGCGCCTTCAGGTCCTCGGGCGCGTCCCGGCCATCGCCGACCACGAGCACCTCGCGATCCCGCATACCGGTGTGCAGCTCGGGTACCCCGACTCCGTCGAGGATGAGCGTGCGCTCCTTACGGAGGAATTCGATCGTGTTCGCGGAAAAGGCCTCGAGCTGGGCCGACATTCCGGCCTTCGCCTCGATCATCTGGTCCGCGACCGACTCGGAGGTCTGTTCCACCCCGCTCGCGAGCTCACGTTCCCCCTGGTAGACGACGCCCTCGTGCAGGCGCAGCTTCATGCCGTCCTTGACCGCGTGCAGCACCTCACCGCCCGCATTGTCGATGAGCGGGATCCCTGCGGCGACCAGCACCTCCGGCCCGAGATTCGGAAACCGGCCCGAGGTCGACGGAGAGGCATTGACCACACCCGCCACTTCGGCGTTGACCAGTGCGTCCGCGGTGCGCCGGTCCAGGTCGAGCTGATCGAGGACCACGATGTCGCCCGCACTGACGCGCCGCAGCAGGTCACCGGTACGCCGGTCGACCCGCGCCACGCCCGCGATACCGGGCAGTGTCTGGTTCGGACGCGTGAGCATGGACGAGAGCTTCATGTGGCTGATGGTGACAAATGTGCACGTGATAATGACGTTGCCACGCCGAACGCATGCTGACGAATACTTCACGTCGCGAGCCGCATCACCGGCTCAATTAGTTCCGCATGGCGATGGACTCTCCCCAGTTCAGGCGTTCCTCCCCTGCCTCCCCGTGACCGCACTGCGCATTATTCGGTTGTCGATCAGCGTGGATCACATCGGCATCTTCTCCTTCGCATTTTTCGGCTGGGACTTCTGGCGAGGCTTACCTTTGCCGTTCGAGTTCTTTCCTTCCGAAGCGGACTTACCACCGGACGGTGCGCCCACACAGGTGGCCGCCGGGCGCTTGCGCGATCGCTGCGCCCGGTCGCCACCGGCCGCCTCCGTGCCGCTCTTTGCCGCGCGCGCCAGCTCGAGCAGTTCCTCCGCGTGTGCCCGACCGGTATCGGTGGAGTCCATCCCGGCGAGCATCCGGGACAGTTCGACGACCCGCTGCTCATCGGCGAGCTGACGAATACCGCTGCGCGTCACCCCGCCGTTCGAGTTCTTGTCAACGACCAGGTGTTTGTCGGCGAATGCCGCCACTTGCGGGAGATGCGTCACCACGATGACCTGGTGGGTCGCCGCGAGTGTGGCCAGCCGCCTGCCGACCTCGACCGCCGCCTTGCCACCCACTCCGGCGTCCACCTCGTCGAAGACCAGTGTGGGCACCGGGTTCGCGTGCGCGAGCACCACCTCGAGGGCGAGCATCACCCGGGAGAGCTCCCCACCGGAGGCACCTTTGCCGATCGGTAGCGGATCCGAGCCGGGATGCGGGCGCAATCGGATGTCCACGTCGTCGATACCGTCCGGACCGGCGCTGACGGTCCGCTTGCCGACCCGCAGCGCGTGCTCGGCACCGTTCGGCACCTCGTGCGCGCTCACCGCGACATGCAGTTCGGCATCCGGCATCGCCAGCGCGGCCAGTTCGGCGGTCGCCTCCTTCGCGAGCCCGTTCGCCGCCGTCGCCCGCGCCGCGCTCAGTTCCGTCGCGACCTCGGCGAGCTCGGCGGCCAGGGCATCCCGGCGCGCGACCAGCTCGGCGATCGCCTCATCGGAGGTGTCGGCACCGGCCAGCCGCTCCCGGGCACCCTCGGCCCACTCCAGCACGCCGTCGATGTCCGCGGCGTACTTCTTGGTGAGCGCCTTGAGTTCGGCCTGGCGGGCCAGGATCTGCTGCAGTCGTTCCGGGTCCGCCTCGAGTCCGTCCTGGTAGCCGCCGAGCTCCCCGGTCACGTCGGCGAGCAGGGTCGCCGCCTCGTCCAGGCGCGGGGTCAGTTGACGCAGCGCGTCGTCCTCGGACGAGCTCAGTACCTTGCGCGCGAGATCGACGAGGCCGAGCGCGCCCGGCGCGTCCGGGTCTCCGTCCTGGGCCCCGGCGAGCGCGTCGTGCGCCCGCATGGAGGCCTCCCTGAGCTGCTCGACGTCCGCGAGCCTGCGCGCCATCGCGACCAGTTCGGCGTCCTCGCCCGGCTGCGGATCGACCGCGCCGATCTCTTCGAGGCCGTGCCGGAGCAGGTCCGCCTCCCGCGCCAGCTCGCGCGCGCGCTCGGTTCGTTCGGTGAGCTCGGCACACACGGCGAGCCATTCCGCGCGCCGTGTCCGGTATCGCTCGAGCGGCACGGCCACCGGGGAACCCGCGAACCGGTCGAGCATGGTCCGCTGCTGCGTCGACCGCAGCAGCCGGAGCTGATCGTTCTGGCCGTGCACGGCGATGAGTGAATCGGTGAGTTCGGAGAGAACCCCGACCGGCGCCGATCGCCCGCCCAGATGAGCACGGGAGCGTCCGTCCGCGGCCACTGTGCGCAGCGCGATGAGCGAGCCGTCGTCATCGGCGTCCGCCCCCGCGTCGGTCGCCACGTCGAGGGCCGCGGAGCCTGGAGGAACTCCGAACCGGCCCTCGACGACAGCCTTGGGCGCACCCGTCCGCACCTTCGCCGCGTCGGCGCGCCCACCGGAGAGCAGGTGCAGCCCGCTGACCACCATGGTCTTGCCCGCACCGGTCTCCCCGGTGACCACGGTGAATCCCGGGTGCGGCTCGATCGCGGCCTCGTCGATCACGCCGAGACCGGAAATCAGCATCTCCGTCAACACGGGATCGAACATACCTTCGATCACAGGGGTGTTGGCAAGCCCCTTCACCCTGGTGAGTCGAAAATATGTTCGATAGACTCGTCAGGAGAACGGGCGATAGTCAGGAGGGCAGGTGGTGCCGGTGGGTGATGGTTTCAGACCGGTGAAATAGGCGGCCATCGCGTTCGAGGCACAGGCGCTGTGCACGTTGAGCGAGGTGTGCCCGGCACCGTCGATGACGAGGACACGCGCGCGGGCGAGTTCCCCGGCCGTGGATTCGGCGTTCGGCAAGGGGGTCGCGGGATCGTAGCGGTTGTTGATGATCAACACCGGCGCGGCGAGGTGCGCGTTCCATGGGCCCTGGTAACGGTCTTCGTCTTTTCCCGGCCAGCCGACACACTGGGCCATGTCGTACACGGCCGAGGCGCCGAAGGCCGGATCGTGAGCGGCCGCGCGACGGGCCAGTTCCGGATAACGTGACTTCCGCTGGGGGATGTCGCTGTCGACGCACTGCACGGCGAGGAATCCGGTCGAATGGCTCGGTACGTACGGATCACGCACCGGTGCCGTGTGCTGTTCGTCGGTTTCTCCCGGCCGGACGGATCGGTAGGTACGCTCCAGCATCTTGGCGAGGTAGGTCCACATGGGTGCACCCGTCTCGAGATCGCTGAAAATTCGTTCGAACAGCCCCGCGCCCTGCCCGTCCCGGCCGAGGGTCGCGACCAGCTCGGCCCATTTGCGCTTCGGATCGCCGCCCGCGGCGAACGGGCATGCCCCGGCCGCCTTGGCGCAGGCCGCGAGGAACTGGTCGAGCTGGGCACGCTGGGCGTCGGCCACACCGGCGCGGACATCCACCGGTTCGTCACGGGTGCCCGGCCTGCCGGTGGAGTTCGCGACGAGGTCGAGTGTCCCGTCGAAGGTCATCGCACGCACATGGGAGGGAAACATGTTCGCGTAGACCGCACCGAGGTAGGTGCCGTACGAGTAGCCGAGGTAGCTGATCTGCTCGGCCCGGGCCGCTTGACGGATCAGGTCCATATCGCGCGCGGTGTTCGCGCTGGAGGCGTGATCGAGCAGCGGATCCTTGGCGCAGGCATGGCCGGTCGAGGCCGCCGTCGCCCAGAACCGGCCGGAACCGGGCGGTCCTTGGGGAGCCTGTGCGCCCGGCGCACAGTGCGGGGTGTTGGGCCCGGTCCCCCGTGGATCGAAGGCAATCAGGTCGAAGTGCCTGCGCAGCTGTTCCGGATACTTCGGCCCCTGCTTACGCAGCATGCCCGCACCGGGAGTGCCCGGTCCGCCGTAGTTGATGAACAACGGACCGGTGACATGTGAACGGTCCTCGGCGGGCTGCATGACAAGCGGCAGGGTGATCCGTTTGCCGTGCGGTGCCCGATAGTCGAGCGGCACGGCTGCCTCGGCACACCGGAATCCGCCGCCGCACGGGCGCCAGTCGAGCGCGGGCGGTGTCGCGCCGTTGGTGCCTGCGGGTGCCCCGGCGCCGGGTGATTTCACCGGTCCCCGCTCCGATCCGCCCTGCTGCCCCGCGGAGCACGCGGTCAGCACGAGGACAGCGGTGAGGGCACAGCAGAACAGGGCGGAAAGGTGTCTCGCGGGGCGCTTCCGCTTCCTCATTCGGCGCCCGCCCCACGCCAGCCCTGCACGGGGAGCCCGAACTTCCGGACGAGCCGATCGGTGAAGGGGCCCTCGCGGAGCCGGACGAGCCGCACCGGTGCGGATCCCTCGACGATGTCGACCCGAGCACCGGCGGGCAGTTCGACGCTGCGTCGGCCATCGCAGCACAGCACCGCATCGTGTCCACCCGGATCGACCTCGATCGAAACCACCGAGGACGGGGAGACGACGAGCGGCCGCGCGAACATGGCGTGGGCGTTGCTCGGCACCACGAGCATGGCTGCCACATCGGGCCAGATCACCGGTCCGCCCGCGGAGAAGGCATACGCCGTGGACCCGGTCGGGGTCGCACACAGCACCCCATCGCAGCCGAAGGCCGAGACCGGGCGGGAGTCGACCTCGATCCGCACGTCGAGAATGCGTTCCCGGCTGCTCTTCTCCACCGATGCCTCGTTGAGCGCCCAGCCACGCGCGAACACCTCACCGCGCAGCGAGGCGCGCACGTCCACGGTGGCGCGTTCGTCGACCTGGTAGCGGCGCTCGAGCACGAGCCGAACCGCTTCCTCGAGGGCGTCCGAATCGGCCTCGGCGAGGAATCCGACCCGGCCGAGGTTCACCCCGAGCACGGGAACCCCCGCCAGGCGGGCGAGTTCCGCGGCCCGCAGCATGGTGCCGTCCCCGCCGAGCGCGAACACGAGATCGACGTTCTCCGCGGCCGCGGCACCGTCCTCGATGATCGGGTGCCGCCAGTTCGGTGCGAGATCCGCGGCCTGATCGGGCAACGTACGCAGGCGAACGCCACCGCGGTCGAACCAGTCGGCGACCCGGGCCGCGGTGCGGCGGTTCGACGCGCGACCGGTATGGGCGACGAACAGCACCTCGCGTTCAGTCACCGCTCCTCCTCGTCATCCCAGCCGAGCGGAATCTATCGTGCCGGTCCGGCAGCGACGGCATCGTCCACCATGCGCGCCACGAGCTCGGGATCGGGGGCCGGTCCACGTCGCAACCATACGAAGTATTCGACATTGCCGGACGGGCCGGGCAGCGGGCTGGCCACGACGCCGCGCGGGGTGAGACCGAGCGTGGCGGCCTCCCCGATCACCGTGCGCACGGCTTCGGCATGCAGCGCAGGGTCCCGGACCACGCCGCCGGCACCCACTCGCTGCTTGCCGACCTCGAATTGCGGTTTGACCATCGGCACCAGATCGGCCTCCGCCGCAAGACAGGACGCGAGGGCGGGGAGTACGAGACCGAGCGAGATGAACGAAAGATCGGCCACGATCAGATCGACCTCGCCCCCGATCTGTTCGGTGGTCAGCGCGCGCACATTGGTCCGTTCGAGCACCTCGACCCGCTCGTCCGTGCGCAGCCGCCAGATCAGGAGTCCGCGCCCGACATCCGCGGCCACCACCGTGCGCGCGCCCCTGCGCAGCAGCACATCGGTGAACCCGCCGGTCGATGCGCCCGCGTCGAGGCAGCAGCGGCCGTTGACGGTGAGCCCGAGCGGTTCGAACGCCTCGAGGGCACCGAGCAGTTTGTGCGCGCCCCGGGAGGCCCAGTCCTCGTCCGAACCGTCCTCGGCCACGACGAGCGAGATGTCCGGGCTCACCCCGGTGGCGGGCTTGTGCGCGAGCACGCCGCGGACGGAGACCCGCCCGGCCTCGATCAGTTCGGCCGCATGCGCCCGCGACCGGGCGAGCCCACGGCGAACCAGTTCCGCGTCGAGCCGTGCCGGTTTCGCCCCAGCGCGTTTCGCCACGTGTCCTCAGACCTCGTCGATCGAGCCGAGCGCGTCCGTCAGGGCCGTGTGCGCGGCTTCGAACCTGACAACGTGGTCGGCGACGGGGACTTCCCCGAGCCCCTCGGTGCCGGCGATAGCTGCGTTGAGCACCTCGACCGGACCCTCGGATTCCTGCTGGTTCTCGTCCACCGTTCCACGCTAGCCGATCGCGTCGCGCTCGCCGAGCCCGAGTGCGCGCAGTGCCGCGTCCGCCGGGCCTCCGTGTGCCTCGAGTGCCTTCGGTGCGCTCGGCATTCGCCATGCGAGGGCGCACAGGGTCCGTAACAGCCCGATCGGGTCGCCGTCCCCTGACACGGTGAGGCCGTCTCCGGACTCCCGCACCGTCCAGCGCGGGTCCTCGCCGATGGCGAGACGGTCCGGTTCACCGAACACCCCGGCGAGGTCGGCCGCGACATAGGTCGGCCGCCTGGCCTCCGGAGCACCGAGCAGTTCGGCGGCGTCGCTCACCCCGCTGAGCACGAGCATGGAATCGGCGCCGACGGTCACCGCACCCGCGATATCGGTGTCCAGCCGGTCCCCGACGACCAGAGGCATACGTGCCCCCGCGGCCTCGATCGCCGCGCGCATCAGCGGGGCCTCGGGCTTGCCGGCCACGACCGGTTCCGCACCGGTCGCCGCACGCAGCGCCGCGACGAGTGAGCCGTTGCCGGGAAGCAGGCCGCGTTCGGTCGGCAGGGTCGGGTCCGTGTTCGCGGCAACCCAGCGCGCGCCGGCGTTGATGGCGATGCAGGCCTCGGCGAGGTCGGGCCAGCCGATGTCCTTGCTCAGTCCCTGTACGACCGCGGCGACGGGCCCGGCGTTGTCCCGGACCGGGCGCAGGCCGAGCGCGGCGACCTCTTCCGCGAGCGCCGCGCTGCCCACGACGAGTACCGCGGAACCCGGTTCGACCTGGTCCGCGACCACCGCGGCCGCCGCCTGCGCGCTGGTGTCGACCTCCGCGGCAGTCGCCGCGACGCCGAGTGCGCGCAGGCTCGTGGCCACCGTTTCCGGGGCCCGGGAGGCATTGTTCGTCACGAACCGCACCGCGACGCCGTGTTCCGCGGCCGCGCGCACCGCATCCTGCGCACCGTCCACCGCCTCGGTGCCGCGGTAGACCGTGCCGTCCAGGTCGAGCAGCAGTGCGTCGTACCGGTCGAGGATCACGAGCCCTGTCCACGATCCGGGGAACGCAGTGCCTCGGAGACCTCGAACGCGCGCTCCGGGGCGTCGGTGAGGTCCTCGGTGTCCGCTTCGGCCGCGTGCAGGAACCAGGTCACCGCCTCGGACTGGCGCCCGGACGCGAGCAGATTGTCGGCGTAGGCGTAGAACAGCCGCGCGCTCCACGGTTCCCGTCGTTTCGGGTCGAGGTCGTGGCCCTGCAGATCCACCACGGCCGCATCGAGCTGACCGAGATCACGGCGCGCCCCGGCGGCGACGATGCGCAGTTCCACCGCCTCGGCCTTGTCGAGCTGACTACCGCGTGCCTCGCGGGCCATGTCGAGTGCCCGCTGTGGGCGGCCCAGCGCCCGTTCACAGTCGGCCATCACCGCCAGGTGCATGTTCCCGTGCGTCATCCGGCGGTAGGCACGCAGCTCCGCGATCGCCTCCGCCCATTCGCCCGCGTGGTAGGCGGCGAGCCCGGCCGCTTCCCGGACCACGGCGAGACGGCTCGCCCTGGAGCGGGCGTAACGCGCGTGCGCGAGCGCCTGTTCCGGATTCTCGTCGACGAGCCCACCTGCCGCGACGAGGTGCTTGCCGATCTTGTCCGCGAGGTCCTTCGGCAAGCCGAGCAGATCCTTGCGCGCCGCACTGTCCAGCGACTGCGCCTTGATTCCCTCCGGCAACGGGGGTTCCGGTACCTGCTTGCGTTCTCCCTCGGCCTTCTGGTTGGCCACATGCGGCTTGTCGAAACGACGCCCCTGCGGTGCCCGGTCCCGAGCCGGACGGCCGCCGTGTTGCTTGTTGCCGCCCGCGCGATCCCGGTGTGGCTTGCCCGCGAACCGGTCATTGCCGGTTCCTTCGCGCTTCGCCGCTCCACGGTCATCGAAGGGCCTGTCCCGCTGCGGTTTACCGCCGTTCGGTTTGTCCCGGAACGGCTTGTCCCGAGAGGGCTTGTCGCCCGTAGCGCGGTACGGCTTGTCGCGGAACGGTTTGTCCCCGGAGGAACGGTAAGGCTTGTCGCCTGAGGAACGGAACGGCTTGGCTCCCGAAGAACCGCCATCCCGGCCGCGCTTGTCATCGAACCGTCGTTCGCCACCTCCACGGGGACCGCCACGTGTGTCATCACGCCGGTTCCCGTAGCCACCGCGCCGGTCGCCACCCTGCTGGCGGGACCTGTCCCCGCCATTCCCCTGACTGCGCGAGCCCTGATCGCGCGAGCCCTGGCCACGCTGGCCGTGGCTACGTGGGCCCTGGCCTCCCTGGCCCTGACCGCGTGGGCCACCGGAGCGCGCGCCCTTGAATCCCTGCCCTTGACGCCTCGGGCGGTCGCCACCATCGCCGCGCCGGTCCTTGCCGCGCGAACCTGCATTGTCTTCGGACATGGGTTCGTTCCTCCTCGTCGGTGCACCAAGCACCGGTAAATCTGCAAAGTCCAGTGTGCCCGCCGCTGTGACCGCACGGCGAACCGGGGAACGCATCGGTGTCCGGACATGCTTCAGGGCCTGTGGCGGAAATCGCCACAGGCCCTGAAGAAGTTGTGTTCGGCGGTGTCCTACTCTCCCACACCCTGGCGGGTGCAGTACCATTGGCGCTGGTGGGCTTAGCTTCCGGGTTCGGAATGGGGCCGGGCGTTTCCCGCACCGCTATCACCACCGAAACAGTCGTGAACCATTTTTTTGTTTTCGACCCTGTCTCAAGACCTGCAGGTCTTGGGGGGTTGTTGGTTCAGAATCGTATAGTGGTTGCGGGCAGAGCTTGTTACGTTTTGTTCGCGTTTAGTGTTTCCACCGCATCTG
>NZ_KB905381.1 GCF_000379465.1 Sciscionella marina DSM 45152
CTCCTTGATCTTCTTCTCAGCGCTCACAACGCCAGATGTCATCACTCACAGTGCCCATCCCACCGGACATCAGCCCGGCGTGTCGGGCCGAAAACACCGCTACTGTTACAGGCCCTGCGCCGACTCGGGGACATCCTGAGTGCGCCGGCCAGGTGGGGATGACCTGATAAGAGTTCGTTGCAGAATTCTGGGTGCGGGTTTGCGGGCGGTGGGAGGGGTGGTGGGAGCATTGGGGTATGGCAAGGTCTCGGGTGACGGCGACGATGAAGATCTTCCGGATTGAGATCGTGCTGGTCGATGTCGAGCCGCTGGTGCGGCGGGTGGTCGAGGTTCCGGGCGAGGCGAGTCTTGGGCTCCTGCACGAGGTCGTGCAGGAGGCGATGGGGTGGGAGAACGCGCACTTGCACGAGTTCGAGATCGATGGTCTCCGTTACGGGATGCCCGATCCGGACTGGGACAGCGACGTGCTCGACGAGGCCGTGACGAAGCTGTTCGGGGTGTTGGCCGCCGGACAGAACGCGGGCTATGTCTATGACTTCGGAGACAACTGGCACCACGTGCTGGTTGTCGACGCGGTCGCGACCCCCGGGCCCGGCGTGCGTTACCCGCGTTGCGTCGCTGGTGAGGGTGCGTGTCCGCCCGAGGATGTGGGCGGGGTGTTCGGCTATCCGGAGTTCGTCGACGCACTGGCCGATCCCCGGCATGCTGAGCACGATGAGCGGGTCGAGTGGTGGGGCTCGGACCGGTTCGACCCGCACCATTTTGACCTCGCTGCGGCTGACCGGGCGCTGGCGCGGCTGGCCTGGACCCCGTTGGCCGGGGCGAGTTCGACGGCGCGGTCCTGACCACCCAGGCGGTCGTTCAGGGCAGGCGGCGCAGGCAGACCAACGCGCACGCCGCCTTCAGCAAAGCGTTGACACTAGCGTGGGAGCGTTGGTAGCGCAGCCCGAGTCGCCGGAATGACAGCAGCCAGGCCATCGTGCGTTCGGCGACCCGGCGGACCCGGCCGTGGGCGTGCTGTCATCGGTGTTCGCGCCAGTGAGTTCCGGACGCGCCCTCAATCACCGATGCGTCGAGCTGGTGAGCGCCAGCGAGCAGTTTCCTGCGACCGCGGCCGGTCTGAGGAAAGCCGCGGACACGACGGTCGGCCCGTTCATTGCACGCGAGGCCATGGGCCCGGGCTTGCCTCTGGCCGGCAGTCGGTTCGGGGCGTTTCGGCTGATCGTCAGTTCGGCGTGCGGTCGATGACATAGCCGTTTTTCCAAATCGTCGCGATGTCACGGATGGCGGTGACGCCGACCGTTGGATCCCCGTTGACCAGAACGAGATCGGCGCGCATGTCGGTGACGATTCGCCCACGATCGGCGAGCTGGTAGCGCTGTGCGGGCGCAGCGGTGGCCGCGGTCAGCACTTCTGTCGGCGTGAGGCCCGCCGCGACAAGATGGCTGAGTTCCGCCATCATGGTCGCGCCGTGGGCGCCCTCGGTCTCGGCTCCCACGCCGGAATCCGCACCAGCGAAGATGGGCACTCCGGCGGCGTGGAGCCTGCGCACGTTCAGCGACCCGCGATGGTAAAGGTCCGGGTCCTCGCCACTGGTTGTGAGGGCGGTGGTCTGGGTCTCGGACAGGTACGGCCGGACGCGCGGGTCGCGGTAGAGGTCCCGAGCGCCCAGGCCACCGTCGAAGCTCGACAGTGTCGCTGTGACGAACGCACCGCCTTCGACGATATCGGCAATCAGATCGTCGTCGATCGGCGTGAGAATGGTGTGGGCGAGGCCGTCAACGCCGGCAGCGATCGCGAGGGCAGCGTAGTCGTGTTCGGTCGCGTGTGCGATCACCATCAGTCCGCGCCGGTGGGCCGCGGCGACGACGGCATGGACCTGTTTTCGGGTGGGTGTGGGTGTCGGCTGGCCCCACACGCTGCCGCCGTCGAGGAAGACCTTGATGAAGTCGGAGCCTTCATGGATGCGGTCGGTGACGAACTGCTCGGGGTTCGCGTCCGGGGCCAGCCGGGGTGGATGCGGCAGTCCGGGATAGTTGGGTGGAGTACCTCCTGGGACCGCCACGCCGATGCCTGCCGACCACAGATCGGCTTGATCGGTGCGTTCCAGTGATCGTCGTTGCCGTCGGGCGGCCGCGAGGACGGCAGGGTCGCCGTGTAGATCGAGCTCGGTCGTGACGCCGAAGCGCAGCGCATCGCGACGGTCGGTCCGAGGTCGGCCATACAGCGAATGCGTATGGCAGTCGATGAGGCCCGGCAGCACGGTCTTGCCGGTCCCGTCGTACTCCGGAAGCGCCGGGACCTCGGCGATGATTCCGATTTCGGTGATGCGCCCCTCGAGGACCAGAACCGACCCCGTTCCTGTCACCTGGACGCCGTCGAAGATCCGGACGTCACGGATGAGGAACGAGTTGTCGTCTGTATGCGGGGTGGTGGTCTGCCGGTCCGTTTTCGTCACCGTGGGGATCGTGGGTGGGGTGTGGGCATTGCGTGGCACTGCGTGCGGGCCCGGTTCGTTGATCATCGCGATGCCGCACCGTTCGTGGAGTTGCCGGACTCGGATGGTTGCGCCGACATGATGGGGCTCAGGTGCATCCCTACCAGTAACCAGGTGCTTTGGGTGCGCATCAGGATCAGTGTCGCGCGGAAGTCACCGCCGGCGGAGTGGCCATGATAGGTGGCCTCTTGGGCAATGGTGCCGGTGGCGACGGCGATGTTCGCGTATGTCCGTACGGTGATCTGGCTCCAGCGCAGACGGTCGGTGTGCAGGTCGTCGTTGCGGTAGCGATCCAGCCATTGGTCCTTGTCCAGGACGAAACCGTGGGGCCCGACCAGGGTGAAGTCCGAGACAGTGATGTCGTCGAGCGTCGCGGTGTCGCCGGTTTCCTCGGCCCGTACCCATAGCCGTCCGAAGCTGAGTATTTGTTCTTTGATGGTTGTTTCCACGGGTTCGCTCCTTCGCGTCAGTGGTTCTCGAGTGCCGTGTCCAGGCGTGCGAGGTCCGACGGTGTCCAGGGGGTGTCTTGCAGGACGACGACATGGTCGATGCCGAGCGCGGCGAGGGTGGCGCACCGGGTGGCGAAGCTCTCCGCGGTGTCCTGGGAGTCGAGTTTGGTGCTGACGGTTTTCTCGATGTCGTCGCTGTCTCTGCCGATGTCCTCGCAGCAGTCGCGCAGGATGGCCAGTTTGTGCCGAATCGTCGCGCCGCCGTCGGGGACGTCGAAGAAATTGCACGCGTCGGCGTGGGCCGCGACCAACGGTAAGGTGCGGCGTTCACCCATTCCGCCGATGAGTACTGGCGGGTGTCCGCGGGTCAACGGGCGAGGTTCCCCGACGGGCCGCTGTAACCGGTAGTAGGTGCCGTCGTAGGGGGTGTGGTCGCCGGACCAGAGGCGGCCCGCGATCTGCACCGCTTCGGTGAGCCGGTCGAATCGTTCGGCGCCACCGGGCATGGGCAGGCCCATCATGTCCGCTTCCACTTGGTGGTAGCCGGCCCCGAGGCCGAGCCACGCCCGGCCTCCCGAGAGCACGTCGAGGGCGGTCACCGCTTTGATCAACACTGCGGGCGGGCGGAATGTGACGCCACTGACCATGGTGCCGAGGCGGACTCGCTGCGTGGCCGCGGCGAGAAACCCGAGAGTCGTATAGGCCTCGAGGAAGTCGTTTTCCAGGGCGAGGTTCGGGTCGACCTGGAGCAGATGGTCGCTGAGCCAGACGGTGTCGATTCCCCACTCGTCGGCTGCCTGCGCGGTGCGGATGAGGTCGTGCCGGAGCGCGGCGGCGCCGCCGGGTACGGAGAAGTTCGTGATGCCGATGCTGACACGCATGGTTACTCCTTTGTGGACAGTCGACTCAACGCCGTGCGGCGCGGACACGTGGGATCACCGCGCTGACGACGATGAGCCACAGAAGTCCTGCGAACCGCCCGAGTGGGATCAGCACTGACAGGGGCGTGACCGCCAGCGAAACCGTGGACCCGAGGGCGGCGATGGCGATCACGAACCCGACAGCGCACAGCCAATGCGGGACGCGGCCGACGTACCACGATGTCACGGCGAGGCCGAGAATCAGCACACCCAATGCGCCGACGTGACCAGCCCCGCCGAGTGCGAAACTCACGTAGTGCAACGCATGCGTCAGCGCCGGAAGGTCCGTGACCGCGGTAAAGCTGAGCGACCATTGGACGACGGCGCTGGTGGCCAACAAGGTCGCCGCGATCACGCCCCCGGCCAACACGATGGTCGGCCCCGGCGCCGTGGGCGCCAAGTACTTGATCCGTGATGCGGCGACGGCGGTGAACAAGCCCAGGAAGAGCGCGGAGAGCAACAGCAGAAACCCGGTGAGCTGGGTCATGGCATGGTTGGTGGCGAAATAGGTCACGACGGTGTTGGTGGTCGTGAAGGGAGAGGGGATGGCGCCGTCAGCCCCCAGTACTCCGCCGAGGAGCCCCGGAGCGATGAACAGTAGCGCGCACGCGATCGCCGGAAACACCAGTGGCGGGCCGGGATGCGTGGGGCGCGTCGGGACTGCGGCCGGTGAATTCATCGGTGTTCTCCTTCGATGGCAGGGGTAGACGGCTGCGGTCGCCGAGGGATGGGGGTCGTGATGGCCACGGCGGCGACCACCGCGGCGACCAGGAAGAGTGCGGCGGCCCAGCCCGCGGCCGTGCTGAATCCGGCGACGAGTCCTTCGGCACGCTGCGCTGAGGTGGGGCTGGAGGCCGCCAGATATGTTCCGGTGGCGGCGGCCGCGGCGGTGCTGAGCACGGCGGTCCCCAGTGAGCCGCCGACATTACCGGCGGTGGTGGTCATCGCGGACGTGATCCCGGCATCGGCGGGATCGACGGCGGACGTGGCGGTGTTGATTCCGGTGACGTAGACGCAGCTGACTCCGGCACCGAGGAGAAGTTCACTCGGGAGCACTTGCCACAGATAGGAACCGTCGACACTGAGCTGGGTCAGCCAGATCATCGCCGTCGCCGAACTCATCAGCGCCGGGACGAGCAGCGTTCGCGGCGTGTATCGGTGCTGGAATCTGCCCGCGAGGAACGCGCCGGCCTGGCTGGCGGCCGTCGCGGGCAGCAGCCCGAGTGCCGCGACCATAGGCGAGAAGCCGAGCACGACCTGCATGTGGTAGCTGGCAAACAGGTACAACCCCAGCATTCCCGCGGAATTCAAGAACAGCACGGCGAACGTACCGGCGCGCATCCGGTCCCGAACGATCCGCAGCGGCAGCAAAGGGTCGACGGCTCGGGCCTGGCGCCAGACGAAGCCACCGATCAGCATGACCGCGGATCCCAGCAACAGCATGACCAGTGTCGCCGTCCATCCACTTTGGACCGCTTGGGTGAATCCGTAGGACAGGGCGACCAGGCCCAGGGTGGAGAGTACGATTCCGAGGACGTCGAACCGATGATGCCGTCCCGGGCGGTCTCGGGGCACACTCAGCACCGTGCCGATGATGGCGACGATCCCGAGCGGCACGTTGAGCAGGAAGCACAGTCGCCAGCTCACCTGTGCGACGAGGCCGCCAAGGAGCAAGGCCGCAACGCCGGCGCTGCCGACGACCGCGCCGTAGACGCCGAACGCTTTGCCGCGTTCCTTGCCGTCGGTGAACAGCACGACGATGGTGGAGATCGCCGCGGGGATGATGGCTGCCGTGGCCAGGCCGCTGACGGCTCTCGCCGCCAGGAACAGGCCGAAGCCGTTGGCCGCACCCGCCATCGTCGAGGCAATGGTCAACCCGACGATGCCGATAAGGAAAATGGTCCTGCGGCCGAAATAGTCCGTCAGCCGGCCGCCCAGCAGCACCAGTCCGACGGCGACCAGATTGATGGTGAAGACCCATTGGCGGTCGGTATCGGAAAAGGTGAGCTCAGTTTGCGCGGATGGTAACGCCAGGTTGAGTATCGAGGCGTCCAGGGACGACATGAACGCCGCCAGGGACATGAAAAGGAGCGCGGCGCGACGCCCCCCTGGGGGCGGGTTGCCGTCGGCGGCGGGGCTGTTCATGCGGATCAGCGTGCCCGGCCATCGGCCTCACGGTCGTCGGATGCTGGGCGACACTGTCGCTACTCCCGCTGTGGTAGCTGTGGTAGCGGTCCCGCCCATCCGGGCCGGACCAGGCCGCTTTCGTACGCCACGACCACGAGCTGTGCCCGGTCGCGGGCACCGATCTTCGTCATCGCCCTACTGACGTGGGTTTTCGCGGTGGCGGGGCTGACGAACAGCACCTCGGCGATCTCGTCATTGGTGCGCCCGGCCGCGACGTGCATCAGGACCTCGCGTTCCCGTTCGGTGAGGGAATCCAGCAACGCCGCCATGTGCCGCGTGCTCTCCGGGCGCGATTTCTGCACGAATTCGGCGATGAGCGTGCGGGTGACCCGTGGGGAGAGAAGCGCTTCACCGCCATACACGATGCGAATCGCGCGAATGAGGTCTGCTGGTTCGTTGTCTTTGACGAGAAATCCGCTTGCGCCGGAGCGGATGGCCTCGAATACGTAGGCGTCGTCGGTGAACGTCGTGAGGACCAGAATGCGGACGTGCGTCAGCTGCGGGTCGGCGACGATCTCGCGGGTGGCGGCAAGTCCGTCGTGGCCTGGCATCCTGATGTCCATCAAGACGACATCGGGCCGCAAGGCACGAGTGAGACGGACCGCTTCCGCGCCGTCTTCGGCTCCGCCCACGACCTCGATATCGGACTGCGACCCCAGGAGAGCGGTGAATCCCGACCTCACGAGGGCTTGGTCATCGGCCAACAGCACTCGGATCATGTCGCCAGGTCCCTTCGTCGCGGCATCGAGGTCAGTCATCGTGGAGGTTCAGCGGCAAACACACTCGTACCCGGAATCCGCCGCGGGGACCGCGTCCAACGCTGCTGGTTCCCCCTAAAGCGTGGGCACGCTCCTTGATCCCGGCGACACCGTTTCCGCCGGTCTCCGCCACGGTCGTCGCCGCTGTCCCGTTGTCCTCGACCTCGACCGTCAAGCTCGTCGCCGAGTAGTCCAGTGACACCCACGTGTGCGCTGGCCCCGCATGCCGACGCACGTTCGTCAGCGACTCCTGCACGATGCGGTAGACAGCAAGGTCGATCCCGGACGATAGCGCACGGGGCCGGCCTCGGACGGCGAACTCGACGGGCAAGCCCGCGGCCCGGGTGTCCGCGACGAGAGCGTCCAATTGATCCACCCCGGGTGACGGATGATGTGGTGGCGCATCCAGTCCGCGCAGGATCCCCAGAGTCGCTCGCATTTCACCGAGCAGGTCCCGGCTGGACTGTTTGATCGTGGTCAACGCGGTCCTGGCCTGTTCAGGGTCATCGTCCATCAAGAACAGGGCCACGCCGGCCTGCACGTTGATCAGCGACACGTGGTGCCCCAACAGGTCGTGCAGCTCCCGCGCGATTCGCAGTCGTTCATCGCTGCCTTGCCAGAGCTCGGTAGCCTCCCGCGTGGCCCGTGTCTGCGCCACCCGTTCCCGGCGGTGCCGCCAGGCTTCACAGCCACCGATGAACGCCGCCAACCAGGCCAGCCAACTCACGGTCTCCAGGAACGGGATCGGGCGGTCCGGATGGAGCATGACGTCGAGTACGAACAACACCAGCACCGAACCGGCCGTGGTGGTGTATGCCGCGACGCGGTGTCCGGTCAGTACCGTCGATCCCAACGCCACGAACCCCGCTGAGAAAATGGGCCCAAAAGGATAGGACAGCCCCAGGTACACGGCCGTCGACACCATCACCGCCAAGAAGATCATCGGTGGATGGATACGGCGCAACACCAGCGTCAGGGGCGTCAATACCAGTAAGCCCCACCCCAGCACATCGAGTGGGCGTGTCGTGGAATCGCTCAGGTCGGCGTAGACGGTGCCCAGGCCAATGAGCACAGCGACCAAGACCGGCAGCACGACAGTCCGGGCGGGACTGTCGAACCAGGCTGGGCGCGCAAAGGCAGACACTGCACCATCGTAAGGGCTGTGTCGTGCGATCGCGTCAGGCAACCAACGCGACCTCACCTACGCCCGTGGAGGTATGCCAGGCCGGATCTCTACGCCCAGCGATGTGGTGCCCACTGTCATCCCCAGCGGGAGGCACGGGCGGGACGTGGCGCTTACGCTCATGCTATGACCGCGTCCGCGCCGCTACGGCCGTCGAAACCCCGATCTCCCAAGGTCAGGCTGTCTCGAAGGCCGCGCAGGATCGTGCGGGCCGTGCACATCGTGTTCACCGGCGGTTGGGTGGGGCTCGTGGTCGGCATGTGCATCCTTGGGTTGAGCGCCGCGTTCGGATCCGACCCGGGCTTCGCACTGACCTGTTATGAGGTCATGCGACGGTTCGGTGTCGCTATTCCCATTTTCGCGCTCGGCAGCATCTTCACCGGCCTTGTCCTCTCCGCCGTGACTCCCTGGGGTCTGGTGCGCTACTGGTGGACGATCACCAAGGCGGTTCTTGCCTTGGCGACCATCGTCACGGCGGTCATGCTGGGTGGATCCTGGCGGGAGCAGGCCATCGTGCTTCTCGAGGCCCACTTTCCCGCCGCACCAGGCAGCTCCGCTGCCTGGCTACTCGTCGGATCCTCGGTCGCGCATCTGCTCATGTTGGCAGCGGCGACCGTGATCTCGGTGGACAAACCGTGGGGCACCACACCACGTGGACGTGTACGCCGCACAACCGCACGGCGATCCTGACAGGAAGAACCTTCGCTGATGACTGAGCTCCATCGAACCGACACCAACCACGTGCCCACGACCGCGACCCGCCCGTGGCGACTCGGTCGCCGCACCCGTAAAGCGGTCCTGGTAACCCATATCGTCTCGGTGGGAGCCTGGATCGGCATGGACGTCGTGCTCGCCATTCTCGTGTTCACCGCGATGTTCACCAGCGACCCACATACCTTAGGAGTGAGCTACCAGGCGCTGTCCCTATTCGCGGTCTGGCCCCTGTTCATTGCCGGTTTTATTTGCCTGCTCAGCGGTGTCGCCCTAGGGCTCGGCACCAAATATGGCCTTATCCGATATTGGTGGGTCGCCGTCAAGCTCGTCCTCAACCTCCTCCTTACCGGCCTCGTTCTGATCGCACTCCGGCCCACCGTGATCCAGGCCAACGAACAAGGCGCGGAACTCATCAACGGAACAAGGACCACAGCGCCCGTCACCGACCTGATCTACCCGCCGATCGTGTCACCGCTGGCTTTGCTCTTCGCCGTCATCATCGCGGTGTACAAGCCGTGGGGACGAACACGAAAGAACAAGACCGACACTCGCCGCGCGACGTCATCGCCGACGGAATCCTGACTCCCGAATACGAAACACTCCTCGCGCCCGGCGCGGCGCACGGGATGATGGAGGACGACCTGGACGGGTTCGTCGGACTGTTGATCGATCCACTCACGGACACCCCGAACTGATCGGTGCCGCTCTGGCGGCACGGGCCGTACGGTGCTGGACGGCACAGAGCCGTTGCCAGGACACAACCGCGCTCGGTAGCGTCGGCCCGGTCGTCCACGCGTGGTGGTACCCAGGTCTTCAGGGCCGAGGACGGGTGGGCCCTGGCAGCGGCGATAACGCGGAGCTGGGTACCTAGGGGATCAGCACGAGTTTGCCGGGCGGGTGACCGGCCAGTCCCGCTCGGTGTGCGTCTGCGGCCTGGTCCAGAGGGTAGGTGGCGTCGACGATGACCCGCAGCGTTCCGGCGCCGGCTTGGGTGACGAGCGCCGACCGCGCGGCTTCGCGGACGGTGGTGCCGGCGTCCTCGCCCGGTCCGTAGCCGAGTCGCGTGATGCCTTCCTCGGCGCGTCGGGGGCCGCCGGTGATGGACACGATGCGGTTGCGGTCGGCGACGACGGCCAGCGAGGTGTCGAGCGCCTCATCGGTACCAACGAGATCCAGCGCGGTCGTGGCCCCGTCGGGCGCGGCAGCGCGGACACGGTCCAGTAGCCCCGGACCGTAGGCCACAGGCGTTGCTCCCAGCCCTCGTAGCAGGTCGGAGTTAGCTTCCGCTGCGGTGGCGAGCACCGTTGCACCGGATGCGACGGCCAACTGGATGGCTATCAGCCCGACTCCGCCGCTGCCGTTGTGGATCAGGACCGTGTCGCCCTGTTGCACTCCGGCTGCGTGCAGAGCATGGGCGGCGGTCGTACCGGCCAGCATCAACCCTCCGGCTTCGGCCCAGCCGAGCGAAGACGGTTTGGTGATCAGCGAACTGGCAGGTACGACGACATAGTCGGCGTAGGCGGCGGTTACCGGGTAGACCATGACGTCGTCGCCGACCTCGACACCCCGCACGTCGTCGGCCACGGCAGTGACGACGCCGACCGCTTCGAGCCCGAGCGATGGTAGCGAGGCCGAGTCGATACCGGCCTCGTTCTCGTGCTCGTCGTCGACGACGTGGAACGCCCCGCTGTAGAGCTTCCAATCGATCGGGTTGACGCCAGCGGCCTTGACCCGGACCACGGTCTGTCCGGCGTCCGGTGAAGGGATCGGAACTTCGATGACGTCGAGGACGTCAGGGCTGCCGTATGCGGTGGGGCGGACGATGCGGGCCATGCGTGCTCCTTTGGTGGGTTGTCGAGGTGCTGTGCGGCGTTGTGGTCTCGAGTTGTCTCGTCTGCTCGAGCCACGAAGACAACCAGTCCACGACCGAGCACCCGCTTGGGCCGTGCCGGTCGCCGACAGCGCCGGCCGGTACGGGCAACACCACTGCAGGCCACTCTTTTTCGGCCGCTCGATCGTCCACACCTCCAGTGAACGGCGACCGGCACATGATGTCCACTGCAAAGATTGCAACTAACATTTGCGTTCTACGTATGGATGGGATTGCGATGGCCGACGACCTCGATCTGAACCTGCTCCGAGTATTCGATGTGCTGATGGACACTGGCAGTGTCTCGGCCGCCGCGCCACGCCTACACTTGTCGGTGCCGGCGACCAGTCGCGCATTGGGCCGGCTCCGGCAGGCGCTGAACGACCCGATCATGGTGCGCGCTGGGCGCAGGCTGGTGCCGACACCCTTTGCGCTCCAGTCCCGAGCGAAGGTCAAGGCGTTGCTCGAAACAGCGGCCGCATTGAGAGCTACCCCGACTGAAAGTCCCGCAGCTTGGCGGCGCACCTTCGCCATCCGCATCAACGACGGCCTCACCCCGGTCGTCAGCTCACGTCTGGCAAGTCGGATAGCTGCCGAGGCCCCCGGCGTCACCCTCCGCTTCGTGGCCCAAGATTCCAAGGCTGTCGAACCACTGCGCGACGGCTCCATCGATCTCGATCTCGGTGTTCTGGGCGAGTCTCCGCCCGACCTGCAGTCTCACACTCTGTTCACTGATGGTGTCGTCGCACTCGTGGCTGCCGATTCAGACCTCGGGCGAGCACCGCAGTTGCGACTCGATGATCTAGCGCGCTGTCCACATGTCTCCGCTTCGCGCCGAGGACTCGAGCGAGGGCCGCTCGACGACCGGTTGCAGCAGCACTCTCTGACCCGGCGGGTCACCTCAGTCGTTCCCAACTACGCAGCTGCCGCATTGCTGGCCCTGCAACCTGACCTCATCAGTATCGTTCCCAGGGTTCTTGCCGAGCATCTGGTCGAGCGCGGTATGCCCCTGCGCTGGCACGAGTTCCCGGTACCACTGCCGCAGGTTGACGTCGACCTACGCTGGCATCGACGCCTTGACGAGGACCCGGCGTCACAGTGGCTGCGCAACCACGTACGCGCCGCGATCAAACCACTCACCATTCGACTTGCCACGCTGGACGGCACCACATCCCGAGCGACAACCGGTGACCCGGCACGCTCCGGTCGGTAGTGGACCGCATCGGACCATGCGCTCGGTTTACGTGGCCGACGATGGGGCACCGTCCGGGAACTCGTCTGCGACGCGATCGCCAAAGCCTTGTTCTCCCCGCCACCGGACGACGCCGGCGCGAGCAGGCACATCTGCTGGACACGCAGGCATGAGGCTCTGCGCCCCCTCTTCGAGCGCGAGGGGTGAGTGGTGCCCGAACCCGGGGGACGCCATCGAGGTAATCCTCGCCCCGACCTACTTTCGACACTTCGCGAGTGGTCGACCGCTGGACGACCACTTCCTGGAGTCGATCGTCACTGCAGCCCTGGCGCCATCGAGGACAACCAGCGGATCGAGCCTGGCCCCGGACAGTCCACAGTGGCCGCCCCGCTCATGCCGCACCGGGGTGGCCGCCAAGGATCCGCGCCACCGGTCGCTGCGGGTCGTACCTGGCCCAGCCCGGGTTCCCGGTCCTGGCGAACGCGACCCAGGCGCCGTGTACCTCGGCCGCGAGCCCTGTCGGGGCTGGGGCGGGGCCGAGCAGCCCGGTGTCACCGTGCAACCAGGGTTTGTCAGCCATGTCGAACACGAAGGGCAGCTCGACGGTGTGGGCAGCGCCGAGTCGCCCGTCCAGGGCCGTCGAGCGGTACTGGAACGAGTAGAGGTGCGTGCGGCCGCCCGAGATTTGCGCGTGGGCGCGCGCCATGCGCGCAGTGCCGGCCTCGAACAGGGCCTGCCCGAGCACGGCCGAGCGCAGCTCGCCCGGTGTGGCATCCGGCCGTGCCGCGCGGTGCGCGGCGAGGACGGCCTCCGGTTCCGCGTGCACCCGGGTGGCGACGGCGAGCACGTCGGCTTCCGTGGTGGACTCCAGGTCACCCGACGGCGCGAGATAGAGGTGCCCCTCTTCGGTGTTGGTGCCGATGAGCAGGTCGACATCGCCGGCCGGGCCGTCGGCCAGATCGTCGGCGGGCTGGACCGGCAGAACCAGGCTGAACGGGCTGAGCCCGGCCAGCGGGTCCGTGGCGGTGCTGGTGTGCAGGTCGAGGCCGGCCAGTGCGGGCAGGATCGCGAGGAAGCGCTCGTCCGGGATCGGGGCGAACGCCTCGGCGGTCGGTTCGACGCCAAGGGCGGCGGCCGCCGCAGCGGTGACCCGTCGCGCTTGCTCCGGGGTGAACGCGCCGCTGCCGTTTCCGCTCTGCACGATCGCTCGCCGGAACAGGCCGTTGGCCTGCGGTGTGGCGAGCAGCGCGCCGACGAGCGTTGCGCCCGCGGACTGGCCGAAGATCGTGACGTTCGCGGGGTCGCCGCCGAATACCGCGATCGTGTCGTGCACCCAGCTGAGTGCGGCGAGCACGTCGAGCAGTCCGCGGTTGGCCGGCGCACCCGCGAGATCGAGGAACCCCGGGATGCCCAGGCGGTAGTTCACCGTCACGAGGACGACGTCGTCACGTGCGAACGCGCTGCCGTCGTAGAGCGCGGCGCGGCTCGAACCGGTGACGAATCCGCCGCCGTGCACGAAGACCATGACGGGGCGCCTGCCGCCGTCTGCGGCGGGCGTGTGGACATCGACGGTCAGGTACTCCTCGCCGAGCACCCAGGCCGGCCCGAAGTAAGGGATCATGTCGAGCCGGCCGAAGTCGCGGGCCGGTTGGGGAGCCGTTGGCGAGGGCTGCGTGCTGTCACGGACACCGGACCAGCCGGGGTGCGGGGCTGGTGGGGCGAAACGGCCGGCGCCGGCCGGCGCCGCCGCGTACGGGATGGCGCGGTAGCGCTCGCCGGATCCGTCACGGATACCGCGTACGGCGCCCGCCGGTGTTTCGACAACCGGGTGTGTGTGCTGGGGCATGGGGACCGCTTCCTCTCTGGGATCAGACGACGCGGGAAAAGCCAGCCCACCTCTTGATCACGAATTTCGAGCCGCTGCGCTCGACTTCAGCGGCGCCAGGGCCGCCGAAATGCGCCGGGAACACGAGCGCGTTGTCCTCGGCGGCACGGCCGAGCAGCTTGCGCCGGGTGGCGCGGGACTCGACGGGGTCCTCGCAGAAGCAGGAGTTGGTATCCGGCTCGACGATCTGCAGCGCGGTGTGCATCAGATCCCCGACGAACAGGGCCCGATCGCCGCCGGATTCCAGGGTGAGCACGGACGAGCCGGGAGTGTGCCCGGGAGCAAGGTCGAGCCGCAGGTTCTTGTCGATCCGGTGCGTCCCCTCCCACAGGTGGTTCAGCCCTGCCTGGTGGATCGGCCTCACGCTGTCCTCGAAGACGTTCTGGTTCCCCCGCCCTAACACGGTGTCGTTCTCGTTGGCCGGGTCCCAGAAATCGAAGTCCCGCTGGGGCATCAGGTACGTGGCGTTCGGGAACGTCGGCACCCATGAGCGGCCGTCGAGGCGGGTGTTCCAGCCGACGTGGTCGATGTGCAGGTGGGTGTTGATCACGATGTCGACATCCTCGGGCCGCACCCCGGCGGCGGCGAGGTTGTCGAGGTAATGCGTGTCCATGCGGCTCCACACCGGCGCGTAGGGTCGCTCCTTGTGGTTGCCAACACCGGTGTCGACGAGGATCGTGCGCCCCTCACTGCGCAGCAGCCAGGATTGGATCGCCGTGCGGCAATCGTCGGTCTCCGCGTCCAAGAAATCAGGTGCCAGCCAGTCGCGGTGTTCGTCCCACGAGCCGTCGGGGCTGTCCGGGAAGAACTGGCCTGGGGGCATCTCGACCGAGCCGTAGAACTCTGTGACACGGGTGACGGTGACGTCGCCGAGGGTGATCTGATCCATGTGGTCCGTCCTCCTGTTCGGGGTATGGGACCGAGCCTGGACACACGGGAACGTGGGGACCACTCCCGCGTTGTCCTACCACTGGCAGGGGGTGGCGGGGCCCTTGCCGGGCACCGAATACTGGGGTCATGAACAGACCTGGCCCACTCGGCGACTTCCTCCAGGCCCGACGGACCCAGTTGCGGCCCGAGGACGTCGGCCTGCGCGAACTCGGCCCCCGCAGGCGGGTGGCCGGGCTACGGCGTGAGGAACTGGCGCAGTTGGCGGGCGTCAGTGTCTCGTACTACGCACGGCTGGAACAGGGTTTGTCCCGCGGTGCCTCGGCCGAGGTGCTCGACGCGATCGCCCGCGCTCTGCTGCTCGACGAGCACGAGCGCGAGCACCTCGACCGGCTCGCCGGCGCCGCCCGCCACGTTCCCCGAGTGCGCCGTCCTCGGCCCGAGAAACTCGCCGACGAGACACGCGACCTGCTCCGCGCCGTCGACGGCGTCCCGGCGGTGGTGCTCGGCCGTCGTACCGATGTGCTGGCGTGGAACACCCTTGGGCACGCCCTGCTGGCCGGTCATCTGGACTTCCTCGGACCGGATGACCCGGCGCGGCGCCCGAACATGAGCCGGATGCTGTTCCTCGACCCGCACTGTCGGGAGCTGTACGCGGACTGGAAGCGCAAAGTGCGCGCGGTGGTCGGAAACCTGCGCATCGCCGTCGGGAGGCACCCGGAGGACCCGCTGCTCGCGGAGCTGATCGGCGAGCTGACGATGAGAAGCCCGGAGTTCGTCGCACTGTGGGGAGACCACCGCGTGGCGCCATGCGATGCGGCGTCCTACGAGCTGCACCATCCCGTCGTCGGGGCGGTGACGGTGACGCAGCAGACGCTGTCGATCGCCCGTTCACCGGAGCAGGTGCTCATCGTGTGCACAACGCCGGCCGACTCCTCTTCGGAGCAGGCCCTCGCATTACTCCGGCAGGCGAGCAGCAGCCAATCGTCGCACCTGGACGGCGTCGACGTTGCCGCGAAGCCACTGCGATAGGTGTAGTCGGCCCGGATCATGGTGACGGCCGCGATCGAGCTATCGGGGAGGGTGTCGATACGTGCGTCCGTTTCGATCGACACTCCAGCTCGCGGGCGTAGCTCTTCATCGGTCGATCCCCGCTGTGCTGTGGATCAGCGGCCGAGTCGATGCTCGAGGTTCGCGAGTTCGGCTCGGATTTCGGTCAGCAGTCGGTCGCTTTCCCGGCGTACATCGCCGATGGATGCGTTGCGGTGCTCCTGGTCGAGGGTGACGATCAGGGCGCCGCCGGGAGAGAGGGTGGCATCGGTGATTTCGGTGATGTCGTCGGCTCCCTGACGACGGCAGGCCGCTACGACATCGGCGCGGCGTAATCCGAGCCGGTGCAATGCTTTCGAGAGGAAACGGCCGTCCCGGATCAAGCTGGTCGACCGCCCTTCGAACAGTCGAACCAGGCGCGGATGACGGTTGACGAGGCGGACCAGCACCGCGTTGAGGGCGACGAGGACGGCCGCGCCGAGCAGGCCGCCGGTGAGACTGTTGTCATTGCCGATGACCGCGTTCTGGACGACGTTGGACAGCAGCAACATGACGACCAGATCGAAGCTGTTGAGCTGCGCGAGGTCACGTTTTCCGCCCAAGCGCAGCAGCAGCGCCAGTCCGGCGTAGACCAGTACGGTGCGCAGCACCTTTTCCGCGGAGGGGATTTGGAGGTTCCACAGGTCGTGCCACATGATCACTCGGCTCCTTTGCTTGCCATTCGGTCATGCCGATCGCCCAGCGTGTCGCAAGACTCTACCGTGAGCGAGGTTTCGGCATGACCGACCACAACTTCGCCAGCACGAACGGAATCATCACGAGTCCGAGTATCACGTGCATCTCTTGGGCCAGCCGAACACCGGCAGGTACAGCGAACCGACCACGGCGCCAGGTTCGCCGCGTTCACACAGGAGCACCCGGCTGCTTCCGGATTCGACACGGGGGATATCGCACCGGACAGATACCTCGCTTCGGTCGAGGCCGAGGGGGCGGGCGATGACCCGCTCGGCCTCGGTCCCCTCGTTGGGCGGTAGCCACATGAATCATCTGCCGTGTGAGCTCGCGCCGATTCCCGAAGCGGCTTGGAACGCACTCGAAGAGGAAGCCACGGAGCAGTTCACGGTGCACCTGGCCGGACGGCGCCTCGTCGACTGGCCGGGTTCCGGCTGGAAGCATTCGGCCTCCGGACTGGGTCGCAAAACGCGTCCTCGACCCTGAGCGACAGAATCAGGGGACGCCAACCGCACCAGCGGAAGGTACTCGCGCTGCTGAGCGTGATGGAGGCGTTCTGGCTCCGGGATTGGTCTCGTGACGAACTACTGGCTGGACCTGGCGCCTGCGATGTTCATTCTCGGGCTCGGGTTCGCCACCGGTGCTCGCGCTGACGCAGTCCGCGGTCTACCGGGTCGCTGGGGATCAAGCGGGGTATCGCGTCCGCGCTGCTCGATTCGGCTCAGCAGATCGGCGTCGCGCTCGGACTCGCTCTGCTTGCGGTGGCGCGGCGACGGTGGCCGCGGGTGTCCTCGTCGTGGCCGCTGTGATCGCGTTCGGCACGCTGAACACCCGCCCGAGCAGTGGGCATGGCACTGACGCGCGCACCGGTACCGAACGTGCAGCGAGCAGCGGTACCGGAGAGGCGAACTGATCGATCAGCGGTCTGTCTCCGGTCCGGTCATGTCGAGACTTCCGTGGGTGTGGTGTTGGTGGTCTGGTAGGTGCGGGTCATTTCGTTGAGGCTTTCGTCCATCGCGGGGGCGGTGGGCCGGTCGGGCCGGTAGGGCTCGAGCGCGGGGACTGGTGCCTGGGAGAGGATTTCGCCGGCGGCGTGTTCGGCGAGGATCGGGGCGAGGTGGATGGCGCTGTGTGTGGCGAGGGTGTAGAGACCGGGACTGTCATGGTGTTCGCCGATGAGGGGGAGGCCGTCGGTGGGGACGGGCCTGATGCCGATTCGTATGTCGAGGTTGGTGGTGGGCGTGTGTCGTAGTGCGGGCACGATTTCGGCGGCTCGTGCCGCGAGGTCTGTCTTGAGTGTCTCGGGTGGGGTGTTGCCGTTTGTTGCTGACCCCTGAAGGGTCGCGTCGACGGGATAGGAGTGCAGGCACAGGCCCTGTTCGGGGGTGGGGCGCAGGTTGATGTCCCAGAGGGTGAGCACGGCGTGGGTGTGCGGCTGGGGGAGCGGGCCGGTGTAGCCGATGATTCCCGGAACCTGCTCGAGTGCGAGATCGGTTCCGGCGAGTGCGGCGATGCGTGCGGCGTCGGGGCCGGCGCAGTTGACGATCGTGTCGGCTTCCCAGGTGTGGGTGCGGGTGTGCACGGTCCAGCCGTGTTCACCGCGCCGGTGGAGTGCGGTGACTTCGGTGTGGGGGTGAAGCTCGGCGTGGATGGATTCGAACACGCGCGCGATGAACGTGGCGGGGTCATACCAGGCGGCGCCGGGGTAGACGACGGCCGTGGTGTCCGCGGCACGGGAGAGGTCGAGTCCGGCGGCGAGTTCACCGAGATCGCTGGTTTCTACGAATTCTCCCGGATAGCCCCATTCGGCTAGCCGGTCGCGCCGTTCGGTCATGACGGTCCGGTCGTGTTCGTTGACGCCGATCTCGATCGAGGGAGCGTGGTGCAGCCAGCTTGGCCGCCCATCCCCGGTCAGTTGTTCGGCTAGTTCGGTGTGCCGGTGTGCTGCTTGGAGGCTGAGATCGAAGTAGGCACGGGGTGTCTTTCGGGCGGTGATGTCCATCGCGAAGGTGGTTCGCGAGGTGCCGTGTCCGGGTTCGCCGCGGTCGAGTACGACGACCTCGGCTCCCCGGGTGGTCAGGGCGTGAGCGACGGCGGTTCCGACCATTCCGGCTCCGATAACCACTATTCGACTCATTCGGCAACCTCCATCGGGGTTTGGACAGTGTGCAAGGGGAAGGGCAACGAACAGTGTGTTGCGGTCAGGTTGTTGTTCCTGACGGTGTGGCCGCGCGCAGCAGGGCAGTGATGTCCGGTAGGTCCGGCCCGGTAGCGATACAGCGCGAGAGCGCCGCCGCTCCCTGCTGGTCGAGGACGGGGTGGGTCAGGCGGTCGAATTTGGCGTGTAGCTGCTCGGCGGTGAGGGGGTTGTCCGGGTCGCCGGTGGCGGCCCGGATATCGGATTGGCTTGTGGTTCCGTCGGTGAACTCGAGCGTGGCGCGGGCCAGCGCGGTCCGGGGGAACGCGGCGTCGAGTGTCTCGTCGCGGACGAGTTTCACCGTGGAGGCGAGGGCATTGATGGTGGGATCGCGGGGATCCTCGAGATGGCGGGGCAGTGTGTCCGCGATGTCGATGTGATCGCGCACCAGCGCGATCGCGACCAGCCAGGGCAGGCTGAACTGGGCTTGTTCCAAGGTGGCCGGGGTTATCGAGGCGAGCGTGGTCGCCTCGTCGAATGTTTCGATGGTGACCGAGGCGATGTCTTCTGGCCGGTGGCTGGTCCGGGTCTTGGCATCGAGTGCGGCGTCGATGGCCGGATGGGTCCAGCGACAGCTCGGGTGTTGTTTGAAGTAGAGGTCCTCGATCCGGTAACGCTGGCCGTACTCATGGTCGAACGACTCTGCGGTTTCCGGTTTTTCCAGCAGGCTCGGTGGCGCGGTGATCCCGTCGAGGGCCATGCGTGCTGAGGCGAACGCGGTGACCGCTCCCCACCCGATCCCGTCCTTGACCATGCTCGGTGTCTGCACCGCGCGCGTTTCTGGTGTCAGCGGCGCGTAGAACTCGGCGAGCGCGGCAGCACGCGCGACCGCCGCCGTGTCGCCTCCCAGGAGCGCTGTGGCCGCGGCGGACGCGCCGACCGGTGCCCAGGAGCCGGTACCGTGGTAGAAGTCGTAGTAGCCGTGCAGGGCATGCCCGGCTCGGATCGCGACCTCGACTCCGGCGACATAGGCGGACAGGAATTCACGTCCCGTGCAACCGGACTCTTCGGCAGCGGCGAGTACCACGGGGAAGACCAGGGCGCTCGGGTGTCCTTTCAACGGCCGGTAGCCGTCATCGAGGTCGAACGCGTTCGCGGCGAACCCGTTGGCCAGACAGACACCCGGCGCACTGCCGGTCTCAGTCGTACCGAACAGGGTCAGCTCGCCAGTGCCGAACAGGCAGGACGCCGCGCTGCGGGCCTGCTCGGCGGCAGGGGTCTGGCTGCCGGCGATCGTGCAGCCCGCGACGTCGAGCAGACAGTCCAGGGCCTTGTGCTGGATTCGGGCAGGGATCGCGTTCCAGCGGGAGTCGAGGATGAATTCGGCGAAGGCATGGCTCATGGCTGCTGCTCCTGGGATTTCTCGGTTGCGTGGATTTCATGGTCGGGCTGGGGGATGGCGGAACTGGCAGCCGCTTCGGCGAGGGTCGTTCCACGAGTCTCCGGCGCGAGGACCAGACCGGCCACGAGCCCGATCAGACAGACCACGGCGCCGCCGATGGTCGCCGCGGAAACACCGAAGTCGGCCATGGCCATGGGCAACAGAAAGGTTCCCACCGCCGCGCCGATCCTGCTGACACTCGTGCCGAATCCCACCGCCGAGGCACGGACCTGGGTCGGGAAGATCTCCGAGGGATACACCCATTGCAGGATGCTGCCGGCGGTGTTCACCACGGCGAACACGATGAACAGCACGACAATCCAGACCACCGGCAGGTCAGCGGCGATCGCCAACAACAACAGCGGTAGCGCACTCAAGGCGAACGTGATGTTCAACAGCGGCCGTCGTCCCATGCGGTTGATCAGCAGGATCGCGGGAATGATCCCGATCAGGTCGAATATGCTGATCACTGCCGCGAACAGCATATGATTCCGGATTCCCATCGCTTGCAGGATCTGCGGCTCGAAGGTCGAAATCGTGTAGTTCGCCATCACCTGGCACATCCAGAACACCGCGACGAACAAGGTCCGCAACCGGTATCCCGGTGAAGTGAGTGCCCGTCGGCTTCCGGTCGTCGGTGTCCCGGTGTCCTCGTCGGGCAACACGACGTTGGTGCCGAGGTGCTGACTGACAACCCTTCGCGCTTCGGCGATCCGGCCCCTGCTCATCAGCCAACGTGGTGATTCTGGCAGGTTGCGACGGCCCAACACCGCGGCCAGGGCGGGAACCGCGCTGCTGGCGAGCATCCAGCGCCACGACGAGGAACCCGTCACGCTGATGACATACCCCAGGGCATAAGCAGCCACATAACCCAGCCACCACGCCCCGATCAGGCTCGCCAGCGCCGGACCACGCTGTTTGCGCGGCATGAACTCGGCCAGCATCGAACTTGCGATCGGATAGTCGGCACCGACCGCTACACCGAGCAGCAGCCGCAACACGAACAACTGCCACGGCTCGGTGACGATGAACTGCAGCAGCGACAGCACCACGAACACGACGAGGTCGACCGTGTACATCATGCGACGACCCACCAGGTCGGTAATCCGACCGAACAGGTAGCCACCGACGAAGATCCCGATCAGAACACTGGCACCGAGCAGACCACTCCACACCGGCGTCACCCCGAGCGGTTGGCTCAAGATCGCCAGAGCCGGACCGATGATGCCCAGCACGTAACCGTCGCAAAACGGCCCAGCCGCCGAGTAGACCAGCAGCTTCTTATGGAACCGTGAAAACGGCAGGTCATCGATCGCCACCAGGTCCTGCGGGTGCTCTTGCGTCATCGCCGCCTCCCGTCTCATCCGGAACGTCGCTGGAAACCTCCGCCGCACGCGCCGGTGCGTTCTCCGCGACTTTCACCTCGAGCCTGCGTTCCCGACCATCGTGACCACCCATCTATTGATTGGGAAGCGCTTTGACAATCCGAATATTCGCTTGTTTGATAAGGTTCGGTTATGGATATCGACGTTCGTCGTCTCCACTTGTTCATGGCCGTCGCGGAAGAGCTGCACTTCAGCCGCGCCGCTAAACGCCTGCACGTCAGCCAGCCCCTACTGAGCCAGCAGATCCGTGCTCTCGAACGTGAACTCGGAACCCAGCTGTTCGCGCGCAGCAGCCGGGTCGTGGAGCTCACCGCGGCCGGCCGAGCCTTGATGGACGCCACCCCTCGAGTGCTCTATGAACTCCGGCGGGCGACCGTCGACGTTCAGCAGGCGGCAAGTGGTGTGCTCGGACGGCTCCTGGTCGGATCGGTACGCACCGCACTGGCCGGTATCACTCCCAGCATCATGCGCGCCTTGCGCGCCGAGCATCCCGAGCTCCAGATCGATCTCGCCAACATGGAAACCGCGGCACAGCTGCAAGCTCTCACCGAAAGGCGCATCGACGTCGGCATCGTGCGCGCGACCACCACCGCCGAAGACCTGATTCTCGAACCACTGACCGCGGACCCACTGGTCGCGGTCTTCCCGCAGGATCATCCGCTGGCCGGGATGAGCGCGATCGACCCCGCCCAGCTCGCCGCCGAACCGTTCATCACCTGGCCACGTCACCTCAATGCCGACTTCTACGACATCCTCATCGCCTACTGTCGCGAGCACGGATTCAGCCCGCACATCGCAGCCGAAGGCGGCGACATCGACACTCAACTCGCTTTCGTGGCCGCCGGAACCGGCATATCACTGCAACCATCCTTCTACGCAACCGCCGGCCGCAGCGACGTCGCGTTCCGCCCCCTACGCGGAACCACCCCATACATAGAATTACGCCTCGCCCGACGCGATGAAACCAACCCAGCCGTCCGACACTTCGTCGACGCCGCGCGATGCGTAGCGAGCGAATAGTCAGCACGTCGCCGCCATATCTCCAACGTATTCGGCCGCCACAGCGAGAAGAAGAACGCCACCTGCAGGACGGCACTTGATCAAATGCCGGTACCTGTGAACAACGGTGCTGCCAGGATCTGCCCGAAGCTCCTGGATCGCCAGCACGATCCGTTCGAGCGGTTGTTGCTCGGTTTTCTGTCAGAGGAGGCGATGTGCCCGCTCAGTGCGGATCATCGTGACATGGTGCGCGCGGTGCACGCGGAGATCCCCTGCATCACCGTGTCCACCGCGTGAATGCGACGAGGTGGCTCCACTGGCAGCCACGGTGGTGGAAACACCGTAGGCAAGAGGTGGAGGTGTGCGGCCGGAGCCTCCGATGTGGGATTACGCTATGGAGCCCGCGCGCCGGCCGAACACGATTCCGGCGGCCAGGCCGGATCCACCGGGGTAGTTCCCGCTGAACAGACCGCCGAGAGCTTCGCCGCAGACCAGCAATCCGTCGATGGATGATCCGTTCTCGCGCAGCACGCGGCCGGAAAGGTCGCCTTTCAGTCCGCCGAAGGTGAACGTGATGCCGCAGGTGACGGGATAGGCGTAGAAGGGTGGTGTCTCGATCGGTGCCGCCCAGTTGGATTTCGGCGGGTCGACTTCGGCACGACGGCCGTCCTTGACGGTCGGATCGAACGGACGGTCCCGCTCGATCGAGCGATTGAAGGCCTCGACGGTTTTCGTGAACCGGTCCACGTCGATACCCAGCCGGTCACCGAGCTCGGGAACCGAATCCGCGGTGATCTCACTGATGCCGGGCATATCGTATTCCTCGGTGCGCAAGCTCGGCCGGAGCTCGGCGTCGAAGATCTGATACGCCACGTTCCCGGGCTGGGCCAGGATCTCGCGCCCGTATTTCGCGTAGGTGTAGTTGCGGAAGTCGGCTCCTTCGTCCAGGAAACGGTTCCCTGCGCGGTTGACGATGATGCCAAGCGGATAACTCTGTCTCGTCAGCCGGTTTGTCAGGGCGCGATTGGACTCGTTGCAGGCGGTGAACGCATCCCATTGGACGCTGTGCGCGGTGGACCAGTCACCACCGTGGGCGGCTCCGAGCTCGAGGGCGGCCAGGAGCATCGTGCCGTCGTTGTGCGGAGTCCCGCGGAGTTTCGCGTTGGCCCAGCCCGCGCCGAGGTGGCGTTCGCGCATTCGTGGGTTTGCCTCGAAACCTCCGGAGGCGATCACGACGGTGTCCGCGTACAGCTCGTGTTCCTCGCCGTCGGCGAGGTAACCGACACCGAAGACGGCATCTCCGTCGGTCAGCAACCGGGTGACCGTGGCGCCGTGGCGGATCTCCTCGCCATACCGGCCGGCCACGGCGAAGTGATCGGCAATGAGTCCTTCGCCACCGCCGACATTGCCGATAGGCAATCCACCCCAGAACAGGTATGAGCCATCGGGCCGGGCATAGGACTGGCGTTCGTACATGAGCCGGTAGCGCAGGCCGAGCTCGTGCAGCCAGCGCACGCCATCGGTGGCCTCGGTGACCAGGACATCCGCCATGGCCGGGTCCGTACGTCCTTCGGTCACCCGCGCGAGATCGGCCCGGTATTCCTCGGCGCTGTAGGGCGGGACGACGGTACGCGCATGCCGCTCGTCGGGTTCGACGATGGCGCGGAGCTCGTCGAGGCCGCGGTGTGCGATCCGGGTCGCGCCCGCCGTGAAATAGGAGTTTCCGCCCGCGTACTGCGGTTCACCGCGCTCGAGCACGACTACTCGGCGTCCGCGTTCGGCCGCCGCGTGCGCTGCGCAGAACCCGGCATTGCCACCGCCGATGACGATGACCTCGGTACTGGTACCGGACATGGCGATCTCCTTTGATCGGGCGGATATCGAGGCGAAGCCCCCCGCGGTGTCAGGGGCGCCGGTCGGGGAACAGCTCGCGCGCGGGAATCCCGGCGGAAAGCCCGAACAGGAGCCGCAGACGTGCTTTCGGCGCGGAGAGCAGGCCGGCGAAATACAGTCCCGCGCGGCGCAGGTCGGTCTCGGATCCCGCGCCGTCGTAGGTGTGCCGCAGGAGTGCGGCATCCGGGCACCGGCTGGTGACCACGACGGGTTTGCCCGAGTCCGCGAGGCGGACGAGTGCCGTACCGAGGGCGGGGGAGACGTGTCCGGCGCCGAGGGCCGCCACCACGACAGCGTCCACATCGGACGCGATCGAGTCCACTGTGGAGCCGTCGACCCCGGTAGCCGCGTGCACGAGGCCGACCCGGGCGCTGGGTGGGCCGGAGCGAGGGAGGAGATCGGTTCCCGGTGGGGGACCGAGCAACAGCTCCAGCCGATCCTCGGCGACGAAGCCGACCGGTCCGGCGGCCGGTGAACCGAACGCCGCGACCCGGGTGCTGTGCATTTTGGTGACGAGCTTCGCGACGTGCACCTCGTCCTGGAAAACGACGACCGGCCCGTACGATGCCAGCCTCGGGTCGGCCGCGGCCACCAGGGCCGCGTGGAGGTTGGCCGGACCATCGGGCCCGGCCAGATGTGGTGATCGCATGGCACCGGTGACCACGACAGGGGCCGTTGTCTCGACGAGCAGGCCGAGCGCGTAGACGGTTTCCTCGAGGGTGTCCGTACCATGGGTGAGCACAACGCCATCGCGGTCCGCGGACATCTCGTCGCCGACCGCGGCCGCGAGGGTCCACAGGTCGCCGGGGGTCATCCGCCGCGAGGACAGGCCGAGTGCGTCCCGCGGGAAAACCTCGATCCCTGCTGGACGGTCGCTTCGTGCCAGCGTCAATGCTTCCACGCCGCGGTGCTGTTGTTCTTCGGCCGATGGCGGAGCCACGGAGATGGTGCCGCCGGTGGCGATCAGGCCGATCGATCGTCGGGTGGTCATCAGGACGTGGGCCCGGGGCAGCCGAGTTCGGCCGACATCCGCTCGGCGGCGCGTTGTGCCGCCTCGGTCATCCGCACCCGGACATCGGGATCCGCGACCCGCGAACCAGGGGCGGTGATGGTGACGCTGGAGAGGACTCGATCGTCGCCGTCGCGGATCGGTACCGATACCGCCCAGGCGTCCGGGTCGAGTTCGTTGTCGCACACCGCGTAGCCCTTGTCCCGGACCTCCTTGAGCAGGTGCATGACATCGTCGACGTGGTGCGGAGTTCCATCGGTGTACTCGGTCAGCTCGACCCCTTCGAGCAAGGCACGGACGATGTTCTCATCGAGATAGGCCAGGATCGCCCGGCTCGACGCCGCGGCATGCAGTGGCATTTCCTGTCCGATGCGCACGAACAGTCGCAGCGCGTGCTCCGCCTCCACGATCGAGACACAGACCGGGACATCGCCGATGAATTCGGTGAGGAAGACGGTCTCACCGGTCTCGTCGGCGGCGTCGACGAGGGCCGCGGGCGGTTTCACCAGCCGGGCGCTGTGTGATCCGGTGCCGCCGGTGAGCCCGCGCGCCGCCCGCCCGATGAAGTATCGCTTCGTGACCGGGGACCGCCGGAGGTAGTCGACCTGGCCGAGTGTGGTGAGGATGCGATGCAGGCTGCCGAGGGGGATGTCGAGTTCGTCGTGCAGCTCCTGCAGCGTCAGCCCGGAACGTGCGGCGCCGACCGCGTTGAGGACCTCCACGGTGCGGACGATGACCTCGAGGGGGCGTGCGGCACTCATCGGCTGAGTCTCCTCCCGTGATGTTTTCGCTCTGTGCGCGGCCTCGTGACGCCATTGCCGCCTGCCGCCGGCACTTCGGCCGAGATTCTAGGCGACCTCCGGTGTGGGTTGACAACGCAGCGAGCGATCGGCCAGGCTCAGTCTATCGAAGTGGAAAGCAGTTTCCAATATCGTTCTCCGGTGGGCGGCGCCGGTAAACCTGAGAGCCGTCGGAGAGGAAGTCATGCCGCGGGTCTTGGACGACCAGCACATCGACGGGCTGCTGCCGCCCGAGGCAGCGCTCGCGGATGTGCGCACGGCGTTCGAGCTGCTGGCGGCGGGCGAGGCGTGGGATGAACCCCGGCGGCGCAGCGGCGTGGGACGGGTGAGGCTCAACATCATGTCGGCGATCGCGCCTGCGCTCGACACCATCGTGGTGAAGTCCTATCCCGTGGTGCGCGCGGAAAGTAATCGCGCGAGCGTCATCACCGTGCTGGTCTATTCCTGCGCATCGGGCGAACTGCGCGGACTGGTCGGGGCGGACCTGCTCGGTCAGCGGCGGACCGCGGCGGCCTCGGCGCTCGCGACCGAGGTGCTGGCCCGTCCGGACAGCGCCACGGTGTGCTTGCTGGGGACGGGATTTCAGGCGCCGGCCCAGATCACGGCGCTGGCCGGGGTGCTGCCGAAACTGCGGACGGTGCTGGTCGTCGGCAGAGACCCGGACCGTGCCTCGCGTACGGCCGCCGCCCTGCGCGAGGCACATCCCTGGTTGGACGTGGAGCCAGGGATCAGCGCGGAACACGCGGTACCGCGCGCGGATGTCGTCGTCACCGCGACGGGGGCCGCCGAGCCGCTGTTCGACGGTGGACTCCTGCGTGCCGGTACGCACGTCAACGCCGTGGGCAGCAATCATGCCGCGCGCCGGGAGCTCGACCGGACGAGCTTCCACCGGGCGGCGCACGTCAGCGTCGATTCGGCTGCCGTAGCCGCGCTGGAGTGCGGTGATCTCTTGGCCAACGACCTGGATCCGGGCGAGGCGAGCGAATTCTCCGCGGTGCTCACCGGTTCCGTGCCGGGAAGGGTCGATGGCGACGACATCACCGTTTTCGAGTCGCACGGCCTTGCCATCCAGGATCTGGTCTGCGCGGCCGGAGTGCTCGACCGCGCGCAGAAGGCCGGGATCGGCACGGTCATCGATCTGGGAACGGACCCGGTCGCGCGTGAGCACGAGCCGGATCGAAGTCAGAGGAGAGACATATGAGGTTGCACATCACCAACGGCCGGCTCGTCACCCCGGCGGGCCTTCTGGACAGCGATCTGCTCTGCACGGACGGGACCATCACGGCGATCCTGGACCGGGGTGCACGGGTCGACGCCGACGAACAGTACGACGCCGCGGGGAAACTCGTGTTCCCCGGATTCATCGATCCGCACGTGCATTCCCGCGAACCCGGAAACAGCCACAAGGAAGATTTCGACCACTCGACCCGGGGTGCCCTCGTCGGCGGCGTCACCACCGTGCTGGAAATGCCCAACGCGATCCCGCCGGTCGAGTCGGCCGAGGTCTTCGAACAGCGCCGCCGCGAGCACGAACGGTCGGCGTGGACGGACTTCGGCCTGTGGGGCCTGGCTCTCGGGGACACCAATCTCGACCAGATCGGGCCGATGTTCGAGGCGGGTGCGGTCGCGGTCAAGCTGTTCTGGGGATACGCGCTGCACCGCGAGACCCGTTCGCTGGTGTACAACCTCGGTGACGAGCCGCCGGAGAACCTGTTGATGCCACCGCCGAACGGGCAGGTGCTGCAGCTGTTCTCCGAGGTCGCCAAGCACGGCGGTGTGCTCGCGGCGCACTGCGAGGACAAGGATGTCCTCGCGACGAGCCAGGAAAACCTCGGCCACCCGATCCAGACCTACGAGGATCTGCTCGCTGCCCGGCCCGCGGTCGCGGAGGCCACGACCATCTCGATCGCGGCTCAGTTCGCGAAGGCAACCGGATGCCGTTTCCACGTGGTGCACCTCGCCTCGGAAACCGGTCTCGACGCCGTGCGCACCGCGCAGCGCAACGGGATCACCGTCAGCGCGGAAACCTGTCCGCAGTACCTGACACTGACCGATGCCGACTACCCGAAGGTCGGCCCGGTGATGAAGGTGTACCCGCCGGTGCGTGAACAGCGGGACCAGGACGCGCTGTGGGCCGGTTTCAACGAGGGCGCCATCTCCTCGGTCGGATCGGACCACGCGCCGCACACCGTGGAGGAAAAGGCACGCGGGTTCGAGACGCAGCCCGCGGGGGCGGTCGGCTGCGAGACCTTCGGGCCGGTCTTGCTGGACGCGCTGGCACGCGGCAGGACCACGGCGATGCGGCTCGCCGAGGTCGCCGCCACGCAGACCGCGAAGTTCTACGGCCTCTATCCCCGCAAGGGCGTGATCCGCCCCGGCAGCGATGCCGACCTCGTCATCGTCGATCCCCAGCTGCGCCGGACCGTCCGCAACGAGGAGCTGATCGCCAAGCAGCCGGTCAGCCCGTGGAACGGTGTCGAGCTGTGCGGTGGTCCGGTCGCGACGGTACTGCGCGGCGAGGTCGTCGTCCGCGATCGCGAGATCGTCGGTGAGCGCCGGGGCCGGTTCGTCCGCGCCGAGCATCGCGCGGGCGATACCGGTCGGTTGAGCGCATGAGTTCTCTCGAGGAGCTGACCTCGGCGGTACACGAGGCGATCGGCCAGGCCGGGGCGCTCACGGCCGGAACACTCGGCGAGCCGGTGCTCCGGCACGCGGCGCACGTGATCGCCGACTCCGTCGGGGTGAGCATCGCGGGCGGGCGCACCGCCGAGATGGCGAAGCTGCGCGCCGCCGAGGACGGATCCGGGGCCGCACCCGGTGGTCACGGATCCACGGTGTGGGCCGCAGGGGCGGGCCTCGCGCCCGCGGAGCAGGCCGCGTTCCACAACGCCTCGGCGGGAAGTTTCCTCGAGCTGGACGAGGGAACGCGTCCGACCGGGCATCCCGGAATGCACATCGTGCCCGCGGCCCTCGCCGTGGCCGAGGCGGAGCACCGGTCCGGTCGCGAACTGCTGGACGCGGTAGTGGCCGGGTACGAGGTCAGTGCACGGCTGCTCACCGCGTTCCGGCTGCGTCCTCCGACACACCCGCACGGCCATCTCGCCGGGATCGGGGCCGCGGTGAGCGTGGCGCTGCTGCTCGGCGAGGACCCGGTGGAAGCCGCGGCGATCGCGGCGACGACACCCGTCGTTCCGGTGTGGAACGCCTGCTACGTGGGCGCGACCGCACGCAATACCGCGATGGGGATGGCCGCCCAGACCGCCGTGCGGGCGAACCGGTTGGTGCGCGCGGGATTCACCGGATCGCTGGAATCGATTCCCGCGCTCTTCGGGGAACTGACGGGGCAACCGGTCGATGTCGGTGCACTGACCGCGCCACCGGATCCGGTGCGGCCGCGGATCATGCGGAACTACTTCAAACGCCACAGTGCCTGCGCGCTGACCCACGGTGCGGTCGATGCGGTGCTGTCGCTGCCCGCGGTGCCCGTCGCGGACATCAGCGCCGTGGAGGTCCGCACCGTCGCCAACAACCTCAAGCTCGACCGCGAGCCGTTCCCGAACGACCTCTCCGCGCGGTTCTCCTTGCCCTACGCCGTATCGGCGGCGCTGACGCGGCGCGTGTCGACGGTCGGGACCTTCGACTACGACGCCGGTGTGGCCCGGCTGGCCGAGAAGGTCCGAGTCGAGGTCGACCCCGAGTTCGAGGATCGTTGGCCGGAGCACGCACCGGTCGAGGTCGCCGTGCACACTCCGGAGCGGACGCTGTCCGCGCTCGTCGAGGATCCACGCGGGCATCATCATGATCCGCTCTCGGCCCAGGAACTGCGGGACAAGTTCACCGGTCTCGTGGGGGTGGGCGCCGATGCGCTGTGGGACGGGATCCTCGCGCTGCCCGGCGCCGGTGACTGCGCCACTGTGCTCGATCCGCTGCGTCATCCATCCGCCACCTAGCCGGTCCGATCCGGGATACGAAACAGGTCTCCCTTTGATGACGACATCAATCGCCGACGCTCCCCGGGAGCACGGTGCGCCGGGTCCCGCGGCCCCATGGGTCGATACGCGGGTCGAACTCGGTGGCCTCACACTGGCGAACCCGGTGATGCCCGCCTCGGGTTGCTTCGGTCCGGAACTGGCCGACCTGCTGCCCGTCGAGACGCTCGGTGCTGTCGTCACCAAGACGGTGTTCGCCAGCGCCCGTCCGGGGAACGCGACACACCGGATCACCGAAGTGCCGAACGGCATGCTCAACAGTGTCGGAATCCCGAGCCGGGGGGTGGCGGAATTCCGCCGGTCGGGACTGGGGGGATACGCGGCCCTCGATGCGCCGGTGGTGATCAGCATCGGTGGACTATCCACACAGGAGTATTGGCGAGTCGCCGAAGAGCTGGCCGATACCGAGCACGCCGCTTTCGAAATCAACGTGTCCTGCCCCAATCTCGAACGAGGTGGCCAGACACTCGACACCGATCCGCGCGCGATGAGCGAGGTCGTCGCCGGTGTGGTCGCCCGCAGCGCGAAACCGGTACTGGTCAAACTGAGCCCGCAGCTCCAGACGATCGGCGAAGCCGCGAAGACCGCGGAGGATGCCGGTGCCACCGCCGTCACGGTGTGCAACAGCTTTCCCGGCATGGCGGTGAATCCGGATCGCCGAACCTCCGAGCTGGGCAACGGGATGGGCGGCGTTTCCGGGCCTGTGGTCAAGCCCCTCGCGCTGCGGCTCGTCTGGCTTGCCGCGCAGGCAGCCGGTATTCCCGTCGTCGGCTGCGGTGGTATCCGCGCGGCGAGCGACGTCGCGGAGTTCCTCCTCGCCGGTGCCACGGCGGTGCAGATCGGAACCGCCAACTTCGCCCAGCCGTACGTGATGGCCAAGGTCGTCGAGGAACTGCCCGCGATGGCGCGGCGGCTCGGTGTGGACAGGATCTCGGATCTCATCGGAACACTCACCATCCGAGCGGAGGACTAGCAATGAGCAACGACGACGATGTCGATGCGGGAAGTACCCAAATGGCCGGAGACGACTCGCGGGCGACCGGCACGGCCGAACCCGAGGAGGTCACCTCGTACGGGCGCAAGGCGGTGTTCGGCGCCACGATCGGGTATGCCATGGACGGTTATGATCTCCAGATCCTCGGGTTCGCGTTGCCCGCGATCACGGTGAGCCTCGGCCTGTCCGACACCCAGGGAGGTTCGCTCGCGACGATCACCCTGATCGGCGCGGTCACCGGCGCGATGTTCTTCGGCGCCCTTGCCGACCGCTTCGGTCGCGTCCGCATCCTGACCTACTCGATCCTGTTGTTCGCGATCTTCACCGGCCTTACCGCGCTCTCCCAGGGATTCGCCGAGATGGCAGTGTTCCGCTTCATCGCGGGCGCCGGTATCGGCGGTGAATTCGGTATCGGCATGGCGCTGGCGGCGGAGGCGTTTCCGACGATCAAGCGGACCAGGGCCACCTCCGTGGTCGGTGTCGGTTTTCAGTTCGGTGTACTGCTCGCCTCGGTCATCTCCGCTCCGGTGATCGCCTTGTGGGGCTGGCAGGGACTGTTCGTCATCGGTGTCATCCCGGCGATCGTCGCCATCGTGCTGCGGTTGCGGCTGCCCGAACCGGAAGCCTTCGTGCGGCACCGGCGTGTGTCCAATGCGGCGGAGAAACGGGAGAACCCGTACCGTTTGCTGGTCGCCGACGCCAAAACCGTACGCACCAGTATCGGTATCATCATCATCTGTTCGGTACAGAACTTCGGCTACTACGGAATTCTTACCTGGCTTCCCACCTATCTGAGCAAGCAGCTCGGGTTGAGCATGACCAATTCCGGAATCTGGACCGCGGTCACGGTGATCGGAATGATATCCGGAGTGATGATCTTCGGGCAGATCTCCGACCGGATCGGCAGGCGTCGCTCGTTCTGGATTTTTCAGGCGGGCGCGTTCATCTCGCTTCTCGTGTACAGCCAGCTCACCTCATCGGCAGCCGTCCTGGTCGGTGGTGCTGTCATGGGGATCTTCGCGAACGGCATGCTCGGTGGTTACGGCGCGATCATCGCGGACAATTACCCGACGGCGGCGCGGGCCACGGCGCAGAACGTGCTGTTCGGCATCGGGCGCGGGGTGGGCGGGTTCGCTCCGCTGGTCGTGGCGCTGATCGCGAGCTGGCAGGGATTCGGCGCCGCGCTGGGTTTTCTCGCGCTGATCTACATCGTCGACATGGTAGCCATGTTCCTCATTCCCGACCGGCGTGGCAGGCGGCTCGAGGAGCCGATGAAATAACGGATTTCCCGACGTTCAAGCCACAGTGTGAAAGCGAGGAATCGTGTCGAATACAATCACTCTCGCGGCAGCGTTTCGTACGCTCGGTGTCGCCGCGGATACTTACGGCCCGACGATCAACACCGCTCGGTCACCGGGGGACGTCGATGTGCTCGCCCGTGCGCTTGCGGAGTTGACGAGGGATTCGGGCCCGGAAGTGCTGGTGGTCTGGAATACCTGCGATGAGGCGGTGCTCGCCAACGCCGTCGCGTTTCATCTCGGTGCGACCGTGAGCCGTGCCTCGGAAGCGGAAGGCGTTCTCACGTTCAACGAACCGATCGGTCAAGGCGCACATGTCGTGGCGGTGGCCACGCAGTGGAGTGACCGTCGGCTGGAGGTGTTGCGCCGCTTGGTTTCCGGTAATGGCGGCCGGCTCGTCGCGGTGGCCGCGGTACTCGCCTCGGACGCGCAAGCGGCCGTCACCGATCTGACGACGACCGCTCTCCTCTCGGAACACGAAGCGAAGGGGCGCACGCAGTGACCGATCTCATCGCCGACCAAGAGCGCCTGCGTCAACTGATCGATGTTTTCGCGCAGTTGTCCGAACCCGAGAGTGGTCCAGGTGTCACGCGGCTCGCGTACACGCCACTTGAACGAGACGCGCACGAGATTTTCGCGGAACGGATGTCCGCGCTGGGGCTGACGGTGTGGGCCGATGCCGCGGGCAACACCCTCGCGGAACGTCCCGGTGCCGATCCGGCGCTGCACGCCATCGGCACCGGTTCGCATCTGGACAGTGTGCCGAACGCCGGAGCCTTCGACGGGATCGTCGGGGTGTGTGCGGCGATGGAGGCGGCGCGGTTGTTCGTCGAGCACGATGTCCTCCATCGTCACCCGTTGCGGTTCGTGGTGTTCGCTGCGGAGGAGGGCGCGCGCTTCGGGCAGGCATGCACCGGAAGCCGGATCGCCGCCGGACTCACCGGTGCGAGCGAGCTACCCGCGAAGCGCGACGCGGACGGGATCAGTCTCGCGGAGGCCATGACCGGGGTCGGGCTCGATCCGGCCGCCGTGGCCGGGGCGCGGTGGCGGCCGGAGGATTGGGCCGCGTTCATCGAACTGCACATCGAGCAGGGCAGTGTGCTCGAGACGAACGGTGTGCGCCTGGGAGTCGTCGATTCGATCTCCGGTAGCACGCGACTTCTCCTCGAACTCAGCGGTCGTGCGACACACAGCGGTGGGACCCCGATGCACTTGCGCGCGGACGCGATGACCGCGGCCGCGGAGGTGGTGCTGGCCATCGAGTCGCTGGCCGGTGCGGACAACGTCGGCACCCGGACGACCGTCGGCAAGATCGAGGCGGAGCCGGGTTCGATCACGACCATCGCGGGGCACGTGCGGTTGTGGGTCGATGTGCGCGGTACCGATGCCCAGCGTCAGCGGAACACCACGCGGGAGATCGTTCGGCGGGCGGCGAATATCTGCGCGGGCCGCGGGATCGGATTCGAACACGAACAGCTCGCGGACACGCCGCCGGTCCGGCTGCCGGACGGTATCCGGGACGAGCTCGCTGCCTGCTGCCGGGCCGGCGGTATCGAGCCGTGCATCATGACCAGCGGTGCCAGTCATGATGCGCAGCAGATCAACAATGTCACGCCGAGCGGGATGCTGTTCGTGCCGAGCAAAGCGGGAATCAGCCACGACCCGGCGGAATGGACGAGTATCGAGGACGTCGCCCTGGGAACGAATGCGCTGAGCGCAGGTCTGCTCCGGTTGGACGAGGGCCTGTCATGAGCTCCCCGGCAACGCTGGGTGTGCTCGCCGGTGAGCGCCCGATGCCGACCTGGGCACGAACGCAGGTGCTGGTCAATCGCCCACTGACGGACCGTTATCGGCTACTCCGGTTCCGCAGCGCGACCATCGCCGCGCGGGCCGAGGCGGGACAGTTCGTGATGCTCAGTCCGGCGACGGAGTCCGGACCGGTCCTCCCGCGGCCGATGGCGATCTATACGCGTGATGCCGGCAGTGGATCCGTGGACATCGTCTACGGCGTCGTCGGTAGCGGAACGAAGGCGCTGGCCGCCCTCGAACCCGGCGCGACCGTCGTGGTCACCGGGCCGCTGGGGCGAGGCTTCGTGGTCCACGAGGAGACCGGGCACGTCCTGCTCATCGGTCGCGGGGTGGGAATCTGCGCGATGACCACCGTCGCGCAGGATCTCGCGGGAACCGGGGTCCGGGTGTCGGCGGTGCTCAGCGGCAGGCACGAATCCGCGATCATCGGTGCGGAGGTTTTCCGCGGCTGCCACGGCGATGTCCGGCTGGCCACTGACGCCGATGAGACCAGCGGGGTCGCCGTGCTGCGCGAACGACTGCACCGGGGGTTCGACGGCGATCCGCCGCAGCAGATCCTCACCAGCGGATCGGCGCGATTGACCCGGATGTCCGGGGAACTCGCCGCTCGCTGGCACGCGACCGTACAGGTCTCGATCGAGGCGCACATGGCCTGTGGTCTCGGCTACTGCCATGGCTGTGCGGCCGGTGACGGAGACGGAACGCACGAGGCTCCGCTGGTCTGCCGCGACGGACCGGTCTTCCGGCTCCGGGGATGAGGCGGCCACTCGCGTACCGCCCTGGGGCGTGGAGTCTCGTGTTGCCGTCCGTGGAGGACTTCAGCGGCGGTGAGCGAGTGGTTCCAGTGTCGGACGTGGTTGGGCCGGGGACTCGAGGAACTGGCGGGCGATCGCCCGGTTGTAGCGCTGGAGATGCTCGGCGAAGGCGCGGAGTTCGTCATCGGTCCAGTCGTCGAGGGTTTCGCTGAGGCTCTGCCGGCGTTTGCCTTTGGTGTCGGCCATTCTGCTGCGGCCCTCCGCGGTCGCCGAGATGAGGCTGCATCGCCGGTCGTGCGGATCGGATCGCCGGGTGACGAGTCCTTTGTGCTGCATCGCGGCGATCTGCCTGCCGACGGTGGAGGGATCCAGTCCGAGCGCGGCGGCGAGGGACCGGATATCGGCCGAGTTCGTGGTTTCGAGGCTGCGCAGCAGCAGGTACTCGGAGCGGTCGAGCGTGGTGTAGATGTCGCTGCGCCTGCGCAGCAGTTCGAAGTTCCGGACCAGCACCGCGGTGGCGAGCTCGACAGTGTCGAGTGTGTCCGGCTGCTCGGGCACATCGACGCTGGTCAGGGCGTCATCTTCGCTCATAGCCTGTACTATACCGATAATTGCCGGTATGGTACAGGCAATTGATCGTGTGGCGCGCCTTCCGGCGTTGCTCCGTCTCGCGACGTGGTAGTCGATGCCTGCAGTCCGGCGCTCGAGGAAGGATGATCGTCAGTGCCCGAGCGGTTCTTCGGACTGTGGAATCGGCTGATCGCTTCGGATCCCGGACTCGGGCGGCTCCGGATGGCGGGTGGCTCGGCGGTCAGCATGGCCAGCGCGCTCGCGGTGGAGTACGGGTTCGCCGTGCTGATCGGCGCCGACGCCAAGCTCACGCTGGTCGTGATGCTGCTCGGCGCGATGGTCGCGATGCTGGGGGCACAGGCGCTCGGCGGGACCGGGGTGTGGCCGAAGGTGCGCACCGCATTGTTTTTCCCCGTCGCGCTCGGTGCCGGTATGTCCGTCGGTGTCCTGGTCTCGTGGAACATCGATCTGATGCTCGGCGTGTTCGTGGTCGTCATGTTCATCGCGGTGTTCATCCGCAAGTTCGGCATCCCGTATTTCTTCTACGGGTTCATGGGATGGATGGGGTATTTCTTCTCCTCGTTCCTGCACGCCACCTTCGAGATGCTGCCGATGTTGCTGATCGCGATCGCCATCGGCACGGTCTGGGTCGTCCTGCTCTCGACCACGGTGCTGCGGGAGAATCCGGCTCGCACGCTGGACCGGGCCGTGCGGTCGTTCGATGCCCGGGCCCGGGCGACGGCGCAGGCGGTGTCCGCGCTGCTCGCCGATCGAGAGCCGGACGAGGTGAGGCAGGCCAGGGCGTGGCGGCGCATTCAGCGCGGTCACACGAATCTGGCTGAGATCGCCTTGATGATCGAAGCGGTATCCGGTGAGCCGGGGGCCTTGCCGCCAGGCGATTCGGCGGCGGTGTTGCGCCGGAAATTGGTGGAGGCGCAGCAGGCGGTCGACCGGATGGCCACCGCGGCCAAGGCGCTGGGCGGTGCCGAGTCATCGGTGCGCCTGCTGGCGGCGCGGGTGGCCGACCGGTTGGCCCGCCAGGACGACCAGGATGCCCGGCAGGCGGCCCAGCAGCTTACCGGGCTCAGCGAACCCGGGGATGCCGGTGGAACGGAACCGGGAACCGAGAGCTGGTGGGCCGCCCGGCATTTCGCCGCCGCGGTGCTCGAGTTCGTGGCACTGGCCGCGGACCGGGAGACGCTGGCGCGCCGGGATGAGGCGGAACACCAGGAGTTCGAACCGGTTGTGGGACTGGTGATGGGCAACCTGCCGGGCTCGGCGGCGGCCGCGGGTGGGGTACACGCGCGCGGCCACCGGTGGAATCCGCTGGCCAGGATGGCGATGTCCACCCGGCAGGCCGTGCAGGTGGCGATCGCGGGCGGGTTGGCGATCCTCGCCGGCCGCGAACTCTCGGAGAGCCGCTACTACTGGGCGGTCCTCGCCGCGTTCCTGATGTTCGCCGGGACGGCCACTCGTAGCGAACAGTTCATCAAGGGGTGGAACCGGGTACTCGGAACGCTGGTCGGGCTCGGCGTCTCCATCGGGTTCGCGGAACTGACGGCGGGCCAGCCGATCTGGTCGATCGTGGTCATCGTCTGCTCGATGTTCTGCGGTTTCTATCTGTTGCGGTTCTCGTACGCCTATATGATCTTCTTCCTGACGATCATGCTCGGTCAGCTCTACAGTGTGCTGCACGAATTCTCGCCCGGATTCCTGTTGCTCCGGCTGGAGGAGACCGCGATCGGGGCGGGGATCGGGTTCCTGGTTGCGCTGATCGTGATGCCGCTGTCCACACGGGACACGTTCCGATCGGCCCGGGATATGTTCCTGAACCAGCTCGGCGCGCTGTTGTACGCCACGGCGAACCGGCTCGATCCGGTCGGTGCCCCGGACGACACCGATCTCGCCGCCGCGTCCAGGACGCTCGACGACCGTATGCGCCAGCTCAGCCTGGTGGCGAAACCCATGACGCGGCCGTTGCTGTGGAACAACAGTCCGCGCCGCGTCCGGCACCGCCTCTCGCTGTACGCCAGTATCGCCAGCTCCACCCGAGTGCTGGCCGTCGCGTTCCAGGGCGGACGGGCGCACCGTCAGCAGGGACTCGCCGCAGCCTGCCGAGCGCTGGCCACGGCCGCCGAGGAACTCACCAGGGTTCGCATCGGCCGTGATCAGCCGAGTGCCTCTGCGCCGCTGATCGCCGCCGAGGTGGCACTGTTCGAGCGGACGGTTGCCGCGCCGGAAACCCGAGCCAGCGATCCGATTCTGCGCACGCTCACCCACGTGCACCAATCGCTGCGCGAGCTGTCCACGCCGAGCGAGGCGATGCTCGTGGAGACTCGGCTCGGCAACACCGTGGTCGGCCAGGTCACCGGTGACGACGGTGCACCAGCGGCGGCCAGGGTCACCCTGCTCCGGCTCTCCGGGGAGGAGTTCGCCTACACCGAAACCAATCCGGTGACCGGCTACTACCGCTTCTCCGACTGCCCGGCAGGCCAATACCTCACCGCGGTCACCGGCGGCGGACGGGGTGCGGTGGCCGGACGGGTACGTATCCGGGACGGGGCACCCACTGCCGCCGACTTCGTGCTGTGGAAGCGAAAGATGCGTGCCTGCATGCGCGGCACGATCCGGGACCCGTACGGGAACCCGCACCCGGACGCGGGTGTCACCGTGTTCGCGCCGGACGGTGTGCTGCTCAGGCAAACCCGCACCGACCGGAACGGCAGCTACGAGCTCGACCTCGACCCGGGCAGTTACAACGTCATCGCCACCGGATACGGCACTACGACCAGGAAAACCTGGCTCACCGCAGGACCGGCCAATCAACTCGATCTCCGGCTGCCGACCGTGGACCACGACGGCCGAAGCCGAAGTGACCACAGCAGTATGCCCGGCTGAGACCGGATCGTTTCGGTCCGGCGAGGCGATCAAGGCCGCTCGGCTCGCCGGACATCTCTGCGGCGGTCGGTTATCCGGAGGTGAATGCGCGGGACCGCGCCTGGGAAGCTCTCCGGTCTCCAAGCAATGCAGCACTTCCACCGGTTCACGCAGCAATGGGGTGGCCAGCCGCCGCCGTTCGGCCATGGCGATGATGGCGCTGAACCGGGGGACCGATTCGGTGGGACGTCCGCGCACGGCAATGTCCCGCCATACACCGCTTCGGGTCTTGTGCTGGCCACGAAGCCAGGTGACGAGGTCGGTGGTCGCGCTGCTGTGCAGCGCCGGGGTCGGCGTCCTGGTTGAATGCCGCGGCCCGGTATGCGTCGAACGGTTCGAGGTGCACACCCTGGCCCTCGGCGACCGAGTAGACCTCACGGGCGAGGGCGGCCATCCTCGGCGCGTACCGTTCGATCAGGTCGGTCATCGGCTCATCGGCCAGCGCGGTGGCCGCCTGCGGGGTATGCCACACGGATCTGACCCACCGTGAGGGTGGGGTCAACGATGGGTTCCCCCTTCCGCTGGGGCGCGAATCTGCTGGGGCACGCAGCCGCCGGTGCTGTAGAGAGCGTCGGCGAGGACGTGGACTCGGTGCGGCCCGGCGATTTCGTCGTGTTGAACTGGCATGCGGTGTGCGGCCGCTGCCGGGCGTGTCGCCGGGGCCCTGCGCAGTACCGTTTCGGCACGTTCAACGCGAGACAGAAGATGACGCTCGCGGACGGTGCGGAGCTTACTCCCACGCCAGGGATTGGTGCGTTCGGACAAGACACTGGGACACACATCTTCATTGCTGGGTGAGGACTTCGGCGTGATGGACGAGGCGGTCGATTATGGCTGCTGCGACGACGTCGTCGCCGTCGGAGAAGGCTTGTCCCCAGCGCCCGAACGGCAAATTTGAGGTGACCATGATCGATGCCTGTTCGTAGCGACTGGCGGCGAGTTGGGAGAACAGGTTCGCGGCGTCTTGATCGAAGGGGATGTGGCCGACTTTGCCGATCTATGCCGAGTTCGGCGCGGATCGACGAGACCGGATTCCTGACGAAGGGCTGCAAGTCCGCCGGGATGCAGCGTCGGTATTCCGGTACCGCCGGACGTATCGAGAACTGCCGGCTTGGTGTGTTTTGTGCTTGTACCTTTCTGGCGTCATCCCACCGGTCGAGCGGCCCGCCGATGGCTGGGCGGCCAGCATTCTCCGCGTCTTCTCGAGGGGTCGGCCGCCGTGGTTATCGCTGTTGCCCGGGCCGGTAAGTCTTGATGGTGTGGCAGTGTCGTGTCAGAGCGATCCTCCGGCTCGATGCGCCGCTGGACGTGTGCTCTTTCCGTATCCGGCTGTGTCGGCTTGGATAAATACGGTGCCGCCGTTCTGGCCGAAGGGTGGCCAGGTTCTGCAAGCGACAAGGGTGCCATGCGCGGCTGCATCGTGGACTCCGTTTCGAAAAAATGAAGAGACCCGTTGACTTTTTGAAGGTCCTCACTATATTGGTTTGTATCATCACTACAGTGAAGGACTGGTGCTCATGACAGCGGACGACCCGAATGGCCTGCCAGGCGAGTCGATGCTGCACATCATGGGCAGCAAGATCCGGTCCATGCGCAAGGAGCGGCGGCTTACCGTGGAACGGCTCAGTGAGCTCTCCGGTGTGTCGACCGGAATAGTGAGCCAGCTGGAGCGCGGGAAGGCGAACCCGTCCTTCTCAACGCTGGTGCAGCTTGCGCATGGACTGGGCATTTCGATCGCCCGATTGTTCGAGACCGAAGAACATCGCTCGCCGGTGGTGCGCAAGTACGAACGGCGCCACATCGACGGACACGGGCTCGCCGCGGACGACGGCGGCGTGTACGAACTGCTCACCCCCGACCTCAATGGTGCGCTGGAGGCCACTTGGGTGGAAACCCCGCCCGGGTACGACAGCAGCGATACTCCTTACCGGCACAACGGTGAGGAATTCGGCCTCATCATTTCCGGTTCGAAAGACGTGTATCTCGACGGCGTTCGGCATCACTTGGAAGCCGGCGATTCCATCCGCTACGCGTCGACGATCCCGCATTGGTATGTCAATTCCGGCGAGGAGACCTGCTTCGCCGTCTGGGTGATCACCCCGCCGACCTGGTGATCAGCAGCTGTTGAGCACGCGACGGGCCGTACTGGTCCGCCGCTCGGTCGATCGGCGCACGCCGGTTCGGCTTCTGCTGCCCTGCCTTCTCGGCAGCGGCTTTCTTGTCCACCGCTTTCCCTGAGGCGGAAACCGAAGGTGGAAACATGGCATCCACTTCAACACAGCGCCATCAAACGCAACGCTGCTTCGCCGCTCGCCGGCCGTTGGTCGCGCTCGGACTCGGCGGCACGCTCGAGTGGTACGACTGGCAGCTCTTCGGTCTGCTTTCGGCATTCGTGGGGCCGGAGTTCTTTCCCAACCATGACCCGGTCGCGGCGACGCTCAGCGCCCTCGCGGTGTTCGCCGTGGGTTTCGTTTTCCGGCCGCTCGGCGGCGTGCTGCTCGGTTTGGTCGCCGACCGGTTCGGTCGTCGCCGCGTGATGCTCGGCTCGGTGGCCGCGATGGCGCTGGCGACGCTGGTCATGGCCGTGGTTCCGGGCTATTCGGTGCTCGGTGTCTGGGCCGGGGTGATCCTGCTTGTCTGCCGCATCGTGCAAGGCGTCTCCACCGGTGTCGAAGGGCCACTGTCCACCGCGTACGCCGTGGAGCTCACCGCGAAGGGCCGTGAAGGCCGTGCGGCCGGGGTGATGAGCGTGTTCGTGAACCTCGGTATTGTCGGCGCCTCGTTGGTCAGCTTCGTGACCAGTGCCATCGTTGGCAGTGCCGCGATGCAATCGTGGGGCTGGCGCGTGGCGATGGTTTTCGGTGCGGTGCTCGGCATCGTGATCGTCTACATGCGCCGGCAACTGCCGGAGAGCCTGCACGCGGCCGCAGGCAGGCCACCAGCCGAGCGCAACCGCGACATATGGCGCGGGATCGGCAGACACTGGCTGGCACTCCTGGCGATGGTGTTCATCGTCGGAGCGGTACAGGCCTACAATTACGCGTGGAACGTAGGACTGCCAACACTTGCGCGCAGTACCTACCGGGAGAACTCGACCGCGGTCTTCGCGATCACCACGCTGCTCGGTCTGGTCCTCGTCGGCGGTTCGCTGATCACCGGCGCGCTGGCGGACCGCAAGAAGCTGTCCCGCACATTCACCGTCACGAGGCTGCTCGCCGTGCCCGCGGTGTTTCTGGCGCTGCTCTATTCGGGGCCGGGCCTCGGTGGGTTCACCGCGGTGCTGCTCGGCGGCGGTCTGGTGCTGGTGCTGAACATGACGCTCTACAACGTGGTCAGTACCTCGCTGTTGCCCGTACCGTGCCGGGCGACCGGAGTCGGGCTCGGTTACGGCATCGGGGTCGCCCTGTTCGGCGGCACCGCGTCCTACCTGCTTGTGTGGCTCGGCAGGTACGGCTCGGCCTGGATGTTTCCCGCATACACCGCCGCGCTGTGCCTGATCAGCGTGGCGCTTTACCTGGCGGCCGTGCGCCGCACCGGAATCTATGCCGGCGAGTGAGGAGAAGACACCAGTGACCATCCTGGCCCGAGCGATGGGCCCGCACTGTCCGAACAGAAATCGCGCATCCACGCGAGTCGGGGCGATATTTCCCGCGACCGGCCAACAAGGTGAGGAGAACGGATGAACCTCGCAGTATCTCTCCAAGAGCTCGAAGCACCCGTGGTGCGGCGCAGTGACGTCGTCGTGGTCGGCGGCGGGCCGGCGGGGGTGAGTGCCGCGGTGGCCGCCGCGCGAACCGGAGCCTCGGTGACCCTGCTCGAGCGGTACGCGGCGCTTGGCGGTCTCGCTTCCGGCGGCATGGTGCTGGTGCTGGACGATATGTGCAACGGCAGCGAGGTATCGGTCCGCGGCATCGTGGCCGAATACGTCGACCGGCTGCGGCGGATCGGACTCGCGGTGTACCCGCCGGAATCCGATCGGATCTCCTCCCCGGAGATGTGGCGGCGGTGGGGGCGCTGGGGCGCGTTCGACTTCCACTCGCACGCCAGCCCGAAACCGATCTGCTATGCCGTCGCCTTCGATCCGGACGGCTGGAAGCGCGTGTCCAACGATCTGGTCCGCGACTCCGGGGTGCATCTGCGGTTGCACAGTTGGTTTTCCCGCCCGGTACTCGAAGACGACCGGCTGCGCGGTGTGGTGTGCGAGACCAAGTCCGGTCCGCAGGCGGTGCTCGGCGACGTCGTGATCGACACGACCGGCGATATCGATGTCGCCTCTCGCGCCGGTGCCGCGTATAGCCACGACGGTTATCTGGTGACGCTGGTATTCCGCCTCGGCGGCGTGGACACCGAAGCGGCGCAACGGTTCGAGCAGGAAAACCCCCGCGAGGTAAGGGCGATCAACCGCAAGGTCAAGCGGATGCTGGGCGGTGCGTGGGAACTGTGGTGGCTCAAGACGCCTGTGCCGGGAGTGGTGTGGTGCAACTGTCCACACATGACCGGATACGATGGCGCCGACCCGGAATCCCTCACCGCGGCCGAATTCGACGCGCGGGAACGGATCTCCGCGGTGATCGAGTACGTGCGCGCCGAACTGCCGGGTTTCCAGCAGTGTTATCTGGTCGATGTCGCCGAGCAGATCGGGGTGCGCCAGACCAGGCTGCTGCAGGGCGAATACGTGGTCACCAAGGACGACATCGCCGAACGCAGGCACTTCCCCGATTCGGTCGCGCGTGGTCGGGACTACTACACCCCGTACCGGGCGCTGTTGCCCCGTGGTGTGGATCAGCTGCTGATCGCCGGGCGGCATTACTCGGCGACACCCGAGGCGCAGCGGATCTCCCGCGAGATCCCGCCGTGTATGGCCATGGGGCAGGCTGCGGGTATCGCCGCGGGTGTCGCCGCTGACCGCGGCCAGACCGTGCGCGAGCTCGACCCGGCGCTGATCCAGGCCGGGATGCGCGAGCAGGACGCCGATCCGGGCGATGTCCCAGCCTCGAACGCCACCGTGGAACTGGAGGTCGTGTGATGAACACCTCGCTGCCGCTCGACGGGGTCACCGTCATCGACTTCACGCAGGTGTATTTGGGGCCCAGCTGCACCCAGCTGCTCGGCGACTACGGCGCCGATGTCATCAAGATCGAGCGTCCCGGCGCCGGCGATCTCTCCCGTACGTCCATTCCGGACCAGGACGGGCCGGACAACCCGATCTTCTTGTCGATCAACCGGAACAAGCGCAGTGTCTCGATCGACACGCGCACCGAGGAGGGCAGGCGGGTGGTCGCCGGCCTGATCGCCGAGGCCGATGTGGTGGTCAGCAATTTCCGGTCCGGGGTGATGGAGCGGATGGGCTTCGGTTATGCGGAGTGCCGCCGAGACAATCCCCGGCTGATCTGGGCTTCTGGCACCGGATTCGGCGAACTGGGCCCGTATCGGCACAAGGGTGGCCAGGACGTGATCGCGCAGGCGTATTCCGGCGTGATGTGGCGGCGGTCGTCGGAGGACATGCCCCTGTCGGTGTACCCGACGACGCTGTGCGACTACACCACTGGAATGCACCTCATGCAGGGCGTGCTGCTCGCGCTGCTGAATCGGGAACGTACCGGTGAGGGGCAGAAGGTCGAGGTGAGTATGTACGACTCGATGCTGCACATGCAGATGCAGGAAGCGTGCATGCAGCTCAACCGCGGCCGCGAGGTCAACTGGGCGGCGATGCCGCTTTCCGGCGTGTTCGAGACGAGCGACGGTGCGGTGTGCATGGTCGGTGCGTTCAAACAGAATCCGCTGCGCGACATCAGCACCGCGCTCGAACTGAACGAGGATCTTTCGGACCGGCCGGAGTACGCGAGCCTGGAGTTGCAGTTCGAGCGCAAACCCGAGCTGCAGCGGATCTTCCGGAAGGCGTTCGCGACCAACACCACGGAGTACTGGGTGAAACGACTGGAGGAACAGGACATCCTCTGCGCGCCGGTGCGATCCCTGGCCGAGGCGCTGGATGACGAGCAGACCGCGGTGAACCGCATGATGGTGGAGATGCGGCACCCGACAGCCGGGAGGGTACGGGCCCTGGCCGCACCGATCGGTCTTTCCGAAACACCACCGCGCGTGCGGCGGGTACCGCCCCTGCTCGGCGAGCACAACGACGAGGTGTTGGCCGAGCACGGTTATGACGCCGAACGCACCGAGGCGCTGAAGGCCGCCGGGGTGCTGCGGTGAGCGAGCAGGTGCTTTTCGAGCTCGACGGACACGTTGCCAGGGTGACCATCGATCGGCCGGCGGTGCTCAACGCCGTCGCCCCGGAAACACAAGCGCGGCTGTGCGAGATCTGGGACGCGATCGAGGCCGACCCCCGGGTTCGCGTCGTGGTGCTGACCGGCGCGGGTGACCGGGCGTTCTGTGTCGGCGCGGACATGTCGGCGAACGCGATCGAGAAGACGGGACTGCGGTTCTGGGCGGACGAACCGGAGACCGGGTTCGGTGGGCTGTGTCTGCGCACGACGCTCGATGTTCCGGTGATCGCGCGGGTCAACGGCTACGCGCTCGGCGGTGGCATGGAAATGGTGCTCGGCTGCGACATCGTGATCGCCAGCGAGCACGCGAAGTTCGGCCTCACCGAGCCACGCGTCGGGCGGCTCCCGCTCGGCGGCGGCGTCGCACAGCTGGTGCGAAGGCTCCCGCACACCCAGGCGATGGGCTTACTGCTCACCGGGCGCCGGGCTGGTGCGGCCGAACTGCAAAGCATGGGTCTGGTCAACGAGGTCGCCCCGGAAGCAGAACTGGACGCGGTCGTCGATCGGTGGGTCGAGGATGTGCTGGCGTGCGCGCCGACCTCGTTGCGCGCGATCAAGCAGATCGTGCAACGCACCTCGGGCATGAGTGCGCGTGAGGCGTGGGCAGCACGGTTGCCCGCGCTGATGGCAGCGCTCGACAGCCAGGACAGCGTGGAGGGCGTGCGCGCCTTTCAGGAGAAGCGCCCACCCGAGTGGCCGGGCCGATGACAGAAGGGAATCCGATGCTGGATGCCGGTGTGTGGGGTGTCGTGGCGACCCCGTTCACGGGATCGACCCTCGAGCTCGACGAGCCGAGCCTGGCACGGCTCGTCGAACACTACGCGGGACTCGGGGTCGCCGGGTTGACCGTGCTGGGCGTGTTCGGCGAAGCGGCAAGGCTGGCGTCCGCCGAACGCCGTGCGGTGCTGGAGACGGTACTGGACAGTGCCGAGCTGCCGCTGGTGGTCGGTGCGACCGGACTGGCCACCGCACCGGTGATCGACGAGGTCGAATCGGCCCTCGAGCTCGCCGGTTCCCGGTTGGCCGGGGCGATGGTGCAGGTCAACTCAGCCGATCCCCGGGTGCTTTCCCGCCATCTCGCCGCGGTGCACGAGGCGACCGGGGCGGGTTTGGTTGTGCAGGACTACCCGCTCGTTTCCGGTGTCCACATCGGACCCGCGGAGCTCGCCACCGCGTTGTCCTCGACGCCGGGCGTGGTCGCGGTGAAGGCAGAGGCCCCGCCGACGACCACCGCGATCGCCGGCCTCACCGGGGCGCTCGATGTGCCGGTATTCGGTGGGCTCGGCGGGGTCGGGCTGCTTGACGAGCTGGCCGCGGGCTCGGCGGGCGCGATGACCGGCTTTTCCTTCCCGGAAGGCCTGCTCGCGTGCGTGGCGGCATGGCGTGCCCAGGGATACGCGGCGGCCAGGGAGGCGTTCCTGCCGTATCTGCCGCTGGTGAACTTCGAGCAGCAGGCGAACGTGGCGCTGGCGATTCGCAAGGAGTGCCTGCGCCGGCGCGGATTCATCATGGACTCGGGTGTGCGCCCGCCCGCGGCTTCACTGCCGGGAACACTGCGCGAACAGCTGAACCGGCATGTCACCGCGGTGACGACGATGATGGAGGTTGACTAGATGGATCTCGGATTGGCCGGTCGCTCGGCGATCGTGTGTGCTTCGACCGGTGGGCTCGGCGAAGCGATCGCCCGTGCGCTGGCCGCGGAAGGCGCCAACGTCGTGGTCAGTGGACGGCGCGGGGAGCGGGCACGGGCGATCGCGGCGGATCTGCCCTCGGCGATCGGAGTCGAGGTCGACCTGACCGCCGAGGACGGGCCGGGTCGACTCGTCGAGGCCGCCGAAGCCGAGTTCGGCACGATTGACGTGCTGGTGCTCAACGGACCGGGGCCGAAACCCGGAGCCGCCGTGGAAACCACTGTCGAGGACGTGGAGGCGGCGGTGGCCTCGTTGGTCCGCCCGCAGCTGCGGCTGGCGAACCGGTTGTTGCCGGGGATGCGCCAACGCGGCTGGGGCCGGATCCTGGCGGTCGGCTCGAGTGGTGTGCAGGCTCCGATCCCGAACCTTGCGCTGTCCAACCTCGGCCGCGCCGCACTCGCCGGATACCTCAAGACCCTCGCCGCGGAGGTCGCCGCGGATGGTGTGACGGTGAATTTGCTGCTGCCCGGCCGAATCGCGACCGACCGGGTGGCAAGCCTGGACAGGGCCGATGCCGAACGCGGTGGCAAGGACGTCGAGGCCGTGCGGAGCGCGGCCCTGGCGAACATTCCCGCCGGCCGGTACGGCGATCCCACGGAGTTCGGCGCGGCGGCCGCGTTCTTGTGCGGCGGGCCGAGTTCCTATCTGACCGGTACCGCGCTGCGCTGTGATGGCGGCATGGTGCCGACGCTGTAGTACATCCGAGAAGGAGTGTCATGACGACGAAGGTGCGGCATCTCATCGGTGGCGAGTGGATCGGTGAGCCCGAGCGGGAACGGTACAATCCGGCGCGTCCGGACGAGGTCACGGTACGTGCCCCGGCAGGGGACGAGTCCACGGTGTCCGATGCGCTGGCCGCGGCGGAGGACGCGCGGGGCGCCTGGGCGGCGACGCCGGCGCCGACACGTGGCGCGATCCTGTTGGATGCGGCCGAGATCCTGCGATCCCGACACGAGGAGACCGCGACCGAACTGGTGTGTGAAGAGGGCAAGACACTGGCCGAGGCTCGCGGCGAGGTGCGCCGAGCGATCGATGTGCTGCGCTACTTCGGCTCGCACGGTTGGCAAAGTACCGGTGCGGTGTTCCCGAGCGGCACTCCGGACACGAACGTGTTCACCCGTCCCGAGCCGCTCGGCGTGGTCGGGCTCATTACGCCGTGGAACTTCCCGATCGCCATCCCCGCGTGGAAACTGGCCCCAGCGCTGATCAGTGGCAACACCGTGGTGCTCAAGCCGGCAGAGCTCACCCCGGCCTCGGCGACGAACCTGGCCGCCGCGCTCGTCGAGGCCGGTCTTCCTGCCGGCGTGCTGAATCTCGTGCACGGCAAGGGATCCGTGCTCGGTGCCGCGCTCGCCGAGCGGGACTCGGTGTGTGCAGTGTCGTTCACCGGTTCCACGGAGGTCGGGCTGCGGCTGCATCAGGTCGTTTCCGCGCGCCGGGCACGCGTGCAACTCGAGATGGGCGGCAAGAACGCCTATCTCGTGCTCGACGACGCCGATCCGGCCGCCGCGGCGCGCGTCGTCGCGGCCGGCGCGTTCGGGCTGACCGGGCAAGCGTGCACGGCGACCTCCCGTGTCTACTGCACTCCGGGGGTCCGCGCGGCGTTCACCGAGGCGCTCGTCAGGGAGACCGAACGCTTCCGGCCCGGCGATGGTCTGGAAGCGGACACCACGATGGGGCCGGTGGTCAGCCCGGTTCAGCTGGCAGCGGACCTGTCCGCGATCGAACGTGCGCGCGCCCAGGGCGCCTCGGTGGCGACTGGTGGCCAGCACGAGGGCTCATTCCTCGCACCGACGGTGCTCACCGGGGTGGCCCACGAGCATGACGTCGCCAGGCATGAAGTGTTCGGCCCAGTGGTTGCCGTTGTTCCGGTCGCCGGCTACGAGGAAGGGCTCGCACTGGTGAACGACTCCAGCTACGGTCTCACCGCCGGCCTGTGCACCAACGACCTCGCGCTCGCGCACCACTTCGCCGCGCACGCCGAGGCCGGAGTGGTGAAGGTGAACCGCCCGACAACCGGGCTCGATCTCAACGTGCCGTTCGGCGGGGTGAAGGACTCTTCCTCCAATACCTTCCGCGAGCAGGGCCCGACCGCGGTCGATTTCTACACCTGGACCAAGACCGTCTACATGGGACACGATCACTGATCGGGCTTCGCTACACCACAATTGTCGGCGCCCCCGTCTCGATCGAGGGTGGGTCGGTAACGGGTTCGGTGGTTTCGACTCCGGGCCGTTCGTTGCTACGTCGGATGATGAAGATGGTTCGTTTGAGGATGGCGGTTTCTTCTTGGCGGCCACCGGAATCGGTGATCGGCCCTGCTGCGTGTCAGATGAGGTGAGTAGCACGGGGTAGTCGAGTGGTTCGGTGAGCTGGAGCTGGTTTGCGAGGTCGGTGGGGTTGTCGGAGTTCTCGGGTCGATGGATCCTCGCGAGCACCGATGCGCCCGTGTGAGGTCGTACTCGTCGAGGATGTCGCTCTGCCTCCGCATGTTCGGCAGCGCTGTGTGGACGGCTTCGACGAGGGTGTTGTCGGTCAGCTCGATACGTTCGGCGGAAGACGTTCGGCCGTGAGGTTGGTGGTGGCCAGTGGGGTTGGGGCGCAGCTTAGGTCGGCGAGGCGGTCGATGAGCACGCGGTGGGTGTTCTTCGGGCATCGCTCGGTCGGAGCTACGCAGTCCGGCTTCGAGGTGTGCCAGTGGTGCGCTGGCGGCGTTGGCGGTCGCGACGGGCGATGCGGTCCAGTCTCCTGCCGTGTCGCTGCTGTTCTCGCGGGACGCAGACCGGCGTGTTCGACCGCCGCGCGCGGGCTGCCGATCGGCTCAGGTCCCGGGTTTCAGCCAGGATGTTCCTCGTAATAATCGATGGCGCGCTGGCTGTTTGTGCCGACCTGGTCAGGAAGCTTGGTGTGGACAGCGACGAGGATACGGTTGCGGTCGATCACGCTGCCGGCTTGCAGCGGTTGGAAAGATTCCGGAAGGGACGCATCAGTGATCCTCTCGTGCTATCACTGTTGATCCGCACGAGTCGATTCTGCGCCAGGCAAGCACCCACAGTCTCCGTGTGAGCAGAGAATCGTAGGACAGGGTGGTTCGCCCCTCATGTCCGACGCTGTCATCATTGGGTTATGCCCACGTCGTCGACGCCAAACGGTGAAGTGTCCGCTGTCGATCGCATCGCCGAAGAACTGCGAGAGCGAATCCGGCGGGGCCAGCTGGTCGGGGGGCAGCGGCTGATCGAGGCGGATTGGACCCGGGAGTTGCAGGTCAGTCGCGGCCCCGTGCGGGAGGCTTTCGGGCGACTGGCCGCGGAGGGGCTCGTCATTGTCGAGCGCAAGCGCGGCGCCGTAGTCCGACGACTGAACACCAAGGACATCCTCGACCTCTACGAGGCGCGTGCGGCGATCGAGGGCCAGGCGGCGGCCGCCGCCGCGCGGTGCGTCGGCGCCGCTGATAACCGCACCCGGCTGGAACAGGTCCTGCACGAGCATCAGCGGTTCCTCGACGGGGGCGAGTTCAGCCATTACCTCGGCGTGAATGAGAACTTTCACCGGGTCATCCTGGAAATCGCCGACAACGACATCCTGCAGCGCCTGGGGCGGCAGCTCCATGTCATGGCCTATCACCTACAGACCACGCGGGTGTCCCGAGCGACGACCCCCGTGCCGCTGCTCAGTGTCGCCGATTCGGCTCGGTTTCACTGCGATATCACCGAGGCGGTCCTTGCCGGGAAGTCCGAGCAGGCCGAGCGGCTGATGCGCGAGCACCTGATGACGACGCGTGACGGCATCTTGGAAGTTGACCGGCGCGGCGAATAGGCGCGCCGCGGTGAGTAGTAGCGCCCCGGAAGTCGTCTGCAGGCACCGGTCGTGAGTGGGCCCGCGGGACTCCAACCCGGCTCAACACTCATGACCGGCAACCAAGCGCGCCGCTTGACGGAAAACTTGTCGGCTTCTATTGTCCTACAACATGGTAAGGCAATCAGAGTTGACTGCGACCTTGGACCTCGACCCTCAGGCGACAGCGGTCGTGTTGATCGACCTCCAGGAGGGCGTTCTGGGCATGCCGCTGGAGCCGCACTCCGGTGAGGAGGTCCTCGCGTCGGCCCGTGCGCTGGCGTCGCACTTCCGTGGACGGGGTGCGCCGGTCGTGATCGTGACCGTGGCGTTCCCCTCGGCCGATGGTCCGCCTGTCGATGCGCCGGGACCTCCGATGCCGGACGCCATGCCCGCAGGGTGGGATCAGGTCGCTGACGGGTTGGCCGAGGACGACGACATCCGCGTGGTGAAGCAGGGATGGGGTGCGTTCGCCTCCACAGACCTTGCCGCGCGGCTGAAAGAACGAGGTGTGGACACGATCGTGCTCGGTGGCGTGGCCACCAACTTCGGCGTCGAACAGACGGCCCGCGAGGCGATCGCTTCCGGCTTCGCCGTCGTGGTCGCCTCCGATGCCGCCTCGAGTGTGTCGGCTGACCACCACGAGTTCGCCGTTCAGCAGGTCCTGCCGTTGATCAGCCGGGTCAGGACAGTCGCCGAACTCGTCTCGGCGCGTCGGTAGGTGTCGCGATGGCCGACATGACCATGACCGAGAAGATCCTGGCCGGCCACAGCGACCGGGAGGCGATCCGGCCCGGCGATATTGTGGTGACGAAGGTCGACACTGTCGTCCCGCTGGACATGAACTTCTACGACTCGATGTGGGCCGAACCTTCGAAGGTGTTCGACCCGGACCGCATCGTCGTGATCTTCGATCACGTCGTCCCGGCGCCGAACCGCGGAGTGGGCGAAGCCTTGGAACGCGGACGAGCGTTCGCCAAGAAGATGGGGATCTCCCGCCTCCATGATGTGGGGCCAGACCAGGGAATCTGCCATCAGCTCATCGCGGACGTGCCCTACGCGATGCCGGGCGAGATGTTGGTGTGCGTGGACAGCCATACCTGTAGCGGTGGAGCGTTGAATTGCGCTGCACGAGGAATCGGGGCGCCCGAGCTCATCTACGTGATGGCGAAGGGCTTCACCTGGTTCCAGGTGGGTGAGACCGTTCGCTACGAGCTCTCGGGCAGCCTGAGGTCTCACGTGACGGCCAAGGATCTGTTCCTGCACCTGGCGGACCGCTATGGCGCCCATGTCGGCCAGAACATGGAGTTCGGCGGATCGGCCCTGCCTGGGCTGACGATGGATCAACGGCGAACGCTGACGACGATGTGCGCGGAGGTCAGCGCGGAGTTCGCGATGTTCGAGCCCGACGAAGTGCTGGAGCGGCACCTGAGGGAGCGTGGCCGTTCGATGGACGGTGGTGTTCTGCCGGATCCTGACGCGGTCTACGCCGAGGTACGCTCGATCGAGCTCGCGTCGGTCGAGCCGATGGTGGGTCTGCCGGGGTCGGTCGTGCACAACACGGTCGGCGTTTCGAGCGCTGCCGGTACCCCTATCAACAGGGCGTTCATCGGCTCATGCGCCAACGGCACCGTGGCCGATCTGCGTGAGGCGGCTGCCGTCCTAACGGGGCGGCGGGTGTCTCCGGAGGTCACGCTTTTCATCACGCCCGGCTCGCAGGCGATCTATCAGCAGGCCGTGCACGAGGGGATCATCGCCACCCTCGCTGATGCCGGAGCGGTCGTGACCGTGTCGTCCTGCGGTATGTGTGCGGGATTCCAGAACTCGCTCGGTCCCACGGACGTCTGCATCGCCTCGAGCACGCGGAATTTTGCGGGCCGGATGGGGCATCCCGACGCGCAGATCTATCTCGGTTCCTCCGGGACGGTCGCCGCCTCGGCTGTCGCCGGCGCGATCGCCGATGTTCGAGAGTTCGCCTGAACCACTGACGACAGGAGGATCGATGGAGATCACCGGGCGGGTCTGGTGTTTCGGCGACGACGTCAACACCGACCTCATCCAACCGATGCACACCGTGTTCAAACCCGTCGAGGAGCAGCACCGCTACGTTTTCGAGGCCAACCGGCCCGGCTGGGTGAACCTCGTCGAGCCGGGCGATGTGATCGTCGCGGGCCGCAACTTCGGCACCGGGTCCAGTCGGCCGGCCGCCAAACTGTTGGTCGACCTCAGGATCGGTGCGCTGGTATGCGATTCGATCAACTGGCTCTTCTTCCGCAACTGCGTCAATTTCGCGCTGCCCGCGTTGAGTTGCCACGGCGTCGCCCGGATGTTCGCCGAGGGCCAGACCGCCCGCATCGATGTGGGCACCGGTTCGGTGCAGAACCTCGAGACGGGTTCTCGGGTGAGCGGGCAGCCGTGGACCGCCGAGCTGCTCGACATTCTGCGGGCCGGGGGACTGCTCGAGCAGCTCGCCAGGGACGGACTACTGGTCGGCCGAGGAACCGATGAGTAAGCCGGGTAGCACGCCCTTGCGGGAGCTACTGGCTGCCGGGCCGGTGCTGGCACCCGCCTGCTATGACGGCATCACGGCAGCCATCCTGGAGCAGGAGGGGTTTTCCGCCCTGGGGATCTCCGGTGCCGGACTGGCGATGAGTCTGCTCGGGGTGCCCGATCTGGGCCTGCTGACCCTCACCGAGCTGGTCACGGCGGTCCGTGCGATCACCGCGCGCCGGAGTGTTCCGGTGCTCGTCGACGCCGACACTGGTTTCGGCGGAACGCTGAATGTCGTGCGGACAGTGGAAGAGCTGGCACGAGCGGGCGCCGCCGCCATCCAGTTGGAGGACCAGGTGGCACCGAAGCGCTGTGGCCATCTGGCCGGCAAGGCCGTGGTTTCGCGCGCCGAGTTCGTGGAACGCATCGTCGCGGCGACGGTGGGGCGTGGTGACTCTGACGCGCTCATCGTCGCCCGAACCGACGCGCTAGCCGCACATGGCCTGGACGAGGCGCTCAATCGGGGACATGGCGCGATCGAGGCCGGTGCCGACCTCGTCTTCGTCGAGGCACCGACCACAGTGGACGAGGTGGAACGTGTCGGTACGGAGTTCCCTGGCCGCGCGATGTACAACCTCGCGACCGGCGGACGCAGCCCGGCACTGGGTGTCGATGAGCTCGGCGAACTCGGCTACGCGCTGGTGGTGTGCCCCACGGTCGCGCTCTATCCCGTGGTATCCGCGCTGCGGGACGCGGCCCGATCGTTGCGCCGCACCGGAACCGACGCCCACTTGCGATCTCTCGGTATGTCACCAGCCGCACTGTTCGACAGTGTGCATATGTCCGCCTGGCTTGAACTAGACGCCAATATCGAGCGAAAGGCGAACGCAGTGACCAGAGACGTGTGATTCACGATCCGTTTTGGCTTGTCGGCCGCGAAGGATGGCCGGCTTGTGAAAGGAGACTCCGATGACGCAGTCCCGACCGCCCACCGAATCCGCCATTCCCCGCCACACGTCCGGGCCGCTGTTCACCGACACTGGTCTCAAGCTCGGGGTGTTCGGTCTGAATGTCACCTCTGCGGGAGCGGTCACCGCTTCACCAGACCGACATGAGATCAACTGGGACCAAAATGTCCGACTTGTGCGGCTCGCCGAGGACGCGGGCTTCGAAGCCGCCATCCCATTCTCCCGATGGCGAGGCTTCGAGGGCCAGACCAATCCCTGGGGAACCAGCTTCGAGCCCTACACCTGGGCCTCCGCGCTGGCCGCGCTCACCAGTCGCATCTCGATCTTCACCACCTCGCATTGTCTCACCGTGTCGCCCGTGTTCGCCGCCAAGCAGATCGCCACGATCGACGCCGTCTCGCGGGGCCGCATCGGGCTCAACGTGGTCGCGGGCTGGTTCGCCAAAGAGCTGCGCATGTTCAATGTCGAGACGCTGGATCACGAGGCCCGCTACGGCTACTCCGAGGAGTGGCTGGACATCCTGCTGCGCTTGTGGAGCGAGGATTCCGACGACTTCGACTACCGCGGTCACTGGCTGACCGTCGAAGGTGGTTACAGCCACCCGAAACCATCGCAGACCCCGCATCCGCCCCTGATGAACGCCGCATTCTCCGCACGCGGGCACCAGTTGGCCGCCCGCTACGCCGACATCGCGTTCGTATCCGCGCTCGACCCTGCGGGGGTGGCCAAGAAGGTGCGCGAGATCCGCGAACTGGCCGCGGGCTTCGAACGCGAGTTGTCCGTGTGGGTCTCCGCTTCGGTCGTCTGCGCGGACACCGACCGGGAGGCAGCTCAGCTCCTGCGACAGTACTCCGAGGTCGACGCCGACGAGACCGCGGTGCGCAACGCCATCGAGTGGACGATGGGCGGCGCGCAGATGCCACCCGAACAGCATGCCCAGCTCGCGAGCGCGGTCGCGGCGACCATGGCGGGATACCCGCTCGTCGGCAGCCCGGAGACGATCGGCAGGCAACTTTCCGATCTCAGCGCGGCCGGTATCGACGGTGTCGCGCTGACCTGGATGAACTACGAGAACGGTCTTCCCCGGTTCATCGCCGATGTCCTTCCGATCCTCGAACGCGAGGGCGTGCGGCGGTCGATCGCCGGGCAGCTCGACCAGTCCTGAACCCCAAGGTTTTCGCACAAGGAGAAGATCGTCATGACACGATTCGACGGCAAGGTCGCCGTGGTCGCGGGAGCAGCGGGAGATCTCGGCAAGCTGCTGTGCCGCGCGCTTCTCGGCGAGAAGGCGACGGTGGTCGGGATCGACATCGACCAGCAGGGCGGCCAGCGGCTGCAGGACGAGCTGCGTCAGGCCGGCGAGCCCTTCACCTTCCATCGCGTCGATATCGCAGACCCCGAGGCGGTGGCGTCGTTCGCCGAGAGGTGCGATCGGGTCGATGTGCTGATCAACGCCGCGGGGATCATCAGCTACGCCCCGTTGGTCGAGACGAGCCTCGAGGAATGGGACCGCGTCCTCGATATCAACCTTCGTGGCGCGTTCCTGACGACCAGGGCGCTGGCGCCGCTGCTGGCAGAGGGCGCCGCGGTCGTCAATGTGTCCTCCTCGGCCGCACTGCGCGCCGGTGCCGGCTGGTCGGCGTACAGCGTGTCCAAGGCCGGGCTCGTCGCCCTGTCGAAGGTCGCGGCAGCTGAACTCGCTCCGCGGGCCAGGGTCAACGCCGTGTGTCCCGGCGCCTTGGACACGCAGTTGCCGCACCGCCTGCTCGACGGCCACCCGGACAAGGACGCCATCATGACAGGCATGGCTCAGGCCTCGATGCTGCGGCGGCTCGGGGAGGCGCGTGAGGTCGTGCCGTTATGTCTGTTCCTCGCCAGTGACGAGGCGAGCCTGCTCACCGGAGCCACGGTCGCGGCCGATGGCGGCACCACGGCCTGGTGAGGTGAACCTCGTGGCACACGGCATCGAAACCGGGCCAGGCACGGAGTTGCTGAACCCCGTGCCCGCGGATGATGACCTCCGGCACGCTTTCGCGGCCTACCCCAGCGGCATCATCGCGCTGTGCGCGGAGCGCGAGGGAACGCCGATGGGAATGGCGGCAAGTTCGTTCACCTCGGTGTCCATGGAGCCACCACTCGTGTCGGTCTGCGTGCAGCTCACCTCGCGCACGTGGCCCCGCCTGCGCGAAGCGGGACACCTCGGACTCAGTGTGCTCGCGCAAGGCCACGAGGCCGCCTGCCGTGCGCTGTCCGATAAGGACGGAAACCGCTTCGCCGGAGTCGACCGACGGACGAGCGGTACCGGTGCGATTTTCGTATCCGGTGCGACACTCTGGCTGGAATGCCGGGTGACTGACGAGCTACCGGCAGGCGACCATCTCATCGCGGTGCTGCGAATCGATCGGCTCCATGTCGATCACACGGCGGAGCCACTGGTGTTTCACCAGAGCTGCTTTCGCGGACTGATGCTGCCGTGATCGTCCCGAGTCCGAGCGTGGGACCGACTCGCCGCAATGTCGGCGACCCGTTGGTGCGGCACGTACTCGCGGAGCTCGCCGCAGGACGTCCCGTCGTCGTCGTGCACGGCGAAGAAGGGGAGAAGCTCGGTGATCTTGTGCTCCCGGCACAGTTGGCGACACCGGAGCTGATGGCCTTCACCATCCGTCACAGTTCCGGATTCATCAGCGTGGGTCTGGAGCGAGCACGCTGCGAGGAGCTGGGACTCGCGCCAATTTGGCCAGACGACACCGACCGATCCAACGTGGACTACCGGGTCACCGTTGATGCGGTGGACGGGATCTCGACGGGGATATCAGCGCACGACAGGGCCCGGACCGCGCGGCTTTTGGCGCAGCCCACAACGGCTCGGTCAGCGCTCGCGAGGCCGGGACATGTCGTGCCCGTGGCAGCATGCTCGGGAGGGGTGCTGCGGCGACGCGGTCGCGCCGAAGCCGCCGTCGACCTCATGCGCCTGGCAGGGCTTCAGCCGGCCGCCGTACTCGGCGAGCTCGTGAGTGAGAGGCGGCCGGTCGAGATGGCCACAGGCCGGGAGCTCTGGACGTTCGCGGATTCGCATGGACTCGCCGTGTTGCCGATCGATCGGCTCGTCGAGCACCGGCTGTGCACAGAGAACGCGCTGCGACGGTATACCTCCCGCACGATGCCGACGAGTACGGGCACACTCTCGGTGGTCGGATACCGCGACGCCTACGACGGCGCCGAACACCTGGCCCTCGTCCAAGGACGTGTCGAGGAAGCGGTGGACGTGCCGGTACACATCCACGTCGAATGCCTGTACGGCAACGTCCTCGGGTCGATGTTCTGCACCTGTCGAAGCGAGCTGAACGCGTCCTTGACCGATATCGCGGCCCGGAGACTCGGTGTAGTCGTGTACCTGAGGCCCGCCCAACCAGCGGAACCCCAATGCCCGCCACCGGACAGCCACCGCCTCCCCACACTCGTCGCCGAAGTACTCCGCGATCTCGACGCCGAATCCTGGAATACCGAGTGAACTGAACCTTCATGCTCAGGCGCCGTTCCGGCCCGGCAGATTCTCGATATTCACGAAGATGAGCGACACGCGGGCAGACGGGCCACCGGGCATGCTCCGGAAGCAGCTAACACTTCCCACGCCGCACGACCAGGCTGGGCGCGGCCCGAGCGAAGAACGATCCCGGTGACCGATTCAACACGCCGATTACGCTCGTACCGACGGATATCGACCGCCGGCACTGACCGCGTGGTGTGAGCAAGATTTGCGCCGATCAGCACAAGGTCGCCAGGCTGGTACTGCTCGACCGAGTCTCCGAGGATCCGGGTGCCTACTCCACGCACGATGAAAGTCAGTTCGAACTCGGGATGAATGTGGCTATGCGGGCAGCCACGACAACTCGAGCCGGAAATGCCGTCAGCCGAGCGGGTAAAGCGGTTCGACACGTTAGCGAGCGATCGACATTCGCGTTTCCCCCTTGACGGGCAAAAATCGTACCGGGTTCGGCGGGTCACAGCGTTGTCGTGAGAACTCGAATCCTCGATCCTGGATACACGGGCGCGGCCCGCGCATCGCGTTCGGACACGGTATTCGGGCTTGCATCGAACACCAGCTCGCCCGTGCCCTAGCGGCTCCACCTCGTCAGCTCCTCGGTTTGGAAGGTCGACAATGGTCATGAATGAAGTCGAACAGTTAGGGCTCGATGGTGCGGACGGGCTGACGATCCGTCCTTACCGTCCGACGGATCGTGACGACGTGGCAAACGTCTGCCTCCGTACGGGGGCAAGCGGCCGTGACGCGACGGGGGTCTACTCCGACGACACGCTCATCCCTGACGTGACCGCACTTCCGTACCTGGAGTTCGCGCCTGATCTCGCGTTCGTCGTCGATGACGGGGAGCACGTCCTCGGCTATGTGATTGGTGTGGCCGACACCGCCGCGTTCACCGAATGGTCGAAACGGGTCTGGGTGCCCGGCTTCGCAGAGAGGCATCCGGGACCCGGTGCCCCGACCGGTCACGCGCCATCGATCACCGAGGAGCTGCTCATCTGGGTAGGGTTGCATCCAGAGGCGACCCGTATCCCGGAGCTCGCCGACTACCCGGCGCACCTGCACATCAACATACTGCCCTGCCTACAGGGCCGGGGTTTCGGCAGACAGCTGGTCGATACGTTCCGCAAGGCGCTCGCCGGTCGTGGGGTGCCCGCGCTGTACCTCGGTGTCGATTCCTCTAACACGGACGCGCTGAAGTTCTACGCTCGCCTCGGCTTTCATGAGCTGCCCTCGAGCACACCGGAACATCCGTTGCTCGGCATTGCAACGACTTCGTGACGCCGACCCCGTCGTCCAGCGCTGGGCGGTCGGTCCGGGCAAATGCAGTATCAGCACGGACCACGAGGAACGTGTCCCCAGCCTTGCGGTCGACGATGCTGTCGCGGTGACCGCACCGCTCGACCGGGCTGCGCCGATACGGGATGGCTTTCCCATGCTCCGCGACAGGTGGCCATCGTCCGGCGCGGGCCCCACCGTGAAACCGCCGCAGTGGCCGGCCCTCGACATGCCACAGACCACGTTGACACCTCGGCGAGTTGCTGATTCAGACCACGACACAGAGGAGTGTCCATGCTCCCGGAAGAAGCAACCAGCGCGAACCAAGCAGTCGACCACGGCCGCATTCATCCGGACACGTCGGGCCAGAGTCTGAAGTCGCTCGGCTTGCGCAAGCTCCTCGCGACGTTGCCGCTCGTCCTCATCAGTGTCACGGTGTTCTGGGGCGCGCTTACCTCGGTGTTCATTCCGATCCAAGTTCAGGCGATCGACCCGGCGGGGCAGGCGGGGTCACTCGCGCTTGTCGTCGGCGTCGGTGCGATCGCCTCGATGGTGGGCGGCCCGATCGCGGGCATAGTCACCGATCGGGCCCGTACCCGGATCGGCGGCCGGGAGCCGTGGATGATCGCCGGCGCCCTGACGACCCTCGCGCTGGCCGCCGTGATCGGCTTCGTCACGTCGATTCCGCTCCTGGTCGTGCTGGTGATCGCGATCCAATTCACGACGAACTTTATCCTCACTCCCGCCACCACCTACCTCCCCGATCGGGTTCCCGTGTCCAAACGCGGACTGTTCTCGTCGGTGTTCGGAGTGGTGCAGATGAGCGGCACGGTCATCGGCGCGACGCTCGGCGCCGGTTTCGCTTCGATGTTGCCGACCGGGTATATGCTTGTTGGCGGCCTCGTTGCCGTGCTGACTATTCTTTTCGCACTGTTGAACGCTCAGTCGAACCTGCACGAACCACGCACGCCATTCACCTTCCGGACGTTGCTCGGGACGTTTTGGGTCAATCCGGTGGCACATCCGGACTTCGCATGGGTTTTCCTCGGCCGGTTCTTGCTGTTCACCGGGTTCTATCCGATCCAGAACTTCGCCCTGTACATCATGCAGGACTACATCGGGCTCGGAGCAAGTGCAATCGATGCCATTCCGGTGACCAATGTGGCGGGACTTGTCGGCATGGTGCTCGGTGCCGGGCTCAGCGGCCCGCTGGTCCAGCGTCTCGGGCGGACGAAGCCGATGGTCTATGCGTCCTCCGCGGTGATCGTCGTCTCGCTCATCGTGCCGCTCGTATGGCCGACGCTGACCGGGCTGATCATCTTCAATGTTCTCACCAGCCTCGGTGCCGGCGCCTACATCACGGTCGACCTCGTGCTCGTCACCCTGGTGCTGCCCTCGGCCGACAACACCGGAAAGGACCTCGGGATCATCAACATCACGACCACACTCCCGCAGACTATCGGCGCGGTCATTGGCGGAGTCACCATCTCGCTGTTCGGCAACTATGGCGCCCTCTTCCCGATCGCGATGGTCGTCGTCGTTATCGGCGCGACCCTGATTGCCCTGGTCCGCGGCGCCAAATGATCCGGTGGCTGGCCCCAGTCTGCACAGAGTCCACGAAATCGTTGCTATGGAGGGAATCCGGGTGCCGGGCACGTGCGTGTTGGCGGCGACGAACCGCGTTAGGGCCGAACACCACTGTTGCTTGCATCTCGAAGGAGACCTCATGACCGAACCCAGAACTGTATCGACCGTCGTGTCAGCACCAGTGTGCCCGCCGGTCGATCCGGAAACGGTACCGGCACTCGCCGCGTTCAGAGTAGGTTTCCCCGCCTTCAGTGACGACACACTGGTGCAGCTTCGCAACCATGATGATCGATGGCGCACCCGATGTCGAGAAGCCGGACTCCGCGGGGACCGAGTCCAGGCCGAAAAGCTCACCATGCCGACAACCGAAACTCAGCTTCCACTCACCGTGCTCCCGTCGCCGACTGCGACGCCGGTTTGCGTTGGTGCGCTGAGAGCGCGGATGTACCGCGGATCGATATGCAGCAGATCATCACCGGAGGCAGCGCCGGCCGGAGCCTGCCTGCAGGGACGGTGCTTATGGCGCGTGACAAGGGTTTCCCTTGCTGACTCATCAGATTCTTGACTCTCCGATGCTGGACGAACGCCGCGAAACCCACAGCGCGCGTATGCTCGACCGGGACCGGGGCTCTGATCGTGACGGCTACCTTCACAGCTGAACCGCGCTGCTCGGCGACCGGCGCGGTACCGGCGATGTTTCTCCCTATGCCGTACCCCGCACGTGCCCAAGACCAGTCCGCTTGTCGCGCCCTTATCTGGACGTCTGAGCGGTGGAGTGTTTCCGGGACGAGGTGATCGCCTATGGTTGTGCCTCTCATGCGGGTGTGAGCGTGGGCCTGCACCAGCGGGGTGGCGCTTTTCGCGGTTCCGAAGCCGTTCGGCAGTCGGCCATGTCCCAGGCGGCGACCGCGGCTCGGACTGAATTCTTCCGCCGAGTGCCGGAAAGTAGGCGGCGAAATCGCCCGAGGATCGGGCGGACAGCTCCATCAGGCAGGTGCGGACGCGGGCAGAAGGCGCCCAGTGGATGCCCATTCCACCGACGCCGCTGGCCATGCTCGCGACCGGCAGCCCGGCCTCTCCCTCTGGGAGGTCCGTCCTGGGGACGGCGAAGGAGAGACCAGGCAGAATGGTGTGCCGGTACTTTAGACATCGGGTCGATGCCCTCGGCGATGTGGGACAGCGCGGCAGCCCGTTCGACGCCCGCGTCAGGACCTTGGGTCAGCAGCTGCACTGCAGTCCGGTCCTGCTCGGTCATGTTCTGGGTGTGCGCTCCCCTGACACCGGGGGTCAGCGAAGCGGGCCGACCTCGACCATCAGGATGCGTGCGTGCGGCACTACGTCGCCGACGATCCGTGCCTAGCTCGAGCCTGCCGGACCGGAGCCGATGATCAGCACGTCGAAGCGGCTCTCGCTGGGCATGTTCAGTTTCATTCCGTAGCGGCAAGCGAGACAGGTGCGGCGCGCACGAGATCGAGGATCCGGGCACTGTTGGCCCACGGATCGCCGCCGGTGCCTTCATATTCCACGGACAGCGGTCCGGTATAGCGGCGGTCGGCGAGGATGCCAATGGCGCGGACGAGATCGACTGGGCCGGCGATGCCGTCGTCAGTCACGTAGTGTGCCTTCAAACTGACGAGTTCCGCGTAGGCGGCGAGTGCTTCGATAGCGTCATAGGTGGACGTGCGGTCCAGCTCCGCACCGACCTCGGCAGGATCCTGCCCATTCTCGCCGCCGAATAATAGCGGCATGACGGGGCCGGTGACCGCGCCGAAATTGCCGAGGTCGAGCAACAGCCCGCAGATGCCGCGGCCGACGGAATCGAGTAGTGGCTTCATCCACAGTGGGTCGCTGCTCCGCCCGCCGTGGTCCTCCACGAGCAGCTGCGTGCCGTGCTCCTTCGCGAACTCACCGAGCTCGCCCAGTGTGTCGGTCAGGCGCGTGGCCGGTGTGTCGCTGTGGTGGCGGCCGAACGGCGAACCAGGGTTGACGCGTACGAACCGCGACCCCATCGCGGCGAACCGTTCGATCCACCGTTTGACGAATTCCACGTCGGCAGCGCGTTTGCCGGCGTCGGGCTCGGCAAGGTCGCCACCGTCGATCACGACGTCGATCAACCGGATACCGGCCGTGCCCTGCGCCGTGGCGAACTGATCGAGTTCCGGATCATCGGTACCCACGAACTGGAACCCGACAATCTCGATCGCGTCAACGCCGAACGCGTCTCTGGCCCATGCGGGAAACTCTGGCAGACTCAGTAGCTTCGGGTACGGGAACTCGACGTGTACGTCGTTGCCCTCGGGATCGACGAAGTCGAACGTGAGCGGGCCGAACTGTTCCCGCCGACTGTACGAGGAAACGGAAAGGCAGCTCATGAGTTCTCGTTGTCACCAACGAGTTCCTTTCCGCCGTGCTGCTCCCAGGTGACTCGGACGGTCCCAGGGGAGTAGGTCGGCAGGTCGCCGGCGAAGGCCATCGGTACTTGCTGCGTGGCCTCGACCAGGCGCAGCGTCGGCAGTCGCCGTAGCAGCTGGGTGATCGCTTCGGCAATCACCACGCGAGCCAACTGCTGTCCGATGCATGCGTGGACGCCGTGGCCGAATGCGAGGTGGCCGGACGCTTCCCGGGTGACGTCGAAGGTATCCGGCTCCGGGAACCGCGTCCCGTCGCGGTTTGCGGCCACCGTGGACACCCAGACTGGTTCGCCCTTGTGGAAGTCGATCCCCTCCAGGGTGACATCCTCCGTAACCGTGCGCGGATGCGTCGAGACGAACATCGCGTGGAACCGCACGAATTCCTCGACCGAAGCGGGGATGCGCTCAGGCTCGCGCCGCAGGAGCTCCAGCTGGCCGGGATCCGACAGGAGCGAGACCATGATTGTCCCGATCATGTACGCGATCGCGTCCCGCCCCGAACCCATCAGTACCGTGGCGATTCCCAGTTGCTCGGGTCCGGAGAGTTCGGATCGCAAGAGATCGCTGACCGTGTCCTCGCCGAGGTCGGTACCCTTAAAGTCGAGTACCTCGGCCGCGAACTGCAGCATGTCGCCGAACTTCAGTTCTTCGGTGGCGAATATCGTGGCGAACTCCTCGACCTTGCTGTTCGGAATGCCGAGCATCCGGCAATGGGCGAAGACCGAAATCGGAACGGCGAAGTCTTCGAACAGGTCGGCGGTGGACTCGGCGGCGAGAATCTCGTCGAGCCGCCGCTCCACGAACTCGGCGATCGCCGGCCGTTGCCGGCGCACCGAGCGGACGGAGAAACGGCCGACCGCCGCCCGGCGGATCTTCGTATGCTGCGGTGGGTCGAGGCCAAGGACGTTGCCCACCATCAGGGCGTGCATCTTCTCCGCATCGATCGGTGCCCCCATCGGCACTGGCGTTGGGCCCAGTGGGGTCCGCCGGTCGGCCTGGCTGAAGCGGGTGTCCTGCAGCACCAGGCGGGCCAGGTCGTAGCCGGTGACGAACCATCCGACGTTCCCGTCCTCGGCTGTGAGCCGGGTCGCGGGCGCCTCGGCGCGCCACTGCGCGAACTGCGGCGATGGATGGAATGGGGTGCCGTCCCTGGGCATCACGGGCGGGTGTGGAAAAGGGCATCCCGTGGCCTCGGTGTTCAGATAGGTCGTCATGGGGCAAGCTGCCTTTCTCCGATGTCCGCTGTCCCGGACGTGAACTGTGCCCGCGCGATGCGGAATGCGCGTGGCAGGTTCCACCCCACGACGCCCACCGCCGTACCGTCGCGTGAGGCGAGACCGACGAACTTCCCTTCCGCCGGATCGCCTGCGACCACATCGAGGGTGCCTGCGCCGGTGAATCGCCCGTATGCCTGGATGCGAGTTCCGTAGAGCTCCGACCAGAAGAAAGGCACGATGTCCGGCGCGTGCGGGATACCGGTGGAAATCGTGCTGGCCACCGCATGGGCCTGTTCGATCGCGTTCTGCTGGTGTTCGACGCGGGCCGAGTGCGTGCCCGGTGTGTCCGACCAGCGGGCGACATCTCCGACGGCGTAGATGTCCTTGGCTGCCCGGCCCGCCGAATCACACACGACTCCATCAGCCAGCTGCAGATCCGATCCGGCAAGCCACTCGACCCGCGGGCTGCTGCCCACCGCAGCCACCACGACGTCGGCGGCGACCGTGGAGCCGTCCGACAGTACCGCACCGGTGACGCGATCCGTTCCGAGCAGCCGGATGACATCGAGCGCGAGCAGCAGGCGCACACCATTCGTCTCGTGGAGATCCGCCACCCGTGACGAGAGCAGCGATCCCGTCTGGCCGAAGCGGATCGACCCGCTCCTCCCGACCAGGGTGACCGCTAGGCCGCGTTTCGCCAGTACCGCCGCGATCTCGCTGCCAAGGACACCGGCACCGACGACGAGGACGTGGGTCGCACCCCTGAGATCTGCGGTGAGCGCGGTCGAATCGTCGAGTGTGCGCAGCGTGTGAAACCCGGCGAGCGCGTATTGCCGTGCGGGCCGTCGGGCCGAAACCCCGGTGGCGATCACCAATGAATCGAAGGACAACTCGCCATCTGTGGTCTTGACTGTGCGCCGATCAGTGTCGAGACCGGTTGCCCGTGTGCCGAGGACAAGGTCGATGCTCAGCGCGGGGGTCGTCGCAGCCGACGTGATGGTCGCGTCGCCGAGCGCCCATTCCCCGGCGAGGATCTGTTTGGACAACGGCGGGCGATGGTACGGCCGGTGTGGTTCCTCCCCGACCACCGTGATCCGGCCGTCGTATCCGTTGCAGCGCAAGGACTCCGCCGTGGTGAATCCGCCGGTCGACGCGCCGACGACCACCGTTCTGTGTCGCGAGGGCATACGTTCGCTCAGTCCGAAAGCGTGATCGCGCGGGCTGGGCACAGCGAGGCCGCCCGCTGGGCGGCGTCCTGGAATTCGGGCTTGGCGTGGTCGTGCAGCAGGATGACAATGCCGTCGTCATCCTGATCGAACAGGTCCTCCGCGGTGAGGGCACATTGACCGGAACCCACACAGGTCGACTGGTTCACCTCGATTTTCATGGTGTCTTTCCTCTCTCTGATCCTGTGCTCTGAGACGGAAACTGCTCCCGCTCCGCCTATTTCGCCGAGGTGAGCCGTTCGGCGATCTCGAGAACGGTCATCGCGGCGGTCTTCAAGTCGCCGTGCGAATGGCTCGGGTACTGGCTGTCATGCCGGATCCACTGATCGGCGAACCGGTACCAGTCGATGGGCGTCGTGGCTTCCCCAGTGAGGACCTCGCGGATCTGCGCCAGCCAGGTGCTCCAGCGCGAGTGGTAGTAGTCGCCGACGAGGCCGGCCCAGCCACGATTGCCGTAGTCGACCAGAAAGGCCGCGTCCGCATAGCCCCAGGACGTCAACAGCCGCTTGGCTTCTTCGACAAGGTAGGTACCCTCCTCCTCCGTCGAACCCCACGCACGGGCGTCGTCCAGCCATCGCCCGAGCAAAAAATGCTCATTGGTGCGCAGGACTGCTTCCTGGGCATCGATCAGCTCCAGGTATTCGGCTGCCCGCTGGTCGTAGGCATCGAGGTCCTTCGCCTCGGCTGCCTCAGCGATGAACCGCAGGCCCGCACGAGCTGCGTCGTCGGCCACCTGGCGGGCAACATCGACGAGGTCGTATTCGAATCCTTTGGTACGCAACGAATCAGCGGCTATCAGCAGATTCCGCAGGGCGGGGATGAGCGCGTCCTCCGAGTAAGGTAGCGCGCGCGGACCGACCATGCTCGCCTGGTTGGCAAGCATACTCGGGACCGCCGCGATCACCGAGTCAGTGCTCGCGTACGGCATGGCGAACGTCTCCAGCGTGGGATCAGCAGCCGTCATCGCCGCCAACGGCCCGCCTGAGGCAAGGCCCTTGCCAGGGTCGGCCGGATCGACCGCGTTGCCTGCCATGGCATGCTGTGTCTCGGCCGAAGTGGCGCCCGCGTTGTCATGCCGCCACGGTCCGAACGCGGTTTCCATCAGGGTCTGCCACGCGGCGCGCGCGTGGTCGTCGACGGCGCCGTACCGGGCGGCGGTCCAGTCATCGAGCCAGGGCCCGAGCGGGATTTCGTCTTCGGCCCACGCGAGATCGCTGAACAGATCCCACAGCACCGGGTTGTTCCCGACACCCTCGGCCATATTCGTCAGGCCGACGAGTCGGGATGGCTCGGTGGCCGCCGTCCAGCGCTTCGGCACTGCAGTGACGGCCGCCAGGTCGCCGTAGAGCACCGTCCGGCCGCCGTAGTTCGGCAAAATGCCCAGCGCCCACTTCGCGTCCAGGAAGCCGCCGTCGGCGTCAGCGGCCTCGCCGGTCAGGTCGAGCACGAGGACCCGGGACAGGTCGATGGCCTCGAGTAATTCTCGGCGTGGGTTGCCGATCCAGCCCTGTAGCACCCACGTCGAGTCCGGGTTCACCGCGATCATGGCGCGCTGCACCCCCCAGGCGGCTTCCGCGAGGCCGACCCCGCCGGTCTTTCCGCCCTCGTGCAGCAAATCCACCGCCCACATCCCGCAGGTACCGAACGCGGAACGTTGCGTGGTGTAGAACGTCTCGGCGACCGCGGCATACTCGTCCGAGGTCGTGTCGAGCCAATCCGGCCGCTCCGGCCCGGCGACATCCACGAACCAGAGCCCTTGCGGAACTACCAGGCAGCCTTCGTTGCGCTCACCGAACTTCGGCGGGACGATACCGCTGCAACCTGGGAAAATCGGGGCGATGTCGAGCTCGTGCATTCGCCGGATGACCCGGCGGCCCAGCTCGGCGCGCTTTTCGACCAGCGCGCGTGTCGTACCTTGACCGAAACTCTGGATGCTGTTGAGCCACAGCCACGGCTGGTGCGATGGTGGCCCGAGCCAGCGTAGAATCTCTTCTTCCGAGTACCCGAACCGAGTGAAGGTCTCCAAGTAGACAAGTTCCTGGCCGAGGGTGACGTGTGCGGCGTTGACTCCGCTCGCGGCGAGCAGATCGAGTTCGGCTTCCCACTGTGCCCAGTCGAAATACGGCGTCGTGTATCCCGATACCGTGAGGTTGTAAGCGATGCGCAGATCCAGCTGTGCCCGCCGCTCGATGACCACGTCCGCGGGAAGCTCACGATCAACCGGACGAGTGCCGAACCGCGACACGTGAGCCGCTCCGGTCCGACGGGCGAATGCGGCGTAGCCTGCAACGGCCGCGCCCGCCCCCGATGCCTCGACATGTAGCTCGTTACCCGCGGCCCAGACTCGAAATCCGTCTCCGACACCGGGATCGACTGCGACGTGGATACCGTCGGCGGGGAGACCGCTCAGCCGTCGGATAGCGGCAGCGGCGTTTGCGGCCGCCGTCTGCGTGGACACGTCATTCACAGGTTCTCCTATCGAAGATCGGTTGTTGCCTGGGTGGAAGGGCATATTTCAACTCTTTCGACACGTGGCAGCGCGAACAACGTCTCCGATGACGAGTTCTGATACCTTTTTTGCTCCGGAAGGACGTGCGGGTCCGATCCGAGGCCCGGTCGCCAGCAGAACCGTCCGGCACGCCGCGGGAATCACGCTCAGCCGGCTGAGGGGGCCAGGCGGATCTCGCGTCCGCCGATAACCCATTCGCTGACATAGATCGACCCGTCTGCGCCGACTGCAACGCCATGCGGGCTGTTCAACGTTCCCGCGGTCAGTTTCGGCCGTACGATCGCGCCTTCGTGGTCGAGATTCGGCCACCCCGACTGTTTCGGCCGCGGTGGGAAGGGGACGATCTCCTCCAACCGGTCACTGGCGAGATCGACCGCCAGCAGCGCCCCGTCGAGATCGGTGACCACGAGTGTGTCGCCCCAGACGGCGAGACCGGCCGGGCTGCACAGGCAAGGATGGGTAAAGCTCCGCAGGTACGCCCCGTCGAGCCGGTAGGAGACGAGCCGGTGGTTGCCGCGGTCGGCGACCACCAGTTGCTGCTCCGGGCCGGATCCGAGGATCGCCAGGTCGTGGGGGCACTGGAAACCCGTCCCCGTATCAGTCCCGTCCAGAGTCCGGCGATGACCCGAACGGTCGTAAAAATGGACCAGTCCGGCACCGTAGCCGTCGGCCACGACGACCAGATCCGCGCTGAGAGCGATCGCGGTGGGCCGCCACGGCTGTTCGGCATACGCTGGAAGGTCCGGCTGGGTGAGCGGGCGAAACTCTCGCGTCGCGAGGTCGAGGCATCCGGCGGTGCCGTCTCGTGCCTCCGGCTCGTAGTGGGGTGGCCGCATCTTGAAACCGGGATCGGCGAGCCACAGCACTTCCAGGCCGTCACGGTCCTCGTAGGTGATTCCGTGGACTTCGAGCAGTGGGACCGTGATCCGGACTACGGTCCCACTTTTGGCTGACTGCACCAGAATCGCGCCGCCGGCTGGGTCGGCCCAGTAGACGCTGTCTGCCGGGTCGACGGCGATCCCCGAATGCGACCATTCCGCGCTGTCTGGTGTACCGGGTGTGAGGGTTCGCCAGGTCATTGCCCGGGGGAAGTTGGCGGGTTCGCCGTGGCTACGCATTCGCGCGCCGGCCTGGAGGCAATTCATCCTGAAGGCTCTGGCAGGCTAATGCGGGATATTCAGCGCGGCCGGGCCGCTGATCGTCGCCGGACCATCGCGAAATGATCCGGACATGATGGTAAACATGGATATTCATACCAGAAACCTTGATCGATCGTGGACAGGCGGACAACGCCTTCCGTGACAGATTTTGATACGATCTTTGCCTCTTGGTACGGGAGGATCCCGATGCAAGATCCCTTCGAGCACGTTGCCCCCGCCTATCCGCTTACCTGGCGGTACTTCAAGTTCAGCGCGGCCAGGATCTATCCACACTGGCACTTCCATCACGAGTTCGAGCTGACCCACATCGTCCGGGGAAGCGGCACGCGGCTGGTCGGCAACTCGATCGAGGAGTACCAGTCGGGTGACCTTGCACTGTTCGGGCCAGAGCTCCCGCACAGCTACGTCTCAACCGGCGAAGAAATGGCAAACGAAGCGATCGTAATCCATTTCCGGCGGGACTTTCTCGGCGCCGGACTGTTCGAAGCCCCCGCATTCCGGAATGTTGCGGCCATGCTGAACGATGCCGCGAGCGGGATCTGGTTCTCGGACCCCCCAGCACTTCCTGTTGGACTGGATACACTCGCCCCGCCTGAACGCACCATCGAACTACTGCGGCTGTTGGTCGCTCTCAGTCGGGCACCATATCGCTTGCTGGCCACCGAACAACAACGACCAGCCGATGGCCGTGAGACGGCAGGGCGAGTCGAAGCCATGATGACAGCAATCCACGACCGCTACAAATCTCGGCTCACACTTGTAGAAATCGCCAGAGCCGCCAGTATGAACGCGAGTGCAGCGAGCCGACTGTTCGCACGGTGCACCGGATCCAGCATCACCCGCTACCTCACCGTCCTCCGGGTCAACGCTGCCTGCCAGCTGCTACGCGAAACCGGTCAGCCAGTGGCCTCGATCGCGACCGAGTCGGGTTTCACGAACCTGCCCAACTTCAACCGCCGGTTTCGCGAGGTGAAGCGGATGTCGCCCAGCGAATACCGGGCACACTTCCGTACCTAGGTCTTGTATGAACAAAATGTCGGGCCCAGACGATGACGGCGTATCGACGCACCGCAATCGAAGAGTGCAACACGTGTCGACATGGCTCACGATCCGCTGCATTGTGTGACGACCCCTTCTGTCGGGACCGATGCCCGTCCACCTCCCCGACGTCAGATCCCGAGGCTCGGTGATCAGCTCGTCGATACCCGGCGGCCGTGCTGTCGACGGTGCCAGTGCGCTACCGGCGCTTGCCGTGCCCGGTCGAGGTTCGCCGCGACCGGCGCGACGTCCGGCTGCCGGTGCCGTATGCGGCGAGGAAAACCTCGACGTCGGCAGTGACGGTGGCCGTGATTTCGTCGTCGGAAGGAAGCAGGCTGGGGTCGAGGAGGGAGTAGAGGCGGCGGGCCTGGACCATCCCGACCAGCTGCAGCGCCGCATGGTCGACGTCGTCGATGGCGAGATCGCCTCGGTCGACGAAGTCTTGGAGCGCCGAGGCAAGATGGGCGATCGCCGACAGCGGCCCGGCTTCGAGATAGCGCTTGCCGATGTCCGGACGGTGGTGCGATTCGGCGACGACCAGACGAAGCAGGGCGACTGTGCGGGGGTCGAACAGAACCTGGGCGTAGCGGCGGGCGAGCGCGGTCAACCTGGTGCGAGGGTCTTCCTCCGGATCAGTGTGCCGGTCGATCTCCTGGCTGATGCGGTCGGCTGCCGAAGCAACGATCTCGGCCAGCAACTCGTCCTTGCTGCTGAACTTGGCGTACACGGTGGCCTTCGAGACGTTGGCCGTGGTGGCGACGAGGTCCATCGTCGCGTTGGCGAATCCTCGTTCGAGGAACACCGCCTCGGCCGCTTCGAGGATCGCTGAACGTTTCCTGTCGCGAGCACCGCCAGAACGGGCCGAAACCTGCTCGTCCTGGGCCGGGTTCCCGGATGCCTCTTGACGTCGCTCCATGGAGAGCTATGCTACCAGCAGCTAAACTAAACGGATCAGTTCAGTTCACTAGCAGATGATGCGGCGAGGCTCCGACGCGGGCAACCAGAACCGGAGCGTGTGCCGCCCGCGCGCCTCATGGGCGCAGTCAGTCGACGGGCACCGGCCTGAGGTAGCACCGGGTTTCTGAGCCGAAAAGGCATGGTGCTCCACAACGGACGTTCAAAAGGCCGGCCGGAAGAGATGAGGTGCGATGACACCGGTTGTGGTGACCTCGGGCGGCGCGGTCCGCGGGTTGCTCGAAGACGGCCTGGCCGTTTTTCGTGGAATTCCCTACGCGGCCCCACCAGTCGATGACCTACGCTGGCGGCGCGCGCAGTCCCATCCGGGGTGGACCGACGTCCGTGACGCAACGCGGTACGGGCCGAGCGCGCCCCAGCCCTATCTGCCCGGCGGTGCAAGCCCGATCCTGGGCGAGCACGGTTCGCCGCCCTTCGACGAGGACTGCCTGACCCTGAACGTCTGGACGCCGGGACTGGACGGGGCGAACCGGCCGGTCCTGGTGTGGATCCATGGCGGCGGATTCACCACGGGCTCGGGAAGCATTCCTTACTACGCCGGGGATACGTTCGCGCGCAACGGGAATCTGGTCGTCGTGACGATCAACTATCGCCTCGGTGCATTCGGATACCTGCACGGCATGGTGCCGGGCCACTCGAATCTCTGGCTCAGCGACCAGGCTGCGGCACTGAACTGGATCGCGGAGAACGCCGCGGCTTTCGGCGGCGACCCGAACGCGATCACGCTCATGGGCCAGTCCGGAGGAGGATTCTCCATCGGTGCGCTTGCCCAGCATCCCACGGCCGCACAACAGTTCCATCGCGCGATCGTGCAAAGCGCCCCACTCGGGCTCGACCTGCCGACGCCCGAAGAAGCAGCCGAACGGACCGATGCCGTTGCGGTTCTGCTCGGCCATGCCGATTGCCGTGGACTGGCCGGGGAACCCACCGCCCGCCTTGTCGAAGGAACGGTCGCGGCCCTCGGCCGGTTTGCCGAATTCGGCACCTGGAACCTTGCGTTCTCCCCAGTCCTCGACGACCTTATGTCCGTACCCCCGCGGGACGCCTTGGCCGATCCCCGTGTCGAGCTGCTGATCGGCTGGACGGAAGACGAAGGCACCTTTCCGTTCGCCACCGATCCGCGGTACGACACGGCCACGGCGGACGACGTCGTGGCGGTCTTCGGGAAAAGGCACCAAGACCCCGGACTCGTCTATCGGCGCTATGCGGACGCCCTCGGGGACGACCCGCGTGCCGTGCTGAGCGCGGAATGCGGCGACCGTCTGTTCAAGGCTCCCGCGCGCGACCTGCTGATCCGCCGTGCGGGCACCGGGAACACCTACGCATACGAATTCGCCCTCGATGCGGTCGCGTTCGCCGGTGCCCTCGGCGCCACCCACTGCCTGGAACTGCCGTTCACCTTCGCCAATCCGGAGAAGTGGGCCGCTGCCCCTTTTCTCGCCGGGCTCGATCCGGACACGTTGCGATCACTCGGCACACGCATGCACCGCTCGTGGATCTCGTTCGTGCGCAACGGAAAACCCGAAACCGGATCGCTGCACTGGCCGGCGTCCGATGGCACGACCGTGATGGTCCTCGACGCAGACAGCAAAGTCGCCACAGTCCGCACCTCACCCGTTTGACCGGGAGACAGGAGATCTCAACCGATGATCGCACCCGATCTCATCCTGACCAACGCGAAGATCGTCACCGCCGACCGGGAATTCACCATCGCGGAGGCGCTGGCCGTTTCCCGCGGTGTCATTGTCGCTGTCGGCGCTCGAGCCGAAGTCGAAGCTCTAGCGGGAGCCGGGACGAAAACGGTCGATTTGCACGGAAAGTGTGTCGTGCCCGGCCAGATCGACAGCTACCAACATTTCATTACCGCGGGCATCGACATGATCGGCGATCGCGGCGCGGTCGAGCTCATCACCAAGACCTCGATCGACGAGATCCTCTCCGCCATCAAGAGCCGGGTCGACTCGACCCCGGCTGGGCAGTGGGTCGAGGCCGGGTGCATGTACCGCGGGGCACTCACGGATGGCCGGTGGCCGAACCGCTGGGACCTGGACCAGATCGCCCCGGATCATCCCGTCTACATCAGGCAGGGCGGGCGGCCGATCATCGCCAACAGCCACGCGCTGCGGTTGGCGGGGATCGGGAGGGACACGCCCGACCCCATCGGGCCGGAAGGCATCATCGGCCGCGACGCGGACGGTGAACCTACCGGCCAGCTCATCGGGGGAGCGGCCGATCTGGCTCGGGAACGATGGTCTCAGCTCGTCGGGGGGCCTGCCTGGGAGTGGGACTTCTTGCACTTCGACCGCGAAGCTCTGGTGGACGCGGCCCTTGCGCAGCAACGGGTCAACCTTGCCTGCGGCATCACGACCGTTCGCGACGATGCCACCTACCCGGCCGAAATCCGGGCCTGGGTGGAGGCACGGCGGCGTGGTCTGCTGCGGAACCGGCTGGGCGTGCTGGTCGCCGTGCCCGAGCGGCACCTGTGGGCCAAGGAGGATCGGGACCGATTCTTCGGCTCCTATTTCGAGCCGTGGGAAATGGGCGGTGATCTCCTGTGGATCGCGGGCGTGTCGATCGGCTACAACCTCGAAGGCTGGATGCAGATCGATGAACCCCGGTTGAGGGAGATGATCCTGGAATCCGTGGCCCGCGGCTGGACAGTCGCTATTCCCCCGAGCATCGGGGTGAGCGAATCCGTCGGCGAGGTGCTGTCGATCCTCGAGACGGCAGCGGAAGCCGATCCAGCGGGGTTTGTGGAGCGCAGACACACGTTGACGCACCCGCACGGGCTGCGCCGGCCCGAGGACATCGAACGCGCGAAGAAGCTGGGGCTCATGGTGAATCCCAACCCGTTGCTCAGCTATTACGCGGCCGAACGGTCCCTGCGTATGCACCGCCAGATCGAGGCAACCGGGTTCCACCAAGGGATCGTTCCGGACGCCTGGGAACAGGCGGTCGGCATGTGGGCGCCGCGCACCCGGGACTGGTTCGAGGCGAGTCTCGTGGTCAGCGGTGGCTCCAATATCCCGGCGGCGACCTACGATCCCGAGCGGCCGTTCCTCGGCCAGTACTCGGCGTTGACGAATGGCACCCTCGCCGGCGTGCTCCTGCCGGATCAGGCCATCACCCGGGAGCAGATGGTCCGGATGTACACGAGCAACGCTGCCTACGCACTCATGCGGGAGGACCGTATCGGCTCGCTCGAACCCGGGAAGTACGCGGATCTGGCCGTGCTGGACCGGGATGTCCTGACGTGTCCGGACGGGGAAATCGCCGAACTGAAGGTCCTCGAAACCTACTTCGAGGGCGAACTGGCCCACGAGCGGGGATGACGAGAGGGGAAGGACAATGCCGTTTTATCTGATCCGTTCGAAAGCCACTTCCCAGACCTGGGCCGATCTCATCGAGAACCCGGAAGATCGGCGGGCGCCTTCGGTGCAGGCGGAGTCGCTCTACGGCGGCAAGGTCCATGGCTACTGGTATGCGTTCGGTGAGTACGACGTGTACGGGCTTTTCGAGGCTCCCGACAACACGTCGGCAGCCACGGTGCAAGCGGCGATCAGCGCCGGAGGGGCGTACTCGAAGGTCGAAATCGTGCCGTTGCTGTCGGTCGAGGAAATGCTCGCCGCGCTCGAACAGGCGAAAAGCTTTGTCTACCGGCGGCCAGGGGCGCGTCCGGCCGCGTCATCGTGAACCACAGGAAGGAGCGGTGGAAATGCCCTATATCAACACCGAAGGGGCCCGGCTCTTCTACACCGACGAAGGCCAGGGCTCGCGGACGCTACTGCTGATGCACGGGTGGGGCGTGGACTCGAACGACTGGGTCTGGCTCATCCCGCTGCTCAGCGTGGACTACCGGATCGTGGCCTGCGATCTGCGCGGGCACGGGCATTCGAGTGTGCCCGACGACTACGGCTGGGAACGCATGGTGGCCGACATGGTGGATCTCGTCCGGCACGTCGGCGGCGGACCCGTGGTCCCGGTGGGGCACTCGCTCGGTGGTGCGCTGGCCGCGTCGATGGCGGTCGAGCATCCCGGGCTCGTGGAAGCGATGGTCGCGGTGGACCCGGCATACGGGCACACCCCGGAGTTCGTGGCGGTGCTCGAAGCCGGGCGAACGCGGTGGAAGAAGGTGCCGGAGGAAGGACAGCGGCTCCTGCTCGACCAGATGACGGCGGCGGGCACGACGCTGGCGACGCCGGAATTCCTGCGGACCTTCAACAACCGGCGCATCCAGAGCATGCCGGCCGAGATGGTGTGGAAGCCCTACGAGGGCCTCGCCGACGCCACATCAGGAGTGTTCCAGCGCGACACGGCCACGGAGTATCTGAAGCGAAGGCAGGCTCCGGTACTGGCCGTCCACTCGCTGGCAGGGAAGGCGGCGTGGGAGAAGGAGACCTTCGGGCACCCGTATTCCAAGGCGGTCGAATGGGAAGGTTCCGGACACTGCGTGCAGATCGAACGGCACCGCGAGCTGGCACAGGTGATGATCGAATGGCTCCACGGACTGCCGGCCGGTGATCAGCCGTGAAGCTCTCCGAACGGCGCGGGCTGCTAGCCGACGGCACCCCGTTCCTCATGCGGGTGCCGGAAATCTGGAACGGGGTCTTGGTACGCGACATGGATTTCGCCGCCGTCGCGGAAATGTCCGGGGACGAGGTGCTGCTCGCTTCGACCGGGGCGACCGGAGGCAGCGCGGACCGCTACGCGGACATGCTGACGCGAGGATTTGCGGTCGCTGGTACTGCACGGCACCCACTCGATTTCTTCCAGTACGACCCCGTGCACGAAATCGCGATGCTCGACGAGGTGCTGGACCGGTTCGAAGCCGAGTTCGCAAGGCCGGATCGCGTGATCCACTACGGTGGTTCCGGCGGGGGCCACGTGTCGCTGGCGGTCGCGGAGGACTTCGCTGACCGCATCGACGGCGCGATCGCGTTCGATGCGCACACGCCCGTGTGGATCATGAACACGCATCTCGACATGTGGTTCTCGCTCAAGACGCTCATCGGGCCGGAGGCCGAGGCCGCGGGCGTGGTGCGGCTCGACGAACTGCTCGTCACGGACCTGCCGAACGCGGGCATGCGCCGAATCAAGGACACTATTGCCTACCTTCCGGATGCTGCGTTCGAGCGGTCCTGGCGGGCAACGATCGACGCCGCACAGCGTACTCCTCTCGGCCGGGCCCGGATCGCCTTGGCGATCACGCTGGGACAGTGGCCTGCCTGGGGAAGCGGACTGCACTCACCGCCGATGTTGGATGATCCGGACGCCTTGCAGCACAGCATGTATCACCTCGTGTACCAGGATGCACAGAACGCGGGCGGGGCGGGCCGCATCATCTTCGAGAATGCGGCACGCGGGCGGCAATTGTCCTGGAACACCGGGGTTGATTATGCCGATTTTTTCGCGAACGGAAACGAACACTACCGAAATGCGGTCGCACACCTCTATGAGAAAGCCGGGCGCGACGTGGCGGATGACCTGGCCCTGGTAAATACGGCACCGCGGGTCGAGGGCTCCGAATTCGCGCTCGAATTCTGGAAGGCACCTGGGCGCACTGTTACCGGCGAGCCTCGCGTTCCGGTACTGCGCGTGCACGGATTGGGCGACACCGCGGTTCCGTTCAGCATTGCCGAGGGGTATCGCGAGCGCGTGCAGGCCAGGGGAAAAGAAGATCTGGTGCGCTTCGCCTTCGTGGACGCTGACGGGCATCTCGCCGCCAATACCGTCGAAAGCGGCACCCTGCTCGAGGTGATGACACACCGGCTCGATACCGGGAACTGGGGCGATACGGGGCCGGTCGCACTCAACCGCATGGCCTCGGCTTTGGCCCCGGTAACTCCGGCGCGCTTCGCCGATGTGCACGAACGCGGTCTTGCCGTGGGCCGATACAACCGAACCTGGATCCCGGAAACGTGAACCACTCCTAGCGGCCGCCGATTCGGCAAGTGGCGGCGAATTCCCCCCAGTGTGGCAACCGGACTATCCGGTTTCCTGGAAATCCATGCTGTGCAGACGGAGGTAGCGCCATGTCTGCTTCACCAAAACCGTCCCGGATACTCCTGGTCGTCACCTGCGGTGTCATCGTCTATTTCCTGCTCGAATCGATGCTGGCGCCGGCTCTGCCCGACATTCAGGCCGGGGTGGGCGGTACCCCCGCATCAGTCGCTTGGGTGTTCACCGGCCTGCTCCTGTCCTCGGCGGTGACGACCCCGCTCGTGAGCCGGCTCGCCGACGTCGCCGACAAGAGGAAGGTGCTACTCGGCGTGCTGGCCGTCGTCGCGGCCGGTGTGGCACTCGCCGGGTCGGCCACCTCGGTGCTGCCCCTGGCGATCGGCCAGATCCTGCAGGGCGCCGGGTTGTGCCTGGCACCGCTGGCGACCGGCATCGTCCGGGACGTGCAGCCGCCCCATCTGGTGCGCAGGGGCAACGGAATCATCATCGGCAGTGTCACCTTCACCACCGGGCTGGGGCCCGCGCTTGCCGGCCCCATCGTCACCGCAGTGGGCTACCGGTGGCTGTTCTGGGGTGCGCTCCTGCTGCTGGTCGTGATCTGCCTGGCCACCGCCCGGGTCGTGCCGCCGATGCGGCCACCGCGCCGAGGCGTCGTCGACTGGTCCGGTGCGGCGTTGCTGGCCGGCGGCTTGCTGGTGCTGCTGATCGGCGTGACCGAAGCACCCGTCTGGGGATGGCTTTCCTCGGGCTTGCTCGGCTCGATGGCGGGTTCTCTGGTGCTCCTTGCGGCATTCGTCCTCGTGGAGTTGCGGGTCGAGCAGCCGCTGGTGGACCTTCGGCTGGGACGCCGCGTATTGGGCCTCACGGCGCTGCTTTCGTTCGTGGTCGGCTTCGCGACGACTCTGGCCTATGTGTGCATTCCGAATCTCGTTGCCGCACCGGGGTCCAGTGGCTACGGTCTTGGCGGCACCGCCGCCACCGCCGGTCTGCTCCTGGTGCCGTTCGGCTTGGCCGGTGCGGTCGCCGCAGCAGTGACCGGGCCGCTGGACCGGCTGCTGGGGCCGCGGCTGGTGATCGTGCTCGGCAACGTGCTGACTCTCGGCAGCTGCGCGACGTTGCTCGCCGCTGCGTCCAGCGCCGCGGTGGTCGCGATCGCGGCCGGGTTGCTCGGCATCGGGATCGGGCTCGTGTTCACCGAACTGATCAACGTGGTCACCGGCTCCGTTCCGGCGGAACGGGCCAGCAGCGTGGCCGGGCTCCCTTTCGTGCTGCGGAGTGTCGGGGGCACGCTTGGCAGCCAGATCAGCGGCAGCGTGCTGGCGAGCGAGGTGATTCCCGGTGCCGGAGTTCCGTCCTGGAACGCATTCACCACCATGTTCTGGGTGACTCTCGCCGTCGTGGCCGCCGCCGTCGTGCTCGGCGTGGTGCTCCCTGCCCGTTCGCGGAATTCACCGGCCCTCGAATCGGAGTCCACTCCCGACTCGGCAATTGCTCATCCGATGCAGAAAGGAAACCGGAAATGGGACAGATGACGCTGGCGGAGCTGGACCCCGAACGATCGGCACTCGTGGTGATGCACTACACCAACCACGCGGTGCACCCGGATGGCTTCTTCATGCGGAATTCGCCGCCATGGCCTGCCATGGTCGCGGAGGCGATTCCGCAGGTGCAGACGGCGCTTGCCGCCGTACGGCGAGCGGGCCTGCTGGTGGTGTTCGGGCAAGGGGCGTGGTCGGAAGGCTATCCGGATCTCAACACCAAGAGCGGAGGTCTCGGGGAAATCCCCCAGGTCCGCAGGAACCTCCTCGGCAGCTGGGACGCGGAGTTCTACGAAGCCGTGGCGCCGCAGAAGGAGGAGATCACCATTCGAATGACCGGCCTGAGTGCTTTCAGCGGCACCCCGCTCGGGCGAATCCTCGTCATGAACGGGGTGATGAACCTCTTCATCATCGGGATCAGCAGCCGTGGATGCCCGGAATCGACCGCCCGCGACGCACTCGACCACGGATACCGGACCATCGTGCTGCCCGATTGCTGCCCGGGCGAGCCGAGCATGGGCAAGTACGAATACGAGGCCTTCGTCGAGTGGGCGAACCACGTGGCCACTGCGGTCGTGACCGCGGACGAGTTCTCCGGCTGGTTGGTTCCGGAATCGCCCCACGGGCGGGCGCGGCCCTGACCTGCCGTTCCCGGCGATCCTGCACGAAGTTCTGGTACCGGTCGCCGCAGGCGATAGGTCAGCGACGATGGGCCGGCTCGGCGCACAGGCCGACTGGGATGGCGCTCTGGTCGTCGAGGTCGAGGGTGTCCGCAAGGTTGTCGAGCAGTCGCGGAAGCATGCCCACGTAGTCGAGTACGGCGATGTCGAGACCGTGGACGGCTTCGAGGGCTCGCAGGGCACGCCGGGTCACCGCGCGGGCCAGCCGGAGCATGGCGGCCGCCATGCTGTGGCCTTGTCCGGACACGGCGGGATTTTCCGCCGATTCGAGATGTGCGAGTGCAGCCGTCGCGGACTCGGCGAATGAGGTAACGGTCTCCCGATCCTGGATATCACCCCGGCGGAGATGGTCACTGATCATCCGCAGCCCCTTGTTCGTGGTCAGCACGGTATCGCGGAGTACCGCCGTTGGCTCGCCGGTGGCCAGGCACGTCTCGATGAAACCGATCACCTCCTCCAGTGTGTCGGCGGCAATGACTTGCTGGTTCTGGTGCCTGGTCATCGGTCGGTTCTCCTTCGCCTGGCAGTGTCGATGTGGTCCCGGTGTAGAACTGGTGGACGTGCTGCGCGAGGAAGGCGGCGGCTTCGGTTGCTTGCCGTGCACCGATGAGGGCGAGTAGGTGAGCGTGCTCGCCGGCCAGCCGTTGTGCTGTTGCTTCCCAGTCGTCTGACTGCTGGAATGCGTTTGTCATCCGGTCTTGGATCGGGATGGCCAGTCCGCCCAACAGCGATTCCTGCAGCCCCCCGGCGGTTTGTGCGAGCCGGAGATGGAAGGCCGTGTCCAGTTCGCTGAATCGGGTAGGTGTCAGAGACGGTTGCCGCATCCTGACCACGAGCCGATGGAAGTCCCTGAGGTCGTGCGCCGCGGCGGTGGCCGATGCGGCCGACGCGGAGGCGCGTTCGACAGCAATCCGGACGCCGAGCAGGTCTTCGTCGTTGATGGGGAGTCGACTCAGCAGGACTAACCGCAGAAGCGTGCTGATGCTTTCAGAACCGGTGCGTTGTAACAACCGCGTCCCATCCGGGGACGGTTCGCTGGAGACGAGGCCGATGGCGCTCAGGGTGTCGAGCGCGCGCGTCACGCTCTGGCGACTGGTCCCGAGTTCGGTTGCCAGTTCTCTCGCTGTCGGCGCATGGGCACCGGGGTGTGGGTTGGCGCGCAGGATCCATTTCGCCACGGCCGATGTCGACTCTCGAGGTGAGGAGACTCTGGGTATACGTGTGGCCTCGCCAGGCGCGGTTGGCATGGTCGCTCCTCACGTCGGTGTGAGTGTGTCGAGGTTCGACTCGTGTCCATTCTGACGCTAGCAAGATAATGGTCTGACCGCGATATCTAAATGACCACTTGTGCGATGAGACCAAACAGATCTATGGTCTGACCAAGACACGGTATGGCCAAAAGGAGTTGCTGTGGACATCAGCGTGGAGGAGCCGATCCGGGTGATGCTCGCCAAGATCGGGCTCGACGGTCATGACCGTGGAGTCAAGGTTGTTGCGCGTGTTTTGCGTGACGCGGGCATGGAGGTCATCTACACCGGTCTGCACCGCTCGCCAGAGCAGGTGTTGGAGGCTGCGGTCCAGGAGGACGTCGACGTTCTGGGAGTGAGCCTGCTGTCAGGGGCACACATGCCGATCTTCACGAAACTCTTCGAGCTGATCGGACAGTTGCCGGAGGCCCCGCGGTTCGCGATCGTCGCCGGAGGGGTCATGCCGGATGAGGATGAGCTCGCGCTGCGCGAGATAGGCGTCGCCGAGATTCTCGGGCAGGACACGCCGCCCGAGACGGTGGCCGATGTCGTGCGCAAACTCGGCGTTGCAGCCGCGGCCCGCTGAGTCGAGGGGAGCACCGCGATGGAGCAGTGGACCTGGCCGCCTCGGTACGACGAGGATTACCGTCCGGTCGACGACAATCTTTACTGGTTCCCTCGGCGCGAGACCATGCCCGCCGACGAACGGGACGAGCGGATCATCGAGCGTATCCGCGAGGTCATGACCTACGCCTGGGAGAACGCACCGTTCTACCGTCACAAATGGGAGGCCGCGGGGATTCACCCCTCGGCGATCCGCTCGCTCGAGGACTTCGAGAGGGTCCCCGTGGTTCGCAAGGATGAGCTGCGCGCCGACCAGCTGGCGCACGAGTCGTTCGGCAGCTACCTCTGTGTGCCGGAGCCCGAGGTCAAGCACGTGAACGGGACGTCGGGCACCACTGGCCGGCCGACGGCGTTCGGTGTCAACGAGCGCGACTGGCGCAGCGTCGCCAACGCCCATGCCCGGGTCATGTGGGCCATGGGCATTCGTCCCGCCGACACGGTCCTCGTCGCGTCGCCGTTGAGCCTCTACTGGGGCTCATGGGGCGCCTATATCGGTGCCGAGCGCCTTGGCGCCCGGGTCTGCCCGTTCGGGGCGGGCCAGAACGGGCAGACCAAGCGCACGATCGCCTGGATGCGCCAGATGGGCGTCACCGTCTTCTACGGCACACCGTCCTACGCACTGCACCTCGCCGAGACGGCGAGATCGGAGGGAATCGATCCGGCGTCGCTCGGACTCACCCGGATGTTCTTCTCGGGCGAGCCTGGTGCCAGCGTGGCCTCGGTCCGGGCGAAGCTCGAGTCGACGTTTGCGGCCTTGGTCTACGACTCCGGGAGCATGGCCGAGGTCAGCCCTTGGATGCACCTGGGCGCCGGGCAGGACGAATCGGGTGTCTTCGCTTGGCAGGACCTGGTTTACACAGAGGTCTGCGATCCGGCCACGCTCACCAGAGTGCCGTACGGGGCCGAGGGAACCCCGGTCTACACGACGCTGGAACGCACGAGCCAGCCGATGATCCGGCTGGTCTCCAACGACCTCACCCGCTGGGAGGCCCCGGATGCCAGCCGGGGGCGCACGTACCCGTTCCTGCCGAAGGGGATCTACGGGCGTATCGACGACATGTTCCTCGTCCGAGGCGAGAACATCTACCCCAGCGCCATCGACGACGTACTGACGGCCGAGGCCGACTACGGCGGCGAGCACCGCATCGTGATCACCCGGCAGACGGCGATGGACCGGCTCGCGGTCCAGGTCGAGACTCATCCGGGCCTGGCCGCTACCGAGCACAGCGCATGGGCTGAGCGGCTGTCCTCGCGGCTTCGGTCCGTGCTCGGCGTCGGAGTCGACGTGGTCGTGGTCTCCCCGAACACGTTCGACAGGACGGATTTCAAGGCTCGCAGGGTGATCGACGATCGAACCCTGCTGCGCGAGATTCAAGGCGGCGGTGCGGCGTGACCGCCATCAGTCCCCTCGCCGAGCGGGTCGTTGCGGGCGAACTCCCCGCGCTCGCCCGTGCGCTGACCTTGGTGGAGCGCCGCCGGGATGGGGTGAACGAGCTGCTCGCCGACCTGCACCGCCGTACTGGCGGAGCTCAGGTTCTCGGGGTCACCGGACCTCCGGGAAGTGGAAAGTCCACGCTGGTCACCGGGCTCACCGCCGAATACCGTGCGCGCGGACGCACAGTGGGGGTGATCGCCGTCGACCCGTCGAGCATCCTCACTGGTGGCGCGATCCTTGGTGATCGGATCAGGATGACTGGTCTCGCTGGTGACCCCGGCGTCTTCATCCGCTCGATTGCCACGCGTGGCGCGCTCGGCGGCCTGTCGCGGGCGGCCTTGGACGCGATCACCGTGCTCGATGCCGCGGGCAAGGACGTCATCGTGCTGGAAACGGTCGGTGTCGGCCAGGCCGAGGTCGACGTGCTGGCCGCGGCGCAGACCGTGGCCGTGGTCAGCGTGCCAGGGATGGGCGACGATGTGCAGGCCATCAAGGCCGGTCTGCTCGAGATCGCCGACGTGCACGTCGTCAACAAGGCCGACCGCGACGGCGCGCACAAGACGGTTGCCGAGCTTCGCGAGATGCTGAAGATGACACCGCGCACCGTCGTTGGCTGGAATGTTCCGATACGGCAGACCACCGCTGCCACGGGCGACGGGGTGGCGCGGCTTGCCGACACCTTCGACGAGCACCGGGCTTGGCTCGACACGAGCGGTGAGGGCGGGGTGCGCGAGCGGCGCAATGCCGGGACTCGCATTCGCTGGATGGCCGAGGAATTCGTCATGCGTGGCCTTCGCCCGGGCGCCCCGGATTTCGATACGGCGGTCGCGGCCGTCGTCGGCCGCAGGACCGATCCGGCTCAGGCAGCGCGGGAACTCGTTCGGGCTCTGTGCCCGTAGACGACAGGAGTATTGAGATGACCGATATCGAACGAGAGGGACGCTTTGTGGACGAGGACCTCGTCCGGCACATCGAGGCCGACCTCGCCGACTGGGAAGGCAACGAGCTTGCCGACTTCCTCGAGCGCGCCCCGGAGTCGAAGGACGAGTATCGAAGTGGATCCGGCATGCCGGTGCAACGCGTGTACACCCCGGCGGACCTGTCGGGGCGCTGGGACGAAATCGGTCTGCCCGGCCGTTTTCCGTACACGCGCGGGCCGTACCCCACGATGTATCGCGGCCGGACCTGGACGATGCGTCAGATCGCTGGCTTCGGACAGGCGGAGGAGACCAACCAGCGCTTCCGCTACCTGATCGCGCAGGGTCAGACGGGGCTGTCGGTCGATTTCGATATGCCAACCCTCATGGGTTTGGACTCCGATCACGCGATGAGCCTCGGTGAGGTGGGCCGGGAGGGCGTCGCCGTCGACACCCTCCCGGACATGGAGGCGTTGTTCGAGGGAATCGACCTCGAACGGATCAGCGTGTCGATGACGATCAACCCGTCGGCGTGGATTCTGCTGGCGATGTATGTTGCCGTTGCCGAGGACCACGGCCTTGATCTGAACAAGCTGTCCGGGACCATCCAGAACGACATTCTCAAGGAGTACGTGGCGCAGAAGGAGTGGATCTTCCCGGTCCGCTCCAGCATGCGAATCGTGCGGGACACCATCGTCTACTGCGCCGAGCACATGGCGCGGTACAACCCGGTCAACGTCAGCGGCTACCACATCAGTGAGGCAGGAGCGAACGCGCAGCAGGAGATCGCCTTCACCATGGCGATCACCAAGGCGTATATCGATGACGTCGTCGCGACCGGCGTCGACATCGACCGGTTCGCGTCCCGGCTGTCCTTCTTCTTCGTCAGCCAGGCCGATCTGTTCGAGGAAGTGGCGAAATTTCGCGCGGTGCGCCGCTATTACGCGAAGCTGGTGCAAAGCTACGGGGCGGCGAACTCGAACTCCATGCGGCTCCGCTTCCACGCCCAGACCGCAGCGGCCACGCTGACCAAACCGCAGCCGCTCAACAACATCGTTCGGACCGCGCTCCAGGCCCTCTCCGCGGTGCTCGGTGGCGCGCAGTCGCTGCACACCAACGGGCTGGACGAGGCATACACGATCCCGAGCGAGATGGCTATGAAAGTCGCGCTGCGCACGCAGCAGATCCTGGCCGACGAGACAGGTGTGCCGTCGGTGATCGACCCGTTGGGCGGCTCGTACTACGTCGAGAACCTCACGGATCGGCTCGAACGGGGTATCGGGGAGTACCTGCGCAAGGTGGACGAGATGGGCGGTGTCATCGCCGCCATCGAGCAGGGCTACTTCCAGCGGGAGATCTCCGACACCGCTTACGACTACGCCAAGCGCAAGGGCAGTGGCGAGCGGCCCGTCATCGGTGTGAACAAGTACGTCGACGTCGACGAAGACCAGCAGATCGAGGTGCACAAGCTCGACCCGGAGTCGGAGGCCCGCCAGGTTGCCCGGCTCAAGACGACGCGCGCCAACCGCGACCCGGTCCGGGCCGAGAAAGCGCTGGCCGACTTGCTCGCCGTAGCGAGGGACGACGCTGCGAACCTGATGCCCGCCACGATCGAGGCCGTCAGGGCTCATCTGTCCATGGGTGAGATCACCGGTGCCTTGCAAGGAGTGTTTGGTTCCTACACCGAGACCCCCGTGTTCTGAGCAATCCTCCTGGCGGACCTGGTCAGACCGCATGTGCGGACTTATCGCGCGTGAGGTCTGTATGTAGGATCGCCTGAGGAGGTCGTGATGCGTGTTCACAGGTATTCGGGAGTGCGCCGCCACCGAGAGGGGGCTCGCTGATGAGCGCGGAGAGTGGCTGGTCCCCCATTCAGAAGGTGCGGACCCATGAGTTGGTCCTCGCGCAGATCCAGGAGAAGATCCTGGGTGGAGAGTTGAAGGTCGGCGCCAAGCTGCCGAGTGAAAGGGAGCTCGTCGACGCGCTCGGCGTCAGCCGCAGCAGTGTGCGAGAGGCCCTGCGAGTGCTCGAAACCTTGGGGGTGATCGACGCGCAGGCAGGATCGGGGCGCGACTCTGGCTCGGTGGTCTCGGCTCGGTCCACGCAAGCCCTGGGCAATCTGCTGCGGTTGCACGTCGTGCTGGCGGGCATCGACCTCGAAGACCTGATCGATGTCCGGGTGCAGTTCGAACGACATGCCGTGGTGGGGGCGGCGGAGAATCGGTCGCAGGCGGACGTGGCCGGTCTGCGCTCGTCGGTGGAGTCGATGCGACCGAACGGTGTCTCGTCGGTGGAGTTCAACGAGCTGGATACCGAGTTTCATGTGAGCGTGGCGCGCGCGTCCGGCAATGAGCTGGTCGTCACCCTGATGCAGGCATTGCGGGACGCGATCAAGGCGGAGATGGTACGGGCTTTCACCGAGGTCGAGGACTGGCGCTTGGTGGGACAGCGCCTTGTCGGCGAACACGCGGCGATTGTCGACGCGATCGAGGACCGGCGTGGAGCGGACGGAGCCGACATGGTGGAGGACCACATCCGGGCCTTCTACCGTGATCAGCTTGCCACGCGCCACTGAGCGAGTGCCGTGTCTTGGCCGCGAGGATCCGGCGCGTCTCGTTGATGTCGACCGACAGCGGTCCGGCCAGTGCCATTCCCTCCGGTGACCTCCGCCCCCGCAGCAGCGGACGACGAGCCGCCGCTCCGCCGTGCTGGTCACTGCCCGCATCATCCCTCCACCGAGGGAAGAACGACCGAAGACCGTGAGTGCGCCAGGAGAAATCGGTCTGATCGGGAGACCGCGGCAACCGCGGCCGGGAGGCCGGACGACTCGAAGCCGTGCTCACCACCAGGCACGACCTGGAGTTCGACATCCACGTCGGCTGCGAGCATGTGGCACGCGAGGAGCACCGAGTCGTCGAGGAGAGCATCGGCGCTGCCGACGGTCAGCAGGCACGGCGGGAGTCCGCGCAGATCTGCGTAGCTCGGGGAGACCTCGGGATTTCGCCGCTGCGCAGGATCCGCGACGTACTGTGCGTAGAACCAGTCCATCGCTTCACGGAAGATGACGACTCCGTCCTCTTGGAGCGGGAGCCGGGTCGCGTCGTAGTTGCCATAGAAGAGGCTCGCGGCGCGGAACGCACCAGGATGGCTGGCGTGGACGCGGACGAGTGTGGACACCGCCAAGCTCGCGCCGGCTGACTGACCGGTGATCAGCAGCCGGTCCGTACCGAACTCGGCCTGAGCGTTCTCGATCAACCAGCGCGCGATCGCTTCGCAGTCGTCCAGTCCCGCCGGGAAGGGGTGTTCCGGTGCCAGCCGGTAGTCAACGCTGATCACGGTCGCACCGATGACGTCGGCCATGCGCTCCAGCGCCGCATCCTGATATGCGGCGCCGCCGAAGACGAACCCGCCGGGGTGAAAGTGGAGTACGACCGCGGACGGTGTGGCCGCGTCCACGATCCGCGCGTGCACCGTCGACGAATCGGTGACAATCGAGCGGGTGCGTGCCCTTGGCGAGCGATAAGAGTCCGCCCCGGCATCCATTGTGGATCGGAGTGCCGAGGCGGATTCGGGAGGAAAGGACCAGCCGCCGCTCGCCAGTGCGGAGCGCATCGCTTCGTTGAATGTCCCGGCAGCCGGGTCGGCCGCGGCCGGGTCGAGGCCGCTGAGGTCGAGCTTGTACTTGTTGGTCACCGTGCGGCCTGCCTTTCTGCCATGAAGCGAAGGTCCGGGTACCCCGTTGTCGCCCAGGCGCCGTCGACGATCAGGTTGATCCCGGAGACGTAGGAGGCCTCCCGGGAGGCCAGGAACGCCGCGGCCGCCGCGATCTGTTCGGGTTCGCCCACAGTGCCGAGCGGGATCCGCTCGAGGTATGCGTCGCGTATCTCGTCCACTGCCAGCCCAGCCTGCGTCAGCGGCGTCCGAGTCAGACCGGGGGAGACCGTATTGACCCGGATTCCCGCTTCACCCAGTTCAAGGGCGCCGCACTGCGACAACATCGCGACGCCGGCCTTTGTCGCGCAGTAGGCCGAGCCCATGTGCATGGGGACGATCGAGTTGAGTGAGGCGACGTTCACGATCGCACCACCGTGCCCCTGGGCCAGCAGCTGCCGCGCCTCGTATTTCATCCCGAGCATGACGCCGGTGAGGTTCGCGCCGAGGACGTTGTCCCAAGTCGCTCGGTCCATCTCGACGATGCGCTGCACGTTCCCGATGCCTGCGACATTGAAGCCGACGTCCAGCCGGCCGAACTTCGAAAACGCGGTGCCCACCGTCCGCTCGACATCCGTCTCGACGGTCATGTCGGCGTCGAGCGCCACACAGCGCTCGCCGAGTTCGTCGGTCATGGCGTGGAGCCGGTCGGAATTCAGGTCGGCGATCACCACCGCGCCACCTTCACCGACGAACATTCTCGCCACGGCGGCGCCGATTCCGGATGCTCCGCCGGTCACGACGGCGACTTGGGTCTCGAACCTCGCCACAGCTCGCGGCTCCACCTTCACGCTGACCTCCTCGGCTGTGAGATCCGGTCCTGCCTTGCGCGGTGACCAGCAGACCAAGGCAGTGTGGTTGGTTGTAGAACATTATGTCAACTCTATGATCACTATATCTTATTCACAGTCAAAAAGACTTGAAATAAGTCAAAATGTCTTTTTGCTTGACAGTGTGTCTACCGAGTGTCAATACTTGCGAATACCGGGTGTGGTGCACGGCAGAGAACGGCCCATCCACAGTGAGGAGACAGCGATGCGCATCGGGCTCACGATGTACTTGCAGAACTATGATGATTGGGGCCGTCACCTGGCCTTGGAGGCGGGGGAGGACGCGCCCGCGTTCGAGCCGAACACCGACGCCTCGATCTGGGCTGAGGAGATAGACGCGATACAACTCGTCGAGGAACAGGGGTTCGACTCGATCTGGACGGTCGAGCACCACGTGTCCCCCTACACGATGGTCCCGAATCCGTTACAGCTGCTGAGTTTCGTCGCCGGCGCCACGTCGCGTATCGACGTCGGGACGATGGTCGTGGTCGTCCCGTGGCACAACCCGCTTCGCGTCGCGGAAGACATCACGATGCTCCAGCATCTGCTGCGCGGGCGGCGAGTTTTTCTCGGTATGGGCAGGGGGCTTGGCCGGCGCGAATACAAGGCACTCGGCGTCGACCAGAACGAGTCCCGCGAGCGGTTCAAGGAGGGCGTCGAGGTCATCAAGCTTGCGCTCACGCAAGAACAGTTCTCCTACGACGGCGAGATCCATCACTACGATCGCACCATGATGCGTCCGCGTCCGCGCGATGCGCAGCAACTCGTCGACGATCTGTGCTTCTCGTGGGGAAGCCCGACCTCGGCGCCGATCGGCGCTTCGCTCGGGCTGCGGCCGCTCATCATCCCGCAGAAGGCATTCGAGGAATACCACGCCGATCTTGCCGCCTTCGGAAAGGCGCGTGCGGAGATCGGCCTTGCGCCCGTGCGTCCGCGGATCCATTTGCACATGTACTGCGATGCCGACGAGGATCGTGCCCGCGAGGTCGCGACACGGACTATCGGTCAGTATGCCAACTCGGCGAGCCTGAACTACGAGCTGGCCGGGGCCCACTTCAACGAGCTGAAGGGCTACGAGCACTACGCGCAGATGGGTGCGGTTTCGCAGGATGCTGTCGACAAGGCATGGATCGACAACTGCATCTGGGGTACCCCGGATCAGTGCATCGAGAAGATCACCAGGCTCTGCGAGGTGTTCCACCCGGCGGAGTTCATGCTGACCGGGCGATTCGGGAATATGCCGCGGGCGGTGTCGGCTCGTAGTCTCGACCTGTTCGCACGCGAGGTGCTGCCGGCCGTACACGAGATCAAGGAGCAGGAGCCGATCGGCTACGAGACGGTGGTCTCGTGACAGCGATGTCACCCACAAGCCGTCGCTGCGTGGGTGGTGAGCGGGGGCATGCGCCGCTGCGGATATCATCGGCTTTGATGGCCGGTCCAGATTCGTTACGGGAACAGAAGCGGACTTTCACACGGTCCCGCCTCGTCGCCGCTGCCCGAGAGGTGATCGAGCGAAAGGGCTACGCCTCCGCGACGGTGGACGACATTGCGGCGGCGGCCGGCGCGAGCCGTGCCACCTTCTATCTGCACTTCGCGAACAAGGACAGCGCTGTCGCCGAGATCGTGGCGGAGGTAGGGCGCTATGCGGTGGAGCGCTACCGTGCACTGGACGAGCTCCTGACGTCGGCACGACCAGACCGGCGAGACCAGCTGCGCGCCTGGTTGGCCGACTGGTTGGAATACTGGCGGGGGACCGCCGACCTTCAGCACGCGCTCTCGACCGCGGTCTCCATCAACAGGGAGATCGAGCGTCAGATGCTGGATATCTCCTCCGTCACCCTGATCGAGCAACTCGAAGGATTCCTCGGAGCCCAGCCGTCCTCGGAACGCGCACGGATCAAAGACAGGGCAATAATCCTGGAGACGATGACCAGCAACGTCTTCGCCCAAGCCAGCCGCGACCTGATGCCTGCGACCGACGATGCCGTTGTCGATTACCTGACCGAGACGTGGGAAGCACTGTTTCTAGCGCGGTGATGTGGCGTGCCGCATGCCGACCCTGATGTTCTCGCTGTCGCGGGCTGATCGGCGTTCGGGTTCCCGCCAGGCGGGGCCGTGCAGTCGAATGATCTTCGACGGGGAGAACTGTATGAATATTCCACCTCTTGACGAGACTGACCTGCGGCGTGTTTACGGCACCTTCCCGACCGGCGTCGTCGCGGTCTGTGCTCAACGTGACGGTGCGCCGGTCGGTATAGCAGCAAGTTCGTTCATTCCCGTTTCACTGAGTCCGCCGCTGGTGGCGGTTTGCGTGCAGCACACTTCGACGACGTGGCCGCTTCTCCAGGACCGTCCCCGCCTGGGCCTCTCGGTCCTCGCATCCGCTCATGAGCAGGTTTGCCGCCAGATAGCCGCCAAGACCGGTGATCGCTTCGCTGGGGTGGATACCGTGACGAGCGACGGTGGTGCCGTTCTCTTGGCGGGTGCTCTCGCCTGGCTCGAATGTTCGCTCCACGAGGCCGTTCCGGCAGGAGACCACGATGTGGCACTGCTGCATGTCGAGGCGGCACGGATCCACGAGGATGTCGATCCGCTCGTTTTTCACGGCAGCCGCTTCCACCGGTTGTTCCGGCCGTCGGCCACCGCGAGTGCACAGTGACCGCCACCCGGTTTCGCGAATCGCGGTCGCTCCGGTCGGCGGTCGCGGACCTACGCGACGGCCGACCGGTCATCGTGGCCGATGACTGCCTCGCCGGGGGCACCTACGACGTGGTCCTGCCCGCAGCGCTGTGCGACCGGAAGTGGACGGCCTGGATCGTCCGCCACAGCTCCGGTCTGCTCTGCGCACCGCTTACCGCGGACCGTGCCGACGCGCTCGGTCTGCCACCGATGGTGTGGTGCGGCGCAGATCGCCGTCACGCGACTTACACCGTCTCGGTAGATGCCGCGCGGGGCATCACGACGGGAATCAGTGCCGCTGATCGCTCCCGCGCCGCGCAAGTGTTGGCGGATCCCGGCGCAATGTCCGAGGACCTCACCCGGCCCGGGCACCTGCTCCCGTTGCGTGTCGTGCCGGGAGGTGTGCTCGAGTTCCCCGGCCAGGCCGAGGCCGCGGTCGATCTGTGCCGTCTGGCGCGCCTACCACCCGTAGCACTGGCCGCCCGGCTGGTGGTCGACACCGGCGAGTTGGCCGAAGCTGATGACAGCGCCGTACTCGCACACGAGACGGGGCTACGGGTTGTACACCTCACCGACATCATCTCCCATCGGCTGTACTACGGCGACGGCGAACGCGGGCGAGTGAGTCGGGTGGCGACGTCGCACGTAGCCACCCGGCACGGCGAGCTTCAGTCTGTCTCGTATCGGGACGAAGTGACCGGCGCCCACCACTTGTGCCTCATCGGAGAAAGTAGCGACGCGAGCCCGACAGTGTCGGTTCACGCCGAATGCGTCTCCGGCCAGGTTCTCGGTGACACGAGCTGCGGATGCGGGAGCCATCTCGAAGCTGCGGTAGAAGACGTGGCCAGAAGCGGCGGCGCTCTGGTCTATCTGCGCCAGGCTGCGGGGCGAGACACCGCGAACGATCGCACGGAGTCCGACGCGGGCGCGACTGGTGCAATCCTCGTTGAGCTGGGCTATTCAGCGGTGCGACTGGCACCTTGTGGCTTCTCGCCCAGTGACGTCGAGCGGCACGATCTGATCGTCCTGCCGGCACTGTCGCCATTCGGTGTCGCCGCCCCCTTTCATACCCAACCGTCGCCGTGAGGCATGCGCAGGCAGGGCGGCGTACGCTCGTCGTCCGCGGGAGCCGGATGATCGCCACCGTGTCGCGGTTGACTGCCTGTCTGTTTATTGTGTGTGTGGCGATGGTGTTGGTGTGGTTTTTGTTTGGCAGGGAGGGTGCGAATGTCGGTTGTCTATGAGCATCTTGAGTCGCTTTATCCGTTGGGTTGGCGGTGTTTTCGGATCGAGTTGCCTTGGCTTCCGCCGCGTAGTCACGTTCATCCTGAGTTCGAGTTGACGTGGACTGTGCGTGGATCGGGCACGCGTTTGGTTGGGGAGTCGGTCGAGCAGTTCGAGTCTGGTGATCTGGTGTTGATAGGTCCGCATCTGGTCCATACACATGCAACGGTCCCGGAGAGCGGGCCGGTGGAGTTGATCGTTGTCCAGTTCACGAGGGACATTCTTGGTGAGCGGTTCTTCGATCAGCCGGTTTTCGCTGAGGTTGCCGCGCTGCTGGATGCTTCGACCGGCGGGCTCAGATTCGCCGAAGCGCCCCCGATGCTGGCGACCCTTGATGATCTTGCGCCCGCGGAAAAGACCGTCGCGCTGCTGGACATCCTCGTGACCCTCAGCCGGGGACCCTACGTTCGGCTCACCGCAGGGCAGCCGTCGTCTGTCACCACCAGTGTGCTCCGGATCGAGACGATCGTGGCGTATGTACACCAGCATTTCTGCTCGCCGATCACGTTGCCTGACATCGCCGATGCGGTAGATATGAACCCGAGTGCTGCGAGTCGGCTGTTTTCCCGATCGACCGGCTTCACCCTTACCCGGTTCATCACCGTCGTGCGGCTCAACGCCGCATGCCGCCTCCTGCAAGACACAGACCTGCCGATCGCGACCATCGCATCCAGATGTGGCTTCGGGAACCTTTCGAACTTCAACCGGCGATTCCGCGAGGTCAAACAGACCACACCGAAAGCACACCGCGCGTTGCTTCATACCGGTCGCGCAGGAACAACCACCCAGGAACACCTCCCCGATGGGAAACGAGCCGCGGCATTCTTCGCGGGATGACCGGACCCCGGAAGTAGAAACCCCCACGGGCATGTGGCAACACCGCGGAACCGTTCCACACGTGTTCGGCGACAACGCTCTGCTGGATTCGTCCGCCCCAGCACTAGGTGAAGGTGTGTGCGGAACCGACTACCAGTCGACGACCGGACGATGGTCTGTTATCTTGGCGGTATGAATGAAGTAACGACTCTTGAAACGGTGAACCTCGATGGCGTCGCTGCCGCTCTTGAGCGCGACGGGTTTGCCGTGGTGCCGGATGTGCTGTCGCCGGAGGAGGTCGATGGGGCGGTGGAGCGGCTTTGGGCGGCGAGCGAGGAAAGTCGGCGCAGGGGTAACGCGAGTCATGTCCAGGATGTTGATCCGAACGCGAGCAATGTACGGGTGTTCAACCTGATCGACCTTGATCCGTTGTTCGGTGAGCTGATCCAGCATCCAGTCGCTGACGCGATTGTGGAACGCTGCCTTGGTAGCAACTATGTCGTCAGCAACTTCACCGCCAACATCGCGCGTCCCGGCAGCGGATCGATGATGATCCACTCCGACCAGGCCTCGGTGGTACCGGAACCGTGGGCGCAGCCGTGGGCGATCAACATCATCTGGTGCCTGTGCGACCTCCGAGGCGAGAACGGTGCCACCCGACACATCCCCGGCAGCCACCAATGGGCATCGACGAACGAGATGCCAGACGAGCTCGAACCGCTCCTCGTACCATTCGAGGCGCCAGCCGGGTCGATCGTGGCAATGGAAGGCCGGGTCTGGCACACCTCCGGTGCGAACATCACCGAAAACGAGGACCGCCCACTCGTATTCGGCTACTACACAACACCATTCCTACGACCACAATGGAACTTCAGTGCCGCCCTACAACCCGAAACGCAAGCACAATTCACTCCGACAATGCGCTACCGACTAGGACTCGACCCCTGGCTCAATGTAGCAAAGCCGCCCAACTAAACCCGCTCACCACCGATGACTGACCTTCAAACGAACACACAAAATAACGCAATCGTTTTCCGGCGGCCGTTCGCCGAGGAACTGATTCGATCGGAGGGGAAGTGGCCTCAGTAGCGTCGCGTACCGACCACACCGCGATCGTGGAACGAGTGGTCGAAGCATACAACAGTTGTGATTTCGAGACATATGCGAGTTTCCTGACCGAGGACGTGTACTTCTGCCATCACAACCGCTCGCCTGAGTACCGTGGCCGCGCCGAGGTGATCGCCATGCTGCAGGAGGAGGCCTCGACCATGTTCTCCGATCGAACACTCCAGTCGGCTAAGCGAATCGTTCAAGTCGATGATCTCGTGTTCCGTGAGCAGTGGTGGACTGGCACCGCGAAGGCCGACCTGCCCGGCGTCTCGCTGGCAAAGGGCGACACGATTTCGCTGGAGTTGTGCAGCGTGTACGTGTTCAGCGGCCCGAGGATCGCGGAATACCACGAGTACGGCTGAACGAGCATCTGATTGGGCGTCTCCAATCCAAGGGTCCGATCTGTACCGAGAAACGTAGCCGACGGCGCGCTGCCGGTTCCCGGTTCCTGTCGCCGCACTGAGGAGGAGACCGGCCGGTGGGAGCATTGACTCGGGCGATCAGGAACACATTCTTCCGGTGATCGTCCGTTCCTGACCGACGGTCTTGTAGAATTTTTCCATGCCTGCGTCGAATGACAGTCTCAATACACGCCACGTCGCCGAAACTCGGGCGGCGTTGGTCCGAGTTGGACGGGAGATGTTCTCCACGGTCGGCTACCATGCGGCGAGTTCCGACGAGATCGTCACTCGGGCACGCGTCTCGAAAGGCGCGATGTACCACCACTTCAAGTCGAAGCGGGAACTGTTCGAGGCCGTTGTCATCGAGGTGCTCTCCGAGTATGGGACTCGCCTGTCGAAACCCAGGATCAAGGGCGCCGACGACTGGGTCCGACTAATTAAGCTCGCGTTGCGGTATCTCAAGGCAGCCTCCGCCGACGACGCATTTCGGCAAGTGGTTCTGATCGACGGCCCCGTAGTGCTCGGTTGGGTGCGGTGGCGGAAGATCCAGTGGGAGGTGGGCCCGGTTGGGTTCGAGGCAGCGTTGGAAAATTGCATGGCCCGTGGCCTAATAGAACCCGCGCCGTCGAAAGCACTGGCGCACACAATCATCGCAGCAGTGAGCGAATCGGTCATGTTCGTCGCCTATGCCAACGATCGTGAGGTGGCCCGGAAAGAGATGGAGGGTGTGGTCACTACGCTGATGAACGGCTTCCGGATCCGCCCACCTCAAAACTGACGGTTTGCGGAAGGCACACCCTGCCGCAGTGATTACCGCAGCGGGCACTACCTCCGGGTTCTGCCAGGTGAAGACTCGTTGTCTCGAGGAATTCGCACAGACCCGACCAGCGGTCCTCGTCGGCGGTGGCCTGCTTTCCGGTACTCGGCAGCCAGCCGAACGGGGCAGCCGGGCGTGGGATCGGCGTGCGCTGGGGATAGAGCAGGACCGATCGTCGTCACGGTAAGCGCGGTGCGGGATGCTTCGGTGAATCCTTCGAGGATCCACCCGCTCGGACGCGCGACCGTCGACGTGAACTTTCCGGCGGCCCAGTTCGCGAGGTCTCGACGGCTATCCGAGACGCAAGCAGGTGTCGCGGGTCGTGCTTGCCGACCCCGCTTCGGTGGTCGCGACCAGCCGTGTCGACCGGTGCGGTCGTGAGTCAGAGGAACACCCACGATGTGTCAGGCTTGACCCGTTGGGAGACCGGCGTCAGCGTCGGAACGCGAAGTGCGTCCTGATTTGTGCCTCTGCTTGGTCAGATGCCATTGAGGGGCACCGGCATCACCGGCAACCGTGCTGTCCGATTCGACTGGCTATCGGATCTTATGGTCAGGTTTCTTGGGTCTGCGGCGCATTGGAGCCCTCCTGGACTCCGGCTGCAGAGCGCACATAGCCCCCGGGCGCGGTGACGATTCTGGAACGGTACTGGCGCTTCGTTACTCGTCGACGATGCCATGGTGGCCGGGAGTTCGGCATTCGATGGAGACGCACCATGGTGCCGGCTCGTGGGCCAAGACTGGTTGCCGTGCGGGTCGCTGGGATTGCGGACAGCTCATCGGAGATAAAGCCATCGAGCTTCGCCATCAGGTAACAGGTGGCAGCTGGTCAGCCTCACTGCCGGGACTCCCGTTTCGTGGGCGAGTGCGGTGTTCCCGATGCCAGGTACGGAACGGGCCGACCATCATCGTGATCTCCGGTGCTCTGAATCGCGCCGCGAGATGTTGACTTCCGGGCAGCCGCGCGCTCTGGGTGCGATCGCGAGACCAGATGCACTGAGGCGTGTTTTTGTATTGGAGCTCTCGCGCGACAACTGAAATCGTCGATGTCGCTTGGGCCGGAGGTGGACATGATCGAGGAGCTGTCGTCGGAGGGATCCAGGAATGCTGTGCCGCCGTTGACAGGGCCCGGGGCGCGTACGGAATGGGACTGCCTGGGTCACTGGACGTGTCTTGCGGCGCCTGTTGGGGGATTTCTACCGTGTTCGTGCCCCGCTTCGGCCGTAGGCGGGCGGCCGGGATCACTCACGCCGTACCGGCCGGTGGCGACGGCCTCCAATCGGCTGTGATCAGCGAAGGCTTTCGGCCGTACGGCTTCGACAGTGCAGACCACAAAGGACGGTGAATTGGCATGACCGCGAGAATCCTCGACGGTAAGAAGCTCGCTGCAGAGATTCTCGATCACACCCGCGAGGAGGTGGATCTATTTCGTGAACGGACCGGGTCGGTCCCCGGACTGTCGACCGTCCTCGTCGGCGACGACCCGGCTAGCGAGGTTTATGTCGCGGGCAAGCGTCGAAAGGCCACAGCTGCGGGCATGGCCGACTTCCACCAACACCTGCCCGCAACGGCGACGGAGTCCGAGGTGGCGGCGATGCTTGAGGAGCTCGCGGCAGATTCGCGCGTGTCCGGGATCCTGCTGCAGCTCCCGCTGCCTGGTTACCTAGATGCAGCGTCGCTCGTCGAGCGCATCCCCGCCCACAAGGACGTCGACGGGCTGACAACGGCGAGCGCCGGTTTGCTCGGGCGGAAGTTGCCAGGCCTGCGCCCGTGCACACCGCAGGGAGTCGTCGAGTTGCTCGACGCCGCCGCGATCGACGTGGCGGGACGGCGCGCCGTCGTCGTAGGCCGGTCGATGCTGGTCGGTGCTCCGCTAGCACAAATGCTGACCCATCGCGACGCGACCGTGACGCTCGCCCACTCCCGCACCAAAGACCTGGTCGGGGTCACCCGCTCCGCCGACATCCTCGTCGCTGCGGCCGGAGTCTCCGGCCTGATCACCGCTGCACATGTCGCGGAGGGCACGGTCGTTGTCGACGTCGGGATCCACCGCACTCCGGACGGTTTGGTCGGTGACGTCCGGTTCGACGAGGCGCGCGAGCGTGCCTCATGGATCACCCCGGTTCCCGGTGGCGTCGGGCCGCTCACGATCGCGATGGTTCTGCGCAACACCGTGCAGGCCGCGCAGTATGCCGCCGACTGAGCAGGACGGGTCACCGGGGACCCATGCCCGACAGACCACCGTGCCCGGCGGTGCCCGGCTGAGCCAACGAGCGCCCGTCCCACAGCCCGAATAGCCCTCCCCACGAGTCCTGCAGGAGCGCGTACTCACCGGTTGGGCTGGGTGATCGGGGCACGACGACCCAAGCGCCGAGCGCGGTCGCCCGGGCGATTCCGCGGTCGACCGTCGGATAATGAAAGTACGGCAACCACTGCGCGGGTGTCGCCGGTTCCAGGAACGACGTCATGTCGAGGATTCCGGCGACGTGCGTGCCGGCTGCGCTCAGCATGATGTAGTCCGACGGTTCGTCGGGTAGCACGTCGGCCCGCAGATCGAGCGCGGACGAATAGAACGACGTGGCGTCGGCGACCTGCCGGGTGTAGAGGTCGGCGAGTACCACGTCGTGGGTGCCGGGGTCCCGGTGCCCGGTTCCGACCGACCACAGCTCGAACAGTGCCCCGTCGGGGTCCCGGATCCGCAGCGCTCCGTCATGCGATCTGGCCGACTGCACTACGGCGCCCGCCGCCGTGCACCGCTCAAGCGCGGCCGGCACGTCTGCCACGGCGAAGCCCACGATCCAACGGGAGACGTCTGAGGGGTGTGAGTGAGCGATCCGCTGCCGGGCGGTCGGGAGCGTCGAGTCGCCACTGAAGGCGGCGGCACGTGGGCGTCCGGCGAGTGCGGAGTAGAAGTCGTCGGCCGAAGCCGGGTCGGGCGAATCGAGCCGCAGCGAGCACATCGTCGTCCTGGCCACTGCGTACCTCTCGGTGTTCATCCGATCCTTCCCTCATTCCGTGCGGTGCTCGCTCCCGGGGGCCGGTCCCCGTACCGGGTTGCGATCCAGAAATGCATCCGTCCATCGAAGGTGTCCGGACTCCACCCTGTCAGTTCGGCAATCATGTTGAGTCGGTAGCGGAGGGTGTTGCGATGGACGAAAAGGCGTTCGGCCGCACGGGACGCTGAGCAATCGGAATCCAGGTAGGTGACCAGCGAGTGGACGAGTTCGCTGCCCGTCCGCTCGTCGTGCACGGTCAGCGGCTCCAGGGCGCGCACACCGAACTCCCGCACTGGCACTGTGTCGGCCGATCCCAATAGAAGGTAGCCCAGGTTGAGCGGACGGGCATGATGCAGCCCGGCAACCGACGCCGCCTCGCGCGCCTGGTGGTAGCTCATCGCAAGCGAGACGGGATCCGACACCATGGGGCCCACCCCGACCGAGGCGTCCGGGTCCGCGGCCCGCAGGTGTTCCAGCAGCATGCCGGCGATGGTCGGTACGGGATCCGCGCTGGGCACGACCAGGACGAGGTCGTCGTCGACGGTAGCGCGGACGTACGGGTCGCCGCGGCCGGCGAGGAGCGAGTGGAGGTTCCACGGACGGCTGCGTAGCCTGGCTCCGGACAATGTGGATCGTCCAACCAGGACGGAGTAGCTGATCTGCGGGCCCGGCTCGATGCCGATCGTCGAGAGCCGTTCCCGAGCCTCCTCGCCAAGGCTGCGCCCGCGGAAGACGTCCTCGAGTATCTGCCCGGCCCGTTCGCGTCGACCTGTCAGCAGCGCCTGCAGCCGGGCGAGCTCCAACGTTGCCAGGTGCGAGGCCATCCGGAAATAGGTCCGGTCCGCCTGTTCGGGCGAGACGACCAGCAGCGCCACCACATCACCCTCCAGAACGACAGGGAACAGCGCACGTGGCGGGGTTCCCAGCTGCTCCACCCCGGGGCGCCACGACCGCAGATCCTGCAGCGGCCACGGGGCGCGGCTCGGTACCGACGCCAGGAGGCTGCCACGGACGTCGACGAAGGCGGCCGGAGCGGAGGTGACGCGGCGCAGGACGGCCAGCACACCAGCGAGACCGGCGCCGTCGGTCAGCGCGCGGCACATCGCGAGCAGTTCGTCGGCTTCGCTCACGCCCACATGATCCTCCCTCTGCCCACATGCCGTCACCTGGGGCGAACGGATGCATTCGGTTCTTGTCGTCAATCGTTCACGTGAACGACGGCAGTCGGAGGTGTTGGGCATGTGCACGATGCGCCGGCTCGTTCCCGACCGCGACAGTGTCAACCGACACCGCCGACGAGATGCGCTCGCTCGGCAGCCGACCCCAATGGCGGACACGGTCATGAAACAGAACTCTTCGGGCTCCGCGGTGACGAACGCGGCAACCCGACGTTGTGCACGAATGCGGATTCGAGTCACCGGTGGCGACCGCCCCGGTCTCGTCGCCACCCTGACGGGCGTGTTGCACGAGCAGGGGGGCAACATTCGCGAGTCGAGTCAGTTCAGCACAGACCCGGACGACGGTGCGTTTTTCCTGCGCATGGTCGTTGACGTATCGCATGACACCGTCGATGCGTTCTCCGAGCGGGTCCGGCAGGTCGTCGCCGAGCTGGGGATGACCTGCGAGCTGCGATCCGCGGATCGGCGCAAGCGGATGGTCGTGCTCTGCTCGACCGGTGATCACTGCGTGCTTGACCTGCTGTGGCGGACGCAGACCGACGACCTCCATGCCGACGTCCCGCTCGTCGTGTCCAACCACGACAAGCTGCGCACGCCGGTGGAGCAGTTCGACGTGCCGTTCTACTACGTCCCCGCGGACCCCACCGACCGGAGCCGTTCGGAACGGCGGATCCTTGATCTGATCGGGTCGGCCGACGCCGACGTCGTCGTGCTGGCGCGCTACATGCAGATCCTCAGCGAGGATTTCCTGCAGCACCTCGGCGTCCCAGTCATCAACATCCACCACTCGCTGCTTCCGGCGTTCGTCGGCGCCCAGCCATACCGGCGGGCGTACGAGCGAGGCGTGAAGATCATCGGTGCCACCGCCCACTACGCGACCCCCGAGCTCGACGCAGGTCCGATCATCGCCCAGGGCGTCGAGAACGTCGGGCACACCGCAGATGCCGCCGCGATGGCGAAGCTCGGTCGCAACGTTGAGCAGACTGTGCTGGCCCGGGCGGTCCGGCTGCACGTCGACGACCGTGTGCAGGTCCACCGCAATCGGACGATCATCCATGTCTGAGCCATCCGCGGTGCGCGGCGCCGAACATATCCTCATCGTGTTCTGTCATCCGCTGGCCGACTCCTTTGGGGCTCGGCTGTTGGAGGAGTACACGACCGGGCTTACCGAGTCAGGTCGCTCCTACGAGGTGGCCGACCTCTACGCCGAGGGCTTCGATCCGGTCTTCCACGCCGCGGATTACGTGCAGTTCGAGGGCGGCCCCCTTCCCCAACGGCTCCTGGAGGAACAAGCGCGGGTGGAGCGGGCGGACGCGATCGTCGTCATCAGCCCGCTGTGGTGGCTCGGTACGCCCGCGATGCTGAAGGGCTGGTTCGACCGAGTCTGGAGCAATGGCTGGGCCTACGAGTTCGCGAACGACCCGGAGGGCAGCCTGCTGCCCCTGCGGCCTTACCTGTTCCTCATGACGACCGGTGGTTCGGCCGGCAGTTTCGACCGCCGCGGCTACGCCGACGCACTCGATGCGCTCATCCGGGGCGGAATCCTCGGATGGTGCGGTGTGAGTGAGTCGAGCGTCGTTCTGTTGCACGACACGGGGTTCGACGTCGAGACGACCGGCGCGCACCTCGATTTCGCCCGCGCCACCGGTGCCGGAGCCACGGTGGTCGACCGCGCCCCGTCTCCCGATCCGGCGCGCATCACCGTCCTGAACCGTCCGCTGCCGGCACGAACACGAAGGAGTCCTACCGCGATGGATGCTCAGACCGCCATTCGCTCTTATTGCGACGCCTGGGTCGCGAAGGACAACGCCGGGATCGCGCAGCTGTTCGCCGAGGGAGGAGTCTTCGTCGACCCGCTCCATGAGCGTCCACTCATTGGCCCGGACGACATCTCACGCACGAACCAGTCCGCTGTCGATGAGCTAGACGACGTGCACATCGAACTCTTCATGGTGCGGGGCGCCGGTGACTGTGCCGTTGCCGAGGGCCGGATGACCGCGAAAGTCATCGGCGGCGGCGCCCTGGATTTCGAGTTCGCCATGGTCGCCGAGACAGCCAATGGTCTGATCACCCGGCTCACCGAGTACTTCGATACCTCTGCGCTGCAGTCCTGATCTGCGGCCGCCACCCCGACCACCCGACTCTGGAGGTTTCCCCATGTCGCAGCCCGTCCGCCAGAACCTGATGTACATCACTCGCCGATCGCCGTACTTCGAGCGCACGCTCGCCGAGGGCGCCCTGGAGTGGGGCGTCTACAACCACACCTACATGCCGTTCGTCTATGACAACGACCCACGTGCGGAATACGACGCCATGGTCTCCGGTGTCACCCAGTGGGATGTCGGCGCCGAGCGTCAGGCCGAGTTCCGAGGCCCCGACGCACTGAAGTTCGCCGACTACCTCGCTCCGCGGAGTTTGTCGAAGCTGCCGGTCGGAGGGTGCAAGTACACCCCCCTCTGTGATCAGAACGGCAAGATCATGTCGGAGATCATTGTGCTCCGGCCCTTCGAAGACGTGGTCTGGTTCTCGCACTCCGACGTGGACGTCTCGCTGTGGGCTTATGGCCTGGCCCAGGCCGGCAGGTTCGACGTCGAGGTCGCCGAGGCCGACATCGCCCCCTTCCAGATCCAGGGCCCCAAGGCTCGCGACGTACTGGCTCCGCTCGTCGAGGCCGACCTGGCGTCGCTGCGCAGGTTCCGCTGTGTGGTGACAAAGCTCGCCGGTGTCGACGTCGTCATCTCCAACACCGGCTGGAGCAAGGAAGCCGGTTATGAGGTCTACCCGATCGGCACCGCCGGTGCCGTCGAGGCGTGGGACGCGGTCCGCGAGGCCGGCCGTGAGCACGATCTGCTCGTCACCGGACCGAACCTGAACCGGGCAGTCGAGCAGGGAATCCTGGACACCCAGTACGCCACCAACTCCGACATGGACCTGCTCGAGGCCGGTCTGGGTGGCTTCCTCGACCTCGACGGCGAGGACTTCATCGGCCGCGACGCGCTGCGGAAAGTCCGCGTGGAAGGCCCCCGCCGCAAGACGATCGGCCTCGTCTCCGACAACGCCGAGTGGCCGCTGTTCGAGGGCTTCTGGCCGCTGCAGGACAACGCGTCCGGCCAGCAAGTCGGCATCGTGCGGTGGGCGGTGTGGTCCTACGCCCTGGAGCGCAACATCGCCGTCGCCCTAGTCGACGCCGCAGTCGGCGAAGCCGATGAGTTCACGATCGTGAGCCCCACTGGAGAGCACAAGGCCAACGTCCACCCCGTCCCGTTCATCTGATCGGCCGGACCCGGCCGAACGAGAGGAGTAATCCGTCATGACTGTCGAGCCCGAGCAGCCGGCCCCGCTGGAAGCCCGGTCCTTACGTGAGCGGTCGCGGATCGAGGTGATCCCGCTTCCGTCGCTGAGGAAGCGGCTCGACGCTATCCCGGCAGGAGCCCGGCTGTCGGTGACCTGTTCGCCCAGCGAGGGGGTCGACGCGAGCGTCGAGATGACCGCCCGTCTGCGCGACGCCGGTCACGACGCAATTCCGCACCTCTCAGCGGGAACCGTCACGAGTCGGGAACAACTCGCAGGTATCGTCCGCCGGTGCGACAGGATGGGGGTGAACGAAGTCTTCTTCATCGGTGGGGACGTTCGTCAGGGTGGGCCCTTCCAGAACGCGCATGAGCTCGCCACTGCCTACGCCGCGGCGAGCTCGGCTCTCCGGGTGCTCGGTTTCGCCGGATACCCGGAAGGGCACCCCACGATCAACGAGCACACCCTGGTGACCGCGCTGCACCAGAAGCAGGAGCTTGTGCACTCAGCGGGCCTCGACGGCTACGTGTCGACCCAGATGTGTTTCGACGGTCGGGCCGTCAGCAAATGGGTCGCCGACCGACGGGCGCGCGGATTGACCCTGCCCGTCCGTTTCGGTGTTCCAGGCCAGGTCGACAGGCTCAAGCTCATGACGATCTCCGGCCGGCTGGGAATCGGGAACTCCCTCAAGTTCCTTCGCAAGAACCGGTCGTCGGTCACCAAGCTGATGTCCTCACCGACGTTCCGACCGGACGACCTCGTGGCCGAGGTACTCGGCGCGAGCGTCGCAGATCCCACCGCAACGGTCGACGGGCTGCACCTCTTCTCGTTCAACAACCTGGCGCCGACCTTCACCTGGTTCGGCGCCTTCACCTCGGCACACTGACCATTCGCGCCCGTCAACGACGACGGAGAGGAGTAGTCCCGATGACACAGGAACGCAGTCCTGCGATCGAGACCCGAACGGTCGAGCACATCCCGCTCGGGGAGCGGCACGGCAAGGCCCTGGAGATGTTCACCATCTGGTTCGGGACGGGACTCACACTCGCCGCGACGGCGACCGGGTTCCTGGCCACCTCACTGTATGGCCTGCCCTGGTGGGCGGCCGTGTCGGCCCTGATGGTCGGCTGCCTGGTCGGCGGCTTCGTCATGGCCCTGCACGCGGCGCAGGGGCCGCAGACCGGTGTGCCGCAAATGCTGCAGACCCGGGCGCAGTTCGGCTCGTACGGCAGCCTGCTCGTCATCGTGCTCGTGGTGCTCATGTACGTCGGGTTCTTCGCCTCGAACCTGGTACTCGGCGCGCAGTCCATCTCGGCACTGACCACCGTCGACGACACGACCGCCACGCTGGTCATCGGGACCGTGTCGACGGTGGCGGCGGTCGTCGGATACCGGCTCATCCACCGGCTGGCCGGCGTCATGAGCATCGTGGCAGGCGCTGCCCTGCTGCTCGCCTTCGTTTGGGCTCTGGGAGTCAACGGAGTCGATCCCGCCACCTGGACGGCCGGGACGGTGACCGGGGTCGGCATCATGGGGGCGATCTCGCTCGGCAGCCTGTGGCTGATCGCCTGCGCCCCGTTCGTGTCGGACTACACCCGATACATGCCCAAGGATACCGGGGTGCGCGCGTCGTTCTGGGCGACCTACTGGGGTGCGGTGCTGGGCGCGATCGTGCCCATGGCGCTGGGTGCGCTGATCGGATCCGCACTGGGTGACAGTGACACGGTCACCGGACTGACGGTGCTCGTGCACGGCATCAGCCCCGTGGTCATCGTCGTGCTGAGCGTGGCCCTTGTGTCCCAATCCGCCATGTTCGTCTACTGCGGTTCACTGTCGACGATCACCATCGGGCAGACGATGTTCGAGAACTGGAATCCGCGCGCCGGAGCCCGCACCTGGGTTTCGGTGATCATCTTCGCGGTGGCGACGGTGATGGCACTGTTCGGCCGGGACAACTTCCTGGTGGTCTTTTCCAGCTTCCTGCTCACCCTGCTCTGCGTCCTGATCCCGTGGACCGCGATCAACCTCATCGACTACTACGTCATCCGGCACGGCGAGTACGACCTCGAGGACATGTTCCGGCAGGACGGGGGGCGTTACGGGCGATTCAACACCCCCGCCGTCGCGTCGTACGTGCTCGGGATCCTGGTCCAGGTACCGTTCCTGAGCACCACGATGTACACCGGACCGCTGGCTGCCGCCATCGGCGGCGTCGACGTCTCGTGGATCGTCGGTCTGGTCGTGACCTGTCCGCTCTACCTCGTGCTGATGCGCAGGCGTCGCACGAGCACCACCCCGCCCGCGAGTGCGCCGAGCACCACGCGGGGCGAGGGGGAGACCGCTCCACCGGTCGGCACCTAGAAGCGGCGACCGTTCGGGTGCCGACACCCGTGCATTCTGTTCGCGGGGAGGACACCGCCGGATGGCTGAATTCACTTTGACACAGCTGCGCTATTTCGTTGCCGCCGCGTCGACCGGGAGCATGACAGCGGCCGCCATCGACCTGCGGATCGCACAGTCCGCGGTATCGACGGCGGTCGGCGGGTTGGAACGGTCACTGGGCGTCCAGCTGTTCATCCGCCAGCATGCCCGGGGGCTGAGCTTGACCGGCGCGGGCCACCGACTGCACGTCGCCGCGCAGGAGCTGCTCGGGCTCGCAGCCGGTCTGGAGGAGACCGCGAGAGGTCTTGCAGTCGCTGCGACCGGCGACATCGCCTTCGGTTGCTTCGTCACACTCGCACCGTTCGTGATGCCCCAGATCCTGCGGTGGTGCGCCGAACGACACCCGCGGCTGAATCTGAACGCACGCGAACTCGACACTCCCGAGATCACGGCCGAGTTGCAGGAGGGGCGGATCGAGATCGCTCTGATGTATGACCTCGCACTTGGCACGGGCATCGAACGACACCGGATCGGCTCTGTACCGCCCTACGTCATCGTCGCGCCGGACCACCGGCTGGCCAAGGCGCCGGGCATCCACCTGTCCGAGCTGCAGGACGAATCGATGGTCATGCTCGACATCCCGCACAGCGCCGAGTATTTCGCGGGCCTCATGCGCGCAGCCGGGGTCCAACCGAAGGTTCAGCATCGCAGCACAAGCTACGAAACCGTGCGCAGTCTAGTCGCCCAAGGGCTCGGCTACGCTGTCCTCAATCAGAGACCCACGTTCGCCACGACCTACAGCGGCGAGTCGGTCGTCTCGTTGCCGCTGTTCGACAATGTCGCCGACCTGCCCATCGTGCTCGCCCGGATCGCGCACACCCGACCGACCGGACGAGCACAGGCGGTCGCCCAGGCCTGCGCGGCAGTACTACCCGGCGGCGACGGAACTATTTCCATCGGTTGAGCCACCCAGGCACCGGTGGAACAGGTATTTCCCCGGCGATGCAGGTTTTCGGAACACGCACGAGGTCAGGGCTGAAACCCGGTCGTGATCCTCACCGACACCAACCAGCCTGTGCGGCAGATTCGTCAGCACGGTAGGCAGCCTTCTCTGGCCGCTGAGATGGTGATGATGGACCTCCCCCGAAACCGTGGAGGGTTTGGTGTGCCCCGAGGGTCGTGGAGTCGGTGATTTGTCGCGGCAGGTTGGGTTATAGCGATCATCGCTACGGCGCATCAGTAGAACGGATGCACCACGGTTCTGTCGGCAGCAGAAGCAACTGCCGTCGGCGAGTCGCTCGACAGTCTCCTCGCGAAGCTCGGCCTTGTCTTGTCGAGCTTCCAGTGTCGAGCGTCGATGTGCGCGTTCGATGCGGCACATCAGGGCACCTGGGTAGCTCGCGTCGGTAAACGGCTTTGAGCACACTTGACCAATACACGACGTCGTGTATTGTTTTTTGCATGCCGCTCGATCAAGCTGCCGCCGCCTTCATTGAGAACGCCGCCAGCAAACCGTCGAAGCCGTTGTCAGAGACCTCGGTGGCGCAGATGCGTGAGTCGGTCGATGCGTTGATCCCGCTCGGGTTCGAGCGGGAGGAGGTCCATGCCGTCGAGGACTGGGTGGTCGACGGTGTCGCAGTGCGTAGCTATGTTCCCGGTGCCCAGTCGTTGGGGAACGTGGTCTATCTGCATGGCGGTTCGTTCACCCGATGTGGACTGCATACCCATGACACCCTGTGTCGCCGGCTGGCCAATCGCTCTGGTTGCACCGTCGTCGCGGTCGAGTTCTCTCTTGCTCCCGAGGCGACCTACCCGCGCCAGCTGGATGAAGTCGCCGGCGTTGTGGCGGCTGTTTCGCGCTCCGAGCCCGGGCAGAAGCTGTTTGTGGCCGGGGAGTCCAGCGGTGGCTGTCTCGCCGCCGCGACGACGCTGCGGGCGCATGACCGAGGCACTGTACGCGTGGACGGTCTGATGTTGCTGTTGCCCGTGCTGGACCGAGATTCTGGGACGCCGTCGCGGCATGCGCTGAATAAAGACTACCTGCTCACCGATGAACAGATGGACTGGATGTTCGAGCAGTACGCCCCGAACGTCGGAGACGACGATCCGCTGGTGTTTCCGTTTCGGGCACCTGCCCTGCACGGGTTCCCACCCACCGTCGTAGTCACCGCCGAGTTCGATCCGCTGCGCGATGAGGGGCGGGTGTTCGCCGAACGTATCCGGGCGGCGGGCGGCCATGCCGAGTATGTGTGCGTTCCCGGCATCATCCACCACGCGCCGCTAGTGCCGAAGCAGATTCCCGCGGGCGCGCGTGTGGTCGACGACGCCGGCGAGCTGCTTCGTGAACTCGCGAGTTCAACGCGGTGACCCGAGCGCGTTCCATTCCCGCCAAGAAGACGACGAGGTCCTCGGATGATGCTCATTGACTATATCGATCGTGGGGCGGATACGGCTCCTGATGCTCCGTGTCTGCTCGACCCGGATGGATCGACTGCCATGACCCATGCGCAGTTCCGTGTTCTGACCCATCGCATCGCCGGCGCCCTCATCCGCGATGGTGTTCGGCCCGGCGACCGCATCGGCGTTCTGAGTAGCAACCATGCGTTGACGTTCGCGTTGGTGATCGGGATCCTGCGTGCGGGGGCAGTATGGACCGCGATCAACGTCACCTCCGGATCGGCTGATCAGGCTGATTTTCTCGGTATGGTCGGATGCCGGCGGATAATCTGCCATCGGGATTTCGCTGGCCGAGCCGCCGAACTCGAGCAGCGGATTGTGATCCGCGACCCGGCACTGGTGTTCGGCCCGGAGCGCGACGGTGGGCTGGCCTTCACCGAATGGCTTGCGTCGCAGGACTTCCGCGCACCGGAACCGGCCTTTGAACCCGAGCGCGTGGCCATGCTGCTCCCGACCGGCGGTACAACGGGGCGATCGAAGGCAGTACCCATCACCGACCGCCAAATCCATCTCATGTGCCTGGCGTTCCAGATCCATCTCCGCGAACCCGCGCCACCCCGGTACATCTGCGCCACGCCGATGACTCATGCCGCCGGGCTGGTGTGCCTACCGGTGCTCGCGCAGGGCGGCGCGGTGATCGTGCACAACGGTGTGCTGCCCGAACAGGTTCTCGGATCGATCGAACGAAACCGGGCCTCGGCGATCTTTCTTCCACCGACCGCGTTATACAAGCTGCTCGCCACCCCGGGTGTTCGTGAGTACGATTACTCCTCGCTACAGCAGCTCCTGATCGCGGGTGCTCCACTGGCACCCGAGCGGCTCGCCGAGGCGGTCGAGGTGTTCGGACCGGTGCTGACTCAGACCTTCGGGCAAGCAGAGGCCCCGCTGATCTGCACCGTCCACGAGGCATCGGAGGTGGCTGCCGCCGCTGCAGATCCATCGCTTGGTCATCGTCTGGCCTCGTGTGGCAGACCATCGGCGATCGCCCGGGTCGAGATCATGGACGACGACGGCAATCTGCTCGGGCCCCGACACAGCGGCGAGATCGTCGTGCGATCCGAGCTGGTTTTCGATGGTTACTGGCAGGACCCGGCGGCGACGGCGTCGACCCGCAGGCCGGGGGGATGGTACGGGACCGGCGATGTCGGTGTCCGTGACGACGAGGGATTCGTCTACATCGTCGATCGCAAGAAGGACATGATCATCACCGGCGGGTTCAATGTGTTCCCGTCCGAGGTAGAGGCTTACCTGCACACGTTTCCGGCAGTGGACGACTGCGCCGTCATCGGCCTGCCCGACCCGAAATGGGGGGAGACCGTCACCGCGGTGATCGAAACCAAGCCTGGCTCGCACCTCGACGAACAGGCACTCATCGAGGCTTGCAAAGCGCATCTGGGTCCGGTGAAGGCCCCGAAAAACATCATCGTGCGCGATCTTCCGCGCTCAGGCGTCGGCAAGGTGCTCAAGCGCGAGCTGCGCGAGGAGTACTGGGCGACGAGCACGCGCCGGATCTGATCCGACTCCCGAGACAAGTCCTCGTGCCGTCTCGTCCGACGGTAAACAACCACCATAGGAGGTCAATGATGATCGACGACTATTTCGTGATCAATGCAGTCGCGCATGCCTATAACCTCGAACCGGCCAACGTCCGAAACCGATCGGGACAGCTGCTTTCCGACATGCTCTGGGGCCTCCATGAGTCGTGGTCGCCCCCACACGCGCGGATGACATTCGAGGAGTTCACCTCGGACTGGACTGTTGACGCCCTGGCACAAGCCCTTTTCGTGGAGTCCGATGTCGACATCGCCTCGACGCACACCCTCCGACTCGACTCCTACCTCGACGACGGATTAGCAGCCAGGGAGAAGACCGTCGAGGCGGCGACCAAGTACCCGGAACGATTCATCGCCTATGTCGGAGTAGACCCGACTGCGGGGCTCGACACGTGCCTGCGTGACCTGGACGAGCAGATGGCCGAATTACCACAGGCCGTCGGCTTGAAGATGTATCCGGCTCAAGTCGAGCCGAACCGATCGTGGCGCCTCGATGACCCGGACCTCGCTTTCCCCATCATCGAGCGGGCAATCGAACACGGCCTGAAGACAGTCGCCATCCACAAGGCGGCCCCGCTGGGGCCGGTGCCGATGAACCCGTACCAGATCGATGACGTGGACGGGGCCGCCGGACGTTACCCGGAGATGAACTTCGAAATCATCCATGCGGGACTGGCCTTCACTCGGGAGACCTCTCTGGCACTGGCCCGTTTTCCCAATGTGTACGCCAATCTCGAGGTCACGAGCTTGCTTCTACTCAAGGCGCCACAGCGGTTCGAGGACGTCCTGGCCGACTTCATTCTCTGGGGCGGACCCGACAAGATCCTCTTCTCCGACGGAGCGATGTTCGCCCACACTCAACCTTTCCTCGAAGCGTTCACGAAATTCCAGTTCTCCGAGAAAACCTGCGAAGGTATGGGCGTCGAACTGCTCACGCGCGAGGACAAAGCCAAGATCCTCGGGCTGAACTACGCTCGTGTAGTCGATCTCGATGTCGAGGCCGCCAAGGCAAAGATCGCCGAGGACCAGTTCTCCATGGTTCGGCGCACGGCACCACGCCCGGAACCGTATGCGGCCTGGAAAAAGGAATTCGCCACCGACCCAGCCGGGTTTCGGCGATGAACCCGACGCGGAGTGACCCCACGGTAAGCGAGGATTTCCGCACCGCGATCGAGAACGCGATCGCCAAGGTCGACGACCCGTGTAGCATCGCGGCCAACGCGCCGATGAGCGTGCTCGATCTGGGACTAGTCAGGGAATGGCACCTCGACAGCGAAGGCGCGGTCATCGTCACCGTAAGTCCCACGGCACCCTCCTGCGTACTCATGGCCTCCATCGCCGAGGGAATCGAAGCTCGCATCGCTGAGGTCGAGGGAGTCCACGCTGTTCGCGTGGAGATCGACACCGTCACGATGTGGACCCCCGACCTGATGACCGAAACCGGCAGACAGACGCTGGAGGAGCGCCGGTCTACCTCCCTGATCAGTGTTCCCATCTACCCTCGCCAATGGGAGCACAAGCTCGAGTGAGGCGCGCGTAGACGGTGTTCGGCGGTGTGTTCAGGCGGCCGCCGAATCCGATCCGGACAAGGAGCTGTACGTGATTCGCAATGTGGTACTTGGCGGACTGAAGGACGGAACCGATTTCGCTGACCTGCAGAGAGGACTGCAGGCGCTGCGGGACCTGCGTGTGGACGGTGTTGAGCTGGAGCTCGTCACCGGAGCCGACCTTGGCTTACGCGCGGGAAACGCGGATTTCGTGATCATCGTCGACCTGGCCGACGAACAGGCCTACCGGGCATATGACGAAGACGGCGAGCACGATCGGATCCGCCGCGAGGTCTTCGAGCCTCTGTGCTCCTGGGTCGAGCGGGTCCAGATCCGGCTGCCGGAGGCCGCCGCCACTCAGTGAGCGGATAGATCCGCACCGGCGAGGCGGGGCGTCAATGCGGCAAAGCGCCGGACCAGGCTAGAATCCACCTCGATGTCAGAATCGTCGCGCGCCCACAATGCCACGAAGCGGAAGACCCGTACGGCGCGCCGGCGCGACGAACTCATCCTGGACGCACTCGAACAGCTACTCGTCGCAACCCCCTTACGAGACCTCGGTGTTGAGCAAATCGCCGAGGCAGCCGGGATCACCCGCACCCGCTTCTACCACTACTACAAGTCCAAGCACGAAGCATACGCCGCCTTGCTCACCCGGGTTCGCGACAAACTCCTCATCTTCTACGACACTGAGGACTCCTGGTTTCAGCGCCCCGAATCCACCAGGCCCAGAGCCTCGATGAAGGCCACGATCCGTGCTGTGGTCGATTTCTGGCTCGAGCACGGAGCAGTGATGCGCGAAGGAGCAGACCTGTGGAACTCCGTCGCCGAAGCACGCAGCCTATGGCACGACGTGATCGCGCAACCGGTCGAAAGGATGACAAGAGCGATCGAACGGGAGCGGCAGCGAGGCATTGCGCCAGACGGGCCCGAAGCAGGCCAACTCGCGCACAACCTGATCTGGCACGGCGAACGCATGCTGTTCCTCAGCCTGATCGACGCGCCAGGAATGATGTCTGTCGACGACCTTGTCGAGTCAGCGACCACCGTTTGGATGCGCACCATCTATTTGGCCGACGACCCACCCACGTCCAAGGGGACTCGTGCGGGTCGGTCGTCTGATCGCTGATGTGGCACACTGCCTCGACTGGCAACTGATCGCGTAACGCCTCCAGCGCCGCAGGGAACTTCCTGGCAGTTTGACGCGTGAAGGGGCCGCATAGGTCAGCAGCGGGTCGCGGCAAATGAGTTCGACGGCTATGACGCGACTGTCGACCAAGCGGGCTCCACACGTTGGCATGTCCAGATACAACACGCCAGGCCGCGACCTCGGCCATCGGAAGTGTGGCCGCGAATGCCGCATCCCTACGGGGCGTCCAGCATGTGCCAGGTAACAATAAGCGGCGCAGCGGTCGTAACGACCGTGTCGGCCGGGGTATACGGAACGGCAGCGGCGATCCTGGTCATAGAGGGCATCCGTCCTCCGAAAGTGACGAGCTCTCACAGCACACTGCGGACGCGGCGATCGGCGTGCCCTTTCTGCTTACTGCGTAACCCTTCCTCCAGGGTAACGATCTGAACATCGTCTGCACGGGTGTATTGATATCAGCAGAGTCTCAGCACGATTCAAACTCACCATTACACGACAGGGACACCTGTCCTGTCACGACTGGGAGCACCCGCTCGGACGCAAACAGCCGAGCTTGGCTCGGCTGTGCGAGAGAATTAGACCAACTATGCGGTACGAACCGCGATAAACGCTCTGTGTAGCGGAAAGTCGGTGCGTGTTTAGCGTGTGTGTCGGAGGCCGCAACCGATTCTGTGGTCACGATGGCCGCACGTCCTGGTGCCGGGTGGATTTCCCGCCCTCTCGGGTCTTGATGTCCATGTGCCCAAGCGAGAGCGCGGCAAGCAACAGGGCGGCGGTCCCGGCTCCGTAGAAGAAGCCGATTTTCTGGACGCTCCGGGCGACGGGTCCGGTGGGAATCGTCGCCGGCGACCGATCGGCAGTCCACAGCCTGCTCAGCGAGGGCACCGCGGCACACTGGGCCCACCGGGCTGGCTCGTTCAGCGCCACCTACGCCGCCGAAATCTCGCGACGGGCAGCGGGGCCGGTCCTGACAACCGGGATGAGCTGGCGGACGCCGGCTACGAATTCGAGCAACTAGCCAGCCTCTATCGGTAACCGTGGGATGGGTTCGGGTCCGGCCCCCGAGCCCGCGCACGATGATGTGGCTAGGTCTCCGGGCGGCCGGAGTCGTCCTTGTTTGTCATGCGGGTGTCGAGCTCGGCCGTCTGGTTGGCGTGGAGCGCGGTGTCGACGGTGTCCTCCAGTTGTGTCCGCAGGACGGGGCAGTCTCGAATGGGGTCGTCGCGGGGGCAGGTGAGCAGGTGTTCGAGGATGTGTTGTGCCGCGCGGAGCTGCTCTATCTGGTGGTGCATCACGCGGATGGACTCGGCCACGACGTGCCTGGACCCGCCGCTGGGCGGCTTGTCGGCGAGTGTGGCGGTGGTGTCCGCCAGGCTCATCATCCCGTCGTGGTGGAGCAGTTGGATGAGTGCGAGGCGGCGTAGCTCGTCACGGCCGTAAATGCGGACGGTCCCACGTCGCCCAGCCGGGTGTAGCAGACCGACCTGGTCGTAGTAGCGCAGCGCGGAGACGGTGATACCGAAGTACCGCGCCACCTCGCTGATCGAGTAGTCCACATCACCATGGTCGCACGTTGCGCTCAAGTTCACTTGAGCGAGCACGGTGGACACCCCGTGATCAGTGAGGAGAACACCGTGGAGCGATACGAGGTAGTAGTGGCTGGCGCCGGACCGGTGGGGCTGTCGACGGCGCTGTTCCTGGCGGATCGGGGAGTCCGGGTGTTGGTGGTGGACAAGCGTGACCCGCTCGATGGTCCGCCACGTGCCAGTACAACAGTGCGAACCCTGGAGCTGTTCCGGGCCATCGGGCTGGGGCCGACGCTGGATCGCGTCGGTTGGGACGGCCCGCTGCCGATGCGGTCGATGGTCAAGGACAGCGCGGTCGGTGCCGTGCTGCATCGGGCGGCGCCACCGCCGGGCTACGTGGAACGGCTGGATGCCTGCAGCCCGGTGGATTCCCGGCGCGCGATGACGCAGTACGAGCTGCAGCGAATTGCGTTGACGGAATTGCGGCGCCGCGGTGGGCAGGTCCGGTTCGGCGCCGAGTTGGTCGAGTTCGCCGTCGATGCCGAAGCCGTGCGCGCTCGGGTGACCGATGTCGGCACCGGCCGCGAGTACCAAGTGGTGAGCAGCTACCTGGTCGGGGCCGACGGTGCCCGTGGCCGGGTGCGGGAGCTACTCGGCGTCGACATGCCCGACCGGCAGGTCGACGCCAGGCTCAACACGGCCTTCTTCCGGGCCGACCTGCGAAGCCTGATGCCGGAGTCAGCCACACACGCCTGTTTCATCCGCAACGAACAGGTCTACTGCACGCTGTTCGCGAAGGGGGCGAACGGCGACCGTTGGTCCTCGCACATCATGGACTACCCCGGCAAACCCGCCGAGCTCACCCAGCTGTCGTCGGAACAGACCCTGCGACTGCTGCATGCGGCGGTCGGCGACGACACCGTGCCGATCGACCTGATCGAGTGCAATGCGTGGGAGGCCGCGATCGGCCTCGCCTCGGCGCTGCGTCGCGACCGGGTGTTCCTGGTCGGTGACGCCGCCCATGTGCAGAGCTCCGCCGGGGGGGCTGGGCATGAACACCGGCATCCAGGACGGGCACAACCTCGCCTGGAAACTCGCCGCCGTGCTACATGGACAAGCCGGTGAGACCCTCCTCGACAGCTACGAGCCCGAACGCCGAGCCGCCGCCGAGGCATCCCTCGCGCTGTCTCGCCGCCTGCTCCGTGGCTACCAGGCCCACCAGGACACCAATCAGCTCTACGTGCGGGCGGCCGCCGACTACCTGCGCGGGATGATCTTCTACCGCTACGACTCCCGTGCCGTACTCACCGAAGACGCCGCGGCCGCCGACATCCTCGACAACCAAGCGATACCCGGCTGCCGCCTGCCGCATCGATGGCTCACCGACAGCGGCCGCCAACTGTCCACACTTGACCTCGCCGGTGCGCAGTGGACCCTGCTGGCCGGCCCGCACGGCACCGGCTGGCTCACCGCGAGCACAGACGGCCTGCGGGTTCGACAGATCACCGCAGCCATGATCGACAGCGATCCCGCCGCATTCACCGAGATAGCCGGAACCGAGCCGGATGGCGCACTCCTGATTCGCCCCGACGGATTCGTCGCCTGGCGATCGCGCAGCCTCCCCACCGACCCGAACGACACCATCCGCTCCGCCATGCACACCCTGCTCGGACACAGCTGAGCGCGCCAATCATCAGACGTATGGAACGAGACCCGAGTCCGCGTTCGGAGACCCAGCCGGACATCGACACTGGCGCTGGCTCCTCAGGCAGGATTCAGCAAGTTCCAATTCGGGTGGTTGCCGATACTGGACGACCCAGTGCTCGACATCCGGCATCGTCTGGGAAACTCGATCGGGCCCACCGTGTCGCCGCGCGTGGCCGTCAGTGGCCGGCCCTGGGACTGTACAAACAACGGCTCTGGCCCGGTCCGGTGGTGACTGTCGGTGACGGCGGTATGGCGCGGTGCTGAACGGGGTCAGGGTTGTTGCTGCCATGGTGGATGGGTCGGCTGCCTGTCCTGACTGCGGGGCCGATTCCGAGCGTCTGCCTGGCTATCACTGGCGTTGCGTGGCTGATCTGCCGCTCGACGGGTGGCCGGTCACCGTCCGGGTGTAGGTCCGTCGGCTGTTGTGTCCCGCGACGGGTTGCCGGCGTACGTTTCGGGAGCAGGTTCCGGGTGTGCTGGGGCGCTACCAGCGTCGGGCCACGCGGTTGAGCAAGACCGTCGGCGCGGTGGTGCGCGAGCTGGCCGGTCGTGCCGGTGCTCGGTTGTTGGCGGCGCTGCCGGTTCGATGGTCCCGGCATACGGCCATCCGCGTCCTGCTTCAGATTCCCTTACCGCGCAAGGACATCGCGTCAGTGGTGAGTGTGGATGATTTCGCGTTGCTGCGCCGCCGCCGGTACGCCACGGTCATCGTCGACCCCGTCACGCACGAGCGGCTCGAGGTCTTGTCCGACCGCAAATCAGACACAGTGGCCCGCTGGTTGGCCGAGCACCCAGGGGTGGACACGGTGGTGCGGGACGGCTCGATGACCTACGCCGAAGCGATCCGCCGAGTCCGCCCCGGCGCGACCCAGGTGTCGGATCGCTGGCATTTGTGGCGCGGTTTGGCCCGGGTCGTGGAGAAAGCGGTCGCCGCGCACGGCCGGTGCTGGGCCGTATCAGGACCGCCGCGGCGTCACCTGGCCCGGGAAACCACCACCATTGAACGCTGGCACGCCGTGCATGCATTGATCGACCACGGCGTCGGACTGCTGGATTGCTCCCGTCGTCTGGGCTTGTCGTTGAATACGGTGAAGCGGTATGCGCGGGCGATGCAACCGGACACGTTGCGTTGCCCTCCGCAATACCGGGCGAGCATCGTGGACCCTCATCGGGACTTCCTGTGGGCCCGGCGGGCTACCGAACCGGGAGTGCCGGTGACACAGTTGTTCGCCGAGATCAAGGTTCGCGGTTACACCGGCGGGTTGAACCTGCTGTGGCGCTACATCAACGAGGGCCGTCTCGAGGGTGACCGGGTCGCGGTCTCACCGCGCCGTCTCGCGACCTGGATCATGACCAGGCCATCGCAGCTTTCCGCTGCCCGACGGGAGCATCTGGGCGAACTCGTTGCGGCCTGTCCCGAGATGACTCGCCTGGCCGCGCTGGTCCGCGATCTCGCCGCGATCCTCACCGAGCGGCAAGGCCGTGACCTGGGCGTCTGGATTGGGCAAGCCTGCGAGTCCGGGATCGCTGAGCCGGCACCGTTCCTGCGCGGTCTGGAACAAGATCACGACGCCGCGCTCGCCGGATTCACCCCGCCTTACAGCAACGGGCCCATCGAAGGAATCAACACGAAAATCAAACTGATCAAAAGACAAATGTACGGGAATGCCGGATACCAGCTCCTACGCCACCGCATTCTCCTCGGATAACCAAGCCCACCACCGGAACTGAGCCAGAGCCAGACATGGACAGTCCCCTTGCTGGTTGTCTCAAGGCGGCTTCATCAAGATCAGCCTCAGTTTCGGGCATTTGTTCGGGGTGTCATTGCAGGGCGGGGCGAGGATCTGATCTCTGGTCCAGCCGCAGGGTGGACTGCTCGGTGTTCGCCGTCTCGGCGCTCACTGAGCCTTCGAGCCCTTCGTCCCCTTCGTGGTCTAGCTCGGCGCCGAATCGGTCATGCCTTGGGGCGCTCGCGCCCTGCACGATCACCTATGGGCGCGCTGAAGCCGCGCGGCTATCACCCCGGCCGGTAGGAACTCCAGGCTGGGAAATGTGCTAGTTTTGGTTTGTGAGTGAACTTCGGGCCCTCGGGTCGTCCGGTCTTCAGGTTTCCTCCTTTTGCCTCGGCGGCAACGTGTTCGGCTGGACCGCGGACGAGAAGCAGTCAGGTGCTGTGCTGGACGCTTATGTCGCCGCGGGCGGCAACTTCGTCGACACCTCCGACTCGTACATGAACTACTTCCCCGAGCAGGGCAACGAGCCGGGCCAGTCCGAGACCATCATCGGCAACTGGCTCGCCGCCCGCGGCAACCGTGACGAGGTGGTCGTCGCGACGAAGGTCGGCGACCACCCGCAGTACCTGGGCCTCGCGCCCGCCACCATCAAAGCTGCCGCCGAGGAGTCTTTGCGGCGCTTGCGCACCGACCACATCGACCTCTACTACACCCACTTCGACCGCGACGAGTCCATCCCGGTTGAAGACATCATCACAGCGCTCCACGAGCTCGTGAAGGCCGGCAAGGTGCGCGCCATCGCGACCTCCAACATCAGCCCGGAGCGGCTCGCCGCATCACTGGCCTTCTCCGATCGCGAGGGGCTGGCTCGCTACGTGGCGCTGCAGCCGCAGTACAACCTCATCTCGCGTGACACCTACGAAGGCCCGCGGCGGGACATCGTGCAGCGCGAGGGCCTGGCCTGCGTTCCGTACTTCGCTCTCGCCTCCGGGTTCCTCACCGGTAAGTACCGGCCGGGAGTGCCCGTCGAGGGTGTGCGCAACATTCCCGGGATGGCGGGCGGTTACGCCGACACCGATCGAGGGATGAAAGTGCTCCAGACCTTGGAGCACGTCGCGACGCAGCGAGGGGTGGAGATGGCCACGGTCGCCATGGCCTGGCTCGCACAGCAGCCGACTGTGACCGCGCCGATCGCCTCCGCGCGCAGGGTGGAGCAACTGCCTGCACTCTTCGCTATGCAAGATCTGGATCTGTCGGCCGCCGAGCTGGAGGCCTTGACGGCAGCCTCGTCCTAAACCCGGCCCAGGCGCCGGATGCGATCGCCTCATCGAATTCGACACCAGCGGCCTTTGCGCGTAGGCGGCCCCTCTCATCCACCCTTCACAAATGAAACGGGCATGAAGTGTCTCGTGAAAAAGTGAAGTCCTTCTTGAGACCCTACAGATCAGTGGGGCGTCATCCTTGGGTCAACGGCTCGTTGTCTTGAGGATGACCACCACTGTCTCGCATACAGGTGGTTGACCCGACCTATCGCCGGGTGAAACACTCCGCGCGCCACGCGCACTGCATCATCACCCATTTCCGGGGCCTGTCGTAAATGGCGGGAATGCGCGGCATTTCATGCAGTCCAGCTCGTATATTTCGCTCGGGGTCGGAACGCATGCGGGACCCTTCCTGCGGCGATCGATGAGCGAGGGGCATGACCGCAGGCCCATGGGCTTGCGCTTTCCTGGCACGCGATGGTTCGCCTGGCTTGTCGATGATCGTATACCGCGGTAAGGGGAGGGCGGAGTCGATTGCCGACACCTGCTCGGGTCAGGTATGGGGTTGTTGTGCGCAGCTTTTCATCGAGTTTCCGGGGCATCGCGGTGTCGGTTGGTGAGCGACGACCAGCCGCCTCACGTTCGAGCGGTGTCGAATCGGGGGCGTTTTCGCATCGGGAAGCTGTCAGACCCGGGGTGCACAATCGGCGCCGCGGGAAGACGCCGGTCATTGGGAGGTTGGCGGATGGCATGTCGTACCTCTCAGCAAGAGGTTCGTCGTAACAGGGCACGGGCCGCGCGCTTTCATGGTTGACCGCGATCGGCACCGTGCTAATGTGCGGGAGGGCTGGCTTCGGAGGATGACCGAATCTGTCGACGATCGTTATGCGATGGGCCGTACCTCTGCTGAGACCGAGCGGCTGCAGTTGCAGGCCGATATCCTTGCCCGCACAGTGCGTATCTGGTGCGTTTGGCTGGGATCGAGGCGGGTACTCGGCATCGGTTGCCGTGTGGGGGACACGAGCATGCTGCTTGCCGAACTGGTCGGGCCGGAGGGCTCGGTCGTTGGTGTCGATGTGGCCTCTGCTCGTCTGGATCTGGCCCGTACCGGCGCTGTCGAGGCGGGTTTGACCGGTGAGTCGTTCGTCGAGTCGGATCTGGCCAAGTTGCGGCGGGATGAGCCGGTCGATGCGCTATTCGGCAGGTGGTTTACCGCGCTGGGGCCAGGATGAAGTTCCGAAGCAGCGTGGCTACCTCGTGTTTGGCCTCCAGAGTGATTCCGTGCCGCATGCCGGGCAGTATCTCGAGGCGGGCATGGGGGATCGCCTTGAGGATCTGCTGTCCGTACTCGGGCTTGCCGAGCGGATCGTCGCCGCCGTAGATCAGCAAGGTAGGTGCGGTGATCTCGCCAAGACGGCCGAGGACGTCGAACCCGCGGATCGCGTCCATCCGGCGCTTGTCCGCCTCGGCGGGGCGGTGGAGCAGAATTCGCTGGCTCTCGGCGAACAGTTCGGGGGACTGTTTTCCCTTCTCGGATAGGACGGCGTCGAGCATGGTGGCTGCGCGGTCTTCCCCGGCATGAGTGAGGTTCTGAGCGGTGGCCGGTGCGGTGGAGAACTGCGGGATCGCGGTTGCGACGGTCAGCGTCCGCACGGTGTCCGCTCGGCTGATCCCGAGCTGCAGGGCAATGGCGCCGCCGTAGGAGGCGCCGAAGATGTGCGCGCGTTCGTGGCCGAGGCCCCGGATCAGGGCCGCGCAGTCGTCGGCGAGATCCGCTATCCGGTAAGGCTGCGCGGGATTCGTGGAGCCGCCGGTATCGCGCTGGTCGTAGGCGATGGCCTGTATTCCCTCGCCGAGCAGCGGCCGGAACGTGTCGTACTGGATGTGGCCGCTCTCTCCGCCGTGGAGCAGGATCAGCGGTTCGCCGGAGCCGGATTCTTCGTAGGCGATCGTGATGTCACCGTGGGAAATGTACTGAGTCATGGCCTTTCCTGCCTCTTCTGGCTGCGCCGGTCGGTCAACTGTCCCCTGGTGTTGATGGCCCCCGGCAATTCGGTCGGGCTGGGAAAGGGTTCCCCGATCAACTCCACGATGTAGTGGGTGATGCTGCGGTCCTCGAGGTTGCGAATGCGGTGTGGGCGAAGCGGGCCGCTGTGTCCGACCGTCTTGAACATCGCGAATCCCGGCGTGACATCCAGGGAAAGCGACCATTCGGGATCGCCGAGGTCCTGACCTTCGGTTCTCCCCGCGTCCGGCCACAGAATGAGGTGGTCGTAGTGGTGCTGGTGGAAGTCGAACATGCCACCGGGAGCCAGGGGCATGGACCAGACACGGACGCGGTCGTTCTCGAATATCAGCGTGTCGCCCGGATTGGGCGGATAACGGTCATTTGCCATGACTGCTCCAAGATCCGGTAGTGCGGAGGGCTGCTTTGCGCCGCTCCGCAGTGGAGCGGCGGAGTCCACTCCACCTTCCTACCCCGAACGGCGGCTTGGTGCAACTTTTTGTTGCCGCAAGGTTTCGAGGTTCTCCGGATTCCCTGTGTATGTCTCCGGGATTCCACGCTCGGTGTGTTTTGTCGCTGCGTCGCTTTTCCGCTGTGCAAACGCTTCCGCGCGACGGTGACGGTTGCTGTTGATCACCGAGTCTCATCGCTGGTGGCCGGATATCGCTGTGGAGCCCGAAACCGCAACGAGGCTTCGCGGCGCGGTCGTTCCGACTTACGTAGTCGCCGTGTCGCTGATCGCGTTACTCGTGCTGCTCATCTGCTACCGGGAGCCGCCGCGCGACGGCGATCCGAAGACATCGTCGCTCCCGAATGAGTCTCGATGAGGTTTGTCGCGTAGTTCGCGTAACTGCTTGGATCGATCGCGCTTCCCGGCGGCTACACCGGTGGCGGCGGTGCGCGGTAACCTCCGGTCGATCGGTGCGAGCAAGAGCAGTACCACGCTGGTGCCGAGCATGATCCAGCCGATGACACCGATCCCCGAGTTGGTGACATTGTCTCGGAAGACGACGCCGATCACCGCGGACGATCCGGTGGAGCCCAGGTAGCCGAAGGAACGTTACCGGGATAGTGACAATGCCGGAGACAACCGTTATCGGCAGCAACAGCAGTCCCGCATTCAACCCGGAGAACCGCTTGGCGGCTTCGAGCCATTGGGTGTTGCCGTAGAGAACGAGGTACGAGCAGAGCATCACGATGGCGAAACGGATGTAGGTACGGGTCAGGGCGAGGTTCTGGCCAGGAGGCGAACATCGAAGAACGGTGTCTTCGCCCGCCGTTCCCAGAGCACGAGGACCGTCCACAGCGCGATCGTGGTCGCCAGGACGTGCGGACATGGAGGTTCTCCAACAAACCAGGACAGTCCGGTGTTCCTCGAGCCGTGTCCTGATCGAATGACTCGGCGATGAATCCGTCTGAAGACGTTCATCCCCGGGGATCGGCTATTTCCGGACGCGAATGCCGGCCAGGATGATATCGATGATCTGTTCCGCGTCCTCGCGGGTGAAAGAGCGAGGTCCCCGGCGCAGGAGCAAATGCACCGGACCGGCCAGCATTTCGGTGAGGAAATGAATGTCCACTGGCGGCAGCTCGCCGCGTTCGAACGCCTCGTCCAGCCGCTGACGCATGGTCGTCATTCGCCGTTCGTGCGCGGCATCCACGATCGCGATCATTTCGTCGTTCGCCGGGGAAGTGGCCGCGACGTTCGACAGCGCGCGGCCGCGCGGTGTGGACAGGGAATCCGCGAGGGCCACGAGGAAGTCCGCCAGATCCGCGCGGAGGTTACCGGAGTCTTTCACCGTGACGGTGTCCGCGTCGTAGGAGGACAGTGCCTCGATCACCAGCTCGGCGCGGTCTGGCCAGTTCCGGTAGACGGTGGTCTTATTCACCTCGGCGAGCTCGGCCACTTCCTCGTAGCGAAACCTCTCGATGCCATCCCGCGCTATGAGCTCGGCCGCAGCGGTCAGCATGCGCTCGCGCAGGCGGGCGTTTCGTCCGCCCGGACGGCGTGCCGGTGTGGTGCTTCCGGTGTCATTGCCCGTCCTACGGCGCTCGGCCATGCTCATTTGCTCCTGAGGTATCGCTGCTCGGCGGCGGGCCGGTCAGGCACCAGGGTAGGGGGCGGCGCCACGGTGTCGGCTCTCCGGCGAGGATGCCCGCGGCCTGCCCTTGACTTTACTGCGCGGAAAGCAGCCGCGTGTTGCGCTGCTCGATTTCCTCTTCCGTGGCGGGGACCATGAGATCGGCCCCACCGCTTGCGGACGCCTGTGCCTTGTCCGAGTAGGGCCGTTGGCGCCGTTCGTATTCGGTGAACGCCCCTGCGTGGTCACCGTCGTGCCGGGTAAGTTCTTCGGTGAGGATCCATGCTCCGGTCAGTGCCAGTGAGGTGCCGCGGCCTGCCATTGGGGTCGCGCAGTGTGCGGCGTCGCCGATGAGTACGACGCGTCCGTCGTGCCATATGGGCATGCGGATCTGGGCGATGGCGTCGAAATACAGTTCCGGGTCGGCGTGGGCGGCGGCCAGTAACTGGGGGATTTTCCACTGCGGGTCTTCGCCGTAGAAATCGGCGAGGATGCGTTTTTGAGCGGACAGGTCGTGATGGTCGTACTCGATGCGCTCCGAGCGGAAGGTGAAGATCGCGAGCGCTTGGTCACGATACCGGCCGAGACACGCCATCCGCCCAGGCAGATTGAGGATGTGCACCGAATGCGGTGCGTTTCCCGAGACCGCCTGCGCTGGTGCGTTGCCGATCGCGACGTACAGACCCAGATGCTTGACGAAGTCCTGTTCCGGGCCGAATACCAGTCGCCGCACGTTCGAATGCGCCCCGTCCGCGCCGACGATGAGGTCGTACCGGCCTTCCTGTCCCGACTCGAACACGACGGTCACCTGGTCACCGTCGTCGGACAGGCTCCGAACGGAGTCCTCGAAACGCAGCTGCGCGCTGTCCGGCAGGGCCTCTCGTAGAAGCCGCATCAGGTCTTCGCGCGGAATCTCGACGTCGTCGTCGGAATCGTTGGTCTCCGCCATCGGCTGCGGAGCGATCACCGAACCGTCCTCGGCGACGAACTTCGCCCCTTCGGTCATCGTGATGGAATGCTCGATGACCTCATCCAGGCACCCCATCTGTTCGATGACACCGACGGCATCACCACGTACGTCGATCGGCGAACCATTGGTACGCAAGTGTCCGGCCCGTTCGACGATCTCGACCGTGTGCCCCGCACGAGCCAAATCGATGCTCGCGCTCAAACCGGCCACCCCTGCACCACTGACCAGAATCCGCATCCCGGTCTCCCTTCCCTGAATCCCTGCCGTCGCCACCACTATAGCAACTTTTTGTTGCTCCAGTCGATCTTAATCGGGCGACCCGCGGCGAGTGCACCGGACCGTCGCAGCCCGCCCAGATCCGGAGGGGAAGCGCACCGCACTCGACTCGCTGGTCGAGGCGTGACCGACATCGCCTGCTGCGCTCACCTTGAAGCCACCATGGTGACCGCCGGACAGGGCTGAACACGATCGAGGAGATGCTTCACCGCCTGCGATGATGCCTAGGATTCGGATGCGTTGGTTCCGTCCGCTCTCCGGGTGTCCGTGCTGGAGGTAAGAACGGTCTCGATGGCGGACCAGGAGGACAAAGCCCCCAGCGCATTCGCACCGCTGGGACAAGGGCGGCCTATGGTCCGCGGTCGGCAGACCGAAGGCGCCGACCTTTATGTGATGACCGCGCTGCCGCAGCAATCCGGCGACGGCAGCAGCCGCTCGCCGCTCCTGGTTCATCAGTTCTGGGGACATGAACTGCATGGCTGGCGACGGCGGGGAACGGCCGACACTATTCGCGCTGTGTTTCCGGGTAGAGGTGGCCGAGGTAGGCGGTGACCGGTTCGCGATACCGAGCGCCGAATCGCCATGTCCGTCAGGCGGTGCGGCCCAGCATGGAAAGAAGCTGGACGGCGGGGTCGGTGCTGGTGGTGGGCACCGGAGGGGCGAAAATTCCCAGGCCCGCCACTCGCTCGGCGTTGGCACGGGCGTAGACCAGGCAGTTGTCGACCGCCGCCGGATCGAGCGACTCGACCTGGCCGGACGCACGGGCCAGGTCCCACTCGTGGACGGTCAGGTCGACGAGCATCTGGTCCGCGTACATAGTGAGCGGAGCCTCTCCGAAGGAGAACTGGGCCGTCCCGGAAAGATCGGTGCCGTCCCACGCCTCGAGGGAGCGCTCCGCCGCCTCATCCCACGCCTGCACGGGGTCGGCACCGACCACGTCGCCTTCATAGCGATCGCCGACCTGTTCCAGAGTCTCTCCGGCAAGCAGATGCGGGACCCACAGGTGCTCGGCGACCAGGTGGTTGACGAGGTCCCGGATCGTCCACTCGGTGCACGGCGTCGGGTCGTTCCACTGGTGGTCCTCGACCGCGTGCACCCGTGCGCCGAAACGGTCGATAGCACCGGGGATCAACTGCAGGGCAGAATTTGGCATGGCGAAAGGCTACGACATGATCCGGGCAGGCAGCAGCCCGCAGCCAGGAAAGCTTTCGCGGCTGGGTAATCCGGACATAAAAGATCTGCTGCGGTAGTTGTCCGGAGCAGTCGACGTCGGAGCTTTCGGGTGATCGAGGTGCGCCCGGAGGCGCGAGCGGGTCGAGTCGAGTTGGTGGGGGTGCTTGCACGGACGGGAGTATTCCTTTGGTGCGCTATTGGCAAGGCGTGCTGAAACGCCCGACCTCGGCGTGCGCATCCACGGCAACGGCGGCAAGACGTCCGGCCCTGGACCTTCAGTGACGACTACCTCGACGGGCGCCGCGACGCGAAACGTTCGGCCAAAGGCGCTAGCCGCGGTTGCATCAACCAGGCGTACACACCCACGCTCGTCCTGTACCACAGCAAAGGTGGTTGGGTTTGTCACCAGCTGGGCTGTTCCATCTGACGATTGGACCAAGCGCTGTTCGGGTTCGACGCGGTGTGGGCCCGCATCAGGCATGCTGGTCGTGCTCTGTTGCTGCACGCGCGATCAGCTGGTCTGGATCCCAGTGCAGCGTGCCATCATCGATAGCCTCGAGGGTCCGATCGATCCAAGCGATTTCGGCGTCCTGCATCGCCATGATGTAGTCGTTCTCGATCAGGAAGACGGGCGGCAGGTGCTGTCGCGCACTGCTTGTTCTGTCGGCTTTGCTGGCGAGCTGCTGCGCCAGTTCCTGTCGGCGCTCGCGCAGCAGCCGAGCCCCATACCGGACGACGACGCAATGAGCTGGCCCGGCATGCGATCCTGGAGGCGACCACCCGGCTGATGAGCGCTGAGGCGCCGGGGCCACTGACGGTGCAGGCCATCGACGAGCACGCAGCCCAGCTGCTACGCCAGTTCACGGCGCACCGGCGGGAAGCATTACGCGAACTCCTGGACAAGCACTGCGGCTACTTCGATCCCGACCTCGACCTCGACCTGCTCGTCGACCAGATATACGGAACTCTCTGGTACCGACTACTGCTCGGGCATGCTTCACTGGACGATACGACCGCCGGCGCACTCGCCAACACCGTGCTGACCCGCACCACCGACACGGCGACCAAACCAGGCCCGAACCCCGACGACCTCCCAGAAACCTGAGCGTCACACCCCGACCTTCAGGGGCTGCGTGGGGTTGGCGCTGAATGGCATTCCGGTGGGTGGTTGACGATGGGGTCGTGCCGCTTGCGCGGGAATCCGATGCTGCGATGTAGTGCGATGCCGAGCCCGGCTGCGAGGGTCGCGGCGAACGCGAGCAGGATCGGGCTCGACTGCCAGCCGAATGCCGTGGTCAGTGCTGCGAGTGCGGGTGGTCCCAGGGTCTGTCCGAGAGTGGATCCCTGCAGTAGTGCCCCGACGGTGGCGGCCGCCGCATCCGGGCGCGGTGCCAGTTCTGGGGCGGCGGCGAACAGGGTGGAGGGGATCATTCCACCCGCGAAGGACAGTGCGAGGCTTCCCGCATAGCGCAGTGCCAGCGGGGTGCCGGTGGCGTAGATGGCGAAGGCGCTCGCGGCCATTACGGCGCTGGCGGCCCCGATCAGTACCCACCGCGGCACGCCCCGGCCGCGGAGGAATCCGCCGAGGATGTTTCCTGGGATGTTGACCAGGATCGCGGTGGCGGTGAGGATCGCGGCGGTCTTCGGTGGGAGCGCGCCCTGTCGGGTGAGCAGGGTGGGCAGGAACCCGAATACCGCGAGGAACTGGGCAGAATAGGAGGCGAATACCACCGTAGCGAACAGGATGCCGCGCGATTTGAGCACGGCGCGGATGGATTCCCGGCGTGCCGGATGGGTGTTCGGCGCGGTGGTAGACAGGGATCTGGTCGTGGGGACCAGGAATGCCGCGACCAACACCGGGAGCGTTGCGGCGAGCAGCCAGAGTCCGCGCCAGCCGATCGCATCGATCAGCCACGGGCCGACCAGCGTTGTCACCCCCGTTCCGGCGGGAATGAACGCGCTCCATAATCCGAGTACGATGCCGCGCTGCCCGGGCGCGCTGATCCTGACCAGCAAGGGTGGCACCGACAGTGCGGTGGCCGTGAAGCCGACGCCTTCGCCGAGCCGGGAGAGCAACAGCACCGAGACGTTCTCGGCGAACGCGCCGATGCCGCTGCCCGCCGCGGTCAGGAGGAGACCGGCAAGCAGGGCGCGTCGGTGCCCGATGCGGTCGATGACAGCACCGAGCGCGAGTCCGCCGAGGGCACCGGCGATGCTGACCGCGGACAGCACCCAGCTGCCACTGGTCAGTGAGAGCCGGAGATCCGCGGTGACCGCGGGCAGGGCGGCCACGGCCTTGCCCACCTGCACGGCCACCGTGATCCCCGCTGAGGTCAGAGCGAGCACCAGAGCCCAGGAAGTCGGCTTCGTCACGCGGTTGCCGCCGCTCATCACGCGGTCCTGACCAGCTCGCGCGAGTTGTCCGCGGTCGCGGCGACCTGTGCGAACCATCGGCCGAGTTCCGCGCGCAGGCCGTGGTCCGGGGTTCCGGCGAGCCGCTCGTGCGCCAGCGACACCGTGAGTTGTTCCCCGATCAGTCGGGCGCCGGACAGATCGAGGGTTCTGCGCAGCTCGGCCTGGGCCCACGCGGCGCCACAACCTGGGCCGACTATTGGCTGCGCGACAACCCACCAGCTCCCGGGGCATGAGAACCACCGGAGTCCGATGAGGACCGCGTGCCTTGCGAACCGGCGGTCAGCTCGAAACGATGGCCATCGGCATCGTCGCCCATTCCGGAATCGCGTTCACCTCACCATCACGCCCCGAACCCGCGAGCAGACCGAGGACACCACCGCCACGCGGTCACCGGAAGACACCTCGCAGTGTCCGGACGTGAGTGTGGATACTGTCCGGAAGTGGCGCAAACGCTTCTGCCGCAACGGGATCGCGGGGCCGGCCGACCAGCCCCGCCGCCGTGGTCACCGAGGTCAAGGCCCTGGCCGGTGAGCTACCCGCTCGCATCTATGTGCCGCTGGCACGGTGGAGCTGCCCAGAGTTGGCCGATGAAGCTGTGGCTCGTGGGATCGTCGAACTCAGGTAACAAGGAGACGCTCGGTGTACTCGGGCAGGTTCCAGGATCGGGTCCGCAGTACGTCGAGCAGTTGGGTGGCCGCGTCGTAGACGTCGACGTAGCGCAGATACGACGGTGCGAATCCGAAACGGAGCACATCGGGTTCACGGAAATCGCCGATGACACCTCGATCGATCAGCGCCCGGATGATCGCGTACGCGTCCGGATGGGTCAGCGATATCTGGCTTCCCCGGAGGTGTTCCTGAGTCGGCGTCAGCATATCGAGTCCGCTATCGACGAGGAGTTCGGCGAACATCCGCGTCATCCGTAGGCTCTTGGCGCGGATCTCGTCGATCTCGACCTGATCCCATACGTCGAGGGCGCCTTCGAGGGCGACCATGGACAGTACGGCGGGCGTTCCGACTCGCAGCCGGTCGATTCCTTGGTGTGGCTGGTATTCGGTACTGAACGAGAACGGTGTCGCGTGCCCGTTCCATCCCGTCAGTGGTTGCTCGATGTGGTCGAGGTGGCGGTGGGCCACATAAATGAACGCCGGTGATCCGGGGCCCCCGTTGAGATATTTGTAGGTGCACCCGACAGCGATGTCGACCGTGGAAGCGTCCAGTACGACTGGGAGTGCGCCTGCGCTGTGGCAGAGGTCCCATATCGCCAGAGCGCCGGCGGCATGGATCATGCCGGTCAACGCGGGCATGTCCAGCAGCGTCCCGGTGCGGAAGTCGACGTGGCCGAGTACGACGGCCGCCACGTCCTTGGTGAGCTCCTGTTCGAGTTCCGAGCTGTCGTCGATGAGCCGGATCCGCGTATCCGGCACTGCCCGTGCGGCACCGGTGGCGATGTAGATGTCGGTGGGGAACGCTTGGCGTTCCACGAGGATTGTGTGGCGCCCCGGCCGCAGTCGCGCAGCGGCGACGATCGCCTTGTAGAGATTCACGGAGGTCGAGTCGGTGATGACGGTCTGACCGGGGGCGGCGCCGAGGAGTCCGCCGATACGGTCGCCGAGAGATCGAGGTTTGGTGAACCAGCACGCGCCGTTCCAGCTGCGGATCAGCTGCCTGCCCCATTCGAGGGCGAGCGTGTTCTCGACGCGCTCTCGAGCACGTCTCGGCATGGCACCGAGGGAATTCCCGTCGAGATAGACGAGATCGGTGGGAAGCTCGAATTCCTGGCGTACCGATGCCAGTGGGTCCTGGGCGTCCCAGCGTTGACAGCTTTGTCTGCTGATGTGGTGCGGCATTGGTCTTTCTCCGTAATGAGGGGTCTTCTGCCTGAAGGGACAGGCTGCTCTGGCAGCGCAGTACGGGAGGCTGTCGGTCTCGTGACCGACGGCATCCGCGTCAGGAGCCGATCATCGTTCGTACGGTGTAGAGCTCAGGAAAGAAGGTCAGGTCCAGAGCACGTTCCAGGAACGCGGCACCACTGCTTCCGCCGGTGCCCTTCTTGAAGCCGATCGTGCGCCGCACCGTACGAAGGTGGCGGAAACGCCAGAGTTGGAAGGCGTCCTCCAAATCGACCAGATCCTCGCACACCGCGTACTCGACCCAGTAGCTCCCGGAGTCGTCGTAGATCCGGGCGAAGACCGGAATGAGATCTTCGCGCTCGGTCCAGGACCGGCGGACATCTCGGTTCCGTATTTCAGCGGGGACCGCGTGTCCACGCCGAGCGAGGAACCCCAGGAAAGAGTCGTAGACCGAATCGGAGTCCAGTACCTCAGTCAGTCTACGGTGGAGTTCAGGGTCCGCTTCGAACACTCGGAGAGTATCGGCGTTCTTGTTCCCCAGGATGAACTCCACGGCCCGGTACTGATAGGACTGAAAGCCGGATGCCGATGCCAGGAAACCGCGCAGCTGCAGGTACTCGCTCGGGGTCAGGGTGTTGAGAACCGACCACTGTTCGGCGAGCGTGCGGAGGATGTGCTTCACGCGAGCCAGCGATTTGCGTGCCCGGCTGGCGTCGTCGGCGTCGAAGTACTCGCGCACACGGAGCAGTTCGTGCCATAGCAGTTTGAACCACAGCTCCGTGGTCTGGTGCGCGATGATGAACAACAACTCGTCCGGATGCTCGGGTCGGCTGATGGGCCGCTGCGCCGAGAGCAGGCGCTCCAGCTCCAGGTACGAGCCGTAATCCATCTTCGTCCGGAAGTCGAGTTCCATCCCGTCTTCTACCGGCCGTTCACCATTGTCGATCATTTGGCTGCCACTCCCACGGTATCGGCGGCAGAGAAGCGCTCCTGCTCGGTACCCACCAGCCAGTGGATCTGATCCATGGCGTCCCACACTGGAAGACCGGTCGCCGCTCGGAGGGCGGCACTGTACGGAGGCAGGTTGGCGCACTCGCTCAGCAGGGCACCGACCGGTTCCGCTACGAGGACCTCGCGCACGCACGCGAGGACTTCCTGCTCGATCAGCCGGGCTTCGGGTGAGTTCTCGTTTTCCGTCAACGAGGGAAGGAAGTGCCGGGTTCCGGAAAGATCGATGACGGCGAGTCGCTTCAGCTGCTCGGCACGTACCCCGGCGCTGATGATCCGGTGTGGAGTCAGCAGCCTTGCCATCGCAGTCACGACACCGATCTTCTGCCCGGGCGGCAGGAGCGCCAGCAGTGCAGGCAGCTGCAACAGCGCCGAGGTGATCACCGGCACGTTCAGGTACCGGGACAGCGATGCCTGCACGGCGGTCAACAGCCCGCAGGTCGTTGTGATCACCATGGCACCCCGGTGGACCAGGGTCTGTCCGGCCCGGCGCAGCGCGGGCAGCATCTCGTGCTCACGGCCCTCGAATACCTGCCGCATCGTCGCGTCCTCGGCGACTTCGAATTCGACGGGGCCAGCGAAACTCGCGGCACAGCCGACATCCCCGGGGATCCGTTCCTGTCGGCCACCGATCACGATCACGCCGATCATCGTTGCCTCCCCACGGCATCGACGTGGAACGAGGAGCGCAGTACCGGAAGTACCTGCTTGCCGAGCAGCGCCATCGCCTCGGACGAGTCTGTGCCCATCGGCGGGCCGAACGAGAGATGACGCGCACCCGCTTCGATCAGCGTCGCGCACTGTTCGATCACTTCGGCCGCACCGCCCACCACGCCGAGCTCGAGCATCGTCGAGGAGGACAGCACCATCCCGATCGCGGCATCCTCGTCTCCGTCCAGCATCAGCGCCTGCGTGCGGGCGAACTCTTCCGGATCGAGCCCGTTGGCGAGGAGCACGTCCGTGCTCAGCGAGCCGCTGTAGTGGGCGATATGTCGAGCCAACAATCGACGTGCGATGGTGGGATCGGGGTCGATCGAACACCACAGGCAACCGGCGATGTCGATCTCATCAACGGACCGGCCCACCTCGGCCGCTCCAGCTCGGATCTGTTCCATCGACCGGTAGACCTGCCGCGGGGGCAGGCACAGCGGCAGGGCACCGTCGGCGTAGCGCCCGGTCATCGCCAGCATCCGGGGACCCATCGCACCGACGTAGATCGGAACCGGACGTGGTTGCTGGATCCGCGCCTGCTCGGCCCAACAATCCCCGGCCCCGGGAACGCCGGCGGGGCTGCGCCCATTGGTCAGTTCCCGGACGGCGATGACCGCCTGCCTGGTTCGCACGACCGGTTTGGCAGGGGTCAACCCTGCCCATCCGAAAAAGACATCCGAGCCGGCACCGAGGCCGAGAATGAATCGGTCCCCGGAGAGTTCTTGAAACCCGGAAGCGATCTGCGCGATCTGCGCCGGGTGGATCGATACCGGGTCCAGCACTCCGGCACCGACCTTGATCCGGCTGGTGGACAGCAGCATCGAAGCCAGCCCGGCGATCCCAGGGGGCCCGAAAATGTCGTTGCCGGACCACACCTGGTCGAATCCCGCCTCCTCGGCTTCCACCGCCCGGGCCGTCAGCCCGCGGGTCCCGTGGCCGGCGGCGCCCACCCGGACACTCAGCACGAGATCACCGTCCATGTTCATCCACCCCTTCCGGGAGATGACGCATCCGCATAACGAGGTTCTCGGGCGGGTCGGGGCAGGCGATCAGCGGTTGCTCAGACGCCCAGTCCTGCAGTGTCATGTCGTTTTCACGGCCGGCCATCGCATTGGCCACAGCAGCGATCGCGTAGAAGCAGAATCCCCGCCCCTGCGGCAGTGACAGCTCGCCCCCATGGATGTCGAAGCGATCTCCGACCGACATGCCACAGGCCGAGTAGTTCATCGCCTCCACTGTGCATCGAATCCGGCCGGTCACGATGGCTCCCCAGCGGCGCCGGGACGGTCCATCGAGAGCAGGACGCGCTCATATGGATCCGGGCAGCACACGAATGGCTTGCGTTCCAGCCAATGTTCGGCCGAATGGTTTTCCATCCGGGAGGTCAACAGCGGTATCGCGGCCATCATCGCCTGCAAACAGAACGGACGTCCGCTCGGAATCCGCAGTTCCGGCCCCACCACGTCGAAGTAATCACCTTCGGCGAGCCCACATCGGGTCGTACCGGCCTGGACAACCCGGACCCGGAGCACGTCGCCATTGTTCCGGGTCATGCCGGAACTCCGTGCACGGACAGCGCTTCCGAACGCTGCGTGAGCAGTGTCGCCGCATAGCCCGACCAGTGGAACCGTTTCGCCCCGAAATGGGCCAGCGCACCCCACGAATCCCGGATCACCCGCTCGAGCGGATCCGACTGATAGATGTACCGGGAACCGTAGAGATCGCTGCATAAATCCAGTACACGGCGCAGGGTCTGCGCGGCTTGGCTGTTGGCCACCCGCAACCGGGCTTCCTCGAGCGGTGTCAGCACGCGGTGGGGGGCGAAAATGGCATCATCGGTGCGCCTGGCGACATCCGTGACACCACTGCGGGCGAACTCGACCTCACAGCATGCCTGCCCGAGCTGTTGGCTTGTCGCACCGTCCACACGGGAGATATCGCCACGACTGCGGCTGTGCACAGCGTCCAAGGTGAAGTCCACGATCCGCTGCGCCAGACCGAGATACACCCCGGTCAACGGGAAGAAGAGCAGCTCCACATGCTTGTTGAGCGGATCAGCGAGCGGGTTCGGCGGTGCTCCGCGATCGAAGGTGTGGTTCGCGGGTACGAAAACTGGCTCGATGACCTCGTACGAAGAACTTCCCGAGCCCCGGATGCCGAGCGCGTTCCAGTTCGGGATGTGCGAAACCGAATCCCGCGGCAACCACACACCGAGCAGCAACTGGCGTCCATCCTCACGGCAGACCGGCTCACCGTCCCGGTAGACCTGGCAGCCGCCCACGACGTGCTCTGCGGTATGGGTACCGCTGCCCCAATCCCATCGACCACTCACCAGATACCCGCCGTCCACGATTTCCGCACGGCCGGGTGGATGGAAGGACCCTCCCGTCGGCAGATCCCGGGTGGGGTACAACGACCGGTAAGCATCCTCGTCGAGCCGTCCCGCGTAAAACCCGGACGCGTTCAGTACCGCGACATTCCAGCCAGCGCTCGCATCCAGCTTCGCGATCTTGGTGACCACAGTCAATTGGTCCGCCAGCCGCATTTCGATACCACCACGACTGGCCGGGAATCCCATCTGGAACAGCCCCGCCCTGCGGAACAACTCGGTGAGCGCGGACGACAACCGTGTCTGCGACTCGCAGCGATCCGCTTCGGCGAGCACCGCTGGGGCCACGATATCGGCGTTCTCCAACACCGCGGCCGCAGTGGACGGTTCCCGTACCGGAAGCGTTTCGCGGACCTCGGCCAGCGTTTCGTCGGTAGCAACCATGGATTTATTTTTCATCGCACCTAAGAGCGTTGTCAACTATTTCTATCGATCCGATCGCTGATAACCTGGGGCCTTGAGCACCTCGACTGACGACGACCTGTTCGACCCGAAACCCCAGGGTCTGCTGTTCAGCATGTTCGGCGCCTACCTGCGGCCGCGGACCGCGGCAGTGTGGTCGGGCGGACTGGTGACGCTGCTCGAACATTTCGGTATCACCCCCGTCACGGCCCGGATGACGCTGAATCGCATGGTGCACCGTGGGCTCGCGGATCCTCATCGGGACGGCCGAGCGGTGTCGTACACGCTGACCCCGCGCAGTCTTCACCTGCTCGAAGACACGGACAACCGGCTCCTGACGCTTGATGCGGCCGACGTCTCCCCGAAAACCTGGACCCTCGTGTGGCACAACCTGCCGGACAGCCGGAAATCCGAGCGGTCCGAGTTCGTCAAGCAGTTGCGGTTCCACGGATTCGGGCAGATGCAGGGCGCAGTCTGGGCATCCCCCAAGGACTACGTCTCCGAGGTACGCGCCCATGCCAAACTGCTCGGAATCACCGACGCTGTCGCGATATTCCGCGCCCGCCTGGACGATGACGAGGTGCCCGCAGCCTTTCTCGGGCACCTGTGGCAGCTCGACGAACTTGCCGAGCTCTATCAGCGGTTCGCCCGAAGTTACGGGAAACCGGCCAAGGCCTCCACACTGTCCGAGAAAGGATCATTCATCGCCTGCACTCGGATGCTCCACACGTTCCAGTCCTTCGCCAACCTCGACCCGGAGCTTCCCCGGCTGTGGTCTCCACACGCGAGCGCCCGTACTGCGGCACTGTCGGCCTATCGCGCGACACTCGAGGCACTCGGTCCGCGCTCGCGTACCTACTTCCTGGCGGTTGCCGCGCCCGGGACGGACGCGCTGCCGAACTGACCACTGAGCACGCGGTACTGGCCGTCGTAATACAGCAGCGGATCGCGCCTGGCGTAGTGCGTACGCACCACGCAGCCAAAGACGATCACGTGGTCACCCTTGACCTGCATGGATTCGACTTCGCACAACAGGCCTGCCAGGGAGTCGCGGATCACCGGCAACCCGTCGACGGTCTCGAACGCCTCGTCGTCGAGGGTCGGCTGCGACGTCGCAAGCCGCTGCGAATGCTCCCGGTGCCCCTCGGCGAGCACGCAGACACTGAACGAGCCGCGACGCTGGATGGCCGCACAGGTCCGCGAGTGGGCGTGAAGGCACACGAGCACGAGCGGCGGCTCCAAGGATACCGAGGTGAAAGAGTTCACCACCGCCGCATAGTTCGCCCGTTCGTCGTTCGTGGCGACCACCGTCACCCCGGTCGCGAACCAGCGCATCGTCTCCCGTAAACGTCCCGAGGAAACCGTTCGGCCGGCCGGTTCGATCGATACTTTGCTGTGATCCATGATCAATTCCTTTCGACGGTCCGCATCGCCTCTGTGTTGTCGAGGGAACGAGCGCTGTCCCGGAGCATGACCGTGCAGACCGCCAGCACGGCGACCAGCACAGCACCGAACAACGGAGCCGCCCACATCGCCTCGCCGGAGATATCGAAGAGGAACACCGCGACCGCGGGGGCGAAACCACTGATCGCAGCGCCTGCCTGGTAGCTGACGGACACACCGCTGTACCGCGCCGATGCTGGAAACAGACTGGCGAAATATACCGGTGTACAGCCCGTGACGAACGCGTTGATCAAGCCCGCCACGGCGAACGCCCCGAAGAAGGCTACGGCGCTGCCGCTGGAGATCGCGGCGTATAGTACGAAATTGAAGATACCCGTGAGCACGCTCGCTGCGAGCAGCAACCGGTACGCCCCGAATCTATCGGTGAGTATCCCGGCGAAGAGAATGCAGGCGGTCACCGCGGCGGTCAACACGATCTGACCGTAGACCGCCTCGGATTCCGACCAGCTGTTCTTCGTCGCATAAATGACCGAGAAGGTCAGTAAGATATAGATCGTCCCGTTGGTGCCCACACTCAACCCTGTCGCCAGCAACAGCGACCGCGGATGATGGCGGAACAGGGCCAGCAGCGGGCCTTTCCGCTTCGCCCCGGAATTCTGCGCGACGTCGCGCACGAAATCCCATGTATCGGGACTGCGCAACAACGGTACGACACTGATGACCGTCAATACGCCGCCGATCAGGAACGGAACCCTCCATCCCCAGCTGCACAGATCGTCCTCGGAAAGAGAAGCCGAGATGACACCAAAGATCACCATTGCCAAGAGCGCCCCGAGACTCTGGCCCATTCCCGAGAAACTGCCGTAGACACCGCGCCGATGCCCGGGCGCCGACTCCACGCCATAGACCACGGCGCCGCCGCTCTCTCCTCCTGTGGCCAACCCTTGGATCAGGCGCAGCACAACAAGCAGCACCGGCGCGCCCCAGCCAAGCCGTTCATAACCGGGCAATATACCCACCAACGCCGTCGCGCATCCCATGATCAACAGCGATGCGATCAGGACGGGACGTCGCCCGCGACGATCGCCCCAGTATCCCGCGACCACACCACCGAGCGGACGTGCAGCGAAACCAACACCGAAACTCGCGAGCGCCAACAGCGTTGCGGTCAGCGGACTGGACACCGGAAAGAACACTCTCCCGAATACCAGGGAGGCGACTATTCCGTACAGCATGAAATCGTAGTATTCGAGGGTCGTTGCGCCTGCGGCCACGAGGAATACCGATCGCGTGGAACGCACAGCCGCATGGGTTTCATTGCCCTGTAACGATTTTCGCTCAACACCGGCTACCGATCCACCCGGAGGACTGTCGGCGGGACTTGTCAGATCGTCGTTCGCCACGACGCACCTCCTGCGCGGCCACACCGACGTATGTTGACGCGGGTCGTGGCTATCACTCTCGGAGCAAGACCCAAGTTAATTTACAGCACAGTCAAGTGGCATGTCTAGTACTGATATGGTCGGACGATGGCGTCGATTGTCGAAACAGCAGCACGATTTCTCACCGAACACTTTCACCCGACCGGTGTGCGGCTCGGCATTCTGGTACTCGCCGAATGCGAGGACGCCGTCGAGGAGGTCGCGGCAGAGCAACTGCGCGCACACGGACTGCGCCCTGCTCGCAGGCTCGCGAAACTTCGCCCCCGGACAACCGAACCCACCGTACGCTCGGCCGATCTCGTCGATTTCCTGCAACGGTATGGGCACGAATACAGTGTCGCCCTACTGCCGACGATCACCATGACCGGACAACCCCTGGATACCGTCGCGGTCGAGCAGGCGGCACGACGCAGTGGTTGCACCATCACCTGGTACCAGTAGAAGTGTCCACACGACGACTCATCGGGACCGAACTACGCTCGATCGCCACGACCGATCCCGCAGCGGACCGATTGAGCGCCGCGCGCAGTGCGCGACGCAACGGCGAATGGCACGCCTTTGCCGCGGACGAACAGACGGTTCACCCATTCGACACTGCCGACTCGGGTGACGCTCCCGGGTGGCTGTGGTCTTGCACATCATCGATTCCGGGCGCACGGTGTCCCGACCGACAAAGCCAGACGGCCGGGACCGCACCGCACCCGAAGCGGCGGTTATCGAGGCCCGGCCAATGGCGGTGAGGCGGTGATGGCCGACCGCTCCGGCCGTCGTGGGTCGGCGAAGCCGTTCAGACCGTGAAACGATCCGGATCGGCGTGTAGCCAGTCTTCGGTCCACGGCGCCGGTGACCGATCGGGAGTGGTGACACCGAGGTAGAAACGGTGGAGCGGCTGCTGCGCCAGGCCGATTCCTCGGGGCGTGAGCTGGTTGGCCCGGGCGGACTGCGCACCGAGTTGATCCGGCGGGTGCCCGAACGCGCGTTGGATACCGAGACGGCCGACCACCTGGGTTACGAGCCCGGCGACAAAGCGGGTTCAGGATCACCAAGGACGATGCCGACCGCAGGCGTAAACGCATCACGATCACCGGACACGGCAGCGCACCAGGCACGCGTGTAGGAGGACTCGCCCGGGAACGAACTGTCAGCGTCTTTCGAGATTTGTCGGGGTGAGGATCTGATCCAGGTGTGTCTTGAGGGCCGCGGCCTGTTCGAGGTCGACTTCCCGGAAGGTCACCGTGTCGCGGCCTGGCCGGAGCTGGCCGACTTTCCAGAAGGAGGCCGAGACCACGGTGGCGATGACGGCGAAGCCGCCGCTGGTGTGGCTGTCTGGGCCGAGGATGGTGAGCACATCTCCGTAAGCGAGGATGCCGCCGAGTGGGTAGCTTCCGTCGAGCATGTTCGATGGGTGTCCGCCGGCTACTTCACCGCCTTGGCGTGCCCATTCGAAACGATGTGGGTTGAATCGGACGGCGACGCGGTCCGAGCTTAGGTCGCAGCGCCATGCCGAATCGAGGAATTCGGCGAAGTCCTGTTCGGTGAGGAAGTCCGGATCGGCGTGCGGACCGCGGATCACCTCGATCTCCCAGCTGTTGGTGTAGGCGGGGCGCAGGCTTGCCGGTACGCGCCGGTGCGGTCGGTGTTCTGAACCGGATTGGTCGATATCGAGCAGGTCGGCCGGTTCGAGCGCGCGGCCGTCGTGCCCGCCGATGCCCGCGACGAGGAAGGTCGAGCGGGAGCCGAGCACCGTGGGCACGGCTATGCCGCCGGAGAGGGCGAGATAGAGACGGTATCCGGGTCCTCGGGCGAGGCCGCAGCTGAGCTGGTCGCCCGGACCGATGAGTTCCGTATCGTCACCCTGTCCGATGGTGCCGTACTCGAGGAAGAAATCGTCGTCTCGGACTCGCGACTGCGCCGCTTGCAGTACCGAGTGACCGGCGGCGACTTACCGGTCCAATCCCATCTCGGCACCGTCGATGTCATCGAACTGGAACCCGGACGCTCACTCCTGCTCTACAGCACCGATATCGAACCAACCGAACTGGCCGGGGCATTCGGCCCGGCGATCAGCGAAGCGGTGCAGCATCTTGCCGCCGAACTCGGCTGACGGCAGGACCGCAGCTTACGAAAACCACCAGCGAAACCCGGACAGAAGAACGAACACAGAACCAGTCATGGAGGAAAACATGGTTTCCCTGAACTCGGATATGGGTGAGTCCCTCGGTATCCATTCTTTCGGCAACGACGAGGAACTCGTCGGACTGATCGACACTGTCAATGTGGCATGCGGATTCCACGCCGGTGACCCGAGTGGTATCCGCGAGACCGTGCAACTGGCCCTCGCCGGAGGAGTGACCGTCGGTGCCCACCCCGGACTGCCGGACCTCGTCGGTTTCGGTCGCCGGGAGATGACCCTGTTCCCCGAGGAGACCGAGGACATCGTCCGCTACCAAGTGGGAGCAGTGGCCGCGTTCCTCAAAGCAGAAGGCGCGCCCCTCGACCACATCAAGACGCACGGCGCGCTGTACGGCATGTCCTCGAGGCAACCCCAACTCGCGGAAGCGATCACCAGGGTCGCCGCCGACTACGAAGTCCCCGTGTTCGGCATCGGTGCCAGCGAACACGAAAAGGCCGCGCGCAAGCTCGGCATCCCCTTCGTCGCGGAGTTCTACGTCGACCTCGGATACGATGCCGACGGCGGTCTCATCGTCGCCAGGCGTCCGCGTGCTACACCGGTCGACGAAGCCACCGAACGCGCTCAGCAAGCCTTGATCCACGGCGTCGCAACGGCGGTGACCGGTGAGCCCTTCCCCATACAGGTCGACTCGATCTGCGTGCACTCAGACACACCGAACGCGGTCGAGATCGCGAGGACAGTCCGGCAGGTGATGTCGGAGGTCACGGCCTGAACTGTGAGGTGTTCCACGGTCATCGATAACACTCTCGAAAGATCGAGGCTAGGCTCCCTCGGAGATCCGGACCGGGCGCTCATCGAGCCCGATCGGCCGCCCGGCCGGGACGATGTCGGTGCTGCCGTCCACCCGGCGCAGCGTGGTGTCGGTCCGGCGGGCGGGCAGCGTGCTCGTACCGCGATCGGTCCAGTAGACGGCGAAACGCTCCCGCGGTGTGGTGAATCCGCACCGATAGGTGTGCCGGGGCAGATCGTTCTCCGGGCCGTGCCCGCAACCGGTGATCGCGGTGGCTGCCAGCCAACGGTCGAGGACGCCGATGGCGTACCCCGCGGGGCTCGGCCGGGCGCCCTCCGGCTGAATCACGACCGGGATTTTCCGCCCACCCCAGGCATAGAAGTACATTCGCTGGTATCGGGCGTAGAGCGCGACGAGGTAAGCACGTGTCGCGTAGTTCACCGCGGTGCGCTGGCCGACTCCCCGGCGCAACGGGATGTCGAAGGTGGTGCCGGTGTTCCACAGCGGCGGTTGGACACCGGCGCGGTGGAAGGTGGATTCGACGGTGTGGACGAGATCCAGCATCGTCTCCGGCCGGTCGTCGTCGCCGCGGGTGTAGAGCTTGATCCCGGCGGCATCGCAGTGACGGTAACCGCCCAGTTCGGCGAACCGCCGCAGCCAGGACTGTCCTTCACTCGTCCACTGCTTTCCCATGGAAGGACACACGACCGTCGCGTTCCGATCGAGCCGGTGGATGATTCCCGCGGCCCTGCGGACCATCTCGACAAGAGTGGCGGGATCGCCGCTGTAGAAATGCCGGTCATCGGCAAGCGACCAGAGTTCGTAGGCGCCGATGCGCTGCCGGTAGCGGTCGGCGAGCGCGGTGACGAACCGGTCCCAGTCGCCGAGATCCGTGGGCGGGGAGGTGCGGGACTTGTCCGGATAGGGGCCGAGATCGCCGTTCGGACTGGCCCACTCCGGTGTGCCGCCGAAGACGTAGACCATCGGCAGGTGGGCGCGCTCGGCGCTGGTGACAAGACGGTCCAGGATGTGCCAGTCGTAGCGGCCGGATCCGGGCTGCAACTGTGCCCATCGGGTCCCGCTGTCCCAGAACCGCACGGAGCCGACACTGAACGAGGGCATGACACCGCTCGTGCTGTTCATCGTCACACCGAAGAACGACGAGGGGACCCCGGCCGAGCCGCTCCACGACAGTCGCGCGGCCGCGGACTCCACGCCGGGGTCCCCGGCATTCTCCGGATGCGCGGTTCCGGTGGTGAACGTGGTGTGCGCCAGGATGACCCCCGCGGCGCTGAGCAGGATCACCGAAACGACCGCGAGTACCGCCCTGCGCCGATTCGCTTGGGGCCGGTCCGCCCCACGCTCACCGGAGGGCGGATCCGCCTGCCCGGGTTCGCCAGGGAGCTGGGCGGATTCGATGTTCGTACCCAGCCAGGCTCGGTGCAGGTCGAGCAGTTCGGCGCGGGAGACACCACAGGCCTTCGCGATCCGTTCCACGGTGCCGAACTCGGGTGGCCGCCCCCGCCCGGTGCAGTAGCGGTGCACCGAGGAACGGCTCAGTCCGCTGCGGCGAGCGAGCGCCTCGTAGGTTCGGCCACTGCGCTCCTTCAGCGCACCCAACAGCCGGGCGAGCTCGGGGTCCGTCGTGTCCTCGGTGCCCATCGCGGCCTCCGCCCTGGTCCTCTTCGCTCGCCCGCATCGAGGGGACTTGTCCAATGCACGGGGAAACAATGCAGGTCACGAGGTTATACCGTCCCAAATCGTCCCATGCCCAGCGAAACCATTGCTACCCACGAACGGGCTACGCACACTCGAGACGCCACGGGAGCCGACGGCCCTGAGCCGGCTGTCCGGGGATTCACGTCACCGTCTTCCGTTCCGACCGACGAGTAAGTTCCAGCGATGAGTAAGGAGTTCCGTGATGAAACGAAAGAGCCTGACCCTGCTGTTCGGCGGCCTGATCGCGACAACGCTCGCCTGGGTGCCCGCCACCGCGTTCTCGGCCGAGCAACCCGGCCAGGAAAGCGGCCATAGCGCCCCGGCGCAGCTCAAAGACCACTGCACCGGGTTCTGTACCAATGTGCACAACGGCCTGCGGCATTCGGTGAAGATGTGGGGAAACGACGGGACGATCTGGGTGCCGCCGGGAAAGTGGTCCTCCGACGTCAAGAAAGGATTCGATGACGTCGACTGGATCAAGACCCCCAAGCACTGCACCGTGACCTTCCGTGGCAAGACCTATCACTCCGGTCAGCACATCCGTGTGCACGGCTGGAGCCCCTGGGTGTGGATGGCCGGCAGCTGCTGAGCACGACAGGATTCCGGGAGGTCCCCGCGCGAACCGCTCGCACGGGGACCTCCCGGAACCACGAGCGGGGTGCCCACACACCAGCAGCCGATCCCAAAAACGTCTCTGACCGGCTCAAGCGGCGAACGTGTAGGGAAAGTCCTGTCGTTCAGCGCCGCATTCCGCTCCAGCCGCGGCCAGCGTGAGCCGGAAGGACCGGAGGGATAGCCGTACTCATCGCCGGCGCGGCCATGCTCCTGCTGCCGGTCACGCCCGCGGGTGCCGCGCAGATCGTCGTGCTCACCATCGCTTTCAGCGTCGGAACCATCTTCAACTCGGTTTCCATCGCCGTGAACGCGGAGATCAGTCCCACCCGTCAACGTGCGGCGGTCATGGGCACCTGCACGGGTCTGGTCACCACCGCCGGTCTCATCGCGCCCTACCTCACCGGGCAAATCATCCAGACCGCGGATTCACCGGCGGCCGGATACACCGTCTCGTTCACCATCGCCGGAGTTCTTCTGCTCGCCAGCGGTGTGCTCGCCCTGCTGTTCATGCGGCCCGAACACACGCGAAACCACATCGGGCTCGGCGGATAGGAAAACTCCGCGGACCCTGTGCCGGGGTCAGCGGACGCCGACGATGCGCAGGGCGATCTCGGCGTAGCGTTCGGCGACATCCTCGGGGGTCCACCGGCCTTCCTCGCGATACCAGCGGGCGATGTCGATACCGAGGGACAGCAGGGCGATCGCGGCCATGGCGGGGTCGGGGACCTCGAACACGCCCGCCGCGGCGCCGCGCTCGACGAGCGCGCGGATCTCGTCCTGGATCCGGTGCCGGATGGCGCTGATCTCCGCGGAGTGCGCCGGGGTGAGCGCCGCCAGCTCGTAGTTCACGATCCGTGCCCTGGTGTGGCCTTGTGCGTGGTGCGCGGCGAACTCGTGGATCACGGCACGCAGCGCGTTCACCGGGTCCGCGGCGGACTCGATCGTTTCGCGGACCAGTCGCAGGGTGTCCTGGTGGCCCGAGTGCGAGATGAGGTAGAGCAGCTCTTCCTTGGATTTGTGGTGCACGTACAGCGCGGCCGGGCTCATCCCGGCCGCTTCGGCGATATCGCGCGTCGTGGTTCCATGGAACCCCTTCTCCGCGAACGCCGATGTGGCCGCGTCCAACAGGCGGGCACGGGCGGCGTCGGCGCGCGGGCGTTCAGCCGAGTCGGTCATCGTGCCTCATTATTTCCCTCGCTCAGCGTGGACCGTGGACGGTGTGGCGGGTGAGTTCCCCGACTCGAATCGGCAGGGTTCGCCTCTTGACGATCAGTTCCCTCATGCAGCACGCTACAGCATAAGCAAGCGCTTAGTCACAACATGGGAGTGTCGATGCCCGAGGCCGTGATCGTCGCTACCGCCCGCTCGCCGATCGGGCGTGCGGGCAAAGGTTCGCTGAGGCAACTGCGCCCCGACGACCTGACCGTGCAGATGGTACGGGCGGTGCTGGATCAGGTCCCGGAACTGGATCCACGGGAGATCGAGGACCTGGTGCTGGGGTGCGGCCAGCCCGCTGGGGAGTCGGGGTTCAACCTGGCGCGGGTGGTGGCGGTGCTGGCCGGGATGGATCATCTGCCGGGCACCACGGTGAACCGGTACTGTTCCTCCTCGCTGCAGAGCACGCGGATGGCGTTGCACGCGATCCGGGCGGGCGAAGGGGATGTGTTCCTCTCCGTGGGGGTGGAGACGGTGAGCCGGTATGTGAACGGGAACGCGGATGGCATGCCGGACACGCAGAATCCGTTGTTCGCCGAGGCGGTCGCGCGGACCGAGAAGTTCGCGGGCGGTGGCCGGACTTGGGTGGATCCGCGGGGATCGGGTGTGCTGCCGGACGTGTACCTCGCGATGGGGCAGACCGCGGAGAACGTCGCGCAGTATCAGGGGGTGACCCGCGAGGAGCAGGACGCGTTCGGGGTGCGTTCGCAGAATCGGGCCGAGCAGGCGATCGCGGACGGATTCTGGGCCCGCGACATCACCCCGGTGACGCTCCCGGACGGGGCGGTGGTGGAAGCCGATGACGGCCCGCGCAGCGGAGTCACCCTGGACGCGGTCGCGGAGCTGAAGCCGGTGTTCCGCCCGGATGGCACGGTGACGGCGGGGAACTGTTGCCCGCTCAACGATGGCGCCGCGGCCGTGGTGATCATGTCCGATACGAAAGCCAGGCAGCTGGGTATCACACCGTTGGCGCGGATCGTGTCCACCGGCGTCAGCGCGCTTTCCCCGGAGATCATGGGCCTCGGCCCGGTCGAGGCGACTCGGCAGGCTCTCGGCCGGGCCGGGTTGTCCATCGGCGATATCGACCTGGTGGAGATCAACGAAGCCTTTGCCGCACAGGTGATCCCCTCGGCGCGCGCGCTCGGTATCGACGAGGAACGGCTGAACGTGAACGGGGGTGCGATCGCGGTGGGGCATCCGTTCGGGATGACCGGAGCGCGCATCACCAGCACCCTGATCAATTCCCTGCGCTGGCACAACAAACAGTTCGGGCTGGAGACCATGTGCGTGGGCGGGGGCCAGGGGATGGCGATGGTGCTGGAGCGGTTGTCATGAGCGGGCCCGCCGAAGACACGGTGACGGTGTTCGCGGGGCTTGCCGAGCTCGAACAGGCGCTCGGGACGCATCTGGGCTGTTCCGCGTGGCACACCATCACCCAGCGGCAGATCGACACCTTCGCCGAGGCCACCGGCGATCACCAGTGGATCCACGTCGACCCGGAGCAGGCGGCGGATGGACCGTTCGGCACCACGATCGCGCACGGTTATCTGACGTTGTCCCTGGTGCCGATGCTGATGTTGCAGGTGTACCGGATCGAAGGGATGCGGATGAGCGTCAACTACGGGGTCAACAAGGTGCGCTTTCCGGAACCGGTCCCGGTCGGCTCGCGAGTGCGGGCCGGGGTGATGCCGTTGTCGCTGACCGAGGGCGGTGGTGGTCATCAACTGGTCGCCAGGGTCACCATCGAACGCGAAGGCGCGGTGAAACCCGCCTGTGTGGTCGAGACGGTGAGCGTCCTGGTGCCGCGATGAGCGCCGAGCATCCACCCGGTCTCGATCTGGGGCGGTTGTCGAACTGGTTCGCCACCGCGATGCCGGATGCGGGAAGAGAACTGACCGCGCGGTTGCTCACGGGCGGGAAGTCCAATCTGACCTACGAGATCGGGGACGGCTCGCGGACCTGGATTCTGCGCCGTCCGCCGCTTGGGCACGTACTGGCGACCGCGCACGACATGGGCCGCGAACACCGGGTGATGTCCGCGCTGTCCGGGACCGCGGTGCCCGTTCCGCGGATGGACGCGCTGTGCCGGGACGAGGAAGTGCTCGGTGCGCCATTCTACGTGATGGAGCGGGTTTCCGGCATCCCGTACCGGTACACGAAGGATCTCGCGGGGTTCGGCCCGGCCCGGACAAGGGCACTGAGCTCGGCGATGGTGGACACCCTTGCCGCGCTGCACGCCGTGGATCCGGCGGCGGTGGGGCTCACGGATTTCGGTCGGCCGCACGGGTTTCTGGCCAGGCAGGTGCATCGTTGGGGTAAGCAGTTGGACGCCTCGCGCAGCCGGGAGCTGCCCGCCGCCGAGGCACTGTTCGAACGGCTGGCCGCGCGGGTGCCGGAGGAGTCCGCCTTCGCGGTCGTGCACGGGGACTACCGCTTGGACAATTTGCTGGTGAACGCCGAAGGCCGGATCACGGCGGTGCTCGACTGGGAGATGGCCACCTTGGGCGATCCGCTCACCGATCTGGCGCTGATGCTCGTCTATCACCGGCTCGCCGCACTGGGGGCCGGGGACGCGGATGCCTGTCTGGCTCCCGGTTTTCTCACCGAGGCCGAGATCATCGAGCGTTATGCCGAACACCGCGGGCTTGCGCGGTTCGGTTTCTATCTCGGGCTTGCCTCGTTCAAGCTCGCGGTGATTCTGGAGGGAATCCACTACCGGTACCGGCATGGTCAGACCGTCGGCCAGGGTTTCGAGCGGGTCGGTGATTCCGTCGTCCCGATCCTGGAGGCCGGGTTGCAATCATTGGAGGAGTATCGCTGATGGAGTTCGCGTATGACGCCAGGACCGAGCAGTTGCGGGAGAATCTGCTCGAGTTCATGGCCGAGCATGTGTATCCGGCGGAGCCGGTGTTCGCCGAGCAGTTGGGGGCGTTGGTGGGTCGGTGGGCTTGGGACTCGGTTCCGGTGTTGGCCGAACTGCGCGCCGAGGCCCGTCGTCGTGGGCTGTGGAACTTGTTTCTTCCTGGTGAGCACGGTGGTGGGTTGACGAATCTGCAGTACGCCCCGCTCGCGGAGATCACCGGGCGTAGTGGCGGTCTGGCCCCGGCTGCGCTGAACTGTGCTGCCCCGGACACTGGGAATATGGAGGTGCTGTCTCTATTTGCTACCGAGGCGCAGCGGCGGGACTGGCTGGAGCCGTTGCTGGAGGGGAAGATCCGTTCCTGTTTCGCGATGACCGAACCGGATGTGGCTTCCTCGGACGCGACGAACATCGCCACCCGGATCGAACGCGATGGCGAGCACTATGTGCTCAATGGGCGGAAATGGTGGATCACTGGGGCGATGAATCCGAACGCGAGGGTTTTCATCGTGATGGGTAAGACCGATCCGGGCGCGGAGCGGCACCGCCAGCAGTCGATGATCCTGGTTCCCCGGGACACCCCGGGGCTTACGGTGGAACGGGGGATGGAGGTCTTCGGCTACGACGACCATGACCACGGCGGTCACGCGCAGCTGAGTTTCACCGATGTGCGTGTCCCGGTCGAGAACCTGATCGGTGGGGAGGGCGAGGGTTTCGCTATCGCGCAGGCGCGGCTCGGGCCCGGGCGCATCCACCACTGCATGCGTTCGATCGGGGTCGCGGAGCGGGCGATCGAGCTGATGTGTGCCCGTGCGGAGGAGCGGGTTGCCTTCGGCAAGCCGATCGCCGATCAGGGGGTGGTGCGCGACTGGATCGCCGAATCCCGGGTGCGTATCGAACAATTGCGGCTGCTGGTGCTCAAGACCGCGTGGCTGATGGACACGGTCGGGAACAAGGGTGCGCACAGCGAGATCCAGGCCATCAAGATCGCCACCCCGGCCACGGTGCAGTGGATCTTGGACAAGGCGATCCAGGTGCACGGTGCGGGCGGGCTGTCCCAGGATTTCCCGCTGGCCGGCGCGTATGCCGGGATCCGTACCCTGCGGTTCGCCGACGGACCCGATGAGGTGCACAAGAACGCGCTGGCCCGTACCGAACTGCGCAGGCAACGGGAGACCCGATGAGTATCGAGGAACTGCGGGCGCGGATCGAGGAGTTCCTCGCCACACACGATCCCGCTCGCACCGAACGGCTGGCATTCCTGCGCGCCCGCTACGATGCCGGTCTGGCCTGGATCGCGTTTCCCGAAGGGCACGGCGGGCTCGGACTGCCTCAGGTCTGGCAGCGGGAAGCCGAGGAACTGTTCGCGGCCGCGGGCGCCCCGGACAACGAACCGGAACGCAACGGGATCGGGCTCGGTATGGCCGCGCCGACCATTCTCGCGTTCGGCACCGAGGAACAGAAACGCCGTTTCCTCCGTCCACTGTGGACCGGCGAGGAGATCTGGTGCCAGCTGTTCAGCGAACCGGGAGCGGGCTCGGATCTGGCCGCGCTGGCTACCCGCGCGGTGCGGGACGGTGCGGACTGGGTGGTCAACGGGCAGAAGGTGTGGACCTCGAGCGGGCATCTGGCCCGGTTCGCGATCCTGGTCGCGCGCACCGATCCGGACGTGCCCAAACACCGTGGCATGACGTATTTCCTCTGCGATATGACCGATCCCGGGGTGGATGTGCGGCCGCTGCGCCAGATCACCGGGGAAGCGGAGTTCAACGAGGTCTTCCTCAACCAGGTGCGCATCCCGGACAGTCAGCGCCTCGGCGAGGTCGGGCAGGGCTGGCAGGTGGCCACCGCGACCCTGAACAACGAACGGGTGGCCATCGGGGCGCACGCCGCACCGCGCGAGGGCGGCATGGCCGGGGTGGTCGCGCGGACCTGGCGCGAGCATCCCGCGGGGCGTACCCCGGAACGGCACGACCGGCTGCTGCGGCTGTGGGTGGAGGCCGAGGTCGCCCGCCTCACCGGGGAACGGCTGCGGCAGAAACTCGCCCAGGGGCAGCCCGGCCCGGAAGGTGCGGCGATGAAACTCTCCTTCGCCCGGCTGAACCAGCAACTGTCCGGGCTCGAGCTCGAACTCCTCGGCGAGCAGGGGCTGCGCTACTCGGACTGGACCATGGTGCGGCCCGACCGGGTCGATTTCACCGGACGCGACGCCGGTTACCGGTATCTGCGCGCCAAGGGCAACTCCATCGAGGGCGGCACCTCCGAGATCCTGCGCAACATTCTGGCCGAGCGGGTACTCGGACTGCCCGCCGAACCCCGCGTGGACAAGGACGTGCCCTGGAAGGACGGAGCGAAATGAGCGAGCTCGACCTGCTCTACACCGACATCGAGGAGGATTTGCGAGCCACCGTGCGGGATGCGCTCGCGGATCGATGCGACACCGCCGCGGTGACCGCCGTGTACGACGGTGACCGCTCGCTGGTCGGTAGCCTGTGGAAGACGCTCGCGGTAGATCTCGGCCTCGCCGGGCTACTCGTGCCGGAGAACCAGGGCGGGGCCGGTGCCACCGCGCGCGAGGCCGCCGTGGTGCTCGAGGAACTGGGCCACACCGTCGCCCCGGTGCCGTTCCTGACCAGCGCCGTGCTCGCGACCACCGCCCTGCGCGCCACCGACCGGGAGGCGGGTACCGAACTGCTCACCGACCTGGCCGCGGGGGAATGCACCGCGGCGCTCACCGTGCCCCTGTCCACCGCCCCGGATACGGAGCTCCCCGCGGTGCGTGCCGAGGGCGGGCGGCTCACCGGCACCGTCACCAGTGTCGCCGGTGCCCTCGAAGCCGAGGTGCTGCTGGTGCCGGCCACCACCGAGCACGGCCCGGCCCTGTTCGCCGTGGCCGCGGGCGAAGCCGGCAGGGAACCGGTCATCTCCCTGGACATGACCCGGCAGCTGGCCGATGTCACCCTGCGGGGCACCCCGGGGACACTCGTGCTCACTGAGGCCGAACCCGCCATGCGCCGCGCGCTGCGGACCACGACCGCGCTGTTGGCCGCCGAACAGGTCGGCATCGCCCGCTGGTGTCTCGAGGAAACCGTGGCCTATCTCAAGCAGCGCACCCAGTTCGGCCGGATCGTGGGCGGATTCCAGGCACTCAAACACCGCCTCGCCGACCTCGCCGCCGGAATCGACGGCGCCACCAGCGCCGCCCGCTACGCCGCCGCGACCCTCGCCGCAGAGGACCTCGACAGCGAGACCGCGGCCGCCATCGCCCAAGCCTACTGCGGTGAACTCGCCGTAACCGCCGCCGAGGAAGCCATCCAGCTCCACGGCGGTATCGGCATGACCTGGGAACACCCCACCCACCTCTACCTCAAACGAGCCAAAGCCGACCAGCTCGCTTTCGGCACCCCCGGACACCAGCGGACGAAGCTCGCCGAACTGATCGACCTACCGGGACCGCTGAGCCACGCATGACGAATTCTTTGCTTTCATGCCGCAATGGCACTGGCCCGGCCCGGCGGATGAACCGGGCGCGGGGAGAGTAGCCGAGCCCGCCGACGGGAAGGACCCACGAGCCAGGACAGATCGGCGCCGACAGAAACGAGAGTAGAGCAGCACTGCCCACCAGGTAGTAGCCGGTGAGGTTGATCGCGGTCCAGAGCACCGGCAGGTCGGCAGGAACAGGGCGATGTTCCGGAATGTCGCGAGCAGGTCACCGCTGCGAGCACGGCGACGGCGGTCGAGCGGATTCTGCCGTTCGCGGAGAAGGCACCGAACATGGTGAGGAACGCGCCGTAGGGCCATCGGCACCGGCAGGAACGAGACCGGCCAACAGCGCGAGGATCAGCAGGCCGCTGATGGCCGGGGACTGGACGGTGCGGAAGCCGATCGCGTTGCTGTTCGGCGCCGCGCCGCCGACCACGAGCCGAGACAGGTGTCGGTGAGAGTGACCCGGGCAGGGGATGTTTCGGGCAGATAGCGGGAATAGCCGGAAACACACGGAGCCCAGGTGACCTGCCAGGCTATGCAGACCGAGATCGCCTGAATCACGGTGCTGAGCGAGGGGCTTCCGCTGATGAGGCCGGAGATCACCGCGATGACCCGGCCGCTGGCCGATACCGCCGCGACGCCAACGCCACCCGGGACGATGTCACCCTGTCCTATATGGACGAGGTCGGCTTCGACGTGGCTACGACGGGATCGGTTTCGATCCCGGTGCCCGACTGTGCCGCGGTTCCGGGCACGGTACCGTCATAGCCGCCGTTTTCCCGCTGCACGAACCGGGAGCGAGCCGGTCATGACGAACGAGATCCGCCTGTTTCTCGCCGACGATCACTCGTTCGTCCGGGCCGGACTGCGGGCGCTGCTCGAGGCAGAGGACGACTTCGGCCGTCGCGGAGGCGGACATGGCAGACCAAGCCGTCGACCTGGCCGCGTCCCGAGCGATGGATGTCGTCCTCATGGATCTGCGGTTCGGCGGTGCCCGCGATGGCAGCGAGGCGACGGCCGCCATCGCCGCTAACGCGGACGCGCCCCCGCTTTCTCGTGTTGACCATCTACGACACCGATGCCGGTATCCTCGCCGCCATCGAAGCGGGCGCGACCGGATATCTGCTCGAGGACGCTCCACCCGGGGAACTCGTCGCGGCGATCCGTGCGGCCGCGGCCGGGCGCACCACTCTCGTCCGAGTGTGGCCGACGTCTCGTGCAGCGGACCAGGCACCGGATGACCGCCTTGTCGCCCAGGAACTCGAAGTACTGCGCCTGCTCGCCGCCGGGCGCTCCGACGCCGAGTTCAGCCGGGAACTGTTCCTGAGCCGGCCACCATGAAAACCCACCTGATGCACATTTGCGCGAAACTCGGCTGGGTTCCCGTACTGCGGCGCTGGCTGCCGCCGCACGTGCCCAAGGACTCGTTCACACCTGAACTTCCTATCGGAGTGATAGCCGTCATCGCCCCGGGCACGGCTTGACACCAGGGAAAGCGTCCAGGAATCTGGCCGCAAGGAATTTCGCGAACCGATAAAGTTCCGGAAAATCACGGTATTTTCCCGTGCCTGGCGAACGAAATGGTCCTCGTCGACGAGTGGAGCCGATTGCATGGTGTCGAATCCGTCCGAGTCGCCGGTCCATGATTCGGATCAGCCCCTGGCACCGGAGGATGTCTGGCACGGCGAGCTTTTCCGGCTCGATGACCGCCGCTATGCGGTGCTGGGGGCGGGAAGCGGGATCGGCGAACACGTCAGCCGGACACTCGTCGCGATGGGCGCCAAGGTGCTGTGCGTCGACGTGGACGAGCGCCGAGCAGCCGCGATCGGTGAGAGCGTGGGAATGCCTTCGGTCGTGGCGGATGTGACCCGCAGGGACGGCATCGTCCGGGTCCGTGACCGGGTGGAGTCGAGCTTCGGGAACCTGGACGGCTATGTCGACGTGATCGGGCGGATGCGGCGCAAACGGTTCGACGCGTTCACGCTCTCGGACTGGGAAGAGGAGTTCCGGATCAATCTGCGCCACGCCTTCCTGTCCGCCCGGGAACTGGCGCCGATCGTGGCGCGCACCGACAACGGCGCCATCGTGTATGTGTCGAGCAGCATGGGCGCGCACGCCGGACGGACCGCGCCCGGTTACGGTCCCGCGAAGGCCGCGCTGGAGAACTGGGTGAAACAGCTTGCCGCCGAATACGGCCCCATGGGCACTCGGGTGAACGCCGTAGCACCGGGGCTGTTCCTGTCCCCGAGGGTCGTCTCGAACGCCCAGGCCCAGCAGCGGCTGCCCCGATTCGCGGCGAAGACCTTCCTCGGCCGCCTCGGGCAACCCCACGAAATCGCGGCCACCATCGGATTTCTGCTCACCCCGGCCGCGGGGTACATCACCGGGGTCAGCATTCCGGTCGAAGGCGGCGCACGCTTGACCGACTCCACCGGGCTGGACGAGTTCGCGGACTGACCGGATGCGGATCAACTACCGGTGGACCGTGGTAGGCGGGCTGACCTGCCTGCTGGCCGCGGCCAACGCCGCCGATCGCGGCGTGTTCGGCATCGTGGCACCGCAGCGGCAACGTATCTACGGCCTGGTACCCACCGAGATCGGGTTGATCAGCAGCGCCTTCGGTATCGGTTTCGCCACCTGCCAGCTGTTGTTCTCCGGCGCGATCGTGCGGCGCTTGGGAGCGAAGACGACGATGGTGGGTTCCGTCGTGCTGTGGTCGATCATGCTCGGCCTGACCGCGGCGTCCAGTTCGGTGATCTCGTTCTTCCTCACCCGGTTCCTGTTCGGGATCAGCGAAAGCCCGAACTGGCCCGCGACCCAGTCGTTGCTGAGCAACTGGTTCCCCACCCGGGACACGCAGCGTTCGTTCAACCTCGCCTGGTCCGGACTTCCGCAGGGCGGCATTCTCGGCCCGCCATTGGCGGTGGCGCTCATTGCCGCGTTGGGTTGGCGTGGCCTGCCACTTGCCCCTGGCCTCGGTGGTACACAGTGCCCACGACCCACACGTGGTGTTCGTGCCGATCGATGAACCAGTGCCCGATGTCGATCTGCGGATGGTATGGCGACGCCACGGACCCGGTCCCGCACTCCGGGCGGTGCCGGCACAGGCGCGGCAGCTCGACAAGCGGGGGAACGGTTGACCGCACGGTCGTGTCCATCAGCGAGCCGCCCGAATCTCGCGGTCTGGACCGCATCCTCCGTTGTGCGTTTGCTCAACGACGGTTGAGTCGGTTGTGGCTGTTGAGTCATAGCGCGACGCAGACCTGCTCGACCATCCTGGGCTCGCACCGAACCGAACTGATCGGGAGATCGACTGGTGAATATTCGTCAAGCTCCCCAGGACACGGATGTCCTGATCGTGGGCGCCGGTCCCGCTGGCGGAGTAGCCGCCCTCGAACTGGCCACCCGAGGGTTCCGCGTGGTCTGCCTGGAACAGGGTGATTGGACGCTCCCGGATGATTTCTCCGGTGGTAAGCCCGGGTGGGAGCTGACCAGGCTGAAGCAGTGGCACCCGAGCCCGAATGTGCGTAGTGCGGCGAGTGACTACCCGATCGACAGCGGTGATACCCCTGTCGAGCCGTTGATGTTCAACGGAGTCGGGGGAAGCACGATCATGTTCTCCGGTCACTGGGTGCGCGCGATGCCTTCGGATTTCCGGGTGCGCACTCTCGACGGCGTGGCAGAGGACTGGCCGTTCGGCTACGCGGACCTGCGGCCGTTCTACGACGAGGTCACGCACCACATCGGTGCTTCCGGACTGGAGGGTGATCCGGCCTACCCGGACTCGCATTCCTTTCCACTGCCGCCGTTGCCGATCGGCAAGTACGGGCTGGCCGCGGCGAAGGGGATGGACAAGCTCGGCTGGCACTGGTGGCCGGCGCCCAATGCGATCGCTTCGCGCAAGTTCAAGAACCGGGACGCCTGCCTGCGCTACGGTGCCTGCGAGTCCGGTTGTCCGGTGGGGGCCAAAGCCAGTGCCGACTTCACACACTGGCGGGAGGCGATCGATGCGGGAGCGGTCCTGGTGACCGGAGCCCGGGTCCGGCAGCTGACCGTCGACAACCGGGGGCTGGTGACGGGGGCCGAGTTCATCGACCGTGACGGCACGCTGCGCTACCAAGCAGCCGAGGTCACGGTGCTGGCCGCCAATGGGGTCGGCACTCCTCGGCTGCTGCTGAACTCGACTTCCGCGCGGTTTCCCGATGGCCTGGCGAATTCCTCGGGCCTGGTGGGCAAACGGCTGATGATTCATCCCTATGCCTCGGTATATGGCAGCTACGCGGACGAACTCGAATCATGGTACGGACCGGCGGGCCAGTCGTTGCAGTCGATGCAGTTCTATGAGACCGACACGGACCGGGGTTTCGTCCGGGGCGCGAAGTGGAACCTGATGCCGACCGGCGGTCCGCTCGCACAGACCTTGTGGGAACCAGGTCAGGACTGGCGGGAGGCGTTCGGCCCAGCTTTCCATGACCGGCTGCGGCGAAACTTCGGGCGCCGCGCCGAGTGGGGCATCACCACCGAAGACCTGCCAGAGGAACACAACGAGGTGATCCTCGATCCTTCGGCCACGGACTCCGACGGGATCCCGGGAGTGAAGCTCGACTACACGATAGGCGCGAACACCGAGCGGATGCTCGAATTCCATGTGGAGCGAGCAGTCGAGGCGCATCTGGCGGCCGGTGCCACGTCCGTGGAGCGTATCCCGATCGTACGGGACAGCGGCTGGCACCTGCTCGGCACCGCTCGCATGGGCTCCGACCCGGCCACCTCGGTGGTGGGCGAGCACGGCCGGACCCACGATGTTCCCAACCTGTTCATCATCGATGGCAGCGTGTTCGTGACATCGACTGGCGTCAATCCGACGGCCACGATCATGGCGATCGCCTTGCGGGCGATGCGCCACCTTGCCGACAACCGGCTCAACCAAACCGCGGCAGTCTGAGGAACCCATGACACTCGATGCCGGACAGCGGCGCGCTTTTGCCGCACTCGCCGACGTACTCATTCCCGCATCCGGACCGATGCCTTCCGCTGCCGAAGCAGGGGTTCCCGATGCCTTGGTCGACCAAGCCCTTGGCTATCGGCCGGACCTGTCCGACGCGTTCATCCGTGCACTGGCTTCGTGTTCCGGCGCCGACCCCGAGGCGGCGTTGGGGCAACTGGCTGCGGACAGCCCGGACCAGTTCGAAGCCCTCACTGTGCTGACCGCCGGTGCGTACTTTCTCAGCACCCGGGTGAAGGCGGCACTGTCCTATACCCCGCCACCACGACCGGCCCACGAAGACACCGACACCTACGTCGACATGTTGGCGGAGGTCGTCGACCGTGGATTTCCGAACCGGTGCGACCGACCCACGAAGGATTCCCGATGACTGACACCCGAACAAACTGCGCACCTACGGCGTTGACGCACTTCATCAACGGCGAACACTGGACCGGTACCTCATCCGAAGTCCATCAGGTCCGCAATCCCGCGACGGGCCAACAGATCGCCCAAGCACCGTGCGGCACGACGGCAGATGTCGACAGGGCCGTGGCGGCTGCCAAAGCGGCTTTCCCGCAATGGTCCCGGCGGACCCCCGCGGAGCGGTCGGAACTGCTGCTCCAGGCGGCCGAAGTGGTCACCACACATGCCGAAGATCTCGCCCAGCTGGAATCGGTCAACGCCGGAAAGCCGATGCCGCTGGCGCGTGAGGATGTTGCCGGAACCATCGACACGCTGCGTTTCATGGCAGGCGCTGCTCGTTCCCAGCCAGGGGTCAGCGCCGGTGAGTACGTAGCGGGCCGCACCTCGATGCTCGTGCGGGAACCGGTGGGTGTCGTCGCCGGTATCATCCCGTGGAACTACCCGCTCATGACCGCGGCCTGGAAGATCGGCCCGATCCTCGCGGTGGGCGACACCTGCGTGCTGAAACCGTCCGAGCAGACCCCGTTGACCGTGTTGCGGCTGGCGGAGCTGCTGGACCCCGTGCTGCCCTCCGGGGTGCTCAACGTGGTCACCGGCAGGGGATCGGTCGTCGGGGAGGCCCTTGCCACTCATCCGGATGTGGCGCTCGTGTCGGTCACCGGAAGCGTGGGCAGCGGCAAGGCGGTGGCACACGCGGCGGCCGACTCGCTCAAACGTGTGCACCTGGAGCTCGGTGGCAAGGCGCCCGTCGTGGTTTTCGCCGATGCCGATCTGGAAGCGGTGGCCGACGGCGTCGTTTTCGCGGGCTTCGGGAACACCGGTCAGGACTGTGGTGCCGCGTGCCGGATTCTCGTCGAGGAATCGGTACATGACGAGCTGGTCGCGCTCCTGACCGCCCGCGCGGAGGCACTCGTGGTGGGCGACCCGGCGGAGGGGGAGCACATCGAGATGGGGCCGCTGGTCACCGAGGAACATCGGGACCGGGTGACCGGCTTCCTCGAGCGCGCCTATGCCGAAGGCGTGCGCGCCACGACGGGCGGACAGGCAGCCGGTGGTGCCGGATTCTTCATGCCCCCGACCGTTCTGGTCGACATCCCCGGTGGCGCGGAATGTGTCCGCGAGGAGATCTTCGGCCCGGTCGTGACCGTGGAGAAATTCACCGGTGAGGACGCGGCCATCGATGCGGCGAACGACGTGCCCTACGGCCTGTCGGCCTCGGTCTGGACCACGAGTGCACGCCGGTCCGCCGATGTCCCCGCGCGGCTGGACTTCGGCACGGTCTGGATCAACGACCATCTCGCCTTTGCCACCGAAATGCCCTGGGGCGGTTTCAAGGCATCCGGCTACGGGCGTGACTTGTCGGCGTACGCACTCGAGGACTACTCGCGTACCAAACACATCATGCTCAACCGAACCCGTTGACAGGGAAGGAACAGTGGCATGACTGAACCGCTGACCGGGCCACAGAAGTCCGCGGTGGGCATCGAGTCCGCCACCATTCAGCCGATCCCAGCCGATCAGCGGAGTGGCACGAACCGGGACATGTTCACGATCTGGTTCGGCACCAATGTCATGGTTCTGGCCATCGTCACCGGAGCCTTGTCGACCACGGTGTTCGGGCAGCCTGCATGGTCCGCGGCATTGGCGATCATCATCGGGAACCTGGTCGGTGCGGTCTTCATGGCGTTGCACTCGGCACAGGGCCCGCGTCTGGGTGTCCCGCAGATGGTCCAGACCAAGGGACAGTTCGGGTCGCGGGGTTCGGTGCTGATCGTGCTGATCGTCGTATTGATGTACCTCGGTTTCTTCACCTCGATCCTGATCTTCGGCGGTGCGTCGCTCGCCTCGGTCATTCCGCCGCTCGGCCACAGCGGCGGCATTCTCATCATCGCCGTCATCAGCCTGGCCGCTGCCATCTGGGGATATGCGCTGATTCACACGTATGCGCGGATCATGACCTATCTTTCCGGCGCGGTCCTGCTGTTGGCGTTCGTCTGGATATTCGCGGTGCACTCGGTGCCCGCCGAGTTCTTCCACACCAGCGGGGCGAGCCTGGCCGGTTTCATGGGCACGGTGTCGGCATCCGCGGTGTGGCAGCTCGCCTACGCTCCCTATGTTTCGGACTATTCTCGTTATCTGCCGGTGAAAACCGGCGCGAAGCCCGCGTTCTGGATGAGTTATTGGGGTACCACCCTCGGTTCGATCCTGCCTATGTTCCTCGGTGCCAGTGTCGGGCTGCTCCTGCCGAATCTGGACCCGGTCGTCGCCCTCACCAAGGCCACCGCGGGGATCAGTGGGCTGGTCGTCGTCGTGTTCAGCGTCGGTGTCGCCGCGACGAACGCGATGAACCTCTACTGCGGAACGCTGTGCACCATCACCGTCGTGCAGACCTTCGCCCCGCGGTTCGCCGCCCGTGGCCGGGAACGGGCGCTGATCGCCGCCGGTCTCGTCCTGATCGCGATCAGCGTAGCGCTCACCGTCGGCGACGATTTCACGCAGACCTACAACAACTTTCTGACCCTATTGCTCGGGTCCTTGGTTCCGTGGACAGCGGTCAACCTGGTCGACTACTACCTGATCCGGCACGGTGACTACACGGTCGAGGACTTCTTCCGCCGCGACGGCGGCCGTTACGGGCTCGTGAACTGGCCCGCGGTGCTCTGCTACCTCATCGGGGTCGTGGTCCAAATCCCCTTCATGGTCCTCGGTACGGCATACACCGGTCCGATAGCGAGACTGCTCGGGAACACCGACCTCTCCTTCCTCGTGGGTCTGATCGTCGTGTCGCCGCTGTACTACGCCACCGTCACGGTGCTCGCGCGGCGCAAATCCCGGGCAATATCGCGAAACCACCGGCAATCCATCCACCCAGAAAGAACGGAGCCACGATGAGTGACCATCAGCCGATCGGCGCCCTCGAAGCCACCACGGTCCCGCGATTCGCCGGCCTCGGCACCTTCGCGCGCATCCCGGTTATCGACGCCGTACCCGACTACGACATCGCGGTTCTCGGGGTGCCCTTCGATGGAGGCACGTCGTACCGGCCAGGGGCGCGGTTCGGGCCGATGGGGGTCCGGCAGGCTTCACGCCACCTGCGACCGGCGTTTCACGTCGAGCTGGACACCGCGCCATTGCGGCAGGTCCAGGTCGTCGACGCCGGCGACGTAGCGTGCACGCCGTACTGCATCGAGGATGCGGTCCACCAGATCGAGGGCTTCGCGCGCGAAGTCGTGGGCGGCAAGGACCGGCGCCTGGTGACCATCGGCGGTGACCACACGGTCGCGCTGCCCATGTTGCGCGCCGCACGGGAGAAATACGGATCGATCGCCCTTGTCCACTTCGACGCGCACCTGGACACCTGGGACACGTATTTCAAGGCGCCGATCACTCACGGGACGGTTTTCCGCCGCGCGTTCGAGGAAGGACTGCTCGCCGAAGAGAAATCGATGCACCTCGGCATTCGCGGGCCGATCTACGACCAACTCGACCTCGTCAACGACGCGTCGTTCGGATTCCGGATCCTGCGCGCCGGAGACCTGGACACACTCGGCATCGACGGGGCGGTCGACGCCGTACGGCGCCGGGTGGGCGACGCGCCGGTCTACCTCTCGGTGGACATCGATGTGCTCGACCCGGCTTTCGCACCAGGAACAGGCACGCCCGAGATGGGCGGATTCACCAGCCGCGAACTGCTGCATCTGCTCCGTCGTCTCGACGGGCTCAACCTGGTCGGAGCCGATGTCGTCGAAACGGCCCCCGCTTATGATCACGCCGAAATCACCTGCGTCGCCGCGGCGACCGTCGCCTTCGATCTCGTCACGCTCATGAGTAAAACCGGGAACACCGTGCCTGGTTCGCCGGCTACCGCCGCCACCTGACCGTTGCAGCCGCTCCGGTGAGCCCTAGGGCACCGTGAGCACAGATGTGCGAACGCACAAGGACACCCTGTACGGATCGGTAACCTATGGGTATGGCGATCACGGTGGCGGATCTGCTCGAGGTGCCACACCTTCGACTGCGGTTGCACTCTGGTACGAGTGGCCTCGATCGGGAGATCTCCTGGGTACACACATCCGACCTGCCGGAACCGTGGCGATGGCTGGCCGGTGGTGAGCTGCTGCTGACCAACGGCATGTCGTTTCCCGACGACAGCGATGGCCAGTGCGTGCTCCTGCAACACCTGATCGAGACCGGGGCGAGCGGACTGGCCATCGGTGAGCAGATGTATTGCCCGCCCTTGTCCGACGAATTCGCCGAGGAAAGCGAGCGGCTCGGGTTCAGCGTGCTCATCGTGGCCTACCCGTTCCCGTTCGTCGCCATCTCGCAGGCCGTTGCCGCCGCGAACCTACTGGAGCAGTCCGACCGGTTGATCCGCACCGAGCGAATCTACCACGCCATGCAACGAATGGTGGTACATCGCGGGGATTCCTCGACACTGTCCCGGGATTTGTCCGGGCAGCTGGGGTGCGAGGTTCAGGTCTGTCACCGCGCGACGGCCCAACCGTGGTATCCGCGGGATGCCCCGTTCGATTCCGCGCTCGCCGACGCTTTGCGGCAGGCCGCCCCGGGAGCCTCCGACCTGCGGGCGGGAGCCTTCACCATCGCACTGCGGGATGGCCGACAGCTGCGGCTGGTGGACATTCCGACCCAACCCAGCGCGGTACTGGTCCTGGTTTCGGATGCCCGCCACATGCCGGACGCGATCCTCATGCAGCACGCGGCCACGGTGCTGGCCCTCGAGTTGTCCCAGTCGCTGGTGAACATCGAGCAGAATCGGCGCCTGGGTGCCGAACTGCTGGCACAGCTGATGCAGGGACAGATCGACGCACCGGGCGGAGCTCGCCAACTGGACGCACTGGGCCTGGACGTTTCGCAAGCCCGTTTCATCGCGATCACCTCCGAGGACATCGAGAAGCTTCGTGAACTGCACATCAGCCTGTGGCGTAACGACGTCCGGCACCTGGTCGTCCACCGGCAAGGCCTGCTGTACGTCCTCTGCACCGGAGGAGAGCGGACCAGCTCCGTGATACGGGCAGACCTCGGCGGCGAAGCGTTGATGGGGATCAGCGCCGTCATCGCGACCGCCGAACGAATCCCCGAAGCAGCACGCGAAGCCAGTTGGGCGGCCCGCGCCGCCGCCGGCGTCACCCCGCGTACCTTTCGATACGGCGAAGCGACACCGCTGCTCGGCGTCGCCGGGATCGACGATGCCAATGCCTTGGTGCTGCGTGTCCTGGGCCGTCTCATCGAACACGAACGACAACACCAGTCCGGATTGATGCACACGCTCGCGGCATTCCTCGACAATCAGCGTTCCTGGCGAAAAACCGCCGATGCGCTGCACGTACACCGGCAAACCGTGCTGTACCGAATCCGGAAGGTCGAAGAGATCACCGGCCACAACGTGAACGACACCCGCGATATCGCCGAACTCTGGCTGGCACTGCAAGCCCGATCACTGCTTGACGAAACCTGACCAGCCCCGCCAACGCTGCACTCATCCCGGGTAGTGCCGTCCTCGGTGTGAAGTTCCCCTTGAATCATGGAGGCGTGCGCTTTAAGGAGCAGGCAGCACGCGGTCGCCTGGGCGCTGGTCTTGGTGTGGGCCGCGGAGTTGAAACTCAGCCCCGAAGATGTGCGGTTGCTCGCTGGCCTCACTGCCGACGGGCTGTCCACCATGGACCGGCCGACAGGGACGAGTGTTGTTCAACGCTCGGCAGGTCATGTAGCGTGGGAGTTTCGATATTGCGTGGGCGTTCGCGCTCTTGACCGTATGAAAAGGCGATGCCATGACTGCCGCCGGTGATGACCGGGGGCTTGTACCGGTTCCATCGGACCCCGGTCAGCACAGACTGTCCGGAGCCCTGTGCGGGCTCTTGTGAGTGTTGCGCTTCGGCGCATCCGCATGCCTTGGAGTACATCAAGTGTCGCAAAACTTTTCCCCGGCGTGGCACGCGCCGACCCACCCTTCTGCCCCCTGGTACACCGACTTCTTCGGTGAGCTTGCCAACGCCTTCTGGCGGGCGGCCGTGCCGCCTGAGGCGACCGAGGCCGAGGTCGAGTTCCTGGCGCGGACAGGGCGCCTGCGGCCTGGCGCCGCTGTCTTGGACCTACCATGCGGCAGCGGACGACACAGCCTCGCGCTCGCTCGCCGCGGTTACACCGTCACTGGGCTCGACATCTCGGTGGAGGCTGTTGAACACGCTGCCGGATTGGCCGCTGCCGAGGGTCTGGAGATCGATTTCCGTCGTGCCGACATGCAGCGCCTGCCCGACGGACTGCGCGCTGACGCCGTCATCTGCATGGGCAACAGCTTCGGTTACCTCACCCACGACGATACCTGCTCACTGATGTCTGCTCTGGGGCAGATCATCGCTCCTGACGGGTTCCTCGCCGTTGATTACGGCGCGGTGGCTGAGGCGTTGCTGCCCTGCCTGCATGAGGACATCCCCATGCAGGCAGGTGACATCGAGGTCGTAGCACGCAACAGCTACGACACCACACACAGCCAGCTACTCACCTCGTACACATTCCGCCGCGGAAACGAACAGGCGAACGGAACATCCATCCAGCAGGTCTACACCTCGGCAGAATGCGCAAGGCTCTGTCTGAATGCCGGATTCAGCGAGGTCGAGATGTACGCAGACACCGAGGGCGCCCCGTTCGCTCTGGCAAGCTCCCGACTGCTCCTGATCGCACGCCGGTAATGGCAGACCCGTTGCGGTCGCGCAGCACACCTCCGGCTCGATTCCTGGCCGACTGCGGGCTGAACCATTGTCAAGTCATTGATCCGAACGAAGAAAACAATCGCGGAAAAAAAAGATCATCGCCTACGGGCCCGGGTTCATGCCCGATGGTGACGGTGGCTGGCGAGCGGATAGACAAAGGGACACTCAGGTGACACCGTGCAAGGCCGCAAAGGGAACTGAAACTCGTGGGTACACTTATCGCACTCCACGGTCGAGAGCTCCGCTCGGTTCGCCAGCGGCCGAGGCACTGCTCGATGAAAGAGTCACGACGTCATCGCTTGCAGTACTGCATTCTCAGGAGCGCGAAGCCGGATCGACTGGGCCACGGAACTTCCCGATGAGCAGCATCCGGTCGTGAGGGAAGTTCAATAGGCGGTTTACCGACCGGCGCCAGCTATGCCGTTCGCAGTGCTTGGTACAGTGAACGTCCGAAATAGGTTGCTATTTCTTCGTAATCTGGGTTGTTCTCGGTCTTCGTTCCGGCACGAACAGCGCCTTCGCACACCGCCATGAAGAATTCGACCAGCATAGGGAGCTTGCGTTCGGTTTCCACGGTTCCCCAATACCGTAGCGCTGCATCGAGAAGTCGCTCGACTTGTTTGGCGACCAGCTTCCTGGCTCGGCCGAATGTTTCTACGACGGCAGGGTCGGGATTCGAATCGAAGACGACTCGCCATGAGTCCAGGTTCGCGTCGACCACCTGTAGGAGTGCGCGCACTCCCGATATGAACACCCGTTCCGTCGGTCTGGGGCTTCCTTTCGGCAAGGCGCCCATGACGCCTTCGACCAGGGTTTGCTGTTCTCGTTGTACCAGGGCCTCTATCAAGGCTATTCGGTCAGTGAAGCATGCGTATATCACCGGGCGGGTCACCTGAAGATGCTTCGCGACCGATCCGATGGAGATGGCACCGACTCCCTCTCGTGCGGCGATGTGCAGGGCGGCATCCAGGACCTGCGGCCGGCGACGATCAGGTCCCAGGTGCGCCGCCCTCGCGCGGTCTGAAGCAGAGGCAGTCGCCATAGGAGCAATTGTGCCATATTCGAGGACATATCGTTGCCCACCGATGGTCTTGCCGACCGTGAACAGGGCGAAGGCGAATCGGTCCGATGTCATCGTTGCGTGCTATCGGAAACTCTCGCGGTCCCGCGAGCGCAGCTGTTGCCGGTGCCCGGCGCGCGTGCCCGTTGTCCGCAGGGCCGACCGGCGCGGCGAGCCCTGATCGTTCACGCAGGTGGCTGGAAATCTTGACGGTTTTCCTTCATGCGTGTATGAATATATGCACTCCGCTGATGCTTGCTGTGGCAGGTGGTATCGACGGCTGAACTCTCTACGCCGGCGCCCATGCTTTCTGTTCGGAAGGGCAGGTCTTGTGAATATGAAGCGAGTGGCCGTTCCCGTTCTGATCGTCGTGTTGTTGCTTTTCTCATCGGCTGTTTCGGCATCTGCTGCGACGGTGAGCGGAGAATTGCCGGTTCCCTATGGGTGGTTCGGAGTGGAGAATGCTGCCGAAACTGTCTTCGGTAACGTAACCAAGGGTCTGTTCGGGCGACCTGAAGCGAGCCCTCCAGGATCGAACGATTGGGGGTGCCGGCCTAGTGCTGAGCATCCGAATCCGGTGGTTCTCGTCCATGGCTATGGAATGAACCAGTCGATCAGCTGGCCTACTATCGCACCGCTGTTGAAAAACAACGGGTACTGCGTCTACTCGCTGACGTATGGAAACCAGGCGTGGCCCGATATCCCTGTGGTCAACCAGGTCGGCGGCCGTGATCGTATGGAGGACAGCGCCAAGAAGCTGGGGAGTTTCGTCGACAGAGTCCTCGAACAGACCGCGGCAAAGAAAGTGGACATAGTTGGGCATTCTGAAGGAAGTCTGATGCCTGACTACTATGTCAAGTTCCTCGACGGACGGTCCAAGGTGGCACGTCATGTTGCGATGGCTCCCTTGTGGAGAGGAAGCGATCTGGCTGGACTCGGGAACCTCTACGGGTTTTTCAAGTGGCTCGGCGTGTCTCCCATGGTGGATGCCGCATTCAGCGTCGCGGGCCTCGGTGGTGCAGTGCCCGAGTTCGCATCGACTTCGAACTTCATCAAGAAGCTGAATCAGAACAGTCCGGCTGTTCCGGATGTTCAGTATACCTCTATTATCACAAAAGCCATGTCTGGATTTCCTGTCTCACCGTGGCAAAGCGGCGTGCTCGAGGGGGGAAATGCGAACAATGTTGTTCTTCAGGATGTCTGTCCGGCCGACAACACCGGGCATAGTACGCTACTGTTCGACCCCAACGTGGCGCAGATCATCGTGAATGCACTGGATCCGGGATCTGCAAAGAAAGTGCAGTGCCAGCAGACTCATCTTCCGCCATTCTAGAGGCGCGCGGGCACATTTGCGTGATGCAGCGCAACCGCGTGACCGACACTAGTCATCGGCAACCGAATTTTCCCTGGGTCGTCAGCGGTCATTCGTGATTTCTGTACCCGCTCACAAATTGGAGAAGGTAATGCGAAAGCGACCATCAAAGATCTCGATGACACGGCGTATCGGGGTGAGTTTCTCGGCTGCCGCGGTCACGTTGCTGAGCATCGTAGCTGCCTCACCTGCGGTAGCGGGACAGAATTACCACCGTTATGTCAGCCTGGGCGATTCCTTTGCCGCTGGTACATTCGCCCCCTGGAGCGCCGGTGCCCCTTGCTTCAGGTCCTCTCAGAACTATGCGCACCAGATCGAGCGCGAACTGCGTCCGGCGGAGTTCGTTGACGCCAGTTGTTCTGGCGCGACAACGGCCGATATGAAACATGGGCAGTCGTACGGAATGGTGCCGCCGCAGTTTGACGCCCTCACCGCGGACACCGACCTGGTCACGGTACACATCGGGGGAAATGATCTCGGTTTGTATGGCAAAACCCTCGTGGCCTGTGGGGTCATCGGTGTTCTGGGGCCCCTCTCACCTGGCTGCGCACAGGGGTTCACCGCCGGGGGACACGACAGGTTGCAAGAAAAGATCGATTCTATCGCACCAAGACTGGCCGGGGTGCAGGAAGGAATTCGACAGCGTTCCCCATATGCGACCATTCTGGCCGTCGGCGCACCGGATTTGTTGCCCACTGATGGTCGTCACTGCTGGCCGACGACCTTCGTGGCGGGCCGCGATATCGAATACCTGAACGCTACCACGAGATCGTTCAACGCGATGACGTCGAAGGTCGCTAAGGCTCACGGCGCCAGCTATGTCGACACCTTCCAGACGAGCATCGGTCATGATATGTGTGCTGCGCTGGCGAAACGGTGGATGGAAGGTATGATCCCCGCCCATATCGGGGCTCCGGTGCATCCCAATGTTGCGGGAGCGAAGAACCAGGCCGGACAAATCTTGGCGACCCTGCGCGGTTCGCCCGGGCGGGCGTAGCCCGCGGGATGTCCCTGTCTGGTTGTCAAACCGCGGATGGGCGGGCCGGACGGATCAGCGCGGCGAAGGTGGCGAGGAAGAAGGCTTGTCTGAGAGGCCGTTCCTGGACTGGTCCTGGGTGGGTGTGTCGTTGTTGATAGTGAGGGAGCTCCTGGTAGGTCGAGCGGTGCTGAAGCGCCGTTCTACCAGGAGTTCTATTGTTATCGTGGCGTACCGCGTCCGGTGGGGTCGGGCTGGGCAGTGCGTGTTGTCGTTTGGCCCTGTTCCATCAGGTGTCCGATGCGGGTCGTGCTCGCCGGTACCCGTCGGACACAACCGATGCGCAGTGGGCGGTCATCGATCCGCTGCTGCCTGATCCGCCGTGGCTGGCGGGTAAGGGCGGTCGACGGGAGACACACTGCCGCCGGGCGGTCGTGGACGCGATCTTCTTCCGCGGTTTCCTCGGTGGTGCAGGGGGCGCCCCAGTCGCTGCCGTACACGACGTGATCGGATCCCAGGGTCGCCACCGCCGGTAGGAGCGAGCTCGGGAAGGCCGTCGCAGCGGTATCGACGTAGACGGTCTCCAGTTGACGTTCTATATCTTGTGCTGACAGACCGTGCGGCACCCATGCCTGGTTTCCGAGCAACGAGACTCGACCGGTCAGCGCCGGAAAGGCTCCGCCGCAGTGTGCGAACACGAACGTGATGTCCGCGAACTGGGTGAACACCTTTCGGAACATCATGTCGAAGACGGTTCTGGCGGTCTCGAAGGCCACTTCGTACAGTGGCGCCGGGTGATCCAATACCGGAGGTTGCCGCGCGTCCGGATGGACGAATACGACGGCGCCCCATTCATCGAGCTTCTCCCAAAGTGGAAAAAGGGCTTCACTGCCGAGATAGGTGCCGTTGTACTGCGCCGTGACGGCGAATCCGTCGGCACCGAGGATCTCTCGTCCGCGGACCGCCTCGTCCAGTGCGGCAGCCGGATCGTCGGTCGGCAGCCCGGCCAGCAGGTCAAACCGGGCCGGATGTTGTGCTACGACCTCGGCGCCGTAGTCATTGGATGCGCGCAGTGCGTCCTGGCCGGCCGGTATGTTACTCAGAAACTGCATCGCCGTACCTGAGAGTCCATGTACGCCAACGTTCGCTCCACAGACCATTCGAACGGTTCGGGAAGGTAGATTCCTCTTCCGAGCATCCCTTGCCAGTCCTGTATTGATTTGTCCTTGGTGATCGGAGTCGTGAAGTGGGCGTGAATATCGACATATCCATCACGTGGCACCGAAATCATCAGCCTTGCCCTCTTTCGGGATTTGCAGGACGCCGTAGTTATGCGGTGCCGGGATTCTCGGCCGATCCCTCGGCAGGATTCGACTGGCATAGGCCGCCGGCGAAAAGCGTCAATCCCTTTTCGATCTCGGACAGCGGGCTTTCGGCGAGATAGGGGGCCAGGATGGCACGTGCCTGGTCGGGTGTGGTCAGCGTGGATGCGTCCACTTCGTCCACGCGCCAGCTGCCGAAGTCCTCGTAGATGAACTCCCCGTACAGACGTCCCTCGTGGTAGGGCCACGCGGCGGCGAAATTGTGTGACACCTGGTAGGTGCCTTGCGGGTCGGTGTCCTCGTGGGCGAGAGCCGGGTCGTCCCCGCACAGTATCTGGGCGAAGACGGCTTCGATGAAGATGCCGTAATCAGAGACGGCGACTTCTTCCTCCAAGGCACCGAAAACATTCATGCTTTCGCCGACGACCTTCGAGTAGAAGGCGCGGACTTCGTCCATGCCGTTGCACACCGTTGTCTGCCCGCGCTCGCTGATCCGGTACAAGGGCTTGTCGACGATCATGGCGGGAACAAGGATATCTTCCCAGAAGCCGGACACCTCCAGCAACGCGTGGCGGCGGTAGTTTTTGAGCATATGCCGATGGCGCGGGTTGTCGGCGCGGGCGAGTGCTGCGTCGACGCCGGACGGAACGTTGCGAACGTCGAACAATTTCATGGCGGCCGGTCTCCTCGTGTATCCGCGAACTTCTTGGTCCTGGCGCGGAATGCTCACGCGGCTGTCGGCCCCCACGCAACGCGATGTTCATTGAACGAGTGACCGACGTGGCGGCGTCACCATCGATCACGCCAGAGCGCGCAAGGCTCGGACGGGAAGCGGATCACGTTGTCGCAAAACGGATCGACCGCGACCTGGTCGACTTCTAGCGTCTGTCCATGATGGATGGGAATGACCCGTACAGGCCGCAGTGTGGCGAGGAGACAGGTCCATGTCCGTAGGGAAGCAGACCGTGGGCAAGTTCGTGGGACGGCCGGTTCGCAAGCACGATGGTGACGACTACCTGACGGCGCGCGCGACCTACACCGGTGACATCGTCCTGCCGGGTACGGTCTACGCCGCCCTGGTGCGCGCGCCGCTCGCGCACGGGTTGATCCGGTCTGTCGCGACGACGGCGGCGGAGGGCGTGGCCGGTGTGATCGCTGTCGTGACCGGTAGCGACGTGATGTCGTGCTGCGATGAGATTCCACATGGGCTGGACGCGGGGCTGCTCGGGGGACACCACGGCGCCGTGTTCCCGCTGGCCGTCGAGAAGGTCGTCTACGCCGGGGAGCCGGTTGCCGCGGTAGTCGCTACCTCCGAGGCGGATGCCCGTGCGGCCTGTCTGCTGGTCGAGGTGGAATACGAGCCGTTGCCGGTCGTGCTCGATGTGGAGTCCGCGCTCGCCGCGGATGCCCCGGTTCTCTATCCGGCCTGGGGCGAGAACATCCTCATCGAGGGCCGGACCGGAAGCGACGACTTCGTCGAAGTGGCACGGGGCGCGGCGCACGTGCTCGATGGTGAGCTGCGGACCCATCGCGGTACGGCGGCGCCGATGGAGCCCCGCATGTATCTGGCCGACTGGGACACCGCGGGACAGCGATTGACTCTCTACGCCTCGACGCAGAACCCGCATGTGCTTCGGACCGTGCTCGCCACGGCGATGCGACTGCGCGAGGGCCAGGTCCAGGTGATCGCGCCCAAGGTAGGTGGCTCGTTCGGACTGAAGATGTACGGAAGCCGTGAGGACTTCATTGCGCCCGTCCTCGCGCGCATGGTCGGCAGGCCGGTCAGCTGGACAGAAGAGCGCGCGGCGTCTCTGCTTCCGGCAGCCCGGGAGCAGCTGCTGTCCTACCGCGTGGCTTTCGACGACGCCGGACGGGTGTTCGCCGTCGACGTCGAGGCACTGACCGATCACGGCGCCGCCGCTCCCACACATGGGTGGGGGATGGCGTACGTGGGCGCGCTCACCACCGGGCTGGGCTACGCCATAGCGCACTGCCAAGTGCGCTATCGGGTGGTGGTCACCAACAAGGCGCCGTGGAGCGGAACGAAACCGTTCGGAAAGGACGGCGCGACATTGCTGCTGGAACACCTTATGGAACGGGTGGCGGCCGAGGTCGGCATCGACGCCATTACGGTTCGACGGCGCAACTTCGTCGGCCCGGACACCTTCCCCTACCGGCACACCTCGGGTCTGGAGCTCGACAGCGGCGACTACGGTGCCGCCCTCGACAAGACGCTGGAGATCCTTTCCCACCAACAGTTGCTCACGGAACAGGCACAGCTGCGGGTGCAGGGCCGCTACCTCGGCATCGGCATCGGATTCGAGCTGATGCCCGAGAGCGCCGACATCCCGACTGCTTTCGTCGCGGCGTACGACACCTCGACGGTCCGCATGAGCCCGTCGGGGCAGGTGTCGGTGCTGACCGGGGTCACCAGTCCGGGTACAGGCAGTGACACGGGCATCTGCCAGCTCGTCGCGGACGAACTGGGTGTCGCCATGGACACCGTCTCCGTGGTGCAAGGTGACACCGATACCTGCCCGTACGGCTTCGGCAACATTTCGAGCCGTTCCGTCGTCACGGGCGGCAACGCCGCGGTGCTCGCGGCTCGTGATGTGGCGAGCAAGATTCGCGTGGCTGCCCGCGCGCTGCTCCGAGCGGATCCCGGTGAACCGGTGCTCCTCGAGGACGGCATCGCCCGGCTCACCTGCGACACTTCCCGCGGCGTCGCCATCGCCGAGATCGCCGGTGCCGTGTACACGAGTGCTTACCTGCTCGAACTCGATATCGAGCCACACCTGGAGTCGACCCGCACGTATCGGCCCGCCAACATTCGCGAGGTGCCTGATGCGCTCGGCCGGATGCAGACCTACACGACCTATCCTTACGCGGTGCACGCCTCGGTCGTCGAGGTCGACACCGAAACCGGTGTCGTCACACTGCTGCGGCACGTGGCAACACACGATTGCGGTACCGTGATCAATCCCCTGATGGTCGACGGGCAGATCACCGGCGGCGTCGTGATGGGCCTGGGCGCGGCCTTCAGTGAACAACTTCTATTCGACGACAAGGGGATTCCGCTGGCGACCGGCTTCAAGACCTACCTGCTTCCGCGGGCGGTCGACGTGCCGCGGGTCGAGCTCGGACACCTCTGTACTCCGGCACCGGGGACGCCGCTCGGCGCGAAGGGCGTCGGAGAGGCAGGGTTTTCCGGGGCGCTTGCGGCCGCGTTCAACGCGGTGAACGACGCGATCGTTCCGCTCGGCGCACGGCTCGACCGTACGCCGCTCAGTCCGGTCGCGATCATGCGTGCGCTCCAGGAGGCGCGCCGATGATCCCGACCCGCTTCGAATATCTCGCACCGCGGTCCGTGGCCGGTCTCGTCGCCGCACTGGACGAGGAGAGCCGGTTGCTGGCCGGGGGTACCTGGGTGGTACCGGAGATGGGGCGTGCAGAGTCCCGCCCGCGACGTGTCGTCGACCTGCGCCGCGCCGGGCTCGCGAGGATCTCGGTCGAGCGCTCCCGACTATGTCTCGGCGCGATGTGCACCTACAGCGATCTTCTCGCCAGCGAGGACGTCGCGCGCTACGCGCCGCTCCTGCGCACCATGGCGACCGGGGTGACCGGCGGAGCGGCCCTGCGGAATCAGGCCACGATCGGCGGTTCCGTCGCCGCTGCCCGGCCACAGTCCGATGTTCCCGCGGCATTCGTCGCTCTCCGCGCGGTCGCCGTCGTCTCGGGCCCCGCGGGAACACATCGGGTGCCGGTCGCGGAGCTGTTCCTCGGCGCGGGGCGAACCACACTGGCCGCCGATGAGGTGATCACCGGTTTCGAGATGCCGTCCTCGCGTACCTCCACGCACGGGTACGTCAAGCTGAAGCGGGGAGGCAGTTCCTGGCCCATCGCCACCGCGGCGACGCTGCTGCGCCTCGACGACGCGGGCCGCTGCGAGGATGCGTGCCTCGTCCTCGGTGGCGTCGAGGAGGTGCCGCTGACGGTCGATCTCACCGCCATCCTCGGGCGTCCGCCCGGCGACGAGGAACTGGACGCGGCGGTGACACAAGCGACAGCCGCGTTGTCCGCCCCCTGGACCGACGTGCTCGCTCCAGGTGACTACCGCGCAACGGTCACGGCCCCGGTGGCCCGGCGGGCGCTCACCATGGCATGGGCGAACACCGGTGAATAGCGGAATGCCGATCGCCCAATCACCGAGGAGGAAACGAGATGGATGACGACCTGACGGTCCTCGAGCTGACCGTGAACGGGAATCGCCGCACCGCGACCGTGGACCGGCGCGAGCTCCTGGTCGAAGCGCTCCGTACCCGCTTCGGTATCACCGGGCCGAAGATCGGTTGCCTCACCGGTGATTGCGGAGCCTGCACGGTCCGGCTGGACGGCCTGATCACGAAGTCCTGCCTCCACATCGCCGTCGCCGAAGACCGCGCGGAGATCGAGACGCTGGAGTCGATGAGCGTGGGTGGTCTCACCGGGCTCCAGGAATCGTTCTGGGACAACAACGCGTTTCAATGCGGCTACTGTCTCTCGGGCATGCTCTTTTCGGCGGCGGAACTGCTCGAACGCGATCCGAAGCCGAACGAGGACGAGATCCGCCAGGCCATCAGCGGGAACCTCTGTCGATGCACGGGCTATGACGCGATCGTGACCGCCATCAAGAGATACGCCGATCGGGGCTCCGCTACCGTCGAGGATGTTGCGCAGTGAGCGACAATGCCGAACGACTCCCGCTGATCGATCCCGGCGCGGCACCGAAGGAAGTGCAGGCAGCATTCGCGAGACTGCCGGACGTCAATCTGTTCCGCGCCATGGCGGGAGCATCGTCATTGTATCCCCCGTTCGCCGAGTATCTGACCGAACTCTTTCGCGAGATGGAGCTTGACACCCAGACCGAACGACTCGCGGTGTTGCTCGTCGGCAAACTCTCGCACTGCCGTTATGTGTGGCGGCAGAATATCGTGACAGCCAAGAGTGTCGGTATCTCCGACGAGCAGATCGCCGCGATCGAGCGTGGTGACCACACCGCCCGCTGCTTCAGTCCGAAGCACCGTTCAGCGCTCGCGTTCACCGAGGACTGCGTGCGCAATGTGGAGGTGAGCGACGCGATTTACACCGCCGCTGCGCGAGAACTCTCGTCGCGCGCGATCGCCGAACTCCTGTATGTCGTGGGCACGTACATGATGATCTGCCGGTTCGCCCGCTCGGGCCGGGTGCCATTGGACGACGAGCCCGGTCCTTCGCCGTACCTGTCGTGAGCGATGGGGACCGGGCTTCCGCACGGCGATGACGTCAGGTCGGCGGGCCATCCTCGGGGAGAGTCCCGCCGACCAGCACGAAGGCGATCAGGCAAGGATCACCGGAACGATTGGACCAGGCGTGCGAGGTGCCTCGTTGCACCAGTACGTCGCCTTCCCGCATGCGTACCTCGGTGGCGTCCAGCACCGCCCAGACCTCGCCGCGCAGGACGATCGCGTAGTCGATCGAGCGGGTGGTGTGGACGGCCAGCGGCCTGATTTCGTTGCCGTCGCTGTCGAATCGCCATTCCGAATCCGGTGGCAGCTCGAGGGTACGGAACACGGTGCCTGTCGCCGTGGGGGCGATGGAGAGTTTCTCGCCGGTGTCCATCGGGTCCCGCAGAGGGCCGCTGTTGTCAGCGGGGGCCGTGCCGGTGCGCCAGATATCGGTCACCACATACGTCGGCACGCCATGGCCGGTACGGGCCCACCGTCCTTCGTCCTCGAGCAGCACGGTGGATCCGCCGTCCGGGCCGAGCCCGGTGACGATTCGCCGGACACGGTGTGTGCCGGGTGCGGGTTCCACCTCGTGGACGAACGGGTCGTAGTCGGTCACTCGGGCTCCTTCGTGTCACTCGTCCGGCTCCTGCGGAACTGCCCCGGCGCGCGTCATGTGCCCGCCGGGGCGAGGACGATGTCGAACCGGACCTTCGACCAGGTCTGCTGGCCGAGGTCGCGGCCATCGGGTGTCGGTGTTCCTGGCTTCTGTTGCTCGAAGTTCTTGACGAGCGAATCCTTGACCCCGAAGACGGAGTCGGAGCCGAGGTTGCGGTCGCCGCGGACGAAGATGTGGGTGACGAGCCTCCGGTGGCCCGCGTGCGTGACCAGGAAATGCAGATGGGAGGCCCGCATCGGGGATCGGCCCACGGCCTTCAGCATGCTGCCGACCGGTCCGTCGTCGGGGATCGGGTACGGGGTCGGCGTGATGCCCCAGAATCGGTAGTGTCCATTGTGGTCGGTGTAGAGGTGCGCGCGTGCGGCGGTGCGCGCGTCGTCGTACTGGACGTCGTAGCGGCCCTCGGCGTCGGCTTCCCAGACTTCGATGCGTGCGCCGGCCAGCGGCTGGCCCGTGGTGTCGGTGACGGTTCCCTCGACCCAGCAGGGTTCGCCGCTCGCGCCGAAGGAGAGGTCGCCGCCGCGTTCGATTTCCGGGCTGCCGTCGACGAAGAACGGCCCGAACACCGTTGCCTCGGTCGCGTCGCCGTGTGCCTCGTTGTTCATGGCGATGGTCTGCATGGAGGCCCCGAGCACGTCGGAGAGCAGGACGAATTCCTGGCGCTTGTCGTCGGTGATATCGCCGGTCGCGGTGAGGAACTCGATCGCCTTGCCCCATTCGTCCTCGGTCAGCCGCACCTCGCGCAGGAAGGCGTGCAGGTGCCGGACGAGGGCCTGCGTCAGCCGCTTGAGCCGCTCGTCGCGGCATTCGTCGAACGAGCTGAGCACTCGCCGGAGCAATTCCTCCTCGCGTTCGGCCTGTTCCGGTGCGGTCGCCGACGGATCCTGGGCGGTTGTCATGCGGGTTCACTTCCTTCCCACGCCGCGCGGATGAGCGCGGCGAGGTTGTCGCCGGTGGCCTTGGTCGGATTGTCTTCGGGCACGGCGGCGAGGATCGCCTCGACCGCCTCGGACAGGTCTGCCTCGGCGAGGCCTTGGTCCCGCAAGGCCGCCGGCGCGCCCAGCCGCGCGCGCAGCGCCTGCAACCCCGCGAGCGCGGTATCGGCGCCGAAGGCTTCGGCGAGCCGTCGGGCGGCTTCCGGCGCGTTCGGCGCGTTGAACGCCAGGACGTACGGCAACACGACGGCATGCGTCTGTGCGTGCGGGAGGTTGTACTTTCCGCCGAGAACATGGCAGATCTTGTGGTGCAGCCCCGAACCGGCCGAGGCGAACGCCACCGCAGCCAGATAGGCGCCGTACAGCGCCTGCTCGCGACCGCCCACTCCGGACGGATCTCGCGTCACCTCGGGAAGCCCGGCGGCGAGGGCCCGCACGCCTTCGACGGCCAGCGCCGCGTTGATCGGATCGGCTCGAGGTGCCCAGAGGCTGTCGACGCAGTGCGCGAGTGCGTTCAGCCCGGACGCCACGCTCATCTTCACCGGCAGGGTGAGCGTCAGGGACGCGTCGTAGACGATCGCGGCGGGCAGCACGCGCGGGTCGCGTCCGGTGGTCTTCACGGCGTTCTCGGTCAGACCCCAGACGTCGGTCGCCTCGGAACCGGCGTACGTCGTGGGCACGGCGATGATCGGCAGCCCGGTCGTCAGGGCGACCGCCTTGGCCAGCCCGGTTGCCGAGCCGCCGCCGACCGACACGATCGAGTCGGCCTGATGCGCCACGGCGGCAGCGCGGGCTCGTTCGGCCGCCTCGATCGGAACGTGCATCAGTACTTCGTGGTGCCGCGATACCACGGGCAGATCGGCCGACACTTCGTCGGCGAGCGTCCGCTCGGCCTCGGCGGCGATCACCATCACCTGCCGGGCGTCGAGTAGTTCCGCTTCCGCCCGCACACCGGCCGCCGCGGCGCCCGAAGCGAACCGGACCCGCTGCGGGAGCGTGGCATGGACGAACCGCATCACATCACCTCGGCTGAATTCGGTTCCGGAGACTGCGCCGAGCCTGGCACTCGCGCTCCGGCGAACTGGTCAGCGAACCAGTCCGCCACATAGGCGGTGCGCTCCTGCGCGTGGTTGTAGATCGTGTGTTCTCCGTCGTCCCACACCCGCAGCGTGGCGTCGCGCGCGGCGTCGAGGAAGGGTTGCTGCTCCTCCGCGCGCACGATCGGGTCCGCTTCGCCGTGCAGTACCAGCAACGGGCAGTGGATCCGGTCGGCGCCGGGGCGGAAGGCGATGCGGTCGAAATTGTCCTGGATCGCGTCCGGCTCGCTGGTGCCCAGCATGGCCGCGGCCTGTTCGGCGAATGTGCGGAACTGCAGGAGCCGGGGCTGGGCGGGAGCGGAGTTGACACACACCGCCGACACTCGGCGATCCGCGGCCGCGGTGGTCGCGGCATAGAGCCCGCCGAGGCTGTTTCCCCACAATCCGGCCTTCGGCGCCACCGCGAGCGCCCGGTCGACAAACGCCGAATAGGCGGCGCGCACGTCCACGTCCAGCAGGATCTCGTGGCACATTCTGGTCTCCCCCTGTCCTGGTCCTTCGGCGAGCAGGACCGCCATGCCGCGCCGTAGCAGCGCGTCGGCCTGTGGCAGATACGCGGCTCCCCAGCCGCTCTGCCCGCCGAACACCACCACCGCGCCGATCGGTTCGGTGGCCGGTCGCAGCAGCCAGCCGTTCATCCGGCCGTGACCGAACGGGATCTCCTCACGCTGCCACGGTGGATCGGCCAGGGCCGCGGCATTCCCGACCGCCTCGGCGAACGCCTCGTACAACGCGCGCTTACGCGCGTCGTCGAAGTTGAACGCCATCTGCGCGAACAAAAGGTCCGCGGCCGCCGCTCGATGGGCCGCGATCGCCGTCGCCACGTGCCCGTGGCGCTCCGCGGAGCGGGCACGCTCCAGCTGCGTCGTGGCAAGTTCCTCGGCGGCCTCGTCCCACGCGACGCCCTCCGCCGTGCGCCGCTGCATGGTAAGCACATCCGCGTAGTCGACACCGTTGTCCAGCATTCGCGTCACCGGCATGGCGCGCCACAGCGCTTCGATCGGGGCGACGCCCGGGAGGCGGGTTTCGGTCATGTGTCAGCTCCCGTAGCGACTGCGGTCTGGGCGCCGGTCCGGCACAGTGGGATGCGCAACGCGTCCAGCGCCGCGGGCGCGTCCTCGGCTTTACCGGCCCAGTACAGGTGGAAATCCGGCCGCGAGATGAAGGTATCCGCGGCGGTGTCGGCGAAATACCGGGCATACGTGCCTTCCACGTCTTCCACGCTGTCCGGTGTCCCCGGAGTCAGCGTCGCGACGGACATGTCGAGCGCGGTGAGCAACTCTTGTTGTTCGCCGCTGAGCCGCGCTCGCACATCGCGTGCGCTGACCAGATTGAAGCCGCCGCCGACGACATCGTCGAACCGGCCGCTGACGGTGCCCGAGCCGACGACACCTTGCGGGGCAAGGGTTCCGGCCAGCGGCGACAGTTCGCCGTCGGGCGCGTGATGCACCACCCCGCCGCTGATCGTCGGGAACGGGGGCATCGGCGGTACCTCTCCACGGCGGAACGCGGCGTCGCGTATGGCGGCGGCCTCGCGGTCCTTGAGGTTCGCGATCTTGCCGAGTTCGATCGCGCACTGCTGCACGACCTCGACGTGCGGACGCCGCTCGGCCTCGTATGTGTCCAGCAATGTCTCGTCGGCGAATCCGCGCAACACCAGATCGAGCTTCCAACTCAACGTAATGCTGTCACGCATGCCAGAGCAGGCGCCCTGCCCCATGTACGGGGGCATGGTGTGCGCGGCGTCCCCGGCGAGCAGCACACGGCCGCGCCGCCAGCTGAGCGCCGTCCGCGCGGAGAAGGTGTAGACGATCTGGCGGAGAATGCGGAGATCTTCCGGGCCCAGGCCGTGGCGTTGCCGCAGCCAGCGCCACGCCCAGTCGGCGGTTTCCATCTCACCAGGATCGTCACCTGGGCGAACACTGACCTCGAAGCGCTGCCGGAACTTGCCGATGGGCATGAACATGTTCGGCTGTTCCGGGTCGCAGAACTGGCGGCTCACCTGGAACTCCTGCCCCAGCGGATGCACGCATTCGGTGTCGACGTTGAGCCAGCAGTCCTCGACCCCCAGATCGACCTGCTCGATGCCCAGCGCGGTGCGGACGAAGCTGTTCGCACCGTCCGCGCCGACGACGTACCGCGCGGTGACCGTCCGGTCCTCGGCTCCCGCTGACCACTGATCGTCCCGGTCGCGCCGCCATGGCCGGACGACCAGCCGGACACCGTCGGCATCCTGGTCGAGGGCAACCACCCCGGTCCCCTGGTCGACCTGGACGTTCGGGCAGCGGCGGACCCGCTGGTCGATCGCGTCCTCGATGTGCGGCTGGTACATCGTGTAGTGCGCTGCGTACCCGCTCGACTGTCCGGACCAGTCGACGGTCAGCAGCAGTTCGCCGGCGCCGTTGCGCCACTCGTAGGCCTCCGCTGCCGAGGCTTCGCGCAATGCCTGGTCGACATCGCCGGTGGACTGGATGATCCGCGCGGTCTCACCGTCGATGTGGGTCAGCCTCGGCAGCCCGTACAACGCGGGCCACCGCTCGAAGACCGCCACCCGGTGCCCGGCCTTGCCCAGCGCCGAAGCCAGCACCAGTCCGGTCGGCCCGTATCCGACGACCACTACGTCGAAGTCCATTTCGCACCACGCTCCTTCGCGCTCGGTGAGTGGACTCTATGAACCCGCTGGACGAGTCGCGATCCGTTGCGCGACAAGACGATCCGGAATGCGACATCGGTCGGTACGTCAGGACGCGTCGCGAAGCGTCCGCGACGGGTTCGTCCCGTAGCGCCTCCGGTACAGACCCGCGAAACGCGGCACGTGCGTGAATCCCCAGCGCAGCGCCACCTCGGTCACCGTGACGCTGCCAGGCTCGGCGGCGAGCAGCTCCTCGTGCGCACGTGCCAATCGCACCTGTTGCACGTATTCGTGGGGCGACGTGCCCAGCCCTGAACGGAAATACCGCTGCAACGAGCGTGGCGTCGTGCGTACTGCGCGGGCCAGCTGTTCGACGCTCAGCTCGCCGGCCGGATCGTCCTCGATCAATTCCATCGCCCGCCGCATCGGCGTCGGTCGAGGCAGTGCCGCGGCGACGCGTTCCAGCTGCGGCGAGTAATTGTTGGGTTGAGCGAGCAGTAAACCTGTCATCAGCAGGTCCGCCCACGGACTCGCGCCGAGGGAGCGCTCGGCAAGGCTCCCCGGGTGATCGAGCTCCCGCAGCAGCGAGCGGACCGTCCGCACCCACGACCCGGCGGCGCCGCCACCGAGATCCATCTCGGGAGCGAAGCGGACAACAGCCGGAGCCGGGCGGCCGAGCAGCGTCTCCAGGTGTTCGGTCAGCGCTTGCCGCTCGACGCGCACATGCAGCTGCCGGTAATCATCACTGAGCAGCATGTCCACTCGCGTGCGAGGTGAGATGACTGCCGCCCGCGTCTGATCGACGACCACTTCCTCCCTGCCGAAAGAGACCCGGTTCCGCCCGTGCAGGGCGAGGTTGATGTCGTAGTAATCCACCCGGTCGATCAACTGGACCCCGAGCTCGGTGCCGCGGTTGCGGCAGTACACCAGCGACACCGGACCCACCGAAACCTTCGACAGATCAGTGCGCACTCCGGACCGGCTCGGGGCGAGCGGGGTGAGTCGGTGCGGCGTGAGGAACTGGGACACCGAATGACGGAACTCGTCGAGATCCGGTGAACTCAACACCGCGAAGCGCTCCAGCACACCCATGGTCTCCACCTCTCAGCTTCGTCCAGGACGCGAATCTCCGGACAAGACATGACACCATGAGAACCAGTCGGGCGCACGGCTTCCGCCATCCGATCGGGGCGAGGGTTGTTGATCCACAACCGGCTTGACGGCGCGCCCGTCACTGTCGGTTCTCGGCAGGTTGCAGGTCGTCGGGGTCGTATTCGTAGATCCAGCCATTCGCGACCAGCGGGTCTTCCTCGGCGAACGCGGCGTCGCGAGCCCGCTGTTGCGGGCCGTCGGGAAGGTGGTTGATCCGGGAGCGGCCGCGGCTGACGGTCTGGAGCCGGGTGGTGCGCGGAATGCGCAGTTCCTCGTAACGCTGGAGCGCCCCGCCGGGGTCGTCGAGGTTGTCGGCCAGGCAGCGGGCCAGTACGTCCCATCGTCACCATACTCGGTGACGGGTCTTCGCTCTATGGCATCCAAGGCCTGTGGAGCGCAGTCCCCTACCATATCGGGGCACTGTTCGTGGTGCTGTCCGACGGCGGCTACGCCATCATGGACCGGCTCGCCGAACAATCCGGTCAGGGCAAACAGCCGTGGGCGTCGTTCTCCGAGGTGAGCGTCGCCCGGATCGCGGCGGGGCCGGGTTGTCCGGTCCAGCGGATCAGCGACCACACCGAGCTGACGACGACGCTCGCCGACCACCTGCCGGGGGCCGGACGAGCCCACAGGTGCTCGACAACGCGGGCCACCGCCGTCGATCCGCCCTACGGATAGCGAAATGCTTTTCCGATTTACCCGACGCATCTGTCGGAAATGCCGCGGAATCATCATTCTCTCCCCGGAAGACGACCGGATGCGCTACTGAATGCGACCGGTCGAGCGGGCTGAGTAGTTCCTTGTGTGGCAAGGAAAACGGTCGCTGACGCAGCGCTTCGATGATGTTAAGGTAAGCCTTACCTTATTGGTTGGAGGATCTGTGACAGCCCTTGTGACCGGTGCCGCTCAGGGAATCGGTGCCGCGGTGGCGCGGGTACTGGCCGAGGACGGTTTCCTGGTCGCCGGTGTCGACCGGGATGCGCGCCGGTTGGCCACCGCGCTCGGTGAGGTGCCGGGCGCGGTGGCCTATCCCTTCGATCTCGCGGACACCGCGAATATTCCCGGACTCGTGCAGCGGGTGGAGGCCGAACGGGGGCCGGTCTCGGTACTGGTGAACGTGGCCGGTGTGCTGCACACCGGAGCGGCGACCGAGCTGGACGTCGCCGGATGGCAGGCGATGTTCGCGGTGAACACCACCGCGGTGTATGCGCTCAGCATCGCGGTGGCGCGCGGGATGCGCGAGCGGGGTGACGGCGTGATCACCACGGTGAGCTCGAACGCCGGCGGGGTGCCACGTGCGGGGATGGCGGGCTACGCCGCCTCGAAGGCCGCTGCCACGATGTTCACCAAATCGCTCGGGCTCGAACTGGCCGAGTACGGAATCCGGTGCAATATCGTCGCTCCCGGTTCCACGGACACCCCGATGCTGCGTGCGATGCCCGGGCACGATCCGGCGCGGTTGATCGCAGGTGACGGTGCCACGTTCAAACCGGGCATCCCGCTCGGCAAGCTGGCCGCCGCGCGGGATGTCGCCGAGGCCGTGCGGTTTCTGGTCTCCCCGGGAGCGGGGCACATCACCATGCAGGAGCTGTACGTCGATGGGGGTGCCTCGCTGCGATGAGCGATTTCCCAGGCTGGCCCCAGGAATTCGCGCACCGGTACCGGGAGGCCGGATACTGGCGGGGCGTCACTTTCGCGCAGATGCTCGAGGACAGTGCCCGGCGCCACCCGGACAACACCGCCGTGGTGGACCGGAACAGGCGGTGCAGCTACGCCGAACTGCGCGATGCGGCGCGTGCGGTCGCGGACGGGTTCCGCGCGCACGGGATCGGGCGCGGGGACCGGGTCGTCGTCCAGCTGCCGAACATCGTGGAGTTCTTCGAGACGGTGTTCGCACTCTTCCACCTCGGGGCGCTGCCGGTGTTCGCGCTGCCCGCACACCGGCGCGCGGAGATCCAGTACTTCTGCGAGTTCACTCGGGCCGCCGGCTATGTGATCGCCGCGGAACACGAGCGGTTCGACTACGTCGCCCTCGCGGAATCGCTCGACCCGCGTCCGCAGGTGTTCGTGGTCGGCGATCCCGGCCCGTTCACCGCGTTCGAGCGGCTGCGCACGGCACCGGTGAGCGAACCGGACCCCCCGTATGCCGGCGATGTCGCCTTCCTGCAGCTTTCCGGGGGAAGCACCGGGGTGCCCAAACTGATCCCGCGCACTCATGACGACTACCTCTACAGTGTGCGGGCCAGCGTGCCACGGTGCGGGATCGATGCCGACTCGGTGATGCTGATCGCCCTGCCTGCCGCGCACAATTTCCCGCTCAGCTCTCCGGGATCACTCGGTGCCCTCTGTGCGGGGGCGACCGTGGTGCTCGCGGAGAATCCCGCGCCGGAAACGGTTTTCGCGCTGATCGAAGCCGAGCGCGTCACGATCACCGCCGCCGTTCCGCCGCTGGCCCAGGTGTGGCTGCAGGCGCTGCCGAACAGCACGCGCGATCTGTCCTCGCTGCGCGTGCTCCAGGTCGGCGGTGCGAAGTTCAGCGAGGTACTCGCCAGGCGGATCCGCCCCGAACTCGGCGCCACGCTGCAACAGGTGTTCGGGATGGCCGAGGGGTTGGTGAACTACACAAGTCTCACCGATCCGGAAGAGACCATCGTGACCACGCAAGGAAAACCGATATCTCCGGACGACGAGATCCGCATCGTGGACGCCGATGACCGCCCGGTCGGTGCTGGGGAGAGCGGGCACCTGCTCACCAGGGGCCCGTACACCATCCGGGGCTATTACCGCGCCGATGCGCACAATGCGACGGCGTTCACCGCGGACGGCTTCTACCGGACCGGGGACCTGGTGCGCCGTGCGCCGGACGGTTCGCTTGTCGTCGTCGGGCGCAGCAAGGAGCAGATCAACCGCGGCGGCGAGAAGATCGCCCCCGACGAGGTGGAGTCGCACCTGCTCGCGCATCCGGCCGTGCTGGACGCGGCGGTGATCGGGATACCGGACGAACATCTCGGCGAGCGCAGTATGGCGTTCGTGCTGCCCCGCGCCGGAGCCGAATGGCCGCGCCCGCTCGAGCTGCGCGGTCACCTGCGTGATCGTGCGCTTGCCGGGTACAAGCTCCCGGACCGGATCGAGGTCGTCGAACGATTCCCGCACACCGGGGTCGGCAAGATCAGCAAGGCCGAGCTCCGCAGGCTGATCGCCATCGAATTCGAGAACACGAAGGGGAACTGAATGTCGCTGCCCAGGATCGCGAGCTACGAACCGCCGAGCGAACTACCGGAGGCGAGAGTGCCGTGGCGGATCGAACCGGATCGCTGCGCGCTGCTGGTGCACGATATGCAGCGCTACTTCCTCGGCGCCTATGAGCAGGGTGCCGAACCGCTGCGCACCGTGGTGCCGAACATCGCGCGCTTGTGCGCACGGGCCCGGGAACGGGGAATCCCGGTGTACTATTCGGCCCAGCCGGGTGATCAGGAGCCGGAGGATCGCGGCATACAGACCGATTTCTGGGGAACCGGGATGCGTGGGATTCCCGAGCACCGCGACATCATCGAGGAGCTGACGCCCCGGGCGGGCGACCGGATACTCACCAAGTGGCGTTACAGCGCCTTCCAGCGCACCGCCCTGCGCGAATGGCTCACCATGGAGGGGCGCGATCAGCTGATCGTCACCGGTGTGTACGCGCATCTCGGCTGCATGATGACCGCCTGCGAAGCCTATATGTCCGATGTGCAGCCGTTTCTGGTTGCCGATGCGGTGGCCGACTTCTCCGCGGAGGAACACCGGATGGCGGTCGGTTATGTGGCCCGGCGCTGCGGGGTCGCGGTGCGCACCGGGGCCGCGCTGGATGCCTTCGCGCTGTGCCTGAGCGGGCGGTGATCACGGATGGCGTTGTCCGCGGAACAGCTGCGCGCACAGGTGCTCGACACGCTCGGTCTCGGAACCGAAGAGGTCGGGGACACCGATGATCTGCTCGAGCTCGGCCTGGACTCGATCCGGTTGATGAGCCTGGTCGAACGCTGGCGGGCCGATGGCGCCGATATCGGGTTCGTGGAACTGACGGAGGATCCCACGATCGCCGCATGGCAGCGGAAACTGGTCTAGGACGATGAGCGAAGTTCGGTTGCCGCTGACCGAGGCGCAGTCCGGGATCTGGTTCAGTGCCGCGCTCGACGAGGGCAACCCGGTCTTCAACTGCGCGCAGTACCTCGCACTGACCGGGCCGCTGCGTGAATCGGTTTTCGAGCGGGCGCTGCGGGCCACGATCGCCGAGGCCGAGGCGCTGCACGCGCGGTTCGGGGTGACCGAAGGCAGGCCGTGGCAGCGACTGGAGCAGGCCCCGGAATGGGCGCTGGACCGGATCCGGGTCACCGACACCGCGGCCGCGCTCGCCTGGATGCGGGCGGACCTCGCCGCACCGGTCGACGTACTGGAACCACCGCTTTTCCGGTTCGCCCTTGTGCGCACTGATTCCGGTGAAACCCTGTGGTACCAACGGATTCATCACCTGCTCGTGGACGGCTACGGGTTCGCGCTCGTGCAGCGGCGGGTGGCCGAGCGCTACGCAGCCCTGCTTGCCGGAACGGAGCCGAAGCCCCATCCGTTCCGATCACTGCACGCGGTACTCGAGGACGAGGCACGGTACCGGTCGAGCCCCCGCTACACCGAGGACGCACGATTCTGGCGGCAGGCCATCGGCGATGCACTCCCGATCACCGGGCTGACCGAGACCAGCGCTCGCACTGCCCGCCGGTTCGAGCGGCACAGCGCCACGGTCGGCTCCGGGCGACGGCTCACCGAACTCGGTCCCGAGCGGGGCGCGCTGCTTGTCGCGTGTACCGCGCTCTACACATCCGCGCTGACCGGGACGCGCGAGGTGGTACTCGGGCTGCCGATGATGAACCGGCTCGGCCGGTCCACCCGGCTGGTGCCGACCACCGCGGTGAACGTGCTTCCGCTGCGGGTGCGGGTCGAGCCGGGGGCGACGATGCGTGCGCTCGCCGAGCGGGTCGCCGCGGCCATGGCCGAGGTCAGCGCACACCAGTGGTATCGGGGAGAGCAATTACGCCGGGATCTCGGCATGCTCACCGGGCGATTGTTCGGCCCGCAGGTCAACCTGAAACCGTTCGAGAAGTCGATGCCCTTCGGTGACTGCACCGCGCACGTGCACTATCTCGCGGCGGGACCGGTCGACGATCTGGAGATCATCTTCACCAGCGGGGGAACCGAGCTCGGCATCGATATCGATGTGAACCCGCAGCTCTACCCACCGGAGGTGGCGCGCGCCCACCTGGACCGGCTCACCGCACTGATCGAGACGGTCGCCGCGGACCCGGACCGCCCGGTGGCGCGGTATCCGGTACTGCGCGCCCGCGAACGCACCGCCGCACTGGCGGCCTCCTGTGGGCCGGACCGCGTACCGAGCGAGCACACCTTGCTCGATCTGCTCGATGCGGCGGCGAAGCGTTTCCCCGACCACATCGCGGTGCGGGCTTCCGGGCACGAGTGCACCTACCGTGAGCTGCACGAACGCGCCGGACGGCTGGCCGAGGCGCTCGCCGCGCGGGGCGCGGGCCCGGGAACCGTGGTGGCGATCGGGATCCCGCGCGGGATCGAATTGCTCGCCGGTCTGCTGGGCATCCTCAAAGCCGGGGCCGCGTATCTGCCGGTCGAGGAGGACCTACCCCGCGAACGCGTGGAGCTGATGCTCGCCGACGCCGCCCCGGTGCAGGTGCTGTATTCCGCCGAGGCCGGGGATCTCGCGGTGCGACCACGCAGGCCCCGGCCGGAGGATCCGGCCTATCTGCTCTACACCTCCGGATCGACCGGGAAGCCCAAGGGTGTCGTGGTCAGCCATCGCGCGATCGTGCACCGGCTGCGCTGGATGCAGGAGCGGTTCGCGCTGCGGCCACGGGAGCGGGTGTTGCAGAAGACCCCCGCCGGTTTCGACGTCTCGGTGTGGGAGTTCTTCTGGCCGCTGTGTCAGGGAGCGAGTGTGGTTTTCGCCGAGCCCGGTGGGCACCGCGATCCCGGTTACCTGGCCCGGCTGATCGCGCGAGAACACATCGGCACCGTGCACTTCGTCCCCTCGATGCTGCGGGTGTTCCTCGACGCCGGACCGGACTGCGCCCCCGAGCGGGTGATCTGTTCGGGTGAAGCGCTTTCCGGTTCGCTGGCCGCGGACTGCCTCAAGGTGCTCGGGACCGCCCCGCACAATCTATACGGTCCGACCGAGGCCGCGGTGGATGTCACCGCATGGCACGAGGAACCGGGCACCGCCCGCTCGGTGCCCATCGGAGTGCCGATGCCGGGCAATCGCTGCTATGTGCTCGACACCGGGCTGCGGTTGTGCCCGGACGGGGTCCCCGGTGAGCTCTATCTGGCCGGGGCGCAGCTCGCGCGTGGCTACCACGACCGCGCCACGCTGACCGCACAACGGTTCCACGCCGACCCCTTCGGCGTTCCGGGTTCCCGGATGTACCGTACCGGGGACCTCGCGCTGCGCCGCACCGATGGGGCGATCGAGTACCTCGGCCGCGGCGACGATCAGGTCAAGATCCGGGGGATGCGGGTGGAACCGGGCGAGACCGAGGCCGCGCTGACCGCGTTGCCCGGAGTCGCGACCGCGGCCGTGCTGGCCCGTGCCGACCGGTTGTGTGGCTACGCGGTGCCGATGCCCGGTATCGAGCTCGATGGTGAGCGGCTGCGCACCGCACTCCACGCCACCCTGCCGGCGCGCCAGCTGCCGGACATGATCACGGTACTGCCCCGCTTCCCGGTGACTCACAATGGAAAGCTGGACCGCGCGGCCCTACCGGACCCTGTGGCACCGGTGGCCGGGAGGGCGGTGGCCACCGATCCGGCGCAGGAACTGATCGCCGCCGCGTTCGCCGAGGTGCTCGAACTCGAGCGGGTCGGAACCGAAGACGGCTTCTTCGAACTCGGCGGGCATTCGCTGCATGCCGCACGGGTGGTCGCACGATTACGGGAACTGTTCAACGCGGACCTCGGCATCGGGGACCTGTTCGCCGCGCCCACGGTCGCCGGGCTGGCCGAACGCCTGGCGGGGGACACGCGCAACGATCCGCTCGGCACTCTTTTTCCCTTGCGGGCCAAGGGGAATCGTCCACCACTGTATTGCGTGCACCCGGCGGGCGGGCTCGGCTGGTGTTATGCGGGACTGCTGCGCAGCCTGCCCGCCGAACAACCGGTGTACGCGTTGCAGTCGCGCGGACTCGACGGCCGGACACCACCAGCGGAAAGCATCGAGGAAATGGCGGCCGCGTACGTGGACGCGATCGCCACACCGGAGCACGGCCGGTATCTGCTTGCCGGATGGTCGGTCGGCGGGGTGATCGCGCACGCCATGGCCTGCGAGCTCACCGAACGGGGTGCCGAGGTGGGCCTGCTCGCCATGCTCGATGCCTACCCGAGCGAGCAATGGCAGGACCTGCCCGAACCCGATGAGTCGGATGCCGCTCGTGCGCTGTTGTTCATGGCGGGCACGGACGCAGAGCCGGGAATCGACCGGGACACCGCGGTGGAACTGTTGCGCACGGAGGGCAGCGCCCTGGCCACCCTTCCGGAAGCCACGCGCGCCGCGATGCTGGGCATCGTGGTCAACAACGCGCGGCGGATGCGCGAGCATCGGCATCGCCGGTTCGCCGGGGACCTGTTGTTCTTCGAGGCGGGCGCCCCGCGCGCCGAACAATGGCTGGACAGCAGCGGGTGGCTGCCGCATATCGGCGGAGAGTTGCGGCGGCACCGGTTCGACTGCACGCATCCGGAGCTGATCCGGGCGGAGAACCTGGACCGGATCGGCTCGGCGATCGCCGAATTCTTGGACACGTGATCGACACCGCTTTACTTATTAATTAGGTAAGGCTAGCCTAATTTCAGTCTCACGAAAGGTACTCGACACATGCGAGAAAACCGAACCACAGCACGGAGAATCGGCAGACTGGGGGTGTCCGCACTGGCCGTGTTGCTGCTCGCCACGCCGCTGAGCGCGAACGCCGGGCAAAACGGCTCCACGGGACAGCAGGCCGCGGGCACACCGGTACCGGTCGGCGGAGTGCGGGTGTTCCAGAACGTGGTGGACCCGGCCACGAACACGGTCTACGTCGCGGCGAGCGGTAACCAGTCCATCTACACCTATGACGGGGCGACCGGAAAACAGAAGGAACAGTTCGACGTACGCGGCCATAAACCGGCCGGACTCGCGTTGAACGCCAAGACCGGGACGCTGTACTTCACCTCGATCGGTGAAGCGGCCGTGTACGCCCTCGATGCCAAGACCGGCAAGCAGAAAGCGCGGATCGCCACGCCTTCGGAAGCCAACCGCGAGGTCCGGGTGGACTCCGAACACAACCGGTTCTATGTCAGCGAGCCGAAATCCGGCACGATCGCCGAGTACGACGGGGCGAAGAACACCCTGCTGCGGTCGCTGAACCCGGAGGCGGAAACCCCGGCCGGGCTGGCGATCGACAGCGAACACGGGACCGTGTACACGGCGAACGTCGGGAGCGGGGACGTCTCCGCGATCGACCTGGCCAGTGGGAAGGTCAGCAAGAAGCTCGCCACTGGAGCGGGTTCGGATCCGACCAATCTCGACTACGATCCGAAGACCGGGAACCTGTTCGTCACTCTGCAGGGCTTCGGTTCGGTGGAGACGATCGACACCGCGGGCTGGAAGCCGCTCGGCGCCCCGGTTCGCACCGGGAAGAGCGCGCTCGGTGTCACGGTGGACAGCGAGGCAGGCCACGCCTATGTCACGAATTTCAAGGGAAACTCGGTGTCCGTTGTGGACACCAGCACGGGAACCAAACGTTCCACCGTGCGCGGAATCGGCCAGGCCCCGCTCGGAATCGCGGCGAACACCAATACACATGAGGTGTGGGTGAGCGCGGGCGGCAACATCGGTGGCTCGGACACCCTGACCAAGCTCTCCCCGAACGGCGACGGACTCGAGGCGGGAACCCCGGCCAAGGTCGGCGATGTCGGCGTATACCAGGACGCGGTGGATCCGGACACGAACACCGTGTACGTGGCCAGCTCGGGCAACTCCAGCGTGTACGCCTATGACGGTGCCACCGGGAAACAGAAGTCTCAGTTCGTGCTCCCGAAACGGCCGATGGGCCTGGCGCTCGATCCCGCGAGCCACACCCTGTACACCTCGGCCGCGCTGGACGAGGCCGTGCAGGTGGTCGACGCGGATACCGGCAAGGTCAAGGCGACTCTGCCCGCGCCGGACGGAGCCCGCGAGATCCGCGTGGACGCCGAACGCGGCAGGTTCTACGTCTCCGAGCCGTACAACGACACCGGCACGGTCGCCGAATACGACACGCACACCAACAAACTCGTGCGCAGGCTGGTGACCGGGGGCAAGACCACCGCGGGAATCGCACTCGACGGGGACAAGCTGTACACGACCAGCTGGAACGACGGCACCGTCGCGGTGCTCGATCTGTCCACCGGCAAGGTGCTGAACAAGATCAGCACCGGGGACGGCTCCAACCCGACCAATGTGGCCATCGACCCGAAAACCAAGCGGGCCTTCGTGACGCTGCAGGGCTTCGGCACGGTCGAGACGATCGACACCGCGACCGGGAAGCCGGTCGGAGCACCGGCGCGCACCGGGAGCAAGCCGCTCGGGCTCGGGGTCGACGAGGACGCGGGCAAGGTCTACGTCACCAACTACGGCGGATCGAACCTCGCCGTGCTCGACGCGACAAGCGGCAAGAAGACCGGGAACGTCGCCAAGATCGGCAAGAACCCCATTTCCGCTGCGGTGAACACCAATACGCATGAGGTGTGGGTCAGCGCGGGCGGCTACGAGGGCGGCGCCAACACGGTGACGAAGGTGTCCGCGCCGTGAGCCATCGCACCGTCATCGCGGCCGTATTCACCTGCCTCGTCGTGCTGCTGACGGCAGGGTGTGGCACGAGCCCGGACACTCCCTCCGGTCCGGGACACCAGCTCACCGATGCCACAGGGAAGCGGGTGACGGTGCCGAGTCGACCGTCGAGGGTGGTCACGCTCAGCGAATCCACCCTCGACGGGGCCCTCGCCCTCGGAGTGCGCCCGGTCGCGACTTCCGGTGGTCGAGGACAGCCGGGCGTCCCCGCGTACCTCGCCGAGCGCGCCAAGGGAATCCCACTGGTGGGAGCGTTGGCCAGCCCATCACTGGAGAAGATCACCGAGGCCCGTCCGGACCTGATCCTCACCGATGGCACCGCCTTGAAGGACACCGCGGTACTGGACAAGCTGCGCGCCATCGCGCCACTGGCCTACGTGCGCGAGGCGGGAGCGGACTGGCGCCAGGCGTTCACCATGGAAGCCGAGGCACTGAACAAGGCCGGCCGGGCGCGCACGGTGCTCGCCGACTTCGACCGCGGGCTCGCCGCGACCAAGGGCGGACTCGGGAACAACGGCGGTTCCAGCGTCACCATCGTGCGCTGGACCGGCAAGGGGCCACAGCTGATCCTGCGCGAACAGCCGGCCGGGCGCATCGTCAGCGAGCTCGGGCTGCGCAGGCCGCCCGCGCAGGACAAGGACGGACCGGGGCACAGTGTTCCGGTCAGCCTGGAGAACCTGGACCAGCTCGACGCCGACTGGATCTTCTTCGGCGCCCTCGGAGGTGGTGGTCGGCAGGGAGCGAACGCGAAGAAGACCACCGGGGATGTCGGCGCCAGCCAGAAAGCGCTGCGCCAGGCGAGTGCGGTGCCGGGATTCGACCGGCTGCACGCGGTCGCCGCACATCACGTTGTCCCGGTCGACGGCTCGGCGTGGACCAGTGCGGGCGGTGTGCTGGCTTGCACCAGGATCCTCGAGGACATCGGCGGTGCGCTCAAGTGAACGCCGACATCCTGTTCGCGGGGCCGAATCACTCGATCACCGCGCGCGGGGGTGAACCGGTGAGCGCACCCGATATCGGTGCGCTTGCCGAGGTCCTCGCCGGAGCCCCGTTCGCGATCGGTGCCGTGGCGTACTCCGGACCGGCCACGCTCATCCACCCCGAATCGGTGCGCCACGGCGCGCGGCCGGCGGACACGGGCACCACTTACCACGCGGGCTCGCCGCTGTGGACCCACTCGCTGCCCGATGCGGCGGCGCACCGCAAGGCGGTCGCCGATATCGTCGCCCGGGTCCGCGCGGGTGAACTGCACAAGGCGGTGCTGGCCAGAGCATTGGAGCTGGAGTTCGGCACAGACCTCGACACGGCGGGAATCGTGGCGAACCTGTTGCGCAACAACGCATACGGTTATGTGTTCGCGGTTCCGGTCCGAGCGGGAGGACAGTTTCTCGGTGCCAGCCCGGAGCTGCTGCTCGAACGCCGCGGCGCCCGGGCACGTTCGCATCCGCTCGCGGGTTCCGCACCGCGTGATCCCGATCCGGTGCGCGACAGGGAGAACGCCGAACTGCTCCGGAAATCGGCGAAGGACTCCGCCGAACACGCCTTCGTCGTGGAAGCTATCGCCGAAATCCTGTCGCCGTACTGCGCGCGCCTGGACGTGCCCGCGCGGCCCGAGCTGTTCGCCACCCCCGACATGTGGCATCTCGGCACCGAAATCACCGGGACACTGCGTGATCGGGAAGCGAGTTCATTGCACCTGGCCGCCGCGCTGCACCCGACGCCCGCCGTCTGCGGCAGCCCGCGCGAACAGGCGCGCACCGTACTGGCCGAGACCGAACCGTTCGACCGCGGACACTACGCCGGGATCGTCGGCTGGTGCGCGGAGAACGGCGACGGAGAATGGGCGATCGGTATCCGCAGCGCGGAGGTGACCGGTTCACGGATCCGGCTCCACGCGGGCGGCGGTATCGTAGCCGACTCCGATCCGGAGGCCGAGCTCGCCGAGACGAACGCGAAATTCCGCACTATGCTGCGCGCGATCTGCCCCGACTGGCGGGAGGAACAACCCACCTGACGCTATCGCGGGCCCGATACCGCGGCGACCGTCGGTTCGACGGCGCCGCACCGTTTGTCATCAGCCTGCGCATGACCGGGGTTTCTCCTGGCTCCACGGATTCGACGACTCATTCTGAAATAACCTTTCATGGCCGTGGAACCGGCTCCGTTCTGGTCCGGTAAGCGCGTTGTTGGCAGGAGCGGGAGCAGTACTTGCGGGGCCGTCCTCGGCCCGTCTGGGTCAGCGGTCCCCGGCAGTCCCCGCACCGGTTTTCATCACAACATGCTGAGCTTTCGTCACGGTGGCCGATGCCCGCGGCCGTGCACAGGTCGGTATGCGGGAAGCGTCCGCGTGGCGTGTGCGCGGTCAGCTCGCGGTCGAGATAGCGACATTCCGTGATGTCGTCGTCTTCGCACGAGAGCAAGTGGCACAGATACTTGCGAGCGGCTTGCATCCGGTCGATCCCTCGCTCCACCTCGCGGACTTGTTCCCGCACGGTTCGGCGCCACGTCGCGAGATCAGCATCGCCACTGGCGACGATCGCCGTTTTGTCGAGCGGCATCATCCCGGTGACATGGCAGACGTAGACGAGGCCGAGCCGGCGCAGGTCGCGTTCCCGGTAACGCCGGACACCACCGTGCCGGGGCGGCTGACCGAGCACCCCTTGGCGTTCCCACCAGCGCACGGTGGACGGGGCGAGGTCGTAGAGGGCGGCGGCAGCACCGATGCGGACCGTTGACATGAAGCCCACTTTAGCAGTCACTATTTAGGTTAACCTAACCTAATCGAGAAGGGTTTCGATGACTGAAGCGGTGCGCCCCGCGTTGATCCCGCTCAGCGCGGCGGCACGGATGCTGCGTCCGGTCCATACTCACTTGCTCACCTGCGCGGTTTTCTCGGCTCTCGGCGCGGCAGCGGGATTGCTTCCCTATGTGGCGATCGCCGAACTCGCCCGGGCCGTGCTGACGGCCTCCGACCCCGCGACCGCGTGGACGTGGGTCGGCATCGGCGTGGGTGGCGGGCTGCTCCGGCTCGTATCCGAGTCGCTGTCCTCGCACGTGGGCCACCACGCGGACGCCAAGATGCTCTATCACCTGCGAGTACGGATCGCCGAGAGGCTCGGTGCGGTGCCGCTCGGCTGGTTCCGCTTGTCCGGCTCCGGTCAAGTGAGCAAGGCGATGACCGACGACCTGGAGGCGATGCACAACCTTTTCGCGCACTCCCTCGGTGAAATCCTGGGCGCGGGTACGGCGATGACGGCGGGGTTCTGCTACCTCGCGATCGTCGACTGGCGTATGGCGTTGTGCGTGGTCGCGGTTCCGCTCGTCGCGATCGGCTGCTACCGGATCGCGATGCGCTCCATGCCCGGGCACACCGCCCGATTGGTCGCCACGGAGAACCGGATCAGTACCTCGGCGGTCGAGTACATCGATGGGATCACCGTCGCGAAGACCTACGGCGGCACCGAAGGATGGTTGCTCGACCGTTTCACCCACGCGTTGCACGAGAGGGCGGAAGCCTTCCGCGTGTGGATCGGCGAGTGCCGCTACAGCAGCGCGCTGAATCGGGCGCTCGGTTCGGAGATGACCGTGCTTGCCGTGGTAGGGACGATCGGCTCGATCTTCGTGGCCGACGGTTCGCTCTCGGCACTCGCGCTGTTGCCGTTCTTGACCGTCGGTATCGGTCTTCCCACCTCGCTGCGTCCGATGATCAATGGCACGATCGCGCTGCGCCAAGCACGTCTGGCCGCGGGGCGAATCGAGGAACTGCTCGAGCGCGAACCCTTGCCGGAGCCGAAAGATCCGGGTGTCCCGGCTCACCACGGCATCGAGTTCGATCGGGTCTCGTTCTCTTACACCGGTGAGGACAACGTGCTGGACGAGATCAGTGCCACCTGTGCGCCGGGGACCGTCACCGCCATCGTCGGTCCCTCGGGCGCGGGAAAATCGACGCTGGCGAGCCTGTTGCCGCGGTTCTACGACGTCACCGGTGGGCGGATCAAGATCGGTGACACCGACATCCGCGCGCTCTCGACCCGGTCGCTGCTCTCATCGATGTCCCTGGTGTTTCAGGATGTCGTACTGTTGCGCGATTCGGTCGCCGAGAACATCCGCATCGGCTGCCCCGGCGCCGGCGAGGAAGCGGTTCGTGAGGCCGCGAAAGCAGCGCAGGTGCACGACGTCATCGAGCGGCTGCCCCATGGTTACGACACCGTGCTCGGCCTCGAGGGAGGCGACCTTTCCGGCGGTGAGCGGCAGCGACTGACGATAGCCCGCGCGATCCTCTCCAACGCGCCCATCGTGGTGCTGGACGAAGCTACCGCGGCACTCGATCCGGACAACGAAGCAGCCGTGCAGGACGCGATGTCCGAACTGATAGCGGGTAAGACGGTGGTCGTCATCGCGCACCGTCTGCAGACGATCACCTCGGCCGGTCAGATCCTGGTGCTCGACAACGGTCAGCTCGTCGAGCGGGGAACACACAGCGGACTTCTGCGGCACGGCGGGCTCTACGCCCGGATGTGGCGCGCCCAGCAGAGTGGAGAAACAGCATGATCCGCAGGCTCTTCCAATTGTGGCCCCAGCCGCGCTTGTTGCTACGTTTCGCCTTATTGGAGGCGGTACTCGCGGTGCTGCAGGGGCTGTTGCTTGGTTCACTCGTTCCGATCCTCGGGGCCTTGCTCCGTGCCGAACCGGATTTCGCCGCGGCGCGGCCCTGGCTCATCGGTGCCGCGGTGGGCATCGTGGCGCACCTCGCCTTGAGTGTCGTCGCCACACCTGCCGGTTTCGCCGCGAGCAACGAGCTCGGCATCCATCTGCGGCGTGCCTTGATGCACCACGTGACCACGCTGCCGCTCGGCTGGTTCGATTCCCAGCGAAGGGCGGAGTTCGTGCGCGCCATGAGTGGCGCTGCGGGGCTCGCCACGATCTGTGTGGTCGTCGGTGGCCCGGTGCTCAACTGCGTACTCGTGCCCACGACGATCATCGGGGTCACCTTCGCCTTCGACTGGCGGCTCGCTCTGGTGCTGCTCGCCATCGCGCCGGTCGCGCTTGTGCTGCTCGGTTTGGCCAAGCGCACGAACATGGCGGTCGTCGACGACATGGAGACGGCGACCGAGGACATCGTCAACCGCACGATCGAGTTCGGCCAGGCCCAGCCGGTGCTGCGGGCCGCAGGAGAGGCCTGCACCGGGACCGCGAACATGCGGCACGCTCTGCTCGAGCATCGCCGCCGCTACGCGCGCGGTCTCAACCGCCTGCTCGTACCGGACATGTCGTACACCGCCGCGGTCGTCGCCGGCAGCGCGGTGGTGCTCGTGCTCGGGGCATGGTTCTCGCTCTCCGGAAAGTTGGAGATCGCCGAGACCATCGCCGTTCTCGTGCTCGCCGTCCGGTACCTGGAACGGCTCGGCGCACTCTCCGGGCTCGTCGGTGGGCTCGGGGCACTCGACGTGGCGATCGGCAGGATCGAGGACATCATGCACCAACACCCCCTGCCGAGGAGCACCGAACCCGTCCGCTCGGTAGCACATTCCGGGATCGAGTTCCAGGACGTGCACTTCGCCTATTCCCGCACCCCGGTGCTTTCCGGGGTATCGTTCCACTGCCCGCAGGGCTCCACGACCGCACTGGTCGGCCCATCCGGTTCAGGCAAGACCACCATCACCCGGCTGGTCGCCCGATTTTTCGATGTCGGTTCAGGACAGATTCGTATCGGAGACATCGACATCCGAGACTACGACCCGAGCGTCCTGCTCGAGCACATCGCCATCGTGTTCCAGGACGTCTACTTGTTCGACACGACCATCGAGGAAAACGTGCGGATCGCCAAACCGGATGCCACCCGGCCGGAACTCGAGGCCGCCGCACGGGCCGCCCGACTGGATGAGGTGATCGCGCGGCAACCGAACGGCTGGGCCACCGAAGTAGGCGAGTCGGGGACACAGCTCTCGGGCGGGGAACGCCAACGCGTCTCGATCGCACGCGCCTTCCTCAAACAGGCACAGATCGTCCTCATCGACGAGGCCGCGTCCGCCCTCGATCCGGAGAACGAAAAGGCGATCAGCGAAGCCATCACCGGACTCGCCGCGGACCCGCAACGTACCGTCCTGGTCATCGCGCACGCCCCGGCCACGCTCGCCGCCGCGGACCGAGTGATCACCCTGGGGCACGGGACGATCCAGGAAACCGGGACGCCCGGCGAACTGCGCCACGCCGGCGGTGCCTACGCACAAATCTACGATCAATACGAACACGCGCGCCGGTGGCGCATCGCGGCACCATGACCTTGCGCGGTGCCCCGACCAGGGTGAATTCCCGCTCGACGAGGGTCAGCTCGGCTCCCGGACACCCCCACCACCGACCAGTGCCCTTCCCCGCACATGAGACGGGCACCCCGGGCGCACCGGAACCGGTCGTGCGTGCTTCCACTCTGCCGGTGGGCCGAGCACCTGCCTTTCCCTCCGCCGTGCTGTCGGTGGTTCAGGGCATGATGACGGGCATGGCAAAGACGTATGGCTTCATCGGCACCGGCGAGATCACCGCCGCGATCGTGCGCGGACTGAATCGCGCCGACCCGCCACCGGTGTTCCTGTCCCCACGCAACCACCGGATCGGACGGGAACTGGCCGAGGAGTTCGGCACGGTACGGGTGTGCGCGAGCAATCAGGAGGTGCTCGACAACGCGGAGGTGATCGTGCTAGCGGTACGTCCGCCGATCACCCGGGAGGTCCTCGCGGAGCTGACGTTCCGTCCCGGCCATGTGGTGATCAGCGCGATCGCCGGGATCCCGCTGGACGATCTGCGCGCGTGGGTCGCACCCGCCGGCCGAACGGTGCGCTCGATCCCGCTGCCCCAGGCAGCCGAGGGGGAGAGTCTGACCGCGCTGTATCCGTACGAGAGCGCTGCCGCGGAATTGTACGGCCGCGTCGGCGGGATCGTGGTTCCGGAAACCGAGGAGGCGCTGACCGCGATCAGCGCCGCCTCGGCCACGTTTGCCGCGCACCTGGACTATCTGAGCACCATCGCCGACTGGCTGACCGGGCACGGCCTTTCCGATGAGGCGGCACATAGCTATCTCGCGCACGTGTTCGGGCAGCTCGGCCGATCCCTGCTGCGCCATGAGGACGCGCTGCGCACCATGACCGAGAAACACACGACACCGGGAGGTACCAACGAACAACTGAAGGCCGAACTACGCGAGAACGGTGTACCGGATACCGTGCGCGCCGCGCTCGATTCGGTGCTGGCCCGGCTCACCACGAGCTGACCGAGCGTCCCGGCCACGACGTGACCGCTCAGAAAGGAACGGGTGAATGAAAGCCGAGTACGAGTTCTTCCCCGCCGGAACGGGGGAGTGGCGGCCGACGGCGCAGCACGGGGTGACCGAACGCGTGCTCAGCCGAGACCCCGAGGACCCGGAGATACTGACCCGGCTGGCCAGCTGGGCGCCCGGCCTGGACACCTCGGCCGCCGGTGTGATCACGCACGACTACGTCGAGGAGGTCTACCTCGTCGAGGGCGAGCTCCACGACCTCACCCTCGCGAAGACCTTCCGCGCGGGCGAGTTCGCGATGCGCAGGCCGGGCATGCCGCACGGTCCATACCGCACGGACACCGGCTGCGTGATGCTGGAAACCCGGCACCGCTAGGAAACGGGCTGCTGCGCCCGGACCGCCGGTCTGTCCGCTCAGTCTTCCAGGAGGTCCTCGAGCATCATCGGGATGCGGCGCAGCCGGATACCGGTCGCGTTGTAGACGGCGTTGGCGATGGCGGCCGCCACTCCGACGATGCTGATCTCACCGAGCCCGCGCGCGCCGACGTTGCTGAGCAGTGTGTCCGGGTACTCGACGAGGTGAGTGTCGATCTCGGGGATGTCGGCGTTGACCGGCACCAGATAACCGGCGAGGTCGGCGTTGGCGAACCGCCCGTTGGCCTCGACGTCGAGTCCTTCGTGCAGCGCCGCGGACACGCCCCAGATCATGCCGCCGAGCAGCTGGCTGCGGGCCGCTGTCGGGTTGATGATGCGGCCCGCGTCGAACACGCCGAGCAGCCGGGAAACCCGGATCTCGCGGGTCAACCGGTGCACCCGGACCTCGCAGAACTGCGCGCCCCATGAGCCGAACGAGTGCTTGGTCCTTTCCTCGCCGGGTGCGGTGCTGCCGGTCGCGGTGAGCGAGATCCGTTCCATGGCGCGCAGCACCTCGCCGAAAGTCATCGACTCGCCGTCGGCGAAGACCCGGCCGTCGGCGAAGACCCGGCCGTCGGCGTATGCGGTCTCGCGGCCGTCGAACGGCCCGCCGGGCGAGGAGGCCAGCCGGAGCAGCTCGTCGATCACCGTGGACGCGGCGACCATCGTCGCCGAACCGGCGCTGGCCGTGGCCGTGGAACCGCCGGATGTGCCGCCGGGCGGCAGCGCCGAGTCGCCAAGCCGCGGGGTGACCTGCTCGGGCGAAATGTCCAGCGATTCGGCGCCGATCAGCGAGAGCACGGTCAGCAGGCCGGTTCCCGGGTCGGCGCCACTGGTCGCGACCACGGCGGTGTCGTCGGCCCGCAGCGTGATGCCGACGGTGGCCGGAAATCGGAGGCCGGGGAACATGGCGGTCGCCGTACCGAGCCCGACGAGCCAGTCGCCATCGACGCGGCCACCTGGAGTCCGCTCGGACCAGCCGAACCTGGCGGCGCCGATGTCGAAGCACTCGTCGAGGTGCTTGCTCGACCACTGCAGGTCCTCGCCGGGCGGTGCGGCCGAATTGTTCCGTTTGCGCAGCCCGATCGGGTCCATGTTCAGCGCGACCGCGAGTTCGTCGACGGCGCTCTCCAGTGCGAAGGAGCCGGGAGCCTCGCCGGGCGCACGCATGAACGTCGTCGGCGGAATGTTCAGCGGCACGGCTTTCTGGCTGATGGCCAGGTTTTCGGTGGCGTACCACTCGCGGGAGGTGCCGTGCGAGGTCGGTTCGATGAACGAGCGGCTCATCGGCGTGCTCGACCACGAGTCGTGGCGCACCGCGACAAGTGTTCCGTCGTTGCGTGCGCCGAGCGAGACCCGCTGGACGGTCGCCGGGCGGGTCGCGGTGGCGGTGAAGACCTGCTCTCTGGTCAGCGCCGCCTTCACCGGCCGGCCGATGTTCCTGGCCGCTGCCGCCGCGAGGAACGCCGGGGTCGAGGTCGCGCCCTTGCCGCCGAACGCGCCACCGACGTAGGGGTTCACCACGTGCACCGCCGAGTGCTCGATGTTCAGCGCCTGCGCCAGCTCGTCCGCGGGGCCGTGTGAACCCTGGTTTCCCGTGTAGACGGTCAGCCCGTCCGCGTTCCAGACCGCGACCGCGGAGTGCGGCTCCATGGCGGCGTGGTTCTGGCTCGCCGTCTCATAGGTCGCGTCCACGGTCACCTCGCTCGCGGCCAGGGCGTCCTCGATGGACTCCACCCCCTCGGCGAGCACCGACAACGACGGTGCACCCCGGGGGCCGGTCTTCGCATCCTCGGCCGTGGCGAGGCCCTCGGCGAACGAGGTCAGCGCGGGCCGCTCGGTGTAGGAGACCTCGATCAGCGCCGCCGCGTCCCGCGCGGCCTCGAAGGTCTCGGCCACCACGAAGCCGATCGGCTGCCCGTAGTAGGCGATTTCCTTGTCCTGCAACGGAACCCAGCCCTCGCCGAGCATCTGCGAGATCGGCGTACGCAGCTCGAGCGGTTCGAAGGGGGTGTACACACCGAGCACGCCGGGGGTGTGGCGTGCCGCGGTGACCTCCATGGCGGCGAGCTCGCCGTTGGCGATCGTGCTGAGCACGACGTAGCCGTAGGCCATGCCGGGGAAGTTGTGGTCCACCGCGTACTTGGCCTGGCCGGTGACCTTCGGCGCAGCGTCCAGCCTGGCGATCATCGAGAGCCCCCTTCGGTCAGTTCGAGCAGCGCGCGGACGATGGTGCGCTTGACCAGTGACACCTTGAAACCGTTCTGGGACAACGGTTCCGTGCCATGACCGGCGATCGCGGCTGCCGCTTCGAACGAGGCCCGGGCCACCGGTTCTCCGCGCAGCGCGGCCTCGACACCGGCCAGCCGCCACGGCGCCGTGGCGACCCCGCCGACCGCCACGCGCGCGTCGACGATGACCCCGCCGGCCACATCGAGTGCCACCGCGGCCGAGCACAGCGCGAACTCGTAGGACTGCCGGTCCCGTACCTTGACGTAGGTGGACCACGCGGCCCAGTCCAGGCGCGGCACGATCACCTCGGTGATCAGTTCCCCTTGCCGCAGCACGTTTTCGACCTCGGGCGTGTCCCCGGGCAGTCGGTAGAAGTCGGCGAGCCGGACCGTGCGCTCCCCCTCGGCGCCGCGCAACCGCAGCTGCGCGTCGAGCGCCACGAGCGGCACCGCCACATCGCTCGCGTGCGTGGCCACACAGTGCCGACTGGAGCCGAGGATCGCGTGCATCCGGTTGGCGCCGCCGATCGCGGAGCAACCGCTGCCCGGATCCCGTTTGTTGCATGGCATGGTGACGTCCCTGAAGTAGCCGCACCTGGTGCGTTGCAACAGGTTCCCGCCGATGCTCGCCATGTTGCGCAGCTGCTGGGAAGCGCTCAGCAGCAGGGCCCGCGAGATCATCGGGTACACGCCGGGATGCGCGGCGACCTCGCTCATCCGCTCGAGCGCGCCGATCCGGAGCCCGTCGCCGGTGTCGATGCCGTACAACGGCAACGCGTTGATATCGGTGATCCGCCGCGGGGTCAGGACGTCGAGCTTCATGAGGTCCACGAGCGTGGTGCCACCCGCCAGGAAGGTACCCCCGGTGTCCATGGCCGCCTCGAGGGTCGCCGGTGTGCTGAGCTCAAAGGGTCGCATCGGCCCGCCTCGCCGGATCGCTCGCCTGCTGGATCGCCTTGACGATGTTCGGATACGCCGAGCAGCGGCAGAGGTTGCCCGACATGAACTCGCGGACCTCCTCGGGGTCGTCGAGGCCCTGCCTGGTGGCTGCGACGGCCGACATGATCTGCCCGGAAGTGCAGAACCCGCACTGCAGCGCGTCCTGGTCGATGAAGGCCTGCTGCACCGGATGCAGTTCCTCGCCCGTGGACAGTCCTTCCACGGTCGTCACGGGTTCGGTGACGGTGGCGGCCAGCGTGAGGCAGGACAGCACGGGCCTGCCGCTCACGTGCACGGTGCACGCGCCGCACTGGCCACGATCGCAGCCCTTTTTCGGGCCGGTGATTCCGAGGCGTTCCCGTAGTGCGTCCAGCAGGGTGACGCCGGGTTCGATACTGAGCTGTTCGGTTTGGCCGTTGATATCGAGTGAGATGTCCAAAGGACCCGTTTCAGATCGTCCGCGCCGTTCGTGGCGGCCCGGAAGGTGGTGGCGATTCGTGTCGGGTACGTCACCGAAAGAAGCGGATTATCATCCGTTTCTCGGCCTGATCGAGATTAGCGGATGATAATCCGGTGGGCAACTGGCTAGGCTGCCCTGGAGTTGGTCCAGCTCGATCGGAGAGGAGGGCGAGCATGACGACGGGATCGGTGAGCCCTCGGCGTGCCGACGCCAGGCGCAACCACGAGCTGATCCTCGCCGTGGCGGCGGAGTCGCTGGTGCGCTCGGACGAGGTGTCGTTCAACGCCATCGCGAAGCGGGCACAGGTCGGGGTCGGCACGGTGTACCGCCACTTCCCGACCCCCGAGGCGCTCATCATCGCCGTGTACGAGCGCGAGGTGCGCCAGCTCGTGGACGTCGTGCCGGGACTGCTCGCCGCGCAGGCACCGGAGACGGCTTTCCGGATCTGGGTCACCGACCACCTCGCGCACTACATGATGACCAAGCGCGGGCTCGCCGAGGCGCTCATCAGGGCGACGAAATCGGGTGGGCAACTGCCGGGCAGTGCCCTCGAGAACATGCGCGGCGCCCTCGGGACGCTGTTGCGCGCCAACATCGAGGCAGGCAACGTGCGCGCCGATCTCGATACACAGACGGTCATGCGCGGACTTTCCGGAATGTTCCACCTCGATCCGGACGGCGACTGGCACAACGAGGCCGCGCAGCTCACGGATCTGGTGTGGCGCGGGATATGCACCGAGCAGGCGCGCCCCGGCTGACCGGTGCCCGCGTCCACCGGCAGCCCGCTCCCTTGTGGTGACGGGCTTTCCGACACCGTGTCGGTTCCGGGGCGCGGGATTTGCGTCGCCGAGCCGATGATTCGAGGTGCCGTCCCGGCCTAGTATCGCGGTACTTTTCGCGACCGCTACAGGATTGGCAGGGGACCTGGATGGCCCGATGGGATCTGGATGCGGCGGACGGATGCGTCTATTCCGGAGGCTGGCGGGCCGGAGGCGGGGGCACGCTGGCTGTCGTCTCGCCCGGGGACGGCGGGCGGTTGGGATTCGCCGGGATCGCCGACGAACACGATGTGCGGCGGGCCGGAGCGTCCGCCGTTGCGGCGCAGGCCGAGTGGGGCCGGACCTCGTTCCGCACCCGCGCGGATGTCCTCATGCGCGCGGCGGACGCGTTGCGCGACCTTCGTGCGGACGTGGAGAACGTACTCGTACGGGAGAGCGGATCGTTGCCCGCGAAGGCGGCGCACGAGGTCGACAAGGCCATCGACGAGCTCATCGCCGCCGCTGGGCTGGTCACCATGCCGCAGGGCGATCTCCTTCCCGTGGAGGATCCGGCGACGCTGGGCATGGCTCGGCGGATTCCGGTCGGTGTGCTCGGGGTGATCGCCCCGTGGAACGCGCCCCTGATGCTCGCGATGCGGTCGGTGGCACCGGCGCTCGCGCTCGGCAACGCCGTACTCGTCAAACCCGACGTGAAGACGGCGTTCTCCGGAGGCGCGGTGATCGCGCACATCTTCGAACGCGCCGGCCTGCCCGCGGGGGTGCTGCACGTGCTGCCCGGTGGGCCCGAAACCGGCGAGGCGGTGGTGCGGTCGCCGCACACGAACGCGATCTCGTTCACCGGTTCCTCCGCGGCGGGCAAGCGGGTCGGCGAGATCGCGGGCGGACTGCTCAAGCGGATGGTGCTCGAACTCGGCGGGAACAACGCGTTCATCGTCGCGGCGGACGCGGACCTCGATCAGGCGGTGGCCTGCGGGGCCGGTGGCACGTTCCGGCACCAGGGGCAAATCTGCATGGCCACCGGCCGCCATCTGGTCCACGAGAGCGTGGCCGAGGAGTACGTCGAACGGCTTCGCGCCGCGGCCGAGGGGATGCGCCTGGGGGATCCGCTCGAACCCGGCACGACGCTCGGCCCGCTGATCACGGTCGCGCAGGCCGAACGCGTGCACGGCATCGTCGAAGCGGCGATCGCGGACGGCGCCCGGCTCGTCCACGGTGCGGCCCACGATGGTGCGTTCTACCAGCCGACGGTGCTGGACGGGGTCACCGCCGAGAACATCGCCTTCCGGAGTGAGATCTTCGGCCCGGTCGCCCCGATCACCCGCTTCTCCACCGAGGCGGAAGCGCTCGCGCTGGCCAACGCGACCGAATACGGCCTTTCGGTGGCGATCCACAGCCGGGACACCGCTCGCGCGCTCGGGTTCGCCGCGCGATTGCGGGCGGGAATGGTCGCCATCAACGGCCAGACCATTTACGACGCGGCACACATCCCGATGGGCGGGCTCGGCGCGTCCGGCAACGGCGGCCGTCATGGCGGTCACTGGAATCTGGACGAGTTCACCTACTGGCAGTGGGTGACGGTTCCGGCGATCCAGGGCTGAGACTCGCGTTCTCCGGCGCTGTGCCGGACATTCCTACACCGTGTCGGAGGAGTCCGGCGGAGCTTCGCGCAGCGGATCGATTCCCCGGCGACCAGGTTTCGGTAGCTTCGGATCATCGCCCGGTGCGGGCCCGTCACGAAAGGCAAAGGAGTCGGAGTACATGGACATTTCCGGTGCTACCGGGGCGCTGACCGGCGAACGATACAGGCAGAGTCTCACCGACGGCCGCGAGGTCTGGCTCGATGGCAAGCGCATCGAGAACGTCGCCGAGCACCCGGCGCTGAAACCGACCGTCGAGGAATTCGCCCGGCTGCTCGATCTGCGATTCGCCACCCCGGAAGCGCGCTCGGCGACGCTGTTCAGTTCGGAAGAGACCGGCAACCAGGTCAGCTATGCTTTTTCCCTGCCGAAGACCAGCGAGGAACTGCGGGCCAAGTTCGCCGCGTCCGAATGGTGGATGCGGGAAAGTCTCGGCCAGCTCGGCCGTTCCCCGGATTTCATGTCGAATGTTGTCGCGGGCCTCGCCGATTACGCCGAGGAGCTCGAGCAGAATCGCGCGGGATTCGGGGACAACGCGCGGAATTACCGCCGCTTCGCGATGGAGAACGATCTCGTCCTGACCCATGCCCTCGGCGATCCGCAGATCGACCGCAGCGCCAGTCCGCTCGATGAGCCCGACCTCGCCCTGCGTGTCGTGGAAGAACGCGCGGACGGCGTGATCCTGCGTGGTGCCAAGCAACTCGCCACGCTCGCCCCGTTCTCGCACGAAGTGCTCGTCTACCTCAACGGTGTCACGGCCGCGCGCGGGGCGGAGGACTTCGTCATCTGGTTCGCCCTGCCGATGAACACGCCGGGCCTGAAGATCCTGCTGCGCGAACCACTCGGCGCACCGCAGAGCGGGCACTCGCATCCGCTCGGGAACCGATACGACGAGCAGGACGCGATGCTGTTCTTCGACGATGTTTTCCTGCCGCGCGAACGCATCTTCCTGCTCGGTGATTCGCCGCGCGCGCTCAAGGGACTGAGCCGGATCAACGTGTGGAGCCTGCAGAGCACGCACATCCGTTTCCTGGCCAGGATGAAGTTCTGCACCTCGGTCGCCAAGAAGCTGGCCCATTCCATCGGCGTGGACGGTTTCCGCGGCATCCAGGAACAGCTCGGCGAAATGATTTCCTATGTACAGACCCTGGAACTGGCCATCAAGGGCGCCGAAGCGGACGCGGTCCTGACCCCGGGCGGACACCTCGCCCCCGCGAACACCAACGGCGTGGGGTTCTGGTCCGCCGATCTGTCGGCACGGATGGTGCAGATCCTGCGCCAGGTCGCCGCGTCCGGGCTCATCATGCAGCCCACCGAGGCCGATCTCGCGAACCCGGAACTGCGGCCGTTCCTCGACCGCTATATGCGCGGTCACGCTATCGGGGCCGCCGAGAAGTCGCGGCTGTTCCGGCTCGGCTGGGAACTCGCCGGTTCGAGTTTCGGGATGCGCCAGGAACTCTACGAATACCTGCACCGAGGCGATCCGGGTGCGGGCCGCACGCGACTGCTGCGCTTCCACGACACCTCGGCGACCGACGCCCGCGTCGAGGAGCTCATCGGCAAGCCGCTGCGCTGAGACGTCTGAACGAACCGACATCCGAACGAGAGGTGAAGGAGCTCCCGTGATCATCGACGTCCACGGCCACATGTCCGCACCGGAGGCCTACTACGCCTGGAAGGCTTCGCTGCTCTCGCATCGCGGCGCGCACGGCGGCAAACCGCCGGCGATCACCGATGAGGCGCTCGCCGCCGCGTACCACCACCCGCATCCCAGCTTCGGCGATATTTCGCACCTGGCTCATCTCGACGGGGCCGGAATCGATCTGCAGCTGATCTCGCCCCGCCCGTTCCAGATGATGCACAGTGAGCGGCCGGCCAAGCTCGTGCAGTGGTTCACCGAGGAGACCAACAACCTCATTCATCGTGCGACCGAGCTGTTTCCCGGCCGATTCACGGGAGTGGCCGGACTTCCGCAGAGCCCGGATCTGACGCCCGGGGAGTGGACCGCCGAACTGCGCCGCGCGGTGACCGAACTCGGCTTCGCCGGCGCGATGCTCAACACCGATCCGCACGAAGGCACGCAGACGCCGCCCGCGCTCGGTGACCGATACTGGTATCCGGTGTACGAGGTCCTGTGTGAACTCGACGTTCCGGTGCTGCTGCACGCGGCCGGATGCAAGCCACCCGCACGGGAGCCCTACAGCCTGCACTTCATTCAGGAAGAGACCGTCGCGGTGTGGAGCCTGGTGAACTCCACCGTACTCGGGGACTTTCCGGACCTGAAGGTGATCGTCTCGCACGGCGGCGGCGCGATTCCCTACCAGGTGGGCCGTTTCCTGCCCTCGGTGGTGCGCACCGGGGTGTCCTATTTGGACAAACTACGCAGGCTGCACTTCGATTCCTGCCTGTACACCAAGGACAGCCTGGAACTGCTGATGAAGGTCGTCGGCACCGACCGGGTGCTGTTCGGTTCGGAGAAACCGGGGACCGGTTCGCAGATCGATCCGGAGACCGGCCGCTGGTTCGACGACATTCACCTGCTCATCGAGGACATCGACTGGCTCGGCGACGGGCGCCGCACCGATGTCCTGGAGAATAACGCCCGCGCGCTTTTCCGGCTGTGAGGGGAGAAGACCATGACCGAGATCGTCGCCGGATTCGGTACCTCGCACGGACCGCAGCTCAAAGCCCCACCACCGGAAGCCTGGGACACCAGGGGAAAAGCCGACCGCGCCAGCAACGGCCTGAAGTTCCGCGGCGAGACGTACAGCTACGCGGGACTGCGTGAGCTGCGGGAGGATTTCGCATCGGAGATCACGCCCGAGGTCATGCGGCGACGCTGGGAGAGCTGCCAGCGGTCGATGGACCGGCTCGCGGACTTCGTCTGCGCGCAGGACATCGATGTTCTCGTCATCGTTTCCAGCGACCACAAGGAAACCTATGGCGATGAGTGGCTCGCCCCGTTCTCGGTGTACTGGGGCGATCAGGTCGCGCACGTACCGTTCACCCGCGAACAGCTCGACGCGATGGCGCCCGGCCTCGCCGAGGCGGCGGCGGGGGATGTGCCGGACCGCACGATCCTCCGGCCCACGCATCGCGAACTGGGCAAGCACATCATCCAGGCCACTCAGGCCGAGGATTTCGATACCGGTGCCACGGAAGTGATCCCGGCGGGCCGGTACGAGAACCACACCATCCCGCACGGATTCGGCTTCATCTATCAGCGGTTCCTCGGCCAGGAGTCGAGGGTTCCGATGGTGCCGGTCTTCATCAACACCTTCTGGGAACCGAACCCGCCGGGAGCCAAGCGCTGCTACGACTTCGGCCGCGCGCTCGGCAGGGCGATCCGCTCGTTTCCCGGCGAGCTACGCGTCGGTGTGGTCGCATCGGGCGGGTTGAGCCATTTCGTGATCGACGAGAAGCTCGACCGGGAATTCATCCGGGCGCTGCGTGCGCACGACGGGGACTACCTCTCGGCGATTCCCGCGGCGCAGATGCGGTCCGGCGCATCGGAACTGCGCAACTGGATCGCGGTGGCCGGGATCGCCGAGGAGACCGGCCTTTCCGTGACCGGCGCCGACTATGTGCCCTGCTACCGCACGGAAGCCGGCACCGGCAACGCCATGTGTTTCCTCGCCTGGGAACGGGAGTGACCATGACCGGCGAAGAGAACGTCACCGCGCTGCGCGAACTGGACAGTTGCGCGGTTTCCGATGCCCTCGACACGCTTGGCCTGCCCGGCGCGGTCACCGCGCTGGCCCCGATGTGGCCCGTGCCGACGGTCTTGGCCGGGCGGGTGCGCACGGTCACCGCGCAGCCCAAGGCGGCCGCCGGACCGGTGACCCACATCGCCACCCCGCTCGTGGCGAGCACCGAACCCGGGGATGTCGTGGTGATCGACAACCACGGCCGGACCGACGTGTCCTGCTGGGGCGGCCTGCTCGCCGAGGCGGCGATCCGGCGCGGTGTAGCCGGGGTCCTCGTGGACGGTGCCTGCCGCGATGTTCAGGACAGCCAGGCGCTCGCACTCCCGCTCTTCGCCCGCGCGGCCGTTCCGGTCAGCGCGCGGGGGCGCATCGTGCAGGCGGCGATGGACGAACGCATCCAGGTGGACGGCGTCTCGGTTGCCGCATACGACTACGTGATCGCCGATGTCAACGGGGTCGTGTTCCTCGCGGCTGGGGAGGCCGAACGCGTCATCGGGCTCGCGCGGCGTATCGCGGAACGTGAGGCCCGCATGGCCGACGCCGTCCGCGCGGGCCAGGACGTAAGAGAAGTCATGCACGACAGCCGATTCCCCACAGTCAGCGCGGAGTGATCCTGATGCCCGAACACCTCATCGACCGGTTCGCCGCGCTCGGCAGCGCGACGGTCTCCGACGCACTCGACAAGCTCGGGCGCCCGGGCAGCCTGCTCGGCATGGCCCCGCTGGCGGACGGACAGCGGATGATCGGCCGCGCGTTCACCGTGCGCTATGTGAGCGCTCAGGTCCCGGCCGGGACCGTCGGCGATTTCCTCGACGAGGCCGAGCCGGGCCAGGTGATCGTGCTGGACAACGACGGCAGGCTCGATTGCACGGTATGGGGCGACATTCTCACCTCGGTAGCGCACCATCGGGGCATCTCGGGAACGGTGATCGACGGTGTCTGCCGGGACACGCACCGGGCACTGTCCATCGGTTACCCCATCTACAGCCGCGGCCGGTTCATGCGCACCGGCAAGGATCGCGTCGAGGTGGCCGAGGAGCGGGGACCGGTGACCATCGGCGGAGTGACCGTGCGGCACGGCGACCTGCTCCTCGGTGATTCCGACGGCGTCGTGTCGATCCCCGGTGACCGCGAGGAACAGGTGCTCGCCACCGCCGAGATGATTCAGGCGCGCGAGGAATCGATCCTGGCCGCCGCGCTCGCCGGTGCGCCGATCGCCGAGGCGCGGGCCAGGTACGGCTACCACGATCTGCAACGGGCGGAGGCATGAGCACTGTGCACCAGGACACCCGAGAGCTGCTGGCGCTGGGCACCGCGACGCTGTACGAGGCGTCGAAGCTGGACTGTTTTCTGGACGTCGCGTTCCGCCCGGCCTGGGACGGTGCCCAGCTGGCCGGCCGTGCGGTACCGGTATGCGCGCAGCTCGGCGACAATCTCGCGCTGCACCACGGGATCGAGGCTGCGGCCCCCGGAGATGTGCTCCTCGTCGACGCAGGCGGTGCACCCTTCGGGTACTGGGGCGAGGTGATGGCGGTCGCCGCGCAGGCCCGCGGCATTCGCGGCCTGGTCATCGACGGCGGGGTCCGGGACACCGGTCAGCTCGAAACCCTGGGCTTCCCGGTGTTCAGCACGGCGATCGCCATCCGCGGCACGATCAAACAGTGGCCGGGCACGGTGGGGCGCCCGATCACCTTGCGCGGCAGGGTGATCCGGCACGGCGATGTCGTGGTCGCCGACCGGGACGGGATCGTGGTGCTCCCTGCGGAGTGCTACGAGCGGATCCTGGACGCGTCCCGCGAGCGCGTGGCGAAGGAGGAGTCCTTCATGGACCGGCTCCGCGCCGGCGAGACCACCCTGGACCTCTACGGCTTCCGCGAGCTCGGCACCCCGGAGGTGAACTCGTGACCGCCGAGCAGGAGCAGCAGCGGATCGACAGGTTCCGTCAGGCCGCCGGACGATTCGCCTCCGGCGTCACCGTGGTGACCACGGCCCTGGACGGGCACCTCTACGGGATCACGGCGACCTCCTTCGTTTCGCTGTCGCTGAACCCGCTTCTGGTGACCGTCTCCATCAATGCGCACAGCCCGATCCTCGACGAGATCCGCGCGAGCGGGGTGTTCGCGATCAACGTGCTCGGCCGCCACCAACAGGAAGTGTCCGCCAGTTTCGCCCGCAGGGGACGCGGCCGGAGCAAAGGGCGGTTCGACGCGGTCGAGACGCACACCGAGTCCACCGGCGCGCCGGTCGTCACCGGGGCACTGAGCTGGTTCGACTGCACCGTGCACACCATGCTCAGCGGTGGCGACCACATCATCCTGGTCGGGGAGGTCGTCTCGGCGGGTGGCGGTACCGGGGCGCCCTTGCTGTACTGGTCCGGCGAATACCACGAACTCGGCACAGCGGAGGAAGCCGAGGCGGACATCGGCCGGATCGCGGATTCGCTCTCCATCCAGCTGCACCTGCACGGGATGCGGACCGAGCAGCTTCTGCAAGCGCAGCACGCGGTCGAGCCGGCGGCCGCGGCGCTCGCCGCCCGCTCGGCCGCCGACGACCAGGTGGCGCAGTTGCGCGCGCTCGTCGAGGAATCGGGGAGACACCTCCAGGACTCCGTCCGGTACAACTCGCTCTCGCTGGAATTCCACTCCCGGCTCGGGATGCTCAGCGGGAATCCGGCGATCGCGGCCTCGGTCGGCGCGCTCAACCGGCCACGGGAGAACGCGTACGCCGTGCACACCAACGCCGAACGGGCGGCGCGGGCGGTCGAGGCACACCGGAGCATCCTCGAAGCGATCGAGAATCGCGACGAAACGGCCGCACGCCGGCTGATGACCGAACACCTCGGCGTGGTCGCGCAGGGGATGCCGTGCTGAACGGAGCGAGCATGGACGCGGACGTCCTCATCATCGGCGCGGGCCCGGTCGGCCTGATCGCCGCGCTGGATCTGAGCAGCCGCGGGGTTTCGGTGATCCTCGTCGAGGAACGTGATTTTCTCGAACCGCCGAGCGTCAAATGCAATCACGTCGCCTCGCGCACCATGGAGAGTCTTCGGCGGCTCGGGATCGCGGCCGAGGTGCGCGCGGCCGGGCTCCCGCGGGACTATCCACAGGATGTGGCCTTCCGGACCTCGCTGACCGGACGGGAATTCGCGCGCATCCCGATCCCGGCGAGCGGGCAACGCTACACCTCGCGGACCGGGCCGGACACCGGCTGGGCGACACCGGAACCGCCGCACCGGATCAACCAGACCTTCCTGGAACCGATCCTCGCCAGGCAGGTGGCGCGGGCCCCCGGGGTGACGCTGCTCAATCGGGTCCGTTTCCGTTCACTGGCCCAGGATTCGTCCTCGGTTTCCGCCGTCGTGTGCGATGCCGGTGGCGCGCACGAACGCACGATCCGGGTCCGCTATCTCATCGGGGCCGACGGCGGGCGTTCGCCGGTGCGCAAACAGATCGGCGCGAAACTCGGCGGCGATCCGGTGCTGCAGCACGTGCAGTCCACCTGCATCCGCGCGCCGGAGCTGTATTCCCGGATGACGGCCAGGGAACCGCGGGCATGGGGCTACTACACGTTCAACGCCCGCCGCGTCGGCCATGTGTACGCGATCGACGGTCGCGGGATGTTTCTGGTGCACACCTATCTGTCGCCGGAGGAAGCCGAGACCGAGGGAGCGGTCGACCGGGATGCCGCGATCCGAGCGATTCTCGGGGTGGACGAGATGTTCGAGTACGAGGTCGTCTCGAAGGAGGACTGGATCGCGCGCCGCCTGCTCGCCGACCGCTTCCGCGACCGGCGGGTGTTCCTCGCGGGCGACGCCTGCCATCTGTGGGTACCGTTCGCGGGTTTCGGGATGAACGCGGGGATCGCGGACGCGCTGAACCTGACCTGGCTGCTGGGCGCGTGCCTCGGCGGCTGGGCCGAAGACGGGATCCTGGACGCCTACGAAGCCGAGCGCTGGCCGATCACCGAACAGGTTTCCCGGTTCGCGATGGATCACCAGCGCAAGCTCGCCCGGCCAGGAATTCCCGGCGCGCTCGAGGAACCCACTCCGGAAGGGGAGGCCGCGCGCCGGTCGTTCGGCGCCGCGATGCGGGCGTTGAACGAGCCGCAGTTCGCCGCCGCAGGACTGAACTACGGGTACGCCTACCACGGTTCACCGATCATCGCCTACGACGGGGAAGAGGCACCCGGCTACACGATGGGCGACTACGTTCCCTCCACGGTGCCCGGTTGCCGTGCGCCGCATTGCACCCTGGCCGACGGATCCTCGCTGTACGACCACTTGTCGCCGGGCTACACGGCCGTCGTCCCGGGCGGCATCGAGGTCACCGTGCTCGCGGCGGAGGCGAGGCGCCGCGGGATCCCGTTCGCCGTTCTCGAATCGGATGTCCTGGCGCCCCAGTACCGGGAACCGGTCACTTTGATCCGGCAGGACCAGACCGTGATCTGGCGCGGTGTCCCGCCGGACCGGGAGACGTCGGCGCGGCTGTGGGAAAAGCTGCGCGGCGCGGGTGGGTGATCAGCCGCGAACGGGCGGGGCCGCCGATGGCCCCGCCCATTCGCCGGGTCAGCGGCGGATGATTTTGGTGGCCGCCATGGCTTTCAGGCCCTCCACGCCGAACTCCAGCCCGTAGCCCGAGGACTTCGTGCCGCCGAACGGGATCCCCGGATCGACACCACCGTGCTGGTTGACCCACACGGTCCCGGCCTCCATCCGCTGCGCCACCGCGGCCGCTTCCTCGGGATCGGCGCCCCACACCGAAGCGCCGAGGCCCTGCTCGGTGGCGTTGGCCCGGCGCACCGCATCGTCCACCTCGGTGTACCGGATCACCGGCAGTACCGGGCCGAACTGTTCCTCGGCGACCACGGCGGCATCGTCTTCGACCTCGGCGATGATGGTGGGCCGATAGAACAGCGGCCCCAGTTCGGCTGCGGGCGCGCCACCGGTGACGATGCGGGCCCCGCGCTCACGGGCCTCGGCGACCAGCCGGGACACGATCGCGAACTGCGCGGGATTCTGCACCGGACCGAGCCGGTTCGCCTTGTCCGTTCCCGGCCCCATGGTTGCCTTCTCGGCGCGTTCGGCCAGCGCCGAGACAAGCTCGGCGTAGAGCGAATCGTGCACGTAGAGCCGCTTGAGCGCGGCGCACACCTGGCCGGTGTTCATGAAGGCCGCCCAGAACAACTGATCGGCGACCGCGCCGACATCGGTGCCGGGCAACACGATCGCGGCGTCGTTCCCGCCGAGTTCCAGGGTGAGCCGGGCGAGGTTGCCCGCCGAGCTTTCCACGATACGGCGGCCGGTCGCGGTGGAACCGGTGAACACGATCTTCGCGATCCGCGGATGCCCGGCCAGTGCCGCGCCGACCTCGCGATCCCCGGAGACCACGGTCAGCACGCCCTCCGGCAGATGACGGCGGAGGATCCCGGCGAGCGCGAGCACACTCAGCGGGGTGTTCTCGGATGGTTTGAGCACCACCGTGTTGCCCATCCGCAGTGCGGGTGCGAAATGCCACGCGGCGATCATCACCGGGAAGTTCCACGGGCCGATCGAGGCGACCACACCGAGCGGGACATGGTGCAGCTCGGTGCGCGAGCTGCCGTCGTCCTGCAACAGCTGCGGTTCGAGCACCAGGTCCGCCGTGGTCCGCAGCCAGTGCGCGGCGCCGTGCGCTTCTCCTGCCCCGCCTGCCTTGCCCTGTTCCCGGGTGATGATCTCGCCGAGTTCCTCGGCCTGCGCATCGAGGTCGTCCGCGATCGCGTGCAGCAGCCGCGATCGTTCGGCGTGCCCCAGCGCGGCCCAGGAGGGCTGCGCGGCAGCGGCGGCGGACACCGCGGCGTTCAGCTCCCCGACCGTGTGCACCGGTGCGTGGCCGATGACTTCCCGCGTCGCGGCGTCCAGGATCGGCCGCCCGCGCTCTTCCGGAACCGAGGCGGTGGTCAGCAGTGTGTTCATGCGAAACCTTCCCTAAAAATCAACATTCAATATAGTCAATTGCGGGCAATGGGGCCAGGGGGTGCGGGCTCAGCGCAGACCGGCGAGGGTGGCCACCCGTAAGCCGACGTGGAGTTCTCGCCGGAGGCTTCCGTCGGAGAGCTCGACCTTGGCGACCGCGCGCACGCGATCCAGGCGGTAGTAGAGGGTGCTGCGGTGGACATGGAGCGCCTGCGCCGTGCGCTGCGCGTCGCAGCCGTGGTCGAGGTAGGTCTCGAGCGTCTGCGCGAGGTCGGGGCCGGACTGCGTATCGAGCAGCCGGCGCACCGTGTCCGGGAGGTCGGCGGCGCCGAGGTCTTCGAGCGGGAGTTGCAGCAGCAGCCGATCCAGGCCCAGATCCGGCCAGTGGATCACGCTCCCGTGCCCGGGGTCCGCGCCGCCGCGCAGGGCTATCCGGGCCTCCCGCTGCGAGCGGTGCGCGTGGGACAACGGGGTGTGCGCGCCGCCCACTCCGGCGCGCAGGCCGGAAAAGGCAGGCTGGGCAAGGAGAGCGGCCAGTCGTTCGGTGTCGATCTCGTATGGCACGAGCAACACGGCCGCTCCGCCGAGCACCGCGCCGACCGCCCGCAGGGTCGGGAAGGCCGGGATGGTCGACAGTGCCCGGTCCAGTGCCAGTCGAAGCGTCGCCGAGCCGGGCCCGGACCGGGCCCGGCCGGTGATCGAGATGACCGTGTAATGCGGGACGGGGGAGAGCAGGCCGCTCGCGAGCAGTTCATCGGCCGCCCGGGCGCGCTGCTCCTGCTCGCCCTCCAAGAGTGCGGTGAGCAGGCGCAGCGCGCGGTCCTGGTCCTCCCGTTCGCCCAGTGCCATGGCGGCAAGCAGCAGTCCGATCCGTGCCCGGCGTTCACGAAGCTCCTCGTCGTCGGCATAGGTGCGATCGTCGTCCTCGGGGATGGTCGAGGAGAGGTAGCCGACCAGTCGCCCCTCGTAACGGACCGGGGCGACCAGGCGGGACTGGCCGCCGTCCAGTGGCGGGATGCGGACCGGGCCTTCCGACTGGCCGACCCGATAATCCCGGATGGACTCCCGGGCTCGGGAGGATCCCTTGTGGGACAAGATGATCGTCAGCCGGGCATGGTCGACGTCCCGGTCGTGCACGCTGAACGCGATCACCGTGAAGTCCGCGTCGAACACGATGATGGGCCTGCCGAGCCGGTCGGCGTAGGCCTGGACCTGTTCTTCGAGATTCATCGCTCGCCCTCCCGGTTGGCTGCGGTACCCGCGGCCGAGTGCGATCCGTACCCGTTGTCAGCCGCCGGAGATTTGATCTATATTCATTATAGACATTTTCGAGAGGGGTTCGCATGGCACGGATGACCGGCGGGGACGCGCTCGCCAGTGCGCTCATCAGCGAGGGCGTCGACACGGTTTTCGGCATTCCCGGGGTTCAGCTGGACGGGCTGACCGACGGCATGTACCGCAAGCGTGCGGAACTGGGGTTGGTCGTGCCCCGGCATGAGCAGGCCACCAGCTATATGGCGGACGGCTACTATCGCACCTCCGGGCGGCCGGGCGTGGCGATGGTGGTGCCCGGTCCCGGTGTGCTGAACGCGGGCGCCGGGATGGCGACCGCGTACGCGTGCTCCTCGCAGGTGATGCTGCTCGCCGGGACGATCCCCTCGCCGCTGGTCGGTTCGGGACTCGGTGCGCTGCACGAGATTCCGCGGCAGACCGAGACCGTCGAGGGCCTGACGAAATGGTCCGCGCGCCCGAATCGGGTCGAGGAGATCCCGGATCTCGTGCACGAGGGATTCCGGCAGCTGCGTACCGGACGGCCGCGCCCGGTCGCGCTCGAGCTCGGTCCCGATCTCCTGCACGCGGTCGCGGACCTCGACCCCGGGGAACCGTTTCCGGTTCCGGCGCAGGAGGTGCCCGGGGACGGGGTCGCCGAACTCGCGCGGTTGCTGGAATCGAGCACCCGACCGGTGATCCACACCGGCGGCGGCATGCGTGATCCGCGCGCTTTCAAGCTGCTGGCCCGGCTGGCCGAGCTGCTGGACGCGCCCGTGGTGATGAGCGAGAACGGCCGGGGCACCATCGACGCGGAGGATCCGCATGCCCTGCCCGCGTTCGCGTTGTGGGAGCTGCGTTCCTCGGCGGACCTCGTGGTGTCGTTCGGCAGCCGGTTCCTGACGCCGTTCGGGCAGCAGCTGAACATCGGCGGCGCCCGGCTGGCGCTGGTCAACATCGACGCGAACGACCTCGGTGCGCCGCGCCGTCCCGACCTCGCGGTCAACGCCGATGCCGTGGCGGTGCTGACCGCGCTGGTGGAACGGCTCACGCCGCGCTCGGCCTGGGGCACGGAGCTGCGCCGGATCCGGGAGGACTGCGCGACCCGGATCCGGCAGCAGGTCGCTCCCCAGCTGGAGTTCGTGGACGCGATCCGTGCGGCGCTGCCCGCGGACGGGGTCTACGTCAACGAGCTGACCCAGATCGGCTACGTGTCCACGTACGGGTTTCCGGTGCGGGCGCCGCGCTCCTATGTGTGGCCCGGGTATCAGGGCACGCTCGGCTACGCGATGCCGACCGCGCTCGGCGCCGCGGTCGGCGCGGGCGGGCGTCCGGTGGTCGCGGTGACCGGGGACGGCGGGATCGGCTGGTCGATGCAGGAGTTCGCGACCGCGAAGAAGTACGGCATCCCGTTGGTGACCGTGCTGTTCGAGGACGCGCGTTTCGGCAATGTGTGGCGGATTCAGCGGGACACCTACGGCGGCCGGTTCATCGGCTCCGAGTTGACCAACCCCGATTTCGGCACGCTGGCACAGGCGTTCGGGCTGGACTCCGCGCTCGCCGAGGACGCAGCAGCGGTCGGAAAGCACGTGGCGGCCGCGATCGAGGCCCGGCGCCCGGCGATCGTGCGGGTGCCGGTCGAGGTGTTCCCCTCCCCGTGGCCGCTGATCCACGAACCGAAGCGCTGATCCGGCCGAGCGTCGGTCCGTGCCCCGGTGGTGTTCGGCATCGGGATCCTCCGACACGGTCCGTACCATTGTGGTGACGCAGGCGGAGAATCACTACTATCAATATAGACGATGCCGGGTGGGTAGTGATCCGGTGCGCCGCTCGTTGTCACCACGTGACTCGATTCCGGCGGCGTCGCCGGAATCGAGTACTCGGAGGACTTCTTGTCGCAGATCACGAACACCGCCACCGCCGTCCAGATCGCCCGCGCGCTCGAGGGTCAGATCGTCTCGGAGGGCTGGGACGCCGGGCATTTCGTCGGACGGCGGCAGGAGCTGATGGCGCGCTTCGGGGTCGCACCCGCCACGCTGAGCGAAGCGATCCAGCTGTTGCGCGCCCGGGGGATCGTCGACGCCAAACCGGGCCCCGGTGGCGGGATCTTCGTCGCGACGCGCTCGCCCTTCACGCAGCTCAGCGACCAGCTGCTCCGGCTGCGTGAGGGAAAGGCGACGGTGGAGAACTGCCTGCACGTCCTCGACGCGCTCGACGGATCGGTGCTGCAGCACGCGGTGGAGAACGCGAGTGAGGACGACATCGCGGAGATCTCGGCGTGCGCGGAAGCGCTGCGGGCGGCGTGGGATTCCCCGGAGGCGCCCACCGCCATGTGGGCGCTGCACGCGCGGATCGCCCAGGTGTCGCCGAACGAACTGCTGCGCAGCCTGTACACGAATCTGGTCGACTACATCGTCGCCGCCCAGCTCGAGGGCGTCACCGCACCGGCGACTCCGGAACGGTTGCAGACTCACCTCGATTTCGCCGAGGCGGTCGTGCGCGGGGACCACGAGCTCGCGTCCTCGGCGATCGCGCGGCACCGCAGGCCGGTGGCGGACGGCCGGACTTCCTGACTCCGCGGCATTTTCCGGTTCCGCTCGGTATTCCCCCGGTTCTGCTCGGTTCGGTGAACGAGCAATGGATTTACGCGCGTCAAAAATTGTGTATATTCATTACAGATAATCATCGGCCTGAGGAGGATGCATGCTGCTGGAGCTCCGCAGTGTGGTCGACCGCGTGCTCGCCGCCCCGGATCGCTCGGCACGCGGCACACTGCCACCGATCCGGTTGTCCCAGAACGAAATGCCCTGGGCGCCTTCGGGTGCGGTCACCGCGGCCATGACCGACGCGGTCCGGAACGCCCACCGCTATCCCGATTACCACCGCCGCGCCGCGCGCACCGCGGTCGCCGAGGCGATGGGGCTGACCCAGGAACGGATCGCGATCGACAACGGTTCCGGCTCGCTGCTGCACGCGCTCGCCCGGCTGGTGTGTGAACCGGGCGTGCACGGAGTCCGTCCTGCTCCGTCTTTCGAGGCCTACAATGCCGCGCTTTCGCTCGCCGGCGCGGAATCCACGGAGGTCGGTCTCGACACCGGCGGCGCGATGGATCTCGACGCGATGCTGGCCCCGATCGGCCCCGATACCCGCATCGTCTATCTGTGCAATCCGAACAATCCGACCGGCGGGCTGCGAAGTGCCGGGGACATCCGGGATTTCCTGCGGCGCGTTCCGGCACGCGTACTGGTCGTCGTGGACGAGGCCTACCGCGAGTTCGTGTCCGCCGAGCCGGTGGACGCCACGGTCGGACTGCTCGAGGAGTTCGAGAATCTCGTGCTGCTTCGGACTTTGTCCAAGGCACACGGCCTCGCGGGACTCCGCGTCGGCTACGCGGCCGCCGCGCCCAGGATCGCCGAGGCACTGCGCCGCACCTCCGTCGGGTTCGCGCTGAACAGCGTGGCCGAGGCCGCCGTCATCGCGACGATGGGGCCGGATGGTTCGGCCGTGCTGCGCGAGCGGGTCGCGGCCATCGTCGCCGAACGCGTCCGTGTGGAGGCCACGCTGCGTGCCGGGAACGTTCCGTTCGTGCCCAGCCAGGCGAATTTCCTTTTCCTGCGCGGGGATGCCGCGGACATCTCGTCCCGGCTCGAAGCGCGTGGCGTGCTCGCCCGGCCGTTCCAGCAGGCCGGTGGAGTTCGGGTGACGATCGGGCTGCCGGAGGAGAACGATGCGGTGCTGGCCGCCCTTCGCTGAGCCTGTTCGGTGGTCCGGCGGCGCCGATGCATGCGCCGCCGGGCGAGGCCGCCGGGTCCGTGCTTGCTGCGACACGGTGTCGCAGGATCGCCGGAGGACTTCGGAGCGCGGTTCGATGAGCCGCGGCGGCCGGGTTCCTACGCTCACAGGAATGACGGACGGAGTGGTCTGTCCCCATGGTGGGACTCCTGCCGTTCGCAGGAAGGGACGTGGCAGTGACGGAGAGCCGATTCGAGCTTGACCGGCGGGCGTCGATGCGCCGTTCGGTCACCGGCGGGGCACTCAAGACGACCCTGCTCGCCGGGCTCACGCTGATTTTCGTCTATCCCGTGGCGATGATCGTGCTCGGCGCCTTCCGCGACGGATTGCCGTCCGACAACAGACCGCTCACCTTCGGCGGTCTCCTCGCGGCCTTCGAGTCGCCGGAAACCTGGCGCACCCTGTGGAATTCGGTCGTGCTCGTGGTCGTGTGCGGCACGATCGCGGTCGTCGGCGGTGGGCTGTTCGCCTGGATCGCGGCCAATACGAATGTTCCGGGCAGGCGGCTGCTCACCCCGATCATGGTGATCAACCTGTTCGTCCCGCCGCTGTTCCACACGCTCGGCTGGGTCATGCTCGGCAACGCGCAGAACGGTCTGCTCAACCAGCTCGGGCGGGCGTTCGGCATGTCCGGCCCGCTGATGAACATCCAGGGCTGGGGCGGGCTGATCCTGCTGACCTCGCTCGGGTACATGCCGTTCGCGTATCTGCTGCTGCTCGGCGCGTTCAAGAACCGGGACCAGTCGCTGGACGAGGCGGCCGCGATCAGTGGCGCGGGAACGGTGCGCACCTTCTTCACCGTCACCTTGCCCTCGGTCGGGCCCGCGATCACCGGCGCGGGGCTGCTGATCGCGGTGCTGGTGTTCCAGTCGTTCGACGGGCCGCAGGTGATCGGCCGCCAGGCGGGCATCTTCGTGTTCTCCACGGAGATCTACCGGTACGTCCGAGACGAAGCGCCTGCCGAATACACCAAGGCGTTCGCGCTTTCCCTCGTGCTGATCCTGCTGGTGCTGCTGCTGTTCCTGGCTCAGCGCTGGCTGTTGCGCGGCCGCAGTTTCACCACGCTGACCGGGAAGACCTCGCGGCGTGATCCGCAGGAGCTCGGCCCGGTCCGCTGGGTGCTCTCCGCCCTGATCGCCGTGGTCGTGCTGCTGAACTTCCTGCTCCCGCTGTTCGCGATGATTCTCGGCAGTCTCCAGCCGATCTTCGGGGTCACCAGTACCGGGCTCACCCTCGACAACTACGCCACGATGCTCACCGATCCACGGTTCAGCTCGAGTCTCGCGCTGACCGCGTGGCTCGCGGTCATCGGCGGCTTCGGCTCGATCTCGGTCGCACTGCTCACCACCTACGTCACCGCGCGCCGCAAGGGATTCATCGGTGGCTACACCTCGTTCGCGGTGTGGATTCCGTGGGCACTGCCCGGTGTGGTGCTCGGGCTCGCCTACATGTTCGCGGTGCTCTACATTCCCGCCTTCCGCGCCCTGTACGGCTCAGCATTCCTGATGACACTGGTGCTCATCGTCGCCACCATTCCGGTCTCCAGCCGGATCGCCGAGGGCGCGCTCGCCCAGCTTTCCCCGGAGCTGGAGGAGGCGGGCCGGATATCGGGTGCGGGCGCGGGCCGCGTGTTGCTGACGATTGTGCTGCGGCTGGTGATTCCGAGTTTCCTCGCGGGATGGTTCCTTTCCGCGTTGTTCATCTCCGGAAACCTCGCCGTGCCGATGCTGCTGGCTCCGCCCGGCCTCGAACCGGTCTCGCTGACCGCGTTCCAGCAGTTCCTCGACGGCGATATGGCCAAGGGCGCGGCGCTGTTCATGATCATCCTGATCGCCGCGTTCGCCGTGCTGGCGCTCGCCGCGCTCTCCGTGAAGCTGGGTGGCCGGATCCTGGGCCGCACCGAACGGTTCGCCAACCCGCTATCCCGCATCACCGACTGATCCGAGAGGAAGAACAATGAGGTTCTCCCGCACGAAACCGCGCAGGCTCGCGCTGGCGTTCACCGCAGGTCTGCTCGCCGCGCTGGCCGCCTGCTCCTCCGCGGTCCCGGCCAAGTCGCGTGTACCGATCCGGGTTCCCGGTGTCTCGGCAGAAGCGGACAAGTACATGAACCAGCTGTACGACAAGGCCTTCGCGGACGGCAACACCCGGCTGGTGCTGTACGGGCCAGGGGTGTCCGCCAACCAGAAACTCAACGATGCCTTCACCAGACGCTTTCCCGGGATCGAACTGCTCCAGCAGGACCAGGCCGACGCCCAGATCCTCACCAAGCTCGACACCGAGGCGGAGAGCGGAAACCGGATCGCGGATGTCTACGTGGGCGGCGAATCGCCTCAGGCGGCGGCGAAACCAGACATCTGCACATCGGCGGATGTGCGCACCGTGGACGCGGGTTTCAAGGTTCCGACCGACAACGGAGGCAAACTCACCTACTTCGCCTTGCGCTACTTCGGATTCGTGTACAACACCGATCAGGTGCGCGAGCAGGACGCGCCGAAAGACTGGCACGATCTGCTCGATCCGAAGTGGAAGGGCAAGATCGCGGTCGGCGATATGACCGTCCCCGGCGGGATCCGGTACGCGCTGGAATCGCTGATGCTGCCGGAGAACGAGCAGAAGTGGGGGCACTCCTACGTCCGGCGGCTGGCCGCGCAGAATCTGCAGGTCTCGCAGTCCGAACAGGTCGTGCCCACCGATGTCGCCAGCGGTCGGTTCCCGGTCGGTATCGCCGTGTACCAGGGCTACTACGAGGATCAGAAGAAGAAGGGGGCACCGCTGGGCATGGTGTTCCCCCTGAAGGACGGCGGGAACTACATGGCGCGTTCGGCACTGTGCCTCATCAAGGACGCGCCGGACGCCGAGGTGGCGCAGTTGTACGTCAACTGGCTCTATTCGCCCGAAGGGCAGCGGGCACTGGCCGAGAAGGACAACTCCTATGGCTGGACGCCCGCGGCCCCGGGCCCGAAAGGTCTGCCGCCGCTGGACAAACTGCCGCGACTGCCGTTCTCCAACCCGAAGCCCGAGTTCAACAAGCCCTACTTCGCATTCATCAACAAGGCGTTCAAGAAGTAGCGCGGACGCCCTTTCCACAGCGGCCGAAGAGAAAGCGCAGAGCACGATGACCGAGGTTCAGGTATCCGCACTCACCAAGAAATACGGCGCGAAGGCCGCGCTGCACGAACTGGATCTGACGATCGGTTCCGGGCAGTTCGTGACGCTGCTCGGGCCCTCGGGTTGCGGCAAGACGACGACCCTGCGCTGCCTGGCCGGGCTGGAGCGGCCGAGTTCGGGGCGGATCGTCATGGGCGATCGCGTCCTCGTCGACACCGAGCGGCGCACCTTCGTTCCCGCGGACAAGCGCCGGGTCGGCATGGTGTTCCAGAGTTACGCGCTCTGGCCGCACCTGAGCGTCGCGGAGAACGTGGCCTACCCGCTCAAGGTCGCCAGGATGCCTGGCAGGGACCGCGCCCGGCGGGTGCAGGAGATGCTCGAGGCGGTCGGTCTCGCCGAGTTCGGGAAGCGCCCGGCAACCGCTCTTTCCGGCGGTCAGCAGCAGCGGGTGGCGCTGGCCAGGGCACTGGCCGCCAGGCCGGGGGTGATCTTCTACGACGAACCTCTGTCCAATTTGGACAGCAAGCTGCGTTATCAGATGGGGCAACAGGTTCGTTCCCTGCACAACCGATTCGAGACGACCTCGGTCTACGTGACCCACGATCAGGAGGAAGCGATCACGCTGTCCGACCGGATCATCGTGATGAGTGAAGGAGTCCTGGTCCAGTCCGGCACACCGAGCGATCTGTTCGACCGGCCGAACTCCGCGTACGTGGCGGATTTCATGGGTTTCCAGAACATTCTTCCGGGCACCGTCACCGGTGTGCGCGACAGGACCGCCGAGGTACGCGTGGACGACACCTCGCTGCTGCTCTCCGGAACCGTGACCGGTGAGATCTCGGCGGGCGATCGCGCGGACATCGCGTTCCGTGCCGCGCATGTCCGGCAGTGCCCCGGTGGCCCCGGAACCGGGAGGTTTCGGGGGACCATCGAGCGGACGACCTACCTCGGCAGTGCCGTCAACCTCCTGATCCACGCCGACGGGCTCCCGATGCGTGTGCGCATCGAGACCTCGGAGCTGTCCGCGGACGAGATTCCGGCGGCGGGCGAGGAACACACCCTCGCCGTGAACCCGGACCGCGCCGTTGTCATCCCGTACGCGGGCGCGAAGCAGGCCGGGGACGCCCGCCCGGCCACGATGACCGATGCCGCCGTCACATCCCGCTGACGCCGGAAACAGGGAGGAATCCGTGCCAGAACAAGACCCCTCCGCAAGGCCGCGGATCCGGGAGCTCGCCGAGATCGGCGGACGCACCGACACCCGCGACGTCCTCGCCCACGCGACCGCGCAGGCGCACCGGGAATACGACGACTACTTCATCGTGGACATCGACGCGCACGTCTCGGAGGACCACTTCTGGGCCGAGGTGCTCGAGCTCATCGACAACGATGTGTGGCGTCATATCGGCATGGATCAGCTCGGCAAATTCGCCGGCAACAACGCGCTGCTGAACATCCAGCCCGGTATGTCCCAGCAGAGCGTCGGCGGCCGGATCGGGCACCAGGGACGCAAGGAACCGCTGGACGGGGTAACCGGACATCCCTTCGTCGGCGCGGCGCGGCGCGGGATGGACGCGATGGGGCTCGACTATCAGGTGGTGTTCCCGAGCGCGATGCTCCTGCTCGGCATGCATCCGCAGGACGAGATCGAGGTGGTGCTCGGCAGGGCGTTCAACCGCTGGCTCACCGAAGTCGTGCTGCCGCAGGACGATCGGCTCAAGGGCATGTTGTACCTGCCGTACAACACCCCGGAAGCCTGCGAGGAACTGGTCGAGCGGTACGCCGGTGACGACGGGATCATCGGGTACACCGTGTGCTCGACACGCAACAACCCGGTCCATTCCGATGTGTACACGAGGCTGTACAAGCTGATCGAGGACAGTGGCAAGCCGCTGGCCTTCCACTCGGGCTACCACTGGGGCGATCCGTCTTTCGCGCAGCTCAACCGGTTTCTCTCCATGCACGCGCTGTCGTTCACGCACTACAACCAGATCCACGTGACCAACTGGATCATCAACGCGATGCCGGAGCGGTTCCCGAAGCTCAGGATGGTCTGGGTGGAAAGCGGGCTGGCCTGGATCCCGTTCCTCATGCAGCGGCTCGACCACGAGGTGCTGATGCGCCCGAGCGAGGCGCCGGGCCTGACCCGGTTGCCGAGCGAGTACATGCGGGACATGTGGTATACGAGCCAGCCGATGGAGCGCACCAGCATGGAGCTGCTCGAAGCGGGGATGAAGGCGTTCGGCGCCGAGACACAGCTGCTCTACTCCTCGGACTGGCCGCACTGGGACTGGGACGCACCGTCGACGATCACGCGGCTGCCGTTCCTTTCCGAACAGGCCAAGCGCAACATCCTCGGGCTCAACGCGGCCCGCGTGTTCAACCTGCCCACCGACCGCAGAAAGCCCGCCGCGCAGCGCGTGCTCCAGGACCGACCCGGGATTTCGTGACATGACCGCCTTCGCAGACCTGACCGAGACCGTCGCCCGCCTCGGCGAGCTGACCCGCGAGATCACCGAACACGATTCGGGAGCCGAGGTCGCGGACGAACAGATCGCCGAGGTGTTGTATGCGGCCGCCCGGCTGTTCGCCGCGAAAACCGACCGGGTGGGCAAGATCGCCTGGCCGATCCGCGAGGACGCGCTGACCGCGACCGAGACGGTGGTACTGGTGACCGCGTTGCTCGACGCCGCGGATGTGAACCTGTTCGATATGGCGATCTGGTACCGGAGGGCGGAATGAGCGCTGCACAGCACGAGATCGTCGTTGCCGGACTGGCCGACCTCGAGGAACGCGAACGCCTCGTGGTGGAGGTGGACGGGGTGGAGCTCGGCATCTACTTCCATGCCGGTGAAGTACGCGCCTGGCACAACGTGTGCCCGCACCAGGGCGGCCCGGTGTGCCAGGGCAAGATCATGCCGCGGACCGTGCAGACGGTGCGCGAGGACCGCAAGAACGGCGGTCCCGCCTTCCACCCGTCCGATCGCACCATCGTCTGTCCCTGGCACGGCTTCGAGTTCGACATCGGCACCGGACGGCACCCGTCCGCTCCCGGGATCGGACTGCGGCCGATTCCGGTGCGGGTGCAGGGCGATGACGTCATCGTGACGATCCGCGGTGACCAGCCGGGTTTCCCGGGGCGGTGACCTCCTCCGCTGCCGGGGAAGCTGCCGGGGACCGGGGCTCGCCGCGGGCGGCGGGCCCCGCGGATCACTCGTTCTCCCGCATCTTGACGCGTACCCAGCGGCGCATCAGCAGCAGTCCGATACCGGCGAGGACCGCGGCACCACCGATGATCAGGAAGTACGGGGTCTCGGTGTCCACACTGTACAGCGGGGTGACGACACCGTTGATTCCGTCGGCCGCGGCATTGCTCAGCAGCCACAGACCGACCATCTGCGAACTGAACGCGACCGGGGCGAGCCGGGTGCTCACGGCGTTGCCGACCGGCTGGGCCAGCAGCTGGCCGACCACGCTGACCGCGAAGCTGCCGATCAGCCACCAGGGACTGACCAGTCCGGCCTCGCCCGCGGGGATGATCAGCATCAGGAACGAAATCCCGCCGATGATCACGCCGAGCCCGATCTTGGTCGGCGTGCTGATCTGCCGAGTGCCCAGCCTGGTCCACATCCAGGCGAAGATCGGCGCCAGGATGAGTACCGTGATCGGCTCGACGGTCTGGAAGAACTCCGGATTGACCGAGACCCCGAACACGTTCCTGTCGATGCGGCTCGCCGCGTAAACCGCGCCGATACTGGGTTTCTGGTCATTGATCATCGCGAAGAAGATCGAGGCGAGGAACATCGGGATGAGCGCCCAGACCCGGGACCGTTCGAGTTCGGTGACCTTCTTGCTGCGCAGGATCACCCAGAAATAGACGATCGGCAGGACGATCCCCACTGCCGAGATCGTGTAGATCACCAGGTCGACCGAGAGCACCCCGCACAGTCCGGTGATGACGAAGTAGGCCAGCAGCACCAGTGAACCGAGCAGAATGGCGCGCCCGATCCGGCCGCGCTCTTCCGGGGTGATCGGATTCGCCGGTGCCTTGCCCGTTCCGGCGAGCAGCCTGCGGCTGACCGTGTACCAGACCACGCCGATGGCCATGCCGACCGCGGCGGCCGCGAAGCCGAGATGGAATCCGCCCGCGCTGCGCAGCCCGCCGACCACCAGCGGAGCGAGGAACGCTCCCAAATGGACACTCATCCAGAAGATCAGGAATCCGCCGTCACGGCGGGTGTCCTTCTCCCCGTAGAGATTGCCGACCAGCCGGGAAACGTTCGGTTTGAGCAGTCCGGTGCCGAGAATGATCAGCATCAGCCCGCTGTACAACGTGCCGACCCCGCCGCCGGGCAGGGACAGCACGATGTGCCCGCACATGATCACCAGTGCACCGATCGCGACCGCGCGCTGGGCCCCGAAAACCCGGTCGGCGAGCCAGGCGCCGATCGGGCTGGTCATGTACAGCATCGCGCCGTACACCGAGACCAGCGCGGTCGCGAGTTCCCTGGACAGCCCGAGACCACCGGAACTGACCTGGTAGTACATGTAATACGCGAGAATCGCACGCATGCCGAAGTAGGAGAAACGTTCCCAGAACTCCGTGGCGAACAGGTTCGACAGGCCCCAGGGGTGCCCGAAAAACCCGTACTGCTGCCGAGTTTCCCGCTCGGTATCGGTTGCCGTCACTGTGCTGTTCGCTCCTTTGCGTCCAGGAAAAATTTCCCGGGTACTCCAGTGGCCCGGGCACGAATCGAATTCGGCGCGTTCAGCGTCCCGCGCGGATATGCACCGCTTCGCCGTCGACGAAGGTGTAGTCCACTCGCACCTCGTCGAACCCGTCGGTCTGGGACGGTCGCAGCGGCCGGTCGAGCACGACCAGATCGGCACATTTCCCGATGTCGAGCGAACCGATCTCATCCTCGCGGCGCATCGCGTACGCGGAACCGCGGGTGGCCGCGTCCAGTGCCGTCGGCAACGGCAGCCGCTCCGCCGGGTTGAGCGGGTCCGCCTGCCCATGACCGGGACGTCGCACCACCGCGCCCTGTAGCGCGGGTAACGGGTTCGGGTCGCTCACCGGCCAGTCGCTGCCGAACGCGAGCCGCACCCCGCGTTCGGCCAGCGAGCGGAACCGGAAGATCAGTGGCCGCAACTGTTCGGGCACCGAGGGTAGTACCGAACCGCCGATACGGTCCACTTCCTGTGCCCAGTACGGCTGGACGTTGCCGAGGATACCGAGCCGAGCCATGGCGTCGATGTGTTCATCGGTGAGGAAGTACAGATGGGCGAGCTGATGCCGCCGGTCCCGCGGACCGTTGGCGATGATGGCCCGTTCGATCATTCCCAGCAGTTCGGTGGTGGATCGGTTGCCACACGAGTGAAAGTGCAGATCGAACCCCGCGGCGTCGAGCGCGCGGACCGCCTCGGCCAGCTCCTCGCGGTCGAAGAACGAGATGCCGTTGCCCGCGGTGGTGTCGAGGTAGCCGGGTTCGATGAGCGCGGTGCCGCTGCCGACCGAGCCGTCGTACATGATCTTGATCGCGGTGCAGCGGAATCGTTCGCCATCGGCGCTCTGTTCGCGCAGCCGCGCCAGTTTCTCGACGTTCCCGCCCGAGCGCGGCCACCACAGGCATCCGGTCACCCGGCCGCGCAACAGCCCCGCTGCCTCGGTTTCCCGGTATGGCGCGAAAACATCGGTCGTAGGGACGAAGTCGCCGACGATCGCCTCCTGCCAGGAGGTGATCCCGAGTGCGAGCATCTCCTGCTGGCCGCGCAGCAGTCCGGCGCGCAGCTGGTCACCGGTCAGCGGTGGGAGCACCCGGGCCGCGAGGTCCATCGCGTCCTCGTACAGCATTCCGTTCGGGCTGCCATCGGCGTTGCGGCCCAGCCTGCCACCGGGCGGATCGACGGTGCCCGGGCCGATACCCGCGATCGCGCGGGCACGTTCGCTGACCCACGCGCAATGCCCGTTGGCATTGTTCAGATACGCGGGACGGCCGTCCACACACCGCTCCAGCTCATCGAGGGCGTGCCAGGCATCGGCGAACAGCGAGTACTGCCAGCCACGGCCGATCACCCACTCGTCCGCGCCGATTCCTCGGCTGTAGTCCGCCACGATCGTGAAGAGCTCCTCGCGGGTGCGAGCGCGGGTCATATCGCAGCGCAGCAGCTCGATCCCGGACTCGGCGACGTGCACGTGCGAATCACCGAACGCGGGCAGTATCGCCGCTGCGGCCACGTCGATCTCCTCGCCCGGCTGCTCGACTTTCGCGCGCAGGTCCCGCATCGCTCCGCGGGCGGCGATCCGGCCCTCGCGCACGTGCACGAACTGTCCCTCGGCGAAATCGGCCGTGGGCAGCGTGCAGTTGACCAGCGTTACGTTCGGCATCTTCACCTCTTGGTCGTTCCACCGCTGAACCCACCGAGGACGGGGCCAGGCTGAGCGAACCCGAGGCTACGGAAAAGTAGTACTATTAGCAACCGTCGACGCGTCAGGTCACCGCCCGAGTCCAGGTGACCGGGAGTTCGTGGACGCCGTAGACGAGCATGTCGGTGCGCAATGGCACCCGTTCTTCGTCGACGGCAAGGCGGAGCCCGGGAAACCGCCCGAACAGCGCGGAATAGGCCACGTGCAGTTCGGCGCGGGCCAGCTGCTGGCCGAGGCACTGGTGCACGCCGTGCCCGAAAGCGAGGTGGCCCGCGGTGTTGCGGTTCAGCTCGAGCCGGCCGGGCTCGGGGTAGGCGTGCGGATCGTGGTTGGTCGCGAGCACGGAGATCGTGACGACCTGGCCGCCTTCGATGGTGCTGCCCTCGAGCTCGACGTCCTCGGTGGCGGCCCGGGTGAGGGTGAGCCCGGCGATGGAGCAGTACCGCAGCAGTTCCTCGACCGCGCCCGGCACCAGCGCGGTATCGGCACGCAGTGCGGCCAGTTGGGCCGGGCTGCGCAGCAGCACCAGGGTGCCGAGCGCGATCATGTTGGCCGTGGTCTCGAATCCCCCGGCGAGCAGCACGTGCGCGATGGTGACCAGTTCGGTCTCGGTCAGCTCACCGGTGCCGATCAGTCCGCCGAGAATGTCGTCGGTCGGCTGTTTTTTCTTGTCGGCGACGAGTTCGGCGAGATATTCGGCGATCCGGGTCTTCGCCGCGGTGAGCTCCTCGGGTGAGGCATGCAGGGCCAGCGAGGACGTGATCGCTTCGCCGAACATGGCGCGGTCGGCGTAGGGGACACCGAGCAGATCGCAGATCACCAGGCTCGGGATCGGGATGGCATAGTGCCGCACCAGATCCACGGGCGGCCCGCAGTCGTGCATCCGGTCCAGCAGGCTCGCGGCGTACTCCGCGATGCGCGGGGCCAGGGTGCGCATCCGGTGCACGGTGAACTGGCCGGTGAGCAGCCGCCGTAACCGGGTGTGCTCGGGCGGATCCATCATCCCGAAGCCACCGGGTGCGGCGGGGCGGCCCATGGCATCGCCGAGCGCGCCGGTGGGGTGACGGCGCAACTCCGCACGGGCACTGAACCGTGGATCGGCGAGCACCCGGCGGGCCGCATCCCGCCCGGTGATCAGCCAGCCCCGGTGCCCGTCGGCGTAGGTCAGCGGCGTCACCGGGCCGAGCTGCTGGGCCGCCGAGAGCCGTGCCGAGGGTGCGATGAGACCGCGCCGCGCCAACAACAGTGCTTCGACCTCGGTGCGCCCCATACCGTATCCTCCGCCGCCGTGGCTCCCCGGTCAGGATACGGAGCGGGGCAACCGCGGTATCAGGTGAGCGTGAGCTCCGCGAGGGTGTGGTCGGAGATGGTCGCGTCCCGGTCGACATGGCCGGGAATGCCGGGGACTTGGCCTTCCGAACTGTGCTGGTGCACGGCGAGCCGCGGATAGGTCCAGCCGGGGTTGCCCGGATCGCCGTTGTAGCGGGCGATCATGCCGAGGATGTCGCGCTCACCCCATGCTGCCGGGTTCAGTGTCGTGCTTTGCCACCAGTCGAGATTGCCGTAGACGACCAGCGGGACGGCGAGCCGATCGTAGAAGGCGTTCACGAAATCGTTTGCGGTGGCGCGCATGGCGTCGTCCTCCATGTCCAGCATGGGGCGCAGGTTCCGTGCGGCGAGCTGGTCTCCGGCGACGGCCCGGAAATGGTCGACCTGGGCGGCAGCCTCACCGGGCCGGGCGAAGTGATAGCCGCCGACGAGGATGCCGACTCCGGAGAGTTGCCCGGTTTTCTGTGCGTAGGTGTCGTCGGCCCAGTCGGCCGCTTCGGTAGCCTTGCACCACGCGAACGAGATTCCGTTGGCGTGCACGGCATTGGGATCACTGATGGTCTGGAAGTGCGAGACGTCGATGCCATAGTCCATGCGAGTCCTCCTTGACCATCCCATGATGCTCCGCGGAGGTCGTTCGCCGACAGCGACCATCGTACGATTTGTCCGGCTCGATATCTGGCCGAGATATTGCCACTACCTCGATCCGTTCCCGTCAGGTGCAGTCGATCCATTCCAGGTAGCCGGTTCCGGTGCTGGTGTGCCCGGACCAGGTGGTGTAGTGGGTGAAGGCGGCGACATAGCCGCGTCCGTGGCCGAACCGGTAGGGCGAGTCGACCGTGGCTTCGATGGCGATGACGGGATCGTTGCTGGGGCCGATGGTCCACCGCATGCGCCGGGGAGCGCGCATGGTGCGGCCGATCGGGTCGGTCAACGGCTCGGGCAGGTATTCGGCAACCGTGCACCGGGTCTGCTCGAAGACCTGGGTCCGGCCGTCGCGGGTGCGCAGCTGGGCCAGCCGGCAGGCGGATGCCCCGGCGGCGCGGACATCGGTGAGCAGCAGCTGGGTGTCCGCGCCGAGGTTCACGATCTGGTAGGTGAAGAAGTCGACCGGCAGTTTCCGGTGTTCGGCGAGCGGGGTGGCCGAGGCGGTCTGCGGCGAGACGCAGCGGGCGTATTCGACCGTGCCGAGCCCGCCGATCTCGTGTTCGCCCGCGGCATCGGTGATGGTGCCCCGGTAGCTGGCCAGCAGGCTGAGGTGGTCGTAGGCGGCGGTGCGCACGAACCACGCCACGGTGTCCCCGGTGGTGAGTTCGAGGTCGACCGCGAACCGTTCGTACCGTCCGCGCACGGTGACCGCCGGGAGGGCGAGCTCGATCGCCAGGTTCTCGCCCCAGGCCAGGTGCCCGGTTCGCTCGCCGAACGCGCAGTCGGTGCCCGAATCGTAGGCGCGGTAGTGATGCTGGTCAGCGTGCGCGGTGGCGGACAAAACCGTTGCGGTGTCCCGGACATCCCGGGCGGCAAGGTGGTCGTTGTCGAAGCACACGGTCCCGGTGGCACCGATGAACGTCATCGTGTTGAGGTACCGGTGGGGTTCGGGAAGATCGGGAAGGAAGACGCCGTAGTGCGTCCAGCCCCACAAGCGCGAACGCGTGTGCGGGCGGAACAACCGGGTCCGCCGGAACGGGCGGGTGGATTCCGGCACCCGCCGGTCGACGATACCGAGAGCGCCCACCACCACTGGGGCGAGCCGGTGCAATAAGGGACGGTTCACGGGAGATCCACCAGAATTCCGGGGTTGAGGACACGAGCCGGGTCCACTGTGGACTTCGCGGCGGCGAGTGCGGCCGCGAACAGGTCCGGGCGTTGCCGGTCGTACCACCGGCGGTGATCGCGGCCGACCGCGTGATGGTGGGTGACGGTGCCGCCGCGGGTGTGCAGTGCCTCGGTGACCGCGGTCTTGATCTCGTCCCACTGTTCGACGGTGCGGCCCCAGGTTCCGGTGGCGTAGACACCGAAGTAGGGCGCGGGCCCGTCGGGATAGACGTGGGTGAGCCGGCAGGTGACCGCGCCGGTGACACCGGCCGTGCGCATCGCCTCCTGCGCGGCAGCGGTCACCGCATCCCGCAGTGCCTCGACGCGATCCCAGGTGCAGGCCGTCTCGAACGTCTCCACGATCATGCCCCGTGCGGCCAGCGCGTCCCGCTGATAGGGCATGCGCAGGAAAGCGGAGCGCCAGGTACCCGCCGCCCCGGTCCGGGATCCGGGATTCTCCTTGCTGTCGCTGTAGTTCGCCGGTTCCGGGAGGGTGCCGCCGTGCTCCCGGCAGAGTTCGAGTGCGCGCCGCATCCACGGGGTGACCGGATGGTCGGCGGACTCGAAACCGAGGACGAGCACCGCGTCGGTGCTGCCCGCGTTGATCATCGCCTCGACCGGGTCCAGCAGCCGGCAGTTGGCCGGAGCCAGGTCCGACTGGGCCACCGCCCGCACCGCCGCGAGACCGTGGTCGAAATCGGCGAAGTGGACCGCCGCGCTCGCCCGCCAGCGCGGGCGCGGTCGCACCCGCATCCAGGCCCGGGTGATGACACCGAGCGCGCCCTCCGAGCCCAGGAACAACCGGTCCGGCGCGGGTCCCGCCCCCGATGCCGGAACCCGCAGGGATTCCACCGGTCCCGCGGGCGTGAGCACTCGCATCGACTCGGTCAGCTCGTCGATGTGCGTCGGCCCGGTGGCGAAGTGCCCGCCCGCCCGGGTGGCCAGCCAGCCACCAAGCGTGGAGAACTCGAAGGACTGCGGGAAGAAGCGCAGGGTGAAGCCGTGCGGGCGCAGCTGATCCTCCAGAGCCGGGCCGAGCGCCCCGGCCTGGACGAGCGCGGCCCGGCTGGTCGCATCGACCTCGAGCACCCGGTCCATGCCGGTCAGATCGAGGCTGAGCACACCGGGATACGCGGCGGCGAACCGTGGTTCCACGCCGCCCACCACCGAGGTGCCGCCGCCGAACGGCACGACCCCGATCGCGGAATCGGTGCACCAGTCGAGGATCGCGCTCACGTCGGACTCAGTGCGCGGATGCGCGACGAGGTCCGGCACGTGATCCACACGTCCGAGCAGCGCCCGGACCACATCGCGGAACGCCTGCCCGTGGCTGTGCGCCAGGCGGTCCCCGGGGTCCGCGGAGAGCAGTCCGGCCAGCGAATCCGGTGGCCGGATCCGGCTCGGCGGTACGGCGAACGAGCCGACCGGTGGCGCCGGATGCGGACTCAGATCGGCGTCGGGGAACAGCGCGGACACCCGGTCGACCAGTCCGGTCAGCTCGGCCCCGGTGACCGCGCCCTCCTCCGTTCCCCATCCCCACCAGCGACGGTGTCGCGCGGGCCGGGCTCGTTCAGTCATGCCGCACCACCTGGTCTCATTCGTGTCCCGGAACGGATCCCGGCGAATTGACTTTTGGGTAACATAGGTCGGAGTCACCCATTGGTCAACTCCGGTAGCGGTCCCCGTGCTCCCGGTGGGCCGAGTAGGCTGCGGTCCCGGCCGGAAGGGGAGGGGCAGCGTGGCGACGAAGGCGATGCGCGGTGGCTCCAAAGGGATGCCCCGTGCGGTGCGCGAGGGCGAGATCCTCGACGCGGCCGCGGTGGAATTCGCCGCGCGTGGTTTCGCCGGGCTCTCGGTGCTCGAGGTCGCCCGGTCGGCGGGCATCTCCAAGCCGCTGATCTACCGGTACTACGGCTCCAAAGAAGGGCTGTACATCGCCTGTGCCGAGCGGGCGGGAACGGCGCTGACCGCGGGGATCGACGAGGCGATGCGGGCCACCCGGCGACCGGGCGAGGCCGCGCTGGCGGTGTTGCGCGCCGCGTTCACCGCGCTCGAACCGCGGCCACACGACTGGACCGTCCTCTACGACCGCTCACTGCCGGACGACGGCGAGGCCCACCGGACCGCGCGGCGATACCGGTTGCGGCTTGCCGAGCAGGCCGCAACCGGTATCCGTACCTCGTTCTCCGGGCACGGACTGACGGATCCACTGGATCTGGACGCACTGACCCAGATCTGGATGCACACCGTCACCGCGCTCGTGGACTGGTGGCTGCGTCATCCCGAGCAGTCGGCGACCGAGATGATCGACCGTTCCCGGCGACTGCTCGGCGCGATCCGTGGCCTGTAGGGGATCCGGCCCCTATCCGTCGAGCGTGGGGTAGTCGGTGTAGCCGTGGTGGTCACCGCCGTAGAAGCCGATGGCCACCGGGCCGATTCGGGCGCGCTGTGGTTCCGGGCGGCGAGCAGCGTGCTCCCCGAATCCGGCCGGGCTGCCCAGGATCGTTGAACAGCCCGACACCCTACGTTCGGCACTCACCCCGCTCTGCTGAGCCGGTCTTCGCGCCGAACGCGGTCAGGATTCCGCCGATTCCGATCAGCACCAGGGGCGTGTACACGTACGGCATCACCGAACTCAGGCCGAGCATGTAGAAGCTGTAGAAGGACGGAATGACGAGCGAAACGCTGTAGGCGACCCCGTAACCGGAAGCGCGGATCCTGGTGGGGAATGCCTCGATCAGGTAGACGGTGGCGATACCGAACGGCGAGATCGCCACCACGAGGCTGACCGTGTACAGCACCATCGCGAGGGCGAAACTCCCGCCATGGCCTAGGATGAGCAGCATCGCGAGGAAGGACGGTACCGATACGGCGACGGTCCCGCATCCGCAGAGGATCAGCATTCGCCTGCGCCCATAGCGCTGTCCCAGGTACCCGAAACCGAGGTAACCGAGGAACAGCACGATGTTCGCGAGGAGCAGGGCCGTGGTCACGGCATTGGCGTCCTGGCCGAGATAACTGATCAGCAGGCCGGAGGCGGGGGAGATGATGGACTGGACCGCGAACCACAGCCCGGTCATCAGCAGCATCGTCTGGATCAGCCTGCGGCGAATACCGCGATCGCGCAGCAGTTCGCGAAGCGGTGCCTTCTTCGCCTCGCTCTGCTCCCGGACCGCGACGGATCGCCACTGCTCGGATTCGTGGATGGAGCGGTAGAAGAAGACGAAGAACACGACCCCGAGCAGCCCGCCGACCAGGAAGGGAATCCGCCAGCCCCAGGCCTGGTAGGCGGAGCCGGTGTCCCCGCCGGGCAGGAAGTTCAGCAAGGGCAGGGTGACCGCGGAAATGGCGATGTACCCGATGGGGTAAGCGCCGCCGATGTAGGCGCCGACGATCCCGCGCCGCGCCGGTGGGCAGGATTCCAGTGCCAGTGGGTTGGCGCTGGTGTACTCGCCGCCCATGAAGGTACCACCGACCAGGCGCAGCACCAGCAGGCAGACGATGCCACCGTAGCCCCACTGCGCATAGCCGGGCAGTGCGGCCATCAGCAGGGTGCACACGGTGAATCCGGCGACCGCGATGAGGGTGGCCTTGCGGCGCCCGATCCGGTCGCTGATCCCGCCGAAGACGACCGAGCCGATGGGACGGCCGAGCAGGGTGGCGGCGAAGGTCAGGTAGAACAGGGTCGTCTCCGCCGAGGCAGGGATGCCCGCGGGCTGGAAGTAGTGGATGGCGGGAGCGAGCGCCACCACGGGAAGGTAGATGTCGAAATAGTCCACGCCGAAGCCGAAGAACGCGGCGTGCGTGGCGCGCCGGGCCTGGGGCGACATCGTCGTCGATCGCTGGTCCGTGGCAGGTGGAGCCGATTGTCCGAGCTGGGTCCGGTCCATGATCGGAGCTCCTATCAGTGTGTCATCGATGGTGCCGAGCGTGCTGCCGCGGATGCCTCCTTTCCTTGATGTGCGGGGAGCCGGTCAGCGTTCGAAGGTGCGGACCTCGAACGTGACACATCCCTGCGGCGCGAGCCACGGGCCGTGCGCCATCCCGGGCGGGCGGCAGGCGTACTGGCCGGCGCTGAACGTGGTGCCGAGCGTGGTGTCGTGGATCGCGCCGGAGTAGATGAGCACCTCTTCCCAGAAATCGTGCCGCTGCACGCCCATCGGGCCGGAGTCGCAGCCGGGTTCGAACCGCAGCAGGCGGGTGACCGAGCCGGTCTGCTCATCCTTGGCGAGCACGAATTCCGCGAGCCCGGGTACCCCGTCGATCGGGGTCCAGTTCGATTCCTCGGCGAGGAACGGATCCCAGAACTCCATCTCTGGTTTCGGCATGTGCCTTACCTTTCTCTTGGTTTCTCACAGACTCGATTCGGGCAGCGAACGAATTCCGTACTCGCAGTGCAGTGAGCGGCCGAGTACCGGATCCTCGAGAGTGACGCGAAACCCGTTCCCGTAGCCGAATTCGCCGCCGATGATCGGGATCGTGCCGGAGAAGACGGCGTGTGGCGCCGTTTCACCGACCCTCCCGGCGACCTCCGCGAGCAGTGCCCTGGGCGCGAGCATCTCGGCCACCGAACCGTCCTGATAGGACCGCCAGCCCTGATCGGTGCGCACCTGCGCGCGCAGCAGCAACTCGTCCCAGTGGCCCTCGAGTTCGGACAGCGGCCACAGGGTGGCGCCGACCGGTTTCTCGCAGGCCTGCTTCGCCTTCACCACGTTGTTCGCCTCGAGCTCCCGGTCGGTGTGGTCGGAGCCGACACCGACCAGCACCTCCCCGTCCGCTTGGAACAGCACGAATTCGGCCTCACCGGCGGTCCGGTCACCGATGACCTCGATCCGTTCCGCCGTGGTCAGCCGGTTTCCGGAGACGGCGAACACCGAAGGCACCCGCTCTGGCGGCGCGATGCCGTGTCCGGCGAGTTCCTCGATGTGTGCGGCGACGGCGGCGGTGTCTCGTCCGGTGTATCCCGCCAGCAACAACAGTCCGGGCCGGAGCGTTACTTCGCACCGGTCGTTCTTCGTCTCGAGCGTGTAGTGCATTCTCGTCATCCCAACCTGTCCAGCACCCGGTCGCCGAGCGCGGTGAATTCCCGGCGTGCGGCCCGAATCCGCTCCGGTTCGAGCTCGACGCGCAGCACGCCCGGCCGGTCGTCGAGCTCGCCGAGCGGGGTTCCCCACGCGTCGAAGGCGAGCGAACTGCCCGCGAAGACACCGGTTCCCTGGCGGCCCGCGGTATTGCAGCCGAGCAGCCCGGCCTGGTTCTCGATCGCCCGGGCGCGCGCGAGGCAGCGCCACGCGTCCAGCCGGGGGAACGGCCAGGCCGCGACGACGAGGAAACACTCCGCGCCCTGCTCGACCGCGGCCCGGTAGAGCTCGGGGAACCGCAGGTCGTAACAGGTGGAGATGCCGAAGCGGATGCCGCCGAGCTCGCAGGTGACCACCTCGGACCCGCGGGTGAGCAGGGTGCGTTCCCGCGAGCCGTATCCGAAGAGATGGATCTTGCGGTACCGGGCGGCGAGCGATCCGTCCCGATCGAACAGCAGCGCGGTGTTGTACAGGCCATCCGGAGCCCGTTCCACGATACTGCCCGCACAGCAACGGATTCCGCACTCCGCGGCCAGCTCGCCGAGCAGTCGGGCGGTAGGCCCGTCCAGTGGTTCGGCCAGCGCTTCGTAGGAGTCGAAACCGAAGAAACCCGGTAACCACATTTCCGGCAGCACGACCAGTTCCGCCCCGCGCCGGGCTTCCGCGCGCACGGCTTCGGCGACGGCATCCCTGCGGGCGGACGGTGACTGGTCATCGGTGACCGAGAGCTGAATGGCCGCGGCGCGCATCGTCTCGTCCGCTCAGTCGCCGAGCGCGGGCCGGATGTGCTCGGCGATCATGTCGAGCTGTTCCAGATCATCGGTGAGCGGGCCGAGCACCACGTAATCCATGCCGTGCTCGGCGAGTTCGGTCAGCCTGCCCAGCTGATGATCGAGATCGCCGAGCAGGTAGCACTCCTGCAGATGCTCGTAGCTGCGGTGGGTGCCGAACGCGCGCACCGCGTGCTCGTGCTGCTGTTCGAGTGCCCGCTCGCGGGTCTGCCCCGGGCTGAGCTGGATGAAGTTGCAGTGCGCGAACCGTACGGAATCCCGTGGTTTGCCAAGGGATTCCAGATGATCGCCGACCGTGCGCCAATCGCGGAGCAACCGGTCCTGGGTTCCGGAGCAGCGGGAGAGCCAGGCGTCCGATTTCGCGATCCGGTTCAGCACCGAGGTCGGCATCGAATCCCGGTCATGGAAATTCGGATCCGGTACCCGGCTGCCGCCGGATACCCAGATCTGGGGCAGTTCAGCGGGCCGTGGCTCGATCGTCACATCGTGGAACGAGTAGAACTCCCCGTCGAAGCTCGCCGATTCCTTGCTGAGCAGTTCCTGCACCGCGGCGATGATCTCGTCGGTGCGCCGCCCGCGTTCGGAGATGTGCGTGCCGACCGATTCGAACTCCTTCGGATCCCAGCCGGGGCCGACACCGAAGATGTAGCGGTCGTTGGACAGCTGCGCCATGGTGGCGATCTCCTTGGCGAGTAGCACCGGATGGCGCAGCGGCAGCACCAGGATCCCGGTGCCCAGCATCGCCTGCTCGGTGAGCGCCGAGGCATAGGTCAGCACCGACAACGGTTCCAGCCACGCATTGCCGTAGAGGCCTGGCGCGGTCAGCAGATGGTCGATGTCCCAGATGTCGAAGCCGAGCTGTTCACAACGCTGGATGTACTCCTTGAGCCGGTGCACCCGCCGGTGCTGATCCTCGCCCGTGCTCGGCTGCCATGCGTACGAGGGAACCCAGATACCGATCTTGACCGCCATGGTCGACCACCTCCGCGGTAGACTGTAGATAGAATTCTATCTACTACACAACCCCGCCGACCGGATTCGCGGCCGGGACTCCGATTCGAGCGGGTGGGCGGTACGCTGACTCAAGGAGGCGCGACGAGGTGACCACGCAGGCAATTCCGGGGGTTCCGGGCTCGAAGGCACCGGGGACCACCACGGACTTCGTGACCGAGGTGATCCGTAACCGCATCGTGCTCGGCGAACTGGGGCCCGGGCAGAAGGTTCCCGTCTACGAGCTTGCCGATGAGCTGGGGGTCAGCCGGGTCCCGTTGCGCGAGGCGGTTCGCGAACTGGAGGCCGAATCGCTGGTGGACAATCTGCCCCGACGCGGCACCGTGGTACGCGAGCTCCGGGTCACCGATCTGCGGGACACCTTCGAGATCCTGCACGCCATCGAACCCATCGCGACCCGCCGCTGCGCCGAATCCGGCGACGAGGAGATCGTGCGGGCCATGCGCTACTGGCTCACCCAGATGCGCGAGCTCGCCAAGCGCAAGGTGCCACAGACCTCGGCCGAGATGCTGCACGCGCACCGCGAATTCCACTTCGCGCTGTTCCGCGCCGCGGGCGACGGTGTGCTGCAGCGCCATCTGTGCATGCTCTGGAACACCTGCGAGCGGTACGTGATGAACAGCCTGCCCAACCGGCGGCGGCAGGCGGACGCGGCCAGTGAGCACGAACAGCTCGTCGAGCGTATCGAGGCCCATGATCCGGACGGGGCGGTCGAAGTCCTGCACCGGCACCTGGACGCGAGCCTGTCCGGCGCGCTGCGATACCTCGAATCGACCACCTAGATCAGCGGACCTCTTGCCAGGCCGAAGATAGAATTCTATATTCGATGTGTGATGGGAATCGGATACGGCCGGGCCGCTGTCGCGGGCACCGGGGTGTGATCCCGGCCTATCCTCGATGAAGACTCGCCCGCCCGCGGCCGAGTTCTCGTGGCCCGCACACACATCCCGCCGCTCCCAGGATGAACCAGTCGAGCGGACGACAGGCACGTGGCAGGGAAGGAGTCTCGATGAGGAGTGCTCACCGGCGGCACGGAATCGGTGCCCGTGTCCCGCGCCGTGAGGATGCCCGGCACCTGTCCGGAAACGGTTCGTTCCTCGCGGATCTGCGCCTGCCGGGCCTGCGCGAGGTGGCCTTCCTGCGCAGCGAGGTGCCGCACGGCCGGTTGTCGGCGGTGCGGCCGCCCGCCGACGCGGAACCGGGAAGCGTGTGGACCGCGACCGAGCTCGCACCGCTGGCTCAGCCGTTGACCGCGACCTCGACCCTGGATGGGTTTCGCGAGGCGCCGTTGCCGAATCTGGCCATGGACAAGGTGCGTTACGTGGGGGAGCCGATCGCGCTGGCGATCGCGCCGTCCCGGGCCGAGGCGGAGGATCTCGTGGCCGGGATCGCCGTCGATATCGAACCGTTGACCGCGGTCGTCGATTTCTCCGACGCGCTGGAGGCGAAGGCCTTGGTGCACGAGGACTGGCCGGACAACGTCTTCGCCACCACCGGTGGCGCGGTCGGCGATGTGGACGCGGCGGCGCGGGCGGCGGCCGTGTCGATCACTCGCGAGTACACGATGCATCGGCAAGCCGTGGTTCCCCTGGAACCGCGGGGCGTCGCGGCCCACTACGACCGCTCGGCCGATCAGCTCACCGTGTGGTCCTCGACCCAGACCCCGCACATGATCCGGGACATGATCGCGCTGCAGCTCGGTATCGAGGGGCGCCGGGTCCGGGTGATCGCGCCGGACATGGGCGGTGGGTTCGGCGCCAAGTGTTCGGTCTATCCGGAGGAGATCACGCTGGCCGCGATCGCGATGCGGTGCGAGTACCCGATCCGGTGGATCGAGGATCGCTGGGAGGGCATGGTCGCCTCCACCCAGGCCCGCGATCACCACTACCGGATCACCGCGCATGCCGCGGCCGACGGTGAACTGCTCGGGGTGGATGCCGAGATCCTGGTGAACAGCGGCGCCTACTCGGTCCATCCGTGGACCGCGACGATGGACGCCACGATGTCCTCGGCGATGATCCCCGGACCCTATCGCCTGGCCGACTACCGATTCCGGACCCGGAGCCTGGCCAGCAACAAGACCCCGTCCGGTCCCTATCGCGGCGTGGCGCGGCCGGGTGCGTGTTTCGCCATCGAGCGCACCATCGACGATCTCGCCCACGAACTCGGGATCGAGCCGAAGGACATGCGGCTGCGCAATATGGTCGCGCCTGCGCAGATGCCGTACCGTTCGGTCGCCGGAAAGGTCTACGACAGCGGGGATTACGCCGAGGCGGTCCGCCGGGTCGCCGAGCTGATCGGTCATGAGCAGTGGCGGGAACGCCAGCTGGCGATTCCGCGTGCTGCCCGGCACCGGATCGGTATCGGCTACGGCTCGTTCACCGAACAGACCGCGCACGGCTGCATCGAATGGGCCTCCCGGGGCCTCGCGATCACCATCGGCACGGAAAGTGCCCGCCTGGCCATGGATTCGACCGGGACGTTCACCCTCGCCGTCGGGATCAAGAGCCACGGACAGAGTTCGGAGACCACCCTGGCGCAGGTGGTCAGCGAGGTCTTCGACGTGGATGTCGAGCGGGTCACCGTGGTGCACGGGGATACCGACCGGACCCCGCGCGGCGACGGCACTTTCGCCTCGCGGTCGATGGTGATGGCCGGTGGTGCCACCTTCGGCGCGGCCCGCCGGCTGGCCGACAAGGTCCTCGAGATCGGTTCGGTGTTGCTCGGCGAACCGGCCGGGGAACTGGAGCTGCGGGACGGAGCGGTGCACGGCAGGACGAACTCGATCGGTTTTGCCCGGCTGGCCAAGGAATTCCTGTTCACCCCGGACCACGTGCCCGGTGTCGCCCCCGGGCTCGAGGTCACCCACTACTACCGGCCCGAGGTGCAGACCGGGGCGTTCACCTACGCCACCCACGCCGTGGTCGTGGATGTCGATCTGGACACCGGGGATGTGCGGCTGCTCGACTACGGGATCGTCGAGGACTGCGGCACCGTGGTGAACCCACAGGTGGTGGACGGGCAGATCATCGGCGGCATCGCCCAGGGCATCGGCACCGCATTGCTGGAGGAACTGGAATACGACCCGGAAGGGCAACCGAAATCCACCAGTTTTCTGGACTATCTGCTTCCCGGCGCGTGCGAGGTACCGGAGATCAAGATCGGCCACCTGGAAACCCCCTCGCCGAACACGGTGTTCGGCATGAAGGGAGCGGGCGAGGGCGGCGCGATCGCCCCGCCTGCCGCGATCGGCAACGCGATCACCGACGCCCTGCGCGAGACCGGGGCATCGATCAGCGAGACGCCGATGACCCCGCGGCGAGTGTGGGCGAGCATGCAGGCGGCCGCCGAGCCGCGGACGGTGGGTGTCGCGGGATGAAGCCTGCCGAATTCGCTTATCACCGACCGGATTCCGTCGAAGAGGCACTGGGACTGCTCGGCGAGCTGGAGGAGGCGAAGGTGCTCGGCGGGGGACAGAGCCTGCTGCCGATCCTGAACATGCGGCTCGCCGCGCCCGCGCATCTGATCGACATCACCGGAATCCGTGCCCTGCGCCGGTTCGAGGAAGACGACAGCGGTGTCCGCTACGGGGCGGTCACCACGCACATGATGATCGAGGACGGACTCGTTCCCGATCCGGCCCGCGGTTTGCTGCCCCATGCCGCGGCCGGGATCGGTTACCGGGCGGTGCGCAATCGCGGCACGATAGCCGGAAGCCTCGCGCACTCCGATTCCAGCGCGGAATGGCCCACCGTCCTGTCCGCCCTCGACGCCGCGGTCCACGTCCGCTCGAACCGCGGGGACCGGCGCATTCCGGTGCGGGAACTGCTGCTCGGGTTCTTCACCACCGCGCTGGCCGAGGACGAACTGATCACCGCCGTCGAGGTTCCGCGGCTGCGCGAGGGCACCCGGTGGGGCATGGTCAAGATGGCCCGCAAACCGGGCGAGTTCGCCGAATCCCTGGCCATCACCCTCGTTCGGCCCGGGGAAACCGAGATCTGGCTCGGCGCCGCCCGGGATGTCCCCGTCCGGCTCGCCGAGACCGAGACTGTCCTCGCGGGCTCCATCGGGCCGATCGCGCTGGAGCAGCTCGCCGAGGCCATCGGGGCCGATACCGGCAGCAGCGGGTACGAGCGGCAACGGCACGCGGTGGCCGTGCGGCGTGCGCTCGAGACGGCGCGAGGCGAGACGGTGCGAGGAGCCGAGGTCCATGTCTGAGATCACCGTGGAGCTCACGGTCAACAGGCGGGCGCGCACCGCCACGGTGCCCGCGCGCACGACCCTCGCCGACCTGCTGCGGGACAGTTTCGGTCTCACCGGAACCCATCTCGGCTGTGAACAAGGTGTCTGCGGGGCCTGCACCGTGCTCCTCGACGAACTGCCGGTGCGTGCCTGTCTCACCCTGGCGGCATCCTGTCAGGGCAGCGAGGTGGTGACGATCGAAGGTCTCGACGGCCCCGATGCCGAGCGGATTCGTGCGGCGTTCTCCCGGGAAGGCGCGCTGCAGTGCGGATTCTGCACTCCCGGCATGGTCCTTTCCTGCTACGAGCTCGCCCGCCGCAGGCAGGTGCTCACCAGGGACGAGGCCTGTATGGCGATGTCCGGGAACATCTGCCGCTGCACCGGGTACAACGGCATCATCCGCGCGGTCCGGTCCGCCATCGCCGAAGGCATCGAATCCGAGTCCTGAACGGGTATCCCCGCCTGGAAGGAGTAGTTCGTGGAATTCGCCGACGAATTCACCGTCCCGACCGGTGCCGAGCAGGCCTGGTCGGTGCTGACCGATGTGCCCCGGATCGCGCCGTGTCTTCCCGGAGCCACCGTCGAACCGCACGACGAGAACTCCTATTCGGGAACCGTCGCGGTCAAGGTCGGCCCGATCCGGGTCTCCTACTCGGGCATCGCCACGTTCTCCGAACGCGACCGGGATGCCCTTCGCATGGTGCTGGACGCCCAAGGCAAGGAACAGAGCGGAAAAGGCTCCGCCTCGGCCACCGTCACCGTCCGGCTCGCCGAGGAATCCGCGGACCGGACCCGGGTACACGTGCACACCGAGCTGCGCATCACCGGCAAGCTCGCCCAGTTCGGCCGCAGCGCCATGGCCGATGTCAGTTCCCGCCTCATCGCCCAGTTCGCCGACAACCTCGAAAACCTGCTCGGCCCGGCTCCGGCCGGAGAACGCCAGGCGCCCGCGGCGGCTCCCGCCGCACCGCCGACCGCCGCATTGCCAACCGACGCAGCCCCGCGTGCGGCCGCCGCCCCGCCGACCGCTGCCGCCCCGGCCGGGGACGGCGAGCTCGACGCGCTCGCCATGCTCACCCCGCTGCTCAAACGCGCGCTGCCGGGTATCGGCGCCTTCGCCTCCGGAGTGCTGCTGACCTGGCTGACCGGGTGGCTTCGCCGGACGAGGGACCGCCGGATCCTCGGTGCGCTGGCCCGCGCGGAATCCTGCCCGTGGCAGCACCGGCCGCCGGGGAATTCGCCGATCCGCTGACCGGCCGGGGTGCTGCCGCGCCGCGGCCGGGGGCATCCTTGCGACGTGACGAAGAACGCCGAGGAACCGAATGTGACGCTCTCGGCACCGCGCGTGGTGGAACTACTCGACGCGGTAGCCGCGGAATCCGAGGACGAGGCCGTGCGCGTGTTCGAGCGGCTGGCGGCCGAATTGCCGGGTGAACCGGTGCTGGTGGATCGGCTGCGCGCGCTGCGTTCGCTACTGGCCCGGCTGCGCCGCCGTGGTCACGAGCTGTCCGCGTTGTTCTCCAGTGCGCGGGAACTGGCCGAGTTGCGGGACACCGATGCCTTGCTGCACCGTCTGGTGGAGCGGGCGCATGCCTTGATGGGCACGGATGTGACCTACCTGTCGGAGTTCCACGAGGATTCCGATGAGCTCCGGGTGCGCACGACCTTGGGGACCGTGGCGTCCTCGTTCCGGGAGCTGCGTGTGCCACCGGGAATGGGCGTCGCGAGCCAGGTGGTGCGTACCCGGTGTCCACAGTGGACCTCGGTGTATCACGCGAACCATTCGGTCCCGCACGATCAGGGAATCGACGCGGCGGTGGCGGACGAGGGACTGGTGGCGCTGCTCGGGGTGCCGCTGGTGGCCGGCGATCGGGTGCTCGGGGTGCTGTTCGCGGCCGACCGCAGTGCGCACGAGTTCACTCCGGACGAGGTGGCCCTGTTGAGCGCGTTCGCCGATCACGCGGCGGTGGTGCTGCAGACGACCAGCCTCCTGGAACAGGCGCGGGTCGCGGCGCAGGAGGTGGAACGGGCCAACTCCGTGCTGGTCAGCAATGTGACGGCGATGGAACGGGCGAGTGCGGTGCACGAGGACCTCACCGCCGTCGTGCTGACCGGCGGCAGTGCGAGTGGGGTCGCGGAAACCCTGGGAAAGGCATTGGGGCGGTCCGTGGTGATCCTCGACCGTGAGCTGGGTCCCGTCGCGCAGCAACCGGTGGGAAGCGAAGTGCGGTACGCGGACGGGCACGGGGCGTTGCAGCCGGCCGTGCGGAACGCGATCGAAGTGAGCCGGATGTCCGCGCGGTGCGTGTTCGTCGATGGACGGCAACCGGGGCCCGAGATCGCGGTCGCCGTCGTGGCCGGTCGGACCTTCCTCGGGGCGGTGCTCGTCGGATACGGGGAGCTGGAGCTTCGCGAGGTCGAGCGGCGCACGATCGAACGAGCCGCGCAGATCGCTTCCCTCGTGGCGGTCCAGCAGGAGGCGGTGGCGGCCGCGGAGGACCGGGTGCGCGGCGAACTGGTCGCCGATGTGCTGCGGGCCGATCAGCATCGCTGGGCGGAGCTGCTGTTGCGGGCACGGGCCCGGGATGTGCGGCTGGACGAGCTGCGTTCGGTGGTCGTGCTGGACGTGCCCGCGGACGGCAGGGGAGCAGCCACCGAGGCGCTGCGCAGGTCGGCGCCCGGCGGGCTGGTCGGTGAACGCGATGGCCTGCTGGTGCTGCTCGCTCCGGGCAGCGAGCCGGTCGCGGTGGCGCGGGCGGCAGCCAAGGCCGTCCGCGCGGTCCAGCGGGTCCCGGTGCTGGCGGTCGCCGGTCCGCTCGCCGGTTCGGCGGCCGAACTGGGGCGCTCCTTCGAGACGGCGTGCCGGTGTGTGCGGGTGGTGCGCACGCTGAACACCGCCGAAGGAGTCGTGGATGCGCGGGCCTACGAGCCGTATCTGGCGATGTTCGGGGCCGGCGGCGCGGACCTGTCCGGGTTCATCGAGGCGACCATCGGACCGGTGCTCGGCTGGGATGCCGACCGTGGCACGGACCTGTTCACCACTCTGGGCGCGTTCGTCGACGCGCAGGCGAGCCCCAGCCGTACGGCGCGCGTACTGCATCTGCACATCAACACGGTCAACCAGCGCCTCGAACGGATCGGTTCGTTACTGGGTGCGGCGTGGCGGGAACCCGAGTCGCTGTTCCGGATTTCCGTCGCAGTTCGCCTGCACGCCCTGGCCGGGGCAACGGATTACACGTAGCCGCCCGCATGAGTATGTGTGGTTTGCCCGTGTCGCCTCGTTCGATGTCCGCTTATGGTTGCTGCCAATCGATGGCAGCGGAGGTAGCGGGTGACGACACAGAGCAGGATTCCCGGGTTTCGCGATGGTTCCCCGGCCGGGCGGCGCGCATCGCTGGCCCAGCACGCGCAGCTCGTCCCGGACTCGCTGGACGCGCTGGCCACGGGTGGGCTGAGCCTCGACCAGGCCGATCACATGATCGAGAACGTGGTCGGCACGTTCGCCATGCCGGTCGGGGTGGCCACGAACTTCACCGTCAACGGTGCCGATGTGCTGGTGCCGATGGTCACCGAGGAACCCTCGGTGGTCGCCGCGGCCAGCAACGCCGCGCGGATCGCCCGTGAGCGGGGCGGTTTCCACACCAGCAGTACGCCCCCGGTCATGCAGGCCCAGGTTCAGGTGCTGGATGTCGCGGATCCGGAAGGTGCCAGGGCGCGGCTGCACGAGGCCGCGGCGGAACTGATCGGCCTGGCCGATGAGCAGGACCCGCGGCTGGTCTCCCTCGGCGGCGGGGTGCGCGAGCTGCGGGTGCGCACGGTGCCCGGGCGCGGCGGCAGTTATGTGCTGGTGCACCTGGTGGTCGATGTGCGGGATGCGATGGGCGCGAACGCCGTGAACACGATGGCCGAGGCGGTGGCCGGCCGGGTCGGGGAGATCGCCGGTGGCCGGGTACTGCTGCGCATCCTGACCAACAAGGCCGATCTGCGCCTGGCGCGGGCCCGGGCGGTGTTCGGCGCCGATGCCCTCGGCGGCACGGAGGTGGTGGACGACATCGTGCACGCCGGTGCGCTCGCCGAGGCCGATCCCTACCGCGCGGCCACACACAACAAGGGGATCATGAACGGGATCACCGCGGTCGTGCTGGCCACCGGCAACGACACCCGTGCGGTGGAGGCGGGCGCGCACTCGCACGCGATCAATGCGGACGGGCGGTACAGCGCCCTGTCGCACTTCGAGATCGACCGCAACGGCGATCTGGTCGGCACCCTCGAACTCCCGATGCCGGTCGGCCTGGTCGGCGGGGCCACCACGGTGCACCCGGCGGCCCGCGCGGCGGTGGGGCTGCTCGGGGTGACCACCGCGGCCGGGCTCGCCGAGATCATCGCCGCGGTCGGCCTCGCGCAGAACTTCGCCGCGCTGCGCGCCCTGGCCACCGAAGGCATCCAGCGCGGGCACATGTCACTGCACGCGCGCAACATCGCGGTGTCCGCGGGTGCCACGGCCGAGGAGATCCCCGTCGTCGTGCGCCGCCTGGTCGCCGATCGCGCCGTTCGAACCGAACGGGCCGAGCAGCTACTCGCCGAGCTTCGCTCGGCCGGGCACTGATCCGCCGTACTCGAGACGTCAAAGGAGACGCAGCAACCATGACCCTGCACGTGGGAATCGACGTGGGCGGCACGTTCACCGACGCCGTCGCCATTCACGATGGCCATGCCGTGCGCGGCAAGGCTTTCTCGACACCGGATGTCACCAGCGGCATCCTCGATGCGCTCGCCGTCCTCGAGGACCGGCTCGGCGATGGCGGAGACGAGTTCTACTCGCGCATCGACCGGTTCGTGCTCGGGAACACGATCGTCACCAATGCCGTGGACGAACAGAAGTACGCGGGTGTGGGTCTGCTGACCACACAGGGATTCCGGGACACCTTGCGCATCGCCCGGTCCGCACGGGACGAGGAACGCGATCCGCATCGCATGGCGCCGCCGCCGGAGATCATCGACCGCAACCGCATCGTCGAAGTCGCCGAACGCATCGATTCCCGTGGCGAGGTCCTGGTGCCGCTGACCGCCGAGGCTCTGGAACAGGCCGTGCGGCGGGTGCTCGAAGCGGGCGCCGAATCGCTGGCGGTCTGTCTGCTGTGGTCGTTCCGCAATCCCCAGCACGAGCAGGAGATCGGCAAGTACCTCGAAACCCATCACCCCGATTTGCCGTACACGCTCTCCAGCGCGCTGACCCCGGTGTACCGGGAGTACGAGCGGATGGTGACCACCACGCTCGACGCGGCGGTCAAGCCGATCGTGGCGCGGCACTTCGACCAGCTCGCCGCCGAGCTCGCCGGGCGCGGGCTGCGCACCCGGGTGCAGATCATGCAGGTGCACGGTGGGTTCCTCTCGGTGGAGGAAACCAGCAAGGCGCCCATCGCGATGTTCAACTCCGGCCCGGTCGGCGGGGTGACCGGTGCCCGGCTGCTCGGCCAGCGGTTGGGGCGTTCGCGCGTGCTCACCGCGGACATGGGCGGGACGAGCCTGGACGCGGCCGCGATCATCGACGACGAGTTCCGGGTGTTGCCCCGCGCCGAGATCGGCGGCCTGCCCACCAGTCTCACCGCTGTGGACATCGAGACGATCGGTGCCGGAGGGGGCAGTCTGGCCTGGATCGACGGGCGCGGGGTGATGCGCGTCGGACCGCACAGTGCCGGTTCGGTGCCCGGACCCGCCTGTTACGGCAAGGGCGGGGAGCGTCCCGCCGTCACCGATGCCGCGCTGGTGCTCGGTCTGCTCAATCCCGACTACTACCTCGGCGGCACCGTCACCCTCTCCGAAACCGAGGCGCGCCGGGCGGTGCATCGTCATCTCGCCGAGCCGCTGGGCACCGACACCGATGCGGCCGCGCACGGGGTATACCGGCTCGCCGTCTCGCAGATGGCCAACGCGGTCCGCAAGATCACCGTCAACCGGGGACACGATCCCCGAGAGTTCACGCTGATCGGATTCGGCGGGGCCTGCGGGCTGTTCGCGGCGGCGATCGCGGCCGAGATCGGGGTGGCCGAGGTCGTGATCCCGCGCAACGCCGCGGTGTTCTCCGCCTACGGGCTGATGCACGCCGATTCGGTGTTCTCCGCGGTGCAGACCACCCCGTGGACGTTCGCGGAACCGGCGGCGCAGCTGGAGAAGGAATTCGCCGCCCTCGAGGCCCGCGCGCAGGAGTGGTTCGAGACCGAGGGAGTTCCCGGCGAACGGCGTGAGCTCTACCGCGAGGCGGACATGAAGTTCCTCGGCCAGATCTTCGAGGTCACCACGCGGTTGCCGAGCAAGAGCTTCGGCGATGCGGACAAGGACCTGTTGCGCCGGCGGTTCATCGAGGATTACGAGGCCGAGTTCGGTGCGGGCACCGCGTGGACCGAGGCCGAGATCCTGCTGGTCAACTCGCGGGTCAAGGCGATCGGGCGCACCGAGGCGCAGCAGATCACCGACAACGGCGGCACGGACGAACGGCACAGCGTCGAACGGCGGGACTGCGTCGATCCCGCGAGCGGGCAACGGCGCGTGATCGAGGTGCATCGCGGGTTCGGCGCACTGGGGAAGGCAGCGGGTCCCTGTTTACTCGAGGAGCCCGACACCACCGTGTACGTGCCCGCGGGGGCGGTCGTGGAAGTGGTCGACGGCGGGCATTTCTCCATCACATTGAATGCCGTCTGACCCCCGCCCCACTGCCAGCAAGGAGAGCCCCATGACCACGAACTCCTCTTATGTCCCCGCCGGATACGACCCGGTCACGCTCGAAGTGCTCCGGATGCGCCTGGACTCCATCGTCGAGGAGATGGGCAGCGCGATGATCCGGTCCTCGGGATCACCGGTGATCACCGAATCCGGCGACTTCAACACGGCCCTGTTCGACCCCGAAGGGAAGATCTACTCCTATTCGGACTTCGTGCAGTTCCACATCGGATCCGGCAGCGTCGCAGTGCAGAACCTGGTCGCCGAGATCGCGGGGGAGCCGCTGTACCCCGGTGACGCGTTCATCTGCAACGATCCGCACACCGCCGGTTCGGCGCATCCACCGGACACCAACGTGATCTCGCCGATCTTCTACGGCGAGGAACTCATCGGCTGGGCCCAGTCGCAGGCCCACCTCGTCGATGTCGGCGGGATGACCCCCGGCGGGTTCGCTCCGGGCGCCTACGACTGCTACAGCGAGGCACTGCGTCTCCCGCCGGGGGTGAAGGTGTTCGAGCGCGGCAAGCCCGTCGAATGGGTCCGCCGCGTGCTGCTGAACAATGTGCGCGTCCCCACGTTGTTCTGGAACGATGTGCGCAGCCTGGTGGCCAGCAACAACACCGGGATCCGCCGGTTGTGCGGCACGGTCGAGGAATTCGGGCTCGAACAGTTCCGCGATCACACCCGGGTCAACTTCGAGATCGCCGAGCGCGTGGTGCGGGAGCGGATCGCACTGCTGGCCGACGGCGTCTACACCGCCGATGAGTGGACCGAGCACAACGGCCACGTCAACGAGCTCTACCGGGTGCACTGCACGATGACGAAATCCGGTGACCAGGTCACGATGGACTTCACCGGGTCCAGCCCGCAGACCGACGGGTTCATCAACCTCAGTTACGGCACCCTGATCGGCAGTGTGGCCAGTGCGCTGGTCCCGATCCTGGCCTGGGATGTGCCGTTCAACGAGGGCGTCATGACGGCGTGCACGGTACTCGCCGAACGCGGTTCCCTGGTCAATCCCGAACCACCGGCCCCGATCAGCAACGGGCACCTCACCACCGGGGCCAGGGTCAGCCGCCTGGTCACCAAGCTGCTCAACGAGGCGGCCCGCACCAGTGACAGCGAACTGATACGTGCGCGAACCCAAGGCGTGTGGGCGGATTCCTGGACCGGCGGCATCTCCGCGGGAACCCGGGACGACGGCGAGTACTTCGTACTGTTCAATATGGACGGTGGCGGAATGGGCACCGGGGCGCAGCCGGTGGCCGATGGGCTCGACTGCGGCGGGATGATGACCCAGGTCAACAATGCGCTGCCGGATGTCGAAATGAACGAGATGCTGTATCCGGTGCTGTATCTGTGGAAGCGGCTCAACACCGCCAGTGTCGGGCACGGTGCCCACCGCGGCGGGCACGGCCACGAGTTCGCCTGGACCCTGCATGGAGCCGGCGAGGTCACCCAGACCGTATTCGCGCCCAACGCGCAGGTGGTCGCGGACGGATTCGGTGGCGGATACTCCGGCGGTGGCAGCGGACACGCGGTCTGGCGGGCGAGCAATGTCAACCGGCTGATCGACGAAGGGATCGTGCCGACCGAGCACGCTCTGCACAGCGCGGACCGGGAACTGCTGGAGATCAACCAGCAGGGGATCGCGATCGGCGCCGAGGATGTGTTCGTACAGTGGGTCGCCGGGGGCGGCGGTTACGGTGATCCGCTGTTGCGCGAACCGGCCTTGGTCGCCAGGGATGTCGCAGACGGATACGTGACCGAATCCGCCGCGGTCGACGTGTACGGCGTCGAACTGGCCGACGGCGCCGTGGACGGCGCGGCGACCGAACGGCGGCGGGCCGCACTGCGCGCCGAACGGCTCGGCGGGCAGCCGACGCGACCGGTCGAGGCCGGGGCGAAGGCGGACAGCTCGGCGCCGCGCCGGGACACGCAGGGGTGGTACTGCCCGGCGAGCGGGGCACGATTGAGTACCGGGGAGGATTGGCGGGCCGATGTGCTCACCCGCACCAGTATCGCCGCGCAGCGCCTCGGCGAACTCGGGGTCCGGGTGCGGACACGGGAAAGCGAACCCGCGGTACTGCTCGAGGAACTGATCAGCCCGAGCTGCGGAACCCTGCTGGAAACCCGGATCCGGGTGGCCGAAGGGGAAGCGCGATGAGCCCGGCCGCGAGCGAAGGTGCAAGGGGACCGCTGGCCGGGGTCGTCGTCCTGGACATCACCCGGGTCGTCGCCGGTCCGTTCTGCTCCATGATGCTGGCCGATCTCGGCGCGACCGTCATCAAGATCGAACGTCCTGCCGAGCCGGACTATGCGCGGGATTTCCCACCGTTCCTGGAATCCGCGGACGGCGACCGGTTCAGCGCGTTCTTCGCCCAGTACAACCGCAACAAGCTCGGGCTCACCCTGGATCTCGGCGCACCGCGCGGCAAGGAGCTCCTGCGCACCCTCGTGGAACGGGCGGATGTGCTGGTGGAGAACTTCCGGCCGGGCACCATGGACAAGCTCGGTCTCGGCCATGCCGAACTGCAGAAGGTCAACCCGCGGCTGGTGTACACCGCGATCTCCGGATTCGGGCAGACCGGCCCGTACCGGCGCCGCCCGGCCTTCGACAACACCGCGCAGGCAGCGGGCGGGCTCTGGTCGATGAACGGGAACCCGGGCGAGGCGCCGATGCGGGTGGGCACCATCATCGGGGACCTCGCGGCGACCATGTACGCCGTGATCGGCACCCTGGCAGCACTCCGGCACGCCGAACGCACCGGAGAGGGCCAGCTGGTCGACGTCGCCCAGCAGGATTCGGTGCTGTCGCTGACCGAGAGCGCCGTCGTCTCCTACACGGTGGACGGCACGGTCGCCGAACCCCTCGGCAACGCGCATCCGTTCGTCCGGCCCTACGAGCTGTACCCCTGCAAGGACGGATACGTTTTCTTCGGCGGTTATACGGACAAGTTCTGGCGGCTCACCGCGGCCATGTTCGGCGAGCCCGAGGTCACCGAGGACCCCGAGATCGACACGATGGCCAAACGGTTCGATCCGGAGATCTACGAACGCCGGGTCCGGCCACTGCTGCACCGGTGGATGGCCGGGAGAACCCGGGCAGAACTGGAAGAGCTTGCCGGAGAACAGGTTCCGCTCACCGCGATCAAGGACATCGGGGATGTGGTCAACGATCCGCACATCCAGGCACGGGACATGATCGTGGACGTGGAATACCCGGGGTTCGGCACGCTCGAGATGTTCGGCCAGCCGGTGCATCTCGGTGCCACACCGGCGAATCCGCGCGGGCTCGCGCCCACGGTCGGCGAACACACCGATCTGCTGTTGCGCAGTATGGCGGGGCTGGGCGAGGACGAGATCACGGCGCTGCGCGGATCGGGAGTGGTGTGAATGAGCATCAGCCTGGAACGCGAGGGTTCCGTCGGGATCATCCGCTTCGACCGGCCGGACAAGCTCAACGCACTGTCCCTGGCGATGTACGAGGAACTGGCCGCGGCGTTCGCCGAGGTGCGCGAGGATCAGGCCATCGCGGCGGCGGTGCTGACCGGACGCGGCGATCGCGCGTTCTGCGTCGGCGCGGACCTCGGTGAGTCCATCCCGGCCCTGGCCGAGGGGCGGTTCGACATCTCGCACTGGGACGGCGCGCACCAGAAGCACACCGAGCTGTACAAGCCGGTCATCGGTGCGGTGAACGGGCTGTGCCTGGGCGGCGGTTTCGAGATCCTGCTCTCCTGCGATCTGCGGATCGCTTGTGAGCACGCCGAATTCCAGCTTCCCGAACCCGCCGTCGGAGTGGTTCCGGCGGGTGGCACCCTGGTGCGGCTCACCCGCCAGATCCCCTACGCCTGGGCCATGCGACTGCTGCTGCTCGCCGAACGCATCGGCGCGCGCGAAGCACTCGGCTACGGTCTGCTGAACGAGGTGGTTCCCGCCGAGGAACTGCTGGCGACCGCCATCGCCTGGGCCGAACGTCTCGCCGGGCTGAGCGGAACAGCGCTGGCCACCATCAAGGAATCGGTGCTGCGGCTGGCGAATCTGCCACCGGAGGAGGCGTTCCACAGCGAAGCGCGGTACGGGCAGCGCGCGTTCACGTCCCCGGACGCCGTCGAAGGGCTCGCGGCGTTCCGGGAAAAACGTGCGCCGGTGTTCCCCTCGCGCGGAGAGCCGCGATGACCGGACTGCCGATGGCGGTGCCCGAACCGGGATTACCGGAGAGCGTGACCGTCTACGAGGTCGGCCCGCGCGATGGACTACAGGCCGAGCAGACCACGCTGCGCGCCACCACCAAGATCGAACTCGTCCAGCGCCTGGTCGCCGCCGGGCTAAGGCAGGTCGAGGCGACGAGCTTCGTGTCCCCGCGCTGGGTGCCGCAGCTGGGGGACGCCGCCGAAGTGCTCGCCGGGATCGAGCTCGGCGGCCCCGCGCGCCACCCCGTCCTCGTGCCCAATGAACACGGAATGCGCCGTGCCGTGGCGGCAGGGGCGCGGGAGATCGCGGTGTTCGCCAGTGCCACCGAAACCTTCGCGCGGCGCAATCTCGGGCGCGGAGTGGACGAGGTGCTGACGGCGCTGGCGCCCGTGGTGGCCGAGGCCCGGCGGCGGGACATGCCGGTGCGCGGCTACCTGTCCATGTGCTTCGGCGATCCGTGGGAGGGGCCGGTCCCGCCCGATCGGGTCGTGGCCGTGGCGCGGCGGCTCCACGAACTGGGGTGCGCACCCCTGAGCCTCGGCGACACCATCGGCGTCGCGACCCCGGGACACATCAAGGCGGTGGTCGAGGCACTGGGTGCGGCCGGTATCGCCGCCTCGGAGCTCGCCTTGCACTGCCACGACACCTACGGGCAGGCGCTGGCCAACGTGCATGCCGGATTGCAGGCCGGGGTACGGGAGTTCGACAGCTCGGTCGGCGGGGTCGGTGGTTGCCCGTTCGCGAAGAGCGCGACCGGCAATCTCGCCACCGAAGACCTGGTGTGGATGCTGCGCGGGCTCGGCTACGACACCGGAATCGACCTCGATGCCCTGGTACGCACCGGCGAATGGCTGGCCGGGCACCTCGCCCGGCCGAACCCGTCCCGGGCCGCCCGCGCGTTGAGCCGGTCGCGGTAGTGGTCTCGGTCCGCACTGTCCTGATCGCACTCCGACCGCGATGCCGGAAACCGTGCTGCGCGAGGTGTCGTATGCTGTGGGCATCGGAGTAAAAACGCGCTCGCGGTGCTGACCGGATGGTTCCGGCGGGAAGCGCGCACACACGCGGTATCGGATGATCCGCCACTTCTTCACCACGAAGGAGTACGTGTCCCAGATGAAAGCAGCACAGTTCAGCCGGTTCGGTGGCCCAGAGGTGCTGGAGATCGTCGATCTGCCGGATCCGCACCCTGGCCCCGGAGAGGTTCGCATCAGGGTGCGCGCCGCCGGTGTCAACGCCAGTGACTGGAAGAAGCGGCAAGGCCTGATGGACGAGGAATTACCGCAGACCCTCGGTCATGAGGCGGCGGGTCTCGTCGACGAGATCGGCGAGGACGTCTCCGGTGTCGCGATCGGGGACCGTGTCTTCGGGGCTTCCCCGTACGGTGCGGCGCAGGCGGAATTCGCCGTGCTTTCGTTGTGGGCGCCGATTCCGGGCACGATGGACGACGCCGAAGCGGCGGCCGTCCCCGCGGCGGCGGAGACCGCGGCACGTGTCTTGGACCAGCTCGGCGTCACGGACGGCAGCACGGTGCTGATCAACGGCGCCTCCGGCAGCGTGGGTAGTGCCGCAGTGCAGTTCGCCACCCACCGTGGTGCCCGGGTGATCGGTACCGGAAGCTCGCTGAGCCACGATGCCCTGCGCGGTCTCGGTGCCGAGCCGGTCGCCTACGGCGAGGGGCTCAGCGAACGAGTGCGGGCGATCGCCCCGTCCGGTGTCGATCGTGCGCTGGATGTGGCGGGTAAGGGTCTTGCGGAACTCATCGATCTCGCGGGTGGCCCCGAGTACGTGGTCACCGTGGCCGATTTCCTTGGCGCGCAAAGCTATGGCGTGCGATTCAGCCGCGGCGATACCGGTCGCGCCGATTATGCGCTCGCGCAGGCCGCCGGGATGATGGCGACCGGGGACTTCGCCATCGCCGTCGGCGCTACCTTCCCGCTGGCCGAGATACGCGAAGCCCATCGGACCGGCGAATCCGGCGCGGTGCGCGGAAAGCTCGTGCTGCTTCTCGACTGATCCGCTGCCGTCATGCATCGTCCGGCACCGTGGCGTGCACGGTGCCGGACGATGTGATGATGCCGCTCGAGCGCTATTCGTCCGGTGTCTCCGGACGGGACTGGGCGGGTTCCTCCTTCGAGTGGCCGCCGTTATTCTGCCCTCGGGTGGCGAGATTGTGGATGAGCTGTTGCGCGTCGTCGCGGCCGCCGAGCCCGAACGCCAGACCGCCGGCGAGGGCGACACCGCCGAGCACGATCAGGAAGGTCGGCCCGGTCAGCTGCTGGGCGATCCGCAACTGCACCAGGGCCACGAACACGGCGTAGACGAGGATGATGGTGTTGGTGGCCTTCGCGAGCACTTCGGATCCGGTGAATCCGCGAACGATACCGGCGAGAAAACGACCGAGCAGCGCCGCGAGGAATACGATCACCAGCGCCGCGAAGATGTTCGGCACATAGGCGATCATGCCGTTGAGGAAACCGCTGATCTGCGGTACACCGAGCGCACTCGCGAACATGGTGAGCGCGATGATGAACACGAACCAGAACACCACTTTGCCGAGCACGACCGATGCGGTGAGCCCGGTTCCGGCGCGCTCGAGGAACTGCTGCACATTCGCGCGCTGCATGGCGTCGTTGAAGTGTGCCTTCTCCAACACCTTCGACACCACCCAGGCGATCGCCTTGGCGACGAAGAAACCGATGAGCAGGATGACCAGGGCGCCGATCAGCTGCGGAATATACTGCATCAGTGTGCTGAAAGCGTTCTGGAATGGTTGAGTAAAACTGAAACCGTCAGACATGGCTGTCATCACTGACCTCCTGTGAAATGAACGCCAGACATTCAGCAATGGTGGACATCAATGGCAGGCCATGCGTTTACCTGGCGCTTTTGGGTGTGCCAGCCTTCGGACGGGATCGTACATCGGAACAACGCGCGCAGCAGGGCGGAAATGTCACCCTTTCGGGGTGTTCGCGCCGATACGGGCCGAGCGGATGGAAAGGTTGCCTATGAATTCGACGCCCCGGTGTCTTCTTTTCCCGCCTGGTCAGTCGAACTGCCAGGAGCGTTTGGCCAGGCCGTACCAGTAGCCCTCGATCACCGAGCGGGGCGCCGGCCCGTTCAGGCTCGCGCCGAGCGAGACGAACAGCGGGGCGAAGTGTTCGGTTCGCGGGTGCGCGATACTCGCGGCCGGGGCTTTGTGCTGGAAATCCAGCAGGGCGTCCACATCGGCGTTCTCGAGCGCGCCGGTGCCCCAGTCGTCGAATTCGGCCGACCAGTTCGGCGGCACGTGGTCGGCGCGGCGGTGCATGTCCAGGCCGCGCAGGTTGTGCGTGAAAAAGCCGCTGCCGATGATCAGTACGCCCTCTTCGCGCAACGGGGCGAGCCTGCGCCCCAGCGCGAGCAGCCGCGCGGGATCCAGTGTGGGCATGGAGATCTGCAGTACCGGGATATCCGCTTGCGGGTACATCTCGACCAGTGGCACATACGCGCCGTGATCCAGTCCCCGTCCGGGCTCCTCGTGGGCCTCGGGCAGCAGGCTGCGCAGCCGCGCGGCGAGTTCCGGTGCCCCGGGCGCGGGATAGCGCACCCAGTAGTACCGCTGCGCGAACCCCCAGAAGTCGTAGACCAGCGGCTTTGTCTCGGTGGCCCCGATGGTCAGCGGCGCCTCCTCCCAGTGTGCGGAGACCATCAGCACCGCCTTCGGCCGGGGCAGCTCCGCCGACCAGGCGGCCAGCTCGCGCGTCCAGGTCGCGTCATCGGCCAGCGGCGGCGCGCCGTGGCTCAGATACAGCACCGGCAGGTGTTCCGGCTGAGCGCTCATCACGACTCCCTGTAACATTGAACGTTCAACTATTATAGGTGACGTGGTGCGCGGAGGAAATATTCCGCACGGCGCCCGGTCCTCGCCGCGGCGTGCCGGTCGGCGTAGTTTGCCGTCATGGCACTGAATTCCGGATCGCGCGCGGAAATCGAACACCAGGTGACCGAACAGGACACGGCCGTGGCGCTGGGCAGTGGAACGGTCGCCGTGCTCGCCACCCCGCGGGTGCTCGCGTGGCTCGAGGAGGCGACGGTGCGGGCGATCGCGGAGGAACTGGAGCCGGGGACGACGACCGTGGGGATCCGGATCGAACTGGAGCATCTGGCCGCGACCCCGGTGGGTGGTACGGTGCGCGCCGTGGCGGAGCTGCACGAGGTGGACGGGCGCACCCTCCGGTTCGAGGTTTCCCTGCGGGACGGGGACACGCTCGCCGCCCGTGGCCGGGTGGAACGGGCGGTCGTGCACGCCGAGCGATTCCTGGCCAAAGCCCAGCGGGACTGATCCGTCCGAGTGCCGGGACCGTGACGCAGCACCACGGTCGCCACGGTTCGCACCCGAGCGCGCCGAGCAGGGCCTCTCGCGGGCGGCCCGGGACGGGTACGTGCGTTTCTGTACCGCGGATCCTCGGCGCACCGTGATCGAGATACCGTCTGTCCAGCCGGAACGTCGATGCTGCGCGGCTGCGGTGATCAGCGCGCGGTGGCCGCGGTGACGGCGTCGAACAGCGCCAGGTCGACGGAGTCCGCGAGGGCCCGATAGCCCGCATCGTTACCGTGCAGCCGGTCGCCCGAGTCGTACTCGGTCCTGATCCGGCCGGGGTGATCCGGATCGCGCCACACGGCGTCGAAGTCCAGCACGGCATCGAAGGCGCCGCTGGTGCGGATCCATTCGTTGACCGCCGTGCGGGCGCTCTCCCCCTCCGCGGTGTAGATCTCCGCGCCCTCGAAGGGCGCGATCGTGGTGCCGTAGACCCGGACCCCGTGTTCGCGCGCCCGGCCGATCAGCACGCGGAAACCGGTGATGACGTCCTCGGCGGTCACCGGTTCACCGGGGAACATCGCCAGGAACCCGGCGAGCGGGCCCTCGTCGTCCGCGAAGGAGATGCCGATGTCGTTGCCGCCATGGGAGAGCACCACGGCGCCGAGACCGGGCGTGGCCAGTACATCCCGGTCGAAGCGGGCCAGTGCGGCGGTACCGATGCCGTCGTTGAGCATCCGGTTGCCGCTGATGCCCTGATTGGTCACGTACCCGGCGTTCCCGAGCCGTTGGGCGAGCAGTTCGGGCCACCCACGGTCGGTGTCCGGGGTCGAACCGGCCCCGTCGGTGCGCGAATCGCCGAGCACCACGATGCTCTCGGCCGGGGTGTCCGGAACCAGTTCGACGGCCGAGAGCAGTGCGCGCACCGGCAGGATCTCCGCGGGCTCCGGCAGCGTGGGCGCGGCGACCGCGTCGCCCGGGATCCGCCAGCCGGTCCGCATCGCGGGGTCGTGGCAGGTGCAGTCCGCCACGTGTCCCGGGAGATAGAGACTGATGGACAGTTCGGCCAGCGCGGGGACCGGGAACGCGACCGGATCACTGAGCAGCGGCGCGCCCGCCGGGATGATGCCGGTCCGCGCCCCGGAGAAGGTCAGCACGCGATCGCTCCCGGGCCGCACCGCACCACCGGGGGCTGCGAGGCCGACCCGCGCCGCGCCGATGGTGACCGGCGCGGCACCGAACTCGTTGGTGAAGCGGACGCGCAGCAGATGCCCGCCGCCGCTGACGCGCACCACCTGGCGCAGGGTCACCTCGGCCAGCGGCGGGTGGCCCTCGAGCGAGCCGATCCCGCCGTCGGCGGCTTGGGGCGCGGCGGCCCAGGTCCGGACCCAGTCGCCGGTGTCGTTCCGCTCGGTCATCGTCTCGCCTCCGTGATTCGTGTCAGTGGGACGTGCGAAGGTTCCGGCGGAACGCTCACACGCCACGAACACGGCGCTGACACGGCCGTTCCGGGAACAGGAGAGGACATGAGCGAGGACAATCTGTGCCACAGACGAGCTCTGCCGCTCAGGGAATCGACCGGTTCGTTCCGGGCAGTTGAAATAGCGGGGGTGGCGGTCGAACTCGGCCGCTTGGCGGGTTGCCGGGCGGTCACCTGCCGACCAACTCGCGGAAATCTGACTGCTACCGCAATTCCGCGCATTCCGAAGCCTTTCCCGTCGAGGGGCCGCCCGGTTATTTCGGCGGATGAGTGCGCTGTGCCGATCGCCGCGAATACCCGTACTTCTCCGCCGAGCACGTGCAGATGCTCGATCCGGAACCCACCGGGCCGCTCGTGGAGACTGCGCTTCGAGTCGGCGGGCGCCGACGGGTCGTGACGGCACGCAAACAGCGTTTATGATCTGGGGACCGTATCGGGAATCAGGTTTGGAGAGGCCGTCACGGAAGGTGACATCACGCTCCGGCAGTTGCGTTATTTCGCTGTGCTGGGCGAGGAACTGAGTTACCGCCGCGCCGCGGAGCGGTTGTTCATCACGCAGCCCGCGCTGTCGACGGCGATCAAGCAGCTCGAGCAGCAATTCGGGGTCAAGCTGATCACCCGCAGTACCCGGCAGGTCGCGCTGACCGAACTGGGTGCCGCGTGGCTGCCCCAGGTGCAGCAGGCGCTCGGCGGCGTCGACACGGTGATCCAGAATCTGCTCACGCTGTCCGGAAAGCAGCGCGGCCGGTTGCGGATCGGGTATTTCATCGGAACCGGCGCGGATCTGCTTTCCCGTATCGTGCGTGATTTCGCCAGCGTGCATCCGGAGATCGCGACCGAACCGATCGAGTTCGATTTCGCCGACCCCACCGCGGGTCTCGGCGAGCGCACCACCGAGGTGGCGATCATCCGGCCACCGGTGGATCTTCCCGGGCACCGGATGCTGATCCTGGACTCCGAGTCCTGGGTGGCCTGTCTGCCGCGGGATCACCGGCTCGCGGGCCGCGCGGAGGTCGAGATCGGCGAGCTGCTCGATGATCCGATCGTCTGCGCTCCGCCTTCGGCCGGTACCTGGCGGGACTACTGGATGGCGATGGACGCCAGGGATACGAAGCCGCCGAAGATCGCCGGGGTCGCCGCCACCTACGAGGCGGAGACGACCATGATCGCGCGCGGTCTCGGCATCAGCTTCACCACCTCCTCGGTCGAGCGGTTCTACGCGCGGCCCGGCGTGGCGTACGTGCCGATCGTGGATCGCTCACCGAGCTACACCGCGCTGGCCTGGGATCCCACCGCCCTGAGCCCGGAGGCCGATGCGCTGATCCGGTTCGTGCGGGAGCGGCCGAATTTCGGTGCGGGCGAACCCACCGAAGTGCCCCTGGCCCAGCGCTGATAAATCCACGTTATCAATACATCGGGAACCGGAACTTCCGCGAAACCCCACCGGTGACGTCTCCTGTTCAACGACTCGCACGATCAACGGGTTCGGAACGGGAGCGGTGATGGCGGAGGAAACGGTGGCCCGAGCCGATTCGACGGCGCCGGTGCCCGACGCCGAGGACGCCCAGCTGGCCAAGTTCGGCTATACCCAGAAACTCGACCGCAGCGTGGGCAAGCTCGCCTCGTTCGCGATCGGGTTCGCCACGATCAGCGCGACCACCGCCGTGTTCACCAGTTTCGGCACCGGGTACTTCACCGCGGGCGGCCCCTTCGTCTGGACCCTGCTGATCGCCGGAGCGGTGTTCGTGGTGTGGGCGTTCATCGCGGCCGATCTGACCGCGAAGCTGCCGCTGGCCGGGTACGCGTATCAGTGGACGAGCCGGATCAACGGGCCGAGCCTCGGCTGGTTCACCGGATTCATCGCGCTGATGGGCTGGATCAGCGGAATGACCGGCGTCGGCTACACCCTCTCCGGCTACATCGGCAGTTTGTTCGGGGTGAGCTTCACGCAGACGCAGCAGATCCTGGTGGCGATCGGCGTGGTGTTCGCCTGTGTGCTGATCAATCTCTACGGGGTCCGGTTCGCCACCCTGGTGAACAACATCGGGGTCAGCCTGGAACTCGTGGTGACGGTCGGCGCGACGGTCCTGGTCGCGATCATCGCGTTCCTCGTTCCCGAGCACCACCAGCCGCTGAGCACCCTGTTCGTGGGCAGCCAGCCGGACGGAGCCGGTGGCAGCTACGCGATCGCCTGGCTCGCGGCCACGCTCGGCCCGTTTTTCGGCCTGATCGGGGTGGAGGCCAGTGCCGATGTCGCCGAGGAGACCCGCGCGGCACGGTTCGTCATACCGCGCACGATGTTCTACGCGCTGGCCACCTCCATCGTGATCGAGCTCGGCATGTACATCGTCTACGTGCTCGCGATCCGCGATCCGGCCGCGGTGAACGCGCACTCCAGCGCCCCGATCGAGGAGATCATCAACCAGCAGGCGGGGCCGGTGGTGACGAAGATCGTGGTGGCCTTCGCGCTGACCAACATCCTGGCCTGCCTGCTGGCGAACATTCTGGTCGCCACCCGGCTGACCTATTCGATGGCCAGGGACAACATGCTTCCGTTCTCCCGGTTCTGGCGGCGGGTCTCGCCGGGCAGGCGCACCCCGGCCAACGCGGTCGTCGGGCTCGGCTGCCTTTCCGGTCTGCTGTTGCTGTCCGCGCTGATCAACGCGAAGGCCCTGATCTATTTCATCGGGCTCTCCTCGCTGTTGATGTTCTGCGTCTACCTGCTCCAGACGATCGGGCTGATGTTCGGCTACCGGAAGGGCACCATCCCGCGCGCCGAACCCGGAACCTTCGATCTGGGCCGGTTCCGCTTGCCGCTCTATGTCATCGCGCTGGTGGTGTTCGTGATCGTCGCGCTCGCGCTGATCTTCCTGCCGCAGTTCGCCGGAAACGGCTGGGTGTTCCTCGGCGTGGTCGCGGTCGGTGGGCTGTGGTGGCTGGCCCGGCTGCGCGGCAAGCTCCGCGCGGGGCGGGCGGGCCCGGAGTACGCGAAAACCGGATCGCCCTGAGTTCGCAAACCTGAAATTCGCTAGTCTGAAAGGATTCCCGATGACCGCAACCGAATTCGCCAACAGTAACCTCGTCTCGGTCGAGCCGGGCGCCGTCCGGGAACCCACCCCGCCCGGCTCGGTGATCCAGTACAGCGAGTACGAGCTGGACCGGAGCCGGCCACTCGCCGGTGGGGTTGCCTGGATCGAGGGCGAATACGTCCCGGCCGACGAGGCACGGATCTCGATCTTCGACACCGGGTTCGGGCACTCCGATCTCACCTACACCGTCGCGCATGTCTGGCACGGCAACATCTTCCGGCTCGAGGATCATCTGGACCGGCTGCTGCACGGCGCGGCACGGCTGAAGCTCGAGACCGGGATGAGCAGGGAACAGCTGGGCGATATCGCCAAGCGCTGTGTGAGCCTTTCCCAGCTGCGCGAGGCTTACGTGAACATCACGATCACCCGTGGCTACGGGAAAAAGCGCGGAGAGAAGGACCTCACCAAGCTGACCCACCAGGTCTATGTCTACGCGATACCGTATCTGTGGGCCTTCCCGCCGGAGGAACAGATCTTCGGCACCAGCGTCATCGTTCCCCGGCACGTACGCCGGGCCGGGCGCAACACCATCGATCCGACGATCAAGAACTACCAGTGGGGTGACCTCACCGCGGCCAGTTTCGAGGCCAAGGACCGCGGCGCTCGCTCGGCGGTGCTGCTGGACGCGGACAACTGCGTGGCCGAGGGGCCGGGGTTCAACGTGGTCCTCGTCAAGGACGGCGCGCTGGTTTCCCCCTCGCGCAACGCATTGCCCGGGATCACCCGCAAAACGGTGTACGAGCTCGCCGCGGCCAAGGGAATCGAGACGAGCCTGCGCGATGTCACCAGCAACGAGCTCTACGAGGCCGATGAGCTCATGGCGGTGACCACCGCGGGCGGGGTCACCCCGATCACCTCGCTGGACGGGCAACAGATCGGCAACGGTGAGCCCGGCCCGATCACCGTGGCGATCCGGGACCGGTTCTGGGCGCTGATGGACGAACCCTCGTCCCTGATCGAGGCCATCGAATACTAGAGCAGCCGGTCAAGTCGCCTGTTCGCGCCGCTGTTCCGGATCGTGCTGCTCCGGGAACAGCGGATTGCGCCCGTCCGAGGCGCGGGTACGGATCCGGTCGGCGGTGCGGCGCAGCTGCGCGGTCGTCATGGCCGGAGCCGGCAGCGTATGCGCCGCGTCCGCGCGGTAGGCGTCGAGCAGAATGTGCAGGTGGCGGCGCCAGAGCCCTGGGGCGGTCTGTTCGGTCGTCTCGGCGATCGTGGCGTGCGACCAGAACAGCAGCAGAATGTCGGTGGGGGAGAGGTCCCGGCGGATCGCCCCCGCCTGCTGCGCCTGCTTGACGGCGCGGGTGCCGAGCCTGCGGAGCAGCTGTTGCTTGGCCGCGAGCTCCGGTTCGGGAACGGGAATGGAGAGCAGATCGCTCATGCCCCGATCGCCCGCCGTCGCCGCGCAGGTGGTCTCCAGGAACTCGCACAGCCCCGACCAGCGGTCCTCGCGGGCGGTGGCGCGTTTTCCGGCGGTCAGCAGCCCGTCGAACGGTTCCGCGTACACGGCGCCGACCAGTTCGGCCCGGTTCGGGAAATTGCGGTAGAGGGTTCCGATGGCCACCCCGGCGCTGCGGGCGATGTTGTCGAGCGAGGCGCCGATCCCGTGTTCGGCGAAGGCCTGCCGCGCGTGCCCGAGAACGGCCGCGCGGTTGCGGCTCGCATCGCTGCGTGGCCTGCGGGTTCGCTGCCGACTGTCCGCCATGCGGGCACGGTGTCAGAGCGTATTCGAGACCAACCTCGGGTACGGCACCGTGCGGCCGATCGTCACCGGATCCGGTGACCGAAGGTGCGGTAGCGTGTGCGTAACGCTGAGCAGGCCAAGCAGGACGGTGGTGAGTCGTGAGCGGCTTCGAGGGACGGTCGGTGGAAGAGGCGCGCGAGTTGGTGCGGAGCAGTATCGACCGGCCGAGCGCGGCACGGGTGTACGACTACATTCTCGGTGGTGGCCACAACTATTCCGTGGACCGCGAGTTCGCGCGCAAACAGCTCGACGTGTTCCCGGACATCCGGCTGGCCATGACCACGAACCGGCAGTTCCTCGGTCGCGCGGTGCGGTTCGCCGTCGCGGCGGGAATCCGCCAGTTCATCGATATCGGTTCCGGGCTGCCGAGCGCGGGCAACGTGCACGAGATCGCGGACCAGGCCGATCCGGACCGCTCCTGCCGGGTGGTGTACATCGACAACGAGCCGATCGCGCACGCGCACGCGCGGATTCTGCTGGCGGACAACGCCGACGCGCGGCGGCATCTGGCACTGGACGCGGATTTCTTCGACCGCGACGGGTTGTGGACCCGGATCGTGGACAGCGGCTACATCGACCCCACCCAGCCGGTGTGCCTGCTGGCCGTGGCGCTGCTGCATTTCATGTCCCCGGAGGCCGAGCCGCGGCAGACACTGGCCTACTACGCCGACCAGCTCGCCCCCGGAAGCATGCTCGCGCTTTCCCACGTCACCAATGACGAACTGCCCGATGACGCGGCCGCCGAGGCCGTACGGAACTACGCCTCGACCGCCAACCCGGTGTACTTCCGGACGCGTGACGAGATCACCGACCTGTTCGGTGACTGGCCGCTGGTCGATCCCGGTCTGGTCTGGGCGCCGCTGTGGCACGCCGATCCGTACTTCGAGGCGGCCAGCTCGCAGCAGTCCGATCCGGCGCGCAGCAAGATGCTCGCCGCCCTCGCGCGGAAACCGGAGCGGGTCTAGGGAGTGCTCAGGTCCGTGTCGAGGTACTGCTGCACCGGTCCGTAGAGCGGAGCGGGCACGTACTCGTCGAGTCCGGTGCCGGTCAGCCAGGCGACGCAGACCATCGCGCGACGGTCAGGCGGGCCCTGATTCGGTCTCGCGCACGGCCGCCTGGGCACCGGTCTCCTCCGGCCGCGCTGTCTACCGGGAACTGTCAGGACGGGGTGCCTTCAGCGATTCGGCGCTGAACGAGCAGCACCTTCCCGTCCGGCACGACGATGGCCGCCGTGATCGGGGATTGCGTTTCGGTCTGCTCGGTCACCGCATGACGCTGACGCTGTCGATGACGTCGTTTCGGTGTGAGCGGGCCGAATTCGGCGCGTTGTTGCCCGGCGGGCGGTATTCGGGTGGGGTGAACTCGGGTCTGCCGTTGTGGATGCGGACTTACCATCGGGTGTGGTGGATCATGCGGTGAACGGGGTCGGCTTTCCGAAACCGAATGCCGGATTCGGGGTCGGTGTGCACCGTTTTCACAGTGAGCCACCGCCACTGGCCGAACGCCTGCGGATGTTCGCCTTCGTGGGAACCGGGCGCCGGGCAGCTCCCGAACCGGCTATTCCTGCCTGCCCGGTCCTTCCCAACTGACCAGCAGGGTGCGCAGCTGATCGTTCAATTCCTCCTGTGCGGCAAGGGAAAGCGCGGAGAGCCGGTTCGTCTCGGTCTGGGTCTTGGCGCTGAACACCGCATGGGCGCGGGTCAACCCGTCCTCGGTGAGGCTGACCAGGATCTGTCGCCGGTCGTCCCGGTCGATGTCCCGGCGCACCCATCCGCGGCGTTCGAGTCCGGTGACGCGTTTGGTGACACCACCGGAAGTCAGCCGCATCCGCTCCTGCAGCGCCCCGGCGGAGAGCCGGTGGGGCGGACCGGCCCGTTTGAGGGTGCCGAGCAGCTCCATCTCCCACAGTTCGATACCGAAGGCGGCCAGTTCGCGGCGCAGCTCGGTCTCGAGGTGACCGGCGATCCTGCGCAACCGGAAGCTCAGCGCCTTGCTGGCCTGCTCGTGTGCGTCGAGACCTGGGATCTCCGTCATGATCTCGTCGACTTGATCGCGCTGGGTCGCCATGCCGCGCTACTCTAACACCGGTAATTATCTTACCGGTATGAGAATGGAGGGCATGCGTTGACCGCGGGGGTGAAGCCCGAAGTCGATCCACGTCGGTGGCGGGCGCTCTGGATCTGCCTGATCGCCGGGTTCATGACGCTGCTCGATGTCAGCATCGTCAATGTCGCGCTGCCGTCGATGGAGAGCGGTATCGGGGCGACCCCGTCCGATGTCTCCTGGGTGGTCTCGGGTTATGCGCTGACGTTCGGGCTGGCGCTGGTCCCCGCGGGCCGGCTCGGTGACGACTTCGGGCGCAAGCGGATGTTCCTGATCGGTCTGCTGTTGTTCGTGGCGACCAGTGCGCTGGCCGGTGCCGCGCAGGACGCGACCTGGCTGGTGGTCGCGCGGCTGCTGCAGGGCATCGCGGGCGGGATCCTGAACCCGCAGGTGATCGGCATGATCCAGCAGTTGTTCACCGGTAAGGAGCGCGGCAAGGCGTTCGGCTGGTTCGGTGCGACGGTGGGGCTCTCGACCGCGGTCGGGCCGTTGCTCGGTGGTCTGCTGATCCAGGGCTTCGGGGTCACCGAGGGCTGGCGGTTCGTCTTCTATGTGAACCTGCCGATCGGGCTCGCGGCCGTGCTGTTCGGGCTCTGGCTGCTGCCCAAGGACCGGGTTCGCGCGGCGAAGCGGGCCCCGGATCTGCTCGGCACCGTGCTGCTCGGCGCCGCGGTGGTCACCGTGATGCTGCCACTGGTCGAGGCGGAGGAGGCCGCGGGCACCCCGCAGTGGTGGCTGATGGCGGTCGGAGCCGGGCTGCTGGTGTTTTTCCTGCTGTGGGAACGATTCCTGGGCAGCAGGGGGCGGCATCCGCTGGTCAATCTCCGGTTGCTGACCGTGCGCAGCTATGCCATGGGCAGCTTGCTCGGACTGGTCTATTTCGCCGGTTTCACCGGGATTTTTCTGGTGATCACGCTGTTTTTCCAGCAGGGACTCGGTTATTCGCCGCTGCAGTCCGGGCTGGCCTCGCTGCCGTTCGCGCTCGGCTCGGCGATTTCCCCGACCATCGGCGGGCGCATCGTGCACCGGTACGGCAGGCCGATGGTGGTGATCGGCATCCTGCTGGTGGCCGTCGGCCTGTCCGCCACTGCGGTGCTGGTGCTGACCACTGGCGGCTCCGGGTTCCTGCTCGCGGCGCCGCTGCTGGTCGCCGGGTTCGGCAGCGGACTGGTGATCGCGCCGAACTCCACGCTGGCCCTCGAGGAGGTGCCGCCAGCCGAGGGCGGTACCGCGGCGGGAGTGCTGCAGACCGGGCAGCGCATCGGTTCCGCCGTGGGTACCGCGATCGGCGGATCGCTGTTCTTCAGCCAGCTTTCCGCCTCCCACGGGGATTTCCACGACTCCGCGGCACACGGGCTGTTCGGCTCCGCGGGCCTGGTGATACTTGCGCTCCTGGTGGGTGTCGCGGACATCGTGCTGTCCAGGCGGCGTCGCAGGCGAACCACCGCGCGGGTGGCGGCGATCACCGGTACCACGACCGATGGCGCGGGCACGGCCGTCGCGGCCACGGTGACCCTCACCGCGCCGGACGGCACACAGATCGCGAAGGCGGAGACCGATCAGCAGGGCCGGTTCGGCGTGGAACCGGGACCGGGCCGGTTCCTGATGCTGGTCACCGCGATCGACCGGCACCCGATCGCGCGGTGGGTCGAGGTGGACGGGGAACCGGTCACCGTGGACACGGTGCTGGAGAGCACCGCACGGCTGACCGGCCGGGTCCAGGCGGCGCACGGACCGGTTCCGGATGTCTGTGTCAGCCTGCTCGGTCACGACGGCAGGGTGCTGCATACCGCGGTGACCGGGGCGGACGGGAGCTACTTGCTCGAGGATCTGGCGCCCGGTCAGTACACCCTGGTGGCCACCGGTTACGCGCCGAACGTCAGCAAGGTCCGGCTCTACGGCGGGGAACACGCACGCCACGATCCGGTCCTGGAAGTCGTCAGCGGGTGAGTTTCAGGGACCTTCCTCGATGCTCGAACGGACCCCGGCGAGCACCAGGTTCAGGCCCGCACGGAACTGGGCATCCCGCTCCGCGCGCGGGATGCCCGCCTCGGGCGCGCTCTTGCGGGCCTGCTCCTCGATCGTGAAACCGTTGACATAGCTCATGATCGTGTCCACGGCGAGTGGGGCCAATTGCTCGCTCGCGCCCGCCGAGCGCAGCACGCCGATGAACCACTCCCACCCCGCGATGGCCGCCGGTCCCGGCGCGGCGAAGGTGGTCATCAGCCGTGCGCCGTCGCGGTAGGTCAGCATCGCCTCGCGGATGCCACCGGCGACCGTGCGCACCCGATCCGCCCAGTCATCCTCGTTCGGTGGCCGCTCCCCGCCGAGCGTGGTGATGCGCTCCACCATGGCGTCGAGCAGTGCGCGCTTGCTGGCGAAGTGCCGGTACAGCGCGCCCGGCCGTACTCCGAGACGCTCGGCGAGCCTGCGGGTGGTGAGTGCGTCCAGCCCGACCTCGTCCAGCAGTTCCAGTGCCGCCTCGAGCACTTCGTCCCGTCGTGACATCCGGCTCCGTTCTCGTGTCGATCAGGTGCACAGCTTGCCATCCCGGCGCGGGCGACCGTAGAGTGAACTTAGTTCACGTGAACTAAGTTCACTTCAAGGAGGATGCATGCGAGTAGTGGTGATCGGGGCCGGGCTCGGTGGGTTGTGCCTGGCCCAGGGGCTGCGCGGGGCCGGGATCGAGGTGCAGGTCTACGAACGGGATGCCGGGGTCCAGGCCCGGTTCCAGGGCTACCGCATCGGTTTGGGCGGGCCGGGGCTCGAGGCACTCCGGCGGTGCCTGCCGCCGCGGCTGCGACCGCTACTGGACGCGATCGGCGGCGAACTGAGTGGCGAGGGGCGCGTGGTGGATCCGGGGCTGCGGGAGCTCGGCCGGATACCGGAGGCGGATGAGGGGCTGCTGTTCGACCGGCACGTGCTCCGGCATCTGCTACTGCACGGCCTCGCGGACCGGGTGCACTTCGGGAAGTCGCTGAACCGCTACCGCGAACTGTCCGACGGCACGGTGCGTGCCGAGTTCGCCGATGGCAGCACGGCGAGCGGCGATGTACTGGTCGGCGCGGATGGCATGGGTTCGACGGTGCGCCGCCAGCTCCTCCCTTCGGTCGAGATCCTGGACACCGGGGTCAGCGGCGTCATCGGCCGTACCACGATGAACGAGCGGTTCGCGGCACTGGTGCCCGGCTGGAGCACCCTCGTCCAGGGTGAGCACCGGCAGCTGTTCCTCGGGAAGATGCCGTTCCACCGTTCGCCCCACCTCGCCGCCGCCGAGCTGGCGCCGGACGTGTTCTTGCCGGAGACGGCGAGTTATCTGCGATGGGTGATGCTGGTGCCGGCGGGCGGCCCGATCGATCTGCAACGGGAGTACGCCGGCCAGGACGGCATCGAGGTGGTGCTCGATCTCATCCATGACTGGCACCCGGACCTGCGCGAGCTGATCCGGCAGGGCGATAGGCGCAACAGCGGAGTGGGCCCGATCCGGTACGCGAAACCTTATGCGCCATGGCAAACCCGTGCGGTGACGCTACTCGGCGATTCCGCCCATCCGCTGCCACCCGGAGGTCTCGGCGCGAACCTCGCCTTCGCCGATGCGGAACGGCTCACCACCACGCTCGGCGAGACCACCGACCTGCGCGCCTGTCTCGCCACCTACGAGGACCGGATGCGCACTGCCGCGGCCACGGTCTACCACGAGGCCATGGCCAAGCTGCCGATCTTCGAGCACCTCGTTCAGGACCGGTAGCCGCTCGGGGATTGGCCGGTGACCCGGAAAAACGCCTCGCTGAACGCGCCCGGTTTGCGGTAGCCGACCGCGCGGGCGGTGGCGCCGACGGAGTCGCCCCTCGCGAGTCGGGGAAGGGCCGCGCGGATCCGGACGTGGGTGCGCCAGCGGGCGAAGCTCATCCCGGTCTCGGCGGCGAACAGCCGGGTCAGGGTGCGCACGCCCGCGCCGACTCCGTGGCCCCAGGCGGCGAGATCACGCTGATCGGCGGGGTTCGCGAGCAGTGCGTCGGCGATGGCCCGGATGCGCGGATCGCTGGGCAGCGGCGCGGGCGGGCTTGCTCCGCTCGTCGGTTCGAGCAGGTCGAGCAGCACCGATTCGGCACCGGCGCGTGTGCGGTCCGGGCATGCCTCGTGACCGAGGTAGGCGATCAGTTCCCGGACCAGCGGGGTGATGCGGATACCGGTCGGTTCGGCCCAGTCGATCGGGCACCGTTCGGTGCCGACGGCGACGACGTAGGAGTCTCCCGGGTGCAGCACCTCCACGGCATGCGAGGTTCCGGTGGGCAGCCAGAGCGCCTGGGCGGGCGGCACGAGCCGGTCCCGATCACCGGTGTGCACGGCGACGGTCGCGCTCGCCGCCCCCACGATCAAGTGGTGCGGATGACGGTGCGCGGCGAACCGGGTGCCGCGATCGACTTGTGAGTGCCGCACATTCAGCACTGGATCCTCCCTCGCGCGGCGAACGTGGCCGGTGCACGGTCCTGGTCGGCCACCTGACGGCCACCACTCAGCTTAGGGTCACCTTAGAAACCGTGCCACCCCCGGAAAAGAGGAGATCCGAATGCTGGACAGTATCCACCGCCCGCTGCGCGACGAACGAGTCAACGCCGTGCTCGAACGGCTCGCCGCGGCGCAGCAGTACCCGCCCGCGGACCCGCGTTCGGGTTTGTTGCGGGATCCGCACGAATACGGCGAATACGGCTTCTCGATCCTCCCGGAACAGGGCGATCTGCTGTACCTGTTGTGCCGTGGATCGGGGGCGACGCGGATCGCGGAGTTCGCCACCTCGGTCGGTATGTCGACGCTCTACTTCGCCGCGGCCGTGCGGGACAACGGGGGAGGGACGGTGATCGGATCGGAGATCGTGCCCGCGAAGATCGCCGCCGCGGAACGCAATCTCGCCGAAGCGGGATTGGCGGAATATGCCGACATCCGTGCGGGTGATGCCCGCGAGACCCTGCGCGATCTGGGCGGCCCGGTCGATTTCGCGCTGATCGACGGCTGGATGGGCAGCGATCCCTCGCTCGCCAGGGAGGTCATCGAATTCCTCGCGCCCCAGGTGCGGGTCGGTGGTTACGTACTGAACGACAATGCCGAGCCCGACTTCCTCGACTACATCCGTGATCCGGCCAACGGGTTCCTTTCGTTGAGCCTGCCGCTGCACGGGGGCACCGAACTGTGCGTCAAGGTGGCCGGCTGATCAGATCCGGGCCGAAAGGCCGCGGACGCCCGCGTCGCGCTCGGTCTTGCGGCGCTGGTGGTCGGCGAGCAGCACACAGGCCCCGGCGAGCAGCTGGGTGACCGTGATGACGAGGAAGGGCAGCACGTTGTCCGCCCCGTCGAGTTGTTCGAGCCAGCCGAAACTGTAGGGCGCGGCGAAGCCACCGATGTTGTTCACGGCATTGATGAGCGCGAACCCGCCCGCGGCCGCGGCCCCGCCGAGATAGGCGCTCGGCATGGTCCAGAACTGTGGCTGGGCGGCGTAGGCACCGGCGAGCGCGACACTGGTCATGGCGATGGCCAGGACGGCGTTGTCCATACCCACCATGGTGGCGCCGAATCCGGCCACCGAGACCAGTACCGGGGCCAGCACATGCCACTTGCGCGCCTCGGTGCGTTCGGCGAGCCTGCCGGTCACGTAGATCCCGACGGCGGCGGTGGCGAACGGGATCGCGGAGATGATCCCGACCTGGAGCGGATTCAGTGCCGTGGTGGATTTCCGGATGATCGTGGGCATCCAGTACACGAGCGCGTTGGCCCCGTAACCGAGCAACAGGTAGGTGATGGAAAACAGCCAGACCCGGCCATCGGTCAGCGAACGGCGGAACGTCCCCGGGGTGTTTCCCTCTCGCTGCGCCTGTTCCGCGGCGAAGGTCTCGGTGAGCCAGGCGCGTTCCGGTGCGGGCAGCCAGTTCGCCTTCGCGGGAGTGTCACTGAGCCTGCGCAGCACCAGCGGGGCGACCAGGATCGCGGCGACACCCTCGATCAGGAACACCCACCGCCACCCGGCGAGACCGAGCAGTTCGTGCGCGGACTGCAGGATCGAACCGGTGATCGGGCTGCCGAGCACCATGGCGATCGGCACCGAGAGGAAGAACAGGCTCAGTGCCCGCGCGCGGTGTTTGCCGGGGAACCACTGGGCGAGGAACAGGAACACCGCGGGAGCCATGCCCGCCTCGGCGATCCCGAGCGCGATGCGCAGAACGTAGAGCTGCCAAGGGGTCTGCACGAGCGAACCGGCCATGACCACCACACCCCAGGTGAGCATGATCCGGGTGATCCAGCGCCGGGTACCGAACCGCGCGGCGAGTTTGTTGCTCGGGATCTCGAAGAAGATCAACCCGATGAAGATCAATCCGCTTGCCAGGCCGAACCCGATGTCGGTGAGCCCGATATCGGCGGACAGCTCGGGCTTGATCATCCCGATGTTGACCCTGTCGATATAGGCGACGAAGTAGGCGAGCAGGATCACCGGAAGGAATCGCCTGCTGAGCCTGCGGATCGTGGTCCGCTCGGTGTCCACACGGGACGCTCGCTCGGTGGTCAAGATCGGCTCCTTTGCCGTATCGGTCCGGGTGCGCTCACCGGTCGCGCAGGCAGGCGGCGATCCGGTCCATCGCGAGGTGGATCCGGTCGGAGCCGGTGGCGAAGGAGAACCGCACATGTCCTTCGCCGCTGGCGCCGTATTCACTTCCCGGCCGCACCAGCACCCCGGATTCGCGCAACCGCGCGGCGAATTCCACCGAGGACACCTCGGGCGCGTAGCGCGCGAACAGATAGAAGGTGCCCTCCGGTGCGGCCGCGCTCAGTCCGGGGATCTCCGCGAGGCGATCGCAGAGCACGGTGCGCCGTTCGCGGTATTCGGCGAGCATCGCCTCGGCGAGCACGGGCCCGTTCGCGAGCGCGGTGCACGCGGCGCGCTGTACCGCAGTGTTGAGCGAACCGTTGACCGTGCGATGAACCCGGCTCGCCGCCTGCACTACCTCGGCGGGGCCACCGAGGTAGCCCACCCGCCAGCCGGTCATGGCATAGGTCTTGGACAGGGTCTGCGCGTACACCACGCGATCCCGCAGCGATTCGATGCTCAGCGCGGAGTGGAAGCGGTTCGGCGGGTACACGATCGCGTCGTAGGCCTCATCGGCGAGCACCAGGGTGCCGGTTCCGGCGAGAAATTCCCCGAGCGCGCGCAGTTCCCCTTCGCGGTGCACCACTCCGGTCGGGTTCGCCGGATTGGCGAAGACCACCAGCCGGGCACCGCGGACCGCTTCGCGCAGCGCGTCCAGGTCCCAGTGGAAATCCGCCGCGGGAGCTACGGGCACCGGTTCCCCACCGGCCAGCCGCACCAGATCCGGGTAAAGCGAATAGCACGGCTCCGGGATCACCACCCGGTCCCCGGGATTCACGATGCCCAGTATCGCCGCGGCGAGCGCGGCCGTCGCCCCATGGGTGATCAGCACCTGGTCCGCGGTGAACGGTCCGCCCGCGATCCCGGACAGCGCACCGGCCACCGCCTCGCGCAGCTCGGGGAGCCCGTTCTGGTTCGCGTAATGGGTTTCCGCGCCGCGCAGCGCCTCGATCGCGGACTCGACGATCACATCCGGGGTGTCGAAATCAGGTTCGCCGATCGCGAGCGAGACGGCGTTCCCACTCGCCCCGGCGAGGTTGGGGCGCAGTGAATGCCGGGCCACCCTGGTGACCGCCGCGGCGGGTTCGAACGTGGTCATGCCGCGGCTCCTTCCGCGCGGATCCGTTGCCGCAGAACGGTTTCGTAGTGCTCGATCGTTTCCAGGCGGTCCAGCAGCCCCGCGGCCCGTCGCGGGGAGACCACGGCAACCCCATCGGCGTCGGCGACCACGATGTCTCCCGGATTGACCACGACACCACCGATCGCGACCGGTTCCCCGATCACCCCGGGCCCGTTCTTCGTCGGCCCGGCCGGGCTGCTCGCCCGCGCCCACAGCGGCAGGCCGAGCTCGGCGATCGCGGCCGCGTCCCGGGTCGCACCGTCCAGCACCACCCCACGGACCCCGCGGGCGCGGCAGATCTCGGCGAGCAGATCCCCGAACACCGCGCGGGAGTTCTCGCCGAGCGCGTTCACCACGAGCACATCGCCGGGGACCGCCTCGTCCAGCGCGCGGTGGATGGCGAGGTTGTCGCCTTCCCTGGTCAGCACCGGCAGCGCCGCTCCGGTGCACCGCGCGTCCGGCCACTGCGCCCGCACCGTGCCGTTGACCAGGCCGAGCCGGTCTTGGGCATCGCCGATGTTCGCGGTGGGGAACGCGGCGAACGCGGCCAGGGTTTCCGCGTCCGGCCGGGGCCATGCGGGCGCCACCCGGCAGCTGTCCGCCGGGGCATCGATGAACATGAGTACGCCTCCACTGAAGTGAGATAGCCGTCTAACTTAAGACAGATACCTCACTTCAGTGAGCGAGTCAATCGCGCGTGCTGCCCTGCCAGCCGTGCAACGCCCCGAGGAAGGCGCCGACCAGCCTGCGCTGCACGGCCTCGGTGTCACCGTCGAATTCGCTGGTCAGGTCGAGTACTTCGCGCGGGTCGAACAGGATGTTGCTCAGGAACCGGGCCTCGAAGCGGAGGTCTTCCGACAGCTCCAGCTCGGCGAGCAGTTCGCGCAACGGACGGTCCCAGGCGATGGTGCCCTCCGTGATCACCGGATCCCCGGCATGCAGCCGTTCGAGAAAACCGCGACGGGAGCGCAGTTGCACCATGACCGGCCCGTGTGCGCCGATCAGCCTGATCCACTCGCGAACCACGTCCTCGAACAGCGCCCGCCCGGTGCCCGTCGCGGCCTCGCTGTGTGCGCGCAGCTCTGCGAGCACGTCGAACAGGTACGCGCTGTACAGTTCCTCGACACCGGCGAAATAGCGGTACGCCGTTGCCGGGGCGATTTCCGCGCGCGCGGCGATCGCGTGCATGGAAACCTCGTTCGGCGCCTCGCGCACCAGTTCGCTCGCCGCTTCCAGGAGGCGGCGCCGATTGCGCACCGTGTCCTTGCGGAGGCGACGCCCACCCCGCGAATCCAGAGCACTCACCTTCAACCTTCGTGGCCGGTCAACGCTCGAACCCTAACAATGCGGGTGTCCTGGCCATCCGGGGCGAGTGTTGACTTTCCGGTCCGCCGCGTGTTCACTGCGCTATCAGTACAAATGTACACAGGCGGGTTTTCGAGGGGAGTTTTCGTGCGTCGATCGCACTGGCTGGTGTCCGTTCTGGTGGTGGCCGGGCTCGTCGTGGCGGCCTGCGGCGCGGGTGGTGCCCGGGATGCCGGGCAGACGGTGCGGCTGACGCACTGGCCGAAGCCCGCCGCCGAGGCGCTGGCCCGCACGATCTCGGCGAACACCGATCAGGGGCGTTACGCGACCTTCGATGCGGACAACACCATCTGGAATCACGATCTCGAGGAAGCGCTGATCCCGTTCATGGAAATGCGCGGGGAGCTGAGCCCGGCGAGCCTCGATTCTTCGCTGAAACTGATTCCATTCAAGGCGAACGAAAGCCTGTACTCCTATTATCAGCGGTTGTGCGAGATCGACGACAAGGTCTGCTATCCGTGGGCCGCACAGGTGTTCGCCGGGCATTCGCTCGCCGAACTCAAACGCACCGTCGATGCGCTCATGGCACGCACGGAGCCGATCCCGGTCACGTACTACTCCGGGGAGACCGTGAAACACGACGAGGTCACGCCGCCGCGGATTTTCCCCGCACAGCGCGAACTCATCGAGGCGCTGCGCGCGCACGGTATCGAGGTCTACGTGGTCAGCGCCGCCCACGAGGAATTGGCGCGCATGGTCGTCTCCGATCCGAAATACGGTCTGCGTATTCCGCAGCGGAACGTGATCGGGGTCAGCACGCTGCTGCGTGACCCGGAGACCGGAATGCTCACCACCGCGCGGAAACAGATCCGGGAAGGGCACTTCCTGGACGAGCAGTACCCGCTGGCCAAGCACATGGCCATGCGCGTGACGCCGTATCCGTGGTCGCCGCAGACCTGGTACCAGGGCAAGAAGGCGGCGATCGAGGACTACATCTCGCACTATGCCAAGCCGATTCTCGCCGCGGGGGATTCGCCGAGCGACTGGCCGATGCTCTTCGACGTGGACAGCGGGCGAACCGGTGCCCGGGTGTGGGTGGACCGCGGCAAATACGACGACCGGCTCCGCGCGGAGCAACACCAGCGCCTCGCCCAGCAGCGAACGGCCGGGGTGCCCGCGGAGGCCGAGCGCGCCTGGGCGCGCGCGAAACAGAACGAGCTCAGCCACTAGTCCGAATCGTCCAAGACCGGCTCGCCGAAGCCGCCCTACGGTGGGCCCATGACTGTCGACCTCTCCGCCGCCTCGGCCTTTCTCACCAAGCATGCCCGGCTGCTCGACCGGCAGCGGTATCGGCAGCTGACCGGCGTGGCCGGTCCGGAGCCGGTACTCGCCGCGCTCGAGGCGTACCGCAATCCGGACGGCGGCTACGGCTGGGGCCTGGAACCTGATCTGCGTTCGCCGGAGAGCCAGACCGGTGCGGCGCTGCATGCCTTCGAGGTGTTCGCCGAGGTCGGGCCGAGCACCACCCCGCGGGCCGGTCAGCTGTGCGACTGGCTGGACTCGGTGACCCTGTCCGGTGGCGGGCTGCCGTTCGCGCTGCCGGTCACCGATACGACCGGTTGCGCGCCGTTCTGGTCCGGCGCCGATCCGGTGGAACCGTCCCTGCAGATCTCGGCGATCGTCGCGGAGAACGCGCACCGCGTCGCCGTACACGATCCGGCAGTGGCCGCGCATCCCTGGCTCGCCGGGATCACCGACTACTGCCTTTCCGCGATCGGCGGCCTCGAACAGCGGCCGCACGCCCTCGTGCTCGCCTTCGCGGTGCGGCTGCTCAACGTGCTCGCCGAAACCCGTCCGGAGGCGCTGCCGCTGCTGGACCGCTTGGCTGCCTTCGTGCCCCGAGGTGGGCGGCTGCACGTGGAAGGGGGCGCCGAGGACGAACTGATGCGCCCGCTCGATTTCGCCCCGCTTCCCGGACAGCCCGCGCGGAACCTGCTCGACCCGGTCGCGGTCGAGGCCGAGCTGCACCGGCTGGCCGAGGGGCAGCAGGCCGACGGCGGATGGCGGGCCGATTTCCACAGCTACTCGGCCGCGGCGGCCCTGGAGTGGCGCGGCTACCGTACCGTCGGCGCGCTCTCGCTGCTGCGCGGCAACGGATTCCTCGACTGAGTCCGCCCACCACAGGGGGCAGTGCATCCGGAGATGGCGAACCTCGCCGGACAGGACCGCGCGCATCAGGAGTTGCTGCGCGGCAGGCCGGGCGGGTTCACCTCGGAATCGCGCACGGCCTCGCCGGACAGGTGGTAGGCGGCGAGCCATTTCGCGTACTGGCCGTGCCGGATCAGGTAGTCGATCGCCGTGGCGAGCGGTTTGGCCAGGCCGTTGCCGCGCTTGGTGGTCGCCGCGATCAGCCCCTGCTGGCTGGTGCCCGCCCCGGAGTAGGTTCCGGCGATCCGGGTCGGTCCGGGCGTCTTCGCGGTTTGCGTGACGTGGTAGGTGATCCCCGGATCGGTGGCCAGATAGGCGTCGATCCGGCCGGACTGCAGGGCGAGGTAGGTCCCGTTCTTGTTGCCGAAGTTCCGGATGCGCAATTCCTTGCCTTCGGCGGCCAGCCGGTCCCGCCACTGGGTGAGGATCTTCTCCTGATTGGTCCCCGAATCGACAGCAACGGTCTTCCCGGCGAGGGCTTCGTAGTCACCGGTGAAGTTCCAGGTGTCCGCTCGCCGGGTTTCGAAGGCGAGCTCGTCCTTGCGGTAGGAGGCGAAATCGAAACCCTGATCCTTGCGCTGCTCGGTGACGGTGATGTTGGAGAATCCGGCGTCGAACTGTCCACTTTGGATTCGGACGAAGTTGTTCTGCCAGGAGGCGTTCTGCACATCGGCGGTGAGCCCGAGCACCGCGGCCACGAGCCTGCCGAGATCGGGCTCGGAACCGGTGAGCGTCTGCTGGTCGGTTCCGATGTAGGACAGTGGTGGGGATCCGTCCGGTAGCGCGCCGACCCCGATCACCAGCTCGCCGCTGTCCCGGACCGCCGCGGGCAGCTGGTTCCGGATCGCGGCGACCGTGGGCACGCTGAGCTTGACCGGTTTGCCTTCCGCGGTGTTGGCCGCGATGGTGACGGTTCCGTCGCTCGCTGCCGGGTCCGGTTCTCCGGTACCGCAGCCGGCGAGCACCAGCACGGTGAGCATCGCGACCGTCGTCCGGGATTTCCAGCTGAGCATGGATATATCACTCCTTCATGCGACGCGGCGCAGGAATTCCCGGATGCGCTCGTGCCCCGGATTGTCGAGTACCGCTTCCGGCGGGCCCTGTTCGACGATGCGGCCCTCGTCGAGGAACACCACGAGATCGGCGGCCTCGCGGGCGAACGCGATCTCGTGGGTCACCACGATCATGGTCGTGCCGGACGCAGCGAGGTCCTTGAGTACGGTGAGCACCTCGCCGACCAGTTCCGGATCCAGCGCCGAGGTCGGCTCGTCGAACAGGATCAGCTCCGGTTCGAGCGCCAGGGCGCGGGCGATCGCCACCCGCTGCTGCTGTCCGCCGGACAACCGGCGCGGATAGGTCCCGGCCTTGTCCGCGAGACCGACCCTGGCCAGCAGTTCGTGCGCGTGCTTCTTCGCCTGAGCCTTCGGTTTCCCCTTGGTCACCACCGGTGCCTCGATGATGTTGTCCAGCACGCTCAGATGGTCGAACAGGTTGAAGTCCTGAAAGACGAAGCCGATGCGGGAGCGCTGGCGCAGGATCGCCGATTCGCCGAGTTCCTTGAGGCGATCGCGGTGTACCCGTACCCCCATCGGCTCGCCGTGCACGCTGACGTACCCGGTGTCGGCCGGTTCGAGGTGGTTGATCGTGCGCAGCAGGGTGGATTTCCCGGAACCGGAAGGGCCGATGACCACCGCCACCTGTCCACTGTGGATGGTGAGCCGGATCCGGTCGAGCACTCGGTGCGCGCCATAGGATTTGCTGACATCGCGGATTTCCATGGCCGCGCTCATCGGGCCACCCCGAGGTTGCGCAGTGCCCCGCGGAAGCGCCGTGCCGGTGCGGTACCGCGCTGCGCGCCTTGGGAGAAGTACCGCTCCACGTAGTGCTGCACGATCGACAGCAGGCTGGTGAGGATGATGTACCACACCGTCCCGACCATGAGCAGCGGGATGATCTGGCCGCTGTTCGTGCTCGCCTGGGTTTCCACGACGCCGAACAGCTCGAGCAGCGAGGTGATGTACACGACCGAGGTTCCCTTCAGCAGGCCGATCAGCTGGTTGGCATAAGACGGAATGATGGTGCGGGCGGCCTGCGGCAGGATGATGCGGCGGTACTGCCGTGCCTTCGGCAGCCCGAGTGCGGCCGCCGCCTCGAGCTGTCCGTGGTGCACCGAGATGATTCCGGAGCGGACGATCTCGGCCGCGTAGGCCGCCTCGTTGAGACTGAGCCCGAGCACCGCGACCACGAAGAAACTCAGCAGATCCGTGGCCCGGAACGTGACGAACGCCGGTCCGAACGGGATACCGAGGCTCAGTACGTTGTACAGCGCGGTGACGTTGGCGAGGAACAGCAGCAGCACGATCAGCGGAATCGAGCGAAAAATCCAGATATACCCCCAGGAGATCGCCCGCAGCACCGGGTTTCCGGAGAGCCGCATCAGCGCGAGCACGATGCCGCCGAGCAGACCGAACACCGCGGTCAGCCCGGTCAGTTCCAGGGTGAGTAGCAGTCCGTGCAGGATCACCGGCCGGAAGAACCAGTACCCGAACACCGGCCACTGGAACACCGGATTCGTCACCAGCGCGTGGACGAATTGGGCCAGCAGCACCAGAGCGATCGCGGCGAGGATCCACCGGCCGGGATGGTGCTGCCGCAGGACCGGTTTCGCGGCCAGTTCGTCGAGCCGTGCCGCGTCGAGTGGTGGGGAAGAGCTTGGGCGCAAGGGGATCACTCCGGGCAGCGATGAATCGATGCGCAGTACTGTCACCGAAGCACCGCCGGGTTGTCGAGCGCCGGATCCGCTTTCCCAGATTGCGAGGTCCCGCTCCGATATGTTCGCAGCCGGGGATTGTCGGTCACCGAGGCGCCGCCGTTCCGGTATGTGGATGGCACACGTCCGTGTGATGCCGAACCGGTAACGTCGAGGCGTGCCGTCCTCGCTGCGTGAACTCGACAATCCGGCGTGGACCTCGTTGACCGGACCACACGCGCGATTCGCGCTACGGCACGGAAAAGCCCGGAGATACCCGGCCGCCATCGCCCCGTTCGTCGCGGTCCCCGATGTGCTCGACGGGCAGGTGTGGCGTGACCTTGCCGCGCTCGCCGGTCCCGGTTCGCTCGTCTCGCTCGCCGATCCGGCGGGCATGCCACCGGAGCACTGGGAGGCCGTGAGCGCCGTGCGCGGAGTGCAACTCGACGGTTCGGCGGTGTTCGGGGCGCCGGACCACGAAGCGGTCCGGCTCACGGCCGCGGACGTGCCCGAAATGCTGGAGCTCGTGGCGCGCACGAAACCCGGCCCGTTCCGGTCCCGCACCATCGAACTCGGCACCTATCTCGGTATCCGGCGTGATGGCGAGCTCATCGCGATGGCGGGGGAACGGTTGCATCCGCCCGGCTGGACCGAGATCAGCGCGGTGTGCACCGATCAGCGTTACCGCGGTCAGGGCTTGGCCACCCGGCTCGTGTTCGCCCTCGCCGCGGAGATCCGGTCCCGGGGCGAGACTCCGTTCATGCATGCCGCCGCGGACAACATCGGCGCGATCCGGCTCTACGAATCGCTCGGTTTCCGGCTGCGCAGGCCGCGCCGGTTCGTCAGCGCCACGGTGCCCGGCGCCGAGCCGGTCACCGGTCCGGCGTGTCCGCCATGAGGCGTTCGAGGGTGCGCCGCCCCATCCGGCTCATCGCCGGGTTGCTGTCCACGTAGTACCAGACCGCGCCCATCGACTGTTCGAAAGCCCAGGCCTTGCCGCGCTCCCACGCCGCCTCCGTGCAGCCGAGGGCGTCCCGGAACACCTGCCGTGGCCCGGTTTCGAGCAGATGCCAGGCGGCCACCAGGTCCAGCGCCGGATCGGCCGGGCCGAGGCCGCCCACGTCGAGCACCCCGGCCAGGCGCCCGCCGGAGACCAGGACATTGCCGGGGATCAGATCGCCGTGGCACAGGACATCCGTGCCCGGGGGCGGTAATTCCCGCATCGCCGCCCACATCCGGCGCAGCCGTGGAACATCCAGGAGCCGTTCACTGCGGGCGAAGCAGGTCCGCATCCACTCGTCGTGGGCGCGCAGTTCGCCGCCCCGGCCGGATCCGCCGAACCGCCTGCCCCGGGTGCCGATGGCGCGCACCCCGCTGATGAACTCGGCCAGGTCCCGCCCGAAGCCCGGCGAGGAGCCCGGATTCTCTTCGGTGGCCACGACACCGGGCAACCAGGTCTGCACCGACCAGGGAAGCGGATAACCGGCCCCGGGGTCACCGAGGGCCACCGGTTCGGGGGTCGGAAACCGGGTGCGGCCGGCGAGTTCACGTGCCGCGGCCGCCTCCGCCTCCAGGCGCTGCCGCAGCTGCCCGATTCCGTCTGGCTGCAAGGGTAAGCGCGCCGCGAGCCGATCGCCGATCGGGAAGATGGCATTGACGGTTCCGGTGGCGGTGACGCGCCGGACCGGCAGCTCTCCCCATTCGGGGAACTGCTCGCCGACCAGTGCGCGCACCGTTTCCGGTGCCACGGTCAGCTGGCCGGCATGCATGTTCATCCGTACAGCATCACGGTCCGGCCCCTCGGCCGCAACCGATTTCCGTGCTGCTCAGAGCAGTTCGAGCTGTTCCAGATCGGTGATGTACTTGACGATCAATCCCTTCGTGATGTGCGGGATGTCGTGGTCCGCACCGATCTTGGCTTCTTGCACGGCTTTCCGGAACTGCTCGGCCGGGACGAGCCCACCGCCGACCGGTTCGACCGGTTCGGCGTAGGAGTGCAACAGCGGAAGCACGGAGTGCTGGCGCTGGTTCTCCGGGAGACCGCGCAGCGCGGTGCTGAACCGGGTGAGCCAATCCTGGTATCCGGGAACCCGTTCGATCCGGTAACCGGCCTCGATCAGCCAGCCGATGAAGGTGTCCAGGGAAATGCCGTCATCGTGCGGGTTGAACACGTGGTAGGTGTGGTACCCATCGGTGTTGCCACCGCCGATGGTGTCCACCGCCTCGGCACTGAAGTCGACCGGAAGCCCGTCGTAGTGCGCGTGCGCCGAATCGGTGCGGTAGAAGGACTCCGGCGCGATTCCGCTGGCCACCAGGCTCAGCATCAGCCGGGTGAACATGTCCGGGAGGTTGAGCTGGCCGGTGTAGCGGCTGTGCGTGAGAATCATGTCCGAGCGGAATACGCTGACCGGGAGGCCGCAGGAATCGTGCGCCTCACGCAACAGGACCTCGCCCGCCCATTTGCTCATTCCGTAACCGTTGGCGTAGTCGTCGTTGACCTGCCGGACGGAGCTGAGCTCGCGGATATCGGTGACCTCGTCGAACCGGCCCGGTTCGATCTGGTCGGCGACGCCGATGGTGGACACGTTGGTGAACGGCTTGATGCGGCCGGTGATCGCCAGCTTGATCAGCTCGGCGGTGCCGACCACGTTCGGCCCGAACAGTTGCTCGTACGGAAGCACGTGATTGACCAGTGCGCCGGGGTGCATGATCGTGTCGATCTCCTCGGCGAGCCGCTGCCAGACCGCGCCGTCCAGCCCGAGATCGGCCTCACCGATGTCCCCGGCGAACACCTCGAGATGATCCTCGGCCAGTTCTCGGTAGTGGCGCAGCAGTTCGGCGTCCCCGGTGTCGAAGGTCGCGTCCAGCCGTTCGCGGGCGGCCGCGTCGTCGGTACCGCGCACGAGGCAGACGAGTGTGCCGCCGTGCTCGGCGAGCCGCTCCAGCCAGTCGATGCACATGAACCGGCCGAGGTACCCGGTCGCGCCGGTCAGCAGCACAGTGCGCGGAGTGGCCGCGGGGCCGGGCAGACCGGATGCCGTCGCGATCGTGGCCGGGTCGATGAACTTCTCCAGCGTCAGCTCACTCGCCCGGATCTCGGTGGCACCCGCACCGTGCACCGAGGCGAAGCTGGGCCGCAGTCCTTCTCCGGAACGCTGTGCGGTGATGTAGTCGGCGATCGCGCGCAGATCGGTTGCCGGGCTGATCACCACGCCGACCGGGACATCCACCTCGAAGATCTCGCCGAGCAGTGTGGCGAAGGACAGCGCGGAGAGCGAATCCCCGCCCAGTTCGGTGAACCGGACGTGTTCGTGTATCTCGGATTCCGCGCAGCCGAGCAGGGCGCGCGCCGCGCGGGTGAGCGTCTCGTACACCGGCTGATCGGGGCCGCCGCGGCGCAGCGCGCGCAGTTCATCGGTCTGCCCGTGCGCCAGTTCGGCGTAGAGCGCTTCGAGCTGTTCGCCGTAGCGTTCCCGCAGGCGCGGGCGCAGCAGCTTCCGGATGTCCGAGAGCAATCCGTTGGCCATGCTGAACGGTTCGGTCTCCACCAGGAATTCGCGCGGGATCTCGAAGGATTCGAGCCCGGCCTCCTTCGCGGTCTGCCCGATCGCCTCGGCGAGTTTCGGCCTGACCGCCTCGGCGCTGCCCGCCTCGGCGAGTGCCTGTTCGCTCGGCACCACGACGGCGAGCAGGTAGGGCCGTTCGCTGCTGCCGTAGGCGAAGATCTGGCGGATCAACGGGTTCGCGGTGAACTCCGACTCCACTTTGGACAGCGTGACGAACTCGCCCTGGGAGAGTTTCTGCACGTTGTTGCGCCGGTCCACGTACACCAGCCGGTCCGGGCCGGTCTCGGCCATGACGTCACCGGTCTTGTAGAAACCGTCCTCGTCGAACATCGAGGCCGTGACCTCGGGGCGGTTGTAGTAGCCGGGGAAGATGGTGTCGGTCTTGAGTAGCAGCTCACCGCGTGGGTGCGGCCGGTCGGTGTGGAAGTAGCCGAGTTCGGGAACGTCGATGAGCTTGTACTCCCGCACCGGAGGCCGCTGGATCTCGCCGTCGAACAGGACCACGCCGAACTCGGTGGCCCCGTAGCCGTCGTACAGCGGAATCCGGAGGCAGGCCTCGGCGAACGCCTTGATCTCCGCGGAGATCGGCGCACTGCCCACCATGGCGGTCAGCACCCGCCCACCGAGAAACCGGGTGTGCAGGTCCGCCTTCACCGCCGCGTCGAGTTCGGCCGGATCGCTGAACTCGGCCTCGCGGCGATCCAGTTCTCCTTGATATTCCTGGAAAAGCATGTCGAAGATGCGCGGGACGGCGAACAGTTCGGTCGGCCGGGCCAGGGCCAGATCCTCGAAGAGCGTGGACAGATCCGCCCTCGCGGCGAAGTAGGTGATCCCGCCGCGGCCGAGGGTGCTGGCGATCGTCACCCGGCCGAACATGTGGCTCATCGGCATGAAGCTGAGCGTGATCGCGGGGGACTCGTCCTCCACCGGAAGTTCCCCGTACCAGTAGCGGAGCATGGTGCGCTCCGGGTACATCGCGCCCTTGGGCGCCCCGGTGCTGCCCGAGGTGTAGATCAGCATGGTCAGCGGATCCTCGCCGGGGGCGGGCACGAACTGTTGCGCGGGCGGCTTGGCCTTCCCATGTTCGAGCACATCCTCGAGGGTGCGGACTTCGACGCCCGCCGGGTACAGCCGCGCCACCGCGGACTCGAACGCTTCCCGCTCCTGGTCCACCTCGTCGTGGTAGTCGAACACCATCAGCTGGCGCGGTTTCGAGCCCGAGGCCAGGATGAGTTCCACGGCCTTGTCCAGGTATCCAGGGCTGGCCGCGAACAGCGCGGGCGTGGTCTCGTCCACGATCGCCTGCAGCTGCGGCACCGCCGAACTCGGTTGCAGCGGCACCGAAACGGCGCCCAGGTAGATCGCGGTCAGGTCGAGGACCACATAGTTGGAGCTGGTGAATCCGATGGTGGCGATGAAATCACCCGCGCCGATCCCGGAACCGGCCCATTCGGTGGCGATCGCGGTCGCGTCCGCCCACAGCTGCCCGTAGGTGCGGGTGCGGAACTCCGGGAGCAGCCGCAGGCTCCGCCGTCCCGAGACCGGGTCGGTCGCCAGTTCGGTGGCGCGCTCGGCGGTCGCTGGCCGGTCCGCGTAGCCCTGCATGATCCGCGCGATCGTCTGCCCGAGGCCGAGCCCCGGTTGCCTGGCGAACTCGCTGACCTGCCTGCTCGGCATCGCCGCGCGGAACTGCGCATCGCTTTCCAACAGCGTGGCCCGTAGTCGCGCCGCTCGTTCGTCCTCTGCTTTCGGTGCTGTGCCCACAGCTCTCACCAGCTTCCCTCGCCGAGCGCTCGCACATTTAGTTGCCTTACGCTAATTGACTGTACTGACAAGTAAAGCAGTGCGCACAGTGATTGTGATGTGACGATCAGCTTATCGCCTTCTTGTCAACCGGGCATTGACTGCGGCGCGGAGCGGGAATACCATTCGCGCTCTCGCGCTCAGGGTTGCGCGGCTATCGCAGGCCAGAGCAGCTCGACGCTGTCCCGATCGGGGTCGGCCGTGCCGGGCCGCGGGCGCAGGCTGTCCACGAACCGCACACCGTAGAGCATCGTGGCGGCGTGCTCGGTGTTCACCCCGGCCCGGATCTCACCGCGCTCCCGCATCGACTCCAGCAGCATGCTGATCGCCCGGGTGCGGGGTTCGACCAGCTCCTCGTTGATCAGTTCGAGCAGTTCCGGAATCCGCCTGCTCTCCGCGAGCAGGGTGGCGTAGAGCTTGCGGTGCTGGTGATCCTCGCTCGGCCGCAGGTGCCGGAGCAGGCGCAGCAACCGCTTCTTGGGATGCAGCTTCAGCCAGTTCTCCGGCACCAGCTCGTCTTCCTGGGTCAGCGTGGAGCGGACCGCGGCGACCACCAGGGCCCGTTTGGTCGGCCAGCGCAGATAGACGGTCGGGCGGGTGGTTCCGGCTTCCGCGGCCACCTTCGCCAGCGACATTCCCGCGTAGCCGTCCTCGATGAACCGCCGGATGGTCGCCTTGATGACCGCCTCGTCCACCCCGGGCGTGCGCGGCCGGCCCATCGGTGGCCGCCGGTCGGCCAGCTCAGCCATCTCCCGCTCCCCGGTCGAGGTGTTCCGCGATCTGACCGGTCCATTGTAGATTCCGTCCGGGGCGTCACCGTGGGATATCGCGGGAGTGGCCGCCGGGCTGTTGCGGATCGAGGTGCCAGCTGATGATCCGGGCCGGATGGATGCGGATCACCTCGTGCTCGAACCACTCGGGATTCACCGGCGGTTCCTCGACCCACAGCGTCTCGGCCGTGCCGCGGATCTCCACGCCACGGCCCATTCCCGGTTTGATCGCTCCCGGTTCGTCCGGGGTCATGTCGTCCACGACGAAGGACAGCCGCGGATCGGCGAGCACATTGCGATAGCGCCGGGTCGAGGTCAGTTTCGGTCCACCGATATCGATGGTGTCGTCGGGGTTCAGCCGGAATCCCAGCGGGCTGATCTGTGGCCTGCCGTCCGGGCCGATCGTGGCCAGCCTGCCAAGTTCCTGTTCGCGCAGATAGGTGCGTTCGGCATCGGTGAACATGCGCGGAGCATAAGACCTCAAGCGCTGTTCAGGTCAATGCGCATCGAGTGCGAGGCTGCGCTGCTCGCCGCTTCCCGGCGCACACCCGCGGACCTGCGCGCGCTGAACAGGACGTTGTCCGCCGAGGGACGGCGCTCGCGAGCGGCAGGCCGAGTACACCGACGCGGACATCGCGTTCCACGGCGCGATCCGGGCGATGCCTGGACCGCAGGGCCGGAGATCAGGGCACTACCACCAGCGGGGCAGTTGCACGTTCGCGGTGCGGTGCTTGGTGTTCTCCGGTGCTGCCGCGCAGGACACGTCATCGCGCGGGAAGCTGCCGTGCACGAGGTAGCCGGTGGCGAGCCCGTTCGCGCACGGGTTCTGCCGCCACAGGTAGGCGCCGTGCCCGCCCTCGTCCACGCTGACCAGCCGGGCGCGGTCGCCGAGTTTGGCGCGGGCGAGCCGTCCGCCGACATACGGCGTGGCCGGATCGCGAAGATTCTGCAACAGCAACAGGTTCGGCCCGGTGCTCGTCATCCGGATCGGCGGCTCGGCGGGCTTCGGCCAGTAGGCGCACGGGTTGATGCTGGCCGCGGCCGCGCCGAACATCGGGAACCGGTTCCGGTCCTCGGCCACGTCGTGCTGGTACTGCGAAACCCGGTGCGGCCACTGGACATCCCCGCAGCTGATCGCCAGTTGGGCGCTCTGCTCGTTGTCCAGGGGGTTGTTCTGCTGCTGCGCGGCGCGGACCGCGGTGCCGTTCCCGCTCGCCAGCTCCTGCCACTGTGCCGCGAGCTCCGGGAAGGTCGCGTTCCGGTACAGCTTGCTGAACACGAAGGCGCGGAACAGTTTCCCGTTCACCTCATCGACGGGCTGCTTGTCGAGCCGGGCGGCGAGCGTGAAGTAGCTGTCCCGTACCTGCGCGGGTGTCGCTCCCAGATGGTAGGTGGTGTTCCGGTCGGCTGCCCATGCCGCGAAGTCCGGGAACCGCTGCTCCATGCCGAGACCGAACCGGCGAAGGACGTCCCGGCTCAGTGTGGTGTCGCCGGGGTTGCTGTCCAGCACGAACCGGTCGGTGCGCGCGGGGTTCGCCGAGGCGAAGGCCGCACCGAGCGAGGCACCGTAGGAAACGCCATAGTAGGAGATCTTGGATTCACCGAGCGCGGCGCGGATCCGGTCCATGTCCCGCACCGTGTTCGCGGTCGTGGTGTACCGCAGTTCCGGGCCACTCGTGGAAGCCGCGCACTGCTGGGCGACCGCCTTCGATTCCTTCGCCGTGGCGGCCACTTCCGCGGGATTCAGTGGATACTCCGGGACCACGGCGGGTTGTCCGGGACGCAGCCCGCAGCGCACCGGGGCGGAATGCCCGATCCCGCGCGGATCGAACCCGATCAGGTCATAGCTCTGCCGCACGCTCGCCGGCATACCGAGCTGCGCCAGTGTGGCCGGCATGCCGAGTCCGGATCCACCGGGGCCACCCGGATTCATCAGCAGGACACCGCGCCGTTTTTCCGGTGCGCTGCTCGCCAGCTTGGAAACCGCGATGTCGATGGTCTTGCCGCCCGGATCGCGGTAATCCAGCGGTACCCGCACGGTCGAACAGCGCAGTTGCTCCGCGCCGGGACCGGTGTCCGCCGGGCACGGTCCCCAGTGCAGCCCGTCCGTGGCGGGAGCTTCGGCGCCGAAGGCGGGTGTCATGCTCACCGCGGCGAGGATCCCGGCCAGGATCGCGCCGTGTTTCAACCGGTTCCGGGTCATTCGGGCCACCCCCATGTTTCGGCGAGGTCCCCGTAGTACCACATCCCGATGTCCGGTGGAACCCGCTCACTCCGCCGGGCAACGCTGTGTCGCCGGTCACGCGTGACGGGGGCCTCGTATCGGTGGGGCGCACCGGACGGCGGGTCGATAATAACGGTGAATCCCGAACAAATCGGCCAGTGTGCGGTACATCCGCGGCAGGGCCGCTGTAGGGAAGGTGGTGAATTCGATGTCGACCATCCCACGGATCCCACCCGGCCAGGTTCGCGCCACCGACGCCGATCGCGCCGCGACAGCCGCGTTCCTGGAACAGGCCGCGGATCGGGGCAGCCTGACCCTCAGCGAATTCGCCGAGCGGACCGGCGCGGCCTATGTGGCCCGCACCCGCGGCGAACTCCAGGCGCTGACCGTCGATCTGCCCGAGGAACCGATGCCCGAGCGGTTCCAGGCGCCCAATCGCGCGCTACGGCGATCCGCGCGGTTCCAGGATTTGCGGGTGCTGACCTCCTGCTGGCTGTTGGGCAGCCTGTTGCTGCTGGCCGGATGGGGCGCGCTCAGTGCGGTGGCCGGTGAGTTCGCCGGCTGGTGGCCGTTGTGGGCGATCGGGCCAAGCGGTGCGGTGCTGGCCACCGGATGGTGGTTGGCCAGCCGCTGAATCCCGTTGCAGCGCAACGGTTTCAGGCACGGGGATTCAGGTACGGGGATTCAGGTCGAGCGCGCCGACAGTGCGGATCACGTTGCCGATCAGCGGGGCGCGTTCCCGGTCGGGACGCACGGCGAGCGAGATGGTGGAGAAGGCGTCCGCATCGGTGAGCGGGATGTAGCGCAGGCTCGGCAGTCGCAGCGCGCGCAGTGACTCGGGCACGATCGTGATCCCGGTGTCCGCGGCGGCGAGGCCGAGCAGGGTGGGGAACTGAACGGCCTCCTGTGCGGCGTGCAGGCGGAATCCGGCACGGTGGCAGAGCGCGGCGATGTGGTCGTAGAGCCGGGAGACCTGGCCGCGCGGGAAGGTGAGGAACCGTTCCTCGGCGAGCTCGGCGAGCCGTATCTCGGCGAGCTCGGCGAACCGGTGGGATTCGTGCACGGCCACGAGCAGTCGCTCACGCAGCAGCGGATGCACGGTCAGCCCGGGCGCGGAGCGGACCTCGCGGACGAGCCCGATGTCGAGGCGGCCCTCGCCGAGCGCGTACAGCTGCGGGTCGGTGGTGGATTCGCTCAGGTCGATGCTCAGTCCCGGCCAGGACCGGCGCAGCGCGAGCACCAGTTCCGGGATGAGGCGCAGTGCCGCGGAGCTGACGAACCCGATGCGCAGCAGGCCGATCTCGCCGTGCACCGCCTGCGCGACGGCCGAGGCGGCGTGGTCGGCTTCGGCGAGCACCCGACGCCCCTCGGTGAGCAGTACCTGCCCGGAGGCGGTGAGCTCCACGCGCCGGGTCGTGCGGTGGAACAGCGCGGTGCCCAGTTCCTTCTCGAACTTGCCGATCTGCTGGCTCAGCGCGGGCTGGGCGATGTGCAGGCGATCGGCGGCGCGCCGGAAGCTGTGCTCCTCGGCGACGGCCACGAAATAACGCAGCTGTCGTAACTCCACGTGATTGATACTCCATGCTTATCAGTGTGTTGACAATAGATAATTCCATATCGGCGCTTCGTTGCTTAGCGTGAGCCTCATCGAACGAACGCGAAGGAGCGAGCCGGTGACGGAATCTCTGACCACGACCGCGAACGAGCCCGCCGCACTGCGCCATCTCGTCGGTGGCGCCTGGCACGCGGGCGACGGTGCGCAGCGGGAGAGCACGAACCCCGCCCGACCGGACGAGGTCGTCGCCCGGTACCGGATCGCGGGGGACGCGCTGCTCGACGAGGCGGTCGCCGCGGCGCGCGGGGCCGCGCGGGAATGGGCCACCGCCGGTGCGATCGCCCGCGGCAAGGTGCTGCGCAAGGCAGCCGGGCTGCTCGCCGAGCGGGCCGAATCGGTGGCGCTGCTGATGACCCGCGAGGAGGGCAAGACCCTTCCGGAATCCCGTGCCGAGGTGGAGCTCAGCGTGGAGACGCTGCACTACCACGCGGGACGGGGCCGGTCAGCGGACGGCGTGAGCTATCCGTCCGGGCACCCCGACGAGCTCATCCGCACGGTCCGCCGCCCGCTCGGGGTGGTCGCCGCGATCACCCCGTGGAACTTCCCGTTGCAGATCCCGGCGTGGAAGCTGGCCCCTGCGCTGCTGTGCGGCAACACGGCGGTGTGGAAACCCGCGAGCGAGACGGTAGCGGTCGCCGCGGCCTTCGCGGAGGTGCTCGCCGAGGCCGGACTGCCGGACGGGGTGCTGAACCTGCTGCTCGGTCCGGGCGAACTCGGCGCGGATCTGGTGGCACGCCCGGAGATCGACGGTGTGACCTTCACCGGCTCGGTGCCGGTCGGCCGCTCGATCCAGGCCACGGTGCTGCCGCGCGGCGCGAAGGTGCAACTGGAACTGGGCGGGCACAACGCGGCGATCGTGCTCCCGGATGTGGACAAGGGCGAGGCGGCCGAGGCGATCGTGGCCGGGGCGATGTCCAGCACCGGGCAGAAATGCACGGCGACCCGGCGGGTGATCGCGGTCGGCGAGGCCTATGACGCGCTGGTGCCGGAACTGGTGTCCCGGGTGCGTGCACTGGTGGTCGGCGAGGGGACCGAGGAAGCGAGCCGGATCGGTCCACTGGTCTCGGCGCGAGCGCGGGAGGAGGTGACCGCGGCGGTGGCCCAGGCCGAGCGTGAAGGGGCCCGGGTGCTCGCGCGCCCGGAACAGCGGCCGCCGGAGACCGGGCACTTCGTGCAGCCGACGGTGCTCGAAGGGGACACCGGGCTCACCATCTGCCAGGAAGAGGTGTTCGGCCCGGTCGTCACCCTGCTGCGCGCGGACTCGCTGGAGGAGGCCGTCACGATCGCGAACGGCACCCGGTTCGGGCTCACCGCGGCGGTGTTCACCTGTGACGAGCGAGTCGTGCGTCGCTGCGTCAGCGAACTCGACGCCGGACTGGTGAAGGTGAACGCGCCGAACACCGGATCGGAACTGCACGCACCCTTCGGCGGGCTGAAGGAATCCTCGTTCCCCGCGCCACGTGAGCAGAATGCCGACACCAGCGCGGAATTTTTCACCTGGAGCAAGACCGCCTATCTGCGCACCGGGACACCGGCGTGAACACCCGCGCCGCCGATATCGCGCTCGCGCCCGAAGAACTCGGCGCGGCGCGCGGTACCCGGCACAGCTTCGCGCGCTCGTTCCTGCGCGCCGCGGCCGATGGCGGCTGGACGGTCGAGACCGCGCACTGGGAACTCGACGACGCGGGCCGCGGCACGGCCGTGTACCGGGTTCGCGCCGCGGGCCGGATGTTCGGCTTCGCGGTGTTCGCCACCCGGCTCGCCGAGTCTGAACGCACCGACCGGGTCATCGCCGGGAACTGGGACGTGACGGCCTGCCTTGTCGAAGGCGAGGTGGACCGCTCCCGGCTCGCGGCGCTGCGCGAGCAGGTACCGCACCAGGAGCGGGGCCGGGCCGATGCACGGACGCTGGTGTGGACGCGAGCCAACCGCAGCAGGCGGTTCTTCGACTATGTGGTGGATCGGCTCGCGTCCGGGCTCCAGCCGGAGACCTCGGTCCTCGGGGACACCGCCTATATTCTGCGCAGCACGGCCTTCTACAGCAACGGCAAGTTCGGCATGGCCGGGTTCGCCGAGCTCGGCGCGGATCACCCGCTCGGCGCGCCGTACCGGGCGCAGATGCTCGCGGCCTGGTTGCTGCGCGAGTTCAGCTGCGAACTCGCCGAGCACTGTGCGGTCTCGCGGGGCCCCGGCGCGGCCCGGCTCGACGAACGCTGGCGCCGTTATCTGGGGCTGGGCAACGCGACCGGGCTCGGCATGGTGCCCTATGTGGTGAACCATCCGCGGGTGCTCGATGCGTGGTGCACGGCCCGGGAGCGTCCGCTCGCCGCTGCGCGCGGCAGGAAAACCCGGCCGGACGGGGCGGACACCGAACGGGTCCGGGAACTGCTCGACCGCGCACGGGAGTATTTCCGCGAACGCGCGGACCTGCACACCGCCCCGTATCTGCCGTACCCGGAACTCGCCGCGCAGCTGGACGAGCTCGCCGGGCTGCTCGCCGAGTACATCCGCGCGGGCACGGTGCTCGGACGCGCCACCGAACACGCCTGGGACGCGTTGTATCGCGCCGCGCGCACCCATGGCCCCGAAGCCTGCGGGGCCCTGGAAGCGGTGCTCGTGGAGCCGTATCCGGAACTCGACGCGGAGGTCGAGAAATCGCTGTGGTGCGCGGAAATGCTGCGGGTACCGGTCGAATGGGACTGCGCGGCGCTGCGTTCCGTGCTCGATTCCGGCTACCGCTGGGTGGACCGGATCGAGCACGGCGACCGGACGTATTTCTGGTTCAGCTCGGCGAACAACGAGGAACCGCGCAGAGGGCGGCGCGGGATCGATCCGGGGGAGTCCGTCGAGTACCCGCTCGATATCGCCGCCCAGGTGGCCGCGCTGCGCGCCGATCTGAGCACCGCACCGGACGGGCAGCCGCTCGCCGAATTCCTGCTCGCGCATCCCCGGCACCGGGGCATCATCGCGCGGGTGGGTTCGCTGCACGGGCTGCCCTATGCGGAGGTGCGCGCGAATTTCCTCGCTGCGGACTTCCTTCCCTTGCACATCCAGCGTTTCCAGCTCGCCCGGTACGGGATGGAGCACTACGACCCGCAGTCCACGGACTGGCTGCGAGTGGTGCTTTTCTCCGGTGCCCCGCGTGCGGACGAGCTGACCAGCACGGCGGCGGACGACTGGCTCTATCCCCGGAAACCCTATCCCCGGAAACCCTAGCCCGCGAAAACCCTAGCTCCGAAAACCCTGAAAGGGAGCCGACAATGGCCGAACGACAGCTCGTCGTGGACGGGTTGCAGATCAACAACTGGGACCGTGATGTGCTGCTGGAACTGCGCACCGGCGGCGTGACCGGGGTCAACGCGACCTGTGCTGTCTGGGAGGGCCCCGAGGAAACGCTGCGCGCGATCGGCGCCTGGTACCAGCTCGTGGCCGAGAACGCGGATCTCGCCCTGCTCGCGGAGCACACCCCGGACATCGAGCGTGCCCGTGAACAGGACAAGGTCGCGGTGCTGCTCGGTTTCCAGAACACCTCCCCGTTCGGCGACGACTACCGCATGGTGGAGGTGTTCCACCGGCTCGGGGTGCGCGTGGCGCAGCTGACCTACAACATCCAGAACCTGGTCGGCGGGGCCTGTTATGACCCGCAGGACTCCGGGCTGACCAGGTTCGGCGGCTACATCGTCGAGGAGATGAACCGGGTCGGGATGCTCGTCGATCTCTCCCATGTCGGCAACCGCACCAGCCGGGACGCGGTGGACGCCTCCGCGCTTCCGGTGGCGATAACCCATGCCAATCCGACCTGGTACCTCGATCATCCGCGGAACAAGCCGGCCGAGGTCATCGAGGCGGTCGCGGCGCGTGGCGGGGTCGTCGGCTGCTGCCTGTACCCGAACGTCCTCGGCGGGGAACGGACCCCGCGGGACCGGTTCTGCGCGATGGTCGCGCGCCTGGTGGACGAGATCGGCCCGGAACACGTCGGCATCGGCAGCGACTGCACTCGCAACCAGCCGGAGGATTTCGTCGGCTGGCTGCGCAACGGCCGTTGGCAGCCGCCGCGTGGTGCCCGCCCGGAATGGCCCGCCTGGCCGGACTGGTTCGCCGGACCGGCCGATTTCCCGTCCCTCACCGAAGGATTGCTCGCGGCAGGGCTGGACGAGAAGACGGTGGCCGGGGTGCTCGGCGGGAACTGGTTGCGCCTGTTCGACACCGTGTTCGCCGGGCGGCAAGGATGAGCACCATCAGGATCGCGGACCGTGAACTGCGCGAGGCTGCCTATCGCGCGCTGCGGGCCCTCGCGGTCTCCCACGGGGAAGCGGTGGTCGCGGCCGAACTGGTACTCGCGGCCGAACTGTTCGAGAGTGCGGGGCTTTCCCTGCTGCTGCGGGAAATCCGGCGCCTCCCGGCCGGTGCGGAATCAGTCGGGTTTGTCCGGGAAGGTGAGTATGCGGTGCTCGCCGACGAGGCCGGACGGGGGCCACTGCTGCTCGGTCCGCTCGCCGCGGAACTCGCACTGGGTACCGGAAATCCCGTGGTGCTCCAGGAAACCGGGATCGGCCCGGCCCTGGCGCACTGGACCGCGCACACCCATGCGACACCGTTCGCCGTCGCCGTTGCCAGGCACGGGGCGGTCACCGAACGGTTCGCGGCGGGCGCGGACGGCACGCTGGTGCGCGTCCCGGTGCACGATTCGCCCGCACCGCAAGGAATCGAGTCCGGACTCGTGCTCACGGTCCCGGACGAGATCCCGGACGGCGCACGGATATCCCCGGACACGGCAGGGGGAATCCACGTGAACGCCGCGGATTGGCGCGCGGCGACGGAGGCGGCGAGCCGATTTCTCGTCCCGGAGAACACACCCGACAACGCGGTTGGACGACCATCATGACCCTCGAAACCCGGAAGACCGGAACCCACGGTTCGCTCGACAATGCGGAACTCAACGGCTTCCACAAACGGCTGGCCCTGTTCTCCTCGGGCGGGCCGTTCCTGGACGGCTACATCCTGTCCATCATCGGGATCGCGCTCGTGCAGATCCAGCCCGCCTTCGGGATGAGCGCGCTGTGGTCCGGGCTCATCGGCGCCTCGGCGCTGATCGGGCTTTTCCTCGGTGGCGCCGTTTTCGGCAGCGTGACCGACCGGATCGGCCGCAAGCTGATGTACACCATAGACCTCGCCGCGATCATCCTGTGCTCGGTCGCGCAGTTCTTCGTGACCAATGAGGTGGAACTGTTCGTGCTGCGGCTGCTGATCGGGATCGCGGTCGGCGCCGACTACCCGATCGCCACAGCGCTCGTCGCGGAGTTCGCCCCGAAGGCCTGGCGGGCGCGGCTGGTCGGCGGGCTCAACGCGATGTGGTTCGTCGGGGCCACGGTGGCCGCGTTCGTCGGCTACGCGCTGCTGCACGTCGAGGACGGCTGGAAATGGATGCTGCTCTCCTCCGCGGTTCCGGCGGTGCTGATCGTCATCGCGCGCACCAGCATCCCCGAATCACCGCGCTGGCTCGCGGCCAAGGGACGCACCGAGGAGGCGCGTGCCGTGCTGCGCAAGACCATCGGCCCGGACGCGCGGCTCGACGATCTGCCCGAGGACCAGCCGAGCGGCGGCTCGGTGCGCGCCGTGCTCAGCAAGGGCTATCTGTCCCGGGTCGTGTTCATCTCGCTGTTCTGGACCGCGACCGTGGTGCCGTTGTTCGCGATCTACGCCTTCGGACCGCAGATCCTTTCCCTGTTCCGGCTCGAGGACGGCAACGAGGCCAACCTCGGATCGGGGCTGATCAACGTATTCTTCCTGGTCGGCAATGTGCTCGCGCTGCTACTCGTGGACCGGATCGGCAGGCGTCCGGTGCTCATCGGCGGATTCCTGGTTTCCGGGGCCGGGCTGCTCTATCTCGCGATCGCACCCGATGCGAGCACCCTGCTCGTGGTCGTGGCGTTCGCCGCGTACGCGGTGTTCAACGGCGGACCGTCCATTTTGGAATGGATCTACCCGAACGAATTGTTCCCCACCCAGGTGCGGGCCACCGCCGTCGGACTGTGTACCGGGATCAGCCGGATCGGAGCAGCGGTCGGCACCTTCGCCACCCCGTGGGCACTGGCCAATCTCGGGCTCTCGGCCACGATGTACATCGCGGCGGGTATCGCCCTTTCCGGGGCGCTGGCCAGCCTGCTCATGGCTCCGGAGACCAAGGGAAGGGACCTGGACGAGACCGCATCGCTGGGCTGAACCGCTCAGCCGGGCGGCAGGATCGTCTCCGCGGGAGCCGCCGAACCGGTGCGCTTGGTCAGCACCCAGTACAGCACCGCGGGAATGACCAGCCCGATGATCCAGGAGATGTCCGCGCCACCGAGCGGTTCCACGAGCGGACCGGTGTAGAACGCCGTGGACAGGAACGGAAGCTGGGCGAGCACGCCGATGATGTAGGCGGTGAGCGCGGGCATCCGCCAGCGTCCGTAGCGTCCGCCCGGATCGGAGAGCGCGGGCAGGTCGTAGCGCTCCTTCGCGATCAGGTAGTAGTCGACCAGGTTCACCGCGCTCCACGGTGTGAAGAAGGTCAGCAGGAACAACAGGAACGTGGAGAAGGAGTCCAGGAAATCGCCGCGCCCGGCGAGGGCGAGCACGGTGCCCGCGGCCATGATCGCGCTGATCCAGGTGGCCCGCGCGAACTTCGAAACCTCGCGCTGGCCGCGGAATCCGCTGATGATCGTGGTGATCGTCATGAACCCGCCGTACCCGTCGAGCACGCTGACCGTCAGCTTGCCGAAGGCGATCACGAAGTACAGCACGCCCGCCATCGCCCCGGCCCCGCCGAGCCCGACGATGTAGCCGACCTCATGACCGGTGAACGCGCCACCCGCGGCCGCCGCGGCCACCGCGCCGAAGCTCATCGCCCACTGCGCCCCGAGCACCGAACCGCCGAAGGTCCACCAGAACGTCGCCCGCGCAGAGGTGGACCGGGGCAGATAGCGCGAATAGTCCGCGACATAGGGACCGAAGGCGAGCTGCCAGGACGCGGCAAGCGAGATGGCGAGCAGGAACAGCGGGAAGTCGAATCCGCCCGGATGCAGGATGGCGGGCACATCCACGCTGGTGCACAGCCGCACCACCAGATAGAGGAAGGCCAGCGCGCCCACCACACTGGCCACCCGGCCCACCGCGTGGATCAGCCGGTAGCCGATCACCGTCACGACGGCGGTGATCACCGCGAACAGCACGATGCCGAGCACATCGGGTGCCCCGAGCAGGCTGGCCAGCGCCTGGCCGGCGAGCACCGCCCCGCTGGCGAAGAACCCGATGTACATCAGCACCACGAGCACCAGTGGGACCGCCGCGCCGAACACACCGAACTGCGCGCGGCTGGAGATCATCTGCGGCAGGCCGAGTTTCGGTCCCTGCGCGGAATGCAGCGCCATCACCGCACCGCCGAGCGCGTTACCGATCAGCAGGCCGAGCACCGCCCAGAACGCCCCGGAACCGAACACCACCGCGAGCGCCCCGGTGACCACCGTGGTGATCTGCAGATTCGTGCCGAACCACAGGGTGAACTGGTTGACCGGCCGCCCATGCCGTTCGGCGTCCGGGACCACCCCGATCGAGCGCCGTTCGACCAGTCCACCGGAACGCACCGTGCTCGGTTCACTCGTGGCCTCGGTCATCCACACCTCCGTTGGTCGCTCGATCCCCGCCACAGCATCGGATGCGGCTCACCGGTCTGCCAGTGCCCGGATTCCGAAGCAGTCTCGGATACCAGACCTGGATCCTGTTCCGTGGTACGGAACGCGAGCTTGTCGTCGCCGAGCGTGCGGAACAGGATGTCCCGACGAGGAGCGACTCATGATCGTGTGACCCGCAGACAGCGCACCGCGTGCAGCGGTCATGCACCGCGATACCGCACGGACATGAGTCAGGATCGGAATACCGGCCGAGGGCGTTCGAACGCAGCGCGGCGGAGCTCACCGAACGAGGCACGGACGTGGCGCTGCCGGTCCCGCTCTGGGAATCCCTGACGGCGCGGTTATCTGCGACCGGAAACCCCGGAACGACTGGTACACCGGCGAATCTGGCTTGTCCCGGGACAGGGTGACGCGCGCGGGCGGATCGCGTGAAGCCATCCGGGCGAGGCCGACCTGACCGGCTGGTGGTTTCTCTGGCACGCCCTGCGCGGCAGGCTCACCGAGCACGAATGTTGTAGGAACAGCGCGGTGTACGGGATGGAGCGGGACGGGGAGCGCATGGTGTGAACGGGGCGGGAGAGGCGCTGCGGGACGTGCTCGCCATTGAGGACCTGGCGGGCGCGTACCCGGACTGGCGCGAGCTGAGCGCGCGCTACCGGTGAGTGCGCAACCTCGAGGCGGCCCGGCTCGTCGCGCTCCGCCGCAGGCTCGGGCGGTGCTCGACGGCACCGCGCAGTACCTGTATCCCTGGATCTCCGCCACCGTTCGGTGATCCGGAAAGCCGTTTCAGGAGTCCGCGGCCCCGGCAAGCAGTCCGGCGAGTTCGGCCGCCCGCGGACGGCACTGGATGTAGAGCTTGCGGTGCAGTGGTGGGAGAAGCGGGCGCAGCGCGATACCGTCCGGCAGCTGCCCGGGCACCGCGAGGGCAGGGACGATCGCGGCGGTGATGCCCGCGGCGACCATGGTGAGCACGGTAGGGATGTCGCGCACGGTGTGTTCGGGATGCCAGTGCGCGCCACCCTCGGCGAACCAGGCGGCGAGCAGCGGACCACAGGTGCCGCCGGGATCGGCGATTCCCGCGGACTCGAGGCGTACCGCGGGGATCCCGGAGCATGCGGCCAGCGGATGGTTCTCCGGGACGGCGGCGAGGAACCGGTCGGTGATGATCCGGGGCTCCGGTCCGATCGGGACGGTGCTGATCGCGAGGTCGATGGTGTCGGCGGCCAGCCATTCGGCCAGTTCGTCGTCCTCTCCGCGCACGGCGAGGATCTCGCGACGCGGCGAACGTCTGCGCAGTTCGGTGAGCGCGGCGGGCAGCAGCCGGGGATGCGCACTCGCGACGGCACCGGCCCGCAGCGGGGGTTCGTCGGCGTCCGCTCGGAGTTCCTGGATTGCGCGCAGCCCGTGGAGGACGGTTTCGCCGTGTCCGGCGACGGTGCGCCCAAGCGCGGTGAGCTCGGCACCCTCGGCCCCGCGGTGCAGGAGCGGGGCACCGAGTCGGCGTTCGAACGCGGCGATGGTCCGGCTCACCCCGGACTGGCTCAGGTGCAGCGCCTCGGCGGCCCGGGTGAAGTTGCCGTGCTCGGCCACCGTGAGCAGTGCCCGGATGTGCGCGATGGTGACGTCCACTTGGTCATGATCGCAGCGCATACCGGGTATGACGAGGATTCCTTGGACACCGGCGCGCTGCCCGGCGAGGCTGCCCGGTGTGCGTGTGTTCGCCGGTCTCGCCGGACTGTGGTTGTGCTGGGGCACCTCGCTTCCGGCAATGCGGATCCTGGCGGGTGCGGTTCCCGTGCTGCTCGGCATGGGCGCGGTATTCCTGACCGCGGCGCTGGTGCTGCTCGCTGCGCGGCCGGCAGTGCTGCGCGGAATCGGAGCCCGGGCGATCGGCAGGTGCGCCGTGACCGGACTGCTGCTGCTCGGTGCGCAGGGCGCGGTGGCGGTTGCGGAGCGGGAGGTCCCGGCCAGCAGCGCGGCCCTGCTCGTCGCGGCGGTCCCGCTGTGGGTAACGGTGTTGCGCCTGCTCCGCGGGCACCGGACGGGGTGCGCGGGCCTGGTCCGGTTGCTGCTCGGTTTCGCCGGGGTCGGTGTCGTGCTGTACGCGAGCCAGGGCACCGGTTCCGGGGTGTCCGCCTGGACCCTCCTCGTGGTGGCGGCCGCGGTGGCCTGGGCGGGTGGCACGGTGCTCGCCGCGAGCACGCCGACCGGTCCGCTCGCGGCCACGGTCCTGCAGTTGGTTACCGGCGGGATCGCGCTGCTGGTGCTCGGCTGTGTTTGCGGGGAACCGGCCGCCCTGCCCTGGGTACGCGCCGAAGACCTGCTTGCCCCGCTCTATCTGGTGCTCGTGGACTCGCTCGCCGGGTTCGCGCTCTACAACCGGCTGCTGCGAGTCGCCCCGGTATCGCTGGTCAGCACTTACGCCTACGTGGTTCCGCTGGTGGGGTACGCGGCCGGGGTACTGGTGCTCGGTGAGCCCTTCCATCCCCTGGTGCTCGCCGGTGCCGTGCTGGTTCTCGGCTGCGTCGCTGGTGAGGTGCGGGCCGGGGCGCTGCGTCGACGGATCGGAGCTTGGTGTAGACCTGTGGGGGCACGACGACGCGAAGGGGTGGATACGTCGATGGTTGAGACGGTCCAAAAAGGAGAAACCGGACGTCGCGGAAAGGCCATCGGTATTTCGATAGCCGCCGCGGTCGGTGGTTTTCTCTTCGGTTTCGATTCCTCGGTGATCAACGGGGCTGTCGATGCGCTCGGCGCGCACTTCCAGCTCGGTTCGTTCCTCTCCGGATTCGTGGTCTCGATCGCCCTGCTCGGCTGCGCGGTCGGCGCCTGGTACGCGGGGCGGCTCGCGGACAGCTGGGGCAGGCGGCGGGTGATGGTGCTCGGCGCCGCCATGTTCGTGATCAGCTCGGTCGGCTCGGCGCTCGCGTTCTCGGTGCCCGACCTGCTGGTGTGGCGGGTTATCGGCGGACTCGGGATCGGGATCGCCTCGGTGATCGCGCCTGCCTACATCTCCGAGGTGGCACCCGCGGCCGGTCGCGGAGCGCTCGGCTCGCTGCAGCAGCTGGCGATCACGATCGGCCAGCTCGTGGTGCTCAGCTCCAACAAGGGGCTCGCGGGCGCGGCGGGCGGAGCATCCCAGGAACTGTGGCTCGGCATGCCCGCCTGGCGCTGGATGTTCCTCGTCGGCGTGGTTCCCGCTCTCGTGTACGGGCTGCTCGCCTACCTGATCCCGGAATCGCCCCGGTTCCTCGTGCTCAAGGGCAAGCTCGGTGAGGCGGCCACGGTGCTCGGCAGGGTCACCGGGGAAGCCGCCCCGGAAGCGAAGGCCAAGGAGATCGCCGAGACGCTGCGCAACGAACACCGCAGTACCTTCCGCGACATTCGCGGCGCCCGGTTCGGCCTGCACCCGCTGGTCTGGGTCGGCATCATCATGGCCGCGTTCCAGCAGCTCGTCGGCATCAACGCGATCTTCTACTACTCCACGACGCTGTGGAAATCGGTCGGGTTCAGCGAATCCGACTCGTTCACCACCTCGGTGATCACCGCGGGCGTGAACGTGGTGATGACCGTGGTCTCCATGCTCTTCGTGGACCGGATCGGGCGGCGCAAACTGCTCACGATCGGCTCGCTCGGCATGTTCGCCTCGCTGCTGCTGACCGCGATCGCCTTCTCCCAGCAGATGGGCAGCGGTTCCGATGTCTCGCTTCCGGGTGTCGCTGGACCGCTCGCGCTCATCGGGGCCAACGCCTTCGTGGTGTTCTTCGCGCTCTCCTGGGGCCCGATCCTGTGGATCATGCTCGCCGAGATGTTCCCGAACCGGATGCGTGCCATGGCCCTGGCGATCGGGACCGCGGCGAACTGGATCTTCAACTTCATCGTCACCTTCGCCTTCGAGCCGATGACCAGCGAGGTCGGCCTTTCCTGGCTTTACGGCGCGTTCGCCTTCTTCGCGCTGCTCTCGTTCTTCTTCGTGCTGCGCAAGGTTCCGGAGACCAAACAGCGCGAACTGGAATCCATGACCGGCGAGACATACCAGCGCACCGGGTGACGGCCGTCGGGCATCGGGAGCTCAGGCGCGTAGTGCGTCGAGCACGGTTCTGATCAGCGGATGCCCTTCGCGGCCGCGTTCCACGGCGGCGAACACCCGGCGTTCCGGCGGATTCGGGGAGACCGGGCGCACCGCGACCGGGTAGCCGGTGCCGATCGCGGTGCGCGGCACGAGCGCGACCCCGGCACCCGCGGCGACCAGCGCGGTGACCGCGTGGAAATCGTCGCAGGAGTGGGTGATCCGTGGCAGGAAACCCGCGTGCTCGCAACAGGTCTGGGCGACCGCGCGGCACGGGTTGTCCGGAAGCGGGGCGATCCATTCCTCTTCACGCAGTGCCTCGACGGCGATCCGCTCCCCGGCCGCGAGCGGGTGCCCGGGCGGTAGCACGGCATCGAAGGGTTCGGCGTACAGCGAAAATCTGGTCAGCCGGGCGCTGTCGATCTGTGCGGTGGCGCGGTACTCCATGGAGATCGCGATGTCGATCTGCCCGGACAGCAGTTGCAGCAGGCTGGTGTGCGCCTCGGCATCGTGCACCACGATCCGCACCCCTGGGGTGTGCTGCCGCAATGTTCCGATGGCGTTTGCGACGACCTGGGTGATCGCGGAAGCGAACGAGGCGAGGTGCACGGTACCGATGGTGCCCTCGGCGCAGGCGGCGAGTGTCGCCTCGGCGCGTTCCAGTTCGGCGAGCACCGCCTTGGCGTGTTCGGCGAGCAGTTCCCCGGCCGCGGTCAGCTGCACCCGCCGCCCGTGCCTGGACAGCAGCGCCTGACCCGCCTCGTGTTCCAGCGCACCGAGCTGCTGGGACACCGCGGACGGGGTCAGATGCAGCGCCTCGGCGGCCGCGCGCACCGTGCCGTGGTCGGCGAGGGCGCGCAGCACCTGGAGCCTTCGGGGGTCGATCACCCGGCGATGTTATGTCATTTTATTGCGCGCCGCGACGAAGGCGGTCACCGCGCGCTCGATGTCCGCCTCGGTGTGCGCGGCCGACATCTGGGTGCGGATGCGCGCCTTGCCCTTCGGCACCACCGGATAGGAGAAGCCGATCACGTACACGCCCTCGGCGAGCAGCAGATCCGCCATCCGCGCGGCCTCGGCGGCGTCCCCGATCATCACCGGGATGATCGGGTGCTCGCCGGGCAGCAGGTCGAAGCCCTCTTCGGCCATCCGGGAACGGAAGTGGGAGCTGTTGTCCCGCAAGCGTTTCCGTAGATCGGCCGTGGAGGAGATCAGATCCAGCGCGGCGAGCGCGGCCGCGGTGATCGAGGGGGCGAGCGAGTTCGAGAACAGGTACGGCCGGGAACGCTGGCGCAGCAGTTCCACGATCTCGGCGTGTGAGGAGAGATAGCCGCCGCTCGCCCCGCCGAGCGCCTTGCCGAGGGTGCCGCTGAGGATGTCGACCTTGTCGGCCACGCCGAACAACTCCGGGGTGCCCGCCCCGGTCTCCCCGGTGAACCCGACCGCGTGCGAATCGTCGACCATCACCAGCGCGTCGTGTTTCTCGGCCAGCGCGCAGATCTCGTCCAGCGGGGCGAGATAGCCGTCCATGGAGAACACGCCGTCGGTCACGATCAGCCGGGTCCGCGCATCGGCGTGCTCGGTGAGCAGGCGCTCGAGATCGGCCATGTCCCGGTTGCGGTAGCGGGCGCGGCGCGCCTTGCACAGCCGCACACCGTCGATGATGCTCGCGTGGTTGAGCTCATCGGAGATCACCGCGTCCTGTTCGGAGAGCAGGGTTTCGAACAGTCCGCCGTTCGCGTCGAAGCAGGAGCTGTACAGGATCGTGTCCTCGGTACCGAGCCACGCCGAAAGACGCCGCTCCAATTCCTTGTGCGGGGCCTGGGTTCCGCAGATGAACCGCACCGAGGCCATGCCGAAACCCCACTCGTCGAGCGCGGATTTCGCGGCCTCGATCAGCGCGGGATGATCGGCGAGGCCGAGGTAGTTGTTCGCGCAGAAGTTCAGCACCTCGGCCTGGCCGACCCCGATCAGCGCGCGCTGCGGGGAATCGAGTACCCGCTCGTCCTTGTACAGCCCGCCTTCGCGGATCTCGGCGAGCTCGGCGCGCACCACATCGGCGTTCGCGTACATGGAAATGCTCCTCCTAGCGTGTCCAGTCGAGGATGACCTTGCCACAGTGCCCGCCGCGCGCGGTCTCGAACGCCTCGGCGTATTCGGTGTGGTCGAAGCGATGTGTGATCACCGGCGAGAGATCGAGCCCGGACTGCAGCAGCACCGACATGGAGTACCAGGTCTCGAACATCTCGCGGCCGTAGATTCCTTTGATGGTCAGCATTTTGAGCACTACGGCGCTCCAGTCGATCGCGAACTCGGCCGCGGGAAGGCCCAGCATCGCCACCCGCCCGCCGTGCGAACAGTTCGCGATGATCTCGCGCACCGCCGAAGGCTGCCCGGAGATCTCCATGGCCACGTCGAAGCCCTCGCGCATGCCGAGTTCGCGCTGTGCCTCGGCCACGGTCGTCCGGGCCACGTTCACCGCGAGATCCACGCCGACCTTGTGTGCGAGTTCGAGCCGGTGCTCGCTGATGTCGGTGATCACCACATTGCGCGCGCCCGCGTGCCGCGCGACGGCCGCGGCCATCAGCCCGATCGGACCGGCCCCGGTGATCAGCACATCCTCGCCGACGACCGGGAAGCTCAGCGCGGTGTGCACCGCGTTGCCGAACGGGTCGAAGATCGCCGCGACGTCCGGGTCGACCTGCTGGCGGTGCACCCAGATGTTCTGCTCGGGAAGCACGGTCAGTTCGGCGAAGGCACCCTGGCGCTGCACCCCGAGGCCGATCGTGTTCGCGCACAGGTGCCTGCGTCCGGCGAGGCAGTTGCGGCAGGTCCCGCAGACCAGGTGCCCCTCACCGCTGACGAACTCGCCGACCGCGGTCTTGGTCACCCCGGCGCCGATCGCCTCGACCGTCCCGCAGAACTCGTGGCCGAGTACCAGGGGCGGCTGCACCGTCCGTGCCGCCCAATCGTCCCAGGCGTCGATGTGCAGATCCGTGCCGCAGATCCCGGTCCGCATGACCCGGACAAGTACCTCGCCGGGCCCCGGCTCCGGATCCGGTACCTCGGTCAGCTCCAGGCCAGGCCCGGCCTTCGCTTTCAGCAGTGCGCGCACCGCGACTCCGTTCCTTTGTGTTGCTGCCGAGTCTGTCCGGGGGCGCCCCGCACGTCCATCACGTTGTTCTGTATAGCCTGGTAAGCGGGGCTGTACAGCGGAGCGCGGCTGCCGAGGCGTCTCTGCAGAGAAAGTTCTGCAAAGAAACGGCTGCAGAGAAAATTCTGCACTCGGCCGCGCGCTCCCGGCCCCTTACTCCTAGGGTTGTGGCATGCGCCTGCTTCCGATCGGAAAGGTCGCCGAACAGTTCGGGGTCCGTGGCTCCACGTTGCGCTACTACGAGGAACTCGGGCTGCTGTCCCCGCCGCTGCGCAAGGGCGGCAGGCGCTACTACGACGACATGCTGCTGCGCAGGCTGGCGCTCGTCCAGGTGTACGCGGACAGTGGGCTCACCCTGCGCCAGATCAAGGAGATACTGGACAGCGAGGACAGCAGCGAGCGGTTCCACGAAGTGCTCACCGAGCACCGGGATCGGCTCACCGAGCAGATCGCGCGCGCCATCGAGGCGAAAGCGACCATCGAGCACCACCTGACGTGTTCGGCGGAGTTCCCGATGCGCTGCGCGTGGTGGGAGAACCACCTGCAGGCGATCGTGGACCGGAAGACGGGCCCGTAGCGCGCGGGCGCAACAATCGGTAGGCGAGTGCCCCGCTGGCGAGGCCGGTGAGCCCGGCGAGCAGGGCGGCCGCGTGTAGTCCTGTGGTCCGTGCCGCGCCGTACTGGTGGAACACCGAGGTCAGGACGGCGATGCCGAGGGTGAGCCCGATCTGCCGGGCGCAGTTGGCCGCGGCCGAGGCGACCCCGCTGCGCGAGGCGGGCGCGGCGGCCATGGCGGTTGCGGGCAGTACCGGAGAGACCATGCCCGCGCCCGCGCCGGTCAGGATCAGCCCGGCGAGCAGGCTCGGCCAGGAGCCGTCCCCGGCGAACACCCAGGCGAGCGCGCCGATTCCGACGAGGACCGTGCCGCCGCCGAGACTCAGGCGCGGGGCAAGGTGCTGCAATCTGCTGCCGAGCAGTCCGGAGGTGGCGAAGAAGACGGCCGGTTGCACGGCGAGCACCAGGGCGGTGGACAACGCGTCGAGCCGGGCGCTGCCCTCCAGCCACAGGGACAGCACCGGGAGCGCACCGAATCCGGCGAGGTAGTAGCCGAACGCGGTGAGCAGGGTGCCGTTGAATCCGGGTTTGCGCAGCAGGCCGAGATCGAACATCGGATGCGCGCTGTGCCGCTGGGTGTACCGGAAAACGAGCAGGGCAAGGGTCCCGGCGGCGAACCCGCAGAGGGCGCGCACCGAACCCCAGCCCTGTTCCCCGCCGCTGATGATGCCGAAGGTGAACCCGGTCGCGGCGAGAGTGAAGGTGAGGATTCCCGGGTAGTCGATCGCGGAACGGCTGCGTTGTTCGGCGGGCAGGACCGCGGCGGCGAGGGCGAGGGTGAGCAGCGCGAGCGGGACTCCGCCGTAGAACATCCACGGCCAGGAGAAGAACTGGGTGAGCACCCCGCCCGCGATATTGCCGAGCCCCGCGGCGGCCCCGGCGACCGCGCCCCACACCGCGAAGGCGATTCCCTTGCGGTGCCCCGAATACGTGGCACCGATCAGCGGGACCAGGGTGGCGAACATGGCCGCCCCCGCGATTCCCTGCACCGCGCGGGCGAGGATCAGCACCGTCGCGTTCCCGGCGAGCCCGCAGCCGAGCGAGGCGAGCGCGAACAGGCCGAGCCCGCCGAGATAGAGCCGTTTGCGGCCGAGTACATCCCCGAGCGAGCCCATGCCGAGCAGCAGACCGGCGAGCGCGAGCGTGTACACGTCCACAACCCACTGCAGGGAACCGAAATCCGCACCGAGCGCGGTACCGATATCCGGCATGGCGACGGTGACGATGGTGGAATAGACCAGCAGCAGAAACGTGCCGAGGCAGGTCGCGATCAAGGGCAGCCAGGTGCGCACTACGGGGATTCCTTCGAGAAACGTGAACCGAATGTGGTGGTCACCCGTGGCGGGAGCGGGTCATTCCGGGACGCACTCAGGCTGTCAGTTCAAGTGCGCTTGAAGTCAAGGGTGTGCGGGTGCGCGAGATCACGTATCTTATTAAGTTAGGCTTACCTAATATCGTGGCCATGGAACGTTCTCTTCGCGTCGCCGTGGTGGGGGCCGGTCCCGCGGGCATCTACGCGGCCGACACCCTGCTCAAAGCCGAGACCAGTTGCGAAGTCGACCTGTTCGAGCGGCTGCCCGCCCCGTTCGGCCTCGTGCGCTACGGGGTCGCCCCGGATCACCCGCGCATCAAGGGGATCGTGAACGCGCTGCACAACGTGCTGGAAAAGCCGGGAGTGCGGTTGTTCGGCAATGTCGAGTTCGGCGCGGACATCAAGCTCGAGGACCTGCGCTCCTTCTACGATGCGGTGATCTTCTCCACCGGCGCGGACGCCGATCGTGCGCTGGAGATCCCCGGGATCGAACTGCCCGGCAGCTTCGGCGCGGCGGACTTCGTGTCCTGGTACGACGGGCATCCGGACGTGTCCCGGGGGTGGCCGCTGGAGGCCGAATCGGTCGCGGTGATCGGCGCGGGCAATGTCGCGCTCGACGTCGCGCGGATTCTCGCCAAGACCGCGGACGAGTTGCTGTACACCGAGATTCCGTACAACGTCTACCAGGGGCTCGCCGCGAGCAAGGTGCGGGAGGTGCACGTGTTCGGCAGGCGCGGCCCGGCGCAGGCCAAGTTCACCCCACTCGAACTGCGCGAACTCGATCACTCGCCGAACGTCGAGGTGATCGTGGACCCCGAGGACATCGAGTTCGACGACGGATCGGTCGCCGAACTCCGCGCGAACCGGCAGGCCGAGATGGTCACGAAAACCCTGCAGGAGTGGGCGATCCGGGAACCGGGGGACCGGCCGAATCGGCTGTACCTGCACTTTCTGCACGCCCCGGACGAGGTGCTCGGCGGCGACCGGGTGACCGGGCTGCGCACCGAGCGGATGGAACTGGACGGGACCGGGAACGTGCGCGGAACCGGGCGCTACCGGGAATGGCAAGTCGGTCAGGTGTACCGTGCGGTCGGGTACCTTTCCGCACACCTGCCCGAGATTCCTTTCGACCACCGGAACGGGACCATTCCGCATGAGCGGGGCCGGGTGCTGGATATGGACGGCCAGCAACTACGCGGGGTGTACACGACCGGCTGGATCAAACGCGGGCCGGTCGGGCTGATCGGGCACACCAAGGGGGACGCGCTCGAGACGATCACCAGCCTGCTCGAGGACCGGCAGGGCCTCGCGCCCGCCGAGGAACCGGATCCCGACGCGGTGGAACAGTTCCTGCTCGCCAAGGGATGCGAGTACACCACCTGGGACGGCTGGCACCAGCTCGACGGGCACGAACGCGAGCTCGGCGCGGCCAGGGGAAGGGAACGGATCAAAGTCGTCGAACGGGCGGAGATGGTGCGGGTCTCCCAAACACTTCGCCCATAGCAACACTTGTTCGCGCGCGTGGTGGTGCGGTGCCGATGGCCCGCACCATCACGCATCTCAGCCTTCGGCGTCGAACCTGGCGAGATAGGCGAGGCTGGGTCCGCGGTGCCTGGTCATCCGCAGCCCGTGGGAATCGGCCATCCGGCGCAGCCGGGAACGCGGAATCCAGTGCCGGTCGAAGAATTCGCCGACGACCAGCCTGCCCTGCGGGGTGAGCACCCGGGCAGCTTCGCCGAGAACGGCGTGCTGATCGGGAATCTCGCCGAGTGCGGTGACGAGGTAGACCGCGTCGAAACAGCCGTCGGCGAAGGGCAGTTCGCGCGCATCGGCCCGGGTCGCGGTGATGTTGTCGATGCCCCGGTCCTGCGCTCGCCGTTGCACGTGATCGAGCATGTCCTGCTGGATGTCCACGATGTCCAGCCCGCCGCGCGGGCCGAGCGTGGGTGCCACCTGTAGCGCCTGCAATCCCGTTCCCGGGCCGATTTCCAGGATGCGCTCCCCGGGCCGCGGATCGAGTACGGCATCCAGCTGCTTGGCACCGAGCATGGGCAGCGGGAGATCGAGCAGCCAGCGTTGCGCGTACGGGTAGGGAGCGCGGTCGCCGAACCACCACACCGCTGCACCGGCCGCGGCGGCGCCGGCGAGCAGGCCGACGTGGATTTTTCTCATGCCCCGATCATCCCGGTCCGCGCCCGGTGGGCGCATCGGGGGATATCCCGTAGGCTGCTTCCTGGGGATACGGCCGAGGGGACAGGGGGATGAGGGGACAGGGACATGGGGCACGAGCTGGTTCGCCGGGAGGCCGAGCTGTGGTTCCGCCGCCGCGGACTGCCGTCGATCGTGCGCGGCCAGGCCGACGGTCTGCTGGTGCGCCTCGTTCCGGGGCTCGTGTTCGTCGGGCTCCTCGAAGTACTGCTCATCGTGCTGGGGCTGACCGCGGGCCCGGACTTCGAGGAGCGCATGCAGGACGACTGGTTCGCGCTGCTCTACGTGCTCGTGCTGCTGTGCCTGCCGGTCGTGCCGATACTCGGCTCCTGGCTGGTGTCCGGCTGGGTACGGGCCCGGATCCTGGACGGTGGCGGCGTTCCGGTCGCCCTCGCGGCACTGGTGCTGTTCGTGCTCGCGGTCCCGTTCATACTGCTGCTCGGCAGTCCCCGCGATCTCGGATACGGGTTCGCGATTCAGCTCCTGTTCGCCGCGATCATCGCCGGGCTCTGCCTGCTCGGTGCGGGTTCGGTGCTCGCCTGGGCCTCCAGGGCCGCCGTGCGCCAGACCAAGACTCTCGGCACGCTCACCACGCGGGCGCTGCCCCTGCTGCTGTTGTTCAATGTGCTCGGTTTCCTGAACAACGAGGTGTGGCAGATGGCCGGGTCGCTGAGCCGCGCGGAGATGTGGCGGGTCGTCGGGCTGTTCGCCGCGGTCGGGGTGCTGTTCCTGGCTTCCATGCTGCCCAAGGAACTGCACGCGCTGCTCGACTCACAGACCGTCGCCGACCGCGACGACCGGCTGCACGGCACCCCGTTCGCCGGGCACGACCGTCCCGCCGAGCGGATTCCGCTGCAGCGCAGGGAACGGATCAACATGGTGCTCGTGCTCGCAGTCACCCAGGCCATGCAAGCGGTCTACCTCGGCGCGCTGATGTTCGTGTTCTTCGTGCTGTTCGGAACCGCTGCCGTCAAACCCGAGGTCATGGAACAGTGGGGCGGGCACCCGCCGACCGAGGGGAAACTGTTCGGTATCCACACCGGGATATCCAACGAACTGCTCGACGTCTCGCTGTTCATCGCCGCCTTCTCCGCGCTCTACTTCGTCGCCTCCACCGCGACCGATGCGCTCTACCGCAGCACCTTCTTCGACCCACTGCGCGAACACATGGCGGTCAGCGTGGCGGCTCGCGATGCCTATCTCGCCCGCTGGGGAACACACCGGACTGCTTGAGCGGTTGCCTCAGGGACCGCCGTCACTTCCGCGGCAGGACGGTTTTGGTGGCGGTTGTCGCGATCCCGGCAGCGAGGCCGCCGATCCCGGCTGTCACGCCACCGAGGTACGCCCTGGCGATGGCGCGGGGTGAGGCCTCGGTCCGTTCGGGCAACGAGGCGAGCCAATCGAGAGCCTGCTCGGTTTCATCGTCGGCGAAAACGTGGACAGGGCACGGCATCCACAAACCGATACCTCGGGTGGACCCACGTATCCACCCCTTGTCGGTGGTGACCGCGCAACCGTCGAGAATCGGCAGATAGCGCATGCCCAGCCGGGCGTCCGCCCACAGGGCCCCCGCGGTCAGCCGCCGGAATTCCGGCCCACAGCGGTACAACAGGCGTAGCCGCGATCCCGTCTTCGTCACCTGGTCGACCAGTGGCGTGAAGACCTCGTCGTAGTCGTGTCCGGTGACCACGCCGAGCGCGTCCAGGGCCTGTACCCCGCGGGGAAGTTCGCTCAGTCGCTGCAGCATCACGATCTCCCTCCGGTGGCCGATCGAGTGGAGCCAGGCGGATCATTCTACGCGTGTCCTGGCTCGCCAGTACCTCTTCGAGTGCCGCGTCGCGCCATCGTAGACCTTGACCCGGGCCTTCGTCGGCCGATACGTTGATCGAAAGAGGTCAGACCTCAGTCCTCAACGTGGAGGTCGGATGAGCCTGAAGATCGTCGGCGCCTGGCTTGTGCTGAACGTTGTCGTGCTCGTGTTGTACACGGTGATCCCGCCCTTGCTGTTCAACGACGGTGCGGGACGGATTCTCGGTATGCCCGAGATGTTGTTCTGGTTCACCCTCCTGCCGATCACGATCCCCGGCTTGATGGCGATGCTGTATCTGGTCGATCGCAGACTGATGCGCGCGGTGCAGCGTGGTGGTGCGCGATGAGCCCGCTGCTGATTCTGCTGCTCGGTCTGGTGCTGACGTTCGGCGTGCTGGTCGCCGGTGGTTACGCGGGGCGGCGCAAGACCGACAATCTGGAAGGCTGGCTCGTCGATCACCGGGGCATGGGTTCGGTGTTGCTGTGGTTCCTGCTGGGCAGCGAGATCTACACGGCCTTCACGTTCCAGGGGCTCGCCGGGTATTCGTACACGAAGGGTGCCGCCGGGTTCTACAACGTCGCGCAGAACGATGTGGCGTATGCGATCGCGTTCCTGGTCCTGCCCTGTATCTGGGTGCTCGGCAAGAAGTACGGCTATGTGACGCAGGCGGATTTCGTCGCGCACCGTTACAACAGCAAGGCGCTCGGTGTTTTCGTCGCGCTGTCCACCGCGTTGATCATGATCGCCTACATCGATCTGAACATCACCGGTCTCGCCGCCATTTTCCGAGTTCTCGGGGACGGCTCGATATCGCCGATCGTCGGCAATGTACTGGCTTTCGCGGTGCTGGCGTGTGCGATATTCATCGGCGGAATCCGGGGAAACGCGATCCAGTCGGTGGCCAAGGACCTGCTGATGTTCGCCGCGGTGGTCGCGGTCTTCGTGGTGGTGCCGGTGCATTTCTTCGGCGGTTTCGGAGATATGTTCACCGCGTTCAGCACGAAGATCCCGCACTATTTCGAGCTTCCCTCGGCGACTGCGAAGGATCTCGGCCCGTTGTGGTTGATCACCACGGTGCTGATGACCGGAATGGGGCAGTGGATGTGGCCGCAGTGGTTCGGTACGGCCTTCACGGCCGCGACACCGCGCACGCTGAAGCGGCAGGCAGTCCTGATGCCCTTCTACCAGATCGTGAAGGTCGCGGTGCTGACGGTCGGATTCGCTGCGGTGCTCGCGCTCGGCACGGGCCTTGCCGGGAATGATGTGGTCATGCGGATCATGCGGGAGCTGTTTCCGGACTGGGCTCTGGTGCTGATCGTGGTCGCCGCGATGCTCTCGGCCATCGTTCCTGCCGGGCCGATCGTGATGACCTCGGCGAGCCTGCTTTCCCGCAATGTGGTGCAGGTCCTGCGCCCGGCGACCACTGATCGTTCGGTGTTCTGGCTGACCAAGGTGCTGGTGTTTCCGCTGACCGGCGCTGCGCTGGTGCTGACCATGCTCGTGCCGTCGTTGATCGTGAACGTGCTGCTGGTGGCGTATTCCTTGGTGACCCAGTTGTTCCCGGGCATCGTGATCGGCGGGATCTTCTGGCGGCGGGCGAGCAAACAGGGCATGCTCGCCGGTCTGCTCACCGGTTGGGTGCTCTGTGGTGTGCTGCTGTTGAGCGGGAACGATCCGGTGTTCGGGATCAACGCCGGGCTGATCGCGCTGGCCGCGAACATCGTGGTGTTCGTGGTGGTGAGCCTGGCTACCTCGCCTTCGCCGAACACGCAGCGGTTCGCGGAAACGGTCGAGGAGATGGCCGCGGAGTCGGCGTGAACCTCCCGCTCGCCGCGGTCCTGATGGGGTTCGCCGCCGTGCTCGGTGGGGCGACTGGTTTCGGTAGCTCACTGGTGTCCACACCGTTGCTGCTACTAGCCGGATTCGCCCTGCCGCAGGTGGTTCCGCTGAACCTGACGGCCACCCTCGTGACGAGGCTCGCCGTGTTCGTGCGGTTGCGCGGTTCGGTGAACTGGCCGAGGGTCGCGCTGCTCGGCGCGGCGAGTCTGCCGGGCGCGTGTATCGGCGTGCTGACCGTCCACCTGGTTCCGGCCCGGTACCTGAAGATCGCTGCGGGCGTACTCGTGGTACTGGCGGGGCTGCGGATGCTGAGCAGAATGCCCGAAAGGGCAGGCGGCGCGCGGGTGCGTCCGGTCGCGGCCGGCATGGCAGGCGGTTACCTGTCCACGACCACTTCGCTGAACGGGATACCGCCCGCCCTGCTGTTGACCGCATCCGATGTGCCGCAGCGGAACTTCCTCGCCGATCTCGCGGGCTACTTCGTCTGTTGCAACGCGATCTCCCTCGCGATACTGGCCTTCCAGGGCGCTATTCCTGTCGAGGTGCTGTTGCCCGCGCTACCGGTGCTCACGGGCTCCGCGGTGCTCGGCAACCTGCTCGGTGGTTTCGTCGGCGAACGGCTGCCACCTGTACTCTTCCGCAGGCTCGTGGTGGCGTTGATCGTGGTTTCCGGTCTGGTGACGGTGATCGGGGCGTTCTGAGGCTCATCCGGGTACCGTTACGCCGAGCCGCCGTGCCCATCCGGATAACTCGGCTGCCGTGTTCTCGGCCAGTTCCAACGGGGTTCGTTCGTCCAGTTCCTCGGGGAGGACACGGGTTCCGCCCGGTAGCCTGCCACCGCTGGCCTGTACCGACGCGGCCAGTCGGTCGAGCCGCAGAGCTGCCTCTGGGCCGCCGAACCGTGCCGGATCGACGGCGATCAACATGTGCCCGATCCGTTGCGGCTGCGCCGAATCCTCCGGGGCGAACATATCGGGGATCTCGGCGGAGAGATTCGGTCCCGCGACACCGGCGGCGAACGCTTCGACGAGCAACGCCAGGGCGAATCCCTTCGCGCCGCCGAGCGGGGAGAGCAGGCCGTGCAGCGCGGCGGCCGGATCGGTGGTCGGCCTGCCTTCGGCATCGAGTGCCCAGCCTTCCGGCAATTCGGTACCCGAGGCGGCGCGGGCGGCGATCTTCCCCCGCGCGACCGTGCTCGTCGCCATGTCCACAATGGATGGACGAGGCCGCGCGGGGATGCCCGCGGCGATGGGGGAGGTGGAAAGCAGCGGTTCGGTGGCGCCCCAGGCGGGCATCACGGCGGGACCGTTGGAGAAGGCGATGGTCAACTGGCCGCAGCGGAGCCCGGGAACAGTGTAGAGACCGAGTGCTCCACAGTGACCGGAATCGGCCACGCTGACCGCCGCGATGCCGTACTGCGCCGTACGGTCGGCCAGTTCCGCCGCGGCCTCCCACACCTGCCAGTGCCCGAGCCCGCCGCCACCGCGCAGGGCGAGGACCGGGCCGGAATCGGTAATGGTCTCCAGCTCGGCGTCGGCGGGGTAACCACCGGCGAGCATGCGGCGAAGGTAGTACGGTAGCCGCCGCAGACCGTGCGAGGCGATGCCCCAGACATCGGCCTGCACGATGCAGCGAGCGCTGAGCTCTGCGCGGTTTTCCGGCATACCAGCCGCGGCCAGCAGTTCGGCCGCAAGCGTTCGCGCGGAGCCGATCGTGTTCACCGGTGCCTCCCGACTGCGTTGCCCGCGGCCGCACCGCGCAGCACGGCATCGATGTCCTCGGCGAGTATCCGCAGGATGCGATCCTGGCTCTGCGCGGTGATCCCGGCGATGTGCGGGGTGAGGATGGTGTTCGGGGCCGATTCCAGTCTCCCCACCGAAGGTGGCTCGGTGGCCCGGACATCGAGCGCAGCTCCGCCGATGGTGCCCGACTCGAGCGCATCGGCCAGTGCTTGCTCATCGAAGATCTCGCCGCGCCCGAGATTGATCAGTAGCGCGCCCGGGCGCATCCCGGCGAGCAGCCCGGCGTCCACGAGCCCGGTCGTCTCTCCGGTGGCGGGCAGATGGCAGGAGAGCACATCGGATGCGGCGGTCACCTCGGCCAGCGGGGCGAGCGTGATGTCCCGGAGTTCGGGGTGTTCCCGGTCGATGTACGGGTCGTAGGCGAGCACCCGCATACCGAGCGCGGTCGCGAGCCTGCCGCAGGCCCGCGCCGTGGCACCCGCGCCGAGCAGTCCCCAGACGCCCCCGCACAGTTCGGTACCCGGAGTCCGGTTCCAGGAACCGTTTCTGGTCTCGGTATCCAGTCGCACAGTGTCTCTGGCGAGCGCGATGGCCAGCCCGAGCGCGTGCTCGGCGACGCTGACCGCGTTCGCACCGAGCGGAACGGTCACCACGGTTGCGGTGGCCTCGGCGGCGGCGAGGTCGATGTTGTCCAGGCCCACTCCGGCGCGCGCGACGATCCGCAAGTCCGGGCAGCTCCGCAGCAGGGAGCCGTCCACGGTCGTACGGTTGCGGACCACGAGGGCAGCCGATCGCGCGCATTCTGCGGCGAGTCGTTCAGGATCCCGCCACAGCGCGGGATCCCGGTGCACCGGCCATTCGGCGGCGAGAGTATCGAAAGCGGGACCCCAGATGTCCTCGGCGATGAGGACGCGGTTCTCGGTCATCGGTTCCTCTCCGGACCGGAAGGGGTCCCCGGAACGAGAAGGCCGGGGACCCCGCCGGATCATGCGCTCTCGTAGAGCCGGGTGAGTACGAACTCCTTGTGCCCCAACACTTCCGCGCAAGTGAACCGGCCGTTGACGGTGCGGTCGAGCACCGACATCAGCTGGTCGCCCGCGGAGGTCAGGTCGTACTCGCGGCGCAGCAGACCGGAGCAGTCCAGGTCGATGTGTTCGGCCATGGTCTCGGTGGTGATCGGATTGGCCGACAGTTTGATCACCGGCTCGATCGGATTGCCGATCACATTTCCTTGCCCGGTGGGGAAGAGGTGTACGACCGCACCGGCCGCGGCCATCAGGGTGACGCATTCCGCGGCCGCAGAAGACGTGTCCATGAAGTACAGCCCGGGTTCCGCGCCGGGAGCCTCGGCCTTGTCGAGCACCCCGACCACCGGTTTGGTGCCGGTCTTGGCGATGTTGCCCATCGCCTTCTCCTCGATGGTGGACAGCCCACCGCGGATATTTCCCTGCGTCGGTTGGGAACCGAGCAGGTTCGCTCCGGTCTTGTCGATCATCGCCACGTAGCCGTCGTAGATCTCCTGGAACCGCGCGCGAACCTCACCGCTCACGCACCGTTCGGCGATCAGCTGTTCGCCGCCGGTCAGCTCGCTGGTCTCGCCGAACAGTACGGTGCCACCGGCGTCGACCCAGCGGTCCACTGCCTCGGCCGTCGTCGGGCAGGACCCGAGTCCGCTGGTGGTGTCGGATTCGCCGCACTTGATGGAGAGCATGATTTCGTCGCGACGCACCGGTTCACGCTGCTTTTCCGAGTCCTCCTGGAGGAAACGCGCGGCCACCCGCGCCGCGCGTTCGACGGTCCGCAGATCCCCGCAGTGTTCGATGGAGAACCCCTCGACGTTCTTGCCGGTCTTGGCGATTCCCTCGACGATGCGCTCGGTCCAGTTCGGTTCGATGCCGATCACCACGACCGAGGCGATGTTCGGATTGGCGCCGGTGCCGATCAGGGTGCGGAACGTCAGGTCGAGGTCCGGGCCGAATTGCAACCTGCCATAGGCGTGCGGCAGCGCGAGGGTGCCGGGCACGACATTGGCCACGGCCTCCGCCGCGGCATTGGACAGATCGTCGACCGGCAGGATCGCCGTGAAGTTGCGGATCCCGACCGTGCCGTTCTCCCTGCGGTAACCGGTCAGGCCACGCTGTTCTGCCACCGTGCGCTCCTCACATTGTGGACGTGGACGTAGTCGCCCTTGCTGATCTGCTTGCTCGCGGTACCGACGAGCCGGCCGTACTCGATGACATCCGCGCCCTCGGCGATATCGGTCAGCGCGAGCTTGTGCCCGAGCGGGACGGCTTCGTTGAGCTGCACGGTCACCGAATCCGGACCGCGCAGGTATCCGCCCTCGGCGGGGCCCGGCTCGAGATCGCGCACCGCGACCGCGACGACATCCCCGTCATGGTGGGCGAGAAATCCAGGCGAGTTCGCCATTCCTCCTCCTAAGGTTAGAGGTCTTACCTCTGCTCACCGTAGCGCACCGAAGAGCGGCAGACAATGCCGATGCGAGCCGAAGAGGTAAACTGGTATTACCACCGAGAAAGGGGAGCACGTGCACGAAGCCGGTATCTGGACCCCGCTGCGCCAGGGCAGGGTCGCCGACCTGATCTCGGATCGCATCCTGGAGGTCATCGCCAACGAGCAGTTGCGTTCCGGCGATCGGCTACCACCTGAGCGGGAGCTGGCGAATCTGCTCGGCACCAGCCGCCCTTCGGTGCGTGAGGCGTTGCGCTCGTTGCAGGCTCAGGGCAGGGTGGAGATCCGGCACGGCACCGGGGTCTTCGTGGCCGATCCGGCGACGACGAAATCGTTGCGCGAGGCGATGGCCGCCGAGGAGATGAGTCTCGCGGAACTGTTCGATATGCGCGAAGTGCTCGAACTGCCCGCGGCAGGCTGGGCGGCGAGCAACCAGGATGAGAAGCGGCTCACCAAGGTGCGTGAGGCGCACGCCGCGCTGGACGCGGCCGCGGCGAAGGATCCCGTCGACTGGGAGGAACTGCAGCGCCTGGATGCCGCGTTCCACCTGCGGATCGTGGAAGCCGCGGGGAACCGGTTCCTGAGCCAGACGCTCGGGGTGCTGCAGGAGATGCTGGCCAAGGGCATGCAGACCACGCTGCAGATCCCCGGCCGGATGGAGAAATCCAGGGAGGATCACCAGCGCATGCTGGACGCGGTGCTTTCCGGGGATGCCCGGGCCGCGCGACGCGCGGCGAGCACCCACGTACGCGGGGCGCGCAAGGCCGCGCTGGCCAGGATCCGGGACGAACAGGAGAAGCTGGACGCCACCGCGCAGGGGGACGCCTAGCTCGCCAGTACCTCCTTGAGCACCCCGTCGATGAACGCCGTATCGGTCGGGTTGGCCCCGCCTCCGGCGAAGTGGCCCCAGGTCCCGGGAATCACGCGCACCTCGCCGCCCGGGATGAACTGTGAGCTCCACTGCTCGTCCTCGGGCGGGAAGTACAGGTCTTTCTCGGCGGGCACGGAGCAGAGGCGAGCGCGGATCGCGGAAAGGGCCTTGCGCAGGTCGCCGTCGTAGCCGGGGGTGCGCCCGACATCGGCCTGCTGCCAGGTCCACAGCATGCACAGCAGGTCGTTGGCGTCTTTGCCGATGAACAGGTCTTCCCAGAATCCGATGAGAAAGTCTTCGAGTGAGGAGTAGCCCAGTTCGCGGAAGGTCTCGTCCCAGTAGAACGCTTGGGAGAAGCCCCATCCCGCGTACACCCGGGCGAGGGCGCGCAGTCCGGTGGTGGGCGGGGTGTCGTAGAAGCCGCCGCGGAATCCGGCGTCCGCGGTCAGCGCGGCCTGCACACCCTCGAGGAACACGAAGTTGTGCAGGGAGGTCTTGGCGGAACCGCAGAACGGGACGGCCTTGGGCACCATCTCGGGATGGCGCACCGCCCACTGGTAGGTCTGGCCCGCGCCCATCGACCAGCCGGTCACCAGGGCGAGCCGTTCGATGCCGAGGTGTTCGGTGACCAGTGTGTGCTGGGCGTTGATGTTGTCCAGCATGGTGACGTGCGGGAACCGGCCGCGGTCGTAGGGGCGGGCGTGTTCGAGGGGGAGGAGGACAACCCGTTGCCGAACATGTTGGGGATGATGATGAAGTACCGCTCGGGATCGAGTGCCATTCCGGGACCGATCAGCCATTCGTTGTCCCAGTGCCGCCCTGAATACCAGGTCGGATAGACGATCGCGTTCGACCGCTCGGCGTTGAGGCTGCCGTAGGTCTTGTAGGCCAGCCGGGCCGGCCGCAGCGTGGAGCCGTGCGCGAGGCGGAAATCGGGGATCTCGAGTATTTCGTAATCGCGAGGTTCGGTAGTCATGCCAGGAGAACCTACCCCGCATCAGCGAAAATCGGCCACGGCTGGATCGGTCAGCGGCACGGATCGGGTACCGACCAATGGTGCGTGCCGTGCCCGACAACGGCCGGTTCACCGCCCGGTGGGTGCACGCTCGCGGTGGCACCCACCGGAACCCGCACCTCGAGCTCGAATCGTCCTGCGTCGCGCCGCCAGGAAACCGCGGCCGCACCGTAGGGAGTCTCGTGCCGGGCACCGGCCTCGGTGAGCCGCGCGCACGGCACCGGGCGCACGAGCATGCGCCGGTAGCCCGGTTCGGCGGGGGCGAGCCCGGCCACGGTGCGGTGCATCCAGTCCGCGATCGCACCGAGGGCGTAGTGGTTGAAGGAGGTCATCTCGCCGGGATTGATGCTCCCGTCGGGTAACAGGGAATCCCAGCGCTCCCACACCGTGGTGGCGCCCATGGTCACCGGATAGAGCCAGGAGGGACAGGACCGCTCGAACAGCAGCCGGTAGGCGATGTCCGGATGGCCGTTCGCGGTGAGCGCGTCGGTGATCAGCGGAGTGCCGACGAATCCGGTGTTGATCCGGAAACCGTTGGCACGCACCAGTTCCACCAGCCGCTCGACGGCCCGCGCACGCTGTTCCGCACTGGGCAGCAGGTCCCATTCCAGGGCGAGCGCGTACCCGGTCGGCGCGTCGGAGTGCACGCGCGCGTCCGCGTCGAGGAAGTGCTCGGCGAACGCCGTCCTGGTGCGTGCGGCGAGCCCGGCATAGGGCGCGCCGTCGCGGCCGAGTACTTCGTGGGCGGCGGCGAGCAGGTCCGCCGAGCGGGCCAGGTACGCGGTGGCCACCACATCCGCGTCCACCTTGGCCGCGAACGGATCGTGCGGCGGGGCGTCCGGATCGAGCCAGTCGCCGAACTGGAAACCGCCCGCCCGGATTCCCTCGGTGGTCAGCGAGGCGATCCGGTCCACCCAGGCGCGCATGCTGTCCAGCTGGCGCTCGAGGATCCCGGTGTCGCCGTAGCGGCGGTAGAGCACCCAGGGCACGACGGTCGCCGCGTCACCCCAGGCGGCCGCGCTCGGATGGGCGTCGCCGAGCACATCGGGAACCACGTACGGCACCGAACCGTCCGGGCGCTGTTCGGCGGCGAGGTCGGCGAGCCAGGAAGCGAGGAATCCCGCGGTGTCGTAGAGGAAACACGCGGCGGGGGCGAAGGCCTGGATGTCGCCGGTCCAGCCGAGCCGTTCATCGCGCTGCGGGCAATCCGTCGGCACATCGAGGAAATTGCCGCGCATTCCCCACACGACGTTCTCGTGGAACCGGTCGAGCTCGGCGTCCGAACTGTGGAACCAGCCGGTGCGGCGCAGATCGGTGCCCACCACGACCGCCTCGACATCCGCCTGCTCCGGTGTGGCTCCGTCGATCTCGGCATAGCGGAAACCGTGGAAGGTCAGGCTCGGTTCGAGCACCACTTCCGCGGACTCGTCCAGCAGATAGCTGTCGGTCGCCCGGGCGCTGCGCAGTGGCCGCACGCCGAGTTCTCCGTCCTCCAGTACCTCGGCGTGCCGCACCGTGACCCGCTGCCCGGATCGCGTGCCGCGCAACCGGATCCGCACCCAGCCGACCAGGTTCTGCCCGAAGTCGTAGATCGGCCGTCCATTAGGGGAGTGCAGAACCTCCCGCGTGGCAAGGGTCTCGGTGACCCGTACCGGGGGCCCCTGTGGTGCGGTGAGTCGTTCCGGTTCGGTGCCGAGCGCGTCCACATCGTCCGATGTGGACGGAAACGCGCGCAGATCGGTGGTCTGCCCGTCGTAGAGATCATCGGCGAGAACCGTGCTTTCCCGGGCATTCCAGTCGGTATCGGTACCGAACACCTCCAGCGAACCGTCCGGATAACGCAGTTCCAGCTGGGCGAGCAGCGCGAGCCGGTCCCCGTAGTACGCCTTCGACGAGCCGAGCCGTCCGCGATACCAGCCGTTGCCGAGCAGCACCTCGATGCGGTTCTCGCCGGGCCGGATCAGCGCGGTCACATCGTAGGTCTGGTACCGCAGCCGATTCGGATAACTGGTCCAGCCCGGGGTGAGTACGGCATCCCCGATGCGTTCGCCGCCAAGCCATGCGGTGTAGCAGCCGTGCGCGGTCACGTACAGCCGAGCCGAGGTGGGGCGTTCGCGGGCGTGCACCGAACCGTACAGGATCGGTGCACGGTCCCCGATACCGCCGAGCGTGCGCGGGCTGATCAGCACGGCCCGCCAGTCCTGCAGGCTGAGCAGACCGGCCTCCACAGTGGACGGTTCGCTCCAGTCCGACCAGTTCCTCCCGTCGGTGAGCCGGACCCGGATCGTGGCCCGTTCCCGGGACTCCAGCGGCGCGAACGGCCAGTCCACCAGGATCTGCTCGGCGGTGTCGACGGGCACCCTGCTGTCCCCGTACTCCAGCTCGTACCCGGACTGCGCCCACCCCGGTTCGGCCTCGGTGACCTGCCAGGACAATCGCGGCCGGGAGACGCCGATCCCGAGGACGGGGTCGCCGTGCTCGAAGCGCACCGGGGAGACGATCACGACATCCTCCGTTCTTCCTCGATCTGTTCGAGTGGTTTGCCCGTGGTGTTGGGCATGAAGGCGAACCCGACGAATCCACTCACCACGAGGAAAAGCGTGAGCAACATGGCGACCGGGCCGATACCGGCACTGGTCAGGGCAGGCACGAACAGGCTCCACACACCGAGGCACACCCGCCCGAGCGCGAACGTCATCCCCTGCGCGGTGCCGCGCAGCATGGTGGGGAACAGTTCCTGGCTGAAGATCCGGTACAGCGTCTCGCCGGCGAAGGTGCCGCCGAGCCCGAACAGCACGATGTTCGCGATCACCACCGGGACGGTGAACGGGAACACCAGGAAGGCCGCGTAGGCGAGCACCTGGGCGAGTCCGCCGAGGCCCCACATCCATTTGCGGGTGCGATGCGAGCGATCGGCGAGGCGCATCAGCAGCAGACCGGCCACGATTCCGGGCAGGTACCCGGCGATCGAGAACCCGATGCTCGCCGCCTGCCCGCCCGCGTGCAGGGTCTTGATCATGTACGGGTTGAAGATCCCCGCCGTGCCCGCGGCGAGGTTGCCGAACAGGTAGATCGTCGCGGTCCACACAAAGGCGCGCAGATTCGCCCCGCGGAACAGGGCGCGTACCCGCGGCCGTGGTCCCGCCGAGGCGCTGCGCCACCGCGCGGACTCGCTCATTCCCCTGCGCAGCGCCCAGGTCAGCAGCGCGACCGCGAACAGCATGCCGAACACGATCCGGATCCCGAGCAGGTCCAGCGAGGACAGCGCGAGCGCGAGCAACAGCACCACGACCGGGCCGAGGCTCCACGCGATATGGGTCAGGGCGAGGAGTTTGCCGCGTGCACGTGCCGGGGAGAACTCACCGACCAGCGCCAGTGAGGTCGGGATGTCCGCGCCGACCGCGAGCCCGATCACGAACACCCCGGCGAACAGCATCGGCGCGGAGCCCGAGAAGGCGACGCACAGCACCCCGAGCGCGTAGACGAGCAGATCGTACTTGTAGATGCGTTTGCGGCCGAGGCGATCACCCAGCCGTCCGCCGATGAACGCACCGATCGCGCAGCCGATCGCGTTCGGGCCGATCGCGGCGAGTACGCCGAGCGCCCCGTCCGAAAGACCGAGCGAGCTCTGGAAGAGCGCGAGCCCGGATCCGAGTGCCACGATCGAACCCGCGTCCAGGAACGAGGCCATTCCGGCGAGTACGGTCCAGCGCCACTGTGTCCGGGTGACGGTGCTGTCCGCGGCGTCGACCGCCGCCTCCCGGCCTGTTCCCGCCGACCCTGTCCCCATTGACATGACCTTTGAGGCTAACGGCTGTTCAGTGGCGGCGGAAGCGTTCGGCGAGCACCGGATCGTTCTCCCACCACAGGCCGTCCTGCATGCCGTCGTCCCGATCGGGCGAGTCCTCGTCGAGCTCGCGGTCGATCTCCGCGGCGCGTTTGTCGTCTTCCGCGCGCCAGCGGGTCATCATCACCCCGAGGAACGGCAGGCCGGCCACATCCCCGCCGATCCACAGGATCCCGGCCGAGATGCTCTGATCGAGCCGTTCATCCGGGCCCCAGTGCCGGTCGAGTGCCTGGTAGTAGTCGTGCGCGAGCAGCGGGCCGAGCCAGATCACCAGCCCGAGCACCCCGTCGGCGACCACCTCGAGCACGCTGATCCACAGTGAGACGGCGTGCGAATCGGCGCGCGGTGCCGGATCCACCCGCACCCTGGTCCAGAAGTACCCGAACCCGGCGAGCACCAGCATCAGCATGCACAGCTCGTGCACCGCCGTGCTGCGCAGGGACAGCTCGAACAGCGGGGTCAGGTAGAGCAGGAAGGTCGGCGCGATGAGCACGACCGTGATCACCAGCGGGAAGGTCAGTGCGCGGGCCGGTGTGCTGCGGCCGATCCGGCGAAGCAGTGCGCGGGTGCGCGGCGCCACGGTCTCCAGGATGAGCGTGAGCGGGGCACTGAGGGCGAGCAGCAGCGGGGTGACCATCAGCAGGATCACCGTCTGCACCGCGCGCGGCCAGAACAGCACTGTGCCGTACGGGCCGATGAAGCTCATGGTCACCAGCACCACGCTGAGCAGGAAACCGAGGAAGAACCGGGTGCGCCGGACCGGCCAGCGCCGTCCGCCACGGGAGTGGCGCGCCACACCGAGCGCATAACCCGCCGCGCAGGCGGCGAGCACGACGAGGACGGGGATGTCCAGGGTCCAGGTGCTGAGCATGCTCAGCGGGGTCAGCGGCGGCACGGCACGTATTGTGGTCCTCGCCGAGCGGGTACCGGAGCCGGGTGGGTACCGGAATCGCTTGCGTCACAACGGCCCTGTGCTGGGAAAACGGGTGGTTTGCGCGCTTTCTCCGGCAACGGGCGAGTCCGTCATGGCGCCGCCCGTGGTTGCCGCGGCGCCATGGTGGTGCCATAGTGGTGCCATGGATCTCTCGCAGTATGTCGAACACGTGCGCCATGAGCTCGGGCTCGCCGCCGAGGCGGGCGGGGAGGAATCGCGTGCGGTGGCCGAACGGCTGGTGGCCCCGCTGGAATCGGCGATCCGGCTCACCCTGCTGGACGCGCTGTCCGCGGCGACCGCCGAGATCACCACAGAGCTCGCCCCCGGTTCGGTGGATCTGCGGCTGCGCGGGCGGGAACCGGGTTTCGTGGTGACCCCGCCGCCCGCCGAGCAACCGGAGGAGAGCGCGGTGCCGCCCGCGTCCGGCGCGCCGGATCTGGACGAGGGGGCCACCTCCCGGATCAACTTCCGCCTTCCCGAGCAGCTGAAGTTCCGCATCGAGGAGGCGGCGGCGGCCGAAGGGCTCTCGGTCAATGCCTGGCTGGTCCGGATCGCCGCGGCCGGACTGGGACCGGCGCGCGGGCCGAAGCGGGCGCCGCGCAGTGGCCAGCGGTTCACCGGCTGGGTTCGTTAGGAGGAGGGGACATGCCGACTTTTCAGACACCGCACCCGATTCTGGCCACCGTCGATCTGGTCGCCGGGGATGTGACCGTGGTGGCGAGCGAGCGCGCGGACACCACGGTCCAGGTGACCCCCAGCGATGCCGCGAAACCCGCCGATGTGCACGCCGCCGAACGCGCCGTCGTGGACCTGCGCGAGAACGAGGTGCTGGTCAAAGCGACCCAGCGGTGGCGCCAGCTGGGCCCGGGGGACGGGGGGTCGATCGATGTGCGCATCGAGCTGCCCGAGGGTTCGCGGGTGCACGGCAGTGCGAGCCTCGCCGTGTTCCGGTGCGGCGGGCGGCTCGGGGACTGCGCGGTCACGGTGAGCATGGGGCACCTGCTGTTCGAGGAAACCGGTGCGCTGCGGCTGAAATCGGGCTCCGGGGACATCACCGCGCAGCATGCGGGTGGGGACGCCGAGGCCGAGACCGCGAGCGGGACGGTGCGCATCGAGGCCGTGGAGGGCACCACGCGGGTGAGGAACTCCAACGGCGACATTCGGCTCGGTGAACTCGCGCGCCTGGCCGAGGCGGGTGCGGCGAACGGCGACATCCACGTCGGCTGCGCGCAGGAGGGAATCCGGGCGAAGACCGCGAACGGGAGCATCCGGGTGGACGAGATCGTGCGCGGCGAAGCGAGCCTGCAGACCTCGTTCGGCAGCCTCGAATTCGGTATCCGGAACGGCACGGCCGCCCTACTCGATCTGCACACCCAGCTCGGCACGATCAGCAATGAGCTCACCGAATCCGGGAATCCGGAATCCGGTGATCCGACCGCGGAGATCTTCGCGCGGACCTCGTTCGGCGACATCACCGTTCAGCGCGTCCAGCACGTGCTGTCGTAGGCACTTTTCCGATCGGAGAATTCGAACATGAGTACACCTGTGCCCGAAAAAGTCCCGCCGAGCGCCTGGCTCAGCCTGCTCGCCGTCGCGCTCGGTGTCATGGTCGCCCAGCTGGACGGCTCGGTGGTGGCCGCGGCGAACCCGGTGATCGCCGCCGATCTGCACGCCGGGCCCGGCGGAATCCAATGGGTGACGACCGGTTATCTGCTCGTCTTCGCGGGTCTTGTCGTGCCCGCGGGGAAAGTGGCGGACAAATTCGGCAGGAAGAAAGTGTTCCTGATCGGGGTCGGCGGATTTTCGCTCGCCTCGGTGCTGTGCGGATTCTCCGGCTCGATCGAGATGCTCATCGGGGCCCGGCTGCTGCAGGCGGCCTGCGCGGCGCTGCTCGGTCCCGCCGGGCTCGCCGTGCTGCGCGCCGTCTTCCCGGCCGGGAAGCTTTCCCTCGCCATGGGCGTTTTCGGCTCGATTTCGGCGGTGTCCATGGCGGGCGGGCCGATCGTGGGCGGGTTGCTCGTGGAGTACGCGAGCTGGCCGTGGGTGTTCTTCGTCAATCTGCCGGTCGGCATCCTCGGGGTCACGGTCGGGGCCCTGGTGATCCGCGAATCCACCCAGCGCGAACCACAGCGGTTCGACGTGCAGGGGGCGATCGCCCTGATCCTGGCGGTGGCCGCCACCGTATGGGCGATCACCAACGCGCCGACCCAGGGCTGGGTTTCCGCGAAAACGCTCGGTTTCCTCGGCGCGGGCCTGCTGTTGTTCGCGGTGTTCGTGTTCATCGAACACCGCCGCGAACACCCGATGATGTCCCTCGAACTGTTCCGGGACCGCACCTTCAGCGCGGGCTCGGTGCTCACCCTGCTCGTGGTCTTCATGCTGAACGCGATCATCTTCTACCTGATGTTCTTCCTGCAGGGGGTGCAGGGCAAGACCCCGATCCTGGCCAGCGTCGCGCTGCTCCCGCTCACCGCGGTGTTCGCGATCGCCTCCCCGCTGGCCGGATGGGTGCTCGGCAGACTCCGGCTCCGGATCACGCTGCTGTGCGGCATGCTGCTCATCGCCGGGGCCTATGCGCTGCTGCTGCGGATCGGGGTGGACTCCGGATCCGGCACCCTGGCAGCGCCGATGGTGGTCACCGGTCTCGGGATCGGGCTCGTGATGGTGGGTGCCATGCAGGCCGTGGTCGGCAGTGCCCCGGTGGACAAGGCCGGGGTCGCCTCCGGGATGCAGCAGAGCATGCAGCAGCTCGGTGCCACCTTCGGGGTCGCGGTGTTCGGCAGTATCCTCGCTGCGGTCATCGGTTCCCGGTTCGGCTCCTCGCTGACCGGAAAGGCCGCTCAGTTCGCCGGAAACCCCGCGATCACCGAGCAGATCCCGCTCGGGTTCGGCCCCGATGCGCAGCAGGGACTGCGGAACATGCTCGGCCGCGAAGGCCTCTCCGGGGACCGGCTCGAACGGATCAGCACGAGCGTGACCGATGCCGCGCACCAGACCTTCGTCGAGGGTATCCACACCGTGTACCTGGTGTGCATCGGGATCTCCGTGCTCGCCGCGCTGCTGACGCTGCTGGTGCGCGAACCGGAGACCGGCAGCGCGGAAACCGGGACCGGGGAAGTGGTTCGAGCTAGTGTGGGATCATGACCGAGAACGAGAAACCGTGGCAGTGGCCGGAAAAGACGTGGCGTGGTTACGCGGAGGCGGTGCGTGCGGGCCGCAGGCTGACCCCGGAGAACTGGCCCGGCGAGGCGCGCGCGGCGGTGCTGCTGTCTTTCGATTCGGACCACGAGACCTTGGGACTGCACAACGCGAACACGTCTCCCGGGCAGCTGTCCCAGGGCGAGTACGGGGCACGGGCCGGGGTGCCGAGGATCCTCGAACTGCTTGCCGGATACGGATTCCCGGCCAGTTTCTTCGTCCCCGCGGTGTCCGCGCTACTGCATCCGCAGGAAATCCGCGACTACGTGGACGCCGGTCACGAGGTCGGCGTGCACGGCTGGATCCACGAGCGGAACACCTTGCTGGACAAGGAGACCGAGACCGAACTGCTCGTGCGGGCCCGGGACGTGCTCGGTGAGCTCAGCGGAACGGCCCCGGCCGGGATCCGCACTCCGTCCTGGGATTTCTCCTCGACCACCCTGGAAACGATCCGCGAACTCGGCTTCGTCTACGACTCCTCGCTCATGGCCGATGACGATCCGTACGAGATCCTGGCGAACGGCGAGCCGACCGGGATCGTGGAGATACCGGTGGACTGGATCCGGGACGACGCGCCGTATTTCATGATGGCGCCCGGTGCGGGAAGCAGGGCCTATATCCGGCCAAGGGATGTGCTCGAGATGTGGATCGACGAGTTCGACGCCGCCTACCGCGCGGGCGGGGTGTTCCAGCTGACCATGCACCCGCACATCATCGGGCACCGCTCCCGGCTGGTCGTGCTGCGCGAACTGCTCGACCACATCCGGTCCCACCCGGATGTGTGGGCCGCGACGCATGCGCAACTGGCCGAACTGGTGGCCACGGGGCCGCCGGTACGGTAAGGGCATGCAGATTTCCCCCGCGCTGACCGAGCAACAGCAGAGCGCCGTCGCCGAATTCCTTGCCGTACACGAAAAGGAAATGGTCGCCGATATCGCGGACTATGTCTCGCAGGAGAGCCCCAGCGATGACAAAGACGCGCTGACCTCCTGCCTGCACTGGCTGGACGGCTGGCTGGACGAGCGGCTCGGCAAGGTGGCGGAGTCCGAACTCCACGAGCGCGAAGCGGCCGGGGACGTACGGATCCGCCGGTACCCGGGAGCGGGGGAGCCGGTGCTGCTGCTCGCGCACTACGACACGGTGTGGCCGAAGGGAACGCTGGCGCAGTGGCCCTTCGAGCGCACCGGCGATGTGCTCACCGGGCCGGGGGTCTTCGACATGAAATCCGGCCTGGTGCAGGCGGTGTGGGCGCTGCGCGCGCTCACCGAGCTCGGCCTGCCGCGCCCGCGCTACACCCTCGCGCTCAACGGGGACGAGGAGACCGGCAGCCTCGCCTCCGCGGAACTGTTGCAGGCCGAGGCCGCACGCTCCCGCGCCGCGCTGGTGTTCGAGGCGAGCGCGGGCGGCGCGGTGAAGACCGCACGTAAGGGAGTCGGGCTGTTCACCGTGACCGTGCACGGTCAGGAGGCGCACGCCGGGCTCGACCCGACGGCGGGCGCGAGCGCGGTACACGAGCTCGCGCACCAGATCCTGGCCTGCCGGGAACTGCCTGATTTGTCCGCGGGCACCTCGGTGAACATCGGCGTGGTGCACGGCGGAACGCGCAGCAACGTCACCGCGGGCGAAGCCGTCGCCCAGCTGGATGTGCGGGTCGCCTCGGCAGCGGAATCCCGCAGGATCGATGCCGGGTTCGCCGCGCTGCGCCCGGTGAACGAGGACACCCGGATCGTGGTGGACGGCGGATGGAACCGGCCGGTGTTCGAGCGCACCGAGGAGGTCGCCGAACTCTACGGGCTCGCCCGCGACTGCGCGAAACAGCTCGGGGTGGAGCTCGCCGAGACCGCGGTCGGTGGCGCCAGCGACGGGAACTTCGTGCAGCAGGTGGGGATCCCGGTGCTGGACGGGATCGGCGCGGTCGGCGCGGGTGCGCATGCGCGCTCCGAACACGCCACCGTCCCCGGGATGCTGGAGCGCTCGGCGATCGCGGCCGGAGTTCTGGCCGCGTTCGCGGAGAACTAGCCTCCCGGGCCCGGCAGTACTGGCCGTTGTCGAGCTATGCGTGGGTGACCGGCACGCCGCCGCTCGCGTAGTCGCGGCATCCGGGACACTCCTCGACGATCGGGTGCCGACACCGCAGGGTGTGCCGCACGAAGGCGGCGGCCGCAGCTGCTTGATGACCGCCAGCCCGACGCCTGTCTGCCGCAACCGGTGGATGATCAACGCCTCGTTCACGTGCTGCTCGGCGAACCCACGCCGCATGCCTTCCCGGTTCGGCACGGGCACACCTTCGTCTTCCCAGTGTCGTAGAACGTGCGCAGCTACGCCGAGGGCCTCGGCCGCCCGTGCTATCCGCAGGACACCATCCGGACTTCAGGTCGACCTGAACTTCTGGCATCCGCGGACTGCCCGAATCCATTCACGTCATTCCGGCCCACGACCACGAGCGAGCGGCGCGATGGTCGGCATAGCCCCATCGCGAATGGACAGCGAACTCAAGCCCCCGGAGTGAACTCGATGTCGTGGCGCCGCTCCGGCACCCCGTGCAGGTCGAGTTTGCCCACCGTGGCACCGAAACCGCGGGCGAGCAAGGTGTACTCACCCGGCGCGACGTCTTCGATCCGGTAGCGGCCGTGCACATCGGACACGGTGGCGGCCACCTCGCTGCCTGTCCCGTCGAGCAGCGCGATCCGGGCATCGCGCACCGGACCGTGCGGACCGTGCACCGCCCCGCCGAGCGCCGCGGTCTGTCGCGTGTGGACGGTGACCCGCCGCGCGTTCGGCCGGTGCCCCGACGCGTGGTACACCACCGTGTAGCTGCCCGTGCGCAGCCCGGTGATCCGGTACCCGCCGCTCGCATCGGTGCGGGTGCGGGCCAGCTGGTGCCCCGCCGCGTCCAGCACGGTGACCGTCGCGGGTTCGCCCGCCGTGGTACGCACCGTCCCGGCCAGTTCCCCGGTCCGCTGCGCGGGCAGCTGCAGGGTCCGGGTCAGGTGCAGCAGAGACTCGTCGAGGCGCTGCAGCTCGCACAGCAGGGTGGTGCGTTCGGCGCGCTGCCGGTCGTTCTGGTCCAGCCCGCGCAGGAGTTCGTCGATGCCCTCGGCGAGCGAGGTGGTCGAGCGGCGGATCTCCGCGCGCAGTGGTCCGGAGAGCTCGGCCCCCTTCGCGTCCACGTGCCGCACCAGGTGGCGGGCCCGCCGGTTGGCGTTCTCGAACGCGGTGACCAGTGCGCCGAGTTCGCGGTGCTCGCCGCCGAGCGGGGAGCGCACCAGGGTGCGGTTCACCGAGTGCAGCCGGTAGAGCGCGGCGTCCACGCTGCGGGCATCGGCGCGCAGCCTGGTCTCGGTGCCGGGCAGGTTGGTGATCAGGGTGCGCAACGCGTCCAGGTGGCCGCGGATGCCCTCGCGGATGATGCTGCTGGTGCGCACCGGGAGCACCACGAGCGCCACGGTGACCGCGGCGAGGGTGCCAACGGCGTTCTCCGCGAGCCGGAACGTGAGGGTACTGTCGAGTTCCACCCCGGTCATGGCGTACAGCTGGGCGAGCGTGATCACCAGGCAGACCACCCACACCGCGTAGGTGTTGAGCACGAAGTACACCCCGACGGTGAGCGCGGCCACGATCAGCGCGGTGGTGGCGAACGGATGATCGGTGCCGAGCAGATCGAAGGCCGCGATCCCGAGCACCGCTCCGATGATCGTGCCGATGATGCGGTGCGCCATCTTGCGCGCCCGCTCGTGCGCGGTCGCGGTGCCCATGAACACGATCCACACCCCGAGCACCGCCCAGTAGAACCGTGGTTCGTCCACCGCGACCCCGATCGCGGTGGCGATGGCCGCGGCGATCCCGATCTGCACGGCGGTCCTGGTCTGCGGGAGCGGATGGAACCGGCCCTTCGGCGCGCCCGCGGTGCGGAACAGCGAACCGGATCCCTCCGGGCGCGGTCCCTCCAGCAGCACGGCCTGCGGCAGCAATTGTTCACCGGCGTGCGCGTGCTTGCCGATCCGGATCGGGTCCGCGACGAACCCGGCGAGTTCGGTGAAACAGGCGGCGAACCGGGCACAGGCCGCGGCCATGCCGGTCTCGGGGTGCACGGCTTCTTCGGGGAGCGCGTTCGCCTCGGCTTCGACGCGTTCGGCGCTGGCCCGCAGCAGTTCCGGCGCCCCGGCGAGGGTGTCGCGCAGCGCGCAGGATCCGTCCACCAGGGCGGTGCGCACCGCATCGGGCAGCGGCATCGCGGCGAGCTCGATGCTCGTGGTGCCCAGCCCGTGCAGGTTCAGTTCCAGGTCGAAGATCCGCCGGTGGGTGCGCTCGGCGAGTTCCGGATCGGCGGTGCTGTCCGGCATGGCCAGCCGCGCGTCCAGGATGAGCGCGGTCTCGTGCAGCCGGGCCAGCTGGGTGCGCACTCGCTTGACGCCGCGCGCGGACTCGCCGTTCTCCAGCAGCGCGGCCATGTCCGTGGCGAGCAGCCGGACCCTGGCGAAGAAGGCGCGCTTGCTGTGCAACAGGTCCCGGTACGGCGAGACGGGGCAGAGCAGCAGCCGCGCGGCGATCACCACGAGCACGGTCGGCGCCAGGATCGCCAGCAGCCACGGATAGGTGGCCACCGGGATCGGCATGAGCAGCCCGGAGAGGTAGGAGACGAACACCCCGATCGCGATGACGCTGCCCCATTTGCCGAACCGGTTGAGGTAGGACTGGGCGAACACGATCACCGGGAGCAGGCACACCTCGAGCGCCCGGTAGGGGTGCAGCAGCACGCCGAGTCCGAGACCGAAGGCGTAGGCGAGGAGCATCCCGAGCATCCAGCCGGCGAACCGTGGTTTCGAGACCTCCACCACCTGCATGCTGCTGACCATCGCGAGCGGGGCGCAGACGGCGACCCCGGTCATCACCTGCTGGCCGAGTGCGAGGGTGAGCCCGTAGGCGCAGCCGAGCCCGAACACCAGTGAGACGAGGGTGCGCAGGGCGAACTGGGCGCGGAACAGGCCCGGATCCGAGGCGATGAGCAGGTCGACGGCCCGTGGGCGGCGGATTCTCGGCCGGTGCTTGGCGCCCGGTGCGCGCCCGTTCGCGGATGTCGCGGATGTCTCGGCCGTGGTCACCTCGGTCGTCGTCAGCCCAACCACCTCCTGAAGAACGGCGCGCGTGAACACCCCCTGAGTTGGGGGTGCGACTATGCCGGTAGGCGTCATTCTACGCGGTCCGTAGCCACGCTAATCAACACCGTGTGCGGTCCGGGCCCTCCCGTGGCCGAGCGCGTCGATGTGACCAGGTGCTGTGCCCAGGAATGGCAGGATGGTCTGGGATTCCAGACGCAACCTCGCGGGGTGCGCTGTCGCGCCGGTGGCCGCCTTTGATCGACTCTGCCCCGATCGTCGACGTAGACAGGAGAACGTGTGCAGTCCGAACAGCTCGGCCGCGGCCTGACCGCACGCCACATCCGGTTCATCGCGCTCGGTTCGGCCATCGGGACGGGGCTGTTCTACGGCTCCTCGGACTCGATCGCGAAGGCGGGTCCCTCGGTGCTGCTCGCCTACCTGATCGGTGGGGCCGCGGTGTTCCTGATGCTGCGCTCGCTGGGGGAGATGGCGGTCAACAGCCCGGTTTCCGGTTCGTTCGGGGACTATGCGCGGCGCCATCTCGGTCCGCTCGCCGGATTCACCACCGGATGGACCTACGTGTTCGAGATGGTGATCGTGTGCGTCGGCGATGTGACCGCGCTCGCGGTGTACATGGGATTCTGGTTTCCCCAGGTGCCGCAATGGGTCTGGGTGGTGGCCACGATCTGCGTGCTCGGCGCGGTGAACCTGGCCAGTGTGAAGGTCTTCGGGGAGCTGGAGTTCTGGTTCTCCATCGTGAAGGTCGCCGCGATCATCGCGATGATCCTCGCCGGGATCGCCGTGGTGATGTTCGGGCTCGGCGCGCACGGTGGTTCGGTCGGCGTGCACAACCTGTGGTCGAACGGCGGCTTCTTCGGCGGCGGGATCGGCGGTTTCCTGGCCTCCTTCGCGATCGTGATGTTCGCCTTCGGGGGCACCGAGATCATCGGGATCACCGCGGCGGAGACCAAGGAACCGGCCCGCTCCATCCCGCGCGCGATCAATACGGTCCCGGTGCGCATCCTGCTGTTCTACGTGCTGACCATCGCGGTGATCATGATGATCGATCCGTGGCAGAGCATCGACGGCAGCGCGAGCCCCTTCGTGCAGATCTTCGAGAGCATCGGTTTCGGCCCGGCCGCGTTCGTGCTGAACATCGTGGTGGTCACCGCGGCGCTCTCGGCGATCAACAGCGATATCTTCGGCGCGGGCCGGATGATGTACGGCCTCGCGCGCACCGGCCAGGCACCGGCAGCGCTGCGCAAGGTCTCCCGCAACGGGGTCCCGTGGATCACCGTGGTGGTCATGATCCTCGCGCTCGGGATCGCCGTGGTGCTCAACTACGTGATCCCGAAGGAGGCGTTCACCATCGTCGCCTCGATCGCCACCTTCGCGACCATCTGGGTGTGGCTGATGATCCTGCTCGCCCAGCTGCGTTCGCGGCGCGGTCTGGACGCCGAAGAGGTGGCCGCGTTGCGCTTCCGGGTCCCGTTCTGGCCCTGTGGTCAGCTCGCGGCCACCGCCTTCATGCTGTTCGTCTTCGTGGTGCTCGCCTGGTTCGCGGAGACCAGGGTGGCCATCATCGTCGGGATCGCGTGGCTGGCCGTGCTGGCGGCGGCCTACCCGTTCACCCGCCGCCACCAGCAGCGACTCGATCAGCCCTTGATCAGCTCGTAGATCCCGGTCCAGCTCTGCGTGCCGTTCCCGGAGTCGATCAGCCGCCGGTACTGCGCGCGCACCACCCCGGCCAGCGCGGTGTCCACACCGGACTGTTCGCACGTGTGCTCGATGTGCTCGGCGGTGGCGCCCATCATGATCGCGTTCGCCAGCTCACCGGGATGCGTTCCCGCCTCGATATTGCGCGCGCCCTCGCCGAGGAAACTCGAGAATGTGTCGGCGAACCGCTGTGCGTGCGGGAGGAATTCGCCCGCCGTGATCCCGGCCGCGCCGACCAGCGCGGTGGAGTGCAGGTACGCGGAGAGCGCGGTGAGGAACATGTGCATCTGCGCCTGGTAGAACAACTGCGCGAGCGCCGGATCCGTTCCGAGGTAGTCCGGGGTGCCGAGCAGCCGTAAAGTGGGCTCGTGCGCGCGGAAATCCGCTTCCGGCCCGCTGAAGTAGATGAACGAGTGCTCGGTGCCGACCACGGCCTCCGGAACCATCACCCCGCCCGCGATCAGGCTCGCCCCGCGTTCGGCGAGCCAGTCGGCGGCCTCCCGGCTGCGCTGCGGGGTGTCCGAGGTCAGGTTCACGATCACCCGCCCGGAAAGCGCTTCTCCTGCGGTGCCGAGGATGTCGTACATGACCTGATAGTCGGTAAGGCTGAGCACGACGAGTTCGCTCGCCGCGACCGCTTCGGCCGGTGCACCGGCGAGCCGCGCACCCGCCTCGGTGAGTTCCGCTGCTTTGCTCGCGGTGCGGTTCCACACGGTGACCCGGTGACCGTTCGTGAGGAAGACCCGGGTCATGGCCCGGCCCATCGGGCCGAGCCCGAGCACGGTGATGGTCATGCGTTCGCTCCGATCTTGAGATATTCCACGATTCCGGCGAGGTCCTCGGCGCCGTGCCCGTCCTCGACGCGGCGCCGGATGAGCGCGCCGAGCGGTTCGAGCTGGCCGGTGCTGATGCCCTGTTCCTTCGCCGCGCGGAACAGGTTCGCGAACCCGGTGTCCTGCATGGCGAGGTTGGAGACCACCCCGGTGGCGAAGTCGCCGCTGTCGAGCTGTGCGGCGGACTGGGCGATGAACCCGCTCATCCCGTCCAGCCAGCGGTGCAGCAGCGGGGCCAGCGAGGCCGCGGAAACGCCGGCGCTCCCGGTCAGCGCGAAGGCCTGCAGCACACCGCCGAACATCCCGTACATCGCCGAGAGCAGCGCGAGATCGTGCAGCGCGGCCAGCCCGGGATCGGTGCCGACCTCGATGGCCTCGCCGAAGCTCTCGAGCACCGGCCGGTATTGCTCGAACACCGCGATTTCTCCGCTGTAGAACAGGAACGCGCCCGGGGAACCGATCATCGGCGGCACCGCCATGATCCCGCCGTCCAGGTACGCCGTGTCCAGCTTCCCGGCGAGCGCGCGGGCCTGCTCCGGGGTTCCGTTGGTCAGGTTGACGAATGCCTTGCCGCGCAGGGCATCCCCGGTTCCGGCGAGCGTCTGGTGCACCGAGTCGTAGTCGAGCAGGCAGGCGAGCACGAGCTCACCGCGCGCGATCGCGTCCGCGGGGCTGTCCGCGGCGTGCGCGCCCAGTTCGGTCAGCGGTGCCGTCTTCGACGCGGTTCGGTTCCACACGGTGGTCGGATATCCGGCGTTCAGCAGGGTTCGGGCGAGCGCGGTGCCCATCGCACCGAGCCCGAGCACGGTCACGGGTGGTTTGTCGGTCATGAGAGGCGGTCCTCCCCGAGCATCGCAGCGAGCGCTAGCGAGTGAGTCCACGAAGGCGCCGATCGAGTGAGGATACGAGGGAGCGCCAGCGACCGAGGCCCGGAGCGAGTGAGAAGCCGAGTCGATGTTGGAGCGCAGGGGAGGCCGCGTCGGGCCAGCACAGTCAACACAGTCATGGCTGCACCGTGCCCGCGGGCACGCACGATTCACGCACGGTCGCCCGTGAGTACGGTGGTGTGGTGCGATTCGGGGTGCTCGGACCGCTCGCGGTGTGGACCTCGGGCGGGGAACAGGTGGCGGTACCGGAGCCGAAGGTGCGCGCGCTGCTCGCCGATCTGCTGCTGCACGAGGGGCGGGTCGTGGCCGCGGACCGGCTCGTCGAGGACCTGTGGGGCGCCCAGCTGCCGGGCAACCCCGCGAACACCCTGCAGACCAAGATCTCCCAGCTGCGCAGGACACTGGAGCGCGCGGAACCCGGTGCCGGGACGCTGCTGGTGCACCGCGCGCCCGGCTATCTGCTCGCGGCCGGGCCGGGAGAACTCGATCTGAGCCGGTTCGCCGAACTGACCGCGAGTGCCCGGGAAGCGAACGACCCCCGGGTGCGCGCCGAACTGGGCACGGCCGCGCTCGCACTCTGGCGGGGTCCCGCGCTCACGGACTTCGCCGGGGAACCTTTCGCGGTCGCCGCGGCACAGCGGCTCGCGCAGGACCGGATCGCCGTGTCCGAGGAGTCCGCAACCGCCCGGCTCGAACTCGGGGAACACGCGGAACTGTGCGCCGAACTCGCCGCCCTGCTCGCCGAGCATCCGCTGCGCGAACGCTTGCGCGGGCTGTACATGCGCGCGCTCTACCGTTCCGGTCGCCAGACCGAGGCGCTGGAGCAGTACGCGGAACTGCGTGCGCGATTGCAGGGCGAGCTCGGCCTGGAGCCGGGACCCGAACTGACCGAGCTGCACCAGGCGATCCTGCGCCAGGACCCGGAGCTTGTGATCCCGGTGCGGCGCGGCACCCTGCCGAGCCCGCTGACCGCGCTCATCGGCCGGACAAGTGACTTCGATGCCGGTGCCGCGCTGTTGCGCACCGCCCGGCTGGTCACGTTCACCGGTCCGGGTGGGGTCGGCAAGACCCGGCTGGCGATCGCGGTGGCCGGGCGGTCCGCAGCAGCGGACGGTGCCTGGTTCATCGAGCTCGCCGGGCTCGAACGGACCGCGCCCTGCCCGGAGGAGGCGGTGCTCGACGCGCTCGCCGCCGTACTCGGGATCCGGGCCGGCTCACCGGCCGAGCTCGCGGATGCCTTGCGCGGCAAGGCTCTGTACACCAAAGACATGCTGCTGGTCATCGACAACTGCGAGCAGCTGCTCGACCCGGTGGCCGCAGTGCTGAACCCGCTGCTGCAGGCCTGCCCGGAGCTGCGGGTGCTCGCCACGAGCAGGCAACCGCTCGGCATCGCGGGCGAATCGGTGTACCCGGTGGAACCGCTTCCCGCGGCGGACGCGGCCCTGCTGTTCACCGAACGGGCCCGGGAACGCGCCGTGGGCACCGAACTCGATCCGGGCACGGTCGCCGAGATCTGCCGCAGGCTGGACGGTATTCCGCTGGCCCTGGAACTGGCCGCGACCCGGGTGCGCGGGCTCGGGCTGGTGCCGTTGCTCGACCGGCTCGCCGACCGGTTCACCGTGCTCGCCGCCGGGGACCGGGGTGTGCCGCGGCGCCAGCGGACCCTGCGTGCCACGCTCGACTGGAGCTGGGAACTGCTCGAGGAACGAGAACGGACCGTGCTGCGCCGGGTGTGCGTGCACGTGGACGGATTCGGCCCGGACGCTGCCGAGCGGCTGTGTGCGGACCCGGAGCTGCCCGCGGAGACCGTGCTCGAGGTGCTGGCCCGCCTGGTGGACCACTCGCTGCTGGTGCGCACCGGATCCGGGCGGTACCGGCTGCTCGAATCGGTCACCGCCTACGGACTCGAACGGCTGGCCGAGGCGGGTGAACGCGAGCGGCTGCTCGATGCGCACGTGCGGCACTACCTCGAACTGGCCGAGCGCGCCGGGCCCGGACTGCGCGGACCGCGGCAGCGCGAGTGGCTGGAGGTGCTGGACGCGGAATCGGGCAATCTGCGGGCCGCCGTGGACACCACGCTCGGCACCGCCGCGGATACGGCGCTGCGCCTGGTGACCGCGCTGAGCTGGTACTGGTTTCTGCGCGGCAGGTTCGGATTCGCGATCGCCGCACTCGATGCCGCGCTCGCCGTGGGCGGGGCGCCCGGGCTCGTGGCTTCGGCGAGCGCCTGGCGGACCGGGTTCCGCATGCTCGCCGGGACCGTTTCCACCGGGACCGGGCCGACCGGAACCGAGCCGGATGTGCGCGCGGCCGATCCGCTGGCGCGGTGGTTTCTCGGCTACGCCGCGGCGACCCTCGGGGACTGGAGCGGGGCCGTGCACACCGAATCCGCGCTCGGCGAGTTCGAGGAATCCGGGGACACTTGGGGGATCGCCGCGGCCCGCTGCGACCGGGCGGGTCTCGCGCTTGCCGAAGGGCGGCTCGCCGAGGCGGGCGCGGACGGGCGGATCAGCGCCGGATACTTCGCCGAGCTCGGGGAACGCTGGGGCCAGGTGCAGGCACAGTTCGTACTCGGGGTGCTCGCCGCGGTGGCCGGTGAGTACGAGCGGGCCGCGCGGATTCATCGCACCAGTCTCGGGCACGCCGAGGAACTCGGGCTCTGGCCGGAGGTTTCCTACCAGCTGTCCTGGCTCGGCCGCACGGCGCTGCTCGCCGGGGAACCCGAGGACGCGCGCCGGTTGCACGAGCGGGCCGCACGGCTGGCCGCGGAGCACGGCTTCACCGCGGGGGAGATGTACGCGATCACCGGCCTCGCCCTCGGTGCCCGCCGCGCCGGGGACCTGGACACCGCGCAGCGGCAGCTGAACACCCTGCACGACTGGCATCGGGACAGCGGCGCCGAAAGCCCGCTCGTGCTCGCCGAACTCGGTTTCCTCGCCGAACAGCGCGCCGATCCCGCAACCGCGCGCAAGCACCACCGGCGCGCGCTCGGCATCGCCGGTGACAACAGCGACCCGCGGGCGATCGCGCTGGCCACCGAGGGACTGGCCGGGGTCGCCGTACTGGACGGAGACCACGCCGAGGCGGCCCGGCTGCTCGGGGAGGCTGCGGCGCGCAGACGGTCCGTCGGCGCCCCGCTCCCGCCCGGTGAACGCGGTGATGTGGAGCGGATCGGCACCGCCGCGAAGGCCACGCTCGGTGCGCGGCGGTTCGCGGCGGAATTCGCGAAGGGTGAGAGGCTCTAACGCCGGACTGCGCGCAGCTGCCACATGGCGAGCATCGCGTGGCCCTGCTCGTCATAGCTGAGCTTCTCCGGTTCGATGCCGATCGTCTCGGTGATCTCCCGGACCTTCGAGATGGTGTCCCTGGTGAAGCCGGAGGAATAGCTCGCCGGTTCGATGCTGGTGATGTCCCACCGCGCGTCGAGTGCCGCGTGCAGTTCCTCCTTGCTGACCGGTTCGAGGGTGGCGCCCGGGTCCTCGCCGCCGAAACAGATCAGGTGCAGCACCGCGCCGGGATTGGTCACCCGGTGGATCGCCTCGGCATAGGCGCTGCGCTGTTCGGGCACGAGGCAGTGGAAAAGCGCGGAGTCGAGCACCGTGTCGAAGCCGGGCTCCACTCCCTCCAGGGTGGTGGCATCGGCCTGGACGAACCGCGCATCGAGACCGCGGGCGCCGGCCTTCTCCCTGGCCTTGCCGAGCGCGGTCGGTGACCCGTCCACCCCGGTGACCCGGTGTCCGCGTTCGGCGAGGAACAGCGCGTTGTCCCCGAGACCGCAGCCGATGTCGAGGATGCTGCCGCGCAGTGTGCCGCCTTCCTCGAGCGCGACGATCGCCGGCTGCGGGGCGCCGATATCCCAGGGCACGCAGTCCAACTGGAGGTCCTCGCTGGGCTGTTCGCCCCGGTAGAGGGCGTCGAAGTCCATGTCGGTGGGGAGCTGCTCGGTCATCGTTGCACCTCGGATCTCGTCGGGTTTTCTACTAAATTCATCGTACGCTGAATTTAGCGCCGGGTGCAATGAAATCCCCACTACCGGTGAGGGTTTCCGGTGCTCGTCATTCCCGTCGAGCACCGGCTTCGCGCCGAAGGGTGCTGATGCGGGGAAGTCGGCGAGCTCAGCCTTGACGGGTCGGGCGGAGGGTGATCTCGCCGATCTCCACCTCGTGCGGCTGCTCGATGGCGAATGCGATGGTGCGGGCGACCGCTTCCGGATCGAGCCCGAACTCTCGCATGGTCTCCGCGATGTGCGCCCGGGTCTCGGGATCCTCGACGTGGTCGGCGAATTCGGTCCGCACGTAACCGGGAGAGATCGAGGTGGTGCGCAGTACGCCGTCGGTGGATTCCTGCCGTAGCCCCTCGAGCAGGGTGCGCACCGCGTTCTTGGTGCCCGCGTAGACCCCCTGGGTCGGCACGATCCGCAGGCCCGCCGTGGACAGGGTCGTCACCAGGTGTCCCCGGCCCTGCCGCCGGAACACCGGGAGGGCGGCGGCGATGCCGTTGAGCACGCCGCGCAGGTTCACGTCGATCATCGCCGACCAGTTCTCGGTGCCCAGCTCGGCCATCGGACCGGTCCGGCCGATCCCGGCGTTGCCGACCAGCACATCGAGCCGCCCGAACTCGGTGACCGCGAGCGTGACCAGCTGTTCGAGCGAGGCCGGTTCGGTGACGTCCACCGTGCAGGTGACGGCCCGGCCGCCCGCGGCGCGGATCTGCTCGGCGAGTTCGTCGAGGCGGTCGGTGCGGCGTGCGCCGAGGACCACGGCGGCACCGCGTTCGGCGAGCAGCCGGGCGGTGGCCGCGCCGATACCGCTACTTGCCCCGGTGATCGCCACGACGGTGCCGGGCAGAGCTGACATGGGGATTCCCTCCGTTAGAGTGGACACGTGTCCGGTTAGCTTCGAAGGTACCGGACACGTGTCCGCCTGTTCAAGGAACGCAGCCAGGGAACACAGTCGAGGGCGCATGAACCCATCCCGTCGCCGTGCCGACGCCACCGAGAACCGCGCGCGCATCATCGAGGCGGCCAGGGCGGCCGTCGCCGAAGCGGCGGAGCCGAAGCTCAACGCGATCGCCAAGCGCGCCGGGGTCGGCCAGGGCACCCTCTACCGGCATTTCCCGACGCGCGCGGAACTGCTCGCCGAGGTCTACCGCAGGGACGTGGAGGAGCTGATCGTCGCGGCCCCGGAACTGCTCGCCGAGTACCCGCCCGTGGAGGCGCTGGCCCGCTGGTTCGACCGGGTCGCCGAGTACGCGCGGGTCAAGCGCGGGGTGTTCGCCGCGGTCGAGGTCGCGGTCTGGCGGGATCTTTCCGCGCACAGCCTCGGCCCGATCGGCGATGCGGTGACCACTCTGCTCGAAGCGGGCCAGGCAAACGGGACGATCCGCGCGGACGTCGACGCCAGGGACGTGATCATCCTGATCGGTTACCTTTCCCGGCTCGGGGAGGACGAATGGGATGCGCGTGCCCGGCACCTGCTCGACATCGTGCTGAACGGGGTGCGCCGCCGCGAGTAGTGGCCCGGATCATGCCGTTACGCTGCTCGGTGTGTTCGTGTTGCTGCCCCCTTCGGAGACCAAGGCCCTCGGCGGGGACGGTGCCCCGCTCGAGCTGGGGTCGCTCGCCTTCGGTGAGCTGAACCCGGTGCGTGCCAAACTCGCCGACGCGCTGGCCGAGCTCGCCGCGGATGTGCCCGCGAGCCTGCGCGCGCTCGGCCTCTCGCCCCGCCAGGAACACGAGGTGGAGCACAACGCCCTGCTGCGCGATTCGCCGACGCTGCCCGCGCTCGAGCGCTACACCGGGGTGCTCTATGACGCGCTGGACATCGGTTCGTTCAGCAAGGCGGCCCGGGCCAAGGCGGACCGTCGGCTCGCCGTGGCCTCCGCACTGTTCGGCATCGCGAGCGGTACCGACCGGATCCCGGCCTACCGGCTCTCCGGCGGGAGCGCCCTGCCCGCGATCGGTTCGCTTCCGGCACTGTGGCGGCCCGCGCTGGAGCCGGTGCTCGCCGGGATGGACGGGCTCATCGTGGACCTGCGTTCCGGGGTGTACGCCAACCTCGCGCGCGTGCCGTACGCGGTGACGGTGCGCGTGGTCACCGAGAACGCGGCCGGGGTGCGCAAGACGGTCAGCCATCACAACAAGGCCTACAAGGGGAAGCTCGCCGCGGTACTGGCCGCCGCGCGCACCGAGCCGTCCACTGTGGAGGGACTGCTGCGGCTGGTGGCGAAGGCGGGCCTGCACGTGGAGCGGACCGGCGACTACACGATCGAGCTGCTCACCGACTGAGAGTCCATATCACCCACTCGTGTCGGTAATCGGCTCGCTACGCTGCCGTCCTCTACTACGGAAACTTTCTGGAGGACAACGTGACATTCATCCGCAGAGCCGCGTCCGCCGGTGCCCTCGCGGTGCTCGCCGGTTTCTCGATCGCCGGAACCGCGGCCGCCGCCGACAACCCCGGCCAGCCGCAGCACGCGCCGTGGCTGGTGCACGCGAGCCAGTACAACGCGTGCAAGCTCAACCTGCGTGAGGGCGCGGACATGACCGCGAAGGCGGTGACCACGCTCAGCTGTGACGACTACGCGACCTGTGTGAACGCCGCCGCGGACAAGCCGGTGTGCGGTCCCTACGTCGTCGGCGGCAAGTACAGCTGCGTCGGCTCGGACAACAAGCAGGTCTACGACAACCACTGGGTCGAGGTGACGTACCGGGGCAGCAAGACCCCGACCTACGCGGCCGCCGCCTGCGCGGCGTTCCGCCAATAGGACTCCACCCTGAGGGCGCGCCCGGCTGGTCTCACAGACTTGCGGCCAGCCGGGTTCCCTGGTCGATCGCCCGCTTCGCGTCCAGTTCCGCGGCCAGTTCGGCCCCGCCGATGACGTGCGGGTCCGCCCCGAGCGCGGTGAGCTCCTCGGCGAGCCCGCGAGCCGATTCCTGACCGGCGCACACCACGATCGTGTCCACCGCGAGCAACTGCGGGCGTTCGTGCTTGTCCCCGAAACTGATGTGCAGCCCGGCGTCGTCGATCTTGTCGTAGCGCACATCGGTCAGCTGCTGCACATGCTTGGCCTTCAGCGCGGCGCGGTGCACCCAGCCGGTCGTTTTCCCCAAGCCCTTGCCGATGCGTGTTTCCTTGCGCTGTAACAGATACACCTGATGCGGTGCGGGCTCCGGGCGGGCCTCGGTCACCCCGCCGCGGGCCAGCTCCGGATCGGTGACGCCCCACTCCGCCTGCCACGCGCGCAGGTCGAGGCTGGGTGAACCGGCGTGGGTGAGGAATTCGCTCACGTCCACCCCGATCCCGCCCGCGCCGATCACCGCGACCCGGTCACCGACCGGTTTCCCGTGCTTGACGACGTCCACATAGGACAGCACGGATGGGTGCCCGATGCCGGGGATCGCGGGCATCCGCGGGGTGACCCCGGTGGCCACGATGATCTCGTCGAATCCGCCCGCGGCAAGGGTTTCCGCACTCGCCGGGGTGCCGAGGTGCTGTTTCACCCCGGTCAGTTCGAGCTGGCGGCGGTAGTAGCGGATGGTTTCGCCGAACTCTTCCTTGCCGGGAATTCGCTGGGCGATCGCGAACTGCCCGCCGATGGATTCCTCGGCCTCGAACAGTTCCACCGCGTGCCCACGCCCGGCGAGCCCGATCGCGGCGGAGAGCCCGGCCGGACCGGCGCCGACCACCGCGATGTGTCTGGCCCGTCGGGTCGGCAGCAGGCGCAGCTCGGTCTCGTGCGCGGCGCGCGGATTGAGCATGCAGGTGGCGCGCTTGAGCGAGAAGGTGTGGTCCAGGCAGGCCTGGTTGCACGCGATGCAGGTGTTGATCTCGTCGGCGCGCTCGGTTTCCGCCTTGCGTACCCAGTCCGGATCGGCGAGCAGCGGGCGGGCCATGGAGATGAGGTCGGCGTCCCCGCGAGCGAGCACTTCCTCGGCGGTCTGCGGCATGTTGATCCGGTTCGAAGTGACGATCGGGATACCGATGTGCGGCCGCAGTTTCGCGGTGATCCCGGTGAACGCCGCGCGCGGGACCGAGGTCACGATGGTCGGTACCCGCGCCTCGTGCCAGCCGATCCCGGTGTTGAGCAGGGTGGCGCCCGCCTGCTCGATCTCCCCGGCAAGCGCCAGCACCTCGTCCCAGGTCTGCCCGCCGTCCACCAGGTCCCACAGCGAGATCCGGTAGATGATGATGAAATCCGGGCCGGTGGCCGCCCGCGCTGCCCGCACGATCTCCACGGCGATCCGGCGGCGGCCCTCCGGGGTCCCGCCCCAGGAATCGGTGCGCTTGTTGGTCCGTGGGGCGAGGAACTGGTTGATGAAATAGCCCTCCGAACCCATGATCTCGATGCCGTCGTATCCGGCCTCCCGGGCCAGGCCGGCGGCCCGGCCGAAGTCCGCGATCTGTTTGCGGATCCCGCGCTCGCTCAGCGCGCGCGGGCGGAAGGGATTGATCGGGGCCTTGATCGACGAGGCGGAGACCGAGAGCGGATGATACGAGTACCGGCCCGCGTGCAGCAGCTGCAACGCGATCTTGCCGCCGGACTCGTGCACCGCGTCGGTGAGCACATGGTGCTTGCCTGCCTCACCACGGGTGCTCAGTTTCGAGGCCAGGGGATAGAGCGAACCGGTCTTGTTCGGTGCGAAGCCACCGGTGACCATCAGCCCGATCCCGCCGCGCGCGCGTTCGGCGAAGTACTCGGCGAGCTTGTCCAGATCGCGCGCGCGATCCTCGAGCCCGGTGTGCATGGAACCCATGAGCACCCGGTTGCGCAGCGTGGTGAACCCGAGATCGAGTGGTGCGAGCAGGTTCGGGTAAGTGGTCATGACCGGTCACGCCCCAAGGCTTCGAGTACTTCCTCGCACCACTCGACCATGCCCTGTTCGGCACGGATTCCGCCGCGCAGTACGAGGTACTGGTGCAATCCCCGGCCGTGCAGCGAGCCCGGATCGGGGAAGTCGTTCTTCTCGATCACGCGGTACACGTCGAGTCGTTCCGCGTGGTGGTCCCGGTGCCGCGCGACCTCGGCCCGGACCGCGGCCACATCCCCGAGGCTCGCTCCGCGCACCTTCACCGCCAGCTCCTCGCGCAGGTGCGCCGGTTCGCTCGGCTCGGCGAGCCAGCGGCGCAGTTCGGCGCGCCCGCCCGCGGCGATCCGGTAGTGCTTCTTGTCGGGGCGGCCCTGCTGCGCGATGTGTTCCACGGCGACCCAGTCCAGCTCCACCATCCGCTTCAGGGTCCGGTAGATCTGCTGATGGGTGGCCGCCCAGAAATAGCCGATGGACTTGTCGAACCGGCCGGCGAGCTCGTATCCGGAGCCGGGCCGTTCCTCGAGCGAGACGAGGATCGCGTGTTCGAGCGCCATGCCGGGCAGGCTACCTATGCAACAAGGTGCACTGCAACCAGTTGCCTAAAGAAACACCACGCGCGGGTGGTATACGGGGTGCATGACGATCACCGGCATCGCCGTGTACCCGGTCCGGCCGCGCTGGATCCTCGTGCGCGTGGACACCGAGCGGTCCAGCGGCTGGGGCGAGGCGATCGTGCCCAAACGCGTGGCCAGCGTGCGCGCGGCGGTCGGTGAACTCGGCCGGGTGCTGCACGGCGCGGACGAGAACCGGATCGAGGAGATCGCCACCCGCTGCCGCCAGGGAGCCTTCTTCCGCGGCGGTCCGGTGCTGTCCACCGCGGCCGCGGCGATCGAGCAGGCACTGTGGGACATCAAGGCCCGCCGCTTCGGGGTGCCGGTGTGGGAGCTGCTCGGCGGGCGGGTGCGAGACCGGGTCCGGGTCTATGCCTGGATCGGCGGGGACCGGCCGGGCGAGGTGGTCGAGGCCGCGCGGCTGCGCCTGGAACAAGGCTTCTCCGTGGTGAAGATGAACGCGACCGCCGAGTTCGACCAGATCGAGACGACCGCGGCGGCGGACGAGGTGATCGCCCGGGTCGCCGCATTGCGCGAGGCGTTCGGCACCCGGCTGGACCTGGCCCTGGATTTCCACGGCCGGGTACACCGCCCGATGCTGCGCCCGCTGCTGCGCGAACTCGAACCGTACCGGCTGCTCTGGGTCGAGGAACCGCTCGCACCGGGCCACGATTCGCTGCTCGGGGATCTGCGCGCCGCCACCCGGATCGCCACCGGGGAACGGTTGTGTTCCCGCTGGGAGTTCCGCGAACTGCTGCACGGCGGCGCGGTCGACATCCTGCAGCCCGATGTCTCGCTCACCGGGCTGTTCGAACTGGAGAAGATCTGCCGGATGGCCGAGTGCTACGACGTTCCGGTGATCCCGCACTGCCCGAACGGACCGGTCTCGCTCGCCGCCTCGCTCCAGGTGGCGGGCTGCTGCGCGGGAATCCCGATGCTCGAACAGTCGCTCGGGCTGCACTACAACACCGGTTACGCGGGGGCCGGTAGCGCCGAGCCGCAGGATTATCTGCGCGATCCCGGCCCGCTGCGCCCGGTGGACGGCTACCTGCCCGTTCCGGAAGGTCCCGGGCTGGGGATCGAACTGGATCCCGGCGCGCTCGAGCGCGGGCACACCGAACACGTGATCCCGGACCCGCAGTGGCGCCTGCCGGACGGGCGCCTCACCGAGTGGTGAGTTTCCGCAATCGCGCGATGCCTTCGTCGAGCACCTCATCGCGTTTGCAGAAAGCGAAGCGCACCAGCGAGCGCCACGGTCCGGGTTCGTCGGTGAACGCCTCGACCGGTACCGCGGCCACCCCGGCACGTTCGGGCAGCGACCAGCACAGCTGCGCGCCGTCGGTGAACCCGAGCGGGCGCACATCCGCGCAGATGAAGTAGGTGCCCTGGCTGGAGAGCACCCCGAAACCCGCATCGGCGAGCCCGTTCGCCAGCCGATTCCGCTTGTCCTGCAAACCGTTGCGCAGTTCGGCGACCCATTCGCCCTCGGCGCGCAGCGCGTGCGCGACCGCGGGCTGGAACGGTGCCCCGCCGACGAAGGTGAGGAATTGCTTGGCCGCGCGCACCGCGCCGAGCAGCGGGGCGGGCGCGCACACCCAGCCGATCTTCCATCCGGTGCAGTTGAAGCTCTTGCCCGCGCTGGAGATCGCCACGGTGCGTTCGCGCATCCCCTCGAACTCGGCCAGCGAGTGGTGTTCCGCGCCGTCGTAGACCAGGTGCTCGTACACCTCGTCGGTCACCGCGATCAGATCGCGCTCCACACAGATCCGCGCGATCCCGGCCAGGTCCTCGGTGGTGAACACCGTTCCGGTCGGATTGTGCGGGGAATTGACCAGGATCGCCCTGGTGCGCGGGCCGACGGCGGCGCGCAGCTCGTCCAGGTCGACCGCGAACCGGTCCCCGTCCCGGCGCAGCGGAACGGCCTTGCGCTGGGCCCCGGCCATGGCCACCGCGGCGGCGTAGGAGTCGTAGTAGGGCTCGATCACCAGTACCTCGTCCTGGGTATCGACGAGCCCGAGCATGGCCGCGCTGATCGCCTCGGTCGCGCCGACGGTGACCAGTACTTCGGTGTCCGGGTCGTAGTGCAGGCCGTAGCGGGTGCGGTGCTCGGCGACCGCGGCGCGCAGTTCCGGCATCCCCGGCCCGGGCGGATACTGGTTCACCCCGTTCGCGATCGACTCGGTGGCCACGCGCAGCATGCCCGCGGGGCCGTCGGTGTCCGGGAATCCCTGACCGAGATTCACCGCCTCGGTACGTACCGCGAGCGCGGTCATCTCGGCGAACACGGTCGTGGTGAACGGGCGCAGCTTCGGGACGACGGGTGGTTCTCGCACACGGGGAGTTTACGCGAAGGCGCCGATCGAGCGAGCGACCGCTTTTCGAGATGGGAGGGAGCCCCTGGCGACCGAGGCCCGGAACGAGTGAGAAGCCGAGCCATCGATAGAGCCTGTGCTGTCACAATGGGACGGTGACCTCGACCGAAACACTGCCCCCCGTGCAGCAGGCCAAGCTGCGCCAGCTGCGCCGGATGAAGATCGTCGCGCTGTCCGCGCTGGTCATCGCCGCCATCGTGTACGTGGTGACCTCCATCCTCGGGCCGAGTGGCTGGGTCGGCTACGTCAACTCCGCGGCCGAGGCGAGCATGGTCGGTGCGCTCGCCGACTGGTTCGCGGTGACCGCGTTGTTCAAGCGCCCGCTCGGGCTGCCGATCCCGCACACCGCGATCATCCCGACCCGCAAGGACACCATCGGTTCGGCGCTGTCCGACTTCGTGGGCACCAACTTTCTCGCCGAGGAGGTGGTGCGCGGCAAGCTGTCCAGTGTGGCCATCGCCGCGCGCATCGGGGCGTGGCTGCGCAAGGAGGAGAGTGCCGAGCGGGTCACCGCCGAGCTCGCCACCGTGCTGCGCGGCGTGGTCACCGTGCTGCGCGACGAGGATGTGCAGGCGGTCATGGAACAGGCCGTGGTGCGCAGGCTGGTCGATCAGCCGTGGGGTCCGCCGCTGGGCAAGATCCTCGCGCGGGTGTTCGAGGACGGATCGCATCACCGGCTCGTCGATCTGGTCACCGATCGCGCCTACGCCTGGGTGCGGGACAACCACGAGACCGTGCTCGGGGTGGTCGCCGAGCGGTCCCCGTCCTGGTCGCCCAAATTCGTCGACGAGATGCTCGCCGACAAGGTCTACACCGAACTGCTCGCCTTCGCCTGGGCGGTCAAGGTCGACGTCAATCATCCGATGCGCCAGGCACTCGACGGGTTCCTCGTCGAGTTCGCCAAAGACCTGCAGACCGATCCGGAGATGATGCAGCGCGCCGAGAACGTCAAACAGCAGGTGCTCGAACACCCGGAGGTGCAGGGCCTGATCTCCTCCGCGTGGGGCACCGCCAAGCGCATGCTGCTCGACGCCGCCGAGGATCCGTCCTCCGAACTGCGCAGGCGGGTCCGGGATGGGCTGGTCAACCTCGGCAAGCGGCTCGAGTCCGACCCCGGGCTGCAGTCCAAAGTGGACGGTTGGGTCGAGGGTGCCGTCGGTTACGTGGTGCGCAACTACGCCACCGAGATCAGCACCCTCATCTCGGACACCGTGGAACGCTGGGACGGCAAGGAGGCCTCCCGCAAAATCGAGATCCAGGTCGGTAAGGATCTGCAGTTCATCCGGATCAACGGCACCATCGTCGGTGCGCTTGCCGGTCTGCTCATCCACGCGGCGACGCAGCTGTTCTGACTGCAACCTCGACTGTGCCGGGAGAGTGTGGCTCACGGGTGCGGTATTCGGGTGGGGTGAATTCGGGTGTGCCGTTGTGGATGCGAACTGTCCATTCGGTTTGGTGGATCATGCGGTGGTGGTGAGCACAGAGGAGGACCATGTTGTCTTGGGTGGTGAGTCCGCCGCTGGCGTGGTGCTGAATGTGGTGCGCTTGGGTGAGGTTCGGTGGTTTGTCGCAGTCGGGGTGTGCGCAGCCGCGGTCTCGGGCGATGAGTCGTCGGCGCAACTTTGGTGGTGCGGTGCGATCGCGGCAGCCCATGTCGAGTACTTCGCCCGCTGAGCCGAGCACGGTGGGGATGCTGTGTTGGTAGATACCAATCCGGCCTCCGGTAAGCCGAGCGTTGTCGATCGGATGGTCCGTGTTTCTTCGAGTCGGCTTACCTCCGGCCTCCTTGGTATGTCCTGCGTCGCAGGCGATGCGGCGTAGTTGGGTGGCAGGGATGGTGGTGCCGTCCATGGTGGTGGCTTGGCCGATGCCTTCGCGCAGGGCTTGTTCGGTCATGGTGACCATGATGGTGAACGGTTCGCTCCCGTTTTCGGGAAGATTCTCCGGGTTGGCGGCGAACCGGACGACCTCGGCGAAGGCATCGGCGTCTCGTTCGGCTTGGGTGCGCCTATCGGGTGTGCCGAGCGCGTCGAAGACACTGCGGAGTTTCAACCCGGTTTCGTAGTCCAGTCTCCCGTGGATGGTCCAGTCGTTTTGCCACTGTTCCAACCAGACTTGCCGTGCGGGGCGGGCGAGTTCGCGATCGTCTGGTTGTTGCCCGTCCGGGTCGAGGAGCGCGTGGAGTTCCCGGATCGGGCGCGCCAGTCCGCGTGGTCCGACTTCGGTGGCGGTCTCGGCGAGGGCTTTCTCCGCGATCGGCCAGGAATTGCCGGTCAGTACATCGGCGGGTAGTTCGGTGGCGAATCGGCGGATCCGGTCCACGTGTTCGGCACCGAGTTCTCCACGCAGATAGGCGTTTGCGGTGTTCGGTAGGTCGGCGGGAATGGGTTCTCCGCTGATGCCGAGTGCACCGAAGAGGTCGTGCACGCGATCGGCCATGCGGCGGGCTTCGGCGCGGCTGATGCGCAGCGTGTCTTCGAGCATGCGTGTCATTGATCCGTAGCCGAACTCGATCGGTGCGCCGTCTTTCTCCAGTTGTGCGGCCTGGTCGAGCATCTCCGCCTCGGCGCGGCGCGCGACGGCCGCTTGTTCCACGAACCGATCGACCCGTTCCCGGCTCGACAGTATTGCGCTGATTTCCCCAGTGCTCATGACATCTATATTATCATAGAGTGGTGAATTTTTCCCGCCATCGCCGATAATCCTCCGTCGAAAATCGCCCTGCTGACGACACCGCGTCTAGAGCAGCCGCCACACGTGGTAGTCGATCGTCGCGCGTATCTGCTGCAGGTTTCGCGTGCCGTGCAACAGATCGAGGGCGAGCCTACGGTCGTAACCATGACGAAATCGGGGTACGAAGCGCGTATGGGGCTGTGTGTCGCGCTCGGCAGCATGTTCGGGCTGCTTCCGCTCATCCAGCGGGTGGCCGGCTGGGAACAGGGCGGTCTCTACGGAAAGGTCACCGGAGGACTCGGCATCACCGGGGCGTGGGCATACCTGCTCCCACTCGGCGTGGTCGTGGTGATGTTCTCGATCGTCATCGTGCTCGACGGCGAGAAGAAGAAGCGCTCCTAGGGAGCACCCGCTCGCTCAGGCGTGCTTTTCCCGCCAGATGCGAGCCTTCTCCCGGTTGCCGCACACCTGCATCGAGCACCAGGTGCGGCTGCGGTTGCGGGAACGGTCGTAGAAGGCCCAGCGACAGGAATCGGCGGGACAGATCTTCACCCGGTCCCACATCCCGAGGGTGCTCAGCCGGGATGCGGCGGCGAGGATCTCCCCGATGGCGGTGTGCGCCACCAGGACCGGGCCGTGCTCGCGAATGTGCACGGTCAGTTCACCGGTCGTCGAGAGACCCGTCGGTCCCGAGGGCCGGGCGAGATGATCGCCCACCGATCCACGGAGCGCAGAGCGCACCCGTGCGGCCTGTTCGGCCACACCGGGGGCGCCGAGATCTCTGTCGCGCACCCACGAGGACCAGCCTCCGCGTTCGGCGAGCACATCGACGCCGTCCTCGACGTCGAGTGTGTTCAGGAAGCTCATCACCAGTTCGATATCGCGTTCCGCGGGTGCGGAAGCGGTTACCCGTCCGGCAGTCACCTTCCCCAGTGTAAAGCGTGCCCCCGGGAAATGTCCTTGCCGCTCACCATTCGGCCAGTCATACTAACCGGCAAAACAACTATGCTAGTTAGGAGTGGTTCCGATGTCCGCTGCTTCGCTCGGTGCTTACGTCCTCGACTGTCCCGATCCCGCGGCGCTCGCCGGGTTCTACGGCGCGCTGCTGGACTGGCCGGATCTCTCGGTCGAACCCGGCGCGGAATGGGCGACCCTGCGCGATCCGGGCGGTGGTCCCGCGCTCGGGTTCCAGCTCGATCCGGAGGTGCGTGCCTCGACCTGGCCGAGCAGGGAACGTCATCAGATGGCGCATCTGGACTTCCAGGTCGCCGATCTGGCCGCGCAGCACGAGCGCGCGCTCGCCCTCGGCGCCCGGTTGCTCGACGACAGCCATGAATCCTTCTGGGTGTACGCGGATCCCGCGGGGCATCCGTTCTGCCTCTGCCGCTGAGCTCCCGGTCCACAGTGGACGGGTGAGAGCTGTCTGATCGCCGGTGGTGAGTGCCACACCGACTCTTGCAAGCAAGGTGCTTGCAAGAGTTAGCACTCCGCTGTACCGTTGTGTCATCGCCAAGACAAGGAGGTGACCGCAATGGATGTGAACCAGGCGGTGACCGATATCGGCAAGGACATCGGCGAGTATATTCGCCAACAACGAAGCAGCGCGAAAATCTCGCTTCGGCAATTGTCGAAACTCGCCGGGGTCTCCAATCCGTATTTGAGCCAGGTCGAGCGTGGCCTGCGCAAGCCGAGCGCGGAAATACTTGCCCAGATCGCCAAGGGGCTGCGCATTTCCGCCGAGGCGCTGTATGTGCAGGCGGGCATTCTGGAAGCTCCGCTCGGCGGTCCGGTCGGTGAGGCGATCCGTTCCGCGACAGACATTTCAGACCGGCAGAAGCAGGTTTTGCTCGATATCTACGAATCGTTTCGCAGGGAGAACCGCGCCCGGGAAGTCGGTGGGGCGGATGGCGCGGTGGGCAGCGATGCGGAACCGGATTCGGTGCGGCAGCAGAGCGAAACCGGCCCGAACCACACCGAAATCAAGGAGTAACGATCATGAACGCCACCGCGAAGAAAACCCGGGACCAGGTCCGCGATCAGGTCAGTGAGCGCTTCGGCGATGTCGTCGAGCAGGTGCGCACCCCGCTGCTCGCCGCGCTCGGCGCGGGCGATCTGGCCACCCAGGCCGTCGCCGATCTGCTGAACAAGGCCCGCGCCCAGGTCGAGCAGAACGACAAGCCGAAGACCCCGGTGGATGTGACCGAGCTGCGCGAGCACCTGGACGCCGCGGAGCTGGACAAGCTGATCGACCCGCAGGAACTGCGCAAGCTCGTCGATCCCGGTGAACTGCGTGATCTCGTGGACGCCTACTCCAAGGCCGCCGGGGATCTGTACCAGTACCTTGCCGAGCACGGTGAGTCCACTTTGGACAAGCTGCGAGAGAACCCTCAGGTCAGCAAGGCCCTCGACCAGCTCGAGGACGCGGTGAGCCAGGCGCAGGACCGGATCGGCGATGCCGCGGGCGATGCCCGTGATCTCGCCGAGGAGGTGTTCAACCGGGTCAACCTGCGAGGCGGCGCGGACAAGGCGGCGGACAAGGCCGCGGCCACGGTGACCGAGGCATCGCAGACCGTGGCCCGTGCCGGGGAGAAGGTCGCGGCGAACACGACGCGGGCCGGCGAGAAGGTCAGCGCCCAGGCGGAGGAGACCGCCGAGAAGGCGAGCGAGAAGACCACGGAGAAGACGGCCAAGCCGTCCTCGGCCAAGCCGGCGAGCACCGCCAAGACCACTCCGCGGGCCACCTCCACCACCCGCAAGACCGGTGAGACGAAGAAGTAACCGAGTCTCTCCATCAGGCAAGACCGAGGGGACCGGCTCCCCCACGGGCACCAGCGCCCGTGGGGGAGCCGCTTCGTGATCGAGAAGATTGCGTACGCTGGAACTCGTGCAGGACTGGGTAACCTATTACATCTCAGAGGCGATCAGCTGGATCGCGGTCGCCGCGGGCTTGTTCGCCGTGCTGCATGCCGTCACGCAGCGGGCCGACGCGTTCACCGCGGCCGACAAGCTCAGCAAGCCCAAGTGGCTGGGGATCACCGCGGCGGGAACGGCGGCATGCGCGCTGTTCCATTTCGGCGGGATCCTGTTCATCGTCTGGGTGGCCGGAACCGTCGCGATCCTGGTGTACCTCGTGGATGTGCGGCCCAAGCTGGCCGAGGTCCAGCGCGGCTCACACTGATGCAGGGAACCCTCGCCTCCGGCTTGCGCTGGCAGTCCTACGGCAGCGGTGATCCGGTCACCCTCGTCGTGCCCGGACTCGGTGCCACCAGCGGAGAGGCCCGGCTGCCCGCATCCGGGCTGCCCGGAACCCGTGTCGTGGCCACCCTGCCCGGACACGGAGACGCCGTGGACGCGCCCGCCGGTTACTGGTCCTACACCCGGGTCGCCGAGGACATCGCCGAGCTCGCGGACTCCACGGGAGCGCGCGCCGCGATCGGCACCTCCCTGGGTACCGGCGCCCTGCTGCGTCTGCTCGCCGAGGAACCCGGCCGGTTCGCCGCGGCCGGTCTGCTGCTGCCCGGCGCACTCGACGCGCCACGGGAAAGCCCGGCCATGCGCGCCTTCGCCGAATTCGCCTCCGCCGTCGAGGACTCCGATCTGGACCGGCTGCGCGGACTGGTCGGGGAACAACTCCCGGACGGGGTGGATGTCGGCGGTTATGTCGAGGCGCGCACCACCGCACTGGCCAGGATTCCGGAGGCGATGCGGGCGATCCCGAACGACGCCCCGGTCCCGGAGCCCGGGCGGCTGGCCGCGGTCACCGCACCCGTGCTCGTGCTCGGCGCGACCAAGGACCCGCTGCACGCCGAATCGGTGGCGCGCGCGGTCGCCGCCGCCATTCCGGTGGCGCGGCTGGAGATCCTGGACTCGGCCGCGCCGCTGCTCACCCATCGCGGCGTGGTCCGCGAGCTGCTGCGCGACCTTGTCTCGAACGTATAGCTGCGTACACTTTCGGACATGAGTAGCGTCGCGGTCGCAGTGACCGAGGGGATCGCGCTGTTCGGGGTGACCGCGCCCTGCGAGATATTCGGCGTGGACCGCAGCGAACTCGCCGATCCCTGGTACGAGTTCCGGCTGTGCGGCCGATCCGGGGCGCAGGTCGGTGGCTGGTTCCGCGCGGAGCCGCCGTACGGATTCGACGCGCTCGCCACCGCGGACACGGTCGTGGTGCCCGCCTGCGAGGTCGGCGCGGAGTACGACGCCGAACTACTGGAAGCGCTGCGGGCTGCCCATGCCGACGGGGCACGGATCGTGTCCATCTGCACCGGGGCCTTCGTGCTCGCCGCGGCCGGACTGCTGGACGGGCGCCGGGTCACCACGCACTGGCTGCACGCCGACCGGCTCGCCCGCCGATACCCGAACGTGCGGGTGCAGCCGGACGTGCTCTACCTGCAGGACGGTCCGGTGTTCACTTCGGCGGGCAAGGCCGCGGGCATCGATCTGTGCCTGCATCTGGTCCGGCTGGACCACGGTGCCTCGGTGGCGAACGCGATCGCGCGCAGGCTCGTCGTCCCCCCGCACCGCGATGGGGGACAAGCGCAGTTCATCACCGCCCCGATGGCCGGGGACCCGGGGGACGATGTGCTCGGCGAGCTGTTCGAGTGGGTGTACGCGCATCTGCACGAGCCGCTGACGATCGCGGATCTGGCGCGCAGGGCGAACCTGAGCCCGCGCACCCTGGCCAGGCGGTTCCGCGCGGTCACCGGGCTCGCCCCGTTGCAATGGCTGCTCACCCAGCGCGTGCACCGCGCCCAGGAACTGCTCGAGACCACCGAGCACGGCATCGAGCAGATCGCGGCGAAGACCGGAATGGGAACCGCGACCACACTGCGGCGGCACTTCAACCGTGTGGTGGGCACGGCGCCCGATGCCTACCGGCGCACCTTCCTGCGCGAGGCGGGCAGCACCCATACGAGAGTGAGCACCGCGAGCACGGCAACCGCGATGAGCAGCACACTCGGCGCGGCGAGCTGACCGAGCGCGGCGAGCGGGAAGGGCACCACGAAGCCGAGATAGGTCAGCGCCTGGTACATCGCGGTCATCGAGGCGAGATGGTCCGGCGGCGCGATCCGCTGCACCTCGAGCAGCCCGCAGACCTGGCAGGCCCCGTAGGCCGCACCGAGCACGAGTGCGGCGAGCGCGACGAGCAGCGGGCTGCCCTCCGCCGCTGCGGCGATGGCGATCAGCAGCCCGGCGACCACGATGCCGAGCGCGACCGTGAGCAACCGCGGCCGCTGCGGGTGATCGAGGCGGCGGGCGAGCGGTTGCACCGCGATCCCGGCCGCTGCCACCAGCATCGGCACCACCGCGCTGAAGATCAGGGCATGTGTGCCGAGTTGTTTCCCGACCAGCCCGGGCAGATAGGAAAGGCCGATCGAGGCGGTGGCGAACACCCAGGGCGCGAGCGGGGCGACCACGAGCAGGAACCGGCCGCGGAACCGCGGCCGGGCCCGGGCACCGCTCGCCCTGCCCGTGGTCTCCGGGGTGCGCGCGGCCAACGGCAGCGCGAACGCGACGAGTACCAGGTGCGGAAGATAGGGCAGCACCGTCGGCCAGGGTGCCCACTGCGCGAGCACGCCCGCGATGATCGGCCCGCCGCCGAAGCCCGCGGTCATCGCGACGGTGAGCCTGCGCGGACCTGGATTCCCGGACTTCTGTGCGGAAAGTTCCTTGATCCAGGCGGCCCCCGAGCTGAACGCGGCCCCGCAGGCGATGCCGACCACGAGACGGCCGATGAACAGCCACGGCACCCCGGTTCCGCCCGCCATGAGCAGCGCGCTGCCCGCCGCGGAGACGAGCAGGGTGGGCAGCATGACCTTCCGGCGCCCGATCCGGTCCGAGACCGGGCCGCCGAGCAGCAGCCCGGGGACGAGGCCGAGCGCGTAGAGGGCGAACGCCGCCTGTACCACGGTGCTGGACAGACCGAGCTGCGCGCGATAGAGCAGCAGCAGGGGAGTGAACTCCTGCGCGCTCCAGCCCACAGTCAGGACGGCGAGTCCGGCGCCGAGCCAGGTGCTCGCGGAACGAGCGCGGACCCGGTCCGCGGCGAGGGTTTCAGTCACGAGAACCATCTTCGGGTGGGCGGCACGAGTTGACGAGTGTCCGAAACGACACTGTTCGAACAGTTTCGGTCAGGGGCGTACAGTTTCGCGCATGTGGACCATCGCCGGAACCCTGAGCGCGCACTCCGTGGACGACCGCACCGATCTGCTCGGCGAGCCCGTTGCCGCCGCGCTCGCCGGCCTGGACGCGCAAACCCGGAACCGTTGCGCCGTCGTGGAAATCGATCCGGAACTCGCCGACACCGCGCAGTTCTGCGAACACTACGACTCGCCGATCGAGGCCTCCGCGAACTGCGTCGTAGTGGCGGGCAAACGCGGCGGGGAAGAAAAACTCGCCGCCTGCCTGGTGCTCGCCACCACCCGCGCGGACATCAACAACGTGGTCCGCAAGCACCTCGATGTGCGCAAAGCCTCGTTCGCGCCGATGGACCGCGCCGTCGAGCTGACCGGCATGGCCTACGGTGGGATCACCCCGATCGGGCTGCCCGCGGACTGGCCGCTGCTGATCGATTCCGCGGTCGCGAAGGCACCCGAACTCGTGATCGGTGCCGGGATTCGGGACGCGAAACTGCTCGTGCCAGGGGATGTGCTCGCCGCGCTGCCGAACGCCGAAGTGCTGGAAGCCCTCGGTAGCTGAGCTACGGGGCCCGCAGCGGCTCGAACAGCCCGGGCTCTCCGGCGGTCACCGCCGTGCCCGGGCGGCCCCACACCGCGCGGAACACGGCGTCCGCGGTCCCGGTCACGCCGGCGTCCGCTGTGGTGGCTGCGGCCTCCTCGGTGATCCTGACCGGTTCGCCCGGTTCGAGGTGGGCCAGCCAGGAACGCTCGCTGTCGCTCGGCGCGAACAGCACCGTGCCGCGCACCCCGACCGGTTCCCTGCGCGGGGCCAGGCCGGGCATCATGTCGAGGAGTAGCTCGGCGATCCCGTCCGCGGCGAGCTCGGGCGGGTAGAGCGGTCCCGGTTCCCCGCCGACCGCGAGCTCCGCATCGAGCCGGTGGATCGCGATCTCGTGCGCCTGCCGCCGCGCCCAGAACGCCGTGTTCTGCGGGGACCAATGGAACGCCTTGCACGCGTGCTGCGGGCCCAGTTCGGTGAGCCTCGCGGTCAGCGCGGCCGCATTGGTGCGCGCCCGGTCGAGCAGTTCCGCGTAGTCCCCCGGCGGGGTTTCCATGGCCGCGGCCTTGTCCTCCGGGGTGAGCGCGGTGAGGTCGGTCACCCAGCGGTGCAGCGTACTCACGTGCCCGAGCAGATCCCGCATCACCCAGGAACCGCAGGTGGGCACCGGGGCGTCCGGCCCGGCCTGCGCCGCGGCGTCCAGCAGCGCGTTCGCGTGCCGGTCGAACTCCGCGATGAACCGCCGGTATTCGCTGTTCATTCGCCCGAACCGAGCCATTCGGCGAGGAACGCTGCCTCGTTGTCCAGCAGCTTGATGATGTGCCCGGAGACGGATTCCTCCACCTTCGAGCCGACGACCGGGATGCTGACCTTGATCTCGCCGCGCAGCTCCTGGGTGCTCGACCCCTGGGCCCCGGTGATGCGCGAGGTGCCGGTGAGTGCGCCGGGGGCGTTGGGCACGGTGACCGAGATTTCGCCGCGATATCCGTCACCGTCCGCGCGCCACTCTTCGGTGCGCACGATCGTGAGGTCGCCGCCGAGCAGGGCGCGGACCGGGCCGGGCAGCTTCTGCGCCGGAATGCCGTGCTTGGTGTGGATCCGCGTCGCCGCCGCATCGACGCGGTGCTCGGTGAGCTGCGCGTGCGGCCCGCCGAGCTTGGCCAGCTTCGCGTTGATGAACTGTTTGTCCACGAGGGCGTCGTGCACGGTCTTCGCGTCCGCGGAGAAGGTAGTGCGGTGCTCGATGCTGCGTGCCATGGCGAGAAGGTTACCGTTATCGGCTGTGACAAGCGCACGCACGACCACCCCGCTCGCCGGCTACACCACCCTGCGCCTCGGCGGCAACGCGAACCGGCTCGTGCGCGCCGAGACCGCCGGGGACGTGGTCGAGGCCGTACGCTCGCTGGACGCCGCCGGGCAGCGACTGCTCGTGCTCGGCGGTGGCTCCAATCTGGTGATCGCCGACGCCGGATTCGACGGAACCGTGGTGGCGCTGGCCAACACCGGTTCCCGTATCGAGGACGGACTGGTCACCGTCGAAGCGGGAACCCCGTTCGACGAGTTCGTCGCGTGGACCGTCGCGCAAGGGCGTGGCGGGGTCGAAACACTGTCCGGGATCCCCGGCCTCGCGGGCGCGACACCCATTCAGAACGTCGGGGCCTACGGCAGCGAGATCGCCGAGACGCTGGTCTCGGTGGACCTGTACGAGCGCTCCAGTGGCCAGGTGCGCACCATCCCCGCCGCGGAGCTCGGCCTCGCCTACCGGACGAGCCTGCTGAAGAACACCGATCGCGCCGTGGTGCTGCGCGTGCGGCTGCGGCTGTCCGCGGACGGTCTTTCGGGGCCAATCCGGTACGCCGAGCTCGCCCGCGCCCTCGGCGCCGAGGAGGGACAGCGGGTGCCGCTCGCGGATGCCCGCGCCGCCGTGCTCGAACTGCGCCGTGGCAAGGGAATGGTGCTCGATCCCGAGGATCACGACACCTGGAGCGCAGGGTCGTTCTTCACCAATCCGATCGTTTCCGAGGCACAGGCCGACGCCGTGCTCGAACGTTCGGGTGCCGAGAGCATGCCACGCTATCCCGCCGAGGGCGGGGTGAAACTGTCCGCGGCCTGGCTCATCCAGTCCGCCGGATTCGGCAAGGGGCACCCGGGTCCGGGCGGCCGCGCTGCACTGTCCGGCAAACACGTGCTCGCACTGACCAACCGGGGCGGGGCGAGCACCGAGGACCTGCTCGTGCTCGCCAGGGAGGTGCGGGACGGGGTGCTCGAGGCATTCGGGGTTCGGCTGCACAACGAACCCGTGTTCGTCGGCTGCGAACTCTGAGCGGGCCGGTCGGCGTGACCGCGCTGCTCAGTGCGCTCGCGGCGCGCCGAGACCGAGCAGGCTCTCGGCGGCGGCCCGGGCGTGGTTTCCCGCCTCGTTGCTGCGCTCGACCGCGCTGATCACCATCGCGCCCTCGATGAGCACCGTGAGCTGCTTGGCGAGCTCGCGCGGTTTCTCGAACCCGCCGTGTTCGAGCTCGGCCACCAGCAGTTTGCGGTAGCGGTTCAGGTGGGTGCGCGCGATGGTGCGCACATCCTCGTCCTGGTTGCGGGTGTCGATGCTGGTGTTGATCACCGGGCAACCGCGGTAGCCGTTCTTGGTGAAACCCCTGCGGATCGCGTCGAACAGGGCGAGCACGCGCTGGGCACCAGGTGCGATTCCGGCCAGTTCCGCGGCGAGCTCCTCGTGGGTCTGCTCGCTGCGCTGCGCGACCATCGCGGCGACGAGGCCCTCCTTGGATTGGAAATAGCGGTAGATGCTCAGCTTCGAGGCATTGGCCCGGGCTGCGATGTCGTTCACCCCGACCGCGTGCACGCCGCGCTCATAGAACAGCTCGCCCGCCGCCTTGAGCACCTTCGCCTTGGTCGCTTCCGGATCGAGCGCCGCGCCGCGTTGCACTGGCATGATTCGTCTCCTTCTTCGGCGCTCTGCGGGTAGCGCAGGGTGGGATTACAGCAGGGCGGATAGGGGCGGATAGGACAGTACGGGATCATCTTATCTCGCCCCGGGCGTTCTCATCCCCGCTGTAGCGCTCATTCGGCCTTGGGGCGCCTCCCGTCCTGTCGAAGAAGGTACTGGACTGTTCCATCAGAACAAGAAAGTACTGTACTGTACCAACTATGCCGAACTCAGCCGATGCCCTTCGCTCGGCATCCACTCCCACCGCCACTCCCACCACCCGGCTGTGGATCGCCGTGCTCGCCGGTTACCTGGCGCTCGGCGCGACGCTGCAGACGCTTCCCGGCTATGTGGTGACGCGTTTCCACAGCGGCACGGTGCTTGCCGGGCTCGCGGTCGGCATCGCGTTCGCGGCGACCGCGGCGACCCGGCCGTTCGCGGGGCGGGCCGCGGATTCGGGATGGGCACGGCCGGTGGTGTTGCTCGGCGGGGTGCTGACGGCGCTGGGCGGGTTCGGTCATCTGCTCGCCCCGGACATCGGATGGTTGCTGCTGGCCCGGGTACTGATGGGCGCCGGTGAAGCGGCACTGTTCTCGGCGGCGATCCCGTGGGTGCTCGCCGGAGTCCCGGTGGCCAGAAGGGGGCGGATCGCGGGATGGTTCGGACTGTCGATGTGGGGCGGCCTCGCCGGTGGCCCGGTGCTGGCCACGGTGCTGGCGCGGGCGGGCGGTCCGCCCGGGGTGTGGTGGCTGGTGGCGGTACTCGGCGCGGCTTCGGCCGTGCTCGTGCTGAGTACCCGTGCGCGGCGGGGCGCGCGCGGCAGCATCCTGCCCTCGAGGCTTCGTGATCTGCTGCCGCGTGGGGCCGCGCTTCCGGGGCTGGCGTTCGGTCTCTCGGCGTACGGCTACGGGGCGATCAGTGCGCTGCTCGTGCTCTACCTCGGTGCGCGGGGGATCGGCGGTCAGGATCTGGCCCTCACGGTGTTCGCGGTGTGTTTCCTGCTCGCCCGTGCGCTGGGCAGCCCAATGGTCGACCGGTTCGGTGGCGCCGCACTCGCGCCCGTGGTGTTACTGGCCGAGGTGTTCGGCCTCGGTCTGCTCGCGGCCCCGGGCAGCGTGCTGACCGCATTGCTCGGTGCGGGCCTTTCCGGAGCAGGGGTGGCCCTGATGTTCCCGGCGACGGTGCACACGACCCTGGCTCGGTCGGGACCACTGAGCCCCGGCACCTCGGTCGGGGTGATGACGGCGTTCTGGGATCTGGGGCTGCTGGTGGCCGCACCGGGGAGTGGGATTCTGGCGCAGCTCCTGGGTTTCCGCGCGGCGTTCGGATTCGCCGCGCTGGTGGTGCTCGGCGGGATCTGTGTGGCACTGGCCTGCCGGAGCCGAACCCGGACCCGCGAGTCGGCGAGGCGATCGGTGGGTGTGTCATGAGCCGCTATGCCGCACTCGCGTTCACCGAGCAGGTCCGAGCCTTCCAGGAACGGGCGGGCAGCGCGCGGGCGAACGCGCACGCGGTGGACGCCGGGCCGCTGCCGGATCCGCTCACCGAGACCGAGGCGCGGTTCATCACCGAACGGGAGGACTGTTTTCTGGCCACCGTGGGAGAGACCGGCTGGCCCTATGTGCAGTACCGCGGCGGCCCGCCGGGGTTCGTGCACGTGCTCGACGAGCATCGGCTGGCCTTCCTGGATGTGCGCGGCAACCGGCAGTACATCACCAGCGGCAACCTGCACGGTGATGCGCGGATCTCCGTGCTGTTACTCGACTTCGCGTTCCAGCGCAGGCTGAAGATACTGGGGCGCGCGGAAACGAGGGCACTGGACGAGGATGCGCAGCTCGCCGGAGCGGTCGCCGAACCGCGTACGGACGGGCGGGCCGAACGTGTCCTCGTGATCACCGTGGAGGGCTTCGCGTGGAACTGTCCGCAGCACATCACCCAGCGGTTCACCCGCGCCGAGTTCGGCGAGGCCCTTGCCGGGGTGGAACAGCGCATGCGGGCACTGCACGCGGAGAACGCGGAATTGCGCCGCAGGCTCGGTGAGCGCTGAGCGGCGACCGGGGCGCTCAGCGAATCCCGGCGGGCAGGTCCACGTCCATGGCCTGGAGTTCGCGGTCGATGCTCTTCCACCGCACCAGCAGGGCGACAACGGCGATCAACAGGGAGAGTTCGCCGATGAGCAGCGCCAGGGTGCCGGCGAGGAACTGGTCGGCGCGCAGATCGGGAACCCAGGGCAGGGCGAGCGCGGTGTACATGTTCCCGCCGCCGAGGCTGTTGCCGATGATCCGGTCGGTGGAAGTGAGCAGCGCGCCGAAGACGATGTCCAGTGGCATGGCGGCGAGCAGCATGCCGAGCCTGCCGAGGGTGGGCAGTGGGCGCGGGGTGGGATCGGCACCGGCGACCGGCCAGGCGAACAGGTAGCCGATGGCGAGGAACACCACGTTGATGGCCACATGCGCCCAGTGGAACCGGATGGCCGCGTCGAACAGCCCGGTGAAGTACAGCAGGAACGGGCCGCCGCCGAACAGCGCGAGCGCCACGAAGGGATGGGTGAGCACACGCAGCGCGCCGGAGTTGGCGAGCACGTCGAGCCGCTGCGAACGGGCCAGGCTCAGCGGTGCCCCGACGGCGAGCAGCAGCGGGGCGAGCATGGACACCAGCATGTGGCTGGTGATGTGCACGCTGAACATTCCGCCCGCGTACCGCCCGATCCCGGAGCTGGTGGCGAGCAGCAGCACGAGACAGCCCGCGAACCAGGCGAGGCTGCGCCCGGTCGGCCACTGTTCCCCGTTGCGGCGCAGGCGAAGCAGCCCGATCAGGTAGGTGAGGGCGAGCAGGATGGACAGCGAACCGAGCAGCGGATCGAACCGCCAGTCGGTGAGCAGCCGCAGCAGATCCGGGGCGGCGGAGAGGTTGTAGCCGAGCAGGGTCTCCTGCACGGTGCCCTGGGAACCGATGAAGGCGGGCGGGGCGAGGTGGCTGAGCCCGAACGAGGCCGCACCCGCCGCGGCGAGCAGGAGCAGTTCGAGCACCGGGGCGATGCGATTGCGCCGCAACGCCAGCCCCGCGAGCCCGAGCAGCAGCACGAGCAGGAGCTTGACCAGCAGCAGACGCCCGTAGCCGGTGCCGAAGAGCTGACCGGGGGAACCGAACATCGGGGCTGTGCTGAACACCCCGGAGACCACGAGCACGCACCAGGCCACGCCGGCCAGTCTGCGGTAGCGGCGTGGTTCGAGGCCGGTGCGCCAGCGTGGGCGCAGCAGCGCGACCAGAACCCCGCCCCAGATCGCGGCGACCGGAACGTGCACCACGATCGCCGCGCTCGCCAGATCGTGGCCCGCTTCGGACGCGGCGTGCCCGGTGACCAGTGGGGGAAGCAGCGCGAGCACCCCGAGCAGGAGCACCGCGACCGCGGGCAGCCAGCGCAGCACGAACCGGGCGCTCAGCGCGGTCGCCGCGGCGAGTACCGCGGACAGCAGCCAGCCCATCGGACTTTCCATCGCGGCCAGCAGGGGAAACGGGTCCCCGCCGCCGAAAACCTGCGCGAAGGAGCGCCCGAGCGTTTCCCCGGAACGGTCGGCCACATCGAAGGGGACGAGCACGGCCGAGGCGAGGAACCAGAGCAGCGCCCACCGCCCCGCGCTGCGCACCGCGTCGTAGCCGACCGGGGAGAGCAGCCCGCCTGCGCGCGGGGTGCTCACCAGTGTGGCGAAGGCGAGCCCGCCGAGTGCCAGCGCCGCCGAGACGGTGGCCACCGCGCGCAGCACCGGCGCCCCGATCCGCACCAGCGCGCCGGGATCACCGTTGCCGAGCGCGGTGTAGGGCAGGGTTCCGGACAACACGCCGATCAGTGCGGTGCCCAGGACCGCGAGCAGTGCGGCGAGTAGCGCGACGGTACGGAACCGGGTCATCGGTGCCGACGCAGCCGAAGGCTGTTGGAGACCACGAACAGCGAGGACAGCGCCATCGCCGCCGCGCCGATCAGGGGGTTGAGCAGTCCGGCCGCCGCGATCGGGATCGCGGCGATGTTGTAGCCGAATGCCCAGGTGAAGTTGCCCCGGATGGTGCGCAGGGTCGCGCGCGCCAGGGTGATCGCGGTCGGCACCACGTCGAGGTCGGCGCGCACCAGGATCAGGTCGGCGGCCTCGAGCGCGAGATCGGTCCCGGTGACCACGGCGAGCCCGAGATCGGCGCTGGCCAGGGCGGGTGCGTCGTTGATCCCGTCGCCGACCATGGCGACCGAGCGGCCTGCACCGCGCAGTTTCTCGATCACCGCCGCCTTGTCCGCGGGCAGCACCTCGGCGATCACCTCGCCGATACCGAGTTCACCGGCCACGGCGTTCGCGGTCGCGGTGTTGTCCCCGGTGAGCAGCACGGTGCGCAGGCCGAGTCCGTGCAGCCGCTCGATCGCGCGGCCCGCGCTCGGTTTGATCGTGTCGGCGAGCGCGAACAGGCCGAACACCGTGCCGTCCACGGCGACCGCGACCGAGGTGCGGCCCGCCTGCTCCCAGGTGCCGCGCAGCGCGGCGAGTTCCCCGTCCAGTTCGATGCCCGAATCCGCGAGCAGCCGCGCGGAGCCGACCAGCACCGCACGCCCCTCGACGGTGCCCTGCGCGCCCAGCCCGGAGCGGGCGGTGAAGTCGGTGACCGCGGGCAGTTCCTCGAGTTCGGTGTCGGCCAGTGCGATGATGGCGCGCGCGGCGAGGTGTTCGGAGGCGTGCTCGACCGCGGCGGCCAGCCGGAGCAGTTCGGCGCGCGCGACGCCCTCCGCGGTGGCGGTGTCCACCACGGTCATCCGGCCCTCGGTGAGGGTGCCGGTCTTGTCCAGGACCACGGTGTCGATGGCGCGCGCGGATTCCAGTGCCTGCTGGTGCTTGATGAACACGCCCAGCTGGGCGCCGCGGCCGGAGGCGACGAGCAGCGCGGTCGGGGTGGCCAGGCCGAGCGCGCACGGGCAGGCGATGATCAGCACCGCGATGGCCGCGCTGACCGCGTGCGTGGCCCCGGATCCGGCGAGCAGCCAGCCGAGCAGGGTGAGCACGGCCAGTCCGACCACGATCGGCACGAACACCGCGGAGATGCGGTCGGCGAGCCGCTGGACCCCGGCCTTGTCCTCCTGGGCGCGTTCCACGAGGCGTACCAGCTTGGCGAGTTTCGTTGCCGAGCCGACCGCGCTCGCCTCGATCACCAGCCGCCCGGCCTGTACCACGGTGCCGCCGGTGACCGTGTCGCCCGGGCCGACCTCGGCGGGCATCGACTCGCCGGTCATCGGGCTGGTGTCGACCGCGGTGACCCCGTCGAGCACGGTGCCGTCCGCGGCGATCGTCTCACCGGGGCGGGCGAGGAAACGGTCCCCGATACGCAGTTCCTCGGCGGTGATCCGGTCCTCGGTGCCGTCCGCGCGCAGCACGGTGACCTCGCGCGCGCCCAGTGCGGCCAGCGCGGCGAGCGCACCGCCAGCATTGCGTTTGGCCTTGGCCTCGAACAGCCGCCCGGCGAGCACGAACATGGTCACGCCCGCGGCGACCTCGAGGTAGATCGAACCGCTCGGGGCGAAGATGAGCCCGAGGATGCCCTCGTCCGACGCGGCGCCGCCCTGCTCGGCGAACACCGTGTACAGCGACCAGGCGCTCGCGGCGACGATGCCGATCGAGACCAGGGTGTCCATCGAGCTCGCGCCGTGTCGCAGCCCGGTTGCCGCCTTCTTGTGGAACGGCCAGGCGCACCAGGTGACCACCGGGATGGTCATCACGAGCAGCACCCACTGCCAGCCGGTGAACCGCAGTGAGGGCACCAGGGTGAGGGTGATCGACAGGTCCCCGACCGGGAGGCCGAGCAGCAAGGCCACCACGAGCCGCCGCCACAGCGAGCGCACGTGGGAGTCCTCGTCCTGTTCCTCGGGCGGTTTCGGCGGTTCCACCGGTGCGGCGCCGTATCCGGCGCGCTCGATCTGGGTCACGAGGTCCTGTTCGCTCGCCGAATCGGGCGCGTGCACGGTCGCCTTCTCGGTGGCGAAGTTGACGGTAGCCTGGACGCCGTCGAGTTTGTTCAGCTTGCGTTCCACCCGTGCCGCGCAAGCCGCGCAGGTCATCCCGGTGACCGCCAGCTCGACCACCCGGTCCTGTGCTGCTGCGCCCGCGGTCTCGGTGACCGTGGCCGACGGGTCGGTCATGCCTACCTCCGTGCTCGCGATCGGAGTCGTGTGCTCCGCCGCGTGTCAGATCGCATCGTCCTTCGGTGTCATCGATCGTGCCGCGATGAGGTCCTCGCGCGCACGCGCGACCCTGGACCGGATGGTGCCGACCGGGACCGAGCACACCTGCGCGGCCTCGGTGTAGCTGTAACCGAGCACCTGGGTCAGGATCAGTGCCTCGCGCCGCTGCGGGTCGAGCTGATCGAGCAGGATACGCAGTTCGACCTGCTCATCGGGGCCCGGTTCGGCCGAGGAACCGCGCTGTTCGGCCGCGGCCTGCCAGTCGATGTGCTCGGCGATCCGCGGCCGGGCCCGCGCCGCGCGCACCCGGTCCACCGCGACCCGGCGCGCGATCGAGAGCAGCCAGGCCCGCGAGGAGGACCGCCCGGCGAACCGGGACAGCGAGCCGAACGCCCGCAGGTAGGTCTCCTGGGTCAGGTCGTCGGCCGCGGCGCTGTCCACGAGGTGCGCGAGGAACCGCCACACATCCGCCTGCGTTTCGCGCACCCAGGCCTCGAGAGCGCAGGAGTCCCCCCGTGCGGCGGTGAGCGCGAGTGCGGTCACCCGCTCGTCGTGTTCGGGACGGCGCGCAGGCATACGCCAACGGTAGACCACGCCCGGAACGGCCCCGCGCCTGCGCACGCCTAGTGTGACGTGGATTGTCCGGCCCGCGCGCCAGTCGACGGGTCGCCGCCTGGCAGGCGCCCGGGGTACTGGCGAAGGTCGCGATGAACGCGCTCGGGCTGCTGTACCCGAACTCGTCCGGGATGCCGGTGACCGAACGGCCCTCGGCGAGCGCGATCGCGGCGTGCGGCAGCGACAGTTGGCCGCGCCAGCGTGGGAACGTGGTGCCCGGTTCGCGGTGGAACAGCCGGGAAAGGGTGCGCTCGCCGGGCGCAGTTCCATGCCGACCAGCGCACGGAGCAAGGTCTCCTTTTCCGGACAAGGCGGCTTGTTCCCGGTAAGGGCGAGCACCGCCTCACGCAGCAGCGGGGAGGTCTCGGGCAGGACCGGCTCCCGCACTCCGGGCGGATCGTGTTCGAACTGGGCTCCGCGGATCTCGGTGGCACCGTGCCTCCCCGCGCGGCGGCGCGATCCGGCTGCCGGTGCCGTGAGCGGGGCGGTGTTCGGCGCGCTGCTCGCCCCTTGCCGTTCCCGGATTCGCGCGCTGCACGGCGGGCCAGAGGATCCGGCGGATGCGTGCTTAGTCCGGGAAATACCGCGCCACGAGCGGCAGCACGTGCGCGCGCAGTTCCGGATCCAGCCCGATGCGGGTGCGACGATCCAGCACATCCTCGGCCAGCAGGGCGCCCTCGTTGCGGATCGCGAACCGCAGCTCGGCACCGGTGACCGTGGTGCCCTCGGCGATCGGGGCGAGCAGCTCCGGATCGCCGTGCGCTTCGGCGAGCACCCGGGGAGCCTCGGTGCCGTAAGCGCGCACCAGCCGGGCCGGTGCGGGCACCGAAGCCAGTCTGCCGCGCGGGGTGGCGCCGACGAGGGGGAGCCGTTTCGTGCGGCACGGGCCCGCGGCGAGGTTCCTGGAGCCCACGGCGGCATCGACCGCGTCCTGGGCCATCCGCCGATAGGTGGTGAGCTTTCCGCCGACGATCGTGATCAGTCCATCGGTACCGTGCAGCACGCTGTGTTCCCGGGACACATCCGCGGTGCGCCCGCCTCCGGTGTCGAGCAGCGGCCGGAGCCCGGAGTAGGTGCCGAGCAGGCGAGCGCGGTCCAGTGGCTCGGCGAGCGCGGAATTGACCGTGTCGAGCAGGAAATCGATCTCGGCCGCGCTCGCCTCGGGCACATCCGGGATCGGACCCTCGGCCTCCTCGTCGGTGAGCCCGACGTACACCCGGCCGTCCCTGGCGGGCAGCGCGAACACGAACCGGTTGCGCTCACCGGGAACCGGGATCGTGAGCCCCGCGGTGAGGCCGCCGAACTCGCTGGACGGGAACACCAGGTGGGTTCCCCGGCTCGGGCGCAGCCGCACACCCTCGGCCAGTTCACCGGCCCACACCCCGGCCGCGTTGACCACCGCGCGGGCTCGCACCTGGATACCGCGTCCGCCGATGGTGTCCCGCAGCACCGCGCCGTCCCCGGTGACCGCACCGGCCGCGCACCGGGTGAGCACCCGGGCCCCGTGCGCCGCCGCGGTCCTGGCGAGCGCGGTGACCAGGCGGGCGTCATCGGTGAGCTGGCCGTCCCAGAACACCAGTCCGCCACGCAGCCCTTCGCCGCGCACGGTCGGGGCGAGCCTGCGCACCAGGGAGGGCCGGACGCGCCGCGAGCGGGGAAGCGTGGCCGGGGAGGTCCGCGCCGCGGTGCGCAGTGCGTCCCCGGCCAGGTATCCGGCGCGCACCAGTGCGGACTCGCTCTTGGACACCCCGGGCAGCAGCGGGATGAGCTGGGGCAGCGGGTGAACCAGATGCGGCGCGGTGCGTTCGAGGAGAATGCCGCGTTCCACCGCGCTCTCGTAGGCGATGCCGACCCCGCCGCTGGCCAGATACCGCAGCCCGCCGTGCACGAGTTTGGAGCTCCACCTACTGGTGCCGTTGGCCAGATCGGCGCGTTCGGCGAGCACCACGGAAAGGCCGCGGGATACCGCGTCCAGTGCGATGCCCGTCCCGGTGACCCCGCCGCCGATCACGAGCACATCCACCCGGGGATCGGCTTCGAGCGCGGCGAGTTCGGCGGTGCGGCGGCCCGCGTTCAGATCGGGGTTCGGATCGGGGTTCATGGCGTGAGATACCTCGTGAGCAGTTGGCGCAGTTCCTCGTCCAGCGCGGTGAGTTCGGCCTCGGTCTCGGCGAGTACCGGTCCGGTGAGGGTGAACGACCACGCGGTCAGCAGCACGGCCTTGGCCCGGGCGTCCTGATCGCCCGCGCGCACGGTGCCCCGTTCCGCGCCCGCGGTCAGCGCCGCCTCGATCGTGCCGAGCTGCGCGGTCGTGGTGGTTCCCCTGCGCCGTACCAGATAGGGCAGCAGAACCTCCGGGTCGAGCGCGATGATCTTCTGCAGCATCGGGTGCGCGCGCACCTGCCGGACCACCCGCACCAGTTCCTCGGCGAGGTCGACCTCGCCGTGCTGGGCCGCGATCCCCAGCCGCGCCCATTCGCGGGTCATCAGCGCGGCCACGACCTGGCGCACATCGCTCCAGCGCCGGTAGAGCGTGGCGCGGGAGACCCCGCTGGCGCGGGCGATATCGGACATCGTCATCCGGCGTACCCCGATCCCGAGCAGCAGTTCGTAGGCGGCGTCCAGGATCTGCTCCTCCGGGATGGCGTTCGCCGGCTCGAGGGTATTGCGTCGCTGCGACATAGTGTGTCAATTTGTAACAGTGTCGAGCCCAGAATTCCACCCGTACCGCTGGGGCACCGCTTCGCTGGAGCTGCCCGAGGCCGTCCGCGCCGCGCTCGCCGCCTTCGGGGTGCGGGAACCGGAGAACCCGCCGGTCGCCGTCGAACAGGCCGCGCTGCCGGATCCGGTGCTGAGCGAACCGGCCGAGGCGGCGCTCGCAGCGATCGTCGGTGCGGACCGGGTACAGACCGGGCGGGCCGCGCGTGTGGGGCACACGCGCGGCTGGTCCACCCCCGACCTGCTGGCCCTGCGCGCCGGGGATGCGGCGGACGCCCCGGACGCGGTGGTCAGTCCGGGAACGCACGAGCAGACGGTCGCGGTACTGGAGACCTGCGCCGCGCACCGGATCGCCGTGGTGCCCTACTCCGGTGGCACCTCGGTGGTCGGCGGGCTGGTCCCGGCGCGCTCCGGGTTCGCCGCGGTGATCAGCCTGGACACCCGCGCGCTCACCGGTCTGCAGGAGTTCGACGAGATCTCGCGCACTGCACGGTTCGGGGCCGGGACGCGGGGCCCCGAAGCCGAGCGGTCGCTCGGCGAACGCGGGTACACCCTCGGGCATTTCCCGCAGTCCTACGAGGGAGCCTGCCTCGGCGGATACGCCGCCGCCCGGTCGGCCGGTCAGGCCTCCGCCGGATACGGGCGTTTCGACGAGATGGTCGTCGGGCTGACGTTGGCCACCCCGCGCGGCACGGTCACCCTCGGCACCGCGCCGAAGGCGGCGACCGGACCGGATCTGCGCCAGCTGGTGCTCGGTTCGGAGGGCACGCTCGGCGTGATCACCTCGGTGACCGTACGGGTGCGCCGTGCCCCCGCCGAACAGGCCTACGAGGGCTGGCGGTTCGGTTCCTTCGCCGAGGGCGCGACCGCACTGCGCCGCCTCGCCCAGGACGGCCCGCTGCCCGCCGTGCTGCGGCTCTCCGATGAGGCGGAGACCGCGGTGAACCTCGCGGATCCCGCCGCGGGTCCCGGATCGGGCGGCTGCCTGGCGATCATCGGGTACGCGGACGGGCTCGAATCCCGCTCGGCGATCGACGAGGTGCTGCGCGAGGCGGGCGGGGAACCGCTCGGCGACGGCCCCGGGCAGGCCTGGGAGGCCGGGCGATACCGCGCCCCGTACCTGCGGGACGCGCTGCTCGACGCGGGCGCGTTCGCGGAAACCCTGGAAACGGCGACCTTCTGGTCCAACCTGGACACGGTCAAGGCCGCGGTCACCGAGGCGATCACCGCGCACCTGGAGCGCGCGCTCGTGCTCTGCCACATCTCGCACGTCTACGAGACCGGAGCCTCGCTGTACTTCACCGTGGTGTGCGCCCAGGGCACGGACCCGGCAGGGCGCTGGGCGGAGGCGAAACACGCGGCGAACGCGGCGATCCGCACCGCGGGTGCGGCGATCACCCACCATCACGGTGTCGGCACCGATCATCGGGACACCTATCTGGACGAGATCGGCCCGCTCGCGGCCGACGCCTTGCGCGGGGCCAAACGCGCGCTCGATCCCGAGGGGATCATGAACCCCGGCGTGCTGCTGCCCGCGGACGGCTGAGATGCGTGAGTTCACCGCCCTGATCAACCCGGTCTCCGGGGGTGGGGAGGCGGCCGCGCGGCTCCGCCCGGTCCTGGCGGCCTTGCGCGCCTTGGGATCCGAGGTCGTGCTCGAACGGACCCGCAGCGCCGCGCATGCCAGTGAGCTCGCGTTCGAGGCTGCCGGGAACGGGCGGGTGGTGCTCGCCGTCGGCGGGGACGGGCTGGTGCGCGATGCCGCGGGCGCGGTGGTGCGCGCGGGCGGAACCCTGGGCATCGTGCCCGCCGGACGGGGCAACGATTTCGCCCGCACCCTCGGCCTTCCCGCCGAACCGGACCGGCTGGCCGCGTTGCTGCACGAGGGCGCGGTGCGGGAGCTGGATGTGCTCGACGCGGACGGGGTGATCGTGCCCGGCAACGTGTACGCCGGGATCGATTCCAAGGCAAGCGTGCTGATCAACGCCAACCGGTGGGTGCCGGCCGCGCTGCTGTACCGGATCGCCCCGGTACTCGCCTTTCTGCGCTGGAAACCCGCCGAATACACCCTCGAGATCGACGGCGAACAACTCCGGGCGCGGGCGAACACCGTGGTGCTGGCGAATTCCGGGGCCTACGGGCACGGCTTGCGGATCGTGCCGCCCGCCGTGCTGGACGACGGCCGCGCCGATGTGCTCGTGGTCGGCGAGGGACCGCGTTCGGCGATCGTGCGGTTCATGCGCGAGGCGAAGACCGGATCGCATGTGCGCCGCCCCGAGGTCAGCCTGCGCACCGCGCGGGAGATCCGCATGCGGGTGGACCGCCCGGTCCCGCTGTGCGCGGACGGGGACGTGATCGGTGAACTTCCGGTCACCGTGCGGCTGCGTCCGGGGGCGTTGCGGGTGATCACCGGCTGATTGTCACGAAAACCGGGGCTGTCCGGTCTGACTTGTCGAGAGCGACAGGAAGGAAGGGATGGCCATGATCCTGGTGACCGGGGCGTCCGGACGGCTCGGCGGCGCGCTGCTGGACCGGCTCGCCGGACAGGGGGAGCGGGTGCGCGCGCTCAGCCGCAGGGCACGCTCGGGTGGCGGTGCCGAATGGGTGCGCGGTGACCTGAGCAGCGGCGAAGGACTCGAAGCCGCGCTCGACGGAATCGGCACGGTGATCCACGGCGCGACGACGATCGGGCGCGCCGACAGCGCGGCGACCGAGCGGCTGCTCCAGGTGGCGCGGCGCGCGGGCGTACGGCATTTCGTCTATGTCTCGATCGTCGGGGTGGACGCGATCCCGTTTTTCTATTACCGCACGAAACTCGAATGCGAACGGCTGGTCGCCGCCTCCGGGATACCGTGGACGGTGCTGCGGGCCACCCAGTTCCACGAGCTGCTCGCCCAGATCTTCGCGGTGCAGCGGTTCTCGCCCGTCCTGCTGACCGTGTCCGGGCTGCGGTTCCAGCCGGTGGACACCACCGAAGTCGCCGAGCGCCTCGCGCTGCTCGCCGGAGGACCGGCTCAGGGCATGGCCGCGGAGATCGGCGGGCCGGAAGTGCTCGGGATGCGCGAGCTCAACCGCCGGTACGCGCGTTCCCGGGGCTGGCACAAACCCGTGCTCACCGTCCCCGGTTCCGGCACGGTGCTGCGCCGCTTCCGGGAAGGGCACAACCTCACCCCGGAGCACGCCGACGGGACGATCGGTTTCGCCCGGTTCCTCGCCGAGGGAGCGGGGAAATGATCGCGCGCCGGATACTGCGCGGCGGTCTCGCGCTGCTCACGCTGACCCAGCTCGCGGTCGGGCTCGTGGCGCTGTTCCTGCCGCACTGGTTCTTCTCGTTCCCGGTCGTCGGGATGGGAATGGCGTACAACCCGCACCTGATGATGGATTACGGCGCGATGGGGCTGGCCACCTGCGTCGTGCTGGGCACCGCGGTGTTCCGCCTCCGGCTCGCGCGGCTCGCGCTGCTGGTGTACCTCGTCTTCGCGGTGGCGCACTTCGGCATCCACGTGCGCTTCATCGACTGCCTGAGCCCGGCGACCGCGACCGGATTGCTCGTGGTGCTCGGTTTCGCGATCGCGATCCCGCTCGGTCTGCTGGCGCTGACCCGTCAGTCCTCGCCGAGCAGTTCGGCGAGCACCACGGCGTGACTGTGCTCCAGGTCCTTGGTCGCGGTGAGCAGGGTGACGGTGCCCGTGGTGTGTGCCAGCCGGTGCACCGCAGGGTTCCCGCTCAGCTCGGCCCGGTAGCGCTCGCGGAACTCGTCGAACCGTTCCGGGCGGTGGCCATACCAGGTGCGCAGTTCGGATGAGGGCGCGAGGTCCTTGCCCCACTCGTCCATGGCCAGTGCCTCGCGGCGGACCCCGCGCGGCCACAGCCGGTCGATGAGCACCCGGAGGCCCTCGTCCGGTTTCTCGGCGGCGTACACCCGCCGGATTCGTATCGTCGGTCGTGCCATACTTCCATTGTGCGCTTCCACTGCTCGTTCCGGGGGTATTTGGGGCCGCACCCCTTCCGCCCGCGTTCGGTCTATGTTAAGAAACTTTCCGAACTCTGAGCGGAGGTCGCATGAACCGGAAGCTGCGAACAGGACTCGTCTCGATCACCGCGCTCGTGCTCATGGCCTCCGGGATACCCGCGGTCGCCGCGGATGCCGCCGCTGGCGCGCCGGACAGTGCGGCGCAGGGACTGCGCACCATCGGGAAAGCGGGCTGGCAAGTGGCCAGCAGTGCCGACGCGCCGCAGGGCGGGGCCGAGGTCTCCAGCCCGCAATTCGCCACGAAGGGCTGGCTCCCGGTGCGCCCGGACGACGCCGGTGCGCCGGGCACCGAGATCGGCGCGCTGGTGCAGAACGGTGCCTGCCCCAACGTTTTCTACTCCGACAATATGCGCAAGTGCTTCGGCTATCAGGCCAAGCGCGGACCGGTGGAGACCAAACGGTTCGCGGTGCCGTGGTGGTTCCGCACCACCTTCACCGCGAACCCGCACTTCGGCGGGCACCATCAGCTGGTACTCGACGGCGTGGTCGGCGAGGCCGATATCTGGCTCAACGGCAAGAAGATCGCCGATCGTTCGCAGGTGTCCGGGGCGTTCGCCGAACACCGGCTGGACGTGAGCGGGGCGCTGCGGCCGGGCGCGAACTCGCTCGCGGTGCGGATGTACCCGAACGATCCGCAGAAGCAGTTCACCCTCTCCGCGCTGGACTGGAGTCAGCTTCCTCCGGACAACCAGACCGGTATCGAGCTGCTGGTCCAGCTGCGCACCAGTGGACCGGTCGCGATCGGGAATTCCCATGTACTGCAACACAATGCGGCGGATCTGCACGACTCGGAGCTCACCGTGCGGACCGAGGTGAGCAATGCGAGCGACCGCCCGCAGCGGGCGATGGTGACCGCGCGGGTGAGCCGACCACGTGGCGCGGGTGCCCCGATTTCGCTGCACCGCGCGGTTCTCGTGCCACCGCGCAGCACACGACAGGTCGGCTTCACCCCGGCCGATGAGCGCCGGCTGCGGATCGAGCACCCCAGGATCTGGTGGCCCTACCGGATGGGCGGCCAGCCGCTGTACACGGTGGACACCGCGGTCGCGCAGTACGGCCGGATCTCGAACAGCGAGCACCAGGACTTCGGTATTCGCACGGTGACCTCGAAGCTGGTCGGGAAATCCAAGGCGGCGCCACACGGGGTGCGGCAGTACAGCATCAACGGCAGGCCCTTCGTGGTGCGCGGCGGTGGGTTCGGCCAGGATCTGCTGCTGCACTATTCCCGAGGGGACATCGCACACCAGTTCGCGCTGATGAAGAACATGGGGATCAATCTGGTGCGCCTCGAAGGCCACGAGATGCCGCCGGACTTCTACCGGCAGGCCGACCGGGCCGGGATGCTCATCGAGTCCGGTTTCCTGTGCTGCGTGGATTCCTGGCAGCCGCCCGAGGACGGTTCCGGGCTCAGCGAACGGGATTACGCGATCATGCACCGGTCCGCGCGCTCGATCGGGGAGCGGCTGCGTTCGCATCCGAGCGTGATCACCTACACCTGGAGCGACAACGCGCCGCCCCCGCGGCAGGAGAAGGAATCGCTGGCGGGCTTCGCCGAGGCCGATTTCGACGTCCCGTTCATCGCTTCCTCGGAGTACAAGAGCAGCCCGGAACTCGGTCCGGCCGGGGAGAAGGAAGGGCCGTACGACTGGGTTCCACCGAACTACTGGTACGACAGGAAACACTTCGACACAGAAGACTCCTCCCTCACCAACGCGGGCGGGGCGTGGGGATTCGACAGCGAACAGAGCGCGGGCAACACCGTGCCCACCCTGGACTCGCTGAAGTCCTTTCTATCTCCCGAAGAGCTGCGCAAACTGTGGACCGATCCGGAATATCACCAATACCACAACAACTACGAGTCCGGGCACGACGGCTACGCGTTCGGCACCCTGTACCACTTCGACACGGCGCTCGCGAAACGGTACGGGAAGTGGAACAGCCTGGAATCCTATGTGCGCGCCGCGCAGGTGCAGAACTACGAGAACACCCGCGCCCAGTTCGAGGCCTTCCTCGATCATTCGACGGACAAGCCGGTGCCCGCGACGGGAACGATCTACTGGCAGCTGAACAAGGGCTGGCCGAGTCTGCTGTGGACACTCTACGGCTACGACGGTGATCAGGCGGGCGGTTATTTCGGTGCGCAGGCGGCGAACCGCCCGCTGCACGCGCTCTACACCCAGAACGCCGACGGTGCGGACAGCGTCACCGTGGACAACCTCACCGGGAAAACCGCGCGCGATCTCTCGGTGCACGCGGTCGTGCGCGATCTGCACGGTACGGTGCTCGATGATCAGCGTGCCGAGGGGCTGACCCTGCAGAGCCAGGGAGTGCGGAACTCGGTGCTCGCCCCGAAAACCCCGGAGCACGGCGTCTATTTCGTGGAACTGCGGCTGGAACGCGCCGGAAAGCTGGTGGACCGCAACGTGTACTGGCGTTCCGCGGACGGCAAGGACACCGTGGACTGGGGTAAGACGCTCGGCAATCCGCAGGCCACGATGACCGGCTACGCCGACCTTTCCGCGCTGCACGACCTGCCGAAGGCGACCGTTTCCGCGCAGGCGCACACCAGGAAGGTCGGGGACGAGCGAGTGACCACGGTGACGCTGAGGAACACCTCGCCCGGTACCGCTGCGGCCTTCTTCCTGCGCGCCGATCTGCGCGATTCGGCGAACGGATCCGCTGTGCCGCAAGGAATCTGGTCGGGCAACGAGGTGACCCTGTGGCCCGGGCAGAGCCAGCGCATCCAGGTCAGCTACTCCGCGAAGGATCTGCGCGGCAGCCCGGAGATCAGCATCGGCGGGTGGAACACCGTTCCGGTCACCGTGCGATAGCGCCATATCGACGGTGATCCGGTCACTGGGATCCGGCCTTGCCAGCCACCGGAACCTTTTCTACGGTGACTCGATGCGGTTCACCTACGCCGAGGCCATGACGGACCCGGATTTCCACCTTCCGCTGGCCAAGGCGGCCGAACAGGCAGGGTACGACAGCATCGCGGTCGCGGACAGTATCGGATACCCCGAGCACTCCGACTCGAAGTACCCGTACACTCCGGACGGAGACCGCGGTTTTCTCGAGGACAAGGCGTTCATCGAGACTTTTCTGCTGATCGCCGCGATGGGCGCGGTGACCACACGGCTGCGGTTCACTCCGTTCGTACTGAAACTGCCGATCCGGCCACCGGTGCTGGTCGCCAAGCAGGCGGCCTCGGTGGCGTACCTGACCGGCAACCGACTCGGTCTCGGGGTCGGGGTATCGCCATGGCCCGAGGACTTCGGGATGATGGGTGTGCCGTTCGCCAAGCGTGGCAAGCGGATGAACGAATGCATCGATATCCTGCGCGGGCTGACCGCGGGCGGGTACTTCGAGTTCCATGGTGAGTGTTACGACATTCCCTCGCTCAAGATCTGCCCGGTACCGGCCGAGTCGGTGCCGGTCCTGATCGGCGGGCATTCCGACGCCGCCTTGCGGCGGGCCGCGATTCGTGGTGACGGCTGGATGCACGCCGGCAGCGATGCCGAGGAACTGGATGTGCTGCTCGGCAAGCTTTCCGCCTTTCGTGCGGAGGCCGGACGTGCGGAAGATCCGTTCGAGGTACACGTCATCTCGGCGGATACGTACACCGTCGACGGCATCAAACGACTCGAGGACAAGGGTGTCACCGACGTCATCGTCGGTTTCCGGATGCCGTATGTCGTGGGCCCCGACACCGAGCCGCTCGACAAGAAGATCGAACACCTCGAACGGTACGCCGAACGCGTCATCGCCAAAGTCGGCCGATAGCTCGGGCCGGTCACCGTGCCCGCCGGGTGATCACGGTTCCGGATGGCGGTTCCGGACCGGGCTGACCGCTTCCAGCGCGGCACCCGCGCCCAGCACGGTGTTCTCGGTGTACCACGGAGAAACCAGCTGGACCCCGATGGGCAGTCCGTCGGCCGCGGCGCCGAACGGCAGGGACAGCGCGGGCAGCCCGGTGAGGTTGAACGGGACCGTGGCGCGCATGATGCCGCGCGCGGGCACGGTCGCCTCGCCCGCCGGGAACCTCGAGCGGGCGTGCGGCGGAGCCGGGACGGGGCACACCGGGCACACCAGCAGGTCGTAGCGTTCGAAATACTCGGCGAACAGTGCGGCGAGTTCCTCGACCCGTTGCTGTGCGGCGACATAGTCGGCCAGGGGCACTTCGGGGGCCTCGATCGTCCGCTGGATGACCGGATGCAGCTCGGCCTCCCGGCCCGCGGTGATCCGCCGGAAGTACGGCACGATCTCGGCGGTGAACAGCACCGCGCCCAGCGTCGTGCCGTCGATCTCCGCCAATCCGGGCGGCGCGGCGGGTTCCACGGCACAGCCCAGCTCGCGCAGTGCCTCGGCCGCGTTCCGCACGGTCGCGGCCACCTCCTCGTCCACCGGACCGAAGGCGGGATCACAGGCCCAGCCGACTCGCAGCCCGGACAGCTCCCGCCCGGCCCGCGGCGGGGAATGCCGCACGTAGCCGTCGCGGCCGTCCGGCCCGGCCAGGATCGAGTGCGCGGTCGCGAGATCCCGCACACTGCGCGCCATCGGTCCGACATGCCAGTAGCGTGCGGGCGCTGAAGGCCAGTGCCCGGTGATCGGAATCCGGCCCCTGCTCGCCTTCAGCGCCGCGATACCGGTGTCATGGGCGGGACCGCGCACCGAGATCGCCACATCACTGCCGATCCCCAGCGGGGACATTCCGGCGGCGATCGCGGCCGATTCCCCGCCGCTGGAACCGCCCGGGGTTCGCTCGCCGTTCCACGGATTGTGCGTGCGCCCGAGCAGTGGATTGTCCGTTTCGGTCCAGTAGGAGAACTCCGGCAGGTTCGTCTTGGCGAGCGGGATCCCACCAGCGGCGCGCAACCGGGCCACCGCGGTCGCGTCCGCCGCGGCCCGGTGCCCGGCGAACAGCGTGGAGCCGCGGGTACTCGGCGCCCCGGCCACATCGAGCGAATCCTTGACGGTGAACGGAACCCCGTGCAGCGGGCCGAGCACCTCGCCTGCGCCGACCGCCCGGTCCGCGGTCGCCGCGGCCTCCAGCGCCTGATCGGCGAGTACCGTCACCATCGCGTTGAGCCGCGGGTTCACCGCCTCGATGCGATCCAGATGCGCCCGCAGCACCTCGACCGCGGAGACCTGTCCCGCGGCGATCAGCCCGGCAAGCGCGGTCGCGTCCTGCCACCGGATGTCCTCCACCGGCGTGCTCCTTCCGTCGAACGCGGGATCACGTTACAACCGGAAGAGTTTTTCGGCGTTGCCGTGGGTGATCTTGTGTTTTTCCTCGCTGCCCAGCGAGAGCCCGCCGAGGAAGGACCGGGTGCCGTCGAGGGTGAGGTACGGGTAGTCGACCGACCAGATCAGCCGGTCGAGGCCGAGGGTCTCCCGGATGAACTCGAAGTGCGCCCGGTGGAACATGCCGCTCGGGGTGATCCACACATTGCTGCGATAGATCTCGCTGACCGGTTTTCCGAGGCCGCTGATCGACGTGGGGATGACGTGGTCGAGCCGGTGCAGGTAGAAGGGCACCAGTTCGCCCCAGTGCCCGCTGATGACCTGCAGCCCGGGGAGCCGTTCGAAGACTCCGGAGAGGATCAGGCGCAGCAGGTGGACACCGGCCTCGTGATGCCATCCCCAGCCACCGAGCGAGAACTGGGTGCTGACCTCCTCGGGCAGCCCGGCGTAATAGGCCTGCTGGACCTGCGGAACGGGGTGGAACGGGTGCAGGTAGAGCGGCACGCCGAGTTCGGTGATCTTCTCGAGCACGGGCCGGTACGCGGGATCGTCGAGGAAGGTGTCCCCGGGGCGCCCGACGAGCAGCACCCCGCGCAGACCGAGCCCGGTGACCGCGTGCTCGAGTTCCTGGGCAGCCGCGGCGGGGAGTTGCCAGGGCAGCATGGCGAATCCCTGCAGGCGCTCGGGATTCGCGGCGACCGCCTCGGCGAGCCGCTCGTTCGCGGCGCGGGCGAGCGTGCGTGCCTGCTCCGGCGGAGCGAGCTGGATCGGGGTGCTGTAGGACACGATCTGCATGTCGATCCGGTGCTGATCCATGTTCGCGATCCGGCCCGCGCCGAGATCGGTGCCCAGCCGGATCGCTTCGCTCATCTCGACCAGGTTCGGCCGGGTGGGGTCGGGTGGCCCGGACGCGGCTTTCGGCGAGCTCTGCAGGGACATGTAGGGCGCTTCCCGTTCCAGGGACGGCGCGGCCGCCTGCCCGGTCGCGGGGTCCATCGTGTGTTCCTCGATGCAGATGAGTTTCATCGGTCTCCTCCGGAATCTGTCGCGCCGCGGACCGTGTCGGGTGGAAGTGCGTCGCCGCGCCAGGCGACGATGCCGTCCGGGCGGATGAGGACGAGCGCGTGCTCGTAGCGCGCGGCGATGGATTCCTCACCGATATCGATGACCTGCACGGGTAATCCCGAACCCGGCAGTGCGGTGGTGCTCACGCTGGTGTCGAAGCGAAGCAAGGTGAATCCGTCCCCGAACAGATCCAGCACGGATCGCCCGTCCGGTAGCCAGGCATGCGGTGCCCGGTGCCCCGGTCGCGCGCTCGGGGTGTACTCGCTTGCCTCATCGGGTGGTTCCGGGCTGCCGTCATCGAGAATGACCGGCGAGTCCCGATAGCGGTAGCCGAGCGCCACACCGCGGGAGAACCACTCCTGTTCCAGCTTGCCGCTCAACCGCGTGGCGGCCTGGGCACGTTCCCGTTCTCCCCCGGCCGAATCCTCGTGGATGTGCTCGTAGCGCATCGGTTGCGACCAGACCGTGTAGTTCGCGCTCGAGTAGGCACCGTTGCGCAGCGCGACCTCGCGGCGTTCGGCGCTGTAGGCGTCCAGCAGCGTTTCCCCGCCCCAGCCGGGCAACCGGGCAGCCAGTACCCAGCCGAGCCCCGCGGCGTCGAGCAGTCCGGTGTTCGCGCCGTGCCCACCGGTCGGCGACATGGTATGCGCGCTGTCCCCGGCGAGGAGCACCCGGCCGCTGCGGAAGGCGCGGGCGGTGTACCGGCTGCGCCGCCAAGGCACCACCTTGAGCAGCTCCCACGGCACGTCCGCGCGCCCGAACGCCCGCTCGAGATGCGCGGCCGGGTCGAGTTCGTCCGGGTTGAGCCTGCTCTCCGCCCCGATCAGGGTCAGCCGGTAGATCGATCGGCCGTCCATCGCGGTGAGATTGCCCCACACGCCGGTGGTGTCCAGAAACATGTACCGCTCGCCGGGCCCCATCGGGTGGTAGCGTTCGAAGTCCTCGACCCGGATGGTCAGGCTCACCGAATAGTCGAGATCCTCGCCCTCGAACGGGATCCCCGCCGACCGCCGGACCGCGCTGCCCACTCCGTCGGCGCCGACCAGATACCGGGCCCGTATCGTGTCCCGGCTCCCGTCGCGTGCCCGCACGACCGCGGTGACGGCTTCCCGGTCGTGCTCGGTGATCGCGGTGAACTCGGAACCGAGCCGGAAGTCCACGAGCCCGGTTTTCCCGGCGGCCGCGGCGAGGATCGGGGTGAAGGTGTACTGCGGACAGCTGCACAACACCTCGGCGCTGTACTCGGTGCCGCGTTCCCGATACGCCGGTACCGGGTCGCGACCGCACACGAAACCGTTCATCGAGGTGCAGTAGTAGGTGTCCCGTGGACGCTCCGGTGGGAAACCCGCCTCCGCGACCTGGCGCGCGATCCCCAGCGAGCGGAAGTACTCCATGCTCCGCTCGTTGAGCACCGTCGCCTTCGGCACGAATTCTCCGGACAGGTCCGGAGACCGGTCGACCACGGTGCTCGGCACGCCGCGCAGGCCGAGATCCAGTGCCAGGGCCAGCCCGACCGGTCCGCCGCCGATGATCAGGACGGTATTCGCTGCTGTCATGGTGTCGCTCCGTCCGCCGCTGCCTCGTTTGCTGAGCACATGACGAACAGCGCGGTCGCCTGCCGACCGGTCCGGTTGCGCCAGGCGTGCCTGGCCGTCAGCTGCACCAGGGTTTCCCCGGGGCACAGGGTGGTTTCCGCGTCGTCGAGCAGCACGGTCAGTTCGCCGTCGAGGACGATCGCGAAATCCACCGTTCCGGTCGCATGCATGCCCGGGATTTCCTCGTCCCCGGCATAGATTTCGGCGCCGTCCACCGCGGCGAAGGCGGCGCGCACCTGGTCGCCACCCGCGCCGAGCCAGCGTTCGTCCGGCGGGAACCGGATCAGCTTCGCCGCCAGGCCACGGGGCGGCGGTTCGATCCGTGCCCCGCTCATCCTCAGGGCGACATCCCCGCTCGCTGCGGGAAGTTCCGCCAGGCGCAGGAGATCGGTGATCGCACAGATCGCGGTGTCCTGCCCGACCGGTATTCGTTCGTCCGTGATCACCGTGGAGCGCCCGGTTTCGTCGCGGCCGGTCACCACCCGCCGCGTGCTGGTCGCCTCCGTCATCGGAGCCCTCCTTTCCGGGGTCAGCCGAGTGCGTTCGCCCCGGCCGTGGCGATCCGCTCATCCGCGCTCCAGTGCCCGCCGGAGACACCGATCCCGCCGATCACCCGGCCGTCGAGGGTCAGCGGCAGCCCGCCGCCGAAGGGCACGAACCGCTCGATCCCGTCCGGCGCGCCCATCGCCAACGGCGCGTCCTGTTGCAGGAACTCGTGCCACTGCGCGCTCGGCATGCCGAACCCGGCCGCCGTGTAGGCCTTGTCCTGTGCGATCTGGGTGGCCTGCAGCGCGGCGTCGTCCATCCGCCGGAACGCGAGCAGGTTCCCGCCCGCGTCCACCACGGCGACCGCCGAGGCCTGTCCGCTGTCCTGCGCGGCCGCGATCGCCGCCGCCACCACGTGCTGTGCCGCCGTGCTGCTGATGCTCGGTACCTGTCGAACGATCTCGGTCATGAATGAGCCCCTTCTGTGTGTTCGCTCGGTGCCTGCAGTTTATCAGTAGGCTGATAGTTGTCAATCTGCTGCCTGTCAGTATTGGGGCGATTTTTCGTGTGCTGATCGCCATGCGGGCGGTAAACTGGGCATATGGCGCATTACACGGCGCGGCTGCTGGCCTACATCAAGCGCGCGGAACAGGCCACGCAACAGGCCAAGGAGCAGGCGTTGCGCGAGTACGGCATCACTCCGGCGCAACAGGCCGCGCTGACCATCATCCAGGAGTACGACGGCATCAGCTCCGCCGAGCTCGCGCGGCAGTGCCAGGTCACCCCGCAGACCATGAACAGCACCGTGGGGCGCCTGGAGGCCCGCGGGCTGGTCGACCGCAGCCCGCATCCCATGCACCGCACCCTGATCGAACTGCGGCTCACCCCGGACGGGCGTGAACTGTTCACCCGCGCCGACAAACGGGTCGCCGCCCTCGACGCCGCCCTCGGCGCCGACCTCAGCGCCGCCGAGCTCGACACCCTCAAGAACCTGCTCACCCGCGTCGCCGAGGCGGCACCGCAGGCCGGGGCGCGACGGCGGCGCACCAAGAGCTCCTGAGGAACCGACGTGGCTTCCCTGCCGAATCATTCGGTGAGCGTGTCCGGCATCGTTGTCGACGAACTCGAGCGCGTGCTCGTCATCCGGCGCGCCGACAACGGACGTTGGGAAGCCCCCGGTGGAATTCTCGAACCGGGGGAGAGCTTCGCGGAAGGGGTGCGCCGCGAAGTCGCCGAAGAGACCGGGATGGACAGTGCCGTCGGCGAACTCAGCGGCGTCTACAAGAACATGTCCCGCGCGGTCGTCGCGCTCGTCTTCCGGTGCAGCCCGGCCGGTGCGGCCGTACAGTACACCGAGGAGGCGGCGGAAGTCCGCTGGATGACCCGTGAAGAGGTTCGTGCCCATATGTGCCCGGCCTTCGGCATCCGGGTGCTCGACGCATTCGAACCGGGAACACAGGTCCGCATTCACGACGGCGTGCATCTCGTATCCGGCCGGTAATGGGCTCACGTGCGCGGCAGGGCCGGCGCGGTGTCCGTATCTCCTTGTGCCTTCGAGGCCATGGTGTCCGAGGCGATGGCGTCGTCACGGTGGCGCGCCTGCTCGGAAGGGGCGCGAAACGGGAAGCCCCGGTGCTGTGCGGCGATAATTGGTGCCCCGAGCGCAGCTCGTCTGGCAGCCGCACAATCTTCCCGGGTGCCTGATCGTGAGCGGTATTCGCCTGCCCTATCCTGCTCGACTACAGGGGCTGTGCGGCGTCCTCACCGAACGCGCAGGTCTCCGGGGTGAGGGGCCGTCAGGGGGTCCTGGGTGCGGAGGACCGGCCCGTGGTCGTTCTCGACGGCGTATCCCTCCCTGGCCCAGTACTCGAAGCCGCCGATCATCTCCCTGACCTGGTACCCCAGCGTCGCGAATTCCAGTGCTGCCCGCGTCGCCGCGGGAATCGATGAGGACGAACTCGCCGCCGTCGCGCCCGTGCTGCCACCGCGCTGAGCGAAGAAACCGGCGCTCGCTCAGTCGCGCCGCAGGCCGTGTTCGATCTCCTCCAGGCTGCGGCCCTTGGTCTCCGGCACCACGAACCGCACGAACAACCACATCACCAGGCACAGCGCGGCGAAGATCCAGAACGTGGGGCGCGGGCCGATCGACTGCAACACCGGGAGGAAACTCAACGAGATCACGAAATTCATCGACCAGTTCATCACGAGCGTGATCCCCATGGCCTTGCCGCGCACCCGCAGCGGGTAGATCTCAGCGGGGATGACGAACACGATGGTGTCCACACTGACCGCGACCGCGGCGATGTAGGCGAGCAGGCCGGCGATCGCGAGCACGAGGCCGAACCCGGACAGGGTCCCGGTGGCGAGCACGAAACCGAGCACGATCAGCGCGGGAATCATGAAACCCAGTCCCCACAACAACAAGGGCCGTCGTCCGCTGCGATCGATCAGCGACATGCCGACCACGGTCATCACGACGTTGATCACCCCGACGCCGACCGTGGCCAGGATCGCGGCGCTGGCCCCGAGACCGGCATTCGTGAGGATCGTCGGCGCGTAGTAGATGACCGCGTTCACCCCGGTGAGCTGGGCGAGGAACTGGATGCCGAGCCCGACCAGCAGGGCGGGCCGCACGCTGCGCCCGGTGACCTGCCGCCAGCCGACCCGGCCCTGGGCCTTGGTGTCCCGGATCGCGGCGATCTCCTCCTCGACGGCGCGATCCACATCCTCGCCGGTGCGCAACCGGGCCAGTTCGGTGCGGGCCCGGTCCATCCGATCGTGCGCGATCAGCCAGCGCGGGGTCTCGGGCAGCACGCTCATCCCGGCGGCCAGCAGCGCGGCCGGGATGACCGCGAAGGCGAACATCCACCGCCAGCCCTCGATCTCGGAGAGCAGGTACCCGATGAGGTAACTGACCAGAATGCCGATGGTGATCATCAACTGGTTGAGGGTGACCAGCCGGCCGCGGATCGCGGGTGGGGCGATCTCGGCGATGAACAGCGGAACGAGCACCGAGGCCGCGCCCACGGAGACGCCGATGACCACGCGCGCGGCGATCAGGCTCGCCGCATCGGGCGAAAGGGCGGCGAACACTCCGCCGATCGCGAACACTCCGGATGCGGCGAGCACCGCGGGTTTGCGGCCGAACCGGTCGGCGAGCGGACCGGCCCCGACCGCGCCGAGGATCGCGCCCACCGCGAGCGCGCTGGCGATCATGCCCTGCTCGAGCGCGTCGAGCCCGAACTCGCGCTTGATGAAGATCAGCGAACTCGAGATGACCCCGGTGTCGTAGCCGAACAGCAGCCCGCCCACGGCCGCGGTCACCGAGGCGAGCAGCACCAACCTCGTCGCACGTGTTCCACTGGCCACCTGGGCACCTCCACCGAAAACAGTAACTATTACTTCGTCGTACAGTTGTAACTGTTACTGTTACACCGTACTCGCTCGCGGGCAAGTACCGGGACGGAGAACGCATGAATCAGCTAGGCATCGGCGTCGACGTCGGCGGCACCAAGATCGCCGCCGGGCTCGTGGACGCCACCGGCGCGGTGCACGCGCGAACCAGCCTGCCCACCCCGACCGATCGCGGCGGCCAGGGAGTGCTGGAGGGAATCGAACAGGCGGCGCGCGCGGTCGGCGTGGGCCGGGAGTTCACCGCGATCGGGGTCGGCACCGGGGGCGTGGTCGACGCGGCGACCGGCACGATCCGTTCGGCGACGGACCTGCTCCCCGGCTGGGCGGGCACCGAGGTGGGGCCTTGGCTGCGCGCCAGGTTCGGGGTCAAGGTCGCCGTGGACAACGATGTGAACGCGCTCGCCGCGGGGGAGTTGCGGTTCGGCACGGGCATCGCGGGGACCGTGCTGTACGCGGCGATCGGCACCGGGATCGGCGGCGCGCTGGTCGTGGACGGGCGGCTGCGCCACGGCAACCACCACACGGCGGGCGGGATCGGGCACATTCCGGTCGGCGGCAGCCGGTGCTGCTCCTGCGGCCGGGCCGGGCATCTCGAGGCCGCCGCGAGTGGTCCGGCGATCGCCGCGGCCTATCGGGAAGCGAGCGGGGACACCGGGATCGCGGACCTGCGCGAGGTGGCCCGGCGCGCCGCGGGCGGCGAGGAACTCGCGCGCACCGTGATCGGCACCGCCGCGGCCACCCTCGGGCGCGCCCTCGGCGGCGCGGCGAACCTGCTCGACCCGGACCAGGTGGTGCTCGGTGGCGGGGTCGTCCGGATGGAAGGGCCGTTCCTGGATCGGGTGCGCGAGGCCTTCGTGGCCGAACTGCTCGCCCCGCTGCGCCGGGTCGGGCTCGTCGCGGCCCGGCTCGGCGCGGACGCCTCGGTGATCGGGGCGGCCGCACTCGTACTCGGCGATAGTGAATAGGAGAACTGCGGTGACCACTCGAGACCTGCTCGCGCAGCTGCGCGGGCGGCTGATCGTGTCCTGCCAGGCGCGCGCGGGCAATCCGCTGCGGGACACCCCGACCATCGTGCGGATGGCGCGCGCGGCCGAGGCCGGTGGCGCCGCGGCGATCCGGTGCAACGGGCCGGGGGACATCGCGGCCGTGCGCGCCGGGATCGAACTGCCGGTGATCGGGTTGTGGAAGGACGAGAGCCTGCGCTCCCCGGAATCGGTGTTCATCACCCCCACCGTGGAACGCGCGCTCGGGATCGTGGACGCGGGCGCGCACATCGTGGCCGCGGACGGCACCGACCGGGAGCGCCCGAACGGGGAGAGCTTCGCCGATCTGGTGGCCGCGGTGCACGCGCGGGACGCGCTGGTGATGGCCGACGTGGCCACCGCGGCGGACGGGATCTTCGCCCAGCGCGCCGGTGCGGACTGTGTCGGGACCACGCTCTCCGGCTATACCGCGGAGACCGAGGGACAGGGCGACGGACCGGATCTGGAACTGCTCGGGAAGCTCGCCGCCGAGCTGACCGTCCCGGTGATCGCCGAGGGACGGCTGCACACCCCGGAACAGGTGCGCGCCGCCTTCGACCATGGCGCCTGGACCGCGGTCGTCGGTACCGCGATCACCGACCCGGCCTGGATCACCAGGAGTTTCGCCGCCGCGGTCCCGCAGCGTCCACAATGAACCGGTGACCGACTTCCCCGCAGGTGTCCGATCGCTGCTGCCCGCGTTGCCCGAGCTGCCGCGCACGGTCGCCCAGCTGTTGCTCGACGAACCGCACGCGTGCGCCGAGTACAGCCTCGGTGAGGTCGCCGAACGCGCGAACACCAGCGAGGCGACCGTGGCCCGGACCGCGCGGCTGCTCGGTTACCACGGCTACCGGCAACTGCGGATGGCACTGGTCGCGTATGCCGCCAAGGCCGGGGAACCCGAGGGCGAGCGGCTGTTCGGCCCGGTCAGCGCCGAGGACGAACTGCCGACCGTGATCGCGAAGCTCACCAGGGACGGGCAGGACTCGCTCGGGGACACCGCCTACGCCCTGGATGTGGACGCGCTGCGGCGCGCGGTCGAGCTGGTCGGCGCGGCGCGACGGGTGGACATCTACGGACTGATGACCTCCGGCCTGGTCGCCCAGGACCTCGCGCACAAGCTGCTGCGCATCGGGATCGCCGCGCAGGCGCACACCGAGATGCACGTGTCCATCACCAGCGCGCTGCAACTGCGCGGCGGGGATGTGGCCATCGGGATCAGCCACTCCGGCAACACCGCGGAGGTGATCGAACCGCTGCAGCGGGCCGCGGAGGCGGGCGCGGACACGATCGCGATCACCGGGAACGCGCAGTCGGCGATCACCGCGGTGGCCGGTGAGGTGCTGTTCGCCGCCGAGGGCCGGGGGACCGAACTGCCCCCGGTCTCGCTGTCCAGCCGGTTCAGCCAGCTGCTCGTGGTCGACTGCCTGTTCATCGGGATGGCCAAGGCCCGCAAGGGAAGCATCGAGGCGCTGCAGTCCTCCCTGGACGCGCTCGCCCCGAAACACCACCGCGGTGCGAAACACCAGGGTTGAGTACGGTGCTCGGTATGAGCACGCTGACCGACTGGTTCCACGCGAACGCGCACACGCTGGACACCCTCGACCCGGACGCGCCACTGGACGAGCTCGAACCGGTGCGCGAGATCATCGGCGACGCCGCGGTCGTGGCCCTCGGCGAGGGCGCGCACTTCGTGACGGAGTTCGACACGGCGCGGATCCGGCTGCTCCGCTTCCTGGTCGAGCGCTGCGGATTCACCATGCTCGCCGCCGAATACGGCTTCGCCACCGGGTTCGCCGCCGACGCCTGGGCGCACGGCGAGGGCGAGCCCGATGACCTCACCGCGATCGGCGGGCAGCTGGCCACCTGGGTCAACGGCGGATCGCTGCGCTGGCTGCGCGAGTACAACGCGCACGCGGAGCAGGCGATCGAGTTCGCCGGGGTGGACCTGCCGACCAGTTCCGCGCTGCGCACCGTGCTCGAACCGGTCGAGGCCTATCTCGGCCAGGCCGACCCGGAATCGCTGCCCAGGCTGCGCACCGCGCTCGCGTTCGCCGACCGGATCGGCGGCGGATCGGCCGTCTCGGCGACCACCGGATGGGGGCGGCTGCCCGAAACCGAGCAGGACGCGCTCACCGCGACGCTTTCCCGGCTGCTGCTGCGGTTCCGCGCGCTCGAGCCGCGCAGCATCGAACGCACCGGCCAGGCCGCCTATGATCTGGCCGCGCGCCACCTCGAGGCGGCCTGCGCGCTCGACTACACCTACTCCGCGATGCACGGCGTGCTCACCGGAAACCCGATGCCCGGGACTCCACTGTCCGGAGATACCGGGGTGCGGGACCGGTACATGGCCGAGTCCGTGCTGTGGCACCTGGACCGGCACCTGGACCACGCCGGGCCGGACGCGCGGATCCTGTTGCTGGCGCACAACTTCCACATTCAGAAGACCCCGGTACTGCACGAGGGCTTCTTTTCCGCGCTGCCCATGGGGCAGTTCCTCGCGGACGCGCTCGGGGACGAGTACCGGGCGATCGCACTGACCCACACCGGGGACAGCGTGCCCGAGATGACCCTCGGCGAAGGCGGTGACTCCGGCGAGGACAGCGGCGAAATCGGATTCTCCGCCGCACCCACCGAGATCGGCGCCCCGGCCGAGGGCACCCTCGAGGCCGAACTGTGCACCGCGGGCCTCGGCGCGGCGATCACCCTCACCGACCTGCGCGGGCTGCCCGAACCGATCGGAAAACTGCGTGCGCAGAGCGCTGTCACCGAGGCCCCGCTACCGGAGGCATTCGACGCGGTGCTCAGCACGCCCGGGGCGAGCCTGAACGGATAGGTGCTGTAGTCGTGGCGACAGACAGGTCGATCCCTGTCATCTACGATTCGCCTATGACGGAGATGTCGTTCACCGAGCGGGCCAACCAGCGCGGCGACGCGCTCTCGCCCGCGGAGCAGCGGGTGGTCGGTTATCTGCGCGAGCACGCACACGATGCGCTGTTCGCGACCGCCGAGCAGCTCGGCAAACTGACCGGGACCAGCGATGCCACCGTGGTGCGGACCGCGCGCACGCTGGGCTACTCCGGGCTCCCCGAGCTCAAGCAGCAGCTCGGCCGCTCGCTCGTGGACGAGGTGCGCCCCTCGGTGCGGCTGCGCCAGCGCATCGAGCACACCGGAAGCGATCACGAGGCGACCCTGCGGTATGTGTTCGCCGATGCCGCCGAACGGCTCGCCGAGACCAGGCGGATGGTCACCGCAGAGCAGCTGACCGAGGCGGTGGCGGCCATCGCGGGCGCGCGCGAGGTGTTCGCCTTCGGGGTCGGCCTCTCCGCGCTCTCCGCGCAGTACCTCGTCAAACGGCTCAACCGGCTCGGGCTGCGCGCCCATGACGGTTCCCAGGCCGGATTCCTGCTCGCCGACGAACTGTTGGCGGTCACCGGGGACAGCTGCGTCGTGCTCTACGCCCCCGGCAGGCTGCTCAACGAATGCGAGGTGCTGCTCGATCGCGCGGGCGAGGTCGGCGCGGACGTCGTGCTCGTCACCGACGCGCTCGCCCCGGTGCTGCGGGACCGGGTCCGGGTCTGCCTCGAAGCCGCGCACGCACCCGGTGGCGGCACCAGCGAATGCCTGGCCGCGCTCACCGTCACCGATGCCGTGCTGCTGGCGCTGGCCGCCCGGGACGAGCAGCGCGCCGAACAGACCTCGGAACTGCTGACCCGGTTCCGCGAACAGCTGGCGCCGGGCAGTATCGACCGGCAGAAACGCCGCCGCCGTTAGCGGTGCTCGGTTTGCCGGGCAGGTGAACGGAACGTACTGTGTCGGCTACGCACTAAGGGAATGACGACGACCGCGGCGACCCGTCCCAGGATGGGGAACGATTTCCCGCGCGCGTGCGAACTGCGCCAGAATCGTCCTGGCGCAGGCATGGTTGTCGCGCGTCTCCCTGCCGGTCTTGTTTCGAGAGGATTCCCATGCCCGATGGCGAGCTCGTGCCGCTGCCGCCCAAACCGCGCAAGCGCAAGGGTTTCCTCTTCGGTGCCACCGCCACCACCGTCATCGTGCTCGCCGGGGTCATCTTCCTGATCGCGAACGCGATGCTGCCCGCATCCAGCGAGGCGGACAGCAAGACCGTGCGGATCGGAGTGGCCGACGCGAGTTCGGAGTACTGGAAGCCGTTCACGAAACTGGCCGCGGACAAGGGGATCACCGTCCAGCTGGTCAATTTCGGCGATTACACCCAGGCCAATCCGGCCCTGTCCCAAGGGCAGATCGACCTGAACTCGTTCCAGCACCTGCTGTTCCTGGCGAACTACAACGTGTCCAAACAGGACAATCTCACGCCGGTGGCCTCGACCTACATCGTGCCGCTCTCGCTGTACTCCAAGAAGCACGGTGATCTCGCGCAGATTCCCGCGGGCGGCACCATCGCGATCCCCAACGACCCGACGAACCAGGCGCGAGCGCTGCTGCTGCTCCAGTCGGCGAAGCTGATCACCTTGCGCGGCGGGGGAAACGCCACCTCCACACCCGCGGACATCGACCAGTCTGCCTCCAGGGTCACCGTGACCCCGGTGGACGCGGCGCAGACGGTGACCTCGCTGCCCTCGGTGGACGCCGCGGTGGCCAACAACAACTTCGCCCTCGACGCGGACCTGGATCCCTCCAAGGCACTGTTCAGCGATGACCCCAAGAGCAAGAACGCCGAGCCGTACATCAACGTGCTCGTCGCGCGGGAACAGGACAAGGACAACCCGGTATTCCGGACGCTCGGCGAGATCTACCACGACCGGCAGGTGGTCGCGGAAACCCAGCGGGAATCCAAGGGAACCCAGCTGGACGTGCGGCGCCCGAGAGCCGATCTGGTGCGGATCATGAACCGCGTCGAAGGCGTACTGCGCCAGAACAATCACTAAGAGAGATTCCGTGGCACCCATCATCGAATTCAAGAACGTCACCAAGACGTTCACCGAATCCTCGACCCCGGTCACCGCGCTGGAGAACATCGACCTGCGCATCGAATCCGGCGAGATATTCGGCGTCATCGGGTATTCCGGTGCGGGCAAGAGCACCCTGGTCCGGTTGATCAACGCGCTCGAACCGGTCACCTCCGGGGAACTGATCGTGGACGGTGCCGACGTCGCCGGAATGCGCGAACGCGAGCTGCGCACACTGCGCGCGGGGATCGGCATGGTGTTCCAGCAATTCAACCTGCTGCGCTCGCGCACCGTTTTCGGCAATGTGGACTACGCGCTGCGGACCGCGGGCTGGGACAAACAGCGCCGCCGCGACCGCATCGAGGAACTGCTGAACTTCGTCGGCATCGTGGACAAAGCCTGGCACTATCCCGATCAGCTCTCCGGCGGGCAGAAACAGCGCGTCGGCATCGCGCGGGCACTGGCCACCAATCCGAAGATCCTGCTCGCCGACGAGTCCACCAGCGCGCTCGATCCGGAGACCACCGGGGATGTGCTGCGCCTGCTGAAACGGGTCAACGCCGAGCTGGGCGTGACCATCGTGGTGATCACGCACGAGATGGACGTGGTGCGCGAGATCGCGGACAGCGTCGCGGTGCTCGACGCGGGCGGGCTCGTGGAGACCGGCCCGGTGTTCGAGGTGTTCTCCCGGCCGCAGAGTCCGACCACCCGGCGGTTCGTGGAGACCGTGCTCCGCGATCAGCCCGAGGGCCTCGATCTGGAACGGATCCGCGAGCGGCACACCGGAAGACTGGTCACCGCGCGGGTGCGGGAGGGCGATCGACTCGGCAGCGTGCTCTCCGAGGCCGTCGGCAGGCACAACGTCCGCTTCGACATCGTCTACGGCGGCATCCAGGCCTTCGGCGGGCGCTCGCTCGGCGGGCTCACCCTCGAACTGCGCGGCGCGGACGCCGATGTGGACGCGCTGATCGCCGAACTGGCCACGACGACCGAGATCGAGGAACTGTCCGTATGAACGCCGACTGGGGCACACTCGGCCCGACCTTCCTGACCGCCATCGGACAGACCCTGTGGATGGTGCTCGTCACGATGCTCATCGGCGGGCTGCTCGGGCTGGTGCTCGGCATCCTGCTCTACACCACCCGGCGCGGCGGGCTGCTGGCCAACCGCGTGGTGTTCACCGTGCTGAACGTGCTGGTGAACATCATCCGGCCGATCCCGTTCATCATCTTCATCACCGCGATCGGCCCGCTGACCATCGCCGTGGTCGGCACTCAGCTCGGTACCACGGCGGCCACCTTCGCGCTGATCCTGGCCGCGATCTTCGGGATTTCCCGGATCGTGGAGCAGAACCTGGTGACCATCGACCCCGGCGTCATCGAGGCCGCGCGGGCGATGGGGGCGAGCCCGATGCGGATCATCCGCACCCTGCTGGTGCCCGAAGCGCTCGGCCCGCTGATCCTCGGCTACACCTTCATCTTCGTCGCGGTGGTGGACATGACCGCGGTCGCGGGCGCGGTCGGGGCGGGCGGCCTCGGCGATTTCGCGATCACCTACGGGTACCACCGGTTCAACTGGGTGGTCACCGGGATCGCCGTGGTCACCATCATCGTGCTCGTGCAGGCGGCCCAGTTCCTCGGCAACTGGCTGGCACGCAAAGCCCTGCGACGTTGAACAACGGCGCCGTCAGAGCTGGTGCGGGTACCCGATCGTGCTCGGGGCGTTGAAGGTCTCCTTGATCGCGCGCGGGCTCGTCCAGCGGGTGATGTTGTAAAGCGAACCGGCCTTGTCGTTGGTGCCGCTGGCCCGGGAACCGCCGAAGGGCTGGCGGGACACGATGGAACCGGTCGGCTTGTCGTTGACGTAGAAGTTGCCCGCCGCGTGCCGCAGCACCTCGTGCGCCTCGGTGATGGCCGCGCGGTCGGTGGCGAACACGGCCCCGGTGAGCGCGTACGGGCTGGTCTCGTCCACGGTGCGCAGGATCGAGGAGTAGTCCCGGTCCTCGTAGACGTGCACGGCGAGGATCGGCCCGAAGTACTCGGTGTGGAAGATCTCGTCCCGCGGGTCCGCGCCGAGCAGCACGGTCGGCTCCACGAAGTAGCCTTCTCTGTCCTCGCAGCCGCCGCCGCTGAGCACCTCGATGCCCGGGCTGGCCGCGGCCCTGCGCAGCGCGGCCTCGTGCTTGGCGTAGGCGCGCGCGTCGATCACCGCGCCGCCGAAATTGCCGAAGTCGGCCACATCCCCGTACCGCACCTGTTTGGTCAGGTCGGCGAGCTGATCACGGATTCCGTTGTGCCACAAGGACTTCGGCAGATAGGCGCGGGAGGCCGCGGAACATTTCTGGCCCTGGTACTCGAAAGCGCCGCGGACGAGGGCGGCGGGGATCGCGGCCGGATCCGCGGACGGGTGCACCACGATGAAGTCCTTGCCGCCGGTCTCTCCGACGATGCGCGGATAACAGCCGTAGCCGTCCAGATTGTCGCCGATAGTGCGCCACAACCGTTTGAAGGTGGCCGTGGAACCGGTGAAGTGCAGCCCGGCGAAGCCGGGATCGGGTAGCGCCACATCGGAGACCGCGGACCCGTCCCCGGTGACCAGGTTGATCACCCCCGGCGGCAGCCCGGCGGCTTCCAGCAGCCGCATCGTGTGGTGCGCGGCGAGCTGCTGGGTCGGCGTGGGTTTCCACACCACCGTGTTGCCCATCAGCGCGGGCGCGGTCGGCAGGTTCCCGGCGATCGCAGTGAAGTTGAACGGGGTGATGGCGGTAATGAAGCCGTCCAGCGGGCGGTACTCCATCCGGTTCCACTCCCCGGGGACCGAACGCGGCTGTTCGGCGAGCACCCGCCGGGCATAGGCCACGTTGAACCGCAGGAAGTCGATGAACTCGCAGGCCGCGTCGATCTCCGCCTGCTGCACCGATTTCGACTGACCGAGCATGGTGGCCGCGTTGATCGTGTCGCGCCACGGACCGGCGAGCAGATCCGCGGCGCGCAGCAGCACGGCGGCCCGCTCGTCGAAGGGAGTGCGCGCCCAGTCGCCCGCGGCCCGCTTCGCCGCGGCGACGGCCTCGGTCACGTCCGTGTTCGTGGCCTGTGCGCTGGTGCCGAGCACGTGCCGATGCTCGTGCGGGGCGACCACATCGAAGCGGTCCCCGCCGCCCATGCGTTCCCGGCCGTCGATCGTCATGGTCAGCTCGACCCGCTGCGCGGAGAGCCGGGCGAGCGCGCCGGACAGGGACTCGCGCTCGGCGCTTCCCGGCCCGTAGCCGAGCACCGGCTCGTTGACCGGCTCTGGAACCGAAGTCACCGCGTCCATCGTGCCTCCAAGGGTCGTGTCCTCACTCCCATGGAAGCACTGTGACCCTCAGCTGGCCAACGCGCCGATCCGGCGCACCGTCTCCGCGCGGCCGAGCACCCGGGTGATCGAGTGCAGATCGGGGCTGCGGGTGGAACCGGTGATCGCCACCCGGAACAGCTGCGCGCACTCTCGGATGGACCCCGGATAGGCGTCCGGGTCCTTCTTGTACTCCTTGGCGTTACGTGCGAATCCGTGTTTCGCGGCGAGCGCGCGGATCTGGCCGAACCACTCGTCGGTGTCCTCGTGGTGCGCATAGTCCTCGAGGAATTCGGTGATCATCGTGCGCACCAGCGCGGGATCCACGCCGAGCGGGGCGACCCGCTCATCGCCTGCCCCGGAAAGCGGGGTGAACAGTTCGGGGAAGAAGAACCCGTAGACCGCGCGGAACTCGCTCCACTTCTTGAGGTCCTTGCGCGGGTTCTCCACGCCCTCGCGTTCCACCGAGAGCGCGCCGAGGGCCAGTTCGGATTCCGTGTCCAGGGTCGCGGCGAGCTCCGGATCGAACTCGGCGGCCCAGGTCCGGACCGCGTCCAGGATCTCCGCACCGGTGAGCGTGGCGATGTGGTCGCCCGCGATGTCGTCCAGCTTGACCAGGTCCACCAGCGCGCCCGCCGCGCCGAACTCGTCCAGCCGCAGCGGTTCGGCCATCGCCTCGTCCAGCGGCAGCTCGGCCAGCCGCCCGTTGGCCAGTCCGCGCAGGTAGTACAGCACCGCCTTGGCCGGGTAACCGGACTCGAAGTAGAAGTCGACCGAGGCCTCCGGATCCTTGCGCTTGGACAGCTTGCGCTTGTTCCCGTTCTCCTGCTTGAGCAGCGGGGCGATATGCGCGTAGCGGACCTGGTCGAAGCCGAGCGCGTCGAACAACTGCAGGTGCACCGGTACCGAGGAGATCCACTCGTCGCCGCGCACCACCAGGCTCACCCGCATCAGGTGGTCGTCCACCGCGTGCGCGAAGTGATAAGTGGGCAGCCGGGGGGACTGCGCGGAGCTCTTCAGGATCACCACGTCGTTGCGGTTCGCCTCGTGTTCCAGCGTGCCGCGGATCGCGTCGGTGAACCGGATGCGTTCCCCGGTGTCGTCCGGGGCACGGAACCGCACCACATAGGGCTCCCCGGCGTCGAGCTTGGCCTGGACCGCCTCCGGGTCCGCGTCCCGCCAGATCGCCCAGGATCCGTAGTAACCGGTGGGCAGCTTCACCGCCTGCTGCTTCGCGGTGATCTCGGCCAGCTCCTCCTTGGTGGCGAAGTCCAGGTAGGCCTTGCCCTCGCGGAGCAGTTCGCGCACGTAGCCGAGGTAGATCCGCTCCCGCTCGGACTGCCGGTAGGGGCCGTAGTCGCCGCCCTGCTCGCTGTCCTCATCGGCGCGCAGGTCGAAGTAGTCGAAGGCGCGGCCGAACTGGTCGAGCGCGCCCGCGACCTCGCGGGACTGGTCGGTGTCCTCCACCCGCACCAGGTAGCGGCCACCGGAACGGCGCGCGAGGTCCTTGTCCACGTTCGCCACGTAGACGCCGCCGATGTGCACGAACCCGGTCGGGGAGGGTCCGAACCGGGTGACCAGTGCGCCCTCGGGGAGTTCGCGCGCCGGGTAGCGCTGTTCCCAGTATTCGGGCTCGGGCAGATCCGAGGGGAAAAGGGCGTCGATAACGGCACGGTCCATACCGGAAAGTCTAACGGGGTGACCACGGTCACAGCTGGAATTCCTACGTCGATCTGCACGTTAGTTGACAGTAGTTGACTCAAGTCTTGAGTTTTCGCAGTTGGTGGATGATCCCGAGGAGGGAAGATGCCAGGCTTTTACGGCAATGGACCGGCGAACGGCCAGTACGGCTCCTTTGACGACTTCCTTGCCCGGCTGCTCGGCGCGGGTTCGACACCCGGCGAGGAGCGGGTGCATCGGGTCGATCTGACCAGCCTGATGACCGAGCGGGCCCAGGAACTGCTCGCCGACGCGGCGGCACTCGCCGTGCAGCGCGGGAACACCGATCTGGACGCGCTGCACCTCGCACTCGCCGCAACCCGCGCGGCCGAGACCGCCGACCTGATCAAGGGTTCCGGGACGGATCCGGCCCAGCTCGCCGAGCGGTTCGAGGCGGCACTGCCGGGCAGGCAGACCGAGACCGAGCAGCCGCCCGCCCTGACCACCGCGGCCAAGCGGACGCTGCTGGGCGCGCATCAGATCGCGCGCGCCACCCAGTCCAATTATATCGGCCCCGAGCACATCTTGTTCGCGCTCGCCGCGGACGAGAACTCGGCCACCGGCAGGCTGTTTCACGCCGCGGGGGTGCACCCGCGCGGGTTCGGCCAGCCCCAGGGGCAGGGACCGGCGCAACAGGAGAGCAAGACCCCGCAGCTGGACGAGTACGGCACCGATCTGACCGAGCGGGCGCGCGCGGGCGAGCTCGACCCGGTGATCGGGCGCGCCGAGGAGGTCGAGCAGACCATCGAGGTGCTTTCCCGGCGCACCAAGAACAACCCGGTGCTGATCGGGGAGGCCGGGGTCGGCAAGACCGCCATCGTGGAGGGCATCGCGGCCCGCATCGTGGACGGCTCGGTGCCCGCGCCCCTGGCGGGCAAACGGATCGTGGCCCTGGACATCTCCAGCATGCTCTCCGGCGCCCGCTACCGCGGTGACTTCGAGGAGCGGATGAACAAGGTGATCGCCGAGATCGTCGCCGCTGAGGGCGAGGTGATCGTGTTCATCGATGAGCTGCACACGATCGTCGGCGCGGGCGGTGCCGAGGGCGCCGTGGACGCGGGCAACATGCTCAAGCCCCGGCTGGCCCGCGGTGAGCTGCACGTGGTCGGCGCGACGACGCTGGACGAGTACCGCAAGAACATCGAGAAGGACGCGGCACTCGAGCGCCGGTTCGCTCCCGTGCATGTCGGCGAGCCGAGCGTGCCGGACACCGTGGCGATCCTGACCGGGTTGCGCGAGCGTTACGAGCAGCACCACTCGGTGCGTTACACCGAAGAGGCCGTGCTCGCCGCGGCGCAGCTCTCCGACCGGTACGTGACCGACCGGTTCCTCCCGGACAAGGCCATCGATCTGCTCGACCAGGCGGGCGCCCGGGTGCGGTTGCGCGCACTCGCCAACGGGCAGACCGGTGGCGCCAGCGTCGAGGAGCTCGAACGGGAGAAGGACCGTGCGGTGCGCGAGGAACGCTACGAGGACGCCTCGACGCTGCGGGACCAGATCAGTGTGCTCGAATCGGACGGGCGTTCGCGAACAGTGCTCACGGTCGAGGACACCGATATCGCCGAGGTGGTCTCGCGGGCGACCGGCATCCCGGTCAGCCAGCTCACCGAGACCGAGAAGACCAGGCTGCGCAACCTGGAGGCGGAACTGCACCAGCGGGTGATCGGCCAGGACGACGCGGTGAACTCGCTCGCCAGGTCGGTGCGCCGATCCCGCAGCGGGCTCGGCGATCCGAACCGCCCGGTCGGCAGCTTCCTGTTCCTCGGACCGACCGGGGTCGGCAAGACCGAGCTGGCCAAGGCGCTGGCCGCGGCCCTGTTCGGGGACGCGGACCGGATGGTGCGGCTGGACATGAGCGAGTTCGGTGAGCGGCACACCGCTTCCCGGCTGGTCGGCGCGCCTCCCGGCTACGTCGGCTACGGCGAGGCGGGCGAACTCACCGAGGCGGTGCGCAGGCGCCCCTACTCGGTCGTGCTGCTCGACGAGATCGAGAAGGCGCACCCGGATGTGTTCAACACCCTGCTGCAGCTGCTCGACGACGGGCGGATGACCGATGGTCAGGGCAGGACCGTGGACTTCTCCAACACGGTGCTGATCATGACCTCCAACCTCGGCTCGGAGATCATCTCCAGCAGGGGAGGGGCACTCGGGTTCCGCCCGGAGTCCGAGGACCAGCAATCGCTGCGCGACCGGCTGATGGGCAAGCTGCGCGAATCGTTCCGTCCGGAGTTCCTCAACCGGATCGACGAGGTCGTGGTCTTCCGGCGGCTCGACACCGGCCAGCTGCACACGATCACCGGACTGCTGCTGCAGGACACCCGGGACCGGCTGGCGGGGCTCGGTATCGGCGTGGAATTCGACGAGTCGGCCGTTTCCTGGCTCGCCGAGCACGGCCACCAGCCCGAGTTCGGGGCGCGGCCGTTGCGCAGGACCATCCAGCAACAGGTGGACGATGCCATCGCCGACCTGCTCGTGGATGGCGAACTCGATGAGGGCCAGCGGGTCGAGGTGTCCGCGGTGAACGGCGAACTGCGGTTCACCGTCGCGGATCCGGTCCCGGCCTGAGTCACGCCTTCGGCGCCGGGAGCCCGCCTCGCATGAGTGCGGCTCCCGGCGCCGAGGTCTGTTCGGCGGCGAACCGCTGCGCGTCCGCCTCCTCCACACAGCGACCGGCGTCCAGCACGGCGATCCGGTCGGCGAACGGCAGCAGGGTGTCCAGGTCGTGCCCGATGAGCAGCAGGGTGGTTTCGCTGCGTTCGGCCGCCGCGGTCAGTACCCGCAGCAACCGGGTGGTGCTTGCCGGGTCGAGGCCCGAGGTGATCTCGTCGCACACCAGCAGCCGCGGCCGCGCGAGCAGGGCCCGCGCCAGGGCACACCGCTGCAACTGCCCACCGGACAGCGAGCGCGGTGGGCGTTCGGCGGCCGCGGGGTCCACGCCGAGCTCGCCGAGCAGCCCGGCGGCCTCCTCCCGGGCGTGTGTCCGGCTCGCGCCACGCAGCCACCGCGCGGTCGCGGCGATCTGGCCGAGTGTCCCGGAGTTCTCGGCGAACGAGGCGCGGCTGTCCTGGTGCACGTACTGGATGGCGCGGCGCAGTGCGGTTTCCCGTTTGCCCGCCACCGTGGGGACCGGTTTCCCATCAAGGGTCACCGTGCCGCGCGCGCCGGTCAGCCCGGCCAGCACCCGGCCGAGCGTTGTCTTGCCCGCCCCGGAGGCGCCGAGCAGCACCGTGGTCGCCCCGGCGGGCACGGTGAGTTCGAGATCGGTGAGAATGCCCGGCACCCGCAGCCCGCGCACCTCGAGCGCCGCGCCGCGCGTGCGCGGCCGCGGGACCGGTGCCGGTTCGCTGGTCAGTTCCCGGGTCTTGGCCGCGCGAGGGGCGCGTAGCAGGTTCCCGGCCGGGCCGTGTTCGATCAATTTTCCGCCGTCGAGCACGGCGATCTCGTCCGCGAGGGCGCGCACCGCGGCGCGGTCGTGGGTGAGCAGCAGCAGCGCCTTACCCGATTCGGTGAGCAGCCGCAGCCGGTCGAGCAGGTCTGCCTTGGTGCCCGGATCCAGCCCGGTGGTCGGTTCGTCCAGCACCAGCAGGCCCGGCGCGCAGACCAGGGTCGTGGCCAGCGCCATCCGCTGCTGCTGGCCACCGGAGAGCCGATGCGGATGGCGGCGGGCCAGTCCGGGTTCCAGTCCCGCGTCCCGCAGCGCAACCGTGACGGTGTTCGCGCGGTCGGTCCGGCCGCGGTTCCGGATCCCGGCCAGTTCGCGCAGTACCGGGCCGCAGCGGCGGACCGGATCCAGCACGCTCGCGGGATCCTGCGGCAGATGCCCGAGCGCCCTGGCCCGGGCCCGTACGCGCTCGGAGGTGTTGTGGTGCAACAATTCCGTGCCCGATACCCGCACGCTTCCGGTCAACCGCACCCCGTTCGCGGCCTCGCCGAGCGCGGCAAGGCCGAGCGTGGTCTTCCCGCTGCCGGACTCACCGAGCACCGCGAGCACCGAACCCTCTTGCACATCAAGGGAAATCCCGCTCAACAGTTCGTGTTCTCCCGCGCTCGCGCCGAGATCGGTGAGTTCGAGCAGAGTCATCGCAGCCTCGCCAGGTAACGGTCGACGGTGAGGTTGGCGCCCACGCACAGCATCGCCAGCAGCGCGGCAGGCACCAGCACGGCCAGCGGCTGGGAGAACAGCGCGGTCGCATTGCGCTCGATGACCACGGCCCAGTCCGGGGCGGAACCGGGCAGCCCGAGCCCGAGGAAATTCGCCGAGGCCAGCAGGTAGAGCACGATGCCGAGCCGGGTCCCGGCATCGGTGGCGACCGGGCCGAGCGCGGAGCGGGCGACGTAGCCGAACTGGATCCGCCACCACGGCATCCCCTGCAGATACATCGCCTCGACCGCGGTGCGGCAGCCGGGAGCGAGCGCGGCGGCCCGCACGATCCGGGTCACCGCGGGCAGTTGCAGCACCGCGGCGGCCACGATCAGGGTTGCCGGTTCCCGGTGCCCAGCCGCCGCGAGCACCATGAGCACCAGCAGCCCGGGGAAGGCGAGCAGGATGTCGAGCACCCGCAGCACCGCCTCGTCCGTACCCCGGCGCCGCCTGCTCGCCGCGAACAGGCCGAGCGGCACCCCGAGGAGATAGGCGAGCAGCAGCGCGGCCAGGGTCATCCCGGCCACCGAGGTGCCGCCGGAGAACACCAGCGCCAGCACATCCCTGCCGAGCGCGTCGGTGCCGAGCGGGTGCCCGTTTTCCGGGCCCAGCAGCGGATCCGCCTCCGGTGCCGCGTTCAGCGGGAGGAGAGGGCCGAATACGGCGAGCACGAGCGGGATAGCCGGCAGCAGGATTCTCAGCACGCCGCACGCTCCCGCTGTGGGGTGAAGCGGTGCGCGAGCAGATCGCCGAGCAGATTCACCGTGATGATCAGGATGGCGAAGACGAGCACATACCCTTGCACGGCAGGGAAATCCCGGTTCTGTACCGCCTCGATGAACCCGGTGCCGAGGCCACGCACGGAGAACAGCGTCTCAACCACCAGTGCCCCGGAGAACAGGCCCTCGATCGTGCGCGCCGACTGCTGGATCAGCGGGGCGAGCGCGTTCGGCAGCACGTGGCGCAGCAGCACCGTGCGTTCGTCGAGCCCGAGCAGCCGCAGATGCCGGGCACTCGGGCTTCCCGAATGGGCCGCGACCCCGATGCGCACCTGGCGGGCGAGATCGCCGAGCTGGGCGCCGAGCAACACGGTCACCGGGAGTACCAGAACCGCGGGCTGGGCGAGCAAACCGATCCCGTCCGCCCCGACGGTCGTGGCCGGGAACAGTCCCGTGTAGACGGAGAAGGCCGCGACCACCAGCAGGCCGAGTACGAATTCCGGGATCGCGTGCAGCCCGACGGTGACCGCGGAAAGCAGCCGGTCGGTCCGGGATCCCTCGCGCAGCCCGCTGGTCACCCCGACCGCTGCGGCGAGCGGGAACAGCACGGCCATGGCCAGCCCGGTGAGGATCGCGGTGCTCGCGAACCGCTGCGCGAGTTCGGTGCTCACCGGAACCCCGGTGACCAGCGAACGGCCCAGGTCGCCGGAGAACAGGGCGCCGAGCCAGTCGCCGAACCGCTGGGGAAGCGGCCGGTCCAGCCCGAGCTGATCACGCAGCACGGCCAGTTCCTCCGCGCTCGCCCGCTCCCCGCCGATCACCGCGGCCGCGTCCCCGGGAAGCAGCGCGGTGAGCCCGAATGCGGCGAGCAGCACCACGGCGAGCTGACCGACTGCGACGGCGAACCGGGTCAGCAGGAACCGCACCGGTTCAGGAGATCCGCGCCGATTCGAACCGCGCCCAGGCGTGCGAGTTCGGCGGCGCGGCCCGGACACCGTGCACCCGCCGGGAAACCCCGATGTACCAGTTGCTGAATCCCCAGGCGAGTAGCCCGCCGTGCTCGTGCACGATCTGCTGCGCCTCGGCGAGCAACCCGAGGCGGTCCGGTTCCGGCCGGGTGGCCGCCGCGCGGTCGAGCAGCGCGTCGTAGCGCGGATCGGTGAAGCCGGTGACGTTCATCGAGGCGCCGGTGCGGAACCGCTGGGAGAGGAAGCTCGTGATCGGCAGGGTCGCCGTCCTGGTCTGCGCGGCGACGCCCTCGGTCTTCGTCTGCGCGAAATAGGTGCTCGCCGCGCGGGTGTTGGGCCGCACCCGCAGGCCGATCTCGCCGAGCTGGCGGGCGATCAGGGTGGCCGCCGACTCGAAGACGGGGATCGTGGAACTCGTCTCGATCGGGAAGGAAGCCCCTCCGCGCCCGCCTCCCGGACCAGGGCACGGGCCCGGTCCACATCCCGGTGCCGCTGCGGGATGGCCGCCGCATAGCCGCGCTGGCCCTTGTCGAACAGGTCATTGCCGACCGAACCGTGCCCGGCGAGCGCGATCCGGACCAGATCCTGGCGGTCCACGCCGTAGTACACCGCCTGCACCAGCCGGGGATCGTCGAACGGCGGGCGGCTCACCCGCAGGTTGACCGCCTGCATCGTGGTGCCCCGCGCGGTGAGTACCCGCGTATCCCCGGTCAGCCGCGCGGCCGTGGTCGCGGTGACATCGTGGGCGTAGTCGACCTGGCCGGAAAGCAGCGCGTTCGCCCGCGCCGACTCGTCCTGGACCGGGACGAACTCCAGTTCCTCGATCCCGGACTCGCCCGCCCAGTGCCCGTGCCAACGGCGGAACACCGCCTGTCCGCCGGGAGTGAAGGAGACGAAGCGGAACGGGCCGGAACCGATCGGCGCGGTGAAGTCCTTCGTCCCCTCCGGCAGGATCTCGGTCGAGGGCGCACCCCACGCCGCAGGGAACTCGAAATCCGGGTTGTGCAGCACCAGTTCGAGCTCGGTCGGCGAAATCCGGCGGCAGGACGGGAAATCCACTCCCGCGAAGTACTGCCGGGATGCCGAGGCCAGCTTTGGATCGGCGACCCGGCGCATGCTGTACAGCACGTCCGCGGGGTCGATAGGGCGGTTGTCGTGGAACCGGGCACGGCGCAGCCGGATCCGCCACCGCCTGCCGCTGTCGTCGCTCTCCCAGGACTCGGCCAGCCGCGGGCGCACCGACATGTCGTCGGCGTAGGTGACCAGCGTGTCGAACAGTGCCTTCGCCCGTGCCTGGTCGACGAAGTTGGTGGCGCCGAGCGGGTCCAGGGTCTCGCGCGAACCACCGGACTCGAACGCCACACGCAACCGGTTCGATCCGGCCCCCGTTCCGCATCCGGCCACCGTCAGCCCGGCGGCCATACCCGCGGCCGAGGACAACAAGCGCCGTCGAGTGAGCAACGAGAACCTCCTGGAACATCACGCGACGTCCCAGGGCAGGTATGCCATGAGACCCGCTCTGCAGACCACGACAGTCAGGGGTCGATAACGCGCGGCAGGCATCCCGGCTCACGGCTGTTCTCGATCGCCGTTCACGGTTGCGGGTCAGCGCCGGACTCTCACCGGCTTCCCCCGCCGCGCGCGATATTCGGTTGTGCGACTCCGGGTGAGGGTAGCCGGGGCCGGGTGAGTCGGAAACGTCACGCCCGCCACATCAGGGGTGCCGCGGAATGATTCCTCAGGCCGGTTGGATCAGTTCCACGGTGGTGCCGTCCGGATCCGTGAGGTGGACGAAGCGGGTGTCCGCGCGCCCTCCGGCATGGCCCGTGCTCGTCCAGGGGGCGTGAACCCGTTCCCGGCGACGGCGGCGAGGCTGGCCCCGGTGGACGATGCGGTGCTCGACGCGACCCGGGTGCTCGCCTCCGCGCGGGCGCGGGTGAGCCGGATCCACGTTCCCTGGCACCGATCGCGGTCCCCGCGGGCCTTGTGGGCGGCCTCCCGGCCGGGCTGATGCTGGTGGGCAGGCGGTTCGCGGACGTGGACTGCCTACACGCGGCCGCGGCCTGCGAATCGGCGCTCGGCGGGTCCCCGTCACCAAACATTTGACGACTCATCGTTTGATATCTAATCTTCATTCATGGCTGAGCACACATTCAGGTTCGGGGTCGTCGCCGCTCCGCAGCAGGGCGGGCCGTGGCGGGACCTGGCGCGCAAGGTGGAAGAACTGGGGTACGACACGCTGCTGATGCCGGACGGACTGCAACTGCCCTCGGTCTCGTCCTCGCTGGCGATCGCGGCCGAGGTGACCACGCGGCTGCGGGTGGGCACCTTCGTCATGGCCAGCCCGCTGCGCCACCCGAGGATGATCGCGTACGAGGCGGACAGCCTCAGCATGCTCACCGGGGACCGGTTCGAGCTGGGGATCGGCACCGGGGCGCCGCATGTGCTGCGTCAGGTGACCGAGGAACTCGGCTATCCGGAACCGTCCGGGGCGCGCAGGCTCGCGCTGGTCGGCGAGGCCATCGACACGCTGCGGGCGAGCCAGAGCGAGCGGCGCACCCCGGTGCTCATGGCGGCGAGTGGCCCGAAGGCGCTCGCCGTGGCCGGGGCCAAGGCCGACACGGTCACGCTCGCGGCGCGGCCACTGGCGAGCCGGGAGGACGTCGCCACGATGGCGGACACGGTGCGCGCGGCGGCGGGCGGCCGGGACCTCGAGCTGGCCATGAACATCTTCGTGGTCGGCGAGCAGGTGCCGCCCATGGTCGAGCAGTTCGTCGGGGCCAGCGCGGAGGAGCTGATCGCGCACGATTCGCTGGCAATGCTGCGCGGGAGCACTCCGGAGATCGCCGATGAGCTGCAGCGCCGCCGCGATGCGTTCGGGACCTCCTACATCACCGTCAACGCGGCCGCCCTCGACCACCTGGCGCCGGTGGTGGAACGGCTGCGCGGACGCTGACCCTGGTCACGGCCATCCAGCCGTTGCTACTCTCGCGTAAACTACGGCGGAGAGGTGGTTGGTCACCGTGGACGGATACGGCCTCAACTATGAACGGCGCGGTTCGGGTACGCCGCTGGTGCTGCTGCACGGAATCGGGCACCGCTGGCAGGCATGGCGCCCGGTGCTCGACGAGCTCGCCGCGCACCACGACGTGATCGCGATCGACCTGCCGGGTTTCGGCCGCTCACCGCAGTTCCCCGGGCACGGCGGCTACGACGTCCCCGGTGCGATGCGGCGGCTGCGCACCACCTTCGACCTGCTCGGGGTGCGTGCCCCGCACATCGCGGGGAACTCGCTCGGTGGTCTGCTCGCCGTGGAGGCCGCGGCTCAGGGCATGGTCGCCTCGGCCACCGCGCTCTCCCCGGCCGGGTTCTGGACGAGGCGGGACCGCGCCCGCGCGCTCGCCACCCTGCGAATGATCCGGGCCAGCGCCCGCGCGCCCCGGCCCGCGGTCGGTGCCCTGCTCGCCACCGGGCCGGTGCGGTCCCAGTTGCTGCGGGTGCTGCACAATCACCCGGAACGCATCGACCGGTCCACCGCGCTCGGGGATGTCGCCGCGCTGCGCGATGCCGCCGGGTTCGCACCGACCATCGAAGCGGGCAAACGTTACTCCTGGCAGGGCAAGAGCCCGGACATCCCGGTGACCATCGCCTGGGGCGCCAAGGACCGGGTGCTGCCGCCGAGGCAGGCAGAGCGGGCGGCGCGACGGCTGCCGAACGCGCGCCACGTGCTCCTTCCCGACTGCGGGCACGTCCCGATGCCCGACGATCCGCGACTGGTGGCCAGGACCATCCTGGAGACTTGCGCGCTCGCCGAGGAACGGATCGCCGGGGTCGACGAGACGGTATGACTTGCGCTTCCCGGCCGCGAGCACTACGCATGGTCCATGCGTTCGCGAAATAGGAAGAAGATCCTTTTTGTCGCCGTTCTGATCGCGGCCGGTTTCGGCACGACCGGGCTCGCCTCGGCGCAGCCCGTGCCCGATACCGCGGCCGCCGCCGGGGTCTTCGGGGAGTACGCGCCGGGACGGGCCGCCAGCACCTATGACCCCGAGCTCGTGCCACCCGGCTCGTCCGCCGGGGCCGCCCGGTTCGCTCCGGAAACCGGTGGCACGACGGTCGTGTTCGGGGTGCACGGATTGGTGCCGGATCGTGCCTACGGCGCCCATGTGCACACCGGGGCGTGCGGTGCCACCGGGGAGGCAGCGGGGCCGCACTTCCAGAACATGCCCGATCCCGTGCAGCCCTCGGTCGATCCCGCCTACGCCAATCCACGCAACGAGGTCTGGCTGGACTTCACCACCGACGCCACCGGAACCGGGTTCGCGGCCAGCTCGCTCGACTGGCGCTTCGCGGGCCGCGCGGCGAAGTCCATCGTCATCCACGAAACGCACACGCATACCGGAGCGGGGCACGCCGGAATGGCCGGTGCGCGGCTCGCCTGCCTGAACATCGGGTTGTGACCGCGGGCACCCGCGCGACGGCCGGGGTCAACGCGGCGTCAAAACAACCCGGCCGGGCGTAACGAAACCGTCCGCACGCCGGGTGGACACCGTAGCGCGGGCGTGTACTGGCGCCATGACCATCACGGAGATCCTGCCCTCGCTCGGGCACCTGCTGCACGAACGATTCGACGGCGCCTGCTGGCCCTCGGCCGCGTCCGCCGATGAACATGGCGACCTGATCGTCGGCGGCCTCGGCCTCGCCGGGCTCGCTGCCCGGTACGGCACTCCCTGCCTCGTGCTCGACGAGGCTCAGGTGCGCGCCCGGGTGCGCGAGTTCCGCGCCGCGCTGCCCGGGGCCGAGCTCGCCTACGCCGGGAAAGCCTTGCTGTGCAAGGGACTCGTGCGCTGGCTCGCCGAGGAAGGGGCCTCCTTCGACGTGTGCTCGGCCGGTGAACTGCACCTGGTGCGCGCGGCCGGGGTGGACGGCTCCCGGATCCTGGTGCACGGCAACGGGAAGACCAAGGAGGACCTGAAAGCGGCGGTGCACTGCCCCGGTGCGCGGATCGTGCTCGACTCCTTCGACGAGCTCGACACCCTCGAGGGGATCGCCGCGCCCGGACAGCAGGTGCTGGTCCGGGTGACCCCGGATGTGGACGCGCACACCCATCGCAGCATCGCCACCGGAGTGCGGGGCGCGAAGTTCGGTTTCGACCTGCGCTCCGGGGAGGCCGCCGAGGCCGTGGACCGGGTGCTGCGGTCGGCGAATCTGGAGCTGCTCGGCCTGCACTGTCACATCGGCTCCCAAGTGTGCGGCGTGGACAGTTACGAGGCCGCGGTGCGGTTCATGGCGGGACTGCTCGCCGACATCCGCGAACGGTTCGGCGTGTGCCTCCCGGTGCTCGACATCGGCGGCGGCTTCCGGGTGCCCTACACCGAGGAGGAATCGGAGTTCGACCTCACCGGGTTCGCCGACCGGGTGCGGATCGCACTGCACTACGAATGCGACCGGTTCCAGCTGCCCACCCCGCGGCTGATCCTCGAACCCGGCCGCTCGATCGTCGCCCGCGCCGGAGTGACCGTGTACCGGGTGCTCGCCGTGAAAGGCTCCACCGTGATCGTGGACGGCGGCATGTCGGACAACCCACGCCCCGCCCTGTACGGGGCGCGGTACCGGATGCGGCTGCTCGGCAGGAGGTCCCTGGCGGCCACGGTGCCGCTGACCGTCGCGGGAAGGCACTGCGAATCCGGGGACGTGCTCGGCGAAGCGGTCCCGCTGCCCGCGGACACCCGCGCGGGCGACCTGCTCGCGGTGGCCTGCACCGGCGCCTACCACGTACCGCTGCAGTCGAACTACAACCTCATCGGCCGGCCGCCACTGGTCGCGGTGCGCGACGGAGCTGCCCGCGTGCTCCTTCGCCGGGAGGGCGACCGCGACCTCATGGCCCGCGATCCGGGCTGAAGCGGCTACGCCGCCGAGCGGAAAACTCGAAGCGGTTAGCCTTGAATCGTGTCAGCAGTGAATCCCTCGCTCGAGATCGGCCGCTATCGGGTGGATCCGCCGGTCGTGCTCGCCCCGATGGCGGGCATCACCAACCGCGCGTTCCGTACCCTGTGCCGGGAGTACGGCAGCGACCGCGCGCTGTACGTGTGCGAGATGATCACCACCCGCGCGCTGGTGGAGCGGGACCCGCACACCATGCACATGATCACCTTCGGCCCGGAAGAGACGCCGCGCTCGCTGCAGCTCTACGGGGTGGACCCGGAGACGATGCGCCGCGCCGTCGCGATGATCGTGGACGAGAACCTCGCCGACCACATCGACATGAACTTCGGCTGCCCGGTGCCCAAAGTGACCCGGCGCGGCGGCGGGGCGGCGCTGCCCTACAAACGGAACCTGTTCGCGAGCATCGTGCGCGCCGCGGTCACCGAGGCGGCGCGCGCCGACATCCCGGTCACCGTGAAGTTCCGCATCGGCATCGACGATGAGCACATCACCTACCTGGACGCGGGCCGGATCGCCGAGGCCGAGGGCGCGCGGGCGGTGGCACTGCACGCGCGCACCGCGGCCCAGCGCTACTCCGGGCAGGCGGACTGGTCGGCGATCGCGCGGCTCAAGGAAGCGGTCCAGACCATCCCGGTGCTCGGCAACGGAGACATCTTCGCCGTCGAGGACGCCTGGAAGATGGTCGACCAGACCGGCTGCGACGGGATCGTGGTCGGCCGTGGCTGCCTCGGCCGGCCGTGGCTGTTCGGTGAGCTCGTGGCCACCCTGAGCGGGCAGCCGATCCCGGACCCGCCGGATCTGGGCACCGTCTCCTCGGTGGTGCTGCGGCACGCCGAACTGCTCGTCGAGCACTACCGCACCGCAGGGGACGAGGCGGAGTTCCGCGGGGTGCGGGATCTGCGCAAGCACATGTCCTGGTACCTCAAGGGGTTCCCGGTCGGCTCGGAACTGCGCCAGCGGTTCGGGCTCATCTCCGGGCTCGCCGAGCTCGAGGACCTGCTCGGTGCGCTGGACGGGGACGCGCCCTTCCCGGCAGCGGCCGAGGGACCGCGCGGGCGCCAGGGCTCACCGGCCAAGGTCGCCCTTCCCGAGGGCTGGCTCGACGATCCCTGTGACGCGCAGACCCCGGATGTCGAGGACATGCACTCCGGTGGCTAGGGCACGAGCGGCCAAGGCCCTGGTGCTGGCCGGTGTCCTGTGCGCGGGCACGGCCTGCGGTGGCGCGCCGCAGGAGTCGGTGCCGCGTGACCGGATCGGCGCGTACTTCGCCGGGCTGAACGCGAGCGCGGCACGCGGGCCGCAGGCACAGGACACGTTCTTCCGGCGCACTCAGGTCGCCCAGTTCGCCGACCGGTACTGCGCGAATCCCGGCCTGACGGTCACCGAGGAACCCACGGAGCCCGCCGCCCGGCCCGATCCCGGCTGGTCCCCGGAGCGCGGGAAACCCGTCACCGGAACCGTGTACGCGGTCCCGGTGCTGTTCACCGCGAAGCGCTCGGGCTCGGTTCTCGCCAGCCAGATCTCCTACGCGCGGGTGGTCGACGAGGGTGAGCGGATCTCCGGTTTCGGTCCCTGCAAGACCCTGTGAGCAAATCCCGGAAAACGGCCAGAACCAGGGAATTCGCCAGAACCTCTGATATCAGACTTCAAAGGTGTGATGATCATTGCACCTGTGAGGGGCACCCATTCGGTGTCCCGCGCTCAAGGTCCCTTCGGAAAGGGTCGATGCTCTCCCCGGGCGCGGTAAGGAGGAGGTGAGCCCGTGGGCCTGCTCGAGTCGCGTGCGGCTGCCGATCACGGGCACCCTAGAGCGCGTCGCCGTTCCGGTGCGGCCGAACTGCACGAGTCGCTCGCCGCACTGCTCGCCGAACGGGGCGAATACGAGTCCGCGTACCGGCATATGCGGATGGCCATGAACATTCTGCGCGATGGGACGCGCGAGGCGCCCGAGGTCTCCGAGGAACTGCGCATCGAGGTCGCCCGGCTGCGCCGCGAGCACGCCGAGGCCATGCAGCAGAGCATGCGGGACTCGCTCACCGACACCTACAACCGCCGCTACCTGGACAGCAGGTTGCTCGACCTGGTCGATGAGCAGCGCTCGAGCGAACACGGGGTCGCGGTCGCGCTCGTGGACATCGACTGGTTCAAACGGGTCAACGACACCTACGGCCACCGGATCGGCGACCTCGTGCTCCAGCAGGTGGTCCTGCTGTTGCAGCGCGATCTGCCGGAAGGGGCCTTCTGCGCGCGGTACGGCGGCGAGGAGTTCGTGCTCGTCTACCCGGACACCGATCTGGACAGCGCGATCGCGCACACCGACGCCACGCGGACCCGGGTCGCCAGGCACGACTGGTCGCGGGTCGCGGAGGGGCTGCGGCTCACGGTCAGTATCGGGATCCGGCACCAGGGCCCGCAGGCCGATCTGGACAGCGAGCGCCAGCTGCGCAGCGCTGACCGGCTGCTCTACACCGCGAAACGCGCGGGACGCAATGCCGTCGTCTACTCCGATGGCGGGGTCGCGAAGGTGCTGGGTGGATCACGAGGGCGGTTTGTCACCCGGGCGGAGTAACCGCTGCGATGGTGTGCTACACATTCAGCCTGTCGTGCTGGCGTAGCGCGCGTTTCGTTGTAGGATCGCGACTTCAGCGATGCAAGGCCGTAGTGATCCCTCTCTGGTACGAACGCGTATGTCGGGGCCGCGCGACACCAGGTTCGTGACGTGTGCTGTGTGGAAGGAGTAATGGTGCCTGAGCAGCCGCGCTCCCGCACGGACAAGGCCGCCCCGACCGGTCGCCGACGTCGTTCCCTCGAGGATTCCGGTGGCCTGCACGTATCCGAACTGCTCTCCAGGGACACCGCCGCCCGGCCCCGGCGCCCCATCCCGAGGCAGGACCGGCCCGCCGAACCCACGGTGCGGGCCGAACCGGTACCCGAACCCGCCCGCGCCGAACCGCGGAAGTCGCAGCACCGGGCAGCCCAGTCCCATGCGGCCCAGCCCCGTCCGCCGCAGCCACGTGCGGCCCAGCCGCACGCGGCCGCGGCCCAGGACGCCAAGGCACGGCACGGCGGGAAACCGGATCCCAAATCCCTCCCGCTGCCCAAACCGCGCGCGATCCCCGAGACCGAGCAGAACGTGCTCACCAGCGAACTCGAGCCGATCTGCGATGACGTCAAACGGCTACGCGCCATGGACAACACCCTCGCCCGGTTCTCCGCGGTGCACGACGAACTCGCCGAGGAGGAACGGCGCAAGCGCAGCAAGCGCTCCCGTTTCCTGCCCTGGGTCTCCGAAGCCGACGAGCTCGAGGAAGCCCTCACCTTCACCCCGACCAAGGTCGGGGTGCAGCCGGTCGACCCGGCCGAACTCGAGGACGAGCAGGACCTGGCCGAGGAGGAGCCCGAGGACGCCGGGGAACTCGCCGAGGACGGGCTCGACGAGGCCGGGTACGCGGAAGACCTGGACGAGGCGGAGTACGCGGAAGACCCCGAGGACCGCGAACGGCCCCGGATGACCCGCTTGCGGGAGAAGAAGCAGCGGCGCACTGAGCAGAGCGTGGTCGCGGGCAAGGTCACCGCGGGCGCGGTCTCGGCGCTCGTGTTGCTCGGCTGCGGGATCGGCTGGGGGATCCAGGGCGGACAAGGTGGCGCTGAACAGGGTAAACAGGTCCGGGTAGTCGACCATGTGGAATCCTGTGACCGCCCCGGTTGCCGATGATCATGCCGAGTTCATCCGTGATTCATGTGTGCTTGCGCGTGCGCGCACCTCGCTGGTCGTAGGCTGGGAACATGCGTGAGGCTTATCGGGATCAGTTGGGCGAGCTCGCGGATCTGCTCGCCGGAATGTGCGCGAGTGTCGCCGAAGCGATGGAGAGGGCGACCCAGTCGTTGCTGGATGCCGACCTCGCCCTCGCCGAGCAGGTGATCGGAGCCGACCAGAAGGTCGACGAGGCGCGCACCAACGCCGAGGAACAGGCCTACGCCCTGCTCGCGCTCCAGGCCCCGGTGGCCAGCGAGCTGCGCACCGTGCTCGCCGCCATGTACGCGGCGGAAAGCCTCGAGCGGATGGGCGATCTCGCCAAACACATCGCGGGCGCGGCCCGGCGCAGGCACCCCGACGAGGTCGTGCCCGCGGAGGTCCGGCCCTACTTCGCCAAGATGGGCGAGGTCGGCGCCACCCAGGCGCGGCGGGTCGAACAGGTCATCCGCACCAGCGACGTCGGGCTCGCCAAGGAGGTCGAGGAGGCCGATGACGAGGTGGACGAGCTGCACCGGCACCTGTTCACCAAGATCATGGAACGGGACTGGGCACACGGGGTGGCCACCGCCGTCGACGTGACCCTGCTTTCCCGGTTCTACGAGCGGTTCGCCGACCATGCCGTCTCGGTCGCGCGGCGGACCGTGTTCGTGGTCACCGGGGAGATGCCGACCGGTGCGGATGCCGAGCAGTAAGGTCTGGGTATGAACCCGCTGCGCTCTGTCATCCTGGCCGCCGCGCGGAACGAGACCATCAAACGCACCGTGGCCACGGCACCCGTATCCCGGGATGTCGTCGCCCGGTTCGTCGCCGGGGAGAACACCGCGGGCGCCATCCGCGCCACCACGGAGATCACCGGGGACGGGCGCCTGGTGACCCTCGACTACCTCGGCGAGGACAGCGTCGACACCGAACGCGCGGAGCGGACCGTCACCGCCTACACCACGCTGCTCGAACAGCTCGGCGCCCAGGGACTCGCCGCGAACGCCGAGGTCAGCGTGAAACTGTCCGCGGTCGGTGCGAAGTTCGACCGGCTCTACGCGTACAAGGCCGTCTCCCGGATCTGCAAGGCCGCCGAGGCCGTCGGAACCGCGGTCACCCTCGACATGGAGGACCGCACCACCACCGACGACACGCTGAACATGCTCGTACTGCTCCGCCAGAAATGGCCGTCCACCGGCGTGGTCGTACAGGCCTACCTCAAACGCACCCTCGAGGACTGCGAACAGCTCGCCGAGCAGGGCGCGAGGGTACGGCTGTGCAAAGGGGCCTACGCCGAACCCGCGACCGTGGCCTACACCAGTGCGGAGGAGGTCTCCCGCAACTACATCCGGTGCGCCGACGTGCTGCTCGGCGGCGAGGGCTATCCGATGTTCGCCACCCACGACCCCGCGCTGCTGGCGATCCTCGGTGAGCGGGTGGAGCACCACGGCCGGCCCCCGGACCGGTTCGAATACCAGATGCTCTACGGGGTCCGCCCGGACGAACAGCGCAAACTACGCGCCGGAGGCAACACCGTGCGGGTCTATGTCCCCTACGGCGAGCAGTGGTACGGCTATCTCATGCGCAGACTCGCGGAACGCCCGGCGAACGTCGGCTTCTTCGGCCGCGCCCTGCTCTCGAAGCGGTGACGGTATGGATCTGAACAAGGCGAGCGAGGTGCGCGCCGAGGGCGAGGGCCTGTTCTCCGCCGACCTCTCCGCCGAATGGTCGGTCGGGGACAAGCCACATGGCGGTTACCTCATGGCCGTGCTCACCAGGGCGGCACTCGCCGCGGCCGGTGGGGACCGGGATCCGCTCGCCGTCTCCGGCGAATTCCTCCGCCCGCCCGAGGCCGGTCCCGCCCAGGTGCGCACCGAGGTGCGCAAACAGGGCAGCACCGTCTCCTCGATCGGGGTCGCACTCGAACAGGGCGACGCGGTTCGGGTCACCGGAACGGTCACCGCGGGCCGGTTGCCCGACGAGGAGCCCGCCTGGGCCGAACTGCCGGAGTTCCCCGCCGAGCCAGGGCCGGACGCGCTCGAGTTCAACACCGAGTTCGAGGGGCCGAGCAAGATCGGCTGGTACATGGACACCCGGCTCGCGCGGCACAACGCCTCGGTGTTCACCGACCGCAAACCGGGCGATCCGCTCGAGTACCGCGCCTGGTTCCGCTCCCCGGACGATCACCCGGACGTCTTCTTCGCCCTGGTCGCCGGGGACATGCTGCCTCCGCTGTCGTTCAACCTCGGCCACATCGGCTGGTCGCCGACCGTCCAGCTCACCGCCCTGCTGCGGGCCGAGCCCGCGCCCGGCTGGCTGCGGGTGCAGGGCAACTGCCGTACCGTGGCCGGGAACTGGTTCGACGCGGACGCGACCGTGATCGACTCGCGTGGCCGGCTGGTCTGCCAGGCGCGCCAACTCGCCCTGCTCGCGCGGCGGCGCTGAAACCCCGGTGCCCGAAACCCCGGTGCCGATAACCCTGGCGCCGGGGCCGAATACCGCATGGCACGCTGAAGCGCATGGAGAAGATCGCGGTACTTGGTGCGGGAAAGATCGGCGAGGCGCTGCTCTCCGGGCTGCTCTCGTCCGGTCGGAGCGCGGATGAACTGCTGTTCACCGAGCGCTACCCGAAACGGTGTGACGAGCTGACCGAGCAGTACGGGATCACGGCCACGGATGTGCCCGGTGCGGTGCGCGAGGCCGAGGTCCTCGTGGTCGCGGTGAAGCCCCAGGATGTGGACCCGCTGCTGGACGAGCTGGCCGAGCACCTGCGTGGGGCGGGCGAGCTGCGGCTGGTGGTCTCGCTCTGCGCCGGCCTGCCGACCAGCAAGTTCAGCGAGCGGCTTCCGGAGGGCACTCCGGTGGTCCGGGTCATGCCGAACACACCGATGCTGGTCGGCGCGGGAATGTGCGCGATCTCGGCCGGGCCGAACGCCACCGAGGAACACCTGGGCGGCGTGGAGCAGATGCTGCGCTCGGTCGGCGAGGTGGTGCGGGTCCCCGAGACACAGCAGGACGCGGTGACCGCGCTGTCCGGTTCCGGGCCCGCCTACTTCTTCTACCTGGTCGAGGCGATGATCGACGCGGGGATCCTGCTCGGCATCCCGCGGGCAACGGCGACCCAGCTCATCGTGCAGGCGGCGGTCGGCTCGGCGAAGATGCTCGCGGAAGAGGCGGAGCACCCTGTGCTGATGCGCGAGGCCGTGACCTCACCGGGCGGCACCACGATCATGGCGATCCGTGAACTGGAACGGCACGGGGTGCGGGCGGCGCTGATCGACGCGATCGAGGCCGCCCGGGACCGTTCGCTGGAACTCGGTTCCTGACCAGGCACACCCGAGGAAGGTGTCGATCACTCGGGGAGTGGGTAGGCGGGATCGTTGTATTGAATTTTCGCCCACCTGTCGCATGAGCCCCACAAGTCCCGATAGGCTTGCGGACAGCACGTGCGTGTCGATACCGCCGGTGGGGAAGCCGTGCGGCGCGACGCGTGTCGAAAGGCGCGGTGAGGTATGCCGTCGCAGGAACGGAAGGATGCTGGCGAGACCGGCGGTGTTTCCGCAGGTCAGGTACAGTTTCTTACGGTCGCCGAGGTGGCCGCGATGATGCGCGTCTCCAAGATGACGGTGTATCGCCTCGTGCATTCGGGCGAGTTGCCGGCCGTACGGGTCGGTAAGTCGTTCCGGGTGCCGGAGCAGGAGGTGCACGACTATCTGCGGGGCGCGTACTTCGACGTAGGGTAACCGGCGTCGGCGGGGTACCGGGTGCGCGCATGCTCGCGCCCTCGCTACCCCGCCGGTCGCTGTCCTCGCGGGTCCCACTAGACTGACCATTCGAGTTTTGTGAACTGGCACAGCAACCCTGTGGCGACATCCTGCCCGGGGTCCCCGTCAGTAGTGAAAGGCCGCGAGAGGAAGGCGGGTCCCCCGATGGGCTCTGTGATCAAGAAGCGCCGCAAGCGCATGTCCAAGAAGAAGCACCGCAAGCTCCTGCGGCGCACTCGGGTGCAGCGGCGCAAGCTCGGCAAGTAACCGCCGGGCGCGGCACGTGGCGGGGTTCGCGAGATTTCGCGGCCCCGCTTTTTCGTGTCCTCTTCCCGGCAGCGGATTCCGGTGTCCATTGTGGACGGTTTGTGCCCCAAGTGGGTTACATGTGGCGTAGAAGAAGCTGTGAACTGCGTTAATGCCGGGTTACCAGAGCCCATTCCGGTGTCCGGAATGAGTAGCATCGAGAGCAGTTTCCTCGATCCACGACGCCAAGAGGGGTGCTCATGCCGTCGACCGTGCTCGTCACCGGCGCGAGTGGTTACCTCGGGAGCCACCTCGCGGCGCAGCTGGCTGCCCAGCCGGAGATCGACAGGGTCATCGGCGTGGACACGGCGCTGTCCACCGCGCAGCTGCGCGCCCGGCTCGGCGGCGCGGAATACATCCGCGCGGATGTGCGCACCCCGCTGATCGCGAAGGTGCTGCTGGAGGCGAAGGTGGACACGGTGGTGCACGCCTCGCTGACCGCGCATCCGCCGGGGCCGAGCGGGCGGCCGCTGCACAAGGAAATGAACGTGATCGGCACGATGCAATTGCTCGCGGCGTGCCAGCGCGCCCCGCTCGTACGCAAACTCGTGATCAAGTCCACGGCCGCGGTCTACGGTTCCGGGCCGCGCAATCATGCCGTGTACTCCGAGGGGATGCCCGCGGATGTGACGCTGCCGCGTTCGGGGTACGCCCAGGACAATGCCGAGGTGGAGGCGTACCTGCGCGGGTTCTCCCGGCGGCGCCCCGAGGTGGACGTCACCACGCTGCGATTCGCCAATCTGATGGGGCCCGGGGTGGACACGGTCCTCACCCGGTATTTCGCCCTTCCCGTCGTGCCGACCGTTTTCGGCTACGACGCGCGCCTGCAGCTGCTGCACGCCGAGGACGCGCTCGCGGTGCTGCGGCGCGCGGTGCTCACCGACATCCCGGGCACGTTCAATGTCGCAGGGGACGGGGTGCTCACGCTCGCGCAGGCGATCCAGCGCGCGGGCCGGGTCGCCCTCCCGGTTCCCGAACAGGTGATCGGGCCGGTCTCGAAATTCGTGCGCGGTGCGAAACTGGTCGACTTCGGACCCGAACAATTGCGTTATCTGAATTTCGGCAGGGTCGTGGACACGACGAAACTGCGCACCGAATTCGGTTACCGGCCGAAATTCACCACTCGCGAGGCATTCGACGATTATGTGCGCGGCCGCCGGCTCGGCCGCCTGCTCGATCCGGACAAGCTGGTCTCCGCGCCGCTGCGCGCGATCGGGCTCGCGCTACCGGCACGCACCTGAAGCACGAGGGAGAACATGGGCGAGAAATCCCGCGCCGTCGCGCTGCACGAACGCAGCAGCGCGCCCGCCCCGCACGTGCCCGCGCAACGGGCGAATCCGGATCCGGCACCGGAACCGGGCACCGGCGAACCGCATCCTGTCGCCCGGTTCGCCGAGTTCTGTTATCGCCGCCTCGCCGGTGACTACGAGGTGGACGAGTTCGGTTTCGACCGCGAGTTCACCGATTCCCTGCTGCTGCCCGCCGCCCGTGCGGTGTACGAGCACTGGTTCCGGGTGGAGGTCACCGGCGCGGAACGGATCCCGGCGGATGGTGGCGCGCTGCTGGTCGCGAACCACTCCGGCACGCTGCCCTGGGACATGGCGATGACTCAGGTCGCGGTGTACGAGAACGGGCGCAGGCTGCGCGGGCTCGGTTCCGGGTTGCTGTTCGGCACCCCGGTGCTCGGGGTGCTCGCGCGCAAGGCGGGGCAGACCCTGGCCTGCGGTCCGGACGCGGAACGCTTGCTGCGCGGCGGTGAGCTCGTCGGCACCTGGCCGGAAGGCAGCGCGGGACTCGGGAAACCGTTCGCCGAGCGGTACACCGTGGGCCGCTTCGCGCGGTGCGGATTCGTGGACGTCGCGGCCCGGGTCGGGGTGCCGATCATCCCCGTCTCGATCGCGGGCGCGGAGGAGGCGCACCCGAAACTGGCCGAGGTGTGGCCGCTGGCCAGGCTGTTCGGGCTGCCCTATTTCCCGGTCACCCCGACCTTCCCGATACTCGGCCCGCTCGGCGCGATCCCGCTGCCGACGAAGTGGCGCATCGATTTCGGCGAACCCATCGAGGCGGGTCCCGGCTGCCGGTTCGCCCTCGCCGAGCGGGTGCGCGGCACTATCCAGCGAACCCTGCGCGAGATGCTCGAGGAACGCGCCAACCCGTTCACCGGATGATCGTTCAGGCCGAGCGTTCCCGGCGCCGGTAGGCGATGCCCGCGGCGAGCGCACCGGCGACCGCGCCCGCGCCGAGCACCGAGGGCACCCCGATCTTGGCCGCCTTGCGCCCGGTGCGGAAATCCCGGATCTCCCAGCCGCGCTGCCGGGCGATATCGCGCAGTCCGTTGTCCGGGTTGACCGCGACCGCGGTGCCCACGACGGAGAGCATCGGCACATCGTTGGCCGAGTCGGAGTAGGCGGTGCACCGGCGCAGGTCCAGACCCTCCCGCGCGGCGAGCGCCCGTACCGCGTGCGCCTTGGCCTTGCCGTGCAACAGCTCACCGACGAGCCGTCCGGTGAGCACCCCGCTCTCGTGTTCGGCGACCGTGCCCAGTGCTCCGGTCAGCCCGAGCCTGCGCGCGATGATCTGCGCCAGCTCCTGCGGGGTCGCGGTGACCAGCCACACCCGCTGGCCCGCCTGCAGGTGCATATCGGCGAGCGCGCGGGTGCCCGCCCAGATCTTGTCCGCCATGAGCTCGTCGTAGATCTCCTCACCGAGCTCGACGAGCTTGTCCAGGCTGCGGCCCTGCACGAAGGACAGGGTGTGCTCGCGGGCCGCGGCCATCCCGCCGGTGCTCTCCTTGCCGATGATCCGGTACTTGACCTGTTGCCAGGCGAACTCGGCCAGATCGGAGGAGGTGAAGTACTTGCGCGCGGCCAGCCCGCGGGCGAAGTGGAAGATCGAGGCGCCCATCATCATGGTGTTGTCCACGTCGAAGAACGCGGCCGCAGTGAGATCGGGCGGAACCTCGACGCGCTCGGCCTGATCCTGCTCGGCGGCCGTGGACGCGGCCTGCGCGGACGCCTCGCCCGCGATGGCCGCCCTACGATCGGCTGCGGTCTCCTGAGCAGGGCGCTCGGTCTCCGAGCGGCTGGCATTACGTACTGACACGCGGCGCCTCCCATGTCCTCGGGTCAAGGGTAGCGATGGGTGCCACCGAGTGAGTGGACCGCCGCACTATTGCGAACCCGCACTATTGCGCACCCGCGCTGTCGGAGCCGGTGCTACCGCGAACCGCCCGCCGCGCGCACCGCGGTGTCCGAGCAGCTTCCCGTGGCGGGGAGCATGCCGATCCGGTCCTGGCGGCCGGAGGTGATGCGCTCGCAGCCGAGCCGTTCCCGCAGTGCCGTCGTGCGCTCGGCGATCGCCTGCAACATCGCGGTCGACTCGGCGAACCGGGCGCGAGCCGGGGCCGGAATGCCCGGGCGCAGCCGGTCCAGCTGAAGCTGGCGGGTCCGCGCCCAGTCGCGCAATTGGGTCAGCGCGCTGCCGCCGCTGTTGGTGCCGAGCTGGATGCTCGCCCGCGCGGCCGCGCTCGATTCGCTGTCGAAGTCCTGCAGCGCGTCGAGGTAGTTCGCCGGGCTCGCCGACCGCTCCGTGCGCAGTGCCTCGAGGTCCTGGACGCGTTGGGCCGCCACGTGGAGCCGCTTGCGCGCCTGGGCGTTCGCATCGAGAGTGAGCCCGAGCGAAGCGTTCTCCACCCCGCGTTTGAGTCCGTAGAACGGCTGACCGGGCAGCGCGTCCCGGGAGGCGATGACCCCGAGCGCGCCGAACACCAGCAGCAGGCAGCAGGCGGCGGCCAGGGCGATGCCGAACCGGGAACGCCGGTGCTCGCCTGCGCGCGGTACCGGGGCGGGACGATGGTGCGCCTGCGTGGCGGGGCCGAGTTCGCTGAGCAGGCCGACCGCGATGCGGGCCCGGGTCGCGGTCGGCAGCACGACAGTTTCCGCGCGCTCCCGCAGCCGTGCGACGATCCTGGCGTCCGCGGCGAATTCCGGGTCCGGGGTTCCCTCGACGGCGTGCTCGAAGCGCTCGTGCGCCGCCGCGGGTCCTAGCCGCATCGCCCTGTTCACCCGTCCGCTCTCGCGTACCTTTCCGACAACTGGGCAACGATGGGTAACCGGTCCGGGTTACGGCGTGCGCGCAAGCCAACCCGTTCGGCGGACGACGGAAGACGGGACTAACGCAGTTCCCGCGGCATCAGCGCGGCGAGCCTGCGCACCGCGCGGTGCTGCAGGGCCTTGATCGCGCCCTCCCCGCGCTGCATCACCTCGGCGGTCTCGGCCACCGAGAGCCCTTGGAGGAAGCGCAGGGTGATCACTTCCCGCTGGTCCTCGCCGAGCCGCGCCACGCAGCGCATCAGCTCGTCGTTGGTGGCGTCCGCGATGACCTGGTCGTCCGGGCCGGATCTGGTGATCTCGGCGACCGGTGCGGCATCCGAGGGGTCGGCGGAGGCCAGTTCGAGGCGGTAACGGCTGGACTTGACGTGGTCGAAGATCAGGTTGCGGGCGATGGTGATGAACCAGGCGCCGACATCGCGGCCCTGATAGGAGATGGTTCCGATGCGGCGCAGCGCCCGCAGGAAGGTTTCGCTCGTGACATCCTCGGCGAGGGCGCGGTCCTTGACCCGGAAGAGCACATAGCGGAACACCACGTCGACGTAGTGGTCGTAGAGCAGGCCGAACGCATGTTGATCGCCGTCCTGGGCGCACTCCACGAGCCGCCAGTTGTTCTCCTGCTTGCTCTCCTCGCAGCCCGGCTGGCCGTCGGGTACCGCGTACAGCACCCGTGCGGTGGACTCGGTGCCTTGTGCCACCTGGAAGCACCTCCCTGTGCCCGCTGCGGTTCATGTTGCGAAAGCAGTCCGAATGTTACTGCTGGGTAGCCACCGTGGCCAGATCGGGTCGCCAGTTATTGCCGTTCTGCGTGGATCCACTCACGATGAGGTGCATCACACAATGCCATGCTGTGGGTCCGCCTCCGGTTACGTGGGGGCGGGATGGTGTTTCGGACAGTACTGCATGAGGAGGCAGTGGATGGCGCGCAATGTCGCTGATCTCGTTCGCTCGGCGGCCGCTCGGGTGCCGGATGGGACCGCGCTGCTCGACCAGCGCACGGACCGGATGCTGACCTGGGCAGGCCTGGATGCCGAGGTGGATCGGCTCGCGCGCGGTTATCTCGGTGCGGGACTCGAACCGGGAGACCGGGTGGTGCTCAGCGCGCCCACGAGCGTCGAGACCTGCCTCGCGGTGTTCGGGGTGTTACGTGCCGGTGGAATTGTCGTTCCGATGGCACCAGATTCCCCCGCGCGGGTGATAGAGGCTGTCATCGCGGACGCCGGAGCGCGGTTCGGGATCGGTGTGTCCGGAGTCCCCGAACTGACCCCGGGCGACCCGGCGGACACGCTCCCGGAGACCGGGGACGAGGACATCGCGGTGCTGTGCTTCACCTCGGGCACCGCGGCGGGACCGAACGGGGTGCGGCTGTCCCACCGGGCGCTGCTGGCCAACGTCGAACAGTGCGCGCGGATCGAGCCCGCCCCGGTCACCGCGCAGGACACGCTGCTGCTCTGCCTTCCGCTGCACCACATCTACGGGCTCTCGGCCGCGCTGTTCCAGGTGGCGGCGGCCGGGGCGAGCGCGGTGCTGCTCGACGGGTTCCATCCGGACGAGGTGCTCGACGTGCTCGGCACCCGTCAGGTGACCTCGCTGATCGGGGTGCCGCCGATGTACGCCGCACTGCTGGAACGGGGCTCCGAACGGCTGGCCAAGGCCTGCGCGCAGGTGCGGCTGCTCACCTCCGGGGCCGCACCGTTGCCCGAGGCCGTGCTCACCGGGATCCGGGAGGCGACCGGGCTCGAGGTGCACGAGGGGTACGGGCTCACCGAGGCCGGTCCGGTGGTGACCTGGTCCCTGGTGTCCGGCGCGACCAAACCCGGTTCGGTCGGCAGGCCGATCCCCGGGGTGGAGCTCAGACTCGTGGACAACGATGGAAGCGAACTCCCGGAACCGGACGAGTCCGGCGATGACAACGACGAAGGGCGCATCGCGATACGCGGGGACAATCTGTTCTCCGGGTACTGGCCGGACGGGGAACGCGGCCCGGACGCCGAGGGCTGGTTCGTCACCGGGGACGTCGGCTACCTGGACACCGAGGGAGATCTGCACCTGATCGACCGCGAGGGCGACCTGATCATCGTGAACGGATTCAACGTGTTCCCGCACGAGGTCGAGGAGGTGCTGGACGCGCTGCCCGGGGTGCGCGAGGCCGCCGTCATCGGGGTGCCCGACGAGCGGACCGGCGAGGCGGTCAAGGCGGTGCTCGTCCTGGCGGGGGAGCTGACCGAGGAGGAGATCCGCGCGCACTGCACCGCGCGGCTGGCCCGGTTCAAGGTGCCGAGCGTGATCGAATTCGCCGATACCCTCCCGCACTCGCCGACCGGCAAACTGTTCCGCCGTACGCTTCGGGCATGACGGCTGAGGCTGTGAAAGAAGTGACCCTGTTGGGTCGGGAGAATTGCCCGGCCTGCGTACGGGCCGAGACGGACATCGAGCGGATCTGCGGTGAACTCGGCGTGCCCTATTCGGTCACCGATGTGGACACCGATCCCGAACTGCGCGCCGAGTACGGGGACCGGGTCCCGGTGATCCTCATCGACGGCGCGGAGCACGGGTACTGGGCGGTCGAAGAGGACCGCCTCCGCGCCGCCCTGGCCTAGGAGTTATCTCGAGTCGGCTTGCGTGGCGGAACCTCCGCCGCAGCGCGAGCTGTCAGCCGGGTGACAAGCGGCTTCGCTGCTATGCAAGAGCGGCCGCACTGGCCTAGGAGCTGTCGTTGTCCGACTCCATCTCGAGAATCGCGCCATCCTGCTTGCCGACGTCGACCTCGATGCGGCCCTTGCTGCTGTCGGCGATCTCGACCTCCCAGGTCGGTTTGCCCTTGGCGTGATCGGATTCCACGTTGAGCACGCGGCCGCCGTACTTACCCGTGGCGATCTTGCCCGCCTTGTCCTTGTCCACCGGAGTCTTGTTCACCGGGCCGCTGGATTCGGTGTGCGAGGCCGGTTCCTGCTGGTGCCCGTTGTCCTGGGCGGGTGCCTGGCCGCCACCGGAGCAGGCGGCGAGCACTCCGCTCGTGGCCGCGGCGAGGACGGTGAGCGCGATCTTCGTGCGCATGGGACTCCTTCCACTGTGAACCACTCGCCACCGTGCCACGACGCGCGCGTGCTCGCATCGGGGGAGCGTTCAGGGATCACCCGGAGATGAGAGCGGCTCACCTCCAGGACGGCAGCCACATTTCGGCGTTCCAGTGCTCGACCGAGATCGAGTCGCCGTTGAGAATCGGCCAGAGCCAGACGAAATTCGCCACGACGAGCCCGACATAACAGGCGACGACGAGCAGTCCGGTCCGGCGCCGTTCGTAGCCGGCGGTGGCGCGGCCGAGGATCTCGCCGAGTACGAGGGTGATCCCGAGCACCAGGAACGGCACGACCGGGGTCATGTAGAAGAAGAACATCTGCCGGGATTCGTCGATCATCCACGGCAGTACACCGGCAAGGTAGGTGATCAGCACGGTCGCGTAGCGCCAGTCGAACCGGCCGATGGTGCGCCACACGGCCCAGCCGAGTGTGGGCAGCGAGAGCCACCACATGGCCGGGGTTCCGATGATCATGGTCCCGGCGACGCATTTGGGGGCGCCGCAGCCGGTGGCCGCGGAGTCGTAGGAGTAGAGCATCGGCCGCAGGCTCATCGGCCAGCTCCACGGTTTGGACTCCCAGGGATGCTGGCCCGCCGATTTGGTGGTCAGGTGTACGTGGAAATCGAGCACGTTGCCGCTGTAGTACCACAGGGAGCGCAGGGCGTCCGGGATGAACCACCAGTTCGAATGCGCGCCGATGCCCTCGCCGTTGTAGGAGTAGCCGCCCGCGACATGTCGCTCGATGCCCGTTTCGCTGGCGAACCAGCCCCACCAGGTGGCCAGATAGGCCAGCACCGGGATCACCAGCATCGCCCACAGTGCCGGGGCCAGATCCCGGGCGAGCGCACCCAGCCAGGGGCGCTGCACCCCGGCCGCGCGGCGTGCGGTGGCGCTGTAGAGCATGCACAGGATGCCGAACAGGGCGGCCCAGTAGGCGGCGTCCCACTTCACTCCGGCGGCGAGCCCGATCAGGATCCCGGTCGCGAACCGCCACCAGCGGAACCCCAGCCGCGGGCCGAACCGGGACTCGGTCGCCCAGCCCTGATCGGCCGCGGTGGCCAGCCGGTCGCGCACCTGGTCCCGGTCGGCCATCAGGGTGGCGAACGCGCCGAGCAGCAGCGTCGCCATGAACACGTCCAGCATGCCCATCCGGGACTGCACATGGGACAGTCCGTCGCAGATCAGCAGGACCCCGGCGATCGAGCCCAGCAGAGTGGAGCGGGTCAGCCTGCGCGCGATCCGCACGATCAGCACGACCATCGCCACCCCGGCCACCGCGGAGGCGAACCGCCAGCCGACCCCGTTGTAGCCGAACAGCCATTCGCCGATCGCGATGAACTCTTTGCCCAATGGCGGGTGCACGGTCAGCTCGTAGCCGGGATTGTCCTCGACCCCGCCGTTGCGCAGCATCTGCCAGGCCTGGGGCACGTAGTGCTTCTCGTCGAAGACCGGTGCGCCGCCCTCGGTCGGCGAACCCAGATCCTGCAGCCGCACGATCGCCGCGATCACCGCGAGGGTCAGCGTGGCCAGCCAGCCGCGCAGCCGGTCGGTGGGCATCGGCTGATTCAGCCGGGCGAACGGGTTCGCCACGTACAGCCCCGGCGGCGGGCCGACCGGAGGGACCGCGCCGTCCGCGACGACGCCGAGCCTGGGTTCGCGGACGCGGGTACTCACGGCGCACCATCGTAGAGTGAGCGGCGTGAGTGATGGATCTGGTGGCAGCCTGCTGCTCGCGGCGACTCCACTCGGTGACGCCCGGGACGCGTCGCCGCGGCTGACCGAGGCGATCGAGAACGCCGATGTGGTCGCCGCGGAGGACACCAGGAGGTTGCGTGCGCTGTGCGCGGTGCTCGCGGTGTCCCCGCGCGGGCGGATCGTGTCCTACTACGACGCGGTCGAGGCCGCCCGCACGCCCGGGCTGGTGGAGGCGATCGAGTCCGGCTCGCTCGTCGTCGTGGTCACCGATGCGGGCATGCCCTCGGTCTCCGATCCGGGGTTCCGCCTCGCCGCCGCCTGCGCCGAGCGCGGACTGCGGGTGAGCTGCGTACCGGGGCCATCGGCGGTGACCGTGGCGCTCGCGGTCTCCGGATTGCCCTGCGAACGGTTCTGCTTCGAAGGGTTCGCCCCGCGCAAATCCGGTCAGCGGCGTAGCTGGCTGGACGAACTGCGCACCGAACGGCGCGCCGTGGTGTTCTTCGAGTCCCCGCACCGGCTCGCCGCCACCCTCGCCGATGCGGCCGAGGTGCTCGGCGCGGACCGGCGCGCCGCGGTCTGCCGGGAACTCAGCAAGACCCACGAGCAGGTGCTGCGCGGCGGACTCGCCGAGCTCGCCGGGGCGGTGGCCGAAGGAGTACGCGGGGAGATCACCGTGGTCCTCGAAGGGGCGGCCGCTCCGGAACCGGCCGCCGCGGAGGACCTGGTTCCCGAAGTGCTCGCCCTGATCGCCGAAGGGGAGCGCACCAAGACCGCGGCCGCGGCCGTCGCCGAACGCAACGGGGTCTCCAAGAAGACCCTCTACGACGCGGTGATAGCGAGCAAAAACCCCGGCGACTGACTCAGTCGCCGGGGTTTGCGCTGCGAACGGGTCAGCCTGCCGTGTACGAGTAGGGCAGGGTCGCGATCACCTCACCGGTGCTCTCGCCCGGGATGCCGCCCGTTCCGGCGGGGACCCCGGGTTCGGTCACCAGGTTCAGGTGCCCGGCCACGTGCGAGCCGGCCTTACCCGGGTTGATCGTCACCGCGATGTCCGCGGTCTGCCCCGGCTGGATCACCAGCGGACTGGCCTTCTTGGCCGCGGGATCCACCGAAGGCAGGAACGGGTCACCCGTCGAGGAGGTCACCGTCCGGTCGAAGCTCGCCGTCTCGAGCGAGGCGGTGATGCTCGCGTGCCCCTTGGCCGCCCCGGAGGCACCGAACGGCCCGATCTCCTGCACCGAGACCGGCCAGGTCCCGATGCCGAGCCCGCCGGTCGGTTCCTCGATCCGGGTGGACGAGACCGTGGAACCGGCCTTGCTCTCGTCCAGATCACCGAACTGCTCGATGCCCGCGGTCGGATTCTGCACCTGCAGCTGCGCGGGCACGCTCGCCGAGGAAACGGCCGTGAGCGCGCGGGTGTCCGGCGGCACCAGATAGCCGGGCCCCTGCTCGGGCGGTTGCGGCAGATCGACCTCGCCCTGTCCGGCGACCGGGTTCGCCTGCTGCGTCGCCGTGTCGTTGCCCCGTGCGTCCAGCCCGACCGCGATCGGCGCGACACCCGGGTTGGTGACGTGCACGGTCGCTGTCGCCGCCTTGCCGGCGGGTAGTTTCGTGCTGCCGCCCGGCAGTCCATCGGCCTTCGCGGTCAGTTTGTCGTACCCGATCCTGCCGGTGAACCGCTGGCTGATGTCCTTACCGCTGACCGGGTTCTGCACGACGGCGATCAGCTTCCAACGGCCGGGTATCGGGTTCGCGTGGAACAGCTGCACTCCCTTGCCCTGCTTGTAGTTCCCGTCGCCGGTCGGCACGTTGTTCGAGCTGACGGCCGCGGTCTCGCCGTTCGGGTCCACGAGGATGCCGTCGACCAGGTCACCCGGGTCCTTCGCCAGCTGGAGCGAGACGTCGAGGTCCCGTTTGCCCGCGGGCACGTCGAAGCCGTAGCTGAACGTCTGGCCCGGTGAGGAGGCCCGCGCGTTGCCGCCGGTGATCGTGCCGGAGAACCCGTCGGTCACCAGGCTGCGCAGGACGACCGGGACCGAACTCTGGTGCCCGCCGGCGCTGCCGATGGTCACCGCGGCACTGGTGTCCCCGCTGTCGACCGGGATCGGCATCCGCACATTCACCGGGGCGCTCTGGCCCGGTGCGAGATGCAGCAGCGGAGTGGAGACCTGGCCGTGCGGCACGGCTCGCTGGGTGCTGGTGTGCAGTTTGACCGGGCCGGTGTAGCTGCCCGCCCCGTCCGCGGCGGAGTAGAGCACCGCGGTCCACTTCCCGGCCGCCGGTTTGCGCACGTCCACATTGGCGTAGTCCGCGCTCTGCTCACCGCCCTGCGGGCGGGAGTTCGCCACGAAGGTGCCGTCCGGGCCGAGCAGCGACATCCGGATCACCTTGTGCGCTCCGCCCTGCCAGGTCAGCTGGGTCATCAGCCGGTCGGCGCCCTGGGGTACGTCGAACCGGATCTTTTTCGCCGTCCACGCCGAACCGTCGAAGTTGGCGAATGGTTCGCCGTGCTTGGCGTCGAAGGTGTCCTGGATGGTGTTTCCGGATTGTTCGGCGAAATCCCGGGTGCCGAGCGCGACGGTCTGTGGCTTCGAGCCGTTGTTGGTGACCGTCATCGTGCCCTGCTTGGTACTTCCCGGTTTGCCCTGCAGATCGAGCTGGTCGGTGTTGACCGCCAGGCTCGCCGAGTCACCACGTGCGGCCTGCACCGCGGCCCGCGCGTCCAGTAGTCCGGTGCCCTGCTCGTCCGAAGGCAGCCCGAGATCCTTGGTGCTGGAGGTGATGAACCGCTTCACCTGTGCCGGATTCGGGCTCGCTCCACCGTGTGTGTCCCGATAGGACTGGATGACCAGCGCGGCCACTCCGGCAGTGAGCGGAGCGGATTCGCTTGTCCCGCCGAAGGATTGCAGATCCGCGCCTTTCGGTGGGGACTGGAAGTTCTGGCACTCCGCGTAGGAGGGTTCGCAGTCGGCCCAGTTCCCCTCGCCGGGCGCGACGAGGTCGATGGTGCGCCCGTTCGTGGTGAATCCGGAGGAGGACAGCGCGGAAATGTTGTCGTTGACCCATTTCCCGTTGGAGAACCCGAAAGCCGCGTAGCCGGTCTGCGCGTAGAGCCGGTTGTCGGTCGTGGCGCCGACCGCGATGACACCGGGATCGTCCGCGGCGGGGGAGCCGATCGTCCCGGTGATCCCCGCGTCCCCGCTCGATGCGGTCACGGTCACGCCCGCGCGCACCGCGTTGTCGTTGAACACCTTGACCATGTTGCGGGTGCCCGCGTCCGGATACGGGTTCGAACCGAGCGATTCGTTGAGCACGTCGACGTGATCGACGGTCACCGCGTAGTCGATCGCCTGCAGGATCGCCGAATCCGTCGATCCGTTGCCGAACACGTTCAGCCCGACGAGGCTCGCCCCCGGGGACACTCCGCGCACCACCACGTTGCATCCCTTGGGCAGCGGGTGTTTCTGGTTCACCACGGTGGAGAGGTCGTGCACCACCCGGCCCTGCGCGGCGATCGAGGAAGCGTCCCCGTACGCCTCGGCGCCCGCTTCCTTGGTGTTCGGTCCGCTGCCGGAGAAATCCTTGTAGTCGGCGAATACCTTGCTGCCGTCCGCGCGGACGAAATCCGCGTAGTCCGGGTTCATATTGTCGGCGAGGAATCCGACCTTGACGCCTTTGCCCGAGGCGAGCTGATCGGCGCTGTCCGGTTTCGTCGCCGCGTTGATGGAACCGAGTGCCTCCGGTTCGACGAGCGGTTTACCCGGATCCTCTGGGCAGGCCTGATTCCCCGGCTGGGTGCGGGCCGGGGGCGTCTTCGCCGTGTTCCCGGATTGCCGCGCGGCGGAATCGGGCCCGGATTCCGGTGCGGCGATCTTCGCGTCCTTGGTGACGCTCGCGACCGCCGGATTCGCGGCGAGCGCGGCGGCCTGTTGTTTGGTCACCGTGGCGGCGAATGCGTTGCCGAGCGTGAAATGCTTGATATCGCGCGGCTTCGGCCCGAGCAGTTTGCCGAGGATCGTGTTCTGCGACTGGGCCGCCGCGCCACGGCGTTCGGCCGAACGCGTAGCCGGCTGCTGCGCCAGCTGATCGCGTAACATCACGATAACGGATTCGGTGCCGTCACCGGCATTCCCCGATTGCGGTGCGGCCGCGGCCTGGCCCGCGACGGCCATGCTCGCGAACATGGCCGTCGCGGTCACCGCGGCGATCGAGTTGCGCACGGAGCGCGAAACTCTGCATCGCGAATTTTTTCCCTGCATGTGCCTGCGTCCTCTCCGAGAATGAACGGAGATGACTATTGAACACCGGGAGGCATCGCGCAAGGGGTCGATCGGTGGTTTCATCCCGGCTCGGAAGGGTGGAATTAGTGCGGAATGTCCGCATTTCCCGGCGCGGCGAATTCCCACCCCGACCAAAAACCCGCGCATAACCCGTTTCTCAGCGGCGAAGCCGCATTTACCCGGCTGTACACCGGCACTGCCAAGCAAGTCCGCCCATGACCCCTAACTAGGCATTTTCTTTTTGGAAGGTGCGGGTTCCCCACCAGACCGCGAGCACGGTGAGTACCGCGAGCACGATGATTCCGGTGAACAGTCCGTCGGTCGCGGCGCGGAACGCGGCCCGCTCCGCCTCCATGACATAGGAGAACGGATTGATCCGCGAGATGATGTAGAGCCAGTTCGGGGCCAGCCCGGTGGTAATCGGAATCATCACACCGGAAAGCAGGAAAAGCGGCATCAGCACGGTCTGCAGCATGGCGGGGAAGGCCTGCTCGTTGCGGATCACCAAGGCCAGCGCGTACGAAGCCGAGGCGAGGGTGGCACCGAGGAACGCGGCGAGCACCAGGGTGAGCACGATCCCGCCGAACGGGGCGCGCAGCCCGAAAAACAGCACCGCGACCACGATGATCAGGGTGGCCTGCACGAGCAGCTGGGCGACGTTGTACCCGACCTTGCCGAGCAGCAGCCCCGCGCGGGAGGCGGGGGTGACCCGGAACCGTTCGAGCGTGCCGGTCCGAATGTCGGCCAGGATCCCGAATCCGGCGAAGGAGCTCGCGAAAAGGCCGAGTTGCACCACGAGCGCGGGAACCAGGATCTGCCAGGCGTTCCCCGGCGGGAATCCCGGGGTGCTGGCCACGATCCTCTCCATCAGCGGTCCGAAGAACAGCAGATACAGCAGCGGCTGCATCAGGGACACGCCGATCCAGGCGGGACTGCGCAGCCCCAGTCTGGCGTCCCGGTTGAACATGAGTGCGGCGTCACGCAACATCGGCGTGCTCCTTCGTGGTCTCGGTGTCCGGCGCTTCGGCCTCGCGCAGGCTGCGTCCGGTGAAGGTGAGGAAGACGTCGTCCAGGGTCGGCCGCTGCACGCTCATCGCGGTCATGGTGATGTGCTCGGCGTCGAGCGCGCGCAGCAGTTCGGGCATGGCGGTATCGCCGCGTGGCACCCGCAGGAACACCTCGCCGTCCGCGGTGGACAGCTCGCGGGCACCGTTGAGCCGCTCGGCAATCGTGGCCGCGCGGGCGGCGTGCTCGGTGTCCACGGTGAACCGCACCGCGTCACCGGCGACCCGGGACTTCAGTTCGTCCTGGGTGCCCTCGGCGACGATCGCGCCGTTGTCGATGACGATGATCCGGTCGGAGAGCGCGTCCGCTTCGTCCAGGTAGTGGGTCGTGAGGAACACCGTCGCGCCCTGCTCGTTGCGCAGCTTACGGATGTGGTCCCAGAGGTTCGCCCTGCTCTGCGGGTCGAGCCCGGTGCTCGGCTCGTCCAGGAAGACCAGCTTGGGCTCGTGGATGAGCCCCATGGCGATGTCCAGCCTGCGCCGCTGTCCACCGGAGAGGGTGCGGCAGCGCCGGTCGTCGAGGCCGCGGAGATCGAGCTGCTCGACCAGCTCGGCGGCGCGGGCCCGGGCCCTGGCCGCGGGCATCCGGTAGAACTGGCCCTGGAGCACGAGTTCCTCGCCGACCTTGGCCTCGGCGGTGGCGCCCCCGGACTGGGAGACATAGCCGATCCGCTTGCGCACCCCGAGCGGATCGGTGCGCAGATCGCATCCGGCGACGGTCGCCTCACCCGCGGTCGGGGTGAGCAGGGTGGTCAGCATGCGCAACGTGGTGGTCTTCCCCGCGCCGTTCGGGCCGAGAAAGCCGATCAGTTCGCCCTCGGCGACATCGATGTCCACCCCGCGCACCGCTTCGACGGTGGTGCGCCCGGAGCGGCTACGGCTGGTGAAAGTGCGGGCTAGGCCGCGTGTGGTGATCATTCGGTCCCCATCGGTAGTCGGCAGCTAACTCGGAAGGAGTAACTGCTGCTGCGAGTATCGCCACGTCGTCAAGTCGAATTACCAGCGCACAGCCTTTATTACGCTTGGTAGGGTGAGCTGGCTCTACCGGAATAGTGCCCCCCGCACTAATGACTGCCGCCGGGTTTGTGATGAAACTGGGTACATGACGATGCTCGACTTGCTTCAGCAACCCAAGGCCCGGCCGGGCTCGGCAGGCAAGGCATTTCTGGCTGCCGCACTGCGTAACCCGTCGGTGATCGGCGGGATCGGGCCCACGGGGAGCAGACTCGCGCGGCGCCTGGCCTCGGTGGTGCCCTCGGGCGGAGATCTGGCGGTCGTGGAACTCGGGCCGGGCACCGGTCCGGTGAGCAGGGCCGTGCGAGAGCGGCTGAACGGAAACGGGCAGCACATCGCCGTCGAGGTGGACGAGCGGATGGTGCGCTACCTGCAGTCGGTGCTTCCCGATCTGGATGTGGCGCACGCGGACGCCGCCCAGCTGCCCACCGTGCTCGCCGAGCGCGGACTGACCGGCGCGGACGCCGTGGTCAGCACGCTGCCCTGGTCGAACTTCGCCGAGCCGACGCAGCGCAGCCTGCTCGAAGTGGCCGCGAGCTGTCTCGCCGAAGACGGCGTGTTCACCACTATGGCCTGCTACAACACCCTCGCCCAGCCGAGCGCGCGGCGGTTCCGCAGGCTGCTCGACGAGACCTTCGAAGAGGTGATCACCACCCGGGTGATCTGGCGCAACTGGCCGCCCGCGCTGAGCTACGTCTGCCGCAGGCCGATCGAGTGACGGGGAGACCGAAACCGGTTCGCGCGCGCTCGGCGGGGGTTCGTAGGCTGTGCGTATGCAGAATCCCGTGTTGACCGCCGTGGCCTGGCCGTACGCCAACGGGCCGCGGCACATCGGCCATGTTTCCGGTTTCGGCGTCCCCTCCGACGTGTTCTCCCGGTACATGCGCATGGCCGGTCACCCGGTGCTGATGGTCTCCGGCACCGATGAGCACGGGACGCCGATGCAGGTGCAGGCGGAGGCGGAGGGCCTGAGCCCGCGCGAGACCGCGGACAAGTACGCCTGGAAGATCCACGAGGACCTGCGCGGCCTCGGCCTGTCCTACGACCTGTTCACCAGGACCACGACCGGGAACCACTACAAGGTCACCCAGGACATCTTCCTCGCGCTCTACCGCAACGGGTACATCGTGCCCAAGACGACGACCGGCGCGGTCAGCCCGTCCACCGGCCGCACCCTTCCGGACCGCTACATCGAGGGCACCTGCCCGATCTGCGGTTACGACGGGGCGCGCGGCGATCAGTGCGACAACTGCGGTAACCAGCTCGACCCCACCGACCTGATCAACCCGCGCTCCCGGGTCAACGGCGAGAAACCGGAGTTCGTCGAGACCGAGCACCTGTTCCTCGACCTCACCGCGTTCACCGAGACGCTCGGGAAATGGCTCGCCGGGAAGACCGAATGGCGGCCGAACGTGCTCAAGTTCGTGCGCAATCTGGTCGACGACATGCGCCCCCGCGCGATGACCCGCGATCTCGACTGGGGTGTGCCCATTCCGCTCGACGGCTGGCGCGATCAGCCGATGAAGCGACTCTACGTGTGGTTCGACGCGGTGATCGGATACTTCTCGGCGAGCGTGGAATGGGCGCGCCGCAACGGGGACCCGGACGCGTGGCAGCGGTTCTGGCTGAACGAGGACGCGCGCGGCTACTACTTCATGGGCAAGGACAACATCACCTTCCACGCCCAGATCTGGCCCGCGTTGCTGCTCGGGCACAACGGCGAGGGCGATCGTGGCGGGGTCACCGGGCCGTACGGGAAGCTGCGGCTGCCGGACGAGATCGTCTCCTCGGAATTCCTCACCATGAGCGGTTCCAAATTCTCCACCTCCCGCGGAACCGTGATCTACGTGAACGACTTCCTACGTGAATTCGGGCCGGACCTGCTGCGCTACTACATCGCGGTGGCCGGGCCGGAGAACCAGGACGCCGACTTCACCTGGGACGAATTCGTCCGGCGCAGCAATTTCGAGCTCGCCAACGAATGGGGCAACCTGGTCAACCGCGCGGTCTCGCTGTCCTACAAGAACGTGGGCTCGGTACCGGCCGCGCGTGCCCCGCAGCAGGCCGATGAGGAATTGAAATCCTTGTCCCGCGCGGCCTTCGACACCGTGGGCGAGCATCTGCGGCACTCCCGGTTCCGCGCGGCCTCCACCGAGGCCATGCGCGTGGTGACCGCGTGCAACCGCTACATCTCCGACATGGAGCCGTGGAAACTGGGCGACGATCCGGACCGGCGGGACACCGTGCTGAACACCGCGCTGCACGTGGTCTCCGATGCCAACACCATGCTCACCCCGTTCCTGCCGCACGCCGCGCAGAAAGTGCACGAACTGCTCGGCGGGACCGGGACTTGGGCCGCGCAGCCGCAACTGTCCGAAGTGGAGGATCTGGACGTCGCCGGTCAGATCAACCCGATCCTGCACGGGGACTACGGAAGCGAGAAGGCGCACTGGGCATCCAGCCCGCCCGAGCCGGGAACCCCGCTGAGCAAACCGAAGCCGCTGTTCCCGAAGCTGGACCCGAAACTGGGCGAGACCGGCCCGGACTTCGCACCCATCCCGGGCTAGGACTCCAGGACACGTGCCGCGGGCAGGGGGATCTCGCGGAGTAACAACCGGGATCGCACCTCGCGGACCCCGTGATCGCGTTTGAGTGTGGCGATCACCCGCTCGAACTCTGCGGTGCCCGTGCACGCGACCCGGATCTGGTAGTCGTACTCGCCCGTGGTGCGGAAGGCCTCGAAGATCTGCGGGATGCTCGCCACCGATTCGTGGAAGCGCTCGTTGTCGTAGCCCTCGCGCAGCCGCAGATCGCTGACGAGTACCAGTGGCCTGCCGAGCCGGGTGTGGTCGAGCTTCGCGTGATAGCCGGAGATGATCCCGGCGGCACGCAGCCTGCGCACCCGGTCGGCGACCGTGTTCGCCGACATCCGCACCGACTTGGCCAGCTCCTGATAGGTCAGCCGGGCGTCCTCGAGCAGCAGGGCGATCAGCTTGCGGTCGGTTGAATCCATCCTGACCTCGCGAACAATTCGGTGATCTTCCCAGTTCAATGATGATATCTCGGTCGAATCCCGATTTGAGCCGGTGATCGCTAGCCAAATTCGGCCGGTTCCCCGGCAACATCGAAGCACGTGGACATCGTGCTCAAGGCCCTGCTCACCCCGGCCCTCGTGTTGCTCGTCTCGTTCGTCCAGCGCCGCTGGGGCCACCTGCTCGGCGGCCGCCTCGCCGCGCTGCCGCTGACCACCGGACCGTTCCTGCTCATCCTCGCCGCGACCCAGGGCCCCGGACAGGCCTGCTCGGCGGCCCGCGGGGTATTGCTCGGGATGCCCGCGGCGCTGGTCTTCTATCCCGTCTACCTCCGGTGCGCCGCGCGGTTCGGCTGGCCGGTCTCCCTGGCCGCGGCCACCCTCGCCTGCGCGGCCGGAGCCGCCGTGCTCACCCTGCTCGCTCCCGGTCCGCTGGTCGCGCTGCTGCTCGCGGTGCTCGTGTTCCTCGGCGTGCTCCTGTTCGTGCGGGCGCGGCGGGCACCGTCCGTCGTGCCGCGCATGCCCGCCTGGGAACTGCCCGCCCGCGCGGTGATCAGTACCGTCGTGGTGCTCGGGCTGGGCCTGGCCGCCGTCCTGCTCGGTGCGCGGGCCGCCGGAGTGCTCGCCGCCTTCCCGGCGCTGGCCTCCGTGCTGCTCGTGTTCACCCACCGCGCCGACGGGCTCCGCGGACCGGTCGAGCTCGTGCACGGACTACTCGGCGGCATCCCGTGGACGCTGGCCTTCCTGGTCTGCCTGCTCCTGCTGCTGCCGGTGCTCCCCGTCTGGCTCGCGGCCGTGCTCGCCTGCGCCACCGTGCTGTTCGGGGGCGGCGCCGGGATACTGCGGTCGCGCAGGATACTGATTTCGTGAGTAAGGAGAAAAGCCGCGAAGCACCACCGGTTCCGGAGCCGCTCGCCGAGCCGATCATCGATGCGCACACCCATCTGGACGCGTGCGCGGCCGAGATGACCGAGGTACTGGACCGGGCGAACACCGCCGGGATAGCGCGCGTGGTGACGGTCGCCGATGATCTGGATTCGGCGCGCTGGGTGACCAGGGCGGCGGAGGCCGATGAGCGGGTCTACGCGGCCGTGGCCCTGCATCCGACCCGTACCGCGGTGTTCGGTGACCGGGAGCGGGCGGTACTGGAGGAGCTCGCGGGGTATCCGCGAGTGGTGGCGATCGGGGAGACCGGGCTGGACTATTACTGGCCCTCGGTCGGCGGGCTCGACCATCCGATTGCCGATGCGGACGCGCAGCGCGAAGCCTTCGAATGGCATATAGACCTCGCGAAGCGGACCGGTAAGCCGCTGATGATCCACGATCGGGACGCGCACGAGGATGTATTGGAAATCCTGGCGAATCGGACGCCCCCCGATACGGTGATTCTGCATTGCTTTTCCGGGGACGCGGATATTGCCCGGCGCGCAACCGATGCCGGATATTTCCTTTCTTTCTCCGGAACAGTGACCTTCCGTAATGCGACCGCATTGCACGAGGCGGCCCGGATCGCGCCGGAGCACCTTTTACTCGTCGAGACCGACGCACCGTTCCTGACCCCGCATCCTTACCGTGGAAGGCCGAACGAGCCGTACTGCGCGGCGTACACGCTGCGCGGGCTCGCCGCGCTGCGGGGCGCCGGGGAGGCGGAACTCGCGATCACGGTGCGTGGCAATGCCGAACACGCCTACGGACTTCCGCCGTTGTGACGGGCGACACGTTATGCCAACCGGGTGTTTGCATTGCCGCTGTGGACCCGTTACGGTCCCGTGACCGAGGCAGAGACCGGCAGTACCCCGAATTTTGCTGCTGATCGATGTCTCACCCGCAGTCACGTCGGCGTACGTCGGGGAAATGCTCACACCGCTAGTTCATTTGGGTGTTGGGGACGACGCTGGCTCGGGACCACAACGAACGAGTATTCGCGTAGGTCGCATGCAGCGCATGAGTAGGCAGCACTGTTGCCATACCTCATGTCTGTCGGCGATGCCGCGTGAAAGCCTTTCGGAGGTAAGGATCCGGTGACCGCGAGCCGCAGGCGCAGCACGCTCCTGCTCGACAGCAACCCGAAGCTTCCCGCTCCCCGTGAAACAGAGATCTCCGGCGAATGGACCACCGTCTGGCGCGGTGACCTGCAGGCCACCCCGGCCGGTTCCGGTTCCCCGTTCTCGGTGACCACCGAGGACGTCATGGAGGTCCTCGGAGAGGACGCCAACGATCTCCTCGCGGCGTCCGATCTGGACATGGACGAGCTCGTCGGCCTGCTCAACGCCGAGACGATGCTCCTGCCACGTATCGACGAGCAGACCGAGGCCGAGATCGAAGCCGCCCTCGCCGGAGTGTCCACCGCGGACCCCGAGGCCGAGGAAGGCGAGCGCAAGGCCGAACCGCGCGCGGCCCTTTCCCCGTGGCGCAAGCGGTTCCTGCGCGCCACGATCGGCGCCGTGCTGCTCTCCGCGGCCGGTGGTGGTGCCGCGGCGGCCACGATGAACAAGACCGTCAACCTGAACGTGGACGGCAAGACGAAGACCGTGCACACCTTCGCGGACAACGTGGAAGGCGTGCTGGAGAGCGAAGGGCTCAAGGCGGGTTCGCACGACACGCTTTCCCCCTCACCGAACGCCTCGGTCTCCGACGGTGGCACGGTCACCCTCGACCGCGGCCGCCAGCTCAGCGTCACCGTGGACGGTGTGCAGCAGCAGCATTGGGTGCACGCGGAGAACGTCGGCCAGGCGCTGCAGGATCTGCAGATCAACACCAGCAACGCGTGGATCTCGACCCGTCCGGACAGTCAGATCCCGCTCGGTGGGCAGAACATCGAGGTCAAGACCCTCAAGGCGATCCAGATCCTGGACGGCGCGAACAAGCCGCGGATGGTGGACACCCACGCGGTGACCGTCGGCGAGCTGCTCAAGTCGCTGAACCTGCCGCTCGGCCCGAAGGACACCGTCAGCCCCGGCGCCGACGTGAAGCTGGCCAACGGCGCGCAGGTGATGATCTCCCGCTCGGGTGTCAAGGTCATCAACCAGAACGAGGACATCGACCCGCCGGTGCAGAAGGTCGACGACGACTCGATGTACGAGGGCGAGCAGAAGGTCACCGATCCCGGGACTCCCGGCAAGCAGATCGTCACCTACCGGATCACCGATGTGAACGGCAAGGAGACCAAGCGGGAACAGCTTGGCGTCAAGAAGGTCAGTGATGCCAAGCCGAAGGTCATCCACGTCGGCTCCAAGAAGAAGCCCGAGCCCTCGGTCAGCAACGGCGCGCTGTGGGATCAGATCGCGCAGTGCGAGTCCAGCGGCAACTGGTCGGCGGATACCGGCAACGGCTACTACGGCGGTCTGCAGTTCAACACCCCGACCTGGCAGTCCAATGGCGGCGGCAAGTACGCCCCGCGCGCGGACCAGGCCAGCAAGGCGCAGCAGATCGACATTGCCAACAAGGTCAAGGCCGCCCGCGGCCTGCAGCCCTGGGAGTGCGCGGGCAAGCTCGGCATGGACTGAGCCCGGCAGTCGAAGATCAGCCCTCCAGCCGCTGCTTCGCCAGCGCCACCTCCTCGTGTACTTCGGCGGTGAGGCGCTCGCGGAGCAGCGGTTCGGCTATCCGGCGCAGTGGCGGCCAGAAGGTGAAGTTCAGGGTGCGCACCAGCCGGGTGCGCCCGGCCTCGGTCGCGGTGACCTCGAAGCTCGCGGTGAACTCGGCGAGCATCCGGGTCAGCCGGTTGCGTGGCGGCCCGGCGAGGCCGATGTCCACCCGCTGCCCGGGAGTCAGCCGCATCCACTGCACCACCTTGGGTGTCGGGATCCCCGCGAGGTGACCACGGCAGCCGAATTCGGTGTAGTCGCCCGCGCGGCGCACCCAGTGCACCGGCCGGATCTTCCGGTCGATCTCCGCGTAGCGTTCGATGTCCGTCACGAACGTGAGCAGTTCGTCCGGAGCGCAGTCGATCGTCTCGGTGACCTGTACCGTCAACATGGCGAGATGGTACGGCGTTCGCGGAGGTGACGGTGACCATACAGCTGGCGCACTGGGGTGCGTTCGAAGCCGAGAGCGATGGCAAACGGCTGACCGCGGTGCGGCCGTGGCGCGGTGATCCCGCCCCGAACCCGATCCTCGGCAATATCGCCTCGGCGCAGCACCATCCGGCACGCATCGACCGGCCGCACATCCGCAAGGGCTGGCTCGACGGTGGTCCAGGGCCCGCCGAACGCGGTGGCGAGGAGTTCGTCCCGGTCTCCTGGCGGACGGCACTGGACCTGCTCGCCGGGGAACTGCGCCGCGTCTACTCCGAACACGGCCCGGGCGCGGTGTACGGCGGTTCGTACGGCTGGAGCAGCGCGGGCCGGTTCCACCATGCACAGTCCCAGGTGCACCGGTTCCTGAACACGCTCGGCGGTTACGTCCGTTCGGAGCAGAACTACAGCTTCGGGGCCTCCGGGGTGCTCGTGCCGCGGGTGCTCGGCAGCATCGGCAATCTGCTCTCCGGCACCTCGGCCTCGGTGCTCGCCAGGCACACCGAACTGTTCGTCGCGTTCGGCGGGCTCTCGCCGAAGAACTCGGCCGTGGCCCCGGGCGGGATCGGGCGCCACGAGCTCGGTTCCTGGCTCTCGGCCGCGCATGATCGCGGCTGCCGCTTCGTGTCCGTCAGCCCGCTGCGCGACGACACTTTCGGCACGCTCGGCGCGGAATGGCTGGCGCCGAAACCGGGCAGCGACACCGCGCTGATGCTCGGTATCGCCCACGTGCTCGAGGCCGAAGACCTGTGCGACCGGGAGTTCCTGGCGCGCTGCACGGTCGGCTACGAACGGTTCGCCCCCTACCTGGCGGACAAGACCCCGGAATGGGCGGAACGCATCACGGGGATACCGGCCGAGCGGATCCGGTCACTGGCGCGGGAGATGGCCGCCTCGCGCACCCTGATCAACGTGAGCTGGTCGCTGCAGCGCCAGCAGTACGGCGAACAGCCGGTGTGGATGGGTATCGTGCTCGCCGCGATGCTTGGCCAGTTCGGTCTCCCCGGCGGTGGATTCGGGCACGGGTACGGATCCTCCGGGGATGTCGGCAAACCGCCGACGGTGGCCTCGGCTCCGCGGCTGGGCCAGGGACAGAATCCGGTCGAGGACTCGATTCCGGTCGCGCGTATCGCGGACATGCTGTTGCATCCCGGACAGCGTTACGAGTTCGATGGGCAACACCGCGAGTACCCCGACATCCGGCTCGTCTACTGGGCGGGCGGCAACCCGTTTCACCACCACCAGGACCTGGCGCGGTTGCGGCGGGCCTTCGCCCGGCCGGACACGGTCGTGGTGCACGATCCGTTCTGGACCGCGAGCGCCCGGCACGCCGACATCGTGCTGCCGACCACCATGGCGATCGAGCGGGACGACTACGGATCAGGGGGCAACGATCCGACACTGTTCCCGATGCCCGCCCTCACCGAACCGGCGGGACAAGCCAAGGACGACTACACGGTGTTCGCCGAGCTCGCCGGAAGGCTCGGGGTGGCCGAGCGGTTCACCGAGGGGCGCACCGCGGGCGAGTGGCTGCGGCATCTCTACCAGGACTGGCGGGATCGGCTGGCCACCCTGGGGCACGAGCTCCCCGGTTTCGACGAGTTCTGGTCCGGTGATCCGATCGAGGTGCCGCTCTACGAACCGGAGCGGGTGTTGCTGGCCGATTTCCGGGCCGATCCGCGGCGAAACCCCTTGCGCACCCCGAGCGGGCGGATCGAGATCTACTCGGAGACCATCGCGGGATTCGGGTACCCGGACTGCCAGGGCCATCCGATGTGGTTCGAACCCGAGGAGTGGCACAGCGGCTATCCGCTGCACCTGATCGCCAATCAGCCGCGCACCCGCTTGCACAGCCAGCTCGATGTCGGCGAGCACAGCCGCTCGGCCAAGGTCGCCGACCGTGAACCGGTCCGCATGCATCCCGCCGATGCCGAGGCACGGCGGCTGCGCGAGGGTGCGCCGGTTCTGCTGCACAATGCGCGCGGGCGCTGCCTTGCCGGGCTGGTGCTCAGCGAGGATGTGGCCCCGGGTGTGGTGCAGCTGTCCACCGGTGCCTGGTACGACCCCGATCCGGAGGATCCCGCCTTCTGCGGGCACGGCAACCCCAATGTGCTCACCGCGGACCGGCCGAGTTCCACCCTCGCCCAGGCGTGCACCGGGCAGCACGCGATGGTCGAGATCAGCTGCTACGACGGCGAGCCACCGCCACTGCGCGCGCACTCCGCTCCGGAACGGCCGGGCGGCTGAGGGAAGGGTCGGCTGAGCACGCCGTACCATTGCCGGGTGCCCGAACTGTTAGGTCCAGCCGAGATCCGCGCGCTCGCCGAGGAACTCGGGGTGCGGCCGACCAAACGCCTCGGGCAGAACTTCGTGCACGACCCGAACACCGTGCGCCGCATCGTGGCCGGTGCGGAGCTCGAACCCGGGGACGTGGTGCTCGAGGTCGGCCCCGGTCTGGGCTCGCTCACCCTGGCGCTGTTGCCCGCCGCGGCGGAAGTGATCGCGGTCGAGGTGGACGAGACGCTGGCGAACCGGCTGCCTGCCACGATCGCGGAGCACGCACCCGAACACGCCGGGCGGGCGCAGGTGCTGCATCGCGATGCGCTGCGGCTGACCGCGGCCGAGCTGCCCGCCGCGCCGACCGCGCTGGTGGCGAACCTGCCCTACAACATCGCGGTCCCGGTGGTGCTGCACCTGCTCGCCGAACTGCCGAGCGTGCGCACCGCGCTGGTGATGGTGCAGGCCGAGGTCGCCGACCGGATGGTGGCCGGGCCCGGCTCGCGCGAGTACGGGGTGCCCAGCGTCAAGATCGCCTGGCACGCGCGGGCTGTTCCGGCCGGATCGGTGCCGCGCTCGGTGTTCTGGCCGGTGCCAAACGTGGACTCCAAACTCGTGCGGCTGCGCCGCACCGATCCGCCCGCGGAGCTGCCGCGTGAGCCGGTGTTCGCCGCCGTGGACGCCGCGTTCGCGCAGCGCCGCAAGACCCTGCGTGCCGCGCTCGCCGGCTGGGCGGGTTCCGCGGCCGAGGCCGAACGGCTGCTGCGCGCCGCGGGAATCGAGCCCTCGACCCGCGGGGAGGCGCTCACTGTCGCGCAATTCGCCGAATTGGTCTCGCAACAGCGCGCGGACGCCGGTTATTCCCAACTGTGATGTGTCGGACTCGGAACGGTCGGGGGCTTGTGCTCGGCCACCGTTTCGGTGTTCACTTTTAGACGGTTATTCCATCCCGAGCGGCCGAGAGACCTGGCTCGTCGACGCCGCAGCAACCACCGGTCACCGGCAGGTGCTTCCGCCAGGACCGATGGAGGGACATGATGCACCTTCGAGAACAGGCCCCGGACTGGCGGTTCACCGAGCGCCGGGTAGTCGATCAGTGCCGCCGGACGGCCAGCGGCTGTCGCCACGCGTGAGTTTCCCAGCCTGAAACTTTCCCTCTCGGCGCTTCTGCGCGCCATGACGTGGAGCTCACCCGTGATCACAGTAGAACATCTGACCAAATCTTTCAGTACCAACGGTAATCGCGTGCTCGCCCTCGATGACGTGAACCTGGACGTGCAGCCGGGCTCGGTCTACGGCGTGCTCGGGACCTCCGGTTCCGGCAAGTCCACCCTGGCCAAGGTCGTCGCCGGTGCGGAGCGCCCGGACCGCGGGGCCGTGCGCATCGACGGCACCGATCTGCGCACCCTCGGCGGGCGGGAGCTGCGCAACGCCCGCCGCCAGGTCGGCGTGGTGCCCGGCAAGGATTCCCTGCTGCGCCAGCGCACCGTCGCGGGCAACATCGCCCTCCCGCTCGAGCAGGCGGGCGTGGACGGCCCGAACCGCAAGCGCAAGGTCGGCGAGCTGCTCGACCTGATCGGCCTCTCCGAGCGCGCCGCGCACGGCGTCGACCAGCTCACCGATGGGCAGCGCAACCGGGTGGCGATCGCGCGGGCCCTCGCCACATCGCCTGGCGTGCTCATCGCGGACGAGCCGACCGCGGACACCGACGCCCAGGGCACCGCGGGCGTGCTCACCGTGCTCGATCGGGCCCGCGCCGAGTACGGCACCTCCGTGCTGCTGCTCACCGACAATCCCGGCCCGGTGCGCCGGGTCGCCGACGACCTCGCCGTGCTGCGCTCCGGTCGGCTCGTCGCGCAGGGCAGCCTGCTCGCGGTGGCCGCCGATCCGACGGGCGAGCTCGCCGAGGCCGTACTGCCGGAGATCACCAAGCCGCGCGGGATCGCCCGACGCCACGATGTGCTCGCCGAGGTGGTGCTCGTCGGGTTTGCCACGGTCGGTGCGCTGCTCCCGGAGGCGGCCAGCAGGTTCGGGGTCACCCTGGCCACGGTCGGCGGCGGACTGACTCGCTTCGGGGACACGCCGATCGCGCGGTTCCTGCTCGGGGTCGACGGGGAGAACGCCGGGCACGCGCTGAACTGGATCGCCGAGCACGGTGGTGTGGTGCGCGGTGACATCGCGGGCGGTCCGGCCGCGCTCGCCGCTTAGCCGCAGCGCGACCGGTAGGGTGGGATACGTGCTTTCCGTTGTCCCACCGCCGGTGACCGTGCGCGTTCCCGCGAAGGTGAACCTGCATCTCGCGGTCGCCGACCCTGGTTCGGATGGTTACCACGACCTGTGCACCGTGTTCCAGGCGCTCTCGCTGACCGATGAGGTCACCGTCGCGATCGGGGACGAGGCCGGGGTCGAGGTGCGTGGCAAGGCCGCGGCCGAGGTTCCCGCGGACGGCTCCAATCTCGCCTGGCGGGCGGCATGCGCGCTCGCCGAGTACGCGGGCAAGGACACCGAGCGGATCCGGGTGCTCATCGACAAGGGAATCCCGGTCGCCGGTGGAATGGCCGGGGGGAGCGCGGACGCCGCGGCCACCCTGCTCGGACTCGCGGCCATGTGGCGGCTCGAGATCGGGCGCGATGAGCTGGCCGGGATCGCCGCCGGACTGGGTGCGGATGTGCCGTTCATGCTGCACGGCGGGACCGCGCTCGGTACCGGGCGCGGGGACCAGCTGGTGCCGGTGCTTTCCAGGCACACCTTCCATTGGGTGATCGCGGTGGCCGCCGAAGGGCTCGGCACCCCGCAGGTGTACGGCGAGCTCGACCGCCTGCGTGCCGCGGGGAAGCTCAACCGGCTCGGCGATGTGGAACCCATGCTCGAAGCGCTCGCCAGCGGGGATCCACGCCAGCTCGCCCTGCTGCTGGGCAACGACCTGCAGGCGGCGGCCGTCTCGATGCGGCCCGGTCTGCGCCGGACCCTGCGCGCCGGGGTGGACGCGGGGGCGCTGGCCGGGATCGTCTCCGGATCCGGCCCCTCCTGCGCGTTTCTCTGCTCGGGCGAGCAGGCGGCCGGTCAGGTCGCCACCGAGCTGGCCGCGACCGGGACCTGCGCGGGTGTCCGGGTGGCCTCCGGCCCGGTTCCGGGTGCGCGGCTGGTCGGCGGGGACGAGACACCGCGGCCGACCCCGCCCGAGGTGCACGCCTGAGCTCTCCGAAAGCCGAGATTTCCCAGGGCGGATTTCTCAGAGCGCGGAGATGCTGCCCTCACCGTGTTCGAAGCCGACCACGCGATTGCGCCCCTGGCATTTCGCCGTGTAGACGTGCTGGTCGGCGACGCGCAGGCAGTCGCGTACCTTCTGGCCGTGCAGCGGGTACATCGCGACCCCGACCGAGGCCGTCAGTGAGTCGATCGTGACCGGTTCCCCCGCGGTGTTCTCGCTGGCCACCGCCAGTTCGGTGACCCGGACCCGGATGCGTTCGGCCGTCGCCATGGCCTCCCGCAGATCGGCGGCGGGCAGCAGCACCGCGAACTCCTCCCCGCCGAACCGGCCGGCCAGATCGAAGGTCCGGACCTCGGTGCGCAACATCGTGCCGATCGCGCCGAGCACATCGTCGCCCGCGTAGTGCCCGTAGTCGTCGTTGACCCGTTTGAAGAAGTCCAGGTCGATCATCAGCAGGCCGACCTGCAGCTGATTGCGCCTGGCGAGGGCGAAGGTCCGTTCCGCGGCCATGTTCCAGGCGGCCGCGTTCGCCAGCCCGGTCTTCCCGTCGGTGGAGGCCGCCTTCTCCAGCTGCTTGGTCAGCACCGTGCGGTGCAGTGTGGCGGTCGGCACCAGCACGATCACCGCGGCGAACGGGAACAGCGCGAGCACGAAGGCGGCGAGCACGCTCAGGCACAGGGTCGTCGCCTCGAGCAGGTTGTCGTCCGCGGAACCGAACAGCGCGGTGAACCCGCGCCCCTCGCGGTCCCGCAGCTTGATCGAGATCGCCATCGCGACCGCGTCGATCAGCTCGAACACCGCGGCGGCGACCAGGATCGCGCTGCCCAGCCGTTCGGCGGAGACCTCGCCGATCGGCTGCGCGGCGAGCAGGTACTCGCTGACCAGGTGCGCTGCCGAGCAGGCGAGCAGCCCGAGGCAGGCGCCGGAGACGATGCGGGCCAGCGGCGCGGTCTTCGCGGGCCGCCAGCTGCGGAACCACAGGTGCAGATAGAGGACACCGAAGATGACCGTGATCAGGTAGACCGGCAGCAACAGGGCGGCGGGCACGACCCAGACGGCGAGGAAGTCGATGTGGGTCTGCCCGCTGAGGCTGCGCCGGGAGCGCTCGACCCCACGGGACAGTTCGGCCTGTGCGATGCCGAGCACGAGGATGATCCCGAAGACCGCCCAGTTCGTGCTGTGCGGATCGGCCTGCAGCGCGCTGAGCACGGTCACGACGAGGACCCCGGCTATCGCGGCCGCCGTGTACCACCGCCAGGCGAGCGGCCACTGCCAGCAGGTCCACCGGCGGGGATCGAAACCGATCCGGGTGGATCCGGGTTCTTCGGGCTCGGCCTGCGAGGTAGGAGTGGTCATACTCGCAACCTTGGGCATTGGCATGGCCAATCGGGTCTGCCTACCATAGCCGGGACAGGCGATCGACGTGAGTACCCGGGTAGACGTCGGAGGAGGCGCAGCACGATGCGTAACCGCACGTAACCGACGGTTCGATTCATGTCCGCGCACTCGCCTGGGCGCGTTGCCAGGCGAGAATGGGCGGTATTGCCAGCAGGATGCCCACGGCACCCATGATCCCGACTGCCGTGGCGGTACTCAGCCGGTCGGCGATGACTCCGCCGAGCAGCGGGCCGATGCCTTGCACGGTGTTCATGCCCGCGTTGAGCAGCCCGAGCGATTGCGCCCTCGTGCCCGCGGAAACCCGGTCGACCAGCGAGTTCGTGGCCTGCAGCAGGGTCACCGCGCCGCACACGCCCGCGACGAGGAAGCTGATCGCGGCTACCGCGAGGCCGGGATGGGCGAAGCTGACCAACAGCGGCGCTCCGGCGCCGAGCACGACCAGGCTGAGCAGCCGTTCGTGCCAGTGCGGCCGGATCAGCTTGGTCCACAGGATCGAGCCGAGCACCGCGCCGATCGGGTCCGCCGCGAGCAGGATACCGAGCGCGATCGTGTTCGTGCTGAGCTCGCGCGCATACGGCACGGCCAGCCCCTCGTACACGATGAACAGGCCGCTGAGCACGCCGAACGCGAGCAGGGCCCGCCGGGCGCCGTTGGCGAACAGGGTGTGTGCCCCGGAAACCGCGGAACGGAGGAACCCTTCCTCGTGGCTGCGGTCCTCGATGCCCGGGGTGGGCCGCGGTCGCACCCCGATCCAGGTCACCAGCCCGGAAAGGACGAAGGTGACCGCGTTGAACAGCAGGACCAGCCGTGGCTCGACCACGGTGAGGGCGAGCCCGACGAGCGGGAAGAGCGCGATCTGGCCCGTCTGATTGGTCATCGACCGCACCGCGAGTCCGGTGAGGTAGGCGCGGCCGGGGAGCACATCCGCGATCAGGGCCATCTGCCCGGCCTTGAACGGTGCCTCGACGAAGGACACCAGCCCGACGAGCACGCACAACGCGGAGATCGGCACCCCGGGGATCGCGACCACGACCATCAGCGCGGCGCGCACGAGATCGGCCAGGATCAGCACGGCACGACGCGGGAACCGGTCCGCGAGGCTGGAGAGCAGGATCCCGCCGAGCAGTGCCCCGCCGTAGGTCATGCCGAAGGCCAGTCCGGTCAGCGCGGCGGAATTCGTCTCCAGCAGCACCAGATAGCCGAGCGCGACCCGGCCGGACTGCGAGCCGATGATGGAGAACAGGTCGGCGAGCCACAGCGACCGGTACTCCCGGTTGCCGAGTACATCCCGGTATCTCGCAGGCTCGGTGTCCACTTCGGTCAAGATATCCCCCAGCCCGGATAGTGACGCAGCACACGGTACCCCGGGCGAGGCACTGCGTACTGCTCCGCGCGGGGATCGCCGTGCGAACCGGGCCGGGGCGTGGATGGGACAATTTCTTTCGGTATCGAACGAACCAGTGATGGAAAGCGCGGGTAGATGGTCAACCTTGTCAATCTCGAGGCAGTGCACAAAAGCTACGGCGTGCGGCCGTTGCTCGACGGTGTCTCGCTCGGGATCGGGGACTCCGACCGGATCGGCGTCGTCGGCCTCAACGGTGGGGGAAAGACCACGCTGCTCGAAGTCGTCGCGCGCCTCACGGAGCCGGACGAGGGCCGGGTCAGCCACGGCCGCGACCTGCGCACGGCCGTGGTCACTCAGCGCACCACACTCGACCCGGCCGCGACCGTGCGCGAGGTCGTGCTCGATCCGCGCGGTTTCGACGCGGAGCACGAATGGGCGGCCGATCCGCACATCCGCGGGGTGCTCGAGGAACTGGGGGTGGCCGCGCTCGGACTGGAACGCCGGATCGGCGAACTCTCCGGTGGGGAACGCAGGCGCGTCGAGCTCGCGGCCGCGCTGACCAGGGAACTGGACCTGCTCGTGCTGGACGAGCCGACCAACCACCTCGACGTGGAAGGGGTGCGCTGGCTGGCCGAGCACCTGCTCGCGCGCAACTGTGCCCTGCTCGTGGTCACCCACGACCGGTGGTTCCTGGACACGGTCTGCACCCGCACCTGGGAGGTGGTCGACGGGCGGGTCGAGTCCTATGAGGGCGGGTACTCCGACTGGACCTTCGCGCGCGCCGAACGGGCCCGGCTGGCCGATTCCGCCGAGGAGAAGCGGCGCAACCTGGCCCGCAAGGAACTCGCCTGGCTACGCCGTGGTCCGCAGGCGCGATCCTCGAAACCGCGGTACCGCGTCGAAGCGGCCGAGGCGCTGATCGCGGATGTGCCCGAGCCGAGGGACACCGTGGCATTGACCAGCTTCGCGCGCAGGCGGCTCGGGAAGACGGTGCTCGAACTCGAGGACGCCACGTACCGGATCGGCGAGCGTACGATGCTGGACAACGAGACCTGGCGGATCGGCCCCGGGGACCGGTTCGGGCTGGTCGGGGTGAACGGTTCGGGCAAGACCACGATGCTGCGCCTGCTCACCGGGGAACTCGAACCGGAGAGCGGGCGCCTGGTGTGCGGGAAGACCGTCCGGCTGGCGCATCTGTCCCAGGAACTCGCCGAACTGGACCCGCAGCTGCGCGTGCTCGAGGCCATCGAACTGGTCGCGAGCCGGGTCGTGCTCGGCAAGCAGGAACTGTCCGCCTCGCAGCTCGCCGAACGGTTCGGGTTCGGCAAGAGCAGGCAGTGGACCCCGGTCGGGGACCTCTCCGGCGGGGAACGGCGCAGGCTGCAGCTGGCCCGGTTGCTCATGGGGGAGCCGAACGTGCTGCTGCTCGACGAGCCGACCAACGACCTGGACATCGACACCCTCCAGCAGGTGGAGGACCTGCTCGACTCCTGGCCGGGCACTCTCGTGGTGGTATCACACGACCGGTACCTCATCGAGCGGGTGTGTGACCGCACCGTCGCGCTGTTCGGGGACGGGCGGATCACCGATCTGCCCGGCGGCATCGAGGAATACCTCAACCGCAGGAAGACGCTCGCCGAGGCGACACCGGTGAACGGCAAAGCCCGCAAACCCGAAAGCGATGCCGCCCGTCAGCGCGCCGCGCGCAAGGAGCTCGCGAAACTGGAACGGCGCCTGGACACCCTCAGCGCCAAAGCGACCGAGCTCGACAAATCGGCGGCCGAGGCCGGAGCGGATGTCGACAAGCTGACCGCGATCGACGCCGAACTCAAGGCGGTGCGTGCCGAGCGGGACGAGGTCGAGGAACAGTGGCTGGAGGCGGCCGAGCGCGCCGAATAGCCCGGTACCCGCCACAGCGCGAGGAATTGTGGATTCCACACAATTTCTGAGCCCAGTGTTGTCCTCGCGCGCAGGGTACACAACGGCTACCGCACAGTAGGCTTTCGGGCATGAGCAGGTTCGTGGAGACGCTTGTGCGTACGGCGCACACCTCGGCCAAGGGAATGGTCACCGGTGAACCGTCCAGCCCCACCCGCAGCACGTGGGGCGAGGTGCACGAACGGGCCAAGCGAACGGCCGGTGCGCTGCGCTCGGGCGGGCTGCAGGCCGGGGACGCCGTCGCGGTGCTCGCCGCCGAACCGGCCTCCATCGCGCCCGCCGTGCAGGGGGTGTGGCTCGCCGGCGGCAGCGTGACGATGCTGCATCAGCCCACTCAGCGCACCGACCTCGCGGAGTGGGCGAACGACACGGTGGCCGTGCTGAACATGATCGGCTCGAAACTCGTGCTGCTCGGCGCGCCCTTCGAGGCGATCGCCCCGGTACTCGACCAACACGGCATCCGGTACGTGCCGCTCGCCGAACTCGACGCGGAACCGCTCACCGAGCCGATACCGCGCGAGGAGGAGGACACCGCGCTGCTGCAGCTGACCTCCGGTTCGACCGCGGAACCGAAGGCCGTGCGGATCACCCACGGGAACCTGTACGGGAACCTGACCGGCATGATCGAACGGTCCGGGATCGACGTCGCCGAGGACGTGATGCTGTCCTGGCTGCCGCTGTTCCATGACATGGGCATGGTCGGATTCCTCACCGTCCCCATGACCTTCGGGATCGAACTGGTCAAGATCACCCCGCCCGATTTCCTCTCCGGACCGCTCGTGTGGCCCCGGCTGATGAGCAAGTACCGCGCGAACGTGACCGCGGCCCCGAACTTCGCCTACGCGATCGCCGGCAAGCGAATGGCGAGCGCCGAGGAGGAATTCGACCTCTCGCACCTCAAGATCGCGCTCAACGGCGCCGAGCCCATCGACGAGAGCGCCGTCGCCGCGTTCGTGGATGGCGGAGCCCGCTTCGGCATGCCCGCCGAATGTGTCTTCCCCGCCTACGGCATGGCCGAATGCACCCTCGCGATCAGCTTCGACCCGGCAGGCACCGGATTCCACGTCGACCACATCGACCCGGAACGGCTCGAGCGGGACGACCTCGCCGTCGCCACCGAAGGTGGGCGCGCGTTCCCCAAACTCGGGCACCCACTGCCCGGGGTCGAAGTGTCCGTCGTGGATTCCGAAGGACGCGTGCTCGGTGACCGCGAAGTGGGCGAACTGCGGCTGCGCGGGAGTTCCGTGACGCCCGGCTACCTCACCGTCCGCGGGCCACTGCGCACCCACACCGAGGACGGCTGGCTGCCGACCGGGGACCTCGGCTACACCGTCGACGGGCAGGTCGTCGTGTGCGGGCGGATCAAGGACGTCATCATCATGGGCGGGCGCAACATCTATCCGACCGACGTCGAGCGCGCCGCAACCAGCGTTTCCGGGGTGCGTGCCGGAAACGCCGCCGCCATCCGCCTCGACGCCGGGACCAAACGGGAACGCTTCTCCGTCGCCGTCGAATCCAAACTCGCCGGGGACAGCGAGGAACAGGAACGCATCGGCCGCGAGGTCACCGCACGCATCATGGATGCCGTCGGTGTCCGCCCCATGGAGGTGCTCGTCCTCGGAGTCGGCACACTGCCGAAAACGCCGTCCGGGAAACTACGCCGCGCGGCGGCCGCGGACCTGCTCACCGACTGACCGCGGAACAGGTCACTGCCCGGTCGGCTCGCCGGTTGCCGACGAGCAGGGTCGACAGGCCGGTGACGAGCGTGATCCCGCCGGAGATCAGCGCTATCAGTACCTCGTCCACGGCACGAGAAGCTCTCGCCGCTACTGCTTGGGGAAGTCGTAGCGCACCGTCACCGGGGCGTGGTCGGACCAGCGTTCTTCGTGGCTCGGGGCCCGTTCGACGACGGCGGAGCGCGCGGCCGCGGCGAGTCCGGGGGTGGCCACGTGCAGGTCGATGCGCCAGCCGGAGTCGTTGTCGAAGGCCCTCCCGCGGTAGGACCACCAGGAGTACGGTCCCTCGCCCTCGGGCTGGGTGGCCCGGCCGATATCGGTGTAGCCGAGCTCGTCGTAGATGGAGTCGAGCCAGGCGCGCTCCTCGGGGAGGAATCCGGCCGCGCCCTGGTTGCCGCGCCAGTTCTTCAGGTCCTCCTTGCGGTGGGCGATGTTCCAGTCGCCGCAGACGAGTGCCTCGCGTCCCTCGGACTCGGCTCGCTTGCGCAGGTCGGCGAGATACGGCTGGAACGCCTCCATGAACCGTTCCTTCTCGTCCTGGCGCGGGGTTCCCACGTCTCCGCTCGGCAGGTAGAGCGAACCGATGACGGTGGTGGGCAGGGTGATCTCGACGTAGCGCCCGGCATCGGCGAACTCCTCGGCGTCGAAGCCGATCCTGGTCTCGAGTGCCTTGCGGCGCGCCAGGATCATCACGCCGGCCCGGCCCTTGGCCGCGGCGGGGGCGTGCAGCACGGTGCGCCAGCCCTCGGGTTCACGCACCTCGGCGGGCAACTGGTCGGCGGTGGCGCGCACTTCCTGCAGGCACACGACATCCGCCTTGGTCGCGGCGAGCCATTCGCGGTAGCCCTTCTTCGCGGCGGCACGCAGTCCATTGACATTCACGGTGGAAACGGTCAGCACGTGCGCGAGCGTACCGACCGGCACCGACAAAGCGGACCGGGCCGGAGCCGACGGGCTCCGGCCCGGTCTTCAACCTTCCCCTCGGGTCTGCTCCGCGCTCAGCGGTTGAGTGCCTCGCCGTCGACCCAGTGCCCGGAACCGAGGTAACGATAGTTCCCGGTCGAGGTCTCCTGGGCGCGCTTGGAAGCGCGGTAGTGCTTGCCGGTCACGGTGTGTCCGACGACGTGGGTGCCGACCGTCGAACGGCTCCCGTCGAAGATCTTGCTGTGCTTCACGGCCGTGTAGACCGCGGAGTCGCGGGCGCTCAGATCGGATGCCCACCGGGCGTTCGCGATCCGGTAGTGCTTCCGGTGCGTGGAGTGGTGGACGTAATGATGCGTGCGCTGGCTGGCCGCGCGATAGGTGTATCCGGTGCGGTAGGTGGTGGCATCCGAAGCGGCGCCCGAACGGGCGAGGAATGTGCCCGAGACCCACTCGCTCGGCCCGATCTCGTACCACCCGCCGGAAACAGCCTTGCTGTACACGACGTGGCCCTGGCCGAGGCTGTCGACTGTGCGGTAACCGGTTCCGGGGCCGGAACGCACGCGCAGGGTCGGCGCGGTCACCCGGTAGGCGGTGCCGGACACGTAACGCGGGCCGAGGCCGGAATGCATGCTCCGGTGGTAAGTTTTCTTACCGTGCCGATTGGCCCATTCGACTTGATCGTCGACCCATTTGTCGTGTGCGGACTTCTTGTTCCCGTGGGATTTCGCCCACTGAACCTGATCGTCCACCCACTGATCGGATTTCATGGTCTTGCCCGAGAATGCCGCGTGCGTCCCCGCAGCGGTATCGCCCGGTGTCGCCGCGGCCGCGGTCACCGTGCCCGATGCTCCGAGCGCGACCGCGATTACCGAGATCATCCCGGCACGAACTGCCGATTTGCGCATCTTTTCCTCCACCCTCTGACTCCCCTTGGGTAGGTCGTGCGGGATGCCCCGGCGACCATGATTAGGAATACACCGATACGTGCCCGTGCGCCAATCAAAACCCCTCGTCTCACTCCACGGAGGGACCTGAAGGGGTAGTTGTCCACAACTGAATGGTAATAAAAACCGGACCTACCGGACGACAAAAAAATCGGGCCGCCCCGGAATGGTGCGGCCCGATTCATTCGGAATTCGATCGATCAGGCGGAAGCCATCTTTCGCTGCAGGTTCTCGTCCAGCGTCGCGAGGAATTCCTCGGTGGTCTGGTACGGCTGATCGTTCCCGACGAGCAGCGCGAGGTCCTTGGTCATCTTGCCGCTCTCCACGGTCTCGACGACGACCTGCTCGAGCGTGTTCGCGAACTCGATCACCGCGGGGGTGTTGTCCTTCTTGCCGCGCGCGTCGAGGCCGCGGGTCCAGGCGAAGATCGAGGCGATCGGGTTGGTCGAGGTCGCCTTGCCCTGCTGGTGCTGGCGGTAGTGCCGGGTGACCGTGCCGTGCGCGGCCTCGGCCTCGACCTTGCCGTCCGGGGTCATGAGCACCGAGGTCATCAGGCCGAGCGAGCCGAAGCCCTGGGCGACCGTGTCGGACTGCACGTCCCCGTCGTAGTTCTTGCACGCCCAGATGTAGCCGCCCTCCCACTTCAGCGCGGAGGCGACCATGTCGTCGATGAGCCGGTGCTCGTAGGTGATGCCCGCAGCCTCGAACTGCGCCTTGTAGTCGCGCTCGTAGATCTCGGCGAAGGTGTCCTTGAACATCCCGTCGTAGGCTTTGAGGATGGTGTTCTTGGTGGACATGTAGACCGGGAAACCGCGGTCGAGCCCGTACCGCAGCGAGGCGTGCGCGAAGTCCTCGATGGACTTGCGGAAGTTGTACATGCCCATCGCCACGCCACCGTCTTCGCCGAACTTGGCGACCTCGAGCTCGAGCGGCTCGGAGCCGTCCTCAGGGGTGTAGGTGATGGTGACGGTGCCCGCGCCGGGGACCTTGAAGTCCGAGGCCTTGTACTGGTCGGCGTGCGCGTGGCGGCCGATGATGATCGGCTTGGTCCAGTGCGGGACGTAGCGGGGGATGTTCGAGATGACGATCGGCTCGCGGAAGATGACACCGCCGAGGATGTTGCGGATCGTGCCGTTCGGGCTGCGCCACATCTTCTTGAGGCCGAACTCCTCGACCCGCGCCTCGTCCGGGGTGATGGTCGCGCACTTCACGCCGACGCCGTGCTTGGCGATCGCGTTCGCGGCGTCCACGGTGACCTGGTCGTCGGTCGCGTCCCGGTGTTCCATCCCGAGGTCGAAGTAGTCGAGGTCGACATCGAGGTACGGGTGGATCAGCTTGTCCTTGATGAACTGCCAGATGATCCGGGTCATCTCGTCGCCGTCGAGTTCGGCGACCGTCCCCTCCACCTTGATCTTAGCCATGCGGTAGGTCTCCTCTGTTCTCGCAGCCCGCTTACGGTACAAGCGTACTGCTAATCGTGAGCGCCGTACCAGGCGCCCCCGTGCTTCGCGGGTTCAGGCCTGCTCGAGCGCCCCGTCCGCGAGCAGCTCGGTGATCGGTTTGGGCAGCAGGTACCCGGTGCCGCCGCCCGGCTGATCGAACCATGGGATCGCAGTACCGGAGAGCACCTCGATCTCCCTGCTCACCCGGTAGGTGCGCACTTCGCGCTCGGCCCATTCACCGGGCAGCGAGCGCTCCTCGAAGGGGGTGCCCGCGAGGTGCACGAGTCCGCCGTCCGGTTCGCCGTAGCGGTCCACGGTGGTGCCGGGGGTGAGCCGGTCGCGTGCCTTGCTGCGGAACAGCTCACCCGGCGGATCATCCGAGACGCGCCAGCGTTTCCACAGCGCACTGGGGGAGAGTCCGGCCTCGGATTCCTCGGAGTCCTCGGGTTCCTCCGGTTCCGCGGCGGCGGCATGCCGGGGAGCCTCGGATTCGGCGGGCTGCGCGGGTGGGTCCTGGTCCGCGGCTTCGTGCTGGCCCTCGGCGGTCTCGGGGGGACCGGACGGTTCGGATGGTTCGGGTGGTTCGGATGGCTCCTCGGCGGATCCGGTCTGCTCCGGTTCGCCGGGTTCCACCGTTTCGGGTTCCGTCGGTTCCGACTCGGTTGTCTCCGGTTCGGTCGTTTCGGGCTCTGCGGCGGAACTCTCCGCGGCGCTGGGCTCGTCCGAAGCGGGTTCGGGTGCGGCCGGCTCGCCAGGGGCGAGCTCCGACTCGACCTGCGCGGCGATCGGCTCGGCCTCCAGCGCGGCGGCCACGGGGGTGGGTTCCGGTTCCGGTGCGGGGTCCTGCTCGTGGGCGGGCTCCGCTTCCACCTCCTCGATGACCGGAACCGCCCCGGTGACCGGTACAGCTCCGGCGGCCGGTACCGCATCGGCGGCCGGAGCCGTTTCCGGGCGAGGCGCGCCGACCGGCCGGTCCAGCAGCAGCTTGCCCAGCATGAACGCGGCCGCGTCGTGCTCCTCGGCGAACCGCATCGGGGCCGGGTTCGCGGGGTCCGGGCGGGCCACGAGCCAGCTGTCCGGGGTGCGCAGCAGGTGCCAGGTCCCCGGGACGAACTCGCCGATGCGGTACGACTCGGCCGGGACCCCGGCGGCCTCGAGCCGGGTGCGCAGCTGCTCGCCGATCTCGCCGCCGGGGGGCTTCGCGGGCTCCGGGGGTTCGGGTGGCGGGGTGGCGCCCTGGCGCACCGGTGGGCCGGGCGGCCGTCCGCCCGTGATCATCCGTGCCGCCGCCTCGGTGGTCGTGTCCTCGAGTTCGGGAGCGGTGAACTGGCTCGCGCGCGCGTGCTCGACGAGCCCGGCTTCCGGGGGCAGGCCGTAGCGCGCGAAGTAGTAGTTGACCGCGGCGGGCCAGATCCACACGCCGTCGGAGTGGAACGCGATGGGCACGCTGTGCTGCCCGTCGGAGGAGAGGTGGTCCACGTCGTTGCCGCGCACCGGGAGGATCAGCCTGGCCCGGTCGAGGTACTGGCGCAGTTGATCGCGTTCCTGTTCGGGCACCGGGGGCCGGTTCACCGTCGGCCGCCCGTTCGGTCCCTTGCCGTCGAAGATCCGGGCGACCCGGAACTGGGCTTCACCTGCGGGCGGTGCCGAATTGTCCGAGATGCCGGACATGCGCATCATCAGCCAGTCGGGGACGTCGGCCTCCTCACGCGGGAAGTAACGCAGTTCGTCGCGGAACGCCTGCGGTGGCGGCTGGGTGCGCCACTGCGGCTCGTCGCGGTCGAACTCGACGTTGTACTTGGACGGCCGCTCGATGTGGTAACGCGCGTTGAACCAGGTGCCGCCCTCGATCGGGTGCATGGCCGCGCGTAACCGGGCGAACATCAGGGCGATCTCGTGCGATGCCGTCCACGCGTTCGCCGCGCCCGTGTTGTTCACGATCTCCGCGGACAGCTCGTAGTAACGTCCTGTTGCGCGGAACTCGGTCCGGATCTGCTGCCAGTCCTGCGGTGCTGCGTTGATCAGCGTGATGCCGATCTGCTTGATCAGCGCGTTGGAGTCAGCGGTAGTTGGCTGCGACACGGCGTATTCCTGTCACCTTCCCTTGACCTGATGAACCGCCCGGACGCCGACCGTCGCCCGGTGTGTCCGCATCTGGGTGTTCAGTAGAAACCGTAACCCAATCCGGCTTCCCGTGCGTTGTTCATCCGGAAGATCGAATACACCGGGCACGTGAATGGTTCCATTCACGTGCCCGGACCGTTCTGTGCGCCACCTGGTTCGTGACAGAATCCGGAACCGTGACAGCCACGATCCTGGACGGCAAAGCCCTCCGCACCACCATGCACGAAGAACTGCGCGAGCGGGTCGCCAAGCTGGCCGAGCGCGACATCGTCCCAGGACTGGGCACGGTCCTCGTCGGCGACGATCCCGGTTCGCACACGTACGTGCGGATGAAGCATCGCGCCTGCGAGAAGGTCGGGATCAACTCGATCCGCCGCGACCTGCCCGCCGACATCGGCCAGGCCGAGCTCGAGGCCGTGATCGACGAGCTCAACGCCGACCCGGGGTGCACCGGCTACCTCGTGCAGCTGCCGCTGCCCAAGCATCTCGACGAGTACCGGATCCTGGAGCGCGTCGATCCGGCCAAGGATGTCGACGGTCTGCACCCGGTCAACCTGGGCAAACTCGTGCTCGGTGAGCCGGCCCCGCTGCCGTGTACGCCGAACGGGATCATCACCCTGCTGCGCCGCTATGGGGTGCCGATCGAGGGCGCGCGGGTCACCGTCGTCGGCAGGGGGACGACCGTCGGCCGCCCGATCGGGCTGCTGCTGACCCGGCGCAGCGAGAACGCCACCGTCACGCTGTGCCACACCGGTACACGGGATCTGGCCGCCGAGGTGTCCCGCGCGGACATCGTGATCGCCGCGGCCGGTTCCGCGGGGATCATCACCGCGGACATGGTCAAGCCGGGCGCCGCCGTCGTGGATGTGGGCAGCACCCGCACCGAGAACGGTCCGGTCGGCGATGTGGCCCCTGAGGTCGCCGAGGTCGCGGGCTATCTCGCGCCGATCCCGGGCGGAGTCGGGCCGATGACCATCACCCACCTGCTCGCGAACGTCGTCTCCGCCGCCGAGCAGCGCGCGTGACGCACGTGGACCGGGCCAGCCTGCGCACCGCGCTCCCGTTCGCCACGGTACTGCTCGTCGTACTGGCCGGATTCGTGCTCATCGTGCTCTACCACTGGCGGTGGGGATCGACGCTGATCGGCGCCGGACTGCTGATCGCCGCGCTGCTGCGGGGCATCCTCGGCCGGGAACAGGTGGGCCTGCTCGCGCTGCGCAGCAGGCCGGTCGACGTGCTGCTCTACGGCGGGTTCGGCGCGATCATGATCGTGGTGGCCCTGACCATCACCGGCGGGCCGCTCGGCTGAGCCGGACAGCGGACCGCCCCGCGGGAAACTCCCCGCGGGGCGGTGTTGAACGGAAAACCGGGACAGGACTAGACGAGGCCAAGGGCGCGGACCGCGTCGCGCTCCTCGACGAGCTCGTTCACCGAGGCGTCGATGCGCGAACGGGAGAACTCGCCGTGCTCGAGGCCCTGCACGATCTCGTATTTGCCGTTCGAGGTGGTGACCGGGAAGGAGGAGATGATCCCCTCGGGCACGCCGTAGGAGCCGTCCGAGGGAATGCCCATCGAGACCCAGTCGCCGGGGGCGGTGCCGAGCACCCAGTCGTGCACGTGGTCGATGGCCGCGTTCGCCGCGGAGGCCGCCGAGGACGCGCCGCGCGCCTCGATGATCGCCGCACCGCGCTTGGCCACGGTCGGGATGAAGTCCTCGGCGAGCCAGGCCTCGTCGTTGACGGTGTCGGCGGCGTTCTTGCCCGCGACCTCGGCGTGGAAGATGTCCGGGTACTGGGTGGCCGAGTGGTTGCCCCAGATGGTCAGCTTCTTCACGTCGGCGACGGCCACACCGGTCTTCTTCGCCAGCTGGGTGACCGCCCGGTTCTGGTCGAGCCGGGTCATGGCGGTGAACCGGTCACCGGGCACATCCGGGGCGTGTGCTTTGGCGATCAGCGCGTTGGTGTTCGCCGGGTTGCCGACCACGAGCACCTTGACGTCCTCGGCCGCGCTGGCGTTGATGGCCTCGCCCTGCGGCTTGAAGATCCCGCCGTTCGCCTCGAGCAGGTCGCCGCGCTCCATGCCCTTCGTGCGCGGACGTGCGCCGACCAGCAGCGCGACGTTGACGCCGTCGAACGCGGTGCGTGCGTCATCGGTGATGTCGATCCCGGAAAGCAGCGGGAACGCGCAGTCGTCGAGCTCCATGGCGGTGCCTTCGGCGGCCTTGACCGCCTGCGGGATCTCGAGCAGCCGCAGGCGCACCGGGGTGTCCGGGCCGAGTAGCTGCCCCGAGGCGATACGGAACAGCAGCGCGTAGCCGATCTGGCCCGCCGCACCGGTCACGGTGACGTTCACTGGCGTCTGTGCCATTCGATACTCCTGGTCGCGGGTTCTGAGGGGTTGGTATGCCGCGATGCTATCTCCGTGCTCATCCGGTCCGGCCCGGGATGTGCACAATGACTCGTGTGACGATGCTCGAACGCGTGGCCGGGGTGTGCGGTGAACTGGTGCTCCGGCAGGTCGACGGGCACTGCGAGGTCATCGCGAACGGCACCTTCCTGATGGACACCAGGGACGGAGCTTCGGAGCGGCTGCTGGTGACCGCGGCGGCCGAGCGGATGCGCGCGGGCGGGCGGATGCTCATCGGCGGACTGGGGGTCGGCTTCTCGCTGCGGGCCGCGCTCGACCAGCCGAACGTGGGCCAGGTGGTGGTCGTGGAACGCGAGCGCGCCGTCGTGGACTGGAACGACACCGGCGGTCCGCTCGCACCCTGGCACGGTGACGCACTCGCCGAGCCCGCCGTCACGGTGCGGAACGCCGATCTGCTCGAATACCTGGCCGGGGAACCGGTCTTCGAGGCGATCTGTCTCGATATCGACAATGGTCCACAGTGGACGGTCAACGAGGAGAACGCCGCGCTGTACACCGGTTCCGGGCTGGCCCGGTTACGGCGCTGCCTTTCCGGCGGCGGCGTGCTCAGCGTGTGGAGCGCCGCCGCGGATCCGGGATTCGAGCGGGCCCTGCGCGCGGAGTTCGCCGAGGTTTCCGTGCACGAGATTCCGGTGCCGCGCGGCGAACCCGATGTGGTCTATCTCGCGATCGCGGGCTGAACAGCGCCTGCCGGCCGGATCGCGACCACGCCGTTGACCGTGCCCTGGTACTGCACCCGGCCGGGCACGATGCTGCCGACCATTTGCAGTGTGTCGGAGAAGAAGCCGGAACCGATCCGCCCCGCGGTCGAGGCGCGACCGGTCTTCGCGTCGATCACCGCTGCCTCGTAGTGGTCGAACAAGGTGCTGCCCCGGGCGCCGCCTGCGGGTTTCTGCCTGGTGATCGTGTACAGCTTCCCGTCCGCCGTGGACAGTCGCGGCACGGCGGCCGAACGCTCAGGATTGCGCCAGACCGTCGCGCAGCCACCCGGGTGCACATCGATCCTGGTCATACCGCCGGTGAACGGGGCGAGCAACGGGGTGCTCGGTCCCGCGCCCTCGGGGAGGGCGGGATACGGGTACCCGTAGGTGCTCGCCAGGTACACCGAATCTCCGGAGGCCACCGGGGAGAGCTCGGTCCCGGCAAGACCGCTCGGCGCGGTGCACACCGGCGCCCCGGTGCGCGCGTCCACGACGACCAGGTTCTCCTCGGGCGCCGCGTTGTCGGTGATCGCGAGGTATTCGGTGCCGGTGCGCGGTCCGAAGAAGGTCGGCGAGGCGCCGGTTCCCCAGCTCAGCTGCCCCGGCTTACGGCCCGGCCCGCGCTCGTAGGCCACCCGCCAATCCACGTGCGGCACCCCGTCCGGGCCCGCCGAGAGCCGGTATAGGGCGTGCGTCGTGGCGACGGCGGTTGCTCCGGGAGCGGTGGAGATGCTGTTCGCGATCTGCTCGCCGAGCCGGACGGTGTGCGCCACCGAACCGTCCAGCACACCCACGGTGCCCCGGTTCGTGCCGAACCAGACCCGGCCACGCCAGTCCGGCATGAGACTGGAGACGCCGTCGCCCTCGGGGATCGCCGAGCCCAGCGGGGTTCGCTCGGCGATGGACAGCCGCCATCCGGAGCTCGTGTGCTGATGGGCCACCCGCACCAGCTCGTTCGCACCGTCCACGAAGACGAGCCGGTCGCGGTTGTCGAGGTAGGCGTAGACGCCGCTGAGCAGCGATCCCTTCGGCAGCGCCAGCCGGGTGAGCGGCTGCGTGGTCTCCGGATCGAGCAGGAAGACCGTCGGGGTGCGCCCGAGCTGCGTGGTGCACAGCGCCACCGGGAATCCGTCCCGCCCGGCGAGCACCGTCGGGCAGGCGGCGCCCAGCTTGGCCGTCTGCACCCGGACCGGACCGGTGCCCGGTCCCGCGGCGGTGGTCGTGTCCGAGGATTCCGCGTCCCCGTGCATGGTCGCGGAACCGGCGGGACCGAGCCACGGATTCGCCGGTGGCTGGGCGGCCGAAGCGGGAGAACCGAGCAGCAGGAGGATGGCTGCCGAGACGGCGATGGCGAGCACCCGGTGACCGGATCGCAGTGGATCGCGCATTCGGCACACGATGGCAGAAGGCCGCTGCCTTGTCATGATCCAGATGGTGGAGTCCGGATCATGGGCAGCGGCCCTTCTCGCGCCTGTGCATTATCGCCCTGTGTGCTACGCCCCTGTGTGCTACAGCTTCGAATAGGCGGTCGTCAGCACCTCGCGCAGGATCCCCTCGATCTCGTCGAAGTGCTCCTGACCGCAGATCAGCGGCGGGGCGAGCTGGATGACCGGATCGCCGCGGTCGTCGGCGCGGCAGTAGAGGCCGTGTTCGAGCAGCGCAGGCGAGAGGTAGCCGTAGAGGATCCGGCTCGCTTCCTCGGCGGTGAACGATTCCTTGGTCGCCTTGTCCTTGACCAGTTCGACGCCGTAGAAATACCCGTCACCGCGCACATCGCCGACGATCGGCAGGTCGTAGAGCTTTTCCAGGGTGGAGCGCAAGGCGCCCTGGTTGCGCTGCACGTTGCCGTAGAGGTCCTCGCGCTCGAACAGGTCCAGGTTGGCCAGCGCGATCGCGCAGGCGACCGGGTGCCCGCCGAAGGTGATGCCGTGCGGGAAGGTCACGCCGTCGGCGAGGAACGGTTCGGCGATCCGGTCGGAGATGATCGTGGCGCCGAGCGGGGCGTACCCGGAGGTGAGTCCCTTGGCGCAGGTGATGATGTCCGGCTGGTAGCCGTAGCGGCTCGCGCCGAACGCGTGCCCGAGCCTGCCCCACGCGCAGATGACCTCGTCGGAGACGAGCAGCACATCGTGCCGGTCGCAGATCTCCCGGACCCGCTGGAAGTATCCGGGCGGCGGCGGGAAGCAGCCACCGGCGTTCTGCACCGGTTCGAGGAACACCGCGGCGACCGAGTCCGCGCCTTCCATCAGGATCGCGCGCTCGATTTCGTCGGCGACCCACTCACCGAACGCCTTCGGGTCGTCGCCGAAGATCGGGGAGCGGTAGATGTTGGTGTTCGCGGCCTTGTGCGTACCGGGCACGAGCGGCTCGAAGGTCTGCCGGTGCGCGGGGATGCCGTTGATGGACAGCGCGCCGTGCGTGGTGCCGTGATAGGCGATGGTGCGGCTGATCACCTTGTGCTTCATCGGTTTCCCGGTGAGCTTGAAGTACTGCTTGATCAGCTTCCACGCGGTCTCGACGGCCTCGCTTCCGCCGCTGGTGAAGAACACCCGGTTCAGATCGCCCGGTGCCTCGTTCGCGATGCGCTCCGCGAGATCGATCGCGCTCGGGTGGTCGAAGGACCACAGGGGGAAATAGCCGAGCTCGCGTGCCTGCCGGGCGGCCGCGTCCGCGAGCTCCTCGCGCCCGTGCCCGGCCTGCACCACGAACAGCCCGGAGAGCCCGTCGAAGAAGCGGCGGCCGGTGTCGTCGTAGACGTACGGGCCCTCACCGCGCACGATGGTCGGAACGCCGGGGGAGTCGTGGGCCGTCAGCGGGGTGAAGTGCGGCCACAGGTGCGCCTTCGCGGCTGCGCGCCGGTGTTCGAGTGCGGTGTTCGCATTGTCGGCTATCGCGGTCATGTTCCACGTACTCCAAACGTTACGTTCCTTCGTACTTCATGTATCGCACATCCCACGCCATTTTGCAACCGAATTCGTAGTTTTATCCGCGATCGCATACGGAAACTGCGGCTGCCATCATCTCCGTATGACGGATTCGGTGAGCGAGCAGGCACCCGGGACGACCAAGGGACTGCGCGCGGGGGCGCTCGGCCTCGTCTCCCAGATCGTGATCGGGGTCGCCGCGACCGCGCCGGCCTATTCGATCGCCGCGACGCTCGGCTTCCTCGTCATCGCCGGCGTCGGAGTGAAGGCACCCGCCTTCCTGGTGCTGGCCTTCATCCCGATCCTGTTCATCGCGATCGGGTTCCGCGAACTCAACCGCGCCGAACCGGACTGCGGGATCAACTTCACCTGGGCCTCCCGAGCGTTCGGCCCGCACGTCGGCTGGTTCACCGGCTGGGTGGTGATCATCGCCCAGATCCTCGTGATGACCAGCCAGTCCGCGCTGACCGGCAAGTACACCCTGCTGCTTCTCGGGCTGGACTCGCTCGCGGGCAACCGGTTCGTCGCGGCCGTGGTCGGGCTCTGCTGGCTCGCCGCGCTGTGTTACCTGTCCTACCGCGGCATCGAGGTGTCCGCGCGGGTGCAGTGGGTGCTGCTGTTCGCCGAGCTCGTCGTGCTGATCGCGTTCGCGATCGTGGCGCTGACCAGGGTCGGTTCGGGCACCGCGGGCCCGCAGTCACTGACCCCGGGCTGGGACTGGTTCTGGCCGGGCGGGGTGGGCGCGGGCGCGTTCATCTCGGCGACCCTGCTGGCCGTGTTCATCTACTGGGGCTTCGAGAGCTGCCTCTCGGTGAACGAGGAGTCGCGGAATCCCCGCCACGGGCCCGGTAAGGCGGCCGTGGTCTCCACCGCGCTGCTCGTGGTGAACTACCTGCTCGTCACGGTCGCCGCGGTCGCGTTCGCCGGGGTCGGCACGCACGGCATCGGGCTGGGCAACCCGGACAACGCCGAGGATGTGCTCGCCGGACTGAGCACCGCGGTGTTCGGCACCGGTGGCCTTGGTGCGCTGTTCGGCGTGCTGATGGTGATCTCGGTGCTCACCTCGAGCGCGGCGACCAGCCAGGCCACGATCATGCCGGTGGCACGCAGCACGCTGGCCATGGCCAGTCACGGGGCGCTGCCGAAGGCCTTCGCACGGGTGCACCCCAGATATCAGACCCCGGTGCTGGGTACCTGGGCCTTCGGCCTGGTCTCCGCGATCGTCTACATCGGACTGTCGCTGTGGAGCGAGAGCGTGCTCTCCGATTCGGTCGAGGCCACCGGGATCACCGTGGCGATCGAGTACGGCATGGTCGGGCTGTGCTGCGTGTGGGTATTCCGCAAAACGCTGTCGCGCAGCGTGCGGAATCTGGTGCTGCGCGGACTGGTGCCCGGCCTCGGTGCGCTGTTCTTCTTCACGGTCCTGGTGCTGGCCTTCGTCGAGTACAGCGATCCGGGCTACGGGGACACCTCGGTGCTGGGCTTCGGCGGGGTGGCCGCGATCGCGATCTTGTGCCTGCTGATCGGGGTCGGCCTGATCGGCTGGCTGCGCCGCGCCCGCGGTACCCGGGGGTTCTTCACCCCAGGGGGGATGGCGCGCGGCTCGGTGGACCCGGCCACCGATGCCATGCGCCTCGAACCCGGACCAGGCTCGGAAGCCGGTGTTCCGGAGATCTAGCGAACACCGCGGAAGGACGGCTTGCGCTTCTCCAGGAAGGCCGCCACTCCCTCGGCGTATTCCGCGCTCGTGTGCGCGTTCGCGTACAGCTCGGTGACCGCCTCGTCCTCGCTGTCCAGGCCGTCCTGGATGCGGCCGATGATCGTCTTCGCGCCGCGCAGGCTGACCTGGGCGCGCGAGCCGATCGTGGCTGCGAGCTCGTCCACCCGTTTGCCGAGCGTCTCGCCGGGATGAATCTCGTTGACCAGTCCGATGCGCAGCGCGGTGCTCGCGTCGATGAACTCGCCGGAGAACAGGATCTGCTTCGCCCACGCCGGGCCGACCGCGTGCACCAGCGCGCGGGTCGAGGTGAAGTGGTAGACGAGGCCGAGCTTGGCCGGGGTGATCCCGAAGGTGGCGCCCTCGGCGGCGAGGCGGATATCGCAGGCGAGCGCGATCTCGCAGCCGCCGCCGATGCAGAAGCCGTTGATCGCCGCGATCGTCGGCACACTGAGCCCGGCCAGTGCCCGCTCCCCGAGGTGCACCGCGGCCGCATAGCGTTCGGCGCCCTCGGCACCCGCGCGCAGGGTGGTGAACTCGGAGATGTCCGCGCCCGCGGAGAAGTGCTCGCCGCCGCGCACCACGAGCACCTCGGCATCGGAGCGCTCGACCTCGGCCGTGATCTCGGGCAGCCGGGACCACATCTCGAAGGAGATCGCATTGCGTTTCGCCGGGCGGTCGATGGTCAGCGTGGCCACTCCGGCCCCGATCTCCAGCCGCAGTTCGTCACTCACGTTCGCGTTCCTTTCCCTGCCGGGCCCGCTCGAGCACTTCGAGGCGGGGCCTGCTCTCCAGGTTTTCCAGTCCGTGCCAGGCGATGTTCACCAGGTGCGCGGCCACCTCCTCCTTACGGGGTTTCCCGGTGACCAGCCACCACTGACCGGTGAAGGCGACCATGCCGACCAGCGCCTGCGCGTAGAGCGCGGCCAGTTTCCGGTCGTGGCCCTGGCGGTCGAAGTAGACCCCGATGACCTCCTCGGCCTGCGTGGCGATGTCGTTGAGCAGGCTGGAGAACGTGCCGCTCGTCGAGGCGACCGGGGAATCGCGGGCGAGGATCCGGAATCCGTCCGCGTTCGAGTCCACATAGTTGAGCAGGGCCAGCGCGGCGCGTTCGAGCAGCAGTTTCGGGTCCTCGTCGGCGGAGACCGCGGCGACCATGCGGTTCATCAGCACCTGCATCTCGCGGTCCACGACCACCGCGTACACGCCCTCTTTGCCGCCGAAGTGCTCGTAGACGACGGGTTTGCTCACCCCGGCCCGCGCGGCGATCTCCTCGATCGAGGTCGCTTCGAAGCCCTTCTCGGCGAACAGGGAGCGGGCCACGTCGAGCAGCTGGGTCCGGCGCTGTACCCCGGTCATCCGCACCCTGGGCACCGGGTTCTGCTCCGCGTCCGGCCCGGAGCCCGCGGCCTCGGCCGCCCTGCGTTCCCTTCGCTTACTCGCCACGGGGCAACCCTAGAGCACGCCTCCGAACACCCCGCGAAGCGCGAAAATCCCCGGCGGACGCGAAGTCCACCGGGGATCCGGATGCCAGGCTCACTCGTTCGCCACGGCGAGCCGCGCCAGGCGGTTCGAGGTCGGCCATCGGACGTTCTTGGCCCAGCCGAACTTCTCGAAGAACCAGATCAGCCGCGCGGAGATGTCGATCTGGCCGCGCTGCACGCCGTGCCGGGCGCAGGTCGGATCGGCGTGGTGCAGGTTGTGCCATGCCTCGCCGCCGGAGAGCACCGCGAGCGGCCAGAAGTTCGCCGACTTGTCCCTGCTGCGGAACGGCCGCTCACCGAGCATGTGACAGATCGAGTTGGTCGACCAGGTCACGTGGTGCAGGATCGCCACGCGCACCAGGCCCGCCCAGAAGAAGGCGGTCAGCGCGCCCCACCAGGACCACGAGATCAACCCACCGAGCAGGGCCGGGGTGAGCAGGGAGAGCAGGGTCCAGAGCCAGAACAGCTTGGACAGCTTGGTGATCAGCGAGTCATTGAGCAGGTCGGGGGCGAACCGCTCCTTGTTGGTCTTGTCCCGGTCGAAGACCCAGCCCATGTGCGCGTGCCAGAAACCGCGGGCGATCGCGGCCGGGCTGTTGCCGAATAGCCACGGGGAGTGCGGATCGCCCTCCCGGTCGGAGAAAGCGTGGTGACGGCGGTGGTCGGCGACCCAGAAGATCACCGGGCCCTGCAGGGCGGTCATGCCCGCGATGGCGAGCGCGGCACGCAGGCCGCGATTGGCCTTGTACGAGCCGTGCGTGAAGTAGCGATGGAATCCCGCGGTCACGCCCAGCAGCGAGACCCAGTAGAAGGCGAAGCCGAGGATGATGTCGAGCCAGCTCAGCCCCCAGCCCCAGGCGAACGGGATAGCGGCGAGCAGGGCGACCATCGGCAGGAGGAGGAACACGATCACGCCGATCTGGGCGCTGAACGGCCGCTTGCCCGTTATGATCGGTTTCGGGCCGTTCGCTTCCGGGGGATGTTCGGGGGCGAGGGCGCTTGTCATGGGTTCACCGTACCCAAAATTAGGAGATCTTTGCTTACGACACCGTAACTTACTTCACCGTAGGTTACTCGCGCTCGAGTCCGATATGGCGGTCACTGTGATTTTCGCGCCTTTTTCGATCAGGCGGAACCCTTGAGTGGGCGATATCGTACGCATGCAAGGATGGGGTCGGTCGCGACTGCACAGCGTCCATACGGAGACAGTGTCCGCGTGGACCGGAGCCGTTGATCGCGCTGATCCGCCGTAGTGTAATGGCAGCACCTTGGATTTTGGTTCCAATAGTCCAGGTTCGAGTCCTGGCGGCGGAGCGGTAAGTGAGCTTATCGGTCGTTGGCAGATGGGTATTGGGTTGGTCGATGCGGGACATGGGCGACCCACGCTACGTGCTACGACAACAGGGCACGCTGGATGACCTCACCGGGGAGGACCCGGGCACGGCGCCCGGGAGCTCACCCGGGGATCCGTCCGGCTCGGAGATCCTGCTCGAACGCGCACGCGTGGTGTTCGCGGCGGCGCAGAGCGACTCCCGCAGCGACGAGCACATCGCCGAGGTCGACCAGCTGGTCACCGTGGCCAAGCGGTTGGGCGAGGTCTCGGTCGTCGGGCAGCTGCTCCGATACGCGGTCGTGGTGCGGCTCGCGGTCGACGGCGGGGAACAGTCCACCCGCGAACCGCTCGCCGAATTCGAGGCGTATTGCAGACGTAACGGACTGCTCGTCCTGCTGTCCGATGCCGGCGCGCTGCGGGCGAAGGTGGCACTCGGCTCCGGGCACGAGGACACCGCGATCAGCGAGATCGCCCGAGCGCTCGCGGTGCTCGACGATGTGGACGCCGCCGAGGAGGTCCGGTTACCGCACGCGGTACTCGGCACCGTGCTCGTGGACATCTCCGTGGTGCTCATGGCTCTGGGCGTGTTCGAGATCGCGGACCAGATCATGCGCCGCGCGCAGAAGGTGGCCGAGGCGACCAACGACACCCACCTCGAGGTCGTGCTCAACAGCAACCGCATCTTTCTGCTCCTGGAATGGGGCAGGCGGCTGGAGCGGCTCAACTTTCCGGACACCGCGCGGCAGAACTTCGTCAAGGCCTCGATGCTGGCCAAACAGACCGAACAGGTGTTCCTGAGCTCACGATTCCCGGTGGACCCGGACCGCCCGGTCGCCGACCAGCACCAGGCGCTCGCGGTCGCGCATGCCTACGCCAACCCGGGCAGTCAGCACTACGCCCGGCTCGGTGACCGGCTGGAGCGGGCCAGCGCTCCGCACGACAAGATCGATGTCGCGCTGCCGTTGGCCAGGTGCATGGAGCGGGAAGGGGAGTACGCGCGGGCGACCGAGCTGCTGTCCTCGGTGGTGGGGAGCACCGCGGGAGTGCGGATGCTGTTCCCGCTGCTGCGGGTCTCGCTGTACCGCGAACTGGCCAGGATGACCGAGCTCGCCGAGAACGCCCAGCGCACCGGCGCGGTGCAGGACTACATCCACCAGCTGGAGCTGGAACTGTGGCAACTGCGCGAGACCAGGATGGTCACCCTGAACACCCGCAGGGAACACGAGCGCCTCGCCCGCGAGCACGGCGCCGTCTCCGCGCAGGCCATGCAGGATCCGCTCACCGAACTGCCCAACCGGCGTGCCCTCACCGAGCGGCTGCTGGCGATGAGCGATGACGCGCGCTGCTTCCCGCTCGCGATCGCGCTCATCGATCTGGACGGGTTCAAGCTCGTCAACGACCGGTACTCGCACGGGCGCGGGGACGAGGTGCTGCGGGCGATCGCGAACACTCTCCGTGAGGTACTGCGCGGGGACGATCTGGTCGCGCGCTACGGCGGGGACGAGTTCGTCGCGGTGCTCGGCGGCGCCCCGCTGCACGCCGCGCACGCGGCACTCGGCAGGGCGGTCGCCGCGGTGGACCGGCTGCCCGAGGAGATCACCAGGGGGGTGACGCTCTCGGTCGGTGTGGTCTCGATGACCCGTACCGAGACCGAGACCGGTGTGCTCGCCCGCGCGGACGCGGCCATGTACGAGGCGAAGCGGCGCGGGGGCAACACCGTCGTGGTACTGGACGGCACGGGCGACGAGGCCGCGACGGCAGGCCCGTAGGATTCCGGGTGTGACGCTGGCTGGACGAGAACTGAGCACGATCGTGCTCGCCGCGGGTGAGGGCACGCGCATGCGCTCACGCATCCCGAAGATGTTGCACCGGATCGCCGGGCGGACGCTGGTGGAGCACGCGGTCCGGGCGGTCGCCGCGCTCTCCCCTGGCCATCTGGTCGCGGTGACCGGGCACGGGCGCGAGGAGGTCGGCGCGCACCTGACCGAGCTCGGCGAGCGGATCGGTGCCCGCGTCGAGACGGCCGTTCAGGAACAGCAGCTCGGCACCGGGCACGCGGTCGCCTGCGGGCTCGCCGCCCTTCCGGAAGACCTGACCGGAACCGTCGTGGTGACCTACGGTGACGTGCCGTTGCTGGACACCGCGACCATCGAGGAACTGCTCACCGAGCACACCGAGCGCGGCAACGCCGTCACCGCTCTCTCCGCGGTCGTGCCGGACCCGACCGGATACGGGCGCATCGTGCGCGAATCCGGCGCGGTCACCGGGATCGTCGAGCACAAGGACGCGAACGCAGAGCAGCGCGGGATCCAGGAGATCAACGCGGGCGTCTACGCCTTCGACCTCGCCCTGCTGCGCTGGGCGCTCGGCCAGTTGTCCACGGAGAATGTGCAGGGCGAGCTCTACCTTCCGGATGTGCTCTCCATCGCCCGCGCCCAGGGACGTTCGGTCGGCGCCCTGGTGTGCGCGGATCCCTGGCAGGTGGAGGGCGTGAACGACCGGGCCCAGCTGGCCACCCTCGGCGCGGAGTACAACCGCAGGCTGGTGCGCACCGCGCTGCTGGGCGGGGTGACCATGACCGATCCCTCGACGGTGTGGCTGGACGCCGAGGCCGAACTCGGCAGGGATGTACTCGTCGAGCCGAACGTGCAGCTGCGGGGGCGGACCGTGGTCGGCGAGGGAGCCACCGTCGGCCCGGACACCACGCTGAACTCGGTGCGCATCGGGGCGGGTGCCTCGGTGGTGCGTACGCACGGCACGGACGCGGTGATCGGGGACGGGGCCGAGGTGGGGCCGTTCGCCTACCTGCGGCCGGGCAGCGAGCTCGGCGAGCAGGGCAAGATCGGCGCCTATGTCGAGGTCAAGGACTCCTCGATCGGGGCGGGAACCAAGGTCCCGCACCTGTCCTACATCGGCGGCGCGACGATCGGTGAGCACTCCAACATCGGCGCGGCCAGTGTCATGGCGAACTACGACGGCACGAACAAGCACCGCACGGTGGTCGGCTCGCATGTGCGGATGGGTTCGGACAACATGTACGTGGCCCCGGTGACGGTGGGGGACGGGGCCTACTCGGGGGCCGGTGCGGTGATCCGTGAGGATGTGCCACCGGGGGCGCTCGCGGTGTCCGGGGGGCCGCAGCGCAACATCGAAGGCTGGGTCGCGAAGAAGCGGCCGGGAACAGCGGCGGCGAAGGCCGCCGAGGCAGCACAGGCGTCCGCGGATTCGAACGATCAGGAGTAGAAGCGGTCATGAGTTCCAAGTCCGGCACACCGAAAAAGAATCTGCTGCTCTTCTCCGGGCGCGCGCACCCGGAGCTGGCCGACGAGGTCGCCAAGGAGCTCGACATCTCCGTGACCGCGCAGGACGCCTATGACTTCGCCAACGGTGAGATCTTCGTGCGTTTCCAGGAGTCGGTGCGCGGGACCGATGCCTTCGTGCTCCAGTCGCACACCGATCCGATCAACAAGTGGATCATGGAGCAGCTGATCATGGTGGACGCGCTCAAGCGCGGTTCCGCCAAGCGCATCACCGTGGTCATGCCCTTCTATCCGTACGGGCGCCAGGACAAGAAGCACAAGGGCCGCGAGCCGGTGTCCGCGCGGCTGATCGCCGACCTGTTCAAGACCGCGGGCGCGGACCGGCTGATCACCGTGGACCTGCACACCGACCAGATCACCGGCTTCTTCGACGGACCGGTCGACCACATGCGGGCGCAGAAAGTGCTCACCGAGCACGTCTCCGAGACCTACGGTGGCGAGGACATCACCGTGGTCTCCCCGGATTCGGGGCGCACCAAGCTCGCGGAGAAGTGGGCCGACCGGCTCGGCGGTTGCCCGATCGCCTTCGTGCACAAGACCCGGGATCCGCTGCGGCCGAACGAGGTCGTCGCCAACCGGGTGGTCGGCGAGGTCAAGGGGCGACTGTGCGTGGTGGTGGACGACATGGTCGACACCGGGGGCACCATCGCCAAGGCGGTGCAGCAGCTGCTCGACGAGGGCGCGTCCGGTGTGGTCATCGCCGCGACGCACGGCATCCTGTCCGGCCCGGCACCCGAGCGGCTGGCCAACTGCGGCGCGCGTGAGGTCATCTTCACCAACACGCTGCCTATCCCCGAGGAGAAGCGGTTCGCCAACCTCACCGTGATCTCCATCGCCCCGCTGCTGGCGCGCACGATCCAGGAGGTCTTCGACGATGGTTCGGTGACCAGTCTGTTCGACGGCGACGCCTGACCGTTTTCCAGCTGTTCCACATCGGGGTCCGCGGTGTTCACGCGGACCCCGATTCGGTTACCGGCCAGGCGGGCACGTATACTTTCCGGGTTGTCTCGGCGAGGGTCCGCGTGTCGATCGCGTGACCGTGATCGACGTGGCGTTCTCGCGCAGTGCGCGCGTGATTCGCGCGCCCGCTCAGCCTTCGCCAGCGACCACGACCGCTGCCCAGTTGTCCCAAGCATCGCAAGGAGTTTTCCGTGTCCGAGGTTCGTCTCGACGTCGAACAACGTACCGAGTTCGGGAAGGGCGCGGCCCGCCGTGCCCGGCGCGCGGGCAGGGTCCCGGCCGTGCTGTACGGCCACGGCGAGGACCCGCGTCACCTCGCGCTCCCGACCATCGAGTTCGCCCGGGTGCTGCGGGAGAACGGCCAGAACGCCGTGCTCACGCTCAGCATCGAGGGGCGCAACGAGCTCGCGCTGACCAAGACGGTCGCCGTGCACCCGCTGAAGAACTACATCGAGCACGTCGACCTGCTCGTGGTCAAGCGCGGCGAGAAGGTCACCGTGGACGTGCCGGTGGTGGTCACCGGTGAGCCGGGCGCCGGCGCCGAGTACTACCAGGACATGGACACCGTCTCGGTCGAGGCCGAGGCGCTGCACATTCCCGAGCAGTTCGAGGTCTCGATCGAGGGCGCCGAGGTCGGTACCCAGATTCACGCCTCCGAGATCCAGCTGCCGCCGAACGTCGAACTGGTCACCGACGGCGAGTACCTCGTGGTCAACGTCGGCGCGATCCAGGACGCCGACACCGAGGGCGACGAGAGCGCCGAGGAGCCCGCCGAGGCCGGCGAGGAGTCCGGGTCCTCGGACGAGAGCTGAGTTGGAGCAACATCTCGTCATCGGGCTCGGAAACCCGGGCCCCGGGCACGCGGGAAACCGGCACAATGCCGGTTTCCTCGTGCTCGACGAGCTCGCCTCCCGCGCAGGCGGGAGGTTCAAGGCGCACAAATCCGGTGCCGAGGTGCTCGAAGGGCAGCTCGACGGGCACCGGGTCGTGCTCGCCAAACCACGTTCGTACATGAACCTCTCCGGCGGCCACGTGTCCTCGGCCGCCAAGTTCTACAAGATTCCGAACGAGCGGATTCTCGTCGTCCATGACGAGCTCGATCTCGCCTTCGGCACCATCCGGCTCAAGTTCGGTGGTGGCCACGGCGGGCACAACGGCCTGCGTTCGATCGCGAAATCCCTGGCCACGAATGACTTCGTCCGGGTGCGCTTCGGTATCGGGCGCCCACCGGGCCGGATGGACCCCGCCGACTTCGTCCTCCGCGACTTCTCCAGCGTCGAGCGCAAGGAACTCCCGTTCGCCGTCGACGCCGGGGCGGATGCCGTCGCGGCCGTCCTCGCGAAGGGTCTCGAGGCGGCGCAGAACACCGTCAACGCGAGCTGACGAACCGGCCCGAATCTTCCACGGTTATCGCACCGGGTGATAGTCCCGGTTCATCGGGCGATCAACAAGTGTCCGATTTGTCCAATTTATTGGGAAAGGTCCCGTAGATTCGTGCGTATTTTGCGGGTGCATGGACATTCTCGGTGTCTTGGCAACTAAGGTGCGTCTGCAGCGGACGGCGCGTAGTGGCCGGGATGGCCATCATCGGGGTTCGCGTCCACGAAGCATGAGCACGAACGCAAGACGGGAGTTGAGCCGTTGACGAGCGCAGCAGCAGCAGCTGGGGGCGGTAAGCCGCTGACGATGAAGGATGTGAATGTCACCCACCCCGGCGTCGTCAAGCGCGCGGTAGCCGCGGCGATGGTCGGTAACATCACCGAGTGGTACGACTTCGGTGTCTTCGCCAACCTCGAGGCGACCATCGGAGACGTCTTCCTTGCACCGGCCGGTGACACCATGAAGACGATCGGGACGGCGATCCTGTTCGCGATCGCGTTCACCGTCCGCCCGTTCGGCGGTCTGTTCTTCGGTCCGCTCGGGGACCGGATCGGCCGCACGAAGGTACTGGCGATCACCGTCATCCTCATGGCGGCGGCCACCTTCCTGATCGCGTTCATTCCGGATTACGGCACGATCGGTCTGGCGGCGCCGCTGATCATGGTGTTCCTGCGGCTGGTGCAGGGTTTCTCCACCGGCGGTGAGTACGCGGGCGCGATGACGTTCATCGCCGAGTACGCACCGGACAAGCGCCGTGGCTTCTTCGGCAGCTTCCTGGAGTACGGCACCGCGATCGGCTACCTGATGGGCGCGATCATGTCGCTCGGCGTCAGCCTGATGCCGCACGACTTCGTGATGTCCTGGGGCTGGCGGATTCCGTTCCTGCTCGCGGGGCCGATCGGTCTTGTCGGGCTCTACCTGCGGATGAAGCTGGAGGAGACCCCGGCCTTCCAGGCGGTGGCCAAGGAATCCGAGGCCCGCGAGGGCAGCCAGTCGCTGAAGGAGCTCAAGGAGATCGCGGTCCGGTTCTGGAAGCCGATCCTGATCTGCGGAGCCCTCGTGGTCTGCTGGAACGGCGTCAACTACGTGCTGACCACGACCATGCCGGCCTACTTCAACTCCTACAACAAGCCGATCACCGAGAACCACGTCAGCGAGTACCTGCAGATCGGCGCGCTCGCGGTGATGCTGTTCATCATCCCGTTCATCGGCAAGCTCTCCGACCGGATCGGCCGTAAGCCGGTGATGTTCACCGGTGTCGGGCTGATCATCGTGCTGGCCATCCCGTCCACGCTGCTCACCCAGTCGTCCTCGATTCCGACGGTGGCCATCGGGATGCTGATGATGACCGTGATGCTGCTGTGCTTCAACACCACCTCACCGTCCACGCTGCCGAGCCTGTTCCCGACCGAGGTGCGCTACGGCGGGCTCTCGGTCGCGTTCAACATCTCGATCTCGGCGTTCTGCGGGACCGCGACCGTGATCATCACCTCGTTGATCGCGGCGACCGGGGACCACAACTGGCCCGGGTACTACCTGATCTTCGTCGGGTTGCTCGGCCTGGTCGCGCTGTTCTTCATGAAGGAGTCCGCGAACCGGCCGATGCAGGGCACTCCGCCCTCGGTGTCCACCGAGGAGGAGGCGCGCGAGCTCGTGGAGGCGAGCCAGCAGGCCGCGGACAAGGCATGAGCGTCAGAGCCTGATTGACAGAGACGAAGAAGGGGCGTGGCGCTTCCGGGCGCCACGCCCCTTCTTCGTGTGTACCTGGCGGCTTACTCGGCCATCGCGAGGGCCGGGGTGGCCTCGACGGTCTCGACCGAGTTCTTGCGCATGTGGCTGCGCGTCGCCTTGGTGATGATGCCTGCGACGCCGAACAGCGCCAGGGCCTCCGCGCCGATGGCAATGATGATGCTAGCCATGATGGTCTCCTTTTGGGCAGAAAGATCTAAGGTCTTTGAAGGTATGGGGTTGGGTGTAGCGGGAAGGCCTTACCCAGGCGGCGAGACTGCCGTGAGAACCCTGGTTGGTCTCCTCATCCCGTACATCGCAAGCATGCCCGACGCCGTTTCGTGATGCACTAAGGATTTCCTGTGTGCTATGACACATTTGTTCCATGTCTTGCCTGGTAGTCGCGCGGCAAGTAGATAACCATCCGGTCACGGTGGTCTCGGATCACCACCGGTGACACGCCGGTTCGAGGGGGTGCCGCTGTTCGGGTGACGGCTCTCGATAAGGTGCGGCGCTACGTGCTCACCGAAGCCATGTCGGGGTGGCAGGCGAGACGTGTTCCGGAAAGTCAAACCAGGAGGAATGACTGATGCCCTCCCGCCTGCGCTGGCAGGTCCGAGTGCTCGCTCTGGCTGTCCTCGCGTGCGCGCTGACGCTCCCCGGCGGCGTCGGCAACGCGGCAACGCTCGCCGTCGATGAAAGCTCGGATGCCTCGATGCCGCTGACCGGACCGGTCGCCATCGGCGCGATCGGTTTCGGCGCGATCGGCCTGGTTTTCGGGCTGGTGCGCAAACGCCGCCAGGTCGCCGAGGCCGCCCGCAGGGAACGGGCCGAGCGGATCCCGCACCCGCGCGGTGAGACCGAGGTCCGGGTGCGCGTACACCGCGGCTGAGCACGCCTGGCAAGATTCGTGCCGTGAGCGAGCTTGCGAGCGAACCGGAAAACACAGCAGGGCCACGAGCGGCCAAGCCGAGCGTCAGCGAGGTGCGGTCGTGAGTGTGCTCGGCAGTAACGAATCCTCGCTCCCCGAGCGGCCCCGGGTGTTCTCCGGTATCCAGCCGACGGCCGATTCCTTCCATCTCGGCAACTACCTCGGCGCGGTCCGGCAGTGGGTCGCACTGCAGGAGACCCACGAGACCACCTACTGCGTCGTCGACCTGCACGCGATCACCATGGAGCAGGATCCGGCGCAGCTGCGCGAGCGCACCTTCGTCTCGGCCGCCCAGCTGCTCGCTGCGGGGATCGACCCGGATGTGAGCACCCTGTTCGTGCAGTCGCATGTTCCCGAGCACACACAACTGAGCTGGGTGCTCGAATGTCTCGCCGGATTCGGGGAGGCCTCGCGGATGACCCAGTTCAAGGACAAGTCCGCCAAACAGGAAAGCGATCACGTCAGCGTCGGGCTGTTCACCTATCCGGTGCTGCAGGCCGCGGACATCCTGCTGTACAACGCCAACCAGGTGCCGGTCGGCGAGGACCAGCGCCAGCACCTGGAGCTGTCCCGCACCCTCGCGCAGCGGTTCAACGGCCGGTACGGCGCCACGTTCACCGTCCCCGAGGCCTACATCCTCAAGGAGACGGCCAAGGTCTTCGATCTGCAGGACCCGACGGCGAAGATGTCCAAATCGGCGTCCGCGCCGAACGGGATCATCGAACTGCTGGAGGATCCGAAGCGCTCGGCGAAGAAGGTCCGTTCCGCGGTCACCGACAACGACCGCGATATCCGCTACGACGAGCAGGCCAAGCCCGGGGTGTCCAACCTGCTGTCCATCTACTCCGCGCTGACCGGGGAGAAGATCGCCGAACTCGAGAACACCTTCGCCGGCAAGGGCTACGGGGACCTGAAGAAGGCGCTCGCCGAGGTACTGGTCGAGTTCGTCACCCCGATCCGGGACCGGGTGCACGAGTACCTGGACGACCGGGCCGAGCTCGGCAGGGTGCTCGCCAAGGGTGCCGCGCGGGCCCGGGAGACCGCCGCCGTCACCCTCGCCGAGGCTTACGAGAAGGTCGGGTTCACCCCGACGCGGTAGCTGCGCGTGCGCTCGGTGCGTCGGTTTTGCGGTAGTCCGTCCCGGTGGATACGGTCCATCCGTGGCGCGCGGTACACGAGTAGACACGGGTGCGAAACCCGCTGAGGAACGACCTGGGTTCATCACGCGGTTGCGCCGCAGAAGGCCGGGGATCGACCACGTCCTGCGCGCCTATGACGCCTACACCGAGCGCTATGGGGTGCACTACGCCGCCGCGCTGACCTACTTCAGCGTGCTGTCCCTGTTCCCGATGGTGCTGCTGGCGTTCTCCGTGCTCGGTTTCGTGCTCGCCGGGGACATGGCGCTGCAGAACCAGATCCGGGACGGCATCAAGGGCGCGCTCCCGCCCGGTGCCCTGCGCGAGCTGATCGGCGACGTGATGGACACGGCGATCAAGCAGCGCGGCGGAACCGGGATCGTCGGGCTGGTGATCGCCCTGTACTCCGGGGTCGGCTGGATGGGCAACCTGCGCAACGCGCTCACCGCGCAGTGGGGACTGAAGAAGCCCGCGCTGCCGTTCCTGTCCACCCTGGTCAAGGATCTGCTCGCGATGCTCGGTCTGGGTGTCGCGCTGATGGTGTCGTTCGGGCTCACCGCGCTCGGCAGCGGGTTCACCCGCCAGATTCTCACCTTCGCCGGCTTCGACCCGCACGGCCCGGCGCGGTACGTGCTCGTGGTCGTCTCGCTGCTGCTCTCCATCGCGGCGAACTGGCTGATCTTCCTGTGGGTGATCGCCCGACTGCCACGGGCCAGGGTTTCCATGCGCACCGCGGTCCGTGGCGCCCTGGTGATGGCGGTCGGATTCGAGATACTGAAGCAGGTGATGACGATCTATCTGCGCTCGCTGCAGAGCAACCCGGCGTTCACGCTGTTCGGGCCGATCCTCGGGTTGATGGTGTTCGCCAATTTCGTCTCCCAGCTGCTGCTGTTCCTCACCGCGTGGACCGCGACCGCGAAGGAGAACCAACACGTCGAGGTGCCCGCACCGGGGGCGGTGGTCCGTCCGGTGCTCGGGGTGCACACCGGGCCGAGCGGGGGACAGGCCGCGGGTCTGTTCGGCGCGGGCGCGCTGCTGGGCATCCTGCTCTGGCGCAGACGGTGAACGGTGGCTGGCGGCGCCGCTCCCGGCGACTGACCGGGGCACTGGCCGCTGCCGGCCTGCTCACCGATCCACGGCTCGGCGCGGCCTTCCGCGAGGTTCCGAGGCACGTACTCGTCCCGGTCTACCTGGAGCGCACCGAACACGGCTGGCAGCGCCGGGAATCCGCGCGCGAACTGGCCACCGTCTACTCGGACACGGTTCTGGTCACCGCGGTCAGCGGGGACGGCGAGGTGCTCTCCACTTCCTCACAGCCGGGGGTGATGGCCCGGATGCTGGAATCGCTCGCGCTGCGGGACGGGATGCGGGTGCTCGAGATCGGCACCGGATCCGGCTACAACGCGGCCCTGCTCTGCCACCGGCTCGGCGCCGGGCGGGTGTACTCGATCGATGTGGAACCGGAACTGGTCGCCACCACCCGGGATCGGCTCGCCGGGCTCGGCTATCACCCGGACCTCGTGGTCGGGGACGGTTCCGCCGGACTGCCCGAGCACGCCCCGTTCGACCGGGTGCTGGCGACCTGCGCGGTGCCCGCGATCCCGTTCGCCTGGGTCGAGCAGTGCCGGATCGGCGGGGTGCTGCTCGGCGATCTGAAACCGGTGCGCTCGGCGGGCAATCTGGTGCGGCTGGTGCGGGTCGGCCGGGAACGGGCGCAGGGGCGGTTCGAGCGCGGCTACGCGACCTTCATGGACCTGCGCCACGATGCGGGCCGGGTGGCCGAATCGGGCTGGCCGCCGTCACGGGGCGAAGGGCAGCGCAGGGAGAGCGAGCTCGCGCCCGGACCGCTGTTCGACCGCGGGCTGGTGGCGTGGTTTCTCGCCTGCCTCGAGCTCGGGCCGGTGACCGCCTTCGGGTTCTTCGGCTACGAACGGCGCCAGTTCCGGCTCGCGACCGCGGACGGCTCGCTCGCCTCGGTCTCGGTGCGCCCGCGTTCGGGTGCCCACCAGGTGCGCGAGCATGGGCCACGGCAGCTGTGGCGGATCGTCGAGGCGGCCCACGAGCACTGGGTGGCGCTCGGCGAGCCAGGATGGGACGCCTTCGGTCTCACGGTCACCCCCGAGCGGCAGACCGTGTGGTTCGGTGAACCGGACGGCGAACCGAACTGGGTACTCGGTTAATCGGCGTCCGCGGTGGGTTTGCGGCGGCTGCGACGGTACAGCCACAGCACCAGCAGCAGGGCGAGCACGATGACCACGAGCACCGCGACCACGATCAGCCAGGTCGGGCTCCAGCTGTCGTTCGCCGAGTTCGCCATCGCGGGGGAACCCTGGTTGTGCTGCTCCTGCGCGGTGGGAGCGGGCCGGTCGAGATGCCCGACCGGGGCCACGTTCGCCCCGGAGAGCGCGAATCCGTAGTCCATCAGCCCGGTGGCGTTCTGGTACATGCCCTCGAGATGGTTCATGCCGTGCATCATGACCAGCCCGACCCGGTGCCCGTCGCGGTCGGCCGCGTTCAGGAAGGTGTGCTGGGCGTCGTCGGTGAACCCGGTCTTCCCGCCGAGGTCACCCGGGTACTTGCCGAGCAGTTTGTTGTCGTTCGCGACCTCGTAGGACTTGCCGTGCCCGTCCGGGAAACTCATCTTCTGGGTGTGCACGATCTTGGCGAAGGTCGGGTTCGCCATGGCGGTGCGGAAGATGTTCGCCATGTCGTAGGCCGACGTGGACATACCCGGCCCGTCCAGGCCGGACGGAGTGGCCGCCCTGGTGTCCTTGCAGCAGAGCTGCGCGGCGAGTTCGTTCATCTTGTCGACGGCCTTGTCCATCCCGCCGAGCTGCGTGGCCAGCGCGTGCGCGAGGTCGTTGCCCGATTTCAGCAGCAGCGCGGTGAGCAGCTGTTCGACCGTGTATCGCCCCTTGGGCACGATGCCGACCCGGGTGCCCTCCGCGTCGGCGTCCGCCTGGGTGCCGGTGACGACCTTGTTCATCTTCAGATCGCGCAGCACGACGAGGGCGAACAGGCTCTTCAGGATCGAGGCGGGGCGCTGCCGTCCGTGCGGGTCCTTGGCGGCGAGCACGTTCCCGCTGTCCAGGTCGAACAGTACCCAGGAGCCGAAGTCCAGGTGCTTCGGCAGCGGACCGGCGCCTTCCGGGAGCACGTAACCGCATTCGGCCATGCGTGGCCCGCCCGCCGGGGTCGCGGGGACCGGCAGCGGCTGCGGGGCGGTGGCGCCCGGCTTCGGTTTCTCCGAGGTGTCCACGGCCTTCGGTGGCGCCTGCTTCTGCGGGCAGTTCGTCGTGTTCGGCCGCGTGTCGGTGAGCGGCACCGCGTGCCGGTGCGGCGCGGCCACGGCGAGCGGCGCCGTGAGGCAGCCGAGCAGCCCCGCGACCAACAACGCGATCAGGGCCCTGCTTGCGCGTGTCACTAGCACCGCGACAGGCTAGCTTGCAGGAAAGCGATGCGGGCCCCCGCGGGGGATTACCGAGGGTGGTTCTCCCACCATGGGGGAGGTGAACTCCGACATCCGGACAGCAAGAAGGCGCTGCTTGCGATGTCAGCCCGGCGCGTCCACACCCATGGTGCGGGCGAGTTCCGGCAGCCAGGGATGGGTCTCGGCCCCGTCCGGATCGGGGAAGACCTTGAGCCCGTAGGAGAACAGGTTCTGCCCTTTCCGGTAGAAGCGTTCGCGCATCCGCCGGAGATAGCGGGTCTCGTAGCTGCCGAACTCGTCCACTTCGAAGGCGCTCGCGATCCCGGAGGCGGCGATATCGGCCAGGTCCAGGGACTCATCCGAGGAGGGATCAACGATTTCGATGTGATGGACCGCGGACCAGTCGATCCCGCAGTTCTGCTTGCCGAGCTTGAGCTCGCGCAGGTATGGGCCGAGGTGTTCCTCGTGATGTCCGCCCCTGACATGCGAGAGCTTGCAGTCGAGTTGCTCCGCTCGGCTCTCCGCCAGCCAGGACAGCCGTTCGAGCAACAGCTTCGTGGCGTAGTTATAGGCCGTCTGCGCGTTCCATGTCGAGCTGTTCAGCCGGGACTTGCAGGTGACGACGCCGGAGATCGTCAACCAGTCGGCGAGGCCGAGCAGCTGCGCCATCCGGAGCCGCTTGAAGTGGTGAGACGCTTTCTGCCAATGCAGTTTTTCCGACTGACCGGTGTCCCGTTTGAGGTCGGCGATCAACTCGGTGGCCTTCGGTGCGTCGGTCTCGGCGAACGCCACGGCGGCCAGTACGAAATGCGAACTCGCCGTCGGAGAGCGTGCGCTGTGTCCGGACTCGTCCACGAAAGCCAGCAGTCTCGGCCGTTCCGGGGGTTTCAGGTTGCTCATCGCGACCACCTCCGACCGACTCGTCACACCCGGTTACACTTCATCGTGCTGCCGGTGCTCGTGGACCGGTAGCGGCTGACCGAGTGATCATCCCTCGTCCATTCGTCCTACCTGGGCAAATGGAAAACGGGCGCCGTACCGATCGGTATGGCGCCCGTTTTGGGTGGCTTCGGCCTAGGTGCGCTTGAACAGCAGCGCGCGCTTGACCTCCTGGATGGCCTTGGTGACCTGGATGCCACGCGGGCAGGCGTCGGTGCAGTTGAAGGTGGTGCGGCAGCGCCAGACGCCCTCGACGTCGTTGAGGATGTCCAGCCGCTCCTCGGCGCCCTCGTCCCGGGAGTCGAAGATGAACCGGTGCGCGTTGACGATCGCGGCCGGGCCGAAGTAGGAGCCTTCGCTCCAGTACACCGGGCAGGACGTGGTGCAGCAGGCGCACAGGATGCACTTGGTGGTGTCGTCGAACCGCGCGCGGTCCGCGGCGGACTGGATCCGTTCGCGGGTCGGGTCGTTGCCGTAGGTCATCAGGTACGGCTTGATCGCGCGGTAGGCCTCGAAGAAGGGCTCCATGTCCACATAGAGGTCCTTCTCCAGCGGCAGGCCCTTGATCGGCTCGATGGTCAGCGTGGTCTGCTTCCCGTTCGCCGCGAACATGTCCTTCATCAGGACCTTGCAGGCGAGCCGGTTGACCCCGTTGATGCGCATCGCGTCCGAACCGCACACCCCGTGCGCGCAGGAGCGGCGGAACGCGAACGAGCCGTCCAGGTAGTTCTTCACGTAGAAGAGCAGGTTGAGTACCCGGTCGGTGGGCAGGGCGGGCACATCGTAGGTCTCGAAGTGCGGCGCATCGTCCACCTCGGGGTTGAACCGCTGGATCTTCAGCGTGACGGTGCGCGAGCCCTCTGGAACGGGTGCCGGTTTCGGTGCGGCCTCGGTAGTGGTCATCAGTACTTGCGCTCCATCGGTTCGTAGCGGGTCTGGGTCACCGGTTTGTAGTCCAGGCGGATGTCCGCGGCGAGGGTGCTGCCCTGCTTGTAGGCCATGGTGTGGCGCATGTAGTTGGTGTCGTCGCGGTTGGTGTAGTCCTCGCGCGCGTGCCCGCCGCGGGATTCCTTGCGGGCCAGTGCGCCGACGACGAGTACCTCGGCGATCTCGAGGAGGAAGCCGAGTTCGACGGCTTCGAGCAGGTCGGTGTTGAACCGCTTGCCCTTGTCGTGCACCTGGATGTGCTCGTAGCGCTGCTTGAGCGCCTGTACATCGTTGAGCGCCTGCTTGAGCGTCTCCTCGGTGCGGTACACCGAGGCATTGGCGTCCATGGTGGCCTGCAGCTCGGTGCGGATATCGGCGACCCGCTCGTGGCCGTGCTCGGAGAGCAGCAGGGCGAGCTGGTCGTCGACGGTCGTGGTGGCCTCCTCGGGCAGCTCGACGAACTCGTGGGCATTCGCGTACTCCGCCGCGGCGATCCCGGCGCGGCGGCCGAACACGTTGATGTCCAGCAGCGAGTTGGTGCCCAGCCGGTTGGAGCCGTGCACCGAGACGCAGGCGCATTCACCGGCGGCGTACAGGCCGGGGATCACGTTCTCGTTGTCCCGCAGGACTTCGCCCTCGATGTTGGTGGGGATACCGCCCATCACGTAGTGGCAGGTCGGGTACACCGGGACGGGCTCCTTGACCGGGTCCACGCCGAGGTAGGTGCGGGAGAACTCGGTGATGTCCGGGAGCTTGGACTCGAGCACTTCCTCGCCGAGGTGGGTCACGTCCAGGACCACGTAGTCCTTGTCCGGTCCGCAGCCGCGCCCGGCGAGCACTTCCTGGACCATCGAGCGGGCCACGATGTCGCGCGGGGCGAGGTCCTTGATGGTCGGGGCGTAGCGCTCCATGAACCGTTCGCCGTCCGCGTTGCGCAGGATGCCGCCCTCACCGCGGACCGCCTCGGAGATGAGGATGCCGAGTCCGGCCAGCCCGGTCGGGTGGAACTGGAAGAACTCCATGTCCTCGAGCGGGAGGCCGTTGCGGAAGATGATGCCGAGCCCGTCACCGGTGAGGGTGTGCGCGTTCGAAGTGGTCTTGAAGATCTTGCCCGCCCCGCCCGAGGCGAACACGATCGACTTCGCGTGGAAGACGTGGATCTCGCCGCTGGCCAGCTCGTAGGCGACCACCCCGGAGGCGACCGGGTTGCCGTCCGAGTCCGGGGTGAGCAGCACGTCGAGTACGTAGAACTCGTTGTAGAACTGGATGTCGTGCTTGACGCAGTTCTGGTAGAGCGTCTGCAGGATCATGTGCCCCGTGCGGTCGGCCGCGTAACAGGCCCTGCGCACCGCTGCCTTGCCGTGCTCGCGGGTGTGCCCGCCGAACCGGCGCTGGTCGATCTTGCCTTCCGGGGTCCGGTTGAACGGCAGCCCCATCTTCTCCAGATCGAGCACCGCGTCGATGGCTTCCTTGGCCATGATCTCCGCGGCGTCCTGATCCACCAGGTAGTCACCGCCCTTGATCGTGTCGAAGGTGTGCCACTCCCAGTTGTCCTCTTCGACGTTCGCCAGTGCCGCGCACATTCCGCCCTGGGCGGCACCGGTGTGCGAACGCGTCGGGTACAGCTTGGTGAGCACGGCGGTGCGGGCCCGTGGACCGGCTTCGATGGCGGCCCGCATCCCGGCGCCACCCGCGCCGACGATGACCACGTCGTATTTGTGAACCTGCATGGTGGGAGCTCCTGTAGTCCGCGAGGGATCAGTTCGAGATGTTCGGGTCGAAGGTGAAGATCACGAAGCTGCCGAGTGCGATGATCAGCACGGCGGAGGCGTAGAGCAGCATCTTCAGCCAGAACCGGGTGGTCTCCTTGCGCGCGTAGTCGTTGATCACGGTGCGCAGGCCGTTCGTCCCGTGCAGCTCGGCGAGCCAGAGCATGGCCAGGTCCCAGAATTGCCAGAACGGGGAGGACCAGCGTCCCGCGACGAAGGCGAAGTTGATCCGGTGCACGCCGCCGTCGAGGATGTTCATGATCAGCAGGTGGCCGAGCACCAGGATGATCAGCACGAGCCCGGACAGCCGCATGAACAGCCAGCTGTAGAGCTCGAAGTTGGACCGGCGCGCGGCGGGGCGGCGCTGGGTGCGGGGTGCGGCGAGTTCGCTCGGTGTAGTGGTCATGGTGATCAGGCCCCGAAGATCTTCTCGACGTTGTGACGCAGCATGAAGTACGCGCTGGGGATGAGCACGACGACCCAGATGACGATGATCGCCCACAGCATCGGCCGCTGGTACTTGGCGCCCTTGCTCCAGAAGTCCACGAGCATCACCCGGATACCGTTGAGCGCGTGGTAGAGCACCGCGGCGACCAGCCCGAGCTCCATCAGGTTGACCAGGGGGGTCTTGTAGGTGTCGATCACCGAGTCGTAGGTGTTCGGCGAGACCCGGACGAGCGCGGTGTCCAGCACGTGCACGAACAGGAACAGGAAGGTCGCGACCCCGGTGATCCGGTGTGCGACCCAGGACCACATGCCGATGTCGCCGCGGTAGAGCGTGCCCGCCTTCTTCCGCGCGCGGCCTCCCGAGCCCGCGGTCGTTACCTCACTGGTGGCCATGGTGTCGGGCCCTCCAAACCATTGCTTGACTCCTCACTCGCCCGGTCCCGCCGGCAGCGGGGTCCGGACTCGATCGTCGTCGCGCGCTTCACAGTCGGGACGTATGTTCGCCGCACGGTCAAATCGACCGCGAGCAGCACGTTTCCGGATGCTAGTCCCGGGTCTTGACACCGAGAACACGGCATCTCGCTCGTGTGATCGAGGAGACACGGGCAGCGCCCCGCTCACCAGGTGCGCATGTGTGTGGACGATGAGTACTCCATCCGAAAATTATTGGCAACGGAATCGGCGGGCTGTTACCCAATTCACCATTCGTCCGGGTACCGTTCGCGCGTCAAGTGCAGGTGATGAGGGAGCCGAGCAATGAAGCACAGGAGGCGCCTAGGGGCGCTTGGCGTCGCCGCGCTCGCGGGAACGCTGATGCTCGCCGGGTGCGCCAAGGATGTGAACGGCCCGGGCTCCGGTGCCTCCTCCGGCGGTGGTTCGGGCACTGGGCAGGGCTGCAAGCTGGCGGCGCAGCCACCGGCCGCGCCCGCGGCGGCCACCAGCTCGCAGGAGCAGGGCAAGGGGGTGGACGGCTCGAAGATGCGGGTCGGGCTGGCCTACGACATCGGCGGGCGCGGGGACGCCTCGTTCAACGACGCCGCCTACCGTGGCCTGGAGGAGGCGCGCGCCAAGCTGGGGGTCAAGGACAGCCGCGAGGTCAGCGCGCAGCCGAACGAGACCGAGGACCAGCGCCAGTCCCGGCTGCGCCAGCTCGCCGACGACGGCTTCAACCCGATCATCACCGTCGGCTACTCCTACGCCGAGTCGCTGAAGGCAGTCGCGAAGCAGCGCCCGAAGACCCAGTTCGCGATCGTGGACGATGACACGATCAAACTGCCGAACGTGCACCCGCTGGTGTTCGCCTCCGAGCAGGGTTCCTTCCTGATCGGGGTCGCCGCGGCGTACAAGTCCAAGAACTGCCATATCGGCTTCGTCGGCGGGGTGCGCACCCCGCTGATCCAGGCATTCGAGGCGGGGTACCTGCAGGGGGCGAAGGCCGCGGCGCCGGGCATCAAGATCGAGGACGACTACCTCAAACCGGCCGGGGACAACTCCGGGTTCAATGACCCCTCCACGGCGAGCCTGAAGGCCAGCGGACAGCTGCAGAAGGGCGCCGACGTCATCTACCACGCGGCGGGCGCCTCCGGGAAGGGCGTGTTCGACGCGGTCAAGCAGGCGGGCGGCGGGGCGCTCGGCATCGGGGTGGACTCCGACCAGTACTTCCAGCCGACCGTGGCCAATGACAAGGACATCATCATGACCTCGATGGTCAAGAAGGTGGACCAGGCCGTGTTCGGTTATCTCGCGGCCTTCGCCTCGAACAAGCTCGGCGGCTATCCGAAGCGGTTCGACTTGTCCACCGGGGCGGTCGGCTACACCCGCTCGGGCGGCAAGATCAACGACATCACCGGGCCGCTGGACGCGTACAAGCAGCAGATCATCGACGGCAAGATCCAGGTCAAGGACAAGCCGTGAGCGAGCGGACGAGCGAACCATCGTCACCGCGTGACGGGAGCGAAGAGACCGAACCAGCCGTCGAACTCGAGGGGATCACCAAACGGTTCCCCGGTGTGGTGGCCAACTCGGACGTGTCGCTGCGGGTGCGCCGCGGCGAGGTGCACGCGATCTGCGGGGAGAACGGCGCGGGCAAGTCCACGCTGATGAAGGTCCTCTACGGGATGCAGGCCCCGGACGAGGGCACGATCCGGGTGAGCGGGAAGCCCGTGCGGTTCCGCAGCCCCACCGACGCGATCGCGGCCGGGATCGGCATGGTGCACCAGCACTTCATGCTCGCGGACAATCTGACCGTCGCGGAGAACGTGATTCTCGGCGCCGAGGCGCTGCACGGGATCGGCAGGCGCGCCCGCGCGAGAATCGCCGAGCTGGCCGAACAGACCGGGCTGCGCGCCGAGCCGGGCACCCTGGTCGAACGGCTCGGGGTGGCCGACCGGCAGCGCATCGAGATCCTGAAGGTGCTCTACCGGGGCGCGCGGATCGTGATCCTGGACGAGCCGACCGCGGTGCTCGTGCCGCAGGAGGTGGAGGAGCTGTTCGCCACGGTGCGCGGGATGCGCGCGGATGGCTACACCTTCGTGTTCATCTCGCACAAACTGGACGAGGTCCGCTCGATCGCCGATTCGGTCACCGTGATCCGCAGGGGTGAGTCGGTGGGCACCGCGGATCCGCGCACCGTTTCCAGCGGGGAACTCGCCGAGATGATGGTCGGGGCGAGCCTGCCGTCCCCGTGCACCGAGGACGCGACGGTGACCGAGACCGTCACCCTGGAATGCGCGGGGCTGGATCTGCTCGGTGCGGACGGCACCCGCAAGCTGCTCGACGGGGTGAGCCTGCGGGTGCGCGCGGGGGAGATCCTGGGCATCGCCGGGGTGGAAGGCAACGGTCAGACCGAGCTCGTGGAGACGATCATGGGCCTGCGCAAGGCGAGCGCGGGCGCGATCACCATGCGCGGTTCGGACGGCACCGAGCACGAGCTGACCGAGCTGGACACGCTGCACCGCAGGGAACTGGGCATCGGCTACATCCCCGAGGACCGCAACCGGCATGGGCTGCTCGAGCACCAGTCGCTGTGGGTCAACCGGATCCTGGGCTATCAGACGCGCGCGCCGATCGCGAAGGGCGCGCTGCTCGATCCGGCAGGGGCGCGCCGGGACACCGAGCGCATCGTCGCCGAGTACGACGTGCGCACGCCTTCGGTGAACGTGGAGGCGGCCGCGCTTTCCGGGGGCAACCAGCAGAAGCTGATCGTGGGCCGGGAACTCTCGCAGGATCCGGCGCTGTTGCTCGCCGCGCACCCGACCCGCGGGGTGGATGTCGGTGCGCAGGCGCTGATCTGGGAACGGATCCGCGCGGCGCGCTCGGCCGGGCTCGCAGTACTGCTCGTCTCGGCCGATCTGGACGAACTGATCGGGCTCTCCGATGCCATTCAGGTGATGCTGCGCGGGCGGCTGGTCGCCGAGGCCGATCCGGCGACGGTGACCCCACAGGAACTCGGCGCCGCGATGACCGGGGCCAGCGAAGGGGGTGCCGCCTCGTGAACCGGATCCTTCCCGCGATCCTCGCGGTCATCTTCGCCGTGCTGCTGTGCTCGGTGGCCCTGCTGATCTCCGGGGACGATCCGGTGCAGGCCTTCACCACGATGATCACCCAGGTCGGCGAGGGCCAGACCGCGGTGAACGTGATCAACACCGGTGCGGTGTACTTCATCGCGGGCCTGGCGGTCGCGATCGGGTTCAAGATGAACCTGTTCAACATCGGCATCGAGGGCCAGTACCGGTTCGCGGTGATCGTCGCGGCCATCTACGGCGGTGCGGTGCACCTGCCGCCGGGCATCCACACGCTGACCATCCTGCTCGTCGCCGCGGTGGCCGGTGCCGTGTACGCGCTGATTCCCGCGCTGCTCAAGGCTTATCGCGGGGTCAGCGAGGTGATCTCCACGATCATGCTCAACTCGATTGTCGCCGGGATCACCGGAGTGCTGGTGAAACCGGACATGTTCGGGGTGCAGAGCGGGAACAACCTGGCCACCGCGCCGATCCCGCCGTCTGGCCGGGTGCCCGGTATCCCGCTCGGCTCGGCGGGGACCCTGTTCGGTCTGGTCTTCCTCGCGGTGCTGCTCGGCGTCGGGTACTGGTTCACGCTGGGGCGCACCAGGTTCGGCTTCGAACTGCAGGCCTCGGGGGAGTCGGCGACCGCGGCCGCGGCCGGTGGGGTGAACGCCCGCCGGATGGTGCTGATCGCGATGCTGCTCTCCGGGGCGGTCGCCGGGCTGATCGCGATGCCCGAACTGCTCGGCCGGGATTTCTCCTACGGCATCAACGCACCGCAGGGGTACGGGTTCACCGGGATCGCGGTGGCGCTCATCGGGCGCAATTCGCCGACCGGGATCGCGATCGGCGCGTTGCTGTGGTCCTTTTTGGACAAGTCGGCGGTCTCGCTGGACAACATCGGGGTCTCCCGGGAGATCGTCACCATCATGCAGGGGGTGATCGTGCTCTCGGTGGTCGTCGCGTACGAGATCTTCCGGCGCAGGGAGCTCAAGACCCAGCAGCAACGGGTCGGTACCGAGTTCCTTTCCGGTAAAACGGCGGGAGGCGAGGCATGAGCCTACTCAGTCCGCCCGCTCCCGCCACGGCCCCACTCGAGCAGCCGAACCGCCGGATGCCGCGCGGCAGCACCTCGCTGATCTGGGTCCTGGTCTCGCTGCTCGCGGTGTTCCTCGCCGAGTACCTGACGGGCGCGGTCGATCTCACCTCGACCAACACCGTGCAGAACGGCCTGCTGCGGGCGCTGCCGATCCTGCTCGCCGGGCTCGGCGGGGTGTGGGCGGAGCGTTCCGGGGTGATCAACATCGGCCTCGAGGGCATGATGATCTTCGGGACCTGGGGCGCGGCCTGGGGCGGCTACTTCGCGGGGCCGTGGATCGGCCTGCTCGCCGCCGCGGTGTTCGGCGCGCTCGGCGGCCTGCTGCACGCGGTGGCCACGGTGACCTTCGGGGTGAACCACATCGTCTCCGGTGTCGCGCTCAATCTGCTTGGCCAGGGCGTGACGAAGTACCTGTCCACGCTGATCTTCCAGCCGATCTCGAACAATCCGCGGGAATCCCCGCTGGTGCCCAAGTTCGACACCTATTCCTCGGTCGGGATCGGGCCCTGGCTCGAGAGGCTGGAGCAGAAGAACTGGTTCGGTATCTCGGATCTCGCCGGGATCGTGCACGGGCTGATCACCGGGGTCTCACCGCTGACCATGCTCTGTCTCGCGCTGGTGCCGATCACCTATCTGGTGCTCTGGCGCAGCCGGTTTGGCCTGCGGTTGCGCTCCTGCGGGGAGAATCCGGTCGCGGCCGAATCCCTCGGGGTGCGGGTTTATCTGCACAAGTACGTCGCGGTGATCGCCTCGGGGGCGCTTGCCGGGATCGGCGGGGCGACCCTGGTGCTCAACCGGGGCGGTTCGGGTTACCTGGAGGGGCAGACCGACGGCCGCGGGTACATCGGCCTGGCCGCGATGATCTTCGGGAACTGGAAACCGGGCGGGCTGCTCGCCGGTTCGGCGCTGTTCGGCTATACCGATGGGCTGCAGCTGACTACCGGGCCCAAGATCGTGATGGCGCTGGTGTACGGGGTGGTGCTGCTCATCGGCGCGATCGCGGTGTGGAAACTGCTCCAGCGCAAGTGGCTGGCCTGCGTGATCGCCGGTGCCTGCGCCGGACTGCTCTACTGGTTCTACTGGGCGGTGGACGAGATCCCGAGCGAGCTGCTGCCCTACACGCCGCACTTCGTGACCCTCGCGGTGCTCGCGGTCTCCGCGCAGCGATTGCGGATGCCCGCCGCGGACGGGTTCATCTATCAGCGGGGCAGAGGGGGCTGAGGGTGGCCGAGATCGACTGGGAGCTGTTGCGCGCCAAGGCGATCGAGGCCACCGCACGGTCCTACGCGCCCTATTCCGGGCTCGCCGTGGGAGCCGCGGCACTGGTCGGCGATGGCCGGATCATCACCGGCTGCAATGTGGAGAACGCCTCCTACGGCCTGGCGCTGTGCGCGGAATGCACGCTGGTGGGGCAGCTGCGGATGACCGGTGGCGGGCGGCTCACCGCGTTCGCCTGCCGGGGCGGGGAGGGGCAGCTGCTGATGCCCTGCGGCCGGTGCCGCCAGCTGCTCTACGAACACGGCGGGCCCGACTGTCTGGTGGACGCCCCGGACGGGATCGTCACCGTGGCCGGGATCCTGCCGTACGCCTTTGGCCCCGAACACCTACCGGAGTGAGTAGATGGAACCGTTCACCGCCGTCGAGATCATCCGCGTGAAACGGGACGGCGGCGAGCTGTCCCCGGACCGGATCGACTGGATCGTCGATGCCTACACCAGGGGAGTGGTCGCCGAGGAACAGATGTCCGCGCTGGCGATGGCGATCTACCTGAACGGGATGACCGCGGCCGAGACCGCGCGCTGGACCGCGGCGATGGTGGACAGCGGGGAACGGCTGAGCTTGCCCAAACTGGTGAAACCCTTGGTGGACAAGCATTCCACCGGAGGAGTGGGGGACAAGACCACGCTGCCGCTCGGCCCGCTGCTCGCACACTGCGGAGCGGCGGTCCCGCAGCTGTCCGGAAGGGGACTCGGGCACACGGGCGGCACCCTGGACAAGCTGGAGTCGGTGCCCGGCTGGCGGGCGGGCCTTTCCGCGGCGGAGATCGCGAGCCAGCTCGCCGAGATCGGCGCGGTGGTCGCCGCGGCCACTCCGACACTGGCCCCCGCGGACCGCAAGCTCTACGCATTGCGCGATGTCACCGCGACCGTGGAATCCATCCCGCTGATCGCCAGCTCGATCATGAGCAAGAAGATCGCCGAAGGCACCTCGGCGCTCGTGCTGGATGTGAAGGTCGGTTCGGGTGCATTCATGAAAGACCTGCCGCGGGCGCGCGAACTGGCCGAGACCCTGGTCTCCATCGGCGCCGCATCCGGGGTGCGCACCACCGCGGTGCTCAGTGATATGTCCGCCCCGCTCGGTTACGCGATCGGGAACGCCGTGGAGGTCGCCGAGTCGGTCGAGGTGCTGCGCGGCGGCGGGCCTGCCGACGTGGTGGAACTGACCTCGGTGCTCGCCGGGGAGATGCTGCGGCTGGCCGGGCTCTCCGCCGACCCGGCCGGAGTACTCGCCTCCGGAGCGGCGTACCAGACCTGGCGGGCGATGGTGCGTGCCCAGGACGGGAATCCCGATGCGCCGCTGCCCGCCGCGGCCCACGTGCGCGAGCTGACCGCACCGTCGGACGGCTACCTCGCCGAACTGGACGCGTACTCCTTCGGTGTCGCGGCCTGGCGCCTCGGCGCGGGCCGGACCCGTAAAGAGGATCCGGTGCAGCACGCGGCCGGGATCGTGCTGAACGCCAAGCGCGGCGCGTGGGTGCGCACGGGCGAACCGCTCGCCTGGCTGCACACCGACACTCCGGAGGCGGTGGAACCGGCGCTGGCCGGGCTCGAGGGCGCGGTCACCGTCACCGAGACCGAGCCGGAATCACGCCCGCTGGTCATCGACGTGCTGCGCGGTTGATCGATAAACGGGCCCCGCTCACTGAGCGGGGCCCGTTTATCGATCCTGCGAAGGGAATTCAGACCGACTCGTCCTCCGGCTCCTTGTTCCCGTTGCCGTTCCCGTTCCCGTTCCCATTTCCGTTGGTGCGCGCCTTCGAGGTGCGCCTGCGGGCGGCCTGCTTGGGCAGCGAGGGGGTGGCCGCGGGCAGGTTCGCCGCTCCGCCACCGAGGATCAGCTCGGCGAAGGTGGCCATGGCCTCGTCCAGCTGGCCCGCGTTGCGCTGCTCGGACTCGCTGTTGGCCTTGCGCACCAGGGCATCCAGGGATTCCGCGTCCGGGCGGGTCTCCACGGTGTCCTTGACCCCGGAGATCTCGGTGCGCAGTTCGCTGGAGAGCCCGGTGACCCGGGAGCCGAGGTCGGACTCCACGTTGTCCAGCCGCGAGGTGATCGACTCGACGGCGCCGGCGAGTGCTTCGATCCGCTCGCCGAGCAATTCCATCTGCGTGGTGTCGGTCGCCGCCGCGTGGTTCTCGGCGAGCTTGCCGTGCAGCACATCGGTGGTCTCGGCGATGGCGCCCTGCAGTTCCTCGGTTCCCGAGCTGATCTTCCCGCTCAGGTCGCTGTTCATCGAGCTCAGTTCTTCGCGGCTTTCCGAAATGCTGTTCGACATCGTGGTGACGGTGTCCCGCACCGAGGTGTCCAGATCGCCGAACTTGCCCTGGAGGTTGGACTCGAAGTTCTCGAACCGGTCCTTGATGTTGCCGTTGATCTCGCGCGGCAGACCGTCGGTCTTGTTGTCCTGCTTGTCCAGGTGCAGTTCGAGCTCGTCCAGCCTGCGGTGGATGTTGGAGAGCTTGTCCTCGAGGCCGTCCATCCGCCCGGCGACGCCCTCGAACCGTCCGGCGACGCCGTCGAGGCGCCCGTCCAGCTGGGCGAAGGGCTTGGCCAGCTTGTCCACGATCGCTTCGACCGAGCGGGACAGTGAGGCGACGGCGGTGTCGTTCGCCTCCAGCTTGGCCACGGTCTCGTCGAGTCGCTCGGCGAGCACGCTCATCTCGGTGCGGTCGGGCAGCTCGGAGATGCGCTTGCGGATGGCGCCGATCGAGTCGAGAGAGGAGAGCTTGCCGTGGATCTCGTCGAGCGTGTCGAAGATCTGCTGCTGCTCGCTTTCCCGAATTTCGGCAGCGCGCACCAACATCGTGCGCATCCTGTCGAAAGACATCGTCGACTGGGTGATCTCGTTCACGGCAACCACCTAGGGTCGGGCTTGGGGAGTGCGTGCTGATTGATGCCGCGAGCCTAGCCACCATTCCGCGAGCGCTTTTCACCGGGTTCGCTATTGTCTGTCGGGCAAGTGGAATCGATATCATCAGTTCGCGGGATGGGCATTCGATTAGTACCCAATACATGCACACGCAGGGTGCGCGCGATCGCCGGAAACTACTCGCCGTGCGCGCTTTTTTGCTGGTGAAGACCACCCGATGTCATGGTACCGCTACTGTCGCATTGCGTAAGGTTGGCCCATGATCGACCCAGCGAATCGTCCGAGCGACGAGCAGATCCTCGCGGCCCCCAAAGTTCTCCTGCATGATCACCTCGACGGAGGACCCCGGCCGGGCACCATCATCGAACTCGCCGACCAGTTCGGCTACACCGGTCTTCCTGCGCAGGAGGTGGACGCGCTCGGCGCGTGGTTCCGCGAATCCGCCGACTCGGGTTCGCTCGAAAGGTATCTCGAGACATTCGTGCACACCATCGGCGTGCTGCAGCACGAAGACGCGGTGCGCCGGGTGGCCAGGGAGTGCGTGCTGGACTATGCCGCGGACGGCATCGTCTACGCCGAGGTCCGGTACGCGCCCGAACTGTTCACCGAACAGGGCCTGCATCTCGAGCGGATCGTGGAGGCGGTACAGGCCGGGTTCGCCGACGGAGTGCGTGAGGCGGCCGAAGGGGGCCACCGGATCCGGATCGGCACCCTGCTGTGCGCGATGCGGCAGAACGCGCGCTCACTCGAGATCGCCGAGCTCGCGGTGCGCTACCGGGACTCCGGGGTGGTCGGGTTCGACATCGCGGGACCGGAGGCCGGGTTTCCGCCCACCCGCAACCTGGACGCCTTCGAGTATCTGCGCCAGCAGAACGCGCACTTCACCATCCACGCCGGTGAGGGCTTCGGGCTGCCCTCGATCTGGGAGGCCATCCAGCACTGTGGTGCCGAACGGCTCGGGCACGGGGTGCGGATCATGGACGACATCAAGACCGCCGGGGACGGATCGGCCCAGCTGGGCAGGCTCGCCTCCTACGTGCGGGACCGGCGAATCCCGCTGGAGATGTGCCCCTCCTCGAATGTGCAGACCGGTGCGGCGAATTCGATCGAGGAGCACCCGATCAAACTGCTTTCCGCACTTCGTTTCCGGGTCACCGTGAATACGGACAATCGTTTGATGAGCCACTGCACGATGACCTCCGAAATGCGCAAGCTCGCCGACACGTTCGGTTATACGCTCAGTGATCTTCAGTGGTTCACGGTGAATGCGATGAAATCGGCCTTCATCGGATTCGACGGCCGCCTCGAGATCATCAATAACCAGATCAAACCCGGTTACGCGGCACTGACCTGGCACGAGGGCTGACCACCCGCTGGGACGGCGCTTGCGGTTAGTGAGCCCTGCTCACTACTGTCCATATGACAGGAGACTGTTCCTATTGTGTGAGACAGGATGCGTAATCGCTGGCTGATGCTCGGCCTCGGATGGTTCGCCCAGGTCGGGAGTTGTTCGTTCCTCTACGGGATGCCCTCGCTGATCCCCGCGCTGCGCTCGCAGGAGGGGCTCGCGCTTTCCGGGGCGGGAGTGGTGGCCGCGGCCCCGCTCGTCGGGCTGACCATCGGGCTGATCCCCTGGGGCGCGGTCGTGGACCGGTTCGGGGAGCGGTACCCGCTCGCCCTCGGGCTCGGCGTTTCCGGGCTGCTGGTGCTGTACGTGGCCGCTGCGGTGCACGGGCTGACGGCGCTCACCGTGCTGCTCGGCGTCGCGGGCGCCGCGGCGGCCTCGGTGAACGCGGCCAGCGGCAAGCTGGTGCTCGGCTGGTTCGCCGCGGCCGAGCGGGGCAGGGCGATGGCGCTGCGGCAGACCGCGCAGCCAGTCGGTGCCGCGCTTGCCTCACTCGGGCTCCCGATGCTGGGCGCGGCCTGGGGATTCCGCCTCGCGCTGGTGTTCCCCGCTTTCTTCTCGGTGCTGGGCGCGGCGTTCGTCGCGGTGTTCGCACGGGATCCGGCCCGCCCGGTGGGCGCGCAGCGGGCGCGGCGGTCCCGCTCGCCCTATCGCGGTTCGCCCGTGCTCGCCCGGCTGCACGCGGCGAGCACCCTGCTCGTGGTGCCGCAGTTTGCGATCTCGGCTTTCGCGCTGGAGTACCTGGTACGCGAGCACGGCTGGGCCCCGCAGTTCGCCGGGGTGGTGGTGGCCGGGTTCCAGCTGGCGGGCGCGTTCGGCCGGATCGGCGCGGGCTGGTGGTCGGATCTGGCCGGGTCCCGGCTGCGCCCGATGCGGCTGCTCGCCGTGGCCAGTGCGGGGGTGCTGCTGTTGTTCGCGCTCGGGGACGCCTGGACCCCGTGGCTGGCGATCCTCGCGCTCGGATTGGGTGCGGTGCTCACCGTCGCGGACAACGGGCTGGCGTTCGCCTCGGTCGCCGAGCTGGCGGGCCCGGATTGGGCGGGCCGGGCGCTCGGCACGCAGAACGCGGCGCAGAACGTCTCGGCCGCGCTGACCCCGCCGCTGCTCGGCGCGCTGATCGGCGCGACGGGTTACGGCACGGCGTTCGTGATCGCCACCGTGTTCCCGCTGCTCGCGATCGTGGTCACCCCGGTCTCCGGGGAACGGATGACGGCCGGTCCGGAACCGGTCAGCGGTCGGTCCGGAACTGGTTGAAGTCGAGCTCGCGGACGTCTTCCTGGTCGTCCTGCTGCCACTGCCGTGCCTCGATGGACAGCCCGCTCGGCGGGGTCGGGGTCTCGTCGGTGAACTCGGCGGGCGGCCGCGGGGTCTCCGGCGTGTTGGGTTCGGTCATCGTTGCCCTCATCCATCCGTTGCGCGTGGTGGCGGTGATTGTGCCAGGTTTCGGCGGTCGGGGTCGCGTTCAGCGATCGGAGCGGAATCTGGAGAAGTCGAACTGGCTGATGTCGGCCTCGTCGTCCTGCCAGTCTCCTCCCGGAGCGGATGTATCGCCGTGCACCGGTTCGGGCTCCAGCGCGGACCCCGGTGTGAGGATTCCGTCCTCGTGCGGCACGACGGGTGCGTCCGGCTCGACCCGCTCGGTCAGTCCCGCCTCGCGCGCCAGCTCGAGCACCTGCGCATCGCCGACGACCGGGGCGAGCACCCCGAGCCCTTCGGCCTGGGCCGCGCGGTGCGCCTCGGCGGCGAGCCGCACGATCTGCTCGCCGATCGCCGTGGGGTCGGCGGTGAGCACGATCTCGGCGATGTCGATGTCCACCAGTTCGCCGAGGTTGTTCACGGTGACCGTGATCGTTTCCGGCTCGTTGACCGCCCAGCCCCGGATGGAGGCCAGCGCCTCGGGCAGTTTCTCTGCTCGTTCCAGGCGTTCCTCGGCGTCCTGCACCAGCCGCTCGGTGGTGGGGCGCCCGTTCGGCAGGTAGCCCATCGCGTCCGGGCGCATCCCGGGGCGCGGCCCGGTCGGCTCCATCGGCCCGGTCACCGCCAGCTCCTCGGTGGTTCCTCGTCCTCGAGCAGCGCGGGATCGTAGTCGAGCCCGAGCCGTTGGGCGGTGTCCGCGCCCGGCTCGCCCATCGCCTTGGCGAACGCCTGCTGCGCACGGTGGTTGGCCCGCGCGGTCGCCCTGTTGGCCGCGGTGAGAATGTTCGCCCGCAGCGCGGGTGCGCCCCTGGTGAGCGCCTGCGGGGAGATCCGCACCCCGCGCAGCAGCCCGCCCGCGGCGACCTCGACGGTGACCGTTCCGTCCGCGCTGCTCGCCGATCCGGTCAGCGGGCCGAAACCGGCGACCGACTCCTTGACCCGTTCGCTGTGCTCGTACGCACGCTGCTCGCGCTGGTATCGCGCGGCGCGGGAGAACTCCGCAGAATTCATGTACCGACCTTACGCCGCGGGCCGGAATACGCCGAGCATCTTCTCGCCCGCGTTCGTCATGCGCACCGGCCGGATGTGGCAGTTCTCCCCGGGCTGCGGCTCCTCGATGATCTGCCCGTCACCGATGTACATCGCCACGTGCCCGGTCCAGATGAGCAGATCGCCGGGTTGCTTGTCCTTCGGGTCGACCTTCTGCCCGACGGTCTGGCTGGCCGCGGTGCGCGGGATCTTGATCCCGGCCTGGCCGTAGGACCACTGGGTCAGCCCGGAGCAGTCCATGCCCTTGGTCGGGTTGGTGCCGCCCCACACGTACGGCAGTCCCTTGCGGCTGAGCGCGGCGCGCACCGCGGCGGCGGCGCGCTCGTTCGGCGCCTCGACCTCTTTGCCGCCGGGCAGCTGCACCTTCTTGGTGCCGTCGTTGTAGTTGTTCTTGGGTGGCTCGACGAACTCGGCCTTTCCGGAGGACGGGGTGGTGCCACCGGCGCCACCGCCACCGCCACCGGCGCCACCGCCACCGGTGCCGCCGCCTCCGCCACCACTGCCACCGCCGCTGGAGCCGATGGTGCCCGCGCTGCTCGGCCCGGCGCTCGTGGTGGTCGTGCCGCCGGCGTTGCCCCCGCCGTCGGAGAGCGCGCCCTTGGCCGCGGCCACGATCTTGGCCGCGGCCTGCGCGTACTGCGCCTTCATCTGCTCGAGCATCCCGGTGGCCTGCTGCTGCAGGCTGGGATTGTCCTTGGCCGCGTTGGCCACATCCGCGATGGCCTGCGCCTTCTGCCGGAACTCGTCGCGCAGCTGCTGTACCTCGTGCTGGGCGGCCTTGAGCCTCGCGGTGGCGCTGCCGACCATATCGGCGACCTTCTTCGCGTCCGAGCTCGCCTGCTCCAGCTCCTTGGGCGCGGGTCCCGCCTTGCCCTCGAAGGTGGTGCCCTTGCCGCCGGACCACTCCGAACGCAGCTTGCCCGCGTCCCCCTTGGCCTGTGCGGCGCTGTCGTCGAGCGCGGAGGAGGCACTGCTCAGGCTGCCCTGCACCTTGCCTGCCGCGCCCTCGTTGATGGTCAGCTTCTGCACGGCCGTGTTGAGCGGCCCCATGTAGGACTCGACGTTGATGTCGCCCATCGCCTGGCTTCCCCTCGGTCTACTGTCCGAGCTGCTCGTTGCGGATCTTGTCGAACGTGGCCTTGTGCGCCTCGGCGTCGGACTGGTAGTCGCCATGCGCTCCGGAGACCGCGTGTCCCAGGCTTTCCACGTAGCTTGACGCCGTGTTCGTCGCGCCGTGCAGCGAGCCGATGTGCGCCGAGATCCTGCCGTGCAGCCCGGACTCCTCACCGAGGTCACCGAGCATGTCCGCGCCGATGTGCTGGTCGGCGAGGTGCTTGCCCGCGATCGAGCCGATGTGCTCGGAGAGCCCGGAAGCCTTCGAGGAATAGCTCCCGAGCTCGTTCAGATCCGCCCTGATGTTCTCCACCGTGCTCCCCGTTCGTCGGCCAATCCTCGGACGCGGCGGCTCCGGCCACGGTTCCGTTCAAGAGGAATGATGGCGCATATTTTCCTCGAACGGTGCCGAAACGGCAAAGCGACGCGAGAGAGACGACCGATCAGGGGTGCTCGGGCGGGGTGCGGCCACTGATGACCGGATCACGATCCGGTCATCAGTGGGTGCGCAGTCGCTCTTCGAAACTCTCCGCGAGCTCGCGCCACGCCGCTTCCTCGTCGGTGTAGGGCTCGCTCGGGGCCAGCCTGGTCGGATCCGGGCGCAACACGAAGGAGATGAACCAGCCGAGGCTCTCCGCGGGCGCCAGCGCCTCGTCCACCGAGTCGTCCCCGGCCCACTGCGCCGCGTCCCCGAACAGTTCGACGGCGAGGTCGAGCTGGTTGGGATCGATCGCGTCCGGCCCCTCGGCGATGTCCTCGGCGACCCCGGTGAGCACGTACGTGTTCTCCTCGTCGACCTCCACCTCGAGCTCACCGGCGGTGGCCTTGGTGGCGACCTCGCTCCAGGTGGCGACCTCGGTGATGGACGCACCGGATTCGGCGGCCTCGCCACCGGCGATGTGGCGGACCAGGGCGCGCGGCGAGCCGAACACGTCGATGCGGCCCTCGGAGCCGAGGAAGACCGGCTTGTCGTCGAGGTAGCAGCGCAGCGTGTAGTGCTCCTTGCCGTCGATGATGATCTTGATCGGATCGATACCGATCTCGGCCCAGAAGCCGGGTTCCTCCTCCTCGTCCTCGTTGCCGAGGGCTGGGGTGGCGGATTCCTCTTCGCTGTCGATGTCGTCGCTGTCCACACCGACGAGGCTGGTTTCGTCTTCTTCGTCCTCGTCGTCGTTGACCTCGGCGGAGTAGGCGGCGAGTTCCTCGTCCGCCTTGGCCACGGCCGCGCCGTCCACGCCGGGGACCGAGACGATCTCGTCGATCTCGTCGAGCACCTCGTCCCAGCGCTCGGCGACGACCTCGCAGAGCTCCTCCCAGACGCGTTGCCCGTCCTTGCCGGTGAACGGCAGGGTGCCCTGGTGCAACAGCCGGAAGCCCTGGGTCGAGCCGAGCACCTCTTCGGTCTTCTCCAGCTCGCAGACCTCGGCGATGGAACGGACCATCCCGACGATCTCGTCCAGCTCGGAGATGGTCCACGAGTCGGGGGTCTCCGCGACGAGTTCGGGCACTCCGACGAGGTCGTAGGAGTGGTCGTCATCGGGCACGAGTTCGCTGGCCGCGAGGCCGGCTACCACGTGCCAGGCGGGGTGGTCGGTCAGATCGTGCGAGGGAACGGTACGGACGAAGGCCGCCAGCTGGGCGGGGTTCTCGAAGCCGTAGAGGTCGTCCTCGTCGCCGAGGAAGGCCTCCCATTCCTCGCCGTCCTCCCGCCACCGCGGGGCCCACAGGGTGACGAGATCACCCTGTGGCAGGCCGAGTTCGATCGGCACAATGTCGGACGCCATGTAACCGCTCTCCTGGTCGGCTGCGCGGGGACAACGCACACACTATCGGCATCGCCACGGTGCCCGCGCACGCGGCTCACCCACGGTTCACGCGTAGCACCCAGGGGCGCAGGTGCCGGTAGCCGCGCACGGAGACCGGGCGCAGCTGGCGCAGCGCGAACCGGGGGTCCCCGGAGAGGCGCTCGGCCAGCGTGGCGTCCACGAGCACCGAGGAGGGGTGCGCCGTCGTGGTGAGCCGTGCGGCGAGGTTGACCACCGAACCGAACACATCCCCGTAGCGCAGCAGCACGTCACCCGCGGCGAGCCCGACACGCAGTTCCGGAAGGCCCCGTTCGGGGCGGTCCTCGGCGCACAGGGCCAGCGCGATCGCGGCGGCGTCGCCCGGATCGTCGGCGGTGAACATGATCTCGTCCCCCACCTGCTTGACGACCTGGCCGCGCCGGGTCGCGATGATCTCGCTGGCGTCCTCCTCGAAGCGCTCGAGCAGTGCGGAGAGCTCGGTGGCGCGCAGCCTGCGGGTGGTGCTGGTGTAACCGACCATGTCGGCGAACCCGACCGTCTTGTCCTGGCGGTCCTGTCCCTCCGCGGAACCGACCACCCGGCCCGCTGCCGAGGCCACGTGCCTGCGCCACACGTAGGACATGAGTTCCTCGATGAGCGGCAGCAGCCCGACGGCCAGTTCCAGGGCTTCCTGCTCGTTCGCGGCGAGATCGCCGATCCGCGCGGTGATGTCCCTGGTCTGCCATTCGGCGAGCCGGGAAAGCGACTGCCCGAGGGTGCGGGCCATGGCCAGCTCCGCCTCGGAGTCGAGGGCACCGAACTCGACGAGCTTGCCGAGCAGCCGAGCCGCGGTGACATCCCCGTCGGTGAAGATCCGGTCCTGGTCACCCGCGGCGGGGAACCCCATCGCCACCCACAGCCTGCGGGTGCGTTCGGGGTCGAGCCCGCTCAGCTCGGCGACCTCGCCCCTGGTGTACCGGCGCTGTCCGCCGAGCAGGGTGTTCTCGAGTTCGCCTACGAGTTTCGCCCGGTCGTCCGGCTCGGCCTCGTTCCCGGTCACCGGCCCGTGGTGTGCACGATCAGCACATCGGCGGACGCCTGCCGGGTGACGTTGGCCGGCACCGAGCCGAGGATGCGCCCGGCGAGGGTGTTCAGCCCCCGGTTCCCGGTCACGAGCAGGTTGGCCTTGTGTCGCTCGACCGCCTCGATCAGGGTCTTCACCGGTTCCCCGACGACCGCGTCGGTCGCGATGTCGGCGGCCCCCTGAGCGGTGGCCCGCTCGCTCGCGGTGCGCAGGGTCTCCTCCGCAGGGGTGGAGCCGACGACCTGGTAGGCGATGTCGCCGAGTTCATCGGCCGCCGCGTCCACCTCGCGCTTGCTCGCCGGGTAGTAGGCGCACACGATGACCAGCTTCGCCGAGGTGTCCCTGGCGATCTCGGCTGCCCTGTCCACGGCGCGGTACGACGAATCGGAGCCGTCCGTTCCGACGAGTACGGTCCCGTAGGTCCCCATCGCGATCTCCTGATACTGGTGGGTAGGTGGTGTGGACCGTACCCGAAAACGGGCCCGCGTTCATCCGCGGAACTTCTCGGCGTTGGCGAGCGCCCAGTCCGCGAACCGGGTCCCGGCTTTCCCGGTCACCCGGCTGAAGGTGTCGTTGTGCACGCCGACGGCCCCGGCCACGAAGCCGTCCAGGATGTTCTGCACGTACCACTCGGACTGCCCGCCCAGCACCGGGCGCAGCGCTTCGGCGGTCTCCGCGGAGCTCGCGGTCACGAACGGGATCCGCCTGCCGAGCGCCGCGCCGATGTGCTCGAGCAGTTCGGTGCGGCGCAACGTCTCCGGCCCGGTCAGCGGGTAGGACTCGCCGATGTGCCCCTCCCCGAGCAGTGCCGTCGCGGCGACCTCGGCGATATCGGCCATCGCGATGGGGGCACTGGAACCGTCCGGATACGGCTCGCGCACCTCGCCGAGGCGATCGATCTGCTCGGCCCAGATGGTCGTGTTCTCCATGAAATCGCCGGGGGACAGGTGGGTCCAGGGGATTCCGGACTTCTCGACGGCCAGGGTGACCGAACCCCACCAGCCGTCCTTCTCCCCGGAGAGGTCCACGATGTGCCCGATGTCCGCCGCGCGGGCCAGCGCGAGGACCTCGGCGACCATGTCCGGGGTCGGGGCGAGATACATGCGCTCCACGCCCGCGAACGCCTTCGGCAGGGTCTCCGGTTCGCGCAGGTACCCCTCGGCAACCTCGACGCCGTCCGGGAGCGCGGCCTTGCGCGGGTTCTTGGTCAGCGCACGGATGTTCTCCGCGCCCTGTTCGATGAGCTTGTCCACCAGGATTCGTCCGATATTGCCGGTCGCGCCGGTCACCAGGATCGTCATGATGGCGATTCTCCGGATTTCGCGCCGCGCGCGCCTATGATTTCTCACCGGGTGTCTCGCCGTTGAGCGATTCCACGCAGGGGCGGAGCAGTTCGAGGACCTTGTCCGGATCGGCCTCCGGCATCCCGTCCAGGCGCAGCAGGTAACGGGAAACGAGCACGCCGAGGGTGATCGCCCCGAGTAGTCCGGTGCGCAGCAGCGCGTCGTCCGCTCCGAGTTCCGCGGCCGGTTCACGCTGCTGGGCGCGCATCGATTCGCGCACCTCGTCCTGGGCCTCGGGATGGGTGAGCATGGAACGCAGCATGGCGAGTGTGGCCGTGGGTTCGCCTGCCAGCTTCTCGTGCAGCGCGGCGAGCCAGCGCTCGCTCGGATCCTCCGGCGATTCACCCGGTGCCGGGGCCGGTGGTTCGGCGGTGGCGGTCCGGAACAGCCGCTGTTTGCTGCCGTAGTAGTGCATGACAAGGCCCGGGTTCACCCCGGAGGCCTCGGCGATCGCTCGCACAGTTGCCCGGTCGTAGCCGAGTTCGGCGAAGGTTTCCCTTGCCACGTCGAGGATGCGCTGTTCGGTCTCCCTGCGTTGTGCGGCCCGCGTGGTGCCCGGGGAGTGCTGTCCCATGAGCTCGTTGTGCGAGCGTTGCCCGAATCGGCAGTTTCGTTGTACGTTGATTTTATTCGCCGAGGATGGGGTGGACGAACTGCCCTTCGCCCCGCCCGGGGTGCCGCGGGTGATCACCGGGAATTCGCGGATCCCGTGGTGCACGGAGTGGTCACCGCGACCGGAAAGCCTTATGTGCTGCGGTATGTGAACGTGCTGACGGTCCAGGATGGACGGATCGCGTACTGGCGGGACTACTGGAGTCCCTTGCAGGGCATGGAAATCCCGGGTCACTCACCCGCAGAGCTCGTCGCGGGCTCGTAGGCGGTGAGGTGGTGCGGGCACAGGTAGAGGGTGAGCCCTTCCGGGGTGGTGTGCCTGCTCAGCCCGCCCCAGCGCCGCGCGGGATCGAGCTCGGTGAGCATGGCGAGCAGGGCACGGAAATCCGCGTCGGTCGCGGCGTGCGCGGCGGGCTCGGTTTCCGGGTATGCGGCGGCCGGGCCGGATCCGGGAAGTTCGACCCGAACCTGCTGCATGAGCTCCTTCATGAACTCGCAGTCGGCCTTGAGACTCTCGTCCAGCTGGTCCACGGTCATGCCGAGAATCGGGCCGGCGAGCGGGGCGACGTGTTTGAGCACGCGCAGCAGGGTGCTCAGATAGGGGCCGAATTTCCGTAGCCACTCGGCGGGTTCGGAGACCGGATAGCAGCCCTCGGGTTCGGGCAGCCGGTGCCAGGCGCCCGGTTGCTCGCAGTACAGGTGCAGCTCGTAGGCGGTGGCGAACAGCTTCCGCCGCTTGGCCGGCACGATCGCGAACACGCTCGGGCAGCGGGTTTCCTGCTGATGCTGCAGGATCCGGCGCAGCCGCAGGAATTCCAGCTGGTTGTATTCCCCGTTCTCGCGCAACTGATCGAGTTTGGCCTCGATGCGGTCCAGCCGGGTGTTCTCCCGTTCGTGCTCGGAAGGGGCGAGGCCGAGCAGGAGTTCGCGCACGTTCACGAATTCCCCGGTCTTGTGGCACTCGATCTCCTCGCGCGGTGGATCGCGGGTGAGCCGGTGCACCAGGTCCTCGTACTCGTAGAGCTCATCGCAGGCGTGCCCGGTCCCGTCCTGGCAGGGGCACGGGATGCGCCGCGAGATGCGCAGCCCGGGGAACCGTTCGAGGGTGCGGTTGAGGCCCTCGTCGAGAATGGAGAAGAACGCCAGTGGCATGGGGCCGCGCACGGTCAGTTCGACGGTGTTGCGCCCGGTGTGCGCGCGCAGCAGGGCCAGATGGCGGCGATCGGTGTGGCGCAGCAGGGCACCGGTGCGCCAATGGATGCCGGTGGAGAACCGGTGCGAGCGTGCGATGAACCAGGTCGGGATCCCCGGCGGCATGGTGTTGAGCTGATAGCGCACCCGGATCTGGGTCTGCTCGCCCAGTTCCTCCCACAGCACCGTGTAGTCCGGCGCGGACCAGGGCAGCCGTTCGACGACGAGGCTCACATCCTCGGCGTCGTCGATCCGGTAGGACAGGTCGTACTTGTCCATCATGCCGAGGAAATGCTCGCGCATGCCGATGTCCAGATCGGCCCACAGCTGCCCGAGGTGCCGCCGGGAGAGCACTCCCTTGCGCGCGGCCACCTCCGGGCTGTCGAGCACCTTGCTGATGTACTCGTTGACCCATTCCGGTTGCAGCACAACGGTTTGCGAGAGTTCCGGGTCCTGGTCGTAGTACAGGACCTCGCCGAGCTGGTGCAGCGCGGTCGCGATGTAGTGCTGGTGGGCGGGATCGGTGACCCCGGCCTCGGTCATGATCGACCACAGCCGGGCCGGTGTCACGTGCCGGTAGGCCGCGGTGCGTTCGGGTGCCTCGCGCACCGCGTCGGCCGCGCGCAACCAGTTGGTCGGCCACTCCGAACCCATCAGCGGCAGCCGCGCGGCCAGTTCGGCGATCTGCTCGTGCAGTTGTGGAATGCCCGCCCCGGACGCGTTGTCCACGGCGAAATGCGCGCGCAGATTGGGGTATTCGGCACGCAGTTCGTCCAGCGGCAGATCGGGTTCGCGGTGTTCGGTGTGCGTGGCGACGAGCAGCACCGGGGACTCGGGTGCGCGCGCGGTGATGATGTCCAGCCAGTAGCGCAGCTTGCCCTGTTCCCAGCCGAGCCGGGAATTCCACAGCAGCAGGAACAGCGAACGGTTGGTGAGGAAGAACTGGTGGGTGGCGTGGTAGATCTGCTGGCCGCCGAAATCCCAGGCGGACAGGCGCATCTGGATCTCCGGCAGGAACGGGTGGTCGACCTCCAGGTGTTCGATGCGCAGGCCGTGCGTGGACGGTTCGTGCGGATCGTGTGGCTGCTCGGCGAGCGCGCGCACCAGGGAGGTCTTGCCGACCCCGCCCTCGCCGACGACCATCAGCTTGGAGACCCACTGCGCGGTGCTGCCCTTGGCCCTGGCGCGCAGGAATTCGAGCACCGAGTCGGAACCGGCCGCGGTGATCTCCGGTGGTGGGCTGAGGATCGGGTTGCCGTGCACCCCGAGCACGGTCAGCCTCGGCAGATCGGCGAGCGAATCGGGGAGGGCGGTCAGCTCGTTGCCATCGGCGTGCAGTACCTCGAGCTCGCGCAGTCCGGTGATCCACTCCGGAAGCGCGGCGAGGGCGTTGTCCTGAATGTCGAGCACCCGGAGGTCGGTGAGTGCGCGCAACCGGTCCGGGATCTCCAGGAGCCCGAGCCCGGCGAGACCGAGCCGGGTGTCCCCGGACGCGAGGGCCCGTTCGATACGGCGGGTCGCCTCGTCCTCTGCGCTGCCCATGATCAGCCGAGCGTAGCGGCCGCTGCGAGCGAGGTCACGTTGTCCGTTCCGGGGTCGGAAGCAATACTTGGCATATACAAGTAGTTGCGGCCCGCATGGATTGGTTGTGAGCATGACCTTCGCCGAGTCCTCCGGAGCTCCGGTGCCCACCGAGGAGGAGCTGCGCCTCGCCGACTCGATCGGGATGGCGATGGCGAGACTCGGCCGGATGTCGGCGGCCGCACAGGCCAAGGCGAGCGCGAACGGCGGACTGGAACGATCGGCGTTCATGCTGCTCATCGAGCTGGCCAAGAACGGGCCGTGCCGCTCGAGCGCGCTGGCCGAGCTGGTGTTCGTGGACCAGTCCACGGTGAGCAGGCAGGTCGCCGGGCTCGTCACGGACGGCCTTGTCGAACGCCGGGCCGATCCCAGCGACGGGCGGGTGAGCATGCTCGGGATCACCGGGCAGGGCATCGAACTGCTCGAGCAGCACCGCGAACGGCGCAACCGCAGCATCGCGAGCGTGGTCGCGCACTGGCCCCAGGCGCAGCGCGAGCGGTTCGCCGAGCTGTTCGACCAGTTCACCGCGGACTACGAGCAGCGCATGCCCGAACTGCTCGAGGCGTTCGTCCAGCAGGTGAATCAGCAGGCCGAACGGCGCTGAACCGGTCCGTCCGGGGCACGCGTGGCGCGGGTGCCCCGGACGGGTCCGCTCAGTGTCCGACGTTCTTCGCGCGGTCCAGCGAGGCCTTGATCTCGGCCTCGGCCTCGGCGCGGCCGACCCAGTTCGCGCCCTCGACGCTCTTGGCCGGTTCCAGGTCCTTGTACACCTCGAAGAAGTGCTGGATCTCCAGCCGGTGGAACTCGTTGAGGTGGTGGATGTCGCGCAGGTGCTCCTGGCGCGGGTCATCGGTGGGCACCGCGAGCACCTTGTCGTCCGGGCCCTTCTCGTCGGTCATCCGGAACATGCCGATCGCGCGGCAACGGATCAGGCAGCCGGGGAAGGTGGGTTCCTGCACGATCACGAGCACGTCGAGCGGGTCGCCGTCCTGGCCGAGGGTGTCGTCGATGAACCCGTAGTCCGCCGGGTACTGCGTCGCGGTGAACAGGGTGCGGTCGAGCTTGATGCGACCAGTCTCGTGGTCGAGCTCGTACTTGTTGCGCTCCCCTCGGGGGATCTCGATAGTGGCGTCGAACTCCACGGAATGTCCTCGCTCCCGGCGCGAAACGATGCGCCAACGCTGATGTTCGGTCAACACGTCGCTGTGTTGTCGATGTGACGCTCTAGTCTGAACCATGAGCGCGGCAGACGCCGAACCGGGCAAGGATGTAAAGGTGGTCGGGTGACCGACGAGCAACCGGGCAAAGACGAGCAGCCGCCGTTGTGGCCGCAGGTCGACGAGGACGTGGACGACGAGCCCGACAGGCAGGACGAAGACCGGGAACCGGCCGGGCAGGCCGAAACCGTCGGCGAGACCACGACGGTGTTCCCGGCGATCACCGCGGAGGGGGAGCGGGAGGAGGAACCGGAGGAGGAGCCCGGTCCGCGCCCCGGTGAGGTGACCTCCGTGCTCGAACCGGTCCGGGACCCCGACGAACCCGAGCACGAGGAACCCGGCTACGACGATCCCCCGACCGACGACGCCATGTTCCCGGTCGAATCGGCAAGGCCGGAACCACCCAGGAACGAACCGCCCAGGTACGCCCAGTGGCCGCCGGAACCTCCACGGCCCGAACCTCCGCGGCCCGAACCTCCGCGGCCCGAACCTCAGCGGCCCGAACCTCCGCGGCCCGAACCTCAGCGGCCCGAACCTCAGCCCCGGAATATGCCGAACCCGGTCGAGGGGCCGACGCGGATGCTGCCGCTGCCCGAGGAGGACGAGGACCGGTATCTGCCGACCGAGCGCGCCCTGCCGGTGCGTATCGAACCGGCAGGGGAAGCCGCCGAGGAGCACCGGGACGATCACGAGGGTGACCACGACTATCCCGAGGACCACGGCGAGGACTGGGAAGCAGCGGAGGACCGGCCGAAGCCGAAGCGCCGCAAACGCGGTCTGATCATCACCGGGGCCGTCGTGGTGGTGATCCTGCTCGCGGCCGGGGCGCTGGTCGGGATCCCCGGGCTCGCCGACCGCATCGGGGTGCCGCTGCCGAGCGCCCTGAGGGGCACCGACGCGCCGCCCGAACCCATCGCGGTCCAGCGTCAGCTGCGGGGACTCTCCGATGCCAAGTCGCCGAGCGCGCAGGGGGTGAACGCGGCGCTGGCCAAGGTGACGAGCAATCCGGCGCTGGCCAAACTGACCGGGATGGTCGTGGATCCGCGCACCGGGGACACGCTGTGGCAGCAGGGTCCGGGAACCCCGAGCGCACCGGGATCGACCGAGAAGCTGCTCACCGCGGCGGCCGCGGCGCTGCAACTCGACCCGGACACCCGGTTCACCACGAAGGTGGTGCAGGGCAGTGACCCCTCGACCGCGGTACTGGTCGGCGGCGGGGATCCCACGATCAACTCCATGCCCGCGGGGAAGGACTCCGTGTACTGGAACGCGCCGCGGCTCTCCGATCTGGTCGCCCAGGTGCGCAAGGCCAGCGGCGGGCGGATCAAGACGGTGCGCATCGACCAGAGCCGGTACACCGGGGACTCCGCGGCCAAGGGCTGGGACAAGGCCGACATCCAGGCGGGCAACTACACCCCGATCGTGCCCGCGATGCTGGACGGCGGGCGTGCCGATCCGACCATGGCCGAGCAGACCCCGCGCACCCCGAACCCGGGCAAGGACCTGCTCACCGGGTTCGCGGGCGGGATCGGGGCGAGCGCAGCCGGGGAGGGCAGCGCGCCGAAGAACGCGAAGGTGCTCGGTGAGATCCGCTCGGCCCCGCTCAAGGACCTCGTCGCGAACCTGCTCACCATCTCGGACAACGTGCTCGCCGAGACGGTCGGGCGTGAGCTGGCCATCGCCACCGGGCATCCGCCGACGTTCGAGGGCGCGGTCGCCGCGGTGCGCCAGGTGCTCACCAAGAACGGGTTCGACATCAGCGGGATGAACATGGTCGACGGCAGCGGGCTCTCCACCCAGGACCGGGTGCCCGCCCAGCTGATCGCCTCGGTGCTCGGCGCGGCGACCGGGGAGGGCAAACGGGCGGGCAAACTGCGCCCGATCCTGGACGGGCTGCCCATCGCGGGCGGCACCGGAACCCTGGAGAACCGGTACCAGTCCGGTCCCTCGGCGCAGGGCCGCGGCTGGGTGCGCGCCAAGACCGGGACGCTGACCGCGGTCTCCGCGCTCGCTGGGTATGTGCAGACCAAGGACAATCAGGTGCTCGCCTTCTCCTTCATGTCGAACGGCGGGGATCTCGCCCAGCAGAAGCCCGCGCTCGACGCGATCGCGGCCACCCTGCGGGACTGCGGCTGCGGGTAGCCTCGGCCCCGGAGCGGGTCTGAGGACATGGAATCGTCAGGCGTGCTCCAGCCCCCGAACGGAGTGAGGAGCCCGGTGGTGTCAACGAACTCACCTGTCGACTGGGAGCGTGCCTCGAGCGTCGGCAGCCGGCTCGCCCGCGGCGGCCCGGTGATCCCGCGCGCCGAGGCGGAAGCGGCGGTCGCCGAACTGCGTGCGGTGTCCCCGGTCGCCGAGCAGCACGTGCGCGAACTGACCGGGCTCGGTGAAGGGCTGCCACTGCTCGAGGCCGAGGTCGTGGACCGGTCCGGCTGGGTGGTCTCGGCGATCTCCGGGCTGCGTTCGCTGACCGACGGCGTGATCAGCGCCGAGGAATCGCCGCTGCTTCCGGTGCTCGCCGGCACCTCAGGGGCGCAGGCGGGCGCGGTGCTCGCGCTGCTGTCCGGGCGGGTACTCGGCCAGTTCGACCCGTTCGCTCCCGGCGGGGGCAAGCTGCTGCTGGTGGCGCCGAACGTGGTCGCGGCCGAGCGGGCGATGGATGTGGATCCGAGCGATTTCCGGATGTGGGTGTGCCTGCACGAGAGCACCCACCGCCTGCAGTTCACCGCGGTGGACTGGCTGGCGGAGTACTTCTCCGAGCAGGTGCGCGGGCTCATCGGCGGGCTCGAGGAGACCGCGAACGCCGGACCGGGGCGGTTGCTCGAGATCGGCAGGGACGCGGTCGGCGCGCTGCGCTCGGGAACCCTGCAAGGCGGTGCGATCGGCCTGTTCGAACTGCTTCAGACACCGGAACAGCGCGCGGTGCTGCACCGGCTGCTCGCGGTCTCCACGCTGCTGGAGGGGCACGCGGACTACGTGATGGACGCGGTCGGCCCGACCGTGGTGCCCAGTGTGGAGCGGATCAGGAACCGGTTCACCGCGCGCCGCTCCGGGGGCGGGCTGTTCGACCGGGTGCTGCGCGCGGCGCTCGGCATCGACGCGAAACTGCGCCAGTACGCCGAAGGGGCCGCGTTCACCAGGGCGGTGATCGAGGAGGTCGGCATGGCCGGGTTCAACGCGGTGTGGACGAGCCCGGAGACCCTGCCGACAAGGGAGGAGATCGCCGACCCCGTCGCGTGGCGCAAGCGGGTGCATGGCTGAGCACCCCCCGGGGCCGCTGAGCATCAGGGACCCGCGGGTGGCCGCCGTTCGTTCAGCTGTGCGCGAACATCTGGATCTGCTCGAGGCGCAGACGTTCGTGGTCGCGCTCTCCGGAGGCCCCGATTCGCTTGCCCTGGCCGCGCTCGCGATCCCGCTGGCGCACCGCAACGGGAAACGGGTGCGCTGCCTGGTCGTGGACCACCGGTTGCAGCAAGGATCCGCGGAGGTCGCGGAGGCCGCGGCGGCGCAGGCGCGGGAACTCGGCGCGGACGAGGCGCGGGTGCTCGAAGTGCGGGTCGGGGAAAGCGGCGGGCCCGAGGCCGCGGCCAGGGAAGCGCGCTATCCGGCACTGCGCGCGGCGGCCGGGGACGCTCCGGTGCTGCTCGGGCACACCCTCGACGACCAAGCCGAGACGGTACTGCTCGGACTCGCGCGTGGATCCGGTGCGCGCTCGATCGCCGGGATGGCCCCGTTCGACGGCGGACTGGTGCGCCCGCTGCTCGGTGTGCGCCGGACGGACACCGAGGGCACCTGTGCCGCGCTCGGGCTCCCGTTCTGGTCCGATCCGCACAACACCGACCGGGCCTACACCAGGGTTCGGCTGCGTACCGAGGTCCTTCCGCTGCTCGAGGAGGTGCTGCACGGTGGGGTCGCCGAAGCGCTGGCCCGCACCGCGGGACAGGTGCGCGAGGACTCCGCGGTGCTCGACGAGCTCGCCGCGAGCGAACGGGCGAGCGGTGACCTCTCGGTCCGGGAACTGGCCGCGCTCGCCGGGCCGGTGCGCAGGCGGGTGCTGCGCCGCTGGCTGCTCGGTTCCGGGGTGCGCGAGCTCAGCGATGCCCACCTGCGCGCGGTCGAATCCCTGGTCACTGCGTGGCGTGGGCAGGGGCCGCACTGGCTGCCCGGCGGCATCGCCGTGCTGCGCGAGCGGGATGCGCTGACCGTTCGGCAAGGCGGCTGACCCGCCTGTGGCAAGCTGGTCGGGCACAGCAGGGAGCCGGGAGAATCAGGGAGTCGTCCGGGTGTATGACGGCGATATCGCCTCGGTGTTGCTCTCCGAGCAGCAGCTCAGCGAGAAGATCGACGAACTAGCCAAACTCATCGCCGCCGACAGCGAGGAGACGGCGGGCGACCTCGTGCTCGTGGGAGTGCTCAAGGGTGCGGTCATGTTCATGACCGATCTCGCCCGCGCGCTCCCGGTCCCGGCACAGCTCGAGTTCATGGCGGTGACCTCTTATGGGGCGGGCACCAGTTCCTCGGGAGTGGTGCGCATCCTCAAGGACCTGGACCGGGACATCGCGGGCCGGGATGTGCTCATCGTCGAGGACATCATCGACTCGGGGCTGACCCTGTCCTGGCTGGTCAAAAACCTTGCACAGCGCAATCCGCGGTCCCTGCGGGTGTGCACGCTGCTGCGCAAGCCGGACGCGGTGCGCGTGGACGTGGAGGTGGACTACGTCGGGTTCGACATCCCGAACGAGTTCGTGGTCGGATACGGCCTGGACTTCGCCGAGCGCTATCGGGATCTGCCCTATATCGGCACCCTCGAGCCCCGCGTGTACTCCTCGTAATCGAAACCACATGTCCAGCATGGAACACCAGGGAGCCCCCGGCCGTTGACCAGCGTGAGCAAGCGGCCACCGCCGTGAGACGATGGTGGTTCGTGCAGAGCGGTACGCTTGGGGAACCGGGCATGTCAGGCACGGAGCCTGCCGGTTAACCAGCGACATCAACAGGCGGAACACAGGGAGGGTCGAGGCCGACCAGCGGCCGTAGTTTCATGGACCGTAAGCGCCTGCTTCGTAACCCACTTCTGTGGATATTGGCCTTCGTGATCCTGTACTTCGTATTCACCCAGCTCTTCGATGAGAACCGGGATTACGCACAGGTTCCGACCTCTCAGGCCGTTGCCCAGGTCAACGCTGGCAACGTCAAAGATGCCACGATCGGGGACAAGGAACAGCAACTCAAGCTGGAACTGAAGAACCCGGTCAACGGCAGTCAGAAGGTCATCTCGTACTACCCGGCCGGTGCCTCTGACGACATCTTCGGCGCACTGCGCAACAAGAACGTCAAGTTCGACACCAAGGTCACCCAGGACTCCTTCTTCGGTCAGTTCCTGATGATCCTGATCCCGGTCGGCATCATGCTGCTGCTGTTCATGTGGGTCATGAACAATGCCCAGGGCGGCGGCAACCGGGTGATGAACTTCGGCAAGTCCAAGGCGAAACAGCTGTCCAAGGACATGCCGAAGAACACCTTCACCGATGTCGCGGGCGCGGACGAGGCCGTCGAGGAACTGCACGAGATCAAGGACTTCCTGCAGAATCCCGGCCGTTATCAGGCGCTCGGCGCGAAGATCCCGAAGGGCGTACTGCTCTACGGACCGCCGGGCACCGGTAAGACGCTGCTGGCCCGCGCGGTCGCCGGTGAGGCCGGGGTGCCGTTCTACTCGATCTCCGGTTCGGACTTCGTGGAGATGTTCGTCGGTGTCGGCGCATCCCGGGTCCGCGACCTGTTCGAGCAGGCCAAGCAGAACGCGCCGTGCATCGTGTTCGTGGACGAGATCGACGCGGTCGGCCGTCAGCGCGGTGCCGGGCTCGGTGGCGGGCACGACGAACGCGAGCAGACCCTGAACCAGCTGCTCGTGGAGATGGACGGGTTCGACACCAGGGGCGGGATCATCCTGATCGCGGCCACCAACCGGCCCGACATCCTGGACCCGGCGCTGCTGCGCCCCGGACGCTTCGACCGTCAGATCCCGGTCACCGCACCGGACCTGGCCGGCCGCAAGCAGATCCTGCGGGTGCACGCCAAGGGCAAGCCGTTCGGCAAGGACGTGGACTTCGAGAGCCTCGCCAAGCGCACGATCGGCATGTCCGGTGCGGACCTGGCCAACGTGATCAACGAGGCGGCACTGCTGACCGCGCGGGAGAACGGCAACGCGATCAACGGGGCCTCTCTCGAGGAATCGGTCGACCGGGTGGTCGGCGGACCGCGGCGGAAGAGCAAGATCATCTCCGAGAAAGAGAAGAAGATCACCGCGTACCACGAGGGCGGGCACGCGCTCGCCGCGTGGGCGATGCCGGACATCGAACCGGTCTACAAGCTGACCATCGTCGCCCGTGGCCGGACCGGTGGGCACGCGCTCGCCGTCCCCGAGGACGACAAGGACCTCATGACCCGCTCGGAGATGATCGCGCGGCTGGTGTTCGCGCTCGGCGGGCGCGCATCGGAGGAACTGGTCTTCCACGAGCCGACCACGGGTGCCAGCTCGGACATCGATCAGGCCACCAAGATCGCCCGGTCGATGGTCACCGAGTACGGCATGAGCGGCCGCCTCGGCGCGGTCCGCTACGGGCAGGAACAGGGCGACCCGTTCCTCGGCCGGTCCATGGGCAACCAGACCGACTACTCGCTCGAGGTGGCGCACGAGATCGACGAGGAGGTGCGCAAACTCATCGAGGCCGCGCACACCGAGGCCTACCAGGTGCTCAACACCTACCGCGATGTGCTCGACGACCTCGTGCTCGAACTGCTGGACAAGGAGACGCTGCACCGCAGGGACCTGGAGCGGATCTTCACGCGGGTACAGAAGCGCCCGCGGATCACCGACTTCAACGACTTCGGTGACCGCGTCCCCTCGGACAAGCCGCCGATCAAGACCCGCGTCGAGCTCGCCCGCGAGCGCGGCGAGTCGCTGCCCGCCGCGGCGGTCACCGACGAACAGCCGAGGACCCCCGCGCCCACCGCTCCGGCCGAGCCGCAGCCCACCGGTGCCGAACAGCAGCAGCCCACCCCGAACGGCTACCAGCCGCAGCCGGGTGAGCAGCCGCGCCGCCACCGTGCGGGCCCGCCGTACTACGACGCGCCTCCCGGTTGGCAGCCCGCGACGCAGCCGCAGCGGGATCCGCAGCCGTGGACCCCGTCGTGGAACGGCGGGAACCAGGGCGCGGACTGGTCGAACAGGGATCCGGAGCAAAACGGTCGCGAGGGGACGTGACGAGGGAATTCGACGCCGAGCGCGCCGAGCGTGCGGTAGCCGAGCTGTTACGCGCCTGTGGTGAGGACCCGGATCGGGACGGTCTCCGGGAGACCCCGGCCCGGGTCGCTCGCGCCTACCAGGAAATGTTCGCCGGGCTCTACCAGGAACCGGACGAGGTGCTGGACAAGACGTTCGACGAGAGCCACGAGGAACTCGTGCTCGTCACCGACATTCCCGTCTACTCGCACTGCGAGCACCACCTGCTCCCGTTCCACGGCGTCGCGCACGTCGGCTACATCCCGAACGCGCACGGGCACGTGACCGGATTGTCCAAGCTCGCGCGGCTGGTCGACCTGTACGCGCGCCGCCCGCAGGTGCAGGAGCGGCTCACCTCGCAGGTCGCCGACGCGCTCGTGCGCAGGCTCGACCCGCGCGGGGTGATCGTGGTCATGGACGCCGAGCACCTGTGCATGTCGATGCGCGGGATCCGCAAGGCCGGCTCGCGCACCACGACCTCGGCGGTACGCGGGATCCACAAGAGTTCGGCGACATCGAGGTCTGAGGCGCTCCAGCTGATCAGGAGCCGGTGACCGCGATGCTGGTACGCGAGGATCGGTGCGCCGTCGTCGGGGTCCTCAACGTCACCCCGGACTCGTTCTCCGATGGCGGGCGCTATCTGGACGTCGCCGACGCCGTCGAACACGGCAAGCTGATGCGTGCCCAGGGGGCCGACCTCATCGACGTCGGCGGCGAGTCGACCCGGCCGGGTGCCGGACGGGTCGCCGCGGATGTGGAACGCCGGCGGGTGGTCCCGGTCGTCGCCGCGCTCGCCGAGGCCGGCGTGCCGACCTCGGTGGACACCACGCGCGCCGCGGTCGCCGAAGCGGCCGTGGACGCGGGCGCCGGGGTGATCAACGACGTCTCGGGCGGGCTCGCCGACCCCGAGATGGGCAAGACCGCCGCCGCGGCCGGGGTGCCCTATGTGCTCATGCACTGGCGCGGGCACAGCGAGCGGATGACCGAGCTGGCCACCTACACCGACGTGGTGGCCGAGGTGTGCTCGGAACTGAGCGCGCGGATCGAGGCCGCGCTCACCGCCGGGGTGCGGAGCGAAGCCATCGTGCTCGATCCCGGGCTCGGGTTCGCCAAGCGCGCCGAACACGACTGGGCCCTGCTGCACGGCCTGGAGACGCTGTGTTCGCTCGGGTTCCCGGTGCTCGTCGGCGCCTCCCGCAAACGGTTCCTCGGCGCGCTGCTCGCCGAGCACGGGGCACCCCGGCCGCCTTCGGGCCGCGAGGACGCCACCGCGGCCATTTCCACGCTCGCCGCGGTACACGGCGCCGCCGCGGTCCGGGTGCACGATGTGCGGCGCTCGGTCGACGCGGTGACGGTGGCCGCCGCCTGGCGGCGGGGGACACCGTGAGCGAGCTTGCGAGCGAACCATTGACCCCGACCGAGCACATCACGCTGACCGGTCTCCGGGCGCGCGGCAATCACGGGGTGTTCGACCACGAACGCCGCGAGGGCCAGGAATTCGGGGTGGACCTGCGGCTGTGGTTCGACATGACCGCGGCCGCCGCGAGCGATGAGCTTGCCGACACCATCGACTACGGAGCGGTCGCCGATCTGGTCGTCGCCCACATCACCGGTGAACCGGTGAACCTGATCGAGAAGCTGGCCGCGTGGATCGCGGACGCGGTGCTCGACCACGACGAGCGCCTGATCCGCTGCGAGATCACCGTGCACAAACCGAGCGCCCCGATCCCGCACGAGTTCGCCGATGTCGCCGTCACCGTTTCCCGGAGCCGGGTATGACGCGTGCGGTGCTCTCCATCGGCTCCAATCTGGGGGACCGGCTGGCCAATCTGCGCCTGGTGACCGCGCGGCTCGGTACCCGGCTGCTGGCCAGTTCCGGGGTGTTCGAGACCGCGCCCTGGGGGGTGACCGATCAGCCCGCCTTCCTCAACGCCGTGCTGATCGCCGAGGAGGGGACCGCGTCGGCCCGTGATTGGCTGGAGCTCGGCCGGGAATGCGAGGCCGAGGCGCAGCGGGTGCGCCGGCGCCGGTGGGGACCGCGGTCCCTCGACGTGGATGTGATCACCGTGGACGAGCAGCGCAGCGCGGATCCCGAACTCACCCTTCCGCATCCGCGGGCCCAGCTGCGCGGATTCGTGCTGTTGCCCTGGCTGGCCGCCGATCCGGATGCGAACCTGCCGGGGCACGGTCCGGTCGCCGAGCTCGCCGCCGCCCTTTCCGAGACCGAGCGCTCCGGGGTGCTCGTCCGCGCGGACCTGGAGCTGCCGTGAAACCCACGCGGATCCGGGACCTCGTCATCGTCGCGGTGATCGTGCTCGTCCTCGTGCACCTGCTCGTGTGGTTCAACTACGACTCGCTGCCCCGGATGCCGATCATCGCGGGCCTGGTGCTGCTCGCGATCGCGATCATCGACGTGCTGCTGGCCATCGCGTTCCGGCCGCGGTTCGAACGGCGCAAGGGCACCACCCCGGTGGCCGCGGTGACCGCGTTGCGGGTGCTCGCCGCCGCGAAGGCTTCGGCGATTCTCGGCGCGCTCATGCTCGGCGCCTGGGCCGGTCTGCTCGCCTACCTGCTGCCGAGCGAAGGGCGCTCGGACGTGATCGGTCACGACGTCACGTCCAGTGTCGTCGGCGGCCTGTGCGCGGTCGCGCTCGCCGCTGCCGGGTTGTGGCTCGAGCACTGCTGCCGAGTCCCGAAGGGCCCCGATGACGACGCGGAGCAAGATCAAAAACGCTAGTCAGGGCAAGGGTGCTTGGTTCTCGATAACGAACAGGTATCGTAGGGGACATGCCCGATGACGAAGACTTCGCGCCCGCCGAGGAGGGTGCGCAGGACCGAGCGAAGCGACTACCCCAGGTCACGCTCGTCCGGGTGCTCGTCGTCGTCGGCCTGGTGCTCGCGATCGGTGCGACGCTGGCCCTCGTCCTCGCGAACAGCCTCGATCTGCTCCGGTTCGGCCTGATCGCCGCACTGTGGGCCGCGCTCGCCGGTGCCTATGTGACCGCCCGTTACCGCAGGGACGCCACCGTGCGCTCCGCGGAGATCGAAACCCTGCACACCGCCTACGAACTCGAACTCGAGCGGGAGATCACTGCCCATCGCGAGCGCGAACAGCAGATCGAGGCCGAGGCCAAGGAACGGGCGGAAACGGCGTCCACCGAACAGATCGCCGCACTGCGCGCGGAACTGCGCACGCTGCGGGAACACCTGGAGACCCTGCTCGGCGGTGAGGTGCTCGTGGAACGGGTCGCCCTGCACGCGGAATCGACCAGGATGCTCGGGCTCGGGGACAGCAACCGCAACCAGGAGGAACCGCTCGACCAGCAGCTCGGCTCGGCCGGTCGCGCGGCACCCGCCCGAAGACCAGCCAACCTCGCCGCGAGCGAGCAGACGATGCGCCACGACCCGGTCAGCGGTCCCAACCCGGTGGTGAACGGTTCGGCCGCGGGAGCCGCCGCCGCGAACAGCCAGTCCACCGGCACCCAGGCGCCGAACACCCCGCCGCCACACCAGCGCTCCGCCGAGCGCCGCGCACCGCGCACCGAACAGCCCGCCTCGGCGATGTGGCCCTCGCTGCCGCGGACCAACCAGCCGGGCCAGGCGAATCAGCCCGGCCAGCCCGGCCAGCAGCCCCCGGCGGCGCAGCACCATCCTGCCGAGCAGCCGGTGGCCAAACCCGCCGAGCCCCAACGTCGGCCGGAACCGCAGCGCCAGCCGGAACCGCAGCGCCAGGAGCCGAGGCAGGCCCCCAAACAGTTCGGGGTCAACGGCAACGGCCACGTGCCCACGATCGATCCCAGCTGGACCCCGTCCTGGGAAGCGGCCGAATCGGCCAACCGGGCGGGGCACCGGCAGGACCGGGAGGCCAGGCAGCCCGCCTCCGGCGACTGGGCCAACTCCTGGCAGCCCGATCTGTCCGGTGTCGCGGGCGGCAACGGTTCCAACGGGCACGGCACCAACGGCTCGACCGGGCACGCGGGCGGCATCCGGAACGGTGCCGGATCCAACGGTGCTGGGGCGAATGCGGCAGCGCAGAACGGCTCCGTCCCGAGCAGCACCGCGCCGAATAACACCGCGCCGGATGGTCCCGTCCCGGGCGGTGACCGGGACAGCGCCGAGACCCCCCAGCCCGCCGCCGAGACCGGGGGTCGCCGCCGCCGCCCGGACGGGGTGAGCTTCACCGAATCGTTCGGCGGCCTGCCGCGCCCCGAACAGTCGAGCGGACGGCACGGGGTTCCGGCCGCCCAGAGCGGTGGACACGCCAAACCGGAGCCCGAACCGGAGCCTGAACCGGAACCCGAGCCCGAACCGGAACCCGAGCAGGAGCCGGGCGCGCACGGTGCGGGTGTCGCGGTCTCCGATCTGCTCGCCGCGCACGGGCGCAAGGATCCCGGATCGACCGGCCGCCGGCGCAGGCGCGAGGACTAGGAACACGCCTGAAAGCTCCATGTCCTGCTGCGCGGGGCCAGCGCGGTGCTCTGACGGCCTCCGGTGCCGGCGCGCACGGCATGCGTTGTCGTCAATCGTCACAGAAACTCGCTGCGACTCATTCCGCCGACGTTGCCTCAGGTGCGGGTGTCCCGCAGGACACCTCATCCACGCTGGACACCCGCTCGCGACGGACGAGAGTTCCGACGTACTCCGCTCACCCGATACGGGGGTGACCGGCCCGCCGCGGGGGTATCGGTAGGTTTCCAGTAGTGAGCCAAGCCTCGTACTTCCGCAGGCGCACCACGACCGTGCTCACCGTCGTGTTCGTGTTGTGCGTCGTCGCCGCCCTCGCCCTCGTCCTGCTCGCCGTGCTCGGCAACGACGGCGGACTGCCCGCCGGGGCCGCGCTCGCCCTCATCCCGGTCGGCCCCGTCGTCGGGGTCTTCCTGTGGCTGGATCGCTGGGAGGCCGAGCCGCCGAAGCTGCTGCTCGCCGCGTTCGGCTGGGGAGCCAGCGTCGCCGCGCTCACCGCGCTCGCCATCAACAGCACGGCCGACTACCTGGTCAGCGGGGGTACCGGGGACGTGCCGGGCACCGCGCTGGTCTCCGCGCCACTGGTGGAGGAGGCGGTCAAGGCCGCGTTCGTGCTCGGTATCTGGCTGTTCCTGCGCGCCGAGTTCGACGGCGTGATCGACGGCGTGGTGTACGCGGGCATCACCGCGGCCGGGTTCGCGTTCACCGAGAACATCACGTACTTCGGGCGTGCCTTCGACGTCGCCGGGCTCTCCGGGGAACACGGGGCGCTCGTGGAGACCTTCATCGTGCGCGGGGTGTTCTCCCCGTTCGCGCATCCGCTGTTCACCGTGATGACCGGGATCGGTATCGGGATCGCCGCGGCGAGCAGGCGCAAGCACCGCTGGCTCGCCCCGATCCTCGGCTACGCGCTCGCGGTGGGGCTGCACGCGGCGTGGAACGCGAGCGCCACCTTCGGCGGGATGCGCGGCTTCGTGTGGCTGTACCTGCTGGTGATGGTGCCGGTCGGGATCGGGGTGATCGTGTTCCTCGGCTGGCAGCGCCGCCGTGAGCAGCATGCCATCAGCTCCGCGCTGCCATGGATGAGTGAGGCGGGCTGGATCGCGCCGAGCGAGGTCGAACTGCTCGCCAGCCTGCGCGGGCGCAAACAATGGCGCAAGACCGTGGCCGCGCGGCACGGCAGGCAGGCCGGGAACGCGGTGCGCGAATACCAGGCAGCGGTCACCGAACTGGCCTTTCTGCGCCGCTCGATGGGCCGCGGACTCCCCGCATGGCAGGTGCAGCAGCGCACCGGGGAACTGCTGGCCCAACTCGACGCGGCCGCTGCGCGGGTGCGGGCGTTGGCTACTGTGGCGCCGAGGAGGTACGAACCATGAGCAGGCCAGCGCGCCTCGCGATCGGCATCGTCTCGGCGGGCCGGGTCGGCACGGTACTCGGTGCCGCGCTGCGCACCGCGGGCCACACGATCACGGCGGTCTCCGGGGTGTCCGCGGCCTCGCTCGAACGCGCCGAGCAGCTGCTTCCCGGGGTTCCGGTGGAACCGCCGGACCGGACCGCGGCTCCCGCCGATCTCGTGCTGCTCGCCATCCCGGACGACGCGCTCGCCGGTACCGTGCGCGGGCTGGTCGCCGCCGGGGCGCTACGGACCGGCCAGATCGTCGCGCACACCTCCGGGGCACACGGCATCGAGGTGCTCCGCCCCGCCGAGGAACTGGGTGCGCTCACCCTCGCGCTGCATCCGGTGCTCACCTTCACCGGGCGCGCGGAGGACATCGAACGGCTCACCTCCTGCTGCTTCGGGGTCACCGCGCGGGACGGGGACGAGGGCGCCTGGCACGTGGCCGAGGCCCTCGTCATGGAGATGGGAGCCGAACCGGTGCGCATCCCCGAGACCGCGCGCGCCCTCTACCACGCCGCACTCACTCACGGGGCCAACCACCTGATGACCCTGGTCGCCGAAGCCACCGAACTGCTGCGCTCGGCATCGGCCGAGGTGCCCCAGCGGCTGCTCGCCCCGCTGCTGTCCGCCTCGCTGGACAACGCCTTGCGCTTCGGCGACCGTGCGCTGACCGGACCGGTCGCGCGTGGGGACGCCGAGACGGTGCGGGCCCATTTGCGGGAGCTCGACGAACACGCTCCGGCCTCCGTGGCCGCCTATCGCGAACTGGCCAAGCGAACCGCCACACGAGCGAAGGGGGCCGGGCTGCTCGGCGCGACAGGCGAGCAGGACATTCTGGACGCACTCGAAGGGCGCTCATGACCGTGTTGTTCCGATCGGGTCTTTCCTGTGCTCCTCGCTCGCCGGGGCTCGCTGCGATGCGCGGAAAGGACCCGCTCGCATGACCGAACCGACCGTGTACCGGAGCCCGGCCGAGCTGGCGAAGCTGATGCGGGCGCTGCGCGGCACCGGGCGCCGGATCGCGCTCGTGCCGACCATGGGCGCGCTGCACACCGGGCACGCCGAGCTGATCGCGCGAGCCCGGCGGGTACCGGGAACGACCGTGGTCGTCTCGATTTTCGTGAATCCGCTGCAGTTCGGCCCGGACGAGGATTTCGACCGCTATCCGCGCGCATTCGACTCCGATGTGGCGACCTGTGCCAGTGCCGGAGCGGAATTCGTATTCGCGCCCCCGGTCGAGCAGATGTATCCCGAAGGCGGGAATCAGGTCACCGTGCAGCCCGGACCGCTCGGCGCGGAACTGGAGGGCGCGCATCGGGAAGGGCATTTCGCCGGGATGCTCACCGTGGTGGCGAAACTGTTCAACATCGTGCGCCCCGATTACGCGTATTTCGGCGAGAAGGACTATCAGCAGCTCGTCCTGGTGAAGCGGATGGCCGCGGAACTGAACATGGGCGTCGACGTGATCGGTATTCCCACCGTTCGCGAGCCCGATGGGCTGGCGATTTCCTCGAGGAACGTCTACCTCTCCGCGCAGGAGCGGGAATCGGCGCTGGCGATCTCGGCCGCGCTCACCGCGGCCAGGGCCGCGGGGCGCCACGACGGTGCCGCCGCGCTGGCCGCGGCGCACGAGGTACTCGCCGCCCGGCCCGAGGTGGAACCCGACTACGTGGAGCTGCGTGCCCCGGATCTGGGCCCCGCACCGGTTTCCGGTCAGGCGCGGATGCTGATCGCCGCGAAGCTCGGCAAGACGAGGCTGATCGACAATTCGGGGCTCACCCTCGGCGCGGGCGAGTGAGCATCGTAGCGAGCCCCGGCGAGCGAGGAGCGCAGCGAATGAGGAGCCGAACCATTGTTACTGTGCATCGACGTCGGGAACACGAACACCGCGCTCGGGCTCTACCCGGACGAGCCCGGCAGGGGGCCGGAGCTGACCCGGCTCTGGCGGATGCGCACCGTACCCGCGATCACCGCCGATGAACTCGCGCTCCAGCTGCGCGGGCTGCTCGGGGAATACGCGGACCGCATCACCGGGGTCGCCGCGCTGTCCACGGTGCCGACCGTGCGGCACGAACTGCGCGAAATGCTCTCCGGCTATTACGCGAGCCTGCCGACCGTCCTGGTCGAACCGGGGGTGCGCACCGGGGTGGCGTTGCACGTGGACAGCCCGCGGGAACTCGGAGCCGACCGGCTGGTCAACACGCTCGCCGCGCGAGAACTGTTCGGCACCTCGTGCATCGTGGTGGATTTCGGCACCTCGACCAATATCGACGTCATCTCGGCTGATGGGAAATTCCTCGGCGGGGCGATCGCTTCGGGGGTGACGATTTCCCTGGACGCCCTCGCCATGCGCACCGCGACCCTGCACAAGGTGGAACTGGTCCGCCCGCGCGCGGTGATCGGGCGCAATACCGTGGAATGCCTGCAGTCCGGAATGCTGTACGGATTCGCCGGTCAGGTGGACGGAATCGTCGGGCGGATCAAAACGGAACTCGGGCTCGACGAGGTGACCGTGGTCGCCACCGGTGGGCTGGCCGGACTGCTCGTCGGGGAAACCTCGGTGATCGACCGGCACGTCCCCGAGCTCACTCTCTACGGATTGCGGCTGGTGTTCGAACGTAATCGGGGCTGATCTACCCTGGCCACCGTGACGGCGCAATCCGGTGAACCCAGTGAAGACCTTCCGGAGCAGATGCGAATCCGGAGGGAGAAGCGTGAGCGAATGCTCGCTCGCGGTGTCGACCCCTATCCGGTCGCGGTCGGGCGTACCCATTCCCTTGGTCAGCTGCGGGAAAAGTACGCGGATCTGGAAACCGATACGCGAAGCGGCGAGTCGGTCGGCATCACCGGCCGGGTGCGTTTCATCCGTAATACCGGCAAGCTCTGCTTCGCCAAGCTGGTAGAGGGCGACGGCACCGAAATACAGGCCATGCTCTCGCTCGCGGAAATCGGCGAGGAATCGCTCACGGAATGGAAGTCCGAGGTCGATCTCGGCGACCACGTGTTCGTGCACGGCGAGGTGATCACCTCGAAACGCGGTGAGCTTTCCGTGCTCGCCGACGAATGGCGGATCACTTCGAAGGCGTTGCGCCCGCTCCCGGTCGCGCACAAGGACCTCGCCGAGGAGACCCGCATCCGCCAGCGGTACGTGGATCTCATCCTGCGCCCGCAGGCCAGGGACACGGTGCGGAACCGCGCGGCCGTGGTGCGTTCCCTGCGGGACACCTTCGACGAGCACGGTTACATCGAGGTGGAAACCCCGATGCTGCAGGCACTGCAGGGCGGGGCGAGCGCCCGGCCGTTCGTGACCCATTCGAATGCCTTCGATATGGAGCTGTTCCTGCGGATCGCTCCCGAGCTCTATCTGAAACGCTGCGTGGTCGGTGGAATCGAGCGGGTATTCGAGATCAACCGGAACTTCCGCAACGAGGGCAGCGACTCCTCGCATCAGCCGGAGTTCGCGATGCTCGAGTTCTACCAGGCCTACGCCACCTACGACACGATGGCGGAGCTCACCAGGGAACTGATCTGCCGCGCCGCCGAGCGGGTATTCGGCACGCTCACCGTGACCCTGGCGGACGGGACGGAATACGATCTGTCCGGTCAGTGGGCGAACCTGCGCATGTACGATTCGCTTTCCGAGGCGCTCGGCACCGAAATCACCCCGGACACCCCGGCGGCGAGGCTGCGCGAGTTCGCCGATTCCGCGGGACTGGAGTTCCCGGCGCATTACGGCCACGGCAAACTGGTCGAGGAGTTGTGGGAGCACCACGTCGGCGATCATTTGCACGAGCCCACATTCGTGCGGGATTTCCCGGCGGAGACCTCCCCGCTGACCCGTCAGCACCGCGAGGATCCCCGGCTGGCCGAGAAATGGGACCTGTACATGCGCGGCGTGGAGACCGCGACCGGATACTCCGAACTGGTCGATCCGGTCGTCGAACGGGAACGCTTCGAAGCGCAGCGGTTGCTCGCCGCGCAGGGCGACGACGAAGCGATGCCCCTCGACGAGGACTTCCTGCGTGCACTCGAATACGGAATGCCCCCTTCAGGTGGTGTCGGAATGGGTATCGACAGGTTGCTGATGGCGCTTACCGGTCTCGGTATCCGGGAGACCATCCTGTTTCCGCAGGTCCGGCCCGAATAATCGGTGCCGCTCGGCGCCGTTTCGCGGATTACCGTTATGCCCGTGCCAATGGTGTCGGCCCGGTGAAATCCGACCTCGATAGCCATCCGGCGGCGTTTTGGGTTAGCATTTCTCCAAACAAACATTTATATTGCGTTGCAAGAGCAGGGGAACGTGCACCCGGCCGCCCTATTCGTTGCTTATAGGAGGTATTGGTATGGCGCAGCAGGTTACTTACAGCCTGGTTGACGATCTGGATGGTTCCGATGCCGACCAGACCGTGGAGTTCGGTTTGGACGGTGCGATCTACGAGATCGACCTTTCCGAGGAAAATGCGGATCGTCTCCGCGAAACGCTCGCCGATTTCATCGAATCCGCCCGGCGTTCCGGTGGCCGTGCGCGCCGTGGCCGCGCGGGCAGCGGTGCCAAGGCCAACAAGGTCGCGGCGGATCGCGAGCAGAACCAGGCCATCCGGGACTGGGCCCGGAAGAACGGCTTCCAGGTTTCCGAGCGCGGCCGCATCCCGGCCGAGGTGCTCGAGGCTTACCACGGCTGACACCGCTCCGGGCAGGGGCCGCCGTCCGGGCGTCCGGAGGGCGGCCCTCGTCATGTCGTCGGCAGAGTTGGCCAGAGGCGGGCAGACCAGAGTTGGCCAGAGGTGGCCCGAGGTCGTCTCCGGGCCGTGCTCGTGTCGGCATCCGCAGTGACCGTGCGGCCTCGTGCGGGCGGACCAAGGGGACGTGTTCACCCAAAGCGGAACCGGGGCCTCGATGGAATGATGCCCTGTTTTCCCACGTTGATCGGTGTGTAAGCATGTAATCATCCGGGACCGGCCGCGGTCGGCGGGTCGCCGGGTGACAACCGGAGGTCGCCGGGCACACGCACGGTGGCCGATGCCTACTACAGTGGTTGGCACGGCGGGTGTGTAGTCGCGCGACTAGATGCCAACCCCACGTAACGCAGCCTGGCACGCTCGTAGGGAGTGCGAATGTTCGAGAGGTTTACCGACCGCGCACGGCGGGTGGTTGTGCTGGCCCAGGAAGAGGCCAGGATGCTCAACCACAACTACATCGGTACCGAGCACATCCTCCTCGGTCTGATCCACGAGGGTGAGGGCGTCGCCGCGAAGGCGCTCGAGTCCCTCGGTATCGCGCTCGAGGGCGTGCGTCAGCAGGTGGAGGAGATCATCGGTCAGGGCCAGCAGGCCCCGAGTGGTCACATTCCGTTCACGCCACGCGCGAAGAAGGTGCTCGAGCTGTCGCTGCGCGAGGCGCTGCAGCTCGGCCACAACTACATCGGTACCGAGCACATCCTGCTCGGCCTGATCCGCGAGGGCGAGGGTGTCGCGGCGCAGGTGCTGGTCAAGCTGGGTGCCGACCTGAACCGGGTGCGCCAGCAGGTGCTGCAGCTGCTGTCCGGCTACCAGGGCAAGGAGCCCGCGGAGGCCGGTGCGCGGGGGGAAGGGACGCCGTCTTCGTCCCTCGTCCTCGACCAGTTCGGCAGGAACCTGACGGCGAGCGCCCGTGAGGCCAAGCTCGATCCGGTGATCGGCCGGACCAAGGAGATCGAGCGGGTCATGCAGGTGCTGTCCCGGCGCACCAAGAACAACCCGGTGCTGATCGGGGAGCCCGGCGTCGGTAAGACCGCCGTGGTCGAGGGGCTGGCCCAGGCGATCGTCAAGGGCGAGGTCCCGGAGACGCTCAAGGACAAGCAGCTCTACACGCTCGATCTCGGTTCGCTGGTCGCGGGCTCGCGCTACCGCGGTGACTTCGAAGAGCGGCTGAAGAAGGTGCTCAAGGAGATCAAGACCCGCGGCGACATCATCCTGTTCATCGACGAGCTGCACACGCTGGTCGGAGCGGGCGCCGCCGAGGGCGCCATCGACGCGGCGAGCATCCTCAAGCCGATGCTGGCCCGCGGCGAGCTGCAGACCATCGGGGCGACCACCCTCGAGGAGTACCGCAAGTACGTCGAGAAGGACGCCGCGCTCGAGCGCCGGTTCCAGCCGATCCAGGTCGGCGAGCCCTCGCTGGAGCACACCATCGAGATCCTCAAGGGGCTGCGCGACCGGTACGAGGCGCACCACCGGGTCACGATCACCGACTCGGCGCTGGTGGCCGCATCCACGCTGGCGGACCGCTACATCAACGACCGTTACCTGCCGGACAAGGCGATCGACCTGATCGACGAGGCCGGCGCGCGGATGCGGATCCGCAGGATGACCGCCCCGCCGGACCTGCGCGACTTCGACGAGAAGATCGCCGACACCCGCCGGGACAAGGAGTCCGCGATCGACGCGCAGGACTTCGAGCGGGCCGCGCGGCTGCGAGACGAGGAGAAGAAGCTTCTCGGGCAGAAGGCCGAGCGGGAGAAGCAGTGGAAGGACGGTGACCTGGACGTCGTCGCCGAGGTGGACGACGAGCAGATCGCCGAGGTGCTCGGCAGCTGGACCGGTATCCCGGTGTTCCGCCTCACCGAGGAAGAGACCACCAAGCTGATGCGCATGGAGACCGAGCTGCACAAGCGCATCATCGGTCAGGAGGAGGCGGTCAAGGCCGTCTCCCAGGCGATTCGGCGCACCCGTGCCGGGCTGAAGGACCCGAAGCGGCCGTCCGGTTCGTTCATCTTCGCCGGCCCGTCCGGTGTCGGGAAGACCGAGCTTTCCAAGGCGCTGGCGAACTTCCTGTTCGGCGAGGACGACGCGCTCATCCAGATCGACATGGGCGAGTTCCACGACCGCTACACGGCCTCCCGGCTGTTCGGCGCGCCTCCCGGGTACGTCGGCTACGAGGAGGGCGGCCAGCTGACCGAGAAGGTCCGCCGCAAGCCGTTCTCCGTGGTGCTCTTCGACGAGATCGAGAAAGCCCACCAGGAGATCTACAACACCCTGTTGCAGGTGCTCGAGGACGGGCGGCTCACCGACGGTCAGGGCCGCACGGTCGACTTCAAGAACACGGTGCTGATCTTCACCTCGAACCTCGGCACCTCCGACATCTCCAAGGCGGTCGGGCTCGGGTTCTCCGGTGGCAAGTCCGAAGGCTCGAACTACGAGCGGATGAAGCAGAAGGTCAACGACGAGCTGAAGAAGCACTTCCGGCCGGAGTTCCTCAACCGTATCGACGACACCATCGTGTTCGACCAGCTCACGCAGCAGCAGATCGTCGAGATGGTGGACCTGCTCATCACCCGGGTCGGGGAACAGCTCAAGGCCAAGGACATGTCCCTCGAACTGTCCGACAAGGCCAAGCGGCTGCTCGCCAAGCGGGGCTTCGACCCGGTGCTGGGTGCCCGGCCGCTGCGCCGCACCATCCAGCGCGAGATCGAGGACCAGCTCTCCGAGCAGATCCTGTCCGGGAACGTGCAGCCCGGCCAGGTCGTGCACGCCGATGTCGAGGGCTGGGACGACGAGAGCGAGGAGACCACGGACGCCAAGTTCGTGTTCACCACGCGGCTCGCCGAGATCGAGGTCCCGGACACCCCGGTCGAGATCGGCGCGGGTGGCACGGACGTGGCCTCCGGCGGCGCCTAGCAGCCTCAGCAGTCGAGAACGGCCCGGTCACCACGGTGACCGGGCCGTTCTCGTGTCACCGGAGCTGTTCCCGCACCCGCGCGAGCAGTTCGCAGCTGCGCGTCCACGGGGTGCTCGAGGCGAACGCGAACAGGTCCGCGCCCGCCTCGGTGAGTGCCGCGATGTGCTCGGCCGCCTGTTCGGGGCCGCCGACCAGCAGCACCGATCGCGCGTCCGCGGGATCCATGCCGTAGGTCGCGGCGAGCCGTGCGGCGGCCCGCTCCCGGTCCTGTGCGCTCGGCCGGTCGAGCAGGCCGCCGTGCAGCACGAGGCCGACGCGGGGCCGTGGCCGCTCGTACTCCCGGGCGAACTCGCCGAGCCGGTCCACCGACTCGCGCAGCCGCCGCGGGGTGGTGAAGGCGCCCAGCCAGCCGTCGCCGAACCGGGCGGCCCTGCGCAGCGATGCCTCGGCGGTGCCGCCGATCCACACCGGGGGTTTCGGTACGGCAGGGGCGAGGGTGACCGTGCCGAGACCGTCCAGCTCGGTCGGTTCGGCCGCGAGCAGTGGCCCGAGCTTGCCGAGGAAGGTGTCCGTGCGAGCGGCCCGTCCCGCCCAGGGCACCCCGGCGGCGTCCCATTCGCTCGGACCGGTACCGATCCGCCCGCCGAGCCCGACCCCGAGGCGGAACCGCTGCTCGGGGATCAGGTGCGCGAGGGTGCCGATGTGCTTGGCGGCCCACACCGGCTGGCGCAGCGCGGGCAGGTAGACGCCAAGGCCGGCGCCGATCCGCTCGGTCACCGCGGCCGCGGTGGCAAGGGCGATCGGGGCGTCCAGCACACCCGAGCCCGTCATCAGGTGATCGCCGGCCCACAGTGAATCGAGGCCGAGTGTTTCCGCCATCCGCGCCGCGTCGGGGATCCGCACACCGGTCTCCGGTTGGGGAAGGAATATGCCCAGGTCGACAGTCATTCCCCGATCCTGCAAGCTGAACCCTTGTTCAGGTCAACCGAGGCGTTCGTTGATCGCGGTGAGCGCTTCGAGCGCACCGAGCGGAACCTCGATGCCCCGGCCGTGGCGCACCTGGGCCTCCCGCGGATTGATCCGGATCAGCGAACCGTCCGTTGCGCTGGAGAGCTCGGCCTGCCTGCGCACCGTCGGCACCGCGGTTCCGGCCCCCACCTCGACGGTGACCAGGCGTTTCCCGCGCAGTTCGCGGCGCAAGGCGGACAGCCCGGCCAGCGCATCCTGGGTGCGCGCGCCCAGCCAGTCGAGATCGCCGAACATCAGGATGTTCGGGCGGGCGACATCCCCGCAGTTCGGGCAACGGGGCAGCGGATTCAGCGCCCGCATCCGGGACTCGTCGATGATCAGGTCCGTGTCCTCGGCGGACCAGACCTCCGTCCCGCACGGGCGCAGGCACTGCAGCGCGTGGATGGAACCGTGCGCCTCGATCACGTCCTCGCTGGCGAACCCGGCCTTCTGGAACTGGCCGTCCACGTTCGAGGTGAACACCTTCCCGCCGAGCGGTGCGGTCTCCATCCAGTGCCGCAGGATCGCGAAGCCCTTGTGCGGCTCGATCCGCCGGTACAGCTGCAGCCGGTGCCCATAGAAACCCCAGGCCAGGTGCGGGTCCTGGGCGAAATGCACAGGATCGGCGATCTCGGCGAAGGAGAACCCGAGCTCGGCATAGGGCGGGTAGGCCTGCCAGAACCCCTCGTCGCCCCGGAAGTCCGGGAGCCCGGAGTCCACCCCGATCCCCGCACCGGCGCAGACGAGCACCGCCTGCGCCGACTCGATGAGCTCGGCCGCGGAGTCGAGTGCGGGTCTCGGATCCTGATCGGTCATTTCTGGTACATCGGTCCCGCGCTCGTCACGACCTCGAACTCGAGCAGCGAGGCTCCGGTCGCGACGGGCTTGCGGGCCTGCCCGGCGTGCGCTTCCTTGGCTGGACCGTTCGCCCAGTTGTCGAAGTCCTCCTGGGTCTCCCAGTGGGTGACCACGAAGTAGCGCTGCTCACCCTCGACGGGGCGCAGTAGCTCGAACCCGAGGAAGCCGGGCTGATTGTCAACGGCATGCAGGCGGTTGGCGAACCGGTTCTCCAGCTCCTCGCCCGCTCCCTCGGAGATCTCAATCGCGTTGATCTTGACTACTGCCATCTGGCTGGGCTCCTATTCACTCGGAAATCGGACCCTTCCAGACTACGTGTGCTCAGTTCCCGCTGCCCGGATGCAGGTACTCCTTCCCGGGCATCGTCGTGCCGTGGAACCAGGCATCGAAGAACCCGTGCAGGTCCTTCCCGCTCACCTGCTGCACGTACTTCTCGAATTCCGCCCAGCTCGCGTTCTTATCGCGGTGTGCGGCCGGCCATTCCTGGAGGATCCGGAAGAACGCGTCGTCCCCGATGGCCAGGCGCAGCGCGTGCAACGCGAGCGGGCCCTTCGAGTACACGCCGGTGAATTCTTTGCCCTTGCCCGGATCGTAGAGTTTCTGCGCCCAGAATGCCTTGTCTCCGGCGCGTTCGGTGAGCTCCTTGTCGTAGCGCTTGTTCAGATCGGCGCCGTCCTTGGCCTCGTCCCACAGCCAGGGCGCGTAGGAGGCGAAGCATTCGTTGAGGCACACGTCTTTCCAGTGGTGTACCGAGACCGAATCGCCCCACCACTGGTGCGCGTTCTCGTGGATGATGGTGTCCAGATCACCCATGTCCTTCGAATAGACCGGGCGGGTCTGGGTTTCCAGGGAGAAGCCGATTCCGGTTCCCACGAATATGCCGCCCGCGGCGTCCATCGGGTACTTCCCGAATTTGCTGGACAGAAAATCCAGCACCTCGGGGAGTTTGTGCTCGGCCTGCTTGGTGGCCTCCGGGGTACCGGGCGCATAGCTGCTCACGACCGGTGTTCCATCGGCGAGCTCGCCCTTTTCCATGGTCCATTTGTCGATACCGACCGTGGCCAGATAGCTGGCCATCGGCACCGGTTCGGCCCAGTTGAAGGTCTGCTTGTCCTTGCCCGGCCCGGAACTCGTGCCGGTCTCCCGGCCATTGGCGATCATCGTCCACGGTTTGGGCAGTGTCCCGCTCACCGAGTAGGTGGCCTTGTCCAGCGGGGAATCGTTGACCGGGAACCAGGTTGCGGCCCCGTGCGGTTCCCCCGCGGCGAACGCGGCGCCGTTGTCCCCGTACTGCCAGCCGTTCTCACCGAGCGCGGGATCCTTGATGGGCTTCGGGGTTCCGCCGTAGCGGACCTCGACGGTGAACGGATGTTGTTGGGACAGCGGGGTTTGCGGGGTGACGGTGAGCTCGTGTTCCCCGGATCGGGTCCATTTCGCATCCTTGCCGTCCACGGTGATCCCGTTGACCGTGAGCCCGGAGAGGTCGAGGTTGAACGCGGAGAGATCCTGCTCGGCCCGCGCGGTGATCCGGGCGGTCGCCTCGAGTTTCTTGCTCGGCGGATCGTAGGAGAAGGAGATGTCGTAGTGGCCGACGTCGTAGCCGCCGTTGCCGTCCTGTGGGTAGTACGGGTCGCCGAGTCCGTCGCTTCCCGGGGCGGGCGCGGCGGTTGCGGTGCCCGCGAACAGCGCCAGGCTCGCGAAGGCCGCGGCGGTGGACACCAGAATCCTCCGGGTGGTCATCATAACGGGCAAGTGTTTCTGCGGTAGTTGGCGAATGCAAGACTTGACCGTTCACACGTACTCGGATATGGAGCGGGCATGCGTGACTGGCTTGTCGATTTCGGTGGCTCCGGCCGTCCGATCGTGCTCACCCACGCGCTCATGGGCCGGGCGCGCACCTGGTGGCGGACGGCGCGCTGGCTGCGCTCCTATGGGCACGTGTACGGCATCGACGCGCGCGGGCACGGGCGGAATCCGAGGCGCGGGCCCTTCACGACGAAGGCGTTCATCGCCGATCTCGCCGAGGTGGTCGCCGAACTCGGGCAGGCGACGTTGATCGGGCACTCGATGGGCGGGCTGCACGCGCTCGGGCTCGCCGCGAACCGTCCCGAACTCGTGCGCGGGGTCGTGGTCGAGGACATGGCCGTCGACCAGCGGGGCAGGACCGTGGAGGAATGGCGGCCGCTTTTCCAGACCTGGCCGGAAGTATTCGAATCCATCGCGCACGTCCGGGAATTCTTCGCCGGCGCGGGGGAGTATTTCAGCGAATGCGTCGAGGAATGCGCCGGCGGGTACCGGATGATCGCCGGGCTCGAGGACGCCATGCAGATCGCCGCCGAATGGGGACGCGAGCAGTACTGGTCCTTCGTGACCGGCACTCGCGCACCCGTGCTCTACCTCGAAGCCGAGCACACCCTGATGCCCGCGGGACAGATGGCCGAGATGGCCGCGAAAGGCCCGGATGCCGAGCACGTGCTCGTGCCGGGGGCCGCCCACCTGGCGCACGAGGACGCGCCCGAGTTCTACCGCGGCGCCGTGGAAGCCTTCCTGTCCCGGCTCTAATGCTCTCCTGGCCGATGCTCGCCGGGGAGGGCGAACCGGCCGTCCGCGAGCTGTTCCACGAGACCGTCGGTGAGCAGGGTGTCCAGGCACCGGTCGCGCTGCCCGCCCTTGGGCCAGGCGAGATCGAGCCGGGTCTTGGGCACCGGGGTGTCGGTACCGCGCAACACGTCGAGCAGCAGCCCGCGCACGTGCCGGTCGGTTCCCGCGTAGGCCTGCACGGGCTTGGTATAGGTGCTGTTGTCCGGTTTGCCCGCGCGGACCCAGGCGCAGCCGTGTTCGATCGGGCAATCCCCGCAGCCGGGGGTGCGCGCGGTGCAGCGCAGTGCCCCGAGCTCCATGATGGCCGCGGAGACCACGGCAGCGGCCTCGTCCTCGGGTGGCAGCAGCGCGTCCACATCGGCGAGGTCCCGGTTCGCCGAGGGGGCACCGGAGTCGGCCAGTCCGTGCACCGAACGCGCGACGACCCGGCGCACGTTCGTGTCGACCACGGGAACCCTTTTCCGGTAGGCGAAGGCGGCGACCGCGCGGGCGGTGTAGGTGCCGATCCCGGGCAGCGTGAGCAGGGTGTCCACGTCCTCGGGGACGACATCCCCGTGCTCGCGCGCGATCGCGGCCGCGGACTCGTGCAGGCGAAGCGCCCGGCGCGGATAGCCCAGCTTGCCCCAGGCACGCAGCACCTGGCCCTGGCTGGCCGCCGCGCAGTCCGAGGGTTTCGGCCAGTCGCGCAGCCAGGCCTCCCAGGCGGGCAGCACCCGCTTCACCGGGGTCTGCTGCAGCATGATCTCGCTGACCAGTACGCCCCAGCCGTCGCATTCGGGGCGCCGCCACGGCAGATCGCGGCCCTCGGCACGGAACCAGTCGGTGAGCAGTTCGGTTTCCACACGGGGAAGTATCTCGTGCCGCCGCGAGGCCTGCGACAATGACCTCGTGCGGATAGGCGTACTCGGGCCCGTCGAGCTCACCGCCGAGGACGGTACCGAGATCCCCGTTCCCGGCGCCCGGCTGCGGGCACTGCTGATCCGGCTGGCGCTTGCCGTTCCGGATCCGGTGCCAACGGATGTGCTGATCGAGGAACTGTGGGGCGGTGCGCCGCCGAACGACGCGGTGAACGCGCTGCAGTCGGTGGTTTCCCGGCTGCGCAAAGTGATTCCCGCGGTGGAGTCCGCGAACGGCGGCTACCGGCTCGCGATCGAACCAAACCGGGTGGACGCGCACCGGTTCGCGCGCCTGGTCACCGAGGGGAACCCGGCCGCGGCGCTCGAGCTCTGGCGCGGGGAACCGCTGCGCGAGCTGCCGTTCGCCTCGACGCACCTGGCGCGGCTGCGCGAGCTGCGCGGCACCGCGGTACACCAGCTGTGCGCCCGGCTGCTCGACCGCGGGCGGGCCACCGAGGTCCTCGCCCGCCTCGACGAGGTGCGCGCCGAGTACCCGCTCGATGAGCGGTTCGCCGCGCTCGAGGTGCGCGCGCTGCACGCCGAGGGACGCACCTCGGCGGCACTGGAACTCTACGAACGGGTGCGCGCCGAGCTCGCCGACCGGCTCGGCGCCGATCCGGGTGCCGAGCTCGCCGCCGCGCATCTCGCGGTGCTGCGCGGCGAGACCCCGAAGCGCTCCGTGGCGATCAGCGGGCGGCCGCCGGGCGCACTGACCTCCTTCGTCGGGCGGACGGCCGAACTGGCCGAGGTGCGCGGGGCGCTCACCGAATCGCGCCTGGTGTGCCTGGCGGGCCCGGGCGGTGCGGGCAAGACCCGGCTGGCCGGCGAGTTCGCCTCCGCGCTCGCGGAGGAGGGGAGCACGGTGTGGTTCGTCCCGCTCGCCCCGGTCGGCGCGGAGGCGGACCTGGCGCAGGCGGTGCTCTCCGTCGTGGACCGGGAACTCGTGCTGCCCGAGGCGGGCCAGCCGAACGTGCACACCGCATTCGACCGGCTCATCGATGTGCTCGGAGGCCGCGAGGGCGTGCTCGTGCTGGACAACTGCGAGCACCTGATCGAGGCCGCGGCCAGGCTTTCGGTCGCCCTGCTCGCCGGCTGCCCGCGGCTGCGCCTGCTGGCCACCAGCCGCGAACCGCTCGCGGTCACCGGGGAACGGCTGCACTGGCTCGGCCCGCTCAGCGAATCCGACGCGGAGCGGCTGTTCCGGGAACGGGCACTGGCCGCGCGCCCCGGTGCGGAGCTCGATCCGGAGAGCGTGACCCGGATCTGCGCCAGCCTGGACGGGATGCCGCTGGCCCTGGAGCTGGCCGCCGCCCGGCTGCGCTCGATGACCGCCGCGCAGGTCGCCGAACGCCTCGGTGACCGGTTCCGGCTGCTGTCCTCCGGGGACCGTTCCGCTGCCGAGCGGCACCGCACCCTGCGCGCGGTGGTGGACTGGAGCTGGGATCTGCTCGACGAGCCCGAACGAATGCTGGCCCGTCGGTTCTCCGTGTTCGCGAACGGGGCGCGTGCCGAGACGGTCGCCGCGGTCACCGGGATGGACCCGGACGAGCTGCTGTCCTCACTGGTGGAGAAGTCCCTGCTGGTGCTCGATGTCTCCGGGGATGTGGCCGCGCCGCGCTATCGCATGCTGGAGACGATCAAGGTCTACGCAGGGGAGCGGCTGGACGAGGCGGGGGAGCGCGAGTCCGGCACCCGCGCGCTGATCGCGCACTACATCGAGATGCTGGAGGCCGCCGAACCGCGGATGCGCACCGCCGAGCAACTCGAGGTGCTGCGGCAGGTGTCGGCCGAACAGGACAACGCGCTCACCGCGCTGCGGGCCGCGATCGCGTGCGGGGACAGCGCATCCGCGGGCCGGTTGATCATGGCGCTGCTGGTGCTGTGGTCGTTCACCGGTTTCGCCGACCGGCACATGGACCTGGTCCGCGAGGTACTGGCCACCGGGCCGGACCCGGACCGGATGGAAACCGTGGTGCTGCGCCTGCTCGCGCACATCGCCGAACCCGATCCCACCGCGCGGGAGCGGGAGATCATGACACTGCTCGACCGCTGGGCCGAGCTCGGCGGTGCGGTGCGATTCCCGTTCTTCGTGCTCGTGGAGCCGGTGTTCCGCTCCTACTTCGGTGACGCGGAATCGGCGTTCGCCGCCATCGAGCGGTTCGAGGACAACACCGATCCCTGGGTGCGCGCCTGCTGCCACCTGGCCAGATGCATCATCGCGGACAACAACGGGGATGCGAAGACCGCCGATGAGCAGGCCCGGCTCGCGGTGGATTCCTTCCGCCGGATCGGGGAACGCTGGGGTCTGGGGATGGCGCTCGGTGCGCTCTCCGACCGGCTGGTGATCGCCGGGCAGCACCAGGAAGCCATCGACATCTATCAGGAGGCGATCCGGCTCGGCTCGGAGCTGGGATCGGCCGAGATGTCCACCCAGCACATGGTGCATCTGGCCCGGGTACAGCGGGCCGCGGGCCAGTTCGAGCTCGCCGAACAAGGACTGCTCGCGGTGCTCGAGCGCAGTGACTCGGACGAGACGGGCATGCAAGAGGTGCGGGTCGCCGCGCATCTCGAGCTCGCCCAGCTCGGGGTGAGCGCCGAACGTGCCGAACTCGCCAGCGAACACCTCGGACATGCCGAGGACCAGCTCACCGCGCTCAGCATGCAGACCCACCGGCACACCCGCGCCCGCCTCGGCACCGTGCGTGCCCGCTACGAGCTCACCTTCGGGGATGCGGGAAAGGCACTGGAACTGCTCGGTGCGGCGTACCCGGACGCGCTCAGCACCCGGGACATGGCCATGATCGGCGCCACGGTGGACACCGTCGCCGCCGCGCTCGCCGCGCTGGGCCACTCGGTGCGGGCCGCGGAGATGCTCGGCGCGAGCACGGCCGTGCGCGGCACCCTCGACCTCGGTGACCGGCTGGTCATCGCGCTGGTCGAGGAACTGTCCGCGGCACTCGGGGAACACGGCTACCGGGAGGCACTCGAACGCGGCGCCCTCGATGGCCGGGACGCCGCGTTCGAGCGGGTGAACGCTCAGCTCACCCTTCGCCGGTAGGCCCACATCGCCAGCGGGAAGAACACCGCGACGAGGCCGACCATCCACAGTGCCGCGTAACCGAGCGGCCCGGCGACCGGTCCACCGACCAGCAGGCCCCTGCTCACCTCGGAGATCTTGCTGATCGGGTTCACATCCGCCCAGGCGCGCAGCCAGCCGGGCATGGTCGCCGGATTGGCGAACACATTGCTGCCGAAGGTCAGCGGGAACACCACGATCATCATCAGGCCCTGCACCGCGTTCGGGCTGCGCACCAGCAGGCCGACGAACACGGTGATCCAGCACATGCACAGCGCGAAGGCCACCAGCAACACGATCGCCAGCAGCAGCGGGCCGAATCCGGTCTGTACCCGGAAACCGAGGATCGCCGCGAACACGAGCAGCCAGCCGACCGCGAGTACATAGCGCACCACGTCCCCGAACACCGCCCCGATCAGTGGGGCCGAGCGGGCGATCGGCAGGGTGCGGAACCGGTCGAACACGCCCTTGGTGATGTCGGTGTTCAGTGCGACCCCGATGCCCATGCTGGCGAACACGGTGTTCTGCACCGCGAGCCCGGGAACGAGGAACTGCATGTACTCGTGGGTGTCCCCGGCGATCGCGCCACCGAAGATGTAGACGAACATCAGCAGGAAGATGATCGGCTGCAGAGTGACGTCGACCAGGGATTCCGGGTTCTTGCGGATGCGGATGATGCTGCGCCCGGCGAGGGTGACCCCGGCGCGCAGCGTGGCCGCCGGGCTGACCCGGCGCGGGGAGAGCGTGGACGGTGCGCTGAGTGTGGTCATGCCGCGGCCTCCTCGCTCGCGTGCCCGGTGAGCGCGAGGAACACCTCGTCCAGGCTCGGCAGCCGCAGCGCCAGCTCATCGGCGAGGATCCCGGCGTCGTCCAGCCTGCGCACCACCGCGGAGAGCACCACGGGATCCTCGACCGGGACGGTGAGCAGCCCGGTGTCGGTATTACGGCCGGGTGCGGAACCGGTCAGGTCGGCGAGGATGCGCGCGGCCTTCTCCGCGTCCTGCGGATCGTGCGGGAGCAGCTGCAGCGTCTGCCCGCCGGTCTGGCGCTTGAGCTCGTCCGGGCGCCCGTCCGCGGCCACCCGGCCCTTGTCGATCACCGTGATCCGGTCCGCGAGCTGATCGGCCTCTTCCAGGTACTGGGTGGTCAGCAGCACCGTCACCCCGTCGGCGAGCAGATCGCGCACCATCGCCCACACCTGGTTGCGGCTGTGCGGGTCCAGTCCGGTGGTCGGCTCGTCCAGGTAGAGCACCGCGGGACGGCCGACGAGGCTCGCGGCGAGGTCGAGGCGGCGGCGCATCCCGCCCGAGTACCCCCTGAGCGCCCGGTTCGCCGCTTCGGTGAGCTCGAAGCGCTCCAGCAGTTCGGCACCGCGGGCGCGGGCGGCCCGGCGGGAGAAGCCGAGCAACCTGCCGATCATCATCAAGTTCTCGTTGGCCGAAAGGTCCTCGTCCACCGAGGCGTACTGCCCGGTGACCCCGATCAGCCTGCGTACGGCGGCCGCTTCACGGTGCACGTCGTAGCCGCCGACCTCGGCGTGCCCCTCGTCGGCGCGCAGCAGCGTGGCGAGGATGCGCACCGCCGTGGTCTTGCCCGCGCCGTTGGGTCCGAGCACACCGAGCACGGTGCCCTGTTCCACGGCGAGGTCGACCCCGGCGAGCGCGGTCGTCGGCCCGAATCTCTTGACAAGGCCCTCGGCCCTGATCGCAGCTGTCATGGCACCGAGCCTGCCCGGCCGCGCTGGCACGGTGCGCACACCGCGCTGTCACGCGCGGCCGGTGCCCGGTCAGCGGTGTCAGTGCACCTCGGTGACCTGCGCGGTGCCCACGTCGTAGGTGAATCCGCGCACCTTGTCCTGGTACGGGATGAACGGGCTCCTGCGCACCCGCTGCATCGACTGGCGAACGCTCGCCTCAAGGTCCCGGAACGCCTCGACCGCCCACGGTGGCCGAATTCCGGTCTCCTCCTCGATCTCGTCCTTGAAGCCGTCCTCGGTGACCGAATTGAGCCCGCAGGAATTGTGCTGCATGACGATCACTTCGCGGGTCTCGAGTTTGCGCTGGGAAAGCGCGAGCGAGCGGATGATGTCATCGGTGACCACACCACCGGCATTGCGCAGGATATGGGCTTCACCGTGCCTGAGTCCGAACACGTCGAAGACCTTGATTCGCGCGTCCATACAGGTCACGATCGCGACATGCATAGTGGGCACCGGAGTCGGGATCTCCGGGTGACCCGCGTCGATTCCTCCGGAATGGCGGGCCAGCAGTTCGTCGATTGCGGTCACACATGACTCCTTATTGAGACGCTCCGTGTTCATTTTATCGCGTCACTGAACTGCGTGTACTCCATATGGGCTAAATGTATCGCCCATTGCGACACGCCCGAATGGCCTAAGCCCCGGAAAGCGCAACTCAGCGCGTTTCCCGGGTTACGGTCGCGGCATGACGCAACCAGGAGGACCAGCGCCCCACTCGGTGTATGTGCGCCGCCGGGCTTTGGCGATCGCCGGTGGCGTCCTGGCGTTTGTGCTGGTCGTCTGGGGATTGGGTGCCCTGTTCTCGGGCACGACACAACGGGACGCCGACGCGGTGAAGACGGGGAACGTCGACGATCAGCCGCGGAACCACGGTGCCCCGGTGCCCGCGAGCTCATCGAACGCCACGCCGAGCGGTCAGCCGTCCTCCTCCGCGCCGCCCTCGTCCAGCGTCGCGCCCTCCTCGGGTGCCGCCCCGTCCTCCGGAGCGCCGCCCTCGAGCGCGCCCAAGCCACCGCCCGGCCCGCCGAAGCCGTGCGATCCCTCGTTCCTGCACGTGCTCGCCAGCACCGACAAGCCGAGCTACAAGGTCGGCGAGCAGCCCAAGCTGACCATGAGCGTGATGAACGTCGGCGGCCAGCCCTGCATCCAGGATGTCGGGCACGCCCAGCGCGAACTGGTCATCAGCGATTCCGGCGGCGGGCGCCTGTGGGGTTCGGGCGACTGCTCCTTCGCCGCGACCAAGCCGGAAAAGCGCACGATGCAGCCCGGCAAGCCGATCACGTTCTCCGTGCAGTGGGCCGGGCGCACCTCCGCGCCCGGTTGCCCCGCGAAACGGACCGCGGTCGAACAGGGTGACTACCAGGTGACCGCGAAGCTCGGCCGGGTGCCGAGCATGCCGGTCCGGTTCAGCGTCACCTGACCTCCGGCGCCCGGCCGAACAGGCACACCAGCAGTCCCGCGACCGCGAGCGAACCGCCGGTCAGCAGCAGCACCGTCAGCCCCGCCGAGTCCACGAGCAGCCCGCCGAGCAGTGCGCCCGCGGCGATCGCGGCATTGAACACCCCGACGAACAGCGCCGAGGCCAGTTCCCGCGCCTGTGGTGCCGAGGCGGGCAGCCAGGTCTGCGCGGTCACCGAGACCCCGCCGTAGCCGAGCCCCCACACCAGCAGCAGCACGGTCGAGTGGGTACCCGTCCACGCGAACAACGCTCCGGCGATCAGCGCGGCGAGCCCGAGCGCGGTCCACCGCGGCGCCCGTCCCGCTCCGAAACCACCGAGGAAGTTCCCGCACACCCCGACGATCCCGTAGCCGAGCAGCAGCGCGCTCAGCGTGGCCGGTGAGACCGGGACACTCGATTCGACGGCGGGTCTGCCCGCCTCGAATCTGGGACTGGTGTGGTCCCGGCACAACGAGACCGAGAACGTGCGTGCCTTCGCCCGCGCGCTCGGTATCGCCGTCTGTTAGAGACCACTGGAAAGCCACACTTTCCCGCTGCGCGGGGCCAGCGCGGCGCCTTTCGGCGTTGTCCTCATCCCGCGCAGCGCCCGCTGTCCTCGTCCGCCTTGCACTGCATCCACGCTGACTCCCGCTCGCGACGGAGGAGGCTCCTCAGGCCTCTTACGGCCCGAACCACGGCTCCTCGTAGCCGCGCGGCCCGGCCGAGGTCTTCCCGGTGATCAGCTCGGTGTCCAGGGTGACCGAGCGCGGCCGTCCCGGGTCCTTTGTGGACAGCAGCAGTTCGCCCGCGGTGCGGCCCTTGTCCAGCACCGGCTGGCGCACCGTGGTCAGTTCGGTGCGCAGCGCCTCGGCGATCCCGTCGAAACCGGTGACGGTCAGATCCTGGGGCACCCGCAGCCCGCGGCGGCTCGCCTCGTCGAGCGCGCCGAGCGCGAGCAGATCGGATGTGCACAGGATCGCGGTGACCTGCGGATCGCGGTCGAGCAGCTGGCCGGCGGCGCGTGCACCATCGTCGAGGCTGTGGTCGAACCGCTCGACCACCGCGACCGTGTTCCAGTCCACCCCGGCCGCCTCGAAGGCGTCGCGCAGTCCGGCCAGCCGGGCCCGCTGCACGTGATAGCGCGCGCTGTGCTGGCGGGCAAGGCTGACGAAACCGTCGTTGCGGTCCCTGCCGAGCCGCATGCACAGCACGCCGACGTGTTTGTGGCCGAGCTCGATCACGTGCCGCGCGAGCCGCTGAATCGCGGCGTGGTCGTCGATGCCGACGTGGTCCACCGATGCCGCCCTCGGCTGGTCGGCGATCACCGTGGGCAGTGGCCGTTCGAGTACCGCGGCCAGGTGCGGATCGTCCTCGGGCACCGAGTACACGACGAAGCCGTCGACTCCGGCGCGGTGCACCGAGGCCACATCCTCACGTTCCGGGCTCGCCGGTACCAGGTGCAGTCCCTGCCCGGCGTCCTCGCAGGCGAGCGCGAGACCTTCGAGGAACTCGATCGCGCCCGGATCGCGGAAGGCATAGGAGAGGTTCTCGGTGAGCAGCAGCCCGACCGCGCCCGCCTTGCGGGTGCGCAGCGAGCGGGCCACCGGATCCGGGCCCGGATAACCGAGCACCCGCGCCGTGTCGAGCACGCGCTTACGCAGTTCCGGGGACAGCTGGTCGGGCCGGTTGTACGCATTGGAGACGGTCGTGCGGGACACGCCGAGCTCGGCAGCGAGCGAGGCCAGCGTGGCGGGCCGTCGACCAGGGGTAGAGCGGGGCATGCAGCAGACCGTAACGGTTCAGAAGCCGTTTCAGAAGAACGGGCTCCCCCGTATCGGGAAAATCGCATTGCGTGTATTACTCCCCAACGGCGGGTGAACACGGCATTCGGGTAGCATTGTTGAAAACGGTTCCCATTACCGATTTTCGAGGAGTGCTTCATGTCTACCCGCACGATCGCCTTGTCCGCAGCCTGCTTCGCCGGGGTGCTCGCCCTCGCCGGATGCGGTTCGGGCGGTGGTTCGGCGAGCCAGGGCGACTCGGACAAGATCGATGTGGTCGCCTCGACCAATGTGTGGGGCTCGGTGGCCAAGGCGGTCGGCGGGGACAAGGTCTCGGTGAGCTCGCTCATCGATTCCCCGGAGAAGGACCCGCACGATTACGAGTCCAGCGCGGCGGACGCCGCGAAGATCGCCAAGGCGAAACTGACCGTGCGCAACGGCGGCGGCTACGACGATTTCTTCGGTAAGGCGGTCAAAGCGGGCGGGGACGAGAAAGAGGATGTGGACGCGTTCGCGCTCTCGGGAAAACACGGGGACGATGTGAACGAGCACGTGTTCTACGATTTGCCGACGGTGAAAAAGGTCGCCGATGAAATCGCCGGGAAACTGGGCTCGATCGACGGTTCCGCCAAGGAGACCTTCACCCAGAACGCGAAGAAATTCGATGGCAAGATCGACGGGCTGATCACGAAGGCTCGCGGAATCGGGCAGGGCAAGCAGCTCTCCGCGCTGGCCACCGAATCCGTGGCGGACTACTTGCTCGAGGCCGCCGGGGTGCGGGAGGCGACCCCGTCCGGTTACGCCGAGGCAGTGGAGAAGGACCAGGACATCCCGGCGGCCGCGATCGCGGAGACCAATCAGCTCATCACCGGGCACAAGGTGAGCATGCTCGTGGACAACACCCAGACGCAGACGGACACCGCGAATCAGCTGCGCGATAATGCCAAGCGGGCGGGTCTGCCGGTCGTCGCGGTGACCGAGACCTTCCCCAAGGGCACCGACGACTACCTCGCCTGGATGGGCGCAGAGATCGAGCAGCTGGCCAAGGCCGGGGCATGAGAGGGGCGAGCACGATGACCGCTGCACGGGAAGTCGGTGTGGCACAAGGAATTCCGCCCGGGGAACCGTCCGCGATCGAGCTGCGCGATGCCGGTCTCGGGTTCGGCAAGCGCACCCTGTGGGAGGGGCTGAACCTCTCGGTGGCGCAGGGGGAATTCCTCGTCGTGCTCGGCCCGAACGGCTCGGGCAAGACCAGCCTGCTGCGGGTGCTGCTCGGCCTGCAGGGGCTGACCGGGGGCAGCGTGTCCGTGGCGGGCGGAGTGGCCGGTGCGGGCAACAGCCACGTCGGGTACGTGCCGCAGCAGAAAACCCTGGGCGGTTCCTATTCGGTGCGCGGGCGCGATCTGGTCGGCCTCGGTCTGGACGGGCACCGCTGGGGGATCGGGCTGCGCGCGCGGAAGGAACGGCGCGCCAAGGTGGAGGCCGCGCTGGCCGCGGTCGGCGCGAGTGAGTACGCCGACCGCCCGATCGGGGCGCTGTCCGGGGGTGAGCAGCAGCGGCTGCGGGTGGCCCAGGCGCTGGTGGGCGAACCGGATGTGCTGCTCTGCGATGAACCGCTGCTCTCCCTCGACCTCGCCCACCAGCATTCGGTGAGCGAGCTCATCGGGACCGCGGCCCGGGAATCCGGTGCGGCGGTGGTGTTCGTGACCCACGAGATCAACCCGGTGCTCAAGTTCGCCGACCGCATTCTCTATCTGGTCGACGGGCGGTTCCGGATCGGTGCGCCCACCGAGGTGATGACCACCGAGACGCTCACCGAGCTCTACCGTTCCCCGGTCGAAGTGCTGCGGGTGCGGGAGAAGCTGGTCGTGGTCGGCGCGGACGAGGCCGGGTGTCACCACGCGGAGGAGGGGGAGGATTGATGGGCAAGCTGTTCGACTTCGGCACGACCGGCGAACTGCTCGGGTTCGGCTTCGTGCAGCAGGCGCTGCTCGCCGGTGCCCTGCTCGGCCTGGTCGCCGGGCTGATCGGCCCGCTGATCGTGGCCCGTGGCATGGCTTTCTCGGTGCACGCGACCTCGGAGATCGCGTTCGCGGGTGGGGCCGCGGCGCTGCTGGCCGGGATCGGGGTGCAGTACGGCGCGCTCGGTGCCGCGGTGCTGATCGCGCTCGCGCTCGGCCTGCTCGCGCGCCGGGGCAGCGAACGGGATTCGGTGATCGGCGCGGTGCTCTCCTTCGGGCTCGGCATCGGAATCCTGTTGCTCTGGCTCTATCCAGGGCGCGGCTCGAACAAGTTCGGCTTGCTCGTCGGCCAGATCATCAGCCTCGAAGGCCCGGACCTGACCCTGATGATCACCTGCACCCTCGTGGTGCTCGTGGTGCTCGCGCTGATCTACCGGCCGGTGCTGTTCTCCAGCGTCGATCCCGAGATGGCCACCGCGCGCGGGGTACCGACCAAGCTGCTCAACCCGCTGTTCGCGGTGCTCGTCGGGGTGGCGACCTCACTGGGCGTGCAGACCGTCGGCGCGCTGCTCGTGGTCGCGCTGATGATCACCCCGGGGGCGGCGGCCGCGCGGGTCAGTTCCAGTCCACTGGTCACCACGGTGCTCGCGGTGATCTTCGCGGAGGTTTCGATGCTCGGCGGGATCGTGCTCTCGCTCGCGCCCGGCGCACCGGTGAGCGCCTTCGTCACCACGATCTCGTTCCTGATCTACCTCGGCTGCCGGGTGTTCGCCAGGACCCGGCCGCAGTACGCCACTCCGGCCATCGCCACCTAGCTAGGCGGCGTTGGTCACCAGCAGGGTCTGCAGTTCACCGACCAGGCCGCCGATGACCGCGCCGACCAGGATCAGCTTCCACTCGTCCTGTTTGAAGGCCGGGCGCAGCAGGCCCTCGTACTCGATCGGGTCGAGCTGACTCATTCCGCGCACGATGGTGCCCTGCACGTCGAGGGTCGCGGTGGCGTAGCCCTCGATGTGCCGGATCGTGTCCGGGACCTTGGCCATGACCTGTTCCGCGGCCGTCTGCTTCATCTGCCGGTAGGTGTCGGTCCCGGTGGCGAGCACCAGGAACGGTTTCGCGAGGCTCGCCTGCTCGTCGATGGTCTGCTGCACGACGCGCTGGATCATCGCGAACAGCTTGTCCGAGCGGGGACCGGTGATCGCGGCCTCGAGAACGTTGTGCACGGTGAGCACCTCGGAGGCGATCAGCCGCCCGTAGTCCGCGGCGACCTGGGTGCGCCGCTTCTGGAACTTGCCCTGGAAGGTGATGCCGAGAACACGCACCGGTTCCCGGGGGAAGAAAATCAGTTTCAGCGCCAGCCAGTCGGTGATGAATCCGACGAAGAAACCGAATATGGGCATGATCAGCTCTTCTTTGGTCAGCGCCCAGGTGAACATCTGGATCACGCCGATGATGAGACCGAAGTAGATGCCGCTGCGCGCGATGAAGCGGAATTCCGGGCCGCCAGCCTCTTTCAGCAGCCGATTGAGCAGGCGCTTATCCCTGGTGCACGCGTTGATCGCCATTTCCCGGACATCGAGCACGGCCTCGATATCGGTGCGCAATTCCTTGGTGAGGCTCTTGATCACCCGCGGGGCCTGCGCCTGCACGCGCTTGATGAGCAGCGATTGCGCGCCGCGCGGCAGCATTTCCCAGACGTTCGGCTCATAGCGCTCGAGTACATCCCTGGTGATGTCGTCCACCGTGGCCAATAGCGGTTTCTCGAGCTCGGCCGCGATCTGGTCCGGATCGAGCCTGCCGAAGATCTCCCGTGGCTGCACGAGTTTGCTCATCAGCAGATCCATCGCGATGGTGGCCATCCGCCGCGCGTTCGCCGGGAGGACGCCCTGCCAGCCGATCTTGGTGTCCCGAATACCGACGAATTCGATCGGCTTGAACATCATTTCGATAGCGACCCGCTTGGTGACATACCCGATCACCGCGGCGATGATCGGCATCGAAGAATAGACCAGCCAGTGCTCGCGAAAATCGACGAGCAACTCGTGCATGCAAGCCCACCTCCCCAGATGGCCCGGTCGCGGGAATCATCGGATCAGGATACGCCAGGCATTCCCGCGGTGATCGCGAACTGTGCCCCGCCGAGCACAAGACCGATGAGCACGGCGATCAGGTAGCAGCGTGCCCGTGCCGCGGCGAGCACCGCGCGGAACGGTGGCTCGAGCCGGTCCACCGGAGTGCGCCGCAGCCGGAACGCGAGCGCGGCGCGCACCTGCATGGACTCCTCGGCGTACTCGTCCACGAGCCTGGTGAGCGTCGGCGCCCCGGACAGCGCGCGTTCCGCGGCCCCGCGCTTGATGTGCTGGAACTTGTTCGCGCCGAGCGCGGCGGAGACGAGCGGTTTCGCCACGCTGGTCTGCGCGTCGATGGCCGAGGTGACTTCCCTGCGGACCAGCTGGCGCACCCGTTCGCTGCGCGGGCCGGAGACGAGTTCGGTGATGATGTTGCCGAAGCCGAGCACCGGATCGGCGATGCGTTCGCCGAGCGCAGCCGCGATCCGCGCCCGGTTGTGTTCCAGATCCGCCGACAGCCGCAGCCCGGCAAGCCAGCGGGCCGCGGGAACGAGCACGAGCGGGGCGAGCGCGGCGGCCGGCGCGGAGTGGGTACCGGCGACGAGCGGGATTTCCAGAACACCGATCAGAAACGAGAACAGTGTTCCGCGACGGGTGGTCGCGTTCCGGATCGGTGTACTCAACTCCCGGCCGATCCTGGCGAGCAGCACCGGATCCTCGCTGAGTACCCGCAGGATGAGCGGCTCGAGCTCGAGCACGTCCCCGGCATCCGCCTCGAGCGCGGCCAGTACCGCGCTGGCCAGCTCGGGCGCCCGGTCTCGGGCCCGTTCGATCACCACGCGCTTGAACCGCAGCGGCAGCAGCTCCCACAGGTCCGGTTTGTGCCGCTGCATCAGCTCGACCGTGGTCTCGTCGACCAGTTTGCGCAGCGGGCCGTCCAGCCGCGCGGCCACCGTCTCCGGGTCGATGCGGGACAGCAGCTCCTGCGCGCTGAGCTCCGTGGCTACCAGGTGCGCGATGCGGGTCGCGATCGACCCTGCCCGCGAGGTGAGCACCGAATGCCGGTCCAGGCTGTAGGCGAGGAACCAGCCGAGGGAGAGCGCGATGAACCCGGCGAGCGCGCCGAGCACCGGGAAGGCGAGATAGAGCAGGGGCGCCGTGGCGATCTCGGTAAGCACCGCACCTCCCTGCGTTTCTCGTGTTCGTGAGGTTAGCGTGGCGTGCCGGTGTCCGGACGCGGGGCCGGTGTCTCCCGCACGGCCGAGACGAGTGTCCGGTTCGGATCGGGATTGTCCGGGAAGTTCCGCCCATAGACCCGCGCCCGTTCTCCGGGCCGGAAAACCGTGGCCCGCCAGCCGAACCCGGCGAACCATCCGGCCGGGTCCGCCGGACCGTCGGAACGCCACATATGGCCGCGACATTGCCGGGGGCCATCGGACCGCCGTCCGGATCGGCCGGTGTCTCGATCCGGTCGCGGTACCCGGCCGGGGTGAGGGTGGCGCCGAAGACGCTGTCTGGGGCGGACAGCGCGCTCACCTGCGTCAGCGCGGCGTCCACCTCGGCAGCGCTCAGATAGAGCAGCACCCCCTCGGCGATCCAGGCGGTCCGCTGGTCATCACGGAATCCCAAGGCGCGCAAGGCATCCGGCCAGTCCCTGCGCAGATCGGCGACGATCTCGACCCTGCTCGAGGGCTCGTGCAGCACCGAGCGCCTGAACGCGTGCACCTCCTCGGTGTCCAGTTCGAACACCGGAGCCTCGATCCCCAGCCGCAGCGCGCGGGTGTCCAGGCCCGCGCCGAGCAGGACCACCTGCGTGCAGCCGCCGTCCAGGGCCTCGCGGACCACATCGTCGAGGAAGCGGGTGCGCACGCTGACCCAGGCGAGTCCGTAGCGGTCCGCGGCGATACGCCTGGTCTCCGCGCTCGGCCGCCACTCGGAGGCGTCCACGAACCGTTGCGCGAACGGATCAGCGAAGAGCCGGTCGGCGCGCTGCGATTCTCGTGCCCGTGCCTCGGCGACCAGTACCGAGGTCAGCCCGACCCCGTTCGGTGTCGTCATGGCACTCCTGCACGGTCGGTTCAATGCCTTCGTAGCGGACGCTCGGCGACGACCTGCTTCATCACCAGCGTGGATGTGATGTGCTGCACCCCGGGGAGCGTGGCGAGGTGCTCATCGTAGAGTCGTTGGTAGGCGGCGAGATCCGTGCTCAGCACGCGCAGCAGATAGTCCGGATCACCGAATAGCCGTTGTGCCTGCTGGAGATGCGGCACCTCGGTGAGCGCGGACTCGAACCGGTCCACCGTGTCCCGGTCCTCCAGCCGCATCGTGATGAACACCAGCGCCTCGAAACCGAGCCCGAGCGCGTCCGCGTCCACGATCGCCTGATAGCCGCGGATCGCGCCGGAGCGTTCGAGCTCGCGCAGCCTGCGATGGGCGGGCGAGGCGGACAGATCGACCCGTTCGGCCAGCTCGGTCACCGTCAGCCTGCCATCCTGCTGCAGCTCCGCAAGGATCCTCTCGTCAACGGCATCCATGCGCAAAATTCTACCCATCATGGCTCGGATGGCTCATCGATTCGCATCCATCTTCCGGGTAAACCGGCCTAGTCTCACCTCGTGCGGAGAAAGGTAGGAGCGCGGTGAACGCAGGCATGCTCGGCGCCTTCCGCGCAGTGGACGTACTACTGGTGCTGACGCCCGGTGCGGATCGGGTCTACGCGATCGCAGCGGGGCCGGGCGGCCGCTTCGTCACCCCGGCGGTCGGCGGACTGTTGCTCGGGTACATCGGCACACCTTGCTCGTGGTGCTCGGGCTCGCCGCACTCCTCGCCGCCAATCCCGGTCTGCTCGCCGCGCTCACCGTCGCCGGAGCGGGGTATCTGCTGCTGCTCGGCGTGCAGACCCTCGTCCGCCCCGGAACCGCGAACACCGAAGAGGCCCGCGGACCTGGTTCCCCGGGCGGTGTGCTGCTGCGCGGTGCCGGGGTCAGCGGACCCAATCTCAAGGCGCTGATGCTCTATCTCGCCGTGCTGCCACAGTTCCTCAGCCGCCAGGCGCACTGGCGTGCTGCTTGCCCGTGACGTGCTCGGCGCCAAGCCGCGATCGGCGCGGGCGATCAGCCGGATATCCGGGGTCGCGATGATCCTGATCGGTCTCGCGCTGCTGGCCGAACAGCTGATGCAGAATGGCTAGTGGCTGGTTCAGCGCGCCCGTTTTCCGTGCTCGCACAAGGCAAACCCACCGGTGGCGATCACATCGATCGCCACCGGTGTCGTGAACGCGCGAGTGCGGCCGCACTGTCGTGTTGGCGGTTCGGCGCAGCCACATGATCCTCGGACGGAAGCACATTTCACCGCTCAGAACTGGTAGTAGAGGAACGGGCTGAACGTCCCCGAGGCGATCAGGATGAACGAGTAGGCCAGCCCCGCGGTCATGATGCCGACGCGCGCGGTGTTCGCGACCACGCTGCGCCCGGATTCGAGGAATATCCCGGTGATCGGCTGTTTGGGCAGAAAGAACACGGCGAGCGCGAGGATGCCGATGGTGAGCCGTTGGTTGGTCAGGGCGGCGCCGACGATTCCGGTGAGCCCTTCGGTGTCGGGCGCGAACAGGTGCCCGATCATGACGAACGCGGAACCGATGTCGTGGGATTTGAAGATGACCCAGCCGATGACGACGAGCAGCAGGGTCAGTACCCGGCGCAGGATGTAAGGCACGGGGTTGGCGCCGCGCACTTCCTGCCAGCCGCCGAGGCGTTCGATGATGAGCAGCAGTCCGTGGAATATGCCCCAGACCAGAAAGGTCCAGTTGGCGCCGTGCCAGAACCCGGTGAGCACGAAGACGATGGCGAGGTTGCGGTAGGTGCGCGCTTTGCCGTGCCGGTTGCCGCCGAGCGGGATGTAGACGTAGTCGCGGAACCAGCGGGAAAGCGACATGTGCCAGCGGCGCCAGAATTCGGTGATCGTGGTCGAGGAGTAGGGCCGCGCGAAGTTCTCCGGCAACCGCAGGCCGAGCATCCGGCCGAGTCCGATGGCCATATCGGAGTAACCGGAGAAGTCGAAGTAGAGCTGGATGGTGTAACCGATCGCGCCGAGCCAGGCGATCGCGAAGGTCATGTTGCCCGGCGGGGTGTCGAAGCACTTGTCCACGAAGGGGCCGATGGAGTCGGCGACGATGACCTTCTTGCACAGGCCGAAGGCGAACCGGGGGAACCCGGCCGCGATGTCGTCGAGGCGATGGGTGCGCCGCTGCGGCAGCTGGTCGGCGATCTCCCGGTAGCGCACGATCGGCCCGGCGATCAGCTGCGGGAACATAGCGATGTACATGGCGAAGGAGACCGGATTGCGCAGGGCCCTGCGTTCGCCGCGGTAGATGTCGACGATGTAGGAGATGTGGTGGAAGGTGTAGAAGGAGATCCCGATCGGCAGCGCGATGTGCGCGATCGGGAAGTCCCCGCCGAACAGCTTGGCGAGATCGGCGAACTGCTGGGTGGCGAATCCGGCGTACTTCCAGATCGCCAGCACGCCGATGTCCACCGTGATCGTCGCGGCGAGCAGCGCGTGCCGGTTGTCTCTGCCGAAAGGCTCGTCGCGCGGTTCGAGCAGCCTGCCCGCGAAGTAGTTCACCACCATGCAGGCCAGGAGCAGCAGCACGCCTGCGCCCGCGCCACTGGTGTAGAAAAACAGGCTCGCGATCGCGATGATGCCGTTGCGCCAGCTGCGCGGCAGCACGAGCACCGCGATCAGCACCGCGGGCAGGAAATACCACAGGAAGAGCGGACTGGAGAAATACATCGGTACGAGGCTCCCTGTGGTGCTTATGGCCCCGTAGACTCTAACCCGCTCCGTAGCGCTGCGGGTGTGGAACTACACACGTCCGGCGACGCGGCGCAACCTGGCCACTTCGGCGAGCAGCACGGCCCCCGCGACCGAGGCGTTGAGCGATTCGACTCCGGCGGCCATGGGGATCGAGACCCGGGTGTCGCAGGTTTCCCGGACCAGCCTGGAAAGCCCGCGCCCTTCGGAACCGACCACGACGACCAGCGGATCGGCGGCCAGGTGCAGCCCGTCGATATCGGTGTCCCCGTCCGCGTCCAGCCCGGCGATCATCAGGCCTTCCTTGGCCCATTCCTTGAGCTGGCGGGTCAGGTTGGTGGCCTTGGCGATCCGGATCCGCGCGGCCGCGCCCGCACTGGTGCGCCAGGCGACCGCCGTCATGGACGCCGAGCGCCGCTGTGGCAGCAGCACCCCGTGCGCACCGAATGCCGCCGCGGAGCGCACCACGGCGCCCAGATTGCGCGGATCGGTGACCCCGTCCAGCGCGACGAGCAGCGGCGGCTCCCCGGAATCGGCCGCGGCCTGCAGCAGATCGTCGGGGTGCGCGTAGTCGTACGGCGGGACCTGGAGCGCGAGGCCCTGGTGCAGCGCGCCGCCGGTGAGCCGGTCCAGTTCGGCGCGGCTCACCTCGAGCACGGAAATGCCGTGGTCGCCCGCGATCCGCACGGATTCGTTGACCCGGTCGTCGATGTCCACGCCCTGGGCCACGTACAGCGCACTCGCCGGGGTCTGCGCGCGCAGGCACTCCACGACCGGGTTGCGCCCGGCGACGAGTTCCGGCGCGGATTCGGCGGACTTGCGCCGTTTGCGGTCGGCCTCGGCGGCGTTCGCGGCGGCTTTCGCTTGGCGCGCGGCCGGATGTCCGACGCGGTCTTTCGCCTTGGGGGTCGGCCCTTTGCCCTCGAGACCCTTGCGCCGCTGACCGCCGCTTCCGACGACGGCGCCCTTCTTGGTACCGGGTTTACGCGTCGCCTTGCGCGGTGAATTGCCTGGCATGTATTCAGTCCTTAAATGTCCACTGTGGACCGTCGGGGGTGTCCTCCACGGCGATGCCCGCGTCGGTCAGCTGGTCACGCACCAGGTCGGCGGTGGCGAAATCCCGTTCGGAGCGGGCTTTCGCGCGCCGTTCGAGCAGGCCATCGACGAGGGTGCCGAGCGCGGAATGGGCCGCCTGCTGCGCCCCGCGCTCGGCCCACTGTTCATCGAAGGGGTCGAGGCCGAGCACGTCGAGCATGGCGCGCACCGATCCGGCGGCCGCGCGTGCTCCCGCTTCGTCGCCGGATTCGAGTGCGGCATTGCCTTCGCGGGTCACCGAGTGCGCGACCCCGAACGCCTTCGGAGTGCCCAGATCGTCGTCCATGGCCGCGATGAACTCGCCGGGCAGTTCGCCCCTGGCCACCGAGCCGATCCGGCCGGCCGCCCGGCGCAGGAAGGACTCCAGCCTCCGGTATCCGGAGACCGCGTCCTCGAGTGCCTCGGGGGAGTACTCGATAGTGGAGCGGTAGTGCGCGGAGATCAGATAGTAGCGCAGTTCTTGCGGGCGGGTGTGCTCGAGCATCGCCGGGATCGAGACCACGTTCCCGAGCGATTTGGACATCTTCTCGCCGGAGAGGGTCACCCAGGCGTTGTGCATCCAGTACCGGGCGAAACCGTCCCCGGCCGCGCGGGACTGGGCCAGCTCGTTCTCATGATGCGGGAAGATCAGGTCGACCCCGCCGCCGTGGATATCGAAGGTCTCGCCGAGGTAGACCGTCGCCATCGCCGAGCATTCGAGATGCCAGCCCGGCCTGCCCGGTCCCCACGGGGTCGGCCAGGACGGTTCACCCGGCTTGCTCGCTTTCCACAGGGTGAAATCGCGTGGGTCCTTCTTACCGGACGCCGCGCTCTCGCCCTGTTGCATCTCTTCGAGCCGCTGCCCGGAAAGCGCGCCGTACCCCGGGAAGGCCTCGACGGAGAAGTACACGTCGCCACCGGAGGCGTAGGCGCAGCCCGCATCGATGAGCCGCTGCATCAGCTCGACCATCTGCGTGATGTGCCCGGTCGCGCGCGGGGCGAGCGAGGCGGGAAGGCAGCCGAGCGCGGCATAGGACTCTTCGAAGGCGCGCTCGTGCGTGGCCGCCCACTCCCACCACGGCCGCCCGGCCTCCGCGGCGCGGTTGAGGATCTTGTCGTCGATATCGGTGACATTGCGGACGAGCAGCACGTCCGCGCCGTCGCGGGCCAGCCAGCGGCGCAGCACGTCGTAGTTCAGCGCGCCGCGTACGTGACCGATGTGCGGTGCGCCCTGCGGGGTCGGCCCACAGACATAGATCGACGTCCGGTCCTCGCGCGCGGGGACGAACTCCCGCAGTGCCCTTGCTCCGGTGTCGTATATGTGCAGCGTCACGCCACGATGGTACGGGCTAGGGGTGCCCGCCCCGTTACCTGCCCAATTCTTCGCGCACGATGCGTGACAGGGCGTCCGGGCGTTGCGCGGTCGGCAGCGGTTCCACCCTCGCGAACCGGGTACCGAGTGCCCGGGCCCCGCCGTCCGCCGCCTCCGAGTCGCCGATCATCAGCGCGTTTTCCGGGTCGACGCCGAGCTTGCCGGTGGCGATGCGGAAGATCTCCTCGTCCGGCTTCTCCACGCCGTGCTCGAAGGAGAGCACGTAGGCATCGATGAATCGGTCCACCCCGGCGAGCTCGAAGCAGGAACGGATGTCCCAGGCGATGTTGCTGACCACGGCGACCGGGATGCCGTGCTCGTGCAGCAGCCCGAGCGCCTCGGCGGTGTCCGGGTAGGCGTGCCAGTTGGCGTCCAGCAGCATGCCCTCGTACAGGTGCACGGCCTCGTCCGGGGCGAGCCCGGACCACTCCAGGATGGCCACATTGGCCCTGCGGTGTGCCTCCGGATCGAGGTCACGGCGGCGCCAGTCGTCGAGCTCGGATTCGGTGAGTTCCTTGGGCTCACCGACCGGGGCGGTGAGTTTGCGGAGCAGCTCCACCTTGCGTTCGGTGTCCATGACCGCGGCGTGCTCGCCGAGCATTGCCGTCAGTGATTCCTCGGTGTAATCGAGTCGGAAAAGGGTGCCGGAAAAGTCGATGAGCGCAGCTTCGATCACGATTCCGATGCTACGTGAACCCGGTCCTTCGCGGTCCTGCCGACCGCCGGTAGCGCGATCACACAGACGAGCGAGAGCACCGCGGCGCCCGCGACGTAGAGGCCGACGGAGAACCCGCCGTACGCCGCGAACAGCAGGGTCGCCAGGTTCGGGGCGAGCGCGCCGCCGAGCACCCCGCCCAGGTTGTAAGCGAAGGAGGAGGCCGAGTACCGGTAGCGCACCGCGAACAGCTCGGGCAGGTAGGCGCCGAGCGGCCCGTAGGTCCAGCCCATCCCGGCCAGTGCGAGTGCGAGCGCCACGCAGATCAGCACCGGGTTGCCGGTGTCGATGAGCGGGAACATGACCAGCCCGACGAGCACGGCGTAGCCGCAGCCGACGATCAGCACCGAACGGCGGGAGAACCGGTCGCTGGCGATGCTCGAACCGATCGTGGCCAGCGCCATCGCCCAGACCGCGATGATCGCGCAGGTCAGCATCGTCTGTTTGGAAAGGTGCAGTTCGCTTGTGCCGTAGGAGATGCAGAAGGTGGTCGCGGTGTAGAAGAGCACGTAGCAGACCACGATCGCCCCGGAACCGCCGAGCAGCCGCCACGGTGCCCTGCGCGCCATCTCCACCAGCGGCATCCGCGCGCGGTCGCCGGAGTCGAGCACCTTCGAGAATTCCGGGGTCTCGGCGATCCGCAGCCGCACGAACAGGCCGACCAGCACCAACAGGGCCGAAGCGAGGAACGGAACCCGCCAGCCCCAGGCGTTGAAGGTGGACTCGTCCATGGTCGCGGACAGCAGCAGGAATCCGCCGCTGGCGAAGAAGAACCCGATGGAGGGGCCGAGCTGCGGGTACATGCCGTACCAGCCGCGTTTACCCTTCGGGGCGTGCTCGGCGGCGAGCAGCGCCGCGCCGCCCCATTCCCCGCCGAGGCCGATGCCCTGGGCGAAGCGGAGCACCACGAGCAGGATCGGAGCGGCGATGCCGATCGTGGCGTAGCCGGGGACCAGTCCGATCGCGACGGTGGAGACCCCCATGGTCAGCAGTGAGGCGATCAGCATCGACTTCCGCCCGATACGGTCCCCGAAATGGCCGAAGAAAAGGGAGCCGAGCGGGCGGGCGATGAACGCGACCGCGAATGTGGAGAACGCGGCGAGCTGGCCGACCGTCGCGCCGAGATTCGGGAAGAATTGTTTGTCGATCACCAGCGCGGACGCGGTCGCGTACAGATAGAAGTCGTAGAACTCGATCGCGGTTCCGATGAAACTTGCAACCGCGATCCGGCCCATTCGCGGCCGCGCCGCACTCGTTTCGGTCATGCCGCGTGACCGGTGACCTTTTCCGGGGTGAGCCGGACGACGACGCGAATCGTTCCCTCGGGGTCGGCGCGGAAATCCGCGCCCTGATAGGCATTCGAGAGCTTGTCGATGAGCTCGCGGCCGCCTTCGGTTGTGATGGTGACGGTGCCGCGCAATTCCGCGTACTGGTACGGATCGGTGCTGTCGAGAATCGAGATGCTCACTCGTGGATCGCGTTCCATATTACGGGTTTTGCGGCGCCCTTTTATGGTGGAGAAAAGCAGATCATCACCATCGCGTTCGCACCAGACGACCGAGGTCTGCGGGCTTCCGTCCGGATTCACGGTCGCCACGGTCGCGTAATTCCTGCCATCGATGATCGCGCGCACTGCCTCGTTGAGAATCGGCATGAGCCTGATGTTATCCCAGCACGATCGCCGAGGCGACGGCCGCGATGCCCTCGCCCCGTCCGGTCAGCCCGAGCCCATCGGTCGTCGTCCCAGTCACTGAGACCGGGGCGCCGAGCGCGGTGCCGAGCGCCTCCTGTGCCTCCGCGCGCCTGGTGCCGATCCTCGGGTGGTTGCCGATCACCTGCACCGTGGCATTGCCGATCCGAAACCCTTGTGCGCGAACGTGTCCGGCCGCTTCGGTGAGAAATTCGACGCCACGCGCACCGTGCCTGCGCGGGTCATCGGTGCCGAACAGGCCGCCGATATCGCCGAGTCCGGACGCGGACAGTACCGCGTCCACGATCGCGTGCGCGGCGACATCCCCGTCCGAATGGCCCGCGCACCCGTGCTCACCCGGCCAGAACAGCCCGGCGATCCAGCATTCCCTGCCCTGCTCCACGCGGTGCACATCGGTGCCGATTCCGGTGCGCGGCAACAATTCCTCAGGCATCGGGCGCAATCCTTCTGGCGAGCACGGATTCCGCGATCGCGAGGTCGAACGGGGTGGTGATCTTCAACGCGTGTGGATGGCCCGGAACGGTGTGCACGGTGACCCCCATGCGCTCCACCAGGCCCGCGTCGTCGGTGAGCGCCCCGCCGTCGTGCTCGTAGGCCGCACGCAATATCTCGGCGGCGAAACCCTGCGGGGTCTGCACCGCGCGCAGTGCCGATCGGTCCACGGTCGCACTGACCCGGCCGTCCTGTTCGACCCGTTTCACCGTATCGGTGACCGGTAGGACGGGGATGACGGCGCGGGCTCCGGCGCGCAGCCGGTCCACGACCGCGGTGATGACCGGAGCGGGGGTGAAGGCGCGGGCGGCGTCGTGCACGAGTACCCGTTCCGCGTCACCGGCCGCTTCCAGGGCGAGCCGGACCGAATCGGTACGGTCCGCGCCGCCCCGGAGTACCTGGACCCGGGAACCGCCGACGAGTTCGGTCATCGCGCGTAGATGATCCGGTGGGGCCGCGACGATGACCCGGTCGATCCGACCCGAAGCGAGTAACCCGCGCACCGCCCTGGACAACATCGGTACCCGGGCGACGGGCACCAGCGCCTTGGGCATCCCGGCGCCGAGCCGTTCCCCCCGGCCGGCCGCCGGGACCAGCGCTACGGTGCTCACACCGCCGTCGCGAGCACCTCGTCGAGCAGGACCTCGGCCTTGCCCTCGTCCGTGCCCTCGGCGAGCGCGAGCTCTCCGACGAGGATCTGCCGTGCCTTCGCGAGCATGCGCTTCTCACCTGCGGAAAGGCCGCGGTTCTGCTCGCGCCGCCACAGGTCGCGGACGACCTCGGCGATCTTGTTGACATCTCCGGAGGCGAGCTTTTCCCCGTTGCCCTTGAACCGCCGTGACCAGTTCGTCGGTTCCTCCGAATGCGGCGCGCGAAGCACCTCGAAAACGTGGTTGAGGCCGTCCTGCCCAACGACGTCCCGGACGCCGACCACCTCGGCATTGTCTGCTGGAACGCGTACGGTGAGATCTCCTTGGGCGACCTTGAGCACCAGGTACTGCTTCTCTTCGCCCTTGATGACTCTAGTCTCAATTGCTTCGATGAGCGCGGCACCGTGATGCGGGTAGACGACAGTCTCTCCGACCTTGAAAACCATGTGTCCTCTGCCCCTTTCGCTGTTTCCATATTAACACGCTTCTCAGGCGACCGGAACTGGGTCCGGCTTCGTCCTTGCAGGTCAAGGGGTTGACAAATCGCGGATTCGTGTGCTTGACAGGGGCCTCGCCGGTGGATCGAGGTCCACTGTGGACACCGCGGAGCGGGCCAGGAGGTGCCCGTGCGCGCGCGCCGGAACGAGCCGGTTACCCTTGCGGCGTCGGTGGTTCCGGGTGACCGGGACCAGAGCGACGGATCAGGAAGGCTGCTGCCAGGAATGAGTGGGGTCTCAGTGGGTATGCGCTCGGTGGGCAAGGCGCGGATGACGGTGGCCGTCGCCGCGGTCGGCATCGGACTCGTGCTCGGTGGTTGTGGTTCGGGTCAGATCACCCAGACCGACACTCAAGCCGCCGCGGTGAACGGGGCGATGGACGAGATCGGCACGGTGGCGATCCGGGACGCGCAGCTGGCCTACCCCGGCGGTGGCAACCAGGCCGCCTACAAGCAGGGCTCCGATGCCCGGCTGGTGCTGACCATCGTGAACAACGCAGGTCAGGACGACAAGCTGGTGAACGTCTCGAGTCCGCTGTTCAGCGGCTCACGGATCGACGGCAGCAAGGAACTGCCCGCGCGGACCGCGCTGCGCTCCGGCGTGGACCCGGACGGCCAGAAGACCCCGGCCTCGAGTGCCTCGAACGCACCGAGTGCGAGCAACGCACCGAGTGCGGCGAACACGCCCGCGCAGCCGGGTGAGGTCAGCATCGACCTGACCGGTTTGACCAAGCCCGCGCTGCGGCCAGGGGTCACGGTCCCGGTGCGGTTCCAGTTCGCGAAGGCGGGCAGCGGGACGGTGCAGGTGCCGATCGGCGCGCCCTACGACAACCAGGCGAACGGCTGAGCCGAGCCGAGACCGGTTCCCGGCACGGATGTGGCCGGGGAATTGTCGGTACCGGGCGATACGGTCCCGATGTGGCGAAGAACGGCAAGGTAGCGCGCGCGGCATACCGGTGCGCCGAGTGCGGCATGGAAGTCCCGAAATGGGTCGGCCGCTGCCCGGAATGTCAGGCTTGGGGCACGATCGAGGAGCGCGGTGTCGCCGCCCCGGTCACCAAGATCTCCGCGGGTGCCCCGAGTTCACCCGCGCGGTCGATCACCGCGATCGCCGCGAGCGAGACCGCGGTGACCAAGACCGGGATCGAGGAACTCGACCGGGTGCTCGGTGGCGGGATCGTGCCCGGAGCTGTCGTGCTGCTCGCCGGGGAGCCGGGGGTCGGCAAGTCCACCCTGCTGCTCGAAGTGGTGCACCAGTGGGCGCGGGGCAACGGCACCGCCCTCTACGTGACCGGGGAGGAATCGGCCGGCCAGGTCCGGTTGCGCGCCGAACGCACCGGGGCGCTGCACGATCGGATGTATCTGGCCGCCGAGAGCGAACTGTCCGCGGTGCTCGGGCACGTGGACACGGTCGCGCCCTCGCTGCTGATCCTCGACTCGGTGCAGACCGTGGCCTCCGCGGAGGTGGACGGGGTGCCCGGCGGGGTGACCCAGGTGCGCGCGGTGACCGCGGCCCTCGTCGCGCTCGCCAAGGAACGCGGGCTGCCCGTGGTGCTCGTCGGCCACGTCACCAAGGAGGGCTCGATCGCCGGGCCGCGGGTGCTGGAGCACCTGGTGGACGCGGTCCTGCAGTTCGAGGGGGATCGGCATTCCACGCTGCGGCTGCTGCGCGGGGTGAAGAACCGGTTCGGCGCGGCCGACGAGGTGGGGTGTTTCGAACTGGTCGCCGGGGGCATCGACGGCGTCGCGGACCCCTCCGGGCTGTTCGTCTCCCGGCACACGGAGGCGGCCCCCGGTACGGCGGTAACCGTTGTGGTGGAAGGAAAGCGGCCGATGCTCGCCGAGGTGCAGGCGCTCGTCGCGCCGAGCACGCTGGCCAATCCGCGGCGCGCGTGCAGCGGCCTGGATTCCGCGCGGGTGGCCATGGTGCTCGCGGTGACCGAGAAGCGGTGCGGTGTGCAGCTTGGGAGCTCGGATGTGTACACCGCGACGGTCGGCGGGATGAAGGTGCGCGAACCGGCGGCGGATCTGGCCGTGGCACTCGCGATCGCAAGCGCGGCAAAGGATATCGAGCTGCCCGCCGATCTCGTCGCGCTCGGCGAGGTCGGCCTCGTCGGTGAGGTGCGCCGGGTTCCGGACATCTCCCGGCGGCTCGCCGAGGCCGTCCGGCTCGGTTTCACGAAGGCACTCGTGCCGCCGGACTGCGGGGACATTCCGGCGGGCATCAAGGCGCTGCCGGTCTCCTCGATGGGCGAGGTGATGGGCGTGGTGCAGAATGGCAGGGCACCGGCGAAGCGGAAGTGATGCGTGATGACGGAGATGCTGCCCTTCGGCCGCCTGCTGGGCTTGGCCGAGTGGGATGCCTTACCCGAGGATGACCAGCATCGGCGCCTCGAGGTGAGCGAGGGGGTACTGATGATGACACCGAGGCCGATGCCGGTTCATCAACGTGTGGTGAATCGGCTCGCCGTGCTACTTGACGAACACCTGCCGCGCGACTGGTCCGCGTTCGGCGAGGTGGATGTGCTGGTGACGGATGAGCCGTTGACGATCCGGGTTCCCGATGTCGCGGTGACCTCGACCGAGAGCGCCAGCGCAAATCCGGCGCGATTCCGTGCCTACGATGTACTTCTGGTGGTCGAGGTCCTTTCCGAGGGGACCCGAAGGGTCGATCGGGTGACCAAATTCAGCGAATACGCCGAGGTGGGGATTCCGCATTACTGGATCGTGGAGCCATGGGGGAAGACGGCCCTGTCCGCGTACAGGCTTGGTCCAGGAGGATACGAGCTCGTGAGTGAGTACACCGGCGATTCGGCGATCCGCATCGACGGCATCGCCACGATCCCGGTCGATCTCGACGCGCTCGCTGAACGCAAGTGAACCCGGTGGGTGAGCGGGACGGCTCACCCACCGGGGCATGGCTCAGTCGCGCGCGGCGTCCAGCAGCTGGGTACAGCGGATCAGCCCGATGTGCGAGTACGCCTGCGGGTGGTTCCCGAGGGAGCGCTCCGCGATCGGGTCGTACTCCTCGGGAAGCAGACCGGTCGGACCGGCGCAGTCCACGATCTGCTCGAACAGCTCCTCGGCCTCCGTGTGCCTGCCGGTGAGCAGGTAGGACTCCACCATCCACGCGGCGCACAGGTGGAATCCGCCCTCGTCGCCGGGCAGCCCGTCATCGCGGCGATACCGGTAGACCGTGGAGCCGGAACGCAGCTCGGCCTCGGTGGCGGTGACGGTGGAGGCGAACCGCTCGTCCTTCGGGTCGATCAGCCCGGTGAGCCCGACGAACAGGGTCGCCGCGTCCAGGTCGATACCGTCGTAGGCGGTGGTGAAGGCGTCCTTCTCCGCGTTCCAGCCGTTCTCGATGACATCGAGGGCGATCTCGGCGCGCAGATCCACCCAGGACGGGTCCACCTCGCGGTCGTAGCGCTCGGCGAGTTTCAGCGCCCTGTCGATGGTCACCCAGCACATCACCTTGGAGTAGACGTGGTGCCGTGGGCGCGCCCGCTCCTCCCAGATGCCGTGATCGGGCTCGTCCCAGCGGGTCGCGACGGCCTCGGTCATGGCGTGCACCATCTGCCAGTCGTCATCGGTGAGCTTGCCGCGTACCTCGGAGAGCGCGGTGACCAGTTCCACCACCGGACCGAACACGTCGAGCTGGACCTGCTGGTTGGCGAGGTTGCCGACCCGGACCGGGCGGGAACCGGCGTACCCGGGAAGCGTGTCGATGACCGCCTCGGCGCCCAGGGTGCTCCCGTTGAGCGCGTAGAGCGGGTGCAGCCGTTCCGGTCCGGGCACCGTGGCCAGTACTCCGTGCAGCCAGGACAGGAACCGCTCGGCCTCTTCGGTCGAACCGAGGGAGACCAGCGCGCTCGCGGTCATCGAGCCGTCCCGGATCCAGCAGTAGCGGTAGTCCCAGTTGCGCACCCCGCCGATGTCCTCGGGGAGCGAACTCGTCGCGGCGGCCATGATGCCGCCGGTGTCGGCGACGCACAGCCCGCGCAGGGTCAGCGCGGAACGCGCGGCGAGGTCGGTTTCCACCGATGGCAGGTTCAGCCCGGCGAGCCATTCGCTGTCGTAGGCGTTCGAACGGGCCCGCCGCTCGGCCTCGGGCAGCTCGTGCTCGCCGAGCTCGGTGGTGCCGCAGCGCAGCTCGAACACGATCGGCCGGTTCTCCCGCGGTTCGATGACCGCGCGGGCCGATTCGTGTGCCCCGTCCGAGGTGATCTCGAACCGGACCCCGGGCGCGCGCAGCACGATCGGGTCGGAGGTGCCGAGCACGGCCAGCCCTTCGGGGTGCTGTTCGAGCCGCACCGGTACCCCGCCGAACTCCGGCCGGGGGACGAACTCGACGACCGCCCTGGTGGATCCGCTGACCACCCGGATCAGGTCGGTGCGGTGCTGGCCGGTGTTGTGGTCGAGGTAGTCCGTGACGAGCAGCCGGGACCAGCGGGTCTCGGTGGTCATGGTGCCCGGCAGGTAGCGCTGGCCGAGCGGAAGTCCCTCGTGTTCCGGGCGCACCGTGAAGTGCCCGGCCGAGGATCCGCCGAGCAGATCGGCGAACACCGCGGGGGAGTCCGGGTCCGGGTGGCACATCCAGCAGACCCGCGCGTCCGGGGTGAGCAGCGCGATCGAGCGTTCGTTGGCGAGCATGGTGAGCCGTTCGATCGCGGGCGCGCGCCCACCGAACAGCCAGTTCTGTCGCTCCTCGAGGATGAACGCGAGGGTGGTGGACACGGCCGCGGTGTCCGGGAGCCGGTACTCGGCGCGGCTCTCGCCCTCACCGACCTTGATCCCGAGGTCCGGCCCGGAAAGGCGGGCGAAGGCCTTCTCATCGGTGACGTCGTCGCCGATGAAGATCGCGGCGGTCGCGCCGATCCTGCGGCGCAGCACGTCGAGCGCGCGGCCCTTGTCGGTCTGCACCACGGCGAGCTCGATCACCGCCTTGCCCTCGGTGACCTGCACGCCTCCCCAGGTGGCCTGGTCGGAGCGGACCGCGGTGAGCACCTGCTCGGCGACCTGTTCGCTCGCGCGCCGCACGTGCACCGCGACGCTCGCGGGCTTCGTCTCCAGCTGCACGCCCGCATACCCGGCGGTGAGCTCGGTGAGCGAGCGGTGCAGGCGCGCGTGCAGTTCCCTGGCGTCGTCGTCGAGGGCGTGCACGAAACCGACGTCGAACTCCGAGCCGTGCGAGCCGACGAGGTGCACCTCGCTCGGCAGCCGGGAGAGCGTGGCCAGATCGCGCAACGCCCGCCCGGAGATCACCGCGGTCGTCGTCTCGTGCAGATCGGCGAGCGCGCGCAGCGCGCCGACGGATTCGGATGAGGGCCGCGCGTGTTCGGGATTTTCCACGATCGGCGCGAGTGTGCCGTCGTAATCGCAGGCGATCAGCAAGCGCGGGGTCCGCGCGATGGTCATGATCGCGCTGCGCAATTCGGCAGGCAGTGTCTCAGCAGTCATTGATCTTCGGGGTCTGCGTCTCGGGGTAGGGGATGATTTCGGGGTTGGTGCGCCCAAGCGTAGGGCAGCCGGAGTACCCGGCCGCACTGGCCGCCGGTGTACCCGCGCGCCGGGGTACTCCGGGATAAGGAGTACCTTGTCCGAGTCCGTTTCGTCCTTGTCACGGAACGCTCTTCGTTCACCCAGGAATCACAGGGGAGGACATGTCCACGCCCGACACGGCGCAGGCCGCATCGAGCGCGCGCCCGCGCGCCCGGATGTACAACGTCGACCTGTTGCGCGTACTGACCTTCACCTGCGTGGTCTTCGTGCACTCCTACGGGGCGATGAATCCGCCGGATGCCCCCGATATGGGCGCGGTCTCTCTGCTGATGCACTTCACGCGGTACTCCTTCGTGTTCATCACCGCGTTCGTGCTCTTCCACGGCTACTACCGCAAGGACACCAAGGCGAGCACCTTCTATCGGCGCCGGTTCGGCGCGATCGTGCTGCCGTACGTCGTGTGGACGCTGATCTACACGGTGCTGACCTTCACCACCATCGAGACCCCGGAATCGGTGTGGGCCGGGCTGCAGACCACGATCCTGAATCTGCTCCAGGGCACCGGCTGGTTCCACCTGTACTTCCTGCTCGTCTCCATGCAGATGTACCTGCTGTTCCCGGTGCTGCGCTGGCTGGTGCGGCGGACGGCAGGGCACCATGGCAAGCTGCTGCTCGCCGCCGGGGTCGTGCAGGTCGGCATCATGCTGCTGTTCAGCTACGTGCCCGCGCCCCCCGGAGTGCTCGGCACGCAGCTGTGGGCCATGCAGGCCTCGATCCTGCCGAGCTACGCGCTGTTCTGCATCCTGGGCGCCCTGTTCGCGGTGCACGCCGAGCGGATCCGCGCCTTCCTCACCGCGCACTACTGGCTGTTCGGCGCGGCGTTCGCCATCGGCCTCGCCGGATCGCTGACCGTGTTCTTCCTCCGGGTGAACGAGGGGGTCACCCCGGACGTCGCGGCGAACCCGCTGCATCCGGATGTGCTGCCCTGGGCGCTCGGTTCGATCCTCGGCCTCTACGCCTTCTGCATCTGGTGGGCCGCCCGCCGCAAACCGGGCAGCCTGCTCGCCCGGATCGTGGACTGGGGCTCGATCCGCGCCTTCGGCGTCTACGCGGTGCATCCCTTCATGGTCAACCTGCAGTGGGCCCCGCTGCACGAACAATGGGCGAACTTCTTCGGAAACCGCATCCTGGGTGGCGCGGTCATGTTCCTGAGCACGCTGCTGCTCTCGGTGATCGCCGTGGAGCTGATGCTGCGCACCCCGTTCGCGAAGGCGCTGGTGGCCCGTTCGCCGTTGCGCAGGACCGCCTCGGCCGCGCGGCACGTCTGACAACTCCCGTTCCGCTGGCACGCGGCGAAGGCGCGCCATCACCCTGGCCGCCGAGCCCCGCAGGAGATCGCCACGCGGACTCCTGCTCGCGGCGGACGAGAGTTGTCCGACGCCCGCTAACCGTCCCCGCCGAGCGCGGTGAGGAACGAGCGCGCCCACCGGTCCACGTCATGGGTGAGCACCTGCCTGCGCAGCGCGCGCATCCGCCGCCGCCCGTCCGTGGGGTCCAGTTCGAGCGCGGTGCGCAGGGCGTTCTTCACCCCGTCCAGATCGTGCGGGTTCACCAGGAAGGCACTGCTCAGTTCGGCGGCCGCGCCGGTGAACTCGGAGAGCACCAGCGCGCCGCCGAGATCGTGGCGGCAGGCGACGTACTCCTTGCACACCAGGTTCATCCCGTCCCGCATCGGGGTGACCACCATGACGTCGGCCGCGGAGAAGAAGGCGGCCAGTTCCTCGCGGTCCACCGACTGGTGCAGGTAGTGCACGACGGGGTGACCGACCCTGGCGAACTCCCCGTTCATCCGGCCGACCTGCTGTTCGATGTCCGCGCGCATCCGCACGTAGTGTTCGACCCGCTCGCGCGAGGGCGTGGCCAGCTGCACCATGACCACATCGGCCGGGTCGACGGTGCCCTCGTCGATCATCTCGTGCAGCGCGTGCAGCCGTACGTCGATGCCCTTGGTGTAGTCCAGCCGGTCAACCCCGAGCAGCACCTTCTTCGGTTTGCCGAGGTCATCGCGGAGCTGGGCGGCCCGCTTGCGCACCCGCTCGGTCTTGGCGAGCGTGTCCAGGCCGCCCGCGTCGATGGAGATCGGGAACGCGCCGACCCGTACGGTGCGGTCGCCCATCTGCACCGCGCCCGGCCGGTTGCGCACCCCGACCGCGGTCCGGGTCGGTTCGAGGCCGACCAGCTGGCGGGCCAGCCACAGAAAATTGCGCGCCCCGCCGGGCAGGTGGAACCCGACCAGATCGGCGCCGAGCAGCCCGCGCACGATCTCGGTGCGCCACGGCAGCTGCATGAACAGTTCGACCGGGGGAAACGGGATGTGCAGGAAGAAGCCGATCCGCAGGTCCGGGCGCAGTTCACGGAGCAGTTGCGGGACCAGCTGGAGCTGATAGTCCTGCACCCACACTGTCGCACCGGTGCTCGCGATCTCGGCGACGTGCTCGGCGAACCGGCGGTTCACCCGGACATAGGCGTCCCACCAGCTCCGGTCGAACACCGGGCGCACCACGACATCGTGATAGAGCGGCCAGAGTGTGGCGTTGGAGAAGCCCTCGTAGTAGTCGCGGTACTCATCGGCGCTGAGCGTGACCGGGTAGAGCAGCAGCCCGTCCTCGGTGAACGGGTCCACCTCGACATCCGAGACCCCCGGCCAGCCGACCCAGGCGCCGTGCTGATTGCGCAGGAACGGCGCCAGCGCGCTCACCAGTCCGCCCGGGCTGTGCTTCCACCGCTGCGAACCGTCGGGTAACCGTTCCAGGTCCACGGGAAGGCGGTTGGCGACGACGATGAATTCGGCTTTCCCAGGTGCGGCGGCCACGGTGAGGTTCCTCCTTGGGCTTTGCCCCCACATTAACCACTCACCATCGCGGTGTGTAGCTACGACAAGTGACGGTCGACTCACTCCGGCCGCTTGAGCCGGGCCGCCGAATGGGGACTGAGGAACTGCCGCTGCCAGCGCCCGAGCCGCCTGCGCACCGGGTGCGCGAGGAACTGGCCGAGCACCACCCCGGCGCCCAGCGCGAGCGCGATCGTGACCGCGACCACGAGATTCACCCCGCCGTCGAGGATCTGCTGCGGGTTCTTGCTGCTGTTCACCAGCCCGTACAGCGCCCGGTAGGTGGAGAAACCGGGGAGCAGCGGGGTGAGACCGGCGACCGCCACGATCACCGGGGGAATGCGCAGCCGCCTGGTGAGCAGCCCGCCCGCGAAGCCGATCACCACCGCCGCGGCCGCCGAGGCGATGATCGGGCTCGACGCGGTAGCCAGCAATGCACCGTAGGCCGCGCCACCGAGTGCCCCCGCGGCCGCCGAGACCAGCAGCGTGCGGGTGCGCGCATAGCTGGCCAGCGCGTAGAACGCCGCGGCGGCAGCGCCCGCGAGCATCAGCAACGGGACCTGTTGCACCGAGGTCGTCTTCGGCGGGTCCATGTCTCCCTCGGTGATACCGACCACCGCGGCGATCTTCACCGCGATCACCACGCCGGCGATCAGCCCGGCCGAGATCAGCGCGATTTCGATCGTCCGTCCTGCCGCCGTCACGTAATAGCCGGTCACCGCGTCCTGCACGGTCTGCACCACGGAGAGGCCGGAGAGCAATACCGTGATCGCCGCACCGATCACCAGCGAGGAATCGTTCCCGCCGAACAGTGTGTCGCCGAAGTGCACCACCACAAGGGCGAGGAACGTGGCGAGCAGGCCGCCCACCAGCTGCTGGAAGAAGCTCGGCAGCGCCCGCTTGTTCAGGAACCGCCCCAGCCGGTCGATCACCGCCGAGATCACCGCGGTCACCACCGCCACCATCGGGGTCCCGTTGATCAGGATCGCGATCGAGGCCGCCATCCCCGCCCAGGCGAGCGTGGCCACCCAGCGCGGATACGGATGCCGCGCCTTCGTGATCCGCTCCAGCTCCGTGGACGCCTCGTACGGCCGGAACTTCCCGTTGCCGTTGATGATCCGCTGCAGCAGCTGGTCGGTCGCCTCCAGGCGCGTGTAGTCACTGCCCCGCGCGCGCACCAGGCGCACCGCCGTGATCGGGTTCACATCCGAACCGCGGTGCACCGAGACCGTGATCGACGAGAAGATCACGTCCACCTCGCAGTGCGGCAGACCGTAGGCCTCCGTCACCGAGTAGATCGCCTCGGTCGTGTCCGCAGCGCCCGCGCCGCAGGCCATCTTCACCTCGCCGATGCGCAGTGCCAGATCCAGCACCAGCTGCACCTGCGATTCGCCGGGAAGCTCCGGACCGTAGGTCGCGTTGTCCGCGATCGGGGTCGCCGGGCGGAGCCCCGAATCCGTGCCCTGGCGCGCCCTGCGGAGGCCCGGAACCCTGCGGTGTGGGCGGTCCTGCTTCGGCCGATCCGGTTTCGGCCGCGAATGCTGCCTCCCGGGCGGCGCCACCCGCTCCGTCGACGCCTGCGAGCCCGGCGGTTCCGGTACCGGACTGCCCGAGGCCGGACCGGTCGCCGTCGGGTGGTTCGAGCCCGGTGCGTTCGAGCCCGGTGCGTTCGAGGCCGGGTAGTTCGCTGTGGGTGTGTTCGACGCCGGTCGGTCCGGCGCGGGTGCGTTCGACGCCGGGTTGTCCGATACCGGCGTGAAGAACTTCGTCCGCGACTGCGAACGCTCCCGTTCCCGGGCGGCCGCCGCGCGATGCTCGTCCGTCACCGCGTGCTCGGCGAGCGGATCACGCTCCGGCTTCCCCCGGTCCGTTGGCGGCACCACATACCTCACAATCATTGTCGCCCCTGGTCTCCCCGTAATCGTGCACGGCGGGCGTACCGCACGTCCACCGCACCACACCAGGACCACACCCACCGGCTACGATGAGCCTGGCCGCCGGTCACTGCGGCCACGCCGGCCTAGCTCAATCGGCAGAGCACCTGTCTTGTAAACAGGAGGTTAGGGGTTCGATTCCCCTGGCCGGCTCCACGTTCGACCAGGGGGTACCGACCGGCGAGCCGGTCGACCGCGATGCCCCGGTTCGCGACCGGTTTCCCGGCGCACGCGGCGAGTGGCCCCGGATCGGTCTGACGTCGCCGGATGGAGCGTGGGAGGCCCGCGAGGGCGGCAAGGAGTCGTTGATGCTGAACCTGTTTCCGAACGCACGACAAGACGCTCGAATTGTTCGCTTGGAGGCGCAGGTCGCCTACCTCGCCGGACAGCTGGGTGTCGGGCCCGAGGAACTCGAGGCGCATGCGGCGCCGGACGTTCCCGCCGAGGTTCGCCGACTGGCCGCGGAAGGCAAGAAGATCAAAGCGATCAAGGTCTACCGCGAGGCGACTGGCGCGTCGCTCGCGGCGGCCAAGCGTGCGGTCGATGCGGTCAGCTCGCTCTCCTGACGGGGCTTCGGGCCGCGTCCGGTGGCGCGTTCACTGGCCACTGTCGTGGGAACCGGGGGAATTGAAGTGCCTGACCTGACCGCAACGGCGGCGCAACGACCGCGTTGGATGTGGGTATGTGCTTGGCTGGCCGTGGGTGCCGCCGCGCCGACGGTGCTCTGGCGTGCGGTTGTCGGACTCGGTGCACCGCTCGGCACGCCGGTGTCCTGGCGGGCAGCTCAGCATATTCCCGGAAGCGGCACCGTCTACGTGCTCGTGCTCTCGCTGCTGGAGCTGGTTGCGGCACTGTCGACGCTGGCTCTGGCGCACCCCGACGGGGATCGAATTCCTCGCTGGAGTCCCGTCGCGCGGCGTTCCCGGGTACCCGTGGCACTGGTTGCCGGGGTCGCGTTGGCCGGTGTGGTCGTCCTGGCGTTCCTGTGCCTCGCCGGTGCGCTGCATTGGAGTAGTGTCGATCCCTTCGCGGGTGCACCGTTTACTGCCTGGGCGGCCCTGTGCCGGGCCTGTTATCTGGTGGCGCCACTGTGGCCCGTGTTTCTCGGCATCACCACTTGTGGCTACCTGCGCTGCCGCCGGACCGGCGGGGTGCATGCACGAGACGTCACCTCGGCATGATCGACGCCCCGCCGATCCTCCGTGCGAACCTCGCCTGGGTGCCGGTGCCACGAAGCTCGATGCGAGTCTGCTCCGGTGATCACCACACTGTTCCGCGGCGGTGCGGCCACGATCGATGCCGTTCGGCTCAGCTGGGCCGCTGTCTCGTGAACACGGCGTGGATCGTGACGATCCCGGTGGCGACCAGGGTGAGCAGTCCGAGCAGTGCGAGGGCGCTCGCGGCGATCGGGGCCGTGCCGAATCGGGTCGGTTCGATGCCGAACGCGGCTTCGATGACGACCACGGCCGTGCACAGGAGATAACCGGTACTGCCGAGGATGACGATCCGGGTGCGCCGCGGCGCGCTCCAGCCGGTGTGCGTGGTCAGCCAGGCGAGTGCGGGGAGGACGAGGATGCCCTGCATGGCGACGGCGTGCGCGGGAACGAGGACGGTGGCGGCCCAGTAGGCGGCCTCGAGCGAGACGGTGAACATGGTCCGTTCGCCGATAGCGATCATCGCGGCGCCGATCAGCAGGGCGAGGATGAGGCTGAAGAACCCGCACAGCACGGCGATTCTGGTGGCGCGGGTGTCGAACGGCACCGGTTTGCGGATGGCGGCGATGGTCAGCGCGAGGATGCTGAGCACGATCACGCCACCACCGAAGGCCGCCGCCATGGCGAATACGCTGTCGACCGGGGTCGTGGTGTTGAAGTGTGAGGGGACGCTGCGCCATGCCTGGATGGTGATCGCGAGGACTTCGACGACGCAGGCCGTCGCGAAAAGGCCGAGTGCCGGAGCGCGTGAGCGTGCGGACGGGGCGATCCGGGTGCTCGCCGCGGTGACGGCGAACAGTGTCGCGCCGAAGGCGAGGCCGAACTCCGCGGGTTTGCGCCAGGAGACCGGTCCGGTCCAGGGGCCGCCGAGCACCGCTTGCGCGAGCAGGTGCAGCAGGCCGAGCAGGACGAGTGCCGCCGCGATCCGGTAGCAGGCCCGTTCGAGCCGCCCCGCGCCCGAGTATCCGGCAGCGAGTTCGCCGTAGAGGGCCCGTACCGGGCTGGTCACCGCACTGATCGTGGTTAGTTCCACGCGATAATGATTTATCGCATGTAATGGTTTGTCAAGTGATACTATTCGGTCGTGCGGGCGAACGAGAAGGCGCGGAAACCGCGCGGACACGGCAATGCATTCCTGCTCACGCAGATCGGGGCGAGGGCCGCGCAGCGTTATGGTCAGCGCATCGGCGGTATCGAGTTGACCCCGGCGCACAGTGGGTTGCTGTTCGCGATCGACCGTGAGCCGGGGCTGAGTCAGCAGGCGCTCGCCGCGAAACTGGACACCGCAGCGACCCGCCTCGTCGCGTTGCTGGATGATCTGGAGCAGCGCGGCGCGATCGAACGTCGCCGCAATCCGGAGGACCGGCGGCACAATGCCTTGCACCTCACCGAGGAGGGTGCCGGGCTGCTGGGCGAGGTTCGCACGGTCGCCGCCGAGCACGAGCGGGATCTCACCGCGCCCCTGACCGAGGCGGAACGCGTCGAACTGCACGGTCTGCTCACGCGCATCGCCGATCACCTCGGGCTCACCCCGGGCGTGCATCCCGGCTATCGGAACTACGGCACGGATTGTCCGTAACCGGCCTGGATCTGTTCGCGCAGGATGTCGCCGTGCCCCGCGTGCCGGGCGAATTCCTCGGTCATGGCGAGCAGCGTCCAGCGCATGCTGACGGTTCCCTCCGCCGGGATGTCCACGGTGTCGTCGAGGGCGAAGCGGGCGGCGATCTCCCGCGAGCGCCCGCTTGCCCGTTCGAATTCGGCGATCACCTCGGCCAGGGTCTCGTTTTCGGTGACGGTGAAGGTGCCGAGGTCGCGCTTCGAGTATCCGTCGCATTCGGATTCCTCGAGTCCCGCCCAGAATCGCTGGAACCAGATCCGTTCGGCGGCCGCGGCGTGTTTGAGTACGGAGATCGGTGTCGTCAGGGACGGCACGAGCCGTCTGCGGGCCTCGGTTTCGGAGAGTCCGCGTGCGGTCTCGATCAGGGCCTCGCGGTTGCGATCGAGCAGGTTCTCGATGATCGCCCGTTCGGCGCCATCGGTGATTCGGTTGATACTCATGGGTTTCTCCATTCTTGTGCGCCCCGAGGGCGCGATCGGCCGACCGGAAAATGGTCCGGTGTGGGAATTCGAAGACCGGGACGATGTGTCCGGAAACGGAAAACGGGCTGTCGGGAGCTGAACGCGTCACCGGCGCCGAGCTGCCATCGTGCCGGGTGTTCTCCCGTTCCGTCAAGACGGTTTCGTGGGCCAGGTCCTCAGGAGGGAAGGAAAGCCGCGATCGCCTCGTCGGCCAGCAGCGCGGACCGCGGGGTCTCCGGATCGGTTTGGGCCAGCTGCGACAGTCCGAGGATGGCCGCGTAGGCGACCCTGGCCCGGGACGCGGCCCGGGCCGGTGGCAGGCCGAGTTCGCCGTAGGTCTGCGTCAGGAGCTCCAGCCGAGCCCGGTTCACCCGGCGCACCACCTCGGTGACCCGGGGATCGTTGCGGTCGCCGAGCAGACTCAGGTGCACCGATGGTGCCAGCGGCTGGACGGAGTGCACGACGGCGGTGAGCAGCTCGCGCAACCGCTGTGCCGGGTCGGTGATCGCGGCGAATTCGGCGAGGCCCGCCTCGCCGTGGCCGCGCGCCCATTCGGTGAGTGCCGCGGCGATCAGCTCGTCGCGGTTGCGGTAGTGGGCGTAGAAGCTGCCCTTGGTCACACCGAGTGTCCGGGCGAGTGGCTCGACCGCGACCGCGGCCAGTCCGCCGTCCGCGATCGCCTGCAGTGCGGCCCGCGCCCAGTCCTGGGCGGACAACCGGGTCGACTCGCTCACCATGGGCAAGAGAATACGCCCGCGTATTGACCGGTCCGCGAACGCAGGATACGGTGGCGTATCAATACGCAACCGTATTGAGTTGGCGATGGGGTGATTCGGATGGGCATTCGCCGGGTGGTCACCGGCCACGACTCCGCGGGACGGTCCCGGGTCGCCGATGACCAGGTCGTCGAGCCGATCACGTCCGGGCTGTTGCCCGGCTGCGCGGCCTATCGGCTGTGGGGCAGGGATGAGCGGCCCACGTTTCCGGACGGCGGTTCGCCGCGTGGCGCCGAGGCGTACTACCCGCCCCGGGACGGCTCGCGCTTCATGATCAACACCATCGCGCCGGGCGACCTGGTTCCGCCTCCCGATCTCGATGAGGCGGCGGCCCGTGCCGAACTGGAACGGCTCATGCCGGGCGCGCTGGCCGCCATGGAGCGCGATGCGCCGGGCATGCACACCACCGACAGCATCGACTACGTCCTGGTGGTCTCGGGCGAGGTCACCCTCGAACTCGACGACGGCGCCCGGACGGTGCTGCGCGCGGGCGATGTGGTCGTGCAGAACGGTACCCGGCATGCCTGGCGCAACCACGGCACCGAACCGTGTTCGATTGTCGGCGTCGCCATCGGTGCGGATCGGAGCCGCGGTTGATGCCGTTCAGTCGTTGATCGCCTCCACGCCGAGCCGCTCGAGCTCCGCGAGATGCGCGCGCGTGGCTTCCAGCACCTCAGGGGAATGCGGCTCCCAGTTCACGATCTCCTCGAGGACGCGCAACGGTTCCCGGCTGCGGTAGGACCGGGTCGGATTGCCCGGGAACTTCTTGTCCGTCAGGTTCGGATCGTCCTCGAAGGAGCCCGTCGGCTCCACGCGGTAGATCCGGCCCGGCCCATCGCCCAGCGCGAGTTCCGCTCCCCAGGTGGCCGCTTCCAGGGTCCCGGCGAAGTAGATGAAATTGGCTGTTTTCCGTTCTCCGTAATTGGATCGGTAGCCGGGATCCAGCAAGTCGCCTTGTTGCAAATCGGCTTTCGTGCCGTGGTAGAAGGGCCCGGATCCGGCAGACATCGATCGACTGGTCATGCGGGGCAGTCTGCGGTGTACCCGGGGGCTTGCCGCAAGTCCCCGGGTGCGCTATATGTTGAAAAGGGCGGGAGTTCTGGGGTCAGTCCGGACGTAGCGCGTCGATGACGAGATCGAGTAGCCGCCCGGTCTGTGCCCGAGTCTCGGGTCCGGTCGTGGCGAGCAGGGAGCCCACCAGCAGCATGGTGATGTCCTGTGGCTCGACATCGGCGCGCAGCGTGCCCGATTCGGCGCCGATTTCCAGGATCGTGGCGATGGCGGCGGTGACGCGTTCACGGGTGGCCGGGGTGGCGATCGTCCCGGATTCCCAGCCGGCGCGGAGCGTTTCGGCCATGCCGCGCTTGGTGGCGACGAAGGCGGCATAGCGTTCCATCCACGCGCGCAGTGCCGTTTCCGGTGGGAACCGCCGCAGCAGATCCGGGACGCTGCCGGTCACCTCGTCCAGTTCGGCGGAGTACACGGCTTCCACCAGTGCCTCGCGGGTGGGGAAGTGCCGGTACAGCGTGCCGATGCCGACGCCGGCCTCCCGGGCGATGGTCTCGAAGGGGACGGTGCCCTCGGCGGCCGCGAACGCCGCCGTCGCCGCCCGGATGAGCTTGTCCCGGTTGCGCCGCGCGTCGGTTCGCGGAGCACGGCGAGGCTTGTCCCCGGCGGGAACCGAGTCGGCGGAACTCAATGCGGAACGACCTCCGGTGCGGTATGGCAAAAGAAACGGATCTTCTTCCGTTTCGTCCAGCCTACCCCGGAGGACTTCCGCTGTTCGAGGTTTCCGGCTTCTCTTCGCCGGGCCTACAATTCCCGGACAATGCTTCGGCGGGAAAGGGAACGCCATGGCCTACGACGAAGATGTCGCCGACCGGATTCGCGAAGCGCTCTCCGGGGAGATCGTCCGCGAGCAGCGAATGTTCGGTGGCCTTTCCTTTATGGTGCACGAGAAAATGGTCGCCGCACTCAACGGCGAGCGGGTCCTGCTGCGCTGTGCTCCCGAGCGGGCCGCGGAACTGATCGAGCACGAAGGTGCCGACTGGGCGATGATGCGTGGCAAGGAGATGACCAAGGGCTGGATCGAGGTGGACCTCTCCCGGTTCGGCTCCGCGGAGGACACCGCGTTCTGGATCACCGCGGCGCTGGACCACAACCGGGCCGTGACGGGGAACTGAGCCACGAATTCGGTGGACGCACTGTCCTAGGCTGAATCGGTGAACTCCTCGAAACCGGGTATCCGGGATCTGGCCGATCTGGCCACCCCGATGGCTGTCCGGGTGGCCGCGACGCTGCATCTGGTGGAGCGAACGGGAAACGCGGGGGCGGCGGCCGCGGAGCTCGCCGCCGCGACGGGGACCGCGGAGCCCGCGCTGCGCTGCCTGCTCGATCATCTGGTCACGGTCGGCGTTTTCGAATTCGATGCGGAATCCGGGCGGTACCGGCCGACCGAACTCGGTACGCAGCTGGATGCCGAGGCGCCGGGCGGGATCAAACCACTGCTCGACATCCACCAGGCGGGCGGACGCGCGGAGCTCGCCTTCGTGGAGCTGCTCGGCACGATCACCACCGGCGAACCGGCCTACGCGCGGCGATACGGTCGCGGATTCTGGGCGGATCTCGATGCGAACCCGGAATTACGGCATTCCTTCGACGCCCAGATGAACTGGCGCTTCCAGGTGCAGGCGCCGCAGATCGCGGAACGTTTCGGCTGGGGCCGGTTTCCGCGGATCCTCGACGTCGGCGGGGGCGAGGGCACCGTGCTCGCGGCGATCCTGCGCGCCCATCCCGGGGTGCGCGGGCAGGTACTGGAACTGCCGCCGACCGCCGCGGCCGCCGAGCGGAAGTTCACCGCGGCGGGGTTCGGGGACCGTGCCGGTGCGGTTTCCGGTAGCTTCTTCGATCCGCTGCCCGCGGGGGCCGATGCGTATCTGCTCTCCGACATCCTGCACGACTGGGACGATGACAACGCCCGCGCGATCCTGGACGGCTGCCGCAGGGCCGCCGGGCCGGACGGCACCGTGGTGGTGATCGAACCCGTTCTGGGGCAAGGGGTCGAGACCACGATGGACCTGTTCATGCTGATGTGCTTCGGTGGAAGAGAACGGACCGTCGGGGAACTGACCGCGCTGGCCGCCGGCCGTGGCCTGGTGCTGCGGCGTTCGGCTCCGGTCTCCGATGGCCGGACGGTACTGGAATTCCGCGGCTAACCGGTGTCGAGTACCGGAAAGGAAACCAGTGCCGGTGCCTGCCCGGCCTGCACCTTCCATGCCTGCCCGGTCTCCCCGCCTGCGGCGATCGATTGCACGGCGGCCGCGACCTCATCGGGATCGGCGAGGGTGACCCCATATTCGAGGAGTTTCGCACGTGCTTCGGCGATCATCGGCGTGTCCACGAATCCGGGGCACACGGCGTTGAGCGTGACCTCGGATTCGGCCACCGTGGGGGTCATCGAACGCACGAGCCCGATGGCGGCGTGCTTGGCTGCCGCGTAGACGGGATCGAACGGAGCGGGCGCGATTCCGGCGAGGCTGGCGGTGACGACGATGGCGCCGCCACCACTCGCGGCAAGCGCGGGTAGTGCCGCCCGGATACCGAACACGGTACCGTCGATGGCGACCGCGAGCGTGCGCCGATAGCGTTCGCGATCGAAGTCCCCGTCCGAAATCGGGCCGGGCCCGCCGATTCCGGCGTTGAGGTGCACGATGTCGAGGCGGCCGAAGGCGGTCAGCGCCGCGTCGACGGCGGCCCGGTTGTCCGACTCCGAAGCGACGTCGGCACGGACGAAGATCGCTCCCAGTTCGGCGCCGAGTTCGGATCCCGCGTCCTGCTCGATGTCCGCGATCACCACATCGAGCTGGTGCGCGGCGAAGCGGCGTGCCACCGCGGCACCGATGCCGTGGGCGCCGCCGGTCACCAGCGCCACCGGTTTCATGTCCTCGTTGTCCGTTCTGCCGAATCGTGTGGCGCGCCGCCGAGGAGGTCGTCGAGTTCGTCGAGCACCTGCGGCCACAGCTGCGCAGGGAAGGCGTGCCCCACATCGGGGAAGAACCGCAACCGCGCACCGGGAATGGCTTCCGCGGTGGCGCGGCCCGCTTTGGGGGACTGCATCGGATCCTTGTCGCCGTGCACGACGAGGGTGGGCGCGGTGATCCCGGCCAGCTCCGCGCGCCGGTCCCCGCTCGCCTTCATCGCCGCGAGGTTGCGCATGCCACCCGAGGGATCCTCGGGTTCCCCTTCGGCGAACAGTGCGCGCAGTCGCTGCTCATCGACCGGATACCGCGGCGTGGTGAGCAGCCGGTAGAGCGCGATGCTGTGCTCGATCCGGTCCTCGGTCGTCTTGGGTTTTTTCGCGGACATGGCGAGGATCCTGAACATCTTGCCCAGTCTGGGGCGGCTGATGCGCAGTCCGGCACCGGGCGCGGAGGAGACCGAGCACAGGCTGCGCACCCGCTCGGGATGGTGCACAGCGAGCACCTGCCCGATCATGCCGCCGAGCGAGATACCCAGAATGTGCGCCGAGGACCAGCCGAGCGCATCGAGCACCGCGACGGCGTCCTCGGCCATGTCCCGCAGCGAATAGGCCGGCCCCTCGGCACAGTGCGTGGACCGGCCGTTGTCCCGGTTGTCGAACCGGGCGACCTGAAAACCCCGCTCGCGCAGTCCGCCGAGCAGTTCCTCCGGCCAGTGGATCATCTGCACGAAACCACCGCACAGCAACAGAATCGGTTCTCCTGCGGCAGGATCCACTTCGTAGGCGAGTCCGATCTCGCCGTTGTACGCGGTAGGCATAGAGCCACCTCCTTTTCCAATACGTCGTACTGTAAAGGGTGGCGAAGGGTTGATGCAATACCTCGTATTGCTACGATCACCTTCGTGCCGAAACAGGTCGATCACGGGGAACGACGCAGCCAGCTCGCCGAGGCGCTCTGGCGTATCGCGGAGCGCGACGGGTTCGCGGCGGTGACCGTGCGCAATATCGCCGCGGAGGCGGGTGTCTCGGTCGGCCGGGTGCAGCATTACTTCGCCAGCAAGGACGAATTGCTGCTGTTCGCGCTGCAGTGGGTCGGCGAGGAGTTCGGCGGCCGGATCACCGCCAAGGTCTCGGCGCTGCCCGAACCCCGCGATCCGCGTGAGGTCGTCCGGATCATCCTCACCGAGCGGTTACCGCTGCAACAGCGCAGCCGGGTCTACGTGCAGGCGCTGATCACCTGGCTCGGCCGCAGCGCGGAGCATCCCGAGCTGGCCGGTTATCTGCTCGAGGGAACCCGGCGGCTGTGCGAATACCTCGCCACGCAGCTGCGGCAGGCACAGCGGGACGGCCGGGTTCGCGCACGGGTCGATGCATCGCGCACCGCGGAGGAGCTGCTCGCGCTCACCGACGGGCTGTCCTCGCATCTGTTGCAGAACCTCTACACCGCCGCCGAAGCGCGGGCCGTCCTCGCCGAGCGCCTCGACCAGCTCTTCGAGCACTGAGCCCGATTCCGTCGGTGCCCGCCGTTAGCCTCGGCGCGGAGGTGGAACATGACGAACGCGTCGATGCGAGCGGCGGTCTGCACCAGGGCGGGCGGACCGGACGTGCTCGAGGTCCGGGAACTGCCGGTACCGAAGGTCCGCGAGGGATGGAGCCTGGTCGAGGTCAAGGCGGCCGGGCTGAACCGTTCGGAGCTGATGACCAGGCAGGGGCATTCCCCGAACGTCGGATTCCCGCGGGTGCTCGGTATCGAATGTGTCGGCGTGATCGTGGATTCGACCGACGCCGGGACACCCGAGGGGACGACCGTCGCCGCGGTGATGGGGGAGATGGGCCGGGAGTTCGACGGCGGCTATGCCCAGTACGCGCTGCTGCCGAACGCCTTGTTGATGCCGGTCCGCGCGGAGCTGGACTGGGCGGTGCTCGGGGCGCTGCCGGAGACGTATCTGACGGCACAGGGCTCGCTGGACGCGCTCGGCGCCGGTCCGGGGACCGGGGGACGGCTGCTGATCCGCGGCGGAACCTCCTCGGTCGGTATGGCCGCCCTCTCGATCGCCTCCGGCTACGGGATCGAGACGGCGACGACCACCCGGCAGGCGGCCAAAGTGGAGGCGCTGACCGCGGGCGGGGCGGACCACGTGCTCACCGGCGCCGAACCGCCGGCGGACGCGGTCCGGGCGATCTGGCCCGAGGGGCCGGATTACGTCCTCGATCTGGTCGGCGCCACCACCACGGTGGACTCGTTGCACCTGGTCCGTGGCGGCGGAGTGGTGTGTGTGTCCGGGATGCTCAGCGGTAGCTGGGTGATTCCGGAGTTCGAACCGGTCGCGATGGTGCCCTCCGGGACGAAACTGACCGCCTTCCACAGCGACGATGTCAAGGGGCGGGCAGGAATGGCCATGCTGCAACGGGTGATCGACCAGGTCGAGGCGGGCACCTACCGGCCGAACGTCGACCGGGTCTTCCGCCTGGACGAGGTCGTGGCCGCGCACCGATACATGGCCGGGGACCGGGCGACGGGGAAGCTCGTCCTGGTCCCCTGAACACTGTGACGGACCCGGTTTCTCTTGTCACTCCAAGTCGTTAAGGGTAGCCTTACCTTAATTCTGCCTGGCTGTCGAGGCGATGGGAGTGGGATGGAGCCGAAAACGGGTTTGGCGGACCGATTGCGGGCCGGGACCAGGCAGGCGCACCGGAATGTGGAAGCGAACCCGCTGCTGCGCGCACTGCTCGCGGGTTCGCTCCCGATGGCCGGTTATGCCGCGCTCACCGCCCAGTACTTCGCTATTTACCGCACCCTCGAACAGCATGCGGTCCATTGGATCGGGAACCCGATCGCCGGGCGCATGCTGTTTCCCGAGCTGCCGAGGGCCGCGCGCCTGCGGCACGACCTCACCGTGCTGTTCGGCGAGGGCTGGCAGGAGCGGTCCGGTGCCGCGATCCGGCCGGCCACCAGGAGGTACTGTGCGCATCTGGACCGGACGGTGCGGCACTGGCCGGGCGGTTTTCTCGCGCACCACTACGTTCGCTATCTGGGCGATCTCTCCGGAGGGCAGCTGGTTCGCCGGGCGCTGTCGCACAACTACGGCTACACCGGCCGCATGGCGAGCACCTTCTACCAGTTCTCCTGCGCCAGAACGGTGAAACTGCTCCGTGACAGGTACCGGGAGGCGATCGACACCGCCCCGGTGCCGCTCGCCGAGCAGCGGGCGATCGTGGCCGAGGCGGAGCTCGCGTTCCGGCTCAACCAGGACGTGTTCGCCGAACTGGGCGAGATCTACTCCGGCTGAGCGGGCTCACCCGCCGGAGCCTGCCCGTTTCGTACCGTTGCCCCGTGGCGGTCGGAAAATCGGCGGAACCGCCCCTATAGGCTGAACGTCCGATTGTGGAAAGTCTCAGGACGAGCACGGGAGAACAATGAATACTTTGCTCCGCAAGGCCGCCGTTGTCACGGTGGGCAGCGCCTTGCTGCTCGGTGGCGGGTTCAGCGCGACCGCGCAGGCCGAGCCGAAGGCCATCAAATGCGAGACGAAGTCCACCGGTGGCACGGGCCCGTTCTACGACGGGAAGGCCGCATCGAACCGCTACGACTCCACCTTCAAGATCGGCCCCGCGGTCCCGCGCGGGGAACTCAAGCGCGGTACGCCGCAGGGTGTCGCGGCGTGGAACAACTGGGACGGCAAGAAGGATCTGCTCCTGGCCACCTCCTACGGCAAGAAGGGCCAGAAGGCGCATATCGTGGCGCTGGATCCCGCGCAGCGCAACAAGGTCGTCGGCACGGTCGCGATCGCGGAATCGCATGTCGGCGGGATCGCGGTGGCCAAGGGCTGGGCCTTCGTCTCGGGCCGGGCCTCCGGGAAGTGGGCGACCGTCCGCAAGTACAAGCTCTCCACGCTGAAGAAGGCGATCAAGGAGAAGGGTGTCCCGTACGTCAAGCAGACGGGCAAGGCCCGCAAGGTCTACGGCGCCTCCTACCTGTCGACCGACGGCAGCAAGCTCTACGCGGGGAAGTTCACCTCCAAGGGCCGCGGCAAGATGTACTCCTACACGATCAACAGCAACGGTTCGCTGACCACGATCAAGAAACCGTGGGAGACCCCGACCAAGACCCAGGGTGTGCTGGTCACCGGGAAGCACTTCATCTACAGCACCTCGTACGGGCGCACGAAGCGCGGCAACATCTACGTCGTCCGCAGGGGAACCACCGATCTGGACAAGGCCAAGCTGCACTGCTTCCGCGGGCCCAGCATGAGCGAGGGCATCGCGGCCTACGGTGGCCGGGCGTATGTGGTCTTCGAATCGGGCTCGTACAAGTACTCGGGTGATTCGCGGACCCGCAACGTGATCGAGGATCTGCACTGGGCGAACCTTTCCGCCCTGACCAAGCTCGCCTGATCACCGCTTTTCCCGGGCCGGGTGGTGCACCGCACCGCCCGGCCCTTTTTCGTATTGCTCGGACATCAGCCTCCGGTACCGTTGTCCGAGATTTTTCGGGGACCCGGTGTTACGTCGATCGGTCGATGCGCAATCATGCAGCATTGTGCACCGCTATATCGTGTAACGCCGTTTAGGTCGCGCCGCTATGCGCACCATGCATACATGGAGGTAGAAATTTGGAGCTACGGTCTCTGCGGTATTTTCTTGCCGTCTGTGAATCGAGCTCGATCAATGGCGCCGCGCGTCGGCTGCACATGACCCAGCCCGCACTGTCCAGGGCGATCGCCTCGCTCGAACGTGAATTCGGTACACGTTTGTTCGAGCGGAGCAGTGAGGGCCTGCGGATCAGTGCGGCCGGAAAACTCATTCAGCCCATCGCCCGGGATCTCGTGGAGCGCGCGCAACTCGGGCAGCGATTGATTCATTCCTATACAACGGGAACGGAAATGGAATTCCGGGTCATCTGCCCGGAATCCACGGTGCGGCTCATCGTGGCCCCGTTTCTCGCCGAGACCTCCGGGCCGATCAAGGATGCGTTCACGTGTGCGGACGACGAGGTCTACGACCGGATCCGGCGACAGGACGCGGATTTCGGCATCTGCGCGCTCGCCCCACCGGTGGATCTGGTCGCCGCGCCGATCGGGCGGATCGGGGTGACCGCCTATCTGCGCCCCGATCACCCGCTCGCCGGTTCGGAGACGATCGACATCACCGATCTCGCCGGGTGCGAGGTGATCATGCGGGAGCCGGGAAACGCGATCCGCGTGGCCTGCGACCGGGCGCTCGCCAAACTGGGGCACGCCCCGCGGGTGGTCGCCGAGACCAGTTCGGTCTCGATGTCCCATGCCCTCGCCTGGTCGGGGCACGGTGTCGGACTCACCCTCGGCACCCCGCAGTACGGGGTGACCATGCGCCGCCTGGTGGACGCCGGTGAGCCGATTTTCGTGACCTACTACGCGATCTGGCAGGGTACCCACTACGCAGCGGATCGCCTCGCCGAGCTCGGTACGCAGCTGACCGACTGGTTCCTGCACGGCGAACACGGGGACGCCGCGATCACCCCGAGGGTGCGCGCCGACTGCTGAGTTCGTCGAGGATCGCGGCCAGGTTCTCCGGTTCCACCCGCTCGGGAAGGCGCGCGCACTCCTGCGCGGTGAACCAGCCGTGCCCGCGCAGCGCGGCGGTCTCGGCCTCGGTCAGCGCGGCCGGTCGCAGCACGGGCGCGTGCGGTACCTCGGCGAGGAAGAACCGCTCGACCCGTCGCTTCGGGGCGCCGAACCACCGGAAATCCCGCTCTACGTCGACAAAGCGCCCCGTGAGATGGTCCCCGGGGATCCCGGTCTCCTCGCGCAGTTCCCGCCGCGCGGCCGCGATCGGGGTCTCGCCGTCCTCGATGCCGCCGCCGGGTGGTTCCCAGTAATGGCCCCGATCCGGGCGGTCCCAGCACAACAACAACACCCGCTCCGTGCGGTCCAGGCAGACGATGCGGACCGCACGCCGTCGACCGTTCATTCGTGTCCTCCCGATTCAGTTCCGATGTCACCGAGCAGTTCGGTGAAGGCGCGTTCGGCGGGGGAGAGCAGCCGGTCGGTGCGGCGGGCCATGGTCACCGGGCGCGCGGGAAGCGGCGGGTCGGCCGGGATCGTGCACAGGGTCCCCTCGCGCAGTTCGTCCGCCACCGTGTGCGCGGAGACGACGGCGATCCCGAGCCCGGCGCGCACCCCGCGTTTCAGTGTTTCCGAACCCCACAGCTCGGAGGCCGAACCCGGATCGATGCCCAGCGCGCGCATCGCGGCCTCCTGCCGCTCCCGCGTGGAGGATCCGCGCTCGCGCAACAGGAAGCGTTGCTCGGCAAGCGATTGGGTGTCTCCAGGCGCGCCGATGAGCACCATCTCGTCGGTCCCGATGCGCCGGGTGCTCAGCTGCTCGGCCGCGGGCTCACCGGCGAACACCCCGAGCCCGATCTCCCCGTCCAGCAACCATTTCACGACCTGGTGTTCGTTCCCGACCCGGATATCGCAGGCGATGTCCGGGGCCACGGCGTGGAACCGCGCGACGAGACCGGGCAGCAGATAGGTGCCGATGGTGGTGGTGCCACCGATGGCAAGGCTGCCCTGGTGCAGTCCGCGCACCCGCTCCACCGCGGTGACCGCCTCGTCCATCAGCAGCAGGATGCGGCGCGCGTAGTCGGCGAGCACCCTGCCCTCCTCGGTCGGGCGGATCCGTGCCCCGGAACGGTCGACCAGCTGAGTACGCAGCGTCGTCTCCAGCGCACGCACCTGGTTGGACACCGAGGGCTGGCTCATGTACAGCTTCTCGGCGGCCGCGGAGAATCCGCCGTGTTCGAGAACCCGGAGGAAGATGGACAACCGGTGGGTGTTCAGCTCCATGAGCCCATCCTGGCAGAGCGCTACCGTGGATCCGGCAGAACGCGATCGGCCGGTCCGTCGTAATTGTGCGGGCCCTGCATCTCCAGGGAGAGCGGCTGCACCATGTCCGCGTTCGAGGAGGCCCGCCAGCCCTTCTCCCTGCTGGATTCCTCGATCGCGTGCGCGGAAAGGGAAAGCGAACGGCACACGATGAACATCGCCTTCAGCTCGGGCGGTTCGTAGCCCGCGTCCAGGCCGATGCAGCCCATCGCGCCGGGCCCGTTGAGGAACACGGTGCGCCCGAAGACCGCCTCGGTCGCGTCCTGCATGGCGCGCGCGATCCGGACGTACCGGCCGGAGATTCCGAGTTTGTCGGAGAGTTCGAGCAGCCGGACGGTGCGCGGATCCTGGATGTGCTGCGGGTGGTGGAATCCCGCCATGCGCTCCCCGGCCGAACGCATCTCGGCCACGGTCGCGCGTGCGGCCTCGTCCTCGGCGATCGACTCACGTTCGGCGCGCGCGGCCACCTCCCGGAACAACTGCGCGGGGCGATCGGATGTGCCGTGCAGCCGCCCGATCGCGGAGACACCGGCGGCGACGGCGCTGTTGAGTTCGGCGCCCCCGGATGTGGCGAACCGGACCGTCGCCGAGGACGGTGACATGGCGTGCTCGGCGAGGTTCACCATGAGCGCATTGGTGATCTCGCCCTGCGCCTTGTTCGGCAGTTCCCCGCGCAGCACCAGGAACAGCATCTGGCCGAAGTCCAGGTTCCCGGTCAGCTCGTTCACGTCATAACCGCGGATGACGATGCGATCCTTGTTCTTCCACGCGATCCCGGTTCGCCAGGCGAAGGGGTTCTCAGACATGCCGTGCTCCTTTTCTCGGTGCCGTTCAGGAAGGGCCGTTCAGGGGGTCCTGCGTTCGGGGAAGTATTTGGCCCGTGGGTCGAGTTCCTCGCGCAGCAGGCGGAGTTCGGGTTCCTCCGGTTCGGTCACCGCACGCGGATGCGCGGCGATCCTCGGACGGAATCCGGTATTCTCCAGTACATCCTCGACTTCTACGCCGGGCATGAGCGCGGTGAGCTCGAGTTCCCCGGTCGTCTCGTCGCCGGAGAACACGCACAGATCGGTGATCACCCGGACCGAGAGCGGACCGAGCCCGGCGCGTTCGCGTCCTCCCGGACCATCGAGGAATCCCGGTGTGGTCACGTAATCGCAGTGCTGGGGGAATCGGCGTTTCTCGTGCGTGGTGAGCACGACGACCTTCGCGCAGTGCGAGCCGATGTCGTTGGCCCCACCGCTGCCCGGCAACCGCACCCACTCCGCGCCCCGGCGTATCCAGCTCGAGTTCAGGTTCGCCCGCGCGTCGATCTGGGCGCCACCGAGGAATCCGGTGGTGACCAGCCCGCGCTGGACGAATCCGCCGAGCACTTCGAGCAGTGAGCCCAGCCTGCTCGGCGAGTGCATGATCCGCGGATCCACCACCGAAATCGGGGTGGGCACCACCTCAGGGAAGACCACTCCACTCTCGATGATCAGCTTCAGCCCCGGTGCGGTGGTGCGCTGGGCCAGCAGCGCGGCGAGCAGCGGGAGCCCGGTTCCGGCGATGATCCGCTCGTCCGCGCCGATCTGCCTGGCTCCCTCGAACACGAGCAGCTCGCGCGGGGTGACCGGGGCCTGGATCGTCGTCATGTCAGCTCCAGCATCGAGGCCTCGAGTTCGGCGCACCGTGTTCGCAGACCGGCCAGCTCGGCGGTGAAATCCGGGTGCGTGGTCACCGAATCACGCAGATACGCGGCGAGCCCGATCCCGGAGCGGGCCAGCGACTGGTACCGCTCGATGGCCGGTTCGTCGAAGTCGTAGTGCCGGTACACCGAGGTCGGGTACGCACCGAAGGGCTGCTCGACGACCGCGTCCACATGGGCCCCGGAGATGGTCACCTGCTCCGGATGTTCGGCGAAGGCCCCGGAGGGCAGAACCTTCTCCGCGGACACGATCGCGGCTTTCGACGCCGTCACCATGTCGACCTCGTGACTGGAAACCCCCTCGATGATCACGTTCCCGTCCGCGTCCGCGAGGCTGGCGTGCACCAGGGCGAGATCGGGGGCGCAGGCGCGCACCAGCAGCACCGGTTGCCCGGTCCACGGATCCGTGGTCGCCGAGACGTCCCCGCTGCGCTGCAGATCGCGGCCGAGATCCGTGCCGAGCAGGCTGCGTACCGGAAGGAAGGGCAGGCCGAGCGTGGCGGCGAGGAACCGGCTGGCCATCGCGAGATGGCTGTAGTCGCGCACCGTGATCTCGCCGCGCTCCACCGCCCTGCGCCAGGTGAACAACACCCCGTAGCGCTCCAGGTTTCCGCTGCCCTGCTCGGTGCGCGTGACCAGGCCCGCCGCGGCGAGCTGGTCGAGTGGAAGGGAGAGATTGCAGCCGAGCACGGTCAGCCCGCCGATTCCCTGCCGGATCAGCTCGTGGGTCAGGGCCATCGGGCAGCGGTTGATGTTCTGCCCGCCCATCCCGATCGTCGCGCCGTGCCAGGCGAATTCGGCGATCGCCGCGGCGGCGGTACGGACCTTGCCGCCTAGAAGCTGACGCACGCCGACCTCCACTCGGTGTAGAAGTCCCAGACCTGTTGCGCGCATTCCGGTGCCCCGTACTGGGAGAGTTTCGCGCCCATGTGCGGGTGGTGCGCCTGCGCGCCGACGCCGGGGCGGTTCACGTGCAGCATGCCGGCCTCGAACTCGTCGAGCGCGCGCATGGCGAGGCCGTAGTCCCGGGTGAACACGGTGCCGGACATGCCGTAGCGCACCGAGTTCGAGATACGCATGGCCTCCTCGTAACCCGAACAGTCCACAACGGACAGTACTGGTCCGAAGATCTCCTCGGTGGCGATCTCGGCGTCCGGGGCGAGGTCGGTGAGTACGGTCGGTGTGACGTAATAACCGGGCAGTTCCACCGGTTTCCCACCGGCCGCGACCGTGGCGCCTTCGTTCCTGGCCCGTTCGACCGCGGCGAGCAGGCGCCGCTGTGCGGATTCGTCGATCACCGGACCGATATCGCTTTCCGGGTCGGTTCCCGGCCCGATCCGCATCCCCGCGACCGCGGGCAGCAGGCGCTCGAGTAGTTCCTCGCGTACCGCGCGGTCCACGATCACCCGGCTCGTCGCGCTGCACCGTTGACCGGACTGGCCGAACGCGCCGTGCACGATCGCCTTGGTCGCCGCGTCCAGATCGGCATCGGCGAGCACCAGCACGGCGTTCTTCCCGCCGAGCTCGAGCTGGGTACGCACCAGCCGGGAGGCGCAGGCCTGCTGGATGGCCACGCCGACCGGAAGCGAACCGGTGAACGAGATCCCGGCGATGCGCGGATCGGCGACCAGTGCCTCGCCGACCGGCCGGTCGCCCTGCACCAGGTTCACCGCGCCCTCGGGGACCCCGGCCTCGGCGAACACTTCCACCAGCAGCGCCGCGGTCAGCGGGGTCAGCGGGGAGGGCTTGAGCACCGCCGTACAACCGGCGAGCAGCGCGGGGGCCAGCTTCCACAATGGAATCGCGAGCGGGAAATTCCACGGCGTGATCAGCCCGACGACCCCGAGCGGGCGCCGCCAGGTGAACGCCATGGTGTTCGGCTCCTCGCTCGGCAGGGTCTGGCCGCCGAGCCTGCGCCCCTCCCCTGCGGTGAACTCGAGGATGGCCGCGGCCCTGCGCACCTCGCCGCGCGCCTCGTCCAGCCGCTTGCCGTTCTCCGCGGTGATCGCGGCGCTGATCGTCTCGGCCCGCTCGGTCAGCAGCCGGGCCGCCGTGGACAGGATCTCGCCACGGCGCACCGAACCCACCGCCCGCCAGGCGGGGAACGCCCGGCGCGCGGCGTCCACGGCGAGTTCCGCGTCCGCCGCCCCGGACTCGGCGAACTCACCGATGACCCGGGCGGGATCGGCGGGATCGAGATTCGGGCGCAGCCGTCCGCTTTCCGGCTCGCGCCACCGGCCTTCGATGAAATTCCCGGTGTGTTCCGGGCTTTGCGTGTTGCTCACCTGTGACTCCGATCGACTCGGTTACCAGCCTTGTCCGGATGGCGCGGGAGGGTCAACATCCGCGATCCCAATAGCGGCTATAACCTGGCGAACCCTTGATCGCGCAACGTGCCGTGCTCCAGGATGTGCTCCGCGACGCCGAGCGAGAGCGTCATGCCCGCACCGCCGAACCCGTTCACCACGGTCACCCCGGGTTCCGGCTGCGCGAGCAGCACCTTCGAGCCGTCGCTGGGTGAGGGGTAGATCCCGTGCCAGTGCTCGGCGATCCGCCTGCGCGGGAGGCGGGCGAATCCGTCGAAATACTCCAGAATGGCCTCATCGATCTCGGCGTACTGGAACGGATCCTGGGTCAGCTCGTAGTGATGACTGTCCCCGATGGCGATCTGCCCGGTGCTCGCCTGGGAGACGAGCACGTGGATCCCGCCGGCCAGGCAGAACGGATGCCGCTCGGTGAGCAGGGTACGCAGCGCGGGCAGGCTCGGGCACTCGGCGAAACACGGATAGTGCAACAGGGTCAGCCCGGCACACAGCGCGGGACCGAGCTCGAAACCGTCCGGCTGGGGGAGGGTGCGCATCATCTGCAGCTTGCAGTGCCGCAGCCCGGACTCGGCGAAGACCTCCGGATAGAGCGCCTGGAATTCGTTGCCACTGCACACGAAGATTCGTTCGGCATGCCAGTCTCCCGCACTGGTGTGCACGACCGGATGGTCGATCCCGGTCACCAGTGCGCCGAATTCGATCCGCACGGCGTAGCGTTCGCGCAGCAGCTCGGTGAGCGCGGGGATCGCCACCCGTGGATCGATGTTCAGCTCGGCCGGGCTCTCCAGGGCACCGAGCAAACCGTCCCCGCGCACCCAATCGCTTCGCCGCAACGTCTCCTGTGCGCCGATCAGCCGGACCCCGTTCGCGACCGCGGCCGGGGTCCGGTCGAGGAATTCCTCCAGCACGGCGAGCTCCTCGGACCGGTGGGCCAGGTGCAGGCTGCCCCGGTCCGAGTGCCACATCCCGGTGTCCCGCACGACTTCCCGCCACAGTTCGGTGCTGCGCAGTGCCCGCTCGTAGAAGAAGGTCTCGGTGCCCGTGGCCAAACCGATCGGCCAGATCAGGCCGAAATTGCGCACCGAGGCGCCGACCGCGCGCTGATCGCGTTCGAGCACGGCGACCCGATCGCCCGCCTTGGCCGCGGCGAGTGCGTGGGCCAGCCCGGCGACCCCGCCGCCGACGATGAGCACATCGACATCGTTGCTGTGCATGGGTTTTCCACCTTTCGATCACGCGGCCGCCGGCCGGCGGTTCCACTGGGGACAGAGCAGCAGCGCGGCGAGCAGCGCCGCTGCGGCGAAGACGTAGAAGAGTCCGTTCGTGGACAGGTAGCCGGGAAGCAGGCCACCGAGGATCGCGCCGACCGAACCGCAGCCGTTGACGAAACCGGTGGCGCCCGCGGCGTGCTCGCTGGTGCCGAAGTCCACGGCCGCCACCGAGGAGAGCATCGCGTCCGCTCCGTAGGCGGTGAGCCCGATGAGTGCCAGTGCCCCGGTGATGAGCGGGATCGAGCCGGTGGCGGTGATTCCGCTGGTGAGTGTGAGGATCACGACGAGGCCGCCGAGCGCGAGCACACACGGCGGAACCCGGCGCGCGCCGAACAGTTTGTCCGAGGCATAGCCGATCAGGATGGGCGCGAGCACCCCGGCGATCCCGAACGCGACCGGCACGAAGACCGCGGTGACCGCGCTGACCCCGGGCACGCTCTCGGCGACGAGAACCGGCCCCCACAACAGGATCGCGTACCGCGCCGGTTTGACGAAGAAGTAGCAGAAACCGATGGTGAGCACCATCCGGTCGGCGAACGCGGCCCGGAACATCGCGGCGATCCCGGCCCGTTCCGGTCTCGGTGCGCGCTCCCGTTCGGCATCGGCGGGGGAATCGCGCTGGAACAGGAAAACCAGCACCGTGGCGAGCACGAGCACCGCGGCACCGGCGAAGAACGCGGCCCGCCAGCTGTGCGCGATGCTGTAGGCGATCCACCCGGCGAACGGTGCCGCGGCGAGCCCGCCGAAGGCGTAGTTGGTGCTCCACACGCCGAGCAACCGGCCACGCACCCGCGCGGGGAAGAAGGCACTCACGTTCTTGCACAGCGGTGCCCAGCCGGTCGCCTGGGCGAGGCCCTGCACCAGCATGAGCGGGATGAAGAAGAACACCGCCGTGGTCAGGCCGAGGAACGCCGTGGCCACCACGGAGAGTGTCATCCCGCCGAGTACGACGACCCGTGGCCCGTAACGGTCGGCGAAATGCCCCCAGGTGAACTGCCCCGCCGCGTAACCGAACAGATAGAGCGCGTCCAGATTTCCGAGCATGTGCTGGTCGAGGGTTTTGTTGACCGAAGGGTCGGCGAGAATTCCGACTTTAGCCGCCGAGAATGCCTGGCGGGTGAAGTAATAGGCGGCGTACGCGATCCAGGTGATGAGGAATATTCGAACCTGAGTACCCTTGTTGTCCTTGCTGAACAAGGATTCTTTGCTGGTGTCCGCTGTCCTGCCTGGCCCCGTTGACCGAGTCATGGTTGCCTCTCGTGCTGCTCGCCGGCCGCGCATTTGGTAGGTTGTTCACCGGAATGTAAGGGACGGTTTCCGTTGTGTTCCCGTTCACATTTCGGTGTTTTCTGTCTACCAACTCGCGCGTTGCCGCGGAACCGTGACGGTTGCTATTCCCGGTATGCACGAACGGTTCTGGTCACGCTCGGAATTCGGGTGCTCGGTTCAGGAAGCCATTGTCACGAGCAGGCTTCCCGCCGCGAGCAGCAGGATGACCAGCAGTGCCCCCGCCGCGAAGCGCAGCGGCGAACCGGAACTCATCGGAACCTCCTGAGGGGCCTGCATGCTGTAAGTTACCGTAACCGATGGAGGTAACTTGTCAAGATTCGGGTAGGCTTTCCGCCGGAAACGAGCGGAGGGGGCTGTCATGACCACGACCTCACCGGGTTCGCCCACCTCGCCCACCGTCGCCGGATGGGAGCTCGCACTGCGGTTGCGCAGGCGCCGCGAGGAACTGGGCGTGGACGTCGCGAGCCTCACCGCGAAGCTCGGGTTCAGCAGAAACTACTGGTCAGCGGTGGAGAACGAGCGCAAGATCCTCGCCGAGGACAAACTCGGCACGCTGGCCGACCTGTTCGAGCTCGATCGGACCGAGCGCGCGGAACTGTTCGCGCTGCGCGAGGTCGCGAAGCGGCGCGGTTGGTGGGCGGACTACTCCGGGGTGTTCAGCGAACAGGTGCTGCGCCTGTACGGCCTGGAATACGGGGCCTGCGGTATCCGCACCTACGAGAGCCTGCTGATCCCCGGCCTGCTGCAGACCCCGGAGTACGCGCGGGCCCTGATGAGCCCGGAGATCCCGACGATCCGCCAGGTCGAAGTGGATCAGCGGGTCGCCGCGCGCAGGCAGCGCCAGCTGCGGGTCACCGGCGCCGATCCGGTCACGCTGACCGCGGTGGTGAGCGAGGCGGCGCTGATGCAGCAGACCGGGGGAAAACGGGTACTGCGCGAGCAGCTGACCCATCTGGCACGGATGATCGAGGCGCATCCGGATGTGCTCGAACTGCGGATCATCCCGTTCACCGCGACCGGCTGCGGGGCGTTCGGCGCCTCCACCTTCCATCTGCTCGATTTCGCCAGCGCACGGCTGCCGACCCTGGCCTGGCAGGAGACCGTCACCGCGGTCGGGATCATCGACGACGAGGCCCAGGTGCGGGATCTGAGCCTGACCTACGCCGAGGCCGTCGCCCGTACCCTGAGTACGCGGGAATCCTTTGAGCTCGTGGCGGAGCGAATCCGGGCGTTATCATGACCGGCATGACTGTCCAGGTTTCCGCCGAAACATCCCGTCTCACCGGCTGGTTCAAGTCCTCGTTCTCCTCGAACGCGAACGCCTGCGTCGAGGTCACCTTCGCGGCGAGAGGGCAGGTCTCGGTGCGGGACAGCAAGTTCGGCGCGGATTCGGCGGTCATCACCGTGTCCGAGCGGCACTGGGAGCGGCTGCTCGCCGATGTGCTGCGCGGTACCGCGGACAACGGGGCGATCGGGATCGAGCACACCGCGGACGGGGGCGCGTTGCTGCGCGGGAACGGCGTGGAATTGCGCTACACGGCCCGGGAATGGGCGGCATTTCGTGACGGTGTGCGCACCGGGGAGTTCCACATCGGACCGGATGATGTCGCGCGCACGGAGAACACCGGCACACGAATGGCGGTTTCTGGCTCATAGGGCGCACTTTATGGTCGTATGCGCATAACGCGACCTGAGGAGGCGTGTCATGAACGAACAGACTCCGGTGCCCCCTGGCTGTGGTTGCTGTTCGAACTGCACCGGAAAGGGTTGCGGCTGCTGCGGTAGCTGCCGCTGACGGTGACCCGTCAGCACCGGCCCGGGATGCGGGCCGGTGGTTTCCGGGCACCGACCGCTGAGCGTCAGGTGGAGCGGGACCGCTTGCCGGGTTACCGGTTCCCGAATAGTTGCCGACGCTCCGGTACTGCTGCCTGGACAAGCGGGAATACGGTCACGCTCGCGCGAGCGCCCGCTCACCGCTCGTGCGCACGCGACCCTCGAACCGGTACTTGCCGAAGGACCGTTGTGCACCCTAACTTGTTCGCTGTTGATCGATTTTGCGCGAACTTGTGAAGGAGTTGGCCATGAGTGCCATCGGGCGGCGGGGATTCCTCGGCTTGGCCGCGGCGACGGGAGCGATCGCCGGAACGGCGGGCGGTGCCCCGGCCGGGGAGGTCGCCCCGCGTACCGTGCTCACGGGGGCGCGGCGCGGTTCCGGACTGACCGTCGACGGGGACCGATTCTTGCTCGACGGCAAGCCGTTCCAGGTGATCTCGGGTGCGATCCACTATTTCCGGATCCACCCTGAGCAATGGCGGGACCGGCTGAACCGGATGCGGCTGATGGGGTTGAACACCGTCGAGACCTATGTGCCCTGGAACCTGCACGAACCGGAGAAGGGGCGGTTCGAGTTCTCCGGGTTCACCGATGTGGCCAGGTTCGTGCGCACGGCGGGCGAGCTCGGGCTCAACGTGGTGCTGCGGCCGGGCCCGTACATCGGCTCGGAATGGGATTTCGGTGGGTTGCCCTCGTGGCTGCTCGCAGAGCCGGAAACGCGCGTGCGCTGCTCCGATCCGCGCTATCTGCGTCATGTCGACGAATACTTCGGGGTGCTGCTGCCGCGGTTGGCCGAGCTGCAGTCCAGCAGGGGCGGTCCGGTGCTCGCGATGCAGATCGAGAACGAGTACGGCAGCTACGGCAACGACACCGGATACCTCGCACATCTGCGGGAACGGTACGAGGCCGCGGGGATCGACTGCCTGCTGTTCTGCTGCAACAGTGCCAGCGAGGACTACATGCTGCGCGGGGGCCACCTGCCGGGCACCTTCAACACGGTGAACTTCGACGGTACCGCCGATGTGGCGGCGAAGTTCGCCAAGCTGCGCGAGATCCAGCCGCACGGACCGCTGTGGTGCAGCGAATTCTGGGACGGCTGGTTCGACTCCTGGGGGCAACCGCGCGAGCAGGGCGATCCGCAGAAGTTCGCGGACAATATCGAGCGGATCCTGGCCCAGGGAGCTTCGGTCAACCTGTACATGGCCGCGGGCTCGACCAACTTCGGCTGGGGTGCCGGCGCCGATGCGGACAATCCGGAGAAGGCATACCGGGCAGTGGTCACCAGCTACGACTACGCGGCCCCGGTCAGCGAATCCGGTGAGATCACGGCGAAATTCCACGCCTTCCGCGCCGCGATCGCCAAGCACGCCCCGGTGCCGAACGAACCATTGCCGCCAACGCCGAAACGGATGGCGCCGCAGACCGTGCGCGTCGCCGAATCGGCGAACCTGTTCGACCAGCTCGATTCCCTCGCCGAGAGGCGCGAACTGCCCACCCCGCTGGCCATGGAACGGCTCGGCCAGACGAACGGGCTCGTGCACTACCGCACGAAAATCCAGGGACCGCAACGAAAAACCCCGATCGCGATCGAGGGGTTCGGCGACCGTGCGCTGGTGTTCTGCGACGGGAAACCGCTCGGCGTCCTGGATCGCAACAAGCCGGGGCAGACGCTGGAGACCGCGGTCGGGTCCCCGTCCAGCACTCTGGACATCCTCGTGGATGCGAACGGGCGGCTCAACTTCACGCACAAACTGCTCGATCCCAAGGGGATCTTCGGGGATGTGCTCTTCGGGGACCAGATCCTGATGGACTGGCAGGCGTGGCCACTCGCCTTGGACGATCTGTCCAGGGTGCGGTTCCGCCGCGGTGCCGTGAGCGGGGTGGGGCCTACGTTCCATCGTGCGCACGCCAGGGTGGGGTCGCCCGCGGACGGGTTCGTCGGATTGCCGGGCTGGACGAAGGGTCTGGTGTGGCTGAATGGGTTTCTGCTCGGCCGGTACTGGAACGTGGGGCCGCAGCAGACCCTGTACGCGCCCGCCCCGCTGTGGCGTTCGGGGCGTAACGAACTGATCGTGCTCGAACTGCACCAGGCCGGTGCCACGATCGACCTGCGCGATACGCCTGACCTCGGGTGATTCCGGTCCAGCCGGGGGCTTGTCAGCACGCCTGCCATGTTCTAACTTGTGCGAAGTTGATTGGTTATGCGTGACTTCGCAAAGGAGCGAGCAATGGGTGCGATCGGGCGTCGCGGGTTCCTCGGCTGGGCCGCCGCGGTCGGAGCGGTGGCGGGCACGGAAAGTACCGTCGCCGCGAGCGTGGCCTCGGATGCCGCTCCCCGGACGGTGCTCGCCTCGGCGCGGTCCTCCGCGGGGCTGACCATCGAGGGGGACCGGTTCCTGCTGGACGGCAAGCCGTTCCAGGTGATCTCCGGGGCGATCCACTACTTCCGGATCCGCCCCGAGCAGTGGGAGGACCGGCTCGACCGGCTGCGGCTGATGGGGCTCAACACGGTCGAGACCTATGTCGCGTGGAACATGCACGAACCCAGCAAGGGGAAGTTCGACTTCAGCGGTCCGGCCGATCTCGCCCGGTTCATCGAGACCGCTGGCAGGCTCGGCCTGAAGGTGGTGCTGCGCCCCGGCCCATACATCTGCGCCGAATGGGACTTCGGCGGGCTGCCCCCGTGGCTGCTCGCCGAACCGGAGATCGAACTGCGCTGTGCGGATCCGGTCTACGAACGCCATGTCCGGGAATTCTTCGATGCCCTGCTGCCCAGGATCGCCGGGCTGCAGGCGACGCGGGGCGGGCCGATCATCGCCGTGCAAGTGGAGAACGAGTACGGCAGCTACGGTGACGACCAGACCCATCTCGCCCACATCCGCTCGATGCTCGAACGCGGCGGCATCGACAGCTTGCTGTTCTGCTGCAACGGTTCTTCCGACTACATGCTGCGCGGGGGAAGCCTGCCGGGCACCTTCAACACGGTGAACTTCGACGGTGCCGAGGATCCGGACGGCAACTTCGCCAAGCTGCGGAAGATCCAGCCGCAGGGACCGTTGTGGTGCACCGAGTTCTGGGACGGCTGGTTCGATCACTGGGGCGAGAAACACCACCGGACCGACCCGGCCGGGCATGCGGCGAATATCGAGAAGATCCTGGCCCAGGGTGCCTCGATCAATCTGTACATGGCCGCGGGCTCGACCAACTTCGGCTGGGGCGCGGGCGCGAACCACGACGGCACCACCTATCAGCCGACCGTGACCAGTTACGACTACGACGCCCCGGTCGGCGAATCCGGGGAGCTGACCGAGAAGTTCCACGTTTTCCGCGCGGCGATCGGCAAGCACGCCCCGGTACCCGACGAACCGTTGCCGCCGACGCCGAAGCGGATGGCCCCGCAGACCGTGCGCCCGGCGGAATCGGCCGGACTGCTGGACTCACTCGGCGCGCTCAGCACGCCGAAGACCGGGCCGAGTCCGCTGACCATGGAGAAACTGGGCCAGGCCAACGGATTGGTGCACTACCGCACGAAAATCCGGGGGCCACAGGAGAAATCCCCGATCACGATCTCCGGGCTCGCCGACCGCGCGCTGCTCTGGCTGGACGGGAAACCGCTCGGCACGCTGGACCGCAACAAGCCGGATCAGGGTATGGAAACCGCGATCGCCGGGCCGTCGAGCACCCTGGACATCCTCGTGGACACCGGGGGACGGGTCAACTTCACCGACAAGCTGGCCGATCCGAAGGGGATCACCGACCGGGTCAAGCTCGCCGGGCAGACACTGTTCGGCTGGGAGATGCGCCCGCTTCCGCTGGACGACCTCTCCGGACTGCGGTTCCGGCGCGGCGGCACCGATGCCGCGGGGCCGGTGTTTCATCGCGCGCACGCCAGGGTGGGTTCGCCCGCGGACGGGTTCATCGGCTTGCCGGGGTGGACGAAGGGTCTGGTGTGGCTGAATGGGTTTCTGCTCGGCCGGTACTGGAACGTGGGCCCGCAGCAGACCCTGTACGCGCCCGCCCCGCTGTGGCGTTCGGGGCGTAACGAGCTGATCGTGCTGGAACTCCACGAGGCGGGTGCCGCGATCGACCTGCGCGATACGCCTGATCTCGGCCTGGTCAGCGGATGACGGGCAGGGTGAGCTTGGACGGGTGCGCCGCATCGTGCAGCACCGTCTGCCGCGCGATCGTGGTCCGATCCGTTTCCCCGGCCCAGGAACCGTTGTTCGGATTCGGGTCGAACTGCGGGTAGTCGCTGGAGGAGATATCCAGCCGGATCCGGTGCCCGGCCTTGAACAGGTTGCTCGACGGCCAGACCTTGATCGTGTACCGGTAGACCTTACCGGGCACGATCGGGGTCGGACTCGTGTGTGACTCGCGGAAACTGGCCCGCACGATCCCGTTGTTGAGGTTCACCGCGCTGCCGTCCGGGTGCACATCGCTCACCTTGGCCGTCCAGTCGGTGTTCGGTGCCGAGGACTTCGCGTAGAGGGTGACCGTCATCGGCCCGGTGACCTCGGTGTCCTTCGTGAGCGGTTTCGAGGTGTAGCCGAGCACATCCGGGCGGCGCTCCACAATGGACTGATCGTAGGGTCCCTGCGGTCCGGTGGTCGCCGAACAGCAGGAGTGGCCGCCGACGCTCGGCACCGGGTCACGCGGGTCATAGCGGTAGTGGTCGGCCGCGTTCCGTGCGGGCGGGGCCGATCCGAGCGTTCCGCCCGAGCCGCCCGCGTTTCCGGTGCTGGCCAGGTAGTAGTCGGTCCACCGGGTGCCGGGGATCGGCCACTGCGCGGCGGTCTTCCACTTGTCGGCGCCCATTTCGAAGTAGCGGACCTTGGGCTGTTCGTCGATGCCGTTGTCCTTGCCCTTGAGGTAGTGATCCCACCAGTCCAGCATCATCTCGTTGATCGGCGAATTGCCGACCGGGCCGATCTGTTTGAGCAGCGGCGCCTCGGTGCTCTGCGGCCTGCCCCAGCCGACGTGGTCCCACGGCCCGATGACGATGTGCTGGTTCGCGCGGGCGTACGCGGATCCGGCCGACTGCGTCATCCCGGTGAAGTTCTGGATACCGCCGGGAAGGAAGGCGTCGTACCAGCCCTCGAAGTCGAGCACCGGGATACCGATCTTGTGGTAGTACCGCTGTGGCGCCCATTTCTGCCAGTAGGGGCCGTCGGTACGGTGCCGGAGCCAGTCGAAGAAATACGGTGCGACCTTGGGATCCTGGGGCCGCAGCGGTGGAAGCTTGGTATAGGGCCGGTAGGCGAGCCAGCGCTGGGCGTTCCCGCTCGCCTTCTTGAGCTGGTCCGCGAGCGCCATATCGCCCCGGTTCTGCGCCGCGGAAAGGGCGAGATCGCCCATGGTCCACGGCTCGACGAAGGCCAGCCGGAAGGCACCGTCCTCATAGGTCCAGTTGTCGTAGTAGTCGGCAGCGGTGTTCGCCGGGATGATCGTCTTCAGATGCGGCGGTGCGGTCTCGGCGGCCAGCCACTGCGTCGCGCCGACGTACGAGGAGCCGTACATGCCGACCTTGCCGTTCGATCCGGGCAACCGCGCGGCCCATTCCACGCTGTCGTAGCCGTCTTTCTGGTCGTGGGTGAATTCGGAGAAGGTGCCGTTCGAGGCGTACTGCCCGCGGATGTCCTCGGTGACGACCAGATAGCAGTGTGAGGCGAACCAATCCGGGCTCTGGTACCGGTACGGGGACATCTGCGCCTGCACCTTGTCGTACTGCGTACGGTAGAGGATCACCGGCACTTTCTTCGTGGTCTCCGGGCGGTACACATCGGCGCGCAGCGTGGTTCCGTCCCGCATCGGAACACCGGCATTGTCCGTCTTGCTCACCGAACAGGGACCGCGGCCGGTCTGCGGTGGCCAGTCCGATCCACCCGCGGCGAGCGCCGGAGTGGCCACCGTTCCCGCAGTCAGCGCGGCGGCGGTGGCGAGCAGACCGATACGACGAAGCAGACCCATGTGACCATCCTCGGTACGGAATCTTTGCGTCATATCGATTGCAGCACAGTCGCGACGCGCACCGGAATGACCTGAATGGCGCAATCCCCGGCCAGCTGTGCCCGAAATGCGTCCTTGCCCGGTGACCGGTCGAGAATGGTCACCAACTGGTGATCAGGACAATTACCGGCTGCTTATTGACATGCTGCCGAAGTCGATTGTTCCGGACGGTTCTCGAGCGCGGACCGCAGCAGGCTTTCCGCGATATCCGGCCGCCCGCCGAAATGCTGGTGGATATAGCTCGCCACCACATTTCCGCGCCGGTAGCCTGCGAGAAAGGAGTCACCGGTACTCGTGGTGACCGTGAAAAAGTCCGGTTCGAGATCGCCTCCAGCCACTCGGGATTGGTGGAATTCCTGACCGCGCAACACGGTTCCGCGTGGCCCGAGCACACTCGCTTCCGTGGTGCGCGATTCGGTGTAACGGATCACCAGATGTTCCGGATCCATGACGGTATCGATCGGCAGCACCCCGGTCATCGGGTGTTTCCGCCCGTCGAACCCGGTCAGCGAGCGGGCAAGATAGAGCAGGCCACCGCACTCGGCGTAGACCGGCAGGCCGTTCGCCGCCCGGCCGCGCAATTCCGTGGCGAGCGCGGTATTACGGGCGAGCTGCTCGGCGAAACTCTCCGGATAACCACCGCCCAGATACACTCCGTCGATGCCCTCGGGCAGGTGTTCCTGTTCGGTAGGGGCGAAGGGGACGAGTTCGAACCCCGCCGCGCGCAATGCGTGCAGGTTTTCCGCATAGTAGAAGCAGAACGCCCGGTCCCGTGCGATCGCCAGGCGGGCCAGCGGTTCGCGAACGGGTTCCGCGGCAGGTGCGGGAACCGGGGCACCGCCGGCGATCGCGGGCAGGCGCCCGGTCTCGATGTGTTCGCCCGCCCGCTTCCAGCGGTGCGCGCGTTCGCCGGGATTTTCCTGCACGGTGAGCAGGCCGAGGTGCCGTTCGGGAATGTCCAGCTCGGCCGAGCGCGGCACGTTCCCGAGCACCAGTCCGCGCAGCCGTTCCGGAAAGGAATCGAGCACCATGCGCGCGTGCGCCGGGCTTCCGGTCCGGTTGAGCACACATCCGGCGATGCGCACCTCCGGGTCGAAGGTGCGCAGTCCGTCCAGGATCGCGCCCGCTGTCCTGGTCATGCCCCACACGTCGAGCACCACGACCACGGGGACACCGAGCAGCTTCGCCAGCTGTGCCGCGCTGCCCCGCTCGGTGCCGTCCGCCCCGTCGTAGAGGGCGCCCATGGATTCGATGACGCAGATGTCCGCGTCCCGCGACCAGTGGCCGAAGCTGCGGCGCACTCCGTCCTCGCCCATCAGCCACGGATCGAGATTGATCGAGGGTTCACCGGTGATTTCGGCGTGATAGCCCGGATCGATGAAATCCGGTCCGAGCTTGAAGGCCCGTACCCGCAGTCCCCGTGCGCGCAGGGCCGTCAGCAGGATCGCGGTCACGGTCGTCTTGCCCGCACCGCTGTGCGTCCCGGCGATCAGCACGGCCTTCGGGGATATCTCGGGCATGCCGGGAAGTATGCCGGTGCAGTCGCCGGACGGGCCGGTCAGCCCGCCGGGTCGAGCAGGATCTTGCCGATGTGCCGGTATTCGAGGAACCGGCGCTGTGCCGCGTGGATCTCGCTGAGCGGGAACCGTTCCGCGATCAGCGGCCGGATCGAGCCCGCGCGTGCCTCCTGCACCAGTTTCGCGAAGTGCGCCCTGGTGTGCATCGCGGAACCGATCATCCGCAGGTTGTGCAGGTAGAGCCGGCGCACATCGATCGGGAGCACCGCACCGGCCACCGCGCCCGCGATCACCCAGCGCCCGTCATCGCGCAGCAGCGGAAGAAACTGCTCGACCAGCGGCCCGGCGACGACATCGGCCACCGCGTCGAGCCGGTCGGTGATGGTGAGCGGACTGTCCTCACGGGATACGGCGCGGGTCGCACCCGCGGCGAGCACGGCCTCCCGCTTGGCGGCCGTGGTCACCGCGACGACCTCGGCACCGCGCGCGGCCGCGAGCTGGACAAGGGCGAGCCCCACTCCGCCGGATGCGCCGGTCACCAGCACGGTTTCCCCGGTGCCGATCTCCGCGCGTTCGAGCATGCCCATCGCCGTCCCATAGGCGACCGGGAGACTGGCCAGCTGCTCATCGGACAGCGGTGAGCCGGTGACATCGTGCACCCGCTCCGCCCGCGTCACGACGTATTCGGCGAAGCCGCCGTCCGCCTCGCTGCCGAGCAAGCCGACCGGCGGTGCGTGTGCGCCCGCATCGCGATAGAGCGCCGGATCGACGAGCGCCCGCTTGCCGCGCAGTCCGGCCGGTACACCCGGACCGGTCTGCTCGACGATCCCGGCGATGTCCCCGCCCTGGATTCGCGGGAAGTCGATCGGGCCGCGCCAGCCGGTGCGCGCCTCCGGATCGCCGGGTACGCCGTAGGCGCCCTTGCGGGTCCAGAGGTCGGTGTTGTTCATCGCGGCCGCCCGGACCCGTACCAGCACCTCGCCCTCGCCCGGCGAGGGCACCGGCTGATCGCGGCGCACCTCGAGCGCGTCCTCCTCGCCGTGCCTGGTCAGCACGGCAGCGGTCATCGTTCGCATGATCCATCCTCGGGTTCACCTGAGCTATACCGACTGGTATACATCACTCACGATGCCAGAGGGTCACCGGCGAGGTCAACCCACCGGTCGGTATAGTCGGGGCATGACGGAACGAGCGGTGCTCACGGATGCGGGTTCCCGGGTGCTCGCCGCGGCGGCCGAGTTGTTCTATCGCAAGGGGATCAACGCCGTCGGAGTCGCCTCGATCGCGGAAACCGCGGCCGTGACCAAGAAAACCCTGTATGACTGCTTCGGCTCCAAAGATGCGCTCGTGGTGGCGTATTTGCGGCACCGGCACCTGGACTGGTGGGAATACTTGCAGGCGCAACTGGCCGAGGCCGCGCCGCCGCGGGTGCTCGTGGTCTTCGACACCTACCTCGAACACCCCGGGGTGGACCTCTCGCGCGGATGCGCCTTTCTCAACGCCGCAGCCGAGCTGCCGCCTGGGCACGAGGGCAGGGCGGTCATCGAGGACCACAAGAACCAGGTGCAGCAGCTGCTGGCCAGGCTGAGCATCGAGGATCACCCGGACATCGCCGAACCGGCCGAACTCGCCGAGCACCTGTTCCTGCTACTCGAAGGCGCGACGGTGCACAGCGGGCTGAACGGCAGCCCGGGCGCGCTGTGGCGAGCGGGCGCGATCGCGGCCTCGCTCCTGGCCGGACCCAGCCGGCCCCGGCACGTGCTGCGCTGACCCCGGCGGCGCCGAGCCGGGTGTGCGGACCGTTCGGGTCGGCCGGGTGCAGGCAGCCGACCGGGGATCGTTGAGCGAGCAGAAGGCCGGTCCGCGCGCGAGGCGGTAGTCGCCGGGAACCCCGCCGCGGGCGATCGCATCCCGATGGCGTCCACCGCATCGGTCGGTCTCCCGCCGAGCAGGGGATCGGCGCGGGCGTCCACCGTGTACAGCCCGAACCTGGGCCGGTAGCTGCCCCATTCGTGATTGTCGGTGATACTCCGGTAGTTGTTGCCGACCACGTTCATCTCATCGGCCTTTGCGCGGTGCCGCCGAGCGGGTGTAGCCACCGGCGCGCGGCGTCCCGTCGTCGGTCGGCATACCGTTCTCCACGATGTACAGCGGCAGCCCCGGAAGGAATGCGCCATCCGGAGCACGCCGGGGGCTCACATTCGCGGGACATGTTGACGCACCTTCGGCGCACGTGTTGAATCGGCTACGATGACAACGTTGTCAGGGACACGGGAGAAACGGGCGCGGCGCGCGACGATGAACGATGTCGCGCGGTTGGCGGGCGTGTCCATCAAGACGGTCTCCCGGGTGGTCAACGACGAACCGGGGGTGCACGAGCAGACCGCGCGGCAGGTGCTCGCGGCGATCGAGAGCCTCGGTTTCCGGCGCAATATGGGCGCGCGCAATCTGCGCCAGGGCGTCACGACCGCGACGGTGGGGCTGCTGCTCGAGGATGTGTCGAACCCCTTCTACTCGGGGCTCACCCGCGGTGTGGAAGAGGTGGCGCGCCAGTTCGGCAGGCGGGTGCTCTCCGCGTCCTCGGACGAGGATCCGGTACAGGCCCGCGAACTCGCACTGGATTTCTGCGCGCGGCGAGTGGACGGACTGCTGATCGTGCCCGCCGGGCGCGAGCAGGGATACCTCGCCGCCGAGATCCGCGCGGGCACACCTGTGGTGTTCATCGACCGGCCGGGCGGCGATGTCACGGCGGACACCGTGCTGATGGACAACGTCGGCGGGACCATGATGGCGGTGGCGCATCTTGCCGGGCACGGGCACCGGCGCATCGGATTCCTCGGTGACGACCCGGAGATCTTCACCGCGGCCGAGCGGCTGCGCGGATTCCGCAGGGGATGCGCGCGGGCCGGGATCGAGCGCGGAGCGGAGTTTGCCGCCATGGGCCCGCACGATGAGCACAGCATCGGCTCCGCGCTGCGCGCCATGTTCGACCGTTCGGTGACCGCGTTGATCGGCGGGAACAACCGGATCACGATCGGCCTGCTGCGGGTGCTCGCCGGAATGCCCGAGCGGCCCGCGCTGATCGGATTCGATGATTTCGAACTCGCCGATCTGCTCGATCCGCCCGTCACCGTGATCGCGCACGACGCCAAGGCGCTCGGGCACGCGGCGGCCGGGCGGCTGTTCGCGAGAATCCAGGGGGATGACTCGCCGCATCGCGATCTCGTCCTCCCCGCACGACTCGTTCCACGAGGATCAGGAGAGGTGGCACCATGAATGTCAACGGGCCGGCACCGGCGGTGCTCGCGGCCAATCAGCCCGAGCAGTTCTATCGAGGGGGCGCGGCGATCGCCCGGTTGCGCGGGATGCCCGCGAGCGCGGAATACGGCCCGGAGGACTGGGTCGCCTCGACGACCACCCGGTTCGGGCACGAGGAATCCGGGCTCTCCAGGCTGCCGGACGGCACCCTGCTGCGCGAGGCGATCAAGCTCGACCCGTACAGCTGGCTGGGGCCCGCGCACACCGCGCGGTTCGGTTCGGATCCCGCGCTGCTGGTGAAACTGCTCGATGCGGGGCAGCGGCTCCCGGTGCACTGCCACCCCTCGGACGGGTTCGCGCAGCGGCACCTGGACAGCAGCTTCGGCAAGACCGAGGCCTGGGTGGTGCTCGAGACCAACGGTGAGGATCCCTGTGTGTACGCGGGATTCCGCGAGGACGTCGACGAGGAGACGCTGCGAACCTGGGTGGAGAACCAGGACAGCGCGGCCATGCTCGGCGCGCTCAACCGGCTCGAAGTGGCGCCGGGGGACACCGTGTTCATCCCGGCCGGTCTGCCGCACGCGATCGGCGAGGGCGTGTTCATCGCCGAACTGCAGCAGCCCACCGACCTGTCCATAACCCTTGAGTGGAAAGGGTTTCTGGCCGATGCCGAAACCGGATCGCTCGGAATGGGCTTCGATCTCGCGATGTTCTGCGTCGACCGGACCGGCTGGGAGGAACGCCGCCTCGGCGCGATCGTGCACCGCGCAGAGGCGGACGCACCGTGCCGCTGGCTGCTCGATGGGGAACAGGAACGGTATTTCCGCGCGCACCGGCTCTCCACCGCGCGCGGCGTGCTGCTGCGCGCCGGGTACTCGGTGCTGATCGTACTCGAGGGGGAGCTGCGGCTCATCCCGGAGAACGGTGAGGAAATGGTGCTGAGCAAGGGAAACACCGCGGTGATCCCCTATGCGGCCGGGGCGATCGAGGCGATCGGCGAGGCCACCTCGATCCACTGCAGGCCACCGGCGCCCGGGGAACCCGCGTAACGTCCGGTTCCGCTGCTGCCGTCAGCGGCGGCGGAACCGGCGGATCCCGCGGGCGGTGCGGCGCAGCGCGTTGCCCGCGGGGCTGACCGGGCAGCGCCACGCCCCGGCCTCGGCGTCCCAGAGGTGGGCGAGATCCGCGTGCTCGCCCGCACTGTCCACATCGGAGGGTGTGAGTTCCAGACAGGGAACCCCGAGCGCGGTACCGGAACCCGTGGACACCCGCGCGGTCGTGGTGCGCGCGGTGCGCAGCTGGGCCCAGCCGATGGACCAATCGCGCTCCCCGCCGGATCCGCTGATGCCGTGCTCGTCGAACACGAGCCGTTCCCCGGTGCGCGCCCGGGTGCTCCCGATCGCCAGGAACACCGCGAACAGCAGGAAGAACACGCCGACGAGCAGGAAGGTCGCCAGGCTGCCCCCGGCGATCGCGCCCGCGATGCCACCGAGACCCACCAGTGCGCAGATCAGCGCGGCGAACCGGAGCAGCCGCCGGGTCGCGGCGGCCGGATCGACGATCACCGGGCGGGACACGGTTACACCCGGGGGGATTCGACATTGGCCCCGCAGATGAGCACCACGATCCGCTCGCCATCGCGGGGCCGGTAGGCACCGCAGCGCAGGGCGGCATAGGCGGTCGCGGCGCTGTACTCGGCGGCGATCCGGAATTCCTGCCACAGCGCAGTGTGCGCGGCCTGGATCTCCGCCTCGGGCACCAGCACGCTGTGCACCCCGGCCTCGGCGGCCAGCCGGTACGGCAGCGCGCCGACCTTGCTCGCGCCGAGGGAATCCTTGGTGAGCCCGGAGACCTCGATCTGGACCGGGCCGCCCGCGGCGAGTGCCGCGTGCATGGAGGGGATCAGTTCCGGCTCGACCGCGACGATCCGGGCCAGCGAACCGGCCAGCCCGGTGACGATCCCGCCGAGCAGTCCGCCACCGCCGACCGCCACGAGCACCGTGTCGAACTCCGCCTGCTCCAGCAGTTCCAGCCCGAGCGTCGCCTGACCGGCCACCACCTCCGGCTGGTCGTAGGCGTGGATCTGCATCGCGCCGGTCCGCTCGATCTCGGTGCGGCTGGCCTCCAGCGCATCGGCGTAGAGCGCGCCGGCCACGGTCACCTTCGCCCCGCTCGCCTCCAGCAGGGCACGTTTGGCGGAGGAGGCGGCCTCCGGAATGAAGACGTGCGCCGGGATACCGAGCGTGGTCGCCGCGGTCGCCACGGCGATCCCGTGATTCCCGCCGGAGGCCGCGACCACCCCGGCAGCGGGCAGGGTGCCCTGCTCCCTGGCGAGGGTGAGCGCGGTGAACGCCCCGCGTGCCTTGAAGGTCCCGGACACCTGGTGCTGCTCGAGTTTGAACAGCAGATCCGCGCGGGCGTGCAGCACCGGGGTAGTCCGGACGAGTCCGCCGATCGCGCGGCGGGCCGTTGCTGGGTCGGGATTCATGAGAGCGCATCCACCCTGAGTATCGAAGGGCCGCCAGCGGCCCGAGGAGCGCAGCAGCGAGGCGATCGGAACAGCACCGTCATGTGTTCCGCAAGGTAGCGATCAGCCGGTCGGCGGCCGCGTACGGGTCGGTCTTGCCGCCCGCCACCTCGGCCGCGAGCTCACCGAGCGTGTCCCCGCCGCGCAGATCGCCCATCTCGGCGCGCAGCGCGGCCAGCGCGATGGCCTCGATCTCGCGCTCGGCGCGGTGCCGCCGCCGCGCCTCGAGCTCACCGTGCTCGGTCAGCCAGCTCCGGTGCGATTCAATCGCGGTGAGCACATCGCCGACCCCGTCGGCACGGTTGGCCACGGTCGGCACGATCTCCGGGCGCCAGCTCGGGCCCTCGCGCTCCCTGCGGCCGAGCGAGATCATGTGCTTGAGATCGCGCACCACCTGATCGGCGCCGTCCCGGTCGGCCTTGTTCACCACGAACACATCCGCGACCTCCAGGATGCCCGCCTTCGCCGCCTGGACACCGTCGCCCATACCGGGGGCGAGCAGCACCAGGGTGGTGTCGGCGAGGCTCACCACATCCACCTCGGACTGGCCGACGCCGACCGTCTCGATGAGCACCACATCGCAGCCGGCCGCGTCGAGCACCCGCAGCGCCTGACCGGTCGCCGAGGCCACCCCGCCGAGATGACCGCGGGTCGCCATGGAGCGGATGTACACGCCGTCGTCGAGGGCGTGGTCCTGCATCCGGATCCGGTCCCCGAGCAGGGCGCCGCCGGAGAACGGCGACGAGGGGTCCACGGCGAGCACCCCGACCCGCTTGCCCTGCTTGCGCAGCAGCGAGACCAGCGCCGAGGTGGAGGTGGACTTGCCGACACCCGGTGAACCGGTGATCCCGATGACCGCCGCGTTCCCGGTGAGCGGGGCGAGCCCGGCGGCGACCTCGCGTAGTGCCGGGCTCGCGTCCTCCACCATCGAGATCAGCCGCGCCACCGCGCGCGGACGACCGTCACGGGCCTGCTCGATCAGCTCCGGAATGCTCTGTTTGGCCACGTGATCACTCTAATTGCGTCGGGCCTCGTTCAGCGCGGCACGGTGAGCAGCAGTGCGTCACCCTGGCCGCCGCCACCGCACAGCGCGGCCGCCCCGGTTCCGCCGCCCCGGCGGCGCAGTTCGTGCGCGAGGGTGAGCGCGAGCCGGGCACCGGACATACCGATCGGGTGACCCATGGCGATCGCGCCGCCGTTCGGGTTGATCCGCTCGTCGTCCTCGGCGTAACCCAGCTTGCGGGCCGAGGCGAGCCCGACCGCGGCGAAGGCCTCGTTGATCTCGATCACGTCGAGCTTGCCCGGATCGGTGCCGTTCTTGGCGCAGGCCTTGGCGATCGCGTTCGCCGGCTGCTCCTGCAGGGTGGAGTCCGGACCGGCGACCACTCCGTGCGGGCCGATCTCGGCGAGCCATTCGAGGCCGAGCTCGGTGGCCTTGGCCTTGCTCATCACCACGACCGCGGCGGCCCCGTCGGAGATCTGCGATGCGGTGCCCGCGGTGATGGTGCCGTCCTTGCGGAAGGCGGGCTTGAGCTTGGCCAGCGATTCGGCGGTGGTGTCCGCGCGGATGCCCTCGTCCTCGTTGAACACCACCGGGTCACCCTTGCGCTGCGGGATCTCCACCGGCACCACCTCATCGGCGAACAGGCCGTCCTTCCAGGCCCGCGCGGCACGCTGGTGCGAGCGGGCGGCGAACGCGTCCTGCGCCTCGCGGCTGAGCCCGTCGCTGTCGTTGCGCTGCTCGGTGAGCAGGCCCATGGCCTGGTCGGTGAACGCGTCGTGCAGCCCGTCGTAGGCCATGTGATCGGTCAGCGTGGTGTCGCCGTACTTGAATCCGGAACGGGACTTGGTGAGCAGGTGCGGCGCCTGGGTCATCGACTCCTGGCCACCGGCGACGACCACGTCGAACTCCCCGGCCCGGATCTGCTGGTCGGCGAGCGCGATCGCGTCCAGGCCGGAAAGGCACACCTTGTTGACGGTGAGCGCGGGCACATCCATCGGGATCCCGGCCTTGTTCGCGGCCTGGCGCGCCGGGATCTGGCCCGCCCCCGCGGTGAGCACCTGGCCCATGATCACGTAGTCCACCGCGTCCGGGGCGACCCCGGAACGCTCCAGCGCGGCCTTGATGGCGAATCCACCGAGGTCAGCGCCGGAAAACTGGTCAAGCGAGCCGAGCAGCCTGCCCATCGGGGTTCGTGCGCCCGCGACGATCACTGATTCGGTCATGCGTCAAGCCTCCTGAAACTGGTCCGGCAGGGCTTCGAGGTCGGAAGTTGCACCATCTTGGTCACGAGTTGACAGTTGATGTGACCACGATGTCACGCACGCCACAACACGGAATCGGTTCTTCCCCCTACCGTTGGGGCATGGACAACGCCATCAGCCCCTACGTTGTCGCGATCGACCATGTCGGTGTCGCGGTAGCGGACCTCGACGAGGCCATCGAGTTCTACCGGGCACACTTCGGGCTCGACGCGTACCACGTCGAGGAGAACGACGAGCAGGGCGTGCGTGAGGCGATGCTGCGGGTGCCCGGCGACGAGGGCACCGCGGTGCAGCTGCTCGCGCCCGTCTCGGAGGACTCCACCATCGCGAAGTTCCTCGACCGCAATGGGCCGGGCCTGCAGCAGCTCGCCTACCGGGTCAGTGACGTGGACGCGGCGACCGCGGCGCTCAAGGAAGCCGGACTGCGGGTGCTCTACCCCGAGGCCAAGCGCGGAACCGCGGACTCCAGGGTGAACTTCATCCACCCCAAGGACGCCGGCGGGGTGCTCGTGGAGCTGGTGGAGCCGGCCCGCACCCACGCCTGATACCCGCGTCGCGCAGTCCCGGCTCACCGTGGGATGGCGCGATGGGTGACGTAGTGGTGGATCAGGGTTTCGAGACAGCGACGGAACGAGCTCTGTTGCCGCTCACTCAACGTGTCCGCCAGATGCCCGATCTCGGATCGGACCGCGTCGTGCACCAGGTGCACGATGGACCGGCCGGAGTCGGTGACGGTGACATGGACCGCGCGCCGGTTGCCGGGAACGGCGACCCGTTGCACCAGGCCACGCCGCTCGGCCCGATCGACGAGGCCGGTGACACTGGACTTCTCCAGTTCCAGGATCCCGGCCAGTGCCCGCATGCCGATTTCCCGATCGTCGAGTACGGCGAGCATCCGTAACTGGGTGACCGACAGCCCTTCCTGGCTGGCGAGACGCCCGAGAATCGCCTGCAGGATGAACGAGAGCTGGATCAGCCCGTCGACCAGGCCAAGCTCCGGCGCGGGTGCACGGTCGGGTGAGTGAGTGTCCACGGTGCGGGAGCGTAGCTTGACCGAGTTCGTGACACCAACTATTTTGATTCGTGACACCAACAGTGTGTGCAACGAACCATACTGCGGAAGCGGTACTCCTATGGCAGGCAAGAAGCGCATCGCCGTGCTCATCGGCAGCACTCGCCCCACCCGGATCTGCGGTGCCGTCGCCGCCTGGGTGCGCGAGGTCCTGGGCGAGGACAGCGAGCTGGTCTATGAGGTGGTCGATCTCGCCGCGGTGGGGCTGCCTTTCCTGGACGAACCGCTCAAGGCCGCGCTGCAGCAGTACGAGCACGAGCACACCCGGGCCTGGAGTCGGCTCGTACAGAGCTACCACGGATTCCTGTTCGTGTTCCCGCAGTACAACTGGGGCTACCCGGGCGTGCTGAAGAACGCGCTCGACTACCTCTACCACGAATGGCGCGACCGGCCCGCGAGCCTTGTCACCTACGGCACCCGCGGCGGCGACAAGGCCGCCGAACAGTTCATCGGCGTGTTGCACGGACTGCACATGGACGTGCTCGACACGCACGTCGAAGCCGTCATCACGGACCGGGATGTCGACGAGAACTGGCAGCTGCGGGACCCCGGGGCCACGCTCGAGCCGAACCGGGATCTGTTGCGCCGGATCGACGAACAGCTGACCGGGGCACTCCAGCTGAGCCGGTAGACCGCGATCCACGCGGAGAACGGAGGAACGATCATGACGAATCAGCACGTCGGCTTCATCGGGCTCGGCAGGATGGGAACCGCGATGGTGGGCCGCCTGCTCGACGCCGGTTACGAAGTCACCGTCTGGAGCCGCAGCGCGGGCAAGGCGGATGAACTGGTGGCCCGCGGCGCGCGGCTCGGTGACCGGCCGGAGGACGCGATCGCGACCGGGACCGTCTTCTCGATGCTCAGCAACGAGGAAGCGGTGCGCGCGGTCTTCACCGCCGAACGAGTGGCCGCGGCGCCGGAGGGCTTCGTGCACGTCGACCACGCGACGATCAGCCCGGCAGCGGCCCGCGAGTTCGCCGCGCTCGGTGGCGGTTACCTCAGTGCCCCGGTCGTCGGCCGTCCGGACGCGATCACCGCGGGCAAGCTGACGGTGCTGGCTTCCGGGGATGCGGGTGTCCACGAGGCCACGGCGCCGATGCTCGCCGCGATAGGCAAGCGGGTCTGGGACTTCGGCACGGAACCGGATGCCGCCCCGATCGCCAAGATCTCGATCAATTACCTGATGGCGCACGCGATACAGGCGCTTTCCGAATCGGTCACCCTGCTCCAGCACGCCGGACTGGACGCCGAGCGGTTCGTCGGGATGATCACCGACTCGGTCTTCCCCGGGGCGATATACGGCGGTTACGGCAACGCGATCGCCACCCGCACCTACACGCCGGTGGGATTCACCGCGCCGCTCGCGCTCAAGGATCTGAACCTCGCGCTGCGCACGGCCGGTGAGCACGGCGTCGAGCTGCCGACCGGGCCGGTGCTGCACGAAGTGTTCAGCACCGCCGCCGAGCAGCTCGGCACGGACCTCGACTGGGCAGGCATCGCCGAGGTCACCCGGCAGCGAGCCACCGGACCGCTTCGCTGAATCGTTCAGTCCGCCCACCGGTAACGGCGCATCGGGATTCGCTCCCCATCGGCGAGCACACCCTCCGCGCGCAACCGGGCCAGCTGCTCGCGCGCGATGTGCGGGGCCGGGTATCCGCTGGTGCGCAACACCCGGTGCCATGGGATGTCCTGCCCGTCCTCGGCGAGTATGCGGCCCACGAGCCGGGGTGACGGTGCGCCCGCGCGCGCCGCGATATCGCCGTAGCTGGCCACCTTGCCCTCGGGGATGGTGCGCACGATCTCGCGCACCCGCTCGTGCAGTTCCTCGTCCACATCCGCCATTGTCGGCCCCGCGTGGTTGCATGTTGGCGTGACACCCCGACTCGTGCGCCAGCAACGGCGTGGTGAACGGACCCGGTGGGACGAGTCCGCGCGCGCCCTCCTGGATGGTGCGCACGGCTTCGTCCGGGTGCGGGGTGGACCGGGAACCGGCAAGACCACGCTGCTCGCTGAACTGGCCGCGGCGCGCATCCTGGCCGGGGACGGCGAGCAGGTGCTGGTGCTGGCACCCGATCGCCGTGCGGCGAACGCGATGCGGATCCGGATCTCGGCGCTGCTCGCGGACGAGGGGGTGCGCACGCGGCGCGAGCCGCTGGTGCGCACGGTGCACTCCTATGCCTTCGGTGTGCTGCGCAGGCACGCGGCCATGCACGAGCAGCCCTCGCCGCGGCTGCTTCCCGGTCCGGAGCAGGACGCGATGGTGCGGGTGCTGCTCGCCGGGGACATCGAGGACGATGCCGACTACTGGCCGGCGAGCCTGCGCCCGGCGATCGGACTGCCGGGGTTCGCCAGCGAGGTGCGCGATCTGCTGCTGCGCGCCTCCGAACGCGGGCTCGGCCCCGAGCACCTGATCAAGCTCGGCCGCGCGCACAAACGCCCGGAATGGGTGGCCGCTGGCAAGTTCGGCCGCACCTACGAGCAGGTCACCCTGTTGCAGGGCACGGTGGGCGCGCAGCATCCGCAGGCGACCGCGCCCGCGCTGGACGCCGCCGAACTGGTCGCGGCGGCACTGCTCGCCTTCGACACCGACGAGGTGCTGCTCTCCGCGGAACGCGCACGGATCCGGCACCTGCTGGTGGACGATGCCCAGCACCTGGATCCGCAGGCTTTCGCGTTCGCGAAGCTGCTCGGGGAGACCGGGGCGGAGTTCGTGCTCGCCGGGGACGCGGACCAGAGCGTGTTCTCCTTCCGCGGTGCGGACGCGGGCCTGTTCACCGGCGCGGAACCGGACTACGAGGTGCGCCTCGGCGAGCAGCACCGGATGGCGAAACCGATCGCGAGCGCGGTCGGGCGAGTCTGCTCCCGGCTGCCGGGTACCCGGTTACCGGTCCCGGAAGGGGAACGCGCGGAGGGTTCGATCGAGGTGCGGCTGCTGCCCAGCCAGGCGGCGGAGGCGAACTGGATCGCGGGCCGGTTGCGCCGTGCGCACCTGATGGAGGGCGTTCCGTGGGCCCGGATGGCGATCGTGACCAGGTCGGTGCCCCGTTCACTCGCCGCGCTGCGCCGCGCCCTGCTCGCCGCCGGGGTACCCGTCTCGATCCCGGCCAGGGAGATCCCGCTGCCCACCCACGAGGCGGTGCGCGGTTTCCTCACCCTGCTGCGCTGCGCCGCCGACCTGCGTGAACTCGATGCGGAGACCGCGGCGGCGCTACTGTCCTCGCAGCTGGGCGGGGCCGATGCGCTCGCCATGCGCCGGGTGCGCCGCGGTCTGCGCAGGCTGGAGCTCGCCGGTGGCGGGGACCGGCCGAGCGGGGAGGTCCTCGCCGAGGTGTTGCGGGACGACGACCCGCTCACCGCGCTCGAACCGGACGCGGCCGCCCCGGTGCGCCGGGTCGCCGATCTGCTGCACACTGCCGTGGACGCGCTCGACGAGGGCGTCGAACGGATGCTGTGGCGGGTGTGGGAACGCAGCGGGCTGCAACGGCGCTGGACCGAAGCCGCGGCGCGGGGCGGGCACCTGGGCCGGATGGCCGACCGGGACCTGGACGCGATGGTCGCCCTGTTCGACGCGGCGGCCAGCTATGTGGACCGGCTGCCCGGCGCCTCGCCAGCCGGATTCGTGGAGTACCTGGCCGGTCAGCAGATCGCGGGGGATTCGCTCGCCCCGACCGCTCCGGACTCCGAGTCGGTCACCGTGACCAGTGCGCACGCCGCGTGCGGGCGGGAATGGGATCTGGTCGCGGTCGCCGGAGTCGCCGAGGGGAGCTGGCCGGACCTGCGCACCAGGGGCACCCTGCTCGGCGTGGAGCGGCTGGTCGACACGCTGTCCGGGATCCAGACCGACACCACATCCACCACCTCCGAACTGCTCGCCGAGGAGCGCAGGCTGTTCGTGGTCGCGGCGAGCAGGGCACGGAACACCCTGCTGGTCAGCGCGGTGCGCGGGGAGGAGGAGCAACCCTCGCGGTTCCTCGACGAACTGGTCACCGAGCAGGAGGACCCGGTACCGGAGCCACAGCAGGCGAGCAAACCCGAACGCGGGCTCGTGCTCGCGGAACTGATCGGGGAACTGCGCAAGGCACTCGCCGATCCGGGTACCCCGGCCGATCGGCGCGCGCGGGCCGCCCGTCAGCTGGCCAGGCTCGCCCGCGCCGGGGTTCCCGGGGCGCATCCGGACACCTGGTACGCGCTGGCCGAACCGTCGAGCACCGCCCCGCTCTGGGGCCCGGAGGAAACCGTCGACCTGAGCCCCTCCACCGTGGATGTGCTCACCACCTGCCCGCTGCGCTGGCTCGTGCAGCGGGTCGGCGGCACCGATCCCGCCGAGCTGCCCGCGACCACCGGGAGCCTGATTCACGCGCTCGCTCAGGCCGCGGCCGAGGGCGCGAGCACCGAGGAGGTCGACGCCGAGCTGGACAAGGCCTGGTCTCAGCTGGACATCGCCGCGCCCTGGTTCTCCCGCCGCGAGCAGGACCGGTTGCGCGGGATGCTGCGTGCCTTCGAGACCTGGCTCAAGGGCAGCCGCGCCGAACTCACCCAGCGCGCGCTCGAGGCGCCGCTCTCGGTTCAGCTGGAAGACTCCCGGGTGCGGTTGCGCGGCCGGGTGGACCGGCTCGAGGTGGACGGCGAGGGCCGGCCGGTGATCGTGGACATCAAGACCAGCAAGACAGCGGTCTCCGCCGAGCAGGCCGCCGAACACGCGCAGCTGGCCGTGTATCAGCTCGCGGCTGCGCTCGGTGCCTTCGAGGGCGTGTCCCGGCAGCCGGGCGGGGCGAGGCTGCTCTACGTCGCCGCGCCGAAGAAACGCACCGGGGTCACCGAACGCGGCCAGGACGCACCGGACGCCGAACGCCTCGCCGACTGGGCGCGCATGGTCATCGAGGCCGCCGAGACCGCGGCGGGCCCCGGCTATCTGGCGGTGGCCAACGACCAGTGCCCGACCTGCCCGGCGCGCATCAGCTGCCCGGCACACGAGGACGGCAGGCAGGTGACCGGATGAGGGAACCGCTCTCGCCGTTGCACATCTCCGCCGCGCTCGGCCTGCCCGCGCCGACCGGGGAACAGGCCGAGGTCATCGGCGCCCCGATCGAACCGGCACTGGTCGTCGCCGGTGCGGGCGCGGGCAAGACCGAGACCATGGCCGCCCGCGTGGTGTACCTGGTGGCGAACGGCTTCGTCACCCCGGAACACGTGCTCGGCCTGACCTTCACCCGCAAGGCCGCGCGCCAGCTCGCCGAACGGGTGCGGGCCCGGTTGCGGCGGCTGGCCGGTTCGCCGCTGCTCGAACAGACCGACCCCAGCGGGGCGCTGCGGGCCGAGGTGCTGGCCAGCGAGCCGACCGTGCTGACCTACAACGCGTACGCGGGACGGCTGGTCGCCGAGCACGGCCTGCGGCTGCCCGTGGAACCGGGCGCGCGGGTGCTCACCGAGACCGCGGCCTGGCAGCTGGCCAGCAGCGTGGTGTCCACATGGGACGGTGAACTGGAGACGAGCTACGTGCCCGCCACGGTCACCGCGCATCTGCTCGCCCTGGCCGGGGAGCTGGCCGAACACCTCGTGGACACCGAAACCCTCGCCGCGCACGCCGAACGGATCTGCCAGGCGGTGGAGCACGCGCCGCGGGCCAAGGGACAGGGCACCGCGATCAAGGAGGAGACCCGCAAACGCCTGGACGTGCAGCGGCTGCGGGTCGCCCTGCTCCCGTTGGTCGCCGAGTACCAGCGGCGCAAACGGGCCGAGGGCGCGATCGATTTCGCCGACCAGATGGCGCTCGCCGCAAGGCTGGCCGCCGAGCATCCCGAGGTGGGGGAGACCGAACGCGGGCGCTACCGTGCCGTGCTGCTCGACGAGTACCAGGACACCGGGCACGCCCAGCGGGTGCTGCTGCGCACCCTGTTCGGCAAGGGGGCGCGGGAAAGCGTCCCGGTGACCGCGGTCGGCGATCCCGCGCAGTCGATCTACGGCTGGCGCGGGGCGAGCGCGGCGAACCTGCCCCGGTTCACCACCGATTTCCCCAACGGTGGGCGGCCCGCGGGGGAGTACTCGCTGCTGACCAGTTTCCGCAATCCGCCGCAGGTGCTCGCGATCGCCAACCGGACCGCGAAGGAACTGCGCGACGCCGGGCTGCGGGTCGGTGAGCTGCGCGCCCGCACGGGCGCCGAGCCCGCCGAAGTGCGCGCCGCCCTGCACCCCGATGTGGAGACCGAGCGCGAATGGGTCGCAGGAGAACTCGCCGCGCGCTGGCACGCCCATGTGGAGCGCACCGGAAGCGCGCCGACCGCCGCGGTGCTCGTGCGCAGGCGCGCGGACATGGCCGAACTGGCCGCGGCACTGCGGGCGCGCGGACTGCCGGTCGAGGTGGTCGGGCTCGGCGGGCTGCTGCGCGAACCCGAGGTGCGCGATCTGGTCAGCACCCTGCGCGTGCTCATCGATCCGCTCGCGGGCACCGCTGCCGCGCGTCTGCTCACCGGGGCGCGCTGGCGGATCGGGGCCGCCGACCTTTCCGCGTTGTGGGCCCGCTGCCGGGAACTCGCGGAGGCCGGCGAAGCCGGGCAGTCCAGCCCCGAACTGCTCGCCGGAGTGGATGTGCGCGGCGCGCTGCCCGGTGAGCTCGCCGAGCAGGCCGGGCTGGTGGACGCGATCGACGATCCCGGCCCGCCGGAGCGCTACACCGAGCTGGGCTATGCCCGGATCCGGGCGCTGGGCAGGGAACTCGGCATGGTGCGTTCCCGGATGGACCAGCCGCTGGCCGAACTGGTCGCCGATGTGGAACGCACCATGCGGCTGGACATCGAGACCCTGTCCCGGCCGGGTCCGGTCGGGCGCACCCAGCTCGACCGGTTCGCCGAGGTGGTCGCCGACTACGCGGCGTCCAGTCCGAACGCGAACCTGCGCGCCCTGCTCGACTACCTGGCCACCGCCGAGGACGCCGAGGACGGACTCGAACCGGGTGAGGTGGTCGTTGCCGAGGACCGGGTACAGGTGCTCACCGTGCACGCCGCGAAGGGCCTCGAATGGCAGCTGGTCGCGGTGCCGCACCTGGTCGAAGGGGTGTTCCCGGCCCGCAAACAGGCGTCGAGCTGGCTCGGGAACGTCGCCGAACTACCCGCCGAACTGCGCGGGGATTCCATCGACCTGCCGGAGCTGCGGCTGCCCGCGGGCGGGGACCGCAAGGAACTCGAAGAAGCGCTCGCCAAACACGAAGAGGACTTCGACGACCGGCGGCTGACCGAGGAACGGCGGCTGTGCTATGTCGCGTTCACCAGGACCGAGCACACGCTGCTCGCCTCCGCGCACTGGTGGGGAGCCACCGGGAAGAAACCGCGCCACCCCTCGGTGCTGCTCCGAGAAGTGCGCGAACTGCTCGAGGCCGATCCCGAGCTCGGCGAGATCGCCTGCTGGGCACCGGAACCCGAACCGGACGAGGAGAACCCGGTCGCGGCCCGCCAGCACAGCGCCGACTGGCCCGCCGATCCGCTCGGCGAACGCCGGGACGCGGTCGCCGAGGGAGCGGCCCTGGTGCGTGCCGCACTCGAAGCCGAAGACGTCGAGGACACCGAAACCGAGGACGACCCCGAGGGCTGGGCCGCCGAGGTCGACGTGCTGCTCGCCGAACGGGCCGCGCGGGCCGAGCGCGCCGAACGGGTCGCGCTTCCCGCCCAGCTCTCGGTGAGCCAGCTCGTGGAACTCGCCGAGGACCCCGGCGCGCTGGCCACCCGGTTGCGTCGCCCGCTCCCGTTCGAACCGAACCCGGCCACCCGGCGCGGTACCGCCTTCCACGCCTGGCTCGAGCACCGGTTCGCCTCCAACGCGCTGCTCGAATTCGACGAACTGCCCGGTGCCGCGGACGGGGACGACACCCCGGAGGCCGATCTCGACCGGCTGCGCGCCGCTTTCCTTGGCGGCCAATGGGGAAACCGGGTGCCGCAGGAGGTCGAGGTCGGCTTCGAAACCGAGGTCGAGGGAATCGTGGTGCGCGGGCGGATGGATGCCGTGTTCGCCGATGCCGACGGCGGCTGGACCGTCGTGGACTGGAAGACCGGCATGGTCCCGGACGAGGAACACATGCGCGCCGTTTCCGTGCAGCTGGCGATCTACCGGCTGGCCTGGGCCGCGATCGCCGATGCCGGGGTGGAGCGGGTGCGGGCGGCCTTCTACTACGTGCGCGCCGACCGCACCGTCGCCCCCGCGGACCTGCTCGACGTGGACGGGCTGCGCGAGCTGCTGCGCACCGTGCCGAGCGAGTGACCCGCGCTCACAGCACTGCCAACGTCACAGCACCTCCATGCGGTCGTAGTCCGGTTCCGGCGGGCGGTGGGTGCTCGTCCGGTCCAGGTAGAACAGCGCGGTCGAGGCCATGTCGTCCTGGAGCGGGAGATACCGGTCCAGCGAGCGCCAGCCGAGCGCCTGCACGGTGATCCGCAGGTTCTCGTGGAACCGGAGCGGATCCGGGATGTGCCAGCGGTACATGCCGAAGCGCTGCTGGCTGCGGTAGAGCCCATCCGGGCGGAGTATCTGCGGCAGGCCGAGGTACGGGGTGCTGTAAGCGGTGTAGCCCGCTCCGGGCAGGTCGAAATTCCACGCGCCGCCGAAGTAGTCCTCGGTTCCCGTTCCGCAGATGGTGGGGAATTCTTCGTCCCCGTCCAGGTAGAACTTGAACTCCCCTTCGCCCCACCATTCGGAATTGTGCGTTCCGGTCGCCAGATAGGTGCCCACGTAGTGCCCTGCTCCCTCGACGCCTTCGAGCACCGTGTGCACTTCCTTGTACGGCAGGGGATTGTTCCGCCGCCAGTGCGCGTGCAGATAACCCGAACCCTCGGGAACCTCGGTGAGCTCGTAGTCGACCTGGTAGTAGACGCGAGCCTGTTCGGGGCCGAGATTGGTGAGGGTGAGCAGCGCGTGTTCGGCGAACGGCATTTCCCAGTAGCTGTTGAATCCCCCCTTGGGATTCACCGCGATCGGTATCGAATTCACCTGCGCGAATTCACCCCAGCCCTGGCAGAAGAAATCCCCGAGCGGGACCTCGACGGCGGGCTGCTCGTCGTGTTCCCAGTACATGCGCAACACCATGCTGCGCCAGTTCTTCGCGTCGGTGGTCAGCCAGATGTGCCGGATCACGGCGGGCCCGGAGATCTCGGCCATGGTGAACCCGGTGCCCGCGGGGATGTCCACACTCGGTGAGACCTTCCAGCCCTGTCCGAGGTCGCGTGCCGGGTGCGCGCCGGTGCCTTCGGTCGCGGCCCCGCCCGCGCCCTTGTCCCCGGTGAAGTTCTCCGGAGAGATCGAACGCGAGCGTCCGCCGGTGATTCGCGCCAAGTCTGTGATCCGTGTCATAGACACCACGGTAAACGCCCGTGCGTGCGGGGAAACCCTCCGTTCGGGCGCTGCTCGGATGCGGGTTCGCGAATAGCGGCGGTTCGTCCGTGTCGCGGGTGTACTCCCGGTGCGCGCCCAGTACGCTGCCCGATCGTGACCGGGAAGCAGCGAGGCGGCATCTTCACCAAACTGCGCTCGCGCGAGGAACTGTCCGATCAGCCGGACCATTCGCTCGTGGGTGTCGTGACGATGCCGGAGATCAAGGTCAGCCCGGCCCGGTCGATCGGCAGGCGGGTGCTGTGGGCGCTGCTCGCGCTCGCCGCGGCCGTGGTGATCGTCTACGTCGACCGGGGCGGCTACCGGGACTCGTCCAAGCAGGGACCGTTGTCCTGGCTCGACTGCCTCTACTACGCGACCGTCTCGCTCTCCACCACCGGATACGGGGACATCACACCGGTCACCGCGACCGCCCGGCTGGTGAACATCGTGCTGATCACCCCGCTGCGGGTGCTGTTCCTGGTGGTCCTGGTCGGTACGACACTTTCCGTGCTCACCGAACGTTCCAGGCAGGTATTCCGCATTCAGCGTTGGAGGACCAAGGTGCGCGACCATGTGGTGGTCATCGGCTACGGGACCAAGGGCCGCTCGGCGGTCGGTGCGCTGCTCGGCGAGGGCACCGATCCGGGTCAGGTGGTCGTCGTGGACACCGACCAATGGGCGCTGGAGGCCGCATCCGGGCTCGGCTGTGTGACCGTGCACGGCTCGGGGACCCGTTCCGATGTGCTCCGGGTGGCCGGGACCAACCGGGCGCGGGCCATCGTCGTCGCGCCGAGCAGGGACGACACCGCCGTGCTCGTCACGCTCACCGCGCGCGAACTCGCCCCGAAGGCGCAGATCGCCGCGTCCATCAGGGAAACCGAGAACGTGCACCTGCTGCGCCAGTCGGGGGCCGATTCGGTCGTGGTGTCCAGCGAGACCGCCGGGCGGCTGCTCGGCATGGCGACCTCCACGCCGAACGTGGTCGACATGGTCGAGGACCTGCTCACCCCGGACGCGGGCCTGGCCATCGCGGAACGGGACGTGGAGCGCGCCGAGATCGGCGGTTCACCGCGGTATCTGCCCGATCTGGTGCTCGGCGTGGTGCGCGGCGGCCGGCTCTATCGGGTGGACGCACCGGAGGCGGACACCATCGAACGAGGTGACCGGCTGTTGTACGTGCGCAAGGTGACCCCCGCTACCGAGTGATCGGATGCGGGGCGGGCAGCGATACGCCGGTGAATCTGTCAGTATCGAAGGGTGACAAGCTCGCGCAGGACCCGGCTGCTCCCGATCGCGATCGCCGCCGTACTCGGCGTCGGCTTCGCCGCGCTCGTGCTGTGGCTGCTCCCAGGTGTGCTCGGCGGGGACACCGCTGCCGGGCAGCAGAACGCTGTGGACGCGATGGTCAAGTCGAGCGCGCAGTGCACCGGAGCGGATCCGCACGATACGGTCAGTTACACGGTCTCCGGCGAGTCGCGCAACGCCAAGCTCGACGGCTGCGGGAGTGAGGTCGGCCAGCAGGTGCGGGTCGTGCTCCCCGGGCCCGGGGAGCAGTACGCCAGCCTGGCGAACAACGCGGGCAGCGGAGTGGGGTCCAAGCGGCTCGCGTTCGCCGGCCTCGCGCTCGCCGGGATCTGCGGTGGGCTGTTCGTCGGATTCAGTCCGGTCGTCCGGCGCCCGCACGCGCTCTGATCCCTACCTGCCCCGATTCTCAACCGCGCCGATCTTTCTTTGCGGAGTGACCTTTGCAGAATTTTCTCTGCAAAGGTCACTCTGCATGCGGCGGTGGTCGCGGCCGGTGTGGACCGGGTCACGACGAGCCCGTGCGCCCGGCGGCTACTGTGGGGAGCATGATCAGCCCGGACATCCATCGGTTCACGTGTTCGAACGGCCTTCGGGTGCTGCTCGCCCCGGACAGCGGGCTCGGCCTCGTCGCGGTGAGCGTGCACTACGACGTCGGTTTCCGCTCCGAACCGGAAGGCCGGACCGGGTTCGCGCACCTGTTCGAGCACCTGATGTTCCAGGGAAGCGAATCGCTGGAGAAACTCGCGCATTTCCGGCATGTCCAGGGTTCCGGCGGCTCGTTCAACGGGTCCACGCACCCGGACTACACCGATTACTTCGAGGTGCTGCCCTCCGCCGCGCTCGAGCGGGCTCTCTTCCTCGAGGCGGACCGGATGCGCGCGCCCCGGATCACCGAGGAGAACCTGCGCAACCAGGTCGACGTGGTCAAGGAGGAAATCCGGCTCAACGTGCTCAACCGGCCCTACGGCGGGTTCCCGTGGATCACCCTGCCGCCGGTGCTCTACCAGACGTTCCCGAACGCGCACAACGGTTACGGCGACTTCTCCGAGCTGGAGAGCGCGACCGTGGAGGACTGTGCCTCCTTCTTCGACACTTACTACGCTCCGTCGAACGCAGTGCTCACCATCGCCGGGGAGTTCGAAGTGGACACCGCGATTGCCTTGGTGGAGAAGCACTTCGGGGACGTTCCGGCCCGCCCGCGCCCGGTCCGCCCGGACTTCGGGGAGCCGGCACCCGAGAGCCAGCGCACCGGGAACGTGGTCGACGCGCACGCCCCGCTTCCCGCCCTCGCGGTCGGCTACCGGCTGCCCGACCCGGTGAGCGATCTGGACGGTTACCTCGCCAGCCACGTGCTCGGCGCGGTGCTCACCGAGGGCGATGCCTCGCGGCTGCAACAGCGGATGGTGCACACCGAACCGCTGGTGGTGGAGGTGAACGCGCGCTGCGGGCTGATGGGCGCCCCGCTGGATTCCCGTGATCCGGACACCTTCGTGTTCACCGCGATCCACACCGATGAGGTGGCGAGCGAGAAGGTGCTCGCGGTCGTGGACGAGGAACTGGAACGCCTCGCCGAGACCGGCCCGGACGAGACCGAACTGGCCCGGGTGTCCGCGCGCTGGGCCGCCGCGCTGCACGGCAACCATGACCGGCTCGTCTCCCGCGCGCTGGACTACGGTGCGACCGAGCTGCTGCACGGGAGCGCCGAACTCGTCGCCGAACTGCCCGAGCGCATCGGCGCCGTGACCGCGAACCAGGTCGCCGAGGCAGCCGCCGCGAAACGAACCACGGCCCGTGCCGTGCAGACCGTGACCCCAGGAGGACAGCAGTGAGCCGAACCGCAGCGGAGATCGCGAGCACCGAGCGCGGACCGCGCGAGCTTCCCCCGCTCGGCGTCCAGCCGCCCGCCGCCGGTCTCGAACACGTGGACACGGTGCTGCCGAACGGATTACGGGTGCTCGCGGTGGCCTCGCGCGGAGTGCCGTTGGTGGAGCTGCGGTTGCGCATCCCGTTCGCCAAACGCGGGGCGGGCACCGGAGACCCCGCCTACGCCGCGCGCGCCGAGGTACTCGCCGGCACGATCCTGACCGGAACGAGCCACCGGGACCGGATCGCCATGGACACCGATCTGGCGCTGGTCGGCGGCGAACTCGACGCGGTCGTGGATCCGGAGAAACTGCTCATCGAGGGCAGCTGTCTCGCCGGGGGACTGGACAAACTGCTCGAGGTGCTTGCCGACGCGCTCACCTCGGCGAGCTATGTCCCGTCCGAAGTGGACAACGAGCGGGCGCGACTGGTGGAACGGCTCTCGGTCGCCTGGTCCCAGCCGAGCATCATCGCCCGCGCGGCGCTGCAACGGCATCGCTACGCCGATCACCCGTACGCGCTCGAGGTTCCGCAGGCTTCGGACGTCACCACCGTCACCGGTGAAGAAGTCCGCGCCATGCACGCGGAATCGGTGCTGCCGCGCGGATCGAGCCTGGTGCTGGTCGGCGATTTCGACCCGGCCGAGGTGACCGGCCGGCTCGCGGACGCGCTCGGTGGCTGGACCGGGGAGCAGACCGCGCAGGAAATGCCGCCGCTTCCCGAACTCACCGGCGGCGATATCGCGCTCGTGCACCGGGAAGGCGCGGTGCAGTCGCAGATTCGCCTTTCCGCGCAGGGGATCGCGCGCACCGATGAGCGTTATGCCGCACTGCAGCTGGCGAACATGATCTACGGCGGATACTTCTCCTCCCGGCTGGTGGAGAACATTCGCGAGGACAAGGGCTACACCTACGGGGCGAGCAGCAGGCTCGAGTTCACCCCGGCGGGCTGCTCGGTGCTGGTCGGCGCGGACACCGCGAGCGAGGTAACCGCGGCTGCCCTGCTCGAGACCCGGTACGAGCTCGCGCGCCTTGCCATCGTGGAACCGAGCGAGGCGGAGACCGAATCGGTTCGCCAGTACGCCATCGGTTCGCTGCTGACCGCGCGCTCCGCGCAGGCCGGGCTGGCCAGCCAGCTGGCCGCACTGGTGGCGGTCGGGCTCGGCGTGGAGTGGCTTTCCGGGCACCAGGCCCGGCTCGAGGCGGTCACCCGGGAGCAGATCGCCGAGACGGCAGCCGAGTTCTTCGCCCCGGCCAGGTTCACCGGAGTGGTCGTCGGGGATGCCGCACTGCTGTCGGCGAAGCTGCGCGTGCTCGGCGGCGTGGTGATCCCGTGAAGTTCACCCTCGACGGACTGCCGAGGCTTTCGCGGTCCACTGTGGACAGGACCGAACCGTTGCGCGACGAGGTGCAGCGGCTGCGGTCCGGCTGGGCGGACGCGCGGGTGCTCAGCGTCGACAGCAAGGGGCGCGCGCAGGTCACCGAGGACGGTGGCGCCCTGGTTTTCCAGCCGGCCGAAGAACTCGGCGAACTGCCCCCGGACGGCGCGGTGCTGCTCGGTGAACAGGACGATCTCGCCTACTGGGCGGTGCGCGCCGAACTGCCCGAGGACGCGCGGCACACCGACCTGCGGCTCGGTGGGGCGCTGCTGGACGACACCGGCGCGGGCCTGTTCGTCACCGCGGTCGCCACCCTGAACTGGCAGCGGAGCACGCGATTCTGCGTGCGCTGCGGCAATCCCGTGCGGATCATCCGCTCCGGCTGGGCGAGCTGGTGCGCGCACTGCGAGGTCGAGGACTATCCGCGCACCGATCCGGCGGTGATCTGCCTCGTGCACGACGGCGAAGGTGAAAACGGCGAGCACGTGCTGCTGGCGCGCCAGCCGAGCTGGCCGGAGACCTTCTTCTCGGTGCTCGCCGGGTTCGTCGAGGCGGGCGAAGCACTCGAAGCCTGCGTGCACCGGGAGATCTGCGAGGAAGTCGGCATCGAGGTGGATTCGGTGCGCTACCTGGGCAGTCAGCCCTGGCCGTTCCCGCGGTCCCTGATGCTCGGATTCACCGCCGTCGCCGATCGGTCCGCGCCGCTGCGGCCCGCGGACGGGGAGATCGCCGAGGCGCGCTGGGTATCCCGGGACGCGCTGCGCGCGGCGATCGAGGCGCCCGGTGAGGTGGTGGACGGCCTCGTCATGCCGGGCAATTCCTCCATCGCCGCCTCGATGTTGCGCTCCTGGGCGCAGGCAGGCTGAGGTTGTGACGGGTGCCACGCCAGTGGAAACCCGGCCGGCGGAATCGTTGAAGGTTCAACTACGTTGTACGGGTGGGCAAGCCGAGTGAGAAGGAGACACCCGATGACGACCGCAACCGAGCTGCTCTCGATCCCCGCCGAGGTCCAGGACCTGCTGTTCCGTGAGGCACGCACGGCGAACACGTTCACCGAAGAGCCGGTGAGCGAGGAGCAGCTGCGCGCGATCTACGACCTCGTCAAGTGGGGCCCGACCTCGATGAACCAGCAGCCACTGCGCGTGGTGCTGGTGCGCAGCGAGGAAGCCAGGCAGCGCCTGTTGCCGCATCTGATGGAGGGCAACCGGGCCAAGACCGAGCGCGCGCCGCTGACCGCGCTGCTGGCCGCGGACACCGAATTCCACGAGCGGCTGCCCGAGGTCTTCCCGCACAACCCGGGCGCCAAGAACCTGTTCGCGGACAACGAAGAATTCCGGCACACCAACGCGAAGCTGAACGCCTCCCTGCAGGTGGCCTACTTCATCATCGGAGTGCGTGCCGCCGGGCTCGCCGCGGGCCCGATGACCGGATTCGACGGGGCCGGAATCGCCGAGGAGTTCTTCCCCGGCGGGGCCCACCACCCGCTGGTCGCGATCAACATCGGCAAGCCGGGGGAGAACGCCTGGTTCGGCCGCCTGCCGCGACTGTCCTATGAGGACGTCGTCACCACCGTCTGAGCCAGGCCTCGAGTTCGCGGGTGGAACGGAACAGCAGCACCTCGGGACCGTCCTGCGCGGCGGCCCAGGTGCGCATCCGGCGGCGTTTGCGGCGAAACGAGCGGAAATGCCAGACCAGGATCGAGTCCGGGCGCAGCGTGGTGCCGATCGTCTCGATGTTCTGATTGCAGACGAGCTCCCTGGTGCGGATGCGGCGCGCCGTTCTGCGCACCAGCCGCCCCAGGGAGACCAGCCGCGGAAAGTCCAGGCAGACGATCAGGTCCACGCGGTCGAGTACGATATCCGCCCATTTCCCGTAGGCATTGTCGATCACCCAGGAGTCCGCGCTGACCGCGGCGTGGATGTGCTTGCGCTGGGTCTGCTGATCCAGCTGGACCCAGCCGGGCCGCCAGGCCAGCTCATCGGCCGGGATGAACGGAAGACCGGTCGCCGCGGCGATACGGCTCGCGGTGGCGCTTTTCCCGCTGCCGGTCACCCCGTACACGAGGATCCGCTCGGCGGTCGGCGGGCGGATCACACCTCTGCGTTGAACTCGATCAGCGCGATCGAGTCCCGGCTGACACGCAGGGTCGTGCGGGCCACGTTGCGCATCTCGGGGAACAGCTCGCGGTAGCGGTCCGGGGCGATGCCGAGGAATTCGCACAGCAGCAGGCGATTCGTGGTGGAGTGTCCGACGACGAGCAGGTGCCCGTCCGGGAATTCGTGCACCAGTTCGCGGATCGCGGGCAGGGCCCGGGCGATCACCCGGGCGCCGGGTTCCCCGCCGGGCAGCGGATTCGTCGAGGGCGCGGCATGGAACCGGCGCACATCCTCGGGAAACCGCTCGAGCATCTCCGCCTTGGTCAGGCCTTCGCCGGAGCCGAAGGAGATCTCCCGCAGCCGCGGTTCGACACGCGGCACCAGCCCGGTCGCCTCGACCGAAGGTGCCGCGGTCAACTGGGAGCGTCGCAGGTCGGTGACCACGATCGCGTCCAACCCGGCGCTCGCGGACCAGGCGGCCAGCTTCTCGGCCTGCGATTCGCCGAGCTCGGTCAGGTCGACATCGGTGCCGCCCGCGTAGCGGTTTTCCTTGTGCCACACGGTTTCCCCGTGCCGTACGAAGGTGAACGTGGTCATGATCGGAGCCATCCTCGGTTCTGCAGTGCCGCGCGGAATGCCGCGTACTGATCATCATGACGGTCGCCGCCGGGTTCGTAGACGCGGGCCACCCCGCTCATGGTCTCGGCCACCTCGGCGAGGCCACGGTCCCCGGCGGCCCAGGCCGCGAGCACCGCCATACCGGCCCCGGTCTCGGTGTTGACCGTGCGTTCGAGCCCGCGCCCGAGCACATCGGCGCGCAACTGGTTCCACCACTCGTTCTTCGTGCCACCACCACCGATCCGTATCCGGCCGTGTACCGGGAAGCCCGCGATGGCGAGCAGTTCGAAACACAGCCGTTCGGCGAAGGCGACCGCGTGCAGCACCGAGGAGAACACCCGGGCCGCACCGAACTCGGTGACCGCCTGTGCGTCGAGCGACCGGTCACCGAGGAAGCCGTACGCCTCGGGGGCGATGAACGGGAACCGCTCGCCCGGTGCGGCGAGCGGATAACAATCCAGTGGTTCGGCCGATTCCGCTTGCGCGGTCAGGGAATTCAGCTCCGCACCGGCGAACAGTTCGCTGAGCACACCGGCCCCGGCCCCGCTCGCCCCGCCGGGCAGCCAGGTTCCCGGTTCCGGCCCGCGGTGCGAATAGACGGCACCGGTCGGCTCGCCGCGCAGTTCGGTGCTGACGCCCTTGAGTACCAGGGTGGTGCCGAGCACGCTGTTCCAGTCCCCGGGGGCCAGCGCTCCGGAGCCGAGCTGTGCCGCGCAGCCGTCGGTCATCCCGGCGAACACCGGAATCCCCTGCGGCAGGCCGATTTCATCTGCTTCGCCCGCGCACAGTTCGCCGATCCGGGTTCCCGGGGTGACCACATCGGGCAGTACGGCTTCCGGGATGCCGAGCCGGTCGAACAGCGTGTGCGGCCAGCTCAGGTGCACGATGTCGAAACCGGATTTCAAGGCATGGCTGGAATCCGTGGCCACCCACGGATTCCCGGTGAGCATCCCGGTGACCACATCGGCCTGATGGGCGAGCCGGTTTCCCCGTGTGGCAAGGAGATCCGGATCGGTGAGTGCCATCCCGGACAGTTTCGTGAGCGCCCAGCTCGGGCTCGCGGTGTAGCCGAGTTTCTCCCACAGCGCCGATCCCGCCTCACGCACCGCGCCGACCCGGTCGGCCGCGCGGTTGTCGTCGTACATCAGGCCGGGGCTGCGCGGATCCCCGTCCGCGCCGAGGATCGTGAACGTACCGGAGGTGCTGTCCACCGCGATCCCGCCGACCGCCGAGCGCTGCGCCGGGCTCAGTTCCCCGGCGAGCGCCCGCAGCGCGGTGCGCGCTCCCGCGCGCCAGTGCGCGGGATCCTGCACGTGGCGGGCCCCTTCGCGCTCGCCGTGCAACGGGGCCGAGCCGACCGCGAGCTGGGTGCCGTCCTCGTCCACGGCGACCGCTCGCGCGCTCTGCGTACCGAGGTCGACACCGAGCCAGATCACGAGTCGCCGAGATCGTAGGAATCGATGGCGGCGACCTTCTCGGCCGAATTCGAGGTCTCGTCGAAGGTGTAGTCCAGCCACTGGCCGGCCAGCATCCTGGCCAGTTCCACCCCGATGACCCGCTGCCCGAAGCAGAGCACCTGGGCGTTGTTGGACAGCACCGAACGCTGTACCGAGTAGGAGTCGTGTGCGGTGACCGCGCGGATCCCGGGCACCTTGTTCGCGCTGATCGCCACTCCGAGCCCGGTGCCGCAGACCAGCAGTGCGCGGTCGGCCTTCCCTTCGGCGACCAGGCGGGCGGCGGCCACCCCGATGTGCGGGTAGTCGGTGTGTTCCTCGGCGGCCACCCCGACATCGGTCACCTCGGCGACCCGGGGATCGGCCGCGAAATCGGCCTTGAGCGTCTCCTTGAGTCCGAATCCGGCGTCATCCCCGCCGACGACGATCCGCCAAGCCTTGTCCGTCATGCGTTCTCCTCCAATACTTCCGCGATCGCGGTGACCGCGATCGCGAATGAAACCGCCCCAGGGTCCGGGGTTCCGACACTGCGTTCGGCGAGCGGGCGCGCCCTGCCCACCTTCGGGGACAGCGAGGCGGTCGCGGTACCGGCCTCGGTGGCCGCCTGCGCCGCCTTCCGCCACGCCGTCGCGAGGTCGTCCCCGCTCGCCTCGCGCAGCGCGGTGACGAACGGGTCGACGGCGTCCAGCATCGTCTTGTCCCCGAGCTCGGCCTTGCCGAGGCTGACGAGTGTTTCCAGCGCCTTTTCCGCTCCCGCGGCCACATCGGCGGTGCTCGCCGCGCGGTCCGCGGGCAGCGCGGTGCCGAAGGCGCGCAGCGCGGCGCCCCACAGCACCCCGGATGTCCCGCCCGCGTCCGCGGCCCAGGCGTCCCCGGCCGCGGCAAGCACATCCGCGGGACCGGCCTGTGCCTGCGCGGTGCGGCGCGCGGCCTGGTCCGCCGCGGTGGCGCCCTTGCTCATACCCCGGCCGTGGTCCCCGTCCCCGGCGATCGCGTCCAGCCTGCCCAGTTCCTCGCTGGCCTGCACGATGGCGGCGGAGAGGGCACCGAGTGCGGCGGACACGGTGCCCGCACAGCGCTGCCCGGCCTCCGGGGCCACCGCGAGCTCGGTTTTGCGGGCGGCCGCGTGCCGGTGCGTGTGGGTCCCCGATGAGGCGGCGACCGCGACCCCCTTGCGGTAGGCCGGGGTGTCCACTCCGGTGGACCAGAACCGTTCGAGTTCCTCGTCCAGCCAGGTCACGGTGAGCGAGCAGCCCGCCATGTCCAGGCTGGTGACCAGTTCGCCGACCTCCGGCTCCACCAGCTCCAGTCCGGCCTCGGCGAACAGCGGGGTCATCCGGGACCACAGCACGAACAGTTCCTCGTATTTGGTGCGCCCCAAGCCGTTCAGCAGTACCGCGATCCGGTTTCCCGCGCCCTGCGGGGCTTCCGCGAGCACCCCTTCCACGAGCCGCTCCGCCAGTTCGCTCGCTGAGGGCAGCTCCGTCTCGGAAATGCCCGGCTCGCCGTGGATTCCGAGACCCACACCCATTTTCCCGTCCGGAACGGTGAACAGCGGCTCCTGCTGGCCGGGCATCGTGCATCCGTCGAAGGCCACCCCGAGGCTGCGGGTGCGGGCATTGGTGGTCTCGGCGACCCGGCGCACCTCGTCGAAGGAGTACCCTGCCTCGGCCGCCCCGCTGGCCAGTTTGAACACGGTGAACCCGCCCGCGATCCCGCGCCGCTTCTCCTGCTCGGCGGCCGGGGCGCTGGCGATGTCGTCGGTGATCACGATGTTCGCCGCCGGGATCCCCTCGGCCTGCAGGCGTTGCACGGCGAGCCCGAAGTTCATGTTGTCGCCCGCGTAGTTGCCGAAGGCGAACAGCACCCCGCCACCGCACTCGGCCTCCAGTGCGACCGAGTAGGCCTGTTCCGCGGACGGCGAGGTGAAGATGTTGCCGATCACCGAACCGTCGGCGAAACCGGGACCGACCACGCCGCAGAACGCGGGGTAGTGCCCGGAACCGCCGCCGGTGATGACCGCGACCTTGCCGTCGGCACCGGGCTGCGCGCGCACCACGCCACCGGGGACCTGCCGCACGTATTTCGCGTTCGCCTCGGCGAATCCGCGCACCATGTCCTCGGCGAACCGCGCCGGATCGTCGTACAACCGAGTCATGCTGTCTCCTCGCTGGCGCTCGTCGCCGTCATGCCTATGAGTGCCGTGCTTTCTCGTTCGCTCGCAAGCTCGCTCACAAAGCCTCCTTTGGCTGTCCGTAGCCGCGGATCTTCTCGGCCACGGCGGTCATTTCCTTGTCCTCGAGCAGATTCGGCTCACCGGCGGCCTTCGCGGTGAGCCACAGCTGGGCGCACCATTCCAGGGTGCTCGCCTTGCCGACGGCCGATTCCAGGTCCCCGGCCAGGCTCAGGGTGCCGTGATTGCGCAGCAGCACGGAACTCGAACCCTCGAGCGCGCGCACCGCGTTGCGGGCGAGCTCATCGGTGCCGTAGGTCGCGTACTCGGCCACCCGCACCGGGGTCCCGCTGGTGGCGAGCATGTAGTGGATCGCGGGCACCGTCTCGCACAGCGTGGACACCGCGGTGGCGTGCAGGGCGTGCGTGTGCACGATCGCCGAGGCGTCCGGGCGCGCCGCGTACACCGCGAGATGCAGCGGAAGTTCACTGGTGGGCGCGAGCTTTCCCTGCAGCTGCACGCCTTGCGGGTCCACCACCGGAATATCCTCGGGTTTCAGGCTCCGGTAGTCCACTCCGGTCGGGGTGATGTGGATGCGCTCGCCCTCGCGCACCGAGACATTGCCCGAGGTGCCGATGACCAGTCGCTCCTCGAGCATCCGCAGACACACCGCGACGATGTGTTCGCTCGTGTCCATTCAGGACTCCTTCCAGGTGGGCCGGGCGTGTTCGACGCTGTCCAGGTAGTGCCGGAAACCCTTTTCGTAGAACGTCATCGCCCGCTCGTCCGGGCGGATCACCGTACGGTCGGCGCGCCAGATCTCCCGATCGACCGGTGCACCGACACTGTCCCATGCGGTGAGCGCGGCACCCCGGGCGCCGACCCCGGCCTCGTTGGGGATGTGCACATCCCTGCCGAGCACGTCCACGAAGATCTGCCGCCAGGCCCGCGAGCGCATCCCGCCGCCACAGGCGGACAGTTCCCCGGTGAGCCCGGCCGCCTCGATGCTGTGCCGTGCCGCGTAGGCGAGACCCTCGCACAGCGCGCGCACCAGATCCGCGCGGCTGGTGTCGATGCGCAGCCCGGTGAACTGGCCGCGTGCCGCGGGAGCCACGAACGGGGCGCGTTCGCCCGCGGGGGAGAGGAAGGACAGCGCCGAGACCCCGTTCGCTCCCGATGGGCTGGCCTCCAGCAGCGCGTCGAGTTCGCCGGTGTCCGCGCCGACCATCCGCAGCACCCAGTCCAGGCTCGCGGTGCCGACCATGGAGGGCATCGCGCGCAGATACTGCCCGTCGTTCGGCTGGCTCGGCAGCGCGATCCACATGCCCGCGGGTTCGCTCTCGGGATCGAGGTCCACCCGGTCGGTCAATACCTCGGCGCCGAGCGTGGTGCCGACCACGATGGTCCCGTCGCCCGGCGCGTTCACCCCGGCGCCGAGCGAGCAGGCCGGCAGGTCGAACGGACCGGCGGAGACCGGGAGCCCCGAGGGCAGCCCGAGCGCCGTGGCCGCTTCCCTGGTCAGCGAGAACAGGGTGCCGCGCGGGGCGGGATCGATCAGCAGCCGCCGGTAGTCGCCGAGCCCGCACGCCTCGATGGCCTCGGCGGAGTAGGAGCGGCTCGGCACGTGCAGGAACGGCAGCGAGGCATCGGAGGCGTCCACGGTCACCGCTCCGGTCAGCCGCTGCACCACCCAGTCGAGGCAGTACCCGGCGACGGCGGCGCGCTCGAGGCGTTCGGGTTCGTGCTTGGCGAGATGGGCCAGCAGCGGTCCCGCGCTGCCCGGGAACATCCCGGAACCGGTCAGCCGGTGCACCGCGCGCACCGTGCCGTCCGCGCGCCAGCGTTCCAGGGTCGGGTTCGCCCGCCCGTCCAGCCAGGAGATCGCGGGCCCGACCGCGGCGCCATCGGCGTCGCGCAGCCAGAGCCCGTCGCCCTGACCGGTGAGTGCGAGCGCGGTGACCGGAGCGGGCGCCTCGGCCGCGGTCGCCCGGATCACCTCGACCGCACTGGTCAGTACCTCCTCGAAATCCTGCTCCACATGCCCGTGTTCCAGCACGTTCAGCGTGCTGGGTTTGGTGTGCGTGACAACCGCTTTCCCCGCGCGGTCAAGCAGGAACGCCTTCGTCATGGACGTTCCGATGTCGACGCCGAGGATCATCGCGCAGCCTCCTTGCCGCGAACCCTCATCGGGCGAGCACATCCGGATTGGCGAGGTGCTCAGGACGCTCGCCACGCAGGAAGCGGGCCGCGTCGCGCGCGACGATGTGCGCGGCCCGGTGGGCGGTCTGCCGCGTGGCCCCGGCCAGGTGCGGCGTGGTGATCACGTTCGGCGCCGAGTACAGCGGCCAGTCGGCGGGCGGCGGCTCGATGTCGTACACATCCAGGGCGAGCGCACCGAGTTTCCCGCTGTGCAGCAGGCTGGGGAGCGGTTCGTAGTCCAGTAGTCCACCGCGCGCCGAGTTCACCAGCACCGCGCCCTCGGGGAGCAGCTCGAGCTGCTCGCGCCCGATCAGATGCCGGGTCTCCTCGGTGAGCCGTGCGTGCAGGCTCAGCACGGAACTGTTGCGCAGCAAGGTTTCCAGGTCCACCAGCTCGACGCCGTCCGTGTGCAGCGCTGCCGCGTCCGCGTACGGATCCGCGACGAGCACCCGGGATCCGAAGGCCCGCAGCACCCGCGCCACGATGCGCCCGATCGCGCCGTAGCCGACGAGGCCGACCGTGGTCCGGTCCAGTTCGATGCCCGCGTTCGGGTAGGCGTAGTAGTCCCCGCGCCAGGTGCCCTGCTTGAGTTCCCCGTCGCCGGCCGGGATCCGGCGCAGCGCGGCGAGCATTAGCCCGATCGCGAACTCCGCGGCGGCCGCGGCATTGCGGCCGGGGGCGAACCCGACGAGCACCCCGCGGGCAGTGGCCGCGGGGAGGTCCACGTTCACCGGACCACCCCGGCACACGCCGATGAACTTCAGCTCCGGTGCGGCGGCGAGCACCGTATCGGTGAACGGGGCCATCTGGGTCAGCGTGACCGAGACCCCGTCGAGCGCGGCGATCAGTTCCGGCTCGGATCCGCTGGCCTCGTCCACGGTGCCGATCGTGCCGAACGGTTCGTGCGGCCACGGTGCGCGCAGGGTGCGGAACTCCAGTTCGGTCCCGGTCTGTTCGCCGCCCAGTGTCTGTTCGTGGCGCAGCGCGTCGACGAACAGTTCCGGGGCGACGAACCCGTCACCCGCGGCGAGGATCTTGGCCATCAGCGGTTCTCCTTCGTGCTCAGCCCGCGCACCAGGTAATCGCGCACCTGATAGAGGTCCTTCGCGGCGAACACCGCTTTGTCCAGCGCGTCCGCGGCCGGTGGATAGGTGGGATTGGGCAGCGCGACCACGCGCATGCCCGCGGCGGCGGCGGCGCGCAGCCCGTTGCTGGAGTCCTCGACCGCGAGGCAGCGCTCCGGATCCGCGCCGAGTCTGCGCGCCGCGGCCAGGTAGACGTCCGGGTTCGGTTTCCCGCGCGGCACCTCGGCGCTGGACACGGTCGCGGTGAAGTGCGCGAGCAGGCCGTGGTGTGCGAGCACCGCGTCGATCACCCGGCGCGGCGCGGAGGAGGCCATCGCGATCGGGACACTGGCGCTGACCTCGCGCACCATCTCGGGTGCCCCGTCGAGCGGATCGATCCGGCCCTGCCCGAGTGCCCGGACCATGCCGTCGACCACGGCTTTCTCGGTGGCCTCCGCGGATTCCCCTGTTCCGGCGAAGTCGGCGAGGTAGCGCGCCCATTCCGGGGCGCTCATGCCCTGCACCGCCCTGGTCTGTTCGCTTCCCCAGTCCGCCCCGCGCTCGGCGGCGAACGCCGTCCACAGTTCTTCCCAGAGGTGTTCGCTCTCCACGATCACCCCGTCCATGTCGAAGACGACCGCCGTCGCGGCCGACGGGGGACTGGCGTTGGACATGTACTCCTCCGGTCAAATCCGACCCTACCCGGCACGTCGAATATAACTCTGCCGACGTTAATAGTCACGTTTTAGATGTTAATAATCCCGGTTATGACGGATGTCGGCGCCCGGATGGTGCACGATGGCCGCATGAGTGGGAAGTCACGCCAGACGGCACGGCAGTCGCGCCAGCGCACCATCGTGGACCACGTCGTCACCAACGGGTTCGCCTCCGCCGCGGATCTGGCCGGGCTCACCGCGGTGAGCCTGATGACGGTGCACCGCGATATCGACGAGCTCGTCGTGCGCGGGGTGCTGCGCAAGTACCACGGCGGGGTCTCCGCGCAGCCCTCCACGGTTTTCGAGAGCAGTTCGGATTTCCGGATGCACGCAGCGGTCCAGGAGAAGGAGGCGCTCGCCAAGGCCGCGCTGCGGTTCGTGCACCCGGGAATGTCGGTGATCCTGGACGATTCCACGACCGTGCTCGCGCTCGCCAGGCTGCTCGTGGACGTCGGCCCGCTCACCGTCGCCACGAACTATCTGCGCGCGATCGAGGTGTTCCGCGAGGCCGAGGATGTGCGGCTGCTCGGGCTCGGCGGGGAGTACTCGCGCACCCACGACTCGTTCATCGGGCTGTCCTGTCAGGAGGCGATCGGGCGGCTTTCCCTGGACGTGATGTTCCAGTCCACCTCCGCGATGACCGAGTCGATGACCTTCCACCAGGAGCAGGAGATCGTCCTGGTCAAGCGCGCGCTCATGGCATCGGCCTCGCTGAGGATCCTGCTCATGGACGGGAGCAAGGTGGGAAGGACCGCCCTGCACCGGTTCACCCCGGTCGTGGACTTCGACCACGTGCTCATCGCGGGCGAGGTGGACGAGGCGATCCTGGATGCGCTCGGGGAACACACCGACGTGATCCGGGTTCCGGTGCCCTGAGCATTTCGCAGCATGGTTGTTAACTTTCACACCGAGAGCGCCGGGCCGGTGCTGATCATCTCCCGGTAGGCTGCGCGCGACCAGGGTTGCGGCTAGACGAGGCGAGGATTTGCTGTGAGCATGGCGCGTGCGTTCGGGATCGTGCTCGGCGTCGCCGTGGACGAGGTGCTCGCGGATCCGCGGCGCGGCCATCCGGTCGCGCTGTTCGGTACGGCCGCGGCGAAGACCGAGCGGCTGACCTACCGGGACAGCGTGCTTCCCGGCGCGGCGCACACGCTCGTGCTCCTCGGCGGTGCCGCCGGTATCGGCCTGCTCACCGAACGACTGGGCAAGCGGCACCCGCTGCTGCGCGTGCTCGGCACCGCGGCGGCCACCTGGGCCACGGTCGGCGGTTCCACGCTCGCCGCCGAGGGCACCGCCATGGGCCGCTCGCTCGACGCGGGGGAGATCGAGGCCGCCCGCGCCCGGCTGCCGCACCTGTGCGGACGCGATCCGGAGCTGCTCGACGGCACCGAGCTCGCCCGTGCCACCGTGGAATCCGTCGCGGAGAACACCTCCGATGCCGTGGTCGCCCCACTGTTCTGGGGCGCGGTCGCCGGGATCCCCGGGCTGCTCGCCTACCGCGCGGTGAACACCCTGGACGCGATGATCGGGCACCGCAGCGAGCGCTACCGGCGGTTCGGCATGGTCGCCGCGCGCGCCGACGATGTGGCGAACCTGATCCCGGCCCGGCTCGCCGCCGCGCTGACCGCGTTCTGCGCGCCGGTGGTCGGCGGCTCCTCGGCTTCGGCGTTGCGCGCCTGGCGCCTGGACGCGGGCGCGCATCCGAGCCCGAACGCGGGCCAGGTCGAGGCCGCCTTCGCCGGGGCGCTGCAGATTCGGCTCGGCGGGCGAACCGTGTACCGGCACGGCGTGGAGGACCGCCCGGTGCTCGGGGACGGCCGCAACCCGGATGCCGGGCACGTGACCCGCGCGGTGGAACTGTCCAGGGTGACCGGCTGGGCCGCCGCCGCGCTGTGCGGGCTGCTGGGGCTCGCCGTGGGCAGGCGCGCCCACTGAATCAGCGCGAGGACAGCTCCTCGGCCCGTTCCTCCTCGGCGATGGCGGCGGCCACCGCCTTGCGCCCGTGCGGGCGGCCGCGCTGACCGTCCTGAGCGCGCTGGGCCCGCCGCTCCGGGGAGAGCGCGCCGCCCGGTTTGAGCTCGCGCCAGGTGAAGTAGCCGAGCCCGCACAGGGCCATCGCGCCGAACGCGATCCACTGCAGGGCGTAGGAGAGGAACGGCCCGGAATCGCGCTGGGGGAGCGGTATCACGCCGAGCACACCCGGCTGGTCCTCGGTGAGGGTATAGGAACCGGAGCGCAGTGCGACCCCGGTGGTCTTGCCGACGGTGCCCGAGTTGACCGCGTAGACCTGGGTGCGCCCGTCCGCGCGCATGGTCTGCCCGCTGCGTTCCCCGGTCTCGTCCGGATGCACCCGCGCGGTGACCGTGACCGCGCCACCGGGTGCGGCGGGATAGGCCGGGGGTTTGCCGTTCTCCTGCTTGACGTAGCCGCGGTTGATCAGCAGCGGGGCGCCGCCGTCCGGGCGGAACGGGGTGAGCACCTCGTAGGCGGGATCCCCGTCCACCGAACGCAGCCTGGCCAGTACCTCTTCACCGGGCAGGTAGTGCCCGCGCACGGTGACCGCGCGCCAGGCATTGCTCTGCGGGTCCCCGTGCAGCGAGCTCAGCGCGACCGGATCGGAATCGAGAGCCCTGGTGATGGCGGCGTTCTGCTGTTCGCGCTCGGAATTGCGGCCGAACTGCCACGGGGAGAGGATCCAGAAGCACGCGCCGGCGAACACGAGTACGCCGAGTACCGTGGCCAGCCATCCGGGGCGAAGCAGAAACCGCAACCGCACCCTTTCACGGTAGCCCCTCAGCCGATTCGCAGTGCGGCCAGTGCCGCCCTGCGGGCCGATCCGGCGTACCCACCGCCGAACAGCACGGTGTGCACGAGCAGCGGGAACAACTGGTGCAGCGGGATCCGCTCGCGCCAGCCGTCCGCGAGCGGCCACCGATCGGTGTACCCGTCCAGGATCTCGGGCAACCGCGGGCAGCCGAACAGGGCGAGCATCGCCAGGTCGGTTTCCCGGTGCCCGCCGTGCGCGCTCGGGTCGATCAGCCAGGCCTGCCCGGCGCCGTCCCAGAGCACATTGCCGTTCCACAGGTCCCCGTGCAACCGGGCGGGCGGTTCGGGCGGGCCGCCGAGTTCGGGAAGCCGCTCGGTCACCCGTTCGATCAGCCGGGCGCCCTCGGCATCGATGCTGCCCTGGTCCGCGGCCATGCGCAGGTAGAACAGCACCCGGTGCTCGGCGTACCACCGCGCCCAGGAATCGGATTCCGCGAGCGGCAGCGGGGCGGTGCCGACCCACCCACCGAGTTCCTGCGCACTGGCCACGGCTCCGAACGCGGGCGCCCCGCTGGCGTGCAGCCCGGCCAGTGCCGCGCCGAACTCGGCGGGCGCACCCGCCGAACCCGCCGTGATCCGCTCGGTGAGCAGCCACTGTTCGTCGGCCGCGTACACCTCGGGCACCCGGACCGTTCCGGAGGAACGCAGCCAGTCCAGCCCGGCAGCCTCGACCAGGCTCGCCCCGCGCGCGTGCGCCCGTTTCGCGACCGCGAGCCGGCCATCGGGAAGCCGCAGCTCGCCGGCCCCGCGCCCGTTCGCGTAGCGCTCACCGAGCAGGGCCTGGATGTTCACGCCGTCCTGATCCACTCCAGCAAGCCTGGCATGCAGCGCTCGATGCACGCGAGCAGTTCGGTGAATCCGTGCTCGCCGCCGTAGTAGGGATCGGGCACCTCGGCGGCGGTTTCCCCGGCAAGCGGGTCGAAGCTGCGGAACAGCCGCACCCGCCCCGGATCGGTGGCCCGCAGCAGCGCGCGGCGGTGCCCGGAATCCATGGCGAGCAGGAGATCGGCCTCGATGTGGTTCGGGTTGACCTGAGCCGCCCGGTGCTCGTCGTCGTATCCGGCCTCGGCGAGCACGGCCGCGGCCCGTTCGTCCATCGGCTCACCCGCGTGCCAGGGCCCGATACCCGCGCTGCTGACCGTGACGCCCTCGATGCCCTCCTCGGCGAGCTTCGCGCGCAGCACCGACTCGGCCATCGGGGACCGGCAGATGTTGCCGGTGCACACGAAGCAGACGTGGGTCATTCGGCCACCGCGTACAGATACAGCTGGTCCTCGAACTCGCCGGGGCTGAGCTCGATCTCCTGGCGCTGCACGGTTTCCACGGTGAACCCGGCTCGGCGCACCACGGCGATCAGTTCGTCCTCGGGGTAGGCGCTGAACCGGACCTGGACCCCGAAGAACTCGCCGGGGGCGTCGTCCAGGTCGCCGTCCACCATGCCGAGCGCGAACGGGGCGCCCGGGTGCAGCAGCGAGCGCACCGTGGCCAGCACCCGGTCGATGTCCGCGCGCGGCAGCATGAGCAGGGAGAAGAAGGCGGTCACCGCGTCGAAACGGCCGATGTCCTCGGGCAGTTCGCGCATATCGGCGTGGACGAACTCGCCGGAGGGCACCCGTTCGCGGGCCTTCTCCAGCATGCGTGCGGAGGTGTCCACGCCGACGATGTCCAGTCCACCCTCGGCGAGCTGCTGCGCGGTCGGCCAACCGCTGCCGCAGCCGAGGTCGAGCACCCGGGAGCGAGGACCAGTGCGGTCGGTGAGCCAGGCCCCCGCCGCGATCTGAGCCGAGCGCTGGGTGAATGCTTCGTCGTAGCGCTCGCCGATCTCATCGAACGCGACGTGCTCGGTTTGTTCCTCCATCCGGCCCATTGTGCTTTGCGCGGAACTCACACCCGGAACTGGGTCAGATCGATCAGCCCCGCGCTCGTCGGGGTGAACCCGCAGGAGTCGAAGTAGAACGAGCCGAGTTCGGCGCGGAAGTCCACGTGCAGCCACGTGCAGCCGGCCCGGTGCGCGCCCTGGGCCGCGTGCCCGCACAGCGCGGTGCCGATCCCCCGATGCTGGTGCTCCGGATGGGTCTTGGTGTCCAGCAGGAAGGCGTGATCACCGCCGTCCCAGGCCACGTTCACGAAACCGACGAGGCGGCCCGGCCCGGTACGCCCGCTCACCCAGCCGAGGCTGTGCGGGCGGATCCGCTCCCACCAGCCGGTTTCGGCGTTCCCGCCGTGCGCGAGGGTCAGTTCCACGAGCTCGGGTCCGGTGACCGTGTCCCGCCACCGGTATTCGATGTCCATCAGCGATCACGGTAGTTGCGCGCCGGACTGCGCGGACCGAAGCGGGGGCGTCGCCACCCGGCGGCCTCGAGGTAGCGCACCACCCGATGGCGCTGCGGGGCATACGGTTCGAGCAGCTCGGCGAGGCCGTCGTCGTCCAGATCGTGCCCGAGCAGGGCGTGCCCGATCACGTTCGGAATGTGGAAGTCCCCGAAGCTCACCGCGTCCGGATCGCCCCAGGCACGCTGGGCGACCTCGGCCGCGGTCCACACTCCGATCCCGGGAACCTTGCACAACAGCGCCCTCCCGGGGGCGCCGCGCAACCGCACCGCCTGCTCCAGCCGGTCGGCGACCACGGCCGCGCGCTGGATGGCGCGGCGTCGCGCCCCGTCCACCCCGCAGCGGTGCCATTCCCAGTCGCGCAGCCCGCGCACGGTGGCCGGGGCGGGGGCAGTGTGCATCCGCTCGCCGAGCGGGGTGCCGTGCCCGCGGGCGAGCTCCCGCCAGGAACGGCGCGCCTCGTACCCGGTCACCAGCTGCTCGAGGATCGCGGCGAGCAGCACATCCCAGAGGTGCCCGGTGGCGCCGAGCCGCAGCCCGGGCAACCGTTTCCGCGCCTCGGCGACCGGACCGTGGTGCGCGGTGAACGCCGAATCGTCATCGCCCGCGCCGAGCAGCGCGGGCACCGTCTCCAGGCACCAGTCCGCGCCCGGCCCGCTCGCCCGTACCGCGACCTCGCCACCGGCCTGCGCGATCCGTTGCAGTGCCGGGCCGTGCGGGGTGTTGCGGGCCAGCAGCACCTCCCCGGCCGGTTCGGTGCGGAACGCCGGATCCCCGGCTCCCCTGCGCAGCGGGGCGAGCACCGCGTGCACATCGAGCGGGTACCCCGGCCGCCAGCGGCGCTCACTCGTCACTGGAGAACCGGATCCCCGTTTCCGGAAGATGCACGCCCGGCCACACCCGCGCCCCGCAGAGCAGTTCGCAGTTCGGGCCCACCTCGGCGCCGTCCCCGATGACCGCCCCGTCGAGCACCGCACCGGTGCCGATCCGCGCACCCGCGCCGATCACCGAACGGCGCACCAGCGCCCCGGCACCGACCTGGGTGTCGTCGAACACCACCGAAGCGGTCACCTGGGCTTCGGCGCCGATCTCGGTGCGTGCCCCGATCGTGGAGCCACCGGTGACCGTGCCGTACACCACCGCGTCCTCGAGCAGGATCGCCTCGCCGGGTGCGGAGGGCAGTGCGGCGGACGGGGCGAGCCCGGTCGCCAGGTCCACCGAGCCCTGCACGAATGCCGAGGGCGTACCGAGATCCAGCCAGTAGGAGGAATCCACGTGACCGTGCACCCGGGCACCCGAGGAGAGCAGCCCGGGAAAGGTCTCGCGCTCCACCGAGACCCGCCGCCCCGCCGGGATGTCCTCGATCACCTCGCGGCGGAACGCGTAACAGCCCGCGTTGATCTGATCGGTGGGCGGATCGGCGGACTTCTCCAGGAACGCGGTCACCCAGCCCTCGTCGTCGGTGGGCACACAGCCGAACGGGCGCGGATCGTGCACCTTCACCAGATGCAGTGTCGCGTCCGCGGAATTCTCCCGGTGCGTGGCGAGTACCGCGCGCGGATCCACCCCGGAGAGGATGTCCCCGTTGAACACGAGCACATCCTTGTGCCGCAAGCGATCGGCGACATTGCGGATGGCGCCCGCGGTGTCCAGCGGCTCGGACTCGACCACGTACTCCAGCTCGATACCCAGTTCCTCGCCGTCACCGAAGTACTCGGTGAACACCTCGGCCTTGTAGGAGGTGCCGAGCACCACGTGGCGCACCCCGGCCGCGGCGATGCGGGAGAGCAGATGGCGCAGGAACGGCACCCCCGCGGTCGGCAGCATCGGTTTCGGAGTGGCGAGGGTGAGCGGCCGCAACCGGGTGCCCTTGCCGCCGACGAGCACGACCGCGTCGACGTCACTGACGGTTGTCCCTGACGACATGCCGAATTCCGCTCCTTGTCCTGACACCGGGCCCTGGTGGCGATACGCTTTGTGCAGAGGAGTCAACCGTATCGCCGTCAGCATGCGCGGCGTGAAAAGGGAGGTCGCCATGGACCCCCGCGATCGGGCGGATGCGGTGCTCGAACGCGCCAGTGCTCTGCGGCGCGGTGTCGTCACCCCCATCAATGCCACCTCCCCGATGGATGCCTCCGCGACCTCCAGAATCCGCCGTTCGGTCGTGGAAGAGGCACAGCGCAGGGTCGAGGAACAGGACACCCAGTCGATTCCCGCACCGGGTGCGCCGCACGAGGGCGAGGAGACCACCCAGCCGGTGCGCGAAGGCGCCACCCAGCCTGTGCACCGCCCGCAGGCCGCGGCACCGCGCGCCGAGCAGCGGGTCGCCGAGGATGAGCCCACCACCGACCTCGGCGGGCTCATCCCGACCGTGGCACAGCAGCCGAAGAAGCCGCGCTCGCTTTCCGACCGTCTCTCCGGTTTGGACTGACAGCTGTTCGAACGAGTTATCGTTCCGCGCGGATCTGCAGGGCCGCGCGGGCCGCGAGTCCTGCCTTGATCACCAGGCGCAGCGGTAGCCAGCGCGGACCGGGGTGCCGGTCGGCGAGGTAGCGGTAGGCGCTGTCGTGGTGGGCCCGCACCATGCGCGCCGATGCCTGTTTGGTGGAGTGCCCGCCGATGTGGGTGATCTCCGCGCTGGGCACGTAGACGTTCAGCCAGCCCGCGCAGGTGAGCCGGTCGCCGAGATCCACATCCTCGAAGTACATGAAATACCGGGTGTCGAATCCGCCGATCTGCTCGAACGCCTCGCGGCGCAGCAGCATGCAGGAACCGGAAAGCCACCCCGCGTTCCGCTCGGTCACCGCCGTGTCGGATTGCCGGTAACCCCGGCTGGCGGGGTTGCTCGGCCACACCGCGCCGAGCGCCGCGTGCAGCGTGCCACGCCACAGCGAGGGCTGCAGCCGGGCCGAGGGATAGACGCTGCCGTCCACCTCGCGCACCAGCGGGCCGAAGGCGCCGCCGCGTGGCCAGCGCTCGGTCGCGGCGAGCAGTTCGTCGATGCTGCCCTCGGCGAAGAAGAGGTCGGCGTTGCAGATGACCACCCAGCCGTATTCCGTGCCGAGTTCGGCGACTCCGCGGTTCATTCCGCCGCCGTAGCCGAGGTTGCTCCCGGTCGGCACCAGCGTCACGTTGTCCCGCGCCGCGGCCACCTTTTCCGGTGCGCCGTCGGTGGACCCGTTGTCCGCGACGATGATCCGCACTTCGCGTTCGGTCGCCTTGCTCACCGATTCGCACATCGCGTCGAGGGTTTCGCCCGGCGAGTAGGTCACCGTGACAACGGCGAGTTCCTCGCCGTACTGGTCGCGATACCGAGAGCACATCTGAGAACTCCATGTCCTACTGCGCGGGGCCAGCGCGGCGCCTCGCTTCGTTGTCGTCAATCGCCGTAGAGCCCCGCTACGGCTCATTCCTCCGCCTGGCGATGCATCCACGCTGACTCCCGCTCGCGACGGACGAGAGCTCTCAGACGTACTCTGAGAGCCGTTCACGGCTGGTTATTGTGCCCGAACTCGTCGCGCAGCCGTGCGCCGGTCACCGTCGGCGGTAGCGGGCGGCGGCGCGCGCGTAGGCCTCGCGGTGCTGCACGGCCGCCGTCGCCCAGGAGAACTCCTTGGCTCTTCGCTGCGCGGCCGCACCGAGCTGGGCGCGCTGGGAGGGATCGTCGAGCAGCTCGTCCAGGCCGGCCGCGATGTCTCCGGCGCCGACTCCCCGGTAGTGCACCGCGTCCCCGCCGACCTCGCCGATCGCCAGCCGGTCGGTGGTGAGCACGCAGCCGCCGCAGCTCATCGCCTCGAGCACGGGAAGACCGAAGCCCTCACCGAAACTCGGATAGGCCACGATGCCCGCCCCGCCGAGGAATCCGGAGAGCAGGTCCAGCGGCAGGTAACCGGCGCGCAGGACCCGCAGCCGCCGCGGCACCGAGGCCAGCGCCCGCTCGACCTGTCCGTCCCACCCCGGCTGCCCGGCGAGCACCAGCACCGGCGGTTCCGCGCGATGCGCGCTCGCCTCGGTGAACCCGCGGATGAGCGCGGGCACGTTCTTGCGCGGTTCGAGCGCGCCGAGGAACGCGATGAACTCGGCGTCCCCGAGATCGAGCAGCGCACGGACCTCGGCGACCTCCTCCGGGGACGGCGGGTGGAAGGTCGCGGTGTCCACCCCGTGCGGGCTCACCGGCAGCATCTCCCGGTTCGCCCCGGCGACCTGGACCAGCTCGTTCGCCGTCGCCTCCGAGGGCACCACGCACAGTTCGGCGGCGGCCAGCGAACGGCGGGTCCAGGTGCGGAAGAACATCGCCTTGACCGTGGAGTGCATCGCGGCGCCGGTGAAGAAGGTCGCGTCGTGAATGGTCACCACCGAGGCGGCCTGTTTGGCCAGCGGCATCGTGTAGTGCGGGGAGTGCAGCACCTCCGCGCCGAGCGAGCGCACCAGCCTGGGCAGCTGCATCTGCTCCCACACCAGCCGGGCGGTGCGCGTCGCGACCGACTCGGCCGCGGTGACCACCTCGGCGTGCGGGGCGAGGCCGGCGTAGAGCTCGGTGTCCCGCGGCTGGCAGACGACGGCGAGCCGGGCACCGTCCGCGTCCAGTGCGGCGACGAGGGAATCCACATAACGGCCGACGCCACCTCGATCAGCGGGGACCGCGGTGGCGTCGATGAGCACACGTGGATCTGACACCGTCACGTGCAGCAGGGTACGACGTGGACAACCCTCGGTGGTCGGCTACGGCGAGATTCTCTCACCGCGGGCACCGAACGTGATGCGCCTCCAGGTGCGCGGCCCACACCCGTGCCGCGGAATCCGCCCAGGTGAACGCCTTCGCGCGGGCCCTGGCCGCGGTGACCCTGGCCGCGGTGGCCGCCGTGTTCTCGAACACATCGCGTAGTACGGCGGCCAGGGCGCGGGCATCGCCGACCGGGAAACCGAGCCCGGTGCCGTTCGCGAGTTCGACGAGGGCGGGCGCGTTCGAATGCACCACGGGGACCTCGGCGGCCATCGCCTCGAGCACCGGGAGGCCGAACCCCTCCGAACGGCTCGGCGCCACCAGGGCGGCGGCCCGGTGCAGCACGGTGGCCAGTTCGGCATCGGTGACCGCGCCGAGTTCCAGCGGGGCGGGCAGCCCGAGCCCGGCGGCGAGCCGATCCGGTTCGACCTGCCCCCAGCCGCGGGGCCCGGCTAGCACCAGCGGCAGCGTGGGCGCACCCGGTTCGGCGAGCGCGCGCAGCAGCACCTCGGCGCCCTTGCGCGGTTCCACGGTGCCGATCATCAGCAGGTATTCGGGTGGCAGCCGCAACCGCGCCGCGATGGCTCCGGCGTCCTCGGGTGGCTTCTCGAGTGCCGTGGTCCTGCCGTGGCCGACCACGGTGAGCGGTGCGCCGCCGATCCGCGGGCGCAGCTGCGCGCCGACCGCGGCGGTGGGCACCAGGATCGTGTCCGCCGCGCGCGCCGCCTGCGCGATCGCCTTCCGATGCCAGCGCGCACCGCGCGGGGTCAGCGTGTCCGGATGGGTGAACGGGACGGTGTCGTGCACCGTCACCACCAGCCCCTTGCCGCGTCGCGCGGGCGGGGCGAGCGGGGTGGGGGCGTGCACCGAATCGCCGCCCGGCCACAGCGGGATCCGCCGCTCCCAGGCCGCGATCAGGGCCCTGCGGGGCAAAGCGAGCATGCCCGGGCCCGCGACCCCTTCGATCGCGGCCACCGCGGGATCCGCGCAGCGCGGCACCACCGAGCGCACCGTCCACCCGGGTGGCGCCGTCGCGGCCAGTGCCGCCCCGAGCTCGCGCGTGTAGCGCCCGGTGCCGCCGGGGACCGGGGCGAGCAGCTGATCGGCAAGCAGGACGAGCTCAGGCACAATGGCACCCTATGCGGACCCGGACGACCGTGGTGGTGGTGACCTGGCGCGGGCGCGACCACGTCCGGGACTGCCTGGCCGCCCTCGCCGCCCAGGAACGTCCACATCGGACGCTCGTGGTGGACAACGCCTCGGACGACGGCACCGCGGAACTGCTCGCCGGGCAGGAGGTACTGCGGCTGCCGGTGAACTCCGGCTACGCCGGCGGGATCGCGGCCGCGCTCGGGCAGGTGCGCACCGAATACCTCGCCTGGCTCAACGACGACGCCGCCCCCGAACCGGGCTGGCTCACCGCGCTCGAGGACGAACTGGACGCCCATCCCGATGCCGCCGCGGTCTCTTCGGTGCTCGTGGACGCCGGGGGAGCGGTCACCTCGGCGGGCACGGCGCTGGACCCGGACGGGTACGGGCGGGACCTCACCGAGGCGGCGGAGCCGTTCGGGTTCTGCGGTGGTGCGGTGCTGCTGCGCACCGGGGCACTGCGCGCGGTCGGCGGGGTGCCCGCGGAGTTCTTCTGCTACTACGAGGACACCGACACGGCGTGGCGGCTGCGCCTTGCCGGGTACGGGATCCGGCACGCGAACGGGGCGCGTGCCCGGCACCGGCACGGCGCATCGACCCGGCCGGGTTCCTGGCGGTTCCACCACTGGAACGAGCGCAACCGGCTGTTCATGCTCGCCCGCTGTGCCCCGGCCCCGGTCGTCGGCGCGCAGCTGGCGAAGTTCGCCCTGCTGCTGCTCAAGCCCGGGCTCCCGGTGACCCCGAACTTCGCGGTGCGGCTGCGGCTGCGGGTGCTCGGGGAACTACTGCTCGCCACGCCGCGGTTGCTCGCCGAGCGCAGGGCGGTCGGCCGGATCGCGCGCCGCGGGCGGGTCCGGGTGTGGCGCGCGGCGAGCTCCGGTGCTTTGGCTAGGATCGGCGCGGACGCCCGAGGGGATCGCATTGACTGACGCTGTACTGCCACTCGTCTCGGTTGTCGTGGTGAACTATCGCGGCGCCGAGCACACCATCACGTGTCTGCGCGCGCTCGCCGCCGAGCTGGACTACCCGGCCGAGCTGCTCGAGCTGATCTGCGTGGACAACGCATCCGGGGACGGCAGTGCGGAACGGATCCGCGCGGCGCTCGGCGAGCGGGTGACGCTCATCGAATCCCCGCAGAACACCGGGTTCGCCGGCGGCTGCAATCTCGGCGCGCGGCGCGCGAACGGTTCGGTGCTGGCGTTCCTCAACTCCGATGCCCGCCCGCATCCGCGCTGGGTCAGCGCCGCGGTCGAGGTGCTCGCCACCCAGCCGGGGATCGGCGCGGTGGCGAGCAAGGTGCTCGACTGGGACGGCGAGCGGGTGGACTTCACCGACGCCGGGCTCACCTGGTTCGGCATGGGGTACTCGCACGGCGGCGGCCGGCCGGACGCCCCGGAACGGGACACCGCGCGCGATGTGCTGTTCGGCACCGGGGCGGCGATGTTCGTGCGCGCGGGCCTGTTCGCCGAGCTCGAGGGTTTCGACGAACGGTTCTTCATGTTCTACGAGGACGTGGACCTCGGCTGGCGGCTGAACAACCGCGGCTGGCGGTTCCGCTTCGAACCCGGATCGGTGGCCTACCACCGGCACCACGCCGCGGTCTCCGATGTGGACGGCAAGGACTCCGCACGCGAGCTGTACCTGCTCGAGCGCAACGCGCTGTGCGCGCTGTACAAGAACCTCGAGGACGAGACGCTGGCCAGGGTGCTGCCCGCCGCGCTCGCGCTCGCGGTGCGCCGGGCGACCGCGCGCGGTGACCTCGATGCCACGCAGCTGGAGATGAACCGGGCGGGCGAGGAAGCCCCGCTGCTCTCGGTGCCGCGCCCCACGATGGCCGGGGTGTTCGCCATCGACCAGTTCGTGGAGCTGCTGCCGCGGCTGCGCGAATCCCGTGAACTCGAGCAGCGCGAGCGCACCCGCACCGATGCCGATCTGGTCACCCTGATGCGCAAGGCGCTGGAGCCGGCCTATCCCTTGCCGCGCTACCTCGCCGCGCACGACATTCTCACCGAGGTCTTCGGGATCGGTGAGGTGTTCGGCCGTCCACGCCGGATCGCGGTGCTCACCGGGGACGCGGTCGCCGAGCGGATGGCCGGTCCCGCGATCCGGGCCTGGCACACCGCGGAAGTGCTCTCGGTCGAGCACACGGTCCGGCTGGTGTCGGTGAACCCGAACAACGCGCCCCCGGACGCGAGCTTCGAGGTGCACGCGTGCACGCCGAAGGAACTGCACGCGCACGTGGACTGGGCGGATGTGGTGGTGCTGCAGGGGCACACCCTGCAGATGGTGCCCGAACTCGCGCGCATGGACTCCCGCAAGATCCTGGTCTGCGATGTCTACGATCCGATGCATCTGGAACTGCTCGAACAGAGCAAGCAGGCCCCGGAGGCGCAACGCGGCGCGGATGTGGCCGGGGTGACCGAGGTGCTCAACATCCAGTTGCGCCGCGGGGACTTCTTCCTCTGCGCCTCGGAACGGCAGCGGCATTTCTGGCTGGGGCATCTCGCCGCGCTCGGCCGGATCGGCCCGGGGATCTACGACACCGATCCGACGATGCGCTCACTGATCGCGGAGGTTCCGTTCGGGCTGCCCGCCGCGCAGCCACACCGGAACGGCCCGGGAATCCGGGACGCCTTTCCCGCGATCGGGGAGCGGGACAAGGTGATCCTGTGGGCGGGCGGGGTCTATTCCTGGTTCGATCCGCTCACCCTGATCCGGGCGGTGGACCGGCTGCGTGCCGACCACCCCGATGTGCGGCTGGTGTTCCTGGGCATGCGCCACCCCAATCCGGATGTCCCGGACATGGAGATCGCGGTGCGCACCAGGCAGCTTGCCGGTTCGCGCGGCCTCACCGGGAAACACGTCTTCTTCAACGAGGGCTGGGTGCCCTACACCGAGCGGCAGAACTGGCTGCTCGACGCGGATGCCGGGGTCACGACGCATTTCCAGCACGTGGAAACCGAATTCGCGTTCCGCACCAGAGTGCTCGACTACCTGTGGTCCGGGCTGCCGATCGTGACCACCGACGGGGACTCCTTCGCCGATCTGGTCCGTGCCGAGCGATTGGGTTCCGTGGTTCCCGCCGAGGACGCCGAGGCGCTCGCGGCGGCGCTGGCCTCGGTGCTCTACGACGAATCCTTCGCCGAGGACTGCGTGCGCAATATCGCCGCCGTCCGGGAACGGTTCACCTGGGAACACGCCCTCGCCCCGCTGCTGGCGTTCTGCCGCAACCCGCGACCCGCCGCGGACCGGCTCGCCGGTGCGGCACCGCTGACCGAACCCGCGCGGGCGACCCTCGCGCAGGGGGTGCTCCGGGACATCGGCCTGGTGCGCGAATACCTCGCCGCGGGCGGGGTGCGCGAACTCGGCAGGCGGGCCGGTGGCCGGGTGCGCAAACTCGCCTCGAACGTTCGGAGCCGCCGTGGCAGCTGATCGCGTCCGGGTCCTGCTCGACGGCACCCCGTTGCTCGGCAACCGCACCGGTGTCGGGCACTACACGGCGGCGCTGGCCGAGGAACTGGCCTCGCGCTCGGATGTCCGGGTGCGCGCGGTCGCCTTCACCCTGCGCGGCTGGCGCAGGCTGCGTTCGGCGCTGCCGCACGAGGTCACCGCGCGCGGGATGCCGGTCTCGGCGCGGTTGCTGCGCCGCTGCTGGGAACGCGGGCGGATGCCACCGATCGAACTGTTCGCCGGGCCAACCGATGTGGTGCACGGGACCAATTTCGTGCTGCCCCGCTCGCTGGCCGCCGGTGGCGTGCTCACCGTGCACGACCTCGCCTTCCTCGATCACCCCGAGGATCTGCCGCCCGCGGACTCCCGACTGCCCGCGCTCGTGCGCAAGGGCGCCGAACTGGCCGCGGTGGTGTGTACCCCGACGAAGGCGGTCGCCGAGCAGGTCGTGGCACGGCTCGGGGTGCCCGAGGACCGGGTGCGGGTGACCCCGCTCGGCGTGGACCCGGCCTGGTTCGCCGCGCGCCCGCCGACCGAGGTGCTGCGCGGCAAGCTCGCGCTGCCCGCCCAGTACCTGCTGCACGTCGGGGATCACGGGCCACGTAAGGGAATCGAGCATCTGATCGCCGCGCATGCCGCACGTCCGGAGCTGCCCCCGCTGGTGCTCGCCGGTCCGCACCGGGCGGGTACTGAGGGCCGGGTGCTGCGCACCGGATATCTGTCCGATGTGGACCTGCGCAGTGTGGTCGCCGGTGCCGCGGCGCTGGTGCTTCCCTCTCGCGATGAGGGCTTCGGCCTTCCCGTGCTGGAAGCGCTGGCCTGCAATGTACCCGTGGTGTGCACCGATGTGCCCGCACTGCGCGAGGTCGCGGGCGGGCACGCCACCCTGGTGCCCTATGGCGAACCGGAAGCGCTCGGCGCGGCGCTGGCCGAGGTGCTGGATGCCGAACCGGAACCCGGGACCTGGATGGCGCGGCGCAATCACGCGGCCGGGTTCACCTGGCGCCGGTGTGCCGAGGAGACGGTCGCCGCGTACCGGCAGGCCGCAGGATGACCTCCAGGTGCCCGTCCCGGATCCGCTTGCGGTGCTCGGCGAACCCCAGCCGGTGCGCCAGCCGTAGTGCGGCGGCGTTGTCCGGATCGGTGACGATCGAGGGCGGCACCATGGGAAGCGCGCGCCGCGCGTAGTCGAGCGCGGCCCCGGCCATCTCCTGCGCGAATCCTTTCCCCCAGGCCTTCGGCAGGAACCGGTAGTAGACGTTGAGTACCGGTTCCCCGTCCTCGCACGCGTGCCGGATCCCGCCGAAACCGATGAGCTCGTCCTCGTGCTCGATCACCCAGTAGCCGATTCCGTGTTCGGACCAGTCGCGCAGGAGCATGTCGAGCAGTTCACCCGCCTGTTTCTCGGTGCGCGGTCCGCGCGGAGTGTGCCGATGGGCCTCCGGATCGCAGTGCACCGCCACACAGGCCGCGAGGTCCCGCGTGGTCGGGGCGCGCAGCACGAGCCGTTCGGTGCGCACCAGCCAGGGCGGCGAGTCTCTCTCGGACTCTGTCGCTTCGGGCACCGCCGTACTCAGGCGCCGCGCTGGCCGAGGTGCCCGGGGGCGGGCAGGCTCTCGGTCGGGCGGTCGTGCTCCAGATCCTCCACCTCGGCCTCGTGGGTCTCCTGGCTGTCCTCGGCGAGCTGTTCGTTCTCCGGCTGCTCGGCTTCGGTGGCGCCGGTGAAATCGGCGAACTCCGGGTCTTCGCCCGCGCCGCGTTCGGCGGGCAGTTCCTCGAGCGACGGCGTGGAGCTGGCGAGCAGCTCCCGCGCCGAGGCCAGCTGCTCGGCGACCTTGGCCCGCACCGAGCGCAGCACGTCGACGCGTTCGTTGGCCTGGTCGATCCGGCTGTTCGCCTCCGTCGTGGCCTCGTCCACCCTGCGGTGGGCCTCGCTGGTGGCCTCGTCCAGGCGCTGCTTGCACTCCTGATCGGCCTCGCGCAGCCGCTGCTCGGCCTCGGCCTGGCCCGCGCGCTGTTCCTCGGCGACCTGGGCGCGCAGCGCGGTGACTTCCTCGTTGACCTGGTTGCGGATCGTGGCGGCTTCTTCGTTTGCTTCGGTGATGCGCTGGGTGGCGTCGGCCTTGCTGACCCGCTGTTCCTCCGCGACCTTCGCACGCAGCGCGGTGACCTCTTCGTTGACCTGGTTGCGGATCGTGGCGGCTTCTTCGTTTGCTTCGGTGATGCGCTGGGTGGCGTCGGCCTTGCTGACCCGCTGTTCCTCCGCGACCTTCGCACGCAGCGCGGTGACCTCTTCGTTCACCTTGGCGCGGATGCTCGCGGCTTCCTCGCCCGCCTCGCGCACCCGGCGCTCCGACTCCGCCTTCGAGGTGGCCTCGGACTCGGCGAGCTCGCGCATCGCCTCGGTGCGCCGGGAGGCCATGGCGATCTCGAAGTCCTCCTCGACCTGGACCCGGGCCGCCTCGGCCTCGGTATCGGCCTTTTGCCGCGCGGTCTCCGCGTCCTTGACGATCTGCTCGGCCTCGGCGTTCGCCTTGCCGAGCACGCCGCGGTGCTCAGCCTCCATGTCCGCGCGCCGCTTGTCCAGCTCACCGATCAGCTGCTCATAGCGGGCCCGCAACGCGTTCGCGTCCGCCTCCGCCCGGCCCCGGATGTGGCCCGCCTCGGCCTCGGCGCGGGCCCTGGTCTCCGCGGCCTCGTCCTGGGCGAGCCGCAGCATCCGCTGCAGCCGCTCGGAGAGCCCTTCCAGCGTGGTCGGCGGCAGCGAGAGCCGATCGATCTGCTGGCTCTTCTCGTCCAGGTCCGCGCGCGCCGACTCGAGCTGACGGGCGAGCTCGGTCGCCTGGGAAACCGCGGCGTCCCGATCGGCGGCCAGCAGGCGCAGGTCGCCGTCGAGTCGTTCGAGGTGCTCCTCGACCTGGGTACGGCTGTACCCGCGTTTCACGATGTCGAATCCGGTCCCGAGGGGGACGAGATCGCCGTCGGAGAGTCCCATGGGCAATACGGTACCGCCCGAATCCGGCAACCCGGGTAACCGAGCCGGGATCAGACGCCCCTGAACCGGTTGATTTCGTTCAGATGGCGGGCGCGCAGCTCCTGATCCCGGACGCCGAGCCCTTCCTCGGGGGCCAGCGCCAGCACGCCGACCTTGCCCTGGTGCAGGTTGCGCTGCACGTCGTAGGCGGCCTGCCCGACCTGGTCGAGCGGGTAGACCCGGGACAGGGTCGGGTGGACCTTGCCCTTGGCGATCAGCCGGTTCGCCTCCCAGGCCTCGCGGTAGTTGGCGAAGTGCGAGCCGATGATCCGCTTCAGGTTCATCCACAGGTACCGATTGTCGTACTGGTGCATGTATCCGCTGGTGGACGCGCAGGTCACGATGGTTCCGCCCTTGCGGGTGGCGTACACCGAGGCCCCGAAGGTCTCCCGGCCCGGGTGCTCGAACACGATGTCCACGTCCTCACCGCCGGTGAGTTCGCGGATCTTCTTGCCGAACCGCTTCCACTCCTTGGGGTCCTGGTTCTCCTCGTCCTTCCAGAACTGGTACCCCTCCGCGTTGCGGTCGATGATCAGTTCGGCGCCCATGGAGCGGCAGATCTCCGCCTTCTCCGGGCTGGACACCACGCACACCGGGGTGGCGCCGCCGTTGAGCGCGAACTGGGTGGCGTACGAGCCGAGGCCACCGGAAGCGCCCCAGATCAGCACCACATCGCCCTGCTTCATGTCCGCCCCGTTGCGCGAGACGAGCTGGCGGTAGGCGGTGGAGTTCACCAGGCCGGGCGAGGCGGCCTCCTCCCAGGTGAGGTGTTTCGGCTTCGGCATCAGCTGGTTGGACTTGACCAGCGCGAGGTGCGCGAGCCCGCCGAAGTTCGTCTCGAAGCCCCAGATGCGCTGCTCCGGGTCGAGCATCGTGTCATTGTGCCCATCGGCGTGCTCGAGCTGCACATCCAGGCAGTGCGCGACCACCTCGTCGCCGGGCTGCCAGGCGTGCACCCCGGGGCCGGTGCGCAGCACGACACCGGACAGGTCGGAGCCCACGACGTGGTAGGGCAGGTCGTGGCGAGCGCCGAGCGGGGAGGTCTTGCCCAGCTTGTTCAGGAACCCGAAGGTGGGCAGCGGCTCGAAGATCGAGGTCCACACCGTGTTGTAGTTGATCGCCGAGGCCATCACCGCGACGATCGCCTCGCCGGGACCCAGTTCCGGCGTCGCGACCTCCTCGACGTGCAGCGACTGGCGCGGGTCCTTGTCCTGCGTGTCGAGCCCGTCGAACATTCCCGTTTCGTCGGCATGCACCGTCACCGCGGTGTAGCTCTCCGGCACCTCGAGGCCGGCGACATCGGCAAGGCGGTCGTTGAGGATCGCGTCGCGGATCTTCTCCATGGCAGTGGGCCTCCGGGGACGGACTGTCGTGGACATTGTGGATTGCTCTGGGACGTTACCGACGGGTAATCGTGCTGGCTACCCCTTCTGCATCGCTCAGGGGCACGGTGAGATGGAGGTCACTGCGAGTGGTGGCGCAAAATCTTGACCGGGCGCCCAATCAAGAGAATGATCAGAATCGTACTTCACACAGGAGGTGATCGAGATGGCCACGATGACAACCAGGTCATGGAGCCGTCCGCAAGATTGGGTCGAACTCGCCGCCGGTGTGGTCGCCGCGCTGTCGCCGATTTGGCTGACGACCTCGACGGCCGCGATGTGGACGATGATCGTGCTCGGTGCGCTGATTGCCATCGACGGTCTGTGGTCGCTCGTTCAACCGGGCGCACTGGCCAGTGAGGGCATTCAGATCGTGCTCGGTGCGCTGCTGTTCATCTCGCCGTGGGTGCTCGGCTTCACCACGGACCTGTACACCACGTCCTGGTGGGCGTGGGTGCTCGGCGGAGTCACCGTCATCGCCGGGGTGCTCGCCCTGCCGATGGCTTCCTCGGCGCACCGTGCCGCAGGCCAGCACTGATCCGATCCGGTATCTGGGGCCCACAACATCCGTTGTGGGCCCCACTTCTGTCAGTAAGGATGACTGCCATGGCCGAGACCGAGGACTCCACCCGCGAACGCATTCTCACGGCCGCGCAGGAACTGTTCGCGCGCCGCGGTTTCGATGCCACCCCCACCTCGAAGATCGCCACCGAGGCACAGGTACCCAAGGGGCTCGTGCACTATTACTTCAATCGCAAACCCGATCTGCTCACCGCCCTGGTCGACAAACTGCCGAGCGAACACGTGGAGCTGGACGAGATCGTGGTCGACGGGGATGTGTGCACGAGCCTGTGCCGGTTCGTCGACCGGCTGGACCGGAGTCTGGACGGTTCCTCGCTGTTGTCCCATCTGCTCTGGCGTGAGGCCGACACCCATGAGGTGGTGCGGGACGCGCTCCAGGCCCGGTACCGGAAGATGGTCGCGCAGATCGGCGAGGTGATCACCGCGTCGAGCAGGAACCGGATCGTGGCCGAACGGATCGCCGCGGCCGCCGCGCTGCTGGCGCAGGCACTGAGTTTCCGGCATTCCATGGCCCGGCACGACGGCGGCGCGGGCCACGGCGACGGCGCCACCATGGACGCCGAGGTCCGGTTCGTTGCGGAGGCGCTCGCGAGTTGAACCGGGATCCGCTCAGCCGTTCAGGTCCAGGATCGCGCAACCGAGACCGTGCGGTCTCCCTGCGCGGATAGGCCGGATGCGTGTCGCCCGGCGTTCCACGGCATCGGGCGCGGTTGCGTTGACTGCATCCGCATGCCGATCTCCTTGCCCTGGTAGGTGACGGGCATGGGTCGGCCAGACCAGCCGGAAAGCGAAGGCGGCGGGCAGCTCCGCGCGGGTGCGCACCTCATCGTCCAGCCGGTCGGCTTCCTCGTGTTCGGCGGTCGGCAGCGAAATCTAGCCGAGTTCGCGGGTGCTGTTTCCACCGGGATTGCCACGGCGCGTCGTCGCCGGGACGCCGGAATGGAACAGGAAATCGGGGGTGAATCCGCCGGTCTCGACGTATCCGGGATCGTTCTCGACGAGTGCGAAGGCCATATCGCAGCGGAATCCGGCGAGCCCGATTTCGGTCCCTCCGCGTCGGCCGGTTCCCGCCGCGGTTCGTCGTTCTCGGGCCGCGCGTAGCCGACATTGATCGCGGGCTGGGGCGCGAATTCTTCCCGAACGCGCCCTTCCGCGAAATCCTCCGGAGCTCCCCGCCGGGAAGCTGCTCCGGGCTCGCCCGGCTATAGCGGCGATCCGTGTGGTCCCGCGGCGGGTTTCGGAACCACGGATGCTGATCGGATGTGTGCCCGGCGACCAGATCGAGGAGCACCCGGATGCTGTGTTTCCTCGCGACGGCCACGAGTTGCGCCGGATCCTCGTTGGTGTCGTAGCGCGGGGCCGTCGCCATGCGAATCCGCGAAACTCTGCGGATAGATCTGGTAGAGCACCGCGCCCGCGAGCCAGCCGGGCTGGGGCCCGGTATCGCGGGAGGACGCACCGGCCATGAAGGACCGCCGGGAAACCCCATGTTCCAGAGTCCTTTTTGCAGAAAAAATTCTGCAAAGAAAATTCCGCGATGCCCGACGCTACCCGAACGGCCCCGGCCGCGACAGCCTCGATCAGCCGAGTGAGCGCTTGAGGATCTTGCCCATATCGTTGCGGGGCAAGGATTCCCGGAACCGGACGACACGCGGGCGCTTGTGCGGGGTCAGGATGCTCGCGACGTGTTCGATCAGCTCGGTCTCGCTCGCCGGGCTCGCCGAAGAGACGATCCAGGCGATGATGCGCTCACCGAGATCCTCGTCCGGTTCACTGGTCACCGCGGCCTCGGTGACCCCGGGATGTTCGAGCAGCGCGTTCTCGATCTCGCCGGCGCCGATCCGGTAGCCGCCGGACTTGATCAGGTCGGTCGAGCGCCGCCCGACAAGGCGCAGATAGCCGTCCGGATCCCGGGTGGCCATGTCCCCGGTGCGGAACCAGCCGTCCCGGAAGGCCTCCGCGGTGGCATCGGCCCGGTTGAGGTATTCCCGGAACACATTGGGCCCGCGCACCTCGACCTCGCCGACGAGTCCGGGCTCGCCGATCTCGGTGCCCGCGTCATCGGTGATCCGCAGGTCCACACCGGCCAGTGGCACGCCCACGGTGCCCGGCCTGCGTTCCGCGTCGATGCGCACGCTGGTGTTCATGAAGGTCTCGGTGAGCCCGTAGCGCTCGATGATCTGCTGCCCGGTGGCCGCGGTGATCCGCTTGTGCACGCTCGCCGGAAGGGGAGCCGAACCGGAGACGAGCAGCCGGGCCGCGCCGAACCGCCCGGCGAGCCCGGTGTCCGCCTCGACGGCCTCCGCGACGCGGGAGTACATGGTCGGCACGCCGAACAGCATGGTGCTCGGGTAGGCGGTGAGCGCATCGGCGGCCGCCTCGGCTTCGAAGCGCCCCAGATGGTGCACGCTCCCGCCGAGCAGAATCGGCCCGAGCGTGCCGAGCACCAGCCCGTGCACGTGGAACAGCGGGAGCCCGTGTACGACGACGTCCTCGGCGGTCCAGGCCCAGGCATCGGCGAGCCCGGAAATGGTCGCCTCGAGCGAACGCCGCGGCTGGACCACGCCCTTGGGTGCCCCCGTCGTGCCGGAGGTGTACACGATGAACAGCGGGTCCTCGGAATCCGTCGCCGGTTCGGTGAACGAGGCCCGCGCCGCCGGGTCGACCTCGTGCCGGTCGAGCGCGATGTGGGCGCCCTCGTCCGGGGCGCACAGCAGCAGGTCGGGCGCGGAGTCGGTGAGGATGTGTTCGAGTTCGCGTTCTCCGAGTTTCGGGTTGAGCGGGACGACGGGCACCCCGGCCGCGGTCGCGCCGAGTACCGCGATGGCGGTGTGCGGGCGCGCGCTCGCGTACACCGCGACCCGCCGCTTGCCCGCCACGGCCTCGGCGACCGCGCCGGAGGCGGCGGCGAGCCCGGCGTAGTCGAGGGTCAGTTCGGGGAAACGCAGCGCGAGCCTGCTGCCGGCCGCGCCGAGATCAGACAACGTCATGACCCGAGACTGAACACGTGCGGGCCTGCGTTGGCAAGCCACGTATCCTCGGCGATTGTGCACGTCCTCGCAATCGACACCTCGACCCCCGTGGTCACGGCCGGGATCGTCGAGCTGACCACGGACGCGGTACGGGTCACGGCCGCCAGCACCGCGAGCCGGACCCGGGCGCACGCCGAACTGCTCGCGCCCGAGGTGCAGAACCTGCTGCGCCGGGCACCCGCCGGGATCGCCGCGATCGTCTGTGGCATCGGCCCCGGCGCGTTCACCGGGCTCCGGGTCGGCATGGTCACCGCGGCGGCGCTCGGGCACGCGCTCGACGTCCCCGTGTACCCGGTGTGCACCCTGGACGCGATCGCGGCGCTCGCCGGTCCCGGCCCGTTCCTGGCGGCCACCGACGCGCGGCGCAAGGAGCTCTACTGGGCGGTCTACGGCGTGGACGGGGCGCGGGTCGCCGGGCCGGACGTGGGTGCCCCGGACGCGGTGCGCGCAGTGGCCGCCGAGCACGGCATCACCCGGATCCTCGGTGACGGGGTGCTCGACGGCGAGGTTCTCGCCTGCGATCCGCTCGGCCTGGTCCGTGCCGCCGAATCCGCGGTGCGCGCGAACACCGAACCCGCCGCGCTCACCCCGCTGTATCTGCGCCGCCCGGATGCGAAAGAGCCGGCCGGACGGAAACGGGTGAGCCGGTGATCCCCGACGGCATCGAACAGGCGGCGGGCGATGTCACGCTCGCCCCGTTGCGGCACACCGACGCGGACCGGTGCGCGGAACTGGAACGCGAATTGTTCGCCGGGGACGATCCGTGGAGCGCGCGGGCCTTCCGGGCCGAACTCGACGCGGGGCACCACTACCTCGGTGCCTACACCGGTTCCGGGGAACTGCTCGGCTACGGCGGGCTCGCGCTGCTCGGCAGGCCCGGCGACCTGGAGGCCGAGGTACACACCATCGCGGTCACGGAATCCGCGCAGGGCAAGGGAATCGGCGCGCTGCTGCTGGACGCGCTGCTCGCGCACGCGGACGCGCACTCGGCTGCGGTGTTCCTCGAGGTGCGCACCGACAACGAGGCGGCACAGCGGCTCTACGAGCGGCGCGGGTTCCGGATACTCGATCGGCGCAAGGGCTACTACCAGCCCTCGGGCGCGGACGCGTACACGATGATGAGGGACAAGTCATGATCATCCTCGGGATCGAGAGCTCCTGCGATGAGACCGGTGTCGGCATCGCCGAGCTGGACGCGGACGGTTCGGTGCGCCTGCTCGCCGACCAGGTGGCCTCGAGTGTCGGGCAGCACGCCCGGTTCGGCGGGGTGGTCCCCGAGATCGCCAGCCGTGCGCACTTGGAGGCGATGCGCCCGACCATGGACCGCGCGCTCGCCGAATCGAGGCTCGCGCTCTCCGATGTGGACGCGTTCGCGGTCACCAGGGGCCCCGGCCTCGCCGGTGCGCTCATGGTGGGGGTCGGCGCGGCCAAGGCGTACGCGCTCGCGCTCGGCAAACCCTGTTACGGGGTGAACCACCTCGCCGGGCACGTCGCCGCGGACACGCTGCAGCACGGCCCCTTGCCCAGTCCGTGCCTGGCCCTGCTCGTCTCCGGCGGGCACACCCAGCTGCTGCTCGTCGAGGACCTCGCGGGCAAGATCACCGAACTCGGCTCCACCATCGACGACGCGGCGGGGGAGGCCTACGACAAGGTGGCGCGGCTGCTCGAACTGCCGTATCCGGGTGGCCCGCCGATCGACAAGCTCGCCGCGGAGGGGAACCCGGAGGCGATCGCCTTTCCCCGTGGCATGACCGGACCGCGGGACGCCCGGCACGACTTCTCCTTCTCCGGGCTCAAGACGGCCGTCGCGCGGTGGGTGGAGCGCGCCGAGGTGGCGGGGGAGACCGTTCCCGCCGCGGACGTCGCGGCCTCGTTCCAAGAAGCCGTCGCCGATGTGCTGACCATGAAAGCCGTGCGCGCCGCCAGGGAATACGGCATCGGGACCCTGCTCATCTCCGGCGGGGTCGCGGCGAACTCCCGCATCTCCGGGCTGGCCGCCCAGCGGTGCGCCGGGGCCGGGATCGAACTGCGGGTGCCCCGGCCCCGGCTGTGCACCGACAACGGCGCGATGATCGCCGCGCTCGGTGCCGCGCTGGTGCACGCCGGGGTCGCGCCGACCGCGATGGATTTCGGCGCGGACCCGGCCATGCCGGTGGAACTGATCAGTCTCTAGTTCCGGTGCAGTCCCGGCTCACGGTCGGCGATCGTGAAGCTCGCCCGGGTGGAGACCGGTGCGCCCGTGCGGCTCACATAGGGCACCACCCGGTAGTCGGCATGCACCTCGGACGGGGTGAACTTCGCCCGCACATAACCGCGCTGGCCGTTGTAGAACTTCACGTGCGGGTTCTCCTTCAGGATCGCCGCGGTGTCCTTGTCGGTGTCCGAGCCATCCCCGTTGCTGGTGATCGAGGTGGTCACCAGTTCGGTGCCCACGACAGGGGATTCCGGCTCGGTGAACCGCTTCTTGATGTCCGCGGCCCAATTCGCGTGCACATCCCCGGTGAGCACGACGACATTGCGGGTCTTGGCGGCGACCCAGGCGTCCACGATCCGGTCCCGGTTCGCGGCGTAACCGTCCCAGGCGTCCATGTTGTTCGTCTCGCCCGCGCCCGGAGTGAAATCCAGCTGGGAGAAGAAAACCTGCTGGCCGAGTACATCCCAGCGCGCGGTCGAGGACCGCAGCCGGTCGCCGAGCCAGCGCTCCTGGTCCGCGCCCATGATCGTGCGCTGCGTTTCCGTGCGGTGCGGGTCGTACTTGATCCCGTCCCCGGAGAGCTGGTCATCCCGGAACTGCCGGGTGTCGAGCATGTGCAGGTTCACCAGCCCGCCCCAGCCGCGCTCCCGGTAGAGCTGGATCGCCGAACCGTCCGGGCGCTGGGCCGACCGCAGCGGCATGTTTTCGTAGTAGGCCTGGAAAGCCCGCGCCCTCCGGGCGAGGAATTCCTTGCGGGAGGCGTGATCGGACTCCTCGGGCACTTCCCCCGCCCAGTTGTTCTCCACCTCGTGGTCGTCGAAGACCGGGGTCCACGGCGCGATCGCGTGCGCGGCCTGCAGATCCGCGTCCGCCTTGTACTGGGCGTACCGCTGCCGGTAGTTGGCCAGCGAGACCGTCTCCGGTCCGGCGTGCTTGCGCACCTTGTTGCTCGAGCCGCCGTTCTCGTACTGGTAGTCGCCGAGGAACGCGACCAGATCGGGTTCCTCGGCGGCCAGGTGACGATAGGCGGTGTAGTAGCCGTACTCATAGTGCGCGCAGGAGGCGAAGCACAGCAGCAGCGGAGTGCTCAGTACCCCGGCCGCGGGCGCGGTGCGGGTGCGCCCGTGCGGGGAGAGGTGCCCGTTCGCGCGGAACCGGTAGAAGTACTCGGCTCCCGGTTTGAGTCCGCTCGCCTCGACGTGCACCGAGTGCCCGGACGCGGGCTCGGCTTTCGCGGTCCCACGGCGCACGATCTTGGTGAACCGCTCGTCCTCGGCCAGTTCCCAGTCCACATCGGTGGCCTTCGCGGGCATACCCCCGAACCCGTCCTCGGCGAGCGGATCCTGCGCGAACCTGGTCCAGAGCACCACGCTGTGCGCGTCCGGCTCCCCGGAGGCCACGCCGAGGGTGAATGGGTCACCGGCCCGGGTCCGCGGGCGCACCGGGGACTGGGCACTCGCGGGAACGGCGGCGACGGCGGAGGCGGCCGCGGTCAGCGCGGCCCCGCGCAGCAGGGCGCGGCGGGTGGTGGTCATGGCGGTTCACCTCGGGATGGTTCGGGAGTTTCTTCGCGAACAACCCAAACGAGGGAAGGTGTCGGCGGTCCGGCGTGGAAGTGATCGCGCGGTGAACAACCGGACAGCATCGGAGGAGAAACGAAGCCGCTTGAAGGTTTAGCACTCGGGCGGGTAGAGTGCTAAACGAACGGAGCAAGCCGCCTCGGCACCCGCGACGACGGGGTGGTGCGAGCCGTCACTCGTGGCTCGGGAACACGTGTCCCGGACCACATTAACTTGTACCTACCCAACGCTTTCATTCGACCCATGGAGGTCCTAGCGGTGAGCGTGAACATCAAACCGCTCGAGGACAAGATCGTTGTCCAGGCGAGCGAAGCCGAGGCGACGACCGCGTCCGGTCTCGTCATCCCGGACACGGCGAAGGAGAAGCCCCAGGAGGGCAAGGTCCTCGCCGTCGGCCCCGGCCGCGTCGACGAAAAGGGGAACCGGGTTCCCGTCGACGTCAACGAGGGCGACGTCGTCATCTACTCGAAGTACGGCGGGACCGAGGTCAAGTACAACGGCGAGGAGTACCTCATCCTCTCCGCGCGCGACGTGCTTGCCGTGGTCAACTGACCACACGGTCACAGGCAATACAGGAGCCCCGGTGGCCCCACTCCGGGGTCGCCGGGGCTCCTGCGTTCCACACTCCTGAGAAAGGCAAAGCATGCCAAAGCAACTCAGCTTCGACGACGACGCTCGTCGGTCGCTCGAGCGCGGCGTGAACCAGCTGGCCGACACGGTCAAGGTCACGCTCGGCCCGCGGGGCCGCCATGTGGTGCTCGACAAGAAGTTCGGCGGCCCGACCATCACCCTCGACGGCGTGACCGTCGCGCGCGAGGTCGAGCTGGACGACCCGTTCGAGAACCTCGGTGCCCAGCTCGCCAAAAACGTCGCGACCAAGACCAACGACGTCGCCGGTGACGGCACCACGACCGCGACCGTGCTCGCCCAGTCGCTGGTGAAGCACGGCCTGCGCAACGTCGCGGCCGGGGCGAACCCGAGCCAGCTCGGCACGGGCATCGCCGCGGCGGCCGCGGCGGTCGTCGAGGAGCTCAAGAACAAGGCCACCCCGGTCAAGGGGCGGGACAACGTCACCCAGGTCGGCACCGTCGTCTCCCGTGACGAGTCGATCGGCGCGCTGCTCGGCGAAGCCCTCGAGCGGGTCGGCGAGGACGGCGTGATCACCGTCGAGGAGTCCTCGACGATGGCCACCGAACTCGACGTCACCGAGGGCGTGCAGTTCGACAAGGGCTACCTCTCCAGCTACTTCGCCACCGACGAGGAGGCGCAGGAAGCGGTTCTCGAGGACGCCTTCGTCCTGCTGCACCGGGAGAAGATCTCCTCGCTCAACGATCTGCTCCCGCTGCTCGAGCAGGTCATGCAGGCGAGCAAGCCGCTGCTGATCATCGCCGAGGACGTCGAGGGCGAGGCGCTTTCCACCCTGGTGGTGAACTCGCTGCGGAAGACGATCAAGGCGGTCGCGGTGAAGGCACCGTACTTCGGTGACCGGCGCAAGGCCTTCATGGACGACCTCGCCACCGTCACCGGCGGCCAGGTCATCGCCGAGGAGGTCGGCACCAAGCTGTCCGAGGCGGGCATCGAGGTGCTCGGCACCGTGCGCCGCGCGGTGATCACCAAGGACACCACCACCCTCGTGGACGGTGGCGGCAGCAAGGGCGCGATCACCGACCGGGTCGGTCTCATCCGCAAGGAGATCGAGGCCAGCGACTCCGACTGGGACCGCGAGAAGCTCCAGGAGCGGCTGGCCAAGCTGGCCGGCGGCATCGCGGTCGTCCGGGTCGGCGCGGCCACCGAGACCGAGCTCAAGGAGCGCAAGCACCGCATCGAGGACGCGGTGGCAGCCACCAAGGCGGCCGTCGAGGAGGGCATCGTGCCCGGCGGCGGTTCCTCGCTGATCCACGCGGCGAAGGTGCTCAAGGACGGCCTCGGCCTCAGCGGTGACGAGGCGACCGGCGTCAAGATCGTCGCCGACGCGCTGAGCGCCCCGCTGTACTGGATCTCCAGCAATGCCGGTGACGAGGGCGCCGTCGTGGTGACCAGGGTCGCCGAGGCCGCGTGGGGCTCCGGCTTCAACGCCGGCACCCACGAGTACGGCGATCTGATCGCGCAGGGCGTCGTGGATCCGGTCAAGGTGACCCGTTCCGCGGTGACCAACGCGGCCTCCATCGCCAGGATGGTGCTCACCACAGAGAGCTCCATCGTGGAGAAGCCGGAGGAGGAAGAGCAGGACGCGGCCGGTCACGGGCACGGCCACGGACACTGACCGGAATTCGCGCGCGTGGGCTGAACAAGCTCCGCGGGCTGCCGGACAACAGACTGGCCCGGGACATCTCCTGATGTCCCGGGCCAGTTGCCTCCCTGCCCTCGGTGGTCCTCTGACGGACGGGGCGCGTGATCGGTTCCCGCTAGACCGCGGCCAGTCGTTTGCCCTTGGTGCGCAACACGCTCTCCCGCTCGGATTCCGACATTCCGCCCCACACGCCGTACGGTTCGCGTGAGCGCAGTGCGTGTGTTCTGCACAGTTCGAGCACGGGGCAGTGTGCGCACACCTGCTTGGCCAGTTGCTCCCTTCGGGCTCGGGCCGGACCACGTTCACCGTCGGGGTGGAAGAAGGTCGCACTCTCCATCCCCCGGCACGCGCCGTACATTTGCCATTCCCATACTTCGGCGTTCGGCCCTGGGAGCCTACGCGTATCGGACATCTCCACCGCCTCCTGAAACGGCGAGTTTGACTCCATTTGGCGTAATGTTGATCACCGTATGGCGTATGACCTCGAGGGGCAAGAGTCGTCACTCCAGCGGGTGGGCCAGCGATTATGACAAGCACGATGCATACCGACACAGTGTGCGACGACCCGGTTGGCCGCTATCGCGCGCTCGCCTTCGGTGCCCCACACACACTCGGAGTGTGCTCGCTCGCGAGCGGGGTCCCGGACGGGCCGCGTGAGGCGTGGTGCCAAGGGGTCGCGCTCGGCGCCGCGGGACGGTACGCGGCGGCGCGGTGCGTGCTCGAACCACTGACCCGGGGCGAGGTGGCGCACGCCGATCCGGTCTCCGCCTCGCTCGCCGCGAGTACGCTCGCCTCGCACCGGCGCCAGATCGGCGGCCACGCGGACGGGTATCGCGCGGACGCCTCGGCGTTGCGCTTGCTGGCGCCAGCAGCAGAGCCGGACACCGACGGTGCGCGTGCGGATGCGCTGATCGGCTTGGCCGCTGATGCGATCGGCAGCGGCCGTTTGGGGCGATGCGATGAACTGCTACGGTATGTGCACGACTACGTCCCACTGAGCGGTTGGCGATCACGTATCCGGTACGGATGGGTGCGGACCGAATGGCTGCTCGCCTGCGATCGCGCGGGGGATGCCCTCGTGGTGGCGGAGGAAACGCATGAGTATGCCTGCTCGGCGCCATCCGGGCGACATGCCGTCAAATCCGCCATGCAATTGGCCGTATGTTCGTCGATGCAAAAAACCGAGGGTGGTCTGCTTCGCGGAGCCAGGCTTGCGGAGGCGGTGCTCCGCGCATCGCTTGATCGGGGCATCGTGTCCCTTGTTTGGCCTATTGCCTTGCTACTCAGCGGTACGGCCGAATCGGTCCCCTCACCGCTTGCCGATCGCGCGATCGAACTCGCGCGGGAGGCACTGACCAGCGTTGTCTCCGCTACCGACGCGGCGGGGAGGCGTATGGTCAGGCGATCCCCCTGGATGCCGAACGCGCTGCTCCAAGCAGGTGACTTCCACAGCTCAGGAACTTAGTTCTGTTACTTGAAGGATAAAGAACCAGATCGTGTCAAGGTGCGGACTCGGATGGCCGATAGGGGGAGTAGGAAGGTCACTCACTTGATGCTTGAACTAGCAAGCGATCTGGCGTACCGGTCGGTAGGCCTCGCGTGCGGGTTCGGGTAAGCCAGTTGGAAGGAGCACCCGTGACAACGGTCCTCATCTGCGACGATCGACGTAGCGTGCGCGAGGGACTCACGCGAGTCATGTCCGCGGTACCCGGGGTGAGTCGTATCGATTGCGTCGCGCACGGTGATGAACTGTTGACCCGGTTCTCGCGGCAGCCCGTGGACGTCGTGCTCGTCGGCACGCAGCGGGCGGTGCCGACCGGGGTCGAGGCCACCCGTCGGCTCGTGTCCGCGAGCCCGCAGGCGAACGTCATCGTGTTCGGCGCGCCGGACGACGCGAGCAGCATCGCCGCCGCCATTGCCGGTGGCGCCCGTGGCTACCTGCGCTGGGACGCCTCGCGCCCGGAACTGGTCGCCGCGCTCGCGCACACCCTGTCCTCCGCGCCGGTGCCGACGCAGCGCCAGCAGTCCGATCCGGGCGTCGCGCTCACCGACCGTGAGCTCCAGGTGCTCCGCGGCATGAGCCAGGGCAAGAGCAACGGCCAGATCGGCAGGGAACTGTTCCTTTCCGAGGACACCGTGAAGACCCACGCCCGCAGGCTGTTCCGCAAGCTCGGCGTCAAAGACCGTGCACAGGCCGTCGCACACGGATTCCGGCGTGGTCTGGTGGCCTGACTCGACAGACGCCCGTACCCGCTCCCTGGTTGCCCCAGCGCCGACAACGCCACAAAATCGGCGTTGAGGCGCCGTGTACCCAGCGTGAGCGGGTACGGTGGCGTGAGGCCGGTGCAAATTGTCGATCGTTCGCACCGGCACATGTCAGGGCTCATTCGGTAACACCGGGACAGTAATCAGCGATGACCACCGCGGGGGACGAACTCGACTCGGTCGTCGGCGCTGCCATCGGCGGCGACAAGGCGGCGCTCGAGCGTCTGTTGGCGACGATTCGTCCCCTGGTCGTGCGCTATTGCCGGGCGCGGGTCGGCCGTTCCGAACGGTCGTTCGTGTCCGCGGACGACGTGGCACAGGAGGTGTGCCTCGCGGTGCTGAAGGCCTTGCCGAGCTATCAGGACCAGGGGCGGCCCTTTCTTGCCTTCGTCTACGGCATCGCCGCTCACAAGGTGGCCGATGCCCATCGATCCGTAGCGCGCAACCGCGCCGATCCGGTAGAAGACGTACCGGACGAACAGGAAACGGACATCGGGCAGCCGGAGGCGGCGGTACTCGCCGAAGAGCTGTCCGCGAGGATGGGTGAGCTCCTGGCCGCCCTTCCGGACAAGCAACGGGAGATCGTCGTGTTGCGCGTGGTGGTTGGGCTTTCCGCCGAGGAGACCGCGGATGCGGTCGGGTCGACGCCCGGTGCCGTGCGCGTGGCACAACACAGGGCGCTTGCGCGGTTGCGCAAGCTCGTCGCTGCGGAGGAGGTCGCCTGATGGTGAAACGCAGGGACAACAGCGGGCGAAGAGACCCCGAACCGGACCCGAGAGCCGCCGATCGCACCGGCATGACGGGCGCGGACGAGGCCGGATCCACGGTCGACCTCTCCGCGCTGCAGGCCGACGACGCACTGCTGGACGCGCTCGGCAGCGGTGACTCGGAGTTGTCCGGGCCGATGTCCCGGCACCGGGTGGACGCGCTGCTGCTCGCCTGGCGGCGGGAGGTCGACGCGGAACCGATCGGTGAACTCGTCGACACCGAGACCGCCGCCCGCGTGGTCACCGAGGCGAACGAGGAGCTCACCGGAAGAGGCCGGCGCAAGCGCCGCTTCCTCGTCCCGCTCACCAGCGCGGCCGCGGTGTTGCTCATCGGGTTCACCGTGGTCGGGATCGCCGCTCGCTCCGCGATGCCGGGGGACACGCTGTGGGGAGTCACCCAGGTGCTCTACTCCGACCACGCGACCTCGGTCGAAGCGGCCGCGAACGTGCGCAAGGACCTCGCCCAGGCCAAGGTGGCGCTGCACAGCGGCAACTCGGACCGGTGCCGCGTGATGCTCAACCAGGTCGGCGACTCGCTGCGGGATGTGCGCGACGAGGACGGGCGCAAGCAGCTCTCGGACAGTCGTGAACAGCTGTCCGATCAGCTCGACGGCGCGCAGACGAACAAGCCGAACGGGAACGGTTCCCCGGCGCGGCCGCCACAGGGACCGCCGAGCAACGGGCAGACCGGCAAACCGACCAGCGCGTCGAACCCCGCGCAGAGCACGAGCAATCCGGATCGGCCGACCACGCCGCCGGACAGCACGAGCACCAAGCCGTCGGAGACCACCACCCCGCCACCGACCACGACCACGCCGAACTCGAGTGGTGGCGGGCACAATCCGAGCAGCCCGGACGACCACTCGCCGAGCGGGGCGACCGAGGGCGGGCGGACCGCGCAGGAACCCGCCGCCCCGGCGACCTGAGACACCACGTCAAGAAGGGCCCGGACAGCCATGCGGCTGGTCCGGGCCCTTCTCGTTCGTCAGGGAGTTTCGTCAGGGAGTGGCGCGGCTCAGTGCGCGTCCGAATTCTCCGGGACGGTGCGCACCGCGTCCGCGAATCCGCGACAGTAGTCCCAGGTCACGTAGTGCACCGGGTCCGGATCGAAGGCCGGCTCGTGCGGGCGCATCTGCCCGGCCTCGAGGAACTGTTCCAGGCTGGCCCGCAGCAGCTCCCAGTCGTGGTAGTGCGGTTCGGCACAGTCACCGCAGTCGACCACGATGCCCCGCACTCCGCGCGGTTCGAGCAGCGCCTGGTACACGGTCAGATCGGCGAGATCCTCGAGCAGTTCGGCCCGCTCGGTCTCGGATAGCGGCTCGGTCCGCTCCTCACCGTGGTCCACGGCACCGAGTTCGTTCGCCGGATCCTCGGGATCGTCGGAGAACGGGTCAGGGGGCATCGCATCATACGGCACGAGGTTCACGGTACTCGGTGACCCGAGGCGTGCCCGCACCGAGTTGCCAATGACACGCCGTCCGGTTTTCGGTGAGCCGGGTCGAATACGATGGGAACCACCGCAGACACCGTGACTACTCCGAAGGCGGGCACACCGGTCATGACCCACGTGGCGTCGAACGTCAACACCGCACCGACGGGTGTCGAGGAGCCGGGATCGGCCCTCGTCGCGAACGATCCGAGCGCGAAGTTCGCCATGCTCGGGCTCACTTTCGACGACGTGCTGCTGCTCCCGGACGAATCGGACCTCATCCCGAGTCAGGCCGACACCTCGACCCGGTTCTCCCGCAACGTCCGGCTCGGTGTGCCGATCGCCTCCGCGGCGATGGACACGGTGACCGAGGGGCGGATGGCCATCGCGATGGCGCGGCTCGGCGGGATCGGCATCCTGCAGCGCAACCTGGCCGCCGAGGAACAGGCCCGCCAGGTGGAGACGGTGAAGCGCTCCGAGGCGGGCATGGTCACCGATCCGGTCACCTGCTCGCCGACCCAGACCCTGGCCGAGGTCGACGCGCTCTGCGCCCAGTACCGCATCTCCGGGCTCCCGGTCACCGATCCGGACGGCACCCTGGTCGGCATCGTCACCAACCGGGACATGCGCTTCGAGGTGGACTACACCCGGCCGGTCGCCGAGGTGATGACCAGGGCCCCGCTGGTCACCGCGCAGGTCGGGGTGACCGCCGACGTGGCGCTCGGGCTGCTGCGCAGGCACAAGGTGGAGAAGCTGCCGATCGTCGACGGGGACAACAAGATCCGCGGGCTGATCACCGTCAAGGACTTCGTCAAGACCGAGCAGTACCCGAACGCGACCAAGGACCCGGACGGCAGGCTGCTGTGCGGCGCCGCGGTCGGGGTCGGCGCGGACGCCCACTCGCGGGCGATGGCGCTGATGGACGCCGGGGCGGACGTGCTGGTCGTGGACACCGCGCACGGGCACTCGCGGGCGGTGTGCGACATGGTGGCCAAGCTCAAGCACGAGTTCGGGGACAGCGTGGACATCGTCGGCGGCAACGTCGGCACCCGGGCCGGGGCCGCGGCACTGGTCGCCGCGGGCGCGGACGGGGTGAAGGTCGGCGTCGGACCGGGCTCCATCTGCACCACCCGGGTCGTCTCCGGGGTCGGGGTGCCGCAGATCAGCGCCATCTACGAGGCGAACCAGGTCTGCGCGGCCGCGGATGTCCCGGTGATCGCCGACGGTGGCATCCAGTTCTCCGGGGACATCGCCAAGGCCATCGTGGCCGGGGCCTCCTCGGTGATGCTCGGCAGCCTGCTCGCGGGCACTGAGGAATCCCCTGGTGAGCTGATCCTGCACAACGGCAAGCAGTACAAGACCTACCGGGGGATGGGCTCGCTCGGCGCGATGCAGGGCAGGGGCCAGGGCAAGTCCTACTCCAAGGACCGCTACTTCCAGGACGACGTGCTCTCCGAGGACAAATTGGTCCCCGAGGGCATCGAGGGCCGCACCCCGTTCCGCGGGCCGCTCGCCCAGGTGGTGCACCAGCTCGTCGGCGGGCTGCGCTCGGGCATGGGCTACACCGGTTCGGACACCATCGCCGCGTTGCAGCAGGCGAAGCTGGTGCGGATCACCGCGGCGGGGCTGAAGGAGTCGCACCCGCACGATGTGTCCATGACCGTGGAAGCGCCCAACTACTCGCGCGGCTGAGCCCGGCTGGGCGCGTACACTGCCGCGGGGCCGCCGGTTGGCAAGATCCGGGCCGGCCAATGACGAAAGGACAGCCCGCATGCGGGATCAAGTGGAAATCGGCGCGGGCCGCACCGCGACCCGCGCGTACGAGTTCTACGACCTCGACATCGTGCCCTCGCGGCGCACCCGCTCCTCGCGGGATGTGTCGACGGCGTGGCAGATCGATGCCTACCGCTTCGACATCCCACTGGTCACGCACCCCACCGATGCCACGGTGTCCCCGGAGACGGCGATCCGCATCGGCCGGCTCGGCGGGCTCGGCGTGCTCAACGCCGAAGGCATCTGGGCGCGGCACGCGGAGCCGGAGAAGGCCATCGCGCGGCTGGCGGAGGCCGCCACCGAGGACCCAGCCAAGGCCGTCGGGCTGCTCCAGGAGCTGCACGCCGCCCCGATCCAGGAGAATCTGCTGACCGAGGCCGTGCGCACGGTGCGCGAGGCGGGGGTCACCGTGGCCGCCCGGGTCTCCCCGCAGCACGCCGCTGAGGTCACCCCGATGCTGCTCGCCGCCGGGGTCGAGCTGCTCGTCGTGCAGGGCACCATCGTCTCCGCGGAACACGTCTCCGCCGGGCGCCAGCCGCTCAACCTCAAGGACTTCATCGGTGACCTCGATGTCCCGGTGATCGCGGGCGGGGTCAGCGACTACCGCACCGCTATGCACCTGATGCGGACCGGGGCCGCCGGGGTGATCGTCGGCTACGGCGAGCTCACCGGGGTCACCACGACCGGAGACGTGCTCGGCATCGGTATCCCGATGGCCACCGCCGTCGCCGAGGCCGCCGCGGCGCGCCGGGACTACCTCGACGAGACCGGCGGGCGCTACGTGCACGTGCTCGCGGACGGTTCCATGGACAGCAGCGGGGACATCGCCAAGGCCATCGCCTGCGGCGCCGACGCGGTCATGCTCGGCGCGCAGCTCGCCGCGGCGGATGAGGCGCCCGCGAGCGGGTGGTACTGGACCCCGTCCGCCGCGCACCCGTCCATGCCGCGCAGCGGGGTGTGCCGGACGGACCGGCTCGCCCCGCTCGAGCAGCTGCTCTACGGGCCGACCACGGATCCGAGCGGGGACTCCAACCTGTTCGGCGCCCTGCGCAGGGCCATGGCCAAGACCGGGTACTCCGACCTCAAGGAGTTCCAGAAGGTCGGTCTGGCGGTCCGTGGTTGACCACCGCAGCCATCGAGGGGTACGGGCTGCGGTTCACCGAGTACACCGACGAGGATCGTGGGTATCTGCGGGCGGTCGGTGACGGCCTGTTCGACGTGGACAACGATCCGCGCCCGCTTCCGGTCGGCGCGGAGGGAGGAGCGTTCACCGTCCGGCGCGACGACGTGCGGGAACCGCTCGGCGCGGTCAGCTGGGTGGCGATGCTGCACGGGCCCAGCTATCCCTGCCTCGCCTACAACATCGGGATCGTGCTCGCTCCTGACGCGCGTGGCCGCGGGGTCGGTACCGCCGCGCAACGGCTGCTCCTGGAGTACCTGTTCGCCTATACCGACGTGTACCGGGTCGAAGCCAGTACCGATGTGGACAACCTCGCCGAACAGCGCTGCCTGGAGCGGATCGGGATGCGCCGCGAGGGTGTGCTGCGCGGTGCCCAGCTGCGCGCCGGAATGCGTCGTGACGTGGTGCTTTACGCCGTGCTTCGGGATGACCCCGCCATCGCGGGGGAGTAGCGGCGGCCAAGAACTTACTACTAGTCAGAAACATGGTTTAGTATCGGCGCATGACTGCGCGCACCACCACAGAAGCTGGGCACGACTATGACGTGGTCGTCGTGGGTTCGGGGTTCGGCGGGAGCGTCGCCGCGCTGCGGTTGACCGAGAAGGGGTACCGGGTCGCCGTACTCGAGGCGGGCAGGCGGTTCTCGGACGCCGACTTCGCCAAGACCTCCTGGCAGCTGCGGGACTACCTCTACGCACCCCGGCTCGGGTGCTACGGCATCCAGCGCATCCACCTGCTCAAGGACGTGATGGTGCTCGCGGGCGCCGGGGTCGGCGGTGGCTCGCTGGTCTACGCGAACACCCTCTACCGGCCGCTCGAGCAGTTCTACGCGGACCGGCAGTGGGCGCACATCACCGACTGGCGCGCGGAACTCGAGCCGTACTACGACCAGGCCTCGCGCATGCTCGGAGTGGTCACGAACCCGACCATCACCCCCTCCGATGAGGTCATGCGCAAGGTCGCGGCGGACATGGGGATCGCGGACACCTTCCACTCCACCCCGGTCGGGGTGTTCTTCGGGGAACCGGGCAAACCCGCGAGTGACCCGTACTTCGGTGGGGAAGGCCCGGAACGCACCGGCTGCACCGAATGCGGCTCGTGCATGACCGGGTGCCGGGTCGGCGCGAAGAACACCCTGATGAAGAACTATCTGCATCTCGCCGAGCAGCGCGGCGCGAGGATCATTCCGATGACCACCGTAACCGGATTGAATCATCGCGAGGGCGGTGGCTGGGAAATCGACGTGCGCAAGACCGGGACCTATACGAAACGGTTCCGCACCACTATCAGCGCGGGCCAGGTCGTGCTCGCCGCGGGAACCTGGGGAACCCAGCGGCTGCTGCACACCATGGCCGACGAGGGCAGGCTTCCCCGGCTCTCCCGCAAACTCGGCGAACTGACCAGGACGAATTCCGAGGCGATCATCGGGGCCGGGCGCATGGACGTGGACCCCGAACACGATTACAGCAACGGGGTGGCGATTACGTCCTCGATCCATCCCGACGATCGCACGCACATCGAACCGGTCCGCTATGGCAAGGGAAGCAACGCGATGGCGCTGCTGCAGACCCTGGCCACCGACGGGGATCTCGACGAACCGCGCTGGCGCCAGGCATTGCGCACGGCGATCGCCGAACCCTCGAAGGTGCTGCGGTTGTTGCAGCCCAGGCACTGGAGTGAGCGCACCATCATCCTGCTCGTGATGCAGAGCCTGGACAATTCCATCACCACGTATCTGAAACGCAGCTGGTTCGGTAAAAAGGTGTACACCTCGAAACAGGGGCACGGCGAACCCAATCCCACTTTCATTTCGGAAGGACATCAGGCGAATCTGCGCACCGCGGAACACATCGGCGGATTCGCGGGCGGTACCTGGGGAGAATTGTTCGACATTCCGCTCACCGCGCATTTCATCGGCGGCTGCCCGATCGGAACCGACGCCGAGCACGGGGTGATCGACGCCTATCACCGCGCGTACGGCTACCCCGATATGTCCATTGTGGACGGTTCGACGATCTCCGCCAACCTTGGCGTGAACCCCTCGCTGACGATCGCCGCGCAGGCCGAGCGCGCCTTCGCGTACTGGCCCAACAAGGGCGAGGTGGATCCCCGGCCGGAGCAGGCGAGCGGATACCTGCGCATCGCCCCGGTCGCGCCGAACCACCCGGCCGTTCCGGAAGCGGCACCCGGAGCCCTGCGCCTGCCGCTGGTCTAACGCTCGCCGTACTGGCGGTCCCCCGCGTCCCCCAGCCCAGGAACGATGAATCCGGACTCGTTGAGCCGTTCGTCCACGCTCGCCGTGACCAGGCGGACCGGGAGCCGGGTCTCCTCGAGCACCGCGATGCCCTCGGGGGCGGCGACCGCGCACACGGCGGTGATGTCGGTGGCCCCGCGCTTGGCGAGCAGTTCGAGGGTGTGCCGCATGGAGCCACCGGTGGCCAGCATCGGGTCGAGTACGAGCACCGGGGTGGCGGCGAGGTCCTGTGGCAGGGATTCCAGGTAGGGCACCGGATTCAGCGTGGTCTCGTCGCGGGCGAGCCCGACGAACCCCATCCGCGCACCGGGAATGAGTTTGTGTGCCTCGTCGGCCATGCCGAGCCCGGCACGCAGGATGGGCACCAGCAGCGGCGGGGTGCTCAGCCGTTGTCCCTCGGTGCGCGCGACGGGGGTGTGGATGCGTTCCGTGGTGATCGGAGCTTCCCGCATCGCCTCGTAGATCAGCATCATGGTCAGCTCGTGCAGCGCGTGCCGGAAGGCAGAGCTGCCGGTGCGCGCATCGCGCATGGTGGTCAGCCGGGCCTTGGCGAGCGGATGGTCGACGACGGAGACGTGCATAGCGGACACCGTAATGCAGCCGTAGCCTTGGCACATGACAGCCAGGCCCGATGACGCGATGGCGACCGTGCTCGAACTGCTGCGCGAGCCGCCCGCGGAACCGGACACCGGTTCCGGATATCTCGATCTGCTCGGCACCACCGAAGCGGCGGCTGGACCGGTACAGCGATTGTGGGAGTCGGGGCCGGGCGCTTCGGGATACGAACGGCTGGCCGCGCTGGTGCGCACGGCGTTCCCCGCGGTACGGCCGCGTATCGGGGAACTGCGGCTCACCGAAGGGCAACGGGTGCTCGACATCGGCACCGGGCCCGGCCAGGTGACCGGGGAGCTGGCGCGACTGGTCGGTCCCCGGGGACTCGTGGCCGGGCTGGACCTCTCGGTCCCGATGCTGCGGCGCGCGGCCGGAACCGCCGCGCCCAACACCGCCTTCGTGCGTGCGGACGCGACCGAGTTGCCGTTCCGGGACGCGGTGTTCGACGCGGTGCACTCGGCTTACACGATCCAGTTGGTGCGTGAGGGCGCCGCGATGCTCGCGGAAATGACCCGGGTACTACGTCCCGGCGGACGGCTCTGCGTGCTCGCGCCCGGTGTCGCGCGGCCGAACGAACGAGTGCGCGGCGGTCTCGAACGGAGTGGGAAACTGTGGCTGCGGCCGGCGGCGGAACTCGTCGAACTGGCGCGGGAGGCCGGGCTGAGCGAGGTACGGGGGAGTTCGCACATGGTGAGTCAACTGTTGACGGCGAGCAGACCACGGTGAGGTTCGGAATACTCGGCGCCGCCCCGTTCGCGCGGCGCACCCTGATCGAACCGGCCAAGGCCTGCCCGGATGTGCAGGTGCACGCGGTCGCCGCCCGGGATCGTGCGCGGGCCGGGGCCTTCGCGGCGAAACACGGGATACCGCACGTGGCCGGGGACTACCGGGCGTTGCTCGCCGATGACGAGATCGACGCGGTGTACCTGCCGCTGCCGGACGATCGGCATCCGGAGTGGGTGCGTGCCGCGCTCGAGGCGGGCAAACACGTGCTGTGCGAGCGGCCGCTGGCCACCGGGGAAGACACCGTGCGCGAGCTGGCGAAGTTCGCCGCCGACAACGGTCTCGTGCTCACCGAGAATCTGCCGCAGCGCTACCACCCGCTGGTGCGCGCGGCCCGCACGGTGCTCGACTCCGGTGAACTCGGTGCGGTGCGCAAGATCGTGCTCTCGGCCGGGGTTCCGGGAGAACGGCGCGGTCCGGTGGTGCACGGCCTCGGGTACGAGGCGGTGGACCTGTTGCGGGTACTCGCTCGTGCGGAGACCGAGGGTGAGCCGGAACCGCTTTCGGCGCGCGGCGGGAACCGCTCGATGCACGCGCGGCTGCGGCTCGCCGGTGGCGGGCGCGCCGTGCTGCGCGCGGCGAACTGGCGGCTCGCGCTGCCGCGGCCGGTCACCCACGTGTACGCGACCGAAGGCGAGCTGCGGCTGATCAATCCGTTCGCCCCGCACCTCGGTCACCAGCTCGCGGTGCTGCTCGGGGACACCAGGACGGTGCGGCATTTCCCGCGCAGAACCGCCTACAGCTATCAGCTGGACGCGTTCGCGCGCGCGGCGAACACGGCGGAACCCGAGGCGCTCGTGGCGCTGAGCGAGACGGCGGCGACGGTTCGCATCGTGGACGCTCTGTACCGGTCAGTAGGAGGGAAAGAGTGAAGTTCCCGTAGCGGTAAGGTTGTGAGATATCACGCTACGGAGTAATCCGACCAGGTATGAAAGCGCGGACAGAAGCGTCTAACCTGGGACACGGTGTGTCAATCACGTACGAATAGATGGATCGAGGCGAGCGTCAGCCGTGACCACCAGCGGTACTGCGTCCCAGTTCGGCCCCAATGAGTGGCTGGTCGAGGAAATGTACGACCGGTTCCTTGCCGACCCCGCGTCGGTAGACCCCGCTTGGCACGAATTCTTCGCGGACTACAAGCCAAACCAGAACGGTGCGAGCGCTGCGCAGCAGGCTCCGGCGAACGGGCAGGCAGCCCCGCCGCAACCGAAGCAGCAGCAGGCTCCGGCCGCGCCCAAGCCGGAGGAACAGCCGCCGAACAAGGCGCCGCGTCAGGCAGCGCCGAGCAAGCCTGAACCGAGCAAGCCGGCCAAGCCCGCTCCGGCCGAGGCCGCCAAGGCCGCTCCGGTCAAGGAGAGCAAGGGCGAAGAGCGCAAGCCGCTGCGTGGACCGGCCGCCGCGATCGCCAAGAACATGGAGGCCTCGCTCGAGCTGCCGACCGCGACGAGTGTGCGCGCGGTGCCCGCGAAACTACTCGCGGACAACCGCATCGTGATCAACAATCACCTCAAGCGCACCCGTGGCGGCAAGGTCTCGTTCACCCATCTCATCGGGTACGCGATGGTCCGTGCGCTGGCCAGCTACCCGAACATGAACCGGCACTACGGCACCGACGAAAAAGGCAAGCCGGTCGCGATCACTCCCGAGAACATCAACCTCGGGCTCGCCATCGACCTCCCGGCCAAGGACGGCGGCCGCAACCTCGTCGTCGCCTCGATCAAGAACTGCGAGAACAAGACCTTCGTGCAGTTCTGGCAGGCCTACGAGGAGATCGTGCGCAAGGCGCGGGACGGCAAGCTCGGCGCCGACGACTTCGCGGGCACCACGATCTCGCTGACCAACCCGGGCGGTATCGGCACCAACCACTCGGTGCCACGGCTGTCCGTCGGCCAGGGCGCGATCATCGGTGTCGGCGCGATGGAGTACCCGGCGCACTTCCAGGGCTCGAGCGAGAAGGCGCTCGTCGAGATGGGCGTCTCCAAGATCATCACGCTCACCTCGACCTACGACCACCGCATCATCCAGGGTGCCGAGTCCGGTGAGTACCTGAAGCTGATCCACGAGCTGCTGCTCGGCGGGGACAATTTCTACGACGACATCTTCACCTCGCTGCGGCTGCCCTACGAGCCGGTGCGCTGGGTGCAGGACATCCCGGAAGGCGCGGTGGACAAGACCGCGCGGGTGCTCGAGCTGATCGACGCCTACCGGACCCGTGGGCACCTGATGGCCGACATCGACCCGCTCAACTACCGGCAGCGGCACCACGAGGACCTGGACATCCTCCAGCACGGGCTGACTCTGTGGGACCTGGACCGGGAGTTCCCGGTCGGCGGGTTCGCGGGCAAGGAGTTCATGCCGCTGCGCGACATCCTCGGGGTGCTGCGCAACTCCTACTGCCGCACCATCGGCGTGGAGTACATGCACATCCTCTCGCCGAGCGAGCGGCGCTGGTTGCAGGACCGGGTCGAGGTCACCCACGACAAGCCGGAAACCGCGGTCCAGAAGTACATCCTGTCCAAGCTGAACGCGGCCGAGGCCTTCGAGACCTTCCTGCAGACCAAGTACGTCGGGCAGAAGCGGTTCTCCCTGGAAGGCGGGGAGACCGTGATCGCGCTGCTGGACGCGGTGCTCGACTCGGCGGCCGATTACGACTACGACGAGGTCGTCATCGGCATGGCCCACCGCGGCAGGCTCAACGTGCTGGCGAACATCGTCGGCAAACCGGTCGCGCAGATCTTCCAGGAGTTCGAGGGCAACCTGGATCCCGGGCAGGCGCACGGTTCCGGTGACGTGAAGTACCACCTGGGCGCCGAGGGCAAGTATTTCCGGATGTTCGGCGACGGCGAGGTGCGCGTCTCGCTCGCCTCGAACCCCTCGCACCTGGAGACCGTGGACCCGGTGCTCGAGGGCATCGCCCGCGCCAAGCAGGACTACCTGGACAAGGGCCAGGGCGCGTTCACCGTCATGCCGGTCGCGATCCACGGTGACGCCGCGTTCGCCGGTCAGGGCGTGGTCGCCGAGACGCTGAACCTGGCGCTGCTGCGCGGATACCGCACCGGTGGCACCGTGCACGTGATCATCAACAACCAGGTCGGCTACACCACGACCCCGGAGTCCGGCCGTTCCTCGCAGTACTGCACCGATGTGGCCAAGATGATCGGTGCGCCGGTCTTCCACGTCAACGGGGACGACCCGGAGGCCTGCTACTGGGTCGCCAAGCTCGCCGTGGAGTACCGCAAGGCGTTCAACAAGGACGTCGTGATCGACATGGTGTGCTACCGCCGCCGCGGGCACAACGAGGGCGACGACCCCTCGATGACCCAGCCGGCGATGTACGACATCATCGACGCCAAGCGCAGCGTGCGGAAGACCTACACCGAGGCGCTCATCGGCCGCGGCGACATCACCGTGCAGGACGCGGAGAACGCCCTCAAGGACTTCTCCTCGCAGCTCGAGCACGTGTTCAACGAGGTGCGTGAGCTCGAACGGCATCCGGCCGAGATCTCGCCCTCGGTGGAGTCCGAGCAGGCGGTGCCGAGCAAGGTGCCGACCGCGGTCTCCCGCGATCTGCTCACCGCGATCGGGGACAGCTTCATCAACGTGCCCGAGGGGTTCAGCTTGCACAGCAGGGTGAAACCGGTGATGGAGCGGCGGGCGAAGATGGCCCAGGAGGGCGACATCGACTGGGCCTTCGCGGAACTGCTCGCGTTCGGCTCGATCGTGGCCGAGGGCCGGTTCGTGCGGCTGGCCGGTCAGGACTCGCGGCGCGGCACGTTCACCCAGCGGCACGCCATCGCCATCGACCGCAAGACCGGTGCCGAGTACAACCCGCTGGCCACCATGCACGGGGACAACGGCGGCAAGTTCCTCGCCTACGACTCGGCGCTTTCCGAGTACGCCGCGATGGGCTTCGAATACGGCTACTCGGTGGCGAACCCGGATGCCATGGTGCTCTGGGAGGCGCAGTTCGGCGACTTCGCCAACACCGCGCAGGCGGTCATCGACGAGTTCATCTCCTCATCCGAGGCCAAGTGGGGCCAGCGCTCCGATGTGGTGCTGCTGCTCCCGCACGGTGCCGAGGGACAGGGGCCGGACCACTCCTCCGGGCGCATCGAGCGGTACCTGCAGCTGTGCGCCGAGGGATCGATGACGGTGTCCATGCCGTCCAGCCCGGCGAACTACTTCCACCTGCTGCGCCGCCACGTGCTCGACGGGGTCTCCCGCCCGCTCGTCGTGTTCACCCCGAAGCAGCTGCTGCGCAACAAGGCCTGCGTGTCCGCGGTGGACGACTTCACCGGCGGCTCGAAGTTCCACTCGGTGCTCGACGACCCGACCGCGCCCGATCCGGCCGGTGTGCGCAAGGTGGTGCTCACCTCCGGCAAGCTCTACTACGAGCTGGCCAAGGAGCGCGCCTCGCGCGGCATCACCGATGTGGCGATCCTGCGCCTCGAGCAGTACTACCCGCTGCCCGGGCGCAAGCTCGCCGCGGCCATCGACCGCTACCCGAACCGGCAGGCGGTCGCGTGGGCCCAGGAGGAGCCCGCCAACCAGGGCGCCTGGCCGTTCCTCGGCCTGCACCTTCCCGAGAAGCTGCCCGAGCAGTGCGGCGGGATCCAGCGGGTGTCGCGGCGGCCCATGTCCGCTCCGGCCTCCGGTTCGGTCAAGGTGCACGAGGTGGAGCAGGCCAAGATCATCGAGCAGGCGTTCTCCTGATCTGGGACGGGTCGTGTACTTCACCGATCGAGGAATCGAGGAGCTCGAGGCGCGGCGCGGTGCCGAGGAGGTCAGCCTCGCCTGGCTGGCCGAACGGTTGCGCGCCTTCGTCGACGCGAACCCGGAGTTCGAGACCGCGGTGGAACGCCTCGCGACCTTCCTCGCCCGCGAGGACGAGGACATCGAGGAATAGCCGCCTCTCGTAAGGCACTCGTAAGCCCGTTTCCCGGCTGGTCATCGGGAAACGGGCTTACGCTTGCCCCGTGGATTCCCCAACCGGCCGTATACGGTTCGCCCTGCTCGGCCTGGTCTCCGCGGCCGCCGCGCTCGGGGCCGGCCAGCTGGTCGCCGGTTTTCTGGGGCCCGGGTACGGGCCGTTGACCGTGGTCGGTGACGCGGCGATCGGCCTGAGCCCGCAACCGCTCAAGGAATGGGCGATCCGCGCGTTCGGTGAATCCGACAAGACGGTGCTGCTCGCCGGTGCGGCCGTGGTGCTCGCCGCAGCCGCGGGGATCGCGGGCCTGGGGTCACGGCGCTGGCCCGATTTCGGCTTCGCGGTCATCGGGCTGCTCGGGATGGCCGGTTTCGCCGCGGGGATCGCCGAACGCGGGGCGCGCGGGGCGATCGCGCCACTGGTCGCCGTGATCGTCGGGCTCGCCGCGTTCAGCCTGTTGCGCGCCGCGGCGGTGTCGAACCGGGTGGAACCCAGCATCGGGCGCAGGCGGTTCCTGCTCGGCTCGGTCGGGGTCGGCGCGGGTGCCGCCGTGGCCTGGTTCGTCGGTGACTCACTGGCCGGGGCGGGCGATATCCAGCGTTCCCGGCTCGCGGTCGGCTCGCTGCGGCCGCGGACACCCGCGCCGCCGATCCCCGCAGGCGCGGACTTCGCCGGTTCCGGAACCCCGCGGTTCATCACGCCGAATCCGGAGTTCTACCGGATAGACACCGCGCTTTCCGTGCCCGCCATGCGTGCCGAGGACTACCGGCTCCGGGTGCACGGCATGGTGGACCGTGAACTCGAACTCGGCTACGAGGATCTGCGCGAGCGTGGGCTCGTCGCGAAGACGATCACCATGACCTGTGTTTCCAACGAGGTCGGCGGCGATTACCTCTCCACCGCGACCTTCGTCGGGGTACCCATCCACGAGGTGCTGACCGAAGCGGGGATCCGGACCGGTGCCCAGCAGGTGTTCAGCACCAGTGCCGATGGATTCACCGCGGGCACTCCCTTGGATGTGCTGCACGATCCGCGGCGGGGTGCGCTGCTCGCGCTCGGCATGAACGGGGAACCGCTGCCCGCCGAGCACGGTTTCCCGGTGCGGATGGTCACCCCGGGCCTGTACGGCTACGTCTCGGCGACCAAATGGCTCGTCGACCTGGAGGTCACCACGTTCGCCAAACAGGCCTACTGGGAACAGGTCGGCTGGGGAAAATGGGGGCCGATCAAGACAGAATCGCGGATCGACCGCCCGCGCGCGGGGGAGCGGGTTCCCGAAGGCCGGATCATGCTGGCCGGGATCGCCTGGGCCCAGCACACCGGGATCGAGGCCGTCGAGGTGCGGGTGGACGGCGGGCCGTGGCAGCGCGCGCAACTCTCCACCGAGGTCAGTGCGGACACCTGGCGGATGTGGCGGATCCCGGTCGAACTGGGCCGCGGGGAACACACCGTCCAGTGCCGGGCCACCGACCGGTCCGGATACACCCAGACCGAGGCACGCGCCGATCCGGTGCCGGACGGGGCGACCGGCTGGCACACGGTCCTGGTCACCACGGACCCCGCGAACCGGTAGCGTTTGAGTTCGCGTAACGGTAGCGTTTGAGTTCGCGTAACGGTATAGTCAGCTTGGTGAACAGGGAATACGTCTCCCGCATCGTCGATGCCGAGCTCGACGAGTTGCTGGCGGGTCTGCCCGCTATCGCTTTGGAGGGCACGAAGGCCGTCGGGAAGACCGCGACGGCCTTACGCAGAGCGCGGACGGTGCACCGTCTCGATGACCAGGCCGAGCGCGCCATCCTCGAGGCTGCCCCCGAGCGCCTTGTCGTCGGCGACGGCCCGATCTTGCTCGACGAGTGGCAGCGTGTCCCGGATTCATGGGAGCTGGTGCGCCGAGCTGTCGATGATGGTGCGGAACCGGGACGGTTCTTGCTGACGGGATCGGCGTCGAATACCGATACTCGGACTCACTCGGGAGCCGGCCGTATCGTCACATTACGTATGCGACCGTTGAGTTTGCCCGAACGTGGAGTGGCGGAGCCGACAGTCAGTCTGCGCCGGCTGCTCAGCGGTCTCGGGGATCCCGTCGAGGGGCGGACTGGTTTGAAACTCGCCGACTATGCGAACGAGATCGTCGCTTCGGGTTTTCCTGGGTTGCGAAATTTGCCGGGACGCCCGCTGCGCGCCCAGTTGGACGGCTACATTCACCGCATTGTGGATCGCGACTTCGCGGAGCTCGGGAAAGTTGTTCGTCGTCCGGCGATGTTGCACGCCTGGTTGGCCGCATACGCCGCGGCGACGGCCACGACCGCATCGTATGAGACGATCAGGGACGCTGCTTCCGGAGGGCATGCAGAAAAGCCGTCGAAATCCACCACGATCCCGTATCGCGACACGCTGCAACAGTTGTGGATCGTCGATCCGTTGCCCGCGTGGGTACCACACCACAATCAGATCGCACGGATGTCGTCGCCCGTCAAACATCACCTGGCGGATCCCGCCCTTGCGGCTCGACTGTGCGGTTCTGATGAAACCGCGCTTCTCGGTGATGCCCGGCTGATCGGTGCGCTCTTCGAATCTCTTGTCACCCTGAACGTTCGCGTATTCGCGCAGGCCTTGGAGGCAAATGTCGCGCATTTGCGGACTTGGCGCGGCGAGCACGAGATCGACCTGATCGTGGAACGAGGCGATGGGAAGGTCGTCGCGATCGAGGTCAAACTTGGTAAGGAGCCTTCGGACGGCGAGCTGAAGCACCTGAAGTGGCTGCGGGAACAACTCGGCGAGAACCTGCTCGATGCTGTTGTCGTCACCACTGGCCAGGAAGCCTATCGGCGCCGAGATGGCATCGCGGTCGTACCGGCGGCGTTGCTCGGCCCTTAGCGCTCGCGGGTTCCGGTGCGCCACACCGCCCAGGTCAGCGGAACTCCGGGACGGTAAGCGAGGTGGGTGACCGAGGGCGCGTCGAGTACGTGCACATCGGCCCGCGCGCCCGGGCGGAGCACGCCGACGTCGGTGCGCCGCAGCGCCCGCGCCCCGCCCGCAGTGGCGGACCACACCGCCTCGGCGACGCTCATCCGCAGCTGGAGCACGGCGGTGGTGACGCAGAAGGCCATGGACGTGGTGTAGCTGGATCCGGGGTTGCAGTTGGCGGCGAGCGCGACGGTGGCTCCTGCGTCGAGCAGGGCCCGCGCCGGAGCGTGGGCCTGCCGAGTGGACAGATCGCAGGCGGGCAGGATGGTGGCCACGGTGTCACTCGAGGCCAGAGCGTCCACATCGGACTGTGCGAGGTAGGTGCAGTGGTCGACGCTCGCGGCACCGAGCTCCACGGCGAGCCGCGCTCCGGGGCCTTCGCCGAGCTGGTTGCCGTGCACCCGCAGGCCGAGCCCTTTTCGTTGTGCGGCAAGCAGAATCCGCCGGGACTGGTCCTCGTCGAACGCTCCGCGCTCACAGAACACGTCCGCCCACCGCGCGTACGGGGCGACCGCGTCGAGCATCGGCCCGGTCACGGTGTCCACATAGGACTCGGTTTCGGTCTCCGCGGGCACGAGGTGGGCGCCGAGGTAGGTCAGCTCGTCGACGACCCCGGCGGCGAGCCGGGCTTCCCGTTCCTCTTCCTCGGTGGTGAGTCCGTAGCCGGTTTTGGTCTCGATGCAGGTGGTCCCCTGGCTGACAGCTTCGGTGACGAGCCTGCGCAGGTTTGCGGTGAGTTCCGCATCGCTCGCCGCGCGGGTGGCCGCGACGGTGGTGAGGATCCCGCCCGCGCTGTAGGACTGCCCGGCCATGCGCGCGCCGAACTCCGCGGTGCGGTCCCCGGCGAACACCATGTGCGAGTGGCTGTCCACCCAGCCGGGCAGTACGGCCCTTCCCTCGACGTCCACGCGTGTATCGGCCGCGGGCGCCGCGTTCGCCGCACCGGCCCACGCGATCCGTTCCCCGTCGAGCACGAGCGCGGCATCGGCGCGCGAGCCCAGCTCGGGGTCCTGGGTGGTGAGCTCACCGATGCCGGTGATCAGGGTCGAGGTCATGAGAGGCGGTCCTTCCTGAGCATCGTAGCGAGCGCCGGCGAGTGAGGCGCGCAAGGAAGGCCGTATCGGGCCAGCACGGTCGAGGTCATGAGAGCCTCCCGATCTGTTCGGCGAGCAGCGGGCCGATCTCGCCGAGCCGTTCGTGCTTTCCTTTGCTCGCCATGGTTTCCCCGCCTACGATCACGGTGTGCACGTCCGCGGCCGATGCAGTGAGCGGGATTCCCTGCGGTGAACTGCCCGCGGTGCGCCGGCTCGCGGTGTCCACGGCGACCAGATCGCACGGCGAGCCGATCGCGATTCCGCCGGTGTCCCAGCCGATGGCGGCGTGTCCGTCCACCGTGGCGGCGCGCAGGAGCGCTTCGACGGTGAACCGGCCGCGTTCGCCGGTGCGCAGTCGCTCGCCGTATTCGAGCCCGCGCAGTTCGGCGAACGGGTCGACGCGCACGTGCTGGTCGGTGCCGAGTACCAGGGTCGCCCCGGCGTCGGCGAGTTCGCGTGCCGGGCCGATCCCGTCGGCGAGGTCGGCCTCGGTGGTCGGGCAGATCGAGGCGAACACTCCGGCTTCGCCGAGCAGGGCAAGGTCGGTTTCGCTCAGGTGGGTGGCGTGTACCGTGGTCGTTTCCGGGCCGAGCGCACCGGCCTCGGCGAGCAGTTCGGTGGGTGTGCGGCCGTAGGTGGCGAGTGCCTGCTCGTTCTCCGCCGGTTGTTCGGAAAGGTGCACGTGCAGCGGAACCCCGCGCACCGCCCCGAGTTGTTCGCGCGGTACGGCGCGCACCGAGTGGATCGCCGCGCCGATCCGGGTGTTGGCGTCCGGGCGCAGTTCCGCGACCCGCTGCGCCCAGGTCTGGGCGTCCCCGTCGCCGAACCGGGCCTGTTCCGGGGAGAGCTCCGCGCCGATTCCGCCCGCGAGATAACAGGTGTCGAGCAGGGTGAGCCGGATTCCCGCTTCGGCGGCCGCGGCGCGCAGTGCCTCACCCATCGCGTTCGGGTCCGCATACCGGCGGCCGTAGCGATCGTGGTGCAGGTAATGGAATTCGCCGACCGCGGTGAATCCGGCGAGCACCATCTCCGCGTACACGGCGCGGGCGAGCGCGTAGTAGCTGTCCGGATCGAGCCGGTTCGCCAGCGCGTACATGGTCTCGCGCCAGCTCCAGAACGTCCCGGTTCCGTGCACGTGCCCGCGCAGCGCCCGGTGGAAGGCGTGCGAATGGGTGTTGGCGAAACCGGGAAACACCAGCCCGGAAAGAGATTCTCCAGAACGCGGCGCGCCGGTGGTCACCTCGGTGATCCGGCCGTGTTCGGTGCGCAGGAGCACGCCCTCGGTGATTCCGGAGGGCAGCCAGGCCCGTTCGCACCACAGTGTCCTCATCCTGCGAGCTGCTCCAATACCCGTGCCAGCGCCTCGGTTCCGGCCGTGCAGTCCTCTGGTTCGGCGAACTCCTCCGGGGCGTGCGAGACTCCGCTCGGATTGCGCACGAACAGCATCCCGGCCGGTACCCGCGAGGCGAGGATGCCCGCATCGTGTCCGGCCCCGGTCTCCAGCGCGGGAACCCCGCCGAGCAATCCGGCGAGATCATCGCGCAGTTGCGGATCGAAGACCACGCGGTCTCCATAGGATTCCTCGCGCACGCTCAGGGTGCAGCCCTCGCGTTCGGCGGCGCTCCGAGTCGCGGCCTCGATCTCCGCGACGATCTCCCTAGTGTCCAATGTGGACGGTACGCGGGCGTCGAGCCAGAACTCCACGGAGGAAGCGATCACGTTGGCGCCGCCGGGAACTGGATTCAGCCGGCCGACGGTGGCCCGTGCCCCGGGGTGTCCCGCCGCGACCTCGCGGGCCGCGAGTACCGCGGCCGCGGCGGGAACCATCGGGTCCCTGCGATCGGCGATCACGGTGGTTCCCGCGTGGTTTCCCTGCCCGGCAAGGGAGAACCGCCAGCGCCCGTGGGCGAGGATGTCGCTGGCCACGCCGACGGGCAGCCCCATATCGACAAGTCCACGTCCCTGTTCCACATGCAGTTCCACGAACCGGCCGATCCGGGAGAGTAGCCGGTCATCGCGGCCGAAGCGATCCGGATCGAATCCGCGCGCGCTCGCGGCCTCGGCGAAACTGATCCCGTCCCGGTCGCGCAGCGCGAGCGCGGTGGCCGGATCGATCGCTCCGGTGAGCAACCGGGAACCGAGGCAGGCGACCCCGAACCGGCCGCCCTCCTCCTCCGGGAACACGGTGACCGCGAGCGGTTTGTTCGGGGTGAATCCCTTGCCGCGCAGGGATTCCACGGCTTCGAGCGCGCAGGCGACGCCGAGCGGACCGTCGAAGGCCCCGCCGCCGGGGACCGAATCCAGATGGCTTCCGGTCACCACCGCGTCCGGTCCGGGTTCGCCCCACCAGGCCCAGATCGCGCCGTTGCGGTCGGTCTCCACCTCGAGCCCGGCACGACCGGCCCGTTCGGTGAACCACTCGCGCAGGCTCATCTCGGTCGCGTCGAACACGTGCCGGGAATAGCCGCCGCGAACCGGATCGGCGCCGATATCGGCGATCTGGTCGAGCATCACTGGCCGTCCCGCATCGGAATGTGCACGCCGCGTTCCTCGGCGACCCGCTCGGCCTCCGGGTATCCGGCGTCCACATGCCGCAGCACACCCATGCCGGGATCGTTGGTGAGCACCCGCTCGAGCTTCTGCCCGGCCAGCTTCGTGCCGTCGGCGACGGTGACCTGGCCCGCGTGGATGGAGCGCCCGATGCCGACCCCGCCGCCGTGGTGCAGGGACACCCAGGTCGCCCCGGAGGCGGTGTTCACCAGGGCGTTGAGCAGCGGCCAGTCGGCGATCGCATCCGAACCATCGGCCATGCCCTCGGTCTCGCGGTACGGGGAGGCCACCGATCCGCAGTCCAGGTGGTCGCGGCCGATGACCACCGGAGCGGACAGTTCCCCGGAGGCCACCATCTCGTTGAACCGCTGCCCGGCGAGGTTGCGTTCCCCGTAGCCGAGCCAGCAGATGCGCGAGGGCAGGCCCTGGAAGGCGACGCGCTCCCCGGCCATCTTGATCCAGCGCGAGACGGATTCGTTGTCTCCGAACAGGTCCAGGATCGCGCGATCGGTCGCGGCGATGTCCGCGGGATCCCCGGAGAGCGCCGCCCACCGGAACGGGCCCTTGCCCTCGCAGAACAGCGGCCGGATGTAGGCGGGCACGAAACCGGGGTAGTCGAAGGCGCGTTCGCAACCGCCGAGCTTCGCTTCCCCGCGCAGCGAGTTGCCGTAGTCGAAGACCTCGGCGCCCCGGTCGAGGAAACCGAGCATCGCGTCCACGTGCTCGGCCATGGATTCGCGCGAACGATCGGTGAACTCGTCGGGCTTCTTCTCCGCGTAGTCGCCCCAGTCGCCGAGGTCCACCCCGCGCGGCAGGTAGGAAAGCGGGTCGTGCGCGGAGGTCTGGTCGGTGACGATGTCGACATCCACGTTGCGGCGAAGGAGTTCCGGCAACACCTCGGCGGCGTTCCCGATCACCCCGACCGAGAGCGGGCGCCGCCCGGCCTTGGCTTTGGTCACCCGCGCGATGGCGTCGTCCAGGTCGTCGGCGAGCTCGTCGAGGTAGCGGTGCTCCACTCGGCGCTTCGCCCGGGAGGGGTCGCATTCGATGCACAGCGCGACACCGTCGTTCATGGTGACCGCGAGCGGCTGCGCCCCGCCCATCCCGCCGAGCCCCGCGGTGACGGTGAGCGTGCCGCGCAGGCTGCCGCCGAAACGCTTCTCGGCGACCGCGGCGAAGGTCTCGTAGGTGCCCTGCAGGATGCCCTGGGTGCCGATGTAGATCCAGGAACCCGCGGTCATCTGCCCGTACATGGTCAGGCCGAGCGATTCGAGCCTGCGGAACTCCGGCCAGTTCGCCCAGTCCGGGACCAGGTTCGAGTTCGCGATGAGCACCCGCGGTGCCCATTCGTGAGTGCGCAGCACGCCGACCGGCCTTCCGGACTGCACGAGCAGCGTCTCGTCACCATCCAAAGTGGACAGCTCACGGCCGATGGCGTGGAAGCTCGGCCAGTCCCGCGCGGCGCGTGCGGTGCCGCCGTAGACCACGAGGTCCTCGGGCCGCTCGGCGACCTCGGGATCCAGATTGTTGTGCAGCATCCGAAGCGGTGCTTCGGTTTCCCAGCTCTTGGCGGTCAGCGTGGTGCCGCGGGCGGAGCGGATGGTCATGAGAGCCGGTCCTTTCCGAGCATCGTAGGGAGCGTTAGCGACTGAGGAGCGCAGGATGGGCCGGATCGGGCTGGCATGGTCATCGCTTCTCCAGGTAGGTCGAGACGGTTTCCGGGATGGCGTTCGAGCGCACGAGATCCTCGGCGGCGGCGATGTCCGGGGCGAGGTGCCGGTCCGGTCCGGGGCCCTCGACCCGCTCGCGGAGCAGGGCACGCGCTGCCCCGGTCGCCGGGCCGGGTTCGAGCGGGGCGCGCAGGTCGAGGGCGCGCGCCGCGGTGAGCAGCTCGACGGCGAGCACGGTCTCCAGTCCGCGCACGGCGTTGCGGAGTTTGCGGGCTGCCGACCAGCCCATGGACACGTGGTCCTCCTGCATCGCGGAGGAGGGAATCGAGTCGACGGAGGAGGGCACCGCGAGGCGTTTGAGCTCGGAGACCACCGCGGCCTGGGTGTACTGGGCGATCATCAGCCCGGAGTCCACCCCGGGATCCTCGGCGAGGAACGGCGGAAGCCCATGCGAGCGGGACACATCCAGCATCCGGTCGGTGCGCCGCTCGGCCATGGAGGCCAGGTCCGCCAGCGGGATGGCGAGGAAGTCGAGCACATAGGCGATCGGGGCGCCGTGGAAGTTCCCGTTCGACTCCACCCGTCCGTCCGGGAGCACGACCGGGTTGTCCACTGTAGACGCGAGTTCGCGTTCGGCGACCGATTCGGCGTGCGCCAGGGTGTCCCGTGCTCCGCCGTGCACCTGGGGCGCGCAGCGCAGTGAATAGGCGTCCTGCACCCGGGTGCAGTCCGGTCCGCGATGGCTGGCCACGATGGGTGAACCGGCGAGCAGCGCCAGCATCCGGCGCGCGGACTCGGCCTGGCCGAGCTGCGGGCGCAGTTCGTGCAGCTCCGGGGCGAACACCCGGTCGGTGCCGAGCAGTGCCTCCACGCTCATCGCCGCGGTCACGTCGGCGATGTCCAGGCAGCGGCGCAGATCGGCGGCCGCGAGCACGAGCATGCCGAGCATCCCGTCGGTGCCGTTGATCAGCGCGAGCCCTTCCTTCTCGGCGAGGCGCGCCGGTTCGATCCCGGCCTGCGCGAGCGCATCGGCGGCGGCGACCCGGTCGCCTTCGGCGTCGTGCACCTCGCCTTCACCGCAGAGCGCGAGCGCGACCGCAGACAACGGGGCGAGATCCCCGGAACAGCCCAGCGATCCGTACTCGTGCACCACCGGGGTGATCCCCGCGTTGAGCATCGCGGCGAGCTTGTCCACGGTCGACACCCGCACCCCGGTGCGCCCGGAGGCGAGGGTGCGCAGCCGCAGCAGCATCAGGGCACGGACCACCTCGCGCTCGACCGGTTCCCCGGCGCCCGCGGCGTGCGAGCGGATCAGCGAACGCTGCAGTGCGGCGCGCCGTTCGGTGGGGATGTGGCGCACGGCGAGCGCGCCGAACCCGGTGGAGACCCCGTAGGTCGGTTCCGTGGCGTCGGCGAGTTTGTCGATGTGTTCGCGGGTCTCGCCGACCGCGGTGCGCGCGGCCTCGCTGAGCTCGATGGACGCGCCGCCACGGGCGACCGCGGCCACCTCGCTCGCCGCGAGCGGGCGGCCGGCGTCGAGGGTGATGATTGCCATGCGGTCATTCCACCCCTTCGCGGCGGGTACCGCGAGCGGGGTGTGCCGCGTTCTGTCTGGGATCCCAGACAGTCTTGCCGGTGCAGCTCAGATTCTGCCGAGCCCCTGGGCGAAGTCGAACAATCGGTGCGGGTCGTAGTGCGCGGCGATCGTCCGCAGCCGCCCGGCATTGCCGCCGTAATAGGCCTGCGCCCAGTTCGGCTGGCCGGGGTCGATGTAGTTGACGTAGCTCCCGGGCAGGCCAAGTCCGTCCCGGACGGCGCGTACCCGAGCCTGGTCGGTCCCGCTGTAGATCTGCACGGTGGCCAGCGCGGTGCGGTGCGGGAAGGCGGTTTCCGAGGCACCGATCGCGGAAACGGCCCCACCGAGCGCGTCGAACATCACCGCGACCCCGGGTTTTCCGCTCGCGAGCCGGGTCAGCCGCGCGGCGTCCAGCGGTGCGGTGAGCACGGCCGACGTGGCGTGGAAGGTTTCTCGCGCACTCGATCCGGCGAAAAACCGCATCGCGGCGCCGTAGTCCTTTTCCTCGGTGTGCACGGTTTTCGGGGCGATCCCGATTCGCTTGCGCAGTTCGGCGAGTAGCGGGGCGAATGCCTTGGCGTTCCCGGTGAAGCATCCGGCGATCCGGGCGGCCGGTTCGGCAGCACTGGTCACGGTGCACTTGGTCCAGAATTCGGCCGGTGCGCCGGGCAGCCAGCGCTGCCAGGCGTCGAACACCTTCGCGGCGCTGCCCGGCGGGAAGCTCATGGTGAGCACGGTGAGCCGGGGCGCGGGCACGGTGTCGAAGGTGAGTTCGGTGACGATGCCCAGATTGCCCCCGCCAGCACCGCGCAGCGCCCAGAACAGATCCGGTTCCCGCTCGGCGGAGGCGGTGCGCACGGTGCCGTCCGCGGTGACGATGCGCAGCGAGCGCAACCGGTCACAGGTCAGTCCGTACTTGCGGGTGAGCACGCCGACCCCGCCGCCGAGGGTGAGCCCGGAGATCCCCACGGTCGGACAGGATCCCGCGGGCAGTGCGCGCCCCGCTTTGGCCAGCGCGGAGTACACCGAACCCAGCCGCGCGCCCGCCCCGATCACCGCGGTGCCGTCCGGGTGCACCCGCACCCCGGCGAGCCGGGCCAGATCGACGACAAGGGCCCCGTTCGGTGCGGAGTATCCGGCGTAGCTGTGCCCACCGGAGCGCGCGGCGATCGGCAGCCGTGCCGCCGCGGCCGTGCGCACACAGGCGGCCACCTCGGATTCGTTCGCGATCTGGGCCACGGCACGGGGTTTCCGGTTGTCGAACAGCGGGTTGAACAGCTGGTGCGCAGCTTCGTAGGTGCGCGCACCCGGCTGGACCAGCCGCGCGCCGAGCGAGGTGGCGAGAGCGCCGAGATCCGGTGTGGACGCGGCCGTCGACGTGGCCGCGGTCCGCACCGGTGCGGACGTTGCCTGTGGCGCGGCCGCCCGGCCCTGCGCGCTCGCGCATCCGCCGACGGTCACGCCCGCCATTCCCGCCCCGAACGCGGTCAGTGCTCCTCTGCGGCTGATTCCCATCCCTGGCACCCCTTTCGATCTCCCAACCGGAAAGACGCGCCGAGAGGGACCCGGTTCATGCGAGGTAGATCTCCACGCCGTCGAGCAACCTTCGCAGACCGAACTCGAAGAGCCGGTCCAGATCGAAGTCGAACCCCGCCGAGACGAGGGCGCCGAGACCGGGAAGGCGATCCAGATCCACGGAGTCGGCGAGCTTGCTGTGTTCGGCCCAGGTGTCGGTGTCCATCCCGGTGTCCAGATGGTGCGCCGACTCGTCGATGAGCGTCAGCCCGTAAGCGCGCACCTGGTTGAACAGGTTGTATTGCACGTACATCGCGGTTTCGGCGCTGACGCCGTGCTCGAGCAGGGCGCGCATGACGAAATCGGTGTAGCCGACCAGATGCGGGGCCATCTGCGGGCGGGCCATGGAGACCAGCGAGGCGGCCCAGGGATGGGCGTGCAGCGCCTCCCACATCCGGCGGGCCGCGAACTCGAGCCGTGGCCGCCAGCCACCGGAGAACGCCGCGGGCAGCGGGAATTCGGCGAACGCGGCATCGAGCATGGCCAGGTGCATGTCCTCCTTGCCGCGCACATGCCGGTACACGGTCATCGTGGCGACGCCGAGCCGGGCGGCCACCCGGCGCATGGACAGTGCGTCGAGCCCGTCGGAATCGGCGAGCTCGACCGCGGCGCGCACGATTGCCTCCCGTCCGGTCGCGGGTCCGGTTTCCGGTTTCCGGTGCGGGACGGAGCGCACCACGGTGCCCGATCCGGGCTTCGACTCCAGGATTCCCTCGGCGCGCAGGGCATCGAGCGCTTTGGTCGCAGTGGCCATGGCCACGCCGTACTGCCGGGTCAGCTGCCTCGTCGAGGGCACCCGGTCGCCGGTGACCAGTACACCGCTCTCGATGCGTGCCCGGATGTCGGTGGCGATGCGCAGATACGGTGGCGGTTCGCGCATTATCGACTCCGTACTAGTACAGTTCGGCCAATATCCGTGGTTACGGGATAAGTGTACTAGCTTTACCGGCCAGGATGGCTTATCCGTTCGTACGCTGTTCTCATGAAGAGCAGAACGATACTGATCTCCGGGGCCGGTGTGGCCGGTCCCGCTCTGGCGTACTGGCTTCGTGAGCACGGCTTCGCGGTGACCGTGGTGGAACGTGCCCCGGAACCGCGGCTCGGCGGCCAGGCGATCGACATCCGGGGAACGGCACGCACGGTGATCCAGCGAATGGGCCTGCTCGACGCGGTGCGTGCACACCACACCGGGGTGCACGGCATCGCCTATGTGGACTCCCGTGGGCGGCACCAGGCGCGGATGACCAACGCGGACTTCGGGGACAGTGGGGTGATCGCGGACCTGGAGATCGTGCGCGGCGATCTGGTCCGGCTGCTCACCGAGGCCGCGCAGGATGGGGTGGAATACCGCTACGGGGACACGATCACCGCGCTCACCGAGCGGGCCCACGGGGTCGAGGTGGAGTTCGCGAACGCCCCCGCGCAGACCTTCGACCTCGTGGTGGGCGCGGACGGGACCGGTTCGCGGGTGCGGTCGCTTGCCTTCGGCCCGTACCGGGAATTCGTCGCCGATCGCGGGTATCACACCTGCTATTTCCCCGCCCGGCTACGGCAGCCGCTGCACGGTTGGGAGCTGTTCTACAGCCTGCCCGCGGGCAACGGTTTCCGTGGGCGGAACGCGGTGCTCTATCCGGTTGGCGAACAGGGCGAGGCGCGTGCCATGTTCGCCTTCGCCGGGCCGCCGTTGCCGCACCTGCCGGAGAATGCGGAGCAACGCCTGGCCCTGCTGCGCCGGGTCTATGCCGGTGCGGGCTGGGAGGTTCCCGATCTGCTCGGCCGGCTGGACGCAGGAGAGGACATCTACCTGGCCAGGGCGGGCCGGGTACGCATCGATTCCTACTCGCGCGGCCGGACCGTGCTGCTCGGCGATTCGGCCTTCGCTGGTTCCTTCGGGCTTGGCACGAGTACCTCGCTGGTGGGCGCCTACGTGCTCGCCGGGGAGCTCGCGCGGGCCGAGGGAGAGCACCGGCGAGCGTTCGCCGAGTACGAGCGGATCATGCGGCCCTTCGTCCAGGCCGCGACGACCGATCCGCCCGGTGGGGTGCGCGGATTCCTGCCGCCGAACCGCATCGAGATCGGCCTGCGCACGCTGTTCATCAGGGCAATGCCGTACCTGCCCGGAAAGGAGCGGTTCACCGGAGGGATCGCCGAGGCCGCCGAGACGATCACGCTGGCCGATTACGGCCTGACCGTTCCGCGCTGAGGGTGGTGTCCGTGCGGGCGGCCCCGCACGGACACCACACCGATCAGAACATCACGACGCTGCGCAGTACTTCGCCGGAATGCATTTTCTCGAAGGCCGATTCCACATCGTCGATCCCGATCTTTTCGGTGACGAACTTGTCGAGCGGCAGCCGCCCCTCGAGATACAGATCCACGAGCATCGGGAAATCGCGCGAGGGAAGGCAGTCGCCGTACCACGAGGATTTCAGCGAACCACCGCGTTCGAAGAAACCGAGCAGCGGCATCTCGAGCTGCATCTCCGGGGTGGGGACGCCGACGAGTACCACGGTTCCCGCGAGGTCACGAGCATGGAAGGCCTGTTTGTAGGTCTCCGGGCGGCCGACCGCGTCGATGACCACGTCCGCACCGAAACCACCGGTGAGTTCCCGGATCGCCTCGACCGGATCGCCATCGGTCTTCGGGTTGACCGTGTGGGTCGCGCCGAGTTCGCGGGCCCAGCCGAGCTTCCGCTCGTCCAGATCGACCGCGATGATCGGATTCGAGCCGGCGAGCCGGGCACCCGCGATCGCGGCGTTGCCGACCCCGCCGCAGCCGATCACCGCGACCGAATCGCCGCGGCCGACCCCGCCGGTGTTGATGGCCGCACCCAGCCCGGCCATCACGCCACAGCCGAGCAGCCCGGCCACTTCCGGCTCGGCGCGCCGGTCCACCTTCGTGCACTGTCCACTATGGACCAAAGTCTTCTCGGCGAACGCACCGATCCCGAGTGCCGGGGAGAGCGCCGTGCCATCGGCGAGCTTCATCGGCTCGGCCGCGTTGAAGGTGTCGAAGCAATACCACGGCCTGCCGCGTTTGCAGGCCCGGCAGACACCGCAGACCGCACGCCAGTTCAGGATGACGTAGTCACCGGGTTCCAGGTCGGCGACCCCCGCACCGACCTGCTCGACGACACCCGCGGCTTCGTGTCCGAGCAGGAATGGGTACTCGTCGGAGATACCGCCCAGTTTGTAGTGCAGGTCGGTATGGCAGACCCCGCAGGCGGAGATTTTGACGACCGCCTCACCGGGACCGGGATCAGGAATCTCGATCGTTTCGACGGTTGCCGGGGCGTCTTTTTCCCGTACTACGACACCCTTGACGTGTTGGGACAACGATGACCAGCTCCTTGATTAGCAGGTACGCATGCCCGCATATGATCACCGACACACCGGTGACCGGGCAACCCGTGAAAGCCACGGATTTGCCCGGCCACCGAATCGTCCCGGCCAGGCGGTTCGGGGGGCAGCACCCGGCCGGGGAGTCTCTAGGGAATCGACCATCCCTTCGGCGTGTAGAGGTAGGCGGTTCCGCCGCTTCCGGAAGCGAGCTTGCCGTCCGCGTCATGGCGCTTGGTGCGCAGCCAGATGTTCTCGAAGGCGTGCCTCGGGTACACGTGGCGCACCGCCTTGTCGTTCGGGCTCGCCGGGTCGTTGGCGATCACATCGCCGTTCTCGGTGAAGCCGATGACGACCATCAGGTGCCCCGCGGTGCCGTAGCCCGCCCCGGGCAGCTCGGACTCCAGGAAGGACTGTGAGGTGATCACCGGGACCCCGGCGCGCACATACCGTTCGAGTTCGTCGAGCGAGCGCAACCGGGTCACGTGCGCGGAAAGCCCGTAACGGCCCGCGTAGGCGGCGTTGAACGACCAGTTCCCGGTGCCCTGATACGCGGTGTCGTAGGTGTAGCGCGCAGCGTAGTCCACGCTCGGATCCGGGTGCGGGCGCGGAATCCAGCGCATCTCGGCGGGAGACGGGCGGTGACCCCAGTACTCGACGACCATCTCCGTCGAGGTCGGGCTGCACCAGGCCTCGCCACCGCCGTCGTACTGCGGGAAATCGCCCTTGTGTACGTCCTGCGAGTAGCGCGGCACCTTCAGCTCGACACCGCGCGCGACGCCCGGTTTCGACGGCGGAACCTCGAACCGCGGCGGGACCGCCGAAGCCATCGCGCCGAGCAGGGACACGCTGGGCTTCGCCGTGGTGTCCGCGGCGCGATAGAGCGAGACCCGCAACTGGTACGAGCCGACCCGCACCCCGTCCGCGGTGGAGAAGGTGTCGGTGTCCACCGAACCGACCGGGTCGGACTGATCCTTGACGCTGGTGCGCTTGATGTCGGTGTCCCCGGAGGCCCAGCGGCCCATCGAGTACCAGCCGCTGCTGCGCCCATCGGTACCGGTGACCCGCAGCCCGACCTCCAGCCAGGTGCCCTTCGGCGTGTGCGCGTTCCACGAAGTGACGATCTGGTCGGCGGAAACACCGGGGGAGTAGCGCGGCGAGGTCCAGTTCGCGGACTCGTAGCGGTGCCCCTCGTAGTCCCGGCTGCCGGTCGGCTTCGCGAACGCGATCCCCCCTCCCTCGGCGCGCACCCCGTCGGCGTGCCCCTGCGCGAAACCCCGAGCCGAGGCCCACTGGTGGTAGTCGACCGTTCGCTGCTGTGCGAGGGCCTGGCCGGTCGTGGTGCTCGTGGCGAGCAGTACCGCACCGAGCAGGGTGAGCAGGATCCTTCTCGCACGCATGCGGGTGATTTTCACCCAGCACGCGCGCGGTGTAAACAGTTCGCCTACAAGACGGCCTGGGTTTGCGTCACCTTCGCCACGAGTTTCCCGTCATCGTCACGGATTTCGGTTTCCACGACCACGAAGCGTTTCCCCGTGTGCAGTGTCCTGGCGGTCGCGTTCGCCGATTTTCCCGGGCGCAGGAAGTTCGTCTTGGACTCCACGGTCGCGGTTCCCGAGCCCGGGGACCTGGTCTCGATGTTCGTCATCGCGCACATCGCGCCGACGGTGTCCGCGAGCGCCATCAGCGCGCCGCCGTGGAAGATGCCGCCCGCCGTGCACAGCCGCTCCTGCCAGGGCAACTGGGCGCGCACCTGCTCCGGTGTGTTGACGATCACCTCGATACCGAGGTGCCCCGCGAAGGGGATGAGCTGGTGCAGCGCCTCGGTTGCCTGCGCATCGATCTGGTCCATGACGCCTCCTTGAACGGGTGGGGGTGACACACGGGCGGGGTGCCGGTCATTACCGTAGTGCGTATGGAGCCCGACACCGCGTTGTCGCCCGATGGGTTCGCCGCGGAGTTCCTGCGCCGAGCGGCGAGCCCGGACCGGATCGCCGCGATCGTGCGCGACCTCGTCGGTGACCACATCGAGTTCGGCCCGGTTCCGGTGGGTCCCGGTGGGATCGCCACCGCGAAGGCGACCGGGAAGGTGCGGTTCGTGCACGGCGAGCCACGCGGCGGCGACGGGACGCGGGTCGATGTGCACACCGAGGTGGATGTGCACATCAGCGTGCGGGTGGCCGGGCGCACCGTGCGGTTCGAGGCGCTGATGCTCAACACGAACCGGATCACCCTGCGGCTGGTCGCCCCGCTGCTGATCGTCATCGACATCGCGGACATGGCCGAGGAGGACATCTCCCTGCAGCTGGCGCTGCCCGGCATGGTGGCACGCACCCTGCAGCGGGTGGGCAATGTGGACGCCGAGGTGCGCGAGCACACCAAGGGCTACATCGACCGGCTGGTGCGCTCCGAGCGGGCCGCGGCGCTGATGCGGATCGATGTCGGCAGGCTCATCGACCAGGCCTGGTCCTCCGGCCTGGTCCTGGACGGCCTGCACAAGGATTAGGGGCCGAGCGGGTGCGGTGGCGGAACCTCCGGCGCTGTCCTCACGAGGAAACACCGGAGAACCCGCCGCGGTGCGAGTGGTAAGAGCGGTTGCGCCGCCGACGAACACCGATCAGCGGCCGGACTGTCGCGCGCCCAGTGGATCGGTCAGCAGCAGCTCGGTGTTGTGGTCCTTCGCGGCGCCGAGGAAGTCCTGATCGCGGTGGATGTCGTTGTAGGCGAGTTCGCGGTACAGGGAGGCGAGCCCACGGGGGCTGGTGTCCGCGTAATTCGTCTCGTACGGGCTCTCCGCCTCGATCAGCGTGGTGAACAGCGAGAGGGTGCCGTCACCGTTGTCGGCGAGCTCGATGATCCGCGCGTGGTGCGGGTAGTCCACGTGCGAGGCGGTGTTGATCTCCCAGAATCCCTGCTCCGGCCGGTCTCCGGGGCGCGGGCTGATCTCGTTGCGGTGGGTGTGCCCGTTGACCCAGGCCAGCACGTTCGGGAATCGGTGCAACAGGGCGACGAGCTCGGCCCCGGTGTGTCGTTTCTCGAACAGCCGCTCGGGATCGGGAACGCCGTTGTCCATGGTGTCCGAGGTATGGTGGCTGAACAACAGGAAGTACGTATCGCTCGCGTCCTGTTTGACGAGTTTCCCTTCGGAATCGTAATAGCGTGAGCTGCCCTTGGTGAGCACCCGCTCGATCCATTCGAATTGCGCGGTTCCGATGGCGCCGTCCACGAATCCGGCGCGGCAGGTGGAATCCATACTGATCCCGACCACGCCTTCGGCGATGGGGAAGGTGTAGTAACCGGAATTCTCCTCGACATTGCGCTCGCTGAAACCGTGCCCGAACGGTCCTTTTCCGGTGACCCCCTCCGCGAGGTGTGCGCTGACGAATTCCTTCGGGGTGAACGGTTTCCTGCGCTCATCGGCGGCGACCACCCGAACCGGCCCGTCCAGATGCGGCAGGGCGTCCGCTGCGGCGCGCGGATCGTCCCGCATGGCCCCGGCGAGCTTCTCGGCCTCGCTGCTCGAGGAGAGTCCTTCGAGTTTCAGCGTTCCGGTGTAGATCGCGTCCACGAAGGGGAGTCCCGGCGGAAGGGTTCCGGAGACGCTGTCGTCGTGGTTTCCGAACACCGCGTACCACGGAATGCGCAGTCCCGGACTGTCGAACTGCTGGATGGCCGTGGAAAGCAGGTGCGGGAGATACGGGAATCCCTTGTCCTTGTACATGTCCTTCATGGAATTCCCGGGATTCCAGTACAGCGTGGCTCCGGAATTCTGGACGCCCTCGTATTCGCCGGCGTTCCCGGTGTTCGGCACGATGGTCCCACCGGAGAGCATGGTCAGATACCAGTCGAGCTCGATCCGCTCGTGATTGTCGGTGTTGTCTCCGGTGCACACCACGAAATCGGGTGCCCGCCCGGTGAACGGACCCGTGGTCAGCGAATTGACCCTGCGCACCAGGGACATTCCGCCCTGGGCCGTCAGCGTCTCGTGTGGACGGTGCGCGGATCCGGTGAACGGATGCAGGTACTCGAACCGCATCGGGCTCTGCGCGTCCACGATGTGGATGTCGGTGAACTGCACGAAACTGGCCAGCGCCCGGCGGCGGTCATCGCGTCCCGTGGCGCCGGTGCTCAGCTCGGTGCGGGTGACCAGCGGCCAGCCCGGGCCCGCGGTCAGCTTGCGGTAGCCGGAGCTCCCCTGCTGGGCCGCGACCGTCTCCAGGGTGGTGCCCGCCGGAGCGATCGCCCGGCGGCGCGTCTCCCGCAGCGCCCGGTCCAGGCCCGTCGCCCCTGCGGTGCCCCCGAAGGCCAGCGCCGCGGCCGCCGCACCACTCGTGGCGAGAAATCGCCGCCTACTCACCGGATTCATGTCCTCACCCCTTCGTTCCGGGGTAATTCTGTCCAGCGCGTTTGCGGGCGTCTACCACCACATGGCCGAACGGGCGGCCTCCGCGAGGGCGCTCACCTCGGTGCCGGGCAGCGCGTCCAGCGGCCACCAGCGGAGGTCGTCGGACTCCTCGCTGCGCACCGCCTGCGCTCCGGACGGGGCACGCACCAGATAGCGCACATCGAAGTGCCGTGTCGGCACCCCGAGCGAGCAGGTGACCGGATGCACGTCGATGTGCACCGGCTCCTTGGAGATCTCCAGCCCGGTGATCGAGGATTCCTCGCTCGCCTCGCGCAGTGCGGCCGTGCGCAGGTTCTCGTCCCCGGGCTCACAGTGCCCGCCGAGCTGCAGCCAGGCGCCGACCCTCGGGTGCAGGGTGAGCAGCGTGTCGCTGCCCCCGGCGTCCACCACGAGCGCCGATGCCGTGACGTGCCCCGCCGCGCACTCGCGGGAGCAGGAGTCCTCGCGTGCCTCGAGGAACCCGAGAAACGCCTCGCGTAGCGATTCCTGGCCGCGTGACTCCGGACGCCAATCGCGCAGGGTAGCCAGTGCGTCGGCGTGCACGTTCACAGCTCCACCAGCCCCTTCGTGGTGTCCTTCGGTGGCCGTGGTTCGAGCGGCCCATCGGCCGGATACCCGATCGCGACCGCGCCGAGCGGGGTCCAGTCCTCCGGCAGCTCGAGCACCTCACGCACCACCTCCGGGGCGAAGATCGTCGAGGAGACCCAGCAGGAGCCGATGTCGTGCGCGGCAAGGGAAACGAGCAGTCCTTGCACCGCGGCGGCACCCGCGACCGAGAACATGTTCGCCTCGGCACCCTGGCGGCGCTCGTCGGGATAGGCGTGCGCGCCATCGGGGACCCAGAAGGGCAGCACGAGTTCCGGGGCCTCGTAGAGCAGCCGGCCGCGTTCGGTGCGCCGCCGCGCCCACCCCGGATCGCGCCCGTCCTGTTCGACGAGATCGGTGACCCAGGCCTCGCGCATCGCGTCCAGCAGCCGCACGCGTTTCTCGGCCGAGCGCAGCCACACGAACCGTGCGGGGAAGGTGTGGTGTGGTGCAGGTGCGGACAACGCGGAACCGATCGCGGTCCGGATGTCGGCCTCGGGAACCGGATCCGGCGCGAAGGAGCGCACCGAACGCCGGGTGAGCACGGCCTCCTTGCGGCCCGTGGCGATCGCCTCCGCGGTGCCGAGCGAGAACAGGTCCTCGTCCACCGGCCGGACCAGCTCGCGCGCGCTCGATCCGTCGTCCGGCAGCGCGAGTCCGCGCACCACCGCGACCGGTACCCCGTGCAGTTTGCCCTTGACCAGATCCCCGGCCGCCGCCAGTTCGTCGGCGATCGCGACCTCGGTGACCGCGAGTTCGTTGCCGTGCTTGTCCACCTGGCCCGCGTAGCGGTGCAACACCTCGAGGCCCGCCGAGCCGATCGCCGCGTCGGTCTGCCCGACCCGCCAGGTGCGGCCCATGGTGTCGGTGACGACCACGCCGACCCGGACCCCGAGCCGTTCGGCGATCGCGGTGCGCAGCAGTGCGGCCGAGGCGTCCGGATCCCGCGGCAGCAGCGCGATCTCACGGGAGTCCACATTGGACGCGTCCACTCCGGCCGCCGCCTGCACGATACCGAGCTTGTTCTGGGTGATGCGGGTGTTCTTGATCTGCGCGACCACCCGGGTGGATTCCTCGGTGACCAGTTGCCTGCGCAGTTCCTCGCGTTCCTCCGGATCCTCCGGCGCGGTGACCAGTCGTCCCTCCACTTTGGACACGACCTTGCTCGTGACGACGAGGATGTCCCCGTCGGCGAGCCAGTCCGCAGCCGTGCAGATCGCCTCGGCCAGATCATCTCCGGGACGGAGTTCACCGATCCCGTGCACACCGAACAGCTGGACCGGGCCGCTTGCCGCATGCTCGAAGATCTCAGCCAAGACCAACCTCCGCGAGTTCGAACGCCGCGCGCACCATAGCCGCGGTGGTTTCCGGATCGTGCATCAGCAGCGGGATCGCGCGGGTGCGCGCCCCGGCCACTTCGGCTTCGTCGCCCTCGGCGACGAGCCAGCCGTCGAGCAGCCCGCCGTCCGTCCGGGCGCCGAAGAACGTGCCGACCGCTTCGGCCGTGGTCTCCACCCCGATGCTCTGCAGGCAGGCATCGGCCATGCCGCGCACCGGTTTCCCGCCGATCACCGGGGAAACCCCGATCACCGGGGCGGGGCCCGCGACGAGCGCGTCCCGGATGCCGGGCACCCCGAGCACCGCGCCGACCGAGACGACCGGGTTGGAGGGGGCGAGCAGCACCAGATCGGCGTCGGCGATCGCGTCCAGCACACCCGGTGCCGGGCTCGCCTCCTCCGCGCCGACCCCGAGGATTCGGTGCGCGGGCAGCTCGGCGCGATAGCGCACCCACCACTCCTGGAAGTGGATCGCCTTGCGCCCCTCACCGCCGTCCGGATCGTCGATCACGACGTGGGTCTCCACCCGATCGTCGGTCATCGGGAGCAGCCGCACCCCGGGACGCCAGCGATCGCACAGCGCCTCGGTCACCGCGGAGAGCGGATAACCCGCGCGCAGCATCCGGGAGCGCACCAGATGGGTGGCGATGTCCTTGTCCCCGAGCCCGAACCAGTCCGGATCCGCGCCATAGGCCTTCAGCCCTTCGGAGACCGCCCAGGTCTCCCCGGACTGCCCCCAGCCGCGTTCGGTGTCGATGCCCCCGCCGAGCGTGTACATGCAGGTGTCCAGGTCCGGACAGATCCGCAGCCCGTGCATCCAGACATCGTCACCGGTGTTCACCAGCGCGGTGATCTCGTGCTCCCCGGTGCCCTCGCCGATCGGCGGCAGACCGAGTGCCGCCTTGACCCCGAGCAGGAACCGCGCGCCGCCGACCCCGCCGACCACAACCACAACCTTCACGTACCCGATCCTCGCACTCGCCCCGTCCGGCCGGCGAAGCAGTCCTCACCGCTGCGCAGTCCTCATCGCTGCCGACCGGGGAACAGGGAACTCGGCGGGACACCGAGGTGGCGGCGGAACGCAGCGGTGAACGCGCTCGCGGTGGCGTACCCGGTTCGGTGCGCGACGGTGGCGACCGGGTGTCCCTCGGCGAGCAGCGACAGCGCGGCCTGGATCCGGGCCTGGGTGCGCCACTGTTCGAAGCTCAGCCCGGTCTCGGCGAGCCAGAGCCGGGCGAGGGTGCGCGCGCTCGCCCCGGCGATCCGGCCCCACTGCTGCTGGCTTTCCGCGCGTGCCGGATCGGCGAGCAGCGCCTCGGCGACCACGCGGGCCCGTTCGTCGCGCGGCACCGGCACCCGCAGCACCGGGACCCGGACCGGGGCGAGGCGGGCGAGCAGCAGGTGTTCGGCACAGGACCGGGTCTCGGTCTCCGGTGCGCCCTCGGCGAGGTAGTTGATCAGTTCCCTGGACAGGCCGTCGATGGCCACCACCGTGGTGTGCGCGGGGGTGGCGGGCGTGTGCTCCGGCCAGAAGTACGGGCTGCGCAGCCGGGCGTTCGCGGTGGCACCGGTGGTGTGCCTGGTCTGCGCGGGCAGCCACAGCCCGAGGCTCGGCGGAAGCACCCAGGTGCCCTCGGCGGTGTGCACCTGGAGTACGCCGTGCTCGGCCCACGCGAGCTGGTGCGCGGGGTGCTCGTGCCAGTCGAACCACTGTCCGCCGCGCAGTTCGAAACTGGCCACGAAGGCCCCGGATGGCTGTCCGAATCCCGACATCGAATGGCAGCCTAGCGACTGTGAGACAGGCGCACACCCGGTTAGCGTCGAGCCATGATGAATCGGGTGCACCGCACGCTCTGCTCCTCCCGGCTGTGGGCCAAGGCCGTGGCCCGCGAACTTCCGCAGGTGCTCGATCCGCTCCCGCTCGGTGAGCGGGTGCTGGAGATCGGCCCGGGGTTCGGGGCGACGACCGAGGTGCTCGCGGGGCGGGTACCGGAACTGACCGCGGTCGAGGTGGACCAGGCCAGCGCGCGGCTGCTCGAGCGGAAGTTCGCCGGGCGCGCGGAGATCGTGCACGGGGACGGGGCGCGGCTGCCGTTCACCGACGGCCGGTTCAGCTCGGTCGTATGCTTCACGATGCTGCATCACGTGCCGTCTGTCGCGGCCCAGGACGAACTGTTCGCGCAGGCCTTCCGGGTGGTCGAGCCCGGTGGCGTGTTCGCGGGCGTGGACAGCCTCGCGAACCTCGGATTCCGGCTGCTGCACCTGGGCGACACGATGGTGGTGCTCGATCCGCAGCGGCTGCCGATGCGGCTGCGGGCGGCCGGATTCACCGATGTGCACGTGCAGCACGTGCCGAAGCGGCGGGTGCGGTTCTTCGCCAGGAAACCGGGCTGACGGGGGACCGCACCGACCGGGAAATCGCGGAAATCGCGCTGACTAGCGCCAGGGCATGGCCAGCTGCTGACCGATCAGCGCCAGCTCGTAGCTGCCGCCGAAGGCCTGCAGGATGAAGCCCACGATCTGGTAGAGCACGCCGACCGCGGGCGGGATGGCGATCAGGATGACGAACAGGCCAAGCGGCGCCCAGGGGCGGACCTTCCGGCCGAATTCCTGAGCCTGGTAAGGCAACCACGGTTCGATGGCGCCCCAGCCGTCCAGTCCGGGGATGGGCAGGATGTTGATGATGAAGGTCAGGATCTGCAGCATCGCCAGATAACTCAGCGCGGCGCCGAGCGAGATGCTGCCGAAGCTCAGGGTGGTGCTGCGGAACCCGAGCGCGACGGCAAGGGTGAGCACGATCGCCACGACGAGGTTCGCTGCGGGCCCGGCGACCGATACCGCGGACTCGACCTTCTTGTTGCGCAGCGCGTGGTGATTGATCCACACGGCGCCACCCGGAAGGGGGATGCCGCCGATCGCCAGGATCAGCAGCGGAAGCAGCAGGGACAGCACCGGATCGGTGTACCGGCGTGGATCCAGGTTGAGGTAGCCCTTGCCGCGCACCGCCCAGTCGCCGCCGCGGAAGGCGGTGATCGCGTGGCCGAACTCGTGCAGGCACAGGGTGACCACGTAGCCGCCGAACACGAGCAGAATCGCGCCGAGGCCGAGCAGGAACTTGTTCGCGGTGCCGAAGGCACACAGCAGCCCACCGAGGACGGTCACGCCGAGCAGGGCGAGAAAGACCGGGCTGATCTTGCTGGTTGCGCTCACCGGGTTAGTGTCCCAGTAGTCCGGCTCGCGGTGCTCTCGGGGCGCGAACGGGCCGTCGTGGGAACCCGCAGGTGTGAGTTCGGGGTGAGTGGACCACTCGTTCGCGGGGCCCCAACTTGACCGAGGCGGATAACACATGTGTAATCACATCGGTGTCATTCTCGTCGTCGTGTCGAGTATCGGTTCCGACTCGGTTGTCGGGGGAATGGCGTCCGTCAGCCAGCCCGGGAGTGCGGATTGCGTAGGAGGCGGACGGGCATGGAGGAGAACGAGCCAGTGCGGGACGAGGAGTTCCTGACTCCGGTCGACGCGTTGGATGGCTTTTCCGAGCTGTTCGATGAAGCTGAAGAGCAAACATGGCAGGAGCGCGCCCTGTGCGCGCAAACGGATCCGGAAGCGTTCTTTCCGGAGAAGGGTGGGTCGACCCGCGAGGCGAAACGGATCTGCTCGGTGTGCGAAGTGCGCGCCGAGTGCCTGGAGTACGCGCTCGCCCAGGACGAGCGGTTCGGCATTTGGGGCGGTCTCTCCGAACGGGAGCGGAGAAAGCTCAAGCGCCGCGCCGTATGACGATTACCGCTCAGTAGGGTAAGGGCGTGAATTCCGACCGCGCGACGAAGCCTCGGCCGAGACCGGCGAATACCGCGAGCGTGCTCTGTGTCCTCGTATGCCACGACGGACAGGAATGGCTGCCCGAGGTTCTCGAGGCGATCGCGCGGTCGCGCCCCCGCCCACTGCGGGTACTCGCCGTCGACACCGGCTCGGTGGACGACACCGCCGGGCTGCTCGAGACGTCCGCGGTCGTGGACGAGGTACTCACGCTCGATCGGGAGACCGGTTACGCGGCCGCGGTCCATGCCGGGGTGGGGCACGCGCGGGAACGCTGGAGTGACGCATCCGAGTGGATCTGGCTGCTGCACGACGACACCGCGCCCGATCCCGGTTGTCTCGGCGCGCTGCTCGCGTCCGCCGAACCGGCCCGCTCGGCCGCTGTACTCGGTCCGCTGCAGCTGGACTGGACCGACCGGAGGCTGATCGTCGAGGCCGGGCTGTCCACGGATGCCTCGGGACACCGGCAGAGCGGGGTACTGGCCGCCGATCCGGGCTGGGCGAGCGGCGGGGACGCCGGATTCGAGCGCGATACCGAAGTACTGGCGGTATCGAGTGCCGGGCTGCTCGTGCGCACCGCGGTGTGGGACGAGCTCGGCGGATTCGACGAGTACTACCGGCTGTTCGGGGAGGACATCGACCTCGGCTGGCGGGCGAACGCCGCCGGTCACCTGGTGCTGGTGGTGCCCGCCGCCCGGCTGCGGCACGCGCGCGCCGCGCCGCGCCGCATCCGTGATGCCCGGCTGGCCGACCGGGCCTCGGGGATGCGCACCTTCCTGGCCAACATCGGGACTTTCGGATATCTGCTCGGGGTGCCCAGGCTCGCGGTGCTCGCGGTACTGCGCGCGCTCGCGTTCACCCTGCTGGCCAGGTTCGCCGACGCGGGCGCGGAATTGCGTGCGCTGCGCGGAGCGCTCGGCGGTGGCCTGCGTGCCGCGCGCGCCGCACGTGTCCACGGGGACCCCCGCGGGCTGCTGACCACCCGGCGCAGGCGGTTGCGTGCCGGGCTGCGGGGGATCGTGGCCGCCCTGGTACGCCGTGGGCTCGCCGAACCCGGGGCACTGGGCCGGGTCACCGAACAGCCCCATACCGCGGCGCCGACCGTGATCCCCGCCGAACCGCGCCGCCAGGCGATCCCCGCTTCCTCGGTGAACTACGGCAAACTCGCCGCGCGCCGGGGACCGAGGCTGCCCGTGAACACCGTGGTGGTTCCCCGCGAAGGGCGGCCCTCCCCGCATCCGCGGGACGCGCCCGCACCCCGCGAGGACCTGGTGCTCGTGGAGCTCTCCCGGGCCCAGGTACTGCGGCATGTGCTGCTCGCCCCGGTACTGCTGCTGAGCGTCGGCCTGCTCGCGGTGGCCCTGCTGGCGAACCGGGACCGGCTCGGTATCGACCTCGCGGGCGGGCGGCTGCTCCCGGTACCCGATCTCGCGGCCACCTGGCAGGAGTACTTCAGCGGCTGGCATCCCGTCGCGGGTGGAACCGGCGGGCAGGCACCGGCCGTGCTCGCGGTGCTCGGGGTGCTCGGTGCGCCGTTCTGGTTCGCGGGCGGGCCCGCGGTCGCGGTCTCGCTCCTGCTGCTGCTCGATTTCCCGCTGGCCGGGCTGACCGCCTACTTCGCGATGCGCAAGCTGCCCGCGAAGCGCTGGATCCGCGCGCTGCTCGCCGCCGGGTACGCCCTGCTGCCCGCCGCGACCACCGCGGTCGCTCAGGGCAGACTCGACGCGGTCGGGGTGCACATCCTGCTGCCCCTGGTGCTCGCCGGGCTGCGCACCGTACTGCTCCCGGAGGCGCGCATCGCCGGTCGGGCGAACTGGCTGCCTGCAACGGCACTGTGCGCGCTCGGGCTCGCCGTGCTCGGCGCGTTCTCCCCGCTGGTCTATCTGCTGCTGCTGGCGCTCGGGCTCGTCGGTTTCGTCGTGGTGCCCGCCGCGCACGGTGACGCCCGGCGCCGAGTGGGTTCGCTGATCGTGCTCGTGCTCCTGCCGGTCGCTCTGCTGCTGCCCTGGCCCGCGGTGCTGGTGCAGCATCCCGGGGTGCTGCTGCACGGCATCGGTGCCGACCTCGGCGGTGCGCATGCCACGATCACCGGACTGGCCACGCTCGATCCAGGCGGGCCGGGCAGCTTCCCGCTCGTCGGCGCGCTCGTGCTGTTCGCCGCGCTGCTCGCGATCGTGCTGCGGCCGGGGAAGTGGCTGGCGAGCGGGTTCGTGGTGCTGGTGTTCGGTGCGCTCGGCACGATCGCCACGGTGGTCTTCCCGGTGCCCGGCATCGACGGTGGCGCACCGGTGCGCGCCTGGGCCGGTGGTCCGCTGCTGCTCGCCGGGGCGGGCGCGATCCTGATGATCGCCCGGGCCAGTGCCCCGGGCCGGATGCACTGGGCGGCGAGTTTCCGGATCGTGTTCGCCGCCGTGGGGGCGCTCGGGGTGGCCGCGCTCGCCGCCTCCGCGCTCACCTCCGGCGCGCAGGGACCGGTGCGCGAAGGCGGGGGCACCCGGCTCGCCGAAGCCCAGCAGGCCGAGCTCGCCGCGACCGACACCTCCGTGCTCGTGCTCGGTACACACGGGCAACCGACCCGGTTGCGCGCCGGGGACACCCCCTGGTTCGGCGACGACGATCTGCCCGCGGTGCCGAGCGCGCGGCAGCGGCTCGCGGAGTGGAGCCACACCCTGCGCACCCCCGAACCGGGCACGGTGCGCGCCTTCGTCGGTGAGGCCGCGCAGTCCGGGGTCGGCTACGTGGTCACGGCGGATCGGCAGCAGGCCGGGCAGATCCGGCAGGCCGCACCGGAACTGCTCGACCGGGTGCGCCCGAGCAGCGACGGCCGCCCGGTGCTGCGGCTGCGCCAGGCGAGCGCGCCGGCCACGCTGATCGCCCCGGCGCTGGCCAAGCTGGCCGTGACCGGGGGAGAACCGCCCGCCCGGCCGGAGCAGAACGCGGTGACCACGGTCGCCTCCCGGCCGCCCGAGGTGGCGGTGCGGGTGGCCGAAGGATCCAGGGGCCGCCTGCTCGTGGTCGCCGCGGAGCTCGAACCGGGCTGGCGGGCCACGATCGGCGGCCGTGAGGCACCGCTGACCAGGGCGTGGGAACACCAGGTCAGCGTCTCGGTCCCGGAGAACGGGGCCGATGTACGGATCAGCTACTCCTCGGCGCTGCGCAACGTGTTGCTACTGGTGCAGGGTGCCGCCGTGTTGCTGACCCTGCTCACCGCGATCCCCATCCGGCGCCGCTGAGGGACTCGTCGTACCGGCCTTCGTGGTGGCGCCGACGGTGGTCGCGTGGGCGGTAAAGGCGCCTGCCCGGGCTTATTCGCCGACCACCGAGTCCGGATCGATACCCAGGTACGCGGCGATCTGTTCGACCAGCATCTCGCCGACCAGCTCGGCGAGCTCCATCGCGTCCTTGGTGCGCGATTCGAGCGGGCGCCGGTAGAGCACGATGCGCGCCTTGGTGGGCATGCCCCGCCCGTCGATGCCCGCGGGCACCAGCCTGGCCAGCGGGACATCCCGGTCGGTGATCACCCCGTCCGCCCCCGGCCTGGTCGGTTCGGGCACCTCGTCCACGGCGATGTCCAGGTCGGCGAGCTGGGTGCGCCAGCGCCGCTCGATGGGCTCCAGTGCGTCGAGCACGAGCGTGTCGAACCGTTCCGAGCGGCTGCTTGCCGCGGGCAGGCTCGAGGGGAACAGCGGGCCGCGCACGCCCCGTCCCCTGCGGTCCCTGCGTCGCCGTCGTGCCGGCCGTGCCGTTGTGCTGTGCGCGCGTGCCATCAGTCCACTGTAGTTCGCCACGCCTGGACGGGTCGCGGACCTCGGCGAGACACGACCACACGGGTGGTTCGAGCGTGTCGGGATGTGCGGGCCAGGACCGTGGGGCTATCGTCGCTTCCCGTGCGAAGCCAGCGAACGTGTTCAAGGGCCGGGTGTCAGCGCCCGGCGGTAGCGACGCTGACCTACGCGTACGCCGATTCGACCGCGGTGCTCGGGCCTCTGGCGACCGCGTCCGAACCGCACAGCTACGACCTCTGCGAGGAGCACGCGGTCAAGCTGACCGTCCCCCGTGGCTGGGAAGTGGTCCGCTACGAGGGTGAGTTCGGTCCGGACCAGACGTCCGAGGACGACCTGACCGCGCTCGCCGAGGCGGTGCGCGAGGCGGGGATGGCCGAAAGGCTCGACGACAGGGCGGATCCGCCCGCGAACCCCGCGGATCGCTCGGGTGGTCGGCGGGGCCACCTGCGCGCCCTGCCGACGCCGCCGGGTGACTGACCGAACCCCCGACGGTAGGCTTTCCGCGTGAAAGGCGAGGATCGATCGAGCGGGCCGGACGGGTTCGGACAAGTGAGGACACGAGCATTGCCACAGCAGGAAGCGTCAAGCCGTGACCTCTCCGGCATCGTCAAGGCCTACGACATCCGTGGCGTGGTCGGTACGGAGCTGGACGCCGAGCTCGTAGCCGAGTTCGGTACGGCGTTCGCGAATCTGGTCCGGCGCGAATCGGCGAGCGTGGTCGTCGGCCACGACATGCGCGAGTCCTCGCCTGGCCTGGCCGAGGCCTTCGCGCGCGGGGTGACCGAGGCCGGGCTCGACGTGGTCAGCATCGGGTTGTGCTCCACCGACATGCTCTACTTCGGTTCCGGGTACCTGAACATGCCCGGCGCGATGTTCACCGCGAGCCACAACCCGGCCGAGTACAACGGCATCAAGCTCTGCCGTGCGGGCGCCGCCCCGGTGGGCCAGGAGAGCGGGCTCGCCGAGATCCGCGCCGAGGTCGAGCGCGGGGTCACCCGGGAAGGTGCCGGGCGCGGCACGGTCAGCGAGCGCGATCTGCTCGGTGCCTACGCCGACTACCTGCGCAATCTGGTGGACCTCTCCGGGGTGCGCCCGATGAAGGTGGTCGTGGACGCGGGCAACGGCATGGCCGGTCACACGGTGCCGCGGGTGTTCGACGGCCTCCCGGTCGAGGTCGTGCCGATGTACTTCGAACTGGACGGCAGCTTCCCGAACCACGAGGCCAATCCGCTCGATCCGGCCAACATCGTCGACCTGCAGGTCAAGGTGCGCGAGCTCGGCGCGGACGCGGGGCTGGCCTTCGACGGGGACGCGGACCGCTGTTTCGTGGTCGACGAGCGAGGCGAACCGGTCGCGCCCTCGGCGGTCACCGCCCTCGTCGCGGTGCGTGAGTTGGGCAAGGCCCCGGGTTCCACGATCATCCACAATCTGATCACCTCGAAGGCGGTCCCGGAGATCGTGACCGAGCACGGCGGCAAGCCGGTGCGCACCCGGGTCGGGCACTCCTTCATCAAGGCCGAGATGGCGCGCACGAACGCGATCTTCGGCGGGGAACACTCCGCGCACTACTACTTCCGGGACTTCTGGCGCGCGGACACCGGGATGCTCGCTGCGCTGCACGTGCTCGCCGCGCTCGGCGGACAGCAGGGTCCGCTGTCCGAACTGACCAGCGAATACGTCCGCTACGCCGCCTCCGGGGAGATCAACTCGACGGTCGTGGACCAGGACGCCAAGCTCGCCGCGATCAAGGAGAGCTTCGGCGCGCGCGAGGGTGTGCGCATCGATGAGATGGACGGGCTCACCGTGAGCCTGTCCGACGGGTCGTGGTTCAACCTGCGTGCCTCGAACACCGAGCCGCTGCTGCGGTGCAATGTCGAGGCGCCGACTACCGAGGCGATGGAGATCCTGCGCGACGATGTGCTCGCCATCGTGCGCGGCTGAGGAGGGAGCGAGGATGACGGTACGGCTCGACGATGGGCTGCTCGAAGTCCTGGCCTGCCCGGCGCCGGACCACGCGCCACTGCGTCCCGGTGCGCCGGGCGATCCCGGGGCCGAGGCGCTGACCTGCACCGGGTGCGGACGCAGCTATCCGGTCCGGGACGGAATCCCGGTGCTGCTCCTCGATGAGGCGAGCGGTGGGACGGACGGAGTCTAGATGAGCGCGGGAGTGATGGCCTTGCTCGACGACGCGCTGCTCGACGATCCGGCCAAGCTCGCCGAGGTCGACCGGGGCGGGCTGCTGCGTGCCGCCGCGGGTGCCGGTGCCCAGGTACGGGCGACCGCCGAGGCCGCCGCGGAGACCGGGATCGAAGACCTGCACGGTTCGAGCCCGCGCGCGCTCGTGCTGCTCACCCGGCCCGGGGCGAGCACGGACACCGCCCGCCTGGTGGCCGCGCTGCTCGGCGCGGCCTGTCCGATTCCGGTGGTGGCCGCCGAGCAGGCGCCTTCCTGGATCGGCCCGCTGGATGTGGTGCTGGCCAGCACCGACGACCCCGGGGACCGGGAACTCGCGCTCTCGATCGACCTCGCGGCCCGCCGCGGCGCGAGCGTGGTGCTCGCCGCCCCGGACGAGGGACCGGTCGCGGCCGCTGCCGCGGGCAAGGCGCGGCTGCTGCCCGCCCGGGTGCCGATGCCGCACGGTTTCGCCTTCCCGAGGGCGGTCGCGGCCGCCCTGGCCACGGTGCGGGCACTCGGCCTGTTCGGCACCGGGGAACCCGACCTGCTCGCCGTGCTCGCGGACGCGCTCGACGGGGAGGCCGAACGCGATCAGCCGGGCGCCGAATCCTTCGTCAACCCGGCGAAACTGCTCGCCCAGCGCCTCGCCGGGCGCACCCCGCTGCTGTGGGGCACCGATCCGGTCGCGACCGCGGTCGCCGCGCACGCCGGTTCCGCGCTGGCCGCGCACGCCGGAGTGGTCGCCGATGTCTGCGATGTGCGCGCGGTGGTCGAACGCCCCGCGCTGCGCGCCGCCGCGCTGCGGGACAGCAGCGATACGGACATCTTCGCCGACCCCGAATTCGATGAGATCGGAACCGCGCCGCCGGTTCGTCCGTTGTTGTTCACGGTGGCCGAGGACGAGGCGACCCAGCAGGTGTCGCAGGCCGCGGAGCGCACGTTCACCGGTATCGACGTGCTCTCCAGCGCGGAGGAACTGACCGCTCAGGCAGGCCGGCACGTGGGTGCCTGTGCCGCGATGGTGCTCACCGTGCGCCTGGAATTCGCCGCCATCTACCTCGGGCTCGCCACCGGTGTGCTCGGTGGTGAGGGCACGCTCGCGCCGTCGCGGGTCTGATCGGACGAGTTGGAGCTGACGTTGGAACTGCTGCGGGGTACCGTGCGGCCGTACGCATGGGGCTCGCGAACCGCGATCGCCGAGCTGACCGGCAACCCATCGCCTGCCCCGCACCCGGAGGCCGAACTGTGGTTCGGCGCCCACCCGGCCAGCCCCTCGACCGTGGACGGCACGGCGCTGACCGAACTGCTCGAACTCGACGCGCACGGGCACCTCGGCACCCGGATCACCGAACGCTGGGCGGGCAGGCTGCCGTTCCTGATCAAGGTGCTCGCCGCCGACGAACCGCTCTCTCTGCAGGCGCATCCCTCCGCCGGGCTCGCCGCTGAGGGGTACGCGCGGGAGGAGGCCGCCGGGATCCCGCGGGACGCGCCGGAGCGGAACTACCCCGACCCGACCGCGAAGCCCGAGCTACTGTGCGCGCTCTCCGAGTTCCACGCGCTCGCCGGGTTCCGCGGACCGCGCCGCAGCACCGAACTGCTGCGCGCGCTCGACTGCGAGCCGCTGCGGCCCTACACCGAACTGCTCGCCGGGCAGCCGGACGAGGACGGGCTGCGCGCGCTGTTCACCACCTTCGTCACGCTGCCCTCCAGCGCGCTGGAACAGTTGCTTCCCGCGGTCGTCGACGCCTGCGTGCGGCACGTGCGCGAGCGCGGGGAGTTCGATCTGGAGTGCCGTACCGCGCTGGAGCTCGCCGAACGCTATCCCGGTGACGCCGGGATCCTCGCCGCGCTGCTGCTCAACCGGCTGGTGCTGCAACCGGGCGAGGCCATCCACATCGCGGCCGGGAACCTGCACGCCTATCTGCGCGGGACCGCCATCGAGATCCTCGCCGCCTCGGACAACGTGCTGCGCTGCGGGCTGACCCCGAAGCACGTGGATGTGCCCGAACTGCTCCGGGTGCTCGACTTCGCCGCGGACGAGATGCCCGTGCTCAAGGGGGAACAGCACGGTGCGGTGCGCCGCTACCAGACCTCCGCCGAGGAGTTCGAGCTCACCGTCGCCGAGCTGGACGGCGCCGCGGCCAGGGCGGTGCTCACCGCATGCGGCCCGCAGATCCTGCTGTGCACCGAGGGGACCGCGCTGCTGCGCGCGGCGAGCGGGCACGAGCGGGTACTGAGCAAGGGAGAGGCGGTGTGGTCGCCCGCCAAGGACGGGGACATTTCGGTCACCCCGGTCGAGGAGAACATTCGCACCACCGTCTACCGTGCGAGCCTGCCAAGCGTTCAGTGAGAGGAGCACGGCATGTCGGCCGAGGGGGGTACCAAAGCGATCATCGCCGCGCTCAGTGCCAATGCGGGGATCGCGGTCGCGAAGTTCGCCGGATTCGCGGTGACCGGTTCCTCCTCGATGCTCTCCGAGGGTGTGCACTCTCTCGCCGATACCGCCAACCAGGGACTGCTGCTGCTCGGCAGGAAGGCGGCGGACCGGGAAGCGGACGCCGAGCACCCCTTCGGCTATGGGCGCAACCGCTACTTCTACGCCTTCGTGGTCGCCCTGCTGCTGTTCAGCCTGGGCGCGCTGTTCGCCATCTACGAGGGCGTGGAGAAGATCGCCGAGCCGCACGAGCTGGAGAGCCCGCTGGTCGCGGTGATCATCCTGGTCGTGGCGCTCGCGCTGGAGGGCTACAGCTTCACCACGGCGATGCGGGAGACCGCGAAGGTGCGTGGCGGGCGCGGCTGGTGGCGATTCATCACCACGGCCAAGGACCCCGATCTGCCCGTCGTGCTGCTCGAGGACAGCGGCGCGCTGCTCGGTCTGGTGTTCGCGCTCGCCGGGGTGGGGCTCTCGGTGCTCACGGGTGATCCGGTGTGGGACGGGATCGGTACCCTGGCCATCGGGGCGTTGCTCGCGGTGATCGCGATCGTGCTGATCGTCGAGATGAAGAGCCTGCTCATCGGGGAGGGCGTGGACCGGGCGCTGTACCGGACCATCGTGGCCGAGCTCGAATCCGGTGCGGTGCGCACCGTGATCCACCTGCGTACCGAGTACCTCGCCCCGGACGAATTGCTGGTCGCGGCCAAGATCGCGCTGCACGGCGAACCGGGAATGGCGGAAGTCGCCGCGGCGATCGACGACGCCGAGGCACGGCTGCGGGAACGAGTGCCGACCGCGCGGTGGATCTACCTCGAACCGGATCTGTTGCGTACCGAATTGTCCGGCTCGCCGCGAAAAACACCCGAAGACGGGTAAACGTGCCGCTACTCTGCGTCTTCCACAAGCCGCGAGCGGTGACGGATTCGACAGTTACAGGGCATCTTGGCGGTTCCACCCGGCACCGCAATGGCCCTAGGGTAGGGATGCCCATCGAGATCCAGTGGAGGATAAAACGCGATGACCGTCAAGGACATCTCGAACGACACCGCTAGCAAGTACGCACGTAACATCGGCGGCCTTGATTTCGCGGTGGCCGATCTTGCGGCCGCCGAATACGGCCGTAAGGAAATCCGGCTCGCAGAGCACGAGATGCCCGGATTGATGGCGCTGCGGCGGGAGTACGCCGAAGCCCTGCCGCTCAAGGGCGCACGGATCTCCGGTTCGCTGCACATGACCGTGCAGACCGCGGTCCTGATCGAGACGCTTGTCGCGCTCGGCGCCGAGGTGCGCTGGTGCTCGTGCAACATCTTCTCGACCCAGGACGAGGCGGCCGCCGCGGTCGTCGTCGGCCCGCACGGCACCCCGGAGGACCCGCAGGGTGTCGCCGTCTACGCCTGGAAGGGCGAGACGCTCGAGGAGTACTGGTGGTGCACCGAGCAGATGCTCACCTGGCCCGGTGACAAGCTGCCGAACATGATCCTGGACGACGGCGGGGACGCCACGATGCTGGTGCAGAAGGGCACCCAGTACGAGGCGGCCGGAGTCGTGCCGAACGCCGAGGACGACGACCCGGACGAGTTCAAGGTCGTGCTCTCGGTGCTGCGCGAGTCCCTGGCCAAGGACAAGGCCAAGTGGACCGGGATCGGCAAGTCCGTCAAGGGTGTCACCGAGGAGACCACCACCGGCGTGCTGCGGCTCTACCAGCTCGCCGCCGCCGGTGAACTGCTGTTCCCGGCGATCAACGTGAACGACTCGGTCACCAAGTCGAAGTTCGACAACAAGTACGGCATCCGGCACTCGCTCATCGACGGCATCAACCGCGGCACCGACGTCATGATCGGCGGCAAGAGCGCGCTGATCTGCGGCTACGGTGACGTCGGCAAGGGTGCGGCCGAATCGCTCGGCGGGCAGGGCGCGCGGGTCACGGTCACCGAGATCGACCCGATCAACGCGCTGCAGGCGCTGATGGACGGTTACCCGGTCAAGAAGCTGGAGAACGCCATCGGCGAGGCCGACATCGTGATCACCACGACCGGGAACAAGGACGTGGTGATGGCCGAGCACATGCAGCTGATGAAGAACCAGGCCATCATCGGCAACATCGGCCACTTCGACAACGAGCTCGACATTCTCGGGCTCTCCCGCATTCCCGGTATCCGGCAGGTCAACATCAAGCCGCAGGTCGACCAGTGGATCTTCCCGGACGGGCACTCGATCATCGTGCTTTCCGAGGGACGGCTGCTCAACCTCGGCAACGCGACCGGGCACCCGAGCTTCGTCATGTCGAACTCCTTCTCCAACCAGGTGATCGCGCAGATCGAGCTGTTCACCAAGAACGCGGAGTACGACAAGGAGGTCTACCGGCTGCCCAAGGCGCTCGACGAGAAGGTCGCCAAGATCCACGTCGACGCGCTCGGCGGTGAGATCACCAAGCTCACCAAGGACCAGGCCGAGTACATCGGCGTGGACGTGGAGGGCCCGTTCAAGCCGGAGCACTACCGGTACTGAGCCGGATCGCCGAACTGAGGCACTGACTACCGAGCCCTGGTACGCCATGAGCGTGCCAGGGCTCGGTGCGTTTCGCGCCCGATAACCTGCAGGCATGCACAGACTGGTGGCCATCGAAGGGCTGGACGGGGCGGGGAAGCGGACGCTGACCACCGCACTGACCGCCGAACTCGAACGGCGTGGGGCGCGGGTGACCCACCTGACCTTCCCGCGCTACGGCGAGGACATCCATGCCGAGCTCGCCGCGGACGCGCTGCACGGGCGGCTGGGGGATCTGGCCGACTCGGTGTACGCGATGACGCTGCTGTTCGCCCTCGACCGCAGGGGCGCGCGGGAAGCGATCGAGAAGTCGCTGACCACCCACGACGTGGTGCTCGCGGACCGGTACCTCGCCTCCAACGCCGCCTACTCGGCGGCGCGACTCGGCCAGGGCGCGGACGGTGAGTTCGTGGAGTGGCTGCGCGCACTGGAACTCGACCGCTTCGGTCTGCGTGCCCCGGACCTGCAGGTGCTGCTGGACGTGGACGCGGAGACCGCGCAGGGGCGGGCGGAGCACCGCGAATCGGTGGAGAGCGACCGCGTGCGGGACAGCTACGAATCCGATGGCGGCCTGCAGCGCCGGTGCCTCGAGGTGTACCGGGACCTCGCCGCGCGGAACTGGGTCTCGCCCTGGCGCGTGGTCGCGGGGATCACGGAGGGCACCGAAGCGGAAGCGGAACGTCTCGGACAGTTGATTCACGCTACCGATCGGTGACATTCGGTTAACAACGGGTGAACTCGCTAAGTAAACGGAACTTTACTAAAACGCGGGTTCGTTCCCGTCTCGTATGCCTGAATCGCGCATTTCCGGCTCGACGTACGAGAGGGGACGGCTTTGGCCGCTGCCACCAGATTCCTGAAACACGATGTACCCGCCTCGCTGGTCGTGTTCCTCATCGCGGTACCGCTCTCCCTCGGGATCGCGGTCGCCTCCGGAGCGCCGGTGATCGCCGGCCTGATCGCCGCCGTGATCGGCGGGATCGTCGCCGGGGCACTCGGCGGATCACCCCTGCAGGTCTCCGGGCCCGCCGCCGGGCTCACGGTCGTCGTCGCCGATCTGATCAACCGGTTCGGCTGGCAGGCGACCTGTGCGATCACGCTCGCCGCCGGTCTGCTGCAGATCCTGCTCGGCCTGTCCCGCACCGCGCGGGCCGCGCTGGCCATCTCGCCCTCGGTGGTGCACGGGATGCTCGCCGGAATCGGGCTGACCATCGTGTTCAGCCAGCTGCACGTGGTACTCGGCGGCACGGCGGGCAGCAGCTTCGTGGACAACCTCACCGAGCTGCCCGGCCAGATCGCGAACCTGCACGGGGACGCGACCCTGCTCGGTCTCGGGGTGATCGCGGTACTGCTGCTCTGGCCATTGCTGCCGAAGAAGGTGCGGGTGGTGCCCGGCCCGCTGGTGGCCATCGCGGGGGCCACGCTGATCGCGGTGCTCGCCGGATCGGACGCGCCCCGGGTGGACCTGCCCGGCTCCATCCTGTCCTCGCTGACCGCTCCGGTGCTGCCGACCGGGGACCTCGGCGCGCTCATCGTCGCGATACTGACCATCACCCTGATCGCCAGTGTGGAAAGCCTCGCCTCGGCGGTTGCGGTGGACGGGATGCACACCGGCAAGCGCGCGAACCTCAACCGTGAGCTGATCGGCCAGGGCGCGGCGAACACGGTCTCCGGAGCGATCGGCGGGCTGCCCATCACCGGCGTGATCGTGCGCAGCTCCACGAACGTGACGGCCGGGGCGAAGACCCGTGCTTCGGCGATCCTGCACGGGGTCTGGGTGCTGCTGTTCTCCTCGCTGCTGTTCTCGGTCGTCGAACTGATCCCGCTGGCCGCGCTGGCCGGACTGCTGGTGCACGTGGGCGCGAAACTGGTCAACCTCGGCCAGATCAAACGGCTGCACCGGCACGGTGAATCGCTGGTGTACGCGGTCACCGTGGTCGCGGTGGTACTGCTCAATCTGCTCGAGGGAGTGCTCATCGGGCTGGCGCTGTCCCTGTTGCTCGTGGTGTACCGGGTGGTGATCGCCTCGATCCGCGCGCAGCAGGCCGATGACAACACCTGGCGGCTCGCGGTGCACGGAAAGCTCTCCTTCCTCTCCATCCCACGGCTGGCGCACGAGCTGGGGCGGATCCCGGCGAACTCGCACGTGGTCGTGGAGCTGATCACCGAGTACCTCGACCACGCCGCCTACGAGTATCTGCACGGCTGGGTCACCCGGCACGAGGCGGCCGGCGGTACCGTGCTCGTTGACGAGATCGGCCAGGCCGGTCTGGAGTCCTCCCTCCAGCGCGGCCGGGAGGCCCGGACGAGGCATCTGCCGCGCTGGTTCACCCCGTGGTCGCACTGGCAGCGCATCGAACACCCCGAGGAACAGCGCGCCGGGACCGCGGAACATTCGCGGTCGCTCGATGTGGTGCTCAACGGCATCCGGGAGTACCAGATCCGCTCGCGGGAACTGATGCGCCCGCACATGGCCAAGCTCGCCGAGGGGCAGCGCCCGCGGGCGATGTGGATCGGCTGCGGGGACAGCAGGGTGGTGCCCAATGTGCTGACCTCGAGCGGCCCCGGGGACCTGTTCACCGTGCGCAACATCGGAAACGTCGTGCCCGCGCGGGATTCCGGGACGGATGCCTCGGTCGCCGCCTCGCTCGAGTTCGCCGTCGGAGTGCTGGAGGTACCGGTGCTCGTGGTGTGCGGGCACTCCGGTTGCGGTGCCATGCAGGTACTGAGCACGGGCCGGCCCGCGGACGGCCCGCTCGGTGACTGGCTGGCCACCGCCGCTCCCACCGTGGCGCGCTGGCGGGACGGCGATCCGATCGCCAAGGCGGCGGCCGAGGACGGCTTCGGCGAGCTCGACCAGCTCGCGATGATCAACGTGGCCGAGGGGCTGCGCAACCTGCACACCCATGCCGTGGTCGCGGACGCGGTCGCCACCGGGAAGCTGCAGCTGGTCGGCATGTTCCTGGACATCCCGAGCGGGCGGCTGCTCACTATGGACGAGGAAACCCGGCGGTTCGTCCCGGTCTCCGAAGGGCCGACCATCCCGGTGCAGGCACAGGCCGAACGGGTGGTCCCCGAAGGTGCGACATCCGGGTGAATCACGCGGTAACGGTCGGGCCGCACGTCGAGAACCACACGTGTGATGGGACGATGGACACATGAAGGCACGTGTGCTCGTCGTTGACGATGATCCGGCGCTCGCCGAGATGCTCACCATCGTGCTGCGCGGGGAGGGGTTCGAGACGGCGGTCGTCGGGGACGGCACCAAGGCCCTGCCCGCGATGCGTGAGATGCGGCCCGACCTCGTGCTGCTCGATCTGATGCTGCCCGGGATGAACGGGATCGATGTGGCCAAGGCCATCCGGGCGGAGTCCGGCGTGCCGATCGTGATGCTCACCGCCAAGAGCGACACGGTGGACGTGGTGCTCGGGCTCGAGTCCGGCGCCGACGACTACATCGTCAAGCCGTTCAAGCCCAAGGAACTGGTTGCCCGGGTGCGGGCCCGGTTGCGCAGGCTGGATGCCGAACCGGCCGAGTCGCTGGTGATCGGTGACCTCAGCATCGACGTGCCCGGTCACCAGGTGACCAGGGGCGAGGAACCGATCTCGCTGACCCCGCTGGAGTTCGATCTGCTGGTGGCCCTGGCCCGCAAGCCGAGGCAGGTGTTCACCAGAGAGGTGCTGCTCGAACAGGTCTGGGGTTACCGGCACGCCGCGGACACCCGGCTGGTCAACGTGCACGTGCAGCGGCTGCGGTCCAAGGTCGAGCGCGATCCGGAGCATCCCGAGGTGGTGTTGACCGTGCGCGGGGTCGGGTACAAGGCCGGGCCACCGTGAGCGAGCTTGCGAGCGAACCATGGATGCAGCGTCCGGGCACGGCCGAGCCGAGCGCCGGTGAGGTGAGGCCGTGAGCGAGCTGGCCCGAGAGGGATCGTGGCGACGACGGTGACGGAGCGGGCGAAACGGTTCGCCGCCTGGGTGCGCAGGTGCTCGGCGCGGTTCGGGACCGCTTGGCGGCGCTCGCTGCAGGTACGCGTGGTCACCAGCTGTCTCGCACTCTCCGCCGCGGTCGTGTTCGTGCTCGGCATGCTGTTGCAGGTGCAGATCACCGACCAGCTGGTCACCACCAAGCGTAAGGCGGCGATCGATCAGACCGCGTCCTCGGCGGGCGAACTGCGCGACATCCTCGCCAAGACCAGCCCGGGCCAGGACACCCTCGGCCCGTCTCTTTCCGACGCGCTCGATCAGCTGGTGTCCGCCCGGGGCGGCAGCCTGCACGACGGGCGCTCCGGGGCGGGTGAGTTCGAGCCGGTGATCTCGGCGACCGGGATCGACCCGGTCGGCACCTACGCCAAGCAGGTGCCCGCCAAACTGCGCCAGCTGGTGGAGGGCGGGACGACTGCCACCCAGATCATCACCCTGAGCGGGCGCAGCGGGCCGACCACCTTCCTTGTCGTCGGTACCTCGCTGACCAGTGCGAGCAGCCCGGTGCAGCTGTATCTGCTGTTCCCGCTCACCTCGGAGAAACAGACGCTGAGCATCGTGCAGGTCGCGGTGCTCGTGGCCGGGCTCGTACTGGTGCTGCTGCTCGCGGGCATCGTGAACCTGGTGCTGCGCCAGGTCGTGCGCCCGGTACGCCAGGCCGCCGAGATCGCCGACCGGTTCGCGACCGGGGACTTCTCCGAGCGGATGCGCGTGGTCGGAGAGGACGATGTCGCCCGGCTCGGCGAGTCCTACAACTCCATGGCGGACAACATCGCCGAGCAGATCCATCGGCTCGAGGAGTTCAGTCAGCTGCAGCGCCGGTTCACCTCGGACGTCAGCCACGAGCTGCGCACCCCGCTGACCACGGTGCGGATGGCCGCCGACGTGCTCTACGCCTCGCGGGAACAGTTCCCGAGCGGGCTCGCGCGCTCCACCGAGCTGATGGTCGACGAGCTGGACCGGTTCGAGGCCCTGCTCACCGACCTGCTGGAGATCTCCCGGCTGGACGCGGGGGTCGAGGAACTGTCCATCGAATCGGTCGACGTGCTCGGCGTGGTGCGCAGCGCCGTCGATTCGGTGCGCGGAATAGCCGGGATCACCACGACCGAGATCGTGCAGGATGTCCCGGAGAACGAGACCCTGGCCTCGATCGACGCGCGCCGGGTGGAACGGATCCTGCGCAATCTGCTGGCCAACGCGGTCGACCACGGCGAGGGCAAACCGGTGCGCGTGGTGGTGCGCGCCGACCGGGACGCGGTCGCGATCGCCGTGCGTGACTACGGGGTCGGCCTGCGCGAAGGGGAGGAGGAGCGGGTGTTCAACCGGTTCTGGCGCGCCGATCCGTCCAGGAACCGGCGCACCGGGGGGACCGGTCTCGGGCTGGCCATCAGCCTGGAGGACGCGCGGCTGCACGGTGGCTGGCTCGAGGCATGGGGCCGCCCCGATCAGGGCGCCTGCTTCCGGCTCACCCTGCCCCGCACTCCGGAGGCGGAACTGACCGCGAGCCCGGTGGGGCTGCCACCGGCCGGATCCGGGCACCCCGACGCGCCCGAGACCGAACCCGAGCGGGTGACCGCGCGTTCCGGGGGCGAGGAGGTGACCGAGCAGTGAGACGTGGTGTGCGTTCGGCGCTTCCGGTGCTGCTCGTCGCGCTGCTGTTGGCCGGCTGCGCGAGCATCCAGGACCAGAGCCAGCCGGTCGCGGTGCAGAACCAACCGATCGGGGATTCCGGTCCCACCATCGACGGGCCCAAGCCCGGCGAGGACCAATGGGCCCTCGTGCGCTCCTTCGTCCGGGCCAACGCGCAGACCGCGAAGGGGCACACGGTGCCGCGCTCGTTCATCGCCGGGGAGCGCGCCAAGACCTGGAACCCGGGCAGGCGGATCACCGTGATCGCCGACGACTTCAGCACCAATCCGAACCCCGGTGAGGTGCCCGGCGATCCCGATCAGCAGAGCGTGCTGCTGCGCGCCCGCAAGATCGGCACCCTCGCCGCGGACGGCAGCTTCCTCGCCGCGCAGGGCAACGACCAGAGCTACGAACAGAACATGACCGTCGCGAAGGACCGGGACAACGAATGGCGGATCCGGACCGTCGCGGACGGGCTGATCATCCGGGTCTCGGATTTCCAGCGCGCCTTCCAGCAGGTCACGCTCGACTTCATGGAGCCGAAGCTGCAGGCCCCGATTCCGGATGTGCGCTATCTGCCGCGTGGCCAGGCCCCCGAGATCGCGAGCCGGATCGTGAACGACCTCATCCAGGGGCCATCGACCGCGCTGCAGCCCGCCGTGCGCAACAACTTCACCACCATCGACTCCGAACAGCAGGCCACCGTGCAGGCGACCAATCCGGACTCGGTCACGGTGAACCTCCCGCCGGTCGGCACGGCGAGCGAGGCGCAGCGCAGGGGCATGGCCGAGCAGATCGTGCGCTCGCTGCGCGGGGTGGTCGGCGGCCAGGTCGAGGTGCGCAGTGACGGCGCGCCACTGGATCCGAAGAAGCAGTACTACAAGTACTCGGACCTGCCCTCGTACTCGCTGTTCTCTCCCTCACAGGACGCGGGACCGCTGTACGTGGCCGGTGGGGTGCTCAAGGCGTTCACCCCCTCCTCCGATTCGGGTGCCGGTGGCAAGGACGACGCGAGCAAGATCGATGCGACGGCCGGGCTCTCCGACTGCCAAGCCGTCTCCGGGGCCCGTTCGCTCGACGGGGACCAGCTCGCCATGGTGTGTGCCGGGCGGGACAAGCGCGAACGGATCCGGATCGGCACCTTCGGCAAGAGCGTGCGCGAGGTGCCCGATCTCGCCGAGACCGAGTTCACCAGGCCGACCTGGACCGCAGGCAGCCCACAGAGCCAGGTCGGCTACGAGGTGTGGACCGTGGCGGACGGGCACCGGATCCTGCGCCTGCACCGGGACGGGGAGAGCTGGCAGGTCACCGAGGTCGACGCGGGCCAGCTGTTCGACCAGTTCGGCCAGGGCGCGGCCATCAGCGATCTGCGGCTGTCCAGAGACGGCATCCACGCGGCCGCGATCGTGGACGGCAAGCTCGTGGTGAGCACGGTGCTGCGCAACGCCGACGGGCAGGCGCAGCTGTCCGCGCCCACCCAGATCGGCTACAACCTGGCGAACGTCAGCGATCTGGACTGGGTGAGCCAGACCCAGCTGGTCGTGGTCTCCGGGCGCAATGCGGACTCGCTGACCACGGTGAGCGCGGACGGGCTCTACGTGCACAACCTGTCCACCACGAACATGTCGCCGCCGGTGCAGCGGATCGCGGCCGCCCCCGGCCAGCAGTTCCTCGCGGTCGCCAGCGGGTCCACGTTCAGCTCGACCCAGGGCGGGGATTCCTGGGTGCCACTCGGTTCCTCGAGCAAGGGCGCCGACCCCTTCTATCCCGGCTGACCGGAGCGCGCAGCGGGCCGGAACTGTCGGTGCCGCGGTGCACCATGACCGCATGCCGTTCGCCGAACTCGTCGACCTCGTCCTACCGCGCACCTGCGTCGGCTGCGCGGCGCGGGGGCACGGCTGGTGCGCGCGCTGCCGGGCCGGATGCGCGCGCCCGGCGCGGTTGCCCGGCCCGAGCAGGCTCGCCCGGCTCGGCGTGTACGCGATCACCGGGCACACCGGCAGTGCCCGGGCCGCCGTGCTCGCCTACAAGGAGCGCAACCGTCGCGACCTGGCCCGCGAGCTCGCCGGGGTGTTCGCCGCCGCGGTGCCCGGGGTGCGCGGTGCCGAGCACGGAACCGACCGGCGCAGCGTGTGCCTGGTGCCCGCGCCCTCGGCGCGGCAGGCCTCGGTGGCCCGCGGCGGGGCGCACATGAGCCGGATCGCACGGGAGGTGGCCGTACTGCTCGGCGAGGGTGCACGGGTCGCCGAGCCGTTCGCGCTGACCAGGGGAGTGCGCGACTCGGTAGGGCTCGACCGGGGCGCCCGGCTGGCGAACCTCACCGGGCACCTCCGGCTGACCGGGGAGGACCTGCCCGGCGGTGACGAGGCGGTCGTGCTGCTCGACGACGTGGTGACCACCGGGGCCACGGTGACCGCATGTGCCAGGGCGCTGCGTTCACACGGAGTCCGCCCGGTCGCCGCGCTCGCGTTGACCTCCCCGGCACGACCGTGAACGTGTCACTCTGTCGGGTGAAATGCGAGGTGGGAACCCATCCTGTTACTCGTCCGTTGGTCGGATGTGCGAGGCGAAACGGGCACCCGATCGATGGTCTCGAGGGCGCTCGGCTACGCACGAACGGGTGCCGGAATCCGGACCGGCCGAAGTTCTCCCAGTAGCGAACCACGCTGCGTATCGACGGTGGTTCAGCCTCCCAGGGGGCTGTCGAAACCGTCGCGATCCGACTACCGTGCACCGCAATCGCTGAAGTCAGCGACGGGAGGGAGGCGAACCGCCATGTTCCTGGCGCCGACGCCGCGATGAGCTGACGGGTCCGGCGCCATACCGATTCGATTTCGAACCCACCGAGCCGGCCGAGGCGCAGCGCGTGGTGTTCGAAAGCCCCTGCACCAAGTGATGGAGGTCGTGTATGGACATCATCGTGAAGGGCCGCAACGTGGAGGTCCCCGAGCATTACCGGGTGCACGTAGCGGAGAAGCTGGATCGACTCGAGCGGTACGACAAGAAGTTCATCCGGTGCGATGTCGAACTGATTCACGAGCCCAACCGCAGGCAGGCGAAGAACTGTCAGCGAGTGCAGATCACCGCAAGGGGGAAAGGGCCGATCGTTCGCGCCGAGGCGTGTGCAGGCGATTTCTACGCCGCGCTCGACGCGTCGGTGGCCAAGCTGGAGTCGCGGTTGCGCAAGGCGCACGACCGCCGGAAGGTGCATCACGGCAGGCGCACCCCGGCCTCGGTCGCGGCCGCGACGAACGGCGAGATGCCGCGCATGGTTCCCGATGTCGCCAAGTTCGACGGCCGGGCCGGGGCGCTGGCCACGGCCGTGCTCGAGGCGCCGGCGCGGGAGCAGGAGGTGAACGGGGAGATCCCCCAGCAACGCCTCGAAGCCGGTGACGAGGAGAACCTGCCCGGCCGGATCGTGCGCGAGAAGCAGCATTCCGCCGAGCCGATGACCGTTGACCAGGCACTTTACGAGATGGAACTTGTCGGTCACGACTTCTACCTGTTCTCGGATGTGACGTCCGGAAGGCCGAGCGTCGTCTACCGCAGGCGAGGCTTCGACTACGGGGTGATCAGGCTGAGCTGAGCCGCCCCGAGGAACGATTTCCGGAGCCCCCACGTTGTCCTTGCGGGCCGTGGGGGCTCCGGTCTGCCCGGACGCCTACCATGACTGCTCGAGAGAAGGCTGCATGGCTGTACTGGTGAACAGGCGAAAGCGAGTGAGGTCGACCTGATGGTCCTTTCGAAGGTACTTCGCGCGGGCGAAGGCAGGATGCTCAATCGGCTGAGCAATATCGCGAAGCACATCAACAGCATCGAGGAGGACTTCACCGGACTCAGCGATGCCGAGCTCACCGCGAAGACCCAGGAGTTCCGCGAGCGCTACGCCGAGGGGGAGACCCTCGACCAGCTGCTGCCCGAGGCCTTCGCCACGGCCCGGGAGGCCGGTAAGCGGGTGCTCGGCCAGCGGCCGTTCGATGTGCAGCTCATGGGTGGTGCCGCGTTGCACCTGGGCAACGTCGCCGAGATGAAGACCGGTGAGGGCAAGACGCTGACCGCGGTGTTGCCCTGCTACCTCAACGCCATCGCCGGCAAGGGCGTGCACGTCGTCACCGTGAACGACTACCTGGCCTCCAGGGACGCCGAGTGGATGGGCCGCATCCACCGCTTCCTCGGCCTGACCGTCGGCGTGATTGTGGCCGAGCAGCAGCCCGAGGAGCGGCGCGCCGCCTACCAGGCCGACATCACCTACGGCACGAACAACGAGTTCGGCTTCGACTACCTGCGCGACAACATGGCCTGGAGCATCGACGAGTGCGTGCAGCGCGGGCACAACTTCGCGATCGTGGACGAGGTCGACTCGATCCTCATCGACGAGGCGCGGACCCCGTTGATCATCTCCGGGCCCGCCGAGCAGTCCGCGCGCTGGTACACCGAGTTCGCCAGGCTGGCCCCGCTGATGAGCAAGGACCTGCACTACGAGGTCGACGAGCGCAAGCGGACCGTGGGTGTCACCGAGGCCGGGGTGACCTTCGTCGAGGACCAACTCGGCATCGAGAACCTCTACGAGTCCGCGAACACCCCGCTCGTCGGTTACCTGAACAACGCGCTCAAGGCCAAGGAGCTGTTCAAGAAGGACAAGGAGTACATCGTCCGCAACGGCGAAGTGCTCATCGTGGACGAATTCACCGGCCGGGTGCTCGCCGGGCGGCGGTTCAACGAGGGAATGCACCAGGCCATCGAGGCCAAGGAGCACGTGGAGATCAAGGCCGAGAACCAGACGCTGGCCACGATCACCCTGCAGAACTTCTTCCGGCTCTACGACAAGCTCTCCGGGATGACCGGTACCGCGCAGACCGAGGCCGCCGAATTCCACCAGACCTACAAGCTCGGCGTGGTCAGCATCCCGACCAACCGGCCGATGGTCCGCATGGACGGCAAGGACGTGGTGTACAAGACCGAGGAGGTCAAGTTCGCCGCGGTTGCCGACGACATCGCCGAGCGCTACGAGAAGGGCCAGCCGGTACTGATCGGCACCACCTCGGTCGAGCGCTCCGAGTACCTGTCCAAGCTGCTCGTGGAGCGCAAGGTGCCGCACGAGGTGCTCAACGCGAAGCACCACGACCGCGAGGCGCTGATCGTGGCCGAGGCCGGACGCAGGGGAGCGGTCACCGTGGCCACCAACATGGCCGGCCGCGGTACCGACATCATGCTCGGCGGCAACCCCGAGACGATCGCCGAACGGGCGCTGCGCGAACGCGGTCTCGACCCGGTCGAGCACCTCGACCAGTGGCAGCAGGCCTACCCCGCGGAACTGGAGAAGGCCAAGGAGTCGGTGCAGGCCGAGGCCGATGAGGTCCGCGAGGCCGGTGGGCTGTACGTGCTGGGCACCGAGCGCCACGAGTCCCGGCGCATCGACAACCAGCTGCGCGGCCGCTCCGGGCGTCAGGGCGACCCCGGCGAGTCGAGGTTCTACCTCTCGCTGACCGACGAGCTCATGCGCCGATTCAACGCGCAGCTGGTCGAGAGCATCATGAACTGGCTGAACACCCCGGACGACATGGCCATCACCTCCAAGCGGGTCTCCAAGGCCATCCAGAGCGCGCAGACCCAGGTCGAGGCGCAGAACATGGAGATCCGCAAGAACGTGCTCAAGTACGACGAGGTGATGAACGAGCAGCGCAAGGTCATCTACACCGAGCGCCGCCGGGTCCTCGAGGGCGAGGATCTGCAGGAGCAGATCCGGCACATGATCACCGATGTGGTCACCGCCTACGTGACGGGCGCGACCAGCGACGGGTACGCCGAGGACTGGGATCTCGAGCAGCTGTGGTCCGCGCTGCGCACCCTGTACCCGGTCGCCCTCGACCACGAGAAGCTGACCGAGGGCATCGCCGACGAAGAGACCGGCAACGTGGACGACCTCACCCCGGAGTCGCTGCGCGAGGTGCTCGTCGCCGATGCGCGGACGGCCTACGAGCGGCGCGAGACCGAGATCGACGGCATGGTCGGCGAGGGCGCGATGCGCGAACTCGAACGCCGGGTGCTGCTCTCCGTGCTGGACCGCAAATGGCGGGAACACCTCTACGAGATGGACTACCTCAAGGAGGGCATCGGCCTGCGCGCGATGGCCCAGCGCGATCCGCTGATCGAGTACCAGCGCGAAGGCTACGACATGTTCAACGGCATGCTCGACGGCCTCAAGGAGGAATCGGTCGGCTTCCTGTTCAACCTGCAGGTCGAGGCCGCCGAGGGCGAAGAGGGCCAGGCCGCGCAGCAGGACGCGGCGCCCGCCGCGGAGGAGAGCCAGGTGCCGCCCGCGCTGCGCGGCAAGGGCCTCGACGAGCCCGCCGAATCGCAGCTGACCCTGTCCGGGCCGAACGAGGACGGGCAAGCCGAGGCACGGCACAGCCGCGATGAGGATGAGGACGAGCAGGGCGGTGTCACCCGGCGGGAACGGCGGGCCGCCGAGCGCGAGCGGGCGAAAAAGCAGAAGAAGGCCGCCAAGCGCGGCTGAGCCGGGCCGATCCGGCTCGGACAGGGCGGCACCGCGGGACACGCTCCCGCGGTGCCGCTTTGGTCGTTCTGGTGCCGCTCAGTCCAGCACCGTGAAGGCGGTGCACCACCAGGGCAGGTGGTCGCCGCACAGTTCGACGCGCGCGGCGAGCGCGACCGTGCGCCCGGAACCGGGTTCCCGCGCGCTGCCCCAGATCTCCAGCGCGTTCGCCCGGTGAGTCATGGCGAAGGCGAGCCCGGTGAGCATCCGCTCCGCGCTGAACCCCCTGGTGCGGATGCGGTTCGTGATTCCCGCGGTCACCGCGGGGGCGAGCAGCCCGTCGAAGGCCCGGTTCCCCAGCGCGCCGAGCGGGCGGCGGCCGTCGAGCACTTCGAGCAGCGCCCGCAGCAGCGCGGCCAGGGTGCGCTGCCCCGGAAAGCGGCGGTCGAGCGGGCGGACCGCGGCCGGGACACCGGGCCCGTCCGCACCGGGCGGGTCGGCCACGCCGAGGCGACCGGTCTCGGGCTCGCCGTCGGGTGCCTCGGCGAGCAGTCTTCGTGGTCGTGGTCGTGGTCGGGGTATGGCGAACACGGTGAACCTCCCTGTCCCGTGGCGCGATCCGGTACGCATGCACAGTGCGGATCGCGGCCCCGGTCCGGACAGAACTCACCCGCCGGTGTGATCGCGGCGCACCAGTTCGAAGCACAGCACGGCGGCGGCCGCGGAGACGTTCAGCGATTCGGCCTCGCCGGGCATCGGAATCGAGAGCCAGTCGCCGATGTGTGCGCGCACGGCAGCCGAAACCCCGGAGGTCTCGCCGCCGAGCACGAACGCCGCGCGATCCGGGAACCGGGCCTCGAACAGTCCTTCCGGTCCGTCCGAGGCGAGCCCGAACAGCCGGTACCCGGCCTCGGAGAGCTGTTCTGCGGCATCGGCCGCGGTCGGGGCGCGCAGGATCGGCGCGTGGAAGGCGATCCCGGCCGAGGACTTCACCACGAGCGGATCGAGCGAGGCAACGCCCTTGTGCGGCACCACGATCCCCGCGATGCCCGCCGCGGTCGCGGTGCGCAGGATCATGCCGACGTTCGCCGGGGTGGTGATCCCGTCCAGCAGCAGCACCGGGCCCAGCCGCCCGGTTCCGGACTCGAGCGCTTCGGCGAGCGGGCGCATGCGCGGCGCGAGCACATCGGCGAGGACGCCCTGGTCCTGTTTTCCGTTCCCGGCCAGCACCTTGACCCGGTGTTCGCTCGCGCTGTGCACCGGGACGCCGCGCGCGCGGGCGGCCGCGCGGATGGTGCGCACCGGTTCCCCGCGCGCGGTCTCGGCCAGCACCACCTTGTCCACGGTCAGTTCCGGATCGCCGAGTGCTTCGAGCACGGGTTTGCGCCCGTAGACGGTCAGGAACCGGTCCCGGGGCGAGCGCTGCTTGTCGGTCACGCCGGTCAGTCTCCCAGGCGGCGCCCCAGGTGGCTCGGGGCGCTGTGCCGCGCGGATGTGCGACGATCGGTCCCATGCCCGACCGGCTCAGCGCGTTCGACGCCTCGCTGCTTTTCGCCGAGGATACGGCGACCCCGATGCACATCGGCAGTGTCGCGGTGTTCGTGCGCCCGCGCACCGGCTTCGACTACGAATCGCTCGTCGATCTGGTGGAACGGCGGCTCGCCCTGATCCCGCGCTACCGGCAGCGGGTCCTGGAGGTTCCGCTGCAGCTGGCCCGCCCGGTGTGGGTGGACGACGAGCGGTTCGACATCACCTACCACGTGCGCCGTTCCGCGCTGCCCGAACCGGGCTCGGCCGAGCAGCTGCGCGAGCTCACCGGACGGCTCATGTCCCGGCCGCTGGACCGGGAACGCCCGCTGTGGGAGGTCTATCTCGTCGAAGGCCTCGCCGAGGACCGGCTGGCGATCATCACCAAGACGCACAACGCCCTCGTGGACGGGATCGACGCGATCGAGATCGGCCAGGCCATCCTCGATCCCGGTCCGCGTGAAGGCGCCGAGGCGCGCTGGTCCTGGTCACCCCGGGCGGCGCCGAGCGGTCCCCGGTTGCTGCTCGACGCCCTGCGCGAGGCACTGGCCAGCCCGGTCGAGCTGCTGGACACCGCCCGGCTCGCGGTCGGGGACCTCGCCACGAGCGTGCGCAGATGCCGGGACGCGCTCGGTGCGCTCACCAGCGCGCTGACCCGCCCCGCGCCCGGTTCGCCGCTGAACACCACCCTCGGCCCGCACCGCAGGTTCGTCGGCGGGGCCACGGAACTGAGTGCCTACCGGGACATCGCCGAACGGGTCGGCGCCACCGTCAACGATGTGGTGCTCGCCGTGGTCGCCGGGGCGCTGCGGAGCTGGTTCACCGGGCGCGGGGAACCGCTGGACCAGGGCAGCCTGGTGCGCGCGCTCGTCCCGCTGTCCACGAACGAGGACCAGGACGAGACGGTGACTCCGTATCTGGTCGATCTCCCGGTCGGTGAACCGGATCCGCTCGGGCGGCTGCGCCAGGTGCGCAACCAGCTGCGGGCGCACACCGAATCGGGGCACTCGGTGGCGGCTCGGGTGCTGTTGCACGCGCACGGCCTCGCGCCGGCGACCCTGCACGCGCTCGGTTCGCGCACCGCGAGCGGGTTCACCAGGCACGTGTTCAATCTGGTGATCACCAACGTCCCGGGCCCGCAGGTCCCGCTCTACGCCGCGGGGGCACGGATGGTGGAGATGTACCCGGTCGTCCCGCTACTGCGCAACCAGGCCCTCGCGATCGGGGTGAGCTCCTACGACGGCGGTGTCTACTTCGGGCTCAACGCCGATCGCGCCGCGCTGGCCGATGTGGGCGAGCTGGCCGGGCTGATCGAGACGGAACTCGGCGAGCTGCACCGGTGGACGGCCGAGCTGGAATCCGCGGAACTGACGAACTGATACCGACGAAGGACAGGACCGAAATGCGAATCTACCTGCCGGCGACCATCCCGATGCTGCGCGAACTGGTGGACAAGACCGAGCTGACCGCGGTCGGCGGCACCGCCTTCGCGCTCACCCCGGCGCTGCGCGAGTCCTACACCTCGGGGAACACCGAAGAGCTGGAGTACGCCGCGCTGCTCGAGGCGGCGCGGGCCGCGCTGCGGCTGCTGTCCGCCGAGGAGGAGACGCCCCGGCGCCGGGCGGTGATCGCCGCGGATGTCGAGGACGCCACCCCGCGCGCCGATCTGGACCTCGCCGCGGTCCGGCTCGCCGGCCCGGTCGCGCTGAGCACGGTGGCCGCGGTGCACGTGGACGATGCGGAGGCCGAAGGGGATGTGACGAAGGCCGCCGAGGTCATCGACGCGGCCGATCTCGGGGACGGGGACGCCGAGTTCGCGGTCGGCTCCACCGAGGGCCACGAGCTGTCCTGGTACGCCCCGCAGGAGCTCCCGTTCTTCCTCGAACTGTTCGAGCACGGCCCGTCCTGAGGGGCCGTGCTCTTCCCGGCCGTTTGCCAGGTTATTTGCCGCCGCGCGGCATGGCCATCGACAGCTTGCCGAGCTCGGCGCGCAGCATCGCGCCGAAGTCCGTCACCTGATTCCGGGCGGGCGCCTGGATGCTGACCGGCTTACCCCAGTCGGAGTAATTCGCGTTCACTTTTACCGGTGTGGCGTGGCCGCCGACCGTATTTGCCGAGGGCAGCGTCATGGTGAACTTGACCGGCAGCTGTCCCTCGTTGAGCCACAGATCGGCGGGCATGGTTTTCGGCATGCGCGCGGTGGATTTGTTCAGTTCCTGTTCCGCCTGCTTCGGCATGCCGCTTCCGAGCGATTTGCTCAACTCGTCGACCTGCTGTTTGAAAAGTTTACGCGTATCCATCCGAATGGTGTAATGCGTGGTTCGCTGGCCGTTAACGCTTTCCTGCTTGGCACCCATGAGGCGCCCGGTTGATTTAATCCGTTCGAGTGTTTTCGAAGGATCCGCGGAATCGCCCATTTGTGTGAAGATCTTGCCCATGGTCTTGGAAAGCGGATCATTGCCATTCGCATCGATCTTCGCCCAGGACTTGTCCGCGGCCGCGCGCTCGGGTTTGGGCAGGTGCACGTACATGGCCTTGTTCTTGAAGACCATGCTCATCTGCTTGCCGATGGCGTTCACGGTCATGTTCATCGCCGGGGAACCGATGTTCGACAGGTCGATCGCGCCCTGCCCGGTGAGCTGCTGGCCCATCACGTTCCCGGACAGCTTCACCTTGCTCGTCTTCGCGGTGTTCTGCTTGTAGGAAACCGTGTCGACCAACGTCGCCACATCCCGGAACGTGTTACTGAGATCGGCGTTCGCGGCATTGTTTCCCGGATGTTGCATGGCGTTTTCATTCGCCGAGCCGCAGCCGGCGAGCAGGGCGAGCGTGGCTATTCCCGCGCCGATCGTGAGTCCCTGTTTGCGCACCATTTATCTTCCTATCGGCTCCGCTATGACAGTGTTCGAGAATTGCCGATTAACCAAAGACAACCGAGCCGGACCCTACCATTATCCGGCAATGCCCGCCCGGGACGCGAGCAGCCTGCGCAGAGAAAGCAACCGTCCGTGACTGCCGTTGCCCTCGGTGACGATCGAGTCGAGCGCGCAGCCGGGATCGCCGGGCGGGCCGAGGTGGCCGCAGCCGCGCGGACACTCCTCGGCGGCCTCGGCGAACTCCTCGAAGGCGGTGAGAATGTCCTCCGGGGTGACGTGCGCGAGCCCGAAGGAGCGCACGCCCGGGGTGTCCACGACCCATCCGCCGCCGGGCAGCGGGAGTGCGAGCGCGGCCACCGAGGTGTGCCGCCCCTTGCCGACCGCGCTGACCGCCCCGATGCGCTGATCGGCGTCCGGCACGAGCTGGTTGACCAGGGTGGACTTGCCCACCCCGGAATGCCCGACGAGTGCGGAGACGGTGCCGTGCAGTGCCTCGGCCAGCTCGGTGTTCGCCCGGTCGGCGCGGGTGACCACGGTGGGCACCTCGAGCTCGGCATAGGCACTGCGCAGCTCGGACGGGTCGGCGAGGTCGGATTTGGTCAGGCAGAGCAGCGGCCGCAGCCCGCCCGCGTAGGCGGCCACGAGGCAGCGATCGATGAACCCGGTGCGCGGTGGTGGATCGGCCAGCGCGGTGACGATCACCAGCTGCTCGGCATTGGCCACCACGACCCGTTCGTAGGGATCGGTGTCATCGGCGGTGCGGCGCAGCACGCTGGACCGTTCGGCCACCCGCACGATCCTGGCCAGGGTGCCCGGGCGTCCGGAGGTGTCACCGACCAGGTCCACCCGGTCGCCGACCACGATCGGGGTCCTGCCGAGCTCACGGGCCCGCATCGCGGCGACCTCCCGGTCCTGCTGCGCGTCCACGGCGCAGGACCAGCGGCCCCTGTCGACCGTGGTGACCAGTGCGGGCACCGCATCGGCGTGCTCGGGACGGCGCTTGGAGCGGGGACGGGTGCCCCGGGAGGGGCGAACCCGTACATCGGACTCGTCGATCGAGCGCCAGTCCCGGTTCTTCACGCGAGCATGCCCCGCCACAGCTTCGGGAACTCGGGCATCGTCTTGGCCGTGGAACCGATGTCGTCGATGTCCACCCGGGGCACCACCAGCCCGAGGATCGCCCCCGCCGTGGCCATACGGTGGTCGTCGTAGGCGTGCCAGGCGCCGCCGTGCAGCGGGGCGGGCTCCACGCGCAGCCCGTCCTCGCGCTCGTGCACCACGCCACCGAGCCCGCGGATCTCGGCGGCGAGCGCGGCGAGACGGTCGGTCTCGTGCCCGCGCAGATGCGCGATCCCGCGCAGTTCGGACGGGGTTCGGGCGAGCGCGGCGAGCGCGGCGACGGTCGGGGTGAGCTCGCCGATCTCGTGCAGGTCGACATCCACCCCGGACAGCGCGCGCGGACCGGTCACGGTGAGCGCGCCGTCGGCGAACCGCACGCTCGCCCCCATCTGTTCCAGGATCGCCCGGATGCCCTGGCCCGGTTGCGTGGTCTCCGCTGGCCAGCCGGGAACGGTGACGCTGCCCCCGGTCGCGGCCGCCGCGGCGAGGAACGGTGTCGCGTTGGACAGGTCCGGCTCGATCACCCAGTCCCGTGGGCGCAGCGCTCCGGGTTCCACCCGCCAGGTGTTCGGCTCGCCGTCGTCCACCTCGGCCCCGGCCTCGCGCAGCATCGCCACCGTCATATCGATGTGCGGCAGCGAGGGGACCGGTTTGCCGTCGTGGCGCACCACGATGCCCTTCTCGAACCGGGGTGCGGACAGCAGCAGCCCGGAGACGAACTGGGAGGAGGCCGAGGCGTCGATGGTGACCTCGCCGCCGGCCAGGGTGCCCGCACCGGTGATGGTGAACGGCAGTGCCGAGCCCTCGACCCGGGCGCCGAGTTCGCGCAGCGCGCCGAGCACCGTGCCGAGCGGGCGCTGCCGCGCGTAGGGGTCCCCGTCGAAGGTCACCGCGCCCTCGGCGAGCGCGGCGAACGGCGGAACGAACCGCATCACGGTTCCAGCCAGCCCGCAGTCGACGGCGGCCGGTGCCGAAGGGCTGCCGGTGGATGTCACGGTCAGCTCGGTGTCCGCGCCCGCGCAATCCACCCCGAGCCCGCGCAGGGCGTCGAGCATCAGCTCGGTGTCCCTGCTGCGCAGCGCCCCGGAGACGGTGGAGGTGCCCGCGGTGGCGGCGGCGAGCAGCAGCGCCCGGTTGGTGATCGACTTCGAACCGGGGACGGTCACCGTCGCGCGTACCGGTGCCGGTGCGGTCGGGGCTGGCCATGCGGTCTGCATGGGCACATGATCCCATGCTCGCCGCCATAGGGTGCCACGTGCCACGATGGAAATGTGTGTGGCAGGTACGCGGCCGCGAAGAGCCCGGCGATGTTGGCGAACGAGTTCGCCGCGGTGGACCGGACCGGGGAACAGGGGCCTTCGGAGAACTACAACATCGCCCCGACCGATCCGGTCGTCGCGGTGGTCGACCGGCATCCGCGCGATGAGCACGGGGTCGCGGATCCGTCCGCGGTGCAGCGCTCGCTGCGGGTGCTGCGCTGGGGACTGGTCCCGCACTGGGCCAAGGACGCGAAGGGTGCCGCGCGGATGATCAACGCGCGCGCCGAATCGGTGCACGAGAAGGCGGCGTTCAAGGCATCCCTGGCCAGCAGGCGCTGCGTACTGCCCGCGGACGGCTGGTACGAGTGGCGCAAGGACCTCGACGAGCACGGCAAGCTCGTCAAACAGCCCTATTTCCTGACCCGCCAGGACGGCGCGAGCCTGGCCATGGCCGGGATCTGGTCCACCTGGCACGCCCCCGACGGTGGCCTGTTGCTGACCGCGGCCGTGCTCACCACCGCGGCCACCGGGGCGCTCACCGAGATCCACGAGCGGATGCCGCTCGTGCTCGGGCCGGACGCGCTCGCGCACTGGCTCGATCCGGACACCAGCGAGGTGACCGAGCTGCTGCGGCACCCGGACACCGGCTATGCCGAACAGCTCGAGCTGCGCCCGGTGAGCGCGCGGGTGAACAGCGTGCGCAACAACGACACCACGCTGGTCGAGCGGCACGAGCCGGAAGCACCGGCGAGCTTGTTCGAGCAGCTATGAGTGGTCTGGTGAGCGAATCATCGATACAGCGCCCGCAGGAAGCGCCGAGCTCCCCCGGGGAGCGAGAGCGATGACCGCTATCGAGATCGAGACCCCGCACGGACCGGCGCGGGTCTACCGGCACCAGGCCGAGCGCCCGCGCGCCCTGCTCCAGCTCGGCCACGGGGCGGGCGGCGGCTTCGGCGCGCCCGATCTGATCGCGGCCACCGAGGCGGCGCTGGCCGCCGGGGTGAGCGTCGCGCAGGTGGAGCAGCCCTATCGGGTCGCGGGACGGCGCGCACCGGCTCCGGCACGTCAGCTCGATACCGCCTGGCTCGCCGTGGCCGGGCGGCTGCGTGACGAAGGGCTGCCGATGCTGTTCGGCGGGCGGTCCTCCGGCGCCCGGGTGGCCTGCCGCACGGCGGGTGACGGCGGGGCCGGCGCGGTGCTCTGCCTCGCGTTTCCCGAGCACCCGCCGGGGAAACCGGAGCGCAGCAGGCAGGAGGAGCTGGACGGTGTCGAGGTGCCCGCCCTCGTCGTGCAGGGTGAGCGGGACCCGTTCGGCCGTCCGGCGGCGAGCGGACGGACCGAGCTGGTGACCCTTGCCGGGGATCATTCGCTCAAGGCGGACACCGCGGGGGTCGGCAGGGTCATCGGTGAATGGCTCGAGCGGATCCTGCCCGTCCTATAATCGGCGACACTGGTGGTCACGATTTTTCCGCAAGTCAATGGAGGGAACCTCAAGTGAGCCCGCAGGCAGAGACGATCGAATTCCAGGCGGAGTCGCGGCAGCTGCTGCAGTTGATGATCCATTCGATTTACTCGAACAAGGACACCTTTCTCCGTGAGCTGGTCTCCAACGCCTCGGACGCGATCGACAAACTGCGCCTCGCCTCGTATCAGGACAAGGACCTCGAGGTGGACACGAGTGATCCGCACATCGAGCTGTCCGCGGATGCGGAGGCGCGCACCCTGACCGTCACCGACAACGGCGTCGGGATGTCCCGTGCCGAGGTCGTGGACCTGATCGGCACGATCGCGAAGTCCGGGACCGCGGAACTGCTCGCCGAGCTGCGCGCCGCGCAGGACTCGGGCACGACCGAGGCGGCCGCGCAGGAGCTGATCGGGCAGTTCGGCCTCGGCTTCTACTCGAGCTTCATGGTCGCGGACAAGGTGACCCTGGTCACCTGCAAGGCGGGGGAAACCGAGGCGACCCGATGGGAGTCCTCCGGGGAGGGCACCTACACCGTGGAGACGGTGGAGTCCGCCTCCCAGGGGACCTCGGTCACGCTGCACCTGAAGGCGGCCGACGAGGAAGACCAGATGCGCGACTACACCCAGGAACGGGTGCTGCGCGATATCGTCAAGAAGTACTCGGACTTCATCTCCTGGCCGATCCGCATGACGGTCGAGAAGACCGACTCCGAAGGTGAGAAATCGACCGAGGTCGAAACGCTCAACTCGATGAAGGCGCTGTGGGCCCGGTCCCGCGACGAGGTCGAGGAAAGCGAATACAAGGAATTCTACAAGCACATCAGCCACGATTTCCTCGATCCGCTCGAGACCATTCACATGAAGGCGGAGGGGACCTTCGAATACCAGGCGCTGCTGTTCATTCCCGCGCAGGCGCCGTTCGACCTTTTCATGCGGGAACGCAAACGCGGTGTGCAGCTCTACGTCAAGCGCGTGTTCATCATGGACGACTGCGAGGCGCTGATGCCGGAATACCTCCGGTTCATCAAGGGCGTCGTGGACGCGCAGGATCTCTCGCTCAACGTGTCGCGGGAGATTCTCCAACAGGACCGCCAGATCCGCGCGGTGCGCAGGCGCCTGGTGAAAAAGGTTCTCGGCACCATCAAAGAGATGATGACCGAGAATCCGGAGCGCTACACCACGTTCTGGGAGCAGTTCGGGAAAGCGCTCAAGGAAGGGCTGCTCGACGACACCGAGAACCGCGAGCTGATCCTGGAATGCTCCTCGTTCGACTCCACCGACGACGCCGAAAAGCAGACGACGCTCCGGGAATACATCGAGCGCATGCCCGAAGGCCAGGAACAGATCTACTACATCACCGGTGAGTCGCGCGCCAAGATCGAGAACTCCCCGCACATGGAGGCGTTCCGGGAAAAGGGCCGTGAGGTGCTGCTGCTCACCGATCCGGTCGATGAGATGTGGGTCGGTTCGGTCGGTGAATTCGACGGAAAACAGTTCCAGTCGATCGCCAAGGGCGAGGTGGACCTGGAGGACTCCGAGGACTCGGACACCGAGAGCGAGCGTGCGGAGTACGCCGATCTGCTCACCTGGATGCAGGGCAAGCTGGACGCCGAGGTGAAGGAGGTCCGGCTGTCCTCCCGGCTGACCAGCTCGCCCGCCTGCATCGTCGGGGACACCTTCGACGTCTCGCCGACCCTGGAGAAGATGTACCGCGCGATGGGCCAGGAGATCCCCACCGTGAAGCGCATCCTCGAGCTCAACCCGAAGCACGCGCTGGTCACCGGGCTGCGCAAGGCGTACGAGGAGGACAACGGCGCCGAGGGCCTCGCCGAGACCGCCGAACTGCTCTACGGCATGGCGCTGCTCGCCGAGGGCGGTGAGGTGCGGGAACCGGCCAGGTTCGCCAACATCCTGGCCGAGCGGCTCGCCAAAGCGCTGTAGTTCCGTCAGCCGGCGATCGGGGCGGTGCTCGCCCCGGCGGCGTGCACCAGGTCGGCGGGGGCCAGTTCCATGGACAGCCCCCGCCGGCCCGCGCTGCAGTAGATCGTGGGGAAGGCCAGCGCGGACTCGTCGACGGTCACCGGGATGCGCTGGCGATGCCCGAGCGGGGCGATCCCGCCCGCCACAGAGCCGGTGGCCCGCTGTGCGTCCGGGACCTCGGCCATCCGCGCGCGCTTGCCCCCGGCCGCGGCGGCGAGCGCCTTGAGGTCGAGCTTGCCGGAGACCGGGACGACCCCGATCCGCAGCGCCCCGTCCACCTCGGCGACCAGGGTCTTGAACATCCGCTCCGGTTCGATGCCCAGTGCGGTCGCCGCTTTCGCCCCATAGGACTCGCCGTCCTGCTCGACCGGGTAGCCGTGCAGCGTATAGCGCAGCCGCGCGCGGTCGAGCACCTTCGTGGCCTGCGTAGCCTTTCCCGCCATGTCCGTACTGTAAGACGTGCATGCCAGCCGGTGGGAGTGGGAATGCGCGTGGCCGGTCGGGTGTTTCCGCAGACGTGATGACCGAACTGGCGAGCGGATCGCGCACGTGCACGGCACCGCGTCCACGGCGAGTATCCTTGGCCGCGAGGGCCGAGGCAGGCCCCGAAACGAGCACAGGGAGTGCAATCGGAGGGAGCCAGGTGCCTGGCGCTAGTGCCGAAGAACATGAGGCGACGGCGGTCACCGAGACAGCCGTGACCGATGAGGCGGTGTCCGAGGAGGAGCCGCAGGAGTCACCCGAGGAGCGCGTGGCGCGGTTCGAACGCGACGCGATGCCGCTGCTCGATCAGCTCTACTCGGCCGCGCTGCGGATGACCCGCAATCCAGCGGACGCCGAGGACCTCGTGCAGGAGACCTATCTGAAGGCGTACTCCGCGTTCGCCTCGTTCCGCCGCGGTACCAACCTCAAGGCGTGGCTGTACCGCATCCTGACCAACACCTACATCAACGGCTACCGCAAACGGCAGCGGCAGCCGCAGCAGTCGCCGACCGAGGAGATCACCGACTGGCAGCTCGCCCAGGCCGCCGGGCACACCTCGCGTGGCCTGCGCTCGGCCGAGGTCGAGGCGATGGACCACCTGCCGGACACCGATGTGAAACAGGCGCTGCAGCAGCTGCCCGAGGAGTTCCGCCTCGCGGTGTACCTCGCCGATGTGGAGGGCTTCGCCTACAAGGACATCGCCGACATCATGGAGACGCCGATCGGCACCGTGATGTCGCGCCTGCACCGCGGGCGGCGGCAGCTGCGTGACCTGCTCGCCGATGTGGCGGTGGAACGCGGCGTCATCCGCCGGGGCAAAGCCAAGGAGGTGGCCGGCTCATGAACGAGGAACGCAAGCCGACCGAGGCCGATTGCGCCGAGGTGCTCGCCGATATCTATGTCTATCTCGACCATGAGTGCGACGGCCAGCGCAAGGAGGTGGTGCAGCGTCACCTGGACGACTGCGGCTCCTGCCTGGAGCGGTATGGCATCGAACGCCAGCTCAAGGAGCTGCTGCACCGCAAATGCGGTGGGGATCACGCGCCGAGCGAGCTGCGGGACCGGCTGAAGGCCTCGATCCGCGAATACACCTCGTTCACCTCGATCGAAATCGAGCGTGAGGGCTGAGCTACCTTCCGTAGTGCTTCGAGCACGAAAAAGAACCCGGCCGGGCGGATCGCCTTGCCGGGTTCTTTCAGGTCAGCAGTTCGGCTTCTTGCCGTGGTTGGCGCCGTTCTTCTTCCTGCTGCGGCGCTTGCGTGCGCGCTTGGACATGCTCGCTCCTTGGTCGTTCAGCCGTCCCCGGCTACATACGCGGCAGCTGTGGCCAACGAACGTTCTGACGTGCGCACCCACGAAGACCGGTCGGCCACAGCTTCCGCAGATTGAGTGTCGCACGCGCTCTCCTGGCGATGATGCGCACCCCCGGTCATGGTTGGATGGAGGCCGATCGGAATCGAGCCAGAGTGCGTCTGGGAGGGCGGCCTTGACCAGGGAGACCGGGCAGACAGGGGCGGAGGTGCGCGGGTAGTCATGTCCACACTCGCGGATCTGCTCGACGAGTACACGACGCTGTCCGGGGCTCAGGTCGGCCAGCTGCAGCGGGTCGTCGGGGAGTGGCAGCTGCTCGCCGACCTGTCCTTCGCGGACTTCCTGATGTGGATCCCGGTCGGCGGGGTCGAAGAGCTCAGCGAACGCTCCGAATTCATCTGTGTGGCGCAGGCGCGCCCGACGACCGCGGCCACGGCGCACCCGAGGGACATGGTCGGCAAGCGCGCCCTCGTGGTCGACGAACCACAGCTCTACCGGGCCTGCACGGAGCGCACGATCAGCCAGGACGACAGCCCGCAGTGGCACGACACGGTGCCGGTGCGCAGGGAGGGGATCCCGGTGTGCTGGCGCGGCGAGCTGATCGCGGTGCTCGGCAGGGACACCCACCTCGGTACCCCTCGGGTGCCGGGCAAGCTGGAGATCTCCTACCTCGGCTGCGCGACCGACCTGTGCCAGATGGTGGTGGACGGGACCTTCCCCTCGGAGGCACTGGCCGCGGATGTGCACACCAGCCCGCGGGTCGGCGACGGGCTGATCCGGGTGGACGAGCGCGGCTTCGTGGTGTTCGCGAGCCCGAACGCGCAGTCGGCTTATCACCGCATGGGCTCGGCCGCCGATCTGCTGGGCGCGGAGCTGATCCCGCTGACCCGCAGCCTCATCCCGGACCCGTTCGACGCGGCCGAGGTTGCCGAGCGCATCACCAGCGCGCTCGCGGGGGAACCCAGCAACCGCTTCGAGACCGACGCGGGCCGGGGAGCGGCCGTGCTGTTCCGCGCGCTCGCCCTCACCCCGTACGGCAAGCCCTCCGGGGCGCTCGTGCTGATCAGGGACGTCACCGAGGTCAAGCGCCGGGACCGGGCGCTGATGTCCAAGGACGCCACGATCCGCGAGATCCACCACCGGGTCAAGAACAACCTGCAGACCGTGGCCGCGTTGCTGCGGCTGCAGTCGAGGCGGATGGACACCGAACCGGCCCGCGAGGCGCTGGCCGAATCGGTGCGCCGAGTGGACGCGATCGCCACCGTGCACGAGACCCTGGCCATGTCGGTCAACGAGGAGGTCAACCTCGACGAGGTGCTGGACAAGGTGCTCCCGATCCTCGGGGACGTGTCCACCACCGAGACCGTGGTGACGGTGCGCCGGGAAGGCGAATTCGGAATCGTGCGCGCCGAGGTGGCCACTCCACTGGTGCTCGTGCTCTCCGAACTCGTGCAGAACTGTTTCGAGCACGCTTACCCGCCGGGGGCGGGCGGTGTGGTCACGGTCGCGGTGAACCGCAGCGCGAAATGGCTCAACATCGCGGTGTCCGACGAGGGAATCGGATTGCCGGAGGGATTCAGCATCGAACGCACCGACCGGCTGGGTCTGCAGATCGTCCGCATTCTCGTCGAGTCGGAGCTGTCCGGCTCGATCTCCTTGGGGCGCAAGGAAAACAAGGGAACCGAAGCGAGCTTGCGCATTCCTTTACGGTCGAACTGAGCGGTGTGCCGATTCGGTTGAGCGCGACCACAGCGATCGCGCTCACAACGGTATCGGTCACATTGACTAATGCTGGCACACAAAAAAGGGAACCCGGCCGGGTTCCCTTTCTTTGTGCCTATTCGGCGAGTGCGCTCAGGCGCTCGCCGAGGTGCGCATCCGGGTGCGACGTTTGAGCGCGCGCCGCTCGTCCTCGTCCATACCGCCCCACACACCGGAGTCCTGGCCGCTGTCCAATGCCCAGCTCAGGCAGGAGGAAGCGACCGGGCAGCGGTGGCAAACGGCTTTCGCTTCGGCGACTTGCAACAGTGCGGGCCCAGTGGTTCCAACGGGAAAGAACAGTTCCGGGTCCTCGTCACGGCAGGCCGCGTCGTGGCGCCAGTCCATTGCTACATGCTCCTCAATAGGCGCGCGAGTGCGCCAGTCGTTACTACAGTCATTCGGGGTGCCCGTGAATACTTTCACGATTGCGCAGGATGTCAAGGGGGTTTCCAAAGATCGGTGAGCGAACTCACCCATTCGGGAGACGATCGCTGACCAGCGGTTTCACCCAGTTACCAGTGCGCGTGTCAGCTCCGGGTAATAGCCGCGGCCGGGGTCGCGAATTAGCCACCTATTCGGTTCTGCGCCGGTGAGTCCGCGCTATACCGCTACCGTCAGTGCGTCCGGCATCGATTCGAAGCGCACCTCGGTCCGTTCCCCGACGAGGTCGCCATCGACCTGGAGACGAACAGGAGTCCGCGAACTCACACGTACCCAATCAACGTCATCGGTACGTAAAAAGTTCCTGCCGGCCACACCATTCTTGGTGAGGAAGGCCTGCGTCACGGTGCGCGTGATATCGATCGGGCCGAGCCGGGAAGTGGCGAACACCGCGAGCCCGGTCTCGAACGAGGCGCCCGGATTCAGCCGAACGGGCCGCGGACCGAGATAGGTCCACGGATCGGTGTTGGAAACGAAGACCAGCCGCTGATCGGGCACCGGTTCACTGCCCGGCAGCCGCACCTCGAGGCTCGCCCGGCCGCCGAGCGACTCGCGCAGATAGTTGGCGAATCCGGACTGGAGATAGAGCAGCTGGCTGGCCCGCTTGCTCCGGCGCTGTTCCACGCGAGCGATCACATCGGCGTCGTAACCGAGCCCGGCGTTGAAGGTGAACCAGCGCTCGCCCGCCCTGCCGAGCCCGATCCGGCGGCGGCCGCCCTCCTCGATCGAGGTGAGCAGGCGCGCCGTCGCTTCGATCGGATCACTGGGCAGGCCGAGCGCGCGGGCGAACACATTGGCCTGGCCGCCGGGGACGACCGCGAGCGTCGGCACATCCGGGCCGGGGCCCGTGGCGAGCAGCCCGTTGACCACTTCGTTGACCGTGCCGTCCCCGCCGTGCACCACCACGAGCTCGGTTCCGTTGCCCTTGGCGTACTCGGCGGCCGCGATCGCGTGCCCGCGATGCGAGGTCTCCACGACCTCCAGCTTCGTGTCCGAGGCGAGCGCGTGGCGGAGCACATCCCGGCCGCCACGACTGGTCGAGGTCGCCTTCGGGTTGACGATGAGCAGCGCGCGCATGAGCTATACGGTACGCGGCGGCCGCCGGATCGGCTGGGAGCGCGCTGGAGGCCTCCCAGCCGTCACGAGCGGGAGCCAGATCGGCGGGTGCCTTGCCGGGAAACGCCCGCGCCCGAGATCGGCAAGGCGGAGGACTGAGCCATGACGCCAGCTGTGGTGCTCTCGCGGCGAGGTGCCGATATCGCCTGCGAAGGTACTTCGCCGACGTCTTGCGGCGATATGCCGCCAAGGTTGTCTCGCGGCGGTACGCCGCCAAAGCTACAGCGCAGCAGGACATGGAACCCCCATGTGTGCTCTCACCTACGATGGAAGCAGCGTAATTGCATTGCTAGGAGGAGATGTGGTGGCCAGCGCCGAGTCCGCACCAGCCGTGCCGAGGACGGTGCGCCTCGCGGGCGTGCTCGTCGCCGTGGAGGGGCTGGCCGGGATCGCGTTCATCGTCGGGGTGCTCGCCGGCGGGGCGCAGTCGATCACCAACCGGCTCGCCGAGGCCGGATATTTCACGCTGCTCTCGGCGGGTGTGATCGCCGTCGCGATCGGCTTGCTGCGCGGCGCGCGCTGGGCCCGTACCCCCGCGGTGGTGCTGCAGATCCTGCTGGTCGGCGTCGCCTACTACGCGCTCAACGGCGCGTCCCGGCCGGAGATCGCGTTTCCGGTCGTCGCCGTCGCGATCGCGGTGATCGTGCTGCTGTTCGTGCGCGCCTCGCGCGACTGGGTCTGGGGGACACCGAGCCGGGAGACACCGAACCAGGACTCGCACGAGGACGAGCAGGAATAGGAGCTGTTCGAACCGGCTCGCGTGGTGGGTCCGGTGGCGGAACCTTCGGCGCTGTCCTCGCGAGGAAACACCGGAGAACCCGCCGCGGTGCGCGTCGACGGCCGGGGATCGACGGCTCCGCCGTCCAGACCGGCTTCTAGTCCACGGTCTCCAGTGGCGGCACGCTGAGCGCCTTGATCTGCTCGATCCCGCGCTCGTAGCCGAGCACGCTCACCGCGGCCGGCTCGAGTCCGTAGTGCACCCCGTCCTCGGGCTGCCCGCCGAGCCAGGTCGCGATCAGCACCCGAAGGAAATGACCGTGCGCGATGAGTACCACGTCCCCGCGCGGCAGGATCGCCCTGGCCTTGTCCACAATGGACAGTGCACGCTTGTGCACGTCCTGGGCGCTCTCTCCGCCCGGGACGGGATGCGACCAGACGGTCCAGTGCGGCACCTTTTCCCGGATCTCCTCGGTGGTGCGGCCTTCGTACTCGCCGTAGTCCCATTCGGCGAGCAGTTCGGTCTGGTTGTCCACCTCGAGCCCGGCGAGCTCCGCGGTGCGCACCGCCCGCGAGCGGGGGCTGCTGCACACGAGCGCGGGCGGCACACTCGTCGCGCGCAGTGCGGAGAGGACACCGCCAGCCCTGCGCGCCTGCTGCTCGCCTTCGGATGTGAGTGCGATATCGGTGCGCCCGGTGTGCTTGCCGGACCGCGACCATTCGGTCTCCCCGTGCCGGAGCAGGTAGACCGCCGATTCGTGCGACATGCGGCGCATCGTACGAGCGTCGGGGCGGCCGCGCAGTGTGTTGTGGGATAAGTCCGGTTACTAGCGAGTAGGGTAATCTCGAGGGCATGGTATCGACGCTTCGCCTGTGGGAGCGGCTGTCCGCCCTTCCGCTCGGCAACCGGCTGTTCTCCGCGGCCATTTCGCTGCGCGCCCCGTATTTCGGCACGGTGCTGCCCACGGTCACCGAACTGCGCCCGGGACACGCGGAGGTGCGCGCACCGAAATGGTGGGGCGTGCACAACCACATCGGCACCTTCCATGCGATCGCCGCGTGCAATCTCGCGGAGGTCGCCATGGGCATGCTCGCCGAGGCGACGGTTCCCGGTACGCATCGCTGGCTGCCGCGCGGGATGACCGTGGAATACCTCGCCAAGGCCAAGACGAGCCTGCGCGCGGTCGCCGAACCGGCCGAGCCGCCGGTTTTCGGTGCGGCACAGGACATCCCGGTTATGGTGCGGGTCTACGACACCGCCGGGACCGAGGTGGTGCGCGCGACGATCACGATCTATGTGACGGAGAAGAAATAGCGGCGTCACGTCTCGGTGGTACGCGCTGCATCGAACGGGTGGCCGGGTTGCCGCATTCAGGGACTGGGCAATGCGGCCTCACCTGGGAAACCTCTCCGTTCGTGATCGACAATTGCACACGGCGCGGCTTCCTCGGCAGAGCGGCGCCGGGAATGGCGGCGATGAGCGCGGCGGCCGCGACCGGCTTCAGCCTGGTGTCCGCGGAACCGGTAGCGGCGGTGGGACGGGAGTGGGTTCCCGCCGCCGTCGTCGGCACCGGTTATGGAGCGGCGGCCACCGCGCTGCGGCTCGGGGAGGCCGGGGTGCATTTCGACCACATGGATGTCTACGTCGGCCGGGGGCGTCGGCGGCAGCTCCCTGGTGAACGGGGCTCTGGTGAACGGGGCCATGGCGGTGGCCCCGAAGCGGGAGAACTTCGAGGCCGTATTCCGGGGAATCGACGCGGACGAGTTCTACGCTCGCCGTGTGCCGCGCGCCCGGGCCGGACTCGGGGTGCACCACATCGCCCCGGACTGGTTCGAGGACGCCGAGTGCTACCAGCACGCCGGGGTCTCCCGGAAGGCCGCGCGCAAGGCGGGACTGTCCACTACCTTCGTCCCGAGCACCTACGACTTCTCTTATATGGCAAGGGAACAGGCGAGGACCGCGCCGCGTTCGGCTACGACCGGACGAGCGACGGGCTGTGGCCCGGCTGGCGGCAGGAACAGAGTCAGGTGCACGTGGCCAAGGCCACGGCACTGTTCGACTCGCTCAACGCGGTGAACCGCACCGTGTACCGGCATGACCTGTTCGGGCAGAACAGGGCCTTCGCGGACGACTTCTGCTACCACCCGCTCGGTGGCTGCGTGCTCGGTTCGGCCACCGATGGCGCGCTCGTTCCCGGCTACCTCGGGGTGAACCCCTTCGTCACGATCACCGCGCCGGCCGAACGCGATATCGAGCGGGTGCTCGCCGAGGACGTGCGCCGGGCCGCGTAGTTCAGCTGCGCAGCGAGGAGTACCAGTCGAGGCAGGCCTGGTAGTCCGGGAGCACGCCCTGCTCGCGGACCTGCTCCAGGCTCGGCGCCTCGGCGTCCTTGGCCGAGCGGATCATCGGAATGTCCGAAGGCCAGGGCAGCCCGAGCGCGGGGTCGAGCGGATCGATGCCGTGCTCGCGCTCGGGTGCGTACCCGGTCGAGCAGAGGTAGGTGAGCACCGTGTCCTCCTCGAGCGCGAAGAAGGCGTGCCCGAGGCCCTCGGGGACGAACACGGCATTGCACCGTTCCGCGTCGATGAGTGCGGCGTCGTGCTGGCCGAAGGTGGGGGAGCCGAGCCGGATGTCGACCACCACATCCAGTCCGGAGCCGCGCGAGCAGTAGACGAACTTCGCCTGGCTCGGTGGCAGCTGTGCGAAGTGCAGCCCACGGATCACCCCGCGCGCCGAGCGGCTGTGGTTGACCTGGGCGAGACTGAGCTCGTACCCGGTCACCTCGGCGAACTCGGCCGCGATGTACGGGCAGGTGAACGCGCCCCGCTGGTCCGGGAAGACCTTCGGGGTGAACTCGTACGCTTCGGGGATGCTCAGCTGACGTGCCACGATCGGAGAGCGTAATGGGGCCGGTCCGGTGGGGGGCGATCGGCTGCGAGGTGTGACGTGCACCCCCGGGGCGAGACAGTGCGGCCGTGAGGTGGCACACTGATGCGATCCATGCGTCCATGGTCGTGGTGCCCGACCGGTGCCCACGGCCGGCCGGAGACGGGTCACGCGCCGATCGGGCGCGAGGGGAATCCGCCCGGAAACCGCTGTTCGGCGCCACCGTCGGCGTATTTTCCCGCCACTAAGCGCGCCGGAAGGAATTTCGCTCCCCTGGGAGGGACGCTATGACCACGATGGAAGAACACGCCAAGGCTCAGCCCGACGACTCCGAGATCTTCGCCGCGCACGAGGGCGGCAAGCTCGGCGTTTCGGTAACGGCCCCGCTCGCGGACGCCCGCGCGCTCTCGATCGCCTATACCCCCGGTGTCGCCAAGGTGTGCACCGCGATCGCCGAGGAGCCCGGGCTCGCGCAGCGCTACACGTGGGCTTCCCGGGTAGTCGCCGTGGTCAGCGACGGCTCCGCGGTCCTCGGTCTCGGGGACATCGGCGCATCGGCCTCGCTTCCGGTCATGGAGGGCAAGTCGGCCCTGTTCAAGACCTTCGGCGGGCTCGACTCGATCCCGCTGGTGCTCGACACCAACGATGTGGACCAGATCGTCGAGACGCTGGTGCGGCTGCGCCCCTCGTTCGGCGCGGTGAACCTGGAGGACATCTCCGCGCCCCGCTGCTTCGAACTCGAGCGCAGGCTCGTGGAGGCGCTCGACTGCCCGGTCATGCACGATGACCAGCACGGGACGGCCGTGGTCACGCTCGCCGCGCTGCGCGGGGCCGCCGGTGTGGTCGGCAAGCGCATCGGGGATCTGCGCGTGGTGATCCACGGCGCGGGTGCCGCGGGGGTCGCCTGTGCGCGGATCCTCGCCGCGGCCGGGGTGGCCGAGGTCGTGGTGCTCGACTCCAAGGGCGTGCTGCACCTCGGCCGGGACGGGCTCACCGAGGTCAAGGCCAAGCTGGCGGCCGAGACCAATCCGCGGGGGCTCACCGGGGGCCTCGAGGAAGCCCTGGACGGTGCCGACGTGTTCCTCGGCCTGTCCGGGAGCACCATCGACGAGCGCTGCCTGGCCCGGATGGGCGCCGATCCGATCGTGTTCGCCTTGTCGAACCCGGACCCGGAGCTGCACCCGGAGATCGCCGGGCGCTATGCCTCGGTGGTCGCGACCGGGCGGAGCGATTTCCCGAACCAGATCAACAATGTGCTCGCCTTCCCGGGGATTTTCCGCGGTGCGCTGGACGTGGGAGCGCGGCGGATCACCGACGGCATGAACCTGGCCGCGGCGAAGGCCATCGCGGCCATCGCCGAGGAGGATCTCGCCGCCGACCGGATCGTGCCGAGTGTGCTCGACCCGCGGGTGTCGGTCGAAGTGGCGCGCGCGGTCGCGGAGGCGGCGGAGGAGGATGGGGCGATCCCACACCAGCGGTGACCGGTCACTAAGCTCTCGGTGCGCGCAAGATGCATGTCGAGACCGGCGATCAGAGCTGCGCGGCGTCGATGAAGACGCTACGGTATCACCGAGTCGAGTGAGACATAGTTAACGTGTTGTCCCCCGATCGGAGCCCTGAGCGGGGCAAACTGCTCTAATCGACCGACGACGTGCGTGGGTGTGCGCGCCGAGAGCGAGGTGACGGTGACCGATACGCGAGCGCATGTTCCCACTCGGGTCTCCGCACCCGTTGATCTGCCGGAACAGGCCGCGCTCACCTGCGCGGCCGATGGGCGGGTCGTGCGCTGTAATGCGGCGTTCACCGATCTCTACCAGGCGGACGAGGACACGGTTCGCGGCAAGCACCTCGAAGATCTGCTCAGCGCCGACGATCGCGGTGCGCCGCTGCTCCGGCTCGCCCACGGGGCCCGGATCCCGGTACGCGCGACCCGGCTGCCCGCCGAGAGCGGTGAGCTGTTCCACGTCTGCTTCACCGACCGGTCCAAGCGGGTCGCGGCCCGGGCCGCCCTGGTCCGGCGGTATCTCGAGCTGCTAAGGATCTCGCACACCGCGGCCTTCACCTACGAGCCGGGCACCCGAACCACCCAGTGGCTGCCGAGTGGTTACCCGGTACTCGGGCTCATGCCGGGCATGCTCTCCACCGGGCTCGACGCGCTGGTGCAACTGCTGCACCCGGACGATGTGGCTCGTGCCCGCGATGCCTGGCGCGGGCATCTGCGTACCCATGAACGGATGCTGTTCGTGGCCCGCTGCCTCGCTTTCGACGGCGGCATCACCCGGGTGTGCTGCGTCGCCGAACGGGTCGAGCAGGGGTTGACGGTCGGCTACGTCTCCGAGATCGACGAGTTCTACGGCAAGCCCGAGCAGGACAGCGAGCTGTTGCGGCGCGCGCAGGAGGCCGCCGAGATCGGGCACTGGCACATCGACCTGCGCACCGGCACGCTGAGCACGAGCGGTCGCGCGGCGAAGGCGCTCGAACCGGCGCACCGGGACGCCGCGCACATGCTGGAAGCGGTACATCCGGAGGACCGCCCGGCCGCGCAGCGCCAGCTCGACGCGATCGTCGCCGGGGAACTGCCCGGTCCGCACCGGATGGAACTGCGCTCGATCGAGGCCGACAGGTGCATGCTCGTGCACACCTACCCGGAACTCGACGACACCGGCGAGGTGGTCGGTATCGGGGGGACGGTGCAGGACGTGAGCCGGCTGCGCGCGCTCGAGCGCCAGGTCGCCGAGCAGCGGATGCAGTTGCGCGGGCTCAGCCAGTCCACCGGGATCGGCACCTGGCAGCGGGTGACCGGGGGCGATGTGGTGCACCTTTCCCCGCAGGCCTGCGCGCTGCTCGGGATCGAGCCGGCCGGGGCGCTGGACAGGTCGGTGCTGCGGGCCATGATCCACCCGGACGACCGGGAAGCCGTGGCCCAGGTGGTCGACCGGACGGACGAGGACCTGGAGGTGCTGGCGCCCGAGGTGGAGTGCCGGCTGGTGCGCCCGGACGGCGCGGTGCGCTGGCTGCGCTGGAACAGCCAGTTCGGCGGGCAGACCGCCGAGGGCGGGTACCAGGTGTTCGGCACCGTGCAGGACATGACCGAGCTGCGGGAACTGGAGCGCGAGCTCACCGATGAGCGGGCGCGCGCCGGTGGCCTCGGCAGCGCATCGGACACGGGTACCTGGACCGTCAATTTCGACAGCGAACTGGTGGAACTCACCGGTGGGGTCTTCGAAGCGTTCGGGCTGCCGTCCGGGCCGCTGGACATCACCGTGACCCAGGGGCGGATCCATCCCGAGGACACCGAACGGGTACGGAAATTCGGCGCCGGACTGGTCAAGGGCAGCAACGACGACAAGGAACTGGACTTCCGGGCGTTCGCCGAGGACGGATCGACGCGGCTGCTGCGGGTCATCGGCCGGTTCGTGGACGAGAACGGCCCGCCGAGGCTGGTCGGCACGGTACGCGACATCACCGGCTCCGTGCGGGAACGCGAGCACATCGGGGACGATCGGGAGCGGTTGCGCGATATCGCCCGCTACTCCGAGGTCGGCGGCTGGGAATGGGAGATCGACAAGGACCACTGCGTGCTCTATGGGATCCTGCGCGAGCGCGCCAGCGGTACCGCCGACGGCAGCGGCGTGGTCCCCATGGCGACCCTGCTCGGCTTCATTCCCGAGGGGGAGCGGGACACCGCGTGGGAGATCTTCCGGCGGATCCGCGAGGGCCAGCGCATCCCGGGCCCCTTCGATTTCCGGAGCGTGCTCGACGGCCGGACCTATGTGATCGAGACCCATCTGGAGTTCAACGAGCCCCCGGACGGTCCCTGCTTCGTCCGGGCGACCTGCCGGGACGTGACGAAGATGCGCGCACTGGAGCGCGAGATCGCCGACGACCGGGAGCGGCTGCGCGAGATCACCAGCCGCGAGGGGATCGGGGTCTGGGAATGGGTTCCCGGCGCGGAGACCTTCAGCTGCTGGGGGCTCGCCCGCGAGGTCACCGGCGCGGACGAGAACGGGGTCGCCGCGGTCGACGTGTACTACGCGCTCGTGCACCCCAAGGACCGGGCCGCGCTCGCCGAACTGGTCGGGGACCTGAGCGGCCGGGAACCACCCGCGACCGGCCAGCTCGATCTCCGGATCCGGGAGCGCGGGGACTACCGGATCATCGAGTCACGCATCGAGGCCCGCAGGCGCGCCGACGGTGTGCTGCTGCTGCGCGGCACGGTGCGGGATGTCACCGAGGTGCGCGCGCTCGAGCGCGAACACGCCCAGGACCGGGAACGGTTGCGTGAGCTCACGGCCGGCGCGCGGATTGGGTTCTGGGAGCGCGAGGGCGGTTCGGACACCTTCACCTGCTGGGGGATCCTGCACGAGCTGCTCGGCTCGGACGAGAAGGGCCGCACCAGCATCCGCGATCTGCTCGAGGCGGTGCATCCGGAGGACCGTTCGCGACTGGCCGCGGAATTCGACTGGTGGCCGGAGCCGGGAATCCCGACCGTGGAACACACCGAGATGCGGGTCTGGGACGGGCAGCGGTACCGGACCCTCGAGGTGCGGGTGAGCGTGCTCGAGCGTCCCGGCCGGATCCCGCTGGCCAGGGCGACCGTGCGGGACGTGACCGAGGTACGCGAGCTGGAGCGCGAACACGCTCAGGACCAGGAGCGGCTGCGCGGGCTGGCCAGCCACATCGAGGCCGGGGTTTGGGAGTGGGTGCCGGGCAGCGAGGTCTGCCACACCTGGGGCATGATCAGCATGATCACCGGGGTCGCGGAGGGCGGGCCACTGCCGATCAGCGATTTCTACGCGCTGCTCGACGAGGACGACCGGAACACGCTGGACAACACCATCCGGCGGTGGGCCGATCCTTCGGTGACCACACCGACGCACATCGAGCTGCGCATCGGTGCGGGCGAGGCGCAGCGGGTAATCGAGTCGAGCATCCAGGCGATCGCGCGCGAAGACGGCACCCGGGTGGTCCGCGGGGTGTGCCGGGACCTGACCAATCTGCGCAAGCTCGAGCGCAAGGTCGGCGAGGACCAGGCGCGCTGGCGCGGCGTGGTCAGTTTCGGCGATGTCGGCTCCTTCCAGTGGGACACCACGCAGCGCGAGATCATGGTCTCCCCCGAGCTGCGCGCGCTGCTCAAACTGGGCGGGGATGTGCTCTACATCGACCAGTTCCTCGGCGAGCGGGTGCCCGAAGCCGAGCGGGAGGGCCTGTTCCGCCTCGTCGAACAGCTCGAGGGGGGTCGGCCGCCGAAGACCGATGTCGAGTTCCCGATGGTCACCCCGGACGGCGAGGAACTGATCCTCGCCGTGCACATCGACTGGTTCGAGCACCAGGGCCACCGGATCGTGTTCGGCCTGGCCAGGGACATCACCAGGCAGCGGACCCTGGAGCGCAGGCTGGCCGACGAGGACGCGCTGCTCTCCCTCGACCGCGCTCCCGGGATCGGGGCCTGGACGCTGGACACCACCACCGCCCGCATCGAGCCGAGCGACACCCTGCGGGACATGTTCGGTTTCGGCCGCGCGGAGGAGATCACCCTCGAACGGGTGCTGCGGATCCTGCACCCCGAGGACCGTGAGACGGTCGCCGCGCAGTACGCGCAGAGTGTGCGGGAGGGCCGCGTCGTGGCCCCGGAGACGGAGTTCCGCATCCTGCTCGGCGACGAGGTACGGACCCTGCGCAACTACCTCACGATCGTCACCGACAACATGGGCGGGCCGATGCGGATGGTCGGCACCGTCTACGACGTGACGAGCCTGCGCGAACTGCGCCAGCGCGCGATCGCGGACGAGCTGCGGGCTCCCGGCGCGGGCCGGATCATGGACCTGGGCACCTGGGAATGGGATCCGATCGCCGAGCTCATCACGTTCTCGGTCGGATTCCGCGGGCTGTTCTTCCCGGACCGGCCGGGACCGGTGCGCACCCGGGATGTGCTCGACGTGATCCATCCCGACGACCGGGACCGGATCGCGCTGTACATGGCGAACGCGACCGATCCGGATCAGTCGGTGGTCACCGATCTGGAGTTCCGCGCCGCGCTGCCGGACGGGCAGTGGCGGGTGCTGCGGATGCACGCCGAGGTCACCATCGGGCCGGGTGGTGCCCGCCGGTTCATCGGGACCACCCACGACGTGACCGAGCAGCGGGTCCTGGAACGCCAGCTCGCCGAACACGAGGCGCTGCTTTCCGGGGCCGGCAAGGTGACCGGGGTCGCGACCTGGTCCTGGGACGGCGCGACGGGAGCCGTCGACTGCAGCCCCGCGCTGCGGGACCTGCTCGGCATCGCGAACGACGGCAACCCGATCACCAGGGAACGGCTCAACCACGTCGTGCACCGGCACGACCGGCTCGCGGTGGCGAACAGCCTCGGCAGGCTCAGCTACACCGACGGACCGCTGCGCGCCGATGTGGAATGCCGCGTGGTGCAGCCCGGTGGCGCGATCCGGGTGCTGCGCGTATACGGCGAGGTGGCCAGCAATCCGGAGGCCACCTACCGGCGGATCATCGGCACCGTGCACGACCTGACCCGGCTGCGCGAACTGGAGCGGGAGGTCGCGCACGACCGGGTGCAGCTGGCCGAGGCGCGCCGGACCGCGCGGATCGGCAGCTGGGCCTGGCGGGTCGGTTCGTCCGAACTGGAGATCGGCGCGGAGGCCTACGAGGTGTTCGGTCTGGACGCCGAGCGGGTCGGTACCTTCGAGCGGGCACTCGAACGGATCCACGCCGACGACAAGGCCAAGCTCGAGGCGGCGATCTCCCGGGTGCTCGGGCCGGTCGGCAGCGGCGAGGTGGAGCTGCGCTACCGGGACGGTGAGGATCACTACAAGCGGGTGTACGTCTACGGGGAACGCATCACCGACGAGAACGGCGAGCAGTGGCTGGTCGGGAACGTGCACGACCTGACCCGGCTGCGCGAACTCGAGCAGGCGGTCGAGGAGGGCGAGACCCGCCTCGCCGGGCTCAACCGGGTGCTGGAGATCGGCACCTGGTCCTGGGACGCCGGGGCGAACACGGTGGAGTTGTCCGCGCGGCTGCGGGAATTGTGGCGGTTCGCCGTGGAGGACCAGCCGGGAACCGAGGACCTCATCGAGCGGTTGCACGAGGAGGACCGCAGGCGGGTCTGGCAGCAGTGCCGGACGGTGCTGCGGACCGGAAGGGCCGCCGAGTTCGAGACCCGGTTCTCTGATATGCACGGGAATCCGCACAAGATCCACGTGTTCGCCGAGCGCAAGACCGATGCCGAGGGCAACCGGCGGCTGGTCGGCTCCGCCTACGACCTCACCGAGCAGTGGCTGGCCGAGACGAAGGTGGAACGGTCCGGGCAGCGCTACGCCGACCTGGTCGCGGCGAGCCCGATGGGGATCGCGCTGGTGGACGACCAGGCACGGATCGCCGATGTGAACGAGGCGCTGTGCGAACTGCTCGGTACCGCCCGCGAGCAGGTGGTCGGCACGGCGGTCACCGAACTGGCCCACGATGACGACCAGCCCTGCTCCTACGAGTCCTTCTTCGAGTACGCGGAGGCTTCCAGCGGTCAGCCCCGCCGGTACACGGTGCGCAGGGCGGATGGTTCCGGGGTGCCGTGCGAGGTGCGCACCGCGGCCTCGGTGCAGGACGACGGGCGCACGTTCTGGGTGATGATGTACACCGGCGTCGGCGAGCAGGGAGCGGACGCGAAGCCGCGCGGGGTGGACGAGCTGACCGGGCTGCTCAATCGTGCCGGGGTACAGGCCGAGCTGCGGGCACTGCTCGCGAACGGGCACGCCGCGCAATTGGCCGTGCTGTTCTGCGATGTGGACAATTTCGCCCGGATCAACGATTCGCTCGGTCACGATTTCGGCGACGACGTACTCATCGCGCTCGCCGAGCGGCTGCGCACCGAACTGCCCCCGCACTGTGCCGCCGCGCGGCACTCCGGGGACGAGTTCGTGGTGGTGTGCTCGGATGTGCGCGCGGTCGGCGGGCTCGACCGGCTCGCCGAGCGGATCAGCGAACTGCTCGGGCAGCCCGCGGTCGTGCACGGCCAGCAGGTGCAGGTCTCGGTGTCCATCGGGGCCGCGGTACCGAGCGATGGCCTGGACAACGAGGTCGATCTGCTGCGTTTCGCCGACGCGGCCATGTTCGAGAGCAAGCGCGGGGGCAGCGGCAGTTTCTCGGTCGCGGGCGTCGCGCTGATCGAGTCGATGGGCGGCAAACTGCAACTGGAATCCCAGCTGCGCCAGGCATTGGCGGGCGCGGACCCGGATTCCGGACTGGTGCTGCACTTCCAGTCCATTGTGGACACTCAGGGCGTCGTCGTCGGTGCCGAGGCACTGGTGCGCTGGAACCACCCGGAGCGCGGAATGCTGTCCCCGGACAAATTCCTGACCGTCGCCGCGGAGGCGGATCTGTTGCGGGCGCTGGACAACTGGGTGCTGCGCAGCGCGCTCGCCGAGGCGAGCCGCTGGCCGGACAGCGGGCGCCCGGTGCGGGTCGCGGTGAACCTCTCCGCACTGCTGCCCGGAACCCAGGAATTCGACGAGACGGTGCGCGCGGTGCTCGCCGAGACCGGGATCGATCCGTCGCGGGTGGTGCTCGAGCTCGTGGAGACCTCGCTCGTCACGCTGCCCGCGGAGGGCATCGCGGTGATGCGCGAACTCGTCGCGGACGGGGTGCAGTTCGCCGTGGACGACTTCGGCACCGGATATTCCTCGCTGGCCCGGCTCAAGGATCTGCCGGTGCAGATCATCAAGGTGGACCGGAAATTCGTCGCCGGGGTCAACCACGACACCTCGGACACCGCGGTAGTGCGCGCGGTGGTGGACCTGGCGAACGCGATGGGGCGCCGGTGCGTCGCGGAGGGTGTCGAACTGGTGGAGCAGTTCGAGACACTGCGTGCCGAGGGAGTCGACGAATATCAGGGCTGGCTGTTCTCCCGGCCGCTGCCCGCGGCCGAGTTCCGGGCCCTCATCCAGGAATAGCCGGTCTCAACATAGTGGAATCGGCCCGGTTTGTCGGCGGCTCGGGTTAGGGTCGGGAAAAGAAGCGCAGGCGGCTGTAGGGAGGCCGTCGTGACCTCGGACGGCACCAGTGATCGAATTCCAATCCGTCACGAAACGCTATGACGATGGCGCGACGGCGGTCGATGATCTCGACCTGCGCGTCGAAACAGGCAGCATCACCGTGTTCGTCGGCCCGTCCGGCTGTGGGAAGACCACCTCGCTGCGGATGGTGAACCGCATGCTCGATCCGACCTCGGGCCGGATCCTTGTCGACGGCAAGGATGTGATGGAGTCCGATCCCGCGCTGCTGCGCAGGGGGATCGGCTACGTCATCCAGCATTCGGGGCTGTTCCCGCATCGCAACGTGCTGGACAACATCGCGACCGTGCCCATGCTCTCCGGGGAGAAGAAACCCAGGGCGCGCGCGAGGGCCCGCGAGCTGCTCGACGTCGTCGGCCTCTCCGAGGAGCTCGCCGAGCGCTATCCCGCGCAGCTGTCCGGCGGGCAGCAGCAGCGGGTCGGGGTGGCCCGCGCGCTCGCCGCCGATCCGCCGATCCTGCTCATGGACGAACCGTTCTCCGCGGTCGACCCCGTGGTGCGCGACGAGCTGCAGGACGAGCTGCTCCGGCTGCAGGCGGAGCTGGACAAGACGATCGTGTTCGTCACCCACGACATCGACGAGGCGGTCAAGCTCGGCGAGAAGGTCGCGGTGTTCCGGGAGGGTGGCAAGCTCGCGCAGTACGACGAGCCCTCGAAGGTATTGCGCCAGCCCGCGGACGAGTTCGTCGCCGGATTCGTCGGCCGGGACCGCGGCTATCGCGGGCTGTCCTTCGTGGAACCGGGCGCGTTCACACTGCAGACCGTGCCGACCACCCGGTTCGGCGAACCACTCGACGGGCCGACCCGGGACTGGACGCTCGCGCTCGACGAGCAGGACCGCCCGCGCGGCTGGCTGGCCCCGGGAACGGTGCCGGACGGCGTGGTCACCCAGTCCGCGCTGAGCCCGAACGGTTCGTTGTATCTGGAGGGATCCCCGCTGCGCGGGGCGCTGGACTCGGCACTGTCCAGCCCGGCGAACTTCGCGGTCGTCGTGGACGGGGAAGGGACCTTCCGGGGCGTGGTGCCCTCGCAGACGGTGCTGGAGACCATCGAGGGCAGCAAACCGGAACGAGCAGCCGATGTTTGACGAACTGGGCGAATTCCTGGGCAGCGCGAACACCCGCGCCGCCATTCTCGGTGACCTCGGCCAGCACGTGTACCTGGCACTGCTTCCGCTCGTGGTCGGGGTGGTGCTGGCCATCGCGATCGGCGCGGTCGCGCACCGGACCCGGCGGCTGCGCGGATTCTTCCTGGTACCGGCGAACCTGATCTACACACTGCCTTCGCTGGCGCTGTTCGTGGTGATCCCGGGCATCATCGGCACCAGGATCCTCGACCCGGTGAACGTGATCGTGGCGCTCTCGCTCTACACGACCGCGCTGCTGATCCGCCCGGTGATCGAAGCGCTCGACTCGATCGACGCGAGCGTGGTCGCCGCGGCCACCGCGATGGGGTACCGCCCGCTGCGCCGATTCTTCGCGATCCAGCTCCCGCTCGCCGTCCCGGTGCTCGCCGCGGGGGTCCGGGTCGCGTCGGTGAGCAACATCAGCCTGGTCACGGTCGGCGCGATCATCGGAACCGGCGGGCTCGGGGTGCTGTTCACCGACGGGTTCGCGCGGGAGTACTTCGCCCCGATCATCGTGGGCATCGTGCTGACCCTGCTGCTCGCGCTCGTCGTGGACCTGGTGCTCGTCGCCATGCGCAAATTCCTGACCCCCTGGCAGCGAGGTGTGAGCACATGATCGGCGATATCGTTTCCTGGCTCGGCGATCCGGCGCACTGGACCGGGCCGAACGGGATCTGGCCCCGGCTCTGGGAGCATCTCGGGTTCTGCCTGCTCGCGCTCGGCATCGCGACCGTGATCGCGGTTCCGCTCGGTGCCTTCGTCGGGCACACCGGGCGCGGCGGCGTGGTGCTGGTCGGCCTGGCGAACATCGTGCGTGCGCTGCCGACCCTCGGCCTGGTGACCTTCCTGTTCCTGATCTTCACCGAGAGCAAGCCGGCCACGATCATCGGGCTCGTGGTGCTGGCCATTCCGCCGATCCTGGCCGGAACCTACTCCGGGATCGCCTCCGCGGACGAGCGCGCGCTGGACGCGGCGACCGGGGTCGGCATGACCGGCTGGCAGCGGTTGTTCCAGGTGGAGTTCCCGATCGCGATTCCGCTGCTGCTCGGCGGGATCCGCAACGCCATGCTGCAACTGGTCGCGACCACCGCGGTCGCCGCCTACGTCGGGCTCGGCGGCCTCGGACGGCTGCTGCTGGACGGGCTGGCGGTGCTCGACTATCCCAAGGTCGTCGCGGGGCCCTGTTCACCGCGCTGCTGGCGATGGCAGCCGATCTCGTGCTCGCCGGGATCCAGCGCATCATCGTGCCGTACGGGCTGCGGGTCGCCGCAGCCGTCGCCGCGGGACGCAGCATGGAGACCAAGCCGGCCACCGCGGAGGCGCCCGCATGAAGCGCAAACTGTTCGTCGTGCTGTGCGCGGCCGCCCTGCTCGCCGGTTGCGGTGATCCGCTCAAGGGCGGCGGCGAGGGCGGCAACCGGGGGGAGATCATCATCGGCTCCTCCGATGTCCCGGAGAACCTGGTCATCGCGCAGCTCTACGCGACCGCGCTGACCAAGGGCGGGGCGCGCAACGTGGTCATCCGCCCACCGGTCGGCGGCCGCGAGGTCGTGGTCAAGGCGCTGCAGGACAAGTCGCTCTCGCTGACCCCCGACTACAGCGGAAACCTGTTGCAGTACTTCGACAAACCCAATCAGGCCACCGAATCCGGCCAGGTCTACCGCGAACTGCGCAAGGCGCTTCCGCCCTCGCTCGACGTGCTCGAACAGGCGCCCGCCGAGGACAAGGATGTCCTGGTGGTGAAGAAGGAGACCGCGGACACCGGGATCCGTTCGCTGGCCGACCTCGGGCCGCGTTGCGGGGACTTCGTGTTCGGCGGGCCCGGGCAGTGGCCGGACCGGTGGGAGGCCAAGATCAAGAAGCGCTACGGCTGCACCTTCCGCCAGCTCACCACCACCGACACCGGGGGACCGGTCACCGTGGCCGCACTGAAATCCGGCAAGGCGCAGGTGGTGGACATGTTCTCCACCGACTCGCGGATCGCCGGCAACGGATTCGTTCCGCTCGCCGATCCGAAACACCTGTTCCCGGCCCAGCACATCGTCCCGCTGGTGGCCAAGGGCGCGCTGACCGAACGGGAACGGGGCATCCTGAACCGGCTTTCCGCCGCACTCACCACCGACAAGCTCGCCAAGCTCGACGACGAGTACACCGTGGCCAAACGCGATCCGGTGGACATCGCCGAGGAATTCCTGCGCGCCAACAAACTCATGTGACGGCCTCGTGTGACAGCGGCGAAAGTGTCGCGGGGGTTCGACTTTCGCAGGGGGCTGCGGCTGCTTTTCGCCGTGTCGCGGCAGGGGGACGCTGCTGTGCAATGGTGGCATGTCAACACGATCGAATCCCGCGCACGCGATCGTCCGCGTGCTGTTCGTCAACCTCGGTATCGGCGCCCTCGTCGCGGTGCTCACGATCCTGTTCCGCGAGCAGATCCTGAACCACCAGCTGCACGCACTCGCCGTGCCACCCGCGCAATGGCAGCAGACCCATGACATGCTCTCCGGCCAGCTGTGGTCCCGGCCGGGCACGATCGCGGTCATGACGCTCGTGTACGCCTTCGTGGTGCGCGACCTGTACCGGGGCAAGCGCCGCGCCTACATCCGGGCGCACGTGGTCGCCGCCATCGGCGTGGTCGTCTACGGCTACCTCGTCTTCTCCGGCCAGTACCCGGCCTGGGTGACGGTGCTGTTCGCGGCGCAGGCCCTGGTCGCCCTGACGCTGCTGGTCCTGTTGCGCCGCCGCCCGGCGCGCGCCTTCTTCGCCCGGGAAGAGAAACCCGACCGCGCCCCGCAATCCGCGCGGTGAGTTCACCGGCCGAGGCGCGATCAGGTCAGGGAGAACACGATTCGGACGGCGCGATCGATCGCGAGCAGTTCCCCGGTTGTGAGGTGCCCGGCCATGTCACCGAGCCGCTCGGGATCGACCGCGGTCGTCTGCTCGACGAGTACGCGAGCGGATTTTCCGCTGATCTCGATTTCGGGCCGAAAGTCAGCTGCGCGTGCGCTGGTCGATGTCGGTGCGACCAACCACGTCGACAACGGCAGGAGGTCGGATTGCAGCACGACCGCGTACCGCCGGCCGCGCTGTTCATGTCCTCGGGTGTTCTTGGGTGCCCTCAGCCGGTAGACGTCACCACGCACGGATGGCGTCCAGGTCAGCGCGGGCCGCACGCATTTCGGCCCGGTCGTCCTCGTCAGCCGCGATTGCCTCGGCCTGGGCGCGAATGCGGTCGCGCTGGAGCTGGCGTGCCTCATCGAGGATCGCACGCCGGATCACCTCGGAGCGGTCGCTGCCATCCGTGTTCTCCAGCAGCCATTCGATTGCTTCGACAGTGGATTCGTCGGCCCGGAAACTCACTGTAGCTCCAGTCATAACATAAATTGTATCACGTAGTGTATTATGTGCGGTCGTATGATCGGTGGAACGGGAATCACACCGACTGGATAGAATTCAACCGCGCCCCCCAATCCGCGCGGTGAGCTCACCGGCCGCGGCGCGGACCTCGGCGGCCAGTTCCGGCCAGGTGTTCGCGCAGTCCCCGGCGCAGACGTGCCGGAAGGTCACGCTGATCGCGGCGACCGGGCGCCCGTCGTGGTCGTGCACCCGCGCGGCGACGGAGGCGTAACCTTCGCTGACGAAGCCGTCCTCGATGGACCAGCCGAGCCTGGCCTCCTCGGTGAGCAGGGCGCGCAGTGCGGGCAGGTTCTTGGGGCCTCGCCCGGTGCGGTCCACGAAGGCATCGGCGTTCGGGAACAGGGCGCGCACTTGCGCGGCGGGCATCCCGGCGAGCACGGCGCGACCGGATGCGGGCAGCGCGGCGGGCAGGCGCACCCCGACGGCGGTGACCAGCCCCTGGGTGGTGGCCGGCTGTTCGCGGGCGAGGTACAGCGCCTCGGCGCCGTGCAGGATGCCGAGGTGCGCGGTGTACCCGGTGCGTTCGACGAGCCCGCGGAGCAGGGGCCGGGCGAGCCGTTCGAGGGGATCGCGGCGCACGTAGGCGGAACCGAGTTCGAAGGTGGCCAGGCCGAGCCCGTAGCGGTTCTCCTCGGGGAGGTGGGTCACGAATCCGGCCTCGGTGAGTTCGGCGAGCAGGTGGTAGGTCGTGGACCGGGGCAGTTCGAGGGTGCCCGCGATGGCCGAGGCGGTCATCGGGTTCACGTGGCTGCCGAGCAGGCGCAGGATGGCCAGACCCCTGCGCAGTGCGGGCACATCGCTGGACTCACCCATGCGCACCGGCCCAGGTGTATTCGTGTTCGGGGCGGCCGGTGGAACCGTAGCGCAGCCCCATGCGGACCGTGCCCTGTTCGGTGAGCGAGCCGAGGTGGCGCTGTGCGGTGGCCCGGGCGATGCCGAGTTCCCTGGCCACCTCGGCCGCGGAAAGGGCCGCCCCGGCGCGTTCGAGCAGTTCCGCGACCAGTCCGGTCGTCGCGGGGGAGGCCCGCCGGGCGCCGGTCTCGCTCGCGTGCAGGGAGCGCAGGGCGGCGTCCACGGCCTGCTGCCCGAGGCGCGGGCCGGTGAGTTGTTCGTGGAACGCACGATAACCGCGCAGCCGCGCGGTGAGCGCTTCGGCAGCGAACGGCTTGATCAGGTAGCCAAGGGCACCGGCGCGCAGCGCGGCGCGCACCGTGTCGGCATCGTCGGCGGCGGAGGCCACGATCGTGTCGCCCTGGTGGGTGCGCACCAGTTCGAGCCCGGAACCGTCCGGCAGATAAATGTCCACCAGCAGCAGGTCCGGGCGGGTCTCCGTGATCCGGGCCCACGCCTGGGCCGCGCTGTGCGCCACACCCTCGACGTGGAATCCGGTCACGCTCGCGGTGAACTCGGCATGCAGGCCGGCGACCCGGAAATCGTCGTCGACCACGAGCACCCTGATCATTTCGGTACCTCCGGTGCCAGGATATGCGGCAGTACAGCGAGAAAGAGCGCGCCACCCGGTTCGTTTGCGGAATCGGGCTCGGCCAGCCGCAGTGCTCCCCCGTGCACGGCGGCCGCGCGCGCCGCGATGGTCAGCCCGATACCGTGACCCGGACCGTCCTTTGTGGACGTTCCCTCCTCGAAGATCCGCGCTCGCAAGGATTCCGGCACCCCGTCTCCGGAATCGGCGACCGCGAGATGCAGGGTCTCCCCCTCGGAGAGCACATCCACCTCGACCCGGCGCGGGCGGCGGTGTCCGAGCGCGGCCGCGCGGATCGCGTTGTCCACCAGGTTGCCGAGCACCGTGGTCACCCGGAGCGGATCGGTGACCCGGCCGAGTACCAGGCTCGCGTCACCGATTCCGAGCTCGACGCCCTTCTCTTGCGCGGCAACGGTTTTTGCGTACAGCAGGGCGCGCAGATGCGGATCGGCGACCCGTTCGGCCTCGACCACCTCGCCCGCGGGGGCGCCTTCGGTGAGGGTGCCGAGATAGGCCGCGGCCTCCTCGGTGTGTCCGATCTGGAGCAGCCCGGAAAGGGTGTGCAGCCGGTTGGTGAACTCGTGCCGTTGCGCGCGCAACGCGTCGGTGAGCCCGCGCACCGAATCCAGTTCCCTGGTCAGCGTTTCGACCTCGGTGCGGTCCCGTAGGGTGATCACCATGCCGAGATCGCGGGTGCCCCGGCGAACGGTGCGCAGCCGGGCGAGCAGCACCCGGGCTCCCGCGATGGTGACCAGATTGTCGACCTCCTGGCCTTCCTCGATCGCCGCGGCGAGCCTGGTAGGCAGTTCCAGTTCGCGGTACGGGGCGCCGTCCCGCGGTGTGATTCCGAGCAGCTCGGCCGCCTCGGCGTTGTGCACCGTCACCCGCATCGCCGGGTCCAGCGCGAGCACCCCCTCGCCGATCCCGTGCAGCACGGCCTCGTGCTCGCTGACCAGTCCGGTCAGCTCGTAGGGTTCGAGACCGAGCGTCTGGCGGCGCAATCGCCAGGTCAGCAGCGCGGCCACGCCGAGACCGAGGCCGAGGGCCGCCGCGCTGAACGCGAGGAACACGCCGAGCCTGCGGGAGAGCACTTCCTGGGGTACGTCGTTGTCGAATCCCACACTGACCTCGCCGACCACCCGGCCCTGCCAGCGCACCGGAACCTTGCTGCGGATGGAGGCGCCGAGCGTCCCGGTCTGGTGCACGTTCACGACTTCCTTGCCCGCCAGCGCCTGCCAGGGGTCGGTGCTCACCGGTTCGCCGATCCGCTCCGGGTCCGGGTGGGCCAGCCGGATGCCCTTGTCGTCGGTGATCACCACGAACAGCACGTTCGACCGGTCGCGCAGCGCGGCGACATAGTGCTGCAACGGACCGGCGGAGCGGCGTTCGGCCACCGCGGCGGGCACCCCGGGCGCGCTCGCCACGGTGCGCGCGATCGCCAGCGCCTTGCTGCCCGCCTCGTGCGAAGCCTCCGAACCGAGCAGCAGGAAGGCGAACCCGATCCCTGCGCCGAGTAATACCAGGACTACGAGCAGTTGCAGAAGCAGGATCTGCCAGGTGAACCGCACCGGTTTCCGCGCCTGCAGTCCTGCCACGGGCGAACCGTACCCGTTCCCGAGCGAAATGCGCAGAACGCGGGTAATGCTCAGTTGTCCGCGAAGATCGCACACAAACTTGGCTCCCTCGCCCCGGTTCCCTACGGTCGCCGGTGACCAGCGGCCCGCAGCGGCGCCGATGCCCGCAGTGCCCTCAATGAGGAGAGCGAGATGTTGATCGAGTTGCGCGGTGCGACCAAACGGTTCCCCACCGGGACCGGTGGGATCCACACCGTGGTCCGCGAGCTGAGCATGTCCGTCGACTCCGGTGAGTTCGTCGCCGTCGTCGGGCCGACCGGCTGCGGGAAATCCACGACCCTCTCCCTGGTTTCCGGACTCGAACCCGCCTCGGCAGGCGCGGTCTCGGTGCGCGGTGCCCCGGTGACCGGTATCCCGGACGGGATCGGTTACATGTTCCAAACCGACGCGGTGCTTCCCTGGCGTTCGGTGCTGGACAATGTTGCCACCGGTCCGCGCTACCGGGGGACGGGCAAACGTGAGGCCCGCGAACAGGCGCGGGACTGGGTGGCCAGGGTCGGGCTCGCCGGATTCGAGAACTATTACCCGCATCAGCTCTCCGGTGGGATGCGCAAACGCGTGGCGCTCGCCCAGGTGCTGGTGACCTCCCCGTCCATCATGCTGATGGACGAGCCGTTCTCCGCGCTCGACGTGCAGACCAGGGCGCTGATGCAGGGCGAGCTGCTGCGCCTGTGGGAGGGTACGGGCGCGGCGGTCGTCTTCGTCACCCACGACCTGGACGAGGCGATCGCGCTCGCGGACAAGGTCGTGGTGATGACGGCGGCACCGGCAACCGTGAAAGCCGAATTCCGGATCGAGCTGGACCGCCCGCGGGATGTCGAGCAGTTGCGCATCACCGAGGAATTCCTCGCCATCTATCGCAAGGTGTGGTCCTCGCTTTCCGAGGAAGTGGACAAGACCCGGAAAATGGGGGATCGGAAATGACGATCGAAACCGTGCAGAGCGAAGAATTCCTCACTCATTCGGTACGTGCCGCCAAACGTAAACGAGCCGTCAGGGTGTGGGGACTGCGGCTCACGATCATCGTGGTCTGGCTCGGCAGCTGGGAACTGGCCGCGACATACTGGATCGACCCGTTCTTCTATTCGAAACCCTCGGCGATCGCGAACCGGCTCTACGAATGGTTCACCATCGGCACCGATTTCGGTTCGATCTGGGCGAATCTGCTCACCACCGTCGAGGAATCGGTGCTCGGTTTCTTCATCGGAGCCGTACTCGGGGTGCTGCTCGGGGTGATCCTCGGCCGGAGCACCTATCTCGCCGAGGTGCTCAATCCGTTCATCAAGGCGGCCAACGCGGTACCGCGGATCGTGCTCGCCTCGCTGTTCATCGTGTGGTTCGGCCTCGGGCTCGGCTCCAAGGTCGCGACCGTGGTGGTGCTGGTGTTCTTCGCGGTGTTCTTCAACGCCTTCACCGGGGCCCGCGAGGTGGAACGCAACCTGATCGACAACGCCCGCATCCTGGGCGCGAGCCGGATCGCCGTGCTGCGCACCATCGTGGTGCCCAGCGCGACATCCTGGATCCTCTCCTCGCTGCACATCGCGTTCGGCTTCGCGCTCATCGGCGCGGTGGTCGGGGAGTACGCGGGTGCGAAATCCGGGATGGGCTTCCTGATCGCCAACGCGCAGGGCACCTTCGACACCCCGGGCATCTACGCGGGGATGATCGTGATCACCGTGGTGGCCCTGCTCGCCGAATGGCTCATCGGTACCGCGGAGAACCGGCTGTTGCGCTGGCGTCCCAAGGTTTCCGGCAGCGCGGTATCGGAGTTGTGACATGAAACGGACCATCGCACTGTGTGCCGTGCTGCTCGCCCTGTGCGCGAGCGTGGCCGGCTGCCGGGATTCGCGCACCCTGCCCATGGGCGCGGACGGCAAACCGAAGATCACCATCATGGTCGGCGGCCTGGACAAGGTCATCTACCTGCCCGCGATGCTCACCGAACGGCTCGGTGGATTCCGCGCCCAGGGAATCGATGTGAGCCTGCTGTCCCAGCCGGACGGGGCCACCGCGGAGACCTCCCTGCTCGCCGGTGAGGTGGCCGGGGTGGTCGGTTTCTACGACCACACGATCGACCTGCAGGCCAAGGATCAGTGCCTGAAGAGCGTGGTGCAGTTCGCGAACGTGCCGGGCGAGGTGGAGATGGTCGCCGCGAACAAGGCCGGCCGGATCCGCGGCTGGCGGGATGTGCGCGGGCACAATCTCGGCATCACCTCGCTCGGTTCCTCGACCGATTTCCTCAGCAAGGCGCTGGCCAACCGGGCCGGGGTGCATCCGGACGAGTTCACCCCGGTCAAGGTCGGGGCGGGGCAGACGTTCATCGCCAATATGGACAACCAGGCGATCGACGCGGGGATGACCACCGATCCGACGGTGGCCAGGCTGACCAGCACCGGAAAGGGCCGGATCCTCACCGATCTGCGCACCGAGCAGGGCACGAGGGCCGCGCTCGGCGGACTCTACCCGGCGAGTTCGCTGTACATGAGCTGCCAGATCGTGCAGCGCTATCCGGACATCGCCCAGAAGCTGACGAACGCCCTGGTCGGCACGCTGCGCTGGATGAAGACGCACACCCCGGAACAGATCGCCGCGAAGATGCCGCCCTCGTTCGCCTCCGGCGGCAAGGAGCTCTACGAGCGCTCGATCGCCGATTCGGTGCGGATGTTCAACGGCGACGGGCGGATGAACCCCGAGGGAGCGCGCAATGTGCTGAACGTGCTCTCCGAGTTCTCGGTGAACGTCAAACCACGCAAGGACCGGATCGATCTGGCCAAGACCTACACGACGCGGTTCGTGGACCGGGTGCCGAGGTGAACGGGCAGGTAATCGCTGCTTTAAGCTGGGCGCGTGACGGATACCAGCATGCGGCCAGTGCTCGTTGTCGACTTCGGTGCCCAGTACGCCCAGCTCATCGCGCGCCGGGTGCGCGAGGCGCAGGTTTACTCGGAAGTGGTGCCGCACACGGCAAGCGTCGCCGAGATCGCCGAACGGGAACCGCTCGCCCTGATCCTGTCCGGTGGCCCGTCGAGCGTCTACGAGGACGGCGCGCCCTCGCTGGACCCGAAGTTGTTCGAGCTCGGTGTTCCGGTGCTCGGCATCTGCTACGGCTTCCAGGTGATGGCGCGCGCACTCGGCGGTACCGTCGCGCCCACCGGGGCGCGGGAGTTCGGCCGCACCGAACTGCGCTGCCACGTCGGTACGGATGGTGAGACGGGCGCGGACACCGGGGTACTGCACGCCGGGCTCCCCGAACGTCAGCCGGTCTGGATGAGTCACGGGGACTCGGTCACCGAGGCACCCGAGGGATTCACCGTGACCGCGGCCAGCGAGGGTGCCCCGGTCGCCGCCTTCGAGGACACCGCGCGCCGGTTCGCCGGGGTGCAGTACCACCCGGAGGTGCACCACTCGCCGCACGGTCAGCAGGTGCTGCACCGCTTCCTCTACGAGGTCGCCGGTATCCGTCCACAGTGGACGGTTGCGTCCATTGTGGACGAACAGGTCGCGCGGATCACCGAGCAGATCGGGGATGCCCGCGCGATCTGCGCGCTCTCCGGCGGGGTGGACTCCGCCGTGGCCGCCGCGCTGGTGCAGCGGGCCATCGGGGACCGGCTCACCTGTGTGTTCGTCGATCACGGCCTGCTGCGGGCCGAGGAGCGCACCCAGGTCGAGCGGGACTTCGTCGCCGCGACCGGGGTCGAGGTGCGCACCATCGACGCGCGCGAGCGTTTCCTCACCGCGCTTTCCGGGGTCACGGATCCGGAGCAGAAGCGCAAGATCATCGGCCGGGAGTTCATCCGGGTCTTCGAGGCCGCGGCGCGCGAATTGCGCAACGACGTCGGCGTGGGAGTAGGGGCGGAGTTCCTGGTGCAGGGCACGCTCTACCCGGATGTGGTCGAGTCCGGTGGTGGTTCCGGGACCGCGAACATCAAGAGCCACCACAATGTCGGCGGGCTGCCCGAGGATCTGCAGTTCTCCCTCGTCGAACCGTTGCGCGCGCTGTTCAAGGACGAGGTGCGCAAGGTGGGTGTGGAACTCGGCCTGCCCGAACCGATGGTCAACCGCCAGCCGTTTCCCGGTCCCGGGCTGGGGATCCGCATCATCGGCGAGGTCACCGAGTCCCGGCTCGAGGTGCTGCGCAGTGCGGACGCGATCGCCCGTGAGGAGCTCACCGCCGCAGGACTGGACGGGAGCATCTGGCAGTGCCCGGTCGTGCTGCTCGCCGAGGTGCGTTCGGTCGGGGTGCAGGGCGATGGGCGCACCTACGGCCACCCGATCGTGCTGCGGCCGGTGTCCAGTGAGGACGCGATGACCGCGGACTGGACACGGCTGCCCTACGAGGTGCTCGAACGCATCTCCACCCGGATCACCAACGAGGTCGCCGAGGTCAACCGGGTGGTGCTGGACGTGACGAGCAAGCCGCCGGGCACCATCGAGTGGGAGTGATCAACGTTTCCGGCGCAGGGAGCTGAGCAGCAGCAGCGCGCCGACGACCGCTGTTCCACCGGCGAGTAGCCAGCGGCCTTCGAGGAACGGCACCCCGAACTGCTCGTCGGTGAGCACATAGGCCGCGATCAGCACCGAGGCGATCCCCGCGACCAGGGTCACCGGGTCCAGCTTTCGCCCGCGCTCCGGTGCGTGTTCCGGGGAGTTCCGGTCAGCCACGGCGCACCTCCACGGTGCCGAGGTCGGTGTTCGCGTCGAGGTCGATCACCAGGCCGCCCTTTCCGTTCGTTCCGTTGTCCACTTTGGACACCGGGCTGGGGCCGGTGCCGCTGCTCTTGGTGCCGAGGCAGTCGAGTTTGCCCAGCCGCGTCTCGCAGTTGACGGTGACGTCCGCGGTGCGCGGCACGATCACCGTCGCGGCGCCGAGTCTGGTCGTCACCGAGGTGTGCACCGTTCCGCTTTCCGGGAGCCGGGTCAGGTCGAGGTGCAGCGAACCCAGATCGTTGCGGTACTCGGCCTGGACCTGGTCGGTCCGCGCCGGGGTGAACCGTTCGTTCTGCGTTCCGCCCAGGTCGGCGCGCATGGCCAGCAGTGAACCGGCCGCGAACAGCACGGCGAGCACGATGAGCCCGCGCCCGCCACCGGCGAAGGAACCGAGGATCATCGTGGTGCCCACCGCTGCGAGCACGATGGCCGCCGCGTGCGCCGGGGTCATCCAGCCGTCCGTGGCAGCGGCGAACAGCACGCACCCGGCGATCGCGAGCAGCGTGACGAGGAGCCCGATGAGCCCGACCTTCTTGGATTTGCGCGGCTTGCGCGGCGGCGGGGGCGCTTGCTGCGGGGCCCGCGCGGGTTCGGGCAGGTCCCAGGCGAACGGGGCCGCCCCGAACGCGTCCCAGGACGCCGGATCGGTGACCGGGGCGGTGGCGGTGCCCCGGCGCGCGGCGGTCTCCTCGGCCCGGCCGACCGGTTGCGGTGCCACGGCGAGTTGCGCGCGCGAACCGTGCAGCAGATAGAGCGCCACGAGCAGCCCGGCGAACCCGATCGGGCCCCCGAGCGGCCCGCCGAGCAGAAAGTTCCCGCCGAGCATGACCCCGCTGGCGGGAATCAGGGCCAGGCACAGCAGCACGGTGAACAGGCTGGACACCGAGCTCGTCCCGCGGCCGACCATGGAACCGAAGGCCGAGGCCCGGTCGCCCTGTTTGCGCAGCAGCAACCAGCCGAGCAGATAGCAGACCAGCCCGGAACCGCCGAACACGGTGCAGGTCACGAAGACCACGCGGATCAGCGTCGGATCGATGGAGTACCGATTGCCGAGGGCGGCGGCGACCCCGGCGAACCGGCGCCCGACCAGCGGCCGTTCGGGTCGTGTCGCCCAGAAGTCGCGCAGGCTCTCCTCGAGGCGGCGCCCGACCGGCTTGCTGGATTCCATGGCCTCCAGCATGCGGGAAGACCGCTCGGCCGCGGTATCGGGGACGCCCCTGAAATCGCGGCTCCGGGTTATTCCCCGATGAAACACCCGTCGATCACGTGGGACGATGCGATCGTGAGTCCGGGAGCCGATGACCTGCGTGTGCCGCCACCGGCGCGCCGCGAGGAGGAGGAGAACACCGGCCCGCCGAAGCTGTACCGGCACCGCACCGGGCGCATCGTCGGCGGGGTCGCCGGTGGGATCGCCGAGCACCTCGGGGTGCGCGTGCTGTGGGTGCGCGCGGTGTTCGCGGTCCTGGTCGCGCTCGGCGGAGCGGGGATCGCCGCCTACGCGATGCTGTGGCTGTTCGTGCGCCAGGAGAGCCAGGACGCCCCGGTGCACGAGGACTCCGGGCGCGGCCGCCAGCAGGCGATCGCGCTGCTCGTGCTCGCCTGCGCGCTGGCCTTCGCGCTGAGCAACTTCGCCGGTCCCGCGGTGAGCAGATACGGCGCGCCACTGATCATCGTGCTCGCCGGTGCCGCCGTCGTCTGGCGTGAGGCGGATGCCGCGCAGCGCAAACGGTGGGCGAGCGGGGTCGTCGGCAAGGGCGGGACGAGCGGGGCCCTACGGGTCGCGTTCGGCACCCTGCTGGTGCTCGGCGGACTGGTGCTCGTGCTGATCAACGGGCGCAGCCTCGGGCTGACGCAGTTCGTCGTGCTCGCCGTGGTCGTGGCGCTGCTCGGGGTTGCGGTGCTGACTCTGCCGTGGTGGCTGCGCATGGTCCGGGAACTGGGCGAGGAACGCCGGGCCCGTATTCGCACCGAGGAACGCGCCGAGATCGCCGCGCATCTGCACGATTCGGTGCTGCAGACGCTCGCGCTCATCCAGAAGCAGTCGGAGTCCCCGCGCGAGGTGGCCCGGCTGGCCAGGGGACAGGAGCGGCAACTGCGCACCTGGCTCTACGGGCCGGACGGTTACGGGCGCAAATCGGTGCCGACCGAACCGGGTGCCGCCGAGGGCGCCGAGCCGGACACGTTGGGCGCCGCGCTCGAGCAGGCGGTCAGCGAGGTCGAGGACACCTTTGCGATCGAGGTCGAACAGGTCGCGGTCGGGGACTGCGAGCTCGACGACCGGTTGCGGGCCGCGGTGCAGGCGACCAGGGAAGCCATGGTCAACGCCGCCAAACACGCCGGGGTGCGCCAGGTGAGCCTGTACGCGGAGGTGGAGGACGATGCAGTGGCCCTGTTCGTGCGCGACCGTGGTGCCGGTTTCGATCCGGACGCGGTGAGCGAGGACCGGCACGGGGTCGCCGACTCCATCAAGGGCCGGATGGCGCGCAATGGGGGTGAGGTGCGCATTCGCACCGGTCTCGGCGAGGGCACCGAGGTGCAGTTGCGCATGCCGCGCGCCGTCGTCGCGGGGAGGTGAATTTCCCCGGGCGCCGCACGCCGGGCGGTACAGTACGGTGCATGACTGACGCTGTGCGGGTATTCCTGGTCGACGACCACGCGCTGTTCCGCGCCGGGGTGCGCGCCGAGCTCGAGTCGATCTCCGGTGGCGAGGTCGAGATCATCGGGGAGGCCGGTTCGGTGGCCGAGGCGGTCGCCGGGATCGCCAAGCTCGCACCCGCGGTGGTGCTGCTCGATGTGCACATGCCCGATGGGGGCGGGGCCGAGGTACTGCGCCGGGTGCACACCGAGCAGCCGGACGTCGTGTTCCTCGCGCTCTCGGTCTCGGACGCCGCCGAGGATGTGATCGCCGTGATCCGGGCGGGCGCGCGGGGCTATGTCACCAAGACGATCTCCTCGAGCGATCTGGTCGGCGCCATCAAGCGGGTCGCGGACGGGGACGCGGTGTTCTCCCCGCGGCTGGCCGGATTCGTGCTCGACGCGTTCGCCGACCGGCCGGGCGCGGCCCCGATCTCCGATCCGGAGCTGGACCTGCTCACCCCGAGGGAGCGCGATGTGCTCCGGCTGCTCGCCCGCGGGTACGCCTACAAGGAGATCGCTTCGGAGCTGTTCATCTCCGTCAAGACCGTGGAGACGCATGTGTCGAGCGTGCTGCGCAAGACTCAGCTGTCGAACCGGTACGAGCTGTCCCGCTGGGCGACCGACCGGCGCCTCGTGTGAGTGCCCGGCCGGGCAGCAGCTGGTCGAGCCGGGTGAGCAGGATCCCGGCGAGCACGATCACCATGCCGATGACCACCCGCCAGTTCAATGGCTCGCCGAGCGCGATGGCGCCGAGCAGCACCGACACGATGGGCAGCAGGTAGCCGACACTGGCCACGGCGACCGCGCCCTCCTCCACGAGGATCACGTTGTTCAGCCAGAAGGCCAGCCCGGTGCCCGCGATACCGAGCACGGCCAGCGCGATCGAGGGCCCAAGGGACAGGTGCACCTTCAGCTCGCCGCCGATCGGCAGGGTCACCGCGATGAGCACCGCGGCCATGCCGAGCTGACCGGTTGCGAGCACCGTCGGCGCGATCTTTCCACTGAGCACCCGGGCGATGTAGGTGTAGCTGACCGCGTAACTCGCCGCGGCGAGCAGGCAGGCCGCGGCTCCCCAGGAGGCGATCCCGCTCGCCTGCCAGGGCGCGAAGATCACCAGCACCCCGCCGAAACCGAGCAGCAGCCCGATCGTCTTGGTGATGTTCGAGAGGCGTTCGCTGCCCAGCAGGAACCCGATCAGCAGCGCCCACAGCGGGGTGGTCGCGTTCAGCACCCCGGCGAGCCCGGAATCGACCGTGCGCTCCCCGAAGGCGAACATGCAGAACGGGATCGCGTTCCCCACCACGGCGGGCACCAGGATGCGCAGCCACATCCCCGGCGTGCGAGGCAGCCGCTTCCCGGTCGCCTTGACGATCGCGAACAGCACGAGCGCGCCGAGCACCAGCCGCCCGAACACCAGCTGCAGCGGCTCGAAACCACCGAGCGCCAGCTTGATCCAGAGGAAACTGGACCCGAAGAGACAAGCGAGCAAACCCATCCGCGCGAGGCTGCGCAGTCCGTGCGACCGAGTCATCGACATCTCCTTCCCGCACCGATGATCCGGCCGGTTATTCGTTAGCACAATCGAAATCTGCTTCATGACGCTTAAGTCAGACTGTAAGATCACCGTATGCTCGACGTTCGCCGGTTACGCGTGCTCTCCTCGGTGCTCACCAGTGGTTCGATCAGCGCCGCCGCGGTCAATCTGGGCTACACCCCGTCCGCGGTGAGCCAGCAGATCGCCGCCCTGACCCGGGAGGCCGGTGCCGAACTGCTGGAGAAGGACGGGCGCGGGGTGCGCCCCACCCCGGCGGGAACCCTGCTCGCCGGATACGCCGAGGAGATCATGGCCAAACTGGTCGAGGCCGAGCGTGCGCTCATCGATCTGCGCGAGGGACACTTCGGGCCGCTGCGGATGACCTACTTCACCACCGCCGGTGCCACCCTCGTCCCACCGGCCGTCGCCGAATTCCGCAGGCACATCACCGATGTCCGGGTGGACCTCAAGCTCAACGAGCCCGCCTATGTCGTGCGCGGGGCCGCCGATGATCCGGCCGATATCGAGATCGTCGTGCTGCACGAGGACTTCGCGAGCGCCCAGCCCGGATTCACCCCGGTGCACCTGCTCGACGATCCGTACCGGGCGGTGCTGCCCAAGGATCATCCGCTCGCCGACCGGGACATCCTCGACCTCGCCGCGCTCGCCGAGGAACCCTGGGTGGACACCGAGGCGCCGCACGGGCTGTGCCGCCAGATCATGATGAAAGCCTGTACCGCGGCCGGGTTCACCCCGAACTTCGTCGTCGAGGGTGACGATTTCCCTACCGCGCAAGGATTCGTCGCAGCCGGGCTCGGTGTCACCCTCGTTCCGGAGATCGCGCTCGGCGCCGTGCACAACGGAATCGTCGTACGGCACGTGCGCAGGCCCGCGCCGGTGCGCTCCATCTACGCCGTGGTGCGCGATGCCGTCGCCGACCGGCCCGCCGTGCAGGAGATGTTGCGGGCACTGCACAAGGTCGCGGGCGAGGCGGACGCCGGGATCGGGAACTGACGCGTCCGGGCACGTGCCGAGGATGTCCGGCCCAGCGTCAACCGGCGAGCTGCATGAGCAGGCTGGAGACACCGATCCCGACGGCGATCGCCACCAGCACCGCGAGCACCGAGAGCACCACGGTGCGCGTGTCGAGCCCGGAACCGGGCCTGCGCGTGGCCACGGCGGGCAGGTGCTGGCGGGTCGGCTGCGGGACGGCGCTCTGCTGTGGGACGGCACTCTGCTGCGGAACGCTGCGCGGCGGAGTGCTCGGTTGCTGGGGGCTCGGCGGCTGGGTGCCTGCCTGCTGGGTGGTCGGCTGCGGCGCGGCGGGGCGTTGTGGCATCGGCTGGATGCGCTGGGTCGGCTGCCCGGACGGCGGGGTGCTCGGTTCCGGTGACAGCGGCGGGGGCTCGAGTGCCTCGGCGGACACGGTATGGCCCTGGCGTATCTCGTTGAGCGCGTCGACGACCTGGGACATCGTCGGGCGTTCCGCGGGGTCGGCCCGCATCAGGCGCATGATCAGCGCGGTGAGCAGGCCCGCGTTGCGCGGCGGTTCGAACTCGGCGGCCGCGACGGTGTGCAGCAGCGCGATCGGGTTCTCCGAACCACCGGAACCGAACGGTGCCCGCCCCTCGACGGCCGCGTACAGCGTGGAGCCGAGGGAGAACACATCGGAGGGCGGCGCCGGGGTCTGTCCGCGCGCCATCTCGGGCGACAGGTAGGCGGGGGTGCCCGCGATCAGCCCGGTGGAGGTGAGCGTGACATCCCCGCTCGCCCGGGAGATGCCGAAGTCGGTGATCTTCACCGAACCGTCGTCGCCGAGCAGGATGTTGGCCGGTTTCACGTCCCGGTGCACCACTCCGGCCGCGTGCGCGACGGCGAGCGCGCTGGCCACACTTGCCCCCGCGGTCGCCGCGTCCCGCGCGTCCAGTGGGCCGCTCTCCGCGAGCCACTGGGCGAGGCTGCGCGAGGGCAGGTACTCCTGCACCAGCCAGGGATCGCCCTCGTGTTCGACGACATCGTGCACGGTGATCGCGCAGTGATGGTGCAGCCGCGCGGCGATCCGGCCCTCCCGGAGTACTCGCGCGTTGGCGGTCTCCCGGTCGTCGGCGGACAGCCCCGGCGAGATGTACACGTGTTTGAGCGCGACGGTGCGCTGCAACCGCTCATCGGTCGCCTGCCACACGACGCCCATCGCGCCGCTCCCGATCCGCTCGCCGAGCCGGTACCGACCGGCGATCAGCACTCCCTGAGTAGCCACGCCTACTGGCTGTTCCCGCCGCGATTGTGCCCGCCGGGAACGGGGCCGCCCTGGGCGCCGCCTCCGCCGCCGTTGTTGTCGCCGCCCCCGCCGGGTAGCAGCGTCTGGTTCGGCGTGGTGGTCGGTGCCTCGGTGGTCGTGGGTGCCTCGGTGGTCGTGGTCTGCCGTTCCCGGGTGGTGGTCGGCGCGACCGTCTCCCGGTGCTCGCGGGTCCGCGTCGGCTCCTGCGGCGTGGTGTTCTCCACCGTGGTGTCCTCGGGTGTCGTCGTCGGCAGCTCGACCGTGTTCGACGGGGCGGACGGTGCAGGTAGCTGCGGCTTCTTGTCGCCCGCGTTGAACACACCCCCGGCCCAGAGCCCGAGCACGATCGCGGCGAGCACGATCAGGCCGAGCAGGCTCAGCCACAGACCCTTGCGCGATTTGCGCGGCGGCGGGCCGACCTGCTCCTCCTCGGCGGCCGGGCGGACCTGGGTGCCCTGCGCCGGGAGGGCGGAGGTCATCGCGCGGGTCGCCGGGTTCTGGCCGGCCATCACCGCGGTCGTGCCCCCGTTCGGGTCCGGCGGAACGTCCGGGGCCTGGCCCTGGGAGACCGCGCGCAGCATGCCGGAGGCCTCCCGCGCGGTCGGCCGGGAATCCGGATCGGCGCGCAGCAGGGCCTCGAGCACCTCGGTGAGCGGGCCCGCCTGGCGCGGCGGGTTGATCTGCCCGCGCGCGACCACGTGCAACAGGGAAAGCGTGTTGTCGGAGAGCCCGAACGGCGGCTCGCCCTCGACCGCGGCATACAGCGTGGAACCGAGGGAGAACACATCCGAGGGCGGAAGTGGTTCCCGGCCCACCGCGACCTCGGGGGCCAGATAGGCGGGGGTTCCCGCGATCAGCCCGGTCTTGGTGACGGTGATGTCGTCGGTGGCCCGGGAGATGCCGAAGTCGGTGATCTTGACCTGGCCGCCCCTGCCGAGCAGCACATTGCCCGGCTTGATGTCGCGGTGCACGATTCCGGCATCGTGCGCGGCGGCCAGCGCGGCGGCGACCTGGGCGCCGATGGTGGCCACATCGCCGGGGGAGATGGAGCCGCGCTCCCGGATGACGTCGTCCAGGCTGCGCGAGGGCAGATACTCCATGACGAGGCAGGGCACCCCGTCGTTGTCCACGACATCGAACACCGAGATCGCGTTCGGATGGTGCAGGCGCGCGGCGATCCGGCCCTCGCGCAGCGTGCGCTCCACGGCCTCGTCCCGCTCGTTCGGCTCGAGCGCGGGCTGCAGCAACAGCTGCTTCACCGCGACGGTGCGGTTCAGCCGCTCATCGAGCGACTCCCACACGACCCCCATGGCGCCGCTGCCGATCTTGCGTTCGAGCCGGTACCGGCCGGCGATGAGCGTGCCCTGACCGCTCACGAATCCTCCTCGCTGACGCTCGTCGGCTTCGCGAGCGACGCTGCTGTGTTTATCGGTGACCTCGCGAGCTCGGTCACGAATCCTCCTCGCTGACGCCCACCGGCTTCGCGAGCGACGCTGCTGTGCTCAATGGTGACCCCGCGAGCTCGGTCATGACGCCCGTCGGCTTCGCGAGCGACGCTGCTGTGCCACCCGTCTCGGTATTCGTCACGACTCTAGGTTATTGGTTCACCCGCGGTCGCGATCGTCAGCCCCTTCGTGATCAGGATTCGGAAATGATCTTGGGATGATCGCCCGTGGTGAAGGTCAGGGTGTGCCGTACGACGCGGACCGTGCCGTCCTTGTAGTAGAGCTTCATGGTGTTCGTCGTGGTGTGCGCGTTCGGATCGACATAGCGGTAGGAGACCCGGATGTACCGGACATCGGCGTACCGCTGCTTGATCGCCTTGCGCTGCGCACTGCTCATCGAGTCGGCGGCGTAGGAACTCAGCGCCCCGCTCGGATTGTCGGCCACCGTCTCGTAGAAGGACTGGGTCACCCTGTTGGATTGTTTCGGGTCGGTGGTGTCCCCGGCGGCCGCCTTCCACATCTCCGGCTGCGCCATCTCCACCTCGGTGTTCTCCTGAGGTGGCGGCAGCGGCTTGGCGGTGATCGTGGAGGAACTCGAGTTCGTGGACCCACTGCTCGATCCGGAGCCGTTGCTCGCGCTGTCCGGGTTCGCCGAGGAGACCGGGTTGCCTGCCGCGACGGGCCCGTTGACCACCGAGGAGTCGAACACCCCGTCGTGGTTGGCGTCCACCATCGTGGTGGTGCGCCGGTCCGGCCCGGTGCGTTCGGTGGTCCGCGCGGTCTCGCGCAGCGTGTGCTTGCCGGTGCCCTGGTCGGGCTGCTGCTCGGTGGACAGCGGGGCGCTCGGCAGCCCGGGCAGCGCGTCGATCGTGGTCCGCTCGCCCTTGCCGACGAAAGCGCTGGCCACGGCCACGAGCGCGGTCAGCGCGGCACCGGAGGCGGCGACCGAGAACCAGGCGGCCTTGCGCCAGGTGCGCGGCGGGGTCACCGAGGCGGGCACGCTGCCGAGGTTGAACTTGCGCAGGCCGAACGAGTCGGTATCGGCGAGCGGATCCACCTCCGGCGGGCGGTCGTACTCCACCGGTTCGAGTACCGGAACCGGTTCGGGCCCGGCCTCGTGCTTGCTCGGCCGCAGGTTCGGCAGGTAATCCTCGCCGCGCATCGGGGTGCCCGGTCCGCGCTGGGCGGGGACGTTCTGCGCGGCGTGTCTTCCGTAGTTGGCGGGGGTCTCGGCGGGGCGGTCGACGGCGGGTGTCCACGCACTGGTATCGGCACGGTCGGCGGCCCTGCTGTGCCGACCGTGCTCGTCGCCTGTCTGACCGATGATGTCCGTTCCACCGTCCATGGTGGGGAGACCGTTTCCTTCCCGCCCGGTGACGCCTGGGTCCATCAGATTAACCCGTTTGCACCACTTGGAACGCCTCCGCGAGCCGCCCGGCGGGCAACCCATGTCGTTGTGCGGTCTGTTCAAGGTACCCGCGCAGTGAGCTCTCGAGTGAGTCGAGGTGGCCGGTCTGCGAGCGGTGCGCCCGTAAAGCGGCCAATTTTGCCCCGAAAGTGTCAGTCACATCCACCGCTTGGGTGCGGAGGTGCGCAGGCGGGTCGGCGATCCACAGCTCCGGGACCACCCAGGGGCGGAGGCTTTCCTCCGCGAGCAACTCGGGATGCGCGTACGGGTTGCGCGCGTCCGGGTAGACCGCGGCGATGGTCGCCTCGCCGACCGCCCGGTGGTCCGGGTGCGCGGTCACGAAATGCTGCCAGTTGATCTCCGGCGACCAGGTGAGTACGCGTTCGGGGCGCAGCTTGCGGATCACCCTGGTGATGTCGCGGCGCAGCGCGAGGCTCGGCTCCACCCGGCCGTCCGGATAACCGAGAAAGGTCACGTCGGCCACCCCGACCTCGCCCGCCGCGGCGAGTTGCTCCCTGCGGCGGGCCTGGCCGACCTGTTCGCGCCCGAGCCCGCTGATTCCGACCGCGTCGCCGCTGGTGCAGATGCAGTACGCCACCTCGGAGCCGGTCGAGGTCCAGCGGGCTACCGTGCCCGCAGCGCCGAAGTCGACGTCGTCGGGATGCGCGGCGACCACGAGCACCCTGCTGACGTCCGACTCGGGAACCATCGCCTCAGGATAGTTGACCCGGCAACGATGTGGCGCGGCACCGTAGGTGTGTCGCTACCGTGTGCGCCCGCCCAGCCGGAGCCCTTCCTTGGACGTCTGCAGTGCCTTGGTGGAAGCGCCGATGGTGCCCAGCCCGATGAGCAGCCCGACGAGGTCGACGCCGAAGCTGTCGCCGAGGGTGAACAGCAATCCGATGATGCCCGCGCCGACTCCCGCCGCGGCGATGCCGTACCTGCCGCGGGCGAACTTCGCGATCGGCTCACCGCCGGCGCCCTTCTTCTTGGCCACCGAGCCGAGCATGTAGACGTAGCCGCCGTGGCCGAGTGCGGCGACCAGGCCGCCGAGGGCCGCGATGAACGCCACGAGACCGAAGATCCATTCCATATGTCCAGTGTCCACGAAGTCGGCTACGAACGCGCATCGGTGACATCCCTGATTTTCCCGGCGGCCGGGGTCATCCGGTCGCCAGCGGACTCAGGGAGTCGGCCTCAGCGGTGGCCCAGCCGGCCGCGGCCGAGATTCAGCAGGGTGATGGCGAGCTGGCGGCCCTCCGGACCGAGCTCGCGGAACCGGTCGAGCACCTTCATCTCGCGGTTCACCACGATCCGCGTTCCGCCGGCCGCCATGCGTGCGGCGCCGACCTTCTTGGACACCTCGGTCCTGCGTTTGACCAGGCGGAGTATCTCGGCGTCGAGCCAGTCGATCTCCTGGCGCAACTGGTCGACTTCCTCGGCGGCGGCCGGGGGGTTGTCGTGCGCCGCGGTTTCGTCCGGGTTCGTGGTCACTGCGTTGCTCCCTAGCGTTTCGTGCGGTGCCGACTCGCCCGGACCTGAAAAAACCCCGGGTCGGCCGACTCCGGGGCTTCGTGGTCGCGTGCGGTGCTAACGATTCACGGGAGCCGGAGTCCGGTTCCCGTAGAAAAATACGTAAGCATGTACTCGCACGCCCTTCATCTTGCCACGGTCCGGCCTTCGCCGCCATGTCGGGCATGGCGAGTACCGTGACTCCACAATGAGCGAGCTTGCGAGTGAATCATCGACACTGTATCTCCGCGTCGCGCCGAACCTCCGCGAGGAGGGCAGGCGATGAGTACCTTGTTCGAGGTGGTGTCCGAACAGCCGGGCAGCGAGGACGACCTGCTCTCCGGGCTCAATCACGCCCAGGCGGACGCGGTCGCGCACAGCGGTGGCCCGTTGCTCGTGGTCGCGGGCGCGGGCTCGGGCAAGACGCGGGTGCTCACCCGCAGGATCGCCTATCTACTCGGGGAACGGGGGGTGCAGCCCGGCCAGATCCTGGCGATCACGTTCACCAACAAGGCCGCCGCGGAGATGAAGGAACGGGTCACCGAGCTCGTCGGGTCCCGGGCCAAGGTCATGTGGGTCTCCACGTTCCACTCGATGTGCGTGCGGCTGCTGCGCTACGAGGCGAAGACCCTGTCGGCGATGCTGGCCGAGACGGGTGAGGCAGGCCGGTTCAACTCGAACTTCTCCATCTACGACGCGGACGACTCGCGCAGGCTGATCACCCTGGTCGCGCGGGATCTGGAGATCGACGCGAAGCGCTATCCGGCGCGGATGCTCGCGGCGAAGGTGTCCAACCTGAAGAACGAGCTGCTCGGGCCGGAGGAGGCCAAGTCCCGCGCGGGCAACGATCTGGAGCGCCGGGTCGCCGAGGTGTACGAGGAGTACGCGCGGCGGCTGATCGAGGCGAACGCGCTCGACTTCGACGACCTGATCATGCGCACCGTGCAGATCCTGCAGACCTATCCTGCGGTTGCCGAGCACTACCGGCGGCGATTCCGGCACGTGCTCGTGGACGAGTACCAGGACACCAACCACGCCCAGTACGTGCTGGTGCGCGAGCTGGTCGGCACCGAGACCACCGAGTCCGGGGTGGAACCGGCCGAACTGTGCGTCGTCGGTGACGCGGACCAGTCCATCTACGCCTTCCGCGGTGCCACGATCCGCAACATCACCGAGTTCGAGCGGGACTATCCGGACGCGCGCACGATCATGCTCGAGCAGAACTATCGCTCGACGCAGACCATCCTGTCCGCGGCGAACTCGGTGATCGCGCGCAACGCGGGGCGCAGGGACAAGCGGCTGTGGACCGATCTCGGCGAGGGCGAGCCGATCGTGGGCTATGTCGCCGACAACGACCACGACGAGGCCGCGTTCGTCGCCGGGGAGATCGACAAGCTGCACGACGAGGGCGCGGCGACCTACGGGGACGTCGCGGTGTTCTACCGCACCAACGCCGCCTCCCGGGTGTTCGAGGAAATTTTCATCCGCCTCGGGTTGCCGTACCGGGTCGTCGGCGGGGTCCGCTTCTACGAACGGCGCGAGGTGCGCGATGTGCTCGCCTATCTGCGGGTGCTGGCGAACCCGGAGGACACCGTCTCGCTGCGGCGGATCCTCAACGTGCCCAAGCGGGGGATCGGGGAACGCGCCGAATCCTGCGTGGCGAGCTACGCCGAGCAGCAGCGGATCTCGTTCGCCGCGGCCCTGCGTGCCGCGGTGGAGGGCAAGGTCCCGCTGCTGAACACCCGCTCGGTGCGCGCGATCACCGGGTTCGTCGAGCTGTGGGACGGGCTGGCCGAGCTCGTCGAGGAGGGGGCCGAGGTCGCCGAGATCGCCGAGGCGGTCTGCGCGCGCACCGGGTACCGCGCCGAGCTCGAGGACTCCGACGATCCGCAGGACGCGACCCGGCTGGAGAACATCAACGAGCTGATCACCGTGGCCCGGGAGTTCACCGAGGAACTGCCCGAGGATGAGCAGGGCTCGCTGCCCGCCTTCCTCGAACGGGTCTCGCTGGTCGCGGACACCGACCAGGTGCCCGACTCCGGCGAGGGCGTGGTCACCCTGATGACCCTGCACACCGCGAAGGGCCTGGAGTTCCCCGTGGTGTTCCTGTCCGGTATGGAGGACGGTTCCTTCCCGCACCTGCGCGCGCTGTCCGATCCGGTCGAGCTCGCCGAGGAACGGCGGCTCGCCTATGTCGGGATCACCCGCGCCCGCCAGCGGCTCTACGTATCCCGGGCCCTCGTGCGCTCGGCGTGGGGACAGCCGGTGAGCAACCCCGCATCCCGGTTCCTCGACGAGATTCCCGCCGAACTGCTCGACTGGCGGCGCAGCGAACCCGAACGCTCCGGCCCGTCCTCGGCGACCACCTGGGGCGGCGGTTCGCGTGGCGGCGGGCTCGGCTTCGGACGGCGCGAGTCCCCGAAACAGGCGGCGGCGAGCAAACTGCCCCCGCTCAAGCTCGACGTCGGCGACCGGGTCAACCACGACAAGTACGGGCTCGGCACCGTCGTCGCCACGGCCGGATCGGGCCCGCACGCGACCGCCACGATCGACTTCGGCGGCGGCTCCACGATCAAGCTCATGCTGATCGGTGGGGTTCCGATGCAGAAGCTGTGAGGCGCACCTAGTTCGACTGGCCAGAAAACCGGCTAGTGGATGGCCATAAATCTGGCTAGTGGACTCATGCGGACTGTTCCATTCACCGAAGCCAAGGACAAGCTGGCCGGCTTGGTCGACGAGGCCGAGCAGACGCACGAGATCATCACGATCACGAGGCATGGTCGTCCTGCTGCGGTGATGATGTCCGCGGATGACCTCGCGTCGCTACACGAAACACTGTATTGGCTGTCGCAGCCCGGGGTTCACGATTCTATTGCTGACGCGGAGCGTGAATATGCCAATGGCGAGGTCGCGAGTGGTGACGAATTGCGTGCCGAGTATGGGTTGCCTCCGGCGTGACCGGTGCAGCATGGCACGTTGTTGTCAGTAGCGCTGCCCACCGGGACTTACGCAGGCTTCCGGACAGAATCGCCATAGCTATCGTCGAGTTCATCACCGGGCAACTGGCAGACAACCCGGCAAGACTCACTAAACCGTTGCGCAATGAGCTCGCGGATTATCGCAGCGCACGAAGGGGCGATTACCGTGTTTTCGTTCGACTCGATGAGGAAGAACGTAGCGTGCTCATTGTCCGCGTCGATCACCGCGCACGCCTACCGTGGTCGTTGAATCGGTAAGGGTGAAGGCCCCCACCTAGGGATATCCGCAGGGAGAAACCGGGGGCGTTCCCCGTTTCGGCGCGGACGCGGGCCGCGAAGGATCGGGGGCATGGATTTCCGCGCTCGCCGAATCGTGCTGGCCCTCGCCGCGCTGGCCGCCTCCGCGCTGCTCTGGTACCTGGGCACCGGTTTCGCGCCCATCGCCGCACTGACCTGGCTCGCTCCGCTTCCGGTGCTGTTGCTCGCGCCCGCCGAACGGGCCGTTCCGGTGTTCGGGATCGCCTTTCTCGCCTCGATGATCGGCAGCACGAACAGCTGGGGCTTCTACACCCGCTCCTACGATGTTCCGCTGCCGATGGGCCTGTTGATCAGCGCCTCGTTCGCGGTGACCTTCGCGCTCGCGGTGCTGGTGTTCCGCGCGCTCGTGCTGCGCGGCAAGGCGATGTTCGCCGCGTTCGCCGCGCCTGCGCTCTGGACCGGCGCGGTGTATCTCATCTCGCTGAACCCGTTCGGGATCGTCGGCACGCTCGCCACCACCCAGGCTGGCTCCCCGGTACTGCTGCAGATCGCCTCGGTGACCGGCGCCTGGGGGACGGATTTCCTGGTCGTGTTCGCCTCCGCCGCGCTCGCGGCGCTGTGCGCTCCCGGGGTCGCCAAAGGTGCGCGGCTGCGCACCGGGGTCGTGGCGGTGCTCGTTTTCGGGCTGGTGCTCGGCTTCGGGGCACTGCGGCTCTCCGGGACGGGGCCGTTCGCCAAGCCGGACGGTCAACGGCAGCGGATCGCCCTCATCGTGCACAACCACGCGGGCTGGGGGATCGATGTGGCCAGTGCCGAGGGGCGTGCGCTGATCCGGGACTACACCGCCGAGATCGCCGCACTCCCCGCCGGGGTGCGCACCGCGGTGCTCCCCGAAGGGGCCTTCGGCTCGACCGAGGCGAACCGCGGTGCGCTGACCGGACCGCTTGCCGGGGTGGCGCGCGCCAAGGGGGTGAGCGTCGTGGTCGGCCTCGCGCACAAGAACCCGACCTATCAGCTGGCGGTCGTGGTCGCCCCGGACGGCACCACGCGTGATTACCGCAAACAGCACGACGCGGTCGGCGCGCCCGGTCACTCGCTGACCTTCGTGCCTGCCAGCAGGACCGGGGTGGCGATCTGTGCCGACCTCGACCACCCGAATCCGAGCGGGAAATACGCGGGCGCGGGTGCGCGGCTGCTCGCGGTTCCCGCTTCCGACGAGGGTGAGAACGGTTGGCAGCACAGCAGGAACGGGGTACTGCGCGGAGTGGAGAACGGGTTCGCGATCGCCTGGTCCGGGCGGGCGAGCAGGCTGCTCGCCGCGGACGGCTACGGACGGGTGCGCACCGATACCGTGACCGGCGGGGCGGGGGCGTTGCGCCGGGTGGTCACCGAGGTTCCCGAAGGACCGGGCGCCACGCCGTACACCGCGCTCGGTGACTGGTTCGCCTGGCTGTGCCTCGCCGTCACCGCGGGTGCCGTGCTGGGCTCGGTCACCCGGCGAACCCGGTGAGCATGGCCTCGACCGCGAGCGTGAACCGTTCCTCGTCCGCGGTCCCGTCCCCGGTGCGTGCCGCGGTCACCAGCAAGGGGAACTCCGCCTCGTCGAGCTCGGCCAGCCGGGTACGGGAACCGGGTCCGGTCAGCTCCGCGGTGGCCACCTCGCTGCGGGTGTGCCCGAGCACGAACGAGGTCAGCGCGTTCAGCAGGTGCAGTGCCCGCCCGAGCGGAAAACCCGCGGCACGCAGCAACCCGAGCCCCTGCTCGACGGCGCGCAGCAGCGCGGGGGTGCTCGCCGGACGCTCGGCGATGAGCCCGATCAGCGCGGGATGGGCGAGCAGGGCGGCGCGCAGTGCGCAGGCGTACTCCCGCAGCGCCCGCGCCCACTCGGCGGGTGCGCGCCGGGGAACCGACTCGGCCAGCGGGGCGCACACGCGTTCCACGAGGCCGTCGAGCAGCGCGTCCTTGCCCGGCACGTGGTGGTAGAGGGTCATCGCCTCCACCCCGAGCGCGGTGGCGAGCCTGCGCATGGTCAGGGCGGACAGCCCCTGCTCGTCCACGATCCGCAGCGCCGCGTCGAGGATCCCCACCCTGCTCAGTCCGGCCCGCTCGCCCTGGGAACGACTCATTCTTACAGTGTAAGAGTAAGCTGCCGGGCATGACCGCCGAGGAACACAAGAACGTGGTGCGCGGACTGATCGCCGCGCTGGACGAACGCCGGATCGCGGCATTGGGGGACTTCCTCGCCGCGGATGTGCGCGATCACAACAAGATCATCTTCGGGGAGCCGGAGGAGCCCGGCGCGGCCTTCGAGGGGTTCCGCCGTCAGCTCGATGCGCTGACCGAGACCGCGTTCCGCGCGGAGGAGCTGATCGCCGAGGGGGACCGGGTGGTGGCGCGGCTGCGCGTCTCCGGTCGGCACACCGGCCCGCATCCGCGTATGCCGGAGCCGACCGGACGGCGCTTCGACGTGGAGCAGATCTGGATCTTCACTGTCACCGGCGGGCGGGTCACCGAGATCCGCGCGGTCTCCGACCGCCTCGGCATGTTCGCCCAGCTCGGTTGGGATTGGCCGGAACCCGAACGGTGCTAGGCTGGTTGCCGTACTGATCGTTTCTGTTCGAGGGAGTTTCCGCATGCGCCGGGCGTCCGAAGTCCTCGTGACCAAGGCCGCCCCGACGATGGGAACGCATTCCCGTGGAAACGATCAATATCGGTATTCTCGCGCATGTCGACGCCGGTAAGACCAGCCTGACCGAGCGCCTGCTCTTCGATGCGGGCGCGACCCGGCGGCTCGGCAGCGTGGACGAAGGCACCACCCGCACCGATTCCTCCGAACTGGAACGCGCCCGCGGCATCACCATCCGCGCGGGCGTCGCCGCCTTCGAAGCGGGCGGGTGCGCGATCACCATCCTCGACACCCCCGGGCACCCGGATTTCATCGCGGAGGTGGAGCGCGCGCTGCGGGTGCTGGACGGCGCGGTGCTCGTGGTCTCCGGGACCTCGGGCGTGCAGGCGCAGACCACGATCCTGCTGCGCGCGCTGCACCGGATGCGGGTGCCGACGCTGCTGTTCGTGAACAAGATGGACAGCTCGCCGTACTCGGCCACCGAACTGCTCACCGCCGTGCGCGCCCGGCTCACCGCGACCGCGGTCACCGGGCCGGAGGAGGAGCGCAGCCTCGAAGTGCTCGCCGAACGGGACGACAGGGTGCTCGCCGACTACCTGGCGGGCGTGCCCGACCGGGACCGGTTCGCGCGTGCGCTGCGGGAGCAGACCGCGCGGGCGCAGGCGCACCCGGTGCTGTTCGGTTCGGCGACGAGCGGTGCCGGGATCCCCGGACTGGTCACCGCGATCCGCGAGCTGATCCCGGTCCCGGAACCGGGCGCGGAACCACCGCGCGCCACGGTGTTCCAGATCGAGGGCAAGCCCCGCGAGGCGCTCGTGCGGGTCCATGCCGGGGAATTCGCCGAACGCGCGATGGTCACCGTGTACCGGCGTACCGGGCAGGGGATCGGCGAGCACAAGGCGCGGATCACCGGGCTGCGCCGGATCAGCCCGCGCGGGACCGAACCGGCCGGGGTGCTCGGCGCGGGCGCGATCGGCTGGGTGCGCGGACTCGGTGAAGCCAGGGTCGGCGATCAGCTCGGCAGCGCGGCCGGTCTGGATGCCCAGCCCGCTTTTCCCCCGCCCCCGCTGGAGAGTGTGGTGACTCCGGTGCGCGCGGGCGCGCGGTCACGGTTGTTCGCCGCGCTCACCGAACTGGCCGACGCGGACCCGCTGATCGGGTTCGACCGGGGGAGCGGTTCGGTGCGCATCCACGGCGAGGTGCAGCAGGAGGTGCTCGAAGCGCGGCTGCGCGAGGAGTTCGGTGTCCGGGCGTGGTTCGCCCCGGTCACCCCGGTACTCGTGCACCGCCCACGCGGGACCGGGAGCGCGCGGCGCAGCATCGACTCCCGGGAACGCAACGAGTACTGGGCGACCATCGGACTCGAGGTGGAACCCGGAACGGGCGTCGATTACCGGATCGGCGTGCAGCGCGGCCTGTTGCCGCGTGCCTTCTACACCGCGATCGAGGAAACGGTGCACGAGGCGGCCGCGGAACTGCGGATCACCGACTGCCGGATCACGCTGACCGCGGCCGGGTACGCGAGCCCGGTGAGCACCGCGGGGGATTTCCGCGCGCTGACCAGGAAACTGTTCGGGGAGGCGATCGAACAGGCCGGTCTCGTGGTGTACCGGCCGGTGCACCGTTTCGAGCTCGAGTTCCCGGAGGCGGCGGCGAGCCGGACACTCGCCGCGCTCGCGAAGGCGGACGGGATCATCGAGGACACCGGGGTCGCGGCCGGGATCACCCGGGTGACCGGCACGATCCCGGTCGCCGAGCTCGCCGGGTTCCGGCGCAGGCTGCCCGGCTGCACCGGCGGGGAAGGGGTGTTGCTCAGCCGCCCGGACGGGTACCGGCCCGGGTGAACCGCTCGCCCCAGTCCCGCAGCAGCTCGCGCAGCTCGGCGGGGGAGTGTACCTCGAACTCCGCCCCGAGCGTGCCGAGTGCCATCGCGGGCCAGTCGAGCCAGTCGCTTTCCATGTGCACCGTGCACCGGCCGGGATCGCCCGAGTCGTCCGGGCCGACCTCCCACCAGCGGCCGATCCTGGACTGCACCGACTCCCGCGGCGCGGACACGGTGGCGTGGACCGCGTAGGTGCCAGGCCGCTTGCGCAGGCCCGCGCGCACGAACTCCGCCGCGTCCCCGGCAGGCAGTTCGCGCTGCCGGAACCGGGCCCCGGTGCGCCGTGGCCCGGTGAGCCGGTCGATCCGGAAGCTGCGCCAGTCGCCCCGGTCCAGGTCGTAGCCGACCAGATACCAGCGATGGTCGATGGAGACCAGCCGGTACGGTTCGACGCTGCGGGTGCCCGGCTCCCGGTTGGGCGCGGTGTACTCGAACCGCACCCGTTCGGTGTCCCGGCAGGCCTGGGCGAGCGTGGTCAGCGCATCGGTGTCCACGGCCGCTGCCACCGATCCGAGGCTGGTGGACACGGTCATCGTGCGCAGCGCGTCCACCCGGCGCCGCAGCCGCCCGGGCAGCACCTGGATCACCTTGCTCAGCGCGCGCACGCTCGACTCGGCGATCCCGGTGAGTCCCCCGGACACCGCGGCGTCCTGCAGCGCGACCGCGATGGCCACCGCCTCCTCGTCGTCCACCACCAGCGGCGGCAGCACCGCACCGGGCGCGAGCTGGTATCCGCCGTCCACCCCGCGGGAGGCCTCGACCGGGTAACCGAGCTCGCGCAGCCGGTCCACATCGCGGCGCAGGGTGCGCGGCGAGACCCCGAGCCGCGCGGCGAGTTCGGTGCCCGGCCAGAAGCGGTGCGTCTGCAGCAGGGACAGCAGCCGGAGCGTCCGTGAGCTGGTGTTCGCCATGTTTCCAGATTAGTCGGCAAAGCGGTCAAAAACTGGCCGCTGTGCCTTCTAGTGTCGGAGCCAACCGATTCGCAGAGAGAGGCAGGACCGAGATGACCACGATCGAACACCAGGAGACCGAGAAGACCGCGCTGCTCGCCGAGCTCGCCAAGCAGCGGGGCTTCCTGCGCCACACCGCGCGCGAACTCACCGATGAACAGGCCAAGCTCACCCCCACCGCCAGCGAATGCTGCGTCGGCGGGCTGATCAAGCACGTCACGGCGGTGGAGGACACGTGGGCGCGGTTCATCCAGGAGGGCTCCTCCCCGGAGGACGACTTCCAGGGCTTCGACTCACCGCAGATGCAGGAGTTCGCGGACGGGTTCCGGCTGCTCGCGGGGGAGACCCTGGACGGGATCCTCGCCGAGTACGAGCGGGTCGCGGAGCGCACCGAGCAGGTCGTGCGCGCGCTGCCGGATCTGGAGCTCGCTCACCAGCTGCCCAAGGCTCCCTGGAACGAGCCCGGTGAACAGTCGGCACGCACCACGCTGCTGCACATCCTGGCCGAGACCGCGCAGCACTCGGGGCACGCGGACATCATCCGGGAGACCATCGACGGGCAGAAGACGATGGGCTGAGCCCTGTGCCTCGGGTGCCGGTGTCCTGCGGGACATCGGCACCCACGCTCGCACCTGCCCACGACGGACGAGAGTCATCGGATCCACTCTCAGCCGAGACCGGGCGTGTCCCGCAGTTGCCTGCGGGAGGTGATACCGAGTTTGCGGAAGATGTTGCGCAGGTGGGTTTCGACGGTGCGGGGGCTGAGGAACAGGGTTTCGGCGACTTCTTTCGAGGTCGCTCCGGCCGCGACTCGGCGTGCGACGTGCATCTCCTGCATGGTCAGGCGGTCGAAGGTGTGTTCGGAGCGGCTGCGAGCTACCTCTCCGGTCGCGCGGATCTCGTCCGCGGTCCGTTTCGCGAACGCTTCCATCCCGATCCCGGAGAGCTGTTCGTGCGCGATGCGCAGCTGCTCGCGGGCTTCCCGACGGCGGTCCGCGCGGCGTAACCATTCCCCGTACCGCAGGTGCGCCCGTGCGAGGTACGGGGTGAACGGGCTCGGTGTCAGGTGTTCGAGTGCCGCCAGGTAGTCCTGTTCGGTGTCGTTGATCTGTGCCCGCGCCCCTGCCGCGACGCCGAGGGCGAAGCTGGTTCCCGCGGATTCGGTGCGTTCGAGGAGGGACTCCAGTGCCGATTCCGCTGCCGCGCGCTCGCCACAGCGCACCGCGGCCTCCACCAGTTCGGGCAGCGCGATACCGGTCAGGAAGAGATCGCCACTGGCCACGGCCGTCGTCGCAGCCTCGAACGCGGCCCGGTAGTCGCCCATGCCGTTGCCCAACACGGCCGTGGCCCAGTGGATGTTCGCGGTCAACGGACCGGTGCGCCGGCCCATCACCTCGGTGAACAGCTCGTGCACTTCCGCTCGGCGGCCGCGCATGGCGGCCAGATGCACCCTCGGGTACAGCTGTGGTTCGTCCCCGAGGGCATCGGCGATCGCTTCCTCCTCGGCGATCGCGGCGATCGCCTTGCCGAGTTCGCCGCTGAACACCGCGGACAACGCCACCTGGGACAGGCCGAGCCGGATCGTCATCGGTGCCCCCGTTTCCCGGCCGGTGCGCTCCAGCCAGTCGACGACGGTTCCATGCAGCTCGGGATCCCACAGTTCACCGGCGAGCACGGTGGCCAAGGCAGGTGCCTGAATCCAGCCCGCCCCATCGCCGGTGAGCGCCCGGCGCAGCGCGGGCACACCGGCGCGGTGTCCCTCGGTGTTCAGCAGCACCAGCGCGTCGAGCAGGTCGGGGATGCGCGAGGATGGCCGTGGGGCCGAGCGGGCCGCGTCGAGCACCCGGTCCAGCACGCCCGCCGCCCTGCCGACCACGAGCCCCATCTCCAGTGCCGTCACGAAACAGGCCCGCGAGCGGTCCGGGTCCTCGTCCGCGATCCGGTTCGCCGCCCGCAGGATGAGTTCGGGTCCGCGGACGAATCCGTCCGCGCCTTCGGCGAACGCGATCTGTCCGCGGAGCAGCTCGACCCGGGCGTGCTCGGGGTTGTCCAGGATCTCGGTGTCGATGCTGGCGAGCAGGTCCGCCGCGGCGTGTGCCCGGCCGGTGTCCAGGGTCGCCCGCGCGGCCGCGAGTGTGCGCTCGATCTTCTCGTGCCGGTCGAGTGACAGTGCTGCGGCGCGTTCGAGGAACGCGGCGGCCGCGGCGACACCACCACGCGCCTGCGCACGCGAGGCCGAGGACTCCAGCTCCGCGGCGACCCGCTCGTCCGGACCGGTGCTGGCCTGGGCGTGGTGCCAGGCCAGCCGGTCGCCCGCGGTGACCGGATCGGTGACCTCGGCGAGCGCCCGGTGCGCGGCGCGTTGTAGTTCCGGCTCGGCGCTGCGGTAGGCGGCCGCGCGCGCCAGCGGGTGACAGAACCGCACGCGGATGTCGAACCGCGCGAGCCCGGAGGCCTCGGCGGCGGCGCTCGCCGAGGCGACATCGATGTCCAGTCCTCGCGCGGCGGCCCAGAGCAGACCGGAGTCGCCGGTCGGATCGGCGCTCGCGAGGATCAGCAACAGTCGTGCGTCCCCGGGCAGTCCCGCCATCCTGGTCTGGAAGCTCCGCTCGATCCGCCCGGCGACCGGTGACGGCGTCGGCAGCGCGAAACCCCCGGCTTTGGGCAACTCGATGAGCGCGAGCGGGTTTCCGCGTGCCTCGGCGAGCAGGCGATCGCGCACCCGCTCGTCCATCGTCCCGGTGCGTTCCTCGGCGAGCAGCGCACGGGCGTGCTCCGGGCTCAGGCCGCCGACGGTCAGTCCGGGCAGCTCGTCGAGCCACGCAGCGCCGTCCTGTTCGCGGGCCGCGAAGATCATCGCGATCGGCTCGGCCGCGATGCGTCTGGTCAGGAAAGTCAGCGCTGTCGCCGAGGCGGTGTCCATCCAGTGCGCGTCATCGACAAGGCACACCAGCGGTCGCTGCGCCGCGGCCTCCGCGAGCAGCGCCAGGGCGGCAAGGCCGACCCGGAACTTGTCCGGTGCGCCGTCGGCCAAGCCGAACGCGACGAGCAGTGCGTCGCGGTACGGGTCCGACACCGCGTCCAGGTGCGCGAGCACCGGCACACACAGCTGATGCAGCGCCGCGAACGGCAGCTCGCCCTCGAATTCCGCCCCGGAAGCGCGGATGATCCGGAATTTCTCGCCTGCCGCCCGAGCCGCCTGCTCGAGCAGTGCGCTCTTGCCGATGCCCGGTTCACCGTGCAGCACGAGCACGCCGCCCGCACCGTCGGCGGCGGAATCGAGCAGCGCGCGGAGGTGCTCGATTTCCTCGTGTCTGCCGACAAGCGAATGCGGCGCCGCTGCGGTCATGCCCGGAACCCTACTGCGCCTACGTAGCCGGAAACGCCCGAACTACGTAGTCGTTCCGGACGCGAAGGACGGCCGCTGCCCGCGATCCTCGTGGCATGAGGAAACCGGCCGATGCCAACAAGACCAGGACGACGTGATGAGTGATCAAGCGGTGTCGGAAACGGTCCGAACCAGTTTGCCGCGCGGGGTGACCATGGGCGGGCTGGCGACCGCCATGTTCCTGGTCATCCTCGACAGTTCGATGGTGAATCTCGCCGGGCCGACGATCCGGGCAAGCCTCGGGATCACGGCCACCGGCCTCACGGTCGTGGTGGACAGCTATCTGGTGGCCTTCGCCGGTCTGCTGTTGCTCGGCGGCCGCCTCGCCGATGTGCTCGGTGCCCGGAAGGTGTTCCTCGGTGGCATGGCCGTCTATCTCGCGGCATCGGCGTTCTGTGCGCTGGCCACCAGTGGCGGGTTGTTGATCACCGGGCGAATCGGGCAGGGGATCGGGGCCGCGGCCGTGGTGCCCGCCGCGCTCGCGCTCGTGCTGACGTTGTATCCCACGCCTGCCGAACGCACTCGCGCCATGGGTGTCTGGGGTGCGGTCGCGGGAGCGGGCAGCCTCGTCGGCGTCTTCCTCGGTGGCACGCTGACCCAGTTGCTCGGCTGGCAGGCGTTGTTCCTGACCCCCGTGCCGTTCGGTCTCATCGGGGCGCTCATCGCGTGGCGCGGGGCCGCGCCGACCGTGGGCCGGGGCGGCCGGTTCGACGCGCTCGGTGCGCTCACCATCACCGCGGGCATCTCCGCGCTCGCGCTCGGCATGGTGTCCGCCTCCGATTCCGGCTGGGATTCGCCGGTCACGCTCATCGGCCTCCCGGCCGGTCTGGTGTGCCTGCTCGCGTTCGTGCTCGTCGAGCGGCGTTGCGCGCATCCCCTCGTTCCGCTCGGCGTGTTCGCCGAGAAGCCCGTGGTCACGTCGAATCTCGTGGTCCTGCTGATCGGTGGCACGCTGACCGGTCTGTTCTTCTTCCTGCCGCAATATCAGCAGGATGTGCTCGGGATGAGCCCGCTCGGGACGGGGATGGCCCAGCTGCCCCTGGCCGGGATGATCATCGTGGGCAGCGTCGTCGCGCCACTGGTGGCCAAGCGCATCGGCCTGACCCGCGCGCTTCCGCTCGCGCTGATCATCCTGCTGGCCGGGTTCGTGTGGTTGGTGCTCGACCCGACCACGAGCGGGTTCTCGGTCAGCCTGCTCGGCGCGTTCCTGCTGATCGGCGCCGGTATGGGGCTCGGCCTCGTGAACGCTACCGCCATGGGCGTGCGCAACAGCGCCGAAGGTGAATCGGGACTGCTCAGCGGGCTGATCAACGCCGCACAGCAGCTCGGTGGCGCGGTCGGGCTCGCCGCGCTGGCCGGGATCGCCATCGGCACCGCGGGTACGAGCGGCGGCATCGGGTTCACCACCGCGTTCCTCGGCGAGTCCGCCTTCATCCTCATCGCCCTCCTGCTGTCCCTCATCCCTTCCGCCAGGACGGCACCGGCCCCGGTCACCACGCGCTGCCCCGAGAAGACCCCGCCGGGGACCGGCCCGGCGACAAACCCTGGCAGTGACAACCCCGGCAGCGACAACCCTGGAACAACTCCGAAAGGACGTCCCATGAACGACTTCACCGTGCTCGTCACCGGTGCGACCGGAACCGTCGGGTCCGCACTCGTCCCCGCGCTGCAAGCACGCGGTGTCACCGTCCGCGCCATGACCCGCGAAGCCGATCGCGGTATCCCCGGCCTGCAGAACGTCATAGCCGACCTGCGGGACCCGGAATCGGTAGCCGCCGCGTTGAACGGTGTCGACGCCGCTTTTCTCAACAGCCCATCGGAACCCGACGCGGCCGCGCTGCAGATACGGTTCGCCGACCTGGCGCGGCAGGCCGGGGTGGACCGGCTCGTGCTGCTCTCCCAGTACGCGGCGCGCGCCGACTCGCCGGTGCGGTTCCTGCGCTGGCACGCCGAAGTCGAAGCACACCTGGCCGAGATCGGTCTCGACCACTCCGTGCTGCGCCCCAACCTCTACCTGCAGGCGCTGCTCGGCTTCGCGGGCACCATCGCCGCGGGCTGGTTCGCCGCGCCCATCGGCGAGGCCGCCGTCAGCGCCATCGACACCAGAGACATCGCCGACGCCGCCGCGACCGTACTGACCAGCCCAGGACACACCGGCCGCACCTACACGCTGACCGGGCCCCGCGCCGTGACCCACGACGAGATCGCCGCCGCGCTCTCCGCGGAGACCGGCAGGGACATCACCTTCCTCGATGCCCCCGCCGAGCAGTTCACCGCAGCGCTCGCCGGGGTGCTCCCGGCATGGCAGCTCGAGGGCCTCGTCGAGGACTACGCGCACTACGCCCGCGGCGAAGCCGACCAGGTGCACACCGCCGTCCCCGAACTCACCGGGCACCCCGCCCGCGATGTCACCGAGTTCGCCCGCGACTACGCCAGCGCCTTCCTCCCCGCCTGAATACCGGCACGAACAACCCGCACCGAAGGGTCCGTCCATGATCTACCACTGCATCCGGTTCACCACGAAACCCGGAATCTCCGAGCAGGCCAAGGCAGCCGCACTCGACCAAATGGGCAGGCACAGCCAGGCCATCCCGGCCATCAGATCCCGTATCGTCGGCGCCGAGTTCGGCGGGGAATACGACTACGGCGCGGTCACCGTGCTCGAAGACATCGAAGGCTACGCGGAATACATGAACCACCCCGCGCACCTCGCGATGGATCGCGCCGGGTTGCCCCTCATCGACACCTTCGTCTCCTACGACATCACCGACGACCCGGATCCGGAGATCGGCGCCAAGATCGCCGAGATTCACCGGCGCCGGTTCGAAGCCCAACCCGACATCGCCGGACTCGTCTCCGACCTCGGCGAATACACCGGAAGCGCGGCACCGGGCAAACACGGGAACCGGCAACCACCGGCCCGGCACTGAGCGGCGTGCTCAGTGCTGCCCTGGCTCAGACGTGCACGCCGTGCTCGGCGAGCCAAGGCCGCGGGTCGATCTTCTTCCCGCTCGGGTTCCACACCTCGAAGTGGCAGTGGTATCCGGTGGACTCGCCGCGCATACCGACCCGGGCGATCTGTTCCCCGGCCTTGACCCGGTGGCCGGGGTGCACCGAGAAGTCGTACATGTGCCCGTAGACGAGGATCGTGCCGTCGTCGAGCCGCTCGCGCACCCAGAGGCCGAAACCGCTCGCCGGGCCGGCTTCGATGACCTCGCCGTCCGCGGCGGCGTAGATCGGCGAATGCGGGGCGGCGGCGAGATCGATGCCGTAGTGGAAGGTGCCCCAGCGCGCCTCGAAACCGGAGGTGAACCGGCCGTCGGCGGGCTTGACGTACTTCGGCCGGTTCGCCTCTGCATGCTCGGCCTCGACCGCGGAGATGGCGCGCTGGTTGTCCCGGACCTGCGCGGCCGCCGCGGATGCGCTGGTGTCCCGCGCGGTGAGCAGCAGGTCCGGGGAGGTCGGTTCACCGCCGCCCATGGCGTTCGCGCCCTCGGCGAGGGGCTGGTGCAGTGCGCGGGGCGAGAGGTTCATGCTCGCCTTACCGGCCTGGGCGTCCTCGGATCCGGACTGCCATGCCTGGCCGGCGCCCGCCGCGGCGAACGCGCCCGCGGCGAAGGCGGCGATCATGATCCGCCCCTTGGTGGTGCTCGTGGATCGGCGTGGTGCGGGAGTGAGCGCCTCTTCTGTGCCAAGCGGCGCTGTCAATCCGAGCGGCGCGGCCTCGGGGCAGGCAGCGCCGCGTTCACCAGAGCTACTGTGCCTGGCCAACACGTTCCTCCGTGTTCGGGGAGCCTGATCGCGACCGCGTCGTGCCTCGGGAACCGAGTCGGGGAACTCGGTGGGTCCTGTTCGGGGAGGTGACCCATTCCCGCAGCGGTACAAGTGATCAAGCCGTGACAACGGACGGAGGGCACAGTAGCGGAAACCGGACGTACCCGCCAACACCCCCCACCTCCGAGCGTGTCGGAAACCGGCAGCGGCCGCGGGCGGCTGCCGGGGTTGCTACCGTCTTGCACGGTGTCCCGTTCCGTGAAATACCCGATGAGCGCCCCGCCGCGCGCCGTGCCCGCGCGAGTGGTGTTCGCGCTCGTACTCTCCGTCGCCGGGGTGGTCCTCGCGGCCGTCGGACTCGGCAGTGGGCTCACCACGCCGGCCGCCCCGCCGGGGTTCGCCTCGTCGGTGCTGCTCGTGGTGCTGTTCGCGCTGCCCGCGCTCACCGCGCTCGGGTTCCTCGCGACGGGCAGACCGGCTGTTGCGGCCGGCCTGCTGACCGGGGCCGGGATGCTCGCCTTCGGTCAGCTGATCAGCGGGGCGCAGCTGCTCACCGCGCCGAACGCGACGCTGCGCCCGGAACTGCTGCGCGAGGAAAGCCTGGTCATCCTGCATCCCACGGCGGGCAGCTGGCTGCTGCTCGGCGGCTCGGTGCTCGCGATCATCGCCGGGCTGATGCTGGTCCCGCTCGCCGGGCAGGAGAACGACCGGGAACCGGACGGCCGCGATTCGCCGCAACGGGTCACCGTACAGGCGGTGATCCTCGGCCTGGTCATTCTCGGCGGGTTCCTGCTCGCCGCCCCGTTCGCCTCGACCGATCCGCGTATCCCGGCGAACACGCTGCTGGACCGGCCGGCACTGGAAGCGGCCGGCATCGTCGTGCTCGTGCTCGGGGTGACGCTGGCCCCGATCCTCGGTGCGTTCGCGCGATCGCGGCTGTTCGGCGCGGGGATGGCCTTCGGTGCGGCGCTCGGGTTCGCGCAGTTCGCCGTGCCCCAGTTCGTGGCCGGTTTCGCGGTGGACGGGCTGAGCCCGGAGTGGTACCAGTTCGTCTACCTGCTGTGCGTGCTGGCGCTGCTCTCGATCGGGATTCGTGGACTGCGCACCCCGCGCGCGGAGCGTGCGCCGGGGCGCGGGGCCGAACTGCCCGGCCAGCGCAGGCTGCTGGTCACGGCGGGGATCGGCGGACTGCTCGCCGCGGCGTGCGCCGCGCTGGCCACGGCGGTCCCGGTGCTCGATCTGCCGCCGATGTTCGCCGAGCTGGACACGACCGCGCACACCATCCTGCTGCCCGCGGCCATCGTGGTCGCGCTCGCCTCGCTGGCCCTGCTCATCCCGGCGTGCGCGGCCTGGGCCCGGCCCGTCTTCGAGGTGGCGGCCGTCGCGCTGCCGCTCGCCCTCGCCGCGGCCGCGGACGGGATCTCCACCGCGACCAGCGTGGTCGACCTCGGCATCGGGGTCACCGGCTGGGTGTGGCTGCTGGTGGTCGCGCTGCTCGCGATCGTGGTCGCGGTCATCGCGGCGGCCTTCGTCGGCGGGATCGAGCGCGATGACGTGGACATGAGCAGGCGTTCGGTCAATCCGCTCGTGCTCGGCACCGGGATCCTCGGATTCCTCGCGGGCCTGCTCGGCTTCGCGTTCCCGGTGCTCACCGGGCGCGACTATCTGCCCGCCGGTCTGGTCACCGATTTCCGGATCAGCTCATGGGGGATGGTCCTCGCCCTGCTCGCGGTGCTCGTCGCGGTGATCCTGGCCGGGTACGGCAGGCCGCAGCGGGCCGCCGCGCTGCTGACCGGTTCCGCGCTGGTGTTCGTGGTGCGGGCGCTCGAATACCCGATGGGCGAGGGCATCGTGAACGACCCGGCGATCGGCTTCGGTTTCTGGGCCTGCCTGCTCGCGGTGCTCGTGTTCGCCGTCGGTGCGCTGCTGAGTACGGTCGCCGCGCCGGTGCGCGGACGGGTAAGCTCCCCGGCATGACTGGTCGGATTCGCGTCGTCGTCGCCAAACCCGGCCTCGACGGCCATGACAGGGGCGCCAAGGTGGTCGCCCGTGCGCTGCGGGACGCCGGTATGGAGGTCGTCTACACCGGGCTGCACCAGACCCCGGAGCAGGTCGTGGCCACCGCACTGCAGGAGGACGCGGACGCGGTCGGGCTCTCGGTGCTCTCCGGGGCGCACATGACCCAGTTCGCCAAGGTCGTGGAACTGCTCAAGGAACAGGGCGCCGAGGACGTGGTGGTGTTCGGCGGCGGGATCATCCCGGACGACGATCTGCCGCAGCTCGCCGAACTCGGTGTGGCGAAGGTGTTCACCCCGGGCGCGCCCACCGCCGAGATCGTGGACTGGGTGCGGGAGAACGTGCGCGGTGCGGAGGCGGGCGCGCAGGCCTGAGCGCCGTTCGCGCGTCGTTGCACGCCTTCGGAAGCCGCTGAACGCCTCGCTGAGAGAATCCTCACTGGCTCTTAACCCTTCCCGTGATCGAGTTCACCAGCCCTGATGTGCGCCGATGACCTCGCAGTGACTAGGGTCGAAGCCGTCTGTCAGCAGATCGCCGGAATCCATGCCCAAGCGTGGGCCTGACGATCAGTGAACCCTGAGCTTCGAGCAGACGACTCAGAGCAGGAGACTCATCAGTGGATCTTTATGAGTACCAGGCGAAGGACCTCTTCGCCGCGCATCAGGTCCCGGTCCTTCCGGGCGAGGTAGCGACCACGCCGGCCGAGGCGCGGGCGGTCGCCGAGCGTATCGGCGGCCAGGTCGTGGTGAAGGCGCAGGTCAAAACCGGTGGCCGGGGCAAGGCGGGCGGTGTGAAGCTCGCCGAGAACCCGGCGGAGGCCGAGGAGAAGGCCAAGGCCATCCTCGGTATGGACATCAAGGGCCACACCGTGCACCGGGTGCTGGTGACCGCGGCCTCGGACATCTCCGAGGAGTACTACTTCTCGTTCTTGCTCGACAGGTCGAACCGCACCTTCCTGGCGATGGCCTCGGCCGAGGGCGGCGTGGAGATCGAGCAGCTCGCCGTCGAGCGCCCGGATGCGCTCGCCAGGGTGGCCGTCGACCCGATCGAGGGCGTGGACAAGGCCAAGGCGACCGAGATCCTCAAGCAGGGCAAGTTCCCGGCGGCCGTGCTGGACGAGGCCGCCGAGGTCGTCGTCAAGCTGTGGGACACCTTCACCGCGGAGGACGCGAGCCTGGTCGAGGTGAACCCGCTGGTGCGGGACCCGCAGGACAAGGTGATCGCCCTGGACGGCAAGGTCACCCTGGACGAGAACGCCGGATTCCGGCACGAGGCGCACGGCGAGCTCGTGGACAAGCAGGCCGAGGACCCGCTGGAGGCCAAGGCCAAGGCGAAGGACCTCAACTACGTCAAGCTCGAGGGCCAGGTCGGGATCATCGGCAACGGCGCGGGGCTGGTCATGTCCACCCTGGATGTCGTCGCGTACGCGGGGGAGAAGCACTCCGGGGTCAAGCCGGCGAACTTCCTCGACATCGGCGGCGGGGCCTCGGCCGAGGTCATGGCGGCCGGTCTGGACGTCATCCTCGGCGACCAGGACGTGCGCTCGGTGTTCGTGAACGTGTTCGGCGGCATCACCGCCTGTGACGCGGTCGCCAACGGCATCGTCGAAGCGCTGAAGATCCTCGGCGACGAGGCGACCAAGCCGCTCGTCGTCCGGCTCGACGGGAACAACGTGGAGGAGGGCCGGCGCATCCTCGCCGAGGCCAACCACCCGCTCGTCACCGTCGTCGACACCATGGACAACGCGGCCGACAAGGCCGCCGAGCTCGCCGCGGCAGGTGCGTGAACATGTCTATTTTCCTCAACGAAGACTCCAAGATCATCGTCCAGGGCCTGACCGGCTCGGAGGGCACCAAGCACGCCACCAAGATGCTGCGCTCGGGCTCCAACGTGGTCGGCGGGGTGAACGCGCGCAAGGCGGGCACCAGCGTCACCATCGAGGGCAAGGATCTCCCGGTGTTCGGCACCGTGGAAGAGGCCATGAAGGAGACCGGGGCGAACGTCTCGGTGCTGTTCGTGCCCGCGAAGTTCACCAAGGACGCGGTCATCGAGGCGATCGACGCGGAGATCCCGCTCGCCGTGGTGATCACCGAGGGCGTCCCGGTGCACGACTCCGCCTACTTCTGGGCGCACGCGGTGGCGAAGGGCAACAAAACCCGGATCATCGGCCCGAACTGCCCCGGCATCATCACCCCCGGCGAGTCCAACGCGGGCATCATCCCCTCGGACATCACCGGCGGCGGCAAGATCGGGCTCGTCTCCAAGTCCGGCACCCTGACCTACCAGATGATGTACGAGCTGCGGGACATCGGCTTCTCCACCGCGATCGGCATCGGCGGGGACCCGGTCATCGGGACCACGCACATCGACGCGCTCGAGGCCTTCCAGAACGACCCGGAGACCGAAGCCATCGTGATGATCGGCGAGATCGGCGGGGACGCCGAGGAGCGCGCCGGTGAGTACATCAAGGCCAACGTGAGCAAGCCGGTCGTCGGTTACGTCGCCGGGTTCACCGCTCCGGAGGGCAAGACCATGGGGCACGCGGGCGCGATCGTGTCCGGTTCCTCCGGTACCGCCCAGGCGAAGAAAGAAGCGCTGGAGGAGGCCGGGGTCAAGGTCGGCAAGACGCCGTCCGAGACCGCGCTGCTCATGCGCGAGATCATGCAGGGCAAGTAAAGAACGCGTCTGGGAATTCCCGGAATTTTCCGCGGCGGCCGGGCACCCACAGCGGTGCCCGGCCGTTGTGTCGTACGGACCCATGGCCGTTCGGGCGATTGTGGCGCGCCCGAGCACGAATGCCGCCGGGCCAGCTACCGTGTCACCCGTAAACGACAGGCGATCGAGCCGAAAACCGGAGCAGAGACCATGACCTTCAACCCGGCCGAGCAGGGGCAGGGCCAGTACCCGCAGAACCAGTCGGCTTCCGGCCCGTTCCAGCAGCAGCCCGGTTTCCCGCCGGGACAGTCCGGCCAGGTGCCGCCATGGCAACAGCAGCCACAACAGCAACCGCAACAGCAGCCACAACAGCAGCCACAACAGCAACAGCAGCAACAGCAGTCGCCGCGGGTTCCGCCGCAGCCCGCCGACTACCGCAAGCCCGCGGCGCCGAGCCCGTTCGCCTCGCTGCAGATGTCCACCTGGCTCGCGCTGGCCACGGTCGTGACCGGGCTGCTCGCCTGGATCCTCTCGCTGTTCGGCGGTGCGCCGATCAGCCTCGCGTTCACCCTCGGCGCGGCGGTGCTCGGCCTGCTCGTGCTGCTGCCCGGTGAGGACAAGGCCCCGAAGGTGTTGCCGTTCGCCGGTTCCGCTGCCGCGGTCGGTGGCCTGCTCGCCATCACTGCCGCGGTGAACACCGGTTTCGGCGGAGACGCGATCGGCGTGGTCTCGTTCATCCTGGTCGTGCTCCAGCTCTTCGCCGGGGTCGGCGCGGTGCTCTTCGAGTACGGCCTGGTCACGATGCCGCCGCCGCGCCCGGCCCGGCCCGCCCAGCCGGTCGCGCCCGCCGCCCAGCAGGCCCAGCCGTGGCAGGGCACGACCCAGCCGAACGCCGCATACCAGCAGCCGCAGGCCGGCCAGCAGCCGCCCGCAACCGCACAGCCCCAGCAGCAGCCGGCCCAGCAGCAGGGAGTCGGGAACTTCGACCCGAACCTGTTCGAATCGGGTGCCTTCCCACCGGTCGCGGGGGACAGCGGCACCAAGCAGTTCAGCCCGCCGAACACGAACGGTTGATCCTCGGTCACAGGTTCACCCGATGCGGCGCCGCCGTGCCCGGCGTGGCACGGCGGGCCACTGACGGTCCGCGGGCATAGTTGACCCATGTCACGGGCGACCATCGAGCGAGAAACCGGAGTAGCGCGGGCACGCCGCACGGCGAACCGGCCCGATGAGCTGTTGCGCGCCCCGCGTCCCTCGATCCCGGTGCTGATCCGTTCCGCGGGGCTCGCCTACCTCGGTGCCCTGCTCGCCGGGTACGCGGTGTGCGCCGCGATCGTCGCGGTGGTGCTCGCGGCCGCGCCGAACGCCCCGTTCTCGGCCGGGTTGAGCTTCGGGTCCGCGCTACTGGTCTGGCTCGGCGCGAACCACGTCCCGCTCACCCTCTCCGGCGCCGAGCTCGGCGTCCTCCCGCTCGCCCTGACCCTGCTGTTCGGCTGGTTCCTCGCCCGGGCGGCCCGGACCACGGTGCGCCGCAGGGAAACCCGCGATCCCGCGCACGGTGGCGTGGTATGCGCGACGATGGCCGGGGCGAACGCGATCGTCGGCGCGGTGATCGCCGGATGCGTCGGCGGTGCCTCCCCGGTGGCGGCCTTCCTCGCCTGTGCCGTGCTCGGTGGCCTCGCCGCGCTGTTCGGGGTGCTGTGGGACAGCGGGATCCTGGACCTGATCCGGGACCGGCTCGGCCCGCTGGGCACCCACGGGGTGCGGCTGGGCATCCTCGCGGTGTTCGGGCTGTTCGCCACGGGCGCGGTGACCTTCGCGCTCGCTTCCCTGGTGTGCGCGGGGACCGGGAAGAGCCTGTTCGAACTCGCCGCACCTGGCGCGGGAAGCGGCTTCGGCATGCTGCTGCTGTGCCTTGGATATCTGCCCAACGCGGCGATCGGGGGACTGTCCTTCGCCGCGGGGCCCGGATTCTCGCTCGGCACGTATTCCGCGAGCCCGGTCGGATTCCACGGTGGCGCGGTTCCCCCGATCCCGCTGCTCGCCGCGCTGCCCGAACACTTTTCCGTCTGGTGGCTGGTCTTTCTCGCGCTCCCCCTGACGGCGGGTGCCGCGATCGGCTGGCTGGCCCGCACGCTCGACGAGTCCCCGATACAGCGGCTGCGCATCATCGCCATCGCCGCGCTCGTCGCTGCGGTCGTCGTGCTCGTCCTCGCGGCACTCGCGGGCGGCGCGCTCGGCGCGGGCGCGGTCGGTCCGGTCGTGGTGCCCGCCGGTGGGCTCGCGCTCGCCGTTTTCGGCTGGATAGGGCTCGTCGGTGGTGCCGTGACCTGGTTCGCGGGCCCGAGTCTCGTGCCCGGTCCCGTGCCGGATGCCGAGGACGAGCAGGAGCCGGATCTCCCCGGTGAGTTCGACGACATCGAGGAGTCCGCCGAGGCCGGGGAGCCCGCCGAGCCAGTGCAGGAGGAACCGGACTCCGGGCCGGAGTAGCCCATGGCGGGGGCGGGGGATCGCGGTGCGGCGCGGTGCCGCGGGCGCGACCGTGTACGTCACCGGTCCGGACAGGGTTGCGTCTCGGAGATGAACCGGCCGCGGACGATCGAGCAGACCGCGCGCTCGTGGCCCGGATCGAACGTGAACAGGACGCGCCGCACCTTCCGGTGAACGACATCGCCGGGCCGACCCATATGGAGTGGGGCAAACCGCCCTGGGAGTGCTCGCTCGAGGCCGGCCCGCACCTGCTGCGGCTCGCCGCGGACGCGCACGCGATCACCAGCCACTGCGCCATTCTGCTGCTGCTGCGGCAGCCGGGCGGACTGGTCGTCGAGGTCACGAAACGGTCCCCGCACTTCGGGATCTCGGAGACCCCGGCGTTCGTCGGCAGGGCCGTGGCCGCGCTCGCCGCCGACCCCGATCGCGCGCGGTGGAACGGCATTCGCTGTCCAGCGGCGGGCTCGCCACGGTCTACGGATTCACCGATCCGGACGGGAGCAGCCCGGATTGCCGGCGTGATGTCACGGAGGCGCAGGACGCGGGCAGACCGGCCGAGGTCACCGGTTATCGGTAGGTGCCCACGTAGTCGTAGCCGGTGTTCAGGCTCGCCCTGTTCGGATAGGTGGGGGCGAGCGCGTCGTGCGGGCGGATCGTCTGGTCCACCAGCTGCGCCCCGTCCGAGTCGCGCACGATCGGGGTGCGGATCGCCTCCGGGGCCTTGGCGTGCTGTACCCAGTCGACGACCGGGTTGAGGAAGTCCGTATCGACCTTGGTGCCCGCCCCGGTGAGGCAGTGGTGTGCCCCGGGCACGAGGTAGAACCGGGAGAACCGTTGACTCGCGGCGAATCCGCCCGCCGAGCGTTCGAGTGCGGCGTAGTAGTCGATGCTCGACCACGGGGATATCGCCTGGTCCGCCCAGCCGTGGTAGAGCAGCAGTTTGCCGCCGTGGGCGCGGAACCGGGACAGGTCCGGGTCGTTAGCGTTGTAGATCCGGTCGCCGAGCCGGTTGAGCGCGGTGAACTCCGCCGCGGTGAACCGCACGTCCGCGAGTCCGAAACCGGCGGGCGGATTGTGTTGGTAGGCAAGGTATTTCAGGTAGTTGAGGCCGAGCCGGGCCGCGGTGCTGTGCGCGCCACCGATGAGCCATTCGCGCCAGGCGAGCTCGGAACCGTAGGGTTCGCCGCCGTCGAACAGGTTCCGCCCGGCCGCGTCCCGCGGTCCCCGGTAGAGCTCGCGCACCGTGTGCACCTGGGCCGGGGTGAGGCAGCCGGGGGAGTCGGTGCCCCGCGCGCAGGCCAGGCTCGCCGGATCGAAGCCGCAGTGCCGCGGATCGGTGATCACGCCGAGCCCGCCGTTGCCGTTCCCGCAGGCTTCGAGTACCGCCCGGTGCAGCGCGGGCAGTTGCTCCGCGCCGAGGATGTCCCGCCCGTTCGCGTCGGTGTTCACCCTGGCCAGCCAGGGCTGGTAGAGCCCGAGCAGCGGGGCCCAGTTGTTCGCCGGGGCACCGGCCACGATCCCGTCGAAGTCATCGGGATAACGCTGGGCGAGCATCATCGCCTCGCGCCCGCCACCGGAACAGCCTTCGTAGTAGGAGTACGCGGGCGCGCGGCCGTAGAAGCGCGCGATCACCGCTTTGGCCAGTCGCGCCGTGCTGTGCTCCGAGGTCAGCCCGAACACCCGGCGCAGTTCCGGATCGTGCGCGCCCCAGCGGCCGTCGGACGGGTCCGCCGAACGGTGTCCCTGATCATCGGCCGCGACCGCGAAGCCGGAATTCGCCGGTGCCGCACACTGCGCCGGTTCGAGCGGGATCTGCCCGCACAGCCCGCCGCAACCGCGCTGCAGATACTGGCCACGCCAGCCGTGTGTGGGCAGCCGGATCTCGAAGTGGGTGCCCGGTTCCAGCACACCGCGCAGCACGCAGTACGAACCCTCGGTCTCCGCCGAGCTCACGCGTGCCTGCGGGAATCCGGTGCCCGCGAGCTGCGGGCAGGCGATCCGCGGGGAACCGGCGGCGGGCCCGGCGGCGAGGGAGGCCGCGCACAGCAGCAGGCACAGGAACAGGACGCGCACCGCGCTATCCGATCATGCCTCGGCGTCCGGCGGTAGCGGATTCTCGGCGATACGCGCCGCGGCGCCGTCGATGAGGAACCGGATCCCGGAGTGGAACTGGTGCTCCAGCGAGTCCCCGGAGAATTGCCGTTCGACCGCCGCGGGATCGCGTTTGGCGCGGGCGAGGAGTTTTTCCATGGCATAGCGCGGATCCCGCTGCCCGGGCGTGGGGAAAACCTCCTGCTCCTCGATGACGAAGCCGACCGTGTAGTGGTAGATCGCCATGATCAGGTCCGTGGCGTCCTCGGTGCCGAATCCGGCGGCCCGCAGGATCGGCAGGATCCGTTTGTCCGGCGCGCTCGTGAAGGTCTTTCCGGTGTAGAAGGTGCCGGAGACCAGCTTGGCCCCGTCCCGGTGCGCGAGCATCAGCGCGCGCAGGAACCGCGCGGCCTCCCGCAGTTCGGTGCGCCAGTCCCGGTGCGGGGCGTCGAATTCGACCTGCTCGGCCGCTTCGTCGAGGACCGCGCTCGCGAGCTCGTCGATCAACTGCTCCTTGTTCTTCACGTGCCAGTACAGGGCGGGCGCCTGCACGCCGAGTTCGGTCGCGATGCGGCGCAGGGTGAGGCCTTCGAGCCCGACCTCGTCGAGCAGGCGCAGTGCCGTGCGCACGATCTGCTCGCGGGTGAGTTTCGCCGCCGAACTGGACATGACTTCCGACTCCGATCGTGGTTGACGATCCCACTTTAACGGCGTTAAGGTGTATTTAACAACGTTAAGTTCGGCATGTTGGAGGGGCAATGCAGGTGGATGTCGCGATCATCGGGGCGGGGCCGACCGGTTTGATGCTCGCCCATGAGCTGCGGCTGGCCGGGGTTTCGGTGGCCGTGCTGGAGCGGAGCACCGAGCGCAGCAGCCAGTCGAAGGCGCTGAACCTGCAGCCGCGCACCGCCGAGGTGCTCGATATGCGCGGGCTGCTCGATTCGCTGCTGGAGCGGTCGTTCGGCAACATCGCGGACGGGCACTTCGCCGCGCTGCCCGAACCGCTGCGGTACGGGGGCTGGCGGACCCGGCACGATCACCAGGTCGGCATCGCCCAGACCGACACCGAGCGGGCACTCGAGGCGGCCGTGGCCGAGGTGGTCCGGCGCGGCCGCGAGCTGACCGGGCTGGACCAGGGGCCGGACGAGGTGACCGTGCAGCTGGCCGATGGCGAGGAGGTGACCGCGCGCTGGCTGGTCGCCGCGGACGGCGGGCGCAGCACGGTGCGCAAACTGCTCGGCACCCCGTTCGACGGCCGCGACGCCCGGACCTGCGCGGTGGTCGCGGACATCACGCTTGCCAGTGGTGCCGAGACGTTGCCGAGCGAGTTCCGGTCGATGCGCGCGTTCACCGGAACCGTGGAGACCTGGACGCCGCTGTACCCGATCGGCGGCGGCAAGTACCGCATCATGCTCATCGGCGAACGCCAGCAGCGGGCGGCCAAGGACGATCCGGTCACCGAGGAGGAGATCCGGGAAGGGCTCGCCGCGGTGCACGGCGATCAGGTCACCCTCGGTGAGCTGCTCATCGGTTCGCGGTTCACCGACGCCAACCGCCAGGTGCGGAACTACCGTGAGGGCCGGGTGTTCTACGCGGGCGACGCGGCCCACATCCACCTGCCCGCCGGTGGTCAGGGGCTCAACCTCGGCGTGCAGGACGCGGTCAATCTCGGCTGGAAGCTCGCCGCGGTGCTGCGCGGGGAAGCTCCGGAAACCCTGCTGGACAGCTACCACGCCGAGCGGCACCCGGTCGGTGCGCGAGTACTGCAGAACACCAGGGCGCAGGGCATCCTCATCGGGCTCGCCAGGGATCCGGACGGCACGGCGCTGCGCGAGACCTTCACGACCCTGATGGAGTTCCCCGAGGTGAACCGGTACCTGGCCGGGATGGTTTCCGGGCTGGACATCCGGTACCCGAGCGACTGCGGGCACGAACTCGCCGGGCAGCGGCTGATCGACTACGACCTCGCCGACGGTGGGCGCACCTTCGAACGAATGCGGAGCGGAGAATGGGTCGCCCTCACCGCGCAGGAGGCTCCGAAACTGGAGGCCGAGGCGGTGCTTGTGCGCCCGGACGGATACGTGCACTGGGCGGGTGAGCGCGCGGGACTCGAGGCCGCGCTGGCCACCCGGTTCGGCTCGGTCCCGGTCACCACATAGGGTTAGGTACGTGCAGACCCAGTTGGCCGACGGCACCATCGTGCTGCCGCCGACCGCTCGGGTCGTCGTGCTGGTCTCCGGTTCGGGAACTCTGCTGCAGGCGCTGCTCGACGACCCCTCCCTTCCGGTGCGCGTGGTCGCGGTCGGTGCGGACCGGCCCGGGATCGAGGGCCTGGAGCGGGCGCGGCGGGCGGAGGTGCCCACGTTCGTGACCCGGCTCCGCGATCATGACGGCCGGGAAGGGTGGGACACCGCGCTGGCCGAGGCGGTCGCCGCGCACGAACCCGACCTGATCGTCTCGGCCGGGTTCATGAAGATCCTCGGGTCGGTGTTCCTCGACCGGTTCGCGCCACGGGTGATCAACACGCATCCGGCGCTGCTGCCCGCCTTCCCCGGTGCGCACGCGGTGCGCGAGGCGCTCGACTACGGTGTGCGGGTGACGGGCTCGACGGTGCACCTCGTCGACGGCGGAACCGACACCGGTCCGATCCTCGCGCAGGAACCCGTCCCGATCGCACCCGGCGATGACGAACAGACCTTGCACGACCGGATCAAGGCCGCCGAACGGCGGCTGCTCGTGGCGACCGTGACACGACTCGTGCACGAAGGCTGCACGATCAAGGGACGAAGGGTGGAATTCCCGTGACCGAAGTACGGCGCGCGCTGATCGGGGTCTCCGACAAGCGCGGACTGCTCGAGCTGGCGACCGGACTGCACGCCGCCGGTGTGGAGATCGTCTCGACCGGGGGCACCGCGCGCACCATCGCCGACGCGGGCGTCCCGGTCACCAAGGTCGAGGAGCTGACCGGTTTCCCGGAGAGCTTCGACGGCCGGGTCAAGACCCTGCATCCGCGGGTGCACGCCGGGCTGCTCGCCGACACCACCGAGGCCGCGCACCGCGAACAGCTCGAGCGCCTGGACATCGCCGCCTTCGAACTGCTCGTGGTGAACCTCTACCCGTTCGCCGAGACCGTGGCCTCCGGGGCGGGCGAGCAGGACTGCGTGGAGCAGATCGACATCGGTGGTCCGGCCATGGTGCGCGCCGCCGCGAAGAACCACCGCAACGTCGCCGTCGTGGTCGATCCGGGGCGCTACGACTGGGTGCTGGACCGGGTGCGCGCGGGCGGATTCTCCTTCGAGGAGCGCCGGGCGCTGGCCGCGGACGCGTACCGGCACACCGCCTCCTATGACGTGGCGGTCGCGAACTGGTTCGGCCAGGTCCTCGAGGACGACTCGTGGACCGGGGCGACCTGGCAGCGCAGCGCCGAACTGCGGTACGGGGAGAACCCGCACCAGGCTGCCGCGCTCTACACCGATGGCAGCGGGTCCGGTCTCGCCGGTGCGGAACAGTGGCACGGCAAAGAGATGTCCTACAACAACTACGTGGACGCCGACGCCGCCTGGCGCGCCGCCTTCGACCACGCGGACCCGTGCGTGGCGATCATCAAGCACGCCAACCCGTGCGGTATCGCCGTCGCCGAGGACCTCGCCGAGGCGCACCGCAAGGCGCACGCCTGCGATCCGACCTCGGCCTTCGGCGGAGTGATCGCGGTCAACGGCGAGGTGAGCGTGGCGCTCGCCGAACAGGTCGCCGAGATCTTCACCGAGGTCATCGTCGCGCCTTCCTATGCCGAGGGTGCGGTGGATGTGTTGTCCCGCAAGAAGAACATCCGCATACTGCGCGCCACCCGGAGCCCGCTGGCCGCCGAGCAGCGGCGCATCTCCGGTGGGCTGCTCGTGCAGTCGGCCGACGCGATCGACGCGGAGGGGGACACGGCGAAGGACTGGACGCTCGCCTGTGGGGAGGCCGTGGACGCGGCCACCCTTGCCGATCTCGAGTTCGCCTGGCGCGGGGTGCGTGCGGTGAAGTCGAACGCCATCCTGCTCGCCGCCGACCGGGCCACCGTCGGTGTCGGCATGGGACAGGTCAACCGCGTCGACTCCGCGCGGCTCGCGGTGCAGCGCGCGGGGGAACGGGTCAACGGCTCGGTCGCCGCCTCGGACGCGTTCTTCCCCTTCCCGGATGGGCTCGAGGTGCTCACCGAGGCCGGGGTGCGCGCGGTGGTGCAGCCGGGCGGCTCGGTACGCGATGAGGCGGTCATCGAGGCCGCGCGCAAGGCGGGGATCACGATGTACTTCACCGGAACCCGGCACTTCTTCCACTGAGCACCGGGATCCGGGAACCGCTCAGCGGAAGGCGGCGAGGTTCTCGGTGAGGAAGGCGCGCAGGCTGCGTGGCGGGGTTCCGGTGATGGCGGCGACGTCATCGGTGCGCCACGCCGCATCGCCGTCGGCGATCAGGCCGAACACCTGAGCGTTGGAGCTCGCGACGGCCTCGGGAACGCCCGCCTCGATCATCGCCTCGCGGTGCTGCGCGGGGGAGATGCGGCGGTACTCGATCTCCCGGCCCAGCGCGTGGGTCAGCTCCTCGGCGACCTCGGTGTAGCCGATCAGTTCGGGGCCGGTGAGCAGATAGGTCCGGCCCGCGTGCTTTTCCGGCGTGGCGGCGCACGCCGCCGCGGTGGCACCGACATCGCGGGCGTCGACCATCGCGAACCGGCCGTCGCCTGCCGACATCGTGAATCCGGCCGTCTGCCCGATCGTCGGTGCGATGGCGAACAGGTTCTGCATGAACAGGTTCGGGGCGAGCAGCGTGTACGCGAGCCCGGTCGAGGCCAGGTGTGCCTCGATCCGCGCGTGGTCGCGGCGGCGCTCGACCGGGGAGTCGGCCGCGGCCTTGTGATTGGTGACCTTGACCAGGTGCGTCACCCCGTTGCCGACGGCGCTGTCGATGACCGCGATCTCCTGATCCGGCCGGGACGGGGTGACGAGCAGGACGGTGTCGACGCCGCGCATGGCCGCGTCGAGGGTCTCGGGCCGGTCGAAGTCACCGACGGCGATGTCGACCTCCGCCGCCTCCTCGTAGCTCGCGCGGGACGGATCGCGGACCAGCGCACGCGTGGGGTGCTGCCGCGCGGCGAGCATCCGGACCGCTTCCGCGCCGACTTTTCCGGTCGCTCCGGTGACCAGGATCATGACTCCGATCCTGCTCGCCCCGGCTTCTCGTGTGAAGAAGGCACTTGCCGGGTACGGAGGCACCGGATGGATACCGGCGGGAGCGCACGGACGCTCGGCTCCGCTACCGGCGATCGCCCATCATGCAGGGCTCGACCAGGTCCACGCCCGGGCGGATCCGGGCCGCACGAGCCAGCCTGCGCTGCGCGCGCGTCGGTTTGTCCGCCCAGGCCCGTGCCCAGCGGACCGCGAGGGCGGCGAGCGCGAGGCCGAGCAGTGTTTCGATCGCGAAGACGGCGAGGACGGTACTCATGCCTTCAGACTGTGCCCGCAGACCGTGAACGTCCAGGTTGACTTTTTTGTCAGTACCGTGAAGCATCGGCTACATGATCGATTTGCGCAGGTTGCACGTGCTGCGCGCGGTCGACCACTACGGCTCGGTGACCGCGGCCGCGCATGCCTTGCACTTCACGCCCTCGGCTGCCTCGCAGCAGATCCGCCAGCTCGGCAGGGAGCTCGGGGTGACCCTGCTGGAGCCCGCGGGGCGCAAGGTCCGGCTCACCCCGAGCGCGCTCAGCCTGCTCGCGCACGCCGATGCGATCCACGAACGGTGGGAACGGGCGGAGATCGAACTGCACTCCGAATGGCAGGAGGCGGCCGGACTGCTGCGGCTCTCCGCGTTTCCCACCGCGCTGTCCAGCCTGCTCGCGCCCGCCTGCGCGCGGCTGCGCGAACGGCATCCGCGGCTGCAGGTGCGGCTGCGTGAGGACCCGGTGCACGAGACCTTCAACCTGCTCTTCGAGGGTGTGGTCGAGCTCGGTGTGGTGGAGATGACCCCGGACAATCCCACGCTGGGGGATCCGCGGTTCGATCAGCGCCCGCTGCTCGACGACCCGTTCGACCTCGTGGTGCGCGCCGATCACGCGGTGGCCGGGCGGGACCGGATCGACCTGATCGAGTTGGCCGACGAGGACTGGATCGTGCCGCCCGAGGTCGTGCCGTGCCGGGCCCAGACGCTCGCGGCGTGCACGGCGGCCGGGTTCACCCCGACGATCGCGCACGAGGCCGTGGAATGGTTCGCCACCGGGGCACTGGTCGCGAACGGTCTCGGTGTGGCGCTCGTACCGCGCATGGTGCACATCCCGCCGCACCTGCCCGTGGTTCGCGTGCCGTGCGCGGGCAACCCCAGCCGCAAACTGCTCACCGCCACCCGCAGGGGAGCGCGCGGGCACCCGGGAGTCGCGGCCGCCGTGGAGATGCTCGAGGAGCTCGCCCCGACCGCGGTCGCGGAACCGTGAGTGTGCGGTGTCCCGCCTAGAACCCGAACTTGACGACTTTCTCCGGGAAGATGCGCACCGTGACCAGCGCGGCGCCGTCGGTCGGATAGTCCTTGCCGGTGTAGCTGTGCGCCAGCTCGGCGATCAGCTGATCGGCTCCTTGTTCGGTCAGCTTCGCCGTTCCGCGGATCTCCACCGCCTTGTACGGATCCTCGGCATCGGTGACCGCGAGGCTGATCCGCGGATCGCGGGCGAGATCGCGGCCCTTGCGCGCGTCGCGGCCGGTGACGAACACGACCGTGTCGCCGTCACGGCGCGCCCACACCACCGAGGACCGGGGCGCGCCATCGGGTCCGAGGGTGGCCACGCTCGGGAAGATCCGGCCGTCGAGCAGCGTACGGGTGGCTTCGTCGAATGGTGTCGTCATGGCAGTCACGGTAGCCGTCTCCGCGTTCGCGCCGCCGCCGTCTCAGCGGATGGTGCGGGGTTACCTAGACTGAGGCTCCTATGACTCGCGAAATCCGGGAATCCGCGCCCGCCGACCCACTGCGGCACCACGGGGATGCCGAGGCCGAGCCCGGCCTGCTCGATTTCGCGGTCAATGTGCGTGCCACCGAACCGCCGCGCTGGCTGCTCGACCGGCTCGCCGCCGAACTGCCCGGTCTCGCGCGCTACCCCTCGGCGCGGTACGAGGAAGCGGCCCGTGTCGCGGTGGCCGCGCGGCACGGCAGGGAACCGGAGGAGGTGCTGCCGCTGTCCGGGGCGGCGGAGGCCTTCGCGCTGCTGCCCCGGCTGCATCCGCGGCACGCCGTGGTCGTGCATCCCTCGTTCACCGAACCGGAGGCGGCCCTGCGGGCCGCGGACATCCCGGTGCACCGGGTCGTGCTCGAGGAGTCCGAGGGCTTCGCGCTGCGTCCCGACCTGATCCCGGACGAGGCCGACCTGGTCATACTCGGCAACCCGACCAATCCGACCGGGCGGCTGCACCACGACGTGGCCGAGCTCGCCCGGCCCGGGAGGCTGCTCGTGGTGGACGAGGCGTTCGCGGACGCCGTCGAAGGGGAACCGGGATCGGTTGCCGCGCAAGGCATTCCCGGGGTGCTCGTGGTGCGCAGCCTCACCAAGACCTTCGCCATCGCCGGGCTGCGGGCCGGGTATCTGCTCGGCGAATCGGAACTGCTCGCCCGGTTGCACGCGCACCGTCCACAGTGGCCGGTCGGAACGCTGGGCCTGGCCGCCATCGCCGAATGCGCGAGCGAACGGGCGGTCCGCGCGGCCGAGCTCGAGGCACGGGAGATCACCGCGGAGCGGGAATGGCTCACCGCCCGGCTGACCGAACTCGGAGTGCAGGTCTGCGAGCCCGGTGTGGCCCCCTTCCTGCTACTACGCGTCCCGGACGGGGAACGGATGCGGCTTTCCTTGCGGGACAAGGGGATCGCGGTGCGCCGCTGCGACACCTTCCCGGGTCTCGGCCCGGATCACCTGCGTATCGCCGTGCGCGAGCGGGCACTCGCGTCCCGGCTTCTCGAGGCCATGGAGGAGGAACTGTGCCGTTACTCGCCGAGGTGATCAGCGCGCTCGAACGGGCCTATCCGCCCGAACTCGCCGAATCCTGGGACGCGGTCGGGCTGGTGTGCGGTGATCCGGGCGCCGAGATCGAGCGCGCCCTGGTTTGCGTGGATCCGGTCGCCGAGACCGTCGAGGAGGCGATCGAGCGCGGGGCCGGACTGCTCGTGGCGCATCATCCGCTGCTGCTGCGCGGGGTGCACGGGGTGCCCGCGGACGACCCCAAGGGCGCGCTGGTGCACCGGTTGATCCGTGCGGGTGTCGCGCTCTACTGCGCGCACACGAACGCCGACGCGGCCGATCCCGGTGTCTCGGACGCGCTCGCCGCCGCGCTCGGGCTGCGGGTGACCGGTCCGCTCGCCGCGCAGGAGAACGGCCGCACCGGGATCGGGCGGATCGGCACGCTCGCCGAACCGGAGCCGTTCGCCGCCTTCGTGCGGCGGATCGGAGCCGCCCTGCCCGCCACCGCCTGGGGCGTGCGCGGGGCGGGGGACCCGGAACGGCCCATCCGCACCGTCGCGGTCTCCGGTGGCGCAGGGGACTCGTATCTCGGGCTGGCCAGCAAGCTCGGGGTGGACGCCTATGTGACCGCGGACCTGCGTCACCACCCGGTCGCCGAGCACCTCGCGGTTCCCGGGGCGCCCGCGCTCGTCGACGTGGCGCACTGGGCCAGCGAGTGGCCGTGGTGCGCACAGGCGGCCGACGTCATCCGCGACGCTGCGGCGGGTACGGTCGAGACCCTGGTGTCCGGACTGCGGACGGACCCATGGACGACACACGGCATACAGGAGGCGACACGGTGAAGGTTGACCCAGCGGTGCAGGCCCGGCTGCTTGATCTGGCCGAGACCGACGCCGAACTCGGCCGTATCGAGCACCGCAGGCGAAACCTGCCCGAGCTCGAGGCGCTCAGCGAACTGGAGACGACCCTGCGCGAGCGCCGGGATGCCGTGATCAAGGCTGAGACGGCGCTTTCCGATCTCGACGCGGATTCTGCCCGGCAGGAGAAGGACATCGACAGCGTGCGCGCCCGCGAGGAACGGGACCGCAAACTGCTCGATTCCGGGCTTCCCGGAAAACAGCAGACGGATCTGGAACACGAACTGGAAACGTTGCACCGCCGCCAGTCCGCGCTCGAGGACGATCTGCTCGAGCTCATGGAACGCCGCGAGGCCGTCGAAGCCGACGTCAAGCACAGCCAGGCCCAGCTGACCGCGACCGAGGAGGACATCGGCAAGGCGAACGAACGCAGGGACACCGCGCTCGAGGAACTGGACACCAAACAGGCGCGCCGCGACGAGGACCGCGAGCAGCTGCTCGGTGAACTGCCCGCGGAACTGGTCACGCTGTACGAGAAGGTGCGCGCGCAGCGGGGGATCGGAGCGGCCATGCTGCGCGCCAAACGCTGTGGCGCCTGCCGGCTCGAACTGGACCGCACTGCGCTCGCCGAACTGCGTGACGCCGCGGCCGACCAGGTGTGCCGCTGCGAAGAATGCGGCGCGATCCTGGTGCGCACCAAGGAATCCGGGCTGTGAGCACACCCGAATCCGCGAGTACGGGAACCGCGGCGCACTGGTCCGGGGCCATGGGTGACCCGCTGCGGCTGGTGCTGCTGCGGCATGGGCAGACCGAACACTCGGTGCGCCGCTGCTACTCCGGGCGCGGGGACCCGGGCCTCACCGAGACCGGGCTGCGCCAGGCCGAGGCCGCCGCGCGCAGGCTCGGTGAGCTCGACGGAGTCGCCGCGGTGGTCAGCTCCCCGCTCGGGCGCGCGAGCCAGACCGCCCGCGCCGTCAGCGAGGCCACCGGGGCCGCGCTGGAGATCGACCAGGGACTGGTGGAGCTCGACTTCGGCGAATGGGAGGGGCTGACCTTCGGCGAGGCCGCTCGGCAGTACCCGGACGAACACCGCGACTGGTTGCGCGATCCCAGCGTGCCGACACCCGGCGGGGAAAGCTTCCAACAGGTGCACGAGCGGGTGCTCACCAGCCTCGGGAACCTCATCGAGCGCCGCGGCGGTGAGACCGTGGTGCTCGTCAGTCACGTGACCCCGATCAAGACGCTGCTGCGCATCGGGCTCGACGCCGGTCCTTCGGTGCTGTACCGCTGCCACCTCGACCTCGCGGGCATTTCCCGGGTGGACTTCTACCCGGACGGCAATGCCTCGGTCACCCTGGTCAACGACACCGCGCACCTGCACTGACCGGCACGCTCACGCGCTGAGGTCGCGGCTCCGGTTCGCCTGGGCGGCCAGCTCCGCGGTCAGCCTGCCCGCCGCGCCGCGCACCGCGGCCTCGGCGTCCTCGCGGATCCTGCCGTCCACGGTGAGCACCCCGGTCTCCTCGACGAAAGTGCCCTCGAGCAGTCGGCCCGCCCCGCGCGCGGCGAGCAGCGGGCGCAGCGCGTACTCCAGCGCGACGACCCGGCCCTGTACGCCGCCGGTGGCCACGGGCAGCACCGGTTTGCCCGCGAGCGCGTTGCGCGGCAGCAGTTCCAGGACGGACTGCACCAGCCCGCTGTAGCCCGCGCGGTGGATGTGCGCGGCGACGACGAGCGCGTCGGCCCTGGTCACCGCTCGGATCGCGGCGGCGAGCTCGGGCGCTCCGGTCTGCCCGCCGAGCAGGGCGACCGTGGGCAGCTCCCGCGCGGACACCACGGTCACCGTGTGGCCGAGCTCGCCGAGTACGAGGGCGAGGCGGTCGAACAGGGCGGCGGGCGCGGACGCGGGCGCGGGTGCGCCCGCGAGCAGGGTCAGCCTCATCGCGGGGCTCCGATCGGTTCGGCGGCCAGTTCGCGTTCCTTCTCCCGCACGATGGGGATCACCGTCTTCCCGAAATGTTCCAGGTCTTCGAGGTAGTGCAGGAAACCGAGCAGGATCAGGTTCGCCCCGCGCCGCTTGTACTCGATGATCCGGTCGGCGACCTGTTCCGGGGTGCCGATGAGCCCGGTACGGAACCCGTCGTTGTACTGCACCAGGTCCTCGAAGCCCGAGTCCGCCCACATTCCCTTGCCGTCCCCGGTCGCCTGGCCGGCCTGGCGGACCGATTCGCGGAAGCCGTTCACCGCGCCGGTGTCGGCCTTGTCGACGATCTCCCGCAGCAGTGCGCGGGCCTGCTGCTCGGTGTCCCGCACGATCGCGAACCCGTTGAGCCCGATGCGCACCGCGTGCCCGTTCTGCTCGGCGTACCCGCGGACGTCGGAGACCTGTTCGGTGAAGCCCTCGAAATCTTTTCCGTTCGACAAATACCAGTCGGATACCCGGCCGGCGAGCTTTCGCGCGGCGGTCGAATTACCGCCCTGGAATATCTCGGGATGCGCCCTTCCGGGTACCTCGGCCGGTTGCGGGCGGAGGCTGAAATCGTTGATCCGGTAGAAATCGCCGCGAAAGGTGAAATTGGCGCCGGTCCACAACCCGCGGAGTATCCGGATGAATTCCTCGGTCCTGCGGTAGCGTTCGTCGTGTTCGAGCCACGGCTCGCCGAGTCCGGTGAACTCGTCTTTGAACCAGCCGGAGACGATGTTCACCGCGAAGCGGCCGCCGGAGAGCTGATCGGCGGTGATGCCGAACTTGGCGAGGATCCCCGGATGCCACAGTCCCGGATGCGCGGCCACGATGAGCTTGAGTTTCTCGGTCGCGAACAGCAGTCCGAGGCTGAACGCGGCCGGATCGTGCTGCTGGGCCGCGCCGTAGGAAGAGGCGTAGCGGACCTGGGAGAGCGCGTAGGAGAACCCGGAACGCTCGGCGAGCTTGGCGAGTTCGGTGTTGTAGTCGAAGCCCCAGTCGGTGCGCTGTTCGATGGTGCTGGTGACCAGGCCGCCGCTCACATTGGGCACCCAGTAGGCGAATTCGAGCGGCATGTCGAGGTATGGATTGGGTGCAGCGGTCATTGTTTTCCTCCGTTGCCGAATTGATTCCCTTTCCGAGATATTCGGTTCAGCGGCAGACGCCACCGGCAATACGGAGGAAATCGACGTATCGACGCCGGGTGAGGGGAATCATGATTCGCAGTAGAACAGCAGGAGGGCACCTCGGTCATCCGCGTCCATCCGGTGGGACGCTACACTCGGTCTGCGAATGAGTCGGCCGGGCGGCCGCGGCGCGCGGTGTTCACCGGCGTCGAGGAAAGTCCGGACTCCACAGGGCAGGGTGGTTGCTAACGGCAACCCGGGGCGACCCGCGGGACAGTGCCACAGAAAACAGACCGCCTTCGCGCCGCCGGTTCCGGTGGCCGCGGAGGTAAGGGTGAAACGGCGGTGTAAGAGACCACCAGCATCCCGGGCGACCGGGATGGCTCGGTAAACCCCACCCGGAGCAAGGCCAGACGCAGGCGGATGGCCCGTCCATGCCTGCGGGTAGGCCGCTGGAGCCTGTCGGTGACGGCAGGTCGAGATGGATGGCCGCCACCCGCGCGAGCGGGTACAGGATCCGGCTTACAGGCCGGCTCATTCGCCCAAGACCGTCCCCGGGCCCACCGGACCGAGCCGGACCGAGTCCCGGTGTGTCTCCGATCTCCGTGCGATATCGTGCGCTCCGCACGAACCGGGGCCGCCCCGGGGTCAGCGGCGCCGCGCTCGCCTGCGCGGATCGGCGGATGACTCTCAGTGGTCAAGATTCGATTGCGATGATCGGGTGACGAGCATTTCACTCTCACCCGGTTTCTGCCGATGATAGAGAAGGCTGACCATGCGCGCGCACCGAAGCGACTGGGCCAGGAGGTCGTTCACCGACTCGGGGCGACCCCCTTGCTACGCAAGGTTGCGACACGGTGTACTCGTGTGTGGCAGCGGCAGTACGGGACGCAATGCACGGGCAAACCGCCGAACGATGACCGGGAGCGCACGATGATCGCCAGAGTCCATGACCAGCTGAGCTCGGTTCTTGCGGCAGGTGAGCTCGGCACCGGGGGCATCCAGAACTGGATCGTGAACAACATGATCCCGCTGCTGCTGCTCGCGGTCGCGCTGCTGCTGCTGTGGATGGGTGGCGGGCGAGGTGACAACGCCGGTGTGATGAAGCGGCTCGCCGGGGTCTTCGTCGCACTCGGCATCATCGGCCTCGCCCTGACCGGAGCCGGGGTGCATGTCAGCGAATGGCTTGCCGGCCTGTTCACCACCTGACCCGATCCACTGGACATAGGTAGCGCTCAACGTGCAAGTTCGTACCGATGACGAGGTCTATCGGGTCGATGCCGTCTGGCTCGGCCCGCCCAAGGTCACCTTCCCGTGGCGCGCCCGCTACGTAGCCTGGGGCGTCGGGTTGCTGATGTTTCTGCTGGTGCTCGTCGTCGAGAAAGAGATCGGCATCGGCATCGGGTTCTTCCCGCTCGCCTGGGGCATGATCGTCACCGTGGTGCTCACCCGGCTGATCTGCGGCCGGATCACGCACGAACGCCCGCTGTCCGCGGTGCTGGCGATGGCCAGCCGCGAGCTCAGCTCTCCCCGTGAACGCACCCGTGCGACCGGGGGCGCGGCCAGCGCCGCCCGGGTCCGGGTCAACGAGGCACGGCCGCGCCCGAAACGAACCCAGCGAAAGGAAGGCGTGCACGGTGGCTAACCGGTCGCGACGCAAGCGCGGCGAAGCCCGGCTACCCGGCGAGCGGGCGATTCCCTCGTACACACCGTCCATCGCGACCAGGTCCATCGACGGGCATCTGGTGCGCAACGGTCAGGACGTGTACGCCTGGTACCGGCTCGCCCCGCAGCGCTGGTCGTTCCGCTCGGACTCGCAGCGCCAGGACCTCATCGCGGCCATCGCGGGCCAGTACTCGGAGCTGCAGGGCCGCTGGATGCATCTGCGGGTCACCACCCGGCCCTACCCGATCCGGATGTGGGCCGAGGCACACGTGCACAACGCGATCAACCGGCTCCCGGACACCGGCGGGGCGCTCAGCTTCGACGACTACCTGGTCGGGGAACAGCGCCAGCTGCTCGGCCGCTCCATGGCGGAGAAAGAGGTCTACCTGGGAGTCCAGGTGCAGACCCGCAACATGATGGACCGCGCGGTGGAACGCGCCGCCCCGGTGCTGCGCAAGGTGTTCCCCACGGCGATCGACGCCGAGCTCATGGCCCTGGACTCGGAGGTCGAACACCTGGACCAGGTGATCGGCTCCGCGGGCCTCGAAGGAGCCCCGGTCACCGCGGACGAGATGTCCTGGCTGATGCACCGCTCCTGCTCGCTCGGCCTTCCCGCGCCGCGCAGCCTGCCCGCGGTGCCCACCGGGTCCTGGGAACCCGAGGACCTGGCCAGCTTCACCGATGCGGCCGACTTCCACACCGAGCCCTATTCGCCCACGGTCACCGTGCGCGGGCGCACCGGTTCCAATGCCGGGGTGAGCAGGCATGTCACCGTGCTGAACGTCGGGCTCATGCACGGCCTGCAGATCCCGGAGATCGACGATCCCTGGGTGCAGCGTTCCGACCGGCTCGCCGCGCCCGTGGAGTGGTCCGCGCGCATCTACGTGCGCAAACCCGAGGATGTCTCCGGTGAACTGCAGCGGCAGATGAACAAGGTGCGCTCCCAGGTCCGGCACTACACCGACGAGCACGAGCTCGAGCCGCCGCAGTCGCTGGCCCGCCAGGCATCCCGGGTGCTCGAGATCGACGACGAGATGACCTCCGGATTCACCGCGCTGGCCACCCGGGTGCGCTCCTGGTGGCGGCTCGCGGTCTCCGGGCAGAACGAGCGCGAATCGCTGCGCCTCGCCCAGCAGTTGCTCGAGCTCTACAAACCGAAGGTGGCCATCGAGCACCCCGAGGCGCAGTACGCGCTGGCCCGCGAATTCATCCCGGGCGAGCCGCTGGCGAACTCCGCCTACCTGCGCCGCGGTTCGGTGGTGTGGCTGGCCTCCTCGGTGCCGACCGCGACCGCGGAGGTGGGAGACCGGCGGGGCATTCTGCTCGGTGAGACCTGCACCGCTACCCGGCGCCCGGTGGCCTGGGACCCGTGGATGGCCCAGGAGATCAGGGACGGGTCCGGGCTGACCGCCATGGTGGCCGGCCTCGGTGGCGGGAAGTCCTTCCTCGGCGGCGGGATCGTGTACAAGACGCTGCGCGCCGGGGCCCACTGGACGCTGCTGGATCCCTCGGGACCGCTGTCCAAACTGTGCGAGCTGCCCGAGCTGCGGCCCTACGCGCGGCCGATCAACCTGCTCAACGCCGATCCGGGGATCCTCAACCCGTACCGCGTCGTCGCCGAGCCGCAACTCGAGCACTTCATGGACGAGGAGGACCCGGAACGCGCGTGGCGGCGGGAGAAGGCGCTGACCGCGGCGACCAGGCGACGGCTCGTGCTCGACGTGCTCTCCGGCCTGCTGCCCTATGAGCTCGCCCGCCAGCCGCAGACCAGGATCGTGCTGCTGCGCGCGGTGCGCACGGTCGGCGGGCGCGCGGACGCCTCCCCGCAGGAGGTCTTCGACGCGCTGCGCCGGGACGCGTCCGAGCACCACGAACACGCGGTCGTGGTCGCGGACTTCCTCGACGAGATGCGCGAACGGATGTCGCTGCTCATCCCGGACCGGGACGCCGACCCGTACTCGGAGAGCCGGGACGACCGGCTGACCGTGCTGACCATGGCCGGGATGACCCTGCCCAAGGACGGCACCGGCCGCGAACACTGGACCGACGCGGAGGCGCTCTCGGTCGAGCTGCTCAACCTCGCCGCCTGGCTCACCCAGCGCTCCATCTACGACCAGCCCAAGGATCTGCGCAAGGGTGTGTGGATCGACGAGGCGTTCTTCCTCTCCGAGGTACCGACCGGGCGAGTGCTGATGAACCGGTTCGCCCGCGACTCCCGTAAGTGGAACGTGCGCGTGCTGCTGTCCAGCCAGGTCCCCGACGACTTCCTGAAGATGCAGGGCTTCGTCTCGCTGCTGGACTCGGTGTTCGTGGGCCGGCTGGACGACGAGAACGCCCAGTCGGACGCGCTGCGGCTGCTGAAGGTGCCGGTCGGCGCGGGATACGAGCAGGTCGTCGCCTCGCTCGGGCGCCGCCCCGGCGGGCAGAACCGCCAGATCGAGCGCGACTATGCGCCGCGCCAGTTCATCTTCGCCGACGGTGCGGGCGGGGTGGAGCGGATCCGGATCGACTTTTCCGGTGAACACCTGCAGCATCTGCGCGGCACCCTGGACACCACCCCGGGTACCCGGGAGCCCGCGCAGGTCGCGGAGGTGCCGCCGGAGGCGAGCGTCACCGAGCAGCTGCCCGGCCAGGAGCCGGGCAATCTGGACGCGGAGCTCGCCGCCGAACTCGATGTCGGGCTCGAGCACGAGTACCAGTACGACGAGGCCTATCCCGCCAACGGGCACAGAACCGCGAGTTCCTCGGCCCCGTGGCAGCGAAGCGGTGGTGGGGAACGCGGATGAGCGAGTCTGCGAGCGAATCGAGGACACCGCGCCTGGGCGAAGCGCCGAGCTCCCCCAGGGAGCGAGAGCATCTGAGCGAGCCTGCGAGCGAATCGAGGACACCGCGCCTGGGCGAAGCGCCGAGCTCCCCCAGGGAGCGAGAGCGATGAGTCCGGCGCTGATCGTGCTGCTTGTCGCCTGCGCATACGGCGCATGGCGGTTCTACCGGCACCGGCGCAAGGCCGGTCCGGCACCGCGCCCCGGGCGCCGGACCGGAAGAAAACGCAATCTGCTCGCCGTCGTCGGGATCGTGGCGGTGCAGCTGGTGCTGCTCACCCCGAGCGCGAGCGCGGCGGGCTGTGGCGAGGCCCCGAATCCCGAGCGCCCCGGTGCGGGCATGGTCGGCGCGATCGACCCGCCCGCGCTCGATCACGGCGATCCGATCAAGGGCAACTACGGCAAGTACGGGTATGCGGGTACGCGGTGGAACGTGTACCAGGCCCCGGCGACCCCGTGCATTCCCGACCCGACCGCGACCATCGACACCTGGGCGGGCAACCAGCTCTTCGACATGGGCAAGAACGTGGTCGGTGCGACGAACTCGCTGCATTACGCGATGCTCTCGCAGGACTCGATGCTTGCCCCGCTGGACGACGCCGTGGAGAACGGGGCGAAGACGTTCTTCAACAACGTCTACGTGCAGTGGTTCGGGGTCGCCGCGCTGATCCTGGCGGTGATGCTGTTCCGCTATATCTGGAACGGCGACCTGGCCAATATCGGGCGGCGCGGACTGTGGGCCCTTGCCGGGATGTGGCTCGCCGCCTCGGTGTTCACCGTGACCGGGGTGTACCAGACGATCGATGCCACGCTGATCAAGACCACCTCGCAGATCCAGGGCGGGTTCATCAGCGGCGAGGCTTCGAAGGATCAGCGCGACCAGTTGCCGAACTCGCTCTACGACAACGTGGTGTACACGAACTGGCTGCGCGGCGAGTTCGGCGATCCCAACTCGGACAACGCGAAGCGCTACGGCCCGCAGCTGCTCGACGACCAGGCATGGACCAAGACCGATGTGAGCTCGGCCAACGATCAGGCCAAGGTCGAGGCGAAGGCCAATGACTACAAGGCGCTTCCGGACAAGCTGGGCACCGACAAGGGCTTCTTCATGGGCACCGACGGGTCCCGCACCGGTTCGGGCTTCCTGGCGATGTTCCAGGGCTTTGCTTATGCCCTGTTCCAGTTGTTGGCGAAGGCGGCGGTGCTGCTCGCCCAAGTGCTGATCCGGATCCTCATCCTCGCCTCACCGCTGATCGGCCTGGTCGCGATGGTGATGCCGGACCTGCTGCGCAAGGTGGCCCGTGCCGCCGGTGCGGTGCTGTTGCTGGTGCTGGCCTTCTCCGCGATGGCCGGGGCGCACGCGCTGCTGCTGCAGCAGATCTTCGACGCCTCGAACAAGCTCTCGCTGATCGCCCAGATGTTGCTGGCCACCCTGATCACCGGGATCTTCCTGCTCATCGGCAAACCGGTGCGCCGGATGCGTCAGATGGTCGAGCTCGCGGTCGGCGGAAACGGCCTGGCGACCCCGTTCGGGCGCGGGCTGTTCAACCGGTTCCGCACAAGGGGCGGGGAGCATTCGGCGAGCCCGCAGGAAGCGTTCTGGGACAACGTCTCCGGTGCCGGCGAGGGGACCCCGGATGTCCCGTTGCTCGGCAGGGGAATGCGGGGCAGGCGCGGGCGTCCCGAGGGCGTGCACGGCGGGACGGCGGGTGCCGCGACCGGTGCGGCCGCCGGTGCCGCGGCGGGCATGATGACCGCGACCGCGACCCGGTTGGACACCGACAAGGCGGCCGAGCGCGCCAATGCGCTCGGTGCGCAGGCCCGCACGGGCATCGGCGGAATCGGTGCCGCGGCGGCCTATCCGGCCTATCGCGGGCCGAGCACGGCGCTGCTTCCGGCGGGCGCGAGCAGGGTCACCGACAGCTTCCCCACGGTGGATTCCGCATGGGACAACGACGAATCGGTCGTCGTGCCGTCCTCGGTCGTCACTCCGAGCGGCAAGCCGGTGACGGCCCGGGCGACCCAGCCGCGCGCGACCGAGCCCGAGCTCGTCGGTGGCGAGCAGGTCTACGTGCTCTACCGGCCCTCGCGCGGATTCGAGACCGGCGACGGGCACTCGGCCCGCGGCAATGGAAGGCAGTAAGGAGTAGCGGTGCCGATCAGGACCAACCGCGGGCGTGCCGCGGTCTATCGCAAGGTGTGGGGCTGGCCGCTGCGTTCGCCCGCCCACCTTGTCGGCGCCGTGCTCATCGTGGCCGTCGTCGCGGTCGCGATCGGCATCAGCATCGCCCGCGCGGGCGGCAACGACACGGGCAAGAAGCCGGAGCAGCCGCAGGGACCGGTCGCTGCGCCGAGTGTGCAGGTGAGCCAGCCGAGCATGGACGTGTCCGCGCTGCCGAACCGGATCACCGAGACCTCGCCGCTCGCATCGGCGCCGCCCGATCCGCGGGCGGTCGCGGTCGCCGAGCAGTGGGCCAAGGCCTGGGTGAACCATCCGCAGGGGGTCACCGGCCAGCAGTGGCTCGCCGGGCTCAAGCCGTTCACCACGCCCGAGTACCTGTCCCAGATGCAGTCCATCGATCCGGCGAACGTGCCCGCGAGCAAGGTCACCGGTCCAGGTAAGGCCGCGCAGTCCTACGCGGCCTCGGTGAACGTGACCGTGCCGACCGATGGTGGGGAACTGCGCATCACCGTGATCAAGGCCCCGCAGGGCTGGCTGGTCGCCGACTACGACAAGGGGTGAGCGGCCGGTGCGAATCCTCTTGATCGCCTTCGTGCTCGTCGCCGCCCTCGCGGCGGTCATCGTCGCGACCGGCACCGTCGGGCAGGTCGTCACCGGGGCGAGCGGGGCGGGCGCGGCCTCGACGCAATACAACATGTCCGCCTGCGATGCCTCGCTCGGACCGTTCAACGGCTCGGGTGACGGAGCCGGGCAGGCCGCCCAGCTCAATCCCGAGCAGCGGGGCAATGTGGCGATGATGATCAGCATCGGCAAGCAGCGGGAGCTGCCGCCGCTGGCCTGGCAGGTGGCGATCCAGGCGGGGATGACCGAGTCCGGATTGCGCAGCCTGGACTACGGCGACCGGGATTCGCAGGGCCTGTTCCAGATGCGCCCCTCGGCGGGCTGGGGCAGCCCGGCGCAGATCACCGATCCCGGTTACGCGATCAACAAGTTCTACAACGTGCTCACTGCGTTGCCGAACTGGAAGAGCCAGCGCCCAGGGGCCTCGGCCCAGGACGTGGAGCGTTCGGCTTTCCCGGACCGGTACAACCGCTGGGAGGCCATGGGTGCAGCGCTGGTCAAGAATGTCGGCCAGGTCGCCGATCCGACCGGTTGCGGGCAGTCCTTCGGGGACAAGCTCCCGCCGCCGACCGCGCTCGCCGGACGGGCCATCCAGTTCGCGCTCGGCCAGCAGGGCAAACCGTACGTGTGGGGCGCCACCGGAACCGATTCCTTCGACTGCTCCTCGCTGATGATGGAGGCGTTCAAGGATGCGGGGGTCCGGCTGCCGCGTACCTCGCGCGAGCAGTACAAGGCAGGTGCCATGCTCCCGGCACGCGACGCGAAGCCGGGCGACCTGCTGTTCTGGGCATACGATAAAACCAACCCCGCGACGATCCACCACGTTGCGCTCTACCTCGGCAACAACAAGATCGTCGAGGCCCCGGATGTCGGGTTGACCGTGCGTACCCGCGACGTCAACTGGAACTCCTCCGAACTCGTCCCCCAAGCCGTTCGTCCCGGAGCATGAGCAGCACCCGCTGGAAGGAGCAGCATTGTTCGGTCCCAACCAACTCCCGCGCCACGATGGGCCCCCCGCATCGAGCAAACCGTTCGCCGACTACCTCGACGCCCGTGATCTGCCCGGTGTGGACAAAGCGGGTTACGCGGTCATTCCCCGAACCCTTGCCGAGTCGATGCCGTTGCCCTGGCAACAGCAGATGACCGCGCTGCTCGCCGATTTCCACTCGGCGTTCGGGCACCTGCAGTGGCCCGTCTACAAGGTCGTGCCCTCCCGTACCGAGCGGCTGGTGGACCTCGACGAGGAACAGCTCGCCGAGGTCGGCATGATCGTCGAACTCGATCCGGACGGGGAACTCGTCTACCGCGACCGCGGCGGCAGGCGGATCCAGGACCCGGAGAACACCACGGTGCTCGTGTCCTGTCTCGATCCGATCCCGAACCAGAACCGGGTTCCCCGGCCGAGCGAACCGCCGATGCCGCCGCAGCCGCGGGGACAGGACAACAGGGGATGGCGCGGCCCCCGGCAGTGAGCTCGTTCGAGTCGGTCTCCACCTGGAGCCAGCCGGAGCCCGCACCGGCCTCGGTGCGGCGCTCCCGGTTGGTCGCCGAGCTGGCCGGGCGGATCGTGGCGAGTTCGCCCGGCAGGCTGCGGGTGGTGATCGACGGGCGTACCGCGGCGGGCAAGACCAGTTTCGGGCACGAACTCGCTTCCGCGGTGCGCCTGCTCGGCAGGCCGACCCTGCGGGCCAGCCTCGATGACTTCAAGAACCCGTGGCCGGAGGCGTTCCGGCTGGGCTACGACCGCACGAGCGGACCGGGCTTCTACCGCAACGCGTGGGATTTCACCGCGGCCCGGGAACTGCTGCTCACTCCGGCGGGCCCGGGCGGCAGCGGCGAGGTCGTGCTCTGCGCGCGCGATCCGCACACCGGCGCGGACCACGGCTCGGTCGTCGTGCAAGCACCGGAGGACGCCGTGCTCGTGGTGGACGGAGTGTTCGCCTTCCGCCCCGAGTACGATGAGTTCTGGGATCACCGCGTCTGGCTCGAGGTCGGTGCGGAGGTCGCGATCGAGCGCGGTATCGCCAGGGACACCGGGCTCGAGGGCGTCGAGGAGGCCACCCGGCTGCACCGGGACCGGTACCTGCCCGCCGAGGAGATCTACCTCGCCGAGATCCGGCCCGCCGAGCGCGCCGATTTCATCATCGACAACACCGATTTCGCGAACCCGGTACGGAAGTGAAGATGCGAGCCCGGATCGACGACCTCGGCGCGGCGGTGCTGTTGCCGGACAGCCCGGCCCGCGTGGTCTCGCTGGTTCCCTCGCTCACCGAGGCGGTCGAGGTGAGCCTGCCCGGACTGCTCGCCGGGGCCACCGACTACTGCACCCATCCGGAGGGACTGGCGGTGCCCCGGGTCGGCGGTTCGAAGTACCCGGTGCTGGAGCGGGTGTTCGAACTCCGACCCGATCTGGTGCTCGCGAACGCCGAGGAGAACCGCCCGCAGGAGGTGCGGGCCCTGCGGGACAACGGGATCCCGGTCTGGGTGACCGAGGCCGCCGGGACCGTTCCGCGTGCGCTCGCGTCGCTGCGCAGGATGTTCGCCGAGGCCTTCGCGGTACCCGCGCCGGACTGGCTGGAGCGCGCCGAGCAGGTGTGGGAGCACAGTGACCCGGTCCAGGCCAGGGCGGTGATCCCGGTGTGGCGGCGCCCCTGGGTGGTGCTCGGCAGCGCCACCTTCGCCGGGGATGTGTTGCTGCGCCTGGGAATCGCGAACGTTTACGCCGATGCCGAACAACGTTATCCGCGGCCGGGGCTCGAGGAACTGCGGGCCTCGGGCGCCGAACTGGTGGTGCTCCCGGACGAACCGTATGCCTTCACCGCAGAGGACGGGCCGGAGTGCTTCCCCGGGCTGCCCTGTGTCCTGCTGTCCGGCCGCCACCTCACCTGGTGCGGTCCCTCGTTGCTCGAAGCGCACGCACTCTTGCGCGAGCAGCTATCCTCACCGCTATGAACGCCGCGCAGTTCGGCAAGGAAACCTCGGGAACCGGGGCGTTCGTGCGCCAGGCGAACCGGTTCACCAAGCGGATCACGCGCGCGGGCACGGACGGATTCGTCCCCGAGCCCGGCCGCTACCGCCTCGTGGTCAGCCTCGCCTGTCCGTGGGCCCACCGGGCGGTCATCGTGCGTGAGCTGCTCGGCCTGCAGGAGGCGATCCCGCTCGCCGTCGTCGACCCGATCCGGGACGAGGGCGGCTGGCGGTTCACCCTCGACCAGGACGGGCGCGATCCGGTGCTCGGCATCGAGTACCTGTCCGAGGCCTATCTGGCCACCGATCCGGACTACACCGGCCGGGTCACCGTGCCCTGCCTGGTGGACACCACGACGGGGCACGTGGTCACCAACGACTTCCCGCAGATCACCCTCGACTTCGCAGGCGAGTGGACCGAATTCCACGCCCCGGGTGCGCCGGAGCTCTACCCCGAACCGTTGCGCGCGGAGATCGACGCAGTCGCCGAACCGATCTACCGCGATATCAACAACGGCGTGTACCGCTGCGGCTTCGCCACCTCCCAGGAACAGTACGCCGCCGCGTTCCACGAACTGTTCGCCGCGCTGGACAAGGTCTCGGAACGGTTGTGCCACAACAGATTCCTGCTCGGGGAACGGGTCACCGAGGCCGACGTCCGGCTGTTCACCACGCTGGTGCGGTTCGACGCCGTCTATCACGGGCACTTCAAGTGCAACCGGCACAAGCTCACCGAGATGCCGACCCTGTGGGCCTATGCCCGGGATCTCTTCCAGACTCCCGGATTCGGCGAGACGGTGAACTTCGATCACATCAAGCGCCACTACTACGGCACGCACGGACAGATCAACCCGACCGGGATCGTGCCGCTCGGCCCGGACACCGAAGGCTGGAACTCCCCGCACGGGCGCGGCTGAACGGCCGCGGGAATCGATCTCCTTCGTGATCGGTTGGCCTGGGTATGCCGAGCTTCGAGCACACTGCCCTTGCCGCGGGCACGACCTGGGTGTTCGCCGGGGACAGCATCACCCAGGGCGTCTACCACACCCACGGCGCCCGGTCCTGGGTCGAGCTTGTGCACGAACGTATCCGGTGGGAACTGGATCGCTTGCAGGACATCGTGATCAACTCGGGGGTGTCCGGCTGGCGGGTATCCGACGTCCGTGCGTCGTTCGAGCACCTGATCGGACGGTTCGCACCGGAGGTCGTGAGCATTTCCCTCGGCACCAACGACGCGAAGGCCGGAGCGGACGGCCTCGCCGAGTTTCGCCGCGGGCTCACCGATCTCGTCCGGCGTTCGGCGGATCTGGGCGCGCTGGTCGTGCTGCACACCCCGGTGCTGACGACCTCGGATGCCCCGGCCAACCGGCGCACCTGTCTTCCCGCCTATGCCGAACAGGTGCGCGCCGTTGCCGGGGAACAGTCCTCGTTTCTGGTCGATCACGAGGCGTACTGGAGGGAGCACTTCGACGGCGCCGCTCCGATTCCGTGGATGGACGACCACTCCCATCCCAACGCGGTCGGGCACCGGGAGATGGCCAACACGGCACTGCGGGCACTCGGGCTCGGCGAGCTCACCGAACGTCCTTGAGCGCCGGGGTGGTGCCCCGCGTACCGGAGGCCGTGCGGCGCTCCGGCACGCGGGAGTCCGATCATCAGAGGAAGGAATGCTCCGGCGCCGGGAACCGGTGCTGGCGCACATCCTCGGCGAAGGCCGTCGCCGCCTCGCTGAACACCCCAGCGAGATCGGCGTAGCGCTTCACGAACCGGGGCGCCTTGCCCCGGCGCAGGCCCATCATGTCCTGCCAGACCAGCACCTGCGCGTCGCAGTCCGGGCCCGCTCCGATGCCGACGGTCGGGATGTCCAGATCGGCGGTCACCCGCTTGGCCGCCACCGCGGTGACCATCTCGAGCACGGTCGCGAAGGCACCGGCCTCCTGCACCGCACGCGCGTCGTCGAGCAGCGCATCGGCCGCATCACCGCGGGCCTGCACCCGATAGCCGCCGAGGTTGTGCTCGGACTGCGGGGTGAACCCGAGATGGGCCATGACCGGGATACCGGCGGCGGTGATGGCCTCGATGTGCGGGGCGAAGCGGCGCCCGCCCTCGAGCTTCACCGCGTGCGCCCGGCCCTCCTTCATCAGCCGGATCGCGCTCGTCAGCGCCTGTTCCGGGGACACCTCGTATGAGCCGAACGGCAGATCCGCCACGACAAGCGAGGAACTGACCGCGCCGGTGACCGCGCGCACGAGCGGAAGCAACTCGTCCACGGTGACCGGGAGCGTGGTGTCATAGCCGAACACATTGTTCGCCGCGGAATCCCCGACAAGCAGCACCGGAATGCCCGCCTCGTCGAAAAGCGCGGCCGTGTAGACGTCGTAGGCCGTGAGCATCGGCCACGGCTCGCCCTGCTGCTTCCACTGGGCGAGGTGGTGTACACGTACCTTCTTGCGCCGCTTGCCCTGTTCGGAACCCGGTCCCTGGTCGGTGTTCGATCCCTGGCCGGTGCCCGAGCCATACGGCGCGGTTTCTTCCTGGTTCATTTCTGATGGCCCCTTTCCTCGAAGCCGGCATTGCCGGTCCCCGGGTGACATGGACTCTCTCAGCGTGACACGCTGCCGTGTTCCTGCCGCCGCGCTGCGATGAGCCTCACAGCGTCGAGCACCTGTCGATCGTCCGCCGATCACCTGCTGGGTGAATCAACCTTCGAAGGCGAGCCGGAAGACCGGGCAGCGTGCGGCGACCCCGGCCCAGCGTTCCAGGGAGTCCTCGGGGCCGATCTCGGTGAAGAACGCCCCGGCCTCGAATCTCCAGCGGCCCACATAGGCGCGCAGCACGGCCGGTTTCTCGGTGATCTCGGTGATCCCGCCAAGTGTCGGCGCCGCGAGCGCACTCGTTCCGGGACGGGCGGCGAGGGCGGCAGGCGACACTGTTCCGGTTTCCTAGCAGTGCTCCGTTCCGCGAACAGTGTTCTCATTTTGGAACAGCGGACTCGAAGGAGAACGGCGTTGCCAACGGTTCTGTGTGGGGCGGGAGGTCCTGCGAGGGAACGGGGAGGTCGAGGGATGCGGGGCAGGCGTACGTGTGTGCACCGCGCCGCCTCGTGAACACTGTTCTCCGATGCGAGCAGTGTTCTGCGCAAGGTGCCCGGCTGTGGCAGACTGAACCGCCATGACCGCGGTACAGACGGCCCGTGCGCGGGCGCGGGCGGAGTTGACCGGCCGGATCAAGGACGAGGCCCGGCGCCAGCTGGCGAGCTCGGGGGCGGACGCGCTCTCCCTCCGCTCGGTCGCGCGCGAGCTGGGGATCGCGGCCTCGGCGATCTACCGGTATTTCCCGAACCGGGACGCTCTGCTGACCGGGCTGCTCGTGGACGCGTTCAACGCGCTCGGTGCGGCGGTCGAGAAAGCCGCGAAGCAGTCGCCCCCGGTGCAGGAGCCGCGTATCGCCTGGCGGGCCGCCTGCGCGGCGGTGCGCTCCTGGGCGAAGCGGCACCCGCACGAGTACGCGCTGATCCAGGGCTCGCCGGTCCCCGGGTATCAGGCGCCGCAGGACACGATCGGACCCGCCGCGCGCACCTCGCTCGCGCTGCTGGGCGTGGTGCGGGACGCGCGCTACGCGGGGTGGATCGTCGAACCTCCGGAGGCGACCGCGCCCCGGGCCGGGTTGCACGAGCAACTTGCCCCGATCGCGGCCGCCAACGCCCCGGAGGTGCCGGTGGCGCTGCTGGCCCGCACGATGATCGCCTGGTCACAGTTGTTCGGCATGGTGAGCTTCGAACTGTTCGGTTCCCTCGTGGGCAGCGCCGAGTCGGCCGACGAGTTCTTCGACTACTCCGTGGAACGGATGGCGGATTTCCTCGGGTTCGTCGTCTGAGCGGTACCCGTCCTCGCGCCGGGGCTCAGGAGGCGAACCCGAGGCCGAGCCGGTCGAGGCAGCGCAGCCAGAGGTTGCGTTGCCCGGACCGGTCGGCCCGGTCGAGCGACCACATGGTGAGCGCGATTCCCGTCCAGCGCAGCGGTTCCGGCGGGAACGGCACCGGTCTGCTCTGGATCATCCGCAGTCCGGTGCGTTCGGTTTCCCTGCCGTGCAACAGATCCAGCGCCGCGGCGGCGAAGAAGCGGCTCGCCCCGACCCCGAGCCCGGTGAACCCGAGCGCGTATCCGATGCGTCCCTGGCTGCAGGTGCCGACGAACGGGGCGAACCGGCTGCAGGTGTCGATCACCCCGCCCCATTGGTGGGTGAACCGGGTTCCCTCCAGCTGCGGGAAAGTCGCGAAGAAATGCCCGGCCAGTTTGGCGAAGGTGGCCGGCCTGCGGAGCAGTTCCTGGCGGACCGCGCTGCGATAGTGGTACACCACGTCGTAACCGCCCCACAGGATGCGGTTGTCCGCGGTGAGCCGGTAGTAGTGGAACTGGTTCGCCGCATCACCGAGTCCCTGGCGGTTGCGCCAGCCGATCGAATCGAGCGCCGCATCGCTGAGTGGTTCGGTGACCAGCGCGTAATCGTAGACCGGCACGATGAAATTGCGCAGCCTGCGCAGCAGTGGGGTGAACGCACCCGAGGCGAGCATGATCCTGTGCGCCCGGACCCGCCCGTATCCGGTGTGTGCCATGACATCCCGGGGTCTCGGTTCGAGTCGTTCGACCGGAGCGTTCTCGTGGATGCGGACCCCGGCGCGCAGGCAGGCGGCGCGCAATCCAAGCGCGAGGCGGGCCGGATCGAGCATCGCCACCGAATTCCGTGACCAGGAACCGCCGAGATAGGTGGGGGAGTGCACCTCCGCGCGCGCCTGCCGAGCGTCCAGATAGACCGCGTCGTGCCCCAGTTCCCGGGCCTGCGCGGTCATGGTGCGCAATTCCTCGACCTGCCAGGGTTTCGTGGCGAAGGTCAGCTCACCGGTGCGCGCGAAATCGCAGTCGATCCCGTAACGGCGAACGGATTCCTCGATACCGTCCAGATTTTCCATGCCGAGCCGTTCGAGTGTCGCGGCTTCCGGGCCCCAGCGCTCGATCCCGTTGCCGATGCCGTGCGTCAGGCTGGAGGAACAGAATCCGCCGTTGCGCCCGGAAGCCGCCCAGCCGCAGGTATTCGCCTCGAGTAGGACCACATTCAGACCGGGATCGGTTTCCTTGGCCTGCAGGGCGGCCCAGAGTCCGGTGTAGCCGCCGCCGATCACGAGCAGATCGGCCTCGATGGTTTCGGTGAGGCTCGGGCACGGTGCCGGTTCGGTGTTCGCCTCGAGCCAGAACGGCCGGGGAATCGCGTCCGCGAGCGAGCGAAGGGCGTGTGTGGGCGCGGGATATCGCCGCGCAGGCAGCAAAGCAGTCATGAGTGAAGGATTTCCTCGCATCGATGGTGTCCGGAAAGTCCGGCGAGCAGAACGGGATCCGTCAGGAAACGCGGGCGCGCGAAACCGCGCCGCGATCAACGGAATGGACCGCGCTGAACGCGGAACGAAGAATTCTCGAGGAGATCCGGGTTATCCGCCGTCTTGGCGTCCGCCGACGCAGCGGGCGTACCAGCGCACGCCGCAGCCGGTTCCGGCGATCGGTCGACAGGTACCACCTGCCATGGTTCCACCTCCGAGCGGATATGCTCGCGGCTGACATTACCCGCTTCTGGAGAAGCATGGCAAGGGAATCGGTATTCTCCAGGGTGGTTCGCTACGATTTTCGTGACCGGTGGAGGAGGGTGGCGGTTGACAGGGCACCAGCAGGTACAGCGCAGCCTCGACGAGATCGACCTGACGCTGATCTCGATGCTGCAGACCGACGGCCGCGCGTCGTTCACCGCGCTGGCGAAGGCGGTGGAGCTCTCCGAGGGAGCGGTGCGCCAGCGGGTGCAGCGGCTGCTGCGTGAGGACGCGATGCAGATCGTCGCGGTCACCGACCCGAAGACGGTGAATCTGCAGCGCCAGGCCATGATCGCGATCCGGGTCGAAGGGGACGCGCGTGAGGTCGCCGCGCGCATCGCCGAACTCGAGGACGCGCACTACGTCGTGCAGACCGCCGGTTCCTTCGACATCCTCTGCGAGCTGGTGTGCCGCGACGACGAGCACCTGCTCGCCGTGCTGAACACCCAGATCCGCACCATGCCCGGGGTCACCAGCACCGAGACGTTCATGTACCTGGACCTGACCAAGCAGACCTACGCCTGGGGCGGCCAGCCGAGCAGGCGCTGAGGCGGGGCACCGCGCGGGCGCGGCTATCCGTTCGACGCGGGTTCTAGACTGGAGCCCAGGCCCGTCCCGCGCCGATGACCAGGGGACGGGTCTGTCCGCGTGATGTCTCCAGCCAAGTGAAGGGACCGCCCGTGTCCGAAGCATGCACACTTCCGCCACTGCACGGACTGCTGGCCGCGGCACTCGCGGACCCGGCGCTCACCGAACTGGTCACGCTCGCCGGCACCGGCACAGTAGCGTTGCAGGGACCGGCAGCGGCCCGCGCGCTGGTCACCGGCGCGCTCGCAGGGGACGAACAGACCGGGGCGGCGGCCCGGCCGGTGCTCGCGGTCACCGCGACCGACCGGGAGGCCGAGGAGCTGGCCACGCTGGCCGGTGAACTGCTCGGCGCCGAACGGGTCGCCGCGCTCCCGTCCTGGGAGACCCTGCCGCACGAGAAGCTCTCCCCGCGCGCGGACACGGTCGGCCGGCGGCTGGCGGTGCTCCGCAGGCTGCGTCACCCGGAAGAAGACGGCAACGGCCCGCTTTCCGTGGTCACCGCGACGGTGCGCAGCCTCATCCAGCCGATGGCGCCCGGTCTCGGGGAGCTCCGGCCGCTGTCCTTCGTGGTCGGCGAGGAGTCCGATTTCGAGGAGACCGTCGCGCGGCTGGCCGCTCTCGCCTATGAGCGGGTGGACATGGTGGAGAAGCGCGGCGAATTCGCGGTGCGCGGGGGAATCGTCGATCTGTTCCCGCCGACCATGGCGCACCCGCTGCGGATCGAGTTCTTCGGCGATGAGGTCACCGAGATCCGCCAGTTCAGCGTGGCCGATCAGCGCTCGCTGGCCGGCGAGGAGGTCACCCGTGAGCGGCTCGTCGCGCCACCGTGCCGGGAACTGCTGCTGACCGAGGCGGTCCGGGAACGTGCCGGGGAACTCGCCGCCGAGCACGCCGCGGACGCCGAACTCGCCGAGATGCTGACCAAACTGTCCGGCGGAATTCCGTGCGAGGGCATGGAATCGCTGATCCCGGTGCTCTGCGATGGGGAACTCGAGCTGCTCACCGATGTGCTCGCCGAGGGCACCCACGTGCTGCTGTGTGATCCGGAGAAGATCCGGACCAGGGCGGCGGATCTGGTCCGCACCGGTAACGAATTCCTCGAGGCCTCTTGGATGGCCGCGGCGGGAAGCGGCCGCGCGCCCATCGACATCGGGGCCTCGGCCTACCGCGAACTCGGGGTGATCGAGCGGCACGCGGTGGCTACCGATCGCTGCTGGTGGACGCTTTCCCAGCTGACCAGCGATGCCGAGGATGTGCACAGCCTGGACATCACGCCCGCACCGGAGTACCGCGGGGATCTGCGGGCGGCGTTCACCGATCTGCGCGCACACGCGGCCAGTGGCGGCGCCGCGGTGTTCGTGGTGCCGGGTGCGGGTACCGCGGAACGGGCCACCGAACAGCTCGCCGAGCAGGAGATCCCGGCGACCAACGCGGTGGACGGGCTCACCGAGGCCCCGGCCGCCGGACTCGTCACCGTGGTCAAGGCCAGCGCGCAGGACGGATTCTCCTTGCCGCGCACCGGTTATGTGGTGCTCACCGAATCCGACCTGACCGGAACACGAGGCGCGACTCCCGGCCGGCAGGCGGCGCGGCTGCCCACCAAACGCCGCAACGCCGTGGACCCGCTCGCCCTCAAACCGGGCGACTACGTGGTGCATGATCAGCACGGCATCGGCAAATTCGTGGAGATGGCCCAGCGCACCGTGGCCGGGGCGACCCGGGAATACCTCGTCGTGGAGTACGCGCCGAGCAAGCGCGGGCATCCGGGGGACCGGTTGTTCGTGCCGACCGATCAGCTCGACGAGATCAGCCGCTATGTCGGCGGGGAACTGCCCACGCTGAACAAGCTCGGCGGCTCGGACTGGAAGAACACGAAAGCCAAGGCGCGCAAGGCGGTCAAGGAGATCGCCGCCGAGCTCGTGCAGCTCTACGCGGCGCGCCAGGCGGCACCCGGCTATGCCTTCGGCCCGGATTCCCCATGGCAGCACGAACTCGAGGACGCCTTCGCCTTCACCGAGACCCCGGATCAGCTCGCCGCGATCGACGAGGTGAAAGGCGATATGCGCAAGGCGGTCCCGATGGACCGCGTGGTGTGCGGGGATGTCGGCTACGGTAAAACGGAGATCTCGGTGCGCGCCGCGTTCAAGGCGGTGCAGGACGGCAAACAGGTCGCCGTGCTGGTGCCGACCACCCTGCTCGCGCACCAGCACCTGAACACCTACCTGGAACGGATGCATTCCTTCCCGGTGACCGTGAAGGGGCTTTCCCGGTTCACCGATCCGCAGGAGTCGAACGAGGTCATCGAGGGCCTCGCGGACGGCTCGGTGGACATCGTGATCGGCACCCACCGCCTGCTGCAGTCCGGGATCCGGTACAAGGACCTCGGCCTGATCATCGTGGACGAGGAGCAGCGTTTCGGGGTCGAGCACAAGGAACACATCAAGGCGCTGCGTACCCACGTGGATGTGCTCACCATGTCCGCCACCCCGATCCCGCGCACTCTGGAGATGTCCCTGGCCGGGATCCGGGAGATGTCCACGATCCTGACTCCGCCCGAGGAACGGCACCCGATCCTGACCTATGTCGGCGCCTATGACGACAAACAGGTCGGCGCGGCCATCCGCAGGGAACTCCTGCGTGACGGCCAGGTCTTCTACATCCACAACCGGGTCTCCTCGATCGACAAGGCGGCACGGCGCATCCGTGAGCTCGTTCCCGAGGCGAACGTGGTCACCGCGCACGGGCAGATGAACGAGGACAAGCTCGAGAAGATCATCGACGGTTTCTGGCGCAATGAGCACGATGTCCTGGTGTGCACCACGATCGTGGAATCCGGCCTGGACATCTCGAACGCGAACACGCTCATCGTGGAGCGCGGGGACATGCTCGGGCTCTCCCAGATGCACCAGCTGCGCGGCCGGGTCGGGCGCGGGCGCGAGCGCGGCTACGCGTATTTCCTTTATCCGGGCGAAACTCCGCTCACCGAGACCGCGCACGACCGGCTGGCGACCATCGCGCAGAACACCGAACTCGGCGCGGGCATGGCGGTCGCGATGAAGGACCTGGAGATCCGGGGCGCGGGCAATATTCTCGGCGCGGAGCAATCCGGGCACATCGCGGGCGTCGGTTTCGATCTCTATGTGCGTCTGGTCGGCGAGGCAGTCGAGGCGTTCCGCAGACACGCGGGCGCGGGTGAGGCCGAAGGCGAGGAGGAACTGCCCGAGGTACGGGTGGATCTCCCGGTCGACGCGCACATCCCGCACGATTACGTACCCGGCGAACGGCTGCGTCTCGAGGCGTACCGCAAACTCGCCGCGGCGCCGGACAAGGCGGGCCTTGACGAGATCCGCGCCGAGCTCACCGACCGGTACGGGGAGCTCCCGCGCCCGGTCGAGCACCTGTTCGCGGTGGCCCGGTTCCGGCAGCTGTGCCGGGCGCACAAGGTGACCGAGGTGACACTGCAGGGCAGCTCGGTCCGGTTCGCCCCGCTGGAACTTCCCGACTCCCAACAGGTCCGGCTCAAGCGGATCGCCCCGAAGGCCAACTACAAGACGGTCACCAGGACCGTCTCGGTGCCGCGGCCGACCGAGGGCGGGGCGGGCGGCCGGATGGGCGCCCCGGCACTGCGCGATGTGGAGCTGCTCGACTGGGCCGCCGGTTTCCTGAGCTCACTGGCCGGTGAAGCCACACCGGCCAGTGTTGGCGCGTAGTCACCGTGTTACGTATGGTGTTGCAGGGGAACGAGGACTCAACGCAGACCTGAAGTTAGGCTAACCTCTGTTGTTGGCGGCGGTATCCGGCCGCGCGGAGACGGAGGTTGTACGCAGATGACCACGACGCTGCCTCGCGTGCGCGAAAGCGGCGGGCGGGGCGTCCCGGAACAGCCGAAGCAGCGGCATGCGGGCATCAAGGCGATCGGGCTGCTGCTGGCTGTCATCGCGCTCGTGCTCCTCGCCGCGGCCTCGGTAGCCGTTGGGGCGAAAGGGATCCCGCTGTCCACGGTGTGGTCGGCCCTGTTCGATTTCCACGGCCTCGACGATCAGATCGTGGTGCGCGAACTCCGGCTGCCGCGCACCGTGATCGGGATCGGGGTCGGTGCGGCGCTCGGGCTGGCCGGTGCGCTGATGCAGGCGCTGACCCGTAACCCGATCGCCGAACCGGGCATTCTCGGCGTGAACCAGGGCGCCTCGGCGGCCGTGGTCACCGCGATCGGATTCCTCGGCATCGGCGGGGTCACCGGCTATGTGTGGTTCGCCTTCCTCGGTGCCGCGGTCGTCTCGGTCGCGGTGTACCTGCTCGGTTCGCGCGGGCCGAGCGGGGCGACCCCGGTGCGGCTCGCCCTGGCCGGGACCGCGATCAGCGCCGCGCTCACCGCGTACATCTCGGCGATGCAGCTGCTCTACCCCCAGGTCTTCGACCAGTTCCGGTTCTGGCAGGTCGGCTCGCTCGCCGGGCGCGACGCGGGCGTGCTCTACCAGGTCGGCCCCTTCCTGCTGGCCGGCATCGTGCTCGCGCTGCTGCTGGCCCGCCCGCTCAACGCGATCGCGCTCGGCGAGGACACCGCGCGCAGCCTCGGTGCCCATCTCGGCCGCACCAGAGCGCTCGGCGCGATCGCGATCACGCTGCTCTGCGGCTCGGCGACCGCGGCCGCCGGGCCGATCTCCTTCGTCGGGCTCGCCATGCCGCACGTGGCGCGTGCCATCACCGGACCGGATCAGCGCTGGCTGTTGCCCTATTCGATGGTGCTCTCCCCGGTGCTGCTGCTCGGCGCGGACATTCTCGGCCGGGTGGTGGTCAGCCCCGGAGAGCTCGAGGTCGGCCTGGTGACCGCGTTCCTCGGCGCCCCGGTGTTCATCATGTTGGTGCGGCGGAAGAGGTTGGCGAAGCTGTGACGACCATGACCTCGGTACGACCGCGAACACTGGGCATCGGCGACCGGATCCGGTTGCGCTACACCCCGCGCGCGGTACTGGTCTGCGCGCTCACCGCGCTGGCCGCGATCGTCGTGCTGGTGCTCTCACTGTCCACGGGGGACTATCCGGTCTCGCTCGGTGAACTGTTCGCCTCACTGGTGGGGCAGGGCGATCGGGCCACCGACTTCATCGTGCTCGATCTGCGGATGCCGCGGCTGCTCGTCGCGATGGGAGTCGGGCTCGCGCTCGGCGCCTCCGGGGCGGTTTTCCAGAGCCTGACCCGTAATCCGCTCGGCAGCCCGGACATCATCGGCTTCAACTGGGGAGCGTCGGCGGCCGCGGTCGCCGCGATCACCTTCTTCGGCGCCTCCGCGTTCGCCACCTCGCTCGCGGCCATTCTCGGCGGGGCGCTCGCGGCGATCGTGGTGTACCTGCTCGCGTTCCAGCGCGGGGTGCAGGGGTACCGGCTGATCCTGTGCGGCATCGGGATCAGCGCGATGCTCACCTCGGTGGTGCACTACCTGTTGTCCCGTGCCGATCTCGCCGAGGCGACCCAGGCGCAGGTGTGGCTGACCGGGACACTCAACGGCCGCGGCTGGGAGCAGGCGACCCCGCTGTGGATCGCGCTTGTCGTGCTGCTGCCCGTCCTCGCGGTGTACGGGCGCAGGCTGAACGTGCTCGAGATGGGGGACGAGACGGCCAGCGCACTCGGTATCCGGGTGGAGACCACCCGGGTCATCCTCATCGTGCTCGGGGTGTTCCTCACCGGAATGTCCACCGCGGCCTGCGGCCCGATCATGTTCATCGCGCTCACCGCCCCGCAGATCGCGCGCCGGCTGACCCGCAGTACGGGTGCCGGGATCACCGCGGGCGCGATCATGGGCGCGTTTCTGCTTCTGCTGAGCGATTTCGTCGCCCAGCGCGTATTCGGTGACACCGAGCTGCCGGTCGGCGTGCTCACCGCTGCCGTCGGTGGGCTCTACCTGGCGTGGCTGCTCGCCCGGGAATGGAAGGCTGGTCGGTCATGACCCGCGAAGGCGACGATCGAGTGAGCATCGACCGAGCCCCCGGCGAGGGAAAGGCGGAGCGAGTGAGGAGTCGAGCCGTTGTCTCCGAAGGCGACGATCGAGTGAGCATCGACCGAGCCCCCGGCGAGGGAAAGGCGGAGCGAGTGAGGAGTCGAGCCACGGTGCCCGCACGCTTGCAGGCGAGTGATCTGGCGCTGCACTACGACAAGCGCCCCGTGCTGGACGGGGTCGACGTGGAGATCCCGGACGGCGAGTTCACCGTGATCATCGGCCCGAACGCGTGCGGCAAGTCGACCCTGCTGCGCGGCCTCTCCAGGATGATGCGCCCGGCGCGTGGCAATGCCTTCCTGGACGGGAAAGCGATCACCTCGCTGCCCGCCAAGCAGCTGGCGCGGGAACTCGGCCTGTTGCCGCAGAGCCCGATCGCCCCGGACGGGATCACCGTGGCCGACCTCGTGGCCCGCGGGCGGTACCCGCACCAGAAGCTGCTCCGCCAGTGGTCGAAGACCGACGAGGAGGTCGTGACCGAGGCGCTGCGCTCGACCGGGGCCCAGGAGCTCGCCGAACGGGGTGTCGACGAACTCTCCGGTGGGCAGCGCCAGCGGGTGTGGATCGCGATGGCCCTTGCCCAGCAGACCCCGATCCTGCTGCTCGACGAACCGACCACGTTCCTGGATATCGCGCACGCGGTCGAGGTGCTCGATCTGTGCGCGGACCTGCACGAGCACGGCCGGACCCTGGTCGCGGTGCTGCACGACATCAACCACGCCTGCCGGTACGCGACCAATCTCATCGCGATGAAGGACGGCGCGATCGTCGCACAGGGCAAACCGTCCGAGGTGATCACCGTGGAACTCGTGGAGCAGGTGTTCGATCTGCCGTGCCGGGTGATCGACGATCCGGAGTCGGACACGCCGTTGATCATCCCCAAGGTTCGGCAACGGCAGGCGAGCACCGTGTGACAAACTGAGCGGCGTGACGCGCATCATGAAATCGGCCGGAGCGCTCGTTCTCGCCGGTGTGCTGCTCGCCGGATGCGGCACCGGCCCCGCCGAGGTCGATTCGGCGGCGATCATCGGCAAGGACTCCGTCCCGCTCGCCGGGTTCCAGCACGAGATCACCCGGCTCATCGACACCAAGCAGGCGGCGAAACAGGTGCAGCGCCAGCGCACCATGGACCAGGCCGCGCGCAATCTGCTCACCATCCGGGTGCAGCACCGGATCGTGCGCGATGTCGCCGCGCGCGAGCACCTCTCCGTGGACCAGGGCTTCGTGAACCGGCAGATGAGTGTTCCCGGACTGGACAAGTTCCTGGAGACCCAGGTGCTCGACCGGGCCGGATTCGCCGGGTACCAGGCCGACCTTTCGCTGATGATGGACCTGGCCCGCAAACAGGCCGATCGGCTGACCGTGCGCGCCGATATCGTCGGCGGGCTCGATCCCGCGCAGGCTCGTGAACTCGCCGCGAACATCGCGCGCCAGCCGGCCAAGGGCGGGGATCTGATGCGCACCGCGAGCCCGGACGCCGAGCTGAACCAGACGCTGCGGCCCGCGGAAGGCGTGCCGACCACCGTGTTCAGCGGAACCCCCGGCAGCGTGCTCGCCTTCCCCGCGGGTGGCCAGGACGCGCGCTGGTACGTGGTGCGGGTGCTCTCCCGGGACCAGGGCCAGCCGAGCCAGGGACAGGACCGGCTCAGCCTGGACGCGCTCGCCGGGGTCGGCAGGGCGCTGCTGGTGCCCGATGCGCAACGGATCGGGGTGCGGATCAACCCGCGCTTCGGCGCCTGGGACGACTACACGCTCTCGGTGGTGCCCAGCGGTGCGGAGAAGCGGGTGCTCGCCTTTCCGAGCAGTGCCGGACCGGGCGCATGAGCGAGCTGCACGAATCGAGCGCGGTGGTCATCGGCGAGTACGGACTGCCTGCCGAGGCGCTTCCGGTACTGCGCGCCGCCGCCGAGGTGTACACCGCGGACCAGGCCCCGTCGGAGCTGACCGAGCGCGCCCGGGAGCACGGCGTGGTGCTGCTGTGCCCGGATGGGAGCAGCGCCGCGGCACAGGTCATGCGCGCGGCGGGCGCCCCGGTGTACGGGCCCGTCCCCGGCGAGGCGCTGTACCGGGCGGTGGCGGTGATGGACCGGCTGCGCTCGCCCGGCGGTTGCCCCTGGGACGCCGAACAGACCCACGAGAGCCTGCGCCGCTATCTCGTCGAGGAGACCTACGAACTGCTCGAGGCCATCGAGAACGAGGACCGTGCCGAACTGCGCGAGGAACTCGGCGACGTGCTGCTGCAGGTGCTCTTCCACGCCCGGGTCGCCGCGGAACACACCGCCGATCCGTTCACCATCGAGGATGTGGCCGACGGGCTGGTGCGCAAACTCGTCGGCAGGCACCGGCACGTGTTCGGCTCGGATCTCGAGCACGTCGCGGACGCCGATGCCCAGCAACAGCGCTGGGAAGTACTCAAGCAGGCGGAGAAACAGCGCGAATCCGTGCTGGACGGGGTCGCGCTCGGCCAGCCGGCCACCGCACTGGCGGGGAAACTGGTCAGCAGGGTCAGCCGGGCCGGGTTCCCCACCGAACTGTGTGCCGAGGACGAGGCGAGTGGGGACGACGCCGAACTGTTCGCCGCGGTGGCCAGGATTGCCGCCGAGGGCAGGGATCCCGAAGGGGAACTGCGCGAGTACGCGAAATGGTTCGCCGACCGGGTGCGCCGTGCGGAGATCGCCGCCGCACAGGACCAGATCAGTCTGGACGCGGACGCCTGGCGCCAGTATTGGAAGTAGCTCCTTACCGTAACCAAACACGGCCGCCCGGTCATCGACCGTACGCTTGGCTGCGATGACCTCCCATTATCCCCCGCCACCGCGGGTACCACAGCGCCGCAGACGGCAGTGGCTCTTCTGGTCACTGCTGGTCGTCGTGGTGCTCGCGGTGACGGTGGTGCTCGCCTCGGTGCTCGGCAGTTTGAACAGCGAACGCGAACCGGTCAAGCCGGCCTTCTACGTGCCGTTCCAGGATGTGCAGCCACGCAGCAAGATCCCCGCGACCGCCAAGGCCGACACCACTCACCTCGGCGCCTGGTCCGGACAGGTCGCCGAGGCCACCGACATTCCGGCGCGCGCGGTCCGTGCCTACGTCAAGGCCGCGGCGCTCACCGAACGGCGTACCCCGCACTGCGCGGTCGACTGGACGACGATCGCCGCGATCGGGCGGGTGGAATCCAAACACGGCCAGCACGACGGGAGCGTGCTGCAGGCGGACGGCACCCCCTCGCAACCGATCATCGGGCCCGCGCTGGACGGATCGCCGGGACTGCAGCGCCAGCCGGCCTATGACGGGGGCAAATACACCGGGGACTCGCAATGGGACCACGCGATCGGGCCCATGCAGTTCCTCCCGGAGACCTGGGCCCGCTGGGGAGTGCGCGCCAGCGGAGACGGCGCGGCGCCCGATCCGCAGAACATCGACGACGCCGCCGCGACCACCGGGCGCTACCTGTGCCTGAACGGACGGCGGATGGGCTCACCGAGCCAGTGGTGGGGCGGGGTGTTCAAGTACAACCGCTCGGTGGAGTACGGGCAGAACGTGTTCAGCGCGGCCGACGCCTACGCCAAGGCCGCGGTCAAAGTGCGTGTCACGAACCCTCCTCGCTGACGCTCGCCGGCCCAGTGACGCGAGGATGCCGTGTCTGATGGTGACCTGGCAAGCTCGGTCACGCCAGCTTCAACCGGGCAAGCACCGCGCTGAGCGCGTCCTGGTACTCGGGAAGCGAGCGCATCGAATAGGCCAGCCGCAGCTGCGCCCGGGCCTCGATGAGCCTGCCCTGGCGTTGCAGCGTCCTGCCGAGGATGAACCGCGCGTAGTGATCCGCGGGATCCTGCTCGAGCAGGCGGTCGAACATCGCCTCCGCACGCCGCAGCTGCGCGGACTTGAAATAGGCCCGGCCGGCGAGCAGCAGCACGCTCGGCAGGTCGGGCTGGCTGCGCAGCGCGGGCTCGAGTGCCGCGAGCGCCTCGCGTGGACGGCGCGCATCGAGCAGCTTCTCCGCGCGGCGGAAGGCCTCGAACGCGCCGTCTCCGGTTTCGTCCGCATCGCCGTTCTGCGCCAACATATGGCCCCCACGCTACCGCGCGACCCGGTGCCGCGGCGAGTAGCGCCACACTTGCTCACTGGTGACCTCGCAAGCTCGGTCACGGGTCCTCCTCGCTGGTGCTCGTCGTTCCCGTGACCCGGACGCTGTGTTTTCGGTGACCTCGCAAGCTCGGTCACCGATCCTCCTCGCTGGCGCTCGTCGGTCCGGTGCCCCGGTCGCGGTATTTTCAGTGACCTCGCAAGCTCGGTCACAGTCCGCGCGTGCCTGACGCGCGAACACCCGGATGGGCGCTACTGTCGTAGCCGCAGGAAGCGAAGCGGACGAGCAAGGAGCGGCCAGTGGCTGTCATCGAGCAGGTAGGTGCACGGGAGATCCTCGACTCGCGCGGGAATCCGACCGTCGAGGTCGAGGTCGCGCTCGACGACGGCACCCTGGGCAGGGCCGCGGTTCCCTCCGGCGCCTCGACCGGCGAGCACGAGGCCGTCGAACTGCGCGACAAGGACGCCAAGCGTTACGGCGGCAAGGGTGTCGAGCAGGCCGTGGCCGGGGTGCTCGACGACATCGGCCCCGAACTGACCGGTATCGAGGCTGTGGAGCAGCGGCTGGTGGACCAGAAGCTGGTGGACCTGGACGGTACCCCGGACAAGTCCCGGCTCGGCGCGAACGCGGTGCTCGGTGTCTCGCTCGCGGTCGCCAAGGCCGCGGCCGAGTCCAGCGGGCTCGAGCTGTTCCGCTACCTCGGCGGGCCGAACTCGCATGTGTTGCCGGTCCCGATGATGAACATCCTCAACGGCGGCGCGCACGCGGACAACGACGTGGACATCCAGGAGTTCATGATCGCCCCGATCGGCGCCGACTCCTTCCGCGAGGCGCTGCGCTGGGGCGCCGAGGTCTACCACGCGCTCAAAGCGGTGCTGAAGAAGCAGGGCCTGGCCACCGGGCTCGGCGACGAGGGCGGGTTCGCACCCAACCTCAAGTCCAACCGCGAGGCGCTCGACCTGATCACCACCGCGATCGGCAACGCCGGATACGCCCCCGGCCGGGACATCGCGCTCGCCCTGGATGTGGCGGCGGCCGAGTTGTACGCCGACGGTGTCTACACCTTCGAGGGCTCCAAACGCAGCGCCGAGCAGCTCGGCTCCTACTACGCCGAACTCGTCGGGCAATACCCGCTGGTGTCCATCGAGGACCCGCTCGGCGAAGACGACTGGGTCGGCTGGGCCCACCTGACCAGCAGCCTCGGGGACCGGGTTCAGCTGGTCGGGGACGATCTGTTCGTGACCAACCTCGAACGGCTGGACGACGGCATCGGCCGCGGGGTGGCCAACGCGCTGCTGGTCAAGGTGAACCAGATCGGCACCCTCTCGGAAACCCTCGACGCGGTCACCCTCGCCCAGACCAGCGGCTACAAGTGCATGATGTCGCACCGTTCCGGGGAGACCGAGGACACCACGATCGCCGACCTCGCCGTGTCCACCGGGTGCGGCCAGATCAAGTCCGGCGCGCCGGCCCGTTCCGACCGGGTCGCCAAGTACAACCAGCTGCTGCGTATCGAAGAAGAACTCGGCGATGCCGCACGCTATGCCGGTGACCTGGCCTTCCCCCGATTCGAGCCGGAGGGCTGAGCCATGGCGGTTCCCTGGCGCAGATGGCTCGCCGCGCTGCGCGGCACCCGGCTACTCGGGCGTCTCGGCCTGTCCAACACCAGGCGGGCTGCGGTCCTCGCGATCGTGGTGTGCGCGCTCGCGCTCAGCGTGGCGGTCCCGCTGCGCACCTACTTCTCGCAGCGGTCCCAGATCGCCGAGCAGGCCGAGCAGCAGGAGCAGTTGCGCGTCCAGGTCGCCAAGCTCGAACGGCGCAGCCAGCAGCTCGCCGATCCCGAGCAGACCAAGGCCGAGGCGCGCAAACGGCTGCGCTATGTGCTGCCAGGGGAAACGCCTTATCTCGTGCAGCTGCCCCAGGACGGTACGGCCCCGGCCGCCCCGCCTAAGCCCGAGCAGCGCAAGCAGAACGAAAAGTCCTGGTACGCGAACCTGTGGAATTCGATCAACAAGTGACCGTCACCGAGAAGAGTGCGTCAGATGTGCTCTGAAGCTGACCGCGCGCTGGTCACCGCCCAGCTCGGCCGTGAGCCGAGGGGAATGCGCGCGGTCGCCTTCCGTTGTCCGAGCGGGCATCCCGCCGTCGTGCAGACCTCACCGCGGCTGCCCGACGGCACCCCGTTCCCCACTCTCTACTACCTGACCTGCCCGAAACTGTGCTCGCTCGTCGGCACGCTCGAGGCCTCCGGCCTGATGAAGCGGATAACCGAACGACTCGCCGAGGACCCCGGGCTCGCCGAGGGGTACGAGCGCGCACACCGCGACTACCTCGCCGAGCGGGACGCCATCGAATCGCTCGGCACCGAGGTGAGCGCGGGCGGTATGCCCGGGCGGGTGAAATGCCTGCACGTGCACCTGGCGCACGCCCTGGCCAGGGGGCCGGGAGTGAACCCGGTCGGCGATGAGACCCGTGCGCTCATCGAAGAGTCCTGGCCAGCGGGGGAGTGCGCACGAATGGACCATTCACGCGGGTAACTTCGGCGAAATAGCTGACAGCGCCGGTCAGTGTCGAGCAAGCTGGTATCCGGGTCGGGAGCTACACCGAGGGGAGAAGGCAGTGACTGACCGGAGAGCACCGGACAACAGAACCCAGGAGACGCGCAGGGCCTCGAAGCGCAGCCGGGCCGTGCTCGCGGCCGCCTTCGTCGTCGGCGCGGGGCTGGTCCCGGCCGCCGCGTTCGCGGGCAAGCTGGATGTGGCGCCGGCCGCCGAGACACAGCAGGCGAAACCGGCGAGCCTGGGCAACGACGACGGGCTGTGGCGCCTGGACGGGGTGGGGGCAAGCGGTACCCGAGGGATGAACGCCAAGCTTTCCGACAAGGTTCTCGAGGAGGCCGGTGACCCGGCCAGACTCGCCGTGGCAGCCGGGCCGCTCGCCCAGCTGCCCAGCGGCCCGCTCGGCATCCCCGGGGTCGCGCTCGAGGCCTACAAACACGCCGCCACCGAGCTCGCCTCGCTCGACAAGGGCTGCAATCTGCCCTGGTCGCTCGTCGCGGCCATCGGGCGGATCGAATCCGGGCACGCCAGGGGCGGTCAGGTCGACGCGCACGGCAACAGCCTCGCCCCGATCCTCGGTCCGGTGCTGGACGGGACGAACGGCACCGCCGACATCGCCGACACCGACGGCGGGCGGATGGACGGCGACCCGGCGCACGATCGTGCCGTCGGCCCGATGCAGTTCATTCCCTCCACCTGGCAGCGTTACGCGGCCGATGGCAACGGGGACGGAAAGGCGGACCCGAACGACATCTACGACGCGAGTGCGGCCACCGGGAAACTGCTGTGTTCCTCCGGGGCGAACCTCGGTGATCCGCAGGCTCGCGCCGCGGCCGTGTTCGGCTACAACCACTCCAACGACTACGTGCGTAATGTGCTGATCTGGTCGGCCGCCTACGCCTCCGGGGTGCGACCGACCGCGATCGCCCCGAGTGTCGCCGGGCTGCCCCCGGTGTCCGCGCCGAACCCGCAGCCGGTGCCACCACAGCCGCCCGCACCGCAACCACCGCCTGCGCAGCCCCCGGCACCGCAGCCGACGCAGCCGCCGAGCTCGCCGCCTCCGGGCAGCCAGCCGCCCAGCAGCCAGCCGAGCACTCCGCCGCCGAGCACCCCGCCGACGAGCCCCACGCCGAGCTGTCCGCCGCTGCCGACACCGGATCCGAGTCAGCCGCCGCCGTCGTCGACGTCGTCGACCACCACCACACCGCCGCCGAGCGTCCCGCCCGGATGCCCGGTCCCCACACCGACGCCGAGCCCGACTCCGCAGTCCCCGGCGCCGTCCGGGAGTTCGCTTTCGGAGGCACCGGTCTCGGCCACACCCGCGATCCAGCCCTAGCAGGCGCCGCCCAACGCGCGAGCCGGCGCGGGACCGGGACTCCGATACTGTTCCGGTACGGCACACGGCGTGCCGTTCCGGAACACAACCGAAGGGGGCTGCATGTCGCGCGTCGCGGCCATCGACTGCGGTACGAACTCCATCCGCCTGCTCATCGCGGACTTCGACGGGTCCGGCTCGGCCACGGATGTGCACCGCGAGATGCGCATCGTCCGGCTCGGGCAAGGCGTCGACGCGACCGGGCTGCTCGCCGCGGAGGCCATCGAGCGCACCAGGGCGGCGCTCGTGGGCTACGCGGCCCGCTGCACCGAGAAGGGGGTCGAACGGATCCGCATGGTGGCCACTTCCGCCACCCGGGACGCGGCGAACCGGGAGGATTTCTTCGCCATGACCCGCGAGGTGCTCGGCACCGAGGCCGAGGTGATCAGCGGGGACGAGGAAGCCCGGCTCTCCTTCGCCGGAGCGGTCGCAGCCGCGCCCGAAGAGGAAGGCCCGTTCCTGGTCGTGGACGTCGGCGGGGGCTCGACCGAGCTGGTCCTGGGCACCCTGACCGGGGGAGAGGTCGCGGTCGAGGCCGCCCGCAGCGTGGACATCGGCTGTGTGCGGCTCACCGAACGCTGCCTGCATTCGGATCCACCGAGTGCGGCCGAGCTCGCCGAGGCCGAACGGGTCGCCGCCGAGGTACTGGCGTCCGCCTTCGAGGTGGTCCCGGTGGACCGCGCCCGCACCTGGATCGGGGTCGCGGGCACCGTGACCACACTGTCCGCCGTCGCCCAGGAGCTGCCCGCCTACGACTCGGACCGCACCCACGGTTCGGTGCTCTCGACGGAGCAGATCAGGGCCACCGAGGCGCGCCTGGCCGCGCTGAGCACCGAGCAGCGCCGCGCGCTCGGTCCCGTCCACGAAGGGCGGGCCGATGTGATCACCGGGGGCGCGGTGGTGGTGCGGGTGCTCGCCGAACAGCTCGCCGAGCGCGCCGGGATCGGGCGGCTGCTCGTCAGCGAGAAGGACATCCTCGACGGCCTTGCCACGTCGATTGCCTGACCGCTATCGCAGCACGAACCGTAATCAATACATTCGGTTACCGAATGGCGAGTAACAAGCTGTCTTCCGTGAAGAGTTAAGCAGAAGGCACTGCGTCGACCGTACTTGGGCGGTAGATTGCCCTGGTGGTGGTTACGCTCCGCTGACATAATGATGGACCCGATCGGTCGGGAGGCTGGATCGAGTGAGAGGTCGAATCCCTCGGCGGCGGTCGAACGGGCGATACCGACCGGCCGCAGGGGAACGGGTCGAGTGCTTGCCGGTTTGTCCGTTACTCGGGGTGAATTGCACGCTGGGTAGTCAATTTGTGGCCATGCGCTGCTCAAGCACTCGGACGGGCAATGATGTGACGTGTTCGTAACCTCGAGACCGTTACGCAAAGTCACAATTGGAGCTACGGTCTCTCCGGTACAACCATGCTCGGCACAAGGCGGCTCGTGCGCCGACCCGACGCCAGCGAGTCCCTTTTGGAGGAAGATGAGATGCGGTTGAGGTCGAAGGTTTCGGTCCTCGTGCTGCCTGTCGTGTCCGCGCTCGTGCTTGCCGGGTGCGGTGGTGGCGGGGGAAGCTCCTCGGGAGACGGGGTGATCTCGCTGCTGGGGAACGACCCGCAGAACCCCTTGATCCCGACGAACACCCAGGAGACCGAGGGTGGCAAGATCGTGGATGCCATGTGGTCGGGCTTGCTCAAGTACAACCCGGACACGGGTAAGGCCGAGAATGAGATGGCTACTTCGATCACGCCGAGTGAGAAGAACACCGTCTTCGACGTCAAGTTCAAGAAGGGGTGGAAGTTCCAGGACGGGACCGAGGTGAAGGCGGACAACTTCATCAATGCCTGGAACTACGGCGCCTATGCCCCGAACGGGCAGAACAACGCGGACTTCTTCTCCGACATCAAGGGGTACAACGACGTTCACCCGGAGGATGAGAAGGCGAAGCCGGCCACGGACAAGATGTCGGGTCTGCAGAAGGTGAACGACTACGAGTTCAAGGTGACCCTGAGCTCGCCGAACATCACCTTCAAGCAGAAACTCGGGTACACGGCCTTCTACCCGATGCCGGATCAGTTTTTCAAGGCCCCGGACAAGAACAAGTGGGCGAAGGACAAGCCGATCGGCAACGGTCCCTACCGCTTCGACGAGTACAAGCCCTCGGTGGAGACCAAGCTGAAGCGGTTCGACCAGTTCAGTGGTCCGGACAAGCCGCAGCCCAAGGAAATCGACTTCAAGGTCTACCAGAACCAGGACGCCGCCTACCGTGACCTGCAGGCGGGCAACCTGGACTTCATGGAGGTCGTGCCGCCGTCCGCGCTGGCCGGGAACAAGTACAAGACCGACCTCGACGGCCGGGTGCTCAACGGCCCGCTGATGACCGACGAGGCCATCGCCATTCCCGAGTACCTGAAGGAGCCGGCGTTCAAGAACCCGGACTTCCGGCACGGTATCTCGATGGCGATCAACCGTGCCGAGATCAGCAAGCAGATCTTCAACGGTTCGCGTGAGCCCATCGACGGCTGGCTGCCTCCGAGCGTTCCCGGCGTGCAGAAGGGCGCCTGTGGCGAGTTCTGCCAGTACAACCCGCAGAAGGCCAAGGAGCTCATTCAGAAAGTGGGTTGGAAGGGCACGATCCCGATCCAGTCGAACGCGGATGCGGGGCACAAGGAGTGGATCGAGGCGGTGGCGAACTCGATCAACAAGACGCTCGAGGGAACCGGTGTCAAGGCTCAGTTCTCTCCGGTGCCGACCTTCCAGGTGCTGCGCCAACAGGAAGCGGGCAAGCAGCTCGCCGGCTGGACCCGTTCGGGCTGGAACTTCGACTTCCCGTCCCCGGACAACCAGCTCGCCGCGCTGTACAAGACCGGTGGCAGCACGAACATCACCGACTACTCCAACCCGAAGCTCGACCAGATGCTCGAGCAGGCGCGCGAAGCGGCTACCGATGACGAGGCGAACAAGGACTACGCCGAGGCCGAGAAGATGCTCGTCGCGAATATGCCGCAGATCCCGCTGTGGAGCGAGACCGGGACGGCCGCCTATTCCGACAAGATCAAGTCGGTGAAGGAAAACAAGATGAAGCGCGTCGCGGACGTTACCTCGATCGTGCTGAACAACAACAAATCCTGAGTCGATTCGGGTGGGAGCCGCGGGGAGCTCCCGCCCGAATCTTCATCAAGCTTTACTACTGGTTTTATTCTTGATGTTCTAATCTTCTCTCGAAGAGTTCGGGTTTTTTGCACAGGAATCGAACGAAGGGGTAGGATATGCGATCGCTGCGCAAGGGTGCGTCGCTCGCTCTTCCGCTCACCGCCGCACTCGTGCTCGCCGGCTGCGGCGGTGGTGGCGGCTCGGCGGCCTCCGGTGACGGGGTCATCTCGATCCGAGGGGGTGACCCGCAGAATCCTCTGCTTCCTACCAATACCCAGGAAACCGAGGGGGGCATGGTGGTCGATGCCCTCTGGTCGGGGCTGGTGAACTACGACCCGGAGAGCATGGCTCCGGAGAACGAGATGGCCACCTCGATCACGCCGAGCGAGAAGAACACCGTCTTCGACATCAAGTTCCAGAAAGGCTGGAAGTTCCACGACGGCACCGAGGTGAAGGCGGACAACTTCATCAATGCCTGGAACTACGGCGCCTATGCCCCGAACGGGCAGAACAACGCGGACTTCTTCTCCGACATCAAGGGGTACAACGACGTTCACCCGGAGGATGAGAAGGCGAAGCCGGCCACGGACAAGATGTCGGGTCTGCAGAAGGTGAACGANTACGAGTTCAAGGTGACNCTGAGCTCGCCGAACATCNCNTTCAAGNNNAANCTNGGNTACACNGCNTTCTANCCGATGCCNGANNNNTTNTTCAAGGCCCCGGACAAGAACAAATGGGCGAAGAACCCGGTCGGCAACGGCCCGTTCAAGTTCAAGTCCTATCAGCCCGCGGTCGACACCAAGATCGTGCGGAATGACAACTATCAGGGTAAGGACAAGGCCCAGATCAAGGAAGTCGATTTCAAGATCTACCAGAACCTGGATGCGGCCTATCGTGACCTGCAGTCGGGCAACCTGGACTTCATGGAAGCCATGCCGCCGTCCGCGCTTGCCGGGGACAAGTACAAGAAGGATCTCGACGGCCGGGTACTCAACAACGATCTGACCACCTCGACGAACGTGGCGGTCCCCGAGTATCTGGACAACCCGGCGCTCAAGAACCCGGACTTCCGGCACGGCCTCTCGATGGCGATCGACCGGGAGCAGATCAGCAAGCAGATCTTCAACGGATCCCGCAAACCCATGGACGGCTGGGTTCCGTCCGCCGTGCCGGGCTCGGCCAAGAACGCCTGTGGCGAGTTCTGCCAGTACAACCCGCAGAAGGCCAAGGAGCTCATTCAGAAGGCGGGTTGGAAGGGCACGATCCCGATCCAGTCGAACGCGGATGCGGGGCACAAGGAGTGGATCGAGGCGGTGGCGAACTCGATCAACAAGACGCTCGAGGGAACCGGTGTCAAGGCTCAGTTCTCTCCGGTGCCGACCTTCCAGGTGCTGCGCCAGCAGGAGCAGTCCTTCAAGCTCTCCGGTCTCGTACGGTCCGGGTGGAACTTCGATTACCCGTCCCAGGACAACATCCTGCTCGCGCTGTACAAGACCGGAGGCAGCACGAACATCACCAAGTACTCCAACCCGAAGTTCGACGCTGCCATGCAGGAAGGGCTCGAGGCGCCGACCGACCAGGAGGCCAACCAGAAGTTCTCCGAAGCCGAGAAACTGCTCGTGAACGACATGCCGCAGATTCCACTGTGGACGGAAACGGGGACTGCCGGATACTCGGACAAGATCGCTTCGGTGAAGCTGAGCAAGCTCAAGCGCCTGCCCGTACTCACCACGATCAAGCCCAAGAGTTCCTGACGGGAAATTGAGGGGTCACAGGATGCGCGTATCGCGCAAGGGGGTCTTGCCCGCACTACCGCTCGCCGCCGCACTGGTGCTCGCCGGTTGCGGCGGCGGGGCGGGCAAGGCGGAGGACGGAACCGTCACTCTGTACGGGAACGATCCGCAGAATCCGCTGATTCCGAGCAATACCCAGGAATCCGAGGGTGGCAAGATCGTGGATGCCATGTGGTCGGGCTTGCTCAAGTACAACCCGGACACGGGTAAGGCCGAGAATGAGATGGCTACTTCGATCACGCCGAGTGAGAAGAACACCGTCTTCGACGTCAAGTTCAAGAAGGGGTGGAAGTTCCAGGACGGGACCGAGGTGAAGGCGGACAACTTCATCGACGCCTGGAACTACGCCGCCTACGCTCCCCATGCGCAGAACGACGCCGCATTCTTCTCCGACATCAAGGGGTACAAGGATGTGCACCCCGCGGACGAGAAAGCCAAACCGGCCACGGACAAGATGTCGGGTCTGCAGAAGGTGAACGATTACGAGTTCAGAGTGACCCTGAGCGCGTCGAACGTCACCTTCAAGCAGAAACTCGGCTATAACGCGTTCTACCCGATGCCCGCGCAGTTCTTCGCCGCGAAGGACAAGGACCAGTGGGCGAAGAAGCCGGTCGGCAACGGCCCCTTCGAGTTCGCCGACTACCAGCCCTCGGTGCAGACCACGCTGCGGCGCTGGGACGGTTACGCGGGCAAGGACAAGCCGGCCGTGGACAAGGTCGAGTTCAAGGTCTACCAGAGCCAGGACGCGGCCTACCGCGATCTGGAGTCGGGAAACCTGGACTTCATGGAGATGGTCCCGCCCTCCGCGCTGGTCGAGGACAAGTACCAGAAGGACCTGGACGGGCGGACCCTCGGTGGAACCGTGATGAGCGATCAGTTCCTCGCGATCCCGCAGTACCGCGATCCCGCCTGGCGCAATCCGGATCTGGTGCACGGCATCTCGATGGCGATCGACCGCGCGCAGATCACCAAGCAGATCTTCAACAATGCGCGTAAGCCGATGGATGGTTTCGTACCGGACAGTGTGCCCGGTTCGGCGCCGAACGCCTGCGGGCAGTACTGCGAATACCATCCGCAGCAGGCCAAGGCACTGGTCCAGCGCAGTGGCTACCGGGGAACGATCCCGATCCAGTCCAACGCCGACGGCGGGCACAAGGAGTGGATCGAGGCCGTGGTGAACTCGGTGAACAAGGCGCTGCAGGGGACCGGGGTGTCCCTGCGGTTCGATCCGGTGCCGACCTTCCAGGTGCTGCGCCAGCAACAGCAGTCCCATCAGCTCACCGGGATGACCCGCGGGACGTGGAACTACGACTTCCCGTCTCCGGACAGCGAGCTCGCCGCGCAGTACGAGACGGGCGGCAGCTCCAACTTCATCGATTACTCGAACCCCGGCTTCGACGCCAAGCTCAAACAGGCCCGGGCCGCTTCGACCGAGCAGGAGGCGGCCGCGGACTTCGGGGCGGCAGAGCGGCTGCTCACTGCGAGCATGCCGCACATTCCACTGTGGAGCGAGCAGGGGATCGCCGGATACTCCGACAAGATCAAGTCGGTGAAACTGAACAAGCTCAAGCGGGTAGCGGACCTGAGTTCGATCCGGTTGGCCAAATGATCCGTATTGGACTGTCCACAATGGATGAGAGCAAGAGGTAGCAGTATGCGATATCCACGCAAGGGAGCGTTGCTCGCACTACCGATGGTGGCGGCACTCGTGCTCGCCGGCTGCGGCGGGGGCGGAGCGGGCTCGGGTGATGACTCCGTCTCGTTCTACAACACCGAGCCGGAGAACCCGCTGCTCCCGGGTGACACCAACGAGAACGGCGGCTCCAATGTCGTCGACCTGATGTGGACCGGGCTCTACAGCTACAACCCGGACACCGGGAAGCCGGTCCCGCAGATGGCCGATTCGGTGCAGAAGACCTCACCCACCACCTATGACATCAAGATCAAGAAGGGGTGGAAGTTCCACGACGGCACCGAGGTCAAGGCGAAGAACTTCGTGGACTCGTGGAACTACACCGCCTACGCGCCCAACGCCATGGTGGATGCCAACTACCTGCACGCCATCAAGGGCTACGAGGACGTGCACCCGGAGGACGAGAAAGCCAAGCCGAAGACAGACAAGATGTCCGGGCTCCAGGTCAAGGGCGACTACGAGTTCGCCGTGACACTGTCCGCGCCGTTCTCCACCTTCGACAAGCAGCTCGGCTACGAAGCCTTCTTCCCGATGCCAGACCAGTTCTTCAAGGCACCGGACAAGGAGAAGTGGGCGGATCACCCCATCGGCAACGGCCCGATGAAATTCGTCGAGCGTCGGCCGAACACCTACATCAAGATGACCCGCAACGACGGGTACCAGGGCTCGAACAAGGTCAAGTTCAAGAACGTAGAGTCGCGCATCTACAGTACGGCTGAGGCCGGATATCAGGACCTGGTCTCGGGCAACCTCGACTTCGACGACACGCTGCCCCCGCTTGCGCTCGCGGACGGCAAGTACAAGCAGGACCTCAAGGACCATAACGCGCAGAAGAACTCGATGACCTTCGGCTACCTCGGGCTCCCGCAGTACGTCCCGCAGTACCGGGACCCGAATCTGCGCAAGGCGCTCTCCCTGGCCATCGACCGGGAACAGATCGCCAAGCAGATCTTCCACGGCACGCGGAGCCCGGCCGACGGCTGGGTGCCGCCGGTGATGGACGGCGCGCAGCCCGGTGCCTGCGGGGATATGTGCAAGTACGATCCCGCCAAGGCCAAGGAATTCCTCGCCAAGTCCGGCTACAAGGGCGAGATCTCGATCTCCTCGAACTCCGATGGCGGTAACAAGGAGTGGATCGAGGCCGCGTGTGGCTCGATCACCAAGACGCTCGGACTCAAGTGCCGGCTGGACATGCAGACCAGCTTCGGCCAGTTCAACCAGGTTGTCCGGGCGAAGAAGAACCCGGGCGCGTTCCGTGGCACCTGGGTCGCCGATTACCCGACGGTGGAGAACTTCCTCACCCAGCTCTACGGCACCGGCGGTTCGGCGAACAAGTTCGAATACTCGAACCCGGCATTCGACAAGAAATTGGCCGAGGCCGCCGCAGCGCCCGATTCGGACAGCGGAAACAAGCTCTACAGCGATGCCGAGAAGATGTTGAAGAACGATATGCCGGTGATCCCGCTGTTCTTCTACAACGTCCCCTACGGCTGGTCGGACAAATTGTCGAAGGGTTCTTTCAGCTTGTTCAACAAGCCGTACGTACCCGGTTTCGAGCCGGCCAAGCACTGAGGTCACAATAGGCCACCAAGCCGACGGTGCCGCCGTCCCCGGAAGCCCGGATCGGGGCCGGTGGCGGCGGCACCGCCTCGACAAAACCCCGAGGAGAGGATAGATGGGCCGTTACATCCTTCGACGGCTACTACAGCTCATACCGGTGTTCTTCGGAACGACACTGCTGATTTACGTGCTCGTCTGGCTCGTACCGGGTGATCCGTTCGCCGGTAAATGTGGTGATCGTGCTTGTCCTCCGGCGTACATCGAGCAGATGACGCACAAGTACAACCTCGATCAGAACATCTTCGTCCAGTATTTCCTCTATCTCGGAAAGCTGTTCCAAGGCGATTTCGGGCAGACCTACAGTGGTGTGGACATCAGCACGCTCATCGGTCAGGCGTACCCGATCACGGTGCGGCTGGCGATCATCGCGCTGATCTTCGAAGGAGTCATCGGGCTGGCCGCCGGCATCATCACCGGCCTCGGGCGCAAGCGCTTCGTGGACAACCTGGTCATGATCTCGACCCTGGTGCTGATCTCGCTCCCGGTGTTCGTCACCGGCTTCATCATCCAGGTCGTGTTCGGCATGGACCTCGGCTGGATGTCGGTCACCGTCTCCTCGGACGCGCCCTGGGGTGAGCTGATCGCGCCGGGCTTCGTGCTCGCCAGCCTCTCCATGGCCTATGTGGCAAGGCTGACCAGAACCTCGATCAAGGAGAACAAGCGCGCGGACTACGTGCGCACCGCCATAGCGAAGGGGCAACCGCAGAAACGGGTCATCGGGATCCATCTGCTGCGCAACTCCGCGATCCCGGTGATGACCTTCCTCGGCCAGGACCTCGGCGCACTCATGGGTGGCGCGATCGTCACCGAGGGGGTCTTCAACATCAAGGGGATCGGCGGTCTCGTCAAACAGGGCATCGAGACCAAGGAGAGCATGCAGGTCGTCGGCCTGGTGACGATCCTGGTGCTGGTGTTCCTGGTGATGAACCTGATCGTCGACCTGCTCTACGCCGTTCTCGACCCAAGGATTCGCTATGACTAGTGGAGACGCCACCCTCGCTCCCGGAGTACCGGACCGGGCCGAGAAATCGCGCAGCCTCGGTGCGGACGCGTGGCGGGAACTGCGCACGAACCCGCTGTTCGTCATCTCCTGCGTGATCATCCTGATCATCGTGGTGATGATGGCCTTCCCCGGCCTGTTCACCTCCGTCGATCCGAACCTCGGCGACCTGTCCAAGGCGCGCCAGTCACCCGGCGGGGACGCCTGGTTCGGTTACGACACCCAGGGCCGGGACATCTTCTCCAGGGTCATCTACGGCGCCCGCGCCTCCATGCTGGTCGGTATCGGCGCCACGGTCGTCCAGGTGGTCGTCGGTGTACTGCTCGGCGTGCTCGGCGGGTTCTTCGGCCGCTGGGTCGACGTGATCATCTCCCGGATCGGGGACATTTTCTTCGGGCTGCCGTTCATGCTCGGCGCGATCGTCGTGCTCACCACGCTGAACCCGCCGCAGTCCAGCCCCGGCCAGGTGGCGATCATCCTGCAGGTGGTGCTGTCCATCGCGGTGCTGTCCTGGCCGATCTCGATGCGCCTGATGCGCTCGGCCACGCTGACCGCCAAGCAGCAGGACTACGTGAAGGCGGCACGCTCGCTCGGCGCGAGCACGCCCCGGATCATCTTCCGGCACCTGCTGCCGAACTCGATCGCGCCGGTGATGGTGTACGCGACTATCGCGCTCGGGGCGAACATCGGTGCTGAGGCGACCCTGTCCTACCTCGGTGTCGGTCTGCGCCCGCCGGTCGTATCCTGGGGCGTAATGGTCTCGGACGCGGCCACCTACTTCGAGACCTCGCCGCACATGTTGCTCATTCCCGCGGGATTCGTGACGTTCACCGTGCTCGGCTTCGTGATGCTCGGGGACGCGGTGCGCGACGCGATGGACCCGAAGAGCCGCTAGGAGACACGGTGACCGACATTCAGCAAGGCGGCGACACCGCCACGACCATGACCGAGGACGCACAGGGCCAACCGGCTCTCGAAGTCTCCGATCTGCACGTCGAGTTCCGCACCAGGGACGGCGTGGCCACCGTGCTCAACGGCGTCTCGTACCACGTGGACCCGGGGGAGACCCTTGCCGTGCTCGGCGAGTCCGGCTCGGGCAAGAGCGTCACCGCGCAGACGGTGATGGGCATCCTGGATTCCCCGCCCGGATTCGTCACCGGCGGCGAAGTCCGGTACCAGGGCGAGAATCTGCTCACCGCCACCGAGAGCCGCAGGGTCGCGGTGCGCGGGGAGGAGGTCGCGATGATCTTCCAGGACTCGCTCTCCGCGCTCAATCCGGTGTTCACCGTCGGGTTCCAGATCGAGGAGCAGTTCCGCATCCGGCGCGGGATGTCCCGCAAGGACGCGCGCAAGCGGGCCGTCGAACTGCTCGACCTGGTCAAGATTCCGAACCCGCAGAGCCGGGTGACCCAGTACCCGCACGAGTTCTCCGGCGGGATGCGCCAGCGGGCGATGATCGCGATGTCGCTCGCGCTCGACCCCGAGGTGCTCATCGCCGACGAGCCGACCACGGCCCTGGATGTCACCGTGCAGGCGCAGATCATGGACCTGCTCGGGGAACTGCAGCGGGAACGGAACATGGCGCTCATCCTGATCACCCACGACCTCGGGGTGGTCGCGGATGTCGCCGACCGGATCGCGGTGATGTACGCGGGTCGGATCGTGGAGTCCGGGGATGTCTACTCGCTCTACCGCAATCCGGCCCACCCGTACACCCTGGCGCTGCTCGAGTCGATCCCGCGGCTGGACGTCCGGGGGCAGGAGCTCAACACGATCAAGGGCCTGCCGCCGAACCTCATGCGGATCCCGGAAGGCTGCCCGTTCAACCCGCGCTGCACCCGCGCCGAGGACCGCTGCCGCACCGAGATGCCCGAACTGCACCAGCTCGGCGAGGGCCGGGCCAGCCGCTGCCACTTCGCATCGGAGCTGATCAACAATGGCTGAACCCATTCTCCAGGTCACCGATCTCGTCAAGCACTTCCCGGTGCGCCAGGGTGTGCTGTTCAAGCACATCGTCGGCCAGGTCAAGGCGGTCGACGGGGTGTCGTTCGAGCTGAACGAGGGGGAGACGCTCGGGGTCGTCGGCGAGTCCGGCTGCGGCAAGTCCACCCTCGCGCAGGTGCTGATGCGGCTCGAGGAACCGACATCGGGCAGCGCGGTCTTCCAGGGCAAGGACATGTTCTCGTTGCGCGGCAAGGACTTCAAGGCGCTGCGCCGGGACATGCAGATCATCCTGCAGGACCCGTACACCTCACTGAACCCGCGGATGACCGTCGGCGACATCGTCGGGGAACCGTTCGAGATCCACCCCGAGGTCGCGCCGAAGGGCAGCAGGGAGCAGAAGGTCCGGGAACTGCTCGATGTGGTCGGGCTCTCCCCGGAGCACCTGAACCGGTACCCGCACCAGTTCTCCGGCGGCCAGCGCCAGCGCATCGGGATCGCCAGGGCGCTCGCGCTGCGCCCGAAGGTGATCATCTGCGACGAGCCGGTCTCCGCGCTCGACGTGTCCATCCAGGCCCAGGTGATGAACCTGCTGGGGGACCTGCAGAAGGAATTCGGGCTCTCCTACGTGTTCATCGCGCACGACCTGTCCGTGGTGCGTCACCTGTGCGATCGGGTGGCGGTCATGTACCTCGGCAAGATCGCCGAGATCGGTACCGAGGACCAGATCTACGAACACCCGACGCACCCGTACACCCAGGCGCTGCTGTCCGCGGTTCCGGTGCCCGATCCGACGTTGCGCGGGCATCGCGAGGTCATCCGGCTGACCGGGGATGTGCCCTCGCCGATGGATCCGCCGTCCGGCTGCCGGTTCCGCACCCGCTGCTGGAAGGCGCAGGACATCTGCGCGCAGGAGACCCCGGCCCTCGAGGTCCGGGCCGGCGGGCACCTCTCGGCCTGCCACTTCGCCGAGGAGAAGCCCGAGGTCATCGCGGGCTGAAGACCGTGGCCGGGCGGCGGATCAGACCGGTTCGCCGACCCGGACCTCGGTGTTCGCCTGCCTGCGCCGCGCCGCGATCCGGCGCCCGACCTCCACGCAGCCGCACAGCAACAGCGCGAGACCGTAGGCCAGCAGCAGGCCCTTGAGCGGATCATCGGTGAACTGCGAGCCGCCGATGTAGCCGATGAGCACGCTGTAGGCGGCCCAGCCGCAGGCGCCGAGCGCGTCGAAGGCGAGGAACCGGCCGAACGGGTAGCGCATGCTTCCGGTCGCCATCCCGGTCGCGAACCGGCAACCGGGCAGATAGCGGCCCGCGATCACCAGCAGCGGGGTGTATTTGTTCGTCCGGGTGCGCACCCATTCGTAGCGGCGCCGGTTGCGTTCGGTGCGCTGCATCCTGCGCAGCAGCCCGGGCCCCGCGCGGCGCCCGATCAGGTGGCTCGCGCAGTCCCCGGCCAGTGCCCCGCCCGCGGCGACCGCGAACAACAGCAGCAGCCGCGCCGGATCCGGGCCGATCAGCACCGCGACGGTCACCACGGTCGTCTCGCTCGGGGAAAGCGGGATCACCGCGTCCAGTGCGGCGATGCCGAACACCAGCAGCCACAGCCAGGGCTGGTCCAGGTTCTCGCGCAGCACCGTGGTCAGGGTGTCCAGCAGCTCAAACATCGGTGCACACCGCCTCGTACGCGGCCGCGGCCAGCGCGCGCCGCTCGCCGTGGTGCGGGGCCTCGGGCCGGACGCGAACCCGCATGGTCAACTCACCGGCCCGCAGCACCCGCGCGACCGAACGCACCAGACTGTCCTCGCCGATATAGGCCGGGACGGTGCTCGGTTCCCCGCGCTGCAGATAGTCGATGCGCACCGGGCGCACGGGCGCGCCCGCCTCGATCGCCGCCTGGAAGGCAGCGCGCCGGAAGGTTCCGCCTGGCGCCCGGCACCAGGTGGTCGCCGCGGGAAACACCAGAACCGAACGGCCCGCTCGCAAGGTCGTGGCCAGGCTGGCCACCGCGTCCGGGAGGGAGCGGATCGACCAGCGATCGATGAACACGGTGCCCGCCCTTGCCGCCTGCCCGCCGATCACCGGCCATTCCGCGATCTCGGCCTTGGCAAGCTGGCAGGTCTGTTCGATCGCGAGCAGCCCGGGAATGTCCAGCCAGGAGATGTGATTGGCCACCACGAGGGTTCCGGTTTCCGCGGGCACACTCAGCCGGGTGGCGTTCGTGTCCACGGTGACCTCGAGGGCGTCGAGCAGCGCGGCGGCCCGGGCGCCGACCGGACCGGTTCCGGTGAGCGAGGCCGTGGCCCCGCGCAACCGGCGCGCGGCGGTCAGCCTGCCGGTCTTCGGTGCGCGGTGCGCCACGCAACCGGTGTCGCACGGCGAGCTGACCTGATAAGGGCCGGGCACCGCGGCCCGCGGCGTCGCAAGAGGGGTACGCAGCATGTTCACGTCGTCACGATCACAGTTCTCGAAGTGCCCCGGCGTCCGGGAACGCCCTGAATGAGCCCGGATACCCGACCCTGATCGACCATGCCCGTGAGTCAACCCGAGCACCGATTTCGTGCGCATTGACCCAGCCACGAGAACTCGGGGTATGGCTAGCTCTACCGCGGGTTCGGCGCCGTTCTGGCTACGCTGCAGCACGTGCCCGTCGACACCGCGCTCGAGGCCGTGGCCCAGCGCCCGCTGCAGTTCCTCGGCTCCTCGTGGCCGTGGCGCGCGGTGCTGTACGTGCTCGGCGGGGTTCCGCTCGCCATCGGCACCATAATGCTGACCACCGCGGTGAGCGGGGGCACGGACAACGAGCCGCTGTTCTACGGGCTCGCCGCGGCGTTGATCCTGCTGTCCTGTCTGTTCGGTGGCCGAGTCGAACGGCTGCGCAACCGATTGGTGGACCGGGTTCCGCTGCCCCGGCCCGACCGGCTGGGGCTGCGCGAACTGGGGTACATCGCGGTGTCCGCGCTCGCGCTGTACCTGATCGACGTGATGCTCGGGGTCATTCTCTTCGGTATCCCGGTGCTGTGCCTGAGCATGCCATGGCAGCCGAACCTGTTGCTGGCGATCCGCATCGTCGGTTTCCCGATCGGGCTTTTCCTGCTGCCGCTCGCCGCGTACGCGCTCACCGCGTGGGCCGGTGCGCGGGCCGCGATGACCCGCGCCATCCTCGCGCCCGGCGAGGCCGAGCTCGGCGAGGTGCTGCGCTCCCGGGCCCGGCTGGTGGATGTGTTCGAGGCTCAGGCCCGCCGTATCGAGCGCGATCTGCACGACGGGGCACAGCAACGGCTCGTGGCGCTCACCGTGAAGCTCGGGCTCGCTAAACTCGGGGTGCCCCAGGGATCCACCGCGGCACGGGACCTCGACGAGGCGCACGAGCAGGCCAAGCTCGCGCTCGCCGAGATCCGCGAACTGATCAGGGGAGTGCATCCGCAGGTGCTCACCGACCGCGGGCTGCCCGCCGCCGTGCAGGACATCGCGGGCCGCTCCCCGGTGCCGGTCGAAGTGGCGCTCGAACTCGGCGCGCGGCTGCCGGTACCGGTCGAGGTCGCCGCCTACTATGTGGTCAGCGAGGCGTTGACGAACGTGGCCAAGCACAGCGCGGCGAGCCGTTGCTGGGTCCACGGTGAGCTGCACGACAGCCGGTTGCGCATGATCATCGGGGACGACGGGGTCGGTGGTGCCGATCCACAGGCGGGCACCGGGATCACCGGGCTCGGTGACCGGGTCGCCGTCGCCGGTGGCACGCTGGCGCTGCACAGTCCGCGGGGCGGCCCGACCGAACTACGGATGGAGATTCCGTGCGCATAGCGGTAGCCGAGGACGCGGTACTGATGCGGGCCGGGCTGGCCGAACTGCTCTCCCGGTTCGGCCACGAGGTGGTCGCCTCGGTCGCGGCCGGGGAGGAACTGGTGGCCGCGGTGCGCGCCACCGAGGTGGACATCGTGATCACCGATGTCCGGATGCCGCCCGGTTACGGCGATGAGGGGATTCGCGCCGCCCTCACGCTGCGCGCCGAATCACCCGCGCTGCCGATCGTCGTGCTCTCCCAGTACGTCGAACAGACCTATGCCAGCGAGCTGCTCGACTCCGGAGACGGGAAAGCGGTCGGATATCTGCTCAAGGACCGAGTCGGTGATGTCGAGGAGTTCGCCGCCGATATCGGCAGGATCGCCGAGGGCGGCACGGTGATCGATCCCGAGGTGGTGCGCCAGTTGCTCAGCCACCGCAAGGATCCGCTGCACCGGCTCACCGCGCGGGAACTCGAGGTGCTCGCGCTCATGGCCGAGGGGCGCTCGAACGCGGCGATCGCCAGGGGGCTTGTGGTCAGTGACGCCGCGGTGTCCAAACACATCGCGAGCATCTTCACCAAGCTCGATCTCGCGCAGGCCGAGGACGACCATCGCCGGGTGCGCGCGGTGCTCGCCTATCTGCGGGCGCGGTGAATCCGGTGCCGCCTTCCACGAACCGGGTGCTCGTGCCCTGGCCGGAGATCCGGGACCGGCTCGAGGGGGTCACCGCCGAGATCTACGACGGTGACCGCCCGCCGCCCGCGGACCTCTCGGATGTGGTGGCCTGCGTGCTGCCCTACGACAAGGGAACCGCGCCCGCCGAACTGCTTTCCCGTCCCATGCCGGAATTGGGGTTCGTGCAGGCGCTTTCGGCCGGGGTGGAGAAGCTGCTCCCGCTCGTGGGCCCGGATGTGGTGCTGTGCAACGGGCGTGGGCTGCACGATGCGAGCGTTGCCGAGCACGCTCTCGGGCTCGTCCTTGCCGCGCAACGGGATGTGCCGCGCTGGGTGCGTCAGCAGTGGACCGGGAGCTGGGCGCGGGCGCACACCCGCTCGTTGATCGACGCCACGGTGGTGATCCTCGGTTACGGTTCGATCGGCGCGGCGATCGAGACCCGGCTGCGTGCCTGTGGCGCCACGGTGGTTCCGGTGGCGAACCGGGCGCGGCCGGAGACCGGGGTGTACGGGGTCGCCGAACTGGTGGAGATCCTGCCGCGCGCCGACATCCTCGTGCTCGTTCTCCCGGACAGTGCGGGGACGCGCGGACTGCTCGACGCCGCACGGCTCGCCCTGCTCCCGGATGACGCGCTCGTGGTGAACGTCGGCAGGGGCCGCACCGTGGACACCGAGGCGCTGTTCGCCGAGACCGCGAGCGGGCGGTTGCGGGCCGCGCTCGATGTGACCGATCCGGAACCGTTGCCGCCCGGACATCGATTGTGGACGGTGGACGGAGTGCTGATCACCCCGCACGTGGCGGGCGGCTCGGCGAGTTTCTATCCGCGCGCCGCCGACTTCGCGGTCGCCCAGCTGCGCCGGTTCGCGGCGGGGGAGCCGTTGGAGAACATCGTCGAACGCTGAGTCGTCGAGCGCTGAGCAGTAGGCACCAGAGTGCCTCGGTACCTAATCGGCATACTTTGTATACAGTGCATCCACGATATGCATGGTGTACCGTGTCGACCGTGACCGAGCATCCGGTACGGGCCGAACCCACGTACACCACGCTGCGCGAGCTGATCGTGTCCGGGGAATACGCGCCCGGGCGGCGGATCACCGAGCTCGAACTGTCCGAACGGCTCGCGGTGAGCCGCACCCCCGTCCGGGAGGCACTGCGCGTGCTCGCCGGAGACGGCCTGGTGCGCCCGGAGAAGCGCGGGGTCGCCGTGGTCGCGCTGGACGAGAAGGCGGTGCACGAGGCCTACTGGGTGCGCGCCGGTCTCGAAGCGCTCACCGCCGAATTGACCGCACTGCGCCAGCGCCAGGGGGAGCTCTCGCCCGCGGCGCTGCACCGCTTGCGGACCCAGGCCGAGCGCACCGACGAACTCACCGAGCGCGGTGACCTCGCCGAAGCCGTCGAGCAGAACCGCGCCTTCCATCGGATGATCGCCGAACTCGCCGACAACGCCATCGCGCTCGGCATGCTCGACCGGATCTGGGACCAGATCGTGGTTTCCACCCGCGAATCACTGCACGGGCAACGGTACGGCGAGCGCACCGAACAGGTCGGCGAGGAACACCGGCAGCTCATCGAGGCGATCGCCGAAGGCGAGCCGGACGAAGCGGCACGGCTCGCCCGTGCCCACGTACTCACCACCCTGGCGACCAACAACGCAGATGCCCGGCAGGGCGTGGAAGGAACACGCTGATGGAACGCGAGCACGACTACCGGATCACCGTGGAGTGGACCGGGAACACCGGTGAGGGCACCGCGAGCTACCGCGGCTACGGGCGCGATCACGAGGTGCGCGCCGCGGGCAAGCCGACCCTGCAGGGCAGCGCCGACCCCACCTTCCGTGGCGAGGCCGAACGATGGAACCCGGAGGACTTCCTCGTCGCGGCGCTCTCCGAATGCCACATGCTCAGCTACCTCGCGCTGTGCGCCCTCGAGGGCATCGTGGTGACCGCGTACACCGATCAGGCTCAGGGCACCATGCGCGAATCCGCGCGTGCCGGCGGGGCGTTCGCCGAGGTGGTACTCAACCCCGTGGTCACCGTGGCGAGCGAGGAGATGCGCGAGCGCGCCGAGGCGCTGCACGAGGACGCGCACCATCGCTGCTTCATCGCGAACTCGGTCAATTTCCCCGTCAAGACCCAGAGTTCCTGCCTGGTTCATTCCGTGGCGTGATCGGCAGGGGCGCGGCAAGAATCCTGTCCTGGGCGAGCCAGTCCGGCAGCATCGCGTCGACGGTTTCTCGCCAGGGACCGCTCGGTGCCCGATCCGGTTCTGGAGCCCTCTGCGTCCTGGAACTGGGACCGGAACTGGACCTGCTGGCACGCCGTGCTCGGGGAGGACCTCGGCACCGACCGGATTCCGCCCGCGGCCGCACCCGGGCGCCTGCGGGACTTCACCGATCTCGCTCCCGCCGACATCGAGGTCGGCGAGCTCGACATCTTCCGGGACGAGTCTGTGGACTATGCGCGCGGGTTCTTCCAGGCGGGCATCGCCTGTGAGCTGCACGTGCTCGAAGGCGTCAGCCACGCACACGACCGGATCAGCGTCGAGATCGCGCGGTCAGCGAACGCACGCTCCGGGATCGGTGCCGGGTGCTCGCGGCGCTCTGATTCCGCGGCTCGCCAAGGGTTCCGGGGTTCAGCCGACCGTGGCCAGCCGCGGGGAGCGCGCGCTCCACCGGCCCGCGGTGCGCTCGATCTCCACCGAGTGTGCGAAGCATTCGCTGACCAGATCCGTGGTGATGACTTCTTCGGCGGCCCCACTGGCCAGGCGCGCGCCCTCGCGCAGCAACAGGGCATGCGTGGTGCTCGCGGGCAGTTCCTCCAGGTGATGGGTGACGAGCACGCTGGCCAGTTCGGGATGCCCGGCGCGCAGCCCGTCGATCGCGGTGAGCAGCTGTTCCCGTGCCGCGAGGTCGAGCCCGGTCGCGGGTTCGTCGAGTAGTAGCAGCCGAGGTTTGGGCATGAGCGCGCGAGCGATCAGGGTCCTGCCGCGCTCGCCCTGGGACAGGGTCGGCCAGCGCTCCTCGCGGTTGCCCGTCATCCCGAGCATGTCGAGCAGTTCGCCTGCCTGCGCGCGTTCCGCCGGGCTCGGTGACCAGCGGGGCACGAGCTCGGTGGTGTTGGTGATCCCGGTGAGCACTACCTCGAACACGGTGAGCGGGGTGCCGAGCGGGTGCCGCGGATTGACGTGGCCGATGTGGCTGCGCAGTTCGCGCATGTCCACCTTGCCGAGCTGATTTCCGAGCACGTGCACGGTGCCGCGGGTGGGGTGGGTGACTGCGCCGAGCAGGCCGAGCAGGGTGCTCTTGCCCGCGCCGTTCGGGCCGAGCAGCGCCCAGTGCTCGCCCTCGCGCACGGCGATGTCGATGCCGTTCAGCAGGAGTTTGCCGTTGCGCACCAGGTCCACGCCCTCGGTGCGCAGTACCGCGGTTCCGGTCATCGACCTACCAATCATCAGACGTCTGAGCTATCGGCGAGTGTAGTCGGCCCGGATCCTGGGACACCATGGCTTGTGATGAAGGCGCGGAACCGGTGCGCCGTCCGGGTGGTGTGCCGCGAACCGTGCCAGGCGAGCCCGATCGTGCGGTACGCGCCGCTGTCGCTGATCCGCACCAGCCGGGTACCGGCCACGGCGGGACCGGGCAGCACCGCGATCCCGATACCCGAGGCGACGAGCCCGCCGATGGTCGCGAGCTCGGTGCTCTCCATCGCGATGTCCGGGCGCACCCCGGCGGCGGCGAGCAGCCGATCGGTGATCTGGCGCAGGCCGAATTCGGGGCGCAGCAACACGAACTGCTCCTGCGCGAGTTCGGCGAGGCTGACCGAATCGCGCCCGGCGAGCGGATGCTGTCCGGGAAACGCGAGCCAGAGCCGCTGGGTGCGCAACGGGAACCACTCGATGTCCGGGGCCCGCGGTTCCGGGCTGGTGACGATCAGGTCGACGCTGCCCTCGCGCAGCGCGGCGAGTACCGCGTCCGCGGAATCCGAACGCAGCAGGAAGCGGGTCTCCGGCGCGCTCGGGCGGTAGGTGCTGATCAGCTCGGGCACCAGCCAGGAACCGAAGGAGTGCGGGAAGGCGAGGCTGACGGTGCCGCATCCCGGGTCGAGCATCGCCGCGATCCGGTCCTGTCCGGTGGCCAGTTCGTCCAGGGCGCGCCGGGCGTAGGTGCGGAACACCTCGCCGTACTCGTTGAGCCGCAAGCGATGGCTCTCCCGGTCGAACAGCGGTGCGCCGAGTCGCCGCTCCAGCCGGGCGATGGCCCTGGACAGCGTCGGCTGGGTGATGTGCAGCATGGCGGCGGCATCGGTGACGTGCTCGGTCTCGGCCAGAATGAGGAACCAGCGCAGCTCGTCGACCGTCACGCCGGTGATGATACGTCGCACGTATGGACCAGTTCGGCTTCGGTCATTTCCGTTATCCGCGCGCCGCGACGATGCTGAGGGCATGAGTGAACAGACAGCGACCATCGCCTGGCAGGGGCGCTATTTCGAGGACTTCACCGTCGGGGAGGTCTACCGGCACCCGCTCGGGCGCACGGTCACGACCACGGACAACAGCTGGCTCACCCTGCTGACGCAGAACTCGGCGCCGCTGCACTTCGACGCGCACTACGCGAAGCAGACCCAGTTCGGCAAGCCACTGGTGGACTCCACGTTCACCCTGGCCCTGGTCACCGGGCAGAGCGTCACCGATGTCTCCCAGCATGTCCTGGCCAACCTCGCCTGGGACAAGGTCCGGCTGCCGCATCCGGTCTTCGAGGGGGACACGATCTATTCGCAGTCCGAGGTGTTGTCCACCCGGGACTCGAAATCCCATCCGGAAGCGGGCATCGTGCGGGTGCGCACCATCGGTTACAACCAGCGAGGTGAGATCGTGATCACGTTCGAGCGCACGGTGATGGTCTACCGGCGTGGGCACGGCCCGGAGTTCGGCACCGTGGAACCGGTGTGGGACGAGCACGCGCGGAAGGCGATCCGGTGAGCGCGCCGAGGTCCTGGCTCTTCGTTCCCGGTGATCGTGCGGAACGGTTCGCCAAGGCGGCCGCGAGCGGGACCGATGCGGTGGTCTGTGATCTGGAAGACGCCGTTTCCGCCGAGCACAAGGCATCCGCGCGCACCGCGGTCGCGGAGTGGGTGCGCGAGCACGAGGCCTGTGTCCGGGTCAACGGGACCGGGACCGAGTGGCACACCGAGGACATCGCCGCGCTGGCCGGGGCGCCCGGACTGCGCGGGGTCATGCTGCCGAAAAGCGAACAGGTCGACCAGTTGCATCAGGTGCACCGCGCGAGCGGGGGAACGCCGGTGATCGCGCTGGTGGAGTCCGCGCTCGGGGTGCACGAGGCCACCTCGATCGCCCGGGTGCCCGGCGTTGCGCGGCTCGCGTTCGGTTCACTGGATTTCGGTCTGGACGCGGGGATCGAGGTGGGCTGGGAGGAACTGCTCTACGCGCGCTCGCGGATCGTGCTCGCCTCGCGGGTCGCCGGTATTCCTGCCCCGGTCGACGGGGTGACCACGGCGCTCGATGACGCGGAACTCCTTGCCCGGGAAGCGAATGCGGCGCACCGGCTCGGTTTCGGCGGCAAGCTGGCGATCCATCCGAGCCAGGTGCCCGGGATCAACGCGGCGTTCCGCCCGGCCGCCGAACAACTCGAGTGGGCGCGTTCGGTGCTGGCCGCGGTCGCCGAATCCGGCACCTCCGCGGTACGGGTGAACGGCCAGATGATCGACAAACCGCGCGTGGAACTCGCGCGCAGGCTCCTCGAGGAGGAAGGACAGTGATGACCGAGCAGGGACGGCCCGAGGATGTCCTGGAGCACATCGGACCGGGCACGGATGTGATCGTGCCGATCCAGTTCGGCGAGCCCGCCACGCTGCTCGACACGCTCGAGGGGCATGCATGGGAACTGGACGGGGTGCGGATCCACCGGATGGATCCGTTCCACGAGCGCGCCTACATCCACGGCGAGTTCGGTGATCACCTGCGGCATGTGGACTACTTCCTCGGGCCCGGTTCGCGCAAGGCTTACTGGGCGGGGAACTGTGATCTGGTGCCGAACCACTTCAGCGAGATGCCGTTGCTGTTGCGGCGCACCGCACCGCGCCCGATCGTGCTTGCCGCGGCGAGCCTTCCCGATGAGCACGGCTATTTCAGCCTCGGCACCAATGCCGATTACACGTGCGCGTTCATCGGGGAGGTGCCGTTCTTCCTCGAGGCGACACCGCACATGCCGCGCACCTTCGGGCAGAACCAGGTGCACATGAGCCAGCTCGCCGGATGGTGCCGCACCGAGCTCGAACTGCCCGATGTGCACCCGAGCGAACCCGACGAGCGCGACCACGCCATCGCGGCCGCGATCGCCGGCCGGATCGCGGACGGATCCTGCCTGCAGGTGGGGGTCGGCAAGGTGCCCGATGCGCTGCTCGCCGCGCTGGCCGGGCACCGCGATCTCGGGGTGCACACCGAGGCGCTCTCCGACGGGATCATGCGGCTCATCGACAAGGGCGTGATCACCGGAACCCGCAAACACCAGTACCGCAACAAACACGTGGCCACCTTCTGTGTCGGTTCCCGGAAGATGCAGCGCTGGCTGCACAACAACGCCGCGGTCTCGATGCTCCCGGTCGATTGGGTCAACGATCCTCGGGTGGTGGCCCGCGAACCGAACTTCGTGTCCATCAACGCGACCAGCGAGGTCGACCTGATGGGGCAGGCCGCGAGCGAGACCATCGCGGGCAAGTACTGGTCCTCGTCCGGTGGACAGGCCGATTTCGCTCGCGGGGCCATGTATTCCGAGAACGGGCAGGCCTTTCTGGTGCTGCACTCGGCCACGAGTTCAGGGCAGAGCAGGATCAACGTCACGCTCACCCCGGGCAGCGTGGTGACCACCCTGAAGAACACCATCGATCATGTGGTGACCGAGTACGGGATCGCCTCCCTGCGCGGGCGCAGTCTCGCCGATCGGGCACAGGCGCTGATCGCCATCGCGCACCCGGAACACCGCGAGCGGTTGAGCCGGGAGGCGCGCGCGTCCGGGCTGTTGCACTGACGTTATTCCTGCACCAGTCGCCACAACGCCGCCCACTGCTCGGCGGTCAGTTCCTTGGGCAGGGCCTTCGGCTCGATGCCGTGCTCGCGCAGCACGGCATCGAGCCGGGAGCGGCGCGGTTTCCCGTTACGCAGCAGGATTTCCCGGATTCCGTGGCCCCGACCGGTGAACATCTCCCGGGCGAATCGTTGGTACGGCTGGGGTTTCTGCACGAGCGGTACGGCTCGCCGGTGGATCGCGAGCAGTCCGCCGTCCACCGCGGGAACCGGGCGGAACGCGCGTGCGGGAACGCGGCCGTGCAGCGAGAACTCGTACCAGGGCCACCAGCTCGCGGTGAGCAGGCTCGCCCCGCCGACTCCCGCGCGGCGCCTGGCCACCTCCCACTGCACGAGCAGGATCGCGGTGCGCCATCCGCGCGCGGCGAGGATGCGTTTGAGCAGCGCGGTGGTCAGATGGAACGGGAGGTTGCCGACGATCACGTGCGGTGCGGCGGGAAACCGGTAACCGAGGATGTCGGCATTGACCACCGAGATGTGTTGCGGTGCACGGTTTCGCAGCCGCCGCGCGCGTTGCGGGTCGAGTTCGACGGCGGTGACGGGGCGCCCGGTGGCGCCGAGCGCGAGGGTGATCGAGCCGTCTCCGGGACCGATCTCGATGACCGGTTCCTCGGTGCGCGCGACGAGTTCGGTGATGCGCGCGATGATTTTCCGGTCGACGAGGAAATTCTGACCGAGTTCGTGTGGACCACCGTAGTGCGTGGCAGGCATGGGTATTCTCCGCGAGGAAACGTCGGAGCCGGGCAGCCCGAATGACCGCGCCGGCAAGGGGCTCTTGCATTGGCAAAAGACGCGGACGCGGCGGAGCTACCGGACGTTCTCGGAGAAGACGCGGAAGTCAGCTCGCCGCTAGTCGCGACGAATCCGCGTGAAGAAAATTGCGTTGATACCCATCGCCGTCAGTTTAGCATCACGGTACCCGCGCGCACTCGATCCGGCGCAGGACCTCCTCGGCTTCGGCGGTGCTGATCAGCAGTTCGCCGTAGCCGAACTCCTCGGTGACCCCGGGATCGAGCACGAGCCGCACCGCGGGCACCCACCTGCGCACGCTGACGAAACGCCGCCGCGCGGTGCCGATACCCCAGCGGCCGAGTTTGAGCACCCCGGTGACGTACAGCCCGGCGCGCAGTCCGGGGCTCGCCCGCCACCTCGTCGGATGGTGCACCACCTCCGCCTCGGCGAGGTCACCGAACAGAATACGGAACCGGGCGCGCCGGCCTGCGAACAACCGCTCGAACCGGCCGAGCTCCACGTGCACCACACGGTCCTCGACGGATACCGAAGCCATGACCCCTCCAGTGGTTAGACTGTTACCAGTAGAAGTATTATTACCACATCTGGAAATGGTGCGCCAGGGATGTCCGCAACGAACCCCGACTCAACGAACCCGGCCTCGTCGAACCCGGTCGAACTGCTGCATCACCCGGTGCGCTGGCGAATCACCCAGTCGCTCATCGGGCGCGCGCTGACCACCGGCCAGCTCGCCGAATTGCTCGACGACGTGCCGCCGACCTCGCTCTACCGGCACGTGGCGAAGCTGGTACGCGCCGAGGTGCTCACCGTGACCAGCGAGCGGCGGGTGCGTGGGGCCGTGGAGCGCACCTACGCATTGCGCGCCGAGGTCGAGCAGGACGAGTCGGTGGACCGGGAACGGTTGCGCGCCATGGTCACCGTTTTCATCGCCGGGGTCACCGGCGACTTCGACCGCTACCTCGAACGCGAACAGCTCGACCCTGTCGCCGACGGAGTGACGCTGCGGCAGAGCGCCCTGCTGCTGACCGACGAGGAGTTCGCGGACTTTCTCGCCCGGTATGTGGAGCTATTGCAGTCCTTCACCGGCAAGGCGGAGGTTCCGGGGCGAAGCAGGCGGATCCTGTCCACCGTGCTGGTGCCGGGGGATTGACGGTGCAGGGTGAACGGACCGGGGGGGCTGGCGCGGGATTCGGTGATCGAGGAACTAGGGCTCGCGTAGCCCACCGTCTGCTCGCTGATCCGAACAACGTGGTGCGCCGCGGTCGCGACCCTACCGGCCCTGCAGGCCTTTGATGACCTTATCCGGTTTCCTCGGCGAGATAGTCGATCGCCCGGTGCACGAGTTCGCCCGGTCGGTGCGCGCCATCCGTCTCGGCCCAGCGGATGAGGGCCGTCGTGGTCGCGGTGAAGCAGGCGTCCGCGCAGATCCGCAGCCGGAACTCCCAATCCGGGTCGGTACGTTCCGCGCGCAGCGCCGCGACGACGGCCGTCTGGGTAGCGTGTTGGTTCTCCAGCAGCCGGGCACGCAGTGTCGGCGCGCTCAGCATGAGGCGGATGCGTCGCAGCAGCAGGTCCAGTTCCGGAGCGCTGAGCCGGGACAGCCCGTCCGCGAGTGCGCGGCCGATCCTGGCGACGAGTGGTTCGCCGGAATCCCGGGTGCGGACGAGCTCGAGGATGTCCGGGTCGTAGTCGTCGCTGAGCACCAGGTGTTCCTTGGTGGGGAAGTGCCGGTAGACGGTCATCGCGGACACCTCGGCGGCCTCGGCCACCTGGTTCACCGTGGTCGCCTCGAAACCCTGCTCGAGGAACAGGCGCATCGCGTGCTCCTGGATGGACTGCCGGGTCCGTCGCTTCCGCCGCTCGTGCACCTCGCTCATGTGTTATAAACTAACATATGTTAGCCACTAACATCGAGGAGCCGGTATGACGGAGCGACGGGTTCTGATCAGCGGGGCGGGGATCGCGGGGACGAGTCTCGCGTATTGGCTCGCCCGGTGCGGGTATCGGCCGACGGTGGTGGAGCGGGCGCCGGATCTGCGCACCGGGGGGTCACCGGTGGATGTGCGCGGCCAGTCCCTCGAGGTGGCCGAGCGCATGGGAGTGCTCGACGAGATCCGCGCCGCGCACACCGACATCCGGAATCTGTCCATTGTGGACGAAAAGGGCGTGGTCGGGGCACGGGTTCCGATGACGGCTTTCGGTGCGGCGGGTGACATCGAGACCATGCGGGGTGACCTGGTGCGCATCCTCTACCGGGCGAGCGAGCGGGACACCGAGTATGTCTTCGGGGACACGATCACCGCGCTCGACCAGGATGCGGACGGGGTGACCGCGAGCTTCGCGCACGCCGTGCCGCGCCGGTTCGAACTGGTGCTCGGTGCGGACGGGCTGCACTCGGCGGTGCGCGGGCTGGTCTTCGGTGCGCAGGAGAATTACCTGCACCACCTGGGCTGCATGGTCGGGGTGGCCACGGTGGCGCGGGAATTCGGGCGGGATCGGGAGGTCCTGCTGTACAACGTGCCCGGCAAGGCGGTCGGCGTGTACCGCTCGGGCAACCACGATCACGCGCGGGTGATCTTCCTGTCCCGGGAACCGGCTCCGCGCTACGACCATCGGGATCAGGCGGCGCAGCGCGAACTGCTGGCCGAGAACTTCACCGGTCTCGGCTGGCGGACACCGGAACTGCTCGGGGCGATGCGCGGCAGCGCGGAGTTCTTCTTCGATACGGTCAGTCAGGTGCGAATGCCGGAATGGTCGTGCGGGCGGATCGGGGTCCTCGGCGATGCCGCGTACTGTCCGGCGCTGCTGTCCGGGACCGGTTCTGGCCTGGCCATGGTCGGTGCCTATGTCCTGGCCGGGGAACTCGCGGCGACCGGGGATCCGGTGCGCGCGCTGCGCGGGTACGAACAGGTGCTGCGTGCCCAGGTGCGGCGCGGCCAGTCGCGGGTGGGGTACGGCGGCGGGGTGCTGGTTCCGGCGAGCAGGACGGGCCTCCGCACGCGGAACCTCGCGGCCCGATTCCTTGCCCCGCTCGCGAAACCGGGCTCCTCGCGCAAGCGGTCCGCACCGCTTCCCGAATACCCGATCCCGCAGCGGATAGCCTGAAGCGGTGTGCGACAAGGAAATCCCGCTCACCGGCGGCATGGGCGGCGCGGTGCGCGCGGGTGCCACGGTGCGGAAAACGCGGCACGGCGAGCGGATCCCGCTGTTGCTCGCGCGGCTGCGCGCGGCCGGATTCTCCCGCGCGCCCCGGTTTCTCGGCGTGGACGAGCACGGCAGGGATGTGCTCGAGTACCTGCCGGGCACCGTGGGGAATTATCCGCTGCCGCGCCAAGCCCGTACGCACACCGCGCTCGTGTCCGCGGCCCGGATGTTGCGCGCCTACCACGATGCGACGGTTTCCCTGGCCGCAGAGGTGCGGGATGGCTGGTATTTTCCGCCGCGTTCCCCGGTCGAGGTGATCTGTCACGGTGATTTCGCGCCGTACAACTGCGTTTTCGCGCGCGGGCGGGCGATCGGGATCATCGACTTCGACACCGCGCATCCCGGACCGCGCTCCTGGGATGTGGCCTACGCACTCTACCGGTTCGCGCCGCTGTGCCATCCGGACAACGGCGACGGCTTCGGCGCACCGGCCGAACAGGCGCGGCGGGCGAGGCTGTTCCGCGCGCATTACGGGGAGTTCGGCCGGGAGAACATCGCGGAACTCGTCGCGGACCGGCTGGGTGCGCTCGTGGAGTTCATGCGTGCCGAGGCCGCACGCGGGAACGCCGCCTTCACGCGGCACCTCGAGGATGGGCACGATCGTCTGTACCTGCGCGATATCGGCTATATCCGGGCCAACGCCGCGCTGTTCGGTTAGGCGATCCGCTCAGTCCCGGCTGCTCGTCGCGAGTCCGGCGAGCAGGTAGTTCATCCCCTTCTCGAAGTGCGTGTCCCAATCGTCCTCGGCGGGTGGCGGGTGCGCGGCGAGGCCGGGGTAGTCCGCGGCGTGCGCGAGCAGGTGTGCGCGTATCCGGGCCCTTGCCGGTTCCGCCTCCCCGGAAGGCCAGGCCGATTCGGCCGCCGCCGAGCCGATGACCAGGTTGGTGACCGCGGCGGCGGCCGCGGTGAGATCGGAGCCGGTGAACCCGCCCGCGAGCAGCGCGGTGTGCACGAACTCGGCCCTGGCCAGCGCGTGCGGGCCGATGAGCGGCCTGCTGCCGGCCAGTGTTCCCGACCAGGGGTGCCGCAGCTCGCCACGCTCACTCCGGACTCGCCCCTCCTGGTCGCGATGCTCGGGCTGCTGCTTGCCGGGAGCGGCTCGGGGTTCGCGGGACCGAGCACCAACAGCACCGTGCTCGGCGCGGTTTCCGGGGAACGCGCCGGCATGGGCGCCGCACTCAATGACACCCACCAGCAGCTCGGGATCGCGCTCAGTGTTGCGGGGCTGGGCAGCCTGTTCGCCGCCGGATACCGGGCGCGGCTACCGGAACCGCTCCCGGGGCGGCTCGGGGATTCGGTGGCCGCGAGCTTCGGTTACACGGTGCACCGGCCGGAGTTCGCCGCCGCCGTCCGGTTCGCGTTCACCGGGGCGCAGGGGATCGCGCTGTGTGTGGCGGCGGGTGCGGCCGCGCTCGGTGCGCTCGTCGCCGTGCTGGCGCTGCGTGGTCACCAGGGCGCGTGATAGAGCGCGGTCTGGGTCTCGGTGTCGGCGAACCCGACCGAGCGGTACACCCGGATCGCGTCGTCCTGCGGGTCGGCGACGATGACCAGGGTGTGCGCGCCGAGCCGGTCGAACGCGAACCGGCTCGCGGCGTGCACGAGGGTGCCCGCGAGTCCCCGCTTGCGGTAGGAGGCCAGGGTGCTGACGTTCTGGAACCGGGCGAGCCCGTTGCCCGCCTCGAACACCCCGAGCCCGGAAGCGAGCACCCCGTCGAGAAACGCGCCGAACCAGGCCCCGCTGCCCGCCTCGTGCAGCTCGCGCATCGCGGCCTGTTTCGCCCTGGTGTAGGCCAGGTTGTGCGCGTTGACCGGGACATTCGCGCTGGCGCGCATCAGTTCCAGCGCGGCGGCCCAGTCCGCGTCCCCGTCGAGCCTGCGGATCTTCGCCTCGGTGTGCGGGCGCGGTGGCTCGTGCACCTCGCTCGCGGTCAGCACGGTGTCCCGCTGACACTCCAGCTTCGGTGAGCGGTACACGGCGGGCTCGGTCGCGTCCACCCCGAGCGCGATGTGTTCGGCGCCCGGGAACACCTCGCCGAAGGTGCGCACCCAGGATTCGACCGCCTCCTGGGGCGGCGCGTCGTGCAGCAGCAGGAAGTTCCCCCAGTGAAAGCTCGGGTTCTCGAGGGTCCGCACGATGGTGTAGCCCTCGTGCTCGTCGATCGTGCTGCCCTGTCGTTCGAGCAGGGCGAGATCGGTCCGGAAGCCGAGCGAGGTGACCATGGTCCCCGAGCTTATGCGTGCCGGGGCGGGGTTTCCAGTACGAGCGTCCCGGTTGCCGGTGTCCCCGGGTGTGATAGGCGTTCTTGACACCCTCTCCGGGCGGCCAGAGAATCCGCCCATGGCAGCCAGCCAGGACGATGTCCTCCTCGTCGAGCGGCACGGCGCGGTGCGCGTGCTGGTGTTCAACCGCCCGGAGCGGCTCAATGCCTGGACACTCGAGCTGGAGCGGCGCTACTTCGCCGAGCTCGCCGAGGCCGATGCCGATCCCGCGGTCCGCGCGATCGTGGTGACCGGGGCGGGCCGGGGCTTCTGCGCGGGGGCGGATCTCGAGGGACTGAACGCGCTGGGCGCCTCGGCGGGGGACCGGGAGCGGTTGCGCGACCGACCGGTGGAATTCCCGCTCGGGGTGAGCAAACCGCTGATCGCCGCGGTCAACGGGGCAGCAGCCGGGCTCGGCATGGTGCAGGCGCTGTACTGCGATCTGCGGTTCACCACGGCGGAAGCGAAGTTCACCACCTCGTTCGCCAGGCGCGGGCTCGTCGCGGAGTACGGCAGCGCATGGTTGCTTCCCCGGCTGATCGGCCGGGGCGCCGCGCTGGATCTGCTGCTCTCCGGGCGCGCGGTGCGTGGCGCGGAGGCGGTCCGGATCGGGCTTGCCGAGCGGGTGTGCGAGCCGGCGAACCTGCTCGCGGAGACGATCGCCTATGCCCGCGACCTCGCGGAGAACTGTTCCCCGACCGCGATGCGGATCATCAAGGAACAGGTCCGTGCCGCCGCCGGATCGGATTTCGCCGCGGCGCTCGCCGAATCGAAACGGCTCATGCAGGAATCCTTCGAGCGCCCGGATTTCGTGGAGGGGGTGCGCAGCTATCTGGAATCGCGCGCCCCGGAATTCCCGCCGCTGGGCTCTTAATCGACCCGGGCGCTCGAGCCGTCCCGGAACCGGGCCTCGATCGTCACGGGCAGCTGCACGAAACCCAGCGCCCGCTGTAGCCGCGGGACCGCTTCCCCGGCGATGCGCTCCCGGATGGCGGACAGCGGCGCCTCGTGGGTGACGCTCACGGTCAGGTGCAGGACCGGTTCGGATCGCTTGCCGTCCAGGCGGGCGGCCGCCTTGCACACCCCCGGATAGGCACCGATCTCCGCGGCGAGCGGGACGACCGCGACACTCGTGGACAGGTTGGTGTTGCCCGCGGATTCCGGCTCCTCGAGGCGCAGCGTGGTATTCGCGGGCTTGCGGCCGAGCTGGGCGAAGATCCAGCGCAGGCAGAGCAGCCCGAGCAGCACGGCCACGACCGCGACCACGATGCTCACCCAATCCGGCGGTACCGCGAGCCTGGGGATGAGCGCGGAATCCTTGCCGAGTACCGGAAGCACCCCGGTCGCCGTGCCGAGCGCGAAGGCGCCCGCGGCGAGCAGCACCAGTCCGAGGACCGCGAGCAGGGTGCGGTTGAGCCGGGCGGGACGATTGGGCAGGTTCATCGCTTCGACCTCAGCTGCCTGATCCGCACCCGGACCGGACGCCGGGTGACGAGTTCCACCTGTTCGATACGGCGTTCGACCGCCGCGCCGATCTCCTCGGCGAAGGACGCGGAATCCTCCGTATGGGTGGTATATGCCGTGATGTGCGCTCCCTTGCGGGTGCACCGCGCCTTGGCCCGCTCGACCCCGGCCACGCCGCTCGCCGCGGTGCGCAGGGTGGTACGCAGGCTCCGTTTCGAGGCGCAGGCGCGCAGTCCGGATTCGTTGTCCCGCAGCGGGAGGGCGTTCGGCGCGCCGGGCAGGAACGCGGTGAGCAGCAGCACGATCCCGAGCACGGCGGCCACACAGCCGGCGATCAACACCGTGGTGTCGATCCAGCGCAGTCCGTGCAGCGTGCCGAACAGCTGCCGGTAGCCGAGCACCGGTGGATACCCGGTGAGCAGCTGGATCGTGCTCGTCGCGAGCAGCGCACACACGCCGAGCAGTACGAGCGCGGCAAGCGCGGCCGCGATCGAGCGCCGTGGCCTGCGGATCATCGCACCCTCCTGGTGTCGTTCGCCGTCTCCAGCGCGGTGACCGTGATGTCCACCCGCGGGACGCCGAGACCGGTCAGTTCCCCGATCCGCTCGCGCACGAGCTCCCGGGCCCGGCCGGTCACCTCGCTCACCGGCTCCGGATAGCGCACCGAGACCCGCAGGCGCACGGTCGCGGTGTTGCCCTCGATGTTCGCCGTCGCCGTCGCCGTCCCGATACCGTCCATCCCGGCCAGTGCCCTCGTCGCGATGCGCTCCACGACGCGGTCGGCGATGGTCGTCTTCCCGCGATCGGCTGCCGGTGCGGCGCTGAGCACGGTCATGCGCTCAGCCCCGGTCGCGATCGATGAACCGGGAAAGGTCGATCTTGCCGTCCAGGAATCGCCCGACGAGCAGACCGACCGCGCCGAGCACCAGCACGATGAGGAATGCGCCGAAACCACCGAGGGCGGCGGCGAGTCCGAGCGCGAGCCCGGCGATCAGCCCGAGACTGGTGGAATTCATGAGTTCTCTCCGTTCACTGGACACGCTCGCCCGTACCGGAATCCCCGCCGCCGTCGTCCTCCTCGTCGTCACCGGGGAGATAGACATCATTGACCGCGATGTTGACCTCGACCACCTCGAGCCCGGTCATCTGCTCGGTCGCGGTGATCACGTTGCGGCGGACCGCCTTGGTCAGATCGGCGATGGAGACCCCGTATTCCACGACGATCTGCAGATCCACCGCGGCCTGTTTCTCGCCCACCTCGACCGAGACACCCTGGCCCGCGCTCTGACCGGTTCCGGGGATACGGTCGCGGATCGCCCCGATGGCCCGGGCCGCGCCGCCGCCGAGGTCGTGGATTCCGGCGACCTCGCGCGCGGCCACCCCGGCGATCTTCGCCACGACGGTGTCCGCGATGCTCGTGGTGCCCTCACCGGGAGTCCGGTCCGCGTTCTCGCCGGTTTTCGGATCCGTCGCCTTCGTTTCCTGAGTGGTCATTCGAATTCTCCTCACGCTTTTCGGGTATCCCTGACGACACCGAGCACTTTCCTGTGTCACGGTATCTCCATGTGATACGTATCACCGAGCCGAGATCGTGAGGAATTCGCCGAATGCGGTGTCCAGGCTCGTGACAGTGACCGTATCGAGTGATGGACTGAAGGAGAACGGCATGTCTTTCGGTGACAAGATGGACGACCTCGCCGGGAAGGCGAAGGAAGCAGCCGGCAAGGCGACCGGCGATGACAAGCTCGACGCCGAGGGCAAGGGCGACCAGGCCAAGGCCGAGTTCAAGGAAGCGGCCAAGGGCGTCAAGGACGCCGTGAGCGATGCGGCCGGGAAGGCGAAGGAGGCCTTCAAGAAGGATTGAGGTCCTCGGCCGTGCGGAACAGAAGGTGTGGCGGACCCGAGTGGTAGCGGACGAGCTCGACGACGCGACCCTGGTCGCACGCGCCCGGGACGGTGACGTGCGCGCGTACGAAGAGCTCGTCCGCCGCCATCAGGACCGGATGTTCCGGCTCGCGCTGCGCATGCTCGGCAACCGCGGGGACGCTGAGGATGTCGTGCAGGAGGTCTTCCTCACCGTGTGGCGCAGGCTCGCCCAGTTGCAACAGGACGCGGCGTTCCTCGGCTGGCTCTACCGCACGACGACCAACCGCTGCCTCAACGTCCTGCGCTCGCGCAAACCGAGCGCCGATGTGGACTGGGAGGAAATCGCGGCACCCGGCAACCAGGCGGGCCCGGAGCGCAGCGCGCAGGTGAGCGAGCAACTCGCGGTGCTGAACCGGGCCCTGCGGGAACTCACCCCCGAGCAGCGGGCATGCTGGCTGCTCAGAGAAGTGCACGGGCGCTCCTACGAGGAGATCGGGGCGGCCGTCGGCGCGAGCCCGACCGCGGTGCGCGGGCGCATCGCCCGGGCCCGCGCACAACTGGCAGAGGTGATGCGGCCATGGCGATGACGCCAGGGTACGAGCCGTATCTGCTGCCCTGCGGGCGCGAGCTCGAACAGGTGTGGCAGAACCTCGAAGCGGGGCGCACGGATGAACACGAGGCCTCATGCCGGCACTGCGCGACCGCGCGGGAGAGCCTCGGGGCGCTGCACGCGGCCACCGCCGAGCTGCTCACCGATCAGGAACGGCCCTCGGGCGCGCTCACCGATCGCATCATGTCCGCGGTGCGTGCCGAGGTGCGCAGGGGAGATCTGCTGCCGTTGCCGCCGACCGAACTCGGTCCGGTGGAGATCAGCGAGCAGGCGGTCGCGGTCGTGCTGCGGTACGCGGCGGACGAGGTGACCGGGGTGCGGGCGCGGCGCTGCCGGGTCCGGGTGGCGGATGAAAGCCGGGAGGGGGTGGTGCTCGTGACCGCGGAGCTGACGATCGCGGTCGCGCACGCGACCGGGGTCGAGACGGCGGCCGAGATCGTCCGGGAACGGGTGCGGGCGGCGTGCGCGAACCGGATCGGATTCGAGCTCGCCCGGCTCGATGTGCACATCGCGGATGTCTACGATGTCTAGCGCCGGAGCGGAATGGGTGTTCGACGAGGCGGTGCTCGCCGCCATCGCGGTGGACGCCGCGCGGCGCACGCCCGGCGTGGTCCGGATGGAGCCGGGACTGCGTGGGCTGCTCGACCGGATGGGCCGCGGGGTGCGCGAACGTCTCGGCGGGCTGGAACGTGCGCCGTCCGAGGGGGCGCGGGCCGTAATGGCGGACGGCGAGGTGCGGATCGGGCTCGATCTGGCCGTCTCCGGCTCGGCGCGGGCCGCGGATGTGGCCGCGCGGGCGCAGCGTGCGGTCGCCGAGGCGATCGCCTCCGCCACCGGGCTGACCGCAAGTGTTGTCACCGTGTCCGTTCTGGACGTCGAGCTCAGTGCGAACGGAGAACCTCCGGCATGAACCAGAAAACCGGCCTCGCCGAACAGCTGCTGGCCGCTGTGTCCACTGTGGACGGATTGCGGCCGGCGACACCGGCCACGGTGCCGAAGACCGTGCGCACCGCGTGGAATGTGGACACGCTCGCCGTCGACGTGTCCACGGAACTGGTGGAGATCCGGCTGGTCGCCGCGAAACTGCCGCTGCCGGGGCTGCTCACCGAGCTGGAGGCCGCTGTCCGCCCGATCCTGGCGGACAGCGAGGTCCCGGACGCCCGGCTACGGCTCGTGGTGGCCGATCTGGATCGGGCCGCCCTGGATCAGGGCACGGTGAGCTGACCGGAATCCGTGTCGTAGTCGTACAGCTCCCCGTAACGGCCCCAGTCGATCGCGGTGTCCAGCTGCTGGCGCGCCTCGGTGCTCGGGAAACCCCGGCGCAGCAGGTCGAGGAAGAAATCCGCGCGCAGTTTCCCGTTCTGGCTGCTGGCCAGCGCACGGACGATGGTGCGCACCAGCGGGGCCCGGTCTCGGACCTGTGCGGCGAAGATCTCCTTGCTGCGCTGGATATCCGCTCCGGTGAACTCCTTGCCGGTGGTGGTGAGCGCCAGCTCCCCGCCGTCCACGGTGAGCAGATCGAGCATGGTCGCCGCGTCCACGAGGGGGAACAGATCGTCGATCTCGAAATTGAGTTCCCCTGCGATGTCCGGCAGTTCGGCACGCCCGCCGCTCGCGCCCACGATCTCGGTGAGCCCGGCAAGCCCGCCGACCGAGACCGGGGGCAGCGGGCGCGCGGTCGGGGTGGCCTCCGCGGGTTCGGGCACATCGACCCCGGGCTCGCGACCGGTCAGGTGGTCGTAGAGGCGCTCCACGAGGGCGGCGAACCGCGGGGATTTCTTGTCCCGCGGTCGTTCCAGGCCGATCTCGACCTCGGCGACCAGGTGACCGGGATTGGCACCGAGCACGACCACCCGGTCGGCGAGCTGCACCGCCTCCTCGATGTTGTGCGTGACCACGCAGACCGCCTTGGTGGGGAACCGTTCCCCGGACCACAGCGAGATCAGCTCACCGCGCAGGTTCTCCGCGGTGAGCACGTCGAGCGCGGAGAACGGCTCATCCATCAGCAGCACATCGGGTTCGAGCACGAGTGCGCGGGCGAACCCCACGCGCTGCCGCATTCCGCCGGAGAGCTCCTTGGGGTAGGCCGATTCGAACCCGTCCAACCCGATCAGATCGATCGCGGCGAGCGCGCGTTCGGTGCGTTCGCGCGGGGCGACCTGGCGCGCGGCGAGCCCGAGCTCCACATTGTCCTGCACGGTGAGCCAGGGCATGAGCGCGAAGGACTGAAAGACCATCGCGGTCCCCGGATTCGCTCCGCGCAGTTCGGTTCCCCGGTAACGTACCGAACCGCTGCTCGGCGCGATCAGCCCGGCGAGAGTGCGCAGCAGGGTGGACTTGCCCGAACCGGAACGCCCGAGCAGCGCGACGATCTCGCCCGCGCGCAGCTGGAGGTCGATGCCCTCGAGCACCTGCAGTTCATCGCCTGCCGCGCCGGGGAAGCTCTTCCCGAGCGCAGCGGCTTCGATCAGGATTTCCTTGCCCATCATGGGATTCCCCTCTGTCTCAGATTGCGTAGCGCTTTTCGGCGAGCCGGTAAAGGGGCCGCCAGAACACCCGGTTGAGCCCGACGACGAACAGGCTCATCACCGCGACCCCGATCAGAATGCGGCCCGGGTCCCCGGCGCCGGTCGCCTCGGTGATGTAGGCGCCGAGCCCGGTCGCGGTGAGCGTGTTGCCGTGATAGGTCACGATCTCGGCGACGATGGAGGCGTTCCACGCGCCACCGGCCGCGGTGATGCCGCCGGTGATGTAACTCGGGAACACCGCGGGCAGGATCAGCTTGCGCCACCACAGTCTCCGTGGCAGCCGCAGATTCGCCGCCGCCTCGCGCAGGTCGTTCGGGATCGCGCTGGCCCCCGCGATCACGTTGAACAGGATGTACCACTGCGCGCCGAGCGCCATGAGCAGGATCCCGCCGACATCCAGGCCGATCCCGGTGGCCACCAGCACCGCGGCCACGAGCGGGAACAGGAAGTTCGCCGGGAACGAGGCGAGCACCTGCACGACGGGCTGGGCGAGCCGGGAAACCCTGGGGTTGAGCCCGATCCACACGCCGATCGGAACCCACACGCAGGTGGCCACCACGAGCAGCACCAGCACTCTGCCGAAGGTGACGAGTCCGAGCAGCAACGCGTGCCCGAGTTCGCCGAATCCCGTGGTGGCCTCGATGAAGGCCAGCATCCGGTAGAGCCCGTAGCCGAGCGCGGCGAGCACCGCCACCGCGAAGACCACATCGGTGGCCCGGCGGCGCAGCGCGGAACCGGCGATCCGGTGCTCGGCCAGACCGAACACCGCGAAGCACCGGTCCAGCGGATAGATCAGCCTGCCGAAGACCGCGCGCAGTGCCACGGGAATGCGGGACCGGCGCAGCAGCCCGAGGAACAGGCTGCGCGGTGCCTCGGCGACATCCGAGTCCTCCACCCGGAATCGCTCGGCCCACGCGGTCAGCGGACGCCAGAACAGTACGTTGACCCCGATGATGAGCACGATCATCACCGCGACCGCGAGCCCGACCCTGTCGAGTTGCCCGGCATCGCTTGCCGCGGCGACATAGGAACCGATCCCGGGCAGCGCGTAGTCGTGGTTGTTCACGCTGATCGCCTCGGACGCGGTGAGGAAGAACCAGCCGCCGCCGAAGCTCATCATCCCGTTCCAGACCAGGCCGATCATCCCGCTCGGGGCGTCCACCCGCCAGAACCGCTGCCATCGGGAAAGCCGCAGCAGCCGCGCGGCCTCGTCGAGTTCACGGGGCTGGGAGCGCAGCGAGTGGTAGAAGGCGAAGGTCATGTTCCACACCTGGGAGGTGAAGATCGCGAACACCGAGGCGCATTCCAGGCCGAGCTCGGATCCGGGGAACAGCGCGATGAATCCGGTGATGGTCACCGAAACGAAGCCGAGGATCGGCACCGACTGCAGGATGTCGAGCACCGGGATCAGGATTTTCTCCGCGCGCCGCAACCGGGCAGCCGCGGTGCCCACGATGAACGTGAACAGCACGGAAAGTACGAGCGCGGCGAACATGCGCAGCAGCGAACGGCCGGCGTACTCGGGAAGCAGCGTGGGATCGGTGGACACCTTGGCCGCGGCGGTGTCCGGATTCCACGGCGCCGCCGCTCCGCCTGCGAGGCGGACGATCAGCCACAGCAGGACGGCGGCACCGAGGAACACGAGGACGTCGGCGACTCCTCGCCCGCGGGTGAAGGTTCCGCGGGCCGGAAAGACACGGAGCAGGGACATGGTTCACCCTTCGTCGTTCTCGCCCGCGGACTCGACCTGCCAGCGGACACTGGTCACCGATGGTTCGAAGGAGAGCAGACTGACCGCGGACTCGAGCTGTTTGTCGTCGCGCTGTTCGGCCATCGCCGAGGCACGCACCTCGACACCGCCGTCCTCGCCGATCGTCTCGCTTTCCATGGAGCACAAGGCGAAATCCGTGGTGGCCAGTGCCTGCACCACGAGGGTCCGGATATGTGCCTGGGCCTCCTCGTCGGTCACCGCGCGGAAGATGTAGCGCGCCGGGATCTCCCTGCGTGGTTCCGGTCGGCGGTCCACGGCGTGCCCGATCGGCCGCAGCAGCAGATGGGTGGCCACGATGACCACCGTGCCCGCGGCGGCGATCAGGTACAGCCCCGCTCCGGCGAGTGCACCGACCGCCGCGGAGCACCACAGGGTCGCCGCCGTGTTCAGCCCGCGCACGGTCAGTCCCTCGCGCAGGATCACCCCTCCGCCGAGGAAACCGATACCGGACACGATCTGCGCCGCCACCCGGGTCGGATCGGCCGGATAGGCGCTCCCGCCGTGGAATCCGTGTGCGGACAGCAGCACGAAAAGCGCGGCGCCCACCGCGACGAGCGCGTTGGTGCGCAGTCCCGCCATCCGGGCGCGGTACTGGCGTTCGAAGCCGATCACGCTGCCGAGCCCGAATCCGCAGGCGAGACGCAGCAGTGTCTCCGTCGTGGTCATCATGGCGTGCTCGCTTTCGCCGGATTTTCCGGTGTGTGAAAGGGTTTCTGTGGTTTTCCCGGTTTCCGGGGCAGCGGCTCAGAGCAGGCTGCCGCGCACCCGCAGGTACACCCGCTTGGTCAGCACCGCGGCACCGCCATAGCAGGCGATCACCGCGATCAGCCACGGCGCGTAGGACAGGGGCAGCGGCTCGAAGCTCAACGCCGCGGCGAGCGGGGAGAAGGGCAGCGCGATCCCGAGCAGCGCGACGATCCCGGCCGCCCCGGCTACGTATTTGGACACCCGCAAGCCGCCCGAGGAACGCAGCGCGAACACCACGAGTAGCTGGGAGAGCAGGCTTTCCAGGAACCAGCCGGTCTGGAATTCCCCGGCACCGGCGTGGAAAACCCAGTGCAACACCGCGAAGGTCGCGAGGTCGAACAGCGAGCTCAGCGGCCCGAACACCAGCATGAACCGGGCGATCCCGGCGGCGCTGAGCCTGCGCGGGGCCCGCAGGTATCCCGGGTCGACCCGGTCCAGGGCCAGGGAGAGCTGCGCCCCGTCGTAGAGCAGGTTCGCGATCACCAGCTGGATCGGCAGGATCGGCAGGAAGGGCAGGAACACGCTCGCCGCCAGGACCGAGAACACGTTCCCGAAGTTGGAGCTCGCGGTGATGGTGATGTATTTGAGCGTGTTGCCGAGCGTGCGCCGCCCGGTCACCACACCCTTGGCCAGCACACCGAGATCCTTGCGCAGCAGCACCAGATCCGCGGCCCGCTTGGCCACCTCGGTCGCGGTGTCCGCGGCGATCCCCACATCGGCCCCGCGCAGTGCGGGCGCGTCATTGGTGCCATCGCCCATCACCCCGACCGCGTGCCCGCCTTCGCGCAGCACGTCGACGATCCGGGTCTTGTTCTCCGGGGTCGCCTTCGCGAAGACCGTTGCCTGCTCGACGAGTTCGCGCAGGCTCGCCCCCTCGGCCCGGTCGAGTTCCGCGCCGAGCACGACTCGCTCGCCCGGATCCACGCCGACCGTGCGGGCGACCCGGGCTGCGGTGTGCTCGTTGTCCCCGGTGACGACCTTGACCGCGACCCCGTGCGCGGTCAGCGCGGCGATTGCTTCTCCCGCGCCCTCGCGGACCGGATCCACGAACCCGACGAAGCCCAGCAGGGTCAGCTCGTTCTCCTCGTCGGCGCGGTACCGGCCCTCGCGCACCGGGAAGGAACGCAGTGCCACCGCGAGCACCCGCATCCCGTGCTCGGCGTAGGAACGCGCGAGATCCGTGGCCCGCAGCCGCTCCCCGCGGTCGAAGGGCACGGACTGCTCGTCGTCCCGGCGGACCTCGGTGCACCGGGTGAGGATCTCCTCCGGATCTCCCTTGCACACCAGCAGATCCTGGTCGCCGCGGCGCAGCACCACCGAGGCGCGCCGCCGGGCGTGGTCGAACACGAGCTCGTCCACCGGTGTGAAGGTGGCCTCGGCGAGCACATCGTCGCCCGCATCGGCCAGCTGCTCGATGATCGCCTCGTCCAGCCGGTCGCCCGGCGCCTCCTGGAAATGTACGGCGAGATAGGCGTACTCCGCTGGCGCCCCATCGGAGCGGCCGCGGATGTCCACGCTGTTCGCGTACACCACCCGGTCCTCGGTGAGGGTGCCGGTCTTGTCCACGCAGAGCACATCCATGGCGCCGAGGTCCTGGATCGCGTCCAGCCGGGACACGATCACCTGCTCCTCGGAGAGCCGTACCGCGCCCCTGGTGAGATTGGTCGTCACGATCACCGGAAGCATTTCCGGGGTGAGCCCGACCGCGACCGCGACCGCGAACATCACCGCCTGGCCCCAATTCCCGCTCACCGTGCCGTTGACCGCGAGCACGATCGGCACCAGCACCGCCATGAACCGCACCAGGGTCCAGCCGACCGCGCGCACCCCGCGATCGAAGCTGGACTCTGGGCGGGCACGGGCACTCGCGGAAGCGAGCGCGCTGGCGTAGGTCGCGCTCCCGGTGGCGACCACGACCCCCGTTCCGTAGCCGGAGACCACGGATGTCCCGGCCAGGCACAGCGAAGGGGATTCGGTGACCGGATGTGCCCGGCCGTTCTCGTGCTTGCGCACCGGAAGCGTCTCCCCGGAGATCGCGGACTGGTCCACGACCAGATCGTGCGCGGACAGCACCCGCACATCGGCCGGGAGCACATCGCCGGGAACGAGCATCAGCAGGTCCCCGGTGGCCAGATCGGCGACCGGGACATCCCGCTCGAGCGACTGGTGGCCGATCTCCGCGCGGCGGCGCACGGTCAGCGTGGTGGACACGTTCGCCCGCAGCGCGGCCACCGCCCGCTCCGAACGGTTCTGCTGCCAGTACCGCAGTCCGATGCTCAGCCCGACCATCACGCCGACGGTCATCGCCCCGCGCGCGTCCCCGAGCACCACGAACACCGCGCCCAGTGCCGCGAGCAGTGCGGCGAACGGGCTGCGCGCCGCGGCGAGCAACCGGGTGCCGGTGCGGGAAAACCGGCGCGGCACCGATTCGGGGCGCGCGCTCGCGCGGGCCTCGGCCTCGGCCTCGGTGAGCCCGTGCGGAGAGCTCTCCAGCATCCGGTAGACCGACAGCGCGGGGGCCGCGGCCACCTCGCCGAGCCGCTCATGCTCGGGTGGGGGTGTGTGAACCGAACGCACCATTTCGGGGTCCTCGTCTTCGCAATCGGCCCGGACAGGGCAGTCCGTGCGCACGCGGGCCGACAGCGCTGACCCTCACCGGTAGCGCTCGTGCCGGGCTTCCGCGTTGCCATCGTCCGCGTGGTTGTTGCCGCTACTTCGATCGCCGGTCACCCGGCTCACCTCCCCTCTGTGCTCCATGGGCCGCACCGGATCCACACCGCGGCGCGCCTCGGTCACCAGTAGAACGCATAGTGTCCGAACAGTCAAATACTTGCTCAAGTGTTGGGTTGTACGTCACCATGGTGTTGCCGACTCGAGAGGACAAGTACACGTGTCGATTCCGGTTCCCGAACCGCTCCCGCCCGACCTGCTGCAGGAGACCGCCGCCACATTCGGGCTGCTCTCGGCCAGCGTGCGGCTGCAGATCCTGTGGTTGCTCGCCTCCGGGGAAAGCGATGTAGGGACCCTCGCCGAGGCCACCGGGCAGTCCGTCGCGACCGTCAGCCACCACCTCGCCAAGCTCAAGCTCGCCGGTCTCGTGCGTGCCCGCCGTGAGGGAAAGCGGCAGGTGTACTTCGTGGACGACTCGAACATCGTGGAGCTCGTCGGGCTCGCGGTCGAGCACCATCGTGGTCCCGCTGAGCCGAAAACGCACCGGGCGCGGGGTGCCTAGCGGGTGAGCTCGCCGCGCGGGTGCTGCGCAACCGAAGGTGTTTGTCGAGCATACATTCGAGAATCCCGGGCATCCGCTCACGGAGAAATATCGCTGTTCCCACGGTATCGATCGATCGGCCACGCGCAACATTCCGCGACAACCGGAGTTCCTCGATCACCGACTCGACCGGATCCTTGTCGACATACTGCTTTTGCTCGCGATACAAGGCATACGTGGTCCACGCTGACGGCATCCAGCCGAGCCTGCTCGTGATCGCAATCACAAACTGCCTCGGCAAGCGAAGTGGAAAGGATAAGAATCGGCCAGGAAATGACAGCGATTCAGCGGGGTACTGGTATCACCCCGCGCAGCGCCTTCAATTCGCCGAGCAGCGCCGGGGTGACCCGCACCGGATAGCGATCGAGCGCGAACTCGGCGCGCCGTGCCCCGTCTCGCAGGTGCAGCTGGACGGGGGTGTTGCCGTTGTGCGCCACCAGGGTTCGCTTGAGTTCGAGCACCAGCTCGAGGGTGATCTCGCCGATCCTACTCTCCAGGATGAGCGGTTTGTTGTCCGGTTCGGCTTCGATCTCCAGGCGCTGCAAGCCGTCCCCGAAAACGGAGAGCCGGTCCTCGCGGGACTGGGCGCGCCCACGCACGACGACGGCGGTGTCCTCGGCGAGTTCGGCGCCGAACAGATCGTAGGCCTTGGCGAAGAACAGCACCTCGATGGCGGCGTCGAGGTCCTCGATGGTGCAGATCGCCCACGGCCGGCCCTGTTTGTTCACCCTCCGCTGCACCTCGGTGATCAGCCCGGCGATGGTGACCTCGCCCTCGCGCGGGTTCTCCAGCAGCGCGGCGATCGGGGCGGGGGCGTGCCTGCGCAGTGCTTGTTCGGCGCCGTCGAGGGGATGCCCGGAAACGTACAGCCCGAGCATGTCCCGTTCCTGGGTGAGCAACTGCGCCCGCGGCCATTCCTCGGCGCCGAACCGCAGATGGGCCAGCGGTGCGGTCTCGGCGGCCTCGTCATTCGCGCCGAACAAATCGAACTGGCCCATCGCCGCTTTGCGTTTGAGCGGGATGATCGCTTCGATCGCCGCCTCGTGTTCGGTGAACAGTGCGAGCCTGGTGTGACCGAGCGAATCGAAGGCGCCGGATTTGATCAGCGATTCGATGACCCGCTTGTTGCAGACGAGCAGTTCGGACGTGTCCAGGAATTCGGTGAACGAACCACTCTTTCCCTTCTCCTCGCGGGACCGGACGATGGATTCGACGACATTCGCGCCGACATTGCGCACCGCGTCCAGGCCGAACCGGATATCGCGGCCCACCGCGGCGAACCGGGGCCCGGACTCGTTCACATCCGGCGGCAGCACCCGGATCCCGAGCCTGCGGCACTCCGCGAGGTACACCGCGGACTTGTCCTTGTTATCGCCGACCGAGGTCAGCAGCGCGGCCATGTACTCGGCCGGATAGTTCGCTTTGAGGTAGGCCGTCCAATAGCCGACGAGCGCGTATCCGGCGGCGTGCGATTTGTTGAACGCGTACCCGGCGAAGGGCAGAATCGTGTCCCACAATGTTTGCACCGCCTCGCCGGAATAACCGTTCGCGCGCATTCCCTCGGCGAACCCGGCGTACTCCTTTTCCAGTACCTCGGCCTTTTTCTTCCCCATCGCCTTGCGCAGCACATCGGCGCGTCCCATGGAGAACCCGGCCAGCCGCCTGGCGATCCGCATGATCTGTTCCTGGTAGACGATCAGCCCGTAGGTCTCGCCGAGAATGCCGGAAAGGGGTTCGGCCAGTTCGGGATGGATCGGCGCGATCTCCTGGCGGCCGTTCTTGCGGTCGGCGTAGTTGTTGTGCGTGTTCATCGCCATCGGACCGGGCCGGTAGAGCGCGTTCACCGCGATGATCTCGTTGAACCCGATGGGTGCCATGCGCCGCAACAGATCCCGCATCGCCGCCCCGTCCAGTTGGAACACCCCGAGGCTCTCGCCGCGGCCGAGCAGTTCGTAGGTGGCCGGATCATCGAGGGCGAGCCGGTCCAGATCGATCTCCGTGCCCCGGTTGGCACGGATGTTCTCGATCGCGTCCCCGATGACCGTCAGATTGCGCAGGCCGAGGAAGTCCATCTTCAACAGGCCGATCGCCTCACAGGACGGGTAGTCCCAGCCGGTGATGAGCGCGCCGTCCTCGCGCTGCCACAGCGGGATCGTCTCCAGCAGCGGCTCGCTGGACATGATCACCGCGCAGGCGTGCACCCCGGCGTTGCGGATCAGCCCCTCCAGTCCGCGCGCGGTCTCGAAGATGGTGCCCGCCTGGGGATCGGTCTCGATCAGCGAACGCACCTCGGCGGCCTCGGGGTACCGCTCGTGTGCGGAGTCCACGATCCCGGAGAGCGGAATGTCCTTCGCGGCCACGGGTGGTGGCAGGGCCTTGGCGATCCGGTCGGCGATCCCGTAACCGGGCTGACCGAAGTGCACCCGGGCGGCGTCCTTGATCGCTGCCTTGGTCTTGATGGTGCCGAAGGTGATCACCTGTGCCACCCGGTCGGCGCCGTATCTCTCGGTGGCATAGCGGATCATCTCGCCCCGGCGCCGGTCATCGAAGTCCATGTCGATGTCCGGCATGGATTCCCGCTCCGGATTGAGGAACCGTTCGAACAGCAGCTCCTGCTCGATCGGGTCGATATTGGTGATCCCGAGCGCGAAGGACACCAGGGAACCGGCAGCCGAGCCCCGCCCCGGACCGACCCGGATGCCGAGTTTCCTCGCGTGTGCCACCAGATCGGCCACCACGAGAAAGTAGGCGGGGAACCCCTTCTGCGCGATCACCTCAAGTTCGTACTCCGCGCGCGGCGGGTATTGCTCGGGGATGCCGGAGGGGAACCGCCAGTCCAGTCCGCGCAGTACCTCGGCGCGCAGCCAGCTCGCCTCGGTCTCACCATCGGGAACGGTGAACCGCGGCATCCGGTCGCGGGGCGCGTACACCGCGGCGTAGGACTCGACCCGCTCGGCGATCAGCAGCGTGTTGTCCGCCGCACCCGGCACCTCGCGATCCCAGTACTCCCGCATCTCCCGCGCGGACTTGAGGTAGTACCCGCTGCCGTCCAGGGCGAACCGGGCCGGATCGTCGAGCGTCTTGCCGGACTGCACGCACAGCAGGGCCGAATGCGCCTTCGCCTGGTCCACGGTGACGTAATGACTGTCGTTGGTGGCCAGCGGGCGCAGCCGCAGCCGCTCGCCGATCTCCAGCAGACCCTCGCGGACTCGCGCCTCGATGGCCAGCCCGTGATCCATCAGCTCGAGGAAGAAGTTCTGCGCGCCGAAGATGTCCCGGTATTCCGCCGCGGCGCGCAACGCTTCCTCCCGCTGCCCGAGCCGCAACCGGGTCTGCACCTCGCCGGAGGGACAGCCGGTCGTGCCGATGACCCCGTCGGCGTGTTCGGCAAGCAGTTCCCGGTCCATGCGCGGTTTGCGGTAATAGCCCTGCATGCTCGCCAGGGAGGACAGGGCGAACAGGTTGCGCAGCCCTGTGGTGTCGGCCGCGAGCATGGTCATGTGGGTGTAGGCGCCCGCTCCGGCAACGTCGTCGCCGCGCTGCTCGAATCCGCCCCAGAACACGGGTTTCTTGTGCGCACGCCCGGCGGGTGCCAGGTAGGCCTCGATGCCGATCACGGGTTTCACCCCGGAGGCACACGCCTCGCGGTAGAATTCGTCCGCGCCGTATAAATTGCCGTGATCGGTCATCCCGACCGCCGGCATGCCCAGCCGCTGTGCCTCGGCGAACAGCGGACCGATCTTCGCGGCACCGTCGAGCATGGAGTACTCGGTGTGCACATGCAGATGGACGAACGGATCCACGTGCCCACTCCTCGCGGTTGTAACGTTTGATTGGCCGCTGCATTCGAACCGCCAGACCGCAGGGGAGTCCAACAATCGACACGACACGAACGACCACCGGGAGTTGTTGATGGAGGCCAGCGAACTGGATGTGGCCGCGGTGCGCGCCTTCCTTGCGGTGGTGGAGGAGGGGCACTTCGGTGAGGCGGCCGCCGTGCTCGAGCTCTCCCAGCAGGCGGTGTCGAAGCGGGTTGCCCGGCTCGAGGAACGGCTCGGCGCCGAGCTGGTGCACCGGGGCCGGAACGGGGTGCGCCCGAGCGCGGCGGGGGAGCGCTTTCTGCCGCACGCACGCGCCCTGCTCAGCGTCGCGGAGCGGGCCGTCGAGGCGGTCACCGGAACGCGGCGGCCGTTGCGCGTCGACGTGATCTCCCATCAGATCATCGGGACCGAGCTGCTGCATGCCTTCCACGAACGGCATCCGGACATCGAGATCGATCTGGTCACCGGATTCCGTTCGGTGCGGACCCGCGATGCGGCACTGGCCGGCGGACGGGTCGACGCGGCGTTCGCGTTCGCCGCGGACGGGCCGTTCGAGCGGGTGCCCGCCTATGAGGAGGTCGCCCATCTGCTCGTCGGGCGCGGCCACCGGTTCGCCCGCCGCAAACGGGTGCGGCCCGCGGAGCTGCGCGGTGCGACCGCGTGGATGCCGGGCAACCGAACCGGGGCCGAGTGGACCGGCTACTGGCACTGGTTCGGCCGCGAGTTCGGCATCGCGATGGACACCAGCGGCCCGGACCTCGGCATCGACTACTTGCTCGACTGGCTCAGCAGCAGCCCCGAGGGCCTCTCCTTCGCCGGGGACGGGGTGCGGGTGCCCTGGCACGAGGGGATCGTGCGGATCCCGCTCATCGATCCGGTCCCGGTGTATCCCTGCTCGCTGCTCTGGCGCGCGGACAATGCACACCCTGGGCTGGCCGCCCTGGCCGGTTTCGTGCGGGAGCACTACCGCCCGTTGGCGCGGGGATCGGTCCTGCTGCCTCCGGCCAGTGCGGCTCAGGCGGCCGGATAACCGAACCGGAACAGCGCCTGCGGGTGGCCCTCGATCCCGAACGCACGGGCGACCCCGGCACTCAGGTGCGCCGATCGCAGCGGCCGGACGAGCACCGAACCGGCGAGTCCTTCCGCGATGGCGGCCAGCCACAGCCGGTGCAACGCTGCGCCCGCCTGCACCCGCGCCGGGCGCGAGTCGGTCTCGGTGTACAGCAGCACGACCGATTCGGCCGCGATCCGGGAGGCGAGCAGCTCCGGTTGCGGCAGATAGGTCTTGGTGCGCATGAGCCCGGAAAGTGAAGCACCGGATTCCCGGGCGGAGGAAACCGGGAACAGGGTGCTCCAGGCGAGCAGTTCCTGATGGAAGGCCTGATCGGCGTGCCGGGTTCGCGCGGCCGCGCACAGCAGTCCGGCGAAGGAGTAGGTGTCCGTGCGGTCCCCGAGCCGCCGGACCGGGACCGGGATGGCGTTGGCGAGCAACGATTCGCACAACACCTCGGACAGCGGGCGTGGGGCGAACGGGGCGCGATAACTCCTCCGGCGGAACAGCGCCGAGTAGGCGGTCAGTTCGGCCGTTTCCGGTTCCCCGCCCATACCTGCCTCGATGCTCGCGAGCAGTTCGGCCTGCCGTCCGCGGGGGAACAGCCGCGACCACGGCTGCCTGCCGAGTGCGCGCAGGCTCAGTTCGAGCGCGGTGAGCGCGGCACCGCAGGACAGGGCGCGCTCCTGGTCCGGTTCCGCGGCGCGGTTCTCGTCGAGTCGCACGGTGTTCGCCTGCACCTCGAGCCGCCACGGGCGCGTCGGGCAGAACGAGGGCGCGTGCTCGAGCGCCCGGGCGAGCAGCCCGGTCTCGGCGTCGGACAGCGTCTTCACGCGATCCCGACCTCCAGGTGTGTGTCCGAGACCGCCGCGGAGTCCTCCCCGAGGAGCAGCATCGTCTGCGGATGGGTCCGTCCACCGCACAGCTCACGCAGGACCGGCCGGGCGGAGGCGATCCCGGTCGGCAGGGTGCGGAATCCGGTGGCGAGCCCGAGATGGGTCGCGGTGAGCAGGACGTGCTGCATCGCCGCGCCCGCCCGCAGCTGGGCGAACTCGGTGTCGTTCTCGGTGTGCAGCACGGCGAACAGTGGGTCGTGCTCATGCCGGCGTGCCTCGGTCTCGCGCAGCACGGCGGGGAGTTCGGTGTCACCGTCGAGGAACAGCAGCCGCGCACCCCCGGCGAGCGCGGCCCGGTGCAGTGCGCGGCGCGCGGGATCGGGGACCGGACCGTCCGGGAACGGTGCTCGGCGGCGCCGCGTCTCGATGCACGCGGCGAGGGCACGCTCGTACCGGGTCGGGCGGCTTTGCCCGGTCAGCAGCACGCTGGCCAGGTGTTCCGGTCCCGGCAGCCAGTCGACGACCACCCGGCGTCCCCGGGCGGCCACCGCCACGCGCAGGTTGTGCACCGCGGCACCACAGGCGAGCAGGGTCGCACGGGCATCCGGATGGGCGGCCAAGCTGTGATCCAGGTGGACCTCGACCCGTTCGCCGTGCGCCCGGAACAGCCATGGCCGGCGGTCCTGCGGCGATGGCGCCCGGGCCGCGGCACGCAGCGCCTGGGTGATGAGTTCGCTCATGGCCCCGATCCTGCGTGGCGTGCCGAGTACGGGCACAGAGCAGACGGTCGCACCGGGCAGGGTCCTTGGTCCCCGGCATGGACGCTGGTCAGCGGCGTGTGAGCGCGCCTATGGTGAAGCATGTCCGTGAACGAGGAGCCATCGCTGCGCGGAACCCTTTCCGGATTGCGGCTTCGCGAGCTGCTCGGTGAGGTACAGGCACGGGTCGAGGAACTCGTCAGCGCGCGCGATCAGATGGACGGTCTGCTCGAGGCGATGCTCGCGGTCGCATCCGGGCTCGAACTCGACGCCACACTGCGGCGGATCGTGCACGCCGCCATCGAACTGGTCGACTGCCGGTACGGCGCGCTCGGCGTGCTCGATCCCTCCGCGGTGGGGCTCTCCCAGTTCGTCTACGAGGGCATCGGAGAACACACCCGTGAGCTCATCGGTGACCTCCCGCGCGGGCACGGTCTGCTCGGGCTGCTGATCGAACAGCCGAAGGCGGTGCGGCTGGAGAACCTTGCCGCGCACCCTGCTTCGGTGGGATTCCCCGAACACCACCCGCCGATGCGCAGCTTCCTCGGGGTGCCGGTCCGGGTGCGGGAGACCGTGTTCGGCAATCTCTACCTGACCGAGAAGGCAGGCGAACAACCGTTCACCGAGGACGACGAGGTGGTGGTCGCCGCGCTGGCGGCCGCGGCGGGGATCGCCATCGAGAACGCCCGGCTCTATGAGACGGTCAAGCACCGCCAGCGCTGGCAGGAGGCCACCAGCGATGTCCGCGCGGAACTGCTCACCGCCGCCGATCCCGCGGGTGCGTTCGATCTGATCGTGGCCAGAGCCGGGGAACTGATCGGGGCCGACGCCGCTTTCCTCGCCCGGACCGAGGACGCGGAACAGCCCTCCGATGAGGTGCACGAACTGCTGGTCGTCGCGGCTAGCGGGACCGCTCCGGACATGGTCCCGGTCACCAGTGATCCCTGCGGACAGGCGTTCGTGACCGCGCGGCCGCAGAGCGCGCCGTCTCCCGGGCTCGGCGAGCGGTTCGGCGACCGTTTCGGTCCCACGCTGGCGCTGCCGCTGCGCGTCTCCGCGGAGGCGGTGACCGGGGTGCTCGTGCTGCTGCGGGAAGCAGGCGCGGAGCCGTTCCCGGAGCCGGTGATCCCACTGGCCGCCTCGTTCGCCGATTCCTCCGCGCTGGCCCTGCAGCTGGCCGAGGATCAGCGCAGGCTGCACGATCTGCGGCTGTTCGCGGACCGGGACCGGATCGCGCGTGATCTGCACGATCACGTGATCCAGCGGCTGTTCGCCCATGGGCTCGCGCTGCAGAGCACTCAGGCGCGGGTGCGCACACCCGGAGTCGTCGAGCGGTTCGCAGACATGGTCGAGGACGTGCAGAACATCATCACCGAGATCCGGACCGCGATCTTCGACCTGCATCGTGGCGATCGCGGGACCCCGCGGCTGCGTACCCGGATCGACGGCGCGATCGACGAACTGACCAGGGACATCCGGCTGCGCACCACGGTTCGGGTCACCGGACCGCTGGAGATCATCTCCGCGCGCCTCGCGGACGCGGCGGAGGCGGTGGTGCGTGAGGCGGTGAGCAATGTGGTGCGGCACGCCCGGGCGCGATCGGTGCTGCTCACCGTGTCCGTGGACGACGATCTGACGATCGAGGTCACCGACGACGGGTGCGGGATCCCCGCGGAAGTGGTGCGCAGCGGGCTGCGCAACCTGGAACGCCGGGCGGTCGAGGCGGATGGGGCGCTCACGGTCAGCGCGGTGGAGACCGGTGGCACCCGGTTGTCCTGGACCGCGCCCCTGGACTGAGCGGCCCGGATGAGGACCTTGGTCCCGGTGATCGAGGACGGTACGACACTGGCGCCGCGCGCCCGCGGCGCTCTAGGTTCGCCCCGGGGTCCACAGGAGAGGAGAACTCGTCCGTGATCAGGGTATTTCTGGTCGACGACCATGAGGTCGTGCGCAGGGGCCTCGCCGAGCTGATCGGCGCGGACAACCGGCTGCAGGTGATCGGCGAGGCGGGCAGTTTCGCCCAGGCACTGGCCAGGATTCCCGCGCTGCGCCCGGATATCGCGGTACTGGATCTGCGCCTGCCGGACGGCAACGGCATCGAACTGTGCCGCGAACTGCGCTCCATGCTGCCCAGCCTCAACGTGCTCATGCTCACCTCGTACACCGACGAGGAAGCCATGCTCGACGCGATACTCGCCGGCGCGGGCGGGTACGTCATCAAGGACATCCAGGGATTGAGGCTCACCGCGGCGATCCTCGAGGTCGGCTCGGGCCGCTCACTGCTCGACAACCGGGCGGCGGCGACCCTGATGGCGAAACTGCGCGCGGATGCCGCCGCGGTGGACGGCCCGCTCGCCGGGCTCACCGAGCAGGAACGGGTGCTGCTCGACCTGATCGGGGAGGGGCTGACCAACCGGCAGATCGCCGAGCGGATGTACCTCGCCGAGAAGACGGTGAAAAACTACGTGTCCCGGCTGCTGACCAAGCTCGGGCTCGAGCGGCGTACCCAGGCCGCGGTGCTGGCTACCGAACTGCGTGCCCCGAAACGGTCCCGGGAGCAACCGGACTAGCGGGCCCCGATCGGTTCACCCCTCGGCCGGACTAGCTCGTCGGTCGGACCCGCCGCAGAGATTCCTCTGCAGAACATTCTCTGCAAAGGAATCTCTGCGTATTGTCACCAGAAACGGGGCCCGCTGTGGTTGTTCGTGTCGAACAGTTGCCATTCACGATGCCAGCGCAAATAGCGCCCCTGATTGATACCCGCCCTGGCGAGCAGGAACAGCCCGGTCAGTGCACCGGCGATACCGAGCCAGGTGAGCAGGCCGGTGCAGATCGCCCCGATCGTCACATCGTTCGCGGTCAGCGGTGCGCGTACCACCGCCCCAGTGTTGTCCAGCCAGATCTGGATCTGGTCGCCCCTCTTCGTCGCGGGAGGCACCACGATGTCCCCGTCCGCCCGCCCGGGCAGGGTGCTTTCGCTCCAGTGGGCGGGCACCTTCGTGGTCTGTTCCGTCGCGATCCGTCCCATCCCGGCGATGGGTGCGTCGGCGAGCGCGGTCGCGGCGACCGCGTGCCGGTCGGCTAGTTGTCGTGTGGATTGTTCATGCAGTTGTGTGAAATTGTTCGTTCCGATCGACACCGCAAACGGCACGGACAAAATCGCGAGTGCTACCGCGAACGCGAGCAACCCGCTTTCCAACCGGTCAACGCCGCGCACAAGTGGGTTCCGCCGGAGGTGGGCAAACCTCCACCACCGACGGGTGCGCATTGACCCGGTCATCCCGATCGCCTCCCATTCCTCGATCACCTGGTCTATCTTTATTGTCGGACCGAACGGCTAAAGTTGAACACCCTCCGTGCTAAACAATGGCGCGGCTCACGAAAGCCGGCAACTCGCCGGCTCGATCCGCGCGCCCCGCAGGAGGGGACAACCCGCTGCGTACGGCCCGCACGGGGCGAGAACGGGCGGATCATCACCGCCGTGGCACGTGGTCCAATTTGGGAAAGTTCTCCCGGCAGGTGGACCCCGCGTGGGTGAGTGCTCCTCCGTGCGGGTCGGTGTTCGTGTGCCCGCCCTCACGATTTCGGGCGGAGGTCCGGGTCACACCGGAAACGTTGGCTCCGGAGTGGGAAATCCGGTTACCCGGCCCGGGGTTCATCCCGCTTGTCCGGTTCGGTGCACAGTGCAGCGGGGACCGGCTATTCGAACAGCGGAGCCGATTCGATGTCCAATTCCTCGGAGGCCGCGATCACCTTGGTGAGCGCCACCCGTAATTTCTCCAGGTCGGCGACGTCGATCCCCAGTTTCTCGACCACCTGGTACGGGATTCGCTCCGCCATTTCCCGCAGTTTCTTTCCCTTTTCGGTCAATCCGACGGCGAGCAGGCGCTCATCGGCCGAATTGCGGGTCCGGGTCACGTAGCCGAGCGATTCGAGCCGTTTCAGCATCGGGGAGAGCGCGGCGGAATCGGCCCGCAGCGAGGCGCCGAGCTGTTTGATGGACTGCGGGGACTCTTCCCACAGCGCGAGCATCACCAGATACTGCGGATGCGTGAGTCCGAGCGGTTTCAACAGCGGCCGGTAGAGGCCGATCACATTTCGCGAGGCGACCGAGAGGGCGAAACACACCTGCCGTTCGAGAGCGAGGGGATCCTCGCCGAGATCGACCGATGAACTCACGACAGTTCCTCTCCGTTCCGCGGGCCGGGCGCGTTCACCCCTCGCTGCGCCGGTTCGCCGGGGCTTGCCCGGGCTTCGCTGCGCTAGTCACTCGCCAGGGGCTCGCTGCGATGCCCGCTCAAGTCTCGCTGCGCCATACCGAATCGTAGTCGAGCCGCTCGGCGCGCACCTTCTCCTCGTTCGCCTGTTCCCGGACCGTGGAGGCGGTGCGCGGCGGGTATCCGTAGCGCACCAGCCGCGAGTCGATGCTGTCCGGGGCGTAGGTGAGCCCGTAGTAGATCGACACGATCAGGCCGAGCAGCACGGAGAGAAAGGCCAGCCAGAGCGGACCGCCGAAGGAGGCGAGCACGAAGAACAGGATCAGCGCGGGCACGGACACCCGCAGCAGCACCCCGGCGAGATAGCGCAGCCACCAGGTGCGGCAGGTTGCGTCGTGCAGCGCCCACTCCTTGTAGCGCATGGGCAGCCGTCCGCCGATCGCGTGCCAGATCCACTGCGCCGGATTGGGTCGGGCCATGGTCATCCGCCCGTCACCGCCTTCGCTCGCGGAAGCCGCGCTCCCACTGTCCTCGTACGTGCTAATGCTTAACGTCTTAACTATTAAGGTAGCACCGCGCGTGGGTTCCGTGTGGTGAGCTCACCCACGGCCGCCTGGAAAACCGCCCGGAAACCGGATGGACGGCTGGGCCCCGGGCTGGCTGACCTATCCGGCATGTCCACCCCCGAGGCGTCGAGGAGCGGGCCACCGGTTGCTCCGGTGGCGTAGCCCGAACGCGCCCGCGTCCGGGTGATCCCGGACCGGCCGGTTGCCGTTGCCCTTCTCCGACGCAACCGATACGGGGTCTCTCTCATGCCGTCCGCGGTATACCTGCTCGGCTTCGCCGTGTTCGCACTCGGCACGTCCGAATTCATGTTCTCCGGCCTTGTCCAGGACGTCTCGGCCGATCTGCACGTCAGCATCCCGGACGCGGGTCTGCTCACCTCGGCCTTCGCCATCGGGATGATCTTCGGCGCCCCGCTGCTCGCGGTGTTCGCCATGCGCTGGCCGCGCCGTCCCGCGCTCGCCGGTTTCCTGATCGTGTTCATCGCCGCGCACCTGCTCGGTGCCGCGTGCGAGGACTTCGGCCTGTTGCTCGGCACCCGGGTGCTCGGCGCACTCGGGAACGCCGGATTCTGGGCGGTGGCCCAGGCGACCGCGATGGATCTGGTGTCGCCCGAACGCAAAGGCCGGGCAATGGCGATCGTGCTCGGCGGGGTGAGCATCGCCTGCGTCGTCGGGGTGCCCGCGGGTGCGCTGCTCGGCGCGCGGTGGGGTTGGCGCAGCGCCTTCCTCGCGGTGGCCGTGCTCACCCTGCTCGCGCTCGTGGCGCTGCTGCCCGCGCTTCGCCCGCACGGTCCCGAACACGCCGCGGGTACGCGTCTCGGTGGCGAACTGCGCGCGCTCGCCGATGCGCGGCTGCTGCTGACCTACACGCTGAACGCGCTCGTCCAGGGCGCGACCTTCTGCACCTCCACCTATCTTGCCCCGCTGCTGACCGGGGTCGCGCGGATCGGCGCGCGGTGGGTTCCCGTGCTGCTGGTGCTGTTCGGACTCGGTGCCTTCCTGGGGATCGCGGTCGGCGGGCGGATCGCGGACGCCCGTCCGTACCGGGTGCTCGGTATCGGCATGACCGCGCTGCTGTCCGGCTGGCTGGCCCTGCTGCCGCTCGCCGGGATCCCGGCCGCGGTGTTCGTGCTGGTGTTCGTGCAGGGCATGCTCGGTTTCGGGATCGCGCCGGCACTCAGCTCGCGCGCCTTCTACCTCACGACCGGGGCGGCCACGCTGACCGGAGCGTTCACCACCGCCGCGTTCAACATCGGCAACACGGTGGGCCCTTGGTTCGGCGGGCTGGCCATCGGCGCGGGATTCGGCTACCGCGCGCCGGTGGCGGTGAGCGCGCTGCTGATGGTGCTCGCGCTCGGCGGCCTCGGGATCGCGCTGCGCATCAACAGTAATTCCGATCGGCGATGAGAACGTTTTTATGCCGGTAATTCTTTATGTGAAAGTTTTCTTGGGAAGGGTTAGCCCTGTCGGGCGTATTTGTGGGTGGACGACGTCGATTCTTGGCTAATCTTGAATTATCAATTTCTCCGCTTTTTGTCGTGCGGAGTGATCGAATGTCCGAAATCGATCGACGGGTCGCGCTCGGTACCGGGGCGGCCGCGCTCGCCGCGACCGGGGTCAGCGCGCGGGCGGCGAACGCGATGGCGCCGGCCGATACCGCGGGCGGAGGCAATCCGTTCTTGTTCCGGCTCACCAGGTCCGCTCCGGACGATTACCACGGCGGCAGCCTGCGCGGTGCGCACGAAAAGAACTTCCCGGTGCTGACCGGCCAGCAGGCATCGGTGTATTTCGTGCATCTGGATGTCGGCGGTATGCGTGAGCCGCACTGGCACCCGAGCGCCTGGGAATTGAATTTCATCATCAGCGGAACGGCGGACTGGGTGGTGCTCGGCACGCACGCCGACGGTTCCTATCACAATGAACGATTTCGGGCGGGGCAGGGCGATCTGGTGTTCGCGCCGCAGGGTTTTTCCACTACTTCGGTCATGCGAGCCTGCGCGATCCGCTCCAGGTGCTCGTGATCTTCAATACGAGCACCGCCGAGCCGAACGACGACATCGGCATCCTCGCCGCGCTGAACTCGCTGCCGCGTGAGGTTCTCGGCACAACCTTCGGGGTGGGGCCCAGTGCCTTCGCCAAGGTGCCGACGACGCTGAAACCGGTGGTCATCACCAAACGTTCCTGACCGTCCCGCCCGGCGAGCCGTGTGCCCCGCGACCTGCCGGGTGGCCTGGCGGATTTGCCTCGACCACCAGCTTTGCGGCATCTTTACACCTGGCGTGCCGGGAAGTCTGGTCGGCACACCTGCTTCGAACGGGGTGGGTGTAGAGGCGTAGAGGGGCTTCATGGTGCGTAGGAGTGGTACTGGTTCGCGGCCGCTGTCAAGGTCACGTCATGAGTTGCCACCCGTACTCGGCAATCCCGGCAACGTCGACGTACCCTGCGGATATGCACGCGGAAGACATCGCGGAGGAATTCCCGGCGGTCGGCCTGGACGCGGATGCCCTGGACGCTGTCCGGCTCCTCGCGGACAATCGGCTGCCCGCGGTGATCGTGGTCGACGAGAGCGGGAAGCCGTACACGGTGCTGCCCGCCGCGCAGGTGGTGCACAGCCTCGTGCCGGGCTACGTGCGCGACGATCCCTCGCTCGCCGGGGTGCTCACCGAATCCATGGCCGACCAGATCACCAGCAAACTCGCCGCGAAGACGGTGCGCGGGCTGCTGCCCGAGGAGCCGCCGGAGCTGCCGGTGGTGCAGCACGACGACACCCTGGTGGAGGTCGCCGCGGCGATCGCGGGCTCGCGCTTCCCGCTCGCGGTCGTGCACGGGTGCAAGCTGCCGATCGGCGTGATCACCGCCTCGAGACTGCTGGAGCGCGCGCTCTCCACCTCCTGACCGCCGCCACCCGGGCGGTGGTGCGGCCGTGATGAGCATTGTCGCGGTCGTCATCTTCGTCGTCGCGTACGTCTTCATCGCCAGTGAGAAGCTGCCCAAGACGGCGGTGGCGCTCACCGGTGCCGCTGTCGTGCTGCTCATCGGGGTCGTCGGTTCGAAGGACGCGTTCTTCTCCGCGGACACCGGGGTCGACTGGAACGTCATCTTCCTCTTACTCGGGATGATGATCATCGTCGGCATCCTGCGCAGAACCGGTGCCTTCGAGTACACCGCGATCTGGGCGGTCAAGCGCGCCAAGGGAAAACCCCTGCGCATCATGGTGCTGCTGGTGACCATCACCGCGGTCGCCTCGGCCTTCCTGGACAACGTCACCACGGTGCTGCTGATCGCCCCGGTGACGATGCTGGTCTGCGACCGGCTCGGGACCAGCAGGGTGCCGTTCCTGATCGCCGAGGTGCTCGCCTCGAACATCGGCGGCGCGGCCACCCTGATCGGTGATCCGCCGAACATCATCATCGGCAGCCGCGGGAACCTCGACTTCAACGAGTTCCTGGTCAACATGGGCCCGATCGTGCTGATCGAGCTCATCGTGTTCGTCATCTGCCTGCGCTGGCTGTTCCGCGGTTCGTTCACCGTGGATCCGGAGAAGGTCAGCGATGTGATGGCGCTGAACGAACGCGAGGCGATCAAGGACACCAAGCTGCTCATCAAGTGCGGCATCGTGCTGCTGCTGGTGTTCATCGGGTTCATCGGGCACTCGGTGTTCGAACTCGACCCCTCGATCGTCGCGCTGATCGGGGCCGGGCTGCTGATCCTGCTCTCCGGCACCAAACCCAAGCAGTACCTCGCCGGGGTGGAGTGGGAGACTCTGCTGTTCTTCGCGGGCCTGTTCATCATGATCGGCGCGCTCGTGAAGACCGGCGTGATCAAGTACATCGCCGGCCTGGCCGCGGATGCGACCGCGGGCAACGCCCTGTTCGCGGTGATGCTCGTGCTCGTGGTCTCCGCGGTCCTGTCCGGGATCGTGGACAACATTCCCTATGTGGCCACGATGAGCCCGATCGTGCTGCAGCTGACCAACGACTTCGCGGACCCGGTGCACTCCGAGGCGCTGTGGTGGGCGCTCGCGCTCGGCGCGGACTTCGGCGGCAACCTCACCGCGGTGGGAGCGAGCGCGAACGTGGTGATCCTCGGGCTCGCCAAGCGCGAGGGCACGCCGATCTCGTTCTGGGACTTCACCAAGAAGGGCATGATCGTCACGCTGCTGACCGTGGTGATCGCCGCGCCCTATCTGTGGCTGCGCTATTTCGCGTTCTGATCCGCCAGTTCCGGTACCCGCCCGCCGGAGCGCGGCGCGGGCAGGAACGGCGCGGCGAGGGTGGCCCCGATGTGGCGCCGATTGCGTACCAGGGCGGTGATCGCGAGTGCCGCGTAGAGCACGCAGAGCACATAGCGCGCGGTCTGCCCGGGCACCGCGAACTGCACCGCGAACAGGGTGAGCAGGGTCCACGCCGCCCACCTCGGGAAGCGCATGGCCAGCAGGGCGGCCACCCCGAGCAGCGTCTGGGTCGCGGTGAGCAGGAACTCCTCGATCTGGCGCCCGTCCAGGTGCAGCGAGAGCCCGCCACCGCCGAGCAGATAGGCGATCGGCAGGCTGCCCACGAGCAGGGTCCACTGGTTGACCTTGGCCGAGATCAGCGTGCCGATCGCGGCGGATCCCTTGCCGTGCACCGCGAACAGGATCGCCACGATGAACTCGGGAGCCTCCGAGGCGAGCGGGGCCAGCCACTGCACGAGCAGGAACTGGTCGATGCCGAGCCGGGTTCCGGTGCCGATCAGGGACTGGGCGAACGGCTGCGCGCTGGCGAGGATCACCGTGGCGGCGTAGGCGAACAGGGCGATCACCAGGGTCCGCCGGGTCCGTGCCGGGAGCGCGCCGATGGTCGCCGCGGTGCCGACCAGTTCGGGTTCGGCGGACTCGGTGCGCGCCACCCGGACCAGGTAGTACACGAACAGCCCGAGCAGCGCGGCCCCGAGCAGCAGCGCGATCTGCCCGGTCGCCGGGATCACGAACGCGGCAAGCGAGGCGATCGCCAGGAAACCGAGCTCGATCCGGTGGTTCGACTCGAGTACGAGCGCGGAGACGGGCTTGCCGGTGCGCTTGCGGGTCACCGCCAGCGTTACGAGCACCACCAGCGACCAGCCGAGGCCGAGCAGCAGCCGGTTCGATCCGGTCATGTTCGCCGCCGCGTAGGCCACGTGTGCCGGATTGTGTCCCGCGGTATAAGCGAAGTAGAGGTCGACGGCGTACTCGGGAAGCACCGCGATCACCGCGAGGATGGCGATGGCGAGCCCACCGGAGATGTCCGCCTGCGCCGCTTCGGCCGCCCAGGCGAGCAGGAACGACGCCGCGGCCACCGCGATGCCGTAGAGCAGCAGCCCGGCGACCGGATCGAGCCCGATCCCGGAGAGCCGTACGGCCAGGGCGGGAAGCGTGAGCACGCCGCAGAGCAGCAGTACCCGCAACAGCCTTGCCATGGTGATCCCTCTTCCCGGACTCGTCTCGGTCCCCGCCGAGACGTCCAGGGGGTTCTCGGCCAGGCAATACGTTGCGCAGCCGTTGGTCTCGCCCGCCCGTTTTGCACGGGCGCCACCACCGGAGAACCGCGGTCCTCAGTCTGTCGACGGTGGGCTTCTGGGCTACTCCCCTTCGACGAGATCCATCATGCACGAAGGTTTGATACTTTCGCAAGTACCGAAATGAAAGACTCGGTGAACGGAGATTCGCCGGGTGGGGGACAATCGGATGATCATGTCCCCAGCTGATGCCCCGGCCGACACGCCGGAACCGACCGACGCGCAGCTGAACTCGGCTGCGGGAACCTTCGCACTGCTGGCCAGCCCGACCCGGCTGCATCTGGTGTGGCTGATCACCAACGGCCCCTACGATGTCGGCACCCTGGCCAAACGGGTCGGCCTCACCATCGCCACGGTGAGTCAGCACCTGAGCAAACTGCGGCTCGCCGGGGTGATCACCGCGCGCCGATCGGGGCGGCGGCAGATCTACGCGGTTGAGGATCCGCACGTGATCGCGCTCGTCGACCAGATCTTCGAGCACATCGCTCCGGACGGCAGCCTGGCCCCGGACCCGCCCCGGTGAAAGCCGCGCCAGGGGTTCGGTGAACGGTCCTGTCGGCCACAGCGGATAATGTGGCGCCGTGACTGCTGCTGATTTCTACGGTGCGGATGACCTCACCCACCTCGAAGGGCTCGAGGCGGTGCGCAAGCGCCCCGGTATGTACATCGGTTCGACCGACAGCCGGGGGATCAATCACCTGTTCAACGAGATCATCGACAACGCCACGGACGAAGGTGTCGGCGGGCACGCGAGCATGGTCACGGTCACCCTGCACGCGGACGGCAGTGTGCAGGTCGACGACGACGGCAGGGGGATCCCGACCGGGGTGCACAGCAAGTCCGGGCTCTCCGGGATCGAGCTGGTGCTCACCCGGCTGCACGCGGGAGGGAAGTTCGGCGGCAGCGGCTACAAGGCCTCCGGCGGTCTGCACGGGGTCGGCGCCTCCGCGGTGAATGCGCTCTCGCACCGGTTCGACATCACCGTCAAGCAGAAGGGCAAGGTGCACGAGATGTCGTTCGCGCACGGGGTGCCCGGCGTGTTCGACGGATCCGGCCCGAAGGCGAAGTTCACCAAGCAGTCCGGGCTGCGGGTGGCGCGCAAGCTCAAGCGCGGTGAACAGACCGGTACCTCGATCCGCTACTGGTACGACACCAACTACTTCGAGCAGGGCGCCGAGCTCGATCTCGGGGTGCTGCGCGAGAAGGTGCGCAACACGGCCTTTCTGGTGCCGGGTGTCACCTACGTGCTGCGCATCGCCGGCGACGACGCCATCGAGGAGGAGCGCTTCCATTTCCCGAACGGCCTCTCGGACATGGTGGACTTCCTCACCCCGTCCGGGGACCGTCCGGTCTCCGGGACCCTGATGATCACCGGGGAGGGCACCTACAAGGAGAACGCCGCCGACGAGAACGGCGTGATGCACTCCAACGTCGAGCGCCGCGCCGAGGTCGAGGTCGCGCTGCGCTGGGGCACCGGCTACGAGCGCACCGTGGAGTGCTTCACCAACACCATCCGGAACATGCACGGCGGAACCCACCGCAAGGGTTTCGACCGCGCCCTTTCCCGGGCCATCCAGGACGCGATCGGGCGCACCCGGGGGCTGCTCAAGCCCAAGGAGGACATGCCGACCCTCGAGGATGTGCTCGAGGGGGTCACCGCGGTGATCCACGTGCGCATCCCCGAACCGCAGTTCACCTCGCAGACCAAGGACGAGCTGTCCACCGCGGGCATCACCAAGGTCATGACCGGCATCGTGGAGAAGCAGGTCAAGGAGTGGACCGACGGCCGCAAGACCAAAACAGAGGCCAAGACCGTGCTGCAGAAGGTGGTCGACGCCGCCCGGGTCCGCCTGGTGCACAAGCAGCAGAAGGACGCGGCACGGCGCAAGACCGCGCTCGAGGGTGCGGCCATGCCACCCAAACTCGTGGACTGCCGCACCACCGGCGTCGCGCGCAGTGAGCTGTTCCTCGTCGAGGGGGACAGCGCGCTCGGAAGTGCCCGCATGGCAAGGGTTTCCGAATACCAGGCGCTGCTTCCCCTGCGCGGCAAGATCCTCAACGTGCAGAAGGCCAACCTCGGGGACACCCTGAAGAACGCCGAGATCGCCTCCATCGTGCAGGTGCTCGGCGCCGGGACCGGGCGCACCTTCGACATGTCCACCATGCGCTACGGGCGGGTGATCCTGATGGCGGACGCGGATGTCGACGGTTCGCACATCCGGACCCTGCTGATCACCCTGTTCGCCAAGTACATGCGCCCGGTGATCGAGGACGGCAGGCTCTACGCCGCGATGCCCCCGCTGCACAAGGTGATCACCAAGGGCCGCTCCGGCGAGACCAGGTACACCTTCACCCAGCGGGAGATGGAAGAGGCCGTCACCGAGATCCAGCAGGCGGGCAAACAGGTCGTCACCCCGGTGCCCCGGTTCAAGGGGCTCGGTGAGATGGACGCGGACGAGCTCTGGGAGACCACCATGAACCCGGCCACCCGTGCAGTGCGCCGGATCACGCTGGACGACGTGGAAGCCGCCGAGACCGCGCTCGAACTGCTCATGGGGGAGAAGGTCGAACCGAGGCGCAACTGGCTCGTCGCCTCCGCCGACCGCGTCGACCGCGAAGCCATCGATATCTAAGAGGAGCACCATGGCACGCCGCAACGGCCCCAAGACGAAGATCGATCCGAGCGTCTTCGACAACGCTGGCGCGCGGGTCTACGACAATTCCGTGAAGACTGAGATGGAGGACTCCTACCTCGAGTACGCCTACTCGGTCATCCACTCCCGCGCGCTCCCGGACGCGCGGGACGGACTCAAACCGGTGCACCGCCGGATCCTGTTCTCCATGAACGAGAACGGGTACCGGCCGAACCACGCCTACGTGAAGTCCTCGCGCGTCGTCGGCGACGTGATGGGCAAATACCACCCGCACGGGGACACCGCCATCTACGACGCGATGGTGCGGCTCGCGCAGGACTTCTCGATGAACGCACCGCTGATCGACGGGCACGGGAACTTCGGCAGCCCGGACGATGGACCGGCCGCGTCCAGGTACACCGAGGCGCGGATGTCCCCGGAGGCCATGGCACTCGTCGGGGAGCTCGGTGAGGAGACCGTCGACTTCCACCCCAACTACGACGGTTCGCTCGGCGAGCCCGAGGTGCTGCCCGCCGCGTTCCCGAACCTGTTGGTGAACGGTACTTCCGGGATCGCGGTCGGGATGGCGACCAACATGATCCCGCACAACATGGGCGAGGTGGTCGCCGCGACGCGCTGGCTGATCAACCACCCGAACGCGAGCCTGGACAAGCTGATGGAGTTCGTGCCGGGCCCGGACCTGCCGACCGGGGGCAGCCTGCTCGGGCTCGACGAGGTGCGCCGCGCCTACGAGACCGGCCGGGGCGTGGTCCGCATGCGCGCGAAGGTGGAGACCGGCCCGCTGGAGGGCAGCCGGGGCCGTCAGGCGATCACGGTGACCGAGCTGCCCTACGGGGTCGGCCCGGAGAAGATCATCGAGAAGATCACCGACGAGGTCGGCAAATCCAAGCGGTTGACCGGAATCGCCGACGTGAAGGACCTCACCGACCGGGAGAACGGCACCCGGCTGGTGATCGAGTGCAAGGTCGGGGTGAACCCGCAGGCGCTGCTCTCGGACCTGTACCGGCTCACCCCGCTCGAGCAGTCCTTCGGCATCAACAACCTGGTGCTGGTCGGCGGGCAGCCGCAGACGCTCGGACTCAAGCAGCTGCTGGAGGTGTTCCTGCAGCACCGCTACGAGGTGGTCACCCGGCGCACCAAGTACCGCAGGCGCAAGCGTGAGGAACGGCTGCACCTGGTCGACGGTCTGCTGATCGCGCTGCTCGACATCGACAAGGTCATCAAGCTGATCCGGAGCAGCGAGAACGCGGCGGCCGCGAAGGAGGGCCTGATGAGCAAGTTCAAGCTCTCCGAGATCCAGGCCGCCTACATCCTGGACACCCCGCTGCGCAGGCTCACCAAATACGATCGGATCGAGCTCGAGGAGGAGCAGGAGCGGCTGCGCGCCGAGATCGCCGAGCTGACCGCGATCCTCGAGGACGACAAGGAACTGCGCAAGGTCGTGTCGAACGAACTGGCCAAGGTGGCCAAGGACTTCGATCATCCGCGCCGGACCGCGCTGGTCGACGGGGACCTCAAGGAGGTGCTCGCCGCCTCCAAACCGGCCGGTCCGCTCGAGGTGGCCGACGATCCCTGCCAGGTGATCCTCTCCGCGACCGGGCTCGTCGCGCGCACCGCGGCCGAATCCGAGGAGGCCAGCGAGGCACGTACACGCAGCGGGCGGGCCAAACACGACGCGGTCGCCGCCATCGCGCACACCACGGCGCGCGGGCAGATCCTGTTGATCACCAGCAACGGGCGGGCGGTGAAGACCGATGTACTCCCGATTCCCGTGCTGCCCGAGCAGTCCGGCACCGTGTCCCTGCGCGGCGGGGTGGCCGCCAGGGAGCTGCTTTCCCTGGCCAAGGGGGAACGGGTGGTCGGCCTCGCCCCGCTCGGGGAACGGGCCGCCGGATCACCCGGGCTCGCGATCGGCACCCGGCGCGGGGTGGTGAAGGTGTGCTCCCCGGACTGGCCGGTGCGCTCGGACGAGTTCGAGGTCATCGGGCTCAAGGACGGGGACGAAGTGGTCGGCGCAGCCTGGCTCGCCGACGGCGATGAGGCACTCGCGTTCGTCACCTCGGAGGCGGCGCTGCTGCGGTTCGACGCCTCGATCGTGCGCCCGCAGGGGCGGGGGAGTGGTGGCATGGCCGGGGTGAAACTGGGCGCCGGGGGACGCGCGGTGTTCTTCGGCGCGGTCAACACCACCGATGTGGAACACGGCGCGCCCATGGTGGTCACCTCGACCGGGCAGAGCGTGAAGGTCACCCCGTTCGCCGCCTATCCGGCCAAGGGCAGGGCGACCGGTGGGGTGCGCGTGCACCGTTTCCTCAAGGGGGAGCACGAGGTCACCGTGGCCTGGATCGGTCAGCGGCCTGCCGGTTCGACCGACAACGGTGCCGCGGTGGAACTGCCCGAGACCGACAATCGCCGCGACGGTTCGGGGCACGCGCACCCGGGCCCGGATGTCGTCGGCCACCTGATCGAACGGGGTTAGCGGGCGTAGGCCCGGATGAAGGTGTCGGCGGCGGCCTTGGCGATTGCGCGCCTGGCCGCGGCCGATACCTTGCGGCTGCCCGAACGGGAACGGTGCTCCATCGGCCCGGCGAGCAGCGCCTCGAACTGTTCGGCGGCCTGCGCGGGATCGCACTCGCGCAGAGTTCCGTCGAGCACCAGGTGCGCGAACCGGTCGGCGAGCGCGGCGACCACCCGTTCCCCGGTCTGTTCCCGGATCTCGCTGTGGATCTCGGGGAAAGTGCTCGCCTCCGCGCACAGCAACCTGCGCACCGCCACCGAACGGTCATCGGCGTAGCACTCGATCAGCCGGGCGCCCAGATCCTCCAGCCGGGAGCGTAGTTCGCCGCGCCCGTCGCTGAGCCGCTGCACCACGGCCAGGTTGCGCCCGAGTGCGCGCTCGGCATCGGCGGCCAGTGCTTCCCGGAACAGGGTCTGCTTGTCGGTGAAGTGGTTGTACACGGTGGGTTTGGCGACCCCGGCCGCCGCGGCGATCGCGTCCACCGCGGCGTTGGCATAGCCGTCCCTGGCGAAGACCTGGAACGCGGCGTCCAGAATGGCCGCGCGCTTGTCGATCCGCCCGGTACCTGGTGTCGAAGGGTGCTGTGCCTTCGGGGACTGTGACGTTGGGGGCCGTGCCATGCCACCGATACTAGCCCATCTCATTGATTGAACTCCTGAGTTCAATTGGCTATCTTGAACTGATGAGTTCAATTCAAACAACTTATGAGTCAGCCGCCCGACTGGACGGTCCGGTGCTGCGCCGCATCTTCGTGCTGCTGCTGGGCGGAATCATGGGCATCCTGGATGCGACCATGGTCGGGGTCGCCACGGATACGCTCGCCGTACGGTTCTCGGCGAATCTCGCCACGATCGGCTGGGTGGCCTCGGGGTACTTGCTCGCGGTCGCGGCGATGGTCCCGGTCGCAGGCTGGGCGGTGGGCCGGTTCGGGGCGAAACGGCTGTGGCTGTCCGCGCTCGCCGTGTTCCTGCTCGGCTCGCTGACGGCCGCGTTCTCCTGGGATATCGCCAGCCTGATCGGTTTCCGGGTGTTGCAGGGGCTCGGTGCCGGATTCCTGGAGCCGCTGCTGCTGACCATGCTCGCGCGGGCCGCGGGGCCCGCGCGGACCGGCAGGGTGATGGGGCTGATGGGGGTGGTGCTCTCGCTGGGCCCGGTACTCGGCCCGGTACTCGGCGGGCTGGTGCTTTCCTCGCTCGACTGGCGGTGGATGTTCTGGATCAATCTGCCGATCGGCGCGCTGGCCTTCCTCGGTGCGCTGCGGCTGATCCCCGCCGATGACCCCGGCGACGCGGACCGCTTCGATGTGCTCGGTTTCCTGTTGCTCGGCCCGGGATTCGCGCTGTCCATGCTCGGGCTCGCCCGGCTCGGCGAGGAACCCGGCACGCTCGGCGCGATCCTTCCGCTGCTGGCGGGGATCGCGCTGCTCGCGTGTTATGTGCCGCGCGCGTTGCGCGGGCGGCGGAAACCGATCCTGAATCCACGACTGTTCACCAATCGGGGGTTCACCGGGGCGGTCGCGGTGATGCTGTTCACCGGTGCGGCGATGTTCTCCATCACCTATCTGTTCCCGCTGTACTACCAACAACTGCGCGGTCTCGGCCAGTTCGCGGCCGGGCTGCTGATCGCGCCGTTCGGCATCGGTTCGGCGATCTCGATGCCGCTTGCCGGGCGGCTCGCCGATCGGGTCGGGGCGCGCGGCCTCGCCGGATCGGGGGCCGCCGTGTCCGTCTTCGTCATGCTGGGCCTGAGTTTCGCGGGCGCCGACACCGGTCTCGGCTGGGTCCTGGCCGGACTGTTTCTCGTCGGCGCCGCCATGGGCCTGGTGGCCGCGCCGACGATGGGTTCGCTGTATCGCAGCCTGCCGGAGGAGCAGGTCGCGCAGGGCAGTTCCGCGCTGTATATGCTCAACCAGTTCGGTGCCTCATTCGGGGTCGCCCTTGTCATGCTCCTGATGCAGGGCGGTGCGGGCTATCCGGGTGCGGCCTGGTGGATCGCCGGGGCACTGCTGGCCGTGGTGCTCGTCGCCAGGCTGCTGCCCCGGTTGGCATTAGGCGAGGCTCACCTACGTTAAACCTGGTCGAATGGTGGCGGCACTGCTGACCGTGCTGCTCGGATGCGGACTGACGGCGTGCGGATCGGGCACCGGAACCGAGGACGCGACAGCCGCCGGTGGCGGTCCGTTTCCCGTGACGGTGCAAGGAAAACTCGGAGAGGCGCAGATCGTGCACCGGCCGCAGCGGGTGGTGGCGCTGGACCGGACGAGCGCGGACATCGCGGTGCCCCTCGGCGTGCGGCCGGTCGCCATCGCCTCGGTGGCCGGTGCCCCGAACGGGATCGAACCGTGGACCGCGGCGCGGCTCGGCGGTTCGGCACCGGAGCGGTTCTCCATCACCAACGGTGATCCGATCGAGAAGATCGCCTCGTGCCGTCCGGATCTGATCCTCGCGGCGAAGGACTACGACCTCACGGACTCGTACCCGAAACTGAGCAGGCTCACCCGGTGGTGCACTACACCGATGGCCCGACCGGCTGATCGCCGAGACCAAGGAGGCGATCGGCAAGGCACGTGGCGAGCTGTCCTCCTTGCGGGACAAGAGCTTCAGCTTCCTCGTCGCCCCGCAGGCGAACGGGGTGCACGTGGTGAACTCCGGCCGGGATGGGAGCGCGCGGCTGCTCGGCCGGCTCGGGCTGCAGCTCTCCGCCGCGGTGCAGCGGCTGCCGGACTCGGCGACCGTGGGCCGGGCGAAGTTGAGCTGCGAGACGGGGTACCGCCGATGCCGATGTGGTTTTCGCTACCGGGTAACCGGATTCGCTGCAGGCGCTCAAGGACGGTCCGGCCTTCGGCACGCTCTCCGCGGTGCGGGCGAGGCACTACATCCCGCTCGAACCGCAACTGGCGCAGGCGTTGGCCTTCCCTCGCCGGGCAGCCTGCAGTGGTCGCTGCGCGAGCTCGTGCCGAAGCAGCGCGCGCTGCGCTGAGGCTCGATTCGCGGATGCTGTTCGGGTGAGGCGCCGCCGGACTGTCCGCGCCCGCCGCTTCAGCGATGGTCAGGGGTGCGGATCGGATGCGTCGAGCAGGGCACCCAGTGTTCGCCGCAGGGCGGTGCGATCGGCCGGATCGAGCGAGCCCAGCAGTTCTTCCTCGATGTCCGCGGTCGAGGCGCGCAGCTTCGCGGCGGCTGCTAGGCCCTTGGAGGAGAGCTCCAGTACCCGTCGGCGCCGGTCGGCGGGGTCGACCTGACGAATCAGCAGTCCCTGTTCGACCGAGGTCTCGATGATCGGCACGGCGTTGCGCGGGTCGATGCCGACCAGTTCGGCCAGTCGCTGCTGGCCGAGCGGACCGGTCTCGTCGAGCGTCAACAGGAGCTTGTACTGCGTCGAGGTGAGCTCGAGCCGGGCGAGCATGCCGGCCCAGCGCCGTAGGACGAGCTTGCCTGCCCCGGCGAGTAGCCACGAGGTGGTGCGCTGGAATCCGAGCGCATCGATCGTGTCTGGGGGAGAGGTGCCGTCGCCGATGCCCGGTTCGGGTTTCACGATACGCAGTCTAGCGGAGCCGACATCTCCTATGATAGACATGTGCAATGTATTAACATGAGACATGTCTAATTGTGGCCGGGAGTCGGCGTGATCAGAGGAGTTCGAGGATGAGAGCAGTTCGTTTCGACCACTACGGCGATGTCGATGTGCTCGATGTGCGCGAGGTCGACGCCCCGGTGGCCACCGCAGGGCGGGTGGTGGTGAGGATCCGGGCAGCCGCGGCCAACCCGGGAGACATCTACGTACGGGAAGGGCTCGCGGAACAAGCGTGGGCTTTGCGGGCGCGGTTGTCCGGGCGGGCGACGGATGCGCCCCGGCAGTCGATGACCTTCCCCGCAGGGCAGGGCACGGACTTGGCAGGGGAGGTCGTCGCCGTCGGTGACGGGGTCGAGCACTGGCGGGTCGGCGATGAAGTGCTCGGCTGGTCCGAGGAGCGAGTCGGCCAGGCCGAACTCGCCGCCGTGCCGGCCGGTCATCTCGTCCCCAAGCCCGCCGATATGAGCTGGGAGGTCGCCGGCTCGATGTACATCGCGCCGATGGCCGCGCTCGCCAGCGTCGAGGCGGTTTCCCCTGCGCCCGGCGAGACCGTTGTCGTGTCCGGCGCCGCCGGTGCGGTCGGAGTCGTAGCGGTTCAGCTCGCCCGTCGCAGCGGTGCCGTCGTCATCGGTCTGACCCGCCAGACCAACCACGATCGGATGCGCCGCCTTGGCGCCATCCCGGTCACCTATGGCGATGGCCAGGCGGCCAGGTGCCGGTCGGCCGCCGGCGATCGGATCGGGGCGTTCATCGACACCTACGGCGCCGGCTACGTCGACCTCGCGCATGAGTTGGGTGTTCCCGCGAAGCGCATCAACACCATCGTGGACTTCCACGCCGCGATCGATGGTCGTGCCGGAATCGTTGGCACCAACGACGCCGGCGGGGCCACCGGGCTCCAGCGCCTCGTCGATCTCGTCGCCGCGGGCGAGCTCGACGTCCCTGTCGCGGGAACCTACTCCCTCGCCGATGTCCGCGAGGCCTACCGTCGGGTCGCCGAACAGCGAACCGGCGGCAAAATCGTCCTGATCCCGTGATCGTCGGTCGGCAGGAACGGCCGGTCGGCAGGACACTCGCTTCCCGGCCCGGCGAACGCCGACGAGACCGCTGAACTCGGCAGCTCAGGCAACGCCAGGCAGATCGATACCGATGCGTCACCGACGAAAGGGAGCCGTGGTCAGGCCGCGCTGAGCACGGACGGTGTGGTGGCGGTGGGGAGGTCTCGGTGGAAGCGGCGCAGCAGCAGCACGGCCGTGGCGCCGAATCCGAGGCAGAGCCCGATCCAGATTCCCGGCCCGCCGAGGTCGAGGGCGTATCCGGCCAGCAGCATGGCAGGCACGCCGATCGCCCAGTAGCCGATCAGGGTGATGTGGAAACCGCTCTTGGTGTTGCCGAGCCCTCGTAGCAGGCCGACGTTGACGTTCTGGGCGCCCTTGAAGAACTGGTGCGCGATCGCGAGGTACAGCAGAGTGTGCGCGGCCGCCTGGATCTGCGGGGTGTCGTGGTGGTCGAGGAACAGCCACAACGCCCAGGACGGTGCGACCAGGTAGAAAACGGCGAACAAGGCCATCAGTACGGCGCTGAGGCGCATCGCCCGTCCGGCGATCGTGCGCGCCGCCGCCGGGTCGTTCTTGCTCGCGGCCCGGCTGATCAGAATCGACGAGCCTTGGGAGATTCCGATGTTGAACTGGTAGGCGATGTAGGCCAGTTGGTTCACGATGTTGTGCGCCGCGAGCATCGCCGGGCCGAAGGTGCCCATCAGCACGGTGGCGACCGAGGTGATGCCCGCTTCGGAGCCGTAGGTCAGACAGATCGGGACACCGAGCCGGACGATCTCACGAACCGTGCGGATATCGGCTTTCCAGCCCCGCAGGGACAGCAGATGCCGCAGCTGCCGGTCGCGGCGCACGATCATGGCGAAGGCGAAGAAGTTGACGAACTGGACCAGCGTCGTCGCAAGTCCGATCCCGGCCAGCCCTAGTCGCGGCATGCCCATCCAGCCGTAGATGAAGGCACCGTCGAGCGCGGCGTTCACCGCGATGGAGGCGAGCGTGACCCACAGCAATGAGCCGGGTCGTCGCATGCCGACGGCGAACTGGCGCAGGACATTGAGCCAGAGCATCGGTATGAGTCCCGGCGCGAGCGTGACGATGGCCGGACGCGCGAGTTCGAGGGTGTGCGCGCTCTGCCCGAACCAGACCATGGCATAACCCAGGCCGATGAGAATCCCGGCGCCGAGGACGGCCATGGCGGTGGCGACGAGGAACGCCGAGCGGACGACCTGGCGGACCTCTTCTTCGGCTTTCCCGCCGAGTCGTTCGCCGGGTGATCTCCGGTCGTCCTCACCTCGCGCAGCACTGCTCGCCACGAGATTTCCGACCGCGGTCACCATGCCCACACACATGGTGCGCAGCTGGTTGTAGAGCGTGATCGCGAGACCGCCGGCGGCAATGGCCTCGACACTCATCAGACCCATCATCGTCAGATCGGTCGTGGTGAGGGCGACTTGGGCGAGCTGGATCCCGGCGATCGGCGCGGACACCGCGATCAGGGGGCGGTAGTCCCGCACTCCGGTGCGCGGATTCATCCGGTGGAACCTACTTTCTCCAGGGTGTCCGGGGCGCCGATGTGGGCACGCGGTGCCGGTACATGCTTGACCAGCTGGTCGAGCCGTTGCTGCACGAGCTCCTCGACTGTGGGATCGAGTAGATCCCGGGCATGCATCCAGTCATCGTCGAAAATGGTATCGAGGTATTTCTCCCCGGCGTCGCAGACGAGGGTCGCGATGGTGCTTCCCGGGGTGGCGGTGTCGAGCCGTTCGAGTGCGGCGTAGATCGCCCCGCCCGCTGTGCCCCCGATCAGCAGACCGGTTCGGCGGGCCAGGACGCGCGCCGTGGCGAACGCCGCCACATCGCCGACTTGGACTCCTTCGTCGATCAGTCCGTAGTCGATATTGCTGCCGAGTGGGAATCCCTCGGGGTTGCCACCGCCGGTCTGCCAGTACCTGCCACCGCTCGTGCCGAAGATGATCGACCCGACCGGCTCCACACCCACCGTGCGGACCCGGGAACCGAGCCGGCGCAGCTCGCGTGCCGTGCCGCAGAGCGAGCCCCCGGTGCCGACGGAGCTGATCAGGTAGTCGAGGTCGCCGAAGATGTCGGCGAGCAGTTCATGCGCGAGCCCTTGATATCCCTCTTGGTTGCCGGGATGGTTGTGCTGATCCGGCCGGTATCCCCCGTCGACCGATGCGGCGAGTTCGTTGGCGACCTGTTTGCGCTCGAGCGTCCGGGGACCGGGTGTCTCCGGATCGCCCACGTAGTACAGGTTCGCGCCCATCGCCGCCATGGCACGGAGTTTGTCCTTCGAAGCATGATGGTCCACCACGGCGGTGAAGCGATAACCACGTTCGATGGCGGCCAACGCGATGCCCAGGCCGGTGTTTCCGGAGGTCGGTTCGATGATGTGGCCCTCGGGACCCAGCTGCCCCGAGTTCTCGGCGTGGATGAGCATCTGCCGCGCCATCCGCACCTTGGCCGAGCCAGTGGGGTTGAACTGTTCGAGCTTCAGCAGCAGCCGACTTCCCGACTGTGCGGTTCCCAGGTGGAAAAGCGGCGTGTGCCCGATCAGTTCCGAAACCGTGGAGACAATATTTTCGCGACCGCTGTGCAAAAAGGTCATGGATCGGCTCTTTCTCGTTTGTCATCGAATATGCGGTAGCTTGTCGATGCGCCAATGCCATCGGCCTTGCCGTTCCGAGACGATAATTCTGTCCGGCAGTGGAAGTTGGTGGAATTCGGTTTCGTTCTTGTCCATCTGATATCCCGCCGTGTTCGGATAGATCAGCAGGTCGCCGAATTTCGGAAGCCGTGTGAACGGCACTTTCCGCCAGGTGAGCATATCGTAGTCCAGACAACTCGATCCGCCGATGCAGGCGTTAATCGGCTGGCCCTCACCTTCCGGCCACAGTATCGGGTCGGGCAGGTATTCACTTGCTTTCCATTGTTCGGAGACGCTCATGCTCAACCCGGAAACGGTCACTATTCCGTAGTCTTCCCGGCGTTTGCTTCCCTGTACGGGGAATACGCTGAACCCACAGCCGTCGAGCAGTGCCCGCCCGGGTTCCAGGAGCAACCGGGTTCCGGTCTCGAGGAATCTCGTCCGAAGCCGCTCACCGGCCGCGGCGGTCGGACTCGCGAGGATCTCGTCGAGCATGTCCGCGCCGACCGGGGCCTGCGCATAGGGGTAGAAGTGGCTGAACACGCGGTTGGCGTGGAACCAGGAGCTCCGGTGCGCACGTTCGAAGTACCGCCAATCGGCCGGGTCGAGGTAGTTGACCGCAAAGCCTCCGCCGATCGATATCGAGTCGGCAACCAGGCCCAGCTCTCGGGCGGCAAGGCACTCGTCGATCAGCCGGTCGGCGAGTGCCGCCCGCGGCGAGACGGCATAACCGTTGAGATGAAAGGAGAAACCCTCCATTCGGACCCGCTGTCGTTGCTCGGCACACCGGCGCAGGCAGTGCCGGAGGTCAGTCTCGGCGAGCCCGAATCGGCTGTCCGGATTGTGCTCGGGCAACACACGCAACAGAATCCTGATCGTCCCGGTGCGGTGCGCTTTCTCGATCACCCGTTCCAACTCATCGACGGCGTCCACCGCGATCAGGCAGCGCTGCCTGGCCGCCAGCCAGAGCAGTTCCTCGGTCTTCGCGGCACCGGTGACAACGATGTCCTCGCCGCGCACGCCGTTGCGCAGGGCGTGCGCCAGCTCGGGCACACTGGCCACGTCCACGCCCGCGTCCGCCTCCGCACATGCGCGAAGCCAGCAGCCGGACTTGTTGGCCTTCTTGCCGAAATAAACCTGTCCCGGGACGCCGGATTCGGCCAGTGTGGTCTGGAATGCGGTCAGGTTGTCCACGAACCGGTCCGGGCACAGTACGTGGAATGGACCACCGACCGCCTCGGCGATCTCCGTGAGCAGCCGCTGATCGGCCCGCAGGCGTAGCGCCCATTCCGGCTCCAGTGCGGGCAAAGACGCGGCGGGGGCCCTGACGTTTTCCTGTTCGAACCTCAACTCCACAGTGCCACCCGCTGACCGCGACCGGCCGCGATGGCCCGCCGCGCCAGGACATGCGCCACCGGAATGTCGGTGATGATCATGCCACTGCTGAACACGAAGACCCGATCGTCATCGGCGCGGCGTCCCGGCACGCGACCGGCCAGCACCTCGGGAAATTCCGCGTCGATCGTGGCTTTGCCGTCCTCGCTGTCGAAACGCGAACCGGTGACGCCCAGCTGTCCCGCGCTCGTCGCTATCGCATAGTCGGCATCGCGCAGCGCGGAGGAGTCGACGCCTTTGCTCGATACCGAAATCATCAGGCCGCCCGGCTTCATCCGGCTCGTCTGCACCTTCGGGTGCGCGGCGCGCCCGGATGCGACCACCACGATGTCCGATTCCTCCACCGCCTGTGGGACATCCGAGACGAGTTCGATCTCTTGATCCGGGAAGTGCCGGTGAAAGGTCTCGAGGCTCGAGGAGATGCCGTCCGGATGCGTGCCGTACAGCATGCGCCGTTCGAGACCGGGCAACGCGGTCTGCAGATACGGCAAGGTGTTCCGTCCCTGGACCCCGGTGCCGATCATCAGGACGGATTTCGCATCGGGTTTCGCGCAGGCCTGGGCGATCAGCGCGGTCGTAGCGGGCGTCCGTGACGCCCCGACCCGTTCGCAATCCAGCAAAGCGAACGGCATGCCGGTGGAATTGTCGTACAAACTGATTGTCGTGTAATACTTGTCCGGATTGTCGGTCCCTTGCCGATACGAGGTCTTGAATCCGAGATATTCGTTCGCACCGTCATAGCCGAGCATCGAGTACGAGACTGCGTCGCGCTCGGCTTCCGGCAGCGGCATCATCAGCTTCGTGGGGCACCGGCTTTTCCCTTCGGCCAGGGCGAGATATCCCTGCCGCACCGCTTCGATCACGTCTCTCGGCGCGAGTTCGAGGTCGGCCAGATCGGTCCTGGTGAATACATGCAATTGCGGTTCGGTCATCAAGCGCGCTCCAAAGTCGGAACAAGTTCTCGCTATCGGTGACGTGGCCCTATCCGCCGAGTCGCCGTTCGCACACAATGAGACACAAAATTAAGTAAGGCAAAGCTAAGTGACAAGCGCCATAGGGTGGAATCGACGAAGGCGCGACCCGCTTATCCCCGAGCGGGCCGACACGCTCCGTATATTCGCGATTTGTTGTGGACAATGGCGAACTTTGGCGCGCCGCCCCGGTACGTGCGTACCGAATCGAGGCCGTACCTAATCGGGTGGGATGCGATCGAAGTAACGGAGTCGGCGCGGGGCTTGCGTGACCGTGGCCGCATGTGGATAAGGTTAGCCATGCCTAATATCAGGGACTTGCGTGCGGCGGCATGGCGCGTTTCTCGGCGGCAGCGTGCCGTCGTGGCTCTCGCGATGGTGCTTCTGCTCGCCGCGTGCGGGAGCCCGCCGGGTGCGCAGTCATCCGATGCCGCGAAGCGCAGTGTCACCGATGTACTCGGCCGCCGGGTCGAGGTACCGGTGCCCGCCAAGCGCATNCTGCTCGATGGCGCGCGGATGCTTTACACCACTGCCGTGCTGAACAAGCGGAACCCACTTGCCGGAATTGTCGGATTGCCCAACGATCTGGAGCAGAACGACCCGGACTCCCTGCAACAGTACGAGAAGAAGTTCCCCGGAATCGACAAGATCCAGCGGACCGGACAGGTTTATGACGGATCTTTCTCGGTGGAGAAGGCCATTCAGCTGCACCCGGATGTCTTCGTGCTGAGTGCGGCGAACTTCAAGGNCGCACAAGACGCCGGAATCGTCGACAAGTTGCAACGAGTGGGGATCCCCACGGTCGTGGTGGACTACTTCGAGAAACCATTGCAGAACACTGTGCCGAGTGTCCGGCTGATGGGCCAGTTACTCGGCCGCGACCCGCAGGCCGAACAGTACGTTCAGTACTACCAAGCGGCGATCGATCGGGT
>NZ_KB905382.1 GCF_000379465.1 Sciscionella marina DSM 45152
AACCGCGGCGGCGACAGGCGTCTGAACCGGGCCCTGCACATCGCCGTCCTCACCCGCATGACACACGACCCACAAACCCGCGCCTACATCGAGCGACGACGAGCCGAGGGCCGCACCACCAAAGAGATCCGTCGTTGTTTGAAGCGCTACCTCGCCCACCAGATCTACCGGATCCTCAACTCCGCCGAACCAGCCATCAGCCCGGCTTGACGAACATAGAAGGATCCCTAGAGGAACCGAAGCAGCAACTCGTTCACCTCGGCCGCGTGCGTCCACAGCAAGCCGTGCGGTGCGCCGTCGATCTCGGCGTACTCGGCCTCCGGGAAGGCGGCGTGGAACGGCCGTCCGGTGGCGTCGATCGGCAGGATGTTGTCCGCCGTGCCGTGCACGATGAGTGTGGGCTTACCGCTGGCCCGTACCGCGGCCACATCCGCGCGGAAATCCTCGAGCCAGGTCGGGACCACGGCGTACGCGGCGACCGGAGCGCTGCCCGTGGCGGTGTTCCAGTTCGCGGTGACCACCTCCGATGAGATGCGGCTGCCCAGATTCTCGTCGAGGTTGTAGAAATCCTTGTAGAACTGGGTGAACCAGGCGTAGCGATCCGCGTAGGCGGCCGCGGAGATGCCGTCGAACACCGACTGCGGGACCCCGGTCGGATTGTCCGCCGCCTCGAGCAGGAACGGCTCGAGCGAGGCGAGGAAGGCGAGCTTGGCGACCCGCTCGTGCCCGTGGTTGTGCACATAGCGGGCGAGCTCGCCGGTGCCCATGGAGAACCCGACGAGGATGACCTCGCGCAGATCGAGGGTTTCCAGCAGGGTGTTCAGGTCGGCGGCGAAGGTGTCGTAGTCGTAACCGGTGCCTGCCTTGCTTGACCTGCCGAAACCGCGCCGGTCGTAGGTGATCACCCGGTACCCCGCGGCGATCAGCTCGCGGGACTGCAGCTCCCAGCTGCTGCCGTCCAAGGGGTAGCCGTGGATGAGCACGACCGGCTGTCCGCTGCCGTGATCCTCGTAGTAGAGCTCGGTCGTGGTGCTGTTCTCGGTGCCGACCTCGATGTGACCCATGATCCGGATGCCTCCTCGATTCCTGGAGAACGATCGTTCTCCGTGTGTTTGCTAGAGTAGAGAACGAACGTTCTCCGCGCAAGGGGTGGGCGTCAGAGGATTGGGTGAGTGACGTGATCGACAAGGACACCGCCCGGGACGAGGTGGTCCGGGCCGCCGATGAGCTGTTCTACGCGCGCGGCGTGCAGGCCGTCGGCATGGACGCGGTGCGGGAGCGCTCCGGAGTCTCGCTCAAGCGGATCTACTCCCTGTTCGCCTCGAAGGACGAGCTCATCGTGGCCGTGCTGCGCCACCGCGTCCAGGTGTGGGACACCGGGCTCGCCGCGGCGGCCCGGAAGGCGAACACGCCGCGGGAGCGCATCCTGGCGATCTTCGACTTCCTGGACAGCTGGTTCCGCGAGCCGGATTTCCGCGGCTGCGCGTTCATCAAGACCCACGGGGAGATGGGCGCCATCTCGACCGCAGTGGCGAAGGTGGTCCGGGAGCAGAAGGAGACGTTCCAGAAGTACGTCGCCACGCTCGTCGCCGAGGCGGGGAAACCACCCGAACTGGCCCCACAACTGGCGATCCTCGCCGAGGGGGCTCAGGTCACCGCGGCCATCTCGGGCAACCCCGATGCCGCGGGGCACGCGCGCGCCGCGGCCGAGGCGCTGCTCGGTGAGGGCGCTACTCAATAATGGCGGCGCTCAGTAGGGGCGGTGCTCAATAGGGAAAGCCGGGCGTCGACTTGACGGTCTTCATGGTGAACTGGGACGTGGTGCGCGCGATACCGGGCAGCTGGGTCAGTTTCGCCATGTAGGCCTGCTCGTAGTCCTCGATATCGCGGACCGCGAGGTGCAGCAGGTAGTCGGGGGAGCCGAACATCCGCTGACAGGCCACCACTTCCTCCAGTTCCTGGACGGCCGCTTCGAAGGCCTCGACCGTTTCCCCGCGCTGCTCGGCCAGTTCCACATGCAGCAGGACGTGCAGTCCCTTGCCGAGTTCTTTCGGCTCGATATTGGCGTGGTAACCGGTGATCACCCCCGCCTCCTCCAGCGCGCGAACCCGGCGCAGGCACGGGGATGGGGAGAGGCCGACTCGTTCGGCGAGTTCGTTGTTCGCCAGCCGGCCGTCCGCACGCAGTTGGTTCAGGATTGCGTGGTCGATCTGATCCATGACACGACATGCTACAAAAGGGCGGGTTCACCAGCATTTTCGCAATCGGGTGCCGTTCTCGGGCGCCTAGCATTCCCGGTATGGCCATCGAATCCACCCCGGTGCACGAGGACGACGTTCAGCCGAGCCCGCTCGTCTTCGGCCCCGCGGCGCGCGCCAGGGCCAACGAACTGCTGACCCGTTTCCTGGACGACTACGAACGTTCCCTGCCCGAGCGTTCGCTGCTTCCCGCCCTGGACCGGGACGTGCTCGCCGAGCTGCTGACCGAACCGGTTCCCGAGGAGGGAATCGGGGTGGACGCCTTCTTCGCCGAGTTGTACGAGCGCGTGCTGCCCAATTCGACGGCGGTGGCCCATCCGCGGTTTCTCGCCTATGTGCAGGGACCGCCGAACAGCGTCGGCCCCTATGCCGATGCCATCGCGGCCACCCTGAACCAGAACTGCAACTTCTGGCAGCTTTCCCCCGCAGCCAGCGTGATCGAACGATCGGTGGTGCGCTGGCTGAGCGGACTGTTCGAACTGGGTGCCGCCGCGGGGGGAATCCTCACCAGCGGGGGATCGGTGGCCACGCTGAACGCGCTGACCGTGGCCCTCGTCGCGCGCCGGCCGGACTTCCGGCGGCGGGGACTGCAGGACCGGCACCGGCCACCGCTGGTGGTGTACACCTCGCAGGAGGCGCACCGGTGCGTGGACAAGGCCGCCGCGATCCTCGGGCTCGGGCTGGACAATGTGCGCCACATCTCCACCGATGAACAGTTCCGGATGCGCGTCGATCTGCTCGAGGAGGCGGTGCGTGCCGATCGCGCGGCCGGGCGGGAACCGTGCTGCGTCGTGGCCACCGCGGGCACGGTGACAAGTGGATCGGTCGACCCGATCGCCGAAATCGCCGATGTGGCAGGGAAGCACGAGCTGTGGCTGCACGTCGACGGTGCCTACGGCGCGCTGTTCGTGCTCGCCGAGCAGACGAGAGAGCTGTTCGCCGGATGCTCGCGCGCCGATTCGATCGCGCTCGATCCGCACAAGATGCTGTTCGCCCCGTACGAAGTCGGTTGCCTGGTGGTGCGCGACGCGGAATCCTTGCGCGCGGCCTACTCCTTTTCCGCGGCGTATCTGACGGTCGAGCCCGATCCGCTGATGATCGATTTCATGGACTACGGGCCGCAATTGTCCCGGGGCTTCAAGGCGTTCAAGGTGTGGGCGGCGCTGCGTACCTTCGGGGCGGGCGCGTTCCGCGATGCGGCAAGGCGCTGCCTGGAACTCGCCGCTCATCTGGGGCGGCGGGTCGCGGCCGAGCCGGGCCTGGAGCTGCTCAACCCGGTCACGCTCACCGCGGTGTGCCTGCGGATCGATGGCCGCACCGATGCCGAACACACCGCGATTCTGCGCGAGCTGATCACCGAGGGGACCGCGCTGCTCGGACCGGCCCGGCTCGGCGAGCGGACCGGGATTCGCGCCTGCGTGACCAATCACCGCACCACGAAAGCGGATATCGATCTCGTCGTGGACCGCCTGGCCGCCTACGCGCGATCTTAGGCTCCCTGCGTGTGGATTCCGTCGAGCACGTAGGTGGTTCGGCGGTCGTAGTCCTCGCGTTCCGGGCGGGTTCCGTGTTTCAGGGCGAGGGCGTTGTCGTGGAGCAGCACCTGGAGATCGTCGGCGGTGAAATCCGGCCGTAGTGCGCCGCTGGCCCGGCTCGCCGTGACGAGTTCCTCGTGGATCTCGGTGCCTGCCCGGCAGATCGCCATGAGGTTTGTCGAGTCGGGGTAGATCTGCAGCATCGTGTCCACCAGGGCGGGCTGCCGGTATTGCAGATCGCGGATCGCGGTCACGTAGTACCGCAGCCGCTCGCCGGGTTCCCCGATGGACCGGGCGCGGTCCATGATGGCGTACAGCTCGGTGGCGACCACTTCTTCGATCACGGCTTCGATGAGGCCGATCCGGCCACCGAACCGGTTGAAGATCGTGCCCTTGCTCACCCCAGCCACTTTGGCGACCTCTTCCAGCGGCACGGTCAGCCCTCTGCCGTGGAAGGCATCGATCGCCGCACGTCTGATCTGCTCGGCATTGCGCTCGGCATCGGCGCGCAGCCGAGGTCCCGGAGCTGTCGCACCGGCCATGCCCGTCACCGCCTCTCGAACCCTCGAACGTACGAACACAACTTGACTTACCGAGTCAGTTTACCTACAGTAGTCGGCGAGGGTCAACTTGACCAGACCAGTCAACTTATCGATGCGCAGGAAGGACCACGGACATGATCGTTGTCACCGGAGCTACCGGAGGGCTCGGAAGCGCGACCGTCGAATACCTCCTCGAGCGGGTGCCCGCCGAGCGGATCGGGGTCAGCGTCCGCGATGTCACCAAGGCGCGGTCCTTGGCCGACCGGGGTGTGCGTGTGCGACAGGGTTCCTACGAGGATCCGGCCGGGCTGCGGGACGCGTTCGAAGGCGCCGAGCAGGTGCTGCTGGTGTCCGGCAACGACCCGGCGGCCGACATCGCCGCCCAGCACCGCAACGCCATCGAAGCCGCCGTCGCGGCGGGCGCACGGCGCGTCCTCTACACGAGCCAGCAGGGCGCCGTCCCCGGTAATCCGTACCCGCCGACGGAATTCCATCTCGCCACCGAAGCGTTCCTCGCCGAATCCGGAGTCGCCTGGACGGCGCTGCGCAACGCCGCCTACGGCCCGCTGGAGCAGGTGCTCGGCCCGTGGCAGCGGACCGGGGTGATCGCCCAGCCGGAAGACGGTCCCGTTCCCTACGTCGACCGTGCCGAGGTGGCCGAGGGCATCGCGGCCCTGCTCGCCGGGGACCGCTCCCTCGACGGCCCGGTCGACCTCACCGCGGCGAAGGCGATCACCTTTGTCGATGCCGCCGCGATCGCCACCGAGCTCACCGGCCGCACCATCGAGCGTGTGGTCCTGGACGACGAACAGTGGGTCGCCGACCAGATCGCCGCCGGTTTCCCGGAACAGATGGCCCGGCTGCTGCTGACCTTTTACCAGGCCAGCAGGGAGGGGTACCTCGCCGAGGCCAGCCCGGTGCTGACCGAACTGCTCGGCCGCGAGCCGAGCAGCGTCGCCGACCGGCTCGCCGCGGACATCGGCTAAGGCCGGACGGCGTCGAAGAATTCGCGTTCCAGTGTGGTCGCCCGGCAGAACAGTTCCCGGCATCCCCGGGCGGCCTCCGCGGTGAGTCCGGGACCGAGCCGGTCGAGCTCGGCGCGCAGCCAGTCCACCCAGGCGGTGAATTCCGGGCCACGGTGCAGTTCGATCCACTCCGCGCAGATGGCGTTCCGCGGCGGGGTTTGCGGGGCGCGCTCGGCCCAGTCGGAGTAGAGCCATTCGGCAACGGTCAGCACGATGAGGCAGCTCGGATAGTCCAGGCTCGCCCGTGCCTGGTCCATGAGCCGGTTGAACGCCTCGGTGACCGGATGCAGTGCCGGGGCTTCGCGATCGGCCTCCGGTACCCCGAGTGCGGTGAAACTGCGCTGGAAGTAGGTGTTCTCCCCGCCGCCGATGACCCCGAGCTGGCGGGCGAGCACCATCCGGCCGTCCACGGTGTCCGCACCGGCCACCGCGGCACCGAGCAGTGCGACGAACCGGTCCACGAACTGGTAGTCCTGCACCAGATAGCGGCGCAGCACCGGTTCGGCGAGCTCGCCGGTGTACAGGCCGTCCACGAAGGGATGGGTGACCGCCGCGGTCCAGTCAGGTTCGGCCGCCGCCCGCAACCACTCGGAGAACGTGCCGTGCTGTGCATCGAAGGACATGCAGCCATTACACCAGTGCGGGCTCCTCCTCCCGGGCCGGCCGCCGTGCGGTCACCGCGGTGATCAGTGCGCAGGCCGCGAATCCGGCGCCGAGGACGGCGGTGCCCAGCCAGCCGTGCGCGGTGTAGACGGCGGTGGTCGTGGCCGCGCCGAGGGCGGAGCCGAGCGAGTAGAAGACCATGTAACCGCCGAGCACCCCGCTGGTGCGATCCGGATACGCGGTGGTGAGCACGTGCTGATTGCTGACCTGTACGGCCTGGACCGCGAAGTCGAGCAGGACGATTCCGGCGCCGAGCAGCCACAGTGACCAGGGCAGCTGCGCGATCGCCGCCCAGGACAGGATGAGCAGGCTCAGCGCGCCGACGGTGACCCGGGCCGTCCATCCCGCGTCCGCCCAGCGGCCCGCGCGTACCGCGCCGAGCGCACCGGCGAGCCCGGCGATGCCGAACAACCCGATCTGCGCATCACTGAGCTGCCAAGGCTGCGCGGCCAACGGCAGGGACAGTCCGCTCCACAGGGTGCCGAACGAGGCGAACAGAAAGAACGCGATGAGCCCGTGGGTCAGGAAAAGCCGCTGCCCGAACAGTCCGCCGAGTGCGCCGAGCGCCGATCGGTATCCCCCGGTGACACGGGGACGTCGCTCGGCGGGCAGCAGCACGAGAACCAGTGCCGCGAGCCCGATGGCGAGCACCGCGAGCACGGCGTAGACGGTGCGCCAGCCGGACAGCTGCGCCAGAGCTCCGGTGATCACCCGGGCGCCGAGAATGCCCACCACGACCCCGGATGTCACCACCCCGATGTTCCGGCCGCGATCGGCGGGCGAGGAGACCGAGGCCGTGTAAGCGACCGTCGTCTGCACCACGACCGCGAACAGCCCGGCCGTTGCGAGCCCCGCGAACGCCTGCCAGGCAACGGAAGCCGTGGCCGTCAGGAGTGCGCCGAACGCGGTGAGCGCCAGCTGTGCGGCGATCAGCAGCCGCCGCTCGGCCACATCACCGAGTGGCACCAGCAGCGCCAGTCCTGCCAGATAGCCGAGCTGACCGGCCGCGACGATCCACCCGGCCGAATCCGGGGGCACCCCGAGAGCGCGGCCCATCGGCGCCAGAACCGGTTGCGCGGCATAGATGTTCGCCACCGCGACCCCGCACACCATCGCGAGCAGCAACCGCCGCCAGCCGTTCATGACAACCTCCGAATCAGTAGCATTTTGCAACTTATTCGACCGTACGGCATAATGGTTTCAATCTGCAACTCATTGGAAGGTGTCATGAACGTCCCGGACTGGACCGACCCCGACTGCCCCGTCGCCCGCGCCCTCGACCTCATCGGCGACCGGTGGAGCCTGCTGGTCATCCGGGACGCCATGGACGGTGCGCGCTCATTCACCGAATTCCAGCGGCGCACCGGAATCGCGCGCAACATCCTCACCGACCGGCTGCGCAAACTCATCGCGCACGGCTTCCTCGAGCAGCACACCGCGGAATCCGGGCGCCGCAAGGAATACGCGCTCACCGAGGCCGGTCGCGACCTCTTCCCGGTCATCCTCACCCTGCGCCAGTGGGGCGAACGGCACGCCTTCGCGCCCGGCGAAGCCCACTCCACGCTCGTCGATCAGCACGGCGAACCGGTCCCGGAGTTCGTACCGAGCGGCGTGGACGGCAGCGTACTGGGCGCCGAAACCACGCGAGTGCACAAGATCGGTTAGCTGTCGGGTAAGCAGGCGCAGCAACAGAATCCGGTCGATGTGCCCGGATTCCGGTACCGACCACGAGCCGAGTACGTCCGCGGCGTGTTCGTGGTCGAGGAAGATGATCGGGTGGTTCGGATCGTCGTGTACCTCGATAGTGCCCGCCGTAGCCGGGTGCAGGATCACGAATCCACGCACCGCGGCCTGCGGCAGCTCTTGCTGCCACGCTGCGGCCGCCTGACCGAACAGTGGGTGCCCGATTGGTGTGGGCCGGCCGTTGCGCAGCAGCCCGCCATACGGATCCAGCTGGTACACACCTGGTTGGCACAGCATGCTGCCGATGAGCGCGTTCGGCGGTCCATGCCCAGGCTGCCGCCGCGATCACCGGGTCCGGCCCGTCCGAAGGTTCGCGGGCGAGTTCCAGTCGGGTTTTCAGCCGTTTCGCGACCGCGCGCAGTTTGCCGAGGTTCACCCCGTGATCGTCACCGTGCTTCTCGTTCACGGCGCGCGCCTCGGGATCCTCGAACCCGGCCAGTTCGGCAAGTACCTCGGTCACGGCCGTTCCGGCCACTTCGGTCCCCCTCGATCACCTGCCGGATTCGGCCTAGGATCGACGATATGCGTTTCGCCTTCAAAACCTCGCCGCAGAACACCACCTGGTCGGACCTGCTCGCCGTCTGGCAGGCGGCCGATGACATCGAGATCTTCGAGTCCGGCTGGAATTTCGACCATTTCTACCCGATCTTCTCCGACCCGACCGGTCCCTGCCTCGAAGGCTGGGTGACGCTGACCGCGCTGGCCCAGGCCACCAAGCGGCTGCGATTCGGCACCCTGGTCACCGGCATCCACTACCGGCACCCCGCGGTGCTCGCGAACATGGCCGCCACCCTGGACATCGTCTCGAACGGGCGGCTCGAACTCGGGATCGGCGCCGGGTGGAACGAGGAGGAATCCGGCGCCTACGGCATGGAACTGGGCACCGCCAAACAGCGCAGCGACCGTTTCGAGGAAGGCTGCGAGGTGCTGGTCGGCCTGCTCACCAAGGAGACGACGACCTTCCAGGGCGAGTACTACCAGCTGACCGAGGCGCGCAGCGAACCCAAGGGGATACAGCGCCCGCACCCGCCGATCTGCATCGGCGGCAACGGAGAGAAGCGGACCCTGCGCACCACCGCGAAATATGCCCAGCACTGGAACTATCTCGGTGCCTCGCCCGAGGAGTTCGCCCGCAAACGCGAGGTGCTGCACCAGCACTGCGCCGAGCTCGGCAGGGACCCCAAGGAGATCACCCTGTCCAGCCATGTACGGCTGGGTGAGGACGACGACTTCGCCAAGGTGGCCGCGGATGCCGCCGCGCTCGGCGAACAGGGGCTCGACCTGGCCATCATCTACCTGCCGCCGCCGCATCGCCCCGCGATCCTGGAACCGCTCGCCGAGGAGCTCGCCAAGCTCGGCTGAGCTCGTTCGCCGGGAACTTCCGGCTCCGCTGATGCGTATAGTGAACATTCCCGGTGTGCGGCTTACGGAGAGGAGTCATGGACCCGTCCCGATGTAGGAACGGCGGTGCCCATCGGTCGTGGCGGGTGGGCTCGTGTTCACCGCGCTGATCACGGTCCTGCTCGGGGTGCTGGTCGTGGTCCTGGTGACCGCGCTGACCGGGTATTTCGTGGCCCAGGAGTTCGCCTACATGGCCGTGGACCGGGCCGGGCTGACGGTGCGCGCGAACGCGGGTGACGCCCGGGCCCGGCATGCGCTGCGGATCGCCCGCCGCACCTCGTTCCTGCTCTCCGGCGCCCAGCTGGGGATCACGGTGACCGGGCTGCTGGTGGGGTACGCGGCGGAACCGCTGATCGGGGAAGGGCTCGGCACGCTCCTCGGTGGCGCGGGCGTGGCTCCCACCGCAGGGATCGCGGTCGGCACGGTGTTCGCGCTGGTCTTCTCCACGGTGGTGCAGATGGTGCTCGGCGAACTGGTGCCGAAGAACCTGGCCATCGCCCGCCCGGAACCGCTCGCCCGTCGGCTGGCCTGGTCCACCGGGCTGTATCTGGCCCTGTTCGGCTGGCTGATCTGGCTGTTCGACCGGGCGGCGAGCCTGCTGCTCGAGGCGGTCCGCATCGAACCGGTGCACGATGTCGAACACGCGGCCACCGCGCGCGATCTGGAAGGCATCCTCGCGGCTTCGCGGGCGAACGGTGCGCTGCCCGCCGAGCTGTCCGGGCTGCTGGAACGCACCCTGGATCTGTACGGGCGCACCGCAGGGCACGCCATGATCCCGCGCACCCGGCTGGTCACCATTCGCGCGGAGCAACCGGTCGCCGAAGCCAATGCCTTGATGGCGGCCGGGCACTCCCGCCTTCCCGTGCTCGGCGAGGACGTCGATGACGTGCGTGGTCTGCTGTGCCTGCGTGCGGTGCTCGAACTCGACCCGGACCGGGCGGAGACCACCCTGGCGGGCGAACTGGCCACGCCCGCGCTCGTGGTGCCCTCGCTGCTGACCCTGCCCGCGGTGCTGGACCGGTTGCGCGCCACCGGGGACGAGCTGGCCTGCGTCGTGGACGAGTACGGCGGGCTGGCCGGGGTGATCACCGTCGAGGACATCGCCGAGGAACTGCTCGGGGAGATCGCGGATGAGCACGACCGCACCGATGCCGACCGGATCACGCGCGCCGGTGATACCTGGAGCCTTCCCGGGACCGCGCACATCGACGAGGTCGAGCGCCTGCTCGAACAGCATCTGCCGCGCGGGGACTACGAGACCGTCGCCGGGCTGGTGATGGCGAGCCTGCAGCGGCTGCCGGAGACCGGGGACACGGTCACCCTCGCGCTGCCCGCCCGGCCCGGCGCCGAGGAACCGGCCGGGCATCTCGTGGTCACCGTCGACGCGCTGGACCGGCGCGTTCCCGGGCGGGTCTCACTGAGCCAGCATCCCGCGGAGCGCTCATGAGTACCGCGGTGGCCGTGCCGATCTCGGTGGCGCTGATCGTGCTCAGCGCCTTCTTCGTCGCGGTCGAGTTCGCCCTCGTCGCGGCCCGCAGGCACCGGCTCGAAGAGGCCGCGGGCACCAGCCTCGCCGCACGCATGGCGCTGCGCAGCGCCCGTGAACTGTCCCTGCTGCTCGCCGGTTCGCAGCTGGGCATCACCCTGTGCACGCTCGCGCTCGGTGCGGTCACCAAGCCTCTGGTGCACAATCTGCTCACCCCGCTGCTGCACGGCACCGGGTTGCCCGCGACGACCGCGGATGTGCTCGGCTTCCTCCTCGCGCTGTTCGTGGTCACTTTCGTGCACCTGGTCGTCGGGGAGATGGCGCCGAAGTCCTGGGCGATCGCGCATCCGGAGCGCTCCGCGACCCTGCTCGCGATCCCGATGCGCGGGTTCATGTGGCTCACCCGGCCGCTGCTGGTCGGGCTGAACGATCTCGCCAACCGGTTCCTGCGCCGCGCGGGTATCCAGCCGGTGGACGAGATGACCGCTGGGCAACGGCCCGAGGAACTGCGCCAGCTCCTGGATCACTCGGCACAGGCGGGCACCCTCGACCCACGGCGCCACGAACAGCTCACCACCGTGCTCGACCTGCACAGCCAGGCCATCGAAAGCATCATCAGCGGTGGCGCCGAACCGGTGGGTATCCCACCCGGGGCCACCCGCGAACAGATCCTGCGGGCTGCGCGGGACAGCGGGCATCTGCGGCTGATCGTCCGGGATGGGCACCGGATCCACGGCATCGTGCACGTCCGGGATGTGCTCACCCAGCCCGGAAACACCACCGCAGCCGAACACCTCCGCCCGCATCTGATGCTGCCCCCGGAGACCCCCATCGCGGCCGCGCTGACCGCGATGCGCCGGACCCACCAGCACCTCGCCCTGATCCGGACCGGTGAGCACACCCACGGCCTGGTGACGCTGCACGATCTGCTCGAACGGTTGCTGCCACGGACTCTGTCGCCAGAAGAACCCGCTCCCTGAACCGAAAAGCGGTTGCCGTCCCGGTCCGGTTCACCGAGGATCCGGTGTCGTGACGGATCCCGAGCGACACTCCTCGCGGCCGGTGGCCCTGGTGACCGGTGTCGGGCGCACCGCGGGCATCGGCGCGGGTATCGCCGGTGAACTTGCCGCCGCGGGCTGGGACATCGCCTTCACCTATTGGAACGCCTACGACCGGCGGATGCCCTGGGGTCTCGAACCCGGCGCGACCGAGGCGATCGCCGGTGTACTCGCCGAACGGGGCGCGGTGCAGGTGGCGGTGGAAGCCGATCTCGCCGATCCCGGCACCCCGGCGCGCGTGTTCGCGGAGGTGGAACACGCCCTCGGCGGGATCAGCGCGTTGGTGCTGTGCCACTGCGAATCGGTCGATTCGGATCTGTTCGGCACGACGGTGGAAAGCTTCGACCGGCACTTCGCGGTCAACGCTCGCGCCACCTGGCTGCTGATCCGCGAGTTCGGCCTGCGGTTCGCCGCAGCCGGGCTTTCGGAGAACGGGGGCCCCGGCCGGATCATCAGCCTCACCAGTGATCACACCGCGGGTAATCTCCCTTATGGGGCAAGCAAAGGCGCGATGGACCGGATCACCCTCGCCGCGGCGCGGGAGCTCGCGCACCTCGGTGTCACCGCCAATGTCATCAATCCCGGTCCGGTGGACACCGGCTGGATGTCCGGGGAATTGCAGGAAACAGTGCGGGATGCGACACCGCTCGGCAGGCTCGGTACTCCGCAGGACACCGCGCACCTGGCCGCTTTCCTCTGTTCGCCCGAAGGCCAGTGGGTGAACGGGCAACTGTTGCTGAGCAACGGTGGTCTCGTGGGAAGCTGAGTGTGGCACCGTGGAAAGGAGCGTGCATGCGCTGGAGTACCTTCGCCGATGAACAGGGCAGCGAACGGGCGGGAGTCTGGAGTGCGGCCGGACTGCATCCCGCGCCCCTCGGCGAAACGCTGCTCGGCCTGATCCAGGCCGAACGGCTCACCGAGGCCGCCGAACGGGCACTGGCCGAACCGGCGGTGGATCCGGATTCGGTCCGGTTACTGGCACCGATTCCGCGGCCACCGTCCATCCGGGACTTCATGGCCTTCGAGAACCACGTGGTCACCTCCTTCGCCGCGATCGGGGTCGAGGTGGATCCGCTGTGGTACCGGCAACCGGTCTTCTACTTCACCAACCCCGCCGCGGCGCGCGGGGCCACCGAACCGGTCCCGGTCTCGCCGGGCAGCGCCGCGTTCGACTACGAACTGGAGATCGCCGCGGTGATCGGCCGGGAGGGCGCCGACCTCGATCCGCGCACCGCGATCGAGCACGTGGCAGGCTACCTGTTGTTCTGCGACTGGAGCGCCCGGGACCTGCAGGGTGCGGAGATGAAACTCAATCTCGGCCCGGCCAAGGGAAAGGACTCCGCGCACAGCTGCGGGCCGTGGCTGCTCACCGCCGATGAACTGGACAGTGCCGCCAGCATGTCCGCCTCGGTCAACGGCCGCCCGTACAGCGCGGGCCGCCTGGACGACCTGTACTGGAGCTTCGGCGAGATGATCGCCTACGCCTCGCGCGGCACCCGGGTGCTGCCCGGGGACCTGATCGTCTCCGGAACCGTCGGCACCGGTTGCATCCTGGAGCTCTCCCGCACGCACGGCCCCGAGGCGTATCCGTGGCTGCGGCCCGGCGACCGGGTGCGCCTGGAAGCACGGGGACTCGGCGCGATCGAGGCCCGCATCGAGCAGGGCGCGCCCGTCGTTCCGCTGCGGGAGGAGGACCGATGACCGAGATCACCGTGCCGGGCAGGCCGCGGTTGCAGGAAGTCTCCGCGGACATCTACGCCTATGTGCAGCCGGACGGAACCTGGTGGATCAACAACACCGGGTTCGCCGTCGGCCCGCAGGGTGTCGCCGCCTTCGATTCCTGTTCCACCGAACGGCGCACCCGCGCGCTGCTCGAGACCATCGCCTCGGTGACCAGCGCGCCGGTGCGCACCCTGGTGAACACGCATCACCACGGCGACCACACCTTCGGCAACGCCCTGTTCCCGCAGGCGACGATCGTGGCCCACGAGCGGACCCGTGCCGAGGCGATCGCGTTCGGGCCCGCCCGCGAACTGCCTTGGTGGCAGAACCCCGAATGGGGCGACCTCCCGCTCGAACCACCGTTTCTGACCTACACCGATCAGGTCACGCTGTGGTTCGGCGAGCTGCGCGCCGAGGTCCGCTATGTCGGTTCGCCCGCGCACACCAACAACGACTCGGTGATCTGGTTCCCCGAGCGTTCCGTGCTGTTCTGCGGGGACCTGGTGTTCCACGGCGGCACGCCCTTCCTGCTGATGGGCTCGGTCACGGGCGCGATCGAGGTGCTGGAGCAGGTGGTGCGGCCGTTCGGGGCGGACACGATCGTGCCCGGCCACGGCCCGGTGTTCCACGACGACGCGCCCATCGCGGACACCCTGGCCTATCTGCGCTTCGTGCTCGACCTGGCCGAACGCGGGCATGCCGAGGGGATTCCGCCGCTGCGGGCCGCGCGGGACACCGAGCTCGGCCGGTTCGCGGACTGGCCCGACGCCGAGCGCATCGTGGGCAATCTGCACCGTGCCTACGCCGAACTCGGCGGAACACCGCGCGGTGGCACCATCGACACCGTGACCGCGCTCACCGAGATGGTCGACTACAACGGCGGAAAACCACTGACCTGTCTGGCCTGAAGCCTCAGCCGATGGGCCGGCGCCGCCTGCCGATCAGGAACCAGCACAGCGAACCGAGGAACGGCGCACAGAGTGCGAAGATCAGCCAGACGATCTTCATTCCGCCGTCGATGTTCGAGAAGATGATGCTCACGAAGGCGGCCACGATGAACACCACGTAGGCCAGGGCGACCAGGGTGAGGAAGATCGCCAATCCGAACCCCAGTCCGGAGACGGAGTCGGCGAGGACGGTGGTGTGTGTGGCAAGCATGAGTACGTGATCCTTTCCCGATCGACGTCCTCACGCTAACCACACTTCGTGTTCGCTCACATCGGCCCGCAGTCGGATCGGCCATCCGACCGGAGACCGATGCGGGTGCTTCCACCGCGTTGCTGAACGATTGCTGAAGATGTGCCCGGCACGGGCGGGAAACTCAGGATTCGCACAGTTTTTCCGCTCAGCCTTGGCGTGGACGGCGGCGAACCGGTCGCCGCCGCACGTGAAGGAGGATGCAGATGCAGCACAGGACGAAGCTGGTCGGCGGGATCGCCGCCGCAGTGCTCGCGGTCTCCGGTATCGGTGCCGGGGTCGCCGCCGCGGACACCCAGCCCGCCGCCCCGCAACCGTCGGCAGACCAGAAACAGCAGCCGGACCACAAGCCGCAGCCGGGCAAGCACAAGCATCGGTCCCCGCTCGCCCGGGTATCGCACGGCGAACTGACCATGAACGGCAAGAAGCACCGGGTGATCGACATCCAGCACGGCGCGGTGACCGCGGTGAACGCTTCCTCGATCACGGTGCGCAGTTCGGACGGATACACGAAGAGCTATGCGGTGAACGACAAGACCAAGGTGCGCGCGGTGCCCGGAAAGAAACCGGAGAAGATCACCGATGTGCACACCGGGGACAAGGTCGGGCTCCGCGCGGACAAGGCGGGGGACACGGTGACCGCGACCGCGATCGCCGACCGGGGCGCAGGCAAGTAGCGGCTCAGCCGGAAAGCGGCAGCGTGAGCTCGAACGCGGCTCCGCTGCCGCTTTCCGGTGTCACACAACGAAGCTCGCCGCCGTGCGCGCGGGCGTACCCGCGGGCGATGGCTAGCCCGAGCCCACTGCCCTCCGGCCGCTGCGCCCGCGCCGGATCGAGCCGGACCAGCCGGTCGAAGATGCGCTCCCGTTCCCGCGCGGGAACACCGCGGCCGGAGTCGATGACCCGCAGCAGGGCGAAACCGTTGGCAGCACGGATATCCACGGTGATCCGGCCGTCCTCCGGGGTGGCCTGTGCGGCATTGTCCAGCAGGATGACCAGGATCTGGGTGACCCGCGCGGGATCCGCGCACACCGTGGCGGTTCCGCGGACCGTGGCGTGCATTCCGTTGTGCGCCAGCCGAATCCGCTGACATTCGGCCTCGGCGAGCCCGTGCAGTTCGAGCGGCTCGCGGTCCAGGCTGATCCCGATGTCCAGCTTGGCCAGATCGAGCAGGTCCTCCACGAGTTTGGCGGCGAGCCGGGATTGCCCGCGCAGCAGGGTGCGCAGCCGTTCTCGTTGCTGCTGTTCGAGTTCGCCGCCGCCGAGCAGTACCTCGGCCACCGAGGACATCCCGGCGATCGGGGTGCGCAGCTCGTGCGCGGCGTCCGCGACGAACCGGCGGGTGCTCAGTTCCGATTCCCGCGCCTGGTGCTCCGCGCCTTCCAGTGCGTTCAGCATCTCGTCGATGGCCTGGGCGGTGCGGCCGATCTCGGTATCGGTGCGCCGCGGGGCGAGCCGGTTTCCCCGTTCACCGGCCGCGATCCGGCGCGCCATGCCTGCCATGGTGTCCAGCGGGGCGAGCGCCATCCGGACCACGAGGATGATCAGCACGGTGGTGGCGGCGAGTGCCACGATGCCGGTGATGATCAGTACCCGGATCAGCGTGCCCTGCGCCCCGGAGAGCAACCGGGTCTCCGGGGCGAGGATCAGCCGGGAACCGTCGCGCAACCGGACCGTCCTGCTGTCCGCGCGGTCCTCACCGGGCACCCGGCCGTAGACGCGGCCATCGGGCAGGTCGAGTTCGGCACGCACCGCTCGCCGGTCGAGGCGGCGGATCAGCTGCTCCGGCGGCACCCCACGCGCGTCCAGCTGGCGGGCGAGCCGCATCCGGTCGGCGAGCACCGTGTTCACCGCCTTCGCCGATTCGGCGGAGAACAGCAGCCCCACGGCGAGCACGGTCGCGGCGAGGACCGCGAGGAACACCGCGAGCACGGCGACCAGTACCCGGCGCCGCAGCGAGGTCGTGACCAGGCCGGTCATTCCGCTGCCTCGGCGCGGAAGACATAACCGCTGCCGCGCACGGTGTGCACCAGGCGGGGGCCGTGTGCTTCCAGTTTCCGGCGCAGCGCGCTGACGTGTACCTCGACCAGATTCGGGTCGTATTCCTGATAACCCCAGACCGCGTCGAGCAGCTGGGTCTTGCTCAGCACCCGTCCGCGGTGCGCGGCGAGGTAGTCCAGCAGGCGCAGCTCGGTCGAGGTCAGTTCGATCCGCGCGCCGCCGCGCAGCACACTGCTCGACTGCGGATCGAGCACCAGTTCGCCGGTGTCCACCACCGCGGGCAGACCCCCGGTTCTGCGCAGCACCGAATCCACTCTGGCGAGCAGTTCCTCCAGGACGAACGGCTTCACCACGTAGTCATCGGCACCGCAGCGCAGCCCGTGCACCCGGTCGCCGACCGCGTCCCGGGCGGTCATGATCACCACGCCCGCGCAGCCGTGCGCGCGGATCAGCTCCAGCAGGGCGAACCCGTCCCTGCCGGGCAACCGCAGATCGAGCAGGACCAGGTCCGGATGGAACCGCACCAGGTCCTGTTCGAGTTCCGTCCCGTCGGCGCGGGCGAGTGCCTCGTGCCCGGCCCCGGTCAGCGCCGTCTCCACGGCGACCCGGATCGCCTCGGCGTCTTCGATCACCAGTACCCGTGCCATGGACACATTCTGTGCCCGGATGAGTGAAATCCGCCGAACACAGGGGGGAGTGCACGTTCGCGCACACTATACGAACACTGGTGTTCGTGATACTCTCCGTGCCGGATCTGCCGCGGTCCGGAACTGCGGCACTGTGGAACCAGGGGACTCGTGATGAATCTGCTACGAAAACTGCGACCGGTAATGGTCGCGGGGGCGGTCCTGACGCTGTTCGGGTCGATGAGCGGCATCGCCCCGGCCGAGACCGCCGCGCCCAAGGGCGGGCCGCACTACTACATCCTCGTCGGCGGGACCTGCGATGGAAACGCCGGAGTCTACGACCAGGCCTGGCTGCAGGGCGGGATCCGCAAGGTCGTGCAGTACCCGGCGGGAGCGGCCGGACTGCCCGGCTGCGACCAGACACCGATGGATCAGAGCGTCGCCGCCGGACACACCGAGGGCGACCGGGTGGTGCAGGAGGCGTTCGGGGAGAACCCCGGCGCGGAGTTCACCGTCGTCGGCTACTCGCAGGGCGCCATCGTGGCCGACATGATGCTCGATGACATCGCGGACGGGAAACTCGGCGTGGACAAGTCCCGGTTCTCCGCGAAGCTCTACGCCGACCCGATGCAGCCGGTCGGACCGCAGAGCAGGGGAATCAGCGCGGTGCTTCCCGCGGGGACCGGGGCGCCCTCACCGTTCGGCGGCTATGTCTCGTTCGGCCCGGGGCGCACCGACTTCGGCGGGATCCCCTACATCCGGTACTGCATCGAGACCGATGGGGTGTGCAATTTCGAAACGCCGGAGGCGCCGGGCGGATACTTCGCCCAGCACCAGTGCTACCAGTGGCTGCGTCCCGATGATCACCGCTCGATCATGGGCGACACCCTGGCCGATGGCGTCTACGACAACGCATCCACCCCGCTGGGCAGGCAGAACTGTCACCCGCCGACACCGCCCGCCTGATCCGCTACTGCTCGCCGGGTCTGGCCCCGAACAGTTCGCGGGCCAGGCCCACCAGTGGTTCGTGCAACTCCGGAAGGGTGGCGCCGCCCCCGGCACCGAGCCGGGTGGTCACCAGCGAACTGGTCGCCGCGACAAGGGCCTCGCAGGCGAACCGGTCCCGCTCGCCGGTGACCCCGAGGATCCCGATCATCGCGTCCACGAACAGCCGCTGGACCGTGGCGCGTTTGGCCAACGCGACCGGGCCCGCCGCGTAGACCTCGATCAGGAAGGTGCGGGCCAGTTCGGGTTCCGCGGCCAGCGTGTTCAGATAACTCGCCAGTCCTCGGCTCCACCGCTCGAGCGCGCTGCCGGTATCGCCGAGCGCCTGCCGGGTCGCCGTGCCGAGCCGTTCGACCACCGCGTCGTAGGCGGCGAGGAAACAGTCCTGTTTGTCGGTGAACAGTTCGTAGAAGGTCTCGCGCCCCACCCCGGAGCGCCGGAGCACCGCGGCCACCGAGGTCTTCACATAGCCCTGCTCGGCGACCACCCGCGCCATCGCATCGAGCAACCGGGCCCGTTGCACGGCGCTCACCTGTTCGCGGCTCAGCCCGTGCCGCCCGCGCGTCAGCTTGCCGTTCCCGTGCTCGCCGATCACGCTGACCACCGTAACAGCAACGGGATTGCCGGATCCGCATAGGAACGGTGATTCCCTCGGCACATTGTGCGGACCGGTCGCGGGCTACGTCCCGGGTTCCCGGGGAATGCGGTTCACAACTCGAAACGGAACAGGCACAACATATTCCGGAGGCAGTCGAAACGCCGCATCAGCCGGAGAATGCGGTCGCGGCCGGTATTCGTCTCGCCGATCCGGTCCATGATGGCGACGCGTTCGCGGCAGCGCAGCCGGGGATTCCACCGCTCGATGTCCGAGCCGTCGCGGATTCCGGTCCGGTACGGCGGGTATTCGTACCGCTCGCCGAGGAGTTTTTTCATCAGCTGGGTCAGTTTGGGCACCCAGGGAAGGAATCCATCGAAGATCAGTTCACCGTAGGGGAAGCGTTCGGTGAGCCGGTGCAGCAGCTGCCGTACTTCGTGCTCCGGCAGGTACATCAGCAGGCCCTCGGCGATGATCAGCACCGGTTTATCGGCCGGGATCTCGTCCAGCCACACCTGTTCGGTGACCGAGGCGGCGAGCATGTGGTAGGTCCCGGTCTCGGCGTAGAGCCGGCGGCGCAATTCGATGACCTCGGGCAGGTCGACGTCGAACCAGTGCACCCCGCTGGGCAGGGTGAGCCGGAAGGCCCGGGTGTCCAGCCCGCAGGCGAGTTGCAGCACGGTCGCATCCGGGTTGTGGCGCAGGAAATCCGCGGTCCAGTCGTCGAACTGCTTCGGGCGCAGTGCGGCGACCGTCCGGCTGCGTTTGATGGACGGCTTGTCGAGCCTCGCCCAGTCGTAATCGATCCGTTCCACGGCCTCGGCCGCGAACCGGTCACCGAGAATGGGTTCGGGATCCCTGCTGTCCAGGGCCCGCAGGTACAACGTCACCAACATCGTGGACTGCACACCGGTGAAATCGACCTTGTCGGTCCGCATCGCTCACTCCTTGTTGTTCGCGCGGTAATCCGCCCAGCGCCGCATGAGGTCATCGCCGATCTCGGTCGCCGCGAACCGGCAGAAGTCCCGCAGGTCCGCGAGCCGCTCCCGCTGCTGGGTGCGCTGTTCGCCGAGCACCGAGAGCCCGAACTCCGCGGCCTCGGCCCCGGCATGCATCCGGGTGAGCTGTACCTGGAGCAGCTGGGTGAATCCGCCGGGAACGACCCGGTAGTAGTGCTCCCGGGAGGCAGAGGGAAGCCGTTCCACGAGCTCACCCTCCTGCATCGGGCGGATCATGGTGCTGATCGAGGCCTTGCTCACCCGCAGCGCCGTGGCCAGTTCGGTCAGCGACTGTTCCGGCGGATCGCAGACCATCAGCCAGCCGTAGATCCGGCCGATGGTGCGCGGTGCGCCGACGGTTTCCATGAACAGCCCGATCCGGTCGACCAGTTCGGCCTCCTCCGGGGTCATTCGCACACCTGCCCATCATCGCATCGTCGTTTAGAAGATTCTGAACGAACTGTACGACTGTGAGCGCGCGCCGGCAAGGGCTTGGCTGCCAGAGAACAGCGGTTGACTGTGCGGGAATACCCGCTGCCGGAGAAGGTCTGTTTTCGCCGCATCGCCTTACCGTGGACGGCACAAATCCCACCGCACAAAGGAGTCGGTATGCCAAGCACTTACGAGCATCTGATTGTCCGGGACATGCAGGACTGCCTCGCTGATTTCGCCAACGAAGGCGATGCGGCGGGCCTGCCGACTCCGGACAACCTGGGCGAGGGGCTGGCACTGATGCGTTCCGCCGATGTGCCGGAAAGCCGGATCCACATGTCGCACATGTGGATCAAGGAACGGGACACTCCGATCCAGTGGGTGATCGAGCATGAGCACCCCTATGACGAAGTGCTGATCTGGACCGGCAACAATCCGGACGATCCGCGTGACCTCGGTGCTGAGCTGTATTTCGATATCGAAGGCGAGCGGCACATCATCACCACCAGCGGATCGGTGTACATCCCGGCCGGTGTGCGGCACTGTCCGCTGGGATTCAACAGGGTGGACCGCCCATTCCGGTTTTCCGCGCTCTCGCTGAATCCGAGCTACGAATCGGACGAGGGCGCCTCGCGCCCCTGATACCGCTCAGGAGCCGGGATGGCACAACGGAGCAGCCGCTGCTTCCGCATCAAGGTCCTGGCCGTCATCCTGGCCCTGGTGGTCGGCGCGTGTGCCCCGCCGATCACCAGGGTCGGTGCCGGTGGGACGCTGAAGATCGGGATCCATGGCAACAGTTCGGAGCGGCTGGACCCGTACAGTTCGACCTCGGCGGAAGCGCAATCGGTTCGGGTCGCGCAATTGTTCGATGGACTGACCAGGTTGTCGCCGTCCGGGAAGGTCACCTGGTCGCTCGCGGTCGCGATGCGGCCGAACGCCACGCTCGACGAGTGGACGGTGAAACTACGACCGAATGTGCGGCTCCATGACGGGAGGACGTTCGGTGCCGAGGACGTGATCTACAGCGTCCGCCGGATACTCGATCCGCGACTGGCCAGCGCGGGTGCCGCGCTGCTGTCCTTCGTGGATCCGGACAGGATCACCAAGGTGGACGATCTCACCGTGCGGTTCCGGTTGAAGCGGCCGTTCTCGCTGTTCGAACAGGTGTGGTCGAACTACTACCTGGTGATGGTGCCGCGAGGATTCGACCCACGGCACCCGATCGGCACCGGGCCCTTCCGTTATGTCACCGCCGAACCCGGCCGGGGCTCGATCTTCACCAGGTTCGCACGCTATTGGGGCGGTCCGGCGAAGATCGCCCGGCTGGAAATTCTCGACCTGCCCAGCCGTCAGGCCGAGATCAACGCATTGCAGGGCGGTCAGATCGACATCGCCGCACAAATCCCTTCGCAGCAGGCCGATTCCCTGGCGAACACACCGGGATTGCGGCTACTGGAAAGTCGCTCGAACAATCACCTTGTCCTCGGCATGCGTACCGACCTGGCCCCGTTCGACGATGTGCGGGTACGTAACGCGGTCCGGTTGCTCGTGGACCGCCGACAGGTGGTGCGCAATGCGTTCAGCGGACATGGGGCGGTAGCCGATGATCTGGATATCCGCGACAATGCCTGCGGGTTCCCCGGCCCGGAACAGCGCACACAGAACATCGCCCAGGCGCGCCGACTCCTCGCCGAGGCGAGAGTGCCGCACCTGGAGTTCTCTATCGCCACGGCGGACGACCAGCCGGGCATGCTGGAACTCGCCCAGGTGGTGCAGCAGAACGCCCTGCGCGCGGGAGTCACGGTGAAAATCAACAAACTCGATACCGCGGGATTCCTGGCGCGCTGGAAGGAATGGCCGGTGGCGACCGGATACGACTCGGGTCCCTATGCCTCCATACTCCAGAACAGCCTGCTTCCGGACGGGACCGAAAACGTGTCCCGGTGGAACGACAAGGAATTCGTCGCACTAGCCGATGAACTGCTCAGTACCGGTGATCCGGCCCAGCAGTGCGCGATCCGGCAGCGCATGGACCGGATCCAGCATGATCGCGGCGGCACGCTGATCCCCGCGTGGAACGATCTGCTGACGGCCTACCGCAAGCAGGTCACCGGGCTCCCCGTGACCCGGTCCCTTCCCCCGGTTTACTACCTGACCGGTGTTTCGGTCGGTCAATAGTGAAGGTGGCGCCATGGTGGCGAATGCGGAACCGATCATCGAAAGCCGGCCGGTGCCACGCGTCCTGCGCTGGCTCGGGATGCGGGTGCTGTTCGGTGTACTGACTTTGTTCCTGGTCTCGGTGCTGATCTTCCTGGCCACCGAGGCGCTGCCCGGGGATGTGGCGCGGATCGTGCTCGGTACCAATGCCACCCCGGAGAAGCTGGCCGCGGTGCGCGTGCAGCTCGGCCTGGACCAGACGCTGGTCGCGCAGTACTGGCACTGGTTGCGCGGGGTGCTGACCGGAGATCTGGGCACCTCGCTGATCAACCACTACCCGGTCGGCGAACTGCTCGCCGGGCGGTTGCTCAATTCTTTGGTGCTCGGGGTGTTCGCCTTGGTGCTCATCCTCCCGCTCTCGCTGCTGACCGGGATGCTCGCGGCGCGGCTGCGGGACCGGTTCTACGACAAGACGTTGCTCGGTTCCTCGATGATCGCCAACGCGCTTCCGGATTTCGTCATCGGCACGGTGCTCGCCGCGTTGTTCGGCACCACGCTGTTCCACGTGCTGCCGCCGGTGGCGCTGATCCCGCCCGGCGATCTGCCCTGGTGGCATCCGGCGGATCTGGTGCTGCCGATCGCCGCGATGGTGATCATGGGAGTCGCCTACCTTTCCCGGTTGGTGCGGGTGGCGTTCATCGATGTGCTGCAGAGCGAATACATCCAGCAGGCCGTGCTGAACGGTCTTTCGATGCGGCGGATCCTGTTCCGGCATGCGCTGCCGAACGCGCTCGGCCCGATCACCCCGGCCGCGAGCCTGGTCGCCGCGTATTCGCTTGCCGGGCTGATCGTGGTGGAGAACGTGTTCTCCTATCCGGGGATCGGTACCGCGCTCGTCGACGCGGTCGGCAATCACGACCTGCCGATCGTGCAGGCCATCGTGCTGTTCATGGCCGCGGCGTTCTATGTGCTGAACACGCTGGCCGATGTGCTGGCGAACCGGACGAGGAGGCGGCGATGAGCTTTGCCACGGCGGGAAAATACCTGCGCCCGGCCCAGGTTCGCGTCGGCCTCGTGCTGCTCGCCCTGATGCTGTTGTTCACCTTCCTCGGTCCGCTGTTCGCGCCGCACCAGCCGAACGGGATCATCGGCACCCCGTATGCGGAACCGGGCGGTGGGCTCGCGTTCGGCGCCGACACGGTCGGCCGCGATGTGCTCTCCCGGGTGCTGTGGGGCGGTTATCAGCTGGTGTGGATGTCGGTGCTCGCCGCGCTGCTCGGGGTCGTGGTGGGTGCGGGGATCGGGCTGCTCGCGGCGTTTCGCGGCGGGATACTGGAAACGCTGCTGATGCGGCTGATGGACGTGCTGCTCGCCTTTCCCGGGGTGCTGCTGGCCCTGCTGTTCGTCTCGATGCTCGGGCCGAGCAAACCGCTGCTCGTGCTGCTGGTCGCGGTCGGTCATCTCCCAGGGGTGGCCAGGGTGACCAGGGGCGCGGTGTTCCCGGTGCTCGAACGGGAACACGTGTCCTGGGCGCGCGCGGTCGGCCTGCCCGCCCGCACGATCCTGGCCCGCGAACTGCTGCCGAACGTGATGTCCCCGGTACTGGTGGAGTTCGGGGTGCGGCTGATGTGGTCGGTGGGCACCATCGCCTCGCTGAGTTATCTGGGCTACGGCATTCAGCCACCGACCGCCGACTGGGGCGAGATGATCAGCAGCAACCGCAGCGCGCTCGGGATCCAGTCGCTCGCCGTGCTGGCGCCGATCGCGTGCGTCGCACTGTTCACGATCGGCGGAAACCTGGTGTCCGAAGGGGTTTCCCGGGTGATCGCCCGTTCGGAAGGGAGGGCCTGACGTGCTCGAGGTGCGGGACCTCACGGTCGGCTTGAGCGGTGGCGGCGCGGAGATCGTGCGCGGTGTCTCCCTGGAGGTGCGGGCGGGCGAGATCATGGGCGTGGTCGGCGAATCCGGTTCGGGGAAGAGCACCATGGCCCTGGCGCTGCTCGGTTACGCGCGGCGCGGTACCCGGGTCACCGGCGGCAGTGTGCTGATCGAGGACACCGAGCTGCTTTCGCTGACGGTGCGCGGATTGCGTGCGGCGCGGCGGGAACTGGTCGCCTATGTGCCCCAAGATCCGGGCGCCGCCTTGAATCCGGCCATCCGGATCGGGAATCAGCTTGCCGAGATCGGTGATCGCGCCGGTGCCGGTGAACTGCTGGAGTCCGTGGGGCTGCCCGGTTCGCGCGAGTTCCTGCGCCGCCGTCCCGGTGAGCTTTCCGGCGGACAGCAGCAGCGGGTGGCGATCGCGATGGCGGTCGCCGCGCGGCCACGGCTGATCGTGCTCGATGAGCCGACGACCGGGCTCGATGTTTCCACTCAGCGCCGGGTGCTGGAACTGGTCCGGGACCTGTGCCACGGCTCGGCGATGGCGGGCGTGTACATCTCGCACGATCTCGCCGTGGTCGGCAATCTCGCCGACCGGGTCACGGTGCTGTACGCCGGGCGGATCGTGGAGACCGGGACGGTCGGCGCGGTGATCGGGGCACCGGCGCATCCGTACTCGCGCGCACTGCTCGGCTCGGTGCCCTCCACTCGCGAACGCCGCGAACTGGTGCCGATCCCGGGACGTGCCCCGCAGCCGGGGGAACAGTCCGCGGGCTGCCGGTTCACGCCGCGCTGTGCGCACGCGATCGCCGAATGCGGCACGCGGGAACCCGCATTGACGCTCGCCGCTCCGGGGCATGCGGCGCGCTGTCTGCGTATCGGTGAGCGGCTAGGCCGGACCGAAACCCTTGTGCTGCCCGCCAAGGAGACCACCGAGGGCGCCGATGCGGTGCTCACCGTCTCCGGGCTGAACGCCCATTACGGCGCGCGGCAGGTGCTGTTCGACGTTTCCTTCGCGTTGCCGAGGGGGAACTGTCTCGCGGTGGTCGGGGAGTCGGGCAGCGGTAAGACCACGATGGCCCGCTGCCTGATCGGGTTGCATGATCGCCAGGACGGCGAACTGAGCTTCGCGGGTGCGCGGTTGCCCGCTTCCGCGGGTGCGCGCGGGAGGGAAATGCAGCGCCGGATTCAGTACATATTCCAGAATTCGCACGGGGCACTGAATCCGAGGCACCCGGTCGGCGATTCCATTGCCCTGGCGCTGCGGCATTTCTTCGGGCTGCGCGGCAAGCAGGCGGCCGACCGGGTCCGGGGCGCGCTCGAGCGGGTGGAGCTGCCGGAGCGATTCGCCCAGCGGTATCCCGCGGAGCTGTCCGGCGGGCAACGGCAACGGGTCGCGATCGCCCGCGCGCTCGCTTGCGATCCTACGGTGTTGATCTGCGATGAGGTCACCTCCGCGCTCGATGTCTCGGTGCAGGCCTCCGTGGTCGAACTGCTGCGCTCGCTCTGCGAGGATGGGCTTTCTCTGTTGTTCGTCACCCACGACCTCGGTGTCGTGCGCAGCATCGCGGACAGTGTCGTGGTGCTGAACCGCGGCCGGATCGTCGAGCACGGCCGGACCGATTCGATCCTGGGTACCCCGGAACACGACTACACCAGGGCGCTGCTCGCGGATACCCCGGAGTTGTTCACGGCACCCGAGCCAGGCTCCGTTCCGGGCTAGTCGGCCGGTATCCGGGCGGGGTGAATTCGGGGTGTTCGTGGTGTGTATGGACTTACGGTGTTGTGGACAAGGGTGTGGTGGTGGGCGCATCGTCTCGATCATGCGTTCGCCGACCACGGTCAGCTGGACGGTCTCGTCCAGCCGCTCGATCGCGCGCCGGTATTCGCCCAGTGTGGCCGGACAGGTATCCGCGTGCTCGCTTCCCTCGTTGAGACAGTCTGAGACAGTCTGAGACAGTCGACGAACGGCCGTACGCAGTCGAGGGGATCGCGAGCTCGTTGAGCTTGCGGATCTTGCACATCAGGGCGAGCTGGTGCTCGTCATAGGTGCGATATCCGTTCGGGTCCCGCCCGGGGGACGACGAGCCCGAGGGCCTCGTAGCCGAGCAGCGCCTTGCGGCTCGCCGTGCGCCGCGAAACGGTGCCAATCCGAAAAACCGGTCACGGCCCGAACGCTAGACCTGTCCCCTGGGGGACAGGTCAACCGCGAGACACTCAGCCGAACTGGCCCGGCTGATAGTCACCGGCGGGCAACTGGACGATGACGTTCATCCGGTTGTAGGTGTTGATGCAGGCGATCAGTGCCACCAGGGCACCGAGCTGTTCCTCGTCGTAGTGTTCGGCGGCCCGTGCCCACACCTCCTCGCCGACACCACCGGCGGCGTCGGCGATCCGGGTGCCCTGTTCGGTCAGCTCGAGGGCGGCGCGCTCGGCCCCGGTGAACACCTTGGCCTCGCGCCAGACCGCGACCATGGTGAGCCGAGTCTGGGTTTCCCCGGCATGCGCGGCGTCCTTGGTGTGCATATCGGTGCAGAATCCGCAACCGTTGATCTGGCTGGCGCGGATCTTCACCAGTTCCTGGGTGGCCGCGGGCAATGCCGAGTCGTCGATGACCTTGCCTGCCGCCATGAGGTGCTTGATGAACTTGCGCATCGGGGCGTTCTCGAACGGGTTGAGGCGGGGTTCCATGATGGGCTCCTCGTTCGTCTTCGATAGGACACCCAGGGGACAAGGCGGCGGGCCCGAACGTGACAGGGAACCGAAGTGACCCGGATCGCGTCACAACTTTCATGATTCGCGATAAAGGACGATGTGGTCTTGTCGGGCTCGGACTGTGCACGGTGCTTTCACTGACCGCATGCGGTTCGTCACCGGTTCCGCAACCACCAGTTCCCGTGCCGAGCACCTCGGCCGCGCCCGACCCCGCCGTTTCGGCCCAGCAGATCCCGGACGCGTTCGACCGGGCGCGCGGCTGGGTGGCAAAGGATCACGGCACCGGGCTGGAGCATCCGGTCGTGGCCGCGCGCTCCGGGCTGGTGCTGTTCACCGAGTCCGCGAACGATGGCGGCATCCGTGTCCTCGCCAAGGACGCCCGAACCGGCGCCACCCGGTGGGCCAGCCGGACGCTGAAACTGCCGGACACCGGGCAGAACTATCACAGCGTGTCCACGAGCCTGTTCGGGACGACGGAGAACGGCAAGGATTACGCGGTGCTCGCGGCCACCGGGACCGAGGGCGGGGACACGGTGAACAAGCCGAGGGATGTCACCACGCTGCAGATCTTCGATGTGGCCGCCATGCGTGATCAGGGAGAACCGGCCAGGGTGGTGACCGTGCCGGAGAGCGCGCAGGACTTCATCCCGCAGAACGACGGGAACCTGCTGGTGCGGCTGGGTTCCTCGACCGCGGTCGTCGATGTGCGCAGTGGGCGGGACACCGGCTACCGGCATCAGGACGCCGCGCTGCACGCACCGAAGGAGTGCACGCACGAGATCGGGGACTGCAATCAGGGCATCACGGTGTCCGGGATGACCCCGAAAGGCCCGCTGGTGCAGGGATTCGGCGCCTTCTGGGTCCCCGGTGGCTGGTTCAGCGGAGATGTGCTGCCACCCGGTGCGCAGCAGGAGTCCGGCTCCCAGGAGGTCAAGACGGTCGGAACCCCCGATGGGCGCGCGGTGGTGGCCGCCTGGCCGTCCGCGAACGATTCCTCGGACGATCGGGTCTGGGCGGTGCACGACGCGGCGACCGGGAAGGTCGAGGCCTCGGTCCCTTGTGCACAGTCCGATCTGGACGATTCCGGTTCGGGAAAGCGTGGTGTTCCGGTGCTCTCCGGGGACGGCAGGTACCTGATCGCGGGCCAGGTGGTGTTCGATCTCGCCGCCAAGAAGGGAATCTGCCTGGCGGAGAACGAATCCCGTGAGGCGGTCACGGTTTCCGCGGTCGACAGGGACGGTACCGGGTACGGTATGGCGGGCAGTTCCACGGCCACCGAGGGCGCGGTCCGGGTCTCGGTGGCGACCGCGAAGGCCACGGCATTGCCGGAGGGAACCAAGGTACCGACCGAGATCGCCGGACCTGTCGCGGTCTTCGACGAGGAATCCGATGGTGTGTTCGTCTATCCGCGGAAGGCCCGCTGATCAGCGCAGCCAGGGGCGCCTGATCGCCACCATGGCTCCGCTGGTGACCAGTTCCTTCCATTTCGCCGCCACGCGCCCGGTCAGCACACTCCGGTGTGGACGGTCGTCCGGGTACACGAACTGGACGACGCCGTCCCGCCGTCCGAGGCTGATGTTCTGTGCGAAGAACCGGAACCAGAGTGGTTTCGGCTGCTTGCCGAGCAGGGTGCCGGCGAGCGCGTTGGCGGCGTAGAAGGCGTTGGGAATGCCCGCACCGCAGGCCATGCGAACGGTCGCACCGCGGGAGTGCACCGCGGCGGCGTCACCGACCACGGTGATCTCCGGGTAATCGTGACTGCGCAGGAATTCGTCGACCGGTACCCGGCCGCTTTCGTCCACCGGCAGCCCGGCGGAGGCGGCGATCTCCGGCGCGACGAAGCCACCCGCCCAGACGGTCAGCTCGGCGGGCAGCGTGCCGGACCCCTCGAGTGCCGGACCGTCCGCGGTCACCCCGGTGCACTTCCGGCCGGTGTGCACCTGCACACCGAGCCGTTCGAAGGCGGAGCCCAGGTGGCGCCGCGCGCCGGGGGAGAGCCGGTGCCCCGGTTCGAACTCGTCGACGAGGTGCACCCGAAGCCCGGGGTGACACTCGGCCAGCTCGCTCGCGATCTCCATACCGGTGAGACCGGCCCCGATCACCGCGATGCTTTCCTTACCGGGCAAGGCATCCCGTAGGCGCAGCGCCTGGTCGTAGCCGGCGATGCCGTGGGTGTGCTCCGGTTCCGCGGCCGCGTGGCTGCCCAGCGCGTACACCAGCCGGTCGTAACCGAGCATCTCCTCGTCCACGCGGATCTTCCGCGCATCCGGGCGGATCTCGCCGACCCGGCCGATCCGCAGCCGCACCCCGGGAGCGAGCAGGCTCTCCAAGGGGCGCACGACGAGCTCCTGGCCCGCGGCGATCTGGTGCAGCCGCACCCGTTCCACGAACACTTCACGGTCGTTGACCAGGGTGATCTCCGCCGCCGTGCCGAGCAGCTTGGCCAGCCGGTTTGCCGTCAACAGCCCGGCGTAACCCGCGCCGAGCACCAGGATTCGATTCGTCATACCGAACAGACCGGATAGCCCGCGCGAATCTGACAGAGTGTGTGCTGGATCACCGAAACCGGGCGACGAACTGTTGCAGCTCGGCGGGCTCGAACACGGTCATACCGAGCTGACCGGCCAGGTAGCCGAGCTTGTCCGGGTTCAGCTGGATGTGCAGCTCGGTGATGCGCCCGTCGAGCACGGTGAGCCCGAGCGTGCCGAGCAGCCGGTCCCCGATGCCGATCAGCAGGGTGATCTCGCCGTTGGTCTCGATGAACCGCAATAACGGGTCCGGCAGTTCGTCCAGCCTGCCGAAGGTGCCGCGCAGATACCGGGTGACCAGGTCCCGTCCGGTGATTCGCTTGCGCGCGGCCGGCAGGTGGCCACCCGCGTCCGCGATGGAACTCGCGTCCTCGGCGAGCAGCCGGGTCAGGCCGTCCACATTGCCCTCACGGGCCGCGTCCAGGAAGCGCTCCGCGATCGCGCGGGCCTGTTCGTCGCAGGGTTCGAAGCGCGTCCGCTGGTCCCGGACCAGTTGTTGTGCCCTGTGATAGAGCTGCGCGGAATTGGGCTCGGAAATGCCGAGCAGTTCGGCGATCTCCGCGTGCGGGTACCCGAAAGCCGCGCGGAGCACGAACACCGCGCGCTGGGCTGGGGTCAGCCGCTCGAACAGGGTGAGCATCGCGATGCTGACCGCCTCGGACCGTTCGACCGTGCCGGGCACATCGCCGTCCGGTCCGGTGAGCACCGGTTCGGGCAGCCACTGGCCGACGTAGCTCTCTCGCTTCGCGGCCGCCGAGGTCAGCCGGTTCAGGCACAGATTGGTCAGGGTTTTCACCAGCCACGCTTCGGGGCGCTCGATTTCCGCGTGCCGCGCGCCCGCCCAGCGCAGATAGGCGTCCTGCACCGCGTCCTGCGCATCGGCTGCGGATCCGAGCATCCGGTAGGCGTGCGTGAACAACCGGGGCCGGGCCTGTTCGAACACCGCAACCGAATCCACGTCGCTCACCGTAGGTGTCCGGCAGGCTCCTGTCGAATGACTCGCAGGGTTCCGGGCGGTGGAACCGCTGATTGATCGGGTCCGGAATACCGGCCTGGCGTCGATCCCGTCCTTGCCGGGGGGCGATTCTGCTACGGATTCGCCGTTCCCCGGGGGTAACGCTTCGAGCATTCGAGAGCACCCTCCCGGATGGTCGTCGGCTACAACAGTGGCCGGGAGCATTTCGAGGAGACCGCCGAGACGATGCTGGCCGACGGTGACCGGCTTCCCGTGTACCGGTGGATCTACCGCACGAAGACAGCGGAATGACGCTCCCGATGGCTCAGCGGCCGGCGAACCACCGCGCGATTTTCGGGAACGAGGCGAGTGCTGTGCCATTGTGATCGAGTGGACCGGCATCGACGAGTTCGGCCTTGGCGCCGCTCGCGGCCAGCATCCGCTGACACTGTTCGGAGTTGGCATACGGCACATCCCGGTCGCCTGTGCCATGGAACAGCCGTACCGGGGCCTTCGGTTTCCAGCCGGCGCACAACCGGTCATTGATCCGGATCGCCTCGGCGAGCTTGCCACCGGGATGCCGCAGCCGCTGCACGAATTCCGGGCGCAGCAGTTTCTCCGGGGAATCGGGCAGCCCCTGGATGATCTCCGGTAACGGATGCGATCCGTCGAAAAGCGCTTCGACGCTCTGATCGTAGGGTGCCTGGAATGCCTCGGATGGTGAATCGTAGAGGTGGTAGGCGCGATTCCAGGACGTGACGAAGTAGCCGAGATAGACCACGGCCTCGTGTGGATCGACCCTGCCGTCGAACGCGGCGGGCAGTTCGGTACCGAATATGTCGTGTGGGCCGGACACCGCGGCGACCGCGCCGAGTTCCGATCCGGCGGCGCCGCCCTGAAGTGCCTTGCCGAGCGGCACGGCGGCCTGACCGCCCTGGGAGAATCCGGCGACATTGACCGAACGCCGCAGCCGGTGATGGGTCCGCTTCGCCATCGCCCGAGTCACCCGGATGCCGTCCACCGCGCTGTGCACCGTCGGTTCGGCCATCATGTAGGCGGGTTTTCCGAAGCTGAGGCCGAGTCCCGGGTAGTCCGGGGCCACCGCGGCCTGACCGCTGCCCGCGAAAAGCAGGGTGCCCGCGCGATCCGGACCATCGGCCACGGAGGCGGCCATCCCACGGACCGGGTTGGTGCCGTGCAGATAGGTGGTGATCGGCAGTGCCCTGTCACCGGAGCCCTGGGGGAAGGCCAGCACTCCGCTGCCGATCGTCGGTTTTCCGTCGGCACCGGTGGTCCGGTAGAGCACCCGATAGGCATCGACCCCGTCGTGCACTCCGGCCGGATCGAAACCCTGTTGTTTCAGGTAGCCGGTCAGCGTGCCGGCATCCATGGAAACCAGGGGTTCGGTGGAGATCAGGGGATCCTGAGGATTCTCGCCTTGCTGCGCGGCTTGCCCGGCCGCGTCTTCGCAGGCGGTCAGGGTCAGGCACAGGGCAGCGGTGGAGAGCACGCCGAGCATTCGATTCGCCATGGGAAAAGCATGGCCGCACCGGCCGGGGTATGGCCTCCAACGGGCGGCCATGCGGGATCTACTTTGGTCTATGGGCAGGTTCGCCGCGCTGACCTAGGCTGATCGGGTGTCTGTGCCCCGCCTGCCTCCGTTGCGCCGATTCGCGCCGGTTCTGTTCCCGGCCTTCGGTGCCCTGATGTCGATCACGCAGATCGTGGCGGAGGTCAGCGCGGGGACACCGCGCGGGGAACTGCTGGCGGACCTGGGGGTGCTGGTGCTCGCCTGCGTGCTGCTCGCCGGGTTGCCGCGCTGGCCGGTTCCGGTCGTGCTGACGCTGATCGTGCTGACCGCATTCGCGTTCACCGCGACCATTCCGGCCGCGATCGCGACACTGGAGGTGGCATCCCGGCAGCGCCCGAGGGTGAGCTGCCTCGTCGGTGTCGCCGGGATCCTCGCGCAGGCGATCTTCGGGCTGTGGCGGCCGATGCCGGGACTCTCCTATGGCTGGTGGCTGGTCATCGTCGTGTTCGCGTTCATCGCACTCGTCGGGGTGGGCATGCTGATCCGGACCAGGCGGGCGCTGATCGATTCGCTGGCCGAACGGGCCAACCGCGCGGAGGCGGAACAGGGCAGACGGGTCGCGGAGGCGCGCATCGCCGAACGGGCCGCGCTGGCCAGGGAGATGCACGATGTGCTCGCCCACCGGCTGTCCCTTGTGGCCACCTACGCCGGTGCGCTCGAGTACCGCGCGGACGCCGAACCGGCCAAGCTCGTCAGCGCGGCCGGGGTGGTCCGGGAGGGCGTGTACCAGGCGCTCGGCGAACTGCGCGAGGTGATCGGCGTGCTGCGCGAGGACACCGATGCGAGTGACCGGCCGCGGCCCGGGCTGCCCGAGCTGCGCGAGTTGGTGGCGGAGGCGCGCGCCGCGGGGACCCCGGTCCGGTTCGACTACCGGATCCAGGACGGGGAAACGCTTCCGCCCGCGACGGGGCACACCGGTTACCGGGTGGTGCAGGAGGGCCTGACCAATGCGCGCAAGCACGCCGCGGGGCAGGAGGTGCAGGTCCGGGTGGAAGGGGAGCCGGGAACCGGGGTGCGGATCGAGGTCAGCAACCCGGTTCCCGGCACCGACAGCTCGGATGGCCGGGGGACCGGGCTGATCGGGCTCACCGAGCGGGCACGGCTCACCGGCGGGAAACTCGATCATCAATTGACCGGTTCCGGGGAATTTCGCCTCGATGCCTGGTTACCATGGGGCGGTGAGTCGTGAAATCCGCGTCCTGATCGTCGATGACGACGCTCTCGTTCGCTCCGGGTTGACCTTCATGCTCGAAGGTGCGGACGGGATCTCGGTGGTCGGCGAAGCACCGGACGGTAATGCCGCGCTCGGCGCGGTCGACGCGCATGCACCGGACGTGGTGTTGATGGACATCCGGATGCCCTCCGTGGATGGGCTCACCGCGACCCGAAGACTGCGCGCCAACCCGCAGCCGCCCGAGGTGATCGTGCTGACCACGTTCGACACCGATGAGAACATCCTGCGCGCGCTGCGGGCCGGTGCGGGCGGATTCCTGCTCAAGGACACCCCGCCCGCGCAGATCGTGGACGCGATCCACCGGGTGGCCACCGGGGATCCGATGCTCTCGCCCGCGGTCACCCGGAAACTGATGGACAAGGTGGCCACCGATGCGAGCAGCTATGATCGCGCTCGCGCCGGGTTCGAGCGGCTGAGCGAGCGCGAGCACGAGGTGGCGCTCGCCGTGGCCCGGGGCAGCACCAACGCGGAGATCGCCGGCGAGCTGCTGATGAGCGTGGCCACGGTCAAGGCGCATGTCTCGCGTGTGCTCACCAAGCTCGAACTGGGGAACCGGACCCAGATCGCGCTGCTCGCGCACGACGCCGGACTGGCCTGAGCCGTACGTTAGCCGCCCGGCTACCGGGCATCGACCGAAGGCTGATGTGCCCGCCCGGCGCGGGCTCTACCTTTCGTGGCAACCGAATGCGCTTGTCACGAAAGGGAAAGTCATGGTGCTGAGTCGTTGGGCCGTGATCTGCGGGATGCTGTCGGTGTTGTTCGGCAGCACGGCCTGTGCCGCCGACCCACCGCCGGCGAAGCCATCGGATCCCGCGGTGGTGCACACCGATGCGGGTTCGGTCCGCGGCTCCGTGCAGCACGGAACCCGGGTGTTCCAACGGATTCCGTACGCCGCACCCCCGGTCGGCGAGCTGCGCTGGCGGGATCCGCGCCCGGTCGCCCCGTGGCAGGGGGTCCGCGATGCGACGAAGCCGTCACCGTCCTGCGCGCAGAACCCCGGGGAGACGGCACAGCCCAGTGACAACGAGGACTGCCTCTACCTCAACGTCACCACGCCGGCCAAGAAGCCGGGCAAACCGAAGCCGGTGATCGTGTGGATCCACGGCGGGGTCTTCATGAGCGGGACCAGCAACGGTTTCGACGCGAAACGCTGGGCGAACCGCGGGGACGCGATCGTGGTGACGATCAACTACCGGCTCGGCATGCTCGGCAACTTCGGTATCAAGGGGCTGCCCGGTTCCGGCACCTTCGCATTGCGCGATCAGCAGGCCGCGCTGAAGTGGGTGCAGCGCAACGCGGCCGCGTTCGGCGGAAACCCCGGCAATGTCACCATCGCGGGCCAGTCCGCGGGCGCGATGAGCAACTGCGCGCACCTGACCTCGCCCACTGCGGCGGGCCTGTTCGGCAAGGCCATCATGCAGAGCGGTTCCTGCGGGACGAACTGGCTGAAGAACTTCGACGCCCCGCACAAGAAGGCGGGTGCCGTGTTCGAACCGGTTACCACGGTGCAGCGGGATGGACAGCAAGCGGCGGCCGAACTCGGCTGCGCCAAACCGGATCCGCGCGCCACGATCGACTGCCTGCGCGCGCTCCCGGTCAAGCGGCTGCAACCGGTGCTGAGCCGGTTCGTGCATCCGGCGTACCACACCGCGGTGCTGCCGGAGAAACCCGCCGATGCCTTGCGGGAGGGGCATTTCCGGCGGGTTCCGGTGATCTCCGGGAACGTGCACGATGAGGGCACCATGTCCGCTGCCGCGTACGAGAACGGCGGACCGATCAGCGAGCAGACCTACGATTCCGTGCTCGGCGAGACCTTCGGTGCGGATCGCGCGAAGGTGGCGGCCGAATATCCGCGCGCCGCCTACGGTTCCGCGGCCCAGGCCTTCGCGGCGATGATCACCGATCGCAAATGGAGCTGCACGCAGTACGCGGACTCGCGGAACATGGCCCGCTATGCCCCGGTCCACCAATACGAGTTCGCCGATCCGGCTCCGCCGCCGATGTGGGCCAAGCCGAAAATGCCGATGGGTACCTACCACTCCTCGGACATCTGGTCCCTGTTCGACCTCGGTGGCTACCCACCGCAGTTCTCGGAGGAGCAGAAGCGGCTGGCCGACCAGATCGTCGACTACTGGAGCGGTTTCGCGCACAACGGCAAACCCGAAGGCCCCGCATGGCAGGCACTCCGCTCGGACGCGCAAACACCGTACGTCCAGTCACTCGCTCCCGGCACGGGCGGTATCCATCCGGTCGATCTTGCCGCCGAGCACCACTGTTCCTTCTGGAAGAAACTGGGGAAATGACCATGCAAAACGGATTCACCGTCGACACGGACGGCTTGCGCGATGCGGCGAAGAAAACCGCCGCACTCGGTAAGGATCTCGAGGACACCAGGCATCTGCTCGGCAAAGCCGCCAACCATCCGGAGGCGTTCTCCGGTGGCGAAGGTCCCGGACGCCTGTTCGAGGAACTCAAACCACGGTTCGAGGAGGCCTGCCACTACCTCGGGCGGGTCCTTTCGGACAACGCGGAGAATCTCGAGCTCTCCGCGAAAGCACTGCGCGAGGTCGCGCACCGCTACGACGAGAACGAGCACCGATCGGCCAAGGAGCTGGGACAATGAGTTATCCGGCAGGCAGCTGGGCGGAGCGGATGGCCTATCATCGGGACGCCTTTCTGAGCGAGCTCCACGATGACCCCGAGGATCCGTGCTTTCCCGATGCCGAATGGGCGCGCTGGTGCGAGGAGAAACTGCGGTTCCTCTTCGACACCTTCGCCTCCGGAGACGCTGACGAGGCCGAAGTGATCGTCGAAGGACTCGATCAAGCCCTGATGCGGCTCAACCAGAACGTGCACAAGCATCTGGACCGGGCCAAGAGCGACACCGTCGACTGGCAGGGAGACACGGCCGAGGATTTTCGCCACAGACTCGACGATATGAACGATGCGATCACCCGGATGCACGACTGTCTCGACGGAACCAAACGCGCCATGACCGGGTATCGCGAGTTGCAGCGCAAATTCCGGGATGGTGTTCTCGGCTTCATCGAGAGCAGTCACGATCAGCTCGACGCGGTCGAGCAGGCGCAGCACGAGGAAGCGCATAAGAAGCGGCTCAACATGATCAGTTCGGTCATCAATATCGTCGGAGCGGCGGACGATGAGGACCCCGTGGGTGTCGTAACCGCCATGGTGCAGGGCGAGATCAGCGACAAGATACTGGATGTCAGTGGGCCGACCAAGGAGGAGGTGTTCAATTCCATGGTGGATGAGGGGAACAAGATCCTCGACGACGCGGTCGATTCCCGGTATCGCATCGACCGCGGGCTGTACACGGTGCTGACCTATCTCACCGATATCGACAAGAAGAAGACCGGCGGAGTCGACCAGGTGCGTCCGAAGCGGCCCAAGCTGATCACCGATGATTCCTTCGACCCGGACGAGTTCAGCCCGAAAGGACAGTCGCCGAAGGAACACGGCAAGGTGGACCGGGATGATCTCGTCGCCGATCCGGGACCGGACCGCGATGACCGCGAGGACCACCACGTCGACGTGCCAGGTCAGCCGCAGCCGCACATGCCCGAGATTCCGCCCGGTGGTTCGGGATTCCTCATCCCGGAAGAGCGACCGAACTACGAACCCTTGCCCACGCCCGAGCGCGGCGCGGACATCTACCCCGAACAGTAGGAGCCCGCGATGCCCGATCACGAGCTGGACCAGAAAGCGGCCCGGGTGCTCAACCGCGCGGAACAGGCCAACCAGAAGCTGATCCGCAGGCGGGCCGCCCTGGACTGGGCGGAGAAGCAGAGCCTGGCCATCGAGGGCACCGCGACCTCGGCGGACGGCCGGATCCGGGCGACCGTGGACAGCACCGGACTGCTCACGGCGCTCGAACTGCCCGTGCCGCTGTCGACACCGCCGAGCGCGCTCGGCCCGGTCATCACCGCCACCGTCCGCAGAGCGGCGGCCCAGGCGCGGGAACAGGTGCGCGCGACCTACACCGGGCTGCGCAACGAGGGGACCATCCACGCCCTTCCCGGGCATCTGCTGCCCGCCCCCGCAGTGGAGGAAACCCCGCAGCCTGCCCGGGGCACGCGGCGGCGCCCGGTCGAGAGCGATCCCGGGGAAGGGCCACCGGAAAGCTGGCTGGAGCGGCGCGGCTGGTGACGGTGTGGTCCCAGCTCACTGTCACGCGGCGCCGACCGGTTCGCCGTAGCCCTGCCATGGCCGGGCCAGGACGAGCAACGCAGCCACGCAGAGCAGCACGAAGCCGAGCACCACGACGGTCGTGGACAGCACGGTGGTGTTGCCGAGCGCTCCGGGCAGCGGCGCGGCGACGGCGCTCAGCACGAATTGGGCGCCGCCGAGCAATCCCGAGGCCGCACCGGGTGCCGTGCTGCCGACCGCCAGGATGATGGCGGTCGATGCGGGCAGCACGATCCCGAAACCGAAGGTCAGGCCGAACAGGCAGGCCCAGGTGCCGCCGAAGGTGTCGATCCCGGTGACCAGCAGCACGAGCAGGGTGCCCATGGCGGCTGCGGTGATCAGTACGCCCGCATTGAGCAGTGCGTTGAGCCGTACCTTTCCGGCCAGTTACCCGAAGAGCATCCCGGCGAGCACGGTGCCGACCGCGTTCGTGGCGAACACGAGACTGTACCCGCCAGGAGACAGCCCATACCCGTTCTGGAAGACGAACGGTGAACCGCTGATATAGGCGAACAGGCCACCGAGCCCGAACCCCATGACGAGCAGATAGCCGAGCAGCTCGCGGCGCCGGAGCAGGGCGCCCATCGCGGTGCCCACCGCCCGCACTCCGCCGCTGGTGCGTCGTTCGGCGGGCAGCGATTCGGGAACCCAGGCCCAGGAGGCGGCCCACAGCAGCAGTCCCGCCGCGGCCAGCGCCACGAACACCAGCCGCCAGGAACCCGCGCCGAGCAGCAGCCCGCCGAGGACCGGGGCCAGCACCGGCGCGGTCATCGCGATCACGCTCAGCGCGGAGAGCCGGCGCGCCGCCTCGGTTCCGGTGAACCGGTCGCTGATCACCGCCCTGCCGAGCACGAGGCCCGCGCTGCCCGCGACGCCCTGCAGCAGGCGGGCGAGATCGAACACGAGGATGTCCGGGGCGGCCGCGCAGACCACGGAGAACACCGTGAACAGCGCGGAACCGGCAAGCAGCAGGCGGCGCCTGCCGAGTGCGTCGCTGATCGCGCCGAGTGCGAGCTGACCGACGGCGAGCCCGATCAGGCAGGCGGTCAGCGAGAGCTGGACCGCCGTCTTCGAGGTCGCCAGCGAGGACACGATCTCCGGGAAGGCGGGCGCGTACATATCGGTGGCGAACGGGGAGATCGCGCAGAGCCCGCCGAGGACAAGGATCAGCCGTCCCGTCCCGGCTCGCACGGATGTGGATGTGGATGTGCTGCCAACGTTCATTAGGTAAGGCTATTCTATACATTAATGCAGCAATAGTTGCATTAAAGCGGTAGTCGGTGGCAGACTCGCTCATGCAGTTCCGGTTACCTGAGGAGTGATTCACCGTGCAGCAGCTGCTTTTCCCGGACGACGCGAACTTCTGGTTCGAGACCCTGCGGTCGCTGGGCCACGTCGCCTACGGCGGGGCCGATATCGGCGAGGTGCTGTACACCGCGGGCCGGATCACCGCCGGTGACTACGACAGCTGGTACACCGAGTGGTCGGCGACCGCGGACCGGCTGTGGCAGGTGGCCGAGCAGGCGCGGCACGGCGGCCGCACCGTCACCGCGGGGGACGCTTACCTGCGGGCCTCGAACTACTACCGCACCGCGGAGTTCTTCCTACACGGCAACAAGGATGATCCGCGCATCCGGCAGTCCTACGACAGCGCGACCGCGGCCTTCCACCGCTTCGTGGAACTGGCCGGCCCGGCGAGTATCGAGCGGGTGGAGATCCCGTACGAGGGCACCACGCTTCCCGGGTACTTCTATCCGAGCCCGCTGCCGGGAAAGCAGCCGCTCGTGGTGATGCACAACGGATTCGACGGCACCGCGGAGGAACTGCGGTTCATGGGCGCGCTCGCGGCGCAGGAACGCGGTTACCACGTGCTGTGCTTCGACGGGCCGGGGCAGGCGGGCGTACTGTACCCGCAGGGCCTGCTGTTCCGGCCGGACTGGGAGAACGTCGTCGGCCCGGTGATCGACTACGGGATCGGCAGGCAGGAGGTCGACCCCGGCAAGATCAGCCTGTACGGGGTGAGCCTCGGCGGGGAACTGTGCGTCCGGGCGGCCGCCTTCGAGCCCAGGCTGGCCGCGGTCATCGCCAACGACGGGGTGTACGACCTGGGTGCCTTCGCGACGAGCTTCCTGGACGGTGACCGGGCCGAGATCGAACGGGCACTGCGCGCCGAATCGGCCCCGGAGATCGATGCCGCACTCGAAGCCGCGATGCGCGCCGATCCCAGTGCCCGCTGGGCCTTGGAACACGGCCAGTTCGTGATGGGCGGGAACACCCCGCGCGAGTTCGCTGCCCGGGCCCTGGACTACCACCTGCGGGACGGGATCGCGGAACGCGTTTCCTGTGCGGTGCTGGTGTGCGAGGCCGAGGAGGATCTGTTCTTCGCGGGGCAGCCCGAGCAGGTCTACACCGCACTGTCCACTTCGGACAAAACCTGGATGCGGTTCATCGAGGCCGAAGGCGCCGACGCGCACTGCCATCTCGGCGGGCAGCGCTACGCGTACGGCCGGATCTTCGACTGGCTCGAGGAGCGCACCCCGGTCAATCACTGACCGGCAGAGCCGCCCGCAGTGCCCGGTCCACGAACACCTCGACATGGGTTTCGGGCTCGTAGTTCCACATCGCCCGGAGATAGAGCGGTGCGAGGACCAGATCGAACACCATGTCCACCGTGGGCGGGTGGCCGCCGTTCGCTGCCTCCCGGTCGAGGGCGCGCTGGATCTGGGCGGCACGGCTGCGCATGGAGGCGGCCGCCTGTTCCCGGAGTTCCGCTGAAACGGTGCCGAACGCCGGGGACATCGCATTGGCCACCGCGTGGAAGAACGCGAAGCCCTCGGGGCGGCGCAGTTGCTCGGCGACGGATCCGGCCCAAGCGAGCAGATCGGCGCGCAGATCCCCGGTGTCCGGGAACGGCCACTCCTCGACGAGCTGTGCGGTGGCCACATCGAGGAGCAGGGCCTCGATCGAACCCCAGCGGCGGTAGATCGTGACCTCGTGCACCCCGGAAAGCTCGGCGACCTCGCGCACGCTCGGCTCGGTTCCACCCGCGGCGAGCAGTTCCCGCACGGCCTCGTGTACCGCGGCGCGGGTGCGTGCGGTGCGCCCGCCGGGGCGCCGCTGCGGAGTGGAAGCCATGGCCTTACCGTATCCCCGCCGCGTGGCGGCTCGCCTCGAGTGCCGCCCCGACGAAGGAGGCGATGCGGGCTCGCCGCTCGCGCCGGGACCACGCGAGCACGAGGTGACTGACCGGTGCGTCGGTCACCGGGATGCACACCAGGCCCGGTGGAAGGGGTTCGACCAGCGAACGCGGCAGCATCCCGATCATCCGGCGCGCCGTGATCATGTGCAGTAACTGGACCACATCGGCGACCTCGGGACCGGTGCCATCGCCACCGGGGACCCCTTTCCACCGCGGCCAGGTCTCACCGTCCAGCTCGGCGAGGCGCACCGATTTCCGCCTGGCGAGCCGGTGCCGGGACGGGAGGATGGCCACCCGGTCCTCGGTGCGCAGCGTTTCGCAGGCGAGGCCGTCGAGATCGTCGAACGGCGCGTAGAGCAACCCGACATCGGCCCGGCCGTCGTGCAGGAAATCGGTGCGGTCGGCCGGGCCGCTGAACAGGATGTCCACCTGGCGGGCATCGGGCCGGTTGGCATACTCGGCAAGGATCGGGGACAACAGTCCGGCATCGCCACCGGGTTTGAGCACGAACCGCAACGGGGCCTGGGTGTCACCCGCCTGACGCGCGGCCCGTGCGGCGGCGCCGATCGCGTTGAGCGCGTGCCGCCCGTGTTCCTGCAGCGCCTCGCCCGCGGGGGTCAGTGCCACGTACCGGCTGGAGCGGACGAACAGGGTGACGCCGAGCCGGTTCTCGATCCGCCGGATCGCCTTGGACAGTGCGGGCTGGGCGATCGAGAGGCGCACGGCGGCCCGGCCGAAGTGCAGCTCCTCGGCGATCGCGAGGAAGTAACCGAGCTCGCGGGTCTCCAATTCATCCATTCCTATAGGTTATCGGAACAGAACCGATCGATCTTGGACACCACCGTCGTGCGCGGGTTCAATCGGTGTCATGATCAACCATACGATGATTGTTTCGTTCACCGAGGCCATTCCGGACACCGAGCTCAATCAGTTCCTGAACGGAATGAAAAAGCTCATGCTCGATTCGGGATACGTGCGCGGCGCGGCGACCCATCGGCACATCCCGTTCCCCGGCGATGAACACGGTCCGGTGTTCCGCGCCAGCGCGATCGTGCGGTTCGAGTTCACCGACCTGGACGCGCTCAACGCCTCGTTCGCCATCCCGGATGTCGGCGCGTTCATCAAGCACTGGCAATCCCGGTACCCGTACCAGGTCGTCTGGGCGAACCACGAGGAGCAGGCATGACGGAGCTCGCCGGCAAGTCCGGTCTGGTCACCGGCGCGGGTAGCGGAATCGGCCGGGCGGCCGCGCTCGAGTTCGCCCGGCGCGGTGCCTCGGTCGGCGTGCTCGATCGCGATGCGCGCGCCGCCACGGAGACCGCGGCACTGATCGCCGGGGAAGGCGGGACCGCCGAGGCCATCACCGCCGACATCGCCGAGGAGGACTCCGTGCGCGCGGCCGTCGAGCGGACGGCCGCGGCATACGGCGGCCTCGACTTCGCGGTGAACAACGCCGGAACGTCCGTGCGCGGGCGGCTCGACGAGATGACCGCGGGCGAATTCGAGCGTGTCCTCCGGGTCAACCTGACCGGGACTTTCCTGTGTATGAAGTACGAACTGCCGTTGCTCGGTGCCGGCGGTGCGATCGTCAACCTCGCCTCCAACGGTGGCCTGTACGCGATTCCGGACGCTCCCGCCTATGTGGCCTCGAAGCACGGGATCGTCGGGCTCACCAAGGTCGCCGCGGTCGACTATGCCCCGCAAGGCGTCCGGGTCAACGCCGTCTGCCCCGGCCCGACCCACACTCCAGGGTTCGACACGTGGGCCGCGGGCACCGACACGATCGCGATGCAGGAGGCGATCACGCCGTTCGGCAGGCTGGGCACTTCCGAAGAGGTCGCTGCGGCCGCGGTGTGGCTCTGTTCGCCGCAGTCCTCCTATGTCACCGGGATCGCGCTGTCCGTCGACGGTGGGCGGCGGGCCTGATGCGGATCATCGCCGTCGAGGAACACATCAGTACCGAAGCCGTTCTGCGGAAGGCACACGCTCTTCCGTTGCTGCCCGGTGCGGAGACCGAGGTCGAGCTGATGCGCACCGTCGAGCGCGCCGGGCCGTTGCGGTCCCGGCTGCTCGATCTGGACGCGCGGCTCGCCGAGATGGACGCGCTCGGCCAGGATTTCGCGGTGCTGAGCCTGAATCCGCCCGGAGTGCAGCCATACCGGCCCACCGACGCGGTCGGATTGGCCGAGGAGTTCAACGAGGAACTGGCCTCGATCGTGCGCGCGCATCCCGGCCGGTTCGCCGGGCTCGGCACCGTCGCCCCGCAGGAACCGGAGGCGGCCGCGCGGGAGATCGCCCGGATCATGGGCCCGCTCGGGCTGAACGGGATCATGATCAACTCGCACACCCAGGCGCACTATCTGGACGAGCCACGATTCGCTCCGTTGCTCGCCGCGGCCGAGGCCGAACGGGCGCCGATCTATCTGCATCCGCGGGCACCGGGAACGGCGGCCGGGTACACCGATTACGGATTGTCCGGGGCGATCTGGGGCTATCAGGCCGAAGCCGGGCTGCACGCCATGCGCCTGGTCCTGAGCGGAACCCTGGACCGGTATCCGGAACTGACGATCGTGCTCGGTCACCTGGGCGAGGGAATCCCGTTCTGGTTGCGGCGCATCGACAATCGGCACGCCTTCGCGCGGCGGGTGGCCGGTGCGGCGACCCCGATGCCCCGGCTCGAACTCACCCCGAGCGAGTACTTCCGGCGCAATTTCGTGCTCACCACAAGCGGTATCGACGATCCGGATGTGCTCGGGCTCGGTCTGCGCGCGGTCGGCGCGGACAACATCCTGTTCGCCATCGACATGCCCTACGAGGATCCGAAACGCGCCATCGCCTTCCTGAACGAGGCCCCGCTCACCGCGGCCCAGCGGGAGAACATCGCGCACCGCACCGCGGAACGGGTGTTCGCGCTGCGGTGACTCATCCGGCGTGCTCCAGTTCGAGTTTCGGTGCGGGCCTGCGGAATCCACGGGTCAGCACCAACAGCCAGCCGACCCCGATCGCCACCCAGATCCCGCCGATGACGAAGGTGATACCGGAAAGCGAGGTCCACAGCCAGCCGGTCAGCGCCACACCGATCGCCGGAACCAGGCCGTAACGCAGCACGGCGAGCGGTCCCCTCCTGCGGCCGTCGAGCAGATAATGCTTGATCACGCTCAGATTGACGAAGGAGAACGCGGCGAGCGCACCGAAACTGATCACCGCGGAGGCAAGATCGAGCGTGATCACCAGCGCCACGCAGGAGACCAGCCCGACGAGCAGGATCGCGACCGCCGGGGTCTTGAAGCGGGCGCTGAGCCTGCCGAACAACCGCGGCGGCAGTACCCCGTCGCGGCCCATCGCGTACAGGATCCGCGAAACACTGGCCTGCGAGGCCATCGCCGAGGCGAACGCGCCCGCGACATAGGCGGCGGTGAAGAACGCGGTCAGCAGGCCACCGCCGATATGGCGCAGCACATCGAGCGCCGCGGAGTCCACACTGGAGAACCGTTGCCAGTGCGGGAAAGCGAGGCTGCCCGCATAGGAGAGCAGGATGAACAGGCAGCCGCCGATCAGCGTGGTCGCCATGATCGCGCGCGGGATCAGGCGGCGCGGCTCCCGGGTTTCCTCGGCCAGCGTGGAAATCGCGTCGAAACCCAGGAACGAGAGGCACAGAATCGCCGCCCCGCCGAGGATCCGGCTCAGCGAGGTGTCCCCGCCGAAGAACGGCTCCGTCAACGAGGGAATGCCGTTCAGCGAGGCAGTGCCGTCCCCGGCGATCACCCGGAACGCCTGAACAAGGAACACCACCACGAAAACCGCCTGGGCGCCGATCAGCACCAGATTCATCCGGGTCACCATCCGGATGCCGAGCACGTTCAGCCCCGTCACCAGAACGATCGCCGCCAGCATGAAGACCCAGCCCGGAACGACGGGGAACTGAGCGTTCAGATAGATGCCGACGACCAGATAATTGATCATCGGAAGAAACACGTAGTCCAGCAACAGCGCCCAGCCCACCAGGAAACCCGCATGCCTGCCGAACGACTGCTGCGTGTACGTGTACGCCGAACCCGCGAACGGATGGACTCGCGCCATGCGGCCATAACTGCTCGCCGTGAACAGCATCGCCACCAGCGTCACCACATAGGCGCCCGGCAGATGCCCGCCCGTGCTCTCGGTGACGACGCCATAGGTGGTGAACACCGTCAGCGGCACCATGTAGGCGAGGCCGAAGACCACCAGCGCCGGCATACCGAGTACGCGCCGCATCCCCGTGGTGGCTCCGCTGGTCTGTTCGGCCACGCTTACCTCCCGGCTCTGGGATAGCGGGCCACATTCTGGCACTGACTGAAAATTCAGTCAACGTCCTGCCGGGGAAAGTTCGCCGAACCCGTGAGCGGCTTATTGCGGGTGTTCCACCGTGCTGCCGCCGAGGGGCATCTCGGGCAGGCCGAGCTTGCGGTGGTTCCAGGAACGCATGCGCTCGGCGTCCACGCGGACGGCGACCCGCTTGTGCAGCATGGTCTCCACCAGCGGCTTGACTTCCTCGCTGTAGGGGCCGTGGTAGCGCTCCCAGATGTCCACCCCGACCGCCCAGAGCGCGTCGGCGTCCTCGATCACCTCGGCGCGGCCCTCGATGGAAACCCCGCGCAGCACGTCATAGGTGAGCCCGTCCTCGACGAGCACGGTGACCCGCGGATCCCGCCGGAGGTTGACCGCTTTCTGTGCTTTCGCCTTGGTTTCGAACCAGAGCACGCCGTCGAGGAGGGCGAACCACATCGCGACGGCGTGCGGGTGACCGCTCGGGCCGAGCGTGATCAGGGTGGCGGTCCGCTTGCTCGCGAGGAAGGCCGCGATCTCCTCCTGGCTCATCTCGATCTGCGAACGCTGATTAGTTCCCATTCCTTGTCCTCCTCGGTTGGCGTTGTCCGGGTGGGCCCGCGAAAATTCCGGTGACGACCGCGGTGAGATGCCCTACGACGTCCTCGGTGCTCCAGCCGTGTTCGCCGAGCAGTCGTTGGGTGTGCCCGATATCGCCGAGCACGTTCAGGGTCAGGCGCATCGCCTGGATGAGCCGGAAATGCAGGGTGCGTGTCTCGATGCCGGGATTTCCGCGCCCCAGCAGTTCGAGGAAGGCCGCATTGCGTTCGAGAAAGGATTCCGCGACCGGGCCCAGTTCTCCGTCTCCGGCGGCGAGCAGCCTGTCGACCAGGCGAATCCAGAATTCCCCTCCGGAACCGAGCACGGCGACCAGGGGCCGCACATAGGCATCGGCGAGGTCTTCCACGGTGACCTCGGCGTTCGACAGTTCTCGTAGCAGGGTTTCGCGTTCCCTGGCGACCTGGTCGATCCGGGTGCGCAGCACGGCGTCGAGCAGTGCCTGCTTCGACCCGAAGTGGTAGTGCACCGCGGCCACATTGGTGCCCGCCGCCTGCATGATCGCGCGCAGCGAGACCGCACCCACGCCGTGCTCGGCGAACAGGCGCTCGGCGGCCTCGATCAGCCGCCCCTCGGTGCTGTCCACGGTGACCACCACCGGAGGCTAGCAACCGATTCAATCAGATGATAGAAGTTCTTAATCTTGATTGATTCCAATGAGTGCGGCATACTCCGGAGCGTGTCGACGACGGTGGACCACGAACAGGCACTGCGGGGGGCCGCGCTACGGGTGACGCGCCCCCGGCTCGCGGTGCTGTCCGCGGTGCACACGCATCCGCACGCCGACACGGAGTCGATCATCAACCTCGTGCGCGCGGAGCTCGGCGGGGTGTCCCATCAGGCGGTCTACGACGTGCTGCGCGCACTGACCGCCGCGGGACTCGTGCGGCGCATCGATCCACCGGGTTCGGTGGCCCGATACGAAGCACGAGTCGGCGACAACCATCATCACGTGGTGTGCCGCTCGTGTGGTGCAATCGCCGATGTCGACTGCGCGATCGGCGAGGCGCCCTGTTTGACCGCTTCCGAGGACCACGGTTTCGTGATCGACGAGGCCGAGGTCGTCTACCGGGGCTTGTGTCCCGAATGCAGTTCCGCTACCACCCGTTCCTGACCACTCTGTACGTCCTGATCGTGGAGGAGTCCCGTGTCCGATAGTCCCGAAACCGGCTGCCCGTTTTCGCCGTACCCCGTCGAGGGCGCCGACAACCGGCAGTGGTGGCCGGAGAAGCTCAACCTCAAGATCCTCGCCAAGAACCACCCCGCGAGCAACCCGCTCGGCGAGCAGTTCGACTACGCCGAGGCGTTCAACTCCCTCGACCTGGCCGAGGTGAAGCGGGACATCGAGCAGGTGCAGACCACCTCGCAGCCCTGGTGGCCCGCCGACTTCGGGCACTACGGCCCGTTGATGATCCGGATGGCCTGGCACAGCGCGGGCACCTACCGGGTCGGTGACGGCCGCGGTGGCGCCGGCGGCGGGCAGCAGCGGTTCGCCCCGCTGAACAGCTGGCCGGACAACGTCAGCCTGGACAAGGCGCGGCGGCTGCTGTGGCCGGTCAAGCAGAAGTACGGCAACAAGCTCTCCTGGGCGGACCTGATCGTGCTCGCGGGCAACGTCGCGCTGGAGTCGATGGGCTTCAAGACCTTCGGTTTCGCGGGTGGCCGGGTGGACACTTGGGAACCGGACGACGATGTCTACTGGGGCTCCGAGACCACCTGGCTGGGCAGCGACAAGCGCATCCTGAACGAGCAGCGGGATCTGGAGAAGCCGCTCGGCGCCACGCACATGGGCCTGATCTACGTGAATCCGGAGGGCCCCGAGGGCCAGCCGGACCCGGTCGCCGCCGCGCGGGACATCCGCGAGACCTTCGGCCGGATGGCGATGAACGACGAGGAGACCGCGGCGCTGATCGCCGGTGGGCACACCTTCGGCAAGACGCACGGTGCCGCCCCGGATTCGCACAACGGCCCGAACCCGGAGGGCGCTCCGCTCGAGCAGCAGGGTCTCGGCTGGAAGAACGACTTCGGCACCGGTACCGGCGCCGACGCGATCACCAGCGGCATCGAGGTCACCTGGACCAGCACGCCGACCAAGTGGACCACGAACTTCCTGTGGAACCTGCTCAGCTTCGAATGGGAGGTCTACCAGGGTCCAGGCGGCGCCTGGCAGTGGCGGCCGAAGGGTGGCGCGGGCGAAGGCACCGTGCCGCACGCGCACGATCCGGAGAAGCGGATCGCGCCGAACATGCTGACCACGGACATCGCGCTCAAGGTCGACCCGATCTACGGGCCGATCATGCGGCGGTTCATGGAGAACCCGGACTATTTCGCGGACGCGTTCGCCCGGGCCTGGTTCAAGCTGATCCACCGTGACATGGGCCCGGTCGAGCGCTACCTCGGGCCGGAGGTGCCCGATGAGGAACTGATCTGGCAGGACCCGATCCCGAAGCCGGACCACGAGCTGCTCGGCGAGGCCGAGATCGCCGAACTGAAGAACAAGATCGCCGAGACCGGCCTCGATGTGGCCCAACTGGTGTCCACCGCCTGGGCCGCCGCCTCCTCGTTCCGTGGCAGCGACAAGCGCGGCGGGGCCAACGGTGGCCGGATCCGGCTCGAGCCGCAGAAGGACTGGGAGGTCAACGAGCCCGCGAAGCTCGGCCCCGTGCTGCGCACCCTGGAAGAGATACAGGAGTCCTTCAACGCCGGGCGTACCGACGCCAAGAAGGTCTCCTTCGCCGATGTGGTCGTGCTCGCCGGTGGTGTCGGCGTCGAGCAGGCCGCCAAGGCCGCCGGGGTCACCGTCGAGGTGCCGTTCAGCCCGGGCCGCGGGGACGCGTCCGTGGAACAGACCGATGTGGAATCGTTCTCCCACCTCGAGCCGCAGGCCGATGGGTTCCGCAACTACACGGGCAAGGGCGGCGCCTTCCCTGCCGAGTACCAGCTCGTCGACCGGGCCAACCTGCTCACGCTCAGCGTGCCCGAGATGACCGTGCTGCTCGGCGGGCTGCGGGTACTCGGTGCCAACCACCAGGGCTCCGCCCTCGGTGTGCTCACCGAACGGCCGGGAACGTTGACCAACGACTTCTTCGTCAACCTGCTGGACATGGGCACCAGCTGGGAGCCCGACGACGAGTCCGCCGAGACGTTCACCGGCCGGGACGCCGCGAGCGGTGAGGTCCGCTGGACCGGAAGCCGGGTCGACCTGGTGTTCGGCTCGAACTCCGAACTGCGCGCGGTCGCCGAGGTCTACGCCTGCGCCGACTCCGGCGAGAAATTCGTCGGGGACTTCGTCGCAGCGTGGCACAAGGTCATGAACCTCGACCGGTTCGACCTCGCCTGATTCTCCTACCGAGGAAACCGGCCCGGCAGCATCGCTGCCGGGCCGGTTTCTCGTATCCCCACATTCGGTGACTGGTGCGCCGTCGCGTGGTTCAGTAACGTTGAACATCTCGCGCCAGCATCACGTATTCCGGGGTTGCCATGAGCCGACACGGTGTTCGATTCCGCGAAACCCGCCAGGTCCCCGTGCCCTCGCTGCTCGGGCTCACCGGCAGCGAGGCCAGATCCCGCGCGAGCAAGGAAGGCCTGCGGCTGATCGAATTCGGCGAGGGCGCCCGGGTGGTCAGCCAGGACCCGATGGCCGAGATCTGGGCCCCGCCCGGCGCCGCGGTCACCGTGTGGCTGGACGGGCCGGATGTCCCGCCCATCCCCGCGCCACGGTCGCACTGAGCCGGAATCGCCGGTACTACGTCTTGGCTATGTACGTACCAGTCGTACCGTTTGCCGGTGGTAAGCGTTCAGTGCCGATATCGGTTTCCTGCTGGCCGGTGCCCTCCCAGTCGCGCAGCTGTTGCTGGCGTCGTTCGGTTTCTCTCGCCACCCACGCCTGCCCTTCGGCGGCGACGGATTCCATGGTGTGCAGTGCGCCGGTGATGCCGGAGCTGTCCAGTGCGAGCTTGGCGAGCTTCTCCGGGGGCTCTCGGTCGATATCGGCGAGGCCCCGGAAGTCTTCCGCGATCACCTCGATCTCTTCGCCGCTGGAGAGGGTGAGGTGGAACGCCCTTCTACCTAACTGAACCGGTTGTTCGCCTCGTGCGACCAGAGCGCCTTCCTGTTCAAGCCGTCGACCCACCTCGGTAACTCGTGCGGAGGTTACCGAGCTGTAGGCGAACGAGGTACGTTGTTCGTCGTAGGAGTACCCATTGAGAAAATCCAGCTTGGTCTCGACCTCGCGAACGCCCGATGCGGTGAGCAGGAAGACCATGACGATGTACCTCGAGTACCGTACGGGGCCTCCATCCCAGCGTCGTAGCGCACGGTCGTCACGCTGGGTCATGATCAGCTCGTTGAACAGTTCGCGACCAGCCAGACCACACCGCCGTAAAGCCTCGTACTTCAGATAACGTTTGTCCAGGTTGAGCCACTTTGCCATTTCATGGTCTTTCGGGCGGTCACTCAGCAGTTCGACCCGCTCCTCATAGCCGAGTGTTTCTTCGGTATGCAACTCATCGTTTTCGTCTTGTTCGTCGTGGTAGATCCATCGCCGGGAGAGGAAGTCGGCTATCGCGATACTGAGCAGAGAACCACTGACCCCGATGGAGGCCCCGGCGGCTAGGAACCACCAGCCGGAGAAAGCGATGCTGAGCGCACCGAGTGATCCGAGGGCGATGCCGGCGAACAGCCAGGCTGTGTCGGACGTCCGAGGAGCGAACCGTTCCTGGAAGTCGAAAAGGGTTCCCGATAACCATTGCGCTTTGACGCGTTTGGCATGCCACTCGATCAGCCAGCTCACCGACCACGGGTTCTTGAGGTTGGCGTTACCGTAAAGTTTGACGAACCGATTCTTTAAACTGTCACGCGCGCCACTGGTATCCGCATCCCAACGGCGAATTTCTTTGTCGCTGTAGTGGCCATCATGTTTGGAGTGAAAACGGCTATTGAAATAAAAGTGATGGTCACAGCGCTTATGGACTTTGCGGACGAAATCGGTACGAACCCAGTGTCCGGGCGACTTGAGTTCCAGTGGTTGGGTACGTTCGGCGAACCATCGTTGGTGCGTTGCGCGTCGCTTGCGACGGTAAGTTCGCTTTCCTTGCGCATAGGTGCCGATTATGCAACCACAGATGAAGATCGGAAGACCGGATGCGGCAAGGGTCAGGTTTCCCGCGTTGACTCCTGGGATCACCGAGGCGCATCCGGCGATGAGGATGACCATTCCCCAGCAGAGCTGCGGAATGGTCATTTCGTCGAGTGGTCCTCGTTGCGCTACGACGACTTTGGGGCGCACGGGGGGAGGTTCGAAGAACTTCCACGCTCGCCGCTCCCTGTCTGCGTTCATTCTGGCATCCGCCACCCATTTCGCTTGCTCTCGCTCCTGTCTATCCCCGCGTATACTACTGATTAGCGGGTCGAGGTACGCGTTGATCGTTTCCCTGTAGTCCGCGGGCAGCTGTTCGATCTTGCGGATGAATTCCGGTTCTTCTTCTTGGTTGTTGTTCCTTGCCTGTCGCAATACTTGAGGAACTATTTCCAGCAGTAAATCGAACACAGGTGCGGTCTGCGTTCCAAGCATTTCCCTTGGCAGCGTTTTCGCCTGGGCGAGTCGCTCATATGTTTCTTTGCCGAGCTCACTCGGGGTGCGGCCGCTCAGTATCGAAAGCACGTAGTCATACGGCAGGTCCGGTAGATGCCGATTGGACAGCGAGAGCTCATGAAGGATTTCCTCTGCCTCGCGCCAAACGCCCCTCTTCAGTAAGCTGCGTGCTCGCAACTGTGATTTTTCAGGTGTTTCTTGCTCGGGCTGATTGTAAATCAGCGTGTCGATGTGGCTGATCTGGGCGTCGACATGGGCGTTCCCGGTCGCTAAATTTCTATTAACCTCTGATTGCCAAGGGCTCTTGTGCCAGCCATCGCGACGTTCGCGTTCTGTCATGCGCGCTCACCCCGTGGCGGCTGGTCGGGGGCATTGCCGAACTGGATGGACTGGACGCCGCTTATCGTCCCTATTTGCTGGCCGACCTGGGCGTTTCCGCTGGCGATATTAGTGTTCTGCACGGCTTGTTGACGTGGCTCGCCGGTCTCCTGGCGACTTTCCGGTTTGTCATCGGGAAGAGCTGCGATCAGCTCGGCGGCGAAGGTTGCGGCATTATCCGCGGCGGCGGATTGGCTCCCCGTGGCGTCCACCCGCTCTTTGTTTCCATCGGCGTGGTCACTGATACCGCGGATCGTGGCCACGTGCACATCATGGTTGAGCTGACCGGCGGTGGCGATGCCCGCGCTTTCCATCTCGATGGCTACCGCGTCGTTGTAATTGTGCCGAAGCTGCTCACCGAGCGTCGAATCCTGAGAGTTCAGCACTACCTCGCCGGCAGCGATCGGGTCGAAATGCACCTGAAGTTCGCTGGCTTTCGCTGATCTCGCCAATAGCCTGGCCTCTTGTTCTAAGAGGTGTGAGGCTTCCCAGGCGCGCGGGCGCGCCAGGAAATCCTGATCTTGTTGTTTGCCACCATGGTATGCATAGATCCGCGTGCCGAACACGACATCGCCGAGCTCGAGCCATGGTCGTAGACCGCCCGCTACGCCAACGAAAAACATCGCGAAGGGTTGAAACTCCGCAATGGCGCGTTCAGCCAGTGAAGCTGCGGTGTTGTTGCCTTGCCCGATGCAGGCCACGGCCACATCGGTGCCCTCTAGGTGGCCGGTCTTGAACACGGTCCCGGCCTGATGGCGATGTACTCCGATATTGGATAGATGTGCGCACATTGCCTCGTGTTCCACCGGCAGTGCTGTCATAACAACGATCACGGCTACCCCTTTTGCTGCCGTCGGTTCGGTGTCTGTAAATGAAGCTAGCGATCGATACCCGTTCTCGTCAAGTTGACGATAATAGCTCGGATGGCGATACTGAGGGACGTTAGGCTGAGTGTGTGAAGACTCGAGCGTCACGCAGTGTGCAGGCGAGCGACGGAGGCTGGACCATTCCCGAGGTCGCGGTCACGGTCGATCTCGCCGTGTTGACCGTTCGTTCCGGTGCGTTGCAGATCATGTTGATACGCCGTGGAGTCCAGCCGTTTCGTGGCAAATATGCGCTGCCCGGGGGGTTTCTGGCTTCGACAATGGAAGACACGGACACGGCGGCGGCGCGAGAGTTGGCCGAGGAGACCGGTCTGGATCCGAGCGATCTACATCTCGAGCAGCTCCGTACCTATGGCAGCCCGTATCGCGATCCGCGGCAACGTGTGATCACTATTTGCTATCTCGCATTCGTGCCACATCTGCCCAGTCCTACTGCTGGCGGGGATGCCCTCCATGCAGTGTGGTCGCCGGTGCAGCCGATCCTGGATGGCGACGTGCGGCTCGCCTTCGATCACGATCAGATCGTTGCCGATGCTGTGGAGCGTGCACGCAGCAAGCTGGAGTACACCACGCTCGGTGCGGCATTCTGTCCATCAGAGTTCACCGTGAGCGAGCTGCGCATGGTGTACGAAATCGTCTGGGGACAACGCCTGGATGCGCGCAATTTTCATCGCAAAGTCACCGGAAGCCCCGGATTTCTTGTACCGACCGGTGCCCGGTCACGGCAGAAGGGTGGCCGTCCCGCCGCCGTTTATCGTCGGGGGGCGGCCGAGCTGTTGCATCCCGCGATTCTGCGTGCCGGGAGCCGTCCAGTCGCCGGAACTACTCCGCACGACGATATGTCTACTTGAGGAACGATCGCCGAGCCGCGGTCAGCGGCGGCGCCTGCTGGTGCCGAACACGCTGCGGGTGATCTCCCGGCCGATGCTGCTCGCGGTCGAGCGCAGGAAGGACCGCACCGCGGGGTTCGCCATGGCCTGGGCGACGAGTCCCGGGTCCTCCTTCTCGGATTTCCCGGCCGGTTTCTCGCCGTCGGCTGGTTTTTCGTTGTCCCCGGCCGGTTTTTCCTGTCCGGCGGGGGAGTCCGATTCCGCCGGCGTTTCCTCGTCCTGGAGCTTCTCGTAGGCGGATTCGCTGTCGACGGTCTCGGCGTATTTCGCGGACAGTGGGCTGGCGTTGGCGGCCTCGGTGACGGCTGCGGCCCCGATACTGCCCATCAGGGAGCGTGGGGCGCGCAGTTTGGTCCAGGCGACCGGAGTCGGCGCGCCGGTCTCGGAGAGCACGGTGACGATGGCCTCCCCGGTGCCGAGCGAGGTCAGTGCCCGTTCGATGTCGTAGACCTCGGAGACGGGATAGGTTTTCGCGGTCTGGCGCAAGGCCTTCTGGTCGTCCGGGGTGAACGCGCGGATGACGTGCTGGACGCGGGCGCCGAGCTGGGAGAGCACGGTGTTGGGGATGTCGGTGGGCAGCTGGGTGCAGAACAGGACGCCCACTCCCTTGGAGCGGATGAGTTTCACGGTCTGCTCGACCTGTTCGAGGAAGGCTTTGGAGGCGTCGGCGAAGACCAGGTGTGCCTCGTCGAGGATGAACACCAGCTCGGGTTTCTCGATGTCGCCGACCTCGGGCAGTTCGTGGAACAGCTCGGCGAGCAGCCACATCAGGAAAGTGGAGAACAGCGCGGGTTTCCCGGCGAGCTCGTCGAGTTCGAGCAGCGAGATGACTCCCTGTGCGCCCTCGCGCCGGATGAGGTCGGCGATCTCGATCTCCGGCTCGCCGAAGAAGGTGTCCGCTCCCTGGGCCTCCAGGTTGACCAGGGCGCGCAGGATGACACCCGCGGTCGCGGTGGACACTCCGCCGATGCCCTTGAGGTCGGCCTTGCCCTCATCGGAGAGCAGGTGCTGGATCACCGCGCGCAGGTCTTTGGTGTCCAGCAGTTCGAGCCCTTTCGAGTCGGCCCAGTGGAAGATCAGGCCGAGGGTGGACTCCTGGGTGTCGTTGAGCCCGAGCACCTTGGACAGCAGCACCGGGCCGAAGCTGGTGATGGTGGCGCGCACCGGAACGGCTTTGCCGCCCGCGCCGAGCGAGAGGAACTGTACTGGGAACCCGGCCGCGGACCAGTCATCGCCGACCTGGCGGGCCCGCTCCTCGATCTTCTCGCCCGGTTCGCCGGGTTTCGCGAGCCCGGAAAGGTCACCTTTGACGTCCGCCATCACCACCGGAACCCCGGCCGCGGAGAGCTGTTCGGCGAGCAGTTGCAGTGTCTTCGTCTTGCCGCTCCCGGTGGCCCCGGCGACGAGCCCGTGCCGGTTCAGCATCGCGAGCGGGACCCGGACCTGTTGCCCGGTCGCGACCTCCCCGTCGATCTGCACGGCCCCGAGTTCGAGGGCGGCACCCTCGAACCGGTACCCGTCCGCGATGGCCCTGGCGGTGTCCTCGCTCATCATGCACTCCTCGTGTGGCTGCACCGGACAGACCGTGACAACCTACATTGAGGCGCTGAACAGGGCAAACGCGGAGAGCGGATCAGCCGAGGATCAGTGGCAGCCGGGTGCCGACCGCCCCGAGCCCGTCCCGCTCCGCCGCACTCGGTGCTCGCCGTCCGGTGCCGATGAGCAGGGCGTCCGTATCCGGGAAGGAGGCGGGGAACGCGGCACCGGCGAGCTGCTCCAGCATCTCCCGGGATCGGGCGAGGCCGTCCGCGGGTGGTGGTGTGCTCTCCGGCAGGTGCGCGATCAGGTCGAGGTGGTGCAGCGTCGACTCCAGCACGTAGGCGGTGAGGTAGTCGCCCGCGGTGAGCACCTGGCCCTTGGTGCCGACTCGCAGGTCCGGATCGGCGAGCCCGGCGGCACGGCGCGCGGCGGAACCGACATCGTCGAGGTGGAATTTCAGCAGCCCGGGCTGTTCGTAGGCCGCGGCCAGCCGGACGATCAGCGCGTCGAGCGGATCATCCCCGGTCGGCGGGGATTCGGCCAGCTCCCAGTAGCTCAGTGCGTCCCTCGTCGGTTCCGTCTCGGCGGGCGTGGCCAGGGTGATCAGCACATCCTGGGCATCGATGACCAGGTGGCACACCAGATCACGCACGAGCCAGCCGGTGCAGCCCGATGGCCGGGTGAAGTCCTCGTCGCGGAGTTCGGCGACCGCGGCGCACAGCGCCGACCAGGAGCGGGCGAAGGGTTCCACACCGGCAAACTAGCAGCGGGCGAGCGCGGCGGCGAAGGAGTTTCCAGGGCTCGAGCGCGACGGTGTCCGCGCCGCGGCCGGGCTCGCCGGGCAGGCGGCCCATCCGCTTCCGGTGCCGCGGCGCGAGCGAACGGTCCGGTATCCGCGGCCCGGTCCGGGAGCTCGCAGCACAGGGGCGGCCTTCCCTGGCTGAGCAGGACTTGCTGCCGGGCGGTGGTACCGGGATCGAGCCCGGTGGTCCGCGCGATCCGGTTCCAGGTGGCGCGCGGATTCACCGGGAGCACGTGCAGGATCGCTTCTGGCATTCCGGCCGCGCTCAGGGAAATTCCTCGCCCCTCCGCCATCCCGCATCGACCGGTCCCGCATCATCGAATCGCCATCGAAGGTGTGACCGAGGAAAGGGTGCGTGGATGAGTCTGTCCGGAATCGCCGAGGACGCCCGCGAACTGTCCGGGGAACTGGCCCGGTTGCGGCATCGGCTGCATCGCAGTCCGGAGACGGGACTGAACCTGCCGCGCACCCAGGAAGCGGTGCTCGCGGAGCTGGACGGGCTGCCGCTGGAGATCCGCACCGGGGAGGCGCTGTCCTCGGTGGTCGGCGTGCTTCGCGGCGCGGGGAAGGGCCCGGCCGTGCTGCTGCGCGGGGACATGGACGCCCTCCCGATCGCCGAGCGCAGCGGGGTGGAGTTCGCCGCGACGGGCGGTTCCATGCACGCCTGCGGGCACGATCTGCACACCACGATGCTCGTGGGCGCGGCCCGGCTGCTCGCCGACCGCCGCGCGGAACTCGACGGCGATGTGGTGTTCATGTTCCAACCGGGCGAGGAAGGCCATGACGGCGCGCGCCACATGATCAGCGAGGGTGTGCTGGAGGCGAGCGGTTCCCGCCCGGTCGCCGCCTACGGGCTGCACGTGATGGCCTCGGTGGTGCCGCACGGCGTGTTCACCACCCGGCCCGGACCGATGATGGCCGCCTCGGACACCGTCACCGTCACGGTCACCGGGGCGGGCGGGCACGGTTCGGCACCGCACCGCGGACTGGACCCCATTCCGGCTGCCTGCACTATGGTGGGCGAGCTGCAGACGATGGTGACCCGCCGGTTCGACGTGTTCGATCCCGTCGTGGTGACGGTGGGGTCCTTCCACGCGGGCACCCAGCACAACATCATTCCCGAGCAGGTCCGCTTCGAGGCCACCGTGCGCTCGCTCTCGGCCGAATCGCACGCCAGGGTCAAGGACGCCTTCGTGACCGTGTGCGAGGGGGTTGCGGGCGCGCACGGGCTCGCCGTGGACATCGACTACCGGCGGCTCTACCCGGTCACCGAGAACAACGCCGAGGAGGCCGGGTTCGCCGCCGATACGGTGCGCGAGCTGCACGGGGAGCAGAGCGTCGAACCGGCACGGAATCCGTTCACTTGTTCCGAGGACTTCTCCCGGGTGCTGCACAGCGTTCCCGGCGCCTTCCTCGCGCTCGGTGCCTGTCCGGAAGGTGCCGATCCGGCGAGCATGCCGAACAACCACTCGGCGCAGGCCCTGTTCGCCGACGAGGTGCTGGATCGGGGCGCGGCCGCCTATGCCGGGCTCGCCCACCGCAGGCTCGCCGCAGCCGGGTAGCTCACGCGGCGTGCCTGCAGGTGGGGCAGGTGCAGTCGGCGCAGGCGCAGTTGACGCAGGCGCAGTCCCCCGCGCAGTTGCCGCACTGGCAGTGCGCGTGATTGCAGGTCGGGCACTGGCAGTCCGTGCAGTTGCACACGGCGCAGGAATCCGTGCAGTGCGGGCACTGGCAGGCCACGCATTCGTCGTAGTGCATGCCGTCGGTTTCCTGATGCTCCCGGTGCACGTGCCCGTCGTGCAGGTAGTCCACGTGGTCGTGATGGATCACCGCTTCATGGCCGCACCGGGGGCCATGGGTGTGCGCGTGCCGTTCCGCCGGTTGATGTGCTGTGTTCGCTGTCATGGCCATTCATGATGATATGCGCATTCCTGAACGCAAGTCGGCCGCGAGGTTTCACCCGGCAGAGTGACCCCGGCGGTCACGCCTCGATGCTGAGCAGGGCCTCGGTTGCCTCGAGCTCCCGGTCCCGGAACGGTGTTCCCCACAGGGCGGCGTTCACCGGGCCGGTTCTTTCGGTGCCTGCCGCAAGGCCGCGAGGTCCACCTCGATGCGCTGGTCGTTCATCGTGGCCGCCCAGTGGCCGAGGCCCAGCAGCCACCATTCGCCGACCGTCACCTCGTAGAAGCGGCGGTGCCCTTCCCCGTGGTATTCGGAAAGCGGCCGCTGCCACGGCGCGCGGACCTGTTCGTCGGGGAACTTGCGGGTGTAGAAGTAATCCGCGTGTTCGGTCAGTTCTGTCGGGAATGCCGCTGCGAATACCACAGGAACCGCAACGGTTCCCGCGGCGGCACGATGCTCACGGTGCTCGCCCAGGGCTTTTCCGGGCCGAGCGTGACCGATTGGCCGGAAACCATCGTGCCTCCAGTAGGTTGCCGAGTTCCCCGGCGTGCAATCGACCCTTGCCGAATGCGTTCCGAAGATTTCAGCTCCCGAATGATGCAGTCAATGCCCGAGGCCGCTGCCCTGCTCTCCGTGGTCGCGGTATTCGCTTCATCGGTTTTCATAGCTGAATTCCCAACGCGCCTGACCTCGAACCAGCTCATTTTGTGCCGCGTGATCCGGGGTGATGTTTCGATCCGGATCTGCCAACTCGATCGCCGGTTTCCGGAACATTCCCCCGGGAGGAAACTGCCGCGCCGGACAGTGAAAGGAAAACAGCTCAGGCCGCGAAGTACTGGCTCGGTGCGACACCGAGGGTTTTACGGAACATGGCGGTGAACGCGCTGGGGCTGTGGTAGCCGAGCAGGCTCGCGGTCATCCCGATCGTGTTCCCGCCGGCCAGCAGCTGCACGGCGGTGAGCAGCCGCGCCTGCTGGCGCCAGCGGCCGAGGCTCCACCCGGTCTCGGCGCGGAACCGCCTGGCGAGGGTCCGCTCGCTCAGGTGCGCGATCCGCGCCGATTCGGCGAAGGTCCACTCCTGCTGGGGTTCGGCCATGATCCGGGTGCACAGCCGGGCGAGGCCGGGATTGTGCGGCATCGGCAGGTGTAGCGGAAGCACGGGAGCGGGCACGAGCTCGTCGAGCAGCAGGGAGACCACTTTCCCGTCCCGGCCGCTCTCCTCGTATTCGGTCGGCATCCTGGTGCACGCGATGATGAGTTCGCGGGCCAGCGGGGAGACCGAGATCACCATGCACCGGGTCGGTGGGGCGGCCTGCGCGCTCGGCTCGATGTACAGGGTGCGCATCGGCACCGGTCCGCAGGTCCGGGTGGCGTGTTCCACTCCGGCGGGCACCCACACCGCGCGCTGTGGCGGCACCACCCAGGTCCCCTCGGTGCTGATCACGGTGATGGCCCCGCTCGCGCCGTAGATGAGCTGGTCCCTGCGGTGCGCGTGCGGTGGGATGTAGTGCCGGTCGGGCAGATCCCGCGCCATGCCACCGACCGGGCGGGGGATGTCCTGGTAGTCGTCCCGGTCCTCGCTCTTCCCGTACATTTTGGCAGCTTCCCGACGATAGTTGGCTCGGATGCGGCCCTCGGCCAGTTCGGTTCCTCGTAGGTTTATAGACAGATCGGCGATGACTCGCAACAACCAAGGAGAATGGCTGACCGCATGAACGACCGGGCTTGGCTGGACGCGCAATACAATGTCCGCGCGGGGATCGATGACTATCTCTCGGTATTTTCCCGTTTCTCGCGGATGAGTGCCCCGGTGCGGGCCCGCAGGGACGCGGTGCTGGAGGTGTTCTACGGGGACAACGCGCTGCAGTCGGTGGATGTGTTCCCCGCGCGGGAATCGACCGGGGCGGACCCGGTGCTGGTGTTCCTGCACGGCGGGTACTGGCAGTCGCTGGACAAGTCCATGTTCGCGTTCCTCGCCCAGTCCTACATCGAGCGCGGGGTCTGCTTCGCCGCGGTGAACTACCGGCTCGCCCCCGCGGTCGGAATGGACGAGATCGTGGCGGATGTCCGGGACGCCATCGGCCTGGTGCACGACAAGACCGCCGATTTCGGTGCCGACCCGAACCGGCTCTATGTCGCCGGCCATTCCGCGGGCGGGCACCTTACCGCGCGGATGCTGGCCACCCCGTGGGCGGAGCTCGGCAGGCCGGCGGACCTGATCAAGGGCGGCTGCGCGATCAGCGGGCTCTACGACCTGGACCCGATCCAGCGCTGCTACCTCAACGATGTGGTCGGGATGGACGAGACGGTGGCCGAGCGGCACAGCCCGGTGCACGCCGAGCCCGCGGTCCCGACCCCGCTGATCCTCTCGGTCGGTGGGGACGAGTCCGCCGAATTCCACCGTCAGCAGCGCGAATTCGCCGCCGCCTGGCGCGGCCGTGGGCACGACTGCCGGGTCGTCGACCAGCCGGACGGGCACCATTTTCGTGCCGTGGAACGACTTTCCGAACAGGGCGACCCGCTGTTCGAAGCTATGCTCGGCATGGTGCGCGATGAATGACGGCCAGGTTCGACTTGCCCGGATGTACCGCTATCCGGTCAAGGGACTGCACGGCCAGCGGCTGACCGGGGCCGAGACGACGGTGGGCGAGGGACTGCCGTACGACCGGCGGTGGGCGATCGCCACCGGAGCGGAGCCGGTCCCCGAAGGCGGTGCGTGGGTCCCACGCACCGCCTTCCTGCATCTGGCCAAGAACGCGGAGCTGACCCGTTTCGGCTCCGCGGTGCGGGACGGTGAACTGGCGCTGCACGGACCGGAGGGAACCGCCTCCGCCGAAGAGGCGCCCGCGCGCTGGTTCGGCAGCCCGGTGGAGCTCGTGGAGGCCGCGAAGGCGTACTGGGATCAGCAGGACGCCACCCTCTCGCTGATCAATCTGGAGACCGTTGCCGGGATCGGCGAACTGGCCCAAGCGCCGCTGGATCCGTTGCGATTCCGGGGCAATCTGTATCTCTGCGGGCTGCCCGCCTGGTGGGAACTGGGCCTGATCGGGCGGCGGCTGCGGATCGGCGAGGTCGAACTGGAGGTGCTGCGCCCGATCGCGCGCTGCCGGGCGACTTCGGTCAATCCGGAGACCGGGGAGGACGACGTGAACCTGCCCGCGCTGCTCGGCGCCCGGCACGGGCACATCTTCTGCGGGGTGTACGCCAGGGTGTGCCGAGCGGGCACGCTGCGCGAGGGGGCCACCGTGCTGGAGACCGGTGCCGCGGCGGCCGCGCTGCGTTCCGGGGCCGCCGCACCGTCCGCCCCGGAACTGCCGAGGTGGCCGCGCCCGGCCGAACTGGTGTGCAGGAATGCCGAAAGTGATGCGGTGACCAGCTTCTGGCTCCGTGATCCACTGTGGACACTCGGCCTCGAACCGAGCCCCGGCCAGCATCTGCGGGTGCATCTGCACGACGCGGAAGGCCCGTTGTGGCGCTCCTACACGATTTCCGGGGCCCGCGAAGGGCAGCTCCGGATCAGCGTCAAACGCGAATCGGACGGCCGGGGTTCGCGGCTGCTGCACGATACGCTGCGGACCGGCTCGGATGTGCTGATCTCCGGGCCGTTCGGGGAGCCCGCGCTGCCGGAACCGGTGACCCACCCGGTCGTGCTGGCCAGCGCGGGCATCGGGATCACGCCGATGCTGCCGATCCTGGCCGGGCTCGCCCGGATCGGGTTCACCGGTCCGGTGCTGTTCTGCCACACCGCGCGCGACGGCAGCCAGCTCGCCCTGTGGCAGGAGGCGGAACGGCTCGCCGAACGGCTGCCCGGCGCGCGGCTGCGGCTGTACCTGACCAGACCCGGCCTGGACGAGTGCGCGGCGCTCGGTGCCACGGCCGGCCGGCCCGCGGTCGCCGCGCTGGCCGCCGAGCAGCTGTCGCTGCCGGACGCGGTGGCTCACCTCTGCGGCCCGGTAGAGTTCCAGAAGGAGTGCGGAATCGAACTGCGGGATGCGGGACTCGCCGCGGATCGCCTGCATTACGAGGTGTTCCAGTCTCCGCGGATGACCGTCGGGCAGCGCAGTCCGGCGCCGCGCCCCGGCCCGTTCCGGGTCCGGTTCGGCGCGAGCGGGGTGGAGGAACAGTGGGATCCGGAAAGCGGCAGCCTGCTCGATCTCGCCGACCGGGCCGGGTTGCGGCTGCGGTCGGGCTGCCGGGAAGGTGCCTGCCAGAGCTGCGTGCAACAGGTCAGCTCGGGTGCTACCGCATACACGCTGGAACCGGTGCTGCAGCCGAGCGGGGATGCGGTGTTGCTGTGCTGTGCGGTTCCCACGAGCGACCTCACGATCGATGCCTGAGCGCGAGCGGGGCGGGCACTTCCGTGCTCGTGCTGGTGGCACCGGTGCGCAGCAACATCGCGGCGCCCGCCCCGATCAGTGCGCACAGCACCAGATAGCCGGCGATCGCGAGCCCGGAGCCGGTCCAGCCGTAGAGCGCGGTCGCGATGATCGGCGCGGGCCCGCCCGAGATGATCGAGGCGAGCTGGGAACCGAGCGCGGTACCGCTGTAGCGCACCTCGGGCGGGAAACTCTCCGCGATCAGCGCCGCCTGCGGGCCGTACTGGATGTCGTGCAGCACAAGCGAAACGGTGACCGCGACCGCGATGAGCGCGGTGGTTCCGGTATCCAGAAGGGGAAAGTAGGCCAGGCTCCACACCGCGGTGAGCAGTGCGCCGGCGACATAGACGCGTTTGCGGCGCCAGCGATCGGAGAGGTGCCCGAACAGCGGAATCGTCACCAGGGAGAGCATCGAGGCGAACAGCACGATGTCCAGCACGAGATTTTCCGGTAGCCCGAGGAAGTTCTTCCCATAGGTGATGACGAAAGTCGTGAATATGTAGAACGGCGCCATTTCGGATGTGCGGGTGAGCGCGGCGAGCAGCACCTGACGCCAGTGCCCGCGTAGCAGTACCAACAGCGGATTCGCGGTGCTCTTCGGCGCTTCGGCCCGCGGTTCCTCGACCTTGGCCCGGACGTACAGGGTCGCCCCGATCAGTACCGCGCTCGCGATGAACGGAATCCGCCAGGACCATTCGGCGAACCGGTCCGAGCCGGTCACCCCGAGGGTGGCGATGATCGCGAGATTGGCCAGGATCAGGCCCAGCGGGGAACCGACCTGCGCCCAGGAGGCGAAGAATCCGCGCCGCTTGGCCTGTCCCGTTTCCATGGAGACCAGCACCGCGCCCGCCCACTGCCCGCCGAGCCCGATGCCCTGCACCACGCGGAGCACGAGGAGGATGATCGCGCCCGCGAGTCCCGCGGTCTCGTAGCCGGGAACAAGGGCGACGGCGAAGGTGGGAATTCCCATGCAGAGCGTGCTGGAGATGAGCGCGGTGCGGCGGCTGAACCGGTCGCCGAAATGGCCGAACAGCATCGCGCCCACGGGCCGGGCGATGAATCCGACGGCGAAGATCGCGAAGGACTGCAGTGTGCCGGATGTGGCGCTGGAGGCCGGAAAGAAGACGTGTCCGAAGACCAGTCCGGAGACCAGGCCGTAAAGATAGTAGTCGTACCACTCGATCGCGGTGGTCAGAACGCTGGTGGCGGTAGCGCGCCGATTCCTGCGCGCTTGGTCCGGGGAGTTCGGCACATCATCTCCTGACGAACAGTCGCTGGTCGTGAAGAGGGTGTTCCGCTCAGCCTCTCACCGGATGAGCCGATGGGCTGTCGCATGCCAGTCGATGAGCATCGGAGAATGGCCAAAAACGGGCGCGAGTTCCGGTGTCACCCGAATTGCCCGCACGGCGTGATCAGCCTCGAAGTTGTGCCCGTCCCGATCAGATAGTCGTAGAGCCGGGCCAGGCTCGGCTCGTCGATCTCGATGTGCCGGGAACCCAGTTCACCGGGATGGACCACGGCTTCACTGCTCCGTGGCCGCGAGCGCGGCGAGGATGTCCCTGGTCGCCTCGTCAGCGGGGAAGAAGGTCTCGATCGCGATCTCGTCGGTGGCGACATCCCGCGGGGAGCCGAAGACGGTGACCGCGTAGAGCAGGGAGAGCTCACCGGCCTCGGTGCGCAGCCGCATGGGCGTAACCGGTCCGGTGTCCGGCACGGGTGCTTCGCCCGGCTCCGGTGCCGGGTAGCTCGTCAGCTCGGCCAGCAGCCCGGCCAGTTCCGGATCGGCGGTCCGGTCGAGCTGGCGGCGCACCCGGCGCAGGGTGTGCTCGCGCCAGTGCGCATGATTCCGCAGCTGGGACGCGAGCCCGTCCGGATGCAGGGTGGCCCGCAGCATGTTCACCCGCGGTTCACGCAGCGACCGCGGGATTCCGGTGAAAAACCGGGCCATCGCGCGGTTTCCGGCGAGCAGATCCCAGTGCGCGTTCACCGCGACCGCGGGGTTCGGTTCGTGCCCGGCGAGGATGGCCTCCACCGCGGCCCGCACCACGCCGAGGTCGTCGAGCGGGCGTTCGGTGTGCACCGGGGCGAACCCGGCCGCGAGATAGAGCGCATTGCGTTCGCGCAGCGGAACATCGAGCTCGGCGCAGAGCCTGCCGAGTACGGCGGGGCTCGGGTTCGCCCGTCCGGTCTCCACGAAGCTCAGGTGCCGCGCGGACAGTTCGGCGGCGAGCGCGAGATCGAGCTGGGACCGTCGCCGCCGTTGCCGCCACTGGCGCAACAGGGTGCCCACCGCAGGACTCATGCGACCACAGTAGGCGATTACTCCTGAGGTAATCGACGGATCGGGCGCGGACCACGAGGATCACGGTCATGTTTCTGATCGAGATCGCACATCCGGCGGGCGCACTGACCGATACCGAGCGGGGCAGCATCGCCGAGTCGATCACCGAACTGATCACGACGGCGCAGGAGGCGCCGGAGGCGACCATGCGCCGTGCGCGCCGGATGACCCATATCGCGTTCCGGGAACTGCACGGCTGGCACACCGGGGACGGGCCGGTGCGGCCCGGGGCGGCGCCCCCGGTGCTCGCGAGCATCACGGTTCCCGAGGCGTGGCGCGCGGAAACGGCGCGGCACGTGATCGGCGCCGTGCGCTCCGCGATCACCGGTGTGGACCGGGAAAAGGGCTGGACCAGGGCGGGCGGGGACCTGTGGATCAACGTGTTCGGGGTCGCCGAGGGCAGTATCGGGCTGAATGGCAAGGCGGCCGATGCCGACGCGATTCTGGCCTATATGACCGAGGAATTCCGTGTCCTCGCCGAATCCGGTGAACTCGGCCCGATTCCGGAGGGCAAGCTGCTCGATCCGGTCTGCGGCATGCTCGTGCACCGGGGCAAGGGTACGATCCTGCTCGAACACGACGGCGCCACGCTCGGTTTCTGCGCGCAGTCCTGCCGGGACGCCTACGCCCGCGAACATGGGCTGAGCCAGGCCTGATTCAGGGCGAGATGCCCCGGTCTCGCGCGGGGCGAGACCGGGGCATCGGCGGGGAAACCGATGGCGGGTGGGATTCCTTCGGCAGGGTCGGGAACCCGGGCCTCAGGGGCTGATCGCGAGGAACACGAATCCGGCGAACAGCGCCAGATGCACCCCGCTCTGCAACAGCGTCGCCCTGCCCGGAACCACGGTCAGCGAGCCGACGACGACGGTCAGCGCGAGCAGCACCGTGTGTGTGGCGTCCAGGCCGAGCACCAGCGGGCCGCGCAGCCAGATCGAGGCGACGGCGATGGCGGGAATGGTGAGCCCGATGCTGGCCATGGCCGAACCGAGGGCGAGGTTGAGGCTGGTCTGCATCCGGTCCCGGCGCGCCGCGCGCACGGCGGCCAGGGTTTCCGGAAGCAACACGAGCAGTGCGATGATCACCCCGACCACCGCCTGGGGCAGCCCGGCGGCGGAGACGCCGGCCTCGATGGTCGGCGAAACCGCTTTGGCGTCCCCGACCACGGCGATCAGCGAGACCAGCAGCAGGCCGAGGCTGATCAGTGCCGCCTTGGAGCTCGGCGGGTTCGCATGCTCCTGCTCCTCGAGCGGGGTTCCGTCCGGGGAGACCGGCAGGAAGTAGTCGCGGTGCCGCACCGTCTGCATGGTCACGAACAGTCCATAGAGGATCAGCGAGGCGACCGCGGCGAAGGTGAGTTGTGCCGGGGAGAAAGCGGGACCGGGAGTGGTCGTGGTGAAGGTCGGCAGCACCAGGCTGAGCGTGGCCAGGGTGGCGACCGTGGCCAGCGCCCCGCCGGTGCCTTCGGCGTGGAAGGACACGGTGCGGTGCCGCAGTGTCCCGGTGAGCAGGGCGAGCCCGATGATCCCGTTGCAGGTGATCATCACGGCGGCGAACACGGTGTCCCTGGCGAGGGTGGCCGATTTCGCTCCACCGTCGGCCATCAGCGTGACGATCAGGGCCACCTCGATCACGGTCACCGCGACCGCGAGCACGAGTGAACCGAACGGTTCGCCGACCCGGTGCGCGACCACCTCGGCGTGGTGCACCGCGGCGAGGATGGCACCGGCGAGGAACAGCGCCACGAGCCCGGCTACGGCGGGATGCAGGGCGCGGCCCCAGGTGGCGATGAGCGCGATGATGGCGAGCAGGGGAACCCACAGCGTCCATCGCGCCGTCACCGCCCGGATCACCGTGCTCATCCGCAGACTCCTCCCGTAGCCGAATCGTGTTCGGGCTCCAGGATGTCATGCCGCTCGCCGGGTCTCGGGTATTGCGCCGGTCCGGGCGGGTCAGGACTTGCGCGCGCCGTCCGGATGCAGCACCGGGAATTCCTTCTTCCACGCGGTGATGAACTCGGCGCTCGGGCGTACCGCTTTCGGATCCTGTTGGTCCGCGTACTGCTTCTCACCCCACCGGGTCGCCGCCGAACGCTGCTGCGGGCTGCCGTGGTCGTCCTGGCAGTCGCCGATGGACGAGCTGAGTTCGGTCGCCTTGCCCTGGGCCGCGCCGTCGAATCCCATGCCATTCGGGTGCGTCACGAAATATCCGGAGAACGCGTCCGCACCCATTTCCAGTGCGGGACCGCTCGCATCGTAGTTGTTCGCGAACTGATTCTGGTGACCGTATTCGTGCGCGAGTACGACGGGAACGCCGATCGGGCCGAAACCGAATTTGGCCGCGGCATCCAGAATTCCGTCCCCGAGCTCGATGCGCTTGTCCGGACCGGGCGCGGAATAGGCGTTGAAGGTGAGAACCGGACTACGGCCGTTCTTCAGTTCCGGAATCTTGGCAAGCACCGTATGCACGTCCGCGGCATCGGTCTTGGCCTGTTCCGCGCCGTCCACGAGCGAGAACAGTTTCGTCACCTTGGCCGGATCGGCCAGATCGGTGCCGTGCGCGGGAACCAGCTGGATGTCCTTGCTCTGGATGTCCCAGAAAGAGCGGAGCTTGTTCATGGTTCCGGTGCTCTGCTCGGTGTACTGCCCATCGGTGCCGAACTTCTGGTCCGGCCCTTCCTTGGCAACGCTTCCCGCGTAGTCGAAGGCGAGGCTGCCGAGCAGGCCCGAACCCCGTTGCTCTTGGCTCGACATGGCCTTGTTGAGCTGGTCCGCCCAGCCGAGCAGTGCGCCGGGGGTGCAGCCCGCGCGGCTTCCGGTCCCGGTGTCCAGCAGACTGTTTCCCGTCTCGGTGCGGATTCCCTTGGCCCGCAAACCGTTTTCCAGGCGGGTGACGTCTTGTTTCAGCTTGTCCACCGCGGCCTTCAGACCGGGCGCGTCGTCCCCGGTGGCCGCGCCCGCGGTGCCGATCGATCCGGCGATCGCGATCGAGGCGATGGCCACAGCGGTGCCCACTCGCACACCAGCTCGCATACTCGTCCTCCACACTCCGCCCCGGCGACCGGGCGTCACCAGGCTTCCGAGCAGACTCTGCGGCAGGAAATCCGCGCGGAACACCCGGCGCTGGGTGGGTACGTGTTCACCGAAAGTAGCTCCCGGACCGTTCGGGACATTCAGCCGTCGATCACCGGAACAGACGTGCAACCGGCTCGGCGTTGCGGCGAACGGGCGCGTGTGGCGCAGCGAATGGCCGCGCCCACTGCGGCGTTCGGCCTACCCCGTTCGGTGCGCCCGGATGCTCACGGCGGATCGGCGAGCCCGGTCCGGTATGCGGAGATCACCAGTGGGGCGCGGTCGTGCGCGCCCCACCAGGTGCACCACATCGAACTCCCGTTCGGTGAGCCCATGGCCGCTGGTGTAAGCGTCGATGAGGGGGCGGATGATCGTGCGGGCGAGCAGGGCCGCACCCGCGGCGACCATGCGGATCGCGTTCCGCGGTTCGGCCGGATCGGTGTCCTTGAGCAGGAATTCGTTCGCCCCGGCATCCGGCGCGGCGAGCAGTTCCCGGGTGGCGCGATGCCGTCCTCGCCGGTCACCTCGGTGCACACCAGGCCGATGGCGGCCAGTTCCGTGCAGCCGGTGGTGACCGCGAGACTCGATGCCACCGAGATCAGGCGGTTCACCACCGATTTCCACCACTCGGTGCACATCCACCTCGTGCAATTCCAGGTAATCCGCTGAGCCGCGCTATTCGGGCGTGAAGCGGACGAAGGGCAGGTTCCTGCCGACCTCGCGGTAGTCCTCGGCAGTGCCGTCGACGGCGAAGCCCATGAACCGCACCAGCCGCCGCGCCGCCCGCGGATGCCGCACCGCGTAGTCGGCCATCACCTCCGCGCCGTCCTCGGTTTCGAGTGGTTCGGCGAGGGCGGGGACGGCGCGATTGCCGACCTGGATCCGCGCCTGTGGGGTGGCCAGCACATTGCGGTACCAGGCCGACTTCTGGCCGAATCCCGAGCAGGTGAAGTAACTTCCGGTGCGCTCATCCCTGCCGACCACCTCGATCACCACCTGTCGCGGCTTCCCGGATACCCGGCCGGTGTGCGTCAGCAGCAGCATCCGTGAGCCGAGCAGCCAGCCGAGCCGCAACCGGTAGAGCCGGATCGGCAGGCGGAACAGCAGGCGGGGGAGTCCGGTCGGTGGAGCGGGTTTCTTGATGACCTGCATGGCTCTCCTCGGGTGCCGGAGTTCGGGACAGTAGGGCGATCGCCCAATTTGGGCACTCGCCCAAATATAGCCGAACCCGCGGCGCTGCGCCAGTTCGTGTTTCACATGTGTCGTAGCCAGATGTTGATGGCGGCGATAGCGGCTTGGTAGCGGACGGCGAATTCGTCGTAACGAGTGGCGACCGCACGGTGTTGTTTGAGCAGGCTGATGCCACATTCGACAGCGTGGCGTTGTCTGTAGCCGGTTTTGTCGAAAACGGGTGGACGCCCACCATTGGATGCCCAGGGACACCGACGCGTTCGCCGACATCGTCCAGCTCGCGGCGAACCCGGAGAATCGTCCCGACAACGGGGGCGAACCGTTCACCATCATGGCCACCATGACCGAACAAGCCCTGCGCGACGGCATCGGCGCCACCACTATGGACGGCGCCATCATCCCGGCCACGCGGCTACGCCGCCCGCGGCGCCGGAATCATTCCCACCGTCCTCGGCAGCGAGGGCGAAGTACTCGACACGGGATGCCGGGACCGCACCAACGGCGGCCATACCACCGAAAACGACACAGTGCTCCTATGCGCCCACCACCACACCCTCATCCACAACACAGAATAGGATGTCCACATCCACCACGGCAAACCCGAATTCACCCCACCCGAATACCGGCAATTCGGCAACCGAGCCGACCGCGTTCGGGGCTAATCCTCGACCATCAACCGGCACAGCGGCCCGGCCACGCTCCTGATGTCGAAATCAGGGTCGACCGAACCATGCAGCGCGAGCCCGTCCAGCGCGGCCCCCAGTAGCGCCGCGATGGGCTCGGCCTGGTCGTGTTTCCCGTGTGCGCGCAGCCAATCGCCGACGCAGCCGCGGAAATCGGCGAGGACGGCTGCCAGCTCGGTGCGCAGCAACGGATCGCGCCCCGCTGCGAGGAATGCCTCGACCAGTGGAAGCGAGGCGGAATTATGACCGCTGTACCGGCACAGCTCATCGAGCAGCCAGTGCATCCCGGCCTCGATGTCGTCGTGCGCGGTGAGTGCGGCCGCAGTCTCATCGAGCAATCGCCGTACGTAGCCACCGCAAGCCTGGCTGAGCAGTTCGGCGACCGAGGAGAAGTGGTAGTGCACGAGGCCGGGGTTGACGCCGGCGCGTTCGGCGACAAGGCGCGTCGTCACACCACTCCAGCCGAGCTCGCCTACCAGCTCGACGGCAGCGGTCAGCAGCCGTTCGCGGGTCGCACGGCCTCGTCCGGCCGTCGCATCCGGCACGGGCTCCTCCTCGGCGATCATCTTGGTTGTCCGCCCAATTCTAGGCCGCTTCAGTGGACGCTCTCGTCCGCGGCGGAGTCCGACGGTTCGCCGATGCGGCCGAGCGGATGGCTGCTGGCGTCCGATGAACTCGGGAACCCGGCGCGCTCCCCGGGCTCGGCGTCGTGCCGTGTTCCGGACAAGCATCCTTGCTCAACATACATACTGCATGTATGTTTATGGCAACGTTCCCAGGAGGTCGCCATGGCGCAGCACAGCGAGACACTCGGCCCGGCCCACGAGGTCACCGTAGGCGGTACCCGGATCCGCTATCACGACACGGGCGCTGGGCCGCCGGTGGTGTTCGTGCACGGGGTGTTCGCGAACGCGGATCTGTGGCATGAGCTCGTCCCGGAGATCAGTGCGGCCGGGTACCGCTGTCTGGCCCCGGATTGGCCGCTCGGTTCGCAGGAGATCCCGGCGCTCGGCCAGGATCTCGCCCCGCCCGCGGTCGCCGATCTGATCGCGGGGTTCCTCGCCGAACTGGGCCTCGAGGATGTCACCGTGGTCGCGAACGACACCGGCGGCGCGCTCACCCAGCTGCTGTTCACCCGCCATCCGGAGCGTATCGGCCGGGTGGTGCTGACCTCTTCGGACTGCTATGAGCAGTTCTTCCCGGGATCGCTGAAGCTGCTCACGCTGTTCGCGCGTATTCCCGGATCGATGCGGCTGCTGACCGAGCTGCTGCGGTTCCCCGTGCTGCATCCGCTGGCGTACGGCATGCTGAGCAAGCGGGGTGTGCCGCTGGAGGTACGCGAGTCCTTCCTGGCGCCCGCGCGGAACAATGCGGCCGTGCGCCGGGATCTGCGACGGTTCAACGCAGGCGCGCACCGCCGGTACACACAGGCGGCGGCGACCGAGTTTCCCCGGTTCACCAAGCCGGTGCTGCTAGCCTGGTCGAGTGCGGACCGACTCTTCCCGGCCAGCCTCGCGCACCGGCTCGCCGGTGACCTGCCGAACGCGAGCCTGCGATTCATCGCGGATTCGTACACGTTCAGTCCTATTGACCAGCCGCAGCGCCTGGCCGAGCTGATTCTGGAGTTCGCCGGCCAGCATGCCCCGTCGTAGCCAAGTCGACCGCTCCCGCGAGACGAAGACCGCGCTGATCGCGACCGCTCGCGAACTGTTCGGTGCGCACGGCTATACCCAGGTGTCCGCCGAAGAACTGGTCACGGCCACCGGGTTGAGCCGTGGGGCGCTGCATCATCATTTCGGCGACAAGCGGGGACTTTTCCTCGCCGTGCTCGAACAGATCGAGCAGGAGATCACCGCGGAGGTCGCCGAGGCGATCCAGGGCCATCCGGAGCTGTGGCAGGGCATGGTCGCCGCGCTCCGCTGCTACCTGGACAGCTGCCAGCGTCCGGAGGTCATCCAGATAACGCTCACCGACGCGCCCGCGGTGCTCGGTTGGAAAGCGTGGCGGGAACTGGAGACCGAACACGGGCTGGGGCTGATCACCGAGGCGCTGCGCGGCGCGGCCGCGGCGGGAATCCTGCGCCCCGCACCGATTCCCGCGCTCGCGCAACTGCTGCTCAGCGCGATCATCGAGGTGAGCCTGATCATCGCCAACGCCGAGGACCCGGAGCAGGCCCGAGCCGATGCCGAGCAGTCACTGCTGCTGCTCGTCTCCGGCCTGCTCCAGTCCTGAGCTGTCAACGTCCCAGCTTTCAACGTCTCGGCTCTCAACGTCTCGGCTCTCAACGTCTCGGTTCTAGCGTTGCAGCCCTTGCTCGATGGCCTCGATGATGCGCGGCCGCAGCTGCGCCACGCTGACGATCGCGTCGACCGAACCGACCTCGACCGCGCGCTGGATGCTGTGCACCCGGTCGAATTCCGTGGCGACCTCACCGAGTTTCTCCGCCCGCACATTCGCCTGTACCTCGGCGAGCTGTGAGTTGAGCGTGGCCCGCTCGGTGCCGCCCGCCGCACCGATTCGCGCCTGCAGTTCGGTGACCCGCGGGTCGTTCGCGATGCGCTTGTTGACCTCGCCGGAGAACACCACGGCCGCCGCGGGGGCGCCGCCGAGTACCGAGGCGAACGAACCCTCGAGCGCGAGCACCGTCATGTTCGGGTTCAACGCCTTGGAGAACACCACGAACGCGCCGCCGTGATAGCGGGAGATCACGCAGAACACGATCGGCCCGGAGAAGTTCACGATCGCGCGGCCGATCTCGGCGCCGTACTCCAGCTGCAGTTTGCGCATCGACTCGGGGGAACCGTCGAAACCGGACAGGTTCGCCAGCACCACGAGCGGCCGGTTGCCCGAGGCCGCGTTGATCGCGCGCGCCGCCTTCTTCGAGGACCGCGGGAACAGGGTGCCCGCGGTGTAGGTGTCCGGCCCGTCGGTCGGCGGGAAACCGCGCCGGGGCACCGCGCGGGATTCGATCCCGAGCAGGCACACCGGCAGCCCGCCGAGATGCACATCCTGCACGGCCGCGGTGTCCGCGTCCGCCATGCCCGCCCAGCGTTCCAGCACCGGATGGTCCTGGTCCGAGAGCGCGCGCATCACGGTGCGGATGTCGAACGGCTTCTTGCGGTCCGGGTTGTGCTCGGCGGAGAAGATCTCGCCGACGGAGGTGAACTCGCTGCCCACGATCGCGTGCGGGTAGCCGGACACATCCCGGTCCACCGGATCCGTGCTGCCCGCGCGGCGCGGTGTGGCCTCCCCGGGGCAGACGTAGGTGTGGTCGTAGTGGCTCAGCAGCACATCCCGCGCGGCGGCGAGGTTCGGCGCCCAGTACTGCGCCTGCCCGTTCGGGCCCATCACCCGGTCGTAACCGCCGATGCCGAAGTTGTCCTCGGCCGAGACACCACCGGAGAAGTCCAGCGACTCCTTACCGGTGAGCACCATCGCCGAATCCGGGGTCATCACCAGAATTCCCTTGGTGTGCATGAGCATCGTGGCCTCGGCGTTCCAGTACGGCTGGGCGCCGACGTTGATGCCCGCGACCACGATGTTGATCTCGCCACCGGACTGGGTGAACTCCACGATCCGCTTGAGCGCGGCTGCGACCCAGTCCATGTTCTCGGTGCCCGAGGACATGGAGATCCGGGCACCCGCGGAAAGCGCGTACCACTCCAGTGGCAGCTGCAACCGCTCGGCGAGATCGAGGGCGGCGATGACCCGGGAACACTCGGGTTCGGAGAGCGCGCCGAGCGATTTGGTGGGATCGCCGAGCAGAATCACCCGCCGCACCCCTTCGGGATGGCGCTCGGTCGCCGTGGACACGATCCCGGCGACGATCGCGGCCGAGTTCCGCCCGCGCGGCCGGTCGACCGGGACGAGCGCGCTGCCCTCGTCGAGGTCGTGCTCGGTGAACTCGCCGAGCAGTCCGGTGAGCTCGTAGGGGTAGATCGTGTTGCGACTGCTGGCGCGCAGCACCTTCTGCCGGTAGTCGTCCAGCGGTTCGACCGGCTCGTTCGAGGGCGCACCGACATCGAGTTCGGCGCGTCCGGTCGCGTCGAACCGCACGCGCACCGCGATCTTGGTCAGCTCCCCGGTTTCGGCGTCCCGCTGCCGCGCGATGAACAGGATCTCCTCGAGCCCGGCGCCCGCGGTCGTGGGCAGCACGCGTTCGGTGATCCGCTCCAGTTCCGCGCGGGTGATATCGCTCGGCGGCCACACGTAGACCACGATCCGGTTGGTGTTGAAGCGTTTCTTCGGGTCGCCCCGCCGGGACTGCGCGCGGCGGATCGAGTCCAGGCAGGCGTCGATGGTGTCCTCGGCGGTGGGCAGCGCGATCAGCCTGCCGTCGTGCTCGCGCAGTTCGGTCAGGTCCCGCACCTGGGCGAAGGCGACCAGCCGGTCATCGGCCGGGTTCTCCCGTGCCACGCACTGGAACAGGTACACCTCCTCGTCCGAGGAGGGCAGCCGGGTGAGATCGAATTTGCTCAGCCGCTCCAGCTGCATCCGCTGCGCGATGTACGGGTGCAGCCCCCGGATCAGCCGTTCCTCGCTCATCCCGGTGGTGGACGGGCGGAAGGTGAAGTGGTGGTGCATCACCGCTCCGCCGCTGCCCGCGACCGTGGTGGTGAGCCTGCGGACCCGGTCCGGAAGCGGGTGCGCGCCGATGACCTCGTGCAGTGCCGCGACCGCCGCATCCGAATCCTGCGGGCGGCTCTCCCAGGACAGGTAGATGTCGGCGTCGATGGCCTCACCGGTTCCGGCCAGCTCCGCGAGCCCGCGCAGTGCCCCTCCGAGCCCGTCGAAGCTCACCGCGCAGGACACCACCCGGGAACCCGGGTAGTCGGCGGCCACGAAGGTGGCACCCGCGTTCTCGCTGACCTGAAGGTTCGTGAGCCCCTTGTTGCCGTAGTAGCGCCTGGTCAGCACCTCCAGCATGACCGTGTTGTCCTTGGGCTCGGCGTCCATGCGCACCAGGCGCTGGCCGAGCAGCCGCACGAGAGGTTCGGTGCTGCGCACCATCTCGGCGATGCGCTCGGCGCGATCGGGTGCCTCCGGGTTCGCGTCCAGGTGGCGCAGATGCCTGCGGACATCGGCGTAGACCCGGGCCCGGATGCGGCGCAGCAGCGGCTGGCCGAACCAGGCGAACACCAGACCGCGCGCGAGATCGGAGACCGCGGGGAACCGGGCCTGGGTGGCCGAGACCAGTCGTTCGAGCGCCAGGCCCGCCGGTTCGCGCAGCGATTCGTCCGGCGGCGGCTCCTGCAGCCAGGCGCGCAGCAGGGCGGCGACCGCACCCGCGTCCGCCGAGGAGCGCTGCTGGGTGAGGAAGATCCGGAATACCGCGGCCTCGAGCTCGGGGGTGTGCTCGAGCTCGGTGACGCCGTACCGGCTCAGTGCCTTGGCCAGCTTCGTCTGGAATGTTTCCGGCAGCCCGGCCCGTTCCACGTCCAGGCTTTGCAGGTAGGTGTGGAAGTTCTCCCGCGCGCTGTGCACATGGCTTTCCGCGCCGTCCTCCCCGCTCGGCCGGTTGCGGCTCAGCTCGGCGAGATCGGCGAACACGTCGATGAGCCCGAGTTCCTCGGCGAGTGGACGCTTGTCTTCGGCGATGGCCGCCTTGCGCGCGTCCAGGTAGTCGTCGAGTACCCGGCGCTCATCGTGCGGGTCGAGGTCGAAACCGAGCAGCAGGCTGCGCAGGTCCTGCAGGCCGCGCTCCACGCGCTGTTCGGTGGAAACCGTTCCCGGTTCGGCGGGCAGGTCGATCTCGGCCTCGGCCCCCGAGTTCTGTCCAGCACCGGAATCCTGCTCGTCCTCGTCATCGGCGAGCGGTTCCAGGCGCAGCAGCGGGGCCCCCGTCTCGATCTGGCTGCCGACCGAGACCGGGAGTTCGGAGACCTTGGCGTTGAACGGCGCGCGCAGCACCGTCTCCATCTTCATGCTCTCCAGCACCAGTACCGGCGCCCCCGCCTCGACCTCATCGCCCACCGCGAGCGGGGTGGCGACCACGAGCGCGGGAGCGGGCGAGCGGACCACGCCGCCCTCATCGCGGCTGACCCGGTGCGTGACCCCGTCCACCTCGACCAGGTGGATCGGCCCGTGCGTGCCGGTGACCAGGCGGAACTGGTGACCGTTGACCGTGATCTGGCCGCTGTGCGTGTCGAAACGCTCCAGCTCGGCATCGGCGTGGTGCACCTCGCCACCGGCGGAGATACCGATCCGGAATCGCTTCTGGCCGACCCGGACCACGGTCACCCGGTAGCCGACGCCGCGGAGCTTGAAGTCCAGCGGACGGCCGCTCTCCCTGCGCACCTGCGGGCGCCCGCCGAACGCGGAGGACAGCAGCTGCTGGCGGGCGGCGGTCTCCTCGTCGAGGTAGGCCTCGATGGCGGCCGCGGTCAGCGCGATCGCCGAATGCCGCTGACTGACCAGGCGGCCCTCCGCGCGCACCCGGTCGATCCAGCCGGTGTCCGCGCTGGCGTCGATCACTTCCGGCGCGTCGAGCAGATCGAGCACGAAGCTCTTGTTGGTCGCGCCGCCGTCGATGATCACCGTGGTCTCGGCCATCGCGCGGCGGAGCCTGGCCAGTGCCTCGTCCCGGTCCCGGCCGAAGGCGATGATCTTGGCGATCATCGAGTCGAAGTCGGCGGGAATGGTGTCGCCCTCGGAAACCCCGGTGTCCACCCGGATTCCCGGGCCCGCGGGCAACGTCAGCTTCGCGATCCGGCCGGGGGCGGGCGCGAAGTCCCGGTCCGGGTCCTCGGCGTTGAGCCGTGCCTCGACCGCGTGCCCCAGCTCGACCGGATGCGGGCCGGAGAGCTTGCCCCCGGAGGCCACGTGCAGCTGCAGCTTGACCAGATCGGTGCTCGTGGTGCTCTCGGTGATCGGGTGCTCGACCTGCAGGCGGGTGTTCACCTCGAGGAAGGCGAACAGCTTCTCCCCGGGGTGGTACAGGAACTCCACGGTGGCCGCGCCCCGGTAGCCGACCGCGACGGCGAGCCGCTCGGCCGAGGCCTTCAGCTCGGCAGTCTGTTCCTCGCCGAGCACCGGGGAGGCGGATTCCTCGATGATCTTCTGGTTGCGCCGCTGCACCGAGCAGTCCCGCACGCCAAGCGCCATGGCGGTGCCCTGGCCGTCCGCGATGACCTGGACCTCCACGTGCCGGGCCCCGGTGACCAGCCGTTCGAGGAACACCACCCCGGAACCGAAGGCACGCAGCGCTTCGGAACTGGTGCGCTCATAGGCATCGGCGAGGTCCTCGGCGCTGGTGACCTTGCGGATTCCGCGACCGCCGCCGCCCGCGCTCGCCTTGAGCATCAGCGGGTAGCCGATCCGGTCCGCGGCCTGCACCGCCTCCTCAAGGCCGGCGACCTCGCCGCGACTCCACGGGGCGACCGGGACGCCGACCTCCTCGGCGATCAGCTTGGCGCCGATCTTGTCGCCGAGCTTGCGCATCGCCTCGGCGCTCGGCCCGATGAACGTGACCCCGACTTCCTCACAGACCTCGGCGAAGGCCGGGTCCTCCGCGACGAAACCCCAGCCGACCCAGGCCGCGTCCGCCCCGGTGTCTACCAGCGCCTGCTTGAGCACCGCGTGATCGAGGTACGGCCGCGCCGAGGCCGGGCCGAGCGAGTACGCCAGATCCGCTTCCCGCACGAAGGTCGCCGAACGGTCCGCGTCGGTGTAGAGCGCGACCGTCTCGATCCGCGTCCCGGTTTCCGCACGGAGATCCCGGACGGCGTGGATGAGCCGCATCGCGGCTTCCCCACGGTTGACGATTGCGACACGCTTGAACACCGGCTGATCCTCCCGAAACGACACACGTAGCAGGCGATGTCCGGATCTCGGAGCATCGCCTGTACCTCGACCCCAAGCCTGCCCCGTTACCGGGCGGTACACCATGTCCGGCTCGACGCACGCCGAGGCCGTGCCGTTGTGGGAACCCGCCAAAAAGACGGTCCAGGCCACACCGCGGGAAGGTCTACCACAGAGCGCGGACCCGAACACGTCTGCCCTGGCGATTTGTCGGAGGCGGCCAGTGGACCCGGATTCACGCGGCGAGGAGACGCTGGAGCCGGTGGCTGCCGGGAACGTGCCCGGATTCCTGCCAGAAGGTGGTCGCCCGATCGCGGGCGGTGGCCGCGGGGCCGGGTTCACCGAGCATGGCGAGCGCGGCGGCTAGGGTGCCGTCGGCATCGGCGCCCAGCACGCGATAACCGTGCTCTCCGGCCCAATCCGCTGCCTGTCCGGCGAGTTCCGCGGCGGTCCCGGATTCGGTCGCGGCCAGTGCCGTCTCGGCGAGCCAGAGCCGCGCGCTCGCGCCGAGATAGCCGAATCCGGCGGCATCGCTGACCCGGCACGCCTGACGCAGTCGCCGTTCGGCGACGGTGAGCCTGCCGAGGCCGGTTTCGGCCCTGCCGAGCGCGATGAGTGCGGTGGCGTGTATCAGCTTGTCGTCCTCCGCGGCGGCCAGTTCCCAGGCGCGTTCCGCTTCGGCTCGGGCCGGTTCGAACACCCCGGTCTCGGTGTGGATCCTGCTGAGCGTAAGCAGGACGTGCACACCGCCGAACTTGGCGCCGAGCCCGGCGAGCAGTTCACCGGCCAGCCGGATGTGCTCGATCGCCCGCCCGGATTCGCCGAGTGCGTGCAGCGCGAGGCCGAGCTCGTTGTGGTTTGCCGCCTCCCAGAAGACCAGCCGGTGCCCGGCGGCGATCTCCAGTCCCGCGCGGTGGCTTCGCTCGGCCTCGTGCAGCCTGCCGAGGTTGTGGTACAGCGAACCGAGCGAGCTCAGGGCCGCGCTGTGCCCGGCCGGATTGCCCACCTCGCGGTTGAGCTCGACCGCGGCCAGGGTGTGCTCGACCGCCTCGGTGAGCCTTCCGGTCCATTCGAGCGCGTTGCCGAGGTTGATCTGCGCGGCCGCCTCGCATTCCCGCCAGCGCTGCGCGCGTCCGGCGGCGACGGCCTCGCGCAGGTGGTGGATGCCGTGCTCGTGGTCTCCGGAACGGAAATACGCCTCGCCGAAACGCAGCCGCAGGAACGCGGCGACCGAGTGCGCCCCGCTGCGCTGTGCCCGGTCGAGAATGACGGGCGCGGCCGCGAGCCACTGTGCCTGGTGACCGTTCGTGGAGACGTATCCGCTGATCACTTCGGCGAGATTCCAGGCGATCTCGTGCGGACCCGTCGTGGCGACGGCGATGAGATTGCCGAGTTCGGTGCTCAACCACGCCAGCGCGGCCGTGCTGTCCACAAAGGACAGCGCGTGCTCGCTCGCCCGCGGGGTGCCGACCGGGAGCCGGACCGCGCCCGCGCGTTCCACCGGCCAAGCCGCCTCGGCGGTCGTCAGGTAGAACCGGCCGAGCCGCTCGCGGGCCCGGGCGCGCCCGATCTCGTCCTCCTCGGTGTGTGCCCGGCAGGCCGCATAGGAGCGGACGAGGTCGTGCATGTGGTACCGGCCCCTGCTGTGGCATTCGAGCAGGTGTGCCGCGGCGAGCCGGTCGAGCAGGCGATTCGCCTCGGCCACCGCGATCCCGGCGAGCGCGGCAGCCGCGTCCGCGGTGAAATCGTTGCCGGGGATCAGGCCGAGTAGCCGGAAAAGCCGCCGGGACAACGGTTCGAGCGCCAGATAGGAGAGTGCGAACGTGGTCGCCACCGGGCTTTCCTCGGCGCCGTCCAGTACGAGACCGCCGATCGGGTCCGTCGTGGACAGTTCGGCCGCGACATCCCTGAGCGTGCCGCGCGGCTGCGCGAGTACCTTGGCCGCCGCGATCCGCATCGCGAGCGGGAGACCGTCGCAGAGCCGGGCGAGCTCGCGCGCCGCGTCCGGCTCCCCGGCCACAACCTCGGCGCCGAGCACTCCGCTGAGCAGTCCACGTGACTCCACTCCGGACAGTGGGCCGAGCGCGATGGTGCGGGCGCCCGCGCGGGCCACCAGTTCACCGAGGCGGTTGCGGCTGGTCACCACGGTGGTCCCGGAAGGCGGAAGCAAGGGGAGTACCTGGGCGGTGTCGCGCGCATTGTCGAGCAGTACGAGCATGGCGCGGTCCGCGATGGTGGAGCGGTACAGCCGGAGCTGGTCGTCGAGGCTCGTGGGAACCGCACGCGGGTCGATCCCGAGACCGCGCAGCAGGTGCGCCAGCGCCACGGCCGGGGTGAGCGGCTCGTGGTCGGCGTCGTAGCCGCGCAGGTCGAGATAGAGCTGCCCGTCCGGAAAGCAGGCACGCATCGAATGCGCCCAGTGCACGGCGAGCGTGGTCTTGCCGATCCCGCCGGTGCCGCTGAGTACCCACAGCCCGGTGCCGTCCTCGGCGAGCTGGGCGTTCAGGGCGGCGAGCTGTTCGGCCCGTCCGGTGAACCCGCGCACCCGCGCGGGCAGTTCGGCGGGGCGAATCGGGCGAATCGGCATGGTGACCGGCTTCTCCGGCTCGCCGCCGAGCACACCGGCCTGTATCGCGCGCAGTTCCGCTCCGGGCTCGATGCCGAGCTCGGAACGCAGTCGGTTGCGCGTTTCCCGGTACACGGCCAGTGCCGCGGTGGCCTGTCCGCTGCGCTGCAGTGCCCGCATGAGCAGCCCGCACAACCGTTCCCGGAACGGGTACCGACCGGTGGCAGTGCGCAGTTCGCCGAGGATCGCCGCATGTTCTCCGGCGGCGAGCTCGGCCTCGAAACACTCCTCCAGGGTGACCAGCCGTCGTTGTTCGAGCGCGGGCAGTTCGGCGCCGGTGAGGGTTTCGGTGGTGCCGCCGAGCGCTTCGCCGTCCCACAGGGTGAGTGCCTGGCGCAGGCATGCGGCGGCCGCGGCGTACTCGCCCGCCGTCTGGCGGACTTTCGCTTGTTCCACCAGCCGATCGAAGCGGTGCAGGTCGAGTTCCCCGGGGTGCACCGTGATGCGGTACCCGGCCGGTTCCCTGTCGATGACCTCCCTGCCGAGGCGCTTGCGCAGTTCCGAGATGTACACCTGCAGTCTGCCGCGGATGCTCGGCGGCGGTTGCTCGCCCCAGACCAGGTCGAACAGCTGCGTTTCGGGAACGACCTGGTTCGCGCGCAGCAGCAGCGCCGCGAGCACCGCGCGCTGTTTCGGTCCGCCGAGCCGGATCGGTCCGCCCGGCCCGTCCGCGCCGACGGGACCGAGTAGCCGATAGCGCGGATGGTCGGCGGCGAGCATGGGACCTCGATTCGTGTTCGGCGAACGGCCCGGCCTTGGACGCGATGCCGAGCCGTGCGGTTCCGCCGAACCGAAACCGTCAGGAACGCGAGAAATGTCCCGATAGTTCTTTATTCGGCACAGTTGTCCAGCACAGCGCTAGGTGTGGATACCGTTCGCGGATTCCTGGTCCGGGTCTTGCGAATCCTTCGGTTCCGCGACGAGGTCTTTGTGCGAGGCCCGGTGTTCCACCCGTTCGGCGCCGGGGGACCGGGAAGAGAAATCGTCCGGATCGAACCGCTTGTCGGTCACCAGCGTCGGACGGGGCGGGCGCAGCAGTGCGCCGTTGTCCAGGATGTTCTGTTCGGTGATCTTGAAAGCCCGGGCGATGCGGTCCATCTCCGCAGTGGTCCCGTCATGGAGCTGGTCGAGCACGTTCGCGAAGGACTCGAGCACTTCGGGCTTGCCTTGGACGTTCTTCCAATCGAGATAGACAGTCACGGCCCCGGTGAACAGCGCGGCCGGGGAGCCCTCGAAGGACGAGGTGGCGTTGGCGATCGCGGTGCAAATGTGTGCCTCGGCGGACTCCTCGGCCATCTGAGCCTTGTCCAGTCCGTCCGCGGCCGCGTCCATCGTGTCGTGGAAGTCCTGCTTCATCGCGTCGAGCAGCTTGTTGTAGTTCTCCAGCGTTGTCTGCTGATCGGTCAACAGGAGTTCCATCAGGTGGACCGCATCGCGCATCGTTTGTAGATAGTGCCGGAACCCGTCCGCCGCGTCACCCTGCCAGGCGGCGAGGGTCGCCACCGTATCGTCCAGCCCGCTCTCCCGGTGCCTGGCGACCGCGAGCTTGGCCTGGTGCACGAACTCCGCCATGGTCGCGCTGGCTTCGAAGTCCTCCGGTACCGCGAACCGCATGATCGACTGGTACAGCCGGTCGGGCAGCGCCAACTGTCCGACCGGGACGAGCTCGGATGTGACCACTTCACGTGCGGTCCTGCGCCATTCATCGGCCCAGGCCTCGACCTCTGTCGGCCAGGAAGCACCGACCGGAACGAGTACACCCATGGTTGTCTACCTCCGCGTCATCGCTGGTGCTTGTGCAATGCTTCGGCCGAATCGCGTTCGGCGGCGGCGTACCGCTTGGCGATCTCCAGGATCGCTTCCCTGCCCAGATCGAGGTTTTCGTGATCGTCGTGCAGCAGCTTGATCATCGCCTCCGCGGTGATCTGCCATCCGGCCAAGGCGCGGGCACACAGGTCCGGGTTGTGTGAGCGGAATGCCGTGTTCTCCTCCTCGGTGGCCTTGATCAGCTGCCGTCGCGCGGTCTCCAGGTCGTCGAGCGCCTTGGGAAGGTCGCTTTTGCCCGCATAGCGCAGCTCCTCGACGTCGGCGTGAAATCCGTTGCTCATCTCACCACTCCCTGCGCAGTACGGTCGGGGACAGCGCATCCAGGTCCACCGGTTCGGGCTCGGGTTCCGTGTACGGTGCGAATTCCTGGCGCCAGGCGAACCGGTCCTGCAGATAGGTGCTGCCGCCGAACGGGCGCAGCAATTCGGCGGCCTGGCGTGCCGCGGTGCGCTGTGCCTCGGCATAGGTCCGCAGTACCGCCTCGGCGATCCGCTCCGGTGCCATTTTTCTGACCTGTTCGCCGAGGCGCAGCTCGGTCAGCACTCCGTCGACGTTCACCGTCAGGTGCACCGCGCCGTCCGGGGACTCACCCTCGACCGAGATCGCGGGCAGCTCCTTGCCCAGAACATCCTTGGTGGCCTGCGCATTCTCGCGAACCCGTGCGAGTTTCTGCCACGCGGCGTCCATCCGCGCGGCCTCGTCGTCTGTCATCGCCGTCCTCCTGGTCGCCCCCTTGCCCGGCCAGTCTCGGCCGCGGGACTTCCGAACGGCTTCCCACGCGCTTCCCGTCGGTGAGTCAGCCCGTCCGGGCCGCCGCGGTGCAGCTCTGCGTGCCGTGGCACTGACGCAGTGCGGTCAGTTGCCGGTGCAGCCGCTCCCGCGTTGCGGTGGGCAGCGTGTCGTAGGTGTTGTGCAGCTGGCCGGGATCGCGGCGGTGGTCGTAGTATTCCTTGGCGCCGTTGTCGTATTCGGTGTAGGTGAACGCCCCGGTGCGGATCGCGGCATAACTCGGCGGATTGCCGCTGCCCTTGGCCGGATAGTCGGGATCCTTCGGGTCGGTGTCCGGTCCGTGATGCTCGACGAGGGCGGTGTCCGGTCGGCCGGGCGGATTCTGCCCGTGCAGTGGCGGGACGAGACTGTGGCCGTCCACCTCCGGAGGGGGAGTCGCGCCGCCGAGGGATTCGAAGGTGGGGGCGAGGTCGATATTGGAGGCGGTGGCGGAAGTGGTGCGGCCCGCGGGCACTCCGGGGCCGGTGACCACGAGCGGCACCCGCACATCGGTGTCGAACGCGGTCTGCTTGCCGGACGCGAGCCGGTACTCGCCCATGTGGAAACCGTTGTCCGAGTTGAACACGAAGTAGGTGTTCTTGTCCTGCCCGGTGGCCCGCAGGGTCTGCTGCAGTCGGCCGATCATGGCGTCCACGGCCTGCACCGACTGCGCCCGTTTGCGGAAGTCCCTGTCGATCTTCTGGATCCGTTGCCGGGGAAGGGGTTCCCGGTTTGCCAGCCAGGGCGGGGCATCGGTGGGCAGCTGGTTGAACGCCGGTCCGCGTGGTGCTTGCAGTCCGGGGAACTTGTCGGCGTCCCGGGGTGCCGGGGTGTACGGGCCGTGCGGGGCGAAGGTCGCGGTCTCCAGCAGGAAAGGTTGCCGGTCCTGCGCCGCGGACTTCGCGAAGGAGTTCGCCTTACGGGACACCACATCCGTGAGGTAGTCCTTCGATTTCTTCCCGTGGTGCACCAGCTGCCCGTTCTCGTTCATGGTGTAGCCGAACTCCGGGTACCCGTTCTCGGCCACATCCCATTCGTCCCAGCCCGGCGGTGGCGGAAGGGCTTTGCCGGTCACCTTCTTCGGTACCGGGTACTCGTTCATGTACTTGCCCATCATCGCGGTCCGGTAACCCTTGTCCTGCAATGCCGTGGCGAAGGTTCGGTTTTCCTCGCCGTGCTGCTGGAACACGGGATAACCGCCGTCCGGCGCGGAGTTCGTGAACACGCCGGTGTCGTGCGGGAACCGCCCGGTGAAGATCGAGGACCGGGAAGGGCAGCACAGCGAATCGGTCACCGAATAGTTCGAGAACGACATGCCCTCTCGCTGCATCTGCTGCACGTGCGGCATATAGGGCAGCAGGTTCATGGACAGATCGTCGGTCAGCACGAATACGATGTTCGGGCGCGCGGAACCGGTCTCGGCGGTGTTGGCGATCGAGGTTCCGGAACACCCGGCGACCGCGAGCAGGACGGCGGTCGCGCACAAGGCCACTGGAGTACGGGTTCTGGACATCGGCCGCATCCTCTCGGTGTGGGACGCCTCGCCGGATCGACGGTACCCGCGACTCCGGATGATCGTCAACAAACGAGACTGTCTCTGGATGCGACCTTCTTGTCGATTCCGTTAGCATGGCCACATGAGCGAAGCAGTCGAGGAATTCCCGTCGAACACCGCGCCCGAACAGCTCGTCATGGTGCTGCGGCGGTATCGGGAGGCACTGCGCAGGGCACTCATCGCGGATGACTTCAGTCCCGTCCCGCCGGTGGCGAACTGGTTGCTCATCGCGCTGGCACGGCGATCGGGGACGGTCGGGGAGCTCGCGCGCCGATTGGACACCACCAAGCAGGCGGTCAGCAGGCTCGCCGATCAGCTGGTGGGCCTCGGGTACTGCCGCCGTCAGCGCGGCACCGCCAACCGCAGGCAGGTCACCCTCTCGGTCACCGAGGAGGGGCACGCGGCCGCGGGGATCCTGGTCGGTGCCATCGAGCGGCTCGACCGGGAACTGTTCGAGAACGTCAGCGAAACCGACCGGGACGCGTTCCACCGGGTGCTGGCCACGGTCACCGCTGCGGGTACCCCGGAATAGCCGTGCGCACCGCCGGGGAGGATTACGAGGCCACCGCGGGGGAAACTTCTTGCTGCGCGGCGCCCCGCTCGCGTCCACCGGGACCGTGCTCCCGGTGGACGGCGGCTGGTCACACGGGCTGCTTCCGGGGCTTGAGGAACACCGTCAGCGCGGCGCCGATCAGATAGCAGGCGCCGAACACCCACATCACGCCTTCCACGCCGAGCGGGGTCAGGCACAGCCCGACAAGTGCGGGTCCGGCCGCGGTGCCCAGCCCGGCGCCGAGGTTCAGCCCGGCCATCGCCGCACCGGTGCGCTTCGGCGCGAGCTTCGGCATGAGCGCGGACATCGGGGCGAACCCGGCGAGGCAGGCGCAGAACAGGCTGCCGATGATCAGCGAGAGCCAGAAGCTGTGCGTCGCGGTCGGCACGTAGTAGAAGGCGACCGTGGTGACCGCGCACCCCACACAGCCCATCCAGCGCAACACGGTGTTCACCCCGTACCGGTCGCTCCAGTATCCGGCGAGCAGGTTGCAACCGAGGTTGACGAGGTACATCACCGCGTAGATGGTCAGCCAGTCGCCGAGCGGGAAGCCGAGGGAGTGCGTGAAATACACCGGTAGGAACACCGGGAAGCCGAACTGGGAGACCCCGTTGATCACCCGGACGATCCCGGCGACGGCGACCTTGGGTTCCTGCCAGAGCAACGAGACCCCTTGTACCAGGCCGCGGATCGGGTTCGTCTCGGGCCGATCGACCGGTCGATCGCCGCCGGGCGCGCGCACCGCGAACCCGATCGCCGCACCGAGCACGATCACCACCAGCGCGGCCCACAGCGTGTGCTGCGGCCCGATCAGCGCGATGCTGGCCTTCGCGATCAGCGGGCTCAGCGTGGAGAACCCGGCGATATAGGCGAACCAGAACCAGCCGACCGCCATGCCGAGCTTCGCGGGCCGCGCGGTGCGCACCACCCACATCAGAAAACCGTAGGCGAACAGCGGATAGCCGAATCCGCGCAACCCATAACAGAGCAGCAGCAACACATTCGAGTGCTGGTCCACGCCGAACACCACGAACAACACGTGGAAGGCGACCCAGATCCCCGCCCCGGCGAGCATGAGCTTGCGCGGGCCGAACACATCGGAGAGTGCGGCGGCCATCCAGGCCGCGATCCCCGCGGTGACACCGTAGATGGTGAACATCAGCGCGACCCGGTTCGCGCCGAACCCCTGATCGGTGAGCATCGCCGAGAGGTAACCCTGCTCGACGCCGTCGCCGATCATGAAGAGGCCGAGCGCCAGATAACCGAGTGCCAGTGTCGGCGGGATTCCGACCCGATCGAGAAAACCGCCCAGTTGATTGGTTTCCGGACCGGTCGCCGCCCGTTCGCCGGTGTGCGACATTGCTCCACCTTCCTGTGTACTACTGGTGAGCCGGTGGCTCAGTCTCGACTGTGCCGGTGGATACCAAACCGGCCTCCGATGAGCCGACCCCTTGTCCGCCAAGGGAATTTCACCTATTCGAGTCGGCTCGTCTCCGGTCTCACTGGTATGCCGCCTCGTGGAAGGCGATCTCCGCTTCGAGGGTGTGGCCGAACACGCCGAGCAGTTCGCGCTCGGTCTCCGGCAGGACCTCGAGCGCGTCGATCTCCGCGGCGAGGAAGCGCACCTGGGTGAGGAACGGCTCCCTGGTGTGCAGCGCGACCCAGTCGGCGATCGGACCGCGCTGCGAGGGTGTGCGCGCCGCGGTGGCACACCACTGCCCGTACAGGGATTCCGCGGTGTACATGCCGGTGACGATGCCCGGATAGCCGTAGGTGTCGGCGATGTCCAGTACCACCTCGGTCAGCCCGCCTGCCTGTTCCTGGGCGGCCGCGCTCACCTCCGGCGCACCACCGATATCGGCCAGTGCTTTGCTGAAGTAGTCGTACTGCTCGGTCACCAGGTTGTGCAGCGCGGTGCTGTGCCCGGAAAGGGCGCGCGCGTTCGGGGCCTCGCGGACCGCCGCCCCGCACAGCCGGGCGGCGGTGTCCACGAATTCTCGTTCGAAGACCAGATAGCGGGCGAAGACCGCGTCCGGGATCGTGTCCGCGCTGACCTCCTCGACGAACCGCATACCGAGCGCGGCCTGCCAGGTTCCGGAATTCTCCGCGCGCAACCGCGCGCTCAGTGGTGCTTCGGTCATGGCAGCTGGTAACCCGCCTGCTCGGCCTGCTTGGTGAACTCGCGCACCTTGGCCCGGTCCACCCGGCCCCACCAGCGCTCGTTCTCCTTGAGCGCGGAGGCCACGATCGCGCCGTGGCACAGGGAAAGCAGCCGTTTGCCGTTGCCCTGGTTCATTCCGGAGCCGATGATCACCGGCAGGTCCGAGGCCGCGCGGATCCCGCTGATCTCGCCCTCCGCGGCCTCGTCTCCGGTGCGCCCGCCGGTCGCGATGAGCACATCCGCGTCGAAGAACTCGTTGTCCTCGGTCTGTTCGGCGAGCGAGCGATCCGCGATGATCGAGTGCGAACCGTGCTTGACGTGCACATCGGCGAACACCTTCAGATGCTCGGCGCGCAGGGTGGAGCGGTACCGGGTCGCGGTGGCCGAGGCGCCCTCGATGAAACCCTCGTTCGCCACGTAGGCGTTCACCCATTGGTTGATCCGGACGAACGGTGCCTGCGCCGCCTGTGCCGCGGCGATCGAGCAGTGTGCCCCGTTCGCGAGCACGTTCACCCCGACCGGGAGCCCGACCTGTTCGCGCACGTGGTCACCGATCACCGCGAGGTTCGCCGCGGTCTCGAAACCCTGGTGCTCCGGTTTGGGGAAGGGCAGATCCCAGGCGTTCTCCACGATCAGCCCGTGCACCCCGCCGTCCCGGTAGGCCTCGGCCTCCTCGACGGCGAACCGGATCAGGTCCGCGACGGGTTCCCCGCGGTAGTGCGGGCTACCGGGAAGGGCGCGGCAGTGCACGACCCCGATCACCACGCGGTCGGTGCCGAAGATCGTGTTCAGTGCCGATTCCTTCGGCGGGAAGACACCGAGTTCGTTGCTCATTTGTTCCTTTCGTTCTGCTCGGCCGTGCCGAGTTGGTTGGCGAATTCGAACCACTTCGTGTATCCGCCGGAGACCAGGCGGGACCAGTGTTCGAATGCGGCTTCGGCGCTGGGGAAAGACCAGATCTCCACCTGTGAGTAGTCGCCCTGCCCGCGGATGTGGACCCGGCCGGAGAACCGCGCGCCGTGCTGCACGGAAACGTCTCGCAGCCGCTCGAATTCCCGTTCGTAGCGCTCCCGGTCGGCGGTTTCGAGTTCGTACCATGCGGTGCGCGGGAGCAGATAGTGCAGCCAGACGTATTCGTTCATGCGTTCTCTCCGGTGATGGCTTTCTCGAACGGGATCCGCCTGCCGAGGTAGTGGCGGGAGGTGGTGAACTTGAAATCCGCGACCCGGTCGTGTTCGCGCATGGCCGCGTCGAGCATGTCCGCGCCCGGAATCCGCCAGACGCCGATGTGGTCCCATTCGCTCGCGGCGTCCAGCCGGTGCCGCCCGGCGATCGCGGCCCCGGCGCGCACATCGGAGGCGAAGGCGATATCGCATTCCAGGTCGTATTCGCGGCGCTGTTCCTCGCTCGCCGCCTGCCAGGCCGCGTTCCATTTCCAGAGTGCGAAGAATCCCCACTCGTCCCGGGTTCCGCGCGAGGCCGGGCTGATCACCGGCAGGAATTCCCGTGGCCCGGTGAGCCATTCGGTGCGTAGCAGCCGCGTCCAGCCGGCCCGTTCCAGCGCGGTGATTCCCGCGTGCGCCGCCGATTGGCTCGGTGCCTCGAACATCCCGGCGAAGTCCACGTCGTGGGTGAAACCCGTCGCGTAGACCGAGGGCTCGTTCGCCTGCGCATCGAGGATCCGATCGAGCGAGAGCAGCCATCCCTTGTCCCGTAAGCGATCCAGCTCAGCGAGTACCGCACTCGGATCACCAGTACCGTGCCGTTCGGCAAGACTGTGCCGTTTTGCCAGGAACACCACGGCACATCGGCCGTCGTGCGCCGCCTGGAAGACCTCGGTTTCCCCGCTGAGCAGTGTCATGACAGTTCCTCCCTGCTCGCATAGGAGCGGTGCCCGCCGAACACCGCGCAGCTGCGCGATGCGGCCCGCACCGCGTAGTCCAGCGCGGCCTCGGGATCGGCGGATTCGCAGTACAGCCCGATGAACGAGCCCGCGAGGCAGTCCCCGGCTCCGGTGGTGTCCACGACCGGTGGCGCATCGGCGGGAGCCGGAACCGAAAACCGTTCCGTGCGGGTGCACCAGCGGGCGCCGCGCGCGCCGTCGGTGAACACCACCGCCTGTACCCCCATGCCGAGCAGTGTCTCCAGCGGATCCGGCCCGATCGCTTGCGCCGCACGGGTATTGCAGAACACCACCGCGGCGCCGTCCAGATGTGCGGCCAGTTCCGTGATGCCCGAGGGGAAGGTCGCCGGTTCCAGGTCGATGGACCAGGGCACTCGGGATTCCGCGCAGCGGGCCAGCAGCACGCGCGCTGCCTCGGGTTCGTAGATAGCGGTGTGTACCCAGCCGACGTCCTCGAACGGGAGTTCCGCGCAGCTGCCCGCCGATGGGTACATCCGTACCCCGGGTGCGAGCATGAGCTGCTTCTCCCCATCGCCCGCGAGCGCGATGATCGCCCGGTTCGCCGGCCCGGTCAGGGTTTCCGGGCAGAACTCGATGCCGAGCTCGCGGCCCTGGACGAGACATTCCGCGCTCGCGGTGTCGGTGCCGATCGCGGTCACCAGGCGGGTGGGCAGCCCGGTGCGGCGGCAGGCGACGGCGGCATTGGTGACCACGCCACCGATGGAGTCGGCGAGCTCGGCCGCGACGACCTTCTCGTCCGCGGCAGGTAGATGGCCGACCCGGATCGTGGTATCGAAAACGGTGTCCCCGACGAAGAGCGCGGTCACGAATCCTCCTCGCTGGCGCTCGTCGGCCTCGTGACCGGCGGTTCTGTATCCCACGGTGACCTCGCAAGCTCGGTCACGAGAGGCGGTCCTTCCTGAGCATCGCAGCGAGCGCCAGCGAGTGATGCCGCGAAGGCACCGATCGAGCGAGGACGCGAGGGAGCCTTGGCGACCGAGTCCCGGAACGAGTGAGAAGTCGAGCCGAGGTCGCAGCGGAGGGAAGGGCCGTATCGGGTCAGCAGGGTCATGGGCGGGCGAGCTCGATCCGGAACCGGTAGCGGTCGGCGCGGTAGGTGATCACCGCGGACTCCACCGGTTCACCACTGGCGCTCACGCAGCGCCGCCGTGCGATGAGGATCGGCGCGCCCTTGGGCACGGCGAGCCGCCTGGCCAGTTTCGGGTCGGCGACCGCGCCTTCGATGTATTCCTCACCGGAACTGATCCGGGTGCCCGTCTCGCGCTCGATCCATTGGTAGAGCGAGGACGCGTCGAGGGTTTCCGGGGCCGGGGCGTTGTCGGTGGCCACCACCCGCGGGGAGAGCCAGGATGCGCTGGAGGCGATCGGTTCCCCGTCGGCGAGCAGCACCCGGTCGATGTGCACGACCTGTTCGTCCTCGCTGAGTCCGAGCTCCTTGGCCACTTCGGCGGGCGCGGAGGCCACACTGACCTCGGAGAGCCGGTATCCGGGGGTCAGCCCGCGGGCGCGCATATCGTCGGAGAACGAGGCCAGCAGGTTCAGCGGCTGCTCCACCTTGGGGGGCAGCACGATCGTGCCCTGTCCGGAACGCCTGCTCACCAGCTGGTCGTGCTCCAGCTCGTTGAGCGCGCTGCGTGCGGTGGTCCTGCTGATGCCGAACTGCCTGGTGAGCAGGGTTTCCGAGGGCAGGGCGTCCCCGGGAGCGAACTCGCCCGCGGTGATGCAGGAGCGCAACAGCTCGGCGATCTGGTGCCACTTGGGCACCGGTCCGTCCACCAGGTCTTCGTCATGCCACGCCATGAATCGAACATACAAACGTCATGACGTTTGGTCAATGGGTCATCTATGGTTAGGCTGGTTCCGTGATCGTCTTCTGCGGCTACGCCAACAACGATGTGACGGTGTACCTGCCCGCGCTGCCCGGCCCCGGTGCGCGGGTGCAGGCGCGTGCGCTGCGGCGCCGGGACGGTGGTATGGGCGCGAACGCCGCGTTCGCCGCCGCGCGGATGGGCGCCGAGGTGCGGTTCGCCGGGGTGCTCGGCCCCGATCCGCTCAGCGAGGCCTTTCTCGCCGAGCTCGAGCGTGCCGGGGCCGACGTGTCCTGGACCGCGCGGGACGGGGAGCTCACCACCGCGATCGTGCTCGTCGGCCCGGACGGGGACCGCTCGATCATCAGCCAGGACGATGCGGTCACCGAGGCACACCTGCAGTGGGTGCTGGAGCGGATGGCGGATGGCGATCTGCTCTATCTCGACGGGTACCGGTTCCCGTGGGCCGCTGCGCTGGTGCGCGCCGCACCGGATGTCCGCCTCGCCGTGGATCTGGACGGCTGCGAGGATCCCGATGCGGCCGGTGCCGCGCTGCTCGCCGCCGAACACGTGGTGCTGAGCGCGGAACAGCTCGCCCTGCTGGGCGCCGAACCGGGCGCGGCCGCGGTGGAGTACGGCACCACGGTGGTGCTCACCGAGGGTGCGCGGGGCTGGCGGCTCTACGCCCCGGATGGGCGGCAGTGGAATGGTCCGGCGCTCGAGGTCGCGGTGCGGGACACCACGGGCGCCGGGGACTGTTTCACCGGCGGCTATCTCGCCGAACTCGAACGGGGTGTCCCCGCGCACGAGGCCGCGCGGTTCGCCGCCGCTGCCGCGAGCCTGTCCTGCACCGCGGAGGGGGCGCGGGCCGGGGTTCCGGACCGGGACCGCGTCGCCGGGTGTGTCTGACGCTCAGCCGAACACGTCGATCCCGGTGAGCTCGGCGCTCAACGTCCACAGCCGGTCCGCGAGCGCATGGTCGGCGAAGGTACCGCGCACCGGGAGCTGCCGGGGGTTCCCGCGCAGCCCGAACCACCGCGGGGCCCACAGCTGCCCGCCGCGCACCGCGGGGTCGAGGGTGGCGCGGACGGCGGCCTGGGCGGCGGCCTGTTTACCGTGCAGCATCAGGGCCGCGGGCAGGCCGCGCAGCCGCTGCCCGGTCGTCGGCTCGTGCACCGGCGGGCGCGCGGGGGTGAGCGAATCGAGCGCACCGCCCGGATGGGTGACCGTACTGAGCGTGGTGCTGCCCGCGGCGCGCAGCCTGCGGTCGAGTTCGAAGCCGAACAGCATCTGCGCCAGTTTCGACCGGGCGTAGGCGCGTTTGCTCTGGTAATCACGGGTGCTCTGCGGATCGGCCGGATCGAACTTCGCCGAACCGGCGACGAGGCTCCCGGTGGTGACCACCCGGCCCGCCTCCGCCGCCTCCAGCAGCGGGGTGAGCAGGCCGACGAGCGCGAAATGCCCGAGGTGGTTGGTGGCGAACATCAGCTCGTTGCCTTCCCCGGTGACCTGCCGTTCCGGTTGTTCGAGCAGCACACCGGCATTGCAGACGATCGCGTCGAGCGCGGTGACCCCCAATGTGGTGATGCTTGCTTCGATCGAGGCGCGGTCCCCGAGGTCCAGCGGAACGTGGCGCAGGCGCGCCCCGGGGACCCGGGACCGGATGGTGCCCATCGCCGCCTCCGCTTTGGCGGTGTTCCGGCTGCCGAGCAGGACGGTCGCGCCGGTACTGGCCAGCTGTTCGGCGACGAAATAGCCGATCCCCGCATTGGCGCCGGTGACGAGGAAGTTCCGGTGTTCGGCGCGCGGCAGCCGGTGAACATCCCAGGATGTGGCTGACATGGCGGCAGCGTACCTGGCGGATCAGTCCCGCAGGCTCCTCGGGAGCACGTTGTCCCACACCCGGTCGATATAGGCGAGGCAGTTCTGTTTGCTGCCCCGGGGTCCGGTGCGGGACCAGCCCGCGGGCGGTTCCCGGTCCGCGGGCCAGGTGGAGTACTGGTCCTCATCGTTGACCACCACGGTGTACTCGGTCATGCGGGCACCCCTGGAACACTGGGCCGGCCTGGAAAGAAGTTCTCCACCGCCGTCCCGCCACCGCGTTCGGTGATCGTCCGGTGCACCCAGCTGCCCAGCGCCAGGTCGAGCACGCCGAGCCCGAACGGGGAGAAGATCGCCGGTTGCCCGGCCGGTCGCTCGATCCGCCCGGTGAGCAGTTCGGCCAGGGTGCCGTGCACGAACTCCCGGTTTCCGGTGCGCTGTTCGGTCAGGTGCAGCGAGGTGCGCTCGCGTACGGCGTGGTCGACATCGTCGGTGATGTTGAAGGCGCCGAGGATGAGCTCCGGGGCCAGATCGCGCAGCGAGACGTGCAGGACGACGGGGTTGTGCCGCAACAGTTCCGGGTCGTGGATGTGCGGGGTTCCGGCGACCGTGGCGAGCACGACGAGATCGCTCTGCGCGCACACCTGTTCGGCGCTGTCCGCGATCCGCACCTCACCGGCGCCGTCGGCCGCGCAGTCCGCGGCGAACCGGCGCGCGGCGTCCGCGCTGTGGTCGTAGAGCAGGAATTCCCCGAGCTGCCAGTTCAGATCGCGGAAGAACCGGCGGATGTTCTCCGCGATCAGTCCGGTTCCGATGAACCCGATGGTGCTCGCTTTCCGTTGCCCGGTAAGGGCTTCCGCGCCGAGCACGGCAGAGGCCGCGGTGCGCGAGGCGGAGATCACCGAGGCTTCGAGGCAGGCGAAGGGATAACCGGTCGTGCAGTCGTTGAGCAGCAGCGCGGCCGAGGCGCGCGGAATCCCGTTCGCGGTGTTGCCGGGGAAACTGGCGATCCACTTGATCCCGGCGACGTCGAACTCGGCGCCCAGATAACCGGGAAGCGCGATGATCCGGTCCGATTCCCGGTGCGGGAACCGCAGGAAACTGCTGTGCGGCAACACGCTTTGCTGATCCTCGTGCGCGAGATAACCCGCGCGGATCACCTCGAGACAGCCCGGGCGGTCCGCCTCGATCTCGGCGGAGATCTCCGGGCCGCCGACGACGAGGAACGGTTTTTCGGTCACAATGGCTCCTTCATGCGGATGGGGTCAATTCGAGGTGCGGGTCGAAGCCGAACTGCTCGCGCACCCAGGCGCGATCGTAGACGGTGTCGGCATAGGCGCGGCCCCGATCGGCGCACAGGAAAGCAACGCTGGCCTGTTCTCCAGGACTGAAATACTCATTGAGCGCGGCGTACACGCTTCCGGTGGAACCGCCCGCGTGAATTCCGTGCGTGCGCAACAGTTCGTGGCAGCCGCGGATCGCGTCCTGTTCGCGCACCAGCATCACCTCGTCGACGAGGGCGTGCTCGCACAGCGGTGGGCGCATGCTCGAACCGAGCCCGGGCAGCCGCCGTTTTCCCGGTGTGTCCCCGAAAATGGCGGACCCCGAGGCATCGACGGCGATCACCTTCGCCTGCGGGAACTCCTGTTTCACCCGCAACGAGAGCCCGCTGATCGTGCCGCAGGTGCTCGTCCCGACGAACAGGTAGTCGAGCCGGTCGAGCTGTGCGCACAGTTCTCCGCCGGTGAGCCGGTAATGCGCGAACAGTGCGTCGAGGTTGGCGTACTGGTTCGGCCAGTACACCGGGTCGAGCTCGGTGCGCAGCCGCTGCACCGCGGCCAGCCGGGTGCTCAGGAATCCGCCGCTGGCATCGCGTTCGGTCACTTTCTCCACCCGGCGGCAGGTCTTGCGCAGAAAGCGTTCGGTCGTCGCGTTCACATTCGGATCGATCACCGGGATGAACTCGATGCCGAGCCGGGAGCAGAAGTTCGCCAGGGAGATCGCGAAATTCCCCGATGAGGACTCGACGATGGTGCTGTCCCTGGTGATTTCGCCGCGTTCGACGGCGGACTTCAGGATCCAGTACGCGGAACGGTCCTTGGAACTGCCGTTCGGATTCTCGTATTCGAGTTTGGCCCACAGGTCGAGCTCGTGCGAGAGGGCGACGACCGGGGTCTCGATCATCGCGGCACGCAACTCGGTGATCCCGCGCAGCAGCTGGCGATCGGTCATGCGGACACGCTCCGTGGAGTGGCCGGACTGGGACTTATCGAGAAGAGGGGGAACTGCCGGGCGAGCCGCAGTACCTCGGCCCCGGTGGTGAACAGCGCCCCGGAGCCGCCGAGCCAGGTGTGGATGAGCGCGGCCAGCTGGCACATCTCGCCGGGCCCGAATCCGCGTCTGGTCACCGCGGCGGTGCCGAGCCGCAGGTGCGTACCGGCCGGTTCGGCGAGGATGTTCACCTCGGCGAGCCTGCGGGCGGCTGTTTCGGCGTCCTCGGTGACCAGATCGGTGAACGGCACCGCGGAGGAGCGGGCACAGTCGCGGCCGAGTGCGCGCAGCTGCTCGTCCAGGTGCGCGGCGTTGTCGAGCACGGCCCGTGCCGCCGCGATGCCCCGTTCCCCGGTCGCGGCGTCCAGGGCGCGGGCGATCCCGGCGAGCACCGGGGCGGGCACCTCGGGATGGTCCGCGTGCCCGCCGAGCACCAGGGTTGCCCGTGGGCCGCCGAGCGCGGAATCCATGGCCAGTACCGCGGTTCCGTTCTCGGGGAGCTCCGCGTTCCCGGTGAGCACCCCGAGCGCGGTGTCCGAGATGTCGGTGACGCTGATATCGGTGACGCTGCCTTCCCGCGCGGCCGCTTCGGCGGGTGTTGCCGAGGTGATCACCACCCGGCCGGTGCGGAATCCGCGCAGTGCCCGGTCTTTGGCGAGCTGTTCGATCCGGTCGGTGCTCGGGCCGACATAGGTCAGCGCGCCCATCGCGGCGCCGACACTGGATTCCAGCACGGATGCGGTCGTGGTGAGCGCGATGCTGCGTTCGGCGCGCTCCCATTCGGCGTACACCAGGCCGTGCAGTTCGGCGTCCTGGCTCGCCAGCAGCTCGGTTCCGGCGACGGGTACCCGCATCATCGCGCGACCGCCGAACGGTAGGCCCGCGTGGTCAGCGGGGCGAAGATGGCCAGGAGCAGCACGGTCAGCAGTAGCGCCCAGGGGATCGGCGCGCTGCCGAACACGCTCATTCCGCGCAGTGCCGCGGATCCCGCGTTACCGAACAGATCCCGGCAGGCCGCGATGACCGCGCTGACCGGGTTCCACGCGCACACCGCCTGCAGCCAGCCGGGCAGTTTGCCGAGCGGGATGAACGCGTTGGACAGGAAGGTGATCGGCGCGACGATCACGAACGCGACCGGGGTGATCACCTCCGGGGAACGCAGCGCGAGGCCGAGCAGCGCGCCGAGCCAGGCCATGGTCAGGCCGAGCAGCGCGAGGATGCCGAACCCGGCGAGCACCGCGAGCACATTGGTGTGCACCCGCCAGCCGATGGCGAATCCGATCAGCGCCATCGCGGCCGCGGAAGTCAGGGACAGCAACAGATTCGAGGTGGTGCGCGCGATCATCACCGGCGCGGCGCCGATCGGCAGCGAGCGGAACCGGTCCACGATCCCGCCCGCGAGATCGTCGGCCACCCCGAGGGCGGTCCCGGACACGTTCATCAGCATGGTCTGCGCGAGGATCCCGGCCATGAGGTAGTCCAGATAATCCACCCCGGGCACGGACATCGCGCTGCCGAACAGCACCCCGAAGATGACCACATAGGCCACCGGCATCATGGTGAGGCTGAGCAGTTTCTCCGGTATCCGCAACAGATGCCGGATGTGCCTGCCGAGCAGCGCACTGGTCTCCATCGCGAGTTCTCGCACGTTCATGCCGGGCTCCCCACCTTGTCCGTATTCACCGGGCTGTCCATGCCGCCGACGAGGGAGAGGAACACATCGTCGAGCGAGGGGCGGCTGGTGCCGAACTCGGCGACCTCGATGCGTGCCTCGCGCAGCCGGCCGGTGACCTCGGCGAGGGTGTCGATGCCCTCGCGCGTGGCGAAGGAAATGGTGCCGGACTCCGGATCGAGCAACGGCCGCTCGGTGAACAGGGTTTCCAGAGTGTGCACCGCACTGTCCACATCGGATGGATCGGCGAGTGCGATGCGCAGCCGTTCCCCGCCGACGCGGCGTTTCAGCTCGGCCTGGGTTCCCTCGGCGATCACCGAACCTTCGCCGAGCACCGCGATCCGGTCCGCGAGCCGGTCGGCCTCTTCGAGGTACTGCGTGGTGAGCAGCACCGTGGTGCCTTCGCGCACCTGTCCGGCGATGATGTCCCAGAGCACCTGTCTGCTCGCCGGATCGAGCCCGGTGGTCGGTTCGTCGAGGAACAACACCGCCGGCTCATCGACCAGGCTCGCCGCGAGGTCAACCCGGCGGCGCATCCCGCCCGAGTAGGTCTTCACCGGGCGGTCGGCCGCGGCACACAGATCGAACCGCTCGAGCAGTTCCCCGGCCCTGCGCAACGCGGCCCGCTTGCCCCGATGATGCAGCTGGCCGATCAGGGTGAGGTTCTCCCGGCCGGTGAGTCGTTCGTCCACCGCGGCGTACTGCCCGGTGAGCCCGATGCGCATCCGTACCCGCTTCGGTTCGGCGCTCACCTCGTGCCCGGCGACGGTCGCCCGCCCGGAATCGGCGGGCAACAGCGTGGACAGAATGCGCACCACGGTGGTCTTTCCCGCACCGTTGGGCCCGAGCAGTCCCAGCACGGTGCCGGTCGGGACGTGCAGATCCACCCCGCGCAGGGCGTAACTGTCCCCGTACCGCTTGCACAGCGCCTCGGCGTGAATACTCACTTGGTCACCTCGATAACTCTTCGACTGCCTCGACCATAAGGGCGATTGCGCCGCCGGGGAGGCGGATCCGGGGCAGGGTTCCGGTTGCTGCAAGAACGTTGACCCCGGTACGGCCGGATCGGTGTCATGGCGAACAGGAATTGTCCGCGGACCGAGGGTGTGAAAGATGGCCGATGGCGTACTGCCGCTGACCGACGCGCAGCGCGGAGTGTGGTTCGCGAACCGGCTTGATCCGGGGAATCCGAGCTATGCCGTCGCCGAGTGCGTGCGGATTCCCGGTGCGATCGACCTGGAATGCTTCGCACGGGCACTGCGCCGCACCGTGGCGGACATCGAGGTATTGCGCGGTTCGGTTGTCGAGGACACCGAGGGCGGCACTGTGTTGCGGGTCACCACGGAAATCGAGGATTTTCCCTTCGCATTCCTGGATCTGTCCGCGGAGAACGATCCGGAACGGTCCGCGCGGGAGTGGATCGCGGACCTGCTCGATGAACCGGTCGACGTGACCAGCGCCCCGGCGTTCTCGTTCACCCTGCTGCGTCTCTCCGAAGCGGAATACCTGTGGGTGCAGCGTTATCACCACGTGTTGCTCGACGGGGTCGGCATGACTCTCGTACAGCGCAGGGTCGCCGAGGTCTACACCGCACTGGTGCGCGGGGAAACCGTTGCGGCGGCGGAATTCCCGCCGAGTGCCGCGCTCGCCGACGCCGAGCGCGCGTACCGGGAATCGCCGGAGTGCGCGCGGGACAGGGAATACTGGACCGGGCTGCTCGCCGACCGTCCGGAACCGGCGAGCGTCGCCGCGCAGGCCTCGGGCACCCCGGAGCGCTTGCTGCGCCGCACCACGCATCTGGACCGGGCGGCGCTGGAGCGGGTGCACGCGGCCGCGCGGGAGATCGGAATCGCCTGGCCGAGCCTGCTCGTTGCCGGGTTCGGGCTCTACCTCGAGCGAGTCGGCGGTGGGCGCCCGGTCGTGCTCGGCCTTCCGGTCGCCGCGCGCGGGGCTAAACTCGGCACGGTTCCCGGTATGGCAACGAATATCGTGCCGCTGCGTCTGGAAACCGCTGCCGCGCAAGACATCGCAGGACTCGCCAAGCACACCGCCAAACGGCTGCGCGAGGCGGTCAAACACCAGCGGTACCGCTACGAGCAACTGCGCGCCGAACTCGGCCTGCTCGCCGGGGAACAGCGCCTGACCGGCCCGCAGGTGAACATCGTGCTGTTCGACTATGAGCTGGATTTCGCCGGGGTGCCCGCGGAGAGCCGCAACCTGGCCGGTGGCCCAGTGGACGAGCTCTCCCTTGTGCTCGACGCGCGCTGCCCGGACGGCGGACTGGACCTGATCCTGGACGCGAACCCGGAACTGTTCACCGAAGCGGAACTGGACGCGTTCGCCGAGCGGCTGCGTTCGCTGTTCACCACCCTCACCGAAGTGCCGCCGGAGACCATGACCGCCTCGTTTTCGGTGAGCACACCCGAGGAGTGCTCCCGGGTGCTCGAGGAATTCGCCTCGAAAGCCGTGGCGATCCCGGAAAGCACGCTCTACGCGGAGTTCATCGCGCAGGCCGCGCGAACCCCGGACGCGCCCGCGGTGCGGCATGCGGGGCAGTGCCTCACCTATAGTGAACTCGCCTCGGCGGCGAACCGGCTCGCGCGGGAACTGATCGCGCGCGGTATCGGGCCGGAGGACTTCGTCGCGGTGACCGTGCCCCGCTCGGCGCCCATGATGGTGGCGCTGCTCGGGGTGCTCGGCGCGGGCGCAGCCTACCTGCCCGTCGACCCGAACTATCCGGCGGAGCGGATCGAATACCTGCTCGCGGACGCGAAGCCGGTGCTGGCGCTGAGCACCGCGCGGGCCCGCAGCGTGCTGCCGGACTCGGCCGAGGTGCTGCTCCTCGACGAGTCCGATGTGACAGAGTCCGATAGGGAACCCGGCGAGGACTTCCCGGTGAGTGCCGCGGAACGGGTACGGCCGCTGTACCCGGAGCATCCGGCGTACGCGATCTATACCTCCGGATCGACCGGGAAACCCAAGGGTGTCGTGGTCGCCAACCGCAGCGCCGTGGATCTCGCCTGCTGGGCACGGAACACCTTCGGCGCCACGGGACTCGCCGAGGTGCTCGCTTCGACCTCGCTGAACTTCGACGTCTCGGTTTTCGAGATGTTCGGGCCGCTGACCTGTGGCGGCTGCATCGAGATCGTGCGGGATCTGCTGGAGCTCGCCGAACGCGCCGAGCGGTCCTGGTCGGGCAGCCTGATCAGCGCGGTGCCCTCGGCGCTTTCCGCGGTGCTCGAACACGGCGAGGTGCGGCTGCGCGCCGAACAGGTGGTGCTGGCCGGGGAAGCGCTTCCCGGGTACCTGATGCACCGGATCGAGCGGGCCATTCCGGGCGCGCGGATCGCCAACATCTACGGCCCGACCGAGGCGACCGTGTACGCCGCGGCCTGGTACGGCGCTGTGCCGGATAGGGAGGGGCGAGCCGCGGAACCACCGATCGGCAAGCCGCTGCCCAATACCGGTGCCTACATCCTGGACGCGGCGCTGCGCCCGCTCCCGGTCGGCGTGACCGGGGAGCTCTACCTTGCCGGTCCCGGACTGGCTCGCGGTTATCTGGACAGGCGCGGGCTGAGCGCGCAGCGGTTCCTCGCCGATCCCTATGGCGACGGCACCCGGATGTACCGGACCGGGGATCTGGCGCGGTGGAACGAACACGGCGAGATCGTCTACCTCGGGCGTGCCGACGACCAGATCAAGATCCGCGGGTTCCGGGTGGAACTGGGCGAGGTGGAAAGCACCCTCGCCGAAGCGGACGGGGTCGCCCAGGCGGCGGTCGTTTTCCGGGACGGGCGCATCGCCGGATACGTGGTTCCCCTTGCCGGGCAAGGCATCGACCCCGCCGGGCTGCGCACCGGGATCGCCGGGCGGCTGCCCGACTACATGGTGCCCTCGGCGATCGTGGTGCTGGATGCCCTGCCGCTCAACGCGAACGGGAAGCTCGACCGCAAGCGCCTGCCGGATCCGGAGTTCGGCGCCGAACAGGGCCGGGCCGCGCGTACCGAGAACGAGCGGATCGCCTGCCGGATCGCGGCCGAGGTGCTGGGCCTCGACGAGGTCTCGCCGGAACGGAATTTCTTCTCCCTCGGCGGGGACAGCATCATCGCGATCCAGTTCGTCAACCGCGCCCGTTCCGCCGGACTGGACCTCGGGCCCCGGCAGGTGTTCGAACACAAGACGATCGAACGCATCGCCGAATCCGCGGGCCGTCTGGAAACCGAGGCCGCACACGACGAATCGGCCGGACCGGTCCCACTGACCCCGATCATGCGCCGGCTCGTGGAACGCACCGGGCCGACGGCGGGTTACAACCAGTCGGTGTTGATCGAGGCCCCGGCCGGGATGCGCGCGGCCGAGGTCCCCGCGCTGGTGCAACGGCTGCTCGACCGGCACGACGCGTTCCGGATCCGGGTTCGCGCCGGACAGGCCGAGATACTGGAATCCGGCGCGGTGCCCGCACGAGTGCAGACCGCGGATTCCGCGGATGTGGTCGCGCTCGCCGAACAGGCAAGGGCCCGACTCGATCCGGAACAGGCGCGGCTGCTCGAGGTCGTGGTCCTCGAAGGCGCCCCGTTGCAAGTGCTGTTCGTGGCGCACCACTACGCCGTGGACGGGGTGTCCTGGCGCATTCTGCTTTCCGAGCTCACCGAACCGAGCCCGGTCCCGGTCGGATTCCGGAGCTGGGCGCAGCGGCTCGCCGAACGCGAGGTCCGGGGGGAACTGCCGTACTGGCGCGCGCAACTGGCCGGTCCCACGGCCGCGGCGCCCACCGGCCAGGGGGAGAGCAGGCACCGGTTCCGGTTCCCCGCGGAGCTGACCGCGACCTTGCTCGACCGGTTGCCCGCGCAGTGGTACGCGGGCGTGGACGAACTCCTGCTCGCCGCGCTGCACCGGGCGTTGCCCGCGATCGGTGTGGCGACCGGGGAACTGCCGCTGCTCGTGGACCTGGAACGGCACGGCAGGCAGGACGAGGACCTCGGCCGCACGGTCGGCTGGCTGACCAGCATGCACCCGGTCCGGCTCGAGCCCTGCGGGGATCCGCTGACCACGGTGCGCACGGTCAAGGAGGCGATGCGGTCCACACCGGGCGATGGGCACGGCTACGGCCTGCTGCGCTACCGGGACGGGGAACTGGCCGAGTCCCCGCGGCCCTGGCTCGCGTTCAATTACCTCGGGAGTCTCGCGCTCACCGACCGCGGCTGGACACTGGCCGAGGCGGGAGTGCTCCCCGGTGCGCAACCAGGGTTGACAGCCGAGCACGCGCTGGTGGTGAACGCCTTTCTGGACGGTGAACAGCTGGTCGCCGAACTGGAACTGCACGGGGCCAGCGCGGAACGGCTTGCCGCGGCCTGGCAGGCGGAACTGGCCACGCTCGCCGAAGCGGCCCGCCCCGGGCAGTGCACTGGAACCCCGAGCGCCAGGACCCCGAGCGATTTCCCGTACGCCACGCTGAACCAGCACGAGGTGGATGTCCTGGAGGACACCGCGGGCGATCTGGTGGACGCGGTCCTGCCCACCCCGCTGGCCGCCGGGCTGGTGTTCCACGCGCTCTACGAGCAGGACACCGAGGACGTCTACACCGTGCAGGTGTGCTTCGAGCTGAGCGGGGAGCTCGACGAGGAACGGCTGCGTGCCGCGGCGCAGCGGCTGCTCGACCGGCACGACGCGCTGCGTTCCGGCTTCGCCACCGAGGGGATGCGGGAACCGGTCCGGTTCATCGTTTCCGGCCGGGAACTGCCCTGGACGAGCATCGATGCGTCCACAATGGACAGCGCCGCGGTCGAGGAACTGCTCACCCGGTGGCGCACCGAACGATTCGACCTCGCCCGCCCGCCGCTGCTGCGCTTCGACCTGCTGCGGTTCGGCGCGGACCGGTACCGGCTGGTGTTCACCCACCACCACACGCTGCTCGACGGCTGGTCGCTTCCGGTGCTCGGAGCCGAACTTTTCGCCCTGTACAGTGGTGCGGAACCGGCCGAGACCGCCGGACACGAGCCCTACGCGCGCTGGCTGGCGAACGCGGACCGTGCGGCAGCCGAACAGGCCTGGGCGGCCTATCTCGAAGGGCTGCGCGGGCCGAGCCTGCTCGCCCGAGGTGAACCGGATGCGGCGCCGAGCTCGATCCGGGCGCAGCTGCCCATCGAGGACCTACAGGAGCGCGCCCGCGAACGCGGCATCACGCTGAACAGCCTGATGCAGACCGCGTGGGCGCTGGTGCTCGGCACGTTCACCGCGAGCGAGGATGTGGTGTTCGGGGCGACCGTTTCCGGGCGGCCGGCCGAACTTCCCGGCGTGGAGCGGATGGTCGGCCTGTTCATCAACACCGTCCCGGTGCGCGCCCGGGTGCACCCGCAGCGTTCCCTTGCCGAGACCGCGCGCCTGATGCAGGACGAGCAGACCGCGCTGCGCGAACATCAGCACCTGGGGCTGTCCGCGATCCAGCGGGCGAGCGGGCAGGAAACCCTGTTCGATTCGCTGCTCGTGTTCGAGAACTACCCGCTGGACCACGCGGAATTCACCCCGGACGGCGCGGACTTCGCGGTCACCGGGGTGCACGGCAGCGATGCCACGCACTACCCGGTGACCCTGAACATCACCCCCGGACAGCAGCTGGAGATCCGCCTCGATCACCGGGACGGCGCGGTGGACCGCCCGCTGGCCGAGGCGCTGCTCGCGGCGTTCACCCGGGTGCTCAGCGGCGAACTCGATCTGCCCGCCGGGCGCCTGCGGCCCGCCTCCGGCCGGTTGCTCGCCGGGGAATCGCGCGAGCTGCCGCGCATCACGCTGCCCGCGCTGTTCGCGCAGCAGGCGGCCGAGACACCCGAGGCGACGGCGCTCTTACTCCCGGAAAACCAGCACAGTGGAGAGGAGCGGTACAGCTATAGGGAATTCGAGGACCGGGTCGCCCGGCTCGCGGGCCGGATCGCGGCGCGCGGGGTCGCTCGCGGGGACCGGGTCGCGGTCGCGGTGCCGCGCTCGGTCGAACTGGTCGCCGCGCTGTACGCGGTGCAGCGGCTCGGCGCGGCCTATGTGCCCATCGATCCGGATTACCCGGCCGAGCGCATCGAGTTCATGCTCGGGGACTGCGCACCCGCGCTGTTGCTGACCACCTCCGCGCTCGCCGGAGGGCTGCCGGAAACCGCGCGACTGCTGGTGGACACCGAGGAAATCGCCGAACCGGTGGCACCGGCCGAAGTGTCTGCACTTGACACCGCCTACGTCATCTACACCTCGGGATCCACCGGGCGGCCCAAGGGAGTCGCCGTCTCCCACGGCGCGATCGTGAACCGGCTGCTGTGGATGCGCGCCGAGTACGGCATCGGCTCCGGGGACGTGATCCTGCAGAAGACCCCGTCCAGCTTCGACGTCTCGGTCTGGGAGTTCTTCCTGCCACTGCTGTCCGGGGCCGCGCTCGTGGTCGCCGAACCGGACGCGCACACCGACCCGGCCGCGCTCACCACGCTGATCGAACGGCACGCGGTCACCACCGTCCACTTCGTACCCTCGATGTTGCAGGCCTTCCTGGCGCACAGTGAACCGGGCAGCTGCCTGTCGCTGCGCCGGGTGATCTGCAGTGGGGAAGCGCTGTCCCCGGCCACCCGGACCCGGTTCGGCGAGGTGTTCGGCGCGCGGCTGCACAACCTGTACGGGCCGACCGAGGCCGCGGTGGATGTGACCGCCTGGCCTTGTGATCCGGCCGATTCGCGCCCGAGTGTGCCGATCGGGAAACCGGTGTGGAACACCCGGCTCTACGTGCTCGATTCGGCGCTGCGCCCGGTTCCCGAAGGGATTTCCGGGGATCTCTACCTCGCGGGCCCGCAACTGGCCGACGCGTACACCGAGCGCAGGGGCCTTTCCGCGACACGGTTCCTCGCCGATCCGTTCGGCGCACCCGGCGCGCGGATGTACCGCACCGGTGATCTGGCCAGTGTGGACGGTGCCGGTGTGCTGTGGTTCCACGGCCGGGCCGACGACCAGGTCAAGATCCGCGGATTCCGCGTGGAGCTCGGCGAGATCGAGTCCGTGCTCGCCGCCGCGAACGGGGTCGCCGAATGCGCGGTGCTCGCGCGCACCGATGCCACTGGAACGGCGCGGCTGATCGGCTACCTCACCGGCACGGCCGAACCCGAGCAGCTGCACGCCGAGCTCGCCGAACTGCTGCCCGCGCACATGGTGCCTGCCGCGTTCGTGGTGCTCGAGGAGTTTCCCCTTACCCCGAGCGGAAAACTCGACCGTGGCGCGCTCCCGGATCCGGAGTTCACCGGCGGATCCCAGGCGGCGAGCGGTCCGGTCGAGGAGATCCTGTGCGCACTGTTCGCCGAAACCCTCGGGGTCGCCGAGGTCGGGGCCGGGGACGGCTTCTTCGCGCTCGGCGGGGACAGCATCCTGTCCATCAAACTGGTGGCGCGCGCCCGGGAACACGGGCTGGTGTGCACGCCCAAGGATGTGTTCAAACACCGCACCCCGGCCGCGCTCGCCGCGGTGTGCACGGCCGCGGGAACCGAGACCGGCGCGGTGGATGGGATCGGCACGCTGCCGGTTCCGCCGATCGCCCGGGCCCTGCTGGACCGCGGCGGGCCGATCGGCGGCTACCACCAGTCCATGCGGGTGCACCTGCCCGTGGAAGCGAGTGAACCCGTGCTGCGCGCGGCCTTGGCTGCCCTGGTCGAGCAGCACGAGGCGCTGCGTGCCCGGCTGCTCCCCGAGGGCCTGCTGGAGGTCCCGGAACCGTCCACCGTGGACGTACTGCGGATCGATGCGGACCCGGAAAGTGTCGCCGCGGAACTGGATCCGGAGTCCGGGGTGATGTTCCGCGCGGCGTGGGACACCTCGTCCGGGCAGCTGCTGTTGCTCGCCCATCACCTGGTGGTCGACGGGATCTCCTGGCAGATCCTGCTCGCCGATCTGCGTACCGCCTACACCGCGATCGCGACCGGACAAGCACCGGAACTGCCCCCGGTACCGGTTTCCTACCGTGGCTGGGCGCGGGCGCTGGAAGAACACGCGCAGACCGTGGATCCGCAGTTCTGGCGCGAACTCGGCGAGCTGCCGCGGATCGGCGCGCGGGCGCTGGACCCGGCGATCGACACCGTGGCCACCGTGCGCCGCACCGGAATCCGGCTGTCCACAACGGACACCGAACGGCTGCTCGGCACGGTGACCGAATCCTGCCATGCGCATGCCGATGAGGTACTGCTCGCCGCGCTCGCCATGGCCGTTCGCTCCTGGCGCGGACCGGACGCACTGCTCGCCGATCTCGAAGGGCACGGCCGGGATGTCCTCGGTGATCTCGGTGGTGATCATCTCGACACCGGCCGCACCGTCGGCTGGTTCACCACGCTGTTCCCGGCGCGCATCGAGATCGGTGGGGCACAGGGCGCCGAGGTGGTGAAACTGACCAAGGAGCAGGTGCGGAACAGCACCGCGCGCGGTGGCGAGTACGGGCTGGCCCGCTGGACCGGGGAGCGTCCGGAACTCGAGCACGGTGCGGAGATCGGTTTCAACTATCTGGGCAGGATGCCCGCACCCGAACCGGGTGCATTCGCCCCGGCGGGTGAGGGAATCGGCGGCGGGGCGGACCCCGGAATGCCGCTGGCGCACCTGCTCGAGCTCACCGCGGTGCATAGCGGGGATCAGCTGGTGATTGATGTGCTCGCCGCGGGGGAACTGATCGGCGAGGCCGAGCTGGAGCGCTTCGCCGATGCCCTGCGCACCGCGCTCACCGAACTGGCCGAGCACGGCGGCGAAGGTACCGGGTTCACGCCATCGGACCTGTCCCTGCTCGAACTCGACCAGGACGACATCGACGAATTCGAGAACGAACTAGACGAAGAGTGGGAGCTGTCGCAGTGAGCGAGCTTGCGAGCGAACCAGAGGACACAGTAGCCCTGCGAGCGATGGGGACGAGCGTCAGCGAGGAGGCGTCGTGAGCGAGCTTGCGAGTGAACCAGAGGACACAGTAGCCCTGCGAGCGATGGGGACGAGCGTCAGCGAGGAGGCGTCGTGAGCGGCAACCGTATCGAGGATGTCCTTCCGCTTTCCCCCCTGCAGCTCGGGTTTCTGTTCCACGCGCTCTACGACGAGCGGGCCGAGGACGTGTACACCATGCAGCTGCGGCTCGAGCTGGACGGCGAACTGGATGCCGCGCGGCTGCGACATGCCTTCGAAACCCTCATCGAGCGGCACCCCAACCTGCGCGCGGGATTCCGCCAGCGGCGCAACGGCGAGACCGTGCAGGTGATCCCGAAACAGGTGCGGCTGCCCTGGCGGGAACTCGATCTGTCCGATATGGACAGTACGGACACCGAGACGCATCTGGAGAAGCTGCTCGCCGAGGAGCGTTCGCGTACCTTCACGCTGAGTTCCGCTCCGCTGCTGCGGGTGCTGCTGGTGCGGCTGACCGGGGACCGGCACGTGGTCGCGCTGACCAACCACCACATCCTGCTGGACGGCTGGTCACTTCCGCTGCTGGTGCGCCAGCTGTTCACCACCTATGCGGGCGAGGAGCTACCGCACACCACGCCGTACCGGGACTACCACGGCTGGCTCGCCGACCGCGATACCGAGGCAGCGCACACCGCATGGCGCGCCGCGCTCGACGGTCTCGGCGCGCCGCCGCTGCTGGCGGACGCCGCCGAGCGGGAACCGGTGCACCCGCGTCGCATCGTGACCGAGCTCTCCGAACAGCAGACCGAGCGGCTCACCGCGTTCGCCAGGGAACACGACTGCACTCCGAACACGGTGCTGCAGGCGGCGTGGGGGCTGCTGCTTGGCTCGCTGACCGGGGCCGAGGACGTGGTGTTCGGTTCCACGGTTTCCGGGCGCCCACCCGAGCTCCCCGGATCCGGGGAGATGATCGGGCTGTTCATCAACACCGTCCCGGTGCGCGTGCGGCTGCGCCCGCAGGAGTCGGTTTCCGCGCTGCTGCACCGGATCCAGGACGAGCAGGCCGAACTGCTCGAGCACCAGCACCTGCCGCTGACCGACATCCAGAAGCTCGCCGGCGGGGGCACCCTGTTCGATTCGCTGGTGGTGTTCGAGAACTACCCGCTCGAACCGGACGCGCTCGAACTCCCCGGTACCGGCCTGCGGTTGCGCGGGGCCAGCGGGCAGGACGCCACGCACTACCCGTTCGCGATCTGCGCGATTCCCGGGCCGCGGCTGCGGTTGTGCTTCGATCACCGCGAGGATCTGCTCCCGGCCGCGGCCGCCGAGCGCATCGCCGCGCGGCTGTGCGAGGTGCTGACCGCGATGCTGGAGAACCCGGAGCGCCCGGTCGCCGCGATCCCGGTGACCGCGCCCGAGGAACACAGCATCCTGCGCGGCACCGGCGGGGAGATCGAGGAATCGCTGCTGGACGCGTTCGGCAGGCACGTCGCGGCGAACCCGGACGAGCCGGCGATGCTCGGTGACGGGATCCGGCTGAGCTACCGGGAGCTCGACGAGCGCGCGAACCGGCTGGCGCACCGGCTGCTTGCCGCCGGGGTCGGCGCGGAGCACCGGGTGGCGATCCGGCAGCGACGTTCGCCGGAGTTCGCCGTCGCCGTGCTCGCGGTGCTCAAGGCGGGCGCGATCTATGTGCCGCTGGACATGCGCAGTCCGCGGGAGCGGCTGGCGCACATGCTCGGCGCCGCCGGGGTCGCGGTGCTGCTCACCGACACCGCGAGCGCGGGTGAGACCGCTGTGGACGGCATCACGAGCATCCTGGTCGACGAACCGGCAACCGATTACCCCGCAACGGATCCCGGCATCCCGGTGCATCCCGAACAGCTCGCGTACATCATGTTCACCTCCGGATCGACCGGCGTGCCCAAGGGCGTCGGCGTGCGGCACAAGGACATCGTGGCGCTCGGCGCGGACCGGAGCTGGGACACCGACCGGCATCAGCGGGTGCTGCTGCACTCGCCGTTCGCCTTCGACATGTCCACCTGCGAGCTGTGGTGCCAGCTGCTGCGCGGACGGCAGGTGGTGGTCGCCCCGGACGGGGAGCTGGACTCTCAGGAGCTGGCGCGACTGATCCGCGAGCACGAGGTCAGCACCGTATTGTTGACCGCGGGCCTGTTCCGGACGTTCGCCGAGGAGGATCCGCACTGCTTCACCGGGGTCCGCGAGGTGTGGTCCGGCGGTGACGTGGTGCCCGCCGCGACCGTGCGTGCGGTGCTGGACGCCAACCCGGGGATCGTGGTCGGCGATGGCTACGGCCCTGCGGAAGCGACCGCGTTCGTGTGCCGGCACCTGATGCGCACGGTCGAGGAGGTGCCGGACACGGTGCCGATCGGTGCGGTGATCGACGGCACCCGGCTTTATGTGCTCGACGACTTCCTCCGCCCGGTACCGCACGGCAGCACCGGCGAGCTCTACATCGGCGGCGCCGGACTGGCCCGCGGCTACTGGGCGGCACCGGGGCAGACGGCGCAGCGATTCCTCGCCGACCCGTTCGAACCGGGCGCGCGGATGTATCGCACCGGCGACCTGGTGCGCCGCATCGAGGATCCGCACGGCGTGCACCCCGAGGGCATCCTCGAGTTCGCCGGACGGTGCGACGAACAGGTCAAGATCCGCGGGTTCCGCGTCGAACCGGGGGAGATCGCCGCGGTTCTCGGTAACTCTCCCGAGCTCGCCCAAGTCGCCGTGGTCACCAGGCAGACCCCGCGCGGGAAGCAGCTGATCGCCTACTACGTGCCCGAAGGCGCGGATCCGGGAGCGGGCCGGCTGGCCGAATGGACCGGCGAGCGGCTGCCCGAATACCAGGTGCCCGCGGCGTTCGTGGCCATGTCCGCGCTGCCGCTCACCACGAACGGCAAGATCGACCAGGCCGCGCTTCCCGAACCCGAACTCGGCGTGCGCAACGGTGAGCACACCGCACCGCGCGACGAGACCGAGCGGCAGCTGTGCGAACTGTTCGCGCAGGTGCTCGGGGTCGAGGAGATCGGTGTGCACGACAGCTTCTTCGCGCTCGGCGGGGACAGCATCGTGTCCATCCAGCTGGCCAGCAGGGCGCGTAAGGCCGGGCTGCGCATCAGCCCGAAGGACATCTTCACCCACCGCACCGTCGCCGGGCTCGCCGCAGCGGCCACCCCGGTGCAGGAAACCCAGGCACCGCAACAGGAATCGGGCATCGGACCGGTCGAGCTCACCCCGATCATGCACTGGCTGCGCGAACTGGGCGGGGAGATCGACGGGTTCTGCCAGTCGGTTTCGCTGATCGCCCCGCGTGGCCTGACCGTCGAACGGCTGCGCACCCTGGCGCAGACCGTGCTCGACGCCCACGACGCGCTGCGCATGCGGCTGCGCAGGGAGCACGGGAACTGGTCGCTGGACATCCCCGAACCGGGTGCCATCACCGCGCGGGTGCAGCGGATCGAGGTAGGTGGCGATCTGGCCGGGGCCACCGCGAAGGCGCTCGACCAGGCCCGTGCGCAGCTCGATCCGGGCACCGGGGACCTGGTGCGGTTCGTGTGGCTGGACGCCGCGGACACCGGTCGGCTGCTCATCGTGGCGCATCACCTCGCCGTGGACGGGGTCTCCTGGCGCATCCTCACCGGCGATCTCGCCGAGGCCTGGCAGGCAGTGCGCGAGGACGCGACCCCGGCACTGGAACCGGTGCCGACCGCTTACCGCGGCTGGGCCGCCCGGCTGCGCGAAACGGCGAGCGGCGCCGATGCCGCTGCCTGGGCGCGGTTGCTCGACCAGCCCGACCCGCCGCTTTCCGAACGCGCGCTCGATCCGAACCGGGACACCGCGGACACCGTGCGGCACCTGGATCTGGCGCTGCCGCCGGAGATCGCGGATCCGCTGCTCGGCACGGTTCCCGAGGCGTTCCACACCGGCGCGCAGGAGGTGCTGCTCAGCGGCCTCGCCCTGGCCTGTGCGGGCTGGCGGGCCCGCAGGGGAACCCCGGGTACGGCCACCCTGCTCGATCTGGAGACACACGGCAGGGACGGTACCGAAACCGATCTGACCCGCACGGTCGGCTGGTTCACCACGATGTACCCGGTGCGCCTGGAACTCGACGGGATCGACCTCGGCGCGGCATTGCGCGGCGGCGCGGCCCTGAACGGTGTCGTCGGCCTGGTCAAGGATCAGCTGCGGGCACTGCCCGGCGCCGCGAGCTACGGGCAGGCGCGCTACCTCGATCCGGAGACCGGCCCGGTGCTCGCGGCCGGGGCCACCCCGCAGATCGGCTTCAACTACCTCGGCCGGTTCACCGCGGGCAGCCAACCGTTCACGCCCGCACCGGAGTCCGCGGGACTCGGCGGTGGCGCGGACGCGAAACTGCCTGCGCCGCACGCGCTCGAGGTCACCGTCACCGCGCTTGAGGACGGCCTGCACGCCCGGCTTTCCTGGCCGGAGGCGGTGCTCGCGGAGACCGAGATCGCCGAACTGGGCAGGTTGTTCACCGAGGCGCTCACCGCGCTCGCCGGTGCCGAAGGCGGGTACAGCCCCTCGGATTTCCCGCTCGCCGCCCTCGATGCCGCCCAGCTGGTCGCACTGGAGCGCGAGCATGCCCCGCTCGCCGAGGTGTTGCCGCTTTCCCCGCTGGCCAAGGGATTGTTCTTCCACGCGGCCTACGGCGAGGACCCCTATGTGGTGCAGCTTGGCCTGCGACTCTACGGGGAACTGGACGTCGAACGGTTGCGTGCCGCCCTTTCCGCGCTGCTCGACCGGCACCCCAACCTTGCGTCCGGGTTCACCGACCGTGGACTTTCCGCGCCGGTGCAGTTCTCCCGCACCAAGCCCGAGGTTCCGTTCCGGCTCATCGAGACGAGCGAGGCGGAACTGGACGGATTGCGCGCCGCCGACCGGGAAGAGGGCTTCGACCTCGCCGAGCCGCCACTGCTGCGGCTGATCGTGTTCGCCCTGGGTTCGGGGCAGCACGAGGTCATGCTCACCAACCACCACCTACTGCTCGACGGCTGGTCGGCACCGCTGCTGGTGCACGAACTGTTCGCGCTCTACGCTGGGCAGCGGCTCGACCCGCCCGCGCAGTACCGCGACTACCTGGAATGGCTTGCCACACAGGACATCGAGGCCGCGAAGCAGGATTGGCACCGCGCGCTGGACGAGGCCGAGCCGACGCTGCTGTGCGCGCATTCCGAAGCGGAGGCGGAGCAGCGCAGGCACACGATCACCTTCCCGCGAGCGCTGACCGAAGGGCTCTCCGCGCTCGCCGCCGAGGCCGGGGTCACCCTGAACACCGTGCTGCAGTCGCTGTGGTCGGTGCTGCTCGGCAGGCTGACCGGGCGCGAGGATGTGCTGTTCGGCGCGACCGTTTCCGGGCGGCCCGCGGAACTGCCCGGGGTCGAGTCGATGATCGGCCTGTTCATCAACACGGTCCCGGTCCGGGTGCGCCCCGGTGCCGCGGACAGTTTCCGCGCGCTGCTCTCGACCGTGCAGTCCGAACAGACCGCGCTGCAGGCACAGCATTATCTGGGTCTCAGTGACATCCAGGAAACCCTCGGCAGCGGGGAACTGTTCGACACGCTGCTGGTGTTCGAGAACTACCCGCTCGAATCCGCGCTCGAACTGCCCGGGACCGGATTGCGCGCCGAGGCGGGTTACATCGACGATGCCACGCACTACCCGCTGACCGTGGTCGCGGTGCCCGGTGCCGAACTGGAACTGCGACTCAATCACCGGCCCGATCTGGTCGACGCGGAGGCGATCGGTGCCCGGTTGCGCACGCTCGCCGAACGGGTGCTCGCCGCCCCGGACGCCGAGCTGTCCACAATGGACGTGCTGCCGGAGACCGAGCGCGCGATGCTGCGGGAACTGGGCACCGGTGCGCCGCAGCAGGAAGCGGTGCGCGGGGTGCACGAGTCCTTCGCCGAAGAAGCAGCCCGGCATCCGGAGGCCACCGCGCTGCTCGCCGATGGTGTGCGGATCGGTTACGGCGAACTCGACGCGCGGGCGAACCGGCTCGCGAATCGGCTGCTCACCCTCGGGGTGACTGCGGAGGAACGGATCGCGCTGCTGCTCGAACGCGGACCGGAGCTCGTGGTCGCCACCCTCGCCGTGCTCAAGGCCGGGGCCGCCTATGTCCCGCTGGACGCACGCAATCCCGAGGGCAGGCTGACCAGGATCCTCGAGCACACCGGGGCCCGGCTGCTGATCAGCGATACCGAACCGGGTTTCGCGCACGGCTGCGAACTCGTCGATCCGGCGCGGACTCAGGATTTCCCGGCCACCGATCCGGGTATCACCGTGGATCCGCAGCGGCTGGCCTATGTCATGTTCACCTCCGGTTCGACCGGAGTGCCCAAGGGAGTCGCGGTCCGGCACGCCGATGTGCTCGCGCTCGCGGCCGACCGCTGCTGGGACACCGAACGCCAGGAGCGGGTGCTGCTGCACTCCCCGCACGCCTTCGACGCCTCGACCTACGAACTGTGGGCCGGGCTGTTGCACGGCCGCGAACTGGTCCTCGCACCGGCCGGTGAGCTCGACATCCGAGAGCTGGCCGAGACCATCCGCGAACAGGGGATCACCGGACTGTGGCTGACCGCGGGCCTGTTCCGGCTGCTCGCCGAGGAGGAGCCGGGCTGCTTCGCGAACGTCCGCGAGGTGTGGTCCGGCGGGGACGTGGTGCCCGCCTCGGCCGTGCACCGGGTGTTCGAGGTGAATCCGGCGCTGGTGTTCGGCGATGGCTACGGTCCGACCGAGACCACGACCTTCGCCACCCGGCACCTGATGCGCTCGGTGGCCGAGGTTCCGGACACCGTGCCGATCGGTTCGCCGATGGACGGGATGCGTTGCTATGTACTGGATGAGCGGCTGCGCCCGGTCCCGCACGGCACGATCGGCGAGCTCTACCTCGCCGGAGCCGGGCTGGCCCGCGGTTACCTCGATGAACCGGGGCTGAGCGCCAATCGGTTCGTTGCCGATCCGTTCGCGGCCGGTGCGCGGATGTATCGCACCGGGGACCTGGTGCGCTGGACCGCGGGCCGTGCCCTGGAATTCGCGGGTCGGGTGGACGAACAGGCCAAGATCCGCGGATTCCGCATCGAACTCGGTGAGATCGAAGCGGTGCTCGGCCGTGCCGAGGGGATCGGCCAGGTCGCCGTGCTCGTCCGCGAGGACCGCCCGGGGGACAAGCGGCTGGTCGCCTACTACGTGGGCACGGCGAACGAGGAGCAGCTGCGCGCGCTCGCCGAGCACGAACTGCCCGGCTACATGGTGCCTGCCGCGTTCTGCGCCCTGGACCGGCTTCCGCTGACCGCCAACGGAAAACTCGACCGGCGCGCCCTTCCCGAGCCGGTGTACGCGGGCGCGGCCGAGGGCAGGTCCGCGCGCAACCGCAGCGAACAGGTGCTGTGTGAACTGTTCGCCGAAGCACTGAACCTGACTGCGTCATCGGGAAACACTGCGGTCGGCATCGACGACAACTTTTTTGCCATGGGCGGGCATTCGCTGTTGGCCACCCGCCTGGTCAGCCGGATCCGTTCGGCCTTCGGCGTGGAACTCGCGGTGCGCAACCTGTTCGATTCGCCCACCGTGGCCGGTCTGGTCACCGCGCTGGACAATGCGGCCGATGCACGCCAGACTCTGTGCCCGATGCCGCGCGGGGAACGGATTCCCGCCTCCTTCGGGCAGCGGCGGCTGTGGTTCCTGAACAAACTCGAACCGGAGAACTCCCCGTACAAGATCCCGATCGGCATCCGCCTTTCCGGCGCACTCGACGTCTCCGCGCTCGAGGCCGCCATCGCGGATGTGCTGGCCCGCCACGAAGTGCTGTGCACCGTGTACCCGGAGTTCGACGGCGAGCCCTACCAGGTCATCCTGCCCGCCGAACAGATCCGGCCGACGCTGGATCCGGTTGCGGTGACCGAATCCGGGCTCGGCGAGCGGATGCTCGAGGAAGTGCGCAGGCCCTTCGATCTGCACACCGAGCCCCCACTGCGCCCGGTGTTGTTCCGGATCGGCGAAACCGAGCACGTGCTGTTGCTGACCCTGCACCACATCGCGGGCGATGGCTGGTCCATGGCGCCGCTCGCACGGGACCTCTCCGAGGCCTACACCGCACGGCTGCGTGGCAGCGCCCCGGGCTGGGCCCCGCTTCCGGTGCAGTACGCGGACTACAGCATCTGGCAGCGCCAGGTCATGGGCACCGAGCAGGACAAGGAAAGCCGGATCGCCCAACAGGTCGAGTACTGGCGCTGCACATTGGACGGTATCCCGGACGAGCTGACGCTTCCCGCCGACCGCCCGCGCCCCGCGGTGAGCGAGAACCGCGGCGGAGTGGAACTGTTCGAGGTGGACAGTGCGCTGCACGCGAAACTCGCCGCGCTCGCCTCGGCCGAACAGGTCAGCATGTTCATGCTCTTCCAGGCCGCGCTCGCCGGGCTGCTGACCCGGCTGGGTGCCGGGGAGGATGTGCCGATCGGATCGCCGATCGCGGGCCGTACCGATGCGGCGCTGGACGAGCTGGTCGGGTTCTTCGTGAACACCCTGGTGCTGCGCGCGGACACCGCCGGGGATCCGCGCTTCACCGAACTGCTGGAACGGGTGCGGCACACCGATCTCGCCGCGTACGCGAACCAGGACCTGCCCTTCGAACGGCTGGTCGAGGTGCTGAATCCGGTGCGCGAGATCGGCCGGAATCCGCTGTTCCAGGTGATGCTCGTGGTGCAGAACAACGTCAGCGCCGAGCTCGAACTCCCGGAACTGAGCGTGCGCCCGCAGCCGGTCGGCGCCTACGCCGCGCAGTTCGACCTGTCCTTCGACCTCACCGAGCGCACCGAAGGCGGGGTGACCGGGCGGCTGGACTACAGCTCCGAGCTCTTCGACGCGAGCACGGCGCGCACCATCGTGGAGCGGTTCCTGCGCCTGCTGCACGCGATCGCGGAGCAGCCGGAAACCCGGCTCAGTGCGGTGGATGTGCTCGGCGCGCGGGAACGCGCGCGGTTGCTCGAGGAGTTCAACGCCAGCGCCCGCCCGGAATCCTGCACCGATCTGGTCGCCTGCGTGCAGGAATTCGCCGCGCGCACCCCGGAGGCGATCGCGCTGCGCGATGACACTGAGGCGCTGAGCTACGCGGAACTGGCCGGGCGTGCCTCGGCGCTGTCCCGCACCCTGCTCGCCGCAGGGGCCGGGCGCGGCTCGGTGGTCGGGGTGTACGCGCCGCGCGGTACCGATGTGCCGGTCGCGGTGCTCGGGATCCTCGGCGCGGGCGCGGCCTATCTGCCGCTCGATCCGGCGAGCCCGGACGCCCGGATCGCCGATATGCTCGAACGCGCGGACGCGCAGCTGGTGCTCGCCGCGCCGGATCTGGTGGCACACGCGAAAACCCTGGGCGGGCAGGCGCTCGTGCTGCCGATCGAGCGCCGCGGTGACGAACCGGGGGACCTGGCGCGCGGCGTCGGCAAGACCGGGGACCTCGCCTATGTGCTGTACACCTCGGGCTCCACCGGAAAACCCAAGGGCGCGCTGGTGCACCGGCGCGGCATGCTCAACCACCTGCTCGCCAAGGTGGAAGAGCTCGATCTGTGCGCCACGGACACCGTGGTACAGAACGCCCCGCTCTCCTTCGACATCTCCATCTGGCAGATGCTGTGCGCCTTCACCGTCGGCGCCACCACCCGGGTGGTGGGCGGTGAGGACGCGGCCGATCCGGCGCGGCTGTTCGGTCTGGTGGACAGCGAGCGGATCACCGGTCTCGAAGTGGTTCCCTCGCTGCTGCGTACCGCGCTGGAGAGCTGGGAAACCGGTGCGGCCACGCCCGGTCTGGGCACGCTGCGCTGGCTGATGGTCACCGGTGAGGCGCTGCCCGCGGACCTGGTGGACCGCTGGTTCGAGCGTTACCCGGGCATTCCGATGGTGAACGCCTACGGGCCGACCGAATGCTCGGATGACGTCACGCACGCCCGGCTGACCGCGGACACGGAACTCGACGGCGCGCGGGTGCCGATCGGTTCCGTGGTGCGCAATACCCAGCTCTACGTACTCGACGAGCAGCTGAACCCGGTTCCGCTCGGGGTGGCAGGCGAACTGTGCGTCGGCGGAATCGGTGTCGGCTATGGCTACCTCGGCGATCCGGTGAAGACCGCGAACGCCTTCGTGCCCGATCCGTTCGGCGAGGTTCCCGGCGCCCGGCTGTACCGCACCGGGGACCAGGCCCGCTACCGCGCGGACGGGCAACTGGAATTCCTCGGCCGCAACGATCACCAGGTCAAGATCCGTGGTCAGCGCATCGAACTGTCCGAAGTGGAGTCCGCGCTGCGCGGCGTGCCCGGGGTGCGCGACGCGGTCGTGGTCGCCAGCGGACACGAGCGGCTGATCGGTTACTACGCCGGGGAAACGGCACCGGAGGTGGTGCGCGCGGCACTGGAGACCACGCTCACCCAGGCGATGGTGCCCGCCGTGCTGATGCCGCTGCCCGCGCTGCCGCTTTCCGCCAACGGCAAGGTGGACCGCGCGAAGCTGCCCGAGCCCGAGCTCACCGCGACGAGTGGGCGGCGCCCGTCCACCCCGCAGGAGGAGATCCTGTGCACGATCTTCGCCGAGGTGCTCGGCCGCGCGGAGCCCGGAGTGGACGAGGATTTCTTCGCGCTCGGCGGGCATTCGCTGCTCGCCACCCGGCTGGTGAACCGGATCCGGGTCGCGCTCGACGCGGAACTGGAGATCCGCGAGGTGTTCGCGAACCCGACCGTGGCGCGGATCGCGCGGCTGCTCGCGGAGAAATCCGGCACCACGCGGCCCCGGCTCGGTGCCCGGGAGCGCGGGGAACGGGTTCCGCTTTCCTTCGCCCAGCGCAGGTTGTGGTTCCTCAACCGGATGGACGCGGCGACCGGTGCCTACAACGTGCCCATCGGGCTGCGGCTGCACGGTGAACTGGACGCGGATGCGCTGCGGGCCGCCCTCGGCGACCTGCTCGCCAGGCACGAGAGCCTGCGCACGGTTTTCCCGCAGCAGGACGACGAACCGCACCAGTGGATCGTGGAGGCCGAACTCGCCCGGCCCCGGCTGCGGTTCGTGGAAACCGATGAGCACCGGTTGCCCGGCGAACTGGACGAGGCGGTGCGCACCGGTTTCGACCTGACCGCCGAACTGCCGATCCGCGGCTGGCTCTACCGCCTCGGTGCCGGGGAACACGTGTTGCTGTTGCTGGTGCACCACATCGCCTGTGACGGCGGCTCGGCGGTGCCGCTGGCCACCGATCTGGCCACCGCGTACCGCGCACGCACCGCGGGTGCCGAGCCGGGCTGGGCCCCGCTTCCGGTGCAGTACGCGGACTACGCGCTCTGGCAGCGGGATGTGCTCGGCGCCGAGGACGATCCGGAAAGCCTGCTCGCGGGTCAGCTCGACCACTGGCGGTCCACTTTGGACGGCCTGCCGGATGAGCTCGCGTTGCCTGCCGACCGGCCACGGCCCGCCGAATCCAGCATGCACGGGGAATCCGTGCCGATCCGGTTGCCCGCCGGACTGCACGCCGGACTGGCCGCGCTGGCCAGGGAACACGGCGCGAGCCTGTTCATGGTGCTGCACGCCGGACTGGCCGCGCTGCTGTCCCGGTTGGGTGCCGGGGAGGATGTGCCGATCGGTTCGCCGATCGCGGGCCGTACCGATGCGGCGCTGGACGAGCTGGTCGGGTTCTTCGTGAACACCCTGGTGCTGCGCACCGATGTGTCCGGGGATCCCTCGTTCGCCGAGCTGCTGGACCGGGCGCGGCGCACCGACCTGGCCGCGTACGCCAACCAGGACCTGCCCTTCGAACGGCTCGTGGAGGAACTGAATCCGCCGCGGGCACTGGCCAGGCATCCGCTGTTCCAGGTGATGCTCGTGCTGGCGAACCAGGAAACCGGCTCGGCGAGCCTGGACGGGCTTACCGTCGAGGCGCTGCCGCTGACCAACGGGGCGGCCAAGTTCGATCTGTCCTGCCACCTGGCCGAGGCGTTCACCGAGGAGGGTGCGGCCGCGGGTATCGAGGGCAGGCTCGACTACCGCACCGAGCTGTTCGACCGGGCGAGCGCCGAACACATCGCCGCCGCGCTGGAACGGCTGCTGTCCGCGGCGGTTGCCGAACCACAGCGCCCGGTCACCGAACTGGAGCTGCTCGCGCCCGGACGCAGGGACGCCCTGCTCGTCGCGGGACCGCGGGTGGACCGCGATACCGCGAGTCTTCCGGAACTGCTTGCCGCGCAAGCGATCCACACCCCGGATGCGATAGCGCTCGCCGATGCTCGGCGCAGCTACCGCTATGCTGAGCTGGTGCCGAGGGTGAACCGGCTCGCCCACCTGCTGCGCGAACACGGTGCGGGGCAAGGGACATTCGTGGCCGTCGCACTGCCCGCGGGTACCGAACTCGTGGTGGCGCTGCTCGCCGTGCTGCGTGCGGGCGCGGCCTATGTGCCGATCGATCCGGAGTACCCAGACGAGCGGGTGCGCTACATGCTCGAGGACTCGGCCCCGGTCGCGGTGCTCGCAGGCGAAGGCAGCGCCATCGAGGGCATCGACGTGGCAGGCGAGCTCAGCGATTATCCGGACAGTGCACCGGAGGGTACGCCGCTGCCCGGGGATCCGGCCTATGTCATCTACACCTCGGGTTCCACCGGACGTCCCAAGGGTGTGGTGGTCGAGCACCGCTCGCTGAGCGACTACCTCGGCTTCGCGCGCACTGCGTACTCCGGCATGACCGGGAAGACCGTGCTGCACACCTCGGTGTCCTTCGACCTCTCGGTCACCGCGCTGCTCACCCCGCTCACCGCGGGCGGCACAGTACACGTCGGCGAACTGGGCTCCGCCCCGGCCACCCTGGTCAAGGCCACACCGAGCCATCTGCCGATGTTCGCCGCCGCCGGACCGGGCGCGGTGCCGAGCGAGCAACTGCTGCTCGGCGGGGAACAGCTCACCGGTGAGGCGGTGCGCGAATTGCGCGCCGGACACCCGGAGCTGACCGTGCTGAACACCTACGGCCCCACCGAGGCCACGGTGAACGTCACGCAGTACCGCGTCGAACCGGGCACGGAGCTGCCGGACGGACCGGTGCCGATCGGGCGGCCGATGGACAACGCGCGGGTGTACGTGCTGGACGCCCGGCTGCGGCCGGTGGACACCGGGGTGCCCGGCGAGCTCTACCTCGCGGGGGAGAGCCTGGCCCGCGGGTATCTGAACCGGCCGGGCCAGACCGCTACCGCGTTCGTGGCCGACCCGTTCGTCGCGGGCGAGCGCATGTACCGCACCGGTGACCTGGTCCGCTGGGATCACGAGGGCAACCTGCGCTACCTGCGCCGCGCCGACGAACAGGTGAAGCTGCGCGGATTCCGTATCGAGCCGGGCGAGATCGAGGCCGTGCTCTCCGGGCTCGGCGATGTCGGCCGGGCCGCGGTACTCGTCCGCGAAGACAGTCCGGGGGATCAGCGGCTCGTCGGTTATGTGGAACCGGAACTCGATGCCGGGACACTGCGCGCGGCACTCACGGAACGGTTGCCCGCGCACCTGGTTCCGTCCGCGGTGGTCGCCCTGCCGGAGCTGCCGCGTACCCCGAGCGGGAAGGTGGATCGCGGTGCGCTGCCCGCCCCCGAGCTTGATGGGAGCAGGGCCATCGAGGCCCCGCGCGACCACACCGAACGCGAGCTGTGCCGGTTGTTCGCCGAAACACTCGGGGTCGGTGAGGTCTCGGTGCACGAAGGGTTCTTCGAACTCGGCGGGCACTCGCTGCTGGCCACCGCCTTGCTGCGCCGGGTGCGCGCCACCTTCGGCGTGGACCTTCCGGTGCGGGCGCTGTTCGAGGCACCGACCGTCGCCGGGCTCGCCGCACGGCTGGGCACCGGAGAACCCACCGGTGGCTATGACATGCTGCTCGGTCTGCGTCCGCGCGGCGCAGCAACCCCGCTGTTCTGCGTGCACCCGGCGAGCGGCTTCTCCTGGTCCTACGCCGGACTGTTGCGTCACCTGGACAAGGACATCCCGGTATACGGCCTGCAATCGCGCGGACTGGACACCGAGACCGAACTGCCGGGCAGCCTCGCCGGGATCGCCGCCGAATACCTCGAACAGATCCGCACGGTGCAGCCGCAGGGTCCGTACCGCCTGCTCGGCTGGTCCTTCGGCGGGCTGGTCGCCCAGGAGATCGCGGCGGCGCTGCGTGAGGCGGGTGAGGAGGTGGAACTGCTCGCCCTGCTGGACGCGGCACCACACGAGGGTGGTGTCCGGGACGAGGTGTTCGCCGAGACTGTGCTTGCCGAGGACGAGTTGTACCGCTCGCTGCTCGACCTGGTCGGCGTGGACCAGTCGAGCCTCGGCACCGAACCGGTCGGGGCCGAACGAGCCGCGGAGCTGCTCACCGAACGCGGCGGGCTGTTCGCCGAGGCGGACGCGGACACCCTGCGCAGGCTGCACGCGGTGTTCACGAACAACGTGGCGGTCGCCGACCGGCACACCCCGCGCCCGTTCGACGGAACCGCGCTGCTGTTCGTCGCCGAACACGAACCGGACCGGATCGGCGCGCACCGCTGGGCCGGGCTGCTCGGCGAGGTGCACGAACACCCCATCGCCGCCAGGCACAACGACCTGACCATGGCCGAACCGCTCGCCGCGATCGGCGCGCTGCTCGCGGCCCGGATGACAGAAGGAGAAACCGAATGAGCACAAATCCGTTCGACCGCACCGATATCGACTACCTCGTGCTGCGCAATGACGAGGGCCAGTACTCGCTGTGGCCGGAGTTCGCCGAGGTACCGCAGGGCTGGGAACAGGTCTTCCGCGGGGATCGCGCCACCTGCCTCGAGCACGTGGAGACCAACTGGACCGATATGCGCCCGCGCTCGCTCGTGGCCGCGATGGAAGGGCGGTGAACGCAGATGGCGAACCAGAATGCTGTGATCACCGGCGGCTCGCGGGGAATCGGGCGCGCCGTCGCCGAACGCCTCGCCGCGGACGGCTTCGACATCGCCTACTGCTACCGCACCGAATCCGATGCGGCACACGAGACCGCGGAACGCCTCGCCCAGTACGGTGTCGGCGTCTACCACGCGCCCTGCGATGTCGCGGACCCGGAGTCGGTCGCCGCCTTCCTGAAATCCGCCGAGGCCGAGGTCGGCCCGTTCGACACGCTGGTGAACTCCGCCGGAGTGGTGCGGGACAACCCGATGGTGCGGATGGGGATCGAGGAATGGAATGAGGTGATCGACACGAACCTGAGCGGTTATTTCCATTTCTGCCACCGAATGGTATTCGGATTCATGAAGCAGAAAACGGGTTCGATCGTGAATCTGTCGTCGATCGCCGGAACATATGGAAACGCGACCCAGACGAACTATTCCGCGGCGAAGGCCGGGATCAACGGGATGAGCAAGGCGCTGGCCAAGGAAGTCGCCCCGTACGGCATCCGGGTCAACGTGGTCTCTCCGGGATTCATCGAGACCGATATGACCTCCTCGCTCTCCGCTGCGGTGCGCGAGCAGTCGCTCGCCTCGGTTCCGCTGCGCCGGTTCGGCACCCCGGAGGAGGTCGCCGACCTGGTCGCCTTCCTGACCAGCGAACGGGCCGCCTACATCACCGGCCAGGTGTTCGGCATCGACGGCGGAATGACCCTGTGAGTCTGATCGACGAGGCACTGCCGCGGTACGACGCGGTCGAGCGGCACAGCAAGCGGGTGCCCGCGAGCCCGGAAGCCGCCTTCGCCGCGCTCGAACGACTGCGCATCGCGGATCTCCCGGTCACCGCCGCGCTGCTGCGGCTGCGCGGCGGACCGTCGAACTGGTTCATCGGTCTCGGCGAGGCGGGCCGGATGCGGGCGCTCGACGCGATCGCCCCGCGCCGGATCGCCGAACGACCCGGGCGGGAACTGCTGCTCGGCGATATCGCGCGGTACGCGGCGCTGCACCCGGAACGGCCCCGCGAGCCACCGTCCGATGTGGCCGGATTCGCCGCCTTCGACACGCCCGGCTGGAGCAAGGTGGCGATGAATTTCGCGTTCACCGCCCAGGCTGATACCACCCTGGTACGCACCGAGACGAGGGTGCGCAGTACCGATCCGCGCACCCGACGTATCTTCTCGGTGTACTGGCGGATCGTGGGCAAGGGCAGCGCGCTGATCCGCAGAGAGATACTCGCGGCGCTGGCCAGGGCACTCGCGAACGGAGGACAGGAGTGATGATGACCGAGCAGGTGCGCACCGGCTATTCACGTGGCTGGCCGGCGATCGCCGCGTTCGTGGTGGGCCTGCTCTTCGCGCTGGTGAGCCTGTACTGGACGGTCGGCGGGGAACTGGGCCTGGACACCGTGGGCGGCGTGATCGAAGAAGCCGTGCGCACCGGGAATGCCGGGATGACCGCGGTGATGGTGCTGGTGACGGTGATCAAACTGGTCGGCGCCGTCTTCGCGCTCGCCCTCGTGCAACCCTGGGGACGGGTGTTCCCCAGGAAACTGCTGCTCGTGCTCGGCTGGCTGGGCACGGCCGTTCTGGTGCTCTACGGCGGATTCCTGACCATCTCCGAGGCGGTGCTCGCGATCGGCGGGGCCGCCGGAACCGAAACGCTGGCTTTCCGCTGGCACCTCTACCTCTGGGACCCGTGGTTCCTCGTCTGGGGTATTGCCCTCGGCCTGGCCATGCTCCGCATGCACCGCCGCTGAATTTGTTCTCCGGGCTCGTTTTGTGAGGGAGCTTGGGTGCGGGTTGCGTGGGTGGTGAAGCGGCTGCACCGCTGAAAATCCCGATTTGTACGGTTGGCTCGGACACAACGGAAAGCCCCGGAACCGGGTGGTTCCGGGGCTTTCTCGCGGCCGCAGGGGTCAGGCGACAGCCTGGTCGACGACCTCGTTCACGGCGCTGAGGTTGACCATCTTCGGCAGCTCCGCCTGGTCGATGGTGATGCCGAATTTCTTCTCCAGCGAGGCGAGGATCTCGATGGCGCGCAGCGAATCGGCGTCGTGGTCCTCGATGAACAGGCTCGTCTCGGTGACCTCGTCCTCCTCGATCTCCAGGATCTCGCACACGATCTCCTGGATTTTGGCGTATCGCTCGCCTACGGAGGTAGTCATATTCGCGCTCCCTTGATTCGTTGGCTTTGTCGTATTTGAGTCCATTGTTTTTGTCACCGGCCCGATTGCCAAGGTCGCTCGCAGGTTCATGCAACGCAATTCCACGGGCCCGGAAATCCGTGCGATTCTCGGGGTACCGAGACGAAAGGTGTTTGGCATGTCCTCGAACTCCGCAACGCGACCGCAGCACCGGGTCGTGCTCACCGGGCTCGGCGCGCTCTCCAGCATCGGGATCGGTGTGGCTCAGTTCACCGAGGGGCTGCGCACGGGCCGTAGTGGGGCGAAGCCGATCTCGGTGTTCGACGCGAGCGGGTTCGCCCACTCCACCGGCTGCGAGGTCACCGGTTTCGATCCGGATACCTCCATCCACAACCTGGACACCGAGAATCTCGGCCGCGCCACCGCGCTCGCGGTCAGCGCCGCCCGGATGGCCGTGCAGGACGCGGGCCCGGAGCCGGAAACGCTCGACGCGCGGCACGGGATGATCTCCATCGGCACCACCGACGGTGCCTCGGCCGAACTGGACCGGCTCATCGAGAGCGAGCTCGAAGACGGCCCGGGGGCGATGGATCCCGAACTAGCCGCGCGTGTCTCGCCCGCCCGGCTTTCCCTTGCCATTGCTCAGGAACTGGGGCTCTCCGATGTGGAGCCGGTGACGCTGGCCACGGCCTGCTCTGCGGGCAACTACACCATCGGTTACGGATTCGACGCGGTGCGCTCCGGCGAGGTGGACTACGCGCTGTGCGGTGGCGCGGACGCCATGTGCCGCAAGACCTTCGCCGGGTTCTACCGGCTCGGCACGATCGCCCCCGAGTGCTGCCAGCCCTTCGACGCCGAGCGCAAGGGCATCCTCACCGGAGAGGGCGCCGGGGTGCTCGTGCTGGAAAGCCTGGAGTCCGCACTCGCCAGGGGAGCGCGCATCTACGCGGAGATCCTCGGCTACGGGCTCAACTGCGATGCCTACCACCAGGTGGCTCCGGACGAGGAGAGCGTCGGCCGCTGCATGCGGCTCGCGCTGGAGAACGCGGGCGTCAAACCCGACGAGGTCGACCTGATCTCCGCGCACGGCACCGGAACCAAGGCCAATGACATCACCGAGAGCAGGGCGATCCGTGCGGTGTACGGGGAGCAGCCGCCGCGCACCGTTTCGCTGAAGTCGATGCTCGGGCACACCATGGGGGCGGCGAGCGCATTGGCCGCGATCGCCTGCTCGCTGGCTATCACCGAAGGCTTCATCCCGCCGACGATCAACCATGTGCGCACCGATCCGGAATGCGAGATCGACTGTGTGCCCAATGAATCCGTGCCCGCGCGGCTGCGGATCGTGCAGAACAACGGGCTCGCCTTCGGTGGGAACAACGCCGTCGTGGTGCTCGGCAGCTACACGGGGGAGGGACGATGACCGCGGCCATCACCGGGCTCGGCGCGATCGCCAGCATCGGCGGGAACGTCGGCGAACTGTTCGACAACCTGTGCGCGGGCCGCAGCGGCCTGGCGCCGATGCGCGGATTCGACCACGCCAAATACAACGCCCGCCAATTGTTCGAAGTGGACAATCGGCCCGCGGAGGGTGTGGACGTGCCGAAGCGCGCCACCGCCCTGCTCGGTACCGCGATCCGGGAGGCGCTCGCCGATGCGGGGCTCGGCCCGGACCTGGACGGGAACCCGGTGCTGATCGGTACCGGGCTGCGCGAGCTGCGCTCGGTGGAGCTGTGGTGGCGCGATGGTGCCCCGTTCGAGGCCGGTGACCTGCATTTCGGCTCCGAGCTGCGGCGCGAGTTCGGAGCCGCCGATACGCACACCTTCGCCGGTGCCTGCTCCGCCTCGCTGTACGCGCTCGCGCTCGGCGCCGATCTGATCGCGGCCGGGGAACACGACACCGTGGTCGTGGCCGGGGTGGATGTGGTCACCGAGAGCATGTTCGGCCTCTCCGACCGGTTCCAGCCGGTGCCACCGGACCGGGTACGCCCGCTCGATGTGCACCGCAAGGGCACGATCCTCGGTGAGGGCGCGGGCGCGATCGTGCTGCGCGCGCCGGAGAATCCGGGACGGGCCCGGCTGCGTTCGGTCGGGATCAACTGCGATGCCTACCACGCCACCGCGCCCGATCCGGCCGGGGTGAGCGCGAGCATCCGCTCCGCGCACGAACGCGCCGGGATCAAACCCTCCGATGTGGACCTCGTGTTGTTGCACGGCACCGGAACCCCGCTCAACGACGAGGTCGAGGCGGGTGCGGTGCGCGAGGTGTTCGGTGAGGCGCTGGAAACCCCGCTGCTGACCGGGATCAAGTCGATGACCGGGCACACTTCGGGATCGGCAGGCGCGCTGAGCCTGGTGACCGCGGTGCGCTCGCTGGAGACCGGGCTCGTCCCGCCGATCACCGGCGTCGCCGAGCGGATCGAGGAGACCGAGGGAATGCGGGTCGTGCTCGGCACCGCGCAGCAGGAGAACCCGACCGTCGCGCAGGTGCACGGATTCGGGTTCGGCGGCGTGAACGCGGTGGCGATGCTGGAGGTGTCATGAACGACGATCGCGAAGCCCTGTTCGTGAAAGCCGACCGGGTGCGTTGCTCGGGTGTGGGTGTCCCACAAGAGAGAGCCCGCAAATCACTGGAGGTGTCATGAGTCTGCTCACCGCGGCCCAGCCGGTCCTGCCCGGGATCGCCGACTGCGCCGGACTGCTGAGCGCACCACGGGATACCGAACCGGTCGATCCGGCCGCGGTACTCGGCAAGAAAGGCCTGCGCTACAAGGACAGGGCCACCCAGCTCGGCCTGGTTGCCGCGAAACTCGTGCTGACCGAGGCGAACCTGCTCGACGGCGAGGGACGCTGCACCGACCCGAGAATGGGTGTGCTGGTCAGCTCCAACTTCGGCAATGTGGACACCGTGTGCCGGGTGGCGAACACGATCGCCGAGGAGACCACCCGCGGGGTGAGCCCGATGGACACGGCGAACGCCTCCTCCAATGTGATCGCCTCGGAGATCGCCATCCGGTTTCGCCTGCGCGGACCGAACCTGATGCTGTGCAACGGATCCACCTCCGGCGCCGACGCGGTCCGCTGGGCCGATTCGCTGGTGCGTGCCGGGCGGGCCGCGCGGATGCTGGTGATCGGGGTGGAGCCGGACAATCCGGTGGTGCGCGAGCTCTCCGGGAATACCCGGGTGCTCGACGGCGGGGCCGGGGTACTTCTCGAATCACCGGGCGCGGCCCGGAACCGTGGAGTGGCCGGGAAAGCGGTGCTGCGCCGTTGTGTGCGCGCCGCCGATCCGGCCGGTTGCGCCCGCGAACTCGGCACGGAACCGGCGCTGCGCCTCGGCAGCGGGGAGAGCGCGCCGTTCGATCTCGATGCCCGGTTCGGCGCGTCTTCCGGCGCGCTCGGGGTGTTGCAGTGCGCGGCTTCGATCGGCTGGTTCTCCGCCGGCGGGCGGGGCAGCGTGCACGCGATCTCGGGTTCGGAAACCGCGGACGCCACCGCGGGCCTGTTGATCGGTGGCGCCGATGAGTGAACCGGTCGAGCTCCATTGCCTTCGCACCAACGAGAACCCGCACACCAGGGTGCTGCTGTTGCACGGGCTCGCGAACAGCGCGGCGATCTGGCGGACTGTCACGGACGGCTGGCCGGACGGCGTCGAGGTATGGGCTGCCGATCTGCCGTGGCGGGGCACCGGATCGCGATCCTGGAGTTGGCAGTCCGACTGTGCACAGTGGATCGACGAGGCCGCGGCGCGAGTCCCGGGCGGCACCGATGTGCTCGTCGCGCACTCGATGTCGGCCAACGCGGTGCTGGAACTGCTCAGCGCAACCGAAGCCGGATACCGGGCAGTGGTCCTGGTGGCGCCGTTCTTCCGGGCGGACCCGGAGGAGTTCGCCTGGCCCGCGGTGCAGCGCTCGATCGCCAATTTCGAACACACGATCACCGAGGGCATCCGCACTCACGCCGCGGGACGCATCCCGGAAGATCGGATCGCCGAACTCGGCAGGCTGGTGTGCGCGAAGGCCGGGCCGTATGCCTGGTTCCGGTTCTTCACGATGTATCTGAACACGCCGTGGCTGCGCACTTCCGCCATCCGGATCCCGGTGCGGGTGCTCAGCGGTGGGCGGGACGAGACCGCGCCCGCAGCCGAGGGGCAGCGGCTCGCCGAGGCTCTTCCCTCGGGTTCGGTGCGGGTGCTCGCGGAAAGCGGGCATTTTCCGATGATCGAGTTCCCCGGGGAGTTCCGCGCCGCGGTGTGCGAATTCCTGAACCAATACCAGACAGTCGCCTGTGGAGTGAGCTGAATGACCACTATGGACACGCCGGTTTCTGAGGACAAGGTGCGCGCCCTGCTCGAACAGCAGAGTTCGGCGGAGCTGCGGCCCGCGTACGAGGGCTGCAACATCAGCACCTCGCTCGGGTTCAAACAGATCAACTACCTCGTCGAGGCCGCAGTGCTGGAACACTTCCGCGCGGCCGGGCTGCCCGCGGGCGGGCTGTACGACCGCTTCGGGCTCGGGCTCGACGTGGTCGAGATCGCCACCCGCCTGCCCGCGCATCTGCACATCGATGACGTGCCGAAGCTGACCGTGACCCCCGATACCCGCAAGGGCGGGCTGCGATTCAAGGTGGTGGCCACCGTGCAGCGCGAGGGCGCCGAGGTGACCACCTCGACATCCACGGTCTCCGCCGTGCTGCGACGGGATTCCGGTGCCACCGCACCCGTTCCGGACGGACTGCACCCGTTCGTCGCCGACCGCATCGGCGGCGCCGAGCCGCGTCCCCTCGCCACGGAACCGGCTCCGCGCAGCGAGCTTTCCGCGGGCCGCGGCACGAGCACCGACCCGGTGCTCGCCGAACTCACCCAGGGACAGAACGCCTTCGGCTGGCGCTGGCGCATCCCGTACTTCTACTGTCACTTCAGCGAGCGCGTGCAGATGTCCGGGTTCCTGCGGCAGATGGAGGAGGTCGTGGATCTCTTCCTCGCCGACCGAGGACTGGACATCAAGCGGGTGCTCGATGGGCGCCACTGGATCCCGGTGGTCACCAAGTCCGATGTGCGGCTGCTGGACGAGGTGATCATGGAGGAGGACCTGTACACGATCTACACCGTCGAGGATGTGTTCAAGGGGCTGCTCTACACCTCCCGGATGGACTGCTACGTGGTGCGCGATGGAGCGGTCGTGCCGGTCGCGACCGGGCACATCACCCACGGCTATATGACCAAACGGAAGACCGGGGTCTGGGAGATGGTCACCTTCGACGAGGAGACGGTGGCCGCGTTCGAGGGAGTGAACCGATGACTGCGGTGATCGCGGACTGGTCGGCGGTGTCCCCGTTCGGGATCGGGCGCACCGCGTTCGCCGAGGGCCTGCGTGCGGGCACCGATCCGGTGCGCGAGCTCGCCGCTGACTGGGATTCCCCGGACGAGCGCGCCGGAGTGCTCGCGGAGTTCGACGCGCGCGCGGTGCTCGGCAAGAAGGGCACCCGTTCCATGGACCGGGTGACCGCGCTGACCGTGACCGCGATGCGCGAACTCACCGAGCGGCCACTGGATGCCGAGCGCACCGCGATCGTGCTCGGCACCACCACCGGAAGCGCGCAGAGCATGATGGAGTTCACCGGTTCCTCGCTTACCGGTGCGGAACCCTTCCACGTGGATCCCGCGCTGATGCCCAATGTCGTGATGAACTGCGCCGCGGGCCGGTGCGGAATCTGGTACGGCATCAAGGGGCCGAACACCACGGTCGCCGGTGGGCGCGCCGCGGGGCTGCAGGGACTGCAGTACGCCGTGCGGCTGCTCGCCGCCGGCCGGGCCGATACCGTGCTGTGCGGCGCGGCCGAGGAATACTCCCGTGCCCGTGCCTGGCTTGAACGGCATGCGCGGTCCCTCGAGCAGTCCCCGGAATACGGTGCACCGCTCGGCGAGGGCGCCGCACTGTTCACCGTGTGCCGCGAGGCCGAGAACGCGCTCGCCGAGATCCTTTCGGTGCGCTCCCGGGTCGTGCTGGACGGCGATCCGCGCACCGCGCTGCTCGCCTGCTTGCGTGGCGCCCTCGAGGAAGCGGGCACCCGGCCCGAGGAGATTGCCGCGGTGGTGTCCTCTGGTGCTACCGGACTCACCGGCCGGGCCGAACGGGCCGCGCTCACCGAACTGTTCACCGAGCAGGCGCGCGGCCGGGTGCCTGCGCTCGCCGGGTTCGGGGACCTGGGGGCGGGTTCGGCCGCCTTCGGGCTCGCCGCACTGCTTGCCACACCGGGAAGGGACATAGGCGAGCTGGCCGTGCTCACCAGCGTCGACCGGGACGGCGCGGTCGGCTGCGCCGTGCTGCGGACGCTGTGATGAGCGAGCTGCTGGAGGCCCCGCTGGTGCTGCGGGAACACACCGGGGATCGCGTCGTGGCGAGCTTCGCCATCGGCGCGGAGGAACCCGTGTTCGCCGGGCACTACCCGGATTTCCCGATCCTGCCCGGGGTGCTGCTGTTCGACTGCGTGCACCGGGTGGTGCGGGAAACCGCACCGGGCCCGGTCGAACTGTCCGCAGTGGACAGTTGCCGGTTCACCGGGGCGGTGTATCCGGGTGACACGGTGACCGTGACGCTGCAGTGGAAGGGCGAGCAGGTGAGCGCGACAGTCCACAGTGGACAACAACAGGCGGCGAAGATGAAGCTGAGCTACCGGGGTGTGTCGTGATCGGGGCCGAGCGGATCCGGGAACTGCTGCCGCACCGGCACCCGATCCAGCTCGTGGACCGGGTGCCCGAGCTCGTGCCGGGAGCCTGGCTTCGCGCGGAAAAGGCCGTCACCGCGAACGAACCGTGGGACTGCGCGAACGGTTATCCGGCAGCGCTGCTCATCGAGTCGTGGGGACAGTCCGCCGCGCTGCTCGCCGCGCTCGAACAGGGCCGTCTCGGCCCGGGCACGGTGCTGCTGTTCGGCGGCATGTCCAAGGTGCGCTTCCACCGCCCCGTCGCGGTGGGCGAAACCCTCGAACATCACGTCCGGATCGCCCGAGACCTCGGGGAGACCGTGCTCTTCGAGGGGCACACCGAGTGCGCGGGACAGACCGTGCTCGAGATCGGCCAGGCGGTGCTCGCGTTCCGTCCCGGTGCCGAGCTGAACTGACTGAAGGAGCCCTCATGCCGAAGAAGAAGGTGCGCTGGTATTTCTCCCTGCGCAGCCCGTACTCCTGGTTCGCCTACCGGGAACTGCGCGCCGAGTACCCGTGGCTGCTGGACCGGATGGAATGGCTGCCCTACTGGGAACCCGATGCGCGGACCAGTGAACTGCTCGCGGAACGAGGCATTCAGCTCGCCCTGACCGAGATGCCGCGCGCCAAGAATCTCTACATCCTGCAGGACGCGAAGCGCACCGCCCGGGCGCGCGGACTGGAGATCGCGTGGCCGGTGGACCGGAATCCCTGCTGGGAGCTACCGCATCTGGGCTACCTCGCGGCTCAGGAAGCGGGTAGTGGCGTGGAATTCGTGGATGCGGCCTACCGCGCGCGGTGGGAACAGGGACGGGACATCTGCTCGGCGGAGGTGCTCGCCGAGATCGCCGGTGAGCTCGGCCTGGACCCGGCGGCGATCGCCGGTGCCGCGCAGGAGGACCGCCTGCGGGAACGGGGCGTGGAACTGCTCGCGGCCGGGGAGCGCGACGGTGTGTTCGGGGTGCCGTTCTTCCTCTACGGCAGGGAGAAATTCTGGGGCGTGGAACGGCTCGGCGCCTTCGCTGCCATGGTGGCCGCGGATACCGCGACGGAACCGGAGGTCGTGCCCGCGCCCGCAGGCCAGGAGCTGGCGCTCGACGGCGGGCACGCGGGCGGCTGTGGCTGACCACGGATGTGAAAGGGCCGCCCTGCCAAGGGGAGCAGGGCGGCCCATCCGCGATGACGCCTAGATCAGGCCGAGCCGTGCCGCGGTGGCACCGGCCTGGAACCGGCTGCGGGATTCGAGCACCTTCATGGTGGAGGCGACGTCATTGCGTACCGTGCGCACGCTGACCCCGAGCCGGCGCGCCACCGCGTCATCGGTGAGTCCGTCGGAGAGCAGCGAGAGCACGCTTTCCAGGCGGTCGGTGCCGCCGTCCATCCCGGCGGTGGGCACCGCACCGCGGGTCCGCGCGCCCTGGCACCACAACCGTTCCGCCGCCGTGTAGAGGGTGCCGAGCGCCCGCTCGTCCCACTGCACTTCCACGACCCCGGCGCTGTCGATGGTGACCGCGACGCGCTTGTCGATCAGTACCGCCCAGGCGGGCACCTTGGCGACGAACCGGGGGGCCGCGCAGCGGTTGTCCAGCCAGCGGGCGTGGTCCTCCGCGGGACCGAGCCGCATCAGCTCGGCGGCCCAGATCGAGCGCAGCGTGACATTCCTGCGCAGTGCCGATTCGGCGAGCTGTGCGGAGAACTCCACCGCGCCAGGGACATAACGCGGGACCAGGAAGGTGATCTCCTCGTCGGCCCCGGTCGCGTAGCGTTCCACGGTGGCCGCCATCTCATCGAAGCCGCGCAGTCCCTTGTTGTGCCGGTATTGCTCGGCGTAGCGGTCGCGCAGCGCGATGACCCCCTGCACCCCGCCGAACCGGGAGCGCATCACATCCTCGTCCAGCTTGCGGAAACAGCGCAGCACGAGCGTGGGAAGGGCGAGTGCCGGTTCCACCGCGCGGTAGGCCCCCGCCTTGTCCACCGATGCGGTCACCAGGCCGTCCGCGCGCATCTGGCCGAGGTGGTCGGTGACCTCGGGCAGCGGCCAGCCGAGCGCGTCCGAGAGTTCCCCGGGGCTCCAGCGGGAGTGCCGCAGCATCGTTCGATAGACCACGTCGGTATTGCCGGTGAGTCCGATATCAGTCTTCACGTCCGTACCCCTCGTGCGATGGTCAGCCTCGGTGTGCTGTGGGTCGGAGCGGCCGGTGGATCAGATGCCGGGTTGAGTGACACCCCTAGAGCCACCCAGCCCAGCCACGCCGGTCGCTAACCCTCAGCAATGAAGTTAACTGACAGCTATCCTCGATGGGGCCGAGTCTTACCGAACCAGGGTACTTTGTCAACTGCCAGCAAATCTGTAATACTTAGAATTAGCTGTCGGTGATCGAGTGAAGACGGGAGGTGCGGGCGTGGCCGAGGAAGACCAGGAACGGCCGGTGTTGGCGACGAGGCTGGACCAGCTGTTTCGAACCGCTCGCCCTGGAGGAAAGCGCTGGACCAACGCGGAGGTCGTGGCCGAGCTCAAACGCATTTCACCTGAAATTAAGGTTGGTGCGGTATATCTTTCCCAGATCCGCACGGGAAAGCGGACCAACCCGTCCCAGGAGTTGTTGAGCGCGCTCGCGAAGTTCTTCGGGGTGTCCGTCGCCTACTTCTTCGACGAGGAACTCGCCGATTCGGTGCTCAGTGAGCTGGCGGCGGTGGAAACGATGCGGCAGTCTGGAGTGAGGGCGGTGGCCATGCGCGCGGCGGGGCTGCGGGAGGAGAACCTCGAGGCCATCACCACGATCATGGACCAGTATCGGCAGATGCAGGGCCTGCCTCCGGTGACCGATTCGGAGTGATGACATGACCGACCCCGAGCAGCGGCACGAACAGTTACGGCGGATCCGCGAGGAATGCGCGGGCCGGATCGCCGAACTCGACCTGCACGAGGCCCGGGATGTGCGGGCGTTGTGCGATCACCTCGTCGAGCTGCGCGGGCGGCCCATCCGGCTCGTCCCGCTCCCGTTGCCCGCCTCGCATCCGTGCGGGATGTGGGTCGCCGCGAGCGACGAAGACGTCATCTTCTACGACGCCAACACGACGAGCGCACACCAGGAGCACATCATCTTGCACGAGCTGGGGCATGTCATCTGTTGTCACCGGGGTTCCGGGATACTCGATGACGAGAGTGCGCGGGCACTGTTCCCGAACATCGACCCGCAGATCGTGCGCGACATGCTCAGTCGTGCCACCTATGACGATGTGCAGGAGCAGGAGGCCGAGATCACCGCCTATCTGCTCGCGGAACTCATCAAGGGGCGGTCCAGGGCGAACCCGAGCAGCCCGGAACGCGAGCGCGCGATCGACCGCGTGGAACGCACCCTGGTCTAGCGATCATCCGGATCACCGCCGCCAGAACAGGTGGTGGGTCACCCCGCTCGGGCTGGGCACCACCTCGAGGTGGAACCGGTCGAGCAGTTCCTCCGGGGACTCCCAGAGCCGCAGCCCGGATTCGAGCCGTACCGGGGAGACCGCGATGTGCATGGTGTCGACCAGATCGGCGTACAGGAACTCGCGAACGGTGCTGACTCCGCCGCCGAGCCGCACATCCAGGCCCCCGGCCGCTTCCCGCGCCCGGCCCAGCACCGTGACCGGATCGCCCGCCACGAAGTGGAAGGTGGTGTCGGCGAGCGTGAACGAGGGGCGTTCGTGGTGGGTCAGCACGAACACCGGGGTGCGGAACGGCGGTCGCTCGCCCCACCAGCCGCGCCATTCGTGATCGGGCCAGGGGCCGCGCTGGGGCCCGAACTTGTTGCGCCCCATGATCTCCGCACCGATACCGCGGGCGTAGTCCCTGGTGAAGTAATCGTCGAGGCCCCGGGTGCCTCCGGGGTCGGTGCGCATCGGCCAGCTCGCCGTGGCACCGGCCCAGGAGAACAGCCGCTCAGGCTCGGCATGGCCGAACGGCCGTTCCAGGGTCTGGTCCGTACCGGCCCCGATTCCATCGCTGGAGACGTTGAAATTCTGCACCCGCAGTAGCGCGGCCATGATCGTTCCCTTCGTCGTGTCGAAGGGTGTGACCTCCCGGGTGGGCGAAACTCATCGCGGCGCCGTCAGCTCGTGCCCAGTTCCTCGCGCAGTACCGCCACCGTGTACTCCAGCTCCTCCTGGGTGTGCTCGCTGGTGATGAAGAACCGCAGCCGGGTCTGCCGTTCCTCGACGGCCGGATGCAGGATCGGATCGGCGAGGATGCCGCGTTCGTAGAGCCGGTGCGCGAGCCGGAGTGTGAGGGCCGAATCACCGAGGATGACCGGGACCACCGGGGTGGGTATCTCTGGCCGGGTGGCGATCCCGGCGTCTGCGACGAGCTTGCCGAACAGCGCGGCGTTGTCCCGCAAGCGGTGCAGCCGCTGGGGTTCCGCGTGCATCCGGCGCAGCGCGGCGAGCGCGGCCGCGGCGTTCGGCGGGGTCATTCCCGCGCTGTAGACGAACCCGGGAAGCGTGTACTTGAGCCAGTTCACGGTGCGCGCGGAACCCGCGAGGTAGCCGCCGCAACTGGCCAGCGATTTGGAGAGGGTGCCCATCCACAGGTCGACCTGGGTGCGGTCCACGCCGAAGTGCTCGCCGATCCCGCCGCCGTGATAGCCGACGGTGCCGATGCTGTGCGCCTCGTCGATGAGCAGCAGGGCGCCGTGCCGGCGCTTGAGCTCGATCAGCTCCGGAAGCGGGGCGAGGTCCCCGTCCATGCTGTAGACGCCCTCGGCCACGATCAGCACCCTGCGGAACCGTCCGCGGGTCTGCTCCAGCAGATAGCTCAGCTGCTCCATGTCGTTGTGCGCGAACGGCCGCCGCGTCGCCCCGGAGAGCGCGCAGCCCTGCAGAATGCTGTCGTGGGCAAGGGAATCGTGCAGGATCAGATCCCGGTTCCCGCACAGATGACCGATCGCGCTGACGTTCGTGGCGTGCCCGCTGACCAGGGTGAGACAGGCCTGGGTGCCGAGCAGACCGGCGAGTTCCCGCTCGAGGTCCCTGGTCACCGGGCGTTCCCCGGCGAGCAGCCTGCTGCCGGAAACCGAGGAACCGTACCGGGAAACGGCATCGCAGACCGCGGCGTTCACCTCGGGATCACCGGAGAAGCCGAGGTAGTTGTAGCTGCTGAACGAGTAGAACCGGCGCCCGTCGATCTCGGTGGTGTCCCGCAGATTCCCTTGGTGGGTACGGAAATACGGGTTCGGCATGCCGTTGCCGGATATCTCGCTCAGCCGCCGCTCGATGGCCGCGACCTCGGGGAAGCTTTCGATACGCGCGGTGTCCGGATCGTAGCGCGCGGCAGGTGCCGGTTCGCGTTCACCGACACCGTCCGGGACGCCGCCGTCCGGGATGAGGCTGTCGATGGTGGGATCGCCGTGCTCGGCGAGGGCGAACGGCAGCAGTGGCAGTCGATCGCGCACATTGGTCTGCAGTTCGTGCAGCATCAGCGAATCGAAACCGAGATTGCTGGCCAGCCGTTGGGTTCCGGAGAGTTCGGTGATCGGCAGCGCACTGGTGCGGGCGATCTCCTCGAGGATCACGGTGCGCGGATCGGTCTCCGGTGTCTCGGCCGCGAGCGGTTGCGGGGCCGTAGGGGCCGGTTGTGCGGTCCTGGGGGCCGGTTGCGCGGCCGCGATGACCTCGTCCAGGATCCAGTGCCGCTTCGGGAGCAGCGGGTTCGGCGGGAGCGTGCACGGCGCAGTGCGCGGGAATTCCAGGCGCAGCCCGGTTCCACTGGTGGCCAGTACGGCGAGCCGGCGCAGTTCGTCCGGCCGATCGCTGACCGGATCCCTTGCCACCACGGGCTCTCCCGGTTCCGTGCTGCCGGTGCGCGCGGTAGGGCCGAGTTCCCCGGTCTCGCCGAGGCCCACCAGCCGGGCGGATTCCTCGAGGGTGGCCGCGGCCTCGGCGCTCGAATACGCGATGACGGCGAGAGCTTCGGGCAACGGGGTGCGCGAGGCGAGTGTCGCGGCGACACTGCGCAGTGCCGGGCGCTCCGCCCGCAGCGTCCCGGCCAGTTCCGCCGCGTGCCTGGCGAGCCCGGCCCGGTCCTTGGCGGAGACGAGCAGCAACTGCGGTTCGGCCGGCGCGGTCTCGGTCACCGGTTCATCGGCCCCGGAAAGCACGATGTGCACGTTCGTTCCGCCGAAGCCGAAGGCGCTGACCCCGGCGAGCCGCTCCCGGTTCTCCGGCCACGGCACCGGCTCGGTGGCCACCCGGAATCCGGCGGTGCCGAGTTCGAGCCCCTCGGCCTGCTCGAATCCCGGCTGCGGGGTGATCTCCCCGTGGTAGACGCTCAGCGCGCACTTGATCATCCCGGCGACCCCGGCAGCGCCGATCGAATGGCCGAGGATCGCCTTCGCGGCCCCGAGATAGGTCTGCCGGGTGACCGGTCCGCGTAGTTCGCGCAGTGCCCCGATCTCCACCGGATCCCCGGCCGCGGTCGCGGTTCCGTGCGCCTCGAGATAGCCGAGCGCACCGGGATCCACCCCGGCGTCCGCATAGGCGCGCCGCAGCGCGAGTATCTGACCGCGGTGCTGGGGCAGCATATTGCCGACGACCTTGCCGTCATTGGCCATACCGACCCCGCGCAGTACCGCGTAGACCCGGTCACCTTCGGCGCGGGCATCGGCCAGCGGGCGCAGCGCGAGCACTCCGGCGCCCTCGCCGAGCACGAAACCGTCGGCGCGCGCGTCGAACGGGCGGCACATCCCGGAGCGGGAGATCGCGCCGACCCGGCAGAGCCCGACGAGCAGATCCGGGGTGAGCACGAGCTGCGCGGCCCCGGCGAGCGCGATCCGGCAGCGCCCCGAACGCAGCGATTGCACCGCCTCGGCGATCGCGGCGAGCCCGCCGGAACACGCGGCGTCCAGCGAGTAGCTCTCCCCGTGCAGTTCGAAGGCCGAGCTGACCGAACTCGGCCCCATGTTCATCAACAGCCCGGCGAGTGCCGTGCCGTGCAGCGCGCCGACCCCGGTCACCCCGGATTCCGCGCCCGGCACCGGATTCCCGAACTCACCACCGGCGAGCTGGCGGGCCCGCACGTGCATCAGGCTGATCTCGCGGTACCCGCTCTCGCTCACCGCCATGATCGATGCGGTGTGCTCCCGGTCGAACCCCCGGGTCTCCCAGCCCGCGTCCTGGATCGCTTCGCGCGCGGTGTCGATGAGCAGGCGGTGCTGCGGATCGAGCGAACGCGCCCGCCGCGGCGGCATGCCGTAGTGCGCCGCGTCGAACTCCGAGACGTCGCCGAGCAGCGCCATCCGGTCGGTATAGCTGGTGCGGTGATCACGGAAATCGTCGCTGACAAAGGATTCCTGGCGCCATCGGGAATCCGGGACACGGCGGAACTGGGGCCGGGGAGCGCGGAGCAGACGCCAGTACTCGTTGACATCGCGGGCACCGGGGAACCGGCAACCGATCCCCACGATGGCGATGTCACCCGCGTTTTCCTTGCCCCCAGGCCAGTTCGTCATGCGGACCTTCCTATGCAGCCGGCCTTGACCGCCACCATTCCAGGGTGGACTCGAGCTGCTCCTCGAGTGGTGTGGCCGAGACACCGAACTTCTCGGTGAACGCGCTCGAGTCCACAGTGAACGGACGATCGAACTGGTACTGAATCTCGCGCAGTTCCCGCATCAGCGGGACGAACAGTCCGAGCACGCGCAGCATCGCCGGCGGGATCGGAGAAACCTTGACCCCGCTCTTCCCGGCCAGCGTGGCGAGCGATTCGAGCATCTGCCTGCTGGAGCGGGGCGCCACGGTCGGCACGTGCCAGGCGCGGCCGAGCACGTCCTCGCTCGCCCCCGCCTGGACCAGAGCTTTTGCCACGTCGGGAAGGTAGGTCCAGCTGTGCGGGCTGTCCGGATCACCGAGCACCCGCACCGGTTTTCCGGCGAGCAGCTGCGGAATCGCGCGGGAGGCGAGGTGGCCGCCATCGGTGACCCGGGGCCCGAAGAAGTCCGAGGCGCGCAGTTCGGTCGCGCGGATCCGGCCCTGCTCGTGCAGTTCCCGGGTGCGTTCCCAGACCTGCGCGCGCACCCGTCCCTTGACGGTGTTCGCGGACAGCGGCAGATCCTCGGTCATCGATCCATCGACCGGGCCGTATCCATAGAGATTGCTCAATACGACAAGGGTGGCTCCGCTGGATTCGGCGGCCGCGTGCATCGCGGTGGCCAGTTTCGGCCAATCCCGCTGCCACAAGTGATACGGCGGACACGCACAGTGGTAAATGACATCCGCGTCCTTGGCCGCCTCGCTCAGTGCCTCGACCTCCGAGGCATCGAGGCGCACGTATTCGATGCCCGATTCGGCTACCCGCTCGGACCTGCCCACGATCCGGACCGATTCGCCCTGGTCGGCAAGTAGCCGCGCGGTGGCCGCACCCGCCGGTCCGTGACCGATCACCAGGTGCTGACTCATATCTCCCCTTACTGTCGTTGTTTCGCCCCCATCGTGCGGCACCGGAAGGCCGCCTGGTGAACGGAAGGAAAAAACAGTGTTTCGAGCCGTTCGCTTCACCGATGCGGGATGGCCTGCTTGGTGTACAGTCGCTCACTGTAACGGCTCGGATGAAGGATGGCTATGACCTCTGACGATCTCGCACAGTCCATCAAGGCCGCAGCGCTGCGCCTGGTCGAAGCCGCGGGGGCGGGCGGACTGGATGTGGAGTCCGTCGCGGCCGCGGATGGACGTTCGTCTGACGAAGTCGGGAGTGTTTTCGGCTCGGTGGACGAACTTCTCACCGCACTGATCATCGATGCCTACAACGCATCGGGGGAGGCGATGGAGCGCGCGGACGATCCATCGGCGCGGCCCGGTGCCCGCATGCTCGCGATCACCAGGGCGCTTCGCGAATGGTCGCTGGCGAATCGCGCCGCGTTCACCCTGATCTACGGTTCCCCGATCCCCGGTTACCACGCACCCGAGGACACGGTCGGCCCCGCATCGCGCACCCCGGCCGCGATCGCGCGCGTCCTGCGTTCGGCGATGGAAAGCGGTGCGATGGCACAGATTCCGCGCCCGTACCCCAGTCCTTCACTGGTCACCGAGGAGTCGATCGCGCTCTTCGGCGGTGAGCCGGATCCGGGTTACGAGGATCTGATCGAACGCGGCGTCGGATTCTGGAGCAACCTGGTCGGGCTGCTGGTCTTCGAATTGTTCAGCCGCACGCACGACAGCGTGACCGATCAGTCCGCCTTCTTCGACTACTCGATCGCGGCCGCGGTGCGCGGGCTCGGCCTCACGGTGGAAGGGGCCTGAAACCCTACCCGCGCGGGGGATACCGGGAGAACGCTGAGCACGAGGAACGGACAGGCCAACGGTGAACGGTATCGCGGCGGTAGCCTTTCTGCTTTCGGCGATCGCGTCGTCCGCGGCATTCCTGTACAAGCTCGTGCAGATTCACCGGAACTGGCGCGATGTGGTCTATGTGAGCCTGACCGTCACACTCGCCTGGCAGTTCCTGACCTTCGCGATGGGCGTGGTCTCGGCGAGTTCGGCAAGCCTGTTCGGGGTGCCCAATCTCGGCATCCTCGTGCTGCACCTCGTCGCGGTCGCGCTCTGCATCAGCGCGCAGATTCTGTTGCTGCTGTGGGCGAATCCGTTGGAGAAGGTGCGCGGGCGCATCCGGGGGTGGCTCTACACCGGCCTGGTGCTCATCACTCTGCTCGTGGTCTTGTTCTTCGTCGGCGGGGCGATGTATCTGCCGCGCGCGGATCTCACGGTCGGCAGTTCCGATCCGCTCATCCTGACCTATCTGCTGTTGTTCATCGCCTCCCAGCTGGTGCCCTGCGTGAAGATCGCCATCCAGTGCATCCCCTATGCGCGCGCGGCCGGGAATCCCTGGCTGCGCAGGGGTTTGTGGCTGCTTTCGATCGCCGCGGTGCTGCTCGTGCTGTACTGCGTGACGCGCACCGTGAACATCCTCAGCCCGGTGCTGCACATCGAGCCCGGGATCTGGGAGCTGCTGCCCAATCTGTTCAGCGCGGCGGGCATCGTGGTGATGTCGATCGCACTGACGATGCCATCCTGGGGCGGACACGTCACGAACGCGCTCGGCTGGTTGCGGGACTACCGTTCCTATCGCGCGCTCTACCCTCTGTGGCATTCGCTGTACGAGGCAACGCCGGAGATCGCGCTCGAACCGCCGAGTTCCTCGATCTCGGATCTGCACTACCGGCTCTACCGCAGGGTGGTCGAGATCCGGGACGGCTGGCGCGCGCTGCGGCCCTATATGGATTCCGCGACCGAGTCCGAGGCACCGGCCGATCAGGTCCGGCTGGAAGCCAGGAAGATCAAGCAGGCACTGCAAATCAAGCGTGACGACCCGCGCAGCATCCCGGCGCCGAGCCGCGGCGGTTTCGAACAGCGGGATGCGAAGACGTTCGCCGCCGAGGTCAGCTGGCTCAAAGAGGTCTCACACGCGTTCGCCAGCGTCCGTGTCCATGATTGACCGGGCCACGGTCGCGCTGCCCAGCCGGGCGATCGAGCGCAATTCCGCCTCGGCCGCTCCGGCACGGGAGAGCACCGCGAGCGACTGGTTCAGCCCGACGACGAACCCCACGAGCTCATCGAGCCCCGTAGCGTCGCGCACCGCGCCCGTGAGCGCGCCGCGCACCCGTTCCCGTTGCCTGGCAAGCAGATCGTGCACCAGAGCCCGACTTTCCACGGTGAGCATCGGGGACTGCGCCGCCGACTGGGCGACCAGGCAGCCGTCCGGGACCGCGGGATCGGTGATGCGGTCCAGAATCGCGGCGAAGAACGCCTCCACCGCGCGGACCGGGTCGTCCGGATGGTCCGCCAGCGCCTGCTCGAACCGCTGCCCGTAGATCGCCGAATAGCGATCCAGGCACTGCCGGAACAACGCGTCCTTACCGCCGAATGCGCCATACAGCGAACCGCGCCCGAGCCCGGTCGCGGAACCGAGGGCATCGAGGGAGGCGTCGGCATAACCGCGCTCCCAGAACACCCGCATCGCCTCGTCAAGGGCGTGTTCCACATCGAACTGCTTCTTGCCTGCCACAGGTCGAGCTTAACAGGATGTTGGACCGATCGGTCCGACAGAGGACTGTGTGTTTTCCGGGAGGAACGCCTTCTCGGACTTGGCGATCACGGTGGCTGCCAGTGCGTTACCGGTCACGTTGAGTGCGGTACGGGCCATGTCGACGACGAAGTCCACGGCGAGCAGGATCGCCACTCCCTGGGCGGGCAGTCCGATGATCGTGGCGGCGGAGAACAGCACGACCACCGAGGCGGAGGGGATTCCGGCGATGCCCTTGGTGAGCAGCATCAGCACCAGGATCGCCATGATCAGTCTGCCCGGGGTGAGCTCGATCCCGTAGGCGTTGGCCAGGAACACGACCGCGAGCCCTTCGTAGATGGTGGCCCCGTCGGCGTTGAAGGAGTAGCCGAGCGGCATGGTGAACGAGGAGATCCTGCGGCTCACCCCGAACCGTTCGAGCCGTGCTATCAGCGGGGCGAGCACGACCTCGGAGCTGCGGGTGACGAAGGACAGCAGCACCAGGTCGCCGACCTTGGCGAGCATCCGGAAGTACGGCACCCGGCAGACCAGTGCCACGACCGGAAGGATCAGCCCGAGCACGAGCACGCAGGCCGCGTAGAACACGACGACGAACAGGGCGAGGTCGAGCAGCACATCCCAGCCGTAGTGCGCCGTGTTGTAGGCGACATAGGCGATCACCGCGATCGGGGCCAGCCGGGCGACCCAGCCGACGACCCGGAACATCGCCTCGGCGACGCCGTCGAGCACGTTCAGCACCGGCTGCGCTTTCTCGCCGATCCTGGCCAGCGCGACCCCGAAGAACGCGGCGAACAACAGCACCGCGAGCAGGTTTCCCTCGCTGAGCGCAGAGAAGATGTTCTTCGGGATGATGTCGAGGATGAACTGTCCGGCGTCCAGGGATTTGGTGATTCCCTTGGTGTCCGCGGCATCCCGGGCGGGCAGGTGCACATCCGAGCCGAACCCGGCGATCGCGGCGACCCCGACCGTGCACACCACGATCACCGTGGTGACGACCTCGAAGTAGAGGATGCTCTTTCCGGCGAGGCGTCCGAGGGTCTTCGCCGAATCCATCCGGGCGATGGCCAGCACGATCAGCGGGAAGATCAGCGGGATCAGGCTCATCTGGATCAGCCGGATGAAGGCCTCGCCGACGATCTCGATGTGTTCGCTGAACCCGGGGGCGAGAAACCCGAGCAGTACGCCGAGGACGAGCGCGATGACGATCTGGGCCCACAGCGGGGGAAAACGGCGTCGGCTCGGCAGGTCCTGGGACTCGTCCGTTCGGCCTCGTGGCACCGGCATGGCGAGCAATATAGGTGCGAGCGGGAGCGCCGCACAGCCCCATGTGAATCTTGCATGCCCACGCCGGATATGTGCATTGGACATCGGCGGGCCATACCGGTGTAGTTGTGCTGGTGATCCGACGACCGAAAGGTGATGCTCATGGTGCAGCTGTCCCGTTTCCCGCGCTATCGGCTCGGGCATTTCCCCNCCCCGCTCGAGCCGATGCACCGGTTGACCGCGCAGCTGCGCGAGCGGCATTCCCAGGTGCCGAACCTGTGGATCAAGCGCGATGACTGCACCGGTCTTGCCACCGGCGGCAACAAGACCCGCAAGCTGGAGTTCCTGCTCGGCGCCGCGCTCGCCGAGGATGCGGACCTGTTGATCACCCAGGGCGCCACCCAGTCCAACCATGCGCGCCAGACCGCGGCCGCCGCGGCGTTCGCCGGGCTGGACTGCACGCTGCTGCTCGAACGCCGCCAGGTGCGCGATGACGAGTACGAGCACTCCGGCAATGTGCTGCTCGACGGCATCCTCGGCGCGGAGATCGCCGAGCGGTTCCCCGCGGGCACCGATATGACCGCCGCCATGGAACGGGTCGCCGAACAGGCGCGGGTACAGGGGAAGCGGCCGTACGTGATCCCGGGCGGTGGCTCGAATCCGACCGGCGCGCTCGGTTATGTGGGCTGTGCGCAGGAACTGGAGGCGGCCGAGATTCCGGTGGACTGGATCGTGCACGGCACCGGGAGTGCGGGCACCCAGGCCGGACTGCTCGCCGGGCTGCACGTCATGGGATCCGGCGCCCGGGTGCTCGGGGTCAGCGTGCGTCAGCCGGAGCAGCACCAGATCGAGGCGGTGCACGCACTCGGCGCGCGCACCGTGGAACTGCTCGGTTGCCGGGACGCGCTGCCCCGCGATTCCGTGCACGTGGACGATCGCTGGGTCGGCGGGGGGTACGGGGTGCCGACCGAATCGATGGTCGAGGCGGTCCGGCTGCTCGCGCGCACCGAGGGGATCCTGCTCGACCCGGTGTACGCGGGGAAGGGCTTCGCCGGTCTGCTCGGTGGCATCGCCGAGGGCCGGTTCGGCGCCGGAGAACACGTGGTTTTCCTGCACACCGGGGGAAGCGCGGCCCTGTTCGGTTACCGGGAGACGTTCTCGTGACGGTGGACCACGGGGAGCTCGTCGGGATACTGGGCGGAATGGGGCCCGCGGCGAGTGCGGACTTCTACGCCCGGCTCACCGAACTCACCCCGGCCGAGCGCGATCAGGACCATCTGCGCGTGGTGATCTGGTCGGATCCGACGGTGCCCGACCGGGTCGGTGCGGTGCTGCACGGACACCCCGATCCGTATCCGGCCTTGCTCGCCGGGACCCGGATGCTGCTGGACGCGGGCGCCACGGTCTTGGCCATGCCCTGCCATACCGCGCACCATTTCCTGCCCCGGCTGCGCGCCGACACCGGGGCACCGTTCCTGGACATGGTCGCCGAGACGGTGGATTCGATCGCCGGACGCGGTCTCGGCCCGGTCGGATTGCTGTCCACCCGGGCGAGCCGGGAGCTCTACCGCACCCGGTTCGCCGCGGCGGGAATCGAGGTCCGCGCGGCCGAGGACGCCGTGCAGCAGGACATCGACCTGGCGATCCGCCGCGTGAAATCCGGTGACCGGGCCGGCGCGCTGCTCGCCGGGGAACGGGCGGTGCGCGCCATGGGGGATGCCGGGATACTCGTGCTCGCCTGCACCGAACTGCCGATCGCCTTGCGCGGCAGTGGTAACGCGGCCCGGCTGCTGGATCCGACCGAGCTGCTGGCCCGCGCGGTGGTCAGGAACTGTCTGCGGTAGCCAGCCACACCCGGGCCGCCTGCTCCCGCAGCGGTTTGCGGGTGCGATAGAGCCGGATCTCCAATTCCGTGCTCGCCCCGTGGAGCTCGGTGAGTTCCGGGTACCCTGCGGCGACGATTTCGGGCAGCCACGCGATGCCGAGCCCGGAAGCGGAGAGCTCGGCGAGTGTGGCGGTCAGATCGCTCTGCACGACCGGACGCAGATGCGCGCGCTCCGCGCCGAGCAGCCGGTCGGTGATCCTGCCGAGGAAGGCGCCGGGTCCGTGGCTGACGAACGGCACCGGATCACCGGCGCTGCCGGGCAGACCGAATTCCGGGCCGGAGCTGCCGTTCCGGGCGTACGGGGCGAGGCGATCGGTGGCGAGCACCCGCCAGTCGAGTTCGTGCTCCACACCGAGCGGGCTGCCCGGATCGGCGTGCGCGAGCAGCAGATCGCAGCCGCCGTGCAACAGCGAATCGTAGGCGTCCAGGGTGTTCGCGGCGACCAGCACACAGTGCTCGCCCGGGGCGAACCGCTGCCACCAGCGCGGGAAGAAATGCGTGGCGAGCGTGTGCCCGCAACCGATGCGCACCGCGCGCTCCGGGGTGAGCTGGGCGCTGCGCACCTGATCGCGCACCCCGAACAACCCGGTCAGCGTATGGTTCGCCTGCACCCGCAGGTCTTCGCCCGCCGCGGTCAGGGTGAGCGGATGCGTCGCGCGGTCGATCAGTTCGGTGCCGACCCATCGCTCGAGGCTGCGGATCCGGCGGCTGAACGCGGGCTGGCTGAGCCGCTGTGCCTGCGCGGCGGCGGTGAACCCACCGTGTTCGATGAGCGCGAGAAAACTCTGCAACCAGGCGATGTCCACGCCGGGTACGGTACGTGCTCTCAGTCCCAGGCGACGGGCAGCTCGTGCACTCCGTGGATGAGCGCCTGATCGCGTACCGGGACCTGTTCCACGGGAACGGTGAGCCGCAGCTTCGGGAAGCGGGCGGCGAGCACGGGAAACGCCGTCCGCAGGGTGACCCTGGCCAATTGCTGGCCGAGGCATTGGTGCAGCCCGTGCCCGAAGCTCAGCTGCCCGCTGCCGTCCCGCCGCAGGTTCAGGGTGTCCGGATCGGGGTACCGCGCCGGATCGCGATTGGCGGCCTGCATGGACAGCACCACCGTCTCACCGGCCTTGATCAGTTGCCCGCCGAGTTCCACATCCTCGAGTGCCGCGCGCGCCCCGGTCGGCAGGATGCTCAGATAGCGCAGCAGTTCCTCGACGGCCCGGTCGGCGATCTCCGGTTCGGTGCGCAGCAGGGCGAACTGCTCGGGGTGGCACAACAGTGCGAAGGTGCCGAGCCCGAGCATGTTCGCCGTGGTGTCCAGCCCCGCACCGAGCAGTACGATGCCGATGTTCACCAGTTCCGCATCGCTGAGGTCGCTGTCGGCGAGCTGGGAGAGCATGTCCTCGCCCGGATCGGCGCGTTTGGCCAGGATCAGCTCGCGCAGTGCTTCCTCGAGCGCGCCCCAGGCCCCGGTCATCGCCTCTTCGTCCATCCCGGCGACCAGGGTCCGCGCGTGCCGCTGGAAACGCACCCGCTCGGTGGCCGGGATGTCGAGCAGTTCGCAGATCAGCAGCGCGGGCACCGGATTCGCGAACAACTCGACCAGATCGGCCGGGGATCCGTTGTGCTCGACCACATCGAGCTGTTCGGCGGCGATCTCCTCGATCCGCGTGGTGAGCGCGCGCATCCGGCGCACGGTGAACTGGCCGGTGAGCAGCGGACGGTAGCGGGTGTGTTCGGGCGGATCCATATCGGTGAACACGCCCGGTGGCGGTGGTGACGCTCGTAGCCCAGCGGTCTCCGGGAACGGCGAGGTCATCAGTTCGGGCCGGATGCTGAACCGGTTGTCCGCCAGGATCGCGCGAACCATCGCATGACTGGTGGCCAGCCAGCCGCGGGTGCCGTCCGGGTGCACGAACCGGCACAGCGGCCGTTCGGTGCACAGTCCGGCCAGGTCCGCGGGCGGGTCGAACGGGCGGCCAGGCGGGCGCGTCATCGGAAGTGTGCGCAGCTCATCTATGGCACCAAGATGGCACATTTATGACGCCATTTCAAGATATAATGGCGTCATGATGGCACGGCCGGGCACGGGTGACCTGCTTCGAGACGGAGGAGAGAATCGTGATCCGCGGTAGACTGCGCGCGCCCGCGCGGGCACCGGGTGTGTCCGCGCGGAAGCTCTAGCCGGGCACGAAGGACTGCCAGGTGCGCCTGCGGTACGCGGTCGGGGAGAGGCCGTACGCGGTACCGAACCGGCGGGTGAAATAGGACTGGCTGGCGAACCCGCAGCGATACGCGATCTGGGTGACCGGTTCATCGGTGGAACCGAGCAGCTGCGCGGCCCGTTCCAGGCGCAGTCCGGTGATGAACTCGGTCGGCGTGGTGCCGTAGTGGGCGCGCATGGTGCGGGACAGGTGCGCTGGACTGACCGCGGCGAGCCGGGCCATGAGCGGAACCCCGCCGCGCAGCTGGGGCTCCGCGTGCATCTGTTCGAGCACCCGCGCCAGCCAGGCCGGTGGCCGGGTGCCCGGCCGCGCGCCGGAGCCCGGTTGCTGCTGCAGCAGTTCCACCAGATCGGTCCAGAACCGCATCATGTCGAGCATGGTGGGGTGTGCGTGGAACCGTTCGAGCGCGCGCCCGAACACCTCACGCGCGCGCCGCACCGCGGACCCGGACAACCGCCACAATGGCGCCGCGGTGGCGTCCTCCCAGGTGCCGATGCGGGCGATGTCCACGAAACCGTGCCAGGCCGCGGCGGGAAAGGCGATGTTCACGAACCGCATTCCCCGTGGGGCGAGGCCTTGCATGGCGTGCACGTCTCGCGGCCGCACGAAGGTCACATCCCCGGCCCGCAGTTGTTGCGCACCGGAGTCGAGGTGATGCAGACCGTTTCCCTCGATGATGCTCATGAACTCGAAGAAATCCGCGTGCCCGTGCGTTTCGGACACGCCCGCCGCGACCGGCTGGGTGACCAGATCGGCGTGATAGGGCTCGCCGACGGCGTGCTCGGCGAACCGCAGCAGCTTCGCAGTCATGTCAACAGAATGCATGGGCGCGCAACCCTGCTGCTATCCCGGACCGGTGCGCCGCCCCGATGATGGTCGGAAACCACCGGCTCGAGGAGGCATGACATGACGGGATCGACCGCGGCGGAACACAGGGTACTCGAGGATTTCGACCGGGACGGGTACGTCATCTTCCGGGACGTGCTCGACGCCGAGCTGATCAAGGAAGTGCACGGGCACGTGGAATGGTTACAGCGCAAGCATCCCGAACTGCGGCCCGAACAGCTCGGCCACGAACTGCTCGCCGATGACCCGTTCTGGGTGCGCCTGGTTTCGGACGATCGGCTGCTGGACATCGCGGAGCTGTTCGTGGGCGGGGACATCGCACTGTTCGCCTCGCACTACATCCTCAAGCCCGCGTACGCCGGGCAGGCAGTGCTCTGGCATCAGGACGGCGCATTCTGGCCGCTGGAACCGATGCGGGTGGTCACCCTGTGGCTCGCCGCCGATCACTCCACCCCGGAAAACGGTTGTGTGCGGGTGATTCCGGGCAGCCACAAGCAGGATTTCAGCGAGATGCGCGATTCCACCGGGGTGGACAACGTGCTCGGCAAGGAGATCGCGGTGGATGTGGACGAGTCCGAGGCGGTGGACATGGTGCTGAGCCCCGGGGATGTCGAGGTGCACCACCCGAACATCGTGCACGGCAGCGGGCCGAACACCTCGCCGAACCGGCGCTGCGGGCTGACCATCCGCTATATCCCCACTTCCACGCTGATCACCGAGGAGCAGCCCTATCCGAGCGCCTTCTGGCTGCGCGGCGATCGGGGAACGGTCAACGAATACCAGCCGCAACCGCGGTACACCGAAGGGCGGCATTTTCCGTTCCGGGAGGCGCCTTCGTGGTCCTGAGGAGCACCGAGCAGTCCTGACATGGCCGTGATTCCAGCAATGGAGGTGGAATTCGGATGGACCGGTTCCTGCGCGGGCTCTGCTGTGCCTTCGTGATCGTCCTGCTCGCCGGTTGCGCGAGCGGTGCCGGCCGGGAAGCGCTGCGGGTGTGGCTGCTCACCGCGAACAACGAGTCGATCGGCCACGGCTATGCGGCGCTGCTCGCGGATTTCCAGCGGCGGTTCCCCGGGGTTCGGGTGGAACTCGATCAGCTGCCGTATCAGGAGTACCAGGACAAGCTGGTGCTCGCGATGCAGGGTGGTACCGGCCCGGATGTGCTGGAGCTGGACCAGATCAACACCCCGCAGTTCGCCGCGGCGGGGCTGATCGAACCGGTCGGGCAATTCCTCGCGCACAGCCCGGAACTGGCCAGGAGGAACTACTTTCCCGGCGCCTGGGACTCGAATCGCTGGCACGGCCGGTTGTGGGGGCTCCCGTTCAACGCCGATGTCTGGGAGCGGCTGTTCTACAACACCGCGCTGTTCCGCGCGGCCGGTCTCGATCCGGGAAGGCCACCGCGTACCTGGCCGCAGTGGCTGGACGCGGCCCGACGGATCGCCGCGCTGCCAGGGAAATCCGGTATCGGGCTGATCGGCTGCCGGGACGAGGCGAGCTCGGTGCTCACCGATTCGCTGCTGTACTCGGCGGGCGGGTCCGTGCTGCACGGCGACCGGGTGACCTTCGACAGCGAACCGGCCCGGCGCGCCTACCGGATGTTCGCCCGGCTCGCCGAGTACGCACCGGCCGGGCTCGCCGGGGCCTGCGATACCGATTCGCTCGCCCAGTTCACCGCGGGACAGACGGGAATGGTGCTCGCCGGAGGCTGGCAGGAGGCCACGATCGGGAAATCGGCACGGTTTCCCTGGCGGGTGGCGCGCCCGCCAGGGCCCGAGGGCGGGCGGTTCGTCGGCGCGCTCGGCGGCTACAACCTGGCGATCAACGCGGCAAGCACGCAGCGGCGGAACGCGTTCGAATTCGCCAAGCTCGCCACCACCTCGGTGCGCCACCAGATCGCCTGCAACGACTCGGTTCCCGCGCTCCGCGAGGCGGGTAGCCGCTACGTGCGCGCGAGCCGCAGCGCCCCGGAGGACATGCTTTCCTTGCTGGCACAGGGAGAACCGCGCGCGGTGACCCCGGTGTACAGCAAGGTTTCGCGGGCGCAGCAGGACGCCGTGCAGTCCATTCTGGACGGTGAACCGGTCGGTTCCGCCGTGGCCACCGCCGCGGGGCAGATGCACGAAGCCATCGGGCGGCAGTGAGGATGCGCACCCGTAAGGAAAGCCTCATCCGGTTCGCCTGCCTCGCCCCGCTGCTGATCCTGCTCGCCGTACTCATCGGTTACCCGGTGCTGGACGTGTTATGGCTGAGCACCACGAAAAGCAGCCTGATCCATCCCGAGCCGGATTTCATCGGCCTCGGCAACTTCGCCGACGCGTTCACCGATTCCGCGCTGCTGACCGTGCTGCGCAATACCCTGGTGTGGACGGTGCTGGTGGTGCTGCTGCAGTTCCTGCTCGGCCTGGGCTCGGCGATCCTGCTCAGCAAACGCATCCGCGGGGCCGCCGTGCTGCGGGTGCTGCTGGTGATTCCCTGGGTGATGCCGGGGATCACCGCGGGTCTGGTGTGGAAGATGCTCGAGGACCCGTATCTCGGTCCGGTCAACCAGGTGCTCAAGGCGCTCGGGCTGATCAGCGGCGAACCGGCCTGGCTCGGTGATCAGGGCACCGCGCTGTTCGGGGTGATCCTCGCGGCCGTGTGGAAGGGGTTCCCCATGTCCGCGCTGATGTATCTGGCCGCCTATCGCACCGTTTCCGAGGAACTGCGCGATGCGGCGCGGGTGGACGGGGCGCGGCCGTGGCGGGTGTTCTGGCATGTCACCCTGCCCGCGATGGCGCCGACCATCCGCACAACGGTGCTGCTCACCACGATCTGGACGTTCAACAGTTTCGACCTGATCTACGTGATGACCAAGGGCGGCCCCGGGGTGTCCAGCCAGGTGCTCTCCGGACACATCTACCGGACCGCGTTCCTGGACGTGGACCACGGGGCCGCCGCCGCGTACGGCGTGATCGCGGTGCTCGTGCTCGGCGTGTTCTCCGCGCTGTACCTGCGCCAGGTGCGCGCCGAAGGAGGATTGCGATGAGCGGGGTCGCCCGGAACACCGGGTTTTACATCGCCGGGCTCGCACTGGCCGTGTTCCTGATCGGTCCGTTCGCGTGGATGGTCCTCACCGCGGTGAAAACGCCGGACGAGGTGTTCCGCGATCCGCCCACCTGGTGGCCGCACGCGCCCTCGGCGCGCAACTTCGCCGCGGTACTCGACGGGGATTTCGCCTCGTCTCTGTTGAACAGCGCGCTGGTCTGTGCCGGAACCGCCGTCGTGTGCACCCTGCTCGCGCTGCTGGCCGGATATCCGCTCAGCAGGACGCGATTGCGCGGCGGGCCCCAGGTGCTCGGCGCCGCGCTCGTCTCCCAACTGGTGCCCCAGGCCGTGTTGCTGCTGCCGATCTACGAGCTCGCCCGCGACCTCGGGCTGCTGAACACCAGGCATGGCTTGGTGCTCGCGATGCTCGCGGTCAACCTGCCGGTCGCGGTCTGGCTGCTGCGCGGCTTCCTTGCCGGGGCACCGATCGAGGTGGAGGAGGCAGCCCAGCTCGACGGGCTGACCCAGGCGCGTGCCTACTGGCGGGTGACCGTGCCGCTCGCCCGCAACGGCGTGCTCTCCGTCGCGGTGTACGTGTTCTTCATGTCCTGGCAGGATTTCATCTTCTCGATGATCTTCCTGACCGGTCCCGAGCAGCAGACCGCTCCGCTGTGGCTGCTCGGTTTCATCGGCCAGCATTCGGTGGACTGGGGACTGCTGATGGCCGCGTCGACGGTCATGATGGTCCCGGTGATCCTGTTGTTCGCCGTGGTGCAGCGGTCTTTCGTCGGTAACATGACCGGCGGCGCCACCAAGGGGTGATGGCCGAGAGCGCCGTGAAAGCTTCGTGGGATCGCGGTTGAATCCTGTTGAGAGCGCGCAAAAGTAGGCTCGGCTCGATATTTCCGCACGAATGTGGAGGGTGTTCGAAAGCGAGCCGATCGACGAGCGTGTCCGCCCACACGCTGGAACCGGCATGCATCGCCAATACGCTGAGCAAGGCGCGCAGCCTGCGGCTCGGCAGGGCAACCGGATCGTCGCCGATCCGGAGCTCGAACGGGCCGAGCGACAAGATTTCTATCCGAGACATCGACGTCCTCCCCAGACTATTGTTCCCCGGCCCCGAATGCCGTCGGCCTCAGCCGGTGGGCGACAGGAGTTCGCAGTGGTGTGTGCCGGTGATGTCGGTGGTGCGGATCCCATCGGGTTCCGGGGCAAGTGTCAGGCCGAAGGTGTGGCCGGTCGCGGAGACCCGGGGCCATGGGGGCAGACCCGGACCATTGGGGTCGCCGGACCGGAGGAAATGGGACCAGTAACCGGCGATGGTGCGGCCGAGCGCGCGTTGCGCCGGACTGAGCCGGGCCTCGGGCGCGTCGAAGCCCCAGACCGCGGTGAGGTCGGAGCCGTGGGTGGCGGCGGGACGCAGGCCGGGCGGAATGGGGACACCTTCGAGAGTGGCCGCCTGCGGGTCCGCGAAGACGTATCCCCACGTGGACGTGGTGGCGGCGAGCGCGCGGTTGGCGGCCTGGGAAGGGCAGATCCAGTCCCGGCCGGTGAACACGTGATCGAGTGCTTTGAGTACCCCGCCGGGGCCGTCCGGTGGGAAGGCCGCGGCGATCGCCGGTTCTCCGGAGGAGGGACCGGTACCGAACGTGTCCGCGAGCAGGCGCCGATATCCGTGCGGATCCCCGGCGAGCCGCTTGTGCGCCGACAGGGTGATCAGCAGATGTTCGTCGCTGGTGTTGCCCTGGATGACCGGGACCGCGGCGGCCTGCCCGGCGCGGATCACCGCCGCGGGATCGTGCGGGAGCACCGTGCTGCCATAGGGGATCGAGATGAACCCGGTGTTGCGCTTCAGCAATTCCTTCGCGGGCATCGCCCGCAGGCACTGCAGCGTGGTGGCCGGATTCGTACAGCCGAGCTCGGTGGCGGTCTGCTCGCCTGCCTTCGCCACGGCAGACCAGGGCTGCCAGGTGTTCGCCGCGGGTGCGCCCGGACCGAGCGCGTTCCGCGGATGCTTCATCAGACAGGAGCCGCTGACGATGATCGCCTTCCGGAACAGTCCGCGTGCCGCGGGCGCGGTGAGCTGTGAGCAGGTCATCATCGCCCCCGCCGATTCCCCGGACACGGTGACATTGCCCGGGTCGCCGCCGAACGCGGCGATATTGTGCCGCACCCAGCGCAACGCGGCCTGCTGATCCTGCAGGCCGAACGCGGAGTTACGCCCCAGGGCCGGGTGCGCGAAACCGCCGAGGATCCCGAGCCGGTAGTTGATGGTCACGACCACCGCGCCGCTGCGCCGGACCATCGAATCCACGTAGTAGTCGCTGCCCGCCCCGCTCTGGAACCCGCCACCGTGGACCGCGAGCAAGACCGGGCGCGATCCGTTCGATGGCACAGGTGGTGCGGTGACGTCGAGGTAGAGGCAGTCCTCGCTCATCCGCGTGCCGGGGGCCAGTCCCGCGCCGGATTGCGGGCACACGGGCGCCGGTGCCGTGGCATCGCGTACCCCGGTCCAGTCCGGGACAGGGGCGGGCGAAGACCAGCGCAAGGCACCGACCGGCGGGGCGGCATACGGGATGGCCTCGAACCGGGTCAGCCCATCGCGCACGGCGCCACGCACCATCCCGTCGCGCACCGCGGCAACCGGCGCGGTACCGGCCGCGGGCCCATCGTCCACCGCGACGGCAGGACCGGTCGTGCCGGACGCCACCGCCACCACGGCCGCACACAGCGACAACCGTGGTCGCCGTGTTCTGGCCGGCGTGCTCATTCCGATGCCTTGGCCCGGTCGTGCGCCCACCCCGCCAGCACCACGCCCACCAGGGTGACCACGAGCAGCGCGGCCAGCCGGCCACCCCAGCCGCCGGGAACCCAGTCGACCGCTCCCCACAACTGGCGCGCGGAGTGATCGAACAGGCTGCGGATCGCCGCCTGGGCGAACACGATCGTCACCACCATCCCCAGGATCTGCAGCGTGGTGTAACCGGTCTTGGACATGCAGAGCTCCCCATGTTTCGTTTTCCGGTGGACTGCCGGGTAGGAGCCGAACCCTACCTGTTATGGTTCGATCGTATCAAGAAAACTGAAAGGGACACCAGTGGAATGCCGAAGAGGGTCGATCACGAGCAGCGCAGGCGCCAGATCGCCGAGGCCGTCTGGCGGATAGCGGCCGACATCGGGCTCGAAGGCGTCACGATGCGCCGGGTCGCGACGGAAGCCGCCGTGTCCACCCGGCTGGTTCAGTACTACTTCGGCACTCGCAAGGACCTGCTGCTCGGCGCGCTGCACTGCCTCAACGACGACTCCCGGCAGCGGATCGAGCAGCAGATCGCCGCAGAGGTCGCCGAGTTGGCGGACGGTGCGGCGGATGGGGAGGCGGCCGAGGTCCGGGCCGTCCTGCGGCACGTGCTCATCAGCATGCTGCCCAGCGACGAGGCCGCTCGCCGGGTCAGCCTGGTGCACATCGCCTACTTCGTCCATGCGCTGAACGACCCCGAACTCGCCGAAGCGTTGCGGGCCCAGCAGGAGCCCACGCTGGAGGCGATCTTCACCGAACTCCTCGGGCACGCCGAGGCCAACGGGCGGCTTCGGCAGGGGCTCGACCTCGCGCGTGAGGCCGACACGCTGCTCGCCCTTCCCGGGCTCGGTCCCGACATCCTGCTGGGCCTGCGCACCACGGAGCAGATCGTCGAGCTCATCGACTACCACCTCGGTCGGCTCTTTCGCTGAGAAAGCCCTAGCTCAATTCGTTGTCGATCTGCTCGCGCAACCGCCGCAGGAAACCCAGCAGCTGGGTGCGTTCCGCCGCGGTGAACCCGGCATAGGAGCGCGCTTGCTGGGCGCGGCGGTGCGCGCTGATCTCCTCGAGCAGCCGCGCGCCACGCCCGGTCAGGCGCACGAACACCTGGCGCTGGTCCGTGGCGCCACGTTCGCGGATCACCACGCCCTTGGTGTCGAGCTGCTGCAGCATGCGGGTGGCGGTCGGCACGCTCACCTCGGCCCGTTCGGCGAGCACCCGCACGGGCAGCTCGGTCTCCTCGGCGAGCGGTTCGAGCAGCGCGAGCTGGGCGAGGCTGAGCCCGCCGCCGTGCACCGCCTGCGCCGAGCGTGCCCGGCGCATCGCGGCGAACAAGGCGTCCGCCATCCGGGAGAGTTCCTCGATCTCGGCATCATCCGGTTTACCTTGCCGCGCCATGGGAGTACATTAGCACGGTAATTATTAGCAAGCTAATGAACTCAGCGATGAATGGAGTGGTCATGTCCGGACGTATCGATGTGCACCAGCACCTGATCCCGCCCGCCTACCGCGAGCTGCTCGACCGGAACGGGAAGACGGCGGGTGGCTGGCCGATGCCGGACTGGGACGCGGCGGGCGCGATCGCCATGATGGACGGCCGCTCGATCGCCACCGGCATCCTCTCGGTCAGCGCGCCCGGGGTCTACTTCGGCGAGAACGCGGCCGCGCGGGACACGGCGCGCATGGTCAACGAGTACTCGGCGGAACTGGTCAAGGACCGGCCGGACCGGTTCGGCATGTTCGCGAGCCTGCCGCTGCCCGATGTGGATGGCGCGCTCGCCGAACTCGCCCACGCCTTCGATGAGCTCGATGCGGACGGTGTGGTCCTGCTGTCCAATGTGGAGGGACGTTATCTCGGCGATCCGGAGTTCGAGCCGCTGTGGGCCGAACTCAACGCCCGCGAGGCGACGGTGTTCGTGCACCCGGACGCGCCCGCGCTGCCGATGCTCGACGGGCTGCCGAGCCCGCTGCTCGATTTCCCCTTCGACACCACGCGAACCGCGCTGCAACTGGTCACCTCCGGAATCATGGGCCGGTATCCGCGGGTGAAGGTGATCCTCTCGCATGCCGGCGGATTCCTGCCGTACGCCGCCTACCGGTTCACCGGCGCCGCGCTGGTCGACCCCGGTCTCACCCCGGAAGGGGTGTTCGCGGATCTGCGGCGGTTCTACTTCGACACCGCGCTTTCCGCGAGCGAGACAGCGCTGCCCGCACTGCTGGCCTTCGCCGAGGAGGGGCACGTGTGCTACGGCAGCGATGCGCCCTTCGCCCCGGACCAGTGGGGTGGCGTTTTCGATGCCAAACTCGACGAATACCAGGGATATCGGCCCGGCCAGCTCGCGGCGATCAACCGTGGCAACGCTGAGGGACTGTTTCCTCGGCTGCGCTGAATCACCGATCGTGCGGTCACGGCTCGGCCAGAAGCTCCAGCAGCAGCGCCGCCGACCAGCTGAAGTTGGTGGCGTTGCGGCCCTGCCCGGTGACCGAGTTGTAGTTCTCCCTGATCGGTGCGTCCCCGGTGAGCCCGGCCGCATTGCTGAGCAGTTTCAACCGTGCGGTGCGGGCATCGGCGCGGTAACCGTAGTTCTCCAATGCCCGCACTCCGAAGTACACCTGGTCCACCCAGGTGGTGCCACGCCAGTAGCCGTTCGGGTCGAAGTTCGCCGAATTCCGCGCCACGGTGGGAAACGGGATCGCGGTGTCGAACTGCTGTGGATCGGTGAGGCTCTGCCGGACCCGCGCGGCCTGCTCGGGTGTCGCGATCGTGGTCCACAGTGGAGTGATCGACTCGGTTCCCTTGCCCCGCTCGACGAGCGGGCGGCGAGTGGCAAGGTCGGTGTCGTAGAAGAACCCGGTTTTCATGTCGTACATGGGATCGCGGATCAGCTTCGTGGTCGAATCGGCCTGCTCGGTGAACCGGTGCGCCTGCGTGGCCTTGCCGAGTGTGCGGGCGATATCGGCGAGATAGCGCTTGTCCGCGACCAGATAAGCGTTGAGATCGACCGATTCCTGGTTGAGCGAGTAACCGACGACCGTGCCGTGCGCGTCCCGGTTCTTCAGCACCCGCAGCCCGGCGCCCTTGTCGAAGCGCGGCGCGTCGTCCATGCCGCTCTCCCAGGCGGCTGCCTCGACCTGAGCCTTTTCGGTGTCGTTACGCGGATCTACGGTCGCCCCGTACTCGGCGAGCCCGTCGTGATCGTGATCCCGGTTGCGGTACCACCACTCGTGCTGGGCGAGCAGCTTCGGGAACATCTCGCGCAGGAAGGCGCGGTCGTGGCTCTGCCGGAAAGTCTGCCACACCGCCCAGGCGCCGAGCGGTGGCTTGGTGTTGCGCTCGTTGGTGCCCTCGCTCGGCGTGGTGTACATGACCACATCGGGCAGCATGCCCGCGTCCTGGCCCCGGTTCGGGGTTTTCGCGGTGAACTGGTGCCGGTACACCGAACGCAGCACCGATTCGGCCAGTTCCGGGGCGAACCGGGAGACCCCGACCGCCTCCTTGAAGCTGTCCCACGGCCAGTAGCCCGCGGAGAAATCGCTCTCGGTCAGCGAGGGGGTGATTCCCGCATCGTGCAGGTCCCCGGCCGGACCGCGCCAGTTCGTGGTGAGCGTTTCGATCGCCTTCACCGCGGTGCGCCGCTGCCCCGGCGCGACCCCGGCCAGTCCCCGCCGCAGGTAATCGGCCCAGCGCTGGTCCACTCGCGCGGCGGCGAGCGCGGGCAGGTGGGTGGCGAATCGCAGGGCGTTCGCTTCCTTGTCCCGCTCGGCCTTGGTGAAGGTGTAGCTCTCGCCCCAGGACAGTCCCTGGCTGCCGCCAGGCGCCAGGCGCAGCGGGGCGCGCCGGTTCGTGCGGTAGGAATCCCCGTGCACCTGGGTGGAAACCGGTTCCGGATGGCCGACGTGGAATTGTTCGGTGCCGCTGGTCACGAACTTCTCGGGCTTGTTCACCTTCGCGAAGTCCACCCGAACCCCGTCCGGACCGGGGTGCAGGCTCGGCGCCGAGCGCATCGGCTCGCTGTCCGGGCGCAGTAGCCGCCCCTGCCAGGACACCCCGAGGGTGCGCGGCCGCGGGGAGTGGTTGTGCATTCGCGCGCGCACCAGGGCGGTGCGCGCGGAGACGAAGCGCAGATCGAGGTCGAGTTCCAGGCCGGGCAACCGGTAGGTCTGGCCGAGGCGGCCGGGATAGGAGTGCACGCTCGGTGCGGGCAGCGGGATCGTGTGCCCGCTCTCATCGGTGAGTGCGATCTTGGTGAACGCCTTGCTCAGGTACCAGGGGCCTTCCTGGGCCAGGTACAGCGGCCCGGTGAACCCGCCGTAAGCGGATGTATCGCCCTTCACGGGCAATGCGTACGCATGCCAGGCCCCGGCATCGGAGAACACGTTGACCGGGTTCGCCGACGGAACCTGCGCGCTCTGCGGTGTTCCCTGCCGGTTCAGCACATCCGCGAAACCGGGCGATGGGGACGGCCGCGCGCCCGCGGGGGCGGTTCCGAAACAGGTCGCGCCGACCACGGCAGCGGCGAGCAGGGCGATGAACCTGTGCACTCCAGCACACCTCCTCATGTGGCATCCCTTGCCACATCGGGAATGACGATAATCGGCGGTTCCCGATGCGCTCATCCGCCCCCGTCCGTCGAGCATCGAGGGTTTCGATGCTCGGCATGCAGACCGTGCACGAGTGCTGCGTGCGCCGCCCGGTTCGGGCAGGCTTCGCCGCGATCCGGCAATGTGGCAGGAAGGGGCCGGCTATGCGGCGAGCGCTGGTGATCGTGGTGGTACTGGCCGCCGCGCTCACGGCATGCGGGCGCTCGGATTCGAGCCCGGGCGGCGGAAACTATGCCCGGGTCGATGCGGCGCACACCGCGCGGGAACTGCTCCCCGGGCGCTATCGCGAGGAAGGCGTGCTCAAGGTGGTGACCTCGGTCGGGTACCCACCGATGGAGATGTACGCGCCCGGAACGACGCGACTGACCGGAGTGGACCCCGATCTGGCCCACGCCATCGCCGAGGAACTGGGTCTGCGCCTCGAACTGTCCAACGCGGCCTTCGACGGGATCGTGCCCGGCGTACAGGGGCAGCGCTGGGATCTCGCGCTCAGTTCGCTCAGCGATTCGGCCAAGCGCCGGGCCGCGGTCGACTTCGTGGACTATTTCCGTGCGGGCGGGGTGATCCTGGTGCGCAAGGGAAATCCGGAACACATCCGGGGTCTCGGTGACCTGTGCGGCAAATCCGTCGTGCTGGCGCAGGGATCCTCGAATCTGAAGATCGGCCAGGAGCAGAACGCGCGCTGCCGGGATGGAATGCGGATCTCGCAGAGCGTGGACGCGCCGAGCGGGCTGCTCACCATCGACTCCGGAAGGACGGTCGCGACCATCGTGGATTATCCGGCGGGCATCGACTACGCGAAAACCGGGAAATACGAGCTGATCGGCGGCCAGCACACGGCCGGACTGTGGGGAATCGCGGTGAGCAAACACAACGACGAACTGCGCGACGCGGTGCAGAAAGCACTCGGCGAACTGATCGCCGACGGCCGGTACGCCACGATCCTGCGTCGTTACGGGGTCGAGGCGAACGCGATCCCCACGCCGAAGGTGAACACCAAATGAGCGCGGCCGAGGAACTGCCGATCAACGCGAAACACCCGCCCCGGCCCGGGCGCTGGATCGCCGCCGTGCTCGCCGGTTTCGTGCTGGTCTGGCTGGCCTACACCATCATCGTGAACCCGAACCTGCACTGGGACATCGTGGTGGACCAGCAGTTCGATCACCGGATTCTTGCCGGGCTCGGGGTCACCATCGCGCTCGCGGTGACCTCGATGGTCGTCGGGATCGTGCTCGGGGTGCTCGTCGCGGTGATGCAACTGTCCGCGAATCCGGTGCTGCGCGCCGCGGCCGGGCTCTACACCTGGTTCTTCCGCGGTACCCCGCTGCTGGTGCAGCTGATCTTCTGGTTCAACCTCGCGCTGATCTTTCCCACGGTCGGGTTCGGTGTCCCCTTCGGCGGGCCGCAGCTCGTGGAATGGCAGACCAATGCGCTGATCACTCCGTTCGTCGCGGGTCTGCTCGGGCTGACCATCAACGAGGGCGCCTATATGGCCGAGATCGTGCGCGCCGGGATCTCCTCGGTCGCGCACGGGCAGCGCGAAGCCGCCGAGGCGCTGGGCATGCCGAACCGCGCGGTGCTGCGCAGGGTGGTGCTCCCGCAGGCGATGCGGGTGATCATCCCGCCGACCGGGAACCAGTTCATCTCCATGCTCAAGACGACCTCGATGGTCTCGGTGATCGCTGGGGCCGACCTGCTCACCGTCGCCCAGCACATCTATCTGGACAACTTCGAGGTGATCGCCCTGCTGATCGTGGCCTCGATCTGGTATCTGGTGCTGACCACGATCGCCAGTGTCGGACAGCATTTCATCGAGAAACGGTTCAACCGCGGGCAGATCACGCTGCGCAGGCGCCTCGGCCGCGATCTGCTCCCGGTGGTGCGAAGGAGGAAATCGTGACACCGATGGTGCGGATCTCGAAGGTACGCAAACGATTCGGGTATCTCGAGGTACTCAAGGGGATCGATCTGGATGTGGCGCGCAACAGCGTGGTGTGCGTCATCGGCCCCTCCGGATCGGGAAAATCCACCCTGCTGCGCTGTGTGAACCGGCTGGAGACCATCGATTCCGGGCGGATCAGGGTGGACGGGGAACTGATCGGGTACACCGAGCACACCGACGGCCTCCGGGTGCTCGGGGAGAAGCAGTTGTGCCGCCAGCGCGCCGCGATCGGCATGGTGTTCCAGGGCTTTCACCTGTTCGGCAACCGCACCGCGCTGGAGAACGTCATCGAGGGACCCGTTACGGTGCAAGGAAAATCGCGCGCCGAGGCGATCGAGCAGGCGCGTGAACTGCTGGAAAGGGTAGGGCTGGCCGACCGTGCGGAGCACTATCCCGCGCAACTGTCCGGCGGCCAGCAGCAACGGGTGGCGATCGCGCGAAGCCTTGCCATGCGCCCGAAAGTGATGTTGTTCGACGAACCGACGAGCGCGCTCGACCCGGAATTGGTCGCCGAGGTGCTCGCGGTGATGCGGGATCTGGCCCGGGAGGGGATGACGATGATGGTGGTGACCCATGAGATGCGCTTCGCCAGAGACGCGGGCGATCATCTCGTGTTCATGGACGACGGGGTGATCGTGGAACAGGGCGATCCGCGTGCGGTGCTCGAACAGCCGCGCGAGGCACGGACGAGGGCCTTCCTCGGGCAGGTGGGGTGATGCGGCTGGATCTGTTGCTGCGCGGTGGTTTGCTCGTGGACGGCACCGGGGCACCGGCCCGTGAGGCCGATATCGGGGTGCGCGCCGGGCGGCTGTGTTTCCCTGGTCCCGGTGCGGAGGCCGAACGGGTGCTGGATGTTCCCGGGCTGGCCGTGGCACCCGGTTTCATCGACGCGCACACCCATTCCGATGGGGCGAACCTGCTCGATCCGGCGCGACCCGAACTCACGCTCGCCCCGGTGCGCCAGGGCGTGACCACCGAGATCTGCGGCAACTGCGGATTCGGCATGTTCCCCGCCGGCGGTCCGGCCGCCGGGCAGATGCGTGCGCAGGCGCGGGTGGAGTTCGGCGGGGATGTGGGGGTGTTCGCGGATTTCCCGGCGTTCGCCGCGGGGCATGCGCGCGTACCGCGGAGCACCAATCTGAGCTCACTCGTCGGGCACGGCACGCTGCGCGCGAGCGTGCTCGGTTACGCCGACCGCCCGGCCGAAGCCGATGAGCTCGACCGGATGCGCGCCGCGCTGGACGCGGCACTGCGCGCCGGTGCGGCCGGGCTGTCCACCGGGCTGATCTACCCGCCGGGAACCTACGCGGACACCGGGGAGGTGGTCGCTCTGGCCGAAATCGCCGCACGGCACGGAAAACCGTACGTGACCCATATGCGGGACGAGATGTCACAGGTGGAGACCGCGCTCGCGGAAGCGGTGGAGATCGCCGAACGAAGCGGTGCCGCGCTGCACGTCTCGCATCACAAGACGGCGGGGAAATTCGCCTGGGGCCGCACCGGGAAAACCCTGCCGCTGCTGGACGAACTGCGCGCGGGCGGCCTGGATGTGAGCTGCGATGTGTACCCGTACACCGCGGGCAGCACCGGGCTGGCCGCGATGCTTCCGCCATGGGCCAGTGAGGGCGGAACGGCGGCACTGATCGAACGTCTCGGTGATCCGGAACAATTGGACCGGATGCGCGCGGGCATCGAGAACGGAGTTCCCGGCTGGGAGAACACCGTGGGAAACGGTGGCTGGGATCGGGTGGATATCGCCTGCGCGCCAAGCGAACCCGGAATCGAGGGGACCAGTCTCGCCGAGCTCGCCGCGCATCGGGGCACCGATCCGCTTTCCGTCGCGGCGAGCCTGCTGCGCGCCGACGGCGGGGCGGTGATGGTGATCAGTCATTCCATGCGCGAGGACGATGTGCAGCGGGTGCTGGCCAGTCCGCTGTCGGTGATCGGCTCGGACGGGGTGCCCAAACCCGGCCACCCGCACCCGCGGCTGGCCGGGACCTTTCCCCGAGTGCTCGGGCATTATCACCGCGAACTCGGGTTGTTCTCCCTGGAAACGGCCGTGCACAAGATGACGGGGGCCACCGCCGCTCGGTTCGGGCTCGCCGGGCGGGGAGTGCTCACCGAAGGGGCGCACGCGGATCTCATGGTGTTCGATCCGGAAACCATCATCGACCGGGCGAGCTACACCGATCCGCTGCTCGCCCCGGACGGCGTGCACCACGTACTGGTCGGCGGAACCGAGGTGCTGCGCGCGGGAACGGACACCGGAGCGCGGCCCGGGCGGGTGCTCGCGAGCGAATAATGGAAATTATGCGCCATAAGGGATCGGATACTGTTTCGCGGAGCGGGGCCACCGGATGAGCACCGACTTCGACAGACTGGACACGGCGGTGCAGGCCATCGAACGGCGCGGACCGGAAACGCTCGCGGTCGCGGTGCACGGGCCCGGTGAACGCGGGTACGGGCACCACGAACACACCGAGCTTCCGCTGGCGAGCGCGGGCAAACTCGCTCTGCTCGCCGAGCTGGGCAGGACGATCGAACAGGGCGAGCGCGCGGAAACCACGCCGGTACCGATCGAACCCGAGGACCACTGCGGGGGAACCGGGCTGCTCCAGCACCTCGCCGCGGACACGTACAGCCTCGGCGATCTCGCCCTGTTCACCGCAGCGGTGAGCGACAACATCGCCACCAACGCGCTGCTGCGGGTGCTCGGTATCGAGGCGGTGAACCGGACCGCGGACCGGCTCGGGCTCACCGCGACCAGGTTGCTGGACCGGATCCGGGATGTGCGTGGTCCGGGGACCGCGCCGACCTTCGCGCTCGGTACCGCGGCCGATCTGGCACTGCTGGCCGCGCGGGTGGCCGAGAACGGGTTCCCCGGAGCGGCGCGGTTGCTGCGCTGGATGCGCACGAACACCGATCACGATCTCGTTCCCGCGCTGTTGCCGCACGATCCGTACCAGGAGCGCCCGTTCCCGGGTATCATCTGGATCGCGAACAAGACCGGGACCGATGACGGGGTGCGTGCCGATGTCGGTGTGATGCACAGTGCCAATCGCATCGCCTATGCGGTGCTGGCCGTCGGGGAACCGGGCACCGAGCCGGGATTGGTGGCCGCGGCGCGCCAGACCGGGCTCGCGATCGCCCGGCACGCCGCGGGATGGGTGGGCTGACGCAGAACGGCGCCGCAACGGTTTCCCGTTGCGGCGCCGCAGGCGAAGAACGCGCTTACTTGGTCTCGAGCTTCTGCCCGGGGAACAAGTTGTTGGCACTGGTGAGCGTGTCCTTGTTGAGCTTGTAGAGCTGCGACCAGCCGCCCTTGACGCCCTTCTCCGTGGCGATCTTGGACAGGGTGTCGCCCGGGGCCACCGTGTAGTCGCCGTGCCCGGTCTTGACGGTGGTCGTCGTGCTCGCCTTGGCCTTGCTGGAGCTGGAGCTGGAGCTCGACGAGTGGCTGGAGGAGGAGCTGTACTTCTTGCTGCTGTAGGAGGAGCTGTGGCTGCTCTTGTAGCTCGACGAGGAGCTGGAGCTGCTCGAGGAGCTGCCGCCCTTGCTGCCGCAGTTCGGCCAGGCGCCCATCCCCTGGGAGGCCTTCACGTTCTCGGCCACGCGGATCTGCTCGGAGCGCGAGGCGCCCTGCGGGCTTCCGCTGCCGCCGTTGGCCTTCCAAGTGCTCGGGGTGAACTGCAGACCACCGGAGAAACCGTTGCCGGTGTTCGTGCTCCAGTTGCCGCCGCTCTCGCACTGCGCGACCGAGTCCCAGTTGGTCGCGCTCGCCGGGACGGAAATGGCGACCGACGGAATGCCGATGACGGCGGCGGCGATGCCGATCTTGGCGATGTGCTTGACCACGGAAGAGTGCTTGCGGTGAGTAGACATATTTCTGCTCAATCACCTACCGCGCCATCGAGCGCGTACGTCTCGCCCTGCCCGGTAGCGGCCAATCGCTCGGGGTTTATTCCGAGTGTCCATCGGGCAGGGGTGGCGCTTGGACACTCGGGGCCGTATCCGCTGCTAGCGGACCGACCAGAAGCGACGGTACGCAACGAATCGGTAAACGAAAGGGGTCCGGCCATGTAACCGTCGTCACGGTAACGGTGAAACGGGTGACGCGATGGGCACATTTATCCTGGTCATAGAAACATAATCGAGTAGTTACCGTTTCGAGATTGAATATCGCCTACGAGACCCGTATCACACGCCTTTCACCTGAATGATGTTTGCCATGGTCAACAGTCTGCCGGTAAGTCGTTTTCCGCGGGTCCGCAGGCTCAGGGCAGCAGCCGTTCCAGGGAGTCGCGCATCGCGGCCGCGCTGGCCCGCAGGTGCGCGGCGAACGGGCGCAGCGCCGGGTTCGGGTTCGTCGGCCGCACGGCGACCCCGACCGTGCGCTGGAGTCCCCGGTTCTCGATTGCACAGGTGTGCACCCCGGCCGCGTCCTGCATGCCGAGGCAGGGCACGACCGCGACCCCGAGGCCGGCGCGCACCAGTCCGATGGTGACGTCGTAGTAGTCGCTGCGGCAGCGGATCCGCGGGGTGAACCCGGCGACCGCGCAGGCCCGTTCGAACACCGAGACCGAGGTGTCCGCGCCGAAGGTGGTGATCCACGCTTCCCCGGACAGTTCGGACAGCCGCACCTTCGCGCGGCCCGCCACCCGGTGTCCCTGCGGGACCACGAGCATCTGCGGCTCGGTGAGCAACGGGGTCACCTCGACCGAATCGGGCAGGTGTCGGGGTTCCAGCGCGTGTTCGAAGACCACCAGCGCATCGAGGGTTCCACCGGCCAGTTCGGGGAGGAGTTCGTGCGGCTGACCGAGGCGCAGGTCCAGTTCCACTCCCGGATGTCGTTCGCTGAACCGGGAAAGGGCGAGCGGCACCAGCCGGTAACCCGCCGAGCCGAAGAACCCGATGCGCAACCGTCCCTGGTCCACCCGGGCCTGCACGCGCAGGTCCTGCTCGGCCGAGGCGACCAGATCGAGCACTTCCTGGGCGCGCCTGGCGAGCTGGGCGCCCGCCTCGGTGAACCGCAGCCGCTGCGCGCCGCGTTCGACGAGGCCGACGCCCGTTTCCTGCTCGAGTTTCGCCAGCTGGTGCGAAACCGCGGACGGGGAGAGCTCCAGTTCGCGTGCCGCGCCCGCGATGCTGCCCGCGCGGAACACTTCGAGCAGGACCCGCAACCGCACATTGCTCAACATCGTCGGATTATGACTCAGAAACGCAGCGCGGCCAGCCGTTCACGGTCCTGTACCACCCGCGGCCCCGTTTCCGGGTCGAGCAGCACCTTCGGCGCGCGCGGCCGTCCGTTGTAGGTGGTCTCCAGCACCGAGGAGTAGGCCCCGGCCATGCCGATGAGCACCAGATCGCCCCGGTGCAGCGAGGGCAGTTCGTAGTGCCCGATCCGGTCGGCGGATTCGCAGACCGGGCCGTGCAGCTCGGTGGGGAGCACGGGAGCGTCCGGTGCGGTGAGCGCGCGCACCGGATGCCGGGCGCCGTAGAGGGCGGGCCGGACGAGTTCGGTCATCCCGGTGTCCAGCACGACCTGTTGTGTGCCACCGAGATCGCGCACGTGCAACACCGAGGCGAGCAGTGATCCGGCCTCGGCGACCAAGGTCCTTCCCGGTTCGATGGCGCATCGTGCGGGTAGCGTCCGGTCCGCGAGCACGGCGGCGAAGTGCCCGGCCGATGGACCGGCCTCGGACGGTGCGTCGATGGACGGTGCGTCGATGGACGGGAAGCCGCCGCCGAAATCCACCGTGTCCGCCCCGGAATGCTTGGCCCGCACCAGATCGAGCGTCTCCAGTGCGGCGAGCGCGCCATCCCGCCACGCGGTGACCTCGCCGAGCTGCGAGCCGACGTGCACGTGCACCCCGCGCACCCGGATTCCGGTGCCCGCGAACGGATCCGTGTGGAGCAGGGTGCGCAATTCCGCCCCGCGCAGGCCGAATTTGCTCTCCGCGCTGCCGACCGCGAGCCCGGCATGGGTTTCCGGGCGCACCGCGGGATTGATCCGCAGCAGCACGTCCAGTGGAACCGGCCCGCACAGTTGCGCGCAGCGGCGCGCCTCGTCCAGGGTTTCCAGGCTCACCCAGCGCAGCGGATCCCCGTCCCTGGCCGCCGCGATGGCCGCGCGCAGTTCGGTATCGGTCTTGCCGATGCCCTCCATGGTGGTCTCCGTGTTCGGTACCCCGGCCCGGCGCGCGGCCTCCCATTCCCCGAGCGAGACCACGTTCGCGCCCCAGCCCCTGGCGTGCAGCCGGGAGACGACCTCAGGGAGGGGATTCGCCTTGAGCGAGTACGAACGGATCCACTGCTCGCCGAACGCACGGGTGGCGGCATCGGCGGCGGCATCGATGGCGGTCGGGTCTAGCACATAGGCCGGGGTGCCGATGGCCTCGGCGAGCTGCGGGTACGGCGGGTGCTCCGGGGCTACGCTGGCCACCGGCAGAACAGAGGACGTCACGAGAGAGACTGTATCACTTCATGCAGAAATCAGGCGATAATGAAGATGCTGTTACAAGTGAATCAGGCGTGTTCGAGGAGATCCGCGCCCGGCTCGGTGAGTTCTCCCCTGCCGAGAAGCGGGTGGCGATCGCGCTGCTGGACAACGCGGAGACCTTCGGGCTGACCTCATCGGGAGAGCTCGCCCGGGCGATCGGGGTGACCGCGCCGACCGTGATCCGGTTCGTGCGCAGGCTCGGCCACCAGACCTACGCCGAGTTCCAGGAAGTCTTGCGGGGCACGGTATCCGGGCGGATCGCCTCGCCCGCCGAGATGTATCAGCGCTACACCCCGAGCGGGCAGGGCGATTCGGGGCAGCGGCTGCGCACCTACGCCGGGGAGTTGAGCGAGGCCGTCGCGAGCACCCTCGCCGGTCTGCCCGCGCGGCAGTACGAAGCGGCGATCGAACTGCTCGCCGACCGCAAACGGCGGGTGTACGCCGTCGGTGGCTGGTTCAGCGATCTGCTCGCGCAGGCGTTCATCGCGCTGCTGCAACAGGTTCGCAAGGACACCAGGCACATCGAGCCCGATCCGCGCACCAGGGTCGGCATACTCGTGGACCTCAAGGGCAGCGATGTGCTGTGCGTGTTCGACTACGCCCGGCACGAGGGCATGACCCGCCAGCTCGCCGCGGACGCCAAGCAGCGGGGCTGCAAGCTGATCCTGTTCAGCGATGTGCCGCTGTCCCCGGTGGCCCAGCTGGCCGATGTCGTGCTGCCCTCGCGCAGCGCGGTACCGACCGCCGTCGAATCGATCATCCCCGCCATGGCCGTGGTGGACGCGCTGGTCTCCGGGGTGCTCGAGCGCTCGCCCGAAGTGCAGGCCCGGATGCGGCAGTTCACCGAGACGAGTGCGCACCTCGTCGAGGGGTGGACGAGTTAGCCGGTCAGCCCGCGCAGCACCGTGTCGTGGAAGCCGATCATGCAGGAGGTCAACTCCTCGATGTCTTCGGGATCGTCCGGTTCCTGCTCGTGCAGCCAATCGGCGAGGATGTCGAACAAGCCGCCGATCAGCCCGATCGTGACGGTTCGGGTCCGATGCTCGTCGAGTTCCACCCCGGCCCGCTGCCACGCGGCCTCCACGAGGATGGCGGCGTTGCGCCGGTTCTTCCGGCGTTCCCGTTCCACCGCGGTCGAGATCGCCGCCGCTTCGCCGAAGGCCACCTTGAGCACCCGTACATCGCTGACAAGGCCGCGGGTGAACGTGGCGATCAGGTCCGGTAGCGCGAACCGGTCGGCGGCCATGGTCTCCAGTCCGGCGCGCACCTGCTCGAAGAGGTTCGCCGTGACATGGCGGAACAGGTCGAGGTAACAAGCCTCCTTGTTCTCGAAAAGCTCGTAGAACCCTTTGGTGCCGACATAGGCGCGCTGGCAGATCTCCTCGATCGAGGTCCCGTAGTAGCCCTGGTCCGCGAACAGGTCGAGTGCCGCCGCGCGCAAGTCGGCGTGCCGTTGAGCCCTTCGCTGCTCGGCATCCCGCCCGCGCACCGTGCGCGTGTTCCGCTTGGTCGTGCTCATCCCACCGATCCTAGAGATTGCCCCTCCTCCGCGCGGGGCAATATGAACAAGGCACCTTGTTCATAACATGGCATCGTGTTCTACTGATCCGACTCAAACAGCGCGAACAAAGGAGTCGCGATGCTTGCTCGTCTCGCACGTCTCGGTGCCGTCCTGGTACTGAGCCTCGCAGCGGTCCTCGCCGGCACGGTTTCGGCGGACGCGGCACAACAGTCCGGGGCGCGAACCTCCGGATGGAACGACAACGACTGCAAACCCGGTGCCGAACACCCGGAACCGGTCATCCTGGTGCACGGCATGTTCGCCAATGACCGGGTCAATTTCGCCACGATCGCGCCCGCGCTCTCCAATGCCGGGTACTGCGTGTTCTCCACGACCTACGGCGCGGGACCGCTCGGCCCCTTTATCGGCGGACTCGATCCGCTCGCGGGCAGCGCCGGGGCGCTCGGTCAGTACGTGGACCGGATCCGGGAACAGACCGGTGCCGGGAAGGTCGACCTGGTCGGCCATTCGGAAGGGAGCACCGTCCCCGCCTACTACATGAAGATGCTCGGCGGTGCGGCCAAGGTGAAGCACTACGTCGGTTTCGGCGCCAACTACCGGGGGACCACGCTGCACGGGCTCGGCACGCTCGCCAAGAAACTCGGCATCGACAAACCGCTCGCGGACATCGGCTGCGGCGCCTGCCATGACTTTCTTCCCGGTTCGCAGTTCCTCGAAGACCTCGGCAAGGGCGGCATCGCGGTCCCCGGGCCCACGTACACCAATATCGTCAGCAAGATCGACGAGGTGGTCACGCCGTACACCAGTGGCCTGATCGACGCGCCCAACAGCACGAATGTGGTGCTGCAGGACCGGTGTCCGAGTGACGCGGCCGGGCACCTCGGACAGGCGATCGATCCGAACGTGCTCGACGAGATCGAGCGATCCCTGGATCCGGCGCATGCCGGTCCGCCGAAATGCACGCCGTTCCCCGGGTTCGGCATCTGAGGGCTCGCCGCACCCCGAGCAAAAACGGAGGGTCCTCCAGTTCTGCTACTCTGGACAGAGCGGAGGATCCTCCGTTTCGTGTCGGCCGAGTCAGGAGAGTGCGGAGATGGACAGTCCAGGTGGAACGGCGCTGCTCGCCGGTCGGCGGGTGGCCCGGATCGGATTTGGCGCGATGCAGCTGGGTGCGCAGGACGCCGAGGTGCTGCGTAAGGCGGTGGGCAACGGGGTGAACCACATCGACACCGCCGAGTTCTACGGCGACGGTGCGGTCAACGCGTTGATCCGCGCGGCACTGCATCCGTATCCCGAGGATCTGGTGCTGGTGAGCAAGGTCGGTGCGGAACACCGCGATGGGCTCGTCCCGGCGCAGAAACCGGGGCAGCTGCGCGCGAGCGTGGAGGCGAATCTCGCCAGTCTGGGCATCGAGCGGTTGCCCGTGGTGAACCTGCGCCGCCTGGATGTGGGGCCCGGCCTGGTCGCCGAGGGAGATCAGCGGGTGGGCATCGAGGATCAGCTCGCCGAACTCATCGCCCTGCGTACCGAGGGCAAGATCGGCGCGATCGGGCTCAGTGCCGTCGATGCCGAACGGCTGCGTATCGCGCTTCCGGCCGGGATCGCCTGCGTGCAGAACGCGCACAGCCTGCTGTCTCGGGAGAGTGCCGCGCTGCTGCGGATCTGCCGGGAGAACGGGATTCCGTGGGTGCCGTTCTTTCCGCTCGGCTCCGCGTTTTCCGGTCATCCGAAGGTCACCGAACACCCCGAGGTGCGCGCGGTGGCCGCGGAACTCGGGGCGAACCCGGCGCAGATCGGTCTCGCCTGGCTGCTCGCCGAGTACGAGAACACCCTGCTCATCCCGGGCACCGCGAATCCGGTGCACCTGGAGGAGAACCTGGCCGCCGGGCGGATCCGGCTGGACGCGGCCACTTTCGCGCGCCTGGACGGGCTGGCTTAGTGCGTCATCGGATGCGTGGCGAGCGGGGTGACCTCGATGTCGGCGTACGGATAGACCGGCAGCTCGGCGAGCACCGTGGCGAGCGTGTCGGCATCGGGAGTGGACCAGATGCCGACATTGCCGCGGCGACCGGGAACACGCCAGAACCGTTGGATCGTGCCGTCGGCGAGCAGCTCACGACCGCGGGCGCGTTCCCGCTCGATCAGGTCGGCGCGTTCCTCGTCGGGCAACTCATAGGCGCGCGAGGCATCGACGCGGACCAGGAACTCCATGATGACTCCTTCGATATTCGACGAACGTCGATGAGTCTACTCCGTCGTTCCGGGCACCACCGAGATGAGCACCTTCCCGACGAAGCCCTGCTCCAGTGCGGCGTGCGCGGCCGGGGTCTCGGCGAGCTCGTACCGCCCGAGCGGCAGCCCGTGTTCGGGGCCGACCCCCATGACCCCGTCCGCCACGGCGGCGCGGACCGCGGCGATTGCGTCTTCCTTCGCGGCGGCGTCGACCGTGTAGGTGTACGTGAAGCCCAGCCGGGCGTTCTTGACGAGCAGTTCGAGCGAGGGGATCGGGAGTAGTTCGCCCGACCGGTAGGTGTAGACGTTGATGCTGCCGCCAGGCGCGAGCACCGCGGTGTCCGTGGCGAGATTGGCCGCGAGATCCACCTCGACGATGTGGTGAACGCCAACGGGTGCGAGCTCGGCGACGCGTGCGGGCACATCCTCGGCGCGGTAGTCGAGCACGTGATGGGCCCCGGCCGCCGCGGCGAGCCGGGCCTTGTCCTGGCTGCTGACCGTGGTGATCACCCGCGCGCCCGCCCACGCTGCCAGCTGGATCGCGGCGTGCCCGACCGCGCCCGCCCCGCCGTGCACCAGGACCGTCGTCCCGGTCAGCGTGCCGGGGGCGAGCCGCTGTGTTCCCGAGGTGAGCGCGTGGTGCGCGGTCAGCGCGGGAATGCCGAGCGAGGCGCCGAGCTCGAAGCTCGCCCCGTCCGGCAGCGGAACCACGTGTTTCGCAGGCACGACGACATAATCCGCCGCGGTGCCTGCCGGGCTGCCGAACGCCGCATCCCAGAGCCACACTCGCTGCCCGGCTTCGAACCCGGTCACATCCGCGGCGATCGCGTCCACCACGCCCGCACCGTCCTGATGGGGGATCTGCTCGGCGAACTTCATCCCCGAGGACTGGCCGCTGCGGCTGCGCAGGTCGGTGGGGTTCACTCCGGACACGTGCACCCGTACCCGGACATGGCCCGCGGGCACCTCCGGAACGGGCCGCTCGGTGAGCCGGAGCACTTCGGGACCGCCCGTGCGTTCGTGGACGACCGCGCGCATGAAACACCTCTTCTGTTCGGAGACAACGCGTTGGGGGACAACGGAGACAACTCAGGGTGTGCCGGTTTCATTTCTCGTCAGTCCGATGATGGCCTGCTCGATGCCTTTCCGTTCGATCAGCAGGCTCCCGGACTGCCGGACGGTGCCGAACACCTTCTTCAGCAGCCCGACCGCCTCCTGCGGGGTGCCGCGCCTTCCGGTGACCACGGGGAACGGTGGCTCGCGTTTCGCCCGCCAGGAACCGGTTTCGGCGCGACCCTCGGGCACCACGAGCAGGACGCGCACGCCCGCGGCGGTCGGCTCGGCCGCGCGCCCGGCGAGGTCCGTGACGTGCCGGTTGCACACCGGGCAGGTGGTGTCGGTGCGGGGGAGAAAGGGTTCAGCTCAGTTCCCGGTTCGGGGTGGTCGGCGTGCCCAGCAGGGCCTTGATGTGCGCGAAGAAGGCTTCGCCGTCCACATCCTCGATCACCGTGGCATTGGGTTCGAGCCCGTGCACACCCCAGGACATGGCCGCGTAACCGCGGGTGAGCTCGCCCGCCGTCTCCACATCCACGTGGTACCGGGCGCTGCGGGTGACCAGTTCGGGATGCAGCAGCACGGCCGCGGTCAGCGAATCGGGATGAGTGGTGCCGTCGATGCCGACGCTGCGGTCGAATTCCAGGGTGGTGGCGCAGATCCGGTCGAAGAACCCGGAGAGCGGGGTGCCGAGCGCGGCGAGCTCATCGAGCTTGGTCTGATCGAACACCGCGCATTCCAGGGTGAGCGGGGCCCAGGGCACGACCACGATCTCGAATCCCGCGGCGAACACGGTCTTCGCCGCCTCCGGGTCGACGTAGAAATTGAATTCGGCGGCCGCGGTGATGTTGCCGCGCCCATTGTTGGATCCGCCCATGACGTACAGGGTTCTGACATTGCCCGCGAATTCCGGATCCTTGATCGCCGCGGTGGCGATGTTGGTGAGCGGCCCGATCGCGACGATCGCCAGTTCGCCCCGGTGTTCGGCGGCCAGCCGGATCAGCGCGTCCACCGCGTGTTCGCCGCTCGGCTCGTGCCCGCTCAGATCCATGCGCAGCCCGCCCGCCCCGTCTCCGTGCACGTTCTCCGCGCTCTCCCACGGGCGCACCAGCGGACGGCGGCAGCCGAGGTGGATCGGGACCTCACCGAGCCGCCCGGCCACATTGGCGGTCAGATAAGCATTGCGTACCTGGTGCTCGAACCCGACATTGCCCGCGACCATGGTCACTGCGCGCAGCCGGGCCGCCGGATCGAGCAGCCCGGTCAGCAGCGCGACACAGTCGTCCTGCGCGGTATCGGTGTCGATCACCAGCGGGGTCACGGATTCCGCCGAGCAGTAGGGGCAGGCCCCGTCCCCGACGAACCGGCCGCACTCCGGGCAGACCGAGGACAGCCAGCAGGCCGGGTCGCCACCTTCTTCGGTCATGACCCGAGCCTAGTGCTGTTGAGCTGCTGCTATCCACCGAACTTGTCGGCTGACCCGATCTTTGTGTTTCCCCGCGCCCGCGCACCGCGCCTAGCGTCGGTGACACGACAACGAGAGAGGGAGAAACATGACTGAGCACACGCTTCGGGACAAGGTCGCGGTCGTCGCCGGGGGCGCGAAGAACCTCGGCGGGCTCATCAGCACCAGCTTCGCCGAGCAGGGCGCGAACGTGGTGATCCACTACCACGGCGACGCCTCGGCGGTGGACGCGGAGAAGACCGCGGAAGCCGTGCGTGCGGCGGGTTCGAAGGCCATCACGGTGCAGGGCGACCTGACCAGGGTCGGCGATGTGCGCCGGCTGTTCGATGCCGCGGTGGACGAGTTCTCCGGTGTGGATGTCGCGGTGAACACCACCGGGATGGTGCTGCGCAAGCCGATCCTGGAGACCACCGAGCAGGAGTACGACACCATGCTGGCGATCAATGCCAAGGCCGCGTACTTCTTCCTGCAGGAGGCCGGGCGCCGGATCAACGACAACGGCAAGATCATCAGCCTGGTGACCGCGCTGCTCGCCGCCTACACCGACGGCTACTCCACCTACGCGGGCGGCAAGGCTCCGCTCGAGCACTTCACCAGGGCCGCGTCCAAGGAGTTCGCCGAGCGCGGCATCTCGGTCACCAATATCGCGCCCGGGCCGATGGACACGCCGTTCTTCTACCCGCAGGAAACCCCGGAACGCGTAGAATTCCACAAGTCCCAGGCGCTCGGAAACCAGCTGACCCAGATCGAGGACATCGCCGCGCTGACCAGGTTCCTCGCCACCGAGGGCTGGTGGATCACGGGGCAGACCATTTTCGCCAACGGCGGCTACACCACCCGCTGATTCCAGGGAGGGAATCATGACAGTGCAACCGAGCGAACCGGCCGTGCAGGCCTTCGTCCAGGCCATCAACTCCGGTGACCGCGCCGCGTTCGATGCCCTGCTCGATGCGGGCGCCACGATGTCCGATGACGGCACCGACCGGGACCTGCGCTCCTGGGCGGACGGGGAGATCTTCAACGCGGACGGCCGGATGGACGTCGAGTCCGAATCGGACGGTGGGCTCGCCCTGATCGCCGAGTTCACGAACTCCACCTGGGGCAGCATGCGCACCCGGTGGCGGTTCACCGTCGCGGACGGGAAGATCACCCGGTTCGAGACCGGCCAGGCCTGACCGGCCCGGCCTACCCTTGGCGGACATGGGCATCGACCTACGGAAACTGGACCAGCTCGTCGTCGTGGCCGAGGAGGGCAGCTTCACCAAGGCCGCGAACCGGCTGCACCTCTCGCAGCAGGCATTGAGCACGTCCATCCGGTCCTTCGAACGTGAGGTCGGGGTGCCGCTGCTGGCCCGCGATCCGGGTGGGGTCACCGCCCTTCCCGCGGGGCAGGCGCTGATCGAGGACGCGCGCGTACTGCACGGACTGGTGCGCGCCGCCCTCGAACGGGCGCGGCGGATCGGCCGGGAGGAAACCGAACCGCTGCGGATCGGGCACACGCCCGCGGTCACCGGGGAGGAGATCGCCGGGCTGCTCCGTTCCCGGCTCAGCGACCAGGAACTGAGCAACACCGAGGTGTTCCAGCGCTATCCCGCGCAGCTGCTCGACGAACTGTACACCGGAAGGCTGGACCTCGGGCTCTGCCGTGGAATGCCGCCACCACAAGGGATCGCGCGGGAAACGCTCGGCCACGACCGGCTCTGTGTCGCCGTCGCGGCCGAGCACCGCCTCGCCGGGCGGGAGTACGTGGAGCTCGCCGAACTCGCCGAAGAACCGATCATGGTGTGGGGGCGGCCGGGCAATTCCGGGTACACCGATTTCCTGCTCGACCAGTGCCGCCGGGCCGGATTCGAACCCCGGTACACCCGCAATCCCATCCAGGGCACCCCGCCGGTGACCGCGGTGATCGGCACCGGACACGTCGCTTTCGTCACCGCGCCACCGGGACCGGCCGCGGGCGGTAAGAGCAGGGTGCTCGAACTGCGCCCGGCACTGCACGCCCCGCTGCACGCGCTCTGGTCCCCGCACATCACCAACGAACTGCGGGACGCGTTCCTCGCGCGCTGAGGTTCACCAGGGCGCCGGGTTCACCAGGGTTCTGGGCTTCACCAGGGCGCTGGGGTTCACCAGGAAACCGGAAGCCGTTCGATCCCCCCGGTGAGGCGCTCATCGCGCGGGGTGAGCTCTTCGGGGGCGGCGGCGAGGGTGAGCGTGGGCAACCGGCGGAACAGCTGGCCGAACACGCCGCGCAGTTCGAGCCGGGCGAGGCTCGCGCCGATGCAGAAGTAGCCGCCGTGGCCGAAACCGAGGTGCGTGCTCGCCCGCTTCGAGGGTGCGAACCGTTCCGCGTCCGGATAGGCGCGCGGATCGCGGTCGACGAGCGCGCTGTACAGGATCACCGCCTCGCCCCGGCGGATCAGCTGTTCGCCGACCTCGATATCGGCGTGGGCGTAGCGCAGGATCCCGATTCCCCCGGATGCGTTGAGCCGCAGGATTTCCTCGACCACCTCGTCGACCGTTTCCGGATGCGCGATCAGCCGCTGTTTCGCGGCGGGGTTGCTCAGCAGCGCGAGGGTGCCGTAGCTGATCGCGTTCAGCGTGGTCTCGTGCCCCGCGAACAGCAGCCCGGCCACGATTCCGGTGAGCTGTTCCCCGGTGAGGTACCCGGGATACTCCTGCTGCGCCGCGACCAGATCGGAGATCAGATCCTCGCCCGGATCGGTACGTTTCGCCTCCGCGATCCGGCCGACGTATTCGCGCAGCTCCGCATAGGCGATCCCCGGATCCTCCCCGGCCAGCGTCGCCAGCCGGGCGGAGAGGTCCTTGAAGTAGTACCGGTCGGCGAACGGGACTCCGAGCAGCCTGCAGATCACGAACACCGGCAAGGGCATCGAGACGTGCCGCTGCAGATCGGCCGTACCGTGTTCGGCGCCGCCGGTCATCTCCTCGATCGACTCCCGCACGAGCGTGGTGATCAACGTGGCCAGGTCGTTCATCCGCCGCGCCGAGAACGCCGGGGTGAGCAGTCGCCGGAAGATCGCGTGGTGCGCCTGCTCGGTGTCGAACTCGTTCAACGGCCCGGCCATCACCCCGGCATCGGACACCCTGCTCGCCTGTTCCGGGCTCGGATGCGATCTGCCGAGCAGCGGATCCGCCCAGAGCTGTTTCGCTTCGGCGTACCGGGTCACCAGCCAGGCCGGATCACCCGCCGGAGTGCGCACCCGCACCAGCGCGCTCCGGTCCGCCAGTCCCGTGTACCACGGACTGATCTCGAGCACACTCGCGCGCGGAAACGGAAGCCGTGGCGCGTCCACGGTGCATCACCTCCGGATGCTTCCACGGTAGTACCGCGCACCTCGGATCGCTAACTGTATGAGGGCTGGACGTTGGTGAGGCCGGCCGGCAGCTGCGAGGCTGGTGGCAGGCCGTCGGCACGGCTGTGTGGCCGATGATAGTTGTAGTGGATATTCCAGACCGCGATCGCGGCTGAGCGGGCGTCTTCGCTGGAGAAGTCGCGGGCGTAGAGCAGTTCCTCGGCCAGGATCCGTTGGTAGCGCTCTACCTTTCCGTTGTGGCGCGGGGTGTACGGCCTCGTTCTCTGGTGTCGGGTCTGGTGACCGACGATTCGAGCGAAGTCGGCGGATCGGTAGCACGCGCCGTTGTCGGTGACCACGCGGTGAATATGGGTGATGCCGTGGGTGGCGAACCAGACCTTCGCTCGTGCCAGGAACGCCGCAGCGGTCGAGCCCTTCTCGTCGCTGAGGGGCTCGGTGTAGGAGAGCCGGGAGAAGCCGTCGATGGCTGAATGCAGGTAGGTGTACCCGCGCTTCGCGCCAGCTGCCTTCGCTCGACCGGCGGCTTTGGCCTGGTCGCTCTCGCGGCCGTGGATACGCCATCCGCCGCCGTCGGGGATCCGGCCGACCTTCTTCACGTCCAGGTGCACCATATGGCCGGGCCAACGGGCGACGATCTTCCTTGGTTTGCGGTTGCTGTCTCCGACGGGATCTATGAACCGGCGTCTGCCCAAGCCGAGTTTGGTCAGGTGCCGCGTCACGGCGCGGCGGTTGATCATGACCCCGGAGTCAGCGAGTTCGTCGGTGATGCGCTGGGCGGACCACTTGTGGTCGCGTCTCCAGGTCTCGATCTGTTCGATGGCCCAGGAAGGTGTTGCGTTTGGACTCCGGTGTGGCGTCGAAGGCCTGTCGTGAAGTCCGGCGTCGCCGTGTCGTCGCCACCGGTTGACCCACTTTGAGGCGCAGGCGCGGGAGANGCCCATCTCGGCTGCGACATGAGCGATAGGGCGGGTGCGGCAGCGTTCGATGAGTCGTCGACGTCCTTCGACGCTGAGAGGTGCGTTGGTATGCAAGATTGCGAATCCTTCGTGATTTGGAACGGTCGGACGGGTGGCTGGTGTTGGGTCAGTGACGCGCCATCTGCTGCGCCTCGTTGAGGGCCTGTCC
>NZ_KB905383.1 GCF_000379465.1 Sciscionella marina DSM 45152
TGTCACCGGCTGAGCCGACCTGGCCCATCGAGCCGCGAATCTGGTGGCGCCACAGCGATTGTTGCGGCTTGCGCGAGCGAAATTGACCTCCTCGGTCGCTGTGCAGCGTGCACTCGGCGACGGTGCCGCCGCGTCGGGCGACGGCGGATTCCAGGGCGTCGAGGGCGAGCTGGGCGCTNATGCGGTCAGCGATAGAGTAGCCGACGATCCGGTTGGACCACACGTCCTTGACCGCGCAGAGGTAGACCTTGCCTTCGTTGCTCGGGTGTTCGGAGATGTCTGTCAACCACAGGCGATTCGGCGCGTGGGCGGTGAACTCCCGACGCACCAGATCATCGTGTGCGGGCGCGCTGGGCCGGGACTTGCGGCCGCGACGTTTCTTCCCGAACACGCACCACCACTGGTTGGTCGAGCAGATCTTCCACACCGTGCGGTCGGACACCTGGTGCCCAGCAGCGGTGATCTCGTCGCGCAACAGGCGGTAGCCGAATTCGGGGTCCTCGTGGTGGGCGTCGTAGATCGCGTTGGCCAGATACGCCTCGGCCAGCTCGGTGTCGGTGACCGGTCGGGCAAGCCAGGCGTAGTAGTGCTGGCGGTGGAGTTTCAGCACCCGACACGCGACCGCCACCGGCACCCGGATGCGGGCACCGGCAGCGACCAACTCCTTCACGAGCGGGTAGAACCTTTTCCCGGCAGATTGCCCTGCGACAAGTACACCGCCGCCCGGCGCAACACCTCGTTCTCCTGCTCCAACAGGCGATTACGACGTTTGAGTTCGCGCAGCTCGGCCACCGCATCGGAGCTAACACCAGGTTTCACGCCGTCTTCGACGTACGCCTGACGCAACCACTTCTGCACCGTGATTGGGTGAACACCGAAGTCCTTCGCGACCTGCTCGATCGTCACACCGGACTCGCGGTTGCGCGCGACCCGCACGACGTCCCCACGAAACTCACGAGGATAAGGCTTGGGCACAGCAACATCCTTCCACGCCTGCCTCTCGGCAAGCGAACTCGGATGTCACAGATCTATACAGCAGCCCCGTGGGCCACACAGCCGTATTGACAGAGGCTTGCCACCGGCAAAGAGACACGCTGACACGCCAGTGCGTGGCGGCCCGCCGATCGCCTACGACGACGGCAGACCGCCACGCCCAAGAACCCGGCAGATGCAACAGCGCTAGCATCGAGCAAGGTTTTCCGCAGGTCACAAATAGGTCACTAAATAGGTGTCCACCCTGACCAACACAACCACGCACGAGCACCCGTTTGCCCAGGTCAGCGTTCCAGGTCGCCCTGGATGAAGCGGTTGACGGCGTCGCGGGCTTCGGAGTCGGAGTACTGCACGGGCGGGGACTTCATGAAGTACGAGGCCGCGGAGAGGATGGGTCCGCCGATACCCCGGTCGAGGGCGATCTTGGCGGCACGAACGGCGTCGATGATGATCCCCGCGGAGTTGGGGGAGTCCCAGACCTCGAGCTTGTATTCGAGGTTGAGCGGCACATCCCCGAACGCACGCCCTTCGAGGCGAATGTAGGCCCATTTACGGTCGTCGAGCCACGGCACGTAGTCCGAGGGCCCGATGTGCACGTTCCGCTTGCCGAGGTCCCGGTCGACCTGGGAGGTGACCGACTGGGTCTTGGAGATCTTCTTGGACTCGAGCCGGGACAGCTCCTTCATGTTGAGGAAGTCCATGTTGCCGCCGACGTTGAGCTGCATGGTGCGGTCCAGCTGCACGCCGCGGTCCTCGAACAGCTTGGCGAGCACCCGGTGCGTGATGGTCGCCCCGACCTGGGACTTGATGTCGTCTCCGATGATCGGCACCCCGGCCTTGGTGAACTTCTCCGCCCATTCCGGGTCGGAGGCGATGAATACCGGAAGCGCGTTGACGAAGGCCACGCCCGCGTCGATGGCCGCCTGCGCGTAGAACCGGTCGGCCTCCTCGGATCCCACCGGGAGGTAGGAGACGAGTACATCGGCCCCGGAGTCGCGCAGCGCCTGCGCCACGTCGACCGGCTGCTCGTCGGACTCCTCGATCGTGTCGGTGTAGAAGGCACCGAGCCCGTCGAGGGTGTGCCCGCGCTGCACGGTCACGCCGAGCGGTGGCACATCGGCGATCTTGATGGTGTTGTTCTCGCTCGCCAGGATCGCCTCGGAGAGGTCGTTGCCGACCTTTTTGGCATCCACGTCGAACGCGGCGACGAACCGTACGTCGCGCACGTGGTAGTCGCCGAACTGCACATGCATGAGCCCGGGAACGATGCTCTCCGAATCGGTGTCGGCGTAGTAGTGCACCCCCTGCACAAGCGAAGCCGCACAGTTTCCGACTCCGACGATCGCGACCTTCACCCCGGGGGTGTTAGCGCCCATGACCGGATTCCTCACTTTCTTCGGTTTCCTGCTCCGCACGTTCGTGCGCGATCAGTTCGTTGAGCCAGCGCACCTCGCGCTCACTCGTCTCGAGCCCCTGTTTGTGCAGCTCACGGGTATAACGGTCGATCTGCTCTCCGGCACGGGCCAGCGCGCTGCGCAGTCCCTCGCGCCGCTGCTCGACCCGCCTGCGGCGCCCCTCGAGGATGCGCATGCGCGCGCTCGCGGAGGTGCGGGCGAAGAACACCATGTGCACGCCGAAGCCTTCGTCGTCGCAGGAGCTCGGGCCCGCGTCCTCGGCGAGTTCGGCGAACCGTTCCTTGCCCTCCGCGGTGAGCTCGTAGACCTTGCGCGCCCGTCGCTGCTGGCTCCGCGCACCCTCCTCCGGATCCCGCTCGGCGATCAGTCCGCGGCGCTGCAACCGGCGCAGCGTCGGGTACAGCGAGCCGAACGAGAAGGCCCGCAGCGAGCCGAGCAGTTCCCGCAAGCGTTTGCGGAGCTCGTATCCATGCATCGCCGAGTCGTGCAGGATGCCGAGCACGGCGAATTCGAGCATCGACACCTCCAAGGCGATCACGGCGGTTATATATCGGGACGATACATCGGCTCGAGTGGTCCCCAGCAGCGAAAGCGAACCTTCTCACACGTCAACGCCACAACCCCCGAAATACGTCCCGATCACCCGAAAAATCGCACACGAAGCGTGCCCGAGCCGGCACGAATCCACCCCGGATGCGCTCCCGGTTCAGCGAAACCGAATGCGAATCGGACCATAAATCGAATCGGCCGGTTCAGATCACAGGATGGACACGTACCCTGTAGATCGTGCGAACCCAACGACAGCTGGTGGACTACGCGCTGCGCCGCCGCGCGCTGCTCGCGGAGGTCCGTGTCGGCCGCACCTCGACCATGGATGTCTGCGATGCGAACCCCTACCTGCTGCGGGCCGCTCGGTTCCACGGCGAGCCGGGCCAGCAGCCCTGTCCGCTGTGCGACGGCGAGCTGGTCAACACCAACTGGATCTTCGGGGACGTGCTCGGGCCCGCCTCCGGCTCCGCACGCTCACGAACCGAGCTCGAGAAGATGACCGAGCTGTTCAGTGAGTTCAACGTGTACGTCGTCGAGGTCTGCCCGAGCTGTCATTGGAACCACCTCGTACAGTCATACGTCCTCGGGACCGGTGCCACCTCGGACGGTGAGCGCGGTACCAGGAACCGGAAACGGAAGACGGCGGGACAGTGATGCCACGAAGTACGCCACGAAAACCCGTCGCCGAACACCAGGGCGCCGGCTGCCGGACGGGTGAGCCGCCCATGGAGGTCAACTCGTGAACGACCAGCGTAGACCGTCTTGGCCGGGTGACGATCCCGACGGAAGGCAGGGACGGCCGGCCGCTCAGAACTCCGGCGGCGCGCACCGACATCGCAGCGAGGAACCCCAACCCGGCGCCGGTACCCATGGTTCCATCCAGAACGTTCTCGGTGGTGGAGCCACGCCGAATGGAAACGGGTCGAACACGCAGCAACCGGGACGGCCGGTGCGCCAGCCGGTGCCCACGAGCGCCCGCCCGGTGCCGCCGCCGTGGCAGCGCCAGGCCGGGCCGACCGGTCAGCAGCAGCCGCCGCGCGGACCCCAGCAGCCACCGCGGCCCGGGGGGCGGCCGAACAACTACGCCCCACCGCCGATCCCGCCCGTCGAAGGGGAGACCGAGCTGCTCCCGCTGGTCGACGAGGACAAGCACTACGACGACTACCGCGAGCCGGAACTGCTCACCCACCGGGACGGTTTCGACGACTTCGACGAGGAACCGCTCGAGACCGACGGCCGGCTGAACACGCACTACCTCGCCGAGGAGGACGAGTACGCGGACGAGGAGCCCGAGCCGGAAGCGGGGGACGATCGCGAACCGCCGCAGCGACCCCGCTCCACCAGCCTCGAGCGGGCCCGGATGCGGCGCAAGCGGCGGTGGAAACGCATCCGCCGGGGCATCTACATCGCCGCGGCCGTGCTGATCATCGGGCCGATCCTCGGGTTTTTCATCACCTATCAGGTCGTGGACGTGCCCTCCCCCGAGGAGGCACAGGCCAAGCTCGCGCAGCCGGTGAACTACTACTTCGCCGACAAGTCGGTGATCACCACGGACAAGACGGACGGCGGCAACCGCACGATTGTCAAGCCGAACCAGATCACCGACACGGTCAAGCACGCCACCGAGGCCGCGGAGGACGCGAGCTTCGAGACCAACTCCGGTTTCGATATCAAAGGCATCCTCGGCGCCGTGTGGAAACAGGTGAGCGGGCGCCAGGGCGGTGGTTCGACCATCTCCCAGCAGTACGTCAAACAGGCCACCGGTAACGACCAGCACTCGTACTGGCGCAAGGCGATCGAGCTCGTCCAGTCCTTCAAGATGACCAACGAGCAGTCCAAACAGGACATCATCACCGCGTACCTGAACACGATCTATTACGGGCGCGGCGCCTACGGCATCCAGGCCGCGGCCAAGGCCTACTTCAACACCGATGCCGAGAAGCTGACCAAACCACAGGCCGCCGTGCTCGCCGGGTTGATCCAGGGACCGGGCCGTTCGGAGAACGAGAAATACCGGGCGGATCGCGCGAACTACGTGATGGACCAGATGGTCGACCACAAGTGGATGACCAAGGAGGAGCGGTCCCAGGCCGTGGTGCCGACGCCGATCGAGGCGGGGAGCAACAAACAGGAGACCCAGCTCCAGAAGAATCCCTATCTGCTCGCGGTCAAGCGGCAGGTCGACAGCGAGCTCGAATCGAAGGGACTCGACGCCAACCAGCTGCGGCACTCCGGCGCGAAGATCTATACGACCATCAACCCCAAGGTCCAGCAGATGGCCGTTGATGCGAACAACAAGATCATGAGGGCCAACAAGAACGACAAGAACCTGGTCAGCGGGCAGGTCTCGGTCAACCCGAAGACCGGGAGCGTCCTCGCCTACTATCCGGGGCAACGGGACAAGTCGCAGTACGACCAGGCCGCCCAGGCGCACCAGCCAGGGTCCTCGTTCAAGCCGTTCACCTTCCTTTCTCTGCTGGAGAACCGACCGGGGGCAGGGCTGGGAAGCACCTTCGACGGCACCGACAACCAGGTGATCAAGGGCACCAGGGTGCACAACGCCGATGAAGAGAGCTGTGGCACCAGCTGCACGGTCAAACAGGCCATGACCGAATCGGTGAACACCGTCTTCTACAACATCGCCGCCCAGATCGGCACCCAGAAGGTACGCGACGCCGCCTGGCAGGCCGGCATCTCCAAGAGCACGTCGCGGGCGGGCTGCGAGAACGTCCCCAGCCTCACCGAGGTCGACCCGAAGACCTGTAAGCCCAAGGAGATCGGCGGCGGTATCGCGCTCGGCCAGTACCCGGTCTCGGTCAAGGACATGGCCCAGGCCTATGCCACCTTCTTCAACAACGGCACGTTCATCCCCGCGCACTTCGTCAGCAAGGTCACCGACTCCTCCGGCGAGGACACGCTTTACCAGGCGCAGACCACGGGCAAACCGGCCTTCGACAAAAACGACCCCAAGCGCAACGCCCAGCTCTCCAGCACCGTCCTCGACTCGATGAAGGACGTGCTCGGCTACAGCGGCGGTTCGCTCGGCGGCCGGCCGAACGCGACCAAGACCGGTACCGCGCAGGCCTACGCCGCGGGCGACGAGGGCAGCAACACCGCCGCCTGGATGGTCGGCGGCACCCCACAGGTGGTCAGTGCCGTCTACGTCGGGGACAAGCGCAACAGCGGTAAGGCCATCCACGGCAACTACTCCAACCCCAAGGGCAGTTCGACCAACTACGACATCTACGGTCGTGAGGAACCGGCCTTCATCTGGCAGGAGTTCTCCAAGGACTACCTGCAGGGCAAACCCGTCGAGCAATTGAGTGAGATCCCGCCGATGGGGGAGCAGTCCGACTACTCGTACTCCACCTACACCCCGCCCACGCAGACGAACTCGTCCAACGATCAGACCGATGCGACCGACGAGACCACGCGTAGCAGGCACCGGCGCACGACCCAGCACACCACCCATAACCAGGACACCAGCGAACCGGACAACAACACCGGTTCGAGTCCACCGACACATGGGGGCGGTGGCGGCGGCACCGGAGGCGGTGACACCGGCGGTGGCGGAGGTGGCCACGGCGGAGGCACCGATGGTGGCGGCACCGGCGGTGGCGGCGGTGGCGGTGGTGACACGCCGGGTGGCCACTCCGGAGGCGGCCACACCGGTGGCGGCGGCACCGGCGGCTGACCCGAACAACCCGCTCTGACCAGGTTGAACAGGCCCTTGTGAGTGGTTGTGTTGGTTCTAACCAACACAACCACTCACAAGGGCCTTCTGGCGTTGCTCGTACCATGCGGCGGTGACCGATAGCGCCGAGTCAGACACCGAATCGGGCGAGCCAACGCGAACGGTGCGGAAGGGTTCGCGAGGGGGCACTGAGGACACGGACTCGTTGACGCCGGACGAGCGCGTGATCCCGACCTGGACGCAGACGATCGCGCGGCAGGCGTCGGCGGTGATCGGCGGACCCCTCGGCAGACATGCGGCGATCGGCCGGCACTGGTTCTTCTCTCCGCTCCGGGTGGTGCTCGCCATCGGGATCCTGGCGCTGCTGCTTTCCTGGTGCGGGAAGGCCGCGTGCATCCAGTCCAACGATCAGGGCACCGGGCTCGACTGGTCGGGACACCGTCAGTACGTGTCGATGTGCTACTCGGACATCGTGCCGCTTTACGGGAGCGAGCAACTGGACAAGGGCGCGTTCCCGTACCGCGACTCGTGGGCCGAGGAGACCACCGATGACTCCGGCAAGCAGGTCACCGAGCGGCGTTATATGGAGTACCCGGTGCTCACCGGTCTCTTCCAGTGGGTCAACGCCAAGATCGCCGACCTGTGGACGAGCCTCGCGCACTCCGGAATACTGCCCGCCGCGCTGCCGGTCGCGGTGTATTTCAACGCATCGGCACTACTGCTCGGGCTCGCCTGGCTGGTGACGATCTGGGCGGTCGCCCGCACCGCGCGCCGCCGAGCGTGGGATGCCGTGCTCGTCGCGGCTTCTCCACTGGTGCTGGTACACGCCTTCACGAACTTCGACACGCTTGCGACCGCGTTCGCCGCGACCGGGCTACTCGCCTGGGCGCGCAGAAAACCCGCGCTCGCCGGGATACTGCTCGGACTGGGCGGGGCCGCGAAGCTCTATCCGCTGTTCCTGCTGTTCCCGATTCTGTTGCTGTGCCTGCGATCCGGGAGACTGCGAGACGGTCTGCGCACCACGGGCACCGCGGTGCTCGCCTGGTTCGTGGTGAATCTGCCGATCATGCTCGCCTATCCGGAAGGCTGGGCGCAGTTCTTCCGGCTGAACGCTTCGCGGGCGGCGGATCCGGACTCCCTCTACAACGTCGTCTCCGGCCTCACGGGCTGGACCGGGTTCCCCAGCGTCGAAGCGTTGAACGGGTTCAGCGGTGTCGTACTCGCCCTCGCCTGCGTCGCGATCGGCTGGCTCGCCCTCTGCGCGCCGACCAGACCGCGGCTCGCACAGCTGTGTTTCCTCCTCGTGGCCGCGTTCCTGCTCACCAACAAGGTGTGGAGTCCGCAGTATTCGCTCTGGCTCGTCCCGCTCGCCGTGCTTGCCCTGCCGAACTGGAAGCTGCTGCTCGGCTGGATGGCGATCGACGCACTCGTCTGGGCGCCGCGGATGTTCATGTACCTGGAGCAGGAGACGATCAAGGCAGGCGAACCGGATCGAGGCCTGCCACCGCAGTGGTTCCTCGGCGCCGTCACGGTTCGCGATCTCGCGGTACTCGGCCTGTGCGCACTGATCGTGCACCACATCCTGCACCCGCAGCGGGATCCCGTCCGGATCAGCGGGGACGACGACCCCAGCGGTGGGCCGGTCGCGCAACGCCTCGACCGCTTCCTCCTACCGAGCCTGCCGAAGCTGCTCTCCGCACGCGGGAAAAGCGGAACGACACCACAGTCCAGTTCGGACTGAAGAGCCGGTCCAGACACTGAAACGCCGGGTGCGCCGGACACAGTGACTGTGTCCGGCGCACCCGGCAGATTTCCGTTCAATTAGCGGTGACGGTGGTGATCGCGCGATTCAGGGCCCATGATCCGCTCCGGCCCACCGGTTTCGCCAACAGACCTCAACGGGTCACTCAGTTGGTGGCCGGCTCGTTGCCACGCTGCTGGTGGTCGGTCACCGAGACCGGACCCGGGTATGCGGGCACGAGAGCGTGCACGCCCTTCAGGCCTTCGGCAACCGGGTTCGCCACAACACCGGTGAACGCCCCGGCGACGACCGAGCCCGCACCGGTGCCAACGCCCTGGAGCGCCTCGGCTGGCTTGCCTTCGAGCAGCTTGCCGGCCTGCCCGATCTGCGTGCCACCACGGATGAAGTCCTTGTGCGCCTGCTCGTAGGAGGGCACAACGTTGCACGGTGAGTTGGTGGTGCCGTCGTCCGGCCCGTTGGTAGTGCTGCTGGTCTGCGAGCAGAACTGGTCCGGGCTGGCGGTGTCCATGGTGGACGCAAAGCTGCTGGCGGTGCCGCCCAGGAGGGCGAGTCCAGCGGTGGCCGCGGCGACCGTGATGGCCCGCTTCATGAAGGTCTTCATGTGGAAATACTCCCGTTCGTTTCTTGATAAAGCGCCGCTGGTGTTAACCCGCACGCAAGTAGCTATTTCGTTCTTCGGTTCCTCGAGGTTCGATCCGCGCAGATCAGGAATTCCGTAATGAACATTAAACACGCTATGGCCGAGAACGAAAGTCGCATGCGACCATCAGGTGACAAGGGAGTGCCATGTTCCCTCATTCGTGTTGCCAACTCGCCAGTAAGGCAGCAAAAGACGCATGCAGGGCGGGCATCCATGTCGCCTGAACGTGTTGCCACGCCCGTTAGCTCGGGTTTTCAATTACCCTTCGAAAGGTACCTGTCGACCGGGTATTCCGGCGTTACCCGATCGAAGGATAGTACGGAAGTTTAATGTTTTCCCATCAATACCGGCAGTCGTAATTGAATGAATGATGGCCAACCATTAAACCGCTAACACAATTTCCCGCTATACCGTATTAGCATGAAACCGTTCGCTGGTTTATGCTGGCCCGGTGACAGTCGTGATCGGAGTAGGCGGGCCGAAGGGCGGCGTGGGAAAGACAACTCTCGCGCTGAACATGGCGACCCATTGCGTTCGCGGCCTCGGCGAGCAGACCCTGCTCGTCGACACCGATCCGAACCGTTCCGCGCTCGACGCGGCAACCGCGGCGGGCGCGGCGATGCCCTTCCAGGTCGCGGTGAGCACCGATCCGGCCGAGCTCGGCGGCCTGCGCACCGCGGGATTCGACGTGGTGCTCGTGGATCTGCCCGGCGTGCGCGAACACAGCGCGCTCGATGCGCTGCTGTGCAAGGGCGCACTGGATGTACTCGCCTTCCCCACCCGGCCGGAGCTGATGGACCTGCGCCCGCTGCTGTCCTTCGTGGACGAACGCGTGCGACCGAACAACGTGCCCTATCTGATCGCGCTCACCCGGGTGCACCGCGATCGCTGTCGCGCCGCCGAGGAACGAAGAGATGAGTTGCGTTCGCTCGGTTATCGCGTCGCAAGCACCTATACCCGCGCACTCGTCTCGCACGACGACGCGCTCGAACTGGCCAAGCCGGTCTGTGACCTACCTGGGGGCCGGCATTCGACGGCCTCGGCGGCGACCCGCGAGTACCGCGCGCTCGTCGCCGAGTTGCTCGCCATGTGCGGGCACAGATACGACCCGGACCACACCACCGCACCCGTGTCCCGCATCCCAGCCCGACCGACCGGAGCAGCGGAGGTCATCCATGGCAACTCAACGTACGCTTGCTGAACTCCTCGGCAGGACCCCACAGGTCGCGCCGATACCCGAAGAGCAGCCACCATCCGAACAGCAGGCTGCCCCCGAAGGGCGACGGGACGAACCCGAACAGACCGAACGGATGCGCCCGCCCGGGGCGGTGCACCCGCCTGCGCCCGAACCGAACGAATCCGCGGCCTCCGCCGAGCTGCGCACTCCCGCGCCCGGATCGGCCGACCGGATCACCCTGTACCTGCATCCCGACGATCACCGCGCCCTCGGCCTCGCCAAGCTGGACGACCGGATCGACCACAACACCCGCATCCGCGCGATGATCGCGCTGTGGCGCAGCGACCCGGACGCGGTCAACGAGCTCGCCGCCCGGCACAAGGCGCCGTAGCCGCAGGCGAGCGGGGCACCGCCCGGTAGGGTCGCCGCGAACCGGGAACGCGACTACGTGGTGGCTAGAGAATGATGACGCGAGCACAAGCACTACTGACCAGGCTGCTCGCCATCGGGCCGGCACTCTGGATCGCACTCGGCGTGGTCGAGCTCGCCGCCGCGGTCGTGGTGCTGATGGTGATCCCGATGCCGATCGACCTCGAGGTCTACCGACTCGGTGCGCAGGCACTGGTCCGGGGCGCACCGCTGTATCACGATCTGCCGCCCACCAGCGCGGGCATCGCGCTGCCGTTTCTGTACCCGCCGCTGGCCGCGCTGCTGTTCACCCCGCTCACCCTGATAGAACTGTATCCCTCCGAGGTGCTGTTCGGCACCGTCTCCACGATCGCGCTGCTGGCCACCCTCTACGTCTTCGTGCGCGAACTGCACCAGCGCGAGGGCCGTGAGCTCCCGCGCGCGCTCGCGATGAAGCTGGCCCTGCTCGGCCTTCCGGTCGCCGCCCTCGCCGAGCCGGTGCGGGAGAATCTGCAGTTCGGCCAGATCAACACGGTGCTGATGGCCCTGGTCGCGGTGGACTGCCTCGCGCTGCGCAACACCCGCTACCGTGGACTGCTCACCGGTATGGCGACCGCGGTCAAGCTCGTTCCCGGTGCCTTCCTGCTGTTCTTCCTGCTGCGCAGGGACTGGCGTGGGGTGCTGGGCATGGTGGTCGGCGGGGTGGTGTCCTCGGCCATCGCGCTGATCGTCGCGCCCGGGCTGTCGATCCAATTCTGGACCAAACAGGTCTTCGACATCGCGGGCAATGTCACCTTCGCGACGAACCAGACTCTCAAGGGGTTCTTCGCCCGGCTGATCGCCGATGAGACCGCGCAGAACGTGTGCTGGGCGGTCTCGGTGATCGCGCTGCTGGTGGTGATCGTGATCGGGATGCGGCGTGCGCTCGCGGTGCGGGACACCGCCTCCGCGCTGGTGATCAACGCGATCGGCGGGCTGCTGATCTCGCCGATGTCCTGGTCGCACCACTGGACCTGGGTGGCCCCGGCCTTCCTGCTGCTCGCCGTCAACGCGTGGCGGCTGCGCCAGCCCTGGCTCGCGCTCGGCACGGTGGCGGTCATGGCGATCGGCTACATCGGGCCGTTCTGGTTCGCTCCCCGGGACAACGGGGCCGAGGTGCACTGGACGGTGTGGCAGCAGATCTACGGGAACTCCTACGTGCTAGTCGGGGTGATCGCGCTGGTCATCACCGCGATCAAGATCGGCACGCGGAATCACGTGATCAGCGTCGACGAACCCGGTGTGCCAGCCGGGCGCGGCGCGTAGGAAGGCCGGGAACAACCCGGCGAGCAGGGCGGCCCGGCCCCAGACGCCGATCATCACCGCCTGCGCGGCGAATCCGTCGTAGATGCCCGAGTCGATCTGGTAGTACCAGCGGAACAGGCCGATCCCGAACACCACGTCCACGAGCAGATAGCTGACGATCCAGCCGGGGTGCACCCGCAGCAGCGCGAAGAACGGCAGCAGCCAGAGCACGTACTGCGGGGAGTGCACCTTGTACAGCAACAGGAACGCGCACAACATCGCCGCGCACACCGCGACGAACGGGTACTCGCCGGTGCGCAGGCAGCGGCGGTGCCCCAGATACAACGCGAGCGCGCAGCCGAGCAACACCGCCAGTGGTGCCGCCAGGCCGACCGCGTCCTGGAAGGCCTGGTTGTCCGGATTCGAGTAGGGCCGAAAGGCCCAGAACCAGATCGAGTTCGTGGTGATGTCCACCTTGCGAGCGGCCTGGAAGGTGAACGAGGCCAGCCAGCCGTCGAAGCCGAGCGCCACGAACGGCAGGTTCACCAGCACCGCGGGCGCGATCGCGGCGGCCAGCACCCGGCTGACCCGCGCGCCCCGTGTCCAGGTCAGCGCGAGCAGCGGCAGCACGAACAGCGCCGGATAGAGCTTGAGCGCGAAGCCCAGACCGAACAGGACCGCGGCGAGCACCGCGCGCTGTTCGAACGGGCGCCGCCAGCGCAGCAGGGCGAGGAACCCGCTGGTGCTCACCGCGACGACCGCGAGGTCCCAGTTGTGGAAGCCGTACAGCACCAGAGCGGGGGCCAGCGACCAGCACAGCGCACGCCAGCGGGTGAGCTTGCCCAGTGCGAACGCGGTGAACAGGCCGAACGGGGCCAGCAGCAGCGCCGAGACCAGCAGGAACTGCCCGTCGTTGCCCGCGAACACCGAACCCAGCCAGATCAGCATCCCGGTCAGCACCGGGTATTCGACGCTGCCCCCGGTCAGCTCACCGCGCGCGTCGAGCCCGCCGTCGGTATAGGGGAAGCGGTGCCGGTCCAGTTCGCGGGCCTGCCACAGGTACTGGATGTCGGAGTAGCAGACCTCGGCGTACTGCTTGGTCCCGATCGAGGGCTGGGTGACCCCGTGCGCGTCGTACCCGGGCCCGGCGCAGCGGTCCTTGTTCGCGAACCCCGCGACGAGCATGAGCCCGCACAGGGCCACGAGTACCGCGAGGACCAGGCGTTCCGGGCGGCGGGACCGCTCAGCCGGTGTGTTCGCGTAGGTAGGCAATGTCCTCGGCGATCCCGGTCCACGGCGTCTCGCACACCACCGGCGCATCGGCGGCGCGCACCACATCGGCGAGCTGGCTGACCTCGATGGTGCCGTTGCCCAGATTCGCGTGCCGGTCCCGCCAGGAGCCGAACGAGTCCCGCGAGCTGTTCAGGTGCACGAGATCGATGCGCCCGGTGATCGCTTTGACCCGGTCGACGATCCCGACCAGGTCCTCACCGGCCGCGAAGGCATGGCAGGTGTCGAGCACGAAACCGGCCTCGAACTCGCCGACCTCGTCCCAGAGTCTGGCGAGCATGTCGAATCCGCGCGCCATCGCGTTGTCCCCGCCCGCGGTGTTCTCGATCAGCACGCGGGTCGGGAAACCCCCCTCCTTGGCCTGCCGTTCGAACAGCTTGCGCCAGTTGCCGAGCCCTTCCTCGGGCGCGTCATCCTTGGTGACGTGCCCGCCGTGCACCACGAGCCCGGTCGCGCCGACCTCCGCGGCCACCTTCGACTGCTCGAGCACCTGCTTGCGGCTCGGGATCCGGATCCGGTTGTTCGTCGATGCGACGTTGAGCACGTACGGGGAGTGGATGAAGACCTCGAGATCGCTGTCCTTGATCTCGGCCGCGTTCTCCGGGGCCTTCGGCGTCTTCCAGGACTGCGGGTCGGAGAGGAAGAACTGCACGACCTTCGCGCCGACCTCGTCCGCGGCGTCGATCGGGTCCTCCTGGCGTACATGTGCTCCGATTCGCATGGCCGTCAGCGTAACCACCCCCACCGACGAACATCACCCGCCCGTTTTGTGGGGGTGCCACGGGACACCGAACGCCGGTATCGTGACCGTCACCTATCGGCTACTGGGTCGTTAACTCATTCGGCAGGAGGGATGAGTACATGGGCGCGCGTGTTGGACGGATCGCCGCGAGTGCGGTGCTCGCGGCGGGTGTCGGCTTCGCATCGACGGCCATCGCGGCACCCGTCGCCGATGCCGCGCAGCCGGTGATCGTCGGCAGCTGCAATGCCACGGTGACCGGGTCTCCCGGCGAGCCGGTCTCCATCGATCTGGGCGCGGTGCTCGGTATCGGCAAGGGCCCGGTCGTGCCGATCGGTGCCATCCCGCAGGCCGGTGCCCGCGCGCTCAACCCGGCCGGTGCGGCCAAGGCGCACAAAGGCCCGCTCGCCGACCTCATCGGCGGTATCAACAGCGTGCTGCAGAAGCTGCTCACCGGTGGCTGCTCGATCATGGCCAAGACCACGAACGCGATCGCGGCGCCGATCCAGGACGCCGGAAAACCGGTCACCGACGCGCTCGCGCCCGCCTCGAAGCAGCTCGCCAAGGGCCTGACCGGCCTGCACATCGCCAAGCAGAACCCGCCGGACCGGCAGAGCCCGGGCAATCCGGGTGGTTCGCCGAGCCAACCAGGCAACCAGGGCACGACGCCGCCGCCCAAGGAAGGGCTGCCCGCCCCGCCCGCGCAGAGCGGCCCGCAGGGTGTTCCCGCGGGGATTCCGCTCTACGGCCAGCTCGGCTACGGCTCCGCGGCACCCATGTCCCCGGCCTCGCTGTACAGCGCGGTTCCCATGGACGCGCCCGGATTCGGCGTCGGGTACGGCGCACCGGGCATGTACGGTTCGGATCAGGGCGCGCAGTACGGGTCGCAGATCCCGGGCAACGCACCCTCGTTCGGTCAGATCCCCGGACAGACCACCAGCGACTCGATGGGTGACCCGGTGCGCACCGCGGGCCGGGCGACCGCACTCGCCGAGCCGGTGAAACAGGGCGGCAACGACATCGGCGTCCCGCTGCTCATCGCCGTCATCGCGGCGACCGGAGTCACCGCGGGGCTCGCCCGCGCTTGGGTAATGAAAAAGGCAACGCGTTGAACAGTGAAGGGGTGACCGGGTTGAGGAAAGGTCTCCGTAGAACCGCGGGACTCGCGACCATGGCCGCCATTGTCGGCACCACGGCAGTGCTCGGCGCCGGAAGCGCGTCCGCCGCGACCGTGACCTACGGATCGTGCACCGGACAGCTTCCCGTGCACATGGGAGACACCGTCTCCATCTCCGGTGCGGCCGTGGCCGGTCAGGCCAAGCAGGCCATCGCGGAGAACCCGGGCCTGTTCACCAATCCCGATGACGCGTACAAGCAGATGAGCAACATCCCCGCCATCACGGTGGGGAGCATGCCGCACGGCGCCTCCACCCCGATCACCGGCGCGGCCATCGCGGACGCCGTGAACAAGGCGTACAAGAACGGGATCGTGGACGGCCTCGGCCTGGACAAGAACAAGTCCCGCCAGAACATCGAGAACAAGATCGCGGGCACCTGCGGGTTCACTGCGGCCGCCGTGGACTACAAGCCGCCGCAGCAGCCCTCCTCGCCACCGTCCTCCTCGCACCCGGCCACACAGTCCCAGGCACCGAAGACCGCGACCGGTGCGCCGACCGCGCCCGGCGGAGCGAGCGGCACCGCGCAGCCGCCGCAGGAGCGGTACGGCTCCGGGGCGATCCCGGCCATGTCCGCACCGCCCTCGGCCCGCTACGGCACCCCCGACTCGCTCGCGGCTCCTCCCGGGGAGCGCTACGGCGTGCCCGGTTACGCTCCGGCCACCGGCCAGCTCGGCCCGGACAGCGCCGCGAACAACCCGGTGCACCAGGCGGGCCGGGCCACCACGCTCGCGCAGGACCCGAACGGCGAATCGAGCAAGGTCGGTATTCCGATGCTGATCGCGGTCATCGCCCTCGCCGGGGTGTCCGCCGCGCTGGTCCGCACCTGGGCGCTGCGCCGGCTGTAAGAACCCGGCTGGCCAGCCCCGTCGGCGCCTGTACAAGCCGCTGCCGTATCCTGGACCGGTTGACCCTCCTGTCACGGAACGTCCGTGACCGCCAAGTCCAGAGGAGGTGAGTGGTCTTCATGCGTCATTACGAGGTAATGATCATCCTCGATCCGAGCCTTGACGAGCGCAATGTCGCTCCATCGCTCGAGAACTACCTGCAGGTGATCCGCACCGGGGGTGGCTCGGTCGAGAACGTGGACATCTGGGGCCGTCGCAGGCTCTCCTACGAGATCGCCAAGCACAGCGAGGGCATCTACGCCCTTGTCGACGTGAACGCCGAGCCGACGACCGTCGACGAGCTCGATCGGCAGCTCTCGCTGTCCGAGACCGTGCTCCGTACCAAGGTGCTGCGCCGCGACGCGCAGCGTGTCCGCGGTTCCGCGACGGCGAAAGCGAACTGAGCATGGCTGGCGAGACCGTGATCACCGTTGTCGGCAACTTGACCGCCGACCCGGACCTGCGGTTCACCCAGTCGGGAGCCGCGGTCGCGAGCTTCACAGTCGCGTCGACCCCGCGCACCTTCGACCGCGCCAGTGGCGAGTGGAAGGACGGCGAGGCGCTGTTCCTGCGGTGCAGCATCTGGCGCCAGGCGGCCGAGAACGTCGCCGAGTCCCTGACCAGGGGCATGCGCGTGGTCGTGCAGGGCCGCCTTCGCCAGCGCACGTTCGACACCCGTGAGGGCGAGAAGCGCACTGTCGTGGAGATGGAGGCCGACGAGGTCGGCCCCTCGCTGCGGTACGCGACCGCCAAGGTGAACAAGGTCAGCCGTGGATCCGGTGGCGGCGGTTTCGGTGGTGGAGGCGGAGGCGGCCAGTCCGGTCCGTCCGCGCCCGCCGACGACCCGTGGGGCTCCGCACCACCGGCGAGCACCGGCGGATTCTCCGACGAACCGCCGTTCTGATCAACCTGTCCCATTCCACGTGAGCAAGTAGGAGAAAGACCGTGGCCAAGCCACCCGTACGCAAGCCGAAAAAGAAGGTGTGCGCCTTCTGCCGGGACCGCAACGCGCACACCATCGACTACAAAGACACCAACCTGCTGCGCAAGTACATCTCGGACCGCGGCAAGATCCGCGCGCGCCGGGTCACCGGCAACTGCAGCCAGCACCAGCGGGACATCGCCGTCGCGGTGAAGAACTCGCGCGAGATGGCGCTGCTGCCCTACACGTCCACCGCGCGCTGAGGAAGGAGCACGTCATGGCGAAGATCATTCTCACGGCAGACGTGGCCAACCTCGGCGGCCCCGGCGACATCGTCGAGGTCAAGGACGGCTACGCGCGCAACTACCTGCTCCCGCGGTCGCTCGCGATCACGGCGACCAAGGGCGCCGAGCGGCAGGTGCACACCATCCGCAGGGCGCAGGAGGCGCGGCGCATCCGCGACCTCGACCACGCCAACGAGGTCAAGCAGCGGATCGAGAGCCTCCCGGTGATCGCCCTGGTCGCGAAGACCGCGCCGAACTCCAAGAAGCTGTTCGGATCGGTCACCCCGGCCGATGTGGTCAACGCGCTCAAGGCCGCGGGCGGGCCGACGCTCGACAAGCGGGTGATCGAGCTCGGTGGGCACATCAAGACCACCGGTAAGCACGCGGTCACCGCGAACCTGCATCCGAAGGTCGAGGTCACCTTCGCGCTGCAGGTGCGCGCCGCGGACGCGGAGTAGTCCGCGAAAAGCATCCCGGGCCGTCCCGTCCGACTTGGACGGGACGGCCTTTTGCTGCCCACCTTCTGCTGTCCGCGCCCCCGCCCAACGACACGCCGAGGGCCCGCACGGCGCGACACGCCGAACCGATTTACCCGAAAGTTGTCCACAGCTGCTCCACAGGGTTTGACCTGCGCGAATGATGAGGTATCCCATCACTGTCCCCAGGTTGTCCCCAGTGGGTCCACCTCTCGGCGACATGCTGTCCCGCCTTGTCCCCACCGGGTCCACGCCTTGTCCCCAATACTGTCCCCATGGTGGGTTGCCCGGCCCGTGGCGCGGACCTAACGTCGCCGCAGGGGACATACCTTTGCGGTATCATCGAACGTATGTGCGAATGGAGGGACTATCGCGGTGACGGTCGCTGACGAGCGAGAAGCGCAAGCACCCGGAGCTCCGGCGGCGTACGAGAAACAGCCGCCGCAGGACCTGGCCGCCGAGCAGTCGGTGCTCGGCGGGATGCTGCTCTCCAAGGACGCCATCGCCGATGTCGTCGAACTACTCAGCCCGGGGGATTTCTACCGTCCGGCCCACGAGGCCGTCTACGACTGCATTCTCGATCTCTACTCGCGCGGGGAACCGGCCGATGCGATCACCGTCTCCGCCGAACTCGAGCGGCGCAGCGAGCTGTCCCGGGTCGGCGGCGCCCCTTACCTGCACACCCTGATCGCGACCGTGCCCACCGCGGCGAACGCCGGGTACTACGCCCAGCTGGTCGCCGAGAAGGCCACCCTGCGCAGGCTCGTGGAGGCCGGCACCCGGATCGTGCAGCTCGGTTACGGCGGTGGGGACGGCGCGGAGGTCGACGACATCGTCGACCGCGCCCAGTCGGCCATCTACGACGTCACCGAGCGGCGCACCGCCGAGGACTACGTGATCCTCGAGGAACTGCTCCAGCCCACCATGGACGAGATCGACGCCATCGCCTCGCGAGGCGGGATCTCCAAGGGGGTGCCGACCGGGTTCGCCGATCTCGACGAGGTGACCAACGGCCTGCACCCCGGCCAGATGGTCATCGTCGCGGCCCGTCCCGGTGTGGGCAAGTCCACGCTGGGCCTGGACTTCGCACGGTCCTGCTCCATCCATCACCAGCAGGCGAGCGTCATCTTCTCGCTGGAAATGAGCCGCACCGAGATCGTGATGCGCCTGCTCTCCGCCGAGGCCAAGATCCGGCTGCAGGACATGCGCACCGGCAAGATGTCCGATGACGACTGGATGCGGCTGGCCCGCAAGATGAGCGAGATCTCCGAGGCCCCGCTGTTCATCGACGACTCGCCGAACCTGACCATGATGGAGATCCGCGCCAAGGCGCGGCGGCTCAAACAGCGCAACGAACTGCGCCTGATCATCGTCGACTACATGCAGCTGATGACCTCCGGGAAGAAGGTCGAGTCCCGCCAGCAAGAGGTCTCCGAGTTCTCCAGGCAGCTCAAGCTCGTCGCCAAGGAACTCGAGGTCCCCGTGGTCGCGATCAGCCAGCTCAACCGTGGGCCCGAACAGCGCACCGACAAGCGGCCGATGCTCTCCGACCTGCGTGAGTCCGGAAGCCTGGAGCAGGACGCCGACATCGTCATGCTCATCCACCGCCCCGACGCGTTCGAGCTCGACGACCCACGCGCCGGAGAGGCCGACCTCATTCTCGGCAAGCACCGTGCGGGTCCCACCCCCACGATCACGGTCGCCCACCAGCTGCACTACTCCCGCTTCACCGACCTCGCCCAGGGCTGAGCAACCACTCCCGACCTGCACGAACCGGGCCGGTCGATGGGGTTGTGCGTGGTTGTGTTGGTTCTAACCAACATTTCCGCACACGACCTTTTGAGACATTTTTGTCTCAGGTGAGCTATGATCGTCTCATGTCGAGTCGGGAGACGATTTTGCGCGCGGCGGCCACCCTGCTCAGCCGCAACAACGGCGCGACGATGGACGAGGTCGCGAAGGCGGCCGGGATCAGCCGGGCGACGCTGCACCGGTACTTCGCCGGGCGGAAAACGCTGATCAAGGCGCTCGAGGAGCTCGGCATCGAGGAGGCGGAACGGGCATTCCGCGCGGCCCGGCTCGACGAGGGCACCGCGACCGAGGCCCTGCACCGGGTGGTCACGGAGACCGAGTCGACGGCGCCGCTGCTGTCTTTCCTGCTCAGCGAGGACCAGCTGTACCTCGAGGAACCATCCGAGGGCTGGCAGCAACTCGAGGACCGGCTGGTGGAGTTGTTCCGCCGCGGCCAGGCGGACGGCGAGTTCCGGATCGATATGAGCACAACCTGGCTCTCCGATGCCCTGCTCGCGCTGATCGCCGCGGCCGCGTGGTCCGCCCAGTTCGGCCGCATCGCGAGCAAGGACTACCGGGCGATGATCCTCGGCCTGTTCCTCGACGGCGCGCGGCGGGAGCAGCCATGAGCAAGAGCCTGCGGTGGTTCGCGCTCGCGGTCGTCGTGCTCGCCGAACTGCTCGTCACGATCGACGCGACCGTGCTCGGGCTCGCGATCCCGTTCCTCAGCGAGGACCTGCACCCCTCGAACACCCAGCTGCTCTGGATCGCCGATGTCTATTCGTTCGTGATGGCCGGGTTGCTGATCTCGATGGGCAGCGTGGGGGACCGGTTCGGCCGCAAGCGGATGCTGCTGATCGGCGCGGCCGGATTCGGGCTCATCTCGGTGCTCAACGCCTATGCGACGAGCCCGGAGCTGCTCATCCTCGCGCGCGCCCTGCTCGGTGTCGCGGGTGCCGCCCTGCTACCCGCCACGCTCGCGATGGTGCGCACCCTGTTCGATGATCCGGCACAACGCAGCTTCGCGATCGGCGTCTGGGGTGCGATGGCCTCGGTGGGCATGGCCATCGGACCACTGCTCGGTGGTGTGCTGCTCGAACACTTCTGGTGGGGTTCGGTCTTCCTGATCAACCTGCCGGTCATGGTGCTCGTGGTCCCGCTGGCGATGAAGCTGCTCCCGGAATCGCGGAACCCGAACCCGGCGCGGTTGGACCCGGGCAGCGTGGCGCTGTCCATGATCGGCCTGGTCGGGGTGGTCTACGCGATCAAGGAGGCCGCCCAGTTCGGCGCGCGGCTCGATGTGCTGGTCGCGGCGGTCCTCGGGATCGGCGGGCTCTTCTGGTTCGTGCGCAGGCAGCTACGACTGCCGAACCCACTGCTCGACGTCCGGTTATTCGCCAACCGCGGGTTCACCGGGGCCGTGCTCGCGGACCTGTTCAGCATCCTCGGGCTCGGCGGGACCGTGTTCTTCCTTTCCCAGTACCTGCAGATGGTCCAGGGCCGGAGTCCGCTGCAGGCCGGGCTCATCGAACTGCCGGTGACCGTGGGAGCGGTCATCACCGGCCTGCTCGCCGGACAGCTCGCACGCCGGTCCGCAGTACGCGTCATCGTGGCGGGCGGACTCGTACTGCTGGGGCTCGCGCTCGGCGGGATGTGCCTGTTCGTGGAGGACACCTCCGTCCTGTTCATCGGCATTCAGCTATTCGTACTGGGTGCGGGTGCCGGGCTGGCCTTCACGGTCACCGCGGACATCATCCTGTCCAGCGTGCCCACCGAGCAGGCGGGCGCCGCGTCCGCAGTATCCGAGACGGCGTACGAACTCGGTGGCGCGTTCGGCATCGCCCTGCTCGGCTCGGCGCTGTCCGGTGTCTACCGCGGGTTTCCCACCCCGAGTGGAGTACCCCGGCAGCTCGCGGACAGTGCGCACAGTTCGCTCGGCAACGCGATCACCGTGGTCGGCCAGCTGCCGGAGCGCACCGGGTACGCCCTGCTCGGGGCCGCGCGGTCCGCCTTCCTGAACGGGCTGCAGCTCGCCGCCGGGCTCGGCGCGATCCTCGTACTCGGCACCGCGGTGGCCGCCTGGTTCCTGCTGCGCCGCCAGCGCCTGCATCAGTCGTGAGTGGTTGTGTTGGTTAGAACCGACACAACCACGCACGAGCACCCGTTTGTCCAGTTCAGGCCATACGGCGAAGTACTACGCGGGTGCCGAGCGCGTCCAGGCCGAGTGCGCGCTCATGCTCGCGCAGTTCCTCGAGGCCGGGGGTGAGCTCGGTCAGTTCGGTGAACCCGTGCTTGGCGTAGAAGGGCTGGTTCCACGGGATCTCGGCGTAGGTGATCAGGGTCATCGCGGTGTACCCCTGCTCGACGGCGTGCGCGAACGCGGCCTCGACGAGGGCCCCGCCGTGTCCCCGGCGCCCGTGATCGGGGTGCACGGCGAGCTGTTCGAGGTGCGCATGCCCGTCCACTTCCTCGACGCGCGCGAACCCGACCGGGGGCCGGCCGGTGACGTGCACCCAGTCGGCGGCGCGCAGTTCCTCGAGGTCACCTGGCGGAGGCAGGGGACTCCAGCCGATCTCGGCGAACAGTTTGTCGGAGGCGGCCTCCAGCTCCGGGAGGGCGCGCAGTTCTTCGGAAGTGGCGAGCCGAACGGTCATGACATCCGTGATGCGGTTCCGGAGGAGCCGAGCTCACCCGGGGCGTCCTCGTGTACGTCGAGCTTCTTGGACTTGGCCAGCCAGCGGCGGACGATCTCGATCACGCCGAGGATGCACAGCACGATCGCGAAGGCGAGCAGCAGCCCGTAGAAGGGCTGGTTCTCGAAGGCCGAACCGCCGATCCAGCCGACGAGCCCGGCCTGGACCGCCCAGATCGAGCAGCCGATCGCGTCGAGATAGAGGAACCGGGCGAGCGGAAACCGCATCCCGCCCGTGGCCAGCGCGGTCGCGACCCGGCCACCGGGCAGGTAGCGGCAGGCGATGATCATGGCGGTGGCATAGCGGCGCACCATGCGCTGAACCCAGTCGTAGAACTCCTTGCCCCCGTCCCTGCGCTGCAGGCGGTGCAGGATCGCGGCACCCGGTCCGCGCCCGATGACGTAACCGACCGTGTCACCGAGCATCGCCCCGGCCGCCGCGACGACCGCGAGAATGAGCAGTTTCAGCGGGTGACCGTCGAGCAGCACGGCGACCGCGATCACGGTGGCCTCGCTCGGCATGAACGGCACGAGCGCGTCGAGCCCGGCCATGAAGAACACGATCAGCCACAGCCACGGAGAGTCGATCGAGTGCGCGACGACCTCGGTGAAATGGTTCAACATCTCGAACACGCGCCCGCACCCCCTTCGCACCGGCGATGGATCGCGAAAGCCGCCCTCTGCTGGCCATCGTGCCCGAATGATCCTTCCCGCATCCTACGTTGACCTGCCAATTCGTCGCACCCGCATCCACTCGAGAGCCGGCGCGGGCAGCTCCCTTGTGCGTGGTTGTGTTGGTTCTAACCAACACAACCACGCACGACCGGGTCCTCATCCCGGACGTTCACGCTGGTCACACCCCGGATGTGTCTCGGCCCCGCGGAGGCGGCTCGAGAGCCCGTGCATCGTTACTGGTCAGGCGATGTGGCTCACAGTCTCGCGGGACACCCGCAGCGGGGATGCTGTTCGTCACACCGTCCGTGGTGGCCTTTGCTCGCGGGCGGACTGGCACGCACCGCCCCTGGAGCTCGCCATCGATTTTTGAAGAGCTCCATTTTGCCCACCCCCGCCCGCGACCAGAAATTCGCCGATTCCGGGAGGGCGGAAGACGTCCGCGCCGCATTGTCCACTGTGGACTCACGCTTCTCGGTCGGTTGCGGCGTAACGGATTTCGGCGCGGCGATCGCGCCACGGGCGAATCCCTCGATCGGGGACCACCGCCCTGCCTGCACCGGACACCGTCCGTAAGAATGTCGGAGTCGCCGACCACTCACCCGGGTGTCTTTGATTGCTCGGTCTGAGCAGTCATACCGGATACTGTGTGCACGTGAAAGCCCGTGATTTCCGTATCGAACCCGATGTGCCGGTCGTGCTGCGCGGGGCGGCCGCGTACAGCTGGCGGCTGCTCATCTCGCTCGCGGCCGTCGTGGTGCTCGCCTACCTGATCAACTACCTCGCCGTCGTCACCGTTCCGGTCGCGATCGCCTTGCTGCTCTCGGCATTGTTCGCCCCCGTGGTACGCAGGCTGGTGAACTGGCGGGTGCCGCGCGGACTGGCGACGGCGATCGCGGTGATCGTCGGGCTCGCGGTCGTCGGCGGGGTGCTCTATCTGTTCATCTCCACTGTCATCACGGGTCTGCCGGATCTGACCAACCAGGTCTCGGCGAGCATCGAGCAGATCAACACCTGGTTACGGGATGGGCCGCTGCACATCTCCCAGGATCAGTTGCAGGGCTTCCTCGACCAGATCGTGCACTGGTTACAGACGAACAAGAGCGTGATCACCAATGGCGCACTCAGCACGGCGGCCTCGGTCGGTGAGGCGCTGACCGGGATCCTGCTGTGCCTGTTCACCCTGATCTTCTTCCTGCACGACGGGGACGGCATCTGGCGGTTTCTGGTGCGGGTCCTGGTTCCGGGCGCCAATCGGGACAGGGTGGAGCGCGCGGGGCGCCGCGGGTTCATCTCGCTCGAGCACTACGTGCGGGCCACCGTGCTCGTCGCGCTGGTGGATGCGGTCGGCATCGGGATCGGGCTGGCGATCGTGGGTGTTCCGCTCGCGGTTCCGCTTGCCGCGCTGGTATTCCTTGGCGCGTTCATCCCGATCATCGGCGCCGTGCTTACCGGCGCGGTCGCGGTACTGGTCGCGCTGGTGACCAAGGGCCTCGTCGCCGCGCTCATCGTGCTGGCCATCGTGGTGCTGGTGATGCAGCTGGAGAGCCATGTGCTGCAACCCCTGCTGCTCGGCCGTGCGGTGAAGATCCACCCGCTCGCGGTCGTGCTCGGGGTCGCGGCGGGCATGGTGATCGCGGGCATCGCGGGCGCCCTGCTCGCGGTTCCGCTGCTCGCCGTGGCGAACGCCTCGATCCGCAGCTTGTGGAATGACCGCGCGCCATCCGCGAAACCCGAGGGAGAAGCGGAGAAGGACACCGGCGACGACGAGCCCGAACCGGTGAGTTGAGCATGACGATCCGGGTACAGGACGCCACATCCCCGATGTGGCTCGGTACGGGGCTGCTCCGGGTCGTGACCTATCCGTTCGCAATCGCGGCGGTGGCCGTCAACTACGACACCTACGCCCGCCCGTGGCTCGGTGTCACGGTGCTCGTGTTCATGGGCCTGTGGACGCTGGTCACGCTCGCCTACAGTTTCCGGCCCGCGTTACGCCGCGGTTGGCTGGTCATCGCCGACCTGCTGGTCACCTCCGGGCTGATGCTCACCACCTTGGCGATCTTCGATCTGAGCATTCCGGAGCACGTGCCGAGCGTGATCACGACCGTATGGGGCAGCGTGCCCGCGGTGGCGATGGGCGTGTACGGCGGCTGGCTGATCGGCGCGTCCGGTGGCCTGCTGCTCGCGGTGTGCACCGGGCTCGCGCGGCTGACCATCGACATGTCCCTGTTCACCGATGCGGTGCTGCTGATCGGTTCCGGACTGGTGATCGGGATGGCGTCCACGGCGGCACGGCGTTCGATGGTGACCATGCAGCGGGCGCTGCGCACCGAGGCGGCCACCGCGGAGCGGGAGCGGCTGGCCAGTTCCATTCACGATTCCGTGCTTCAGGTGCTCGCGCACGTGCGCAGGCGCGGCGGGGAGCTCGGCGGGGAGGCGGCCGAACTGGGACGGCTCGCGGGGGAGCAGGAGGTCGCGCTTCGTTCGCTCGTTGCTTCCGGGCCGGTCTCATCCGCCGGTGAGTCAGGGGAGGTCGATCTGCTCGGACTGGTGCGCCCGCTCGGCACCTCGCGGATCAGCATTTCCGCACCCGCGGGTCCGATCCTGCTGCCGCACGACACCGCGAACGAACTCACCTCCGCGATCCGGGAGGCCTTGGTCAACGCGGAGCGGCACGCCGGCCCCTCGGCGCAGGTATGGGTACTCATCGAGGACCTCGGTACCGAGGTGGTGATTTCGGTGCGGGACGACGGGGCCGGAATCCCGCAGGGGCGGCTCGAGGCAGCCGCGGAGGAGGGGCGGCTCGGGGTTGCGAGCTCCATCACCGCCAAGATCCGGGCCCTCGGTGGAACCGCGAGCTTGGAAACCGCGCCCGAAGAGGGTACGGAATGGGAGTTGCACGTTCCGCGTGTGCGCCCGGAACCCAGCACGGGTTTGGCTCGATTGGTCAAGCGGAGGCAGCATGGCTAGCGAACCGATCTCGATCGTCGTTGTCGACGACCACCCGATCTGGCGCGATGGCGTCGCCCGCGACCTCGGGGAACGCGGCTTCGAGGTCCTGGCGACCGCGGGGGACGTCGAGACCGGCGTTCGCGCGGTCCGGTCCACCACCCCGGACGTCGTGCTGATGGACCTCAACCTCGGCGCGGGCAGCGGGGTCGACGCCACCAGAAAGATCACCGAAACCGCGCCCGGCTGCCACGTGCTCGTGCTTTCCGCGAGCGGTGAGCAAGAGGACGTGCTCGAGGCCGTCAAAGCGGGCGCGACCGGCTACCTCATCAAGTCCGCATCCGCCGAGGAACTCGTCGAGGCCGTGCGCGCCACCGCCGAGGGGGACACCGTGTTCACCCCCGGGCTGGCCGGTCTCGTGCTCGGCGAATTCCGCAGGATGGCCGCCGCCCCGAGCGCGGACACCCCCGCGCTTTCCGAACGCGAGACCACCGTGCTCCGCTTGGTCGCCAAGGGCCAGTCCGCACGCCAGATCGCGACCAAGCTGTCGATTTCGCACCGCACCGTGGAGAACCACGTGCACTCGACGCTGCGCAAACTCCGGCTGGAGAACCGGGTGGAGCTGACGCGCTACGCGATCGAACACGGCCTCGCAGAGGAATAACCGAACAAAAAGCCCCGTCGACATCCCCCACCCTCACCGGGGGGTGTCCCTATCTGGTTGTCAAGCAGCGGCTGGGGTGGGAACGGGTTCGGTTGTTCGGTAGTGGGTCTTGTTGCGCAGCATCGCGTGGAGCACGTCGCAGCGGCGGCGGGCCAGGCAGATCAGCGCGGCGTTGTGCTTTTTGCCCTCGGCTCTCTTGCGGTCGTAGTAGGTCCTGCTCGTGGGATCGGACAGTGCGGCGAAGGCGGCGAGGAAGAAGGCTCGTTTGAGGCGACGGTTACCGGTCCGGGCAGGATGTTCGCCCTTGATCGAGGAACCCGAGCTGCGGGTCACTGGGGCGATCCCGGCGTAGGCCGCGAGATGTGCCGAGGTCTTGAACGCCGAGGCGTCGCCGATCTCGAGCAGGATGCGGGCGCTGGTCCTGACGCCGATACCGGGCATCGATGTCAGGACCCCGGCGAGAGGGTGCGCATCGAGTATCTCCTCGACCTCGGTGGCAACCTGTTTCCGTTGCTGGGAAACAGCTTTCAGGCTGTTGGCCAACCGTGGGAGCACAGTGTCTGCCGCCGTGGCGCCAGGGACGGTCACGGTTTGCTCGTCGAGGGCGGCCATGATCGCATCGACCAGCTTGTGCCCCATGCGCGGCGCGTACACGGTCGCGATAGCGGTGAGTTTGCGGTGGCCGGCTTTGCCAAGTCCGGCTGGTCCACCGCAGCGGGACAAGATCTCCAGCACCGCTGGGTGGGCGATTCGCGGGCCGAGGGCACGTTCCAGGGCAGGATGGATGCCGGTGAGCAGGCCACGGAGGCGGTTGGACAGCCGGGTGGCCTCGGCGGCGAGATCGTCGTCAAATCCGACCAGTACGTCCAGTTCCGCGAGGGCATAGTCACCGACGTCGACCTGGCGCAGTGTGTGGGGCAGCGAGCGGGCGGCGTCAGCGATGATGAACGCGTCTCGTGCGTCGGTCTTCGCTCGACCCGGATAGAGGTCGGCGATACGACGCATGGCCAGGCCGGGTAGGTAGGCCACCTGATGCCCGGCCGCGCGGGCCACGGCAACCGGCAGCGCGCCGATCGTGGCTGGCTGGTCGACCACGACCAACAGCGACCCGTGGACAGTGAGCTTGTCGAACAGCGTCCGCAGCTTCAGTTCGCTGTTGGGCAGCGGCCCATCATGCAATCGCTTCCCACCCGCGTCCAAGGCCACGGCATGGTGCTCGCCCTTGCCGACATCCAGGCCCAGGAACACCCCGAAATTGCTGTTCATTCACCATGCCGTCCGGTCGTCACCAGTGGTCACCAGTCAGGCATCGACGGCCAGCACCCACGTTACGACGAGACCTACCCAACGGGCGGCCGTGTCCCTATTCAGCGGTCCCTCGATGCCACCAGGCCCGGCGACACCACCCCCCGGATCATGCGTTCGACTGGGGGACTCAGTCATACCGGACCTGGTGACCACAGCTCCTTGATCAGGAACTACGAAAACGGTAACGGGGGGCGACCCCGCATCCAGTATATCGGCGCACGGCAGCGAATGGCGGGCTGCGAAAAATCTGGGGATAACCGCGAGATCTGTGGATAACCGCGCAGACGATCAAGCCCGGCGAACGGCAGCGAAATCCTCGTGCGTGGTTGTGTTGGTTAGAACCAACACAACCACGCACGAGCACCCGTTTGACCAGGTCAGCGGGTCAGGGATTGTTCGATGAGGGCGGCGAACACGTCGCCGAGGGACCGGCCCGCTGCTTGGACCGCCATGGGCAGCAGGGATGTCTCGGTGAGCCCGGGGGATACGTTGACCTCGAGGAAGTAGACCTCGCCCTTGGCGGTGACGATGGCATCCGTGCGGGAGACGTCGCGCAGGTCGAGCTGTTTGTGCGCGGAGATGGCGAGTTCGACCACGGCGTCCGCATCGGTCTCGGTGAGCCGGGCGGGCGCGTGGAAGGTGGTCAGCCCCGCGGTGTACCGGGCGGTGTAGTCGTAGAGCGGTCCCTGTGGCGCGATCTCGACGGGTGGCAGGGCGACGGGGCCCTCACCGGTGTCGAGCACGGTGACGGCGACCTCGGTTCCGGTGATGTACTGCTCGGCGAGCACGGTGTCGCCGTAGGCGAAGCAGCCGACCATGGCCGCGGGCAGTTCCCCTGCCTCGTGCACGACCTGCACCCCGAGCGCGGAACCGCCCTGCTCCGGCTTGAGGATCAGCGGCAGTCCGAGCTTGGCGACCATGGCGTCGAGTACCGCCTGCGCGCCGAGCTCGCGGAAGGTGCTGTGCGGCAGGACGACCCAGTCCGGGGTGCGGATGCCTGCGCGGTGCAGCTCGGATTTCGCGGTGGGCTTGTCCCAGGCACGCCGGCATGCGTGCGAGTCACTGCCGACGAACGGGACATCGTGCATCTCGAGGATGGTCTGGATGGACCCGTTCTCGCCCTGACCGCCGTGCAGCGCGATCGCGACGGCATCGGGACGTTCACTGGCCAGCCGGCCGATCAGCGCGGAATCGGCGTCCCATTCCAGGGTGGTGATGCCGACCGAACGCAGTGCGGCCGAGAGCCGCCGCCCGGAGCGCAGGGATACCTCGCGTTCATGGGATAAACCACCGGAGAGCACGGCGACCACGTGATCGGACAATTGAAGGAAGGCTCCTTATGCGGTGTCGGGCGAAGGCGACTGCGGCCCGCTGATCTCACGCCGCGCCGTCGGCCCGAAGGTTTCGTAGAGCTCGAGCTCCGACTCGAGCACCCCGGCGAGCCTACGCACCCCTTCGGTGATCCGCTCCGGGGTCGGGTAGCAGTACGAGAGCCGCATCTGCCTGCTCCCGAAATCATCCGCGTAGAAACCGGTTCCCGAAGCGTAGGCGACCCGCGCGGTGACCGCACGGGGAAGCATCGCCTTGGTGTCCACACCTTCGGGAACGGTGAGCCAGACGAAGAACCCGCCCGCGGGCCGGGTCCAGCTGCACCCCTCCGGCAGGTATTGCTCGAGCGCCCGCAGCATCGCGTCCCGGCGCTCGGCGTAGTTCCGGCAGAACTGCTTGATGTTGCCCTGCCAGTCGTGCGTGGCCAGGTACCGGGAGACCACGAGCTGGTTGAAGGTCGGCGGGCACAGGGTCGCCGACTCCGCGGCGAGCACCAGCTTCTCGCGCACCGCGTGCGGGGCCAGCGCCCAGCCGACCCGCAGCCCGGCGGCGAAGGTCTTCGAGAACGAGCCGAGATAGATCACGTTCTCCGGATCGAGAGTGCGCAACGCCGGGTACACCTGGCCGTCGAAGCCGAGCATGCCGTACGGGTTGTCCTCGATGATCAGGATTCCCGCGCTACGGCAGATCTCCACGATCTCGGCACGCCGCTCGATGCTCAGCGTCACCCCGGCCGGATTGTGGAAATTCGGGATCGTGTACAGGAACTTGATCCGCTGCCCGGACTTGCGGCAGGACTCGATCGCCGCGCGCAGTGCCTCGGGCTGCAGGCCATCGTCGTCCATCGCCACGTGCACGACCTGGGCCTGATAAGCGGCGAAGGAACCGAGCGCGCCGACATAGGACGGTCCCTCGGCGAGCACGACATCGCCCGGATCGCAGAACAACCGGGTCACCATGTCCAGGGCCATCTGCGAACCGACGGTCACCACGACATCGTCCGGGTGTGCCGAGACCCCCTCGAGCCCCATCACCTCGCAGATCTGTTCGCGCAGGGCCACCACGCCCTGGGCCGAACCGTACTGCAGGGCGGTGAGCCCCTCGTTCGCGATCAGGTTCCCGATCTCGGTGGAGAGCGAGTCGAGGGGGAGCGCCGCGAGATTGGGCATGCCGCCGGCCAGCGAGACCACCTCGGGGCGGCTCGCGACGGCGAACAGAGCTCGGATCTCCGATGCGGTCATCCCCGTGGTGCGCGCGGCGTACCGGTGCAGGTGGGGGTCGAGATCATGCTGGCTCGAGTCCGGTCTTGCCGGCCGCTGTTCGGTCATCCGGCGCTCCAAGGTCGCGCTTCGAGATTGGCGGGCATACAGTGGTACCGGCCGAGTGTAACCGTCGTGCCTGGGGGAACCGCGCCGCGAGCACGCCCGGCTAAGCTCGTATCGCTTCATTCGTGCAGCTAAAGGGAGGTCTGTTGACTCGCCGCGTGGTTGGCGTCACGCTCGACAATCTCGACGGGCTCCCCAAACAGTGCAGAAGGTGCGTGTTCTGGGAACTGGCCCCGCACCTGCGCGAGGAGGCCGAGCAGTACGGCGATGTCGAGTTCGAGAAGGAAGCCTGGATCTCGAGCGTGCTGCTCGACTGGGGCTCCTGCGGACGGATCGCCTACGTGGACGAGGTGCCCGCGGGATACGCGCTCTACGGCCCGCCGAACATCGTGCCGAGGGCCGCCGCCTTCCCGACCGCCCCGGTCAGCGCGGACGCCGTGCTGCTCACCGCGCTGCGCGTGGTCACGGACTTCGGGGACGGCGGGGTGGGCCGGATGCTCGTGCAGGCGGTCGCCAAGGACCTCACCAAGCGCGGCGTGAAGGCGATCGAGGCTTTCGGGGACGCCGACCCGGTGGACGGGTCGACCTGTGTGATCCCCGCCGATTTCCTGCTCTCGCTCGGTTTCAAGACGGTGCGCCCGCACCACAAGTGGCCGCGGCTGCGGCTCGAACTGCGCAGCGCGATCTCCTGGAAGGAAGACGTCGAAGCGGCACTCGAGCGCCTGCTGTCCACGGTGACCATCCAGCAGGGCGCGCCGGCACTCGGCCAGCCCTTCCGATCGGAGCGCTGAACTGGGCAACAGCCAGGTGGTTACTCGGCCTTGGCGAGTTCGTGCCGGAGAATGTCGGCGAAGGTGAACGTGCCCGTCGGCTGGTCGCCCTCACCCAGCAGGTAGAGCCGCTTGACCGCGATGAGCATGCCCTCCGCGATCCGGTCCAGGAACGCGGGATCACGCAGGTTCGCCCGGTCACTGGCATTGGTGAGGTATCCGGCCTCGACGCGCACCGCGGGGCAGCGGGTGAGCCGCAGCGAGTCCCAGCCGCGCCCGTGCGAGCGGCAGTCCAGCAGCCCGGTACGCGCGGTGACCTCGCGCTGGATGAACCCGGCGAGCGCTTCCCCGATGGTGGATCCGGTGCGCCCGTTGCCCGCGCCGAAGTGGAAACAGGCGACCCCACGCGCATGCGGCGAACGGTGCCCGTCGACGTGCAGGGACAGGAACAGGTCCGCACCGGTCTCGTTGGCGAACCTGGCCCGCTCCGGCTCGGTCGGGCAGTGCTCGGGTCCCCTGGTCAGCAGCGCGTCCATCCCGGTCGCCTGCATCCGGCCCTCGAGCCGGCGCGCGAGGTCGAACACGATGTCGGCCTCGCACACATCCTCGGCCACGACGCCCCGGTCCGGCCCGCCGTGCCCGGGGTCGATGATGATCCGCTTGCCGCGCAGCCGCGGACCGGCGGTGCGCATCCGCTCCTGCTCACGCAGCAGCACCGGGCTCCCGCCGCGCACCTTGGGGGCGAGCTGGCGCAGGGTGCGCACGGTCACCGCGCCGCAGATGCCGTCCACGGTGAGCTTCATATCGCGCTGGAAATCCCGCAGCGCCTGCTCGGTCTGCCCCTCGAACACCCCGTCCGGGCGCCCCGCGTCGTAGCCGAGCTCGAGCAATCGCTCCTGCAGCGCGAGCACGTCGTCCCCGCTCATCGGGGCCGAGACGGTGTAGGCAAGTGGGCGCGCGCCGAGCGTGTACGTCGCATCGAGCATCGCGCGGTAGGTCGCGGGGCCGACCACGCCGTCGGTGATCAGGCCCTTGCGCTGCTGCAGTTCGCGCACGGCGTGCTCACAGGCGGCGTCGAACACCTCGTGCGAGCCGTTGTGCGACTCGGTGAGCAGGCCGAGCTTGACAAGGATCGACCGCACTTCGGAAACGGCGGGGCCAGCGTCACCGCGGTGAAGTTGCGGCATGCACTCCTCGCTTCGCTCGGGCACCGATGCATCGCACGCGGCGCGGTCGTCAGTTCGCTCTACCGGGGGATACGCGGTAGGGCTTCACCCGTGCTTGACCCCGATATCCACTTATTGTGCCTTGTCGCCCCGCGCCGGTGACGCAAGGGTGACCCCGTGCGTCGGCGCACGTGAGGAACGCCGAAAAGGCCCGGCGCTCGGCTCGCGCGCACCGTGACCGGGACGGTAGCAACACGCGGGAGCGCCGGGCCTTGTTGTCCGCGTGGCGAAAACCACGCCGAAACGTTATCGAGTGATCAGATGTACTCGGAAAGATCCGAGAGCAGCGCCGCCTTCGGCTTCGCGCCCACGATCTGCTTCACCGGCTGACCGCCCTTGAAGACCATCAGCGTCGGCACGGACATGATCTGGTAATCGCGAACGACCTCGGGGTTCGAGTCGATGTCGAGCTTGGCGATCGTGAGCTTGTCCGTGTTCTCGTCGGCGATCTCCTCGAGCACCGGCGCGACCATCTTGCACGGGCCGCACCAGGTCGCCCAGAAGTCCACGAGCACCGGCTTGTCGCTGTCGAGCACGTCGCTCTTGAAGGACTGGTCGGTGACCTCGACGGTGTTTCCAGCCATGTTTGCTCCTTACCCGTTCTTCTCGATGCGCGAGCGGATCAGCCCGCACTTGGTCCGGTCGAGCCCGCCAGCACGGCGGCCTCCGGCGCCACGTTCTCGGCCAGCCAGCGCTCCGCGTCGATCGCGGCCGAGCAACCCGAACCCGCGGCGGTGACCGCCTGGCGGTAGGTGTGGTCGACGAGGTCGCCACACGCGAACACCCCGGCCACGTTCGTGTAGGTGGTGGGGGACTGCACGCGCACGTAGCCATCCTCATCGGTGTCGACCTGCCCGCGCACCACGGCCGAGCGCGGATCGTGGCCGATCGCCATGAACAACCCCGTGACGTCAGCGTTTGATTCCTCACCGGTGACCGTGTCGCGCAAGGTCACACCGGAAACACTCGATTCTCCGCGCACCTCGGTGACCTCCGAGTTGAGCTGCCAGCGGATCTTCTCGTTCGCCCGCGCACGCTCGAGCATGATCTTCGAGGCGCGGAACTCCGCACGGCGGTGGATGATCGTGACCGAGCGCGCGAACCTGGTCAGGAAGGTCGCCTCCTCCATGGCCGAGTCCCCGCCGCCGACCACGGCGATGTCCTGGTCGCGGAAGAAGAACCCGTCGCAGGTGGCGCAGGCCGACACCCCGTGGCCGAGCAGCTTCTGCTCCCCGGGGACGTGCAGGTACCGCGGTTCCGCCCCGGTCGCCAGGATCACCGCGCGCGCGGCGTACCGCTCACCGCCGACGGTGACGTACTTGGTCGGGCCCTCGAGCTCGACCGATTCCACGTCACGGGCGAGCAGTTCGGCGCCGAACCGCTCGGCCTGAGCACGGAACTGTTCCATCAGGTCCGGGCCCATGATTCCGTCCCGGAACCCCGGGTAGTTCTCCACCTCGGTCGTGTTCATCAGCTCGCCACCGAACTGGGTGCCCTCGAACACCAGTGGTTCGAGCTGCGCGCGCGCTGCGTACACCGCGGCTGTGTATCCCGCGGGCCCGGATCCGACGATGATCAGATCGCGTACCTCGTGCTGCCCTGCCACTTCACCCTCCAGTCGCTTTCGGATCACCCCGGTCGAGCTCATCACGTACCGGTGTCAACGCGATCGTATGCGGTGGATGTTCCACGCCGTCGTGTGCGCCCCGTCGCGCCCGGAATGGTCGTGAGCCGAGCTTGCGAGGCGAACCAGAAGACACGGCAGCGCCCGCTCGCGGAGGCCGAGCGGCCGGCGAAACCTGCGTGAGCGGTTGTGTCGGTTCTAACCGACACAACCGCTCACAAGGGATGTTTCAGCAGGTCAGGAGAGGTTCACATCGGCGCAGGAGTAGAAGGCGTTCCCGGTGTCCGCGATGTCCCAGACCGCGTAGATGAGGTGTTGCCCGGTCTTGCCCGCGGGCAGCTGGACGTTGTGACTGACGGTCTTCGGTGGCTGCTTACCGCCGTAGTCGACGCTGGCGAAGGGTTGCGGATCCAGTGCCGCTCTGGTCAGTGGTTTGGTGGGATCCCAGCCGTCCTTGGTGATGAAGTACCGGAAATCGGTCGTGGCATGCGCCGCGGTCAGGGTCCAGGTGAACTGGGTCTGCCGGCCGCTGGGCAGGTCGGTCGCCGGCCACTTGCCACCGCGCGGATCATCGAGCTGGCTGTAGTCCGCATGGTTGGCCGCGCACAGTTTCCCGTCGTCCGGACCGGCCTTCGGGAACCCCTTGGGTCCCTCCACGCTCTGCGGTTCCCACTGGATCGGTCCGCAGTTCTGCACCTTGCCGAGTTTGCACTGGTACGACCTGCTCGGCGGGTCCTGGGTATATCCATGTGCCATCGCGCTGCCCGATGAGGCGAACACGAGGGCCAGCGGGGCCACGCCCACGGCGATGATTCCGGCGACTGTCTTCGAGCGATTTTTTCGCACCTTCGCGCTCCTTGTCCTTGCAGCATTGCCGTAATGCGAAAGAACAGGTTTACGCGCGGTAGCTCAAGATCAGCAGATCCGTTGGTATGAAAGAAAGCTGTCGAGTTCGCGCTACTCAGCGTGTGGGTGGGACGGGCACACTCGAACCGATGACGCTGTTGCTCATGGTCTCCGGCTTGCCCGCCCCGCATTCCGGGCTGACCACGAGCATCCGGAACTGCGCGCTCTTCCCGGTGGTGAGCAGGATCAGCACGCCGGGCTTGCCGTCCAGCTCGAGCTGTTTGATCCCGGCGACCGAACTGGGCGAACCGGCCTTGTTGGCCGCGAGACAGCCCGCGAGGCGCTCCGGTTTCTCCAGCGGGCCGTAGTCGCGCGCGCCGAGTGCCGCCGAAAGGCCCCGCTTACCGAGTTCCTCCCGGCCCAGGTGCAGCACACCGGGTTTCACCGGCCCTTCGGCGACCGGTTTGCCCTGTTCGGTGTTCCCGCCGAGGTTCGTGACCCCGACCGCGGCGATGGCCGCGACAGCGGCGGCCGCGGCGACCACCCCGGAGATCCAGCCGACCCGTTTGTTCCGCTTCCGGCGCGCCTCGGCGAGGTCGACCACCTTGCCCCGGCCGGTGTCCGCCGGGCTCGCGCGCTGGGCGAGCTCCTGACCGATGACCGCGTCCAGCCGGGCAGCGACGTCGTCCGGCATCGGCTCGGCAGGCGGTGCCTCGGCGAACACGGACAACGTGCCGCGGGTCGATTCGAGCGCCTCGAGTATCGCGCGCGCCTGCGGATCCGCGTTGGCCTTCGGCCACAGCTCGGCGGCCGTCCCCTCGTCGAGCACGCCCGCGTGCAGGTCGGAGAGCAGGTCGACAGACCACGCGCCACCATCATGGCCGCCGCGCCCCACTGTGTCTGTCATCGTGGTCCCTCTCCACGCCGCGGTGCCCCCACCACGCCCGTCGAACTGTTCGGACCTGTGACGTTCGCGGAGTCGTCCGGGTTCCGTAAGTGACCGAGAAGTTTCGCCAGCTTGACCCGGCCACGCGCGCAGCGGCTCTTGATGGTGCCCTGCGCCAGGCCGAGCCGCTCGGCCGCTTCGGCGACCGAGTACCCCTCGACATCGACCAGCACGATCGGCAGTCGCTGGTCCTCGGGCAGTTCGGCGAGCGCCACGCGGACCTCGAGGGTGGTCTCACGCTGGGCCATGTCATCGGTCCCGGTCGAGGGTTCGCCCGCATCGTGCTCGGGAAGCGGAACGGTCGGCCGGGCCTGGCGGCGCCGGATCCGGTCCAGGCAGGCGTTCACCACGATGCGGTGCAACCAGGTCGTGACCTGCGACTGGCCGCGGAACCGGTCGGCACCGCGGAACGCCGAGATGCACGCGTCCTGCAGCGCGTCCGCGGCCTCCTCCGGGTCCCGCATGGTGCGCATGGCCACCGCCCACATCCGGTCCCGGTGCCTGCGGACGAGCTCGTTGAACGCGTGCGGGTCGCCGTCGACATGCGCGGAGAGCAGCTCGGCGTCGGTTGGGGCGGCCGTTGTCACCAGAACAGGATAGCGAGCCCCGGCGACACTATTTTCCGGAGAGGAAGCTGATCTCGCTGATCTTCGATGCGTACTGCCCATCGTCGCTGGCGAGCTTGTTGACCCACACGATCAGGTACTGCGTCGGCGGGTAGTCGTTCAGCTTGAGCTGGCTCTGCCCGTTGGTGAGGTCACCGCCGCCGACGATCTTCGTGTCGCCGAGGGACGGGTCCTGGGAGTCGGCCGTGCGGATCTGCACGCTCGTGCCTTCGCTCGGCGAATCGACGTTGACCTGGGACAGCGCGACCGGCTTGTCGAACTTCGCGATGATGCCGACGCCCGGTTTGAGTGAGGGGAAGTTCTGCTTGTAGCTGTAGGTCTTCCACTCGGTACCCGGGTCGCCATCGTTGACCCGGGCAACCGTGCCCGGATTGTCCGGGTCATCGGCGACGTTGAAGATCTGCATATCCGTGGGTTTCACCGGTCCCGGCGCCTGGTTCGCGGGCGCGGACGGCGGTGGGGCCTGCTGTTTGGGTGGTGCGGGCGCGCTCGCGGTCAGCTTTGGCCCGCTCGGTGTGCCGCCACCGTCCGAGAAGAACCCGATAACCCCGGTGACCAGCCAGATCAGGATGGCCACGGTGGCGACCGCGAGGATACCGATGGCGATTGCCAAACGTTTGCGGCGAACCGGATCGCGCTGCGGTTTGCGCGTGGTCCACACCGTATCGTCCCCGCCGTCCTCGGGTTCCACGACCTGGGTGACCGGGATCTGCCCGGTCTCGTGATTCGCCGCGTCGTCATCGGCGACCCGCTCGAGCACCGCGAGGATCGCGGCCGAGGTACGGATGCCGCTGACCGTGTTGCGATTGTCCGCGAGGCAGCGCACCGCCAGATTGGACAGCTCGGAGGGCACCGTGGGCTGCAGCGTCTTCGGCGCGACCACGCTCCCGTCCGGCGCGGTCGGTGCGGCGGGCAGTGCCCTCGGCCCCTCCGGCAACGGCCAGCGCCCGGTCAGCAGCAGGTAGAGCAGCGCCCCGAGACCGCGCACGTCATCGCGCAGGGTCGCATCGGGCTGGGCGCCGGGGAAGGCCAGGCGCAGCGCACCGTCCCTGGTGACTCGCACCCGCTGCGGATGGCCGACACCGAGCACGATTCCGGTCTGGTGGGCCTGTTCCACGGCACTGGTCAGCGGTTCGAGCAGGGCGGCTGCGGTGTTCGGGCGGACCGCCCCGTCCGCGACGAGGTCCACCAGATCGGTGCCCGGCGACCAGTCGGCGACCACCATGCCGAGCACGCCCTCGCTCGGGGATATCCCGTTGCCGAGGCTGAGCACATCGATCACGCGGGACACGGTCGGATGCGAGAAGGTCGCCGAGTGCATGGCGCGGTCCAGGGTCCGGCGCGCCTGGCTCGCGGCGTTGCGGTCCGCCGGGTTACCGAGCAACACCGAGAGCGCGACATCCCGGCCGAGCTGATTGTCCCGGGCGCGCCAGAACAACGCCCCGGCCTGTTCGTCCGCGCCGAACTGGGCGAGTAACCGATAGCGGCCGTCGCCGATCACGCCGCCAGGCGAGAGCTGCCCTTGGTTCGGGGACATTCCACGTCCACCGGGCGACGAAGATTCAGTTGGCCTGGTCAATGCGCACACTCCCACTCGCCGGCGCCCACTACCGGTCGACTGCCTCCTCCTGCGAGACGTTCGATCCTAGGGTACGCGACTTCGCAGGTGTGCGTACTCGTGCGACCGCGTGTCGCTGACCGTGATCGAAGAGGTTGTGCGTGGTTGTGTTGGTTAGAACCAACACAACCACGCACGAGCATCCGTTTGCCCAGGTCAGCGCTTGACGAGGCGGACGATACGGTTGACGGCCGGGGTGAGCTCGGCTACGCGCAGTACCCACATTCCGCCGAGGGTGACGGCGAGGCCGACGATCGTGCCGATGATCAGGGTGGGCCAGGCCACGGACAGCGCGCTGCCGAAGTTGTGGAAGAGCTTCACGACCAGGAGTGCGGCGGCCGCGCCCCAGATGGTGGCGAACAGGGTCTTGCCCATGGTGATCAGGACCGGTTTCGAGTCGAGGTCCCCGAGCCTGCGGCGCAGCCAGAACTGGCCGACCACGGCACCGATCACGAACCCGAAGGCGTTCACGAAGGTGACCCCGTAGATGAGGTGGTCGCTGTCCAGCAGCAGGCACAGCAGGAACAGCGGGATCTTCACCAGCACCATGAGCGCCATGATCAGCGTGGGGGTGCGCGAGTCCTTCATCGCGTAGAACACCCGCATCTGCACCATCGTGATCGTGTACGGCAGCAGGCAGAACGCCGAGGTGGTCAGCGCGAGCCCGAGACGGGCGGCCTGATTGGGATCGGACTGCCCGAGCGAGAACATGGCAAGCCCGACCTGCGGGCCGAGCACGGTCATCACGGCCGAGATGGGCCCGAGCATGACCGTGGTCATCCTGGTCGCGAAGGAGAGGTCCCCGAGCACGCCCATCGTGTCCCCGTCCGCGGCCGCGCGCGACATCCGCGGCAGGATCGCGGTCAGCAGGGAGAACCCGATCACCGCGTACGGCAGCTGCACGAGCAGCCAGGAAAGGTTGTAGATGGTCAGCCCACCGGGGGCACCGGTGGTCGAGACCCTGCTCAGCACGATCACTGCCACCTGGCTGATCCCGACGTAGGCGATCGACCACAGGGCGAGCTTGCCGAACTCGGACAGCCGGGAATCGAGCCCCCAGCGCCAGCGGAACCGGAACTTGGACCGGCGCAGCGAGGGCACCACCACGAACGCCTGGATGACGATCCCGAGCGTGGTACCGACTCCGAGCACGAGCAGTTTCGGATCCGTGATGCTCGCCGGGTTCAGGCTCGGTTTGCCGGGCATCGCCATGTAGATGGCCAGCGTCGCGATCGCCACGATGTTGTTCGCCACCGAGGACCACGCGGTCGGGCCGAACACATCCCGGGCGTTGAGGATCGCGTTGAACAGCGCGGAAAGGCCGTAGAAGAAGATCTCCGGCAGCAGCAGGTAGGCCAGCACCCTGGCGACATCCGAGCTCGGCCCGCTGCTCACGGTCAGCTTGATCAGCAGGGGCGCCGCGATCACGCAGATGATCGTCGCGGCACCGAGCACCGCGATCGACATGGTCAGCAACCGCTGGGTATAGGCCTCTCCGCCGTCCGGGTCCTCCTTGCGCGCCCGCACCATGACCGGGACCGCGACCGAGGTGAGCACGCCACCGAGCACGAACTCGAGCAGCATGTTCGGCAGGTTGTTCGCCGCGTTGAACCCGTCGTTGAGCGCGCCGATCCCGAGCGCGGCGGCCAGCAGCACCTTCTGCAGGAACCCGGTGAGCCTGCTGACCAGGGTGGCGATCGCCATCGAACCGCCGGCCTTGGCGATCGAGGTCCCCGCTGCCTGGAGCATCCCGCCGCGGCGCTCGGCCCGGCGTTTGGTCGCGCTCGCGGCTGCGGCGAGCGCGGCCTCCCTGCGGGCGGCCGCCCTGCGCTCGTTCGCGGTGCGCGGTGCTCCCGGCTGGTGCTCCAGCGGCACCCCGGGAATCGGACCGGACGGCGGGTCTGGAGCCTCGACCTTCCTGGTCGGCTGGCGCGCCCACTGGTCGGCCGTGCGCGTCGGGACGATCTGGGTTTCGTCCATCGACGGTGGGCCGAGCACGGTCGAGGAGCCGTAGTTCCGGCTCGGGTGCTGCTGTGGCCTGCGCTGCTGGCGCGTTGGTTGCCTGCGGGCCGGTTGCCCGCCGGTCGGCTGCTGGGGTTGTTGCCCCTGCTGCGGGCGACGGCGCTGCGGCTGCTGTTCGCGCGGGCGCTGTTGCTCCCGGGGCGCCTGCTCGCGGGGCCGCTGCTGCTCGCGCGGGGGTTGCTGACGCGGCGGCCCACCGCCCTGTCTCGGGGGAGGTTGCCTTCGCCGCGGATGGTTCGGGTCGTTGGGGTGCACCGCCTGCTACTTACTCCCGCTCGCTGTCGCCGATGTCCGGGCGGCCCGGATCCTCCGGTAGATCCGACGCCCGGCAAGAAGTATCAACGCTACGAACGCCGTGATGGTGATCGCCACGGTCACCATGCCGAACGCGCTCGAAGACACATCCACCCGAGTGGGTTTACCGAGCGGAGTCTGCCCCGGTGTGGTCAGCTTGATGTCCACGTTGAACCGCCCGGAACGCTGCACCTTGACCGGAATGAGCACGGTGCGCGAGTTGTGCGCGGGAATCCGTTTTTCCGTGTATCGCTGGTCATCGCGCAGACCGGGGGACTCGAGGTGGATCCGCACCGTCACGTTGACCGGGAGCGCATTGGACACCGCGACCGGGATCTGGCTGTCCTTGGAGGCGAGCGAGAGCGGCAATCCCGAGGAGCTCACCCGGATCCGTTCGGTGAACGCGCGCAGTCGGTTGGTTCCCTCCCGCGCCGCGGTGCGCGCGGCATCGTCGTTGCCCCGCCAGGCACCGGATGTGGCGCGCAGCAGGCCCTGTTGCAGGCCGGTGATCGCCTCCTCGGGCGCGGTGCTGCCCGCCGAGTCCTTGCTCAGCGCGCCGCGCAGGTCCCGCACCTCGGTGTTGTCCTCGGTGATCTTCGCGGTGACCGAGCGCGGTGTCTCGGCGGCGGCCGCGCTCGGCGGATAATGCAGCGAGCTCGGCGGCTGGTTCGGCTCGGCGCTGAACAGGGTGCTCGGCGGGACCGGATTGGCCGTCCCGTCGGAGAGCACCTCATCGACCATGTCCAGCCAGGCCTTCACATCCTCGGTGCTGGTGTTCCACCGCGCCGGGGGGGCGACGAGCATGCGTTTGGGCGGGTCCGGATCGAACTGATCGCGGTAGACCAGGGCAGCGATCCCGTTCTCGCTGGCCACCGCTGGGGTACTGGCCGGGGTGAGCGCGCCTTCCTCGGCCTTGACCGGCTGCCCGCGCAGTGCCCTGGTGAGCAGCGCGTCGGTGGTGATCGCCTTCGGACGGTCCTGGCCGCTGGATTCGAGCCCGCTCACCGCTTGGATGCCGGTGCCTGTGCCGTTGCCGATATTGGCCGGGGACACGATCGCGGTCTTCTTGTCCATCCCGGCGAGGTCGGACATGGTGCGCGCATCGAGCATCCCGGCGTCGGGCACCGCGATCTCGTCGTGCAGCTGGGCCCCGGACAGGTACTCGTGCAGGACGCTCATGCCGAGCGCCTGCTGCTCCAGATCGACCGCGCCCGCCCTGGCCAGCGCCACCAGATCGGCTTGGGCGTAGGGGAGCGGGACGACACAGCGGCCCTTGGTGACCTCGGCGAGCCCGGACAGCCACTGGCGCGCGGCCTGCGCCCCGGTTCCGGCGACCGTGCCATCGTTGGTGCGCACCTGATACCCGCCGCGCATCCCGGCGACCGCCTGGACCAGTTCCGGATCGACCGCGAAGCAGGTGCTCTGCCGCAGGCTCTGATCCACCAGGATCCGCCGCGCCCCGTCCAGCAGCGCGGACAACCGGCCACCCGGGCGCAGGGCAACGGCGAGCGAATCATCGGCCATGATCGGTTTCCCGCTCGGTGTCCTGCCCAGCTGGCCCGGTGTCCCGGCGAACGGCCACAGCATGGTGAACCCGGAGCTCTTACCGGGGGTGGGGGCGCTCTTGAAGCCGAGGTGCCCCGGCGGGGAACTCACCGGAAGCAGCGTGTTCAGTGAGGCCAGCCGCGCGTCCCCGCCGTAGTCCGGGCGCCCGTTCACGTTGACGGTGAGCGGATAGATCCCCGCGGTCGGCAGCTTCAGGCTGCTGGTGTGCAGATCGACCGAAACCCGGAAGTGGGTCGACTGGCCCGGTTCGAGCTGTTGGCGCGGCAGCTGATGGAAACCGGACTTGTACAGTGCGGTGACCGGCGGCTTGGCCATCGCGGTCATCAGCTGGTGCTCGCTGCTCACCGGATCGGCGACCTGAAGCCGCAGCGCGATATCGCTGACCTTGCGGTCCCCGGTGTTGGTCACGCTCCCGGAGACGACGAGCTTGCCCGAGGTGCCGGTGACCACCCGCGGCTGCATGCTGTCCACCGCGAGATAGAGACGTCCGCCACCGTTCTCGGCGTGCGCGGGGCCGGGGACGAGCACGGAGCACAGCATGACCACGAGCGCGCACACGAACGCCGGTACCGCACGTGCGCTGCGCGCGGGTGACCTGTCGAATCTAGAGGTCACGCAACCTCTTACCTGTCTCACTCACTGTCGAGGCGCTCGATGTCGACACCGAGTTCCTCGGCGGCCTGCCGGACCAGATGGCGCTCGTCAGGGTAGGCGAGCCGCCCGAGCAGCTCCACGATGGGCACCCATGCGACCTCGGTGACCTCCACGTCCTCATCGGAGAGTTCCCCAGAGCACCATTCGAGCAGGAAATGGTGCACCGTCTTGTGGATCCGCCGCCCGTCCGCGATGAACCAGTAGTCGATGCTGCCGAGCGGGCCGAGTACCCGGGCGGTGACCCCGGTCTCCTCCTCGATCTCGCGGATGGCCGTCTGTTCCCGGCTCTCGCCTTCCTCGATGTGCCCCTTCGGCAGAGACCACAGCAGGCGCCCCTTGCGGTCGAGGCGGCCGATCACCACGGCCTGCTCGCGCGCGTGGTCGACGACGAGTCCACCGGCCGAGGTTTCGTCCACCGTGCGCAGTCGTCCGGAGCCGCCTTTACGCTTCGCCCGGCGTCCGCCACGTGATCGGCTGCGGCGAGACGGCGAGGCGGACATAGCTTCGATGGTAATCGCAGATCGCCACATTGCATTGCGATAAGCTATTTCGCCGTGTCAGGACCACGATCAACGTCGCAGCGCGCGCAGCAGAACGCGGTAGCCGAGCTGACCCGGATCTCCGGGGTAGCCGACTCGCTCGCCGCGCGGTTCCACGAGGCCGGCTTCGATCTGTACCTGGTCGGCGGCAGTGTGCGCGACGCCCTGCTCGGCCGGCTCGGGACAGACCTCGACTTCACCACGAACGCCCGCCCCGCGGACATCAAACGGCTGCTCTCCGGCTGGGGGGACGCCGTGTGGGACACCGGGATCGCGTTCGGCACGGTCGGCGCGAGCAAGGAGGGCAAGACCTGTGAGGTGACCACCTTCCGGGCGGACAGCTACGACAAGATCAGCCGCAATCCCGAGGTCACCTTCGGCGACTCGCTCGAAGAAGACCTCGTCCGGCGCGACTTCACCGTCAACGCGATGGCAGTCGATTTGTCGACAAAGAAATTCATCGACCCGCTTGATGGCCTGACCCAGCTGCTCGCCGGTGAACTGGACACACCGGCCACACCGGAGCAGTCCTTCTCCGACGACCCGCTGCGCATGCTGCGGGCCGCCCGGTTCGTCTCCCAGCTGCGCCTGGCCCCGGCGGACCGCGTGGTCACCGCGATGACCGGGATGGCCGAGCAGATCACCCGGATCACCGCCGAGCGCGTGCAGGTGGAGATCTCGAAGCTGCTCTGCGGATCCGCCCCGCGCCCGGCGATCGAGCTGCTGGTGCACACCGGGCTCGCCGAGCACGTGCTGCCCGAAGTGCCCGCGATGCGGCTGGCCATCGACGAGCACCACCAGCACAAGGACGTCTACCAACACTCGCTGACCGTGCTCGAGCAGGCCATCGACCTCGAGGAGAAGGACAGCGAGCCCGATCTGACGCTGCGGCTGGCCGCGCTGCTGCACGACATCGGCAAGCCCAAGACCCGCCGCTTCGAGTCCGGCGGCGGAGTCAGCTTCCACCATCACGAGGTCGTCGGCGCCAAGATGACCCGTACCCGGCTGCGCGCCCTGCGGTACTCGAAGGAGATCGTCTCCGATGTGAGCCAGCTGGTGTTCCTGCATCTGCGGTTCCACGGCTACGGAACCGGGGAGTGGACCGACTCCGCCGTGCGCCGCTACGTCACCGACGCGGGCCACCTGTTGCCGCGGCTGCACAAGCTCGTGCGCGCCGACTGCACCACCCGCAACCGCCGCCGGGCGCTCGCGCTGCAGCGCACCTACGACGACCTCGAGGCCCGGATCGCGCGCATCGGTGAGGAAGAAGACCTCGCCAAGGTCCGGCCCGATCTGGACGGCAACGAGATCATGCGGCTGCTCGGCATCTCCGCGGGGCCGATGGTGGGTAAGGCGTGGAAACACCTCAAGGAGCTCCGCCTCGAATCCGGGCCGCTCGAGCACGAGGACGCGGTCGCCGCACTGCTCGACTGGGCCCGCGAGCAAGGCCTGAACCCACCGTCCTGAACAGGCAAAACGACGGTCGTGCGCGGTTGTGTTGGCTAGAACCAACATTTCCGCGCACAACGGGAACACCAGCGGGCCCGTGCTCGTTGTACCCTGCGGCAGGCACGTCACCGTGTCCCCCGGGCCCACTAGAGAAGAGCCTTCGTGGAATACCGTCCGGCTGGAACCACGTCGTGCCACGCCGCCGAGAGGCGACCGGACGTGCCTGCCCCTGATCAACCGGTTTCCGGATCCCAGGCCTGTCAGTCGATAATGCGATCATGGACGGCGTGCATGTCGAACCCACGGTGGAGCCCGGCACCCTGCTCGTTGCGGCACCGACACTGACCGAGGACAACTTCCGGCGCACCGTCGTCTACGTCATCGATCATCGAGATTCGGGCACCCTCGGCGTCGTGCTCAACCGGCCGAGTGAGATCGCCGTGCACGATGTGCTGCCCAGCTGGGGACCTCACGTCAGCCGCCCGCAGGCAGTGTTCGTCGGCGGACCGGTCGAGCAGAAGACCGCGATCTGTCTCGCCGCGCTGCACACCGGTGAGGATCCCGAGGAAGTGAGCGGAGTCATCGGGGTGCGCGGCCCGGTCGCGCTGGTGGACCTGGACACCGATCCGGACTCGATCGCTCCGCGGACCCGTGGCATGCGGGTGTTCGTCGGCTACGCGGGATGGGACTCCGGCCAGCTCGACCGCGAGATCGAACGCGAGGACTGGATGGTGTTCCCCGCGCTGCCGCACGACGTGATGACCCCGGCGAACGCGGACCTGTGGGGACGGGTACTCCGCCGCCAGGGCATGCCGACCGCGCTACTGGCGACCCATCCGGTGGACACGGCGCGGAACTGAGGGGGCGTCCGTGATCCTCCGCCGTCGCAGGCAGGGGCTCGTCAGCAACGGCGCTGCGCCGTTGAAGCCCGGACGTTGAAAGCCCAGCGGGAGGAGGACAACGCCCACCGTGCCCGCCGGCACTCGAGGCCATGACGCCTAGTTGCCGCTGAGCACCGAGCACCCGTCGGCGCCACCGCCACACAGGCAACCGGCGCACGGGCTCGAGGTGGCCACGGGAACCGAAACCGCCGCGGCCGCGCGGTGCCCGAGCAGTCCGCCTGCCGCCGCGATCGCCAGTGCCCCGACCACGGCGATGACCAGCACCGTCAGCACGGCCCCCACGCTCGGCAGCGCCAGACCGAAGATCCCGCCGACCGCCGCGATCGCTCCGCCGATCAGCCAGGGCATCCCGGCGACCCGGTTGGCCAGGCGGAACGCCTCCTCGCTGCGCTGGGCCTCCGCGGTACGCACCCCGCCGCGGCGCAGCGTGCCGCGCAGTCCGGCGATCCCGGAGACGACGAGGGGACTCGCGAACAGGAGCCCCAGCACGAGAGCGAAAACGCGCAGCCAGATCGGAACGGTCACCCCTCGAGGATAGTTGGCCGGATTTCCGGCTTTCCGCACGTGGGGTAACCTCGAGTGATATGAGCACCATGCGGTTGCTGCTTAGCTAGCCGCATCGGCGAACAGCGACCGCCGATGCGGCCATCCCCTCACGTCCGCCAGTGGACGGAGGGGATTTCTTGTGAGAAGGCGCCGAAGGGATTTGTGATGAGCGAGGACCGTACCGAGGAAGCACCCGCCTACCGGTACACCGCGAGCCTTGCCGGTGAGATCGAAACGCGCTGGCAGGAGAACTGGGAGAGCGAGGGCACCTTCCACGCGCCGAACCCGGAGGGTTCGCTCGCCACGGGTGCGCCCGTTCCCGAGGACAAGCTCTTCGTGCAGGACATGTTCCCCTACCCGTCCGGGGCCGGGCTGCATGTCGGGCACCCGCTCGGGTTCATCGGTACCGATGTGTTCGCCCGCTACCACCGGATGACCGGGCGCAATGTGCTGCACACCATGGGTTTCGACGCCTTCGGCCTGCCCGCTGAGCAATACGCGGCGCAGACCGGTCAGCACCCGCGCACCACCACCGAGAACAACATCGCGACCTATCTGCGCCAGATCCGCAGGCTCGGGCTCGGGCACGATGAGCGCAGGCGGATCTCCACGATCGACCCGGAGTACTACCGCTGGACCCAGTGGATCTTCCTGCAGATCTTCAACTCCTACTACGACACCGAGCAGGACAGGGCCCGCCCGATCAGTGCGCTGATCGAGCAGTTCGAGAGCGGCGAACGGGTCGCCGAGGACGGGCGCGCCTGGAGTGCGCTCTCCGCCGCCGAACGGCGTGCCCTGCTGAATTCCTACCGGCTGGTCTACATCTCCGACGCCCCGGTGAACTGGGCCCCGGGCCTGGGCACCGTGGTGGCCAACGAAGAGGTCACCGCGGATGGGCGCAGCGAGCGCGGCAACTTCCCGGTGTTCCGCAAGAACCTGCGGCAGTGGACGATGCGGATCACCGCCTACGCCGACCGGCTCATCGACGACCTGGCGCTGCTCGACTGGTCCGACCAGGTCAAGACCATGCAGCGGAACTGGATCGGCCGTTCGCACGGTTCCCATGTCCGGTTCGCCGCTGGGGAGCGGACGATCGAGGTGTTCACCACCCGGCCGGACACCATCTTCGGCACCAGCTACCTGGTGCTGGCCCCCGAACACGAGCTGGTCGACGAACTTGTCGCGGACGCATGGCCGGACGGCACCGCTTCGGTATGGACCGGTGGCGCCGCCGATCCGCGTACCGCAGTCGCCGAGTACCGCGCCGCGACCGCGCGCAAGTCCGACCTGGACCGCCAGGAGAACAAGGACAAGACCGGGGTGTTCATCGGCTCCTACGCGCGCAACCCGGTCAACGGGCGACCGCTTCCGGTGTTCGTCGCCGACTACGTGCTCACCGGATACGGCACCGGAGCGGTGATGGGCGTGCCCGGCGAGGACCAGCGTGACTGGGACTTCGCCAGCGCCTTCGGGCTCGAGATCATGCGCACCATCGCACCGCCCGAGGACTTCGAAGGCGAGGCGTACACCGGGGAAGGACCGATGATCAACTCGGCCGATCCCGAGCTGGGCATCGATCTCAACGGCAAGCCGAAGGACGAGGCGATCGCCGAGATCATCGCCTGGCTGGAAACCAACGGGCACGGCAGCGGAACCGTGCAGTACAAGCTGCGCGACTGGCTGTTCGCCCGGCAGCGGTACTGGGGCGAGCCGTTCCCGATCGTCTACGACGAGAACGACCTTCCGGTCGCGCTGCCCGAGGACCAACTGCCGGTCGAGCTGCCCGAGGTCGAGGACTACTCCCCGCGCACCTTCGACCCCGAGGACGCGGACTCCGAGCCCTCGCCGCCGCTTTCCCGCGCCACGGACTGGATGTACGTCACTCTCGACCTCGGTGACGGGCCCAAGCAGTACCGCAGGGACACCAACGTCATGCCCAACTGGGCCGGCTCCTGCTGGTATCACCTGCGCTACACGGACCCGGCGAACGAGCAGGCCTTCTGCGACCCGCGCAACGAGCAATACTGGCTCGGCCCGCGCACGAGCGAGCACGGCGCGAACGATCCCGGCGGGGTGGACCTCTACATCGGCGGGATGGAGCACGCCGTGCTGCACCTGCTCTACGCCCGCTTCTGGCAGAAGGTGCTCTTCGACCTCGGCCACGTCTCGGCACACGAGCCGTACCGCAGGCTGTTCAACCAGGGCTACATCCAGGCCTACGCCTACACCGACAGCCGTGGCCAGTACGTGCCAGCCGACGAGGTCACCGAGTCCGATGGCAAGTTCTTCCACAACGGCGCGGAAGTACGGCGCGAGTACGGCAAGATGGGCAAGAGCCTGAAGAACGTCGTCACCCCGGACGAGATGTGCGCCGACTACGGCGCGGACACCTTCCGCTTCTACGAGATGGCCATGGGCCCGCTCGAAGCCTCCCGGCCGTGGGCGACCAAGGACGTCGTCGGCGCGCACCGGTTCCTACAGCGGCTGTGGCGCAACGTCGTCGACGAGCAGAGCGGCAAGCACCGGGTCAGCGAGCAGCCGGCCACCGAGGAGGACCGCAAGGCACTACACCGCGCGATCGCCGGGGTGCACGAGGACTACGCGAACATGCGGTTCAACACCGCGGGCGCCAAGCTCATCGAGCTCAACAACCACATCACCAAGGTGTACGCCAAGACCGAGGCCACCCCGCGTGAGCTCGTGGAACCACTGGTGCTCATGCTCGCGCCCGTGTGCCCGCACATCGCCGAGGAACTGTGGGCGATCCTCGGCAAGGACGGCTCGCTCGCGCACGGCCCGTTCCCCGCGGCCGATCCCGCCTACCTGGTCGACGAAACCGTGGAATACCCCGTTCAGGTGCGCGGCAAGGTCCGCTCCCGGATCATCGTGCCCAGCGAGGCGGGCGAGGACGAAGTGCGCGCCGCAGCGCTCGCCGACGAGAAGATCGCCGCCTGCCTGGACGGCGAACCACGCAAGGTCATCGTGGTCCCGGGACGCCTCGTGAACGTCGTCCCGTAGCCGTCCTCACCCGATCAGCGGTTGATCCGGACAAACTAGACGAAACCCCTCGTGAGCGATTGTGTTGGTTAGAACCAACACTTTCACTCACGAGGGGTCGTTTTGCCAGCTCAGAGACTTGTGGATTAGCTGTATGCTGCAGCTTTCACAGGTCGAGTTCGATGAGTGCTTCAGGGTCGCAGTCGGCGAGCAGTTCGCGGCAGCGGTCGTATTCGTGGATCTCGTCGATCCGCTGGGCGGCCCTGGCGAGGGCACCGACCGCGCGCAGGAATCCGCGGTTCGGTTCGTGTGACCAGGGCACCGGGCCGAAGCCCTTCCACCCGGAGCCGCGCAACTGGTCGAGTCCACGGTGATAGCCGGTACGCGCATAGGCGTACGCGGCCACCACGTCACCGCGTTCGAGCGCCCCTTCGGCGAGCTGCGCCCAGGCCGCGCTGAAGTCCGGGTACGCGGCCACCACGGCGGCAGGGTCCTCACCGCCGGCAAGGCGCGCCGTCGGCTCCTCGCGCGCGGGGAGCAGGGTCGGGTCCGGTCCGAGCAGGTTGCCGTGTGTCATACCGGCAATCCTGCCCCAACCGGATCACAGCAGAGCCAGCAGCCCGCTGCACACCCCGAGCAGGAGCAGCACGACGACCACAGCGCCGACGAACCGCTTCGACATCATCGGTGTACGCGCCTACTTGGCGACCGCGCGGCCCGCCGACTCGAGGTTCGAGCAGGCGAGCGCGACCCGGTCGGCCATGGCCTGCTCGGCGACCTTGAGGTAGCTGCGCGGGTCGTAGGCCTTCTTGTTGCCGACCTCGCCGTCGATCTTGAGCACCCCGTCGTAGTTGCCGAACATGTGCCCGGCGATCGGCCGGGTGAACGCGTACTGGGTGTCGGTGTCGATGTTCATCTTCACCACGCCGTAGGAGACGGCCTCGGTGATCTCCTCGGGCAGCGAGCCGGAACCACCGTGGAACACCAGGTCGAACGGCTTCGAATCGGCGGCGAGCCCCAGCTTCTCCGAGGCGACCTGCTGGCCGCGCTTGAGCACATCGGGACGCAGCTTCACGTTGCCCGGCTTGTAGACCCCGTGCACGTTTCCGAAGGTCGCGGCGAGCAGGTAGCGGCCGTTCTCCCCGGAACCGAGCGCGTCGATCGTCTTCACGAAGTCGCCCTCGGCGGTGTACAGCTTCTCGTTGATCTCGTTCGCGACGCCGTCCTCTTCACCGCCGACGACGCCGATCTCCACCTCGAGCACGATGTTCGCCGCCGCCGAATCCGCGAGCAGGCCCTTGGCGAGCTCCAGGTTCTCGTCCAGGTCGATCGCCGAACCGTCCCACATGTGCGACTGGAAAAGCGGGTTCTGCCCGGCGCGCACCCGCTCGGCGGACAGCGCGATCAGCGGGCGGACGAACCCGTCCAGCTTGTCCTTAGGGCAGTGGTCGGTGTGCAGCGCGATGTTCACCGGGTACTGCTTCGCGACCACGTGCGCGAACTCGGCGAGCGCGCTGGAGCCGACGACCATGTCCTTGACCTTGGTCCCGGACGCGAATTCCGAGCCGCCCGTGGAGACCTGGATGATCCCATCGCTTTCGGCATCGGCGAACCCGCGCAGCGCTGCGTTCAGTGTCTCCGAGGATGTGACATTGATGGCCGGGAAGGCGAACTGACCGCGCTTCGCCGTATCCAGCATCTCCGCGTAGACCTCGGGGCTTGCGATGGGCATTTCGAACGTCCTCCTCGGGCGGCCGACAGTGTCTTCAAGATGGGTCTTTTGGCCAGATCGTACCCGGAGGCCCAGCGCATCGACCCAGGGTCAAAGTCCACTGGCGAACAGCTACGTGACCGAGATAACGTGTGAGTATGACCATAGCGCGCCTCAATGGCGAGGTACTCGCCGAAAGCTCCGAAACCCTTGTGCTGGACGGGAAGCATTACTTCCCACGCAGGTCCGTCCGGTCCGGCTACTTCCGTCCGATTCGCTCCGACGAGAACGGCGCAAGCCACTATGCCGTGACGATCGACGGCAATACGACCGAGTGCGCCGAGCTCTATGGCAAGGTTCCCGATCCCCGGCTCGCCGACCACGTTCTGTTCAGCGGTCCCGTGGAGATCGAAGACTGAACGTCACAGCGCTGTCAACGCCGGTGCGAGCGCGCGATAGGCGGATCGCGGCTCGCCGTCCCCGGTCAGCACCTGCACGGCGACCTGATCGGCTCCCGCGTCGAGGTGCGCACGCACTCGCCGGGTGATCGCTTCCTCGCCGCCCCAGACGACGAGCGCATCGATGAGCCGGTCGCTGCCCCCTTCGGCGAAGTCCTGTTCACCGAATCCGAACCTGCGGAAGTTCGCCACGTAGTTCTCCAGTCCCAGATACGGCACCACACGTTTGCGCGCGATGGCTCGCGCGGTAGCGGGATCGGTCTCCAGCACCACCTTCTGCTCGGGCGCCAGCAACGGCCCCGCGCCGAGGATCTCGCGCGCTGCCGCCGTGTGTTCCGGCACGACCAGATACGGGTGTGCTCCCGCAGTACGCCGGGCTGCGAGTTCGAGCATGCGCGGGCCGAGCGCGGCCAGTACGAGCTGGGCCGCGGGAATATCGGTGAGCTTGTCCAGGTATTCGCCGATCGCCGTCTTCGGTGTCGAATATCCCTGTCCGGTATTGCGTTCCCGGTGCCCCGCCCCGATACCGAGCAGTAACCGATCCCGGTACGGACTCGCGTGGAAGGCGGAAATCAGTTCGGCTGGCGACTCGGTCCAGATGTTCACGATCCCTGTGGCGAACACGAATTCCTTGGTAGCACCCAGAATCGGCTCGGCAATCCCGAGATCGGCCTGCGCGACGCTCGCCCACAGCGCGCCGTAGCCGAGCTGTTCGAGCTCGGCAGCCAGATCCGGTAGCTCCGCTCCGTACGCGGCGAGCTCCGGCCAGGGCGCGAAAACTCCCACACGTTCGATAGCTGGTGTCATACCGCGCACAACGCCGGCCTGCGGCCCGCTATTTCCCGCGACCATATCCTGGACCCGGTGTAGGTTGGTGGATATGGCGCTTATACCACGCACCGATCTCGACGTATTTCCACTCAACCTCGGGGGAAATGTTTTCGGCTGGACTGCGGACCGGGAGCAGTCCTTCGCGGTACTGGACGCATTCCTGGAAGCGGGCGGCAACTTCATCGACACCGCCGACGTCTATTCCGCGTGGGTGGACGGGCACAGTGGTGGGGAATCCGAAACCGTACTCGGCGAATGGTTCGCGAGCCGGGGAAACCGGGACAAGGTCATCCTCGCGACCAAGGTCGGCATGCTCGAGGGCCGCCACGGACTCGGCAAGGTGAACATCCACGCCGCAGTCGAGGATTCCTTGCGGCGACTGCGAACCGACTACATCGACCTGTACTACGCGCACTGGGACGACGAACAGTCCCCGCAGGAGGAAACCCTTTCCGCGTTCGACGAACTCGTGCGCGCGGGTAAAGTCCGGCACATCGCCGCATCGAATTTCACTCCGGATCGGCTGAATTCCGCACTCGATATTTCTGAACGCGATGGATTGGCCAGGTATGTGGCGCTGCAGCCGCATTACAACATGGTCGAGCGCGTCGATTACGAATCCGGTCTCGCGGACATCGCCGCGGAACGGGAACTCGCCGTATTCCCGTATTTCGCACTCGCCGCTGGATTCCTCACCGGAAAACACCGCAAGGGCGGAACGTCCAGTGCGCAGCGCCGGGTGGAAAGGGTGCGCAAATACGACGACGAGCGCGGCAACAAGGTGCTCGACGCACTCGGCGAGGTCGCCGCGGAACACGGCTGCACGCCGACCGCGATCGCACTCGCCTGGTTGCGCGCTCAGCCGGCGATCCTGGCGCCGATCGCGAGTGCGCGCAACCTCGAGCAGTTACCCGAACTGTTGCGCAGCACCCGGATCACGCTGACCGAGGCCCAGCTCGACCAGTTGACGAAGGCGTCCGCCTAGAGCTCGGTCAACGCGGGTGCGAGCGCCCGGTAGCCCGGCCTCGGGTCGCCGTCCTCGGTGAGCACCTGCACCGAAACATGGTCTGCGCCCGCATCCAGGTGGGCGCGGACCCGCGCGGCGACCGCGTTCTCGTCGCCCCAGCCGACAAGAGCGTCGACCAGCCGGTCACTGCCCCCATCGGCGAAGTCCTCCTCGGCGAACCCGAGCCTGCGCAGGTTCGCCAGATAGTTCTCCAGCCCGAGATACATCGCGATCCCGGAGCGCGCGATCGTGCGTGCCCGTTCCGGATCGGTCTCCAGCACCACCTTCTGTTCGGGAAGCAGCGCCGGACCGGAACCGATCGCCTCACGGGCACTCGCGGTGTACTCCGGATTGATCAGGTAGGGGTGCGGGCCGAGCGTGCGCTCCGCGGCGAGGGCGAGCATGCGCGGCCCCAGCGCGGCCAGCGCCAGCTGCCCGGACGGAATCGCGGTGAGCTCGTCGAGGTAGTTGATCACCGCGGTTCGCGGGGTCGCGTATCCCTGCGCGCTGTTGCTCTCCCGGTGCCCCGCGCCGATACCGAGCAGCAGCCGGTCCCGGTGCGGTGCCTCCTGGTAGGCCTGGACCAGGGTGCTCGCCTGCTCGCTCCAGACGTTGATGATCCCGGTGGCGAACACGAACTTCTTGGTGGCCTCGAGCACTGGGCCGGCGAGCCCGAGTTCGGCCTTGGCCGCGGCGAGCCACAGCGCCCCGTAGCCGAGCTCCTCCAGCTCGGCGGCGAGTTCGCCCAGCTCAGTCCGCTCGTAGCGCTCGAAGTTGAACCAGAACCCGAAGACACCGACCCGGCCGAGGGCCGGACTGTTTGCATTAGTCATGTCCAGGCCAACACCACCGGTTCCGTGCGCATTTCATAACCCGCCAGTAGCTTACTGGCGGTAAGTTCCGCTATGGTTGCCGCATCCGAAGGCAGGAGGGCGTCATGCTGCTGGACAAGAAGACAGACGTGCGCGACAAGGTCGTGCTCATCACCGGCGCGGCCCGGGGGATCGGCGCGGGTGTCGCCGAGGAGCTCGCCGCGCGCGGGGCCAAGCTCGCGCTCGTCGGGCTCGAGGGTGAGCAGCTGCGCGAGGTGGCCGCCCGCTGCGGGCGCGATTCGCAGGCCTGGGAAGCGGACGTGACCGACTGGGCCGCGCTCGAACGGGCCATCGGAGAGGTCGCCGAACGCTACGGGCGCATCGATGTGGTGCTGGCCAACGCCGGGATCGCCGCGGCCGGGTTCATCCGCTCCATCGACCCGGAGGCCTTCGAACGGGTCGTCGAGATCGATCTGCTCGGCGTGTGGCGCACGGTCCGGGTCGCACTTCCGCATCTGATCGAATCCCGCGGGTACTGCCTGATCGTGTCCTCCATGGCCGCGGTACTGCACATTCCGGGCAATGCGCCCTATAACGCCGCCAAGGCGGGCGTCGAGGCCTTCGGCAACACCCTGCGCGCCGAGGTACGTCACTTCGGGGTGAGTGTGGGCGTCGCACACCCGACCTGGATCGCCACCGACATCGTGTCCGGCGCGGACGAGCACCCCGTGTTCGGGCCACTGCGCCGCAACGCGCTCGGCCCGCTCAGCAAGACCTATCCACTCAAAGTAGCCGTGCAAGCGTTTGCGGACGCGGTGGAACGCCGTTCGCGCACCGTGCACGTCCCGCCATGGCTACTCGCCGTCAAACTCGTGCGGGCCCTGCTCCCACCGGTCGTGGAAACCCTCGGCGGCCGGTTCATCCCCAAAGCCGACGCCGACGCGCTCACCGATGTCCAGCAGCGGGGAGCGGAGTCCTCCGCCCCGGTCGGCGCGGGCGGCCGGGCAAGCCTGCGGAAACAGTCGTGAGCGGTTGTGTTGGTTAGAACCAACACAACCGCGCACGAGCACCCGTTTGCCCTGGTCAGTCCAGGGTTTCTGGGAGCTCGAAGTGGGCGAACAGCTCGGGGGAGCGGAAGTTCGCGACATGGGCGATCCCGTTCGGGCCCAGGGTGAGCACCTGCAGGTTGAACGCCCGGAATGCGCCGTCGAGATGGATGTACTGGGCGAAACCGGTCCGCCCGTTCGCCGCGATCGGAACCATCCGGATCAGCCCGGGGCCACCGGGGCAGCGCAGCCGCAGATGGGTACCGACCGCCTCGGGGCCGAGGTACCACTCCGGATAGGGCGGCATCTCCCACACGATGTCCGCGCTGAACAGTTCCACGAGCTCGGGGATGTCCTTGCGCTCGAAGGCGGCGACGTACCGGTCGAGCAGCTCGCGCCGCTGCTGTTCGGCCGGTTCGCGCACCCCGTCGTAGCTCGGCGTGACCTCGGCCAGCTGGGCCCGGGCGCGCTGCAGCATGCTGTTCACCGCGGCCACCGAGGTGTCCAGCAGCTCGGCGACCTCGGCGGCCTTCCACTGCAGCACCTCGCGCAGGATCAGCACGGCCCGCTGGCGCGGCGGCAGGTACTGCATGGCCGCGATCAGGGCGAGCCGGAGTCCCTCGCGCTCGGTCGCCGCCGCCTCCGGATCGGCCACCCGCGCATCGGCGACCGGTTCGAGCCAGGGCAGTTCGGTGTCCTGCACGGGCACCCGGTCCGGATCGGCGTGCGCACCGAGGTCCACCGGCATGGGCCTGCGCCGTTTGCCGTCGAGCGCGCTGAGACAGGCCTTGGTCGCGATCGTGTGCAACCAGGTGCGCAGTGAGGAACGTCCCTCGAACCGGCCGTAGGCGCGCCAGGCCCGCAGATAGGTCTCCTGGACGAGATCCTCGGCGTCGTGCACCGAACCGAGCATTCGATAGCAGTGCGCGAACAGTTCCCTGCGGAACGGATCGGCAAGCCGGAGAAACTCATCGTCGGCGAGGTTCGCGATCGACATACCCCAGCTCCTCCCGGTCGAGATCGCCCAAACCTAGCCGAAACGGGTGTCCGAGCACAGTAAAAACCCCCGGCGGAACATCCGCCGGGGGTTCGCTGCGGTAGCGGTGGGATTTGAACCCACGGAGGGTTTCCCCTCACTCGCTTTCGAGGCGAGCTCCTTCGGCCGCTCGGACACGCTACCGCCGACCAGGGTACCGGAGGACCGATGCGCACCGAGCACCCCTACCGGTGCGCGGCGAAGTGCCGTTCGAGCAGCTCAGCGCATTCGTCCTGGAACACCCCGCCGACCACCTCGGTGCGGTGGTTGAGCCGCCGGTCCCGGAGCACATCCCAGAGCGAGCCGACCGCGCCGGTACGCGGTTCCCACGCGCCGAACACCACCCGTTCCACTCGCGCGGCCACGATCGCACCGGCGCACATGGTGCACGGTTCGACGGTGACCGCGAGGGTGCACCCGGAGAGCCGCCAACCGTCCCCGTGGATGGAGGCGGCCTCCCGCAGGGCAAGGATCTCGGCGTGCGCGGTGGGATCCCCGAGTGCCTCGCGGGCATTGCAGGTGCGGGCCAGCCGGGTACCGCCGGAGTCCACGAGCACGGCACCGATCGGCACATCCCCGGTGCGCTCCGCCGCGCGCGCGGCTTCGATGGCCTCGCGCAGCAGCGTCTCGTCCTCCGGTCTCGGCTTCACGAACTGATGCGCTCCAGGGCGTTGTCGAACTCGTCGGCGAATCCGCACCGCTGCGCGACCATGCGCAGTTGCTCGTCCGGATACAGGTCCACCTCGTCCACGATCACCTGCATCTCCGCCTCGGGAAGGCCGAGGTCGGCCAGCAGCGCGAGATCCCCCGCGGGCCAGATCTCGTCGTCCTCGTCCTCCGGGGGTTCGGCGCGCAGCAGATCGAGCACATCCGCGGCGATGTCGTAATCCAGCGCGGCGGCCGCATCGGAGAGCACCGTGGCGACACCCTGCGGGCTCGGTCGCAGCAGAATGAAGAATTCGTCGTCCACCGCGAGCATCCCGAACACGGCGCCCGTCGAACGCAGTTTGCGCAGTTCGTCGATCGCCGCGTCGAGTTCTTCGAGCCCATCCTCGAGCACGCTGCATCGCCACCGGCCGTCCTCGAGCACGGCGGCTATCGCGAACCCGGTCAACGGTTCACTCGACACCATCCGCACACCGTATTGGTCGTGCCCCTGATCGGGGAAGGCACCGGCCACCAAGAACCTCCAAATTGAGGTGCGGGCAGGATGGGCCCATGCGGCCATTGTGTGTGCTCGGACTCGGACTGATCGGCGGCTCGGTGCTGCGCGCCGCGGCCTCTGCCGGGATCGACTGCTGGGGGGCGACCGCCTCCGAGGCCGATGCCGCGGCCGCGCGCGCCGAGGGGTTCACCGTGCTCGGCACCGCCGAGGCACTGCGCGCGGCGGCCGAACGAGAGGCGCTGGTCTGCCTCGCCGTTCCGCTTCCCGCGCTCGAGGATGTGCTGCCCGCCGTGCACGAGCACGCGCCCGGGGTGCGGCTCACCGATGTGGTCAGCGTGAAGGCCCCGGTGTACGCACTCGTCCGGCGTCTTGCTCCGCGGACCCGCTTTGTCGGCGGGCACCCGATGACCGGAACAGCCGAATCGGGCTGGTCCGCCGGTTCGGGCACGCTGCTGCGCGGGGCCCGCTGGGTGGTATGCCTCGAGGAGGACACCGATCTCGAACTGCTGCGCGAGGTGTGTGCCTTCGCGCTCGCCTGCGGGGCAAGGGTGGTGCCCTCCGGGATGGATGCGCACGACACGGCCGTCGCAGCGATCTCCCATCTCCCGCACGTCTTCGCCGAGGTGCTCGCCGCACTGGGGGAGCGGACCGGCCCGCTCGCGCTGCGGTTGGCCGCGGGTTCGTTCGGGGACGCCACCCGGGTCGCCGGAACCCGCCCGGAACTGGTGCGCGCCATGTGCGAGGGCAACAGCGAGGCGCTGTTTCCGTTGCTGGACACCGCCATCGAACGGTTGCGGACCGCCCGGGAAGCACTCGGGCAGCTCACCGAGACCGGCCACGCGGCCCGCGGCGCACTCGCGCGGATCCGCACGGCACCGACCACCGAGGTGCTCATCGACCTCACCGCGAACGAGGCGCGCGCCGGGCTGCGCACGATCGGCGAGTCCGGCGGAGAGATCACCGGCAGCGATGGACACATGCTGACCGCGGAGGTACCGCTCTAACGGTTCGTGTCCACCCGGTGGAAGTTCAGGTGGGCCCGGGACGGGGTCGGCCCGCGCTGCCCCTGGTACCGCGAACCCGCGCTCTCCGAACCGTAGGGGGCCTCCGCCGCGCTCGACAGGCGCAGGATGCACAGCTGGCCGATCTTCATCCCCGGCCACAGCGTGATCGGCAGATTGGCCACATTGGAGAACTCGAGGGTGATGTGCCCGGTGAACCCCGGGTCGATGAATCCCGCCGTGGAATGAGTCAGCAGCCCCAACCGCCCCAGCGAGGACTTTCCCTCCAGCCGGCCAGCCAGATCATCGGGCAGGGTGACCCGCTCGAACGTCGAGCCGAGCACGAACTCCCCGGGGTGCAGTACGAACGGTTCCTCGGACGGAGTCTCCACCAGCGAGGTCAGCTCGTCCTGACACTGTGCCGGGTCGATGTGGGTATAGCGGGAATTGTCGAACACCCGGAAATACCGGTCGAGCCGCACGTCGATACTCGACGGCTGCAGCATGGCCTCGTCGAACGGGTCGAGGATGAGCCGACCGCTCTCGTATTCGGCGCGCAGATCTCGATCGCTGAGCAACACGATGCCCAGCGTAAACGGGGCCGCATCCGATGTGCGGATGCGGCCCCGTTGTGCGAACCCAGCGGTTACAGGTTGCTCAGGTGCTGCTTCACGAAGTCCGGGTTCTTGTCCATCCACTGCTGCGCGGCCTTCAGCTGCGCATCGGCGTTCGAACCCGCACTGTGCACCATGTCCTCCAGGGTGCCCAGCTGCTTGTCATCGAGTTTGATGCCCTTCAGCGACTTCTCCAGGTTCGGGAAGTCCTTGCCGAAGTCCTTGCGCCCGACGGCGTGAATCTTCTCGTGCTGCGCCATCGCGCCCTTCGGGTCCTCGAGGTCGTGCAGCTTGTACCGGGTGTAGGCCCAGTGCGGCTTCCACAGGGTGGCCACCACCGGCTTCTTCTCGTTCACGGCCTTCTCCACCGCGGCGAGCATGGAGGCGGTCGAGGACGAGGAGAGCTTCATCGGACCGTCGAGGCCGTACTGCGGCATGGCCTTCTCTCGCACGACCTTCATCTCACCGGCACCGTTGTCGATACCGACGATCTGCCCGCCGAACTCACCGGCGTGCTCCTTGAGGTCCGCGATGGACTTCACGTCCTTGACATAGTCGGGGACCGCGAGCCCGAGGGTGGCGTTGTCATACCAGGTCCCGAGGTCCTCGAGCTGCTTGCCGTACTGGTCCCAGTAGCTCTTGTGCGTGATGGGCAGCCAGGCGTCGAGGAAGAGATCCGACTTACCGGTCGACAGGCTCTGGAAGATCGGCGCGGCATCCAGCTCCTGGAGCTTGATGTCGTCCTTCTTCCACCCCGCCTTCATCAGCGCCGCCTTGTACAGATTGGACAGAGCGATGTCCTCGTCCCAGGCGATGTAGGCGATGTTGATCTTCTTGTCTTGGCCGCCGGTGCCTTGGGAATTCGTCGACTGCTTACCGCAGGCCGTCGACACCATCACGACGGCGAGCAGCATCGCGGTCAGCCCGGCGAACCAGCCAACCCGTTTCTTTCTCGGCACTTCAGGTTCTCCTTCCAGATGAGCGGTCTTGATCCGGTTGCCCGGTCAGACCTTGCTCGCGACGCGCGCGGCGCGCGAGACTGCGGACCGGTCACCGAACGACGAGGTCAACCGGTCCAAGTAGATGGCGAGAATGACCACGGCAAGTCCGCCATTGAATCCGTTCGCCAGTTGCAATTGCTGCACCGCACCGAAAACCTGGCTGCCAAGCCCCGGTGCGCCGACCATGCCCGCGATGACGACCATGGAAAGCGACATCATGATGACCTGGTTGATACCGGCCATGATCGAAGGCATCGCGAGCGGAATCTGAATACCGCGCAGAATTTTTCCGCTCGGTGCGCCGAAAGCCTCACCGGCTTCGACCATTTCCTTGTCCACCTGGCGGATTCCCAGTTCGGTCAACCGAACACCGGGCGGCAGGGCGAACACGACCGTCGCGATCACACCGGGGACCGCACCGATCGAGAAGAAGAAGATCACCGGAATCAGGTACACGAACTGCGGCAATGTCTGCATGAAATCCATGACCGGTTTGATGATCCGGCTGGCCCGAGCGCTGCGTGCGGCGAGAATTCCCAGTGGTACCGCGATCACAACCGCCACTACGCCGGAAACGATCACCTGGGAGAGCGAGTCCATCGCATTGTCGAATGCACGGAGACTGTCGATGAGCGCGAATCCGATCAGCGCGCCGATCCCGAATTTCCAGCCCCGAACCAGCAGCGCGATCAACCCGAATACGACCACCATCGCCCAGCTGGGCAGCAGCGTGAGCACCCAGACGACGGCGTCCACACAGGACTGGACGATCAGATTGATGAAATCAAGCAGTGGTCCGACATTGTTCCGTATCCAGTCCACGATCGCGCTGAACCAGCCGCCGACGTTCAGCTGCGGCACATGCCAGCCGGCCTCTGCGAGGAGTAGCTCACGCATTGGCATCCTCCCTCACGTTCTCCACCGGCTTGGCGTTCTGCCCGAGCGCGGCCAGCAGCGTGGCCCTTGGCACGATGCCGAGCAGCTTCCGGTCCTCGTCCACGACCGCGAGCGGAAGCCTGCTCTCCGCGGACGGAATGAACAGTTCGTAGACGGCGGTTTCCGGGCCTACTTCGGGAATATCGTTCGAGATGATGCCCTCGACCGTTTCCGCGCCGTTGCGCGCCGCCTCCGCTGCCGCCTCGTCCTCGACGACACCGAGCAGCGTTCCCTGCCTGTCCACCACGAAAATGGCGGTGTGCTGCATTTCGCGCATCACCTTCAGCGCGGCACGCGGACCCGAATTCGCCCCGATCGTCGAGGTCGGCCGCTCCATCACCGAGGTCGCGCTGAGCACCTTCGCCCGGTCCACGTCCTGCACGAACTGGGCGACATAGTCGTTCGCCGGATCGTTGAGGATGTCCTCGGCCGTGCCGATCTGCACGATCCGGCCCTCCCGCATCACCGCGATGTGGTCGCCGAGACGCATCGCCTCGTTCAGATCGTGAGTGATGAAGATGATCGTCTTGCCCAGCTCCGCCTGCAGCGAAAGCAGCTGATCCTGCATGTCCCGGCGAATCAGCGGATCGAGCGCGCTGAACGCCTCGTCCATCAACAGGATGTCGGTGTCCGCGGCGAGCGCGCGGGCAAGCCCAACCCGCTGGCGCATACCACCGGAAAGCTGATCGGGAAGGTGGTTCTCCCAGCCATCCAGACCGACCAGGCCGAGCGCCTCCTTGGCCTTGGCCCGCCGCGCTTCCCTCTCGACTCCCTGTATCTCCAAGGCATACGCCGCGTTATCCAACACGGAGCGGTGCGGGAACAACGCGAAATGTTGGAACACCATGCTCATCCGGCGCTGACGCATTTCCCGGATCTGGCGCTGCGACATTTTCGTGATGTCCTCATCGTTGATGTAGACATCCCCCGAAGTCGCCGGAAGCAAGCCGTTCAGCATGCGGATCAACGTCGACTTCCCCGAGCCCGAAAGGCCCATCACCACGAAAATCTCGCCGTCGGCCACCTCGAACGACGCGTCGATGACCGCGGCAGTGGTGCCCGCGGCAGCCAGATCCGAGCGACTCGCGCCCGACTCCAGCTGGTGCACGGCATCACGCGCGCGGCGCCCGAACACCTTGTAGATCTTCTCTGCTCGAACAGTTGCCAAGGGTCTCCCTCTGTCCTCGTGCCCCGCACCGGACGCCACCTACGGCGTCACCTCAGTTCGAGCGCGGGACGCTCGTGCCACGCACTCGGGCCGACGCGTCCATCAGGTTCGGACCCGCAATATTCACATCGACCCGTACACCGGCGGTGACTGTTCCGAGCTGTACCTTACTCGGAGTGCTCGGAAGAACCACCCTATTTGGGGTTCGTCACTCAAAAACGGTATCGCCCCGTAATCAAATCACCAAAAAATTGACTCTAAGTAGTCGACTGCTTGCGGCGGGGCCGCCGTTCACCGGCTCGAGGCAGCGGTATATGATCGGGAGCGTCTTGCGGATGTAGTTCAATGGCAGAACATCAGCTTCCCAAGCTGAGAATGCGGGTTCGATTCCCGTCATCCGCTCCACAGAAAGCTCTTGCAGTGCAGTCGGGGTGTTTCCCGGTTTCGGGGAGCACCCCAACTGCTGTTTCGGGGCCAGTGCCACATCTCCGGTCAGCCGCTCTCGGCCTTCTTATCGACAGGATCACGCTGGGGACCGGATCACTCGCATTACGGCCTCGTCTCGGACCGCGACATGTTGCGCGCCAGGGTAGTGCGGATCAGCCAGAGTCCGTTCCCTAACCGGGAGCATCATCGGTGCACAGCAAGGAATGGATGGACGTCTGCCAACCGTCCGCGTGCAGGTGCGGCGCTCTGCTGGTCCCTCCGAGGGCGAACCCGTTCTTGGCAGCGACCCGGCAGGAGGCGAGGTTTCCGGTGGTGTGCATGAGCGTGCGGGTGAATCCGGGATCGGCGAACACCCATCGGGTCAGGGCACGCGCCGCGGGGAGCAGCCAGTAGGAGAGTTCCGCGGATGCTTGGGGCAGCGCATCCGGCGCAGACCGATCTGGCCGAGCACGCGATCCGTGCGCGCGATCGCCCAACGGGCGGCGATTTCCCGTTCCCAGGCGGTTTCCCAGTTCGCGATCCGGTCCCGCGACTCGTCCGCACTGTCCATCCTGCGCTGGTTCCACTGCTGAGTTTCGGGGCAGTCAAAGGCTTTCGCGCAACCGATACATCGGATTCCCGCCAGGGACGCAAAACCACGTCCCCGTCCACGGTCAGCTTCGGCTGATCCTGTTCTCGAAGCGAACCGGGTGGCAGGGCCGGTGTCAGTGGCTGTGGCACGACATCAGTCTGGTCCGACACCCAGTGAAAACAAAACGATATGTCGACAAATCACCGTTTGCGGGTGAACGGTCGCCATGGCCGGCCACGCACCTCGATGGAGCCCACGCGCATCGCTCCGGTGAGCCGGAAGTGTGGTTTTCCTTGCTGTGGCGGCCTTTTCCGGTGGTCTTCGGCACTGGCGAGGGTGAGCTCGACACCGTTGAAGTCGACGCTGGCCTCGTCCGGCACCCGCATTTGCAGCGATCCGCCGTTGACCTCGATCTCGATATCGACGACCGGGTGCGCGATGTTCGCTTCGGTGAAGTCGAGCTCGGTGGACCCCATGTTCTTCCGGATCATGATCCGGCGGGGGACATCCCAATCGCCTTTGCGCTTCACCGAGTTGAAGGTTCCGGTGAACTCGACGGTCCGGTTGTCCTCGGGGGTCGGAGCACCACCCGTGATCGGCAGATCGGCGACGACCTCGGCGAGTTCGCCCCTGGTCCGCGAAGCCATGACCCGCGCCGAACGCTCATCGAACTCGTTGATGTCCAGCATGCCGTTCGCCATGGCTTCCTTGAGGACCTCGAGCGTCGCTTCGCGTTCCTCGTCCGATGCCCGTACGTGGTCATCTCGCACTGTGGCCTCCTTCATACCACCTGGTAGGTACCGTATCTTGCGGGACGCGAGAAAGGCAGGGCGGCACAGTGGCCGAGAACGCCAGCAGGAACGCATGGGCACAACCCGGTTCGTACGAGGTCACCGAGGGAGTGTTCCGGATCCCGTTACCGATGCCGAACGACGGATTGCGTGCGGTGAACGTGTACGCGATCCGCGACGGCGACGGGTTCACGTTGATCGACTCGGGGTGGGGGGTCGCTGAGGCACGCGCCCAGCTCGACACGGTCCTCACCGAGCTCGGTTCGGATACCGCGCACATCCGCGAGTTCCTGATCACCCACGCGCACAAGGACCACTACAACCTCGGCACTCACGTGCGCGCCGAACACGGCACCCCGATCGCACTCGGTGCGGAGGAGCGCCCGACCATCGAGGCACTGCAGCGGGCCGACAAGAGCCCGATGATCACCCAGCAGCACCTGCTCCGCGGCACCGGAGCCACCGAGATCACCGCGAAGTTCATCGAGATGGTCGGCGACACCGCGGTCGATCCCGCGGAGTGGCCGTCCCCGGACCGGTGGCTCGCGGCGGGGGAGCGGGTCCCGGTCGGCGCGTACGACCTCGAAGTCGTGCACACGCCGGGACACACCAGCGGCCATATCGTGTTCCGCGATGCGGCGAACGGGCTGTTGTTCGCCGGGGATCACGTGCTCCCGCACATCACCCCCTCCATCGCGCTCGAACCGCGCACCCCGCGGCTGCCACTCGGGGACTTCCTCGAATCGCTGCGGCGGATCCGCGAACTCCCCGACACCTGGCTACTTCCCGCGCACGGACCGGTGACTAGCAGCGTGCACAAGCGGGCCGACGAGCTGCTGGAACACCACCGCGCCCGGCTCGAGGTCACCTACGACACCGTACGTGCGGGAGCCAGGACCAGTGCGGAATCGGCGGCCAAGCTCACCTGGACCCGCCGCGAGCGCGCCCTGAGCGATCTGGACGTCTTCAACGCCATGCTGGCCGTGCTCGAGACGAGATCGCACCTGGATCTGCTCGTCGCCCGTGGTGAGCTCACCGGCGAGGAGCACGAGGGAGTCCGCTACTACACGTGCTCGTGAGCGGAAGTGTTGGCTAGAACCAACACAACCGCTCACGAGTACCCTCAGCAGGCATGACGGTCGAGCAGCAGGCGGCGCACGGGGTCCCGGCGAGCCCTGGGCGGGCCGCGGGACCGGTGCTGCGCCTCCAGGAGCCAGCACGGGTCAGCATCGGACAGCCCGCGCGGTATCCGAAGCCGCTCGACTACCGCGAGGAGGCCGCGCGCATCCATCCGGCCGCGGACCTGGTCGCCGCCGCGCTGACCGACAAGGCGGCGCTGGCGACCGGAGAAGTGCGCGACATCCTCGACATGACCGCGGTGATGGCGACCGATCCCTCGCTGCTGGGCACCGCGGAGGAACTGGTCACCGAACAGGGACTGCCCGCGGCCCGCGCGGTATGGGACGCCGCAGAGCAGTTCATCGATGGGCTCGCCGAGGCCGGTGGTTACCTGGCCGAACGCACCGGTGACCTCCGGGATGTGCGCGACCGGATCATCGAGGAGCTCACCGGGGCGCAGTCCAGCGCTGTGCCGGAACTGGAGACCCCGCACGTGCTGCTGGCCCGCGAACTCGCCCCCGCGGATACGACGGCCCTGGACTCGGCGACGGTGCTCGCGATCGTCACCGAGGAGGGCGGGCCCACCTCGCACACCGCGATCATCGCCCGCGCACTCGGCATCCCCGCGGTCGTCGGCTGTACCGGGGCCCTCGACCTGACTGCGGACTATCTGCGCGTGGACGGGGAGACCGGTCTTGTCGAGGTGGTGACCGAGGCCGAAGCGGAAGCCGCGCCCAGTACGAGCACGCCGGAGTGGAACGGTGCCGGGGCCACCAGCGACGGCGTGCGCGTCCCACTGCTCGCCAACATCGGCTCGGCTGCGGACGCGATCAAGGCGGCGGATTCCCCGGCCGAGGGAGTGGGCCTTTTCCGGACCGAATTCTGTTACCTGGCAATGGAATCCGAGCCCACGGTCGAGGAGCAGGCAGAGATGTACCGCGCCATCATCGCGGTGTTTCACGGGAAACCATGCATCGTGCGGACCCTCGATGCCGGTGCGGACAAGCCGCTGACCTTCCTGCCCGCCGAGGCGGAACCGAACCCCGCGCTCGGCGTGCGCGGACTCCGCATGGCCCGTCAGCATCAACCGGAACTACTCGACCGGCAGCTCCACGCGATCCATGCCGCGGGCGGGGATTCGGTCATGGCTCCGATGATCGCAACGACCGAGGAGGCCTCGTGGTTCGCCGAACGCGCTCGCGCGGCGAGGATCCGGCGCGTCGGCGTGATGATCGAGATCCCTTCGGCCGCGCTGCAGGCCGGGGAACTGTTCGAGATCGTGGACTTCGTCTCCATCGGCACCAATGACCTCACCCAGTACACGATGGCGGCGGACCGTCAGCTCGGAACGCTGGCCGCGCTCGGTGATCCGTGGCAGCCCGCGCTGCTGCGCCTGGTCGAACTGACCGGTACCGCGGGGCGGGCGGCCGGTAAGCCGGTCGGTGTCTGCGGGGAAGCCGCCGCCGATCCGCTGCTCGCCTGCGTCCTCGTCGGGCTGGGCGCGACCAGCCTTTCCATGACCCCGATCGCCCTCAACGCCGTCGGCGCCGAGCTGGTGAAACACGCCCACAGTGCCTGTGTGACGGCCGCACGGGAGGCTTTACGGACCCGAACCCCGGCGGAGGCCCGCGCGGCCGCCAGGTCAGCGCTGGGCCGCTGAAAGCTACTTCTTCCGGTGCACGACCAGCGAGCACATCCGCAGCTGGCCGGTGATCACGAAATGTGGATCGCCCGGGGTTTCCGCGGTTTCCACCGGGCGCCCCCTGCCGACCACGTTCCCCATCGTGCACGTGAAACCTTCGAGGTTGATCGTCGCGTGTTCGGGGAGCCATAACCGGACGGTGCCGAACGAGACGTCGAAGTCGATCACCAACCGCGGATAGTTGATCAGGGCCTGACGGAAGTCGAGGATCGTGGTCGCCATCGTGTTCCGGACGTGCAGCTCCAGCGGGGGAGTCCAGGCACCGTCTCGTTTCAACAGCGTCATCGAAGACGACAGCGTCTGCTCGCGCGCACCGGCCGGCGCGGAGCTGTGCACCATCCCGGGCAGATCGACGAGGACGGCATTGAGCTCGCCCCGGGTCTTGGCGGCCGTCGCCGTGGCACTCCGCTCGGCGAACTCGTTCAGGTCGATCATCCCGCGACCGGTTGCCTTCTCGAGCAAGCCGACGACGTGGTTGCGTTCGTCATCGGAGACTCGCAGATCTCGTTCGCTCACGTCCCCGAGATTAGCTCTCCGGAACGCTGCAGGAATCAGGTGAAATCCCTGAACTCATCCTGTCACACTCCGAACATATCGACCACGGATCGTATTTGTCACCGTGACAAAATGAGCCGGTATGATCGGATATCCCGGTTGCGGGTCTATTTTGTCTCTTTTGGGCCGATCAGGTCGAGAAGCCGGTCAAGATCATCCGCCGAGCCGAATTCGATGGTGATCTTGCCCTTCTTCCGCCCGACATCCACCTTGACCCTGGTGTCGAAGCGGTCGGAGAGATCATCCGCTATCTCGCCCGCCCGGGGCACCTCGATCTTCTTCGGCGGGGCCTTCTGCGTCCGCTTCGGGCCCGACTTCGCGAGCATGACCGCTTCCTCGGTCGCTCGCACCGAAAGTCCCTCCGCCACGATCCGCGCGGCGAGGTCGTCCACGATGTCCGAATCCTCGAGGCTGAGCAGCGCCCGCGCATGACCGGCGGAGAGCACCCCAGCAGCGACCCGGCGCTGCACGGGGAGGGGGAGCTTCAACAGGCGGATGGTGTTCGAGATGACCGGCCTGCTGCGTCCGATTCGCGAAGCGAGCTGATCGTGAGTCACGTCGAACTCGTCGAGCAGCTGCTGATACGCCGCCGCCTCTTCGAGCGGGTTCAGCTGCACCCGGTGGATGTTCTCCAGCAGGGCATCGCGCAGCATCGCATCGTCGGCGGTACCGCGCACGATCGCGGGGAGCGTGTCCAGCCCCGCCTGCTTCGCCGCACGCCACCGGCGCTCACCCATGACGAGTTCGAGCTTCTCGTCCGGCAAGGTCCGCAGCACGATCGGCTGCAACAGGCCGAACTCGCGGATCGAGTGGGAGAGCTCGGTGAGCGCTTCCTCATCGAACACCTGACGAGGCTGCTTCGGGTTCGTCGTGATCGCATCGATCGGCACCTCGCGGTAGACCGCGCCCGCTACCTCGCCGCTCGGCTCCGCCGGAGAAGCGGGCTCGCCCTGCGATGCGGGCGCCTTCGCCGTGGAGGTCTTCGGTGCCGTACTGGACGGCTCCGCCGCGGGTGCCGCAGATCCGTCCTCCGGGGGAGCACTGGGAATCAGTGCCGCGAGTCCACGCCCGAGGCCACCCTTGCGCTCCGTCATTCCCCGGCCTCCTGATTGTCCGCGGATCCACCTTGTACGGCGATCTCCTTCGCGGCGTCCAGATAGCTCATCGCGCCACGTGAACCGGGATCGTAAGCGAGCACGGTCTGCCCGTAGCCCGGCGCTTCGGAGACCTTCACACTGCGCGGGATCACCGTGCTCAGCACGGTGTCCCCGAAGTAGTCGCGCACATCCTTGGTGACCTGATCGGCGAGCTTGGTGCGCCCGTCGTACATGGTGAGCACGATCGTCGACACCTCGAGGCTCGTATTGAGGTGCCCGCGCACCAGCTCGATGTTGTTGAGCAGCTGGCCGAGTCCCTCAAGCGCGTAGTACTCGCACTGGATCGGGATGAGTACCTCTTCGGCCGCCACGAGCGCGTTCACCGTGAGCAGTCCGAGCGAGGGAGGGCAGTCGATGAAGACGTAGTCGGGGGAGAGCTCGTCGAGCGCTTCCTCGGTGAGCGCGGTCTTCAATCGCGATTCGCGCGCCACCATGGTCACCAGTTCGACCTCGGCACCGGCGAGATCGATCGTGGCGGGCACACACCACAGGTTCGGCGACTGATCGCTGACCGCGGCCGCTTCCTTGACGGAGATCTCGCCGAGCAGCACATCGTAGATGGACGGCACCTCGCCGCGATGCTCCACCCCGAGCGCGGTGCTCGCGTTGCCCTGTGGGTCGAGGTCGATCACGAGCACCTTCAAGCCGTGCAGCGCCAGCGCCGCCGCGAGGTTCACCGTGCTCGTGGTCTTACCGACCCCGCCTTTCTGGTTGGCGACGGTGATGACCCGGCGATGCGCTGGCTTCGGCAAACTGAGTTCCTGGGGATGAAGTACTTGGGTGGCACGGGCAGCGGCATCGGCTATCGGTGTCCAATCGCTGAACGGCGTCCCGTCTCCGGAGTTCTGTTCGGTCATCGGCTTGAGCACCTCGCCAGCTCCGACAGACCCATCCACTGCGTTGTCATGATCCTCGGTCTCTTTGGTTTCACGTGAAACACGCTTCTTGGCAACCTTCAACTTCGACCGGACGCTCACCGACTCCTCCTCGTCCGTTGTTGCTGCCGGCCACCCGTTGCACGAGAACCCACCCGTTCGATGCGCACAACCCTCACCGACTGTTCCAGTTTCCCCTGTCCGCAAGTGAGTACCCGCGGGTTACCACCACCGAGCCGAGCGACCGCCTCCCGATCGCGCTCAATCTCGTCGTACGCCGAAGCTCCCTTCACGGCATACAACGCCGCCCCCTGTTTGATGAGCGGAAGACACCAGGACGACAGCTTGTCCAGACTCGCGACCGCCCGCGCCGTGACCACATTCGCGTTCGGCAGACTGTCGCGCACCGACCGATCCTCCGCCCGGCCGCGAACCACGTCAATCGGCAACTCCAACTCACCGACGATCAGCTCCAGCCAATCCACCCGGCGCTGCATCGGCTCGAGAAGCGTGACGCGTACATCCGGCCGAGCGATCGCGAGCGGGATCCCGGGAAGCCCGGCCCCTGAACCGACATCGATCACCTTCGCCCGCTCCGGGATCACCTCACCGAGCACCGCGGAGTTCAGAATGTGCCGCTCCCACAGCCGCTCCACTTCCCTCGGCCCGATCATGCCGCGGAGCACTCCCTCGCTCGCCAGTCGCTCGGCGAAGACGCGGGCGATCGGCAGTCGTGCGCCGAACACTTCCGCAGCGGAGTCCGGGGGAGTGGGCAATAGCGTCCCGTTGGACATTCGGTCTCTTTCGATCGACGTGACACAACCTGACCTCGGCGGGCCAAGTCTAGTCGCTACCTCGGACAGCCAGGGGACCGTCTACGCGAGCCCACAAAAAAGCGGCCCGGTTTCACGTGAAACCGGGCCGCTCCGTCTTCGCGTCGACTATTCGGGGAGGACCACCACGCGGCGGTTCGGTTCCTCACCCTCGCTCTCGCTCGTCACACCCGCCACATCGGCGACCGCGTCGTGCACGATCTTCCGTTCGAACGGGGTCATCGCCTGAAGCTTCGTCTTCTCTCCGCTCTCCACGACCTTCTCGGCGGTGGTCCGGCCGAGGTCGGTCAGCTCGCCACGACGGCTCGCGCGCCATCCGGCAATGTCGAGCATGAGCCTGCTCCGCGAGCTGGTCTCGGTCTGTACCGCGAGCCGGGTCAATTCCTGCAGCGCCTCGAGCACCTGACCGCGCTGGCCGACGAGCTTCTCCAAATCGCTACCGCCGTCGATGCTGACCATGGCACGTCCGGCTTCGACGTCTAGATCAATATCGCCGTCGTAGTCGAGGACGTCAAGCAGTCGCTCCAAATAGTCGCCCGCGACATCGCCCTCCTGGACGAGCAGTTCCTCTTCGTTCTTCTCGCCGTCGGCCTGCGCGTCCTGTTCCTCGCCGGTGACAGCCTCGGCCTGTTCGTCTTCACCGCGGTCCGGCGAGGCGCTCGCCCCGTCGACCTCCAATGTCCCTGCCACGCTTGTTCTCCTCTCCAGCACGAAGTTCGGGCTACTTCCGGTTGCGCTTCTTCTTCCGCCCTCGGTCGGATATCAAGCCGGGTACCGATTGCGAGGTGTTCAGCGCGCCGTTCGACTTCGACTGCGCGGAATCTCCCTTACCCCCGGAACCGTTCGAGGCCGTGGTTCCCGCGGGCGCTTCCTTCGGCTGCTGCTTCGGCGAACCACCATCGGATTTCGCCTCACCACCGGACTTCTCGGACTTCTTGGTCTCGTTCTTCTCGACCGGCTCGGGCGCCTTCTCCGCGTTCGGCTCGTCCTGCTCCTTCGGCTGGTTGGCCGGCTGCTTGCCCGGTTTCTGCCCCGGCTTGGGGGCGAGCGCCTGGCGTGCTTCCTGGGCTTCCTGCTTCTTGCGGGCCTCTTCCTTGTCCATCCGCCGGAACACGAAGTGCTGCTGGGCAAGCGTCCAGCTGTTGTTGCTCAGCCAGTAGAGGAGCAGACCGATCGGCAGGGCCGCACCGAAGATCAGCACACCGAGCGGGAACAGATACAGCTGAACCTTCTGCATCATCGCGCCGCCGGGCTGGTTGTTCGTGGTGCCCATGGCCTGCTGGCGCTGCACCGAAAGCCGTGCGGTGAAGTGGGTCGCGATCGAGGCGACGATCATCAGCGGGATGGCGACCGGAGCCACACCCCAGTGGAATCCGTGGGCACCGCCGCCGTAGGACCCGAGCAGTCCGGCGTTGAACACCATGTCGTTGAGGTGCACGCCGAACAGGTCCGCGCGCAGATACGAGGTGATGTCCGATTTCGGGAAGAAGTAGTTGCTGCCGTAGTTCGGGTTGAAGTTCCGGATGACGTGGTTGAGCCCGATGAACACCGGGATCTGGAAGATCATCGGCAGGCAGCCACCGAGCGGGTTGAACCCGTGCTCGCGCTGGAGCTTCTGCATCTCCTGCGCCTGTCGCTGCCGATCATTGGCGTACTTCTTCTGGAGCGCCTTGATCTGCGGCTGGAACTCTTGCATCTTCCGCATGGACTTGATCTGGTGCACCATCGGCTTGAGCAGCAGCGCACGCAGCGTGAAGACGAGGAAGACGATCGAGAGCGCCCAGGCGAAGGCGTTGCTGTCGCCGAGGATGAACCCGAAGACCTTGTGCCAACACCACATGACGAAGGACACGGGCCAGTAAATAAAATCGAGCACGCGGTTACTCCTTGGCAGGGTGTTCGGTCAAGTCTTCGAGTGCGCTCGTGCCAGCTCCGCGCCTCGGCGGAACCGGGTCAATACCCCCAGGATGCCAGGGACCGCAACGAAGCAGTCGGCGGACCGCGAGCAAGGTCCCTCGTGCGGCGCCGTGCACGCGTAGCGCCTCGAGCGCGTACTCACTACAGCTCGGATAGAACCGGCAGCTCGGCGGGAGCAGCGGGGAGATCCCCTTCCGGTATCCCTTGACCAGCAGCATCAGGCCCCTGGCGAACACGCCTGGGCGTGCCACCGCCACAGAGACCGGGCGAGCCATCACGACTCGCCGGTACGCGATCCGGGCAGCCGCAGTCGGTCGAGCGCGGTATCGAGATCCGCCGCGAGCGCCGAACTCCGCGAACCCGCGGCCGCGGGGAGGGCACGCACGACGAGCTGCGTCCCGGGCGGCAACCGATCGAGCCGGTCGTGCACCAGATGACGCAGTTGGCGGGTGACCCGATGGCGGACCACCGAGTTACCGACCGCCTTGCTCACGACAAATCCCGCCCGCGCGGAACCCTCGGTGATCGAATCGTCGCGCAGCGCATGCACAACAAGCCGGGAGCGTCCTGCCCGACGACCCCTGCGGGTCACCGAGCGGAACTCCCGGCTGTTCGTCAGTCGAGCGGTCGCGGGCAGCACGGCATCCGCCCGCGATCAGGCGGACAGCTTGGCGCGTCCCTTACGCCTGCGGTTCGCGAGGATGGCGCGACCGGCGCGGGTGCGCATCCGAAGCCGGAACCCGTGCTTGCGGGACCGACGACGATTGTTCGGTTGGAACGTACGCTTACTCACGGCTGGTTACTCCCGTACAGTGCCATTGGCCAAAATCCGATCGTCTCCCATTCGCTCATGTCCTACCCATGCGTGCGGGCATGCGAAACAACCCGCGCAGGCGGGAGACCTTCATAGGTTACGCAGTCCCTCGATCGGGCTGAAAACCGGGTACCGCCCAGCGACACGCCGGACGATAGGGTGCTTGATCTACCACCACGTCTTGTGGCATCGCGCCGGTGTTGTTAGCGTTCCCATCCTGCCGGCATTGCTGGATGCCGTGGAGCGAGAAGTACGGATATCGCGCAGAGGCGAGAACGTGGGAGTTGGTCCTCTGCATCGGACGCCGGTCCATTGGAGTGTCGAACTGTTGTGGAGTTTGATGCGTTAACACGCATGCTCGTGCACAGCTGTGGACAAGTTTGTGGATATCCTTGTTCTCGGGCGCCCACGGAAGGGTGATACCGGCCTTGCAAGCTATGGCGCTCGATGAGCGAATCGGGCGGTAACCGCGTAGTGTGAGCTAACGACCCAGGTCAGACCTGTACGGGAGGGGAGTGAGCGGGGGCGTGTCGGAAACCCGGGCCGACCTGGGTCTCATCTGGGACCAGGTGGTCACCGAACTTTCCAACGGGACCTTGTCCCCGTTGCAGCGCGCGTGGATGCAGGTGACTCGTCCACTCGGGCTACTCGACGGCACCGCTCTACTCGCCGCGCCGAGCGAGTTCGCCAAGGACGCGATCGAACGCGCCCTGCGGGATCCGATCACCGAAGCACTCTCCAGGTACATCGGGGCCCCGGTCTCCCTCGCCGTGAAGGTGGACACCGGGACCGCGGACGCGCGGCATCGCAAGGACAGCGAACCCGCCGAGGCCGCCCCGGCCGAGGAAGAGGAACCGACCAACGGTTCACCCACTCCGGAACCGGCCCTGGTCAGTGCCGCGCAGGTGGGCGGCCCCGAGGATCAGGCCCCGCTGCATCACCTCGAGGAGTCGCAGACCGAAGAGGTCGACGAGGAGGGGGACGCGCTCAAGGCGGCGAACGAGATCTGGCCGCGGTTCACCGGCCAGCAGTCCACGTCGAGTGAGCAACCGTTCACCGCGCCCGCGCAGCCGCAGACTTCCAAGACGAAGCTGAACGAGAAGTACACCTTCGACACCTTCGTCATCGGTGCTTCGAACCGGTTCGCGAACGCCGCGGCCGTCGCCGTGTCCGAAGCGCCGGCGCGCGCGTACAACCCGTTGTTCATCTGGGGCGAGTCCGGACTCGGCAAGACCCACCTGCTGCACGCGGTCGGGCACTACGCGCAACGACTGTTCCCCGGGATGCGGGTGCGCTACGTGTCGACCGAGGAATTCACCAATGACTTCATCAACTCCCTGCGCGATGACCGCAAGGTCGCGTTCCAGCGCAGGTACCGGGATGTGGATGTACTGCTCGTCGACGATGTGCAGTTCCTCGAAGGTAAGGAAGGAACCCAGGAGGAGTTCTTCCATACCTTCAACACCTTGCACAACGCGAACAAGCAGATCGTCGTGTCCTCGGATCGCCCGCCCAAGGGACTGGGCACCCTCGAGGACCGGCTGCGCACCCGCTTCGAATGGGGGCTGATCACCGACATCCAGCCGCCCGAGCTCGAGACGCGGATCGCGATCCTGCGGAAGAAGGCCGCGCAGGACCGGTTGAACGTGCCCATGGATGTACTGGAGTTCATCGCCGCGCGCGTCGAACGCAACATCCGGGAACTCGAGGGTGCACTCATCCGGGTCACCGCCTTCGCCTCGCTCAACCGGCAGGCGGTGGATGTCCAGCTCGCCGAGATCGTGCTGCGCGATCTGATCCCCGACTCACAGCAGCCGGAGATCTCGGCGACCACGATCATGTCGGTCACCGCGGAATTCTTCGGTGTCACCGTCGACGAGCTGTGCGGCCCCGGCAAGGTCAAGGCGCTCGCGCAGTCGCGCCAGATCGCCATGTATCTGTGCCGCGAACTCACCGATGCCTCGCTGCCCCGGATCGGTCAGGCCTTCGGCGGCCGCGACCACACCACGGTCATGCACGCAGACAAGAAGATCCGCAAGGAAATGGCCGAGCGCCGGCGTACCTACGACCAGGTTCAGGAGCTGACCGCGCGCATCAAGCAGCGCGCTCGCGGCTGAGTCGGCACATCCACATCCCCGTTCCGGTCGCCCCGGAGCCCCTTCAGCGCCCTTGTCCGGCGCTCGTTCGTGCTGCCCCCCGAACGGGCTCTCACCTGCGCCGATAGTCCCTCGTGCGTGGTTGTGTTGGTTCTAGGCAACACAACCACGCACGACCGATTCCGCCGCTGAACCGGCTCGGATGTGCCTCGACACCGTCAGGAATCAGTGATCTGCGTCACTCATAGGTGGGATTCGACGCCGAGCACGCGCGTTCGGCCATCCCCACAGGCTTGGGCACAACTCGGTGGATAGCTGGGGACGGAACTGTGGAAAACAGGACACGGATGTGGAGCAGCGGCCGCCGGGCCGATCCGGTCCACACATCCACAGGCTCCCTCCCGGACTCGCACACGGGCGGGTCCACATCCAACGCAAGCCGCTCACCTGCGAGAACCACCTCCGTCCACACAACCCACAACGCCTACTACTACGACGGTTTGTTCTCTTTTGAAGAGAAAAACAAACAACAACAGGCGAGCTTGTGAACTGGGGACAACCGAGACCCGGAACGCGGCCCGGGCGGCGGAGCCCGGTTCGCGCTACTGCCGGGCACGTTCTACGGTTGGCATTCACCGCCGGGATGCGCATCGAGCACCGGCACACACCGCCAACACCCACTGCGTCGAGCCGGTCACGCTTCGCTGTGCTCGGCGCTGGGGTGTCGGACCCCGGTGGTAAGACCGGTGCGGGAACCGTCGTCGGGAAAGGACGTCAGATGAAAATCCGTGTCGAGCGTGATGGACTCGCCGACGCCGTCGCGTGGGTCGCGAGAAGCCTCCCTGCCCGTCCACCGGTACCGGTGCTCGGCGGGATCCTCCTCGAAGCAGATTCCGAACAGGACGTACTCACGGTCTCGGGTTTCGACTACGAGACCTCGGCGACGGTCAACGTGCCCGCGACCCTGTCCGCATCCGGGCGCACGCTCGTCTCCGGACGACTGCTCGCGGACATCACCAAGGCGCTGCCGAACAAGCCGGTCGAGCTCGCCGTCGAAGGCTCCCGGGTGGAGATCGTCTGCGGGACCGCGAAGTTCTCCCTGCCCACGATGCCGGTCGAGGACTACCCGCAGCTGCCGAACATGCCGGACAAGGTCGGTGAACTGCCCGGTGAACTGCTCGGCACCGCCGTCGCCCAGGTCGCGGTCGCCGCGGGCAAGGACGACACGCTGCCGATGCTCACCGGGGTGCGAGTGGAGATCGCCGGCGACAAACTGACGCTCGTGGCGACCGACCGGTTCCGGCTCGCGATGCGGGAGATCACCTGGACCCCGGCACAGGAGGCCGAGGACACCGCGGTGCTCGTGCCCGCGCGTACCCTCGCCGAATCGGCGAAGACACTCGGCGCATCCGGGGCGACCGCCGAACTGGCACTCGCTTCCGGTGACGGGCTGGTCGGGCTCTCCGGTGCGGGGCGCCGCTCCACCGCGCGATTGCTCGATGCCGAATTCCCGAAATACCGCCAGCTGTTGCCCGACGATCAGACCACGACCGCGATCATCGAGGTGTCCAAGCTGGTCGACGCGATCAAACGTGTCTCGCTCGTCGCCGAGCGTGGGACCCAGGTCCGGCTCGAATTCTCCGAGGACGGGCTCAACCTCACCGCGGGTGGCGAGGAAGAGGGCAGCGCGGAGGAAGCGATCGCGGTCGAGTTCGAGGGCGAGCCCGTGACCATCGCGTTCAACCCGACCTATCTGCTCGATGGACTGAGTGCCGTGCGTACCGATCGGGCGCACATGGCGTTCACCACGGCCAACCGGCCTGCACTGCTCAAGCCGGTGGACGAGGATGGACAAGTAGCGGGCGACTATCTGTACCTGTTGATGCCGGTCCGGCTTCCGGGCTGAGCACATCCGCGAAACCACGATCAGGGAGCTAGAAGGGGAGCGCACCGTGCAACTCGGTCTCATCGGCCTCGGCAAAATGGGATTCAACATGCGCGAACGTCTGCGTCGCGCGGGACACGAGGTCGTCGGGTACGACCAGAACCCGGATGTCAGCGACAGCAGTTCGCTCGCCGATCTCGTCGGCAAACTCGGCGGGCCTCGCGTCGTGTGGGTCATGGTCCCGGCAGGGGAACCGACCCGGGCCACGGTCGCCGAACTCGCCGGACTGCTCGAGGACGGCGACCTCGTGATCGACGGCGGCAACTCCCGGTTCACCGAGGACAAGCACAACGCGGAGGTGCTCGCGGCCCGCGGGATCGGGTTCGTGGACTGCGGAGTTTCCGGCGGAGTCTGGGGACTCGAGGTCGGTTACGGGTTGATGTGCGGTGGCGCGGACACGGATGTCGAGCGAGCCATGCCCATCTTCGACGCGCTGCGCCCGGATGGCCCGCGCGATGAAGGGTTCGCCCACGCGGGCGCCGTCGGTGCCGGTCACTACGCGAAGATGGTGCACAACGGCATCGAGTACGGGTTGATGCAGGCCTATGCGGAGGGCTTCGAACTGCTCGAGGCCGCCGACGAGGTCACGAACACCGCGGGTGTGTTCAAGGCATGGCGGCGGGGGACCGTCGTGCGATCCTGGCTGCTCGACCTGCTCGTGCGTGCGCTCGAAGAAGACCCGGACCTGGCCGGGATCACCGGTTATGTCGAGGATTCCGGCGAGGGACGCTGGACGATCGAGGAAGCCATCGATCACGCGGTCCCGGTTCCGGTCATCTCAGCCGCCCTGTTCGCCCGGTTCTCCTCGCGGCAGACCGATTCGCCTGCGCTCAAGGCAATCGCCGCGTTGCGCAACCAGTTCGGCGGGCACGCGGTCCACAGCGCCGAGGAATCCAGCTGATCGGTGTACGTCCGGCATCTCCAGGTTACCGATTTCCGTTCCTGGGAACTCGCTGACCTGCCCTTACACCCGGGACCGACGGTATTGCTCGGGCGCAACGGCCAGGGCAAGACCAACCTGGTCGAAGCGCTCGGCTATGCCGCGACACTGTCCTCGCACCGAGTCGCCTCGGATGCTCCGCTGATTCGCCGGGGCGCCCAGCGTGCGGTGGTACGCACCGCGATCGTGCAGGACGGCCGGGAAGTGACCGTCGAACTCGAGATCACCTCGGGCAAGGCGAACCGGGCCCTGCTCAACCGCGGCGCGGTGCCCCGGACCAGGGATGTCGCCGGAATCCTGCGCACCGTGCTGTTCGCTCCGGAGGACCTGGCCCTGGTTCGTGGGGATCCTGGGGAACGGCGCTCGTTCCTCGACGGTCTGCTCGCCCTGCGCGCACCACGGTTCGCCGGGATCCGCTCCGACTACGAGCGCGTGCTCAAACAGCGAAGTGCCCTGTTGAAGACCGCGAGGGCGGCGAAATCCAATCTGAGCACCCTCGAGGTCTGGGACGGGCACCTCGCTGCGCAGGGTGCGGCGCTGCTCGCGGGGCGGATCGAGCTCAGCGCGGCACTCGCCCCGCATGTGGCCGCCGCCTACGCGGGGGTCGCCCCGGAATCGGTGCCCATCGACATCCGCTATCGCTCGAGTCTCGGCGAGCAGGTACCGGAGAGCACGGATGTCACGGAGCTCGAACAGGCGCTGCTCGAGGGCATCGCCCGTGTGCGTGACCAGGAACTCGAACGTGGTGTCAGCCTGATCGGACCGCATCGCGACGATCTGGAACTACTACTCGGTGAAGGACCCGCCAAGGGATACGCCAGTCACGGCGAATCCTGGTCCTTCGCACTGGCGCTGCGACTCGGCGCGTACGAGCTGTTACGTGGCGAAGGCAGTGAGCCGGTACTGATCCTCGACGACGTGTTCGCCGAGCTCGATCGAAGACGAAGAGGCAAGCTCGCCGAGGTCGCGACGGCTGCTGAGCAGGTGATCGTGACCGCGGCGGTCGGTGAAGACGTTCCCGCCGAACTCGACGGGGATCGGTTTCACGTCTCGAACGGGATGGTTACCGCGGACGCATCAGCGTGAACAGGAGATGGCTGTGAGCGCAGACACACCTGGGGACAACTCTGTGGATAATGTGGACAAGACACTCTCAGGGTCGGCCTCGACACCTGACATCTCCGAAAATATGTCCGATTCAGTCCCCGAAAGTGGTACATACGGTGGAGGGGAACCGCGTGGAGCCGATCTGGCGCGCCAAGCACTCGAGGCCGCGCGCGCCAAATCCGCGGCCCGCGATCGGCAACAGGCCAAGCACGCCGTGTACGGCAAACGCAAGCGCGCCCGGCGCAGGGGCTGGTCGGGAGCGCGCCCGGACGACCGGGATCCACAACCGCTCGGCAGGCTCACCGCGCGGATCATCGCCGAACGCGGCTGGAAAGAGCACCTCACCGGTGGTTCGGTGATCGCACGCTGGCCCGAACTCGTCGGTGAGGAGGTCGCCGCGCACTCGGTCCCCGAACAGCTCAAAGGCACCGAACTGCATGTGCGTGCGGAATCCACCGCATGGGCGACCCAGCTACGGCTGCTCCAGCGCCAGCTGATCAAACGGTTTGCCGAAAAGCTCGGGGACGGGATCGTCACCTCCATCAAGGTGGCGGGCCCGGCCGCACCGAGCTGGCGCTATGGCCCGCGCCACGTTCCCGGCCGTGGACCCCGGGACACCTACGGCTGACCAGCACAAACACGTGCTCGTGCGTGGTTGTGTCGCCGAGAACCAACACAACCACGCACAAGCCCCGAGCCGACTCGGTGGGGAGTACGCACAGTGGCACGCAGAAGCCGGTGGACCCCGGTGGCGCGTGGGGCCGCTCGTCGAGGAAGAAAAAATCGCGTCAGTGGACACGCTAGAGGTGTCCTACTGCCACTTCTGCGCGAAGGGGCAAGTAGAATTGACGGGTACCGTGCGCCACGCTCACGAGCCGGGTGTCGCGCACTCGATCCGCGCAAGGAGAACCTCCGCCCGTGGCAGCGAACACGAACGACTACAACGCATCGTCCATCACTGTCCTCGAAGGCCTCGAGGCGGTCCGGAAACGACCGGGGATGTACATCGGGTCGACCGGGGAACGCGGTCTGCACCATCTCGTGCAGGAAGTTGTGGACAACTCCGTCGATGAGGCGATGGCCGGATACGCCACCACGGTGGATGTCAGCCTGCTCGCGGACGGCGGTGTCCGGGTGCAGGACGACGGCCGCGGTATTCCGGTCGAGCTGCACCCCAAGGAACAGAAACCCACCATCGAAGTGGTGCACACGATTCTGCACGCGGGCGGGAAGTTCAATTCGGACTCCTATGCGGTCTCCGGCGGTCTGCACGGTGTCGGTGTCTCCGTGGTGAACGCCCTTTCCACGGCCCTGGATGTGGAAACCCGGCGGAACGGCAAGGTCTGGCGCCAGCACTACGACCGTTCGGAGCCGGAGCCACTGGTCGAGGGGGAGGAGACGACCGAGACCGGTACCACGACGACGTTCTGGGCCGACCCGGACATCTTCGAGACCACGACCTACAACTTCGAGACGATCTCGCGGCGGCTGCAGGAGATGGCCTTCCTGAACAAGGGACTGACCATCAAGCTGCACGACGAGCGGCCGAACGGGGACGAGGACACCGAGGACGCCGAGGGGCAGACGGCCAAGACCAAGGATGTGATCTACCACTACCCGGGCGGTCTCGAGGACTTCGTCAAGCACATCAACGGTGCCAGGGACCCGATCCACGAGAAGGTCGTCGCCTTCGACGCGGACGGCGAGGGGCTCTCGGTCGAGGTCGCGATGCAGTGGAACAGCGGCTACACCGCGAGCGTGTACACCTTCGCGAACACGATCAACACGCACGAGGGCGGTACCCACGAGGAAGGGTTCCGTTCCGCGCTGACCTACACGGTGAACAAGTACGCGAAGGACAAGAAGCTCCTCAAGGAAAAGGACGACAACCTCACCGGGGACGACATCCGGGAGGGGCTCGCCGCGATCATCTCGATCAAGCTCCGCGAGCCGCAGTTCGAGGGACAGACCAAGACCAAGCTGGGCAACACCGAGGCCCGTTCCTTCGTGCAGAAGACGTGCAACGAGTGGCTGGCCGACTGGTTCGAGCGCAATCCCAACGAGGCCAAGGCGATCATCAACAAGGCGGTGTCCTCGGCACAGGCCCGGATGGCCGCGCGGCACGCCCGCGATCTGGTGCGCCGCAAGGGAGCGCTGGACATCGGCGGGCTGCCGGGCAAGCTCAAGGACTGCCGCTCCAAGGATCCGCACGAGTGCGAGCTCTACATCGTCGAGGGTGACTCGGCAGGTGGCTCGGCCAAGGAAGGCCGGGACTCGATGTACCAGGCGATCCTGCCGATCCGCGGCAAGATCATCAACGTGGAGAAGGCGCGCATCGACCGCGTCCTCAAGAACGCCGAGGTGCAGTCGCTGATCACCGCGCTCGGTACCGGGATCCACGACGATTTCGACCTGGAGAAGCTGCGGTATCACAAGATCGTGATCATGGCCGATGCCGATGTGGACGGCCAGCACATCTGCACCCTGCTGCTGACCCTGTTCTTCCGCTTCTTCCGGCCGCTGATCGAGAACGGCCACGTGTTCATCGCCCGTCCGCCGCTCTACAAGATCAAGTGGCCGCGCGCTGAACCCGAGTACGCCTACAACGACCGGGAGCGCGACGGTCTACTCAAGGCCGGTGCCGAGGCGGGCAGGAAGCTGCCGAAGGACGACGCGATCCAGCGGTACAAGGGTCTCGGCGAGATGAACGCCGAGGAACTCTGGGAGACCACCATGGATCCGGCGACCAGGCTGATGGGCCAGGTCACCCTGGACGACGCGGCGACAGCGGACGAGCTGTTCGCGGTGCTCATGGGCGAGGATGTCGAAGCGCGCCGCTCCTTCATCGTCCGCAATGCCAAAGATGCCGGGTTCTTGGATATCTGATCGTCCGCGCTGCAGCGGGTAACAGCCCACGCCAGTCGACTGCGAATAGGGATTTCTCGTGACCGAAGCCATGCCCCCCGAGATCGATCGGGTCGAACCGGTTGATGTCCAGCAGGAGATGCAGCGCTCGTACATCGCCTATGCGATGAGCGTGATCGTCTCCCGTGCGCTCCCGGATGTGCGCGATGGGCTCAAACCGGTACAGCGGCGCGTGCTGTACTCGATGTTCGACAACAACTTCCGGCCGGATCGCGGGTACAACAAGTGTTCCCGCGTGGTCGGCGATGTGCTCGGTAACTACCACCCGCACGGCGACTCCTCGGTGTACGACGCGCTCGTGCGGCTTGCCCAGCGGTGGACGATGCGCTACCCGCTCATCGACGGGCAGGGCAACTTCGGTTCCGCGGGCAACGATCCTGCGGCCGCCATGCGGTACACCGAGTGCCGCCTTGACCCGCTCGCCATGGAAATGCTGCGGGACATCGAGGAAGAAACCGTTGACTTCTCGGACAACTACGACGGGCGCACTCAGGAACCGGATGTGCTCCCGGCGCGGATCCCGAACCTGTTGGTCAACGGCGGATCCGGGATCGCGGTCGGGATGGCGACGAACATCCCGCCGCACAACCTGCGCGAGGTCGCCGACGGGGTCATCTGGGCGCTGGACAACTGGGAGGCCTCCGAGGAGGAGACCCTCGCCGCGATGCTGCAGCGGATCAAGGGGCCGGACTTCCCGACCCGCGGGCTGATCCTGGGCACATCCGGGATCGAGGAGGCCTATCGCACCGGTCGCGGATCGGTGCGGATGCGCGCCGTGGTGGAGATCGACGAGGACAACAAGGGCCGCACCATCCTCGTCGTCTCCGAACTGCCGTACCAAGTGAACCCGGACAACCTGGTGGAGAACATCGCGAGCCTGGTCAAGGACGGCAAGATCACCGGGATCGCGGACATCGCCGATGAGTCGAACAGCCGCTCCGGGATGCGCATCGTGGTCACGCTCAAGCGGGACGCGGTCGCCAAGGTGGTGCTGAACAACCTCTACAAGCACACCCAGCTGCAGTACAACTTCGGCGTCAACATGATCGCGCTGGTCGACGGGGTGCCGCGCACCCTGCGGCTGGACCAGATCATCCGGCACTACGTGCGCCACCAGGTCGAGGTCATCGTGCGGCGCACCAAGTACCGGTTGCGCAAGGCCGAGGAACAGGCTCATATCTACCGCGGACTGGTCAAGGCACTCGACGCGCTGGACGAGGTCATCGCGCTGATCCGGCGCTCGCCGACGGTGGACGAGGCGCGCACCGGACTGATCGAGCTGCTGGACATCGACGAGGTGCAGGCCCAGGCGATCCTGGACATGCAGCTGCGCCGGCTCGCCGCCCTGGAACGGCAGAAGATCGTCGACAAACTGCGTGAGCTCGAGGAGGTCATCGCCGACCTGCAGGACATCCTCGCTTCCCCGGAACGCCAGCGCTCGATCGTGCGCGAGGAGCTCACCGAGATCGTGGACCGGCACGGCGACGATCGGCGCACCAAGATCATTCCGTACGACGGCGAGGTTTCCGTCGAGGACCTCATCGCCGAGGAAGACGTGGTCATCACGATCACGCGCACCGGGTACGCCAAGCGCACCAAGACCGAGCTGTACCGCGCGCAGAAACGCGGTGGCAAGGGCGTGCAGGGCGCGGGCCTCAAACAGGACGACATCGTGCAGCACTTCTTCGTGTGCTCCACGCACGACTGGATTTTGTTCTTCACCAACAAGGGAAGGGTGTACCGAACCAAGGCCTACGAGCTGCCCGAGCAGAACCGCAGCGCCCGCGGTCAGCACGTGGCGAATCTGCTCGCGTTCGGCCCGGACGAGGAGATCGCCCAGGTCATCCAGATCCGGGACTACCAGGTCGCGCCGTACCTCGTGCTCGCCACCAAGTCCGGACTGGTCAAGAAGTCCAAGCTCGGTGACTTCGACTCGAACCGCTCCGGCGGGCTGATCGGCATCAACCTGCGGGACGGCGACGAACTCGTCGGCGCGGTGCTCTGTTCCGCCGAGGACGACCTGCTGCTCGTGTCGGCGGGCGGTCAGTCCATCCGCTTCCACGCGAGCGATGAGGCGCTGCGCCCGATGGGCCGGGCCACCTCCGGGGTGCTCGGCATGCGGTTCAACGAGGGCGACGAACTGCTCACCATCGGACTGGTGCACGACGACTACTACGTACTCGTCGCCACCGACGGCGGCTACGCCAAGCGGACCCCGCTCGCCGACTATTCGCCACAGGGCCGCGGCGGCAAGGGCGTCACCACCATCCAGCACGACAGCAAACGCGGACGCCTCGTCGGCGCGCTCATCGTGGACGAGGAAGACCAGGTCTTCGCCATCACATCCGGCGGCGGCGTCATCCGCACCGAGGCCAAACAGGTGCGCGTCGCGGGCAGGCAGACCAAGGGCGTGCGGCTGATGAACCTCGACGAAGGCGTCACACTTGTGGCCATCGCGCGCAACGCCGATGAGGGGATGGACGTCCCAACCAACGGCGAGGAAGACACCGGCGAAGACACGATCGAGCCGACCGAGTGAGTCTGTGGCACGGTGGAGAATGGGTACACGGTGAATGAGCGGAAGGAGAGGCCGTGAGCGACGAGCAGCGCAACGGCACCCAACCCGAGTCGGGCGATAAAGCGTCCGGTGAGCGCGGTACGCCACCGTGGCAACGGGCCAGCAGCCAGACCCGCACCGAAACCGGCGAGCATCCGATGCCCGCCGCCTCCGGTCAACTGACCGAAGACGGAACCGAGTACCAGGAACAACCGACGATGATTCAGCAGCCAGTCGGCGCCGAGGACCACGAGCCGCTGTTCGCCCCGGAACCGAATGCCCGTGCCGGAGGGCGCACATCCGTCAGCCTTCCCGGGACTGGCGGACGCGGTGACGAGCGCACCGGAACCCCGAGCGCACTGCGCAGGCCGGGGCGCGGACCGCGGCGGGCGAGCCTCCAGGTGAAACGCGTCGACCCGTGGTCGGTGCTCAAGCTCGCCTTCGTGCTCTCCATCGCCTTCTTCCTGGTGCTCATGGTCGCCGTCGGCGTGCTCTACGCCGTGCTCGGTGGAATGGGTGTGTGGGACAAGATCAACGGCACCTACACCGACCTCGTCGCCCCCTCCAGCGGAGCCAGCCCCGAACCGCTGATCACCATCGGCCGCGTCTTCGGGATCACCGCGATCATCGGCGTCGTCAACATCATCCTGTTCACCGCGGTGGCCACCGTGTCCGCGTTCGTCTACAACGTCTCCGCCGATCTCGCCGGCGGACTCGAAGTCACCCTGGCCGAACGCGAGTAAGAGCCGTACGCTAAGCTGTTGGCTGTCTCCAGGGCCTATAGCTCAGGCGGTTAGAGCGCTTCGCTGATAACGAAGAGGTCCCAGGTTCAAGTCCTGGTAGGCCCACCCCAACAAGAACCCCGCTGACCAGCACGGTCACGGGGTTCTTGGCTTTCCGGGGGTTCTTCGATTGTTGGTCACCGGGCTGTTTGGTCACGGATTTGGTCACAAGGCCCGCATTACGGCAGGTCAACCGGGAGTTCGCCCGTCTCATCGTCCTCATCCGGATCAAGAAGCAAATCGGACACCGTTTCGGCCGCAGCGTGGTGCAGCTCGGGCACGTCCTCGGTGTACATGTCAAGGGCGGCGCTGCGCGCCGCCGAGGCCCGGCCCGCCTCCCGCTGGCGCTCACGGCGGCCGGGCCATGTCCTACTCGCTTGCACGCTCCGATGAGTCACTCCGACCTTGCCGTCGAAACAGCTCGGTTGCAACGGCGCCTAGCGTCAGGGTCGCCAACGTCGCGACTACTCCGAGCGAGGTCCACCACCACTCGCCTGCGCGAAATAGGAAAAATGCGAGTACGATCATGCCGACAGCCATGATCACGGCTAGCATTCCAGGCCCCACTTGGCGTTCCCCAGACGTTTCCCGACTGCGCAGCTCGTCAACCTGCCACGTTACGTGATCCAGCAGCCTATTACGCGCTTCTGTACCTTCTGGCAAGGCGACAGCGGCTTCTATGTCGTGTTTGAGTCGTCTTCGCCGTCGGCCTTGCCCACTGGCAGCGGCCCCTACGACACCCAGACCTGCAGGTATTACGGCGGCAACTACCGGCCCTAACCAATCAAATGCCATGTGCCGATATCGTCGTTGACTCAGCGAGCGTTGCAGACAGGGAGTGCGCCTGCTGATCGGCGGCCACCAGCTCACACCAAACGGGACGATCGCGAGGCAACTCGCGGGCAGGCGTGGTCGGGGCGATCGACGCCCGACGACGCAAGCGCCGGCGGCCAACGGAGTACGGCAGCGCGTCGGGTATCAGCCCGAGTCGACTGAGGTCGATAGCATCCGTACCCGGTAACCGGGTGCCCGAAATGGTCTATGCGGAGGAGTTGGTCATACCAAGCAAGGATGCACGTGACCTGCAGTTGAATGCTGAAGGGCAGTGGGAGAGTACAAAGGTTCTTGCTTCCGACGATGATGGTGGCCTCAGCGATCTGCTGCGTGCTGAAGGGTGGCGCGAGTTCACGACCCTCGGTGATCCTGAGTCAACGCTGTTTCTGGAGACATGGCAACGAGCGCGAGACAACGAACCAACCGAGTATCTGCTCATTGTCAACACCGAAAGTCGCGTATCGCCGCTCATGCGCGTGGGTTCATTTCCCGAGATGATGGAGCTGATGGCTCGCTGGGCTCCGGCCTTTCAAGCGACCGCGATAACTGATGTGGTCGCCGGGTTAACCGACCTGCAACTGGACCCGTTCAGCCTTGTCGAGAACGTGGCGGCCAAAGCTGCCTACGGAGCGCAGGACGGGCTATCCATGAAACGAACTGACGAGGAACGCGAACGGCGAGCGCGGCGTCGCTAGTTCCGGTACCCTTCAAGTCCTGGTAGGCCCACCCTGCAAAACTCCCGTTGACCGACACGGCAGCGGGAGTTTTCGCGTTTCTCCCGTACTCTGGTGCGGTGAGCAGCACACGAGTGGCCGGTGGAGTGGTACACGAGCTGCCCGCGGACTTGTGTCAGGCGCTCCTCGCGGATGCCGTGGCACTCGATGCCTGGGCCGACATCACGCCGCTCGCCCGCAACGAGTTCATCTGCTGGGTCGAGGACGCCAAGCAGGAGGCGACCCGGGAACGCCGCATTCGCCGGACCCGGGAGGAGCTCGCGGAAGGTAAGCGCCGTCCGTGTTGCTGGCCGGGGTGCAAGCATCGGGAGCGCACGGGCAGCTGATGGAGCCGGGTCTTCTCTGGTTCAACGTGAAACAAGCAGCGAATTTCGTATTAGAACTATTTTCGGCGGAAAACTAACAGAAACTAAACACCACCCGCGTGTGAAATCGCACGGGTGGTGGAAACATATGGTTCGAGATGAATTCACCTCGAAAGTAATGGAGTTCGTGAATCAGCGAGAGTGTTTACCGCCGCCTGCCTTGCGGGGCTGGCTGATCGGCTGCACGTCACCGCCGGTGCTGAGCGCGCGGGCTTTTTCCGCGACTGTGTAAGTAAGACAGGGCCAGGAGGCTTGGGTGCCGAGTTCGTCCCGGCAGGCGGCGCAGCGTCCAGAAGAATCGGGAAGATGTTCATTGAGCATTCGATCGCACAAATCGGGCATTTCCGCAAGGACACTGGCCATCGCCACAGAAAACCTCCTCGATCAATACATGCACACAGCCGCAGCGGCCGGTAATGAGGCCATCACCGTACTCCGTTGCCGTTGTGACGCATGAGGCGGTTGGAGGAATTAACTGGCGGAGTTCACGCTTGCCGTGTCGTTCATCGCCATATCGAGGCACATCGGGCATGGCGGTGCGCCGGCCGGCTCTGGGCTGCGGGCCGTGTCCTGCGTGAACTGCTCACCGCACAACGTTGTCACCGGTGCCTGTTCCGGTATGAGCAACGGATTGATCGCTCCGTAGGTGAGGTGCACGACGTCCGGTTCCCGTTCCGGCCGGTCCGATTGCACGAAGCCGAGTAGCGGCGGGGCAACCGAGCGGAACAGCGTGCTCGAGCCAGATCCATGCTGCACTCGGGTCCGTGTTGCGCTGGAGTGACGTGGCCTGAAAGTGCTCATCGTGGCACACACGCCTTCGCGGTATGTCCGGTTCCGCATCTCACGGGATCGGCCCCTCCCTACTGATGAGTTTGAAAGGTCTTACAACGAATCCTGACGAGCGAGGATGGGCGTGTCAAGGTAGGGGATGGGAAACCAGGCAAAGCCACACTTCCGGGCGAACCGCAATGGAGTATCGGCTCACCTCGGCATCACCTCATGCCCGTGAACCTGACCGAGGCATCGGCCGGTACACTTGATGGCGCTGGGGCTGCAGAGAGGTGAGGACCATGAAGAAGCTGCTCGTACTGGGCGCCATCGTGGGTGGCGTGCTGTTCGTTATCCGCAAGAACAAGGCCGCCAAGGCAGAGGCGGATCTGTGGCGCGAGGCGACCGCTCCGACCTCGACGTAGGACGGTCTCGCCGCCAGGGGCCATAGCTCAATTGGCAGAGCACTGCCTTTGCAAGGCAGGGGTTAGGGGTTCGATTCCCCTTGGCTCCACATAGCGGAAGCTCGTGCTCGCGGAGAGCACGAGCTTTTTGCGTTCCGCATGTCCTCCCGGCCCCATCTCGGTCGCTGGGTTGGTTCGTGCCGAGGTGTTGAGCCAGTTCAGGTAGTGCGCGAAGCGTTCGACGTAGGACGCCGGTGTCGGGGCCACGGCCATGGCGTCCGCGTGCGCGCGCACCTGCTGGTATCGCCGCATCCTGTTTTCCTGGTATGCGGCCAAAGTCGGCGCGATGTCGGCACGGTTGAGGCAATCACCGAGTACCCGCGCGTCCTCGATCCCCAGCGAGGCTCCGGACCCGATGTGCGGGGACATGGCGTGTGCCGGGTCGCCGGCGAGTACGACCCGGCTACCGGCCCATCGCGGGATTTCCGGCACCACGGCGACCTGGTTGCGCATGACCGAGTCTTCCGGGGTGGCCAGGATGGCCTCGCGCAACGCGAACCGCGATCTCCCGTCGTGCAGGTTCGGCGCCTTGGCGAGGGCTTCTTCCTGAGGATTCGCGGTGTTTTCGGTGGTGTGGCCGAACTGAGCGATCACCCAGCAACATGAACCCTGGGCGAAGCGCATGAGCGTGCCTCGGGTGCGGTTGTGCCCGATCACCGGGCAACCGTCGCCGATCTCGCCGTCGAACGGCAGCGTCGCCCGCCAGACGCGATGCCCTTGTGCGTAGTAGTGGCTTTCGGTTCCCGGGACGAGAGTCGTGCGCACCCGCGAGTTCAGCCCGTCGGCGCCGACGAGCAGATCCGCTCGTTCCCGGTCGCCAGCGGTGTAGTGTACGGTGACCCCGGCACTGTCCTCGGTGTAGTCGACGACTTCCTTGCTGGTTCGCAGATCCGATGCACCGCCCGCGGAGGCGAGCAGCGCACCGAGCCTGGGCCGGGTACACCGTGCGGCCCGGCGGCATTGCGGACGTCGCCAGTTCGGCACCGGAGGGATCGCGATAGCGGACGAAACTCCGTTCGGCCTCGATCTCGGCCAGCTGTGCGCCGAGCCCGAGTCGTTCGAGTTCTCGGATCGTGTGCTCCCAGACCCCGAGAGCGGCGCCGGTTTCCCGGATCTGCGACGCCTTTTCCCGTATCGCAACTTCGAAACCCGCCCGGCGCAAGGACAATGCGGTGCTCAGCCCGACGATTCCCGCACCGGCTATGAGCACCCGGCCCGTGGGGCGGTGTCCACAGCTGAACTAGCCATGTGGCTAGTCTACTGCTTTTCGGGCGTGGGGTCTTGGCCGACGTTTTCCGGGACCAGTACGAGGTAGGCGAACCCGAGCACACCGCGGTAGACCTCGCGATAGCTCCGCTTCCGTTCGGTGATCCATTCGCGGACTTCCGTGTGGTCACCGGGATTGCTGGCGCACCACTGTTCCGGTCCGCGCATCGAGGCGGCTTCGAACTCGTCCCACTCGTGCTGGTCGGCCGTGCTGCTGTGGAGGATCCGCCACCCGGCCGAGCGGCAGCGGGCGAGCAGTTCCTCGAGGGTGCCGAGTTCCTCGCCGAAAATTTCCCGAGCTTGCGGAGTGGGTGGGCGCAGCCAGTAGCCCTCGCCGATGAGTACCCGGCCGTCCGCGGGGAGGATGCGGGCGCAGGCTTGGAGTGTGCTGGCAAAGCCGCCATAAGCGTGGGTCGAGCCGATGCACAGCGCCCGGTCCGCCGTGCCGCTCCATTTGTTCGCATCACCGGTGTGGAATTCGAGCTGCGCGCCGAGATCGCGGCTCTCGGCGAGTTCGCGGGCGCGGTCCAGATGCGCGGGTTCCGTTTCGATGCCGACACCGTGCGTCCGCGGGCCCGCCAGCTCGAGCGCGCGCAGGAGCAGTTCGCCCCACCCACACCCCAGGTCGACGATGCGCTGTCCATCGTGGGGATCGAGTTCGCCGAGTAAGACGGAAGCATGCTGCTCGGACAGCGGTGTATTCCACAGCATCGGGCGATACCGGTCGCGGATGTCCATGGCCGGCGAGCCTGCCCGAACGCCACACGCGATCGCCATCGGTTTTCGCCCTCAGGACGAACCGAAATCCCGAACACTCAGCCCTGACAAGGAAAACCCACCCCGACATCCCCCACCCTCACCGGGGCGCGACCCCGCATCCAGTATATCGGTGCACGGCAGCGAATGGCGGGGTGCGAAAAATCTGGGGACAACCGCCGCCGCTGTGGACAACCACGCAGACAGTCGGGGGAGGAGTTCGCACGGTGGGTGGCGTCCTTATCATCGCGGGTCATGAGGATCGGGATGGCCGTGATGATCGTGCTCGTGGGCGGGGTGGTCGCGGGATGTGGTCAGCCGGGCGGCACGGGGCAGGCGCCGCCGAGCACGCGGACTGTGACGGCGCCCGCGGCGCAGCCACCGCCACCGGTACATCCGGAGCGCACGGCAGCTTGTCCTTATCTGCGCAAGGAATCCGCCCAGGAGGTGAACGGTCAGCATGTGGGGCAGGTGCGGATCTCGGCGGACAAGTCGGCGCCGACCTGCTTCTTCTACCGTCCGAGCGGCGGGCTGCAGCTGACGGTGCGGCCGTATAAGGGAGACAGCGGAACGGCGCATGCCTTGGTGGATCAGGCGGCGCCGGTGCGGACTTCGGCGAAGGCGACGGAGCCGGCCGGGTGGAGCGGAGGCTCGCAGCCGACGGATTCCGGGGCGGTTTACGCGGTCGCGAAAGGTGATGCCGCGGTCGTGGTGACCACGAATCAGCGGCAGACGATCAAGGCGAAAGAGGCCGCGGAGCAGACGATCACGGCCCTGGGCTGGTAGGTGGCGCGCTCGCGCCACCTACCAGGAGGGGTCAGTTTTCTTTCTTGGGCGCGGTGGCGTTGCCGTTGCGCAGCGCGTGCTGCCCGCTCGGCTCGTCCTGACCGGTGGCCGACTTGGTCTCGTCCGACTTCGATTCAGACTTGCCCTCGGTCTTCGGGGCCGACTTCGCTTGTTCGGCGGAGTCCTGGCTCGGCTTGGCCGGGGCGGGCTTGCTCGCGTTCGGCTGCGGGGACGGAACCGGGGTCGGTTTGCTCGCCGGCAGGTCCTGGTCGAGCGCGACCTGCTGCGCGGACCGGGCCCGCACGGCGTAGGTGACGCCGGCGCCGACCACGGCGAGCCCGACGACCAACGGCCAACGGCGACGCTTGCCTTCCTTCTTGGCCGATTTAGCCGACTTCTTCTCCGCCTTGGCCGCCTTCTTGTCGAGCTTCGCGTTCAGCTTCTTCTCGACCTTCGTGGCGACCTCACCGGCGACCTGTTCGACCTGCTTGCCCTTCTTCGCGAGCTTCGTCGCGGTCTTGTCGGCCTTCCGCTTCGCCTTCTTCTCGGCCTTTGTCAACGTGGCTTCGGCCTTTTTGCCCACGTGGTTCGCCTCCTTGGTGGCCTGTTTGCGTGTCCGCTCGCCCGCGCGGGCGAGCAAGTCCTGTGTCCTGCGGGTGGTCGCGACGAGTTCCTCGCGTGCGAATTCCGCACCCGCCGTGACCGTATCGGATAATTGCGCCGGGTCGAGCCCATGCTCGGCGAGTTTCCGCTCGGCGCGCTTCGCATTTTTCCGCACCGCGCCAATACCGGATTCGAGCGTCTTGCTCGCTTCTCCCACCGCGTTCACCTCATCCGAACTCGGGCGAAGCCGGTGTCCGCACCGCCTCCGCTGCTTACTTCATACACCTGAGCGGCTCATTCTGCCGTAAGAAAGGCCGGATACGCGCGCTGACCAGCGGCTATCCCCCGCGCGGGTCGGATTCGTCGGGGAATGGCAGGATATGCGGCGTGGCAGACAGCAATGAATCGCTTGTCGGAGTGAACGTGACCGCGACGCTGCACACCTCGCTTGGGTCCATTCGGGTGAATCTCTACCCCGATCAGGCACCGAAGACGGTGGCGAACTTCGTCGGTCTCGCCGAGGGCACACGCGAATACACCCAACCGAACGCCAAGGGCGGCAGCTCCGGACCGTTCTTCGACGGTTCGATCTTCCACCGGGTCATCGAAGGCTTCATGATCCAGGGAGGAGATCCGACCGGCACCGGCCGAGGCGGGCCCGGCTACCAGTTCGACGACGAGTTCCACCCGGAACTGCAGTTCGACCGGCCGTACCTGCTCGCCATGGCGAACGCGGGACCGGGCACGAACGGCTCGCAGTTCTTCATCACGGTCTCGCCGACCGGGCACCTGAACTTCAAGCACACCATCTTCGGTGAGGTGGCCGACCAGGAGTCGCGCAACGTCGTGGACGCGATCGGGACCACCACGACCGGACCAGGCGACCGCCCGGTGAACGATGTGGTGATCGAGCGCGTCGAGATCGAGCGCGGCGAGGGCTGACTTGAGCTATCCCCAGGGTGAGCCAGACGCGCGCGGCCAGCCTGTGTGCGTACGGCACCCTGGGCGGCCGACGCAGCTGTCCTGCACTCGCTGCGGTCGGCCGGCCTGTCCGGAGTGCCTTCGCGAGGCCGCGGTCGGCTACCAGTGCGTCGACTGCGTACACCAGGCGGCCGGGATCGTGCGCACCCCGACCACCGTCGCCGGGGCACCGATCCGAAGAGGACCGCCGGTCGTCACGTTCGTGCTGATCGCGGTGAACGTACTGATGTACGTGATCACCGCATATCAGTCACAGAGCGTCATGCAGAATACGCGGACGCCGCTGTTCGTTCAGCTCGACCTGTTCCCCGCCTACGTCGCAGCCCATGGCGAATGGTGGCGGCTGCTCACGTCCGGATTCCTGCACTTCGGACTGCTGCACATCGTGCTGAACATGGTGTCGCTGTACATCATCGGGCGCGAGGTCGAGGTCGTGCTCGGCCGGATCCGGTTCACCGCTCTGTATTTCACCGCGCTACTCGGCGGCGGGGTCGCGGCCTTCCTGCTCTCCCCGGTGGACACGCAGGTCGCCGGGGCGTCCGGGGCCGTGTTCGGGCTCATGGGCGCGCTGCTCGTCGCGGTCGTGCGGCTCAAACTCGACCCGAAGTCGGTCCTGTTCGTCATCGTGCTGAACCTGGTCATCTCGTTCCAGGTCACCGGCATCTCCTGGCAGGGCCACGTCGGCGGGCTGATCATCGGCGCGCTCACCATGGCCGCGATGGTCTACGCGCCCGCAAAGCGCCGGACCGTCGTTCAGATCGGCACCATCATCGTCATTCTCGCGGTACTCGTGCTCATCTGCGTCCTGCGCACATCTGCCCTCTCCGAGGTCACGATCTGCAACCAGGCGCAGTGGCTCTGCACCACGGGCAGCTAGCGAATCCAGGCGGGCAACCCTCGTGTGTGGTTGTGTTGGCCAGAACCAACACAACCACACACGAGCGCATGTTTGGCCTGGTCAGGATGCACGCAGTGCGGCGAGCTGCCGGTGCACCTCGTCCGGCTCGGTGCCCAGGTCGAAGCGGCCGAGCAGGAGGAGCCGTTCTTCACCGTGCGTGTCGATTCCGTCGAGCTCGAGCAGCTGACCGGTCCGCCCGAGCCGATGCGTGGACCGCAGCCCGACCCGCACCTGGCCGTGGTCGAGGCGATAGGTGTGCAGGGTTCCCCGGACGGTGATGCCGGACGGGTCCGCGCGCAGCCGCGGACGCGCGCGCAGCCAGTGCACCGTGTAGGCGGCGAACACGATCGCGGCGAGGCTCCAGAAGACCACTCCGGCGCGTGCCGAGCTGAGCACCGCGCCCGACACGGACAACGCCATGGCCAGGACCGAGACGACGACCGCGCCGACCGGAGTTGTCCACGAGGTTCTGGTGCCATGTGGATGAATCGGAGAGTTATCCACAGACGATGTCCACACTGGGGATTGGCTTACAGATATGTGTTTCCGCTGGTCAACGCCATTTCATCGTCATCAGCAGACCGGCGATCATGAGCGCGAAGCCGATCAGCAAGTTCCACGAGCCGAGGTCGCCGATGAACGTGATCCGGTCGCTGGCCAGGTAGTAGACGATCATCCAGGCGAGGCCGATGAGGATGAGTCCGAGCATCACGGCGACGTACGCGGGATGCGATGGTCCTACCGCTTTCGCCTTCTTCGGCGTGTTCTGGGTGGCGGGCGGGGTGTAGACCGCCTTCTTGCGGACCTTTGATTTCGGCATCGGAATCCTCGAGCTTCCCTACGACGTCAACGGCGGGTCACGGCTACTGCGCGACCTCCTGCCTGCCAATACGTTAACGTAACCGAACACCGCTGCGCAGGTCCCCGGTGCGGAGCGCCGCGTGTGGACGCCATTCAACCGATCGCCACGACGAGGTGTCCGTGACACATCGAACCGCTGAACAAGACGGGCGGACGTTCGAGGGGCCACCACGAACTCCGACCCCGCCTGCGCACGGGAGCGGTCGTGGGGGCGGTGGCGCGCGGATCCTGCGTGTTCTCGGTGAACTGCTCATCACCCTTGGTGTGATCGTATTGCTGTTCGTGTTCTACGAGGTCTACGTGACCGACTGGTTCTCGGCGCAAAAGCAACGCCAGGTCACCGAACGACTCGAGCAGCAGTGGCAGAACAACCGGGGCAACGGCCTCGGTCCACTCGACGGGCAAGCGTTTGCGCGCCTCTACATCCCGGCACTCGGGCCCGACTATCACTTCTCGGTCGTGCAAGGAACCAATGCGAAAGACCTCGAAGCCGGTCCCGGTCACTATCGGGATACGGCGATGCCGGGGCAGCGCGGCAACTTCGCCGTTGCCGGACACCGGGTCGGGCGCGGTGCTCCGTTCAACGACCTCGACCTCGTGCAGTCCTGCGATGCGATCGTGGTGGAGACCGCTGATCACTGGTACGTCTACCGCATGCTGCCCGAGACCGGTGAGGTCGGCGGCTGGGCGCAGGGGCGTGGTGCGCAACCACGGTGCGCGAACTCGCACGTGCAACCGCTCGGCGGTGCCTATCGAGATGTGCACGGCAAGGACATCGTGCAACCGGATCAGGGGCAGGTGATCGACCCGATCCCCGGACAACCCTCGGACGCCGTGGTCCCGCAAGCACAGGCCTCGCTGATCACGCTGACCACCTGCCACCCGAAGTTCTCCGCGCGGGAACGACTCATTCTGCACGGTGTGCTGGTCAAGTCGTACGAGAAGAGCGGTGACTCGATGCCGCCGGAGCTCGGAGAGACCAACTGATGTACGCGTGGATCTGGCGCCACCTTCCCGGACCGCTCGCCGTCCGGGTGTCGTGCGCCCTCGTGCTCGTGCTCGGGATCATCGCTCTGCTGCTGTTCGTGATCTTCCCCGCGGTGGATCCGCTGCTCCCGTTCAACGACGTCACGATCGACTGAGGGACCGACCCGCTACGGTTGGGCCATGCGAGTACTCGTCGTCGACAACTACGACAGCTTCGTCTACAACCTCGTGCAGTACCTCGCCCAGCTGCGAGTACGGCCCGAGGTCTGGCGCAACGACGCGATCGGCGCCGAGGCGGCTGGGCAGTTCGACGCGGTGCTGCTCTCCCCGGGCCCTGGCACCCCGGAACGGGCCGGGGTCTGCATCGACATGGTGCACGCCTGCGCCGAATCCGGGACCCCGCTGCTCGGCGTGTGCCTCGGGCACCAAGCGCTCGGCGTCGCGTACGGGGCCACCGTGGATCGGGCCGACGAGCTCATGCACGGCAAGACCAGCCAGGTGCACCACGCCGGCCACGGGGTGCTCGCCGGGTTGCCGGATCCGTTCACCGCGACCAGGTATCACTCGCTGACCGTGCTCCCGCAGACCATGCCCGCCGAGTTCGAGGTCACCGCGCTCACCGAAGGCGGCGTCGTCATGGGGATGCGCCACCGCGAGGCGCCGCTCGAAGGGGTGCAGTTCCACCCCGAATCCGTGCTGACCGACGGCGGGCACCGGATGCTGGCGAACTGGTTGCGGCAGGCCGGCTTCGAGGTGCCCGCCCCACTCGTCGACGAGCTCGAGCAGGACATGCGCTCGCTCGCGCAACAAGCGGGCTGAACAGGTCGAACAGGGCACAAGCACGTCGTGCTCGGAGTCACCAGGCTTCGGACAGATCCGCGTGCTGGCGGATCCAGGTGTGCATGACGATGCCCGCGGCGACCCCGGCGTTGATGGAGCGGGTGGAACCGAACTGGGCGATGGACACGCACATCTGCGCGTGTTCGCGTGCGGCCGCGGAGAGTCCGGGCCCTTCCTGGCCGAACAGGAGGATCGCGGCTCGGGGGAGTTCGGTCTGTTCGATCCGGGTGGAACCGGGGGTGTTGTCCACGCCGACGATGCTGAGTCCGTGTTCGCGGGCGTATTCGCCGAGCGCCCCGGCGTCCGGTTGGTGGAACACGTGCTGGTAACGATCGGTGACCATGGCGCCGCGCCGATTCCAGCGTTTCCGGCCGACGATGTGCACCGCTTCGGCGAGGAAAGCGTTTGCGGTACGGACCACGGTGCCGATGTTCGCGTCGTGCTGGAAGTTCTCGATCGCCACGTGAAAGGGGTTCCGCCGGGTGTCGAGATCGGCGACGATCGCTTCCCGGGACCAGTACCGGTAGCGATCGACGACGTTGCGCCGATCGCCCTCGGCGAGCAGTTGCGGATCGTAGTGTTCGCCTTCGGGGAGGCGACCGGTCCAGGGGCCGACCCCGACTTGTTCGGCGGCCCACTCGGTCGGCCCTGGGGTGGGAACCTCGCTCACCTGATCGCGATCAACCACGCCACTGCTGGCCGTACCCGGGCTGGCCTTGTTGTGGGTACTGACCCTGCTGCGGATATTGCTGCTGCGGATACGGCTGTCCGGGACCGGGGCCATAGGGCTGCGGCGGGGCCTGCGGCGGAGGCTGTTGCTGGGGCGCTGGCTGTCGCGGCCCACCCGGAAGCTGCTGGGGCATCGGCTGCTGCGGCATCCCCTGCGGCGCGCCGTACTGCTGCTGTGGTCCGCCGAACTGCGGCTGCGGCGGACCGTTCAGGTCGTCGAACATTCCGCGCATATTGGGCGCCTGGCGCACCACCGGGTCGTCGACCTGGAAGTAGTCGGCCTTCTGGTAGCCGCCGGACATGAGGCTGGTCGGGAAGGTGCCGAACCGCTCGTTGTAGGTCTTCACGTTGCCGTTGTAGAAGCGCCTGCCCGCGGCGATCCGGTCCTCGCATTCGACCATCTGGTCCTGCAGCTGGCGGAAATCGGCGTTGGCCTTGAGGTCCGGGTAGTTCTCGCTGATCTGGAAGAAGTGGTTGAGCGCGCCGTTGAGCTGCTGCTCGGCCTGGCTCTGCATGGTCGGGCCCTGGCCGCGAGTGGCGATCGCGGCCGAACGAGCCTGCACGACCTGGGTGAGCGTCTGCTGCTCGAAGCGGGCGGAGGCCTTGACCGTCTCGACGAGGTTGCCGATCAGGGTGTGCCTACGTTCGAGTTCGACGTCGATCTGGCGCCATGACTCACGGACGGTCTCGTTCAGCCGTACGAACTTGTTCTTCATGCTGATCAGCCAGATGGCGATGATCAGCAACAACACGACGACCGCGGCGATAATGCCGATTACTGCACCAGTGCTCACGATTGGGCAGGCTACCGGTAAGGACCGCTGTGCGGGTGCCGAGTGCGCGTTTTTTACAGTCCGAGTTCGGTCTTGCCGAGCAGGTAGCGGTACGGCAGCCCCTGCGCCTCGACCGCCTCGCGCGCGCCGGTGTCCCGGTCCACGACGGTGGCCACGCCGACGACATCGGCTCCCGCCTCGCGCAGTGCCTCGACGGCGCTGAGTACCGAACCACCCGTGGTGGAGGTGTCCTCGACGGCGAGCACCGGCTGGCCGGCGACCTCGATGCCCTCGACGCGCCGCTGCATGCCGTGTTCCTTGGTGGCCTTGCGCACCACGAAGGCATCGAGCACGGTTCCTTCGGCAGCCGCGGCGTGCAGCATCGCGCAGGCGATCGGGTCGGCGCCGAGGGTCAGCCCGCCCGCGGCGACGTAGTGCCAGTCGGCGGTCAGCCCGCGCATCAGCCTGCCGATCAATGGAGCGGCGGCGTGATGCAGCGTCGCCCGCCGCATGTCCACGTAGTAGTCCGCCGTCTTCCCTGAGGCGAGGGTGACCTCGCCGTGCACGACCGAGAGTTCGCGCACCAGCCTGCTCAGTTCCGAACGGTCCTTCTCGTATGCCCCGCCATTCACCACGCTCACCACGGTGGCGATCTTCGCACAGCGGACTCCGGACGGGCTCCGGTACCCGCGCGGCTCAGGATTTCCAGACGAACTGCGGAACGCTGTCCCCGATATCGCAGAGGTAGTTGAGGTACCCGTCGATGTGCTGCGGCTCGATCTTGCCCTTGCGCCAGGTGAGTAGATCGGAGCGTTCGAAGCGGAACGGCTGCTGGCTGAACCGCTGATCGTCGAGCATCCACTGCATGGTGCGCGGATGCAGCACGTCATAGGCGAACTTGTCGTTGTCGGTCTTGATCCGGAACCGCTCGTTGAACTGTTCGCTCTCGAGCTGCAGATCCCGGCCGATACCGATATTGCCGAACATCCGCGTGGCGAAGTTCTCCGTGCTGACCTGCAGCATCGGTCGTGGTGCGGGCAGGGTGACCGCGACGACCATGTAGTAGTGGGTGACCTCGCGGCGGTCCTTCCCGCTTCCCTCGGTGGTCTTGAAGGTGTACTCGAACGCGGTGAAGTACCGGTTCCGGTGCGCCCCGGTGACCACGAGGTTCCCGGTGCGCCGGTGTCCCTTGCCGAAGGGTTCGCCGCGGAATCGGTTGCCCAGTTCGCCGTTGACCCGCGCGAAGTTCCACCCGTGCCGCGAAGCGTAGGCCGATACCGCGCGCACCCGCTTTTCGCGGAGTTTGTACTGGATGAATGCCCAGCCGAGACCGACGATCCCGATGAGGACGTAGATCCACCAGTTGTTGTGCATGTCTTCGTGGTTCTCCGGTCAGGTCCGCTCGCGACCCTTGGTGGCCTGCTTGGTGATGATGCGCAACAACGGCCGGGGCACGTACTGGCCGAATCCGGTGAGCACCTTGTACGGCAGGGTCGGGACCGAGACGGGCCGGCCGCGGCGCAGATCGGCGAGGCAGTCGGCGACCACCCGGTCCGCGTCGAGCCACAGCTGTTTGGGGACCTCGGACATGTCGTCCCCGGCGGCCTCGTGGAACTCGGTCTTGGTGAATCCGGGGCACAGCGCCATCATCCGCACGTTCGTGCCCGCGAGATTCGCGGCGAGTCCTTCGGAAAGGGCGGTCACATAGGCCTTGGTCGCCGAGTAGGTGGCGCCGGTTCCGGGGAAGAACCCGGCGACGCTGGAGACGTTGACCACCGCGCCCGCGTCCCTGCGGAGCATCGGGCCGAGGGCGGCGTGGCTGAGCCGGAGCACGCTGACTACGTTCACGTCGAGCTGTTCCTGCAACCGTTCCCGGTCTGTATCGACAAATCGCCCACGGGTGCCGAAGCCCGCGTTGTTCACCAACAGATCGATGGGACGGTGCTCGTCGGCGAGGCGCTGTTCGACGCGGCCGCGCTGCTCCGGATCGGCGAGATCCGCGGGCAGCACTTCGACCTCGATGCCGTGCTCGGCGTGCAGCTGCTCGGCCTGTTCCCGCAGACGTGCTTCGGTGCGGGCGATCGTGACCAGGTCATACCGCTCGGCGGCGAGCTTACGGGCGAATGCGCCACCGATACCCGCGGTCGCCCCGGTGATCAAAGCTGTCGGCATGCGTCAACCGTAACGCGTCCGGGTGCGCGTGTTCGCGGGTTCGGGAGATTTCAGCTGTTGCCGCCCAGCTGCGCCGCCGGGCCCGGGTTCGACTGCTCGTTGCCCTCGTCGTCCGAGGTGCGCGGTTGCGGGGCGGCACCCTGATCGAGCTCGGCGGGCTGCTGGATGGCGGTCGGCTGCTGCTGGGGATCCTGCTGCTGTGGCTGGAATTCCTGTTCCTGGGCGGGTTCCGCGTGCCTGCCGGGGTTCGGTGCCTGGTCGACCGGGTCGACGAGGTCGGCGAGCTCCCCGAGGTCGCGCAGCAGGCGCTCGAGGCGAGCGGGCGGTGCATCCGGCGAGATCGCGGCGAGCACCCAGTCGGTCTCGAGCCAGACCACGGTGACGTCCTCGCCGAGACCGTCGGCGATGTCCACGAGGTCCCTGGTGATCATCGCGCGAGCGGTGTTCACATCCGAGACGAAGGCATAGCGCTGGCCGACCGGACCGAGCAGGTCCGGCATCTGGTCGCGCTGGAAGGGCACGTTCGGCAGCCACAGCTCGATGAGCGCGGGTGACTGGCGACGGCACCGGACCGCGGCCACGGTCGTGTCGATCTGCCCCTCGGTCTCCTGGTCGAACACGAAAACCGGGCGCCTGCCGTCACTGGTGAACGTCGAGCCCGCGATCACATCCACGGCCGACTGGCCGCCGAAGTACGCGATCGCGCCCCCGTTCCACTGGTCGAGTAGCCGACTGTCCTCGTCCACGTACTGCCAGCCGCGAAGCGAGGCCCACTTGCGGCGTTCCTTGTCGACCGAATGTTGCACCGTGCGGCCGCGCAGCAGCAGATATGCGCCCGCGCCGGCAGCGAGTACGGCGATCACGAACCACAACCACGCTGGAAGTCCCACCGTGCGCAGAGTAGTCGCCACCAAGATCATTTTCGTGATCCGGGTGCGGCGTTTCGCCCATCTGGCCCAGTCAATCCCCCGCGCAGGTCACTTCGGGTTTGTGAGTGCTTGTGTTGGTTCTAACCAACACAAGCACTCACAAGCGGGTGTTTGCGCTGGTCAGTCGGGGTCGAGTCCGGTGTGCACCGCCCCGGAGACCTCGCTGAGGGTGCCCTCCTCGTTCATCCGCAGTGCTCCGGTGAGCAGGCCGACGACCTCGTTCATGCTGTGCCGCCCGGGGTCGGCGATGGCCACGCGTTTGCCGAGCCGGTGCACGTGCACGCGATCGGCGATCTCGAACACGTGCGGCATGTTGTGGCTGATCAGCACGACCGGGATGCCGCGGTCGCGGATTCGCCCGATCAGCTCGAGCACCTTCGCGGATTCGGCGACCCCGAGCGCGGCGGTGGGCTCGTCCATGATCACGACCTTGGTGCCGAACGCGGCGGCGCGGGCGACCGCGACGGCCTGACGCTGTCCACCGGAGAGGGTCTCCACGGTCTGGCTGATCGATTTGATGCCGATGCCGAGCTCGTCGAGCACCTGCTGAGCGTGTTCCCGCATGCCCTTGCGGTCGAGGTGGCGCAACAGCTTGCCGCGCCAGCCAGCCAGCCTGCGTTCACGCCCGAGGTAGAGGTTGCTGGCGATGTCCTGCGCGGGCGCGACGGCGAGGTCCTGGTAGATGGTCTCGATGCCGTGGCGGCGTGCCTCGAGCGGGCCGCGGAAGCGCACCGGTTTCCCGTCCAGCTCGATGCCGCCCTCGTCCGGGATGACCGCCCCGGACAGTGTCTTGATGAGGGTGGATTTGCCCGCGCCGTTGTCCCCGACCACGGCGAGCACCTCACCGTCGGCGAGATCGAAGTCGGTCCTGTCCATGGCGACCACGTGCCCGTAGCGTTTGGACAGGCCGCGTGCGGTGATACTCATGGCTGCCTCCGTCGTGCGAACCGGTCCACCGCGACCGCGGCGATCACGAGGACACCGATGGCGACCTCCTGGTATAGGTCGTCGACCCCGAGTTGGGTGAGCCCGGACTGCAGCACCGCGACGATGAGCGCGCCCACCAGGGTTCCGGTGACCCCGCCGCGGCCGCCGAACAGGCTGGTGCCACCGATGACCACCGCGGTGATCGACTCCAGGTTGCCGGTCTCGAAGGCGTTCGGGTCGGCGTTGGGCACCCGGCCGAGCGCCTGCCAGGCGGCGATGCCGTAGATCAGTCCGGCCACGATGTACACCGAGAGCACGGTGCGACCGACGTTGATCCCGGTAAGCCGCGCGGCCTCCGGGGCATTGCCGACCGCGTACACGTGTTTGCCCCAGGAGGTGCGCACCAGCGCGTACCAGACGACGATGAACATGATCAGCGCCAAGGTCATGCCGTAGGTGACCGGAATACCGCCGAACAGGTAGCTCTCGGTGCCGAGCCAGGCCAGCACTCCGCCCTTGACCGGGACGGACTGCCCGCTCGCGAACAGCCTGCCGAGCGCGGTGAGGATCGTGAACAGGCCCAGGGTGACGATGAACGGCGGTAGCTTCGCCCTGGTCACGAGCGTGCCGATGAGGAACCCGATGACCACCGAGGTCACGATCCCGGTGACAAGGCCGAGCCAGCCCGAGGTCGCCCCCGAGGCCACCAGCATCGCCATGATCAGGGTCGCGAGCACCGCGTTCGAGGCGTTCGACAGGTCGATGCCGTTGGTCAGGATCACCAGCGTCTGCCCGAGCGCGAGGGTGCCGATGACCAGCGACTGCTCCACGACCAGCGAGAGATTGTCCAGATTGAGGAACGTGTCCGTGGACACCGAGAACACCACGATGGCGACCACGAGCGCGAGCAGCGGACCCACCACGGGCGACCGCCGGAAGATCTCGCCAGGGTCGAACCGTTTCGCCTGATCCTGCGTCACCGCTGTCACCGCGCACCCCCGATTCCCGGTCGTGCGTGGTTGTGTTGGTTAGAACCAACACAACCACGCACGACACCTTTTGACCTGGTCATTTGTCGCTCCAGCAGTGTTGTTTGCCCCATGCGGGGTCCTTGGTGGGTACGCCGGGAACGGGTTGCTCGGCGATGGGTTCGGAGCCCGTGTCGTGGAAGCCGGACGGTTTCTTGCCGCTGTGGGCGAACTCGGCCCCCGCGTCGACGCCGAGCCGGGCCATCTTGGCGGGGAACTGCATGACGTCGACGTTGTAGCCGCCCGCCGCGACCTGGGCGACCCCGCTGCAGCCGCCGTCGATGGTGCCGAAGCTGACCTTCTTGAGCAGTCCGCGGGAGGTGAGCGCGGCCGCGGAGCCACGGGCATTGGCCTCGTTCATGTTGTAGACGACGGTGGCCGAGTCGTCGCGCTGCAGCAGGTTCTCGGTCGCCTGCTGGGCCTTGTTCTGATCGCCGTTCGTGGATTGGTGGCCGAGGATCGCCGGGGAGTTCTCGGCGATCCCGAACCCGTTGAGGAACCCGGTGCGCCGCTGGGTGTTGACCGAGGACCCGTCGGTGCCGTCGATCATCAGCACCTTCTGCTGCCCGTCACCGGCCGTCGCCCGCAGGTACTGGCCCTGTTTCTGGCCCGCCTTGTAGTTGTCGGTGGCGAAGGTGGCATCCACCGCGGTCTTGGGTTCGGTCTCGGAGTCGAGGGCGAGCACCATGATGCCGCGTTTGCGTGCCTCGCGGATCGCGCCGACGGCCCCGGTCGCGGTGCTCGGGGTGATCAGGATGGTGTTCACCCCGCGCTGCATGAGGTTCTCGATCGCGGTGACCTGGCCTTCGTTGTCCCCGTCGAACTTGCCCGCGAGCGCGTAGAGCCTCGCGCCCAGCTTGTTCGCCTCGGCCTCGGCCGCTTTACGCATGGCCACGAAGTAGGGATTGCTCTCGGTCTTGGTGACGAGTCCGATCGTGGCCTGGCCACCGCTGGAGGTGTTGCCGCCCCAGTAGCGTTTGCTCGTGCAGCCGGATGCGGTGGCCAGGATGAGGAATGCGCAGCCGGCCGCGAGTACGCGGACCGACCGTTTTCTTGGAACGCGCACGACGAGCTCCTTCGCTCGGGCTTTGCGTGGTCGGTGCGCACCGTAATAACGGCCCTGTACGCTAGGCAAGCGTTTGCGCAAACGAATGCGGACTGTGTACGGAGGGCGTTGTCATGGTGACGATGAAACAGGTCGCCGAACTCGCCGGGGTCTCCATCACGACCGTCTCGCACGTGCTGAACGAGACGCGCAAGGTCGCGCCGGACACCCGCGAACGGGTGCTCGCGGCGATCGAGTCGACCGGCTACACCGGGGACGCCATCGCACGCTCGCTGGTCACCGGTGGCACCCGTTCGCTGGGGGTGGCGATCTCGGTGGTCACCAATCCGTACTTCGCCGAACTGCTCGCGGCGATCGAATCGCAGGCCACCGCGGCCGGGTACACGCTGCTGCTGATGGACACCCACGATGACACCGAGATCGAGCGGACCGCGGTGCGCGCGCTGCGCTCGCGCCGGGTGGACGGCCTGCTGCTCACCCCGTCCTCAGCCGCGCGCAGCTCGGTGCTTCCCGAACTGATCCGGCTCGGCATGCCGACCGTGCTGGTGGACCGGTTGCCCGCGGGCCGCGCACTCGACCAGGTCGGACCGGAGAACGTGCAGTCGACCTCGAAGCTCGTGGAGCATCTCGCCGGGCACGGGCACACCAGGATCGGCATGGTCAGCGGTGCCGAGGAACTGACCACGAGCCAGGAGCGGGTGCTCGGTTACCGGCTCGGGCTCGGCCGTGCCGGGCTCGCCTGGGATCCCGCGCTGGTGATCAGCGGGAACTCGTCCAACCTCGGCGCCCGCGACGCGCTGCGCCAGCTGCGTATCCTCGACCCGCCGCCGACCGCGCTGATCACCGGCAACAACGTGATGACCGCCGGGGTGCTGCACGCCGCGCGGGCCGAGGGGGTGCGCATCGGCGAGGACCTGGCCATCGCCGCCTACGACGACATGGACTGGGCGGAACTGGTCGATCCGCCGCTGACCACCATGGCCCAGCCGGTCGATCAGATCGGGCGCGCCGCGGTGGACATGCTGGTGCGCAGGCTCGCCGACCCGCAGCGCGAACCGGAGACGGTGCGGTTTCCCGCGGAGTTCCGTGGCCGCAAGTCCTGCGGGTGCTGAGGCTCAGAGTTCGTCGAGATGAGGCAGTCCGTTCGCCTCCTTCGACATCCACTCACGCAAGGCCTGGGTGGCCCGCACATCGTCCTCGTTGTAGCGCAGGATCCGGTCCCGCTGGTCCGGATGCGTGTCCCCGCCGCCGTATCCGACCGCCTCGCGATACCAGCGCATCGAGTTCTCCCCGCCCGCCTCCGGATCGCGCCAGCTGAACCCGGCGACCGGGGCGACGACCTTGAGGCCCTTGCCGCGCGCGCAGAGGAACTGTTCGGAGACGCAGGCGTAGAGATCGACCCACTGATCGGATTCGATGAACCGGCGCACCTGCGCCTGGCTCGGCATCCCCGCGACATCGGGGAAGCGTTCGGGGGAGGAGAGCAGCCAGCGGTTCTCCGCGCGCTCGTTGTAGCAGTAGGCGCGGAAGCTGAGCCCGAGTTCCGTGCAGCGTGTGCGCACCTCGGAGAACCAGGCCCAGAATTCGACGAAGGAACGTCCCTCGTCCCCGCTCGGCAACGGGTCCCAGGTCACGAACGGGTGGTAGCCGGGTTCCATGCCGATCGGTTCCCCGGTGAGCAGGCAGCCCCACAGGTACGCGCCCGCGTCCCCGAAGCTCTCCATGTCCACGTCGACCTCGACATCCGCGCGGGGCACCAGGACCTCGCCGACCTTGCGGATCACCGTCGCGTCCGCGAGCCAGGCCCTGGCCAGGGCGATGGCCTCGCGCAGCTGGCCGGTGAACCCCTCGATCCGCGCGGTGTACTCGGTAGCGGCGAGCTCGTCGATGGTGCTCACCCCGGCCGCGCGAAGCTGATCGGCATCGTTTCCACTGGTCACCAGGCTCACATCGCGCTGCTCGGTCAACCGCTCGCTGCACTGCGACCACCACGGGCAGCGGCGGCAGGCCATGATCCGGGAGGGCGCGGTGTCCCTGGACCCGGTCGCGATCGCGAGCCGGTCGGCGAACCTGGTGTCGTACTCGGCGAGCGCGGTGTGCCCGCCTGGCCAGGTCGCTGCCTCGAGGTCGTGCCAGAGCACCACATCCGCGTCGAGCCCGATCACCCCGCCGCGGGCCCGGCCCGGTGCGGCGTACCCGGTCGGCTCGAGCAGCCGCCAGGCGTGCGCGAGGCGCAGCTGATCCCCGGAGTGCGCGCGGGCCTTGCGGTTCGGATCGGTGCCCGCGCAGCGGTACCAGGGGCTGGTCAGCGGTGCGGTGCGGGCGCCCTCTCCGGGATCGGTGATCCGGTGGTGCGCGATGAGCACGGGAAGGTAGCCCTCGCCGGTCCGGATCAGCAGCGGCACCGAACCGCGGCGGCCCGCGTCCCGGTCCGCGGGCAGGACCGCACCGGAGATCAGGGAGGCTCCTTCGCGCAGGGCATCGAGTGTGCCGTCCGGCCCACCCTCGGCCAGCTGCGTGCCGAACCGCTCGCTGAGCACCCCGAGAACCGTGGCCAGATGGGCCGCGCGATCGGCGCGCCGTTGCTCGGCTGCGGGATCGGCCGGTACTTCCGGGCGCACCGCCTCGGGGTCGTGCTCGAGGCGCACACGATGCCGGCACCGGTTGATCACTCCGGCGTCCAGCAGCGGCGTGCTTGGGGACGAACTCACCCGGCCAGAGTATGGGCACCCACTGACAATCGCCGAGCGCGGTACGTTAGCCGCATGGCACGCAAGGACAAGACCGGTGAGGCCGAGCAGAAGCCGAGGATCACCCCGGGCAGGGCGAAGAACGCGGTCAAGGTCGTCAGGGTGCTCGCCCCGAGCGTGCTGCCCGTGGTCGCGCCGTATGCCGCGCAGGCCGTCGCCTATGCCCGCGACGGCTACGAACGATTGCGCGCGCGGCGGCTGGGGATCGCCGTCGACCAGCTCGGCGAGTACACCGGCCGGGGTGCGGCCATGCACGCCCGGATCAACGGGCTGCGCTCGGCCGTGGGGGAGCTCGCCGAGTCCGCCGAGCGCACCGAGGACGATCTGCGGTTCGCCACGCGGTCCGCGTCCACCCTGGATAAGCTCGCCACCGCCGTCCGCGCCGCCGAACGCATGCCGACGGCTCGTCGCCGTGCCGCGCACCGGGCCGTCGCCGAAGAACTCGACATCGTCGAGGCCGGCCTGCTCGCCCGACTCGGTGTCGTTCAGTAGTCACTCGAACACGGCACGCTGGTGAGCCGAGCTCGCGAGGCGAACCGAAGACACAGCCGTGCGTGGTTGTGTTGGTTCTAACCAACACAACCACGCACGAGCACCTGTTTCACCAGGTCAGGATGCTATTGCCGCGTGCATGGCGAGGATCCGCTGCGCGGCTTCCACGTGCAGGTTCTCGATCATCCTGCCGTCCACGGTGACCACGCCCTTGCCTTCGGCCTTGGCCTGATCGAAGGCGTCGATGATCCGGCGGGAGCGCTCGACCTCGGCCTCGCCGGGCGCGAACACCCGGTTGCACGGTTCGAGCTGTTTGGGGTGGATGAGGGTCTTGCCGTCGAAGCCGAACTCGCGGCCCTGAACGCATTCGGCCTCGAAACCCGCGAGGTCGGCGACGTCGTTGAACACCCCGTCGAGGATGACCTTCCCTGCGGCGCGCGCACCGAGCAGCGCGAGGGACAAACCGGTCAGCAGGGGAGCGCGACCGGGGACGTGTTCCGCGTGCAGTTCGTTGGCCAGGTCATTGGTCCCCATGACCAGTACGGTCAACCGGTCACTGGCCGCGGCGATCCGTTCGGCGTCCAGCATGGCCTTCGGAGTCTCGACCATGGCCCAGATCGCGGTGTGCCCCGGCGCGTCGGCCGATTCGAGTGCGCGCTCGATCGCGTGCACCTCCTCGGCGGAACCGACCTTGGGGACCAGCACGGCATCCGGACCGGCGGCCGCCGCCGCGCGCAGGTCCTCGGCATGCCACTCGGTGTCGGCGCCGTTGACCCGGATGGCGATCTCGCGGCGCCCGTATTCGCTGGAGGCCGCGGCCGCGCACACCTGGGTGCGTGCCTGTTCCTTGGCCTCCGGGCTCACCGCGTCCTCGAGGTCGAGGATCAGCGCGTCCGCGTCGAGGCCCTTGGCCTTCTCCAGGGCGCGCTCGTTCGCCCCGGGCATGTACAGCACCGAACGGCGCGGACGGTACTCACTCATTGCCGTACTCCTTGGCCAGTTCGGGATCGCGCGCGGCGAGCTGGTCCGCGAGTTCGGCGACCACGCGGCACTGCTTGACCGAGGCGTCGTCCTGCATCTTCCCGTCGATCATCACCGCGCCGGTGCCGTCGCCCATCTCCGCGATGACCCGCTTGGCCCAGCGCACATCCTCGGGAGCGGGGGAGAACACCTTGCGCGCGATCTCGATCTGCACCGGGTGCAGGCTCCACGCGCCGACGCAGCCGAGCAGGAAGGCGTTGCGGAACTGGTCCTCGCAGGCGACGGTGTCCTGGATGTCGCCGAACGGTCCGTAGTAGGGCAGGATCCCGTGCATCACGCAGGCGTCCACCATGCGCGCCACGGTGTAGTGCCACAGGTCCTGCTGGTAGGTGGTGCGCCCCTCGGACAGGTCCTCGCCGACCGGATCGGTGCGCACGAGGTATCCGGGGTGCCCGCCGCCGACCCGGGTGGTCTTCATCCGGCGAGACGCGGCCAGGTCGGCCGGTCCGAGCGAGATGCCCTGCATGCGCGGTGAGGCACCGGCGATCTCCTCGACGTTGGCCATGCCGGACGCGGTCTCCAGGATGGCGTGCACCAGGATCGGACGGCTCAGCCCGGCACGTGCCTCGAGCTGGGCGAGCAACCGGTCCACGTAGTGGATGTCCTGCGCACCCTCGACCTTGGGCACCATGATCACGTCGAGCTTGTCGCCGATCTCGGTGACCAGCGTGGTGAGGTCGTCCAACACCCACGGCGAGTCCAGTGAATTCACCCGCGTCCACAATTGCGTGGCGCCGAATTCGCTTTCCTTGCCCACCCGGACGAGGCCGGCCCGCGCCGCCTCTTTGTTGTCCGCGCGCACGGCGTCCTCGAGGTTGCCGAGCAGTACGTCGACCTTCTTCGCGATGTCCGGGGCCTTGGCCACCATTTTTTCATTCGACGGATCGAAGAAGTGAATCATTCGCGAAGGCGTGAAGGGGATTTCGCGCACGGGCGGCGGCGCGCCGACGGCGAGCGGGGCGAAAAAGTCCTTTGCTGAGCGCATCCGATGAGCCTCCGTTGTGCCTGGTGTACCGAACGGTAACCTAACGCGTCTGCTCGGTTGGCCGAATCATGATTTCGTTCACGGCGGCGTGCCGCCCTCGGGTGACCATGTACTCGACCGCATCGGCGATGTCTTCGGCGCGCAGCCACTCGTGTTCCTCGGCGCCAGGCGGCCAGCTGTTCGCGGTCATCTCGGTGGCCACGAGCCCGGGCTCGACGATTCCGACGCGCACATAGTTCGCGGTGACCTGCTGGCGCAGTCCTTCGGCGAACGCGTTCACGGCGAACTTCGTCGCGGAGTACACGGGGTTGTGCGGGCGGGCCACGCGCCCGGCCACCGAGCTGATCAGCACGAGATCGGCGACCTCGCGCGGCCCGTCCGCCGCGGCGTGCAGATAGGGCAGCGCGGGATGCACGCAGTTCAGCGTTCCGGTGACGTTCACCGAGACCATGTCCTGCCAGGCGCGCAGATCCTGCTCGGGGCTCACGGATCCGGCCGCGGTGACGAGCACGTCGATGCGCCCGTGTTCGGCCCCGATCCGTTCGATCGCGGTGCTGACGGACTCCGGATCGGTGACGTCCACCGTGATCGGGAACCCGGTGGCGCCGCGGTTGCCGATCTCCTCCGCGAGCTCGGTCAGTTTCTCCGCGCGCCTGCCGAGCAGGGCGATCCGTGCCTCGGATGCGGCGAAGCGGAGCGCGGTCGCCGCACCGATGCCGCTCGACGCACCGCTGATCACGACGACGGCCTCGCTGAGTCGGTCCTGTGCCACGGATCCGAGTGTCCCACCATCGAGAAGAGATCGAGGTCACGGCGTGATCCGCTGGGCGGCAGTATCCCCCAAACGGCCGAATAGCCGGGCAGAACCCGCTCGACCGCTCATCGACCGGTTATCGCTCACCTTGGTCCGTCAGCCGCATGCGGGCGTCCGGGGCGGTGGCAGCCGCCTCGAGTGCTGGTACTTCATTAGGGGCAACGGGTTCTATGGGCAGGAGGAACAGCAGTGACGAGCGGCACCGAGGGGCATGCGGTCATCCATCGTGAGGCCGAGCTGTCCTCCGCAAGGACGCTTGCTCCGGTCGAACTGCCCGCACCCGCGGAGTATCTGGCCGAAGGCGCGGCGCGCAGGCTCGGCTGGCACGGCAAGCCGGTCGGCCAGATGAGCATCTTCGGGCGCAAGGTCATCGTCTTCGCTCAGCTGCGGACCGAGGCGCACGCCGAGCGGATCTGCATCGGCGCCCCGCCGGTCACCGATCGCACCGAGGTCGCCACCTGGGTCTGGCCCGAGATCGCGCCGAAGGCACCGCCGGTCGCCGTGGACATCGTCGGAGTGCTCGCGGTCGCGCGGCACTGGCGCACCGCCCTCGCCTGCGCGGGCCCGTTCGCGAAGTACTGCGATACCGGGATCGTGCTGCCCTGGTCGGCCGCGATGACCGGGGACTACCTGTACCGCTGCCTTCCGCGCGCGAACTCCCATGGCGTCGCGGTGCTCACCGGCGACCCGGACGGCAAGGTCAGCCTCGACCAGGCCGGTTCGCAGGCCCCGCTCGTGCACGAGTGGGACACCGTCGAGCGCTGGCTGAACGAGAAGGTCTACGAGCGCATCCTCGCATGCGAGTTGTGATCGCGGGCGGTCACGGAAAGATCGCCAAACTCCTGCTTTCCCGGCTCGCCGAACACGGCGTGGAGTGCCTCGGCCTCGTCCGGAATCCCGAACACACCGCGGAACTGCGTGCGCTCGGCGCGGAATCGGCCGTGCTGGACCTGGAGACGGCCCCACTCGCCACGGTGGCCGAGATCGCCGAAGGGGCGGACGCGCTCGTGTTCGCCGCCGGTGCGGGGCCGGGAAGCGGTGCGGCGCGCAAGGACACCGTCGACCGCGCCGCGGCCGTGCTGTTCGCCGAGGCCGCGCAGACCGCGGGAGTCCTGAGGTTCGTGCAGCTTTCCGCGATGGGACTGGACCGGGCCTATCAACCGGGTGTGGACGACGTGTTCTCCGCCTACCTGCGCGCGAAAGAGGCCGCCGAGCGGGATCTGCGGGAGCGGGACGGTCTCGAGTGGACGATCCTGCGGCCGGGGCGGCTCACCGACGAACCCGCGACGGGTTCGGTGGAGCTCGCCGAACCGGGGGTCCTGGAGACCGGCTCGGGTTCGGTTTCCCGCGCGGATGTCGCCCTCGTGCTCGCCGCGCTGCTGGAATCCGGCTCGGCGGCCGGTAAAACCGTCGAATTGCTCGCCGGGAACACCCCGGTGGACGAAGCGGTCGCCGCACTCTGATCCGGACCGTCCACAGTGGATTCCGGGAATTCTTGCGCGCACCGCGATGGAAGACGAAATATCCTCGCGTTATGACGGGTTCGTTGTTCGAAATGGGTCCGCGGGAAATCGCCGAAGGCGCGGTCCATGTGCCCGGTTGGCTTTCCACGGAACATCAGCGCGAAATCGTGATCGCCTGCCGGGAATGGGCGCGCGGTCCGGTTCCGATGCGCGCCGCCCGGTTGCCGAGCGGACACCGGATGTCGGTGCGCACCGTCTGCCTCGGCTGGCACTGGCGCCCGTACGCGTACAGCAGGACCGCCGAGGATGTGGGCGGGGCGCGGGTGGCGGAGTTCCCGGACTGGCTCGGCGCGCTGGGCAGATCCGCGCTCGCCGATGCCTACGGCACCCCGGCCGGGGACTACCGTCCGGACACCGCACTGATCAACTTCTACGACGAGCACGCCAAGATGGGCATGCACCAGGATCGCGATGAGGTCTCCCACGAACCGGTCGTCTCGTTGAGCATCGGGGACACCTGCTTGTTCCGATTCGGTAACACCGAGAACCGCGGCAAGCCCTACACCGATATCGAGCTCGCCTCCGGGGACCTGTTCGTGTTCGGCGGCCCCTCGCGGCTGGCGTTCCACGGGGTGCCGAGTGTCCGGCCCGGAACCGCCGACCCGGCGACCGGTCTCACCCACGGTCGCATCAACATCACCCTCCGTGTCACGGGCTTCTCGTGAGGCCAGTGCTGATGGCACTCGCTCCCACTCGCTCGTCGTGCGCGCGTGTGTCGGTTAGAACCAACACAAGTGCGCACAAGCACCCGTTTGCGCAGTTCACAGTGCCTGCACTGAAAGCGTGACGGCGCGCTGCGGTGAGCGGTCGGATCCGCGCGGCGTGCTGCGGTGAATGACCCGGTTCAGGCCGCGAAGAACTTGGCGATGCGCTCGTAGAGATCGCGCGCGTCCTCGGAGACCGCGGAGCACTTCTGCGCCTCGTTCTGCAGCGGTCGCAGGCGGTCCTTGACCCGGCCGGACTTGATCGGGCTCGCGGCCTCGATGGCGCTGCGCCCGATCTTGGTGCCGTACTCGATGTTGCCGTCGATGAGGTGATCGGTGGCCAGCATGGACAGCATGAAGGTGCGGGAGCGGGCCATCGACTCGTCGTACTCGGTCAGGCAGCGCTCGAGCGCGGGGATGGCGTACTTGGTGTGCTCGCGGTGGTACTGGGCGAGGACCGAGTGCACGGTCCCGGTCATCGCGTACACATCGGTCTGGTTGAAGAACTTCACCCAGGACTCGGGGTCGCTCTTGTCGGCTCGTTCGTACTCGTCCCTGGTCCGGCCGAGCGAGCGGATCGCCTGCTGGGGCATGTCGAGCTGGGCGTATGCCCATGCCTCGTTGGCGCACAGCACCGCGACGGCGAGCTCGGAACCGGATTCCTGTGCGGCGAGCTGGCCGAGCTGGAAGAGCTTGAGCGCGTCGTTCGAGGCGTCCTCGTGCAGGTAGACCCGGCCCATCCGGTAGAGGATGTTCGCCACCAGCGGGTGCGCCTTCGCTTCACGGGCCAGTTCGAGTGCCCGGCCGAAGTGGCTGCGCGCGCTGGAGCGCTTCCCGGTGTCGAACGAGGTCCATCCGGCGAGGTTGTGCAGGTCGGCGAGGGCGACGAACAACCGGTCCCGCACCACCTCGGCGGCGCTGGAGCTGAGCATCTGCTGGCCCCAGGACAGCTGGGCGACCACGGCGTCCCGGCAGAACCCGCCGCCGTACTGATAGTCGAGCGCGCGCAGTGCCCTCGTCGCCGCTTCGAGCTGGCGGACGTCGGTCATGCCGATCGCGTTGGGCGCCGGGGTGCGTTCGGTGCGGGCGACGAGGTCGGGATCGGAGCTGATGGTCGCCGCGCCCATGGTCACGGCCGCCGCGTGGGCCAGGAAGCGGCGCCGCTTGACGTTCTCGTCCTCTTCCGGCTGCGGATCCTTCTCCGCGGTGGCGACGGCGACCTCGGTCTGCTCGTCGTAGGCGAGTCCCATGGAACCGCGCGGGATTCCGAGCCCGTCGGCGATTCTGGCGAGTACGTCGTAGGCCATGACCTGGCGGCCCTTGAGGATCTCGGACACCTCGGACTGGGACTGCCCGGTCTGCGCCGCGATCTGGCGCTGCGAGATGCCCTCGCGGCGCAGCAGGCGGTAGACATTGCTGACGTCCCTGGCAGCGAGCGCTTCACGCATCTCCTGCCCATCCCACAGCGTCGCGGGGATGTCGGATCCCCGCGAGGTACCCCCTGGCAAACCGTGCATTTCGATCCGCCTCACCGTTCGACTCAGCGCTTGTCAAGCAGTGTAAGCAAAGTACGCCGTTCGGGAAACGCTTGACACGACCGCTGATCTGCCCGGCCGAACTCCCGCCTACCGCTCACCGGTCCTGGCGGGCCGATGGGCGCTACTGCTTTCCACTTTCTATCTGCAACTCGCATTCTAGTTCTCACAGCGGCAAGCCGGACAGAGCGCGGGCCGAAAGAGGCGGAAAGGGTGACAAAACATGGCGTTTTGGTCTCGACTCGGTCGTGATCGCGTCACCCCAGCGCAACGGTCCTGCTCCGAATGGCATGCTACTGACCGGTACGTAAGTAGCGGGTCCGGAAACGGCCGCCGGTTGGAAAGGTCACGGTGAACGGTTCGTGGACGAGATCCTCGAGCAGGTCCTGCGCAATGCCGTGTGGGAACGGCTGGACATGCTCACCGAACTTGCAGATGCCGAGGAGCAGGACCTGGTCACGGTCGCCCGCTCCGAACTGCCAAAGCTGACCGAGGACTGGCGTGAGCTGCTCGCCATGCACGAGCCGGACACCCAGGGCAATTGCCCCGAGTGCTCGAGCAGGTGGCGGCAGCAGCGCTCACCGTGCCCGATCTGGCGTGCCGCGTACGACCACCTCGTCGGTGGGGCGCTCTCGGCGCGGCCACCTAAACCGTCGATGTCCCGCAGGCGCGCGGAGTCGACGGAGATCGCCGCCGAACGACAGGCGGCAGTCGGTATGCGCGCGACGGCTGGAGCCGCGTACTGACCCCACGAACCCCGCGGGCCGGTGCCGCTGCGCACCCCTCCCCCGACCGGTATCGGTCCGCGGCCCCAACATGGTGGCGCCGGCTCGCACCAGCCGGCGCCACCATTTCTATGCGCTACGAGTCTCCAAGTCTGTTTGTCGACATGATCATCGGCGCAGGGTGACCGGCTCATGCGATTGTCGTAGCGAGTGGCGGCATTGGGCGGGATAGCGGCGATCGGTTGGGTATGGTGCGTTGCTCGAACAACTTTTACAGTTGGTAGAAGGGAAGCGAAGGCAACGACGTGAACCAATTCTTCGAGTTCGTCGGACAGCGCTGGGGCTCCCTGCTTTTCGACCTCTACCAGCACGGCAGCCTTGTCCTGCAGTGCACCGTGCTCGCGGTCGTCATCGGTGTCGGTATCGGTATCGCGGTCTATTCGAGTCCCGGGGGCTCAGCGATCGCGACCGCGTTGACGAGCGCGATCCTGACGATTCCGTCCTTCGCGCTGTTCGGCCTGTTCATTCCGGTGCTCGGCCTCGGGGTGCAGCCTGCGGTGATCACGCTCACCCTCTATGCGCTGCTGCCCATCGTGCGCAACACGATCGTCGGGCTGGCGAACATCGATCCGGCCGTCACCGGGGCGGCGCGCGGGATCGGCATGCATCGGCTCGGTGTGCTCACCAGGATCGAGCTCCGCCTGGCCTGGCCGTCGATCCTGGCGGGCACCAGGGTTTCGGTGCAGATGCTGATGGGGATCGCGGCCATCGCGGCGTTCGCCAAGGGGCCGGGGCTCGGCGGTTCGATCTTCTCCGGGCTCGCCGCGATCGGCAGCAAGACCGCGGTGGACCGGGCGTTGGCGGGCACGATCGGCATCGTGGTGCTCGCGCTCGTCGTGGACGGGCTGCTCGTGCTGCTCGGCAGGTTCACCACCTCGCCGGGGGTGCGCGCCCGGGCATGATGGGGACAAAGCGAAGGACACGCGGACGGACCGATTTCGTCGTGTTCGGCGTCGCGGGTGCGCTCGCCGTCGCGTTCGTGCTCTGGGGTGGGCTCGGCACGAACTCGCTGTCCACGGTGACCACGAAGATGCTCGGCTGGCTGGAGTCGAACTTCGGCTGGGCGTACGTGCTCGCCGCGAGCGGATTCGTGCTTTTCGTGCTGTGGCTGGCTTTCTCGCGCTACGGCAAGATCGTGCTCGGCAGGGACGAGGACACACCGGAATTCAAGACGCTGCCGTGGATCGCGATGATGTTCGCGGCGGGCATGGGCATCGGCCTGATGTTCTACGGTGTCTCGGAGCCGCTGACCCATTACACCGACCCGCCTCCGGGGACCGGTGCCACACTGGACACCTCGATGGCCACGACGATGTTCCACTGGGCGCTGCACCCCTGGGCCTTCTACGCGGTGGTCGGGCTCGCGATCGCCTACAGCACGTTTCGCCGGGGGCGCCCGCAGCTGGTCTCCTCGGCCTTCATTCCGCTGATCGGGGACCACGCGAAGGGCTGGATCGGCAGGCTGATCGACATCCTGGCGATCTTCGCGACATTGTTCGGTTCGGCGGCCTCGCTCGGCCTTTCCGCGCTGCAGATCGGTTCCGGGCTCAAGGCGGCCGGTTTCATGTCCTCGGTGAGCACGATCGTGCTCGTGGTCGTGATCGTGGTGCTGACCGCGGCGTTCATCTTCTCCGCGGTCTCCGGTATCGAGCGCGGGGTGCAGTGGCTCGCCGCCACGAACGGGATTCTCGGCGTCGCGGTCGCCCTTTTCGTGTTCATCGCCGGCCCGACGGTCTTCATTCTGAACCTGCTGCCGACCACGCTCGGCGACTATCTCAAGGATCTGCCCGGAATGGCCGCGCGCACCGAGGCTTCCGGTGGCCTGGACATGGCCAGGTGGCTGTCCAAGAACACGATGTTCTATTGGGCGTGGTGGATCTCCTGGACTCCGTTCGTCGGGATGTTCATCGCGCGTATTTCGCGTGGGCGCACCATTCGCCAGTTCGTCGGCGGGGTCATCCTCGTGCCGAGCGTGATCTCCCTGGTGTGGTTCGCGATCTTCGGCGGAGCGGCGATCACCACGCAGCGCGGTGGCCTCGACCTCGCCGCGCGCTCCCAGGAGGGCCAGCTTTTCGGGTTGTTGCAACAGTATCCGGCGGTCACGTTCACCTCGCTCGTGGTGATGATCCTGGTCGGGGTCTTCTTCGTCTCCGGGGCGGACGCCGCCTCGATCGTGATGGGTTCGCTCTCCCAGCGCGGATCCACCGAGCCGAACAAAGCGGTGATCGCCTTCTGGGGGGCACTGACCGGTGCGGTCGCCGCGATCATGCTCATCATCGGCGGGGGCGGGGAATCGGCGCTGACCGGCTTGCAGAACCTGACGATCATCGTGGCCTCTCCGTTCGTGATCGTCATGGTGCTGCTGTGTATCGCACTGGTACGGGATTTACGAAGAGATCGGGTCGTGCTGCGGGACGACAAGGGAGCCGAGGTCATCGAGGCAGCGGTGGACCATGGAACCGAACGGTACGGCGAGGACTTCTACCTGACCGTCGATTCGCCGTCGAGGAAGAAGAGTAAACGATCATGACGAACACCGAGAACGCGCCGAGTGGCGCGGAAATCCGCCTCGAAGAGGTGACGAAGCGCTATTCCGGAACCGCGAGTCCGGCGGTCGCCTCGGTCACGATGACGATTCCCCCGGGAAAAACGGTGATCTTCGTCGGACCGTCGGGCTGCGGCAAGACGACCACGATGAAGATGATCAACCGGCTCATCGAACCCACCTCGGGCCGGATCAGCATCGATGACCGCGATGTGCTCGACATCGATCCGGACAAGCTGCGCCGCACCATCGGCTACGCCATCCAGCAGGCGGGGCTTTTCCCGCACATGACGGTGGCGCAGAACATCGGCATGGTTCCCTCGCTGTTGCGCTGGAACAAGAAGAAGCTCGCCGAGCGGGTAGAGGAGATGCTCGATCTGGTCGGGCTGGATTCCGCGGTGTTCCACGACCGGTATCCGCGCCAGCTTTCCGGCGGCCAGCAGCAGCGGGTCGGTGTGGCGCGAGCGCTCGCCGCGGACCCGCCGGTATTGCTGATGGATGAACCGTTCGGCGCGGTCGATCCGATCACCAGGGGGAATCTGCAGGATGAGCTGATGCGGCTGCAGTCCGAGCTGCACAAGACGATCGTGTTCGTCACGCACGATTTCGACGAGGCGGTCAAGCTGGGCGACCGGATCGCGGTGCTCGGCGAGCAGTCGAAGATCCTGCAGTACGACACCCCGGAGGCGATCCTGCAGAATCCGGCCGATGACACGGTCGCCGGATTCGTCGGCGCCGGTGCCTCGCTCAAACAGCTCACCCTGCTGCGGGTCCGGGATGTGGAGCTGAAGCAGGAGGCGATCACCGCGCGCCCGGACGAGACCGTCGAGGCGGTGCGCCGCCAGCTCGAGGAGCGGAACCGGCCGTTCGCCTTGGTGCTCGACGAGCGGGACCGGCCGGCCCGCTGGGTCCACAAGCGACAGTTGGCGCAGGCGAGTTCCTTGCGCACCGCGGGAAAACCGATCGGGGACTTCGTCTCCACCCAGTCCACGCTGCAGGACGCGCTCGAGGCCTGCCTCGCCGAGGGCGGAGCGGCGGTGGTCACCAAGGAACGCGGCCGTTATGCCGGAACCATCGATATCGACACGGTGATGGCGACCGTGCAGCGGCTGCGCGATGAGGCCGGGGTGTCCGAATGAGTACCGCCACCGCCCAGCTCGGCGAGCGCCGCTCGGAACGGTTGCGCATCTGGGGCCAGCCGATCGCGGTCGTGCTGATCGTGGCGGCCGTGCTCATCTGGGCGTTCGCCAGCGAACTCGACGACATCGAGAAGCGCAATCTCAATGCCGCGGTGATTCTTTCCCTTACCTGGGAACACATCGTGCTCTCCATCGCGGTCGCGGCGATCGTGGTGTTCGTCGCCGTTCCGCTCGGGGTGCTGCTCACCCGCCGGTGGGCACGGTTCGCCGCCCCGTTCTTCCTGGCGATCGCGAACATCGGGCAGGCGGCGCCCTCGATCGGGGTGCTCGTGCTGTTCTTCCTCGCGCTCGGCGGGGTGGTCAACTTCTGGGTCGCCGTGGGGCCGATCGCGTTCTATGCGCTGCTTCCCGTACTGCGCAACACGATTCTCGGGGTGCGCAGCGTCGACTCGTCCTATGTCGAGGCGGGCACCGGTATCGGCATGTCGCGCTCCAAGGTGCTGTTCACCATCGAGCTTCCCCTTGCCGTGCCCTACATCCTCGCCGGTCTGCGCACCTCGCTGGTGCTCGCGGTCGGCACGGCGACCCTGGCCACGTTCGTCGGTGACGGTGGACTCGGGGAGCTGATCGTCACCGGCTACAAGCTCGCCCGTTACCCGGTGCTCGTGGTCGGGGCGGCGCTCGCGATGGCGCTGGCGCTGCTGGTCGACTGGCTCGGTGGCCTCGCGGAGCGCTGGATCGGTCCGAAGGGGTTGCGATGAAACGGTTTGTCTCGGTCCTGCTCGCCGCGCTGCTCGCGGGTTCGCTTTCCGCGTGCGGACTCTCCTCCGGCAACAGCGTGCCGTTCTCGGTCGGTCCCGGCTCGATCCGGATGGATCCCAGTCTCAAGGATGTTCCGGTGACGGTGGGGTCGAAGGATTTCACCGAGCAGATCCTGTTGGCCTACATCACCGAGTACGCCCTGCAGGCCGCGGGTATGGATGTGAAGGACCTGTCGAACATCTCCGGTTCCAATTCCGGAAGGCAGGCCCTGCTGGACGGACAGATCGACGTGATGTGGGAATACACGGGCACCGCGTGGATTTCCTACCTCAGTAAGACCGATCCCATTTCCGATCCGGACAAGATGTTCGCCGCGGTGCGCGATGTGGATGCGGGGAACGGGGTTTCCTGGGTGGACCGGGCACCGCTGAACAATGTGTACACGATGGCGCAGAGCCAGCAGGTGCGGAAGAAATACGGAGTGCGGACGCTGTCGGACCTGGCCGCGTTGTTCCGCAAGGATCCGTCCGCGGTGACGATCTGCATCGAGAGCGAGTTCGCCAGCCGTAATGACGGGTGGCCCTCGGTGGAGAAGAAATACGGTTTCAAACTCCCGGATTCGAACATCCGCAAACTGGATACCGGCGCCATCTACCAGGCTACGGCGAACGCCCAGTCGTGCAATTTCGGTGAGATCTTCCAGACCGATGCCCGGCAGCGCTCGCTGAACCTGAGCACCCTCAAGGACGACAAGCACGCTTTCCCCGCCTACAACGGCGCGGTGACGTTACGGACCGAATTCCTCAAGCAGCATCCCGCGATCGAACGTGTGCTCGCGCCCGTCGCCGCGAAACTGACGAGCAATACGATGATCGAGCTTTCCACCCAGGTCGATGTGCGGGGCAGGGATTCGGCCGAGGTCGCGCGCGAATGGATGATCGCGCAGGGTTTTGTCTCGGATCCCGCGAAGTCCCGCTGATCGCGGCATGCGCCGGTTCGCCGTCCTGAGCGCAGTGCTGTTGTTCCTCGTGTCCGGATGTGGGCTCTCGTCCGGCAGCACCGTGCCGTTCGCCGCGGCGCCCGGTTCGATCCGGCCGGTGCCCGCGCTGCGCGGGGTCCCGGTGACGGTGGGGTCGAAGGATTTCACCGAGCAGATCCTGTTGGCCTACATCACCGAGTACGCCCTGCAGGCTGCGGGGATGCAGGTGCAGGACCTGTCGAACATCTCCGGTTCGAACGCCGGGCGGCAGGCCCTGCTGGACGGCCAGATCGACCTGATGTGGGAGTACACCGGGACCGCGTGGATGTCGTATCTGGGCAAGACCGACGCGATCTCGGACCCGGACCGGATGTTCGCCGCGGTGCGCGATGTGGATGCGGGGAACGGGGTTTCCTGGGTGGACCGGGCGCCGCTGAACAATGTGTACACGATGGCGCAGAGCCAGGACGTGCGCCGGAAGTACGGGGTTCGGTCGCTCTCGGATCTGGCCGCGCTGTTCCACAGGGATCCGTCCGCGGTGACGATCTGCATCGAGACCGAGTTCGCCAGCCGCAACGACGGCTGGGCGGCCGTGGAGAAGAAATACGGGTTCAAGCTCCCCGATTCGAACATCCGGAAGCTGGACACGGGCGCTATCTACCCGGCGACGGCGAGCGGGCGCTCCTGTCACTTCGGCGAGATCACCGAGACCGATGCCCGCCAGCGTGCCCTGAAGCTCGACACCCTGACCGACGACGGCCATGCCTTTGCGGCATACAACGCGGCGGTGACTATGCGTACCCGGTTTGCACGGGCCTATCCGGGCATCGCGCGGGTGCTCCGGCCGGTGGCCGCGAAACTGACCAGTCAGACGATGCTCGACCTGTCCGCGGAGGTCGACGTGCGCGGCAGGGACTGGGCCGAGGTCGCGCGTGACTGGATGATCAAGCAGGGATTCGTGCGCTAGCTCCGCTCACTCTTCCTGCTCTTTTGATGACTCACGGTGATCATTTTTCTTGCTTTCCGACTTGGCGGTGTCCGCGTAGAGCTTCGCGCGCGCCTCGCCGTGCACCGATTCGATCGCCTGGTGAGCGGCTTCCGCCTGCTCAGCGAGCCATGTCTCGAAGTCGTCCTTTGTTTCGGTCATCATGCTCTCCCCGACACCCTCCCGGTACCCGACTCAGTTACATCAACTGACGGTAACAGTGAACCCCCGGTCGACGCATCGGCAACCGAAATGTCCAGTTAATGGGACGCTGCGAGCGGGGGAGCGGTGCTCGTGCGTGGTTGTGTTGGTTAGAACCAACACAACCACGCACGAGCACCCGTTTGTCCTGGTCAGTGGCCTGCGGCGTAGCCCTGATCGGTTCGCGGGTTGGCGCCCGCGCGAAGCAGGCCGGTTTCCGGGTCCCGGGCCACAGCACACATTCGGCCGAGTGACCAGGGTCCGGAGTCGTGAACCTTGTGCCCGATCTCACGCAGCCGCGCGAGGGTGTCCGCGCCGAGCCGGGATTCCGCGACGAGGGCACCCGGATCCAGGTGCGCGGGCTGAACGAGCTCGGGAAAGACAGGGAGTGCTAGGAGGGTGCGTCGATCGCGCTCTGCAGGTCGAGGCCGCCGTGGATGTGGGCAAGCCAGCCGAAGGCGAGGCGAGGTTCGCCCGCGCGCAGGGCGAGGCTCGGGGTGAGCGTGGTGCGCGGCCGTTTTGCCGGGTGAGGGAGTTGGGCTGCCCTGGCTCGAGCCAGAACATCCGGGCACGGGTGCCGAGGCAGAAGCCGAGCGATTCGAGGGCGGGCGAGGACTGCAGCCAGCCACGGGAGGGGTCGCCGAGACGATGTTGCCGCGCGTGTCCACGACGTCTACGTGCACGGTGTCGCCCCGGGTGTTGCCGGTGCGCCCGATGGTGGGTTCGCCCGACCGACCCGAACGCGTCGAGCAGTTCGGGCACGGCGAGACCCGGTCCTCGCGGACGAACGCGGGCAGCCGTGGTTCGGCGCCACCGGGCGATCCCGGTCGCAGTTCGGCGTTCGCGGTGTCCGTGATGAGTGCCCGGCACGCGGCCAGGCATCCCGGATCGAGCAGTTCCTCGGCGCTGACCCGCGCGGAGTCGGCGAAGGTGAGCTTGGCGCACTCCGTGGCCACGTGCACCGTTCGTACGCTGGGGATTCCCTCGGTGTAGTCGAGTTCATCGCGGAATCCCTCGAGTAGGGCAAGCGTTTGCGCGAGGACCGGTCCTTGGCTCCACAGTCCGCATTTGGCCAGCATCCACTCGCTGAGGCGCACGGTGACCGGGTCTTCGGTGCTCGCCGCTCAGCGCGCCAGATCATTCCCGGTCAGCAGGTCGGCGTGCGCGACCCCGGACTCGTGTACCTCGGCCTCGTCGAGCAGGCGTTCCCAGGTGTCGGCGAGTACCGGATCGCGATGCATACCGTCGGCCGGTGTGCCGCGCGGGCACCAGAGGGCCGACGGCCGGGTAGTCGTTGCGGGCGTAACCGATGGCATAGCCGGGCACCTCGCGAAGCGTCTCGGTGCCGTAGTCGCGCAGCAGCCGCAGCCAGCCGTCCCACGCCCCGGGCACGGTCGCCGGAAGCAGTCCGCTGCCGGGCATGATGTCGAAGCCGAGCCCGCGCATTGCTCGATGCTTGCGGCCTGCGGGTCGACGACCTGGAGCACGAACCCGGCAGCGACCGGCGGCATCGAAGGCGTTGCCCCTGGGTCTCCAGCACTGCCATCCCGGCAGCCGTTCCCAGCCAGTGAGTGGAGGAGACCATTCCATGGGTACCGCGCAACTCGGGCCGGGTTGTCCACACGTGGCCCTATTTTGGCTTGGCGGGCCTTCCGACACCATGCCAGGTGAGCCCGGCCTCGTTGAGGGTGGCCGGATCCAGGTGGTTGCGAGTGTCGAGCACGAGCGAACCGCTCATCAGCTCGGCGACCACATCCCAGCGCAGTGTCCGGAACATCGGCCATTCGGTCAGCAGCAGTACCGCGTCGGTGGCCTTCACCGCCTGATAGGCATCGTCCACGATGGTGATGCCCTCGACCTCGCCGCCGATCGCCGGATCGAACGCGGTGATCTCGGCACCCTCGGCGAGCAGTAGTTCGGTGACCGCGAGCGCGGGCGAACCGCGCAGGTCGTTGGTGCCGGATTTGAAGGCGAGTCCGAGCACCCCGATCCGCGCCTGCCGCAGCGGCCTGTCCAGCTGGGCGCGCAGCCGTTCCACCACACGCTCCCGTTGCCGGTTGTTGTCCTCGATCGCTGCGCGGAGCACGTCGAATCGTCCGCCGGTGGCGTCCACCGAGCGCAGCAGCGCCGAGGTGTCCTTCGGCAGGCAGGATCCGCCCCAACCGGGTCCCGGGCGCAGAAATGAACTGCCGATGCGCGGATCGTGTCCCATTCCCGCGGTGACCGCGTCGATATCGGCACCTACCGATTCGCACAATTCGGCCATCGCATTGACATAGGACAATTTGACCGCGAGAAAGCAATTCGAGGCGTACTTGATCATTTCCGCGCTCGCGGCGTCGGTGCATACCGTCGGCGTGCGCAGTGGGCCGTAGAGGCAGGCGACCTGATGGGCGGCGTTCTCGTCATCGCTGCCGACCACGATGCGGTCCGGATTGAGGAAGTCGTGCACCGCGCTGCCCTCGGCGAGGAACTCCGGATTGCTGACCACGGCGAGGTCCTGGCGGCCGAGCAGCTGGCTCACCCATTCGGCGGTACCGACCGGGACCGTGGACTTGGTGACCACGATGGTCCCCGGTGCCAGGAGTTCGCGCAGCTCGGTGACCACGGAACGGATCGCGGACAGGTCGGCGTTCCCGTCCTGGCCCATCGGGGTCGGCACGCAGAGAAACACGATTTCCGCGTCCGCCGCGGCCGAGGCACCCACCACGAACTCCAGGTCACCGGCGGCGATGCCGTTCTCCACCAGTTCGGCGAGGCCCGGTTCGAGAATGTCCACCCTGCCCTCGCGCAGCCGCGCGACCTTGGTCTCGTCGATATCCGCGCAGGTGACGTGGTAACCAAAGGAAGCGAGGCACGCACCGATTGTCAGTCCCACATATCCGGTACCAACCACCGCGACCCGACGGATCGACACGTCCATCACACTCCCGGTATCCATCTACGGTAACGACCGTGGCAGGTTCAGTTGGCGCACGAGCGAACGGCGGTGAGATGTCGTGCATATTCGACCGTACTGATTGTCAATCGGGGTAGCACCATATCGCACCGATATAAAGGGCTCGTTGTCGACAAGATCACGTGATGTATGGGGCTGCCGCACTAGTGACTACAGTACGGGCGTGCGGCAGCGACGGCTGGGAACGTCCGGTTTGGTGGTCTCCACCGTCGGACTCGGGTGCGACAACCTCGGCCGGCCCGGAACGGGTACGAGCTCCGAGGAAGGGGCCACCGCGGTCGTCCGTGCCGCGGTCGAATCCGGGATCACCTACTTCGATGTTGCGGATGTCTACGGTTCCCCGCGTGGGCGGGCCGAGGAGCTGCTCGGCAATGCGGTCGGCCCGGTCCGGGATTCGGTGCTGCTCGGCACCAAGTTCGGCATGGCGGGCCGGGGGGATTTCGGCGCGCACGGATCGCGGCGCTATATCCGGCTGGCGGTCGAGGGATCACTGCGCCGGCTCGGTACCGACTGGATCGACCTCTACCAGCTGCATCGCCCGGACCCCTCGACCCCGCTCGCGGAGACCATGGGCGCGCTCGACGACCTGGTCCGCGCGGGCAAGATCCGGTATTTCGGCATCGGGAACTTCGCCGGATGGCAGCTTGCGGACGCGGTGTGGACCGCGGCCCGGGCGCACGGCGTGACCCCGGTGACCGCGGTGAACCATTACTCCCTGCTCGACCGGTCCGCCGAACGGGAACTGCTGCCCGCGGCGCGCCGCTTCGACCTCGGACTGCTGCCGTACTTCCCGCTCGCGAATGGTCTGCTCACCGGTAAATACGCCGAAGGGGTCACGCCGCGTCCCGGGTGGCGCCTCGCCGGGCGGCCGGACCTGCTCGCCAACGCCCCGTGGCGGCGGATCGAGGCGCTGCGTGAGTTCGCCGCGATCCGTGGCCTCGACCTGACCACGGTCGCGATCGGCTGGCTCGCCGCACAGCGCCCGGTCGGCTCGGTCATCGCCGGTGCGACCACCGTGGACCAGGTCTGGCGCAACACCGCCGCCGCGGACTGGGTACCCACCCCGGAGGACTGTGCGGCCATCGACGCGATTTGCCAACCAGGCGTCTGACCAGGTCAAACGGGTGCTTGTGCGTGGTTGTGTTGGTTAGAACCAACACAACCACGCACGACCGGGTTTGCCAGGTTAGGCTTGCCTTATTGGAGGGCGTATGAGTATCGAGCCGGTGCGGTCGGAGGCGGAACTGCGGGAGATCGTCGCGGAACCGGCGAAAGCGATCGCGAACAAGGCGGCCTCGCGGATCGACGCGGAATCCCGGCGGTTCATCGAGGCCTCACCGTTTTGTCTGCTCGCCACGACCGGCGAGGACGGCACCGTGGATGTGTCGCCGCGCGGTGATCCGCCGGGCAGTGTGCTGGTCTTCGAGGACGGGCGCTCGATCGCGCTCCCGGATCGCAAGGGGAACCGGCGGCTGGACAGTATGTGCAACATCCTGGGCAATGACCGGGTCGGAATGCTTTTCCTGGTGCCGGGGGTCGGCGAGACGCTGCGGCTCAACGGGCGCGCGCGGCTCGTCCGCGAGGCCCCGTTCTTCGAGCGGATGGCCGTACAGGGCAAGCCGCCCGCGCTGGCGATCCTGATCGAGGTCGAGGAGCTGTTCCTGCACTGCGGTAAGGCGTTCCTGCGTTCCTCGCTGTGGGATCCGGAAACCTGGCCGACGAAGGAGTCGCTGCCGAGCGCGGCGCGGATCGCGAAGAGCCAGACGAATTCCCGGGTCCCGGAGGCGGTGTTCAAGGCCGCGCTGAACCTCGACTACAAGCACAACCAGTACTAGAGCACGCCTTCCTGCGGGCTCTGAGTCACTGCTTGTGATACGCCCCGGAGGCCTGCTCGCTGTAGTCGGGGAAGGCGGGGCGCATGGTGCGGGAGGTCTTGGGCACCCGGAGCATGATCTTCATGCCTTCCCCGGGCGCGGTCTCGAGTTCGAGCGCGTACTCGTCCCCGTAGGCGCTGCGCATGCGCTGGTTGATGTTGCCGATACCGACGTGGGCGCCGGTCTTGTGCGCGTCGGCGAGGTCTGCGGTGAGCCGGTCGGGATCCATGCCGACCCCGTCGTCCTCGACGGTGATGAGCACGTCGTTGCCGTGGTCCTGGGCGAGCACGGTGACGGTGCCCCCGCCCGGTTTCTTGGCCAGGCCGTGCCGCACCGCGTTCTCCACGAGCGGTTGCAGCACGAGGAAGGGCACCGCGACGCCGAAGACCTCGGGCGCGATGTTGATCCGGGTACCCAGCCGAGGGCCGTAGCGGGCGCGTTCGAGGGTGAGGTAGCGGTCGATGTTGCGCAGTTCGTCGGCGAGCGTGGTGTACATGCTCGACATCCGGAACGAGTACCGGGTGAACTCGGCGAAGTCCTCGAGCAGTTCGCGCGCTTGTTCGGGGTCGCGGCGGATCAGTGAGGCGATCGTGTTGAGCGCGTTGTACATGAAGTGCGGGGAGATCTGCGCGCGCAGTGCCTTGATCTCGGCGTAGGCGAGCTGTTCGCGGGATTCCTCCAGCCGTGCCAGTTCGAGCTGGGTGCAGATGAAGTGCGCGATCTCGTCGGCCATCCGGATCAGCCGCTTGCTGCTGGTCACCCCGCCGACGACGACGAGCGCGCCCGCGTTCTCCTGTTCCACCACGAGGGGGACGATCACCGCGGAGCGCATCGGGCAGCTGCCGCGGTGCGGGCATTCGAGCCGGTCGTGGTCGACGTGCTCGCGGCGGTGCCCGTGGATGGCCCGGTTGATCGGCCCTTCGACATCCGCGTAGTGGTAGTTGGCCTCGCCGTCCCAGGACAGCAATGTGCCCTGGGAGTCGGCGACCCCGACGGCGACGCATTTGAGCAGTTCACGCAATTGCGGGGTGGCCACATCGGCGGATTCCCCGGACAGTCCTCTGCGCAGGTCGGCTGCCGCGCGGGTGATCCGTTGCAGTGCCTCCATCACGGCCTCGTCCACGCTGGACTTCATGGTCCTGCGCCGGGAGACCAGCAGATAGGCGACGACGAGCAGCGCGACAACGGCGACGATCGCGACGAGGATGAACGCCGTGCCGTTCTGCAGCAGTTGCTCCACGGGCACATGGTAGTGCGCCGGGTTGTGGCTACTTCAGCAGTCGTGACATCCGGCGATCCGCGAGCGGTTTCCCGCCGGTCTGGCAGGTGGCGCAGTACTGAAAGGCCTTGTCCGCGTAGGAGACCTCGCGGACGGTGTCCCCGCAGACCGGGCAGGGCATCCCGGTGCGCGCGTGCACTCGCAGCCCGGAGCGCTTCTCGCTTTTCAGGGTGGCGGCCTTCTGCCCGACCGAGCGTTCGACGGCGTCGGTCAGGGTGGCCTGCAGCGCCTCGTGCAGTCGGTCGATGGCGTCCGCGCCGAGTTTGTTCGCGGTCGCGAACGGGGAGAGCTTCGCGGCGTGCAGTATCTCGTCGGAGTAAGCGTTGCCGATTCCGGCGATGACGCCCTGTTCGGTGAGCACGCGTTTGAGCCGCCCGCCCTGGCCGGTGAGGATCTCGGCGAGCTGGGCGCGGCTGAGTTCGAGCGCGTCCGGGCCGAGCCGGGAGATCGGTTCCACCTCGGCGGGGTCGGCCACGATCCAGACGGCGAGACCCTTCCTGGTGCCGGCCTCGGTCAGGTCGAATCCCGGGCCCTGTCCGGGTTTGCCCAGGTGACAACGCAGCGCGAGTGGTCCGGTCCCGGGTTTCGGTGGCGCGGCGGAAAGTTTCTCCGACCAGCGCAGCCAGCCCGCCCGGGCCAGGTGCACGATCAGGTGCAGCCCGGAGCAGTCGAGGTCGAGGAACTTCCCGTGCCTGCGCGCATCGCTGACTGTCCGGCCGTGCAACTCGGTCCACGGTGGGCTGGCCGTCTTGAGCGCGGAAAGGGAGGCGATGTCGACCCGTTCCACCGTGCGGCCCTGTGCGTGTTCACGCAGATAGACCGCGAGCGCTTCGACCTCCGGTAGCTCGGGCATCAGTCCGGGCCCACGAACTCATCGACCGGTTCCATGCTGGTCAGCTTAGTGCGCCGGGCTGGTTTCGTCAGTCGACCATCTGCAGTGGTCCGTCGAGGTCCGGGCCGCTGCGGTCGGCGATGTGCCTGGCGATCTTGACCGCCTCCGAGCGGGCGTGCCGCGGTCCGGTGACCGTGCCGACCCAGCGCTCGCCGGGGCGCTCGTAGAAGTCGTCGTCGGGCACCTCGGCGACGAGGGTCCACGGCCGCTGCCACAGCCAGCGCGCGGGGATGGCGAGCACGCCGACGATGAACAGCGCGATCAGCCAGTTGGGCACGACGACCTGATCCGGGGTCCACGCGATGAGCACGGTGAGCAGTAGCGCCACGATCAGCCCGAGGATGAAGGCGGGCACGTATCCGGGAGCGACATCGTGCTCGAAATCGTCGCCCAATGCGGGCGCGACCCAGTTGACCTCACTGCGCACGGTCCAGGTGCGGCCATCGGGAGCCTGCACCTGCCGCATCATCGCCGCCTCCAAGCCACGGGCCGGGAGTCTACCGGTGCTCCGGGTTCCCGAGCCAGCCCGCGAACGGGCGACTCCACTTCGTGCGCGGAAGTGTTGGTTCTCACCAACACAACCACGCACGAGCATCGGTCAGGTCTTGCTAGGGGAGGGAGATGACGACCACGACTACGTGGTTGAGCAGGCCTTTTCGGTGGGGGCTCGGTGTGGAGTCGGATCCTTTACCGAACAGGCCGTCGCCGAGTGACCGGGTGGGTTCGGGTTCGGTGGAATCCTCCGAGTAGGACGGTGAACGGGAGGAATGAGACGAAGAGGACTCGGAGGAGGAGTCCGTGGAAGAGCTCGAATAGGAGTACTCCGAGGACCGCGTGGAGTACTCCGAAGACCCTGTCGAGGAGTGGGTGGGCTCGTCCCGGGACGTGGAGGTGAAGGTCGAGTTGTCCGGGTCCGGCGTCCCGGAATGCTGCTGCCCGGGCAGCGTGGAATCGGGGACGTGACTGCTCTGCAGGTGGGGGCCGCCCTTGTCGGACTCGACCGTCGCGGAATGCGGCGGTTTCCCTTGCTGCTGGTGCTCCGCGGACTGCTCGCGGTTCGCCTGGGTGTTCCGGGTGTCGGCGCGATCGGTGTCCGACCGGTTGTGCCCGGTATGCCCCACGGTGTGCGGAGTGTTCTGTTCCGTGGAGCGCTGGTGCGGGATGTGTGGAACGGGCGCCTGGACGTTGTTCGGTGGCGCGTGCTTTGTCGGCGTGGGACTGGGCACCGGGCCGTTGGTGCCCGGAATGCAGGTGGTGCACACCGGAAGCACCTGGTCACCGCGGCCGCCGGTGTAGTCGGGCGCGGATTCCACGACCGGCCCGTGCAGCATCCCGCTCGCGACCAGTCCGAAGGCGCCGACCCCGACGACCGCGCTTGCGGTGAACGCGGCCTTCATCCGCCCGGTGAGCAGGGTGAGTTTGCCGCCGAGACCGAGCCAGGATCCGGCGGTGGTATTCCCGGCGACCGCGGTGCCGAGCCCGACGAGTGGTCCGACGTAGCTGGCGTGCGCCCGCAGTCCGGCGCACACATCGGCGAGTTCGGCGTGCAGCGCGGCGCAGGAATCGCATTCCTCGAGGTGGTGGACGATCCTGCGGCGCTCGGATCCGCGCACCGAACCGGTGGTGAAGGCGCCGAGCTTGTCCACGACCGAGCGGCAGTCGACCGGCCCGCGCGCATCGGCGAGGTGTGCCTGCAGGTAGGCGGCGCGCAGGCCGTCCCTGGCGCGCCTGGCCAGTGCCGCGGTCGCGTTCGCGGAGAGCCCAAGGCGCCCGCCGACCGCGGAGGGGCGTTCCCCCTCGACCTCCACGCGCCAGAGCACATTGCGCCAGCGTTCGGGCAGGTTGGCGAACGCGCGCGCGATGAGGTGGCGTTCCACCGAGGAGGTGCTGCGATCGCTGGCCGCCTCGACCCTGCTGGAGAGCTCCTCATCGGTGACCGGCACATCCCGGTGGCGCGCGCTCCACTCCATGGCGACCCTGCGGGTCACCGTGAGCAGGTAGGCGCGGGGGTGTTCGATCCGCGCGGAACCCCTGCGCACCGCCTGCAGCACGCGGAAGAAGGCCTCGGCCGCGAGATCGTCCGGGTCCAGGGAATTGGTATAGGTGCGCAGCGCATAGGAACGGACCGCGTCGACGTGCCGCTGGAACAACTGCGCGAAGGCGAGTTCGTCCCCATCCCCCATATGGGCGAGCAACTCGCCGTCGTCGAGCTCGGTGTAATCGACAACGGATTCGGGTGCTCTCGCGACTGCCTCCTGTGGTGAGCGCAGCACGATCGACCACCTCCTCGCATCCCCGACGGCCTTGTGAGCCACCTGCGATCATCCGATCGCGTCAAACATGCCACACGAATCGGCGATCTGGGCAGTGGAGAAAAATAAACAGTCAAACCTTTACCAGTCGTATCAGCCTGGTCACAGCTGGGCGTCGATCGGCAAGCCGGGCGCGTCGGGCCCGCCGGGGCTCGTTACAGTCCCTGCCGTGAACGCCAATACGACGACGCAGGACGAGCCGCAGTGTGGCGTCGACTGGCGTGTCGAGGCCCGTGCGGCGTTCCCGGAGCTCGAGTCCCTCTGCGGAGCCGAATGGTCGGTGCACGTGTTCCTCACCGAACTGCTCGACATCGTGCGCAAGGCGCACCGGGACGCAGACGCCGAGACCCTCGACCGCGCCTACGGTTTCGCCAAGTGGTGCCTGGACCAGCCGCGGCGATTCCTCGCCGACGCCGCGATCGTCAGTTTCTACGAACATCTCTTCGACGACTGGGAACTGCGCCACGAGATCGCCGAACGGCTCCCGGACCGGATAGCCGAGCGCGTGCGCCCGCTCTGGGAATGGCGACTTCCCGTGGAGCGGCTCGCCGAGGTGGACCAACTGCTCGGATGACGCCCCGCCCGCGGCGAGGGTTGTCGGCCCCGCTATGCTGACGGGGCAATGCGGACGTAGCGCAGCTGGTAGCGCATCACCTTGCCAAGGTGAGGGTCGCGGGTTCGAGTCCCGTCGTCCGCTCCAGAGTTCGGATAGTCATGCCCCGGGGATGCCTGGGGCTTTACTCTTTCGCCATGATTTGTGGGGGCCGAGCCCCCACACCCCCGCGGTGCGGGTGGTGCCGGAACCAACGTGGAGTTTGGGCTTTGCCCCGCGGTGCGGTGTGTTGTGGAATCAGTGTGGTGGGGTTCGGCGGAGGTTTTCGTGGTCTCTTTGGAGGGGGTTCGGGGGGTTGCGCTCGGGTTGCCGGAGGCTACCGAGCGGGCGGCCTATGGGATGCCGTGTTTCCGGGTGCGGGACAAGATCTTCGCCGTGTACCGGGAGGAGTGGCATGGCCTCGCCTGCCTGGTCAGCCCGGAGGACAAGCTCGCCCTGCCCCAGGAGGATCCGGAGACCTTCTCGGTCCCGGAGCACTATCGCAACTCCTCGATGGTGGTCGTGGATCTTGCCAGGATCGACAAGGAACACCTCACCGAACTGCTCACCGAGGCCTGGCGGCTGCGCGCGCCGAACCGTCTGCGCGAGCGGTTCGACGCGGGCTGATCAACGGCCGAGGTGCGCGGTGAGGAACTCGAGCGCCCGCGGATAGGCGTCCAGCCGGTTCACCCGTTTCGCCAGTCCGTGCCCCTCATCGGCATACACGCACAGCTCGCAGGCGATCCCGCGGTGTTCGAGCTCGGCGTGCAGCTGCTCGGCCTCGGAGAGCGGGACCCGCGGATCGTTCGCGCCGTGGATGACGAACAGCGGTGCCCGGATGTCGGCGATCCGGGACAGCGGTGAGATGGATTCGAGGAATTCCCGGTCCTCGGCCAGCGTTCCGTACTCGCGCTCCCGTTGCGCGCGCCGGTACACCGAGGTGTTCTCCAGGAAAGTGACCAGCGAGGACATCCCGACGATGTCCACCCCGGCCGACCACAGTTCCGGTTGGAACGCCAGACCGGCGAGCACCATGTACCCGCCGTAGGAACCGCCCCACAACGCGGCCCGGTCGAGTCCCAGGCTCGGCAGCCAGGCGTGTAACGCGGCCAGATCATCGACGGAGTTCATCCTGGCGCGCACATCATCGGCGGAGTACCAGGCCTTCCCGTAACCGACCGAACCGCGCACGTTCGGCACCAGCACCGTGAATCCGGCCGCGGCGAGACCCTGGACGATCGGGTTGAAGTTGATCGCCGACTGCCCCTCCGGTCCGCCGTGGATGAGCAGCACGGCCGCGCCGGACAGTGGTTCCGCGGTCGCGGACGGCCGGTACACGTAACACGGGATCTCCCCGCCCGCGCCCGGAACCCAGTGGGTGTCCGGCACCGAGAGCTCGGCGAGCCCGCGCAGCGCGGCGGCGGAATCGGTGACCGCGCGCGTGGCCCCGCTCTCCGCGTCCACCACGAGCACATCCCCGGGAATCTCCGGACCGGAAAGGGTGATCGCCACCGAACGCGAATCCGCCGCCCACACCGGTTCGGGGAGCGGGAAGAGCAGCCAGCCATCGGGAATCGGGACCTCGCGCAGCGGGTTGCCGTCCGCATCGTGCACGGCGAGCCGGGACACCCCGCCCACATTGGTGTGCACCAGAAGCAGCCTGCCGTCCGGGGACGGCCAGCCGGTCACATCGTGCGTGTCATCGGTGGCCAGCCACTGCCAGGCTCCGGTTTCCGGGGTGTAGCGTGCGATCCCGGTGAACTCGCGGTCCCGATTCGTGGTGAGTACGAGGGAATCGCCGACCCAGTGCACGGTGTGGTACTGCGCCCGCTCGAGTTCCCCGGTCAGTTCGGTGACCTCGCCGCCGGCGGCCAGCAGCAGCTGATCGGACATCGCGTACTTGCCCGGCCTGGTGAGTGCGACCCTGCGGCCATCGGTGTGCACGGCGGGATCCGCGGCCCAGCCGCCACCGTCGTAGACCACCGATTCGGTGCCCGTGGCCAGTTCGTGCACCACGATGTCGAAGTCCACCCCGTTGCGCCGGTTGGTGCGGTACACCATGCGTGCCCCGGTGACCTCGCCGATGCCGTGAATATAGGACGGATCGCGTACTACGGCCTCCAGGTCGTCCATTGTGGACGGAAGTGGGTTCGAACCCAGGTGCAGCCGGGAAATCTGCGCCCGTTCATTGCCTCCGGTGTCGTGGCTGACCAGCACCGTGTCCGTGCCGGGGATGTACCGCCCGCTGCACGCCCCGTCGAGCGCGGTCAGCTTGCGCACCGTGCCGTCGGTGCCGATCTCGACCAGCTGCGTGGTCCCCGATTCGTCGTGCCCGGCGAGTACCTGCCCGTCCGCGTGCACGTCGAAGGCGCGCCAGGTGGTCAGTTCGAGTAGTTCGGGGAGCATTCAGTCGTCCTTGTCGAGGTAGGTGAGGATGCCTGCGGTGATCGCATCGGCGTAGTGCTGCCGCCCCGCCCCGGATGTGAAGGTGGCGGAATCACTGGTGTTGCGCATGTTCCCGCACTCGACGAGCACGGAGGGGCGGGTGGACAGGTTCAGTCCGCCGAGATCCTTGCGCGGGTAGATCCCGTTCTCGCCGAGATAGGTGGAGGTGGCGAGGCCGTCCCCGCGCATGGCATCGCGCACCGAACCGGCCAGGCGCGCGGACGGTTCGCCCTGTTCGGCGTTCAGCGGCGGGGAGGGGTAGGAGACGTGGAACCCGTGCGCCTTCGCCGAGTTCGCGCCATCCGCGTGCAGGGAGACCACCGCATCGGCATGGGCCTTGTTGCCGACCGCCGCGCGTTCGTTCACGCACGGCCCGATCCCGGAATCCGAATCGCGGGTGAGCACCACGCGCACCCCCTTCGCGGCCAGGCTCGCGCGGATCTTGGCGGCGAGGTCCCAGGTGAAGGCGTGCTCCGGATAACCGCCATTGGTCGAGGTTCCCGTGGTGTTGCAGGGCTTGGTTACGCCGCGGCCCGCGGGCACCTTGCGGTTGATCTGTTCCGGGTGCTCGGCATTGCCCCCGTTGTGCCCCGGATCGAGTACCACGACCCGCTGCGGCTGTCGCGCCGCGCTCGGCGGTGCACTGCTGCTCGGGGCGGGCGAACTCATGCTCGACGGCGCGGGACTCGGGGTGGGCGCCGGACTGCTCGGGGCGGCCTTGTCCCCGGTCGTGCCGCACGCGCTGAGCAGCAGTGCGGTCCCCAGGGCGGCGAGCAGCGCAGGTCGGATCGGTTTCGACACGCCGTACACGTTGCCACGGCCGAGGACGACTACCCTGGAAGACGCGCGCAAGACAGGCGCGCTCCGCCGACGAAAGGAGCCGGCATGGACGGTCAGATGCCCGGCAACATGCAGGGCTTGCTCGCGCAGGCACAGCAGATGCAGCAGCAGATGCTCGCCGCGCAGGAAGAACTCGCCAACAGCGAGGTCACCGGGACCGCTGGTGGCGGAATGGTCAGCGCGACCGTCAGCGGTTCTGGCGAACTGAAATCGTTGTCCATCGATCCGAAGGTCGTCGACCCGGAAGACACCGAGACGCTCGCCGATCTCGTGGTCGCCGCGGTGCGGGACGCGAACGCGAGCGCGCAGAAGCTCACCGAGGAGAAGCTCGGACCCGTCGCCGGTGGGCTCGGCGAACTCGGTGGCGGGCTCGGCCTCCCGGGCATGTAGCGGTGTACGAAGGACCGGTCCAGGACCTGATCGATGAGCTCGGCGCCCTTCCCGGGGTCGGGCCGAAGAGCGCCCAGCGCATCGCCTTCCACCTGCTCGCCACCGATGCCGCGGACATCAACCGGCTGATCACGGCGCTGCAGCAGGTCGCGAAGGGCGTGCGGTTCTGCGAGATCTGCGGCAACGTCGCGGCCGACACGACCTGCCGGATCTGCGGCGATGCGCGCCGTGATCCGCTGCTGGTCTGTGTCGTGGAGGAACCCAAGGATGTGCTCGCGATCGAGCGCACCAGGGAGTTCAAGGGGCGCTATCACGTGCTCGGCGGCGCGCTCGATCCGCTCTCCGGGGTCGGGCCCGATCAGCTGCGGATCAAGGAACTGCTCGGCAGGATCGGCAGGGACGAGATCACCGAGGTGATCATCGCGACCGATCCGAACACCGAGGGCGAGGCCACGGCCACCTACCTGGTGCGCATGTTGCGCGATTTCCCCGGGCTGAGCGTCACCCGGCTCGCTTCCGGTCTCCCGATGGGCGGGGACCTCGAGTTCGCCGATGAGCTCACCCTCGGCCGCGCCTTCACCGGCCGCCGTGCGGTGTGACTGAGCTCGAACAGGCCGCGGCCGCGGTGCGGGCCGCCCCTGCCCGGCTCGGTGGTACCCGGCTCGTGGTCATCGACGGGCCATCGGGCTCGGGCAAGACCGTGTTCGCCACCCGGCTGCGGGAACTGCTCGGCTGCGTGCTCGTGTCCACCGACGACTTCGCCACCTGGGACGAGCCCTTCGCCTGGTGGCCGCGGCTGCGCGAAGGCGTGCTCGAACCGCTGCGCCAGGGCGTTCCCGGTGGGTACCAGTGCGTGGAATGGAACGAGGGCGCGCCCTTTCCCGGGCGGTGGCGCACCGTCGAGGTACCGGAGACCCTGATTCTCGAGGGCGTCTCCGCGGCCCGGCGCGCCGTCGCCGACCGGGTCAGCCTCACCGTGTGGATCAGTTACGGCACCCCGGAGCAGCGCCTCGACCGTTCAGTGGGCCGCGACGGGGAGGACCAGCGCGCCAACCTTGCCGCCTGGCAGCGCACCGAGACCGGATGGTTCGCCGTGGACCGCCCCGAATCCCGCGCCGATCTGGTTGTGCGTGCTTGTGTTGGTGAGAACCAACATTTCCGCACACAAGGACCAAACAAACACTGAGGGTAACTGTATGGGGTCTCATGAATTCCGCATTCACAGTTGACCGAGGGTGACCTCATCGCGTGATACCCCGTGTGCGCTGCGCAGATATTCGGGGCCGTGTATCCGGATCGTAACCGGCGACCCGATCCCGGAAACGGCTTCAGGCATTACAGTGCGCCATCAAGGTACGAACACGTACTGCGATCCAGCCTTGTGTTCAAAGGGGTACACATGCAGATGGACAGGAAGCGCCGCTGGGTTGCCGCGGCCGGGACGGCGGGCGCGGTACTGCTCGTGGTCTCCGGCTGTGCGCAGTCCGAACGGGGAAGCGGCGGGGACAACGGCGCGACCCTGAATTTCGGTCAGGCGAGCGCGCCGAAACTGTTCGACCCGTTCTACGCGACCGACGGCGAGACGTTCCGGATCACTGAGCAGATGTTCGACAATCTGGTCGAGTTCAAGACGGGCACCAGCCAGGTCGAGCCGGGACTGGCCACCGACTGGCAGCCCAGCGACGGCGGTAAGACCTGGTCGTTCAATCTGCGCAAGAACGTGAAGTTCACCGACGGCACCGCGATGGACGCGACCGCGGTCTGCAAGAACTTCGAGCGGATGTACAACCAGAAGGGCGCGGGCACCTCGAACGCGGTATCCCAGTACTGGAACGACAACTTCGGCGGATTCGCGGACAAGAAGCAGCCTTCGCTGTACGCGGGGTGCGAGGTCAAGAGCCCGACCCGGATGGCGCTGAAACTGACCAAGGCGTCTTCGAAGATGCCCGATATTCTCGGCCTAGCGTCCTGGGCGATCCAGAGCCCGACCGCGATGGACAAATACCACGCCAACGACGTGAAAGCCGAGGGCGACAGCTTCGTCTATCCGGACTACGCGACCAAACATCCCACCGGAACGGGCCCGTTCAAGTTCGGTAAGTACGACCAGGCCAACGGCACGGTCGAGCTGGTGCGCAACGACAACTACTGGGGCGAGAAACCGAAACTCGCCAAGATCGTGTTCAAGATCTACAAGGACACCGCGGGCACCCGGCAGGCGCTGCAGGCAGGCGAGATCGACGGCTACGATCTGCCGCAGCCGCAGGATTATCAGTCCCTGCGCGATCAGGGGAACAAGCTGCTCGAGCGGGAACCGTTCAACATCATGTATCTGGGCATCGACCAGAAGAACAACCCGAAGCTGCGCGATCTCAAGGTCCGCCAGGCCATCGCCTATGCAATCAACCGTCCGCAGCTGGTGAAATCGCAGTATCCGGACAAGGCTGTGGTGGCGAAGGAAATGCTGCCGCCGAGCATCGCGGGATTCAATCCGAACGTCCCCGAATACAACTACGATCCGAACAAGGCCAAGCAGCTGCTCAAGGAAGCGGGCGCGGAAGGCCTGACGGTGAATTTCTACTGGCCGAGCGAGGTGACCCGGCCGTATCTGCCGAGCCCGCGCGATCAGTTCACCGCGATGAAGGGTGATCTGGAAAAGGTCGGCATCAAGGTAGTCGAGAAGAGTGAGCCGTGGAACGGCGGCTATCTCGACGATGTCGAGGGCCACAAGCCTGACCTCTTCCTGATGGGCTGGAACGGCGATTTCAACAACGCGGACAATTTCTTCTCGCAGTTCTTCAACACCCCGACCAACCGGTTCTATGCGGCGGCTTCCCCTTGGGGTGCCTCGCTTTCCGAACGGGTCAAGCAGCTCGATGCGACCGCGGACAAGGCGGCGCGGGAGCAGGGGTACCAGGAGCTGAACGGACAGATCCAGAAGGATTACCTGCCCGCGGTCCCGATCGTGTCCGCGCCCTCGTACATCGCGGTCAAGGACAATATCAAGGGACTGGTTCCGAGCCCGCTCTCCAATGAGAAATTCGAGCTGGTGGAGAAGAGCGGAAGCTGATTCGTGCTTCGTTATACCGTTCGACGACTTGGACAAATGGTCGTCGTGTTGTTCGTGCTCTCGATACTGCTGTTCGCCTGGTTGCGTTCGCTGCCGGGCGGCCCGGTCTCCGCACTGCTCGGGGACCGGGCCACCCCGGCCGCACGTGCCGAGCTGACCAGGACACTCGGTCTCGATCGGCCGGTTTTCCTGCAGTACTTCGATTTTCTCGGCCGGGCGGTACGCGGTGACTTCGGTCAGTCGACCGCCGTGCAGCCGGGAAGCAGCGCGATGCAGATTCTCGTGCAGCGCTTTCCGGCGACGCTGGAGCTCAGCGTGGTCGCGATCATCCTGGCGATCCTGTTCGGCATTCCGCTCGGCTACATCGCCGCACGGCGCCGTGGCGGTATCTGGGACAACCTCTCGATCGGCGGTTCGCTGCTCGGGGTCGCGGTCCCGGTGTTCTTCCTGGCGTTCCTGCTGAAGTACCTGTTCGCGGTGAAGGCCGGGATCCTGCCCTCGGCGGGGCGCCAGGACGCGATCGATGCCACGCGGATCACCGGATTCTTCATCCTGGACGGGATCCTGACCCAGGAGTGGGATGCCGCATGGAACGCGCTGGAGCACCTGATCCTGCCCGCGGTGGCGCTGGCCACGATCCCGTTCGCGGTGATCTTCCGGATCACCAGGGCTGCGGTGCTCGACGTGCAGCAGGAGGATTTCGTGCGCACGGCCGAATCGAAGGGTCTGCGGATCCCGATCATCCGGCGGCGCCATATCCTGCGCAACGCGATGCTGCCCGTGGTGACGACGATCGGTATCCAAATAGGACAGTTACTGGCCGGCGCGGTGCTCACCGAGCGGGTGTTCGCCTATCCCGGAGTCGGCGACGCGCTCGCGACGGCGTTCCAGCGCAAGGACTATCCGCTGCTGCAACTGCTGATCATCGCGGCCGCGCTGGTGTACGTGGTGGTGAATCTGATCGTCGATCTTTCCTATGCCTACATCGATCCACGAATCAGGAACAGGTGAGGGGAGGGCGAAGATGGTACTGACACGGAAGAAAGACCGGGTCGACGCGCTCGCCTCGACCAGCACCGAGGGGATGAGCCTCGCCGCCTCGGCGTTCCGGCGGCTGCGGCGCAGTCCGGTCTTCCTCACCGGCGCGGTGATCACGGCACTGTTCGTACTGATCGCGCTGTTTTCTCCGCTGCTTGCCCCGCACGATCCGGCCACGCAGATCCCGGAGCTGATCAAGCAGACGGTGCGCGCGCGGAACCAGTTCGCCCCGCCACAGGGCAGTTATCTGCTCGGCGGCGATCAGCTCGGCCGGGATCTGTTCTCCCGCCTGCTCGTCGGCTCGCAGCAGACGCTGCTGGTCGGGGTGCTCGCCACGCTGATCGGGCTGACCGGCGGACTGATCCTCGGCACGCTCGCCGGTGCGACCGCGGGATGGGTGGACACGACCGTGATGCGGTTCGTGGACGTGCTGCTGTCCATCCCGAACCTGCTGCTCGCGGTGACGATCAGCGCGCTTTTCCTGCAGGCCAACCAGTTCACCGTGATCGTGGCGGTGGCGATCGTGCAGATCCCGGTGTTCGCCAGGTTGTTGCGTGGCACCATGCTGGCGCAGCGGGCCAGCGATCACGTGCTCGCGGCGCGCGCGCTCGGGGTGAAACGCAGCGGGATCGTGTTCCGGCACATGCTGCCGAACTCGCTCGGCCCGGTGTTCGTACAGGCGACCATCGTGCTCGCCACCTCGATCATCGACGCGGCCGGGCTTTCCTTCCTCGGCCTCGGTAATCCGAACGACGACAGCCCGGAATGGGGGCAGATGCTCTCCAATGCCCAGCAGTACATCACCAGCGGGCACGCGGATCTCGCGTTCTGGCCCGCCTGCGCGATCGTGGTCGTCGCGCTCGGGTTCACGTTGATGGGCGAGTCCGCGCGGGACGCGCTCGATCCCAAGAACAGGAGGTGATTCCCGGTGTCGCTGCTCGAAGTCGAGGATCTCACCGTCACCTTCGCCCAGAAAGGCGAGCGGCCGTTCACCGCGGTGGACAAGGTCTCGTTCACCGTGGAACCGGGCCAGACCGTCGGCCTCGTCGGGGAATCCGGCTGCGGGAAATCGGTCACCTCGCTGGCGATCATGGGTCTGCTGCCCAAGCGCGGAAACAGGGTCAGTGGTTCGGTGCGGTTCGCGGGCACCGAGCTGCTTTCGCTCAGTGACAGGCAGCTGCGCGATCGGCGGGGAAGCGATCTGGCCATGGTGTTCCAGGATCCGCTCACCTCGCTCAATCCGGTGGTGACCATCGGAGTGCAGGTCGCCGAGGTGCTGGAGCGCCACGAAGGGCTCAAGCGCAAGGCGGCGTTGGCCAAGGCCGCCGAACTGCTGGACCAGGTCGGCATCCCGGATCCGCACCGGCGCGTCGGTGAGTACCCGCACCAGCTCTCCGGCGGGATGCGCCAGCGTGCCCTGATCGCGATCGCCCTGGCGTGCCAACCGAAACTGCTGATCGCCGACGAACCGACGACGGCGCTGGACGTGACCATCCAGGCACAGATTCTCGCGCTGCTGCGGCAACTCGTCGCCGGAACCGATACCGCGCTGATCATGATCACCCACGATCTCGGGGTGGTCGCCGGGCTCTGCGATGAGGTCAACGTGCTCTACGCGGGCCGGGTGGTAGAGCGCGGGGAGCGGCACGAACTGTTCGCCGCGCCACGGCATCCCTATACGAACGGACTGCTCGCCTCCATCCCGCGGCTCGATGCCCCGCGCGGTGAGCGGCTGCATCCGATCACCGGTTCGGTCGGCGACAACATCCCGTGGTCCGGCGGTTGTGCTTTCGCGCCCCGGTGCTCGAACGAGATCGGGGTGTGCACCGAGACCGCGCCGGAGCTGATCGACACCGAGGGGCGGCTGCTGCGCTGCCACAACCCGGTCGCACTGGTGAAGGGGGAGGCATGAGTTTGGTCGAGGTCGATGACCTGAAAGTCCATTTTCCCATCAGACAAGGGGTTTTCTTCGACCGGACGATCGGTCACGTGTACGCGGTGGACGGGGTGAGCCTGTCCATCGAGCGCGGCGAGACCTACGGTCTTGTCGGGGAATCCGGTTGCGGGAAATCCACCCTCGGGCGGGCGATGCTGCGCCTTGTCGAGCCGACCGCGGGCACGACCACGGTGGATGGCACGGATCTGGGCAGCCTGGCCGCCGAACCGCTGCGCCGGTTCCGCCGCAGGCTGCAGATGATCTTCCAGGATCCGCTGTCCTCTTTGGACCCACGGCAGTCGGTGGAGGCGCTGCTCACTGAGGGCATGCGCGCGCACGACCTCGCCACGGACAAGGCGGCGACGGCGCGGCGACTGCGCGAACTGCTGGACGCGGTCGGGCTCGGGGCGAACGCCCTGCGCAAATACCCGCACGAGTTCTCCGGCGGGCAGCGCCAGCGCATCGGCATCGCCCGCGCGCTCGCGCTCGATCCGGACGTGATCATCGCGGACGAACCCGTTTCCGCGCTCGATGTCTCGGTGCAGGCGCAGGTGATCAACCTGCTCGACGATCTGCAGCGGGAGTTCGGACTGACCTATCTGGTGATCGCGCACGATCTGGCCGTGGTGCGGCATATCTCGGACCGGATCGGGGTGATGTATCTCGGCGGGGTCGTCGAGGAGACCACCTCGGAGCAGCTGTACCGGGAACCCCTGCACCCGTACACGAAGGCGCTGTTGTCCGCGATTCCGGTGCCCGATCCGGTCACCGAGGACAGTCGCGAGCAGATCCTGCTCACCGGTGACCTGCCCTCACCTTCGGCTCCGCCGCCCGGTTGCCGCTTCCACACCCGGTGCCCGTGGCGCCAAGAGACCCGGTGCGCCGAGGAACGTCCCGAACTGGTCGAGTTCGCCCCGGGACACCGGGTCGCCTGCCACTATGCGAAGGAGATCGCCGCGGGCGAGATCGTTCCGCACGTGGTTCCCGTGCAGGACTCGGTCAGCTCTGCATAGCGCCGATGATCTCGCGCGCCTTGTCCTCGTTCTGGTCGTAGCGGTCCGGGTAGGCCGAACGCTGCACGCTCTGCGCGACCTGACCCGCGGACCAGCCGGGGTTGTTCGCTGCGTTCGTGATGGCCTGGTCGAGATAGGCATTGGTGGCGTAGACCGGATCCTGGACCTGCTCCGGGGTGCCCCAGCCCGCGCTCGGCCGCTGCTGGAACACGCCGAGCGAATCGGCGTCCCCACAGGGCAGATTGTTCACGTGCGACTCGACCCAGGCGGTCTCGAAGGTGGAAAGCATGACGCGGTCGTCCACGTCCCGGCCGACCGCGGTGTCGTACACCGTCTCGGCCACCGATCTGTCGTAATCGGGCGGGATCGAATCGCAACTCGTCAGCTTCAGCATCGTCGCCGGGACATGCGTCCCCGGTTCGAGCGGGTTCGACGGAGTCGTGGCCGCGAAACCGAACTGTCCGGACAACGCGATCGCCGCCGCTGCTCCGAGGCCGACGGCCCCGGTTCGGATGCTTGCCCTCATCAGCACTCCCTTGTGTCAGTCCCGACAGTCCCCGCGACTGTCCGATGTGGACGCTAAACGGCGGAACCAGGTGAGTACAGGGGTGTTCAGGATTAGGCAGCCGAATTCCGCCCAGTCCCCCGCTGGTGGGAGAACGATCGGAGGGGTCCGGTAAGCGGTCGAATCCGAAGAGTGTCCGTTGTGTTCCGAGGGCGAATGAACCGTGACGCGGCGGACCCCGGTGGTGAGGTTACCACCGAGCAGGACGGAGTTCTGCCAGTCGAGCCGGGCGGCCAGCGGATCCGGCCGCCGAAGTTCCTCAGACGGTCGGGGCGAGGGCCTCGGCGATCTCGTAGGTGTTCAGCGCGGCACCCTTGCGCAGATTGTCCCCGCACACGAAGAAGTCGAGTGTGTTGGGGAAGTCCAGCGCCTGGCGGACCCGGCCGACGTAGGTCGGGTCCTCGCCGACCACATCCGCGGGGGTGGGGAACCGCTGCTGTTCGGGATCGTCGACGAGCACGATCGAGGGCTGGGCCTCGAACACCTTGTGCGCCTGCTCGACGGTGACCGCACTCGCGAAGCTGGCGTGCACGGCGAGGGAATGCGTGGTGACCACGGGAACCCGGACGCAGGTCGCGGAGACCTTGAGGTCGGGGATGCCGAGGATCTTGCGGGCCTCGTTGCGGACCTTGAGTTCCTCGGAATACCAGCCGTCGCCCTTGTAGGAACCGGCCGAGGGCACCACGTTGAGCGCGAGCGGGGCGGGGAACGGCGAGTCGGCACCGAGCCCGGCGACCGCTTCGCGCACATCCCCGGCGCGCACGCCGAGCCCCTTGCCGGCCACGGCTTCGAGTTCGGCGTAGAGCCGGTCCACACCTTCCTTGCCCGCGCCGGAAACCGCCTGGTACGAGGCAACGACCAGTTCGGTGAGCCCGAACTCCCGGTGCAGTGCGCCGAGCGCGGCCATCATGGACAGGGTGGTGCAGTTCGGGTTGGCGATGATGCCGCGCGGGCGTTCGCCGATCTTGTCCACGTTGACCTCGGGCACCACGAGCGGGACATCGGCGTCCATCCGGAAGGCTCCGGAGTTGTCCACCGCGATGGCGCCGCGCTCGGCGGCGACCGGCGCCCACTGCGCGGAGATCTCGTCGGGCACGTCGAACATCGCGATGTCGACGCCGTCGAAGGCCTCCGGGGCGAGCTCCACGACGGTCTGCTCGGTGCCCCGGACGGTCAGCTTCTTGCCCGCCGAGCGCGCCGAGGCGATGAGCCGGATCTCGCCCCAGGGAACGGATTCCCGCTCGTTGATGATGTCGATCATGACCGAACCGACGGCACCGGTCGCGCCGACGAGTGCCAGTACTGGCGCCATGACTTACCGCCCGCTTCCCGCGTAGACGACGGCCTCTTCCTCGCCGCCGAGTTCGAATGCCTCGTGGATCGCACGCACCGCGTCGTCGAGCTGCGAGTCGCGGATGAGTACGGAGATCCGGATCTCCGAGGTGTTGATGATCTCGATGTTCACCCCGGCCTTCGCGAGCGCCTCGCAGAAGGTGGCGGTGACGCCCGGGTGCGAGCGCATGCCCGCGCCGACCAGGGAGACCTTCCCGACGTGGTCGTCGTAGAGCACCTGGCCGAAGCCGAGTTCATCGCGCGCCTTCTCCAGCGCCGTGACCGCCTTCGGGCCGTTGGCCTTGGACAGGGTGAAGGTGATGTCGGTGCGACCGCTCGAGGTGCTGGACACGTTCTGCAGCACCATGTCGATGTCGATCTCGTTGTCCGCGACGATGCGGAAGATGCTCGCCGCGATGCCCGCGTGGTCGGGCACCCCGGTCACGGTGACCTTGGCCTCCGAGTTGTCGTGCGCGACTCCGGTGATCAGTGCCTGTTCCACGGGGATCTCCTCGACGGATCCGGTGACGATGGTTCCGGGTTTGGTGCTGTACGACGAGCGGACGTGCAGCGGGATGCCGTACCTGCGGGCGTACTCGACCGAGCGCAGGTGCAGGATTTTCGAACCGGACGCGGCCAGTTCGAGCATCTCCTCATAGGGCACGGTCTCCAGCCGGCGCGCGTTCGGCACGATGCGCGGATCCGCGGTGTAGACGCCGTCCACATCGGAGTAGATCTCGCACACATCCGCATCGAGTGCCGCGGCGATCGCGACCGCGGTGGTGTCCGAGCCGCCCCGGCCGAGCGTGGTGACGTTCTTGGTGTCCTGGGAGACGCCCTGGAATCCGGCCACGAGCGCGATGTAGCCGTTGTCCAGTGCCTCGGTCACCCGGCCGGGAGTCACCTCGACGATCCGCGCGTTGCCGTGCACCGATGTGGTGATCACGCCCGCCTGGGATCCGGTGAACGACCACGCCTCGGCACCCTTCGCGCTGATCGCCATGGCCACGAGCGCGTTCGAGATGCGCTCACCCGCGGTGAGCAACATGTCCATCTCGCGCTCCGGCGGGACCGGGTTGACCTCCTGGGCGAGGTCGAGCAGCTCATCGGTGGTGTCACCCATCGCCGAGCAGACCGCGACCACGGAGTTGCCCTGCTTCTTCGTGGCGACGATCCGATCGGCGACCCGTTTGATGCGATCCGCGCTTTCCAGCGATGAACCGCCGTACTTCTGCACGACGAGCGCCACGACGGCGATACCTCCACGAAGTCGGTTACGTCCTCGGCGGAGAGCCTACCTGCTCCATTGACCTCGACCAAGCTTGAGGTTCTAGCCTCGGTTTTATGGGTACTGAACAATGGCCGGTGGCTCAGGTCCGGATCGCGCGGCCCACCGACAAGCTCGCTGACGTGGTGGAATTCTATTCCGGAACGCTCGGTCTCCCGGTGCTGTTCCGGAATGCGGACGTCGGTTACGAAGTGGTCGGTATCGGTTTGCCGGGTGTCGACTATCACCTCGAGTTCACCTCCCACGTGGCGGGCAGCCCAGGGGAGGCGCCGAGCGGGGAGCACCTGCTCGTGCTCTATTTCCCCGACGCGCCGAGCCGGGACGAGGTGTCCGGCAGACTCGAGCACGCGGGGCACCGGCCGGTGGAACTGGACAATCCGTGGTGGGCCGAGCACAGTGCGCTGGCGTTCGAGGACCCGGACGGCTGGCGGGTGGTGCTCGTGCCCAGCGCGTTCGCCTGAGAGGTGTGGCCCGCGGTGTCACAATCGAGCGTGGGGAGGCGGGCTTTCGTGACTGCGCGTTAGCCTGACGGGCCGAAGGCGTAATCAGCGGAGGGAAGGCGAGTGGACGCAGCGGCCGATACGGAAGCGAACGCCCCGGCGAGCGACACCCTGCGGCGCGTCTGTCACCTCGCCGCTCCCGCGCTGCTCTACCTGCTGTTCCGCGCGGCCGGGGTGCTGCTGCTCGGGCTGTTCGCCCCCGGCTCGGTGCCGAACGCGCTCACCAAATGGGACGGCCAGTGGTACCTGGGCATCGCGGCGGGCGGGTACGCCGGGGTTCCCGGGTACCTCACCGACGCGCACGGGATGCGCAGCCCGGAGACCCCGATCGCGTTCTTCCCCGGCTACCCCTCGCTGGTGCACCTGCTGAACTACCTGCCCGGGGTCGGGCTGCTGGGCGCGGGCCTGCTCGTTTCGCTGGCCTCCGGGGTCGGGCTCGCCTACGGACTGCTACGGCTCGGTGAAGCGCTGCCCAAGCACGGTTCGCGCACCATCGGCATGCTGCTTGTCGCCCTGGTCGGCGCGATGCCCATGTCCATCGTGTTCTCCATGGCCTACGCCGAGGCGATGTTCTGCGCCCTCGCGGTGTGGTCCCTTGTCTTCCTGCTGCGCAGGCAGTGGATACTCGCCGGGCTGCTCTGCTCGTTCGCCGGACTGGTCCGGCCCTCCGGGCTCGCCCTCGCCGCCGCGGTGATGCTCGCGGCCCTTGCCGGGGTGACCCGTTCGCCGCGGAACTGGCGTATCTGGCTCGGCGGCCTGCTCGCCCCGATCGGCGTGGTCGGGTACGCGGCCTATGTCGGTGCGCGGATGGGTTCGGTGTTCGGGTACCCGATGCTGCAGCGGATGGGCTGGGACACCTACTTCGACTGGGGTGTCTCCGGGGTGCGGTTCGCCATCACCGCGCTGACCACCCCGCGCAATGCCTTCGAGGTGATCACCGTCGGGCTCGCCCTGGCCGCGCTGGTGCTGTTCGCGGTCGCGATCCATCGGCGGCTGCCCTGGCCACTGCTCGTGTACGCGGCCGGGATCCTGGTGATGGACCTGGGTATGAACGGGCTCATGGGCGCGCGGGCCCGGCTGCTGCTGCCCGCGTTCGTGCTGCTCATCCCGGTCGCGGTGGGCCTGGCCAAGCGCAGCAGGCCCACCGTGATCTGCACCGTGCTCGGGCTGCTGCTGGCCTCCGGATGGCTCGGCGCCTATGCCCTCAACGTCTGGCCCTACGCGATCTGAGGAGTGTCGTGAGCCGAGCTTGCGAGGCGAACCAAAGACACAGCCATGTGGTTGTGTTGGTGAGAACCGACATAACCACGCACGAGGAGGATTCTTGCACGAACTGATGACGGCGCGATGGAGTCCGCGGGCGCTCGACCCGGAGGCGGTGGTCGGCACGGAATCGCTGCATGCCCTGCTCGAGGCGGCGCGCTGGGCCCCGTCCTACGGCAACACGCAGCCTGCCCGGTTCGTGCTCGGCAGGCGTGCGGACCCGGCGTACAAGGCGATCCTCGACGCGCTCGTTCCGGGTAATCAGCGCTGGGCACACCGGGCCGCGCTGCTGCTCGTGGGTATCGCGGTGCGGCGCAACGAGAAGGGCGAGGTGCCCTACGCGGAGTACGGTCTCGGCCTCGCCGTGGAGAACCTGGTGTTGCAGGCGGTCGATGAGGGACTGGTCGCGCACCAGATGGCCGGGTTCGATCCGGAAGCGGTGCGTACCGCCTTCGCGGTCCCGGAGTGGGCGAGCCCGCTGGTGGCGATCGCGGTCGGCCGGCCCGGCCCGGTGGAACTGCTCCCCGAGGACAAGCGGGATCGCGAACGAGCCCCCCGCAAGCGGCTCGAACTGGGCGAACTCGCGTTCGGGCGGAGCTGGGGCGAACCCGCTCTCTAAGCGAACCGCTTCAGGATGCGGGCCACGAGCGCGCTGACGATGAGCCAGAAGATCGCCGCGATGCCATAGTTGACCAGTACCGCCAGCTTGGCGTCGTCCGGGGTGAACAGGTCCTTGAATCCGATCGCGACCGTGTCCGCGAAGCTGTGGACGAACCCGGTGATGCCGTTGTTCGGGTTGGCCTCGCCGATGACCAGGATGATGTGCACGACGAGCACGACGGCGAAGATCACGCCGACCCAGCGCACGAGGCCCGCGACCAGGTTGATGATCGGAGCGCGGAGCTCGAGCGCACGCTGACCGGCCGACTTGCCGACGGGCTTGGCGACGGTGGTCTTCGGCTCCTCCGTTGCCGCCTCTCTCGCGGCCGCGGCCTCGTTGTCGGGCTTCTGTTCGTGCGCTGCCATGCGCGCAGTCTTACACGCTGAGCGGCGGATGGCTACTCGGCCGTAACAACAAATTGATGACCGTCCCCGGCAGGGTGATTCCGCCCCCGTTTCACGAGGACGAGTTCGGACGGGTACGGTCGAAGACGTGGCACGTGCCCTCCTGCTTCGCTGCCGCGACGAGGTCTGACCAGACCGGCGCCTCGCCGCGGAGTTTTGTGACGCCGGTCGTCAGCCCGGTTGGAACAGACGACCAAGCAGGAGTTCTCCGTTATGACTTCCCTGATCAACAGCCAGGAATCCAGCGCGCGCAAGGGCGGAACACCGTCCCGGCCACCCGCTCCCGGACAGCGCCCGTGGAACAACCAGCGCGGATCCTCGATGCCGTTTCACCGGTACCGGCCGTTCGCCGAACTGGTCGAGCCGGTATCCGTGCCCGATCGGACCTGGCCGGACAAGGTCATCGACACCGCGCCGCTGTGGTGCGCCGTCGATCTGCGGGACGGCAACCAGGCGCTGGTCGACCCGATGTCCCCGGCCCGCAAGCGCAAGATGTTCGACCTGCTCGTGCGCATGGGTTACAAGCAGATCGAGGTCGGGTTCCCCGCGGCGAGCCAGACCGACTACGACTTCGTGCGCGAGCTGATCGAAGAGGGCGCGATCCCGCAGGACGTGCACATCCAGGTGCTCACCCAGTGCCGCGGTGAACTGATCGAGCGCACCTTCGAGGCGCTGCGCGGGGCGCCGAACGCCATCGTGCACATCTACAACTCCACCTCGATCCTGCAGCGCAAGGTCGTGTTCCGGGAGGAAAAGGAAGGCATCAAGAAGATCGCGACCGAGGCCGCGACCCTGGTGCGCGAGCTCGCCGGGAAGCAGCCGGACACCGATTTCATCTTCCAGTACTCCCCGGAGTCCTACACCGGAACGGAACTGTCCTTCGCGGTCGAGATCTGCGATGCGGTGACCGAGATCTGGCAGCCGACCCCGGAAAAGCCGGTGATCGTGAACCTGCCGTCCACCGTGGAGATGGCCACGCCGAACGTGTACGCGGACTCGATCGAGTGGATGAGCCGGAACCTGGCCCGCCGCGACTCGATCATCCTGTCCCTGCACCCGCACAACGACCGCGGTACCGGGATCGCCGCCGCCGAGCTCGGGTACCAGGCGGGGGCCGACCGGATCGAGGGCTGCCTGTTCGGCAACGGCGAGCGCACCGGGAACGTCGATCTGGTCGCGCTCGGTATGAACCTGTTCAGCCAGGGCGTGGACCCGCAGATCGACCTCGCCGACATCGACGAGATCCGGCGCACCGTCGAGTACTGCAACCAGCTGCCGGTGCACGAGCGGCATCCCTGGGGCGGTGACCTGGTGTACACCGCGTTCTCCGGTTCGCACCAGGACGCCATCAACAAGGGGCTGGACGCGCTGGGCCGCGAGGCCGAAGCGGCCGGGGTGCCGATCGACGAGTACCCCTGGGAAGTGCCGTACCTGCCGATCGATCCCAAGGACGTGGGCCGCACCTACGAGGCCGTGATCCGGGTGAACTCCCAGTCCGGCAAGGGCGGCGTCGCCTACCTGATGAAGACCGAGCATCAGCTCGAACTGCCGCGCAAGCTGCAGGTCGAGTTCTCCAAGGTCGTGCAGCGCTACACCGATGACGAGGGCGGCGAGGTCGAGGCGGAGCGGTTGTGGGACGTCTTCTCCACCGAGTACCTCCAGCAGCGCACCCCGCTCGAACTGGTACGCCAGCACGTCACCGATGAAGGGCACGGCGAGTACTCGCTGAGCGCGACCGTGCGGGTGGACGGGGACACGCAGGAGATCAGCGGCCACGGCAACGGCCCGATCGCCGCCTTCTTCGACGGGCTCGCAAGCATCGGCTACGGCGTCCGGCTGCTCGACTACTCCGAACACACCATGACTCCGGGTGACGACGCTCGCGCCGCTTCCTACATCGAGTGCGCCGTGGACGGAACCGTGCTCTGGGGTGTGGGTATCGACCCCTCGATCGTCACCGCCTCCCTGCGCGCCGTCACATCGGCGATCAACCGCGCCAACCGCTGACCTGGGCAAACGAGTGCTCGTGCGCGGTTGTGTTGGTTAGAACCAACACAACCACGCACGACCCGTTCCGTCACCCGTTCGGTGGCGGCTACGTCAGGGTCGTTACCCTGGTCGGCAGGATCGTGATATCGAATCGCGATCAAAACGCGGGGAGCGAGCTCATTCCGGGAACGACGTTTGCCATCCTGACGACCCTGTTCGTGGTCGCCGCGGTGCCGTTCGCCCCGACCGAGGCGGTACTGATCTCGGCGAGCGCGCTGGCCGCGGGTGGCACGCTCTCGTTCCCCCTGGTGCTCGTGGTCGGTGCGCTCGGCTGCGCGACCTCGGACCTGGTGAACTACGGGATCGGGCGGTCCATCGGCCCGTTCGCGGTCACCAGGGCGCGGCGCCGCAAGGCAACGGCCGCGGTGCTCGACTGGGTGTCCGATCGTATCCACACCAGGCCGGTGCTGATCCTGGTCGCGGCGCGGTTCCTGCCGATGGGCGGGATCCTGGCGGCGGCGCTGTGCGGGACGACCCGGTTCCCGATGCGCAAGTTCCTGCCGATCTCGCTGCTCGGGGCGGGAATGTGGACGGTGTACGCCGCGTTGCTCGGCTATCTCGGCACCTCGATCACCGGCCGCCCGCTGCTGGGCATCGGTGTCGGCCTCGGCTTGGCCATGCTGCTCGCCGCGGTCTCGGGACTGATCGGCAAGCGCCTGCCGCGCCGCAATGTCGCGCGCACCTTGGAGACCTCGGCTTCCTGACCGGTCCCGGCTAACCGTGTTCGGTGCCGAAGTGGGCGCGCGTCTCGTGCCGGTTGTGCCCGATGTGTACGCGTAGCCGGTCGGCCTTGCCGGAGACGAGGTCACCGAGTGTCTGCTTGATCCGGGACTGTTCGGCTCGCGCGGCGCCGGTGAGCTGGTCCGCGTACCTGGACAGTTTCCCTTGGGCGGTCCAGGTCTGCGCCTTCCCGAGCGCGGCGGTGACGGCTTCGACCGTGCCTGTCTCGAGCCGTTGGCCGGTGAGCCTGCCGAGCTGCTCGGCGGTGAAGGTCACCACGGTGCGGTAGCCGTTCTCGTATTCGATGGTGAAGGCGGACCCGCCCGCGGGCGGCTGCGTGATGCTGGTCGCGGCCGTGCTCGAGGGTGCCGCTCGGTGGTCGGCGGGATGCCCGGATGACGCACCGCCGCATCCCGCGAGGGCGAGTGCGCCGATGATCAGCAGCGCGGGCAGTGCCGTTCGGTTCATCTAGTTTGCCAGCTGGTCCTGCTCGGCGCGGCGCTTCTCCGCGTACGCCTTGACGAGGCTGTTCATCTTGCGCTTGAGCAGCAGGCCGATGATGATCCCGGCGAGCACCGCGACCCCGAGCCCGATATAGGAGAAGCGCTTGAGGAACACCTCGGCTGCCTGGCCGAGATAGTAGATCGCCGCCGTGGTGCCCGCGGCCCAGGTGACCCCGCCGAGCACGTTCGCGAACAGGAACCGTGGGTAGGGCATGCGCAGCGCACCGGCCAGCGGCCCGGCGAAGATGCGCAGGATCGCGATCCACCGGCCGAAGTACACCGCGAGCGCGCCCCATTTGCTGAAGATGTGCTCGGCGTAGGCGACGTGGTCCTCGCCGAAGTGCCGGGGGAATTTTTTGCCCAGCCAGTCGAACAACTTGTGCCCGAACTTGCGGCCCAGCGCGTAGCCGATCGAATCACCGACGACGGCACCGATCACTCCGGAGAGCGCGATCCATTCCCAGGCGACGTTGAGCTCGGCCCGCGCGGACAGCAGTGCCGCGCTGACCAGAACGATCTCACCGGGAATGGGGATGCCGAGGCTTTCGATCCCGACGACCACGCCGACGAGTAGGTACACGACGAGATGCGGGATGTGGACAAGCCACGCGTCGATGTTCATGTGCCCCCTTCGGGTTGTGGACAACCGTGGGTCAGTCTGCCCGATACCGGCGAAAAGCTGATCGGGGACATCCCGGATTTCACCGGCGGACCACCGCGTAGATGAAGCCGTCGTAGTTTTTTCCGCTCACCGTCTGCAGCGCGGTGGCCTCGATCCGCGGGTGGGCGGCGAGCAGCTCGTAGCTGCCGCGGACACCCTGGATGTCCGGGTCCTCGGTCTCCTCGTCGAGTATCGCGCCCGCCCGGACAACGTTGTCCACGATGATCACGGTTCCCACCCGGGACAGGCGCAGCGCCCAGCCGAGGTATTCGGGGTTGTTCCGCCGGTCCGCGTCGATGAACACGAGGTCGAACGGGCCGATCGATTCGGCTTCCAGTTTGGGCAGGGCGTCCAGCGCGGGCCCGACCTCGAGCCGTACCCGGTCGGCGACCCCCGCGGCCTGCAGGTTCGACCAGGCGAGTTCGGCGTGCCTCGGATCCGCCTCCAAGGTCACCACGCGCCCCTGCTCGCCGATGCCCTCGGCGAACCAGATCGTCGAGTACCCGGCAAGCGTGCCGATCTCCAGCACCGAGCGGGCTCCGATGGAACCGGCGATCAGGGAGAGGAACTTGCCCATTCCGGCGGTGACGGCGATCGGCGGCAATCCCGCGTTCTCCGCGGCCGCCCTGGCCGGCGCCGCCGGGTCGGAATCGATCAGCGCGCCGTCGATGAACTGGTCCACCTGGCTCCACAGTTCTCGCATGGAACCATTGGACCACGATCGGCCTACCGTGCATCGACCGTCGCCTCGAAGCGGATTCCCGCGGGCACGACGGACGGGGTGCCGATGCGGGCCTCGCGCGGCAGGAAGGGCAGCCGCACGGTCAGCGGGCCGATATCGCTGAGTGTCTGGTCCTCGGGGTGGGCGCTGACCTGAACGGCCTCGCCGTCCCGCGCCACCATGGCCCGGTAGTGCCGGTCCCCGAGGGCGAAGGCCGGGGAGTTGGTGCTCGCCGTCGGTTGCGCGCCGGCCGCGAAGTGCCGCACGGTGATGGCGTAGCTCAGCTTGCGCGCGTGCTGCCCGCGAAGGTCCACGGTGGAGGCGATGGCGTGGATGTCCGCGGTGTCGTCCACGGTCTCGCCGAGAAAGTCGATCTGCTCGGACTCGTGCGTGGCTTCCTGAAGAATCCTGGGGAATCCGTGCAGTTCCACCTCGGTCAGCCGGGCACCGTACAGTGCCCGTTCGCCGAACCGCTGCGCCTCGGCACGCAAGGCGCCGGTGCCGAAGATCTCCGCCATGGCAAGGCCCGCGCCGAGCAGTATGATCAGGCCGAGGGCGAGATAGACGCCTTTCATCGGTGGTCCCTTCCGGTAATCGGTGCGCGGACCACTCTCCTGGGTGCGCTAGTCAGCCCGCATCGATCTGCGGTCGCACCTCGGGTGCCCCTCTGGTCTGATCCCGACCCCGAGACATCTGCAGGATTCCCCCGGCCCCGGCGAGCAGTAGCCCGCCTGTCCCGGACGCGACGAATCCCCATACCGGGCCTGCCGCGTCGAGCACGGCACCGATCAGCGGCTGGCCGATGGCGAGCCCGAGGGTGTTCGCCGAGGCCGCAAGGCCCATCGCCTCACCGCGCGCCTGCACCGGGGCCAGTGCCATGACCCGTTCGTTGTAGGTGGCGATCGTCGGGGCACAGGCGAGATTGCTGGGGAACCAGACGATGGCGAGCACCCACCAGTCGTGCCCGGCGAGCCCCACGGGAACGGTGAGCCCGGCGAGCACGAGCAGCAGGATCACCGGGGAGATCCCGCTCGGCCGCGCCCCGTAGATGATCCCGCCGGTCGCGGATGCCACGCACATCAGCGCGACGACCAGGCCCGTCCAGCCGACCTCGCCGCCCTCGCGCAGCATCGCGACCGCGGCGAGCTCCGCCCCGGTGAGGGTGAACATCGCGCCGATCCCGATGGCGAACATCCCGATGATCGGCCCGCGCAGCCAGGTGCGCCGTGGCGGGCGTTCCTCCTCGACCTGTTCGTCGCCGCGCCGGATGCTCGGATTGAGCACACCGAGCGCGATCGCGGCGAGCACCATCGCGGCACCGACCGCGATCATCGCGATGTTCGTGGAAAGCGTGGTACACAACCAGACCCCGAGTGCGGGCCCGATCATGTAGGTCAGTTCGACCGAGATGGAGTCGAGTGAAAGGGCCGAGCGGCGCTGCGCGATCGGCACCAGCGCGGCGACCGCCTGCCTGCCGACCGACATCACCGGGAGGGCGAGCACCCCGCTGACGAACGCGGCGGGCAACAGCGCGCCATAGGGCAGCATCCAGGCGAAGCCCCAAAAGGCCGCCTCGGCCGCTGCGGTCACCACGAGAAGCTTGTACAGGCCCGCCGAATCGAGCACCCTGCCCAGCAGCGGCGAGCCGACCGCGACCCCGATCGTCACCGAGGCGGCGGCGAACCCCGCCGCGGCGTAGCCGTGTTTGAGGCCGAGCACCACGTGCAGGGTCATCACCATGCCCGTCGCCACGAGCGGGATGCGGGCGAACATCAGCGTGGCGAACAGCGTCACCGCTCCCTTGGCGGCGAACACTTCCCGGTACGACCTCAGCGACACACCCTCCATTCTGGTACGCAGGTGCAAGCGAGTTCCGGTCCGCACCCCCGGGTCGGGTTAACTTGACTAATTCCAGAAAACGTGATGTGGTTGGGGCATCATGGTTCCCTCGATCCACTACGCAGACAACGCGGATGTCGAACGACTCCGCGCGGCCGGTCTGCGGGTCACCGCGCCCCGGCTCGCGGTGCTGCGCTGGCTCGCCGATCACCCGCACACCACGGCGGATCAGGTCGCCGGCGGGGTGCGCGATGAGCTCGGCACGGTGTCCACGCAGGCGATCTATGACGTGCTGCACGCGTGCAATCGTGCGCGGCTGGTGCGCCGGATCGAACCGGCCGGGCATCCCGCGAGGTACGAGACGCGAACCGGGGACAACCACCATCACCTGGTGTGCCGGGGCTGCGGCCGTACCGAGGATGTGGACTGCACCGTCGGCCCGGCGCCCTGTCTCGAACCGGCCGACACCGCGGGCTTCAGTCTCGACGAGGCCGAGGTGATCTTCTGGGGTCATTGCCCGGACTGTCGCCGTGCACGGGAAATCGACGGAACACCCACCACGATGAAGGAGGCATCGGCGTGACTGCCGCCAAGCCAACCACCACGAACGCCGGTATTCCGGTAGGCAGCGACGACCATTCGCTCACCGCGGGCACGAACGGCCCGATCCTGCTGCAGGACCACTACCTGATCGAAAAGCTGGCCCAGTTCAACCGGGAGCGTGTGCCGGAGCGTGTCGTGCACGCCAAGGGCGGTGGCGCGTTCGGTTTCCTCGAGGTCACCGAGGACGTCAGCCAGTTCACCAAGGCCGCGCTGTTCCAGAAGGGCGCCAAGACCGACTCCCTGGTGCGGTTCTCCACCGTCGCGGGCGAGAACGGCTCCCCGGACACCTGGCGGGATCCGCGCGGTTTCGCGATGAAGTTCTACACCGAAGAGGGCAACTACGACCTCGTCGGCAACAACACCCCGGTGTTCTTCATCCGGGACACCATCAAGTTCCCCGACTTCATCCACTCGCAGAAGCGCCGCGCGGACACCCACCTGCGGGACAACAACATGCAGTGGGACTTCTGGTCGCTCACCCCGGAGTCGGCGCACCAGGTGACCTGGCTGATGGGGGACCGCGGGCTGCCGGATTCCTGGCGGAACATGAACGGCTACGGCTCGCACACCTACCTGTGGGAGAACGCGGGCGGCGAGAAGTTCTGGGTCAAGTACCACTTCAAGACCGACCAGGGCATCGGCTACCTCACCCAGTCCCAGGCGGATGAGCTCGCCGGAACCGATGCGGACTACCACATCCGGGACCTCTACGACGCGATCAAGCGCGGGGACCACCCGAGCTGGACCGTGTACGTGCAGGTCATGCCGTACGAGGACGCGGCGGACTACCGGTTCAACCCGTTCGACCTGACCAAGGTGTGGCCGCACGGCGACTACCCGCTGATCAAGGTCGGCCGCTGGGTGCTCGACCGCAACCCGGAGAACTACCACACCGACATCGAGCTCGCCTCGTTCGAGCCGTCCAACCTGGTGCCTGGAATCGGCACCTCCCCGGACAAGATGTTGCAGGGTCGGCTGTTCGGTTACGCGGACGCGCACCGCTACCGCATCGGCACGAACTACATGGACCTGCCGGTCAACCGCCCGCAGTCCCCGGTGCACTCGTACGCCAAGGACGGCGCGATGCGATTCCAGAACACCGGCGACCCGGTGTACTCGCCGAACTCCTTCGGCGGGGCGCGCGCTGCCGAGAATGACGACGTGGCGACCTACGGCATCGAGGCTGAGATCGTCCGCTCCGCCTACCGCCTGCATTCTGAGGACGACGACTTCGGCCAGCCGAACACCCTCGTGAACAAGGTCATGAACGAACAGGAGCGCGAGCGCCTCATCGGCAACGTGACCGGGCACCTCTCCGGTGGCGTGGAAGGCGAGGTCCTCGACCGTGCGCTGCAGTACTGGCGCAATGTCGACAAGACCATCGGCGACCGGATCGCGAGCAGCTTCGGCAAGTGATCCTCCGCGTTTCGCGGTAGCCACGACGGCCCGGTGACCTCCATGGTCACCGGGCCGTTCGGTTGTCCGGGCGAGTTTCCCATGCGGGGCGCGCGATTTTAGCGGTTACCAATCCGTATTGTTATTCCTACTCGAAAGGAAAGTGCGATCGAGGTACGCACGATCGGGGTTCGTGGGCGAATAATTCGTTCGGGGAAATTGATTCCCTGCCGCGGTGACGGTTTCCACCCGTGTGGGTTCAGCACGCGCACAATCGCGATCACGTGTCACACGCCAGGGGAGTACCCGAACCGATAGTGAGTGAGTATCGCGGTAGCGCACGGTATTCGAAAAAGGCGTGCGGCCCTTTTTCGGGGGTGGTGCCGAGGCCGTGGACGGCCGCAAGATATGTGCCGTCCACGACGTTTTTCCGAACCCCCGGGAGGGCATCGGTGTCCACGAAACCTTTGATGAAGGCGCTGGTCGCGACCACGACCGCCGCTGTCATCGCCGTATCGGGCGTCAGCGTAGCCAGCGCGGCGCCGCAGGCCGGAAGCGGGGTGGCCACGAGTTCGACCCACGTTCTCGACAAGAGCACGGCAAAGCAGCTGTGGCACGAATTGACTTCGGCGGCCGAGCAGCGGGATGCCCCTGCGGTGAAACAGACCGCGAGCCACATCCTCGACGGTCTTCCACAGACTCGTTCGCCCGCGCAGGCGAACGAATTCAACAAGGCGCGTTCGCTGACCGCGAAGTTGCCCGATCGTACGCTGAAAGCAGGTGGTACCAATCCATTGTGCGGGCTGATCGCCTCGGTTGCCGGTGTGGTCGGCAATCTGCTGAACAGCCTGCTCGGCGCCGGGCTTCCGCTGCCCGATGTCGGCAAGCTCTGTGCTTCGGTGCCGAGTACGCCGCCGGTGCCGGTTCCGGGAACCTGAAAACCGAACTCACTCCCATACCGCGAGGGGCGCCCGTCGATTCGGGCGCCCCTCCTTCGGGTGGTTTCGGCTTGCTGGATCAATTTCGTGCGATAGGTTCCGGCCCAGTCGCAATCAATAGGGAGTATCGATATGTGGAAACGGACCATCGCGACCGCGGCCCTCACCGCCCTGACCTTCGGCACTTTCGGTGCGGTGGGCGCGGCGACGGCGAGTGCGCAGGAGCAGCCGGCGAACCCGGTCGCCGTGGTGCAGCCCGCCGCCGATCAGGCGCACAGCCTGCAGGACAAGGCCCGTGCACTGCTCGGCAAGCTCGAAGCGGTCAAGCTCCCGGCGAACTCCCCGAAGCAGGCGCAGCTCGACGCGGCGCGCTCGATGCTGAACTCGGTGATCGAACAGCCGAAGGTCGCCGCGGGCAACCCGCTCTGCGATGTGGTGAACACGGTGCTGAACACCGCCTACGAGCTGATGCTCAAGATCGGCATCCCGAACGGCCCGGACATCGGGCTGCCGGACTTCCCGAACCCCTGCCGCGGAATGTGAGCAGGCAGCGGTTCAGCGCAGCGCCGCGAGCAACTTCTCGGCGTGCCCGAGGGTTTGTTCCGGTTCCCCGGTCACACTCTGCAGGTTGACCAACACGTGCTCGATTCCGGTTCCGTCGAGGAGCCCGCCGGTGAGCGCGATGACCGTATCGAGGTCCGCGCTTGCCGGCGGGTTGATCCGCAGCACCGTCTCGATCCGCGCGGGATCCCGGCCCGCTGCACGTGCCTGCTCGTCGATCCGCTCCCGCCGCTCGCGCAGTAGCCGGATGGTGTCCGGTTCGGCATCGGTCACCATGGGCAGCCAGCCGTCCGCGCGGTTGGCCACCCGGTCGAGCGCCGCATCGCCGAACGCCGAGAGGTAGACCGGCGGGTGCGGCCGCTGCGCGGGACGCAGTTCCTCGCGGGTCGCCGGGACGGTCCACAACTGCCCCGCGTACTCCGCGGTGCTCTGCGTCCACAGGGTTTCGAGCGCATCCAGGCTCTCGTCGAGCCGGTTACCGCGCTGTTCGAACGGCACTCCCATGGCCGCGTACTCCTCGGGGGACCAGCCGATGCCGAAGCCCGCGAGCAATCGTCCCGCGCTGACCAGGTCGATCGTGGTCAGGATGCGGGCCAGGAAAGCGGGCGGGTACAGCGGGGAGACCAGCACATTGCTGCCGAGCCGGACCCGTCCGGTATGCGCCGCGGCCACGCTGAGCAGTGCGAACGGGTCGAGCCGTTGCCGGTACTGTTTCGGGATCCCGGAGGTTCCCGGATAGGGCACGGACGGCTGCGCCGGGGCGATCAGCCGCTCGGCGACCCACAGGCTGTGCACCCCCGACTGCTCTGCCCGTTCGGCGAACCAGCCGACCCGGTCCGCGTACTGTGCGTGTGCGCCGAACTGCGGCAGTGAGATCCCAAGTTCCATGTGACCACGAACACGGCGCACCCGCTCCGGCATTCCCGGCCGCTACGCGTTGACCCCGCCGTCGACGGTGATCGCGGTACCGGTGATGACCTTCCCGCCATCGCCCGCCAGGTGGGCGACCGTGGCGGCGATATCGTCCGCGGTGCCGTAGTGCCCGACCGGGATGCTCGCCAGTTTGCTCCGGTCGGCCCCGCTCGCCGGGTTCATCTCGGTGTCGGTGTTCCCGGGGTGCACCAGGTTGGCGGTGATGCCGCGTGGGGCGAGGTCGCGCGCGATGGCCTTGGTGAACCCGCTCAGCGCGGACTTGCTCGTCGCATAACTGGTCAGCCCTTCGGTGCCGACGTATTCGGCGAGGCAGCTGCCGATGCTGATGATGCGCCCGCCATCGCCGAGGTGTTCCACGGCCGCGCGCACGGCGACGAATACCGAACGCAGGTGCACATCGATGGCCTCGTCGAACTGGTCGAGCCCGATCCCGTCGATGCGCCCGGTCGGGAAGATTCCCGCGCTGTTCACCAGGATGTCGAGCCTGCCGAACTCGTCCACGGTGCGGGCGACCGCATCGCGTACCGCGGCCATATCGCGCGCGGGCGCGGCGATCGCGCGACTTTTCCGGCCCAGTGCACCGATCTTGCCCGCCACCTCCAGGGCCCGCTCGGCCGAGCTGTTGTAGGTGAGCGCGACATCCGCCCCCTGTTCGGCCAACCGTGTCGCGATGGCGGCACCGATTCCCCTGCTGCCGCCGGTGACGAGTGCAACCTTGCCTGCAATACCCATCTGAGCTCCTCGTAATTCTGCAACGATCATTGCACAATAGATAGCATCGACTAGGCTCGGAGGTCAACCACGGAGAGGAGGGCCATGCCAGCACCCGGCCGGCCACGCGGATTCGACCGTGACGCGGCACTGCGTTCTGCGCTGCGCTTGTTCTGGGAGCGCGGCTACGAGGCGGTCTCGATCAGCGAACTCACCGAGGCGATGGGGATCGGCGCGCGCAGCCTGTACACGGCTTTCGGCTGCAAGGAGGAGCTGTTCCGGGAAGCGGTGGAGCTCTACGGGTGCACCCCGGGGCTCGGCACCGCGACCGAGCGGGCCCTCGAAACGGCACCGACCGCGCGCGCCGCGATCGAGGCGATGCTGCGCGATAACGCCGAGATCTACGCCGATCCGGGCAGCCCGCGCGGCTGCATGGTGGTGCTCGCGGCCACGAATGTCAGCGAGGACAATGTATCGGTGCGGCTGTTCCTCGAGCAGCGGCGCCGCGCGGTCCGCGAATCGGTGCGCGCGCGGCTCGCCGCGGCCGAGGGGGAGATTCCGGGCGGCGCCGATCTCGACGCACTCGCCGATTACGCGATGACCGTGCTCTTCGGTTTGTCCGTGCAGGCCAAGGATGGTGCCTCGGTGACCGGGCTGCACAAGGTGATCGATGCGGCGATGTTCGGCTGGGACGGCATGGTCAGAGCTTGCGCATGATCCGGTCGAGGGTGGCGAGATCCTCCGGGTCGAGCGCGCTCAGTTCCGCCGGTGGCGCGAACAGGATCGCTTCCGCCTTCCCGACGACTCGCCTTCCGGCATCGGTGATGGTGACGAGCTTGCGCCTGCGGTCCTCGGGATGCGCCTCGCGGGTGACGAGCCCGCGTTCCTCGAGGGCGTTCACGATCAGCGTGGTGTACGGGCGGTCGTTGACGAGCCGCTGAGACAGTTCACCGAGGGTGACCGGTTCGCGGGCGATCCAGCGCAGCGCCTTGACCCGGACGAACGGCAGATCGGTCGCCTCGCTGACCTCGCGCCTGCGCTCATGGCGGTCCATCGCGAAACCGCGCATGAGCAGCCATACCTCGGTGGGTGTCGTCATGCGGACCGGACCTCGCTTGGTTCCTGGGGAACGACGGCTGCCGCGCTCGCGACGGCCCTGCGGCCGGTGGACAGGAGCGCGAGCATCACGATAGCCACGCCGATCGCGGCCATGATCCACCACGTCAGCCTGCTCGCATCGACGAAGCCGGCGCCGAACGGGCCGACGATGTTCGCGGTCACCACCGAACCGAGCACCGCGACCCCGAGCGAGGCGCCGACCTGCCTGCTCGTGGAGGCGACCGCGGCCGCGGTGCCCGCCTGCGCGCGCGGCATTCCGGAGACGGCCGCGTTCGTGATCGGCGCGTTGACCATGCCGAACCCGATGCCGAACAGCAGATAGGCCACGCCGAGGTAGAGCAGCGAGGTCTGGGTGCCGATCCCGGTGAGCATGAGTCCGCCGCCGAGGATGCTCGCGCCCGCGATGAGCAGCGGAATCCGCGGCCCGACGCTGCCGACGATCCGGCCGGAAAGCGGTGCGAAGAGCGCGTTCGCCGCGGCCATCGGGATGGTGAGCAGCCCCGCGTGCAGCGCCGAGAATCCGCGCACCGACTGCAGGTACATCATGTTGAGGAACAGGAACCCGGACAGGGCGGCGAACGCGCAGATGGCGATCAGCGTGGCCCCGGAGAACGGGATGCTGCGGAAGAACCGTGGATTGAGCAGCGGCTCGGTGATCCGGCGCTCGTAGCCGATCAGGAACACGAGCGCGGCGACGGCCACCGCGAAACAGCCGAGGATCAGCGGGCTCGTCCAGCCGGTGTGCGGACCCTCGATGATGCCGAAGGTCAGGCCGAGCAGCACGAGCATCACCGCGACCTGGCCGACCGGGTCGAGCCTGCGGGCGTACTGGGCGCGCGACTCGGGCACGAACAGGGCGACGAGCACCACCGCGAGCGCGGCGATCGGGACGTTGATCCAGAACACCGAACGCCAGCTCACCGCGTCCACGAGCACCCCGCCGAGCACCGGACCGAGCGCCATGCTCAGCCCGATGACCCCGCCCCAGACGCCGATCGCGTTCGCCCGCTCCCGCGGATCCGTGAAGGTGTTCGTGATGATCGACATGGCCACCGGGTTCAGCATCGAGCCACCGATGGCCTGCAGCGCACGGAACGCGATGAGCAGGCCGGTGTTCGGTGCGATTCCGCACAGCAGCGAGCCGATGCCGAACAGCACCAGGCCGATCTGGAAGGTGCGCTTGCGGCCCACCCGGTCGGCGACCGAACCGGAGAGCATCAGCAGGCTGGCGAGCACGATCGTGTAGGCGTCGATGGTCCACTGCAGGCTGGACAGCGAGGAACCGAGTTCGCGCTTGATGGACGGCAGCGCGAGGTTCACGATCGTGTTGTCCAGCCCGACGATGAACAGGCTCATGCAGCAGATCGCGAGGATGAGTAGCCGCCGACGGCGCGAGAGCTCGCTCAACCCGGCTCCAATCGTTGTAGTTCTACAATCATTAACATGCTACAACTAACTGACCGTGTCGGCACTGTGTCCTGAGTAACCACGCTGGCCTGGGTGAACTTCGCTAGCGCTCAGCCCCGTGCGCGGCACGACTGTGTCCTCAGTTCGCCTCGCAAGCTCGGCTCACGGGCCCACCTATGATCGTGAGGGCAATCCCGACGTGGCTGGAGACGATGAGATGACCGGACGCGTGGCCGTACTCGGCTCGCTGAATATCGACCGCACGATGACCGTTGCGGAGCTACCCGGACCGGGGGAGACCGTGCTCAGCTCGCGGCTGATCACGCAACCGGGGGCGAAGGGGGCGAACCAGGCGGTCGCGGCGGCGCGGCTGGCCGATTCGGTGACGATGATCGGCAGGGTCGGCGGGGACGAGCCGGGCCGCCAGTCGCTGGAGGGGCTGCGCGCGAACGGGGTGGACGCGAGCGCGGTGCTGGTCACCGAGGGGGCGCAGACGGGCCAGGCGTTCATCACGGTGGACGCGAACGGGGAGAACAGCATCGTGGTGGTCCCCGGCGCGAACGAGCTGGTGCGCCCGGAGGATCTGCCGACCGAGACGATCGCGCGCGCGGATGTGCTGGTCGCGCAGCTGGAGACGCCGCTGGAGACGGTGTTCACCGCGGTCCGGCTCGCCGCGGCGAACGGGGTGCGGGTGGTGCTCAACCCCTCGCCGGTCGCGGATGTGCCCGTGGATGTGCTCGCCGCCGCGGATCCGGTGATCGTCAACGAACACGAGTTCGACGCGCTGCCCGAAGGCCTGTCCTCGGTGTGCCTGACCCTCGGTGCGCGCGGCGCCCAGTGGGGCAGCGCCAGTGCCACCCCGCCGCCGGTCGAGGTGGTGGACACGACCGGGGCCGGGGACTGCTTCGCGGGCACCCTCGCCGCGGCGCTCGCGAACGGGATGGATCAGGCGGGCGCGCTCGCGGCCGCGGTGCGGGCCAGCGCGGAGGCGACCACCTGGCACGGTGCCCAGCCGCCGATCGCGAACCCGCCTACCGCCGGATGAACATCAGGTCCCTGCTCGGCCTGCCCTCTTCCTCGGCGCGCCGCTCGAACTTGGTGCGCGGGCGCCATGCGGGCCGCGGGGCGTAGCCGGCGTGCTCGTTGCGCAGCAGCGGCTCGGCCGAGCACACCTCGAGCATCTGCTCGGCGTACTCGGCCCAGTCGGTCGCCAGGTGCAACCGTGCCCCGGGGGCCATCCGCGCGGCGAGCAGGGCGATGAACTCCGGCGCGACCAGCCGCCGCTTGTGGTGGCGTTTCTTCGGCCACGGATCCGGGTAGAAGATCCGCACCCCGGCGAGGAAATCCGCGGGCAGATGGTCGCGGACGAGCACCACGGCGTCGCCCCGGACCAGGCGGAGGTTCGTCACACCGAGGTTTTCCGCCCGTAACATCAGCTGGGCGAGCCCCGGTGGGTAGACCTCGGCGACGAGGTAATTGCGCTCCGGCTCGGCGGCCGCGAGCGCGGAAGTCGCCTCGCCCATTCCGGAGCCGATCTCGAGCAACACGGGCGCACTGCGGCCGAACCACCCCTCGAGTGCGGGCAGCTCGGCGAGGTCGCTGCCGATCCGCGGCCAGTCCCGGTCCCACGCCCGCTGCTGGCCGACGGTCATCCGGCCGCCGCGGTTGACGAAGCTGACGACGCCGCGGTGATACTCAAGCTCGCTCACGGGGCTACCTCGCTGGCGCTCGGTATCGCCGTTCGCAGGGCTGCTGTGTCTATCGGTTCGCTCGCAAGCTCGCTCACGCTTCAGAAACTACAGCTTCTCGATCCAGCCCAGATCGGCACGCAGTGCGAGTGTGCCGTGCACCGCGATCGGTTCCGGCGGTTGGGCACTGTCCTCGTGCGCGGGAAGCACATCGATCCAGTGCTCATGCCGGTTGGTGCACTGCAGGGTGGTCGGATTGGGTGCCCATTTCTCCGAGGGAAGGTATTCCCAATAGCCGTTCTCGCCCCACGGGGTATACACCCAGCCGGATCGGGCGAACAGCAGCTTCGCGATCCGGTCCTCGACCGCGAAGGCGTCCTCCCGGCTCGGGAACGCGCCGGTGGCCAGCGGTTCGAGCCACCAGGGCGCCTCGGTCTGCGGGTCCGCGGCCTTGCTCGCCAGGTAAAGGGCGAGCACCTGGTCCTCCTCCGCGGTGTGTACCCATGCCTTGCGTGCCTCGGCCGGATTCCGCGCGCGGGTGATCCTGCCGTTCACCGCGATCGCGCTCGACCACTCCAGTGCGGCGAGCGGTTCCACTCGAAGCGGTCCGGATTGCCGGGGCCCCGGCTGTCTCGGGACTTCGCTTCCAGTGGCCGGTTCCGGTTGTTCCAGCGCCGAACTCACGATCAACTGTCACCTCCAGCAGCGTGATTGCGGCCAACGGGTCCTGGCCCCATCATCCACTGGAATCGGTGAAAAGTGCCGGGTGTTACCAGCGGTTTAACGCAATTTTCACGTCTCGCGGCCAGACGCCTTGTTCCATATTGCATGATGCGGGAGGTGTCCGCAGCCACCGATCGGGGCATGGGTGAGAACGAAAAAGAGGGTTGGACCATCCCCCGACGAATGGTCCAACCCTCGGGCTGTTCGCCTGGCACACCGACCCCGAATCGGTGCAGTGGCGAACTTTTCGGTCAGGCGTCCCGCTTTTTCGCGACCCCGAGCGCGATGGCAAGCAGAACAACCGCGAAAGCAGCGAAGTAGGCGAGCGAAGCCCACGGGCTCAGTGTGATGTCGTCGGTGGGGAAGAAACCGACTCCGGGCCCGTCCGTGCTGAGGAATTTCTGTCCGACGTGGAACGGCATCCAGGGGTGGATGTCCATGCCGACGTTCGGGATGACCTGGATGAGATTCTCCGCCATCAGCGTGTAGACCAGCAGCAGTGCGAGTGCGCCCGCGGTGTGCCGGATCAGGATGCCGACCGCGACCGCGAGGATCGCGCCGGCCGCGTAGATCAGCCCGGCGCCCGCGACCTGGCGCCAGTCGCCCGCGGTGCTCAGCGGGGCGGCACCGTCCCGCGCGAGCAGCTGCCCCGCGCCGAAGGAGGCGAAGGAGTAGACCTCACCGATGACGCCCGCGATGATCGCCACGGTCGCCGCCTTCGCACCGAGCACCTTGACCCTGCTCGGCGCCGCCTGGAAGGTGGTGCGGATCGTTCCGGTGCGGTATTCGGTCGTGACCGAGAGCGTCGCGAGCACCATCACCACGATGAGCCCGAACGGGATCCCGAGCTGGCTGCCCGAGATGGCGACCTCGTGATCCGCCTGCATCGCGTACACCGCCGCGAGTCCCACGGTGAGCCCGAGGGCGAGGATCGCGCACAGCCATGGCGCCCGCGTGGTGACCAGCTTGATGCGTTCGACTGCCATGAGTGTCATCGGTTCGCCCCCTGGGCCGTCAGCTCCGGTGCCTGCTCGGCCGCGGAGTCGAGATGGGTGTGGAATTCGACGGCGTCGCCGGTCAGCTGCATGAAGGCCTGCTCGAGCGAGCCGCGCTGCGTGGTCAGCTCGTGCAGCGGGATCCCGTTGGCCGCGGCCAGATCGCCGATATGTTCGGTGGTCGCCGCGCGTACCAGCAGCGTGCCGTCCACGTAGTCGACCGGGTGCCCCTTGCCGAGAAGCAGCTGGCGCAGCGCGTCCAGCCGCGGGGAACGCACCCGCACCGTGGATTCGCTCGCTTGGTCGATGAACGCGCTCGTGGAGGTCTGCGCGATCAGCTTGCCCTTGCCGACCACCACGAGTTCCTCGGCGGTCTGCGCCATTTCGGAGAGCAGGTGGCTGGAGACGAGCACGGTGCGGCCTTCGGCGGCGAGCCGCTGCATGAACTGACGGATCCACAGGATGCCCTCCGGGTCGAGCCCGTTCACCGGCTCGTCGAACAGCAGGATTCCCGGATCACCGAGCAGTGCGCCCGCGATACCGAGCCGCTGCGACATACCGAGCGAGAACCCGCCCGCCCGCTTGTTCTGCACCGAGGTGAGCCCGACCTGTTCGAGCACCTCGTCCACTCGCCTGGTGGGGATCCGGTTGGATTTCGCCATCCAGAGCAGATGATTGCGCGCGGAACGGTTCGGGTGCACCCAGCTCGCCTCGAGCAGCGCGCCGACCGAACGGAGCGGCTCACGCAGCTCGGCGTAGCGCTTCCCGTCGATGAGTACCTGCCCGCGCGTCGGATTGTCCAGGCCGAGGATCATGCGCATCGTCGTGGATTTGCCCGCCCCGTTCGGCCCGAGGAATCCGGTGACGTGACCGGGGCGGACCGTGAAGGAAAGGTCGTCGACGGCGAGCACGCTGCCGTACCGTTTGGTGAGGCCGACTGCCTCGATCATGGTTTCTCCCTCGTATAGCCGTGCTCTTGCTGACCGATACCTTGCCCGGCGCCTGCGCCTTCGCGCGTCATCCCAGGGTGCCCTTCTCGGGTCAGCCTCTGGTCGTAGTCTCGCGGGTGTTCGCGGTGACCACCATCGGGTATTCCCCTGATCCTGACCCTGAGGTGTCCTTGCCCCCGTTAATGAACAGTGCTTCAATAACTGGGTGGCACGGCCGAGGAAGATCACCGATGAGGCATTGCAGGAAGCGACATCGCGGGCCATCGAAGAACTCGGTCCCGGGTTCACCATCGCGGATGTGGCCGAACGCGCCGGGGTTTCGGTCGGCACCGTCGCGGGACGGTTCGGCTCGAAGGCGGGACTGTTGCGCGCCCTGATGCTTGCCGCGCAGGACAAGGCGGCCAGCGGAATACGGGACCGGGCGCGCGAGGCAGGTGGTGGTCACGCCGGGCTGCGGGCCGCGCTGCTCGGCTGGTTTCCCGCCATGTCACCGGATGTGGCCGCGAACAACGTCGCCGCGCTCGGTGCCGACCTCACCGACCGGGAACTGCGCGCACTGCTCGGGAAACTGTTCTCCGCCGTGGAGAAGGAAATCCGCACCCTGGTGCGCGCCGCCGAACTGCCGTCGGCGCCCAGCCCGGCCCGCGCGGCGCGGGTACTCACCGGACTGGTCAACGGCAGCGTGCTCGCCTGGTCGGTGCAACCGAAAGGAGCGCTCACCACCAGGGTGGCCGGAGATCTCGATGCCGTGCTCGAGGCATGGCGCCAACCCGTCACCGAGAAAGGGGACTGATGTCCTGGTCGATTCTGCGCGCGCAGGCACCCGAACACGCCGAGCGGATCGAGAACGCGCTCACCGCGCAGCAACACACGATTCTGGCCACCGTTCGCGCGGACGGTTCTCCGCGAGTCAGTGGAATGGAGCTCGATTTCTTCGAGGGGGAACTGTATTTCGGCAGCATGCCGGGTGCGTGGAAAGGGCGCGATCTCGACCGGGATCCGCGATTCGCGCTGCACAATTGCAGCACTCTGGAGGGGGAAATGACCATCGGGGACGCGAAGATCGCCGGGACCGCGCGGCGGATCACCGATTCCGCGGTGCTCGACCGGTTCGCCGCCTGGCTGCGCGAGGAACAGGAGTTCGATCCCTCGACCGGGTTCGACCTGTTCGGTACCGAACTCACCGAGGCCGTACTCATCCGGGTGGTCGGGGACGAGCTGGTCTTCGACATCTGGAAACCCGGCGAGGGCGTGCGCCAGACACAGCGGCGGTGACCGGTCAGGCTTCGCCGGGGGAGACCAGCCCGGTCTCGTAGGCGAGCACCACCGCCTGCACTCGGTCGCGCACCTCCAGCTTCGCGAGGATGCGGCCGACGTGGGTCTTCACCGTCGCCTCGGAGAGGAACAGCTTCCCGGCGATCTCGGTGTTCGAGAGCCCCTTCGCGATCAGCACCAGAACCTCGCGCTCGCGTTCGGTGAGCTCCTCCAGGATCGTGGCGTCCCGCAGTTCACCGGGTGCCCCGGAGAGGAACCGGCCGAGCAGCCGCTTGGTGACCTTCGGCGACACGACCGCGTCCCCGCTGGCCACCGCGCGCAGCCCGGAGAGCAGATCACCCGGCTGCGAGTCCTTGAGCAGGAACCCGCTCGCCCCGGCCCGCAGCGCGGAGAGCGCGTACTCGTCCAGGTCGAACGTGGTCATCACGAGCACCTTCGCGGTGCCGGCCGCCACGATCTGCTCGGTGGCCTCCACGCCGTTGAGCACCGGCATGCGCACATCCATGAGCACCACATCGGGCCGGAGTTCGGCGGCCTTCTCGATCGCGGCCTGCCCGTCCTCGGCCTCACCGACGACGTCCATGTCCTCCTGGGCGCCGAGCACCATCCGGAAGCCCATCCGCATGAGTTCCTGGTCGTCCACCAAAAGCACCCTGATCACGCGCATACCCTAGATGGTTGATTCCGTGAAGGTTGTGTGAGGCAGGTTGGTGTTACTGGGAGGGAGGAGGGTGTTCATGATCAATGTGTGACGAAAGAACTGAACACCCTCCTGACAGCACTGTACGTGCTGGTTGATGACCATGTGGTTCCTGCTCGTAGGGGGCGTGGTCGACGACCGTTGCTCTCGGATGCTGAGCTGATCACGCTGGCGGTGGCGCAGGTGTTGCAGGGGTATCACTGCGAACGTCGCTGGCTGCGGCACTTGCACAACAGCGCGCAGTGGCGGCGCATGTTTCCCTACCTACCGGGCCAGTCTGGTTATCACAAGCGACTCAAGAT
>NZ_KB905384.1 GCF_000379465.1 Sciscionella marina DSM 45152
TCAAGGATTCGCGGAAATGCTCAATCCCCGGCAACACAACAAAAACCGGTTCCAACACTGGATCACAACAGTCCGTGCTACCGATCTCTTTTACCTACACTCCTTCACCCGCGGACTAGCCAAGGACGAGGCAGCAATAGTCGCTGGCCTGACCCAGACCCATAGCAACGGCCCCACCGAAGGCAACCTCAACCGCATCAAAATGATCAAAGACAAATATACGGCCGAGCCAACCTCGACCTCCCCAGAAAACGAGTCCTCCTCGCATAGAACCAATCACGAAAAATGAGCCAGAGCCGGAACCTTTGTGGGCGGCCCGGTGATCGCCTACTTGGTTACTGGGCGTTGATGCGGTCTCCGTAGTGGAGGGGCAGCGTGTTCAACACCTGTTTCCAGGCTACCGTCTTTCCGGTGATGTTGGTACGATTTTTGAGGGGTTTTTGATCACGAGATAGAGAGCTTTCAGCGCGGCTTGTTCGGTGGGGAAATGGCCCCGCCGGCGAGTCGCTTGCCGGAACCGCGCATTCAGGCTCTCGATCTGGTTCGTGGTGTACACGAGTTTGCGAACATCGGGTGGGAATGACAGGAATGGGATGAAGTTCTCCCAGCCGCCACGCCACATGCGTATCATCGCCGGATACAAATCCTCCCATTCCGCGGCGAAATCTTCGAACAACGCTTCCGCCGCTTCGAGCGTCGCAGCGGTGTAGAAGCCCTTGACGGACTTGGTGATCTGTGCCCACTACCGTTTCGAAGCATAGCGAAGACTGGCCCGCACAAGATGCACGACGCACAATAGCACGTCGGCCCGTGGCCACAATGAATTGACCGCCTCGGGCAGGCCTTTCAACCCGTCGCAGGCAATCAGGCAGATGTCCTCGACACCGCGGTTCTTCAAATCGGACAGGTGGTTCACCCAGTCCTTAGCTCCTTCGCCGCCGGTACCCACCCACATACCCAGAACGTCCCGCTCACCAGCGGTGTCGACGCCCACGGCGACGTACACAGGCCGGTTCGCGACAGTTCCCTGGCGGATCTTGACCATGATCACCTCGATCATCACGATCGGATACACGCGTGCCAATGGACGGGCCTGCCACGATTTCAGCTCGTCGGACACCCTGTCGGTGATCGAGGAAATCAGATCACGAGACACGTCCGCGTCGTATATCCCGGCCAGGTGCCGCCGGATCTCTTCGGTCGTGAGCCCCTTTCCGTACAGTGAGATGATCGTCTCATCGAAACCTTCGATCCGGCGGGCGTGTTTCGGCGCGATCTGCGGAGTGAACGTCGCCTCCCGATCCCGCGGCACACCGATCCGCACCTCACCGATATCCGTGGAAACCGTCTTCGGAGCGGTTCCGTTCCGCTCGTTCGTTGTAGCTTTGCCCTCGCGTCACCTTTCTCATACCCGAGGTGTTCGTCCAGCTCAGCGTTCAACGCCGACTCGAGCACGGTTTTCGTGATCTGCCGCAACAACCCACCCGGACCGGTCAACGACACACCCGCATCCGGTGCCGTCTCCAACAACTCCCGAGCAATACGCACATTCAGATCACCACCAGCATCGCCCCCGATGGTCGGCGCAACAGCCTCAACTTCGTTACTCACTATGATCCTTCCGAGCCAGGGCCAAAGCCCAACCTTTCCATGATCACCAGCACCGCCCACAAACCGGCGGACACTCCCGACCCGATCACCCTGGACACTGGGACGAGCGTCTCTGGCGCTGATCTTGTGGGGTGTTTCTGCATGTTTTCTAGCCTAGCAGGGTGGATGATGATGACTGTGCATTGTAGACAGTCGAAAAGTGTTGTGGCCCAGCACATCTGGGTTGATTGTCGAGAGTGTTGAGCGGCCCGAAGGGGTATTGGCCCTGCGGGCGCTGGTGCGTGGTTTGTCAGGCCGCTGCCTGCACTGCGAACCGTGTCCACGGTGGTGCACGGGCGGTATGTGCGCCGGATCGCGGATGCGCCGGTGGCGGGGTCCCTTGTGGTGATCGAGCTGGTTGTGTGTCGTTTCCGTTGTGCTGCAAGGGATTGTGTGGCGGTGACGTTCGTTGAACAGGTCTCGGGGCTGACCAGTGCGCATAGCCGCTATACCCCGTTGCTGCGGCGCATGCTGACTGGTGTTGGGCTCGCGCTGGCCGATCGGGCCGGAGCCCGGCTGGCGGCAACACTCGGTATGGCTTGTAGCCGGGACACGTTGTTGCGCCTGGTCCGCGCCCAGTCTGCTCCGACGGCCAGGCAGGTTGCGCTGGTCGGTGTCGATGATTCCGCCTTAGGCAAGCGGCACAGCTACGCGACTGTGCTGGTCGGCATGGATAGCCACCGCTCGGTCGATGTACTGGCCGATCGATGCGTCCCGACAACAACGACCTGGTTGCGCGAACATGTCGGAACCGACATCGTGTGCCGGGGCGGTTCCTCGGTTTTCTACGTGACCGGGCGAGGTTGCGCGGTGCACTAGATGGCGCTACAGTGCTGATTGGAACGACCAGTCTATTACCGCAGCCTGGCGGCCAGTGGCAGCTTCCTCTGCTTCAACGGAAGGGGAAAGCATTCTATGACGACTAAGCTAAGAGACTCTTGCCGGCGGATCTCGTCTACCTCGAGAGAACCTGTCACCGAGGATGAGCAGCGGGTGGACATCGACGCCCCGTTTCCGGGTTCGTCGATCGATCGACGTCTGGTGGATGCCTTAACTGAGTCGTGAAAGGTTCGGGAGTTCTAATGAGCATGATCGGTGCGACTTTCATGGACGTGGTGCCCATCGACCAAGGGTCTGTCACCACGATCAAGGTGCCGACCGATGTGCGCAACACTGAACGCGGTGGCATTCAAGGCGCGTGCGAGGTCGGCACCGCCGAGGCGACCGTCTTCAACCACGCGAGCGCGCATGGGCTGAATGCGGTCATCGGGTATGGCACAGCTGAGGAGCCGAGCATGACTACGGAGTCGTGATCGTCAGTGATCCAGGGTGGTACCCGGACCGGCTGCGCATTGATGTTGAGGCACAGCGACGCGAGAAGCGCGAGAGGAGCAAAGGCGATGCGGCACGCTGAGGCGGGAGCCCAGGACGTTAGCACCGACAAGCGTCCTTGGCTCAAGCTATATGACCATCCTGAGCACGCTGAGGTCGACGTCGAGGAGGCGACTGTCTACGCAGTGATCATGGACGCCCTCGCTCGGTATCCGGACTATCCGTGCCTCCATCACCCTGGCGGTTCTCTCACCAAGGGCGAGGTCAGCTCCCTTGTGTGTGCCTTCGCCTTCGCGCTCCGGCACCGGGGTGTCAGCCCCGGGGAACGAGTGGCGCTCTACCTCCAGAACGTGCCGGAGTTCGTCATCGCGCTGCTCGGTATATGGCGCGCGGGCGCGATCGCCGTGCTCGTCAACCCAATGAACAAGCAGCGCGAGCTCGACCTGATCCTTCGGGACTCGGGGGCCGCGGCCGTGGTTTGCCAGTCGTCGCTCGCGCCCATGGTGGCGGTGGTGCGCCGGTCGCTGCCGCTGCGGCTGGTCGTCGTCGTGAATGACGTAGACGCCGATCACCCCGACGATGCCTGTGACTTCTGGGACGAGGTGCGTTCGGCGCCGGACGGCGGTGGCGAGGCCCATGCCCTCGCCCCGGGGGACCCAGCTTGCCTGACCTACACCTCGGGAACCACCGGCCCCCCCAAAGGGGCGATCAACACGCACGGCAAGATCCTGTTTAGCTCGCGAACTTTCCAGCGGTGGATGCCGCTGACGCGACAGGACACGGTCCTCGGGATCGCCCCATTGTTCCACATCACGGGGCTCGTAGGTCACGTGACGGCGTCCCTGGTCAGCGGAGCGCCTCTCATCGTACTCGGGCGCTTCACTCCGGAGGCTGCTGTCGACGCAACTGCCCGTTACAAGGCCACGTTCGCTGTCGGCGCTATCACGGCCTTCCAGGCGATCCTGAACCTGCCGGGCGTCGAGGCCAAGGATCTCGCGTCACTGAAGAAAATTTATTCCGGTGGAGGGCCCGTAGCGCCGGCGCTGACGGCCGCATTCGAGCAGAAGTTCGGCACCTCCATCCACACGATCTACGGGCTGACGGAGTCGACGTCACCGGCCATCATCACGCCGTCGCGCCTGCGCGCGCCGGTTGACTCCACGACAGGTGCTCTCTCCATCGGCGTTCCTGTCTACAACACGATGGTGCGGGTCGTCGACGAGAAAGGGCGGGAGGTCGCCCCCGATGAGAGCGGCGAGCTTGTCATCCGGGGGCCTCAGGTCGTGGATGGCTATTGGCGCATGCCCGAGGAGTCCGCCCACGCCGTGCGCAACGGATGGCTCTACACAGGCGATGTCGGCTACCGGGACACGGCCGGTTGGTTCTACCTCATCGACCGCAAGAAGGACCAGATCAACGCCAGCGGTTACAAGATCTGGCCCCGCGAGGTCGAGGACGTGCTGTACGAGCATCCGGGGGTCCGGGAAGCCGCCGTCGTGGGTGTTCCGGACGCCTATCGCGGCGAGACGGTGCGTGCTTACATCAGCGTCAGGGACGGACACGATGCCCCGACCCCGGACAAGCTCGTTGAGTTCTGTAAGGAGCGGATGGCGGCCTACAAGTACCCACGCCAGGTTGTCATCCTCCCCGAGCTACCTAAGACGGCGAGCGGCAAGATTCTCCGTCGATCGCTGCGAGACCAGGCGCGCCAGTCCGAGACTGGAGGCGAGGATGGCTGTTGACCTTACTATCGATGGCGACGGCCTCGCCATCGTGACCATCAACCGACCCGATGCGAGAAACGCACTGTCTCCTGCCGTCTTAAACACCACGCTCGAGCGGCTCACGACGGCGCGGCACAGCGGAGCGACGGCGCTGGTTGTGCGCGGTGCGGGGAAGGTCTTCTGCGCTGGCGGCGACCTCGGATACGTATCCGCGGCGCTCGACTCCACCCCGGAGACACTCCTCGGGGAGCTGGCGGACAGCCTCAACGAGCTCGTCCTCGCGCTCCGCGAGTTCCCGGGCCGGGTGATAGCGGCGATCGACGGCGTAGCCGCAGGGGCGGGAGTTGGGCTGGCATTCGCAGCCGATATTCGGGTATGCGGCCGCTCCGCGCTTCTGGTGCCTGCCTTCCTCACAGCCGGCACGACACCCGACGGTGGAACCTCCTACGCGCTAGCCCGCACGTATGGACCCGTCGCGGCCACGTCGATTCTCGCGCGGAACCATGCCATCGACACCGACGAGATGACCCGCATGGGGCTAGCGGACTGGGTTGTGCCAGACGGCGCCGCTAGCCAGCACGCCGTGTCGCTCGCCAGCGAGTTGCCGCCCATCTCGGCAACAGCGCTTCTCGAGACCAGACGACTGCTGGACCGCGCCAGCGGCATCACCCTGAGGGAACAGCTGACCCTGGAACGAGCAAGCCTCTCCCGGATGTGGCGCACCACGGACTGCCTCGAAGGCGCCCGAGCCTTCCTCGAGAAGCGCGTGCCGCAATTCGGCCCCGCCATGCCTCCTACACGACTTGGGAAATGAGTCACCATGCATAGCTACGAACACCTTCTCGTGAATCGGGTCGGCACGAGCGGACGAATATTAGAGGTCACGCTAAACCGACCCGAGGTACGCAACGCGCTGGCGCCCCAAACATTCCGCGAGTTTCTCGCCGTTCTTCAGGCCGCGGAACCCGAGCACGAAATCCGCACCGTTCTGCTCAAAGGCGCCGGGCCTGTCTTCTCGGCCGGGCACGACATCGGATCTGGGGACCTGTCCGGCGCAACCTACGCCGACGACACCCGGTTTAGAACCGCGGACCAGGCTAATCGGCCGCTGCCGACCAACCTCGCCTCTGCGCTCCGCCAGATCACCGATGTCATGCTCTACTTTTGGCGGTACCCGAAGGTCACGATCGTCCAGACCCACGGTCATTGCGTCGCCGGAGGCCTCGAGTTAGCGATGATGGCAGACCTGGTGGTCACCGCCGACAGCTGCGTGTTTGGCCATCCGGCACATCGAGGCGTGGGTGTCGCACGGAACGCGATGCTGCTCCCCCTCATCATGGGGATGCGCAAGGCCAAGGAGCTCATGTTTACCGGCGACAGCTTCACCGGGACTGTCGCCGAGGAGATGGGGATAGTTAACTACGCCTGGCCCGAGGACGAACTAGACACCCGCGCCCTCGCGCTGGCTGAGCGGGTAAGTAATCTCAGCTCAGATCACCTCGGGCTGATCAAGGCGGCGGCGAACCAGTTCTACGAGAACATGGGACTCTACAGCTCCGTGTATTCGAGCACACGGCTCGACGCGATGGCACAGTTAACCGAATCCGCGTACGAGTGGCAGGACAATCTTCATACGACTGATCTAAAGACGGCGCTGCGCATTCGGGATGAGCCGTACGGGAACTCCAGTACACGGACAAAAGATCAGGCAACTGATGACGAACACACGCCGCCAGACTGAACTCGCACCGATCCGTATGCCGCGCCGGAATATGTCCGATCATGCGTCAGCGTGATCATTCAACGCGGCCGGAAGAGTCGAGAGAGTCAACCGAACAACCTCAGCGCTCAAAATAGGCACGAAAGGAAGTGACACGCCACACCGAGTTCAGCTAAAATACATAATATCTTGACTCAGCATTCGCCTAGAGGATCCCGAAAAAGGTATACGACAAATACTTAAACACACAACAAGCCGGGCGAATCAATAAGTTCAACTGCCCGAAAATTCCGGGGACGCTCAAAGCGCACGTTCGTAGCAATTGTGGGGACGCGGATATGCACGGGTCACGATAATCTCTGGAAAGGGAGGCACAAGGTGAGGCCACACGTACGACCGGAAGAGCTACACCTCTACGTTATCAGGGAACCTGTGAAGGGTACCTGCCCTGAATGCAGCTCGCAGGAACTGGCACGCTATCCCGTACTTAGCGAAGGTGGGTGGTGGACAACTATCAAGTGCCAGGGGTGTCTTTACTCCGTAGAGCGCGAACGCGGAGGCTTGTTTGGTTCGATGTCTCTTCTTTCTGATCTTTTGTAGACCCCGACACGCCTACCGGTGCGAATCGACGAGATGCTATCCAATAGTAACAGTGCGGAGAGGACAAATTATGCCAACCCACAACCTAGTAGGTGTAGACGTCGGCGGAACGTTCACTGATTGTATCGCATTTGAGGCCGGCACGATCAAAACCTTGAAATTGCCGACAAATCCGGACCATGAGGAAGAGCCTGTCGTCGAGGGTGCGGGTCGCCTGGGTCTGAGAGATGCGGCAATGTTCAACCACGCAAGTACCGTAGGGTTGAACGCGATTCTAACGCGACGGTTGCCCAAGATTGCATACCTCACGACAGACGGACATCGTGATGTGCCGGATATAGGGCGGGCGCTGCGTCCATTGGAGGTTCTTACAGACCCTGGCTGGCGCCGTCCTCTTGGCGACGCCGGAAATCGCCCCCTCGTTCCTCGATACCTTCGGCGAGGAGTCAAGGAGCGAATCACACACGATGGCTCGGTACTGATTTCTTTGGATCGGGAACAAGCTCGTCATCAGCTGGCAGTCCTCCGAAAGTGTAATGTGCAGGGCGTGGCCATTTGCCTTATTAACAGCTACGCGAACCCTGAACACGAGCTTATTCTGCGGGACCTAGTGCGCGACGTCTTGGGATCAGGCATACCATGTTCGGTCTCTTCGGATATTTCACCCTTGGCAGGAGAGTATCCGCGCGCATCAACGACCATCGTGAATGTTCTTATGAAAAGTATTTATGGAAACTACTCCGCAAACCTGCATCAGCGTCTAGAAGGTGAAATGTTTGCAGGGGAGACAAATTTTGTCGATTGCGCCGCCACCTTGCTACCTCAGGACGTCGCCTTGGAGGAACCACACAGGCTTATATTTTCTGGGCCTGCGGCAGGTACCCGCTCGGCGGCGCACTGGAGCGCACTTATAAAACAAGAGAACCTCATCTGCGCCGATGTCGGCGGCACTTCCACAGATTTTAGCATAGTTTCCGACGGAAAGCCCGTGGTGAATACCACTTTCGAGGTTGAACACGATCTTCTCGTCAGTACTCTCGCTAACGAGATTGTGAGCGTAGGTGCGGGCGGCGGCAGCATTGTGTCTGTAACCCCCAATGGGGAGATCCAGGTTGGGCCGGCTAGCGCGGGCGCCAACCCTGGACCAGCGTGCTATGGACGCGGCGGTGCTGCTCCAACAATCACCGATGCATGTCTGTTGATCGGGCTGCTCAACGAGGAAGAGTTCTTGGGCGGTGAGATGCAACTGGACCACAGAAAGGCCCAGCTGGCTTTCGAGGAGCTAGCCGCTCCAGTCACCACGTACGAGCGAATTCAACACGCGTATTGGCTCGCTATCAACCATCTCAGCGAAGCCATCAATGACATGGGAGTGCGTTACGGTATCGATCCCCGTGATTACTCAATCATGGCGTATGGATCGGCGGGACCGATGCTGCTGCCTGCCCTCCTTGAGATATCCGGTGTTAAGGCGGTAATAGTGCCACCCCAACCCGGTGTGTTCTCCGCGCTCGGTGTGTTGAGCACAGACCGTGTGTACACGGACAGTCGCTCAAGCTACATGGTCCTGCAAGGCGAGAAGGCCACCCGCATAAACGCGGTATACGAGGCGATGGAGGACGCGCTGTTGAGACAGGCGCGGGCCCAGCGCGACGAAGTAACCATTCTGCGAACGTTCGACGCACGACTGGTGGGCCAGACTTGGGAGATGCCTTTTGTTCCATTACCGGATGGAGATATCACAGCAGGTGCCGTAGAACAGATGGTCGCCAACTTTCACCGAGCCTACGAAGAAAGAAGGGGGAACCGATTCGACGATATTCCGGTAGAAGGTGTGACCTATCGGGTACAGGTGACCGTGCCGACGGAAAAGATCACCTACGATCCCATCGAAAACGCGCGCGGTTCTGAACTGCAGCCTGACCCGATCAAGCGTACGTCTCTGCGGCATCTTGACGCTCATGCCCGTGAGATACAGGCTGCAGAGTACCGCAGGGAACACTTGAAAGCTGGCTGCACCCTGGAGGGGCCAGCCGTTATTCGCGAAGACGCGTCCACCACACAAGTGTGTGTCGGACAGCGAGCGACAATCGGTAGTTTTGGTGAGATTATGATCACGCGGTCCGTACAGTCCAGTTAGTTAACAGTGTCACCGCCGGACAGATAGGGAGATGTGACATGACGACGAACGAAGCGCAGGCGAAATTAATTGGGGAGTTAGCCCCAGACGAGTTCTATCGACGGTATAATTGCGATAGATTGACGGCAACAATCCTCTCTAACAAGTACCATTACACGGTCGAGCACATGTGCAACGGATTGTTGAACACGGCATTTTCGCCGATTTTGGCTCAAATGAAGGACTTCGCCACGTGTATCGTGGGTCCGCCCTCCATGGACTACCCGATGACCGCGGTGAGCAACAGCCTTGTACTGTTTTTAGGAACGATGGACGTGGCCGTGCGAAACTCGTGCGAGGAGTACGGCGTCGAGAATGTACGTCCGGGTGATGTGCTGATAGCCAACGATGCCTACCGTATCGGGAATCACGTTAACGACATGTGCCTGTTGCGGCCAGTGTTTCACGGTGAGACGGAAGGCCCGGTCGGGTTTATTGCTCTTCGGGCACACATGCTGGACGACGGGGGTATAGTTCCGGCCGGATTCAGCGCTACGAAGAAGAATGTATATGAGAATGGCTTGGTTCTGGCGCCGCGATTGATTTACCAAGACGATAAGCCCGTTAAAGAAACATTTGATCTACTCTTCGATAATGCGCGATTCGGTGACCTGCTGTTTGCGGACCTGTCGAGTATGCACCAGAGCCTGTTGGTCGGCGAACGATTGCTATTGCAAGCCATAGACCGCTATGGTCTCGACGCCTACCTCGGCGCAGTGCAATATGGATGTGACGTAGGGGCCGAAACGATGCGGACGGCTATTACTCAAGTTCCGGACGGTGACTACGAGGGTGAGGACTATCTGGACGCTGACGCGATCGACGATTCCGAGGAATACAAGGTCAGGGCAACGGTCCGAATTCGGGGTAGCCGCGCCGAGGTGGACTTATCTGGCAGTTCCCGCCAGGCCCGTAGCTCGATCAATGGGAGCTGGCTGGAGGCCAGAACCGCGGCCGCAGTGGCGGTGAAATACTTCCTTGATCGAAAATCGCCCTTTACGTCTGGGGCGTTGCGGGACATCGACATCGTGTTGCCCGAGGGCACGATTACGAGCGCATTGCCGCCAGATGGTGCGATCTTCCTCTATTGGGAGGCCTCCCACTTGGCAGTCAGTGCCATCCTCCAAGCACTTGAGAAAGCCATGCCGAGCCGTGCGCTCGGCGGCGATTACGGCTCAACGAACATCCACAATGCCAACGGTCTAAACCCGGACGGCACACCATGGGTAGCCATGGCCAACTCGGGCGGCTTGTTCGGTCCTTGGGGCGGAACCGCCGAAGCGGACGGCGAAAATTACATGATCATTTACCAGCTCAACATTCTGGATACCCCAACTGAGTCGCTTGAAGCTGAAACTCCCGCCGTGGTTTTGCGGAAAGAATACGTAGCCGACTCGGTAGGACCAGGGGTGAACCGAGGTGGAGCCGCAGTGCTCAGGGACACGTTGTGGCAGACCGACGCCGAACACTTCGCAGCGCCGCTGCGCACCAAACGTCCGAGCGGCTTTGGCGTGAACGGTGGCCGTGCCGGAACCTGCGGTGGCACATGGCTGTGGGAATCAGACGCATTCGACGTGGCCCGCCGACAGGAAATTCCGGGTACGTCCAGGAACGTATACCAGAACTCCACACCCGTCGCTGGGGTACTCGACCCAGACACCAAGAGCCTCGACCCCGACGGCCAGTACTTCTACTTCGCCCGGACACCAATCTGGAGAACTGCTCCGGGTGCGATCTTCCGCTACATCACCAACGGTGGAGGCGGCTGGGGGAACCCGCTGGAGCGTGACCCTGAAAGAGTTCTCCGCGACGTGCGCGACGGGTATGTGACGATCGACGGCGCAGCCAACGATTTCGGGGTGGTCATCACTGGAGATCCCGAGCAAAACCCCGAGGGTCTTGAACTTGAGATCAAGAAAACTGAAAAACTACGAGCTGGGATGGCACCTGACTGATGTCGGCGACTCAACTGGACAGAAGGACCGATGCCGCCAAGGCCCCTTGGAGTGGTTACCAGACGGAATTTCGGAGTGGGTAAGGATAACTGGCCGATGGTTTCGATCATGGCACTGAGAACCTTGCCGGCGCGGAGCGGGCTTAGACTGGCTGCACTGAACCAAACTTGGAAGGGTGAGCGAACAGCGTTCTTGACAAACCTGCCCCCGGGGGCAAGGCACGCCATATCGGCACAGGAAGCGGACGTCATGCCCGGCGCCCGTCGGAAGAACTCCGCCCGAGCGGACGTCAAGGCACCGGTTCGGCCGCCGAAACGTCGGGCGCGGCGAGCGGCCAGCCCGCGTGACGCGCCCGGAAAGTGTCGAGCTCCCCCTCGACGTCGACTGGCGCGGCCGACGAGGCGCGCATGCCGTTGAAGAGGATTTCACAGTAAGTCTTTGAGAGGTAGGCGGCCGTCCAACGGCCGCCCTGGCGGAACCACTGCACGGTGCGGTTGTGGAGGTTAAAGAACGCGAAGACCGCCAGCCGCGGCTCGACCTGCACAAAGACACCCTCGTCGATCGCCTCGGAGACGAGGCCCAGAATAACACCCTCGAGTTGCGCACGCATGGCGTTGAATCGGTCGCGGTGCTGGTCGCTCAAGAACCGGTAGTCGTGCTCGTACACCCATACGTGGCTCGGTTTTTCGGCGATGGTGTGCAAAAACGTCTCCGAGATGAGCCGCAGGCGGGTGAGCGGATTCTCTGCCGTGAGTCCGGCAATGAGAGCGGCGTTCTCGTACAGGGGTGTAAGCACGCTGAAAGCGATTTCGACGAGAAGCTCTTGCTTGGACCCAATGTAATGGTACAAGGCCCCTCTGCCGCTTAGATTGCTCTTCTCAACGAGCACAGACATGCCCGTCCCCGCGTATCCGTTCTGGGCGAACGTACGCGCAGCGACGTCCACGATCTCGGCCCGCCGCTCCGAGAAATCCCGCGCGGGCCCGGGTGGTCGGCCGCGGGCAGGTCGATCCGAGTCACTCACGTTCTCACGCTGCCTCATTATGGAGATAGCGCACGCCGAGGATCTCGCGGACCTTGGCAAGGACTTCGCGCAGCGTTGAGCGCACGGAGTCCTCGTAGACCCGGAGCCCCGATCGCTGGTCGGATACGAGCACTGTCCTATCGGTCATGGTCACAGCATACAGCAGGAAACAGACCACTAATTGTATGAGGGCCGGACGTTGGTGACGCCGTCCTGGAGCCGAAAAGTTGGCTGCCGCCCGCCTGCTCCGCTGTGCGGGCGGGCGGCAGCTCCTCTCTGTCAAGTGGTTGCTGGAATTTTGTCCGATTGATCAGCTTCGAGGTGGCGGTAGATCACGGTGGCAAGTCGTCGTTTGAGTCCCCTGAGTCAAGTTCTTTTGGCGATGAGCTGTCGGCGTTGATGATGTATCGACGGGTTGTAGGGGGGCCTTGTTGTGCCAGCAGGCCCAGATGACGCGTATCCAGGCGCGGGCGACGATGCGGGTGGCGTGGGGGTTGCGTTTACCTCGTGCCCGCGCGGTGGCGTAGAGCTCTGCGGCCCAGGGTGATTGCATCCGGGCGTTGTGGGCAAACGAGGTGATCGCTTTGCGCGCGCGGGTGTTCGCCGCCCATCGGAAGTAGACGCCGCTGCTGTTTCCGGATGCCCGGGTGACTGGAGCAGCGCCGCATTCGGTCGCGGCTTGTTCGGCGGACTCGACGCGGTCGAGGATGGGGCCGAATTCGGCGAGTAGTTGGGCGAGGTTGATTATTCCAACGCCGGGCAGTTGGTTGAGCAGCTGAGTGCGCGGGTGTGCAGCAACGCGTTCAGCGATTAACTTCTCGGTGGCGGTGATCGTTGACTGGATCGAGCGCAGCAGGGTGACCTGGGCGCCGATGATGGTGCTGAGTGTGTCTGCTGGCAGACCGATGGGAGCGATCGGTGCAGTGCGCAGCCGCTCGAGCAGCTCAGCGGCGGGCTTTCCTCCGCGGTAGGAGTGTCGGCGACAGAACGCAGCCATGCGTGCCTCACCGAGATGGGCAGCGGCGTGCGGCGTTGGGTAGTCGGTCAGGAAAGCCAGCGCGATCTGCGAAGCCAGCGAGCGGAACAGGTTGCGCGGTCCGGCCCAGTGCGCGTCGAGAATGGCGGTGAGCTGGTTGACCGTCGCGGTCCGGGCGCGGACCTGGTCGTCGCGCAGCCGCACCAACGCTTGCAGCTCGCGTAGGCCGGGCTCGATCGGCTCCAGGCGTCGTAGCCGGTGGCCGTCGGTGCGTAGGTAGTCCGCGAGCTTGTAGCCCTCGCCAGGATCGGACTTCGCACCGGAAGCACTCCACCGTGGTCGAGCGGCGTAGAACGATGTGGGGTGCACCGGGACCAGGGTGTCCCGCCTCGAGCAGCCGATCCACGACCAGCCCACTGGTGCGCTCGATGATCACCGGCAGCTCGTCAAGATCGCCGTGCTGGCGCAAGCGGTGGATCGTGGCTGCCCATCCGGGCTCGGTGTGAGCGAACGCCCATCGTTCCAGCACCGAACCACCGTCATCGAGCACGGTGACATCGTGGCTCTGGCTCGCCCAATCCCAGCCGATGTAGGTCATCCTGGCCTCCAACATGGAGTCGATGGTTGACTCCACGGTGTCGAGGCCCTTGCCGGTTCCTCATTGTTCGGCCCTCGGTCGGGCATGTCCCTAACGCCGGTCAGGGGCCTCGGCGTGTCCGGGGTGGCAGCACTAAAACTGGCCGCCCCAGCGGCGCGGCATCGAGGCCATCCCCCGACACGACCGAGCAGCCACGGTCAGGCACCTCACCCGACCGCATGACCATAGTTCCCCAATGAGGCATCGTAGGGCTTCCCTGTGCCCTTTGCCGGATTCTCGGTTGGGTCGGCCCGAGGCGCGGTGTCAGTCTTTCGACTGGTCCGTTTCCTCGGGCCGCCCGCCGAACTCGGCGTGCCCATTACTGAGCACCGGGCTCTCCACAAGTCCCGGTCGGGCGGTTGGTGGTCTTTAGCCAGTAACGGTCCACGGTGTCGGAATCTTCGTTCCTCGGTAACGGTAGCGAATAATCCGCATCCGGCCTGGCTCGAAGAGGTAGTATTGACCGTCGACCGGCCACCATTCGCCGCCGCAGAAGCGGCGACGGAGTTGTTTCCAGGTGATCTTCCGGTGTTTTCGCCTAATCCATCCCATTACCCGTTCCCAGGTGTACTTGGACAGGTATTGGAACGTCGAGGCGGACACCCCGGCCCGGAGATATGTGGCCCAGCCGCGCAACACCGGATTGAGCCGGCGCAGCACGACCGCCAGGGGTTCGTTGTTGTTCTGCCGACAGATCGTCTTGTCCTTGGCCATGACGGCTTTGAGGGCCTTCTTAGCCGGGTAAGTGTAGACGTGCCGCTGGGGTGCCCCGTTTGTGGTGACGCTGGATGCGCCGACCGAGGAAATCGAGGCCCTCGTCGATATGGGTAATCCTCGTCTTGGCGTCCGACAGGCGCAGACCCATCGGCGCCAGAACCGCCGCCACCACATCCCGCATTTCTTCGGCGTGGTCACGATCGCCGGAGATCATGACCAGGAAGTCGTCCGCTTATGGGGACCGGTGGATTATGCCGACCGCGGTGTGATGGTGCTGGCCGGCGAGGTCGTCCGGCCGGGCCGGTCGGCATAACCCGGGGCCTTGTGCTCGGAGTCAGAGGGTGTCGAGGAAATCGAGCAGGGTGTCGGTGGGCCGGTAGCGGCCGGGGCTGGTGTTCGGTGGTGTGAGTCGGCCCAGGGCGTTCTCCTTGATGCTCATGTCGGCGTGCAGGTAGGCGTGAGTGGATCCGGGGTCCTCGTGGCCGAGCCATAGTGCGATGACCGAGGTGTCGACCCCGGCGTGCAGCAGCGCCATGGCTGCGGAATGCCGCAGGGTATGTGGGGAGACGGTTTTGCTTGTCAAACTCGGGCAAATGCTTGCAGCGTGGGCGGTGTGTTTGGTGACCAGCTTGGCGACCGCGTCTCGCGAGAGCGGTCGGCCCTCGCGGGTGGTGAACAGCGGATCGATCGGTGCGTTCGTGTGGTCGGTGAGCCATTCCTGCAGTGCGGCAACGGTGTGACGCGTCAACGGAGTGGCCCGATCCTTGCGGCCTTTGCCGTGGCATCGGACGTGAGTGCCAGGGCCGAGGTGAATATCGCTGTGGGTCAACCCGATCAGTTCGGAGACCCGGAGCCCGGTCTGGCAGGCCAGTACCAGCAGAGCGTGGTCGCGGCGCCCGAGCCGGGTGCCGCGATCCGGGGCAGCGACCAGCGCGTCGATCTCGTCGGTGGTGAGATAGGAGACGATGGGTCGATCCCGACGTTTGGGTGGGATCGCTAGGACCCGGGCGATGTCGGCGGCATGCTTGGGTGCGTGCAGAGCGGCGTAGCGGAACAGCGACCGGACCGCGGCCAGCCGCGCGTTGCGGGTTGCGGTGCCGTTGGACCGCTCCGCCTCGAGATAGGTGAGGAATGCGGTGATCAGTCCAGCGTCGAGCTGCCTCAGATCGAGCGTGCTGGGTGGGGTGGCTGTTGCGCGGGCGGCGAATTGCAGCAGCAAGCGCCAGGTGTCGCGATAGGCGGCGACGGTGTTCGGACCGGCGCGGCGCTGACGCAGGAGTTTGTCGGTGAAGAATGCTTGCAGGATCGGTGCCAACGCGGTCATCGCTGGCCCCCAATGGTTTCCAGGCGTTCGGCGGCTATGGCCAGCAGCTCGGGAACCTGCTGCTGATACCAATAGGTCGACTTCGGGTCGACGTGGCCGAGCCAGGTCGACAGGATCGGCAACCTCGCCTGGACGTCGCCGCCTTCACGGTAGAAGCCGATCATCGTGGTGACGGTGAACGAGTGCCGCAGGTCATGTATCCGAGGTCGCCGTTGTCCGGGTGACACCGTGATGCCGGCCGCGTCGATCAGCTTGGTGAAGGTGCTGGGGATGTTTTCCGTGTCCAGACGAGTGCCTCGGGTGGAGACGAAGAAGCTTGACTCGGACCGATTCGGGCACTCCTGGTTGCGTAGCCGCTGGTAGTCCCGCAGTGCGGTTACGGTCGTGTCGTGCAGGAACAGACGCCGGGACTTTCCGAACTTTGAATCCAGGATTACCAGTTCGGCTCGGTCGAGGTCGACGTGTTCGTCGTCGAGGTAGCAGGCTTCGCGTTTGCGCATGCCGGTCACCGTGAGCAGCCCGATCAAGGTCTGCCAGGTCGCCGCCCGCAACGGTGGCCGCAATCGCCCGGCGGCGCCGATGAGGGCCGTGATTTCGGCGGGCGAATACAGATACGGTGCAATCCGGCATTTGTGGTGTGGCAGAGCGTCTTCGGGCGGGATCTCGCTGGCGGGATCGAGTGTCTGGTAGTGGCGAGCGAAGATCCGCACCGTCATCAACCGCCGCGCCAAGTAGGCGTCGTGCCGGCTGCCGCTGCGGGTCGTGGTCGCCCATTCCAGCGCCAGCTCGCCGGTGACGCGATCAATACCGGCCGTTTCGCAGTAGTCGACGAACGACATCAGTTGCGCAGCTTGGGTGGTCAGTTTGAATCCCAGCGTCCGCCGCATCGTGAGGTAGTTTTCGGCGGCGCGGCGCAACCGGCTCATGACCGCACCTCGATCGGCCAGGGACGCGCCAGCGGACGCAGCGCGTTCTCGTCGACCTTCGCGTAAATCGTTGTGGACAGGTGGCTTCGGTGCCGGAGAACCTGTCCGACTTCCTGCAGCGACGCTCCGGCTCGGAGCATGTCGCTGGCCAGCGAGTGGCGCAGACGATGCGCCCCGACCCGTGGCAGGTCCGCGTGAGCGCAGGCGCGGCCCATGATCGCCCGCACCGCCGACCCGTTCAACGGCCGATAATAACCGACCATGAACGTCGTGATCCGACGCGAATCCAGTTGCCGCACAGCATCATCCACAGGTTCCGGCAACCCGGCCAAGAACTTGCCGGCCTGGGTTCCGTAACAACGGGCAGTCTCCGGCGACAACCCCCGATCCACCGCCAGCCACGAACGGAACTCGGCCACCAGCACATTCACCGACGCCTCGGCACCCATGCGATCTCTCCCGTCTCGAGTGGTCTGCTCTTCCGCAACCACTCGAAACCCGCCACCACCCCGATCACAAGGCCCCCGGGTTATGCCGACCGGCCCGGCCGGACGACCTCGCCGGCCAGCACCATCACACCGCGGTCGGCATAATCCACCGGTCCCCATAAGCCGACTTATGCCGACGTCGGCATAAGTCCGCATACCGGATCAACCGGTAGTTGGCCTGGCCACGCAGACGTCGCTTGCGGCGCTCCCACTCGCGGGTGGCCGCCCTCGACCTGGGCGAAGTACTCGTCCAGGATCGACAAAGCCACGTTGGCCAGCAGCGGGGAGAGTACGCCCCCAACGCAGTTGGGGGCGTAAAGACTCGGCGGTGTCAAGTGGTGGGTGCACCACCGTGCTCGAGGAGGAGTTTGTTGAGGACTTCGGTGGGTTTGAGCCAGTCGAGTGTTTCACGGGGCCGATCATTCAGTTCGTCGGCGACGGCATCTAGTTCTGCTTGACTGTGCACCGAAAGATCGGCTCTTTTCGGGAAATATTGGCGCAGCGCCAATATTTCCCGAAAAGAACCGACCTATCACGGTGGAGCGTCGAGGAGATCGAGGCCGTCGCAGCCACCCTCAACTCCCGACCACGAAAAACACTCGGCTGGAAAACCCCTGCAGAAGCACTCAACGAGCAGCTACAATCACTCCGGCAAACCGGTGTTGCGACGACCGATTGAATCCGCCCAATACACGTGTTCGTAGATACACGAACACACACCCGGACGCAGCTGGCAGCGCTAACCCAACCAGCGACTCCGGACATCGCTTGAGATTTCAGGCCACACCAGACAAACGGTTCACCCAACAGCGGCCCACACCGCCGACCGCGGGTGGGTAGCGCAAAGCTGCAAGCGCTGAGGCGAGATCTGGGGCAGTCCGTCCTGACGGTCCATCTGATGAACACACTCATGCCCGTGCTCGACAAGCTGGGACAGAACGCGACATTATAGGCTGTGAAGACTCTTCCGCGAAAACAGCTTCGGTCTCGACTGTGGTAAGGCAACTAAACATGAATCCTTTGGAAATTTTAGACGCTGCAAATTCTGATGACTGTCGACCGGTGACGGCTGAAGCGTTGCTGGAAATCGCGGATGTGTCCGGGCTGACACTGTCACCGGATGGGTCGTGGGTGGCTTTTCGAGTACAGTCCGCTCGAGCTACAACCAACGACTACTGTGCCGAATGGCATGTGGCTCCCACAGTCCGTGACCGATCCAGTTACAAGCTCGCCGACGCGGGTACGCCGGTAGTCGAGGACGGCTTTCTGGAGGGGGCTACACATTACGGTGGGTACAATCCCGTCGCGGCATGGTCTCCGGATAGCCAACGACTGGCCTTCCAGGCTCATCACGACGGCCGGTTCCAGTTGTGCGAAGTGAGCCGCGATGGACAGGCTGCGGTGGTAGCTGGTTTGGATGGCGTAGTCCGCGCGCTACGGTACCGCCACGATGGCCGAAGCATCTTGGTCCGGTCCAGCCGGCCCGTGCCGGCCCCCATCCTCGCACCACGGCCCGCCAGCGGGAGCGGGGTGTTGATGACTACAGTGAGCCGTCCCGAGCTAGGGCTGGTTGGCCTTCCGGGAACCGCCGAGCCCGCTCCGTCGACCGATTGGGTGATCGACGTCGGCACCGGCGAGTGGTGGCCGGCTAGCGCGGCCGAGACAGTCGAGCTCGACGCGGACCGAGTCCAGGTTGATGGGGCACTGTATGCGGTGTCTTCGCCTGACCACTCCATGCTCGCGTTTCTCAGCGACGCCGAGCAGGAAAACCTCTACGTCATCGCTGCTGACGGTGACGGTGCTCAGCGGCTGGTGACGCGGCTACATGCGTGTCCACATCCATTGGACGATGTGGTGCCCGTATTGTGGTGGAGCCTAGATAGCAGGCACCTGTACTTCCAGGCTCGAAATGAAACCCATCAACGGGTGCTGTACACCGTTCCCATCGCCAGCGACGCACCGCGTGTGATCTCATCCGGTACCGGCGAACTATCGGAATGCAGGCTGGATCTCTCCCGTGGCATCGCCGTGGCTCTGGAGGAGCTGCCCACCCGACCAGCAGAGGTCATCGCGATCAATCTGCGAACCGGAGACCGACGTACACTCACGGACCTCAATCCAGCCTGGCGGACCTTCCAGTTCGGTGACATCCGCTGTATCGAAGCCACCAATCAGTTTCACGATCGAACCTGGGCGAACCTGGTCTATCCCGTCGACTATGTCCCGGGACATCGGTACCCGATGGTCGTGACCACGTATATGTCGTCCGGGTTCCTTCGCGGTGCATCGGGTGACGAGTATCCGATCCATGTCCTGGCCGCGCATGGATTTCTGGTCCTCGACCTCACCCTGCCCAGAAGCTACGAGTTAGACCCTCCAAGCCCTGACGACAGCCCCACTGAACGGTTCCAAGCCATGTGCAAAGACATGATCGGACCTGTTTCTACTATCCAGACCATGGTCGCGGCACTAGACCGCGAGGGCGTACTAGACCCTCATCGACTCGGGATATGCGGATTCAGTCACGGTAGTGACATCGCCACCTACGCTCTCGAGAGCACGAACCTATTCCGAGCGGCCGTACTGTCCGGCTTCAGCCATGACGATGAATACATTTACCACTTGTTCGGGCCCGGGTTCGAAGAACGCTGGTCCGACTGGGGTATGGCGGGCGGCCCACGCGGCCCCTCGGCCGAACACTGGCAACGACGTTCACCTGGCTTAACAGATTGCACCACCGCCATCCTCAGCCATGACACCGAGGCCGAATACCTTGCCAGCCTCTCAGCCTACAGCCAACTCATCCGTGCCGGCGTGCCCACCGAAATGTATGTCTACCCAGATGAAGATCACCTCAAGATCCAGCCCCGCCACCGACTGGAAATCTATCGCCGAACTGTCGACTGGTTCGACTACTGGCTGCGCGGCATTGAAGACCCCGAGCCGACCAAACACCACCAATACCAACGATGGGCCGCGCTCCGTCGCTGTGTTTGACAACCTATATCGGGGCTGGCCGGGATACGGTCCAAACCTTCCGCCGCCTTTCCCGTCGAGTGGGACTGTCCCCCATGCGCTGGCACGTCGCTGAGCGCGCTGCGGTGTTCTCGCGGTCGGGTTTGTTGATGATCGTGGCGTGTCCGAATACTGCGCACCGTGGATGGCCGGTGAGGCATGCCGCCGGTGCGGCTGTCGGCTCCGCCGCGCGAGAGCGAAATCGTGGGTGCTGCAGCGTGACCGCTGCATCGGACCAGGAAGCAGGAGTTGAGTGGTGACCGAGCGTGCTGTGATTGTCGGTGGTGGCATTGCTGGATCCGTTGCGGCGTTGGAGCTGCGGCGTGCTGGTGTGGCGGTGACGGTGGTAGAGGCGCGTTCGGCGGCCAGCGGGGGAGCGGTGGTGCGGATAAACCCCAACGGATTGGACGCGTTGCGTGCCATCGGTGCTCACCAAGCGGTGATTGCGGCTTCGTTCCCGCTGTTGCGGTTCGAGTGGTATGTGCCGACCGGGCGGATCGGGTACCGGATGACTGCTGATCCTTCTGCGCTGCGGGGGACGCCGCGGGTGATGGCCTGGGCGGACCCGGCGCGGGTCTTGCAGGGCGAGGCCGCCCGGGCTGGTGCGGTTTTCCGGTACGACGCTCGCGTGATCGAGACGAACGAAAGTGCCGACAGGGCGTGGGCACTGTTGGCCGACGGGGACACGGTCGAGGGTGTGTGATCGTCGGCGCTGACGGCGTTCGTTCGTCGGTGCGTGCCGCCGTGGTGTCCGTTTGGGGTTCCTCTGCGGACTACCGAGAGATCAGGGCGGCGTGGTGAGGTAGGGGCGCAGGAGGGTGCGCGCGGTGCGTGCGGCAAAGGCCTCGTCGAGGGGCTCGCCGGAGAGCAGCGCACGGGTTTGCACGGGGCCGTAGCAGGCGTCGACGAGAAGGTCGAGGTCGGCGATGTCGTGGAGTTCTCCTCGGGCGATGCCGCGGCGTAGTGCCGTCTTGGTGGTGGCTCGTGGCGGATTGATGAACTGTTCCCGGAACGTCTTCTGTAACTGGGGGTTGCGGCGCATCTCGTCGATGAGGCCGTAAAACACTCCGCCTTCGGGGCTGTTGTAGAGGGCGATGAGCCGGACGAGGAGGATTTCCACGTCGGTGACCACGCTGCCGGTGTCGGGTGCCGGGGGAAAGGGCCCCGGGTCGGGGTGGTTGGCCTCGCGGCGGGCCAGCAGGGTGATCGCCTCCAGGAACAGCTCCTGTTTGCCGTTCCAACGGCGGTAGAGGGTCGCGGTACTGGCACCCGCTCGGTCGGCGACTTTGACCATTGTGAACCCGCGGTAGCCCACCTCGGCGAGGACCTCGAGCGCGGCTTCGGTGATCGTCTGGCTGCGGGCGGTATCCAACGGACGCCCTGGAGGGCGAGGCGTGTCGCCATGGTCTTCATGCTGTTTCACCATGGTGGCAGCATATATCGAAATGCAGTATTTTCGTTTCGTGTAGGCGCTAGTAAAGCTCTGCAGGGAGGTGCCGCGAGGATGACACCAGCAGCGGATGTGGACACCGTGATCGTGGGGGCGGGCTCGGCAGGGGGCGTGCTCGCCGCCCGGCTCAGCCAGCAGCCGGACCGGTCGGTGTTGCTCCTGGAGGCCGGGCCGGACTTCGGTCCTGAGGGTGGCCAGCAGCCGCACGAGGTGTCCGACGCCGCGGATGTGGGCCCCACTCGGTATGACTGGGGGCATGTGGCTGGGCTCGGCGAGCTACAGCGGCGTTCGCCGGTGTTCGCTGGGCGTCTCGTGGGTGGCAGCTCGGCCACCAACAATGTGATGGCGCTGCGGGGCCAACCCGACGACTACGACGCGTGGGCCACTGCGGGCAACGCGGGCTGGTCTTACGACCAGATGCTAGAGGCGTTTGTCCGTGTCGAAAACGATGGCGACTTCGGTGACCAGAATGGGCACGGTGCGAGCGGGCCGGTATCGATCCGCCGGTATACGCGCTGCGAATTGCCGTCACACCAGCGGACGTTCCTGGATTCCTGCGCTGCCGCAGGTAATCCGGTGATTGCTGATCACAATGCGCGCGCTGCGGTCGGTGCTGGCCCGCTGCCGCTGAACGCGGTTGCCGGGGTGCGTCAATCCACGGCGCTGACCTACCTGGCCGCTGCCCGTGAGCGCAGTAACCTCACCGTCTGGCCCCACGCCACGGCCGACCGGGTCCTGCTCGCGGACGGGCGGGCCACCGGGGTCCAGCTCGCCGATGGGCAGCATGTCGCTGCCCGGCAGGTTCTGCTCGCCGCCGGTGCCTACGGCAGCCCCGCGCTCTTGCTGCGCTCGGGTATCGGACCGGCGGCACATTTGCGTCAGCTCGGAATCCCAATCTGGCGGGACGTGCCTGGGGTGGGCGCGAATCTGCATGACCACCCCTTGCTGCGGCTGCACTTCTCCGCCCACGGGCAGCCGCAGTCCCTGCCCTGTCAAACACTGCTGACGACACGATCTGATCCATCGCTGACCAGGCCAGACCTGCAGATTTTCCCCAGCGCCATCGCCGCAGGCGAGACCGGACCCGAGATGTCGTTGCTCGTGGCGCTGCTCCAACCGCGTTCCCGCGGCCGGGTGTTGCTTACCTCGCCCAACCCCACCGTCGCACCCGACATCGACGTCGGGCTACTGACCCACCCCGAGGACCTGCCCAGGCTGCGCGCTGGACTCCGGCGTGCACGGCAACTAGCAGGCACCAGTCCCTTCGCCGAGCAGCTCGTCTCGGAAATGTGGCCCGGCCACGAGTTAAGCACCGACCAGGCTCTGGACCAGGCCATCCGCGCCCAGCTCAATGTGTACCAACATCCGGTGGGCACCTGCCGGATGGGACCAGCCACCGACCCCACGGCCGTGGTCGACCCGCTTGGATGGGTGCACGGCGTCGACGGCCTGGCAGTCATCGACGCCTCCATCATGCCCACCATCCCCACTGCGAACACCAACCTGCCCACCCTCGCCCTCGCAGACCACTGCGCGCACCACCTAGAAACCACCCCACCGCACTGACCTCCGAAACTAACCCGCCATGTTCGGATAGGGATCGGCAAATGAGCCGGTCAGTCGTCGCGGATCGCTGGATCGCGCAAGGGCCGCAGGCCACGAGCGGGCTGCGACGGGGTGAAGGCTTAGCGGCCGAGGCAGTTGAGGTGCTTGTCCTTGAGCGGTGACAGCCGAGCCTTGTCCGCATCCTGAATGACATGACCGGCGGCTTCGAGTTCGGCGACCGCGGCGTCCAGATAGCGGGTCGTCCACAGCACGACCGCGTTCAAGACCAGGCCCAGAGCGGCAAGTTGGTCCTCCTGGCCCTCGCGGTAAGCCTGCACGATGTTGCCGCGTTTGCCATGACAGATCGCCCGAGCCAGGCGGTGGCGGGATTCCTGCACGGTGAGCTGGCGGTTCATCCGGCGCCGATAGGACTCGTCGACAGGGTCGCACAACGCCAACAGGTGCAAAGTCTTGTCGATCCGGCCGTACTCGGCGAAGGCTTGCCCCAGCGGGGAAAGCCTGCCTTCGCGGCCGAACATGCGCAGCAGGTCGTAGGCACGAACCTGGTTCGTGACCAGCGACCCGGCCACCCGCAGCATGTCCGGCCAGTGGGTCTCGATCTTGGACAGGTTCACCTTGTTTCGGGCGACCGCGTTCAGCGGACCATAATCACCGGACTGCTCGCCCGGGCATGTCGGCGCGCCAGAACCGCTGGTCGGCCAGGTCTCGCAGTCGTGGCGAGAAGCGGTAGCCGAGCATCGTGAACAGCCCGAACACCATGTCCGAGTAGGAGGCGTGGTCAGTCGCGATCATCTCCGGTTTCCCCGCCGTCGAGGTTGAGGAGGGTGTCGAGGATGAACAGGCTGTCTCGCGGGGTGCCGGGCACCACCATCGCCCCGATCCCGGACACCTGGTCGTTGACGGCGTTGAGCCAGGTGATGCCGCGTTTGTAGCCGTAGTACTTCGGTGAGGGGGCGGCGTTGATGGTGCGGGCCGGAACCACGAACCGCAGCCCGTCCACCGAGGCCAGCAGCCCGCCACCCCAGCTTTGCGCCCGCGGGATCCGCGCCTGCGCGTCGATGAGTTTCGCGTTCGCCGCCGCGATCGTGTCCCCACGCAGGTAGTTCTGGTCCACGTGCGAGAGGCGGGATCGGGTCAGTTGCGGATAGTGCGGGTTGATCACCGGGGTCAGGCCGATGTTGCAGGACTCGGCGACCAGCAGCGCTACCAGGCTGATATCGAGCCCGGCCATGCGGCAGGTGCCCTCGGAAACGTGGGTGAACCCGTCGAGGAAACCGGTCCAGGAGTGCACCTCGAACAGCAGGTCCGGCAGGTCGATCCGGGGCAGCATCGCCTCTGTTGTCGTTCGCAGCCGGTCAATGAATCCGGCTCGTCGAGGGCGCCGAGCTTGTCCACGCTCAATCGGGCCCTCCCGCCTTCGGGTGGGATGACGACCTCGACCTTCGCCTCCGGACCGGCTTCGTCCATCCTGGCGGCCATCTGCCGCCACGCCGCGTCCAGCCCGCCCGTCAGCTCCGCCAGATGTTCGATGACTGGCGTGTCCAGTGACAGACCGGCCAGCACATCCTGGCGCACCGCGTCCCACCCGGCGCCGTCGAGCAACCTGGCCCGCGGATCCGACCACCGGTTCAATGGTGCCGCGTAGACGTCACGGCGAACCAGAGCTCGGTGCAGCTGCTCTAGTACACACACCACGTAGGCGTCCCGGTCGATCGCGCCTGCGGGTAGCGCCGGGTTCGCTAACACCGCCGGCCGCCATGCCCGCGGCACCAGATCAGCATCGACCTCGGCCGGTGACAACGGGCGTTTCGTCGTCTTGCGCCGCGCAAGACCTGGCAGCTTTCGAACCGCAGCCAGCACCCGCTTCCCTCCCCGGGGCAGCCGCCAACGCCGGGGACTCGCCCAGCAGCGTCAGGAACGGGCGGACGGTGTTGTAGCGCCCGGCCAGGGCCTTGCGCAGCGTGATCTCGGCCGACCCGTCGTCTTCGGGCACCAGCTTGTCCACCATCGCCATCGCCGCGGTGACCTGCTCGCGCGGCGCGACCTCCGCAAGCTTCGACCACACCAGCAGTGGGTCCAGCGCCACCCTGGACGCGGCGGCCTCATCCAGCAGCCGCACCAGTACCGCCAAGGCCCGGGTCAACGTCCGCGAAGCCCGCTCCAAGCCGGGCAGATTCGCCAGCCGCTCCTTCTCCGAGGCCCGCCGCGCCGGCGAGAGCAACCGTGTGGCCATCAGCAGCGCGAACAGATCCAGCGCGTCATCGATCGCGGCTGCCTCCAGGTTCCGCAGCACCGCGGTCACCAATGCCGTTCGCCGCGGTTCCGGTGCCCGCTCCAAGGAACTCGTTTTCCATCCGCAGCCGGCGGATCTCGTCTTCCATCTCCGCCACACGCACACGCTCGGACGGGCTCACCGGCTGCTGGGCGTCCGGGTTCTCGGTCTCGATCACCACCTGCACAGCCTCAGCCTTGAACTGAGCACTGAACCTCCGACGCTGCTCGGGCATACACACAACCTCTCAAACGAGAGGCCCTGACCAAGACCCGTGGTACACGTCACCAAGACCACCTGGTTACGAGACACCGTTTAGGTAGTCGCCGGTGACACATGGCATGTCAGGTTCTCTCGTGCACGGTCCTGGTGAATTCTGCGATCTTACTCTGGCGAACTGTGGTCAGGTGCGCGGCCATCGTGTCCTTCGCGGCCTGCGGATCACGTTTACGCAGGGCGGTGACAATCTCGTTGTGCTGGCGCTGACCGAGTGCGATCTCTTCGTATTCGGTCTGTTTCATCAACGGGTCGTAAATCCGCTGCACATCGAGAATCTGTTCGAGTAGCCCGGTAAGGGTCTTGCTGTTCGCCGCGGCCCGAAGCTCCGCATGCCAGGCAACATTGAGCGGGCGGATCTCATCTCGGATCTTGGCCGCACGTGCCCCTTTTCCCGCAGTGCGCAAACGATGGAGCAGTCTCTCGAGCTCCTCGGTGAGCTGCTCGATCCGGGTGAGCTGGAAGTCGTCGGCAGTGGTGGCGGCGCGTTCGGCAATGGCACATTCCAGCACAATGCGCGCATCGAACACCTCGATGATCTCCTCGGGACGCAGTTCGTGGACGACGTAACCGCGGGTGCGTCTGGTGATCAGCCCTTCCTGGGCGAGCCGTGCAAGCGCCTCACGCACAGGAGTTCGGGACACACCGAGTTGCTTGGATAGTGGGGTCTCGAGCAGCACACTACCCGGCGGCAGCTCGCCGTCCATGATCATCTGCCGAAGCCGCCGGTGCTGTTCGGCGGTGGCCCCCTCGCGCACGGTCATGCCGCCCTCCTACTAATGGATACGTTTCTATATTAATGCATCCGTCATAGAGACAACGACCTCAACCTCCGACGCGATTCCATTGTGTGGATGGACTATACGCGCAGCGTAGCTCGCGCCCACTATGCAAGATGGATACACAATTGATTGACCCGTATACGTTTCCTGCTTAGCGTTCTGACCATGTCGATCTCTTCCCGGCCGAGTCGGATCGTGTTGCTTGTCGGGCGGCTCGTGCTGCTGTTCGGGGTGCTTGCGATCTGTGAGCTGCTGGTCCGCGGAGGAATCGTTTCCAGTCTGTATCTCCCCGCTCCGACCGATGTCCTCGTGCAGGCATGGCAGCTACTCGGCGGGGGAAGCGGGTTCTATATGAACCTGGGCGTGACTCTGCGCGAGTTCGTGATCGGTTACCTGGTCGCGGTGGTCGCGGGGATCGCGCTCGGCCTGCTGCTCGGCCTTGTCCCGCTCGCCGAGGCGTTCTTCCGGCCGTTTCTCGCCGCCCTGATGGCGGTACCGAAGGTGACCGTGATCCCGTTGCTGACCCTGTGGCTCGGGCTGGGTCTCGGGCACAAGATCGTGATTGTGTTCTTGTTCTGCTTCTTTCCCATCGTGTACAACACGATCGCCGGGGTACAGCAGACCTCGGAGGATCATCTGAAGGTCGCCCGATCGCTGCGTGCTTCCCGAGTGCAGTTGATCGGCAAGGTGATCCTGCCCTCGGCTATCCCGACGATCCTCGCCGCGCTGCGCACCGAGGCGGCCGCGGCCATCGTCGGAGCAATATTCGGCGAAATGGTGGCTTCGAAAGCCGGACTTGGGAACGGGTTGAACGAGGCGACCACGCTCTACGACACTCCGAAGGCATTCGCCTTCATCATCCTGATCACCCTCGTCTCGGTACTCAGCGTGACGGTCATCGACCAGCTGGAACGGCGTGTGCTGCTGAAGTGGCGGCCGCGGCGATCCCTGCGTTGACCAGCCAACCAACACCAAAGGAGGCACTGTGTCTCGTCGAATCGTCACCGTGTGCTGCGCTGTACTCCTCGCCGCGCTAATCCCAGCCTGCTCCTCCTCACTGGAGAAAACCGCGAACGGGCTGGTGAAAGTCTCCTACGCCTCGTTCGCCGGACCGAGCGGGCTGCCCGCGAAGTTCGGCAAACTGAAGGGATTTTTCGCGAAGCAGGGTCTCGATGTCAGTTTCGTGAAGGCCACCGACCCGGTTGGACTCACCTCCAGCGGCGATGCGGACATCGCCGATGCGGACACCACCTCGGCGGTGATCGCCGCAGGCAAGTCCGCACCGATCAAGATCGTCTCCTCGATGTACCGGACGAAGGGACCGTTCTACCTCATCGGCGGCAAGGGAGTCCCGAATATCGCACAGTTGAAGGGGAAACGGATCGGAATCGGACGCAAAGGCTCCGGCATGGAGGTGACCGCTCGCTACATCCTCAAGAAGAACGGGCTCACCGAGAACGACGTCACGCTGGTCCCGAACGGCTCCTATGAGGCTGCCTATGCGAGCCTAGAAAGCGGGCAAGTGGACGCCACAATCATCCACGAACCCTTCGTCTCGCTCGCCGAATCCAGCGGAACAGGCCGCCTGCTCGCCAAGGGCTGGGATTACCTGCCGAACTTCCACACTGGCGTCGAGATCAGCAATACCAATTTCACCAGCAAATATCCGGATATCGTGAAGAAATTCCTCGCTGCCTACTTCGAATCGGCGAAATATGCAAAACAGCACGAGTCCGAGTTCTTGAACTACGCCATCACTCAGATCAAGGTGCCCAAGGCGGTCGAGCAAAACGCGCTGCGCCGCGAGGACCCGATCTGGACGAATATCCCAGCGGTCGACGCTGACATGGTGCGGCAGACCCAGGAAATCCAAAAGAGCTTCGGCTTCCAGGACACCACCTACGACACTTCCAAGATCATCGACAACAGCTTCCTCCCCTCCGGCGGCGGGAAATGATCGGCTTCGAGCTCTCCGGGGTCACCAAGACCTACGGCGAGACAACCGTACTCGACCACATCGACTTGAGCATCGAGCCAGGCGAATTTTTGGTACTGCTCGGCAGGAGCGGCTGCGGCAAGAGTACCCTGCTCGAATTGATGGCCGGGCTGCGCACGACGAGCACCGGAACCATCCATTTAGGGCAGGAACGGATCACCGGTCCGCACCAGAAGATCGGTGTGGTCTTCCAGGATTCCTCGCTGTACCCGTGGCGGACCGTGGCGCGCAACGTGGAGCTCGGTTTGGAGATGGCCGGGACACCGAAGGCGAAGCGCCGTGAACTGGCCCGCGCCCAGCTTGATCTGGTCGGTCTACCGGAAGTCGCGCAGCAGTACCCGCACCAGCTCTCCGGCGGCATGCGCCAGCGCGTCGGCATCGCCCGGGCACTGGCCCTTCAGCCGGAAGTGCTGTTGATGGATGAACCGTTCGGCGCGGTAGATCACCTGACCAGGCTGCAGCTGCAGCGCGATCTGCTGCACCTGTGGTCCACTGAACGCCGCACCATCGTGTTCGTCACCCATGATGTGACCGAGGCGCTCCTGCTCGCCGACCGCATCGTGCTGCTCGCTCCCGGCCCCGGACACATCGCCGCCACCTGGCGGATTTCCCAGGAACGCCCGCGTGAACCGGATGCACTCAGGACGGTTCACGCCGAGATCCATGAACACCTCGGTGTACCGCAAACCGTGAAAGGAATTGGATGACCGTCGAACCACGAACCCCCTATCCCGGGCTGCGCGAGCGCAGACAACGGGAACTCCAGCGAGTCCTGGACGAAACCCAGCCACCGCACTCGGCCCACGAAGGTGCGCCCGCGCAGGTACACGCACGTATCGCCGACCGAGTGGACGCGCTGCGCGGGGACCTCACCGCGCTGGCCACGGATCTGCACGAACACCCCGAGCTGGCCTACGCCGAACATCACGCGGCGGCCGCTATCGCGAGTGTGCTTGAGCGACACGGGGTACGCACCGAGGTGGGCGCCTACGGTCTACCGACCGCGATACGTGCCGTCTGCCACAACGATGGCCCCGGGAATAACGGGCCGACCGTGGCCGTAATCGCCGAATACGACGGGCTGCCGGGGATCGGCCATGCCTGCGGGCACAACATCATCGCGGCGAGCGCGGTCGGCGCGTTCCTCGCCCTCGCCGAAGAATTCGGCACCGTGGAGCTGATCGGCACCCCTGCCGAGGAGGGAGGCGGAGGTAAGCAGCGAATCCTGGACGCGGACGGGTTCGAACATGTGGATTTCGCGCTGATGGCTCACCCCGGCAATCTCGACGTCGCGGGCAGTCGTTCGCTCGGATTCCGCCAGGTCGCGGTGACTTACCGGGGTATCGCTGCGCATTCGGCTACCGGCCCCCATCTCGGGGTAAACGCGCTGGACGCGGTGGTGGCCGCCTACACCGGGATCGCTCAACTGCGCCAGCATATTCTCCCCTCGGATAAGGTCCACGGCATCATCACCGACGGCGGCCAGGCGCCCAATATCGTCCCGGAGACCGCCTCAGCGGTTTTCTACGTGCGATCCTTGGAACTCGACACGCTCGCCGAACTGCACACCAGGGTCGACACCATCCTGCGCGCGGCGGCGGACGCCACCGGAACCGCTGCGGATGTATCGTGGGATAACGCGCCTCCCTACCTTCCGTTGCGTACCAACAATACCCTCGAAGCGCGGTACGCGGTCGCGCTCTCCGGGCGACGTAGTGTGCTGCCGACCGCGGCGCGCCCCGTCGAGGAGGTGGCCTCTACCGATATGGGCAACGTGAGTCTCGCGGTTCCTGCCATTCATCCGATCATCGCCATCGCACCGCGCGGGGTCGCCAACCACACCGCCGAATTCGCCAAATATGCGGCTGACGCGCAACCGGCCATCCTGGATGCGGCGGTCGGTCTCGCCGGAACAGCGGCCGACTTCCTGCACGACGAACAGCTGCGCAGCGATGCCCGCGCCGAGTTCGACCGGTTGGGCGGGCCGGTTTCGCTGCGCGACGCACTCGCGAAGGAACAGACAGCATGATCGAGCCGACTCTGGACCACCTTGTCTACGCGGGACCAGACATCGACCGGCTGGTGGATTCCTTCACCGAACGCACCGGGATCACCCCGGTACTCGGTGGACGGCATGTCGGCCGCGGCACCCGAAACTATCTCGCCGGGCTCGGCGGTGTGGCGTATCTAGAACTCATCGGTCCGGATGATCCCGCACAACCGAAACCGAGCACCTTCGGTATCGACGAACTCAGCGAGCCGAGACTTGCCGCCTGGGTGGTCCGTCCCGACGATATCGAAGCCACCGTACGGCAAGCTCGCGCGCACGGTTACGACCCGGGCGATATCGGCCCGCTCTCCCGCCGCACACCGGAAGGCGTGTTACTGGAATGGCGGCTCACCCCGAATCGTGGTGACCGTTTCGGCGGGCTCGCTCCGGCGCTGATCGACTGGCTGGATGCTCCGCATCCGAGCACCAACGACCTGCCCGAGTTGCGTCTGCTTTCCTTGCGCGGTACCCATCCGGACCCGCAGGCTCCGCGAGCCGTCCTGCGCGCCTTGGACATACAGCTGGACATCGACACTGGGATACCTGGTCTGATCGCCGAACTCGACACCCCGAACGGCCGTGTCACCCTTACCTAGGAGGACTTGCCATGCCCCAACGATCGCTCGGTCTCACCCTGCCCCAACGCGGTACCTTCTTCGGGATCGCCGGGCTCGGCGAACTCGTGGAAACCGCGCATTTCGCCGATGAAACCGGTGTTTTCGACTCGGTATGGATCGGTGACAGCCTGCTCGCGAAGCCGCGACCGGAATCCGTGGCGCTGCTCGGTTCGCTGGCCGCGGTCACCACACGGGTCCGACTCGCCGTCGGTTGCCTTGCCACGTTCCCGATCCGGGATCCGGTGTTGTTCGCCGACCAGTGGGCCACCCTTGATCAGCTCTCCAACGGTCGCATGCTGCTGGCCGTGTGCACTGGGATCGTCAAGCCCAACGATGCATCCGCGAAGGAGGGCGCGCTCTATGGCATAACCGACTCCTCCCGCGCCGGACGGCTGGAGGAAAACACCGAGATCATACGCCGCCTGTGGACCGAGGACAAGGTTGGTTTCCACGGCAAGTACCGCTCCTTCGAGGACGTGACGGTGCAACCGAAACCGGTGCAGTCCCCACCACCGGTGTACATCGCCTCGAATCCGGTGCCACATCCGCTGGCCACCCGTGCGCTGCGCCGCGTCGCACGGATCGCGGATGGTTGGATGACCACCCGGAAGACGCCCGAGCATCTGACCGTGAATCTACCGGCTATCAAGGATTTCCTGCGCGAGGAAGGAAGGGATCCGGAAGACTTCGGGGTTTCCGCGTACCACAATCTCAACCTCAATCCGGATCGCGAGGCCGCCTACGAGGAAAGTCACCGGTTCCTCGGTGAGTACTACGGTCCGGTGTTCACCCCGGAGCAGGCGAGAAACTGGACCGCGGCGGGCACCCCGGAGCAGGCAGCGGCCGATATCCGGGCACTGTACGGGGACGGGGCAACCGAAGTGACGCTGCGGATCACTTCCTGGGATTGGCGCAACCAGCTCAAGCTTCTGGTGGACGAGGTGATTCCACGCGTTCTCTCTGACGACTGACGACCCGGCAAGCCGCGCGTTGGGGACCCCAAACCCACATTACCCCGAACTGCCGGCCGGGCAACCACCACCCGCTCGGCCGACTCACATCGGCACCTCTGATGATGAACGAAGAGACCAACGTCTGGCCGTCGTCATCGCGGACGTATAAACCGAGCGCGCCGCCCCTCGAGGATGCCCGTCTTCGCGTGCACCCTCCCACCACCTGGCAAGCCGACGAACCGGATCCACAGGGCACCGCCGAGCGCGGCCTCCGGTGGCACGCGGTTTTTCCTCGCTTCCCACATGTGCCCGGACAGCACATCGTGACGAAGACTGACCGGCACATACGATGACACGACGGCATTGAGTAACGGTCGGGGAAGCGATTATCCGCTTACCGGCTCGGGTGCAGGTGTATCGTGAGGTTGGTTACTGGCCGAATTACGTTGCCCGAGAGCGGGTCGGTTCCTTGGGTACTCGTCGATCGCCCGCCGGTGGTTGTGGTGATTCGGTGATGCCCGTTCGTTTTCGCTGTGCCGAGCAGTTCGGTGGTGTTGGCGGTCGCGGCGGCGGTGAGGGTGGCTGGTAGCGCGATCACGTTGCCGGAGAGGGTTCCTTTTTCGCCTTCGGTGGTGATGGGTCCGCCGCTGGAGGCGGCAGTATTGCTGTCACCGGTGCTGGTGGCCTTGCCGAGCAGCGCAGCGGCGTTTCCGGCGATGACGACGGGAACGGTAGCGTCGACCGAGGTCTGGTTCCCGGAGGCAAATCCGCCGTAGCCGCTGGTATCCACTGGGCTCGGCGCCGCGCCGATGGCTTTGGCCCCACCGGCATCGGCGTGTGCGGGACCGCCTATCGCGATGGCGTTCCCGCTGACGTTGACCGGCACGACGAGATTGGCCTGTTCATGGTCGAGGTGAGCGAAACCGCCGACATGTTCCGGATCGGGGTGGTCGTGTGTTGGCCAGGGTGGATGCAGTGGCATGGACGCCTCGTACAGTTTGTCGTAAAGGGGCTGGAGAGCCCTGACCAGATCCCGTGTGCGTAAGGTCAGCGAGTGGTCGGGTGTGCGCAATTCACCTACCGGTGTGCCGATCACGTTGCCGTGCAAGGTGATCGGTATCGTAATCGACCCGGTCAATGGCAGCAGGAGCCCGTCGTTACCGTGTGCTCCGTCTGCCGCGGCGATCCCCGCGACGGTGGCGTTCGCGCCGATGGCCAGCGCGGCCGCGGTGATCCCCCTTCGCCACCATGCCTTCATGATGCTTCTTCTCCCTCTGGTACTGAGGCACCGAACTGCTGGTCGAGATAAACACGGCACAGTCGCCGCAATGTTTCGGTGTTGAACGGAAATTCGAGTGGTCCAGCTGCCGCGTTCGCGGTGTCCTGCCGGAAGTGCTTGTGCCCGGTGATGTAGGAGCGGTAGAACTCGATACTCCTGTCGAAGTGTTCGTCGACTCGAGACAGCTCGCCGCGATCGGAAACGTAGCGGGGACGCGGCAGGTTCACGGCGTCGAAAACGGAGTCGATGACTTCGCCGACTGTCGGTGGACGATCGTTGGTCAGGTGCACGATCGTCGCGCTCGGGCGTGGCAGGGCGAGCCGGACTGCCTGTCGTGCCACGACATCCACTGGAACCAAGTTGGCTGGTACCGAGGGATCTGCCAGCAGCGAAAGCCGTCGTGGGCGGTCGGTATCGCGCCGTTCTAGGATTCTTCGGAATCGGGCCAGCCGGTCAAGGAAACCGTAGAGTCCGAACGCGCTCGAGGTGGCGAGGCTGACGCTGTGACCGACGATGATGCTGGGTCGCAGGATCTGCGTTTCGAAAGTATCCGCCGCCAGTACAGCGGCTTCTGCGGCAATCTTGCTTTCCTCGTACACATTGTTCACCACAGCATCGGTGCCGACAGGCTGCTCGAAGATCATGCCGGACCGATTCCCGGCCACATAGGCAGTACTGATGTAATGGAAACGACGGGCACCTGCGTTCGCGGCGATCGCAAGCGCACGTTCGGTACCGACCACATTAGCGGCGTAGATCGCCTCCCGGTCTCGTTCGGCGTAGCGAAGCGATGCCGCGCCGTGCCAGACACGATCGATCGCCCCGACCTCGGGGGCCGGATCTTGGAGTAGATCTCCGACCACGAGCTCGATCCTGCCCAGCAGCGGTGCGATCCAGTGCGACGGGTGCCCGTAATCGATCGCGGCCCTGGTCAGCACGGTGCGCAACCGTGTCCAGGGATCTACGGTGCCCGCGCGCACAAGCGTCACCAGGCGTGCGTCTGTATCTTCGAGGAGCCGCAGCACCAGCGCTGCGCCGAGGAAACCGGTGGCCCCGGTAACCAGCTGTCGTTCCGGCATTAGATTTCCCCGCCTGGCTTAACGACCGGGGTTTCCTGGGAAAGTACCGGGTTTCTCGCAAGTACCGGTTCGACGTGGCGATACGGTTCGTCTGGCGCCGGGCGCGGGTCCGGCTCGCCCGCGTTTGGCCACATGGAAACCGCGCGCTCCGCGAGGGCGGTGATCGTCAGGGCCGGGTTGGCCCCGAGGTTCGCAGGCACGCTCGACCCGTCGATCACGTGCAACCCCGGATGACCGAATACCCGGTGGTACGGGTCGATGGCTCCGGTCTCGGCACACTCACCGATCACGCAGCCGCCGATGGGATGCGCGGTCAGCGGAGCACCGACCAGTTCACCCCAGGTGCCACGCGGTCTGCCGCCTACCTTCGTAGCGATCCGGCGCGCCAACTCGTTGGCCGTGGGAATCCAGGTAGGAACCGGCCCCCCGTGGCCGGGTTTCGCAGTCAGTCCGCTGCCGAACAACCCCCGCCGCAGCCGCACCGTGACCGAATTGTCCAGCGCCTGCATGACGACCATGATCGTCGTACGCTCCGACCACCTTCTGCGCCAGAACAAGGTGAACAAATCGCCCGGTCGGCGGACGGCCTGCCGCACGAACTTCCACCACCGAGGACCGCCGGGGCCGCCATCGGTCAGCAACGTACAAAGAAACCCCATCACGTTGCTACCCGGACCGTAGCGAACCGGTTCCACGTGGGTGTGCGCATCGGGGTGGATCGAACTGGTGATGGCGACACCCTCGGTGAAGCCCGGATCGGGCTTTTGTGTCTCAGCAGTGAGCAGTGATTGTGAATTGGTGCGTGTCAGCTGCCCGAGCCGCGCAGAGAGCTCGGGCAATCCGCCACTTCGTCGGGACCGCATGAGTAGTTCCAACGTGCCCAACACCCCGCCGGCCAGAACCACCTGGCGCGCGGTGAGCACCCGCGTGCCGCACCACGGCTGCGCCGGAGTCGTTGTGACAAGCCGGTATCCGCCGCCTGAAATGAACCGGACATCGGTCACCGATGTCTCCTCGAAGATCCGTGCCCCGGCGTGCTCGGCGAGATACAGATAGTTGAGATCGAGCCTGTTCTTGGCGCCATACCGGCACCCGGTCATGCACTCACCGCAGAGCACACACCCGGTTCGGTCGGGGCCCAGCCCGCCGAAATACGGATCGGACACCCGTTCCCCCGCCCGCCCGAAGAACACCCCAACCGGGGTCAGCCGGAACGTATCGGCAACACCGATCTCCGTAGCAGCCTCGGCGAACAATCGGTCCGGCAACGTGCCACCCGGGTTCACGCGGACACCGAGCATCCGCTCCGCCGTGACATAATGCGGTTCGAGTTCCGTTTTCCAGTCAGTGATTCCTCGCCAGGAAGGATCCTCGAACGCCTGCTCCGAAGCACGATACAAGGTATTCGCGTACACCAGCGAACCGCCACCAACCCCGACACCGGAGAGGACGGCAAAATTCCGTAAAAAGGAAATGCGTTGAATACCGCGCAAACCGAGTTTCGGAGCCCACAGGAACTTCCGAAGCCGCCAGCTTGTCTTCGGTAGTTCATCGTCGGCGTATCGCCGCCCGGACTCGACCACAGCGACGCGATATCCCTTCTCCGTCAAACGTAGAGCACTGACAGCACCGCCAAAACCAGCGCCGACTACTACCACATCCCAATCGAAGCTCCCGGCTTCCGCGCCAGACTGGTCCATTCACACTCCTCCATCACGAACGGCTGACCTCACCCAGCGACTGGGGCCCACGTCACGCTCAAGCAACGAGCAAATGATATTGATCTCCGTGCCTGAAAACGTCAAGATAAACCAAATATTGAAACAATCCCAAAAGAAGCGCGATCAAAGACATACTCCAGGAACGCTCTATTCCCTATTCGAGAATATCTTGTTGCGATATTTGGCAAGCCCGCCGCTGAGGAGATCCGGATTCTGCAGGAACTCGCCGGCCACATAGCAAACCGTCTACAAGGGATGGCGTTAGAAACTGGAGGAAAGCTCCGGTGGTGCACGGTACCGACGCTCACGTGATCGGGTTTAGCGCAAGCATAATCGCTTCGTCGCGCTGACGGGGTGGGGCGAGAATTGTTGCAGCGAGAGCGCCTGTACGGGTCGACCCAAAAGAGCGTCTTCGACCAGGCTGTGCAAACGCTGCGCTTCCCCGATGTGTTCGCGTACTACCTTGGTGCGATAGCGAGTCAAATCCCGCCGCTGCCGGATCGGCTGTGGCGGGACGAAACTCGGCCGCACCAGACACACGCGATCAGGGGAACCTCAATTCGGAAAGGTTCGCATGTTCGTCGGTGGCGAGATCCGCTCTCGGTAAGACGAGATCGAGCTGATTGAGCCGGTCGCCGGACAACCGTGTTTTCGTGGTCACCGTGGCGTACCCAGTGGTGATCATGTTGTAGGTCCCCGGATCGAGGTCCAGTCGGTATCGCCCCTGACGGTCGGCGTGGGTGTGGGCGAGTAACCCGCCGTCCGAGGCGAACACGGCTACCGCCGCCTCAGGATGTGGTTCCCCATGCGGATCACGGATAGTGCCGTGCACGCTGCTCCGCGCCGCAGACTGTGTGGACAGGATGAAGTCGGCTGCGGCCGGTGCACGGACGTGAACGCGCACTCGACCGGCCACCGACTCCTGTCCGCTGGTGGTGACGGCGGTCAGGTAGTGACCGGCAGCGCAGTCGGAGAATCGGTAATATCCGGTCAAAGGGTTGGTCTCGGCATGTGCCGCCTCGTATCCCGATGGGTGCAACAAGGTCACTCGGGCGGACACGGGTTCGCCGCTGTCGGTGATGACCTGGCCGACCACCGTGTTACCGAGTCGCGTCTCCACGAGCGCGGTCTCGCTGGGAGTGGAAAGCTCCCGCAACGATTGGTGCACATGCGTCAGCGTGCGCAGCACCGGGCTGGATGCGCGCGCGCCGGGCACCGCGACGGTACGGCCGAACAACGCCACATCCGCCGCGACCAGCGGGTCGGAGGCGCTCGGCTGGTCGCGCCCGATGCGGACCCTGGCCAGTTCCTCGCCGGCGGTCGCAAGTGCGCGACACGCGGCGGCCAGCCCCCGCTGCCGTACCGGTGGGGCGTCCCGCAACGCGACAGTCAGCGCACGGGTGGACGTTGCGATACTGGCATACAGCGAAAGCCGGTGCCGCACCTGGCGCGGGCTATTGTTCCACAACAATGGGCGGGTCATGGGTTTCGCAACCAGACTCAACTGCCGCATCCGGTCGTCGAGCGTTCTCGACAGACCGGCCAGATCGGCCGACTCCCCACCGGCGACCGGATCCAGCCTGGTTGCGGCCGCGTGCAGCAGCTCAGCGAGCTGATGCAGGAAGGCATCACGCGCGGACCGGAACGTATCGCGCGTGGATAATGGCATCACCACCAGCGCGACCAGAAAGCCGATCCCGGCCCCGACCGCGGTCTCCTCGAGTCGCAGCAGCAGAAAGCCCGGGGAGAACTCGTGGAGTACGCTGTAGAGCTGGCCGAGCATGATCGTCAGGAAGAAGATCATGTACGCGTACGAGAGCCGCATCAGGTAGAAACCGCAGAACATGGATGCGACGATGACCACGATCGACCAGATCGGCTGCCCGGCAGTGAGCTCGGCGAATCCGATGGAAACCCCGAGCCCCACGAGGGTACCGAACACGCGGTTCCAGCCCTTGATGAACTGTTCGCTGCGCGTGGCCGTCCCCGCGAACATCAGGAACGCGGCCAGCACCGCCCAGTAATAACGGGTTTCGGACAGCTCGCGGCCGACCAGGATGGCCAGCCCGCCGGCGATCGCGACCTGCACCGCCTGCCGGGAGGACATCGCCATCCGCGCCAGCGGGTTCCACCGATGACCACGCGCGTGCACCTCCCGCGCGGCAGCCGGGGAGCCGGGCAGATTGCCCATCACCAGCTCCACGACCGGCTCGAACTCGTCGAGCTCCGCGTCGTCGTGCGGTGCCAAGTCGCCCCTGCTACGAGCGAGTGCAACGAACTCGAGCACGGCAGCAGCGAAATGCCGCGCCGCCCACCAGCCCTCACTGCCCGGTTCGGTTTCGCCGTCTCCCGCCGGTTCGCTGCGCTCGGCGAGCTCGTGGGCGCCACGGTTCGCGCCCTGATCATCTCGACGAGCCAGCCGATCCGCGACACGCGCCGCCATCAGGCGCAAGGAAGGTTCGGCAGACACCAGTGCCTTGGCCGCGGTGGCCATGCGGTCCATCGTCTGCTGCGCCTCGACCAGCTTGCGGCGTAACACCACCGGCGAGTCCCCGGCGGGCAAAGCGCCAGGCTCACCCGACATCGCCTCGACCATCAGCGCAATCTCGGCGAGGTTCGCGTGGCTACGCTGAATGCGTCGCCACGCCCTGGCCACCCGGGCCTCGTCCGGTTCCCGGTCCACGAGCAAGACAGCCACCGCGCGAGCCATCGCCCTGGTTCGAGCATCAAAGCCGCGCACCGCCCGATTCAGCGTGCGAGCCGGGTTTTCCCGTAACACCGTGATCGAGAGCAGCACCACCCAGACTGTGCCGATAACGATCGCGACCAGCAGCAGCGGCAACATGTCGAACGTGGCATGCAGGAACGACGAGAAGAAATACCCCATCCACCCCATGAACCCGTAGAAGAAATACGGGATACCGAACTTACGGATGAACACCGCCACGAACATGACCACCACGAACACGCCGAGCATCAGATCGGTGTTCCCCGAAACCGACACCCCGGCACACATACCGGCCCCCAGCGCAACAGGAAAGAACAATGCCGTGCGGACCTTGGGCCACACACCGGTCCCACTCAGCGCCTGTGCCCCCATCATCGCCACCATCGCGCCAAGCAACATCACGACCAGCATGAGCTTCGCGTCCGCCCCGATCAGCAAAGCGAAACCGTACTCCACCGCGAGCGCACTGGCCATGCTGATCGCCGAAGACCCTGCCATCCGAATCCGCCCGAGCCCGGGATCCGAAGCGACCAGCCGGTCCCACAGTTCAACGAGCCGCTCGGGCACGAATAACCACCCTTCCCGACGCTGGACAATCAGCGTCAACGACGAGACCGCGGCACCGAAGCGGCGCTGATTCCGTCGTCCAAACCAACCAGTCACCGGTACTTTACCGCCAACTATCGGTATAGTACAGGTTATGAGTGAAAGTGACGCACCGACCAGCGTTGATACAGTCGGACAACAGGACACACTCGATACCGTCGAGCTCGCCACCGCAGTCCTGGTTCGCAACTTCGAGCTCCTGCGTCGACGCAGCGACATTTACACCGAGCTCGACCGCTCCGAATACCTGCTGCTGCGCAGCCTCGAGTCGGCGGCTTCAGCCGACATTCGCTCGCTGGCCGCCGCACTCGGACTCGACCCCTCCACCGTCGGCCGACAGATCGCCACAATGCAACGCAAAGGACTGGTCACCCGACAGCTCGACCCGAGCGACCGGCGATGCAGCCTGATCTCCCCGACCGCCAAAGGCCAACACAAGATGGCCAACACCAAACGCAAACGCCGCCAAAGCCTCACCGACACCCTCGGCGACTGGACCGATCGCGAACTCCGCGAATTCGGCGAACATCTCCGGCGCTACAACCGCGCCATCGCCCAACAATATTTGGCAATTAGGCCCCAACCACGCCCAGCAGTGGAACCACTCGCGAATCAACCCTGACCCGACCGGTGAGCGGATTGTCAAGGTGACCGGCGGACACTCCCGCACACCTGCGCCTCAATCTCACGATTACGTTGCGCGCCTACCGCTTGACAGCATGTATCAAGTTACCGGTGTCGACGGACCGAAACGTCGACACCGCGTTTCATGACGTACAAATGATCGGACACGCGAAAGAATCGGAACATAACGGATGGTCTGATCGTTGCCTGCACAGCCCGGAGAGGACACCGGACATGGCGACTCATCAATTGCCGATCGAACAAGCCGAAGTCAGCGACGAAGCGACCAAGCGATTGTATCTCGTCGTCGGACGATTGTTCAGATCTCTGCGCAGGTGCGGTGATATCGACGGTCTCGGTCACGGCGCGGTCTCCGCGCTGGTCACCCCTGGCCAGCTCCGATGCCATGCGCCTCGGCGACCTCGCCAGTCGTGAGGGTGTTGCGGCGCAGACCCTTTCCAGGATGATCGCTGTGCTCGTGGACGAGTGCTATGTCGCGCGCGAACCCGTCCCGCCGATGGGCGGACGATCCGCTCACAGATCGGGAGAAGTGGCGGGATCGGGCTGCGAAGTTGGAATCCGGTAGCCCGGTATCACTACGTGAACTTGCACATTGCATTGCGCTAATCGGTGAGCGGGTCGAGCAGGAGAGCATCGAGGTGAGCAAACTAGTCGCGGAGTGGTGTAGAGCCCGGGAGTCCTCGAGTGTATCTCGCGGGCGATGCTGTTCAGGCCGAGTTGATCAATGTGATCGCTGACGCCGATAACCCTCGCGAGCCGCGAGTCTCAGTGAACGATCGCCGTGCCGGAAACTCATCGTTTCTGCTCGGGCTGCCAATTCGGGTCCCGACCCAGGAGCGCCACGATCCGGTCCATGGGCTTGTCATCGGCGGGTTCGGGAAGCGGGGCGCGGTAGGAGTCGGAGGCGCCGGTCAGCGGGGCGAGTCAAGTACGGAACCGTCGGCAGGCGCCGATCCTGACCTTTCGGGCCTCGGGCCATCAGCTCGACGAGTCACACATCGCCCGCGACCGATTCCTTGCGGTGACATGGGTGGCCGGCGGCGCGGAATCGGGCCGCGCTGGTATTCGATGGGATCCCGCGCAATTTTTACTCTGTATATCCGGGCGGATGAGAGGAGTAGTCGGTTTTCCGTGAATGCTCGGTGTTCGAAATATGAATATTTCGCCGTATTTCCAGAGTGTGAGACGTTCTGGAACGTTCGATGTGGTGCGTTTACGTTCTCTGGATAGCAGAAGGAAAGGGCGAGCCATGGCGCGAATCCTGCATTTCAACGGATTCGAAATGAACACTCCGAGTCATATCAACCACGGACTGTGGGTGCACCCGGGCAATCGGCGGCATGAATACACCGATATCGGGTATTGGCTGGATACCGCGCGGTTGCTCGAGCGTGGGCTGTTCGATGCGTTGTTCCTGGCTGATGTCGTCGGCACGTACTCGGTGTACGAGGGTAGTCGCGATTCGGCGATCGCGCGTGGGATCCAGTCGCCCAATAACGACCCTTTCCTTGTTGTGCCCGCGATGGCGGCCGTGACCGAGAATCTTGGTTTCGCGGTCACGTTCACGACGACGTACGAACCGCCGTTCGGGAACGCGCGTCGGTTTTCCACGCTGGACCATCTCACTCGGGGCCGTATCGCATGGAACGTTGTCACCGGGTATCTTCCGGACGCGGCCCGCAATTACGGTCTGGGTGCGCAGGTGGGGCATGACGATCGGTACGAGCTCGCCGAGGAGTTCCTGGAGGTCTCCTACAAACTGTGGGAGGGCTCGTGGGAGGAGGACGCGGTGCTGCACGATCGTGCGGAGCGGCGGTACAGCGATCCTGCGAAGGTTCATGAGATCAGCCATCGCGGACGTTATTTCACTGTCGATGGGCCGCATTTGTCGGAGCCTTCACCGCAGCGAACGCCGGTGATCTACCAGGCCGGTTCGTCGGATCGTGGGCGCGCGTTCGCCGCCAGGCATGCGGAGGCCATTTTCGTCGGTGCCCGCACCGAGCGGCAGGCGCGTGAGGTGATCGATGACGTCCGTGAACTGGCCGAGGCGAACGGCCGCGGACGCGACGCCGTGCGATTCCTTGTCGGCCTCAACGTTATCGTCGGTGAAACCGAGAACGAGGCGCGGCGCAAGCTCGACGAGATCCTGCGTTATCGCGACACGATCGGCTATCTCGTCCATTTCGGTGGCAGCAGTGGCATCGATCTCGCTGCCCTCGGTGCCGAGGAGTATCTGGGGTTCAAGGCGCGCGGACATGTCGAATCGGCGGAGAGGTCCTTCGCGGACAAACGTGTCCGCGAAGTGGTGGATCATTTCTCGGATCCCTTCGACGACCCGTTCTTCGTCGTCGGTGCGCCGGACCAGGTGGCCGACCGGATCGAGGAGATCGCTGAACGCACGGGCGTTGACGGGTTCAATCTGGTGCAGTACCTCTCGCCTGGCACGTTCACCGACTTCATCGAACTCGTGGTGCCGGAACTGCAGCGCCGCGGTCGTTATCGCAGGTCCTACACCGAGGGCACGACATTGCGTGAGCGCCTGCACGGCGAGGGCCCGCGCCTGCCCGCATCGCATCCGGGCGCCGCGCATCGCATCGGTGCGAGCATCGGCGCCGTCCCGTGAAGCGCGCGATATCCGCGGTGGTGGTCGGGTTGACGGTTGTGCTCACGGCCGGTTGCGCGGGGAACGCAGGCGTTGCCACATCCTCGTCTGGCCCGGTGCGCGGCGGTATGATCACCTACGCCGCCGATCGCGAACCGACCTGTCTTGATCCGCACAACAGCGGCGACATGCCACAGACTTATGTTGCGCGACAGTATCTCGATTCCCTGGTGTCCGAGACTGCGGGCGGGAGGGTCGTGCCGTGGCTTGCCACGGGCTGGACGATTTCACCGGACGGGCTCACCTACGATTTTACGCTGAAACAGGGCGTGAAGTTCACCGACGGCGTCCCGTTCGACGCGGCGGCCGTTGTCGCGAACTTCCACCAGATCCTCGATCCGGCCACCCAGTCTTCGACGGATCTACTCTATCTCGATTCGTATTTCGACCAGGCCATCGCGCTCTCGAACCACGCCGTGCGGATTCGGCTCAAGCGCCCTTATTCGCCGCTGCTGACCGCACTGTCCCAGGCGTTCTTCGGCATGGAATCACCGAGGGCCATGGCGCGCGGGCTCGCCGCGAACTGCGAGTCTCCTGTCGGAACGGGCCCGTTCAAGGTTGTGCAATGGAATCATGAGCGCGACGTGCAGCTGGTCCGCAACGACGGATATGATTCGGCGCCCGCTAACGCGCGGCATGCGGGCCCGGCCTACCTCGACGGCATCACATGGAAATTCCTCAAGGACAACACCAGTCGATATGGTGCGCTGGGGTCCGGTGAAGCGGACCTGATCTTCAACGTTCCGCCCGAAGACGAGGAGCTCGCAAGAGCGGACCAGTCGATCACGCTGCAGTCGTTCGTGCACTCGGGCTCGCCGTTCAGCCTGGACCTCAACACGCGCAGCCCGATTTTCTCCGATATCCGGGTCCGCCGAGCCTTCGTGCACGCCGCCGACGCGAAGGAAGCCGTGCAGAGCGCCTACGCAGGCGTCTTTCCTTACGAGGGCAACATCCTCAGCAGCGGCACACCGGACTACGACCGCCATTGGCACGAGACGTTGCCCTACGACCCGGTCGCGGCGAACCGGCTGCTCGACCAAGCGGGATGGACTCACCGCGACGCCGAGGGGTACCGCACCAAGGCGGGCCGTGAGCTTTCCGTACGCCTGCCGTACAACGCCGACAGCGCGGAGACACCACCCGCGGACTTGACGATTCTGCAGGACGTGCAGGCGATGGAGAAGCGAGTTGGTATCCGGGTCGTTCTCGACGCACGCGATGAGGCCAGTATGAATGCGGTCAAGGGCGATCCCAGGGCGTACGACCTGCTCGGCAACTACTGGAACAGCCCCACACCCGAGGTCATGTACATCAGGTTCTCCAAGGCGACCCTGGACGTGGGCAACGGCGAGAACACGCCGTTCACCTGGGACAAGGGACTGGACGACACATTGCTGCGCGCCTCGGCTACCACCGATCCGGCTACGCAGAAGCGGTTGTACCAAGCGGCACAAGGGATCCTCGCCGCGAAGGCATGGAGCATGCCGATGTATCCGATCCAGACCCGCCTTGCGGTGTCGAAAAGGCTCAAGGATGTCTGGATCGAGGTCTCCGAGGGAGAGCCGGTCCTTTCCGACGCCTATCTGAGCGCAGGAGGGTGACGTGAACGGCTCTGTCAGGCTGCGGGTACTGCGGCGCCTTGCCGAGGCCGTGCTGTTGCTTCTCGTCGTCGGCACGATCGTGTTCTTCCTCGAACATCTTGTGCCCGGCGATCCGGCACGCGCGATTCTCGGTGGTGCATCCGCGCATCCGAGTCCGCAGGCGCTGGCCGCTGTGCGGCACGAATACGGTTTCGACCGGCCGTTGCTGGCGCAGTACGGCTCGTTCCTCGCTGGTCTGCTACGGCTGGACTTCGGCGAGTCGTACACGCTGAAGCAGTCCGTGCTCAGCGCGATCGGTGGTCAGCTCGGGTCGACATTGGCGCTGACGCTGACCGCCCTCGGTATCGCCTGGGTCCTTTCGGTGGTTTCCACGCTCGCCGGCGCCGGGCGGAACGGGTGGTGGGCGCGGATCGGCGCCGGGGTCGAGGTCATTGCCGCGGCACTGCCGCAGTTCTGGCTCGGTGTGGTGCTGTTGCTCGTGTTCGCCGTGCGACTGCACTGGCTGCCGGTGATCGGTACCGGTGCGACCGGGCTCGTGCTTCCCGCGTTCACGCTCGGCATCCCGCTGGCCGGGTTCCTCGGCCAGGTCACCCGTGACGAGTTCGACGCGAAACTCAAGCAGCCGTTCGTGCTCTCCGCGCGGGCCCGCGGCATGTCCGAAGCGGGGGTCCGCGCCCGGCACGTCCTGCGGCATGCCGCGCTGCCCGGGATCACGCTTTCCGGGTGGGGGCTCGGCGCGCTGATCAGCGGCGCGGTGATCGCCGAGGTCGTGTTCGCGCGCCAGGGAATCGGACAGCTGCTCGTCACCGCGGTCAACTCACAGGATCTGCCGCTGGTCATCGGGATCACGTTCGTCGTGGCGCTGGTCTACGTCGTCGCGAACCTGCTGACCGACCTCGCCTATGTCGCGGTCGACCCGCGGCTGCGCACGACGATCGGGGCGAGCAAGGCATGAGTGTACTGACCGTCCCGAACGCCGCCAGGACGCGGCGAACTCCGCTGCACAGTGCCGGTTTCTGGGCAGCACTCGCGTTCGGGGTGCTCGTCGTGCTCGCCGCGGCCGTGCCAAGGCTGCTCACCGGACGGGATCCGCTGGACATCCACCTGGATCAAAGCTTCGATCCACCAAGCGTGGCGCATGTGTTCGGCACCGATCAGTCCGGGCGTGATGTATTCGCCCGTGTCGTATACGGGGCGGGCCAGTCGCTACTCATCGGGCTCGGTGCGACAGCTCTCGGTCTGGCCGGTGCGGTCGTGCTCGGGCTGCTCGGCGGACTCGGTGGACGCGCCCTCGACGCTGTCACGACACGGTTCATCGAGGTCCTGTACGCGTTCCCGGGGCTGTTGCTCGCGCTGATCCTCATCGCCGTGTTCGGGAACAGTGCGGGCACCCAGGTCATCGCCGTCGGGGTCGCGTCGATGCCCGGCTACGCGCGCATGGTGCGCGGACAGGTGCTTGCCGTTCGTGGCTCCGGCTATGTCCAGGCCGAACGCGTCCTCGGCCGTGGACCGGCCCGGATCCTGGTCCGAACCGTCCTGCCGAACGCCTTCCGGCCGCTGGCCGTGCTCATCACGCTCGGCGTCGGGCAGGCGATCGTCTGGGCCGCGGCGCTGGGGTTCCTCGGGCTCGGCGTGCAGCCGCCCGCACCGGAATGGGGCGCGATGCTCAACGCGGGCCGTGACTACGTGCAACAGGCATGGTGGCTCGATTTCTTTCCCGGCGCGGTCATCGTCCTGTTCACCCTCTCGCTCACGGTGCTCGGACGCGCCGTGCGTGCCGTCACCGAACCCGGAGGTCGCCGATGAGCAGCCCAGCCCGCCTGCGGGAGAGCCTTGCGACCGCGCAGCCGGTCGTTGCGGTCGAGCAGCTCTCGGTCGGTTTCCACGGGCACACCGTCGTCAAGGACGTGTCGTTCACCCTCAAAGCCGGGCGGTGCCTGGCGATCGTCGGCGAATCCGGTTCGGGCAAGAGCGTCACCGCGCGGACACTTCTCGACCTCAATGGTCCCGGCGCACACACCACCGCGCATCGGATCGAGCTCGGTGGCCAGGATTTGACGAGGCTGCGCCCGCGGGCGTGGCGCAGGCTGCGCGGACGGCGCGTCGGCTACGTGCTCCAGGACGCGCTCGTCTCGCTCGACCCGTTGCGCAGGATCGGTGCCGAGATCGCGGAACCGTTGCGGTTGCACAAATTCGGGCCACGCGTGGCCCGCGAGCAACGAGTACTGGAGTTACTCAGCGAGGTCGGCGTGCCCGAGCCCGAACTCCGGGCACGGCAACTGCCCTCGCAGCTGTCCGGCGGGCTGCGGCAGCGGGCGCTGATCGCCGCCGCGCTGGCACTCGACCCGCAGGTACTGATCGCCGACGAACCGACGACCGCGCTCGACACCACCGTGCAGGCACAAATCCTCGGACTGCTCGCCACCGCGAAGCAACGCGGGCGCACGATCGTCCTGATCAGCCACGACCTCGCTGTCGTGCAGCATCTCGCGGACGAGGTGCTGGTCATGTGCGCTGGGCAGATCGTCGAATCCGGTCCGACGACCAGGGTGATCCGCGCTCCGGAACATCCCTACACACAACGGCTCATCGCCGCGATCCCCTCGGCCCACACGAAAGGCACCCGCCTGTCCGGCACCCGGCCACCCGATGTAGCGCCCACGCCGAAACCACCCGAGGACGCCGTGTTGCTGCGCGCCGAAGGCATCAGCAAACACTACCGTGGTCCCGACGGGCGCGAACGCAGCGTCGTCCAAGAGGTCAGCTTCACGATACGACCGGGCGAAACGCTGGGAATCGTCGGCGAATCCGGCTCCGGGAAATCGACAACCGCGTCGATCGCGCTGGCGCTCACCGAACCCGACGCGGGCAGTGTCTCCTTCGCGAACCAACCGTGGAGTGAGATCCGCGAACGAGACCGCCGCCCAGTGCGGCGCCGGATTTCGGTGGTATATCAGGATCCGCTGTCCTCCTTCGATCCGCGGCATACCGTAGGCCGAATCATCGGCGATGCCCTCGCCGGACACGGCGAGTCCACGGTCATCGAACTGCTGGATGATGTCGGGTTACCAGCGGATATCGCGGCCCGCCATCCGCTCACACTCTCTGGCGGGCAGCGTCAGCGAGTCGCGATCGCTCGTGCGCTCGCCGGTCGGCCGGACCTACTGGTGTTCGACGAACCGGTCTCGGCCCTCGACGTCAGTGTGCAGGCCCAAGTACTCGACTTGCTCACCGATCTCCAGCGCGAACACGGCACGGCATACCTGTTCATCTCGCACGACCTCGGCGTCGTCCACCACCTCAGCGACCGTGTACTCGTCATGAAGGATGGCCGTGTCGTGGAAGAAGGGACGGCCGACGAGGTTTTCACCGCGCCACGCGAGCCCTACACGAAGGCCCTACTGGCCGCCTTGCCCGAACGATGGGGAGAACAGGCATGAACGAGTTGCTCAACCGGTTCGCGCCCGTCTTCGAGCGCATCGCCGAAGGTTCCGTTGAGCGTGAACGCGAACGAGAACTACCCCACGAACCGCTCGAATGGTTGCGCAACAAAGGTTTCACAGCCGTCACGGTACCGACCGAATACGGCGGTGCGGGCGCGGATGCCCCGGAACTGTTCGCCCTGCTCATAGCACTCGGCGAAGCCGACTCGAACCTGCCACAGTTGCTACGTGCGCATTTCACGTTCGTCGAAGGGCTCCTCCTCGACCCGGCTCGGCCCGATCGCGAAGACTGGTTCCGACGTATCGCTGCCGGTGAGATCGTCGGCAACGCCAGTCATGAGCGCGGCAGCGCTGCAGTCGGCAGGCTGTCCACCAGAATCACCCCGGATGAGGGGAACTGGTCGCTGTCCGGACGGAAATTCTACAGTACCGGTTCCCTATTCGCCGACTGGATCACCACGAGCGCCGAAAAACCCGATGGGGAAAGGGTTTCGGTTTCCGTGCCGGCCACGGAAACCGGAGTGGAGCGCATCGACGACTGGGATGGTTTCGGGCAGCGGCTGACCGGCAGCGGGACGACGATCTACACTGACGTGGCCATCGATGCCGAGCTCGTGCGACCAACCCAGGACACGCAAACCCGAACCGTGCTACCCGCGTTCCTGCAAACGGTACTGCTGGCCACACTCGCTGGCATCGGCCACGCAGTGGTGCGTGACGCCGCGGCGTTCGTCCGGTCCCGGACCCGAACCTACAGCCAGGGCACCGGGGCGACCGCGGCCAGCGACCCGCTCGTGCAGTCGGTCACCGGTCGCCTATCAGCGAACGCTTTCGCCGCGGAAACACTCGTCCTCGGCGCCGCGCACCGGATCGCGACCGCCCACGACCTCCTCGTCACCGGCAAGCCAGCCGACCCCGCGATCGAGAAAGCCGAACGCAGTGCCGTACAAGCACAATTGACCGTCATCGACCTCGTACTGTACAGCACCACGCAACTCTTCGACGTCGGCGGAGCATCAGCCACATCCCTGCACCGCGCGCTCGACCGACACTGGCGCAACGCACGCACCATCGCCTCACACAACCCAGCGATCTACCAAGAACGCGTGCTCGGCGACCACCTCCTCAACGACACCGAATTGACCTATTTCTGGTCCACCGGCGAAGCGCACTGACAATCCACCACCGACCTCAAGGACGCATTCCGGTCGGTGCGGTTGTTCTCACCGGAAGCCAGAACGACCTTCCGAAACGGTTCGAAACCAAGGTACTCAATCTCAGCGCCACACCCTCACACACGATCGAGCAAACAGCCCGGCGAACGGCTGCGGCGTTCGGCCACGGCAGGCGAGTATGACAACGGTGGTACCTGCAGCGAACGACTCCGGTGATTCTCGATGCCACACCCGGACTGCACACGGCGAAACGCAGGGCCACTGCGCAGTGCCGCCGTGCGTTGACGCCGTTGTCGGCCTACCGCCACGGTACGGACGGCGTCGTCGCCAGCGGTAACCCTTCTTGCCGACAATCGCTCGGTACTCGCTCAGATAGTTGCTTTCGGCAGTAGGCAACCTCGCTGCTTGCCGCCGTCGGCCTGCCGGTCATACCGGTTCAGGGAACCAGTGAGCATGCGGATTCCCATGTTGAAGGGACATTTGAAACACGCAGGTGCAGTGACTTCCACCACCGCCACATGCTCGATCCTGACCACTGCGGCCACGTGGCATACCATAATTCGCTGCACCGCAAGAATGCGCACCCTCCTACTCGAAGGAAGTCAGGCCGGCGTCTGCTGCGCTCGCCGACCTCAACTCGGTGCTTTGGGCTGGAGTACGTAACTCCGCAGTGGGAGCTGCGGACGGAAGTTCAACGGCGTCGGCGGCTACGTCCACGAACGGCTGGCGCTCTTCGGTAGCCGCAAACATGGGGTCGTGGTGCGGAACTGAACCATTCGCTTCACCAACGGGTGGGCCACCCGACGCGGAGCATACCGCTGGATCGGCACCGCGCGCAGGACGACGCCGATGCCAGTCGGTGATGATGCCAGAAGGCCGTGCGGGAGAACCGTAGGAACGGTTTTGGATTACGGGGCAGGAAATGGAGCGCTACTCAACCGCCAGCCCAAGCCTACCTAAAGATCCTGGTGAGCTGCCCCTGGCGTCGTGGAGGCATGCACAATGAGGGGTGGGCATGTCAGAGTCACGACGGAAGTTCGATCCGGAGTTTCGGGACGGTGCGGTGCGCTTGGTTCTGGACACGGGCAAGTCGGTCGCCGAGGTTGCCCGTGACCTGGGAATCAACCCAGGTGCACTGGGCAACTGGGTGACAAAGGATCGTGAGCAGCACGACGCGGTCAATGGGATACCCGAGGATTCGGCTGCTGAGGTGAAGCGGTTGCGCGCTGAGCTGGCGGCGGTGCAGATGGAGCGTGACGTCCTCGAGCGATCAGTGCTCGCGTGGGTGAAGGGGCGACGAAATGAACGTGGCCCGCATCACTCGCCGACCAGAGGACCAGCCATGGTGTGCCACACACGATCTGCTGCGCCCTGCTGGAATATGCCCGCGACCACCTGACCGCGGCCGGGCGCTGCCTGACCACACAGGCGCCCGGCCTGGCCGAGCTGCACGCGTCGGTCGACGGCGCCATGCAGGTCACCACCGCCCTGGCCGATCTCGTCGCCACCTTGATCCACCAGGCACCCGCCGCCCTCGGCCACCGCAGTGACCTGGTGCTCAACGAGTTTCTCGCCGACCTGCGCGCCATGCACGGCTGCCTGTCTACCGGCCCGCTGCTCCTCGCGCCCGCCCGCGACGACCTGCACCACCTCCTCAGCAGCCAGCACTGAGGACCCATGCACGATGACACAGCCGCTGCCTATGACCGCGCCGAGCATCCGCGCCTGGCCCGCCCCGAACCCACAACCGACGAACAGGCCCCGCACGGCGTCGCCAACACGCTCGAAGCCGATCCTGGCGACGCCGTCGACCAGCGCCGCGACGCGCCCGCGCTCGACCAGGACGAATCGTGGCCTTAAGAGGCTCCGGCAATTGGGCCCCTGCGAGTCGGTCTTGTTGGACTGGTGATGGGGCGGGCACGGGGGTAGATGATCATGGGCCATTCCACGAATGGGCACTCCGTGCCGGTGGTGGTCGGTAGCCTTGCGGTATGGCTTCGGACAACCGGCGAACGGGCGAGGAGTCGTTTTCCGATGTGACCGCACCTGCAGAGACCGCTGGTCGGGTGCTGAGCCATGCGGACAAGCTCCGGCTGGAGTCGTTGCGTTATGCGACCCGGCGGGAGGCGGAGACCTATGTGGCGATCATGCGCACGTTTACTGGCGGGATCAGTGGGCTGTTGTCGGATCAGTCGGCTGCCGAGGTTCGGCAGCGGTTGATCGTCGAGCACAGTATCGAGCTCGATCTGGATATTGTCGATGTTCGGTTGTCCCGGTTGGTGGAGTTGGGGAATCTGGCGCGTAGTCCCCGGGAGGCCGAAGCACGCTCGATCAAGGAGTATCTGCAGCACCGTGCTCGTTACCAGCTCACTCAGCGCGGCGAGGCCGTGCACCGGATGGTCGAGGAACTCCTGCAGCGCGCCGAAACCGCTCATGAGGTTTCCAGCGAAATGCTCGGCGGGATCCTGGAGGGGCTATGGGTGCTGAACCGGATCGAGACCGAGACGTTGGCCGAGTTGGCGCCCGACGAGGTGGCTCGTCGGATCACGACACTGTTCGCGCAGTTCGAGCGGCTGGTGGATTCCACCCGCGATTTCTACACCTACCTGTCGGAGGTACTGCGGCGGTTCGATCTGAACCCGGATGAGTTCAAGGCGTACAAGAATCTCCTGATCGATTACCTGCATCGCTTCGTCGAGGAGATAGGGTTGCATATGCCGCAGATCGGTGAGGAGATCATCACGCTCTGGCCGAGCATCGACGCACTGGTGGACCAGGCGAACGCGGGCCAGCGTCTGGTGGGTCTGGATGGCACGCGAGCTCGCCGGGATCGGGGACTCGATGTCGGGGACTGGCCGAGCTTGGCGTTGTGGTTTCTCGGCGAGCCGGGCCGGGAGGCGGACGCGGTGCAGGTGCGAGGGCTGGCGACCCAGGCGATGAACGCGCTGTTGTCGAACCTGCGCAGGATCGTGGCTGACGGCACGGGGGAGCGTAGCCGTCATCAGGATCTGGTTACGCTCGCTCGCTGGTTCGGCTGCAGCGACGATGCGGGCGCGCATGCCCTGTGGGTCGCGGCTTTCGGACTGTATCCGGCCCGTCACTTGGGTTTTCGTTCCGATCGTGAGGGTGCGTCGCCTTCGCCGACCACATCGTGGTGGCAGGGTCCCACGGCCGATGTTCCGGTGACGTTGCGCAACCACGGTGACCGTACGGTGCGTGGCAGGGTCGGTAAGCCGGCGGATTACTCGACCGCCAAACGGCGCCGTATCGAGGAGAGAGAAGCCGTGGAGCGCCGCCGCCGGGCCGCGCTGGCCGAGCTGGAACAGTGGAGCGGCGGCCAGATCTCCGATGACGCGCGTGCCGCGCTGCTCGATCTGTACGGCGCGGCCCTGCTGTCCGCAGGCGGACCACTGGCCGAAGGGGAGCGGACTTCGGCGTACGCCGAGACCGGTTTGTGTCTGGTGGTGCGCAGTGTCCTTGGCGGACACACAGTTATCAACAGTCCACAGGGGCGGCTGGAGCTGGTCGATCTTGCCCTGGAGATCGTCCCCGCGGCCGGGGCGTCCGAGGGATCGCGCGCGGAGGCGGATCGATGAGCGGTGGCTACGAGGAGGAGGATCGGCGGCGCGCTGCCCGGTTGTTGCTGCGTAAGCCGATGCTGGCCGCGGATACCGATGGGGACGAGTTCCGGCTGGTGCGCAAACATGCGCGGGAACTGACCCGACGATTCGCGGAGAACCTCGGTTATCGCCTGGTTGTCGAACCGAGGGTGGCCCGGCTGTACAAGGCAGGACTCGGCCGCGACCCGAGCCGCCCGCTGTTGCGCCGTGGTGGTGATCGGCCGTTCGATCCGCGCGGTTATGCGCTGCTGTGCGTGACCATGGCCGCGCTCGGCCGGTGCCGGGACCAGTTGATGATCGACGAGCTGGTTGGCGAGGTGCGTGGCACGATCGCCGAGGCGGAACTCGATGTGGACCCCGACGTGCCCGCCGACCGGCGCGCGTTGCATGCTGCGTTGCTGGTGCTGGTCGAATGGGGTGTGCTGCGCGAGCGGGACCACGATGGTGGCGGGTTGGAGCGCTGGGTGTCCGACCGGAATGCGCGTTCTTTGCTCGATGTGGACCGGGACAGGCTGCGTTTGTTGCCCGCGGCGACCGTGGCGGACACACGCTCCCCCGATGATCTGCTGGACGTCGCCGCGTTGCCCTCGGCTGCTGGCGGTGCCCGGGTCGCGGTGCGGCGGCGGCTGCTGGAGTCGCCGGTGATGACTACGGACGAGCTTACCGAGGAACAGGCCGAGTGGTGGCGGCGCAGCCGTAACCGAGAGCAGGAGACGCTGCGCGAGCTGTTCGGTGTCGAACTCGAATTGCGGGCCGAGGGCGCGCTGGTGATCGGTCCCGATGACGAGCTCTCCGACGTTGCGTTTCCCGGCCGGGGTACGGCCAAACAGTTCGCACTACTACTGGTCGAACGACTGGTTCGCTGGTGTGTGGACTACGGCGCGGACGGCCCATGGTGGCAGGTGCCGGTCGAGGTGGTGACCGGTGAGTTGGACGCGCTGGCGACTGAATACCGCGTTTATCTGAACAAGCCGCATCGGGAAAATCCGGACAAGTTGCACGCGGAAGTGTTCGAGGTGTTGAACGCGATGGGGCTGGTGCGCCTCGCCTCGGGCGCCCTTGGCCCGGAATGGCTGGTGCACGCAGTGGCAGCCCGTTATGCCCCACAACCTGAGGTCGTCGGCCCGCAGGCCTCGCTGTTCGACGACACGAACGGAGAAGCGTGACGATGTCCCGATTGATGGCGGTCCCCGAGGAAGTCCTGGCCGACCCGCATCGGTATCGATTGGCCCGGGCCGGGGTGTTCAACGTTTGGCAGTACGACGGACAGATCTTCGAGTTCGCCGATGGGCGGATGCTGTTGCGTGGCGCGAACGGAGCGGGCAAGTCCAAGACACTGGAGATGCTGCTGCCGTTCGTGCTGGACGGCGACAAGCGGCGACTGAGCGCCTCGGGTGGAGGGCATCACACTAGTTTGCTGTGGCTGATGCTGGAGAACGGATCCTTCGGTGCGCCGAGTCGTATCGGTTACGTGTGGGTGGAATTCGCGCGCACCGATGAATCCGGGCACCGGGAGGTTTTCACTTGCGGGGTCGGTATCCGCGCCTCGGAATCGGCGAAGTCGGCTCCCACGTGGTTTTTCACCTCACCGCATGCAGTGGGAGACGGGCTGGATCTCGCGGACGGTTCAGGCCCGTTGCCTCCGGACCGGTGCCGCGAGGCCGTGGAACCGGACGGCGTGTACTTCGATCAGCATTCCGGGCGGGCCTACAAGGAGCACGTTGGCCGTACCTTGTTCGGCTTGGAACCCGGTCGGTACGACGAGCTGCTGCGGATGCTGTATTGGCTGCGGCGCCCGCAGGTCGGTGAGGACATCGATCCGCGTTCCCTGGCCGAGACACTGTCGGTCGCCTTGCCACAGCTGGACGAGGAACTGCTGCGCTCCACCGGGGAGAGCCTCGATCAGCTCGCTGACTTCGGCGACCAGATCGACAACTTGGCCCGAGCGACCAGGGCTGTGCGGTCGTTCACCGAGACCTACCGACAGTACGCGGCCACGGTGGTCGGTGAGCGTGCCCGCGCCGTGCTGGGAGCGATCACCGAGCAGCGCAAACGCCAAGCCACCTTGCGGGACCGCGAGGCCGAACTGGCGGAGGCCGATGAACAGTTGACCAGTGCCGAAAACGCTGATGCCGATGCCGAGGAACGACAACGCGAGACCGGCGCCCGCAAGACGCAGCTGGAATCGAGCCCGGAGGCGCGCAGCCAGGAAATGCTGCGGCAGAAGGACCGTCGCGCCACCGACCTCGCCAATGCCGCTAGCCGCGCTGAACGAACCGCACGAGACGTGGAAACGGAAGCAAACCTGTTACACGAGGACGTCAGCACCGACGCCGGGCAACTCGGTGCTGAACTGGCCACAATCGCCGGGAACGCCGACAAGCTCGCCAGAAGACTGGTGGACCAACGTGTCGGCATCACACTCGCGGTGCCTGGATTCGAGAAACCCATGCAGGTGACGGACTCCGAGCGGCTGCGGACTGCGCTCGAGGACCACGCGGCACGGGTCAGCGAATGCCGCCCTGCGATCGGAACCGCAAGGGCGGCTGTGCAGGTAGTCGGCGAAGCATTGACCGAGTCAGAGAAAGCCGAAAGCGAACGGCAAACAGCCGAGGAACGCCTAAATGATGCTGAACAAGCGGCCAATAAGTCTGCCGAGCGATTGCAGGCCGCCGAAGAACACGCATCCAGTGCCGAACACGCGTTCACCGTACAGCTCACCACATGGCGCACAGACGAGCGAGCCATCCCGTTCGAACTGCCCGAGGAACTGGACACGGCGATGCTGCACGAGCTGCCCAGCCGTGCCCGAGCGGCAACCGAACCGCACCTCGCCGAGCTGCGTGTGCGCCAGTCTGCCGCCTCGGTGGAACGACAGGGCGCCGAGGGGCGGCTCGGCGAGTTGCGGGAACAACGCGCGGCCATCGAGGTCGAACCGGATCCGGCGCCTGCATCACCGGCACTCTCACGCGCGCAAAGGGATCCGGCGACCGGCGACCCGCTGTGGCGGCTGATTGACTTCGCGGACCAGGTAAGCGCCGAACAGGCTGCCGCGCTGGAAGCTGCACTGGAATCCTCGGGGCTGCTGGACGCCTGGGTGCGATCCGATGGGGCGGTACTTGACGCGCACACCCACGACGTCGTATTGGCCGCCGGTCCAGCCGCCTCGGGAACGACGCTGCAGGAAGTATTGACACCCGCGCCCGTGGCGGAATCACCAGTGTCGGCCGACATCGTGCGAGCAGTGCTCCGACGTGTGCAGCTCGGCGGGACCGATGGCGAACAACAGGTACGCGCTGGCCTCGATGGCACGTGGCGGCTGGGGCCGCTTGATGGACGGGCTGGGAAACCGGTCGCCCAATACATCGGGGTTCGGGCTCGGACCGCGGAACGCGCTCGTCGCCTCGCCGCTATCGACGAACAGATCGACCACAACGAGGCGATCCTCACGGAGGCCGAGCGGATCCTTGAGCAGGTGGGCACTCGGATCGCGGACATTAATGCGTGGCTCGCCGCGCTGCCGCCGACCGACGAGCTCCGAGATGCGTGGTCGCAGGTTCGGTCCGAACAAGCCGTGCACACCCGGAACCGGGAAGAGCTCGGTATACGCGTGGATGAAGCGAAACGCAAGCGCACTGTCGCGGCCGCCGCCGCGCGGCAACTAGCCGAACTTGCTGAACTGCATGGTCTGCCGAGTGATCGGGTCGGTCTGACCGCGCGCGATAGCGAGCTCGCTGCACTCGACCGGCAGGCACACGACCACGTCGGGCGCTGCCGACGACAGCACAACCCACTGGAGAAGTGGGCGCGCGACCGTGCACGAGCCGATACCAAACGCGAGCAAGCCGTGCAGGCAGCAAACGACGCCAGGGCCGCCAGGGAAACCGCAGCCGAGGCCCGTACCGAGTACGAAACCCTGCGCGACACGCGGGGCGCCGAGGTACAGGAGCTCGAACGGCGATTGCGCGATGTCGAGCGCGAACTTGAGCAGGCTGGTGCCGACCGTAAGGCTGCGCAGGAGAAGCTGCGCCAATGGAGCAAGGAACGCGGCGCTTATGAAGAACAAGTCAATGGGGCGCGCAAGGCGGTCGAAGACCATACTCCGATACTGGTGGCAACGCTGCACACCTTCGGCGCGCTGCACACCGTGGAAGGCTTGCTGGACACAGTACTCGAACGGCCTGCCGATGGTGCCGAGGTCGCCGCCCTGACCACCGCCGGAGCATACGCGCCGGGAGAGGCCGTCCCGCAACCCGTTCAGCGGCTTGCCCGCCAGTTCACCAGCCGTGCTCCGGGGCAACCGGTCCGGGGCACGACCGTACTGGGCCGGTGGAACGAGCTGCTTGGCAGCGAAGCCGGCTCGACCGATCCCCGCTGGTTCGAACAGCAGGAGGTCATCGTGGTGCTCGGCCGCGATCAGGCGGGTGAACACCCGATCAGTGTGCTGGCGGGGCGGCTGGACGCCAAACTCGCGGCCGACCGGGAACTGTTCACCGAGCGCGAAGGCCGGATTTTCACCGAACATCTGCTTGGTGACCTCGGCGACGCACTACGGACCCACCGCCAGGAAGCCATAGAACTCGTGGCAGCGATGAACCGGCTCCTGAACAACGTCAGCACTTCGCAAGGCATCACAGTGCAGCTGGCCTGGCGACTTAAGGACGACGTTCTCCCCGAGGTACGGGAAGCCACCGAACTGCTGACCAAACCAATGGGTGCGCTGCTATCCGAGGAACGGCAGCGACTCAAGGACGCGCTTCATCAGCTGATCGAAACCTCCCGAGAAGAGCACCCCGAACTGGACTACGCCGAACACCTGCACACGGCATTGGACTACCGGGAATGGTCGGAATTCCGGGTCAGGATCAGCAGACCGGAAGCGCCGGGCGACTGGAAAGACCTGACCCGCCGCACTCCGTTATCGCAGGGTGAACAGAAAGTGGTGTGCTATCTTCCGCTGTTCGCGGCCGCGTCCGCACATTTCACCGGCATCGCCGGGGCATCGGCTTACGCACCACAGTTTATCCTGCTCGACGACGCATTCCCCAAGATCGACGTGAAAACCCACCCGAAACTGTTCGGACTGCTGGTCGACTTCGACCTCGACTTCGTGATCACCAGCGAACGACTGTGGGGCGATTACGAGACCGTGCCGAAGCTGGCCATCTACGAAGCGCTCCGGTCACCGACCGAACGGGGGATCGCCCAATACAAGCACCTTTGGGATGGGCGTAGGCTGCGCGCGGTGGGGATGCAGTCGGTATGACCGAGGTACCCAGGTGGCTGGCCGATCCCGCACTGGAACCGGTATGGCGCCGAGTGTCCGATGCCCTGGAACAACGCGGACTCCTACCGACCGGGCGTATCGTCTTGACCGGCATGGAACGGACCACTCGGCACGCCGTTGCTGGAATCCTCGGTAGACCAGTGCTCACTGACCGGGCACGGATCGACCTTGCGGAACTGGACCAATTCTTACGCGAACGCTCCCGGATCGGCGGACTCCGCGAGGTCGTGGAAGCCATCCAGGGCGAACCGCTGACCGACAAGGCAGCGCTGCGATCCGCCCACGGTACCTCCCGGCAGGCACCATTTGCAGCAGCGCATGCCTGGCTGGCCGCCCATCCCGAGACGCGACTGCCATGGGCCGACGAGTGGCTCGCGGGCTTGCGCCGAACCGGATACCTGACCAAACGGCGCAACCCCGTAGCGTTGATTGAACGCGCACTGGAAATCCTGGCAGAGCGGGACAGCGGAACAGACATCATCTCCCGCGCCGATCTGGCGGCCCGGACCTGCGGAGACGCACACGCCCTCGACGACGACCGCCCACTGACCCACCTGGTACTGCGTGGACTGGCAACCGCCTATGAGATGGAGTATCCGATATCGGCCACGCAGCGGCGCACACTCTGGGAACGCGCCAGCGTCCAAACGGACACCGTCTCCTCCACCTGCCTCACCTTCGGTCTGCGCGACGGACTGGCCCACCTCACGCTATGGGACCTCCAACGAACAGTGGTGCATGTGCCTTCCAGCAAGATTCTGGTGTGTGAGAACCCCAGAGTGCTCGAAGCCTTCGCCGAACAACGTCCCGAGGTCGCCGTGGTGTGCACCTCGGGAGAGCCCAACCTCGTCACCCTCGACGTACTACGCACATTGCGAGACAGCCGAGCCGAAATGCGATACCACGGCGACTTCGACTGGCCCGGAATCGCCATCACCAACCGACTGATACACGCCCTCGGCGTGTGTCCCTGGCGCATGAGCGCCACCGACTACCGACAGGCAGTCCAAAACCTCCCCGACCAACTCGAACTAACGGGAGCCCCTGTCATTCCCGACTGGGAAGCCGAACTCGGCCGTGCGATGGTCGAATTAGGGACCGCGGTTCACGAAGAATCCGTTCTCGAAACACTCATCACCTCATTTTGATCAGCTAATTCGACGTTTGAACATCTCACAAGGATCTGTGGCAGTCACCAGCAAATCATAAGGACCCGCCCTTTTGCGTCGTGGTCCGTTGAGTGTCAGATGGACTGCTCTGTCCTGATTTCTTCCCGCAGTACGTCGTTCGGTTCAGGATCACGGGGTGTGGTGTGGTTACCTGGCCGACTGGCCCTCGAAGGGGACAGCGGTCCATAGGTTTCGCAACAAACTTCCGCGGAGACCGCTGACACCCCAGGGCCACTGCTTCATGGAAAGTGCGACAGAGGGGGGCGATTGACACATCTATCACAGGTTCTCATCGGCGCCAAGAGATGAATCGGCAATGTCGTCCTCGTCTTGATCCTCGGCGGCGACTGGTTCCTCAGTGTTGTTTTTGGCTTCTTCGCTGCGGTAGTCGGGGTGGTCTTCGTCCGCGTGGGCAGCATAGTGGAGTGGTTCTGGGTAAAGTGTTCGTCCGTCCCATGATGCTGATTGGTCGCATAGGCGCGCACTTAGCGCGGTCAGGGTGGTCGGTTCCCAGGTGCCAGCGTTGATGATCGCGATTTGGATTGCTGTGTAGGCGTGCCAGTTCCGCCTTTTCTGCCACTCGAGGTCCTCGGGTAGGGTCCATCGGGTAAATTTCGCTCCGGTGTCGCCCCATTTTGCCGAGTAGGTTCGGGATACACCGGCAAGCAGCCAGACGGGATATTTTCCTTCTTCGAGTTTGTAGATTTTCCGCCCGGGAGCGGCGGGCTGTTGGGGATCGGCGGGAAGGTTAGCCCTATCGAGTCGAGTTACTGGGCGCCCGATTTCGGTGACGTCATCATTGCAGCGGATGACCGCAACGTCGGTTCCGGTGGCGCGTAGGCTGTCGCCGGGTAGCTCGGCGTTGGGAGTGCTGCTGTTTTGGAGACCCGGCCAGATCGTGCGAGTAGCTTGGGCGTCAACGAATATCACGACCGGCAGGTTTGTGTTGTCCTGGTCGCTGCTGAGTTCGGCCAGCGCATGCTCGACGTGCTCGCGAGTGCGGGCCGCCTTGTCAGCGTAGCGGCCGAGTAGCCTGTCACCTAGTGTGTTCGCGTGAAAGTTCGCGAGTGCTGGTCCGATCGGCTGCCATGAATTCCGGTATTCGCTATACATGGAGACTGGCCAACTTGCCGCTGGATCCGGTGTGGCGCGTAGGGCCACCATGGTGAGGATCAAGGGTGGATCCTCGTCACCAGTACCAGTTTGCTGGCGGCGGGCATGGATACCGACCAGTAGAGCCGGGCAGTTCAGTTGCTGTCGCAACCTGGGGTCTGTGGTGGCGCGGGCGACGCGGTGATCGATGATCCCTGCGTTGAGAAGTAGGCCGCGCAGGGATGCTCGGGTTGCTTCTCTTTTTCTTTTCGGGGTGGCGGGTTGAGCGTCGTCCGGAAGGTTCACCGGTTCGGTGGCGAGGAACTGTACCGGTATTGTGAGACGTCCTAGAAGTCGACGGAGGTGCGGTTTGGCATCGTGAATGATCTCGAGTTGGGGATGGTATTCGGTTTCTATCCACGCGGCGACGAGTTCGTCGTCAGTGGTCGTGACCGGCAGTCTGGCGCAGAGCGCGGCCCTGTTCACGTGCCCGTGGGCGAGTAGCTCCGGGCAGTGGTGGGCGAGCAGGTCGAGGCGCTCGTTGATGGGTGTTCTGTGGTCGTCGGCCGTAAGGGCGAAGGGGCGTCCTGCAAGTGCCTGTAACTCGGTGGTCATGCGCGTGCGGGCCTCGACCGTAGCGTAGAGGCAGAGGATGACGGTCCGGCGGTGACCGGTGGAATTGATTGCGCTTGCAGGCAGTCCGCCGGGGGTGTGTTTCCTGATCGGCTTGATGAGTTTTACTTGGTCGTCGATGGTGTAGCCGAGCGGTTCGAGTTCGGGCAGGTTTTCACGTACGTGCTCGTGCAGACGAAGCATGAATCGTGCGCCCAGTCCATATCCGAGTGGATGATGTCGGTTCTTCGCGATCTGGGGCCTGATCGGTCCGGGGGTTGACGGTAGCTGTTCTGGTAATGATGGCAATGGGTCAAGATCGCAGGTTTCGACGATCTTGGGGACGGCTTGGTTGAGATGATGCGAATAGGTTGTTGTGTCGGTTTCTTTGTCGTGGTGCGGACGGTGCTTGACGGGCAGTCGCAGCATTGGCGTTTCCGTACCTGTCCGCGCAATCCAAAGGTTTCTGGTGCCGGGCCATCGGTTGGCGATCCGAGTGAGGTGGCCGTCAAAGCAGACGATCAGGTCGTCGATGCCACGCATGGTGGCTAGGCGTAGATCGACGCGTGCCATCGCGTGAGCAGTGTCGTCGTTGTTGCGGATGAGGTCACGTTCGTCCCAGGTAAGGAGGCTTCCGTCGGTGTCGAGGCGGAGCGGCATCGGTCGGTGCCCGTCAATGCGCAGGACGGTGCCGGCGAGGTGCTGCATGATCTGCCATGCGGCGATGCGGAAGACCCAGTTGGGTGCCGACGGGGCTTCACCAGCGTGGTACGTGATCGCCTCACGTACAAGGCGATGGGGATCGGGTTCGGGTAGTAGATGCGCCAGCTCTGGTTGGCCTCGGCCCCTGCGGTGGTGTCGTTCCCAGGTGTCTACCGCGATCCGGAAGCTGTGGTTGAACGGTCTGCTAGTGACCAATAGCATGCGTTCACCAGCTGCACGTTCGGAATCGGTGAGGTCGGATTCGGCGAAGAGCCTCACGAACTGTCCGGTGGTGGCGCACAGCGCTGTGGTGAGCCAGCTGTAGCTCGGGCGTGTCGGCTTCCCCCGGTACATGTCAAACGGTAAGGCGTCCCAGGCGTCTTGGAACTCCGCCGTCAGTGGGTAAGCGGTGATCGTGCCAAGCATGCGGTCGAGGTGGCTTCGCGGAAGGCGGAAGGCGAGTGTGGACAGCACGGTCACTCCATTGGCGATTGCACGTGGGTATCCGGTGTGATGTTCTGCCTGGCGTATGCGAAGAAGGAATCCAGCGTCGTCCCGTAAAATTGGCGCATGGTGTCCAAAACTCCCATTTCGGCCCAGGCGTCGCTGAGTTGGCTGATGAGAGTAGCGAAACTAGTGCCGCCGTTCGGGTCAAGGAAGGCACCGTCGGCGAGATGAAGAACGGCGGACGTGCCACCGCGGCGGGCGCGTCCGATGAGTTGGATGGCACCGTTGACGATCTCCGCGACCACGGCGAGTTTGACCTCGTGGGGTTGTGCTTGGAAGTACGGCGGTCGTTTGATGATGTTCTCGAAGTAGGTTCCCGCCGTGTCGCGCCGATTGGCGAGCACATCGAGAGGATCGCTCGTGGGCCCGGGATGGTCGATCAGGGCCTTGGCTTGAAGCTGGGCGACCATCTCGGCGGGTTCATCGATCAGCGGGATCGGGCGGACGAGCAGCCATACCGAGCCCAGCGCTGATCGGTCGTCCTCGCCGATGATGTTGACTCCGCGCTGCACGCGTGCCAGAGGGGCGACGAGAATGTCCGCCTTGTCGACAGCGGGGAATTCCTCCAGTTGGTCTGCGGGGATTTCCAACCACTGCCCGGCATCAGTGACGATCTGTCCGTCTGGGTCATAGGGCGCGTCCCGACGAGGCCGCACGGCTAAGCAGATGCGGTGTGCGGGAACACCGGCGATTGCCAGGCCCTCGGCAACGTGTCGCGCACCCTCATAGGAGGTCGTGGCGAGCAGGATGCGTGCCCGGTTGGGATCGTTGTCACGGAGCCGACGTAATTCGGCGTCGAGTTCGCGGTTCCACAGGAGACGGGCAAGTAGTTGGGCAGCTTCCCGGCGGGCGGCGCCGTCAAGGCCTGAGATCTTCACCAGCGAGGCATCGCCGCGGGTGATAGGAGCGGGCTTGATTGTGACCGTTCCGGGGTTGTCGTCGCTGATCCACCACCGAGGCAGGGTGTGGACATGGTGGTGGGGTGCGAGTGGGAAGTAGGAGGTCGCCGAGAGTCCGAGGACGATGCGGCGGGTCTTAGCTAGGGCCAATGCGGTGGTGTCGCCGAGACTGAGTGTGTGGACGTGCGGGTCGCCACCGAACGCCGCGGTGGTCAGTCGGGTGGGTTCGTTACCGGTCTCGTCGTGGTGTTCGGTGAAGGCGAAGACGAGTCGCCCCAGTGGCCCGGTGGGAGTCACTCGCCATTTGCCGTAGTTGCCCAATGCATCGGCGATCGCCTCGGTGGATTCGACACCGACGGCAACGAGTTGCTGCGTGTTGGCCATGAGGCGGTGCAGCGACGTTCGGAGCTGTTCGAGAATCGCCCGACGGAGGATACGGTTGATCACTGTGGGACGGGTGGTGGCATCGATGTGTTCGAGCAGGTGATCCAGTTCGGCTCGGGCGCGATCGACGGCCGCGCCGCCGCCAGCATTCGTGGTCGCCTCGTGGATTAGCGGCCGGATCTGCTCGAATACGGGTGGTTCGTCGGGAAGTGTGTCAGCCTCGCCGGGGAACAACGACTGGAACATGTTCATCTGTTCGGCTGATACCGGCGTGTCTTTCTCGAGGTCGAACAAGCGGGCCGTTAACCAGGCATCCCACCGGCGAGGCACAACCCAGTGTCGGGCTGGCCCACGACGCGGGCGGCGTGCCGGCCGGGTTCGTGGAAGCCGGTCGTAGGCCAGGTGACTAACGTAGTTCTCAGCGAGGAAACGGATGTGGAACAACGCCGCCCGGACGCTGGCATCGACCTCGTCACGCACCCGCCCAAAAGCTCGCTTGAACTCCTCGTCGAACAAGCGCAATGGGGTTTCGGCGTTACCGGCGTGGTCGAGAACCAGGCCGCGGCCAGACTGGTCGATCGCCGCCTGCTGAAAGGTGTCGATTTCGTCAATGACGACCAGGTGGCTACGACGCAGCACCAGTTCCTCGACGGTGATCTGGTCATTGTCGCCGAGGCCGTCGTCCACCGGGACCTGGAGGCGACCGAGTAACAGGTTGGCGTGGGAGGTCACGATCACCCCGGCGGTGCAAGCGGTGCGAATAAGGCGGAACTTGTCACAGCACGTGCGCCACGGACAAGCCACCACACGATCCTTACGAGCCCGACCGCGCGGCGGCGCATGCAGGCTGGCGCAGGCTTCCTGCCCAGGTTGCCACGCATCGACCCCGCTTGTCGCTGTCGATGCCAGGGCACACCCATAGCCAAGCCGTGACCAGACCCAGTCCGCATCCGGGCCATGCCCTTCAGCCCGGTGGGCGTAGGTTTCCGCCGCTGTGAACGTTGACCGGGGAGACATCAGCGGGGTGACTGCGGTCTCGCATCCCAGGATCGCCAGGGATCGCTCGATGTGATAGGCGTGCCGGATCACGTCGGCGTTGTTCGGTACGACGAACGCGATGGTGACATCGTGCTGGGCCGCCCAGCAGGCCAGCGTTTCCACCAGCACGACCGACTTGCCGAAGCCGGTGTAAGCCAGCAGCTGATTCAGCGAGCCAGCGGTCAGATCGAGTGCGGCGACCGCCTGATCGCCGTGCTGACGGGCCTGTCGGATGAACCGGTGCACAGCCCGCGTGCGGTACCCCTCAGCGCCGTCGGAGGAATCGCCATAGGCTGCATCGAGTTCCGTGGCGATCACCTCCAACTCGGCGAATGGCACGCACAGTGTGGCCATGGGTGCTGCATTGGCGATCGTGGGGATTACACCGGCGCGCGTAACGTGGTGGGGACGGAGGTCGTAGTCAACGTCGATGAGACGCTTGCGGGCTCCGTCCGCGCCGACGAGCCGGATCGTCGTGTGGTGAGGTTCGGCCTCGGCCACGGGGCGACAGCGAGGTTCTTGCTGATGAAGCTCGTCAAGCTGATTCAGCGCGGCGTCGATAAAATCCCTCAGGGGCATACCCGGCGTGACGGCAACCAGCCCATCAGCCGTGTAATTCTCGGTGGGATCGCAGCCAGGTAGTTCCCCAGCCCACAACAAGGTATCGAACTGAGGACCGGCGAACTCGCCGTTGGCCAGTTGGTTGGGACGGCGTCGCAGCAGCCGCCCGAAACGGCATGCGTCCTCCTCGGCCAATGCGGGCCAGCCCGCCCAGGTCTCAAGGTGGCCATCCAACACGAAACACACGTGGTCCCGCGTGGTCAGTCCCTCAGCTGTGGGAAAAAACAATGCGGCTAGCCCCGCAGCAGCCCGCAGGGCGGTGGGATGTACTCGTGTCGCAGGGGTATCCGCCGGTGTCGGAGTCATCAGGCTTCTCGGGCAGCGCGCCGGACTGCCCGGCGGACCTTGGTCTCTGTCGTCACCCGCACCGAGGACTGCTCAGCGAGGAGAGCTTCTTGATGCTCGTGGCTGCGGGGCAACAAAATCTGGGCCCTCGGCGGTCGCTCGCGCAGATCATCGATCAAGCGGCGCACGGAGGTGTACTCCTTCACATCCAGAAGCATTCGCAACGATCCGACCGCGACGTCGAGGTCGTAGCTGTCCAGTTCCGGCCACAACGCAACCTTCGCTCCCAAAGCGCACAGTTCATCGGCTAGTCGAACCTCGTTCGCGCCCGGTACCACAACCGAGCGCCACACCTCCTCCTCCACACATACCGCGTCCTCTACCGATCGCGCTGCTGGCCCCGCCTTACGCGCCGTCCCCATCGAACTGGCGTCACGAACAGGCACGAGCCTTGGCGCGGCCGCGGGCCGCGAATTATCGGCGATGTGGAATATCGCGCCGTGCGGGCGATACCGACAGCGCACCGTCATGCCCCGGACCGTCATCGGCCAGCGGCAACGCGGGCATGGCCACCACCACCGCCCTACCGGCCGGGGATACTGCTGGTCTGAAGCCAGATCCCGGTACCGCGCCGCCAATCGGGCGTCGGCTTCGCGGAGGAGATCCTGCAATCTTGCGCGGAAACCGGCAGGATGCTCCACAAGAAAACGGCGTGCACGCACATAGCCGGCAGCGTCACCGGCCTCGATCAACGACGTGAAAACCTCCCGACGGAGCTGTTCGGCGCGCATCCTCGTCCAGCCTGGAAGCCATTGCGAGGTCGCGAACACCTGACTGAGCGGCGTCGCATACTCGGCTGCGACGCCAATCGCATCGTCACTGAGAGCGTCGTTAGTATCGAGCAACACGACATCAGTTACTTCGGTATCCGTGTCGCTCGCAAAGCGAAGCAGGGTGCCGAGCGGTCGGCGAAGCTGTTCGACCAGCTGCATAGGAGATGTTGGGCCGCGGCCGGGACCATGGGCCTCCATCATGACACCGGTCATGCGCGCGATCTCGCGCATCGCGTCGGGCTGGCGCTGCCGCACCGACCAGGCGTAGGCCGCACGTAACGCTGCAGCGACTACCCTTGCCTGCCGCTCGTTGAGGTCGTCCTGCTCCCGTATGATCCTGGTCATCAGTAGTCCTCGTCGTGCGGTCGCATGAACGCCTCCGGGCACCACTGGCTGACCGCACAACGGTGGCATTCCGGCCCCGGCTGCGCGCGGGCGGTGGTGTCTGCGTGCCAGCTCGCCGCCAGATTGTTGATGACCTGTCGCGCTTGCTCCATGTGATCGCTATTGGTCGGGTGGAAGCTTTCCACGACCGGCCCTGCCGGAGTCAGTCGTTCTAACTCGACACGACCGTTCGCTGAGCCGTCGCCGAGCACAGCATGAGCCAGGAGTAACAATCCCAACGACAATTGAGGGTACCGAGCCAGCGGATCGCCCCCATCCGTTCCTTCCGTAGTCTTCATTTCGCGGAGGACGCAGGCCGGACCATCCCGGTACACCAGATCGATTTTGGCGATCACCACCACATTCGCGTCGGCGTCATAAGCCGTCACCGTTCGTTCGACACCCACAGGGGAATCCGGCAGCAGATGGTGCAGCGGACACACCAAAGCATGATCCCCGATCATCTGGGCACCCAACAGCGCCTGGGAACCTGTCACCTCCCATGGCCCAGCCTGCCACGAGTCCGCGAACGGAGCCTCAGCCGCCGTACAAGATCGCACCGGCTGGCGACGATGATTCTGTTCAATCCAGGTATGGACCGCCTGTCCGCGAGTCGCGGATTCGCCGTACTCCACCGCTGACGCCCGCGGTAGGTTCAGCCGGGTCAGATACTCCTGGGCGGGGCAACGGATATAGGCACGTCCGTTTGTCACCGACCATGTTCGGCGTGGCCTACGGCGTTCAACTATGCCCAGGATCCCGTCAGCTCTTGGCACGGCCGTACACCCGTCGACTAGCTTGCACTTCTGGCACGAACTCCCCGGATTCCGTTGGCCACCTCCTTGCACCACCTCGCGCGCCCGGTGCTGCCCAGACTCCCGATACCGCTGTCGTGCCCCGTCGACATCGACATCGTCGAGAATATTGACCGATCCATCCTCGCAACCGATCTCAACCACCCGGAGCCGACGTGGCTGCTCTACGGTGTCGACGAGCGCGTGTGGTAGGTCAAACCTGGTTCTGCCCCGAGTGGCCCGGCCATGTGCGAGCACGTAGAGCGCGGTGGCTATCTCGGAATCATCCCGCTGTCGGTCTTTCACTGAACGACGACGAAGCAACCGTAGCTCCCGTACTTGCCGGTCTGCGCTGCAATAACGGCGCCCCCAAGCAGCAACCTCCAGGATCGGGGTTTCGAACCCGATCTCGCGCGGATACTGCACCACCCATTTCGGTTTGTGGGGTACCAAACGCAGGCAATCTCGATCCCACAGGAACTGGTGAGCCTCGAAGTATTGGATGACGGCGTGCCGGACCCACGTGCGCAGCCCCGGATGCACGGGACCACGGTTGGTCTCCACTGCCTTCAACGCGCTGTCGATGGACAGGTCTTGGAACTCGGCCGTATCCAGGACATCATTCACAATCCCCAGGTCGAACAGCTGCAGTCCTGGCAACCGCGGTTGCTGCGGCTCCGCCATCTGCATCGATGGCCGGGCCTTTGCTGCCAACTGGTCAGCACACGTCCACGGCCAAGATCTCGTATCGCTCACCATCACTCGTCGAAGTGACCGATCTTCGACGAAACCCGATGGTAGAGACCAATCAGTCATCGTGATCCGACCAAACCATCCATCCAAACACAGCAACTCACCATCGCATCCCATGGTCGCGTCTAGCATCCAACTCTGGGTAACGTACGCAGAAAATCCAGGACAGATTCACTCGATTGCACTAATCCGAGAAGACGCCCGCTGCATTTGACAGCGCGATCCGCATGTCAAATTCCGACCGAATATTGAGCTGCTCTTCCAGTTAGGCACCAACTTTTCCCCACGTTGATCACGGTGCCAGGTCTGCAATGCGGGTTCCGACGCATCACCTTCTAAGTTTGGCATGATTGTTCGCATGACGATCTACGCGGTTGAGGCGGCTCGCGGTGTTCTGCTGGCCACGTGGGACACGGGAGTCGGGTCGATTGCGTCTATGGTCGCAGGGCTACCGAAGGGGTACGCGGACGACAGCGCGGTCCGCCTGGCGTCGTATTTGACCGAGTTATCTCGGTTGGCATGGCATACCTATACACATCCGCCGAGTGCCGCTCAATCTCTCGAAGCCAACGGCGAAGGCTAGCGTAGGCAGGGTGAGCGTGACGCTTTTGCTGAGGTCGTCGGGGCGGTGCGGAACCCGAACTTGCCCGAGGGTGGCTATATGGAGCAGTCGTACATCCTGGTGAAGGAAGCTGCCCATCGGGTAGGACGCGCTCTGCATGCGCTGGGAGATCAGTCGCTGACTAATCAGGTGGTTGCCGATATCGAGGTGGAGCTCGCTGGGGTCGAGCGGGCTGAACGTGGCGAGTTGTCCGGCCGGGCGAAGCAGGCGGTGTTGCTCACCCGTGCCGATCCGTCACCGTTGCAGGTGGGTGCGGCGAATGACCTACTGCATGCGGATCCGCTTGGTTCGTTACGGTTACTCCAGGAGGTTGATCCGGCTGCGGCAGCTGTGGCTGCGGCGCATTGGCTTCAGGCTGCGGCCGATGTTGCTGCTGAGGTAGCGGATCTCCATCCGGCTCGGGTTGTGGCCGAAGCTGACGACATCGAAGCGCTGGCAGTGCAGACCCCTACATTGGTTCTCGAACGGCTTGATGCGGGCGAAACACCGCGGGAAGTCGTAACCGACCTGATCGCCACTGCGATGATCACCGCTGAAGGGAAGCTCGCAGCACCCGATGTACTGGTACGACAAATTGGCGATGCCAAAGAGAAAGCAAAACAGTGGGGACCGGGCGATGAGGAGCTACTCGCCGGGCTGATGCCCCGGATAACACCACTGGATCCTCAGCGTCCTGCGCGTGACCTGCTAGAAGACCTGCTCGACGGGATTCGCGGTAGTTGGCTGCTGTACCGTGAATACGTCGAGCTTGAGACCATCGACGACGAAGAGTGCGAAGATGATGAAGACATCGACGACTGCGGTGACACAGATTTCCTCGCGATGCTGAGAGATGAAGCGGCAGCGAATCATGAGCGATTGCTCTGACCACGAGTACGTCTAGCATTAGTCAGCCTCGGCGAGGCCTGTGGCTTCACACTGATTGCGGGTGGAGCAGATCTGGAGCAGAATGGTGTACTGAATGGGTTTAGACCGCATACAATGGCACTGAACGGTAGTGTTTTTCCTGCGGTTTCTCTATTCCCGCAGGTCAGAGGCGCGTGCCTACCACACTGGCAGTGTGGGGGTCACGGGTTCGAACCCCGTCAGCTCCACCTTAGAGGTACTACTAGAACACGTGCCTGATTGAAGGCCCTGGAGTAGTACCGCGACGCCGGAAGGCGAGGACGAGCCACGCGCTTGGCGGGTGGCTCTTTTGCTGTCTCGGGGCACCGGAACGGCGGGCATGCTGTGCTGTGTGTCGCGCGTTGACCGTTGCGTCTGCTGGATGGCATGGAGCTGACTGAACGGTTCCTGGAGATCGTGGTCGGTGACTTCCTCGTCCTCGATGTAGATGTTGTGGAAGACCGCCTGGTTGAGCAGGCGCCGCTGCTCGTCGTTGCACCGCCGGTACAACTGTTCGGGCCGTTCGAGCAGCTTCAGGCTCACGTCGATCAAGCGGGCGGCATCGGTGAGGTCGGCGGAGGCGGTGTCGAGGCGCTGGTTGAGGTGCCGTCTCTGGCGTTCGATGTCGCGGAGCTTGGCTTTGACCTTGGTCTGCGGCAAAGTGCCGTCGGCTGCGAGGTCGATCAAGTTCTCCTCCTGGGTGTCGAGTTCGGCAAGCTGGCTGGACAGTTGCTGGTGCAGCAGTCGTGCGGATTTCTCCTGTTCGCTGATGACGGTGTCGATCTGGGCTCGGACATCGCTGATGAACGACTGGCTGAAGCGGATCGTGGCGTAGTGCCGTTCGACGGCGTCCTCGACCAGTTCGGCGTTGACGTGCGGGGCGTCGCAGCTGCTGTTCTGCCGGTTGCGGCAGAAGAAGTAGAGGTATTCGGAGCCCTTGGAGTTGACGGTGCGCTGGATGATCATCCGTTGGGTAACCCCGGCTCGTCGGCAGCGCCCGCAGAACAGCGATCCCTTGAGGTAGTGGTGGTGCACCCGCCGCCGCTCCTTGGCCGCGGACCGGGCGGTGATCCGGTCCTGAACCCGGTCGAAGAGGTCTTCGTCGATCAACGGTTCGTGCCGGCCGCGGACCTCTTCGCCCTTGTAGGTCACGTAGCCGATGTAGTAGCGGTCCCGCAGCATCTGGGAGAGCTTGTTGATCGAGACCTTCTTCGCCGGGTGCTTGGCGGTAGGGCGGGTGCGTAGGCCGCGGTCGTAGAGTTCGTCGGCGAGCTCATCGAGCGTGTAGTCGCCGGTGTCGTATAGCTCGAAGGCGAGCTGCACGAACGGTGCCCGTTCGTCGTCGAGGACGATGGTGCGGATCACCCGGCCGTCGGAGTGGTCGATGTGGTTGAGATACCCGATCTTGGCGCGGCCGAGAGTGCCGCCGGTGCGGGCTTTTTGCCCCATCTTGTTGGCGATGTCAGCGCCGGACTGGCGGGACTGGTACTCGTTGAAGGTGGCCAGGATGCCGTGCATGAGCTGTCCGACGGGCGAGTCATCGACCGCTTCGGTGGCGGAGACGAGCGTGACGCCGCGCTTGCGGAGGTCGGCCATGACGATGGCGTCGTCGTAGCGGTTCCGCGCCATCCGGGAGAGCATGTAGACGATGACGTAGTCGACATCACCCTGAGCGCGCACGCGTGCCAGCATCCGCTGGAACGCTTCCCGTTTGGTCATCTCCGTCGCCGAGCGGCCGGGCTCGACATACTCATCGATGACGGTCAGGCCCAAGTCCTTGGCCTTGCGCAGGCACGCCTCCCGCTGGGCCGGGATGGAGATGCCTTCGGGGTCGTAGTCGGTCTTAACCTGCCCAGTCGAGGACACGCGCAGGTAGATCACCGCCCGCGCGCCTGGTTCCACGTCGTCCGCGGGGTGCTCGACAGGAACAGCGATGTCCTGCTGCAACTCGTCATTGGAGTCAGTGTATGCGCTGGTCATGACAGCCCTTCGTGATTCGGTGTGAGCAAAGGGGTTTCGTCCAACGGCTCACTGGTCAACAGCGGGTTGAGATCCCGACCCGGACCGGTTCCAGGAGGTTCAGGTTCGATTTCCCTCTGAGGTCGTGTCGTTGAGGCGGTGCGTGGGACATCGTCAGACCTCCTTGCGAGTGTTGCGTAACCGCGTGCTCGGTGTGGTGGCGGTGCGTGTTGAAGGGGGAACCCCCGGACCTACGCTGCCCGGCGAGGTTGTCGCTGGTCAACCGTCGTTGCGCTGTCCGATGCGTCGGTGTCGGCCAGTGCCGATTGCTCATCGTCGGTCTCGTCCTCCAACATCTCTGCCGCGAGGCTGGCGACCACTTGCGCGAGCTTGTGGATATCTGGTGGATCGCGGCGGACACCGCGAACGACCAGGTTCTGGCCGGTCCGGCGGGCGGTGCCTCGCCTTCGCGTCTTCCTGGCTGAGGCGCTGGCGTTGCCCCGCGGCTGGGGTTCGGTCGGAACCGTAACGCTGGCGCTGTCGTCGAGGTGGGGCAACTTGGCGACGGTGCCGGGTTCGTGTTCGCCTCCATCGGTCGAGGCGTGCTGGGCGTGGGGTTCGTCGGAGCACATGAGCGCACCTTTCGAGCCCGCGAGCCCGCTGCCGAGCGGGAGGTCGCGGGCGCTGGTCGGCCGGTTGGGCAACCGTCGACGCAGCGGACACACCCCAGCCGGGTCACCCGCGGCCCTTACCACGGGGGCTTGATCGGGCGCGGGCACGCGCCTTGACGCGCGCTGTGGTGGGTGGGGGTGTCGGCGTGGACGATCAGTGGGACTTCGACTCCCCGACTGCTCTCGGGCACACATCGGGGCCAGTACTCCACCGACCGACTGGACCTCGGCGCCCCGAGGCACACCCGTACGCGAAGCGCTCGGTACTGGGTGGGCGGCGCGGGACGGTCGACGCGCGGTCCAGATTTCAGTAAGCGGGATCAGGCGGTCTCTGTTGATTCGAAATCACGGTTCAACTCGTGGCTCGTACTCCTTTCCGATAGCGCGTTATGGCGCTGGGGACGCGGTAGTTTCGGATCGTCCGCTTTTCGGTCAGGCCGCCTCTCCGGCACCGCTGGGTAGCTCACCGAGAAGCCGACGAATGAATATGTCGTGGTAATCCGGCCGCAAGTCAATTCCTTGGAAGGATCGGCCCAACTGTCGCGCGGCGAGGCCCGTCGTGCCAGCGCCAGAGAAGGGGTCGAGGACGCGGCCGTTTTCGGGGCAACCCACCGCGATACACCGCTGCGGAAGGTCGATCGGAAACGGAGCACAGTGCGCATCCGGTAGCGGTCGTGTGGAGAGCGACCAAACGTCGCCGACGTTCTTCCCGGTCCGCCGCGGCTGCCACGGGGACCGGACCGTGTGCGGCTTGTTGCCCCCTCGATGGTTCTTCCGATGCTCCGGGCGGCTCTGCGACAACGGTTCGAGCGCGCGGGCTGCGTCGAAGTAGTAGTCCGGCTGCTTCACCAAGAGGAAAACTATCTCGTAGCGCACGGAGAACCGATCCGAGGCGGGGTCCGGTATGCCGTTGGGCTTGTGCCAGACCATCGCGTTGCGAATGATCCACCCGTCTTGTTGCAAGGCGAGTGCAGCCCGCCACGGAATTCCCATGAGGCTTTTGTGGCGAACGACCGAGGGCGCCTGTTCGTTTGGTATTTTGCGCGTGCTTCCCGTGCCGCTGTTGTGGTAGCTGAAACCATCTCGGAGATTGAGCCAATACGTTCCTCGTGGGGTCAGCAGGCGCCAGACTTCCGCGCTCACCTTCCGCAGCCGATCAACGTAATCATCGATCGTCGGCTCCAGGCCGTATTGCTGATCGTGCGCGAGAGCGCCGCACTTCCTGCAACGCTTGTTCGCGCTCGAACGAAGCCACGAGGATGTACGTTTCTTGGTGGTCCGGCGTTGATGGGGTGTTGTTCCCAAGGTGTGCCGGCATTCCGGGTTTCCGCCGATCCAGACCGCAGTTCCGTAATCACGCAATCCCCAGTGGGGCGGCGAGGTGACGACACAATCCACCGAGGCACTGGACAGCGATTCCATGACCTGAAGTGCATCGCCAACATGCAATTCGATGGCGTCCTCACGGTAATAGAGCCTGTTCATGCGACACCCCGCTGCGGAGTTTCTTGACGGCGTGCGGTTGCGGGGAGGCGGAAAACGAGCACGTCAAGGTGAGCAGAGATGGCGGTCATGTGGCCGTGAATATCTGTGCTTTCCGGGAGGTGTCCTGCGCGGCTGACGATTCTCGGGCGCACCCGGTTTCCTCGAATGGGCGCGGTCAGGGCGATGCAGTGGTCGGCGGGGACGAGCCCGATCGCGTCGGCGGCGTCGTGGATCTTGCCGGGCAGGTCGAGCAGCCGACCGTGACGGCGCCACGGGCGGCAGGTGATGACGATGTGCCCGCCAGGCCAGACCCAGTCGGCGACGGCGTCCAAGTCCTCATACAGCCCGACCAGCACCCGGCTGGGGTCGCTGCGCGGGGTGTGCCGCAGCCCCGTGAGCACGAGGTCGACGGCACCGGGCAGCTCGGCGGCGCGGGGATCGTCGACGCTGTCCAACAGGGTCGCGGTGCCGACCGGGCCGGCGAGGCGGGCGAGGTCGAGGTTGGCTTCCAAGGCGGATTCCCACCGAGGATCGGCGGGCAGGCCGAGCGCGTCCCGGCCCGCCCGGAGGGCTTCGGCCAGGACCAGTCCCGGTCCCGGGCTCGGGTCGCAGACGGTGTCGCCGGGAGCGGTGTAGGTAGTGATGATCTGCCGCGCGACCTCCGGGGTCAGCGCGGTGTCGCCGCGGGTGGCCCCGACGTGTCGGTCCGCGACCTGCTGGGCAGGGGTGGTGCGGCCGGTGTCCCAGACGCTGCCGGGGCGCAGGGCGGTCTTAGGCATGACGGACCTCCGGAAGCGGGGTCGAACGACGGAACACGGAGGCGGTGGTGTGGATGCGACGGTGGCCGCCGAGAGCGATCTCCCGGCGCCTGCGCCGGGTCGCCGGCCGAGGGGCGGACGGGGGTTCGTGAACCAGGATCAGCCGGTCGCTCAAGATCAATCCGGCCAAGGCCGCGGCCCGCGACAACTGCCCCGAATGGCCCACTCGCGCCCGCCAGTGATCGCTACTGTGCGTGAGTACGACGACAGTGCCGGTAGGAGCTAGCGCGGCCGTGAAGTCCGCCATCGCGAACGGGTCCGCGGGCTGCTCGGACCAGCCCGTAATGATCAACTCGAAGCCGTCGGAACCCGGACCGGACTGCTCGCCGGGGGATGGCCGGTCGGTCGGGTTCGCGACCGGATCGGTCGTGTCGCAGCCCCGGGGTCCGGGTCCGGACCCGGACCCCGGGGCTGCGGGCAGCTCCCCACCCGCCGCGGCGAATTCCTGATCGCTGTGAGACCGGAAGTCCGGATCGGTAGTCGCGCCGCGGCCGAGTCGGAGGACGGACTCCACGAGTCGGTCCCGACGCGTCCGGCTCGAACCGGTCGTCGGGGACTCGGGGGCCGCGAGCATGATCCGGTCGCCGGGCGCCGTGTAGGTGGTGGTGATCATCGAGACCGCAGCGGTGACGATCTCGTCGGCGTCTGCGGCGGGGTCGACAAGGCACAGCCGCACCGTCGCCGACACCGGCGGGCCGGTGCGTTCGCGGTGTGGTTCGCGGACCACCCCAAGGCGGGGGCTCGGTTCGTGGCTGTCGGGGGTGTCGGGAGGTGGTACCTCCGGGAGCGGGAGGGCAGACATCGCGTGCTCCGGTGATCGGTCGGTCTTGCCAAGGACACCCCTGAAGTCCGCGAAAACGGCCTCGATTCGCCACCGGCCTCCAAGATTTTTTGATGAACCCTCAGCCGGAGTGGACACCTAGCGTCACTGACTTCGTTCCCGCCGCCGTCCCGCTAGTTGATCTTGACCTGGCACCATGCAAGATCAACAGCCGCTCCGGATGGCGGGCGCCATACGAGCCCGCGGTGGGCCTGTCCAAGATCGCCCCGGAAATTTCCCAAGATCCTTTTTCTTGTTCCTTCTCTCCGTCTGGCCGGGGTGACAGCAACGGAACAGCGTCTGACTAACGTCGCAGCGCACAGGCTTGCTGTTCCTCTAGGTCGCGATCTTGGAGTTGATCAGAAGATGATCTTCTTGTTTCGGAACAAGGAGATCATTTTAGTTTCGTCTTAGTACGGAACCGTGCGCTGCGCTGTTCCTCGCCTGGCTCTCTCGGCGGCGTCATCAACCGCCGTTCGAGAGGAGTCGAGCAATGGCTCTCCCCACGCACTCCGAGCACGAAGAGTGGCCAAGCAACCCTCTGGACGCCGCCCGCGTGGCGTTCGGGTGGCTGACCGCGGGCGATCACCCAGTGGCTGTGGACGGCCGCCTGTTCGATCACCTGCCCGCCCGTGAGATCCCGGTCGACGAACTCCGGGACCTGCTGCTGGACCAGCGTTGCCCCCGTCGGGTGTGGGACCAGGTCTGGACCCACGTGATCAGCCGCGCCCGCATCGAAGGCAGCACCTGGACGATCACCGCGGTCGGGCTGGCGCTGCCCATGCTGACCCCCTTGGCGGCCCGGCTCACCGAGCGCTACGCCGACGACCCCAGCGACATCCACGCCGAGGTCCTGCGGGGGTTCCTGGACGCACTGCACACGGTCGATCTCGCCGAGGGGCGGATCACGGTCCGGCTGCGGTGGGCGGCCTACCGCGCTGGGCACCGCGCGCTGCTGGACGGGATGGACGGGCCGACCCCGAAGCCGCCGGGGTTCCACTCCAGCGAACCCAAGCCCCCGTCCGGGCATCCGGACCTGGTCCTGGCGCGGGCGGTCGAGGCCGGAGTCCTGACCCGGACCGAGGCCGAACTGATCGGCGCGACCCGTCTGGAAGGCATCGAGCTGGCCGACTGGCCCCGCCCGCCGGGGCTGACCTACAAGACCCTCGCCAAGCATCGGCGCAAGGCCGAGAACCGACTCGCCGCGTGGCTGGCCGAGTCCGACACCAGCCCCGACGACGGCGATCCCACAGGCGCTGCGGCCACGACGTGGCAGACCTCCAACGAGGTGACCGGCGACGAGAGCCAGTCACAGAACGTAGCGAAAAAAGTTGGGGTCGAACCGGCGAATCAGACCCCGAATTCCGGACTTCAGGGACGCGGGTGAGCCCTACCCGCTTCGCGCTCCCGCTGCCTCGCACGCGCTCTCTGGAGGTCTCTCTGATGCGCTTCTTGTCTACCCCATGCCGCTGCCGGCGCGGTGGTCTCCGGCTGCTGCTGGTCGCCGGGCTGGCCGCCGCCGGTCTGCTGGCGATCTCGGTGCCCGCGGTCGCCGAGACCACCCACGTTCTCGCGCTGGCCCGCACGATCGACGACGTTCTCAATAACATCCGCAACTGGATCATGGGTCTGCTCGCCCTGCTGGCCACGGTGTTCCTGACCATCGGCGGCGTCCGCTACGTGCTGGCCAACGGTGATCCCGGCGAGGTCGAGAAGGCCAAGCAGTCTTTCAAGTCCGCTGGGTTCGGCTACGCCCTTGCGGCGCTGGCTCCGCTGGTCGTGGAGATCCTGCGCGGAATCGTGGGGGCCTGATCTCGTGTCGGCCGCCGGGTACTCCACCTCGGGGGCGGGCCACCGCCTGGGCCGCGTGTGCACCGCGGTGGCCGCCCTGCTCGTGCTCGTCGTGGCGGCGGGGCTGGCTTTCACCGGTGCCGCGAGCGCCCAGCCCGCCCCGCCACCACCTGCTCCGTCCGCACCCGTTCCCGCGCCGCCTCCGCCGCCGTGCCAGGGGCCGAGCTGCATTCCCCAACCCGTGCCGGTGCCTCCGGCGAACCAGCCGCCCGGAAATCAGTCGAACCCCAATCAAGCTCCGGCCGAGGAGTCCTCGTGCGGGATTACTGACATTCCGGCCTGCGTGTCGGATGCGATCGAGTCGTTCTTCCGCGATCTGGCCACACCCGGTTTGAACAGCCTGCTGGACCTGCTCGCGAAATCGCTGTTGGTGACCCCGCAGCTGGACCAGCTGCCGGTCATGGGACAGATCTGGACCAGCTCGCAGCAGATCGTCATCGCGGTGTACGCGACGCTCATCCTGGTGGCTGGCATCATCGTCATGGCCCACGAAACACTGCAGGCCCGGCATTCCATCAAGGAAATCCTCCCGCGAGTGATCGTCGGGTTTCTCGCGTCCAACCTGTCGCTGTTTTTCGGCGGCAAGGTGATCGAAATCGGTAACGCGCTCTCACGGGCAATCCTGGGGGATGGGTTGAGCCCGGAAACTGCGGGGCGCGCCATGCGCGACACATTGATGCATGATCTCGATGGGGGTGGGCTTTTCGTCATCTTCATCGCGCTCGCTCTCATTGTCATGCTCGTCGCAGTTCTGCTGACTTACATCGTTCGTATCACGCTGACAATCATTTTGCTCGCGGGTGCTCCGATCTTGCTTATGTGTCACGCGCTTCCGCAAACCGAAGGTATCGCGTTCTGGTGGTGGAAAGCATTCGCCGGGGTGATGGCCATTCAAGTGGGCCAATCGCTCGCTTTGGTTGCGGCGCTCAAGCTCTTCTTTTGGCCCGGCGGCATCACGCTGTTCAACTAACAACAAGGGGGAAGTGCTGTGATTCAGTTTCTGGTCGCACTCGCCTTGTGCTATGTCCTCATCAAGATTCCGTTCTGGATTCTCGGATCTCTGCGCGGCGGCGGAGGTCGTTCTCTGGTCGGCAGTCTCGTCCGAGGGTTCATTGCCTACAAGACCTTCGGTCTCCTCAAGGGGATGGGAGGTGGCGGCGGCGGAAAGAGCGCTCGTTCCCGTGGCGGTCAGAAATCGCCCGAGTCGCCGGACCCGTATGCCACAACGCGGGCCACTTCCAACGGGCAGTACATGTTGCCGCTGAACGTCAAGAGAGTGCGGAAACCGACCCAACAGCGACCGACGCCGCAACCGTCCTCACGTTCGCGCTCCGCTGGGCAGGGCAAGCAGTTGGAGCTTCCGCTGGACGGCGAGTGGCCGGAGAACAAACCGCGGCTCGGCCGGGACGGCCAATACCAGCTCCCGCTGAACGTGCAGCGGCAACCCAAGCCGAAACCGGCTCCGGAGCCTCCCCCGGAGCGGAAGTCCTCGACGGGACCGCGTGGCCGGCAGATGAAATTCCCGCTCGACGGTGAATGGCCGGAGAACAAACCACGAGTCGGCCGCGATGGGCAATACCGGCTGCCGATCGAGGTGCAGCGAGTGCGGCGACCCGCGCCACCCCCGGAGCCGCCGAAACCGACCCGGCCGGCAACGCGGGGGCGACAGACGAAGCTGCCCGTCGATGGCGAGTGGCCGGAGAACAAGCCCCGGGTGGGCCGGGACGGGCAGTACCAGCTCCCGCTGAACGTGCAGCGCACGCGGAAGCCACCCCGCAGNCAGCCNCAGGCACCGCCGCCTCCNCCGCAGCGGCCGGGGCCGCGTCAGCAGGAGTTGCCGCTGNACCTGCCGAAACTCCACCCGCNTCGACCCACNACNCGCAAGAACGGAGGTGACCACAGGTGAGCGTCCGGATTCCCGCCGACGTCGATCGCGAAGACCGCATTCTGGCAGGNTTCACCGCCCGTCAGGTCGCGGTGATGGCGGTGACCGGCCTGGTGCTCTACGGCGGCTGGCAAGCCACCCGCGCCGTGATCCCGGTGATCGCCTACGTCGCCGTCGCGGTCCCGATCGGGGTCGCGGTGACCGCGCTGGTCGTGGTGCGCCGCGACGGCGTGACCCTGGACCGCCTGCTGCTGGCCGCGCTGCGGCAGCGGCTCCAACCGCGGCGCCGGGTCGCGTCCGGCCAGCAGCCCGCCGAAATACCGGAGTGGCTGTCCGGAGTGGCCCACGGACACGAAGCCGTCGCCGCGGGCGGACTCGACCTGCCCGCCCAAGGGGTCGCCGAAGCCGGCATCGTCGACCTCGGCGACGACGGAGTGGCACTGGTGGCCGCGTGTTCGACGGTGAACTTCGCGCTGCGCACCCCGGCCGAGCAGGAAGCACTGACCGCAGCGTTCGGCAGGTACCTGCACAGCCTCGGCGCGAGCGTGCAGATCCTCATCCGCGCCCAACGGCTGGACCTGTCCGGCCAGATCGCGGAACTGCGCGAGCGGGCCGCGGGATTGCCGCACCCGGCGCTGGAATCCGCCGCACTCGATCACGCCGACTACCTGGCCCAGCTTGGGCAGCAGGCCGACCTGCTGCGCCGTCAGATCCTGCTGGTGGTCCGCGAACCGGTGCGCACCACCGGCAAGGACTCGTTGACCCGGCGCCGCCGCTTTGGTCGCCCGCGCAGCGGTGCTGATCAGCCGTCGGACGGAGCGCGCCGGGCGGCGGCCTCCCGGCTGCTGCGGCGGATGAGCGAGGCCACCGAACTGCTCTCGCCCGCAGGCATCAGCGTGACCCCGCTGGACGCCGCCCAGGCAACCGCCGTGCTGTCCACCGCCACCAATCCGGACAGTCCACTGCCGCCCTCGGCGGAGATGGCCGGCGCCGGCGAGGTCATCACCACGCCCATCGGCTCGGACTGGGACCTCGATACCGAGGAGGATTTCTCGTGATCACCGCCAAGAAGCGTCGCGAGCAACCCGCAGCGGCGAGCGCGTTCGCGCCGGACGCGATCGAGGTGCACCCGCGGCACCTGCAGATCGGGCAGGACTGGGTCGCCTCGTTCGCGGTCACCGGCTACCCGCGCGAGGTGTATCCCGGGTGGCTGCAGCCGTTGCTGACCTACCCGGGCCGGTTGGACGTGTCGTTGCACATCGAGCCGATCGATCCGCGCATCGCGGCGGACCGGTTGCGCAAGCAGCTCGGCAAGCTCGAATCCGGCCGTCGGCACTCCGCGGCCCACGGCCGGTTGCAGGACCCGGAGGTGGAGGCGGCCACCGAGGACGCCTACGACCTCTCCGACCGGCTCGCCCGCGGCGAAGGCCGTCTGTTCCGCCTGGGGCTGTACCTGACGGTGCACGCGGCCTCGGAGCAGGAACTCGTCGAGGAGATCGGCGCGCTGCGCGCGCTGACCGCGTCGCTGCTCATGGACGCCAAGCCCACCACCTACCGCTCCTTGCAGGGGTGGATCACGGCGTTGCCGATGGGCCTGGACCAGATCGGCATGACCCGCACCTTCGACACCGCAGCCCTGTCGGCCGCGTTCCCGTTCACCAGCCCGGACCTGCCTCCGCCGGATGTCACCTCCGCCTCGACCGCGGCCGGTGTGCTCTACGGCTGGAACCTCGGCTCCCAGGGACTGGTGCACTGGGACCGGTTCGCCTGCGAGAACTACAACTCGGTCATCCTCGGCCGCTCCGGCGCGGGGAAGTCGTACCTGGTCAAGCTCGAAGCGCTCCGCAGCCTGTACCGGGACGTGGAGATCGCCATCATCGACCCCGAGGACGAGTACGCTCGTCTGGCCGGCGCGGTCGGCGGGACCTACTTCCCGCTGGGTGCTGAGGGCATTCACCTCAACCCTCTGGATCTGCCGATCCATGTCCGGCCTGATGGGCGCCGCTCCGCACCCGCCGATGCGGTCACCCGACGCAGCTTGTTCATCCACACATTGCTGTCAGTCCTATTTGGGCAGCCGTTGTCCGCGGACGAACGGGCTGTGCTGGACCAGGCGGTCACCGCCACCTACCAGCAGGCCGGGATCACCGACGACGCCCGCACCTGGACCCGGCCCGCACCGCTGCTGTCCGACCTGCGTGCCGTCCTTGCCCACCTCGGCGGCGACACCGCCTGCGGGCTGGCCAGCCGGTTGCAGCCGTTCACCGACGGCGCCTTCCGCGGGCTGTTCGACGGACCCACTACCGCACCGCCGGAGGGCCACTTGCTGGTGTTCTCGCTGCGGAACCTGCCCGACGAACTCAAACCCGCCGGCACCCTGCTGACCCTGGACGCCGTGTGGCGCCGGGTGTCCAACCCCGCCACCCGTCGGCCACGGCTGTGCGTGGTCGACGAAGCCTGGCTGCTTATGCAGCAACAGGCCGGCGCTGAATTCCTGTGGCGCATGGCCAAATCCGCCCGCAAACACTGGGCCGGGCTCACCGTGGCGACCCAGGACGTCGGCGATGTCCTGGGCACGGATCTCGGCAAGGCTGTCATCGCCAACGCCGCCACCCAGATCCTGCTGCGCCAGGCACCCCAAGCCATCGACGACATCGTCCGCACCTTCGCGCTGTCGGAAGGCGAACGGCAGTTCCTGCTGTCAGCCGGTACAGGCCAGGGCCTTTTGTCGACGGGGACTCAGCGGGTCGCCCTGCAAGCCATCGCCTCCGACGGCGAGCACGCATTGATCACGACAGATCCGGAGTTCCTCGCAAAATCGGAGGGTTCGGAGAACAACTCCGGGTGGGTGGATCTGCCGTGAGCGTATATGTACTCGGAAGTTCGGGAACCTCGGAACGTTCAGTCCGTTGTGGACGACGCCCATTGGGCGATGCCGGGGTGGTCGACGGTGGTGGTGTAGCGGTAGGCGCCGGCGATGGACAGGCCGAACAGGGCGCAGAGTTGGCGGACGTCGCCGCCGGTGGCGTGGGCTTCGTCGAGGATCCGGTCCTGGCGGATCGACTGGGCCGAGATGCCGAGGCGCTTGTTGATCCACCAGGGCGTGACGGGCCGGGTGGTGGTGGCGTTGCGGTAGTGGATGAACAGGTGCGGGTTGGCGGTGTGCGGCCAGCGTTGTTGCCGGTAGTCCAGGTAGGCGCTCAGGCGTTGTCGTACCGGTTCGGCGAGCGGGACGACGTGGTCGTCGAGCCAGAGGCGCCCGTCACGGGCGTCGGTGAGATGCAGTGTGCACAGCTGGTAGATGCGGATCGCGTGGAAGGCCAGCAGGCCCGCGAGGGTCGCGGTGGCCGGGTCGGGCGAGTTCAATGCGGCGGTCAGGGCGGACAGATCGACCTGCGGCGGAGCGGGGTTGTCGGGGGCGGTCACTCTGATCCGTGCGGTGGGGTTGATGAAGGTCAGTTTGCGGGCTTTGAGCACGCGGAAGATCGAACGCAGCCCCTGCATGGTGGTCGATCGCTGCCTGCCGCTGGCGGGCAGCGCGGAGTGCACGTCGTCGCGGCCGATTTCTCGCAGCGAGGAGTGGGTGCGTGCCCAGGCGCGGATGGCTGGGAGCGCGAAGGCAAGTTGACTTTGCACTGTGGACTCCGCGCGGGGCGTGAATCGTGGCGGGGTGGTGCTGCCGTGGCGGGCGATGTCGAACCACACGGTGAGCTCGTGGCGCATGGTTGCGGGCAGTTCGGCGATGTGGAGGGAAAACCACCGCTCGATCGCGGGGATGCGGTCGTCGGCGAGCATGCCGGCGGCGGCCACGACGTCGAGCACCGGCCGAACCGGGTGCCGGATCCCCGACAGCGGCAGGACGTCGCTGGCTCTGATCGCGGCTCCGGAGGTGTCCTGCATGCCCAGCAGCATTCGAATCGCGCGTTGGGTGCGTTCGGTGACAGTGCGGGCCCACCCGTGCTGGGCGGCGTAGTCACGGACGAAGGCATGCCAGGCGGATTCCCGCGCCGTATCCGGTGGGAGCGGGAATCCGTGATGCATCCCCGCTTTCAGATCCCGGGGAAGGTCAAGCAGCGTGAGTTGCTCGTGAGTCACCGGAGTCAGCAGCGACAGATCGGGTGGCCGTGTTTTCTTGATATACGGTCGTTTTCCGTGTCCTTCGCGGTGCCACATGCTGGCGAAGAACAGTTGCTGCCCGCGTTGGTTGGCCTCGGCGAGGCTGACGTCACGGGGACGCTTGCCGAGTTGCTGGGCAAGCAGGCTGCGCGTTTTGCGGCACAACCGGCACGATCCGTCCTCGCCAACAGGCGCGGTGTGCCCGCAGGTGCGGCACTCGGCGAACCGGCAGTGGGTCTCGCGCCAGGACTTGCATCCCGAACACAACCACCCGTAGGTGCGGGTGGCGCCCCACGCATGGCAATCCCGGCACGAAGCGATCACGACGCTGCCCGGCGCGAGCAGGCCCGGATACTGCCACAGGGGCGATTTCTCGCCCGGTGCGTGCGAGTGGCAGCGGGCGCACAGCCCGGAGGTGAAGTAGTTCTCGGCCGAGCCGCACTTGCGGCATGGCGGTGGAATGACCGGACCGCCGGGCCAGCAGGCGAAGCAGAACGGTATCTCTCGCATGGCCGGTGGCCGCAGCCCACACACCTGGCACCGGCGCGGGTAGCCGGTCATGCCGGAGGCACCGATCGGTGCCGGCCCAGCCGCGGTGTGAACGAGGTGACCGTGCCGGTCTCGGCCTGGCGCGGCCGACGTGCCTGGACCTTCTCCGGCTCCGGCAGCAGCAGATCGGCCGGGGTGCACTCCAGTACGGCACAGATCACGTCCAGGTCGTCGAGCCGGATCGTGGTGGGATCGCCGACCCACAGGTTCGACATTTTCCCGTGGCTGATCTCCAAACCGGCCTCGGCGAGACGGTGTCGCATCTCCGTCGACTTCCAGATCCCGGCCTCAGCGGCTTTCATCCGCAAGTTCCACCGCATCGGTTCATCCCTTCCCCACGGTCAGGCGGGCGGCCACGCGCTCGTTGGCCGCAGACCACGCCCGCTCCACGTGATCCGCTTGAACATGGACATAGCGGGTCGTGGTCGACAACCACTCGTGACCCAGAATCTCTTGGAGTGCCTTGAGATCCATGCCGCGGACATACAGCGACGAGGCGCAGAAGTGCCGCAGCACGTGCGGTGTCAGCGCACCAGCCCACTTCGGCAGCCACTGTTCGGTCGCCGAGGCAAGCCCATCCCGCAACGCTTGATCACAGACCCGTTTACAGCCCCCGGTATGCGTATCGCGGCGTTCACTGGGCAGCAGTGGGGCGTCGGGATCGGCCCAGTCGTCGTCGAACTGGTGACGCACGTCGATCAGCCACCAGTCCAGCAACTCCGCCACACCGTTGATCGCGGGAACCAGCCGGGTCTTCGGTCCACGACCGCGGCTGCCCTTGCCGAACCGGACGTGCAGTTTGCCGAACTCGCCCAGATCCCGCCGCCAGTCCCGAATGTCGAGCATGTAGGTCTCCTGGATCCGCAAGCCCGCCCGGCGCCACAACGACGCCGCCAGATAATCCCGCGCAGCGGTCCGGAACTTCCGCGTCATCGCGAGCGCGTCACGCCAGCGGCCGAACAACGCCTCGATCTCGTCCTGCGAAGGCGGAATCCGCGCAGCCCCGTAGTCGGCCTTGGCCGGCCGGTTGTACTCATCGATCGGCTGGATGACCACATGCCCGGTCAGGGCATGAACGTCGCCCTGGTATCGCATGAGCAGGAAATCGAAAAAGTGGCTGATCGCCCACGCTTTGTGTTGCACGGTCAGCCGCGCTCTGCCGAGGTCCTTGCGCTGATAGGTCAGGAACCGGTCCGCATCATGCGGTTGCGCGGTCCACACCGGACGCCCCAAAAACCGGATGAACTCGAAGATCACCGAACGGTCATGACCGACCGAGCTGTCGCCGAAACCGGCGCCGACTGACGCGAGCAAGTACTGATCCACCAGCTCCTGCTCAAAATCCTCCAGCTCTTCAGCTGTGCTCAGCTTCCGCGGCCCGCCCAGCGAGCGGACCACCGCCAGTTCAACAGCCATGAACACCTCAGATCACCGGAGACGACCATGTGTCATACACATCGGCAACCCGTCGACAATCCTGACGATCTGCCAGAAACCGGCCCCCATCGAGTGATCCCCTCCTGGCCTGGCCTGCAGCGACATCGCAGAACCTCGCGGCAGCACCAACTTCGGGAACTTCCCGCAACGGACCCAGCCGAACTGGCCTCGCTGTCCGAATCCCCCGACGAGACAAGCGAATTCGCCGATATCGGCGGCTCCCAAGACCTTCTTCTCGACGACTGAAGCACACAAGGAGGAATGCCCGTGTCTTCCCTACTTGCCACCCCAGTAGTCGACCAGGACATCTTCGGTTCGTTCCTGGACATCCTCGTCCACGACTTCCTCCCTGTCTTCGCGCTGGCGGCCGGATTGATGGCCGTGATCTGGGTCGCCTGCGCGGTGATTGTGATCGCTGGGTACCTCATCGGCGGCGTGGTCGTCTTCGGGGTACGAGCACTGGTCCACGCGTGCGTGCGGTACGTCCGTCGCCGACGGGACGTCGAGTACGCCCAGCTCGTCACTGTCGACGCCGACGGCGCCCACACCAAGGTCGTCAGCCTCGATCGCTACCGCCGGCGTCGCCAGCACCGACGTTCCGACCGATTCCGGTCCGACGGCACGCCCCAGCCTCGCTGCGACGACGATCCGGCGTAAGCGCGAATACCCCTTCGTCATCTGACGATCCACTGTGGATTGTCATTCAGTTTCTTGAATTGTCCCTATTTCCACGGAGGACACGCATGTCTTCATCTGCCCACGGCCCGTCAGAGACTTCCTCTGCCGGGCGCCCGCGTCGGTTGCTGACTCAGAACCGGGAAATGCGGGCCATCGGCGTGCACAACTGGTCCCTGCCCGCCTGGGCCGGACGCCTGCCCGATGGCCGCACCTACAACACCTGCCCCAGCGCGGGGATTTGCCGCCACGTTTGCTACGCCCGCCACGGCACCTACACCTGGCCCGCGGTGCGGGCCAAGCACGAATCGAACCTGCGGTTCGTCCTCGACGACCTGACCGGATGGGAGCAGGCCATGCTCGCCGAGCTGGCCGCACCGAAATTCCGCGGTAGCTGGATCAGAATCCACGACTCAGGCGACTTTTTCAGCGCCCCGTACCTGGAGTCTTGGCTGCGCATCATGCGGGCACGTCCAGACACCAATTTCTACGCCTACACCAAGGAAGTTTGGCGGTTCAAAACGGTGGTGGAGCCGGACCCTCCGGAGAACTTCCTGTGGGTCTACTCCTATGGCGGGACGCAGGACGTGCTGCTGGACCCCGCGGTGGATCGAGTGGCCGATGTCTTCCCGGACGAAGACGCCATCGTCGAGGCGGGCTGGTCGTCCCAGGAAGCCTCGGACCTGCTCGCGGTGCTCGGCCCCCATCTGGTCGGCGTTGCGGCGAACAACATCCCGCACTTCCTGAAGAAGCTGGCCGGACGTCGGTTTTCGGAATGGCAGGCCGAAGTCGACGCACACCGCCGCACTCGCGGAGACGCGGCAGTTCGTCCGATCACCAGTGCCCCATCGGCTCGCGGACGCATTGTCCCGGAGCCCGACGACCAAGCCGCGTGAGCACAACCGAGTCCGACGCCTTCTCTCCTGACAGGAAGGAGATTCCTCGCATGGATTTCGCAAGTCCGTCCGTCATAGACAGTCCACTGGGGAGGTTGTTGACCGATCCGTGGGGCGTGATTCAGGCTGTGCTGGAACAGGTGTGGTCGTGGCTGCAGACCTGGGGGCTGATCGCGGTCCCTGCGATCGCGCTCGTGGCGACCGGGCTGGGACTCCTGCGGCGGTGGTGGTTCCTCCGCTGCCAGGACGCGCTGCACGAACGGTCCCGGGTGATCACCATCCTGGCGCCACCCACAGTCGACGCCGACGGTGCCGAAGCGGTGTGGTCGAACCTGGTCGGGCTCGTGCGGCCGATGGTGCAGCGCCTGACCACGGGGCAACCCCATTTGACCTGGGAATATGTGTTCGGTCATGACGGGGTGCAGATCCGGCTGTGGGTACCGGGCGCGGTGCCCCCAGGCATGGTGGAACGCGCCGTCGAAGCCGCCTGGCCGGGCGCTCACACCTCCACCGACGAAGCCGACCCGCCGATCCCCGCGGCCCCGGACGAGGGGGGCCGGCAACTGGTCACCGGCGGCACGCTGCGCCTGGCCCGGTCGGAAGCCTTGCCCATCCGCACCGACTTCGACGCCGACCCCCTCCGTGCCCTGCTGGGCGCTCCCGTGGGACTCGGTGTGCGCGACACCGCGTGCGTGCAGGTCCTGACCCGTCCGGTCACCGGGCGGCGGGTCAAGCAGGCGCGGCGAGCCGCCCGCCATCTCAACGCCGGACGGTCCACCCACCTGGTAGGCCGGCTGCTCGACTTGCTCACGCCAGGCCCTTCGGGCATGAAACCGTCGAGCAGCCAGTCGAAGCTGGACCCGCAGACGTCCCTGGAGTTCCAAGCACAGAACCGCGCGATCGTCGGGAAACAGCGCGGGGCGCAGTGGGAGACGCTGATCCGGTACGTGGTGGCCACGACGGTGCCGATCGAGACCCCAGGCGAGCAGATCGCGCGAGTACGTGAGCAGGTGCGGGGCCGCGCCCACGCCATCGCGTCCGCGTTCTCCGGGTTCACCGAGCACAACCACTACCGCCGTCGACGGTTGCGCACCCCCGTGCGCACCTTGGCACGTCGCCGCCTGCGGCGGGGTGACCTGCTGTCGGTGCGCGAGCTTGCGGCCGTGGCCCACCTTCCCACCGACGAGGCACTACCCGGGTTGGCCCGTGCCGGAGCGCGGGCGGTGCCGCCCCCGCCGAATACGCCCACCGAGGGTGAGCTGATCCGCCCAGTCGGAGTGTCCGACACCGGCCACGCACGCCCGGTGGGTCTGCAGGTCTCCGACGCGCGGCACCACCTGCATGTCCTCGGCGCCACCGGGTCGGGTAAGTCGACGATGCTGGCGAGGATGATCCTCGCCGACGCCGAGTACGGGCGCGGGGCGGTGGTCATTGACCCCAAGGGCGACCTGATCACCGACGTCCTGCAGCGGCTTCCCGAACACGCCGCCGACAAGGTGGTGCTCTTCGATGCCGACTCCCGCGGGCCGACCCCGTGTCTGAACCCGCTGGAAGGGCCGAAGGAATCCGCGGTCGACAACTTGGTGTCGGTGTTCTCCCGGGTGTTCGCCTCGGCGTGGGGGCCACGCACCGAGGACATTCTCCGCGCGGGGTGCCTGACCCTGCGGGCCGCCTCGGACACCCCGACGCTGGCCGAACTGCCCCAGCTCCTCACCGACCCCGCCACGCGGGCGCGGCACCGGGACCGAGTATCCGTCGACCCGACGCTGCGGGGGTTCTGGGACTGGTACGACCAACTCTCGGATGCGGCTCGTGCCCAGGCGACCGCCCCCTTGCTGAACAAGTTGCGCGCGTTTCTGTTGCGGCCGTTCGTGGTCAAGGCCGTGGCCGAAGGACCATCCACTGTGGATCTGTCCAAGGCGTTGGACGGTGGACTGTGTCTGGTGCGCATCCCGAAGGGCAGTCTCGGGGAGGACACCACACGGCTGCTGGGGTCGCTGATCGTGGCGCGGGTCTGGCAGGCCACGACCGCCCGCGCCGCACTGGCCCAGCGCGAACGCCGCGACGCCGGACTGTATGTCGACGAGGCGCACAACTTCCTGAATTTGCCGTATGCGATGGAAGACATGTTGGCGGAGGCGCGTGGCTATCGGCTCTCGATGACTCTGGCGCACCAGCACTTGGGGCAGCTTCCCAAGGATCTCAAGGAAGGCATCTCCACCAACGCCCGCAGCAAGGTGTTCTTCACCGCCAGCCCGGAAGACGCCCGCGAACTGGCCCGCCACACCGCACCGCGGGTTTCCGATCACGACCTCGCGCACCTCGGCGTGTATCACGCTGCCGCGCGGCTGGTCGTGGGCGGTGAGGAGACCCAGCCGTTCACGGTGACGACCCAACCACTCCAGCCGGCCATTCCCGGGCGATCCAAGGCCGTACGCAAAGCCGCCGCGGCCCACACGCGCCCAGTGGAGCCCCGTGCCGAGGACACCGGCGACGGCTCAGGGACCACCGGCACGGACCCGCGTCGCGCACGTCGCGCGGCCTGATTCCTGATGTCCCCGGGGCGGTCCTCCCAACACCGGGAGGACCGCCCTTCTTCCTGCCTGCATTCCATCCCGAGGAGGACGACCTTGTTCGCCCATCACCAGCAACGCGACATGCGCGCTCCCATGCCGGAACGGCCCAGCCTGCGCTTCGCGGCCTCGACCGAGCACCAAGCCCAGGTCGCCGCCCACCTCACTGCCCGCGACCGGTGGCTGGCCCGGATGCTCGCCGAGCACCGGGTGCTGACCTCCCCACAGATCGCGGCGATCGCCTTCGGCTCGCGGCGCTCGGCCAACCACCGCTTGCAGAAGCTCTACACCTGGCGGGTGCTGGACCGCTTCCAGCCCTACATCGGCCGCGGCCGAGCCCCCATGTGCTACGTCCTGGACACCGCGGGCGCCCACCTGCTGGCCCACGAGGACGGGCTCGATTCGAAGGACCTGAAGTTCCGCCCCGAACGCTCGGTCGGCATCGCCTACAGCCTGCGGCTGGCCCACCTCATGGGCGTCAACGACTTTTTCATCGCGCTCCTGGCCGACGCGCTTGCCCACGCCAGCACCGACCGCGCGGTCACGGCGTGGTGGTCCGAAGCCCGCTGCACCCGGCACTTCGGCGACCACGTCCGCCCCGACGGCTACGGCCGCTGGCACGAAGCAGGCCGCGAGATCGAATGGTTCCTCGAATGGGACACCGGCAGCTACCAACTCAGCCGGTTCGTCTCGAAACTGCCGGGCTACACCAAGCTCGCCACCGCGACGCATATCGTGACCCCGCTGCTCGCGGTCTTCGCCACCCCGGCCCGGGAAGCCCACGCGCGACGACACCTCGCCGAGCACCTGCGCACTGATCCCCGGCGGCACGAGCTGCCGATCGCCACCACCACCGCCGAACACCTACGCACCGCAGGCAGCCCGGCCCACGAGGTGTGGCTTCCCCTGCACCACACCGATGCCGGCCGCCATCGGTTGATCAGCCTGCTCTCGGCTTGGCCCCACCTCGAAGGACCGGCCAGCTCCACGGGCACGAGCACCGATCCCAGCTCTGCGGACACCAGCGGCACCGATCCGAGCCCCGTTCCGCGGTTGAGCCCGCCGGCGCCGATGCCGCCCTGGCAGGCCGACGAACTGACCTGGAACCCGATGAGGTGATCCGTTCATGGCCAAAATCGCGGCCACAGCGATGTTCGCGGTGGTGGCCTTGATCGCCATCATCGCCGCTGCTGTGTCCGGAGTCGTCGCCGCGATTTTCGGCGGCGGAAACTCCACAGCCAGCAGCCAACCCAGCCCCGCCGCACTGGCCGACATCCCCGGCAACTACCTCGCGCTCTACCAGCAAGCCGCCACAACATGTTCCGGTCTCGACTGGACTATCCTCGCAGCAGTCGGAAAAATTGAGACCAATCATGGTCGCCTCAATGCCGACGGTGTCCATAGTGGAGAGAATTTCGCGCACGCTGGTGGGCCGATGCAGTTCCTGCAGCCGACTTTCAGATGGGTGCTCGATCAATCCGCAAAGCAAGGGAAACACATTCCGCCAGGCGGTTCCACGCCACCGTCGCGATACAACGTCCACGACGCAATCTATGCTGCCTCGTTCTACCTCTGCATGTCCGGCGCGGACCGAGGTGATCTGTACGGTGCGATCTTCACGTACAACCATGCTGACTGGTACGTGCGCAAAGTGCTCGACCAGGCCAACGCCTATAAGGCGGCACAACAGAGTGCGCCCCAGCAAGGAGGATGGACCGTGCCGGCGCGCGGTACCTGCACATCGGGATTCGGATCACGCGGCGGCGAGTTTCACCGCGGACAGGATATCGCCGCGCCAATCGGTACCCCGATCGTCGCTGCTAGCAGCGGCACCGTGATCGACTCCGGGCCCGCGACGGGCTACGGACTCTGGGTCCGCATCGAGCACGCGAACGGCGTGATCACCACCTACGGACACAACGAGCACAACCAGGTGCATGTGGGGCAAAAAGTCCAGGTAGGGCAGTTAATTGCGGAAGTCGGCAACCGAGGTGAATCCACCGGATCGCACTTGCATTTCCAGATCGACGTCGGCAATCAGTCGGTCGATCCCGTCGCGTTTTACCATGACCAATCAGCACCACGGCTGTGTGGCCAGAGCCAGCTTGGGCCCTGACGTCGGCGCGGTGTTCACCGTGCATGGGCGGATGTGACCGTCATGGCGTGCTGATCGTGTCCTTGCAGCGGAGCCCTGCTAGCGATGCCGGTTGGTTCCGTGCTGTCGGCCTGGGGGTCGCTGACAGCACGGAACCAACCGGCACGGTACATGATCAGGACGCTGCTGAGTCGCCGCTTTGGGTGTCTTCCCCGGTGGTGACGGTCTCGGTGAGGTGTTGTGCGGCGCGGACGGCGGCGAGCATGAGCTTGTCGCGTCGGATGGTCTCGGAGAGTTTCACGATCTCCTCGCGTTGCGCCTCCGCGCGGGTTGCCCAGTCGCCTTCGGTCAGGGTGTTGGCTACGCACAGCAGGGTGCGTGGGCCGAGGCCCCACAGCAGGCTGTTGACAGCGCAGGCGGCGATGGCGAGGTCGTCGATGTCCGCGCCGTACCAGCTCACCGTAGCAGGGTCTTGGCCGTTGCTGCGCATCACCTGCGCGGCGGCGCGGAACAGCCCACCGGTGCCGACCGCGGGGTCCATCACGCTCTGGCCCTCGCGGGCCGGGTTGATGCCGGCCAGCAGCATGTAGCTCATCGCGTCAGCGATCGGGTCGGGCGTGTAGATCTGCGCGTTCGCACCGGTTGCGTTGTCTGACTTCAGAAGGGCGAGCACGACGCCGAGCAGGTCGGTGTCGTACCGGCTGTCGGTTCCGGTTAGGTCGAGTTGGCCGGCGCGGAGTGCGGCGTCAGCGGTGTGCTTGGCCGCGTGCTGTAGGGCTGGGTCTGTTTCGTTGAATAGCCACTCCATGAGCGGATAGATCAGGTGGATCAGGTCGGGGCGAGCGTTGACCAGGGCGGTGTAGATCTGCCGCAGCGTGCTGGCCAACTCCTCCGCGCTCTGTGATTGCAGTTGCTCGGTGAGGTCGGGTCCGTGCGGGTCGCGCTGCTCGGCGAGGGACAGCGCGGCGACCACGGACAACGCCACGTCACGGCGGCCGGAATGGTCGGACTTGTTCCAGGCTGTGGCGACGGCCTGGGCGATCTCCATCGCGTGCTGTCCCGGGTTGCGTCGAGCCGGCCTGCGCTTGGTGGATCGGCCCACGGTTCAGCCCTCCTCGTGTGTTGCGCGACCCTCGTCGGACACACGTGTCTCCGACGAGGAATGGGGAAATAGATAGGAAAACTCAGGAAACGACGAATGCTGTTGTGATCTCTATGCGGGATGTCTTGCTGGTTCAGTCGTCGTAGGGGTCGGTGTCGATCACGTGATGGGCGTGTTCGTGTCGGTCGTCCAGCGGTTAGGGTGGCTGCCGACCTCGGCGTGTTCGTCGGTCTGGGCGGGTTCGTTGTCGGTGTCCGCGCTTTCCGGTACCGGAGACTGCGTGGTGGCGGGCATTGCTGGCTGCCAGGGGCGTGGCGGTGTGAGGCCGGCGCGGAGTCGGGAGTCGAGATCGCGTACGGCGTCGGCCAGCTCGATGGCAAGCCTTCGCACATGTCGATCCAGAGCGTCTTGGGGCAGGTTGTGCAGGGTCGCCGCGGCCGTGATCATGGCCTGGTAGGGGCGTTCGCAGTGGGTTTTCATCGGTCGGCTCCGGTGGTGGGGTCGGTGGAGACGTTCACGGTGGCCACGATGTGGGCGGTGACGCCCCAGGGATGGCCGGCGGCTTCGCAGGCTTGAGTGGAGATCAGCACGGAGACGGCGCGGGCCGAGGGCTTCCAACCGAGGCGGGGCAGGATCTCGGCGGCCCAGAGTCCGTCCAGGTCGCCCACGTCGGCCGGGCTGATGCCCCAGAGGTCGAAGGCGAAGCCGACCAGGACACCGGGGTGTCCTGGTCGTAGAGTCGTGGCCGATCGCCGAGGTGTACGGACGCGGTGCGGGTGTCTGGCCCGTGCTGGTGCGCGAGGTAGGCCACGGTGGCGATCACGGTCAGATCCCCGAGGTGACGGTCCTCGGGTTCTTCTCTGCGCAGGGCCGCGAACGCCAGGCCCGCGTCCAAACAGGCGGCCCAGTTCTGGCCGTTGCGGTCGTATTCGTCGCTGACCTGGGCCAGCGTCCTGGCCCGTGGCGTGAGGTCGTAGCCAGCGAGCGCGTAGATCCGCTCGGCGCTGTCTGCGCGGCGCCCTCTGGTCACATCTGCCTCGGTGTGGCCAAGGCCGGCGAGTACGTGGCCGTGCAAGCCGTGCAGATCGTTGCGCGAGGTCGGGTCCGGGGTGCGGTTGGGTTGATTGTCGGGGCATCCGTCGGCGTCGTTGATCGCTGCGAGCAGTCGGCCCAGCAATTCGGTGTACCCCAGTTTTCGAAACATGACGATTCTCCATGCAGAAAGGGGGAAATCAGCGCCATGTCGAGAAGGGGAGGCCAGAATTCGTCGCCCTTGGCGCGGAATTTCTTGTGCGCGAGTCCGACATGGCAGTGAGCGACACGGAGAACCCAGCGACTCCAAAAGTGGGGCCGGCGGACCCACCCGGAACGGGTGTTGGCACGGTCCGCCGGCCTGTCACAAACCCTCTGAAAGGGCACCATCCCCGAAGGGAGGCACAGGCCAGGGTAGTCCACCTGGTCGGCAGGCGTCCCGCGCCGCTCGCGATGGAGTTGTGCAGCAGTGGGCTGGTCGGAAATACCGTTGATCAGGTCGTACGCCCGATGCCGGGTCGGTGCCGAGCGATGACCTCCCACAGCCGTCGGTGATGACTGCCGCCGGCAAGCGCGGCGGACCCGTGTCCCGATTCGCCGGATGCGGCACCTCGGGCGCTTGCGCTCATGCTCGGGTAGCCGGCGCCCGCGCCGGCCGCGATCGCTTCGGCAACGTCGCCGTGCGGGTCGGTGCCGGTGATGTGCACCTGGACGTGCGGCGTGTGGCGCCGGGCGGCCGAGACCACGTCCCGGGCGGTAGGCCCCGTGGCGGTCCGACTCGACACCGGGACGATGACCAGGTCCAGACCGTCGAGCAGGGCTCGGGTGTGGGGCTGGTGCGGGTCGAGGTGCACCAGCGTCACCGCGTGCTGATTGGCGAGATCCGTCATCATCTGCCGGATCGCTTCCCCCGAGGGCGGGCGCTCGTCGGGGGCGAACAGGGCGTGCACGCTGCCCCGCCCAGTGGCTGGCGGATCGAATCGTGTGCTCGTCAGCGCTTCGTGCAGGTCCACGCCGCTGCGTCGCGCGTCGAGCAGGCTGAGGTGTTCGCCGGCCGCCGCGCCGGCCAGAGCGAGGCACGCGGTGGTGATCGTGCCGGTCTCGCCGGTCGGGGCGGGATCGAGGATCGCCACGACCATGCGCGGACTCTCGGCCACCATCGATATTTGCGTTCGCAACGCGCTGGCGCCGTCGGGGACGGTGACCAGGTGGGAGGCGCCGAGGTCGAGGGCGTGCCGGTACATGTCGGATTCGGCTTGGTCCTCGGGGTCTACCAGCAGGGTCACCGCGTCGCGGTGCGGCAGCGGTTCGGGCCGGGCGCGCAGGATCGGGGCGGTTTGGGCGTCGACCAGCACCAGGGCGGCGCTGTCCCAGTCATGGCGGGTGAGCTGGTGCGGTTCCCGGGTGACGAGTCGGACACTGCGTGCGTGGCAGGCGATTTCGTTGTGTACGGCGGTCAGGTCGGTGATCAAAAGGACGAAGTGAGACACCGTGTTACTCCATTTCGGACAGTGGTGAGCTACGGAGACAGGCACCGTTGCGGGCGCGTCGCCGTGTGATCGGCGCGGTCCGGTGACGTCCCCGGGGGCGGTGGCGGGCACCGCCCCGGGGACCGGCGGGTCAGGACTCCGAGGGGCGCACCGGCATGAGGAGGTGCCGGTACCACGGGGCATCGGTGGCGGTGAACAACACGGGGCGCGTCACGGTGGCCAGCTGCATGGTGAGCGTGTCGCCGTCGAGGGTGTTCAAGGCGTCGCGCAGGTAGGACGCGGCGAACAGCACGCGCACGGTGTCGGTAGCGCCGTCGACCTCGGCGGGGTGATCCGGCGCGGTCACCGCGTCGGCATGCTCCCCGAGCACGGGCGCAATGGAGACCGACCCGGTTGGGTCGACGGTCACGGCCACCTGTGCCGCCGTGCGGCCGTCCCGGGTGTGTTTCTTGGCCTCCAGAACGGCCGTTGCCCGGGTGGTGGCTTGGGTGAGCGTGGCGCGGTCAGCGCGTGCGGTCAGGGCCACCTCGGGAAACAGCCGCTCATAGTCCGGCAATTGCGCGTCGACGGGGCGAGTCAGCACGGTCAGGGCGCCGCAGGACAGCGACACCCAGTCGCCGGCCGTGTCCAGGCCGAGGCGCACCCGGTCGGCGGTGCAGTGTTTGAGCACGGCCGAGAGGACGCGGCCCGGGAAGGACACCGAGTGGCCTTCGGTGGCCGCTGTCGTCGCGGGGACCTCGGCCACGGCCAGCCGGTAGCGGTCGGTGCCGGCGAGCGTGAGGGCACCGGGCGCGGTCTGCATGTGAACGCCCGTGATCATGGGGGTCGTGTCGTCGGTGCCGACGGCGACCAACACGCGCGCCGCGTCGGTGGCGAACCGATCCCGGTTGACCTCGGCCACGGTCGGCGGAGTCTCGGGCAGCGTGGGGAACTCCTCGGCCGGGTACGTGGTGACAGGCATGGTGTAGCCGGCCAGTTCGAGCACGGCGCTTCCGTCCACAGTGGTCCAAAGGGTGACCGGAATGGTGTCCGCGTCGCGCTTGCGGGTGCCCTTGACCAACGCGGCGAGCAACTTGGTTGCTTCGGCGTGGTCGATCAGCAGCCGGCCCGGGGTGCGCACCACGTCGGGCACGCGCACGGACACGGCGGTTTCGTAGTCGGTGGTGGTCAGGGTCAGGTGACCGTCGCGTCCGTCGAGCAGAACGCCGCCCAACGCGGGAACGATCGGCCGACGCGCCACGCCAATGCCCACGGTGGTCAAGGCGTGCACGAGGGTGGCACGGTCGGTGCGGCATTCCAGGCTCGGCGCAGGTGCAACGGTGGTTGTGCTGGTGTTGGTGGCAGAAGTCATCGCGAACGCCTCCACAAAGGGACGGAAGAGGATTCAGGAGCAGGAAGAGGGGCGACGGTCGGCAGCGACCGACCCCCGGGGGGGACGGGGCGCCGCGCGTCCGGCAAAGGCGGGCGCCCCGCCGTGCGGTCAGCTGACCCAGTAAGTTCCGGCGTGGTCCTCGATCAGGTCGCGGTGCGGCATGGGCTCCCCCGGGTATGGGGTGTGCATGATCAACCGGCCGCCGTTCGTCGGTGCGTCGTCGGGAATGCGGCGCACGGTGAAGGCGAACGCGCCGCGTGGATCACCGACCGACACCGTGACTGTGATCGAGTCCTCATCGGGGTCCGTGCGGATCGTCGCGCCGTTGGCCCAGGCCAGCGGCACCCGCTCGACGCGGTGCGGACCTTCACGGAAGTCCGGTGCCGTCTCAATGTCGTCAGTCTCGGGGTCGTCGTACGGGTCGTAGGCGTCGCAGACCAGCGACCCGGATTCGTCGGCGTACCCGTCGACCTCCTCAGACAGCGCCTCACCGCACGCGGCGCACCGCCATGCGGAGTCTTCCGCGTTCTCGAACGTGATCATCGACGAGTCGTCGTCGAAGTCGGTAGAGATCATCTCGCCGTTGACGGACAGGACGAACACAACACACCTCACAAGCGAAGATCAGGAGAGAGAACAGCGGGGGAGGTGCGGCCGGCCGCTGCACGCGCAGGGATCGGGGGCGCGGCCGACCGCGCGAGGGGCTAGAACCGGTTGTCGAACCGCACAGCCTTGCCGCAGGTGGGGCAGGCCACATAGGCGCGGTCACGGTCGCCGAACGGCACGCGGACCAGGTTAGGCACGCGATACGTGGTCAGGTCGGCGCCGTCCCAGGCGTGCAGGTTCACCGTGTCGTGCGTCTGCCACCGGTGCCCGTTGGCGCACTCACCGGTTGCGTCGGAGTAGTCGGCCCACTCCTCCAGCTCGTCCACAGTGGAGCGATAGACGGTCGGCGAAACGTAGCAGCCGTGGTGATCGCTCACGGTGATCATCAAGTCGCCAAACTTCGCAGACGACAGCACCACGAAGCCAAGATCGTCAATGAGGTGATCGGAGAAGTTGCACAGGTTGTGGTGCCACAGATCGCCGTCGCCGTGCAGACCGGCCGGCGGTTCCCCAGTCCGAGCCTCTACCCAGGCGGCGATCACGCTGTCATGCGGCCAGTCGTGGACGTTCTCGTCCATCCAGTCGCGCAGGTCCTCCGTGAGGTCCTGCGCGAAATCGCCGCGATCGTTGATCCACTCTTGTGTGTCGACAGTCAGCCAGCCGTCTCTGTGAGACCAGGCTTCCACGTTCACAGAAGTCATGAGAACGCCTTTCAGGGAGATGTTTGCGACTGCGGGGATAACGGGGTGCCAATCCCTACCCGCGATGTTCGGAACTTCTCGGTTCTTTCCTTGCGTTCCGATGAATCTATCGTAACGCCGGCTCCGCAAGTGCACAACCTATATAGGGCCTACTTTTCCGTTCGGATTTTTCGAGGTTGGACAAGCGGGTTCGCGCATGTCAGGCAGGGCTGAGTTTCGAGGCCAGAAAGGGAAATCGAGTGCGACGACCGCGAGGCCGAATGGACAAAGGAAGGGGGATGGAAGAAAAATGACGAGAATTGGATGTCCGAAATCCCGCAGGCGAAGCGCTAGCTCTCATAAATGGAACTCATCCGACACGCTGTCGGCCACACCGCTTCTTGTTGCGCTCCTTCATATTCCTCCCAGTCGTCAGCAGGTTCCCGTGGGGCACCGAGGCTGGGTAGGCTCAGGAAGGGCCAGCGACGCGCTGAACTGCGACAACGTGGCGCGAGGGGGCTTCCTGCTTATCGGGTAGATGAGTGAGCGCATGAGTGAGCGCATGAGTAGGTAGATGAGTAGGCATGGATGTTCTGGATCGGTGGAGCTTAAACCACATCGCCCAATCTGCTCTCTGGCAGTGCGAGTTGCCGATCTCGACGAGGTCATTTGTCATCCATCGGGGAGGGCGCGGGGTGGGTCAAGCGTGAATGGTCTACAGTTTCGATATGAGGAAGCAGCTGCGGGCGAAGAATAGCTCCCGGTCGTATGTGACCCCTTGGTATGAGAAGGAGCCGGACGCGTGCAGGTTCTTCGATATCCCAGTCTACGACCAGGCGGAAGACGCGCACTACCGAATGAAGGAAAAGCTGCTTGCTCCATTCGAGGAGCGAGCCGTGCAGCGGGGAGGAACAGTTGATCAAGGTCGACTGATCGGAATCACGGGCTACTATCATTCTGAGGAAACGAGTATCTGGCGCTTCAACCACATCATCGGCTGGATTGACCTGCGAGCGAAACATGATGTCGTCAAGGGATACCTGTGGTGGGCTAAGAGTCAAAAGATCTATTTGCGCCGCAAGGAAGGGTATCGTTTCCGTGAAGTCGGGAGATGTTTCGATGTTTGGGTCGACGATGCAATGTCCTCAACGGACATTTTGAGGGATATTAACGATCAACTGTCACGTGTCTCGCGAGAAGAGCCGGTCGCTGGACGCTTCGTCGATCGAACCTCGTGGGATATTGTGTCGTCTGCCGTCGATTGGCGGACTTTCCTTGGCTGGCAACCAAGACTGCCGCCGGGAGAGTAGGGCTCTTCCTCTCAGCTGGCTGCCCGGTGGTGGCGTGCTTGGAGTGCGCGGGCAAGGGTAAGGGTGCTGGGGTCGGGTCGTTCGCCGATGTCGGCGAGGGTCGTGGTGAGCAGGTGGATGGTGCGGCTGATGGCGTCGATGTGTCCGAGTTCGGCTTGCACGCGGATGATGTCGCGGTAGATGTCCTCGTTTTCCGGGTTGAGCAGCCGGGCGTGTTCGAGCAGTTGGAGTTGTTGTTGGGGGGCGTGGCCGCGGTAGTGGGCGGCCATGCCGGCGAGTGCATCGACGACGGTGCGATGTGCGGCTTCGCGGGGGCCGTCGAGCCAGAGGGCTGACATGCCTTCGGCGATTTCGCCGTTGTAGAGCGCGGCGATTCGGGACCAAGCGGCGAAGCGTTGCTCATCGGTGCTGGCGATGTGCCGGTCGTGTTCGGCCTGGTTGAGCTGCCAGTAGTCGACTGCGACCAGGTCTGGGTTGAGGGAGACGTGCTCCTCGTGCTGGAGAATGAGGTCGGCGGTCTGCTCGTCGGTGGCGTCGGCGAGGGCTTTGCGGATCTGGGACAGTCCGGCATAGAAGGCGTTGTAGGGGCGGCGTCCGCGGGCCTCGGGCCAGAGCGCTTCGCGCACGGCCCCCCGGGATGTCCCGTTGGGGTGCAGTGCGAGGAACACCAGCAGTGCCTTGTGCTTGGGCGCAAGCGCGGACGTGAGGTCCCGGTCGGTGCCGTCCGCCGTATGCCAGGTGAGGATCAGCGGGCCGAATACCGCCAGGCTCAGGGGGCGGTCCGGAGGCTCAGGGGTGCTGTCGGCGGTGACCAGCTCGGTGTCCGCGGGCCGGTCAGCGGTATCGAAAACGGGATCGTGGCGTTCCTCGGTGGCTGACGGCGTGTCGGAGGCCGTTGGGTCCTGGACTTCGTCTACGGCGGCGGCTTCGGTGGCCTGGTCTTCCTCGACGTCGTGCTCGTCCAGGTGGGAATGATCGTTGACCGGGGGGTCGGCACCGAGGTCCTGTTCGTCGTCGATGTCGTCGGCAAGGATCGCCTCGGTGGGGTCCACGGTGTCTGCCGACCCCCCGCTCGTGGTGTCGGTGAGCAGGTCGAGGAGATCGCGGGTGTCGGAGGCGTCGAGGTGGAACAGCCGAGCGCCGCGGAGGTCGCCTACGGCGGGGCTGGCGCCGGTGACGATCCCGTCGGCGCGGATGCGGACGGTGGCGCCCGCGGGCCAGTGACCGAGCAGGATGGCCGCCGTCCCACGGGCGGCCCCGGTGTCGAGGACGGCTTGCAGAGGTTCGTGGGGCTGGTTGATGGTGGACACGAGAACGATGTCCAGTGCGGTGTCCTGGCCATCGGTGCTGTCCGGGTCCTGGCGGTCGGCGAGCACGGTAATGGCCTCGTCCAGGCCGTTCGTGACGCGCAGTCGGGGCGAGGTGGGAGGGGCGTCTCCGAGCAAGGCGCGGCCGTCCTCGCTGGGGATGAGCACCGTGGCGTTCGTGGTCGCCAGCAGGTGCACCAGCAGAGCGCGGGCGGTGGCTTCCGCGCCCGCCCCGGTGAGCCCGAGCCCGTGGAGTGCGGCGAGGTCGAGAGCATGGGCACGGTCGTCACGGATGCCGACCTGCACGGCCGGATCAGGCTCGGACTCGTCGGCTGCTGCGTCGGGCAGGTCGGTACCGGCAGAGGGAAGAGCGATCGGGTCGGCCTCGTCAGGTTCGCTGGTGTTGTCCAGGTGCGATTCGTCGTAGGCCAGTCGGAGCGCGTGGACCGCGGGTGCGGGTGCGGGTGGTGGGGTGCGGTCTCCGCTGCCGGGCTGGTAGGTCCGCATCCGCCGTCGCCGCCGGATGAGCATCCCCAGGGTCACCGCGGCGGCCAGCGCGGCGGCGACGAGGCCGCCGCTGGTGAGCGTGATGGCGGTGCCCGAGGTCGGAGCGACGGCGTCCGACGGGGCGTGGTGACGGTCCGGGACGGACTCCGCCGGTGGAGGCGCGGGTACGGACGGCGAAGGTTCGACTGAGGGTGCCGGTGGCGGCAGGGGTTCCTGCGGCGGTGGTGGCGGAGCGTGGTCCTCGACTGGTTCGGGCAGTTGCAGGACCCACCCGGGGCGGACGAGGTGCGGATCGGTGAGCGTGTCGCCGTCGGGTTGCGGGCGCCCCTGGTTGAGGGCGAAGAGTTCGGGCCAGCGGTGGCCGTCGCCGAGTTCGCGTTCGGCGATGCGCCACAGGCTGTCGTAGACCCCGGCGCGCGGGGGCTGCACGATCACGGTGCCAGGTTCGTTCGTGGCGTTCGTGTGCTGTGCGTGGTTCGTCGTGGAGTACAGAGTGGGTGCGGGCTGCTCAACCGTGACGGCCGCGACAGGCTGGACCGGAGGAACAGGTCCCGCGGCGGCGACCGGGGCTCGCGGTGGGAGCAGCCCGAAGACCGCGGCGGCGACGAGCAGGCCGGCCAGGGCGTGGACCGGCCCGATCGCGGGCGGGCGCACTCCGCGCACCGCGTCGGGAACGCAGCGGGCCACGTCGAGGGCGAAGGTGAGCCAGACCGGCCAGGCGATGCAGGCCAACAGGTCCAGCAGCATGGTGACCGACAGCGGGTTGAGCAGGGCGGCTTCGATCTCATCGCCGGTCGGCAGATGGTCCGGCAGCGGCCAGCCGATGAACGTGACCAATCCCCAGGGCACGCCGACCAGCAGCGCGGCTAGTGCCGCGAGTGCGGCCAGCGCGCCGACCAGCCGCAGCAGTCGGGTGGTGATGCGGGTGAGCAGCCTCATCCAGCACCTCCCAACGCCCCTTGGTCGGGGCGGGCTTGGCCCTCGGCGGACACGGCGATCTCGCCGAGCCCGATCACTCCCAGGATTTGGGTGCGTTGCTGTGCATCGACATGCACGCGAACGGTGGTGGCATCGGCGGTGACGGTGCCCGTGGCGCCCACGGCTCCGAGATAGCGCTGCGCGGCGGCCTGCGCCGCGCTCGGGTCCAGCCGAGCATCGCCGCCGGCGCGGTAGGAGGCGAGATCCAGCTCCTGGGCTCCAGCACGGGCGGCTTCTTGGGCGTGGCCGATCGCCTTCGTCTTCGCGGCCAACGCCAGCCCGCCGTCCAGAACGAGACCAGCGAAAAGCAGACAAGCCGTGGTGATCACCACCACGAACGCCGTCACCCGGCCGCGCTCGTCGCGTGCGAACCCTTGCCACCGCCCCAACATCACGCGCCTCCGGGGTCGGTCCCGCGCCACTGGTCCACAACCGACGACGCGGTGGACTCCGCCGTGGTACTCCCCGGAACCCCCAACATCGCCAAATCCGACAGCCCGATGTCGCAGGTCACGGTCACGGTCACGGTGCTGCCCGGCTGCAGACCGGCGAGCTGGGCGGACACGCCCAGGTTCTGGCAGCGCACCCCGGCCTGGGAGAGTGCGACCTGCGCGGTGGCGTGCGCATCACTGCTGGCCTGACTACTGCTGCGAGCCAAGGTCGCCGCGCGGACAGCCTGGTGCGCAGCGTCGTCGACACGCAGCCGCGAATCAGCCAGACGCCCGCAGAAGACCACAAACAACAGCAACACGATCAACACGGGCACCAGCAGGGTAAGTTCGGTAGCCACCGAGCCCCGTTCGTCGCGATGCAGTCGGCGCAGCAGGGACCTCATCCGTTTCCTCCCGGGACGACGAACCGTTCGCTCGGGCCGGCCGCGCGGCCCCGCACCGGCAAGTCCAGGAACGGCACGACCGGAGCAGCTTGCCCCGTGATCTCCACAGTGGACTGTTCCGGTTCCCGATTCACGGTGGCGTGCGGATTCTTCAGCGGCCCGGCGCCGAGCTGGCTCAGCACCGCCGCGGCTTCGGCGTGGCCATCGGCACTGCTGGCTCCCTGCACACGTGCCGCCGACAGCGCCTGGGATGCGGCGGCCTGGGCGATGTGAGTGGCGTGCGCCCAGATCGCGAACTGCGCGATCAGCAGGATCAGCAGCAGCAACGCCGGGACCGCCAGCACCAGCTCGGCGGTGACCGCACCGCGCTCGTCTCGGCGGAACCGCCGCATCGATGCGCGAAACCGGCGGGCAAGGCGTGCGGTCATCACATGTTGCCCCCGATCTCGTTGGCCTTGCGGGTGACTGCGGCGACGATGATCGCGATCACCGCGATCGCCGCGGCGACCAGCAACGCGGTCACGAGCACGGTTTCCGTGGAATACCCACGTTCGTCAGCCCGGATCGCGTCGATCCGAGCCCGCGTGGTGGCAATGACAAGCTGGATGTAGTTCAGCATCAGCGGTTCCCTTCGGGATCTACAAGGAGCCGAGCACCGTGGCGACGGCTGGATAGGCGATGAACAACAAGAATCCGGCGAACAGGCAGATCACCGGCAACGACATCCGCTCGGTGGCGGCCTGAGCCTCACCTTCGGCCTCGGTGAGTTCGTGCGTGCGCATCGCCGCGGCCTTGGCCGCCAAGCTCGCCCGCACCTTCGCGCCTTCGGTGCCGGCCAGCGACACCGAGGACGACAACTCGACCAGCTCGCGCACATCCAGTTCCTCGCCGAGCTGCCGCAACGTCTCCCACGGCGTCGCCCGGGTCATCCGGGCCGTCGTCAGCGCACGGCGAATCCGGGCGAACGCCCACCCTTGGCCGATCTCGGCGGCGTCGGTGAGCGCGCCGTCGACCCCAGCGCCCCCGGCCAGCGAGACCCGGACCAAGTTCAGGTAGGCCCCGAGGGCATGGCGAAACGACGTGCGCCTGCGTTCGGCCTGCTGTCGCACATCCAGGTCAGGCAGGAAGAACCCGCCAGCCGCGCACGCGAGGCCGATGACGGCCGGCACTTGCCACGGCAACCCCACGCCGACCGCCCACAGCAGCAGTGGGACCAGGCTGGGCAGCAGCACACCGGCGACGGCCAGCACGCCCTTTTCCGCCAGCAGCGCTTCCGGTGCCCGCCCGAGCACCAGCAGATCACGCTGCTGCCGGGTGCTGGGCAAGCCGAGTGCGGCCAACGGCCGCACCGCGGGGCGGCCCCATCGTGCAGCCCACCCGCCAGCGTCGGTGTCGGTGATCGTGGGCTTGCGCGATGGGGGGATGCGGCTGGCCTTCAGCGCACTGGCCAGTGACGGCGCCGGAGGCAGCAGCCATACCACCAGCGCCCACAGGCCGACACCGAGCCCGGCACCGAGGAGAACGACCGTGGTGATCACAAGCGCACCTCCATCCGCGCACTGGCCGCCGTCGGTTGGGTGAGGAAGCGTTCGGGCTCCTGCATCCGAGCGATGCGGCCCAGCCACCAGAACGCGAGGGCGAACAGCCCGCCAACGGCCAGCAGCATGATCTGTCCGAACGCTCCGTCGTAGGGGTCGAGGTAACCGCGATTGAGGGCGACGAGCCCCGCCGCGAAGAGCAGCGTGGTCGCGACGATCACGCGGACGCTGGTGCGGGTGCGCGCCCGTCCGGCTTCGACTCGCAAACGCATGGACACCTGCTCGCGGGCCTCGATCGCCAGCTCCCCGAGGAGGTCCGCGAGCTGGCGGGCCTGGTGCTGCGAGGCCAGCACCAACGCGGAGATCACCAGGTCCGCGGTGGGGTCGGCCAGGTCGTCGGCCAGCCCCGCCAACGCGTCAGAGAGCTTGTCCCCGCGCTCGATGCGCATCGACAGCTCGCGGACGTCGTCGCGGATCACGGCCGGGGCGGTGTCGACCGTGGCCTGGATCGCTTGTTCCAGACCGGCCGCCGCGGACAGGGTGTCGCGCAACATCTCGGTCCACGCGGCCACTGCTTCAATCCGGGCGGCCCTACGCGCCTGCTCGGAATCCCGCCCCAGCACCTGCGGCAGCGCCCACACGGCCGCCGCCGTCAGCACGCCCCCGATCACCCAGCCAGTGACGACAGCGGTCAGCAGGCCGGCCGCGAGGCTGATCACTGCTCGCCGGGCCGAGGCACCTTCCCGGAGCTTATGAAGATGTTCCCGCCAGCGCGACGGCTTGGCGGCCGACTCGGGAGCCTGTCCACGGAACCCGAGCACGAGCAACAGCCCTCCGAGGGCCACACCGAGCCCGCAGACCGCGGCCAGTAGGACAGAACTGGTCATGGCCGCCACCATCCTTCGGTACGCTCCAGCACGTCCGGGTCGAACCCGGCCTCGGCCAGCCGCTCCACGGTCTCGGTGCGCAAGGGCACCCCGGGGACCGCGCGGCCGGTGGGGTCGGGGCGATAGACCTCGTTGGAGATGATCTGCTTCTCGTCGGCGTCGACGACTTCGCGGATCGAGGACACGACGCGGGTCTTGTCGTCTCGGGCTTCGGCCAGGTGCACCACGAAGTGCAGTGCGGAGGCCATCAGGAGGTTGGTCGCCTCCAGCCCCAGCCTCTCCGGGGATTGGGCGGCGTAGGTGGCGAGCTTGGTGAACGCCCCGCGCGAGGTGGAGGCGTGCAGGGTGGCCATCGACCCGTCGTTGCCCTGCGACATGGCGTTGGCCATGGGCACGAGTTCCGCGCCGCGGACCTCGCCGACGACGACCCGGTCCGGGGACATGCGCAGTGCCCACCGCACCAGCTCGGCCTGTGAGATCGCGCCCTCGCCCTCGACGTTGGCTTCCCGGGCTTGCATCGCGATCACATCGGGGTGGGCCGGGTCGCGGTCGAGCGCTAGCTCGAAGTTGTCCTCGATGGTGATCAGCCGCTCGGCCGGCGGGATCGCCGAGGCCAACCCGCGTAGCATCGTCGTCTTCCCGATTGCGGTGCCGCCGACGACGAGCACGTTGAACCGGGCGCGCACCATCGCCGACAGCAGCGCTTCCAAGCCGGCGTCGATCGTGCCCAGCGAGTGGAGCTGGGGGAGGGTGACCTGTTGGAACCGGTGCCGCCGGATGGACACGCTCGGGCGGCCGGTGACGGCCATGACCGCGAACATCCGCGACCCGTCCGGCAGCTCCACGTTCACCCCGGGCGAGCCCCGGTCGAACCGGCGCTCCTCCACACCAGAGCGCGCCGCCAGCGACCGCACCAGGTCGATCAGTTCCTCGTCAGAGTCGGCCACCGGCGGCATCTGCGCCCGCCTGCCGTCGGCATACCGCACGAAGACGCGATCGGCACCGTTGACGTTGATGTTCTCGATGTCCTCGTTGGCCAGCAACGGCTGCAGGCCACCCATGCCGAATACTTCGTCCAACACCGACGTCACGACCCGGCGTTCCACCTCATCCGGCACCAACCCGGCCCCGCTCGGACGGGTCAGCTCGTCGTTGGCGTAGGCGTCGGCGGCGTCCGCGGCGAGCCGTTCAGCCAGGGTGCGCCGGGTCGGGTAGTCCATCGCGGGGCGGTCGTCCTGTTCATCGGCGCGGATGCGTTCGGCCAGTCCCTCCGAGACCGCCTGACGTACCCGTGCCCGCAGCGCCGCTGCTCCGGGGTGGCTGTCGTTGCTCTCCCCGTGCCCGGTTTCCGGACTGATCGGCTGTGACGACCAGCTAGGCTCGCCAGTTCCACTGAGAAAGCGGTGCGCGTCGGTCGTCATCACGGCACCTCCCCATTTCCTGTCGCCGGTGTCGTGGCGGTCTTCAGTTCGTCGTTGCTGGTGTGGGACGTCTGAACGTGGCCGAGCAGAGTACGGTCCAGGCGAGCAGCGGTGCGCCCCAATGCGGATCGATCCGGAGTTCGTCCCCGAGGCTGTCCGCACAGGACCGCCGCGCCTTGCGGATCGTCCGGAAGTGAGGCCATAACCGGGACTCCCAGTTCCCGTTCCACCTCGGTGCGGCTGTAGCCATCGCCGATCAAGACCAGGCCCGGCGTGGGGGTCCACGTCGACACCGACTCCAGCAGGGTCGCGACGTGGGACAACTCGTCGGCTCGGGGCCGCGTCATCACCATCAGCGCGTCCGCCCCGCGAACCAGTGGCAATGCTGGGGAGGCCGCGTCCAACCGCCCGACATCCACCAACACCGCGGACTCCGGGGACCGAGCGGTAGCCCACAGCGCGCGAAGCCCGCGGTTCGTCAGCACCCCCAACGCGGCCCGCGCTTGCTCGGCCGCCACGGGACCGACGACCACTCGCAGCCCTCCGGGAAGGCGCTGGCAGTGCTCCGCCAGCAGCTCTGCCGACGATTGCCGCCGCGCCGCCGCGGCCAACGACACCACTCCGGGCGTGGCCGGAAGCCGGAACCGGGCGGTGAGATCACCGCCCGCCGGGTCCGCTTCCACCACGACCGGATCACCGCCGGGCCACCGGGCGGCCATCGCGAGAGCCGCGGTCGTGACCCCCGGCGAGCCCTTCACTGAACACAGCCCGACCAGCATCACTGACCCCCAGCCGGAACGGCGACCAATGACAACTGTCCGGGCGGCACTGCGGCCACCTGCCGGGCACTGGTCACCGGCAACTGCAACGAGACCACCGTGGACTGATCACTGCTCGGCGCCCCGACGCTGGTGACCACCGCCGACCACGGACCACCGGAGGCCGGACTCTGGGTCGAAGACGTGCTGCTGCCCGAACCCGGAACCACGATCACCGACACCGTGGTGCCCGGCGCCAGGTCGGGAGGAAACTGTCCCGGTTTCGCCGCGACAGCCACCGTCGCCTGGCCCGTCGGCGGCACCTGCGGACGACCGAAGGCCGAGCGGGGAAGCAAGGTCCCTGCCGGCAGCGAGTACGCGACAGGACGACCCAGCACCGTGGCCGCCTGGCTGGCTGGCACCAGATCCGTTCCCGAATCCGAGGACAACGGAACTTGCCTTAGGTCCTGTGGCGTCAGCACATCGCCGACGTGCACCGGTCGCGCCAGGCTCAGCATCGGCTCCCGATTGCCAACCTGCAGTACGGTGATCACCGCACCCGCCACACAGATCAGCACCAGCAGCACCCCCAGCACCAGATACGGCACCCGGCGCCGCCCTGTTCCCCGTGCGATCCGCGCGGGCTCGCCAGGCTTGCGCCCTACCCAGGAGCGGGACGGAGCCGGCGGCCCCTGGGAGGGTTCGGTGGTCGATGTGGATGTAGACATCGGGCGCCTCCAAGCAATGCGGTACCCGCACCCCATTCCATGCGGAACGACGGGGTGTCCGTTGATCGAAATCAGCTATTCGAACTGTCTAGAGAAAACCGTGGAATTTCCTAGTTGGGGGCGTTGTTGAGCGCCTGCGATTCCGCGACCGCGAACGTGGCGGTCGAGGTCGTCGTCAGGTTCGGGAAGGATCCGCCTGTCCCTGCTCCCGACCAGGTCACCGTCCAACTCACCTCGGCCGCGACCGGATACGCGTTTCCCGGCTTGCCTTGCGACGTTTGGTGGTACGTGTGCCCGCAGTCCGGCGACGCCGACCGCGGGTCGGCTCCGGACGGGAAGGGTGTTCCCGCTCCGGGGCACGTCACCGTCGACCCGTCACCCATCGACCATGTCACCGAGTTCGGAACTGCTGTCGCCGTCACCGAAACTCCAGGCACAGACGCGGTCGCCGATCGCGGACGCCACTGCGCGGGGTCCATCCACAACCAGGTCGGCAAGTTAACCAACTGCGTCTCCGCGGGCGAGGCGTGAATCTGGGGCGACGGCAGGCGCAACTGGTTGTACGCCTGCTTGGCCACCTGTTCCGGCGAGGGAGCCGGCTGGGGCCCGTCGGGAATCCAGATCGGCGGCCGGTACAGCGCGTCGGCATAGCCCTGGCCCGAGCACTGGTACACGTACCAAGCTCCCGACTGCCCCGGCGGAGGCTGTTGCTGGGAGAACCGAGTCTGGGATGTCGACGTGAACGGCCGGTATGCGGCCGGGGTTACCGTGATCGAGCCGCTGCTCGTCGGCGGGTGGTATGCAACCGTGGTTGTCCCCTGGCTCGGTGGCTGGTAATCGCTGGGTACGTACCGGCAGTTCGCCAAGTTCGGATCTCCGATGATCTGGTCGCCCTGCTGGTGCTGAGGATTGCCACCGTCGGAATCCGAGCCGTCGCTCTGCCCCGGTTGCTGGGGGCGAGACGGGGGGTTACCGGGTTGACCGCCCTGCCCTGCTCCGAGTTGGCACCCTGCGTAGTTGGCCTGGCTGCAATCGACCCCGCCCCACACGTCCGCCAGTGCGGTTCCCGAGGTGGCAGCTAGCAGGGTGGACACCGATAGGGTCACGACCACAGAACTTCTTAGCTGCATGTGCCCACCCCCTGGACGGCAAACTGGTTCACCTTCCAAGTGCCGTCCGGCTGCTTCTTGACCTCGGCCACGATCGATCGACGGCCGCCAGGAGCGTCGCTAGGAGCAGGCTGGCCGTTCTTCTCCATGACCTTCGAGGTACCGGTCGAGTCACCGCAGTCGGAGATCATCACGGTTTCTGGGGAATCCGGCGGCTCGACCGACGTGACCTTCGGGAAGTTCTTCGGGGCGCCGCGGGTGACGACATGGTTGAAGTGGTCCGCGTACAGCGACCTGGTGATCGTCGTCAGGGCATTTCCGGTGGCGTAGCGGGCCAGCTCGGGCGACTTCCAATCAGAAGTCCGACCGGCGCGCGCCATCGCTTGCCACATGCCAACGTAGGCCGACGTCGCGTGTTCCTTAGCTGCGTCAACAGGCGACGGCGCGGTCCGCGGCGGTGGCGCATCAACGGTAGGGCTCGGCGAGGACTCTGGAGCTTGCTGACCTTGGGTATCACAGGCGACGACCGCGGTCAGGCACAGAGCCGCCAAGCCCGACACTGCAACCGCCGGGATTATCGGACTACGCATACATCACCTCGCGAGGGTCGAAGAACTCCTGATCTGTTGTGTGAGCGAGGCTGGACGTCGTACAGGCGAGCAGCCGGCTGGCCCAGCCCGGAGCTTGAAGCCACTATGCTGAGCTAGCCCGAGAGTAGACCTACTATGGTGAGCTATCAACCCGATGTGCGGTGTTGCGATGTGTGTCGGCCCGATATAGTGAGTCCGGTAGGCGAGTCAAAGTGGCTCGTCGCTGCGGGTCATGAGGAGGCCGAATGCGCGGAGAACATGCTGACGAGCACGGAACGTCCGTGTTCGTGGCACGACTGCGCAGCCTCTTCGACGAGGTCACCTACGTCGACGAGGCGGGGCGACGTCGTCGATTTTCGAATCAGTACGTCGGTGAACAAACCGGGTTGTCGCGGAGTTACATCGACGGGCTTCGCAACGGGCGCAACAGCAACCCGGGCCTGAACGTTCTGACCTCGTTGGTGAAGTTCTTCAACGATCACCGCGACCCGAACAAGACGCCCATCACGGTTAGCTACCTCGCTGGCGATGATGATGGCTTCGCCGAGGTTGAAGACGATTCGTTGCGTAGTCGGCTGAATGATCAGGAAGTCCGTGCCATCGCGATGCGTGCAGGCGAGGCTAGCCCTACGACGCGTCGGCAGATCTTGGCGATGCTCGATGTCCTGGAGAACGGAGATTCCGAAGCTCAAGGCTGAGCTGGCTTCCCTACAGGGCGCGGGACAGCTCCACAAGCCACCGGATGTCGTCGTCCATTCTTCCGCTGAGGCCGCCTTGCGGTACCGGCGCTTGAACCGGGCCACCAATGGGTTCGCTGCCGTCTTCGCGGGCCTCAGTCCGGGCCCGTAGCGCCTCGCGAACCTGCTCCGCGAAGTCGGTCACCGTCGTCAATGAGGCGTTCTTACCTGGCCGATGGACGGGGTAGTAGGGCGAGAGCATCACGAGGGCGTCGCGGATCTCGCACGCACGCCGATAGCGGCGGGCGTGAATGCTCCATGGGCGGACCGCGCCGAACGTTCGCCGGAGCATGATCGTGGGAAAGGCTCGACGCATTTGTCGCCATAGCGGGCGCAGGGCGTGGTACTCGCGCCAATGTTTCCACCAGGTCGGTGCGGCACGTGCCATACCTGCAACGATCGGGTAGGCCAAGCCGATAGCCAATCCGGGAATCGCGACCATGATCACTATCAGGTAGGTCGCTCGGGCAGCCGCCACCACCGGGTGATCGCGTGGCAAGGCAAGCGAGAGCAGAGTGACGCATGCTGAGAGCATGTTCGCCAGAAAGGCTGCGGCGAGCCCGGCAGCGAGAATGCGGAGGCCGACCCGGAGATGCCGCCTGTGGCTGGAGTTGACGTACCGAAGAACGCGACGAAGCCCTCCTGCGATGGCGTAGATCAGCGCTAGAACCGCCAGCAGCTGGAAGGCTGTTCCTGGAAGAAGGCCGGCGCTGGCTGCCGTGCGCGGATCGGCGCGGATCTCTGCGGGAGAGACGGCCCAGACGATGGTCGCGAGGGCAGCAAGGCCCCCGACGACGGTGCGGTGTACGCGCATCTCCTTTGAGACGTATGCCGACTTTGCCGCACTGTATGTGAAAAAGGCCAGGAGAGAGTAGAAGGCCGCAATCATGCCGAGATTTCGGATTAGGCTCGGCAGCCCCAGTACGAGTCCATCGAGCCACGCCTCAACGGGGCGCCGACCTACCGTGAACGCGATCGCCGCTGCTGCGAGTCCGCCTGCCACTGTGCGCAGCAGGCGATCGTCCGGAGCACGGAGAAGCTGGACGGCCTTGACCGCCGTCGCGGCCCACAGGAGAACGGTGAACGCGAGGAGCACTATCGCCACCCCTGGTGATGGGTAAGGCTCTCGCTGATGCGTTGCTCACCAGGGTCGCTGATGGGAGTGGGGTCAGCAGTGAGAACTGAACTCCATTCCTGAATGATCGTGGCGCAGAGCTCTGCCTCGCGCTCGTACCGATCGTCGTAGCAGGTGCGCCGACGTCGACCTACGTCGCCGTTGTCGCCCCCTTCGTCCTCTGTGGTGTCCCACTTCAGGCCGGCGGGCGGGTTTCTGCGAATGGCGTCAGTTGCTGAATCGACGATCCCGGTGTCGCTTGGGTGCTCGCAGAGCAGGTGCCCCAGTTCATGCAGGACGATATGGTCCTGGTGCCATGGGACGCTCTCCTGCTGGTAGAAGATGGCGTCGCGATCTCGCAGGTTGAACCAGAGACCAAAGGGCCCGGGTACTTCGATCGGGTACTCGTACAGTTCGATGGGACGTCCGCGGGACTCGCCAAGTCGCCGACACAGGTCGTGCACGTTGAGCGGCGCCGGCACGTCCAAGTCGCGCAGCAACGAACGGCACCGGCGGCGCAGTCCCCACTCCCGCAATCCCCCAAATGGTGCAACCATAGCTCCTCCCGGCGCCAGTGTAGCGACGGACTGGTGCTCGGCAAGAGGTTTCGACTACGCGCTGCGAGCGGGCGTAGTGTGCCTCCCCGTGCAGCTCTTGACCGCTCAGCAAGTACTCATCGGACCGAGTGGAGAGAAGCTCTCCCCTGGCGCGGTGCTCGTCGACGGAGAAGTGATCGTGGCGGTCGGCACCGTTCGCGACGTCGAGTCACAGGCCCCCCGTAACGTCCAGCTATTGGAGTTTCCTGATGGCACGATCCTGCCTGGATTGATCAACTCGCACGTCCACCTGGCATTTGGTGCCGATAAGGACATTGTGGACACGCTGGTTCGCATTGATGATTCTGATCTTCTTCAGTCCATGGCCGACCGCGCAAGGCAACATGCAGCGGCTGGAGTAACGACGGTGCGTGACCTGGGGGATCGACGCGGGCTCATCACTCGATTGCGTGATTCGATCGAGCGAGGCGAGCTTGTTGGGCCGCGCATCCTCGCGGCCTGCGCACCGTTGACGCCACCAGGAGGGCACTGCCATTTCCTCGGAGGTGAGGTATCTGGGGCTGAGGAGATTCGCACGCGCATCGGGTACAACGCTGAGCTCGGCGCGGATGTGATCAAGGTGATGGGCAACGGGGGTCAAATGACCCCCGACGGCCCAGGGATGGCCGACGCGCAGTTCGAGGCGGAAGAACTTCGCCTGATTGTCGAAGAGGCGCACCGGCGAAACCTGCCTGTGGCAATCCACGCATACGCGACAGAAACCATCGCTGCGGCCGTTAATGCGGGCGTAGACACGATCGAGCACTGCACCTTCGTTGGGGTGGACGGCAAGCCTGACGTGCGGGATTCGATCGCTAAGGCGATGGCAAGCGCCGGCATCGCGGCTTCTCCTGCCTTGCCCTCCGGTTGGCGGCAGATGTGGGACATGCTCGGCCCTGAGCGCTCGCAAGCCATCGCCAGCCGTTTGAAATGGCTTATGGCACAGGGGGTCCCGATCTTGTTCGGCAGCGATGCTGGCGTGCCGATCTCTCAGCACGGAGATCCGGTCAGCACCTTGGAGCTGTACGAACACATCGGCGTGCCGCCCTCAACGGTTCTGGAGCTGGCGACGACAGGGAGCGCCCGGACGCTTGGCCTCTCGGATCGTACTGGATCGCTACGGGCCGGTCTCGCGGCAGACCTCGTCGCCGTCGACGGAGATCCCCTGGTCGACCTGCAGGCACTTCGCTCCCCGGAGCTGGTTCTGAGTCGTGGGCGTGCTGTGGTCCGGCCTCAAAGCTCGGCTTGACTGCGAGGATGCGGGCTGCCGCTTGTATAACTCACTATGCTGTGCTTATGCTGCTTAGCAGCTCGATATAGTGAGCTATTCCGGTGGTCACCATGCTTCGGAGGCAACCATGTCAAACCGGACTACATACGCGATGACCTGGGATGATGGCGAGTGGCTTGGCTCGCTACACACCATCAACGAGGCTGCGTCGCAACGGCGGCCCGCTGGTTTCCCCTTTGCTGATCTTGGGAGGGCGGCGTGAAGGAAGTCGTTTCGACCACCGTCACCGTAGTGACTCTGGCAGCGTGGGCCGCGGATCGCTTTCTGGCAGAACGGGCCTTGGCATGGGAGCGCGAGCGGCACAGGCAGGAGCTTGAAGCCGCAGACATGCGGCGGCAAGCCGATGTTGCTGCCGCGCTGACCGATCCGACGACGGGCCTCCCGACTCGTCGTGCATGGGAGCCTGCTGCAGCTGAGCGCCTGCGCACCCCGGTCGATCTTGCTCTGCTGGACATCGACGAGTTCAAGCAGATCAATGACTCTTACGGACACCTTGTCGGTGACTACATACTGTGGCTGGTGTCATCAAGGATGCGTGACGCGCTCGGCGCCGACGCGCTGATCGGCCGTGCAGGTGGGGACGAGATCGTGATCGTGGCAGTCCCCGGGACCGCATGGGAGCAAGTTCTCGCGACTGTGGAGGCGTCTGTTCGTCACCCCGGGAATGGTCATGCGATCCCCGTCAGGGTTTCGCTCGGTGTGGCCTGTACGAGTGGTCCAGACGGCAGCACTGAGCTGAGTCAAGCACTGAGCATTGCTGACGAGGCAATGTACGAGGCTAAGAAGGCCGGCGGTGGGTGCCAGAAAGTAGCCCTTCCGCGCTCTTGCTGGCGTGATGTTGAGTCGGTCGCCTATGCCAGCCTGGGGTCATGATCCCGTTCGTCGGGCTACTCGCTGCGTTGCTCGCCGCGGGTTCGCTCCCGTTGACGGTTGGTCGACGCGAGCGAGGCGTTCCCGCACGGCAACTCGTCATGCAGATCGTTCTTACGGTCGGTGCTCTGCTCGTCGCCGGGATTTGGGCCGATTCCGTGTTTCCCTTCCTGGTCCCGGCAACCTTCTTTATCACCGCGGTGCCGCTGGCCGTCCATGACCTGTGGACTGGCCGTATGCCGAACCGGCTCGTGGCAGTCAGCGGCGTTTCAACTTCCGGCGCGGTGCTCGTTGATGCACTCTGGCGACAGCAGTGGGAATCTGCCCTCACGTCATTGCTTGGAGCTGCGGGTTTTCTGGTCTTCTACGTTCTGCTCTATATCTTGGCCCCCGGCCAGTTGGGCGGGGGTGACGTGAAGCTCGCCGTGGTGGCGGGGGCCGTGCTTGGCTGGTCTGGATGGCCGAGTCCGTTTTATGGCCTATTCCTGATCTTTCTTGTCAGTCTGGGTGTGCACTTCATAGGATTGATCTGGGACAGAAGACGAAAATCGGGTGGCACTCATCCGCACGGGCCAGCCATAGTGGTCGCTACGTTCTTGACTGCCATGGTCCCACTTGGATCACACACAGTTGAGTTGCTGAGCAGGTACAACATTTTCGGGTGAGGTAGAATAATCGCGATCATTGTTGACCGAAGTCCGACCGCCTTCGGGTCGGCTGAGGGGCGAACCCGAACAGCCGTCGCTTGTTCGGTGACACTCGCTCGTCAGCGTCCACGTTCGTCGCCCCATAAAATGATGTGCAACCGAGTTGAGAGATTCCAGTTCCTGCGGACCGCTTCATCGGCAAGCCATGGCATCCGGCTAAGAACTAATTCTCGCGTCGTTCCTTCTGGCATGATCCAAACCGGGGAAAGATCGAATTCGTATGCGCACTGAGAAACCTCGTCGAGGTCGCGCTCGTTGGACACCACGAACTTGAAAATCGACTTCCCTGACGACGCAAATGTGCGGAGCGCTTCCGGGTTGATCCGAGTGCTCCTGCTTACCGCGCTTCCAGCAAAAGACGCGGTCTTGGGTGACACATTGAATTGGCTTGCGGCGTCGATGATGCCCGCACTCGGAACGATGGTTCCGTTGGTCTCGATCTCGACACGGCGTCCAGCGTCGGCAAGGTGCCGAACGAGAGGCCGTAGTGCTTCCTGCTGAAGCAGGGGCTCTCCACCGCTGATTACGACAAGATCGACGGACTGAGCAGTGGCCCACCGGAAGAGCTCGTCGGCGGGCGCCCTCTGGGTCTCCCGGCTCGGGTCGAAACGAGACCAGTCCCAGGTGTACGGAGTGTCGCAACCTGGGCAGGACAAGTTGCAGCGCGAGAGCCGGATGAACAGCGCCCGCCTACCTGTCGAGGGGCCTTCCCCTTGCAGCGTGGGGCCGAAGCATTCCGACACAAGCAAAGGGCGTGCGACGGGATCGGTCAGCGTGCTCATGGCTGCGGCACCTGATACTCGGCCCAGCTGGTCGGGCTCTCGTGGACCCGTACCGTCTCCAGATGTGCAGGGATTGTCGGCTCAACGTTCTCTCGAAACCACTCCGCGATGTGGCGAGCGAGGTTTTCGCTGGTGGGTTCGATGTCGAGAACCTTGTTCAAGTGTTGGTGATCCATCGTGGCGTCGAGGTATTGGCGGAGCGGCCGTAACTCACCGAAATCGGTGACGAACCCAGGTGGAGCCAAGCTCGCCGCCGAGAGCACGACCTCGACGGTATAGGTGTGCCCGTGGAGACGGGAGCACTTGTGGTTGACGGGCAGACTCGGCAGGCAGTGCGCTGCATCGAACGTGAAGCTTTTTCCGATCCGGTAGCTCACGGCTCACCCCATTTCACTCGGGACTTCGGCGGTGTCAGCGATCAGGGCTGCGCCGAGGCGCACATGTCGCGCGCGGGCAGCCAGCGCTGACGGCGGGCGGACGGTTACCGGGCACTCGCGTGCGGCCGGGACATGCAGCGCGGAGGGCGCGGGCGCCGACGTTGTGGGAGCTTGTGGATGGTCCGGATGCGGTAGGTCGAGCAGGGCTTGCAGTGCCCGTTGAGCATCGGCTGCGTAGAGCCACACGATGACCTCGGGCATGAAGATGTCCGTGACGTCCGCGCTCGGCACGCGGGCGCTGATCACATCGTCGAGGCCACGGAGCACGACGAGGTCGACGAACGGCCCCCAGTCGTAAGTGCCGACAATCAGCGTGGGCTGGTGCGGTCCGTTGCAGTAACGCAACGTGAAGCCGTCACGGGCGACGGAGGTCAACAGCTCGTCGACCTCCGCTGGGAACGCTGCGGGCTGGTGGTTGGAGTTCATGACGTGGCGGTACCGGTTCAGGGTTGACTGCAAGTGCGGCTGGTTGCGGCGAGGCGTTGAGGGAGGGGGGCGGGTCGGGGCGCCTCGCCGCAACCGAATGGCAGTCAACTCGCTCGCGATGGTGGAAGACCAGAGCACATTTGCTGCACGAATGCTGCACCTCGGCTGCACGCGCATGCCTGACCTGCGCCGGTGCCATAGCCGTGAGCACTACAATCACCTGATCGAATGGGGGCGCGGCCAGTAGGTTGTGATGTCGCGAGACGTCCATGGCGAAGGCAATCGGGGGTGGGCATGGCGCATCAGCGACGTGGTTTAGCTGCGCGCCGCGCCGGTCTGGGCTATACACAGGAGCGCTTCGCGGAAGTGGTCGGGGTCGAGCGCAGCACTGTGTGGCGCTGGGAGAGCGGCGCCGTCGTCCCCTTGCCTGAACAGTGCTCGCGCATCCGGGCGGTGCTCGGGCTGACGCCCGGCGAGCTCGATAAGCTGCTTCGTGAGGCCACCGTTGAACGGGTTTCCGCTCCCGGCCAGACGTCGGAGCGCCGAGCCGCATCGTCCTGGGATGCTCCGGACGAGGTGTGGCTGCAGCTACAGGAGCTGCAGGAGTCGAACATTGGTGAGGGCCAGTTGCGGCTTCTGGAAGGCCAGGTGCATCGCATCGTTGCCGAGTACGAGCAACGCGGTCCTTCCGAACTGGGACCATCCACAGCGCGTTTGCGTCGGCAGGTCCACCAACTGCTGTCCGGCCGTCAGCTCCTGCGGACCCGCTACCGACTACACCGTGTGGCAGCACAGCTTGCCGGACTGCTGGGCTACATGGCCGTCAACACCGGCCGGTTTCGGCTCGCCAGCGCGTACTGCGCGGAAGCGCTGCACCTCGCCACCGAGATCGAGGACATCGACCTGCAGGTCTGGGTATGCGGCACCAGATCACTGGGCGCGTATTATCAGGCTGACTTCGTCCGCGCCCATGCCAACGCGGCGCGGGGCCATGCGTTGGCGCCCAACAGCAGCCAGAGCATTCGTCTCCTGGCCAACGGTGAGGCTCGGGCGCTCGGCCAGCTCGGCGATCGCGCCGGTGCCGATGCGGCAATCGGACAGGCCCTGGCGCTGCTCGATCGATACGACATCGACCCCGAGCTCACGCCGTGCATCTCCTTTGAGCCGTACGGCTACGCCCGGGTGGCTGCGAACGCAGCGACCGCCTACGTCCCGCTGGGCGATACCCCACGCGTGCTGCACTACACCGGCGACATCGATCCCGCCGTCGAACACGCGGATTCCGACTGGAGCCGGGCGTTGGTCCGGCTCGACATCGCCACGGCCGTGCTCCGGCAGCAGGACGCGGACCTGGAGCAGGCTCTTGCGCTGGGACGGGAAGCGCTGCGTGTGTGCGTTGACCAACCGATCCGATCGGTCTGGCAGCGGGCCACCACCTTGCACGGACTCACCCAGCGCTGGGCCAACGAACCGGAGGTCATCGAGTTCACCGACCAACTCCGCACCTGGCGCGATCGTCCCGAGGTCCAGGCCATCTCTGGCCGAACCGGTTGAGGGCTGCTCCTCGTAGACAGGTAGGTGTGTACCGCATGGGCACCTCGTACAGCTCGACTTTCCCGACCAGGCCGCCAACCGACCCCGATGATCCCGCCAGCGTCGCCCGCAACGACCAAGACGCGTTCGAGCAGATCGATCAGATGCTGTGCCACTGGGATCGGCCCCATCGGCGCTCGTATCACTGGATGGTCGCCCTGGACCACGAGCCTCACGCCGTCGAGCTGAGCCAACGGTGCCAGGCGGTCCTTCCGGAAAACGGCCTGGATCGCATTCCTCCGGAGAGCCTGCACCTGACCGTGCGGCGCTTCGGGTACGTCGATGAAGTCCAGGTGGGTACTCTCCACACGGCGGTCGCCACCGTCAGCGAGCACTGCCGGACAACCAGGCCCTTCCACGTCCGACTGCTGCCTCTGGCCGGCTCACCCGGTGCTCTTCGCTTCAGCGTCGCCCCGTGGTCGCCGCTGCTGTCCCTGTACCACGTGGTGTCCGCGGCCTCCGGCTACGACGAGGTCGACCCGCTGAGCCTGTACCGCCCGCACGTGGGCATTGCCTACAGCAACCGGGTGCAGCCCCCCGACCCGTTCATCGCGGCAGCTCGCGAGGCCCGGTCGGTACCATCGGCCGAGATCGTCATCACCGAGCTACGGCTGGTCGAGCTGTACCGCGCCGACCACCAGTATCGATGGCGTGTTCTGGAACGCTTCTCGTTCGCGGGTGAGCCGCACTGAGGATCGACCTGGTCGGCATCGGCAGGCCGTCCTGTTGTTAACGCCGTACGTCCGAGCGCCACACGGTGAGGACGTTGGGTGGTTGCGCGCCCAGGCGGACGAGGTCGCCATGCTTGCTGAGGTCGGCAAGGACGCGCTCGTGATCCAAGACTGGGTGGAGATCGGCAGGGCCGTATCGATGGTCCGGGTCGTGGGGTGCGAGGTTGAGGCAGACGTAGTCCGCCGTGGTGAACAGCAGCTCGATCAGGTCAGGTGGGTCCTCAGCGTGTCCAAGGACGTCGACGGCGTAGGCGAGTCGATGATGCCGGCCGGGAAGCTGGTGAAGAGCGTGGATACGGTGCGCTGCGTCGAGATCGCGGTTCAGTCGCCAGCGTGCGTAATCCAAGCTTGGGTTGTTGAGGTCGTAACCGTGCACGTCGAGACCGGCGTGCAGCAGGGCTTGGGTGTCCAGTGCGATCCCGCAGCCGACGTCCGCGACATCGGTGATGTCGTGGTCGCGTGCGAACTCCAGCAGGAAGGCGAAGAACGGGTCTTTGACTCCCATGTAGTGGAAGTGGGTCAAGTCGTATAGGTAGCCCACACTCTGTTTGTAGAAGGCATCCCCGAGGCGCGCCCACTCGGCGTCGAGGAACGCCCGCAACGTGGTGAAGTCCGTAAGTTCGGCGCGAAAGCCCGCGCCGAGGTAGGTGGCCAAGCGCTGCCACGCAGTGGAGATGTCAGCGTAGGCTCGCACCCCGCTCCTCTCGCAGCAGTCGGAGCTCGGCGGGATGTCCGCTCGTGCGCGCGAACTCGATGGCTTCGATGATCTCGACTACATGGTGGGCGCGGTAGCCGCTGCGGCAGTCCGAGGCGTCGTTGCGGATGGAGTCGACGAGATCTAGCACGCCGAGTCCGCGGCCGGTGGAGCCGGCCGCCTCATCCTGCGGGAGTTCCTGCCAGTTCTCCTCGCCGCGGCGGCGGTAGCGCACGGGGCCGTCGTGGAAGTTCGGGTCTGGCAGCACGAGCGAGCCTTCGGTGCCGTAGACCTCCACATGCGGGCGCGCGGTGGCCGCGATGTCGAAGCTCGTGGTCAGCGTGATGAGGGCTTGGCTGCGGGTGCGCAGGAGCGTGACTACGTGGGTCGGGGCATCGGCTCGGAAGGTGTTGCCGGCGTGGGAGCCGGTCCGGATGGTGCGTTCGCTGCGGGTCGAGGTCGTGGTGGCTTCGACGTAGTCGATGGGACCGAGCAGGTAGGTCAGCATGGCCAGGTAGTACGGGCCCATGTCTCCAAGCGGGCCGGCGCCGGAGGCATAGAACGGTTGTGGTGCCGGGTGCCACCTTTCGGGTCCCGGTGCCAGTAGTGCTGCATCGGCAGCAAGGGGAGTGCCGATGACGTCGGTGGCCAGCGCGTGGCGTGCTGCGCGCGCGGGTGGGGCGAGCACCGTGTCGGGCGCGGCGCCCACGAGCAGTCCTTTATCGGATGCGGTGCGAAGCAGGAGCTCGGAGTCGGCGGCGGTGAGGCCGAGCGGCTTTTCGACATAGACGTGGGCGCCGGCGTCGAGCGCGCGGCAGGCGAGGTCGACGTGGGTTGCCGGCGGGGTGAGGATGACGGCGACGTCGATGGTGTTTGTAGCGAGGATGTCGTTGGGGTCGCCGGCTTTGGGGACGCCGTGGCGCTCAGCGAACGTTTCTGCGGCGCGGCGATCGATGTCCGCGCACGCGGTGATCGTGAGGTCGGCGGTGTGCTGGAGCGTGGAGAGGTATTCCTGTGCGACCTGGCCGCATCCGATGATCGCGCAGCGCAGGGGCGGCTGATGGCGGCTGGTCATGCGGTCTCGCATTCGTCTTCGGTCAGACGCAGGGCGGAGGTGATCAGATCGAGGAACGCCGGATGGTGGGATTTGTCGAGCACGGGGATTTGGATGTCGAGGTAGCAGGCCGGGTCGACGATGTGACCGATGGACGTGGTCGGCGTGCTCGGCCAGTTCTGGGCCAGGTGCGGGTCACCTCGCCCTGGCCACCAGTGGCGAATGCCCGACCGGAACAGCTGGTCGGCGACGTGGTGGGAGTGGCGAGGCGTGGGGAGCCAGACGCCGACGAGCGATCCGTTCGATGCGTCGGCGCCGAGGTCTGGCGACTGCTCGACCGAGGTGGGGATGATGCTGCGTGTTATCGGCACGTCCTGGAGCCGGTCGATCAGCGCATCCTGGAGTGGGCGCAGGACTTGCCGCAGGTCATCGAGGTAGTTGAGCTGGGGTAGAGCGCTGGCTGCGGTGATCTCGCTCATTCGGACGTTGCCTCGGCCTTGGGCCTCGTCGGGGAGCGCGAGGCGGGTGTTGCCGCCGACGGCCCGCATTGCGTGCAACAGGTGGCTGTCGTCGGTGGCGATGACCCCGCCTTCCCCGGTGGCGACGAGTTTGTGCGTTTCGGTCGAGAACACCGCTGCCAGACCGTGACGCCCTACTGGCTCCCTATTGAGGGTGGCGCCCCAGGCTTGGGCGCAGTCCTCGATCAGCGTGATGCCGCGCTGGGTGAGTTCATCGGTGATGCGCTGGGTGTCCGGGGCCGGACGGCCTCGGAGGTGCGCAAGGATCACCGCGGTGGTGCGTTCATCAAGTAGGGGTTCGATCTGTTCCCAGTGCGGGGTGAGGTCGTCGGTTGCGGGCGCGATGATCGGTGTTCGGCCGCTGCGGAGGACGGCGGTGGGGACCGAGATCCAGCAGACCTCGGGGATGACGACCCGTTCGCCGTTTTCGCGCTGGGGAAGGCACTCCAGGAGGAGTTCGAGGGCTGCCGTGGCAGAAGCGGTGGCAACCGCGCCGTGGCGGCCGAGGTGCCCGGCGACGTGCTGCTCGAACTCCCGGACCTGGTCTCCGGCGATGGCGCTGAGCGCTCCGGACGAGACCACCCTCGTGATGCGTTCGAGCTGGTCGGTGGTGGTCAGAGTGCTGTATTGGTAGACGGCTTCGTCGAGGACGCGCGTCTGCCCGGTGATATCCATGGTGATGTCCCCAGGAGTGGCTGTGGTGAGTCAGAGCGTGGTGGCTGCTGGGATGCGGCCGAGAACGGGCAGCGGAGCGAAGTTCTCGCCATACCGGGTGCCGATGCGGCTGCCCCACAGACGGCCCAGGGTTTCGGCCATGGGGCCGAAATGCTCGGCGATGGGCTGTGAGGCATGCGCGGCGAGCGCCTGCATCTTGATGTCCCAGGTGTCGGTGACGTCGATGATGCGGTGCGCGGCGACCGGACCGTCAACGGTGAGCCCGTTGTAGGTATCGCCGGTGTAGACCCTGCGTGGGAAGCCGGTCGCGATCACGATCTCGGGCAGCGCCGCGGTCAGCGTGGCCGCCAGGTGCCGGTGATCGGGATGTACGTCCTCTAGCGGATGCGTGATGACGATCTCGGGACGAGTCACGTCGAGCAAGTCGTGCAGCGTGTTCGCATTGACGGTCGGGTACGGCTGGTACGCGGCCCCCAGCACGTGTGCGGCTGCAGCAGCTTCCGCGTTGCGCGTGGCATCGGCGTGTTCAGGCACCGCGATGGTCACGGCAGCGCCTGCCTGAGCGAGATGAGCGAGCGTTCCGCCGGCCCACAGCTCGGCGTCGTCAGGGTGGGCCATGACCGTGAGCACGGACGCCGGGCTGGTTGCGGGGTTTGAGTCGATCACCACAGCTCCAGCTTCTCGATCACTTCGGCTGGCTTGGGCAACTCGGCGCTGGCGTCACCGGTGGGCTCCAGCGGCAACGGCAGGTCGGTGCGCATGCGGATGAGGTCACGCCAGGCCAAGACCTGCCGCCACTGCTGCTCGACGAGCTTCCCCTTTGCACCGGTGAGCCGACCGGAGGCCGGCAGGTCATCCAGGCTCAGCCCTCCGTCGAGAAGCCGGGCAGCGGTGGCCGCGCCGATGCCGCGGACGCCGGGAATGTTGTCGGCGGGATCGCCTTTCAGCGCGCAGAACGATGGCCATTGCGCTGGACCTACGCCGTAGCGGGCGGCCACCTCGTCAGGGCCGATGTGCCTCTTGCCGGGGTGCATCGCCGTGTTGAGCACTCGGGCCTGCTCATCGAGCAGCTGGTAGTAGTCGCGATCGGTGGAAAAGATCCATGCGGGTCGGTCACGCGTGCGTGTGATGAGGGTGGCGATGACGTCGTCGGCTTCGGCGGTCTCGATCTCGATCCACGGGATGCCGTAGAGGTCGAGCCCGCACTGGACATCTGGGATCGCTTCCAGGGCCTTGCGCGCACCGTCGTCGAGCTCCCTGTTTGCCTTGTAGTCGGCATCGGAGTCCTGGCGTTCGACCGATCCGTGCTCACCATCGAAGACCACGATCACCTCGGGGGCCGCCGGTAGCTCGTCGCGGATCGCGACCCGTAGCAGGGCGAAGAAGCCGAAGGGGGCGGTGAGGTCACGGGTTTTGTCCCGCGAGCGGATCTCCGCGGGAAACCCGAAGGCTGCTCTCCAGAGCAGGTTGTGGCCGTCGACCATCAACAAGGGGACTTGAGCAGACATCACCGCACCGCCTTTACAAACAACTCGGCGACTGTGGTGGGCTGGAAGTCCCTCGTCCGGTAGTACGCAGCCCTGGACAGGTGCCGGTAGCGTACCGGATCCCCCAGCAGGTCCTCGGCAGCCTTCCACAGCGCGTGTTCACCACCTGCCCGCGGGACGACCACGCCGCCCGCTTCGGGGCCTGTACCGACCAGGGAGGGCAGGTGGTCGATGTCGAAGCAGACCACGGGGGTGCCCACCGACATGGCCTCTAGCGCGACGAGCCCGAAGGACTCTCGCCCGGAGGGCACGATCACCACGGCCGCCTCGGCAAGCCAGGCGGGCACCTGCGCCCAGCTGATACCGCCTGATCGCAGGTGCACCCAGGGGCTGTGCGCTGCGGCGTGCTTGCACCGGGACCACTCGTCACCTTGGGCGCCGGATGCGGTCTCGAACCCGGCATCGGCGACCACAACCTCGGCCGGACGTCCGAGCGACCGGGCCTCGTTGACCAGAGCTGCGATGTTCTTCTCTGGCCCGAGACGGCCCAGTACTCGGATCGGGCCTCGCCTGCGCAGCGTCTCCCGAGCAGCCTCGTCCGGGCATGGATGCTCGTGCAGCAGGCCGTTGGGGATCACCCACCAGCCATCGGTGTCATAGCCCCGCTCCCGGGCTTGGTCGAGCACCGTGCTCGATGGGGCGATCACGTGCTCGACGCTGGCTAACGCGACGGCCAGGTCCTCGTCGTGCCCGATGACGTGTGTGGCAAGGACCGAACGCGCTCGATGCTGGACAGCCACCCGCCCCAAGCCCCATAGGGCGTCCACGTACACCGCGATGTCGACGCCGTGCGCATCGAACGTGGCGGTGATCTCTCGGTGCAGCCGGTCGCCTGCCTCGTGAATCGCTCGGCGCAGCGTGTCGTCGTCGCAAGGGAACGAGGCGGCGAGAGTGTTGAGCTGGATGACGTCGGGGTCGAGTTCCGGCTGCTCGGCGGCGGTGAGGATCATCGCGCGGTGGCCGAGCCGGCGCAGACCCTGCGCCAAGGCCGCGGTGGCACGTTCCATGCCTGCCGGTGCGTTGGGCGTGTAGGACGCGAGCAGGAACGCCACGGTCAACGGAGGTGGGTCGTGTGCCTCAGCCACGCGTGATCACCCGTTTCGGAAATGGGAGCGGCGTGGTCGAGTGACCTGCGGGAACGTCCTCCCACGGGAATACGACCCAGTCGGCGACGTCCCAGCAGTAGAGGTCGGGCGGAGTGGGTGCGCCGCGGTTACGGCACAGGGCGCAGGTGAGGAAACGGGTGTGGGGCTCGGCCCAGGGCCGGAGGGCATCGAGGACGGCGGTGAAGGTGGCGCCGGTGCCGCAGATGTCGTCGACCACCAGCACGGTTCCTGTGAGCCGATCGAGCTGCCAGGAGTCGAGGTCACAGGTCACGGTTCCGGTTGCCGGGCTGCACGGCGCGTCGGTGGCGTTGTGGCTGGCGCGGACGATGTGCGTTTGCACGTCCAGGCGCGCGGCGATGCGGTGGGCAGGAGTGGTCCCGCCGTGCGCAATACCGATCACCGCGCTGACCTTGTCCAAGCCGGCGCTGGTGGTGAGTTGACCAGCTGCGGTGGCCAGCAGGTCGCACGCCTGCAGCATCACGGAGTTGTGCAGCTGCCACAGGCGGTGGCGCTCGAAAACGCGATCTGGAGCGGTCGAGGTGGTGCTCATGCTCATGCCGAACCATCCCTCCCGGTCAGCGCCAAGTCGGAGGGGTTGGTCAAGGCGCGCAGGGTGGTGATGCGGTCGGCAGTCGGGTCGTTGCGCCACACGCGCCCGTCGGCTCGGACGACGGTGAAGCCCCCTGCGTCGTCGCGGGTCCGCAGCCGGACAGTGACGGCGTCGGGGATGTCGAGGTCGGCGACGGTGGCGGCGGCTTCCTCATCGGTGAGTTGTTCGGCTCCTGCCAGCGTGGTGCCCTCGCCGATCGCAAGCATCTGCAGGAAGGTCACCCCTTGTGCCCCCAGGTCCGCAGCGAGATCGACCATGCGTTGCGCACTGCCGCGAGTGGAGGCCATCAGGACGATCTGCAGCTGCGTGGGGATGCCATGGGCAACAGCGGCTCGGACGCCGGCGACAGCACGGTGAAAACTGCCCGCTCCGCGCCAGCGGTCATGGGAATCTGCCTCGGAACCGTCCAGGCTGACCCGGACGGCGTCGACCTGCCCGGCCAGTGCTTCAGCACGCCGCTGCAGATGCCAACCGTTGGTGGTCACGCTCACCACGCACCCGGCGCTGGTCAGCGTCGCCGCGAGGTCACCGAGGTCACGCAGCAGCAGCGGCTCGCCTCCGGAGAGGTCCACAGCCAAGACGCCAGACTCGCCGAGCACGGCTGCGATCCGCAGACGATCGGCTCGGGCGAGTTCGCGGACCGTCTTGTCATCCAGGCAGTGAGGGCAGGCGAGGTTGCAGCGCACCAGCGGGGACCAGCACACGTTGACTGGAACGTCGCGATCCAGCTCGCCGGGGTGGATGGTGGGCAAGCTCGCCACCGAATCGCTGGGCAGGTGGGCGCGCCCGAGGGCGATCAAGTCCTCGGTGCGGTGTGTCAGCCCCGTCAACGGGTCATGGACATAGCGGGTGTGGCCGCACGCACCGGTGGCGAAGACTCGATGCATCGTAGCGGTGGCCGTACTGTGCTGAAGCGTTGTCATCGCAAAACCTCGCAGGTGTGCAACAGGGAGTTCATCGAGGCGGTGAATGTGGTGCTCTGGCCGGAGCGAGCTGGCTCCGCAAGCAGGGCGCGATAGCGGGCCAGGGTGGCGTGCCAGGTGCTGAGCTTGTGCTGCCATTGCTCGGCGGCGTCGGGTGGATCGAGATGGAACCCGACAGCTTGGCGCAGCGGAATCACCAGGAGCCCGGCGGCGATGAGGCTGGCCCCAAGATGGGTGTCCTCCATGCCCCAGCCGATGCGCCCGAACTCTGGGTCGAAGCCGCCGACGTCCAGGACTGCGGTGCGGGGCACGGCCAGCAGCGCAGTGACGACCATGCGGGGCAGGTCCCAGTCGTAATACGTCCGGCCGTGCCCCAGATCGCGAAAGTCGCGGGTGTGCTCTAGCGGCTGGCCGTCGATGGGTTCTCGCAGGGTGATGCCGCTGTAGAGCAAAGGGGTGTTCACTGGTGGTCGCCAGGTGACTCGGTGGTCCGCGGCAAGCTCGGGGCCGGCGTCCGGAGCAACGCCGTACCGCAGGTTGTGGCGGAATCCGGTGAGAACGGTGTGGTCGGTGGCGCGCGCACCGAGGTCTGCCACGGTCCCGGGCGGTAGGAGCATGTCGGCATCGACGTAGAGCACGGTTTCGCCTTGGGCAAGGTAGGTGCCCAGGTTGCGGGCGGTAGCTGCACCGCAACGGGTGGGAAGCCGTAGCCCTGTGGTCACGGCCGGATGCGTGGCGATGACCTTCGCGGTTGTGTCGGTGGAGGCGTCGTCAACGACGATCACCTCGAAGCGCCGACCGTAGGACTGCGCCTGCAACGCGTCGAGGACCTTCGGCAGGCAGTAGGCAACGTTGCGTGCGGGAAGGACCACCGACAGGCGCCGACCGCCGACCCAATTGGCAGGAACGGGGTGATGCCATGCGACTTCTGTGGCGCGCTCGAACTCCCGGGTGTGACTCGTGTGGTCGTTTCCGCGGTGGAGCAAGGTGTTATTGAGCGAAGAGGTCATGTCCACCCCCAGGTGTCGAGGACAGCTGCAGCCCGATGCCAATCCCGTGGGGCAGCGATCCAGTACAGGCGGATGGCGTCGAGGCGGTGCACCACGGGCTCCAGGGCGAAGAGGTAAAGGGGTTCGACCAGTGCCAACACGTGGGTCACGGCACCCAACTGATCATTGAGATGCGGAGCTACGTGCTGACGCAGGGCATCGGCGTCGGCCAGGTTGGTCAGGCGGCGGTCGTAGTTGAGGACGGGCGAGTCGGCGTGGAGCAAGCCGTAGAGCGCCGAGATGATCCGTATCCGCTGGCGAAATCGGGTGTCGTCTCCGAGGCGATCCCGAAGTCCGGGTATGCACCCGCCCTCGTAGAGATCCAAGGCGGGTATGGGTTTCTCTGTCGGCTTCTTCCGCCGTGAGCAGCCCGCGATGATCAAGCCGCGTTCGACGGGAACGGGTGGGGTCATGGTTCGCGGACCACCCTGAACCCGATGCCGGGCGAACGGAGTTCGGCCGGGGCGGAGTTGAGGAACGTGCACTGCGCGTACAGGGGCGGCGAGGCGTAGGAGCCACCGCGGATCACGAATCCGTCGCCCATGGTGGAGCTGGCGGTCCACTCCCAGACGTTCCCTGCCACGTCGAGCAGCCCGTCGGGTGTTGCCCCGTCGGGATGGGCGGTCACATCGGTTGTATCTCCATGTCCTGAGTCCTGGAGGTTGGCCATTTCGGGACCCCATGGGGCGTCGCCCCATGGCCACACTCGTCGCTTGGCGCCGGAGGCCATCCACTCCCACTCCACCGATCGGGGTAGCCTTCCTCCGAGCTGGGACGCGATGTGAGCAGCCGTGGCCTGGTCGATATCGGTGACTGGGCGTTGCTGGTGCGGGTTGTCGCCCAGCTGTTCTTGGGTGATCGGCGTGCGTGTCCACAGCAGCGTGGGCACCGTGACGGGGCGTGCTTGGTCTCCGAACAAGCAGGTGCCGCCCGGGATTTCGATCCAATCGAGACTCATCGCGCTATCCATCGATCAAGAAGAGATCTTCGGCATTGGCCTCGCGCCGAATACGGCTCTTGGCCGCGTTCGGTTCCAGACGCACTGCGGCCATGGCATCGCTGATGCACCAGGCTGTTTCATCGGCGGCGGACACCGTTTCGGTGAATGTGCAGTAGTTGTCGGCGAATCGCACGACCCGAAGCCCTGTGAGTCGTCTATCTACTTGCGATAGACGGAGGTTGATCAGGAGCGGTGCCAGACCGGACCCTGGCACCACGGGACTAGGCAACCCGGCGAGAACGGTGCGGAGAAGACGGAGGAACGTGCCGTCGTAGACGTACTCGGCGAACCAATCCACCGCTTCATCGACAGCGACTCCCTCGGAGACCTTGGCGGCGTCGAGGTCGGCCACGCATCGGTATCCGCAGGTGAGGAACTCTGCGGCTTGGCGCAGTGCTGTGTTGCGGTTCCGCCGTGGCCGGTAACCGGAGACCCAGCCGGCGAATGCCCGGGCCTCCAGGATCGGCTCGACCGCGTTCCGCACCGCTCGGTGCACGAGGCGATCCACCACCGTGGGGATCACAGTCGGCATGAATTTCCCGGTATAGGTGGGAATCACCAGTTCGCGAAGCGGGCCAGGGCGCCATGTTCCTGCAGCGAGCTGCGCTGCGAGGTCCGGAAGTGCTCCTCGTGCCTGCCTGCGAAGGTCAGCCCAGGTCATCCCGTCGGCCCCGGCGCTGGACGACCGCCGCCCACACTGGCGTAGTGCCTGGCGAAGATGCTTCTCGCTCAACAGCGGCATCAACGAGTGCGATTGGGGAGTCGCAGGATCAGTCGCTGGTGTTGCGATCTCCGAATGCGCTAGAGTCGGCTTCGCCTGAGTGGCGGGCACGATCCCACCATCCCCTGAGGCGAACGCGCATCCCAGCACACGCGTGTCGGGACGGGAACGACGGCCCCACTCAGGTCCTTCCGCAGGGTTTGGCTGAGCGTCGATCGTCATCATGCGCACCCCACGGCGTAGGTCGTCGGGTCGGTCACGTCTGCCTCGTGGAACGCTTCTCGTCGCTCCGTGCAGGTTCCGCACGTGCCGCACTGTTGGGCGCCGCCGCGGTAGCACGACCACGTCTGCTCGAAGGGAACGCCGAGGGTGGCGCCGAGTCGCACGATGTCGGTCTTGGTATTGGCCAGAAACGGGGCGACCACCTGGAAGTCACTGGGGAGATGACCTTCGTTCGCGATGCTCGCCGTGTGGGCGAAGCTCGTGGCAAAGGGCTCCCGGCAGTCTGGGTAGATCGGGTGATCGCCGGCGTGAGCGCCGAAGGCGACCGCATCGGCCTGCGTGACGACCGCCAGAGCCACCGCGATGTCGAGCATGATGGCGTTGCGGTTGGGAACTACGGTGGCCCGCATCGACGCGTCGGTGTAGTGGCCGTCCGGAACCTCTACGCCGGAGTCGGTCAACGCCGATCCGTGGAGCACGCGCCCCAGCGCGGAGAGGTCGACCACCTCGTGAGGCGTAGCCAGGGCCGACGCAGTTGCCGCCGCGTAGCGCAGTTCGACTCGATGGCGCTGGCCGTAGTCGAAGGACACGAGGCTCAGCTGGGTTCCGCGGGCATGGAGCCAATAGGCCAGCACGGTCGAATCGAGCCCGCCCGAGGCGATCACGACCGCATGGCGAGGATGGCGGTCAATGCCGGGCTTTCCCGGAGCTGCAAACGTGTCGATCTGGTGTGACTGCGAGGAAGCGGTGTTGATGGTGGCGCTCATACTCTGGATTCCTTGATCGGTGGTGCGCGGTGGAGGTGAAGGTCGGGGCGCGCTTCACCTCCACCGCGGCCTACGCGCTGCGGCTGCAAAGCCGGCGGCGGTACGGAAGCTCGGGAAGACCTATGCGCTAAAGCGGCCTCGCGGAGCACTCATGGCTGTTTTACGCGACGTGGCGGCCGACCGGAGTGCCCGACGCAAACGCCCAACGTCGAGGGGTTGCACGACGACGGGACCGTGCGCTGGAAACTCGACCCGTACATCGCCGCTGGGCAGCTCATGGACGGTGATGTGTGCGCGTCGTCCACGCCCATCCCGGCAGGGAATGCGTTCGTGCACATGTGCGTCGTCGCTACGAACGAGCCAGCAACGGCGGATCGTCAGCAGTCGTCTCATCAGCACCGGTTCCTCCAGATCGCTCGATACCCGGAGGGCTGCACGCTCGCTCTAGTCGGGCGATGCGGGATGGCACGCGGTGCGAGCCGACGGTCTACGCAACGGGATCGTGGCGCGCATTCGCCCACGAATCGCTGGGGGAGCGTCACAATGTCTCCTCGTAAGCAGCGAGCCCCTTATTCAGGTCCGAGCACCGCTCTTGGCCGAACGGTCGGTGTCCGCCTCGGTGGGTGCTCAGCTGGTAGTCAACCGGTGGGATGCACGATGAACCAGAGCAAAATCGCTGCACAGATGCTGCACGGTTGCTGCGCGAAGACCTGTGACCTGCGCATATGCTGGCGAGATTGAATGGATGCAGTCGATGGCGAGGGGTGGTCACGTGCCAGGTAAACGAGACCGGCTCGCGCGTCAGCGCCACGCAGTGGGGATGACCCAGGAACAACTCGGCGCCGTGCTCGGTGTTGAGCGCTCGACGATCTATCGGTGGGAGTCCGGGAAGGTGGCACCGCGGCCCGACGTGCAGCCCAAGCTGGCACGCGCGCTGAGCGTGAGCCCTGATGAGCTAGCGAACCTTCTCATGATCGAGGCTGGCCTCAGTTCGGCGCCAGCGACGACGGGACCACGCGACGCCTCTCGACCTCAGCAGACGTTGACCGAGTTCAGGATTTCCAGGCGTGCCCACGACTACTCGGGCGGTATCGACCTCGGTGGAAGCCCACGCGACTTCCTGGCCGGCACCGTCGTCGAAACCCCGCTACCTACACGGCTCGGCTGGACGGAGGTTGAGCATGTCCGGGCGACCACGCGTGCGGTAGCGATGTCGGAGAACCTATTCGGGGGCGGACTCTCGTGCGAGGCGGCAGCAGCGCAACTGCGCTGGGCTGGACAACTGCTGGAGGTTCAGGCTCCCAGGGACGTTCACCGCTGCGTCACTGAAGCAGTCGGCAACCTCGCCAGCGTCGTTGCATTCTCCGCGTTCGACATCGCCAACTACTCCGCCGCCGATCGGTGCTTCGAGTTCGCGCTCTGGTGTGCCGACGAGTCGGGTTCCTGGGCGCTGCGGGCGAACACGCTGGCGGAGATGACGCGCAAGGCCGCGTATCTGGGCAACCTCGACGACGCCCTGGAACTGATCGAGTTCGCCGAGGTACGTTCCGATCGGCTCACCGCGACGGCTCGGGCGATGCTGACAACGATCCGAGCTCGGCTGTTGGCGCTAACCGGCCGGTATGCCGAAGCCCAAGCGGATGTCGATCGCGCGGACGCTCACTTTGCCGACCATGATCCCGACGCCGACCCGCCCTGGCTGTGCTACTACGACGCCGCCGAACACCAGGGCAGCACCGGTAAGGCGTTGATCCCCATCGCGCAAGCATGCGGGAACCCGGAGCTGGCTGCCGGTCGGCTCACCGCTGCGGTCGAGTTACAGGCCGCCGACTACCCGCGTTCGCGGACGTTCTCCCGAGTTCGGCTGGCCTCCTTGATGATGGCCACCGGGTATCCACGGGAAGCTGTGCCGATCGGCCGCCAGGCCGTGATCGACACGGCCGCGCTACGGTCGAAACGGCTCACGACCGAACTCCGCGGCCTTGCTCGGAGTGCTGCTCCTCACGTGCAGCTGAGCGATGTCGCCGAGCTGAGGCACGACATCGCCACGTTGGGGCGGCCGTCGACCTGACACCATCAGCGGGGTGATGGCACCTCGCGAGACAGCAGACGACGTACTCGCCACCGCGGCGCAACGGGCTGGCCTCGATGCCACGAACGTGGTCTTGATCCGTGATGGCTCCAACGTGATGTACCAGCTGCCCGGTCGTGTCGTTGCACGGATCGGGCCGGAGCACACCGGCGACAACGCTGCACGACAGGTCGAGATCGCTCGATGGCTCGCTGACTCCGACCTTGCGGTGGTCAGGGCGCTCGACGGCGTTCCGCAGCCGACCCTGGTGGGCAGTCGACCTGTGACCTGGTGGCAACAGCTACCAGAGCACCGCCCGGCCACAACGGCTGAGCTCGGCGCCGTCTTGCGATCGTTGCACGCGCTCAGCCTGCCTAAGCAACTGAAGCTACCTCGCTTCGATCCCTTCGCTGGGGTTGACGAGCGCGTCGCCGCAGCCCAGCACCTGCCCGGGGATGACCGAGAGTGGTTGGTCCGGCGTCTCCAGGAACTGCGCCAACAACTGGGCAGCGTGGAGCTCGACCAGGCCGACCGTGTCGTACACGGAGACGCCTGGCAAGGCAACGTCGCCGTCCCTGAGAACGGCACACCGGTTCTGCTCGACCTCGAACACGTCTCCTGCGGTCATCCCGATTGGGATCTGATCCCCATCGCGGTCGACCATGTCGACTTCGCCCGGCTGAGCAGCACCGACTACCGCGATTTCGTCGCGGCCTACGGCGGGCATGATGTCACGACCAGCTCAGCATTCCGCGTCTTTGCCGATATCCAAGAGCTGCGCTGGGTGGTGTTCGTCCTCGGCAAGGCCGCCAACAGCACCCAGGCCGCACGCGAAGCACAGCACCGCATCGCGTGCCTACGGGGCGAGGTTTCGCGGCCGTGGACCTGGACCGCTTTCTAAACCTTGGACAGTCGTACTGCCTGAATGTCCTTGACCTGCGAAAATTCGACGAGGATCATGGAGTTGCACTGGTCGATCGGGGGTTGCATGTCCGGCAAACGGCTGCGTCTTGCGCGGCAGCGCCGCGCGATGGGGATGACCCAAGAGGAGCTTGCCGCTGCCGTTGGCTTGGGAACCGATCGGTCGACGATCTATCGGTGGGAGTCGGGAGAGATCACCCCGCCCGCGCGCAAGCAGCCGCGGCTCGCCCGCGCGCTCGGCGTTTCGCCCACCGAGCTGATCGACCTCCTCACGCCAGAAGTCGAACCGAATTTGCCTTCCAGCAGGAGGCGGGTTGGGCGTGCCCTCCGCTTCCCGAGCAGCACTGACCCGGTCACCGTGGAGAGCTTGTGGCAGGAAGTCCGTGGCCTGGACGAGCGGTATGACCGGATGCCCTCGACATCCCTGTTAGCGGATACCGGTCAGGCTCTCGGCCAAATTGGCTTTCTTGCCCGCAATGGTGGAGACGGCGCCTTGCAGCGCGACCTCTTCGCGGCCGAGGCCACGGCTGCAACGTTGATGGGCCAGCTGGTGTGGGATGCCTCCCAGCGTCGGGATCACCGGACCGCTCGGCAGTACTTCGAGCAAGCGACCGCTGCGGCCCGCGAGATCGATAGCCCGACTGCCGAAGGGCATGCGCTACTGCGCACCAGCTATCTCGCGCTCTACGGGGAGCGCGATCCCATCGAAGGGCTTCGGTTGACCGAACAGACTGCCGAGGTCGCGCGCTCGGGCAGCAAAGTCTTGACCGGGCTGGCGCAGCTGCACTCGGCCGAGGCCCACGCCATGCTCGGCGACGCACGGCAGTGCGAGTCAGCGCTTGCCGCCGCGGAATGCAGCTTCAGCGGTGTCCGCGCCACCGACGGTGCCGCGCATCTGTTCTCCGAGACCCAGTTCGACCGACTGGCCGGCTCCTGCTATCTGTTCTTGGGCGACCACCGCCGTGCCGAACGCATCCTCGATACCGCAGCTCAAGCCATGACCACACAGAGCAAGTCCCGGGCGATCGTGCTGGGCAACCTCAGCCTCGCTCACCTGCACCAGCGGGACCTCGATGCGGCTGCGGCGAGCTTGCACGACGCCATCGACGTCCTAGAAGCCACCCGGGGTGGCGGCGGGTTGAACATCGTCTCCGACGCCGTACGCAAACTCCGCCGTTGGCGTGGCGAGCCTGTCGTCCAGGACATCTATGATCGGCTGTTCTCTCTGATGACCACAGCGTGACGAGGAGCCGCACACAGTGACCACGACCGAGGTGGACGGGCGCAAGGACACCATCCGGTGCCAGGTATGGGACTTGCTGGACCAGCAGGGTGTCGTCGCTGGCGACGGCAGCGCGCACGGACGCATCCCGAACTTCATCGGTGCCGACCGCGCCGCTGATCAACTCGCGGCCCTGCCGGCGTGGGAGGACGCCAGCGTGATCAAGGCGGTGCCGGATAAGGCTCAACTCCCGGCTCGTGCCCGCGCCTTGCGCGAGGGCAAGGTCGTCTACATGGCCGCACCGAAGCTTGCGCCGCCGCAACCCTTCTATCTGCTCGACCCCGCTCAGCTGGCCGTCCCTGCCGAGGACGCTGCTTCCAGTCGAATCGCCCCGTCGGTTGCGCGCAACGTCGGTCTGGACGAACTTCGGCCGGTCGACCTGATCGTGTGCGGCAGCGTCGCTGTCAACCGCCGAGGTGTGCGCCTTGGCAAGGGCGCCGGTTACTCGGACATCGAAGTCGCCCTGCTCGCCCAGGCCGGTCTGATCGGGCCCGCGACCACGATCGTCACTACTGTGCATCCGCTTCAGGTGGTCGAGTACGACATTCCTGAGACAAGCCACGACTTCAGCGTCGACGTGATCGTCACGACCGACGAAATCATCACCTGTGCGCCTCCGCGCCGTCCCAGCCGACTCGACTGGGACGATCTGAGCGCAGAACAGATCGCGGCAATGCCGGTCCTCCAGTCATTGCAGAACAGCCGCTGACGCACACCATGATCGACGAGCATGCGTCAGCGTCATCGGCGACGAGCTCGACCGGAAGCAAGAGCTCACGGCTCGTTGTGCTCCGCGGCCCCTCGGGCTCGGGGAAGTCATCAACTGCACGCCGCTTGCGCGAGCATCTTGGTCGCAGTGTCGCCTTGATCGAGCAGGACTACTTGCGTCGGATTGTGCTCAAGGAGCTCGATGTTCCCGGTGGAGCGAACATCGAGCTGATCTCCACGGCTGTACGGTTCGCACTCGATCGCGGGTGGCATGTGGTCTGCGAAGGCATCATGCACGCGGCGCGCTACCGTGACATGCTCGACGGGCTGCGCCGTGATCATGTCGGCAGGACGACGTTCTACTACTTTGACGTTTCCTGGGGCGAGACCCTACGACGACACGGGACACGACCGCAGGCCAACGAGTTTGGCCATGACGAGATGCAAAAGTGGTACCGAGCGGCAGATCAACTTGGCTTCGACGAAGAGCACATCATTCCTGAAGAATACTCGCTGGACGACACCGTGCGCCGTATCTTGGGTGAAGCGTTTAACGAGAGCGTCGATTCCTCAGCGCTCTGATCCCGTTTCAGGGTGTTGCATCATTTGAATGGCCGACACCGGGGGTTCTGCGCCGTGGTGACCAGCCGATGGTGTGCCTTCCGCGCAGGAATCAAGAGCGAGGGAGGTAGCGGCGAGCAGCGCAACGACTATCAGCAGGTTGAGGATGAATCGCAGCGTCGTTTCCGGTGTGCAATAGCTTTCTGATGTGGGTTTCTTGAATTGCTGCACCGCAGATCTCCTTACATTTTCTTGCGCATTAGGTCGAGTACGTGCGCTAGCTGGTCGGCTGTCAGCGGTGGTTGCCACTGGCCAGGTCTTTGCTGTGACGTTCGGTTCGTTTCTGAACGCTGGAACGCGACCTCGGCAGCGCGTCGCTTTTCGGCCTTGACGTTGGGGTCGTCCATATCGGTGGTCGGCCATTGTGGTTCAGCATCGATAACTGCTGGGAGTTCTACTGTCGGGGTGGGCAAGAATTCCCGCTCAAAGGCAAAGAATGGCACGGTTGGTGCCTCCATCGATTCCACGCTATGACGTCCACTTTGGTCAGATACAGCGTCACCCGTAACCGGATTTCCCGTGCTGTCGCGAAGTTCGTGACGTCCCACAGCAACCCGGCATGCCTCGGATGTGTGATGTCCGTCAGTTCGGCGTGCTAGCCGAAGCGTTCGTAAGCGGCCGACGCGAGGTGCGGTCTCCTTGCGGGGCCGCCAGCCGATCCTGGCATTCCGTGCATACGTGTTCAGTCGTCTCGTCCGCATTAGAACGTGGCGGCACGAGGTATCCACTGGCACACAGCGATGGAATGACAATTTGATGCTGACCGAGCGGCCCGCTGGCGAGGTAGGGCATCGTGACGGGCCCGCCCGACGCGATCCTCGGGAAATGCCTTGTCCGGCCGCCGAGCACGTCGGGACACGGCGTCGTTGCACTGACTTCATCCAGGGATATACGCACGATTGATCTCTCCGGTGAGGACGGATATGTGGTGCTACTGCTCGCCTGAGGTCGCCTTACAGCTGGTCAACGCTGCGCCTGGAGAACTTTGCGGGCGATCGCGACAACCGCGGACCAAGGCGGCAGCGGGCGGTCCTGCTGCGGACGTCGAGGCCAGTGCTCGGCATCGGCCGGATGCGGCACGACAACATGACCGCCACGTGGAACGGCATGCACCCGGGCTGTTCGTAGCTCGACGGGCAGCTCCAGATTGGGGCGCTGGCACGGCGCGGCCAGGAAAGTCCACCACCGGTGGTCGGTGTCTGTGCTGACCGGACCGTTCAATAGGCTCGTGCTCAACTCGGTTGCGACGGAGCTGGCCAAACGCGCGGGAAGGATGAGCGCGTCGAGTACATCGCCGGTATGCACCATGAGCCGCCGCCGACCAGCGTCGAGGCTGGTGTGCCAACCCAGGCGTCGGTAGAACTCCACGCCGGCGGCGAGGTCATACGGCACGCCTGAGTGCGCCATCGGGGTCGATGTCGGGCCATTGCGGTGCATCGTGCTTGTCATGGCGACACTCCGATTCGTCGCTCGGGATCAGAAATGGAAGGGCGAAGGAAGTGCGGGGAGGCGGTGGAATCTCTGCGCCGTCTCGGCCGGACTACAGCTCGGCGTTGCGAATGCCGGGGCGGCGAGGGAGTGGCGGGGCGGCAGGCGCGAGCGATGTGCGGGTCAGCGACGCGTCACGTTGGGCTGCTCGAAGCTGCGCCGCTTCGGTGAGCGTGAGCTGGCCCGACTGGGACGCGTCGATCCTGACTGCGTGCGTGGACACTCCAGCCCGTAGCTGCGTTGGGTGGCTTGGGTCGTCGCGACAGCGCACGATCCAGTTGGCCGTGGCCAACCCGGCGGGTTCCAGCAGCGCGAGCACGGATTTCGCAAGCCTGTGCGGTCTCACGGGACGTCCCCTGGGCTCTGGTGCGCTTTGGAACCCGGCGGGCAGGTGGAGGTCGGGGTCAGCACCTGCCCGCCGGGCGATATGAATGCCACGGCGGCCCTGTCGGAGTTCGGGGCCTCGGCGGGGCCGCCGTGGCTGAGTCCTGACCGATCCGCTCGGGGGGCCGCCGGGGAGGCAACGGATCGGGCAGGACCGTCGAGGTGCGGTGGCAGCGCCACGAGGAGAAGGCGGCGGGTAGCGCGCGGAGTCCTCGCGTGCGGGAAGGGGACTCGACGCGGCGCTACCCGCCGCCAGCGGCTCNCCCCNNCGGCCCCGCTGGGGCGAAACGGCCGTGCGTGCCATAGCAAGTGGTTCGAGAAGTTGGATGGCATGTGCGCTGCACAGAGCCGTTGCTGGGGTGCGCCACCATTGTCAAACCCATCGACGAGTACCCTTGTAACTTGTGTACTCATAAGTCTGACCTCGCAAGCGTGGCGGCTTCGGATGCTTCGGGTCCGACTGTAACTCGTGTACTCAAGTTGAGTACAGGTACAAATGGGTGAATTGGCCTGTGTCGTGCTGACAGGCTGGTTGTGATACGGAGGTAGGCGTGGCCCAGCAACAGCTCCCACCAGCGGTGATGAAGATCGTGTTGGGCAATGAACTCGCGCGACAACGCGTCGAGGCAGGGTTGAAGCAAGACGACGCGGCGGGGGTCTTGCGGTGCACGCAACAGAAGATCGCGCACATCGAGTCCGGTAGCGGCATCCGGCCGATGGAGTTGGATGCGCTTCTGGAGCGTTACGGAGCCAGCGAAACTGACCAGGCGTATGCCCGTGACCTGCAAGCCGAAGGTAACCGCCGGACCAAGCGCGGAGCGTTCAGTACGCGGTTTCGCCAGCACATGCGCCTGTTGGTGGACATGGAGCCAAGCTGCCAGCGCTTCTTCTCGTATCAGTCCATGGTCGTGCCCGGGCTGCTACAGACCGAGCAGTACATGCGCACGTTGTTCCGAGCTTGGCGCCCCTCGCCGAGCCAGGAACAGATCGACCGAGACACCTCCGACCGGCTGGCGCGCCAGCGGGTGCTCGACAACACCGACCAGCAGTTCTGGTTCATCATCGACGAGGCCGCGCTGCGCCGCACGACCGGCAGCGCGGGGATCGTCAAAGAGCAGGTCATGTGGTTGGTCGAGGCCCTGGATCGGCCGAACGTTGAGCTACAGATTGTGCCGTTCGCCACGGGCTACTACATGGGTCAAGGGCACGACTACAGCATCTTTGGCTACGACACGCGGCCACCGGTCAGTATTGTTTACCTGGAGCAACACGATGGTGGGACGTACGTGGACGACAGCAAGCGAACGACTCGGTACCTGACCTTGTGGGAGCAGCAGAAAGCTGCGGCGTCAGGGCCGGAGCAGACGCGTCGCTTTCTACTGGATCTCGCCGGCACCCTTTGACCTCGCGGTCAACGAAGCAGCTAACAGACGAAGGACAGCAGCGGAGATGACCTCCAACAGCGCTAGCACAACTCGCCGTAGCACCCCCGTCGGGATGTGGTTCAAGAGCACCTTCAGCAACCCGGACGGCAACCAGTGCGTCGAGGTCTTCTTCGACACCGATCTCGTCCACATCCGCGATACCAAGAACCGCGGCTCCGGTCCGGTGATCAGCGTGCCCTGCTCCCAGTGGGAAGGCTTCCTCGACGAGGTCGCCGGGCGCGCACCGGCTGGTTCCAACGGCACGGTCCAGATCATGGTCGACGCCGATGGCGGAGCAAGCCTCCATGCGCGCCGCACACCGGACAAAGTCTTGCTGTACACGCCAGAGGAGTGGGCAGCCTTCGTCGCGGGGGTCAGTTCCGCCGAATTCGATCTCCCGTCCGTGGCGGAGCTCGCCGCCTAAGCCGTCAACGGGGCCGGCCCCTGTACGCAGGGTCGGCCCCATTTGTCGCAACCGCGTCGAGGGTGAATCGCCCTTGAAGTCTCGCAGGATTATCCCTGGTGCTCCGCGTCCATCGGAGCACTGCCGAGGCCGTGGTCGCCTACCGTGTTTCGTGCTCGGCTGACTTGGGCGCAGATGAGTTGGTCGAATTCGGCCGGGCAGGTGAGGGCGATGCCGGTCATGCGGCAGGCTTCGATGAGCGCTCGGTCGTTTACGGGATGCTCGGTCGCAATCACCGTACGAACCGTTCGTCCGGCGGTGGCGAGTTCGCTGCGGTAGTGCAGCACTTGGCCGATCGCTGCGCGAACTTGACGCACCTCGTTGCTAGCGTTGGTGCTCTTGACCTCGGCGATCCACAACTCGTTGCAGTGCTGCCAGGCAAGGTCGTACTGGGGCTCGTGTGCTGCTGGCCGCAGCGGCACAAGTCCGGCTTCTTCGAGCGCAGCGGCGAGCTGGTCTCGAACGGCGTCGTGGGCCGCTTGCGCGTGCCGTGGTGGGCTGGCAGTCCCTTCTGCAGCACCGTTCGCCGGTAGCAGGTCGGCAAGCTTGCCTTCGTAAACTACGCCCACGTTGTCCTCGGTGGGCGGATGCACGCGATAGGACGCCTTCCTGGTCCCGTTCCGGCGGTCGCCTCGCTCGTGAGCGTTCCACCAGTACTGGCCGGTGAGCTTGCCGAACAAGGGAGCGTCAGGGTGGAACGTCTTGAAGTGGCCGCGGCAACGGTGGAAGGCTGCTCCGATGCCGTCTCGCTTGGCGTGGCCCTCCTTGTCGAGCGAGCGCGTCATCGGTTGGACGTCGAGGACGTGATACCGCGTCAGCGGCTGGCCGTGGCGGCGTTGGTGTCGCTGTGACTGTTTGGCCGCCGGCTGCACCGCGCTGGTCTGGACGTTCTTGCAATGCATCATTCCGAGCGTCATCAGTAGTGCGCCCGTGGCTCCGTCGGCCATCGTGAGGAAGGTCTCGCAGAGTTCGCCGAGTACGCCTGGATGGTCCGGGGATTCCGGGAACTGCGCTTGTTGGAGTGGCTTGCGGGTCTCGTCAGCCACATACCGGCCGCGCTCGTCGAGCCGCCAGTGCGCTGTGGCGATCGGCCCAATGGGATTCCCTTTCCTCCATTCGAGTACAAGATCCGCTGTCATCCGCCAGCCACCATCGGCATCGTCCTCACGCTTCACTGACCAGCCGAAGGCTGAGGCCCCAGCGAGCATTCCCGGGCCGATGCAACGCGCCTCCACGAACATGTACTCGTGATGCGCCCCGGGTTCTGTGCAGGCTCTGATTCCAGGAAGGATGCGGAGCGTGGCGGCACCGAAGAAGTACAGCGATGAGCTGCGTGAGCGGGCGACGCGGATGGCGTTGGACGCGATCGAGGCCGAGGGGCAGCGGATGGTGGCGATCCGGCGGGTCGCGGGTCAGTTGGACGTGCATCCGGAGGCGTTGCGGTCGTGGGTCAAGCGTGCCGAGGTCGACGCGGGCACGGCGCCGGGCCGCACCAGCGGGGACGCGCGGCGGATCGCGGAGTTGGAACGCGAGAATCGTGAATTGCGGCGGGCGAACGAGATCCTGAAGACGGCGTCGGCGTTTTTCGCCGCGGCGGAGCTCGACCGCAAAACCAAGTAGCCCCTGCGGCTTCCGGCGAGTTTCGCCAGGTGCCGCTCGCAGTGGCCATCGCCTATATCGATGCCTACCGTGAGCAGGTAGTCGAGGGTAAGAAGCTCGGGGTCGAGCCGATCTGCGCTGTGCTGAACGAGGCGGGAGTGCGGATCGCCCCGAGAACGTATTGGGCATCCAAGAAACGTGCCCCATCGAAAAGGGCGGTGCGGGACGAGGAACTGAAAACAGAGATCCAGCGGGTGTTTCACGAGAACTACGGCGTGTATGGCGCGCGGAAAATCCATGCTCAGCTTCGGCGGGAAGGCGTCGGAGTGGCGCGCTGCACCGTGGAGCGGCTGATGCGCCAGACGGGCTTACAGGGGCTGCGGCGTGGCCGGCGACCTCGCACGACGGTGGCCGACGGTGCGGAGCTGACGGCGGCGGATCTGGTCGAGCGGTCGTTCACCGCTACCGGCCCGAACCGTTTGTGGGTTGCTGACATCACCTATATCCGCACGTTTTCGGGGTGGGTGTATGCCGCGTTCGTGATCGATGTCTATTCCAGGATGGTGGTCGGCTGGCAGGTATCAACCTCGCTGCACACGAATCTGGCGTTGGACGCGCTGGAAATGGGGATCTGGGCCAGGAAACGAGCCGGCCACGACGTGACCGGCCTGGTTCACCATTCCGACCGTGGAGTGCAGTATCGCGCGATTCGCTATACCGAGCGGCTCGCCGAGGCCGACGCGGTCGCATCCGTGGGCTCTCGTGGTGATTCCTACGACAACGCGATGGCCGAAGCGTTCAACTCGCTCGTGAAAGGAGAGTTGATCCACAACCCGGTATCCCGCGGACGCGGGTGGTATTCGATTCGGGATGTCGAGATCGCCGTGGCCGAATACGTCGACTGGTACAACCACCGGCGCGTCCACGGCCAACTTGGCCAGTACACCCCGGCCGAGGTCGAGTCCGCCTACCAGGCGGCAGGCTACGATCACACCATCAAGCCCACACGGGCCAGATGACAAGGCACAACGCCTGCATCAAACCCGGGGCGCATCAGAGACCCCAACTGCCAGCGGCAGGCCGGCCTGATCAGTCACAAGGTGAATCTTGGAGCCGGCCTTCCCGCGATCGACCGGGCTGGGCCCGGTCATTGATCCCCTTTTTTGGCGCGAACAGTGGCAGCGTCGAGTACGGCACGAGCCCACTCGATCTCGCCCTGAGCTCCGAGCTCGTCCAGCACGGCCTGATGCAACCGGCGCCAGAGCCCCGCTTCGGTCCACTGCTGAAACCGACGATGGGCCGTCGGAACCGTGACTCCGAACGACGGCGGGAGATCCCGCCACCCACACCCGCTGCTTTAGGAGCTCTTAGACGGCGTCTCATGTGGATGATCGAGGGTCTGGCATGATCACACTCGATGGATGATCGGTTGTCGCAGAGGTTGGTGCCGGACGAGTTGTGGGAGTTGGTGCACCCGTTGCTCCCGGAGTTTTCGGCGCGACCGCAGGGTGGAGGGACTGCTCCGGCGGATGATCGAGCGGTGTTCACCGCCATCGTGTACGTGCTGATTAGACACGACGGATCGTCGACATCGACCTGGCCAGCCAGCCGCTCGACGATCTGCCAGGGCACCTCCAACGAATCCGGCAAGAACCGGCCGATCATGCGCACCGTCACCATCCGGCACCGCACGCTGACCTGCGATCAAGACAGCGTTCAATTTCGCACGGCTTTCCCCAGACCCCGGAGTGGTGAGCCATGAACGGCGGCAAGATCGCTCCCGACCGGCACCCACACAACGCCATGAGGTCGTGCTTCTACCGCGGCACCGAGTACATGAACTCGGCTTCGGCGACGACCTGCGAGCAGCAGCACGAGAGGAAGTCCTGATAGCCACGGACACCGAGATCACGCACGCGCTGTGGAAGCGCTCCTGGTTGGTTGGTGGAACGGCGGCGCCAGTGGAACGGCAACGTCACCACCTGGTGCGGCCTGGTGTTCAAGAGGGCGACTCCTACGTGTTCGCCACCGTCACCTGCCCGGCCTGCAAGCGAGCCAAGAAGAACGATAAGTGACCGCGCTCTGACCCCCACCCCGAGCGCTACGGCGCCCCGGTCCCGGTGCTTGTCTCTAGGCAATCAGGGCGATTCCGGTGAGGCTGGCGAGCAGCATGATGGCGACGCCGAGCACCGGGACGCCGACGGACGCGGCGAGCGGCGCGGGCAGGGGTTCGCGCCGTATCTGAACGGTTCGGTGGCGACCGTAGAGCGCAGTGGCGGCCGCGATGAGCAGGGCGAGCGCGGCGGGGACGAGCGCGACGGTCACGGTGAGATGGCTCAGTTCGCGTTCCGCGAGCAGGGCCGCGTTGGCCGCGGCCCCGAGCGAGGTACGGCTCCAGGCAAGCCCGGTGCGCTCGGCCTGCAGCCCGGCGTCGGACGGGGAGCTCACGAGGCTCCTCGCAGCACGATGAGCACCAGACTGAACAGTGCCAGCACGACCAGGCCGGCCGCGAGCACCCAGGGAATGCGCTGGCTCGGCAGCGGCCGACCCCGCCCGATCGCGTTCTCGACGCTGCGCCAGCGCAGCACCCCGGAGCCGGCCGCGACAACCGCCAACGCAGCCAACAAACCGCCGGTGATCCCGCGGGCGGCGGGGATCGAGAAGGCGGGCACGAGTTGCACCACGGCAACCCCAGCGGCCAGCAGCGACAGCGACGTGCGCAACCACGCCAGGAAAGTGCGCTCGTTGGCCAGGGTGAACCGGTAGTCCGGCCCGTCGGACGTCCCGGCGGTCGAGGCCTCCGCTCGGGAGGTGCGGTAAGGCTCGGGGTGATCGGGGGTCGTCATGAACCCTCCGGGCTCTCGGCGTCGCGCAGGTCGTTGTCGGCGACGACGGTGACAGTGACGGTGGGCCAGGAGTTGTTGATGTAGCCCTTGGGGTTCCACACGGTGGCCGGGTGTTCGGGTTGAACCGCGGCGGTGCTGTCCCACGCCCGGGCGGTGATCTGGACGGGGCCGGCCGGGACGTGGAGGCTGGTGTGCCAGAACCGCCAGCTCCAGGGGCTGGGCTGGGCCTCGAGATCGGCCTGGACCCAGGTGGCGCCGCCGTCGGCGGTGACATCGACCCGGACCACCTCCCGGTCGTCGCCGGCGAACGCGTACCCGGTCACGACGACGGGACCGGCGGCGAGGTGTTCGCCGTCGTCGGGAGTGAGGATCTCCGAGTTCAGCGCGACCGGGCCCAGAGCGACCCCGTCACCGGCCTGGATGCGCTCGGTGTCGGTGTCGGCGGGCAGCAACCGGTAGGCGCCTTGCTGGAAGAAGTTCTGCGAAGGCCGGTCCTGGGCCGTGATCCGCTCCACCCACTTGACGCTGCGGGCACCGATGAACCCGGGGACCACCACCCGGACCGGGGCGCCGTGCGCAGTACTCAGCGGCTCACCGTTCATCTCCCAGGCCAGCAAGACCTCCGGGGCGGTGGCCTTGATCGTGGGGATCGATCCGCCATAGGCCTGGGTCGGCTCGGCTTCCGGGGCGATGTCGGGCGCCTCGAAGGCGATGTCGGTCGCCCCGGGAGCGAGGCCTGCGGCGGTAAGCACGTCGGCCAGGCGCACCCCGCGCCAGACGGCGGTGGACGTCGCGCCCGCGCCCCACGGATGCTGGCCGGGGATGTCGCGATAGGCCATCAGCCCGGCGCGGCGGTTGCCGGCGCACTGCAGGGTAGCCGTGACCTCATGGTGGGCGAACCTGGTCTGGAGCTCGTCCAGCGAGAGCTCGACGGGCTGCTCGACCAGCCCGTCGATGCGCAGCCGCCACGACGTCGCGTCGAGGCGGGGAATCGTGCCGTGGTTGCGCCCGTAGAACGTCTCCACCGGCGTGATCACGTGCTCGGCCAGCGCCGCTCGCGGCGGTTCGGCGTTGTAGGGCTCCTGCTCGTGCACGATCATTCCGGGGCGCTTGACCGGCGTGCTCTGCACACTGCTCACCTCCCTCACCGGAGTGAAGCCCCCGGTCTCGTCGGTTGCTCTCCCAGACCAGGATACGGCCGCCGCCTGCGACCCGGTAGGCGACGCCACCAGGGATACCCTTAAGTTGTGGTTATGACATTGTCGCCGCGAGTGGTCGACCTCGCGCCCTTCGACCTGCTCCTCTCGGTCGCCGAGACCGGCAGCATGGGTGCCGCTGCCCGCCGACACGGCATCAGCCAGCCCGCGGTCAGCGCCCGACTGCGCACCCTCGAGGCCTCAGTCGGATTTCCGCTGCTCAAACGCTCCCCACGCGGCGCCCACCTCACCGACGCCGGCGCCCTGGTCGCGCACTGGGCCCAAGCCGCCGTCGACGCCGCGGCCCTGCTCGACGAGGGCCTCGGCGCGGTCCGCGCCGAAGCCACCAGCCGGCTGCGCGTCGCGGCCAGCCTGACCATTGCCGAGTACCTCCTGCCCCGCTGGCTGATCGAGCTGCGGACGTCGCTGCCCGACACCACAGTCGCGCTGACGTCCCACAACTCCACCGACACCGCCGAGGACATCCGCCACGGCACCGCCGACCTCGGCTTCGTCGAAGGCCCGACCCCGCCCCCCGACCTCGACTCTCGCGACGTCGCCCACGATCAACTCACCGTGGTCGTCGGCCGCGACCACCCGTGGCGCCGACGCCGCCGGATCAGCCCCGCCCAGCTCGCCGCGACCGCGCTGGTCACCCGCGAGCAGGGCTCGGGAACCCGTACGTTTCTCGAACAGGCGCTCAAGGATGTCGGGCACCCCGCATGCGAAACGCCTGCGCTCGAGCTCAGCTCCACCACCGCGATCAAGAACGCCGCGACCCAAGGAATCGCCCCCGCCGTGCTCAGCTCGCTGGCCGTCACCACCGAACTCGCCGCCGGCAGCCTGACCGCCCTCCCCGTCACCGGCCTCGACCTCCACCGCACCCTGCGCGCGGTCTGGCCGGCCAATCAACGACTGACCGGCCCCGCCCGAGAGCTCCTCACCATCGCCGCCCGTCGACGCACCAACCGGCCCCGCCACTAGGCCGTGTCCTGTAAGTCGTTACGTAGCCAGAGGATGGTGGCGGCGATGGTGATTTCGGCTTGATAGTAGGCGGCCCGTTTGGCGTAACGAGTAGCCAGTCCGCGGAACTGCTTGAGTCGGTTGAAGCAGCGTTCGACGACGTTGCGGTGGGCGTAGAGGGTTGCGTCGAAGGCCGGCGGTCGTCCACCCCGAGAGCCTTTGCTGTGACGGTGGGCGATCTGGTCGGCCCGTTCCGGGCTCGTGAATCCGACCCCACGTCGCCGCAGCGCAACCCGTGTTGAAGGGTGCGAGTAGGCCTTGTCGGCGACGACGTTGTCCGGCCGCTTGCGCGGACGCCCTGGGCCGGGCCGCGGTATCGCGATGTGCTCCAGCAGCGGCAGCAGTTGTGGGTTGTCGCCAGCTTGGCCCGGGGTGAGCCGAATCGAGATCGGCAGCCCGCGTCCGTCGACAGCGAGGTGGATCTTGCTGGTCAGTCCTCCTCGGGACCGCCCAATCCCTTCGCCCTCGCAGGCGAGGTCATCGACCCATCCGGTGGCACAGCCCCGTTACGTTCTTCGTGGTCCCCGACGGGGACTGCTGGCCTCCAGGCTCGGTATGACTTGAGCCCCTTGTCTGTCATGATCGAAAAGGTGGTGTCGCCGAGTCTGGTGGTACTGGTTGACCACTGATAGAGGAATGACCACCTGTGGGTAGGTCTGCGTAACGTGGATGCTGGCGGCTGGTGCCAGGCAGGTCAGCTCGCAACGAGCTGAGGATGACCATGACGGTGAGCACCGACGCGATCGCCGTGTTTTGTGGCCTGGACGTGGGCAAGGGCCAGCATCACGCGACCGCGCTGAGTCCGGATGGAAAACGCCTGCACGACAAGGCATTACCCAATACCGAACCTGGCTTGCGGGAGCTGTTCACCGCGCTGGCTCAACACGGGCCGGTACTGATAGTGGTTGACCAACCGGCCTCGATCGGTGCCCTGCCCCTGGCGGTGGCCCGCACCGTGGGCTGTCAGATTGGCTATCTTCCCGGGCTGACGATGCGCCGGCTCGCGGACCTGCATCCTGGGGAGAGCAAGACCGACGCGCGGGACGCCTTCGTCATCGCTGACGCCGCACGCACTTTGCCACACACGCTGCGCTCGATCGACACCGATGACGAGACCGCGGCCGAGCTGACGATGCTGACCGGCTTCGACGAGGACCTCGCCGCCGAGTCCACCCGGCTTCGGAACCGGATTCGCGGGCTGCTGACCCAGATCCACCCGAGCCTGGAACGCGTGCTCGGCCGCCGACTCGACCATCCGGGCGTTCTGGCGCTGCTGGAGGCCTTTCCCACACCGACGACGATGGCCGCAGCCGGGCGTGATGCGTTACTGGAGGTGGTCAAACCCCATGCGCCACGCATGGCCGAGCGTCTGGTCACCGACGTGCTCACCGCACTCGACGAACAAACCGTCGTGGTCGCCGGCACGTCCGCGGCAGCGACCATCCTGCCGCACCTCACGAGCTCGTTGCGATCGATCCTCCACCAACGCGACACCGTCGCCGCGCAGGTCGAACACCTGCTGGAGGAACACCCTCTTTCCCAAGTCCTGACCTCGATGCCTGGCATCGCGGTCAGGACCGCCGCCCGCATCCTCGTCGAGATCGGCGACGGCAGCGGATTCCACAACGCTGCACACCTGGCCGCCTACGCCGGCCTCGCCCCGGCCACCCGCCGTTCCGGCAGCAGCATCCGCGGCGAAAACCCCTCCCGCCGAGGGAACAAGCAGCTCAAACGAGCCCTGTACCTCTCCGCCTTCGCCGCCCTGCGCGACCCCCAATCACAGGCCTACTACCAGCGGAAACGCAGCGAAGGCAAACACCACGTCGCCGCACTAACCTGCCTGGCCCGCCGCCGCGTCGACGTCCTGTTCGCCATGCTCCGCGACCACACCCTCTACCAACCCACACCGATCACCGCTTGACCTCACCCATAGAGGCACCTTTTTCCGGGCTCCAGCAGCGTGCTGATGGGCCCGGATGTGGCTGGAGTCGACGCTGACCGTCCAGTCCAGGACGCCGACGGCGTCGTCTTTGGTGATCGTTTCGTTGAGGATGCGATCCCACGTGCCATCAGCCGTCCAGCGTCGTAGCCGTTCATGTGCCGTTTTCCACGGTCCGTAGCGCTCGGGCAAGTCCCGCCATGGTGCTCCGGTCCGCAACTTCCACAGGATCGCGTTGATCACCTGCCGGTGATCTCGCCATCGACGACCACCACCGGAAACGGCTGGTAGCAATGGCTCAATCCGCGACCACGCCCGATCCGTCAGCTCACCACGTCCCACCACACAACCATGATCACCCACCAAGATCACTTACAGGACAGGGCCTAGTCAGTTCCGGTGGAATATCCCAGAATCCGACCGTCACCAGGATGGCGTCGAAGGGGCCTGTGCCCGGGAGGCCATGCTCGGCGTCGCCGCAGGCCACCCGCACGCGTGAGTAGCCGGCTGCGTCGAGGAACCTATGCGCACGATCGGTGATCTCAGGATCGATATCCATCGTGGTCACGCTGCCGGTCTTGCCGACCAGCTCGGCCATCATGGCCGCATTGACCCCGCCCGAGCCGACCTCCAGGACGTGCATCCCAGGCTGAATGTTGGCCTGTTCAAGCATGAACGCCTGGATCTGTGGTGCAGAGATCGAGCTGGTAGGGGCTCCATGCTCGTCGTATTTGGTCTTCACCGCAGTCGTCGGCGCGTAGACCTCGTGCAGCGGGACGCCGGGCGCGAAGACATGGCGGTCCACCTGAGCGAACGCCGTGGCGACACGATCGGAGCGAATCGCGTTCATCCGCCACAACTCATCGATCATTGCGGCGCGCAACACCTCTGGATGATCTTGTTCTGGCTCGGCACCCCTGGTGACGCAGCTTTGTTGTGTGCTCCTGTCCTCTCCCGGAACTGTGGTCACCCGACTACTGTCCAATCGCTCGACGTGCCTCTTCCTGGTTTGCGGCAGACATCGTGGTCTCCGTCGTCTGCGCTGCGTGCGCCACTATCCACCCAGGCCCCGACAGTTTTGGATGAACCGGAAGCTTCGAGCGCCGATCACGCACTGTCGGGGGGTAGGTACATGATGTGCGCATGTCGGTAGCGGAACTGCGGACGCACTTGGCGAACTTGGCCGCGCAACTTCCCGCGTCTCAACTCTCCGCCGCCCGCCGGGACCTTGACGTCTCCCAGGCTGGTCTGGCCGAAGCATGGCGCGGCAGCGATCACCCCTCAGCCCAGGAAGCACAGGCGGCGGCGTCCGCCGCGGCGAACCACCTCGCCGACATCATCGCTGCCTTGGAATGCGTGGCCGAGGACATCTATGCGTACACCGAAGGTCTATGAGCAGTGTCGACGCTTACCGAGACCATCGCGAAACTCCGCACAGCCCTCGGTGTACTGCCCGAGAGTGCAGTTCAACAGGCGCACGAACAGCTAGCCGATGATCTTGTTCCGCAGCTCGCAACGTTGACCGCGGGGACCAGTCAGGATAGCCGCCTGGCTGCGGCATACACCCGCATCGCGGAATTGTCGGCTGAGCTCGACCAGGTCCGGAGCCTCCTGCAGGTCGTGCGGCGACACACCGAGGGGTGGATCAGCGAACACGGTGGCGCTCCTCCGGCCTCCGCGCCACCGTCCCCGTCGGCAGCATCGTCCAGTGGTACAGGGCGAACGGTCGCGGAGCGCGTCGCCGCCCATCGCGCCCGGTTGGAACATCCCTGGCCCTACGGCAAGCCCCTCCAGGGGTGGCGGCTAGCGGGCAGCGGCGGTACGGGCGATCCGGAACTGACTAGCGGCACCAAACTGGCATCCGGACAGACCGATCCTGCATACACGGCCGCGGTCGAACGCGCTCGCGCACTCGGGCTCGCACGCGGAGGCTTCGTGCCCGACATCGCCCGACACATCGAGATCAAAGAAGCCTCCACGATGGCCTCAGGCGAGACACGCACGATCGTGATCGGCAAGGACCCCTGCGGTATCGACCCGGTGACCAACGTCAGTTGCCACCGGTTCCTTCGCTACTTCCTCCCATCCGGTGCCACACTCGTCGTCTACGGTCCCCGCGGGGAGCCGTATCGCTACGAAGGGAAGCGCACGTCGTGACGATCCAAGCCCAGTACTGGGTCCACGAACCCGGCCAGCCGCCAGCGGAGCGCGTCACCGAGCTGGCCACGCCCGAGCATGTCCGCGAGTTCGTGACGCTGCTGTCCAGCGAAAAGGTCAGCGATGCCCTGCTCACCCACAAGCAGCGCCCGCGGATGGAGACGCTGATCCCGGACGAGGACGATCCCGAGGCGTTCCTGACCGTGCCGGACCACTCTGTGATCATCGGCGTTCACGGTGACCGCGGCGCGCTCTCGTACCAGGGCAACGACGGCCACGGCACCGAGCCGGTCCACCTCTACAGCCACGGAGACAGCCCCGAGCAACCAGTCATCTACGAGACCGACGAGTTTCCCCCGCGCTGCGAGGTCCCCACCGACTCGCTTGTTGAGGCGCTGGTGGAGTTCCTGCAGACCGCCACGCGTCCCCTCACGTTGGGCTGGCAACCCGCACGCGACTCCGCCCCCCAATGATCCCTTCGCGAAGCGGGTGCCGCCGGGCGTCGATCGAACGGATGTGCGAACATCGCGATTCGAGCGAATTGCAAGCGGACGGGGAGGCTTCGTGGCGGTCAAGATCGTGCACATCACACGGTCGCAAGAAGTGCGGTTTGGTGATCGGACTACGGCCGAGCACTACGCCGCTCAGTACGGCGGGCTTGAGGCTTGGCGGGTGGTGCCGGTCCCTGGCGGACATCTGCCCGACGGGTGCCAAGCAGGCAGCCGGGAGTCCCACCGCCGTTGATCTTGCGATGACGCTCGACTCATTCCGGACGGTGCTCCTTCCACCGCCGCCAGCACCGTTCCGGGTTGGCGATGCTGGCGGATGTGGTGGGTGAGGGCGCGGGCTCGTGTCGAGCCGATGCTGAGTTTCCGGCGGAGTGTGTCGGCTGAGATCGTGCGCTGGTAGAGGTTCCAGTGCTCGGCGTCGAGCCGGTATGCCTCTTCGCGCAGTGGATCATCGTCCGCTCCGTGCGGTGGCTCCGAGTCAGCTTCGGCACTGTTGGTTCTGTGAGCAGGCACGTTGTTCACTACCGTGCGCAGCGCTGGCGCCCCCTCAGGCTCTTCGGAAGTGTCCAGTGCTGAACTGGCGTCGCCTGGGGCCGTCAGGGACGGTTGAGGGGGTGCGGGCTCGCCGGACTCATGAACGTCCTCCCGTACCGTCTCCGCGCGGCGGCGCTTGATCGCTTGGTTGAGGAGTTCGACCGAGAGCAGCAGCGCGAGGGGTGGGCAGGCGGCGACGGCGATGGAGAAGGCGTTCAGCTCGGGCGCGGAGGCGATGTTGGCGCACAGCGAAAGCCCAATGCCGAGGGCGAACGACAGCCACGCCTTCCACCGCCCGGTGGCGCAATGACGGTGGCCCGCCTTCCACAGCTCGATCGTGGCCATCGTCAACAACCCGTCGACGATGAGCGGCCAGAGGGTGGCGGTGGTCTCGTCGGCGCCGAACCGCAGCGCGAATTCGCGGCCGTGCCGGTAGGAGACGTAGGCCGCGCCCACGGCCACTAGCAATGTGCACGCGCACTGCAGGTGCAGCGATCGATCGGGAGCGGGGCTGGCTGTGGAGGGAGTGTTGGTCATCGGGCGTCACCTGCCCGGGGCTGCCCGTGGGTGTCGCGGATCGGGACGCCACGTTCGTGCAGGCGCTGGCGCACGGTGCCGGCGGCGACGTCCATGCGTGCGGCGATCCGGGCCAGCGACCACCCCTGGTTGTAGAGGCGGACGGCGTCGTCGATCTGCTCGGCGGATAGACCACGTCGGCGCATCGAGACACCGTGACGGTGCAGGATGGCGCTGACGGTGCGGCGCTCGATGCCGAACTGGTCGCCCAGCTCGTAGACGGTGGCGCCGGACTGGTAGCCCTTGATCAGTTGCTGCACTTGGTCGTCGGGGAGGCGCCGGGTGCGGCCGGGCTTTGCCCGCTTCGGTGACGGTTGGGGCGGTGTAGCCAGGTCCGGCAACTTCGTCCGCAGTGTTTCCAGGGCGCTGACCTGGGCCATTGTGTTCGAGTAAGCTCCCCCAACCTCCAC
>NZ_KB905385.1 GCF_000379465.1 Sciscionella marina DSM 45152
TCGAAGATTCCTTTGCAGGCGTCTTAAGGTTGGAGCATGGACGTTCTCAGCGACCTTCTCTTCCGCGCGCAAGCCGAGGGCGCGCAGGTGCGGCAACTCATCCACCCGCCGCCGTGGTCGATGACCTATAGTGACGCGCCATCGCTCACCCTGGTGACCGTGTTACGCGGGTCGGCCGTCGTCCGACTCGACGACACCAAGGTGGCCAGGTCACTCGACGTCGAGGACGTGGCACTCATCACCCGGATCGAGCACTACACAATCGCCGACAGCCCGGACACGCCAGAACAGTACGTCATCCGCAACGGACGCAAGTACCTCGCAGGTGAAGGCGAAGTGTCGCCCGACCACGCCGCGGTTGCCGCGCGCACCTATGGCGCTGATTCGCCGGGAGCCTCGATCATGATTCGTGGCACCTACCAACTCACCGGCGATGTCGCAGATCGCCTCCTGGAGATGCTCCCAGAACTCGCGGTCGTGCCCGCTGGAGCGAGGACCGCGCAGATACTCAAGTTGATCACAGCCGAAGCTCGCCTGACCAAACCCGGTCAAGACGCCGTCCTGCGCCGTCTCCTCGACCTACTCCTCGTTGTCGCACTCCGGGAGTGGATCACGCACGGCGATGCGAGCCTGCCAGCCTGGTGTCAAGCCCTGACCGATCCCGACATCGGCGATGCACTCTTCCTCCTACACGAGAATCTCCAACATCCATGGACAGTCGGTGCCTTGGCAGCCAAGATCGGCATGTCCCGCGCCGCATTTGCTGCGCGGTTCACCGACGTCGTCGGTGAACCCCCGATCTCATACCTCACAACATGGCGGATGACGATCGCCGCCGATCAGCTACGGGACACCAATACGCCGATCGCCAGGGTCGCCAAAAACGTCGGATATCAAGACCCCTTCGCGTTCAGTGTTGCCTTCAAACGCGCCCGGAACGTCACGCCGTCGGACTGGCGTCGAAGGAGCCAGGCCGCCAAACCCATCGTGTGAGACACGTGTAGTCAACGTCCTGCCCCGCAACAGCTAACCCCGGAATGGTCAGCTCGCTTATCGGATGAGGTTCCCGGGGTGTTACCGGGCTCGCCGATTCGATACCCGATCTTTTCCGGTGGTCGTTACGGGTTGTCTTCACCACCTCTTCCGTTCTTGTCTTCCCGGTTTCCGAAGGCGATACTGATCGGTGTTCTCGGGGGTAGTTCGCTGGATCGGTGGGGAGTTTCTGTTGAGGCACAAGACAAGCGCGGCCGCTGGTGCCGTGCTGCTGGCGGTGCTCGCCGGTTGCGGCAGCGGAACAGACGCGTCGCGGGAGCCGGATGGGCACGGTGTCGCCGAGCACGGTGTCGCCGAGCTCAGCGCCGCGCTCGATCGCGCCCAGCGGTCCGCGAAAACGGCCACCTTTAGCTATTCGGTCGAGGCGGCGCCTTCGGGGAACAGTGATCCCGAACCCATGAATCCCGGTAACCCGAACGCGCGGGACGCGGCCTACGTCGGGGAACACGGCACTGGTGCGCTCCGGCTCGGTGACCCGCCTGCCATGCGGACCACGGGCGTGGACGTGCACGGCGGGGCCACGCGGCTGGTGTCCGCGGGCGGATCGGTGTATGTGAACACTCCGCAGGACAAGCGCAGTGCCGCCGATCGGCGGCCGTGGCTCAAGATGGGCGCGTCGACCGGGCATTCGACACAGGTCAGGCCGACGACCACGTTGTTCGGCGATGTCCTCGACCCGGCGACGATCGCCGCGAGCATCAAGTCCGCGGGCACCGTCCGGAAAAGTGAACCCGGCACCGTCGACGGCAGGCCTGTCACGCATTACTCGATCCGGCTGAAACCCGGCAAGCTCCTGGGGCCCGGCAAGCTCATGGACCAGAGCGAGGAGCTCGGGTCGATGCCGTCGACCCTGCCCGCCGAGCTCGACGTCGACCGGAACCAGCTCCCGATCAAGATCGCGCTGTCCACGGTGACCCCGGAGTATGCGCTGGTGCGCCTGCGCGCGCACTACACCGACTGGGGAAAGCCGGTCGACATCCAGGCCCCCGCTTCCGGGCAATACGCGAACGTCGATGCCGTGCTGCACAACGAACGGACCGGCGGATCCGCACCGGTCGACTCCTCGCTGCGGGATGTCGAGAAGAAGCTCCGCAAGCAGCTCGACGAGCTCGACAAGGAACAGGGCCACGAGGAGCAGGGGCAAGAGAAGCACCGGGGCAGTGGCGGGAATTGATCCGCACGGCGGTGCACCGCGCGAATGGTTGCTCTGCGTGCCGCTGTCGGCTCAATCCATATCCGCTCCCTTCCGGTCGAAGGTCTCCACGATCCGGGCCGCGAGCACCGACACCGGAGCCGAATCGTCGATGAATGCGCCATCGGGAAAGCTCAGCCGGCCGAGCCGCGCGCCGAGCTCACCCGGCTGCGTCCCTTTGCTGAAGTAGCTCCAGTTCCGTTTCCCCGGCAGGACCGGGAACACGACCGTCTGCTGGCCGGCGCGGATTTCCAGGCTCCGGGCAGGGCCGGTGGATTCCCGTCCGGGATCGGCTACCGGGGGACCGGCCTCCGCGTCGAGCGTGTACCGGCACAAGGTCGCGGCGAGGGCTTCGGCGAGCCGGTCACTCGCCTGCTGTGGCGTGCTCGGTGCACCCGGTCGTGTGCGCGGCCCCGGCGGAAGACGGCAGCCGCTCCACCCCGCGCCCTCGGGCCCGTTCCGCTCCTGATCCACTGCGCTCTCCACGTGCACGCTCCACACCCCTCCGCGCCGTTCCGGTCTCGCTATGATCCCAGGATAGCACGATTTTTCGAACATGTGTTCCCCTGTGTTCGAACGAGCTGCCCGCGGTCAGGAGGCCGCCTCCAGTGGGAGTTCGCCGCCCCGCCAGGTGTCCGCCAGTTCCTGTACCGGCAGGCCGAGTGCTTCGCCGAGGCGGATGATCGTGCCGAATCCGGGGGAGGGCAGCCGTCCGGTCTCGATCTTGCGCAGGGTTTCCGGGGAGATGCCCGCCGCGTGGGCGACCTCGGCCAGTTCGCGCTCCGCCCGTGCCAGGCGCAGCAGCGCGCCGAGGCGCCTGCCTGCTTCGATCTGCTCGGGGGTGAGTGGCTGGCGGACCATGATTCCAGGATAGTGTTGGTATTACTATACCGGCAAGTGTTAGGCTCTTGGTATAACTATACCGGCCCGTGCGGGTATCGTCCCGGTGGCCGGGCCAATCCCGTGACGCGAGGTATCCGTGATCGAACTGAAGACGCCTGCGGAGATCGACCGCATGCACGTGACCGGGCGGTTCGTCGCCGAGATCCTTTCCGAGATCGGCCGGATCGCCGAGGTGGGCGTCAACCTCATGGACCTGGAGCACCACGCGCGCGGCATGATCGAACGGCGCGGGGCGGTGTCCTGCTACTGGGACTATGCCCCGTCGTTCGGTATGGGCCCGTTCCGCAACGTCATCTGTCTCTCGGTCAACGACGCCGTGCTGCACGGCCTGCCGCACGACTACCCGCTGCGCGACGGGGATGTGCTCACCGCGGACCTCGCGGTCACCATCGACGGCTGGGCGGCCGATTCGGCGCGCACGGTCATCGTCGGCACCGCGGCCGAGGAGGATCGGCGGATCATCCGGGCGACCGAGGAAGCCCTGGAAGCGGCGATCGAGAAGGCCCGCCCGGGCAACCGGCTCGGCGATATCTCGGCGGCGATCTGGGAGGTGGCCTGTGATTACGGTTATCCGGTCAACACCGAGTTCGGCGGGCACGCCATCGGCCGCACCATGCACGAGGACCTGCACGTGCCCAACAAGGGCAGGGCGGGTCGCGGCCTGAAGCTCCGGCCGGGCCTGACGCTGGCACTCGAACCCTGGTTCGCCCGCACCACCGACCGGATCATCTTCGACGAGGACGGCTGGACCATCCGCTCGGCAGATGGCTCGCGCACCGCCCACTCCGAGCACACGGTCGCCATCACTGAGGACGGCCCCCGGGTGCTCACCCGGCGCGCGCTGGAGGACCCCGTATCCAAGGGTGCTCCGGAAAACCGGATCGCCACGAAGGAGGTTTGACGGACCGCTCGATCGGCTGCACGGTTCGAGGCTGGGGTACCGCACTGGCAGCGGGCGCACCGCGCGCTGGCACGGAACTGGCACCAGGATCCGCGCACTGGCAGGCTTGGCCCGGATCGGCCGAGTGGAGAGGAACAAGGATGAGGGCTTCACCTGCCGCACCGAACCGGGTACCTCCTAGAGCTCCAGCCGCGGCCAGGACGCGGTATCGCGCAGCAGTTGCCGGTCGTGGCTGGCGAGCACCACCGCGGCCGGGGTCGTGGCCAACGCCTCGGTGAGTTCGTCCACAAGGGACATGGAGAGGTGGTTGGTCGGTTCGTCCAGCAGCAGCACGTGCGGCCGGGCGGCGAGCACCAGCGCCAGGTCGAGGCGCCGCCGCTGGCCGACGGAGAGCTCCCCGGGTGGCCTGCCGATCGCGGAGCGGGGCAACAGGCCGAGCGCGCTCAGCGAAACCGGCTCGGTTCCGGCGAGCGCGTCCTCGAAGACCTCGCGTACGGTCCGCCCGGACCGGTCCGGGGATTCCTGGCTGAGCAGGCCGATCCGCACCCCGCGGCCGCGCTGTATCCGCCCGGTACCGGGTTCGAGCGCACCGGAGAGCAACGCGAGCAGGGTGGATTTTCCCGCACCGTTCGCCCCGGTCACCACGAGCCGGTCGGCCGAACGCAGCAGCAGCTCGCACGGTTGCGGCAGCCGGTTTCCGAGGGTGAGGTCTTCGGCCCGCAGTAGCGTCGCCCCGGAGCGGCCGGGCAGTTCGGGGAACCGAAACCGTTGCGGTGGCGGGGGAATCTCCATGGCGTGTTCCTCGAGCGCAAGCTGTCTGCGGTGCACGGCGCGCACCAGCGCGGGTGCCCGGGTGGCCCTGGTGTGCTTGCCGGTTCCCTTGTCCGGGCGCCATCCGGTGGACAACCGGTTCTGCGCCGAGGAAAGGTCATCGGCCAGCCGCTGCCGTTCGGCCAGCTGGGCCTGATACGCCTGCTCCCACCGGTCCCGTTCGGCGCGATGCCCCGTGACATAACCGGAGTACCCGTCGCCGTAGCTGCGCGGCAGCCCATCGCGGGTGGGATCCAGATCGAGCACCGTGCTCGCCACATCCGCGAGCAGCGCCCGGTCATGACTGACCAGCACCACGCCGCCGGGTTGTTCGCGCAGTGCGCTGCTCAGGTAGTCGAGCCCGCCTGCGTCCAGGTGGTTGGTGGGTTCGTCGAGCAGCAACAGGTCGTGGTGTGCGCCGAGCAGGCAGGCGAGCCGGATCCGGTAGCGCTGCCCGACCGAGAGCCCGGCCAGTTCGCGGGACCGGTCGTCGATCGCGCCGAGCGCGGCCAGGCCGATGTCGACCCTGCGATCGGCATCCCAGGCATCGAGTGTCTCCGCCTCGGCGAGAGCACGGGCGTACTCGTCCGCGGCGCCGGGGCGTTCCCCGGCGAGCGCGTGCGTCGCGGATTCGAACTCCCGCAGGACCGTGCGCACCTCGGCGAGTTCGGTGTCGATGAGTTCGCCGACGGTGCGCCCTTCCGCGCTCGGCATTTCCTGTTCGGCGATACCGAGGCTGCCGAACCGGCGCAGTACCCCGGAATCGGGGGCCAGCCGACCGGCGAGCACGTGCAGCAGGGTGGTTTTGCCGCGACCGTTCTCCCCGACGACGGCGAGCCGGTCACCGGCGGAAACGGTGAGGTTCACCGTGTCGAGCACCGGGTGCCCGCCGCGGGCGAGGCACAGATCGGTCGCGGAAAGATGCGCGCGCGTTCGGGCGCGATGAATTGCCGTGGACATACTTCCTCTTCAGAAACGGGGTGGCGGACAGATGAGTGCCGTGCCACCTGCTCAGAGGAAGTAGAGATGCATGACTTCAACGGTAACAGAGGAAGCGATGGCTCGCTGAGTCAGTTGTCGGACGCCACAGCGCGAGGGCCACACTCAGCGCAGTCCGATGCCGATCAGCCGCTCCGCGATCCCGCCCCGCCAGCAGGCCCGGTCGTGACCGCCGGAGAACTCGTGGAAATCCACCGGGTACCCGCGCGCGAGCAGCACCTCGCGCAGCTGCGCGGTCGGTTCGTCCAGGGTCCGTTCATCGCTGCCCACCTCGATCCCGAAGCGCAGTGGCAGCCGCGGTTTTCCGGCGAACCGGCGCCCGAGTTCTCCTTCGCCGAACCAGAACGAGCCGGACTGGGAGATGACCGCGCCGAACCGCTCCGGTGCGGTGAGCCCGGCGAAGGCCGCGGTGAGCCCGCCGAGGCTCTGCCCGGCGATCACGGTGCGAGCCGGATCCTCGGTGATCGCATGGGTTTCGGCGAGCGCGGGGATCAGTTCCCCGGTCAGGAACGCCACGAACGGCGCGTGGCACTGGTATTCCCGCATCCGCACCGCGCGCGGGCCCGCCTCCGGGAGCACGGCGAGCAGCGGGGGCAGGTGCCCCTCGGCGATCAGGTTGTCCAGGGTGGGCGCGATGTTCAGCTCGTCGGCCCACAGTTCGCCGTCCAGCAGCACCAGCAGTGCGAGTTCGGCGGCCGGTCGTGCCGGGGTGTAGACCCAGGCACGTTTGCGATACCCGAGGATGCGGCTCGGCACCACGGTTTCGGTCACGGTGCCGCGCGGGACGCCGGGCCGTGGCCAGAGAAATCGTTGCGGTGGCGCGTCCGGGAGTTCGGCGATGGAACGCACCGGTTCACCGCCCCTGCTCGGCAGGACGAGCGAGGCGAACGGATCGGGAACGCCCGCCGGCTCCGCGAGTTCGCCCTCACCCGTCTCGTCGGGGGCGAACTGGTAGCTGCCCCGCCAGGTGCTCGGCAGCCGGTAGCTCAGGTGCCACACATCGGTTCCCGGCAGGTGGGCGCACTGGCTGCGGTCGAGTCGTGACCGGTCGGTGAGCTTGTTCACCAGCGCGAGCACCCGAACCGTATCCGGGCCGCCGCGGTAGCAGAAGGTCACGATGCGGTGCGCCGCGCTTTCCGGGCAGGGCTCCACGAGTGGCCCGCCCTCGGCGCCCACGCGGGCCCAGAATCGGGGCACCGCTTGGGTTTCCCCGGCGGCCACGGCCGCGCGCAGTGCCTCGATCGCCGGGCTGCGGGCCGGGCCGGCGGTGACCGCGCGCGCCGAATGCGGTGGCGTGGCACCGTGGTGTGGTTGTCCGGGCGGAAGTTCCGGGACCGGTCCGAGTGCGCGCGGTGGGTCCCGCAGGTCCTCGAGGATCGGTTCGACCGCCGCGGCGAGCGCGTGCATCCGGAACCCGGCGCTCGTCGTGGTGCGCCAGCCGGCCGCCGCGGCGGGATCGGTTTCTCCGGGGAACACGCTGACCGGACAGGAAAGGGGCGCGCGTACACCGTTGCGGTGTGGACCAGGAGGCCCGGAGACGAACAGATGCACCGGATCGCGCAGCCTGGCGGCCAGTTCGTAGCCGGGGATCGCGCCGGAACCGTGTCCGAACACCGCGACCGGCGGACCGGTTCTCAATGCCTCGGCGAGCGCGTCCGGATGCTGGTGCCCGGCGGCGAACAGGCCCACATCCGCGGGCAGCAGCTCCGTCCACGGCGTGAACCACCGTGGCTCACCAAGGCAGACCAGGCACAGCCGTGGGTTCGGGGTCATGGTGAGCGCGTGCAGCATGCACACAGGTTAGCCTTGCCTAATGTATAGACGATCAGTGGTGAGATGGCGGGTTCGTGGCGTCGTGGTGCTCGCGGGCGCGCTGCTCGCCGGACGCGGATCGGGACCGCGGCACGAGTCGAATGGCAGGCAGCTCACCGACGGCACCGCTGGTCTACCTGCGCAAGAGCGGAACCGGCGACCGGCGGGCCGCGCTCGGACAACCCGGTGGGGTCGGAAGGTGTTCGACGAACACGCTCGCCGCGGCCAAGCGCGGGAACACCCGAGTGTGATGTACGCCGAAGGACCGGCGGCCGCAGTGGTCAGCGCGCTCGGGCTGCGCCGTCCGCCCGCGCAGGACCGGAAGGGGCCGGGGCGCAGCGTCGCGGTGAGCCTGGAGAACGTTCGCGAGTTCGGCGCGGTCACCGCGGGGCACGTGGTCCCGGTGGACGGCACGGCGGGGACTCGCCCGCGGCGGGATCGCCGAGGACATCCGCACCGCCCTCGGCTGAGCGAACTGTCAACGCGATCCGGCGTAGGTGCTCACTCTGTCAATTCCGGTCCGCGGTGATTTCGGCGAGGATCGGGGTATGGACGCAGAGCGGGTAATCGAGGACGACCGTCGGCACGTGCTGCACTCCTGGTCGGCGCAGGCGAAGATCAATCCGGTGCCGATCGAGTGGGCGCGGGGCTCGACCATCGCCGACTACGACGGAAACGAATGGCTCGATTTCGCCTCGCAGCTGGTCAACGCGAACCTCGGGCACCAGCACCCGGACATGGTCGCCGCGATCAAGGAGCAGGCCGAGCGGCTGTGCTACATCGCCCCGTCCTTCGCCAACGACGTGCGCGGCAAGCTCGCCAGGATGATCGCCGAGCGCGCGCCCGAGGGGCTGAACACGGTGTTCTTCACCAACGCCGGTGCGGAGGCGAACGAGAACGCGATCCGGATGGCCCGGCTGCACACCGGGCGGCACAAGGTGCTCTCGGCCTACCGCTCGTACCACGGCGGGACGAGTACCGCGATCACCGCGACCGGGGACCCGCGCCGCTGGGCCTCGGAGCAGTCGGCGACCGGGATCGTGCATTTCTTCGGTCCCTACGCCTACCGCTCCGGGGTGGACGAGGAGACCGAGTGTGCCCACGCGCTCGCGCATCTGGAGGAGGTCATCACCCTCGAGGGCGCGCACACGGTCGCGGCGATCCTGATGGAGACCGTGGTCGGCACCAACGGCGTGCTCATCCCGCCGCCGGGCTACCTGCAGGGCGTGCGGGAACTGTGCGACCGGCACGGGATCGTGCTGATCGCCGATGAGGTCATGGTCGGTTTCGGCAGGCTCGGCGAGTGGTTCGCGGTCGACCTGTTCGACGTGGCCCCGGACCTGATCACCTTCGCCAAGGGGGTGAACTCCGGCTATGTCCCGCTCGGCGGGGTGATCCTCTCCGATGCGATCGCCGCGGGCTTCGCCGAACAGCCCTATCCCGGCGGGCTCACTTACTCGGGCCACCCGCTGGGTTGCGCTGCCGGGATCGCCTCGATCGAGATCTTCGAACGCGAAGGCATCCTGGAACGGGTGCGCGATCTCGGCGAGCGCGTGGTGCGCCCGGAACTGGAGCGAATGGCCGCGGCCCACCCGTGCATCGGCGAGGTGCGCGGACGCGGGCTGTTCTTCGCCCTGGAACTGGTGCGGGACCGGGAAACCCGGGAACAGCTGGTGCCGTTCAACGCCGCGGGCCCGGACGCCGCGCCGATGACCGAACTGCTCGGGGCGTGCAAGAAACGCGGGGTGTGGCCGTTCACCCACTTCAACCGGCTGCACGTGGCCCCGCCGCTGGTGATCACCGAGCAGGAGCTGCGCACCGGGCTCGCCGCCATCGATGAGGCGCTCGCTGTGACCGACGGGTACGTACGGCCGTGAGCGAGCGTGCGAGTGAACCGAGGGCACAGCACCCTTGGCGAGCGGCGGAACCGAGCGTCGGCGAGGTGGCGACGTGACCACGTTCCGGCTGGCCTGCCTGCAGACCGCGGGCAGCCCGGGCGATCCCGAGGCGAACCTGGCCGAACTGGACGAGTGCGCGGCACGCGCCGCGGGCTCCGGGGCGGATCTGCTCGTCACCCCGGAGCTGTTCCTCACCGGCTACGACATCGGCGATGCGGTGGCCGAGCTCGCCGGGCAGCCGCTGATCGAGCGTGCCGCGGAGATCGCGCGACGGCGCGGGATCGGGGTGCTCGCCGGTGCGCCGCTGCAGACCGAACGGGGCATCGCCAACGCCGCGGTGCTGCTCGGCGAGGACGGTGAAACGCTTGCGGTGCACCACAAGGCGCAGCTGTTCGGCGAGCTGGACCGCAAGCTGTTCGTCGAGGGAACCGAACCGGTGACCATCGCCGAATTCCACGGTATGCCGATCGCCATCCTGATCTGCTACGACGTGGAGTTCCCCGAAACGGTGCGGGCCGCGGCACTGGCCGGGGCGAAACTGATCGCGGTGCCCACCGCGCAGATGGAACCCTTCGCGTTCGTCGCGGAGACCGTGATTCCGGCCCGTGCCTGGGAAAACCAGGTCTACGTCTGTTACGCGAACCACACCGGAAGCGAACGGGACACCGTCTATGTCGGGCGCAGCAGCATCGTGGCACCCGATGGTGAGAGGCTCGCCTGCGCGGGCACCAGACCGGCCCTGCTGCTCGCCGAACTCGATCCGGAACGCGTGGATCGGGCCCAGCTGGAGAATCCCTATCTCACCGATCTGCGCCGAGATCTCTATCGGTAGCGAGGTTTTCATGAACAGGACCGACGGCAACGAGGCCGTCCGCCCACCCGTGCGGGCACCGGAGGAGGAATCCGGGCGGTTGCACGGGCGGCTCGGGGTCACCGCGATCGTGTTCATGGTGATCGCGGCCGCCGCCCCGCTGACCGTGATCGGCGGGAACGCCCCGCTGGCGATCAGCGAGGGAAACGGGGCGGGTGCCCCGGTCGGGTTCCTCATCGCCACCGTGGTGCTGCTGGTGTTCTCCGCGAACTTCGTCCGGATGACCCCGCACGTGCACTCCGCGGGTGCCTTCTTCGCCTATATCGAACGCGGACTCGGCAGGATCGCGGGCGGGGGCGCGGCGTTTCTCGCGCTGCTGGCCTATACCGCGCTGCAGGCCGGAATATGGGGCTATCTGGGTGGCGCCTTCTCCTCGCTCATCGAGCGCTACACCGGATACGCGCCACCATGGTGGGCCTGCGCGGGCGTGGTGCTGGTGCTGGTGGCCTTCCTCGGTTACCGGCACATCGAGCTCAGTTCGAAGGTGCTCGGCGTCGCGCTGGTGTGCGAGCTGGCCATCGTGATCGCCATGGACACCGCGATCTTCGCCAGCGGTGGGGCGGATGGGATCAGTGGGGCGAGCTTCACCCCGACGGTGATCTTCTCCGGCCCGCTCGGCATTGCGGTGCTGTTCGCCGTCACCGGGTTCGTCGGTTTCGAGTCCACCGCGGTTTTCCGTTATGAGGCAAGGAATCCCGATCGCACCGTGCCCCGGGCCACCTACATCTCGGTGCTCGTGATCGGGGTGTTCTACGCCATCTCCAGCTGGGCGATGGTGGAAGGCTGGGGCGTCGAGGCGATCAAGGACCGTGCGGTGGCAAACCCGGACGACCTGATGCTCGGCACCGCGCAGCGCTATCTCGGCGCGGTCGCCGGGGATGTCATGCAGGTGCTGCTCATCTCCAGCCTGCTTGCCTGCGTGCTCTCCTTCCACAACATCGTCGCCCGATACCAGCACGCGCTCGCCGGACGGGACTGGTTGCCCGCGAAACTCGGTGCGGTGCACCGCAGGCATGGCTCGCCCGCGAACTCCTCACTGGTGCAGAGCGCGACGGCCGCACTCCTGATCGCCGTGTTCGCGGTGCTCGGCCTCGACCCGCTGACCCAGATCTTCTCGCCCATGGCGGGGATCTCCACCCCGGGCATCGTCACCCTCATGCTGGGCACCACGGTCTCGATGCTGGTCTTCTTCGCCAGGAACCGGATCGGCTCCCGGTGGCGGCTCGTGCTCGCTGCGCTCGGGGTGCTGGTGCTCGGCGCGACGCTGTGGCTGGTGATCACCAACTTCCCGCTCGTCGTCGGCGCCGGGGGCACGGTGGCCATCGTGCTCGGCGTGATCCCGGTGCTCGCGATCCTCCTCGGCTGCGTGGTCGCCGCTCGCCGGGGAAAGCGGGCATGAGCGGAAAACTCCGGATCGGGCTGGCCGGACTCGGGCGCATGGGGCGCATCCACGCCACCAATCTCGCTTCCCGGTGCGCCCGCGCGGAGCTCGCCACGGTGTTCGATGTGGACAGTGCGGCGGTGCACCGGATCGTGGAAGAGCACGGGGTCACCGGGGTGGACAGCTTTGACCGGTTGCTGGAAACGGACATCGACGCGGTCGCGATCACCACGCCGACCGGAACCCACGCCGAACTCGCGGTCGCGGCCGCCCGCGCGGGAAAGCACGTGTTCTGCGAGAAACCCCTTTCGCTCGACCGGGAGGCCGCGGTGCGCGCCATCGCCGCGGTCGAGGCCGAGGGCGTCGCCTTCCAGATCGGTTTCCACCGCAGGTTCGACCCGGACTGGGTGGCCGCGACCGAGCGCATCCAGGCCGGGGAGCTCGGCGAGATCGCGCTGCTGCGTACCTCGCTGCGGGACATGGCGGCGCCGAGGGCGGAATTCCTCGCCGGTTCCGGGGGACTGTTCCTCGACGTGACCGTTCATGATCTGGACACCGCGCGCTGGATGGCCGGGGAGATCATCGAGGTGAGCGCGCACGGGTCGGTGGTCTCCGATCCGGGCCGCACCGGGATCGGAGATGTGGACACTGCGGTCGTGGTGCTGCGCTTCGCGAACGGGGCGCTCGGGGTGATCGACAACAGCAGGACGGCCGGATACGGCTACGAGTGCAGTACCGAGGTGCTGGGGTCACTGGCCACGGTGCGCATCGATCATCCGCAGTTGCGGCACTACGAATGGCGCACTCCGGGGCAGGCGTCCACTCCGCTGGTGCGCGATTTCGAGCAGCGCTATCCGTTCGCCTATGCCGCCGAACTCGACGCGTTCGCGGATGCGGTGCGCACCGGGACACCGGTACGGGCCGGTGGTTCGGATGCGCTCGCCGCCTTCGATCTGGCGACCGCGGCCGCCCGGTCCTGGCGGGAGGGACGCGCCATTCCGGTGCGGTGCACCGAATCCGGCTACGCGCTCGGCTGATCGGTCCACAAGGGGCGGTCGTGGAAACCGAAACCGCCGCGGACCGGCACCGGTCCGCGGCGGTTCTCGATTCCGCTTCGGTCAGGACTTCGCGGCAGGCTCCCCTTTGGACCCGCTCTTACTCTTGGCCCACACCCCGGACACGATCGCGACGACCACGATCGCGCCGACGATGTCCAGGATCCAGCGGAACCACGGAACGCCGCCGTTGGCGTTCTGGTAGCCGATCGCCGCGGCCACCAGATTGCCCAGGAACGCACCGACGATTCCGGACAGGATCGTCAGCCACCAGGGGATGTTCTGCTTACCGGGCAGGATCGCCTTGGCGAGCAGGCCGAAGATCAGTCCCGCGACGATCCAGCCCAGGATGCTGCCGATACCGCTGAACAGATGCATAGGAACACTCCATTAGGTGAGGCAGTTGATCACGGTCGGTGCCGTGATGGTGGCACTACTGTGTGCTTCCTGCAAAGCCGGAATGCGGGTTATGGGTGATTCGTGATCAAGTTGAGGCCGCATCCCGCACGGCCTTCCTCGCCTGCGCGTACAGCTCGGCGATGCTGGGGTGCTCCCCGGCCTCGAGTCGCCGCGTCCATTCCTCGAAGGTGATCCGCACCGTGGTGTTGAGCACCGCGACCACGGCCTTTGCCTCGAAGGCGTGCCGACCGACCCCCAGCGCCTCGGCGAGCTTGGCGGTCACCCGTTCGCCCCGTTCCAGATCGGCCCGCAGCATCGCCTGGATCAGCGCGGGTTCGGTCGCGGCGAGGCGGCGCATCCGCAGCACCCGGCGCGCCATGGCCGTGCTCCCGGTGTCGAGCTCGGCGATCCCGTCGGCGAAGGCCTGCTCGAGTGCCTTGACCGGATCCGTGCCGAGCCGGTCCGGTTCGAGCGCGGCGTCCACGGAATCGTCCACCTCGGTGCCGCCGAGCAGTACCGAGGCTTCTTTGGTCGCGGAGTACCGGAAAAACGTCCGCGGGGAGATTCCGGCGCGCTCGGCGATCTGCTCGACCGTGGTGTGTGCCACACCTTGTGACTCGAACAGGTCGAGTGCCGCCGCGGCGATTTCGCGTTCGGTGTCGCGCTTTCGCCTGGTCAGTAGGTCGGGGTGGTCCCGATCGGTCATCGCACCTCCAGAATCCGCGCCTGATGGTAACGCGAAATTGCATGGCACTGACTGCCACGGTGACGTAATCTGTCGACACCGAAGACTTTGCTTTCAGGAGGTTCTGTGTCCACATCCAGACCGGCTGCCGAGAAGGCTCCGGCCGGGGCCATGGGATTGATCGCGCTGCTGTTGGCGGCGGCGTTCGTGATGGTGCTGAACGAGACGCTGATGAGCGTCGCGTTGCCGACCCTGATGAAGGATCTGCACCTGTCCGCGACCACCGGTCAGTGGCTGACCACCGGTTACATGCTGGTGATGGCGATCGTGATCCCGACGACCGGGTTCCTGCTGCAACGGTTCCCGATGCGGCGGCTGTTCGCGGTGGCGATGTCGCTGTTCTTGCTCGGCACTCTGACCGGGGCGCTGGCCAATGGCTTCTTCATGCTGCTGATCGGCCGTGTGCTGCAGGCCGGCGGCACCGCGTTCATCCTGCCGCTGCTGATGACCACCGTGATGACGATGATCCCGGAGCAGCGGCGCGGACGGATCATGGGTTCGATGACGATCGTGATCGCGGTGGCGCCCGCGGTCGGCCCCACTCTTTCCGGATTCATCCTGAGCAAGCTGGACTGGCACTGGCTGTTCTGGGTGGTACTGCCGTTCGCCGCGCTCGCGTTCATCGCCGGGGTGTTGCGGATGCGCAGCCCGGAAACCCTGACCGAGGCCAAGGTCGACCCGTTCTCGGTGGTGCTCTCCGCGCTCGGGTTCGGCGGCCTCGTCTACGGCCTGTCCAGCATCGGCGACTCCAGCGGCAGCGCGTTCATCTCACCGTGGCTCGCCCTCGGGATCGGGATCGCCGCACTGCTCGTGTTCGGCGCCCGGCAGTTCGTGCTGCAGCGCACCGACCGGGCACTGCTGGATCTGCGCACCTTCCGCAGCTCCTCGTTCGTGCTGGCGTTCGTGATGATCGCGGTGAGCATGATGGCGATGTTCGGCAGCATCATCGTGCTGCCGCTGTACCTGCAGAACGTGCTCGGCGAGGACACGGTCACCGTCGGGCTGGCCACGCTGCCCGGCGGGCTCGCGATGGGTCTGCTCGGACCGGTCATCGGACGGCTGTTCGACCGCTACGGGCCGCGTCCGCTGGTGATCCCCGGTGCGGTGGTGGTCAGCGCGGCGCTGTGGGTGATGACCAGCTTCGGCGCGGGTACTCCGCTCGGCTACGTCATCGCCACCCAGACCGTGCTGATGGCCGCGATCGGTGCCATGCTCACCCCGCTGATGACCGTGGCGCTCGGCTCGGTGCGCAAGGAGCTGTACTCGCACGGCAGCGCGATGGTCAGCACCGTGCAGCAGCTCGCGGCCGCCGCGGGGTCGGCGCTGTTCGTCACCGTGATGTCCAAGTTCACCACCCCGATCGGTCCCGGGAACGGCCCGGAGGCCGCGGTCGCCGACGGCGTGCACGCGGCCTTCCTGTGCGGCGCGGTGATCTCGCTGGTCGCGCTGGTGCTCTCGGTGTTCATCCGGCGCCCTGCGAAACAGGACGACGAGGCGGCGGGCGAAGAGCGACCGGCGATGGCCGCGCACTAGGAGAATCGTTCGAGCGGGCTTGCGTGGCAGATGGCGGCCCGAGCTGCCGACCGGGTTATCAGCGACTCCGCCGCTGAAGAAAAACAGCGCCGTGGCGCGCCGCCGGGGTTGGGGGAGGGAGCCTACCGGCGGCGCGCCACGGCTTCATCTGGGATGTGGCTTGGGGACCGCGACGCGCCGCCGGAATGCTGGAAGGAAGGAAGGTCGTCCGGCGACGCGCCGCGGGGTTCTAGGGGGATGGTGCGGGGTTCGCGTGCTCCTCGGGATAGTGGTCGGTGCGGGCCCGGCTCGGTACGAGAAAGATGGCGCCGAGACCGAGCACGGCGACCACGGCGAAGAACCAGAACCCGAAGGGGTAGGCGATCCCGGCCGTGACGAGCGCACCGGTCACGAACGGTCCGACGATGGCGCCGAGCCGCCCGATGGCCGAGTTGAGCCCGAGTGCGGTACCCCGGGATTCGGCGGGGAAGGACTGCGCGACGTAGGCGAAGATCAGCACCTGCGCGGAGAACACGAAGATCCCGGTCAGCAGCACCACGAGGTTGAGCACGAAGCTGTTCTCCATGCGCACGCTGAGCAGGGCGAGCAGCACCGCGGCGATACCGAACCAGGTGAGCGCGGTCGGTTTGATGCCGCGCCGGTCGGCGAGGTACCCGGCGAGCAGCAGCCCGATCACCGCGCCGATGTTGAGCACCAGCAGCAGGGTGATCGAGGTGGACATGGCGTAGCCCGCGGTGCGCATCAGCTGCGGCAGCCAGGTGTTGAGCCCGTACACCAGCAGCAGACCCATGAAGGAGCCTGCCCAGGTCGCGAGGCTGATCCGGCGGAACCGGGGCGCGAGCACGGCACGCATGCCCTGGCGCTCGCCGCCCTTCTGGCGCACCGAATCGCGCACCGAGAGGTAGGCGCTCGATTCGGGCAGCCGGAACCACATCACCGCGGCGAGTACCAGTCCGGCGATCCCGCCCGCGTAGTAGAGCACCTGCCACTGCCCGAGCGCGGCGGCGAGCAGCGAGGTGAGTACCGCGCCGGTGTGATACCCGGTCATGGTGATGGTGCTCGCGGTGGCCCGGCGCTTGGCCGGAAGGTGCTCGGACATCACGGTCAACGCGGTCGGCATGCAGGCGCCGAGCCCCAGACCGGCGAGGAACCGGAACACGCTGAAGGTGACCACATCCGGGGCGAGCGGCACGATCAGGGTGAACACCGAGAACAGCAGCACCGAAGTGAGCAGTACGCCGCGGCGGCCGAACCGGTCCGCGAACGGTCCCATGCCCGCGGCGCCGATCGCCACCCCGATCAGGGCGACCGTGGCGATCGCGGTCGCGCCGGCCGCGGTGAAACCGAGATAACCGCTCTTGAGCACGATCGGGATCGTCACTGAGAAGGCGACCAGGTCGTAGCCCTCGAGCAGGACGGTGAGCCAGCAGAGGATCGCCGGCCACCCCGACCGGTCCGTCTGCGGTGTTGGCGCCATTGCCGTGCTCCTTCGAATCAGGCGGGCGCGGTCAGCGCCGTGTCCACCTGGATCAGGCGCGGGCCGTCGGCGTCCTTGGCCAGCAGCGCGCGCAATTCCTCTTCCTCGGTCACCGAGTCCGCGGGCACCCCATACCCCTCCGCGATCTGGGTGAAGTCGAGCCCCGGAATGTTCACCCCGGGGACATCGGGCACATCGAGCAGATCGGCGAACCACTGCAGCGCGCCGTAACTTCCGTTGCGCAGCAACACGAAGGTCACCGGTACCCGGTGGCGGGCCGCGGTCCACAGCGCGCTGATGCCGTAGTTGGCCGCGCCGTCCCCGATCACGCCGAGGAAGGGCCGGTCCGGACGGCCGATCCCGGCGCCGACCGCGGCCGGGATGCCGAAACCGAGCCCACCGGATGCGGGGAAGAAGTACGAGCCGCCCTTGCGCAGATCCATCTGCCGCCACCAGGCGGAGTTGGTCGAGGTGGACTCGACGATGTACCCGGTATCGGCCGGTTGGGTGTCCCGCAGCGCGGCGAACACCTGCTCGGGGTGCAGGGCGTTCTCGGCGACGGCAGGCTCGGGATTGGGCAGGTAATTCTGCTCATCGTTGCCGCGCTGCGGGCACCGTCCGAGCATCGCGTGCATGACCGCGCTCGGATCGGCGACGATCGCCTCGCCGAACGGTGCCCGTGCGGCGGCCTCGGCGTCGTCGGTGACCTGCACGAGATGGGCGCCCTCGGGGAGGTAGGCGCCGGGCTCGTGCTGGTGGTAGCGGAAGACCGGGGCACCGAGCACCAGGATCAGGTCGTGCCCGTCGAGCTCCTCGGACAGCGAGGAGATCCCGGCGGGCAGTACCCCGCGGAAGAGCCGGTGCCGGTTGGGGAAGGGGAGTCGGAAGGCCGAGGGGGCGGCCCAGGTCGGCACGTCGAGGTGTTCGGCGAGCGCGACGGCCGTGTCGAACAGGCCCGCGGTGTCGATGTCCCCGCCGAGTACGAGTGCCGGGTTCTTCGCCGATTCGAAGCGGGCCACCAGATAGGCGAACTCCTCGGTGCTCGCCGCGCTCGCCCTGCTTATCGAGCGACCGAGAACCATCCGCGCGTTCTCGTCCAGCTCTACATCCCAGTCGTCATAGGGAATCGAGAGATAGGTCGGCCGTTTGCGCATCCTGGCCTCGAACACCGCCTGGGCCAGGGAACGCGGCACATCCGCTGCGCAGCTCGGTTCGCCGGACCAGCCGACCAGCGGGCGCATCAGCGTGGTGGCGTCCACATTGGCGAGCATTCCCTCGAGGCCGATCACCGGGCGCACCTGCTGGCCCGCGGTGATCACCAGTGGAGAGCGGGAGTAGACCGCGTTGGTCAGCGCGCCGAGCCCGTTGCCCGAGCCAGCGGCCGCGTGCAGGTTCACCAGCGCCGGTTTCCCGGTGACCTGGCAGTATCCGTCGGCCATCCCGACCACCGCGCCCTCGTGCAGGCCGAGCACGTAGCTGAAGCGATCGGGCAGCCCGGTCAGGAACGGCAGCTCATTGGAACCCGGGTTGCCGAATATCGTGGTGAGCTCGTTGCGCTCGAGGAACTCGTGCGCGATGTGGCGAGCCGTCGGCATGGGTTCTGCTCCTGTCCGAATTGGTCCGGAGAATCCGACGATAAGGGCACTTGCGCACCGTGATCCAATAGATACGGTCAGGACGCCGTATCGATGGGGTCTATATGCGGGATTTCGATCTGAACCTGGTGCGGACCTTCGTGCTGCTCTACGAGACCCGCAGCGTCACGGCCACCGCCGAATCACTGCACCTCACCCAGCCGACGGTCAGCTATGCGCTGCAGAAACTCCGGCGGCGCTTCGGCGACGAGCTGTTCCGGCGCAGCGGTGCCGGGCTGGTGCCCACCACAACGGCGCGCGATCTCTACGAACCACTGCACACCGCGCTCGCCGGGATCGAGTCGACTGTCAGTGACTCCGTCAGCTTCGATCCGGCCACCGCGCAGACGGCGTTCACCCTGTGCCTCTCCGATCTGGGCGAGGTGTCCCTGCTGCCCCCGCTGCTCGCCGAGATCAAGACCCGTGCGCCCGGGGTGACCTTCACGGTGCACCCGCTGGATGTGAGCGATGTGGAGGGCAGGCTCGGCCGGGGCGAGATCGACGCTTTTATCGCCACCCCGCTGATCAGCTCCCGCCGGGTGGAACGGGTCCCGCTGTTCCGGGAAGGACACGTCGCCCTGGTCGCCGAGGACCATCCACGGCTGCGCGGATCCCGGATCAGCCAGGCCCAGTTCGAAACCGAGCGGCACGTGACCGTTGTCGGGCCGGCCGGACACGACGGACCGCGCAGGGCACTCGAACTGCGCGGGCTCACCGGCCGGATCGCGCTCCAGGTCACCAGGTACTCCTCGCTGCCGTACCTGGTGCAGCGCACCGAACTCGTCGGGATGGCCCCGCGCAGGCTGGCCGAGGTGTGGCGGAACGAGAACCGGGTCCGGCTGCTCGAATTGCCCTTCGAACTGGAACCGATCCTGGTGAGCGCCTACGCCCGCCGCACGCATTCGCGCAGTCCCGCGCAACAATGGCTGGTCGATTTCATGCAAGAGGTACTCGGTTAGAATCTGCCCGGTGACGACGCCCGAGACGCTCAAGGTACTGAACCAGGTCTTCGGCTACGACGAGTTCCGGGAAGGCCAGCGGGAGATCGTCGAGCACGTCAGCGGTGGCGGCGATGCGCTCGTGCTCATGCCGACCGGGGGCGGGAAGTCGTTGTGCTACCAGATTCCCGCGCTCGTCCGGGACGGCGTCGGCGTGGTGATCTCCCCGCTCATCGCGCTCATGCAGGATCAGGTCGACGCACTGCGCGCGCTCGGGGTACGGGCCGGTTTCCTCAACTCCACCCAGGCCCCCGATGAGCAGCGCATGGTGGAGAAGGAGTTCCTGGCTGGCGAACTCGATCTGCTCTATCTCGCCCCGGAGCGGCTGCGGGTGGATCAGACGATTCGCTTGCTGGACAACGGAAAGATCGCACTGTTCGCCATCGACGAGGCGCATTGTGTCTCCCAGTGGGGCCACGATTTCCGGCCGGACTACCTGGAACTGTCCCAGCTGCACGAGCGCTGGCCACAGGTGCCGCGGATCGCGCTCACCGCGACCGCGACCGAGGCCACGCACGCGGAGATCGCGCGGCGGCTCGGGCTCGAGGACGCGCACCACTTCGTGGCCAGCTTCGACCGGCCGAACATCCAGTACCGCATCGTGCCCAAGAACGAACCGCGCAAACAACTGCTCGAGCTGTTGCGTACCGAGCACTCCGGGGACGCGGGCATCGTCTACTGCCTGTCCCGCAAATCCGTCGAGGACACCGCGGAATTCCTGGTGCGCAACGGAATCGATGCGCTGCCCTATCACGCGGGGCTGGACGCGGCCCAGCGCGCCGAGCACCAGTCACGGTTCCTGCGCGAGGACGGGCTCATCGTGGTGGCCACCATCGCCTTCGGCATGGGCATCGACAAACCCGATGTGCGGTTCGTGGCGCACCTGGACCTGCCCAAGTCGATCGAGGGGTACTACCAGGAGACCGGCCGCGCGGGCCGGGACGGGCTCGCCTCCACCGCCTGGCTCGCCTACGGGCTCCAGGATGTGATGCAGCAGCGCAAACTGATCGACAACTCCGAGGGCGATGCCGCGCACCGGCGCAAGCTCAGCGCGCACCTGGACGCGATGCTCGCGCTGTGCGAGACCGTGGAATGCCGCAGGGTGCGGTTGCTCGCCTATTTCGGGCAGCAGGGACTGCCGTGCGGGAACTGCGATACCTGCCTTGCCCCGCCGGAGTCCTGGGACGGCACGGTCGCCGCGCAGAAACTGCTGTCCACCGTGGTCCGGCTGGCCAGGGAACGGCGGCAGAAATTCGGCGCGGGCCAGATCATCGACATCCTGCTCGGCAAGAAGACCGCCAAGATCGGCCAGCACGCGCACGATGAGCTCAGCGTGTTCGGGGTCGGCACCGAGCTCACCGACTCCGCCTGGCGCGGAGTGGTGCGCCAGCTGCTGGCCATGGGACTGCTCGCGGTCGAGGGCGACTACGGCACCCTGGTCACCACCGAAGCCAGCGAGGAAGTGCTCTATCAGGGGCGCACGGTCTCGCTGCGCACCGAACCCAAGCGTGCCTCCAAGGCAGCCAACGCCGCCAAATCCGGGAAGGCGGGCCGGGGCGCCGAGGCGGAGCTGCCCGAGGAACTGCGCCCGCTGTTCGAACGGCTGCGCGCCTGGCGGGCCGCGACCGCCAAAGAACAGGGCGTGCCCGCGTACGTGATCTTCCACGACGCCACCCTGCGCCAGATCGCCACCGAGCAGCCGGCCAGCCTGAGCGAACTCGGTGCGATGAGCGGGATCGGCGAGAACAAGCTCGCCAAGTACGGGGAATCCGTACTCGAAACGTTGACTGCGGAATAACTATCCTGATCAGACTCGCGTCGCGGTGCGGGTGGCGGAACGCCGCCGCGGTGCCAGCGGACAGCTGGGTGACAGGCGGCTCCGCCGCTTCAGGACACAGTAGTCAGCCGCCGAATAGCTATCCCCCGAGCGCCGCACTGGCCGCGGCCGCGATGGCGAGCAGGCGCTGATCGGTGTGCGCCCTGCCGAGCAGTTGCACGCCGACCGGGAGACCGGATCCGGTGTGCCCGGCGGGGATCGAGATCGCGGGGATCCCGGCGACGGCGGTACCGAAGGTGTAGCGGATGAAGGTCTCGAAGGTGTGCTGTTCGCGGCCGCCCAGCAGCATCGTCTGGTGCTCGGTCAGCGGGATGGCCGGTGCGGGGGTCGTCGGGGTGAGCAGCACGTCGACATCCCGCATGGCCTCGTCGATTCCGGCCTTGATGCGCGCGGTGTCCCGGCGTTCGGTGTCCAGATAGATGTGTGCGGGCACCGGGTTTGCGTCCGGGCCGACCTCGCCCGCGAAGGTGGCGCGCAGGTCCGCGCCGAACCGGTCGAGCACTTCCTCGAGCACGATGGGCGGCTCGACCTTGGCGAAGTATTCCTTGGTGAGCACCACTTTCTCCGGGCCGACCATGCGGAATCCGATATCGCTGCCGTGTTCGATCCCTTCTATCGCGCAAGGCACGAGCTGGGCCCCGTGTTCGGCAAACCGGGCCGCGGCGGATTCGGTGATCCGGTCGACCTCGGGATCGTTGTCGGTGGCGAAGTATCCGCGCGGTACCCCGATCCGCAGCCCGCGCAGGGTGTCCGCTCCTGCCTCGACCGGGTCCGCGATGCGCCCGGTGAGGACGGCGAACAGCAAGCCGGCATCGGCCACGGTGCGCGCGATCGGCCCGCTGGTGTCGAAGCTCCAGGACAGCCGGGTCACCCCGGTGTCGTCCACGATTCCCATGGTCGGGCGCAAACCGATCACCCCACACAGCGCGGCGGGGATCCGCAGCGAACCGCCGGTGTCCGTGCCGAGCGCGACGGGGACCATCCCCGAGGCGACCGCGGCCGCGGAACCACCGCTGGAGCCGCCCGCGATGCGTTCGGTGTCGTGCGGATTGCGCACCGGGCCGTAGTGCGGGTTGGCCGAGGTGATGCCGAAACTTCCCTCGTGCATATTGGTTTTGCCGAGTAGTACCGCCCCCGCGGAGCGCGCCGCGCGTACCGGGGCCGCGTCCGCGCGCGGATGCCACTGATCCAGCACGCTCATCCCGCTCGTGGTGCGCACCCCCGCGGTATCCATGTTGTCCTTCACCGCGAACGGAATCCCGTGCAGTGGGCCGAGTTCCACCCCGCTCGCGCGCTTGCGGTCGCATTCGGCTGCCTGGTGCAGCGCCTGTTCGGCGGTGACGGTGAGGAAGGCGTTGCAGCCCGGGTTGAGTGCCTCGATCCTGGCCAGATACCCCTCGGTCAGCTCCAGCGCGGACACGTCCCCGGAACGCAGGCGCGCGGCGAGTTCGGCGATGGTGGCTGTCGCGAGCTCTGGATGCGGTGCGGTCATCGAGTTCACTTCCGGCGGCGTCATTGGGCAGGCGTAGCCGGAATCCTAACCGGGTTCCCCCGTGTGGCGGCCGGTTCGGCACTGTGATGTGCGCGGCGCGCCCTGGAGGTTTCGATTTCCTTGGTGAATACAAAGAACGGCGGGGTGGCACCAGCCGGTACCGCCCCGCCGCCCCTGGGAAAGTCTTACACCGCGCTCACGCCGGTGGCCTGCGGGCCACGGTCGGACTGTGCGACCTCGAACTCGACGCGCGCGTTCTCGTCAAGGCTACGGAAACCGTTGCCCTGGATCTCGGAGAAGTGCACGAAAAGGTCCTTGCCACCCTCGTCGGGGGTGATGAAACCGAAGCCCTTTTCGGCGTTGAACCACTTCACGGTTCCCTGTGCCATACTTGAAATCTCCATACATATTTGAATCGTCGGGCATTCCAGTGAATGCTCGGGTCACGCGCACGACTCGGGAGATTCCGGAGGAACCCCGACACGCCCGCTCAAATCCTTGCGTAGCGTTCGGGTAAACGGACACACAAAAATCATCGAACCGATACCAGTTGAACACAGGTTCGGGCGAGCGTCAAGTCGGAGCGTGGCCGTGTTCGGGTGATGCGGACGGGCGCGGCCGGTGCTACGTTCCCGGCAACTTGTCGTTCTCAGCTGTGAAATCCGTGTTTCTCCCATCGAGCGGAGTCCCAATGCCGACCTGTCCGCCGCACGGCGCGGCGCGTATAATCGCGGATATCGAGCCGGTTGTGTTCAGTGACACTCCCAGCGATACTTCCAGTGACATACCGTCCGGTGTGCTGAGTGTGTCCGGCGCGCAAGACGATCATCCACCCGCCCGGCCGCTGTTCAGCGCGGCCGAGTAGCGGTTCCCTCCGATACGGCAGGAATCATCATCGACAGCATCAAGGCTCCAGCCGCCAATGAGTACGCCGCGCTCTCCCGCGAGATCCGGGATGCGGGCCTGCTGCGCCGCAGGCACGGTCACTACGCGGTGCGCATGGGACTGAATCTGCTCGCCTTCGCCGGTGCCTGGGTCGGGTTCTTCTTCCTCGGCGACAGCTGGTGGCAATTGTTCATCGCCGCTTTCCTCGCCGTTGTCTTCGCTCAGCTCGCGTTCATCGGGCACGATGCGGGGCACGGGCAGATCTTCGGCAACCGGCGGCACAACGACATCGTCGGTACTACCCACGGTGGCCTGATCGGGATGAGCTACCGAGCCTGGATCGGGGTGCACAACCAGCATCACGCCAACCCGAACCACGAGGACAAGGACCCGGATGTCGACATAGCGGCCCTCGCGTTCACCAGCAAACAGGCGGCGCTCAAACGCGGATTCCTGCGCTGGATGGCCAAACACCAGGCGATCCTGTTCTTCCCGTTGCTCACCCTGGAAGGGATCAACCTGCACCTCTCTGGGGCGCAGGCGGTGCTGCGTGGGGAAACGAGGGCGCGCAGGCTCGAAGGCGCCCTGCTCCTAGTGCACGCGCTGACCTATCTGACCGCCGTCTTCCTCGTGCTCTCCCCGGGAATCGCGGTGCTGTTCGTGGTGGTGCACCAGGCGCTGTGGGGTATCTACATGGGCAGTTCCTTCGCGCCCAACCACAAGGGAATGCCGCAGCCGAGCGAGGAGGACGAGGCCTGCTTCCTGCGCAAGCAGGTGCTCACCTCCCGGAACATCCGTGGCGGCTGGTGGAACGATTTTCTGCTCGGTGGGCTGAACTACCAGATCGAGCACCATCTCTTCCCGAACATGCCCCGCCCGCACCTGCGGCTGGCTCAGCCGATCGTGCAACGGTTCTGCGCCGAACGCGGGATCGCCTACAGTCAGACGAGCCTGCCGCGTTCCTACCGGATCGTGCTCAGCCATCTGCACGAGCTCGGCGCCCCGCTGCGCGCGAAACCCGCCTAGCGGTACCGGCGCGTTCATGCCGCGGTGTACTCAGATTTCCGCGGCGATCCAGTCCGCCATGCGTTCGGCGACCAGCATCGCTTCGAGCGCGGTTGTGCCACACAGTGGAATAGGGATCACCGACAGATCGCAGACCCGCAGACCGTTCACCCCATACACTGCGCCATGCGCGTCGACGACCGCGTCCGGATCATTCGCGAGGCCCATGGCGGCGCCGCCGAGCAGGGTGAGTCTGCTGAAGGTCATCGCGCGCAGCACGGCGTCGAGCCGCTCGTCCTCGGCGATGTCCTCCTCGGTGAGCATGGCGATTCCCTTGATGTGCCGGGAAAGCGGCGGACGCCGGGTGAGTTCCCAAGCGTACCGGTAGGCGGCGCGCATCCGGGCGAGGTCGGTTTCCTCGCGGTAGAAGCCGAGGTCGAGTCCTTCAGTGGTGAGCCGGCCCCTCGATCGCGGGCGCATATCGCCGATCATGATGGCGAGCAGGGGATCGCCACCACCGGGCGGTGGTCCTGGATGCAGGCACAGGTAGAAGGCGTCGTCCTCGGCGTAGCCGGGAATGGCGCCGAGCCGGGCGACGAGCTGGGTGCCGGGCCAGTCCGGTGGCGGTTCGTGCGGAAGTGCGGGGACCACGGCACCGGGCTGGTCGTAGATGCGCGCGCCGATTCCCGGGTGCCCGATTCCCGAGCGCCGCAACAGTTCCGGTGAACCCGGGCTGCCCGCGCACAGTACGACCTGGCGCGCGGTAATGGTCTCGGTGCCGATCAGCACCCCGGTGGCCCGGTCTCCGCGTAGTAGTACCCGGTCCACAGTGGCATCCCCGCGCACGGTGAGGTTGGGGCGGTCCCGGGCGCCGGCGAGGTAGGTGTCCGCGCTGGAACGCCGTTCGCGGCCCGCGCGGTTCTGCGGGTAGGGACCGATTCCCCTGGCCCGCGGGTGATTCATGTCCGCCTGGTACTCGGTGCCGGTGGCGAGCACGGTCTCCAGGAAGGCCGCATTGGCCGCGGTGAGCTCCGTGGAACGCCATCGGGTGATCGGAACGGGTCCGTGCGCACCGTGGTGGGCTTCCTCGCTGAAATCCAGGTCGGTCTCGATTCTCCGGTACGACTCGAGTACGTGTTCCGGAGACCACTCGGGCAGCCCGATGGCGGCGAAATCCCGCAGCGGGGCCCGGAACGCGCCGCGACCGTTGATCTGCGCGCTGCCGCCGATGACCTTGCCGCGGGACAGGAATTCCACCCGGTCCCCGCAGACCCGGGCGCGCCGATCCCAGGCGTACTCCTCGGCCGTGCCGGTGCGCAACGTGGCGGGCAACCGGTCCGTGGTGAAGTCCGGGCCCGCTTCGAGAAGCAGCACCGAGCGCGCCGGATCCGCGCTCAGTCGCGCGGCGAGCACGCATCCCGCGGTGCCCGCGCCCACGATCACGTGGTCGTGCATCTCAGTCACCCAGGCTCGGCCGGTAGGTGCCGAAACTCCACTGGTTGCCCGCGAAGTCCTCGGCCATGTATTCGGTCGAGCCGTAGTCCATGGTGGTCGGTTCCATGGTGATCGTGGCACCGGCCGCGCGGGCCCGTTCGCAGTGCGCGGTCACATCCTCGACGGGAATGTAGGTCAGCGACAACCGGTCCTTGGTCGGCCCGCCGATCAGTACGAGCCCGTCGCCGTAGCGCAGTTCGGCGTGCACGATCCCGCCGTCCTCGCCGGGAACGCTGAACAGCGTGGTGAAGCCGAACGCCTCCTCGAGGAATCGGATGGCGCGCGCGGGATCGGTGTAGGTGAGGACCGGAACGATGCTCGGTGAATTCGTCATGGCCCGAAGGTAACCGAGGGACCGCGCTATTCGTAGAACAAATCGGAACCGGCCCAGGTTTCGCTGAACGGTTCGGTATGCCAGGTGCCCGGCGAGCAGCCGGTGATCCGCAGGAATTCCCTGCCGAAATGCGCCTGATCGGTGTACCCGCAACGGTCGGCGATCTCGCTGAGGCGCAACCGGCCGGAATCGAGCAGGGTGATCGCGTGCCTGGCGCGTACGACCCGGGCGAACTGTTTCGGGCCGACCCCGACATGTGTGCGCACCTGCTCGGAAAGATAGCGGGTGCTGCAGTGCAGCGCGGCCGCGAGCTCGGCCACGGTGGTGCGCCCGCGCGTGGCCCGGATCCGGCGCACCGCCCAGGCCGCGGCGGGGGAGGGCTGATGCGCGGTGCCGAGCCGGTCGATGAAGAACCGGTCGAGCAGGGCGAACCGTTCCGGCCACCGCGCGCAGTCGGCGAGCTGTTCGACGAGGCGGCGACCCGATGGGCCGAGCGCTTCCACCAGGTCGACCACCTGGGTCCCGAACTCGCCCATGCGGGTGCCCAGGATCATGCCCGCGACCAGCGGGGTGACGTCGATCTGCACACCGTGCTGATCACCGGGGTACTGAGTGTACGCCCAGCGGTCGCTGATGGCGGCGACGAAACTGGTCAGCTCCGTACTCGTGCCCGAGTCGAGCACCTTGATGCTCGGCCCGAAGCTGAGGATCAGCCCGACGAAACCGGTCGGCACCTCGCGCTGCAGCATCCGGACCCCGGAGTGCTCGCGGTAGCCGATGTAGCGGCCGACCAGCCCGCGCAGCTCCACGGCCGGGGCGCCGGTGGCCATCTCCCACCAGCCGGTCTCGGACTCCACGATGTGCGTGGCCATGGCCCGAAAGTACCGCAATGTGCCGGGACCGCGGTACTCACCGCCGCTGGTGCGCTGCTGCTGCGCCGCGCAGTGTGATCCAGCGAGTCTCGGTGAACGCGTCCACATTGGCCTCCGGGCCGCCGAAGCGGGAACCGGTCCCGGATGCGCCCAGACCGCCGAACGGGGCGACCGCCTCGTCGTTGATGGTCTGGTCGTTGATGTGCGCGATCCCGGTCGGGATCCGGTCGGCGAGCGCGAGCCCCTTGTCCAGGTCGGGGGTCAGGATGCCGAGAGCGAGCCCGTACTCGCTCGCGGCGGCGAGCCCGGCGGCCTCCTCGATGCTCCCGAACGGGGCGACCGGCGCCACCGGACCGAAGATTTCGTTGTCGTAGGCGGGAATTCCGGGCGTGGCCCCGGCGAGCACGGTCGGCCGGTAGTACGGCCCCTCGTGCTGTGCCCCGGTGACCGCCCGCGCACCCGCTTCGATGCTTGCCGTCACGATCCCGTGGATCTTGTCCCGCTGCGCGGCATCGATGATCGGGCCGAGGTCGGCCTTGCCCCGGAACGGATCCCCGACGGTGAGCGCGGCGGCCCGTTCCGCGAGCCGTTCGGTGTACTCGCCGTAGAGCGATTCATGTACCAGATGCCGTCCGGTCGCCATGCAGATCTGGCCCTGGTGGAAGTAGGCGCCCCGGCAGGCGGCGGTGACCGCGTGCTCGAGATCCGCGTCGGCCAGCACGATCAGCGCGGAGTTCCCGCCGAGCTCCAGATGGGCGCGTTTGAGGTGGCGGCCCGCGGCCTCGCCGACCGCGCGGCCCGCGGCGGTGGAACCGGTGTAGGAGATCACCCGCACGTTCGGGTCCGCGACGAGCGCGGCCCCGGTCTCGGCCCCGCCGGGGAGCACGTGCAGCACGCCCTCGGGCACCCCGGCCTCGGCGAAGATCCGCGCCAGGGCCACCCCACCGCACACCGCGGTGCGTGGATCCGGTTTGAGCACGACGCTGTTGCCCAGCGCGAGCGCGGGGGCGACCGAGCGGATGGACAGGATCAGCGGCGCGTTGAACGGGGCGATCACGCCGACCACCCCGGCGGGAATGCGGCGGGTCATGCTCAGTCGCGGTGCCTCGCTCGGCAGGATCTGGCCGAGCGCGCGGGAGGGAAGCGCGGCGGCCTCGAAACATTCCTGTGCAGCGATGTGCAGTTCGAAGTTCGCCTTGTCCTCGATGCTGCCCGATTCCCGGATCAACCATTCCCGCAGTTCCGCGGCGTGCTCCTGCCACAGCCGTCCCGCGGTGCGCAGGATCTCCGCCCGCTCCTGAAACGGCCGCGCGGCCCAGTCCCGCTGCGCGGCCGCGGCGATTTCGGCGCTGTGACCCACATCCGCGCGGTCGGCGATCCCGATGCTGCCGAGTTCCGCCCCGGTCGCGGGCTCCCGGACCGGGGCCGTGGTGCGCGCGGGCGTCCAGTCGCCGGTGTAGACCCGGCCTTGCCAGTTCTCAGCGGACACAGTGTCCAGCAAGGTCATCAGTACTCCTCGGATTCGGTGAGAATGGGAGCCGCGAGCCGGAACGCGGTGTTCGCCGCGGGAACCCCGCAGTAGATGGCCGACTGCAGCAGGACTTCCTTGATCTCGGCGAGGGTGACCCCGTTGCGCCGCGCCGCGCGCACGTGCATCGCGAACTCCTCGTGGTGCCCGAGCGCGATCATCGCGGTGAGCGTGATCAGCGAACGGTCCCGGCGTTCCAGACCGGGACGGGTCCAGATCTCGCCCCACGCGTAGCGGGTGATCAGATCCTGGAACTCGGCGGTGAACTCGGTGGTCGCGGCGATCGAACGGTCCACGTGCCGATCGCCGAGCACCGCGCGGCGCACGCTCATTCCGTCGCGCTCACCGCGGATCAGCGCCGCCGTGGTGGCCGGTGCCTCGGCCGGGATCAGGTGGGCCGCATCGGGAAGGGTGACCAGCTCCCCGTCCGCCACCGCATCGGCGATCTCGGTGAGCGAGGCAACCGGGGTGGGGACATCGTGCGCGCCCGCGACCGCGAGCACCGGGATGTGGATTTCGGCGAGCCGGTCACGCACATCGAATCCGGCCAGCGCCTCGCAGGTCGCCGCGTAGCTCGCGGAATCCGTGCCACGCAAGGCATCCAGCAGGGTCTCGGTGATGAACGGGTGCCGCTGCGCGAATCCCGGGGCGAACCAGCGGGCCAGTGAACCGTCCACCATGCTCGCGGTCCCGTGCGCGCGCACATGCTCGGCTCGCTCGCGCCAGGCGCCCGGTTCCCCGATCCGCGCCCCGGTGCACAGCAGGGTGGCGCGGGTGATCCGGTCCGGGGCGCGCAGCAGCAGCGCCAGCCCGACCGCGCCACCGATCGAATCGCCCGCGTACGCGAATTCGCGGTCACCGGCGAGTTCGAGCACCGCATCGGCGAGCTCCTCGACGGTGAACCCGGTCGCCGGAGCGCCGCGCCCGTGCCCGGGCAGATCCCAGGCGAGCACGTGGAACCGGGAGGCGAGTTGTTCGGCGCACGGCCCCCACAGGGCGAGGGCGGATGTGCCGAGCGAGGGGCCGAGCACCAGCAGCGGCAGCTCCGGGTCCCCGAACCGGATCGCGGACAGTTCCCCTTCGTTCATCGTTCCTCCGCCCGGCGCAGTATCTCGGTGATGATCGGTTCGGTCGCGCCCGGATCGGTCACCGCGAACTCGAGGTTTTCGGCCATTCGTTCGGTGCGCACCTCGAGCCCGCTGAGCAGTTCGGTCAGCTGATTCGCGGCCGCCGCGGTGCTCCGGCCCAGGGTGCGCAGGCTCGCCCATTCCAGGTGCCAGGCACCATCCGGGCGCTCGTCAAGGGATTCGGCCGCGGCCAGGTGCAGCTGCGCGCCGTGCGCGGGTGTGGCGAGCGCGGCCCGCCGGACGAGCACCGAGAGCACCGGGTTGACCTTGTGCGGCATGGCCGAGGAACCGCCCCGGCCCTCGGCGCGCGGCTCGGCGAGCTCCCCGATCTCCGGGCGGGAGGCGGTCAGCACATCGTTCGCGATCCGGCCGAAGGCATCGGTGCATTCGAGCAACGCCTCGCCGATCCTGGTGACCGGGGCGCGCGCGGTGTGCCAGGGAAGCGCCGGTTCGAGCTTTAGCGAACGCGCGGTGACTCCGGCCAGTTCGATCGCGGACTCCCCGATCCCGGCCAGATTGCCCACCGCACCACCGATCTGGGCGGGAAACCGCAGCGCCCGCACCCGGTCCCGGGCATCGAGAACGCCGCGCAGCCAGGTCGCGGCGCGCAGCCCGAAGGTGGTCGGCATGGCATGCTGGGTGAGCGTGCGGGCGACCATCGGGGTGCCACGGTGTGCGCGGACGAGCCCGCACAGCGCGCCGATCTGCGCGTCCAGCTCGCCGAGCAGCTGCCCGGCGAGCTCCCGGGTGCACAGCATCAGTGCGGTGTCCAGCACATCCTGGCTGGTCAGACCCTGATGCAGGGGAACATCGGCGGGCAAGCGCTCGCGCAGCACGGCGAGCAGCGGGATGACTGGATTGCCCCCGGCTTCGGCCGCGCGCGCGATCGCGGGAATATCGGCCTCGGTGACCAGGCCGTCGAGTTCGCGGGGTGCCCCGAGCGCGCCGAGCCAGGCGGATTCCACCCGGAGCATGGCGCGCAGCAGCGCCGGTTCGCTCAGCGGTTCCCCCGCCCGCTCCGCGCCCGGCCAGAACAGGTCAGTCATGGTTCAGAAACACTGTTTCCCTCTCGCCCTGGAGCACCACGTCGAACCGTAGTCCCTCGGGATCGGTTGCGGCGCACAGGGTTTCCGCGCGTTCCCGGGGCAGCGCGGACAGCAGCGGATCGGCGGCGAAGTCCTGGCCGGGCAGGTACACGCGGGTGAACAGGCGGTCGAGCAGCCCGCGGGCGAGCACGGTCAGCGCGATGAACGGGGCGTGTCCCGGTTCGGTCGCCCCAGGGCGCACCGTGGTGAACGAGTAGGTGCCGGTGCGGTCGCTTGCCGCGCGCCCCCAACCGGTGAACGTGTACCCGTCCCGGTGCAGCGAACCCGGTTCGCGGGAAACCCGGCCAGCGCCATCGGCCTGCCAGATCTCCAGGAGCGCGTCCGGGACCGGATCGCCCGCCCCGTCGAGCACCGTGCCGTGCAGCCGGATCGCGTCCGGGTGGCTCCGGTCGACGAGTTGTTCGCCGCCCGCATAGGGCAGCGCATAGCCGAAGAACGGCCCGACTGTCTGGCCTGGCGTGGTCACGAGAAGCGGTCCTTCCTGAGCATCGTAGTGAGCGTCAGCGAGCGAGGAGCGCAGGGAAGGCCGCATCGGGGCAGCACGGTCATTCCGCCTCCGTCAGCGTCTGTTCGCGCCCGCCGAGCACGATGTCCCAACGGTAACCGGTGCTCCATTCGGGGACGGTGAGCTCGTGGTCGTAGCGGGCGATCAGCCGTTCCCTCGCCCGCTGATCGGTGATCGAACAGAAGATCGGGTCCAGTCCGAACAACGGGTCCCCGGGAAAATACATCTGGGTGATCAGCCGCTCGGTGAACTGGTTGCCGAACAAGGAGAAATGAATGTGCGCCGGTCGCCAGGCATTGGTGTGGTTGCGCCAGGGATAGGGGCCGGGCTTGATCGTGGTGAACCGGTACCAGCCGTCCTGATCGGTCAGGCAGCGCCCGACCCCGGTGAAGTTCGGGTCGATCGGGGCCGGGTGCTGATCGCGCTTGTGGATGTAGCGCCCGGACGCGTTGGCCTGCCACACCTCCACCAGCTGCTCGCGCACCGGTTTGCCCGCGGCATCGGTGACCCGGCCGGTGACCACGATGCGTTCACCGATCGGTTCGCCGCGGTGCTGGATGGTCAGGTCCGCCTCGAGCGGATCCACATCGCGGTGCCCGAACACCGGGACCGCACGCTCGATCGTCTCCGGATCCGCGTGCTGCGGGTCCTTGGTCGGATGCCGCAACAGGCTGCTGCGATAGGGCGGATAGTCCAGCTTGGGCTGGGCACCGCCGCGCCCGGCGAGGGCATCGATCTCGGCGCTGATCTCGGACTGGGTGGCTGCGTCGCTCACGACTACACCTCGCTGGTGCTCGGCTTCGCCGTTCGCGAAGGCTGCTGTGTTTTCGGTTCGCTCGCAGGCTCGCTCACGTCTACACCTCGCTGGTGCTCGGCTTCGCCGTTCGCGAAGGCTGCTGTGTTTTCGGTTCGCTCGCAGGCTCGCTCACGACTTGCACGCTAGGTGCTCGTATCGTGGGGGAGCGAGGCCGGACTTCTGCTCAGTGAAAGGAGCGTGGCCATGGCGGGCAATGCCGCGAAGCCGGGGGTCAGTGTGACCTCCCGAGCGCTCGCGCTGCTCGGCGCCTTCGACACCGCGCACCGCAGCCTGACTCTGACCGAACTGGCCGCGCGTGCGGATGTCCCGCTGGCCACGGCGCACCGGCTGGTGGGCGAGCTCGTCGGCTGGGGCGCGCTGGTGCGCAGGCCATCGGGGAACTACGTGGTGGGCAAACGGATCTGGGATCTCGGCCTGCTCGCCCCGGTGCAGGCGGGGCTGCGCCAGATCGCCTCGCCGTTCCTGCACGACATCTACGGGGCGACCCTGGCCACGGTGCACATGGCGGTGCGCGAGGGCACGAACGTGCTCTACGTGGACCGGCTTTCCGGGCACGCCTCGGTGCCCGTGGTCAGCGAGATCGGCTCCCGGCTTCCGCTGCACGCCACCGGGGTGGGCAAGGTGCTGCTCGCGTATGCCCCGCCGGAGGTGCGCCAGGAGGTGCTCGCCGGGCTGCACCGGGTGACGCCTTACACCGTGGTGCAACCGGGCCGGTTGCGCGCCGACATCCGCCGCGTGCAGCGGGAGGGTTTCGCCCAGACCGTGGACGAGATGAGCCTCGGCGCCTGCTCGGTCGCGGTGCCCATCCACATCCCGGACGGCACCGTGATCGCGGCGCTCGGGGTCGTGGTGCCCCGGCTCAACCGGGATCGCCCGCGACTGCTGGCCGCGCTGAACGTCGCCGCGCAGGGGATCGGCCGCAGTGTGCCACCCGATCTTCCGCTCAGTGAAAGCTCGTGATGGCGTGCGGGTACCCCGGTCGAGTTCACTGCCAGCCATGCGTACCCAGGTCGCCATCATCGGCGCGGGCCCGGCCGGGCTGCTGCTCTCCCATCTGCTCGCCGAGGGCGGTATCGAATCGGTCGTGCTCGAGACGCGGACTCGCGAATACGTGGAATCGCGCATCCGGGCCGGGATCCTCGAGCACTCCACCGTGGAACTGCTCGACTCGCTCGGTCTCGGCAAGCGGGTGCACGCCGAGGGGGATCCGCACAACGGGATCTACCTGCAGTGGCCGCAGGAGCGCCACCACATCGACTTCGCCGGGCTCGTCGGGCGCCGCGTCTGGGTGTACGGGCAGACCGAACTGCAGCGCGATCTCGGTGTCGCGCGGGAGACCGGTGGGCAGCCGATCCACTACGGGATCAGCGATACCGCCGTGCACGAGGTGGTGACCGAGCATCCCTCGGTCACCTTCACCGACAGCGCGGGACGGGCGCAGCGGATCACCGCGGATGTGGTCGTCGGCTGCGATGGGTCCTTCGGGCCGAGCCGCGCCGCCGTCCCCGAACACGCCCGCAGCACTTGGGAACACACCTATCCGTATTCCTGGCTGGGGGTGCTCGCCGATGTCGCCCCGTCCACCGATGAACTGATCTATGCCTGGCACCCGGACGGGTTCGCCATGCACTCCATGCGCTCGGCGAGCGTGAGCAGGCTGTATCTGCAGGTGCCCGCGGGCACCGATATCGCGGACTGGTCCGATGACCGTATCTGGACCGCGCTGGCCACCCGGCTCGGGCACGGGCAGGGCGGGTGGACGCTGAATCCCGGGCCCATCACCGAGAAAAGCGTGCTGCCGATGCGCAGTTTCGTCATGGCCCCGCTGCGGCACGGCAGGCTGTTCCTCGCCGGGGACGCCGGGCACATCGTCCCGCCGACCGGGGCCAAGGGGCTCAACCTCGCCGTCGCCGATGTCGCCTTGCTCGCGCCCGCGCTGATCGCGCTGCTCGGCGAGGGCGACGACCGGCTCGCCGAGGAGTACTCCGAAACCGCGCTGCGCCGGATCTGGCGGTGCACCCACTTCTCCTGGTGGATGACCACCATGCTGCACCAGAGCGGCGATCCCTTCGACGCGCAGCTACAGCTGTCCCAGTTGCGGTGGGTGGCGAGCAGCACGGCCGCGGCGACCGGGCTTGCGGAGAACTACGCGGGTCTGCCGATCGGGTTCTGAGCGCCCGGACCGGTCGATCATCGGCATCAGCGGGCTCCCCGGCCCGGAAATCCTCGCGGAGATCCGGCGACTGCCAGTTATCCGGACGTACCGGCGAACGCGGTGACCGGGCGGGGTGAATTCGGGTTTCCGTTGTGGATTCGGACTGCCCATTCGGTCCCGTGGATGAGGTCATGGTGTTGGCGACAGAGGAGCACCATGTCGTCGGGAACGGTGCGGCCGCCCTTTGCGCGGATGGGCGCAGCCGTTGTCGCGGGCGATGGGTCCTCGGCGGGGTTTCGGGGGTGCGGTGCGTTCGCGGCCGCCCACGGCGAGTACTTCGCCCTCGGAACCGAGCACGTGGGAATGATCCCGGCATCACAGGCCATGGATCCGCCGTAGCCGAATTCGACCGCCGCACCGTCTTTCTCCCACTGTGCGGCCAGATGCGGCAACTCGGCCCCGGCACGCCGCACCACGGCCCTGTGTATCGGCGGTGTTCGGCAGGCACTTCCGCGCACGCCGGAGCAGCACGAGCGGTAGCGTCGGGCCGTGCCGTCGACGAGTGTGTTCCTGAATGCCGCCCTGTCCGCCCTGGACGATGGCGGAGACCGCGTGCTGTTCCACCACGATGGCCCGGTGACCTATCACGAGGCCCGGGATGTGTTGCTGCGCCTGCACAATGGGGTCGGCGCGGTCGAGACCGTCGCCGTGGACCTGGCGAACCGGCCGGAGACGGTGCTCGTTCAGCTCGCGGCGATGCTGCGCGGGGCGCGCGTTCTGCTCGTGGCCGCCTCCGCAACCGACGCGGACCGGTTCGCGGCCGCCGCCGCGGCCGGTGTCACCACGGTCGTCACCGATCGGGCCGAGGCGTGGTCCGGTGGTGGTGTCCGGGACGTCCGGTCACCGGCCGACCTGGAGGGCACGGCCGCTCCGGTCGCCGTGCCCGCCGCGGTGGAGGTCCTGTTCCCCACCGGCGGTACCACGGGGACCCCGAAGGTGATCCGGCACAGCGGCGTCTACGACGGCATGGCGCACATTTTCGCGACCCGGCCCGAGCAGCCGGAGCGCACTCTGGTCGTGGCACCGCTGACGCACATGACCGGCCACGCCAGTGTGCTCGGTGCCCTGCTGCGCGGGGACACCGTCGTGCTCCATGACGGCTTCGAGGCCGGGACGGTGCTGGCGGCCATCGAGAGGCACCGGATCACCTCGCTTTCCCTGACCCCGCCGCGCCTCGCCGCGCTGCTCGATCACCCCGCGCGCCCCGGCACCCGGCTCGACAGCCTGCGCTCGGTCTCCCTCGGGGCCGCACCGCTGCCGCCGCACCGTCTCGCGCAGGCCCTCGAGGTGTTCGGCCCGATCGTCGGGCAGGGATACGGTCTCACCGAAGCGCCGATGATCACCAGCATCTCCGCGGCGGAGGTGCTGGAGCGGCCCGAACGGCTCGGCTCGGTCGGCCGCGTCGTGCCGGGGATGGCCGCCCGGATCACCGGCGGCGAGGTGGAGGTGCGTGGTCTTGCCATGATGGACGGCTATCTCGGTGCCGCGCCGATCGGCGAGAACTGGCTGCGCACCGGGGACCTCGGCCGGTTCGACGAGGAAGGCTATCTCTACCTGCACGACCGTATCGACGACATCGTCGTGCTCGGCGAACACGGCACGAAGGTCGCCCCGGCCACCGTGGAACACGCCCTGGCGAGCCACCCCGAGGTGCGCGCGGCGGCCGTGTTCGGCGTCGCCGGGCGGGAGGGACAGTCCCTGCACGCTGTCGTGGTCGCCGAAGGCCCGCTCGGCGCCGAGGATATCCGGGCGCACGTGCGGGCGAGCCTGGGCCGCGAGCACTACGTACCGGCGCGGGTGGACTTCGCCGCAACGCTGCCGATCACGGGAATCGGCAAGATCGACAAATGTGCGCTGCGTGCCGCCTACGGCGGGTGAGGTGGACGGCTCGCCGTTCGCGGGGCACCGGGGGGAGTCGTCGCGGATACCTAACCGGCTTGCTGCCGCGCGGCCTCGGCGCCGGTCGCGATCGGCGCGAGGACACACGCTTCCGGTACGCCGAGTCCGTCGATCAGTGTTCCCGCGTGCGCACGCAGCGCCTGGCACAGCCGGTTGACGGTGCCGGTGACTTGCTTGGCGTGGTTGTTGTCCAAGCGGTTGTGACCGAGAAACCAGGCCAGGTCCGTCTCGATCGCGTTGAACACGAAGAGATCGCAGACACGTTCGAGCAGTTGCCTGGTGCGCTGGTCGGCGCACCGTTCGAGCGCGGCGATGTTGGCCTCGAGCACGATCCGCTCGATATGCACCCAGGCCAGCCGCAGGACATGGTCCTGTGCGTCGTTGAAGACCTCGAACGCGTCGTGTTCTGAGCTCTCGGCACGCTGCAGCCGGCGCGCGCAGGTTTGCAGCACGTGTGTTTCACGGTCCTCGAACAGCTGCAGCTGCCTGCCGCGATCGGACAGGTCGCCACCATGCTGCACGGCGGCGACCAGTCGCTCGATCAGCGGGCCCGCGGCGGTGCGCTCGATGATCGCCTGTCCCGCGTAGTTGGCCACCAGGCGCGCCAGCCCGAGGCTGCCGAGCTCGTGCATCTCGGCGCGGTAGCCGGTGAGCAGCCCCTTGGCCACGAGCTGAAGCATCACCGTATTGTCGCCTTCGAAGGTGGTGAACACATCGATGTCCGCCTGCCAGCGCGGAAGCTGGTTCTCGCTGAGGTAACCCGCTCCGCCGCAGGCTTCCCGGCAGGTCTGGATGGTGCGGCTCGCATGCCAGGTGCCGAGCGCCTTCAACCCGGCCGCGCGCGATTCCAGCTCGCGCCGGGTTCGCTCATCCGGCTGCTCCCCGGTTTGCACCCGGTGCAACGAGGCGACCAGTTCCTCCTGCGCGAAGTGCAAAGCGTAGCTGCGTGCCAACGCGGGCAGCAGCCTGCGCTGGTGAGCGAGATAGTCGAGCAGCGGCACTTCCCGCTCGCTGTCCGGCGCGCTGAATTGGCGACGGGTGTTCGCGTATCGCACGGCGATGGTCAGGGCGGTCTTGGTGGCCGCACCGGCGGCACCCGCCACGCTCACCCGCCCGCGGATCAGCGTGCCGAGCATGGTGAAAAACCGTGCGTTGTCGTGCTCGATGGGACTCGTGTAGGTGCCGTCCTCGGCAACAGCACCGAAGTGGTCGAGCAGCGCCGCGCGAGGCACGCGCACGTGGTCGAACCACAGGCGTCCGTTGTCCACCCCGTTGAGACCTTCCTTGGGCCCGCAGTCCTCGATCGTCACCCCTGGTGCGGGATCGCCGTGCTGGTCCCGGATCGGCACCAGCCAGGCGTGCACGCCATAAGCCTTCCCGCCGGTGGACAGCTGGCCGAACACCACCGCCATCCGCCCATGTACCGCGGCGTTGCCGATGTAGTCCTTGCGTGCTGATTCGTCCGGGGTATCGATGACGAACTCGCCCGTGCCCGGCTCGTAGCGTCCGGTGGTGCGCAGTTGCTGCACATCGGAACCGTGCCCGGTCTCGGTCATGGCGAAACATCCCAGCAGTCGCAGATCCATGATCTCGGCCAGGTAGCGTTCATGGTGCCGCCGGGTGCCGAGCAGCTCGACCGCCCCGCCGAACAGCCCCCACTGCACACCCGCCTTGACCATGGCGGACAGATCGGCCATGCCCAGTGTCTCGATGGCGACCACGGCGCCTCCGATATCGCCGCTACCGCCGTATTCCACGGGAAAACCGATCTGCGGAGCACCACTGCGTGCCAGGTGCTCCAGTTGTTCGTATACCTGCGCTCGACGGCGATCCAAATCGATTTCCGCGGCACCGAGATGCGGCAGCGAGGCGAGCTGCTCGCGTACCCGTTCGCGCAGTCCTGCCCAGTGGCCGTCCACGACGGCGCGCAACTGTGTGATCTCCACCTGGTCCGGAACTTCGGGAATATCCATACACCTCACTCTCGCGCAGATCTGGCCACAGCGCAGCACGGCCCGGCGATCGCCTCGGACATACCGGAAGGCCACCGGTGACTCGGGACACGCTCGGCGGCGGTGACGTTTGGATCCTCTCGACGGCGGGTAAACGGTCCGAAGAGCACGGACGATGATCCGGAACGGAGTGGGAAATGAGCACCAATGACAAGATCGACCAGGTGACCGGCAAGCTGAAGAAGACCGCGGGCAAGGCGACCGGCGACGAGGAGCTGGAAAGCGAAGGGCAGGCCCAACACGGTCTGGCCAAGGCCAAGGACTCGGTCAAAGACGCGGCGGGCAAGGTCACCGGGGCCGTACGCGATGCCGTTGGCGGCGACAAGAAAGACGGCGACAAGAAAGACGAGACCGAACGACGGCGGTGAACACCGCGATCGGCTGCCCGGCCATGGGCTTCGTCGGATGCGAGTACGGAAACGTGGACAAGGCTGAGGGGAAGGGATCATGGACCTGCTGACCACTCATTCACAGGACATGCGGAGGTTCGTGGAAGCCGTGGCGCAGCGCGCCCACGTCGACCGCTACGAAGAGGCCTCGCAGCTGTCGCAGGCGACGATCGAGGTGCTCGGCCAGGCGATCTCCGGTGGGGAGGCCGCACAGTTGGCGCGGTGGTTGCCCGATGAGCTCGGTTCCGTGCTGACCGAGCAGAGCGGAAACGCGAGCCGGTTCGACAAATTCAATTTCCTGGACAGCATCGGCGCGCGGATTCCCGCCGTGGACACCGAACGGGTCGAACAGCAGGTGGTTGCGGTACTGAACGTGTTACGGCGCACCGCTTCCGGTGATGAGCTCGCCGATACGATCGCCCAGTTGCCACCGGAGCTCTCGGCGATGTTCGGCCCACATCCCGATTCGGGCGAATGACCGACACCACGGAAAGCGAGTCAGCCAATGGCCACTGATCGTCGACGGTTGAAGAATGCCTTGACGGACGTTGATTATCCGGCGGACAAAGACGAATTGCTCGCCCGGGCGCGGCTCAACGAGGCCGATACGGAAACGGTCACCGCGTTGCGCACGGTGCAGCCGGTTTCCTATGCCAATTTCGCCGATGTCGCCGGTGCGGTGCCGATGACCGAAGGACAGTCCGATGCCGACAAGGCCGAACAGGATCGGCAGCGCACTCAGGACGGGCTTGCGGAGTCGCACACCGAGACGCCGGACCATCCCATCGTCGAAGAACTCGGCGAGAACCGCGGCAGCTGAGCAGTCACCCGATACCCGACCCGAGAAAAGCAGGCACATGGACTTATCGAACTTGCGCGGTGTCTACGAACACGACGGTCCCTTCGCGAGCGTGTATCTGGAGGGTCGCTCACCGGGGGAGGATTCGGCAGAGCAGATGCGGCTGCGATGGCACGCCCTGCGCGAACGACTGGCCGAGGCGGGAGCGACGGAAACGGTGCTGGATGCCCTGGATGCCGAACTCGGTGGTGCGGAGTTCGGCGAGGAACAGGCCAACGGTCGGGTGCTCGTCGCGGCCGAAGACGGTGTGGTGCTCAACGAACCCTGGGACGCGGCGCTCGGTTCGGGCGATGACGCGCACTGGACGATAGTGCCCGAACTGGGTTCGTATGCCCGTGAGCTGGCGCGGTCGGTGCGGCTGCTCGTCGCCGTCTGTGATGCGCACGGGGCGCAGCTGATCAGCGAAGTGGTCGCAGAGCAGCACGAGCCGCGTGAGGTGGGCGAAAAACAGGTCGAGGGCAGCGGTTCCGACGGTGTGCACAAGCCGCGCGGTGGGGCGCTCTCACACAACCAGATCCAGCGTCACGCCGACGAGACCGTCCGGCGCAACGCCAAGGACATCGTCGAAGCGCTGCGTAAGACGGCTTCCCGGTTCCGCCCGCGGGTGATCGTGCTCGCCGGAGAGGTGCAGGCGCGTACCGCGGTTCGCCAGCAGCTCACCGACGACATCGCCGAACAGGTCATCGAGACCGACAGCGGGGGCAGGGACAAGGGTGCCTCGGAGGAGGCCCTGGCCGAGCGCTTGCTGGTCATCGCCGGTGAACACGCCACGGCGGGCAATGCCGAGCATGCCGAGCGATTCAACACCGGGCTCGCGCACGGTCAGGCGGTGGACGGTAACGAGCAGGTCGCCAAGGCCGCCGAGCTCGGAGCGGTCGATACCTTGCTGTACGAGGACGAGACACCCGCCTCGCGGGAAGCATTCCTGCTCAAAGTGTGCGCCGAGACTGGTTCCGCATTCGGGCTCGTCGCCAAGGGCACCGGTATGACCGACGGTGTCGGCGCCCTCCTGCGCTATCCCATCGACTCCTGACGGTCGCCGCGCAGGACACCCGTGGGCGCGCCGCGGCAGGTCCGGCCGGGGCGCGCGAAGGGCGGATCCCCACGATCCCCTTGCCGGGCCCGTGATTGCCCGGCGGACCATGAAGGGGGATATGTGTGGATCGCTGGTGACACGGACGCAGCTGGTGACGGAACTGCGGCGGCTGGGCGTGGAGTCCGGGGCGACCGTGCTGGTCCATACCCGAATGTCCGCGCTGGGCTGGGTGGTGGGCGGTGCCCCGGTGGTGGCGGACGCGCTGCTCAGCGTACGTGACCTGGATGAACGACCGCTTCGGCAGCCACTAGCCCGGAAACCGGAGCCGAGCACCGAGCCCGGCACATCCGAGTCAGGGCGGTTTCACGAACTGCCGAAGTACCGAGATCCGTCACGGTGGTGTTACCCGTTGCCCGGGGCCGGACCGGTTCTCGTCTCGAAGGCACCGGCGGGCCGACCCCGCTCGCGAGGGGCATGGCGAAACGAACTCTACGACTGCGCGAGCTTGTTGCGCAGGATCTTGCCCGTCGGATTACGCGGCAGCTCCTCGATGAACGTGATATCCCGCGGCACTTTGTACCGTGCGAGGTTGGCCTTGACGTAGGCCTTGATCTCCTCGGCGTCCACCTTCGCGCCCGGCTCGGTGACCACGAAGGCCTTGAGACGCTGGCCGAACTCGTCGTCCGGGACCCCGATGACGGCGGCATCGGAAACCTGCGCGTGCTCGACGAGCAGGTTCTCGATCTCGATGGGGTACACGTTCTCGCCACCGGAGACGATCATGTCGTCGTCGCGGCCGTCGATGAACAGCAGCCCGTCGGCGTCGAAGTGCCCGACGTCCCCGGAGGAGAGCAGCCCGTCGATCTCCTCCTTGCTCCCGCCGCCGGTGTAGCCGCTGAACGCGATCCCGCTGCGCACGAACACCCTGCCCTGTTTGTTCGGAGTGATGACCCGGTTGCCCGCCTTGTCGTAGAGCCGCACCTCGCAGCCGACGGGGCAGCGGCCGACGGTGCCCGGTGCCCTGCGCCAGTCCTCGGGGGTGGCCACGCTGGCCACGGCGACCTCGGTGGAGCCGTAGAGGTTGTGGACGACCTGGCCGAACACCTCGGTCGCGCGGTTGCCGAGCTCGGGAGAGAGCGCTGAACCCGCGGTGAACACGATGCGCAGTGTGGAGGTGTCATAGCGGGCGAGTGTCTGCTCACCCAGGTCGAGGATGCGCTGCAGCATGGTCGGCACCACGACGAGCGCGCTGGCCCGGTAGTGCTGGATGGAGTTGAGCGCGGCCTCCGGATCGAACCGCCTGCGCAGCACGGTCGTGGAGCCGAGGGCCAGGGTGATGAGGAACTGGGAGAGCCCGGTGCCGTGGAAGATCGGCGCGCAGATGAGCGTGGTCTCCCCGGAACGCAGCGGAATGCGGTCCAGGAACTCGGCCGCGGCGAGCGGGGACCGGACCTCACGCTGGGCGCCCTTGGGAGTTCCGGTGGTGCCCGAGGTGAGCAGTACGATGCCGCCGGCCTTGTCCGGTACCGGGACCTCGGCGGCGCTGGTCGTGGCGACGGTCTCGGCGAGGGTGGGTACCTCGTGCTTCGCGTCCGGCTCGTCCACCCAGGCGAGGTAACGGGTCACCCCGTCCGGCAGCGCGGACATGAGCTCGCCGAACTCCTCGTCGTACACGGCGATGGTGACGCCCTCGCGCTCGGCGACATCGTGCAGCTGTGGTTTGGAGAAGCCGGTGTTGCCCAGCAGAGCCTTCGCGCCGGTCTTCCCGGCCGCGACCATGGCCAGCACCATTCCGTAGTGATCCCGGCACAGGATGCCGATGGTGCTTCCTTGCCGCACTCCGGCCTCGCGCCAGGCCCTGGCCAGCGCGTTCGAGTCGCGGTCCAGTTCGGCGAAGGTGTGCTCGGAGCGCTCGTCCACGATGGCGAGCCCGTCCGGATTGTGTCCCGCGGCGATCCGCACGGCACCGGTGACCGGGCCCCAGCGGCGCATGGACACGGTGGAACGCAGTGCGTCGTCGAGCCGGAGCGGGTTGAACAGTCCCGCCTTGCGCAGCACATCCACCCCGCGCGCGACGGTGGGGATCCGTCCGGCGAGCGTGGGAACCTTCCCGAGCAGTGAAGCCACGGCACCTCCCAAGACCACGATGTCGATGCTGATTTCGCAACGTACCCGACAAGCGGGCGCACCGTAACCCAGAAACATTCCTGAACGCCGGTATGTGTGCCTGCTCACCTGTCGGACCCACCGGAGATAATGGGCCCGTGTACGTGATCGCCGGTGCCGCGGAGAACGGCTGGGATGTGCTGCGCTGCACCGAATCGGGCGCTGTCCTCGATGCGCGGACGGTGCCCGGCCTTGTCGCCGCGGTGACCGGAATCGAACGCGCCGAGCACCCGCGCTGGGTGTTCGGCGGGGAGGAATACGCGAGCCTGCTCGAGGCCGGGGTGCGGGTGCGGCGCTGTCACGACCTTGCGCTCGTGGAGTCGATCCTGCTGTCCTTCGAGGGGCGCTACGGCGAACCGGCCACGCTCGCCGCCGCCTACGCGCGGCTGGCCGGGTTACCCGTTCCGGAGGAGCAGGCGCGCACCCGGCGACCCTCGGCGCAGCCGGTGCTGTTCGAGACCGAACCGGATCCGCTCCCCGGTGGGGTCAGCCCCGCGCGCGCCTGCGCCGAGGTGCTCGCCGACCAGTTGCGCCGCATCGAGGGCAGTGCCTGGGCACCCCGGCTGCGGATGCTGGTCGCCGCGGAATCGGCCGGTGCGCTCGCGGCCGCCGAGATGCAGGCGAACGGGTTGCCGTACCGCGCCGATGTGCACGCCGAACTGCTCACCGGGCTGTTCGGCCCGCGACCGGCGAACGGGGCCCGCCCGAAAGTGCTCGCCGACCTGGCCACCGAGGTCAGCGAGGCGTTCGGTGGCAAACCGGTGAACCCGGAACATCCAGGCAGCGTGCAGCGTGCCTTCGCCCGGGCCGGGATCGACCTGCCCTCCACCAAGGCCGCCGTGCTGCGCGAGATCGAGCATCCCGCGGTGGCCCCGCTGCTCAGGTACAAGGAGCTGTCCCGGCTCTACGCCGCGCACGGCTGGTTCTGGCTGGACGAATGGGTGCGCGAGGGCCGGTTCTGCCCCGAGTTCGTCGTCGGCGGGGTGGTCTCCGGGCGCTGGGCGAGCCGGGGCGGTGCCGCGCTGCAACTGCCGAAGCTGCTGCGCACCTGTGTGCGCGCGGATCCGGGCCGGCGGCTGGTCGTGGCCGATGCGGCTCAGCTGGAACCGCGGGTGCTCGCCGCGCTGTCCGAGGATTCCCGGCTCGCCGAGCTGGCCACCGCGGGCGATATGTACGAAAGCCTGGCCGAGGACGCGTTCGCCGGGCAGCGGCACGACGCCAAGATCGCCATGCTCTCCGCGATGTACGGGGGCACCGCGGGCCACGCGGCCGCATTGCTCGCCGTGTTGCGCAAGCGGTTCCCCGAGGCGATCGGTTACGTCGAGCGGGCCGCGCGGCACGGGGAGCACGGCCGCAGCGTGCGCTCGGTGCTCGGCAGGACCTCGCCCCCGCCCGCCGCGCTGATGGGCGAGGCCGGCCTGGACTCACTGCGCGCGGCACGCGACTGGGGCCGGTTCACCCGCAACTTCGTGGTGCAGTCCAGCGCTTCGGACTGGGCGCTGACCGTGCTCGCCACCCTGCGCCTGGACCTGCTCGACGAACTGCCCGATGCCGAACTGGTCTTCTTCGTGCACGACGAGATCATCGTGCACTGCCGCGCGCGGGACGCGCCGCGCTGCGCGGAACTGGTGGAGCGAGCCGCCGAACAGGCTCGCAGGCTCGTGTTCGGCCGGACGAAGGTGCGCTTCCCGCTCCCGGCGAACGTGGTGGACTGCTACGCCGACGCCAAGTGAGCAGGGGAATCGAGGCCACCCTGACCGTCGAGTGGCGGCACGGTATCGGCGAGGTGGCCGGCGCCCTCCCCGCGGCCGGGCTGCGCCGGAGTTCCTGCACGAGCACCGGTTGCTGCACCTCCTGATTGACGAGGGAGACTGGTCTGTCTCATCCTGGGTCTGTGCAGCAACTCGATCGCGGCCGCGCCTGGGCCGTCCTCACCGGTGCCACGCTGATGCTGTTCGTGCTGTTCGGTATCGCGTACAGCTACGGGCAGTTCCTCACCCCGATGGCGCGCGCCTTCGGGGTCGGCACGGGCGCGGCCTCGGTGCTGTTCTCGCTGACCTCGCTGCTGTTCTTCTGCCTCGGCGTGGTCACCGCTCCGCTCGCCGAACGGTTCGGGCTCCGCGTGGTGTTCGGGGCCGGGGCACTGGTGTTCGCGCTCGGGCTGTTCGCCACATCCCTGGCCACCGCGCCCTGGCAGGCCTATGCGGGCTACGGGCTCGGTGTCGGCCTCGGTATCGGGGCGATGTATGTCCCGGTGATCGGTGCGCTCGGTCGCTGGTTCGCCCGTTACCGCTCGGTGGCGACCGGGATCGCGTTCTGCGGGATCGGGCTCGGCACGGTCGCCGGTCCGCCGCTGATCGCGCTGTTGGTCGCCGAATCGGGCTGGCGCGCGGCGTTCCGGATCTGCGCGGTGGTCGCGATCGTGGTGCTGCTGCTGATCCTGTTACTGCTCGCCCCGCCACCCGAACCGGCCGATACCGCGCGGGGGAGCGGGCGAGCGGGCGGATTCGGCAGGCTCTACCTCTCCGCATTGTTGCTCAACTGCGCGCTCTACGTGCCGTACGTGCACCTCTCGCCATCGGCGGTGCGGCTCGGTCTCTCCCCGGTGCGGGCGGCCGTGCTCGTCTCGGTGATCGGGGCGACGAGCATCGCCGGACGGCTGCTGCTCGGGCTCGCCTCGGGCCGGCTGCGCACCATGACCCTGTATCTCGGCTGCTATGCCTGTGTCACGCTGAGCCTGCCGATCTGGGCGAGCGCGCAGGGCTATCCGCAGCTGCTCGTGTTCGCCGCGGTGTTCGGCTTCGGCTACGGCGGTTACATCGCGCTCACCCCGGTGGTGCTCGCCGAGCTCTACGGGGCGCGCGAACTGCCCAACCGGCTCGGCCTGATCTACACGGCGGTGGGGCTCGGCGCCTCGCTCGGACCGGCCGCGACCGGATTTCTCGTGCAGGCCACCGGTTCCTATTCGTTCACCGGGTACCTGCTGACCGTGCTAGCCGCCGGTGGCCTGGTACTCGCGTTCGGGCTGCGCGTCGAGCAGAGTCAGGGCGGCGATCCTGGCCTGGTGCACGGTGCTGCTCCCCCCGGTGATCGAGGTGATCACTGCGGCGCCCTCCATCAGGGCGAATAGCTGTTCGGCGAGCGCTTCGTCCCCGGTGATCTCGCGCAGGTGCGCGCGGACCCATTCCTTGTGCGCGGTGATCGCGGCGAGCGTCGCCGGGCCCTGATCGTGTTCCCCGTGCGCGTTCACGAAGGCGCAGCCGCGGAAGTCCTTCTCCGCCGCCCATTCCACGAGCACGTCGAAGAATCCGCGCACCCGCTCCCGGCGTTCTCCTTCGGATGTACGTGCCCGCCAGCGATTGCGCCAGTACTCATCGCGCTCGGTGAGATAGGCGGCGACCAATTCGTCCTTCGAGCCGAAATTGCGGTACAGGGTCATCTTGGCGACCCCGGCCTCCTCGATCACCGTATCGATGCCGACCCCGTGCACCCCGTGCGTGTAGAACAGCCGGTGCGCGGCCTCGAGCAGCCGTTGCCGTCCCGAGTTCGCCTGCGTGCCCATGCCGTCATTTTAGGTCCCGAAGGCCTTCCCGCGCTCGGCCAGCCCGGCGGGTGCCCGCACCTCGACGCTGCCCTTGCCGATCCGCAGCAGTCCTTCCCCGGCGAGTGTGCGCAGTGCCCGGTTCACCGAGACCCGGGTCGCCCCGACGGCTTCGGCGAGCCCCTGTTGCGCCCCGGGAAGGTGCACCGTGCCCGCACCGTCCGCGGCCGCGGCGCTGATCCACGCCGCGACGCGGGCCGTGGTGTCGGCGAAGCTGGCGTGCACCAGTTCGGCGCGGTACTCGCGCAGCGTTCCGGCAAGGTGGCCGAGCACCTTGGCGTGCACGGTCGGGTACTCCGCGATCAGGACGGACAGTTCCGCGGCCGGCACGAACCGGACCCGGCTGCGGCTGCTCGCCAGCCAGGTCGCGCTGTGCCCGGAGTGGTCGAAGATCGCCGCCTTGTCCACCGCACAGGGCGCGGTGAACTCGCCGAGGCGGCGGCGCTGCCCGTGCGCGGTCTCCCGCACCGCGGTCAGCGAACCGGATTCCAGCACGAGCAGATGGGCGCCCGGCTGACCGTGCAATACCACCGCTGCCCCGGCGGCATAGCTGCGTACCGCGGAGCGTTCGGCGAGCCGCCGCAGCCGCGCCGCGTCCACCGTCGCGAACAGGGGGACCGCGGAGAGCGAACGGAGATCGGCTGCCACGGTCCGAGTATCACGCGATACAGCGCGGCGCGCCAGTTCCCGCCTAGCCTGCCATGCATGGCTTTCGTACTGACACTGGAATTCGGCGCCGATGAACGCAGGCTGGCCGCGCGCCCCGCGCACCGGGAACGGCTGACCCGGCTGCACGCCGATGGCGTGCTGCTGATGGCCGGGCCATGGCGGGACGGATCCGGAGCACTGCTGGTGTTCGACACGGACGAATCCGGGATCGAGGCGGAGCTCGCCGCGGACCCGTACTACCGGACCCCGGGTGTCACGGTGCGCGAGATCCGGGAGTGGAGCCCGCTTCCCGGCCTCAGGCCCGGCTGAGGGTGTGCCTGCCGAGATCGGCGAGTTCCCGGTTGCCCGAAAGACTCAGCGTCAGATCCAGTTCGGCGAGGAAACCACGCAGCGTGTGCCGCACCCCGGCCTGCCCGGCGTGCGCGAGCCCGTAGGCGTAGGGACGGCCGAGCAGCACGGCGCGTGCCCCGAGCGACAGTGCCTTGATGGCGTCCGCCCCGGTGCGGATCCCGGAGTCGAACAGGATCTCGATCCGGTCCCCGACGGCCTCGGCGATCCCGGGCAGCGCGTCGAGTGAGGCGATCGCACCGTCCACCTGACGCCCGCCGTGGTTGGACACGACGATCCCGTCCATCCCGGCCTCGACGGCCCGGCGCGCGTCGTCGATGTGCTGGATCCCTTTGAGCACAATGGGTCCGCCCCAGTGCTCACGCAGAAACGGGAGATTCTCCCAATTCCGGTCGGTTCCGCTGAACATCGGCAGCCAGTGCGCGACCGCGGATCCGAGGTCTTCCTCGGGGCTCGCGGACAGTCCCGCGCGGAACACCGGATCGGAGAAGTAGACCTCGGTGCCGATCCCGCGCAGGAAGGGCAGATAGGCCGAATCGAGGTCGCTCGGGCGCCAGCCGAGCTGCCAGGTGTCCAGGGTGACCACGAGCGTGGTGAAATCGGCCTTCTCGGCGCGTTGCAGGATGCTCACGCACACGTCCGGATCGTTCGGCCAGTAGAGCTGGAACCAGCGCGATCCCTCTCCGTTGGCCTCGGCGACATCCTCGATGGAGTACGAGGAGGCGGTGGACATCACCATCGGCACCCCCAGTTCCGCCGCCGCCCGCGCGGTGGCGAGTTCCCCTTCCGGATGCAGGATGGACTGCACGCCGATCGGGGCGAGCAGTACCGGTGCCGGCATCATCGTGCCGAGCACCTCGGTGGCCGTTTGCCGCGCGGTCGCGTCCCGCAGCATGCGGGGCACGATGCGCCAGTTGTCGAATGCCGCCCGATTCGCCTCGGCGGTCTTGCCCGCTCCGGCCGCTCCGGCCACATAGCCGAAGGCCTCTTTCGGCATGATTTCCCGTGCACTGGATTCCAGGCCGGCGCCATTCGTGGTGAACGGAGGAACCTGGTCGGCGAGCCCCGCCGCGTAAATTTCGCTCTGATAACTGCCATGCCCCGCTGTCATCCTGATTTCTCCCTGTGTGCGCCCGCACCCCCCGCGTAATAAGCGTGCCAAACAAGATCATGTTTTAACAGGCCGCCGGATGAGCAACATCCGAAATCGTTGTGCTACTCCGGCGAGTACCAATCACTGTGTGGCCGAGATCGACTACTACGGTGAGTAGCTCGACTGGAGTCGCATACTCCAAATGGGGTGGATTTTCCCGGCTTATCCGCCCGGTCCGGTGCAAAACGGTCAGCGCAATGAGGCAGGGACTTTGGGATTCTTCGCAGGTGAGGCACCCTTCGAACAAGCGCGACGAGGCGAGTGGCACACTATCGACCTTGGTGAGGACCATGCACAACCGGGCACTCAGCGTTACGGGGCTTCTGGGCGCCCGGGTGCGCGCCCTGCACCTGGTCGGTCCGGCCGCGATGGTAAAGGCGCTGGACGCGTTCGTGCAGCTCGCCTTCGCCACGCTGCTCGTGCTGATCCCGGGCGGCGTGCTCTCCGGCGCGCCGAACATTCTGGTCACCCGGGACATGGTGGGAGACCCTGGGAAGCGGTTCGCGGTGCACATCGCGACGGCGAGTGAACGGATGCGCCCCGATGGGCATATGTGGCTGATCATCGGTCTGTTCGCGGTCGCCGCGGTGAAGCTGGTGCTCGCGCTGCTCGTGCTGCTGCGGGCGAGGTTCGCGAACCTGGCCGCGGTGCTCGTTTTCGGCTTCCTGACCGTGTTCGAGGCATTGTGGTCGGCACACGGCAGCCCGCTGCTGATGGCGATCGTCGCGGTGGACGCGGCGATCGTCGTGGTGCTGGCGACCCAGCTGCACCCTAGCGGTCAGGTCGCCGGAGACCGAGCCGTACCGCGCTCGTGACCAGCTGCTGATACCGCGAACCGAGGGCGCGCGGCATTCCGTCGATCGCGACCGCGTCGAAACCGATCAGCACTCGCGCCGAATTCTTGCGCACCGCACCGAGAATGCGCCGCGCCGCCGCGTCCGGGGTGGTGCGCGCGATCCGGTCGAACGCCGCGCCCATGTCCTGCCCGACCGCGGGGCGGTAACCGTCCGCCTGGCGGGCACTGCGGGCGATATTGGTGCGGATACCACCGGGGTGCACACAGGTGACCCCGACCGGATGTTTCGCGATGCGCATTTCCTGGCGGAGGCTTTCGGTGAATCCGCGCACCCCGAATTTGGCGGCACAGTACGCGCTCTGCGTCGGAACCCCGATCAGCCCGAACACGCTCGAGATATTGACCAGGTGCCCGTCCCCGGAGTCGATGAGGTGCGGCAGAAACGCCTTGCTCCCGTTGATGACCCCGTGGAAATTGATGCCCAGGATCCAGTCCAGGTCCTCGAAGGAGGTCTCCTCGAGGGCACCGACGAGCGCCACCCCCGCGTTGTTCACCATCAGGTTGACCGCGCCGAAATCGGCCCGCACCGCATCGGCATGCTCGACCACCGCGGCCCGGTCGGCCACATCCAGGGCATAGGAGCGCACCTGCGCACCCGCGCGCTCGCAGGCGGCGGCGGTCTCGGCGAGCCCATCGGCGTTGACGTCCGAGAGCGCCAGCCGCGCGTTCGCGGCGGCGAGCTGACGGGCCAGGGCGGCACCGATCCCCGAACCGGCCCCGGTGATCACGGCGACCTTGCCATTCACGTTCCGCATGAAGCAGAACTTACTGTTAGTAAGTTAGATGCGCAAGGTGTCAGGTGGGGACTTTCGCGCGGCTCAGGCTCGCCCACACCGGGCCGAGGAGGAACCAGATCAGACCCACCATGAGCAGTTTCGGCAGTACGCCCTGCCACAGCGCCGAGGTGGCCGCGAGTGAACTCACCCCGAAGGTCAGCGCCGCCATGGCCGCCGCGGTGATGGCCACGGCGAGCGCGTACTTGCCGAACTCGCGCCATTCCTTCGCCGCGCGTCCGGGCTCGCCGTAGCGCGGTGGTTTCATCGGCCGCGGTCCGCCGGCGAACCGGTAGGCGAACCAGCCGTCCGCCCAGCGCACCATGGAATGCCCGAAGGCGACGCTGAACCCGAGGTACGCGGTGCCGAGCGCATGCCAGCCGGTCGCCGCGGCCCCGCCGGAGAGGCCGAAGCCGATGGCCACGAGCAGCACCAGGTCCACGATCGGCACACACAGCAGCAGTCCGGCACCGGTGCGCCGCATCCGCAGCGGATACCGGAATATCAGCCCCAGCGCGATCAGCACCCAGAAGGCGATCTCCGCGCCGAGCATCACCGCGGCGACCGGATTGGCGCCGAAGAACCCGAGAATCTTCCCCATGGGCACCAGCCTGCCGACCATGGCCCGCCCGCACCTCGGCCATCGGTCGCGACCTGCCTCAGTCTTTCGACGGAGCTGGTGTGCCCGGGTGCTGTGGTGTCATGGGGGCGTGCTGACCAGGTTCCGTGCGGTGTTCGCGACTCCCCTGCGCAGGGACCTCGTGGCCGCCCTCACGACCTTCGCGCTCGGGATCGGCTTCTACCTCGCCGGGGTGGCCTCGAACACCGGGATCCCGCTCGAGGGGCCCTACTGGTCGCGGGTGCTGTTGTTCGGCATCGCCTGCGCGGCCCAGTTGCTGCGCTCGTGGTCCACGTTCGCCGCGATCGGGGTCGCACTGGCCGGTGTGCTCGCCGACGGTCTGCTCGGGCCGACACTGCCGATGGTGTTCGTGATCGGCGACGTGGTCTTCAGCGTGGTGCTCTACACCTCGCGGCGGACCTCCCGGATCGCGATCGCGGTCGTGCTGCTCGCCGGGATCGCGGTGAGCGTGCTGTTCGCGGTGCTGCAAGGAAACTGGCGGCTGCTGTTCCCGATCGGGCTCCAGGTGTTCGCGATCGCGCTGGTGCCGATGTGGTGGGCGCTGAACGTCCGCTCCCAGGCCGAGATCGCCACCGCGGAACGGGAGCGTGCGGTACTGGATCGGCGGGCGGCGGTGGACGGGGAACGGGCCAGGATGGCGCGCGATCTGCACGACGTGATCGCCGCGCACCTCTCGGCGATCGCGGTGCGTTCCGAAGCGGCGCTGCTGGTGCACGAACCACAGGCGCGGCACGAGGCACTGACCGCGATCCGCGGGGAGAGCCTGACCGCGCTCGAGGAGATGCGCGCGATGATCGGGCTGCTGCGCGCGGGAACCGAGGGCGGGACCGATTCCCGGCAGGCACCGCGGGGACTGGCCGAGCTGGCGCCGCTGCTCGAATCGGTGCGCGCGAGCGGTTCCCCGGTGCACGCCGAGCTCGACATTCCCGCCGTCCCCGCGGCCGTGGACCTCGCCGGGTACCGCATCCTGTCCGAGGCACTGGCCAATGTCACCCGGCACGCCCCCGGGGCCGAGGTGCGCCTGCGGGTGCGGGCGCGCGGGGACCGGCTGGAGCTCGAGGTGCGCAATGCCATCACCGCGAGCGGCGGCCGTTCCGGCACCGGTATGGGAGTGACCAATATCCGTGAGCGCGCCTCGGATGTGGGTGGCACGGCGCTGATCGGGATGTCCGGTGGCGAATGGCTGGTGCATGCCGAATTACCGCTGTCCGGCGCCGTACTGAGAGTATGAGCGCGATGATCAGGGTGCTGCTGGCCGACGACCATGCCGCGATCCGTTCCGGGCTCGCGCTGATGCTCGGTGCTGCGGAGGGGATCGAGGTCGTCGGCGAGGCGGGGGACGGGAACGCCGCCGTGGAGCTCGCCGGGCGGCTGCGCCCCGATGCGGTGTTGATGGATGTGCGGATGCCGGGGCTGGACGGGATCGCGGCGACCGCGCGGATCCTCGCCGAGGGGCATGCCGCGGTACTCATGCTGACCACCTTCGACCTGGACTCCTACGTCTACGGGGCGCTGCGCGCCGGGGCGAGCGGCTTCCTGCTCAAATCCGTGGACGGGGCCCGGCTCGCCGATGCGGTGCGCACCGTGGCCGCCGGGGAGGCGATCATCGAGCCCGCCATCACCAAGCGACTGCTGAGCGCATTCGCCACGAGTGGGCCGCCGGAGGCTCCGGACTGGCTGGACGCGCTCACCGAGCGGGAACGGGATGTGCTCTCCTGCCTCGGCAAGGGCTACTCGAACGCGCAGATCTCCCGGGAGCTCTACGTCGCCCAGGCCACGGTGAAAACGCACGTGTCCAGCCTGCTCACCAAGCTCGGGCTCAGCTCCCGGGTGCAGGCCGCGATCCGAGCACGGGAGGCGGGACTGTGACCGAGCTTCAGCAGACCGACCCCCCTCGGCTCTCGGTGTTCAGCTGGGTGGCCATCCACGCGCTCGGCACGGTGGTCGTGATCGCCAACCTCGCCGCGACCCAGGAGACCGAGCCCTGGATGTGGGCGGTCTACGGCTGCACGGTGGCGCTCTGGCCGGTGTACCTGGTGCTCGATTTCCACGACTCCGGGCTCACCTGGGTCCCGCTCGCGCTCGGTGGCCTGGTCAACGCGGTGGTGGACGGGTTCGCCGTGGATGTGACCGCGATGCTGTTCGTCGCGGTGTTCATCGCCAGGATGACCTCGCTGCCCACGCTTCGCTTGTCGGTGGCCCTCGCCGCGCCCTTCCTGGCCGGTGCGCTCGTCGCGGGCAGCGAGGCGGTGTTCGGCGAGCTGCAGTTCGACCATGTGCTCACCGTGGTCATGCTCGGCATCGTCGGCTTCGGCCTGCGCCAGTACCGCGCCCAGGCGATGGCCACCAGGGAACTGCTCGAGCAGACCAGACGCACCCAGGCCGAACAGGCCCGGGCCGCCGCGCTGGACGAGCGCACCCGCATTGCCCGCGAACTGCACGATGTGCTCGCCCATTCGCTCGGCGCGCTCGGTGTACAGCTCGAGGTCGCCGAGGCCATGCTGACCGAGGGCGGGGACCCGCAGGCGGCCACCGCGCGCGTTTCCCGGGCCCGCAGGCTCGCCGCCGAGGGGCTCGCCGAGGCCCGGTCCGCGGTGGCCGCGCTGCGCGGCGAGGTGCCCCCGCTCGCCGAGGCGCTGACCGAGATCACCGCCGCGCACGGGCGGGATCACCAGACCGAGACCGGTTTCACCTGCACCGGGACGCCGCGCCCGCTCGACGCCGCGGTCACCGTCGCCCTGCTGCGCGTCGCCAGGGAGGCGCTGACCAACGCCGCCAAGCACGCCCCGGGCGCTCCGGTGGCCGTACGCTTGGCATTCGATACGGACACGGTCGGCCTCACGGTGCACGACAGCGGAGCGGGCGGAGCCGTGGACGCGGCGGGTGGTGGGCACGGGCTCACCGGGATGGCCGAACGGCTCGCCCTCGCCGGGGGCAGCCTCGAGGCGGGGCCGTCGGACGGCGCGGAAGGGAGGGGATGGACGGTGCGGGTCAGCGTTCCGGATCAGCAAGGGGAGCAGGCGTGATCGGCGTGCTCGTGGTGGACGACCAGCACCTCATGCGGGAGGGGCTTGTCGCGCTGCTCGGGATGTGCGCCGATATCGAGGTCGTGGGTGAGGCCGCGGACGGGAACGCCGCCGTCGAGTTCGTGGCGGAACACGGGCCCGATGTGGTGCTGATGGACCTGCGCATGCCCGTGCTCGGCGGGGCCGAGGCGACCCGGCAGATCCTGGCGCGCCGGTCCGGGACCGCGGTGCTCGTCCTGACCACCTACGCCGATGACGAGTCGATCAGCGAGGCGCTCGGGGCCGGGGCGCGCGGCTACCTGACCAAGGACGCCGGACGGGACGAGATCGCGGCCGCGGTGCGCTCGGCGGCCGCCGGGCACGCCACCTTCGACCGCACCGTTTCGGACCGGCTGCTCGCGGCCTTTTCCGGTGCGGCGAGCCAGGAGAGTTCCGGCAAACCCGTGGGACTGACCGGGCGGGAGGCCGAAGTGCTCGGCCTGATCGCCGATGGCCTGTCGAACGCGGACATCGCCGCACACCTGGTCATCGGGGAGACCACGGTGAAGACGCACATCAACAACCTGTTCGCGAAGATCGGCGTGCGCACCCGAGCCGAGGCGGTGCGCTACGCCTTTCGCATCGGGATCACCGGGAGTTAGGCGCGGGCCGCAACAGGAATCATCAAGCTCGCGGGCGGCGGGCGAAGTAGACATAGGCGGGCGGGAAATTGCGCATCACGGTGCGCGAGACGACGGTTTCCTCGAAGTTCTCCCGCAGTTCCCGGTGCTGGCGGCGCGCGGGCGGGGCCCAGCGGCTCCAGGCGTAGGAGAACTGGGTGAACGAGCCGCGCTCCACGAGCGAGTCCGCGACCAGTTCCACCAGCGGCTGCTTGTCCTTGGGCCAGTACGCCGCCCAGGGCAGCCCGCTGATCACGACGTCTGCCCGCATGCCGCGCGCGGCGAGCACGTCGAGCAGGTCGTGGGCGTCGGCGCAGACCACATCCACGCCGGGATAGCGCGAGGCGAGCAGCCGGGCCCATTCCCGGTTGCACTCGATCGCGACATGGGTACCGCGCCCGCCGAGCACTCGCTGGGCGGCCGCGGTGAACGCCCCGGTGCCCGCGCCGAGTTCCACCACCGCCGGGTCACCGGTACGGGGAATGGGGGCGACCATCCGTTCGGCGAGGTAGCTGGAGCTGGGCACGAGTGAGGCCGTGGTCATGGGGGAACGGAAGAACTGCCGCGCGAACCGCCAGGCATCGCGCCCCCTCGGCCGGTTCAGGTGCAGCGGGGAACCGGCACCGTTCGCCGGATGGGTCATGGTCAGCACTCCTGTCGGGAACGAACCTGCGCCTACGTCCATTCTCATGCAGCAACATACCCACTCGCGTCCTACTGTGGGTCGATTGGCCGGTGAATTCTCGGCGCGCGTCCCGGGCAGTGCTCACATCCCGGGCATCGGGCTCATCAGGAACTGCATGGCCACCAGCATCGAGGCCATCCCGAGCCCCATCACGGCCAGGCTCACCCGGACGGCGGCACCGTGTTGTGCTGCGGTGGGCCCCCGTCCGCGCGCCCACCACCCGGCCTGTGCCAGGAACCACGCCGCGAACACCACGGTCAGCCAGGCGAAACCAGGGGTGGGCACCACGTACATGAAGGCCATGCCGAGCAGGTCGATGACGCCCATCGGGGCGAGCGTGATCAGCCCGTGCCCGCGCATCCGCCCGCTGACCGCCAGGACGAGCCCGGCGAGGGCACAGGCCAGGAACACACCCTGGGCCAGCAGCGACGGGATCGTCAGCCACGGCAGGTTCATCAGCACCATGCCCGCGGCCATGAGCACGTGCCCGGCATGCCACACCGCGAGCGGCCGGTCCACTCCGCGCATATGGCTCAGGTGCACCACGAGGACCGCGGCGAACAGCAGTGCGGCGAGCAGGGCCGCCCAGGTGCCGAGCACGTGCCCGCTGGACACCACGAGTACGGCCACCGCACCGAGTGAGCCCAGCCCGATACGGGTGATTCGGTGTGACCCGGGAGTCTTTTTGCCCACCGTAGTCGATCTTGTCATCGGGGCCGTCCAGTAACGTGCACGTCAGAACAGGTTTCTTCACTGGGAAGTAAAGCAGAGTGGGGTGCTGACGTGTCAGAAGCGCCTTCGGTGAAACGAGTACTGATCGTTTCCGCGAACATGGGTGAGGGGCACAACGCGACCGGCCGCGCGCTCGAGGAGCGGGTGCACGTGCTGTGGCCGGATGCGCAGGTCCGGTGGGTGGACACGCTGGACGCGATGGGCAAGGCCGTCGGGCCCGCCTTCCGCTGGACTTACGTGACCAATGTGGAGTCGACGCCATGGCTCTACGAGTTCTTCTACGACTCGCTGTGGCACCGCCCCTGGTTCGCGCACGCCGCGAAACGGTTCGTCGCGGAATGGGCGGGACGCTCGCTGCGCGGGGTGCTGCGCGAGTTCCGCCCGGATCTGGTGTTGCCCACCTATCCGCTCGGCACCGCCGGGCTGAACTGGTTGCGCCGCAGGGGAGAGCTCTCCGCCCCGGTCGGCGCGTGGATCTCGGATTTCGCCCCGCACCCGTTCTGGGTCTATGACCGCATCGACCGCAATGTGGTGATGCACGATGTCGCGACCGGCCCGGCGCGGGTGTGCGTGCCCAAGGCACCGGTCTCGGTGAGCAGGCCCCCGGTGACCGGCCGGTTCGTGCCCGGTGACCGGCTCGCCGCGCGCAAGCGGCTCGGTCTTCCGGTGGACGGGTTCGTGGCCGTGGTCTCCTGCGGATCGCTCGGCTTCGGCTCGGTTGCCGCCGCGGTGCACGAACTGCTCAGCGCCGACGAGTCGGTGACCGTGCTCGCGGTGTGCGGGCGCAACGATGCCTTGCGCGCCAAGGTGAACGCGGTCAGTCCCGGGGATCCGCGGCTGATCGCCTACGGCTGGACCGACGAGGTTCCCGAGCTGCTCGCCGCCTGCGATGTGCTCGTCACCAACGCGGGCGGGGCGACCTCCCTTGAGGCGCTGGCCTGTGAACGCGCGGTGCTGATGTATCAGCCCATTGCCGCGCACGGGAAGGCCAATGCGCGCCTGATGGCCGATGCCGGGCTGGCCATTCTGTGCCCGGATCGCGGTTCGCTGACCAGGACGGTGCGCGAATTGCTCGCCGAACCGACGCGGCTGGCCGCCATCGAACGCCGGGCCCGCGAGCACGTGCGTGATCACCCCAGCCTGGACGAGGCGCTCGTGGACCTGGCCGGATCCGTGCCCGCCCCGCACCGGGTGCGCGCCCAGGACTCGATTTTCCTTTACGCGGACGGGAAAAACCATCCTCAGCAGCTGGGCGCGGTGCTGGTCCTGCATCCCAAGGAGGACGGCACTCTGCCGGGGCGCGCGGAGGCAGAGGTACTGTTCGGCGCGCTTCCCGGTGGGCGCAACCGGATGCGCCGCCGCTGGCTGCGCCATCCGCGACTGGTGGACGACCGGATCGGGGACAGCGACATCCGGCTGTCCCTTGTGGACATTTCCGAACAGGTCGCCGAGCAGGGCGAGGAGGCGGCACTGGACGCCGCGCTCGGGGAGTTCTTCTCCGCGCGGCTGGATCCGTATCAGTACGCCGGGCGGGCACGGCTGGTCAGCGGGCTCGAGGGCGGACGCGCGGCATTCCTGGTGAGCTCGCACCATTCCTTCGCCGACGGGATGGCGGTCACCGGCTCGCTGGTGTCCGCCTCGCGCGGAAACCCATGGCCGCAGGAGCTCGCGCCGTTCGACGAGCCGGAGACGGTCACCCCGCGCCAGCTGGTGCGCGGGCTGTACACGCTCGCCCGCGGCGGCGCGGTGAAACCGAATTCGCTCAACCGTGCGGTCACCACTCGGGAACGCCGCTACCGGCGAGCCTGGCTGGACCAGCCCGGGTTGAACGAGATCGCGACCGAACTCGGGGTCACGGTCCCGGATGTGGTGCTCGGCCTGCTCGCCGAGGCCCTGCGCGCCGAGGTGCCGGACACGCAGAACGGCGCCCGGCTCACCGTTCCGCAGTCCACCCGCAGCGTGCGTACCTTCCGCTCGGCGGGCAACCACACCGGGGCGATCCGGCTCGATCTCCCGGTCGCCGAGATGGAGCTGCCGGAGCGGATCAAACGCACCGCCGAGGCATTGCGCGATGAGGAGGAATCCGGTGCGCCCGCGGCCGCGCGGCTCGTGGTGCGCGTCATGGGCGGGCTGCCCGCGCCGCTGCACCGGATGCTCGCGGCAAACTTCAACTCCGGCAACTGGTTCAACATGATCGCCTCGATCCTGCCCGGCGCGCGCGGGGTGCTCAAGGTGCGTGGCTCGCTGATCGGTTCGGTGTACCCGATCCTGCCGCTGGCCAAAGGGACCGCGTTCGCCGCCGGATTCATGTTGTGGGCCAAGGAGGTCACCGTGTGCATCGCCACCGATCCGGACGGGGCCGAGACCGCCGAGCGGTTGTGCGCGCGCATCGAGGCCGAGTACGCCGCGCTGCGGATGAGGACCGCATGAGTGAAGCTTGCGAGCGAATCGTGGACCTCATGCGCCGAAAGAGGTCGAACACAGTCTCGCGAAGCGAGGCGACCGCATGAGTGAAGCTTGCGAGCGAATCATGGACCTCATGCGCCGAAAGAGGTCGAACACAGTCTCGCGAAGCGAGGCGACCGCATGAGTATGAACTGGGCGGGTGCGCGGGTACTGATCACCGGGGCATCCTCCGGGATCGGCGCCGAACTCGCTCGGCTGCTGGCGCGCCGTGGTGCGCACATTCTCGCCGCTGGGCGCACCGGATCCGCGCTGCACGGGCACGAGAACTTCGCGGGCGATCTCGCCGAACCGGGTGCCTGCGTGGAACTGGCGGCCGCGGTCGGCGATGTCGATGTGTTCATCGGCAACGCCGGGTTCGGATACGCCGGGGATTTCGCCGCCATGCCAACGGACCGGATCGGCGAACTGATCACCGTGAACCTCACGGCGAACATGCTGCTCACCCGCGCGCTGCTGCCCGGGATGCTGGACCGGGGGCACGGCGCGCTCGCCTACATCACGAGCATCGCCGGTGCCATGGCGGTGGCCGAGGAGGCCGCGTATTCCGGGGCGAAGGCAGGCATGGCCACCTTCGCGGAAAGCGTGCGGCTCGCCGCGCGGCCGAAGGGGGTGCGGGTCACCACCGTCGTTCCCGGGGTCGTGGACACCGCGTTCTTCGAACGGCGTGGCGCTGCCTATGACCGCTCCCGCCCGCGACCCGTTGCGCCGCAGCGGGTCGCGGAGGCCACTATCGCCGCCATCGAACGCGGCAGGGCCGAGGTGTTCGTGCCGTCCTGGCTGCGGTTCCCGGCCCGGCTCGGCGGGGCCGCACCGGGGCTGGTGCGCGCCCTGCGGAGCCGCTTCGAATAGCCGCTGCTAACCGGTGAACGCCTTGGTGAAATCGAGTGGGCTCTGTGCCACCCCGCTGCAGGTGGAGGAGGCGCGGGCGGCGGAATCACAGGCTTTGTCGCGGTTCAGCGACCAGAAGGAAAGCCGCCCCACCTGATTCGATTTCGCCCATTCGGCGACCGCTTTCGCGTTGTCCATGGTGAGTGTGGAATTGTCGTCGTTGGTGCCGATCATCGGGGTGATACCGATATTGGCATTGCTGTAGCCGGAATCGATGCCCTGGATCTGTTTGAGGGTCGCCTGGGCGGCGCTGGTCGCGGCCTTGCCCATGTCCTGGCTGCCCTGGTTGTAGTCCATCGCCATGATGTTGACGATGTCGATGCGCACCCCGGCGTCTTTGGCGGCCTGCACGGGTTTCAGCCCGTCCTGGGTGAGCCCGTCCGGCAGTACCGGCAGGGTGACCGAGATCTCGAGGTCCGGGTTACTCGCTTTGAGTGCTTTCACCGCTTTCATGTTCCGCGCGGCGGCCGCGGTGTCGTTCTGGGCGGCGCCCTCGATGTCGAAGTCCAGCTGGTTCACCTTGTAGGTGTCGATGATCTGCTGGTAGCCCTTCTGGATGGCCTGCTGATCGGTGCAGGTCCAGGCGAGTGGCAGGCCCGCGGCGCCACCGGTGGAGATGATCGGGCTCGCGCCTTCGGATCGCGCCTTCTCGATCTCCCCGTCGACCTTCGGATCCTTGCCGATCGGCAGCGTGTCGCCCCAGATCTGGTCGCATCCGGAACCGGTGACGAAAGCGGCGCTGAACGACTTGAGTCCGGCCCCGGTTATCGCCTGGTGGAGCATGTCCACCTGGGAATTCGACATGTCGACATAGGGGGCGGCGGTCGCGCTCGCCGTGGTCTGGGCGTCAGCGGTGAACGGGACGGCGAGCGCGCATCCGGTGACTGCGGCGACGGCGGTGGCAAGGAAGGACTTGCGGGACATCTGATCTCCTCGGCTCTGCGAAAGGCTCAGGAAAAAGCGCCACGTAGCATCGCAGCGGCCGAGCTTGATCGGTACCGACCATCGTCGCTTCACAATTGACCGAACCTCGTAGGATGGGTTCGGCGATACCAGCGAACGGAATCAGCGAACGAGGAGAAACCCATGATCGACCGGTTCGAGGCGGGTAAGGACACCGTCCAGGAGCTCACCGAGTCGGCCTCGGCGCACATCGGCAATATCGCCACGATCGTCACCGGTGCGGTGCGCGATGTGGCCCGGGAAACGGGTGACTGGCTGACCGAGCTGATCACGATGCCGGAGGCGGCGGCGCGCTCGACAAGGGACGAGTGATCCCCCGGTCCGAGCCGTACGTGCCCGGTCCGGGGGATCCGCTGTCTCCGCGTTATTTCTCGATGGCCGCCCGGATGGACTCCTTGAGCGAGCCCATGGTGGCCAGCACGGCGGTCGGTTCGTAGCCGCAGTGCGCCATGCAGTTGTCGCAGCGGGGGTCCTTGCCCCTGCCGTATTTGTCCCAGTCGGTCGTCTCGATGAGTTCCTTGTAGGTCTTGGCGTACCCATCGGACATCAGGTAGCAGGGTTTCTGCCACCCGAAAAGGGAATACGAGGGAATTCCCCACGCGGTGCACTGGAAATCGACCTTGCCCTCGAGGAAATCGAGGAACAGCGGCGAGTGGTTGAGCCGCCATTTCTTGCGGCGACCGTCCGCGAACACCTTCTTGAACAGTTCGCGGGTTTCCTGCACACCGAGGAAGTGGTCCTGGTCGGGAGCTTTCTCGTAGGCGTACGCGGGGGAGAATTCCATCTCGTCGACCTTGACCACGTCGTTGAGGTAGTCGAAGGTGTCGATGATGCTCTGCGGGGTGTCCGTGGAGAAGAAGGTGGAGTTACTGGTGACGCGGAATCCGCGGGACTGCAGCTCCTTGATCGCCTCCATCGCCTCGTCGAAGACGCCTTCCTTGCACACCGAGGCATCGTGCGCATCCCGCAGACCGTCGATGTGAATGGCCCACTGGAAATACGGCGAGGGTTTGAAATCGAACTTGTCGATCCGCTTGCGCACCAGCATGGCGTTCGTGCACAGGGTGACGAACTTCTTGCGCTTGACCAGTTCGTTGACGATGACGTCGATCTGCGGGTGCATCAGCGGTTCGCCGCCGGAGATGGCGACCATGGGCGCACCGGATTCCTCGATCGCGCCGACTGCCTGTTCGACCGGCATCCTGCGCTTGAGCACATCGGCCGGGTGCTGGATCTTGCCGCACCCCGCGCAGGAGAGGTTGCACGCGAACAGGGTTTCCAGTTCGACGACGAGCGGGAATTTCTTCACGCCCCTGATTTTGTTCTTGAAAATGTAGGCACCTACACGAAGTGCCTGTCGCACTGGTACAGCCATACGAGTTTCAGACCTCCAAATCTACCGCGGGAGTGTTGAGGGTCGTCGTTTCCTCGGCCCATTTGCGCATTCCTGGTCCCACTCTACGCAGCGTACGAATCGCCGCGATGCCCGCGGTGACGGTGCGCGGGTGGGACAGCGGGAACCGCGGGGTGTCGACGACGGCCCTGATGACCGCTCGGGGACCGGTCACCCGGTGCAGCAGGTGCGCGGATTCCATATCGGCGATGAGCGCACCGGTCGCGGCGAGTTGGGATCGCCGCGCGCCGTGCACGATCGCGGCCGTGGTGACGACCGGTCCGAGGTGCACGGTGAGTCCTGATTCGCGCAGCAGCGCGGCGAGGCGTTCGGGCTCGGTGAGCGCGAACTCGGCCCCGTCCTCGGCGCGCACGCAGTTGCCGACGACGAGGTCGCCTGCGGACACGGCACCGTCGAGGGCACCGCCGAACCCGGCGACGACCGCCGGTTCCGTGGTGGCGGGCGCGGCACGCAGCGAGCGCGCCCTGCCCATTCCGGTGCGCAGTACGTGCGCGCCCGCGCTGCGCATCGAAAGGGCTTCGATGCGCAGCGGGGCGAGCACGGTAACGGTCATGATGCAGGTTGGTCCGTTCCGAGGTAGCGGCCGATCGCGTTGATCGGGAAGACCAGCCGGTAGAGCTCATAGCTGATGTAGAAGTCGCCGGGGAATCCGGTCCCGGTGAACTGTTCCTCGTCCCAGCCGCCGTCGGCGCGCTGGTTGCTCATCAGCCAGCGGATCCCGGCGTCCGCCTTCGGCCCGCGCTCACCGGCGGCCAGCAGGGCCAGCAGCGCCCACGCGGTCTGCGAGGGGGTGGAGGTTCCCTTACCGCTCCAGGTCGTGTCCACATAGGACCGCAGATCCTCGCCCCAGCCGCCGTCCGGGTTCTGCTTCTCGTACAGCCAGGCGACCGCGCGCCGGATCCGGTTGTCCCCCGCGGAGATGCCGGACTTGATCAGCGCGGGAACCACGGCACCGGTGCCGTAGATGTAGTTCGCGCCCCAGCGGCCGTACCAGGAACCGTCTTCCTCCTGGGAGTCGAGCAGCCAGCGCAGCCCGTCGCGTGCCGGCCGGCTGTGCGTCATGCCCAGCGCGGTGTACATCTCCACGATGTGCGCGGTGACATCGGCCGACGGCGGGTCGATGACGGCGCCGAAATCGCAGAACGGCACATAGTTGACCAGCCACTGGGTGTTGTCCGCGTCGAACGCGCCCCAGCCGCCGTCCTTGGACCGCATCGCGGTGAGCCAGGTAGTCGCCTTCTCGATGGAGGCTCGTACCGCGCCCTGCCGCTGCGGGTGCTTGACCCGGTTGAGCGCGAGCACGATCTCCGAGGTGTCGTCGGTGTCCGGGTAGATGTCGTTGGCGAACTCGAAGGCCCAGCCACCGCATTCCACGCCGGGCCGCTGCACCGTCCAGTCACCCGGCACGGTGATCTGCTCGGCGAGCAGCCAGTCGGTCGCGGTGACCACGGACTCGTTGTCCGCCGGGATACCCGCGTCGAGCAGGGCGTTGAGCGCGAGCGCGGTGTCCCACACCGGGGACTGGCAGGCCTCGAACCAGCGCATCGTGCCGTCCGGGGTCTCCTCCCAGACGGTGAACCCGTCGAGCCCGTTGATCGCCTTGTCCAGCACCGGGTGGTCCATCTGGTAGCCGAGCAGGGTCAGCGCGATGATCGAGTACACCCACGGGGGCTGGATGCCGCCCCAGCCGCCGTCGGCCTCCTGGCGGGCGATGATCCACTCGCCGACCTGGCGCAGCGCCGATTCGCGCAGTGGTTTGACCGGGGAGTCTTCGTGCCGGTGCAGCAGCCAGTCCAGCCCGTTGAACGCGGTGCTGAAGAAGTCGTCGCGCAGCTTGTCCCGGGCGTCCACCAGCCGCATCGGGTTGAGCTCGGCGAGCTTGGGCAGTGTGGGCAGCGCGAAGATCGAGCGTTTCGGCTTGTCGATGTAGAGCTCGGTGATGCCGATGCCCAGCGAGCGCACCGGGCGCATGGCGCTGACCACGGTGAGCGCCATGACCGTCTGGCGCGCCCATGCCGCCCAGTCGTAGGTGTTCAGCGGGAACCAGGAGGGCAGGAAGATCATCTCCGGTGGCAGCACCGGGAGGTCGTCCCAGGACCATTCGCCGAACATCGCGAGCCAGAACCGGGTGAAGATCCGGGTCTTCGGGATACCGCCCTGGGAGAGGATGTAGTCCCGCGCCAGCCGCATGTGCCGTACCTGCGGGTCGTCCCCGGCGAGGCGGAGCGCGATGTAGGCCTCGACCGTGGTGGACAGTTCGGCGGGTCCGCCGGGGAAAGTCGCCCAGGTGCCGTCCTCGGCTTGCTGGGAGCGGATCCAGCGAGCGGTCTGCTCGGTCTGCTCCTCGGTGCGGATCCCGAGGAACTGACGCAGGAACAGATCCTCGGCATCCATCGTGACGTTGGTCCGCAGCTTGCCTTTCCACCAGCCCTGCTCGTTCTGCAGGGAGAGCAGGTGCTCACGGGCGCGCAACAGCGCCTCGGTCACCTCGGCTTCGTCGGTGGTCAGCTCGCTGTCGAGTACCGTATAGCTCACGCTGTCTCCTCGCTGGTGCTCGTCGACACCGTTCGCATAGCTGCTCTGCTGTCTGGTTCGCTCGCAAGCTCGCTCACGATCGCTGGTTCCCCTCTCTGATGCTCACAGGTCACGCTCCGTTACGAATCGTGCGGTCAGTTCGAAGGCCGCCCTGGTGTTCTCGGGCAGATCGATCTCGTCCAGGCAGGCGATCGCGGACCGCACGTGCTCATCGGCCTGGACACTGGTCCATTCCCGCCCGCCCGCCTTCTCGATCAGCGTGGCGAGCAGGGCCACGTCGGTCTCCCGCTCGTTGCCGTACCGCTCGCGCAGTTCGTCGCCCGCGCTGGTGCCGGAATCCATGGCGGCGAGCACCGGGACCGATTTCTTCCGCGAGGTCAGGTCGGAGAGCGCCGGTTTGCCGGTCACCTCGCTCGCGCCCCAGATCCCGAGCAGGTCGTCGACCATCTGGAAGGCGATCCCGAGGTGTTCGCCGAACGTGTCGAGCGCGTGCACGGTCGCCTCGTCCGCGCCCGCGGCCACCGCGCCGATGGAACTGGCGCAGGCGAGCAGCGCGGAGGTCTTGTCCCGCTCCATGCGCACGCATTCCTCGACGGTCACATCGGCGCGGGATTCGAAGCTGACATCGGCGCTCTGCCCGGCGATCAGCCTGCGCACCGCGGTCGTCAGGCATTTCTCGACGGCCACCGCCCGGTCCGGCTGATAGGCCTCGCGCACCGTGTCCACGGCGACGGTGAGCATCGCGTCCCCGGCCAGGATCGCCGCGGGGACCCCGAAGACCCGCCAGGCGGTCGCGCGGTGCCGGCGCTCCACGTCCCCGTCCATCACATCGTCGTGCAGCAGCGAGAAGTTGTGCACCAGTTCGACGGCGGCACCGGCGGGGACCCCGAGTTCGGAGCGGGATCCGGCCGCCTGCGCGGAAAGCAGCGCGAGCGCGGGCCGCAGGGTCTTGCCCCCTGGCGTGCTCGGTTTGCCCTCGCCGTCCTCCCAGCCGAAGTGGTAGCGGCAGACGCGCGCGGTGGGACCGTCGAGCCGGTCGATGGCCGAACGCAACGCGGGGGTCACCAGCTCACGCGCTTCGGTGAGTTCGCTCGGCATCACCGCGGTCATGAGAGGACGCCCTTTCCGAGCATCGCAGCGAGCCACGGCGAGCGAGGAGCGCGGGAAAGGCGTCCTCGGGCCAACACGGTCATGTGCCCTCCTGAAGTCTCGGTCTGCCGATGAGGCGCGCCGCGTCGAGCCCGCTGCGCACCGCTCCCTCCATCGTGTCCGGCCACCCGGTACCGGTCCACGCCCCCGCGAGCACCAGCCCCGGCACCTTGCTCGCCGGGTTCGCGCGCATCACCGCGGTCCCCGGGCCCTGGCGGAATGTCGCGTGCCGTTCCCGGGTGACGAAGAACGACTCGACGTTCGCCGCGGCGGCCGCGGGAAGCACCCTGCTCAGCTCGGGGAGGAAAGTCTTGCGCAGGTTCGCGGTCGGCTCGTCGATGAGTTCTTCCGCAGCAGACAGTGACACGGCGAGGTACTGGGCGCCACTCGGTTTTCGCGCGTCGTCGCTCGATTCGGTGAGTCCGGAGATCGCGGTGCGGTCGAACACCCACTGCACGGGGGAGTCGACGAAGGCGAGCATCTGCTCGTCGAGCACTTCCCGGTCGTAGACCACGTGCAGGTTCAGGATCGGCGAGGTGCCGAGCTCCTCGGGATAGCCGGACGGCGTGCGCAGCGAGCCCTTCGGGGCGAGCTCGGCCGCCTTGCGCGCGGGTACCGCGAGCACGACCCGGTCCGCCTCGAGCCGTTCCCCGTCGAGTTCCACCGTGAACCCGTCCGCGTCCGGGGTGATCCGGCGCGCCGGGGTGTCGGTGCGCACGCTCGCGCCCCGGTCCCGCAGGTACTTCTCCGCGGCCTCCCCGTGCAGCCGCTGCAGCGGAACACGGGGGATCCCGATATCTGCCGAGTCCGCGTTCTCCAGCAGCGCGGTGCGGAACACCATGGCGCACAGGGAAAGCGCGGCATTGTCCGCTTCGGTGTTCAGCGCGGCGACCGTGATCAGGTTCCACAGCGCCTCGATGGTGCGGTCGTTCTGTCCCGCGCGGCGCAGCCAGGTGCCGAACCGCTGCTCGTCCAGCGCCGGGTTGTCCAGTTCGAGCTTGCGCAGTTCGTCCACCCCGCGCAGTACCCGGAGCCGGTCCGTGAGGCCGAGCAGTCCGTACCGGGCCAGTGCGGGACCCAGGTGCAGCGGGGCGGGCAGTCCGGGGGTGCGTTCGAGCACGTACCGGTTCCCGCCCGGGCGCTGCACCGGGATGCGGAACCGGGGCTGCATCTCGATCTCGTGTTCCACCCCGAGCCTGCGCAGCCAGCCGAGGTATTCGGTGTAGCAGCGCAGCAGCACGTGCTGGCCGTTGTCGATCACCAGTCCTTCCCTGGTGAACGAGAAGGTGGCCCCGCCGAGCCGGGCCCGTTCCTCGAGCACGGTGACCGACCAGCCACGGTCCACCAGCGAACAGGCCGCCGTCAGCCCGGCAAGCCCGCCACCGGCCACGATCGCGCGCATCAGAACGCACCCGCCAAGGCCCGCGCGGCGACTCCCGCCTTCTCCATACCGGGCAACGAGACCCGCCGGTCGAGCACCTGCCAGGGCCGCAGCGAGATGTTGGTCAGCAGCCGCTGATAGATCCCGGCCATCGCCGCGCAGCAGGCCCTGCTCCTGCGGTCCAGGCGGCCGAGCAGCCGCATCCCCTCGGCGTACCACTCCTGGGCGCGGGCCGCCTCGAACTCGATGAGGGCGAGCAGCGCGTCGTGTTCGTCGAGCAGGGCGCCGTCCGCGTCGATGTCCAGGGTGCACCCGAACCGTTCGAGATCTTCGGCCGGCAGATAGATCCGCCCGTTGATCCGGTCCTCGCGGATGTCGCGCAGGATGTTGGTCAGCTGCAGGGCGATGCCGAGCGAATCGGCGAGCCGGTCGTTCGCCGGGGTCCGGTCCGCGCCGAACACCGCGAGGGAGAGTCGCCCGATCGATCCGGCGACACAACGGCAGTAGTGCCGCAGCCCCTCGAAGTCCGGATAACCGGTGCCGAGCACATCCGCGCGGCAGCCTTCGATCAGTTCCTCGAAGGCGCGCATCGGGATCCCGGTGCGCGCCCGGGTGTCCGCGATCGCCACCAGCACCGGGTCCTCGGGAAAGGCCGCGGGATCCGCGCACGCCTGCTCGGCGAGGGCGAGACCGGCGAGCTTGGTCTCGGCGTCGTCCTGCCCGTCCCCGATGTCGTCGATGCGCCTGGCGAAGGCGTACACCGCGGAGAGCGCGGCACGCTTGGGTTTGGGCAGCAGCTTGATGCCGTAGGAGAAATTGCGAGCCTGTTCGGTGGTGATCTGCTCGCAGCGCTGATAAGCCTCGTCGAGATTCACCCTCGTCCTCCAACGAGGCTGCGCAGCGCCAGCGCCGCGGTACGTGGCTTGCTCGGGCCGACCTGCGAACCGATCGTGTCGAAGTTCGCCGCCGCGATCGCCGCGGCCGTCGCGCGCCCGCCCGCGAGGAACCCGGAGACCGCGATCCGCCCGGCCCCGCGCAGTTCCCTGAGCAGTGGCTCTCCCTCGTCCAGCAGTCGCACCGCGCGCTGGGCCTCGAAGGCGGTCAGCGCGCGCAGCCCGCGCGAGGCGGGTGCCCTGGTCAGTTCCTCGGTGCTCACCCCGAACCGTTCGCGGTCCTGCGCGGGCAGGTAGATCCGGCCGTTCCCGGCGTCCTCGGCGATGTCCTGCAGGTGCTCGAGGATCTGCAGTGCCGTGCAGATCCTGTCGGAGAGCTTCTCGTTCGCCGGCGTGTGATTGCCGAACACGTACAGCACCAGGTTGCCGACCGGGTTCGCGGAGTAGGAGCAGTAGTCGAGCAGCTGCTCGTAGGTCCGGTACTCGCGCACCTGCTGATCGGTGAGGTTCGCGGTGATCAGGTCGTCGAATGGTTCGCGGGGGATGCCGACCTCGCGGACGGTTTCCCCCAGTACCCGCATCACCTCGTCGCGCGGCTCGCTTCCGGCGAACAATTCGTCGAGATCGCGGGAAACCTTGCGCAGCAGGGTGGCGCGATCGCCGGGCGCCTCATCGCCGATGTAGTCGACGAACCTGGCGTACACGTAGATCGCCATCAGATGACGCCGGTGCTTCTTCGGGAGAAACCACAGTGCGACCGGAAAATTCTCGGTCCCCGCGACCTTGCGGAGCTCGGTGGTGGACACCGCCGGATGCGGTGCTCTGTGCGCCTGTGCGGCGCCCGATCGCTGACGCTGGAGGGCCAATCGGGTCATCCTTTACTGCCGTCGTCGGTCGCCGCGGCCGCTTGTGGCTGGCCTTGCCGACCACCGCCGAGTTCGAGGTCGTCCGGGACATTTCGCGATTAGTTGTGTCATACAGCTACTTTTGCTGCTACCGTACTCTTCACCCTCGGCTTACGGTAGTTGTGGGACATCACTCGGGCGGCTACAACCCGACAGGGACTGCATAGGTGAGGAAACAGCCACGAAAGCCACGCGCGCACAAGCAGCAGGCGGCGCCGCGCAAGCGGGCCCGAGCGGACACAACGCCCGGAAAGCTCGCGCGCAAGCAGGCGCGCGCCGACAACAAGGTCGCGCGGCGGCGGGCGAAAGCGGCGACCCGGGCTGACAAGGCGAACAAGGCCGCGAAGAAACAACAGCCCATTCCGTCGTTTCTCGGGCCGAACGCCACCGGAACCGACAGTCTCGAACTGGCCGAACGGCAGCTGACCCTGCTCGTCCGCACCACCGCGATGCTCGCCCAGGAGAACACCCGCGAGGCTCCACTGGACCGCTCGAGCTACTTGTTGCTGTGCACCCTGGACAAGAAGGGGCCCTCGACCATCTCCACGCTGGCCGCCGAGCTGTGCCTCGCCGCGTCCACCGTGACCCGCCAGGTCGCCACCATGTGCGCGGCCGGGCTGGTGTCCAGTGCGGCCCATCCCAACGACCGGCGGGCCCGGGTCATCACCATGGAGTCGCACGGCAAGGAACTGTTCGTGGCCGAGCGCAAGCGCCGCCGTGGGGTGCTTCGCGCGATCACCGGCAGCTGGACCGACGACGAGTGCGAACAGCTCGCCGAACTGCTCAGCAGGCTGAACACCTCGCTCGGCCAGCTCTTCGAAGGGGCCCCGCTCGCCTACGAGCTGTGAACCGGGGAGCGGCGAATACCCCTTCACAGGGGTACCGCAGGAGGGTCAGGCCGCGGCGTGCGCGCCCGTCCAGCGCAGTTTCAGCCGCAGCGCGATGCCCTGATTGCGCATCGAACGGCGGATCCACAGCACCGAGACCGCGATGGCCGCGCCGACCACACCGTACGAGCCCGCGGTGGAGACCATCAGGAAGTTGCCGACCGTCTGGGTGGCGAGCACGAACAGCGTGCTGACCCCGTTGACCAGGAACACCAGCGCCCACAGCAGCGAGATCTGCTTCAGCACGCGCTGCAGGTGCGGATGCCCGGAGAGGGTGTCCGGGATCACCCCGAAGTCGTCGGCGAGCTTGGAGAGCAGCGGTCGCTTCAGCGGTAGCGTCGCGAGCAGGGCGAAGGTGATCAGGAAGTTCTGCGCGGTCGGCTGCAGGAAGTAGAGGAACACGCTTCCGGTGCAGAACCCGATCACCGTTCGGACGACGAGTAACGTGGTCGTCAACCACAGGACGGCGGGAACCTTCTTGCGGAGCACGACTCGGCGCCCGAGCGCGAGCAGGGACCAGCCGAGCGCGGCGAACAGGCCACCGTCCAGTCCCACGAGGCGGAACAGCAGGTAGAACAAACCGAGCGGGATGAGCGTTGACTCGAGGAGCGGCACCGCCGCTTTCCGCAGCAGCGCGGCGACCGGAGGGAGGTGCACCGTCGTATGAGTGGTCTGCACGCGCTCAGCCACCTTGCCAATCGGGTCGACTACCGGGTTCAGAGTAGGGCTGGCCATAGGAAGTATAACCGGACGCGTGAAATTGCGGTGGCGGACCGGTCGGATCGAGAGGAAAATAGCGCGTGGTGAATACCGAACTGGTGGTCGCCGCGCCACTCGCCGTGCTCGCCGCGGCGTGCATCGGGCTCGCGAGCGCGGCCCAGGCGGGCGCGGCCAAGCAGGTGGAAGCGACGGGGACACTCGACCCGCGCCTGTTCAAGCGGCTCGTGCAGAAGCCGCTGTGGCTGCTCGGGGTCGGTTGCACGATCGCGGGGCTGGTGCTGCAGCTGCTCGCGCTGAACTTCGGACCGTTGATCCTGGTCCAGCCCATCATCATTACCTCACTGCTGTTCGCCACCGTGTTCTACGCATGGTTCGGGCACACGCGCATCGACGGCATCATTATGGTCGGAGCCTTGTTATGTTGCGGTGGGCTCGCGGCGTTCATGCTGCTCGCGCGACCCACACCAGGTACCTCCGTTCCCAAGGACGTGTGGGGCCCGGTTCCGTTGGCCATCGTTCTGGTACTCGTTCTCGGTGCCGGGGTACTCACCGCGAACCACGTCGGCCGCCGGTTCAAGGTGCTGCTGCTCGCGCTGTGCACCGGTCTCGCCTACGGGATGACCGCGGCGCTGATGAAGGTCATCACCTCGCAGCTGCAGGACGGGATCGGCACGATCTTCGCCCACCCGGTGCTCTATCTGGCCTGCGCGCTCGGCCCGGTCGGTTTCCTGCTCGCGCAGAACACCTTCCAGGTCGGCAAACTGCTCTCCCCCGCGCTCGCCGTGATCACCGTGGTGGACCCGATCATCGGCGTACTGCTCGGGATGCAGTGGTTCGACGAGAAGGTCACGGTCACCCCGGGGACGCTGATCGGCGAGCTCATCGCGGGCGCCGCGGTCATCGGCGGGATCAGCCTGCTCTCCCGGCGCGCGGACCACATCACCGCGAGCCATGCGCCGCAGGGCGACGAGACAGCGGACGCGGGCGAGGTTCCCGGAGACACCGCGCCCCAGTCCTCGCACTGAGCCGGGTTTTCGGCCCGGCTCGCGCGGCGGGTCCGGTGGCGGAACCTCGGGCCCTGGGCGACCTGGCCAGGTATTCCGAGACACCACGTCGGTGCCGTCTTCGCGAGGAAACACCCCCGGATCAGACGGCGGCGTGTGCCGGTTTGCGCCGGGGCGCGCCGAGCAGCCAGGTGCCGCGCCCGTTCTCGCGTAGTCGTTCGATCGGACCGGAAAGCAGCCGGATCGCCAGGAAACCGCTGCACGCGACGATCGCGCCGAGCAGGTAGCCGCCGAGCACGTCGTGTGGGTAGTGCGCGCCGACGTACACCCGGGAGAAGCCCATGACCAGGCCGAGCACGATCATCGCCGAGCCGATACCGCGGTGTACGAGCAGGATCGAGACCGCGAAAGCCGCCGCGAGCACCGAGTGATCGCTGGGGAAGGCGAAGTCGCTCGGCGGATCACAGACCGCGACGGTGAACACGTGCGGGATCGAGCGGCACGGGCGCAGCTCGCTCACCACGGGTTTGACGAGGTATTTGCTGATCGCGTAGGCCAGCAGCACGGCGATCGGGGACCACAGCGCGGCCGCCATGATCTTCGGTGAGCGGACCCGCGCGGTCCACCAGGCGAGCACCATCAGCGCGGCGAACAGGACGAAACCGTAGTCGGTGAAACCGTTCGCGATCCCGTGCAGCCACGGCGTCTGCTTTGCGAAGTCGGTCAGGTCCACGTACCAGGAGCCGTCGATCCCCGACCCATCGACCGCGGTGCGCGCGGCGTCGGTGGCTGCTGGATTCATCGGTCCTCCGTGCTCGGAATGGCGGGTAGGCGGGCGAGCCTAGCCGATGTGATCGGTGTCAAGCCGTCGCCCTGCGCCCCGTTCATCGCTAAGGTCAGCTCCACTGCGCCAGCCAGCTCGCCGGGTCTTCCCGGATGTGCGCCAGCGCTGCCGTGCAGGCGCCGACCAGGCTTGCCTCGGTGCCGAGCCGGGCGGTGTGCACCTGCGCGCCGAGCCGCCAGCCGACGGTGCTCGCGGGTACCGCGCGCAGCCAGCCACCGAGCAGCACCGGGGGCCACCCGGTGAGCGCGAGCATCGGGGCTAGCGCGATGCTCAGCGCCTCGATGGCGTGCCCGGTTCGTTCGCGCACGCTCGCCGGGTCCACATAACGGCCGAGGCAGCCGCGAGCGCCGCACGGGCAGGGTTCCCCGCGCGGGCGCACCGGGACATGGGTGAGGTCCCCGGAGCTGCCTTCCGGGAGCAGGGCCGCACCGAGCACGGTCTCGCCGCCGAGGTAGAGCAACCGCTCGCTGCCGTGCGCCCGCGCCTGCGCCTGCGCGGCATAGCGGAGCTCGTCGCCGCTTGCCGCCTCGATGCCCGGGGCGCCGAGTTCGGCGAGTTCGGCGCGCAACCGGGCGTCGAGTTCGGGACCGTGCCTTCCGGGCGGAGCAGCCAGGGTCACCCCGGCCACCGAGCGCCCCGCGGATGTGGCCGTGTCGAACAGTTTGCGCAGCACCGGGCGCGCCAGCCGCGGTTCGCTGCCCTCGATGCCCCTGGTCTCCCTGGCCAGCACCCGGCCGCCGAGGTCGGCGAGATAACCGACGGCCTTGCCCGCGCGCAGGCTCAGCCCGATCCCCACCGGGCCGAGCGGGTCCGGGGCGAGGCTCGTCGCGGGGCGCCCTGGCCGGTCGGTGCCGCCGCGGACCGTTTCGTGCACCAGACCGGACTCGATGAGTTCGGCGGTCAGCGTGGAGACCGTGGCCTTGGTCAGCCCGGTGCGCCCGGCCAGCGCGGCCCGCGAACACCCGGGCTCATCGGTGATCAACCGGAGCAGTAACGCCATGTTGTGGCTGCGTAACGCCGAGCCGCCGGCGCCGCGTCCGGGATCCATGTTCGCCAGATTAGTTCATTCGGTGAACGAACAAAACCTGGCGCATCCGGTGGACCACCGGTAGGAAAGCGCGCATGGCAGAGGTGGCATACGTCGAAGCGTCCAGGGTGTATCCCGGCAATCCGCCCGTTCGGGCGGTGGACAAACTGAGCCTGCAGGTCAACGACGGCGAATTCCTCGTGCTCGTCGGCCCCTCCGGATCGGGGAAGTCGACCGCGCTGCGCATGCTCGCCGGGCTCGAGGAGGTCAACGAGGGCAGCATCACCATCGGTGGCCGGGATGTCACCAAGGTGCAGCCCAAGGACAGGGACATCGCCATGGTGTTCCAGTCCTATGCGCTCTATCCGCACATGACCGTCGCGGAGAACATGGGTTTCGCGCTGCGGCTCAAGCGGGTGGCCAAGGCGACGGTCGCGGAGAAGGTCCGCGAGGCCGCCGAGATGCTCGACCTGACCGCCTACCTGGACCGCAAACCGAAGGCGCTCTCCGGCGGGCAGCGGCAACGAGTCGCGATGGGGCGCGCGATCGTGCGCGAACCGAGCGTGTTCCTGATGGACGAGCCACTGTCCAATTTGGACGCCAAGCTGCGGGTGGAGACCAGGGCCAATATCGCCGCGCTGCAGCAGCGGCTCGGCACCACGACTATCTACGTCACCCACGACCAGGTCGAGGCGATGACCATGGGTCACCGGGTCGCGGTGCTCAAGGACGGGCTGTTGCAACAGTGTGCCTCGCCCCGCGAACTCTATGAGCGCCCGGAGAACGCTTTCGTCGCCGGCTTCATCGGTTCACCGAGTATGAACCTGGTCACCGCGAGCGTTTCCGCGGACGGCGCGCAGCTCGGCGGCCTCGACATCCCGCTGCTGCGCGGGGCGGAGACCGGGGCGCACGATCAGGTCACCCTCGGGCTGCGCCCCGAATCGCTGCGCCTGGTCGGTGCGGACGAACCGGGCACGGAACTGTCCGTGGAACTGGTCGAAGAGCTCGGTGCGGACGCCTACCTGCACGGCACCGTGGCCGGAGACAGCAACCAGCGCCTCGTGGTCCGGGTGGACGGGCGCACCCCGCCGCGGCTCGGGGAAAAGGTGCGGATCGGGGTGAATGCGGCGGATCAGGCGCACGTGTTCGACCCGGAAACAGGGCTTCGCATCAGCGACTGAGCCGGTATGCTCGGATGATATGAGTGCTCGGCGGGTTCCCGGTTACTGTACGCTCTGTAAATCGCACTGTGGCTCGATTTCCGTGGTGGACGGGAACCGGCTGCTCGCCGTGGAACCGCTGTCCGAGCACCCGACCGGTGGCGCCCTGTGTGCCAAGGGAAGGGCGATGCCGGAACTGGTGGCGAGCGGGGAGCGGCTGCTGCATCCGATGCGGCGTACCAATCCGAAGGACGCCGAGGATCCCGGCTGGGTGCGGATCGGCTGGGACGAGGCACTGGACGAGGTCGCGGAGCGGCTCACCGCGATCGCCGCGGAGTCGGGACCGGAAGCGGTCGCCTTCGCGGTGACCACGCCGAGTGGCACGCCGATGGTGGACGGGCACGAGTGGGTCAACCGTCTGGTGCGGTACTACGGCAGCCCGAACATCATCTATGCGACCGAGATCTGCGGCTGGCACAAGAATTTCGCGCACGCCTTCACCTTCGGCAAGGGAATCGGCACCCCCGACTACCGGCACGCCGAGCTGATCGTGCTGTGGGGGCACAATCCGGCACGCACCTGGCTGGCGCAGGCGAGCGCGATCGCCGAGGCTCGCAAGGACGGGGCGACCGTCGTGGTCATCGATCCGAAGCGGGCGGGAAGCGGGCAACAGGCGGACACCTGGATGCGGATCCGGCCGGGGACCGACGGAGCGCTGGCCCTCGGGATGATCAACCAGCTGATCCAGCACGGGAGCTACGACGAGGAATTCGTGCGCTGCTGGACCAATGCGCCGATGCTGGTCGGGGAGGACGGTGAACTCCTCGGCGCGGACGGGGAATTCCTGGTGTGGGACACCGTGCTCGAGGCCCCGCGCGGTTACGACACCGCCCATCCGCTCGCCGAACCGCGGAATGTGGCTCTGCGCGGGAGTTACACGCTGCCGGACGGCCGGACCGCGCGCCCGGTATTCGAACTGCTCGCCGAGCACGCGGGTGACTGGAGCCTGGACCGGGTCGCCGAGACCACCTGGCTGGAACCGGCCGAGATCGCGGATTTCTACGCGCTGCTGACCAAACACCAGCGGGTCACCTACTACACCTGGACCGGGGTCGGCCAGCACACCAACGCGACCCAGACCGAACGCGCCATGGGCGTGCTGTACGCGCTGCTCGGCAGCTACGACCGCACCGGCGGTATCCGGTGGTTCGACAAACTCGCGCAGAACCCGCTCGGGCCGTTCTCGATCCTCGGCCCCGAGCAGCAGGAGAAGGCCCTCGGCAAGGCCGAGATGCCGCTCGGCCCGCCCGCGCAGGGCAATGTCACCGCGCGGGACTTCCGGCGCGCCGCGCTTTCCGGGCAGCCGTACCCGGTGCGGGCGCTGATCGGTTTCGGCGCGAACATGGTGGTCTCCCAGGGTGCCGCGGACGAGAACCGGGAAGCCTTGCGGGCACTGGATTTCCAGGTGCAATGCGATATGTTCGTGAACCCGACCGCGGCCACGGCGGACATCCTGTTGCCGGTGTGCGCGCCCCCGGAACGCGAGGGCCTGCTGATCGGCTTCGACAACAGCGCCGCCGGTGAGGAACACGTGCAGCTGCGGCCCAGAATGGTGCCACCGGCCGGGGATTCGCGTTCGGACTACGAGATCGTGCTCGGCCTCGCGGACCGGCTCGGCCTGCGCGCGGATTTCTTCGACGGGGATCTGGACGCGGGCTGGAATCATCAGCTCGCCCCGCTCGGGCTCACCGTCGAACAGCTGCGTGCCAAGCCCGAGGGGGTGCGAATCCCCATCGAGCAGCGCGAGCGCAAGTACGCCACCGAGGCGTCGGACGGGACGGTGACCGGGTTCGCGACCCATACCCGCCGTGTCGAGTTGTACGCCACGATCCTGCGCGAGCACGGTCAGCCCACGCTGCCCACGTTCACCGAACCGGACGAGGTGGCTCCCGGTGACGAGGACTTCCCCTTCGTGCTCACCACCGCGAAAAACGGCCACTACACGCACTCCTCGCTGCGCAAGCTCGCCTCGCTGCGGCGGCGTTCACCCGATCCCTGCCTGGAACTTCACCCCACGCTCGCGGCGGCGCGCGGACTCGCCGAGGGGGACTGGGCGATCGTGCGCACCCCGGACGGGCAGGCGCGGTTGCGGGTGCGATTCGATGAGAGCCTGCACGAGCGGGTGGCGATCGCCGAACACGGCTGGTGGGACAACCAGCCGGTGGCCGCGACACCGGGGCTGGACGCACTCGGCACCCGGACGAGCAACATCAACGCCGCCCTCTCGGATCGCCGCCGGGATCCGGTGAGTGGATCGGTGCCGTTGCGCGCGGTCGCTTGCGATATCCGCAGGGACGACGAGACCTCGGCGGGAAACTGGTCCGGTTGGCGCGAATTCCGGGTCACCGCGCGGGTCCGCACCGAGGTGGGCGCGCTTTCGCTGACCCTGCAACCGGTCGACGGCGGTGCCGTGCCGCAGTTCCGCCCCGGGCAGCACATCCAGGTGCACGCACCGGAACTCGGCACCCAGCGGGCGTACTCGCTCACCAACGCCTACGATTCCGGCTCGCTGCGCATCCTGGTCAAGCACATCGGCGGGCGGATGTCGGCGCACCTGCACGAATCCGCGCCGGAGATCCTCGAACTCAAGGCCCCATCGGGCACGTTCACCCTGCCGTTCGGCGGGGACCGGCCGGTGTTGTGCATCGGCGGCGGGATCGGGGTGACACCGTTCCTCGGCTACCTCGAGTCGCTGGCCACCGGGGCCACCGCGCCACCGGATCTGCGCGTGGTCTACACCCGCAGGAACGAGCAGGGCGCGGCGCCGATCGCCGAGCGCCTGCGCGAACTCGCCGGACGGGTGCCGCAGGCGCGGGTACACGAATACCGCACCGGCGCGGGGATCCCCCGGTTCGGGGTCACCGAGCTCGACCCGGAGTTCCTGGCGCGCAAGCCCTTGGTCTATCTGTGCGGGCCCGCGGCGATGATGAGTGAGCTCATCGAGCAGTTCCACGCGGCCGGGCTGGACCGGTTCGACATCTTCAGCGAGGAGTTCTTCACCGAGGTGGAGATCCCGGAAACGCTGGCCCCCGCCACGGTCCGGTTCACCCGCAGTGGCCGGGAACTGCGCTGGACCAAGGAATCCGGCACCCTGCTGGACGCCGCGGAGGCGGAGGGCATCCCGCTGCCGAGCGGATGCCGCACCGGGGCCTGCGAATCCTGCCGGATCACGGTGCGTGGCGGCGAATTCGCCCACCTGTCCACTGTGGACAACGAACCGGGCAGTTGCCTGAGCTGCCAGGCGATTCCGCTCTCCGACTTGGAGATCGACGCCTGAGTACAGGCAGAAGGTTCGTATTGTGCGGACGTTCTGTGCACATTGCCCGTTGAGCGGGGTGACCGGGGCGAGGATGGTCTCCGGGCATGACTCGACGCCACAGTGACGTGACGCGCGGGGACCTGATCCGTAGGACGATGCTCACCGGGTCCGCGGTGAGCGCGACCGCGAACGCGGCCCAGGAGGTTCCGCCGCCGAAAGCCCGGCCGCGGGCACGCGAACTGGGAATCCGGGTGGGATCGCGGGAAACCGGGAAACACAACGCGATCACCGATGTGGACGGGGTCCGGGTCGGGCACACCACGCTGATCTCCGGGCAGGGTGAACAGGCGGTGCGCACCGGGGTCGCGATGCTGGTGCCGCACAACGGAAATCCGTTCGAGGACGTGATCCCGGCCGGGTTCCACTGGCTCAACGGTAACGGAGAGATGACCGGAACCGCGTGGCTGTGGGAATCGGGGCTGCTCTCCTTACCGGTCTGGATCACCAACACCGGCAGCGTCGGGGTGGTGCGCGACGCGCTCTACGCGCTGCAGGCCGAGGAGGGTAAACAGAGCTGGTCGCTGCCCGTGGTCGCGGAAACCTGGGATGGCAAGCTCAACGACACCAACGGCCGGCACGTCACGACCGCGCATGCGCGGGCCGCCTACCGTTCCGCGCGATCGGGACCGGTCGCCGAGGGCAATGTCGGCGGCGAGACCGGGATGATCTGCCATGGTTTCAAGGGGGCATCGGCACCTCCTCGCGGGTGCTGGACGGCGCGGACGGTGGCTGGACGGTCGGGGTGCTCGTGCAGGCCAATCACGGCAAACGTCCGCGGCTGACCGTGCAGGGGGTTCCGGTCGGCGAACACATCGGCGCGGATGCGGTTCCGCTTCCCGGAGAATCGCACCAGGGCGCGGGGGCGATCATCACCCTCGTCGCGACGAACGCGCCGTTGTCCGCGCAGCAGTGCGATCGGCTCGCGCAACGCACCGCGCTCGGGATCGGGCGCACCGGCGGCGTGGGGGAGAACGGCAGCGGGGACGGCACGCTCGCGGTCTCCACCGCCGCGGCGGGCCGGATCCCGGCTTCGCTGGACGGATCCCCGAGCGCGTACACCTCGAGCAGTTACCGAACTCCGCTGTCGATCCGCTGTTCTACGCGGTCGTGGAGGCCACCGAGGAGGCCATCCTGAACGCCATGCTCGCCGCGCGCACGATGACCGGATTTCGCGGTGCCACCGCATACGAGCTGCCGGACGACAAACTTCTGGACACGCTCGCGAAATACAACCGGCGCTAGAGTCCGACGGTCTCCGCGCACAGTGCGCGCGCGGCATCCACGGTTTCGGTGAGGTTTCCCGGAACCGCCGCGGTGAACAGCTCGTCGATCCCGCTCAGTCCGGCGCGGGCGAGCAGGGTTTTCTCGTTGGTGACCCATTCCCCGTGCGCGGCGAGCGCCGCGTGCGCGGACTGACTCGCCGCCTGCGCGAGCAGCCCGAGGCACTGGGCGAGCCTGCCGTACGGTGCATGGTTCGCGCGGGCGTAGGTGAACAGCAGATCCGCGCTGCCCCACCACACTTTCGGCGCGTTCTCCCGCAGTGGTTCGGGGTAAACCGGTCGCGGTAGTTCGCCACGCAGCACCTTGTTGATCGCGAGCTCGCCGACGATCAGATAGGACGGGATCCCGGCGAGGTGGAACAGCAGCGGTTCGATGTGGAACCGTCCGGCTTTCGCTTTCTCCAGTTCGCGCTCCACCACGTCGAGATCGCGGTAGTGCACATCCACCTGGTGTCCCTCGGGCTGGACCCAGGCGCCGCCGTTGAACACGCCGCCGCCCCAGCCGCCGAGCTCGGAGACCTCGCCGGGCCAGCCGAGCGCGCGCAGGTGCTCCGGATCGAACTCGCCCCGGTAGTAGATCGCCAGATCCCAGTCGCTGTCCGGGCGATTGGTGCCCTGCGCCCGGGAACCGCCGAGGGTGACCGCTTCCACGAGGGGCAGCCCGGCCAGTCGTCCGGCGATCCGTTCCAGGAATCCGTTCTCGTCCATACGGTGATCGTGACACGGAACGGCAACCGGTTCGTTGCCGCGGCGACGGCGTGATCGTGTTCTAATGAGCGGCATGGAACGAGCCGTCGCGCCGACGATCCGGGGCCGCTGTCTACGCGCGGCGCGAAGGGACGTGGTGATCGGCGCGATCGTGCTGATCATGGGCATCGTGCTGGTGATCGCGAATCCGGTCTGGTCCTCGGGTGTGGTCGCGCTGTGCGGGATCGCGGTGCTGCTGAACGGGCTCGCGCACCATGTGCTCGGGGACAAGGGCGCGAAGGCCGCGCGGGCCGTGGCCTGGCTTGCGGTGCTCGCCGCCGCGGTGTTCGCGGTGCTCTACCTGATCTGATCGGTGCCCGCCGGGATCGCGCGCGCGGCACGCAGCCGGGCATCGGCGAACCTCCGTGACCGGCCGAGTACCCGTAGCAGGGTGGCGCGCGGACGGTCGGCGAGGTCGTTGAGCTGTCCGACCCGGTAGGAGAACCGCTGGGTGCGGGCGATGAGCGGGCGTTCCCGCGTTTCCCACTGGCGAAGCCGGTCCTCCAGGGTTCCCGCGCCGTGGGTGACCGTGTGCGCGAGCCCGGCCGCGGCCAACATCGCGCAGCCACCGCCCTGCCCGAGATACGGCGGCTGGGCGTGCGCGGCATCGCCGAGGACCGCCACTCTGCCCGCGGACCAGGAACGCAGGTCGAGGCATTCGAACTCGTCCCATCGTGGCGCGGCGCCGAGCTCCCGCAGCAGCGGTTCCGCCTGCGGGAACGCGGAGATCCAGGGTTCCTGCGGGACCGGATCACCGATGGCGGAGATGTCGTTTTCCGGGCAGACGAGCGCGATGTACAGATCGGTGGCGCTGCTCGGGGTGTAGAGCAGGAAGCGGTTGCCGGACAGGAACTCGATGTAGTCCTCGGCGTCTTCGGTGGGAACCAGTCCCGGGGTGCGCGGGATCAGGAACCGGGCGCAGCGCTGGCCGAGCGCCCGCCTGCCGCGCAGCAGGCCGAGTCCGTCCCGCAACCGGGACCCGGCGCCGTCCGCGGCCACCACGAGATCGGCCCGGTGCCGGGTGCCGTCGGCAAGTTCGAGCACCCCGGAAGGCTCGGCGCGGACCGCGGTCGAACCGGTCACGATCCGCACCCCGGCCGTGCGCGCGGCGTCCAGCAGGGCGTTGATGAGCCGTTCGCGCAGCACCGTGAGCACCTCGACGCCGCCCGGCCGGTTGATCGGGATCCGGCTGAGCACCCGGTCGCGATGGTCGCGGGTCTGGATGAAACCGCCGTGGTGGGCGCCGTCCACGGTCTGTTCCAGGACCCCGAGTTGCGCGAGCACGGCGAGACCGTTGCTCCACAGGTAAATCCCGGAACCGAAGGCGCGCAAGGATTCCTCGCGTTCGTGCAGCCGGACGGACCAGCCGTGGCTGGCGAGCGCGGCCGCGACGGTGAGGCCGCCGATACCGCCGCCGGCGATCTCGGCATGGCCGGTGTATGCGGGCATGTGTCGTCCCTGGAGGTGGTTCGCCCCGCCGGACGCGGCGGGGAACGGAATCGGCCGGGAAACGGGCGGCGGCCCTGCCGGCCACGCGCACCGCCTCCGCCAGATCACGTCGGGTGACCTGGGACGACGTCGAGCAGAATACGGCCGGGGGAGTTGTATAGCAAGCTATGTACTTGGTTTGCTAAGGTTTCTCCTGGTCAGGATGCCGATACCGGATGGAGCGGGTGGTGGCGGAGCGAACCGGGGAGGATCCGATCGATCCGGCCATGGCCGTCGAATGGGCCGAGGCCTGCAACGGCATCTACCGCGTGCTCAAACGCGGGCGTGGCACCGTCGGGCGCGAGGGTGCGGGGGTGAACCTGACCGAATCCCAGGTGGCGATGCTCGAATCGGTCGCCAAGGCCGGGCCGCTGCCGGTCGGGGAGATCGCCCAGTCGGCGGGGCTGGCCCAGCCGACCGTGACCCGCATGCTCAACACGCTGGAGAACCGGGGGATCGTCCGGCGGGTGCCCAGCGCGCGCGATGACCGGGTCGTCCTCGTCGAGCTCACCGAACCGGGTGCACGGCTGTGGCAGGAAAAGCACGCGCTGCTGCGCGAATTCCAGCGTGATGCGCTGCAGCGGTTCGCCGCGGAGCGCAGGCCCGAGGTCGTGGCCATGCTGGGTGAACTCGTCCGCATCATCGAGGATCAGATCGGCGGGCGCGATTAGCGGATTCTTGACGACCGCCATCAATGCGACATACCGTGGCCGCGGCCGACGACATTGTTCCGTATTTCCGGGGAGTGCCTGCCGTGCTCCCGGCCCGGTCCCGTTCGGGACGGAAAGGACCCCAGGAACATGCTCAACACTGTCATCATCGACGGCTGGCCGATCGAGTACGTGGACTCCGGTGACCCCACCGCGCCCCCGTTGATCATGCTGCACGGCTGGGCCCAGGATCACCGGCTGTTCCGGCATCTCGAACCGCTGCTCGCCGAGCACTACCGGGTGCTGCGGGTCAATTTCCGCGGGCACGACGGACGGCTGACCGATCGCGGGGACTTCACGGCCGAGGATCTGGCCTCGGACATTCTGGTCCTGATCGAGCGGCTGGGCCTCGAGGACGTGCGGCTGCTCTCCACCTCGCACGGTTGCTGGGTGAACATCGACGTGCACGAACGCCTCGGTGAGTCGAGCCTGGGCCGCACCGTGGTGCTCGACTGGCTGATGCAGCCCTTCCCCGGTTTTCACAAGCAGATCCGCGAGGGCTGTGAACCGGAGACGCACGTGGCCGCGCGGCAGAGCCTGTTCGACGAATGGACCGAGGGCACCGACTGCCTCGACGTGCTCGATCACGTGAACCGCGAGATGACCTGGTTCGGCGGTCCGATGTGGATGCGTGCCTGCCGGGAGATCGAGAAGTCCTACGCCCACTGGGGAGATCCGCTGCGCCGGATGGCCGAACTCTCCGGGCGGCTGCGCGTGCGGCACATCTACTCGCAGCCGCTTTCCGCCGAATACCGCACCTTCCAGGAGGAGTTCGCCCGCGAACACCCGTGGTTCGATCCGGTGCACATTCCCGGGCAGACGCACTTCCCGACCCTGGAGAACCCGGCGGCGGTGGCCGAGGCGGTGCTGTCCTTCTACGCCTGAACTGCTACGTCTGCGCAGTGCTCACTTGGCCGCGTTCTCCAGGATGGCATTGAGCTCCTTGGGGGTGACCCCGTTCGCCGCGATCTTGGCCTCGGCCAGTGCGCGCAGGTCGGCCTTGGCCCTGCGCCAGCGGGCGAGCTGTTCCTCCTCGGTGAGCCCGAACCCGCCGAGCATCAGCCCGCGCACCGTGTCCATCGCGGTGTAGAGGAAGTTCTGCAGCTCGCGCAGCCAGGGTTTGCCGAGCGGGAAGCGCTGGGTGAAGCTCAGGATCGCGCTGGTCGCCATGGGCTCGACCACGTTCATCTGCTCGCTCAGTTCGGGATCGGTGCGCGCGGCGAGCCAGAGTTCGGTGGTGGCGATGAAGACCGGTCCGTTGTGCGTCTCCCAGAGCAGTTCGAGCGCGGCGTCCAGGGGGTCGTTGGTCTTGCGGATGGTGGCCATCCGCTCGAAGGCTTCCTCGGCGCGGCGCATCGCCAGGTGCCGGATCGCGGCGACGACCAGGCTGGCCTTGGTCTGGAAGTAGTGTGCCTGCGCGCCCCTGGTCACCCCGGCGCGTTCGACGACCTTCGCGGTGGTCATACCCGCGTAGCCGTACTCGACGAGGCAGTCGATCGTGGCGTCGAGCAGCTTGCGGCGGGTCTCGGCGCGCCGCTCCGCCTGGGTGCGGCGCGGCCGCTGCTGGGCGAGTTTCGACAAGCCCGACACCTCCTCCTCCGGGGCGTATAGCGAATCTACCATCGAAACCGCCGGTAAGTTTCGAGATGCTCGTGCGCCCTGCGCTGGGCGAAGTAACCTCCCCGCGGCCAGCTCGTTTGACGGTACGAGACACCTTAGACACAACCACGTCAGCAGCCAAGCTTCTAGACATTCATGCACGAGTGCATGTATCTTCTCGCACACCTTGTGGTCCCGGTCATAGAGACGCTACTCACCAGGCGGGAGGTCGCGGCGCATGCTGGATGTGCATCCGCTCGAGCGTGGGCCGCTCGCCAGAACGGTCTGGCAGATCGGCTCGATGATCGGATTCGCCGTGGTGACCGCTGCCTCGGCGGTGAAGGTTCTCGCGGGCCGCAGGCTGAACGTGCGCGAGACCTATCAGCAGACCTGGTTTCTCGCCTCGGTGACGCTGCTGCCCACCCTGCTGGTCACGATCCCGCTCGGGGTGCTGATCGCGATCCTGGTCGGTTCGCTTGCCGGGCAGCTGGGTGCGCAGAACTACACGGGTGCGGTGGTCGGTTTCGTGATCGTCGGCCAGGTGGCGCCGTTGATCTGCGCGCTGATGATCGCGGGGGTGGGTGGTTCGGCGATCTGCGCGGATCTGGGTGCCCGCAAGATCCGCGAGGAGGTGGATGCGCTCGAGGTGATGGGGATCCCGAGCATCGACCGGCTGGTGGTGCCGAGGGTGATCGCCGCGGTCGTGGTGACCGTGCTGCTGGACAGCCTGGTGATGGTGGTCGGGGTCGGATCGAGCATGTTCGTGCAGACGATCGTGCTCGGCAACTCCTCGGGTGGGTTCCTGCAGACGCTGACCCAGTTCAGTCAGCCCGCGGATTTCTTCGTGGCCGCCGTCAAAGCAGCGGGGTTCGCGATCGCGGCCGCGGTCATCGCTTCGTACAAGGGACTGACCGCGCGGGGCGGTCCCGGTGGGGTCGGCGAGGCGGTGAACGAGACCGTGGTGCTCGCGTTCACCATGGTCTTCGTCATCAATGTGGTGCTCTCCGAGCTGTACCCGGTGCTGATCCCGGGAAAGGGGGAGTACTAGATGGCACTTCCCATGCGCCGGGTCGTCATGGTGCAAGGACGGCGGTTCGTGGACGCGCTGGCCGAGCTGGGCGATCAGTTCGTGTTCTATCTGCGCAGCCTCGGCGCGGTGCCCAAGGCGATCCGCTCCTACTGGCAACAGGTCGTGGTGCTGATCGGGCAGATCAGTTTCGGTACCGCGAGCATGATCGCGGCGGGCGGCACGGTCGGCGTGGTGTTCGGGATGGCGTTCATCACCAGTGCGCAGCTTGGTTTGGAGGGGCAGCGCGGGCTCGGGCTGATCGGGTTGACCCCGCTGACCGGGTTGCTCGGTTCGGTGGTCAACACCCGGGAGCTCGCCCCGCTGGTGGCCAGCATCGCGCTCGCGGCCAAGGTCGGAACCGGGTTCACCGCGCAGTTGGGCGCGATGCGGATCTCCGAGGAGGTCGACGCGCTGGAGAGCATGGCGGTGCGCTCACTGCCGTTCCTGGTGACCACCAGAATGCTCGCCGCGCTGATCTCGGTGCTGCCGCTGTATCTGCTGGGCCTGTTCGCCTCGTATCTGGCCACGTATCTGTCCATCGTGGTGCTCAACGGGCAGTCCTCGGGTACCTACGACTACTTCTTCCAGCTCATGCTCACCCCGCAAGACGTGGTCATCTCGGTGGCCAAGGCGTTGATCTTCGCGATCATCGTGACCCTGGTGCACTGCTACTACGGCTACACCGCGCGCGGTGGGCCCGAAGGTGTCGGCCGCGCCGCGGGACGAGCGCTGCGCACCAGCCTGGTCACGCTGGTCATCCTGGACATGATCCTCGCCTTCGCGTTCTACGGCATTCCGCCGAAACTGCCCGGGATCGGGGTGGGCGGCTGATGGACGTCTCGAAGCGGCAGGTCTCCAGGCGCGTGCGGGCGCTGCGCGGGCTCGCGGTCGGGGCGGCGCTGCTGGTCGGTGGCGTATTCGCGGTGCTCGCCAGCATGGGCGGGCTGACCACGCTTCCGGTGATCAGCTCGGTGGTGGAAGTGTCCGGGAGCCCGCTCGCGGTCAATGCTCCGGTGCAGTACCGGGGGGTGGTCGTCGGCAAACTCAAGACCGTGGTGCCACTGGCCACCGGGCGCACCACGTCGCGGATCGAGATGCGCATCCAGCCCGAGCAGCTGCACCGGATCCCGTCCTCGGTACAGGTGCGCATCCTGCCCCGCACCGTGTTCGGCGACCAATTCCTCGACCTCGTCGATGTACGACCACACGCCACGACCACCCTCACCGCGGGTTCCCGCATCGCCCCGGACCGCTCCAAGCAGACCGTGGACCTCTACGACTCGTACGAAAAGGCCTACGACCTCATCACCGGACTACGCCCCGCGCAGATCAACCAGGTGCTCACCTCGCTGTCCACACTGCTCGACGGCAGAGGCAACGAGATCGGCTCGCTGATCGACCGCGCCTACAACGCTTCGGGCGAACTCATGCCGCTCACCGGCAAGATCAAGCCGACGGTGGAAGCCTTCGCGAACATGTCCGGCAAACTCCGGCAGGCCGCGCCGGACACCTACGGGGTACTGCGGAACGCCGTGGACCTGTCCCAGTTCGTGGCGCACCGCCAGGGCGATATCGCCGCGCTGCTCGCCGGTGGCGGGGCCGCGGCGGACCAGGGCACCGGGCTGCTCGCGCAGAACAAGGACAACATCATCCGGTTGCTGCACACCGGAAATCCGGTCGGGTCCACCTTCGCGACCTATCCGGAGGGCCTGCCGGACATGTTCAAGGCACTGGCCAATCTCGGTAACTCCACCGACGGGGTGAGCAACAAGACCACCATCCACGCCAACCGGATCGATCTGTACGACTCGAAGCCGTACACCTCCAAGGACTGCCCGCGCTATCCCGGGCTGGACGGGCCGAACTGCTCGGTGCCCGCTCCGCCCGATCTGCCGCTGCAGGGCGAACAGAGCCGCCCGCCGGGGGATGACCAGCTCGGCGGCGGGCAGCAGCGCACCGAGCCTCCGCAGAGCGAACCCCCGCAGAGCGAGACCCCGCAGACCGAGACTCCGCAGGATGAGACCGCGAAACTGCGCTCGCTGCTCCCGCAGATCACCGGTTCGAACGAGCAGCCGCCGAAATCCGTGGACGGCATCCTGCAGATGTACCTCGGCACCGCGCTGCGCGGATCAACGGTGGTGACCAGATGAAGGATATCGGCGTGCTCGTCAAGCTCGGCGTCTTCCTCGTGGTGACCTCGCTGAGCACGGTGCTCATGGTGAACACGCTCGTGCAGCCGATGGCCGATCCCACGTATCACTACAGTGCCCGGTTCACCGATGCCGAAGGTGTCACCCCGGGAAGCGATGTGCGCATGGCCGGGGTCCGGGTCGGCCGGGTCACCGGGGTCAGCCAGCACGATGGCGTCGCGCAGGTGGACTTCGAGGTGGCCACGAAGCAGAAGGTCAGCCCGGACAGCACGGTCGCGGTGCGCTATGCCGATCTGCTCGGCAGCCGGTATCTGGCCGTCGGGCGCGGTGTCTCGCTCGGCCAGCGCCTGGAACCCGGTTCGGTGATCCCGTTGTCCCGCACCACACCCGCGGTCGATCTGACCACCCTGCTCAACGGATTCCGCCCGCTGTTCGACTCGCTCGAACCCGAACAGGCCAACCAATTGGCGCGCTCCCTTGTCCGGGTGTTCCAGGGTGAGAAGGAGCCGATCGAGCAAGTGCTGAACACCGTGGTCTCGCTGACCTCGAAGATCACCAAGGACGATCCGCTCATCGGGGCGCTGCTGGACAATCTGAACTCGGTGATCGGGTCGGTGCTCGGCAAAAAGCAGCAGTTCACCTCGCTGGTGTCCGCGCTCGGCAAGCTCATGCGGCTCGCCGTGGACGAACGCGGGCAGATCAGTGATGTGCTCGACTCCACCACCCGGATGGCGAACACCCTCGCCGGGGTCACCGAACAGTCCGGCGCGAAACTGACCAACAACCTCACGCTGCTCAACCAGGTGTCCGGTCAGCTTTCCCAGCATGGACCGGAACTGGTGCGTGCCTTCGGTTCCGCGAGCACGGGATTCGCCAAGCTCGGCAACCTGACCTCGTACGGCAGCTGGGCGAACGTCTATCTGTGCAGCGTGAGCCTCAAGCTCGGCCCGATCGACACCACTCTGCCGCCCAATATCCACAGCGGGGTGTGCCGATGAACCTCAGCTCGATCAATCCGTTGCGCGCCGGGTCCATCGGGGTGCTGCTGATCGCGGCCGCGCTGCTCGCCGCGATCTTCGTGCCACGGGTGACGTTCGACGCGAACACCCATGAGTACACCGCCGATTTCGTGAACGCATCGGGGCTGCAGAACGGTTCCCAGGTGTACGTGGCCGGGGTGCCTTCCGGGCGGGTGACCGACCTGGAGATCGAGGGCGATCACGTGGCCGCGCACTTCCGGCTGGACCGCGATCAGCAGCTGGGCATCCGCACCACCGCGGAGATCAAGATCCAGACCGTGCTCGGCCGCCGCTACATCGCGGTGCGCCCGGCCGGGACCACCCCGATGCGGTCCGGGGACACCATTCCTGCCAGCAGGACCTCGGTCCCCTTCGACGTCGGCTCGCTGGCCCGGTCCGCATCGAGTACCGCGGGAAGCCTGGACATCCAGGCGATGCAGGACGCGATCAGCACGCTGCGCGGCAACCTGCCGACCGATCCGAAACTGATCGGGGACACCCTCAGCGGCGTCACCGGAGTCAGCAAAATGGTCGCCGAACGCAACGACCAGTTCCAGAAACTGTTGCGTGGAGCCAAATCCGTGACCGATGTGCTGGTCGGTCAGCGCAAGAACCTCAAGGAACTGCTGGGCAACGCGAAGGTGGTCGCCGAATATCTCGTGCAGCAGCGGGACGCGATCTCCACCCTGCTCACCGTCACGAACAAACTCATCGGCCAGGTCAGCCAGCTCATCAAGGACAACGAGGCCAAGGTCGATCCACTGCTCACCAACCTGGTCACGCTCGCCGACGGCCTGAAAAAACACCAGTCGCTATTGGCCGAGGCGCTGAAGAACCTGCACGACGGCTCGAAGAATCTGGCCAATGCCACCGGAAACGGGCCGTGGATCGACTTCGCGGTCCCCGGGATCCTGCTACCGGACAACGTCGACTGCGTGCTCGGCCTTGTCAAGGGGTGTAAGTGATGCAGCGCTGGCGCAAACTCCTCATTCTCGGCGTGGTGCTCGCCCTCGTCGCGCTCACCGGCTGGTTCGCCTTCCTGCGGCCGAGTGCGCACCTGACCGTGCGCGCGGAGTTCACCGCCACCGCGAGCCTGTTCGCCGGGAACAAGGTCACCCAGCTCGGCCTGCCCATCGGCAAGGTGGAATCCGTTGTGCCGCACGGGAAAACCTCCACGGTCACGTTCACCGTGCCGAGCAGCACGAAGATTCCGGCGGACGCGCAGGCCTATGTGATGAACCCGGACGTGATCAGCGACCAGTACCTGGAGCTCACCCCGACCTATCACGGCGGCCCGCTGCTGAGCGACGGTGCGCGCATCCCGGTGGAGCGCACCCACGCCCCGGTGCCCTGGGACAAACTCGTGGACACCCTGGACACGCTCGCCAAGGCGTTCGGGCCGAGCAAGGACGATCCGCAGGGACTGCTCGGCGGTGGACTCAAGGACACCGCCAAAGCCTTCGACGGCAACGGGAAGAAGGTCAACGAGGCGATCAAGAGCATTGGCAGCGCCAGCTCGCTCGTCGTCTCCGGTACCCCGGACGCCAAGCGCATGCTCACCAGCCTGCAGCAGCTGGTCAGCGTGGTGGACGAGAACCAGTCCTCGATCGATTCCCTTTCCGGCACGGTCAATGCGATCACCGGGGAATATCAGTCCCACCAGCAGACCATCAACGACACCATCGGCAAACTGACCGGGCTGATGCAGCAGGCCTCGGACCTGCTCAACAAGTACGGCAACCGCATCGACGGAACCGTCAAGAGCTTCGCCGACACCACACAGACCCTTTCGGACCTGCGCTACCGGATTGTGGACGGGATCAAATACCTCCCGCTGGCGATGCAGAACCTGTCCCGGACGATCAAGGACAAACGCGCCCGGCTGCGCATCGATGTGTCGACAAATCTGCAGCAGTTCGCCTCCACGCAGGAACTGTGCAAGACACTGCCGAATCCGCTGTGCAGCGGGGCGGGAATCGTGAACCCGATCCCCGGCCCGCCGCCACCGCAATGGGATCCGCTCGCCTTCCTCGATCCGGCACGGGGGGCGAAATGACGCGCAGGTTCACCGTTCTCGCCTTGGGCACGCTGCTCACCGTCGCGCTGAGCGGCTGCGGGCTCAGCTTCCAGAACTTCCCGATGGGCACCGGTTCCTCCGCGGCAACCTATCCGATCACCATCGAGGTCAGCGATGCCGCGCAGCTGCCGGTCGGCGGTCTGGTCCGGGTCGGGCAATCGGATGTCGGCCGGGTCGCCGAGGTCACCGTGCACGACTACGTCGCGCGGATCACCGCGAACATCAACAACGGCGTCGTCCTGCCCAAAGGTACCGGGGCGCGGCTGCAGTTGCCCTCACCGCTCGGCGAGGAGTACGTGAAACTGCTGCCACCGCAGGGAACCGGCACGGCACCGATGCGCGGCGAGGACGTCATCCCGCTCGCCGACACCTCCCGCGGCCCGGATCCCGAGCAGCTGCTCGCCTCGCTCGGCACCCTGCTACGCGGCAGCGGTATCGCCCAGGTGAAGACCCTGGTGCGGGAGACCAACACCATCGTCGGCGGGCGCGAGGGCGAGATCCGCGAGCTGCTGTCCAGGGTGCACACCGTGCTGTCCACTTTGGACTCGCAGAGCGGGAACATCGAGAAGACACTGCACAATCTGAACCAGCTGACCGGCTACGCGAACGAGAACAAGGCGGTGCTGGACAGGGCGATCACCGAGACCGAACCCGGGATCAAGGCGATCCTCGCCCAGAAGGACCGGCTCAACTCGCTGATCGGCAAGGTGGGCGATCTGTCCGCGACCGTGGAAGGGGTCGTCGGGAAGAACAAGCGCGACATCGTCGAATTCATCGACAAATTCCAGGCCCCGCTGTCCAGCCTGGCCAAGATCGGCGATCAGGTCGGCACCATCACCAAGGGCATCTCGAAGGTCGGGCCGAACCTCACCGCCGGGGTACCCGGTGATTACCTGACCGTGAACATGCGGGCGGATCTGCCGCCGCTGATCGGCAAACTGGTCGGGCAGGTGGCCAACGGTCTCGACCGGCCGGACAAGGCACCGCGGACCGGTGGTCCGGACAAACTGATGCAGAAGGCGGTGGGGAAATGAAACAGCGGATGCCGATCATCCGGTTGATCGCCTTCATCGTCGTCGGTTTTCTCGCCGCGGGCCTGGTCGTCGCCCAGACCGTGGGGCAGGACGCACTCTCGGGCACCTACCGGGTGAGCATGCACCTGCCGGAAACCGGGGGAATAGTGCAGAACTCCCAGGTGACCTATCGCGGCACCCCGATCGGCACGGTCGACTCGGTCACCATCGATCCCGGCGGCAACGGCATCACACTCGAGCTGGCGATCAAGACCGAGTACCGGATCCCGAAGGACACCATGGCCGCGGTGAGCATGGATGTGCCGATCGCGATCGAACACGTGGACCTGCAGCCGCGCACCGATTCCGGGCCCTACCTCGCCGACGGGGACACGATCCCGGCCAGGGACACCGAACTCCCCGTCCCGTTCGACCGTTTCCTCAAGGACGGCACCGATCTGCTGTCCACCATCGACACCAAGGACCTGGCGAAGGTGGGGGACGAGGCACAGGACGCGCTGTCCGGGATGGAACCACAGCTGCACACCCTGCTGCGGAATTCCGAACAGCTGATGGGGACCACCGAGGAGATCACCCCGCAGCTGATCGACCTGACCGACCGGGGAACCGCGACAATCCAGAAGAATCAGGGACTCGTCGACCAGTTGCCCGCGCTCGCGAAGAAAGTACGCGGGATGACCGCCGATATGAAGGGGCTCACCCCGAAGGCGGGTGCGCTGCTCACCGACGGGAACGCGATGATCAGGCGGATCATGCCGATCCTGAACCGCAATCAGCGCTCCATCGCGCTGATCGTGTCCAACCTGGCCAATGTCACGCAGGTACTCTCGCTGAACCTGCCCACCCTGGCCGGATCGCTGACCGACGGGCCGAAGGGCATCAACGACTTCTCCAGCGTGTTCTTCCCGAGCCCGCTGCATCCCGGGGTCACCGATGCCGCGGTCGACCTCACCGGGGCGCCCGGCCCGGTGTGCTACTACGGTACCCAGCGGCGCACCCCGCAGCAGACCGGTTCCCGGCCGGTCGAGGCCAACTGGAACTGCCCGGGCGACAAGCAGTACCTGCAACAACGTGGCTCGGTGAACGCGCCGCGATCCCCGACGAATCCCGAGATCGGTACCTATGATCCGAAGACGCGGATCGCGACGAGGCAGGACGGTTCGAAACTGAAGCTGGGTGACGGCAAGCCACCGGTGACCGGGCCACAGTCCTGGAGCGCTGTCATGATGCAAGGAATACAGTAGGGATTCGACGATGAGCGAGACGACCGTGAACGACGAAGACACCGATGCGATCGAGCGCAAGTGGGTCGAGGACGACACCACCGAGACCGACGCCGCCGGAAAGGCCGAAGCTCCCGAGGCCGCCGGGACCGAGGCCGCCGAAACACCGGACTCCGAGGCCGCCGAGGCCGCGGAACCCGAGGCTGCGGAGACGTCCCCCGAAGCCACTGAAGCCGAGCCCACCGGTACCGAGCCGCGACGCGCCGCGAAATGGTTGCGCGCCAAGGTTCTCGTGCCGAGTGTGGCCTTTCTGGTGGTGCTCGCCGCCGCCGTGTTCTTCGCGGTCAGCTACTTCCAGCTCAACTCCGCCGATTCCGACCGCACCGAGGCACTGCAGGCAGGCAACCGGATCATGAAGAGCCTCGGTGACTTCGACTACCAGGACATCAACAAGAACATCGAAGCGGTGACCGCGGACGCCAGCGACGGATTCCGGCCGCAGTACAAGAACCTGGTCAACCAGTTGCGCGGCAAGGTGCAGGAGCTCAAGGCGAAGTCCACAATGGACATCGTCGCCTCCGGGGTGACCCGGGTACAGGGTGACAAGGCCGATCTGGTCTTCCTCTCCAACCAGACCGTCACCAACGCCCAGCACAAGGAACCCGTCGTGCAACCCTGGCGCACCCAGGTCACTCTTGTCCGCCAGGGCGGCAGCTGGAAACTCGACGGCATGACCTTCGTGTGAGAATGTCCGACTCGGCTGCCTGGCGGTGTGGGTTGCCCGGGTGGCAACAGCGGCTTCGCCGCCGGAAAAGACTTTGTCGCGGCACCCTGCCCGGTACTGCGCCGTTGGCCACAGTGTCGTGAAACGGAACAGTCGATATCGGTTAAACCGGTGTCCGTCGGCCATTCCGCCCCAGTCCCGCGTCCGCCGCCAGCATATCGCTCCCGAGCATCCCGCGACCGAACAGGATCTCAACCTGGCTCAACCACAAGGAAAACGACACGCCACGTCATTTTGTGACAAGTTCCTGACCCGGCCTGGCGAGCCAGCAGCTGCCGGTCGGTCCGTGCGTCAGGGATGGTTCAGCATGGTTTCCGGCCGCGTGTGTAGACCAACCGGAAAAACCAGTACCGCATGAGCGGGTCGCGCAGTAGTTCCTGGAGTCGCGCCAGTTCATCCGGGGTGCATCCGGCTGCGGCCAGTGGGGGTTCGGCTTGCCGTACGAGGGCTTCGAGCACTTCGCCATGTGGGTCGCCGCCCATGGCGGTCTCGGAGAACTCCTCGGCGTGCAGCTCGTGGAGCTCGGCGGCGGCCATCCGGCGGTAGACCCGGTGCCCCCATCGGTAGTCCTGGTCGGCGGCCGGTCCGACGATTTCGGCCGCGATGCGCCAAACTTTCGCGAATATCGCTTCGTCGTGCGTGCTGGGAGCGGAGATCGACTGCGGGAAGTGGACTACCTCGCCCAATACCAGCCACCCGCCCGGCGCGAGCGCGTCGACGAGCATCTCGAAGATCTCCTCGCGACGCGGCAGGTGCACCAGGACCAGTCGCGCGTGGATCACGTCGAACGGACCTGGTACCGGGAGTCCGTCGTTGATGTCGTGGCGGTAGATCTCGATGCCGGGACGTTCGAGGAGATGGTCGGTCTCCAGGTCGACGGCGACCACGGTCCCATCCGGGCCTGTGCGGTCGGCCATCCAGTTCGCCACAGATCCGCTGCCCGCACCGAGTTCCAAGCAGCGTTGGCCGGGCAGGATGCCGGCCGTGCCGAGGAACTCGGCGGTCTTTCGGCCGAGCACCAAGTCGAGACCGGTGACATGCTGTCGACCGGACTCGGAACCGGTATCGAAAAGGTATTCGCTTTCGGGCATGGGGTGCTCCTCGGGGACAACGGTCTGAGCTCGAATCCACCGCCACCGGATACTCCTCGCTATCGTTCGATGACCCGAATCCGGTGTCTGCGGTGGGGCTGATGCCGGTATCGCGGCTGGTATACGAGGCGGGTCCGCTTCGGCATGGGTCGGGTCTGCGCCCAGTCGCTCCAAGCCTACGGACGCGGCATCTGATGGTAGTACGGATACTCGCGATCACTGAGCTGAACGCCGTCTCACAGGGGACCTCCGTATACCGGATGCCGGAATGCTGGGAAATCTCACCGGCCGGAGCTCAAACGTACCTGTGCCGAGCCCGGCTGGACCAGGATCAAACCTGCCAACTCCTTGACGCAGGACACCGACGGTGTCTCGATCCGTTGTCCCGGCGCCGAACGTACCCATGCCGAATCCGACAAGCACGGGAACGATTCTCGCTGAACAGGCCGCCATCACCGTGCACCAGGACCCGCCATCACCGAACCGTCCATCCCCGAACTCCAGGTTCGATTACTTGTGCTGTGCGGTGGCCGGTGCGATGTCCGCTCAGCAAAACCGCCGGAGCATCGCTGATGGTCCCGGATCCGGTTCGACCCTCGAAGTCGATTGCAGCGTGGGGGCGCGCGTTCGATCCCCGCGACCGCGGTGTTCGCGCGGGCGCGGCAGAGAGATGACCGGGCAGCGTGGCGGCTCGCTGATGGCTTTCCGGGTCGGTGTGACCGGCTCACTCGTGGGTTGCCGCCCCTGATCCGAACGAACCGCCCGACCGATCTTCGAACCCGGGACGATGTTTCGTCCGAAACGGGGCCGGGTATGGGCGACGTCGAACGGACGGAACGCCCGCAACACCGCCACCCGCTCAGGCGTTTCCGTTCGCCGAACCTACCATGAAGGAGTATGCCGATGGTGCATCCGATTCCCCCTGGGCCCGAGCCGATTCCAGGACCGCCGGACCCGCATCCGGTGCCGCGACCTCCCGATCCGATGCCGCGGCCCACGCCGCCACCGGATCCTCCGACGCCGCCTCCTCCCTCGGAACCGGAACCGACGAACGGTACCGGTCTGGGAGCCGGCTGTGGTCATCCGGGCGGTTCGGATGCGGCCTCCGCGGCGCGGTTCGATCGCGCCGTTCCTCATGTTCGGCGCGGGGCAGGCAGGTCATCAGCCCACCGCCGCTGATGAGGTCCACGATCGAACCGGTTGAAGCTGGCCGGGGCCATCGGTGCCACGGCCATCGACGTCGGGTTTCACGCCCATGACCCACGCGGGCGCGAACATCCGGAGACGACCAGGAACTGCTTGGCCGGTTCGGTCAAGGTGACCGGAACGCGGCGATATCCGAGCAGCGATCCAGTTCGCCGTTCTTGACGAGCAGTTCGAGCGAGACGCAGGTGGAGAGCAGCACATCGGTGAGGCGTTCCGCGACCTCCTCGCGGGTCTGGTCCGGCCGCCATGGTCTCGAACCCGCCGAACCGCCAGTGCCAGACGCAGCAACGGCGCCGAGTCCGGATCGCATGGATCGAGCGAAACGAGAGGGTGTTTCGATATGAATTCCGTTCGGTTTTCCCTACCGACGACGCCCGACCGTCAGGAGAATGCACTGCGGAATGCGAGTCCGAGTGCCACGTAACGCTCGCGGGAATCAGCCCAGGTGACGGATGTGGGCGAGCCAGGCCGGCCGGTCCAGAATTCCGACCGGCAAGCCGGATTCCGCCCAGTGCTTCTCGTTCACCGAGACGCGATAGGAACTCTGCTCGATGGACTCGATCTTCCAGTCCGCCCCGAATGCCGCCCGGATGGTGCCCGCGCTGATCTGTGGCCCCATCCTGGGTTCGGCCTCGGCGAGGGCGAGAATGTGCACGAGCGCGCCAGGCAGGCAGACGCGATGCAGCGCCTCGGCGTAGGCGCGCCCGCTCTCGCCATCGAAGACGTGGAACAGGGCGCTGTCGAGCACGGTCTCGTACCGGGCCGGACCGGTGAGCGCGAGCGCGTCGGCGACCTCGAACCGGGCCGGAACCCCGTGTGCGGCGGCGTTTTCCCGGGCCCGGGCGATGGCGGAATCGGCGAAGTCGATGCCGAGGATGTCGTAGCCGCGTTCGGTGAGCGCGATCGTGTGCTCCCCGGTTCCCGCACCGGGTTCGAGTACGGCGCCGCGGATGAGCCCGGCGCGTTCGAGTTCGAGCACGGCGGGCTGGGGCTGGTCGATGATCCAGCCCGCGGTGCCGTTCTCGTAGGCCGCTTCGAAGGTGTTTTTCGTTGTCATACCCCGAGCATGCAACCTAAAGCAAAGTTGAGGTCAACCCTTGGGGTGCGGCCGCCAGGCGAGCCGGGTCGCGGTGCTGACCACGGCGACGAGCGGATGACGGCGCGGGTGCAGGTGCATGCTGTCCGGCGCGGTCTCCGGGCGGGCCTGGAATTCGGCGAGATGCGTGGCGAGCCTGCCCATCCGCGGCATCAGGGTGTCGGCGAGCCCGGCAAGGCTGCCGAAGGGGGTGTTCACCGCGGGCGCCCGGTGGGTGAGCGCGCGCACGACCAGCGCGGCGGCCTGTTCCGGTTCCATGGCGGGCAGCATCCGGTACGCGCTCGCCCCGGGTTTGCTCATCGGGGTGCGCACCAGCGGCACTCGCACCGAGCTGAACGTGATCCCCTCGGCGAGCAGTTCGCGCCCGGCCACCGCACCGAATTCGTCGAGCGCGGCCTTGGAGGCGAGATAGGCGGAGAACCGTGGCGCGTGCACCTGGATGCCCTGGGTGGTGACGTTCACGATGTGCCCGAACCGTTGCGCGGTCATGCTCGGGATCAGCGCCAGGGAAAGCCGCAGCGGGGCGAAGTAGTTCAGCGCCATGGTCCGCTCGTAGTCGTGCATCCGTTCGGTGGACGCGGCGACGGGGCGGCGGATGGACCGGCCCGCGTTGTTCACCAGCATGTCCACGGTGCCCTGTTCGGCGAGCACCTGCTTGACGAGCGCGTCCACGGCCTCGTCATCGGTGAGATCGCAGGGATAGCTGGCCGATTTCCCGCCCGCGGCGCGGATCTGGTCCCGCACGGTGTCCAGTTCCTCCGCGCGCCGGGCCACGAGCACCACGTTCGCCCCACGCTCGGCCAGTTGCAGCGCGGTGGCCCGGCCGATACCCGAGGATGCGCCGGTGACGAGCACGGTCCGCGCGTCCATCCGTTGCCTGCGCGCGCGATCCGGATCGAGCTCGGCCGCCCAGTGCCGGTAGAGGACCGGGGCATAGTCGGCGAAGGCCGGGCACTCCAGTCCGCTGCCGGTCAGCGCGCGCCCGGTCTGCGCCGTGTCGAACTCCACGGGGGCGTTGAGTGCGGGGAGCAGCTGCGGCGGGATCCCGATCTCGTTGAGCGCACCGGCGATGGACTTCTTGCCGGGCCGGGGTTTCTCGTTCGCGTTGAACGCGCGGCCGAGCTTGCGCATCCGCCCGGAGAGGTCGATCGGCAACCGGGCCCGGATGCGTGGACCGCCCGCGGCCGCGCTGAACGCGCTCGCGATCTCGTTCAGGCTCTGCGAGCGCGGGGAGGCGAGGTGATAGGTCGCCCCGGACGGTGCCGCGCGGTGCATGAGGTAGGCCATCGCATCGACCACGTAGTCCACCGGAACCACGTTGGTCTTGCCCAGTTCCGGGGAGGCGAGCGGCAGCCAGGAGGGCAGGCTCGCGAGCCTGCGCAGCGCGGGCAGGAAATAGTACGGACCGTCGACCTTGTCCATTTCCCCGGTCAGCGAATCCCCGACGACCGCGGAGGGCCGGTACACCCGGAAGGGCACCGCGTCCTGGCGGCGGACGAGGCGCTCCGCGGCGAACTTCGTCGCGTGGTACGGCGTCGGGAACCGCTGGCCCAGATCGAAATCGGACTCGGTGAACCGGCCGTGGTGGTCCCCGGCCACCGCGATCGAGGAGACATGGTGGAACAACCCCGCGTTCGCGTTGCGCGCGAAGCTGAGCGCGTTGGCGGTCCCGGCGACGTTCGCCTGCTCGTTCGCGGCCTCGTCCGCGGTCAGGTCGTAGATCGCGCCGAGGTGCACCACGTGATCCGGGGCGCCGGGCAGTGCCGCCGGGTCGACGCCGAGCCCCTCGGCGCTCAGATCGCCGAGCACCGGGACCACCCGCTCCGGATGCGGCCAGTCCTCGGTGAGCCGGTCGAGGCGGGCCTTCGAGGCCTCGCGCACCAGCACCGAGACGCGCTCGCAGTCCGGGCGTTCGAGCAACCTGCGCACGAGCCGCCTGCCGAGGAATCCGGTCGCTCCGGTCACGAAGTAGTGCGTCATGAGGAGATAGTATCTTACATGCGTGCATGCACGCATGTATTTTGCGGCACGTTCTCGTCCGGGTGCACCCGGGGGTGCAACCGAAGTTGGACCCGCCGTTCGATGTGTACCCAGGGTCGCGAAAACTACCGTTCGTAGCATGAATAGCGAACTGTTGGATATCGTTCTGGGCCTCGCCGCCGTGGCCCTGGTGGTCCTGATGATCGTGCGCCGGACGCGTGGGGTTCCGGTTTCGGCTCGCAAGCTGCTGATCGTTCCGCTGGTCCTGCTGGTGGTCGGGGTGCAGCAGATTTCCGGGGACCTGCACGTGATGAGCCGCATGGACTGGGTGCTGGCGCTCGTGTTCGCGGTGGTGAGCCTGGGGGTCGGGGTGCTGCGTGGCACGCTGAGCCGCCTCTACGAGCAGGAGGGCCGCGCCTGGATGCGCTACACCTGGGTGACCGTGTCCGTGTGGCTCGCCCTGATCCCGCTGCGGGTCGGCATGGTGGTGCTCGCGAACGTCCTCGGCGCCTCGGTGGCCGGTGGAACCCACCTGATGTTCCTGCTGCTCGCGCTCACCTTCGGTGGGGAGGCGCTGGTCGTGTTCCCGAGGGCGCGCGCCAGGGGGCTGGTGATCGCGGCGAGCCCGGTGCGGGCGTAGGACACTGTGTTGATGAATGCCGCTGTTCTCGCGGTCCGCCTTGTGGTGCTCGGCGCGATCGGGTTCGCCCTCGGATTCGAACCGGGCTTCGGTCTGCACGGCGTGCAGGCGCTCACCCTGGCCGGGTTCGTGCTCGCCGTATTCGGCTGGATCGGGACCGCCCTGCTCGCGGACGACCGGTTCAGACCGAAGGTCGCGCTGCACGCGGTGTTCGTGGTGGGCGGACTGCTGATCGTCCCGGGGACCATGCAGACCGCGCTCGGCCTGATCCTGGTGTGTGTCGCACTGCTGTCCACCGCGACCGGGGTGCGTGAACCGTACGCGCTCGGGATCACCATCGCCGCCGGGATCGTGGTCGCTCTGCTCTACGGGCTGCTCGTCGGACCGGTCATCGGGCTGGTGTGGATCCTGCCCGCGGTCGGGTCCTATCTGGCCGGAACGACCCGGCGCCAGCGGCAGGAGCGCCTCGAACAGGCGGAGCTGCTGCTCGCCGAGACGCAGGTGGCGCGGGAACGCGAGGCGCAGGCGGCCACGGCCGAGGAACGGGCACGGATCGCCCGGGAGATGCACGATGTGCTCGCCCACTCGATCGGCGCGGTCAGCGTGCAACTCGAGGCGGCGGACGCGCTGCTCGAGGACGTCCCGGGAACCGAACGCGCGCTCGACTGCCTACGCCGGGCTCGCGGGCTGGCCGCCGAAGGGCTCACCGAGACCAGGCGCGCGGTCGGGGCGCTGCGCGGGGACCCCGGCGCGCTGCGCGGGGTGCTGACCGGACTCGCCGACGGGTACCAGGGGGCCGCGCACCTCGAGCTGCCCGAGACCGTGCCCGCGCTGCGCCCCGAGGCCGCCCTCGCGATCGGGCGGATCGCCACCGAGGCGGTGACCAATGCGGGCAAGCATTCCGGGGGTGCCCCGCTGTGGATGACGCTGAACTCCGCGGACGGCGAACTGTGCCTGTGGGTGCACAACGAGCTCGATCCCGCGGCCGAACCCGGCAGCGGCGGCTTCGGCCTGATCGGGATGCGGGAGCGCGCGGAACGCATCGGCGGTACGGTCACCGCGGGGGCCGAGGAAACGGGGTGGACCGTGCGAGTACGGGTGCCGCATGACTGAGCGTGCGAACGAATCATCGACATCGCGTGAGCGGGCGTTGCGGGTGGTCGTCGCCGATGATCAGACCGCGGTGCGCGAGGGGCTGGTGATCCTGCTGGACACGCTCACCGGTATCGAGGTGGTCGGCTCCGCCGAGGACGGGGAGGGAGTGCTCGAACTGGTCGCGCGCACCGAACCCGATGTGGTGCTCATGGATCTGCGGATGCCCGGCTGCGACGGGATCACCGCGACCACGCGGGTCCGCGCGGACCATCCGGGCACCCGGGTCGTCGTGCTCACCACCTACGCGGAGGACGAAGCGGTGCGCGAAGCACTGCGGGCCGGGGCGATCGGTTTCCTCACCAAGGACGCGGGCCGGGCCGATATCGCGCGCGCCATCGAGGCCGCCGCCGCGGGCCAGTCGGTACTGGACGCCGAACTGCAGCGGGGACTGCTCGCCGAACCGGAACGCAGGCCCGATCCCAGCCTCGCCGAGCTCTCCGAACGCGAGCGCGCCGTGCTGCGGCTGATCGCCGGCGGCATGGCCAACCGGGAGATCGCAGCGGAACTGGTGATCAGCGAGGCGACCGTGAAGAGCCACATCAACCGGATCTTCGCCAAGATCGGGGCCGCGGACCGCGCGAAGGCGGTGCGCTACGCGTTCACCAACGGACTCGTCACTTGAGTTCCCGGCGCATCAGTTCCTCGACGCGCTCCGGATCCTCGGCGAGCAGGTGATACCCGGCGACCAGGGCGCGGAAGTTGGTCCCCGCCCAGTCCAGGTCGCTGAACTGCGGGTCGATCAGGCCGAGCAGCCCGCGCCCGATCTCCAGGGTGAACACGCCGCGCACCAGCTCGGTGGTGGCAGGCTGGCCGGACTGCCGGAACACGTGCGCGACCAGCCTGCTGTAGCCCTCGATCGATTCACGGGCGAACTCCGCGCCCGCCGGGAACCGGGCAGCGTTGCACAGCAGCTCGTAGAAGGCGACCCGTTCCCACCTGGGCAGCGCCTCGATCATGTGCGCGACCGCCTCGGTCACCGAGCGGACCGTCTTGCTGTCCTCGAGCGCTTCGGCGACCGCGGCGCGGAAAATGTCCGCGCGGTCATTGGCGTACCAGCGAAGGGACTCGGAGACCAGGCCGTCGATCGTGGCGAAGTAGTAGGTCGCGCTCGTCAGCGGCACCCCGGCCCGCTCGGTGACGGCACGATGGGTCACCCCGGCGACCCCACGCTCGGCCACGATCTCGATCGTCGCGCGGATCAACGCATCCCTTCTCGGCTGCTTCCTGTGCGACGAGTCCGGTGATCCCATACCGCGAGCCTATTATGCCGCCCGAACATGGCGCGCGGGGCTCCGTCCCGGGCAGGATGATTGGATGGCAGTCGTGCCAACGGAATCTTGTTGCCAGCGCTACGACCCGCTCGCCGCGTGGCGTACCGGAGACGGACCGGGGTTCGACGTGTTCACCTACGGCACCGTGTTCCTGGACATCGTGTTCACCGGGCTGGGCAGCCTGCCGCGCTCGGGCACCGAGGTGTTCGCCGAGGGGATGGGCTCATGCCCGGGCGGCATCGCGAACCTGGCCATCGCCACCAGCAGGCTCGGCCTGCGTACCGGGCTGGCCGCCGCGTTCGGGGACGACGACTACGCGGACTTCTGCTGGCGCACCCTGGACGAGCAGGAGACCGTTGACCTGAGCTATTCGCGCCGGTTCGCCGGCTGGCATTCCCCGGTCACCGTGTCCATGGCGGCGGCCGGGGACCGCACCATGGTCACGCACAGCCATGAGCCCCCGGTCAGCGCGAGCGAGATGATCGGCGAACCGCCCCGTTCGCGCGCGGTGATCGTGGACCTGGACGGTCCCGAACCGATCGAGGATCCGCGGTCCTGGGCGAGCAAGGCGCGGGCGGCGGGGGCGCTGGTGTTCGCCGATGTGGGCTGGGATCCGAGCGGGGACTGGTCAGCGCGGCTGCTCGGCAGGCTCGAACACTGCCACGCTTTCATGCCGAACGCCGCCGAAGCGATGGCCTACACCAGGACCGACACCCCGCGGGACGCCCTCTACGCGCTCGCCGACCGGGTACCGCTGGCCGTGGTGACCAACGGGGTGCACGGCGCGATGGCGATCGACTCGACGACCGGGGACGAGGCCGATGTGCCCGCGCTGCGGGTCGATGCGCTCGACCCCACCGGTGCGGGTGATGTGTTCGGGGCGGGCATGGTGGTGGGCACGCTGTGCGGCTGGCCGCTGAGCCACCGGCTCGCGTTCGCCGGTGCCTGCTCGGCGCTCGCGGTGCAGCAGTTCGGCGGTTCGCTGGCCGCGCCCGGCTGGGGCGATATCGCCGACTGGTGGCACGCCATGCGGGAGAGCGCGGGCGGCGGCGCCTACCACACCTCGGTGCTGCGCAGGTACGGCTTCCTCGACGACCTGATCCCGAACAAATCGGTCGCCGCGGTGCGCAGGGCGGCGGCCACCATCGCCCGCCGCTCGGATGTGTGAGCCTAGCCGCCTTCCAGCAGTTCCCGCATACCGTCCGCGAGTTCGCGGTGCGCGTGCCTGGCTTTGCCGAAGGCGTAGGGGAAAAGCAGCGCGGGCGCGGTGAACGAGATGGTGACCTCGATGCGGGTCCGCCCATCCTCCTGTGCGCGGATCCGGGCCCGGCTGGTCAGCGTGGTCGACGGCCGTTGCCGGGCGACGGTGACCACTTCCTCGGGCCCGGCGGCCAGCACATCGGTCACGTAGGTGATCGTGAACGGCACCGGTCCGAGCCGGAGCCGGTCGGTCACCGTGGTGCTGCGCAGTACCCCGGCATCCGCCGGACGTTCCCGGGCACCGATGACGAACGGGTGCCTGCTCGTCAGTCTGGGCACATCGGTCAGCAGGGCGACCGCTTCCGCGGGAGTGCACAGTGCCGTGACGGTGTAGTGGAATCGACTGTTTCGCCTACCGAGCATGGCTTCACGGTAAGCGCTGCTCGTCGGCGCACCGCGTGTTCAGTATTACGTATAACGATTTTATCGGGGTGCGCCGCAAGTTGTTTCCGAATACTAGGAGCGAGGCTAGGGTGATTGTTCATTCCCGGCCGGGGATGGTCCAGTACGGCTCATGGACGCCGAATCAACGAGACCCGCGCCGCTGTCCCGGCGTGCGTTCGGCAGATTCGGGGTACTGACACTGGGGGTGGTGGCCGCGATGCCGCTGATCGACTGGTCTTCTCCCGCGCTGAACAGGCGGATGCAGCGGGAAAACCGAATCGATTCCGGCTGGCGGGTCAGCGGAATGAGGACGGTGCGCGATGGCGTGACACTTCCCGATTCCGTCGCCCGGCAGTCCTGGCGCGATTGGGACCCGAAAACCTGGGAAGGGGAATGGCATTACCGCAATTCCTTCGATCTGCCCCCGGCCCCCGAAGACGGGACCTATCGCTATTTCCTGCGATTCGATGGCGCGCTCAGCGCGATCACCCCGAACCTGAACGGCCACGTGCTCGGCACCCATCGCGGTGGCTATCTCCCCGCGGAGTACGAGATCACCCGGTACGTGCGGGGCCGGGACAACCGCCTGGACGTGGCCCTGGACGGGAGCTTCGAGGTGGATGTGCCACCCAACCGGCCGGGGCGGCCCTCGAACACGGTGGATTTCTGGCAGCTCGCCGGCCTGTACCGGGAGGTGACCCTGCGGGTGCGGCCGCAGGCCTTCCTCACCGAACTGCACGCCGTTCCGCGCGCGGTGCTGGATCCCTTGCGGCGCACCGTGGATGTGCGACTGCGGGTGGACGGTCGGATGCCCGATCCGCGGGTCCGCGTCGAGCTGCTCGACGGGGAACGGATACTCGGTTCGGCGAGCACGGTGCCCGATGCGCAGGGCCGGGTGCGCACCGGAATCGGTGGGCTGCGCGATGTCGAGCTGTGGGAACTCGACGCGCCGAAGAGCTATCGGCTCCGTGCCACGCTGTACTCCGGTCGCGAGCCGGTGCACGAGGAATCCGCCCCGGTCGGATTCCGTACGGCCGAGTTCACCACCGAGGGGTTTTTCCTCAACGGGCACAGGAGAACCATCATCGGGCTCAACCGGCACCAGATCTTCCCCTATGTGGGCGCCGCGATGCCGCCCCGGGTGCAGCGCAGGGATGCCCGGATCCTCAAGGACCTCAACGTGACCATGGTCCGCTGCTCGCACTATCCGCAGCACGAGGCGTTCCTCGAGGCCTGCGACGAGCTCGGCATCCTGGTCTTCGAGGAGGCGCCCGGCTGGGGAGCGCTCGGCGACGGGACCTGGAAACGGTACGTGCGAAGGGATGTGCGGGACATGATCCTGCGCGACCGCAACCATCCGAGCATCGTGCTGTGGGGTGTGCGGCTGAACGAGACCCCGGCGGACAGCGAACTCTATGCCGACACCCAGCGTATCGCGGCCGAGCTCGACGGTTCCCGGCAGACGACCGGGGCGATCATCGGAGGAGACTACGGCACCGAGGACTTCCTCCAGGATGTGTTCTCCTACAACGACTACGACTCGCAGCAGGTCGACGGGAAACGGCTGCCGAAGCTGAAGCAGCCGCGCGAGAACTGGCCGTGGCTGGTCACCGAATCCGTCGGCACCCTCTCCGGCCCGGCGAGCTTCTACCGGCGCACCGATCCGGTCACCGCCCAGCACGGGCAGGCGCTCGCGCATGCCTACGTGCACGAGCAGGCGGCCGCCGATCCGCGCTGCTGCGGGGCACTCGGCTGGGCCGGTTTCGACTACCCCTCCGGGAACGGAAACCAGTACCAGGGCGTGAAATACCCCGGCGTGCTCGACCAGTTCCGGGAACCGAAACTCGGAGCCGCGGTGTACGCCGCGCAGGTGGACCCGAACCGGCGGGTGGTCATCGAACCGGCCTTCTACTGGGATTTCCACGGCGAGTTCGCGGTCGGCGAGCTCGGTGACGACGCGCTGATCTTCGCGAACGCCGGGCGGCTCGAGCTGTTCCTGGACGGCGCGCCGTTCGCCGAGCTCCTCCCGGACCGGGGCCGTTTCCCGCACCTGCCCTATGCGCCCTTTCGCGCCGATTTCTCCCGGGTCTCCGGCGGCGAGCTGCGCATCGACGCCTACCAGGGCGCGCGGTTGCTCGGCAGCAGGCGGTTCTCCGCCGACCACGAGGGCGACCGGCTCGCGCTTTCCGCGGACGACAGCGAGATCCGCGCCGACGGGGCGGACGCCACGCGGGTGGTGCTGCGGGTGACCGACCGCCACGGGGCGCCGCGTCCCGGGCGCGCGGGCTCGGTCCGGCTGCGGTTGCGCGGTCCCGGCGAGTTGCTCGGGGACAATCCCTTTCCGCTCGCCGAAACCGGTGGGGTCGCCGCGGTGTGGGTGCGCGGGCGGCCCGGACGGATCGGCACGGTCCGGATCGGTGCCGTGCATCCGGAACTCCCCTCGAACGACGTCACGATCAGGATGGGTGATCGCGCATGACACGCCTCGGAGTCCGGCGGGCGAGCTACTTCTTCGGCGCGCTCGGCGGCCTGCTGTTCGGCTACGACCTCGGCGTCGTCGCCGGTGCCCTGCTCTCCATCGGGCCCGAACTCGGCCTGAGCGCCCTCCAGAAGGGCATGGTGACCAGTTCGCTGATCGTCGGCGCGATGCTCGGCGCGCTCGGTTCCGCCTGGCTCGCCGACCGGCTCGGGCGCCGTGGGGCGATACTCGTCTCCGGTCTGGTGTTCATTCTCGGTTGCCTCGTGGCCAGCATCGGGCTGGACTTCCCGATGATCCTCGGCGGCCGTTCGGTGATGGGCCTCGCGGTTGGCGCGTTGTCCATGGCCATCCCGATCTATCTCGCCGAGCTCGCGCCCGCGGGACGCAGGGGCGCGCTCTCCGGGCTCAACCAGCTGCTGATCTCCAGCGGCATCCTGATCGCCTACCTGGTCACCACCGCGCTCGACGGTCCTGGGCAGTGGCACTACGCCTTCGGGATCGCCATGCTCCCCGCGCTGCTGCTGGTGATCGGGATCGTCTTCCAACCGGAAAGCCCGCGCTGGCTGGTGAAAAAGGGCCGGGCGGACAAGGCGCGCGCGATCCTGGAGCGCCGGGGCGAGGACGCCGAGGCTGCACTCGCCGAGATTCGCGCGCTGCTCGGCGGCACCCGCACCCCGCTCGGTGCCCTGCTCCGGGAGCCCAGCTTGCGCCGGGTGCTCGTGATCGGCGTGGGCATCGCCTTCCTGCAGCAGATCATCGGGATCAACACGATCATCTACTACGCGCCGACGATCCTGACCACGCTCGGGTTCGCCGATTCCGCCGCGCTGCTGGCCAATGCCGGGCTCGGTGCGCTCACCGTCGTGGTCACCGTGATCATGCTGCTGGTCGTGGACCGGATCGGACGGCGCCGCCCGATGATCCTGGGTGCGATCGGCATGACGATCTGCATGCTCGCGCTCGGCACCGTGTTCCTCGGTTCGGGCAGCGCGCATACGGGCGGGCTCCTCGGCTGGGTGGCGATCATCGCGCTCGCGCTGTTCAAGGTCTCGTTCTCGATGAGCTGGGGCGGCATGGGATGGATCATCCCCGGCGAGATCTTCCCGCTACGGGTGCGCGAGACGGCGATGAGCCTGGCCACCTTCGCCAACTGGACCGGCAACCTGCTCGTCGGCCTGTTCTTCCCGGTGCTGCTCGTGATCGGCACCGGGATCGTGTTCTACCTGTTCGCCGTGATCGGGGTGCTCGCCACGGTGTTCGCGATGAAACTGATCCCGGAAACGAAGGGGAAATCCCTGGAGCGCATCGAGTTCGAACTCACCGGAGCGGCGGCGAAAGCCAGGCAGTTCGACTGAGGAGCGTGGTATACGGCACGCCTTGCTCGTGCAGCCGCCCATGTCTTCGCGGAAAACCGTACGGTGGCTCGTATCGGGAACAGGCCATGACCCCCGCCGAGGCGTTGCGCGCGTACACCCACGATGCCGACTATGCCGCGCACCAGGGACACGTGCTCGGCTCGCCGGAAAAGTGTTGTGGCGGAAGAAAGTACGGGAAACCTGGCTCGCCGGATCGGCCGGTACGGGCAACCGGAGAACCGGCCGGTTCACGGTTCCAGATCGACACATGCCAGGAACGAGCCGTCCATGGCGAACGGCACCGACTCGTGCTCGTGGGTGATCTTCCAGCTCCCGTCGACCTTGCGGAACCCGGTGGTCTGTCGGAACCACATGGCGAACGAGTCCTGGCCGTGTTTGCGGCCCGACATCCGGACGAGCGCATGGCAGAACGCGACCTCCTCGCCCGCGGTGATCTCCAGATCCCTTGTCTCGTAGGAGAGTTCCGCCCAGCTGTTCAGCCATTCCCGGAACGGCCCGACCTCGTTCGGGGTGCTCAGCGGCGGGGCGAGCGTGTACTGCACGGGATCCAGGCTGCCCAGTGCGAGGACGGCCTCGGCGTCCTGCGCGGAGAGCGCGGCGAACCGCTCGTCCAGGATGCCGCGGATCTCCTGCTCGGTACTGGCTGTGGTGATCATGATTCATTCCTTCCATGGGTAGTTTTCCTGCATCCAGGCCTGCCAGCGGGCACCCTGGTCGTCCGTGATCTGCCGGGCCCGCGGACCGAAAAGGGTCGCGGAGAATCCCACCGCCTGCCCGATCCCGCCGATGCCGAGGCTCGCGATCCCCGGTGCCGGGCTGTCCAGCAGCAGCATCGCGGTCCGGTGCCATTTCCCGTCCAGCACGCGTTCCACGGTTCCGCCGAGCGGAGGAAGCCCGTCCCCGGTGGCCAGCCGCGCACCCGGTTCCACCACGCCGAAACCCAGCGCCGAGGTGAACCCGGACCAGGCGGATTCCCAGTCGCCGCCCGCCATTCCGTAACCGTGCAGCCAGGTTCCGGGCTGATCACGGAAATGTGCGAGGTACAGCCGCAGGAATTCGAGTGCGCGGGTCATGCCTTCGGTCATGCCCTCGATCTCTTCGTCCCAGCCGTCCTCGGGATTGCCGAACCCGCTCATCACCATGCGCACCACGCAACTGCCACCGTCCCGCGCGGTCACGATCCATTCGGTGGCCAGCGTGGCCGGCGGAATGGCCTCCTCCGAAGGGCGCCATTCCGCGCGCTGGGCGAACCGGTACGGCCGGTCGTACTCGGTGATCACCCCGGAACCGGAGGGGCCGAGGCCCATCGTCCAGCTGTACTCGCCGCCCGCGCGCTCCTCCAGTTCGGTGGGATGCATCCAGGAACTGATCCCCGGGCCGGTCGCGATCGCCTCCCACACCTGCTCCGGGCTCGCGGGTACCTCCACGGACAGGTCGATGCGCTTGTCATGCACGGTCCGCTCCAACGTCGGTGGGAATGGGGTGGGCGCCTACGACCAGGCGATAGGCGCGGGCGGGCGGTGCGGATTCGTCGTGATAGCGGGCGACGAGCTCGGAGACGCGCTTGGCGAGCTCCTCGGCGAAGGCGGTGCGCTCGGCGGGCGAGGCGAACCGCAGCTCGGTGTCGATGGACAGGGTGGCCACTCGCTTCTGCTCCGTGTCGGCGCGCCGGACCAGCCCGCCGACCTCACGCACCACCCGGGCGGCGAGCGCGATCAGGTACCGAGCGGAGAGCCGGTCGGTCGAGCGGGAGGGATCCGCGGCGGCGGCCCCGAACGCGCCGGGGGAGACCACATAAGAAGCGGCACTGGCCACGAGCATCCGCTCGTTGAGCCCGCCCCAGCGCCGGGTTCTCACCTCGTGCACCAGGCCGTGCGCCTCGAGGGTGCGCAGGTGGTAATTCACCTTCTGCCTGGTCAGCCCGACCCGCTCGGCCAGCGTGGCCGCCGAGGCCGGTTCGGCGAGCGCGGCGAGCAGCCTGGTCCGGATCGGGTCGAGCGCGGTGGCCGCCGCGCCCGCTTCCTCGATGACATCCACCTCGTGCATGCGAGGCAGTAAACGCTTGACAAAAAAATTTGTCAAGCGCCGAAGGTGGAGCCGGGAGCTTCGCCAGTTACGTTGTCCGCCATGAGTGGTCGTGTTCTTGTCACCGGCGGGTGCGGGTTCATCGGGCGCGCGGTGGTCGCCGCGCTGCGTGCCTCCGGGACCCCGGTCACCGTCGTCGACCGGGAGCCGTGGCTGGGTTCCTCGGATGTGGACAGCGTGCAGGGCGAGCTCGCCGAGGCCGGGGTGCGCGAGCGGGCGCTGACCGAGGATGTGGACGCCGTGGTGCACCTGGCCGCGGTGACCTCGGTGCTGAAGTCCAAAGAAGACCCGGTGCACACCTATGAGCAGAACGTCGCCATCACCCAGGGCCTGCTCGAGCTGGCCAGACGGCGGGGAACACGCCGGTTCGTGCTCGCCTCGACCAATGCCGTGGTCGGAGATGTCGGCACCAGCACGATCACCGCGGACCGGCCGCTGGCCCCGCTGACGCCGTACGGGGCCACCAAGGCCGCCTGCGAGATGCTGCTGTCCGGGTACTACGGCGCCTACGGCCTTTCCACCTGCGCGCTGCGCTTCACCAATGTGTACGGGCACGGCATGTCGCACAAGGACAGCTTCGTGCCGCGGATGATGCGGGCCGCGCTCTCCGGTGCGGGAGTGCGGATCTACGGCGATGGTGAGCAGAGCCGCGATCTGGTGCACATCGACGACGTCGCCCGGGCCGTGCTGCTGGCGATCGACAGCGAGCACACCGGACCGGCGATCGTGGGCGCCGGGCACTCCGTTTCGGTACTCGAACTCGTGGCGGCGGTACGCTCGGTCACCGGACGCCCCTTGCCCGCCGAGCACGTCGAGGCGCCGAAGGGTGAGATGCCCGCCGTGGTCGTGGACGTGTCCGCGAGCGCGGGGCGCATCGGGTTCACCCCGAACGTCGCGCTGCACGAAGGGCTCACCGACACCTGGAAATACTTCCAAGAGACCTGGGACGAGGCATGAACGGAAAGCTGGCGCCGTATCCGGACCCGGTCGACGCGGCCGCGGTCGCCTCCTTCGGGAAGCGCTACCCGGACGCCGAGCTCGCCGAGGTCACCGTGGTGATCGCGGCCTACAACGAAGCGGGCGGGATCGGATCGGTGCTCGACGCGATGCCCCGGGAATGCCTCGGCATGCCCGTCGAGGTGCTCGTGGTCGTGGACGGCTGCAGCGATGACACCGCCGACATCGCGGAGAAGCACGGCGCGTACACCTGCGTCGCCGAACGCAACCGGGGCCAGGGGGCCGCGCTGCGGCTCGGTTACCAGGTCGCGGCGGCCCGCGGCGCGCGGTACGTGGTGACCACCGACGCGGACGGGCAGTACGACAACGACGAGCTGCCGATGCTGCTGCGCCCGCTGGTGGACGACCGGGCCGATTTCGTCAGCGGTTCCCGGCGGCTCGGCCACGAGGAGGCCGCGGACAACGTGCGCTGGCTCGGCACCCGGGTGTTCGCCGGGCTGGCCTCGTTGCTGACGCTGCGCCGGATCAGCGACACCTCGTTCGGTTTCCGGGCGATGCGCGCCGAGCTGGCCGCATCGGTGACTCTGACCGAACCGCAGTACCAGTCCTCCGAGCTGCTGCTCGGTGTGCTGGCCCGGGGTGCCCGGCTGTGCGAGCTGCCCATGACGATGCGGCTGCGTTCGGCCGGTTCCACGAAGAAGGGCGGCAGCCTGTACTACGGCGCGAACTACGCCCGGGTCATGACGGGGACGTGGTTGCGGGAGTTCGTTCTTCGCCGGCCGTCCCGGTTCGCCCGGGCCCGGCGGGACGCTGCGCAGCGGCGCGGAACACGAGCCGATCGAGCAGCGTGAACTTCAGCACGAACATCAGCGCGTAACTGCCCACGAACGCGCCGTCGAGTACGACGATCCGCCAGAACTCGCTCATCGCGAGCGGGTGCAGCAGATGATCGGTGAGCGTGGTCAGCCCGGTGGACAGCAGCCCGGTGGTCGCGACGACCAGCACATAGGGCAGCGTCTCGGTGCGGAAATGCGGTTTGCGATCGCGTCCCCACGCCCAGCGACGGCTGATGAAGTAGTTCGGGATGGCGCCCGCGAGGAACGCGAGGAAGCTCGCGAGGGTGCTGTTCGTGTGCCCGGTGAGCAGGCCGAGCAGTACGATCTGCGAGAGTACGGTCCCACACACCGCTGTGACCAGCGCTTTCGAGAAACGCTTGAGCACGTTCAGGCGCCGCTCGCCCACCCGTGCGCGCACCCGTTCGGAGATCACCACAGCATTCATTCTCCAGCAGGGCGGCCGCACGGTCGGGAGCGCCCCGCAGTTCTGTCAAAACTCTCAGGGTCAACCCCGTCTGATATTTGAGAGTCTGTCCGTTAGGGAGTGAAAATAATGAAGGAGGCCCCAGTGCGGGTACTTGTGCTCGGCGGCGACGGCTATCTCGGCTGGCCCACCGCGCTGCATCTGTCGGAGGCAGGCCACGAGGTCGGGGTTGTGGACAACCTCGTGCGGCGCAGCTACGACGAGGAACTCGGGGTGCGCAGCCTCGTGCCGATCGAGGACATGGCCACCAGAATCGCCGCCTGGCAGGACGTCTCCGGCAAGCGGCTCGCCTGGTACGAGGGCGACCTCACCGAGGCCGACTTCGTGTACGAGACGCTGCGCGACTTTCGCCCGGACGCGATCGTGCACTTCGCCGAGCAGCGTTCCGCGCCGTACTCCATGATCGACCGCTCGCACGCGGTGTACACCCAGCACAACAACGTGGTGGGCAACCTGAACCTGCTCTACGCCATGGCCGAGATCGACCCGGACATTCACCTGGTCAAGCTGGGCACCATGGGCGAGTACGGCACGCCGAACATCGACATCGAGGAAGGCTGGCTGACCGTCGAGCACAACGGCCGGACCGACCGGATGCTCTACCCGAAGAAGCCGGGCTCCTTCTACCACCTGTCCAAGGTGCACGACTCGCACAACATCGAGTTCGCCTGCCGGATCTGGGGTACCAGGGCCACCGACCTGAACCAGGGCGTTGTCTACGGCCAGCAGACCTCGGCGACCGCGAAGGACCCGAGGCTGGCGACCCGGTTCGACTACGACGCCGTGTTCGGCACCGTGCTCAACCGCTTCGTGATCCAGGCTGTGCTCGGCCAGCCGCTGACCGTGTACGGCCAGGGCGGCCAGACCCGCGGATTCCTGGACATCCGGGACACCGTGGAATGCATCCGGATCGCCGTGGAGAATCCGGCCGACCGGGGCGAGTTCCGGGTGTTCAACCAGATGACCGAGAGCTTCTCGGTCGCCGACCTCGCGAGCACGGTCTCCCGGCTCTACCCGGGCGACGTGCAGATCGAGAACATCGAGAACCCGCGCGTGGAGCAGGCCGAGCACTACTACAACGTCAAGCACACCGGGCTCGTCGAGCTGGGGCTGCAGCCGCACCTGCTCTCCGACACGCTGCTCGAGTCGCTGTTCGACATCACCGCCGAGCACGTGAGCCGGGTGGACACCGCGGCCCTGCTGCCGACGGTGCGCTGGGCCAAGGAGACCCCGGCGGTCGTGTAGACCCTTTCGGACACGAGAAAAGGCGCCCCCGGACCCGGTCCGGGGGCGCCTTTCTTCGGGTCAGCGCTTGACGAGCAGCACGTCGCTCGGTTCCGTGGAGAGGCCGAGTTCCACGTCCGCGGTGATTTTGTGCGTCTTCGGATCGATCGCGGTGACCGTGCTCGAGGCATTGGTGGTCAGCCAGATCTGCTCGGCGCTCGCGGTGATCCCGGTCGGGATGTGTTTCACCGTGATCGTCGCGGTGACTTTGTGCGAACCGGTGTCGATCACCGAAACCGTGTCGTCATTGGCGTTGGTGACATAGGCGGTGTTCCCGTCCGGGCTCAGCGCCACCCGCCACGGTGTCTCGCCGACCCGGACGGTGGCGCGCACCTTGTCGGTCTTGGTGTCCAGCACCGAAACCGTGTTCTGCCAGGTGTTGACCACGTAGACCGAGCCGCCGTCCGGATGCACGGCGACCCCGGCCGCGCGCGCCTGGTCGGTGTGCCGCGCCCGCACCTTCCCGGTACCGGTGTCGACAATGGCCAGACCGTCGAAACAGGTGACGTACAGGGACTTCTGCGCCGGATCGAGCGCGACCGCGTGCGGGGAGAGGCCGACGTCGAGGGTCTTGGTGACCTTGTCCGCGCCGGTGTCGATCACCGAGACGGTGCGCAGCCCGCCCGGGCCGGTGTCCGGACCGGTGTTGGCCACATAGGCGTGCTTCAGCTTGTCCGCGACCACGATGCCGTGCGGGTACAGGCCGACGGTGATGCTTCCGTTGATCTTGTTGTGCTTGGTGTCCACGATGGACACGTCACTGGTGCCGGAATTGGTCACGTACAGCTTGTTCTTGCCCGCCTCGGCCAGCGCGTAGGGGTTGGTGCCCGCGTCGATCCCGCCGCCGTCCAGTTTCCCGGAATCGGTGTCGATGACCGAGATCGAGTTGTTCACGATCCCGGTGACATAGGCGGCGTTGTACGCGCTCGCCGGTTTCGCCTTCGCTGCCGCGAGGATTCCGGGGAAACCGGTCTCGCCGAGTCCGTCCGGGAAGTCCGCGCGGTGTGTCGTCGCGGATTCCACGAGCCTGCTCACCGTGTTCCGCGAGCCGAGCGCGGTGCTCTCGCCTGCCTGGCGCGGTTTCGGCGCCGGACCGTGCTCCTGGTGCGGCGGTTTCTGGTGCTTGCCGGGAATGGGCGCGTCCGGCAGGGTGGCCGCATCGTGTTCAGCCTCCCAGAGTGCCTTCTTGGTCTCCGGCAACGGGGGGAACGGCCGGTTCGAATCGGCGCCCAGCGCGGAGGTCAGATCCCCGAAGGTCTTGCGCCGCCATGCGCTGATGTTCGGCTCGCGCACCCCGGTGATCCGCTCGAGGAAGCGCAGTACCGAGGTGTGGTCGAAGCGTTCCCGCGCCACGAATCCGCCGAGGGTCCACGGGGAGACGATGAAACAGGGCACCCGGACCCCGGCGCCGATCGGCTGCCCGTCGACGAATTCGTCCGGGGTGCCCTTGGGCGGGCTCGGCGGGATCACGTGGTCGAACAGGCCGTCGTTCTCGTCATAGTTGACGATGAACACGGTCTTGTTCCACACGTCCGGGTTCGCCGCAACCGCGTCCAGCTGGCGGGCGAGGAAATCCGCTCCCGAGGCGGGCATGTAGTCCGGGTGCTCACACTGCGGGGAGGTGGGCACGATCCAGGAAACCGTCGGCAGCCGGTCGTTTTTCGCGTCCTCGGCGAACCGGTCGGCCGGGGAGATGGTCAGCCCGTGTTTGTGCAACGGGGAACCGGGCTTGGCGTCCTGGTAGGCGGCGAAGAACTCGAGCGGGTTGCAGCCGTAGTCGTCCTCCTCCTGGTACAGGTGCCAGGAGATGCCGTTCTCGGTGAGCCGTTCCGGATAGGTTTTCCAGCTGTACGGCTCTTTCACCACATTGCTGGTGATCGGTCCGCCTCCGGTACCGTTCGGATCGATCATCCCGGTCCAGTGGTAGAGCCGGTTCGGCCAGGTCGGCCCGAGCAGCGAGCAGAAGTAGGCATCGCAAAGGGTGAACGCGCTCGCGAGCGCGAAATGGAACGGGATGTCCTGCTTGGTGTAGTAGCCCATGGTGTACGGGCCGACCTTGTCCCCATCGGCTTTCCGGTGCGCGGGAAGCCAGTTGTCCATCTTGCCGTGGTTCCACGCCTCGTGCTGCACCGCCCAGGCGTGCCCGGTGGAGGGAACCGCCTGGGCGTTGGTCTTCTTGGTGTCCAGGTGGAAGGGCAGCAGATAACCGGCCGGGTTCTTCTTGTCCGGCTGATACAGGATCGAGCGCCCGTCGGGCAGTTTCGCCATGTCCGGGTCGTCGAATCCGCGCACCCCGGGCATGGTGCCGAAGTAGTGGTCGAAGGAGCGGTTCTCCTGCATCAGGATCACCACATGCTTGATATCGCTGAGCGGTCCGGGTTTCGGAGCGGCGGCCACCGCGCGAGCCAGGTTCGGCGGCAGGAAGCTGGCTACCGAGGCGGCGCCGAGCGCGCCACCGGCGGATGCGAGGAGTTTGCGGCGGGACAGTTCGGGCATCGGGAGAAACTCCTTGTTCTCGCTTCTATTGTTGGCTCGCCTCGACCTGCTCGGCGAGTGCCTTGGTGACCGGGATTCCCCAGTCGAGCGGATACTCGTACAGCCAGCGCTGCTTATCCGCTGGGTCCCGGCGTTGCCGGTCCGGATCCCGCGAGGCGTTCACCGAACCGCCGTGCACGATCCGGTTCGCCCGCGCCCTGCGCAGCCGTTCGTAGGCGGGGAAAGCCTCTTCGGGCAGATCGCGCAGGCATTTGGCGAACATCACCGCGTCCTCGATGGCCAGCGAGGCACCCTGGGCGGCGGCGGGGGAGGTGGCGTGCGCGGCATCGCCGACGAGCATCGTGTCCCCGCCCGCGTGCCAGTTCGGCAGATCGTGCATGTCCCAGGTGTTGTTCGCCGCGATCACCGTGCTCGCGCGCACGAACCGGCCCAGATCGCCCGCGTGCTCGGTCAGCGCCGCGAGCACGTAGCTTTCCAGTTTCTCGGTGAGTTCGGGGCGCTCGGCGTGCTCGTCCTGCACCCGGCAGAACCACCAGGAACCGCCGTCCGGGACGCCCGCGTGCCCGAACGTGGTGCGTGGCCCGGAGTACATGCTCAGTTCGTGACGCGCGCTCGGCTCGGTGCTCGTGCCGTAGACCACCCGTTCCCCGGTATAGCGCGCGGCCGGGGCCTGTTCGTCGACGAACCGGCGCACGTGTGAATGCGCCCCGTCCGCGCCGATCAGCAGTTCCGTATCGGTGCGGGCACCGTCGGTGAACCCGAGGCGCGGTTTCCCGCCTGCGCGTTCGATCGCGGCGAGCCTCTTGTCGTGCAGCACCGGGATTCCGAGGTCGAGCACCGCATCGTGCAGAGTCCGGTTCAGCGTGCCGCGCAGCAGGTAGCGGAATCCCGGAAGCGGTGGGTGCCGTTGTCCCATGGGCAGTTCGGCCCGCTGTACCCCGTCCGCACCGAAGGCCCGCACGGTGTGCAGCTCCGGGCTCGCCGCCTCGATCCGGTCCCGGACGCCGAGCTGATCGAGCGCGTGCATCCCGTTCGGCCAGAGCGTCATCAGCGCCCCGCCGGTTTCGACCGTTTCGCGTGGATAGGACTCGTATATCCGGGTCCGCACGCCGATCTTGTGCAGGGCCAATGCCATGGCTGTTCCGGCGATACCGCCCCCGATGATCGCCGCTTCGGTCATGCGCTGGAGCCTACCGAGGTGGGCAACCCATACCATGACCATCGGCCGAACAGAGTGGCAACAGCGAGGGACGAACGCAGCGTGCATGATTCGCAACCGGTGACGGTGGTCGGGATCGGCGCGGACGGCTGGTCCGGGCTGGCCCCCGCGAGCGCCGAGGCGATCCGCGCGGCCGGTGTGGTGCTGGGCGGCGAGCGTCAACTCGGGTTGCTCCCCGCCGAGGTGCGCGCCCGGCGGGTGGCCTGGCCCTCCCCGCTGCTACCCGCGCTGCCCGGGCTGCTGCGCGAGCACGCCGGATCCGGACTGTGCGTGCTGGCCAGCGGGGACCCCATGTGGTACGGCATCGGGGCCCGGGTGATCGAGGCGCTCGGCACCGAACGGGTGCGGGTGTTTCCGCATCCCTCGGCGGCCTCCCTGGCCTGCGCCCGGCTCGGCTGGGCGGTACAGGACGTGGACTGCTACAGCACCCTGGCCCGCCCGGAGTTCGCGCTGCTCGCCGGGCTGGCTCCGGGGCGGCGGTTGCTGGTGCTGTGCGCGGATGGGCGCGCACCGGCCAGGATCGCGGCGCTGCTGGATTCCCACGGTTACGGGGAAAGCACGCTGACCGCGCTGGAGAACCTCGGCGCGCCAACCGAAGCGAGCACCCGCATGCGGGCCAGAGACTGGTCGGGGAACACCGGATCCCTGGTCACCCTCGCCATCGAGTGCTCGGCCGGGCCCGCGCATTCACGCGCTCCCGGCTTGCCCGATTCCGCGTATGACAGCGATGGACAGCTCACCAAACGCCATGTGCGCGCGATCACCGTCTCCTCGCTCGCCCCGCTGCCCGGGGAACTGCTCTGGGATGTCGGCGCGGGGGCGGGCAGCATCGCCATCGAATGGGCGCGCACCCACTCGTCCTGCCGGGCCATCGCGATCGAACGGGACCCGGGGCGGGCCGACCGCGCCGAGCGCAACGCCGCGAGCCTCGGGGTGCCCGGCGTGGACGTGGTGCGCGGCGCGGCACCGGACGCGCTGGCGGGACTGTCCACCCCGGACGCCGTGTTCATCGGCGGCGGGCTGACCGCGCCCGGCCTGCTGGAGAGTTGTTTCGCCGCGCTCGGCATGGGCGGACGGCTGGTGGCGAACGCGGTCACCATGGAATCCGAGCAGCTGTTGCTCGGCTGGCACGCGAACCACGGTGGGGACCTGACCAGGATCGAGATCGCGCGGCCTGCCGCGGTGGGCGGATTCTCCGCCTGGCGGTCGGCGCTTCCCGTTACCCAGTTGGTTGTACGCAAGGAGGAGCAGTGACCGTCTACTTCATCGGTGCCGGGCCGGGTGCTGCGGACCTGATCACCGTGCGCGCGCAGGAGCTCATCAAGGCCGCGCCGGTCTGCCTCTACGCGGGCAGCCTCGTCCCGGAGGAACTGCTGGATCAGTGCCCGGAAGGCGCGCGCCAGGTCGACACCGCGAACCTGGACCTGGACGCGATCATCGCCGAACTGCGCGCCGCGCACGAACAGGGCCTGGACGTGGTGCGGCTGCACTCCGGGGACCCCTCGGTGCTCTCCGCCGTCGCGGAGCAGCTGCGCCGCCTGGACGCGGCCGGGGTGCCCTACCGCATCGTGCCCGGGGTGCCCGCCTTCGCCGCCGCGGCCGCCGCGCTCGGGCGTGAGCTCACCGTTCCCGGTGTCGGGCAGACGGTGATCCTGACCCGTACCGCGCAGCGTGCCACCGCCATGCCCGAGGGCGAGGACCTGGACACGCTCGGCAAGAGCCGCGCCACCATGGTGCTGCACCTGGCCGTGCAGCGGATCGACTACCTCGTGGAGCAGCTGGTGCCCAACTACGGCGCGGACTGCCCAGTGGCCGTGGTCGCGCGCGTCAGCCGGGAGGACGAGGTGATCCTGCGCGGCACCCTCGCCGATATCGCCGAACAGGTGCATGCCGCCGATATCCGGCGCACCGCGGTGGTGATCGTCGGCAAAACCCTTGCGGTGCAGCAGTTCCCGGACAGCCACCTGTACTCGGTCGAGCGCGAGCGCCCGTGAGGCTGCTGCTGCTCGGGGGCACCGGGGAGGCGCGGGAGCTCGCCGCCGCCGTGTCCGAGCGGGTGCGGGTGACCAGTTCGCTCGCCGGGCGGGTGAGCGAGCCGAAACTGCCCGTCGGCGAGGTGCGCATCGGTGGGTTCGGCGGGGTCGATGGTCTCGTGGACTACCTGCGCACCCAGGGCATCGATGCGATCGTGGACGCCACGCATCCGTTCGCCCGCACCATCAGCGAGCACGCCGCGCTGGCCAGCGCGCGCACCGGGGTGCCGCTTCTGCTGTTGCGCAGGCCGGGCTGGCAGCAGCCGGACGGCGCGGACTGGCACTGGGCGGAGAACACCGGACAAGCCGCGCAGCGGATCGACGAGCTGGCCGACCGCGCCTTCCTCACCACCGGGCGCGGCGGGCTCGCCGCGTTCGCCGACGTGCGCGCCTGGCTGCTCATCCGCTGCGTGGAAGCACCCGAACCGCCGCTGCCCACGGCGCACCGGATCCTGCTCGACCGTGGACCGTACACAGTAGACAGTGAACGGGAACTGTTGCGGCGCTTCGGAATCCAGCTGCTGGTCACCAAGGACTCGGGCGGCTCGCACACCTCGGCGAAGCTGGAAGCCGCCCGGACACTGGAAATCCCGGTACTGGTGCTCGCCCGCCCGGCACCGCCCGATGTACCGAGTGTTGCCGCGGTGCCGGAGGCGGTGGACTGGCTCAGTAGTTTCGCGGGGTGAACACGGTGCCGCGCGCGGGATCGATGCGAGTGCGGCTCGAACCGATCAGCAGCAGGCAGCGCATGTCCACCTCGCCCGCGTCCAGTTCGGCCAGCGTACGGATCCGCAGCGATTCCTCCGGGCCGCCCACGTCCCGGCCGATGATCACCGGGGTCTCCGGGGATCGGTGGCGCAGCAACACATCCCGGGCCGCGTCCACCTGCCAGGTGCGGGCCCGCGATGCCGGGTTGTAGATCGCGAGGACCAGATCGGCGGCCGCCGCGGCCTCCAGTCGTTGCTCGATGACCTCCCACGGCTTGAGCCGGTCGGAGAGCGAGAGCACACAGTAGTCGTGCCCGAGCGGGGCACCCGCCCGGGCCGCGACCGCGTGCGCCGCGGTCAGCCCGGGCAGCACGGTCACCGGGACCTCGGCGTACTCCGTGCGTTCGGCGACCTCCAGCACGGCGGTGGCCATCGCGAACACACCGGGATCTCCCGAGGAGACCACAGCCACCCGGCCTCCCTTGCGGGCCAGGTCGAGGGCGAACTCGGCGCGTTCGGACTCGACGCGGTTGTCCGAGGCGTGCCTTCGCTGCCGCGGATTGTGCGGCACCCGGTTCAGGTAGGTCACATAGCCGACCAGTTCCTCGGCCTCGGCGAGCGCGGTCTGCGCCTGCGGGGTGAGCCATTCGCGGCCCGCAGGCCCGAGGCCGACCACGGTCACGCTTCCGTCGCCCGCCTGTTGCGGTTCCGGTGGCTCGGGGACCGGTTCGGTGTGCACCCTGCTCGGCAACAGTGCGAGGGAGAAGTACGGCACCGTCGATTCGTCCACCTCGGCCAGCGCTTCGATGCGTTCGGTTCCGGTGCTCGCCCGTTCCACGTACCAGGCCTCGTCCAGCCGTCCGGCCTCGGCGAGTGCGGCACGCACCGAACCGAACGTGCGCCCGAGCTTGAGCACCGCGGCCGAATCGGTGCTGCGCAGGCGATCCGCCAGGGAGTCCTGGTCCAGCGTGCCCGGAAGCACGGTCAGCACCTCATCGCGTTCGGCGACCGGGCGGCCCAGTGCGGCCGAGGCGCCGCTGACCGAGGTGACCCCGGGGATCACGGTGGTCGGGTAGCGATGCGCGAGACGCTTGTGCATGTGCATATAGGAGCCGTAGAAGAACGGGTCCCCCTCGGCGAGCACCACCACATCCCGGCCCGCGTCCAGGTGTTCGGCGAGCCGGTTCGCGCAGTCGGCGTAGAACTCGTCGATCGCGCCCTGGTAACCGCCGGGGTGATCGGTCGTCTCGGTGGTCAGCGGGTAGGTGAGCACCTCCTCGACCTGGCCCTCGCGCAGATAGGGCGCGGCGACCGAACGCGCGATGGAGCGTCCGTGCGGTGCGCAGTGGTACGCGATCACCCCGGCCGCGCCGATCAGCCGGGCGGCCTTCACCGTGACCAGTTCCGGATCCCCCGGACCGAGCCCGACCCCGTACAACCGTCCCGTCTGGTTCACCTGTTCGCCTTTCTCCTGTGCACCCTGGCCGTTCACGGCAGCTCATCCTCGCGGGCGATCGCGTTGATCGCGGCCACCGTCATCGCGCTCCCGCCGCGTCGCCCGTGCACCACGAGGTGCTCGAGGTCCGGCCGTTCGGCGAGGGCGGCCTTCGATTCCGCCGCACCGATAAAACCGACCGGTATACCTACTACGGCCGCCGGTTTCGGTGCGCCCGCGTCGAGCAGTTCGAACAGCCGGAACAGCGCGGTCGGGGCATTGCCGATGGCCACCACCGCGCCGTCGAGTCGTTCTCCCCACAGATCGAGCGCCGCGGCCGAACGCGTGGTGCCGAGCCGTTCGGCAAGTTCGGGTACCCGGGGATCGCGAAGCGTGCACAGGATCTCGTTGTCCGCGGGCAGCCGCTTGCGGGTGATCCCGGAGGCCACCATCTCGGCGTCGCACAGGATCGGTGCCCCGGCCCGCAGCGCGGTGCGCGCCTTCGGGACGACCTCCGGGGAGTAGCCCAGGTCCGCGACCAGGTCGACCATGCCGCAGGAATGGATCATCCGTACCGCGACCGTGGCCAGTTCCGGTGGCAGCGCCCCGAGTTCGGCCTCCGCGCGGATCGTCGCGAACGAGCGCTCGTAGATGGTCCGGCCGTCGCGTTCGTACTCGTACTCACTCATTGCTTCCTCGCCGTCTCGACCGCCGCCGTGACATCCTCGACCGGCACCCCGTCGATCAGATAACCGTTCTCGGTCGCTTCCACCAGCACCACCGGCCCGCGCGGTTTCCCGCAGTGGCGCCCGCATCCGGCCCAGTGCACCGGGCGTCCCGGTGCGCCGATCGCCGCGCTCGCGTCCGCACGTACATCCCGGATCGCCTTGGCACAGTTGGGTTTACCGGCGCAGGCCGTCACTCCGGCCCACGGCGAATCCGCCTCGGTGACCAGACCGGCCGCACCGGCTGCGCGCACCGCGGGACGTGGATCGGTCAGATCGAGCAGCACCACGCCGCGCCACGGGGTCAGCCGCACCGTGCCGAACTCCGCGAGCGCCAGCGCCTGCTCACCGGTCAGCCTGCCGAACGGGGCGAGCGCCCCGAGTGCGAACCGGCCGTCGAGCTGCTCGAACACGCCGATGCTGTCCAGCGCTGGGGCATCAATCAGGGCGGCACGGTCGAGGAGCGAACCGCCGAGCGCGGCCGCGACCCGCGCCGCGCCATCCGGCACCTCGGCGAGCCGCCAGTGCCCCTCGCGGATGGCCAGGAACTCCTCGGCGGCACGCAGTGCGAGCGGAACCGGATCTCCTACGCCGAGCGTGGTCGGCGCGCCGGCGAGCAGCAGCCGCCAGCCGCCGGTTTCGGCACGCACCGTGACATCCGCACCGAGCCCGGCGACCTCGCCGCGCCCGTCGTCCACCGCGAACAGGAACCGCCCGGGCAGCTCCGTGAACACTGTTCGCGAACACAGTTCTCGATCGAGAACACTGTTCACAGATGTGACGTCTGTTCCGCCGAGCCGCCCGGAGAACGGTGAACCGAGGATGTTGCGCACCCGCTCATGCGAGCGCGAGGGCAGCAGCCCGGCCGCGCGCACCCGTTCCTCGAACGCGCCGAGCTCGCGCACCGCGCGGACCTGCACATTGGCCCTGGAGGTCAGCTCGAGCGCGCCGTCCCCGAACTCGGCGGCGGATACCAAGCCCCGCAAGGCATCCGGGGAGAGGACTCCACCGGGCACCCGCACCCGCACCAGTGGCCCATCGGCCGCGTGATGCGGCTCGAGCACTCCTGGGCATGCGTCCGCCCGGTTCCGTTCATTCACCTGGACAACCCTAGAGCCTGTCCCGGGGCGCGCGGCCCCTCCCCGCGTGGGTGCACGGTGAGGTCGGTGACCCCGGCCACGGCGAACCGATCGAGTCCCGCACGCACCGAACCGGGCGTCGAACTCGAAGCGAGCATCGTCACACCGTCCGGTGTGTCGCGGGTGTGTGCCAACGTGCTCGTGACGGCGTTCCGCGCGAACGGGTAGGCTCAGCGCGAACGATGCGGTGAGGAAGCCGGTGCGAATCCGGCGCGGTCCCGCCACTGTGAACAAGCCAGACACTCTCCGCATCGTGAACCCACCGAGCAACCGGGGCGCGGACCCCGGATGGGAGCGAACAGTGATTCTCCTGCTGTCCACTTCGGACACCGATCTGATGTCCGCGCGCGCCAGTGGTGCCGACTACCGCTTGGCGAACCCGGCCCGGGTGGAGCTCGAGGACCTTCCCGCGCTCACCGAGGGCGCCGAGGTGGTCGTGGTGCGCATCCTCGGTGGCCGCCGCGCCTGGGAGGAAGGGCTGGACGCGCTGCTCGCCGGGCCGCGGCCGGTCGTAGTGCTCGGCGGGGAGCAGGCCCCGGACGCCGAACTGATGGAGTGCTCGACGGTCCCCGCCGGGGTCTGCGCGCAGGCGCACGCCTACCTGGCCGAGGGCGGTGCGGAGAACCTCACGCAGCTGTGGCACTTCCTCTCCGACACGCTGCTGCTGACCGGGCACGGCTTCGAGCCGCCCGCCGCGATGCCGAACTGGGGGCTCTACCAGCGCACGGCGCAGCGGACCGAGGGACCCACGGTCGCGGTGCTCTACTACCGCGCGCATCACATCGCGGGCAACACCGCGTTCGTGGACGCCCTGTGCGCCGCGATCGAGGCCAAGGGCGGGGTGCCGCTTCCGGTGTTCTGCGCCTCGCTGCGCACCGCCGAGGACGAACTGCTCGCCACTCTGGGTAAAGCGGACGCGCTCGTGGTCACCGTGCTCGCCGCGGGCGGCAGCACCCCGGCCGCATCGAGCGCGGGCGGGGACGACGACGCCTGGGATGTCGGGGCCCTGGCCGCACTGGATGTGCCGATCCTGCAGGCGATGGCGCTCACCTCGAGCCGCGCGCAGTGGGAGGACAACGACGAAGGGCTCTCCCCGCTGGACGCGGCGACCCAGGTCGCGGTTCCCGAGTTCGACGGACGGCTGATCACGGTTCCGTTCTCGTTCAAGGAAACCGATGCGGACGGGCTCACCCACTACGTCGCCGACACGGAGCGCTGCTCCCGGGTCGCCGGGATCGCGGTGCGGCACGCGCGCCTTCGCCACATCCCGAACGCCGAGAAACGGATCGTGGTCATGCTCTCGGCGTACCCGACCAGGCATTCGCGCATCGGCAACGCCGTCGGACTGGACACCCCGGCGAGCGTGGTGGCGCTGCTGCACCGGATGCGCGAGGCCGGTTACGACATCGGCACCGAGACCTTCCCCGGGGTGGAGGCGAACGATCCGGACGCGCTCATCCACGCCCTGATCGCCGCGGGCGGTCAGGACGAGAACTGGCTCACCGAGGAACAGCTCTCCGGGAACCCGGTGCGCATCTCCGCCGCCGAGTACCGCGCGTTTTTCGAGAGCCTGCCCGAGGAACTGCGCTCGAGCATGATCGAGAAATGGGGGCAGCCCCCGGGCGAACTGTTCGTGGACCAGGCAAGCGGGGACATCGTGCTCGCCGGGCTGCGCGCGGGCAACGTGGTGCTGATGGTGCAGCCGCCGCGCGGATTCGGGGAGAACCCGATCGCCATTTACCACGATCCCGATCTCCCGCCGACGCACCACTACCTGGCCGCCTATCACTGGCTGGAGCAGGGCTTCGGGGCCGACGCGATCGTGCACGTCGGTAAGCACGGGAACCTGGAATGGTTGCCGGGCAAGACGGTCGGCCTCTCGGCGGCCTGTGCCGCGGACGCGGCGATCGGGGAACTGCCGCTGGTGTACCCGTTCCTGGTCAACGATCCCGGTGAGGGGACCCAGGCCAAGCGCCGGGTGCACGCCACCTTGGTCGATCACCTCGTCCCGCCGATGGCCCGCGCCGACTCCTACGGCGATATCGCGCGGCTGGAACAACTTCTGGACGAGCACGCGAACATCGCCGCGATGGACCCGGCGAAGCTGCCCGCTATCCGCGCGCAGATCTGGACGCTCATCCAGGCCGCCAAGCTCGACCACGACCTCGGTATCGAGGATCGCCCGCACGACGCGGAATTCGACGACTTCCTGTTGCATGTGGACGGTTGGCTGTGCGAGATCAAGGACGCGCAGATCCGCGACGGGCTGCACATCCTCGGCGCGGCCCCGGAGGGCGAAGCGCGGATCAACCTGGTCACCGCGATGTTGCGGGCCCGCCAGATGTTCGCCGGTTCGCAGGCGGTCACCGGTCTGCGTGAAGCGCTCGGATTCTCCGAACAGGGCGGCGAATCCCGGGAGTCCACCGATTCCGCGGAGAGCACCGCGCTCGCGCTCGTCACCGCGATGGAGGAACGCGGCTGGGATCCCGCACGCGCGGGCGAGTGCGCGGAAACCGTGCTCGGCGCGCAGAACCGGGCCGTGGCCGAGATCCTGGAGTTCGCGGCCGCCGAAGTCGTGCCCCGGCTGGCGGGCACCTCGGGCGAACTCGATGCCACGCTGCACGCCCTGCAGGGCGGCTATGTGCCCGCGGGCCCGAGTGGTTCTCCGTTGCGCGGCCTGGTGAACGTGCTCCCGACCGGGCGCAATTTCTACTCGGTCGATCCGAAGGCGGTGCCGAGCAGGCTCGCCTGGGAAACCGGTCAGGCGATGGCCGAATCACTGCTCGAGCGCTATCGGCAGGACACCGGTGACTGGCCGCCCTCGGTCGGGCTCTCGGTGTGGGGAACATCCGCGATGCGCACCGCGGGCGACGACATCGCCGAAGTCCTCGCGCTACTCGGGGTCCGCCCGGTCTGGGATGAGGCCTCGCGCAGGGTGACCGGGCTCGAGGTGATCGAGCTCGCCGAACTCGGCCGTCCGCGCATCGACACGACCGTGCGCATCAGCGGGTTCTTCCGGGACGCCTTCCCGCACGTGGTCGCCCTGCTCGACGACGCGGTGCGGCTGGTCGCCGAACTGGACGAACCCGCCGAGCAGAACTTCGTGCGCAAGCACCTGCTCGCCGACCTGGAGGAGCACGGGGACCAGCGCCGCGCCCGCACCAGGATCTTCGGTTCCAAACCGGGCGCCTACGGTGCCGGGATCCTGCCGCTGATCGAGGGCCGCAACTGGCGTGGGGACGCTGACCTCGCCGAGGTGTACGCGGTCTGGGGCGGTTACGCCTACGGCCGGGATCTGCACGGTGAACCAGCCCGCGGCGATATGGAGAACGCCTACAAACGCATCGCGGTCGCGGCGAAGAACGTGGACACCCGCGAGCACGACATCGCCGATTCGGACGACTACTTCCAGTACCACGGCGGGATGATCGCCACCGTGCGCGCGCTCACCGGTTCCTCGCCGCGCTCCTACATCGGTGACTCCACCCGGCCCGATGCGGTGAAAACTCGTTCACTGCAAGAGGAAACCTCCCGGGTCTTCCGCGCCCGGGTGGTCAACCCACGGTGGATCTCCGCCATGCGCAAGCACGGCTACAAGGGTGCTTTCGAGCTCGCCGCCACCGTGGACTACCTGTTCGGCTACGACGCCACGACCGGGGTGGTCGAGGACTGGATGTACGAGAAACTCGCGGAATCCTACGTTTTCGACGAGCAGACCCGGAAATTCCTCGACCAGTCCAATCCCTGGGCGCTGCACGGCATCACCGAGCGGCTCATGGAGGCGGCCGACCGCGGTCTCTGGGCCGAACCCGAGCCCGAGACGATCGACCGACTGCGCGCCGCCTACCTGGAGACCGAGGGCGATCTCGAGGACCGTTAGCGGCGCCGGGCGAACCGCGGCGCGTGTTCCGGGAGCGGACCGATCCCGATCAGGTAGGCCGGGACCGCGGTGAGCGCGGGGAACCGGTTCACCAGCCGCAGCACGGCCTGCGGTGGGCCGGCGGAGCGGGTGCCGCGGACCGCGCCGTCGATCATCGCCGCGTGCATCACCCGTTGCATGCCCTGCACGAGCGTCATCGCCAGCCAGCGGCGCCGTTGCACGGCCGCGAGATCGCGTTCCCGTAGCGCTCCGCTGCGCAGCGGTTCGGCGAGCAGCCGGGCCGTGGCCACCGCGTCCTGCACCGCGAGGTTGATGCCCACCCCGCCGATCGGGGACATCGCGTGCGCGGCGTCACCGATGCACAGCAGGCCCTCCCGGTGCCAGCGGCGCAGCCGGGAAAGCCGCACGTCCAGATGTTTCACCTCGTCCATCGAGGCCAGCCGGTCGATCTGCGGGGTGTACCGCGGCATCAGCGCACGCAGCCGGGAGCGGAACGCCTCGATCCCCTCGGCGCGCAGCCGCGCGTCGATGCCCTTCGGGGCGATATAGGCCACCTGCAGGTAGTCCTCGCGCGGGATCAGCACCGCGAACTGGTCCCCGCCGATCGCCGGGCTCAGCGCCGCGGGCCGGTCCTCCGGGGCGTCCAGGCGGAACCACCATGCGTCGAAGGACACCGGGTACTCGTGCGGACGCAGCCCCGCCGCCTCACGCACCGTCGACCAGCGCCCGTCCGTGCCCACCGTCAGCCGCGCACGCAGCGCGCCCTCGCCGTCCGGGCCCCGGTAGCGCAGCCCGGTCACCGTGTTCCCCTCCCGGAGCAGGCCGGTGCACTCGGTGCTCATCCGGAGAGTGAAGTTCGGCTCCTTGTTCGCCGCCTCCGCAAGCAGATCGAGCAGATCCCACTGGGGAACCATCGCGATGTACGGATGCGGGGTGCGCAGCCTGCTCAGGTTCGCCACCGTCATCGGCTCGCCGTTCACCGGAACCTCCACCGAACGCACCACACTGTGCGGCAGCTCCGCGAACTTCTCCCACAGCCCCAGCTCGTCCAGTAGCCGCAACGTCGAGGGGTGCACCGTGTCCCCGCGGAAATCCCGCAGGAAATCCGCGTGCTTCTCCAACACCGTCACTTCGATGCCGGCCCGGGCGAGCAGCAGGCCCAGCATCATCCCCGCGGGGCCACCGCCGACAACACAGACCTCAGTGCGATCCATGGCCCATCACCCTTTCCAACGTATGTTGAATTAATCTCAGAATGCACCCGTAGCCACGGGTACGTCAAGCGGGTACCCCGATTCGGCGACCGTGCGACCATGGTCTACTCTTATGTCTCGGCGGTACGGCACAGACCGTGCCGCTGCACTGTGTAAGCAGTGGGGTATGGTGTAATTGGCAGCACGACTGGTTCTGGTCCAGTTAGTCTAGGTTCGAGTCCTGGTACCCCAGCGGTTCGACGACCAGTCGTCAGCCAAGCAAGCCCCCGTCGTCTAGCGGCCTAGGACGCCGGCCTCTCACGCCGGTAGCGTGGGTTCGAATCCCATCGGGGGTACAAACTAGTTCCACGCAAGAAGCGTCTGCTCTCTGAGCAGGCGTTTTTTGCGTTTCTGCCATGCTGTTGATCCTCTCTACGGTGCTGCTGATGGTAGGGGCGTGGTCTTCAGGCAGGGTGATGGTGATGGTGGCTTTCTGGGTGTCGTTGTGAAGCTCGACACGGAGCTGGGTGATCTCGAAGAGTTCGAGCAGTAGATCCTCGGGGGCGTCGCTGAGGTTGGCGGAGAGCAGGGGGAGTGCGTCGAGGATCCCTTGGTCCTGTTCGGTTGGCTTGTCAGGCTCGGTCTGTTCTGCGGCGTCGAGCTCGGTGAGTGCGGCGAGCACGGTGTTCCTTTCGGTTTCGAGGTGGTTGTAGGTGTCGCGGAGACCGCGGTTGAATGGGTCGTCTGGGTCGCCGGTTTGAGCTTGCTGCAGGAGGCGGCGCTGGCGGGTGCCGAGGTCGCTGAGGGATCGGTTGAGGCGGTCGCGTTCTGCTTGGCGTTGCTCGGCGAGGTGATCGTCGAGGGTGTCGATGTCGGCGGCGAGTAGTTCGTGGCGTTGGGGGCTGAAGAGGCGTTCGGTGTAGACGGCGAGGATGGCTTCGGTGAGCTCGTCTTCGCGTAGGTAGACGGTGGTCGGGTGGTCCGGATGCTTGTCGGGGCGGGCTTTGTTGTTCTTGCTGGGGACACACCGGTAGTAGGTGAAGTCGTGGCGGGTGATGCCTTCGAGGCGTCGCCCACACGCGCAGAACACCCGACGTCGGAGGAGATAACGCCGTTTGGTCTTGGGGTTCGGATTGGTCGTTCTTCCTCCTTCGCGAGAACCGTGGTTGAGGCTGATCTCAGCGTTGATTTCGTCGTACATCCATTTGGGGATGAGGGGTTCGTGCTGGGGTTCGTGGGACCAGACCCATTTGCGGGGGTCGTTTACCTTGCCGTGGCGTGAGCGGGTGGCTCGTCGGTTGAAGACTTGGTATCCGGTGTATTTGGGGTTTCTGAGGATGTCGAAGACGCTGGATTTGCTCCAGTAGCCGCGTGCGCGTCCGGGGATGCTGGGTTCGGGTGGTGGGTACCGGGTCAGGTCAGTGTTGAGCCGGTCGGCGATGGCGCCTGCTCCGAGTTTTTCGTAGTAGCGCCAGAGTGCGATCTGGGTGACTGTTTCGCCTTTTGCGTCGTCGGGTTCGAGGCGGGATTTGGTGCGGCCTTTGGCGGCTTTGGTGGGGTTGGGGTGTTTGAAGACCTTCGCTCGGTAGCCGTGGCAGGGTTTGCCGATGTTCCAGCCTTCGCGGACGTGGGTGCAGAGTCCGGCCCAGGATTGTTCGAGGGTGTTGAGGACTTCGTATTCAGCGACGCTCTGGTTGATGCGTCGTTGCAGTACTCGTTGGGCGCGGCTGCCGGTGATGGTGATCGGCTCGTTGGAGGCGAACAGTGGCACGTCGGCGTTTTCGAGCTGGCGCTCGACGGAGATGCCTTCGAAGGTGCGGCGCGCGACCCGAGACATGCTTTCGGCGATGACGACGTCGAATCGCCGGTTGGCTCGGGTGGCTTCGTCGAGGAGGTCGGAGATGCCGCCGTCGCGGGAGATGGGTATGTCAAAGCGTTCGTAGTTGCTCTTGTGGCCACGAGCGTCGAGTTCCATGCGGCCGGATTCGATGTCGTAGAAGTGGGCTACGACGACCCAGGATTCGGGGATGGCTGTCTTGCAGGAGTGCAGTTGCCGGATCATGGATTGGCGCGGATCTTGCTGGTCCTCGGTGGAGGTGCGGCCGAGGAACGCTACACGTACCTCGTCTTGGAGCAACGCTGTCGGCATCCCCAACGGCGAGACCGCGTAGTCCGAGAGGCCGGAGGGACCCGAGACTGGAACATGACGACGCGAGGGTGTGTCGAGACAAGACCGATCAGACGGGGACGAGACGGGCTCGGCAGCGGGACTGGACAAGATCTATCACCTCACGACGATCAAAGACTAGTCATGTATATGACGAACGATAGCCGCGATGACGGGACTCGTGGGGTACTGATTGCCCGTACACGACCAAATCTGTCGGGCATGGGGACATCCACGTCCGCTGTGGTGAGCTCAGGCGTCCGGAGGCTGTCGTATCTGCTGCTGGGTCGTGGCCCATGACAGAAGTTCGTGCGTTACCCGCGCAAGACGACCTCGCAGCTGTTCGGCCTCGTGACCAGAAACGAGCTGTACTTCGCTACGGTATCGCCGCTGTACACCGCGGTTCGGGGAGGCACGGTACTCCCAATCATCTGCTGGTGCCACGGTGACCGGTTCGAAGCATTCGGCATTGTGCGGATCACCGGGCCCGAGATTACGAGACCGTGCAGGTGCGTCGTCGGGATCAGACATGGTCGTGCTCGAATACGGCGAGACCGGTCTCGCAAGGGGCTCGGTCACCAAGCTCGGACGGCTCTCGTTGTCGCGAAGACGTGCGAGCCTCATGATTGTCCGCGGTGAACTCGACTCGGCCCTCGACTCTCGCCGACGCTCGGCTGACGCGCATGATCTCCCCCTCGGTGCTGAGCTGCCGAGCTCGGTTGACAGTTCACGGCAGCTACCACCGATATACCCAATGATCCCCGTAGCGGAGGAAAACTCGGCCGAAAACCGATCGAATACAACTCGCCTTTGCGGCAGCGCGTAGCACCAGAACGCTCAGTGTTGCGGTCGAAAAACGGTAGTGCTGCTGAGGTCAGGAACGGGAAGTCAATGACCAGATGCTGGTCGTCGTGTGCCGCGGTTCTTCTGCCGGGCGTTCGGTCCAGCCACTAATGCAGGCTGTGAGGTCTGCGATCAACGCGCGATGCTTTACTGGTCGTTGGTGTGTGCTAGTGCCCAGAACAGGGCGCGGACTGCGTCGGTGGTGTCGGGGTCCGTGATGCGGTTTGAGTTGAGGTGGCGTACGAGGCGCCAGAGATCTTCGTAGATCCCGTCGCGTAGTTGGGCACGGGAGGGCGGATTGCGCGGGAACAAGAACTCGAACCGCTTCTTCGTGTCACCACGTGCTTCAAGCTGGCGCGCGGGGTCGTGACAGTGACGAACCCGCACGCACCGTCATCACCGGATTTGCGCTGGAGCCAGTCGGGGCCTGAGCCAATCGTTAAGGGGTCTTTGGGGGTTGGGTTTCGTGCGTGTCGGGTCGGTGGTGGTGGGTGAGTAGTTGGTCTGGTGTGTGTTGGCCGGTGGCGAGGTCGTGGGCGAGTTGGGACAGGGGCCGGTGATTGTGGTGGGCGTAGTTGCGCAGCAGGGTGTATGCCTGGTGCATGTCGAGGTTACCGGCCTCGGCGAGGGTGCCTTTGGCTTGTTCGACGACCGTACGCCAGTGCAGTGCGGCTTGGAGTTGCTCGGAGAGTGTTTCCTGGCGGTGGACGGCACGGTGCTGGAGCAGTCCGATGGTGGCGACGTCGGCGAGGGCCTGGCCGAGCGCCGCACTGTCCTGGTCCACGGGGGTCGTCCGGTTGTTGAGCAGGGTCAGGGATCCGATGGTTTGCTCACGCAGTCGCATCGGGATCGCGTAGGCGGCGTGGTAGCCGGCGTGGGTGGCCGCGTGGACGAAGTCGGGCCACCGGTCGGCCTCGGCGTTCAGGTCTGGGCTGGCGACCGGGGCGCCGGTGTGCGCCGCGTCCTGGCATGGTCCGCCTCGGGTCTGGCTGGCGAACAAGTGGACCAGCTCGGCGTGTTCGGACGAGGTGGCGGTGGGGCGCCATCCACCGCGCTGATCGGAGAGCATGACCCCGGCCGCGGAGACATCGAGGAGTTCGACCGCGCGTTCGGTGAGCAGGGTCAGGAAATCGAGCACGTCGAACTCGGCGACCAACGTGTCGGCCAAGGTCACGAAGGTGGCGGCCAGTCGTTGTTCCCGGGCGCTACTCATGATGGTCCTTCCTCAAATCTGTGTTTCGCATGGCGTCGTGTCATGGCTGGTCGGGGGAAAACCGCAGCGTGCGGGCGACCACTTGGCGGGCGACTTCGGCCAGCGGTACCTGGTTGGTATAGGCGTAGCCGCGCAGCCGCATCAGCGCGGTCTCGGTGGAGGCGGCGAGCTGGACCGCCACCATGCCGGTGGCCTGGTGTACCTCGGCGTGTGAGTCGGCCAACCAGCTCACGTCGTCGGTGTCGTGCCCATCCAATTCGCTCATGACCGCATGGGTGGCCAGTTCGGCCAGGATCAGCGCATCGGCGACCTGTGCCTGGGTCAGCGGACCGGCGGCGTCGCGGTAACAGTCCAGCGACCCGAGCCGCACCACCCCGACCTGCATCGGGAAGGAGAACACCGCCGCCGCGCCCAGTTCGAGGGCTTCGCGAGTAAAGGCGGGCCAACGGGAGGTTTCGGCGGCCAGGTCCGCGATCAGCACCGGTCCACCGGAATTGAACGTGTCCAGGCACGGCCCCTCGCCGACGGTGAGTTGAAGATCTTCGAGCCCGGCGCTGACCTCGTTCGAAGAGTGCACCAACCCACGGCCTGGGTCATGCCCGTCGCCATCGTTGAGGTGGGTCAGCACGGTCGCTCCGGCGCCGGTCACAGCCAGCTCCGCCACCAGACAGGCACAGATCCGGCTCATCCGCGGGCCGTGCTCGGCGTCGGCGGCCAGCAGCTCTTCGAGTTGCCGGCGCCGCTGCTCGTGCATGCCCTGTCCTCCTGTTCCGGTACGGCCGGCGTTAGCTTGATACCGGACGGTCGCGACCCTGCACGAGCCAGCGTGCCACGTCCACCAGTTTCAGGTTCGTGTTTTGCGAGCTGTGTACCAGCATCGTGAACGCGGTCTCGGCATCTACACCGAACCGCTCGATCAGAATGCCCTTCGCCTGCCCGATCACATCCCGGGTGGCCAGCGCCCGGTGCAGGCGGACGGATTCCTGCGCTCCGGCCAGTACCAGCGCGGCCTGCGAGGCGAACAAGCCGCCCAGCATCTGCGAGTCGAGATCGAACCTCTTGCGAACACTGGAGTAAAGGTTCAACGCGCCCAGGGAGTCATCACGAGTGAACAGCTGGAACGACAGCATGCTGAGAATCCCTCGGGCAGCAGCCTCCGGGGCAAACCGCGGCCACCGGTCGGCCTCGGCGACCAGATCGTCGACCACCACCGTGTGCTGGTCCCACAACGCGGTCACACACGGACCTTCCCGGTAGGTGGACTGCAATCGATCCACCTCCGAGACGGTACTGCTCGACGGCGTGTACGAGGTGATCACTCCGTCGCCGCGCAGCAACGACACGCCGGCATGTTCGGCGCCAGGGACTGTGGCCACTGCCGACGACACGAT
>NZ_KB905386.1 GCF_000379465.1 Sciscionella marina DSM 45152
CGGATCGGCGACTGCACCACAATGCTGGCCATGGAGGAGCACGAGATCGTCGGCCGCGGGTCGATGGACCGGCTGTGGATCGTAGGCGAGACGGTGCGCCGCGAGCGCGGTGCGCATAGCGATACCGTCGCGACGCTGTTGACCCACTTGGAGCGACGAGGGTATCCGTACTCGCCGCGCTACCGCGGTATCGACGAGCAGGGCCGAGATGTGCTGACTCGCTTGCCTGGCGTGCCGGTGCCGACCTTGCGCGGCGACGACCAGCTTCGCGAGGTCGGCGGCGCGATCGCCACCTTCGCCGAAGCGGTGCGCGATTTCCGTGCCCCGCCGGGAGCGCTGTGGCGCAATCCGGAGGACTGGCCGCTGCACGGCGACACGGTGATCCACAACGATATCGCGCCGTGGAACATGCTGGAGCGCGACCAGCGACTGTGCGGGCTGGTCGACTTCGACTCGGCCCGGCCGGGCCGGGCGATCGAGGACGTGGCCTATGCGGCCTGGCACATGACCCCGTTGCATGACGAGCTGATGGGCGACGGTGCTGCCCCACCGGCTCTGGCCGAGCGTCCTCGGCGATTGCGGATCTTTGCCGATGCCTGCGGCCTGGACAGCCAACAACGCTGCCGGTTGCTCGACGAGGTGGCTCGAGTCCAGATCAACCAAGCCGCCCGGGTCGCTGCGGGCGCGCTCGGCCCGCGGGCTGATACCGCGCGGCACTGGGACAGCGGGCGGTTCACCGTCAACATCGCCCGCTCCCTGCTATGGCTCGACCACCATCGTGACCACCTCCAACAGACACTGACCTAAGCGCTACCTCGCAGAGGATCCTGCCGTACGTCCGCAGGTTGTCAGGACCCGTGTCTAGGGTCGGAGACATGTCTACCTGGCCCGGCGTTCCCGAACGTGTCCCACGGTGCAAAGTAAGACATCGTTCATGGTGGAAGCGCCGTGGACGGTGAGTGCTGAGCCAGCGACGACGTGCGCCGTTCGCCCGACCATAGCTCGTTGAGCTGCGAAAACGTGCCACCTTGCGCCTCAGGACACGCTCAGGAGCGCGTCGACTGTTGCGTAGCCTAGTAGCGTCGATGCCATGTTCAAACGGGTATTGGCTGTCGCAGTAGCAACAGCGGGAATGGCACTCACCCTGGCCTCAACGGCCGGCGCCGCGCCTCCACCGGTCTACCGCAGCTACCAGGATTGCCAGGTGGCCGGTCAGAACGCCGTCGGCGCCGCGGGTGGCCCCGGAAACCTGAGCTACCAGTGCCAGGAGATCCCCGGTGTCCCCGCCGGTGTGGCCGGTTGTCCACCGAACGCGGGTCCCAGTGGATGCATCGGTGACTACTACGAGCTGCTGACGTCCTCGCCGTAGTGGGCGAGGATTTAGGAGCAGCAGCGAGGATCGACTTCAGACGGGCCCATCTGATCCCCGCCTACTTCGGGTAGCCGCAGTATCCGCCGAAAATTGGGCGGATACGGGTGTGAGTAGCCTCGCGACAGCAGGTCGGCGTTCTGGGTCCCGGCTGGGGTCATGTTGCCGTTAGCGAGGGCCACCGCTGGATCGCCCAGGCCCGCCAATCGGTCCAACCTTGTGGTGGGGCACTTGGGTAGTTGCCAGCCAGCTCGCTCGCGTTGGGAACATCGAAGATCTGCTCGTAGCTATCGATCTCGGCCGTGGTCAACACCATGCTTGCGCAGCGCGTTTCGTGGTGGCGCTGTGCGATCCGCTGTCGTTGGGTGGCTCGGTCCACTGGCAGATACACCAACTCGAACGTGCCACCAGCTTGGTTGGTCAGCCACCGCAGCGCCGCCCGCTCGTCGCGCGACCAGCATCCGAAGTCCAACACCACGCTCGTGTCCAACGCCAGTAGCCGCAGCGCCACGGAGATCAGCCGGCCCTCGAGCACGTCACGCTTCCCGTCGAGGTCCGGGGCTCCGAACAATGGCAGCATCCACTCGTCGGGACTGAGCCGTAACGCGGCACGCTCGCCGGCCAGCCGCCGCGCCATGGTCGTCTTGCCCGAACCAGGCAACCCGACCAGCAGAATAAGTACAGCCACGACACCGATCATCCCGGCCACGTCCTCCCGCTTGCGTTCGGCACGGGTCGCCACAGTACTGGCCGAACCGCAAGCCGTGCGGATGAACAGCTGTCCGGTGTTGGTCGGCTACAGGAGCTCGAAGAACCGGACAGCTGGCAGCGCGGTGTAGCCGCTGTTCTGGTAGACCCGCCGGGCAGGAGCATGAGCAGGGTCCCCGCCCGTTTCGACCATCGCCACCCGCATGCCAGAGCGCTGCAGCCAGTCGGTAGCGCGGTCAGTCAGGGCCGTTGCAAGCCCCTGGCGCTGGGCGCTGGGCGCGACAGCGAGCATCGATATTTCACCGACGCCGGTGGCATGCTCAAGCCGTGCGGCGACGAAACCGATAACCGTCTCGTCGGGCTGCTCGGCCACCCACACCTGCTGGCCGGGATTGGCGAGCACGTTACGCACTGCCTGCGCCTGGCCCGCTCGCCAATCACCCCGCAACCGACTGAATAACTCGTCGCCGAGCAGCTCCTCGATGGCGGCGAAGACCGGTTCCCACGCGCGCAGCCCCAGCGCGACGACCGCGGGTTCATCGCCTACCTGGTAATCCCGAAGGGTAGCCATCAGGAATGTTGCTGGCGAATGGTCTGGCCATCTTGCACGAGGGTGGCGGCGAACTCGCCGGACATGCCCACCGGGGTCGAAACGTCCACCAGTGCCCCGTTCGGGTCGGTGAGCAGCAGCTGCCGTTGCCCATAGAACAGATTGCGCGGCTCAGCCACGACCGACAGTTGCCGGCGTTGCGCTTCGGCGTACACCGCATCGACATCATCAACGACGAAGGAAAGCACCGTACCGGCTGGTGCTTGACGGAACCGCTCGGGGATCAGCTCGTGGTCGCGCCGCCAGATGCCCAGATCACCGGCCGGCGTTCCGTGCCCATTCTCAAGATCGAGGGCTCCGGATGTCAGTGGCCAGTAGGAATTCCCCACTCGCGGCCAGTTCGTCTCCCCACCGTGGACAGGTCGATTCCCCGCTGGCGGCCACCAGCGTTACGAACCGTGACTGTCAGCCGGGCGGGTTACCGGCGTCGTTGCGGGCCCCACCACGGGAAGATCGGCGGCAGGTCACTGAACTCGCTGGATGGCTGCCGGGGTTCGCGGGTTTCGCCGTCGTCACTGTCCCAGCGTCGACCGTACTGGTCCGGGATCGTTCCCCAGCCCCAGTAAGGCACCGGTTTCTGCGGCTGGCTGCCCACGGTATTGAGCGGATCAATACGCTCAGAACCGACGGTGCATAGGTGCGCCCAATTGTCGCCGAGGTCGAATACATAGGCGAACTACTCGCCCAGGTTGAGCCTGCTCAGCTTGGTCGCTGCGCTGTCCAGCGCCTCGTCGGGAAGTTCGCCGTCCCAGTCGCGCGCGCGGCAGAGGTTCGTGCCCTCGGCCAGGGTGAACATGTGCAGATGCGCGAGATCCCAACGGGCGAACGCGGCGTCGACCGCTTCAGCAAGCTGCGCGAACGAGTGACTGCGCGCGGCAGCGAACACCCGCCCCGGTCGGGGCCACATCACCTGCCCTCCGCCCGAGACCAACTCAACCTGGATAGATAACCACGTGCGAGCCACCTGCCGACTCCTAACACTATGCCGAAACTCTGGCATCCTGGACACTACTGAACGTCACCATAGACTGGGGAATTCGACTGGCCGTCCTTGGGGAATCTGAACTGTCCACTGACATCCGGAGGTGAGGTTGACGAACCAGTCGCTGTCGAAAGCGACTGTGAACCCCAGCAGGCTGACGTAGAAATCCCGATTATGTGGTAATCAGACTGGAGGCCCTTGACTAAGAGCTGAAGGACAATACGTCCTAAAAGCACCTGTCAGACGCTCGTCTCTATGCGTCAGAAAAATGACTTAACGACTGCGTTACGGCATTCATGGTAATGTCATCAGAAGAATCTGGAAGTTCTACTTTGCTATTAGAAATATCAAGTTCTAGAGCTTCAAATATCTACACAGTAATTATTGAAAAGCAGTTATACGACCGGTTCACGGATCAGTTTTCGGACATACTACTGCATGCTGTGGTGGTTGTCAGCAACTATTCCCCGCATCCCCCGACGCGTTCGTGTGGCTACGGCTCTACCAAGCGGAGATGGAAGGTGTCATCCCACGCGGCCGACGACTGCCGTTGTGGTGGACACTGCGGAAACCGGTCCGGCCGTTGACCTACCACGCTGCGCACCGCATGTTCGAGCGTGTCAACGACCAGGCGGGCACGGCGGCAACCCTGCATGCTTTGCGACACACCGCCGCCTACCGCATGGCCGAGGACCCGTCGCTGCCGCTGACGGACGTCCAGCTCGTCCTCGGGCACGCGCAGCTCACGACAACACAGCTCTATCTGACACCCCGCAAGGAAGAAGTGATCCGTAAGCTCGTCGAGAGTCGCGAGATCCCCCTGCGGGAACGGGTCGTCGGCCTGCTCGTGTTGCTCTACGCCCAACCAGTCAGCCGGATCGCGCTGCTCAGAACCGACGACCTCATCCTCGAGGAGGCCACCATCCTGCTGCGGATCGGTGATCCGCCCACACCCGTTCCCGAGCCCCTGGCCGGCCTGCTGCGCGAGCTCCGCGCCCAACGCATGGCGTTTCAGGGCCCCAACGCAGACACACCCTGGTTGTTCCCCGGCCGTCGCGCAGGTCAACCCATGCGGTCACAACCACTCGGCGAGCTCCTGCGCCACTACGGGGTCGCTGTCCAGCCCGGCCGGACCTCCGCGCTCCGCTAGCTCGTGCTACAGGCACCAGCTCCGGTTATCGCAAGCATGCTCGGCTACCACGACACGCACACCACCTGGCTCCGCGCCGAGACCGGCGGCACCTGGAGCCGCTACGCACCCGGTGACGATCACAAGCAGTGACACCGTCCTCCGCCCGAACGAGGCATTCAGGTCGGTCGATCACGAGCGCTTACCAGCATCACAGGCCAGAGGCGCCGTTGCCGTTTTCTTGACACTCCCGTCAACCGGCGCCACTGCTCCCGCGCTGCAAGAGCGCCGCCGCTTCGCGCTGCGAACGCGGCGCCCGCGATCATCAGCCGGCGGCAGCGCCGGCGGTGCTCACCTCAGCAGACGCACGGCCGAGACCGACCGCGCAACGCGACTGCCCACACTGCGGCGCTCCGGTCACCATCGTCGCCCTGCTCACCACTCCAGAAGCAGCCCGCCTCACCAGGCCCATGGCGACATCCGATGGCGTGGTGCCGGTCCGCCGGTAACCACTGAACACCGCGCCCAAAGCCCGCCCACTCACCTTCGTTTTCGCTTCACAGTCCCGGCGGTGATTGCAGGAAGATGCAGATCCGTTCGGTGGCTGCTGGTGTGAGCTGGGTGTGGAGGCCGCAGGCGGGTTCCAGGTCGAGTGGTTCGCCCGGTTCGAGTACGTCGAATCCCTCTTGGCGGTAATATTCGGCAGGATCCCGGTTCGGTGGTGTCTGGCCGTAGACGAGCCGGTGTCCACAGCGTCGGTATACCGCGCAGCAGCGGTGTAATAGTGCGGCGCCGAGGCGGTGCCCGCGGGCGGGTTCGGTGACCGCCATTGCCTGGATTTTTGTGCAGCGCAGCAGTAAGGTGCGCAGTTGTTCGTGATCTCGTGAGGCATCGGCGTCGGTGCGCAGATGCGCCAGTAGATATACTGGTGGTGCCGCCATTAGCCCTGCGACTATGCCGTGCCGATCGTGTTCTGCGACGAGCACAAGGCTTACCGCCGGAGCGACCTCGGTGATGGCCCGGTCAAGGTCGCCGGTCGCGGGGGCGGCGGCCGCGATGAAGGCTTGCGGACTATCGTCGAGTCCGGCGTGCAGCGCGGTTGCGGCGCTGCCGTCTTCGACGGCGTGGCGGACACCACTGAGCAGCGGGACCCCGGCCAATGCCAGGATCCCGGCGAGCGCGGGGAGATCTGCGGGCCGGGCCTGGCGTATCCGGGTCGCGAGTCCGGTTACCCAGCCGTCAATGAGACCCCGGCCGGTGGAGTGTGTGCTGGAGTCTCCGATATGCATTCCGCGTGGCTTCCCAGGCGTGGCTGCCGGTGGCCGAGTCCTTCCCGCGAATTCGGTCCGGCGCGGACCGGTCATGTGGGCTTTTCGCCCGTATCGTGGTGTTCAGCGGCTGTCCGCTGTGCACGCTTCGAGCATCCCCAGGGTTCTTGGTGATTCGTCTCGGTGCTTTCTGTGTGGTCAGCGACGGAACGGCGGGGTGCACTTCCAGCTCGGGTTGCTGCATTCCGGGCAGCTGCTGAACGAAGGATCCGCATTGGATGCCTCGGCCTGCTGCACGTCCGCCGGGACGACCTTCAGCTCGAGGTCGAACATGTCGTGTTCGTCCCGGTTCCGGGTGGCGAGTGTGTTTTGCATATTCCCAACTCTCATCGCAGGTGTGCTGGTCGTGCCGATCGCGATGGCATCGCCATCATGACACGAGTCACCCGGATTCGCTATCAGGTCGATTTAGTCTGCTCTTGACAACGGTGGTTCGGTATTGCGCAGGAGCGCCGGGGTGGTGCCTGAGGGTCGCGAGGGGATTTGTGTGGGTACGGAAGAACGGTATTCCGCATTGGGGGTGGTCTACTTGCGGACACCGGTACTGCCGTACGGCAGCGGTACGCTGCCGTATCGGGACCGAGAGCCGGTTGACGACGCGTGGCTGTTGCGCGCGGTGGTCGCTGATCCGGTGGTCCGGGAGGCGCTTGAGGTCTCCAGCGAGTCGCTGGCCACCGTGTTGCGCAGGATGGACTCGGGCATCGAGCTGAGTACCGCGCAGCTGCGCCGTGCCGCGTACGCCGCGTGTCGGTATTTGCTGCGGATGAGCGGGCGCCCGACGCCGTTCGGGGTGCTCGCCGGAGTCGCGGTCGGGGAGTTCGCCGAGCGGGGCGAGGCGGAGATCGGGACGGCGCACGGCAAGGGCGTTCGCCCGGATGGCGAGTGGCTCGCCGCGGTGGTAGCCCAGCTGCAGCGGCGCCCCGAGGTGTTGCGGTGCCTGCGAGTGTGCGCCAACGACCTGGTGTTCGAGCGGGCTGGGCGACTCGTGCTGCCCTATGTCGCACGTCGTGGTCTCGGTGCCGAGTCGGCGCAGGAACAGTCCGTGCGGGCCACTGCGCCGGTGTGGTTGGTGATGGCGGCTGCGCGCACCCCGATCGGTTGTGCCGCGCTGCTCGACCAGCTCGCCGAAGCATTCCCTGGTACGGAGAGGGAACGAGCGGTGGCCCTGGTAGCGGGACTGGTCGATGCCGGGCTGCTGCAGACCGAGCTGTCCGCGACGCTCACCGCGCCCGACCCGATGCGCAGGGTGCTTGCGGTACTGCACCGAACCCCGGCACCGGAAACCGCGCAGCTGCAACGGATCGCCGCCCTCTTCGAGAGCTACGCCAGGGCATCGCTTGGTGCGGGCCGGCCAGCATGGGATGCGGCAACCTCCGCGGCACGGGAACTGCACCCGGCCGGCACCACACCGATCCAAGTCGATCTGCGTGCCGACGCGCGATTGCGGCTGCCGCAGGCGGTGGCGGCCGAGGCCGAGTCGGTCGCCGCGACGTTGCTGCGGCTGTCCCCGCCGGAGGGTGCGGCGGGGCACCTCACCCAGTGGTACTACGCGTTCGTCGACGCCTACGGGATCGGCGCCAGCGTCCCGGTCAAGGACGCGCTGGACCCGGAGCGGGGCATCGGCCCGCCAGCCGGCTACCAGCAACCGCCGGCCAGCCGGTTCACTGCGCCCGGCACCGAGGACGACCGGCGGCGGGACCGGATCTGCGGGCAGCTGGTGCAACAGGCGCTGCTGTCTGGTTCCGACGAGATCGTGCTGGACGAGGCCACGATCGCCGCGCTCGCAGCGCCTGGGGATCCAGCCCCCGCACCGGCCACGGCAGAGCTGACCTTCCAGCTTCTCGCTCCGTCGGTAGCGTCGGTCGAGCGGGGCGATTTCCGGTTGGTCTGCGCCTCGGCGATGGCCAACGGGACGGGCGCGCTGTTCGGCCGGTTCGGCTATCTTGTCGAGGGCGGCGACCCTGCCGCGGTGCAGCCCTTCGCCGGCGACGCGCGGCTGCACGGTCAGCTCAGCTTCGAACCGACGGCTGCCCGGCATGTCAACATCATGCGGGTGGCTCGCGCGGTGGACCACACCCTGGCGATCGGGACCTTCGACGACCGCGACCGCCCGGACGTGCTCGGCATCGAGGACATCGGGATCGCCGCCGACCACGATGGGCTGTTCCTGACCTCGCTGCGCGACGGTCGGCTGATCACCGTCACCTGCCCGCAGATGCTCGACACCGACAAGCACGCCCCGAACGCTGCCCGCCTCGTGCGCGAACTCGGCGGATACGGCACGCGCACCCTCTCGCCGTGGCGCTGGGGCGGCGTGGACTGCCTGCCCTACCTGCCCCGGGTACGCCATGGCCGCACGGTGCTTGCGCCCGCACGCTGGCGACCGGCGCCCAGGCTCGTCGAGGCCGCGCGGGACGGGACTGGCTTCGATGACCTGCAGTGGGACGCCGCGGTGGCACAGTGGCAGAAGCAGCTCAGCGTCCCGGATCTGGTGCAGGTTCGGGACTTTGATCACGGTGTCGAGCTGAACCTCGGCATGCCGCTGCACCGGCGGCTGTTGCGCGATGAACTGCGCCGCAAACCCGACCTGGTCTTCGTGGAGACCGCCCACCGGGAGGAGTCCGAACTCGGCTGGCTGCACGGGCATGCCAACGAGATCGTGGTGCCACTGCGAGTTCGCCGCCGTGCCAGAGCAGAAACTCGTTCCGCGACCAGGCCCGCGGCCACGCGGGTAGCCGTCGCGCCCGGCGGCGAGTGGCTGTTCGCGAAGCTCTACAGCAGGCCACAGCGCCACCACGAGCTGCTCATCCAGCACCTGCCGCGGCTACTGGACCTGGATGGGCAGCTTCGTTGGTTCTTCATTCGCTACGCCGATCCCGATCCGCATGTGCGGGTGCGTTTCCACGGCCCGCCGGAGCTGCTCAACCAGCGGCTGCTCCCGCGACTGCACGCGTGGGCCACGGATCTGCGCGCCTGCGGGCTGCTGCGCAGGCTCACCATCGACACCTATGAACCGGAACAGGATCGGTACGGCGGCGCTGCCGTGCTGGCCGCCGCCGAGCGCGTTTTCTGCGCCGACAGTGCCGCGGCGCTGGCCCAGTTGCCGTTGCTGCACGACCCGGCCGAACCCCTGCCACCGGAAGTGCTCGCCGCAGTGAACTTCGTCGACCTGCTCCGGTTGCTCGATCCGGGCTGGGCCGACTGGTACCGAGGCAGCGCCGTCTGGCACTACGACGGCATGCACCGGCATGTCCGGCAGGCCACCGAGCTGGCGCGCCGGCTCTCCGATACCGCTGGCGCGTTGCCCGGCACACCCCTGCCTACCGTCCACGCCGCCCTCGCGGACCGTGCTCCCGCCGTACGCGACTACGCCGCGGCCCTACACGCGGTGGGGGAAGACGGAAGGCACCGCAGCGCGGTCGATGGCATGCTGCACATGCACCACAACCGGCTGATCGGGATCGACCGTGCGAGTGAACAGCGGGCCAACGCCGTGGCCAGCAGGGTGATCGCGGCCCACCGCGGCCGCGTCAGAGCAGGCCGCGAATGAGTACCCGGTCCGTGCGGCTCGGCGCGGTGCTCGCCGCCACCGCCGAGCGGCTAGCCGATCCGGCCACCACCTGCCCGCAGGGTCCGGATGGTGCCCGGTGGCCGACGCTGGACAGTCAGATTGGGCTTGCGTTGTTCTACGCCGAACTCGGGCACGCCGACCCGGGCCTGCGTCCGGTCGCCCACCGCTACCTCGCCGCCGCGAACGCCGCATTGTCCGGCACCGGCAGGCACACCCTGTCCGCGGGCGTCCCGGCACTGGCCTTCGCCGCGTGCGCCGCCGCGCACCGCGACGGTGAGTACGCCACGCTGCTCGCCGGGCTGGACGCCGCGATCTTCGGTATCGTCGGTGCCCTGCTCGACGAAGAGCGCAAGCGGCTGGCCAGCGGGACGGTGGCGCCGGACAGCACCCGCTTCGACCTGCTCGCCGGGCTGGCCGGGCTAGGCAGGTACCTGCTGTGCAGGTGTCCGGCGAGCGCGCAGGCAGAAGCGCTGCTGCGGGAGATCCTCGATTACTACCGGTTGCTGGTGCGGCCGGTAACCGACCGCCGCCTGCCCGGCTGGTGGGTGGCCTGCGCGCCCGACCCAAGCGCGCCACCAGGGGCCGGACACGCCAACCTCGGCATGGCACACGGCATCCCCGGTCCGCTGGCGCTGCTGGCCGTAGCGTGGCGGAACGGGGTGCGTGTGGACAGACACATCGAGACCGTCGAAACCATCGTCGAGTTCCTCCGCACCTGGTCGGACACCGACGAACGCGGCCGGTACTGGCCCGCCGCGTTGGCGATCGCCGACTACACCGACCGCCCCGTTGCGCTGCCGCGTCCCCGGCCCGCCTGGTGCTACGGCGCCCCCGGCGTGGCCCGCGCCGTACAGCTCGCCGGGCTGGCCGCGGGCCGGCCGGACTGGCTCGCGCTGGCCAGACAGGCAGTGCATGATCTGCCGGAACCGGAAACCGAGACCGGAGTCTGCCATGGCACGGCAGGCTTGCTGCAGCTGGCCGTGCGGATGCAAGCCGACGACCCCGCCTGCGGACTCACCGCCCTGGCGGACCGGCTCGCCGAGCACACCGCCGCCACACTCGCCGATGACGGGAACGAGGATCCCGGACTGTTGACCGGCACCACAGGAGCGGCACTCGCCCTACACACCCACGGCACCGGCACTGCGCCGAGCAGCGGATGGGACGGTGTGCTGCTGATCGGATGAGGTCATGCGATAGACCCGGCCGATTCGGCAAGCGCGCCGTCAGCACGGCTGACACTCCCGCTGTTGGTCACGCCTGCTTCCCGGCCACGATCGTGTACCGAATAGGTGGCCGTGCCTGCCCATTGCTGCGTCGCTGACCTGCCATGATGTGAGCGTTGGCGGCTCTTGCCGACTTCCTTACCGCGGCTACTGTTCCACACCATGCCTGTTGCGTCATGTGCATTTCGGCTGCCACGATGCAGCAGTGCGATGTTGACATTTGGGGAGGTTGAGGACATGAGGCACCTGACAGGTGGCGCGTTCGCGGTCTTTGCCTCGTGCGTTCTGGCCGTGCCACTGGCCGGGACAGCACACGCAGAGATCATCGGACCGGGGAACCCCTATTTCTGGGACTGCGGTTCCTCACGCAGTGGTGGCATCCTCGTAGAAGCCTTTGGCCAAAACATTCGGGTCATAGTCAACCCCGACAACGGGCCGTCGCGAGAAGAGACTCGAAGCGGGAGTATCTCCGAGCGGTTTGATGGCGGCTCGAGCGGCAACGCCGCGATATTCACGAGTAATGACGGCGGATTTGGGCCCGGCACCCGGGTTTACTGTGACGGTGCGCCGTGAAGACCTTCATGCGCCGGGGCTTCGTCACGTTGGTGCTGACCGTAGCCGTGGCTGGAGTCGTGCAGGGGCAAGCGAGCGCGCTTGACCAGCAGACCTACTTCTGGGACTGCGGCAGCTCCCGTGGCGTGACGCTCAATGTCACCGTCTATGGGAGCCAGCCGGGGATGTACGAAGTCGCCGGCGGCCCATCCGGGAATTTTCCGCCCAACCAACCGCAGAGCATTCCAATGCCCCCCGGCCAAGGCCAGGTCAGTGTCGGTATCAACGGCAATGACCCCGGCTTGATCGACAAGACTTCCGGAGTGACGTGTAACGCGTCGCCATGACGCGCGAGGGGGCACATGCTGCCAGCAGTTTCACCGCGTGGCGACGCGCTGAGGCAGGCAGCTCAGCGCGGGCTGGTGGTGCTGGTCAGACATCACCGCCCCGGCGAACCTATGCGGTCACAGCACTAGCGAATCCTCAACCGGCCACCACCGTACGGAATCGGTTCGGCAACTGGCACTGGATTGGTGTCAGCGGCTGATCCATGTGTCGATGGCGTGTATGGCGGTGGACGCTAATTGCGCGGGTGCGGCGCTGGCGCGGAGGGATGCGCGTGCGACGTCAGCGAGTTCGTGGTCGGTCAAGCCGAGCTGGGCGCGGCAGAGTTCGTACTCGCGGGCCAGAGTGGTGCGAAAGGGCAGGGTTGCGTCGGTGTTGATGCTGCAGGCCACTCCGGCTCGCACCAGGGTAGGCAGGGGGTGGGCTGCCAGGTCAGGCGTGACACCCAGCGCGCGGTTGGAGCTCGGGCACACGTCCAGACACACCTGCTGTTCGTGGAGCTGCTCCACGAGTTGGGAATCTTCGGCGGCGCGGACGCCGTGCAAGATCCGGTGCGGGCTCAGCTGTTCGAGGGTGGCCCGGATCGACTGGGGGCCGTCGAGCTCGCCGGCATGCGGCACGGATAGCAGCCCGGATTCGCGGGCAAAGGCGAAGGCGCGGGCGAACCCACTGGGCGGGTGGCGCTCGTCGCCGCCCAGGCCGAACCCGACCACGCCGCGGTCGGCGTACTCGCCGGCCACGACGGCGGCCCGTTCGGCCTCGACCGGGTCGTCGCCCCGCTCGGCGGCAACGATCACCCCGACACCGGTGCCGAATCGCTCGCTGGCCTGCCGCGCCGCATCGAGCACCACCTGCAGCGTGTCCTGATCACCCCCGGTGATCGGTCGGTAGCCACGTAGCGACAGAGAGGGTTCGATCCACACTGCCCCGTCCTCGGCAGCATCTTCGACCATTTCTTCGACCAACCGGGCCAGCTCCTCGGTGGTGTGTAGCACAGATCGGGCCGCGCGGTAAGCACGGACGAACTCATCGAAGTTGGGGTAGTCCTCCACCGGCGCCGGTACGGCCACGTCGTGACGCGAGGCCAGCTCGGCCAGCGTGTGTGGCCGCATCATGCCGGTCAGGTGCACATGCAGGTGCGCCTTGGGCAGCTCGACCAGCGATCGCCGTCGTTGCAACGGCGCGTCGCGCCGCGGGTGATCGTTCGCGTCTTGGGACAATCGCGTCGAGTAATTCGGTTGCAAGGAAGCACTCCCACGTAGCAACAAGACCGGACACGAAGTCCGAACACTGGACACAGGTCACCTTGCCGACTCTGGTCAGATACATGGAGCGGCATCGCGGCGCACGGGATCGGCGCCGAAAAGCGGAAACACCCGCGACTTGCAACTCACCAGCGGCAAGTTAACCGCCACAGACCAGTACGAGCAACCGTTCGCCGAGCTGTGTGCCAACGTTACAAGTGATCGGTCAACATTACATCTCGATCTTGCTAGTTGTTAGCGTCAGTCCCTCTCTGCCAATTGGTTGCTGGAATTTTGTCCGATTGATCAGCTTCGAGGTGGCGGTAGATCACGGTGGCAAGTCGTCGTTTGAGGCATCGTAGGGCTTCTCGGTGTCCTTTGCCGGATTCTCGTTTCCGCTGGTAATAGGCGCGGGCTGGTTCGTGGCAGCGAATTTGGCTCAACGCGATGAGGTGTAACGCGTGGTTGAGTTGACGGTCACCGGCGCGGGAGAGGCGATGTCGGGTTACGTCGCCAGAGGACACTTCGATGGGCGCGGTGCCGCAGTAGGAGGCGAAGTGGTCCGCGCTGGGAAAACGTGCGAGGGATCCGGCCCGGCCGATGATGCGGGCGGTCAGGACCGGCCCAGCTCCGGGGAGTTGCAGCAGCGATGGTTCAAGTTGATCAAGAGCATTCGACACGCGGACTTCGGCGGTGCTGATCTTTTTGTTCAGGTGGCGGACTTCGGCGACCAGGTCGACCGCGAGCGTGCGCCGGGTGGCTCGGGCCCCGCAGGCGCGCCGAACCCGACCAAGCAGCGCAGCGGCGCGGTCAGCGGTGAGCCAGGTCGGCGCCCCACCATCGATGAGATGTGAGAGCAGCACATGGAGCCGATTGACGACCTGGGTGCGACGTCGGACCAATTCGTCACGATGTTCGCTGAGCAACCGCAAGGTCTCGGCCTGCTCGTCGGACTGATGGAGACGGTCGCTGCCGTTGAGGGCGGCAACAGCGACTGAGCGGGCATCGACTTGGTCGGTCTTGCGGCCATGTCCGGTGGCCAGTTCGCGGACCCGACTGCTTAGCTTCGATGGCACGTCGATAACAGCGATGTCGTCGTCGGCTAAGCGTTGCGTCAGCGGGCGGCCGAGGCCGCTACTGCCCTCGATAGCCCAACGGATATTTGGCCAGCGGCGGGCAAGGCGCCGTAGTTCTCGGTAACCGACACGACTCGCGGACACACGGAGTTCGCTAAGCAGTCGGTGACGGCCGTCAACGACCGCCGCGTACCAACTGGTCTTGTGCGGATCGATTCCGATGACGACATCGTGGTCCATATGCACTTCCCTCTCGCTACATGTTCAGTGGGAGCGCGGAGGGCAGACTGACGTCCAGCACAGCAGACCTCTCTTGGGCCACTCCGCGCGGCGGGACCACGGCGGACACAAGCTACCAGTGAGCCAGCCACGCGGCGGCAAGTTGTAGTCGAGCGATCCGACCGTGGTCCCTTGGCCCCAAGCCTGCAGCGCCAGGACCCAACGTCAAATGACCACGTCAGTTGTAGTGGATGTTCCATACGGCGATCGCGGCGGTGCGGGCGGTTTCGCTGGAGAACTCGCGGGCGTAGAGCAGTTCCTCGGCCAGAATGCGTTGGTAGCGCTCAACTTTCCCGTTGTGGCGTGGGGTGTACGGCCGAGTCGTCTGATGCCGCGTCTGGTTGCCCGACTATCCGTGCGAAGTCGTTAGAGCGGTAACACGCGCCGTTGTCGGTGACGATGCGGTGGATGTGGGCGATGCCGTGGGCGGCGAACCAGGCCTTCGCGCAGGCCAGGAACGCGGCGGCCGTTGGTCCTTTCTCGTCGTTGAGGGATTCGGTGTAGGAGAGCCGGGAGAAACCATCAACAGCGGAATGCAGATAGATGTAGCCGCGTCTTGCTCCGGCTGATTTGGCGCGGCCTGTGGCCCTGGCCTGGTCGCTGTCGCGGCCATGGACTCGCCATCCGCCTCCGTCCGGGATCCGGCCGACCTTCTTCACGTCTAGGTGCATAATGTGCCCAGGCCAGCGGGCGGTGATTTTGCCGGGCTTGCGGTTGTTGTCCCCGCCTGGGTCGATGAACCGACGCCGTCCGAGACCGAGTCGATTCAGGTGCCGAGTCACGGTGCGGCGGTTGAACTTGTGGCCCAGGTCGGCGAGTTCGTCCGTGATGCGTTGCGCGGGCCACTTGTGCTCGCGTCGCCAGACCTCGATCTGCTCAATGATCCATGCTGGTGCCGCCTGCGGGCTCCGGTGGGGTGTCGAGGAACGATCAGTGAGCCCCGCGTCGCCGTGTCGTCGCCACCGATTGACCCACTTCGACGCGCAAGCACGGGAGATGCTCATCTCCGCGGCGACGTGAGCGATCGGCCGAGTCCGGCAACGTTGCACAAGCCGGCGACGCCCTTCAACTGACAGTGGCGCGTTGGCGTGCGTCATGCCTGGTTCCCCGCGTCGTCGTTGAGCCTACCGTCGTGTTGCGCAGCGATTCGGCTCGTTGTTAGTCCGATACCAGCGACCACGGAGACGAGGGCCATTGTGGCGATCGGAAGTGCCGTGGCGCCGCCGGCACTGGCAAGTGGTGCTGCGATCCCGCCGAATGCGAATTGGGCGACGCCGATCACAGCCGAGGCTGTGCCGGCTCGCTCTCGCGCTGGTCGGGTCGCCATAGCGAGGCTCGTCGCGTTCGGCAGCACCAGCCCGACCGGAGACATCGCCAGGAACAGCCCGATCAACGCCGCCCACAGACCGGCATGCATCACGTGGACGGTGAGGAGAATGATCCCGCCCGAACCCGAGACGGCGAACCCGGCCAACACCAGCTTCCACGGCCCGGTTCGGGTGACCAATCGAGTGCTGACTTGCCCCGCGAGAACGATGCCGAGGCCGTTGATCGCCAGCACGATACTGGTTTGTAGTGCCGTCAGACCATATGTCTGTTCTAGGAAGAAGGGAGCTCCAGAGATCACTGCAAACAAGGACGCAAAACTTAGTCCCACTGCGGCGGCGAATCTCACGAAGTCCCGGTTGGTGAGAAGGGACCGTGTCGAAGCCCGCGTTCCTTGCTCCGAGCTGGTCCTGCGCCGTTCGCGGGGCAGGGATTCCGGGAGCCACACGAACGAGCCGACTCCGATGGCTACGGCAAGGACAGTGATCACGGCGAAAACACCGCGCCAATCGATCACTTGCAGCAACACGCCACCGGCGAGAGGCGCCAATGATGGTGCCAAGCCAGCGATCGCCAGCAGCGCGGCGAAGAAGCGGTCGGCGTCCGGTCCTTGATATCGATCGGTAACGACGGCACGCGCGATGACCAACCCCGCAGACGCCACGAGACCGGCCACAACGCGCACGATGACGAGCATGGGCGCATTAATAGCGGCGGCGCACAGTGCACATCCAACGGCGAAGGCGGAGATACCGACCAGAATCGGTTTGCGCCGTCCCAACATGTCGCTGACTGGTCCTGCGACCAGTTGACCCAGCGCGAGGCCCACGAGGAATCCGGTCAGGCTTAGCTGTGCCTGGCCCGGCGAGGCGCGCAGATCGGCCGCAAGGTTCGGTAAAGCCGGAATATACATGTCGATGGCCAGCGACGGAGCCGCACTCAGCGCGCCCAACAGCGCTGCAAGCCGCAGGCGGCCACCACGAGCGCGCCATCCACCGGTGGAGACTGGTCGCGAAGCATCCATGCACCCGGACGCTAGAATCTAGAGTCAACTCTAGATCAAGGAGATGGGGCTGAATGCCTGCCACGTATTCCATCGGCGAAGCCGCCCGCGAGACCGGACTGGGCATCCACACCCTGCGCTACTACGAATCAGAGGGTGTGCTCGTCGACGAGCCTCAACGAAGCCCGACTGGGCGACGCTGCTACACCGAAAACGACATCGAATGGCTCATCGTCTGTCGCAGACTGCGTGAGACAGGGATGCCGATAGAGAGCCTCAGCCGCTACGCGGCCCTACTACGTGAGGGCACCGAGACCGAACACGAACGTCTCAAGCTGCTCACCGCGCACCGTGGCAAGGTCATCGACTCGATCAACCAGCTCAAGAGCAACTTGGAACTCATCGACCTCAAGATCGACGCCTATCGCCGGAACCTGCGACGAGTCCGCGACGGGCAAGACCTACCAGCTTCCACTCAAGGCCGCATCGAACTCCAGCCGCAACCGAACCAAGAGGACGCGTCAACAACCTCCTGACCCGCAACGATTAGACGTCTTGTATTTCGAGATTCGACGCCGCATAGCGGCACGTTCGGAACGCCTCGCTTGACGACGAGCCCGCCGCCCTACCTTGGTAGTCTTGTCATGACCGATCCCGAACTGGTGCCGCATGTACTGGCGACGCGCAGCACGGCGCTCCGGGGTGATACGGCTGGCGAAGAAGTCGTCGTAAAACCGGTTCACGATAGCCGGAATCGGCAACACGTACAGATACCAGGCAGCAGCACCCGCCACGACAAACAGCAGCGCACTGCCCACGAAGTACCAGCCGTGGACGTAGTCCTTGAGCAGACCTGCCCACCCCAACCCGGCAATAGGTATCCCGAAGAACAAATCACGACGATTGTCCCGGAGCGCTACGCGGAGCTTCGCGCGCTGTACCCGGAACACGAAGGTGCTCCCCCAGGCAATCATCAACGCCCCATGCGCACCGACCAGTCCCGCCGCCAGCCACGCAAGCAGAGTCCCCTCGCCCGTCAAGACGGTACCCAGATGCCACAGCCCTCCAGATACCAACACGATGCAGACCGTGGTCACAACCATGAAGCCCTCGGCCCGCGCCATATCACGACGAACCTCTTACTGATAGGCACAGCACGCCATCTCCCAACGACCGATGTTGTCCTGCGGCGCCGATTGTGCATCCCAGCCCTGACAGTTCCCGGAATTACAGACGACCCCGACCCGGCAACACCCGACCATGCGACGGCATCGTTCCAAGGCAACCAGCACCGAAACTACCGTGAACTCGTTGGAAACCTGTCCGCAGCAACTCCCTGCCAGGAAAGCGCAAGCCCATCAACCAGCGATAACGCACCCCTGCCCCATCAATCGACGCACCGACAGTCCCGCACACACCGCCGACAGACCCACGCTCCGAAAGTGCAAGCCCGGGCCACGACGACACAACGAGGCATACCGTCCGTAACTAGCCCCGACAAGCATTCACCACCACGAAGTCACTGTCGATAACCAGAAAGGCAGGCCAGTCAACGCCGTTCACCTACGCCGACCACTGTCCACTCCGGACCAGCGCCAGCACACCAGTGAAAATTGAGCACCCACGGAGCACCACAGCGCCATTCACACCAGCAAAGATGATCATCAAACCAGAGAAAAACCAGGTCAAACCCGGTGTTTGCGAGTGGGCCGCCTGGGGCTCGAACCCAGAACCTACGGATTAAAAGTCCGCAGCTCCACCTTTCAGGTAGCGCCGCCGAGTGCCGACCCATGCCGGTTTGTGCAGCTCATACGGTAGATCCCGTTCCCGTGGCGCCAACCTGTGCCGGCAGTTCTTCGACACACGAGCCCAGATGGAGCCCGGTGCCCCCGCACTTTAGTCCTAAGTGGACAGATACCGTTGTGACAGCGACGCCTGTAGCGAATCTGTAGCACCTATCCGCATGGAAGGCTGGCTCATCGGTAGGACGTCAGTATCTCCGTCGGACAGGTCTCCACGAACACCACCTTCCAGGATCGATATGGCCGTAGCCGCGAAGGCAGCGCTGTTGCCGGCAGTATCAACACCGCACTCGCTTGGGGCCAGCACGACCTGTCCAACAACAACGCATCCAGGTCATGGAAAGTGGTCGTCGAGGGATTCTACAACCCGACTGACCCCTGTCATCCGCTGCGCTGGTTTGACCGCGACGCCCTACGCGAGCAGTGCAAGTCGAAGCTTGCCTTGGTCCGGTTACCGAAAGAGGAACAGGACGCGAGTACGACGGAAGCGCTCGATCACACGTCAGAGTTGATATCTCTGCGAAAGGCCAGTGGGTCGCCCGAGTAACAGCTCATCCACGACACCGAAACGGCTGTTGGTTTACTCAATGTCCATGCTGTGCTGCTCGTTCACGACCACTGTGGCGGCGTTGCCTGGGGCCAGGCCACACCGCTGTGAGTGGCGGTCTGGCCCGCACGCGGTCTGGCTAGGTCGTTGGCTACGCGCGCGCCCGGATTGCTTGCTGGCCTCCGGTCCGGAGGAACTGCTTGAATTCAGCGCGCAATGAGGCCAGCTCTATGGGACGGCCAGCGAGTATGTCCAGCAGCTCTTGGATTGGCCAGGTGGCGAGGTGCCCATAGCGCGCGTTGAACAGCTTCAGCTCGTGGATGCCGAATTCGTCGTCGAAATCCAGGAGCACGTAGCCGAGCATTTGGAATAGCACTTGGGCGTCCAGGGTCGCGTAACGGGTGCCGTCCTGACGTTTGCTGCCGAGTAAGGTCTTGATCTCTACCAAGGTTCCGGCGGCGATGAGATCAGCGTCGGCGTTCATCAGAGCGGAACCGGAAAATACCGGTCCGACAGCCCAGGGGCCGCGTTTGGAAGCGAGCGCAGGCAGCAATATCGTCTCGGCTTGCTCTCGTAGGGCGGCGAGTTGGTCTAACGCGGCGGCCGAGGCAAGAGCGAGCAGCGCCTCGGCGTCAACGGTGTGGGGATTCACCGCGACGGCCAGTGGCGAACGCTCTGGTGGCACGCCCCGATACAGTTCGGTGAGCAGGGATAGCGCCCAGCAGCTACGCGCCAGCAGTTCGGTATCGCGGGGCTCGGGAACACAGGGTCCGTCAAATCGGGTCGCGGCGGTGTCACTCGTCGACTCGCCGAGAGGCGGTGGCTGAGCACCAACGCGTGCCGCGAGTTCAGCCACGGCTGTTGGCATTCGACCGCCGAACCGGCGTGCCCCGGCCGCGGGCAGCTCAATGTCCGGGTGCGGGTCCACGAGGAAGCGCACCAGGTAATCGAAGCTGCCACCGATTGCTCCGCTGCCACCACCGGCAGGTTCCGCGCTGGCAGGAACCCGGATCGGGCCTACGGAGTTCTTGTACGCCTGGAACACGGCCTTCGTGTTCGTGGACGGGAAGCGCTCAACCAACCATGACTTGAGCGGGCAATCCTTCAGTTTCAGGGCCTCGGTTAATGCGGGCCACCCGCCAGTCAGGCGGATGTCGATCTCATTGGTCATCGGTTTCACCGCCCGTATTCTGCGTCGTAGCGTTGTTTGAGTTCGGCGGCGCGTCGTTCGTCGCAGGTGTGTCCGGGCATTTCGGGATCACAGCGGAGTTTGAGTAGGCGGGAACGGATCGCGCCGGGCGAGCGGCCGTGGTGTTCCGCGAGTTCGACACGTAACGCTTCTGCGTCGGTTGTGGTGCTGGCGCTGAGCCACTGATCGTGGAGGGCTGCTTCGTCTTCACGGGTCCAGCTCGCGTGGGACAGGCGGGGTCCGCCGGGGCGAGGTGGGAGACGACGACGCGTTGGCTGTGCTGCCACGGTTCGTTCGGGCAGCAACGGCCAGGTTTTCGCTGCCGCGCGAGTGTCGGTAGCATGGTCACGCAGCCGTGCGACCTCGGTCGCGTTGGCTCCCTCGTTGACGAGCTTGCGGGCACGCCAGTCGAGCTTGTCCGCGAAGTCTGTCTGGTGCGCGCGGAACCAGCGGGACTGCTGTCCATGGAGTTCGCGCGGTGCGACCAGGCCGATCTGGGTGGGGCGACTCGTCGCTAGCCGCCAGGCTAGCCGAGCTGCGGCGAGCGCGTCTTCGGTGCCGTCGTGGGCTTGGTCGAGGCGTACTCCGTAGTGGACACACACGTCGCGGAGAGTGCGGCGACCGGTGCGGCGGGGATCGAGGTGGCGGTCGATGCACAGAGGGTCGATCACCGGGCCGCTCAACGCAAGGCTGCGTTGGTGGTGGCGCCGGAGTTCGGCGTCGAGCATGGTCAGGTCGAAGGGGGCATTGAACGCGCACAGCGGGCTAGTCAGGGTCCATACCTCAGCCAGGTAGGCGGTTATCTCCGCGATGACCTCGGCGGTTGGGCGGCCATCGCGCTGTGCCTGCTCGGTGGTGATGCCGTGGATGGCGGTCGCGTCCGCTGGTATCTCAACTCCTGGATCGGTAAGCCAGGTGTAGCTGTGCACAGCCGGCGATTGCCCCGGCTGCGGGGCGACCGTAACGACGGACGCGGTGACGATACGGTCCCGGTGCGGGTCGACGTCGGTGGTCTCCAGGTCAAGCGCGACGATCGGACCATCACTCCATAATGCAGCGAGTTGAGTCATACGCGCACGGTAACTCCGGGCGCCGACAGTTTCGGGCCGCGCGCGCGTGGCGCTTGATCGACATCGCCCGAATGGTCGCTTCAGCTACCTGGCGACGGTGCCGTTGAGCGCAGTGTGCCGATCACACTGCGCCTCCAATCATTGGCGATCCAAACCGACACGGGATGGCACGAACAGGACCTCGGGTCGAGGTCCAAGTCAAGCCGATGTCGCAGCCCTGCGAGGCCAGCTAGACGACCGCTGAGACGAACAGCAGCTCTAGCAGGCGACGCCTAAGAAACATGGGCTTGAGCCATCGAAAGTCAGAGTTTGACCGTACACCTTCGGTTACACCCATTCGAGTGACACACTTCCCGCACGATACCTCGCTGCCGCGATGGTCCAGTGCACGTAACTCACAGAAACATCAATGTTAACGTTTCGCCTGATTGATTGGCGAAACTTTCACAAGCTGTGACGAGAATACCGCGCAGCATCGTCGGTCTGTCGGTGGGCCACTTTAGGTTCTTGGACGTCCAGTTTTACAAGCTCAGCACTGGAGGTTCGACCATGAGTCAACATACGTACAAGATCGGTGAACTCGTTGAATTGTTGATGAGCGGGCGTGTCGATGTCTTAGAGTGCCAGCGCGTGTTCCAGCGCCATGCGGGTTGGGTGGCACAGTTGATCGAATCAACCATCGAGGACTGTCCTTGGGGATCCCTGCTGTTCTGGGTACCCGACCAGCAGAACCGGCCGCAGGGTGGCCGCTATCTTCAGGCTACTGACGCTGAGTACTTCCTGATCGATGGCAATCAACGTTCAACGGCTTTGGTAGCGTCGATCGGTCAGCGGCCACCGTATATTCCTGAAGATGAGTGGTCTGCGATGAATGGTCCGAACTTGGCCGTCAGTGTTGGTATAACCCATCACGGTGGGGTTCGGTTCCGCCCCACGAGTTGGAATGTACAAGGCGACATCCCGCTGGGCGCGTTGCTGGCTGGTGCCCCGATTGAGGATCTACTGGAGCGCGCCGGAATCGAGCAGCGTAAAGGTCTCGTGCAGCAGTTGGCCGACACTGCCAGTCAGATCAACAACTTCGAGGTTCGTGTTGAATGGATAACCGGTACCGAAGAGCAGGCTGAACGTTGTTTTCTCCGGCGCAACGAAAAAGTAACACATACGGCGCTCAAGTCGGAGCAATTCCACATCTCATTGCTGACCTCTCGGTTCCGTCCACTTCAGCGAGATTTTGTCAATCCGCTTCTCCGGCAGGCAACGGTCCGCAATATGGGTAAGGTGGTGAACCCGCGTTCGGTGAACCGGCTGTACCAGCATTTTCTCCCATCAGAATTGCGAGGAGCGCGGGCACGCAACACTGACGCACAACTAGTAGAGGAGATCACCTTACAAGTTGTCGAGAGCGTTACCAGGTCGTTGGATTATCTGGAGCGGCTGGGCATTGTGCATCAGGACCTGCTGCCATTCCCGTCGATGATTGATGTATTCGCCGCCATGCTGGCGCGGTATCCGGCAGAGTCGATGACCGATCAGTTTCTCGGACATTGGCTAACACACATGATCGCCGGCGAGGTGTTCGGTGGAGCACGGGGCGTTCACCGCGAGTTGAAGGCCTTGGAGCGGTCCACCAGCTATAAGCAGGCCGTACTCGCGTTGTCGGAGTTCGCGCCGGTAGGTCGCCCGTCACCGTATACCGCAGAACGGGTGATGCCGATGGCCAACGGCCGGTTCGGCAGCCCGGCATGTCTGCATGCGTTGGCGTCCGCATCGAAGACCGTGGGGCTGGTAGCGGACCTGCGCGACAACGGAGTGACCTTCCCCAGCCGGGAGATGACGCTGCACAACCTGGTCATCAACCCGGTCAAAGGATATCTGCCGCACTACGCGTTGATGACGCCAGGCACTGCCGCAACGATACAGCGCGGGCACGGCTGGACGCGCCAAGCGTACGAGGAGCTGCGCCCCACGCCACAGGTGTTGGACGCTCATCAGCTGGCTCCACCCGAGCCGAGCTTGGACGAACGACACGCACGGGACCGGCTCGATGAGTATCGACCCGGGCTACTCGCCCAGACGATCGACACCTACTTGCGCACCATCCCGCCGTTGCCTGGCAGGGAAGGCATCGAACAGGGCAACCTTTTTTAGCCAGGACGGTGAGAAATGATGTCTGCACTGTGGCTTAACCGCGCCGGCCAGACTGTCGCGCGAAGCCTGGCGCAATGGCTGACGCCAGGCTCGTCAACCTATCCGCCACTGGTGACACTGGTCGCGGGATACGTCAGCCTGCACGGCCTGTTACGGACCGAGGCTGAACTGCGTGCCGCCATCAAGCACGGCAGCCAGGTACGGCTTCTGCTGGCCGTTTCCTACGATGAGGCCATTGAGATCACGCTGCCCGACCCATTCACCGACACAGCCACGGCACTGCGACGCCGACTCGATCGCAACATCGACTACCTCCGCGCCGAACTGGCGCAGGTTCCCATGACGCAAGACGATCAGACCCTTTTGCTCGGACTGGCCGACATCCTGCGCCAGCCTCGTTTCCATTGCCGACGGCACGAGAAAGCGTTCGTGCACAGCAAGGTATTCGCGCAACACGGCTACAGGTTCACGCCGCTGGCAGTGGTGGGCTCAGCCAACCTCACTCTAGGAGGCATGGAACGCAACGAAGAATGCAGCGTGACACTAACCGGCGCCAGCGCGTGGAAGGCAGCCCAATATGCGAGCGCCGTGTGGGACGAGGCAACCGACTTCGATCTCGCCGGCCTGATTGAGGAGCAGTTCGCCTGCTATCCGCATGAGCTGGTGTTCCTGCGGATGCTGTTCGAACTGTTCGGCCAAGATGTCAACGCCGACGACAAGCTCGGGCTCACCGCTTGGCAGCGTGACGCAGTCGCACGCGCGCTGGAGATCGAACGCCAGTACGGCGGTGCGTTGATCGCCGACGACGTCGGCGTGGGCAAGACCTATATCGCGGGTGAGATCATCCGACGAGCAGTCCGCGATCGCGACGAACAGGTCCTGGTCGTCTGCCCGGCCAACCTGGTGCCGATGTGGCGCAGGCGGCTCGCCGACTGGAACCTCCATGCCGACGTGCTGAGCTATCACATGCTGGTCAAGGAGATCAACGCAGCAACCACGACCAGCCCTTACACTTTTCCCTATCAAGTGGTGGTGCTCGACGAGGCGCACTGGCTACGCAACCACACTACCTGGCGGGACGCCTTGTGCACCGCTCTGACATCTGTCGCATCATCGCCGCCTCGGGTATTCAGCCTGACCGCAACCCCCATCCAGAACCGCGGCCACGACCTCGCGGAGATCCTCACAATCACTCTGCCGCTACTTCCGGCGCAGCAGCGACGCGAACTGACCGAGCTATGCCGCCAAGCCAATCGGCTCGACGAAGCGCAACTGGCCACACTGCACCGCCGCTTGGAATCCGTAATGGTACGCCGCACGCGCAGGTTCATCCAAGACGACTATCCGGAGGACACCGCCAAAGCAGAGCTGACATTTCCCCACCAAATCGCGGACAAAATCGTCTACCATCTGCCCGGACCAATACGCACCTTGGTGCGCGACGTGCTAGCCACGCTGGACGCCGACAACGCCGGGCTCCCCACCCGGGCACTGCACGACTTCCGCAACCTCGCCCCCGATCACCCCCCACCGCCCCCATTGACCATGGCCGCCTATCACCCACGCGACTACCAGATCCTGCACCAAGCCGACAATCCGAACCTCGGTGGTGCCGACTGGACCAGGCTGACCGAATTCCTGCTGTGCAAACGACTGGAGTCCTCTATCGCCGCCCTCGCCTCCACACTCGATGCGATGTACAACCGCTGCATCGAAGTGGTCACCGACCTGGACAACGGAGTTGTCGGAGTGCCCGCCCGGTGCGCCAGCGGCAGCGCCCCGGACGCACGCTGGGCGTGGAACCATGCCTTGGACGAGAACACCATTGCCGAATTAGAGGGAGACGATGTTCTCACGCGTCAGCGCGGGATCACCAAAGTCGCACGACCAGCGAACGAATTCGACATCGCCCAACTACGCACCGACCTGATCCACGACCTCGACGTGCTCACACGATTGAAAAATACGGCCAGAGAACTGATTCCGCTCGACCCCAAACTCCCGGCTATCGCGGAATGCCTGACGCGCATCGCCGCCCACGAGGACGGGCCGAAGGTCGTCATCTTTACTGGCTCCCGCGCCACCGGTGAACATCTCACCCGGTTCCTGGAACAACAAATCAAGACCAATCCGAAGTTGGCCGCCTACCGCGGCCGGTTCGCCAGCTTGGCCCGATCACAACCACCATCCAAAAAAGAGATCCAACGCGTAACCGCAGATTTCGCGCCTCAAGCCGCTCATGGAATGCCCGGGGCGCTGCGCGGACACCACCCCAGCAACCGTCACGATCTGCTCGTCTGCACCGACATGCTGGCCGAAGGGATCAATCTGCAACAGACCGCTTTCGTGATCCACTTCGACTTGCCCTGGAACCCGATGATGATCTGGCAACGCTCCGGCCGCGTCGACCGACTGGGCTCGCCCTACACCAACGTCAACTGCTGGTCAGTTTTCCCCGACCGCGGCCTCGACGCGATCCTCCGGCTACTGGACCGCCTGTATGGAAAGATCGACGTCGCTGCGGCAGCTGTCGGCGTGCCCAACGAGATCCTTCCCGGATCCAGAGTGCAACTACGGGACTTCACCTCCGCAGTACTCACGACAGACGAACCTGTCGACACCTTCCCCGCATTCGACATAGAACACTACCGAGTAATGCTAGCGACAGCGTTGCGGACACCGATACTAGGTGAGGCCATCCGCAACTTCCCACGCAAAGCCGGTGGGCTCGCCGGGCAACGAGCTTTACGAGGCTTCGTGTTCTGCTTCCGTATGCACACCGAATTACACAACAAAGCCGTGCTGTGCACGGTGTTCACCAACGGCGTGACCTTGGTCGAACAGGCCCAGTGCCTCACCGAGGCAGCCGTCGATCTGCGACGCTGGATGGCCACCGCAACTCATCACCCCACAAAGACCGTCCAGCCCAATGGATCCATGCCAGCGACCGTGTTCCACGAACTATGGCCAGCGCTGAAACAAGCACGCAAGCTCGTTGCCAGACAGCACCAAATCGCCGATACAGACTCCGACGACCAGATCACGCTCATCACCTGGCTAGCCCTCCACGACCGAAGCGCTCGATAACAACCAAGTTGAGCGGCGTCGCACCTCAGATAGCCCCCGCACCCCGACACCGCTCATTCCCGAACGCTACAACTGCTCGAACTCCGCCCCAGGGGGCAGCCTCCAAGAACCGTCGACACACAGGTCACAGCATTCAACAAACACCGCTATGCGACAGAGGGTTTCCGTGATCAGAGTAAACCGCTAGCCACACGGTATGTAACCTTCTATCGGGTAAAGCTTCTATCTGATAGTCGGCAAAACGCCGATGTAGCAGCACTATCTTCTGACCGCGATCTCGCGAGGAACATGTGAGGAGTGGGGCGCCGTCACACAGCGCCCCACTCCTCACTCACGACATCACCGCGTAGGCGGAATGACTTAGGCAGTATAGCCTGCCTAAGCCAACCGTTCATTCCATGCCACTAAACAACAAGGAGCTATTCCTTCAATTCCACGGCGAGACCATCTATCGGTCCCGGCCCGAAGTTCGGGTGGGTGGGCGTGGACCGCTGCGGCTGCGGAGTCTGGTCGTTACTCACTGGGATCGATTGGTAGATGCCGTCAGCAAGGGAATCGGCTGCTGCCAGTTCGTGGCACAGCTGTTCGGCTTGGATTGGCATGGCGTCTCCGGCGTCGAATCCTGCGGCCTCAACGATGAACGCGCGAATGATCATTCGCGCTCGGCGAACCACGTCCGCTGCCTCGGAGACCTCAGTGCTCCGCGCGGCAAGCTCTGCGCGGAGTCGTTGATTTGCCTGGACGATGCCGAACGACGAAGCCCTCACTCCGATCGTACTCACGCTCCACACGGAGTGCTCGAGCTCGGCGCCGGAAATGGCTACTAGGCCGCCTGCTACGTGAACGCGGCGTAGACATACTTGCCTACGACCCCGCCCCTCCCAGTGCGCCATCGAGATCGCGCGACGGACACGCCTGGTCCGAAGTACTCGTCGACGACCACACCACCGTCGATAGCCACGGCGATCGCACCCTGCTGCTCGTCTGACCCAGCTACGACAAACCCTGGGCCGCAGAAGCAGTGGAACGCTACACCGGCGACACAGTGTGCTACGTCGGCCGAGCGGCCAGCGACTGCACTGACGACGCCCACCTCCACCAACTGCTCAACAATCAATCCCGGTTCACGTTGGTCCACACAGTGCCAATCCCGCAATGGTTCGGATTCAACAGCGCCCTATACCTCTACCGACGCAGCGAATCCTCACCATCCCAGCGCCGTAATCTGACGCCACCCCCGTGGTCCACAGCCCCGAAAAGATCATGCATCACCGAGCCATACGACGCCATTCACCGCAACACACGACCGTTGGATGCTCGTTCCGCGCGGTTGCTGAGCCCGCGGACCCCCAGAATCGGGTCTCACGCCCCCTAGCCACAACCGCACGCAACAGCGCCCAACGGCACCGCCACCACACCACTCCCCTATCCCAGGTCCCAGACCCCGGTGCGATCGGAATCGCACGTCACAGCGCATCCCAGAGAAGCCCATCCGTCCGGACAGAATCACCCGACTGGAGCACCCAATCCTGCTCCAGGGTCGTGACCCCATTTGACCCCCTCATGATCAACTGCTCCAGATTTGCTCCAGTTGAACGTTGAACAGTCCACAAGGGACAGTCGACCACCTGTGACGAAACACGAAAAAACCGCAGGCCATGCGGCCTGCGGTGGGTGACGATTCGGAGTGGAGCTGACGGGGTTCGAACCCGTGACCCCCACACTGCCAGTGTGGTGCGCTACCAGCTGCGCTACAGCCCCGTGTCGCGTCCGGGCTTGCCGAACGTGACGTGAACAGCATACCTACCCCGTGCGCGGCGCCGCGCGCGGGGGTCGGTGCTCAGCCCTTGGCCTTGTTGATCAGGTCTTCGAGCCAGTTCTTCTGGCTGACTTCGACGTTCTTGCCATCGTGCAGGATGGTTGGCGTGGCGAGCTTGCCGGTGGCTTTCTGCATGTCCTGGCCGGCGCTCTGCAGGCTCTTGTTCATGAGGTCCTTGTATTTGCCACTGCGCACGTCCTGCTCGAAGCTGCCGCCAACGCCGAGGCGTTTCCCGAGTGAGATGAGCTGGTCGTCGTTGTAGCCGGCGGTCTGTTCCTGGGCCTGGGTCTTGTAGAGGCTGCTTTCATAAGCGGCGAACTTGTCCGGCGAGTTGACGGCGACGGAGTACAGGGCGGCGGAGGAGCGCTCGGAGTACCCGGGCGGGCTGGAGTTCTCGTTGAGGAACGGCAGGACGTGGTACTTGACCTGGACGTCGCCGGACTCGAGCTTCTGCTCCACTTCTTGGCCGTACAGCTTGTTGAACTGGCCGCAGGCGGGGCAGAGCAGGTCTTCGTAGAAGTCGAGCTTGACCTTGGCATCCGGTTTGCCCGCGGTGACCGTGCCGTCCGGATTGGGCTTGACCTGGTAGTTCGACTTGACATCCGCGGTCGGGATGACGTCGTTGGCCGCGGCCTGCTTGCTGCTGTTGGTCAGCAGCACGCCCCCGATGATGGCGCCGGCGATGACGATCACCGCGACGGCGGAGACGATCCATTTGGCGCGCCCGGAGCTCGCCCCCCGCGCGGACGCGATGGCCTTCGTTGCCTGGTTGGCGTTTCGTTGGTTTTTCTTGCGCTGGTTGCGCTGTGCGCCGCCCACTTCGTAGTCCTTTCGGCATCGGCGGGCGTACGACCCACCGGAACAGGCAATACCGCTGTAAGTACGCAAGGGTACCGATGCCGTGTAAAGCCGAGCTCAGCGCCCGTGCACGGACCGTGTGAGGGCGGCCACGGCCCCCTGCAGCCGCTCGGTGAGTTCGGGTGGCCCCTGGATCTGGATGGGCACGGCGAGCCGGGCGATGGACAGGATCTCGCCGAGGATCGCGTCGAGCTCGACGGCACCGAACCGCACCCGGCTGCACTGTTCGCCGAGCGCGGTGACCCGCCAGGGCTGCGGGGCCACCAGGCATGCGGCCACCCGCGCGGAATCGGCATCGACCACGGCCTGCGCGGTGTACGGATACGGGGTGTCCCGCAGCGCGGTGCGCAGGTATTCCTCGGGCGTGACCGGCAGGGCCCGCGGGGTGAACCGGCGGCCGTTGGGCAATGGCTCGCGGATCCGGTCGACCCGGAACACCCGCCAGTCGGCACGATCCTCGTCGTGCCCGATGAGGTACCAGAGCCCGTATCCGGCGATCAGGTGATGCGGCGCGACGGTGCGCTGCCGCTGAGTTCCGTCCATCCTGGTGTAGTCGAACTCCAGGATTTCGTGGTCCCGGCAGGCCGCGGCGAGTGCGCCGAGCACGACCGGGTCGACCGATTCGCGCTGACCACCGGGCAGGATGACGGTGCTCGCGGCGAGCCCGCTCACGTTCGGCCGCAGCCGTTTCGGCAATACCTGTTCGAGTTTCGCGAGCGCCCGCGTGGCCGGTTCGCCGACCCGGTCCGCGGTGAGCAGCGCGGCCGCGACCGCGACGGCCTCGGTGTCCTCGAGCTGCAGCGGAGGCAGGCGATTCCCCGCACCGAGCCGGTATCCGCCCGCGGTCCCGGTGAGGCTGTCGATCACATAACCGAGTTCGCGCAGGCAGTCGATGTCCCGGCGCACGGTGCGTTCGGTGACCCCGAGCCGCTCGGCGAGTTCGGCCCCGGACCACACGCGCCGCGCCTGGAGCAGGGACAGCACCCGGAACAGCCGAGCGGACGGATAGGTGCCCATACCCCCAGGATAGGCACCTTTGCGGTCAGGATGCGTCCGCTGCGGCCTTCAGTCGCTTTTCCTGGCGCCGGGCATAGCGCAGGGTCCAGGCGAGCAGGCCGATCAGCATCGCGGGCATGAGCAGCCCGGCGAGGGTCGCGGCGAGGTCGATCTGCAGCCCGTAGACGATCGGGATGCGCACCAGCGATTCGGCCAGGAAAGCGAGCCCCCAGACCACGGTCACGAACCGAAACAGCCGCCGGAACCCCGCGAATTCCCGCCATTTCCGTTCCCATTCCGCGCCTTCCATTCCACCGGCCGCGTTGAACCGTTTCGAGGCGTGGAACATGAACGGCTTCCCGATGAAACAGCTCGCGAACATGACAAGAGCGAGAATCGCGGTCGTGAACGAGTCTTTCAATAACAGGAATCGATCGCTCCCGGTGACGAAAGCCAATCCCATGCCGATGAGAAATCCCAGACACATGAAGGCGGCGAACCCTTCGAACCGGCGCGCCCGCAGCAATCCGTACACCAGGCGCAGTCCGGCGACAACAGCGGCGGTCAAGAGGGCGTAATACGCTTCGAATCCGGCCAGCCGCATGCCGAAATAGGCGATCAGGCCCAATCCCACATCGAGAAACAGTCCCCAGAGAATGGTGAAAATCCGGGGCACCGAGCTCTGCTGTGCGGTAGTAGTAGTAGTCATCTCGTCAGTCCTCGATCCAGGAACCGTGGAATCCGGCGGGAACCCGCCTCGGCAAACGCACTCGGGCCACCGGCCCGTTCGCCGGATCGCTCGCGTCGAGCACCAGCAGCGCCGAGGCCGAGCCATCCGCGGGAGTGGTGATCGTGAGCAGCCAGCCCTCGTCCTCGGCGCGTGCCCCGGCAGCGGGCACGAACACCGGCTCGCCGAAGTGATCCCCCGGCGTGCCGCGGTATTCGCGGATCTCACCGGTTCGGTTGTCGTGTTTGGCGATCCCGGAACCGGCGACCAGGTAGAGGTACCGGCTCGCGCGCCCGATGAGCGCATCGCTCAACGTCGGGAATTCCACGGCGCGGTCGTCGAGCTGCTGCTCCTGAACCGTGCCGGTGCGCGGATCGATCCGCCAGCGGTGCAACATCGCCTTGCCCGCCTCGGTGACCTCACGGCCGCGCATAGTGGGCCCGTGCCACAGCGTCACGATGTCCTCCGGCCGGTACCGCACCGCATCGAGCACGATCGCCCCCGATGAGTCCTCGCTGGCGTTCCCGACATGGAACACGTAACAGGGCTCGATGTCCACCCAGCGCACCGGGCCGCCGGTGCGGGGCATCACCCCGATCCGCGCACCGTAGTGATCATCCCAGCCGAACGGCATGCCGGGCCGCTGCTGGTCGAACACCATCGGCAGGTCCAGCCACAGCACGTGGTTCTCGGTGATCGCGAAATCGTGCATCATCGTCGGCCCGGGAACCTCGATCGGCTCGCTGTGCACGAGCGTGCCGTCCGCGTCGGCGATGTGGAAGGTCAGGTACGGCTGATGCGAGGAGTATCCATAGAACAGCAACTCACCGGTGACCGGATCCTCCTTGGGGTGCGCGGTCATCGCGGTGCGCAGCCGGCCCCCGAAATCGTAGGCGCCGACCGTGTCCAGCTGATCGGTCACCTGATACGGCAAACCGCCCTCGCACAACGCGAGCAGGGCACCACCGTGCTCGATGACGTGTGTGTTCGCCGAGTTCACCCGCAGGTCGCGCATGCCGTCGTGCCACCCGGACCGTCCAGCGAGCTTGTCGGTGCACACCCAACGGTTGCGATACCACTCCGCACGGCCCGCACGCAGCCGTATCCCGTGCAGCATGCCGTGCCCGGCGAACCAGTGCCCCGGATCCTCACCGAGCAGTGGATTCGGGCCATTACGCAGGTACCGGCCACACAGCTCGGGCGGCAGCGCTCCCGCCACCTCCAGCTCGAAAGCCTCGATCTCATCGGGCACCGGAGCAAGGTGTCCGACGGCCTCCAGTGATTCAGTCATAGGTAGAAGATGACATGTCGAAATTTACATGTCAACACCGACAGGTAAGCTTTGGTCATGTCACTGAGGTACGCACTGCTGGGCCTGTTGCACGACGGGCCGGCGAGCGGCTACGACCTGACGCAGCGGTTCGCCGCGGGCATCGGGCTGTACGCGTGGAGCGCCAAACACAGTCAGATCTATCCCGAACTGCGCAAACTCGAAGAGGCAAGCCTGATCGAGGTGGTCGAGGAGGGCGCGCGCGGGCGACGGGTCTACGGCATCACCGATGCCGGGCTCGAGGAGTTGCGCACCTGGCTGTACTCCGAACCGCGTGGCGGGGCGGTCCGCAACGAGTTCCTGCTCCGCATGTTCATGCTCTCCGCGCTGGAGCCGGAGCAGCGAGTCGAACTACTGCGCGATCTGGAGAAATGGGCCACCGAGCAGCATTCCGCGGTCAGCGCGATCTTCGAGCACCTCGGAAACGGCGAGCGGCCGCTGCCCTCGGGTGCGTACGCGGCCAAGTTCGGCATGCTGACCCTCGCCTCGACCCAGGAATGGGCCCGCTGGGCGATCGCCGAACAGGAAAAGAGCCAGGAAAAGAGCTAGGTCGGCGTATTGCCGCCGAAGAGCAGATCGAGCATTTTCCGTTGTACGACCAGCTGCATGTCCTGGGTCGCCGGTTCGCAGGAGGGCGCGATCACCATCGCCTTGGACAGTTGCGGGGTCTTATGTGCCCGGTCGAGCATGTCGTTGAACCGCTCCGGCGCAATCGGCCCGCCGGTGAGCTTGTCGATGCGGGCATCGAAGGCGGGGTCGTCAGGATCGAGCCCGGCGACCCCTTTGCCGCCGTCGGCCGCGGCGAGCTGTGCCGTACCGAAGAACCGGCGCAGCTCCTGATCGGTCGCGGACACCGGGTCGGACACCTTCCCCAGTTTGTCCATTGCGGACAGTGTCTCGTGCACGGTGCGCCCGAGGGTGGCGAAATACCGGGTGTACCAAGCCTTGAGCGAGTCGTCCTGGCCGTGCCCGGGCATGGAGCGGTACGCGGCGGCGGGCGCGGCGAGCCCGCGGCACACCGTGTCCGCATAGCGGTTCAGATTCGCTTGGTGGGCGCGGGAATCCGTCTGGGTGACGGTGACGAGCACGACGATGCCGAGCGCGAGCGCTACGACACAGATCAGGGCCGTCGCCACTCGCGGAAACTTCATCGCACCATGGTGTCACAACGCAAGCAGCCCGTCCCCCAATGGCGGGAACGGGCTGCTTCGTTCGTGTTCAGACCGAGGCCCGGCTCGGTGCCGGTTCGGATTCCTCCGCGATCGCGGTGCCACGCCGCTTGGACACGGCCACCGCGGTGACGATGATCGCGACCGCGACGAGCGCGATGACGATCCGCACCGTGGTGTAACCGGTCCCGCCGGCGAAGAACGTGACCACCGCCGGGGCGATCAGCAGCGAGACCAGGTTCATCACCTTGATCAGCGGGTTGATCGAAGGACCGGCGGTGTCCTTGAACGGATCGCCGACGGTGTCCCCGATGATGGTCGCCTCGTGCGCCTCGGATCCCTTGCCACCGTGGTGGCCGTCCTCGACGAGTTTCTTCGCGTTGTCCCAGGCGCCGCCGGAGTTCGCGAGGAAGATCGCCATCAGGGTTCCGGTGGCGATCGCCCCACCGAGATACCCGGCGAGCGCACCGGTGCCGAGGCCGAACCCGACCGCGATCGGCGCGAAGATCGCAAGCAGGCCGGGGGTGGCCAGTTCACGCAGCGAGTCTTTGGTGACGATGTCGACCACCTTGCCGTACTCGGGTTTGGCGGTGCCCTCCATGATCCCGGAGATCTCCCGGAACTGGCGGCGCACCTCGAACACCACGGCACCCGCGGCCCGGGAGACGGCGTTGATCGCCAGCCCGGAGAACAGGAACACCACGGCGGCCCCGATGACCACGCCGACAAGGGTCTGTGGCGCGGCGATGCTCGCGATCAGGGTGCCGCCCGCCTCGCGGATCGCCTCGGAATACGAGCCGAACAGTGCGGTCGCGGCGAGTACCGCGGTCGCGATGGCGATGCCCTTGGTGATCGCCTTGGTGGTGTTGCCGACCGCGTCCAGATCGGTGAGGATCTGCGCGCCCTCGTCCTCCACATCCCCGGACATCTCGGCGATGCCCTGGGCATTGTCCGAGACGGGCCCGAAGGTATCCATCGCCACGATCACCCCGACCGTGGTCAGCAGCCCCGTGCCCGCCATGGCCACCGCGAACAGCGCGATCGCGCCACCGAGCAGATAGGCGCCGAACACCGCGGCCCCGATCACGATCGCGGTGTACACCGCCGATTCGAAACCGACCGAGATCCCGGAGAGGATGACCGTCGCCGGACCGGTGAGCGAGGACTTGCCGACGCTCTTGACCGGGTTGTCCTCGGTCCCGGTGAAGTACCCGGTCAGCTTGAGGATGATGGCCGCGAGCGCGATCCCGATGATCACCGAGATGGTGGCGATCAGCGCCGGGTTGCCGCCGACTCCGCGCACCCCGCCGGTGAGATCACCGAAGCTGGTGGGCAGATAGACGAACGCGGCGACGGTGCACAGCACCGCCGAGACCACCGCGGAGATGTAGAAGGCGCGGTTGATCGCGGTCAGCCCGCTCTCTCCGCTACGCGCCCGGGTGATGAACACCCCGAGCATCGCGGTCAGCACCCCGATCGCGGGTACGATCAGCGGGAACAGCAGTCCCTGAGTGCCGAACGCACTCGCGCCGAGGATCAGCGCGGCGACCAGGGTGACCGCGTAGGACTCGAAGAGATCGGCGGCCATACCCGCGCAGTCGCCGACGTTGTCGCCGACGTTGTCCGCGATGGTGGCCGCGTTACGGGGATCGTCCTCCGGGATGCCCTGCTCGACCTTGCCGACCAGGTCCGCACCGACGTCCGCGGCCTTGGTGAAGATGCCGCCGCCGACACGCATGAACATGGCCAGCATCGCGGCGCCGAACCCGAAGCCTTCGAGGACCTTCGGGGCACCACCGACGTAGACGAGCACCACGACCGCCGCACCGAGCAGACCGAGTCCGACCGTCATCAGGCCGACGACACCACCGGTGCGGAATCCGAGCCGCATCGCCTTTTCCTTGCCACCGGATTCCCGCGCGGCCGCGGCGACCCGGAGATTCGCGCGGGTGGAAAGCCACATGCCGAGATAGCCGATACACGCGGAGAACGCCGCGCCGACGATGAAGAAAAGGGAACGCCCTATTCGTTCGCCCCAATCGGCGGCGGGGAGCGCGAACAACAGCACGAAGATGACCACCGCGAAAATGCCGAGGGTACGGAACTGCCTGTTCAGGAACGCGGATGCGCCTTCCTGGACGGCTCTCCCGATCTCCTGCATCTTCGCCGTGCCCGCTCCGGCGCCCATGACCTGCCGTAGGAGTACGTACCCGACACCGAGCGCGGCCAGTGCGATGACGCCGACCACGATCACAATGAGGCGGTCGCCGCCGGTGAAGGATAATTCGCCACTCGCCGCAAGGAACTCGGTCATAAGCCCTCCGATCTCATCGGTAGCTAGCTTTGATGGGCGCGCAGTCTAGCGAGAGATATCCGTCACTGTCGCCCCTGTCTTGACCACGGCACCGAGCGTAACTTTCCGGCATCTGAAGTGCCCATCTCGTTACCGACGTGTTGTATGCGGAAAGTGCACAGAGTGCTCATCGACGCCATGTCAGAGGGGCGCGCGATACTGAGTGGGTGAGTGAGCACGACGGACAACGGTTACTGAAGAGAATTCTCGCGGGACTCGACGAATCGGCCGGACCGCTCACCCATGTGGAGCTGACGCCCGCGCGGGCCGAGCACCATGCCGAGTGGCCGTCGTTCGCCGCCGAGGAAGTTGTCGACGCCTTGCGCGCCAGTGGAATGCGCGCACCGTGGACCCATCAGGCCCGGGCCGCCGAACTCGCCTGGTCCGGGCGGCACGTCGTGGTCTCGACCGGTACCGCCTCCGGGAAATCGGCCTGCTATCTGCTCCCGGTGCTGACCGCGCTCACTGAGGGGAAGCGGGACACCGCGCTGTATCTCGCGCCAACCAAGGCCCTCGGCTCCGACCAGGTGCGTTCGGTCGGTGAGCTCGGCCTGTCCGCGGTGCGCGCGGCAACCGTGGACGGTGACACCCCTCTGGGGGAGCGCGACTGGGCCGCCGCGCACGCGAACTGGTTGTTCACCAATCCGGACATGCTGCATTTCTCCCTGCTGCCCCGGCACGAACGGTGGGCACGGTTCTTCCGGAACCTGCGCTTCGTGGTGATCGACGAGTGCCACGCCTACCGCGGCCTTTTCGGTTCGCACGTCGCGCTGCTGATCCGGCGGCTGCGCAGGATCGCCGCACGCTACGGCGCGGACCCGGTGTTCCTGCTCGCCTCGGCCACGGCCGCCGAGCCGGGGCGCTCGGCATCCGCGCTCACCGGGCTCGAGGTCACCGAGGTCACCGAGGACGGCTCGCCGCGTGGGGCGCGCACGGTCGCGCTGTGGGAGCCGCCGCTGGAATCCGAGACCGGGGAGCACGGTGCCCCGGTACGCAGGCAGGCGGGTGCCGAAGCCGCGCGGGTCCTGGCGGACCTGGTCATCGAGGGAGCACGCACCCTGGCCTTCGTGCGTTCCCGGCACGGCGCCGAACTCACCGCGCTCGGTGCGAAACGGATCCTCGGGGAGGTCGACAACCGGCTGGCGGGCAAGATCGCCGCCTATCGCGGTGGGTACCTGGCCGAGGACCGCAGGGGACTCGAATCCGCACTCGACTCGGGTTCACTGCTCGGGGTCGCCACCACCAACGCGCTCGAGCTCGGCATCGACATCGCCGGGCTGGACGCGGTACTCGTCGCCGGGTACCCCGGAACACTGGCCTCCTTCTGGCAGCAGGCGGGGCGGGCCGGCCGCGCGGGCGAGGACGAACCACTCGTCGTGTTCATCGCGCGCGACGATCCGCTCGACACCTATCTCGTGCACCACCCGGAGGCGATCTTCGACCGGCCGGTGGAAAGCACCGTGCTCGATCCGGCCAATCCCTATGTACTGGGCCCGCATCTCGCCTGCGCGACCGCCGAACTGCCGCTCACCCGTGCGGGGCTCGCCGAGTTCGGCGGGGCGGAGACGGCCGAGCCGCTGCTGACCGAGCTCACCGAGCAGAAGGTGGTGCGCGCCCGCCCGCACGGATGGTTCTGGTCCAGTCGGGACCGCCCACACGGAACGGTCGACCTGCGCGGTTCGGGTGGTGGCCAGATCGCGGTCGTGGAGGGGGACACCGGGCGGCTGCTGGGCACCGTGGACGCGGGCTCGGCGCCGAACAGTGTGCACGAGGGAGCGGTGCACCTGCATCAGGGCGAGTCGTTCGTGGTCGATTCGCTCGATCTGGACGAGGGGATCGCGCTCGTGCACGCCGAGCGTCCGGACTGGATCACCACGCCGCGCGAGGTGGTCGACATCCGGGTGCTCGAGACCCTGGTCCGCCAGGATCACGGCGGTGGGGTGACCAGCTGCCTCGGTTCGGTCGAGGTCACCTCGCAGGTCATCGGATATCTGCGCAAGCTGCCCTCGGGAAAGGTCCTCAACCAGGTTCCGCTCGATCTTCCCGAGCAGGTGCTGCGCACTCGCGCGGTCTGGTACACCATCGGCGAGGATCTGTTGCGCAACAACGCACCGGGGGGTGCTGGGCTGGATCCAGCACGTATCCCCGGTGCGTTGCATGCCGCCGAACACGCGGCGATCGGCTTGCTTCCGCTCTTCGCGACCTGCGACCGTTGGGACATCGGCGGGGTGTCCACCGCGCTGCATGCGGACACCGGGGAGGCGACGGTGTTCGTGCACGATGGTCACCCTGGGGGCGCTGGGTTCGCCGACCGCGGCTTCGCCGCGTTGGTCCCTTGGCTGGCCACGACTCGGAAGGCGATCTCAGCCTGCGAGTGTCCGGCCGGGTGCCCGTCCTGTGTGCAGTCACCGAAATGCGGGAACGGTAACGAACCACTGGACAAGCAGGGTGCGATGGCCGTGTTGGGCGCGGTGCTTCCCGTATTACGGAGCGGTGTTACCTGACAGCGATCCGGCTGGATGGTGCGATCCAGTCAACGCCCTCGGGGGTGGGTACGGGGTACCCGAGCGTTTCGGCTCACTGCGCGGGCCGAGAATCCAGACGCCCAACACGGCCAAGTATCCAGTTGTGTTGTAGTGCTCGGTCGACCAGCAGGGGAGCTCTAGGCCGAAAGACGCTGTGTCGCAAGCACCCGGTCGGCGTGGTCCACGTCGACCTGGCCGAGCACCTGCGAGATGGCGTCCTGCACGAAACCGGCCTCCGCGAGCTGCCAGCCGCAGGTCTGCGGCTTGACCCTCCAGTGGACGATGCCGTGCTGGCAGGACGAGGGAGGAAGCGGAATCCAGTCGCCCGCACCGCGCACCTTGATCTCGGGGTGTGCACGCAGTTCGGGGTTGATCCGGCGACCGGGGGTCGTCAGGAAGATCCAACGGCCCTCCGGGGTCGCCGCGATCGGCGCGACCACGCCGACCGTGCGCAGCAACCCCGCGACACGCATGCCGATCGCCGCCGGGACCTCGACCGCGTCGAGCACTGTTCCGGTGGCCACGAGCAGGCTGTACGGGCGGCCGGTCCAGATGCTCGCCACTTCTTCCGGCTTTGCTGCAACTTGCAGTTTCCAGTCGGAGTCCACCGGCTCGGGACCGTTCACCCGGTCGCGCTCGCCGTCGGTCCACACCTCGCCGGTCGGATAGGTGCCAGGCATGATCGGCCACCCGCGCCATGCGAGACCAACGGCCTCAGCACGCAACTCGATGCGGAAGGCGTCTCGCCAATTATCCGACCAGTCCATCGAAGTCTTCCTCCATTCCCTTCCGGGCTCGGTGCGTCCCGGTGTGTCTCGCATTACCTCGGTGACTCACACCACTCAACGGCAAGTTGCAACTTCACCGAAACCCGGAGTCGATAACCGGTAGCCGAGGCACGACGAACGAGCCCCGATCAAGGCGACGCGCTGTACCCCTCCGGACCGATGGGCGTATTTCAACGGCACCCGCTTACCGACCTGAAGGCCGTTCGTCGCATCTCATCGACCGCCCGCCCCTATCACCGCTCTGGTAGACAGGGCGCAGGTGTACCTCAAGGAGAGGAAGACAGGGATGAGCAAGGCGGCGAGCATCGGAGTGACCGGCCTCGCGGTGATGGGCCGGAACCTCGCACGCAACCTCGCGCGCACGGGACATACCGTCGCGCTGCACAACCGCTCGCCGGAACGGGTCCGCGACCTGGTCGACCAGTTCGGCCACGAGGGAGAGTTCGTCCCGACCGAAACGGCCAAGGAGTTCGTCGCCGCCCTCGAACGGCCGCGCAAGATCGTGATCATGGTCAAGGCCGGTGCCGCGACCGACGCCGTCATCGAGGAGTTCGCCCCGCTGCTGGACAACGGCGATGTCATCGTGGACGCGGGCAACGCGCACTTCGCCGACACCCGCCGCAGGGAGGCCGACCTGCGTGAACGCGGCCTGCACTTCGTCGGGACCGGTGTCTCCGGCGGCGAGGAGGGCGCGCTGCACGGTCCGAGCATCATGCCCGGTGGTTCGGCCGAGTCGTACGCCTCGCTCGGTCCGCTGCTCGAAAGCATCTCCGCGCACGTGGGCGGCGAACCGTGCTGCACCCACATCGGCGCGGACGGGGCCGGGCACTTCGTGAAGATGGTGCACAACGGCATCGAGTACGCCGATATGCAGCTCATCGCGGAGGCGTTCGACCTGCTGCGCGGTGCGCTGGGGTATTCCCCCGCACAGATCGCCGAGGTGTTCCGCGGCTGGAACTCCGGCCGCCTCGACTCCTATCTGATCGAGATCACCGCCGAGGTGCTCGCCCACACGGACGCCGCGACCGGGGCGCCGTTCGTCGACATCGTCGCCGACCAGGCCGAACAGAAGGGCACCGGCCGTTGGACCGTGCAGATCGGGCTCGACCTCGGGGTACCGATCAGCGGGATCGCCGAGGCCGTCTTCGCCCGCTCGCTTTCCGGGCACGCCGACCTCCGGGCCGCCGCCGGTGATCTCGCCGGGCCGAAGGCCTCCCTGCTCAGCGGGGCCGAGGCGGAGCGGTTCGCCGCCGATGTCGAGCAGGCCCTGTACGCCTCCAAGGTGGTGGCTTACGCGCAGGGGTTCAACCAGATCCAGGCCGGCGGTGCCGAGTACGGCTGGGATCTCGATCTGGGCGCGATCGCCTCGATCTGGCGCGGCGGCTGCATCATCCGGGCCAAGTTCCTCGATGACATCCGTTCCGCCTACGCCGCCGAGCCGACCCTGCCGACCCTGTTGACCAGTGGCACCTTCCGCAGTGCCGTCGAGGATGGGCAGGATGCCTGGCGTTCGGTGGTCTCCACCGCGACGCGGCTGGGCATTCCGGCTCCCGGGTTCTCCACCTCCCTCTCCTACTACGACGCGCTGCGTGCCAAGCGCCTGCCCGCGGCACTCGTTCAGGGGCAGCGGGACTTCTTCGGCGCGCACACCTACCGTCGCACCGACCGACCGGGCTCCTTCCACACCGAGTGGGCCGCCGAAGGCCGCCCGGAACACCCGGCATAAGGGACACCTCTACGGGGCACGGGGCGCCGCGGGACCGGCGCGCGCATGGGCCGAGGCGGCGCCGAATTCGCCGAGCGGACCACCCGGGCGCACCGTGACCTCGATGAACGCGTCCCAGCCCCGGACCGTGCACCGCCCGAGAGTCGCGCGCATCCCGCGCGCGACCCATGCGGCGCGGGAGCACGGATCCGGCGCACCCGCATAGACCCCGGCCGCGACCGAGAGCGCCGCGAGATCGGCGGTGCTCACCGCGCGATGCCTGGTCACGGTCGCCGCCGCGAGCCACACGCCGACGAGCACGGCGGCGAACACGACCGCGAGGACGCCGACTGTCCACAGTGTCGCCACCCCGCCGTCGCGCGTCGGTTCATCCGCTCCTGGCGTTCGGTTCGCGGACCGCATACGCCACTCCCTCCTCGTGCACACCGGGCAGCAGGCCGCCGACCGGTTCGGCGCGCACCCGCACGGTGAGTTCGTCACCGGAGGTCTCGACGTTCAGCCGCCCGCCCTTCGGTGCGATCCGGTGCACCGCCAGCTGCGCCCGCTCCGGCTCACCGCGGGCGAGCAGCCGGGCCGCCTCCCGCGCCGCGTCGACACAGCGGACCTGGTCGAGAACGGCGAGCACCGCACCGATCCCGAACATCAGCACCGCGACGAAGGCCGCGAGCGCGACCGCTGCTTCCACGGTGACCATGCCCTGGTCCCCTCGTCCGGGGGCCATGCGCACGCACCGAACGCTCACAACGACACCGATAACGCCCGCTGCACGAGCGAGGTCAGCGCGCTGAGCACGGAATCTCCGGTGACGATCGTGTACAGCACGGCGGCGAACGCGGCGGCCGCGATCGTGCCGATCGCGTACTCCGCGGTGGACATCCCCGCGTCGTCGAACCGTGGCTCGGCCTCGTCCGACTCGGGTTCCCCTCCGGCGATACGAAGCGCGAGCCAACGCCGGAACCTGCGCCACCAGGCCACGAACCGGCCGGGCGGTGCTCCGGTGAGCTCGATTCCGGAGCGGATCGGGATCACCTCGGCGAGGCGATCGGCACTGGTTCCGGTGGGAAGCGATGGAGCCGACATGGCGGCACCGTCCTTTCTGTTTCTGTTCCTTGACTGTCCGAACCTTGACTGTCCACAGCGGACTACCAACTGCCGAGCATCGTGCCCGCGAGCCCGAGGACGACCGGGACGACACCGAGACAGAAGAAAGCGGGGAGGAAACAGCAGCCGAGTGGACCGCTGACCAGCACCCCGCAGCGCTGCGCTTCGGCATTCGCCGCGTCCTCGGATTCGGCGCGCATGCGTACCGCGAGCGCCGCGGCGACCTCGGCGAGCGTGGTACCCGAGCGCGCGCTGCGCACCGCCGCTCTGCCGAGCGCCTCCGTGGCGGGTTCGGCGAGCGCGGGCCGCCAGGCCTGTTCGGCGTCCGCACCGAGGGCGAGCAGATCCGCGGTACGCCGCAACGCACCGGCGGCCGGATCCGGCAGGTTCCCCGCGATCACGGTCACCGCGCGGGGCACGTCGAGCCCACCCCGCAGGCAGGCGGCGAACAGATCCCAGCTGGCGGCCAGGCGTACCGGCGAGACCCGTCCAGCCTGCCGGGCCGACCTCCGGCGCAGCAGTTCCACGAGCACACCCGAACCGAGCCCGGCAAGCACGATCTGGCCGATTCCCGCGCCGAAGGTGGCCAGCAGGGTTCCCACGGCGATCGCGGCGAGAACCGCGAGGCCATAGCGCGGCAGCCGCACCGCGAGCAGCCTCCGGGCGCGGATCGGTACCGGTGGCCAACTCGCCACGCTCAGTGCGAGCGCGAGCACGGCGAGGCTGCTCAACATGGCAGTACCCGCTCGGTCAGGCGCGCGGTCCAGGTCAGGCCCGCACAGATGAGGCCGACACCGATGAGCAGCAGCATTCCCCCGGTCCCCTGCCGGCCGAGCAGGCCGAGCGGATCGGCGCCGATCGCCTGACCGAGCACGACCCCGGCTACCGGAAGCGCGGCGAGCACCCATCCGGAGGCGCGCGCACCGGACAACTGGGCACGCAGGTTCGCCGCGGAACGCACGCGGTGCTCGACATCGCGCTGCAACGCGGCGAGAAGTTCGGCGAGCGCGAGGCCGTGTGTCACCGAGAGCCGCCAAGCCGAGGCGAACCGTTCGAGCTCGATGGTGAGCTGCGGTAGCTCCGCCGCGCGTGCGGCGAGTGTGTCCGCGACCCGCGCACCGATCCCCGCCGCGTCGGCGATGCCCGCGAACACGGGACCGACCTCGGCGGTCTCGGCGGCGCTGGCCGCCGCGAGCGCCGGATGCGCGCCCCTGCGCAATTCCGCCACCATGGCCTGCAGTGCCTCGGCGAACCGTTGCGTCGCGCTGGTTCGCGCTCGCACACCGCGCGCGGCACGCCACCGGCGCAGGGCCACGAATACCGCGAGGGCGAGTGCCGCGCCGATGAGCGGTCCACGCGCCACGGCGAGCGGTGCAGCACAGGCGGTCGCGACCGCTGCCGGCCAGCGCAGGGCGATACCGGACAGCCACGCGGCACACGCCGCCCGGTCGACACGTCCGAGACCCCGCCTCAGGACCGGCGACCGCGCGGGAAACACCAGCAGCGCGGACGCACCCGCGGCCAGTCCGAGGCTCAGCACGCGATCACCCCGGCGCCCCGGTTCGCCAGCAGGCGCAACAGCTCGTCCTTCCCCGCTGCCCAGTCGGCCCCGCCCGCGGTGTCCAGCCGCCAGGCGGGTACGGCGCGCACATACGCTCCGCGCCGGGTAAGCAGCGCGATCTCGGTGAGCCGCCGGGAACCGGTGCCGTCCCTGCGCATGAACAACACGAGCTGCACGGCCGCCGCGAGCTGGCTGTGCAAGGCGGCACGGTCGAGCCCGGCGAGAGCGGCAAGCGCTTCGAGGCGTGCGGGCACCTCCTCCGGGGCGTTCGCGTGCAGCGTGCCCGCCCCACCGTCATGCCCCGTGTTCAGGGCACTGAGCAGATCGCCGACCTCGACGGAGCGCACCTCACCGACGACGATCCGGTCGGGGCGCATACGCAGGGCTTGGCGCACGAGGTCGCGCTGGGTCACCTCGCCCGCGCCTTCGACATTGGGTTGCCGCGCGATCAGCCGGACGAACTGGGGATGATCGGGGGCAAGCTCCCCGGCGTCCTCCACGCACACGATCCGTTCCCCAGCCGGAACACAGCCGAGCAGCGCGGAAAGCAGGGTGCTCTTGCCCGATCCGGTGGCACCGACGACGAGAAACGCCAATCGCGCGCAAACGATGGCGCGCAGCAACTCGGCGGTGGCCGCATCGAAGGTGCCGAGCCTGCGCAGCTCATCGAGATCGTGCCGGGCCTGCCGGAGTACCCGCAACGAGATGCAGGTCCCGTCCGCGGCGACCGGAGTGAGCACCGCGTGCAACCGCACCTGCCTGCCACCGGCGGTCAGCCAGCCGTCGACATAGGGGACCGCCTCGTCGAGCCTGCGCCCCGCGGCGAGCGCGAGGCGCTGCGCGAGGCTGCGCACGCTGTCCTCGCCGGGGAAGCACACCCCGCTGCGGCGCAGGCCACCCGCTCCGTCGACCCACACCTCGTCCGGGGCGGTGACGAGCACATCGCTGACCTGGTCATCGCGCAGTAGTTCCTCGAGCCTGCCGAACCCGGTGAATTCGGAATCGAGCACGCGCAGTGCGGTGAGGACATCGGTGTCCCCAGCCACCCCGCCGTATTCGGCGCGCACCGCCTCGGCGATATGGGCCGGGTCGAGGTTGACGCCATCGCAGGCGAGCCGGTCCCGCACCCGTTCGATCAGTTCCTGGCCGATCATGCCGCGTTCCCCGCCGCGGGCAGGTCCCGGACCGCAGCACCGAGCACGACGAGTGCCGCGGAGGCGAGTGGCCCCTTTCCATAGTCGAGTAGCCCTCCGGCCTCGACGGTCGCCGGGAGCGCGGCCTCCGAGCGCATCGCCACCAGCAGGGGAACACCCACCTCGACGGCGACCTCCGTGGGCCGCATCCCTGCAGGCGAGGGCCCGCGCACCACCGCGCACGGCTCGGCGCCCGCTTCGATGGCCTGACCGACCACACCCTTCGCGGCCGCGCAGGCACGCGGCCGGGCGGGGACGAGCACGGCACACAGGTCGGCACGGCTCAGCGCGGCGCGGCCGCCGGCATCGAGTCTGCGGCCGATATCGCACACGACGGTGTTCCCCACGCGCACTCCGGCGTCGAGAACGGCACCCACCGCCTGCTCACCGGGTGGTGTGGCACCGGGCCGACAGCCGAGCACCGCGACCGTCGCCCTGCGGACCACACGTGCGGGCAAGGCCGAGCGCAGTGAACCGCCGGTGAGTCTGCCGTCCGCGAGGCGGAGATCGGGCCAGCGCATCCCGTCGAGCTCGCCGAGGCCGATTGTGCCGTCGAGTCCACCGCCGATCGGATCGCAGTCGACGAGCAGGGTGTCCCGGCCCCGGCGCGCGGCGATCGCGGCGAGGGCACCGGCGAACACCGAGGCTCCCGCGCCACCGCAGCCGCCGAGGACGGCGATCACCGTGCCCGCTCCGGTATCCGATCGCTGCGTCGATTCGGCGAACAGCGCGGACAGTTCGGGTTCCTCGGCGGGCAGGGTCACCACGATCCGCGCCCCGAGGGAGAGCGCGGCCGCCCAGGTGCGCGGGCCGGGCTCGCTCGCACACACCACGGCGATCCGGTCTCTGCGCGGAAATTCCGCCATGGCAAGGCGTTTGGCCATCACCTCGTCGAGCACCACGACCGGGGCCCGCTGCCAGGCCGCACGGGCAGCGGACTGTCCGTCCACCTGCTCGACGGCGATGTCCGCGGCGGCCGCGCAGCGCAGCACGTGCCCGCGAAGCTGTTCGCCCTCGACCGAACACACCGCGACAGAAGGGGACCGCTCTGGGCGCGAATTATCCCGACGTGACGACGAAACCACAGCGACACCAACACTTTCTCCACAGGGAGCCCCCAAGTCGCGGGTGTGCACCGCACGCGACGAACCCCCGGGTTCACGTTCGCCTGCTGACGAACCTGCCTCAACCGTGAACCTCGACGAGAGGCACAGCAACACGGCAACCACAATCTGTGGACAACGGCCCACGCTGTGGATAACCGCGCATACAGACGAAACAGAGCGTGGACATAGGACGACCCCCGCCAGGGGGGAGGGACGGGGGTCGTCGGAGGTTCAGCCCCGGGGGGTCGAGCTGAACCGGTCTTGAGATGTGCTCGTTGCTTCCACTGTATAACGGCAACCCGGGAAACCGCTGCATTCTCGACAAATTTACGGTCAAATTCCCCTTGGTTGACCGGATTGTCATCGCCGCACGACGATACGTGGAGCCGATCGGCGCATCCCGGCCGAACGAGCCGGACGACTACGAGCAGTTGCTGAAACGGTGCACCCGATCGAGCACTTGAAGTGACGCCGATCACTAGGTACACATAGAGGTGCGGACGGCGATACGGCCAGGAACTTCCCGAAGATAAGGGTTGTTTCACCCCCGGTCGGAGTCCGTGCGCGGATTCCAGGCACCCACGCTCAGCATGCCGCGGGAGGCTTGTCGACGATGGACCGGGTATCGGGACGCCGGACCCCTGGACCACGAACAGTTCGACATTCGTTGCAGCTTGGTAACCCGTGAATCCGCGCGAAGGCGGCGGCCGCTTCTAGGTGATGCGCGTGGCATCCACCGATGAAGCGGGCGCCGCCTTGTTTATTTCGCCGGGTTTGCCGTCTCCACCTCGGCGCTGTCTGGGGCAGGTTATCCACAGCCGGGGGAATCCATCCACAAGCGACGTTCGGGTCGTTGACTGCCGACTCCGCGCGTGAGTAACTTGCTTTCACCGGCCCTACTGGGGAATTCGTTTTCACAGACGGTGCCCACTCCGTCAAGTGGGTGTGGAGGCAGACGTGTCGAAGAGTGTGTCCAGGCGCGCGGCCTGCGCGCTCGGCGCCGGGGTGGCCGCGGCGGCCGCACTACCCTCGTTGTCCTTCGCTTCCACGGCAGGACGAACACCGGAAGCACCGGGCATCGCGGACTGGGTGGAGAAGCAACTCGGCAGCATGTCCCTGCGCGAAAAGGTCGGCCAGCTGTTCGTGACCCCGGTGAACGGGCAGTCCGCCGACGAGGTGAATCCCAAGAACCGCAAGGAATTCGGCGTCGACACCCCGGCACAGATCGTGGAGCGGTATGCGGTCGGCGGGGTCATCTACTTCAACAACAGCGATTTCGACAACATCGACACCCCGCGGCAGATCGCGACCCTGTCGAACGGCCTGCAAGAGGCCGCGCTTTCCTCGAACGCCGGACTGCCGCTGCTGATCAGCACCGACCAGGAGGGCGGGTACGTCGCGCGGATCACCGAGCCCTACGCCACGGAGGTCCCCGGCAACATGGCGATCGGGGCGAGCAGGAGCACCGCGGACGCCTACGCCGAGACCGCCATCCTCGGTTCCGAACTACGCGCCATGGGGATCAATCAGAACCATGCGCCGGATGCCGACGTCAACACCGAGCCGACCAATCCGGTGATCGGGCTCCGCTCGTTCTCCGATCACCCGGAGCTGGCCGCCCAGATGGTGCGCGCGGCGGTGCGTGGCTACCAGGAAAGCGGCCCGCCGGATCGCACGACGAGCGCCGCGGTGAAGCATTTCCCCGGCCATGGCGGCGCTTCCGGTGACAGTCACACCAGCCTGCCCACGATCAAGCGCAGCCTCGAGCAGTGGCGCAAGATCGACGCGGTCCCGTTCCGTGCGGCGATCGAGGAAGGCGTGCAGGAAGTGATGAGCGCGCACATCGTGATGCCGGAGATCGATCCCTCCGGCGAACCGGCGACCCTCTCCCCGCGCATGATCACCGGACTGCTCCGCGATGAGCTCGGCTACGACGGCCTGATCAGCACCGATTCGCTGCGTATGCAGGGCGTGCGGGAACTGCATCCGGACGCCGAGATCCCGGTACTCGCCCTCAAGGCAGGCATCGACCAGCTGCTCATGCCCGTCAACCTCAACCTGGCCATCAACGCGGTACTCGAGGCAGTCCAGGACGGGAAACTCACCGAATCGCGCATCGAGGAATCGGCGCGCCGGGTCCTGCGCCTGAAGTATCAGCGTGGGCTCGCCGACTACCGGCCGGTGGAGCTCGCCGAACTGCCCCGCCGCGTGGGCACCGCGGCGAACCGGGACCGCGCGCAGGCCATGGCCGATCACACGATCACCGTGGTGCGCAACGACGCGAAGCTGCTTCCGCTGCGCAAGAAACCGCGCTCGGTCCTGGTCACCGGCTGGGGCGAGACGACGACCGAGAACCTGGCCGGCACGATCGGCAAGCGCGGGGCGAACACCCGGGTGCTCACGACCGGGACCGAACCGAGCAAGGCACAGATCACCGAAGCGGTCGGGGCGGCGAACTCCGCCGAGCTGACCGTGGTGCTGACCAACGGGGATCCGAAGGGAATGCAACCCCAGCAACAACAACTGCTCACCGAGCTGATCGCCACCGGGAAACCGGTCATCGCGGTCGCCGCGCAGCGCCCATACGACACGGGGTTCGCGGACGCGCAACGAACCTGGCTGGCCACCTACTCCTCCTCGGCTGCCTCGATGGAGTCGCTGACCAAGGTCATCTACGGCGAGCTCGCCCCGCGCGGGAAACTGCCCGTCGACGTCCCTGCGGGCGGCGACCCCACGAAGATCAAGTACCCGTTCGGAACGGGGCTGCACTGGTGAGCATCGGACGCCGCGCCTTCTTCACCACGAGCGCACTCACCGGGGGCGCGATCGCCGCACCCGCACTGGCCCAGTCCACGAGGGCGACCGCCGAGGCACCGGGACGGGAAGCCGCCGTTCCGGTCCGTACCGGCGCCGACCTGCTCGCCGCGGACCGGTGGCAGGCGCTCGCCGGGCGCAAGGTCGGGGTGCTCGCCAATCCGACGGGGGCGCTCACGAACCTGAGCCACATCGTGGACGACATGGTCGAAGCCGGTCACCGGCCACTGGCCGCGTTCGGCCCGGAGCACGGTTTCCGGGGCACCGCGCAGGCCGGTGGTTCGGAGGGCGGCTACAAGGACCCGCGCACCGGAATCCCGGTGTACGACGCGTACGGGGCGAGCGTGGACAAACTCGCCGGATACTTCCACAAGGCGGGTATCGACACGCTCGTGTTCGACATCGCCAGCGTGGGCGCACGCTTCTACACCTACATCTGGTCGATGTACACCGCGATGCGCGCGGCCGTGCGCACCGGTGCCTCCTTCGTGGTGCTCGACCGGCCGAACCCGATCGGCGGCCAGGCATTCGGGCCCATGCTCGACCCGGAGTTCGCCAGCGGAGTCGGTCTCAAACCGATCACCCAGCAGCCCGGGATGACGGTGGCCGAACTGGCGAAGCTGTTCGACGCGCGGTTCCTCCCCGGGGACGAGGGACGCGGCCTCGCGAAGCTGGAGATCCACCGCTGCCAGGGCTGGCGGCGGGACCGGTTCTTCGCCGAGACCGGTCAGCCGTGGATCATGCCGAGCCCCAACATGCCGACCGCGGACACCGCGCTCGTCTACCCCGGCACCTGCATGTTCGAGGGCACGAACCTGACCACGGGGCGTGGCACCACCAGGCCGTTCGAGATCATCGGTGCCCCGGGTATCGACTGGCGCTGGGCGCAGGCGCTCAACGCGCTCGACCTGCCCGGGGTGCGCTTCGCGGAGACCTACTTCGTGCCGACCTTCTCCGATTTCGCGGGCAAGACCTGCGGCGGCGTCGCCCTGCACGTGCAGACGCCGCACCGGTTCGATCCGATCCGCACCGGGGTGGCGATGCTGGTGACCGCGAAACGCACCTATCCGTCCCTGTTCGGCTGGCGCAAGGACAACTGGATCGACAAACTCACCGGATCCGCGCGGCTGCGCACGATGCTGGACAAGGGCGCGGACACCGAGGACATCGTCGGCGCCTGGCAGCCCGAACTCGAGGAGTTCCGCCGCACCCGCCGTCCCTTCCTGCTGTACTCCTGAGACCGTCCCGCGAGAAAGGGAGATGAATGCTCGATCGGCGCACGTTCCTGCTCGCGTCCGGGCTCGCCGGAACCGCAGCGCTGACCGCAGGTAGCCTGCCCGCGGTGGCCACGTCCGGATCATCCGCCCTCGGCCGGTTCGACCTGCCGCAGTCCGGCTTCGCACCGGCCACCACCCGGCTGCGGCACGGCAGCCCCGCCGGCCTCGGTCTCGATTCCCATACCATCGCCGAAACCCTGCGCGCCGTGACCGGCTACACCCAACCGGACAACGGAATCCCGCTGTTCCCCGGGGCGGTGACACTGCTCGCCCATCACGGCACGATCCTCGCGGAGGAACCGACCGGCTGGGCGCTGCGCTACGCCGACCGGGAGGGCACCGAACTCCCGGTGGCCAGCCGGATCCCGATGCACGCGGACACGATCTTCGACATGGCCTCGATCTCGAAGCTGTTCACCACGCTCGTCGCGTTGTGCCTGCTCGAGGAGGGCGCGATCGCGCTGGACACCCCGGTCGCGAAATACCTTCCCGGGTACGAGACCGGCGGCAAGGCACCGATCACCCCGAAGATGCTGCTCACCCACACCGCGGGGCTGCCACCGGACCCGAAACCCACGCTGTGGCAAGGCTATCCGGACATCCCGGCACGCAAGAAAGCCATCCTCGCCACCAAGATCAAGACCGAACCGGGGACGGCCTACGAATACTCCGACCTGAGCATGCTCTCGATGCAGCTGCTGATCGAACACGTCACGGGGACATCGCTGGACCACCAGGTGCACAAGCGCGTGGTCCGGCCGCTCGGGCTGCGCGACACCGGATACAACCCCTCGCCGCGGCTGCGCGAACGGATCGCACCGACCGAGTACGAGGTGGGCGAGGGTTCCTCGAACCGCGGCCTGGTGTGGGGCCAGGTGCACGACGAGAACGCGTGGTCCCTCGGCGGGGTCGCCGGTCACGCCGGGGTGTTCTCCACCGCGCACGATATGGCCGTGATCGCGCAGATGGTGCTCAATGGCGGCACCTACGCGGGCACCAGGGTGCTGTCCGAGGAGACCGCCGAACTGATCTTCACGAACGTCAACACGGCCTTCCCCGATGACGCGCACGGGCTGGGTTTCGAACTCGACCAGATGTTCTACATGGGCGCCCTGTCGAGCCCGGAAACCGCGGGGCACACCGGATTCACCGGAACCACGCTCGTCATCGACCGGCTCTCCCGCTCGATCGCGCTGCTGCTCACCAACCGGGTGCACCCGAACCGCGAAGGGGACAGCATCAACCCGGCGCGCCAGCGGGTCGCGACCGGACTCGCGCGGGCCATGCGGGTGCCCCCGGTCGCCGGGAACGACTACTGGACCAGTCAGATCGGGGACGACAGCACGGCGACGCTGACCACCGTTCCGTTCGACACCGGGCTGCGTTCGGCCGTCCTCGAATTCCACGCCTTCGTGGACACCGAGGTCAGCGACCCGCTCACGGTCGAGTTCTCCACCGACGCGGGCAAGACCTGGACCCCGCGAGCGGTCACGGCGAGCGGGCCGGGGGCACCGGAGGGCTCGGTGCCCAGCCTTTCCGGGCACGGCCATCGGCGCTGGTGGCGGGTCACCGCATCGATCCCCGAGGCCGCGCGGGCCCCGCGGATGCAGGTGCGCTGGCGGTACACCACCGACAAGCAGTACACCGGCCGCGGCGTCTGCGTGGACAAGGCGCTCATGTACACGGGCAGGCAGAAACTGTTCGACCTGGAACACGACCCCGGCGCCGTGACCGGCGACGGCTGGGCCAGGGCACGACATTGACCCTGTGGAAACGGGTTAGTAAGTTTCCCACGTGACCACCAACGGGCCTTCCGACGGCGGGACCGCGAGCCCACTCGTGCGGATCCGTTCACTCGTCCCCGGGCTGGCGAAGGCCGAGCAGCGGGTGGCCAAGGTCGTGCTCGCGAATCCGGCCGCGGTCTCCCGCACCAGCATCACCGACGTGGCCGAGGCCGCCAACACCTCGGAAACCACGGTCACCCGGTTCTGCAAGGCGATCGGCCTGCGCGGTTATCCCGAGCTGCGGATCGCGCTCGCCGCGGAGAGCGCGCGCACCGAGGCACGCCCGAACAACGACCTCGGCGCGGACATCACCCCGGACGACGATCTCGGCCAGGTGGTCGGCAAGCTCGGCTACGCGGACGCGCGAGCGGTCGAGGAGACCGCGGGCCAGATCGACATCGGAGTACTCGACCGTGTGGTGACCGCCATGGCCGCGGCAGGCAGGGTCGATGTCTACGGCGTGGGCGCGAGCGCGTTCGTGGCACTGGACCTGCAGCAGAAGCTGCACCGGATCGGGCGGATCAGCTTCGCCTGGAGCGATACGCACATCATGCTCACCTCGGCCGCGGTACTCGGACCGGGAGATGTCGCGGTCGCCATCTCACATTCGGGGGCCACCGCCGAAACGGTCGAGGCGCTCCGGCTCGCCGCACGGCACGGCGCGACGACCGTGGCGATCACCAACTTCCCGCGCTCCCCCGTCGCCACCGTCGCCGAGCACGTGCTGACCACGGCCGCGCGGGAGACCACCTTCCGCTCCGGCGCGACGGCAAGCAGGATCGCCCAGCTCACCGTCATCGACTGCCTGTTCGTCGGCATCGCGCAGCGGCACATGGGCACGGCGATGAACGCGCTCGACGCGACCCGTAGCGCGGTCGGCGCGCACCGGCTCGACGAACGTTACGACGGACGACGGCGCCACCCAGGCGAGTCGCACGAGACGAAGGACCGGTGAGCATGCCCCAGCAAGGCGCCGAACAAGTGCGGGTCGAGGCCCCGACCGAAGCACGCAACCCGCGCACCACCGACATCGACCAATTGTCCACAGTGGACGTCCTGCGCAAGATCAACGATGAGGACGCCCTCGTCCCGCGCGCCGTGGCCGCGGTGCTCGACGAACTCGCCGTCCTCGTCGACGCGGCCGTCGAGGCGATCCGCGCGGGCGGGCGGGTGCACTACGCCGGTGCCGGAACCTCCGGCAGGCTCGCGGTGCTGGACGCCGCCGAACTCGTACCCACCTACAACGTTCCCGAGGATCTGTTCGTCTCGCACCATGCCGGTGGCGCGCAGGCCTTGCGGACCGCGGCGGAGAACGTCGAGGACGACACCGAGAACGGGGCCGCCGAGATCCGCGGATCGGCGACCGGCAAGGACGTCGTGGTCGGCCTGGCCGCCTCCGGGCGCACCCCCTATGTGCTCGGCGCGCTGCGGGCCGGGCGCGAACTCGGTGCGCGGACCGCGCTCATCTCCGCCAACCCGCAGGCCGAGGGCAACGCACTCGTCGACGTCGCGCTGGCCGTGGACACCGGCCCCGAGGTCATCGCGGGCAGTACCCGAATGAAGGCGGGCACCGCGCAGAAACTGATCCTGAACGCCTTCTCCACCGCCGTGATGATCAAGCTCGGGCACACCTACTCGAACTTCATGGTCAGCATGCGAGCCACCAACGCCAAACTGCGCGGGCGCACCCTGCGCATTCTCCAGGAGGCGACCGACGCGGACGAGCACCGCTGTGCGCAAGCGCTGGCCGAGGTGGACGGTGACATGAAGACCGCGCTCGTCACCCTGCTCGCCGAGGTGAGCAGCGCCAACGCCTCGGACGCGCTGCGCGCCAGCGACGGGAACGTGCGCAAGGCGCTCGCTGCGCTGTAATGACGACGGCGGGACGACGACTCAGCTCTCCGGGGACCGGTACTCCCGCCTGCGCTGCTCCTCCCGGTAACCGTAGGCGGCCTGCCGGACCGCGGCATCCGATTCCAGGCTCGAGCCCATCGCCCCGGCGATCACTCCCATGGTGGTGAAACCCCAGGCCAGGCTCAGATATGTACCCGTGCCCACCGGGTGCCCCAGCGTGCTGGACAACAGCGACTCCGGCACCAGGAAAGCCGCGATCCCGAGGTTGATGGCGAACAGGCCGAGATAGAGCACGCCGACACCGACGAACAGGGTCACCACGGTGGAGGCGTTGTAGAGCACCGCGAGCCTGCGGAACCCGGAAGCACGGTGCTTGCCCCGCTCCCACAATCGGTGGGCGGCGATCAGCCAGGACACGAGCAGCACCACCGAGGCCACGGCCGCGAGTACTCGGCGGACCGGGTCCAGCAGGTCGCCGATCTGCCAGATGGTGCTCGAGGACAGGCCGAAGGCACTGGTCGCCAGGGCCGCGGCAAGCGCGCTGGACAGGCCGAAGATCAGCCGCCACGGCCGGTTGGCGCGCACCATGCCGCCGATCAGCCGGGGCCAGCCAGGACCGGGAGCGACCGTGTAACGGTGCCCCTCTTCGAGGCTCGCGCGCCGCACCGAGGACCGCAGCGCGGGCGCGGTCTCGTCGAGCAGATCACCGAGCAGCCGCAGCACCACCTGGCGCAGACCGCGCCGGGCACCGAGCCCGCCGACCGCGGGCAGGGAGATCATCGCGGTCCCCCGTCCGGAGTCCGTCTCGGCGAGCAACGGCCGGTCCCGCAGCAACAGTGGAAGATCGGTCACACAGATCGCGTACGTCCAGTCCTGCGCCTCGCGGTATTCGGTCACCGCGTCGAGGATGCGCGCACTGTCCGCCTCCCCCGCGGCCACCGGATCGGACATGAGGTCGACGCGCCAGGAGCGGCCGGTCCGCTCGCGCAGCCACTCGGTGATGTCCTCGGTCAGTTTGGTGCCGATCGTCGTCGGCAGGTCGGGATCGGTGACCAGTCCCAGTACCGCGTCGATGGGGTTCGCATCCTTTCGCCACATATCGGAGGGACACGGCGCGGGCGCTCCACTGACCGGGCGCCCGGAAATCCGGGACGGACCGCGCCGCTCACCCGGCAGTCGCGTCCGCGATTCCCTTCGCCTCGCGGGCTCCCGCCTCGATGGCCTCGCAGTTGAACAGCACCCATTCACGCAGTGCCTCAGCGCCGCCTTCGGCAAACGCTTGCGCAAGGGCGGCGTAGCGCGGTCCGGCACGGAAGGCTGCGACCTCGGGCACGATGAGGCCCTTGGCGTCCAGCCCGGTGCCGATCACGGTCAACCGGGTCGCGGCGCGGGCGACCACTCCATTGGCGACGGCGAACGGGCGCAGGGCGAGCAGCTCACCGTGCACGACGGCGACGAGCACCGGCGCGGGAACCGAGGTCGCCCCGGTGAGCAGCCGGGCGAGCAGGTCGAGCCGTCCACCGTGATCCTCGATGCTCGGCCTGCCGAGGCTGTCGACGTCCTCGACGAGGTCGGCGGCGGCGAGCACGTGCAACCGCGCAAGCGCTTGCAGCGGCGCGCGTTCCCAGGTGGACAGCAACGGCCCGAGCGCCTCGGCCACCCGCAAGGCGCCCGCGAGCACCGGATCCTCGACATCGGCGTCCTCGGGAAGCGCTGGGCTGCCCCCGTCGAGCGCGGCGGAGGCCCGGGCGGCGCGCACCGAGGCCTCGGCGGCGGTGGCGGCCCAGCCGCGCCGGTTCGCCGGATGCCGGTGCACCTCGTCGACCGCGGCACGGGCGGACTCGACGGCATCGGCCACGCCTTCGAGGTCGAGTAGCGGAGCCAGGGGGTCGGTTGCGGACGCCATGGACGACACCGTATCCCCTCCTTGATCGATTACTCCGCCGATTGGAGCAATGACCAGTTGTGCTCGCGAGCTACACGCAGTAGATAGGTGCATAGCACAGATTGTTCAGGTCGCAACTATCGCGGCGAACAACGCAGCTACCAAAGGAGGTAGTGAGAAATGGCCAGCAATGAGGAAGGCGCCCAGATCGCCGACCCCGGTCCGCTCGGTCTCGCCGGTTTCGCGGCGACGACCTTTGTCCTGTCACTCGTCAACGCCGGACTCGTGCCGAAGTCCGTGGAACCCGTGGTGCTCCCACTCGCCCTGTTCTACGGCGGACTCGCCCAGCTACTCGCCGGTATGTGGGAGTACCGCAAGAACAACACCTTCGGTGCGACCGCGTTCGGCACCTACGGTTCCTTCTGGCTGGCCTTCGCTTTGTTCGTCTGGGTGTTCAGCGCGAAGATCCCGGAGAACGAGGCGGCGGTCGCCACGGGGCTCTTCCTGCTCGTCTTCACCATCTTCACCGCCTACATGACAATCGGGGCGCTGAAGACGAACGCTGCGCTGCTCGCGGTGTTCTTCTTCCTGTTCCTGACCTTCCTGTTCCTGACCATCGGCGAGTTCGGTGCCGAGGCACTGGGCAAGATCGGCGGCTGGCTCGGTCTGCTCACCGCGATCCTCGCCTGGTACACCTCGTTCGCAGGAATCCTGAAGGCCACGTTCAAGCGCGATGTGCTGCCGGTGCGGCCGCTGTCGTGAACCGGACGTAACCACTAAGTTCGACACTACGAACACCCGCGCAAAGGAGCCACGCCATGGCAGAGTCAGAAAGCCCAGCCCTGGACAACCTGCTCACCGAGAGCAGGACCTTCCCGCCGAGTCAAGCGTTCACCGCCCAGGCGAACGCCGGCGAGGGTCTCTATGCGCAGGCCGACGCGGACCGCGAGGCGTTCTGGGCCGAGCAGGCGCGGCGGCTCTCGTGGGCGGACGAGTGGCACACGGTGCTCGACTGGTCGGACGCGCCGTTCGCGAAGTGGTTCGTCGGCGGGAAGCTCAACGTCGCCTACAACTGCGTCGACCGGCACGTGGAGGCAGGCAACGGCGACCGCGTCGCCATTCACTGGGAGGGCGAACCCGGCGACACCCGCACGATCACCTACGCGGATCTCAAGGACGAGGTCTCCCGCGCGGCGAACGCGCTCACCGAGCTCGGGATCCGCGCGGGTGACCGGGTCGCCATCCAGTTGCCGATGATCCCGGAGGCCGTCGTCTCCATGCTGGCGTGCGCGCGCATCGGCGCGGCGCACAGCGTGGTGTTCGGCGGTTTCTCCCCGGCCGCGCTGCGTTCCCGCATCGAGGACGCCGAGGCGAAGCTGCTGATCACCTCGGACGGGCAGTACCGCAGGGGCAAACCCGCCCCGATGAAGGAGAACACCGACGAGGCCACCAAGGACACCCCGACGATCGAGCACGTGCTCGTCGTCAAGCGCACCGAGACCGAGATCCCCTGGATCGAGGGCCGGGACCTGTGGTGGCACGAGGCGGTCGGCAAGCAGTCCGCCGAGCACACCCCGGAGGCCTTCGACGCCGAGCAGCCGCTCTACATCCTCTACACCTCGGGCACGACCGGGAAACCGAAGGGGATCCTGCACACCTCGGGCGGCTACCTCACCCAGGCCTCGTACACCCACCACAACATCTTCGACGTCAAGCCGGACTCCGATGTGTACTGGTGCGCCGCCGATATCGGCTGGGTGACCGGGCACAGCTACATCGTCTACGGCCCGCTGTCCAACGGGGCCACGCAGGTGATGTACGAGGGGACACCGAACACCCCGAACGAGCACCGGCACTTCGAGATCATCGAGAAGTACAAGGTCTCGGTGTACTACATCGCGCCCACGCTGGTGCGCACGTTCATGAAGTGGGGGCGCGAGATCCCGGCCGAGCACGACCTGTCCTCGATCCGGGTGCTCGGCAGCGTCGGCGAGCCGATCAATCCGGAGGCCTGGATCTGGTACCGGGACAACATCGGCGGTGGCAGCGCGCCGATCATGGACACCTGGTGGCAGACCGAGACCGGGGCGATCATGATCTCCCCGCTTCCCGGGGTCACCGCGCTCAAACCCGGTTCCGCGCAGACCCCGCTTCCCGGGATCTCGGCGAAGGTCGTGGACGACGATGGCAACGACGTCGGCCGCGGTGGTGGCGGTTATCTGGTGCTCGACAAGCCCTGGCCCGCGATGCTGCGCGGGATCTGGGGCGACAACGAGCGCTACAAGGACACCTACTGGTCCCGGTTCGCCGACAAGGGCTACTACTTCGCCGGTGACGGGGCCAAGTACGACGATGACGGCGATATCTGGCTGCTCGGCCGGGTCGACGACGTGATGAACATTTCCGGGCACCGCATCTCGACGACCGAGGTGGAGTCCGCGCTCGTCTCGCACCCGACCGTGGCCGAGGCGGCCGTCGTCGGGGCCTCCGATGAGACCACCGGTCAGGGCATCGTGGCGTTCGTGATCCTGCGCAGTGCGGCTGCCTCGGAGAGCGACGATCCAGCCAAGGGCGCCGAGGCGATCACCGCGCTGCGCAACCACGTGGCCAGCGAGATCGGCCCGATCGCGAAGCCGCGCCAGATCATGGTGGTGCAGGAGCTGCCGAAGACCCGTTCCGGCAAGATCATGCGCCGCCTGCTGCGTGATGTGGCCGAGAACCGGGCCGTCGGCGATGTCACCACGCTCGCCGACTCCAGCGTGATGGACCAGATCACCCAGGGCCTGCAGGCCGGCGGCGAGGACTGAGTAGCCGACGAGCAGGGCCCACCGGGAACCACCGGTGGGCCCTGCTCGTGTTCAGGCACGCTCGTCCTCCGGATTCGGCCGCCCGGCCACGGTGTTCAGCCAGTGCGGGCCACCACGCGCGTGGAACACGCTGATCGCCAGCGCACCGGCCGCCGCTGCCACCGGCTGCGACCGTCCACGGCCCGCGGCGCACAGCAATCCGCCGGCGAGAGCGAAGGCCGAAACCCCAGCGAGCGCATTGCGTTCCGCCGAGTTCCCGAGCACGCACGAGTACCGGACACCACGGACCCCGCTCAGGAAATGCGGCACCCCGTTGGCGAGCATCAGTCCACCGAGGAAGGCCGCGCCGGTTCGGGACACCATGACCGGTCAACGAGGTGACGATGGTGCGGGTTCCGGCCGACCCGAAACCCGCGGCATCGAACGCGTGTTCTACAGTGTTGTCCGCGTGAGAGCAGCTGAGCGAGAGGAAACCGCAGGTGACCGCACCGGCCGAGAACGCAGCAGAGGAAACACAGACGCCTTCGGGTGGACTCGCCGCGCAGGCAACCCCGGTCACGCCGGATGGCGCACCGGCGAACGGCCAGTCCACCGAACCGGGTGAGGCGGCCGAGGCCAGTGCCGATGAGGCCCCCAAGCCGAAGCGCGGGCGCCCCAAGGGCGGGGCCCGCAAGACCCGCAGCGTGGAACTGACCCTGACGATCAGTGGCGGCGCGGACGGCGAATGGCAGGCCGACCTGCGGCACGGCACCGAACGGCTCGTGCAGGGGATGATCATTCCCGCTGCCGCGGTCTCCCGCGCCGCCAAGGAGCTGCACCCGGAGATCTCCGGCGGGATCGAGACGGTGCTCGACGAGACCCGCAAGCAGCACCGGGAACGCCTCGAGCAGCTCGAGGCGGAGATGAGCAAGGTCAAGCAGGCCCTCGCCGAACTCGAAGACGAGGAAGACGAGGAAGACGAGTAGGAACGTCTCGGGGCTGGGTTGCTTGGCGACAAAACCAGTAGGCTTGCCTCGTGACGGACGGTGACGAGGCGACGGACAGGCGAACCCCCGTCGCCGAGTTCGCCCGGTTCCTGCGCACCGAGACCGTCGGTGGCATGGTGCTGCTCGGTGCGGCCGCGCTCGCGCTGATTCTGGCCAACTCGCCGCTGGACGAGGTGTACCGCGCGATCCGCGAGTTCACGATCGGGCCTTCCGCGCTGCACCTGAACCTGAGCGTGGAGGCCTGGGTCAAGGACGGGCTGCTGGCCCTGTTCTTCTACGTTGCCGGGCTCGAACTCAAACGCGAGCTCGTGGTCGGCGAGCTCTCCACGGTGAAGGCGGCGACCCTGCCCGCGATCGCCGCGATCGGCGGCATGATCGTGCCCGCGCTGCTCGCCTTCGCCGTCGGCGGCAGCGAGATCGGGGACGCCTGGTCGGTCCCGGTCGCCACGGACATCGCCTTCGCGCTCGGGGTGCTCGCCCTCGCGGGTTCCAAGATGCCCAGCAGCGCGCGGGTCTTCCTGCTCTCCCTCGCGGTGGTGGACGATCTCGGTGCGATCACGGTGATCGCGATCCTGTTCACCGACTCGATCAACTGGTTCGCCGCGGGGGGCGCCGTCCTGCTGCTCGCGCTGTACTGGTTCTGTCAGCACAAACGCGTCCGCACCCCGTTCGTCTACGTGCCGATCGCGCTACTGACCTGGTACGCGGTGCACGAGGCCGGGGTGCACGCCACCATCGCCGGGGTGCTGCTCGGCCTGCTGACCAGGGTGCGCCCCGATCCGGAGGAGCACGAGGCACCGGCGGTGCGGATGGAGCACCTGCTGCAGCCATGGTCGGCGGGCCTTGCCGTGCCACTGTTCGCATTGGTCGCGGCCGGGGTGCCGGTCAACGGCGAGGCGCTGTCCGCCGTGTTCGCCGATACGGTCCCGCTCGCGGTGATCGCCGGGCTCATCGCGGGCAAGTTCATCGGGATCACCGGGTTCTCGTTCGCCGCGGTCAAGCTCGGTCTCGGCGCCAAACCCACGGGGCTGGGCTGGCGAGATGTGGCCGCGGTGGCGATGCTCGGCGGGGTCGGTTTCACCGTGTCACTGCTGATCGCGGAGCTCTCGCTGACCGGAGCACAGGCCGATCACGCGAAGGCCGCGGTGCTGATCGCCTCGGCGGTGGCCTCCCTGCTCGCGGCCGCGATGCTGGTGCACCGCAGCCGCGTACACACCGAGCTGCGTGAGTGATGCGTAAGGCGACGGGTGGCATGTGGCACGATGAGCCGCGTGAGCACCGAGGAGCAGCAACCACATGGCCGCTTCGAGCCGGCGGTGCCGTCTATCCCGCTGGCCGAGGACAACGCCTACGCGAGCGGCATTCCGACGAACGGTGACGGGCAGCAGTCCGTCGGCGCGCTCGTCCGGGACGCCTCGACCCACCTCTCCACGCTGGTGCGCGCCGAGGTCGAACTGGCGAAAGCCGAGGTCACCAAGGAGATCAAGAAGGCGCTGACCGGCAGCATCTTCTTCATCATCGCCCTCGTGGTGCTCGGCTTCAGCGCGTTCTTCTTCTTCATGGCGATCGCCGAACTGCTCGCCGATGTCGGGCTCTACCGCTCGGCCGCGTACGGGATCGTCTGGGGCGCGATGTTCGTGCTCGCCGCGCTCGCCGGGCTGCTCGGCTTCCTCAAGGTGCGCAAACTGCGCGCTCCGCAGCGCACGATCGACTCGGCCAAGGACACGGTCGCGGCGCTGCGCAACCGCGGTTCGGCCGACTCCGAGAAGGCGGACGAGGAACAGCAGAGCTGAGCGCTCACGCCGCGCAGGCCCCGGTGGCGACCCGGCTGGTCGAGTCCACGTTCTCCAGCGCGGCAGTGACCTGGCGCCTGGTCAGGGCATAGCCGGTCTCGCTGTCGTTCACCCCGGCACCGAACACCACGCCGAGCACGCTGCCGCCCGGCGTGATCAGCGGCCCGCCGGAGTTTCCGCTGCGCACGGTCGCGCGCAGGATGTAGACCTGGCGGGTCACCCGCTGCGATTCGTAGATGTCCGGGATCCGCAGCGCCTGATCCTCGCGCACCTTCGCGGCCACCGCGGTGTACGGGCCGTCCAGCGGATAGCCGAGCACGATCGCGTCCTGCCCGGTGCTCGCCTCCTGCGAGCTGAACTCCAGCGGCCGCGCGTGCAGCGAGGGAGCCGAGAGGATGGCCACGTCCACCTCGGGGTCGTAGTACACCACCCTCGCGGTGTAGGTGCCGTTCGCCGACTCCACGGTCGTGCTCGTGGTTCCCGCGACCACGTGCGCGTTGGTCATGATCTTGCCGGGCGAGACCACGAAGCCGCTGCCCTCGAGCGCGCGTGAACAGGACGGGGCCCGCCCGCGCACCTTGACCACGCTCGGGCGGACCTTGCGCACCACGGCCGAGCGCTGCAGCGCGGTGTTCGGCGGGCCGACCTCACCGCCGACCGGGGTCTGGGTGAACGGGCTCTCCACGGTCGGGAAGCCCGGGAAGTTCAGCTGGCGGCGCAGCTCCGAGGGCAGGTCCTTCGCGGCCTGGGGCATCAGCGTGTTCACCCCGGCCAGCACCTTGGAACTGTTGATCGCCGAGACCAGTCCGGGCATCCCCGGCATCCCGGTCAGCGAGAGCAACACGAACCAGGCCACCACGAGCACCACGGCCGCCTGCAGCACCGCACCGAGCGCGTTGTCCACCCCCGCGACGTGCCGGTTCGTCACCCGCTTCTTGAGCAGCCGCCCCAGATAAACCCCGATCGTCTCGCCCACCGCGGCCAGCAGCACGGGAATCCCGACCGAGAGCGCGGCACGCAGGCCCAGTGATTCGATCCCGGAGACCAGGGACGGTGCGAGCTTGATCCCGACGACGGCCCCGGCCAGCATCAGCACGATCGCGGGCAGGGTGACCACCAGGCCCTGCTTCGCCCCGATCAGCGCGACCGAGATCGCCAGCAGGATCACGAGCACATCGACCCAGTTCACGCTTGCACCCTCCCCCGCAACGGCGGCATCTCCCGTACGGTCCGCCAGGCTTCGTCGAGCTCGAGCACTCTATCGTGGCCGCGGTCACTACCGGTGTCCCAACCACCCAAGGAGAGCAGACCGGTCAGTACGAGGCCGGTGAAGCCCCAGACGAGCATCCCGGGGACCAGGAAGGCCGGGCCGGTGTACCGCTCACGCACCCGCACCTGCACGCGGTTGGCCGGGTCGAGCAGGTACCGCATCGGGACCCTGGCCACCGCGGCCGTCTCCCCCGGATCGATCGCACTCACCGGGACATCCCGCGTCCAGTACGCGAGCACCGGGGTGACCGTGTACCCGGAGACCGGGATCATCAGCCGGGGAAGGACCCCGATCGGGCGCACCGCGTCCGCGGGAAGGCCCACCTCCTCGCGGGCCTCGCGCAGCGCCGTCTCGACCGGGCCGTGGTCCCCCGGCTCGGCCCCGCCACCAGGGAAAGAGACCTGTCCGGCGTGCGCGCCCAGGGTGTCCGCGCGCAGCTGGAGCACCACATCCTCGGCACCGTCCGCGCCGAACACCACCAGTACCGCGGCCTCGCGCGCGCCGCCGCCCTGCTTCGCCAGCCGCTGCAGCAGCCCGCCGTCCAGCTCGCCGCTCGCCCCGGTCAGGGTGCGCAGCCAGGAGGGCACCAGCTCCGGGGCGACGAGCGGTCCCGCGAAGGGTTCGCCGGACCAGGCCGGGTAGGCGGGGTTGTCAGCCATTCAACGCTCCTTGTACCGGTCGACGGCCGCGGCGATCGAGTCGGTCTCGGTGAACACCCGCGGTTCGGTGACGAAGTGCACCGCGCCGTCGGCGGTCACCACATAGGAAGCGGGGAGGGCGGGCGGCACCGCGAACGCGGCGCGCGCCGCACCGGAATCGTGCACCGCGGGCAACCGGACCCCGAGCTCGCCGAGCATCCTGCGGCCCTGTTCGGGATCGCTCTGCACCTGCACGAGCAGCACGTTCGCCGCGCCCGTGCGGTTGGCGTACTCGGCGAGCCGCGGCAGTTCCTGGCGGCACGGGGCGCACCAGCTCGCCCATACGTTGACCAGGGTGGTCTTCCCGGCGAGCGCGGCCCCCAGGTCCACATCCGAGCCGTCGGCGAGGCAGTTCGCGTGCACCCCGCGCAGCTGGGCGACCTGGCCGCCGCTGCCGCCGGGGCAACCCGGCAGGTTCACCCGCGCCGGTGGCGCTGCCGCGGAGGTGCGCACCGGGGCGGGGGCGGCCCGATCGGATTCGCCCTCGTCACCGCCACGTGGCCACAGCGCGATGACGCAGGCGAGCACGAGCACCACGACGACCAGCAGCCACCGCAGTCCCGTTTTCCTGCCCCGGTCCATCAGCCCAGCTCATCCGCGAGCGCGAGCAGGTGCTCTGCCTCCGGACCTTTCACCAGCGCGGCGGCCTCGTCCCGTCCGGTAGGGCCGATACCGTAGGAGGGGCATTCCCTGGCGAGAAAGCACGCCCCGCAGGCCGGTTTGCGCGCGTGACACACCCGCCTGCCATGGAAGATCACCAGGTGCGAAAGCTGGGTCCAGTCCTTGCGCGGAATGAGCTCACCGATCGCGTGCTCCACCTTGACCGGATCCTCGAGCTCGGTCCAGCCCCAGCGGCGCACCAGCCTGCCGAAGTGGGTGTCCACGGTGATCCCGGGGATGCCGAAGGCGTTGCCGAGCACCACGTTCGCGGTCTTGCGCCCGATCCCGGGCAGTTTGACCAGGTCCTCGAGCCGTGCGGGGACCTCGCCGCCGTGCTTCTCGGTGAGCGCGGCGCCGAGGCCGATGATCGAGTTCGCCTTGTTCCGGTAGAAGCCGGTGCTGCGGATGTACTCCTCGAGCTCGGTCCGGTCCGCGCCCGCGTAGTCGGCCGCGGTGCGGTACCTGGCGAACAGCGCGGGAGTCACCTTGTTCACCCGCACATCGGTGCACTGTGCGGACAGGATGGTGGCGACGAGCAGTTGCAGCGGGGTGGTGAAGTCGAGCTCACAGTGGGCCTCCGGGTACCCGCGGTAGAGCGCGCGCAGCATGCGACGTGCCCGGCGTACCACGGCCAGCTGCGAGGTCGAACGTGCGGTGACAGCCACCAGAACAGGTTACGCATGCCCGGATCCGTGGGAGCACATCTGGGAGCCCCATGCCCTGCCGCGCGGAGCCCTGTCGGCGCCTCGCGGTGTTCTCCTCCTCCCGCTCGCGACGGGCGAGAGCTCCCGGCCGCGCCCTGTGGCGTGACCTGGGGCGAACGCCGGACCCGACACGCCAGGGGCACCCCATGCGTCACGCGAGTTCGGCCATGAGCCAAGATAAGGACATCATGGCTGCCTGGTTCATCCTCATCGTGCCGTTGGTGATCATGTTCTTTGCGCTGTTCATGGAGCGTGTGGAGCACCGGCTGCGGGATGTCGCACTCCGCGAGGAAGAGGTCGAGGAGTTCCTCGAGCAAGCCCGGCCGGACGAGGTCAGGGCGCTGTACGGGCATGGCATCGGCCGCGCGCTTGATATGTTTCGGCTGCGCCGGTCCCCACGCCGTACCTCGCAGACAAAGGCCCAGCGCCCTGCGGCGTAAAGTGCGCCTAGTATGCGACAGTAGTGACCGACCGCACAGTAGATGTAGTCAAGGAGGCACGAGGTGGATGAGGCCCTGTCCCGAGCGGGCATCTTCCAGGGTGTTGAGCCCGCAGCCGTAGAGGCTCTCGTCCAGACCCTGGAGTCAGTCGAGTTCCCGCGCGGCCACGTCATCTTCGCCGAGGGTGAGCCGGGCGACCGCCTGTTCATCATTCAGTCGGGCAAGGTCAAGATCGGCCGCAAGTCGCCGGACGGCCGGGAGAACCTGCTGTCCATCATGGGGCCCTCGGACATGTTCGGTGAGCTCTCGATCTTCGACCCGGGCCCGCGTACCTCGACGGTCACCGCCGTCACCGATGTGCGTGCCTACTCGATGGGACGCCCCGAGCTCCGTGACTGGATCTCGAAGCGCCCGGAGATCGCCGAGCAGCTGCTCCGTGTGGTCGCCCGCAGGCTGCGGCGCACCAACAACATGCTCGCCGACCTGATCTTCACCGATGTTCCCGGCCGGGTGGCCCGTGCACTGCTGACCTTCGCGCAGCGGTTCGGTTCCCAGGAAGCCGGTCTGCTCCGGGTCACTCACGACCTGACCCAGGAGGAGATCGCGCAGTACGTCGGTGCGTCCCGGGAGACCGTGAACAAGGCGCTCGCCGATTTCGCGCACCGCGGCTGGCTGCGCCTCGAGGGCAAGAGCGTGCTGATCCTGGACCCGGAGCGGCTCGCCCGTCGCGCACGCTGAACACCTGATCCACGAAAAAGGCGGCCGGTTCACGAACCGGCCGCCTTTTTCGTGGACTTTCCAGGCATACAGGCCCTTCTGGGCAAACGCTGTTCTGGGCAGACAACAGGGGCCAGGCGCCGCCCCCGACGCGGCGCGCTGGCCCCTGTTGTGTACGCGGTTTATCCCCGATAACCCGCGTTCCCCTACCCTCCAGCCTCTGGCCCCGAACCTTCAGCCGGGAGGGCGCCTTTTACGGCGTTTGACTTATTGCTGCGTGCCGGTCCCGAGCAAAGTACCGGCCGCGCGGTGACAGACCCGAGTCTTGCGGTCGATCACCTCACCGCCCCGAATGCGGCTACTTCCGATGATCGCGCCGGTTCGCGCGTCTGTCATTAGGTAAGACTCCCGGGAACCCCAAAACGTTGCGAGCTTGCACGGTTTGAGTCATCCCTGTTATCGAACCGATATCAAACCCCGGAGCAACCCGTCGTGGTGACCAGGCGCACCACGAATTTACTGGTACGCAGGTACAAAAACACGTCAGACTGGTACTCGTGTCCAGCAACGCCAAACTCGCCGACTACCGTGCCGCGCTCACCCTGCCCTCGATGCGACTGTCCGTGCTCGCATCTCTGCTCGGCCGCATGCCCATCGCCATGGTCAGCATGTCGTTGCTGCTGTTCGCCCGCCAGGAGCTCGGCGCGTTCGGGGTCGCCTCGCTGATCTCCGGGGGCAATCTGATCGGGGTCGCGCTCGGTGCGGTCGCCCAGGGCCGGATGCAGGACCGGCTCGGCCCGACGAAACCGTTGCTGATCGCCTCGGCCGGGCTCATCGTGTTCACCGCGGCCGAGCTCCTCGCGGTGTCCGCCCAAGCCACACCGGTGCTGCTGGTCGCGCTCTCGGTCGGGATCGGACTGAGCCAGCCGAACGTCGGCTCGGCCTCCCGTGCGCTCTGGCCGCGGGTACTCACCGATCCGCACCAGCGCCAAGCCGCCTACTCCTACGAGGCGATCAGCCAGGAGGTGTTCTTCATCCTCGGCCCCGGGATCGCCGGTGCACTGATCGCGCTGCCCTGGCACGGCACCGGTGTCGTGGTCGCGGTCGCCGTGATGGCCTTCGGTGCGGTCGCCTTCGCGCTCACCCCGACCGTGCGCGCCTGGGGACCGGAACGGGAACAGTCGAAGGCCAGTCTGCTCGGCCCGCTGGCCGCACCGGGTATGCGCACCCTGGCGCTCGGGGCGCTCGGCTTCGGGCTCGCGATCGGGTTCGTCGAGGTCGCCGTGCAGGCCGCCGCGATCCGTTCGGGCGCGCCTTCGGCGGGCGGTCTGCTGCTCTCCCTGTGGGCGATCACCTCAGTGCTGGTCGGGGTGTTCTACAGCCTGCGCCCGGTCCCGCGCCCGCTCGGGCTCCGGCTGCCCGCCCTGCTCGGCCTCTTCGGCGTGTTCATCGGCCTGATGTCGCTGCCGGGCGAACTGATCGGGCTCGGCGCGGTGATGCTGGTGGCCGGTTCGATGCTGGCCCCGCAGTCGGCGACGCACTCGGTGCTGATCGAGACGGTCGCGCCCAGGCAGATGGCGGGCGAGGCCTTCGCCTGGGTGATCACCGCAGTAACCCTCGGGCTTCTCGGTCGGCCAGTCGATCTCCGGCCAGCTGGTGGACGCCTCGGGCCCCTCACTGGCGTTCGTGGTCGCGGGTGCCGCCGCGGTCGTGATCGCCGCGCTGCTGCTGATGCTGCACCGTACGATCCGGCCGCCGGACACGGCGGCTCCCGCGCAGTTCGAACTGGCTACCGCGAGCCGATGAAGATCGGGTTGGTCAGCGCGACCATGGCCGAACCCCGGCGCACCTCGGCGCGCACCCACTTGGTGTAGCGCGGCCGGGTCTCCCAGCTCAGCGACCCGGCCCCGGTGGCGACCGGGCCCAGCTGGCTGAGCACCCGCGTCGTGCATCCGGGCACCCGAGCGACCTCGAGCTCCACCCGCACCTGCTCGCCGGGTCCTGCCCGCAGCCGCTCACCGATCTCCGCGCGGGCGTTCGCGGTGGAGGCGGTGAACCGCAGGTCGACCTTCGCGGACTCGGCGAGCCAGGAATGCCCGCCATGCAGACCGGCGAGCAGGTCCTCGCTCCGCAGGCTCGCCGCGCGCACCACGGTCTGCGGCAGCCCGACCACATCGGTGGGTTTGTGCGCGTCCGAGTCACCGATCGCCGGGATGAACCTTCCGGTGCGCAGCAGCCCGTCCCAGGTGGTCACCGCGGCCTCGTCGTCCGGCGTCCACGGCCCGTTCCACACCTCGACCAGATCGGCGAGCTCGTAGGAGAACTCGTAGGTGCAGCCGAAGCAGTCCGCGAACGGGTGCGCGGCGATGACCAGTCCACCGGCCGCGTGCACCTGCCGGGTGAACGTCGCGAACGCGCCAGGATCACCCGCGCGGTAGCGCCAGTCGATCCAGGTCCCCGCGGGCAACCCGATCGCCGGCCAGTGCCCGCTGCGCGTGGTGACCTCCTCCCCGTTGAGCATCAGCAGGTCCGGGCGGGCGTGCTCGCCGAGCACCAGCTGCGCGCTGTGCGTGTTGTGCTCGGTCGAGGTGATGAAGTCCAGACCGGCCGCGCGCGCATCCGCGACGAGCTGGTCCAGGGTGCGCTTGCCGTCCGAGTACACGGTGTGCAGATGGTTGTCCCCGCGGTACCAGGAATGGCCGCGCTCCCGCCCCGGCGCGGTGACCGGGGCGGGAACCGGACGGCGCGGCTCGCCCGGATCGCCGAAGCCGATGGTCACGGTGACGCGGTAGTGCATCCCCTGCGGGGCGACGGTGTACGGACCGAGGCAGACGTGCCAGAGTCCCGGGGTGATCGGTCCCGGGATATAGCCGGATGTCGCGTCCCCGGCCCGGATCGAGAACTGCTCGCGGGCCCCTCCCGAGTATCCGCGGAATTCTCCTTCCGGGCCGAAGATCCCGATATCGCAGGCGTTTCCGTACTGACCGGCCGGAGCCTGCGGCTTGTCGTAGGAATAACCGACCTCGATCCGGTTCGCCCCCTCCGGGACCTCGACGGGCAGGTAGTACCAGTCCGGTGCACCCGGGGTGAACGTCCCGTCGATGGTCTTCGTGCTCGCATTCGTTCGGGTCCGTTCCCCGCTCGCCGCGAAGCTCAGTGTGGGAAGGAATGCCGCTGCCGCGGTGCCGGTCGTGCACAGCAGGGTGCGTCGGTCCATGGCGAGCACCCTAGAAGGACACGGCCACGCCCGGGTGAACGGAACCCGGCGGGCACCCGATTCTGTCCGTTCTTGTCAGACCCCCTCGCTAGCGTCCGGGCCATGGAATTCACCACGAGCCGCACCGAGCTCGACGCCGCGTGTTCGGCCGCTGTCCGCCTGCTTCCCGCACGGCGAACGGATCCGGTGCTTTCCGGGCTGCTGCTGCACGCGGGTCCTGCCGGGCTACGCCTGGCCGCCGTGGACCAGGAGCGCGCGCTGGTCAACGACATCGAGGCGATGGTGCACACCGAGGGCTCGGCCCTGGTGCCCGGGAAACCGTTCGCGGAGACCGTGCACGCCCTCGAGGCCGAACAGGTCCAGGTACGCCTCGAACAGCAGGCGCTCGTGCTGCGCACCCCGGGGGCACGGTTCTCCCTTCCGCTGATGAGCCTCGGGCTGCATCCCGGGGTGCGCGAACCACCGCCCGTGCTCGGCGAGCTCGACGCCGCCCGGCTCGCCGAACCGCTCGCCGTGGTGGCCGGTGCCTGCTCAGGGGATCTCGCGCTGCCGATGTTCACCGGGGTGCGGTTGCGCGGCCAGGCGGGGACGCTGCGGATGACCGCGACCGATCGCTACCAGCTCGCGGTGGCCGATCTGCCATGGGACGGGGCGGATTTCGATGTGCTCGTCCCGGGCAAGGTGCTCGGCGAGGTCACCCGCAGGGCCACCGGAACAGTGCGGCTGCACGGCACTGTGCAGCCCGGTGGTGCGATGGATCGGTTCGCGCTCGGCTGGTCCGGCGGCGTGGTCAGCACCGCGCTGCTGGCCACCCCGTTCATCGACGAGCAGCGCTATCTGGACGAGGCGGCCGATGCGGTCGTGGAGCTCGAGGCCGAGGCGCTCGCCGGTGCGGTGCGCAGGGCTGGCCTGTTCGCCGACGGGCGCGGGGCGGTGTTGCTCGATCTCGGTGAAGACGAGGTGCGGGTGCGCGCGACCGCGGAGGAGGGCGCCGGGTTCGGCACGGCGAGCGAAACCGTGAAGGCCTCGGTGACCGGTCAGCTCGCCCAGCACTTCCGCAGCGCGTACCTGCTCGGGGCGCTGCGTGGATTCGGCTCGGCCACGGTGCGGATGCGGGTGCTCGACGGCATGCGGCGAACCCTGCTGAGCTCCCCGGATGTGCCCGAGCTGCGTTACGTGATCATGCCGATCGTGGGGAGGTGATCATGCGCCGCGCAGGTACTCCAATTGCGCGCGGACCGAGTGTTCCGCGGCGGGCCACAACGAACGGTCCACATCGACGTAGACGTGCTCGACCACCTGCCGGGCACTCGCCTCGGGGCCGAGCGCCGCCAGCGCCCCACGCACCTGGTCGAGCCGCTGCTGGCGGTGCTCGAGGTATTCGCGCGCGGTCTCGGCGATATCGCCGAGCTCCGGGCCGTGGCCGGGCAGGCCGATCGCCGCACTGGGGGTATCGGCCAGCCTGCGCAGCGAGCCGAGGTAGTCGCCGAGGCTGTCGATCACGGTGGTCCCCTTGCCGAGGATCGTGTCCCCGGTGAGCACGACCGGTCCCGAGGCGCGGTGCACGACGAAGCTCACCGAGTCGTGCGTGTGCCCGGGGGTGTGCAGGACCTCGATGTCGAGCCCGGCCGCGTCCACCCGTTCGCCGTCGCTGAGCGCGGTTCCCCCGCCGAGGCACAGCTTCGCGTCGAAGGCCCGCACCGGGGCACCGACCCGCTCGGCGAACTCCGCGGCCGCGCCGTAGTGGTCCGGATGGTGGTGGGTGATCAGCACCAGCTCCACCGCACCCGCCGCGGCGGCGAGCACGTCGAGATGGGCGGGATCCTGTCCTTGGGATTCACGTTCCCCGGGATCGACGACCACCGAAATGGCACTGCCCGGGGCGCGCAGCACGAGCGAATTGGTGCCGTCGAGCGTCATTACGCCGGGATTGTGTTGCAGCACGACGGTCGCGAACTCGGTGACCTCGCGCGGCTCCGCATAAGCCGGGTGTCCGGTCATTGTGCTCCTCCTCCACGCCGAATTCCGTCAGGCCGAATTCCGTCAGGCCGAGTTCCGCTGGCCAGGGCGCGCCGGGCCTTCTCGGGGAGCACGAGGAACGCGTGCCCGTTCTCCCGGACCAGCCGCGGCAGCAACGGTTCGATCTCGCGTTCCGCGGTCATCGCGGCTCCGACGCTCGGATGCGCGGCGAGCTCGCTCAACGTGACCCTGGTCGGCGGCAGCAGCACGCTGTGCCCGCGCTCGTGGTCCTCGAGGGCTTCGGCGGGACGGCGCCAGGACGTGTGATCGGCCTCGCTGGTGTCCCCATCGGCGCGCTGGCCATCCGGCAGGGCGGCCACGAAGAACCGGGTGTCGTACCGGCGCGGTTCACCGACCGGGGTGATCCAGTGCGACCACGGCCGCAGCAGATCCGCGCGCAGCACGAGCTCGTTCGTGGCGAGGAACTCAGCGAAGGACAGCTCCCTGCGCACCAGGGCACCGCGGGCCTCGGCGAACTTGCCCGCGTCCGCGACCACGGTGTCCGCCGAGGGACCCGCGAGCAGCACCCCGGACTCCTCGAAGGTCTCCCGGACGGCGGCGCACACCAGCGCACCGGCGAGCGCGGAGCTGCAGCCGAACCGTTCGGCCCACCACATGGCGGGCTCACCCGCCCAGGCGATACCGGCATCCGCGTCCCGGGAGTCGACGCCCCCGCCGGGGAACACGGTCATCCCACCCGCGAAGGCCATCTGGGTGACCCTGCGCTGCAGGAACACCTCGGTTCCCGCCTCGGGCGCGGCCCGCAGCAGTACGACGGTCGCCGCATCACGCGGCGTGACCGGTTCGGCCGGTTCCTCATCCGGTACGAACCCGTCCGGCAACTTGATCTGTTCCGGCACCTCATCCACCCGGACACCCTAACGATGAGCCTGTCGTTAGGGTCCCTGCCGTGAGCAGGATCAAAATCGGACTGGTCGGAGCGGGCCCGTGGGCGAACCGGGTACACGCGCCGTCGATCGCCGCGCACCCGCGCACCGAGCTGGCCGGAGTCTGGGCGCGCCGGGACGAGGCCGCGCAGTGGGTGGCCGAGGCGAACGGCGGGCAGGTGTTCGGCAGCCTCGAGGAGCTGTACGCCTCGGTGGACGCGGTGACCTTCGCTGTTCCGCCGCAGGTGCAGGCCGAACACGCGCTCGCCGCGGTACGCGCCGGGCGGCACGTGATCCTGGAAAAGCCCATCGCGGCCAGTCTCGAGAACGCCGAACGACTGGTGAAGGCCATCGAAGCGGCCGGGGTGGCCTCACTGGTGATGCTGACCCGCCGGTTCGCGGACGAGACCCGGAACTGGCTCGCCGCGATCGGCGAACGCGAGGACTGGCAGGGCGGTACCGCGACCTGGCTCTCCGGCGCGCTGCTCGGCGGGGAGTACCGCGATTCCGCGTGGCGGCACGAGCGGGGAGCCCTGGACGATATCGGCCCGCACGTACTCGATCTGGTCGACGCCGCACTCGGCCCGATCACCGAGGTGCGCGCCGCCCAGCACACCGCCGACGGGCTGTGGCAGCTGCTGCTCGGCCATCGCGGCGGGCGCACCAGCACGGTGACGCTCTCGCTGCACGTCCCGGTGCGACCGAGCAGGCTGAAGTTCACCGCCATCGGGCCCGCGGGCGCGAGCTCGCTCGAAGGCAGGGAGACCCCGGCCCCGGACAGCTTCGCGATGCTGCTCGACGAGTTCACCACGATGCTGGACGCGGGCGAGACCAGGCATGCCTGCGACGCACGCCGCGGTCTCCACCTACAGCGCCTGCTGGCCGAGGCCAGGGATCGTGCCGGAAGCTGAAACGGGCCCTCGGGCGCGCGCTCAGCCGACCTCGGCGATCAGCTCGACTTCCACCGGGGCACCGAGCGGCAGCTCGGCGACTCCGACCGCGGACCTGGCGTGCGTACCCGCCTGCTCGAAGACCTCACCGAACAGCTCCGAGGCACCGTTGATCACCCCGGGCTGGCCGCCGAAACCGGGAGCGGAGGCGACGAACCCGACGACCTTCACGATCCGGGTGATCGCATCGACCCCGGCGAGCGCGTGCACCGCGGCGAGCGCGTTGAGCGCACAGGTGCGGGCGTAGGCCTTCGCGTCCTCCGCGCTGACCTCGGCGCCGACCTTGCCGGTCGCGGCGAGTTCCCCGTTCACGAACGGCAGCTGGCCGGAGGTGTACACGTGCGAGCCGCTGCGCACCGCGGGCACGTACGCCGCGACCGGGACGGCCACCTCGGGAAGCGTGATCCCCAGCTCGGCGAGCCGCTGCGCCGGCGTGCTCATCGCCCTCCCTCCCTGCGCGAGCTCGGCGCTTCGCGAGGGCGCTGTATCGATGATTCGCTCGCAGGCTCGCTCATGACTTCTCGCGCTTGAGGTAGGCCACGTGCTGCTCGCCGGTCGGGCCGGGAAGGACGGTGACCAGTTCCCAGCCGTCCTCGCCCCACTGGTCGAGGATCTGCTTGGTGGCGTGCGTGAGCAACGGAACCGTTGAGTACTCCCACTTCGTCATGCCCCGAGCCTACGGAGGTTTGACGTCGGCGACGGCATCGGGTTTCCTACGCGGAAGTAGGTGCCAGCACCCAGTGTCGCCGGGCTCACCCCCGGCGACCATTCGAGAACGCATAGGCTGAACTGATGATGCCCACCGACCAACCGTGGGACGCCGAACTCGCCCGCGCTCGGCTGCACGTCGTCACGGGCAAGGGCGGCACAGGCAAGACCACGGTCGCCACCTCCCTGGCACTCGCGCTCGCGACCGGCGGCAAGCGGGTGCTGCTGGTCGAGGTCGAGGGCCGCCAGGGCATCGCGCAGCTGTTCGACATTCCCCCGCTGCCCTACGCGGAGGAGCACGTGGCGGCCGCAGCCGGCGAGGGCGAGGTGCGCGCGCTCGCGGTGGACACCGAGGCCGCGATGCTCGAATACCTGGACATGTTCTACAACCTCGGGTTCGCGGGCCGCACCCTGCGCCGGATGGGCGCGATCGAGTTCGCGACCACGCTGGCCCCCGGGCTCCGCGATGTGATTCTCACCGGGAAGGTGAAGGAGACGGTCACCCGTACCGAGGCACGCGGGCGCCACCTCTACGACCACGTGGTGCTCGACGCGCCACCGACCGGGCGGATCGTGCCCTTCCTGGATGTCACCCGCGCGCTCTCCGATCTGGCCAAGGTCGGCCCGGTGCGCGGGCATTCGGACGGCGTGATCAACCTGGTGCACTCCCAGGACACCCGGGTGCACCTGGTGACGCTGCTCGAGGAGATGCCGGTGACCGAGACGCTGGAGGCGATCCGCGATCTGGACGCCGCCGATCTGCGTCCTGGCGCGGTGATCCTGAACCGGGTGCGCCCGCCGCGGCTGCCCGCGCGCTCGATCTCCTCGGCCGCCGATGGGCGGGTGGACAAGAACCGGATCCGCGATGGTCTCTCCAGCGCGGGACTGGATCTGCGGCTCGAGGAACTGGAAGGGCTCGTGGAGGAGACCGTGGAGCACGCGGTCCGCGTCGACGCCGAGGCTCGCGCGCGGGCCCGGCTCGACGGCACCGACCTCCCGGTGCTCGAACTGCCCGAGCTGACCGAAGGGGTGGATGTGGCCGCCCTCTACGAGCTCGCCGAAGCACTGAACGCACAGGGAGCCGGGGGAAGCCGTGTCAGCTGAGCAAGCGGTGGATATCGACCGCCTCATCGATGACCGGGACACGAAGGTGATCGTGTGCTGTGGTTCCGGCGGGGTCGGCAAGACCACCACGGCGGCCGCGATCGCGGTGCGCGCGGCCGAGCGTGGCCGCAAGACCGTGGTGCTCACCATCGACCCGGCGCGCAGGCTCGCACAGGCACTCGGGCTCGCGGAGCTGGGCAACCACCCGCGCCCCGTGCAGATCGAGGGATTCGATCCCAAGGGCGAGCTCGCCGCGATGATGCTGGACATGCGGCGCACCTTCGACGACATGGTGCTCGCGCACGCCACGAAAGAGCGCGCCGACGAGATCCTGGCGAATCCCTTCTACCAGACGATCTCGGCGAACTTCTCCGGAACGCAGGAGTACATGGCGATGGAGAAGCTCGGCCAGCTCGCGCACACCGGGCAGTGGGACCTGATCGTGGTGGACACCCCGCCCTCACGCTCCGCGCTGGATTTCCTCGACGCCCCGCAGCGGCTCTCCACGGTGCTCGACGGGCGGGTGCTCAAACTGCTCGCCGGGCCCGCGCGGGCGGGTGGCTCCGGGTTGCGCAAGATCGTGGCGGGCGGGTTCGGCATCTTCGCCAAGGCCGTGTCCACGATCATCGGCGGGCAGCTGCTGACCGACGCCTCGACCTTCGTGCAGGCCTTCGACTCGATCTTCGGCGGATTCCGGGAGCGCGCCAAGAAGACCTACGAGCTGCTGCGCTCACCGGGCACCGCGTTCCTGGTCGTGGCCACCCCGGAACCGGACGCGCTGCGTGAGGCGACCTTCTTCGTCGAGCGGCTGGCCACCGAACGGATGCCGCTGGCCGGGCTGGTCGTGAACCGCACCCATCCACTGCTGACCGAGCTGGCCCAGCCGCGGGCGATCGCCGCCGCCGAACATCTGGAGGAACTCGGGCGGGCACCGTTGGCCGCCGCGGTCCTGCGGCTGCACGCCGATCGCGCCGCGCTCGCGCACAAGGAAGAGCGGCTGCTGGCCCGCTTCGCGAAGGCGCACCCGGGCATCGCGACCATCGGGGTGCCCGCGCTCGCCGGAGACGTGCACGATCTGGACGGGCTGCGGGAGATCGGGCTGCGCCTCGTCGGGGTCTGAGCCCCTGATCCGCGCTAGCCCGCCTTGCTCTCCTGAACGAACTCCTCGCGCGCCGAGCTGAGCAGCTCCTGCCAGGAGCCGACCTCCGGACGACGGCGCAGCAGCGCACGGCGTTCGCGTTCGGTCATCCCGCCCCACACGCCGAAGTTGATCCTGCGGTCCAGCGCCTCGGCGAGGCATTCGGTGCGCACCGGGCAGCTCATGCACACCATCTTCGCCTTGCGCTGCTCGGCTCCACCGCGCACGAACAGTTCATCGGGATCGGTGTCGCGGCACGAGGCCAGGCTGCGCCACCCGTTCCGATCGTTCCCCATCGAGAACCCCCTATCGGTTATCAACAATCCACATCCGGCTTCCCCTTCGAATCCGGATACCGCGAGCGGCGACGGCCTCCATCCATGCCGCGCGGTCGGCTCAATTCGTGGATTGCGACGCACTGTAATAGCGATCGGTTCCATGCGTCCAGAAATCGATTTCCTGACCACCCGGAGATGGGTAATCCGATCGAGTGAACGCGACATACCTGGAGAGAGAGCGCGATTACACGGCGTGGAGGCAAGCTCGGCTTTACGTCGCGCACGTATGCTGGCCGGGTGCGTGTGCGAGATGGTCTTTTCAAGCTGATCGGGTTGTGCCTTGTCGCCGGGGTGCTCGTCGCCGGACTGCTGTTTCCCGCAGCTGGGGGCGCCGGAATCCTCTCCAATCAGATGAGCAGCACGGTGGACGATCTCTCTGCCGACCTCACCTCCAACCAGTCCCCCTTGGTGACCAGGGTGCTGGACAAGGACGGCAACCAGGTCGCCTCGCTGTACGACCAGTACCGGCTGCCCGCCGCGCCCGAGCAGATCTCGCAGAACATGAAGGCCGCCATGGTCGCGGTCGAGGACCGGCGGTTCTTCGACCACGGCGGGGTGGACCTGAAGGGCACACTGCGCGCGGCGATCAACGACGTCGGCGGCGGAAGCACCCAGGGCGCCTCCTCCATCACCCAGCAGTACGTGAAGAACTTCCTGGTCAACGTCGTGCACCGGAACAACAAGGCCGAGCAGCTGCGCGATCAGGAAGCGAACATCGCGCGGAAGCTGCGTGAGGCACGGATCTCGATGCAGCTCGAGCAGCGGATGAGCAAGGATCAGATCCTCGCCGGTTACCTGAACGTGGTGACCTTCTCGTCGAACGTGTACGGGGTCGGGGCCGCGGCCAAGACCTTCTTCGACACCACTCCGGACAAACTCACCATCCCCCAGTCCGCGCTGCTGGCCGGCATGGTGAACAACCCGATCGTGCTCGATCCGTGGAAGAACCCGGACAAGGCCCTGCAGCGGCGCAATTTCGTGCTGGACAAGATGGCGGAGTCCAAGGCGATCACCACGCAGCAGGCACAGGACCTGAAGAAGGAAGAGCTCGGCATCGTGCCCGAGCGCAAGCTGCCCTCGCCCAGCTGCGTCGGCGCGCCGGACTACGCCGGATTCTTCTGCGACTACGTCAAGCAATACCTCGAGGAGAACGGGTTCACCAAGGACCAGATCGAGTCCGGCGGCTACACCATCAAGACCTCGCTGGATCCGAAGATGTCGAAGGCCGCCCGCGATTCGGTGAAGAAATCCGTGCCACCGGGCTCCCCGAACGTCACGAACTCCTTCGCGGTGGTCGGTTCCGGCCCGCAGGCACACCAGGTGCAGGCCATGGTCGCCAACCGCACCTATGGCACCGATGCCGATGAGGGCGGGCGCAGTTACAACGTCGTCTCGGATCCCTCGGTGACCTTCGGCGGCGGGTCCACGTTCAAGATCTTCACCTCGGCCGCGGCGCTGGAGAACGGCGACGCGGGCCTGAACACGGTGCTGCCGAACCCGAAGAGCGTCTCGGTCAAACGCGCCGGCGCACCCAGGTTCGAACAACCCCAGCACACCTCGAACCTGAACGGGACCGGGGCGACCATCTCACTGCGGTCCGCCCTGGAGAAGTCCCCGAACACCGCGTTCTTCCTGCTGGAGAACAAGGTGGGGCTGTCCAAGGTGCTGCAGATGGCGCAGCGGCTCGGGCTGCGGCACACGATGCAGTCCAACACCATCGGCAATCCGCCGATCACCGATCCGGACGATCAGCGTTCCAAGGACGACCGCCTCAACCAGCCGCAGTCGAAGTTCTACCAGACCAAGCTCTCGTTCACGCTCGGCGTCAGCGCGGTCAGCCCGCTCGAGATGTCGAACGTGATGTCCACGATCAACTCCGGCGGCACCTGGTGCCCGCCGAACCCGGTGCTGTCCATCACCGACCGGGACGGCAAGCCGGTTCCGGTGCCGAGCAAGCCCTGTGAGCAGGTCATCTCCCCGGATGTGGCCAAGGCGCTGGCCCAGGGTATGTCCGAGGACACCATCGGCGGTACGTCCGCGGCGGCGGCCCGCGCGGCCAACTGGAACCGGCCCGACTTCGCCAAGACCGGTACCACCAACTCCAACGAATCGGTCGCCTTCACCGCGGGCGTGGACAACTACGGCGTCGCCTCCATGGTCTACTCCGACGGCTCCAACCCGGCCCCGCTCTGCGGTGGGAAACCCATCGTCGCGGGCTGCTCGGGCGGCGACAAGGGCGGCGCCTTCGGTGGTTCCGCGGCCGGTCCGCCCTACTTCGACGCGTTCAACGCCATCCTCGGAGACAAGAAGGTCAAACCCGTGCCACAGGCGCCCGACTCCATGCTCACCAGCGGTGGCCGCGCCCCGCTCGTGCCCTATGTGCTCGACCAGGATGCCGACTCCGCGAAGGAAGCGCTCCGCAAGGCCGGGTACGGCAATGTCGTGGTCAAGAAAACGACCGGGAAGGCCAAGCAGGGCACCGTCATCGCCGAGACCCCGCAGGGAAATGTGGTGCAGGGGCAGCAGATCACCCTCTACACCTCGGATGGCAAGCAGCGGTAGCCGAAGGCCCCGCACCCTGCGCCGCGAGCAGCGTTAAGCATAGGTAAGGACCATTACCCATCCTGCCCGCGAATACGTAGCATCGAGGGTATGAACCGTATCCAGCGCTCCGCTTTGTCCGTATTGGCGGCCGGTGCAGCGACACTGGCCTATGCCGGGATCTACGAGCGGCGGCGATGGACCCTGCGCGAAGCGACGCTCCCGGTGCTTCCGCCGGGCGCGGAGCCGCTGCGGCTGCTGCACGTCTCGGATCTGCACATGATGCCCGGCCAGCGTTCCAAACAGCGCTGGGTCGCCGAGCTGGCCGAACTGCAGCCCGATCTGGTGATCAACACCGGGGACAACCTCGCCCACCGCAAGGCGGTGCCCGCCGTGATGCGTGCGCTCGGCCCGTTGCTGAACTTTCCGGGTGCGTTCGTGTTCGGCAGCAACGACTACTACGCGCCCAAGCCGAAGAACCCGGCGCGCTACCTGATGCCGCGGGCGAACAAGAAGCGCATCCACGGTGTCCGGCTGCCCTGGCGGGATCTGCGGGCCGCACTGCTCGAACGGGGCTGGATGGACGCCACGCACACCCGTGGCCATCTGGATGTGCACGGCAGGGATGTGTTCCTCGCCGGAGTCGACGATCCGCATCTGCGCCGGGACCGCTACGACCGCATCTCGGGTGCCGCGGATGTGCGCGCGGCGGTGCGCCTCGGACTCACCCACTCGCCGGAGCCACGCGTGCTCGACTCCTTCGCCAACGACGGGTACAACCTGGTGCTCGCCGGGCACACCCACGGTGGGCAGCTGCGCATTCCCGGTTACGGCGCGATCGTCACGAACTGTGAACTCGACCGCTCCCGGGCTCGCGGCGCCTCCCGCTGGGGCGCGCACATGTGGCTGCATGTCTCCGCGGGCCTCGGCACCTCGCCGTATGCCCCCGTCCGGTTCGCCTGTCCGCCGGAGGCGAACCTGTTGACGCTGGTCCCGGTGCCGACCGCGAACTCGGACAGCCTGAGTGGGGCCGGTTTCGGCCGCGGTGAAGCCATCGGCTAGACTCTTACGCGGCTCACCTCGGGGTGTGGCGCAGCTTGGAAGCGTGCCTCGTTCGGGTCGAGGAGGTCGTGGGTTCAAATCCCGCCACCCCGACAAATAGCCGCAAGGCCCGGGTCCATACGGACCCGGGCCTTGTTTTATGAAGACACGATTTAGGAAGACACGATTTAGGAAGACACGGTTTCAGGAAGACACGGCTATTTCGGTTGCGGGGGCGCCGAAACTGATGGGGTGACCGATATCCGCGCCGTGCCGCCGACCGACCCCGACGACCAGCTGCTGCTCCGCGAATACCTCGCCGAGGTGATCGGGCGCTACTACGGAAGGCCCGCGACCGAAGCGGAGATCGACGAGGAACTCACCGAACGCCCCTACCACCTCGCGGTCACCCTGATCGCCTACGCCGATGGGGAACCGGCGGGCTGTGCCGGGCTGCGCGAGGCGGACGGCTATCTGGAGCTGAAGCGGCTGTACGTGCGGCCCGCACAGCGCGGGACCGGGCTGGCCAAGCTCCTGGTCGCCGAGGCGGAACGGCATGCGGCCGAACGCGGCGCCTCGGTGATCCGCTTGGAGACACGGGCGGATCTGGTCGAGGCGCGGCGGCTCTACGCGGAGCTCGGCTACACCGAGATCCCCGGCTACGGTCACGATCCGTACACCGACCACTCCTTCGAGAAGCGGCTGACCGAACACACCATGGGGTAAAATGCCCCGGTGAGCGGGTTCCCCAAGGACTGGCAGGTCGGTCAAGAACAGCAGGAGTGGCTCGATTCCCTTCCCCCGGAAAAGCGGCACGCGATCGCGGATTCGGCGAATGCCCTGCGGGTGGCGCACCTCAGCGCGGCGGAGTCGATCGAGGAAATGCTCGAATCGATGCTCCGGAAATCGGACGGCAGCGACTCATCGGCCGATTTCCTGACGAGCGTCGCTTTCCTTTCCTATTCCCTGCGTGCCTCGGCCCGCGGGAATTTCGCGAAAGCGACCGAACTCATGCAGACGGCGAACCGCTATCAGCGTTCCGCCCTGCCCGAGCTCGATTAGAAGACCACCGCCCACTGGTCCCAGAAGTATCCGACGATGATCCCGAAGATGATCAGCAGCCACACGATCGGCACGACCGGGTGGAATCGGGCGATCGCGCGCATCGGGCGTTTGACGGCTTCCGGTGCCCCGACCCGGTCGGTGGAGAACAGCACGAGCACGGTGTAGCTGAAGATCGCGATCATCACGATCCAGACCGCCATGCAATATGGGCACAGCTTGTGGATGACGAAGACACTCTCGATGAACAGCCAGTGGATGAAGCCGACCCCGAAAAGGCAGCCGAACAGCAGGCCCATCCAGAACCAGTCGGGGAAACTGGCCCGGCAGAGCAGCGCGACGCCGATGGTGATGACCACCGCGAAGCCGAAGGTGCCGATGACCGGGTTCGCGAACCCGAAAGCCGAGCCCTGCGGGGTGTTCATCACCGAACCGCAACTGATCAGCGGATTGAAATTGCAGCTGGGCACATAGCCCGGGTCGGCGAGGCTGTTGATCTTCTCGATCGTGAGCATGATCGCCGAGGCGGCCCCGATCAGCCCGCCGATGAGCAGAATCCAGGGAAAGACCCGTTCGACGCCGGTCTGCTCTTCCTCGAATTCGTCCTCAGGTAGCTCGCCGTGTTCGACCTGTGCCATCACGTCGGTCATAGTAGAACCGTGGGATGATCGCGCCGTGACTGGCACCGCGCATCCGCAAGCCCCCGCTCCTGGACAGCTGTTCGACGACGCGAGCGCGGAGTCGCGCTGGCGGGCCCGGTTCACCGCCGCGCGCATGTCCCTGCCCGACTGGGCAGAGCACGCGCCCGCCCGTTCACTGTATGTATCCAACGCCTCCGGGGTGTGGGAACTGTACGCGTGGGACCGGGAGAACGGCGAGCACCGCCAGGTCACGGACCGGCCGAACGGCACCATTCACGGGGCGATGTCCGCCGACGGCGAGTCGATCTGGTGGTTCGACGACACCGATGGCGACGAGTTCGGGCACTGGGTACGCGAACCGTTCACCGGCGGCCCCGGAGCACCCGCCGTTCCCGAGGCGGCCGACGGCTACCCGGGAGGGCTCGCCATCGGCCGCACCACCCGCGCGGTCGGCGTCTCCACCGACGAGGGCAGCACCGTCTGGCTGGCCACCGGCACGGACCCGGCCAGGGTGGTCTACCGGCACGAGACCGATGCCGGGGTGTCCGCGCTGTCCGAGGACGAAAGCCTGCTTGCGATCGGGCACTCCGAGCACGGCGACAACCGCCACCCCGCGCTGCGCGTGTACGCGGTCGCGGACGGCTCGGTGGTCGCGGAGAAATCCGACGGACCGGGCAAGGGACTCGAGGCGATCGCCTTCGGCCCCACCGAGGGGGACAACCGGCTGCTGGTGGTGCACGAACGGCGCGGCCGGGAGGAACTGCTCGTCTGGGACCCGGTGCGGGACGCCGAGACCGAGATCCTGCTCGATCTGCCCGGCGAGGTGGTCGCGGACTGGTACCCGGACGGATCGGCGCTGCTGATCCTGCACACCCACGAGAGCCGCAACACCGTGCACCGCTTCGACCTGCGCACCATGCGGCTGACCGCCCTGGACACCCCGAAGGGCACCATCGGCTCGGCGAGCGCGCGCCCGGACGGATCGGTGGAGTACTCCTGGTCCGCCGCGTCCACCCCGGGCAAGATCCGCACCCTCGGTGCGGAGGGCACCGAGCGGGTGCTGCTCGAGCCGCCCGGGCCGATCGCCCCGGAGTCGGTCCCGGTGACCGATGCGTTCGTGGACGGTCCCGGTGGCACGGTGCACGCGCTCGTGGCCTCCCCGGGCGGCGAGCGCCTTCCGACGGTGTTCTCCGTGCACGGCGGCCCGCACGCCAGCGATGAGGACCGGTTCTCCGCCTACCGCGCGGCCTGGGTGGACGCCGGGTTCGCGGTCGTGGAGGTCAACTACCGCGGTTCCACCGGATACGGCTCCACCTGGCGGGACGCGATCGAGGGCCGCCCCGGCCTGACCGAGCTCGAGGACATCGCGGCGGTGATGGACTGGGCCGTGCAGACCGGGCTCGCCGATCCGCAGCGGTGTGTGCTCGGCGGCGCGTCCTGGGGCGGCTACCTGACCCTGCTCGGTATCGGCATCCAGCCGGAGCGCTGGGCGGCCGGGCTCGCCGTGGTCCCGGTCGCCGACTACCTGGCCGCCTACGCCGACGAGATGGAGCAGCTGCGCGCCTTCGACCGGGCCCTGTTCGGCGGCTCCCCCGAGGAACTTCCCGAGCTCTACACCCGGTGTTCCCCGCTGACCTATGTCGACCAGGTGCGCGCGCCCGTGCTCGTGATCGCGGGCGAGAACGATCCGCGCTGCCCGATCCGCCAGATCGAGAACTACCTGGACCGGCTCGCCGAGCGCGGCTCACCCTACGAGGTGTACCGCTACGACGCCGGGCACGGCTCGCTGGTCGTCGCCGAGACCATCAAGCAGACGGCCATCGAGATCGACTTCGCGCGCCGTGCCCTCGCCGGTAGCGGCAGGCCCAGTCGATAACACTCAGTGCGTGACGGCGCTGACCTGCACCTCGATGTTGCCTCGGGTCGCGTTCGAGTAGGGGCACACCTGGTGCGCGTTCGCGGCCAGCTGCTCGGCCTTGCCCTGTTCCAGACCGGGCAGCTTGACCTGGATGGCGACGGTGAGCCCGAAACCACCCGATTCGGTCTTGCCGATGCCCACGTTCGCGGTCACCTCGGTGTCCTCGCCGAGCTGTTCCCCCGCCTGCTTCGCGACCACGCGCAGCGCACCGTGGAAACAGGCCGCGTACCCGGCGGCGAACAGCTGCTCCGGGTTGGTGTGCAGGCCGCCGGGGCCACCCATCTCCTTCGGTGCCACGAGTTTCTCGTCGATCACCCCGTCGGAGGAGCGGACCTCCCCATTGCGGCCGTCCCCGCTGGCGATCGCGGTCGCGGTGTACACCGGGTCGATGTGTGCGGCTGTCATGTCATTCGTCCTTTCGTAGCGGTCCACTCGTACAACCGCCGAGCGGCGCCGGCTATGCCGTCCGGCGGGTGGCGAACTCGGTGACCTGCGCGCCGATCATCGCGAGGTTCGCCGCGACCCGGTCGTCGGTGCAGCCTCCGGAGGCGTCGAAGCCGACCTCGATGGAGTTCACCGCGGCACCGAGCGGGGTCGGCCAGCCCCGGGTGGCGTGCGCGATCGAGCGCAGCGCGTTGAGTGTATTCACCGAGGCCTGCCAGCCCGCGGCCACGGCGACGCAGCCGATCGCGCGGCCGTCGAGATAGGGCCGTTCATCGGTGCGCAGTTCCTCGATGTAGTCCAGCGCGTTCTTCACCAGGCCGGAGACGGTGCCGTGATAGCCGGGCGAGACGAACACCACTCCGTCGGCGGCGCGCAGCAGTTCGATCATCGAGGCAGCCGCGGCGGGCCGTTCGGCGATCGAGGGATCGTAGAACGGCAGCTCGAGATCGGCGCCGGTGATCGCGCTGACCTTGGCACCGGCCTGTTCGGCCCCGGCGAGCACGAGCCGCAGCGCGCGCCCGGACTGTGAATCCGGCCTCGTGGAGCCGCCGATCCCGACAATGCTGACCGTCATGCCTACGATCCTTCCCATGCGTGGAGTACCCCGCAACCAGTCTGGCACCTCAACCTAAGTAGAGGTCGAGCATGATCCTGGGCACACTGATCTATGACGGCGACTGCGGATTCTGCTTGCAGAGCAAAGATCTGCTCGCCCGGCTGGACCGCCACGGACGGGTCGCACTGCTGCCGCTGCAGGATTCGGACGCCACCGAACTCAGCGGGGTGGACCGGGCTCGGCTCGCCGAATCGCTGCACTGGGTCGGCGCGGACGGGAAGCGGGCGAGCGGGGCCGAGGCGGTCAACGCCGCCCTCGCCGCGGTGACCGGCAGTGGTCTGCCGGTGACCCTGTACCGATTGCCGGTGATCCGGCAGCTCCAGGACCGTACCTACCGCTGGGTCGCCGAACACCGGGGCAGGTTGGGTAGCCTCACAACCAGGTTCTCGAGGAGGTCAACCGTGGTCGATGCGACAAAGCTCGTCAGCAAGCTCCCGCCGAGTGCGAACATCAAGTTCGCGCGCACGCTGTTCAACCTGCCCGCACCGATACGCAAAGCCCTCTCCGGGCGCCCGGTCCGCATCGACGGCCAGACCCTCGATCCGGACATGCGGCTGCTGCTGCGGCTGCTCGAACTCCAGGGCATCGACGGGCTCAGCGCACCGGGCGGACCGCCCCTGGCCCGCAAGCACCTGGTGGAGAGCACCCCTGCCGCGGATGTGCCACGCATCGAGCCGGTCTACGCGAGCACCATGCAGATCGGGGAACTGCGTTCCCGGCTCTACACCCCGGCCGGGCTGGCGGACGGCTCGCCGCTGCTGGTGTTCTTCCACGGCGGCGGCTGGGTCATCGGGGATCTGGACACCCACGACAACGCCTGCCGGTTCCTCGCCCAGAATGCCGGGGTTCGGGTGCTCTCCGTCGACTACCGGGTCGCCCCGGAATTCCCCTTCCCCGCGGCGGTGGACGACGCGCTCACCGCCTACCACTACGCCCGCGCGCACGCGGCCGAACTCGGCGCCGATCCGCGGATGATCGCGGTCGGCGGGGACAGCGCGGGCGGCAACCTCGCGATCGTCACCGGGCTGCTCGCCGATCCGGATTTCGTGCTCGCTTTCTACCCCTCCACCTCGCCCGAACCGACGCGCAGCCGCAAGGAACTGTTCCCATCCGGTTTCTTCATCACCGACAAGGACATGGACTACTTCGCGGATTACTACTGCCCGCCCAAACAGCGCACGGACATCCGGTTCGCGCCCGCGCTCGCCGAGGACCTCTCCGGGATGCCGCCGACCTACATCGCGACCGCGGGCTTCGACCCGCTGCGTGATGACGGCGAGGCCTTCGCGGCCAAGCTCGCCGAGGCCGGGGTTCCGGTCGTGCTGCGCCGGCATCGCGACCTGATCCACGGCTACATCAACATGCTCGGCGTCGGCCCGCGCCCGGCACAGGCACTCGCCGAAGCGGCGGGCACTCTGCGCAGTGCCTTCGCCATGCCCACCAGTTGAGCCGCCCCACCGTCTTTCGGCGCGGGGAAGCCGCAAGCCGACCCGAGAACCATGTTCAAGCCCAGCCGTAGTCGTGGAGGGTGTCGTCATCGATGCCGAAATGGTGCGCGATCTCGTGCACCACGGTGATCCGGACCTCCCGCACCACCTCCTCGGGGGTGGCACAGCGGGCCAGGATCGGCAGCCGGTAGATGGTGATGCGATCCGGTAGCGCCCCGCCGTACTCGATGGTGCGTTCGGTCAGCGCGATGCCGTGGTAGAGGCCGAGCAGCCCGGGCTCGCCCGGGTGCTCGTCCTCCACGAGCACGACCACGTTGTCCATGGCCGCGGTGAACCGTTCCGGGATTCCGTCCAGTGCCTCGCCGACCAGTTCGATGAACTCCTCCTCGGACAGGTGCATGCCACTCACCCGCGGATGGTCCCGGTCGTCGTCTTGAGCCCGGATCCGTCCTTCTTCAGCGCGGCCACCTTGCAGTTGATCTTGTGCGAACCGGCCGCCCAGCTGTCCTTGCCGATGGTGTCCCAGGTCAGTTGCAGGCCGAGGCCGCTGTAGTCGAGCTTGGTGTACTGCTTGGCCAGCGCGGTACACCGGTCCACGAGACCGTGGCGCTGTTTGCTCTCGCTCGGATAACCGTTTCCGAACGATTCCTTCTCGTCCACGGTGCCGACGATCTCGTAGGCGTGCGCCTTCGCGCACTCGGTCGGGTCCCCCGGAGCACCCTTGTCCGTCAGGCCGACGCAGGTGCCCGGCTCATAGACGTTCGACTGATCCTGGCCGCGCACCGATCCGGTCACCTCGAACAGCTGCTTCCCCGAGGGCGCCGCGGCCCGCAGCCCGCACACGAGCGTGTGTTCCCCCGAGCTCCACTGCTCCGCGTCCGGGGCGAGGGCGCCGACGCTGTACTTGCCTTGGGAATCGAGCGGCCCGCCGAGATAGGACGCGGCCTGCGCGGTGCATCGCTGCGCGCTGAGCTGCTGGAGCGCGGCACCGGCCGGGGGCCGATCGCCCGCGGGCAGGGTCACCTTCCCGATGGTCTCGAACAGATGCGGCCGGGCGCAGTCCACCGTGCCGATCTGCCGCTGCCCCGGCTGCTGCCAGCTCAGACAGGTCCCGGGCGGGGCGGCGAGCGCGCTCGCCCGCTGCTCCTGCTGTGCGGCGGCCGCGGACCGGGTCGGATGCCAGGAGAAGGCACCCGCCACGACGAGCACGATGACCGCGCCCAGCGCGACCGCGGCGAGCAGCGCGAAGGGACGGGATCGGTTCATCCTGGAGTAGCGCGCCATCGGCTCTATCATGCCAGCACACGAGGCAGGCACGGCTGGGGTAGCGTCGTAGGTACAAACCGGGCGCCGAATCAAGGAACGATCGTGACCGAGCACCAGAACGACGAGAGAACTCCCGAGCCGGAGGAGCAGGAGCCGACGCCCCGTGGCTCGATGCGCTACCAGGATCCGGAGTCCACTACTCCACGTGAGCCCTCAGTCGCCGAACAGCGCGCCCGCCGCAAGGCCGAGGAACGCGAGCAGGCCCGCGCCCAGGCCGAGGCACAGGCCGCGCAGGAACAGCTGGAGAAGGCCGAGCGCAGGCGCAAGCTGATGCTCGGCGGCGGGGTCACCGTCGGGATCGCCGCGCTCATCGGCGCCTGGTACATCACCTCCACCCCGGATGAGGTCACCGCGACCTGCACCGACAAGAACGGCAACGTCGCCAAAGACGAGCGCGTGTGCGACCAGCAGTACGTGGAGCAGCACGGCGGGCATCCGGGCGCGGGCGGGATGATGTTCCTGCCGATCTTCATGGGCGGCGGGCAGTACCACTACAACTACGGCGGGACCGTGCAGAACGGCCGCGTCACCGGCGGTTCGTTCACCAAACCCGACGGCGCGAACATCAAGACCAAGAGCGGCAAGACCGTCCAGCGCGGCGGTCTCGGCACCGGCAAGGGCGGCTTCGGCAAGGGCGGTTTCGGCGGCAAGAGCGGCGGTTCCTGAGTGCGCAAGGCAACTTCGAAGGTCCGGAAGAACTGGCTCAGCATCGTCGAGGACCTCGGCCTCGTCTACGGCACTCCCGCCAAGGACGCGGCAGGCGCGCCCCGGCCGTACTGGGACGAGTCGGTGCACTACGTGTTCTCCCTCGACGAGATCCTGTCCATCGAGGCGGATGTGGAACTGCTGCACTCGATGTGCCTGGAAGCGGTCGATTCCGTGGTCACCACCGAACGGTTCGCCGAGTTCGGCATCCCGGAATGGGCCTGGCCCGCGATCGCCGAATCCTGGCGGCGCCGCGATCCGCACATCTTCGGCCGCTTCGACCTGCGCTACGACGGAACCGGCCCGGCGAAATTGCTCGAGTACAACGCGGACACCCCGACCACCCTGCTCGAGGCCTCCGTCGTGCAGTGGCAGTGGAAGACCGAGATGTTCCCGGACAGCGACCAGTGGAACTCCATCCATGAGCGGCTCGTGGAGCGGTGGAAGGAAGTGCGCGGACTGCTGCCCTCGAACCAGGTGCACTTCACCTGGTCCAGCGGGGACCCGACCGGCGAGGACCATGTCACGACCGCGTACATGCAGGAGACCGCGGCCGAGGCCGGGGTCGACACGGTCGGGCTCGCGATCGAGGACATCGGCTGGGACGAACTCATGGAACAGTTCGTCGACCTCGAAGAGTCCGCGATGAACTCCATCTTCAAGCTCTACCCCTGGGAATGGCTCGTCGACGACGACTTCGGCAAGCACGCGGCCGCCAAACTTCCGCAGACCATGTGGGTCGAGCCGATGTGGAAGATGCTGCTCTCCAACAAGGCGCTGCTCGCGATCCTGTGGGAGATGTACCCCGACCACCCCAATCTGCTGCCCGCTTTCCTCGACCAGCCCGGATTCCTCACCGAGTACATCCGCAAGCCACGGCTGGGCCGCGAAGGCGCGAACATGCAGATCGTCGCGCCCGGCTACGAGACCGAGACCGGCGGAGTCTACGGCGAAGAGGGCTACGTCTACCAGATGTTCAACCCACTGCCCGAATTCGACGGGTACCGGCCCGCGCTCGGCGCGTGGATCGTCGGGGACGACGCCGCCGGGCTCGGCATCCGCGAATCCGCGGGACTGGTCACCGACGATGGGGCCGCCTTCATTCCGCACCGTATCGAGGAATGAGCGGAAAGCCACACACGGCAACAGTTCACCGCGCGCACACCTGGAATTCGCCGCGGCCGGATAGGAATCATTGTTGATTCCTCCGACCGAAAGGCGATGCGCGCGTGTCTGCGTTCTCCACTCGAGCTCAGTTCTCCCGGCGAACCCTGTTCTCCGGTGCCCTCGCCGGTGGCGCGGCGGCTCTCACCGCAGCACCGGCCCCGGCACTGATCCGGAGCGGGCGCCCGAACCTGCCGCACGGACTGCAGAGCGGGGATGCCGGTGCGCACACGGCCACGGTGTGGGCGCGCGCCGATCGCCCCTCCCGGATGGTCGTGGAGTACGCCACCCGGCCGGATTTCCGGGATGCGCGCAGGTTTTCCGGGCCGCCGCTGCTCGGCGAGACCGACTTCACCGGCAAGGCCGTGCTCCCCGGGCTGCCTTCGGGACGCGATGTCTACTACCGGATCACCCCCTACGATCTCGCCGATCCGACACTGGCCGGGCAATCCCGCACCGGCCACCTGCGCACCGCATCGGACGGCGCCAGGGACATCTCCTTCGTCTGGTCCGGCGACCTGGCAGGGCAGGGATTCGGTATCGACACCGCGCGCGGCGGGTACCGCATCTTCGACCGGATGCGCGAACTCGACCCGGATTTCTACCTGTGCAACGGGGACAACATCTACGCCGATGATCCGATCGAACCGAGCATCACGCTGCCCGACGGTTCGATCTGGCGCAATCTGGTCACCGAGGAGAAGTCCAAAGTGGCCGAAACCCTCGCCGAGTACCGGGGCAACTACAAGTACAACCTGCTCGACGAGCCGCTTCGCAGGTTCTACGCCGAGGTCGCCCAGATCCAGCAGTGGGACGACCACGAAACCCACAACAACTGGTATCCGGGCGAGATCCTGGACGATCCGGCCTATCGGGAAAAGCGCGTCGACGTCCTGAAATACCGTGCCCGCAAGGCATTCCACGAATACGTGCCGACGCATCCACGCTATGACGCCGAAGGACGCGTCTACCGAGTGCTGCGCCACGGCCCGTTGCTCGACGTCTTCGTGCTCGATATGCGCTGGTACCGGGACGCCAATTCGGCGAACAAACAGCGGTACAACAACGGTGGAATCCTCGGGCGCCGCCAAGCCGAATGGCTCAAGCGCGAACTGGCCGCGTCCACCGCGACCTGGAAGATCATCTCCAACGACATGCCGCTGTGCGAGGTGGTTCCCGACGACGGCGGGAAATTCGAGGGCGTCGCCCAGGGCGACAACGGGGCACCGCTCGGCAGGGAACGCCAGATCGCCGACATACTCCGGTTCTTGCAGCACAACGGAATCCGCAACGTCGTGTGGCTGACCACCGATGTGCACTACACCGCCGCACATCACTTCGACCCGGGCAAGGCCGCGTTCACCGAATTCGACCCGTTCTGGCAGTTCACCTCCGGACCGCTGCACGCCGGCTCCTATCCGCCGGACGCCGTGGACACGACCTTCGGCGCGCAGCAGGTGTTCGTCAAGGCGCCGCCGGTCGAGAACGCCTCACCCGCCACCGAGTACCAGTTCTTCGGCCAGGTCCGCATCGACGCCGTCAGCAAGGCGCTCACCGTGCGACTGCGGGACAACAGCGGAACCGAGCTCTGGCACACCGAGCTGCCCGCGCATCCGAAGTGAGCCCGATCGGTGAAATGTCCAGAGGCCGTGATGTGTCGGCTCTCACGCCCATTCGCAGTGCACCGTGACCGTGTCCGTTCGGGCACAATCGGTGTGTACCGACCAAGGGAGTGAGTATGGCCAAGCATTTCGCGTTCTTCAGCATGCCGGCGCATGGACACGTCAACCCGACCCTTCCCCTTGTCGCGGAACTGGTGCGCCGTGGCCACCGGGTCAGTTATGCGACCGGGGAGGAGTTCCATGCGCAGGTGCGTGCGGCGGGCGCGGAACCGGTCGCGGCCCCGTTCACCCTGCCCGATGTACCGAAGGGCGGTATCCAGTTCGACACGGAGGAATTCCTGGAGCGGATCGGTGCGTTCGTCGATTCGGTCACCGACACGTTTCCGGTGCTGCTCGAGCACTATGCGGCCGACCGCCCGGATGTGATCTGCGCGGACGCCATGACCAGTGTGGCCCCGCTGGTGGCTCGGAAGCTGGAGCTGCCGTTCGTCTATCTGCACCCGAGCCATGCGAGCAATGAGCAGTTCAATGTGCGGCAGTCTTTCATGGAGAACGCCGACACCGGCGGATTCGAGAAGATGCGCGAGGCTTTCGAGAAGGTCACCGATCAGGTGCGCGCGTTCGCCGAGAGTCAGGGCATCACCGGAGACGTCGATTTCCTGAACCAGATCGCGGAGCTGAACCTGGTCTTCGTGCCCCGGGAGTTCCAGTTCTCCGGCGAGACCTTCGATGAGCGGTTCGTGTTCCTCGGCCCGGCCGTCGAGGACCGAGTGGACTCGGGAACCTGGCGCTCGCCGGGTGATCCGCTGCTGTTCATCTCGCTCGGCACGGTGTTCAACGCTCAGGAAAAGTTCTACCGCACCTGCCTGGAAGCGTTCGGCGACACCGAATGGCGGGTGGCCATGTCCATCGGGGAACAGGTCGACAAGTCCGAGCTCGGCGCGATCCCGGCGAACGTCGAGGTGCGCGATCGGTTCCCGCAGCTCGATGTGCTCCGTTCGGCGCGCGCCTTCGTCTCGCACACCGGGATGAACTCGACCATGGAAGCGCTCTACTTCGGGGTTCCGCTGATCTCCTGTCCGCAGCAGCCGGAGCAGGCGGCGAATGGGCGGCGGGCAGCCGAACTCGGCTACGGCACGGTCCTGGACCAGGAAGGGCTCACCGCCGAGAGCCTGCGCGAGACGGTGAATCGCACCGCAGGCGATCCCGGCATCCGGACACGGCTCGCCGAGATCAGCGGCACGCTCCAGGCACACCCGGCCGCGGCGGCCGGAGCGGATGCGCTGCTCGCCTTCACGTCCTGACCTGGTCTTTCACCATATCTTGACACCGCGCTCGATCGGGCATACATTTCAATCACTCTGAAAATATTTCACTGTGAGTCGAAATGGTCGAGACAGCGGATACCCGAGTGGCGAACAGGTCCAGCGTGCTCGCCGTGCTGCTCGCCTCCGGGCGGCGCAGCCGGCCTGAGCTCGGCCGGGCGACCGAACTGAGCCCGGCGACCGTGTCCCGGGTCGTCGAGGACCTGCTCGAGGAAGGCCTCATCCGGGAGGGCGCACCGGTCGAAACGGGCAAGCGCGGCAGGCAGGCCGTGGCGCTCGAGGCGGCGACCGAGCGCGGCGTCGCCTGCGGGGTGGACCTCGGCGGCACCACCTGCCGGCTGCTCGGCACCGATCTGGTCGGCGGAACACCGCGCTACACCACCGCTGCCACCCCGCAGGGCAGCACCGCGGGCGAACTCGCGGACTGGCTCGCCGAGCGGATCGGCGGACTCGCCGCGCAGGCCGCCCATACCGAGCGGGTGACCGTGCTCGGCCTGCCCGGCGCGGTCGCCGCGGACGGGCGCACGGTGCGCGGCGCGACGAACCTCCCGCAGATCAACGGCACCGAATTCACCTCCCGGCTGCGCGAGCGACTCGGCGGCACCGTCACCTTCGACAACGACGCGAACCTCGCACTCGAAGGAGAACTGCGCCACGGCGCGGCGAGCGGGGCGCAGGACGCGGTCATGTTCACCATCGGCCACGGTTTCGGCGCCGGTGTCGCGCTCGGCAGACGGGTACTCGGCGGACGTACCGGGCTCGTCGGCGAGTTCGGGTTCCTGCCGTTCGAGGGGGAATCGGTCGAACGACTGGTCTCCGCGGAGGGGCTGATCGAGAGCAGCAGGGAAACCAGGTACCCGGTCACCACCGCCGAGGGGCTGTTCCGCAGCCGGAAATACGCGCACCGCCCGGTCCTCGAACGGTTCGAGCGAGCGCTCGGCTTCGTGCTCACCGCGGTGACCATGGCCTACGAACCGGAACTCGTCGTGCTCGGCGGGCGGGTCTCCGAATCCATCGGCGCGGACATGCGCGAGCGGATCCGCGCCCGCGCGCAGGACGGGCTCCCCGAATGTCCGCGGCTGGTCGCCCCGGAACTCGGCGACCGTGCGGGCGCGATCGGTGCCGTGGCCCGGGCGCTCGCCGTATTGCACACCCGGTTCGGGGTCGAGACGGACACCGCGCTCGCGCTCGGCACCACGCTCGATATCGGGCTGTTGCTGAACAACACCACACTCGGCGAAGAAGGCGAGCCATGTTCCTGAACCGTCTCCTCGAGAAGAATCCCCGGCTGGCGAGCGCGGCGATCGAGGCGCATCAGCGTGGCGAGCTCCCGGCGAACACCTATGTGCTGGACACCGACACGATCGCGCGCAACGCGGCCGTGCTCGCCGAGGCGGCGCGGGCTAACGGCCTGCGCACCTATCTGATGGCCAAGCAGTACGGCCGCAATCCGGACGCGAGCAAGGCGGCCATCGCGGCGGGTCTCGGCCCGGTCGTCTCGGTGGATCCGGTGTGCGCCTACGCGGCGCACCGGCACGATGTCCCCGTCGGCCACGTCGGCCATCTCGTACAGCCGCACCGGGGAAGTGAGGGGTTCCTGCTCGGCGCGCACCCCGAGGTGGTGACCGTGTTCTCCGTGTCCGTCGCGGAACGGATCGGTGCGGCCGCGCGGGTTCGCGGCATCGAGCAGGCCGTGCTGCTGCGAGTACGAGCACCCGGGGACCGGTTCTACTTCGGCCACGGCGGCGGATTCGCCCTCGCGGACATCGAGCGCGAAGCCAAGGCGGTGCAGGCGATCGAGGGAGTCCGGGTCGCCGGAGTGACCAGCTTCCCCTGCCTGCTCGCGGATGCCGAGGCCAGGCACATCGTGGCGACCCCGAACGCGGGCACCGTGGCCGAGGCCGCGGATCGCCTGCGCACGGCCGGTTTCCCGATCGAACAGGTCAACATGCCGGGCACCACCTCGACGCGGACCCTCACCGAGCTCGCCACGGCCGGGGCGACCCACGTCGAACCGGGCAACGCGGTACTCGGCACCACACCGCTGCACCTGTTCGAGGATTCCGCCCCGGAACTGCCCGCGATCGTCCTGCTCAGCGAAGTGTCGCATGTGGACGGTGAGGACGCGTATGCATTCGGCGCCGGCTATTACATCGACAAGGTGCTCGGGGAATTCCAGCTGACCGCGATCGCCGGGCGCGATGAGTCCGCATTGGACACCGTGCTGAACGTGGACACCGCGGGCGCCGGCGCGATCCACTACTACAACGTGTTGCGCGGGGCGCGCAAAGCCGGAATCCGCGAGGGCGATTCCGTGGTGTTCTGTTTCCGCCCGCAGAGCTTCGTCACGCGCGGGCGCACCCTCGCCATGGCCGGACTGCGCGACGGCGCCCCCGTGCTGCGCCCGCGCTACGACCAGGAAGCGAACCTGGTCGCCGAGCCGGTCTGAGCGATACCCGAGGAGCCGAGAAATGTCCGGAAAAGATCCGACAACACTGCGCGGGAACACCCTCTCGGTGTTCAGCGCGGTCGCTATGTGCATGGCGTTCATGGGACCGGCGACCAGCGTCGCGTTCAACACCGGCCAGGCCGCGAGCGGGGCGGGATACGCGGTCCCGCTTTCCATCCTGCTGGCCATGATCGCCTGCCTGCTGGTGGCGAACACCATCGCCGGATTCGCGCGCAAACTGCCGACCGCCGGATTCGCCTATACCTACAACAGCCACGGATTCGGGCCGAGCGGCGGATTCCTGTCCGGCTGGCTGTTGTTGCTCACCTACGGCATGGTCGGCCCGATGCTGTTCGCCGCGCTCGGCAACTACAGCGCGATGTTCGTCAAGGAGCTCTCCGGGTCCGAACTGCCCTGGCAGCTGTTCTCTGTGGTTTTCGTGCTGATCGTGTGGATCGTGAACTCGCTGGGGGTCTCCAGTTCCGCGCGCACCGCACTGGTTTTCCTCGTCCTCGAGGTCGGGGTGCTGCTCGGGCTCGCCGCTACCATCCTGGCCAAGGGCGGGGACGCGGGCATCTCGCTCGCCCCGTTCGACCCGATGCATTCGACGAACGGAATCGGCGGAATCGGGACCGGGATGCTGTGGGGAATCCTGATGTTCATCGGTTTCGAATCGGTTTCCACGCTCGGCGAGGAAGCCAAGAGCGCGAAACGAAGTATTCCGCTTGCCCTGTTCAGCGCGGTGCTCGTGATCGGTGTTTTCTACGTTTTCATGACCTACACCGCATCGATCGGTTTCGGCCCGGAAAACGCGCACGCGATCGCCGCGGATTCCCCATGGAGCGCGCTCGTGCACCGCTATTGGGGAATCACCTGGATTTTCACGCTCACCGTGCTGATCAGCCAGTTCGCGAACGTGGTCTCCGGTTCGAACGCGATCGTGCGGGTGCTGTTCTCGATGGGCCGTGAACACGTGCTCCCGCGGCTGCTCGGCAGGGTGAGCAAACGCGGGGTGCCGCAGTTCGCGATCACCGCGTACCTCGGATTCGCGCTGGTGTTCACCATCGGGGTGGGCAGCGCGATCGGGGCGCTCGGTGTGTACAGCTTCGCGGGAACCCTGCTCGGACTCGGCATGGTGCTCATCTACATGCTGATGAGTATCGGGCTCATCCGGTTCTACTATCGCAAACACCGGAACGAATTCTCTGTTTTCCGGCACGCGGTGCTCCCCGTTCTCACGGTGGCGCTCATGCTGCTCCCGATTTACGGCCAGCTCATTCCGTTCCCCGGATTTCCGGACGGGCTCGCCCCCATATTGTTGGTATCCTGGATGATCGTCGGCGGTATCTATCTGGCGATCGCCAAACGCAAACAACCGGAAGTGCTCTCCGCGATGGGGCGGGTGTTCGAGGAAACCGAGGAAAAACCAAGCGATGAACGAACCCCGACCCGCACCTGATCCACTCGTCGCCGTGGACATCGGCGGCACGAAAACGGTGATCGCGTGCGAACCTTTCGGCACCGAACGGCTGCCCACTCTGGAGGCGGGCGAGGACGGACCGGGCGCGCTGCGCAGGATCCTGCGGATCGCGGCCAAACTGCTCTGCGACATCGGGAACGACAACGGAACCGGCCACGCGCACATCGGGATCGTGTGCCCGGGGCATGTCACCGCCGAAGGCATCGCGCTCTCCCCGAACCTGCCCGGTCTCGAGCGGTTCGACCTTCCGGGTGCGATCCGCGCGGAACTTCCCGGGCACACCGTCGTGCTCGGCCACGATGTGCGCGCCGCGGCACTCGCCGAACTGCGCACCGGGGCGCTGCGCGGGGTGGATCCCGGGGTGTACCTGAACCTCGGCACCGGGGTGTTCGCCGCGCCGATCCTGGACGGGCGGATCCTGACCGGGGCCAACGGCTTCGCCGGGGAGATCGGCTACGCCAGGATCCTCGGCGACCCGCGGATGCTGGAGGAGATCGTGGGCGGTGGCGCGCTCGTGGCAGCGGCCGGGCGGGACACCGAGGACAGGGAACTGACCGCGAGCGCGATCCTCACCTCCGCCGAGCCCCGGCTCGCCGCGATCGCCGGCGAGGCGCTCGACCGGCTCGCCGAAACGCTCGCGCAGCTCGTACTCGTGCTCGACCCCGCCGTGATCGCGGTCGGCGGCGGGCTCATGTCGACCGGACCCGCGCTGCTCGAGGCCCTGCGCACCCGCCTCGCCGCGCTCGGCGCCGACCGGTGCGAGCTGCGCGCCGCCGCCTACACCCAGGACGCGGCGCTGCGCGGCGCCTTCACCCTTGCCGAGGAGGCGCGCACCGGGCGGCTGCCCGGCTGGGCGGTCCGCACCGATGGCCAGCACCCGGCAGATCGGTCATAGTGGACCCATGTGCCGAAACATTCGCGTCCTGCACAACTTCGCCCCGCCCGCGACCACCGATGAGGTCGACGCAGCCGCGCTGCAGTACGTGCGCAAGGTCAGCGGAACGACCCGCCCCTCCGCCGCGAACCAGGAAGCCTTCGACACCGCGGTGCGCGCGGTCGCCGAGGCCACCCAGACGCTGCTCGACCAGCTGGTGACCAAGGCCCCGCCGCGCGATCGCGAGGAGGAGGCCGCCAAGGCCCGCGAGCGCGCGGCGAAACGCTTCGGGACGGCCTCTTAGCCTTCGGAGCAAGCGCGGCGACAGAACAGCACGAGTGCCCGGTGCGCCACGCTGTGGAACCGGTAGTCGATCCGGTTCGCCACGCCGAGACCGAGCGCGCCGGTCGGGACGGAACCGCCGCGGTCAGGTCCTGGTGCGCGGGCGAACCGCGTTCGCCTTGTCCACCAGGGCGATGCGTTCCTGTGCGGTGCCGGCCAGCCGGGCCAGCGAGCGGTAGTGCCGCTCCAGTCCGAACCGCAGGTCCCGGTCATCGAGCACGCAACCGAGCACCGTCGCCGCGCCGTTGCCCGCATTGGGTTTGCCCGCGGCGACCCAGTCCCGCGCGGCGGTGAGCACATCCGCGCTGATCCGGTGCCTGCGTTCGGCGTCGATACGCAGCCGTTCGAGGCGTTGCCCGGCGGCCACCAGGTCGGCCTCGCGCAACCGGTCGGCGGAGGACGCCTTGGTGCGGGTGGTGATCGCGACCAGCTGCGCGATGACGTAGTGGCTGGACCGGTCGGGTACGGATTCGAGCACGTCCAGTGCCCCGGAGCGGTCGCCCTGGGCGAGGTAGACGCGGGCGAGTCCGAAGGCAGCGGAGACGTAGTTGCGATCGGTGCGCCACACGAGCTCGTACAGCCGTGCCGCGGCGAAGAAGTCCCCGCAGTACTCCACGCTCACCGCGAGCGCGAGCTTGGGCGCGAGCTCACCGGGGACGAGATCGTAGACTTGGTCGAAGAACTGCCGCGCGTCCCTCGGGCGCCTGCTGGCAAGTGCGAGCAGGCCGCGGTTCCAGTTGATCCGCCAATCCGGGGGCAGCTGGTTGCCGTCCTCGTCCACGTTGTTCGCCTCGGCCGCGGCGAGTTCCTGCGCCGCCGAGTAGAGCTCACCGAGTTCGATACGGGCCCGCGCGCGCCACAGCGGGGCCTCGACGGAGTCCTCCGGGGCACCGCGCAGCACGTCGAGCAGTTCGCGCGGCTCGCTGCCCGCGGCCGAGGACACCAGGCCCGCCGCGGGATCGGAGGTGTCCGACTGCGGGACCGGGAGCGCGGCGAGCACATCGGACCACTCCGGCGGCGCGGGGCGTTCCCCGTCCCAGCCGTGCAGCATCTCCTCGGAACCGAAGGTGCGCAGTTCGGGGCCGAACTGGGTGGAGCGGCCGGGCCGTTCCTGTCCCGAGGAGAGCGCCAGCACCTCGCGCAGCACGCCGACGAGCTGGTCGGACATCTCCTCGGCGGAGGCGAACCGATCGTTCGCGTGCTGGTGGGTCGCCCGGCGCAGCAGCCGGTAGTAGGACTCGAACAGGGAGAACAGCGGCACTTCCTTCGGCGAGGGAAGGCTGTACTGGTACCGCTTGGTGTAGCCGGAGAAATCGAAGGAGAGCACCGCGAGCATCCGGCCGACCGTGTAGATATCGGACTGCACGGATGGCCCGTCCGAGGCGAGCTCGGGGGCGGAGTAGCCGGTGGTGAAGAAGATCGGGCTGGTCATGTCGTCGATGCGGCGCACGGCACCGAGATCGATCAGCTTGAGCTGGTCGTGGGTCTGCAGCACGTTGTCCGGCTTGAGGTCGCTGTAGAGCAGCCCCACGTTGTGCAGATAACCGAGCGCCGGAAGCACCTCGAGCGCGTAGGCGATCGCCTGCGCGGGCGGCAGCGGAACGGTCTTGCCGCTCTCGTCGGTGTGCGCGAGGGCGAGCTCGCGCAGCGACTGACCGCCGACGTACTCCATGACGATGTAGCCGACCTCGCGCCCGGTGTCCGGATCGGGGTGGCGCACGAAGTTGTAGATCTTGACGATGTTCGGGTGCTCGACCTCGGCGAGGAACTGCTGTTCGGCGACGGCCGCGGCGAGCGCGGAGGGGTCGCCGGTGTCGATCAGTCCCTTGAGCACCACCCAGCGCTCGGAGACATTGCGGTCCTTGGCCAGGTAGATCCAGCCGAGACCGCCGTAGGCAAGGCAGCCGAGCACCTCGTACTGCCCGCCGACCACTTCACTCGGGCGCAGCTTGGGCAGGAAGGAGTAGGCGGTCCCGCAGTTCGGGCAGGTGCCGCGCGCGCTGGCCCTGGTCTCCCCTTCGGAACGGGCGACCGGCTTACCGCAGTTGCCGCAGTAGCGCTTGCGTTCGGCGACCACCGGGTTGGACATGATCGCCGAGGACGGGTCCCGGTAGGGCAGCCGTGCGACCTCGACGAGCCCGGCACCGATGCGCATCCGCTTCGAGGTGCGGGTTCCGCTGCCACGCCGCGCCCTGGCCCGGCTGCCGGTGGAACCGCGGGAGGAGGATTCGGACTGCGACTCGCTGCCGCGCCGCGACTGGGATCCGCGCGACTGCGGGCCCTGCGAACCACGGCTCTGGGATTCGCGGCTCTGGGATTCGCGGCTTTGGGATTCGCGGCTTTGGGATTCACTGCCCCGTTCGTGTTTGCCACGGCCCTGGTCCGGGCGGATGACCGTGGTCGCGTCCGGGGGCTGCGGCTGCTGCCAGGGCGGCGGGGTCGGCGCTTGCTGCGGAGTCGGAGGCTGTTGCGGCGCCGGAGGCTGTTGCGGCGCCGGGGCCTCCTGCTGGGGCACGTCGGAGCGCACCGGCGGCGCGAACGCGGTCGACTCGGGAGACAGCGGCGCCTGGCGGGGCTGCTGCGGGCGCACGACCGAGGTCGGGCGCACCATCGAGGTCGGGGTCGGCTCGGCGATCGCCGGGCTGCCGGTCCCCTGCTGCGGGCCGGTTTCCGGGGTGCCGCAGGAATTGCACACCCCGCCGACGATCTCACCGAAGCATTCGGCACGGACACAGCGGGCCATCAGGTCTCCTTCGGCGGTTTCCCGGCACCCGGGTAGTGCGGCGCCGGTGGTTTGGGTTGCGGGCCGAGCCGGTCGCCGATCCAGCGGGCGTAGCTCGTCGACCAGGCCTTGTCCCGGAACTGGTCGAGCACGCCGTTGACGAACCGAACCATGTCCCCATTCTGCTCGCCGACACCGACAGCGTAGGGCTCGAGCTCCTGTTTCGGGCCGACGATCGCGGTCTTCGGGTCCTGCGCGGCCATCCCGGCGAGGATGGAGTCATCGGTGGAGATTCCCGAGACATCGCCCTGCTGCAGCAACACCAGGCAGTCCGCCCAGTCGTTCACCGCGACCGGAATCGGTTTGCCCGGGGTGTCCGCGATGGTGCGCAGCGAGGTGGATCCCTTGGCCGCGCACACCTTGCGCCCGCCGAGGTCGGCGAGCGATCTCGCGCCGCTCGCCTTGTCCACGAGCAGGCGCTGCGCGGCCGTGTAGTACACCGAGGAAAGCCCGATCTGCTTCTTGCGCGCGCAGTTGGTCGTCATGGTGCGCACCACGACATCCACTTTGCCACTGCCCAGCGCGGGCACCCGCTGCTCGGAGTTGATCACCACGAACCGCACCCGGTCGCGGTCCCCGAACAGGGCCTTCGCGATCGCGTGCACGACATCGATGTCGAAGCCCTCGATCACCCCGGAGCGGGGATTGCGGTACCCGAACAGATAGGTGGTCTGGTCCACGCCCGCGGTCAGATACCCACGCTGGAGGATCGTGGCCATGGTGGAACCGTGCGGCATCTTGCCCGGTTCGGGCAACTTGTCCGGCGGCCGCTGGCTCAGCGTGGGATCCCCGCAGCTGGTGTCGGTGCCATTGTCCGCGGGCACCGCCTTCGCACCGACGAGCTGGCCGAGCGGATCCTTGGCCGGTGGCACCGCGCTGATGTCCACCGGCCGGTCCATCCCGGCGCATCCGGTGACGGTGAGCAGCAGCCCGCACGCGAACGCTCGGCACATGACCACGCTGGCGAACGGCCGCGCCCTCACCGGTATTCCCGGATGCGTTGCCACAGCCCGCCCGCGGCACCGGCCGCGGCGACCACGCAGAGCACGATCACCCCGATATCGAGCAGCAGCAAGGAGTTGTGCGCGGAATCGGTACTGCTGACGAACTCCTGGCGGGCCTTCTTGATCGCCGAGTCGAGCGCGGCGTCGACCTTGCCGAACTGGGTGGCCGCGCTGTCCGCAGCGGTGCCGACCGCCTGCTGGACGGCCTGCTTGCCCTGACCGGAGGAATCCTTGTCCCGCAACGACTTGTGCGCTTTCAGCCAGCTGTTCAGCGACTCCCCAGCGGTGCGCACATCCCGTTCGATGGGAGTACCCGCCGCCTTGCGTTCCGCCGCGCCGATCAGCCCGCCGTTGCCGCCCTCGGCCTGCAGCTTGGCGATCAGGTCGTTGAACTCCTTCTCGTACTTGTCCGCGTCCTTCGCGACCAGGGCCAGGTTCTCGCTGCCGCGCGCCTGCACGGCGAGCAGCCGCACCCGGGACAGGTCCAGCATCTGCCCGGACCCCTGTTCCTTGCCCGCGGCCACGTGCAGCCCGGAAATGGTCAGCGCGGCCGCCGACCACAGCAACATCGCGAGCACGGCGACGGTGGAGACGACCAGCCCGACGTTGAAGGTGCGGTTGGTCCGGCTGCGCAGGTGGCGCTGCACCAGGATCAGCGCGATCAGCAGCAGTACGGTGAGCGCCGCGACGACCCAGGGCACCGCGCCCGCATCGTCCTCCTCGCCGCTGAGCTGGGTCATCTGCTGGCCGTAGAGGATCTGCGCCGGTTCGATCATCGACTCGTGCAGCAGATTGCTCGCCTGCACCAGATAGGAGGCGCCGACCGGGAGGCCCTGGCGGTTGTTCGCGTACGCCGTGGCGAGCTGACCCGCGTACCGCGGCAGCAGGCTGGCCAGCTTGCGCGCCGGGTCATCCACGCCCGGGGTCTTGGTGGCGTCCCCGGCCGCGATCGCGAGCGCGCCACCGGCGACCTCGAGCGCGTGGGCGTAGTCGTCGTGCATCTTCCCGGCGTCCGCGTCACCGGAGAGGAAGGCCGCCGCCGCGCTCGCCTCGGACTCGGTCAGCGAGTGGTAGATCACCTGGCTCGCCTCGCTCATCGGCTCCCGGTGCTTGACCAGGTCTTCCAGCGAGGACTGCTTGCCGAACACCATCAGGCTGCCGACCACGCCGACCACCAGCGAACCCACGACGAGCCCGATCAGCATCGTGCCGAGCTTGCCGGGGCTGGTCGCCGCCCAGGCCCGCACCGCGCGCACGAGCTCGACGGGGAGGCTGATCAGCTTCGCGCGTTCTCCGGCGGTCGGTTCCTCCTCCGGCTGCGCCTCGGCCGAGGATCCGGGCTGGGACATCCCTGTCACCATTGCCTGCTCGCTGTGCTGGCCACGCTTCAACCCCACCCCTACGCGTATGGTCCCGTTCTTCGACAAACCTGGCTCTGGACAAACTAGTCGATGCTTCGACTCGCGTGGTGCGGACGTGCGCCTTCGCGACATCGAGGTATCAGATTGAGCACGCACTGTATCCAAATCGAGGCAACCTCACCATGGGGCCAGGCGTCCTTTGGGGTGGGTAAGACAAACAGGAGGAGGTCACCATGCGGTACCGGGTACTGCTCGCTGGTGGCGCCGCGGCCGCCCTGCTCGGGCTCATCGGCTGCGGCCAGCTCGAGAACAACACCGCGTCGTCGCCGTCATCGTCGTCCCAGGCGCCGTCATCACCGCCGGCACCACCGAGCATGTCCACCGAGTCGCCCGCGCCGAGCACCTCGAGCAGCTCGAGCGACGTCACGCAGGACCCCAGCTCCCCGAACACCTGCAAGGCCCCCGACCTGAAGCTCGCGCTCGGTACCGGGGACGCAGCGGCCGGTACCGCCTACCGCCCGCTGACCTTCACCAACAAGAGCACCAAGCCGTGCACGATCCAGGGCTACCCGGGCATCTCCTATGTCGGCGGGAACAACGGGGCCCAGATCGGTCAGGACGCCAAACGCGTCGGCGGCAAGGGCGGGCCGATCACCCTGCAGCCCGGTGCCTCGGCCTCGGCCAACATCGGCTTCGTCCAGGTGCACAACTTCGACGCGAGCGCATGCAAGCCCACCCCGGTGCGCGGGCTGCGCGTCTACCCGCCGCACGACACCGCGGCCATGTTCGTGCCCACCGAGGGCACCGGCTGCGCCGGCAACACCCCTGACCCGCAGCTCACCGTCGCCACGGTGCAGCGCTAGAAACCCCGGTGGGGTGGCCACGTTCCTGCCCTCGCTTTCGTGGTCACCCCGCCGGCCCCTGCTCAGCGCCTTCAGGACAACCGGATCCGGAACACCGGCAGCATCCGGCCCGGGATCGAACCCGATGGGGTACTGCCCGCGGGTTCGGCGCCCATCGCCCGGTAGAAGCCCGCGGCGTTCGGATCCGCGGTCACCACCAGGCTCTGGAAACCGTGCTCCCGCGCCGTGCCGGCGGCGTGCTGCCACAGCATCCGGCCGAGCCCGGCACCGATCCGCGCCGGTTCCAGCCACAGGTTGCCGAGTTCCCCCTCGGGCGGTGCGCCGTCGAGGTTGTAGAAACCGAGGATCTCGCCACCGGCCTGGGCGACGGTCACCCGCCGCGGTCCGAGTTCTTCGGGAGCGAAGCTGAGCTCGACCGCGAACGCGTCGAGTTGCTCCTGGCTGTATCCCCAGTGTGCCTTCGACCGTAGCGCGAGCGCACCGAGCTGTTCCGCTTCGTCCGCGCAGGCCCCGCGGAAGTTCACCCCGTCCGTAACAAACACCGTCATCCGGGCACCGTGTCAGGTCCGGGGAGTGGCCCGCCACCGGATTGGTTGCGCAGCGACGTCAGTTACCCGGTGAGGAGATCACCGGCGGCACGAACCGGCAGTCCGGGGTGCGGGCGTGCGCGGGATCGAGCGCGTTGAGCACGAGCTGCTGCGCGATCGGGTCGTAAGTGATCCCGAGGTGGTCGGTGAAGTCCTTCGCGCACACGTCCTGGAGCCATACGTTGCGCACGTTCGGCGCGGGGGCGAGGAACGCGCTCCGCGGCGGGGTGACCACATCGTCGTACTTGGTCTGGAGCACCGTGTAGTCGATACCGGGAACGGTTTCCCCGCCCTTGTTCAAGTCCGCGAGGAACTGCGAGTTCGTCTCCTGATCGTTGAAGGAAGGGAGCGGCAGCCCCACCAGGTCCCTGGCCAGCGGGAACTTCTGCACCAGGCTGAGCAGGCCGAAGAAGGTGGTCCCGTGGTTCGACGGGGAGAGCCCGATGAGCTTGCCGATCTTGTCCGCCCCGCCGAGGTTCTTGATCCAGTACCGGGGGCTCATTCCACCCTGGGAATGCCCGACGACGTCGAGTTTCTTGGCGCCCGTCGCCCGCAGAACCGTGTCCCCGAACTCGGCGAGCTGGCTCGCGTTGCCCGCGACCGGGCCCACGGTCTGGATGAACGCGCCCGGCGAGCCGCCGATGTTCGTGCTGAACACGCAGTACCCGGCATCGACGAGCCGCTGGGAGAGACCGGCCCAGTCGTCGTAGGAGTTCGCGATGGTGCCGTTGGACAGCAGCACCGGGTTCGGATGCGCCGGGCTCGGCTTGCAGTTCCAGTCGTTGGTGCCCGGCGGCATGATCCGTGGATTGGGCAGCGCGTACGCACCGGCCGCGAGGATGTTCGGCTGTGGCGGACCGGTCGGTTCGCGTTCCGCCGCGTTCGCCACCGCCCCGGTGCCGAGTGTCAGTCCGAGCGCCGCGGCGACCACCCCGGCGCGCACCATCCATCCACGCATGCGCATGAGCCGACCTCCTCGTCAGGTGGTTAACCAACGAGTAGGTCGGCTCTGTGGTTACGCGGAGCCGCTACGCGGCCACGATCCGGCGGAAGGGAGCGGCGGCGCTGAGTTCGTAGTGGCCCTTCGCGAACATCTGCGGTTCGCCGTCGAGGCTGCCCATGGTCGAGGTGCGCGCTTCGAGCGCGACCGGCTCGGTACGCTGCTGGCCTTCGAACACCAGGCCTTCGGCCGAAGGGGTCGCGGTGACGTGGCTGAGCGCCTCGTCCTGGCCGTCCAGGCGCAGTTCGCCATCCAGGTACAGCCGCCGGGTGACGGTGTCGGTGCTGTCCTCGCGGCGCACCCGCAACGCGGAGCACTGCTCCTCGGCGAGTTCACCGCCGCCCATGAGCACGGTCGGGGCGATCACCCGCGCGCCCCAGTGCGCCGCGCAGCGTTCGGCACCGGCGAGCAGCGAGTCCCTGGTGACCACGACCAGGCCGACGTTCTCCGCGGCCGGGATCTGGCCGAACGGCGGAAGCGGCGCGATATCGACGAGGCCACCCGCTTCGGCGCGGGCGAGCTCGGTCAGCGCGGCACGCACCGCGCGGCTGCCCTTGTCGAAGCCGCGCACGATCGCGATCCGGGAGCCGGGATCGAACGGTGCGATGGCGCTCGACCGCGCACCGGTGAACAACCCGGCGACGGCGCCGACGAAATCCTCGACGAACCGGTCGGCGGAAGCACTTGCCATGACCGGGGATTCGCTGATCGTCAACAGGGCTCCTGTCCTCGTACTCGTGTCCTTGACCCGACCCTAGCCAACGGGCCAGTCGCCACGCCGTACGGTCCGCCCTGGTGTGACACGGATCAACTCGGGCATGCCGGTAGATTCGACAAGGGGCTCTGTGTTCGGGGCTCTGTCTTTTGGGCTCTGTCTTTTCGCGAAGGGATGTGTCGGTTTGTCGGCGAGTCAGGACGTTGTCGTATCCAAGGTCGAGGTACGCGACGAGGCGCACCGGCGCAGGACGTTCGCCGTGATCAGCCACCCGGACGCAGGCAAGTCCACACTCACCGAGGCGCTGGCGCTGCACGCGCGGATGATCTCCGAGGCGGGCGCGGTGCACGGCAAGGGCAACCGGGGCGGGGTGGTCTCGGACTGGCTGGAGATGGAGCGCACCAGGGGGATCTCGATCACCTCGGCGGTGCTGCAGTTCTCCTATGCCGAGAAGGTGATCAACCTGCTGGACACCCCCGGCCACGCGGATTTCTCCGAGGACACCTACCGGGTACTGGCCGCGGTGGACTCGGCGGTGATGCTGCTGGACTCGGCCAAGGGCCTGGAACCGCAGACGCTGAAGCTCTTCGATGTGTGCCGCTACCGGGGTATTCCGGTGATCACCTTCATCAACAAGTGGGACCAGCCGGGCCAGGAGGCCCTGGCACTGTGCGATGAGCTCAGCGAGCGGATCGACCTGCAGCCGATGCCGCTGACCTGGCCGGTCGGGGTCGCGGGCCAGTTCAAGGGGGTACGCGATCTGCGTACCGACGAGATGGTGCGATTCCGGCGCGCCCGCGCGGCCAGTGAGGCGGCGAGCGAGGAACGGCTGGACGCGGAGACCGCACTCGCCGAGGAAGGCGAGGAGTGGACCCGCGCGGTCGAGGAGGCCGAGCTGCTGCTCGAATCCGGCGGGCAGTTCGAGATCGAGCGCTTCCTGGACGGTTCGGCGACCCCGGTGCTCTTCGGTGCCGCGCTCGCCAACTTCGGCGTCCGCCACCTGCTGGACCTGCTCGTGGAGCTCGCCCCGGAACCGGTGGAGCGGGTGGACGAGAAGGAGAAGGCCCGCGAGCTCGATGCGCCGTTCTCCGCGTTCGTGTTCAAGGTGCAGACCGGAATGGACCGCGCGCACCGCGACCAGATGGCCTTCGCACGGGTCTGCTCGGGACGCTTCGAACGCGGCATGGTGGTCACCAATGCCACCACCGGGCGCCCGTTCGCCACCAAATACGCGCAGCAGATGTTCGGCCAGCGCAGGGAAACCGTGGACATCGCCTATCCGGGAGACGTGATCGGGCTGGTGAACGCGAGCGCGCTGCGCGTCGGGGACACCCTCTACTCGGGTAAGCCAGGCGTTCGGTTTCCCGGCCTGCCGAGCTTCGCGCCCGGTTTCTTCGCCGTGGCCAGGGTGCGCGATCTGGGCCGCGCCAAACAGTTCCGCTCCGGGGTCGAGCAGCTCGCCTCCGAGGGCGTGGTGCAGGTACTCCGCTCGGACAAGCGCGGGGACGCCGCCCCGGTGTTCGCCGCGGTCGGGCCCATGCAGTTCGAGGTGGCCTCCGCGCGGATGGCGGCCGAGTTCAACGTGGAGATCGAACTGTCCCGGCTCTCCTACAGCGCGGTGTGCCGCCTGACCGACCCGAAACAGCGCTCGCTGATCGATTCCAGTGGCCGCGGCGAGGTGCTCACCCGCATCGACGGGACCGAGCTCGCCCTGTTCAACGACGACATCGCGATCAACGTGCTGCGCCGTCAGCATCCGGAACTCGCGGTGGAACCATTGGTCGGCGCGGGTTCCTAGATCACCGGGCGGCGTTCTCCCGTCCCCGGTCGAGCGGGAGATTGACGAAACTGGGCTCGTTCGGGTCGAGCCGCAGGTGCTGCGGTTTCGAATCGGGGTTGAACAGCGGCCCGAACATCTGCCCCTTCGGGAAATTCCCCGCGAAGACGTCGATGCGGATCCGGTGCCCGGGCTGGATGACGGCATCGGTGGCGTTCAGCCCGACATCGAGGCTGGTCGGTTCACCCGGTTTCGTCGGCTGGCGGTCGGCCAGATCGAGCGTGTAGTACGGATCCGTGTAATCGCCGTTCGGTGATTTCCGGCTCTTCGAATCGTCGATCTTCCGCAGTGCCGCGGTGAGCTGGCCGGTGGTCAGTACCCGGGAGGTGCCATCGGGCGCGACATCGTTGACGGTCGCGGTCCAGTAGCCATCGCGGGCGTCCTGCACGGTGTTGAGGTGCAGATTGACCGGACCGGACAGCCGGGTCGGCGCCGTGGCTTTGTCGCCGGTGAAGGTCAACGCGGCGTGTTCGGCGATCCGGGAATCCTTGCCACACGCGTCGATCACCCCGAGCACACCGGCCAGTTCCTGTGCCGAGTCACGGGAACACAGGGTCAGCGGGGTCGGCCCGACGGTGAGTTCGCGTGCCGTGGCCGGTTTGTTCGCGGCAAGGCCGCCGTCGTGCACGCTGCCGTTGGTGGTGCCACTGGCCCGGTCGCTCAGATACATGCGCCGATAGGTCATGTCCTGGCGGGGGAACGTCGGCGTGGTCGACCAGTTGCCACCCTGTTCCTTCAGGGTGATCGGTCCGTATTCGTCGATTCCGTTGTCGATTCCCTTGAGCCAGTGATCGAACCAGGCGCGTTGCAACACATCCAGGCGCGGCGGGGTGTTTTTCTGGCCGAGTCCGGAACTGATGGTTCCGTGGTAGACATCGCCCATGACGAGTTGTTTCGCGCCGGGCCGCAGCGGAATCCTGTTGTAGGTCCGGGTTTGGCTGCCGACGAACAGGTCGTGCCAGCCACCGGAGATCATGGTCGGAACGTTGATCTTGTCCACCGGAGTGGCCAGGTCCTTGCGCAGCGAGCTGTTCGGATCGACGACCTGTTTGAGCAACCCCGGCGGATTGTTCGGATCACCGCCCGGCCAGGTGATGTCGTCGATGATGGAATCCATGAAGCTGGCCGGATCGGCGAGGCGATCGAGCAACCAGCGCACGTCGAATTTGCCGCGCAGAATATCTTCGATATTGGGCGCCCATTTGATGGCATTGACCGCGGCCAGCCAGAACGGCAGGAAACCGACACCGATTCCACCGCCGGGAATCACCACATCGCGAATCACATCCGAACTCGGCACCACGGGGAAGATCGCCTTCAGCGCCGGGGGACGCTTGCTCGCAGCCTGGAGCTGGTTGATGCCCGAATACGAGACACCGGTCATGCCGACTTTGCCATTCGACCAGGGTTGTTTGCTGACCCAGTCGATGGTCTCGATGGTGTCCTGCTGTTCGCGCTTCTGCAGCAGGTTCCACTTTCCTTGGGAGCCACCGGTTCCCCGCACATCGACGACGACCTGCGTGTAGCCGCTTCCGATGAGTTTCGGATCCGGGCCGAACGCGGACGCCGCCCCGCCGCTGACGATCCTGAGCTGATCACCGAGCCCACTGAGCGGGGTCTTGTCGAGCCCATCGGCGACCTTGTCGGCCAGTTTTCCCAGCCCGGGGTTCGCCCCGGCAGCGGAGGCGATCGTGGAAAGGAACTTGGAATACGGCGTCAAATTCAGGATGACCGGGGTGCGGGTGTCCACCGGATGACCGGACGCATCGGCAGGCCGGTAGACATCGGCCTTGAGCACCACCCCGTCGCTCATCCGGATCGAGAGGTTCGACTGCTCGTGCATGCGTGGATATTTCTGCGGTCCATCGGCCGTCGCCGTCCACTGCGCGCCCTGCGCACCGCCGTCCGGTGGCAGCGCCGCGGCACTCGGGGCGACCAGCATCGGGGCGATGAGGACCGCCACGAGCGGCGCCGCCAGAATCGTCCGCATCCTCGAACCCACCGGGACCTCCTCGTCGCACGGGTGTTGCTACTCGCGAGTCAAACACGGGCGCACACTTTCAACAAGAGTTCTTGTCGGAAGATGCTCCAGAGCGGGGAGGGCCCCTCTCATATCGTGTCGTGCCGACACAGCAGGAGAAACCGGCGCGCGGCAGGAAGGTGCGTGGGCTGGATGCCGCGCAACGGCAGGAGCGACGTCGTCGCGAGCTGCATGGGGCGGCGCTGGAACTGTTCGCGCGCAAGGGCTATCACCGCACCTCGGTCGAGGAGCTCTGCCAGGCCGCTTGTGTCGGCACCAAAGGGTTCTACGAGCTTTTCGACAACAAGGAAGCTTGTTACCTCGATCTGTTCGAACAGCTGAGCGCGGATCTGCTCGACGCCGTCGCCGCTTCGCTCGACTCGTTCGAAGCCGGTGACCTCGAGCCCGCGGTGGTGATCGAGGCGTTCGCCAGGCAGGTGGTGACCGATCCACGGGTGCTGCGGGTGGTGTTCGAGGAGGCCGCCGCCATCTCCACGGCGGACGAGCAACGACGCCGCCACAACCGGCGCGACGCCGCAGCCTTGGTGGTGACCGCCTGGCAGCGCATGGGCATCCCGCTCGAGGACGAATGCGCCCGGCCGATCGCACTCGGTCTGATCGGGGGACTCTTCGAGATCCTGCTCGACTGGTCACATGAGCACGAGTCCATCGGGGAGCCCGGTATCACCGTGCTCATCGCCAGGATGACCGCGTTGCACGACAAGATCCACCGTGGGCTGTCGGCGAACCGAGCGGCCCGGTGAGCGCTAACCGCGGGCCACGAGCAGGGTGCGCAGTGCCTCGGTGACCGCGGCACCGTCCGGAACCCGGTAGGCGGCCGCACTCTCCCCTTCACCGACCCGGACGGTCACATCCCGGTCGCCGCAGCGGGCGAAGGCGGCCTCATCGGGCTCGTCGTCGCCGAAGTACACCACCGCGTCGGCCCCGAAATCGGTACGCAGTCCCTCGAGCGCGTCGCCCTTGTCCTGGGTGGCCACGGTCAGCTCGACCACCTCGGCGCCGTCGATGACCCGGACCCCCTCGCGCAGGCCGAGCCCGCCGCGCATCCGTTCCCGGACCCAGCGCGAACCCGCGGCGTCCACCCCGCGCAGATGCACGACGACCCCGGCGGGTTTGCGCTCGAACTCCGCGCCCGGGGTGGCCGCGACGAGCGAGCGCGCCTCCTCGGCGAGGCGTTCGAGCCGGCCGCGGCTCGCCGGGGCGAGTTCCCGCTCCAGATTCGGCCCGGTCTCCGCGCCGTGGCTGCCGATGAGCGCGACCGGGAACGGCAACCGGGAGGCGAGCGCCAGATCCCGCAGCGCGCGCCCGGAGATCACCGCGGCCGCGGTGTGCCGCACATCCGCGAGTGCGCACAGGGCTTCGAGTGCCCGCCGGTCCGGAGCCGCGCCCTTGTGCGGCGTGAGTGTCCCGTCGAAGGCCGTCGCGACGAGCAACCGGTCCACCCGCGCGGCCCGCCTGAGGGCCCCGTCGAGCCCGAGATGCGTGACTGTCGCCGAACTCATGTCAGCATCATCTCGTGCGTGATTCCGCCGAACACGCTGGCCCCTTCGGCGGCCGGGCCGACGGCGGCACGCAGCGCGGTGAACAGTTCGCGCCCGGATCCCGTCCACTCCTGCTCGGGCGCGTCCTCCGGCACGCGCGCGGCGAGCGTTTCCGCGTCCACCGCCACATCCAGGGTGCCCAGCTCCGCGTTCAGCCGGACCAGATCGCCGTCGCGCACCAGCGAGATCGGGCCCGCGTCACCGGCTTCGGGGGTGCAGTGGATCGCCGCGGGCACCTTGCCCGAGGCCCCGGACATCCGGCCGTCGGTGACCAGGGCGACCCGGTGTCCCTTGCCCATCAGCGAACCGAGCGCCGGGGTGAGCCCGTGCAGTTCGGGCATCCCGTTGGCGCGCGGGCCCTGATGGCGCAGCACCACGACCACATCCCGGTCGAGTTCGCCCGCCCGGTACGCCTCGGTGAACGCCTCCTGAGTGGTGAACACCCGCGCGGGCGCGGCGATCACCCGGTGCTGTTCGGCGACCGCGGACACCTTGATCACCGCACGCCCGAGGTTCCCGGACAGCATCCGCAGCCCGCCTTCCGCGGCGAACGGTTCGGCAACCGGGCGCAGCACCGCGGGGTTCCCGGACTCGCGGGCCACCGGGCGCCAGTACAGCTCCCCCTCGCTCAGGTAGGGCTCCTCGCGGTACCGATGCAGCCCGTACCCGGCCACCGTGTGCACATCCGGGTGCAGCAGCCCCGCATCGAGCAGTTCCCCGACCAGGAACGGCACCCCGCCCGCGGCGGCGAAGTGGTTGATGTCGGCGATCCCGTTCGGGTAGATGCTCGCCAGCAGCGGGGTGACCGCGGAGAGATCGGCGAAATCGTCCCAGGTGATCCGGATGCCCGCGGCGGCGGCGATCGCCACGAGGTGCAGCGTGTGATTGGTCGAGCCGCCGGTGGCCAGCAGCGCCAGCAGCCCGTTGACCACGGCGCGCTCATCGATGATCCGGGCGAGCGGGGTGTGCTCCGGTCGGCCCGCGCCGATTTCGAGTACCCGCCGCGCGGCGAATTCGGTGAGCGCGCGGCGCAGCGGGGTGCCCGGCGGGATGAAGCTCGACCCCGGCAGGTGCAGCCCCATCATTTCGACGACCAGCTGGTTCGAGTTCGCCGTTCCGAAGAAGGTGCAGGTGCCCGGCGAGTGGTAGGAAGCGGACTCCGCGGCGAGCAGCTCCTCGCGGTCCGCACGCCCTTCGGCGAAGGCCTGGCGCACCGTGGCTTTCTCATCGTTCGGGATCCCGGAGGGCATCGGGCCAGCGGGGACCAGCATCGCGGGCAGGTGCCCGAAGGACAGCGCGCCGATCAGCAAGCCGGGCACGATCTTGTCGCACACCCCGAGCAGCAGCGAGGCATCGAACACCTCGTGTGCCAGCGCCACCCCGGTGGCCATCGCGATCACCTCGCGGGAGAACAGCGACAGTTCCATCCCCGGCCGGCCCTGGGTGATCCCGTCGCACATCGCGGGCACCCCGCCGGCGAACCGGGCGACCCCGCCGTGCTCGCGCACGGTGTCCTTGATCCAGGCGGGGAACTCCTCGTAGGGCTGATGCGCGGAAAGCATGTCGTTGTAGGCGGACACGATGCCGACACAGGGCACCGTCGTGCCGCGCAACGCGCTGCGGTCGGTGCCCGCGCAGGCGGCGAAGGCGTGCGCGAGATTGCCGCAGCCGAGGTTGGCCCTGCTCGGCCGGTCACTCGCCGCACGGGCCATGCGGTCGAGGTAGGCAGCGCGGCCCGGCGCGCTCCTGGCGATGATCCGTTCGGTCACCTGGGCGACCACGGGGTGTATTGCGGGCTGATCCGTCACGTCAGCTCTCCTCTGCCTCGATCGGTCACGAGATCGATTCAGGGAAAAAGTATACCTAATCAGCGGGGTTGAAGACAGCATCACTTCTTTATCGATTGATGAAGACCGCTGATACCCCGCGTGTACTCGGGCACCCGGTCAGGGCCGCACCCAGATCTGGTGCTTGCCGGTCTCCGCACGTGCCTGCGGTGCGCGGTCCTCGGTACGCACCTGCCGGTACCCGAGCTTGCGCGGGATGGCCGCGCTCGCGTGGTTGGCCGCATCGCAGTGGATCTCGACGCGCTGGATGTCCGGCATGGCGAGCGCGGTCTCGGTCAGTGCCCCGGCCGCGGCAGTGATGTTGCCCTTGCCCGCGTACGCGCTGTGCGACCAGTAGCCGAGCTCGATCGCGCCGGGCCCGATCCGCCGGTGCAGGCCGAGCACCCCGAGCAGGGCCCGTTCCTCCGCGTCGAACAGGACGAACTCCAGTACCTCCCCACTGTCCCAGGTGGCGTCCGCCTCGGTGAACCGGACGCGTTGGTTCTCCGGCTTCGCGGCCTCGGGACCGGCCCACGGCATCCATTCCATGAGCTCGTCCATGCTCGCGGCCACCGCCTGGGCGGTCTGTTCGGCGTGGGCGGGACGGGCGCGCAGCAGCACGCGCCCGGGCAGTTCGATACGTTCGGGTGGCGGCATGCTCCCACTCAAGCACCGGTGTCGAACGAATTACCAGGAAGGCCGAAAAGAGCGGCCTCGAAACGGCATTCGGTAGCGGAAACACCTTTCGACCGGATTGGTATCTACCGACACAGCCGGAGTTGCGGCAGATCGTGGCCGAGCCGGTCACGTTCGGCGCGCAGAAAGGCGAGATTGCAGACAGGCGAGATTCCCGTCGTTCGCCGCGATGAGCAACGGCACCCGTCCGGTCACCGTGCTGCCCGCGGTGGCCGGTGCCGTGCCCTTGTCCGGTTGCTAGGCAGGAGCCGGACCGCCCCGATCCCGAGAGGCCGTAGTGCGGTCCCGGCGGGCCGGTAGCCGCGCACATTCACGGGAAGCCCGGCAGGATATGTGTGCGGATCGGGGCGATGAGCCCGATTCCGCGCTGTCCTGCCACCCCGGGTCACACCTCCAGGGTGCGAATCTTCGGCCAGATCGAGGCCCAGCTGTCCCGCTTTTCGGTGCACAGCCACAGATCCGGGCCCAGCCGGCGCACCTGGCCGAAGTAGGGCCGCAGTGCCTCCGGCCCGGGTGCGCCGCCGACGTAGAGCGCACTCGACTTGTCCTCCTCCGGCGGAGCGAAGTAGCCGTACGCGCGGCCGGGGCTGTGGATCTCCGGAAGGCCGTACTGGGGCGCATAGGCGTCGAGGTATCCGGCGACGATGTAGCTGGCGCCGAGCACCGCGGTGTGCTCGCGCTGTTCGGCGGGCAGGGCGCGCAACGCGTTCGCGGTGTGGCTGGCGAACCGTTCCCCGGTCGGCGTTCCCGTGGGGTTAACGAAGATCTGCGAGGCGTACAGCGCACTGGCCATGCAGGCGGCGCTGAGTACCGCTGCGGGCCAGACGAACCAGCGCATCCTGGTGTGCCCGGCCTCGCGGCGCCGCTGCAGGCCGAGCGCACCGGCCGCGAACACCACCGCGTAGCAGCCACCGAGGTAGTACGGGCGCCCCGAGGTGACCACGAAGAACGCCCACAGACCGAGCACCATGACCGCGATGAACCGCAGTCCGGGATCGCGCAGCAGGCGCCACAACCCGTACCCGAACAGTACGACCCCGACCACCCCGGCGAGCCCGATCATGCCGACCGCGGTTCCGGACCGGCCACCGGAGAGGAACGCGTTCTCCGCGGTGACGATCGACCCCATGCGCAGCTGCGGCCAGCCGTGCAGCGCCTGCCAGATCAGGGTGGGTGCGGCGAGCAGCACCGCGATTCCCGCCCCTGCCCAGAATGTGGGCGTGCACAGCAGTTCGCGCGGACCGAAGATCAGCACGGAAAGCACGAGCAGCGCGCACAACAGGAAGATCTGGAATTTCGTCTCGGCGCCGATACCGATCACCACACCGAGCCAGAGCAGCAACCCGTCCGAGCGGGTGCGGATCCAGCGCAGCAGCACGAAGAACAGCAGTCCCCAGACGAGGGGTTCGAGCGCATACGGGGACAGCCAATGCCCCGCCATGGCGATCCACCAGGTTCCGGCCTGCGCGAAGGCGGTGATCACCTGGGCGCGCCGGTCCCCGCCGAGTTCGCGGGCGATGAGCGCGGCGACGACCACGGTGGCCGTGGTGGCCAGGATCGCGGGCAGATGCAGCACGAGCATCGAACCGGGCGCGATGGTGTCCATGGCCTTCGCGAGCAGCACCGCGACCGGTGGCTGGTCGGCATAGCCGAACTGCAGCGGATGCCTGCTCAGCCCGAGCATGGCCACCTCGTCGAGCCAGTACTCGTTGCCGAAACTGGCCACGAACTGGGCAACGGCCACGATGCCCGCGATGAGCAGTACGAGCGGTCGGGCGAAAACGGGCACCCCTCGAGTGCTCGTTTCCTGCCGTGCCAACGTTCCCAGCATCTGCCGCCTCCTGCGTGCGTCGTCCTTGCCTGTTCATTCCACGGCAGGACGGCGTCGTCGCGCGAGGGCGGAACGGTTCCGGCTACTCAGCCAAGGTTGTCCGGCGAGGCAACTTTCGTATCATCGGCTTTCGCTCGTTTCCGATACCGCACCAGAATGCGCAGCAGCACGACGGCGAGCACCACGAGGACGAGCACCAGCAGCACGGTCAGGTTCGAAACCCCGCTCGCCACGCTCTCCAGCCACTTCTGCACCGCGAACTGGCTGTCCACCCCGGAGAGACCGCCGAGGTTCGCGGTGCCCTCGGTGAACAGGAACAGCAGACCGATCGCGATGAACAGCAGCCCGGAGATCAGGCTCGTGCTGTGTGTACGCAGCGGGCCGATCCGGATTTCCCTTCCCCGCAACCAGGATCGCTTGCCGAGTTGGAATTTGTCCCACAGCAGGGCGATCACGAACAGCGGGACGGCCATGCCGAAGGCATAGATCGCGAGCAGCAGGCAGCCGTAGAACGGATCGCCACCCGCCGCGGACACGGTGAGCACGCTGCCGAGCAGCGGCCCGGAGCAGAATCCCGCCAGTCCGTACACCAGACCGAGCGCGAACACCGAGGCGGCCGAGGAGATCTTGATCCGCCCGGACAATCGCCCCGCTGCCGTGGAGCCGAATCCCTTGCCCAGCACGGTGAGCACGCCGAGCACGAGCAGCAGGATCCCGCCGACCATGGTCACCGTGGTGCGGTACCGGGTGATCAGGGAACCGATCAGGCCCACCCCCGCGCCGAGTGGCACGAGTACGACGGCGAGACCGAGGTAGAACACGAGCGTGCGCACGGCCAGCGTGCCGATCCGGTCGAAGGCGTACGCGAAAAAGGACGGCAGCAGCAGGGCCGAACACGGGCTGATCAGCGAAAGCAGCCCGCCGAGGAACGCCCCGAGAAAACCGACCTGGGTCATCACTTGCCACCGGCGGCATCGATCATCGTGGTGAACTCCTCGAGCGGTTGCGCGCCGAGCAGCGGTTTGCCGTTGATCACGAACGCCGGGGTGCTCGGTATCCCGAGCTCATTGCCCTCGGTGGCGTCGAACCGCACCTCGTCCTTGTGTTCCCGGCTGGTCATGTCCTTCTCGAACTTGGCGAGGTCCGGAACCCCTGCGGTGCGGGCGAAAGCCAGCAGCTTCTCTTTCGGCAGATCCGGGTGCCCCTGCTGTGGCGCGGCTTCGAAGACCGCCTTGTTGAACTGCCAGAACCGGCCCTGCGCCGCCGCGGCCCGCCCGGCCATCGCCGCCCGCTCGGACTGCTCGCCGAAGATCGGGAAATCCCGCCACTCGATGCGCAACTTCCCCTTGTCGACATAACGCTGCACGAGTTCGGGTTCGGTGCTGCGGCTGAACTGCGCGCAGAACGGACAGCGATAATCGGAGAACTCCACGAGCACCACCGGGGCATCCGGGCGCCCGATCGCGAGCGGATCCCCCGCGGTGCGGTGCGCGAGCCCGGCGAACGGTCCCTGCGAGGGCGCGGCCGAGGACGGCGCCGCGGGGTGCACCGTGTCCGCCCCGGCGGGCCCACTCGGCGTTCCCGGGCGCAGCACGAGATAGAGCGCGAGCCCCACCGCGACCACGACCAGCACGGCGATCAGTACGAACTCGCGCCTGCGCACGAGCGGTTTTGTCCGGCTCACGGCTACTCCTCACGATCTACTAAGCATGATAGTAGTAGCTCGTGAATCGCGCGTGAACCTGGGGCGCACCGCGGAATTTTCCCGCTCAGTGCCGCGCCAGTTCGGTGCGCAGCCGCGCACAGCCCGGCAGTCGGAGCAGTCGGACCGGACGATTTTCTCGTGCATGTGGCCGCGCAGAACACCGCGGAGCCGCAGCGGCTCGTGCTCGATGAGCTCACCGCCCGTGATGAGGTGGCACTGGTGCACACCGACCTCATCTTCGGCCACGGGGACGGCGGCCCACTGCTCCCGCCCGGCCGGTCTAGCCCGCCACGTCCGCCCCGGCTGCTTCGGCGCGGAAGGTACGGCGATAGGCCTGCGGGGCGACCCCGACCTCCTCGGCGAAGTGCTGGCGCAGATTCGCGGCGGACCCGAATCCCGAACGAGCGGCCACCTGATCCACCGCGAGCTCGGTGTTCTCCAGCAGCTGCTGGGCCAGCCGCAGCCGCTCGTTCTGCAACCAGCGCACCGGTGGCACACCGAGCACCTGGTTGAACCGCCGGATGAGGGTACGCACGCTCAGATGGGCATGTTCGGCGAGCTCGCGGACGGTGAGCTGGCCGTCGAGGTGATCACGGGCCCAGTCGAGCAGCGTACCGAGCAGTGCATCCTCGGTGGAGCGCTCCGGGAACCAGGAGTACTGCGCCTGGCCGCCGAGCCGGTGTGGCGGGGTGACCATGTAGCGGGCGAGCATGTTCGTCACGGCGGCACCGTGGTCGCGGCGCACGAGTTCGAGGCAAAGATCGATGCCCGCGGCGGTACCGGCCGAGGTGAACACGTGATCCTCCACGTAGAGCACGCTCGGATCCACGGTCACCGCGGGATAGCACTCGGCCAATTCCGCCGCGTGCAGCCAATGCGCGGTGGCCCGGCGGCCGTCCAGCAGGCCCGCTTCGGCGAGTACGAACGCCCCGGAACAAATCGCGGCGATGCGCGCCCCGGCCGCGTCCGCCCGGCGCAGTCCCTCCAGCAGCGTGGGCGTGACCCCATCGCGCACCGAGCCGCAGGCGGGAACGATCACGGTGTCCGCGTGCACCAAGTCCTCGAAGGAAGCGCTCCGGACGGCACGGAATCCGGCGGCGACCTCGATTTCCGGTGTATCGGCGTACATCCCGAACGCGTACCAGGGGTCGGCGAGCGCGGGCCGGTCGATGCCGAACACCTCGCACGGCACGGAGAGCTCGAAGATCGGCGCGCCCGCGATGACCGCGAGACAGACCCGATGCTTGGCACGTTTCTTGCGCATAATGGCGAGCATGCCACTGGCCGGGGCCACCCGCAAGCGGCGAGGCTTGGCCGGTGCATGCGGAGAAACCGGCGACGACAGCCCGGAAACCGGCCCTGGTCAAGAGCATCGGCCTCGGACAGGCGATCGCGCTGTACGTGGGCGCGGTACTCGGGGCGGGGGTGCTCGTGCTGCCCGGCCAGGCTGCCGCGCTCGCCGGGCCCGCCTCGCTGATCTCCTGGGCACTGGTCGGATTGCTCGGTCTTCCGGTCAGCCTCACCTTCGCCGCGCTCGCGGTGGCCGATCCGGACGCCGGTGGGGTGGCCAGCTTCACCGGGCGAGCCTTCGGCCCCTGGGTCGGCGGGGTCACCGGCTGGCTGTACTTCGCCGCGGGATCGATCGGTCAGGCCATCGTGCCGCTGACCGGTGGGTACTACGTGGCCGCGCTGTTCGGGGCCGGACAACCGTTCGCCATCGCGGTGGCCGCGGCCATCCTCGCCATCGCGGTCGCGGCGAACCTGGCCGGGATGCGGCTGAGCGGGCGTGTCCAGCTCGTCCTGGCGATCGGGGTCGGGGTGATCCTGCTGTGCGCGGCGCTGGCCACCCTGCCGCGACTGCGCGCGCAGAGTTTCACACCGTTCGCCCCGCACGGGATCGCGGGCATCGGAGCGGCCGCGGTCGTGCTGTTCTTCGCCTTCGCCGGCTGGGAGGCGGTGACCCATCTGACCGCGGAATTCCGGGATGTACGCCGGGATCTGCGCAAAGCCACCCTGATCACCGTGGCCATCGTGCTGGTGCTCTACCTCGGAGTGGCACTGGCGGTCGTGGGCACCGGAACCTACGGCGCGCCGGGACTGAACCGGATCGCCGTCGGCCGGGTACTCGGGGACGGCCTCGGATTCAACGCGGAGACCGCGGCCGCACTGGTGGCTCTGGTGATCTGCCTCGGCACCACGAACGCCTTCGTCGCCTCGGTCTCCCGGCTCGGCTATGCGCTCGGCAGGAACGGTTGGCTCCCGGACCGTATCGGGCGGCTGACCACAGGCGGGCTCCCGGCCGCCGGCGTGCTCACGGTCGGCGGCATCGGAGCAGCCGGACTGCTTCTCGCCTGGATCTTCGGGCTCGGCACCGAGGATCTGGTCGCCGTGCCCTCTTCCCTCGTGCTCGCCACCTACCTGCTCGGCATGGCGGCGGGAATCCGGCTGCTGCGCGGGAAGCAGCGGGTACTCGCCTGTCTCGGTCTCGGGCTGTGCGCGCTGGTCGCGCCGTTCGCGAGTTCCTTCGTGCTCGTTCCGGTCCTCGTCGCCGCGCTCGGCATCGGCTACCGATCAGTGCGGCGGGCGCGCAGTCGACTCGCGTAACCGCAGCACCGGGTCCACGGTCACCGGTTCCTTCGGTTCCGCCGCCCTGGAAAGGCGCGCGAACATCAGCTCCACGGCCTGTTCGGCGAGCACTTCGTGGTTGAGGTCCATCGCGGTGATCCGCGGGTTCGCCACCCGCCCGTGCTCGCTGTCGGTGAGCGCGGCGAGCAACAGCTCCCCCGGAACGCCGATGCCCAGTTCGGCGGCCACTTTCACGAAAACCGCGGCGCTATCGCAGGTGCACACCACGAACGCGTCCGGGCGGTCGGCCGCGGTGAGCAGTTCGCGGGCCCGTGCCGCAGTCTCCTCCCCGCTGAGGCCTTCGCTGAGCAGACCGGTGCGCGGCCGTATCCCGATCCGGGCGCACCAGTCCAGATAGGTCTGCCGCGGGCGCCGGTTCCACGCGTTGTCCTCGGTCCCGGACAGCAGGGTGATCTCCCGGGCGCCCTGTTCGCGCAGGTGCTCGAGCAGTCCGGTGACCACCCGCGGGTAGTCCAGCCGGACCGCCCAGGCCAGCTCCGGCCGGTCCGGGTCCTCCTCAACAGTCACCGTGGGAATACCCCTGCGCTGCACCTCGGCGAGGACCTCATCGCTACCGTAGGGGTGCGCGACGAGACATCCGTCCATCGGCACACTGGCCACCGCGGGGTCATGCAGATCGGGCACGTGGATGAGCCCGGTCTTGCGGCGCAACATCTCCGTGGCGACCGAACCCACGAGCCGGTTGAACGTCTCGGCGCGGTCCGGGGTCCCGGCGACCGCATAGCGCGGGCGCAGGAACAGCCCGATGAGCCCGGAGCGGCCGGTGCGCAGCGAGCGGGCGCTCGGGTTCGCGTCGTAGCCGAGTTCGCGCGCGGCGGCCAGCACCCGTTCCCTCGTCTGCGCCGAGATCGGTCGGCTCCCGGAGAACGTGTGCGAGACGGTGCTGATCGAGACCTGGGCCCGTTCGGCGACATCCCGGATCGTGACCGCCCTGCTGCTCACCTCGTGCCTCCCTTCACCTGCGTCCAGTATCGCCCACGCACTGCCTCTTGACGCGCGGGCAGGTTTCGTGAGCCAATCATCAAAACGTTTCGATAGCCAGTGGAGTCACCGATGACACCTCAGGGCGAGACAGCCGCGCACCACTCGGTCGGCGAGTTCTGCGATGAGATGCGGCTGAGCAGGGCACACATCCTCGCGGGCGCGGTGCTGTTCTTCACCTTCGTCGTGGAAGCCTGGGAACAGGTCGGGCTCGTCTACGTCTCGAACGGGATCGCCGCGGAGTTCGGCGTGAACAACACCGAGCTCGGCTGGGCCCTTTCCGCGGTGGCCTTCGGCATGGTGCCCGGGGCACTGGCTTGGGGCGGGCTCATCGACCGGATCGGGCGCCGCAGGGTGACCGTGTTCAGCCTGCTGCTCTATTCCGTGCTCGCCCTGCTCGCCGGGCTCTCCCCGGGGTTCTGGCCGTTCCTGGTGCTCCGGTTCCTCTCCGGAGTCGCCTTCGGCGGGGTGTACGCGGTGACCTTCCCGTATTTCCTCGAGCTGCTGCCGACGCGGTGGCGTGGCCAGGGCGCGGTCGCGCTCTCCATCGGGTTCCCCATCGGCACCCTGCTGTGCATCGGGGTGAGCCAGACACTCGGCCCGGTCAGCTGGCGGGCGGTCGCCATCGTGGCCGCGCTCGCCGGACTCTGGGCCTTCGCCGTGCTGCGCTGGGTTCCCGAATCCCCGTACTGGCTGGCGAAACAAGGCAGGCACACCGAGGCTGCGCGGGTACTGCGCAGGCTCGGCGGCACGGTTTCCGAGCAAACCCGGTTCGCGGTGACCGATGACGCAGCGGGCGGGCACATCCGGGGCCTGTTCCGCACCGGAGTGCGGCGGCGGTTCCTGTTGCTGCTGCTCGTCGCGTTCACGTTCAGCTGGGGTTACTGGGGGCTGCAGACCTGGTTGCCGATCCTGTTGCAGGGCAAGGGACTCAGCGTTTCCAGCGCGGTCTGGTTCGTCGCGGTCACCCAGCTGGTCTCGATTCCCGGTTATCTGCTGGCCGCCTGGCTGACCAGAAGGTTCGGCCGCAAGAAGGTCTTCCTCGCGTTCGTGTTCGCCTCGGCGGCGGGCGGGGCGCTGTTCGGTTTCGCCACCGGGGCGGGCCAGATGTACGCGGGAAACCTCATCCTCGCGTTCTTCTCCCTTGGCGCGTGGGGAATCTGGAACACCTGGTCCGGGGAGATCCTGCCGACGAGCCTGCGCGGGATCGGCTACTCCTGGAGCACTTCCGCGGTGCTGCTCGCGAACACCGTCTCCGTTCCGGTGATCGGCGCGATGATGGACGGCGGGATAGCGTCCTCGCTCACCATCGGCTCGATCATGCTCTTCCTGATCATCGCACTCGTCTCGGTGTTACCGCTGCCCGAGACGGAGGGCCGCGCGCTCGACTGAAACCCCCAACAGCAAGGAGTTCTGTCATGACCTACCGGGTCGCCATGGACATCGGCGGCACGTTCACCGATGTGGTCACCTATGAAGGGAACGCGCGGAAACTGCGCGCGGGCAAGGTGTTGACCACACCGGAGGATCTGGCCCGTGGTGTGTTCGACGCACTGCACGAGCTGTCCTTCGCCGAGATCGAGTTCTTCGTGCACGGCACCACCCAGGGGCTCAACGCGCTGTTGGAACGCCGTGGCGCGAAGGTGCTCATCCTGACCACGCAGGGCATCGGCGATGTCTACCGGATCGCGCGCGGGAACCGGGAGCGGCTTTTCGATCTGCACTACCGCAAACCGGCTCCCCTGGTGCCCCGCGAGCACATCGCGGAGGTCGCCGGGCGCTTCGACGCGAGCGGGACCGAACTCGAACCGCTCGACGAGGATGCCGTGCGGCAGGTGGCGAAACGGGTGCGCGAGCAGGGTTTCGAGGCGGTCGCGGTGTGCTTTCTGTTCGCCTACCTGGATCCGGAGCATGAGCGCCGCGCGGGTTCGCTGCTGCGCGAGGAACTCGGTGAGGATGTGCTCGTGGTGCTCTCCCATGAGGTGGCCCCGGAATGGCGGGAGTACGAGCGCACATCCAGCACGGTGATGGAGGCCTATACCGGGCCTTCGGTGCACCGCTATCTGGACCGGATCGAGTCGCGCTTCGCGGAGCAGGGATTGCCGGTCCCGGTGCACGTGATGCAGTCCTCGGGCGGTCTGGTCAATGCCGAGTTCGCGCGCAGGCATCCCTTGCAGACGCTGCTTTCCGGTCCGGTCGGCGGCACCATGGGCGGGGTGGCCGCGAGCAACCTGCTCGACCGGCCCAACCTGATCTGCGTGGACATGGGCGGCACCTCCTTCGACGTGTCGCTGGTGCTGGACAACGCCCCGGATGTGTCCCCGGACGGGGAATGCGAGGGGTTTCCGTTACTGATGCCCTTGGTCAACCTGCACACGGTCGGCGCGGGCGGTGGTTCGCTAGCCTATGCGGAAGGCAGCGCGCTGCGGGTCGGACCGGAATCGGCGGGTGCGGTCCCCGGTCCCGCCTGTTATGGCCGCGGTGGAACACAGGCCACGGTCACCGATGCGAACTGCGTGCTCGGCCGGGTGGATCCGGATTCCTTCGCCGGTGGCGGGATGGACCTCGATCTGGCTGCCGCGCGTTCCGCGGTCACCGCGCTCGCCGGGCAGCTCGGCATGGATCCGGTCGAGCTCGCCTCGGGAATCTGCGATGTGGGCAATGCCAAGATGGCGCAGGCGATCCGCACCCTCACCGTGGAACACGGTCTCGAACCGGGCGAGTTCGCGTTGCTGGCCTTCGGCGGGGCGGGCCCGATGCATGCGGCGTTCATCGCCCGTGAGATCGGGGTGACCGAGGTCGTGGTGCCGCGGTTCCCCGGAGCGTTCTCCGCCTGGGGCATGCTCGAGGCCGATGTGCGCCGTGATTTCACCATGCAGTTCTTCGCCACCAGCGCCGATCTGGACACCGCGGCGCTCGCGCGTTCACTGGATGAGTTGCGGGACTTGGCCTGGGCGGCGCTCGGTGAGCAGGGCATCACGGAGGACAAGCGATCGGTGGTGCACGGCATCGATATGCGGTACGAGAGCCAGGATTACACACTCACCGTGCCGATCCTGGACGAGGACACCGTGGACAGCGCGGATTTCCTGGCACGCATCGAGGAACGGTTCGCCGAGGCGCATCACCGCCGCTACGGGCATGCCACGCCGGGCGCGCCCGTTCAGTTCGTCACCATCCGCACTACCGGGCACGGCGTCGTACCGCGTCCGGAGGCCGCGCCCGAACCGGCGCCGCCCGCGAGCGAACCGGTCATCCGGGATGTGGTCTTCGACGGAAAGCCTTGCCCGACAAGCATTGTCGCGCGCGCCGAGCTCGCCGTGGGTGCGCGGCTGAACGGACCGGCGATCGTGCACGAGGACACCGCGACCACCGTGGTTCCCCCGGGTGCCGAACTACGTGTCGACGAGCACGGTTTCCTGATCATCGCCATCGAATTCGAGGAGACACTGGTATGAGCACGCGAAGCCGACGAGCGAACGAGCATCGCAGGGTCGCCAAGCGACCCGAGGAGCGCAGCGAGCGAGGAGTCGAGCTATGAATATCAGCCCGGTCACCACGGAGATCATCCGTTCGGGCCTGATCCAGGCCGCCGAGGACATGAACATGACCCTGATCCGGTCCTCGTACACTCCGACGATCTACGAGGGCAAGGACTGCGCGGTCGCCCTGCTCGACCGCGAGCACCGGGTGCTCGGCCAGTCCTCGGGGCTGCCCATCTTCCTCGGCAATCTGGAGGAGTGCACCCGGTACACCGAAGAGCAGTTCGGCGCGGACGTCTGGGAACCCGACGATGTCTGGGTGCTCAACGATTCCTATATCGGCGGCACCCATCTCAACGACTGCACGGTGTACGCGCCGATCTTCGTCGGTGCGGAGCTGGTCGGGTTCGCCGCTTCCCGGGCGCACTGGATCGACATGGGGTCGAAGGATCCGGGTGGTTCCATGGATTCCACGAGCATCTATCAGGAGGGGCTGCGCATGCGCCCGACCAGGATCGTGGCCGCGGGCGTGGAACGGCCGGACATGCTGGGCCTGATCGAGACCAATGTGCGCTTCCCGTATGTGACCCTCGGCGATATGCGCGCCCAGATCGCCTGCGCGCGGATGGGGGTGCGCAGGCTCGGTGAACTGTTCGCCCGCTATGGCGCGGAGACGATCGCCGCGGCCCGTGCGGAGATCTTCGCCCAGACCGAGCGGCTCGAACGCGAACGGCTGGCCGCGATCCCGGACGGCGAGTACGCGGCGACCGGATATCTGGACAATGACGCCATCGATCTGGAAACCCCGCTGAAGGTGACCGTGCGGATCACCGTGTCCGGGGAGCGCATGACCATCGACCTCACCGACTGTGCCGATCAGGCCACCGGTCCGGTCAACTGCGGCAGTTCGCAGGCGGTTTCCGCGGCCCGGGTCGGGTACAAGCTGCTGATCTCGCCGACGGTCAGCCTCAACGGCGGTTCCTTCGTGCCGCTCGAGGTCAGGGTCCGCGAGGGCTCCATGCTGGGCGCGCGCGAACCGGCCGCGTGCCAGTACTACTATTCCAGCCTCGGCATGCTCATCGATCTCGTGGTGAAGGCGCTCGCCCCGGCGATGCCCGAACGGGTCGCGGCCGCGAGTTACGGCGATTCGATGATCGTGCAGTTCGCCGGGGACAATCCGCGTACCGGGGAACCGTTCGTCACCCTCGAGGCCACCGTCGGCGGTTGGGGCGCCTGGCAGGGCGGGGACGGTGAGACCGCCCTGATCAACAACGTCAACGGTTCGCTGCGTGATCTGCCCATCGAGGTCGTGGAGACGCTTTATCCGGTGCGGGTCAACGAATACCGCATTCGGGAGGGTTCCGGTGGCGCCGGGACATGGCGCGGTGGCGATGGCGTGATCCGCGAATACGTCATGGAGGCCGATCAGGATCTGTCCCTGTGGTGGGAGCGTTCGGTGACCCCGGCCTGGGGTGCTTTCGGCGGCGAATCCGGTACCCCGCCGCGCGTCACGCTCAACCCGGGGACCGTGCGGGCCCGGGAAATGCTGAAGGCCAACAGCTTGCGGGTGCGCAAGGGCGATGTGCTGCGCTGCGAGTCCGGTGGCGGTGGCGGTTACGGTGACCCGGCGGAACGCTAGTCGACGCATGCACCCTGGCCTTACCTACTGCGGGCTCATCTCATGACAGCGTTGGCTTCCGTGGTCGGCCGGGGTGCGGCGTCATCCGACCTTTGCTCACCGACTTCCCCGTCGTGGCAACGAAAATTCGGTGTTTACGATGGATTGAGAGGCCCCGCCGAGCATGCCAGGCCCACTGAGCAGCAGGCGTGCATCATCACCCGATTGCCGTATCCTGGGGCAGAGAAACCGCGCTATAGCCGAATTGCCGGTATCGGGGTGGGGTGAATTGGGGTTTGCCGTGCTGTATGTGGACTTTCCATTCGGTGTTGTGGATCAGGGTGTGATGATAAGCGCACAGCAGCACCATGTTGTCTTCGGTGGTGAGTCCGCCGTTGGCGTGATGCTGGATGTGGTGGGCTTGGGTGAGGCTTGGTGGTTTGTCGCAGTCGGGGTGGGCACAACCCTGGTCTCGGGCGATGAGTCTTCGGCGGAGTTTCGGGGGTGCGGTGCGGTCGCGGCATCCCATGTCGAGCACTTCACCCTCCGACCCGAGGACGGTGGGAATGATCCCTGCATCGCAGGCGATGCGGCGTAGTTGGGTGGCCGGGATGGTGCTGCCGTCCATCGTGGTGGCTTGGCCGATGCCTTCACGCAGGGCTTGTTCGGTCATGGTGACCATGATGGTGAACGGTTCCCCACCGTTTTCGGGCAGATTCTCCGGATTCGCGGCGATTTGGACGATCTCGGCAAACGCATCGGCGTCCCGTTCACTCGGGCGCTGAAACACCTTAACCCCGTCAACGGTCTCCGGGCTGCGAGTCTTGCCCAGCGCGTCGAGAACACTGCGCAGCTTCAATCCGGTTTCCTGGTCCAAATGGCCTTCGATGAGCCAATCACTGTTGCGCTGCTGTAGCCAGATTTCCCGGCGCGGCCGCACCGGCTCATGGTCATTGGGTTCCTGCCCGTCTGGATCCAGCCGCGCATGTAGTTCCCGGATCGGGCGACTCAACCCACGCGCCCCGCTCTCGCTGGCAACCGTGGCCAAACACTTCTCCGCGATCGACCACGACTCACCCGTCAACACATCCGCAGGCAACTCCGCGGCGAACTTCCGAATCCGATCCACATGCTCGGCACCAACCTCGCCCCGCGCATACGCTTCCGCCGTATTCGGCAAATCCGGCGGCAACGGCTCACCGCTGATCCCCAACGCCCCGAACAAGGCCCGCGCACGATCCGCAATCCGACGCGCCTCACCCAAACCCACCCGCGCCACATCCTCAACCATCCGCGCGGGTGAACCACGATACCCGAACTCCACCGGTACACCGTGCTTATCAAGCAACGCCACAAGACGAGCGAACTCTGCCTCCGCGCGCCGCACCACAGCGGCCTGTTCGCGGAGCCGATCAAGCAATTCTCTGTTCGACAACACCGTCGAACACTCCCCAGCGTTCATGACATCTATAATACCGCTGAACCGCACGGGTTTCACCGGCTCAATCCGGAATCACCCGAACGGACCAGCTTGTGGTGACGGAACAAGGTAAAGGCTGAGCGCTGCCGCAGCCATCGCCTGCTGACCGAGACCGGCCTGATCGACGAACACTTGCTCCGCGAGGTGCTTCGTAGCGGTCCGTCTGGGTTTTGGTCTGGTGGAGCGTGGTGCGGCCGCGTCGGACCTTGGTGATGATCTCTTCGGTGGTGGCTTTCCACACGAACGGTTTCGGGTCGGTGTTCCAGTGTTGCGCCCACGCGGTGATGGCTTGTTTGAGGTCGTCAACGCTGGTGAATACGCCGCGTCGGAGCCGTTTGTCGGTCAATTCCTTGAANCAGCGTTCCACCACGTTCAGCCAGGAACTGGAGGTCGGGGTGAAGTGCAGGTGCCAGCGGCGGCGATCCTTGTGGGCCAGCCATGTCGTGACTTCGAGTGCGGTGTGAGCGGAGAGGTTGTCCAGTACGACGTGTACACCCAAGCCGCGCGGGACGGTCTTGTCGATCTG
>NZ_KB905387.1 GCF_000379465.1 Sciscionella marina DSM 45152
GCGACCATCTTCAGTGTGCGACGTGGTCCGGGATTGCCTGTGAGGCATCGGTCTGGTTTGGTTCCCCGGTTCTGCGAGCGAGTAGTCGCCAGCCGGTCATCGGGGTGCGGCCACGTTTGTCCCGTGGCCACGTGCTGATTTCGCCGAGTCCGTCCGGGATGATGCCGAGGATGTCCGCGGGCGCGAGCTNATCGATCGTCCAGCCGTCGTCGAACAGCTCGCGCAACCATTCTTCGCTGAGTCGGCCCAGATCCGGCGTGCGCGCCCCGGGGCCGGTCGGCGAAACAGAGCACCGCCACCCGGCCGCCGTGACGGCAGACTCGGCGCAGGACGTCCAGGTAGCGCCGTTGCGCTGGCGCGGGCAGACAGTGCAGCAGGCCACTGTCCAACACCGTGTCGACGACCTCGCCGCCGGCGGATTCGGTGACATCCGCTGCGTGGAAGCGCACCGCCAGCCCGCGTGCGGCTGCCTTGTGCCTGGCGCGTTCGATCGCGCTGCGTGCGAGGTCGACGCCGAGGACCTGATGGCCGCGAGCGGCGAGGCCGAGAGCCAACTCCCCAGTACCGCATCCAGCACGGTGCCGGTGCACCATCCAGCGTCGACGAGTTCACCTAGAGCCGGCTGGGGCTCCCCGAGGTCCCACGGGACCCTCCCCCTCCGGTACACTGAAGTGGACCCTGTCGGTTGGACAGGCCGCGGTGGTTTATAGGTGGGGGGCGCCGGGGTGTTATGCCGCTTGCGGTAGCGCTTTGGTTCGAGGGTAGATCTCGTTCGGGGTTTGGTGTTCGAGCGCCTGGTGGCGGCGCTGGGTGTTGTAGTAGTCGAAGTAGGTTCTGAGTCCGGCGCGTGCCTGGGCACCGTCGGTGTGGGCGTGCAGGTGGACCTCCTCGTATTTGACCGAGCGCCACAGGCGTTCAACGAACACGTTGTCCATCCACCGCCCCCGACTGTCCATGCTGATCTTGACGTCTGCGGCAGCGAGTACCCGGGTGAATGCGTCGCTGGTGAACTGGGCGGATTCAACTGGTCGGTGTTGAAGATCTCCGGGGCGGGGTAGGTGGCCAGCGCCTCGGTCAGGGCGTCGACGCAGAAACCGACATCCATCGTGTTCGACAGTCGCCACGACAGGACCTTGCGCGAGTACCAGTCCATGATCGCGACCAGGTAGCCGAAGCCGTGGGCCATCGGCAGGTAGGTCACCTCCGTGCACCAGACCTGGTTCGGCCGGTCGATGACCAGCCCGCGCAGCAGGTACGGGTAGACCTTGTGGCCCGGTGTCGGCACCGAGGTGCGCTTGTGTGGGTACAACGCGACCAGGCCCATGAGCCGCATCAGACACTGCACGTGCTTGCAGCCCACGCCGATGCCCTCGTCAGCCAGGGCGTCGATGAGGCGCCGGCCCAGAAACGGCCGCTGCAGATCTCATCGATACGGCGCATCAGCTCGAGGTCGCGTTCACCCACCGGTCGGGGCTGGTAGTACACCGTTGACCGGGCAACCTGAAGCAGCCGGCATTGGGCCGTGACCGGCAGCTTGCTAGCGCGGTCGATCATGGCTCGTCTCACTTCGGGTCGAAGCGTGTGAACCCGTGATCTAAAAAATCGCGCTCCATGGTCAGCTCACCGATCTTCGCGTGCAGCTCCTTGATCTTCGCCTCGCTCTCGGCCCCACCCGGCCCGGTCCCGGCCACGAAGGCCCCCGCGGCCGAGTCGAGCAGCTGCTTCTTCCAGGCCGTGATCTGGTTCGGGTGCACGTCGAAGTGCTGCGCCAGCTAGGCCAGCATCTGATCTTCCTTCAACACCGCCAGAGCCACCTTGGCCTTGAACTCGGGCGAATGGTTCCTACACTTACCTCGCGCCATGTCGTTACTCCTCCGGCCTCACCGGCCATTATCGAGCAACCCACCACTCAACCCACTGTCCAGAACCCCGGGTCCACCTCTAACCAACCCAAGTCTGGTACCGCTCCGAGGTGGACCTAAACACTGGAAAACCTGGCCGGGACACCGACCGGGAAGCGGTCAACCGCGTGTTCCGCCTGCTCTACGACGTAGTCGCTGAACTTGCCCCCGATATGCAGGTGATCGTCTGTGACCACGCGAATCTCGTCGATGACTGGTTCCAAGATTCTGTGAAACACAACTGGCGACGCGGTGAAAAGCTCATACCCCGTGAATGGATTTCCGAAGCTACCTCGTCGTAAACGGTTGGTGCTACCGGTACTTCAACGGGAGCGCCAGTAGGCAGAGGCCGATCAGAACGAGAAACGCGACGCCCGCGGTGCCGAACATGGCTTGTCGGTGTGTCTTCGCCTTACGAAGCATGACGGCGAGGGCGATCGAGGCGGCACCGCAACCGCCCGGTGCTAGCCAGAGCCAGGTCGGGGCAGGGAAGGCCAGCGCGATCGAGGCGGCGAGGATGAGGCCGCCGAATGTAGCGGCTTGCCAGCGGCCACTACGGGCGCGTTCGAGGTCCTCCTTTGAGACGCGGGGCTGGCCGCTGTACATGAACTGGTTTTCATCACTGGGATCTTGGTTGCTCATAGTTGGTTGTGTTTCCCGTCGAGCCAGTTGATGCTGGAAAAGTCTTCGTCGTCATCGAACCGGACCTGTCGCGCAGGGTGCGGTGTGGGTTCGGGTGCTGGTTCGGCGTTCAGCCGATCGAGCCAGGCGTCGGGATCACGGTCGAGGAGCTCTTGTTCCTCGGCAGGTATCGCTTGTTGTAGGGCGGGAACACGATCCATGTCCGCGGTGAGCACATTGTCGTATAGATGCCGGGTGATGATCTGCCGCGGCGTAACTCGTCCGGCCAGTAGCTCGCGGGCCATCTCCGCGGTCTCGGGATGGTGATGGTCAGCCAGTTTTTCAAGCATCTTCTGCCGGTACTTGGCCAGACGAGGATCAACGAAGGGACCATTGCCGTCATCCGGAATCGAGCTGGTCATCTTATTTCACCCCCGGATTGTGGTAGGGCTGTGGGAGAGGTTTCGCGTTGAACAGGCCACTGGAGATGTATCCATCGATGTTGTCCGCCGCGATACGCACGATGCTCTGTGTTTTCGACTGCAACGAGGTCAGCTCGCCCCAGGCCTTGATGACGTTGCGGATTTCCAGGGTGATCGCGCCACCGGCAGCGAGCGGACCGATGAAGGTCTCGGCGGTGGCGCCTCCCACGGCTGCTTCGACGCCGATCCAGAACACCGTGTCGAAGATCGTGGTGATGGTCCCCTGGACCTCTTTTGCATAGGCCGAAACGCCCACGCGGCATCATGGTACTGCTTGCTGAGTCCGCGTAACGCCTGTTCGTAGTCGTGGAATGTGTTGCCCAGTCCGTCGAAGTATTGATAGGCGGAGTTGGCGGCGTTCCCGGTCCAACTCGAAGTCATGTTCAGCGCGTTCGATTGAATGTCGGTTCCCATCGCCGCACAGCATCCAGCGACGGCATCGAGAGCCTCGCTCATCTTCGCGATCGATTTCCATCCCCGACGAGCGCTTTGGTGGCTTCGGCGGCTGGGTTGAAACCGAACGCGAGGTCGAGGCCTTTCTGGATCATCGTTCCCGGGCTCAGGTATCCGCTGATGGTGTTGATGACCTCGAATGGATCTTCGAAGTCTTGAGGCTCGCCCGGTGGTTTGAGTTTCCCGGCGGCGTCCTCTTTCGCCATGATCGGCCCGGCCTGGTTGCTGCCCTGAAGCCAGGGCATACCGCGTTGTGGGGGCGCAGGCGCGCTGGGATAGGTTGCATCGAGTTTCGCTGCTTGTTCGCGCTCGGTGCGCTCGTACATCGTGGTGGTCTGCCGCATCGCGTCGGAGCAGTCTTCCAGCAAGCTCGACATCCGTTGCCCGGCATCACGCACTTGTGCGCTGGTTTGCTCGGCTTTTGGATCGATCTCACCGAAGAGGCCGCTGGCGCTGCCGGCTGCCGGGCCGTTGAGGTTCGTGGCGACGTATTTGTCGATGGAACCGGCAGTCTCGTGTGCTTGCTTGAGCAGGTTCGTGTACAGCTGCAAGGCCGTCGTGTTGACTTCGAATCCCAACTCTCCCCCTTTGGTTCCTACTTGCCCCGTATAAGCCGAGAAATCACAACTCTTGCAAGCGATGTCGCGGTGTCGCAAGCCTTGGTCGTATCGCCTGGCATTCCGGTAAAAACGCCCAACTCCACACGTGAGGTCTGCCCGACCCTGATTGCGGCCACGCAGGAGCTGGATTGACTGACCAGCTGTCCTGGTTTCCCGGCAACCTGCAGTGGCCGCACCGAATCGTAGGTCTTCGGTAGCCGATGGTCGTTCGGGTCCACCAGATCGCCCACTCCCGGGCCTTCCACCAGCGATTCCGTCACATGAAACCCGTCGCCGCGGTACCGGCACGCCCGCGCGCCAAGAGCGTCCTTCCGCTCTCCAGCTCCTACACCAAACTGTTTCACCTCGGCCGCGGTCAACGAACACGGATCGGCGCCAGCCAGGACCGTGCTCGGCGTCGACGTGGTCGCTGGTACTGGCATATCGGAATCGGAACATCCCGCTGTAAATCCGGCAACGAGTGCCGCGATCCCAACGCCGACTGCTACACGCCTTCGCATCGAATTAGCCTCTCATACGGTCGGCGGGAGCAATGGGGTGTAGTGAGGTCGCCTGTTCACAAAGCACATCGAGTTGTTCGGCGAAGGCGTCGCTGGTGGCGGGGAGGCAGAACAGGTAGCGGTCACCGTGGTGGTTGGTGTGCAGGGTGTTGAACCAAGTCCCTTGGCGTCCGGTAACCACGCCGAGTGCGGTTGGTGATTCGTGGACGCGTCCGCCGCGATCGCGGGTTTGGACGAACACTTCGCCGCCACCGTCGTGATCGGTGATCAGGGCGTGGATCAGGTTGAGGTCGTCGTCGGCGCGGGTGTAGTTGTTGTCCACGAAAATGTCACTGACCGCGGGCTCGGGCACCGGTTTGTCCAGCGGGTACCAGATCGGGGCGAACTCGGCTGGTTCTCCGAGGGGGAGCTCGGCATCCAGCGCCTTGACCAGCCCGTCGGTATTGATCTGGCGGATATAGACCCCACCTTTGGCGTATGCGGCGAGCACAGCCTCGGGGCCACGCCGGGCAGCGATGGCGTTCCACTGTTCGTCTCCTGCGGCGAACCATCCGAAGTATGCCAGCTCGGGCTGGCACAGCGCCTCGAACGTAACCGCGACATCCCGGTCGAGACGACCGTTGGGTTCCAGCAACCCGGCCTTGTCCAGAGTCTCCAGCGAGGCGCGGGTGGCTGCGCGGTCCTCGCTGCTGTCGCGCCATACCGGTGTGCCGCGCAGCACGCGTGGCAATTCACCGATACCGAAGTGCGTGAGCGCGCGTTCGAGGTCGGCGCCCACGCACAACAGTTCCCCCTTGGGAAGCACCGCTATGATCCTTCGTCTGTTTTCGGGGGTGTCTCGACTTCACCGATGACCGGCGGCGGGGTCCTCGGAAGGTCCCCGACGATCTCGTTACCGTTCTCCCTGCTGACCAGGTAAGACTTCTGCTCGTGCTCCTTGTCGTCCTGCTTCCCACGGCCAGTACCGGTCATCGGCGTTCCGCTCGCGCCAGGACGCCCCGCTGTTTCGGCCGGTTTAGGAGCTCGCGGGCGCCGCTATAGTATTTGCACGCAACTGCGCGCAGCCCTGTGTGCTGCACGTTTAGGTTCGCATCCTGTTGGGCAGACAGCAGCGCAAGGACCTTGCGGTGTCTTGTCGAGCTGCGGAGAAGCCCGTAACTCTTTGGGGCGTTCGGCCCAGCCGATGCGCAAATCGTACGCAGCGTCACCTTGAAGAGGGCGTGTTTCGGCCTGGACAGGTCAGTTGTCATCTTGCGGCGTTGTCATCACCATAATTGCGGCTCTGCTGATCCCGGGTGCGGGCGCACCGCAGGGACCCCGCCGACCTGGTTCCCGCCCGCAGCGAGCGAGGATTCCCAGACGCACTCTGAGAGCCCGTTGCTGAACCTATTTGGTGAGGCGTCGGCTGGTGATGCGGATCATGTTCTAGTGGACCATTGCTTCGTGATGTTCGGGTAGGTGTTCGTGGTCGCGGGCGTATCGTCGGTGGCGGGTGATCCAGCTCAGCGTCCGTTCCACCACCCGTTGTTTGGGTAGGACCTGGAATCCGTTGACGTCGTCGGATCGTTTGACGATGGCCACCGTGATCCGCGCTGTGGTCTTGGCCCAGTCCAGCAGCTTGCCCGCGTAGCCGCCATCGGCCCAGACCAAGCGCATACGTCGACACGAGGCGGCCAACATGGCCAGCAGGGGCCGAGCACCGTCGCGGTCCTGCACCGATGCGGCGGTGACTATCACGCACAACAGCAGTCCCACTGTGTCCACGGCGATGTGGCGTTTGCGGCCGTTGATCTTCTTGCCCGCGTCGTAGCCGCGACTGGGACACGCGACGGTCTCGGCGGCTTTCACCGACTGGGAGTCGATGATCGCTGCTGTGGGCTCGGCCGTGCGGCCCTCGCGTCATCGCACCCGGTCTCGCAACTCGTCGAGTACCTGCTGGGTGACGCCCGCGGCTTCCCAGGCGGCGAAGTAGTTGTAGACCGTGGACCACGGCGGGAAATCCGTTGGCAGTGCTCGCCATTTGATGCCGTTGTCAACCAGGTAGAAGATCGCGTCCACGACCGCCCGGCGGCAGTGTGTCTCCCGTCGACCGCCCTTACCCGCCAGCCACGGCGGATCAGGCAGCAGCGGATCGATGACCGCCCACTGCGCATCGGTTGTGTCCGACGGGTACCGGCGAGCACGACCCGCATCGGACACCTGATGGAACAGGGCCAAACGACAACACGCACTGCCCAGCCCGACCCCACCGGACGCGGTACGCCACGATAACAATAGAACTCCTGGTAGAACGGCGCTTCAGCACCGCTCGACCTACCAGGAGCTCCCTCACCATCAACAACGACACGCCCACCCAGGACCAGTTCAGAAACGGCCCCTAAGGCCACGCCGCGGTGCGACGATATGGACCTGGTAGCCCTGGGGGCTAGGAGGGCGGGGGTCTATCGCGGTGTAGGCAGCTGGCTGAATTGGGCACCCGGGCGTTGCTGGTCGAGCGGGACCGGCGGCCCACCGGGCACGCGGATCGGGGTTCTGATCGCTACCGGCCAAACACCATGGGAGTACGGTTTGTTAGGCCCGTTCTGCGGTGAACACGGTGTGCATGGCCTTTTCATTGGTGTACACACGGAAATCGGTGAAGCCTGCCTTGTCGAGCATCCGTTCGTAGGTCTCAATCGAATGGGTCTCTCCGGTAACCGTCATCGTGAGCATGATTACCGAGAACAGGTATGAACCCGGATTGGTCTTGGGTGTGTCGTCCCTCGTGCGAGTATGTCCGGAAATAGCAATGCGCCCACCAGGACGAACTGCCTCCGCCACGCGCTGTAGGAGTTTGATCGCCTCGTGCTCGGCGAAATGATGCAGGACGTTGGTCACCATGGCGATGTCGTACGGGCCGCCAAGGGCCACCTCGAACATGTCGCCGGCAAGTGGTGTCCACCTGTCGAGTAGGCCGAGGTGTTCGGCGTTCTGCTTCGTGTACTTGAGTACATGCGGCCAGTCGAGACCGGTGATACGAGCCTTTGGCTCGCGTTGAGCGAAGAAGAATCCGTAGGATCCGTGACTGCAAGCGACGTCCAGGACCCGTGCCGAATCTTGCTTCACGGCCCAGGGAACCAGTTCCTCGGCCATCAATGTGGCAGCGCCATTTTGGAACCAGTTCATGTGCGCGGCAAAATCTTCCCAATAGGAGAAGTCCGGACTCAGTGCATTTTCGTTCATAACGGTTCCACCGTTGCGGACCGCCTCAGCCAGTCGCCACTGCGCCTCCCATTCCCATCGGCTGACACCGATCTTCATCGCCGAACCGAAATACTGTTCCCCGCTGCTCACCAGGTAGCGTTCGCCGCCCTCCGGGAGCAGGAAACCACCGCTGTTGGACTCAAGAAGATCTATGGCGACCAGAGCATCCAGCAGGATACGTGTGCCGCGCGGATCGGCATCGATTTCGACGGCAATCTGCGATGGGCTGTTGGCGCCCCGATGGATGGCGTCGAAAACCCCCATGTCGAATGCGGTGCGCAGGAGGCTGGTCTGTACATATCCCCGCATAATGCCATGTAGAGACTTGGACGTCACCGTCGATGCAGTCATCAGTTTTCCTTAACGATGAAGAGGAGATTTCGCGGTAACGATGGGGCATCTCGTTCGAGAAGGAATCCAAGCTCGATGGAGCCCGGCACACTTCGAACCCTTGGTTGCGACTAGGGCAGGGAGATCAGAACTGGATCGACCCTCGAACACCGTGCCACATGCTGACCTCGCTCGCACTTTCGTGAACGGAGGACGAAATGGCCGCACAAGCGGATTCGCCGGAGCTGTCGGACAGCGAACTGCTGTACCTTCGCGTTCAGTCCTTTTATGCGTGGCAAATGCAGTTACTCGATTCGGGAAAGGTCGAGGACTGGGCGGACACCTTCACTGAGGACGGTGTGTTCGATGCGGCCGGGCTCCCGAAGCCGGTCTCCGGCCGCGAGCGTATCCGTGAAGGGGCCCGGCGGGCGGCCGAGGATCGGGTGAACAGCGGAGTAACGCATCGGCATTGGCTCGGCATGCTCACTCTCGAACGGCGAGCTGATGACGCGGTGTTCGCACGAAGCTACGCGTTGGTCATCGAAACTCTTCGAGGTGGGATACCGACATTGCACCGCAGTACGGTCTGTGAAGACGTGCTGGTGTCGAATGGAAGCGGGTGGCTCATTCAGAAACGTCTTGTCAGCCGCGATGACCTGGACTGATCCAGCTCGATGGCCGGTAGGGGGAAGGTGGCGCGAAGTTCGCCAAATGACCCCGCGGTACCGGCAGCCGAAATCGATCGTATGATGCGACCGCCTTGTTGACGGCGTCGATACGTGATTCCGCCCCCAACTTACGGAAGATGTTCCGCATATGGCGTTTGACCGTGCCTACGGCGATCACGAGATGCTTGGCGATCTCCTCGTTCCGCATTCCTTGCGCCACGAGCAACAAGATCTCCTCTTCGCGTCGCGAGATCCTTATATTCCGCTCTATCGCATTCCCCACTGCCGACTCGTTCGACCGAGTCGGGAGTATCCGTTGAGCTGCTATGTATCGGATGGTGGTGACAAGTTCTATTCGCGTTATGCTCTTGATAAGGCAATCGGATATGCCGAGCAGCCGAAGACGTTCGGTGGTTAACTGATCGAGATGGGACGTGAGCACGACGATACGGCAATTCGGGGAGATCTCACGCATTCTACGGATGCCTCCCGGAACGGAACCAAAGAATATACTGATGTTCAACAAGAGAATATCAGGCAGGCTTCTCGCCAGTAACGAGCATGCCGAGTACTCAGAATTCGCGGTCCCGAGAACGAGGATATCGGACTCGACCGAGAGTCCGTACTGCAAGGCATCGGTGAACAGCTTGTCGGGGTCGACGAGTAAGACGGATATCTCGCGACAGCTCTCTCCCATATGCTGCTCCTCCAGAAAGCGCGCCGGGTCGAGACCTTGTGGAATGTATTGTCGTCAAGCTTGGTGGTTGCGAGTACAGGTTTCGTGGTGCTCATCAGTAGGTCGCAGCGTAGCGCTCATCTTCTCCCAGTACGCTTCCGCGTAGCAAGGACTCGTGGAGTTCCTGCAATTCCCTTGACGGCTCCAGCCCCAGCTCTTCACGGAGCACCGCACGCATCCTTCGATACGCCTCGAGTGCATCCGCCCGCCTTCCCGTAACACTCAGCGACACGATGAGCTTACCGTGTAACCATTCGTTAAGCGGATAGACGCTGATCAGCGAACGCAGTTCCGGGATGAGTTCATCGTACCTGCCCAGCCGCAGGTCGGTTTCGATGCGCATTTTCAATGCCTCGAAGCGCTCCTCGGCCAGTCCCGCGACATCGATCTCGAGCACCGGACCCAGCGAAACATTGGCCAACGGCTGACCACGCCACAACTCCAGGCTTTTGCGTATGGACGTGGCGGCTTCCTCGAATCGACCAAGGGCAAGCTGCTCCCTGCCATACGCGCATAGTGCGCGAAATCGATGCACATCCGTCTGATTCGGTTCGAGATCGAGTAGATATCCAGGCGTTCTTGTCTTGACCAGCTGTTCCGCGTCACCCTCGTTGGCTTTTGCGAGTATTCTTCGGATTTGATAAATGTAAGTTTGCGTTGTCGTAACCGCGCTTCGCGGTGGATTGTCTCGCCATAATTCCAAGATGAAAGTATCGATGCTCACATACTTGGGGCTTCGAAGCGCCAGGAGCGAGAGAACATTCCGAACTTTCGGCGCCGCCACCGGAAGAAGTCTAGAAGTTGACGTAACCTCAAGTGAGCCCAATAGGTTGAATTGTAGCACCCCAGTGCCTCCCCAGTGTCAAGAATCATGACCGCTATCGATAGCAGCACATCGGTTAGAGTTGTGCAATATTAGTTGTCGACAACAATCTCATAATTACTCCATGTGAGTGATCGTGCTACAACCAAAGTAGTATTCCTTTGGGTGACAACCGAATCGATGGATAGCTGTCGATTGCATCGCTGTGTCGTGCACTGGTCACCATACGATGCGACGCTTGTGTGCCGGTCCGGTGCGAACGTGATCTCGAACTGATCTCCATTGTTCATGGAAGTCGAGCTGTGAAGCTCTCACAGAGGATCTACTGGGAAGAGGGCAGGACCATTATGGCGGTATCGGTGTGGGGTTATTTGGATGAGTACCGCGAAGAACGTGCAGATCTGCTGGATGCGGTCGACACCGTGTTCGGATCGGGTCAGTTGGTACTCGGTCGTAGCGTCACGAAGTTCGAGGATGCGTTCGCTGAGCATCATCAGGTTCGCCATTGTATCGGGCTGGACAACGGGACGAATGCCATCGCGCTCGGACTGCGGGCGATGGGAGTGGGCGAGGGCGACGAGGTGATTACGGTTGCCAATACCGCCGCACCTACGGTCGTAGCCATCGATACCGTCGGTGCCAAACCGGTCTTCGTAGATGTGTCCCCGGATACCTATCTGATGGATGTCAGTCAGGTCTCACGGGTGATCACGGAGCGGACCAAATGTCTGCTCCCGGTACACCTGTACGGGCAATGTGTGGATATGACAGCGTTACGTAACGTAGCCGTCCGGTATGAGTTGCCGATTCTGGAGGATTGCGCCCAGTCGCACGGAGCACGCCAGTATGGCGAGATCGCCGGTTCGATGGGAAACGCCGCGGCTTTCTCGTTCTATCCGACGAAGGTGCTCGGAGCGTACGGAGATGGAGGGGCGACGATCACCTCGGACCCCACCATCGCCGCGAACCTCAGACGGCTCCGTTACTACGGTATGCACGAGCGTTACTACGTCGTCGCCACCCCTGGCTTCAACAGTCGTCTCGATGAAGTCCAAGCGGAGATCCTGCGTCGCAAGCTTGCCAGGTTGGACGGCTATATCGCACGTCGGCGCGCCATCGCACAGCGCTATGCCGCAGGGCTTGCCGATACGGGGCTCGTTCTCCCGTACGTGGAAGCGGGCAATGAGCACGTTCACTATCTTTATGTAATCCGCCATGTTGCCCGGGACGAGATTATCGGGGCAATGCGCAGCTACGGCGTCAACCTCAATATCAGTTATCCGTGGCCGGTACATACCATGACCGGGTTCGCACATCTTGGGTACCGGGAGGGATCGCTTCCTGCGACAGAAGAGCTTGCGAACGAGGTTTTCTCGCTGCCGATGTATCCGAGTCTCTCCGAGCGGGAGCAGGACAAGGTCATCAATGCCTTGCGTGAGGTGCTGCTCGGGCTGGGGCGCTGAGCGGACTACGGAACATGGCGCACAGGCGCGGTGCGGGGAATGCCCCGGAGTACCGACAACCTTGAAGGACCACCATGACGAATGTTCGAGTCGCTGTTGAGAGTCCAGAGGATATCCGCGATGCGGTACGGTTGGCGGAATCTGCGGCCTGCGTGAACGGTGCCCAGTTCGAATCCGTATCCGAATTTGACCAGTGGTTCAGCGAACGGCGATCAGCGAACCGGTTCACCGTCGAGCGAATCCCATTTTCCGCGTTGGACAAGTGGTATTTTTCGGAGCCTGGCGGAAACATCGTGCATGACAGTGAACGGTTTTTCACGGTTTCCGGGTTGCACGTGCACAGCAGTGATCGCCCTGAGGCCGAATGGTCGCAGCCGATCATCAACCAGCCGGAGATCGGGATTCTGGGCATCCTCATCAAAGAGTTCGACGGGGTGCTGCACTGCCTGATGCAGGCGAAGATGGAACCCGGCAACGTCAACCTGTTGCAGCTTTCCCCGACGGTACAGGCGACGCGAAGCAACTACATCGGTGTGCACCGGGGTGCCCAGGTGCGGTATCTCGACAGTTTCGTCGCGCCGCGGTCCGGTCGGGTGATCACCGATGTCCTTCAGTCGGAACACGGTGAATGGTTCTTCAGGAAACGCAACCGCAACATGATCATCGAGGTTACCGAGGAGGTGGCATTACACGAGGATTTCTGTTGGCTCACCATCGGGCAGATCCACGAACTGCTCCGTATCGATCACGTCATCGGCATGGATACGAGGACAGTGCTGGCCTGTGCTCCGATGGTCGGCGTGGAGCTGGAGACTGTGCAGGAGTCGGCATCGACTGGCCATTCGGACCGCGACGTGTCCGGGGGAAGGAGCGGCTTGCTCGATGTGCTGAGCCGGTTCACCGAGGGAAAGGCGCGCCGTGATCTGTCCGTATCGCCGATCGATCTGATGGATGTCCACGGGTGGGTGCGATCCGAAACCGGTATCACAGCCGAGGTTGCCGGTGATTTCAGTGTGCTCGCCGTCGGTGTCGAGGCGGGGAGCCGGGAGGTCAGCCGCTGGACACAGCCGCTGTTCGCCCCGTCCGAAACGGGCCTGATCGCCTTTCTGATCAAGTACGTCGACGGTGAGCTCCACGTACTTGTACATTCCCGATTCGAGCCCGGACTACTCGATTTCGCGGAATTCGGTCCGACCGTCCAATGTGTTCCCGAACGGGAAATGGCCCGTTCACCGAGTGAGCGACCACCGTTCTTCGATGAGGTGTTCACTCCGGCGCCGGAGCGGATCCGATTCGACACGGAACTCTCCGAGGAGGGCGGTAGGCTTTACCATGCCTGTGCTCGGTACCGCATCGTCGAACTGGCCACGCCACTCGATGTCCTGCCAGAGGATTACGCTTGGCTGACACTCGGACAGCTCAGTGTCCTGTTGCGGCACAGTCAGTACCTCACGGTGCAGGCACGCACCCTGATCGCCTGTCTCAGTTCCGTGCGATGACCGAGGAACTCACTGCTCGGCGGAGCACAGGGCCGCGATGGTTCGGTCGAGACCGGCTAGCAGTCCGACGCGAGGGTGCCATCCGGTCGCGTGGCGAAACGCGGTGCAGTCGTATTCGACGCCGATGAGATCGCTGGCTGCGGCGGTATCGGGAATGTCGACGGAGCTCAAAGATACCGGTGAACCTCCGGACTTGGCCGCGACGAGTTTCGCGATGCTGCCGAACAACTCGGCGAGCGGGGTTCCCATGCCGCTTCCGACGAGGTAGTGCTCGCCGGCCAGATGATCGCCATACCGCATGGCACAGACGAAGGCACGGGCCGCGTCCTCGACGAATAGCAGGTCGCGCGTGACTGTTCCATCGCCCCACATCGGCAGCGATTCGCCGGCGATCGCCTTGCGGATCATCGTGGTGACGACACCGCGGTCGGTGGCGCTGGGAACCGGGCCCGGTCCGAACACCGTGGCAAGGCGCAGCGCGATGGCGCGGACGTGACCGGCGCGGTGTGCCTTTTCGAGTGCTTGTTCGGCGGCGAGTTTCTGTGCGTCATAAGCATTGTCCGGCGCATCGGGCTCGGTCCCGTCGATACGCCCGATTCCCGCGGTGCCGACCTGGGATCCGGTTCCGGCTTGCACGATCAGCGGAGCGCGGCGGGTTCGGGAGAAGAGATCGATAAGCTCGAGAACCATACCATGGTTGATCCGCTCGGCGTCGATCTCGGCCGCCCGCGTCGTGATTCCGGCCAGGTTCAGCACTACATCGGCGTCGCGTACGGCCTCGGCGAGCTGCCGGGGATTCGTCAGATCCGCGACCCGCCATTCCGGGCGCTGGCTTCGTCCGGACGGCCGGGCGGACCGAGTCACGGCGCGCAGGCGTACCGGCAACGGGATGCACGCGGTGAGTACGCCCGCGCCAAGAAAACCCGATGCGCCGAGTACGACGACCAGGGGAAGTGCGCTCTCGGCGTTATGGTCAGGAACGACATCCGACATGGTCGGTATTCTAATGGAAATGTTCGGCGATATCACGGTCTGAATCTCGACGAAGAGCCAATCACGGCTCGATCGCTAGCATGCATCATGGGGATGTCCGATTTCGCAACGAATCCGAGGGAATCCAGCATGCACAACATTGGTGACGATTCGACCACCGCCGCTCGGTGTCATGTCTGTGATGCGCCACTGTCCGAGTTCGTCGATTTCGGGAAGCAGCCGCTCTCCGATGCGTTCGTGCGGCCAGATGGGATCCGGGATGAGTTTTTCTTTCGACTCGCTGTCGGATTCTGTCCTGAATGTACGATGGTTCAACTGATGGACGAGGTGCCGCGGGAACGTATGTTCAACGCGGAATACCCGTATCTTTCCTCTGGATCCGCGGTCATGCGCGAGCACTTTCGGGATACCGCGCGCGAGTTCCTGGGTACGGAACTGAACCGATCGAATCCGTTCATCGTCGAACTGGGCTGCAATGACGGCGCCATGCTTGCCACGATCGCCGATGCGGGTGTCCGCCACCTGGGGATGGAGCCTTGCTCGGGTGTCGCGGAACTGGCCAGAGGCAAGGGGATTCAGGTACGTAGTGAGTTCTTCGAGTACGGTTCGGCCCTCGATATTCGGGAAGGTTACGGTCCGGCCGATGTCATCTACGCTGCCAATACGTTGTGTCATATCCCTTACATGGACTCGATACTGCGTGGCGTGGACGCTCTGCTCGCGGACGATGGGGTGTTCGTATTCGAGGACCCCTACTTCGCCGATATCCTTGAACGGACCTCTTTCGACCAGATCTACGACGAACACTTCTTCTTTTTCTCCGCACGTTCGGTCCGCGAGCTGAGCCGGCGGCATGGCCTCGAGCTCGTCGACGTGCGAAGGCTGCATGTCCACGGAGGCGAGGTGCGCTATACGCTCGCGCGGACCGGGCGACGTGTTGCGCGGCCCTCGGTCGCCGAATTGATAGAACAGGAGTGGTTGGCTGGGGTTGCTGACCCCGGGACTCTCGACCGGTTCCGTGGACACGTGGAGACTGTGCGTTCGGAGCTTCGGGATACTCTCGAAGACCTACATGACCGCGGGAAGCGTGTCGTGGGTTATGGGGCGACCGCCAAGAGCGCGACGGTCGTGAACTACTGCGGTATCGGGACCGAATGGGTTCCGTTCGTCTGCGACAGTACACCGGCAAAGCAGGGAAAGCTGATGCCCGGTTCACATATTCCCGTGCAAGCGCCGGAGGAGTTCGGTCGGCCGTTCCCGGACTATGCCCTCCTTTTCGCATGGAACCACGCTGAGGAGATCATGGCGAATGAGCGAGAGTTCCGCACGGGTGGCGGTCAGTGGCTGCTATACGTTCCCCGCGTCCACCTGCGTTGATCCATCGAAGGTGCCGAGAAGTAGACCGCGTGGATAGTGTGTGTTCTCGATTGATTCCAGCTTCAGTCCGGCACCTTCGAACGCGGTACGAAACTGTTCTCGGGTGAAGAGGGCAAGTCGGTGTTCACTGACGAAATGCCGGATCCCGGTCTTGTTATCGGCGACGAGGAAATGGATCTCGAGGATACAGGAATCCTCGGACCTTGTAGAGTGGGAAACCCGCGCTATGGTGCGTCCATCGACCGTGAAGACGTCGCTGACGAGCATACCGGGCCGGAATTTCTCCGGAAACCACCACGGCTCGATGAGCAGCAGTCCACCCGGGTTGAGGTGTCCCGCCATGCGCCGCACCGTTTCGTCCAGCTCTTCGGTTGTCCGAAGATAGGCGATACTCGCGAACAGGCAGGTGAGGACATCGTAGCGGCGGCCGAGATCGAGCTCGACCATGTCCGCGTTGTGAAATCGAACCCCGGGGAAACGGGGTTCGGCGATCGCGAGCATGTGTGTGGACAGATCGACGCCCTCGACACTGCCGAACGCCTCGATGAGGTACGGCAGATGGCTACCGGTACCGCAGGCGATGTCCAGGGCACTCTCGGCATGCGGCAGGCGTGCGCGGACGGTGTCGAGGAGCGCTTCCGCCTCGGCGGAGTAGTCCTTTCCACGTCCGCGGTACACCTGGTCGTAGATCTCGGCGAGTTCGGCTTCGTACGCTGAGGTCACGGTGCCCTCCTGCTCATCCAAGGTGATCGGGGTAGATGACGATCGTGTGTTGTCCGGCATGTAGAACGCGGTCGATGCCGGCTTGTGCGTCGTGGTCCCGGTGCGTTCCCAGGTAGGCGACCGTGCCTGGTGGTACCGAGATTGCGGCCGTGGTCACCCCGGCCGTGCGCCGCCAGTTCACGGTGATCGGTCCGTGCGGGGTTGGCACGGTGCCGCGAATCGTGCTCGGCCCGCTTCGTGGCGGAGTGAGCCTCCAGGTGCGGTAGCCGGCGGCGCTGGGGCTTACCCCGAGCAGATACCGGCTCAACACCCAGGTCGGTGCGGTCGACCACCCGTGGGCGAGACTCGAACTGCCACCGGGAACCGTGCAGTCGGCGGTGAGGTGTTCCCATAATGCGCCCGTGTATGCCGGTCCCGGGGTGACCATCGGTCCCCACGTTGTTCGTAGCAGCCGCAATCCGCTGTCCGAAGCGCCGGGGATCGTGAATCGGGCTTGCAGTTCGAGGCCACTGATGAACGGGCTGATGAGGTCACGGTATCCGCTGTCTCGGCTGAACGGGATGGGACCGCATGCTTCCCACAACCGGGTACGCAGCACCTGAAGTATGCGCTGCGCCCGCTGTGGAGAGGCGATGCCGTACACGATGGCGGCGACATTCGCGTCCTGGGCAATCGGTCCGCGGATGGTGTCGCTGATGTCGTAGACCCCGGTCTTCGCATTGAACAGTCTCGCGTTCACCGCGGCACGGAGCCGTTCGGCCTCTCGCGAGTACTCGTGGGCGCTCGCGTATTTGCCGAGTGCCGCGGCGAGTACCGCCGCGTCCCGCAAGGCTCGGTGGTAGATGGCGTTGAAGGCGGTGACCGCTCCCGTTTTCGGCCCGTCGTAATGATCCCAGTCGGCCCCGTCTTCCGCGGTCGTGCGCAGTAGTCCGAGCGGTGTCGTCCTGCTTGCGTTCCACTCGAGTTCACGGTGGACGGAGGGCCAGAACTCGGCAAGGAATGCTCGGTCGCCGCTTTCCCGGTAATACTCGGCAAGGCAGAGCACGAAGTACATCGAGTAGCTGGCGGAGTAGAACCGTGCATCGCCACGCGGTCCGGAGAAGCCGGGCATCGCCGCCTTGCCGGACCCCAGCAGGCGAAGCGACTGCCGGATGTAGTCGTACGCGGCCGGGCCGAACACCTGGGTGATCGTGGGGATCTGTTGGAGCAGATCTCCGCTGAACACGAGCCGATCGCGTTTGGCGCCATCATAGATCACCGGTCGGTCCCCGCCATCCGGTGTGCCGGGCCGCGTCATACCGATCCGCACCGTGTAGGCGCCTGCCCGCCATATCGCGTCGAGCAGTGGGTCGTTCGACCGGAATTCGCCGGGCGCACCAGCACGACCCGGATCGTAGTAGGTCGTCTCGATGCCGAACGAGGACAACCTGACCGAGCCCGCGGTGGTCAGCCTCAGCGATACGTAACGTTCGCCGCCCTGCACTAGTGGACGCTGGAGGTCACCAGGCCCCTTGATTCGGAATTCGTGGTGCCGCAGCGGATCGAGACCGGGGCGAGGGAAGATCGTCGATTTCGGCGCGTCCCCTTCCGGGCCGAGAAACCGCCGGGATTCGCTGTAGGCGGTGCGGAGGACCGGTTCTCCCGAGGCACCGGCGACCCGGATTCGGGGGATCCCGCCGACGTCGCGGCCGAAGTCGAGTACCACGGTCGGATCCGGCCTGCCCGCCCGCGCGGTGAGGGTGGTCTGGCCCCGGCCGGTGACCAATGCCTCGGCGTCGCCGACTTCCCCGCGCACGCCGGCGATCGAGACCGGCCGCAGGACCGTATGCCCCGTAGACGTTGCCGGGTCGTTCGGGGCGAATCCGGACAGGCCCACCACGAGCACCGCCACGCACCCCAGACTCGCAACCGACCGCATCGTGCCTCCCCGCGCTACCTACCCGGGGAGCTCAGCATGGTCCGATCGAGGAACGATCGAACCCGATATCGGGTGGCTCCTACTCGGAAGCGTCGGCGCGAGCGGCCTCGGCCACGGGTGCGCGGGCCATCGCCGCGCGAAGTCCGTCGATGATCAGGCTGACTTCGAGAGCGAACTTCTCCGTCACGGCGAACACGGCTTCCGTCTCGCTGATGTGCTCGCGCGTTGCCGGTTTGTCCGTGCTGCCCTTGCCTTCGTCCTGGGACTGTTCCTGGAGCGTGAAGCCGGTTACGTGGCTCATGATGGTATCGGTGGCCAGCGCGGCGAGGCGCGCGCTCGCCCCGGCCTCGCGCAGTAGTCCGGTAAGTCGGTTGGCGCCCTCGAGCAGGGCCTCGGTGGGCAGGGCGGTCACCACGATCCGTGCTCCGTCGCGATAGGCGAGCAACGCCTCCCTGGTCACTCGCGCGAACTCGGCGACCTGCTCGGGCCACTGCTTGGCCTCGATGGGGTGTTCGCGAATCCGGGCGCCGATGCGGTCCGCCATGGCCTCGAGCAGTGCCTGTTTGCTCGGAACCTGCCAGTAGATGGATCCGACATGCACGTTGAGCCGTTGCGCCAGACGTCGGGTCGTCAATGCGTCCAGCCCTATCTCGTCGAGCAGCTCCAGGGCCGCGTCCACGACCTGTTCACGTCCTAATGCCATCGCACCTCCTGGGTATTCCGGGCCCATCCTGCCACTTGAGCGGTGCTCAACAGTCTTGTACATTGTTCAAGTGAGCTGTTCGACGAGGCGGACCTGAGGAGTGACGATGGCTGATTCGCGGGCACCCGCGACCGAGTCGGGTGGCAGGATCGGTGGGCGCGGGGTACTGGTCGTGGTGATCGGCCTGTTGTTCCCGATGCTGCTCGGAGCCCTTGACCAGACGGTGGTGTCCACCGCGATGTGGACCATCACCAAGGAACTCGATGCCGCCAACGGGTTCGCGACCATGTCCTGGGTGATGACCGCGTATGTGCTCGCGGCGACCGTGACCATGCCGCTCTACGGGAAGTTCTCCGATCAGTTCGGCCGTAAGCGGGTCTATCTGTTCTGCGTGACGGTGTTCCTGATCGGCTCACTGCTCTGTGGGCTGGCCCAGACCATGGGGCAGCTGATCGCGACACGGGCGATCCAGGGAGCGGGGACCGGCGGCATTCTCTCCCTGACGATCGCGATCATCGCGGACTTGATCCCGCCACGGGAACGAGGGAAATGGCAAGGGCTCTTCGTCGGGCTGATGATGCTCGCCGATGTGCTCGGCCCGCTCGTCGGCGGTTTCTTCACAGAGGGGCATCATTTCCTCGGTACCACCGTGACCTGGCGCTGGGCGTTCTACCTTAACGTCCCACTCGGTATCCTCGCGATCATCGTCGTGTCCACCGTGCTGCGCTTGCCCGCCGAACGGCACCACCGTCACCGCATCGACTTTCTCGGCGCCGGTCTGCTCGTGTTGGGCACATGTGCCGTGCTGCTCGTGTCCGAATGGGCGGGGAGTTCGTACTCGTGGTCCTCGGCGCCGATCCTGGGCCTGCTCATCGGTGGAATCGTGTTGTTGGCGCTGTTCTTCGGCTACGAGCGTAGGGCGGCCGAACCGATCATCGCGCCCAAGCTGTTCCGGAATCCGGTGTTCACCGTCTCCAATTTGATCGGATTCCTCGTCGGTTTCGGGCTGTTCGGCTCGATCGTCTACATCGCTCTGTTCCTGCAGCTCGCCAGGGGAATGACCCCGACCCAGGCCGGGCTGAACCTGGTTCCGATGACGTTCGGCACAACGGTGGCCGCGATCGTGTCCGGGCGACTGACGAGCAAACTCGGACGCTGCAAGCCTTTCGCGGTGCTCGGCACGGCCATCGCCGGTGTCGGGCTCCTGCTGCTCGGCCTGTTCCTGCGCGGCGATATGTCTCTCGTCCTGCTCGGCGTGTGCACCTTCGTGCTCGGACTCGGACTCGGAACGGTCATGCAGATTCCCATTCTCGCCGTGCAGAACGCGGTCGACCTCGAAGACATCGGAACCGCCACCGCGACGACGACCTTCTCGCGTTCGCTCGGGCAGGCTTTCGGGCCGGTGGTCGCCGGTGCGATCCTCACCGGGCTGTTCACCACGCAACTGGCGGCATCGGGGAGGGCCAATCCACTGACGAACGGGGACATTTCGTCGATCTCGAGCCTGCCGACCGGGCAACAGCACACGGTGCTCGACGCCTATGCCAGTTCGGCGAGCTCACTGTTCCTGATCATGGCCGCGGTCATGGGCGCGGCGTTCCTGGTCTCGCTCGCCATGAAGGACCTTCCGTTGCGGGGCGAGGACGAACCGCAGTCGGCCGAACGCACAGCCGTGCCCGGGGACAGTGGATCCATCGAGGCTTGAACGCCCACGTGCATCCTCGCGGGCGACAACGGTCAACGGGGAACGGAACGATATGGAACTCGGATTAGACGACAAGAACGTCTTCGTCACCGGCGCGACGGGTGGTATCGGTGCGGCGATAGCGCGAGCCTTCCACGCCGAACACGCGAACGTAGCCCTCGGATTTCACACGGACGAGGAGCGGGCCCGCGGAATGGCCGAGGAACTGAGGGATCACCGGGCCACGGCACTCGCGGTGCGCTACGACCTCGCCGAGACCGGCTCGGTTCGCGCGGCCGTCGAGACCGTGACACGGCAGTGGGGCCCGGTCGATGTGCTTGTCGCGTGCGCTGTCCGCTGGCATACACCGGAACTGCGCGCCGGCCGGTTCGAGGACGCACCCGCGCGGCTGTGGGAACCGGTGGTCCAGGACAACATCACCGCGACCGTGCACACCGCGCAGGCGGTCATCCCGGGAATGCGTGCCAGGGGCTGGGGACGGATCGTGCTGCTGTCCTCGCACGTTGCCCGCGACGGTGGACCTGGCCTCGAGTTCTACGGTGCGGCAAAAGCGGCGCTCGAGGGCTTTGCGCGTAGCCTGGCCCACGATGTCGGCAGGGACGGCATCCTGGTCAACCTCGTCAGTCCCGGCCTGGTGAGCACCGAACGGGTGCTTGCCAAACTGCCCGCCGAGCTCAGGGAACGCGAGCAGCAGCGCACGCCGACGGGCGTGATCAGCAGCCCGGACAGCGTCGCGCGTGCCGTCGTGTTCCTGAGCTCGGCCGCGAACGACAACATCACGGCAGAGACGGTGACGGTTTCCGGTGGTCGCTGATTCCCGCTCAGACAGCCTCGGCCAGCCGGGTAGCGACCTCGGCCGGGCTCGGCTGCGCACGCATCTCGTCACCGAGATGCTCGGTCGCCTTGTGATAGGCAGGGTCACCGAACAGCTCGTCGAGTTCGCGCGTGATCGCCTCGGCGTCGGCATCCCGGTGGAGAAGGTGGCGTCCGATACCGGTCGCGGCGATGCGGTCGCCGAGCAGCATCGGCAGCGGGCGCGCCGAGATGGCGAGCTGGTTCGCCCCGGCGGTGACCGCGGCGAGGGCGGTCGCTCCACCGGAATGATGCACCACCGTGGTGCATCCTGGAAGCAAGACATGCAGCGGGAACGAGGTGAGCACGCGGATTCTCGGCCACTGCGCTTCGAGGTCCGCCAGCTGCGCGGCCTCGGTCTTCGCGACCGCGAGCACGATCTCGACATCGCGGCCGGCCAGCGATTCGACGATGTCCCGCACCGTGCGCACGCTTTCCGGGCCACTCGTGCGCGCCGTGGAAAGGCCCCACGTCACACAGACCCGTGGCCGCCCAGGCTCGATGTCCAGCCAATCGGGAATGCTCGTCGTCCCGTTGTACGGGACGAAGCGCAGCGAGGTCCTGGAGACCTGAGTGTCGAGGCACATGCTGGGTGGGCAGGTGTCCAGCCACCAGTCCGGCTCGTCGCGCGGCTCTACACCGTAACGCGCGAACAACCGCTCGAACTCCGGCGAGGGTTCCGTGCCGAGGTCGATGTTCTCCAGCCGGTAGATCATGGGGTCGCCCCAGTGGAAGCTCGCGCACGGCACGCCGAGCACCGCTGCCGCGACGGCTCCGGCATAGGTCACCCCGTCGTAGACGATCAGCTCGGGTTTCCAGGAACGGGCGAAGGCGACGAGATCGTCGACCATCGCCTCGGCGATCGTGAACGCGACGGCGGACAATTTTCGCACCAGCGCTCGCCCGGTCGGATCGAGCGATTCATGGTCGGTGATCCGTACATTCCGGTCATCGTTTTCCGTGTAGGATTCGGAAAGCCGGTTCTTCTGGATTACCTGTGCGGACTCGAAATCGGTGCCGACCGGCACGGCGTGCATACCGGATTCCAGGATGGGATCGACGAGTCCCGGTGCTCCCGCGATCCGTACCTCGTGCCCGGCGGCACGGAAGGCCCAGGCGAGGGGAACCATCGGGTAGTAGTGCGAAAGCCACGGGTAGGTCACGAACAGGACGCGCAATGCTTCCACCTTCCGGTCGGCCGATGCGGGCACACGGCGCGCCCGTGGCTCTACGATGTGGGAGGCACGTCGATATCGAATCGAGGCGTCCTCGAGTCACGGGTCACCGCGTCCGCTTTCCGAGGACGGTCTCGATGACTGGGCCGGATCCGCTGCTCGTGCTGTCCGAGGTCGGCATGCGGTTCGGGGAACACACGGCGCTGGAGGGGATCTCCTTCGCGGTCCGCCCCGGCGAGATCGTCGGTTTGCTCGGACACAATGGGGCGGGAAAAACGACCACGATCCGATTGTGCAACGGGGTGCTGCAGCCGAGCTCCGGACAGGTGCGGCTGTTCGGGCGGGACCCGATGCGCGAAGGTGACTCGCTGCGCGAACGCACCGGGGTCGTAGTGGAGAACGCGGCGGTCGACGAACGTCAGAGCGCGCGCGAATTGCTCCTGTTCTTCGCGCGGATCCACGATCTACCCCGCGCCGAGGCCGAGGAACGCGTCATACGGTTGCTCGGGGACTTCGGCCTCGCCGACCGAGCGGACGATCGCCTCGCGACCTTCAGCCGTGGCATGCGCCAGAGTGTCGCGCTCGCCCGTGCCCTGCTGCACCGTCCGGAGCTGTTGCTGCTCGACGAACCGACATCGGGGCTCGATCCACAGGCCGCCTACCGGTTGCGCACCATGATCCGGGAGATCAGCGCGACCCATGGTGGGGGGATCCTGCTTTCCACCCACGACCTGCACGAGGCCAGGGAACTGTGCGACCGGGTGGCGGTGGTGCGCCGGGGACGGCTGCTGGCGTTCGCCGAGCCGGTGGAACTGGCTCGGCGCTGGTCGGTCGAATCGGTGGTGCACGTGGACGCCGAGGGGATCGAACCGACCCTCGCCGAGCTGCCCGCCGGTGTCGTGCTGCGGGAACGCTCGGGCATCAGGTGCGTATTCGCGGTGCGCGACCCGGAACTGATCCCCGAGCTCGTCACGAGGATAGTGCGCGCCGGTGGCCGCGTACACCGGGTCGAGCCGCTGCGTCCGGACCTGGAGGGCGCCTACCTGCGGCTGCACGAGGAGGAACCGGTATGAGGCCACGGATCGCGTTCGCCTTCGCCGAACGGGACATTCGGCTCGCGATCCGCACCCCCAGCGTGTATCTGCCGCTCATCTCGACGCCGGTGGTCTCGCTTGTCGTGCTTCCCGTCGTGCTTGTGTTCGTCACCCGGGCGTTCGGTGACTCGGCGCTTGCCGGGACATTGATCGGCTGGATGCCGCGCGCACTTTCCGCCCAACTGGACGCTTTTCCCGCCGCCGACCGGCTGACCGTGTTGACCCTGCGGTATTTTCTCGCGCCTCTGTATCTGATCACCCCGGTGATCGTGACGAACACGATCGCCGCCGATGGGTTCGCCGGTGAGAAGGAACGCAAGACCCTCGAACCGCTGCTGCACAGCCCGGCCACCGATGCCGAGCTGCTCACCGGCAAGATGCTTGCCGCGTGGCTGCCCGCCGTGGTGGTCGGGATCGGCGGTTTTCTCGCCTATACGGCGGTGGTGGACATCCTGACGGCCATCACGATGGGACAGCTACTGCTGCCGAGCCCGAGCTGGGTGGTCCTCGCTGTGTGGACCGCTCCCGCGATGTCCGCTCTGGCACTGGGTGCGATGGTGCTCCTTTCCGCGCGTGCGGGCACGTTCCAGGGCGCGTATCAGCTCGGCACGATCGTCGTTCTGCCACCGATTCTGCTCATCGCCGGGCAGGTTCTCGGACTGTTCGTGCTGAACACGCTGTTCGTTTTCGTGCTCGGGGCCGTGTCATGGATACTCGCGGTGGGAATTCTCGCATTCGGCGCGAGGCGCATCACCCGGTCGTCGATGCTGGGACTCACGCACTGACGACGGGGTCAGGATTCCTCGAGTAAAGCCACCGCACGCGCCCACCCGGCGCCCGCGCCGGTGATCTTCACGGGGAAGCATGCCAGCCGGAAACCGTACGGTGGCAGTGAGTCGAGGTTGGTCAGCCGCTCGATCTGACAGTACTTTCGATCGCGTCCGATGACATGCGCCGGCCAGAGCACGGCTGGCTCACGGCTTGCGGTGTATCGCTCGATGATGTCGCCGAATGGCGCGTCGAGACTGAACGCGTCGGTCCCGATAACGCGGACGCCAAGGTCGAGAAGCAGATGCACGCCCGCGCCATCGAGACCGATGAAATCGGTGAAGTAGCGTTCGGTTCCCGCCCACTCCTGCGCGCCCGTGTACAGCAGCACGATATCCAAGGGGCGCGGCGTGTAACCGACCCGATCGAGTTCGTCCCGCAGGTGGTCCGCCGACGCGATGTGCCCTTCGGCCTTGCTGATATCGAGCACTACCGCGGGACGATAGAACCAGTCGAGTGGGAGCTGGTCGATGGTCTCGGGCACCCCGTAACTCGCGGTCGAACCGTAATGCGCCGGTGCGTCGACGTGTGTTCCGGTGTGGGTGGTGAGCGTCAGGGTGTCCAGTGACAGGAACTCCCCATCGGGCAGATCCGCGGGATCCAGCCGCAGGCCGAGTCGGGCGCGGACCTGTTCGCTCATATGGCGCGCCCCCTCGGCCGGGCTCAGGATGGTGTGCGAGATCTGGTCGGCCTCGGGCTGGCCCGCGTCGATGGGTGCGGACAGGTCGACAATGCGCATGCCGTTCCTCTCAACCGATTCGGGAGTCCTGTTGGGGTTCGTCTTCCTCGATACGCGTTTCGGTGATCCGGATTCGCTCCCGGCCGTAGGCGATCTGTTCGGTGATCTTCGCCGCGATCGGGCCACGGCCGACCAGCGCCGCCGCTTTGGGCCGCAGGAATCCGGCGAGCCTGCTGCGAGAGAGCATCGCTTTGCCCTGCAGGCGTTGGATGCGGAACAGGCGGTCGATGGCCGGCCGCCGGTTCGCCTCGAACTCCGCAAGCAGTTCGGTGCTCGCCGCGCCGCTCCGCAGGGTTTCCAGCAGTATCGGGTGGATCACGGCGGCATCCTGGACCGCGAGATTGATGCCCTGGGCACCGAGAGGGCTGTGTGTGTGCGCGGCGTCGCCGATCAGTGCGAGTCCCGCACGGACCCAAGGCCGGGTGTCACCGGCGAACACGTCGAGGAGCGAGAAGTCCCGCATGCTCGTGATGTGCTCATCGATCAGCTCGGCGTACGGTGGCGCGGCCCACCGCAGGCGCTGCTTGACGTGCCCGAGTCCGTGCCGCGAGAGATCAGCGTATCCCTTGTGTCGCAGTGTCATGCCGAGCTGAACACTTCCCGGGTAGGACGGATAGGCGAGCATCGGAGTCCCCTCGGCCCGGAAGATGTGCGCTACCGGAGCGGGCGCGGCCGCTGGCAGGCGGAACCACAGCACATCGAAGTCGAAATCCTCGCTGCGCCGGTAGTCCAGCCCGGCGAGCTTGCGCGTTTTCGAATAGCGCCCGTCGGCTCCGACAACACAGTGCGCGCCGATTGTGCGGCGCCCACTGGTCACGACACCCCGTACCACTCTCTTTTCCAGGATCAGTTCGCTGATTTTCTCGCCTGGCAGGTAGTGGAAGGACTCGTAGGCCCGGCAGGCATCCAGTAACGCTTGGAGCAGGTGCGCTTGAGGGACGCTCAGCAAGTAGTCGTAGGGCGGGCCGAGACGGCGGTAGTCGATATCGATGAGCGTCCTGCTCCCCTCGCTGAGCCGGAACCGGGCCAGCTCGTACCCGCCCCGTTCGCGGGCCGGGGCAAGCACTCCCAGCGCGTCGAGCACGGCGAGTCCGCCTGGCTGGAGGATTTCCCCGCGGTACTCCCGGGCAAGTGAGCGGCTTCGCTCGACAACGGTGACCCGGCAGCCGGAGCGCAGCAGGAGCAGGGCGAGCGTCATCCCGGCCGGGCCGCCGCCGATCACGCAGAAATCCGTTGTGGTCTCGGGCATCTTCCCTCCGTCTCAGGCACGCAGTGCGAGTCCGCCGTCCACGGTGAGCACCTGACCGTGCAGCCATCCCGCTTCAGGCAGGCACAGCAGCGCGATCGTGTCGGCGACCTCCTCGGGCGTGGTGAGCCTGCCGGTCGGGGTCCGGGCGAGCAGCTGGCGCAGCAGCTGTTCGGGCACGGTCCCGTCGGCTTTGTCCAGTTTCGCTGCCGAAACCACATTCACCGATATGTCCCGTGGAGCGAACTCGACAGCCAGATAGCGCGCGAGGCTCTCCAGTGCTGCTTTCGCCATGCCGAGACTGGCGTAACCAGGGACGACGCCGCGCGCCCCGGAACTGGAGACGGCCACGAGCCGCCCGGTCTTATCGGTGAGCAGTTCGCCAAGCCGCTCGGCCACGCGGAGCAGCGGAAGGGTTGAGACGGCGAAGTCCGCGTGGAATTCCTCGACCTTCGGGGCGAGCGCGGACATCTGATGCCAGGAGGAGACATTGTGTACGAAGATGTCCAGCGCACCGTGCTCTGCGTGCACCCTGTCGAGTACCGCGCGCGGCGCGTCCACTTCGGAGAGGTCCTCGTGTATCGCGGTAACCGGCTCCGGTGTTCCGGAAAGTTCTCGTACCGTTCGTTCGGCGGCCTCCGCGGAGTGTCCATAACTGAAGTACACCCGTGCTCCCCAAGCGGCCAGTTTCGTGACGGTTGCCCGGCCGACGCCGCGTGAGCCACCGGTGACCACGGCGGTTTTCCCGGAGAGCAGTAGGTTCCTCGAAGCTTGCGGCATCGGTCGCTACTCCTTCTCGGCGACGAGGACCGTATCCCGTCGTACCGTGTCCAGCTCGAGTATTCTCGTGACCCGGAATCCGGCCTCGGTCGCCCATCGCGCGCAGTCCTGTGTGCTGTACTCCGAACCTCCTTCGCGCATGACGCGGACGTTCAAGCTGGTAAGGATCTTCTGCGCGTCACGACGTTCCGCATCGAGCATCTGGTCGTAGACGATGACGGCACCGCCGGGTTCTATCGCCGGATAGGCGCGCTGGAGCAATGTCTGGCGTTCCTGCGGCGCCCAGTCGTGGAGCACGTGGCCGAAGATGACGACATCGGTGCGCGGGAACGGATCGGTGAAGAAGTCGCCTGCCTGGAAACTGACCCGGCCCGTGGTGCCGAGCAGCTTCATGTGTTCGGTGAAATAGGATTCGAGTGCGGGAATATCGAAGACCGTGGCGTTGAGATGTGGCTCCGCGCTGACGATGGTGGCGGCGACGTTTCCGCGTGCTCCACCGGCGTCGACGATGCGGTGATAGCGGGACCAGTCGACGCATTCGGTCAACCGGTCGGCGGTCGTGGAATTGTGCGCGTCCATCGAGTCCAGGAACGGCTCGGCGAGCTTCGGGTCGGAGAGCTTCTCGGCGAACGCGTTCCGGCCGCCGATCCCGTCGGAAACCGGGTTGCCACTGCGCAGCGCTTCGGTGAGCCGCCCCCAGGCCGGATAGTGCTGGATGGTGCTGTTCCGAACGAGTCCGCACAGCGAGTGCCGAGCCCCCGTGGTGAGGAACTCACGCGCCATATCGGAATTGCCGTACCGGTCCCCGTTCCGTTCGAGCAGGCCGATGGCGAACAGAGCGTCGAGGAAGTCCTGAGTCAGCCGGGCATGCAGGCCGAGTCGTGCGCGGATTTGTTCCTCGGTCAGTGGACCGGAGTCGGCAAGCGTGTCGAACAGGTCGATATCGACGGCTGTGTGCAGCACCTTAGACTCGCTGAACGCCCGCGCGATCCGCAGGATTTCCCTTGCCGCTCCGAGGTCTGGGGTTTTCTCGGGTGTGCTAGTCATGGACCTTGCCTTTCGGTGCCGGTACGGCCAGCTGAACTGGACGAGTTTTCCTTACGAGGTGAATGGGCGCGATCGCCTCTTCGAAGACCGCATGCCCGAGCGTTCGGCCGCGCGCGGCGAGGTAACCATCGGGGCGCACCAGTGCCCAGCCGTTGTCGGTGGAGCCGAGCGTGGCGCGGATATCGCCAAGCGCATCGACTATCGGCCTCGTCGCGGTTGCGCACGTCGCATCGTCGGCGATGGTGCGTACCGAAAGCCAGTCGCTGTGCCGCTCGGCTAGCTCCGCGCCGACGGTGTGCACGGTCTCGTTTCCGGAGAAGACGAAAAGGCTCCATGAGGGTTCGCGCAGTTCGGCGAGCAGGGCGAGCCAGCCCGGTCGACCGGCTTGGGATTCGGTGATCTGGCAGAACCGTTCACCGGGTACGGGGCCGTTGCGCGACCGACCGCGCTCCGGGACCGTCAACGGGCTGTCCGCGTAGGCGAGCCGTAGTCCGGAAACCCTGCCCAGGATCTTGCGCTGGAGGCGCCGGCGGATCTCGGGAACCGCACGCACGATGGCGAACACTACGGGCAGGGCGAGCCCGGCGAGTGTGTTTTTCAGCTGCACCAGGAAAGTGGCCCGGTTCGTCGTCTGCAACAAGGCCTCACCGACCGGTACGCGTTCGGCGCTGTAGGTCTCCAGTAGTGCGGGCCCGGCGAGGCCGCGGGCGACCATGGCGAGCTTCCAGGCGAGATTCACCGCTTCCTGGATCCCGGTATTGAGGCCCTGTCCGGAAGCCGGGCTGTGCACATGGGCAGCGTCACCGGCGACGAAACAGCGGTCGAGCTGCATTCGGGGAACCATGCGCTGTTGGAAGGTGAACACCGAACTCCACTGCGGTTTCTCGATTCTGGTCGCTACCCCGAGTCCCTTGCTCAGCTCGGCGGAGAAGCGTTGCGCGATCTCCTGCGGTGGAATGTCCCGTTCGGTGCGCGCGGTGTCGAGCAGGCGCCAGCGACCGTCCCGAAGCGGCGCCATCATCAGGGTGCGCCCACCGGTGTGCACCCAGTAGATGCTGTCGGCAGGGACATCGGTGTGTACCCGCGCGTCGGCGATCATCCAGGTCTCGCTCGACTGGCCGAGCAGCGGGAGTCCGAGAGTCTTTCGCACTGTACTGTGCCCGCCGTCGCAGCCGAGCAGCCACGGAACGGCGAACCTGGATACCGTGCCATCCGCTGCCCGCAGTGTCGCGTGGACCTGGTCACCGAGCTGCTCGAAGGTCTCGAGCCGCACGCCCCATTCGACGGCGATGCCCCTGCGGTGCATGGCATAGCGGAGTGCCTGCTCGGTCTGTTCCTGCTCGATGGCGAGCGTGAAGGGGTATCGGGTCGGCGTTGTCGTGTAGTCGGCGCTGAGCCTGGTCAGTTTCTTCCCCTCGCGGTACAAGGTGAACGCGGTGATCCGTTGCCCACGCGGGAGTACATCCGCGATCACGCCCATCTGGTCATAGGTTTCCAGGCAGCGGGGATGGGTGGCGATCGCGCGGCTCGTGTCCGCGGGTCCGGTTCGCGCGTCGATCACCCGGACCCGAAGGCCGTGCCGGCTCAGTTCGTGCGCAGCGACGAGCCCGACCGGCCCCGCTCCGACGATGAGGACTTCGGTACCCGATTCCGTTGTCATGGCAAGCCTTTCCGGTTCGGTCTCCGCTCAGTCGAGAATGGAACTGCCTTCACGTACGGGCGAGTACATATCGGGTTCGACCGAGGCGAGCGCGACAAGGCGCTGGACAAGGTCCTGGAAACCCGCGCTCTTGATGGCGTTCTGGTGCGCTTCGGCGGTGATCCACCAGGCGATCTCGACGAAGACCTCTGGCTTGTTGATCGAACGCAACAGGGCGTACCGAACGTAGCCGGGCTGCTTTTCCATGTATCGGGTGAGCTCCTCGCTCACCTTCTCGAATTCCGCGATATCGCCGTGCACGGTGAGCTTGTTGACCAGTGTGACCATCGGGTTTTCTCCTGTATCCTCGGTTATCTACTTGGAACATGTGCGGAAAGCAGCCGTTCCCGGATCGCCCGGCGCGATATCTTGCCGTTGGCCTCTCGTGGAATACGGTCGACGACATCGAGAAACCGAATGTGTTGGTATGCCGAAAGCTGCTCGTTCGCGAACTCCGTCAGTCGGGCGGGGGAAATAGCGTCGAATTCCGGGTCTATCCGGACCAGTGCGTAGGGAACCGCTCCGCTGAACTGGTGCGGAATGTCCACGACGACGCATTCGGCGACCGCGGGGTGAGCGGCGAGCACCCCTTCGAGTTCGGCGGGAGCGACCAGCTCGTTGTCGCATTTGAACACGTCTTTGATGCGGTCGACGAGATACAGTGCGCCATCGGCGTCGACATAACCGACGTCTCCGGTGCGCAGCCAGCCGTCCCCGGTGAGCGCCCCGGAATCGGGATCGGCGAGATAGCCGAGCATGCGCTGCGGACCTCGAATACACAGCTCCCCTTTCTGTCCGGGGAGAACCTCGCTCCCGTCATCGAGGGACACGACCCGGCACTCGGTTCCGGCAAGGGGATAGCCGACCGATCCGGGTTTGGGGGAAGTGAGGCTGTCGGAGTGGGTCAGGGGTGCCGCCTCGGCGAGTCCGTACCCTTGCAGCACCGGGACACGCAGACGTTCGGAGAGGGTGCGAGCGGCTGCGGCGGGCAGTGCCGAGCCGCCGGAAAGGATCGCGGTGACGGTCTCGAGCGCGGGCAGTTCCTCGTCGCGCGCGGCGAGGGTGGCCAGGTGTACCGGCAGGCTGTAGAACCGGTGTGCGCCTTCGGAGTTGGCGAGTTCCAGTGCGGCGACCGAATCCGTGGCGTGACACAGCGTCTGCCTTGCCCCGGCGTAGATCGCCGAATTGAGATGCATCAGGTGATAGCAGGGCAGATGGTTGAGTATCCGGGTTTCCTCGGTCAGGGCGTGGGCCCACGCCACCTGCGCGGCATTGCTGACCAGGTTCCGGTGCGAGAGCATCACCGCCTTGGGTGCCCCTGTCGTTCCGCTGGTGAATTGCAGACATGCCAGGGAACCGGGCCCGGGATCCGGTGCCCCGGGGGTCCGGTCGGCGCCGTCCCGCAGGAAACCGGCTAACCGGGGCGCACTGTCGTCCTCAGGATCGAGGGCGATGATGCGCAGGAGCTGGGGGATATTCCGGGCGAGCGCGGAGAACCGGTCGACGAGGGAGCGTGGCACGAAGACCATCCGAACCTCGGCCGACCGTAATATGTGTTCGAACGCGGCGTCGCGAAGGAGAGGGTTGATCGTGACGATCGTGTTACCACTGCGGGCGATTCCGTAGAACACGGCGGCGAATTCGACGCTAAGTGTCGTGACGACACCGACGGCGTGCCACGCACCGAGCTTGCTCGCGATGATACCGGCACAGCGGGTGGCCGTACTGTCCAGCTCAGCGAAGCTGATATCGGCGTCCTGCGTACGGATCGCGGTGCGCTCCGGCCAGGCGGTGGCCGCCGCGTGCAGAATCCCGTCGATCGTGGTGTCCGGGACCGTCCTGCTGTCCCGTCGTGGGCTGCGCTCAGACACGAGACTGCTCCTTCAGCTGGTGCTCGACAGTGCTCAGGTTCTGCTCCCGGTCCGCGATCAGCTCGGCGCGTACCCGTTCGCGCGATTCGGCGATGCTCGGTCCGCCCGTCGTCCGGGGCGCGAGAATGACCGTATCCCTGCTCGTGATCCGAACGCCGTCTCCGGTCTCGGTCAGCTGGTACCGGCCGAGATGGGTCACCCGGTCCTCCGGACAGCTGATCCGCTTGTGCACGACCAGGCGCGGAGGCAGCAGCACCCGGACCGGTTCGGCCGTATCCGGGAGGTGGTCCGACAAGATGGGGGTGCCGACCAGGTGTGCGTAGGCCCGGTCGAGTTCAGTGTCGAGGGTCCGTGCCCGCACCACTGTCAGCGACCGGGAACGCAGCGATGCCTTGTTTTCCGCGGCGTACTTCAAGGTCTCCAGGTATCGCCTGCTGTTCGTGCGCATCCGTTCGCCGATCTCCTCGGCCACCGGTTCGGGTTCCACGGTGCGGTAGTCGTGCCGCATCAGCGCTCGGGTTTCGCCCGTTGCGGTGCGATGAAATTCCCATTCCCCGGTCACCCGTGTTCTGGCCTCGACGGGGGCGAGGTTTTCGAAGGATATCCGGGACCGATCGGGATCGAGTTCCCGGCGCGCATCCCATTGCCGAACCGAGGCACTCGCCATGGACCAGTGGCGTACGGTATCGGCTCCGGGGCCGCGATCGAGATAGCGCGCGTGCACGGCGGGTGGGTGGAATCGTGGCCAGGACTCGACATCGGCGACGAGACCGAACACTGTCCGCTGATCGGCGGCCACCGTGATCTCCTCGATCACGGTTCGAGTATCCCTTGTGGACACTGCTGCTACCTCGTGTTTCTCTTCGGTGCTCACGAGCGCGCTTCGACAAAGGACTTCATGGCAAGCAGGGTCGCCGTGCTGTTGGCGCCGAGACGGTCCCGGACGAATCGGCGGGCGGTCGCGGCATCCGTACCCTCGCCGAGGACGTCGAGCTTGTCTTCGGCGAGCACGACGGTGTGTCCCGCGACGACCTCGGTGTCCTCGCCGCGCGGGCGGATCACCCAGGTTCCGGTGTGCGCGCGCATCAGGGCAGGCGGCACCGTTTGTTTGTAGACGATGCGTTCCCCGGGGAAGCAGATCCGCACCGACTCGGTCCGGTGTGTGGAACCGTCGGCGGTGCACGTGTGCATGGTCATCGACTGCACTCCCGCGGTGTTCTCCACCAGATCCATCGCGGACACGTGCTCGAGCCGTTCGGGCCAGGATTTCGCCGCATAGAGGAATTCGTATGCGGCCTCAGGGGTGCCCCGCACGAGTACCGAGTCCTCGAAGCTGTGTTCGAGATCCGCGCGGCGGTGCTGGGACTCGGCGATCGATTTGATGTTCGCCAGCTCGGTTGCGCTGTTGTGCTCGGTGACCTCGGCGACGTGGTCGAGATCGGCGGGATCCGCGCCGATGACGGAGAACTCGTGGTCGAGTACGAGCCGAGTCCGACCGTGCGGCCCTTCATCGACCGACCACAGTCCGCTCATGGCCGCGACCGGAGGTGCCGGGATTTCCTGCCGGAACCGGATGCGGCGGGACTGTTCGGCAACGCTCCGGATGGACGTCCAGTTCTTCACGGTCCCCGCGGCCAGCGCCCAGATGTGCAGCCGTTCCCGCCCTCCGGAAAGATCCTCGCGTTCCACGTGCAGGCATGGCGTGAAGTAGCGTGGCCATTCGCGCGCACCGGCGACGATCGCGTAGACGGTCGCCGCGGGTGCTTCGATCAACGTCTCGTGCCTGGTTTTTCCAGGAGCGCCGGTAACCATGTTCGATCGCCTTTCGGTGCGTGGAACGGAGGTCAGTAGCTGCCGAGGCCACCACAGACATTGAGTGCCTGTGCGGTGATCGAGGCGGCTTCCGCAGTGGTCAGGTACTCGACGAGACCGGCGACCTCGTCCGCCGTCGAGTACCGGCCGAGCGGAATCTTGGCCTGGAAGTCGGCCAGGATCTCCTGCTCGGTTACCTTTCCGGCATTGGCGTACGCCTCGCGGATGCGCGCCGCCATCGGTGTCTCGACATATCCGGGGCAGACCGCGTTGACGGTGATGCCGCTGGTGGCCAGTTCCTTGGCGAGCGCCTTGGTGAAGCCGATGACACCGGCTTTGGACGCGGAATACGGAGCGCCGAGCGGTACCCCCTGTTTACCGCCGGTGGAGGCGATGTTGATGATGCGGCCATCGCCGGAGTTGCCGAGTTCGCCGGTGGTCAACGCTTCCCTGGTGAGCCGGAAGACACTGTTCAGGTTGGTCTCCATGACGTCGTCCCACAGTTCGTCGGTTATCGAGGCCGTGTAGCCGCCACCGCTGCGGCCCGCGTTGTTGACCAGGACACTGATCGGCCCAAACCGGTCCACCGTGGCCCGTACCAGCTTGTGCAGCGTATGCGGATCACGCACATCGGTGGCGATACCGTCGCCCCGCAATCCCTCACCGGTGAGTTCGGCGACAGTTTCGTCGACCGCCGCCTCGTCGCGCGCGCACAGGAATACGTTCATGCCGCGCCGGGCAAGCCTGGCGGTGATCGCGCGGCCGATGCCGCTTGTTCCGCCCGTGACCAGTGCCGTGGCCTGATTGTCGGTCATGTCCTGCCTCCGTGCCGCGTTCGCGGTGTGTTCTTCTCGACCGTGCCGGTTCGGTTTGGAGATCCGGCCTAGTGTGGTTGGAGCCGTGGTTCAGGCGAATTCGGTGACGACGATCGCTGAGTTGAAACCACCTCGGCCGCGGGCGAGCACGAGCGCCGCGCGCAGCCGGGCAGCACGCGGTTCGTCCCGGACCAGGTCGAGGCCGTACTCCTGCGGGAGGTCGCGGACATTGACCGTCGGCGGGATCACCTGGTCCCGGATGGCGAGCAAAGCGGTGGCCACGTCGAGGGAACCGCCGCCCGCGTACAACCGACCTGTCATGGTTTTCGGTGCCGTGACCGGAATCCCGTGCCGCCCGAAGATCGTGGCGAGCGCCGCGGCTTCGGCGCTGTCGGCGGTTGCGGTTCCCGCCGCATCGGCGAAGACGACGTCGATATCCGCGGGACCGAGACCGGCATCATCGATAGCGAGTTCCGCGGCCCTGCGCAGGCCCGGTTCCCGCGCGGGGTCTCGCGAGTCGAACGTCGCCGCGTAGCCCGCGATCTCACCGTAGGCTTCCGTTCGGCGTGTACGCACGGAGTCGTCGTCCTCGAGAATCAGCATCGCGCCGCCCTCACCCACGACGTGCCCGTTCACCTCGCGGTCGAAGGGGAGATACGCCGTAGCGGGATCGGTGCGGGTGCTGAGCGTGCCGCAAGCCTGATGGGCCACCCAGGCCCACGGACACAGCGAACTGTCGATCGCACCGCTGACGGTCAATCGGGCACCAGACCGTAACTGGCGGCGCGCCTGGCCGATCGCATCCAGCCCGCCGGCCTGTTCGGAGACCACGACCGCACCGGAACCGCGGATCCCGTGCCGAATCGAGATCTGACCGGTGTTGACCGCGTAGAACCAGGCGAACGACTGATAGGTGCTGACGAAGTCGGGCCCCTGGTGCCACAGCTTCTCCAGTTCCCGCTGCCCGAATTCGTAGCCGCCCGCGGTCGCGCCGGTGACCACCGTTCGCGAGTAACCGTCCCCGTTGTCCGGCGGGGCACCGGAATCGGCGAAGGCCCAGTCGGTAGCGGCAAGGGTCATCTGCGTCATGCGGTCGGTCTGGGTCACCAGTTTCCCGGACAGGTACGCGCTCGGGTCGAAAACGCGGACCTCCCCGGCCAGCCGCGCCCAGTAGCGAGACGGATCGAATCGGGTCAGTGGCCGGATCGCGCATTCCCCGCGCAGCGTGGCCGCCCAGTGCTCTTCGGCGCCGAGCCCGGTCGGGGCGAGGATACCGATGCCGGTGACCACGGCGCGGGTGGTCGGCGGAGTCCGTGCGATCGAACCAGCCCTGGCGACCTCGGCGGTCATGGTCGCACCGTCCTGCGCAGGAGCATCGCCGTCTGGAACCCACCGAAGCCACTCCCGACGGTGAGCGCGCTTGCCACCCGTTGTTCGCGGGCGACAAGCGGGACGTAGTCGAGATCGCATTCCGGATCGGGCTCGTGCAAATTCGCCGTCGGCGGGATGACGCCCTGTTCGAGGGCCAGCAGGCAGCCGACGATCTCGAGTGAACCGATGGCGCCGAGCGAATGCCCGACCATGGATTTGAATCCGCTGACCGGGATGCGGTAGGCATGCTCGCCAAGGCTGCGTTTGAAGGCGGCCGTTTCGTGCCGGTCGTTCTGTTTCGTGCCGGAACCGTGCGCGTTGATGTAATCGACCTCGGTGGCATTCATGCGTGCCTGGTTCAGTGCGGAACCGATCGCCTCGGCCATTTCGCGTCCGTCCGGGTGCAGGCCGGTCATGTGGTAGGCATTGCACCGGGACGCGTAACCCGCGATCTCACCGTAGACATGGGCGCCACGGGCCCTGGCACGTGCCTCGTCCTCCAGGACGAGAATGGCCGATCCCTCGCCAAGGACCAGCCCGTCGCGTGTCTTGTCGAAGGGGCGGCAGGAGTGCTCGGGATCGTCGTTGCGCCGCGAACTCGCCCGGATGACGTCGAAGCACACCGTGGTGATCGGGGAAAGCGGTGCCTCGGTCGCGCCGGTGAGTACGAGATCGGCCGAGCCCTCTGCGATGAGTTCGGCGGCGTGTCCGACGGAGTCCAATCCCGAAGTGCATCCGGTGGACACCACGTTGACCGGGCCCTCGGCGCCGATGAGCGAAGCCAGCTCCGCGGCCATGGAACTCGGTGCGAAGTGCTCGTAGAGGTGCGGGATCGTGTATCGCGGATCGACGTGCCACTCCCGTCCGAGATCGCTGCCGATGACGTACTCGCGCTCGAGGCTCGTGGTGCAGCCGACCGCGCTGCCGAGCGCAACCGCGGTGCGGTGCGAATCGAGGGCGTCGACTTCGATCCCCGCGTCCTCGATGGCTTCCTTGCCCGCGACGAGCGCGAACTGGGCCGCGCGGTCGAGGCGGCGGATCTCCCGTGGGCTCAGTCCCTCGGCGACCGGGTCGAAATCGCATTCGGCCGCGATACGGGACCGATACTGGCGGGCGTCGAACTGCGTGATGTTCCGCGTCGCCGTTCGCCCATTGGCGAGTAGGTCCCAGAATGCTTTGGTACCGATTCCGCCCGGCGCGACCGAGCCGATACCGGTGATCACGGCGCGCCGACTCGCGGTCCATGTCGACATGAGGCTCCAATCCGTACTCCGATACCGACCGAGCTTGCCGACCGGCATTGGAGTTCTCTTCGAGCCGGTGTGGTCGCCTTCGTCTCGATCGAGACTCGAACATCCGGCGATCCCGCTTTGTCACTCTCGGCCCCGATAAGCGAAAGGGAGACTGGTATGCGTGAACTGACACTCGAAGAGCTCGTGGTGATCATGCGGGAGAACATGGGGGACGAGTACACGGCTCCACACGGAACGGAGTTACTCGACATGGAGTTCACCGCGCTCGGATACGACTCTCTTGCCCTTCTCGAGATGCTCGCCCATGTCAAGCGCAAGTACGGTATTGCCGTTTCGGATGACGAGGTCGAAGGAATTCAGACCCCACGTGTATTCCTCGAAAAAATCAATGCCGCCGCCGGGAATTAACACGAGAGCCTGCGCAATGGCAGAAGTCGCCCTGCTCTTTCCTGGGCAAGGAGCGCAGCAACGCGGGATGGCGACCGGTCTCTATGGGTGGGCACCGGTTTTCACCAAGGTCATCGATTCCGTTTTCGGACTGATGGGGACTGAAGGCAAACGGATCCGTGCCGATTGGCTCGGCATCTGTTCGCTGATCGATATCGATGATGTCCGCAGGGCCCAGCCGCTGTTGTTCGCGGTGGACTACGCGCTCGCCAGGATGGTTCTCAGCTGGGGTGTCACGCCGGTAGCATTGCTCGGGCACAGCGCGGGGGAACTCGTCGCCGCCACGCTCGCCGGGGTGTTCACCCTCGAGGAGGCGGTTCGGGTACTGCTCGGCCGGGTGCGCGCGGCCGCCAATGGTCCGGAAGGTGGCATGCTCGCGGTCGCGGCTGGGGCCGATGATCTGCTCCGGTACCTGACCGGTGACGTCGCGGTCGCCGCGGTGAACGGCCCGCGCCAGACCATGCTCGCCGGTACCACCGAGCACCTGCGTTCGGTCGACGAGCGGTTGCGTGCCGATGATTTCACCGTACGTGCGGTGCCCGCTCGCAATCCCTTTCACAGTCCCGCGATGGGGCCCGTGGGACGGGAGGCGAAGCGGGCCGTCGAGAAAATCCCGTTGCGAGCGCCCGAATCGCTGATCTATTCCGGGTACACGGGGTTTCCGCTCGGTGCTGCCGAGGCGCGCGATCCCGAGTTCTGGTCCCGGCAGCTCACTGATCCGGTGTATTTCGGCCCGGCCCTGGATCGGCTGCTCGCCCGACGAGAGCTGTCGCTCATCGAGGCGGGGCCCGGCCAGACCCTCACGACGTTCGCTCGCCGGCACCGGGCGCTCCGCAGCGGGCGAAGCGAGAGCATCCCGCTCTCGCCCGTCCACCCGGATCACGAGGCGGACCGGCAGGCATTGCTCGCCGTCGCCGACCGATTCGGAGCATCGGAAAACCTTGCCGCTACGCCTATTCCGGTCTCGGAGGCGGCGTTCGTCAACGGAAGGTGAAACGTGAGACTCGACGAGGTGTTCCTGGTCGGTACGGGGAGGTTCCTTCCTCCGGCCCTGTCCATCGAGCGGGCCGAGGAGTCCGGGCTCGTCCGGCGCAGTGCCGTCTGGCGTACCGGGATCACCTCGGTTTGCGTCTCCGAGTCCGAGTCGGGTCCGGACATGGCGGTGCGTGCGGCGGAGTCGGTGCTGGCGACCACCGGATGCCGGCCCGCGGACATCGATCTCGTGCTGCACGCGAGTTTCTACTACCAAGGTCACGACCTGTGGCCGGCCGCGTCCTATGTGCAACACCACGCGCTGGACAACACCTGTCCGGCCATCGAGATCAATCAGATGTCCAACGGTGGGATGGCCGCGCTCGAGCTCGCCACGGCCTACCTGCTCGCCGATGAGACGAAACGATACGCACTCATCACGACGGGAGACCGGTTCTGTGCCCCGGGAATCGACCGCTGGACGAGTGACCCCGGTACGGTGCTCGCCGATGGTGCCACGGCCGCGATCGTGTCCACGCGGGGCGGCTTCGCGCGAATCCGAAGCCTGGTGACGATATCCGATCCGAGCCTGGAGGGAATGCAGCGCGGACGGGATCCGGTCGCCGATGCGCCGCTGGCGACAAGGAAACCCATCGCGGTCGAGGAGCAACGGCGCTCGTTCATTGCGCGCAACGGGCTCGATTCGGTCCTCGACCGCATCGACTCGGGGCAGCGTGAGGTGCTGAAACTGACGCTGGCCGACGCGGGGACAGAGCTCGACCAGATCGATTGGTTCGTGCTGCCGAACCTCGGCCGCGGACGGCTCGACGAATACTTCCTGCGCAAGTTCGACATCGATCCCGAGCACACCACCTGGTCCTGGGGAAGCCGGATCGGTCACCTTGGCGCGGGAGATCAGTTCGCCGGTCTGGGGCACCTGGCCGATTCCGGTCTCCTGCGTCCCGGGCAGCGCTGCCTGCTGCTCGGTGCGGGCGCCGGATTCAGCTGGTCCGGTGCCGTTGTGGAGATCACCTCGATTCCCGAAGGAGAGCACGGCATCCATGCGTGATTTCGACATCGTTTCTACGCCACCCGAGCCGATCGCGATCGTCGGTATCGCATGCCGATTACCGGGAGCCGGTGACGCCAGGGAGTTCTGGCGGATGTTGCGGGCGGGGGTCGACGCCGTGGGTGAGATACCCGCACACCGGCACGTCGCGGAGTCCCCACTGCTGCGGTTCGGCGGCTGTCTCGACCGGGTGGACGGCTTCGATGCGCAGTTCTTCGGGATCTCCGCGCGTGAGGCGCGGGTCATGGACCCGCAGCAACGGCTGATGCTCGAACTGGGCTGGGAGGCGTTCGAGGATGCGCGTACCCCTCCCGAGCGCGCCCGGGGCGATAGAGTGGGCGTGTTCGTCGGCGCGATATGGGACGACTACGCCACTCTCGCGCACCAGGCGGGTGTTCCGATCGGCCAGCACACCCTGACCGGCACACACCGCGGCATCATTGCCAACCGGATTTCTTATGCGCTCGGGCTGACCGGTCCGAGTCTCGTTGTCGACACCGGACAGTCCTCTTCCTTGGTCGCCGTGCATTCCGCGTGCCTGAGCCTGTGGAACAAGGAATCCTCGCTTGCGCTCGCCGGCGGGGTCAACCTCAACCTCGCCCCTCAGAGTGCCGAGGAGGTCATCGAATTCGGTGCGCTTTCCGCGGATGGGCGATGCTTCACCTTCGACGCCCGCGCGAACGGTTACGTCCGTGGCGAGGGCGGTGCGCTCGTCGTGCTCAAACCCCTGACCGCGGCGCTCGCCGACGGTGACCGGATCTATGCGAGCATTCGCGGTGCCGCGGTCAACAACGACGGCCACACCGACGGACTGACAGTGCCCGGCGAACGGGCGCAGGAGGAGCTGCTGCGCGCGGCGTACGCGCGCGCGGGAGTGGAGCCCGGCGATGTGGACTATGTCGAGCTGCACGGGAGCGCGACCAAGGTCGGTGACCCGATTGAGGCGGCGGCTCTCGGAGCCGTGTTCGGACAAGGGCGATCGGCGCGGCAACCGCTGCGGGTCGGTTCGGTGAAGACCAATATCGGGCATCTGGAAGGCGCGGCCGGTATCGCCGGCCTGGTCAAAACGGCGTTGTCGCTTGCCAACCGCGAACTTCCGCCGAGTTTGCATTTCGTCACGCCGAATCCACGGATACCGTTGGAGCGGCTGCGATTGCGCGTTCAGGATTCCCGCACCGGCTGGCCACGCGCGGGCATCCGGTTGCGCGCCGGGGTTTCGTCCTTCGGGATGGGAGGGACGAACTGTCACCTCGTGCTGGAGGAAGCGCCCGAAGCCGCGGCGGATCAAACCGATCCGGGTACCGGAGTCGTTCCGGTCCCGCTTTCGGCCGCCTCGGCGGGCGCTCTGCGAGATGCCGCGCACGCACTCGCGGACCTGCCCCACCGGCAGGAGATCACACCGGCCGACCTCGGCTACTCGCTCGCGCGAACCAGAGCACGACTGCGCCAGCGTGCCGTCGTGCTCGCCGAGGACCGGGCTGAACTCGATGCCGGGCTTGGTGGCCTCGCCGACCGCAAACCGGTCGCGCAACTGGTCCGGGGCGAAGCCAGGGACACCAAGCTCGCCTTCGTGTTCTCCGGGCAGGGCGGACAGCGCGCGGGCATGGGAAAGAAACTGTACGCGCGGTTTCCCGTTTTCGCCGAGGCGTTCGACGCGGTGTGCGCCGAGTTCGACCGCAGGCACTCCGGCGGCTTCCGGCTACGGGAGATCGCCTGGAGCGAGGACACCGAACCGCTCGGGCGCACCGACTACGCGCAGGCCGCGATCTTCGCGGTGCAGATCGGGCTGTATCGGTTGTTCGAATCCTGGGGAATACGACCGGATTTCGTTGTCGGGCACTCGCTGGGGGAACTCGCCGCGGCACACAGCGCGGGCGCGTACTCGCTTGCCGATGCGGTTTCGCTGCTCGTCACCCGAGCGCGGCTGATGCAGTCGCTTCCCTCGGGGGGCGCGATGGCTTCCCTGCGTGCCGGCGTGGCGGAGATACGACCGCTGATCGAAGACACCGAGGTGGATATCGCCGCGGTCAACGGGCGGGAATCGGTGGTCATCGCGGGCGCGGACGAGGCGGTGGAACGCGTCTGCGCGCGATTCGCGGCCTTGGGGCGTGAACCCAAACTGCTTTCGGTCAGCCACGCCTTTCACTCGCCGCTGCTGGATCCGATTCTCGATGAGCTCGGTTCGTTCGCGGCTGGCCTTCCCGACACTGGCCCACGCGAATGCGGATTCGTCTCCACCGTAACGGGTTCCCTGATGGACAGGGGCGAGGCGTTCCCGGCCGGGTACTGGCGGCGGCAGGCAAGGGAACCGGTCCGGTTCGCCGAGGCACTCGATTCGCTCACCGCGCTCAGTGTCGGTCTGTTCCTGGAGATCGGGCCGTCCGGGGAGCTCAGTTATCTCACGGCCAGGCATCTCGCCGAATCCGATGCGCTCGTGGTCCCGGGGACCCGGGCAGGCGATGAACCGCGCGCCACTCTGACCGCCCTCGCTCGGCTGCACACCGCTGGGGTCGAACCGGACTGGCGTGCGGTGTTCGGTCACCGACGCGTGGTGGACCTGCCGACGTATCGATTTCAGCGCGAACCGTACTGGTTCACCGATGCCGCTCCGGAAGTGCCCGCGCCTGCCGAGGCGTCGACCGTATCGATCACCGAGTCCGTCAGAGCGGTGATCGCGGCCGTGCTCGGGGTGCGGCAGGAACGGCTCGACGAGCAGGCCACCTTCGCCGATCTCGGGGTGAGTTCCCTGATGGCCACGGAGTTGTGCGAACGCCTCGGTGGAATCGACGGGGTGCGGGTGAACACCAGCGCGCTGTTCGATCACCCCACACCAGCCAGACTGATCGAATACCTTGGCGAGCGGGCCGGAGACAGTGAAACTCGAGGGTTTTCCCGAACGAGCACTTCGGGATCCGCGGAACCGATCGCGATCCTGGCGATGTCCTGCCGGTTTCCTGGCGGGATCGATTCGCCGGGCGGACTGTGGGATCTCGTTCTGGCCGAAGGCGAAGCGATCTCGCCGTTGCCGGAGGACCGCGGCTGGGATCTGGCCGGGCTGGCCGATGCCGGTGAGTCGGTGCCGCGCCACGGTGGGTTCCTCACCGGTGCCGATCGGTTCGACAACGAGTTCTTCGGCATCAGCCCACGCGAGGCAACCGCGATGGATCCGCAGCAGCGGCTCCTGTTGCAGACCGCTTGGGAAGCCTTCGAGCGGGCCGGTCTCGATCCGCGCGGGCGCTCGGACGTCGGCGTGTTCGTCGGCGCGAGCGCGCAGGAGTACGGCTCTCGCCTTGCCGAACGCGGTGGTGAGCACGAGGGCTACCGGCTCACCGGGAGCACGGTCAGCGTGGCCTCGGGACGTATCGCCTATGCCCTCGGCCTTGGCGGACCGGCCATGACCGTGGACACGGCGTGTTCGTCCGCGCTGGTCGCGGTGCATCTGACGATGAACGCGCTGCGCACCGGTGAGTGCTCGCTCGGGCTCGCTTCCGCGGCGACGGTGATGTCCGAGCCCGGAATGTTCGTCGAGTTCGCGAAACAGGGCGGGCTTGCCCCGGACGGCCGGTGCAAGGTCTTCGCGGCGGGCGCCGATGGGACGGCCTGGGCCGAGGGGGTCGGTGCGCTTGTACTCGAACGCCTCTCCGACGCCGAGCGTCTCGGGCACCCGGTACTGGCGGTGTTGCGCGGAAGTGCGGTCAATCAGGACGGGGCGAGTAACGGGCTGACCGCGCCCAACGGGCTGGCTCAGCGGCGCGTGATCGGCACCGCCTTGCGTTCCGCGGGGCTCGAGCCCGCCGATATCGACGTGCTCGAGGCACACGGTACCGGCACCCGACTCGGCGACCCGATCGAGGCGAACGCGCTGCTCGCCGCCTACGGCGAAGGGCGTGAACCGAGCCGTCCACTGTGGATCGGATCGGTGAAATCGAATATCGGGCACACTCAGGCGGCGGCGGGGATCGCCGGGATCATCAAGATGGTCGAGGCGATGCGGGCCGGTGTGGTACCGAGATCGTTGCATCTCGACGAACCATCCGAGCACGTCGACTGGTCGGCCGGAGTGCTCGCACCGCTGCACAGCGCCCGGTCATGGGATTCGGGAGACCACCCCCGCCGCGCCGCGGTGTCTTCGTTCGGAATTAGCGGCACGAACGCGCACGTGGTACTGGAGCAAGGACCGACCGATGGTCCGGAACCGCTCACCGGCCCCGATCGGTCGCGGCCTTTCGTACTTTCCGCGCCCACCCCGGTCGGGCTTCGGGCACAGGCGGGACGGTTACGCGAATACCTCGCGTCCCGGCCGGCGGCATCCCTCGCCGATATCGGGCGGACGCTGGCGACCGCACGGGCCGTGTTCGACCATCGTGCGGTCGTGCTTGCCGAGGACCGCGAAACCCTGCTCGACGGGCTTGCCGCGATCGAACGCGGGGAATTCTCGCCCGCCGTCGTGTCCGGCAGGGCCGAGGATGGCGCGGTGGTGTTCGTATTCCCCGGCCAGGGTGCGCAATGGCCCGGTATGGCGCGCGAGCTGCTTGCCGATGCGCCGGTATTCGCCGAGCGAATGCGGGAGTGTGCCGCAGCGTTCGAACCGCATGTGGAGTGGTCGCTTCTGGCGGTACTGCGCGGGGAACCGGGCGCCGCACCGCTTACCCGTGTGGACGTCGTGCAGCCGGTGCTGTTCGCGGTGATGGTCTCGCTCGCCGCGCTGTGGGAGTCACTGGGTATTCGCGCAGACGCGGTCCTCGGGCATTCTCAGGGTGAGCTCGCCGCCGCCTGCGTCGCCGGCGCGTTGAGCCTCGAACAGGCGGCCGCGTTGGTCGTCGCCCGCAGTAGGGAGATCACTCGGCTCGCCGGTACCGGTGGAATGGCCTCGATCGCGCTCCCTGCCGAGGAAGTCCGTCAGCACATCGACGGCCGCGCGGATGTGCACATCGCCGCGATCAATGGGCCGAGGTCGACGGTTCTGGCCGGAGCGCAGGACACGCTCGCCGGACTCGTCACCGAGCACCGGTCACGGGGGGTGCACGCGCGCGTGATCGAGGTGGACTACGCCTCACATACCCCGGACGTCGAGGTGCTTCGCGCCGCACTCGAGGAGCAGTTCGCCGGGCTCGTGACCGAGCGGCCGCGGATCCCGTGGTATTCGGCGGTCACCGGTGAACCGGTCGCGGATCGGCTCGACGGCGGCTACTGGTACCGCAATATGCGGGCACCGGTGCAGTTCGCGCGAGCGGTGCGGGCAGCGGCCGAGCAGGGGCATCGGATCTTTGTGGAATGCAGCCCGCATCCCGTACTGACCCTCGGTGTCGAGGACACGCTCGCCGATGGCGGCAAGCCCGGCGTCGTGGTGGGGACGCTGCGTCGCGAGGAAGGCGGCTGCTCGCGTGTGCTGCGTTCGCTCGCGGAAGCTTTCGTCGGCGGAGCACGAATCGACTGGACGCGGCTGCTCCCCGAAGGCCGTACCGTCCCCGGGGAATTGCCGACCTACGCGTTCCAGGAGAAGCGTTACTGGCTGGCGGGTAACCGCCCCGGGCTCGATATCGGCACCCTCGGGCTGGCCACGGCCGGACATCCGATGCTCGGTGCGATGGTCGAACTTCCCGAGTCCGGTGGACTGGTCGCCAGCGGTGTCATTTCCACGCGAACGCATCCCTGGCTGGCCGAGCATGCCGTTTCCGGTTCGGTGCTGGTGCCGGCGACGGTGTTCGCGGAGCTGGCGTTGTCGACGGGAGGCCAGGTCGGGTGCGGACAGCTCGCGGAGCTCGTTCTCGAGTCACCGCTCGTGCTTTCCGAGCGCGGCGACGCGGTGACCATCCGGATCGAGCTCGGCGGCCCAGGAAAATCCGGCGAGCGGCCGATCGCGTTGTGTTCCGGACCAGGCCAGGTCTCCGGGGAGACGGAGTGGGTCCGCCATGCGCACGGTTCATTGGAGCCGGTCCGCGCGAAGTCCGTCGCGGCGGCTGGACACTGGCCACCCGAACGGTCCGAACCTGTCGAGGTCGGGGACTGCTATGCGCGGCTCGCCGAACGGGGACACGAATACGGCGCCTCGTTTCGGGCGCTGCGGGCGGTGTGGCGCCGCGATGACGAGATCTTCGCCGAGATCGAGCTCCCCGAAGCGCGGCGCGGCGACGGCTATCCCGTGCATCCGGCGCTGCTGGACGCGGCACTGCACGCCCTGCTCGGCTTCGGGCCGTCCGCACAGGAGACCGAGCCGTCGCTGCCTTTCGAACTCGGCGGTATGACCGTCCAGGGCCAGGGCACCACGAGCGCGCGTGTGCACATCACGCCGGGTGGTAGCGGGACCGTCTCACTCGCGCTCAGCGCGGACGGGCAGCCGGTGTGCACTGTCGAACGACTGGTACTGCGCCCCGCGAAGCCGGGCTGGGATCCGGGTGCCCTCGACTCGCTCTACTGGCTCGACTGGATTCCGCGCGACCGCGAGCGAAGCAGGGTGCATGCCGCGGTCCTCGGCGCGGCCGGACTCGGCGGTCCCCGACCGTATCCGGACCTGTCCGCGCTGCGGCGAGCACGGGACGTGCCGGAACTCGTGTTCACAGCCGTGGACGGTTTCGGCGGTGCCGATCCGGCCGAGGACGCGCTCACGGTCACGACCGGGGTGCTCGAACTGGTGCGGCGCTGGATCACCGAGGAACGGTTCGCCGGATCACGGCTGGTGTTCGTGACCCGTGGCGCGGTCCCCCTCGACGGTCCCACCCTGGCCGCAGGGCTTGGTCAATCGGCGGTCTGGGGACTGGTTCGGTCCGCGCAGTCCGAGCATCCCGGGCGGTTCGGCCTTGTGGACGTGGATACGGATGTGTCGTTCGATCTGTTGCTCGACGCGGTGGGGACCGGAGAACCACAGCTCGCCATTCGCGAGGGGCGGTCGTTGGTGCCGCGCCTCGCCGAGATCGGCACACATCCGGGTATCCGACTGCCGAAGGGGCCGGGGAACTGGCACCTGGAACTGGCTCGTCAGGGCGCGCTCGATGATCTGGTGCCGCGCTCCGATCCCGCCGGTTCCCGCCCACTGGAGGCCGACGAGGTGCGTGTCGAGATCCGTGCCGCCGGGGTGAACTTCCGGGATGTCGTGGTCGCACTCGGGATGGTCCCCACCGAGCAGGGGATCGGCATCGAGGGCACCGGTGTGGTGCGCGAGGTGGGTTCGGCGGTATCTGCGTTCGCGCCGGGGAACCGGGTGTTCGGTATGATCGAGGGCGCCTTCGGCTCGTCCGCGGTCGCCGATCAGCGGCGGCTGGCCAGGGTTCCCTCGGACTGGTCGGACATCGAAGCGGCCTCGGTGCCGATCGTGTACCTCACCGCCTATCACGGGTTCGTGTCCCTCGCCGGGCTCGCCGCCGGGGAATCCGTGCTGATCCACGCGGCTACTGGCGGGGTCGGTATGGCCGCCGTCGCGCTCGCCTGCTTGCTCGGCGCCGAGGTCTTCGCGACGGCCAGCCCCGGCAAGTGGGACACTTTGCGTGCGATGGGGATCGACGAGAACCACATCGCCTCATCCCGTTCGCTCGACTTCGAGGCGGAGTTCCGCGCTGCGAGCGGTGGGCGTGGAGTCGACGTGGTGCTCAACTCGCTCACGGGTGAGTACATCGACGCCTCGTTGCGGTTGCTGGCTCCGGGTGGCCGGTTCATCGAGCTCGGGAAGACCGATATCCGCGATCCCCGGCAACTATCCGCAGAACATCCCGGAACGCGGTATCACGCGTTCAGCCTGCCCGAGCTTGCCCCTGAGCGGATCGCTACCATGCTCGCCGAGCTCATGGACCACTTCGCGCAGGGGCGACTGCACCCGGTCCCGGCAGTCGCCGCGGACGTGCGTCGCGTTCCTGGCGTGTTGCGTCGGCTCGGTAGTGCCGCGCACACCGGAAAACTCGTGCTGACCGTACCCCGCTCGCTCGATCCGGAAGGCACCGTGCTGATCACGGGCGGCACCGGAACCCTCGGCCGCCTGCTGGCACGGCGCCTGGTCACCGAACATGGTGTGCGAAATCTGGTGTTGCTCGGTCGGCGCGGCCCGGATGCGGACGGTGTCGCCGAGCAAGTGGAAAAGCTCGCCAGACTGGGCGCCGAGGTCCAAGTGCTTGCCTGCGATGTGAGCGACCGTGCGGAACTTCGGCGCGTGCTTGAGGATATACCGCGAGAACATCCGCTCACCGGGATCGTGCACGCTGCCGGAGTGCTCGACGACGGACTGGTCGAATCGCTTTCGACCGGGCAGCTTTCCCGGGTGTTCCAGGCGAAGGCGAAAGCCGCCTGGTTACTGCACGAGCTCACCGCGGATACGCGGCTGGCGATGTTCGTACTGTTCTCCTCCGCTTCCGGACTTTTCGGCGAAGCTGGTCAGGCCAATTACGCCGCGGCGAACGCCTTTCTGGACGCCCTCGCGGGATATCGCCGTGCGCACGGTCTGCCCGTGAGCTGTCTCGCCTGGGGACTGTGGGAAGCGCGTGGTGGTATGACGGCACATCTCGGTGAGAGCGATCTGGTCCGCTTGCGGCGCACCGGGATGGGCCAGCTCTCGGTGGTTCGCGGACTGAGTCTGTTCGACTTGGCCGGCACCGTCGACGAAACCGTGCTGGTGCCGGTCGCGGTGCAACGGCGCGAGTTGCGGTCCGGTCCGGAGCTTCCCGCCGTGCTCGAGAACCTGGTCGAGCCTTCACCTTCTCCCGGCGGGGAATCCGCCGATCGGGTCGAGGGAACGGCCACACTCGGCGAACGGCTGCGCGATATGCCGGAGAGCGACCGGCGACCGGTGCTGCTCGACCTGGTGCGCGCCGAAGCAGCGACTGTCCTCGGCTATCCCGAGGCCGGTGAGGTCGCGGCCGAACTACCGATGACGGAGCTGGGATTCGATTCGCTCACCTCGGTGGAACTGCGCAATCGTCTCAACTCGGCCACGGGACTGCGGTTGACATCGAACACCGTGCTTGAATCGCGAACGTTGATGGACCTCATCGAGGTGATCGGAGTCGAGTTGGCCACGTGACAGGGTCTACGGACCAGAAGGTTCGGGTTCGAATCCTGGCACGCTATGGAGCCACGACGAGCAGTGGACGGGCCCTCCGATACAGGTCACTGAGTCCGTTGGTGTCCGTCGCGCAGGATCGTCGCATCGGGAGCCGGTACCGCCACCGGCCCGTTCCATGCCGAAGGACCAACTCCCGCTTCATGAGGACTGTTGTACGACCGTCAGATGACCGGTGCGACGAGCCGGCGGTCTCCAGCGGAGCCCACCGCCGCGCTGGCAGGCCACGCGCTCCGACGCGACACCGTCAGACTTTGCAGTCACTTTCGGTGATAAGGCCGATGGAGCTGCCCGTAACCGCCTCGTCAAATCTTCGCATGCGGTCGATCGACGGATAATGGAAAGCCACTGACCAGCAGGTTTAGGTTCGGATATTGCCTTGTTGGGTGCGCGTACTGGATCTACACACTCCTGGCCTGCCTGTTTGGCGGGCTTTTTGTGTGTGGTGGGCATGGTGGCGTTGATCCTTTCCGCTGCTTCGGTGATGTGGGGTACGGCGTCGGCGGGGAGTTTGATGGTGACGGTGATCTGGTCGGTGTCGCAACGCCCACCGATGCCTGATCTTCGGCGGATGCGCCATGGTGCCGGCCGCCGCGATGGCAATCCTGCTCCCGATCGGGCCACCACTGATAACACTCACCGCCTTGCTGGCACTGCTCGGTGTACCCAACGAGCTGATCGTCGGCGCGAACCAAACCCACCTCTACGAACAGGCTCCCGCGAACGCGATCGGAACCATGGCTGGAATCTACCGGTCGAGCCAGTTCACCGCAGGTGCTGTCGTCACCTACTATCTCGGACCGACCAGCGGAAACCGAACCGCCGTAGCCGCAGCAGCGATCGGACTCATGGTGATCTTCACCTTCGCCACGACGACCAGCAATTACACACGAAACGAGCTAAAAAGATAGCTCCTTATCTACGCTTCTACCATCCAGTCTCGTCACCGTCATATTCTGCGAACCGCTTTCGTAAAATCCGCAACAAAGAGCGTGGCAATCCCCCATGCAAGCGAGTGAAGTACCCACATTGCCACGGTAAGGATCTGGCCGGACGTTGCCTCGGATGGCTCGCAGCTAACCTCACCCACTGGTCGACGTGTGGAATTCCTAGATCCAGCTTCGCATCGCTCACCATGCTCGATAAGTGACCGCTCACGCCGGTTACCAAGATCATGATGGTTCCAATGGTGTTGTTCGGTTCGCGGAAGCAACACACAAACCTCAACCGCGTTTGAGCAGCGTGCGGTAGTGCTCGATCCGCAGATGGGTTCCCTTGAGTTCCGAGGTGCGCTCCGCGCCGAGCACGCCACGGTTCGCTGCCCCCGGTGACCTGCGCGCGAATATTCGCCGCCGCGACCGTGCGCGGATCTCGGCCGCTTTGGCCATCTTCGGCTCGGCGCGTTGCAGGGCGCACTCGTCAGCGCGAGGGAAGACCGCGCACCGTTTGGCATGGCTGGAACGGGGAGCGCGACTAGAAGGAGTGATGCTCAGCTGGGCGGTACGGTCACGTCCGGGCCCCAGACGAGCACCTTGTTCTGCTCGACGTTGGCCACTTGGAAGATGACGGTTGGCAACTTGCCGGCCGCCGGGTAAGGGCAGGTGTACCACGGACTTGCGCTGTTCCCCGCAGCATGGCAGTCGCCATGGGCGGTATCGCCGCCGGTTATCCAGTACACCGCGGGGTGGTGGCCGTCAGCAGGCGGCTCGTCCTTGACCCAGAATCTCCTGCCGGCCGGGTCGAAACAGCCCCGTGCCGAGGTGGCCGATGAGCAGTGCGCGTCCGGCGGCGGCGCTCCCGCGCCGGGTCGGCCCGCGGTGGCGGTGAACTCGTCATGGTCGAGGTCGCTGGGGCGAGTTGGCGAGGCTGGCCAGAGCAACAGCGCGACAAGTACCAGTACAGCTACACAGAGTAGCCCAACGAGGAGCAGGAGGGCGCGTGGGCGTCGCTGCCCGGCGGGTCGGGCGGAGTCTTCGGCGCCGGCGGCATCGTGCTCGGTGGCATGGCGTTCGGCGGCGTCGCGCTCGCCCGCGCCGTTTTGCCGTGGACCGAGCGTCTCGGCGAGGTCGTTCCAGCGCTGTGACCATTGGTCCACATCGCCGTCGCAGGCCTGCACATAGGCGCGGAGCACAGCGAACGAAGGGAGCTTGCTGCCGGCCGCGGCCTGCGAAAGCGCGCCTGGCGAATAGTTGGCGCGCCTGGCCATGGCGCGGTAGGTCGGTCCGCCGGCGGTGTGCCGCAACTCGCGCAAGTCCGCAGCGAACTGAGCGAGGGGACCAGACTGCACGTCGAGGGGTTTCTCCGGCCTCGGCATGGCACTAGCTCCGTCAATGGGTTGTTTCGGGTTGTTTAGCGCTTGTTCGATTGATGACAGCTGATTCTATCCCGTTGTCTCCGCAGCTCATCAACTCACGCTCTGTTACTAAGAGTCCATCCAAGTCGCGTTGACAAATGGAAGGGGACACCGATGCGACTCAACAGTAAGCGGGTGGCGATCGCGGCGGTCGCGGCGAGCGCACTGGCCGGCTTGGCGCCCGGAATCGCCGGCGCCGACGATCCGCCGCAGTTCCGCGAGTACTACTCGATCTTTGAACGCGGCCAGGCGAAGATTCCGCACATCGCGCCGGAGCACTACGTTCCGCAAGGGCTCGCGTACTGGCCGGAGCGAGACCAAATGATCCTGTCCTACTACGACGACCGTGGCGGCAAGGCGCTGCTCAGTTTCCTGGACCGGGCCACGAGCAAGCCGGTCAAGTCGGTCTACCTGGACGGAAAGATCCACGCCGGAACGCTGACGATGAGCAAGAACTACCTGTGGGTATCGGCGACCTCGGACGCGGGGCGGCAGGTGTTCCGGTACGCCAAGTCGGCACTGGACTCGGCGGGAAACGGCGCGACGGTCACCAAGGACAAGGCCTACACCCTGAAGGCCAGCTCGGTCATGGAGATCTATGGGGACAAGTTCTACGTCGGCCAGTTCAATAGCAAGACCAGTGACAAGATGTACCGCTATGCGATGACCTCGGCCGAGGAGCCGGCGAAGACACCGGAGCATTCGTTCACCATCCCGTCCAAGACCCAGGGGGTGACGATCACCCCGAATCGGTTCTTCTACAGCCGGTCAGCTGGCCGGGACAAGCCCAGTGAGATCGACGCGCAGCCGGCGGGCAAGCCGATCGACAAGAAGCTGGTGGCGCCGAACATGGCCGAGGACATGGCCACCGTGAATGGTCAGCTCTACATCATCTACGAATCCGGCGCGCGCAAGTACGGCGACGCCAGCTACAAGGTCCGGACCGTGCACCACGGAAAGGCATTCGCTCGCGGGGCAGCCGAATCGAACGTGATCTGGTAGGCAGCCCGGCGTAGGACAAACGCGGGGCGATTCGTATCCGAGAAAGGAATGAGAACGATGAACGAAACGCGATCGAAAGGCAACTCTCGGCTGCTCAAGGCGGGCATCTCCGTGTTCGCCGCGACCATCATTTCCCTCGGCATGAGTACGGTGGCCTCGGCGGAGCAGGCCGCACCGGAGACTAAGCAGGTTTCGGTGAAAAAGGACTACTGCGGTGGGAAAGGACCGAGCAAATGGGTGCCCGACCACTGGGGGAAGGCCAACTTCGCCGGGTCGTGCAAACGACACGATGCTTGCTACTCGCCCAAGAGCCACACCGATCGGCTGACCTGCGACCGGGCTTTCCGCAACGACATGCGGCGGGTATGTCATGACACCTACGCGTCAGGGGTCAAGCAGCGGCTCTGCCTCGGAATGGCGAATACCTACTACAAGGCCGTTCGCAAGTACGCGAAGAGCCATTACAAGGGTTCCGGCGATCCGAGCTGAACAGGGCGCATCTGGCCATCCCGATAACTGCTGCGACGGCTGCGGACTACCAGACACGCCCTCCCTGGGGGTGCATGAACACGGCACCGGACTTTCGCCGGTGGCGACCTGGCGGTAGTCACCCGTTCCTCACCGACGCAAAGCGGGCCATGCTCGCGCTCGCCGAAGCAGCCAACACAACGATTAGCTGTTGCGGGACATGACATTGATGATGGTGCAGAGGGCCTGATCAAGCGGACGGGTCTTTCCACGGCAGGATGAGAACCGCCAAGTCACCCATCCGCCAGCAGGAAGACCCGTCCGTGCATCACCGGAACGCCCCTTTGTCCGTCGAAGGCGGATGCTCGGGGTGGTTTGGCGGCGTGTTGTCGGTGACCGGGCAGCCTTTTTCGCTATTCGTGCGCGAAGACGTTCATCGCGGAGTAGGAGGCGTCCTCGACGCGTCGCATCGCGTCTTTGGCCCAGACGCGATCGGCGCGTGCCGTCATGGCAATGAGTGTTTCCACCACAATCAGCGCGGGTGCGAGTGAGGTCCGGGGTGTGGGGCTTTCCGAGGGGCGATGAGGGCGAGCTGCGCCGAAGTCGTGAGTGGCGATACTTCGCTGTCGGTCAATGCGATCACCTTCGCGCCGGTGGACGCAGCCGCCGCAGCGTCCGCGGTCGCGCGGTAGTAGCGATGGAAGTCGATGGCGATCACGAGATCCTCGGATGTGAACAGGCCCAGTTGCTGGGCTGTCGCGACGGGGTCCGCGGGCTGATCGGCGGCGATTCCCAGTAGTCGTAGTGACGAACCGAGGTGAGCCGCGACGGGAGTGGCGACGCCGAGGCCCAACGGCAGCAGACAGCGGGCCCGAATCAGGGCTTCCGCAGTCTCGGCGAGAATCGCGGATGCGATCGTCCGCGTCAAATGTTCGAGCTTGCGCCGGGTTTGTGCAAGGACCGCGTCGAACATTGCATCCGAGTCGTCCGGTCCCGGATCGCTGGCGCGCTCCTTGAGGAAGTGCGAGTATTTCGAGAGCGTGACCCGCAGGGAACGTACCAGCCTAACCGACACGTCGACCTACAACATGACGATCTGTCGTTGCAGTACTAAGGAGAACCGGGAACTCGAGCAGCCAACGAGATCCCGAAGTTGGCGTCCGCTTTTGCGTGGACACTCGACCCGCGACAGCATTGATCGTTTCGTTCATCGATGAATACCGCCGGGTCTACGGCGCTCGTGTCGATCCGCCGTGCTTTCTGCGAGCACGGAATCCGGATCGCGCCCCGGACCTATCGCAAGCCCGTCACCGGCCACCTTCGGACCGGGACATCGCCGACGCGTATCCGGAGAATGTCCTGCGGGACGCGCAAGGATGTCCGTGGCGATTCGTGGGGCCGGAAGATGACCCGCTGGCTGCGTCACCAGGGAGCGTAAATGTCACGGCCCGTCACGCGAGGTCGGCGCGAAGATCGTCGAGTGCGGCCGTGACACCACGGCGCTCGATGGTGCGCAATTGCGCGCGCAGCGGCAGCAGGAATCGCCGATCGTGCACCAGTTCGCGGTGCGTCCGCTGGGTGGCGAGCATGTCGAGCACGCGCTCGGAAGCTACCCGTTCACGGTTGTCGGCAAGCACGTCGGCGAGCGGATCGGTGACGGTCAGCGGCGTGCCGCTGTCCGAGGTGGCGGTGGCGGCGAAGGTCAACCAGGCCGCGACGACGGTGATCGCGCGAATCGGCTCAACGCCCAGCGCGAGGCATTCGCCGATGGTGTCGAAAAGGCGGATGGGGATCTTCCGGGAGCCATCGCGGGAGATCTGCTCCACCGTGTGCCGCAGTGCCGGGTTGGCGAATCGGGTCAGCACGGACTCCAGGTAGTCTGTTCCGCCGATTTCCTTACCGTACTTGACGTTCAGCGCCGGAATGACTTCGGTCTCGGCCATCGCCCTGACGAATTCGTCGAGCCGGACGTCGGCGGTGGCGGCGGCGATGGTCGGGTGATCGCACAGGGAACCCAGGTACGCCAACGCCGAATGGGTTCCGTTGAGCAGCCGTAACTTCTGTTGCTCCGCCGGCTCGACGTCGGCCGTGAACTGCACGCCTGCCGTTTCCCAGCGCGGTCGTCCCGCCGGGAACTCGTCGGTGAGCACCCACTGGCGGTACGGCTCGGTGACGACGGCGGCCAGGTCCTCCAACCCGAGTCTGGCCGAGACCATGGCCAGATCGGCTTGCGTGGTCGCCGGGGTGATGCGATCGACCACCGAGGCGGGAAACGTTACGGACTCAGCGAGATAGCTAATCAGCGCGCGAGCCCGTCCGGGTTCCAGCCCCCGCGCGAAGGAGTGCAGCGCGGTGGGCAGCACCCGGTCCGCGTTCCTGAGGTTGTCGCAGGCGAGCATCGTCAGCGGCTCGGCGTGCGCGTCGAGCCTGCTCAGCAGACCGTCGGTGAGTCGGCCGAGCATATCCTGATCGGCGTATCCGTGCTCGGTGACCGTCAGTGTCACGATCCGCGTTGTCCTGGCGGCGATGGCGGAGGCGATGGAACCGGGCCGGGCCCGCTCCGCCGCGGTCACCGAAATCGCGCCGACGACTCCGGTTCGCGCGCGGTGGCCGTCCATTTCGGTGACGCTGTAGTAACCATCCTGCGCTTCGAGGCGCTCGGCGATCCCGGTCGAGCGCGGGCTGATCGCGAAGATGCTCCAGCGGTCGTCTCCGTCGTCCGACAACGCTCGTTCGGTGTACCCGGCCTGGTGTGCACGATGAAAGGCACCCGGTCCGATGTGGACGATCCCCGGCGCGACACCGGAGCGCGGCCTCGGCTGCCCCACTGCGGCGGGCAGCCGTTCGAGCGCGTGTGCCGAGAGCGATGTGGGCACGTGTGCCTCACCAGTCATGCATGGTCCCATCGCGCAACCGGTTGATCGGCAACGACCTCGGCTCGTACGGATACCGCGCCGCCGCGTCCTCGTCGATCTCGACGCCGAGCCCCGGACGATCTCCCGGCTTCAGATATCCGTCCTCGAAACGGTAATGGGTCATGAACACCTCCTCGGCGGGGCTGAGGTGGCCCATGTATTCCTGGATACCGAAGTTGGGCACGGCGATGTCGAGCTGCAATGCGGAGGCGAGCGACACCGGGGACAGGTCGCCGGCGCCGTGCGAGCCGGTCCGTACCCCGTACAGCGCGGCGAGGTCGAAAATCCGGCGCAGGTGGGTGATTCCGCCCGCGTGCGATACCGAACAACGGATGTAGTCCACCAGCCTGCGGGAGATCAGCTCGTGACAGTCCCAGATCGAGTTGAAGATCTCTCCGACGGCCAGCGGGGTCACGGTGTGGCTGCGCACCAACTCGAACGCCCGCTGGTCCTCCGCCGGTGTGGCGTCCTCGATCCAGAACAGGTCGAACGGTTCGAGCGACTTGCCCAGTTTCGCGGCTTCGCGCGGGGTGAGTCGGTGGTGAACGTCGTGGAGCAGGTGGAAATCATAGCCGTACGTCTCGCGGACCGCGGCCATCATCTCGGGGGCGAAGCGCAGATAGGCCGCCGTGTCCCAGACGTTCTCGGTCGGATAGCGCCCGTCCGCGGGTTCGTAGGTGTGCCCCGTGCCGTCGTGATGAATGCCGTAGGTGCTGTCCAGGCCGGGAATCGCCGCCTGAACCCTGACCGCTCGGTACCCTGCCCCCAGGTAGTGGCCCACATCGCGCAGCAGGTCGTCGAGAGTCCGGCCGCTCGCGTGCCCGTAGACGAGCACGCCGTCGCGGACCGCTCCCCCGAGCAGCTCGTGGACGGGGCGTTCTGTTGCCTTGCCGAGGATGTCCCACAGCGCGCAGTCGACGGCTGCGATGGCGGTCATCGTGACCGGCCCACGCCGCCAGTACGCGCCTTTGTAGAGATATTCCCAAAGATCGGTGATGCGGGAGGCATCCTTACCGATCAACTGCGGACAGACGTGATCGCGCAGATAGGACACCACCGAGAGCTCGCGGCCATTGAGGGTCGCGTCGCCGAGCCCGGTGACCCCCGTGTCGCTGGTGATTCGCAGGGTGACGTAATTGCGGCCGGGACTGGTCACGATGACCTCGGCCTTGTCGATTTTCATCGGTGTTCTCCTCGGCTGGAGGCAGCGGTCAGTACCCGGTCGATGTCCAGCGCATGGTCGCCGCGGCGCCAGCGGAAGCGGATCAGGTCGGCGGCCGCGCCCGGACAGAGCACACCACGCGCGGGCCCCCGGCTCGGACGGAGCAAGCGGGCCGGACGGGAGGTGGCCAGTGCGACCGATTCGGCGAGGGTGATCCCGGCCAGCGCGATCGCTTCGGCCACTCCGTCGGCGAGGCTGCGGGCCGCCCCGGCGAGAAACGGAGTGCCCAGCCGGGACAGCCTGCCGTCCGCACGCAACTCGACCCGTCCGCCTATCGAAGTTTCGTAGGTGCCCGGTGACATCCCGGCCAGTGCCACCGCGTCGGAGACCAGGAATGACCTCTCCACACCCTTCGCGCGCAGCATCGCCGTGAACACGGCGGCGGGCAGGTGATGACCGTCCGCGATGAACCCCGCCGTGAGACGGTCCTGCGCCAACTGCGCCCACAGGTAGTTCGACAACCGGGGCAACATCTCGTGTGAGGCGTTGCCGAGGTGCGTGGACACGCCCGCTCCGGCGTCCACCGCGGCATCGATGGCGAGGTGGTCACAGTGGGTGTGGCCGATGGCGACCTGGACCCCCTTGCCGCGAAGCGCTTCGATATAGGCGAGGGATTCCGGGTAGTGCGGCGATAGCGTCACCATTCCGACAAGGCCGTCGCACGCCTGCTGCCACCGCAGAAACTCCGGCAACGACGGCGGCCGGATCCACTGACGCTCATGTGCCCCGCGCGGGCCGTCCTCCTCCGAAATGTGCGGACCCTCCATGTGCACCTGAGCGATGGCGTGGCGCGCGACCGGGCTCGCCGCACGCGCCTGCGCGATCGCGCGCAACGAACGAAGAGTCTGCTCCTCGGAGGCGGTGACCACGGTCGGCGCGAACGTGGTGACCCCGGCCGCGCGCAGCGATCCGGTCATCGCCAGCACCGTCTCGGCGTCCACGTCGCGGGCGTTGACGTCGTGGCCCGCATAGCCGTTGACCTGGAGATCGACCAATCCGGGAGTAAGCCAACAGTCTTCGTCACCATCGTGGTCGTACTCGACCGATTCGATGACACCCTCGGCGAAGCGGACGCGCACCGCTCGTCCCGATTCCGGTTCCAGTCCGCTGATCTCCGTGCTCATCCTGCCTCCCGGAGAGATCGGTGATACGGACGACGTCCGCCCGCGCACGTGGCCACACGATGACATGAAAAGCTTTTCAATGCAATGCACGCCGTCCCCGAGTTCCTCGGGCGTGACAGGGCTCTCCTCAGGCCGGGCGCGGTGCCGCGTGGCCTCGCGGGCGACGTCGAACCGCCGGGCCGGTGGAGTCGCGGATCACCAGATTTCCCTGGTAGGACTGCTGACGAACCTCGGTTGCGCCCCCGAGCAGCACCTCGACCGCCGCGCGGCCGAGCCGTGCACAGGGTGCCTTGACCGTGGTCAGCGCCGGACGCGCCATCCCCACCGGCAACACGTCGTCGCAGCCGATCACCGAGACCTGCCCCGGTACATCGATCCCGAGCTCGTGCAGCCGGGACAGCACACCCAGCGCCATCTGATCGTCGAACGCGATCACCGCGCTCGCTCCGGAGGCGAGCACCTCGTCCGCGGCGACCGTTCCCGCGTCGTAACTCGGTGAGAAGGGGCCGCGCACCTCGACACGGAGCCCGAGCCGATCCGCCTGTCTGCGAAGAAAGGACATCCGCCGCTCGTTGGACCAGGACGTGGCCGGTCCGGAAAGGTAGTCGAACCGGGAATGCCCCAGCTCGGCCAAGTGCTCCACGGCTTCCAACATGCCCGGTCCCGTATCGACGACCACCGAGGGAAGCTGCGGCTTCTCGCCGTTGACCAGCACGACAGCGCACTGCGCCGCCAGCTCCGCGACCTCGTCATCGCGGAGTTCGGTTGCGCACAGCACCAGCCCGTCGACCTGCTTGGCCATCTCCCTGGCGACCGTGAGCTCGCGCCGCGGATCCAGTTCGGTGGTGGCAAGAAAGACCGAGAGATCGGCGGCAGCCGCGCGATCGGTCGCCCCCTTGACCACCGGGGGATAAAACGGGTTCACGATGTCCGGAAGCAGGATTCCGATGTTGCCGGTTTTCCCGGTCACCAAGCCCTTTGCCGCCCGGTTCGGGGTGTAACCCAGCCGCTCGGCCGCGGCCAGCACCGCGCCGCGTGTGCGCTCGCTGAGCAGATCCGGCTTGCCGAACGCGCGGGAAACCGTGGCCGGTGACACCCCGGCCAGCTTCGCCACCTCGATGATCGTCGCGGCCATGACGCTCGTCCCGTTCTCTCCGTCTACCTATGCCGCACCACCTTACGGGCGGTGTGCGCGGGATGAGTCCAGCGGAGCGAACCTCGGAATTCGGCGCTTGACTTTGGCGAAACCCGTATGCAAACCTTTTCAATGCTGCCGCACCGCCTCGTACACCTGGCGTTCGCGGCATCCGCACCCCGCCGGTTCGACGCGCGGAGCAGCCCGGCCCCTCATCCCGTTGCCACCGCGAACCGGTCACCATCTGCCCGATCCCGCCGGGAAACCGATCATGGAGTGGAAAATGGTCATCGCCGACTGGTCCGTCCTGACCGTTTATTTCGGTGTCATGCTGGTCATCGGTTGGTGGTCGCGCCGTCGCGTGCATTCGGCGGAGGACTTCTTCACTGCCGGCGGCGCGATGCCGTGGTGGCTTTCGGGCATCTCCCACCACATGTCGGGTTACTCATCAGCGGTGTTCGTCGCCTACGCCGGCCTCGCCTACACCACCGGTTTCGCGGTCTACGTGTGGTGGGCGCTGAGCATCACCTTCGCCTGCGCGATCGGGGCGTTCGTTTTCGCGCCGCGCTGGCCGCGGATCCGCCAACGGCTCGGCGTCATCTCACCGCTCGAGTACCTGACGATCCGGTACAATCTGCCTGCCCAACAGATTCTGGCCTGGTCGGGCGCGGCATTGAAGGTCTTCGACGTCGCCGCGAAATGGGCCGCCAGCTCGGTACTGCTCAACGCATTCACCGGAATCTCCGTTCCGGCGGGCATTCTGCTCGTCGGCGGGGTCACGCTGATCTACTCGACGGTGGGCGGGCTCTGGGCGGACGCGTTGACCGACTTCGGGCAGTTCGTGATTCAACTGATCGCCGCACTCGCCATGCTGGTGGCGGTGTTGGACGAACTCGGCGGGCTCTCGGCGGTGAGTACCGTCTGGGACCGGCTGCCACCTACGCACTCCGCGCCCTTCGCCGGGAGCCTGACCGCCCCGTTCTTCCTCGCCTACTGCCTGATCAATCTCCTGTCCTACAACGGGGGAACCTGGAATCTCGCGCAGCGCTTCATCGCCGCGCCCACCTCGTCAGCCGCCCGCAAGTCGATGGTGCTTTCCGGAGTGCTCTACCTGGTGTGGCCGCTGGTGCTGTTCTTCCCGATGTGGGCGGCGCCGGTCCTGCTCCCCGGTCTGGACAAGCCGGAGCAGTCCTACGCACAACTGGTCACCCACTTGCTGCCGCCGGGGCTCGTCGGTCTGGTGCTCGCCGGTATGTTCGCCCACACCATGGCGATGAGTTCCTCGGATGCGAACGCGATCTCCTCGGTGGTCGTTCGCGACATCGTTCCCGCGTTGCGTGGTTCCCGCGGCCGGCTCGTCGGGCGGACAGAACTGCTCGCGGGGCGCGCGGCGACGTTCCTGTTCATCGCCGCTTCGCTGGCCATCGCGCTGTCGGCGGGTTCGTTCGGCGGCGTACTCGGCCTGCTGGTGCTGTGGTTCGGCGCGCTGGTCGGCCCCATCGCGGTGCCCATGCTGCTCGGTATGCTCCCCCTGTTCCGCAGGTGCGGTCCCGCGGCGGCGCTGGTGTCGTGGACCGCCGGGATCGTGGTGTTCGCACTCACCAGGTATGCCTTCGCCGATGCACTCGCCGCACTGTCGAAGGGAACCGCCCAGTCGATCACCGTGGCGGGCCCGGTCGTCGCTTCGGTACTCGTCTACTGCGCATGTGGGTGGTTGTTTCCCTGGCGGGACAACGATTCCGATGAACTGGTCGATGCCATCCGCGCAGATTCTCCCGTCACGGCGGTGGTGTCACGATGACGCCACGTGCCCGCGCCCTGCTTGAGACGAGCATTCTCCCGTGGTGGGAGGACAACGGCGCCGACGACGAACTCGGCGGGGTACGCACCTGCTTCTCCAACGACGGGACGCTTCTCACCACCGACAAGTACACCTGGTCGCAAGGGCGGTGGGCATGGCTGTGCGCCCACATCGCCCGTGACGGCCGCGCGGGGATGCTCAGCCTCGATCCGGAGCCGTGGGCTCGGCGCTCTCGCGCCACCAGTAGGTTCCTCGTCGAGCATGTGCTGCTCGACGGTCCGGTGACTGCGTTTCGTGCGGCGGCGGACGGATCCGCTCCCACGGGTGCGGGCAGCAGCGTCCTGGCGGACTTGTTCGCGGCGCTCGGGCTGATCGGCGGCGCCGCCGTGGCGGAAGGGCAGTCGGAGCGCGCCCTGTGGACGGATACGGCGACGGCACTGCTGTGTCACGCCGAGCGGCGGATCGTCGACCGGGTCGCCCCTTCCGAGCCATACCCTGTTCGTCCCGGCTTCGCCGCCGCAGCCCCGCTGATGCTGTTGCTCAACGTCGGGACCGAACTCCACGAGATCACCGGATGCCGCGACAGTGCTGCCGTCGTCGACAGGGCGCTGACCGGATTTCTCGGCGACGCACAGCACACGGGCCTGTGGCAACGCGATCGTTGGTGGGAGCTACGGCCCGACCGGGCCGAGGACCGTGACACCCTGCTCGCCCGGCACGTCACTCCAGGGCACCTGCTCGAAGCGCTCTGGATGGCCGTGCACGCGGCGCGAGCGCGGGGGGACCGGGCACTGCCCGAGTGGCTCCCGGATCTGGCGGTGCGATGCCTGGAACTCGGCTGGGACAACTCGTACGGCGGAGTGTTCCGCTACGTCGACGGCCACCCCGCGCGCACCCCGCACCGTCCGGTCGGCCGTCTTTTCGGCGACGATCATTACGAAACGCTGGTTCAGCAGTCCTGGGACGTCAAGCTGTGGTGGGTGCACGTCGAGGCCCTCTACGCCACGCGGCTACTCGCGCTGTGTTCCGGGCGCCGTGACCTGGCCGAGTGGTACCGGCGTATTCGCGACTACACCCTCGCGACCTTTCCCAGCCCGGATGGGCAGGAGTGGCTTCAGGTCCGGGATCGACAAGGGCTTCCGCTGGATCAGGTGGTCGCACTTCCGGTCAAGGATCCGTTCCACATCGCACGAGCACTGCTGTTACTCAACCGTATCGACGCACACCTCAAGGAAACCGGATGAACTCGTTCACCATCGACGACAGCGCTCTCGAAACCACGGTGTGCACCACCGCGGCCGAAGCGGGCTCGGCGGCAGGAACGAAGGCTGCACATCTGCTCCGCCACCTGCTCGGCACCCAACCGGTCGCCCGCGTCGCCTTCGCGGCGGCCCCGTCGCAGGACTTCTGCCTCCGGCAACTGCGCACCACCGAGGGAATCGACTGGGACCGCGTCGTCGCGTTCCAGCTCGACGACTACGTCGGCCTCCGCCCTGGGGCTCCGGGAACGTTCGCCGAGTACCTCGACAACCACCTGTTCGGCTTCGTGCGCCCTGGCACGGTGCACCGGATGCGGCTCGACGGCGACCCACGCTCCGGAGAACGGCACTACGCGGACCTCGTCGCCGAACGGCCTCTCGATCTCGTCCTGCTGGGCATCGGGGAAAACGGCCATCTCGCGTTCAACGATCCCCCGCATGCCCAGCGACACGATCCGCAACCGACCCGCCTGGTCACCCTCGACGAGACCTCCCGAGTACAGCAGGTCAACGACGGCTGTTTCCCGACCCTCGAAAGCGTTCCGCCCGAGGCGTTGACCTTGACCCTGCCGAGCCTGCTGTCCGCGCGTTCGCTGGTCTGCACGGTCGTGGGCGAACGGAAGAAACCCGCCATCGAGCGAACGCTGTTCGGCCCGATCTCCACCGAATGCCCGGCTTCCTACCTACGCGAGCACCCCGCAGCCCACCTCTATCTCGACGCCGGATCCGCGCCATCGGATCACCCACCGTCCACAGTGGACTAATTTCTGCGCGGATGTATCCTGTTCTTGTGCTCGATCACCGCACCGCGCGGTCAACGTCGCACTCGTCGCCACGGATGGTATCTGCGCACGAGTAAGTCGCCTCTGTGCGAACGAGCAGCGGTGGAAGATGGGCAGGCAGGGCCCGATCTTGCCGCGGGTCGCGCGGACGACTTCGACGGGGAAGCGGGTACGTCGCCGCAGATCGCCGCCCCAGTCGTCGGTGCGCCGATTGGTTTCCTTCCACAAGAAGGCGTCGATGAGGTAATCGTGTCCGGCGTGGCTCGCCACGCCTCGAACCCGATGCCGACGGCATGGCGAGCCGCACGCGCGTAAGCGCCGATGACTTCCTGAATGCCCCGCTCGGTCGTCGCCGCGGTCGGAACACTCGCCCGTGCGAGGTAGTCCTCGGGGTACCCGGTGCGCCCCACCTGGCCCGACAGGCCGGACGGCCGCATCGGCACGAGTGCCGAGTCGACAGGTGCCATTGCCCCCCACAACGGCCCGACGTGCCACAGCTGCGGGATGACCCGGCCGGCGGCATGAACCTCGTCGGCGACGGTGCGCCAGCCGGCCAATGCCCTGTCATCGTGCAGGCGCGGTAGGGACGGACTGTCTGCCGCGGTCGGGTGGTCGATCGCGGCCCTCCCGGTGACGATCAGACCAGTGCCGCGCGCCGCCTGTAGCAGGCAGCAACATCCGCGCCGGGCGAGTGCTCCCTGGCCATCGGGGACACGACGATTCGATTCGGCAACTGCCGTGAGCGGATTCCCTGCGGCGTGAACAGGGTGCTCACAGTGGGGCCAGATAGTCGAAGAAGCGTTCGGTCTGATCGACCCGCAGCCGGGTCAGCTTGCGATAGCTGATCAGCCAGCGGCCGTTCGTTTTCCGGTACTCCTCGTGGTAGTGGCCATAACCGTGGAGGTGTTCCTCGTGGTCACCGTTTTTCCACCACAGCTTGTCCTCCATCGCCCAGATTCCCCGCGCCGTGGTGTCCGAGGTGAGTTCGATCTCCGGGGTGTGACCGTGGTGCACGGTCGTCACTGCCGTCGGCCCGCCGAGCACGGCGCTGATCGCGCGGGTCAGCTTCTCCTTGCCTACCACGCGATTGGAGGTGTTCTCGGTCCGGGGCTGTTTGTCGTCCGGCAGCCCGCTCCAAGTCTCGGACACGACATCGTCGGCGTGGAGCCTCGGATAGACCTCCCACTGTTTGGTGTCCAAGCAGTGTAGCCGAGCCGCGAAGGTGCGCTTGATCTCCTCGATCGCCGACAGTTGCTCGGCCACGGTGAGACTGAGTTCGGATGGCATAGCCATAAGCTGGCAGCCCCGGCGAGCCGCCGCAACGACCGCGTCCGGTGATCGGACCTGCCCCAGTTCAGGACCACGACATCGCAGGGTCTTCGGACACTCCTGTCACACGGATCGATGATTCGTCGGTCCTGGGGCCGACTGTGCCGAGGTGAGATACTGCGCGATGGCGGCGGCCGCTATCTGAACGGGCGCCGCATAGCGCTGATCGAACCGCAGGCGGTCCGCCGGCCCGGTCACCGACACGCCCACAGCTGTACCGCCCAGATCCCCGACCTGAACACCGATGCAGCCGAATCCGGCACCACATTCGACGAAGACAGTTTCCGGCTGGGGCCGGGCACCTCGGGAAGGCGCACCGTGGGCGCCAGGGGGTCGTCGAGCAGCAGCAAGCAGCGCCTTCCCGATCGCCGACGACTGGGCAGGGATACATGCTCCGGCCCAGGTAGCGGCAACCCCGGCCCAGTCCGGAGACACTCCGACCTTCTCGAGATAGCGGACCTTGTCGCCTTCGAGCGCGCCGAGGTGCACGACACACCCGGTAACGCGATGCAGTTCCCGGAGCAGAGGCGCCACCACCAAATCGAACTTGCTGCGATACAGGGCGAGCGCTCCGAGTTCGGCGAGGGCATCGCCCAGCTCGTACTCGGCGCCACGACGCCGGAGCCAGCCGATCCGAACCAGGTGGTCGAGCATGCGAAGGGTGCTGGTGCGCGGGATACCCGTTCCGCGGGAGACGTCGGTCAGGGTCAGCCGCGGGCGATCACGGAAGAGATCCATCACGAGCGAGAGTCGACCGAGAGTCGATGGAGGAGTGACGCTGCGCGGTTCGTCCTTGATTGAGATCGCCACCTCTTCGACAGTCGCGGACGGCCACGGGTGCCCGCGGCCGTGGACACGACTCAGCAAAACCTTCTCCGAGGTCTCCGCGCCAGCGGCCATCCCGGTCAGTGGGAAACCACGCCTGAGCGTTCGACCTGGCCCGATGCCGCTGAGCGGAAACGATCCTGGTTTCCGTCGGCACGGCGCCGGAAGGATCACCGGAACTCACACAGCGCCCGGCCCGGGGCGTGGGCCGAGGTGTCCTCCCGGAGGTTGACGAACATGACACAGGTTGATCCGTTTGCCCCTGCCACCCTTGGCCCGGTGACGCTTCGCAACCGGTTCGTCAAGGCTGCCACCTCGGAAGGTCGTTCGCCGGAGGGACTGGTCACCGATGACCTCATCGACTTCCACGTGAACTTTGCCCGCGGCGGCGTCGGCATGACCACAGTCGCCTACTGTTGCGTGACGCCGGAGGGAGCGAGCGCACCCGGGCAGCTCGTGATGAACCGCGCTACGCTCCCAGGGCTGCGGAAGCTGACCGACGCGGTCCACGACGCCGGCAGCGCGATCTCGGCGCAGCTCGGACACGCCGGGGTCGTCGCGTCGAAACGGATCACGGGTGTCACCGCCCTCGGGCCGAGCCGCTTCCTCAACCCGTCGACATTCGCTCTGTGCCGGGCAATCACGCGATCGCAGATCGGGCAGGTGATCGATCAGTTCAGCGAGGCGGCACAGGTTGCCGTCGACGCCGGTTTCGACGCGGTCGAGCTCCACTTCGGTCATCTGTATCTGCCGAGTTCGTTCCTGAGCCCGTGGATCAACCGGCGTAAGGACGAATACGGCGGCAGCATCGAGAATCGCACCCGGCTTGCCGTCGAGATCGCACAGCGCGTGCGCGAGGTCGTGGGACAGCGGATAGCGGTGACCGCCAAGCTGAGCATGGACGACGGCATCCGCGGCAGCATCAGGCTCGACGAGTCGATCCAGGCCGCGCGGATCCTCGACCGGGATCGCCGCCTCGACGCCATCGAACTCACCCAGGGCTCGTCAGTCCTGCACCAGATGTACCTGTTCCGCGGCGACATACCGGTCCACGAATTCGCGTCGGTTATGAAGCAGCCGTTCAGGACCGGCATCAAACTATTCGGGAAGAAGATCCTCGGCGAGTACCCCTATCGGGACCTGTACATGCTCGAGTCGGCGCGACAGTTCGTCCCGGCGGTCGCGAACACGAGACTGATCCTGCTCGGCGGGATCAATAGTCTCGATCACGTCCGCACGGGATTGGCCGAGGGGTTCGACTTCGTGGCGATGGGCCGCGCTCTGCTGCGCGAACCCGACCTGATCAAGCGGATGCAGTCCGACAACTCCGCACGCGGCCGCTGCAACCACAACAACAAATGCATGTTCACCGTTTACGGCCGAACACATTGCGTGCTCGACCCGGTCCAGGCGCTCGAGTCCAGATGATTCCCGGTCCGGTACGGCTCGCAGCGCCCCGGCTGAAGCGGGCCGCCTAAGGGATGTCTCGTAACCCGGTGCGGGATTGGCCTGTCCGGTAGTTGATCACGGTGTGGTGCAGGTGATCTCGGCGTCGGGGCCGGAGTGGATTGCCCCGTTCACGGGGTTGGAACCGGGTGGGTCGACGAGCGTTGGATCATGGTCACGTCGGCCCCTGCTGACGCCAGGGCCGCACTCACATCGTGCGCAGAAACACCGGAACCAACGACGACCACCCTCGTGCCTCCCACACCCTCGGAGTCCACGAATTGTGAAGAGTGCAACTGGTCACCCTGGAACAGCCCTTGCCCCGGGAAGTCGGGCAGTTGCGGCTTTTCGCCGAACGCCCCGTTGACCAGGACCAGGTGGTGTGGGTGGAGCTCCGCCGTCTCGCCGTCTCGCCGTCTCGCCGTCTCGCCGTCTCGTTCAACGGAGACCGTCCATGCCTCGACGGCGGGGTCGTACGTCGCGGACGTCGCAGGGGCTGAGCCCCAGAAGTTGAGCCTCATCAACCGCGTATAGGTCTCCAGCCACTCTGCGTACTGCTCCTTGGGCAGGAACACCGGCCAGTCCTGGGGAAGTCGAGATACGGGAACCGGTTCTCCCAGATCGGATTGTGCAGCACCAACGTCTTGTAGCGCTTGCGCCAACCGTCGCCCGGGCGTTCGTTCTTGTCGACGATCAGGGTCGGCACGGCGAGCTGACGCAGCCGAGCGGCCAGCATGATGCCGCCCTGCCCACCGCCGAGGATCAGTACGTACGGCTGTCTGTCCGAGCCGAAATCCTCGCCGTGCCCGGGGCCCGCTCCGTCTCCGACGGCATGGGAGGGGCGGAGTTGACCCAAAGCCTCCTCGTGGCCCTTCGAACTGCTAATCGCGGTCCTCAACCGTCCAGATCCGCCCATTCCTGATCCTGACGTAGCCATGGCCTCGAGCAACCGCGGTGCCAAAGCGAATAAGCCCTTCCACGACGCCATCGGAGTCCTGCGAAAGCTCGGCGTTGCCACCGACCCCATCATCGGGGCGGACACGGTCCAGCCGCTCCTCCAGCATGGCTTGGATCTCCGGCTTGCCCTCAGGCGTCTTGATATTCCAGGTGAAAGTCACCAGGTCGCGCCAGTAGCAGTCGGCGTCGAACAGCTCGAGCGCGGCTTCGACGTCACCAAAGCGTAATTTCCGCTACAGTGCCGAGAGGATTTCTTCAATTTGGGCAGTCGGGTTCGCGCTCATCATCTCTTCTTGATCACCTCATTGTGGTTGAAGACAAGACCGCGCAGACCCGAGCGGTTGCCGCAGCCCCATCCGGTTATGCGTCGAGGCTGGCGACGACCTTCGGCGGCTTCATTCAGGAGCAGAATTGATCACCGCTCGCGTGGGGCAATCAACGACTCCCGCTGTCGAAAGCCCGTCACTGTCGTCTTGTTGGGACCGCGCATGAAGTATCTATCGGCGAACCCTTGGCCGCGAATACTAATGCGATGGCTATCCCATAGGGCACAACTACATGCGGGGTCGTATTCGTAGATCCAGCCATTCACGACCAGCGAGTCTTCCCCGGCGAACGCGGCGTCGCAGGCCCGCTATTGCGGGCCGTCGGGAAGGTGGTTGACCTGGGAGCGGCCGCGGCTGACGGTCTGGAGCCGGGTGGTGCGGGGAATGCACAGTTCCTCGTAACGCTGGAGCGCGCGGCATCGCCGAGGAGCGTCGCGCCGCCTTCGGATCAGCGAGCCGGTGGTACGCGTCCGTCTTTCACAAAGATGGCTGTGCGGGAATCATCCGGAGATCAGCACTACGAGTTGAGCCGTAGTATGCGTTCGGCATTACCATGCGCGATTCGTGCTTTATCAGCCATGGCAAGGGGCGCGGCACGCAGGAACTCGACTGCTTGACCGGTCGACTCATACGGGTAGTCGATCGAGAACATGACATTATCGATACCGATCATCTGTATCGCGTCCATCAACGCCGGGCTCGAGAAGACCCCGGATGTCGTGATCGCGATGTTCGTGCCGAAGTACTCAGAAGGGAGTTTCTTGAGCGGGGGCTGATACTCGGGCTCGAGATCGCGGTAGCGGGTATCGATACGAAACAACTGAGCGGGCAGGAATTCCCCCATGTGCCCCAGGATGATCCGGACACCGGGAAACCGGTCGAAAACCCCACCGAAGATCAGCCGCAGCGCATGTCCACCAGTCCGGTGGTTCCAGCCCCAGGTGGCGTGATCCAGACCCGAATGTCCTTGCAGGACAGTCCAATCGTCCGACGGCACAGGATTCGGGTGAACATAGAGCGGGACTCCGAGATCCTGCAACGCCTCCCAGAACGGCACATACTGCGGTTCGTCCAGGAAATGCCCCAGTGTGTGATCGTTGACCAGAGCCCCGCACAAGCCAAGCTCCGTCACAGCACGCCGCAGCTCGACGGCTGCCTGATGCGGATCCTGCAGCGCAACAGCGGCCAAACCCTGAAACCTACCCGGATACTCACCGACCACCGTGGCGAGGAAATCATTCGCCACGCGAGCATCAGCGACCGCGATCCGCGAATCCGGCTGCCCCTGGACCCCGGGCGCGGTCAGCGACAGCACCTGCATATCGACACCGTGCTCGTCCATCTCCGGGAGCCTGTACTCGGTGAAATCGACCAGCCTCCGCCGCCAGTCAGCCAGCACCTCGGACTTCACCGGAATATGCCCCATCGGTGTACCCTCGGTCGACAATTCGTCGCACCAAAACGCTTCCTCCAAAGCGATCAACTTCATAAGACTACCTTTCATCGTAGATGGGTCGCCGACCAGTGATCCTCACCGGAAAACCCACTGACATCACCGTCGGTGCGCCCGAAACCCTCGGGCCACTCGACGGGATCCTCCTGCGGCACGCCGCATCAGCCATGCCATAGACTATTAAGTAACCTAATGGTTGGCTGCTACAGTAGCACGGTGCCAACGAAAGACAAACCCTCCGAAGAACCACTCGCCAAACTACTGTGGAAAGCACACACTTGGTTTCGCGGTGCCGTGACAGCAGGCCTCGAAAACGACACCGGCGAAGTAAGCCCGGCGAACGTGACGCTGCTGAGTCAGCTTGACCCAGACGGCATGCCGATGTCCGAGCTCGCCCGGCTGATCGGCATAAGCACCCCGGCAATCCATCAAATGGTCCACCGCCTGGTCACCCTCGGACTCCTCGAAGTCACACCAGACCCACACTCAGCACGATCGAAACTGGTCGTACTGACACAGAAAGGCCTCACCCGCCGCCGAGAAGCCCTGAAACTGCTCGCCGACCTGGAAACCGAACTGGCCGACCGCATCGGACAACGACGCGTAACAATGCTACGTGACGCACTCGAACAGAACTGGGGCGAACCCTGACAAACACACCCGACCGCCCACAGACACTCAAGAACACGGCCATGAAGACGTGCTCATGACCCACGATCATCGACTGGCCACGCCCGAGCACACCCACAGACCATCGATCCCGACGCCAACCGAACGAAATCGGCCCCAAGACCGCCCGCGAGTCCCTCACCGAGAAGGCATCTGTCGCGATCACCGGCCACTCGCAGGAAAACTCGATGAAGCCGCCCGGCGATCGCAGGATCCACTACCGACCATCGCCAGCGAGCACCCGTCCACCTCGCCTCGGACGAATCCGCCCACACCACAGGCATCGTGCTACGCACCGACGGCGGAATCGGAGAACTCGCCTATTAGTGTGTCACGGATTTGAAGTTGTTGGACGGTTGGCCTTGGCCAGGATCTGGTCGGCGGTCTTTGTTCACACGAACGGATGGGCGCGGTCGTGCCAGCCGTCGATGAAGGCGCGGATCTTGGTGTTGAGGTCTTTGACGGACTTGAACACGCCTCGCCGGATTGCTTGTCGTTCGACGATGCCGAACCAGACTTCGACGAGGTTCATCCAGGAGGCGTGGGTCGGGGTGAAGTGCACCGTGAACCGCGGGTGGCTGGCCAGCCAGGTCTTGACGGCGGGGTGCTTGTGCGCGGCGTAGTTGTCCATCACCAGGTGCAGCGCGACCGAGCGGCTGGTCCAGCGGCACGAACGGCAGGTAGTGCACGCGGTCGCCGGACTGCGGGGCGGCGAAGACCGGGATTGCGCACCGAAAGCCCGACCGTCGCGAGCACGTTGACGTCCTGGCCGGTCACCGCCGAGACAGTCGCGGCGAGCTGCTCCGGGTCGGAGAAGATGTGCCCAGAGTGGCCAGCACCGTCGGCTTGCCGGGCCCGGCGAAGGCGGGCGGGTGAACTGCACCGGCTCCCGGCGGCGGCAGAACGTGCCCGTACGCGGGGGTGGCACTGAACAACAGAAGCATACAACTTCCTCTCACCAAAGGAAATCTGATCAACTGTAGTGCGCGTTCAGGGCTTCGTCGATTCGAAGTCGCCCCCGGCCTCCCCTACGAACCGGCCCTGCACGACGAGTCCCGCGTCGGTTGGCCACGCGGAATCGTGACGAGTCAATCCGATGTGGTCGGCAGCGGAATCGCGGTGAACACCCCTTCGGGGTCGTACTGGGCCTTGAGTTGTACGAGCCGCTCGGTGTTGATTCCGTAGGCATCCTGCACACGGTGATCACCTGGCGCCATGAGGTTCGCCCAGCCACCGGGAACCGCGTGGGTCCCGAGCTGTTTTTCGGTGTCGTGTACCCACGCCGATTCGATCGCGCCGTCACCGTCCGGCCAGGCCCCGATGATCTCGACCACCAGATGTTCGTCCCGGTACGGGTACGCGGTTTCAGTGGCGGGCACGCGCGTGGCCGCGCCGTGCGAATGATGCACGTTCAGACAACAGGTGGCCGGCATCGCTTCGGCTGCTGCGATGAACGAATCAATAGCCGCATCGGTCAGCCCGGGAAGGGTCCTCGAACTGAGCTGATAGTTGCCGCCATACGGGAACAGCTCATCCAGCGAATGGACGGCATCGGCGAGCGCATGGTCGCCGACATCATCGATCATCGGTTCACCGAGTGCCCGCACCGCGTCCATTTGCTCGACACCAAGGACGGGATCACCCGACCAGGTCGGGCTGGTGAAAACGACCTTGCCGGCCGGTGTGGTCATGGCACCGAACATCACATCAAGCGAATCGCTGGCCGAGGCCACGAGGTCTCGCCAGCCGCGCAGCACCGATCGTGCCTGGTCCATCGGGAACGCGATCATTCCCGTGGTCACGACCGCCAGCGGATGCAAGCGCGTGCGAAGTTCCGTCACGATCCCGAAGTTCGCCCCACCGCCGCGGAGCGCCCAGAACAGCTCCGGCTCATGATACGAATCGGCAGTGACGACCCGGCCATCTGCGAGAACCACCTCGGCAGAGAGCAGATTGTCGACACCGAGCCCGACAACACCGATCAAGGTTCCGTAACCACCGCCGAGTGTCAGCCCAGCGAACCCCACCGAGCCGACAGTGCCGACGGCGGCCGCACCACCGTACGGGCGTGCCGCGTCGAGGACATCGCTGACCGTGGCACCACCGGCGACACAGGCGACCCTGCCCTCAATGCGGACCTGACGCATCCCGCGCAGATCGATGAGCACGCCACCGTCCACGATGGCACTGCCCGTCCAATCATGACCGCCACCCAGCACCGAGACCGGCACACCTACCGCACCGACCGCGCGCACGACAGCCTGAACATCGGCGACCCCACGGCAACGCACCAACACCGCGGGCAGCCCGTTCACCCGGGCATTCCACAGGTGGCACTGCGCGGCGACTTCGGTCGGTTCGGTGACGATTGCCGCTACCGGCAACCGCTCGTGCAGGAGCTTCACAACAGTGTCGATCCCGGGATGCACAGCGGAAGACATGGTGGCTTTACTCCTTTGTATCGCGTTTTTCGTACCGGTTCCGTTTCCCGCTCTCAGGGTTGATTCCGGCCAGACTGCCCGCGCTTCAGAAGCTGCACACCGTCGACGTCGCCCCATGCAGCGCCCGCGTGTGCAACCAATCCAAGCCATAGCCGACGATGGCCTTCGCCTCGGCCGGTGCAAGCAAGACCTCACAACCCAGGGCGGGGCGACGCAGTTTCACGGTCGCCGCAAGCTGGTCGATGAACTCGACGGTGATCCGGTCCAGTTCTGGCCGCACCTCTTTCCCCAAATCGGGCCGCCGAGTCGGAGCCAGCTCGGGATGCCGTGTCCACAGGTCGTAAAGCCCACGCTGAACGACCTTGCTCTGCTCGATCTGAACACGGAAAAACTCGACCGTCCGCTTCCTGTCGATTCCCGCTTTCTCGGCACGCGCGGCCGCATCATCAAGCACCTGCCGTTCACGCTCCGGGTCCTCAATCGGCGTACTCGTACCGAACTTGGCGGCAGCCACCTTGTCCGCCAACAGGATCCGCTCCGCCACAAGCCCAACCAGCGGTGTGAACCCGGCATGCCCGGAAGGCGCGACCGTCACCGTTGGGGCCGTCGCGCCAGCAGCCGACGGCACCACCACAACCGCCAACCCACACACCGCCACAACACTAACCAAACCCTTCCGAACAATAGTCGCGAGCACAAAAACCTACCTTTCAAAAAAGAGCCACTGTCTTAGAATCATCTGGAGATCAGCACTACACGTTGAACCACAGCACGCGTTCGGCGTCACCGTTCGCGACTCGCGCTTTATCAGCCATGGCAAGGAGCGCGGCACGCAGGAACTCGACCGCTCGCAATTTCCGGCGGTGGCTCTCGAAAGCCAGTCGACAAGAAACGATGTGCCCCGCGTGAACAAGCGCCTCAGGAGAGACGGAACTGAGGGCCCGTCGCTGATCGCCGTCGCCCACCACGTCCGATAGCGGTATCGCAGGCAGAGTTCACTGACGAGCGCGATCGACTCCTCTCGGTTGTCCCGGGGCCGAGCTGCACTGCCAGGAAGGCCGGAGGCCGGTCGCGTAAGCGATCCTCTGAAGATCCACCTACTTTCCTCCTCACCGGTTGCCGGAACCGCCCCGGATCCTGCACCGACGTTCCCGATGGGTGGAGCCCGTCCGAGAGACAGCGCGCCTCTGGACCCGGCACTCCGTCGTGCATCGGTCCCTGGCATCACTATGCCGCAGACGACAGGCTCACGCCTGCGTCGCCGTCACCACAGATTTTTCGCGATGAATGTCTCTGGCGACATTGCCCCGTCCCACCCCTCGATGAGATGATCACGTCTTTTGGGCCCTCGCAGCGTGATCTGCGGGTTGCCGGTCTCAGCTGTCCCCGAGCGGCCCCCGGAACCGCGCTGATCCGACCGGCCCTCAGATCGCCAGCGGCGTGCCGGAGGGCTTGGCTGCCAATTGGCGAAGCCCGGCCTCGACCGGTTCGCCGAACGCGCTCCGCATGACCCTCGCGAGGCCCGGATACCGAGTCCTGCTGCCTTCTCTGATGTTCCGCTCAGCGCGTGCGGAATGCTCGCCCACCACGTTCTCCAACCACGACATCGTCCCGGCAGCGCCCTGCGTGATACCACCCATCAGACAGTGGGTCGAGCCGCCCTCCTCTTCGGTGAAGACGTAGTCTCGCAATAGCTCGGGGCGTCCGCGAAGAACCCGAGCATCCGGCTGGCCTATCCCGTGATGTTGTGACCACCTGTGAACCCGGCGAATTCCGATTCGCCGAAGATGCTCAGAAAGGGACGGTCGAAACGTTCGACATGCTCGAACAGCGTGTACTCATTCCAGATGTCGAGAAAGCTGGACGGCCTGCCGAGTCCGAGTGCCCACTGCCCGTGGTCGAAAGTCCACGCAGTGCCTGGGTTCGACTTCGCGGTCTCAGTGAACGCGGCATCGAACGCATCACCACTCAACTCGGTCAACGACCGCAGCCACACCCCCGTCCACGGCTCGAAGACCGACGGCAGGAACGAGTTCGCAATACAAGCCCGGATGCGACTGTCGAAAGCGAACGCCCCGGGGGGCGAGGTAACCACCGAGGGAATAGCCCACGAGCGCGATCCGCTCCGAGTCAACCTCCGGTAGCGCGCAAGCGAAGTCCAAGGCGGCCGAGACCGGATCTCTCGTAGTCCGGGATCATGATCAGTCCCAGGCTGTCGTACAGCGCGCCCCACTGTCCCGGTCCCTCGAAATCGAGACAGTTCCAACCGTGTTCCTGCGCCGCCAACCCAATCCACGTCGCCACCTCCTCGGCGGTGGAATCGAACCCGCCGATCGCAAGCAGAGTCGGCCGGTCACCGGCCCCCGCGGAGAAAAATAGCCAGGCAGCCTGGCATCCTCGAACGGAATGCTCACAGTCCGAACAGGTACCCGGCGCAGTTCCATCGCACGACCGAAGCAATCCTGGCTAACCCGCCAATATTCCGCACGTCGCGGATCCGAGGTCAAAACATAAAAAATCGAGGCACGGTAAAGGTTGCTCGCACGCATGAACGCACGTGAAGCGCTCGCGGACAAGGATTCGCTTCGCGGTCTTGCTGAAACTACCCAACCCACTCTCGGTGTCACCCTCCTTGATCCGATACGGTCGTCCCGAAAATCGATCTTCGACTTACGGTCCTTTCTCGACACTGCTACTGGGTGCGATGCGCTAGTCGAGCGGATTACGGTCCGGCCAAGGGACATCCGGTCATAGGCGGAAACACCTGATCGGAAGGCGCGGCGTCACCGGCATGTCGCACTCCGAGACCAGCACGACCGCCGTTGGCTCCGCCTACTACAACGCCTCGTGCGCCAACGCCTGGGGCCGACACCGACGATTCGAGCGAACAAGCCCGCTAGTGGCGGTCTGCTGAACGCCACTGCGTTCTGGCATCGTGCGAGGGCGTCATCAGGAACCGGCCAAGGTCATATCACGAAGGTCTCAGGACCAAGGACGTCTGCACAATGTCGACGGAGCCATGGATTGTGCTGATCCCCTGTCGCGGGCCACACTCATCAGGTGAACGTCGCCAACGAACCAGACCTCACAAAGTGGGTCGGACAGCTTGGATCGCTGACCGCGGCGGTCAACGCCGGCTATGACTTGAAGGCCCTACTGGACCTGGTCGGTGCGGCCGCCCGTGACCTGCTGGGGCTGGACGTGTGCGCCGTCATGATGCCCTCCGCCGACGGGGAAAGCCTGGAAATCGTGGGAGCGAGCGGAATCCCAGACGAGTACGTCGAACGCGTGAACACTCATCATCGCATCCGGATCGAGGCGGACGCCAGCTCAGGAGCGCCAGCGAGCAGGGCCTTCCTCGGCGGCGTCCCGTGCAGCGCAAGTGATGTACACGAGGAGCCGGACTCGGAGTGGACCCGCACCGCCACAATGCAGGGCTACCGCTCGATCCTGGCGGTGCCCCTCACCACATCGGAGGGTGTGCTGGGCACGCTGGGCAGCTATCGCAGCGTCGCTCACCGGTTCGCCACCGACGAGGTCGAGCAGATGAAGCTGCTCGCCGAACACGCCGCGATCGCAGTGACGTCTTGTCGCATCCGAGATGACCTGCGGGCACAACACAAGCTCATCGTCCGGTCCGAGGAAATCCACGGCAAGCTGCTCGATGCGGCGGTACGATCCGGCGGCTTCAAGGGCATCGCAACCACATTGCGCGGTCTTCTCGAATGTAGCGTCGTCATCCGGGACACGAACGGGGAAACGCTTGCCAAGTCGGAAGGTGCTTCGCCCCCGTCCGCACGCGACGCCATCTCCAGCTCAGTGGCCGTTCCAACACGCCGAGTACCCCGGACACTCGGCGAACGCGAACTGGTGCACGACGACGGCCAGCACGTCATCGTCAACGTCCTCCTCGACGGTGCGGTGGTCGCGACCGCGTTGCTGCTGCACATGTCGGCGGAACTGGACGCGCTCGGGGTTCGTGCCGCCGAGCACGCGTCCGTGGTGCTCTCGCTCGAGATGTTGCGACAGCGCACGGCCGCCCAGGCCGAGCAGGGGGTACGCGGCGAGTTGCTGGCGGACCTGATCTCGGGGGCCGACCTCGCCTCGCCGCAGATTCGCGAGCGGGCGAGTTTACTGGGCCACGACCTTCACAAGCCCCACCGGCTGCTGGTCGCGGCCGCGTGCGAAACTCCAGGAAACACAGCGGTCCGCGCCACGAGCAACGGGGTTCCGCACAACGAACGAGCGATTCAACGTGCCGCGTCCGCGGCAGTCCGCTCAAGCTCACACGCGCGCCCGCGTCCGCTGATAGCGGCGGTGCGTGATCTGGTGGTTGCCCTGTGGCCGACGAGCCTCGATGCCCCATCGGGAGAAGAGACGCTGCGACGTGCGGTGGTCGGACACGCCGGGTCCAGTGCACTCGTGATGAAATCGGAGATCGAGGACAGCGTCCAGGAGACGTACACAGCCATCGTGGGTGCACTACGGCTGGCCATCGCTGAAGGCATGACCACAGGCACGGTAGCTCTCGACGATCTGGGGGCCGCTGCGCTGCTGTTGAAATACGCGGATCCCGCGCACCTCAGGAGGTACGCCGAACGGACCCTTGGCGCCGTCACACGCTACGACACCAGCCATGACGCCAAACTCCTTCATACGTTGCGCACCTATCTCGACTGCGATCTTGACCGGACTGCCACGGCCAAGCTGCTGACACTGCACACCAACACCGTCAGCCAGAGGTTGCGACGGATCGAGACGCTCAGCGGCCTCAATCTGCGCTCGCCGCGGCAGGTCATCGAAGCCAGGACCTCGCTGCTGCTGATGGACATCGTCGGAGACAGCTCGCCCTGAAGGATGTCTCGTGACGGTGTGTCCGGTTGGCCGGTCTACTGATTTCGGTGCGGATGTTGCGGTGCAGCACCTGCACAACACGCTCCGCACCAACCGAGAGCAACACCCGACAAGCACCGACCACAACACGAGTCACGAGATGCCCCTTGTCACAGTTGTTGTGTGAATTGGATTTGCATTACTCGGCCTCTGCCGTTTCGACTCGCCCAGACAAGTAAGGCCGGTATGTGCCGAGTTCCCCATCGCGGCCAAAGGGCTTTGGCGCGCCCACCTACCTGATCTCGGTGCGACGCTGAACCTTGGCAACCGGAGTCGACGCGGTATCATCGGCAACATTTCCCGGACCGTCGCTGAGCCGCCGCGCCCGCGCGTCAGGGATACAAACGGAGCGAGGAGACCATGAGGTTCCTATTCAGCGCGACACCTGCCTACGGCCATATCCTCCCCTTGGTGGACTTGATGAGGGCCGCCACCCAGGAGGGGCACACCGTGGCCTTGCTGACCGGTGGTGGTATCCAGTCGGACATCACGCCAGAGTTGCCGACCGACGTCGAGTTTCTCGCGGCGGGTGCCATGCCTGCCGAGTTCTCCGGCGACGCGGCGCGTCGAACCGGGCTGGATATGTTCCAGCCGACGCCTGGGCTCATCGGGGAAATCTTCGGTGGCTCGCGCCTGGATCTCGGCGCTGCCGACGCAATCGAAGTGGCGCGGATGTGGGGCCCGGATTTGGTCGTGGCCGAGGCTTTCGACTCGATCGGTCCGATGGTCGCCGCGGCGCTGGGACTGGCCTGGCACCAGGTTGGCATCGGTCCTGGGGTACCGGTCGCGGTCACCGACGAGATCGACCGCCTCGCTGCACACCGTTACCTCCAGGTCGGGCTCGTGCCTGTCGCGGCGTCGAGTTATCTCGACCCATGTCCGTCGTTGTTGCAGGATCCGGATTGGACAAGCAGGTATCCGGTGCACCCACTGCGGGCACAAGCTCACCGGCGTTCCGGCGACGTAGAGTTCGACCTGGCGCCGTTCACTGATCGGTCGAATCCGACCGTACTGGTCACCCTCGGCACGATCTTCTCCGATCCGGACACGCTCGCCGCCGCCGTCGCTGCGGTGGCCGGTCCGCATGTCAACGTGATCGCGACAATCGGATCCTCGATGCGTGCGGGGTCGGCAAGTGCGCCGACGGCCGGAACAACAGAGATCAACGGCGGCGAAGTGCGTTACGTACCGTTCATACCGCTGGCATTTCTGCTCGATCGCGCCGATCTTCTGGTTGGTTGCGGCGGAGCGGGTACGGTTCTCGGTTCGATCGTCAACGGCGTGCCGATGGTGCTGTGGCCGCTGGGCGCCGAGCAGCCGATCAACGCTGCGCGCGCCGCGGCCGCCGGAGTGTCGATCACCGTCGAGTCGGCTCAGGAGCTTCCGGTGGCGGTCAAGCAAGCGCTGGCAGACGAGCGCTACCGTCGCCTAGCGCACACGGCTGCCGCCGAGAACGCGAGACGCCCGAGCGCCACGGACGCGATCCGGCACATCGCCAGTCGGGGAATCGTCTAACGATCAGGTGGTGAACGTCTTATCCACTACCTCCGTCAACACGCACTCGCTACGGTCGTACAGCCCCGGTCGGAACAACCGCTGCCACCCGTTCACCTGGACCAAAGCCGCCGACCAAGCCCGTACCACACCACCTGTCAACGAACCTCCGGCGCGCTACACCAGCGGCGCTGTTCGTCTGTCCTGAGCGCCTGCCTACTTTCGGGCATGCCTCAATGGAAAGATCGGTTCAGGAGCGCCGTTCGGCGCAGAGCTGAGGTGAAACGCCGCCGTTGTCGGCCACTGTCTGTGAGGCCGAACCCAGGAGCGTGAGCCCGTCCATTCCACTGATCACGAGACGCTCGCGGTGCAACCGGACTTGCTGACGCAGCGCTCGACGAGAGTGCGACCGCGACAGCGGAGGCGTTGCTCATCGCCGAAGCCGATCGGGCGGCCCTGGTTCTTGCGGCGGTGGCGGATCTGGTCGAGCGCGCCGATGAGCAAGCGCGTCGGCTGCACCTTCTCGACCGCCCGCGCCCACACGCCCTGCTCGGCCCAGCGACTGAAGTTCTTGTGGATCGTGTTCCCATTTCCCGAACCGCTCCAGAACATCCCGCCATTGCCTCCACCACCGTGCGAGGTTCCACCGGAGGCAGACCGGTCACTCTCGGCGCCCGGAACAACGGGCCGATCACGGCCCGGACTTCATTCGAAATCTCAGTTCGAGACAGGCATCAAGACTCGCTCACTCGCCGCGAATCACCCTTGGGCAACACGCACCAGGGCTCTTCGTCTGATGTACCGGCCAGCTTCGCTACCACCGCAGCAACCGACCGGGCGAGCATTGGCCATGCCCGCCCGGGCTGTTCAGCGGTTGTTCTTGCGTTCCTTTTCCAGTGACCGCTCCCGGTCACGCCGGTCACGCTCGACACCGCTCTTCTTGCCACCGGTCACCGCGCCGGCCAGCCTGGATAACAAACCCATCGTTCTCCTCCAGTCGTTCGATCTTATTTCGAGCCTACCAAAATCGGCACGCTCAGTGCTTGGTTCGATACAGCCGCATGGTCAGCGGGGCGAACACACCGACCAGTCCCGCGCACCAGAGCAGCACCACGCCGGTCTGCCCGGACGTCAGGGTGCCCTGCATCGCGGCGCGCACTGCAGCGGTCAGGTGGGTGATGGGATTGCAGCCCACCACGGATTCCAGCCAGCCGGGCATGGTCTTGGGGTCGACGAAGATGTTGCTGGCGAAGGTAAGTGGGAGCATCACGAACATGCTGAGGCTGGTGACCGACTGCGGGGTGCGCAGCAGCAGCCCGAGCATCGTCCACAGCCAGCCGAGACTGAACGAGAAGATCAGCACCAGCGCGACCCCGGCGAGCACGCCGAGGAATCCACCTTCGGGACGGAAGCCCAGGATCAGGCTCAGCACCAGCACGATGACCGCGCCGAGCAGGTACCGGACGGCGTCCCCGATCAGCGCGCCGACCAGCACCGCGGGCTGCCAAATGGACAGTGAACGGAACCGGTCGAACACTCCGGAGACAACATCGCTGTTCAACGAGCTCCCGGTGGTCATCGTGATCATCACGATGGTCTGCACCAGGATGCCCGGTTGCAGGAACTGGACGTATTCGGTCGTGGATCCGGCGATCGCACCGCCGAACAGGAACGTGAACATCAGCGTGAGCATGATCGGGAACGCGGTCACGTCGATCATCTGCTCGGGCAGATGCTTGATTCTGAGTAGCGTGCGCCAGCCGAACACCAGCGATGTGGTCAGCGGTCCGGGCCGCGGTGGGCGAGGCCGCGCGGTCAGTACCGTGCGCAGCTGCGCCAGGGCTGGGTCATCCGCGTCCGGCCGGCCGAGGGTCGGCGACCTGTTGTCCATCATGGCTCCTTCAGGCAGCCTGGTCCACTGCCGGTTTTCCGGTCAGGCTAAGGAAAACCTCGTCCAGGCTCGGGTAGGCGAGTCCAAAGGTGGCCACACCGATGTCCGCCTGGGACAGCCGCTGCAGCGCGGCGCACGCCTGGTCGGCCGCGGATGCGCCGTGCTCGGCGATGTGCACGGTCAGCGTTCCCGGCTCGGCGCCGGGATGCACCGCAACGCCGACACCGGCCAGCAACCGTTGCGCCGCCTCACGTTCGGCCGGATCGGCGAGGTGCACATGCACCGCGCCCGTGCCCACCGACGCTTTCAGTTCCACCGAACTGCCCTGGGCGATCACCTTGCCGTGATCGATCACCGCGATCCGATCGGCGAGCTGGTCGGCCTCATCCAGATACTGCGTGGTGAGCAGCACCGTGGTACCCCCGTTCACCAGGGCACGGACGATGTTCCACACCTGCTTACGGCTGCGCGGATCCAGTCCGGTCGTGGGTTCGTCGAGGAACATCAGCTCCGGGGCGACCACCAGTCCCGCGGCGATATCGATCCGGCGCCGCATCCCGCCCGAATAGGTCTTGACCGGCCGCGAGCCCGCTTCGGTGAGTTCGAAAACCGTGAGCAGTTCCTCGGCGCGGTCCTGGGCATCGCGCCCGCGGAACCCGAAGAGCCGGGCCAGCAGCACCAGATTCTCCCGTCCGGTGAGGTCCTGGTCCACCGAGGCGAACTGACCGGTGAGGCTGATCCGGCCGCGCACCTTGCCGGGCTCGGTGAGCAGATCGTGCCCGAGCACCCGCGCGGTCCCGCTGTCCGGGCGCAGCAGAGTGGAGAGCATCCGCACCGTGGTGGTCTTTCCCGCCCCGTTCGGACCGAGGATCGCGTACACCTCGCCGGTGCGCACCGCGAGATCCACGCCGTCCACCGCTGTAGCCGGACCGAAGGCCTTGCTCAGCCCGGTGGCCTCGATGACGAATTCACCGCAGGATCGCTGGTTCATGTCGACGCGGCCACCACGTGCTCGAGGTGCTCGACGACGCCGTCCACCCCGGGCAGGGCGAGCATTTCCCGATGCGCCCGGCGCATTTCCGCGCGCACCTGAGTATCGGCGAGCAGCGCAGTGACGGTTTCCGCGATAGCTTCCCCAGATTCCTCGGGCACTTTCCTGCCAAGACTCATCCGCTCGGCACGGTCCGCGTGGTATTCCTGATCGCCCATCAGCGGCAGCCCGGCCATCGGTACCCCGGCACCGACCGCTTCCCGGGTGCTGTTGTAACCGCAGTGGGTCAGGAATGCCTGCGCGCACTGCAACAGCAGCGGCTGCGGGATCCAGTCGTAGAGGTGCACGTTGTCCCCGACCGGAACCTCGACAGGATAACCACCGGTCGCGACAACCGCATGACAGTCCACTTCGGACAGACCGCGAACGATAGCGGCCAGCGGGGTCGCTGCTTCCGGTGAATGTTCATCGGCTTCCACGCCCTGTTCACGGATGGTCTTGACCATGCCGAGCGTGGTGCCGATCGAGGCGATCACCAGTGGCTTGTCCCCGGAGAGCCGCGCGACCTCATCGGGAAGCGCTAAATTGCGCTTGATGTCCAGGGGCTGGCGATAGGCGAATGCCTGCGGCGGCGCGTAGTCGGCGAAGGAATACCGGTGCGGCATGCAGTCGATCCGGCCATTGCGATAAATCGCGTTGCGGTCGGCGCTCTCCGGCAGTCCGACCTCGGCGCGGCGCCGGTTCAGCAATTCCAGCAGCCCGTCGGGATCAAGCGTGTTGCCCGCCCCGGACGGCACGGAAAGCAGCGGCACGTCAAGCGCCTCGGAAATGAGCGCGCCCGCCAACTCGGAACCGTCGCGCAACACGAGATCCGGAGCAAACTCTCGGGCGATCGGAATCGTCTTCTCGAAGGCGGCCGTGACATGTTCGCCCCCACCGAACGCGATCATATCCAGCCGCTCGTCCGGCGCTCCGCCATTATGTTCCGCGGAGTATTCCCGAATATTCAGGATGATCTCGCCGAGATCGGGCATGGTGACCTGAACTTCGACCGGTTCCCCGTCGAAAACGGCCACCAGGTAGCTCGAGGTAGCCACCAGGATCTGGTGCCCCGCCTCGGCAAGCCCCCGCGCGATCGGGAGCATCGCCCTTGCATGCGAGGGCGAGCCGGTAACAGTACATAAAACTCGCACGGTCTGCACCTTCCGTTGTGAATCGCCGACGAATTCCAGGTGATCTCGCCGGGACGTTTTTCGCGGCACGGCAAGGGATGCGATACCGCCGAGGCTAGGCCCGCCGCGCCGGAAGCAACAACCCCTTAGCCACCCCTAGGCCGAGTCACCCCTACCGCGGGCCGCGCCCAGTCGAGCCGCTCGGCAAGCAGATCGACGATCGCGGGCAGGTGATGACCGAGGTAGAAGTGCCCGCCCCGGAACCGATGCAGCTCGAAGCGGTCGATGCTGTGCCGTTCCCAGGCGGCAACCTCGTCTTCGGTGACCCTGGGATCCTCGGTGCCGGTCAGCGCGATGATCGGCACCTCGAGTGCCGCGCCGAGAGGTGGGCGGTAGGTCTCGATCGCGCGGTAGTCGCTGCGAATCGCCGGCAACACCATGCGCACCAGCTCGTCATCGCCGAACAGGGCCGCGTCCGTGCCGGCAAGCGCCCGAACCTCCCGGATCAGCTGTTCATCGCCGAGCAGATGCTTCTCCCCGGGCCGCTGCACGGATGGAGCGGCACGCCCGGAGACGACAACGGCGGTCACCCTGCCCGGCATCCGCAGGGCGACCTCGAAGGCGAGGGTGGCGCCCATGCTGTGCCCGAACAAGACCAGCGGTTGCCCGTCCACACCGGTCAGCGCCTCGGCGATCCGATCGGCCAGCTGCTCGATGGTTTCCACGAACGGTTCGCTGCGCCGATCCTGACGGCCGGGGTACTGCACGGCGAGCACTTCCGCTGGGCCGGTTTCCCGCTCCGCGAAGGCTTTCGACAGCGGAAAGAAGAAGCTGGCGGACCCACCGGCGTGCGGGAAGCACACCAGCCGAGGACCGTCCTGCGCCCGGCGATGGAACATCCGGAGCCAGTCGCTCTGCTCGTCCAAAACGCTCCCCTCCTCGACGTTACGAGAAGAGGATTCCAGTTCGCCGACACCACGGACAACCCCTACCGGCACCCGAAGAACCCCTGTTCACAGTGTTGTCCGAATAGGAGGTGCACAGCTTGACATGGCAATATCATCGCGGCATCGTAAGGAGACGTAAGACACATTAATTCGGTACCTGGTCTCTCATTCAACCACAGCAACCAGAGTAACCGGATCCGATTCGGTAATTCGGATGACACACGCGAACATACGGAGAATGATCATGTCCGAAATCAAGGTCAAACTGTACGGTGGCCCTGCCGAGCTGATCAGTCAGCACGGCGAGTGCACGGTCAAGGACATCAACGACACCGCCAAGGTCAGTTACGGCGCCGGTTACGAGCATTTCGCCCATGGCGGGGAGTTCACCACCAGCAGCGACGGAGCCAGGGTTCCGGTGTTCACCTGGTGTGGACGCACCAAGGTCGCTGAGTAACAGGCACCGCGCATTACCGAATTAGGGGTATCCAAGGGTTTCCGGATCGCCTCGCGCTCGAATATTTTCACCCTCGGGCACGAGGTCCACGTCTCCATTTCCGGCCACTTTCGAATCGTGCTCGGCAACCGAATCTCCGGCTCGCGGAAAGGCACGAGACGATCATGACAACCTTCCATCCCGAACGCTCGGAGAACGGGGCAATTTCCGCGCCGCTGACCATGTTCGGACCGGATTTCCCGTTCCCCTACGACGATTGGCTCGCTCACCCCGGCGGCCTTGGGCGGGTTCCCGCCGAGGCGCACGGCACCGAGGTCGCCGTGATCGGCGGCGGTATCGCAGGCATGGTGGCCGCGCACGAACTGCTCCGGCTGGGCCTGCGGCCGGTCGTCTACGAAGCGGAACAGGACCTCGGGGGCCGGATGTGCTCCCCCTCCTTCGACGGTCACCCGGAGGCGATCGCCGAACTCGGCGCCATGCGCTTTCCTACCGCCGCCACCACGCTGTTCCACTACATCCGCGAGGCGGGACTGGAAACGAAGCCGTTCCCGAATCCGCTCAGCCCTTCGGCCCCGAGCACGGTGATCGACTTGGAGGGCCGGGAGCACTGGGCGCGCACCGCGGCCGAGCTGCCCTCGATCTACCAGCAGGTCTCCGATGCCTGGGACAAGGCGCTGCAGGAGAACGCGGAACGCTCGGCGATCGAGGACGCCATCCGCCGCCGGGATGTGCGCAGCATGAAGGCGATCTGGAATGGCCTTGTCGCGCGCCTCGACGATCAGTCCTTCTACGAGTTCCTGGCGAACGCGCCGTCGTTTTCCGCCTTCCGCTACCGCGAGATCTTCGGTCAGGTGGGATTCGGTACCGGCGGCTGGGACACCGACTTCCCCAATTCGATCCTGGAGATCCTGCGCGTGGTGTTCGGCCGCGCGGACGACGATCACCACACGATCGTCGGCGGCAGCCGGCAACTCCCCGAAGGACTCTGGAGGCACCGGCACCACGATCTGGCGTACTGGCCGGACGGTACTTCGCTCGCCGCGCTGCACGAGGGCCACCCGCGCCCCGCGGTATCGCACATCGACCGCTGCGGCACCGGGATCACGGTGCGGGACATCGGCGGTGGCAGCCGAGTGTATCCGGCCGCGATCTTCACCCCGAACGTGCGGCTGCTGCTCACCAAGGTGCGCACCGATGAGCGGCTGCTCCCCCGGCAATGCTGGACCGCGGTGGAGCGCACCCACTACATGGGCGCTTCCAAGGTATTCGTGCTCACCGATCGCCCGTTCTGGCAGGACAAGGACCCGGTCACCGGGCGGGACATGCTCAGCATGACCTTGACCGATCGGGCACCGCGCAGCGTGTACCTGCTCGATGACGGCCCAGACCGGCCCGGGGTGATCTGCCTGTCTTACACCTGGAACGACGACTCGCTCAAACAGCTCCCGCTCACCGACGAGGAGCGGATGGACAGCATCCTGCCCGCGCTGGAACGCATCTATCCCGGGGCCCCTATCCGCGAGCACGTGATCGGCAAGCCGATCACCGTGACGTGGGAACGGGAACCGAACTTCAACGGTGCCTTCAAGGCCAATCTGCCCGGCCACTACCGCTACCAGCGGCGGCTGTACACGCACTTCATGCAGCAGGACCTGAACGCGGACCAGCGCGGATTCTTCCTCGCCGGTGATGACGTCTCATGGACCGGAGGATTCGCCGAGGGCGCGGTGACCACGGCGCTCAACGCGGTGTGGGGCGTACTGCGGCAGTTCGGCGGCACCACCTGCGCGGGCAACCCGGGACCGGGTGACCTCTTCGCCGATTTGGCCCCGGTCGAATTGCCGATGGACTGAGAGCTCCACCTCCACCCGGATCTCCACCGCGTGGAGGTGCTACTCCACCCGGTCCGGGCAATAGTGTGTTCGGTATCGGGTCGGCTCGGGCCGGGGAACGCAAAGGCTCGTCGCGAGTGCGGCGGCAGTTATACGGAGGTGACCTTCCATGGGTGAAGTAGTCGGATTCATGCTACTTCGATTCGCCATGATCGGTGGCGGCATCATCGTGTTGCTCCTGATTCTGGGTGGAGTCGTGCTCATGCTGAAAAAGACCGGCCGATTCGAGCAGGCCAAGAAGATGGTCGAGCCCGCCGTGCGCAGCAAGCTGAGCAAGAGCAACGGTTACAAGAGCGCCCTTGGCAGCAAGGCGCTGGATTACCTGAGCGAGCGCGAGAAGAGCGGCCACCAGGGCAAGGACTCCGAGTAACCCCGAGGGGGTACGGAATGAACACGGCAACCACGATCGCCAACATCGGCCTCGGCCATGTCATGAGCGTCATGCTCAGGCAATACCCGGTCATCGGCGGAGTCGCGCTGCTCGCGGTCGCCCTCCTGGGCACCAGCCTTTTCCTGGTGTCGCGGGAGAAGAGCTGACGGCCATGGGCAGATGTGGCGACGAGGACACCGAACTGGGACTGGCGGAGCGGATCGCGCCAGGATGGCTTGTCGTCCAGGTCTTCGGCACCCTGCTGCTGCTCGTCGCCCTGCTCACCGCGTCGGCCTCGGCGCTGGTCTGGGTGATCTGCGCGGCCGGTTTTCTGTGCTGGTTGTTCTTCGCGGTTTTCGACCGGACGCTGCCACGGCCCGCGACCGTGACCCTCGCCCTGGCCTCTGTGCTGCCCACGCTGGTGACCGGGCTCAGCGCGGACGGCACCGCGATCCTGATGGCCGGGGTACCGCTGGGGATTTTCGCGGCACTGCCCTGGGTCAGCGCCAATCTCATCATCGTCTTCGCCGGTTTGCACATCGCGGTGGAAGTGGCCAGTTGCGCGATCGCCGACAAATCCTGGGTGACGATGCTCGGCTACGCGGTCGTACTGCTGGTCTCGACGCTGTTCGGCTTGAATCGCCGTCAGTATCAGGTTCAGGCACTGCAGACGGAACTGCTGCTCGAACAAACCCACCTGAAAAACGATGAACACGCGAAAGCCGCTGCACTGCGCGAGCGTGCCCGCATCGCACGGGAGATCCACGACGTCCTGGCCCATTCGCTCGGCGCGCTGAGCGTGCAGCTCGACGTCGCCGAGGGGCTGCTGAGTGTGAAAGACGACCACGCGGGGGCCCTGGAGCGGTTGCGCCGATCCCGGCGGCTGGCCAACGAAGGGCTGGCCGAGGCTCGCCGTGCGGTGGCTGCGCTACGTGGCAACGCCCCGCCGCTTTCGGTTTCCCTACAGCGAATGGCCGCCGAACACCAACGCGATCATGGGGTGCAGGTCACTTACCAGACGAACGGAACCCCACGCCCGATCAGCCCGGGGGCCACGATCTCCTTGCTGCGCGCCGCGCGCGAAGCGCTGACCAACGCCGCGAAGCACGCGCCTGGCTCCCCGGTGACCGTGCTTGTCGAATACGCGCCGACCAAGCTCGTGCTGCGCGTCTCCAACGAAGAGATGCCCAGTTCCCCCGCACCGGAGGAATCCGGGGCACAGCCACCCGGCTACGGACTCGTCGGGATGGGGGAACGACTCGCGCTGGTGAGCGGGACCCTGGTGGCCGGGCAACCCGCGGGCCCGGGCCGCGCAGGCTGGCTGGTGACCGCTGAGGTGCCGGAATGAGGAACACGATGATCCGGGTGATTGTGGCCGATGACCAGCAGATCATCCGGGAGGGCCTGGTCGCGGTGCTCGATCTGATGGACGACATCGAGGTCGTCGGCAGCGTCTGCAACGGCGAGGAAGTCCTGGCCATGATCGCCGAGGCCGCCCCCGACGCGGTGCTGATGGACCTGCGCATGCCGGTACTCGACGGCATCGAATGCACAAAACGCATCACCGCCGAGCACCCCGGGATCACGGTGCTGGTTCTCACCACCTACGTCGACGACGAATCCATCGCTGCCGCGCTGCACGCCGGGGCCAAGGGATACGTGACCAAGGACGCCGGGCGGGACCAGATCGCGGCCGCGCTACGGGCCACCGCCGCGGGCCAGGCCACCTTCGACACCGCGGTGTCCGAGCGGTTGGTCGCCGCCTTCGCCGCGGGCTGCGCGGACGGGCCCGCCCAGCCGCACGAGCAGAACTGGCCGCGCGCCGGCGGCGCCGAGCTGACCGCACGGGAAGCCCAGGCGCTGGAGTTGATCGCGCAGGGCATGAGCAACGCCGAGATCGCCACCGCGATGCTGATCGGCGAGGCCACGGTGAAAACGCACACCACCAATTTATTCGGGAAATTAGGGGTGCGCAACCGAAGCGAAGCAGTACGCTACTACTACCGGCACGGTCTCGCCGACTGATTCCCGACCACCCCTATTGACCGGGTTTCCGGTCCAGGGGGACACTAGGGGTCGCCGGAGCAGGACAAGGGGTTGCCCGGCCCGCACCGCCTTATTAGCCTTCGACTCAACAGTTCTCGGGATTCTCCGAAATCGGCCGCTCGAGGTTTGTACAGAATCATCGTAATCGCGCACGGAATTCTGCGTCACGGATTCGACGAAGACGCGCGGCCATAAGACGAAAGAGTCGGCGCTGATGATCAACGAGAGTGCACGAAATCCCTTTGGTATGCGGGCGGGTGAACAAGTTCTCCTCGTCGCACCGCACCCGGATGATGAGACCATCGGCCCGGGTGGCACCGCCGCCCGGCTGGCCGCGGCAGGTATCGGCGTGCACGTCCTGTGTGTGACCGTGCGTTCCGCGCGAATGTGGGGCGGACACAGCGATCCGCACACCCGGCTCACCGAATTCGAGGCCGCGTGCAAGGCTCTCGGCGCCACTTCGCAGACGATCGCCTGGGTGGACGAAACCGGCGAGCTCGATATCACCGCCAAACAGCGCGACCTGGTGAACCTTATCGAGACCCACGAGGAATGCTCCCTGTCCTCGGTGCGCCCGGATACGTTGATCATCCCCGCCGCGGGCGGCTACCACCAGGATCACCAGGCGGTATTCCGGGCCGCCTTCGCCGCCGCGCGAATCCACGGCCCCGGGCTGAAACCGACCCCGCGCCTGGTGCTCGGCTACCGCGGAGTCGAGGACCGCTGGTCCGCCGACCGGGAACCGTGGTGGGTACACGTCGACACATCCGCGCACTGGGCGGACAAAGAAGAAGCCCTGCGCGCGTACGGCACCCAAATGCGCCCGGGAAATCAGCCCCGTTCACTGGAACATATTCAGACCATCGACGCGGCAACGGGCGGATCGCATTGCTGGGAATACGGCGAATCCTTTGTCCCGTACCGGATGTCCTGGTAACCACCGGCTCGTCGGCAATCGCCGGAGTCACGAAACCCATACAAGACCGGAACTGCGGTCCAGTCCGATCAGAATCCGAGGATTATCGCCATGGCTGACACCGATCGGCATATCGTCATCGTGGGGATCGGGTACACCGGTCTGCCGTTGGCCGTCGCGCAGGCGCGCCTCGGCCGTCAGGTCACCGGCTTCGATATCAGCACCGAGCGCGTCGATGCGGTGAAGGCACTGCGTTCCCCGGTCGACACCGTCGCGGATACCGAACTGGCCGAGGTGGCCGAGCGGCTCAGCGCCACCCGCGACCCCGCGGTGCTCGGCACGGCCGACATCGTGGTGGTCTGTGCCCCGACCCCGGTCAAAGAGGACGACCAGCCCGACCTGACCCCACTGCGGTCCGCGGTGGCTACCGTGCGGGATCACCTGCGGCCGGGCCAGCTGGTGATCGTGGAATCCACCACCTATCCGGGCACCACCGATGCCTTGCTGTTGCCCATTCTGGAGGAATCGGGCCTGCGGGCCGGGGCGGATTTCGACCTCGCATACTCACCGGAGCGCATAGATCCCGGCAACGCTCGGTTCGACCTGAGCAACACACCCCGGCTGGTCGGCGGGCTCACCGAGCGCTCGCGGGACCGCACCGCCGAATTCTACCGCGGGGTCACCCAGGTGCACCTGACCAAGGGCATGCGTGAGGCGGAGGCGGCCAAGATCTTGGAGAACACCTTCCGCCAGGTGAACATCGCACTGGTCAACGAGTTCGCCCAGCTGTGCCACAGCATGGAGCTGGACGTGTGGGACACGATCCGCGCCGCGGCCACCAAGCCCTACGGTTTCAAGGTGTTCTGGCCGGGTTCCGGAGTCGGCGGGCACTGCATCCCGGCTGATCCGCTCTATCTCGTGCACCACGCCACCACACTCGGGCTGCGGTTCAGGATGGCCGAGACCGCACACCGGGTGAACAAGGGCATGCCGCTGTGGGTGTCCGACCGGGTGTGCAAGCACCTGGAGAACAGCTCGATCGCGGTCACCGGCACCAAAATCCTGGTCCTCGGGGTCACCTATAAGCCGGATGTGGCGGACACCAGGGAAACCCCCGCCGAACCGATCATCGGGCAGTTCGCCGAGCGTGGGGCAGACGTGTCCTTCCACGACCCGTACATCGACGTGTTCGCGGATCTGCAGTGCGTTCCGGACTTGGACGCCGCGATCGTCGAGGCCGATATGGTCGTGCTGCTGCAGCCGCATCAGGAGTACACCCCCGAGGTGCTTGGCAACGCGCGCCGGCTGTTCGACACCACCGGCAGCGCGTCGAGCTCCACCGGCGTGACCAGCCTGTAGCTCCCATCTCCGCAGCGGTACCCGAAGGCCGCCTTGACGATACGTTCGCCGAGGCGGCCTTCGGGTGTGTCCGGATGCCGTCCACGGGTACCTCGAGCCGTCCGGGTCCGCCGTCGCGGGCAGACCGCATCGGCCTGACTCCGAGGCAAATTCGCGGTCCGATCCCCTAAGCAACCCCTATTGCCCACACCTTTTTCGAGATCTGGACGACAATCACCGGCACCCACGAGGGTGGAGAACCCGGGCACCCCCGGTGGATCGGGTGGAGCCCGAATCAAGGCCGAATGGGTGCGGCCACAGGGCCTGACGGTGGACCGAAATTCACTGATAGCAATCCTGCCGTAGCCCGCTGACCTGGTAATCGTCCCGCGACCGCGGAGCAAGGCCGGGTTTCGGGAGCACACCCGGGCCAAGGTTTCAATACTCTGAGTAGTTTCATGTGAGCGACCCGGTACATATCGTTATCGGTTTAGACAGAATGGCGTAAACCCACTCGAACACCACTTCCTTGATCGTTTTGACCGGTTCATGCCGCCGGCTCCACGGAACACGGTTTGCACCTACCGGTGACAGCATTGATACCAAGGGCGAAAAACATGGCTACAGTAACGCTCCGAGAGAAGATTTCCACCCATATAGCGGATTGCGGCCGCAAGCGAACCTGTACTCGGAGACAAGCTCCGGACCATTCATCTGTCGTCGACCCAGTAACGAACAGTAGCGATTTACTCACTGGAGTGCTGCGACCAGGCGCTTGTCATCGCGTTAGCTGCCAGCTACGTTAGCCATTGCCGAAGAAGCTTACGAAGATCGTTACCGCTCCTTCGTCGACCACGATTCACTGATAGTAAGCATGTTCCGCCGAAGAAGGTCACCGAGATGGGGGCACCTCTCCGGTGGGGAAATCACTGGGGTGATACGCGCATGGCTTTGGTTGAACGGGAACAAGTACTAGCCAATTTGATGGAGCTGCTCGACGACAGTCGGCAGGGTAGGGGGACCGTCACCCTGCTGACCGGCGGCATCGCCGGCGGGAAGATCAGCCTGCTGCGCCGGTTCGCCGAGCAGGCGAATGACTCCGGCGCACTGGTGCTCAGTGCCTATGGCGCCGCCGCGGAGGAGGACGTCCCGCTCGGCATCCTCGATCAGCTTTTCGGTTCCCCCTTACTACCCCCGGAAACGGCCGCGCAGGGCAGGCGGATCATCAGCTCCGGTACCCAGGCGGACTCCGGCAACGGCCTGCGCTTCGACGCCCGCGTCGCGCACGGGATCTGTGTGACACTGCTGGAGTTGAGCAGAGAACGGCCGCTGGTCGTGGTGGTCAACGACATGCAGTTCGCGGACCGCGCCTCGATGCGCGCCCTGCTCTACGTCCAGCGCCGCATCGGTGCTTCCCGGATCCTGATGATCCTGGCCGAGTGCGCCAGCGCCCGGCCCGTCCGCTCCCGGCTGCACTCGGAGATCATCCGGCAACCACACGCGCGCCTGCTCCGGGTTCCCCCGCTGTCGGTCAGCGGGGTCGCGAAGGTGCTCGCCGAACAGCTCGGCCCGGACGTGGCCAGCAGGCTCGCCGCGGCGGGCCACCGGCTCACCGGTGGCAATCCCCTGCTCACTCACGCTCTCGCGGACGACTGCGAGACGGCCGGTGGCACCGAGCTGACCGTGGGCATCGCCTACGAGCAGGCGGTGCTGGACTGCCTGCACCGGAGTCCGGCGATCCTGGTACGCATCGCCCACGTGATGGCCGCGCTCGATGGCAAGGGCGACCTCGAGGACCTGGCACAGATCCTGCAACGGGACCAGGGCACCGTGAGCGCGGCGGCCGACATCCTGGAACACAGCGGGCTGATCGAGCACAACCGATACCGTCACCCGCGCGCGGGCGCGGTGGTGCGCCGCGAACTTCCCGAGGGCCGGGCACGGGCACTCAACCTCGATATCGCCCTGCGCCTGCACCAAACGGGCAAGCCGGACACGGTGGTCGCGGATTTCCTGCTCCGCGCCGAGGAGGCCGGCGCGTGGTCGCTTCCGGTGCTGTGGAACGCCGCGCACGAAGCGCTGCGGGAGAACCGCCCGGCGGACGCGGTCGCCTACCTGAGCCTGCCGAAACGGGAGAACATGCCCGCCTTCGATGCCACGGCCTTCACCGCCCGGCTGGCGCAGGTCCACAGCCGGACGAATCCACCGGCCGCGGCGGACCAGCTCGGTCCGCTCGGCGAATCCTTCGAGCGTGGTCAGCTCAACGGCCAGCACACCGCCGACTACCTCCACTCGCTGCTCTGGCACGGCAGGCTCGACCAGGCCTGCACCGTGCTGAGCTCCCCCGCGGCGGCGCACCTCGCGCGCAGCCCGTGGGTGCGGGCGTGGTTCCCCGAGGTGGCACTGGAAAGCGAACGCCGCACGGCCGAAGGCCAGGACGCGCATTCGGTGCAGCCACCGCCGCTTGCGCAGTTCGCAGAGCACCGGGAAAAGACCCTGATCGGCGCCGAGCAGGTGCTGGAGAGCTGCTGGCTGATCGAGGCACCGCAGCTGGAGAAGGTCCTTCCCGCACTGCAAGCGCTGACCACGGCCGGTCAGCCGCACCGGGCAGCTCGCTGGTGCGAGGAGCTGCTCGGCATGCCCGCGGTGCAGTCCGCACCCACCCTGCACGCGGTGATCACCGATGCGCTCGCCGCGATCGCGCTGCGGCTCGGTGATCTTCCCGAAGCCGAACGGTACGCCCGGCAGGCGCTGACCATCCTGCCCGCGCAGAGCTGGGGAACGTTGATCGGCATGCCGGTCGCGCACCTGGTGGACGCGCTGACCAGGATGGCCCGGTATGAGGAGGCCGCCGCCGAGCTCAAGCGCGACCTCCCGAGCAGCATCCGGCAGACCGGATTCTGGTTGCAGTACCTCAACGCCCGCGCCAACCACGACCTTGCCACCGGTCGGCTGCACGCCGCGCTGGAGGACTTCGCCACCGTGCGCAGGCTGGCCCAGCACTGGGGCCTGGACCACCCGGAACTCGTCCCGTGGCGCCTCGGTGCCGCGAAGGCGAACTCCCGGCTCGGGCGCACCGATCGGGCCCGCGCCCTGCTGCGCGAACAACTCGAACTCTGCGGGGAACACGACGTTCGCGCCCATGCCGCCTGCCTGCGCGCCCTCGCGGAGGTCAGCGAATTCAAAGAGCGGATGGCGATGCTCCACACGGCCGCGGACGAACTGCAGAACTGCGACGACCGCTACGAACTCGCACACGTGCTCGCCACGCTCAGCGAAAGCGCCCAGATGCTCGGCGATTACAACCGGGCCCGGACCACGCAACGGCGCGCCGTGCAGCTGGCCAAGGCCTGCGGCGCCGAACCACTGTGGCGCAACCTGACCCCGGCCGGTACCGCACCGATCGCCCCCGAGTACCCGGCCGAGGACACCGCCGTCAACCCGTCCGCGCTCAGCGCCGCCGAGCAGCGGGTGGCCTCTCTTGCCTCGCTCGGGCACACCAACCGCGAGATCTCCCGCAAGCTCTATATCACGGTCAGCACCGTGGAACAGCACCTCACCAGGGTGTACCGGAAGCTGAATATCCAGCGCCGCACCGAATTGCCGAGCGGACACCGGTGGCTCCCTGGCACAAGTGAGAGGGAGCAGCTGCCGCGTCCTCAAGCGGTGTCCTGGTAGCAGCCCGCTGAATCAGCGCATCCGCGCGCGAGCACGGCGCTGGATCGTCATGGCGCGCATCCACCACGCCAACGGCGGACTCACCGCGCCGGACGACCATGATCCGCGCTCGGCGGACCGCATCCTCGAACGATGTCCGGCCGCGGTCCCGACATCTACCGCTGCGCCAGCCAGTCGTGCACCCGCTGCGCGGTCTGCGCCACGTGCTCACGCATCATCGTGAAGTGGTCGCCGGGGGTATCCTCGGTGTCGGCGGCTAGCTCCCAGCTCGTCTGCCAGCCTTCGGTTCCTTCCCACGACGGCAGTGGGTCGGTGGCACGCAGCAGCAGCGTGCGGGTCTGGATCGGTTGCGGTGTCCAGCCGTCGAACACCTGCAGGTAGCCGCCCATGGCGGTGAGCCGGGCATCACTGAGCGAAACCCCGGCCGCACCGGACATTTCGCCGGCCAGTTCGCCTTGCACATCGGCGAGGACATCGGCGTTCTGCAGATAGGTGTCCAGCAGGATCAGTCCACGCGGGGCGGTGCCGTGGTTTTCCAGATACCGCGCCAGTTCGTGCGCGACCGGTCCGCCGGAGGAATGCGCGGCGAGGGCGAACGGCCTGCCTTCGAGATGCGGCAACAGCACTTCGGCCAGGGCCCGCACCAGCGCCGCCACCGACTCGGGCAGTGGCTCGGATGCGTGATAGCCGGGAATGGGAAGTGCGGACACGTCCCGCATATCGCGCAGTGCGGCGGCGAATCTGGCGTATTCCTGCGGTCCGGACATGGCGAGCACCGAGGGCACGCAGATCAGTTCGGTGTCCGCGTTGCCCTTGGCCAGCCGCACCACGTCGATGCCATCCGGCTGTTCCTCCGGCTCGAACCTGGGCCGGAAACGCGCGGCCCGGGCGAGCAGTTCCACGAATTCGCCGAACCGCCCGGTGCGCGCGGCCCGGGCGAGCATCGGGGCGAACAGTCCCGCCGGTTCGCTCGGCTCGGCTTGCGGTGCGGCGGTGTCCCCAGCTCCACACAGTTCTCCGTGCACCGTCTTCGCCACGTCCAGAACGGTGGGATGTTCGAACACCAGGGTGGCGGGCAGCATGAGCCCGGTGGCCCCGTTGATCCGGTTGCGCAATTCGACCCCGGTCAGCGAGTCCACCCCGAGTTCCAGGAACCGGGTGCCCGCATCGATCTCGGCGGCATCCTCGGCGCTGTACCCGAGAACATTCCCGAGGTGCCCGCGGACCAGCTCGACAAGTACCCGCTGTGCCCCGGCCTCGTCCGCTTCCGCGATCCGGGCGCGCAGGCGCTGTGCGGTATCCGCGCCCTCGCGCGCCGTTCGCTTGGCGGGCAACCGAACCAGGCCGCGCAGCATCGGCGGAACGCTGCCCCGGTCGGGCTGGGACCGCAGCACGGCGCCCACATCCAGGCGCATCGGCACGGACAGCGTCCGCCGCCCGGCCAGCGCGGTGTCGAACAGGGCGAGCCCGGCCTCGGTGGACAGTCCGCCCATGGCGTCCTCGGCGACCGCGGCGGTGGATTCCCCGCGCAGCTCCCATAGGCCCCACGCCATCGAGTGCGCGGGCAGCCCCTGTGCCCTGCGGTGTTCGGCGAAGGCATCCAGGAAGACATTGGCCGCGGCGTAGGCGCCCTGCCCCGGATTACCGAAGATCCCCGCCGCGGAGGAGAACAGGACGAACGCGGCAAGCTCGGCCCCGGCAGTCAGCTCGTGCAGCGCCACCGCGGCATCCACCTTCGGCCGCAGCACTCGCTCCAGCCGCTCCGGATCGAGCCCGCTGATCATCCCGTCGTCGAGCACCACCGCGGAATGCAGCACCGCGGTGAGCGGGTGTGCCTCGGGAATCGCGGCCAGCAGCTCGGCGAGCGCGCCCCGGTCGGCGATATCGCAGGCGGCCAGCGTCACCACGGCACCGAGCTCGGTGAGTTCGGCGCGCAGCGCGTCCGCTCCGGGCGCATCCGGCCCGCGCCTGCTGACCAGCAGCAGGCGGCGCGCGCCGTGTTCGGTGACCAGGTGCCGGGCGATCAAGCCTGCCACCGCCCCGGTGCCCCCGGTGATCAGCACGGTGCCTTCGGGATCGAGGCGCGGCCCGGTCTCCTCGACAGCAGTGCTCTTGCCCAATCGCGGAGCGAGCAGGGCCCCCTCGCGCACGGCGAGTTCGGGCTCCTCGGTAGCCAGCGCCATTCCGAGCGCGCGCAGCGAATCCGGGCCGTGGTCGAGGTCGATCAGCCGGAATCGACCGGGTTCCTCCGCCGACGCCGAGCGCAGCAGCCCGCGCGCGGTGGCCGCGGCCAGATCGGGCACCTGTTCGACTTCGGTTGCCGCGAGCGCCCCTCGGGTGAGCAGCACCAGGGTGCTCGCCGCCGGGGCTTCGGCCAGCCAGCGCTGGGTCAGCTCGAGCGCCGAACGCGCCGCCTCGTGCGCGGCCTCGGACACGTCCGCACCCGAGGAATCCACCGTGACCAGCAGGGTGGCGGGCGCTTCGGCCATGGATTCCAGCACCGGGATCCCCAGCGCGGCGCCGACGCCGAACCGGTCCGGCCCGAGCACCGCGATGTCCGCGGCACCGGCCTCCGGTACCGGAACCGGGGTCCAGTCCACCTGGTACAGCGGATCGGCGCCGAGCCCGGCCGGGGACAGCTCCCGGGTGCGCAGCGCGTCCACCGAAACCACCGGCGCACCATCGGGATCGGTGGCCAGCAACCGCAAACCGTTCGCACCACGGGAAAGCCTCACCCGCAGCGCGGTGGACCCGGTGCCCCGCAACCGCACCCCGGTGAAGGCGAACGGCAATCCGGGCCGTCCATTGTGGACGTCCCCGTCGCCGAGCATCCCGCCGAGTAGCGCACCGTGCAGGGCCGCGTCCAACAGCGCCGGGTGCGCCGTGAACCCGCTTTCGGCTCCGTCTGTTTCCACCTCGGCGAAGATCTCCGCACCACGGCGCCAGGCGGACCGCAATCCCTGAAAGGCCGGTCCGTAACCGAGACCCTGCGCGGCAAGGTCCAGGTAGAGGTGTTCGATGTCCACCGGTTCGGCGTCCGCGGGCGGCCACGGTCCGTGCTCGGTCACCGGTCCCCCGGTCGGCGGTTCCTCGGTCGGCGATAGCGATCCGGTGGCGTGCAGGGTCCACGGGCTCGCCTCGTCCTCGGGGCGGGAGTAGATGTCCACCGAACGGCTCTCCGCGACCTCTCCGCCGAGCACCAGGTGCAGCCGCACCGCATGTTCGGCGGGCAGCACAAGCGGGGCGGCCAGGGTGAGGTCGGCGAGGGTTCCGTAGCCGCACTCGGCACCGGCGTGCACCGCCATCTCCACGAACGCGGTCCCGGGTAGCAGCACGGTGTCCATCGCGGCGTGATCGGCAAGCCAGGGATGGGTGCGCAACGAGAGGCGGCCGGTGTAGCGCACCGCGTCCGAGTCCGGAAGCGCGATGGCGGCCCCGAGCAGCGGGTGCCCGGTCCCGGTCAACCCGGCCGCGGTCACGTCCCCGGCGCCCGAGGTGGTGCCGCCGAGCCAGAACCGCTGCCGCTGGAACCGGTAGGTGGGCACCTCGGCGAGCCGGGCACCGGTGCACACCGTCGCCCAGTCCACCGGCGCGCCGTGCACGTGCGCCTCGGCCAGCGCGGCGAACCAGCGCTGCGGGCCGCCGTCCGCGCGGCGCAGCGAGCCGACAACGGCCGCCTCGGAACCGTGCGCTTCGAGGGTCTGCCTTGTCGGCATCGCGATCACCGGGTGCGGGCTGCACTCCACGAAGACCGCGTGCCGATCCTGGGCCAGCGCGGTGATGGCGGGCTGATAGAGCACGGGTTGGCGCAGGTTCTGATACCAGTATTCGGCGTCGAACTCGGCGGTGTCACGCACCGCACCGGTGACGGTGGAATACATCGGGATCGTGGACCGGCGCGGCCGGATCGGGGCCAGCTCACGCACCAGGTCGTCGTGCAGCGCGTCGACCTGGGCCGAATGCGCCGCGGTGTCCAGTCCGGGCACCCGCTTCGCCCACACGCCGTCTTTCTCGCACTGCGCCAGTAATTCGGTCAGCGCCTCCGGATCCCCGGAAACCCCGCAGGAGGATGCGCTGTTCACTGTGGACACCGAAAGCCGATCACCCCAGGGTTCGAGCCGCCGTGCCAGCTGTTCCCGGCCGAGCGAGACGGTGGCCATCGCGCCATGCCCGGAGAGCCGGGCCGAGGCCCTGCTGCGCGCGGCGACGATCAGCGCGGCGTCGGCGAGTTCGAGTCCACCGGCCACGTAGGCCGCGGCCACCTCGCCCTGGGAATGCCCGACGACCGCCGCCGGATGCACCCCGTGCGCCCGCCACAACGCCGCGAGAGAGACCATCATGGTGAACAGCACCGGTTGGATCACGTCGATGCGATCGCACTCGGGTGCACCCGGCTCCGCGCGCAGCACGGCGAGCACCGACCAGTCCAGGTGTGCATCGAAGGCCCGCGCGCAGTCGGCCGCCGCCTCGGCGAACGCGGGCGAGTAAGCCAGCAGTTCGCGAGCCATACCCGGCCACTGCGAACCCTGGCCGGGAAACACGAGGGCCACCTTGGCCTGCGCCGGGGCGGTGCCACACAGCACGAGATCGCTCGGCTGGTCTTCGGTAACGGCGTCCAGGGCGGCGCGCACTTGTTCGGGCGTCGTGCCGAGGATCGCCGCGCGGTGGGCGAGCCCGGCGCGGCCGGTGGCGAGGGTATAGGCCACATCCGCATGCGACAGCTCGGGATTCGCGTCCAGGTGCGCACGCAGGGCACCTGCCTGCGCGCGCAACGCGGAGCCGGTGCGACCGGAAAGCACGAGCGGGAAGGCCGGACTGTCCAGTGCTGGACCGTCCGAGGGCTGTTCTTGCTCCGGTGCCTGCTCCAGAATGACGTGCGCATTGGTGCCACTGATCCCGAAGGAGGACACCGCGGCGCGGCGCGGGTGCTCCGAATCGGGCCAGTCCAGGTTGTCCGGAATCAGGGCCACCGCACCGGAACTCCAGTCCACGTGCGAGGTGGGCTGCTCGGCGTGCAGGGTACGGGGAACCATGCCGCGCTGCAGCGCGAGCACCATCTTGATCACGCCCGCGACCCCGGCAGCAGCCTGAGTATGCCCCACATTCGACTTCACCGAACCCAAATACAGCGGCCGATCCACACCACGACCCCGGCCATACGTCGCCAACAACGCCTGCGCCTCAATGGGGTCACCGAGCGAAGTCCCCGTACCATGCGCCTCGATCACATCCACCTGATCGGCCGGTACCCCCGCGGAATCCAAAGCCTGCCGAATCACCCGCTGCTGCGAAGGACCATTCGGCGCAGTCAAACCATTACTGGCACCATCGGAATTCACCGCCGAACCACACACCACCGCAAGCACCGGATGCCCCGACCGCCGCGCATCCGAAAGCCGCTCCATCAACAGCATCCCGGCACCCTCGGACATCCCGAACCCATCCGCCCCCTCGGCGAACGGTTTGCACCGGCCATCCCGGGACAGCGCACCCTGCTGACTGAAGCTCAGGAACGACTCCGGCTGGGACATCACGGTCGCGCCCCCGGCAAGCGCCAGTGAGCACTCGCCGCTACGCAGCGCCTGCGCGGCCAGGTGCAAGGTCACCAGGGACGAGGAGCATGCGGTGTCCACGCTGACCGAGGGGCCCTCGAAGCCGAAGGTGTAGGAAATCCGCCCGGAGGCGATACTGGACGAGTTGCCCAGTGCCGCGTGTGCCTCGGTCTCCGCGGGAATCTCCGTGGTGCCGCTGGCATAGCTGCTGTTCATCAGCCCGACGAACACCCCGACCTTCGCCCGCCGCAGGGACTGCGGGTCGATGCCGCCGCGTTCCAGTGCCTCCCAGGACGTTTCCAGCAGCAGCCGCTGCTGCGGATCCATACCAAGCGCCTCGTGCGGCGAGATGCCGAACAGTGCGGGGTCGAAATCCGTTGCGCCGTCGAGGAAACCGCCGTTGCAGGTGTACGAGGCGGCCCCGTCGGCGGCCTCCGGGTCGTAGAGCCGATCGAGATCCCAGCCACGGTCGGCGGGGAATTCACCGATCGCGTCGATGCCCTCGGTTACCAAGTGCCACAACGATTCCGGGGAATCCACCCCGCCGGGGAACCGGCAGGCCATCCCGACGATCGCGAGCGGCTCGCGATCGGTCTCCTCGGCCTTGGCCAGCCGCTGCCGGGTCTGATGCAGCTCGGCGGTGACCTGCTTGAGGTAGTGCCGCAGCTTGTCTGCAGTAGCAGTCATCAAGAGATCCCCAGTTCTTTGCCGATGAACTCGAACATTTCCTCGTCGCTTGCCGCGGAGATCCGGCCGGCGACGTCGTCCTCGCCCACCTGCTCGATATCAGAGCCGGCGAGCAGGGCGGTGAGCCGCTCGCGGATCTGCCCGCGCAGCTCTCCGCCGGCCGCGGTGAGCGTGGCCTCCAGCCGGTCCAGCTCGGCCAGCACCGGGTGCATCGCCGCTTCTTCCGGCGCCAGCTCGGTATCCAGGTACTCCACCAACGCGTTCGCCGTGGGGTAGTCGAAGACCAAGGTGGCGGGCAGCCGGATCCCGGTCGCCGCGCCCAGCCGGTTGCGCATGTCCACCGCGGTCAGCGAATCGAAGCCGAGCTCGGTGAACGCCGCGCCCGGGTCGATGTCGGTTCCCGGGGCGAAGCCGAGCACCCTGGCCACCTCGGTGAGCACCAGATCGGTGAGCAACCGGGTGCGCTCGGCGACGGTCATCGGGGCCAGGCGCTGGCGCAGTTCCCCGGCCACGGCCGCCGAGGCGGACGCCGCGGATCGCAGTGCGGTGCTCGGCCGGATCAGCCCGCGCAGCAGGGCCGGGACCTCGGCGGAACGGGACCGCAGCCCGGCGAGGTCGAGCTTCGCGGGCACCAGCACCGCCGCACCATGCGCGCGGGCCGTGTCGAACAGCGCGAGCCCCTCGGTGGCGCTCAGCCCGGCCCCGGAGGCGGCCAGCCGCGCCCGGTCGCTCGTGCCGAGGTCCTCGGTGAGCGTGCTGGTCTGCGCCCACAGTCCCCACGCCATCGAGCATGCGGGCAGCCCGTTCGCCGCGCGATGGCGGGCCAGCGCGTCCAGGAAGGTGTTGGCCGCGGCGTAGTTGGCCTGGCCGGGCGCGCCGAACACGCCACCGGCCGAGGAGAACAGGATGAACTCGGCCAGGTCGTGATCCTTGGTGAGCTCGTGCAGGTTCCACGCCGCGTCCACCTTCGGCGCCAGCACCCGGGCCAGCTGGTCCTGGGTCAGGTTGGTGACCACGGCATCCTCGAGCACCCCTGCGGTGTGCAGCACCGCGGTCAGCGGGTGTGCGGTGGGCAGGTCACCGAGCAGCGCGGCAAGTGCCTCCCGATCGGCGGTGTCGCACGCGGACACGGTCACCGTGGCCCCGAGCGCGGTGAGCTCGGCGCGCAGATCCTGCGCACCGGGTGCCGCGAGCCCGGAGCGGGATGTGAGCAGCAGGTGCCGCGCCCCGGAAGCGACCAGGTGCCGGGCGACGAGCGCACCGAGCACACCGGTGCCGCCAGTGATAAGCACGGTGCCATCCGGATCGAACTCCCGCGGCACGGTGTCCGGTTCCGGGGTCCTGGTCAGCCGGGGAGCCAGCGCGGAACCCTTGCGCAGCACCAGTTCCGGTTCGGCGCTGGACAGGAACGCAGGCAGCGCGCCCAGTGATTCGGCGGTACCGTCCAGGTCGATCAGCGCGAACCGGTCCTCGTGTTCGGACTGCGCGGACCGGGCGAGGCCCCAGACCGGGGCGGTGGCCAGGTCGGCCGCATCCGGCCCGGCGGCCAAGCTGGTGATCAGCACCAGCTTGGCGGCAGTCAATTCCTCGGCGGCCAGCCAGGACTGGATCAGCTCCAGCGCGTCCCCGGTCGCGGATCCATGCGCCGCTCCCGGGGTGGCCAGCACCAGCTCGGGGGCGGGTGTCCCGTCCCGCACCGCCTCGGCGAGGGCGGCGACGTCGGCATACCCGGTGCTGTCCGGGAAGGCGTCCGCCACCGCGTGACGGACAGGGCCGAGCAGCGCAACGGTGCCCGGTGTTGCCGTCGACGGTGCGACCTTCGCCCAGTCCAGCCCGAACAACGTGTCGTTGGCGGCGACCACGGCCGCGCCGAGGGACCCGGGGTCCACCTCCGCGGATTCCAGCGCCTCGATCTCGGCCACCGGAGCCCCGGTCGGATCAGCGAGCCGCACCGCGACGATGTTCTTCGCCGCAGGGGTGAGCTTGGCGCGCACCGTGCTCGCGCCGACCGCGTGCAACCGCACCCCGCCCCACGAGAACGGCAGCCGCATCAGGTCCGGGTTCTCGCTCGGGGTGACGAACTCACCGAGGGACATGGCATGCAGCACCGCGTCCAGCAGGGCCGGATGCACCCCGAAACCTTCGGTGTCCTCGCGCACCGGCTCAGGCAGCGTGACCTCGGCATAGATGTCGGTGCCGTCCCGCCACGCGGCGCGCAGCCCCTGGAACGCCGGGCCGTAGTCGAAGCCGGTCTCGGCGAGCTCAGCGTAGAGTCCGTCCAGCTCGATCGACTCGGCACCGGGCGGTGGCCAGACGGACAGCGCGAAGTCGGCCGCGGGCACGCTCGAGCGCAGCATGCCGGTGGCGTGCTGCTGCCATTCGCCCGCGCTCTGTTCCTCGGCGCTGCGCGAGCGAATGTCCACCCGCCGCGTCCCCGGCTCCCCGGTCTCGGCGACCACCACCTGCAGCGCCACGGTGCCGCGGGCGGGCAGCATCAGCGGGCTCTGCATGGTCAGCTCGTCCAGGTGCGGGTGTCCAGTGTGCGCCCCGGCGTACAGCGCGAGCTCCAGCAGCGCCGTGCCGGGAAGCAGCGGATCCCCGTGCACCGCGTGATCGGCCAGCCAGGGGTGCTCGTGCAGCGAGAGCCGTCCGGTGAACAGGTGCAGGCCGCTGTCGGGCACATCGGTGGTTCCGGTCAGGATCGGGTGCGTGGTGTGGTCGAGCCCGAGCCGCGCGCCCGTGGCCGCCGGAGGACCGGGGGTCAGCCAGTACGACTGGTGCTGGAACGCATAGGTGGGCAGGGCAAGCTTGCGCGCGCCGTGACGCTGGTAGAACGCCGACCAATCCACCCTGCCGCCGTGCGCCGCGAGCTCGGCAGCGGAGGTGAGGAACCGCCGCTGACCGCCGTCCCTGGCCAGGGTGGTCAGCACCGGGACCGCGCGCTGCTCGACGGTGGCCGCCGCGTCGGCGAGCGGTCCGCTGAGCATCGGGTGCGGGCTGACCTCGACCAGATGCGTGAAGCCCTGTTCGAGGGTGGCGAGCACGGTGGGATAGAAGCGCACCGGGTTCTTCGTGTTCGCGAACCAGTACTCACCGGTGAGCATTGCGGTATCGATCGCCTCGCCGAGCATCGAGGAGTAGAACGGCAGCTCGGTGCTGACCGGGCTGATCGAGGTCAACGCGGTGGTGATCTCCTGCTCACAGGACAACACGCTCGGGTGGTGTGAGGCGAAGGTGACGTCGACCCGCCGGTAGTGCACCTCCTCGCGTTCGCAGACCGCGCCCAGTTCGTCCAGCGACGCACCGTCCCCGGCCACGATCACCTGGGACGGGCCGTTGTACACCGCGACCGTCAGCTTCGGCTGCCACGGTTCGAGCAGCTCGGCGGCCCGCTCCGGGGGCACCAGCAGCGAGGCCATCCCGCCGGTGCCTTCCAGCGCGCGCAGCGCCTTGGCGCGCAGGGCGACCACTCTGGCGCTGTCCGCAAGGGACAGCGCCCCGGCCACGGTGGCCGCGGCGATCTCACCCTGGGAATGGCCGATCACCCCGGCGGGCTCCACCCCGTAGTCGCGCCACAACTCGGCAAGGGAAACCATCATCGCCCACAGCGCGGGCTGCACCACGTCCACTCGCTGGAGCGCGGATTCGTCGTCGAGCACGTCGAATACGGACCAGTCCACGAACTCGGAAAGCGCCGCATCGCAGTCGCGCAGCCGGGCGGCGAACGCCGGTTCCCGCTCGGCGAGCTCACGGCCCATCCCGAGCCACTGACCGCCCTGGCCGGGGAACACCATCAACACCCGAGGGGTCCCCGAACCGGTGCCGGTCACCACGTTCTGGTCGGCGCCCTCGGCCAGTTCGGTCAGTCCGGCGAGCAGTTCGTCCCGGTCCTCGGCGAGCACCGCGCCCCGGCTGGCGAAGGCGCTGCGCCCGGACACCAGCGAGTGACCGAGGTCCACCAGCCGCAGCTTCGGATCGGCGAGCACCCGTTCGTGCAGCCGCCGGGCCTGGTCCCGTAGCGCTTGCGGAGTTTTCCCGGACAGCAGCGCCGCGACGATCGGGGCATCCTCGGCGGCCTCGTCCGCGGCCGTGCTTTCCGGGGCCTGTTCCAGGACCACGTGCGCGTTCGTTCCGCTGATCCCGAAGGAGGACACCGCGGCGCGGCGCGGAGCTCCGGTTTCCGGCCAGGCCAGGGATTCCTGCAGCAGCCGCACGCCTCCGTCCGCCCAGTCCACCTTGCCGCTGGGCTCATGCGCGTGCAGCGTCTTCGGCAGCACACCGGCCCGCAACGCCTGCACTGTCTTGATCAGCCCGCCGATTCCCGCCGCACCCTGTGCGTGGCCGATATTGGACTTCAGCGAGCCGAGCCACAGCGGCCGGTCCCCGGGACGGTCGGCGCCGTACGTGGCCTGCAGCGCCTGCACCTCGATCGGGTCGCCGAGCGGGGTTCCGGTGCCATGCGCTTCCACGGTATCCACCTCGGCACCAGTGAGCCCGGCATTGGCCAGCGCTTGCCGGATCACCCGCTGCTGGGAGGGGCCGTTCGGCGCGGAGATCCCGTTCGAGGCCCCATCCTGGTTCACCGCCGAGCCCCGGACAAGCGCCAGCACCGGGTGCCCGAGCCGGCGCGCCTCGGAGAGCCGTTCCAGCACCACGACCCCGGCTCCCTCGGCCGCGCCGAACCCGTCGGCGTGCTCGGAGAACGCCTTGCAGCGCCCGTCCACCGCAAGGGCGCGCTGGCGGCTGAAGAACACGAAGGCGTCCGGGGTCGGCGTGACGTGCACCCCGGCGGCAAGCGCGAGCGAGCACTCGCCCGCGCTCAGCGCCCGCGCGGCCAGATGCAGGGCGACCAGCGAGGAAGAACAGGCTGTGTCGATGCTCATCGAGGGGCCTTCGAAACCGAAGGTGTAGGAAACCCGGCCGGACACCACGCTGCCCGCCGCCCCGGTGCTCAGGTGGCCTTCGACCTCGTCGGGGATATCGCCGATACCGGTGCCGTAGGTGGCTCCCATGACCCCGGCAAACACCCCGGTCGGACTGCCGCGCAGCCCGACCGGATCGATACCCGCCGCCTCGATGGCCTCCCACGAAGTCTCGAGCAGCAGCCGCTGTTGCGGGTCGGTGGCCAGCGCCTCGCGCGGCGAGATACCGAAGAACTCGGCGTCGAAATCCCCCGCGTCGTACAGGAAACCGCCACGGGTGGTGTAGCACTTACCCGAGCGGTCGGGGTCCGGGTCGTACATCCCGGCGATGTCCCAACCGCGGTTGTCCGGGAACTCACCGATCGCATCGGCGCCGTCCAAAACCAGCTGCCACAGCCCTTCCGGGGTGCGGACCTCGCCGGGGAACCGACAGGCCATCGAGACCACGGCGATCGGATCGTCCGCGGCAGCCGTGGGTTGCGCGGACCGAGCCATGGGCGCGGTATCCGCGCCGAACAGCTGCTCGGCCAGGTGCGCGGCCAGCACCCTCGGGTTCGGGTAGTCGAAGATCAGCGTGGCGGGCAACCGCAGTCCGGTCGCCGCATCCAGTGCATTGCGCAGCTCCACCGCGGTCAGCGAATCGAACCCGAGCTCGCTGAACGCGCTGTGCTCCTCGATATCGGCGCCGGATTCATGCCCGAGGACCACGGCGACCTGGGCGCGCACCAGTTCGGCGAGCGCGGGAATCCGCTCACCGGGTTCGAGCCCGGCAAAGTCCCCGGACGGCGTGGCCGCCTGACTGGCTGCCCCGGTTGCGCGGCGCAGCGGAGTGCGCACCTGCCCGCGCAGCAGCGGAGGCAGTTCGGGGGCGGCCCGCAGCGCGGCACGGTCCAGGCGCATCGGCACCAGCAGCGCCCGGTCACTGGCGCAGCCGAGGTCGAACAGCCGCAGGCCCTCGGTGACCTCGAGTTCGGTGACCCCGGATCGCGCGATGCGCTCGTGCTCGGCTTCGCTGAGGTTCGCGGTCATACCACCGGTGCGCGCCCAGGAGCCCCACGCCAGCGAATGCGCGGGCACCCCGGCGGCCCGGCGATGCTGGGCGAGCGCGTCCAGAAAGGCGTTCGCCGCGGCGTAGTTGGCCTGGCCGGGGTTGCCGAACACCCCGGAGGCCGAGGAGAACAGCACGAACTGCTCCACGTCCGCGCTCAGTTCGTGCAGGTGCGCGGCCGCGTCCACCTTGGGCGCGAGCACCCGGTGCAGCTGCTCGGGCGAGAGTCCGGTGACCAGTCCGTCCTCGAGCACTCCCGCGGTGTGCACCAGACCGGTGATCGGGTAGCGGGACAGCACATCCGCCAGTGCGGCGCGGTCGGTGACATCGGCGGCGACCAGGTCCACGCGCGCCCCGAGCCCGCTCAGTTCGGCGCGCAGTTCCCCGGCACCGGAGGCAGCCGGGCCGCGGCGGGAGAGCAACACCAGGTGCCGCACCCCGTACTCGGCGACCAGGTGCCTGGCCACCGCAGCGCCGAGCTCGCCGGTGCCCCCGGTGATCAGCACCGTACTGTCCGCGGAAAAGCCCGCATCGTCCGATTCGGACACGGTGGCCGGCATGAGGCGCGGAGCGAACAGCTGCTCCCCGCGCACCGCGAGCTGGGGCTCCCCGGTGGCCACCGCGGCCAATGGGCCGACCGGCGCGGCATCGGTGTCCAGCAGTACGAACCGGTCCGGGTTCTCCGATTGCGCGGACCGCAGCAAACCCCACACCGGGGCGTGCACCAGGTCCGGCACGGCATCCTCCGCGGTCACCGCCACCGCGCCCCGGGTGACCAGCACCAGGGTGCTGTGGTCCAGCCGGGGGTCGGTCAGCCATGAGCGCACCAGAGTCAGCGCCCGCTCCGCCGCCGCGTGCGCGTCCGGGACGAGCTCACCGGAACCGTTGTGGCACAACGACGCGAACACCACATCCGGTGGTTGCTCCGCTCCGGCAACGGCCGAGACATCCAGATAGCGCACCGCCTCCGGCAGCGTCTCGTGCAGGCCGATCTGGTCCGCGCCGAGCACCCCGATCCGCTCCGGTCGCGGGGCGGGTGCCGGATCGAGTGCGGCCCAGTCGATCTGGAACAGCGAGTCCGGGCGCGTACCGGAGCGGGGCGCCTCGACGACGATCGCTCGGGTGCACAGCGATTCGGCGGCCAGCACCGGTTCCCCGGCGCCGTCGAACACCGCCACCGCCAGCGCGCCCGCCTCGCCGCGGGTCAGCCGGACCCGCAGCTCGGTGGCACCGGTGGCATACAGGGCAACGGTGTGCCAGGCGAACGGCAGTTCGGCGGTGGCCGCGCCCTCGTTGTCCGCGAACAGGCCGATCCCGTGCAGCGCGGCGTCCAGCAGCGCGGGATGCAGGCCGAAGGTGCCCGCGTCCTCATGGTGATCCTCAGGCAGGGCGACCTCGGTGCACACCTCGTCACCGTGACGCCAGGCCGCGCGAACGGAAGCGAACGCGGGCCCGTAGTCCAGCCCGGCATCCGCGAGTTCGGCATACAGCTCGGTCACCTCGACGGGCGTGGCATCCCGCGGTGGCCAGGACTCCAGCGTGGCGGGTGGCGTGGCCACGTTCGCGGCGAGCCGGCCGGTGGCGTGCAGCTGCCAGGGCTGTTCGTCCTCGTCCTGTTCCGCCCGCGAATGCACGGTCAGTTCGCGACGGCCCGCCTCGTCCGCGGGACCGGCGAAGACCTGCAATCGCACCGCGCCGTCCGCGGGCAGCACCAGCGGGGCCGCCAGGGTCAGCTCGGCCAGTTGCCCGGCACCCACGTGCGCACCGACGTGCAGGGCGATGTCCACATAGGCCGTTGCGGGCAGCAGGACATTGCCCGCCACCACATGTTCGGCGAGCCACGGCGTGGTCGCGGTGGACAGCCGCCCGGTGAACAGGAAGCCGTCTCCGCCCGCGATTCCGGTCGCCGCGCCGAGCAGCGGATGCCCAGCGCTGCCAAGGCCCGCGGTGGCCACATTCGCGCCCGAGTCCTGCGCGTCCAGCCAGTACCGCTTGTGCTGGAAGGCGTACGTGGGCAGCTCGGCGGTCGCGCGGGCGGGCAGCCACGCGCTCAGGCCCGGGGTGGCAGCGGTCCGGGTGTGCAGGACGGCCAGCGCGGCGAGCACGCTGCGTTCCTCGGGCTTCCCGGGGTGTAGCAGCGCGGCCGTGGCGTGCTCCCCGGCCCCGAGGGTGTGCCCGGCGAGCGTGGTGAGCGTGGTGTCCGGGCCGACCTCCAGGTAACCGGTCACCCCGAGTCCGGCCAGTGTGGCGACGGCGGGCCCGAACCGCACCGCCTCGCGGATGTGGCGGGCCCAGTAGTCCGGATCGGTGAGCTGCTCCGCGGTGGCGAGCTGCCCGGTCACATTGGACACGATCGGGATGCGCGGCTCGTGGAAGCTCAGGGTGGCGGCATACTCCCGGAACCGGGCCAGGATCGCCTCGGTGTGCGGGGAATGGAAGGCGTGGGAGACCTTGAGCGTCTTGGTTTTGTGCCCGCGCGCCGCCCAGGCTTCGGCGATCGCGTGCACGGCGTCGTGGTCCCCGGAGATCACCAGCGAATCGGAGCTGTTCACCGCCGCGATCGACACCGCATCCCGGTGCTCGGCCAGCAGCGGTTCGATCTCCTCGGTGCTCGCGGCCAGGGTGATCATCGCCCCGGTGGCCGGGAGACCCTGCATGAGCCGGGCGCGGGTCACCACCAGACCGGCCGCGTCGGGCAGCGAGAGCACCCCGGCAAGGTGCGCGGCGGTGAGTTCGCCGATCGAGTGGCCGACCAGGAAATCCGGGCGGACACCGAAGGATTCCAGCAGCCGGTAGAGGGCGACCTCGATCGCGAACAGCGCGGGCTGGGTGTGCTCGGTCTGATACAGCCGCCCGGCCTCAGCGCTGCCCGGTTCCGCGAATACCAGCGACTTGACCGGCGTGCTGGTGTGCTCGTCCAGCGCGGCACAGGTTTCGTCGAAGGCCGTGGCGAACACGGCGAACGCGTCGTAGAGTTCCCGGCCCATCCCCGGGCGCTGCGAGCCCTGGCCGGAGAACAGCACGGCGAGGCCGCCCTCGGCGGCGACCCCGGTGAACACGTCCGGGGAGGCGTTTCCCTCGGCCAGCGCGGCGAGTCCCGCGTGCGGGTGCTGTCCGGTTTCGGCGAGCAGCACCGCGCGGTGTTCGAGCCGGGCGCGGCCGGTGGCCAGGGTGGCGGCCACCGCGCTCGGCTCGGCATCCGGATTCGCCCGCAGGTGCTCGGCGAGCGCGCGTGCCTGGGCGCGCAGCGCCGCCGCGGTCTTCCCGGACAGCGTCCACGGGGTGTGCGCGTGCACCGGTTCGACAGGTTCGGCCGGTTCGGGTGCGGGCGGCTCCTCCACGATCACGTGCGCGTTGGTTCCGCTGATACCGAAGGAGGAAATGCCCGCACGGCGCGGTTGTTCGCCGCGGGGCCACGCGCGGTCCTCGGTGAGCAGTTCCACCGCACCGGAGGACCAGTCCACTGTGGACGATGGCGCGTCCACGTGCAGGGTTGCGGGCATCCGGCCGTGTCGCATCGCCAGCACCATCTTGATGATCCCGCCGACCCCGGCCGCGGCCTGAGTGTGCCCGAGGTTCGATTTCAGCGAGCCGAGATAGAGCGGGCGAGCGGCGGCGCGCTGCTTGCCGTAGGTGGCCAGCAGGGCCTGTGCCTCGATCGGGTCACCGAGTGAGGTCCCGGTGCCGTGTCCCTCGACCAGGTCGACCTGATCGGCGGAAAGGCCCGCGGAATCCAGCGCCGTCCCGATCACCCGCTGCTGCGAGGGGCCGTTCGGGGCGGTGAGCCCGCTGCTCGCGCCGTCCTGGTTGACCGCGGAACCGCGGATCACCGCGAGCACCGGGTGCCCATTGCGCTGGGCATCGGAAAGCTTCTCCAGCAACAGCATCCCGGCGCCCTCGGAGAGCCCGGTGCCATCGGCGGCGTCCGCGAATGCCTTGCAGCGCCCGTCTTTCGCCAGCGCGCGCTGGCGGCTGAACTGGATGAACGGCTCGGGAATGGCCATCACCGCGACCCCGCCGGCCAGGGCGAGCGAGCATTCCCCGCCGCGCAGCGCCTGGAGCGCGAGATGCAGGGTCACCAGGGACGAGGAACACGCGGTGTCCGCGGTCAGCGCGGGACCTTCCAGACCGAAGGTGTAGGAGATCCGCCCGGAGGCGACCGCACCGGAGTTCCCGTTGCCGAGGAAGTTCTCCAGTTCCTCGGCAACCCGGCCGAGCCGGGTGTGGTAATCGTGGTACATCACCCCGGCGAATGCCCCGGTTTTGCTGCCACGCAAGGACATCGGGTCGATCCCGGCCCGCTCGAACGCCTCCCAGGACGTCTCCAGCAGCAACCGCTGCTGCGGGTCCATGGCCAGTGCCTCGCGCGGCGAGATGCCGAACACCGCCGGGTCGAAATCGGCCACGTCATCCAGGAATCCGCCGCTACGGATGTAGCTGGTCGCCGGGCGGGTCATGGTGGGGTCGTAGAGCTCGGAAAGATCCCAGCCGCGGTCGGCGGGGAACTCGCCGACCGCGTCCACGCCCTCGGCCACGATCCGCCAGAGCTGTTCGGGAGTGCGCACCCCGCCGGGGAACCGGCAGCCCATCCCGACGATCGCGATGGGCTCGGTGCTGGCCTCCTCGACCTCGCGCAGCCTGCGGCGGGTCTCCCGCAGATCCGCGGTGGCCCGCTTCAGGTACTCGAGGTACTTGTCTTCATTCGCCACGGGTGTGCTCCTTGCCGCGCCGGATCACGAGCTTTCCAGTTCGTTGTCCAGCAGATCGAAAAGTTCTTCCGCGCTCGCCGCCTCCAGCTCGGACCGCGCGGGATCCTCGCCGGAGAACCGCGCCACGGTGCCGGCGGCGAGCGCACGCAGCCGGGTGGCGGCCTGCTTTCCCTGCTCCGCGTCCACCGCGGCGAGCAGGCCCTCGAGCCGGTCCAGGGCGGTGCGCACTGCCTCGCTCGCCTCGTCCTGCGGGCTCGGCAGTTCGGTGTCCAGGAATTTCGCCAGCGCGGTCGGGTTCGGGTAGTCGAAGATCAGCGTGGCGGGCAGCCGCAGTCCGGTGGCCGCGTCCAGGGTATTGCGCAGCTCCACCGCGGTCAGCGAATCGAACCCGAGGTCGAGGAAACCGTGTTCGGCGCCGATGTCGTTGGGCCCGCTGTGCCCGAGCGCGAGTGCGGCCTTGGTGCGCACCAGATCCAGCAGCACCCGTTGCCGGTCCTGCTCGGAGAGCCCGGCAAGCTGGTGCGTGACGGTCTGCTCGGGTGCAGCGGTGCTGGCGCGCGCGGGCGCCCGGACCAGACCGCGCAGCAAGGCGGGCACCCCGTCCACCCCGGCGCGCGCCCGGATGGTGGGCAGATCCAGCCGCATCGGGGCCAGCAGGGCAATGTCCGTGCGCACGGACAGGTCCAGCAGGGCGAGACCGTCCACAGTAGACAGAGCAAGCACCCCGGAGCGGTTGATCCGGCTGCGCCCGGTCTCGTCAAGGGCGCTCGTCATGCCCCCTCCGCCTGCTTCCCAGGAACCCCAGGCCAGCGAATGCGCGGGCAGCCCGGCGGCTTTTCGGCGCTGGGCAAGGGCATCCAGATAGGCGTTCGCCGCCGCGTAGTTCGCCTGGCCGGGGCTGCCGAGCACCCCGGAGGCCGAGGAGAACAGCACGAAACGGTCCAGGTCCCCGGCGAGGTCGTGCAGGTTGCGCGCCGCGTCAACCTTGGCGGCGAGCACCCGGTGCAGCCGTTCGGCGGTCAGCGTGCTCACCAGGCCGTCGTCCAGCACGCCCGCGGTGTGCACCACCGAGGTACACGGATGGGTGCGGACCAGGTTCGCTACGGCGTCCCGGTCGGTGAGGTCGCAGGCCAGAATGTGCACCTCGGCACCGAGCTCGGTCAGCTCAGCGTGTAGTTCCGCCGCACCCGGTGCGTCGGGACCACGACGGGAAACGAGTACCAGGTCTCGTACCCCGGTGCCGGCCAGCTGGCGGGCCACCAGCGAACCGAGCCCGCCGGTGCCCCCGGTGACCAGAACCCTTCCCTCGGCGGGGAACGCCTCGACGTCTTCTCGCGGCAGGGCGGCCTTGGCAAGCCGTGGCGCGAGCGCGGTGTCCCCACGCAGCGCGACCTGGGGTTCGCCCGCGGCCAGCGCGGCCAGCGCCGGTTCCACCGCGGCGCCATCGGTGTCGATGAGCGCGAACCGGCCGGGGTGCTCGGACTGCGCGGCGCGCACCAGGCCCCACACCGGGGCGTGCGCGAGATCGGTGACCTGGTCCCCCTCGGCCGCGGCGAGCGCCCCGGTGCTGACGAACACCAGCGTCGAATCGGCGAGCCGCTCGGCGGCAAGGCAGGACTGGATCAGGTGCATGGCCTGCTCCGCGGCCGCGTGCGCCGCCTCGCTCCCACTGCCCGGCACCGGTAGCGAGCTGAACACCAGCTCGGGGGCGGGCAGCTCGCCGTCCAGTTCGGCGAGCAGGGCGGGTAGATCGGCGAAGGAACCCAGCTCGGCGAAGGCCTGCGCGGGGTCATCCTCGGCGGTGGCCAGGGCGACCCGGCTGCGCGAAACCTCCACTCCGGAGACCGGCACCCAGTCGATGCCGAAGAACGCGTCCTTGGCCGGTCCGCCGTTGGCCCCGGCGAGCAGTTCGGGCGCCAGGGGCCGGGACACCAGGGATTCCGCCGTGGCGACCGGGCTTCCGTGCGAATCGGCGACCGCGACGGTGATGCCGCGGGTTCCGGTGGCGGCCAGCCGCACGCGCAGCGCCTCGGCACCCGCGAGGTGACGGCGCACCCCGGTCCAGGAAAACGGCAGTCCGGCATCGGCGGCCTCGGAAAGCAGCCCGGGAATACCGACCGCCGGGTGCAGTGCCGCGTCCAGCAGCGCCGGGTGCAGGCCGAACGCGGCGGCCTCGGCGCGTACCTGCTCGGGCAGCGCGACCTCGGCGAACAGTTCGGTGGACCCGTCCTGCTCCCGGCGCCAGGCCGCGTGCAGTCCGCGGAAGGCCGGCCCGTAGGTGAGCCCGCTTTCCGCGATGCGGTCGTAGATTCCGTCCAGGGTGATCGATTCGGCGCCCTCGGGCGGCCACGGCTCGGCAAAACACTGCTCGGACAGTGGTTCCGGCGCGCTCAGGAAACCGCTCGCGTGCCCGGTCCACTCCCCGTCCTCAGCACCGGGGCGAGAATCCAGCCGCAGCGGGCGGCGACCGGACTCATCGGGCACTCCGACGTGCAGCCGCACCGCGACCGCGCCGGTTTCCGGGAGGACGAGCGGCGCGGCCAGGGTGAGCTCGGCCAGTTCCGGGCAGTCCAGGAGCTCGCCCGCGTGCACGGCCATATCCACGTACGCGGTCGCGGGCAGGATCACCGTGCCCATGGCCACGTGGTCGGCCAGCCACGGGTGGCTGTGCAGCGAGAGCCGCCCGGTGCACACCAGCGCACCATCGGGAAGGGCGAGCGTGGCCCCGAGCAGCGGATGCTCCCCGGCGACCTGGCCGAAGGCGTGCGCATCGGACACGGCTTCGCCGACTCCGAGCCAGAAGTGCTTGCGCTGGAAGGGATAGGTGGGCAGCTCCACGCGCCGCGCGCCCGGGAAGTAGCCGCCGAGGTCCACCGCGGTCCCGGTGGCGTGCAGCCGCGCGCACCCGGCGAGCACGGCGTGCGGCTCGTCGAAGTTCTTGCGCAGCAAAGCGATCGCCACCGCATCCGGGCACTGCTCGCCGACCAGCGCGGAGAGTGCGCCATCCGGGCCGAGCTCGAGGAAGGTGCGCACCCCGGATTCGTGCATGGTGGCGATCCCGTCGGCGAACCGCACCGCCTCGCGCACGTGCTGCACCCAGTACTCGGGATCGGTGAGCTCGGCCTGGCCCCCGGTCAGATTGGAGACTACGGGGATGCGCGGTTCGGCGAAAGAGAGCTCGCCGACCACGGCGCGGAACTGCGCCAGCATCGGCTCCATGAGCGGGGAATGAAAAGCGTGCGAGACGGGCAGCTGCTTGGTTTTCCTTCCGGTGGCACGGAATCGCTCGGCGAGCGCGCACACCGCCCCCGCATTCCCGGACACCACAACGGATTCCGGTCCGTTGATCGCGGCGATCGAGACGTCCTCGGCCAGCAGCGGAACCACCTCGGCCTCGGTGGCCTGCACCGCGATCATCGCCCCACCCTCGGGAAGGGCCTGCATCAGCGCACCCCGCGCGGTGACCAGCCGGGCAGCGTCGGCGAGCGAGAGCACCCCGGCGACATGCACGGCGGCCAGCTCCCCAATGGAGTGCCCGGCAAGGAAATCCGGGCGGATACCGAGCGATTCCACCAGCCGGTAGAGCGCCACCTCGATGGCGAACAGCGCGGGCTGGGTGTTCCCGGTCCGATTGAGCGCCTCGGCGTCGGTATCCCAGAGCACCGCGCGCAGCGCGGGATCGAGTTCGGCGAGCACCTCGTCAAGGGCGGCGGCGAACACCGGCGAGTGCGCGTAGAGCTCGCGGCCCATCCCGATCCGCTGCGCGCCCTGGCCGGAGAACAGGAAGGCCAGCTTGCCGTCCAGCACCGAACCGGTGAACACCTCGGCATCGGCGGCACCGTTGGCGAGCGCGGAAAGCCCGCGTTCGGCGCTGTCCCGGCCGGCGCCGAGCACCACGGCCCGGTGTTCGTGACCCGCGCGGCTCTGCGCAAGGGAGAATCCGAGGTCGACCAGCCTGGTGCCGGGCTCGGTGCGCAACAGGTCCCGGACGCGCGCGGCCTGGGCACGCAGTGCCTCGGGGGTTTTCCCGGACAGCGGCAGCGGCACGGTTCCTGGCGGTTGCCCGGTTTCGGCGTCCGCCGGAGCGGGCGCGGGTGCTTGTTCCAGCACCACGTGCGCGTTGGTGCCGCTGATCCCGAAGGCGGAAACCGCGGCCCGGCGCGGGCGGTCGAGCTCTGGCCACGGCTGCGCCTCGGTGAGCAGCACGAGGGCCCCGCTGGACCAGTCCACGTGCGAGGTGGGCTGCTCGGCATGCAGGGTGGGCGGAAGCAGATCGTTGCGCAGCGCGAGCACCATCTTGATCACGCCCGCGACCCCGGCGGCGGCCTGCGTGTGCCCCACGTTCGATTTCACCGAACCCAGGAACAGCGGCCGGTCCGCGGCGCGCGCTGTGCCGTAGGTGGCCAGCAGGGCGTGCGCCTCGATCGGATCACCGAGCGAGGTCCCGGTGCCGTGCGCCTCCACCGCGTCCACGTCCCCGGGCTGCACCCCCGCCGCGGTCAAGGCCGCCCGGATCACCCGCTGCTGGGAAGGACCGTTCGGCGCGGTGATGCCGTTGCTTGCGCCATCGGAATTCACCGCGGAACCGCGCAGCACCGCGAGCACCGGGTGCCCAAGCCGTTGCGCGTCGGAGAGCCGTTCCACCAGCAGCATTCCCGCGCCCTCGGCGATCCCGAAGCCGTCCGCGCCCTCGGCGAACGGCTTGCACCGCCCATCCCGGGAAAGACCGCCCTGTTTGCTGAATTCGGCGAACAGATCGGTGGTGCACACCACGGTCGCGCCCCCGGCGAGTGCCAGCGAGCACTCGCCGCTGCGCAGCGCCTGGGCCGCGAGGTGCAAGGTCACCAGGGACGAGGAGCACGCGGTGTCCACGGCGACCGAGGGCCCTTCAAGGCCGAGGGCGTAGGAGATCCGGCCGGAAACCACGCTGGCCGCCGAACCGGTGGACAGATAGCCCTCTCCCTCCGGGGCCCGCTGCAGTAGGTTGCCGTAATCCTGGCCGTTGGTACCGGCGAACACGCCGACCCGGTCACCCCGCAGGCTCGCCGGGTCGATCCCGGCCCGCTCGATGGCCTCCCACGAGGTCTCCAGCAGAACCCGCTGCTGCGGGTCCAAGGTCAGCGCCTCACGCGGGGAAATCCCGAAGAACTCGGCGTCGAATTCCGCTGCCTCGTCCAGGAACGCCCCGCTGCGCACATAGCTGGTCCCCGGGCGGCTCAGCTCCGGGTCGTACTGGGCGTCCATGTCCCAGCCGCGATCACCGGGCACCTCGGCAACGGTGTCCACGCCGCCGGCGAGCAGCTCCCAGAACCGTTGCGGGGTGTCCGCGCCACCGGGAAACCGGCAGCCGATGCCCACGATCGCGATCGGCTCGGTCGTGCGGCGTTCGGCCTCGGCCAGTCGCGCCTGGGTATCGTCCAGCTCGGCAACGGCGCGTTTGAGATAGCGGCGGAGCTTGTCCTCTGTGTCCATGCGATGCACCTCGTTCGAATGCGGCAGGCTGTTGCTCAGTCCATCCCCAGTCGCTCGCCGAGCAAGTCGAATACCTCGTCGTCGGTGGCGGATTCCAGGTCGGTGCTCGATACCGCGTCGGTCCCGCGCGCCTGATCCCAGCGCGCGCGCAGTCCGTGCACCCGGCTGGTGATGCGGGCGCGGACGTGCTCATCGGGAACGAGGGCGCGCACCGATTCCGGGGTGAGCGCGGCGAGCGCGGACTCCAGCCGGTCGAGCTCGGCGATCAGCGGGACGGCGTCGGTCTGCGCTGCGGGTTCACCCAGTTCCCCGGCGAGCAGTTCGGCCACCGCAAGCGGATTCGGGTAGTCGAACACCAAGGCGGCGGGCAACTGCAGCCCGGTCGCGGCACTCAGCCGGTTGCGCAGTTCCAGGGCGGTCAGCGAATCGATGCCCAGCGCCCCGAAGGCCCGCTCGGCCCCGATCTCGGCGACTCCGGAATGTCCCAGCACCGCGGCGGCCAAACCCCGCACCAGTTCGAGCAGGCGCTTGTGCCGGTCCGGTGTGGACAGTGCGGCCAGCTCGGCGCGCAGCCGCGCGGAGTCCACGGTGCGGTTCGCCGTGGTGTCCCTGCTCACCGTGGGCACCAGCCCGGAAAGGATCGCCGGGAGCGCGCCCGCTTTCGCGTCGGCACGCAGCAGGGCGCGGTCGAAGGGCACCGGCACCAGCGCGGATTCCCCTGCCGCACAGCATGCGTCGAACAGCGCGGCGCCGTGTTCGGCGGTCATCGGGACCAGCCCGCCGCCGCGCATCCGCTGCAGGTGCGCCTCGTCGAGGGCACCCGCCATCCCGCTGCGCTCCTCCCAGAGTCCCCAGGCCAGCGCGGTCGCGGGCAGTCCGTTGTCCGCCCGGTGCGCGGCAAGGGCGTCCAGGAACAGGTTCGCCGCGGCGTAGGGCCCCTGCCCGGCGCCGCCGAAGGTGCCGGCGAACGAGGAGAACAGAATGAACGCGGAGAGCTCGCATCCGGCGGTGAGCTCATGCAGATTCAGCGCCATATCGACTTTGGGGGCGAATCCCTTGTGCACCTGCTCGGGGGTGAGATCGGGGAGCAGTCCGTCGTCGAACACCCCGGCGGAGTGCACGACCGCGGTAAGCGGATGCTCGGCGGGAATCGTGGCCAGCGCCGCGGCAAGCGCGTCCCGGTCGGCCCCGTCGCAGGCATGCACCCGCACCTCGGCACCGAGCGCGCCGAGTTCCTCGAGCAGCTGCCCGGCGCCCGGGGTGTCCATCCCGCGCCTGCCGAGCAACAGCAGCCGCCGCACCCCGTGCGTGCGGACCAGATGCTTGGCGATCAGCGAGCCGACCCCCTTGAGCCCGCCGGTGATCAGCACCGTGCCGTCCGCGGACCACTCGGGTTCTTCGCCTTGCTGCTGCGGGGAGAGCCTGCTGAGCCGGGGCACCAGGGCGCGGCCGTCGCGTAGCGCGAACTGCGCCTGGCCGGCGAGCAGCGGCTCCAGCAGCGCGGCGGTCGACTCGGCGGCACCGTCGGTGTCCAGCAGCACGAACCGCTCCGGGTTCTCCGCCTGCGCGGACCGCACAAGCCCCCATACCGGAACGTGGGTGAGGTCGGTGAGGTCCCCCTCGTCCACCCGCACCGCCCCGGTGGTGACCACGACCAGCCGGGAATGCCGCAGGCCCGGTTCGGCCAGCCAGTCCTGAGCGAGGCCGAGCATCATGGTGGTGGCCGTGCGCGCCTGCCCGGCGAGGTCCGCCGAGGTGGCGGCCGGTTGCGGGGGCACCGAACAGAACACGTACTCGGGCGCGGACGCCCCTGCGGCGATCGCGGCGGCCAGCGCGGGGATGTCCGCATACCGTTCGCCGTGCGCGTCCACGGCTTCGAGCGCGGCGGCGAGTTTGAGTTCGTCCTCGCCGAGCAGCGCGAAGGTCCCGGTGGCTGCGGAGGTCTGCACGGTGCTCGGATGCTCGATCCAGTCCAGCCGCAGCGGCGGCTCCACCGGCGGGGTGCCGTCCCCGACCGGGCGCATCACCAGGGAACGCACCGCGAGCACCAGCGCGCCGGATTCATCGCTGCACTGCACGGAAAGCGCATCCGGTCCGGCGGCACTGATCCGGACGCGCAGCGTGGTTCCGGTGGCGCGGCGCAGCCGGACCCCGCTCCAGCTGAACGGACCACGGGCCTGCCCGGGATCACCGAGCACCCCGAACCACGCGCCCTGCAGCGCCCCGTCCAGCAGCGCCGGATGCACCACATAGGACTCGGCGGCGCGGTGCTGTTCCTGCGGCAGCGCGATCTCGGTGAACACATCCTCGCCGCGGCGCCAGGCCGCGGTGACGCACTGGAAGGCCGGTCCCGCATGTACCCCCGCGTCCGCCATGGACTCGTAGAAGTCGTCCAGGTCAAGGGTTTCCGCGTCGTGCGGGGGCCAACTCGTGAGTTCTTCCCGGGTTTCCTCATCGGGAGCGGCCGCACCGAGCTGCCCGCTCGCGTGCACCACCCACTCCGGTTCGTCCTCGGTGCGCGAGGCGAGGGTGAAGGCGCGGCGCTGGTCCTGCCCAGGGGCGTGCGCGGTGAGTTGTACGGTGACTGCCCCGGTTGTGGGCAGTAGCAGCGGAGCGTGGTGAATGAGTTCGTCCACCCGGGGGCAGCCGAGCTGATCGCCGGCGTGCACGGCCATCTCCACCATGGCCGCACCAGCCAACAACACGGCATCACCAAGCGCGTGATCAGCCAGCCAAGGCTGCGCGGCCAACGACAACCGACCAGTAAAATACACCGCCCCGGTATCCGCCGCGTGCAACACCGCACCCAACAACCCATGCTCGGCCGAACGCAACCCCACGGCCCCAACATCCTGGACACCCCGCCGCGACTCCAACCAGTAGCGCTGGTGTTGAAACGCGTACGTGGGTAACGGAACCCGCCTGGCACCCGCGAACAACCGCGACCAATCCACCCGCCCGTGCCGCACATACAATTCGGCCATCGAGGTCATAAACCTGTTCGTGTCACCATCATCCCGGCGCAGGCTCGCCAACACCGGCACCTCGCCCCGCCCGACCGCATACGCGGCTTCTTCCAGGGGTGCGCCGAGCACCGGGTGCGGGCTGACCTCCAACACATGGGTGAAACCCTGGTCGAGGGCATGGGTCACGGTGGGGAAGAACCTCACCTGACTACGCAAATTCTCCAACCAATACTCACCATTCAGAGTACTGGTATCGACCTGGACACCAGACACCGTCGAAAAAAACGGAATCCCGGTCGACACCGGAACAACCGGCTGAAGATCAGCGGTGATCACCCCAGCAAGCCCGTCCACCTGCGGATGATGCGAAGCATACGACACATCCACCCGACGACAATGCACACCCTCCCTCCCGCAGATGACTTCCAA
>NZ_KB905388.1 GCF_000379465.1 Sciscionella marina DSM 45152
CACTCAACCAACCCCGAAAGGAAGGTCGCGTTCGACTTGCATGTGTTAAGCACGCCGCCAGCGTTCGTCCTGAGCCAGGATCAAACTCTCCAACAACAAACCAAAAGTCGGAAAAAAATCCAAGCAAAAAAAATATAAACTCAAAAACCGCAAACAACCAGAAAACCAGACCCCAAAACACAGAGCCCACAAGCTTTCCACTGTTTAACGGGGGTAAAAACACACCAAAAAACATAAAAAGCATGACACACTGTTGAGTTCTCAAAGAACACACGCACACCCGACCACAACCAGAAACCGGGGGCTTGTACTCTCCACCAACGCTCGGCCCCATCTTTACCGGGTCCGTGCCGCGCTGACAGAAACAAAGTTACACCACACCAAACACCCCACAAACAGGGGGGTCCCCAAAATGATCATCCCAGGTCAGCGCGGCCGTGAGCGGGATGAACGCACAACCAGGCCCGCTCACCCGCCCGGCGGTGTGACCCAGGCCTCCAGAAGTGCGTCGATCGCGGGGTTTCCGATCGGTGGCTCGTGCCCGGTCGGCGCGCCCGCCTCGAGCAATGCCGCCACGGTCGCGGGGAAGTCACCATCCTCGGCGGGGTTGTTGACCACTCCCCACAGGGCGCAGTCCAGCGGGGTCGGGCCGTCTTCGTCGAAGGCGCGGTCGGTCAGGTCGGCGCCGCGTTCGATGAGCAAGCGGACCATGTCGGCGCGCCCGTGCATGGCGGCCTGGTCGATCGGGGTGAAACCACTCCAGCCGCGGCTGTCCACGGACAGGCCCGTGTCGAGCAGGGCACGCACCACCTCGACCCGGTCGAGCAGGGCGAACTGGCCGAGTATCCAGCCGTAGTCCTCCTCGGCCATACCGAGCGCGGGTGGCACGGCATCCGGGAGGCGCACCGAACGGCCTTCGGCGATCGCGAGCACCGCGGCGTCGACCTCATCGAGTTCGGCACTCGCGCCATGCGCGCGCAGCAGTTCGTAACCGTCGAGGTGTCCGCAGCGCGCAGCGAGGGCGAGCGGGCGCCGTCCGATATCCCAGCGGTCCCACGGCAGATTCACATCCGCCCCGGCCGCGATGAGGTCTTCGAGGATCGCCGTTCCCCGGCCACGCGCGATCGCGTGGTGCAGACAGCGGTGGACGTTCACCTCGATGCCCTGGTCCAGGAACCAATGCAGGCCCGCGCGGTCCTCGAAGTCGAGCTTGTGGTTGACCGCGGAGGCGTAGTCCGGTACCCACAGCAGCTCGAGCAACTGCGCTCCGCCGTGTTCACAGGCGTGATAGAAGGCGTCCTCGTCCGGCTCCGCCCCCGCATCGAGCAGGATGCGTGCGCATTCGCGGATCGCCGACGGCTTGGCCCTGGACCGGGTGAGCAGCACGAGCAGGGGCGCGAGACCGGCGACGGGCGCGGTGCTCCGGGATGGTTCCGCACCCAGCAGGAACATCAGGCTCGTGGCTTCGGCGCGGACGAGCGCGCGCTCGAGAGACATCGGCACCGTGCACCTCCGTCCACCACCGCCGGGAACGTATGGCGCCAGCCTACCGAGCGGACAACCGGGGCAGCAGCCGTTTCGCGTTGCCGTGCATCAGCCGATCGAGCAATTCGGGGCGATCGGTGCAGTACCGGTCCACGTTTCCGGTGTACCAGGCGGCGGTATCCCGTGGAATGGCCGGGAAATCGGTGCCGAAGAGGATCTGCTCGGCGGGCACGAAGTTCTCCAGCGCGAGCAGGTTGGTGTCGAAACCGGACAGCGCGGTCTCGAAATAGAAGGTGCGGAAGTCCGCGATGATCTCTTCGGGGGTGAGCTCACAGCCCACGAGCGGCGACAGCCCGGCGACCCGGGAAGCGAGGAACGGCGTGCTGCCACCGGAGTGGGACAGGATGATCCGCACGTTCGGGAACTGCCGTTTGCGGCTACTGGTGACCAGGTCCGCGGCGCCCTTGTAGGTCTCGTTGGGCACCTCGCTGACCGGGACCGGAAGGAACCGGCTCGGCGCGCCGTTACTGCCGGCTGTCTGTTCGCCGTGCAAGAACACCAGTGCCCCGCGCCGGTCGAGCTCGGCCCACAGCGGCTCGAAGACCGGGTCACCGAGTGAGCGGGCTTCGGCGCCGGTGCCGTATACATTGGTCAGGGTCACCCCGTCCGCACCGAGGGTGTCGAGGGCATAACGCAGTTCCTCGAGGGCGCCGTCGATATCGGTGGGCGTCGGCAGGTGGGTGAAGAAACCGAAACGTCCGGGATGTTCGGCGGCGATCCGCGCGGCACTGGTGTTGACCTCACGCGCGAAGCTTCGCCGGTCCTCGGGCGCGAGCGCGTGTTCCAGATCGTTCGGCAGGGACAGGATCGCGGTCCGGATACCGAGCGAGTCCATGGCCGACAGGCTGATCTCCGGCGTCCATCGCGGGAACGGCACGTCCGCACTCGACCAGTCCGTGTTCGCCATGAGGTGCTGGATCATGGCGGTGGCCTGTTCGCCGCTGGGGGCGAAGTGATGATGGAAGTCGACCCGATTCGGGTCCGCTGCGGTACTCATGCTTTTCAGTACAGCGCTGTAATTAACATCTGTCAATAATAGCCATCTGTTAAAGTAACGTCATGAATGAGCAGGCCCTGGCCCTGATCGACCTGCTGTACCGGTTGAACCGATCGATCGTGGACGATGCCCGCGAACACGTCTCCGCGGTGGCGAACCTGGAGATCGGCGAATTCGTCCTGCTGCGCGCGATCACCGCGGGCACCACCTCCCCTGGCGAACTGTCCAGGGCGCTGAGCAACCACCCCGCCGCGACCAGTCGGACCCTCACACAGCTGGTGCGCGCCGGGTTGATCGATCGCCGACCGGATCGGCGCGACTCGCGGCGTACCGAGGTGGTGCTCACCGAGCAGGGCCGGACGGTCACCGAACAGATCGCGGCCCATATCCGCCCCCGGTTGCAGCACCGGCTGGATCAGCTCGACCCCGCCGAGGCGGCGCGGCTCATCGAAACCCTGGAGCGCCTCCTCGGCACCGACTCCTGAGCCTGGAGCCGATCGCCCGCGCAGTTCCCCGTTTCCCCTGCGTAGAAGTGCCTCAGGGCGGGTACTCGGCGCGGTCACGGTCGCCGCCGGGTTCGCGACCATCCGGACCTACTCGACCGATGTGCTCTCCTCCTCGGCGCAGGAGATCGTGGGCGGAACGCTGAGCGTGCTCGCCGTGGCACTGGTGACCGAGATGGTCTTCTGGATGCGCAGAACCGCGGCGAGCATGTCGGCGCAGCTGCGCGGGGAGGTGCACCGCGCGGTCGCTATCGGCGCGGGGGCGCTCACGCTCACGGCGTTCCTCTCCGTCGGCAGGGAGGGCCTGGAGACCACACTGTTCCTGTGGACGGCGGTCAAAGCTTCCGGGCCACGGTCACCCCGTTGCTCGGCGCGGCGCTCGGCCTGGCCATCGCGATCGGCCTGTGCTGGCTGCTCTGCCGGCAGGCGGTGCGGCTCAACCTCGGCGTCTTCTTCGACCGCACCGCCGCCGTGCTGCTGGTGACCGCGGCCGGAGCGCTCGCCTATGACCTCGGTGACCTGCAGGACACCGGGGTACTGCCCGGACACGCCTGGGTCGCCTTCGACCTGACCGGGAGCATCGATCCGGGCTCCCGATGGGGATCGAGCATCACCGGGGTCACCGAACCGGTCCCGCGGATGATCGTGCTGCAGGTCGTCGCCTGAGTGGTCTACCTCGCGATCACCCTGATCGTGTTCCTGCGCGCCAGGAACACCGCGCCACGTCCGGCTCCCCGGCCGGGCAGCCGGAGAACCCGAGCCGCTGGCCTTTTCTGGCCGGGCGGCACACCTGGCTGGTGGCCGCTCGACGACGCAGGCCGGGCACATTTTCGTCTGCTGCCAACAGGACCTGCACCGCCGGTTCGAGACGTGCAGACCAGGCTGATCGACGAACCGCTCGTCGACTACGTACAGCCCTTCGGCGGCGGGTACTTCTTCGCGGTCCCCGGGGTGACCGGGCCGAGCGACTGATTCGCGCGCGGGCTACTGAGCCGACTTCGGGAGTTTCGCGAGCGCGCGCACCAGCGGGGCGAGCTCGGCACGACCACCCGCCTCCTCGAGCGCCTCGGCGAGCGCGGTGTCATGGGTCGGGGTGGCCTCGCGCAGTAGCCGCTGCCCCGCCTCGGTGAGCTCGGTGTAGATGCCGCGCCGATCGGTCGGGCACAGATAACGCTGCAACAGCCCGCGATTCTCCAGCCTGCTCACCAGCCGGGTGGTCGCCGACTGGCTCAGCACCACCGCGTTCGACACCTGGCTCATCCGCAGGTGGAACCCGTCCTGCCGGGAGAGCACCTCGAGCAGGGTGAACTCGCTGACGGACAGCTGGTGCCGGGCCCGGAGCGCGCGCTCCAGGCGGTCCTCGATGCGCGCATGCAGCGAGGCAAGGGTGCGCCAGCCCGTCGCTCGTGCCTCGACGGCATCCTCGGCCAGTGACACCTTCACCACTCCCGCGTTTCTGTTACAGTTGCCCCTGCAATAACCCGCGTGTGCAACTACCGGCGTAAGCTGGTAACTGCTTCACACGCTCTATATTACCGACTCGGAAGGAATCACCGCCATGCCCGCCATTCCGAACGTCACACTGAACAACGGTGTGACCATGCCCCAGCTCGGGTACGGGGTCTTCCAGGTACCCGGGGCCGAGACCGTCGCGGCGGTCAGCGCGGCACTCGAGGCCGGATACCGCAGCATCGACACCGCGACCGCCTACGGCAACGAGTCCGGGGTCGGGCGGGCCATCGCCGAATCCGGGCTCGCCCGCGAGGACCTGTTCGTGACCACCAAGCTGTGGAACGCCGACCAGGGCTACGACAACACGCTGCGTGCCTTCGACACCAGCATGGGCGAGCTCGGCCTGGACTACCTCGACCTGTACCTGATCCATTGGCCCGCCCCGGCACTCGAGCAGTACCCGGAAACCTGGCGCGCCTTCGAGAAGCTGCACGCCGACGGCCGCATCCGGGCGATCGGCGTGTCGAACTTCCAGCCCGCGCACCTGCGCAAGCTGGCCGAGACCAGTGCGCTCATACCCGCGGTCAACCAGATCGAGCTGCACCCCTACCTGCAGCAGGAGCCACTGCGCGCATTCCACGCCGAGCACGGCATCATCACCGAGGCGTGGAGCCCGCTGGCCAAGGGCGGGGAACTGCTCGGCGAACCGGTCATCACCGAACTCGCCGCGAAACACGGCCGCACGCCCGCGCAGATCGTGCTGCGCTGGCATCTGCAGCGCGGCACCGTGGTCATCCCGAAATCCGTGACCCCGGCGCGGATCCGGGAGAACCTGGATGTGTTCGGGTTCGAACTGGACACCGCGGACTCCGAGCGCATCTCCGGTCTGGAAGCGGGGCACCGGACCGGGCCCGACCCGGACGTTTTCAACCGCGCCTGAATTCGCAGGAGAAACCATGCGTATCGATCTCAGCGGGAAAACCGCACTCGTCACCGGTTCCACTCAGGGAATCGGGCTGGCCATCGCCGGGAACCTGGCCGCGGCCGGTGCCCGGGTCGCGATCAACGGACGCAAAGCCGAGACCGTCGACCGCGCCGTGGCCGAGCTGGCCGAACAGGTGCCCGGGGCGGAACTCATCGGCGCACCGGTGGATGTGACGAGTGCGGAAGGCACCGAGGAACTGCTCGGCACACTGCCGAAGGCCGACATCCTGGTCAACAACCTCGGCATCTTCGGCGCACAGCCCGCCATGGAGATCACCGACGAGGAGTGGCGGCGCTACTTCGAGGTGAACGTGCTCGCCGCGATCCGCCTCACCCGCGCCTATCTGCCGGGCATGACCGAGGCCGGTTGGGGACGGATCCAGTACATCGCCAGCGATTCGGCGATCGTCATCCCCGCCGAGATGATCCACTACGGCGTGTCCAAGACGGCGCTGCTCGCCGCCTCACGCGGGTTCGCGAAGGAGGCGGCGGGTACCGGGGTCACGGTGAACGCCGTGATCGCCGGGCCGACCCACACCGCGGGTGTGGAGGATTTCGTCTACCAGCTGGTGGATCCCGCGCTGCCCTGGGATCAGGCGCAGCGGGAATTCATGCGCCTGCACCGGCCGCAGTCGCTGCTGCAGCGGCTCATCGAACCGGAGGAGATCGCCAACCTCTCCGCCTACCTGGCTTCCCCGCTTGCCTCGGCGACGACCGGGGCCGCGGTGCGGGTGGACGGCGGCTACGTGGATTCGATCCTGCCCTGACCACGAGTTCTTTCCGTGCCCCAGACGGGATTCGAACCCGCACCGGTGGCGATTTTAAGTCGCCTGCCTCTGCCATTGGGCTACTGGGGCACGTCAAGCGTAGTGCGACGTGCCCCCTCCGGCCATGGCCGGGTCAGCTCTCGGAGGCCTTCTTGAACGCCTTCTTGGGCTCGTTGATCTGGCCCATGGACACGATCTCGCGGCGGAAGACACCGTTGATCGCCCAGTCGAGCTGGATCTGGATCTTGCGCGGGAAGGTCGGCATCATCATCACGTGATACGCGCGGTGGAACAGCCACGCGAAGAAGCCCTTGATCTTCATGCCCATCGCGTCCGCGACACCCTTGTGCAGGCCGAGCGAGGCGACCGAGCCGAGATTCTTGTGGACGTAGTCCTTCGGTTTGCCGCCGCGCAGCACGGTGAGCAGGTTCTTGCCGAGCAGCTTCGCCTGGCGCACCGCGTGCTGGGCGTTCGGCGCGCAGGTCGCGGTCGGGTCGTCCGCGGTCCTCGCGAGATCGGGCACGGCCGCGCAGTCACCGGCACTGAACACCATGGGCTGTTCCTCGACCTGCAGGCCCGCGCTGACCTTGAGCCGGCCGCGCTTGTCGATGGGCAGGTCGGAGCTGCCGAGCACGGGGTTCGCCTTGACGCCCGCGGTCCAGATGATGGTGTCCGAGTCGAACTCCGTGCCATCGGAGAGCTGCACGTGCCCACCCTCGAAGGACTTGGCCAGCGTGTCCAGGTAGATCTCGACGCCACGAGCCTCGAGCTGCTCCGCGGTCCACACCCCGAGCGATTCGCGCACCTCGGGCAGGATGCGGCCCGTGCCCTCGACGAGCACCCAGCGCAGGTCCGAAGACTCGATGTTCTCGTAGTAGCGGCAGGCGTAGCGGCTCATGTCCTCGAGTTCGGCGAGGGTCTCGATACCGGAGAACCCGCCGCCGACCACGGTGAAGGTGAGCAGCTTCTTGCGTTCCTCCGAGTCGAGCGTGGACGAGGCGAGGTCCATCCGGGACAGGACGCGGTTGCGCAGGTAGATGGCTTCACCGATGGTCTTGCAGCCGATGCCCTGCTCCGCGAGGCCGGGGATCGGCAACAACCGGGTGATGGAACCGAGCGCGACGACGAGGTAGTCGTAACCGATCTCCTCGGTGTGCCCGTCCGCCGCCTCGACGGTGACCCTGCGCTCCGCGTGCTCGATCTTGTTCACCGAAGCGGTGACGACATGGCATTTCTTGAGCGTCCGCCGCAAGGGCACGACGACATGGCGCGGCTCGATGGACCCGGCAGCGGCTTCCGGAAGGAACGGCAGGTACGTCATGTGCGGCTGCGGATCGATCACCGTGACGGAGGCTTCCTTCGCACGGAGCTTCTTCTGCAAGCGCAGAGCGGTGTATAACCCGACATAGCCGCCGCCGAGGATCACTATCCTGGCCGGCTGTTCCTTACCTTTCGCCATGCCTCTATCGTCTCACTGTTTGACCAAGACTTCACCGCAACCCCACCGCAATGTGACCGGGCTCGCTGACCTGCGCTGAATCGTGTGCGGAACCGATCAAGCAACCCGCCATACGATCCGGTAAGGCCATCCGGTAACGAATGTTTTCTCCGCGTTCGAGTGGACACGCGGAGTCAATCGCCCGGCCTCCGATTACCCGCACGGCATCCGGCGGTCACACCGTCGAACCCACTCGGCGAGGAGGACTTCCGATGCGCAGTGTGATCTGTTCGATGAATGTCTCGCTCGACGGCTACATCACCGGACCCGACGGCGGATTCGACTGGACGGAGCCCGATGAGGAGGTCTTCCGCTCGCACATCGACGAGCTCCGCGGGCTCGGTGGCTATCTGCTGGGGCGACGGCTGTACGAGACGATGCTGTACTGGGAGACCGCCGAGCAGGACCCCTCGCTCGACGACGCACAGCTCGAATGGGCGGCGCTCTGGACCGCGCTTCCCAAGGTCGTGTTCTCCGGCACCCTGTCGGCGGTGCGGGGCACTGCCCGCTTGGCTTGCGGGGGTGTGGCCGAGGAGATCGAGCGGTTGCGCACCGAGCCCGGTCGCGGCGACATCGCGATCGGCGGCGCGACCCTCGCCACCGAGGCGAGCGGACGGGGCCTGATCGACGAGTACCGGGTCCGGGTCCACCCGGTACTGGTCGGCGGTGGCATTCCGTTCTTTCCCCGGCGTGAGCACCGGGTGGACCTCGAACTCCGCGAAACCCGCACCTTCGGTTCGGGGGTCGTCTACCTCCGTCACCGGGCGGCGCGCTGACCGTCCACTCCGGCCACCCGCTTCGCCTCTCGCAACACCGCGCGGACCATGTCCGGGGTGAGCCGTCCGGTGAAGGTGTTCTGCTGCGACACGTGATAGCAGCCGAGCAGGGTCAGCTCCCCGATCTTCGCGCTCGCCCCGTGCGCGAACTTGGGCCGGGGTTTCGGCACCGGCCAGCCCGCACCGGCCAGTTCGGTGAGCGCGCACGACCAGCCGAAGGCACCGAGGGCGAGCACCACGCGCAGAGTGGGCGCGAGCAGTTCGAGTTCCCGGTGCAGCCACGGCCGGCAGGTATCGCGTTCGGCCGTCGTCGGCTTGTTCTCCGGCGGTGCGCAGTGCACGGGCGCGGTGATCCGCGTGTGGCGCAGGAACAACCCGTCGTCGGCGGCGATCGCGTGCGGCTGTGAGGCGAGCCCTTCGGCGTGCAGTGCCGCGTAGAGCACGTCGCCGGAGCGGTCCCCGGTGAACATCCGCCCGGTCCGATTGGCTCCGTGCGCCGCCGGAGCGAGCCCGATGATCAGGATCCGTGCGTCCGGCGGACCGAAGCCGGGCACCGGTCGGCCCCAGTACGGCTGATCGGCGAACGCGGCACGCTTGACCTCGGCGATGTGCTCCCGCCACGCGACGAGCCGCGGGCAGGCACGGCATTCGGTGACGAGGGAGTCGAGCTCGGCGAGCCCGCCAGCCTCCGGGGCGATCCGTTCCGGCGTACGCATACCGGTCATCCTCCCGCGCGCCGCCGGAAAAACGAATAGGGTGCGGGCATGGCAGACGAGCAGACCGAGAAACCCGCGGAGAAAACCGAAACCGAGGCCCCGGCCGATGATCTGGTCACCACGAGCCACCAGATGACGGTGAAGCGCAGGAAGCTGAACTACACCGCGACGACCGGAAGGCTCGTCCTGCGCGATGAGGTGTTCGAGGACGGCAAGGTCGACGGGGTCAAACCGAAGGCCGAGGTTTTCCTCACCGCGTACACCCTCGACGGGGCCGAGGCGGGGAGCCGCCCGGTCACCTTCGCGTTCAACGGCGGGCCGGGCGCGGCCAGCCTATGGCTGCACATGGGGCTGCTCGGGCCGCGCCGGGTCGTCTCCGGGGACGCCGGAGCCCTGGAACCGCCGCCCTATCGGCTCGTGGACAATCCCGAGACCCTGCTCGCCAGTTCCGATCTGGTGTTCATCGACCCGGTCTCGACCGGTTACTCACGCGCGGCGAAAGGTAACAAACCGGGCGACTACCACGGTTTCACCGGCGATGTGGAATCCATCGGCGAGGTGATCCGCTTGTGGACCTCCCGCAATGGCCGCTGGATGTCGCCGAAATTCCTCGCCGGAGAATCCTATGGCACCATCCGCGCGGGCGCGCTTGCCGAACATCTGCAGCAGCGCTACGGCCTTTTCCTGAACGGGATCATGCTGCTTTCCTCGGTCATCGACATGGGAAGCGTGTTCTTCTCCGAAGGAAACGACCGGCCCTACGCCCTTTTCCTGCCCACCTACGCGGCGATCGCGAACTACCACGGTAAACACGGGGATCGCCCGCTCACCGAGGTCGTCGCCGAGGCCGAGGAATTCGCCAACCGTGACTATCCGTACGCCCTCGCCAAGGGCGCGCGCCTTTCCGAGCAGGAGCGCACCGCCACCGTAGCCAAGCTCGCCGAGCTGACCGGGCTCAGTGGCGACTACGTCGAGCGCAGCAATCTGCGCATCGAACACCTGCACTTCTTCGCCGAACTGTTGCGGGACAAGGGGTTGGCGATCGGACGCATGGACGGCCGATTCACCGGTTCCCCGGTGGACGGGATCGGCGAACAGATCACCGCCGATCCGTTCATGCAGATCACCGGTTCCTACACCGCTGCCTTCAACCACTACGTGCGCGCCGAACTCGAATACGAGAACGACCTTCCCTATGAATACATCAACCCGAAGGTCATTCAGGAGTGGTCGTACAAGGAATTCGAAAACGCGTCCACGACGGTTACCGACAAACTCGCCTCGGCGATGCGCGGCAACGAATTCCTCAAGGTGCACGTCGCGTTCGGCTACTACGACGGGGCCACCCCGCACCACGCGGCCGAGGACTGCCTTGCCAAGCTCAAGATTCCCGAGCACCTGCACGACAACATCGAGCGCGCCTACTACGAGGCGGGCCACATGATGTACGTGCACGAGCCGAGCCGGATCCAGCAGTCCAAGGATCTCGTGAAGTTCGTGCGGGACGCCTCGAACCGCTGATCTTCCGGGTTTGAATTCCGACCGGTCGGGCCGCGTGCTCAGCGCGATCCTCGGGCAACACGGGATTCCGCCGGGGATCGTGGTTTCGGACTGCGGGAAAGCCCAGCCGGTGAACGTCCACCACCGGAATACCGTCGTGATCAGGGTTCCACGATGATGCCGCGGACGACATCGGCGGCTTCATGGGAACGTTCGCGGCCGCCCCGGGTGCGAAACGACCATTCCCGGCTCAGCACAGCGGAAACGATCGCCGTGACGCGGACCGTAACAGTCCGAGTGGGCGGAGTTATCCGGTCGTGTAACGGGCGGGCCGCTGCGGCGATAAGCGGGAATGAATCCCGTGCGATTCGCCGTGGCGGCCGCCTGTCTCGCGGTCGCTCTCTGTGGCTGCGGCGTGGGGCATTCCGCTCCCCCGGTCTCCTCGCCCACCGCCGCCCGCGTCTCGCCACTCTCCACGCCGACGCCGATGAGCCGGGACAGGGCGCACTGCGGCCCGGCGAGCTACGTACAGGCGAAGCGCGCGCTCGAAACCTTGGAACAGCGGTATTCGGAGCGCGACGGAGTGCACGCATTCGGGATCACCAAGATCGGCCCCGGTTTCGTGGTGCGGCTGCTGATCGCCCCGGGTGCCCAGCCGCCGCGATGTGTGCGGAATGTTCCGGTCCGGTTCGGTTTCGGCGGGCCGATCAAGGTGCAATAGCGATGGCGACCCGGTTCGCCGTGCTTGACCGGGATACAACCGACAGGTACTGGCGGCGCTGAATCTGCGGCCCGGTGCAGCACCTTGAGGATCCTGCCGCGGCGTTCGCGGCGTTCTGCTGGGTGCGGCGACCGGGCGAGATGAACCGGGCGGCCGACCGGTTGGTCTGCTCCGGTGGCCCCGGCCCCCTGACCGCTCGCCCCGGAGCGTGGTGGCCCGCCACTGTCGACGGGCCACCACGTTCACTCATCGGATCGACCGGCCCCGGTACGTACCGCACGCCGGGCAGGCGTGGTGCGCCGGTGTGGGCGCGCCGCAGGCCGGGCACCGCGTCAGCTGCGGGGCCACCGCCTTCGCTTTCCACCGCGCGCGATGCCTGCGCACCCGCGCGCGGGATTTCTTCCGGAACATCGAACTGGACATGAGAATCCTTTCCGCTCGTCGTGGTCGCTCGGTCGCGGCCGGCGGCGGACCCCTGCCCACTTCGGGGCGAACGATCGGCAGGCGTGCTGCGGGCGCACGGAAACAGAAAACGCGCAAGGGGAATTCCAGGAATGTGGATCGGCCAGGGCATACCGAGACGGCCCTGCCGCACCACGGCAGGGCACGCGAAGGTCCTCAGGACGCCTTCGGGGTCTCGGAGCTCACTGGTGCCACGGCGCGAACGGTAACAGCGCGGCGTGGGCGCGCACATCCGATTTTTCGGTGGCGGCGCGGGAGAGTCAGAGCACGTCGCGCACGGACTGCTCGAACTGGTCCACGTGCGCGACCGCGAGCTTGCGCGCCTGCTCGGCATCGCCTTCGGTGATCGCCTGCAGCATCCGGACGTGTTCGCCCGTGTGGTCCGCCTCGGGCAGCCGATCGAGGAACAGGTACCAGATGCGCAGCGAGAGGTTGAAGTAGTGGCTCAGCGTGGCTTCCAGGTACCGGTTGTGCGCGCTCTCGTAAACCCACCGGTGTACCTCGGCGTCCTGCTGCATGCTGCGTTTCTTGTCGCCGCGCTGTTTACGCAGGCTGGTCACCAGGGCGCGCATCTCGCGGCGCTGTTCCCCGGTGGCCAGTTCGGCGGCCCGCGCGGCGGCGTGCCCTTCCAGCTGGCGGCGCACATCGGCGATCAGGCCGTGGTCGGTGATGTTGACTTCGGTGACGAAGGTGCCCCGGCGCGGATAGATCACCACGAGGGTTTCGGCCTCGAGCCGTTTGACGGCATCGCGCAGCGGGGTGCGCCCCACCTCGAGCTCCGCGGAGAGCCGTTCCTCGTGGATCGGCGCCCCGGGCGGTAGCCGGAGGGTGACGATCATATCGCGTAGCCCCAGGTAGGCACGCTCCGCGAGCAGCGGTGCGCCCTGATCGGCGGCATTGACACGTCCTGCCATGCGCCCTATCGTAGCCGACGACTGATATATCAGTTTGCAGTTCAATTGCTCAGCAGACTGGAGGGCAGTCGTGGCGCACACACTCCCCGAGCATCCCGCGAAACTCTGGCGCAATCCCGAGCCGAAGCGTTCGTACGACGTCGTGATCATCGGCGGCGGCGGGCACGGCCTCGCGACGGCGTACTACCTGGCGAGCGAGCACGGCATCCGGAACATCGCGGTGCTGGAGAAGGGCTGGCTCGCCGGCGGCAACATGGCGCGCAACACCACGATCATCCGCTCCAACTATCTGTGGGACGAGAGCGCGGCCATCTACGAGCACGCGCTGAAACTGTGGGAGCGCTGGCCGGATGAGCTCGACTACGACTTCCTGTTCAGCCAGCGCGGGGTGCTCAACCTCGCGCACTCGCTCCAGGATGTACGGGATTCGGTGCGCCGGGTCTCGGCGAACAAGCTGAACGGGGTCGACGCGGAGTGGGTGGATCCGGACGAGGTCGCGAAGATCTGCCCGATCCTGAACACCTCGCACGACACCCGGTATCCGGTGCTCGGCGCGACCTGGCAACCGCGTGCGGGGATCGCCAAGCACGACCACGTCGCCTGGGCGCTGGCCCGGCGCTGCGATCAGCTCGGTGTCGATCTGGTGCAGAACTGCGAGGTGACCGGTTTTCTCAAGGACGGGGACCGGGTCGTCGGGGTGCAGACCGAGCGCGGGCCGATCCGGGCGGGCCGGGTCGGCATGGCCGCTGCCGGGTACTCGAGCGTGCTCGCCGAGGCGGCCGGTTTCCGCCTTCCGGTGCAGAGTCATCCCTTGCAGGCCTTGGTTTCCGAGCTGCTCGAACCGGTGCATCCGACCGTGGTGATGTCCAACCACGTGCACGTCTACGTCAGCCAGGCACACAAAGGTGAGCTGGTGCTCGGCGCGGGCATCGATGCCTACAACTCCTACACCCAGCGCGGATCGGTACACACCATCGAGCACCAGATGGCCGCGGCGATCGAGCTGTTCCCGATCTTCGCGAGCGCGCACGTGTTGCGCACCTGGGGCGGGATCGTGGATGTCTGCCCGGATGCCTCGCCGATCATCGGGCCGAGCCCGCTCGAAGGACTGTTCGTCAACTGCGGCTGGGGAACCGGGGGCTTCAAGGCGACACCGGGGGTCGGCTCGGTGTTCGCGCACACCATCGCCATGGGCAAGGCGCACCCGCTCGCCGAACCGTACGGGCTCGAGCGGTTCACCACGGGCGCGCTCATCGACGAACACGGCGCCGCGGGCGTGGCGCACTAGGCCGCTTGAAGGAGTACCGATGCTGCTGATCGAGTGCCCGTGGTGCGGGCAGCGCGAGGAGACCGAGTTCCGCTACGGCGGACAGGCGCACGTCGACTATCCGAGCGCCCCGGCCGAGACCGGTGATACCGAATGGGCCGAATTCCTGTTCTACCGGGACAATCCGGCGGGACCGTTCGCCGAGCGCTGGATGCACGCGGCGGGCTGCCGCCGGTGGTTCAACGCGGTCCGGGACACCCGGACCAATGAATTCCTTGGCGTGTACCGGATCGGGGAAGGACAACCGGCATGACCGCGAACAGCGAACGGCTCCCCGAGGGCGGCCGGATCGACCGCACGAAACCGCTGCGGGCCACCGTGGACGGCATCGAGATCCTCGGCTATCGGGGCGATACGGTGGCCTCGGCGATGCTCGCGAACGGGATCCGTACCGTCGCCCCCTCGCTCTACCGTTCCCGTCCGCGCGGGATCCTCGGCGCGGGCAACGAGGAACCGAACGCGCTCGTCCGGGTCGAGAGGCGCGGCAGCTCCCCCATGCTCCCGGCGACCACGGTCGAACTCACCGAAGGCCTCCCCGTGCACACGCTCTCCGGGATCGGTGCGCTGGAACCGAATTCGGAGGCCAAGGACCTGGACACCCGGTTCGCGCACACCGATGTGCTCGTGGTCGGCGGCGGCCCGACCGGTCTCGCCGCCGCGCTCGCCGCATCCGAGGGTGACGCGCGGGTGCTGCTGCTCGACGATCAGCCCGAGCTCGGCGGCGCACTGCTGCGCGGCACGGATGCGGAACTGCTCGACTGGGCGGGCGGCGCCGCCGAGCTGCTGCGCGCGCGGCCCGAGGTGACTGTCGTGTCCCGGTGCACCGCCTTCGGCTACTACGACGAGAACTACCTGCTCGCCGTGGAACGCGGGGAAACCCTTGACCGGCAACGGCTCTGGAAGATCCGCGCGCACCACGTGGTGCTCGCGACCGGGGCGAACGAGCGGCCGATCGTGTTCGCGGGCAACGACCTTCCCGGGGTGATGCTCGCCGATGCCACCCGCGCCTATGTGAACCGGTACGCGGCGCTTCCCGGTTCCGAGGCGGTCATCGCGACCACGAACGACACCGCCTACGAGGCCGCGCTCGATCTCGCCGCGGCCGGGGTGAGTGTGCGGGCCATTGTGGACAGTCGCGCCGAGCCCCCGGAGGATCTCGCCGCGATGGCCTGCCAGGCGGGCATCGAAGTGCTCGCCGACTGCGTCGTCGCCGAGGCCACCGGCACCGATTCCGTGGCAGCGGTGCGGATCGTCCGGTTCGAGCAGCCGCGCCGTACGGTACGCACCATCCGGGCCGATCTGCTCGCGGTATCCGGTGGCTGGAGCCCGGATGTGGGACTGTTCAGCCAATCCGGCGGCAAACTGCGGTGGAACGAGACGCTCGCGGCCTTCCTTCCCGAGCACAGCCGCCAGCGCCAGCACATCGCGGGGGCGGCGCGCGGGCGTTACGGCTTCGCTCGCTGCGTTGCCGACGGCCGGTTCGCGGGCGTGAGCGCGGCGGAGAGCTGCGGCTACCCGGCGCCGGATTCGCCGCTGCGGCCGGGGATCTCCGAACGCGCCACCCGGGTGGAGACCGAGCAGCGTCCGGTGTGGATCGTGCCCGCCGAAACCGGGAAACCGGCCGAATGGCGCGAGCACTTCGTCGATCTGCAGCGGGATGCCACGGTCGCCGATATCGCGCGCGCCTGCGGGGCGGGTATGCGGTCCCCGGAACACATCAAGCGGTACACCACGATCGGCACCGGTTCCGATCAGGGCAGGACATCCGGGCTCACCGCGGTCGGGGTGCTCGCCTGGTTGCGCGGAATGGGATCGCCGGGCGCGCTCGGCACCACTTCGTTCCGCGCGCCCGCGGTCCCGGTGTCCTTCGAACTGCTCGCCGGGCGGGACACCGGGAAACTCCTCGATCCGGTACGCACCACGCCGATTCATCCCGCACACCGGGAACTGGGCGCCGAGTTCGAAAACGTCGGCCAGTGGAAGCGGCCGTGGTACTACGCTCGCGAAGGCGAGGGCATGCACGAGGCGGTGCTGCGCGAATGTGCGGCCGCGCGCACCGGAGTCGCCATGATGGACGCCTCGACGCTCGGCAAGATCGACCTGATCGGCCCGGACGCCGGCGAGTTCCTCAACCGCCTCTACACCAACGGTTTCAAGAAGCTGGCGATCGGTTCCGCGCGGTACGGGGTCATGTGCGGCTGCGACGGAATGGTCTTCGACGACGGGGTCGTGCTGCGGCTTTCCGAGAACCACTACACACTCACCACCACGACCGGGGGCGCGGCCGGGGTGCTCGACTGGTTCGAGGAATGGCTGCAGACCGAGTGGATCGAACTGGATGTGTGGGCCACCTCGGTGACCGAGCAGTGGTCCACGGTGGCCGTCGTCGGCCCGCGCTCCCGGGAAGTCATCGGCGCGATCGCCCCGGAGCTGGCCGTGTCGAACGCCGAGTTCCCGTTCATGACCGTGCGGGAAACCGTGCTGGGCAACGGAATCCCCGCCCGCATCGTGCGGGTCTCATTCTCCGGGGAGCTCGCCTATGAGGTGAACGTTGCCAACTGGCACGGGCTCGCGGCCTGGCGGGAGATCGAGCGGGCGGGTGCGGGGTTCGGGATCACCCCGTACGGCACGGAAACCATGCACGTGCTGCGCGCGGAGAAGGGTTTCCCGATCGTCGGGCAGGACACCGACGGCACGGTCACCCCGATCGATCTCGGCATGGACTGGATCGTCTCCAAGCGCAAGGATTTCATCGGCAAACGGTCCCTTTCCCGGCCGGACACCGCGCGCGCCGACCGCAAACAGCTCGTCGGTCTGCTGCCCGATGAGCACGGGACGCTGATCCCGGAGGGATCCCAGCTGATCGGCGAACACACTCCGGTCACCCCGGAGGTGGCCCCGGTTCCCATGCTCGGCCACGTGACTTCCAGCTATCACAGCGCGGCGCTCGGCAGGACCTTCGCGCTCGCCCTGCTGCGTTCCGGTCGCGAACGCATCGGGCAGACCGTGCGCACCCCGGTCGGTGACCGGCTGGTTTCGGCCACCGTCACCGAACCGATCTTCTACGACAAGGAAGGAGCCCGCCGTGACGGCTAGTCTGCTGCGAACCAGTCCGCTCGGCGAACGCGAAGCCGAGTTCGCCGCCTCGGGCATGGACATCCGCGAGGCGGGATTCCGCGCCATGGTGAACGTGCGCGTCGACTCGGCGAGCGCGGCGGCGGACGCGATCGGGATCGCGCTCGGTGTCCCGCTTCCCGTGGTGCCGAACACCGTGTGCGGCGGCGAACGCGCGGCCGTCTGGCTCGGGCCGGACGAGTGGCTGATCTACGGCGCGGACGGGGACACACCGCGGATCACCGCACTGGCCACCGAAGCACTGGGCCCGGTCAGCGGTTCGGTGCTCGACCTTTCCGCGAACCGCACCACGATCGAGATCAGCGGGGCCCGGGCACGCGAGGTGCTCGCCAAGGGCTGCGCGCTCGACCTGCACCCGCGCGTGTTCGGCGAGGGGCACTGCGCACAGACCCTGATCGGCAAGACTCAGGTCCTGTTGTGGCAGTACGGGAACGCGCCGGACTACCGGATCCTGGTACGCGCCTCGTTCGCGAACTACCTCGCCGACTGGCTGCTCGACGCGGCCGCGAGCGGGTGGTGAGGCGTGGACAACGGATTCGTACTCACCCTGACCTGCGCCGAACAACCGGGAATCGTGCACGCGGTCACCGGATATCTCGTCGAGCACAACTGCGATATCGTCGAGCACCGGCAACTCGATTCACCGCGCACCGACCGGCTTTTCATGCGTATGCAGTTCGTCAGCAAGGACGAGAGCACCGATATCGAAGGGTTGCGTTCCGGATTCGCCGACCTCGCCGCGCGGTACGGGATGCAGTGGGACATGCACGAGAGCACCGAGCGCTCCCGCGTGCTGCTCATGGTCTCGAAGTACGGGCACTGCCTCAACGATCTGCTCTACCGGTGGAGCACCGGGCAACTGCGCATCGACATTCCCGCCGTCGTGTCCAATCACCGGGATTTTCAGCGGCTCGTGGAGTCCTACGGGATCCCGTTCATCCACATCCCGGTGACCAAGGAGAACAAACCACAGGCCGAGGCCGAACTGTATTCGCTCATCCAGGAATACCGCATCGATCTCACCGTGCTCGCCCGCTACATGCAGGTGCTCTCCGATGAGATGTGCAAACTGCTCGAAGGGCGGGTCATCAACATCCACCACTCCTTCCTGCCGAGCTTCAAGGGCGCGAAACCGTATCACCAGGCCTACGATCGCGGGGTCAAACTCGTCGGGGCCACCGCGCACTACGTCACCCCGGACCTGGACGAGGGGCCGATCATCGACCAGGAGGTGATCCGGGTCGATCACGTGTCCACTCCGGAGGAACTGGTCGTGGTCGGCCGGGACGCCGAACGGCTCGCGCTGGCCAGGGCGGTGCAGGCGCACGTGGAGCACCGGGTGCTGATCGACGGCCTGCGCACCGTGGTGTTCTCCTGAGCACTCCCCGCAGAACGGATTCCGGAGTGGGGGCGAGCCGTCACTCCGCGGGCCAGTAGGTACCCGCGCCGAAGCGTTCGAAGCCGATCCACAGCACATTCATGGCCGTGGCAACGATCTGGTCGCGCGATACATGCTGGTTTTCGTGCCACCAGAGTGCGAGCCCCTGCAATGCGGAACGGACGATTTCCCACACCATCTCGATCTGCTCGTCGTGACCGGGTTCGCTCATCTCGGCCGGAAGCACCGTGAACAGTTGCGGCAGGATCGCCTCTTTACTCGCCTCGGCGGCCGCGTGATGCATGGCGTGCACCGCCGAGTCACCGGTGGTGTCCCGGAACAGGAGCCGCCACGCATAGGGATGCGCTTCGACGTAACCGAACCACGCGTCCAGTGTGGTGGCGATGCGCTGTTCCAGAGGCCGCTTCCGGCCCAGTTGTGTTCGCCACAGCTGCCGCAGCTCGGCGAAGTGCCGTTCGAGCAGGTGCTCGTGCAGTTGTTGCTTCGACGGGAAATGGTCGTAGACGACCGGCACGGAGACCCCTGATCGCTTGGCGATGTCCTCCATGGAGGTCCCCCGATATCCGTGCTCGGCGAACAGCTCGGTCGCGACCTGCTCGATGAGGCCGCGGCGCTGCGCGGCGGGCATCCTGCCCCGGCCCGCAGGGGGGCGCGAGCGTGAATTCGGCGACAACCTAGTCATCCTTAGGTTAGGCGGGTACAGTACCTAGTCAATACTAGGTTAGCGTCGATCGGAGTTCACATGATCGCCTCGGTCCATATCGCCGATGTGGGTTTCCCCGCCGCGCTCGCCGATCTGCGCACCCCACGAGTCGCCGGTCTCCGGTACGGCGTCATGCTCATCGCGGCCCCACTGAGCGGATCCCTGATACCGCGGCCTCAACCCGGGCGGATCGGTCTGATCGCGTTCTGGCAGGACGATGACGCACTCGACTCTTTCCTGAAACGCCATCGCACGGCCGCGCGGCTGGCAGGCGGATTGCGGGTGCGACTCGCCCCGGTTCGCGCATCCGGCGAGTGGCCAGGGTTCAACCACGATTCCGTGTCCGGCCGCGCCGAGGCGGGCGCGGTCACGGTGACGTTGGGCAGTCTGCGGACCCGGCAGACCGGCCGGTTTCTCCGGGCCAGCGCACAGGCCGGGGCAAGCGCGCTGGCAGCGCCGGGGTTCATCTGGGGCACGGCGCTGGCCCGCCCACCCATCGTCGCCACCTGCTCGCTGTGGCAGGACAGCGCTGCCATCGCCGCCTACGCTTACCGGCCTGGCGCGCACGCCAGTGTGATCGCCGCCGACAACCAGAAACCGTTCCACCGCCGGTCGACCTTTCTCAGATTCCGCCCATACGAGACGACCGGGCAGCTCGGCGGCACGAACCCGCTTCCCGCCGGCCGGTTCCCGGCGGGCTGACCTGCCGGCCGACCGCGACGACACCGACAAGGAAGTACGGATGACGAACACCCGAACGCGTCACCTCGGCCGCAGGACCCGAAAAGCTGTTCTCGTCGTGCACCTCGTGTCGGTCGGTACCTGGATCGGCTTGGACGTGGCGATGGCGATTCTCATCGGTACCGCCGCGATCACCGACGATCGGCGCACCGCCGGAATCAGCTACCAAGCACTTTCCCTGTTCGCCGTATGGCCGCTGCTGATCGCGGGTGTCGTTTGCCTGCTGAGTGGTGCCGTACTCGGGCTCGGCAGCAAGTTCGGGCTCCTGCGTTACTGGTGGGTCGCCGTGAAACTGGTGCTCAACATACTGCTCAGCGCTCTGGTCCTGATCGCGCTGCGGCCCGCGGTCGAGATCGCCGAGGCAACCGGCCGGGAACTGCTGGATGGGTCGAGACGATCCGCGCCGGTCGGTGATCTGCTCTACCCGCCGATCGTCTCGCCGATCGCTTTGTTGGTCGCTGTCGTTCTCGCGGTATACAAGCCGTGGGGCCGGATCCAACGGCGCTCCCGCGAACGACAGGCCGGCGTCAGGTGATGTCCCAAAGCCTGCGGTAGTACGCGATCCGCTCCGGATTGGGCTCGATACCGTAGCCGCGGTACACGGTCTGCTCGTATCCGGGACCGTAGTTCCATTCGGTGCTCCAGGCGGCGACGGCGAGATCGGCCCAGCGGTCGGCGACCCCGAGCGCGTCGAGGTCCACGTGCCCCGCGACGGCGCCGTCCTCGGCGAGCAGGGTATTGGGGGCGCACGCGTCTCCATGGCAGACCACGGCATCGACCGGCGGAGGCGGCCCGATCTCCTCGCGGGCCCGGACTTTGCGGTGTTCCACGCTCCAGTCGAAGGGGCACTCGGTCACCGGAAGCGTGTCGTGCAGCATCCGCAGTCCCTGACCGATCGCAAGGCACGCGGTCTCCGGTTCGGCGACCCAGCGCGGATCCACCGCGGACCGGCCCTCGATCGCCTCGGTGATCAGCCAGGCCCCTTCCTCGTCCGCGCCCTGCTCGAGCACGTGGGGAACCCGCACCCACTGCCGCGCCCAAGTCATCCGCTTCGCCTCGCCCGCGAGATCGAGCTCGGGTTCATCGGCGGGTGCCCACTTCAGATACCGCTGCCCGTCGATCCGGAAGGTGAGGCCACCGAGCTCGTTGCGCCACACCGGAAGCGCGCTGTTCGCACCGACCAGGGCGGCGATCCCCCGTGGCACGGCGACCGGCTTGGTGGGCACCTGGGAGGTCTCCGACATTCCGGCATGTTCGCACAACCACGACTCGCGGGCGAACCCGTCAACAGCGCATCCGCTTCATCTCCGGGTCGAGCAGCGGCTCCTCGGTCACGGTCGCGGCCACATCCCGGTCGAAGTATCGGATGGTCAGCGAGGTGCCCGGTTCGGTGAGGTTCGCGGGCAGCCAGGCGTAGGCGATGCCGCGGCCGATGGTGTACCCGTAGGCCGCACTGGTCACGTAACCGACCGAGCATCCGTCGTGGAACACCGGCTCGTGCCCCATGACGACCTCGACCGGATCGTCCAGGGTCAGACAGGTCAACCGCCGGGTCACCCGATCCTTGCGAGCCAGGACCGCGTCCTTGCCGAAGAACTCGGCCTTCGCCTCCTTGACCGCGAATCCGACTCCCGCCTCCCACGGATCGTGCTCATAGCCCATGTCCCCACCGAAGGAGCGATAGCCCTTCTCCAGGCGGAGACTGTTGAACGCGCCGCGCCCGGCCGCGATGATGCCGTGTTCCCTGCCGGCCTCCCACAGCGTGTCCCAGAGCTTGAGCCCCAGATCGGCGGTGGTGTACAGCTCCCAGCCGAGTTCGCCGACATAGGACAGGCGCAGCGCGGTCACCGGAACGTTCCCGATGTAGGCGCGCTTGCCCCGGAAGAACTTCAGCCCCTCGTGGGAGAAATCCGAAGCGGTGAGCGGCTGCAGCACCTCCCTGGCCAGCGGGCCCCACAGGCCGAGGCAGCAGGTTCCGGAGGTGATGTCCTGAATGGACACTCCCCGCGGGGCGTGGCTGCGCAGCCAGTCCACATCCGCGTGCCCGTTCACGCCGAGCTGGAACTCTTCGCGCCCCAGCCGGGCGACGGTGACATCGCTGCGGATCCCGCCGTCCCGGTCGAGCAGCAGGTTGTAGCCGACCGAACCGACCGAGCGGGTCACGTTCCCAGTGGCCATGTAGTGCAGGAATTCCGCGGAACCCGGGCCGGTGACCATGACCCGGCGCAGTGCGGTCATGTCGTAGAGGGCAACGCGTTCGCGGGTGTACTGCGCCTCGGCACCCACGATCGGCGACCAGTACCGGGCGGCCCAGTCATTCGGCGCCGGAATATCGCGGCCCTCGACCAGATCCGCGTTCGCCGCGTACCACTGTGGGCGTTCGAATCCATGCGCTTCGAGGAAGTACCCACCCAGTTCCTCCTGGCGCGCATGAAACGGGCTGACCCGCAGCGGCCGCGGCTCGGCCATCGGCTGCAGCGGGTGCTTGATGTCGTACACCTCGGCGAAGTTCTGGCAATCCCGGGCGAGCACGTAGTCGGGGGCGAGCTGGTACTCGTCGAACCGGGTCAGTTCGCAGGAATGCAGATCGAAGGAGGAGCAGTAGCCTTCGGTGATCCATTCCGCCATGGCGAGCCCGACCCCGGCGGACTGCGTGACCCACACCGATTCCGCGACCCAGAACCCACGCGCATCCGGGGCCTCACCGAGCAGCGGCATATCGTCCGGGGTGAACGAGAACAGCCCGTTGATCCCCTCCTCGATCTTCGCCTCGGCGGTCGCGGGCAGCAATCCACGCGTGGTTTCCCACGCGGGCGCGAAATCCTCCTCGGTGAACGCGTGCACCGAAGGCATCACCTCGGCCTCCGTGCAGCTGAGGATGCCCTCCTGGGCGACCGGCATCGGCCGGTGCCCGTAGTAGCCGATACCGAGGCCGTCGAACCGTTCCCGGTAGTAGAGGTCGCCGTCCTGATTGCGCAGGATCGGCCGGATCGCCTCGTCCCGCTGCCCGGCGTTGACCGGAACCTGGCTGGTCCACGCGAGCTGATGGGCCAAGGGAGTGAGCGCAAGGGTGAGCCCGACCATCGCGGCGACCTTCGGGCCCCAGATCCCGGCGCAGCACACCACGACATCCGCGGCGAATTCGCCCGCATCGGTGGAAACCCCAGTCACCACACCGTTCTCGGTGTGCACGTCCAGCACCTCGGTGCCCTCGACCAGCCGGGCCCCGCGTGCGACCGCGCGGTCGAGCTGCGCGGTGACCCCGCGGACCGCCTTGGCGATCCCGTCCCCGGGAACGTGCAGCCCGCCGTGCACCTTGGAAACGTCGAGCATCGGCCACAGTTCCTGGCAGCGCTGCGGAGAGATGACCGCGCAGTCGATTCCCCATGCGGCATTCCAGCCCGCCCTGCGGTGCAGTTCGGCGAGTCGTTCCGGGCTGGTCGCCACCTCGAGGCCGCCCACCGGAAGGAAACACGGCCCTTCTTCGGTGTGCAGCTCGGAGAACTTCTCCACCGTGTAGCGCGCGAGTTCCGCCATGGTGCGCGATCCGTTGGTCTGGAACACCAGCCCGGGCGCGTGCGAGGTGGAACCACCTGGGGTCGGCAGCGCCCCCTTGTCCACCACGGTCACCTCATCCCACCCGCGCGCGGTGAGTTCATCGGCGAGGGCGGCACCGACCACACCGGCACCGATGATGACGACCCGTTTTCCGGCCATGACGCAACCTCCGAAATCCCGGCGAGCGATTCGATTGGGGAACCCAGGAGCAGGATATGAAAGTCTCTCGATACGCAACGCGACCCGCGAGACGCAACAAGGATGGCGACGAAACCCGCCAGGTGTCAAGACGGTAACGTTAACAACTTTGTCCATTTGGTGAACTCGGCCCGGGGGTCACTCGGCGCACCGGCCACGGCGGCCGAACCGGACACCGACACACCCGAGAACCGAGGCTCCCACCAGCACTCACAACTCAGCGAACACACTGCGCTTCCGGCACTACATCACGTCACGGTGCGCCCGAACGGAGTATTGAATTTGTCTCGCATTACGCAATGTGACGCGTAATGCGAGACAAATTCTCGTCGTTACCCCATTGACACCGACTTCTTAGTACGGGCATCCTTGTTCCGTATCACACAGATCGTTGCTTATTGAGCAACACATCACCCGCCCCGACGCCCCCGAAGCTGGTGGTACCCATGATCTCGGTTTGTTCCATCGACGACATCCCGGAAGGCGAAGCGTTCCGGTTCAACGCCGACGTGCCGATCGCCGTGTTCAACACCGGTGACGCCCTCTACGCCATCGACGACACCTGCACGCACCAGGACGCCTCACTCGCGGACGGCTGGGTCGAGGACGGCTGCGTCGAATGCCCGCTGCACGCGGCCTGCTTCGATCTGAGCACCGGAATGCCATCCGGTCCGCCCGCGAAGAAGGCGGTGCGCACCCACCAGGTCATCGTCTCGGATCGCACCGTCTACGTGGCGATCAACGAGACACCCGCGGAGCTTCCGGTCGGCGAGGAGATCGGGGTCGCCTGATGCGTTCGATCGCCGTCGTCGGCGCGAGCCTCGCCGGGCTGAACACCGCGCGAGCCTTGCGCCGCAAGGGATTCGACGGAACGGTCACCCTGATCGGCGCGGAATCGGCCGCACCGTACGACCGTCCGCCCCTGTCCAAAGAATTCCTCGCGGGCACGGTGGACGAGGCCGATATCGGGCTCGGTGAACCCGAGGACGATGGCCTGGAACTCGATTGGCGGCTCGGGAAAACCGCGGTGCGGCTGGACACCGGGGACACCGCGGTGGAACTCGAGGACGGCTCGCGGATCCGCGCGGACGGGATCGTGCTCGCCACCGGTGCGGGCGCGAACCCGTTCCCCGGGGCACTCGGGCTGCGCACCATCGAGGACGCGAAGGCGCTGCGCGAGCGGATCACGCCAGGTGCGCGGGTCGTGCTGATCGGCGCCGGGTTCATCGGCGCGGAGATCGCGGCCACGGCGGCGAACCTCGGCGCCTCGGTGACGATCGTGGAACGGGCCCGGGTCCCGCTTTCCGGTCCGCTCGGCGCGGAACTCGGCGCGGTGTGCGCGGGCTGGCACGCCACGAACGGGGTCGAGCTGATCACCGATACGGCGGTGCGTTCGGTCGGCGAACACGAGGTAGAGCTCGCCGACGGGCGGGTGCTGGCCTCGGATGTGGTCATCGCCGGAGTCGGTGCCCGGCCGCACGTGGACTGGCTCGCCGGTTCCGGGCTGCGCATCGACGGCGGTGTGGTCACCGATTCCCAGTGTGCCACCGGGATTCCCGGGGTGGTCGCGGTCGGCGACTGCGCGAGCTCGCACCGTCCGTTCGCCGGACGGGTGCAGCGCATCGAACATTGGACGAACGCGATCACCCAGTCCGCCGCCGCGGCGGGCACCCTGCTCGGCAGCCCGGAGCCGCCCGCCCCGCGCGATGCCATCCCCTACTTCTGGTCCGATCAGTACGGCATGCGGCTGCAGTTCGCCGGGCAGCGCGCCGAAGACGATACCGTCTCGATCGTCGACGGTGACCCGGCGAGCGGGAAATTCGCCGCGACCTATTCCCGCGAGGGCGTACTGCACGCCGTGCTCGCGGTGAACAATCCCAAGCAGTTCGGCAGGCTGCGCCGAGACCTCAGCACCCAGCAAGCAAGCGTCGTCGCACTCGCGTGAAGGACCTATGACTATGACCGCCTCCACAGCGCTTCCCTCCAGTCTCATCGCCACGTTGCCCGGTTACTCGTACACCGAAAGCGAGACCTTCGCGCTCGAGCAGGCGCGAATCCTCGAACAGTACTGGTTCTGCGCGATCCGTTCGGCGGACCTGCCCAATCCCGGTTCCTTCCGCAATGTCCAGGTGGGCAGGGAAAGCGTGCTCGTGGTGCGCGGCCGGGACAAGAAGCTGCGCGCCTTCCTCAATGTGTGCCGGCACCGGGGCGCGAAGCTGTGCACCGAGGAATCCGGGGAGGTGCGCCGATCCCTGCAATGCCCGTACCACGCCTGGACCTACGGGCTGGACGGGAAACTCGTCGCCGCACCGAACCTGTCGAGCATGGCCGATATCGACCGCACCGAATTCGGGCTCATCGGCGTGCACCTTCGGGAATGGCTGGGCTATGCCTGGGTGTGCCTCGCAGAGGAACCGCCGTCGTTCAGCGAGACCGTGATGGGTGCGGTCGCCGAGCGGATGGGCGACGAGAACGCGGTCGAGGAATGGCACATCGAGGATCTCGCCCTCGGCAAGCGGATCACCTATGACGTGGCCGCGAACTGGAAACTGATCATCGAGAATTTCATGGAGTGCTATCACTGCGCGACGATCCACCCGGAACTGACCGAGGTGCTCCCGGAATTCGCCGATGGTTACGCCGCGCAATACTACGTCGGGCACGGCGCGGAATTCGGCGAGGAGGTCGGCGGGTTCACCGTGGACGGAAGCGAGGGCTTCGACCGGCTCACCGATGTCGGCGAGGACCACGACCGGCGCTACTACGCGATCACCGTGAACCCGCAGGTCTTCCTGAACCTGGTGCCCGATCACGTGATCCTGCACCGGATGTTCCCGGTGAGCGTGGACCGCACCATCGTGGAATGCGACTGGCTCTACGACCGCTCGGTCGTCGATTCCGGGACCGATCTCAGCGCGTCCTTCGAACTGTTCCACCGGGTCAACCAGCAGGACTTCGACGCCTGCGAACGGTGTCAGCCGACCATGTCCTCGCGCGCCTACGGCAACGGCGGGGTGCTCGTGCCCAGTGAGCACCACATCGGCGCCTTCCACGAGTGGGTCAACAAACAGCTGGCGGGTTAGGGCGCGTCGGACACACCCGCGGGCTCAGGCCTCGAGCACCGAGCGCATTCCGGCCCGGAAGCGCTCGGTGCCCTCGGCGTCGGCGAACCGTCCGATGTCGTAACAGACGACGTGCTCGCATCCGGCTCGTTCGTAGGCGTGCAACTGTTCGCGCACCTGCTCCGGCGAGCCGTGCAGCACGGCATCGGCGACCACCGCGTCCGGAATGGATTCGAGCAGTTCCGTGGCCCGCTCCGCGGGAACATCGTCCGGGTTGTAACCCTGTTCGAGCGGGAATTCGGCGCCGTGCCTGGCGAAACCATCCGGACCCCGGTACAGGGCGACCGCGCGCACGCTCGGATGCCGCAGCAGGGCCCGGCTTTCCGCGCCACTCGGGGCGAGCGCGGTCCACACGAACAGTTCCGGGCGGATCGCTCCCGGATCGCGCCCGATCGCCTCGGCATGCGCGCGCACCGTGGCGAGCCGTTCGGCGTAGTGCTCGGCGGGCAGACTGGTGGGCAGCCACCCATCGGCGTGCCGCGCGGTCAGTTCCAGCATCCTGGGACCGTGCGCGGCGATGTGCAGACCGAACCCGGCGGTCTCGGTGATCGCGAGCCGCCCATCGGTGCGCAGCGTGCTCAACGTGTCCAGCATCGGGCGCATATAGCCGAGCCGCCCGGTCCGCGAGGTGCCCGAGTGCAGTTCGAACGGGCGCAGCTGGCCGGGATCGCCGACCCCGATACCGAGCGCGAACTCGCGCCTGCCCAGCCAGCTCACCGTGCTCGCAGCGTGCGCGAGCGCCACCCCGGTGCGGCGCAGCGGATCGGTGACCGCGACACCGAGCCGGATCCGTTCGGCTGCCGTGGCCCCTGCCGCGAGCACCGCGAACGGGTCCAGCAGGCGATGCGGATCGGCGAGCGCTCCCGGTTCGGTTCCGCGCGGGTACCAGCCGCGCAGGTGATCGATGGACCAGGCGGCCTCGATTCCCGGTTGCCGGTCCGCCCATCGGATGTCCTCGAGCGGATCGACATCGGGGTGCACCGAGACGGGTGCGCCGAAAGTGAGCATGCTCCTCAACCGACCTCCTCGCGTATCGGGGCGGGCATTCCGGCCTTCTCCAGGCTCGAATGCTTGGCGCCGTAGGTGAAATAGTAGATCAGCGCCGCGCCCACCCACAGGGCGAACAGCAGGTAGGTCTCGGCAGGCAGGCCGATGATCAGGTACACGCAGGCGGCGATGGACAGCAGCGGAGTCACCGGATAACCGGGCACCCGGAACGGCGGGGGCTCCGGGTCGCGGCGGCGCAGCTGGATCACGCCGATCGAGACCACGATGAACGCGACCAGGGTGCCCATACTGGTGAGATTGGCCAGAGTGGACAGTGGAACGAATCCGGCGAGCAGGGCGACGAACACGCACACGATCCAGGTGTTCGCCACCGGGGCGCGGGTTTTCCGGCTCACCGAACGGAATCGCGCGGGAAGCATGCCGTCCCGGCCCATCGAGTAGAGCACCCGGGTCTGGCCGTAGATGGTGATCAGAGTGACCCCGAAGATGGAGATCACCCCGCCGATCGCGATCACCAGCGAGGGCCAGCCCGCTCCGGTGACCGCGTGCATGATCCCGGCGAGGTCCCCATTCGTGCCCGCGAACTCGCCCCAGGGCAGGGCTCCGACCCCGGCCAGCGCAACGAGCGCGTACACCACGGTGACCACGATGACCGAGAACACGATCGCCAGCGGAACCGTGCGCTTGGGATTGCGCACCTCCTCTCCCCCGGTGGCCACCAGGTCGATGCCGATATAGGAGAAGAAGATCATCGAACCGGCCGAACCGATCCCGGCCATCCCGAGCGGGGCGAACGGCGCCAGATTGTGCGAGCTGAACGCGGTGAAGGCCACGCACACGAACAGCGCGAGCACCGCGAGCTTGAGCACCACGGTGATCGCGTTCATGGTCGCCGACTCGCGGACCCCGCGCACCAGCAGCAGGCAGCAGCCGAACACGAGCACCACCGAGGGCAGGTTCACCACGCCGCCCTGGGCCGGTGCCATGCTCAGCTCCGCGGGAAGCGCGGTGCCGAAAGCCTCGGTGAGGAACTGGTTGAGGTATTGGCCCCAGCCGACGGCCACCGCGCCCGAGCAGATCCCGTACTCCAGCAGCAGGCAGGCGCCGATGATGTAGGCGACGAACTCTCCCATGGTCGCGTACGCGTAGGTGTAGGAGGCACCGGAAACGGGAATGCGGGAGGCCATCTCCGCATAGCACAACGCGGTGAGCGCCGCGGTGATCCCGGCGATCAGGAACGAGAGGATCACCGCGGGCCCGGCCTTCGGCACCGCCTCGGTGAGCACCACGAAGATCCCGGTCCCGATCGTCGAGCCGACCCCGACCATGGTGAGTTTGCCGAGCCCGACCGAGCGGTCCAGGGCACCCGAATCGTCCTCCGAACCGGACTCCGCCAGCAGGTTCTCGATCGATTTTCGCCGGGTCATCCGCTGCCAGGTCAGGCTGGACGGCATCCGCGTTGCCCCTTCCTCCGTGTCGACAGCAGGCCGGGCTGGCGGAACCACCCTCTGGCGCAGACCTCGTCGTCCGAAACAGAACTTGTCGGAGAGAAGAGTATTGACGCAAAAAACTTCGGTCAAGACCGGCTAGGCGCTCAATTTTTTCGCGAACTTCACACCGCGGTACGACTCGGGAAGTCGAAATGCCAACCCTCGGCGAGCAGCTTCGGGATGAGCTGGCGCAGCGCGGCGATGGTCTGCGCGCGGTTTCCGCCACCGTCGTGCATCAGGATCACCCCGCCCGGTTTGAGCTCGCGGCGCACCTTGGCCAGGATCACGGAAACCCCGGGACGCTTCCAGTCGGCGGTGTCCACGGTCCACGCCAGCGAACGCAGGTCGTGCCCCGCGGCGACCCGGCGAATGGTCTGATTCCACTTCCCGCCCGGTGCGCGGTAGTAGAACACGTGCGTGTTCGGGCCCGCGGCGCGCGAGATGGCATCCGCCCCGCCGACGATCTCGTGATCGATCGCGGTGAGCTTCTTGCCCGGCAGGCGCTCATCGTGATCGAGGGTGTGATCGCAGAGCCGCATCCCGGCCGCGGCCACCTCGCCGACCACCGCGGGCTGGCCGGCCGCCTGCTTGCCGATCATGCAGAAGGTGGCCTTGACGTGGTATTTCTTCAGCACCTCGAGCACCTCGTGGGTGTAGTTGCCATTCGGCCCGTCGTCGAAGGTCAGCGCGGCCCATTTGCCGCCCTTGTGTTCGGTGCTCGTGGAACTGCTCAACAGGGTCTTGGGTGGCGGGATCACCGGTTCGCTCATCGAGGGGACGGGGCGCCCCTGCGGATCGGGGCCGGGGCTCGAACCACTACACCCGGCGGCGAGCACTCCGCACAGCACCGCGACCGCGATCGCCGCACCCGCTCTCGGCCGTCTACAGCCCACGCGATCGAGCATCAGAATTCCCCTCCCAAGGATTCACGACTCCCGCACACAGCCTATCGATGCAGGTAGCGGCGCCCGAATTCGCACGCATTGACTCGATTGGGACTTTGAGTGCGCCTGGAGGCTCTGGTCCGTCGCGAGCGGGAGTCAGCGTGACGGTGCCCCCGCGGGGCGCTCGCACCCGAGATCGGCAAGGCGGACGACGACAGCGCGGCGGCGTTGCAACGTCGAAAGCCCAGCGGGAGGAGGACGACACCGCGAGGCGCCGCGCCGGCATGCGAAGGCAGTTCGCCGACGTCGCGGCGCAGCAGGGCACGGAGCCCCGGGCTAGACCCTACTCAAGAGTAGGTGTGTGCGTTAGCCTGGTTCGCGGAGGTGGTCAGCGTGGACCACGAGGTCATCATCGTCGGCGCCGGATTCTCCGGGATCGGAATGGGTATGCGGCTGGCCGCGGCGGGGATCGAGGACTTCCTGATCCTCGAATCGGGTACCGAGATCGGCGGGACCTGGCGGGACAACACCTATCCCGGGGTCGCCGTGGACACCCCGCTGGTCTACTCCTATCCCTGGCCCTGGGCCCCGGCCCCGAAGTTCAGCCGCGCCTTTCCCCCTGGGCACGAGATCAGGGCCTATGCCGAGCGGTGCGTCGCCGAGTGCGGGCTCGAACCGCACATCCGGTTCGGGGCGCAGGTCACCGCGGCGCGGTTCGAACCGGACCGGGACACTTGGCTGGTCGAACTGGCCGATGGGGACGGTGACTCGACAAGATACCTGCGCACCCGGTTCCTGATCCCGGCGACCGGAGTACTGGCCCGCCCCAGACCGCCGGAGATCCCCGGACTCGAGGACTATGCGGGCACCCTGGTGCACAGCGCGGACTGGGATCCGGAAGTGGAGCTCGCGGACAAGGCTGTCGCGGTGATCGGCACCGGTGCCTCCGCGCTGCAACTGATCCCGAAGGTGGCGCGGCGGGCCCGTTCGCTCGCCGTCTATCAGCGCACGCCGATCTGGGTGTTCCCCAAGCTCGATCCGCGATTCCCGCGCCCGCTGCGCACCCTGTTCGACCGGGTCCCCGCGGCCCAGCGCGCGGTGCGCACCGGGGCACTGCTCGCCGTGGAAGCGGTGTTCACCGTCGCCGCGCTGCAGTACACCCGGCTGCCGTTCGTCGCGCACATCGCGGAACGAATCTGCACAATGCATCTGCGCGCTCAGGTGCCGGATCCCGAACTGCGCCGCAAACTCACCCCGGATTACGGATTCGGGTGCAAGCGACCGTCCATGTCGAACAGCTACCTGCGCGCCTTCACCAAGAATCACGTCGAACTGGTCACCGATCCGATCGGGAAAATCACCGCGGACGGGGTACTGGGGTCGGACGGCCGCGAACGCCGGGCCGAAGTGCTGATTCTGGCCACCGGATTCCTCACCACCGAACGCGGTAACATCCCGAGTTTTCCGGTCTACGGCAGCGAAGGACGCGAACTCGCCGATTTCTGGGCCGAGCACCGATACCAGGCCTACGAGGGCGCCTCGCTGCCGGTGGCACCGAATCTGTGGCTGATGTTCGGCCCGTACGCGTTCACCGGCGCCTCGTATTTCGGGCTGATCGAGGCGGTCACCAACCACATCCTGCGCTGTATCGAATACGCCAGGGGAACCGGCTCGACCAGGGTGACCGTGCGCGCGGAGGCCAACGATCGCTATTTCGCCACGATGCGGCGGCGATTGCGGTACAGCGTGTTCCACAACAACTGCGCCGGGGCGAACAGCTACTACTTCGACGCGCGCGGGGACGCACCGTTTCTGCGCCCGACAACCACCTACGAGTCGATCTGGCGCAGCAAGCATTTCAGCCTCGCCGATTACGAATTCAGCCCGTAAGTTTGGCGTGGCCTGCTGCAAAATCTCGCTTCGCACAGCATGATGGAGGCAGGGCGCACCAAATTACGGAGAAGAGGAATGCTCGTCAAGGTCGGACCCACCCATGTCCGGCGTGCGGAGGATTCGTCGGGGGCACTACGGCGGATCGCGGAGCTGTTCGCCAGCTCGCTGGACACGCCGGGACTGCTGCTCGTCGGTGCCCGGGTGCCGCATCAGCTGCACGGCCACCGCACGATCGGCGCGCTCGCGATCACCCCGCACGGGATCACCGCGATCGAGGTCGCCGACCTGCTGCAGCGCCAGCGCGGCACCCTGCGCTGCCCGCCCTCGGCGAGCTGGACCGTCGACGGCCAGCCGGCGCTGATCCGCACCCGGCAGGCCAATCCGGCCAGCGAGCTGGACACGAACATCTACGCGCTCGGCGAGGCGCTCGAGGACTACGGCGTGGACGTCGGGCGGATCGGCGGTCTGGTCATCGTCGTCCCCGCCGAGGAACACGACCTGCACATCGCCGGGCACGGCCGGCTGCGCCGGGGGATGAACGTGGTACTCGCCCAGGACCTCGGCAATGCCCGCGACCTGCGCAGACACCTGCACCACCAGGGCAAGCGCAAGGACAACTGGTCCGCGGACGGGGCACTCGCCGTCTGCGAGGCACTCGGCGCCGCCGAGCAGGCCCCGAGCCGCGAGGAACTCATCGCTGAGGGCTTCGCCGCGCAGCCGACCGGAAAGACTCCGTCCCGGGCCACTTCGACACTGCGCGCCCCGGCGCTGCGCACCCCGAAGCCCGCCGTGCTGACCAGCCCCGAACCACCACTGGCCGAGGCGGGTGAGGATCCGCCGACCCCGCCGCACGGTATCGCGGCGATCGTGCAGGAGGAAGAACCCGAGTTCGAGGCGTTCCCGCAGCGCAGGCGCACCATCAGCACCAAGCGATACCGCGGTTTCATCCCCGCGGTGATCGCCCTGTTCATCGCCGTGCTGCTCGGCCTGATGCTGGTGGAGTGGCTACGTCAGGTGTTCCACCCCTAGGGGCGCCCGCGCCGCTAGGCAAACCCCGGCGGCACCGCTAAGAAGTCGCGCCGATCTCCACGGCAAGGGCCTCCGCCGCGAGACGCAGATGGCCCTTCGCCCGCTGCCATCGCTGCTGCAGGCGTCGCTCGTCCGCGTCGATGAACTCGGCAACGAGCAGTCCGCGAATGGTGTCCATGGCGGTGTAGACCCAGTGCCGGAAGCTGGTGTGTTCGGCGAAGGAGGGGAAGATCGCGCTGCCGCGTTCCACGATGCTCGCGGTGACCGCGGGTTCGATCTGGTTGAGCTGCGCCCGCAGTTCCGGATCGGTGCGCGCGGCGGTCCACAGTTCCATGGTCGCGGCGAACACCGGTCCCTGGTGCACCGACCACAGTAAGTCGAGCCCGGCGTCGATCTTGTCCGGGGCCCGCCGTAACCGTTCGATCTGTTCGGCGTCGAGCACGGAACGGCGCTCCGCGAGGTGCCGCACGGCCGCGATGACCAGTTCGGCCTTGGTGTGGAAGTGGTGGACCTGGGCGCCCCTGGTCACCCCGGCGCGGTCGGCGACCCGGGTGGTCGTGGTCCCCGAATAGCCGTGCTCGATGAGGCAGTCCACGGTCGCGTCGAGCAGTTTGCGCCGCATGGACGCGCTGCGTTCCTCCTGGGAACGGCGCTGCTTTCGCGGTTGCTCGGACACGGCCGGAGAATAACACTCACATACAGGCGTGCCTGTCTTTTGAGCGCGCCGCACGCATCGGGTAGAGATGGGCTATGCCACGACGGGGAGAGAGGAGCCCAGCCCCTTCGAGCCGGCCCGCGAACAGGCCGAGGAATTCGAGAAGTCCGGTGGCCAGGAGGCCACGACCATGCACGACCTGCCGATCATCGTGCTCACCAGCAAGGGAGCCAAGACCGGCAAGCTGCGCAAGACCCCGCTGATGCGGGTGGAGCACGAGGGCAGCCACGCGGCGGTGGCCTCGCTCGGCGGTGCCCCGAAGCACCCGGTCTGGTACCACAACCTGAAGAAGGAACCGCACGGCGAGGAGCGGGACATCTGGTGGCGGCGTGCCGTCGAAGCCTTCCCGCCGTACGCCGGATACCAGTCCAAACGGGCCGGGTGATCCCGGTTTTCGTGCTCGATCCGGTCAGCTGATCTCCAGCAGTACCTTGCCGAGCGCCGCCCGGTCGAGCAGTACCCGATGCGCATCGGCGGCCTCGGCGAGCGGGTAACCGGTGGTGCGCGGCCGCAGTGCTTCCGAGGCGGCAAGGCGCAGCAGTTCCCGCCCGTGTTCGGCGTAGCGTTCCGGATCGGCGCGCACGTACGGGGCCATCCCGAATCCGCGTACGCACCGCATGCCCATCCGCAGCGGGGTCGCGTCCACGTACCCGTCGGCCGCGCTGTAGCTGACCACCGTGCCGAACGGGCGCAGCGCGGCGACCGAACGGCCGAGCACCGCACCGCCGACCCCGTCCACGACCCGGTCGGCCACTTCCCCGGCGCCGAACTCCGCGTAGTCGAGTACCTCCGCGGCACCCAGTTCACGCAGGAAGCCCGCCTTGGCTTTGTCTCCGGTCACGCCGAGCACCGATCCCGCGCCGAGCAGTCCGGCCAGCTGCACCGCGAGGTGTCCGACCCCGCCCGCCGCCCCGGTGACCGCGACCGCTTCGCCTTCCCGGATGCCCGCCGTGCGCAGTGCGCCCAGCGCGACCTGGCCGTTGCGCACCAGTGCGGCACCGGTGGCGAAGTCCACCTCAGCACCGAGCGCGATGCTGAACGATTCCGCAGAGAGGGCGTAATCGGCGTAGGCACCGGTGAACGCGACCGCGGCCACCCGGTCCCCCTCGGCGAATCCGGTCACCCCATCACCGACCGCGACCACGGTGCCCGCGATGTCTCCGCCGGGTGCACAGGGCAGGTCCACCCCGTTGCCGTCCGGGCTCCCGCGCAACTGCCGCACGACGGGGGCGCTCAACCCGGCGCAGGCGACCCGCACCAGCAGCTGTCCCTCCCCCGGCTCGGGAACCGGCGCCTCTTCCAGGCGCAGTACCTCCGGACCACCGTATTCGGCGAAGCTCACCCTACGCATTCGTTCATCCTCGCAGCTCTGAACCTTCCGCGCAGGAGATTTCCCGCAATGCCAACCGGGCGGCGGTTTCCGCACCGTCGCCCGCCCGGTGCACCCGGGCCCAGCGTTCCCCGGCGAGCGCGTGCACCCGTTCGGCGAGCGGACCGTTCCCGGTGAGCAGTCCCCCGGCGAGCACGAGTGGTTCGGTCTCGTGTTCCCGGACCAGGGTCGCGGTGGCGAGCAGCTGCGCGGCGGCCTCGTCGAGGATGGCGCACGCCGCGGGCACCGTGCGATCGAGCACGAGCGGGGCGAGCCGGGCGAGGCTGCCCGGAAGGTCCGCGTAGACGACGGCGTAGATGGCCTCGCGATCGCGCGCACCGAGTGCCGTGTACACCCGCTCGGCGAGCTCGTCCGGCCGGTCGTTGTCGAGCGCGTCCAGGGCGTGCTGCACGGCGTGGCGGCCGAGCCACACCCCGGATCCGCGGTCCCCGAGCGCCCAGCCGTGCCCATCGGCGTACCGGACCGCACACCGGTTCCGGATCCGCCCGGCGATCGCGCCGGTTCCCGCGATGAGCGCGCAGCCGTCCGGTTCTCCGGTACCGGCGGCGAAGGCGAGCGCCACATCCCCGATGTGCCGCGGTACCACGGCGATGCCGATCCCGCGCAGCGCCGCGCCGATCGCTTCGAAGGTCCCCACGAGCACGTGTCCGCCCGCCATGCCGAGCAGTACCGCGCGCACATCCGCGCCCCGGTGGCCATCCAGCGCGCGACCGGCCGCCTCGCCGATCCGTGCCGCGCTGGCGGGCACCCCGGCGCTGACCGGGTTCGCCCCGGCCGCGGTCCCGGTGCCGCGCACCGTTCCCGACTCGTCGAGCAGCGCGGCCCGAGTTCGGGTGCCGCCGATGTCCATGCCCAGCGCGAACGGCACTATTTCACCGCGCCCGCGGTGAGTCCGGCCTGAATATGCCGTTGGAAGAGCACATACACGATGATCATCGGCAGGATCGCCATGGACAGCGCGGCGAACAGGGCGGGCCAGTCCGCGCGATAACTGGAACTGATCGCGATGTCCGCGATGCCCTGGGTGAGCACCCATTTGTCCTTGGCCTGACCGGAAAGCAGCACCAGCGGCAGCAGATACTGGTTCCACTGGCCGACCACGTTGAAGATGGTGATGCTGATCAGTCCCGGTTTGGCCATCGGCATCATCACCCGGAAGAACAGCCGGGTGTTCGAGCAGCCGTCGATCACCGCGGCCTCGGCCACCGGGGTGGGCAGGGTGCGGAAGAACGCGGTGAGGAAGAATACCGTGAACGGCAACGAATAGGCGATATAGACGAGGATGACCCCGCCGTAGGAATCGAGCCCGATGAACTGGCCGATTCCCGGAATCTGCCCGATATTGCGCACCACGAAGAACAGTGGGGTCAGCGCGAGAAACACCGGGAAGGCCAGCCCGGCCACGAACACGAAGTAGATGAACCTGGCGCCCCGGAACGGATAGCGGGCCAGCACATAGGCGGCCATCGAACCGAGCACCATCGTGCCGAACGTCCCGGCTGCGACCACCAGAATCGTGTTCAGGAAGAATCGGCCGATGTTCCCCTCACTGAACGCGCGGGACCAGTTGCCGGTGCGCAGCTGCCCGGGAATCGACCACGCATTGGTGAACAGTTCGGTATTGGATTTGAACGAGGAAACGAATATCCAGATGATCGGCACGACGATGAGCACGGCCCATACGAAAAGCACCACGTGCGAGACACCGCCGAGAAAACCCGATGATCTGCGGGTGTTCACGTTCGCGGGTTCGATCTCGCCACGGCCGGTGCGCGCGGGTGCGTCGATACTCATGCCTCGCCTCCTCGCCCGGTGCGCTCCTCACTCGCTGGCGCTCGCTGCGATGCTCCCGCGCTCGTTGCCTTCGGAGCAGTCATGCCCTGCCTCCTAGAGTTCCACCCGCTCGCGCCTGGTCAGCCCGAAAACCACGCCCGCGAAGATCAGGATCACGAAGAACAGCACTACCCCCATCGCCGAGGCGTACCCGAATTTCGAGTACACGAAGGCATTGCGGTAGATCTCGGTGGACAGCACCTGGGTGGAACCGTCCGGGCCGCCCTGGTCGACGGTGAGCACCCAGACGATCGCGAACACGTCGAACGCGGCGATTCCCATGTAGACCCACGCGGTCTGCACCGTGTCCCACAGCAGCGGGAGCGTGATACGGAAGAACATCTGGATCCGGTTCGCCCCGTCGAGGCGCGCCGATTCATAGATCTCCAGCGGTACATTGCCCATGGCGGCGCTGAACAACACCACGTAGAACCCCACCTGCTGCCAGACGAGCACCCCGAGCACCGACCACAGGGCCAGATCCGGGCTGGTGAGGAAACCGATCGGCTGCGCGCCGAGACCGATCAGCGGGCCGTTGATCATGCCTCCGGTGTCGGTCTTGAGCACCGACTGGAACAGCACCGCGACGATCACCAGCGAGAGCACCTGCGGCAGGAAGATGATCACCCGGTACACCTTCGAACCGCCGACCCCGCCCTTGCGCCCGCCCGAGGTGAGCAGGAAAGCGAAGAACATCCCGAGCCCGAGCACGATCAACGGGCCGAGCACGAGCAAAATCGCGTTATGCCCGATCGCGTGCCAGAACGTGGAATCGGCGAACAGCGCCTCGAAATTGGCGAACCCGACGAAGTTCTGGGTCTGGCTCGCTCCGTGCCAGTCGGTGAACGCGATCTGGAACGCCTGCACATACGGCGAGATCACGTACACCACGTAGATCAGCGCCGGCAGGGCGAGGAAACCGACGATGAACAGGAATTTGCGCCGGGTGGCCAGCATTCGCCTGCTCCGCTCAGCGGTGGTACTTCTTGACCGAGGGGTCCTTCTTGAGCTGATCGGCCTTCTGTTGCACCTGATCGCAGAACGCGTCCGGGGTCATGCGCCCGGCCATGAGCTCATTGGTCGCCGATTTCACCGCGTCGAAAAGCTGCTTGTACCAGTATTCGAAGCGCCAGGAAAAGGCGTTCTCCCCGGCGGCCGTGTGCATCTGCACCGTCGAGGCGAGTCCCGGGCTCTGTTTCTCCGGGATCGCGTCCTTGACAACGGTCATCGAGGCCGTCATCGCCGAGTACCGGGTCGCCCCTTCCTTGGACAGCATGGCGCGCAGGTATTCCAGGCCACCGCCCGGGTTCTTCGCCTTGGCCGGGACCAGGAAACCGCCGATGGGGATGGAGTGGATCGCGGTCTGCGGCAGCTTGTCCGAACCGGTGAGCGAGGGAACCGGGAGCACGCCGTAGTCGAATCCCGGTGGAATGGATTTCTTCTGCTCGTTCTCGATCCAGGAGCCGCAGGGCAGCATCGCGACCTGACCGTTGTTCTGTTTGGTCTGCGATTCGGTGTGCGAAATGCCCGCGGTCCCCTCCATGAGGTATTTCGCGCCGATCTCCTGCCAGGCGGCCGCGGCCTGCTTGATCGGCTCCGCCTTCCACGCCCCGTCCTCGAGATTGTCGATGTTCTTCATCACCTCGAGGCCACCGGTCTTGATCGCCATGGTCAGCATGGGTTCCATCTGATACTGCGGGTATTTCCCGGCATAGGTGTACGCGGCCATCCCGGAACCCTTGATGGTCTGGCACAGCTTCACGAACTCGTCCCAGGTCTTCGGCACCTGCCAGCCGCGCTCCCGGAACAGTTTCTGCGAATACCAGATCCCGTAGGAGTTCAGCGTGTACAGCACCTCGACGAGCTTTCCGTTGTAGGTGCCGAATTCCTTCGCCGAGGGATCGAGCAGATCGCCGACCTTCTTACCGGGCACATCCCAAGCGGGCGCGTCCAGCAGCCGCGTGAGATCGGTGAGCTGGCCGTCCCCGCTCAGCGAACCCTCGTCCATCTTGTTGTCGCCGTCGTTGTCCACCACATCCGGTGGGGTTCCGCCGGCGAACTGCGGTTGCAGCACCTTGTTGATTTCCTTGGTGACCTGGATGTCGACCTTGGCGCCCTTGTGTTTCCCCTCGAGCATCGGTTTGTGCACGCTCCTGGCGTATTCGGAGCCGTATCCGCCGTCGAAGATGTACACCTTGACCGGGGTGTCGACGGCCATGCCAAGCGGATTGTCCGGGGTGACCTTTCCGGTGACCGCGGTGTTCCCCCCACCGCCGCCACCGGTCGCGCAGCCACCGACGACCGGGACCGCGAGCAGGCCCGCCAGCGCACTACCCCTGATGAACGTCCGCCTGTCGAGGTTCATTGGTGATCTCCTTTGATCCCTATGCGCTGCGCCGAATCCTCCCGGCGTAACGCGCTTCGAGTGTTTTGTTGTGCTCATCCCCATCCGGAATGTTCGCCGAGCGGTACACCGGGGCGGGCTCACCGTCGAGCGCGAAGGCGCGCACCACTTCCGCGATCGTCAGCTGCACGAGCAACGCCCCGGACATCGAGGAAATGGCACACACCGAACCGCCGTCGGCCATGCGCAGAATCGCATCGCCGTACGGCGCCCCGTTGTCGAGTACCAGGTCGGCGTAATCCCCCAGTTTGTTACCGCTCGGATGCCGAGACGGTACTCCCTCGGAATGTGCCCGCGAATTCACCGCGATCAGCGCGTGCCCCTTGTCCTTGACCAGCTTGGCCATTTCCACGATGCAACCGTTGACCCCGGAATTCGAGGCGATGACGAAAAGATCATCCGGACGCGGATCGGTGAGCGTGTACAGCCGGTGCGCCACTTCCGGATCGCGTTCGAGTTTCGCGTCGAACAGCACCTGCGCCGGTTCGCCGCCGAGCACGACCAGGTCCCGCAGTGCCACCTTGTTCGTCGGCACGAGACCCCCCGCGCGACCGGCGATCTCCATGGCCAGCCCCTCGGAATGCCCGGTGCCGAAGGCCTGCACGATTCCCCCGGAACGCAGGGCATGGGTGATCATCGTGGCCGCTTCGGCGACCGCTTCGACGTTCCGCTCGGCCACCTGGTCGAGCAATTCCCGCGCACGGGTGAGAAATGCGCCCGCACCGACCTCGCTTGCCCCTGCCGGTTGTCCCATGGGCCGACCTCCTGTTGACGCCCCGTAATCGCAAATCCGGATGTGGTGAAGAATTTTTCGCCACGACCGGATCCGCTCGGCGCGTCGAGTAGGGATTGGTGGATACTGTGGAACCCCGGTGCCCGAATGTCAATAGGCCATACGATCCGGGCTTCGGCGCGCGTTCACCGCCCGTTCGTCCTATTGACGCCGAGTGGGTACTGCGCATAATTTTTCTTTCCTCACCGTTCGCCACATCACGCGGAGTGCACGTGGCACCACTTTCCAGCAACGAGCCGGGCGTCAGCGAACGACTGCGCGCGATCCTTCCCGCCCTCCCCGAGGTGCAGCGCGGGATAGCCGAACTCGTCCTCGAGGATCCGGCGGCCGCCTCCCGATCGACGATCGTGGAACTGGCCGATGCGTGCGCGGTGTCCACCGGGAGCATCACCCGGTTGTGCCGGGCACTCGGCCTTTCCGGATATTCCGAACTGCGCCTCGGGCTCGCCTCGGACAGTGGGCGCTCGTACCAGGATTCGCTGGCCGCCACGATCGGCACCGATGTCAGCGCCGAAGATGATCTCGCACAGATCGCCACCGTCGTCTCGGCGAATGTGGGACACGCCGTCACGGAATCGGTCACCAAACTCAACCTCACCGATATCGACACCGCGGCCGGCCGGCTCGCTTCCGCGCGCCGGGTGCAGATCTTCGGCACCGGTGGTTCCGGGGTCATGGCCAATGATTTCCAGCAGCGCGCCTACCGGATCGGGGTGCCCTGCTGGACGTGGGCCGACACCCATCTCGCCCTTTCCGCGGCCGCGCTGCTCGGCAACCGCGATGTGCTGCTGGCGATTTCGCACAGCGGCCACACCCGCGATGTGTACGACGTGCTCACCGAGGCCGGGGACAAGGGCGCGTTCACCATCGCCGTCACCGATGACGCGCAGTCCCCGATCGGAACACAGGCCCGCCTCGTGCTCACCTCCAGCGTCGGGGATCTCGGCTATCACACCGAAGCCATCGCCGCGCGGCATGCCCAGCTGGTCGTGCTCGACGTGCTCTACGTGGCGGTGGCCCAGCGAACCCAGCAGCAGACCCGTGCGGCGATAACGGCGACCGCAGCCGCGGTGAGTGGATACAAACGGCCCGGAAGAGTGAGGTGATCGCATGCAGGCCCGGTCGAAGCAGTCCCCGGCACGGCGCACGCTCGCGCGGTTGGGTGTCGCCGTGCTCGCCGTCATCCTCGGCACGCTCGGGTTCACCGCCCCGGCCGGGGCCGCAGCGAATTCCGGGCCCGCGGTGTGGACCAAGGATTCCGCCGACCGGGTGTTCTCTTCCTCCCCCGAACCGGCCGGCGCGACACGTTCGGTATCACTGGACGCGGCGCGCGGCGAACAGGAAGCCGCACAGATCGCGGTGCGCGCCCCGGCCTACCGGGACCTGAATTTCGTGCACGTGACGACCGGCCTGCTCGCCGGGAGCCGGGGCATCATCCCGCCATCGGCCGTGCAGCTGCGCAAGGAATACAACCATCCGCACATCCAGAAGATCGGCGGCGACATCCAGCAGCCACCCGATGGCGGGAATTCCTATTACGATGCGCTGGTCGACAACAATCCCGGACGGGTCGCCGCGAATTCCACCCAACCGTACTACTTCAGTGTCCGGGTTCCGGAGGACCAGCCGCCCGGGGTGTACCGCGGCCAGATCATCGTGCTCACCGAGGCGGGCGCGCGCGTCCTCCCGGTTTCCCTGCGCGTCTACGATGTGACCCTGCCTCCGGCGAACGAGCAGCATTTCCAGATGAACAACTGGTTCACCTCGGCGGGCTGGGACTACAAGGGCACCGTCGAGGCGATCCCGCTGCAGTACGGGGTGCAGATGTACGACCCGCGCTGGTGGCAGGTGATCCAGAACATCGCACGGAACATGGCCGAGCACCGGAACAACGTCATCTACACCGACTTCCAGGCGCTGCTCATTCCGGCGACCACGATCGACGACAACGGTATCTACCATTTCGACTGGTCTGTCTTCGATCGGTTCGTGCAAACCTTCATCGACGCGGGCGCACTGGAATACATTTACACACCGACCCTGCTCGAACCCAATTCCACGGGCGGATCCGATCTGGAAATGCTCAAGAAGGTCAACGGCAAGACCAAACGGGTCCTGGTACCGCCGGGCAGCCAGGAATCGAACACCTACCTGGACATGCTGCTCCCCGCGTTGCGCGCACACCTGGACGAGAAAGGCTGGACGAAACGGTTCACCATGAGCGCCGTCGACGAGCCCTCGCAGCCGAGCCAGGCCACCGCGGCGAACTGGTTCTACCAGAAATACCGCAACTATTTTCCGGACGGGAACTACAGCACGAACGAGGCGCACAACCACCAGATGCCGGGCATCGATCCGAACCTGACCACGGTCACCCCGGTCATCAATCTCTACGAGCAGAACATCTCCTACTACCAGGATCTGCGCATTTCCGGGACGAAACTCTGGCTCTACACCGCGATCGGTCCGCAGGGCGATGAGATGAACCGGTTCATCTCCTACCACCTGGACAAGACCCGGCTCATCCCCTGGCTCATCTGGAAGGTCGGCGGAATCGGTTACCTGCACTGGGGCTGGAATTACTGGTACCAGTCACAGAATCCGCCATGGGAGAAGATCAACACCTTCGACGCGCCACAGACCGGGGACAATTATCTGGTCCGCCCGGATGTGAAACGGCTCGGCATCTACGACAGCCTGCGCAGCGAAACCCAGCTCGACGGGGTGGAGGATTACGAACTGCTCAGCAAACTCGCCGAGAACAGCCCGCTGACCGCGCGCTCGATCAGCCAGCGAGTCATCGACAGCATCACCGCCTACACCCGCGATGGCAACCGTGTAGTGGACGCGCACAAGGCGCTGCTCGAAGCCCTCGACAAGGGGCAAGGCGATGCGAGCGAACCGTTCCAGGACTCCTTCACCGGCGGGGACACGGCATGGACGCACACCGTGGGGAACTGGTCCGCGGCGAACGGCCAGTACACCCAGAGTGATCCGGGTGCGCCCGATGCCGTCTCCGCGGTGCGCGACCGTGCCTGGGGCGATGCGGAAGTGCGCACCACCCTGTCGCTCGGTTCGGGTGGGTACACCAGCTGGGCCGGGGTGATCCTGCGCAACTCCAACGCCGCCGAGGTCGACACCGGTTATCTGGTCGGCGTGCACCCGGACGGTGAGCTGTTCATCGAGCGCACCGGGAAAACCGTGGCCAGCACGCGTATTTCCGACTACCGGCCGGGCACAAAGCTGCCGCTGCGCATCACCATCCGGGGCACCGAGATCGGCGTCCACCTCGGCGAGAAGCTGCTACTGCGGTACAGCGATCCGCAGAACGGGTTCACCGACGGGCAGATCGGGCTCGCCACGAACGGCACTACGGCCACCTTCGGCCCAGTGCGCATCGATCCGCACCCCGATACTCAGACCTCGCCCGAGTAGTCCTTGGTGCTCCAGCGGTCGGGGCGGATGGTGAACAGCACCGCCTGATCACCATCCGCGTTCTCGGCGAAGGCTCGACCGCTCTCCGGGCCGAGGTAGCGCACCGCGATTCCCTCGCGCGCCTCGAACGGGGAAGGAGTGACGGCCTCGGTGACGGTGCCCTCCACGATCACGTACTGGTACGGCAGGGTGCCGCGCTGGATGGTCAGCGTCACCGCGCCCGACTGCTCGATGAGCCGCGCCTTGCGGGTCGCGGCGCCGGTGTTGATCAGGAAATCGCCGCCCGAGGTGTACTCGTACCAGATCGGGAAGGCCATCGGCGGGCGTCCGTCGTCCGCGGCGACCGAGACCACGGCGATGTGGTCCCCGGCCAGGAATTCCTCACGTTCGGCTTCGGTGAACGATTTCGGCATGGTGAAGCTCCTCCCTACGCCGCGACCAGTTGCAGCGGGTTCATGTAGTCACGGATGTGGGTCACCTTGCCAGCGCGGCGGGTGATGATGAAGACGTAGTCGATGTCCCGTGGCGCGTCGTCGGCGACCGAGTGGTGATGGCCGGTGAATTCCACGATCGTCTCGTCCTCGGCCTGCCGCACCCGGATGTCGGTGAACGGCCCGAAGCGGAGCAGGCCGGGAAGCCCGCGCATATAGGCCGCGATCTCCGCGCGCCCTTCCAGACGGCGGGGCGCCCCCTCGGGAGCGAACGGGAACTCGTGCACCGCGTCGGGCGCGTACATCTCCAGATAGCCGTCCACATTCCCGGACTTGAGCGCCTCGAGGCTACGCGCCAGCCACTCGGGCAGCGTGGAAGTTGGTGCCATGCGATCCTCCGATGTATTTTCGGACTGTGAGTCCACATCAGCCTAGCAGACTTACGGACCATCAGTCCGAAACCTCTGCGCGGCGCGGCCGTCCGCCGGTCCCCCGCGCGCGCGTCCTCGCCGCGGCCGGGGAACTCTTCGCCGAGACCGACGCCCCGCACACCATTTCGATGGACACCATCGCCGCCGCGGCCGGGGTCGGAAAAGGAACCCTGTTCCGGGCCTTCGGCAACCGCGACGGACTGCTCGACGCCCTGTGGAACGCCAAACTCACCGCACTGCGCGAGGCCGTGGAGAACGGCGAACCGCCACTCGGCCCCGCGGCCCCGTCCTGCGAACGCATCCTCGCCTTCCTCGACGCGGTGCTCACTTTCAAACTCGAGAACCGCCACCTCATCAGCGCGCGGGAAACCGCATCCGCCGGGATCCGGCAGTCCGACCACTACCGGTGGATGCACGCCCTGCTGCGGGAGCTGATCGAGGACGCCGTCCCCACGGTGCCCGACGCCGGATACACCGCGCACGCCCTGCTCTCCGCGATGTACATCGACCTCATCGAGGAACTGCTCGCCAGCGGGCGCTCCGCGCAGGACATCCGCGCCGCGCAGTCCGCGTACGTCAAAGCAGTCGTGGACGACGCCCGGCGACACTAGGCTCGGTCCGGTGACCGAATGGACGAATGAAGCGGCGATCCGGCGGTGGGACTCCGCGAACACGCGCCAGTACATGGCAGCCACCGCGGAGGACGGGGACTTCGCCAAGCGGCACCTGGTGAATCCGGTACTGCTGCGGCTGCTGGGGGACGTGTCCGGCAAGCGGGTGCTGGACGCGGGCTGCGGAAACGGATATTTCAGCCGGATGCTCGCCGACCGGGGAGCGCAGGTGGTGGGGGTCGAACCCGCGGACAGCCTGTTCGCGTTCGCGCGGGACACGGAAACCGGGCGGCGTCAGGGCATCGAGTACGTGCAGGCGGAACTGGCCCGGCTACCGGAGCTCGGCGCTGCCTTCGACGCCGTGGCGTGCAGCATGGTCCTGATGGCGATCCCCGAATGGCAGCCCGCGATGCGTGCCTGCGTGGAAGCCCTGCGCCCGGGCGGTCAGTTCGTGTTCGCCATCGTCCATCCGGCGTTCGAGGGACTCTGGGGCACCTGGCGGGACCACGGCGAGTACCGCATGCGGCGGTACCTGGCGGAATACGAGATCACCGGGCAGCACGCGCCCGATTTCCATCGCCCGGTCTCGGCGTATCTCAACGAATTGGCCTCCCTCGGCTGCCGCCTGCACGAGGTCGCCGAGCCCGGACTGGATCCCGCGGTCGCCGCCGAATCCGGTGTTCCCGGCATCGAGAGCTATGTGCACCTGCCGAATTTTCTCCTCGTATCGGCCTATGCGAACGGCTAGCTCGCGTGCGCGGCGAGCCGCTCCTTCGCCAGGGCGGGTGTGGTCGTCTCGGCACGCAGTGGTGGATCGCCCCAGAGCGCCCAGTTCCAGATGGGGCCCACGGAAGGGGCGAGGTATCTGGCCGCGCGCAACCGGGCGCGCCTGGGCGTGAGGGCGCGGACCAGGGCCTTGGCGGGCAGGCGCACCGCGAGATCGAGCACCCTCGACTGATCGAATCCGCCGAGTTCGCGCATCCAGCGCGGAATGGTGGCGATGGTCGCGACCGAGATCGATTTACCGGCGGGCCACAGTATTCCCTTGGTGAATTCCGGGTTGAGGAAGCGGTCGATGAGATCGTTCGACTCAGCGGAGAGATGCAGTTTGTCCCGCACCGATTCGTAGTACTGGCACAGTTCCTTCCGGTTGCGCGGAACCCGTTCGGGATCGCAGGTCTGCAACTCCGCGGCGATCGCGCAGTCGGCCCAGTATCGTTGCTCTTCTTCCGGGCCGAGCTTTCCCGGGCCGTATTTCTCGTAGCAGAGCAGCACGGAATGCCAGCCGGTGATGTGGATCCAGAGCTGACTTTCCGGATTGTTGGCGTTGAACCGTTTTCCGCTGTGCGGTTCGACGCCGACGGCCTTGGCGTGCACGCCCATCAATTGCCGGGAGGCCTCGATCGCGGACCTGCTGTCCCCGATGGCCACGATGGTGAAATAGGCGAGCGTACCGTCCATCCGCCCGCGTGGGTCCTCGCGCACCCCGTTCTGCTGATCGACCGCCGCCGCGAGAAAGGGATCGAAGGTTTCCACCACGATGGAGCGCTGGAAAGCGATCAGCGCGGCCGGGCTGGTCCACACCTTCCAGGTCGGCGAATCGGGCCCGAAGAAGCCCAGATCCTCGCGGGGACGGTCTTGCCAGAAGGTGTGCCTGGTGTAGCCACTCATCGCCGCACCTCGCTGAGGCTCGGCTCGGCCAGTCGCCTGGACCGCTGTGTTGTTGATTCACTTGCAAGTTCGCTCATCAATCCTCCTCGGGTTGGAACGCGCGGTAGGCCATCCGGCCGACCAACGCGCCGAGTTCCTCGGCCGTCCACTCCCCCTCCCCGTGCACCAGGCTGCGCACGGCGCCCTCACCCATCGACATGAACTGCTCGACCAGCACCGGAAGAACGCGGTCCCCGGTTTGCCCGCGCGCGATACCGAATAACTCCGCCGCACGGCTCGCAACCAGCGTGCGTGCCCGCGCGAAACGTTGTGCCACAAGGGGATCGGCGGCCGCCGCGAACACCAGCCGCCACGAATCCCGATGCTCGGCGACCGTGGCCAGCAGCGCGGTGAACCCGGTGGCGAACACCCGCTCCGGATCCCCGGACACATCCTGTTCCAGGGCCTCGAGCACGCCGTCGAGCAGCGCGCGCTCCTCACGTTCGAGCAGCGTGGCCAGCAGTTCCTCGCGGGTCGCGAAGCACGCGTACACCACGGGACGGGTGATCGCGAGCCGCTCGGCGACCGCGGCGATCGACACCGAGGCGAGTCCCTGCTCCACGGCGATCGCCAGCGCCGCATCGAGCACCGCAGGCCTGCGCCGCTCCGGTCCCAGATGCGCGGCCCTGCGCCGCTCCGCCGCTACCACCATGCTGTTCCTACGGTCATGTAGGAAAATCCTACAGATACGCATGAACTGTGGTCAAGGCTCGCCGTTGGTCGCATCCCCAGGCGCAGAGGTGCCGGGGAGCCACGTACGCGGCGGTAGGCACGATCCGGTACAGCACCCTGACGAGACCGGAACGGGTCCGCTGAGAAACTGTCCGGACAGGACGTGGTCTATCTCAGCGACAAGCCAGCTGCGCCTGCTCGCGATCACAGGCAAAGCTCTAAGAAAGCTGTCACTGAATATCTTCGGGCAGCAGTGGGCGCATGAAAGTGCGCTCGTAGCGCACGACGCAGCCCGACTCGTCCCGGATGCGGTCCGCCGCAAGGAATTCGGGGGCTTCGCCGAACCGGGAACGGTAGATCTCGTAGTCGGCAAGGCTCGGGAAACTGAACAGGGCGAGCGCGGCATCGCTGGCGCCTTCAGCGGGCAGGAAGTATCCGTGATGGGTCCCTCCGTGCTTGCCCACCAGCTCGATCCACCGGCGCGCGAATTCCTCGAATGCTTCGGTCTTCGACGGGTCGATGACGTAGTGCACGACGCCAGTGATCACGGTGGCCAGTGTACGAATCCCAAGGGAGCAGCACCTCATGCCTTGAACAGGTAAGCCGCGCGTTCCTCGTCCAGCACTTCGGTGACCATGGCGCGCATTCCCGGATGCGCGGCCAGTTGCGGGTCCTCGGCCACGATCGAGTCGGCGTAGGTGCGCGCGACCGCGATGATCTCCTCGTCGCGCAGCAGGGAGAGCATCTTGAGCGCGGAACGGGTCCCGGACTGGCTTGCGCCGAGGATGTCGCCCTCACGGCGCAGTTGCAGATCGAGTTTGGCGAGTTCGAATCCGTCGGTGGTGGAGGCCACGGCGTCGAGTCGTTCGCGGGACAGGGATCCGCCGGGTGATTCGGTGACGAGCAGGCAGAGCCCGGCCGCGGAACCACGGCCGACGCGGCCGCGTAACTGGTGCAGCTGGCTGATGCCGAACCGTTCGGCGTCCATGATCACCATGACAGTGGAGTTGGGCACGTCCACGCCGACCTCGATCACCGTGGTCGCGATGAGCACGTCGAGCTCCCCGGCTGCGAAGGCGCGCATGCACGCGTCTTTCTCGTCCGCGGGCAACTGTCCGTGCAGCACGCCGACCCGCAACTCGCGCAGTGCCCCCTCGACGAGCATCGGGGCGAGTTCGAGCACGGCGATGGGTTTGCGCTGGCCGTTGTCGTTCTCCGCCGGTGGTTGCTCGTCCTCGGCGGCGTCGTCCTCCCCGATGCGCGGGCACACCACATAGGCCTGGTGCCCGGCGGCGACTTCCTCGGTGACCCGCTGCCACGCACGCTCGAGCCAGGCGGGTTTCTCCGCGACCGGAACCACATTGGTGCCGATCGGGGACCGCCCGCGCGGCAGCTGGCGCAGCGAGGACACCGCGAGGTCACCGTAGACGGTCATGGCGACGGTGCGCGGGATCGGTGTCGCGGTCATCACCAGCACGTGTGGGGTGGAATCGCCGGATCCCCTGCCGCGCAAGGCATCCCGCTGTTCCACGCCGAACCGGTGCTGCTCGTCGACCACCACGAGTCCGAGTGCGGCGAAGGAAACGGTCTCCTGGATGATGGCGTGCGTACCGACCACGATCCCGGATTCCCCGCTGACCACTTCGAGCAGCGCCTTCTTGCGCGCGCTCGCCGTCATCGATCCGGTGAGCAGGGTGACCCGGGTGGCCTTGTCCGCGCTGCCGAGTTCACCGGCATTGCCCAGTTCGCCCAGCATCTCCCGCAGCGAACGCGCGTGCTGGGCGGCGAGCACCTCGGTCGGGGCGAGCAGCGCGGCCTGGTTGCCCGCGTCCACCACCCGCAGCATCGCGCGCAGGGCCACGATGGTCTTTCCGGAACCGACCTCACCCTGCAACAACCGGTTCATCGGATGCGCGCCCGCCAGCTCGGCCTCGATCGTCTCGCCGACCTCGCGCTGGCCCTCGGTGAGTTCGAACGGGAGCCGTTTGTCGAAGGCGGCGGCGATCCCATCGGGTTCAGGCGGGCATTCCGGGGCCGGATGCCCGGCGGCCTCGGTCCTGCCGAGCGAGAGGGCCAGCTGGACCGAAAGCGCCTCGTCCCATTTCAACCGGTCCTTGGCGGCCTCGACCTCGTGCTCGGTCGCGGGCCGGTGGATCGCCCGGATCGCGGTGTCCAGCTCCATGAGGCTCAGTTCCTCGCGCAGGCCACCGGCGAGCGGATCGGGCACCGTCTCCATCGTGTCCAGCACCTGGCCGACGCTGGCCGCGATGCTCCACGACTGCAGGGTGGTCGCGGCGGGATAGACCGGGATCAGCTCGCTGGTGAACTCCTGCGCGTCGAGCGCTTCATCGTCATCGAGCAGCCGGAACTCCGGGTGGGCCAGCTGCAGAGATCCGCGGTACACGGTGACCTTGCCCGCGAACAGTCCCTGCACGCCCGGCGCGAGCCGGTTCAGCCCCTTGACCCGCTTGGTGAAGAACACGCAGGACAGCTGCGCCGCCCCATCGGTGATGTGCACCGTGGTCATGGTCCCACTGCGGTTGCGCATCCGCCGCTGGTCGACCTTGACCACCTTGGCCATCACCGTGACGTGTTCCCCGGTCTCCAGCCCGCGGATCGCGGTGAGTTCCCCGCGGCGCGCGTACCGGAACGGGTAGTGCCGCAGCAGTTCGCCGACCGTCCGGATGTCCAGCGCGTTCTCCAGCGCGTCCGCGCTTTTCTTGCCCAGTAAGGGAAGCAGCCGCTGATCGTCCCGCATCATTCACTCCACCCCGAGTACGAGTACCGCGTCGAATTGGTCTCCGGTGTACACGGTCAGGTCCACTTCCGGATGCTGGGCACGCACCCGGGCGCGCAGGCCCGGACCGAGTGTCTCGCCCGCCTGCATCCCGAGCAGTGCGGTGACCAGTTCACCGCCGTTGCCGAGCATGCGGGTGAGCAGCTCCCCTGCCGCCTCGGTGACCAGGCCCTCGATGTCCTGCACGACCGGGTGCCTGATGAACACCACCTCACCGTCCACCATGCCGAGCACATCCCCGGGAACACAGTGCCCCGCCCAGGTCAGCGCCTCCTGCTCGGCGAACACGAGCGCACCACGCCGGGTCGCGGCCGCGGCCTCGGCCATCGCGACCACGTCGTCCTCCGCGCGCCGCGCCGGATCGTGCACCGCCAGCGCGGCGAGGCCCTGCACCGGAGACATGGTGGGGATCACGGTCACCGACTGACCTGCGTGCCGCGCGGCCTGAGCCCCCGCCTCGATCAGTTCGGCGAGTTCGGGTTCGTTGCTCAGCACGGTGACCGTGGCCGCACGGCTACCGGTGAGCACGGCGAGCACCTCGGAGACGCCCGGTTCGGCGCCGGGTTCGAGCACGAGGACCGCGGCCCCCTCCGCGCGGAACAGCTGGGCGACCCCGGGGCCGCGAGCGATGGTGACCAGTGCGCGTTCCTGAGCGAACCGGCTGGGCACCGCGACCTGATCGGCGAACCGCGCCACGGTGATCCGGTACGGGCGCCCGGTCTCGATCCCCGCCTCGATGGCCGCCCCGACGTCATTGCAGTGCACGTGCACGGTGCTGGTCCCGGCCCCGTCTCCGGCAATGGAGACACAGTCCCCGATCGAACCCAGTGTGGTAGCGAGCGCCTCGGTCGGTGCCTCGGTGTCCAGCAGGTACATCACCTCGTACTGGAACTCGCTCGCCCCCGATTCACGCACGGTCAGCAGCGCGTCCGCCTGCCGGGCGAGCACCCCGGCGCGACCGGGTCCGGGCGGCGGCAACGCGATCGTGCCCGCCCCGGCCACGGTGTTGTGCAGCTCGGTGAGCAGGACGAGCAGCCCGTGCGCACCCGCGTCGACCACCCCGGCCGCGGTGAGCGCGCCCAGCTGGACGCGGGTTCGCTCCAGCGTCTCGCTGCCCACGGCCACGACCGATGCGGTCAGCTCGGCGGGCTCGGTACCGTGCGCGCGCTCGGCGATCTCGGCGAGCACGGTCAGCATGGTGCCGTCGGCGGGCTCGCTGACCGCGTCGAAGGCCAGGATCCGCGCCTTGTGCAGTGCGGAGCGCAGCTGCCCGGTCCCGAATAACCTTCCCGGCTCGGCCACGTCCGCGAAACCGCGCAGGACCTGCGACAACAGCACCCCGGAGTTGCCCCGCGCGCCCGCGAGGGCCCCACTGGCCACGGCCCGCAGCGCGGCGGCCGCATCGGGTGCCTCCGCGCGCAACAGGGCGTCGAACCCCGCACGCAGGGTGTGCGCCAGATTGGTCCCGGTGTCCGCATCGGCGACCGGGTACACGTTGATAGCGTCGATGGCAGCCCGATGCCGTTCGAGCGTGCGGACACCAGCGGAGATCCACGCCCGCACGTCACCCGCTCCCAGACCCGCGCAAGCCATGCGCGCAGGCTACCGAGTCGGGCTCCCCCGCGCCCCCTTCGCGGTACCCGTGTCAAGCCCCCGATCGCCGTACCGTTATGCTTGTCCGGAACTGATGCGTTCTCAAGGACCAATCCTCAAGCGATAGGGGTGTTCGACGTGGCTTCCGTTTGCGACGTCTGTGGCAAGAAGCCGGGCTTCGGCAACTCGGTCTCGCACTCACACCGCACGACACGTCGCCGCTGGAACCCCAACATCCAGACGGTGCACGCGAAGGTCGGCGTTTCCGCGCGCAAGCGGATGAACGTCTGCACCTCGTGCATCAAGGCGGGCAAGGTCGTCCGCGGCTGAGCGCCACAGACTTTCCGGAACCCCCGTTCGCCCGCTCGGGCAACGGGGGTTTTTCGTGCGCTTGACCTGGACCGCGCTCCAGGACCTAGCGTCATCGGTATGCAACTCGGCACACACATCTGGTCGTTCACCGGATACGAGAACACTCAGGGCGGCTTCGGCGGCGAGCTCGCCAGGGCGGGCGAGGCGGCCGAGCGCGCGGGGCTCACGCACCTGAGCGTGATGGATCACTTCTTCCAGCTCGAACACCTGCAACCGGCCGAGACGCCGATGCTGGAGGGCTACACGGCCCTCGGTCATCTGGCCGCGCACACCTCCACCGTGCGGCTGGGCATGCTGGTGGGCGGGGTCACCTACCGGCATCCCGGGCTGCTGATCAAGACCGTGACCACCCTGGATGTGCTCTCCGGCGGCCGCGCCTGGTTCGGCATCGGGGCCGGCTGGTACGAACGCGAGCACCGCGGACTCGGGGTGCCGTTCCCGCCGACCGCCGAACGGTTCGAACGCCTCGAAGAGACGCTGCGGATCAGCCAGGCCATGTGGGACCCGGCGAGCACGGCCCCGTTCGAGGGCAAGCATTTCCAGCTCGCCGAGACGCTGTGCGTACCGGCCCCGGTCAGCAAGCCGCGGCCACCGGTCATGATCGGTGGTGAGGGCGAACGCAAGACGTTGCGGTTCGTCGCGAAGTACGCGGACATGACCAATATGGGCACCCATTCCGACCTGGACGGGATCCGGCGCAAGCTGGACGTACTGCGCGGGCACTGCGCGGATCTCGGGCGCGATTTCGACTCCATCGAGAAGACCGTGCTGTACAACAAGGCCCAGCTCAGCGAGGACGAGGTGGACGGATTCGTGGAACTGATGTCCGGCTACGCCGAGGCCGGGATCGACACCGTGTTCCTCATGCCGCTCGCGGACCGGCCCGCGAGCGAGTGGATCGAGGCAGTGGGCGCCCCGCTCGTGCCACGGCTGGCGGCGCTGTAGACCTTGACCTGGAGCGCACTCCAGGATCTACGGTCGTGTGCATGCAACTAGGCACACATATTTGGTCATTCACCGGATCCGAGACCGCGGACGGAGGCACCGCCGGGGAGCTCGCCCGGGTCGGCGCGACCGCCGAGCAGGTGGGCGTCCACGCGGTCAGCGTGATGGATCACTTCTTCCAGATGGACCGGGTCCGCCCCGCCGAGGAACCGATGCTGGAGGGGTACGGCGCGCTGAACTTCCTCGCGGCGCACACCTCTTCGGTGCGGCTCGGCCTGCTGGTCGGCGGGGTCACCTACCGGCATCCCGGGCTGCTCGCCAAGACCGTGACCACCCTGGATGTGCTCTCCGGCGGCCGCGCCTGGTTCGGCATCGGGGCCGGCTGGTACGAACGCGAGCACCGCGGACTCGGGGTGCCGTTCCCGCCGACCGCCGAACGGTTCGAACGCCTCGAAGAGACGCTGCGGGTCTGCCAGGCGATGTGGGACTCCTCGAGCACCGCCCCGTTCGAAGGCAGGCACTACCAGCTCGCCGAGACCCTGTGTTCGCCCGCACCGATCAGCGATCCGCATCCGCCGGTGCTCATCGGCGGTGGCGGCGAACGCAAGACGCTGCGGCTGGTCGCGCAGTACGCGGACGCGTGCAACCTCGGCACCGACGCCCGCTCGGTCGACGCGATCGCGCACAAGCTCGAGGTGCTGCGCAACCACTGCACCGACGTCGGCCGGGACTACGCGCAGATCCACAAGACGATGCTCTACAACGGCGGCGAACTGCACGCGGGTGACCATGACGGGTTCGTGGAGGCGATGGCGGGCTACGCCGAGATCGGCATCCAGACGGTGTTCGTACTACCGCCCGGGGACCGGCCTTCGGAGTGGATCGAGCAGAACTGTGCCCCGGTGGTACCAAGGCTGGCCGCGCTCTAACTGACCGATTCGAGCGTGGCGAACAGTTCGCGTTCGCGCGGTGGCCGCCGCTTCTCCAGGCCGTACGGTTCCAGGTGAGCGGCGAGCACCCCGTCGAAGGCGCGGCGCACCGATTCGCTGTCCCAGATCTCCCGTTCGAGCACCGGCTGCTTCATGTACGGCTGGCCGATGATGTGCAGCTGGTTTCCATTGCAGCGCACCATCTGCCCGGTGATCCCGTCCGCCTCGTCGGAGAGCAGGTACAGCACGACGGGCGCGATCTTGGCCGGGGTACGTGAGGGCGGTGCACCGCGCAGCGCCCGCTCGGAGTTCCACACCATGCGGGTGTGCGCGACCGGGCAGACCGCGTTCACCCGGACCCCGATCTCCTCGCAGTCCAGCGCCCAGGAGTAGGTCAGCGAGGCGAGCGCGCCCTTGGAGGCCGCGTAGGTGGCGAGGTTGTGCTGTCCGAAGGAGGCAGCCGAGGAGATGTTCACGATCGAACCACCGCGGCCCGCTTCGGCCATCGCGCGCAGGGCCGTGGTCCCGGTGTACATCGAACCGAGCACGTTCACCGAGATGAGTTCGCGGATCCGGTCCGGCTCATCGCGCCAGGACGGGGTGTCGTAGTTCAGCCCGGCGTTGTTGACCAGCCCGTCGATCCGGCCGAATTCCTGGACGCAGCACTCCACGATGGCCGCTGCCTGGTCCGGATCGGCGATGTCCCCCGCGCTGACCACGGCACTCCCGCCGTAGGTGTTGATCGTGTCCGCGACCTGTTTGGCGAGCCCCTCTTCGATGTCGTTGACCACGACCAGTGCGCCAGCCTGCGCGGCATGGGTGGCGAACGCCTCGCCAAGCCCGCGACCCGCTCCGGTCACGGCGACGGCCTTACCCTCCAGCATCCCGTTCATCTCTGCCTCCCGCACCTGGCGACGCAGCCCAGCATCGCCCTGACACCACTGTGGTCGGTGTGGCGGCGGTAAAGCGGCGGTTCGCGCCGAAGGGCGCGCGCAGTGCGGTGAATGACCGAGGGTTAACAGCTCGGCCGATCTGCGCGAGTGAAGACAGCGCTATTCCGGCAGTCGCCAGTCGACCTCGGGTGCTCCGGCCTCGGCGAGCGCGGCGTTCGCCCGGGAGAACGGCCGCGAACCGAAGAAACCACTCGAAGCGGACAGCGGGCTCGGATGCGGGGACTCGATGCAGGTCACACCGTCGAGCCAGGGTTTGAGGTTGCGCGCGTTGCGGCCCCACAGGATCGCCACGAGCGGGGTACCGCGCGCGGCGAGTGCCTTGATCGCGTGCTCGGTGATCTCCTCCCAGCCCTTGCCCTGGTGCGAGTTGGGGCTACGCGGGGCCACGGTGAGTGCCCTGTTCAGCAGGAGCACCCCGGTGTCGGCCCATGGCGAGAGGTCACCGTTGGACGGTGCGGGGTAGCCGAGGTCCTCCGTGTACTCCTTGTAGATGTTGATCAGGCTCTTCGGCAGTGGGCGCACGTCCGGGGCGACCGAGAAACTCAGCCCGACCGCGTGCCCCGGCGTCGGGTACGGATCCTGGCCCACGATCAGCACCCGCACCTGGTCGAAGGGCTGAGTGAAGGCGCGGAGCACATGCTTGCCCGCGGGCAGATAGGTGCGGCCCTCGGCGATCTCGGTGCGCAGGAACTCGCCCATCTTCGCGATCTGGTCGGCGACCGGTTCGAGCGCTTCGGCCCAGCCCGGATCGAGAATGTCTTTCAGTGGTGCTGCCGCCATGACCGGTGACCCTAGCGTGAGCTAGTCGAGCCGCCGCAGGGACTTCGCGAACTGGGCGCCGCGCTCGACGTAATTGGCCACGATGGCCGCCACCATCTCGGCGTTGACCGACTTGTTCTCCCGGCATTTCGCGGGGACCCCGAGCGCGATCTCCCCGCCGGCCACCTTGCCGCGGTACGACAGGACCGCACCCGCGCCGACCACTCCCCCGTCGGCGATCTCGGTGCCGTTGAGCACCACCGATCCGGAGGCGATCAGGCAGCCGGTGCCGATCACCGCGCCTTCCACGTGCACGTTGTGCCCGATAGCCGAACCCGGTCCGAGCACGGTCGGCATCCCCGGCGAGACGTGGATGATGCTGCCGTCCTGGACGTTGCTGCGCTCCCCGACCACGATCTCCGCGGTGTCCGCACGCAGCACAGCCTGCGGCCAGATCGAGGCCTGCGCGCCGATCCGCACATCGCCGATCACGGTCGCGTCCGGGTGCACATAGGCGTCCGGATGAATGTCGGGGGTGAGCTCGCCCAGCGCGTAGATGGCCATTCCGTGGTCAGCTCCTCGGCGGTGTCGTCAGTTGCTTGGCATAACAGCGGCATTCGGGTGCCTCACGGTAATACCCGAACGACGGGATCGGGTGGTACCCGGTTGAGACATAGAACGCCATCGCCTCGGGCTGCTCGGTCCCGGTCTCCAGGATCACCCTGGTGAACCCCGCCAGCGCAGCGGTGCGTTCGAGTTCCGCGATCAGCACGCGGGCCAGGCCCTTGCCCCGATGCTCGGCGAGCACGAACATTCGCTTGATCTCGACATCCCCCGGGTCGCCGTGCACCCCGGAACGCCAGCCGCCGCACGCGATCGGTTCGCCGTCCAGCGTGCCGAGCAGAAAGGTGCCTTTCGGCTCCGCGAATTCGGCCGGATCGATCGGGGACTCGTCGGGATCCCCGTAGCGCTCCCGATAGAACCGTTGCGCCGCCTCGGTGAGTGTTTCGACATCCGGGTGAGTGAAAGGAACGGTCTCGATCAGCACGGTACGAGCCTACTGGCACAATTCCGCGGGTGACACGATGGAGCAGCACCGCCGATTCGGTGACATACGGTAAAAACATTCTCGACGGAAAGCACATTCGGCTTCGCGCGCGCACCGAAGCGGATCTTCCGGTGCTGGCGAACTGGTACGAGAACCCGGAAATCGCGGTTCTGCAGCAGATGATCGTGCGCCCGGTCCCCGAATCCGGTTCGGTGGAACGATTCCGGAACTGGACGGCGAACGAATCCCTCGAGGCCGTCGGATTCTGCGTGGCACGGAAATCCGATGGCGCGCTGCTCGGGCAGGCCGGGCTGATCGGAATCGACCTGCGTAATCGGAGCGCGGAACTGATCATCATGCTCGGCCCGGAATTCCACGGGAAAGGGTACGGCTCCGATACCGTTCGCACGCTCGTGCGCTGGGGCTTCGCCGAGCTCGATCTGCACAGAGTCGAGCTGTGGGTGTTCTCCTTCAATACCGGCGCGATCGGGGCCTACCGGCGCGCCGGGTTCACCGAGGAAGGCCGCAAACGCGAGGCCTTCGTGCACGACGGGCACCGCTACGACGCGGTGCTCATGGGTGTGCTGCGCAGCGAATGGTCACCTCGGCCATAGTGCTACAGCCGTAGTACCACAACTGTAGTGCTACAACTGTGGCACCTCAGCGGTAGTGCTGCCAGCCCTGCGCACCCTCGTGCTCCGCGCCGTCCACGGTCACCCCACTGCCCTCGGCGACCTCACCGATGATCCGCCACTGTTCGGGAACGGCGGCGGCCACCGCGAAGGTCGCCACGAGCGCATGGTCCTCGCCGCCGGTCAGCACCCAGGACAGTGGGTCCGCGCCGAGCGCCGAACCGACCTCGACCAGCCGGTCGTCCGGAGCGAGTGCCTCGGCGCGCAGATCGATCGCCACCCCGGAGGCCCCGGCGATGTGCCCGAGGTCGGCGAGCAGTCCATCGGAGACATCGGTCATCGCGGTCGCCCCCGCCACCGCGGCGCGCGGCCCCTCGGCGTAGGGCGGCTGCGGGCAGCGGTGCACGTTCACCACCGCCCCCGGAGCGCGGAAGCCCCTGCTGAGCACCGCGAAACCGGCCGCGGACCAGCCGAGCTTGCCCGCGACCGCGACCACATTCTCCGGCCGCGCTCCCGAGCGGGTGACCGCCGCCCTTCCCTCGAGATCACCGAGCGCGGTGACCGAGATGACGAGCTGGTTCGCGCTGGAGAGATCCCCGCCGACCAGTCCGGCGCCGAGACTCGCCGCCTCCTCGGCCATGCCCGCACCGATCCCCTCGAGCACGGCGAGCTCGGTCTCCGCGGGTGCGGACAGCGTGGCGAGCAGCGCCGTTGGCACCGCGCCCATCGCCGAGATATCGGCCAGATTGATCGCCGCGGCCTTGCGCCCGACCTGTTGCGGACTCGACCAGTCGAAGCGGAAGTCCACCGACTCGACGATGGTGTCGGTGCACGCGACGACGGAGCCGGATGCCGCGGCGACCACCGCGGCATCGTCGCCAGGGCCGAGCAAGGTACTCGCCGGTTGCCGCAGGCCGTCCGTGATGCGCTCGATCGCGCCGAATTCACCCGTGGAGGCTAGCGTTTCATCCACCTGACCTGCACCACCTTGACTGCGAAAGTTCGGATTTCCAACTATCGGCCTCACACGGTAAGTTCTTCGGTACGGTAACTGTCCTACCTGGAGCACCGGCCTGACGACGAAGGGGCGCGCCGTGGTCAACGCATATATCTTGATCCAGACCGAGGTCGGCAAGGCCGCCGAGGTCGCGAGCGAGATCGCCGGAATGCCCGGAGTCACCACCGCCGAGGACGTCACCGGCCCCTACGACGTGATCGTGCGCGCCGAAGCGGAGAACGTGGACATCCTCGGCCAGATGGTCGTCGCCCGCGTGCAGAATGTCGGCGGGATTACCCGAACCCTGACCTGCCCGGTAGTCAACCTCTGAGCAATGCCACGCTAGCCGCGTGCGAACCGATTCCACCGGTATCCCCAAGCCCGCGATCGTGCTCGCCGCGATCCTCGGTGCGGCGCTTCTCGCCGGGGTGATCGTGCTGCGCGTGTACTCCGGGAACGAACCGGCGCAGCCCAAGCACAACAAGATCGACAAGCCACTCGCCGTCGCCCCGGTGCCCGCCCCCGACGCGGGGAACAAGGACTGCGCCGCGTTGCTGGGGAAACTGCCGCGCACCATCCCCAGCGACGGCGAACAGTTGTCCAGGCTCGCCCTCGCCAAACCGGTCCCACCGGCCACCGTCGCCTGGGCCGCGACCGGAGACCCCGTCATCCTGCGCTGCGGCATCGAAAAACCCGCCGAGCTCACCCCCACCTCGCAGCTCACCGTCGTCTCCGGCGTGCAGTGGCTGCGGGTCGCCGATCAGGGGCGCGCGACCTACTACGCGGTCGACCGACCGGTCTACGTCGCACTGACCGTACCCGATTCCGTCGGCACCGGACCGCTCCAGGACACCTCGACGGCCATCCGCACGGCGCTACCGCAGAAACCCGTTCGGCCGTAGTCACCACTCAACACCTACAGCATTTATTGCAAGCAACTACAGCAGTTATTACCCCTAGAAGGTAACAACTGCTGCGAGTTGATGTAATATTCGCTGCATGGAGATGCGATCGGCTCTCGAGCTACTCGGCGAGTTCACCGCCGAGCAGTGGGGACTGGTGACGCTCCAGCAAGCCAAGAAATCCGGAGTAGATGCGGTCACCATGCATCGGCTCAAGGAAGCGGGTTTCCTCGCACATGTGCGCCGCGGGGTGTACGCCGCCACCGCGGCGGTTCCGACGACCGCGCGCGACGAACAGGCGGCCTGGCTGACTTTCGATCCCGCCACGCCCGCCTGGGAACGGGATCCGCTGGACACTACGGGCGGAGTGGTTTCCCATGCCTCGGCCTGCCGCCTGCATGAAGTCGGCGAATTCGTCACCGACCGGATCACCTTCACCGTTCCTCGCCGCCGCACCAGCCGGGACCCAGATCTGCGGTTCAAGATCGCTTCGCTTACCGAGCAGGATGTCGTCCTGCTGGACGGCCTGCCAGTGACCACCATGGCCCGCACCGTTCAGGACCTGCTCGCCGAGAATGCCGACGCGAGCCACCTCGCGACCATCATCCGGCAAGCGGTCGAGTCAGGACAGCTACGCCTGGACACATTCGTGGAGCAGATCGCGCCCTATGCCCGTCGTTACCGGGTACGACCGGATGATGGTGCGGCACTACTCGAGCATCTGCTGTCCCACATCGGCCTGTCGGCTGAACGCCTGCTCATACGCCCACAACCTCGATCCGCTGAGGCATCCGCCGCCCTTGCCTCCGAAGCGATACTGCAGCTCCGCGAGATGGCGGAGGGAAACAAGGGCGAGAGGACGCCAAGGGAGCGCAACTAGCGATGTCCACACCACGTCCCCCGATCACTCCCGCCGGCTACCAACAGCGCATCAACAGTCGAGCCGCGAACGCGGCGCAACACAGCACACTGAGCAAGTCCCAGCTGATCGGCATCTACTACTACCGGCGACTCCTGGCCAGAGTATTCACAGCGGATCCGGGCTACTGGACCCTCAAAGGTGGACAGGCCCTGCTAGCTCGATGGCCCACGGCCCGCTACTCGACAGATATCGATCTGCTTCGCGAAGGCACACTCGATGAGGCAGTGCGTGCCTTGATCTCAGCGGCGAACACCGATCTTGATGATCATCTGCGGTTCGCCCACAAGGACACCTCGATGCCGACGGAGATCGAGCGGCTCACCAGGAAGGTGCGCTTCCGCGCCATGGTGGGCAACAGGGAACTCCACGTGGTCAGCGTTGACGTGGTCGCGGGAGATACGCCTTCCGGCGTGGTCAGCACATCACTTGAGTCCCCATTCGGCCCGGACGGGGAACCGTGGCCGCCGGTACGAATGTTTCCGCTCGAAGATCACACGGCCGAGAAAATCTGCGCCATGTACGAACTGCACGGCCACTCGGGTGCCGCGTCAAGCCGCTACAAGGACCTCGTGGATCTGATGGTCATCGCGCACCGCAGCACTCTCAATGGGCCGACGACGCACGCTGTGCTACAGGCCGAGGCTCGCCGTCGCCAACACCACATCACTCTACGACTGCCGAGCACCTTTACCCTTCCCGACCGATCGTGGACAAGTGGTTACGGGAGATTCGCCAGCCGCGTCCACGAACTCCCACGTGAACTGCACACCCTGAGCGGGGCCCGCCCACTGATCGAGGCATTCCTGAATCCCCTGCTCGGGGCTGATCCGCCACCAGGGCACTGGGTTCCCGAACAACGGCGCTGGGCCGCGGAACGCTGACCTCACCCCACGGAGACACCGGCGTCGCGCAGTTCCGCGAGCACCTTGTCCGGGTCGTCCGGCGTGATCACCGGTTTACACCGGCGGCCGAGGTCGAGCTCGATCGCGGTCGTCTTGCGCGGGCGGCGCGCGTCGAAGTTGTACCAGTGCACGAAGTCGCCGCTGCCCCAGATGCGCAGCCTCGAAGGATTGGTGACCCGCGCCTGCCGGATCCGGTCGTAACCGATGCGCTTGGCTCCGAAGGGGAAGTAGTACCGGCGCAGGACGAGTTGGTGTCCATCGAGCGTGATGCCGTTCTCCTGGTAGGCCATGTCTCCAGGGTACGAAATCTCAGCGCAGCCCGGTTCCCCGCGCGAGGGCGGTGTCGATGAGGGTGCTCAGCAGGGTCCGGTAGTCGATGCCGGTGACCTCCCACATCTTGGGGTAGGCGGAGGTGGCGGTGAATCCGGGCATGGTGTTGAGCTCGTTGACGATGGGCTCGCCGGATTCGGTGATGAAGAAGTCGACCCGGGCGAGTCCCTGGCAGTCGAGCGCCCGGAAGGCGCGGATGGCCTGCTCCTGGATGGCGGCGGTGACGGCGTCGTCGAGTTTGGCCGGGATGTCGATCTCGCAGCGCTCGTCGGTCTCGAGGTATTTGGATTCGAAGTCGTACCAGTCGTCCCCGCGCATCCGGATCTCCGAGGGCAGGGAGGCGCGCACGGAACCGTCGGGGAATTCCAGCACTCCGCACTCGACCTCGCGGGCGCCGACGACGCCTTCCTCGATGATCACCTTGGGGTCGATCTCGCGCGCGCTGGCGATGGCGGCGGGCAGTTCGGCGGCCGAACCGACCTTGGTGATCCCGGTCGAGGAACCGGCCCGCGCGGGCTTGACGAACAGCGGGTAGCTGAAGTCTTCGAGTTCGGGCTCGTCCTCGCCCCTGCGCAGCACGGTGAACCGGCCGACGCTCATCCCCTCGGCGGCGAGCAGTTTCTTGCCGAACTCCTTGTCCATGGCCGCGGCCGAGGCGAGCACCCCGGCACCGGCGTAGGGCACACCCGCCATCTCGAACATGCCCTGGATGGTGCCGTCCTCGCCGTAGGCGCCGTGCAGCACGGGGAACAGCACGTCCACCGCGGAAAGCACCTCGCCCGCGCTGGGCTTGTCGATGGAGACCAGGTCACCGCCCGCGAGCGCGAGATCGGTTCCGTCACTGACCGAGGGCAGCCGCTTGTCGCGCAGTTCGAGCTCACGCGGGTCGGTGGTGCCGAGTACCCAGGAACCGTCCTGGGTGATACCGACGCCGACGATCTCGAACCGGTCCCTGTCGAGATTGGCCAGCACGCTCGAAGCGGAGACGCAGGAAATGGCGTGCTCACTGTTGCGGCCCCCGAACACCACGGCGACCCGGATCTTCTGACTCGTCAACTCGACTCCTTAATGGCCTCGCCCACCTGGCGAGCCAGCGTACCCGCACCGCTTCAGCAGCCCGGCCACCACGGGTAATGCCTGCTCCAGCTCGGCGTGGGTGCAGGCGGTGTACCCGAGCGCGACCCCGTGCCACTGCTGGGTACCGATGTGGTGGCGGGCCAGCCCGTCGATCCAGATCCCCTGTTCCCGCGCGCCGTGCACGACGGCGTCCTCGCGTTCGAGGTCCTCGAGCGGCACGACCACGTGCGCGCCCGCATCGTCGCCGAGCACGTCCGCCCCCGCCGCGCGCAGGGTGTGCACCACGAGCTCGCGGCGCTGGTGCAGTACCCGGCGGATCTTGCGCAGGTGCCGACCGAGGTCGCCGTTGCGGGCCAGCTGTACGAGCACCTGCTGTCCGGCCGCGGCGGGGGCCACGCCGGTGCGTTCGCGGTAGTCCAGCACTTTCCCGGTGACCTGTTGCGGGGCGATCATCCAGCCCGCGCCGAGTGTCGAGGTGAAGATCTTGCTCGTGGTGCCAAGGTGCACGACGACATCCGGGGCGAGCGAGGCGAGCAGCGGCAGCGGGGCCACGTCGTAGCGCAGTTCGCCGTCGTAATCGTCCTCGATCACCAGCCAGCCGCGTTCCCGCGCCCGTTCCACCAGCTGCACCCGCCTGCTCGCGGTCATCCGCCCGCCGAGCGGGTACTGGTGCGATGGCGAGCAGTACACCGCTTTCGCCGCGGGATCGATCTCGTCGACGCGGACCCCGCCCTCGTCGACGGGAACCGGAACCACCCGCACTCCCGCCGAGCGCAGCACCTGGACGGCGCGCTGATAACCGGGATCCTCCATGGCGAGCACGTCACCGGGTTCGAACACCGCGCAGGCGAGTTCGTTGACCGCCGCGGTGGTCCCCGCGGTGGCCAGTACCACCTCGGCGATCCGCGCGGGCGCCACGGAGAGCCCGCGGTGGCGCAGCAGGTGCTCGGCGATCACCTCGCGGTATTCCGGAAGGCCCGCGCGTACCGGGCGCAGCAGCGGTTCCTCGTCGGCGGCGGCGCGCCAGGCCCGTCGCCAGGCCGCGCGGTCCATGTCCTCGATCAGCGGGGCGCCCGGGGCGAGGTCGATGTACTCGCGCTCGCCCCTGCCCTGCCCGGAAACCCTGCCGTGCGGGATCCCGCGCGGTGGGGTGGTGGTGACATAGGTGCCCGAACCGTGTTTGCCGTCGATCCACCCCTCGGCGTGCAACTGGTCATAGGCGGCCGCGGTCACCGTGCGGCTGACCCCGAGTTCGGCGGCGAGCGCCCGTGTCGACGGCAACCGGTCCCCCGCGCGCAGCACCCCGTCCGCGGCCGCGGTGCGGATCGTCTCGGCCAGCTGCACCGCGAGCGGGGTCGCCGTATCGCGCTCGAGCGTGATCGGCAGATTGGTGATCGGGGTGGTGGCGCGCGGATGGGTCACGGACTGGCCTTCGGAGTTTCGGTACAGGTGGCCATTCCAGAATGCCACTTTTCTCGGCGAGGGTGGCGGTATGACCCTCTCCCCGACTGATCGCTCCACTATCCGGCGCGCCAAGGAGCGAGCCGCAAGCAACCGCTCGGCGCTCTACGAGGTGCTGGACCGCAATCTGGTCTGCCATCTCGGAGTCATCGTGGACGGGGCACCGCGTGTGCTGCCGACCGGGTACGCACGCGCGGGCGACACCCTCTTCATCCACGGTTCCTCGGGAGCACGCAGCCTGCGCACCGACGACCAGGTCTGCGTGACCGTCACCGAACTGAACGGCATCGTCTACGCCCGCTCGGTGTTCCACTTCTCGGTCAACTACGCGTCCGCGGTCATCCACGGTGTACCGGAAACCCTTGCCGGGCAACGGAAACTCGACGCGCTGCGGGTGATCACCGAGCATCTGGCGCCCGGTTCCTGGGAACACGCGCGGCGCCCGGACAAGAAAGAACTCGCGCAGACCACCGTGCTCGCCCTTTCCCTCGAAGAGGCCGCGGTGAAGATCCGCACCGGGGACCCCAAGGACGAGGACTCCGATCTCGAACTGCCCACCTGGGCGGGTGTGCTGCCGATCGAGCAGGCATTCGCCGCACCTCTGCCCTCGGCCGACCTGAACACGGGCATCCCGATACCCGGGCACGTCACGGCACGGACGGCTACGACTCCAGCGAGGTGAGCCCGCCGACCGGGTCGAAGCGGTATTCGCGCATCGGGACCCGGCTCGGCCGGTACACGTGAATGGTGACCGCGGGATCCACGCCCGCGTTGTGCACCTGGTGCACGTAGTCGATGCCGAACACCCGGGACTGGCCCGCGGCGACCTCGTGCAGCACCTCGGTCCCGCCGCGGATCACCCGCTCGCTCACGGTCCCGGTGACCACGGTGAACGCGCCCTCGGCGCCACCGTGATCGTGCAGGCCGGTGGTCTGGCCGGGCAGCCAGGACAGCAGCCACACCTCGAACAGTTCGTCGGCGGTGATCAGCGCGGCGTACCGATCGTCCGGGTCGTAGCGCAGCAGGTGTGCCCACCGGTCCCGGTCACGGGCGTACTCGGCGGCGATCCGCGCCGGATGGGCGGCGGAGACGGCAGGGCGCAGGGCAATGGTGTTCTCGGGAACGGCGAACATCGCTGGGATTACCTCGGAAGATGCTGGATGTGAACAGGACTGTGCCGGTAGTAGAAGGCAGGCGGGAAGGTTCACCCAGCAAGACACAGCGCGCTGGCACACCGGCGCAGGTCGAGCAGACCCCGCCTCGTGCTGCTGGCGCGCGTGTTCATGGCACCCACCATGGCGGCCCCGCCACCCAGGGTCAACTCCGTCCCACTCCGTGAACAACATCCGCGACCAGGTCCGCGGTGTTCTCGATACCGCAGGAGAACCGCACGAAGCCTTCGGGAACGGGGTCCCCGAACCGGGCGCGACGGTCGGCACTGCTGTGCACCCCACCGAAACTGGTGGCATCGGCGACCAGGGTGGTGCGCTCCAGGAACCGGGTGAACGCGGCCTCGGACTCCAGCTCGAAACACAGCACCCCGTTGTAACGGCACATCTGCCGCTCGGCCACCGCATGCGCTGGATCCCAGTCCGCTCCCGGCCAGCGCACTCCGGGAACCCCGAGTTCGCGCAGTGCCTCGGCGAGCGAAGCGGCGTTCTCCGCCTGCCGCTGCAACCGCAGGTCGAGGGTCTGCAGCCCGCGGTGCACCATCCACACCTCGAAGGATCCCGGGGTGGCACCCGCTCCTCTGCGCGCGGTGCGCAGCTGCTGGGCCAGTTCCTCCGAGACACAGGAAACATGGCCGAGCACCACATCGGAATGCCCGGCGACGGCCTTGGTGTCACTGGCGAGGCACACATCCGCACCGAGTTCGAGCGGGCGCTGGCCGAGCGGGGTTGCCGTGGTGTTGTCCACCGCGAGCAGCCCGCCGCGCGCGTGCACCGCCTCGGCGATCCGCGCGATATCGGCCGTATCCAGTCCCGGATTGGCCGGGGTTTCGAGCAGCACCAGCGCGGCACCGTCCACCGATTCCGCGTCGATCTCCGCGGTCGGCACCTCGCGCACCAGCACCCCGAACCGGCCGAGTTCCGTGCGCACGTAGTCGCGGGCGAGGTAGTAGCCATCGCTGGGCAGCACGACGAGATCGCCCGCCGAGACCACGGTGCGCACCAGGGTGGCGATCGCGGCCATCCCGGAGGCGAAGCTCACGCAGTGCCCGCCGTCCAGCTCGCCGAGCGCGGATTCCAGTGCCCGCCAGCTCGGGTTCGAGGCTCCGCCGTAGTAGTCCGCCCCGCCGAGGTGGAAGGCCGAGCCGAAAACCGGGCTGGGCACGAAGGTCCCGCCGGGTGCCACTTCGAGTCCCGCGTGGGCGCAGCGGGTGCCGTCACCGTGTTCCATGATCCTCAATCCCGTTCCGGTTTCGCTTCGCGGCCGAGCAGTTCGGCGACCATCGCGCGGGGCGCCGCGCCCTCGTGGCAAACCCGGTGCACCACATCGGCGATCGGCATGTCGACCCGCGAGCGCCTGCCGAGCTCGCGCGCCGAGGAACACGACTTCACGCCCTCCGCGACCTGTCCGTGCGCCGCCTTCTGCGCCATGGCCACGGTTTCCCCGGCGGCGAGGCGGGTGCCGAAGGTCCGGTTGCGGGACAGCGGGGAGGAGCAGGTCGCCACCAGATCACCGAGCCCGGCGAGACCGGAGAGCGTCATCGGGTCCGCGCCGAGTGCCACGGCGAGCCGGGTGATCTCGGCCAGCCCGCGGGTGACCAGGGTGGCCGTGGTGTTCGCGCCGAAACCGAGCCCGGTGGCGATCCCGCAGGCGAGTGCGATCACGTTCTTGCACGCGCCGCCGATCTCGCAGCCGACGACATCCTGATTGGTGTACGGGCGGAAGTAGGCGGTCTTGCTGAGTTCCTGCAACCGCACCGCGCGGGCGTGCTCGCGGGCGCCGTAGACGACCGCGGTCGGCTGCTCGGCGGCGACCTCGCGGGCCAGGTTGGGACCGGAGACCGCGATGATCCGTCCGGGTTCGATCGCGCCCGCGTCCGCGATCACCTCGCTGCACCGTTGCAGGGTGCCGAGCTCGATTCCCTTGGCCAGGCTGACGATGCTCACATCCGGGGGCAGCAATCCGCGCCACGCGGCGAGGTTCTCCCGCAGTGACTGGCTCGGCACCGCGAGCACCACGAGCTCCGCGCCGTCCAGTGCGGCATCCGGTTCGGTCACCGCGCGCATCCGGGGCAGCGTGATGTCGGGCAGATAACCGGGATTGCTGCCCGCGCCGAGGGCCTCGGCGATCTCGGTGCGCCTGGCGAGCACGGTGACCTCGTTACCCGCATCGGCGAGCACCTTGGCATAGGCGGTCCCCCAGGAGCCCGCGCCGAGCACGGTGATCCGGCTAGGCATCCGGGTTGGCCTTGTTCTTCGCCTTGTTCTTCTCCTTGCGCGGGTTGTAGAACTCCTCCGGAGGGGTTTCCCCGCGCAGGTCGCCGACCAGGTCCCGCACCGCGCGCATGGCGATATCGGTCACCGCGAGCAGATTGCGCCCGCTCACCCCGGCCGCGCGCTCGGCGGACAGGTCGAGCGGATCACCGAACTTGACGCTGACCTTGGACCTGGGCAATGGGCTGAACCGCTTCTCGTAGAGGTTCATGATCGACAGGGTTCCCCAGCGCGCGGCGGGGATCACCGGAACATCGGTGTCCAGCGCGAGCCGCGCGACCCCGCTGCGCGAGATCATCGGCCAGCCGAGCGGATCCTTGGTGCAGGTGCCCTCCGGGTAGATGATCACCAATGCGCCGTCGGCGAGCATGGACCGCGCCTCGGCGAGGCTGTCCACCGCCTTGTCGGTGCCGCGGTAGACCGGGATCTGCCCGGTGCCGTACAGCACCTGTTTCGCGAGTGGTTTCTCGAACAGCGAATGCTTCGCGAGGAAATGCGGCCGCCTGCCGAGTTTATCGACGATCACCGAATCGTAGAGCGGATCGATGTGCGTGATGTGGTTCAGCACCAGGATCGCCCCACCGGTACGCGGCAGCTTCTCGCCGTCGATCATCTCGGTCTTCGCCAAACCCGTCGTGACCGGGTAGAACACCGACCTGGCCAGGTTGAGCCACAGGGGGTTGACCATGCCACTCCTTCACGCTCGGGAACCACTCTCGGGAACCAGTGCAGAGTAACGCGCTCTATCATCGACCACGTGGGAGTCTCCTATCCGAGCGGTGTCGACCTCGTCCTGGCGATCAAGAACCTGGACCGCGCCAAGACCCGGCTGCGCGGGGTGAGCTGCGACCACGAGGCGCTCGCGCTCGCCATCGGCACCGACACCATGGAGACCGCGGCCACGACCGAGAGCGTGCGTCGTGTGCTCGTGGTCTCGTCGGACGAGGCCGTGCGCGCGGGCGCGAACGAACTCGGCATCGAGGTGGTTCCCGATCCCGGCGCCGGGCTCAACGCCGCGCTGCGCCATGGTTTCGCCGTGCTGCGCGGGCGCGACGTTCATTCGGTCATCGGTGCGCTGCAGTCGGATCTGCCCGCGTTGCGCGGCACCGAGCTCAGTGCGGCGATCACCGAGGCCGCCGGGCAGCGAGCGTTCTGCGCGGACCGGCACGGCACCGGGACCGCACTGCTGCTCAGCACGGCGGGCGGCGTGCTCGATCCACGGTTCGGCGAGGGTTCCGCCGCCGCGCACGAGGAGACCGGTGCCCGCCCGCTGCGCGCCGCACTGCCCGGGCTGCGTACCGATGTGGACACCGCGGCGGATCTGGAACTGGCCCGCGGGCTCGGGGTGGGTAAACGGACCGCGGCGGCACTCTTCACCGAATCGTCGTGCGGTGGCCAACTCGACATATCCTGATCATCGGCGACAATGCACGGTGTGAGCACTGAGCAGCGTGAAGAAACCCAGCCACCGGTCGAGGAGGTGCCGAGGCAGCTCCCCGCCGCCCCGCCCGCGTCCACCGAGGATGTGGAACCGGTCGACATCGATCTGCCCGAGGACCGGTATATCAACCGGGAGCTTTCCTGGCTCGACTTCAACACGCGCATTCTCGCCCTCGCCGAGGACGAGTCGCTCCCGCTGCTCGAGCGGGTCAAGTTCCTGGCGATCTTCGCCTCGAATCTGGACGAGTTCTACATGGTGCGGGTCGCCGGGCTGAAACGCCGCGATGAGACCGGCCTCTCGGTGCGCAGCGCGGACGGGCTCACGCCGCGCGAACAACTCGGCTACATCGCCAAGCGCACCCAGGAACTGACCGAGCAGACATCCACCGCCTTCCTGGACCACATTCTGCCGGCGCTCGAACCGAACGGCATCCACCTGGTGCGCTGGCACGAACTGGACGCGGACGCCCAGTCCCGCCAGTCCCGGTACTTCCGCGACCACATTTTCCCCGTGCTCACCCCGCTCGCGGTGGACCCGGCGCACCCCTTCCCGTACATTTCCGGGCTCTCCCTCAACCTCGCGGTCACCGTGCGCGATCCGAAGGAGGGCACCGAACGCTTCGCGCGGGTGAAGATCCCGAACAACGTACCGCGATTACTGGATGTGAGTGAGGATCCCGGCGCCCGGCCGGCCGTTTTCCTTCCACTCGAGGAACTCGTCGCCGCGCATCTGGGCGAACTGTTCACCGGGATGGAGGTCATCGAGGCCCGCGCGTTCCGGGTCACCCGCAACGCGGACTTCGAGGTGGAAGAGGACCGCGACGAAGACCTGTTGCAGGCCATGGAACGCGAACTCGCGCAGCGCCGGTTCGGTCCCCCGGTCCGGCTCGAGGTCGCCGAGGACATGAGCGAGCACATGCTCGAACTGCTGCAGCGCGAGATGGAGGTCGATCCGCGCGATGTGGTCGAGGTGCGCGGGCTGCTCGATCTCTCCTTCCTGTGGCAGATCTACGGCGTGGACCGCAGGGATCTGAAGAGCCGCTCCTTCGTTCCCGCGACCCATCCGGCCTTCGGCGAGCGGGAAACCCCGAAAAGCGTGTTCCACACCCTGCGCGAGGGCGATGTGCTCGTGCACCATCCCTTCGATTCCTTCTCCACGAGCGTGCAGCGGTTCATCGAACAGGCCGCGCACGATCCGAAGGTGCTGGCGATCAAGCAGACGCTGTACCGCACCTCCGGTGACTCGCCCATCGTGGACGCGCTCACCACCGCTGCCGAGGAAGGCAAACAGGTCGTCGCGCTCGTGGAGATCAAGGCCCGCTTCGACGAGCAGGCCAACATCGGCTGGGCCCGCACCCTGGAGCGCAGCGGGGTGCACGTGGTGTACGGGCTCGTCGGCCTGAAGACGCACTGCAAGATCGCCCTCGTGGTGCGCCAGGAGGGCTCCACGATCCGCCGTTACTGTCATATCGGCACCGGGAACTACAATCCGAAGACCGCGCGCACCTACGAGGATCTGGGACTGCTCACCGCCGAACCGGATATCGGCGCGGACCTCACGGATCTGTTCAACGTGCTGACCGGTTACTCGAACCAGGCAAGCTACCGGCGCATCCTCACCTCCCCGCAGGGCATCCGGCGCGGCATCATCGAACGCATCGACGCGGAGGCGGCCCGCGCGCTCACCGGGAAACCTTCCGGCATCCGGATCAAGGTGAACTCGCTCGTGGACGAGCAGGTGATCGACGCGCTCTATCGCGCGGCACAGGCGGGCGTCGTGGTGGATGTGGTGGTGCGCGGTATCTGCTGCCTCAAGCCGGGCAAGCCGGGACTCTCCGAACGCATCCACGTACGCTCGATCCTGGGCAGTTTCCTCGAGCACTCACGGGTGTTCCACTTCCTCGGCGCCGACGAGTACTGGATCGGCAGCGCGGACATGATGCACCGCAACCTGGACCGCCGCGTCGAAGTGCTCGTCGCGGTCACCGATCATCGGCTCACCGCGCAGCTCGGGGATGTCTTCGATTCCTGCCTGGATCCGAGAACCCGCTGCTGGGTACTGGACGCGAGCGGGGAATGGTCCGCCTCCCCCGCCGACGGTTCGAATGTGCGCGATCACCAGGTCGCGATGATGCGCAGGCACGGCGAGGAGGGATCGTGAGCGAGCTTGCGAGCGAGCCAGAAGACACAGCAGCGTCGGGCACGATGACGACGAGCGCCGGCGAGGAGGGATCGTGAGCGAGGTACAGGCCGCCGGGGTCGCGCTCTGGCGAGAGAACGGCCAGGGGCGGCAGTTCGCGATCGTGCACCGGCCACACCGGTCCGATTGGTCGCTGCCGAAGGGAAAACTCGACCGGGGTGAGACGCACGCGGTCGCCGCGGTGCGCGAGACCCGGGAGGAAACCGGTTACTCCTGCGCGCTCGGCGCCGGTCTCGGGGAGATCCGCTATCCACTGCCGGACAACGGCAGCACGAAGAGTGTGCACTACTACACCGCCCGGGTGACCGGGGGCGAGTTCACGGCCAACGACGAGGTGGACGAGCTGCGCTGGTGCGATCTGGCGCAGGCACGCGAGTTGCTGAGCTACCCGCACGATGCCGGGGTGCTCGAACGCGCGGCCGCGCTCGGCACCGGCAGCGCGACCGTGCTCCTGGTGCGGCACGCGAAAGCGGGCAGCAGGGCGGACTGGGGCGGCCCGGACACCGAGCGCCCGCTCGCGGATGCCGGGCTGCGCCAGGCGGAGGCGCTGCGCGGGCTGCTCGCCCTGTGGAGCCCGGAGCGGGTGTACTCCGCGCCACGGCTGCGCTGTGTCGACACGATCGCCCCGCTCGCGCGGGATCTGGGCGCGGACATCGGTGCGGAACCGCTGCTTTCCGAGGAAGGATACTGGCCGGATCGCGCGGCCGGAACGCGGCGGCTGCTGGAGATCGCCGGAACCGCGGCGGTAACCGCGATCTGCAGTCAGGGCGGAGTCATCCCGGATGTGGTCGAGCGCCTGATGGACGCGGCCGGTACTCCGGTCACCGGGCAGGTGCGCAGCAAAAAGGGCAGTGTCTGGGTGCTGACCTTGCGGCGCTCGGAGAACGGGCTATCGCTCGAAGCTGCCGACTATTACCCGAGTGCATTACCCAAACCGGCATAAACAAACGACACAGCAAAGTGCCCCTCGGCGATGCCGAGGGGCACTTTGGTCAGCTGCGAAGAAGGTTACTTCTTGGCCCTGCTGCGGGTCGTGGTCGCCTTCTTCGGGGCCGCCTTGGCCGTGGTGGTCTTCTTGGCCGTGGCCTTCGGAGCCGCCTTGGCCGTGGTGGCCTTCTTGGCCGCGGTCTTCGGAGCCGCCTTGGCCGTGGTGGCCTTCTTCGCGGCGGTCTTCGGCGCGGCCTTGGCTGCGGTCTTCGGTGCGGCCTTGGTCGCGGTCTTGGCCGTCGACTTGGTGGCGGTCTTGGTGGTCGCAGCGCGCCGGGTGCCGGTGGCCGGCTTGGCGGCGGTGCTGCGGGTGGTGGTCGGGCGAGTGGTGGCGCGAGCGGTCGTCGTGCGCGAACCGCTCTTGGCGGCGGTGGCGCGCGGGAGCTTCTTGGCCCCGCTGATGACTTCCTTGAAGTTCGTGCCCGCGCGGAAGGCGGGAACGTTCGTCTTCTTCACCTTCACCGGATCGCCGGTGCGCGGGTTGCGAGCGGTCCGAGCGGCGCGGGCACGCTTCTCGAACACACCGAACCCGGTGATGTTCACCTTGTCACCCTTGTTGACGGTACGAACGATGACATCGACCATGCCATCGACCGCTGCCGTCGCGGTTTTCTTGTCGCCGAGGCGATCTGTGAGCTCTTCGATGAGCTGGGCCTTATTCACCGTGGTCCCTCCAGAGACTACGAAAACGGCCCGGTCGGGCCGACTTGATTGCACACGGTAAAGGCTCAGAGGAGATTTTTCCAAGCGCCACGCCCTATTTTTTTGCGCAGAACACACACATCCACCCGGTCGCGGGATAAATGTGCAGGTGAGCGCCTTGCGGGCGGTGAAGTAAATGTGACCCGACACGACACGGGATCCCCGCCGTAGCAAGGGATCCCGTAACCGCCGTTAGGCCGGAAGGGGTGTCGTGACTGGTTTCCAGGGTTCGCGCGCGGCTTCGAAAGCGTCGATCTCGGCCGCCGAGCGCATCGTCAGCCCGATGTCGTCGAGGCCCTCGAGCAGCCGCCAGCGGGTGTACTCGTCGATCTCGAACCGCGCCTGGAAGTCCTTGGCGCGAACGGTCTTCTGCTCGAGGTCCACGGTCACCTCGGTGCCCGGTTCGGTCTCCAGCAGCTTCCACAACTGCTCCACATCGGACTGTTCGCACAGCGCGGCGAGCAGGCCCTGCTTACCCGCGTTGCCCCGGAAGATGTCCCCGAAGCGGGCCGAGATCACCACGCGGAAGCCGTAGTCCAGCAGCGCCCAGACCGCGTGTTCCCGCGAGGATCCGGTGCCGAAGTCCGGTCCGGCGACGAGCACGCTGCCCTTGTCGAAGGGCGCCTGGTTCAGCACGAAGTGCTCATCGGAGCGCCACGCGGAGAACAGCCCGTCCTCGAAGCCGCTCCGGGTTACCCGCTTGAGGTAAACGGCCGGGATGATCTGATCGGTATCCACGTTGGAGCCGCGCAGCGGGACTCCGATCCCGGTGTAGTTCGTGAACGGTTCCATCGTCGTCACACCTCCACGTATTCGGCCGCGTCCGCGGTCAGGTCCGATGGCGCGGACAGCTTGCCGCGCACCGCGGTCGCCGCGGCGACCGTGGGCGAGACCAGATGGGTCCGCCCACCCTTTCCTTGCCTTCCCTCGAAGTTCCGGTTCGAGGTGGATGCCGAGCGCTCACCGGGGGCGAGCTGATCCGGGTTCATGCCAAGACACATCGAGCAACCCGCCTGGCGCCACTCCGCGCCCGCGGCGAGGAACACCTCGTGCAGCCCCTCGGCCTCGGCCTGCGCGCGCACCCGCATCGAGCCGGGAACCACGAGCATGCGCAGGCTCGGCGCGATCGTGCGCCCGCGCAGCACCTCGGCCGCGGCGCGCAGATCCTCGATCCGGCCGTTGGTGCACGAACCGAGGAATACCGTGTCCACCCCGATCTCGCGCAGCGGGGTGCCCGGAGTCAGGCCCATGTAGGTGATTGCCTTCTCGGCCGCGGCGCGCGCGGTCTCGTCGGCGATCTGCTCGGGATCCGGAACCCGTTCCCCGAGCGGAAGTCCCTGCCCCGGGTTGGTGCCCCAGGTCACGTACGGGCTGAGGGCATCGGCATCGATGTCCACCTCGGTGTCGAAGCTCGCGTCCGCATCGCTGCGCAGTTGCTTCCAGGCATCCACCGCGGCGTCCCATTCGGCGCCCTTCGGGGCGTGCGGCTTGTCCCGCACGTACTCGAAGGTCGTCTCGTCCGGCGCGATCATCCCGGCCCGCGCGCCCGCTTCGATGGACATGTTGCAGATCGTCATCCGCGCTTCCATGGAAAGCGCGCGGATCGCTTCGCCGCGGTACTCGAGGATGTAACCTTGCCCACCCCCGGTGCCGATCTTCGCGATCACCGCGAGGATGATGTCCTTGGCGCTGACGCCCTCGCGCAGCGTGCCGTTCACGTTGATGGCCATGGTCTTGAAGGGGCGCAGCGGAAGCGTCTGGGTGGCGAGCACGTGCTCCACCTCGGATGTGCCGATCCCGAACGCGATCGAGCCGAAGGCGCCGTGCGTCGAGGTGTGCGAATCACCGCACACCACGGTCATTCCGGGCTGGGTGAGGCCGAGCTGCGGGCCGATCACGTGCACGATGCCCTGTTCCGCGTCGCCCATCGGGTGCAGCCGGACACCGAATTCCGCGCAGTTGCGCCGGAGCGTGTCCACCTGGGTGCGCGAGACCTCGTCGGCGATCGGCAGATCGATGCCCTCGGTGGGCACATTGTGGTCCTCGGTGGCGATCGTCAGGTCCGGACGGCGAACCCCGCGCCCCTGCAGCCGCAGCCCGTCGAAGGCCTGCGGGCTGGTGACCTCGTGCACGAGATGGAGGTCGATGTAGAGCAGATCCGGTTCCGCACCGTCTCCCTTCCGGACGACGTGTGCGTCCCACACTTTCTCGGCAAGCGTCTTGCCCATCGCTCCTCCTTGGGTCTTCTGGTGGTCGGAGCGGGTTTCTCAAGACCGAATCCGGTTTGTTCCCTGCTCCCGATCAGTTCTTTCTGGACTTCTCATATCTCGGGACGCTAATATCGAGACGTGGGACAGTCTAGCGGTATCGGAGTTCTGGATAAAGCGGTGGCCGTGCTGGAAGCGGTGGCCAAGGAACCGTGCGGGCTCGCGGAACTGTGCGCGCGCACGGATCTGCCCCGTGCAACGGCGCATCGGCTCGCCGTAGGCCTCGAGGTGCACCGCTTGCTGCGCAGGGGCCCGGACGGGCGCTGGCGTCCCGGTGCCGCGCTCGCCGAACTCGCCGGGGGCGCGACCGATCCACTGCTGGACGCGGCGAACTCGGTGCTGCCCAGGCTGCGCGACATCACCGGGGAAAGTGTTCAGCTCTACCGCAGGGACGGAACACAGCGCATCTGCATCGCCACCGCGGAACCGCCGAGCGGGCTGCGGGACACCGTTCCGGTCGGCACCCGGCTGCCGATGACCGCGGGATCCGGGGCGAAAGTCCTCACCGCGTGGGCGGATCAGGCGACCCAGCGCACGGTCGTGACCGACGCGGTGTTCGGCGAGCGGACCCTGCTCGAGGTGCGCAGGCGTGGCTGGGCGCAGAGTGTCGCCGAACGCGAGCCGGGAGTGGCCAGTGTTTCCGCTCCGGTGCGGGATTCCACCTCCACCGTGATCGCCGCCGTCTCGGTTTCCGGCCCCGTGGAACGCATCGGCCGTCGCCCGGGCGCGCGCTGGGCGCAGGATCTGCTCGCCGCGGCCGACGCGCTGCAGAACCGGCTGTGATTCGGCACCCGTTTTCTCGGCGGCGAAGCCGCTTCCCCCCGGGCAGCTTGCGTGGTGTATCGGACAAACACGAGGAGACGACCCGGAGCGAGGCGGCGCCGGAGGTTCCGCCACCGGACCCGCCAGGCAAGTCCAGTCGGTCATGACCCGCAGGTTCTGCCGTTTGTCATGGGCATAGCGACTCCGATGCGCCTATCATCGAGAGCATGACCGAATCGAGCGGGGACAAGCTGCGGGTGAGCGACACCGAGCGCGAATCGGCCATTTCCGCGCTCGGTGACCACATGGCGGCCGGGCGTATCGACGTCGAGGAGTACGGCCAGCGCTCGGCGCGGGTGACCACGGCACGCACCCGAGGGGATGTGCTGCGCGAGTTCGCCGATCTGCCGGACCCGAAACCGGCCTTCCTGACCGATCCGCTCGGCACCGGAGGTTTCGACGCCGGACGTACCGGCACCCCGGCGCCGGGCCAGCGGCCGAAATCACTGGCCAGGCAGGGCATGGGGCTCCCGGCGATCCTCGGCGTGGCCGCGATCGCGGTGATCGGCCTGACCGTGCTGTCCGTGGTGCTGCACCACGCCGGTTTCCTGTTCATCCTGATCCCGGTGCTGGTGATCGTCAGCAGGGCCCGGCAGGGTTCGAACCGCCCGGATCAGCACCGCAGGCACAACCATCCGCACGGCCGCCACTACGATCGCAACGAGTGACCACCGATCCATATCTGTATCTCGAAGACGTCACCGGAACCGGCGCACTCGACTGGGCCCGGGAACGCAATGCGGAATCCCTTGCCGAGCTGACCGAAGCCGAACGGTATACCAAGACCCGCGCCGCGCTGCTGGACGCGCTGGACACCGATGACCGCATCCCCTACGTCCGGATGCGTGGCGAGTATCTCTACAACTTCTGGCGCGATGCCGAGCACCCGAAGGGGATCTGGCGGCGCACCACGCTCGCCGAGTACCGCGGCGCCGCACCGGACTGGGAAGTGCTCATCGATGTCGACGCGCTCGCCGAGGCCGAGGGCGAGAACTGGGTGTGGGGCGGGGCCACGGTGCGCCGCCCGGCGGACGATCGCTGTCTCGTCGAGCTCTCCAGGGGCGGCGCGGACGCGACGGTGGTGCGCGAGTTCGATCTGCGTACCCGCGAATTCCTCCTGGACGGCTTCGTTCTTCCCGAGGCCAAGCACCGGATCGGCTGGATCGACGCGGAAACCGTCTATCTCGGCACCGATTTCGGGCCGGGTTCGCTGACCGATTCCGGATATCCGCGGATCATGAAGCGCTGGCGGCGCGGCACTCCGCTTGCCGAGGCGAGCACGGTTTTCGAGGGCGAGCAGACCGATGTCGCCGTGTCCGCGGTGCACGATCCCACCCCCGGATTCGAGCGGGACCTGATCGTGCGCAGGGTGGATTTCTTCACCGCGCATCGCCATCTGGTGCTCGACGGCGAACTGGTGGAGCTCGAACTGCCCGGGGACGCGGTCGTTTCGCTGCACCGGGAATGGTTGCTCGTGCACCCGCGCTCGGACTGGGGCGAGTACCCGACCGGCAGCCTGCTCGCGATCCGGCTGAGCGATTTCCTGAGCGGTGCCCGCGAGTTCACCGTGCTGTTCGCCCCGGACGCGCACTCCAGTCTCGAGGACTTCAGCGCGACACGGGATTTCCTGTTGCTGACCGTGCTCACCGATGTGCGCCCGGAGCTGCGCCTGCTGCGGCCATCCGATGGCTGGCGCGCCGAACCGCTCGCCGCGGAGTTCGCCGACCTGGGCAGCGCGGACATCGTTGGCACCGATTCGCTGCACGGTAACGACTACCTCGTGGACGTGTGCGGCTACACCACCCCGTCCACACTGTGGCGCGGAACCGTGGGTGCGGCCCCGGAACCGGTGAAGTCCGCGCCACGCCTGTTCGACGCTGCCGGGGCGGAGATCACCCAGTACTTCGCGACCTCCCCGGACGGGACGCGGATCCCCTACACCGTGGTGCGCCCCGCGAACGCCGACGGTCGCACCCTGCTCACCGGGTACGGCGGCTTCGAGATCTCGCTCACCCCGAACTACAGCGGGATCATCGGGCGTGGCTGGCTGGCCGAAGGCGGTACCTACGTGGTGGCGAACCTGCGCGGCGGCGGGGAATACGGTCCCGCGTGGCACACCGGGGCCAAGGGAGCGCACCGGCATCGGGTGTACGAGGACTTCGCCGCGGTGGCCGGAGACCTCGTGGCGCGCGGGATCACCACCACCGGACAGCTGGGCATCCAGGGCGGCAGCAACGGCGGGCTGCTCATGGGCGTCATGCTCACCAGGTACCCGGAACTGTTCGGCGCGATCGTCTGCCAGGTGCCGCTGCTGGACATGCGCCGGTACCACCTGCTGCTCGCCGGCGCATCCTGGATGGCCGAGTACGGCGATCCCGAGGATCCCGAACAGTGGGCCTGGCTCGCTGACTATTCGCCGTACCAGAACCTCGCCGCGGACGCGGAGTACCCGCCGATCTTCGTGCTCACCTCGACCAGGGACGACCGGGTGCATCCGGGGCACGCGCGCAAGTTCGTCGCCCGGCTGCGCGAGTACGGCCACGATGTGCGCTACTACGAGAACATCGAAGGCGGGCACGGCGGGGCCGCGGACAACGCGCAGTCGGCGACCAAATGGGCGCTGGTGTTCGAGTTCCTGGACCGGACGCTCGAGCGGGGTCAGAACTCGGCCCGGTAGAGATCGCGCAGCAGGCAGATCTCCGCGCCGTGGTGCATGACTTCCCGGTTCAGGTGCAGGATCAGGGTGGCCATCGAACGGTCCGCCCACGGTCCCTCGGCCGCGCCGACGGGACGCTGCAAGGCAGCATCGTCCAGGGAAGCCACGCCCGCGCGCCACACGTCGTGGTACTCACGCAGGGCGGCGAGTCCCTGTTCCGCGGTGATCGGCCAGCCCGCGGTGGTGATGCTCAGCGATCCGTCACCGAAGTGCGCGCTGGCGCGGATCCCGAACACCTGCACCGCGATGTGCGCCAGCCGCCAGGCGATCGTGGTCACCGGCGGCGGTTCCGGGACCGGCCACTGCCAGTCGATCATCGGCGGACCGTCCGGGGTGGCGCGCACCGTCCAGCAGTCCGGAACGGGCTCCCAGAGGTACTCCGCGTCGGTGAGCCCCTCCAGCCGCGGCATCAGGTGATAGTCCCAGTAGAAGTCGAGCTGATCGAGCAGTTCCTCGCGCCACGTCATCGGATGCTCCCATCGGTGTTCCTGCTGCGCCGTCCGGCACTGAATGCGACGCTAACCGGTAGTGGCCGACAAGCATGTGTCGGTCAATCAAAGGAGCGAACATGAGCGATCCGGGGCCGGCCGCGCAACTGCATCAGGTGCTGCCGCTGGTCGAACGCCAGCATGCCCTGATCGAGTACCTCCGGATCCGCGCGCCCAAGACCACCACCGGCAAACGGCTGGCCGAGGAACTCGGGGTCAGCACCCGGACCGTGGAACGGGATGTGCTCGCCCTGCGCGCGGCCGGACTGCCGCTGACCGTGCACAGTGGCCCGGGCGGCGGCTACCGCATCGACGCCCGCGCGCGCCGAGCTCCCCTCCATCCGGTTCTCGCCCGGCGAAGCCTCCGCGCTCCTGGCCGCGCTGGTCGCGGTCGGACCCTTCACATCCGCGACCGCGCAGTCGGCCTTCGCGAAGATCCTCGAAGCCATGGAACCGGACTGAGTTATCCGAGCAGTTCCTGGAAAGCCTGCAGCACAAGGAGCTCTTCGCCTGGGTCTATCGTCTGCGGGTTCAGTGCGATCGCGCCGTCCACGACGAGCACGGCGATGCGCGGATCCCGGTCCCACAGCGCGTCCACGAGCGATTCGGTTCCCCAGCCGGAATCCGGATCGGGGCGCACCATGGCGCGCCCGTGCGGTTGCCCCGCCTCGCTCGGATAGTCGCGCCAGGCGGACATTCCGCGCAGCGCCCCGATCCCGTCCACCCACAGCGCGACGGCTTGTTCGTAGCGGGCCAGCAGCGCGGACTCGTCCTGGCCGAGGGTCCACTGCACGGCGGCGAGCAGGCCGAGCAGTTCCTCCTTGCCCACCTTCATTCCGCGCCCTACCGCATGGTGCGGGGCACCGTGCGCGCGGGCACCCTCGATGATATCGGCGCTGCCCAGCAGCAGCCCGCTGGACTGCGGGCCGCGCAATCCCTTGCCCCCGCTCACGATCACCGCATCGGCACCGAGTTCGGCAGTGAACCGCCACAGCGAGGAGACCGGGGGAATCTGCGCGGCCGCGTCCACGAGTACCGGGACCCCCACCCGGTGCGCGAGTTCGAGGACGAGCGACAGTTCCGGGGCGCCTTCGGCATAGTGTGCCCCGGCGAACCAGAGCACGCAGGCGGTCCCCGGGCCGAGCGCGGCGGCGATTTCCGCCCTGCTCGCGCCGAATTCCACGATCGGCGCGCCGAGCTGGCGGACCGCGTAGTCATAGGGATTGCGATGCCCGGAGAACATGGCCACCGCACCGGCCGGGCGCGGCGGGCCGAACACGGTGATGTCCTTGCTCAGGCAGGCCGCCACGGAGAGCGTGACCGCGGCCGAACCGCCGCTGGTGACGTACCCCGCCGCGTTCCCGGTCAGTTCGGCCAGGTGGGCGCCGACGGCCCGCTGCAGTTCGGGGAGGTCGACGAAATCCGCCGAAGCCTCGCGCATCGCTTCCGCGGCACCGGGAGCCAGCCGGGAACCGCCGAGCACGGTGAGCGTGGCGGCGGCGTTCAGCACCGGGCGCAGGCCGAGTTCGCGATAAGTCTGTGCGGAGTGGTTGGTCATGAGAGGCGGTCCTCCCGAGCATCGCAGCGAGCCCTGGCGAGCGAGGAGCGGAGGGAGGGGGCGCATCGGGACAGCAGGGTCATGAGGCGAACCGCGCCATCCCGGGCATGCCGAGCCGTCCGGACAGCCAGGCGTCGATGGCGCGGGCGTCCGAGGCGTCCTGTTCACCGCGCTGGTACACGGTGCCCCGGTCGCCGAGCGCGGCAAGCAGTTCACCGTTCCATCCCGGCCCTTCGGCGGGCGCGGCGAGCAGCACCTCGGCCCGGATGTCACGGGCCAGCGCGGCGGGTTCGTACACCGCCAGGGTCTCCCGTACCGCGGTTTCTCGCTCCGGGTGAGCGCGCAGCAGATCGTCGAGCCCCTCGAGCGGATAGCTCTCCCCGTGTTCACGCCGGTGCAGCGCGTCGTGCAGCAGCGGGGTGTTCACCACGGCGGCCCGGAAAACCGGGCGCCGCGCCGCGGTGTGCAGCACCGGATCCTCCCCGCTCACCGCGAGCCGCGCGGGATCGGCCTGCGGGTGCGCGGCGAGGAATTCCGCACCGCGCAGGCAGTCGGCGATGATCGCGCGGTAGACGTAGGTGCGCGGATCGGTCACCCCGAGTGTGAACAGCCCGGGATAGGCGGCGGCGAACGGAACATCGGCGAGCCGCTGGCCGCGATGCATCATGGTGAACGTGACATAGCGCAGCCGGTCGTTGTAGTGCGGCGGGTTGTTCACGCTGCCGTGCCGCGGGGTCTCCAGCAGCGCGGGGAACGGCCCCTCTCCCGCGGGCACGCTGAGGAAACCGAACAGCCGGTGCCCGTCCAGCCCACTGAACCACACCCGGTACCCGGTGAAGCGCTCGGTGCACATCCGCTCGTACCGTTCCACGAGTGGCCGCGCGGGAAATTCGGCCAGTTCCGTGTCGAGCTCGGTCCAGAAACTCATGCCCGCACCCCCAGCTGCTTGTCCATGAACTCCTCGATCCGCTGTTGCACGCCCGGTTGCCCGGCATCGTGCCCCGATCCGGGAAAGGTGGCCAATTCCTTCGGGCAGTCCAGTTCCCGGAACACGGCGAACCCGGTCTCCGGCGGGCAGACATCGTCCTCCAGCCCGATGTGCATGAACACCGGGGCGCGCACCGCGGGTGCGAAATTCACCACGTCGTAATAGGAAACGGTCTCCTTGAGCGCGGTCGTTTGTTCCGGATGGATCCGCAGGAACTCGTTGATCTCCTCATAGGGATAGGAGTGGGTGAGCCGGGGCGCGTCCGCGATTCCGCACAGATACGGGCAGCCGGAGGCGATGCAGCGCACCGTGTCCGGACGCAGCGCGCCCGCGAGGATACCGAGCCCGCCGCCCTGACTCGAACCGAACACCCCGAGCCTTGTTTCATCGGTCTCCCCGAGCCCGGCGAGCACATCGATCCCGCGCACCACGTCCAGGTAGAAACCGCGGTAGGTATAGCTGTAGCGGTCCACGATGTTGTCCACCAGCAGCCCGGGAAATCCCGGATTCACGACCGCGTTCGCCCGCAGCTTCCCGCGCGGTGCGAGATCCACCGCGAAATACCCGCGCCGGGCCCAGGATTTCAGGATCGCGGGTTCGGAAACATAACCGGGAATGTGCATCGCGATCGGTAACGGTCCCGTCGTGGCGCGCGGCCGGGCGCACCAGGCGGCCACCTCGACGTGCCCGAAGCTCACATAGCGCAGTTCGGTGACCAGTATTTCCGGGGAGGACAGATCCGGCCGTTCGATCAGCCGCGGTGCCGGATCGATGGATTCGGCGAGCCGGAGCGTCTCCGTCCAGAATTCGTCGAAGTCGGGCGGTCGCGGCACCTCGATGTGCGCGCGCTGCGGTTCCGTCATGGCGACGACTCTAATAGAGCGCGCCTGGGGGCTCCATGTCCTGTTGCGCGGGGCCATATCGGCGATCCGCGGCGTTGTCCTCCGCGCCCGCACCTGCAGTGCGGGCTCGTCGTCCGCCTTGCGGGTGTCGGGCACGGGTGTCCCGCAGGACACCGCCGATCTGACTCCTGACCGGCGAGTACCGCTTGCCGATAGCTGCGATCGGGGCCGATTCGAATAACGTGGAGGGATGAGCGAGACGGACGGCAGGCGGTTGCGCGGCGCGCGCAAACGGGAATCGATCATCGCGGCGGCCCTTCGCCTTGTCGAGCGCGAGGGTGTCAGCAAGGTGACCCACCGGGCCGTCGCCGCCGAGGCCGGGGTTCCTTCCGGCTCGGTCTCCTATTATTTCGCCACCCTCGACGATCTGCTCATCGCCACGCTCACCAGCGCGACCGAGGACTACACCGATCGGCTGCGCGAGCTCACCGAACAGACCGGGGACCAGCTGGAGGCGCTCGCCCAGCTCATCGCGGAATGCCCGACCGAATCCGGGCGGGCGCGCGCCATCGCGGAACGGGAACTCAATCTGCTCGCCACCCGGCGGCCTGCCCTGCGCCCGGTCGCGCGCACCTGGCGGGAGGCCGTCGCCGACCTCGCGCACGGGTTCACCGCGGACCCTGCTGCCGTCTGCGAAACGCTCGCCGTCGTGGACGGGCTGTGCGTCGGTTTCCTGTTGGAGGAGGAGCAGCCGGATCTCGAACTGATCCGCGCGGTGCTGCGCAACGCCTTGCGCATCGGCACCACTCCGGAAACTAGTTGAACATCTGCCCACATTTGGCTATCCTCTAACTAGTTGCGCTAATGTTCAACTTGTTGGAGTGGAGATCCCGTGGCCTACCTGTTGCTGATCGGCGCGATCCTCGCCGAGGCGACCGGAACCTTGGCCACCCGGTTCACCGATGGGTTCACCCGGATCCTGCCCTCGGCGATCGTGGTGATCGGTGTACTCGGCGCCTACGTACTGCTCTCCCTCTCCCTCAAACATGGGATGAGCCTGGGCGTGGCCTACGGCATCTGGGCCGCGGCCGGGGTGGCGATCGTGGCGGTCATCGGCGCGACGGTGTTCCACGAGCCGCTCAGTTTCGTGCAAGGAATCGGCATCGCGCTCGTCATCGGCGGCGTCCTCGCCCTTGAACTGGGTGCGCAACACGAATGATTGACACCCGGCCTGTTAGCCGTGTCACACTAAGTGTCCCGGACTGGCGGAGGGCGGACGATGGTGTCTCGCTTGGGTTATCAGTGTGCCTACTGCGGACTGCGGGTGCGGCTCGAGGGCGACCCACGGCATCCAGGCCACGGTGTCGTCGAGGAGCTCACGAAATCGGGTGAGCCGATGACCCTGCCCGGCCTCGAAGTACTGCACCGGTTCTGCGCGAGTGCGCTGCGCGCCGGATCGGGCGGGGACACCATGCTGCGGCGGGCCTGGCTCGGCTGGGTCACCGACCGGTTCGAAGCGAGCAGACCCCGGCGGCATTTCGGAATCCGGCACTATTCCCGGCTCGGCCTGCACCCGGCCCGGATGCGCGCGCCGCGTCTGTTCCGCAAACACTGGCAGGTGCGCAAAATGCGCTGCGCGGCGCTGGCCAGCCACTACTACGCGAACGCACGGTGATCCCGCGCGGCCGGTGCGTACCGTGTCGTACTTCACGATCACGCTACCAGGCGGTAGCGTGATCGGCACTCGGCTCTCAACGTGGAGGGGCTTGTGGTTGTTCGATTGATCATCGGTTGGCTCATCACCATTGTCGGACTCGGTTTCGCCGGGGTGCGGATCCGCTGGCTGGTCCGGCTTGTCCAGTCCGGGCAACCCACCACCGGGCGCACCGCGGACATCGGCGCGCGGGTGTGGGCCCAGGTGACCGAGGTGTTCGGCCAGCGAAAACTGCTCAAATGGTCGATACCGGGGCTGGCGCACTTCTTCACCTTCTGGGCCTTCGTCATCCTGCTGACCGTGTATCTGGAAGCGTACGGTTCGCTGTTCCAGTCCGGTTTCGCGATCTGGTGGGGCATCGGCAGCTGGCCACCGCTCGGTTTCCTGCAGGACGCCATCGCCACCCTCACCTTCTGCTCACTGATCGTGTTCGCGGTCATCCGCATCCGTCAGAACCCGGCACGCATCGAACGCAAATCCCGGTTCTTCGGCTCGCATCTCGGCGGGGCCTGGCTGGTGCTGCTGCTGATCTTCCTGGTGATCCTGACGATGTTCCTGTTCCGCGGATCCTCGGCAGCCCTGGGTACCTTCCCGTACAAGTCCGGAGCCTGGGTCTCGATCGGTATGGGGCATGCGCTTTCCGGGATCGGTACGGCCGGGCTCGAAGTGCTGGAGACCGTGGCCCTGCTCGCGCACCTCGCCGTCGCGTTCGGCTTCCTGATCCTGGTGCTGCATTCCAAGCACCTGCACATCTTCCTCGCCCCGCTGAACGTCACGACCAAGCGCCTGCCGGACGCGCTCGGTCCGCTGCTGCCCATGGAGTCCGACGGCAAACCGATCGACTTCGAGGACCCCGGAGAGGACGACACCTTCGGCCGCGGCACGATCGCCGACTTCACCTGGAAGGGCATGCTCGATTTCGAGACGTGCACCGAATGCGGGCGCTGCCAGAGCCAGTGCCCCGCGTGGAACACCGGGAAACCCTTGTCCCCCAAGCTGTTGATCATGGATCTGCGCGATCAGCTCACCTCGGAGGCGCCGTATCTGCTCAACGGCAAGGAGGACCACGAGTTCACCGCGCTCGTGGGGAAGAAGGAAGACGGCGGCGTGATCGATCCGGATGTGCTCTGGGCCTGCACCAGTTGCGGGGCCTGTGTCGAGCAGTGCCCGGTGGACATCGAGCACGTGGACCACATCATGGACATGCGCCGCCACCAGGTGCTGATCGAGTCCGAATTCCCCACCGAGCTCGGCACCCTGTTCAAGAACCTGGAGAACAAGGGCAATCCCTGGGGACAGAACAATTCCGAGCGGATGGACTGGGCCAAGGATCTCGGCTTCGAGGTACCCGTGCTCGACGGCGAGATCCCCGAGGACGTGGAATACCTGTTCTGGATCGGCTGCGCGGGCGCCTTCGACGACAACGCACGCAAGACAGTGCGCGCCACCGCGGAACTGCTGCACATCGCGGGGGTGAACTTCGCGGTGCTGGGCAAGAACGAGACCTGCACCGGGGACCCGGCGCGCCGTTCCGGCAACGAGTTCCTGTTCCAGATGCAGGCCCAGGAGACCGCGGAGAACCTGAACGCGCTGTTCGAGGGCCGCGAACCGGTGCAGCGCAGGATCGTCACCACCTGCCCGCACTGCCTGAACACGCTCGGCCGCGAGTACCCGCAGCTCGGCGGGAACTACACGGTCACCCACCACACCCAGTTGCTCAACGCCCTTGTCCGGGACGGCAAGCTCACCCCGGTCGCGCCCGCCGACGCAGCCTCGGTCACCTACCACGACCCCTGCTATCTGGGCAGGCACAACAAGGTCTACACACCGCCGCGGGAGCTGGCCGGTGCCACGGGTGCGCGGCTGACCGAGATGCCCCGGCACGCCGATCGATCGCTGTGCTGCGGCGCGGGCGGGGCGCGGATGTGGATGGAGGAGAAGATCGGCAAGCGCATCAACGTGGAACGGGTGGACGAGGCGCTGGCCACCGAGGCGAGCACCGTGGTCACCGGTTGCCCGTTCTGCAAGGTGATGATCTCCGACGGGCTCACCCAGCGGCAGAGCGAGGACAAGGGAGCCGGGGTGGATGTCCGGGATGTCTCGCAGCTGCTGCTCGAAGCGGTGCACCGGAGTCAGCCCGCGGAGTCCACGGCGGAACAGGGCTGACCCGGACCTGCCGGGGCGACTAGATTTCCCTGGCATGACAAGCAAGCTCGCCGCATCAGCGCTGCGGCCGTGGAACGTGCTCGCCATCGCGGTCTCCGCCATCTCCCCGACCACCTCGGTGTTCCTGGTGTACGGCACCGGATTGCAGGCCGCGGGAACCGGTGTGGTGCTCGCCTTCCTGATCGGCGCGGTGATCGCGCTGTGCATGTCGCTGTGCTACGCGGAGGTCGGCTCGGTCTTCCCGTCCGCGGGCGGGGCTTACACCATCGTGACCCGCGCGCTCGGCCCGGTTTCCGGCGGGATGGTGGCGGTGCTGTTCCTGTTGCTCGGCCTCACATCCACCGCCTCGATCCTGACCTCCGCGGCGAGCTATCTCTCCGCGCTGATCCCCGGCGGGCTCCCGGTCAGCTGGGTCGCCCTGGCCATGATGGTCCTGGTGACCGCGCTGTCCCTGGGCCGGATCTCCCCGGCCAGCTGGGTCGCCGCGGCGATGCTCGTGCTCGAACTCGGCGTCATCCTGGTGTTCATCGTGCTCGCCTTCGCGCACCCGCGGTTCACCGGCGATCCGTTCACCGCACCGATGCGGGCCGACGGCGGAACCCTGCACGGGATCGGGATCTTCGGGGTGCTCGCCGCCGTGGTCCCGGCACTGTTCGCGTTCAACGGTTACGACTGGCCGCTGTACTTCGCCGAGGAATCCCGCGGAACCCGGCGCAGCCTGCCGCGTGCCGTGCTGCTGGCCGCGCTCATCGCGATCGTGGTCGAAGTGCTCGCGGTGATCAGCGCGACCTTCGCGATCAAGGACCTCGGCGCGAGCATGGCAAGCGATTCCCCACTCGCCCTGATCGCCGCACAGGTCATGGGCCCGGCCGGGGCCACCGTGCTGCTCATCGGCGTGGTCATCGCCATGTTCGACACCGGGCTCGCCGCGAACCTCGGCTACGCGCGGATCTACTACGCCGCCGCGCGAGACGGGATGCTGCCCGGCGCCATCGGCCGGTTCTTCGCGCACGTCTCCGCCAAGTCCACAGTGCCCAGCTACGCCTTCGCCTTCCTGTTCGTGGGCAACGGATTGCTGTGCATATTCAGTTCTCTCACCGCGCTGATCACCTTTACCAGCGTCATCATCGGCACCATCTACCTGACCGTCGCCGTTTCCGCGCTCGTCTGCCGGGTGCGCGACCGGGACCGCGAGCGCGCCTTCCGGATGCCGGTCTGGCCGCTTCCGCCGCTGATCGCGATCGCCGGAGTGCTCATCGCGCTCGGCCAGCAATCGGTGCGCGATCTGGGAATCGCGCTCGGCATCGCCGCGGTGGCCCTGCTCGTCTATCTCCTGGTACGCAAGCGGCTGCCTTCGCGGGTTGAGTGATCTACAACCACTCCGCCACGCCACCATGATGCGAGCAGGTGCCGCGCCGATGCGCGGAATGGCTGTAGGTTCCGTCCGCGCATCGTGCGGTGGCGCCACCTGGAGCGACCGGGGTCAGCAACGGGGCGTGATCGGCGGGCCGGGGATGTGTCCGGGGTTTCGGCGGGGTGGCCGCGGCCGGGGTGCGCTGCACCGTGGTCGGCACGGGAGTCACCGGTGCCGGAGTGGTCGGCTCCGGGGTGGGCGCGGTAGACGTGAGTTCCGGGACACTCGACGGTGCACTGGAGGACGTGCTCGGCAGTGGCGTGCTTTCCGTAGTGTCACAGCCCGCGAGCGTGAGCGTGATGATGCCGAGCGCGCCGAGTGCGCCTACGATCCGCGATCTACCGGACACGAAAAACCTCCGATGCCAAGGCCGTTGAACACAGCGCTCATCGCATCGGAGGTTTTCGATGTTACGAGGTTGAGCCGTTCGCCCTAATCCACTGGTGCGCCTGGGCCAAGCGGAATACCGAGCGCGTACCAGCCGAGGAACATCAGTAACCACACGACCAGATTGACCACGGCGAGCGGTAGTACGAGGGACATGAGGGTCCCGATCCCCGCCGATGGCCGGGTACGCCGGATGAATCCGAGTGCCACCCCGAAGTACGGGCTCATCGGGGTGATGCTGTTCAGCGGGGCATCGGCCATCCGGAACAGCGCCTGGGTGGTTTCCGGGTGAATGTGCAGCAGCATGAGCATCGGCACCAGGATCGGCGCGACCAGTGACCACATCGCCGAACCACTGGTGATGAACAGGTCCATCACGCAGATCAGCAGCATGGTGCCGAGGAACACGAGCACGGGCGTCGCCCCGAGATCACGCAGGAACTGAGCCATGGCAATGGAAATGACCTGGCCGAGATTGGACCATTTGAAGTAACCGAGGAACTGTGAGATCGCGAAGAACAGGATGAGCGCGGGAATCAGATCGCGAAGCCCCTGCCCCATGTAGTCCGGGAAGTCCTTGGGCTTGCTGATCGTGCCGACGGTGATCCCGTAGGTGACACCGATGATCATGAAGAACAGCATCAGGAACACCACGATGCCGTCGAACAGCGGCGAGTCGATGATCGCCCCGCCGTCCCCGCGCAGCGGCGAACCGCTGGGCACCATGGCGAGCACGAGCAGGCCGAGGTAGATCACGGCGGCGAGCATGGCGCGCCGGATTCCCTTGCGCTCCAGGGCCGAGACCGACATGTCCGGCAGTTCCTCGAGCTCGATCTGCTCCGGGGACTGCGCGTCCATCGCATCGACCCGCTTGGCCACGACCAGTTCGGTGACCACGGTGATCACCACGGCGAGCAGGATCGCGGAGGCGAGCGAGAAGAAGTAGTTCGACAGCGTGCCGACCTGATAGTTCGGGTCGATCGCGCGCGCGGCCGCGGTGCTGATCCCGGCCATGACCGCATCGCTTCCGCTGGGCAGCATGCCGACACTGCTCGTCCCGCCGACCGCGACATAAGCGATGATCGCGCCGATGATCGGGTTCCGCCCGACCGCGCGGAAGGCGATCATCGCGAGCGGGATCATCACCACGAACGCGGCGTCCCCGGCGATCTGGGCGAACATACAGGTCAGCGCTACCGCGAAGGTGACGAACTTGGCCGGGACCTTGGACAGCGCGGCCCGCATCATCGCCGGGAGCAGCCCGGACTTGTCCGCGACCGCCACCCCGAGCATGACCACCGTGATCAGCCCGAGCGGCGGGAAGTTCACGTAGTTCTTCACCAGATCGCTGACCATCATGTGCACGCCGTCGTTGGAGACGAGGCTGCGCACGTGCAGCGGTTTGCCATCGGCCGGGGAGACCACGCTGACGTCGAACGCGGCGAGCAGCCAGGAAACCAGCACCAGCACCACGGACAGGATCACGAACAGCCAGAACGGGTGCGGGAGCTTGTTCCCGACCCGCTCCACTCCGCCGAGGAACCGCAGCAGCGGCCCCTGTTTCTCCGTTGTCTGTGCGGTCATGAGCCGGACAGTCCAACGCCCGGGCGCACCGAACCGACCGGTTTCCCGTGACCGAACACCGGAACCGTGCCGAGCTCGTCCAGCCGTTCCCCGCTGATGCCGAGCTTGCGCAGTACCTCGACCAGCACCACGGGCAGCGCACGCGGATTGCCGTCACCGATCTTGATCGCGATCGCGGGACCGTCCGGGATCGCGAAGGCGAGCACTCCTTCGGCGCCGCCCTTGCCGATGCTTCCCGGGATCGCGCGCAGCAGCCCGGTGTTCACGTGGCTGGTCATCGCGACCCATTCCGGATAACCGGAAACGGCCGCCGAAATCCGTTTCGTGGCATCGGATTCGGCCTTGCGCAGCGCGCCGAATCCGGTGGCGAGCCCACGCAGGCTGATCGCGAACAGCGGAGCCCCGCAACCGTCCACAGTGGTCTCGGTGACCGGTTCGCCCGCCAGCTCGGTGATGGTGGCCGCGATCGCCTTCTGCAGCGGGTGTTCGGGCGACCGGTAGGTCACGGTCGGCCAGTCGTTGGCCACACAGGTCGCGAGCATGGCCGCGTGCTTGCCCGAGCAGTTCTGCGCCAGCGAACTGGCCACGTTCCCGTATTCCGCTCGCGCCCGCTCGTCGAGTGGAAATCCCGGTGTGTTCTGCAGATCAGCCTCGGCGAGCCCGGCGCCGTCCAGGATGCGCCGCACCCCGTCGAGATGGAACGACTCGCCACCGTGCGAGGCGCAGGCGAGCGCCAGCAGTTCATCGTCCAGCGCGAGCCCCGCGCGCAGCATCGCCGTGCTCTGCAAGGGTTTCATCGAGGAACGCGGATACATCGGCGAACGCGTGTCCCCCGTCTCGAAGAGCACCGAACCCGCCGGATTCACGGCGATGACCGAGCCGAAATGCACCGACTCGACGAGTTCGCCGCGCACCACCTCGGCGAGCGCGGCCGGCTGACGATCATTCATGCGTTGTGCCTTTCCTGCCTTGTGGCGGTTCGATACAGCCATCCATCCGGCGCAGCCAATGTCTCTTGTGGACATTGAGCTGGATGGAAACCTCGAAGGAGCCGATCCCCGGCAATGCGGCCAGATCGGTGGTGAGGAATTCGGTGAGTGCCTCCTCATCGGCGAACATCCCGCCGTGGATCACCGAGGAGGTCCCCGCGACCGTGGTGACATAGCGCGCGGACGGGTGCCCGGCGAGCGTCTCGGCGACCGTGTCGATCGCGCCCGGTGCCACATCGAGCGCGATGAGGGCTTCGAGCCGGTATCCGAGCAGCCGCGGCTCCACCTCCACGCTCGGGCGCACGATCCCGCGGTCCAGCAGGGAGTGCGTCATCCGGTACGCGGTCGAGGGCGCGACCCCGAGTTCGCGGGCGACCTGGGCGGCACTGATCCTGCCGTCTTCGTGCAGCAGGCGCACCGCGGTGAGTTCATCGGCGCCGATCTCCCCGGTCTCGGGTTCCGGTGGTTCCTCGGCACGCAGCACGGCGAGCTGCCGCTCGCCCAGCCTGAGCAGCCGCCAGGAACTCGACTTGGTGAAGGCACGCAGCACCAGCTCCGAGCGCGCCGAGCGGATCCCGGGCAGTTCCTGGATTCCCTCGGTGAGCAGGGTGTGCACGGTGTCCCGGTGCGCGGGCTGCACCGTGGCGTAGACATCGGAACGGCCCGCCGTGGTCGCGACCATCTGCACCTCGTCGAGTGCGGCCAGCGCGGCGGCCACCTGCTCCGCCTTACCGCGTTCGGCCGCGATCCAGACATGCCACGGGTTCCCATCCCCGGACTGAGACCAGTCGAGCTGCCCGATCACACGCACGAGCCGTTGCTCGTAGAGCCTGCTCAGCCGCCTGCGCACGGTGTTCACCGACACGTCGAGCGCCTCGGCGAGCAGGCTCAGCGAGGCGCGCGGGTTCACCTGGAGTGCGGCGACGAGATCGAGTTCGTCCGGCTCCAATGCACGGGCGGTCACGGGAACGAAAACTATCACGTAGGTACATGGTCACGAACGAAACCATGTACCAACCACCTACAGGTGAACGTTTTTACCTCACTGCGATCGCGCGATCACAGGCCGGGTTCACCGCGCCGAGTGAACCCGGCCACGTCCAGGTTGATCAGCACCGCCGATCGTGATCAGCCGAGCAGCGCAACTCCCCTGGGGATCGAACTCCGCTGCGCACCGGTTGCTGATCGAAATTGCATGAAGGGAGCGTTGACTACGCATATTCGGGCAGTTAACGTCGGTGCCTATCGTGCCGTGAGGAGCCCGCCATGCATCGGAATCCACGCAAGAGCGTCCGGCTGATCACCGCGTCCGTCGCCTTCGCAACGGTGGTACCCGGTGTCGCGATCGCCGCCCAGAACCCGAATCCGGCGCCGGTCACGGTGCCCGCGATCAGCGACTGGCAGGGCACGACCGGGAACCTGCACCTCGGCGCCGGTTCCCGGATCGCGGTCACCGACCCCAGCCTGCGCGGCCTCGGCGAACAACTCAGCGGGGAACTCGCCGAGCAGGGCCTGCGCGGAATCCCGGTGACCACGGACAAAGCGCACGCCGGTGATATCGCACTCTCCCTGGCACCGAACGAGAAACCCCTCGGCGCGGAGGGATACCGGCTCGCGATCGGGAACACCGCGGCGATCACCGGCAACCGCTCCGCCGGAGTGTTCTACGGCACGCGCACCCTGTTGCAGGCGCTGCGCACCGCCGGGGACCGGGCCAGCCTGCCGAAGGGAACCGCGCGGGATGTCCCGAAGATCGGTGAACGCGCGCAAATGCTCGACATCCGTAAATTCTATCCGGTCTCCTATCTCAAACAGCAGATCAGGCAGATGTCCTGGTGGAAGATGAACACCTTCCACCTGCACCTTTCGGACTGGAACGCCTTCCGCATCCAGAGCGAACGGTTTCCCGGGCTCAGTTCGAAACAGGCCTACAGCAAACGGGATCTGCGCGATCTCCAGGATTACGCACGCCGCTACCATGTGACGATCATCCCGGAGATCGATCTTCCCGGGCACGCCTCACATATCGGGGACTACCGTCCCGATCTGGCGTTCGGCTGTCGCTCCCTTTCCTACCCGGCCGACAGCGGCTGGGAGGGCGCGGGAACCGGGCACTGGATGCTCGACGTCACCAAGAAGAAGACCTTGGATTTCCTCACCCGGCTGCTCGACGAGATCGTCCCGCTGTTCGACGGTCCCCGGTTCCACATCGGCGGCGACGAACTGCCGAACGAGGCCGAGCAACAGAAATGCCCGGAACTGGTGGACTACGCGAAAAAACGCGGCTTCTCCTCCACCGCCGATGTGTTCGCGGACTTCATCAACAAACTCAATCCGGTGATCCGCGCACACGGAAAACAGACCGAGGTCTGGCAGTGGTGGGACCTCGAACACGACACCGCGGTCAAGCCGGACAAGAATGTCGTGGTCGACGAATGGAAGAACGCGGCCCCGCACCGGGCACAGAAAGGCTACCCGACCGTCGGCACCGAGGAGACCGAACTCTACGTGAGCGCGGGATTCGGAAAACGACCCGGCAGCTACGGCTACTTCGATCCACGCGAGGTGTACGGCTCCTACGACTTCTCGGCGCAGCAGAACATCCTCGGCTACCGCGTCTCGCGCTGGTCGGACCGGGCGCACAACAGCCCGGTTCCCTGGTTCGACTTCTACGCCAGGCGCCCGATCGCCGTGCTCGCCGCACGCGCCTGGGGCGAACCCGCCGGGGATGTGCGCGCCTTCTTCGACCGCTACGACCGGGTCGGCGACGCGGATCCGGCGAACCGGGACTACGGTGCCGATCCGGGAATGCTCAGCCAGCGGGGCTGGCAGGCCACCGACGGCACCAATGACGGCGGTCCGGCCATCGACAACGACCCGTACACCGCGTGGAACGCCCGTCCGGAGAGCTCCCCCATGCTGCGGGTCGACCTCGGCAAGAACGAACGGGTTTCCGGAATCCGTTACCTGCCACCGTATATCGGCGCCTCGGTGGACGTTCCGGTGCGCGGCTACGAGATACTCGGTTCCGCGGACGGGAAGAACTGGCACAGCCTGGCCAAGGGGGAATTCCCGGACACCGAGGCCGAAACCGCCGTGCGGTTCGCCCCGGCCACCGTCCGCCACCTCGCCATGAAGGTGCTCAGCAGCCACGCCGAGGATCCGACGGCGATGTCCGCGGTCGCCGAATTCGACGCGGTACGCGGCTAGTCACGCGGTCGGGTCCCGCAAGCCGGTCCACGGTGTACCCGGCCATCAGGACCGGCATCACTCCTGGCGAAAGAACGGTTCCAGGGCTTCGAGTCGGGGAAGCGCTACCCCGAGCCGGCGAGCTTCGGCGAGTACGTCCCTCGGATAGAGACTCGTTGCCTCCCTGCTGCCGTGGGCGGTCGCCTCCACCTGTTCGATGAGGAACAGTGGTAGATCGTTTCCCCTGCCGATGTACTTCTGCACCGCGAGGCTGAGCAATCCGGCTGGTGCGGCCGATACGATGAGGCCGCCGAGCCCGCCCCGGCCGCCCTTCGCCTTGAGCAGCGGAAGGGCTTCGCGCATCAGCAGAATGGCCTGTTCGAGCTCGCTGCGCGAGGTCAATACGTGCGCCATACCGTCTGTCTTGAGCCCTCGCGCGGCGAGTCCGGCATCCACGAGGAAATGGAACCAGAGCCAGTTCCGGAAGTTGCTCGACTCGACGACGGAGAACCCCGTCTTGCGGAAAAGATCCCGGACCGTCCGATACCGGCCCGTGCGGTTCGAATCCCCATACTTTCCCAGAAAAACCGCCTTGACGAACCCGCCGCTGAGCTTATTTCCGGAGAATCCTCCACCACCTCCGGGAAAGCCCCAGACCACTTGTTCGTGCGGGATCGGTGCAAGCTCGACGGCCGGGTCATTCAAGATATTGTTGAAAACCAGAACGGTGGCCTTGCCGACACGAGCACTCAGGAAAGCGACGGCCTCGCTCAACTGGTCGTGGTTCACGCTCACGACGATCAAGTCGTAGTCATGGTCCGCGGTCAGCTCCTCCCGCAGACTCACCGGCCACTCTTCCCGCACAGGGGCACCTTTCGGGTCCACCCTGCCGTCCCGAATGTCCAGCGCAACCGTCGATCCGTATTGCGCGGCCCGGCCGGGGCGAACATAGAAGTCCACCGTGTGCCCCGATTTCTCGAATGCCCAGCCGTAGAGTGAGTTGATCGTGCCGCGTCCGAACATGAGTATCTTCACCGGGCCTCCAAGTGGAACGGGTCCTCCGCTTACTTACCTCGAAGGTAACCGCGCAATCCGAACCCACGCTTCCCGAATCGAGGAAGTGATAGACACGTGCCGCTCGCCCACTCAGTTAGCCGCCCCGGCAGGCCGACCGTACGAGAAGGTGACTCGATGAACGCCGTGCACACTGCCGCGGAAAGCGGGGCACCGCCCGCATGCACTCCTCCCCGGACGCCGAGAACGGTCAGGCGGCACAAGAGTTCGACCCGCGCGCGCTCGCCGAGCGGACCGTACCGGCTATCGAGTCGTCGTGGATCAGGGCGCTCGCGGCGCGCACATCCGGGCTGAGATAGCGATCCTCGGTGAGCGGGGCGATGCGGGTCCGCACGGTCCGCCATACCCGTCCGGAACCGGAACCCAGCCGCAGCTTGCCCATTTTCGGCCGCATGAGGTCGATTCCCTGGGCGCCCATCATGAGCTGCACACCGAGTACGGTCTCGGTGCGGTCCAGGTTGGCCAGCAGATCGCGCACGGAGGCCATGGCCATGGTGTTGTGGTCCTCCTGCCCGCCCTTGACCGGACGGGACAGGGTCCCTGCCGGGTTCGCGCGCACCTGGATCTCGGGGATGAGCGCGGCGGTCATGGATTCGGCCTGCACCATGCCGGAATTGAGCCCGACCTTGCCACCAGCCAGGTTGGCGGGCAGGCCGTAGCTCCACTTCGGATCGAGCAGCCGCCCGGACAGGGTTTCGGAAAGCACAGCCAGATCGGCGATCTGTTCGTTCAACGCGTCGATCTCGTGGCCGAGCTGGGAGTAGTCCCAGTTACCGCCCATCACGAAGTCGTAGCCCTTCGCGCCCTTGAACAGCAGCGGGTTCGAACTGGAGGAGTTCGCCTCGCGCCCCGCGAGCGAGCGGCCCTCGGTGATCCGGTCCCGCAACCCGCCGATGATCTGCGGTTCGGCGCGCACCGAGGTGGCGTCCTGCACTCGCGGTTCGGCTTCCCCGCTGCGCTGGCGGCCGCGCTCGGTCATCCACTCGCTGGAACACGTCAGCGCCCTGGTCACCCGCGCGGTCTCGGTCTCCGCGCCGAATCCGCGTTCCTCGTGGGTGCGCGGATCGAAGGCACCCTGCTCGGCGCGGGTGGCCTCGAGGAAGAGAGCGAAGGCGCCGTCGAAGGAATCGGCCACCCGTTCGGCGCGGTCGAGCGCGTCCACGTACCGGGCGAGCAGCACGCTTCCCCCGCTGATCAGCGCCAGCGCCTCGCCCGCCTGCGGGGTGAAGTGCGCGGAGAGCCCGGCGGCGCGCAGTGCCGAGTCCGGATCCCGTTGAGTACCACGGTAATCGACCGGATTGCTCTCCCCCATCATGGAGAGCCCCGCGGCGGCCATCGGTTGCAGGTCGCCGGTGCCGAGCGAGCCGACCTCGGGCATCCGCGGGATCACGTCCGCGTTCACCATGGCGAGCATCCGGTCCACGAGTTCCGGCCGCACCCCCATGTGCGCGCGGGCCATCGCGTTGGCGCGCAGGATCAGCGCGAGCCGGGCGACCTTGCCGGACAGCATGGGGCCGCTGCCCGCGGCATGCGAGCGCAGCACGTGCTTCTGGAACTCGCGCTGCTCGGACTCGGTGAGCGGGCGGTCCTTGAGCGGGCCGAGCGCCTGATTCCAGCCGTACACCCGCTGCCCGGCCGCGACCGTGCGCAGCCCGCCCTCGCGGGTCCGGCTCATCTCGGTGCGCGCCCGCGGGGCGAGCCGCACCGAGACCGGTCCGGCGTGCAACAGCCGCACGAGGGTGCCCCAGTCCAGCGAGTTCCCGTCCAGGGTCACCCCGGTCTCCGGTCCGCGTTCGCTGCTGTCCCCGGGCACCGCGGCCACGGCGGTCAGCCCGAGCACAGCGGTCAACAGCACCACGAGAAGCCGCCGGTTCATCACACCTCACTCAGATCGTTGCGTGGCGCCGATTCCTGTTCACTCACCTGCCGGATCTGTTTGACCAGCAAGGGAATCACCACGAGGCTGGCCACCGAGCCGAGCATCACCCACAGCGCGGGAGCGAGCGTGGTCAGCCGCACCGTCGCCCAGGTCATCAGCGCGGGAGTGGTTCCGGCGAACGCGATCGCGGCGATGTTGTAGCTCAGTGCGAGGCCGGTGGACCGGACCGCGACCGGGAACGCGCGCGGCAGCGTGGACGGGGCCACCCCGACGAATCCGGCGACCGAGGCACACAGCACGGTGTGCACGATCAGCAGCACGGTCAGGTTCGGCTGAGCGCGCAGCCATAGCAACAGCAGCACCGGCAAGACGAGCAGGGCCAGCGAACTGGCCACGATGAGTGGTTTCGCGCCGATCCGGTCCGCGAGCCTGCCCGCGGCGACACAGCCCGCGACGAGCACGATATTGCCCATCAGCGAGGCGAGAAAGGACTCCTGCCCGGTGAATCCGAGCCCGATCGCGGGCTCCTTGTAATAGGTCGGGAGATAGATCACGAAGGCGTAGACGCACACCGTCCACTGCACGGAGAACAGGAACCCGGAAAGGATCCGCATCGGGTGCTCGCGCAGCAGCGTGAACAGCGGATTGCGCCGCTGCTCCGGGCGCTGGGCGGTGAACTGCGCGGTCTCCGGGAGTTTGCGCCGCACGTACAGGCCGACGGGGATGATCAGCAGCCCGACGAGGAACGGGATCCGCCATGCCCAGTCACGGACAGCGGAATCGGGGAAGAAACTGGTGATCGCGAAACCGATGACCGCGGAGAGCAGATTCGACAAGCCCATCGAGGCCTGCAGCCAGGAGGCATAGCGCCCGCGTTTGTCCGCCGGTGCGTGCTCGAGCATGAAGGCGGCGGCCCCGCCGATCTCCCCACCGGCGGAGAAGCCCTGCAGCAGCCGCCCGGCAAGCAGCAGGATCGGCGCGCCGACCCCGATCAGCGTGACCGGTGGGGCGACCACGAGCAGCAGCGTGCCGATCCCCATCGAGCCGATGGAGAGCATCAGCGCCGATTTACGCCCGACCCGGTCACCGTAGATACCGACGAGGATCGCGCCGATCGGACGGGCCACGAATCCGGCGCCGAACACCACGAAGGTGGAAAGCAGCGCCGAGGTCGGATCGCCGGAAGTGAAGAAGTTCCCCGCGATATAGCTGGCGAAGAAGGCATAGACGGAGAAGTCGTACCACTCCATGGCGTTGCCGAACGATGCGGCGACCACCGAGCGGCGTGCGATGCGCGAATCCGTGGCTGCGGTCATGATCAGTCCCTCGGCCGGTCCTGCGCGTCGAGCGCGACAAGGGTGCGAGTGAGGGTGTGCACGCCCTTGGCGATGTCCGCACTCGCGGTGAATTCTTCTGGACAGTGGCTCTTCCCGGCCACCGAAGGCACAAAGATCATGCCCATGGGACCGAGGCGGGCCAGGTGCGCGGCATCGTGCCCGGCGCCCGAAGGCACCGCGCGCCAGGAGTAGCCGAGTTCCGCCGCGGCCGAGGCGATCACGTCCCGCACCGGTTCGGCGGTCGGCACGGGATCCTGGTCGTTGAGCCATTCCACGTCGATCTGCACCCCGCGCGCCGCGGTCTCCGCGGTGATCTCGTCCACGATCTCCCGGCGCGCCCCCTGCAACCAGTCCCGCTCCACGCTGCGGATCTCCGCCCACAGCTTGGCTTCATCGCTGATCACGTTCATCGAACCGGGAGCGGACACGATGCTCCCGGACGTGGTGACCCCGTGCACCGGTGCGGCGCAGCCGACCCGGTCCACGGCGAGCACCGCGGCCGCGGCGGAGACGAGCGCATCCTGCCGCTCGCCCATCGGCGTGGTCCCGGCATGTCCCGCGCTGCCCGCGAAATGCACGAGCAGCCGCTCGATGCCCGCGATCGCGGTGACCACACCGATCTCGGTACCCGCACGCTCGAGCAAGGCGCCCTGTTCGATGTGCAGCTCGACATAGCCGTGCACCTGCCGCCGCCACGGCTGCCCGATCGCCGCCGACGGATCGAGTCCGAAGCCGCGCATCGCCGCACCGAGCCGCTGCCCGGTGCCGTCCATCCGGTCCAGGTGCTCCGCGCTCAGTGTTCCGCTGATCGAACGCGAGCCCATACAGGAGATCCCGAACTCGTTCGCTTCCTCACCGAGGAAGTCCACAATGTACAGATCACGGTGCAGCCGGGTGCCGGTCTCGGTGAGCCGCCGCGCGACCTCGATCCCGCCGAGCACCCCGACGATCCCGTCGAACCGCCCGCCCTGGCGCACGGTGTCGGTGTGTGATCCGGTCAGCAGCGCGGGCGCGTTCGGGTCGGCGCCCGGCAGGCGGCCGAGGATGTTGCCCGCCGCGTCCACGACCGGATCCAGTCCCGCCTCGGCCATCCGGGCGCGCACCCAGTCCCGCGAGTCCCGGTAGGGCTCGGAGAACACTTCCCTGCTCCAGCCGGGAAACGCGGAATCGTGGAACCGGGCGAGTTCGGCCAGCTCCGCGTCGAGCCGCCCGGTCTCCGGTGCCAGAGTCATGAGAGCGGGCCTTTCCGGGCATCGTAGCGAGCGCAAGCGAACGAGGAGCGGAGCGAGGGAGAAGTCGAGACAATGTCACAGCGCGGGCAACGGGCCGATCGGGGCAGCACAGTCATGACCGCTCCGGGAGGTAGCGCAGGAATTCCATGTCGAGCAGCTGCTCGCATTCGCCGAGCGCGACCGGGTCCACCGCCGAGGAGGACAGCGGCAGCGAACGCGCGTCCGCGACGAGCAGCACCACCTCCATGCCCTCCTTGGCATCCTTGACCGCGAGCGGCAAGCCGTCCTCGGCGCGCAGGATCACGATCGTGTCGGGGTAACTGGCGATGCGTTCCCCGCCCGAGGTCACCGCCATGTATTCGTTCAGATAGGGCACCAGGTGTTCGCCGATACCGAAGGTGCCGTGATCCCAGCCGCCGTGCGTGTCCAGGGCGACCGCATCGCGCAGCGGACCACGGGCCAGCTCCCGCGCACCGAGGCGATCGCGCACCGTCTCGATCACCGCCTCGGCCGACCGCGCGGCCGCCTTCTCCATCGCCGCCCCGAGCTCGATCGCGGCCGAGATCGCGCCGAGTGCCGCATGTTCGCGCACCCAGGACAGCTCGACCGGATTCCGCGCAGCCGCGATGAATCCCCCGGTGCGCACCGAGATATCGCGCAGCACATCGTCACAGGTCTGCACGCTTCCCGTGGTCACCGCACTGAAATGGCCGTGCTTGTCCCGGTTTCCACCGGAGACCACCTGGGTGGACACATAACCCGGCCGCGAGGTGAGCCCGAGCGAACCGAGTTTCCCGGTCGGATGCGCGCGGATATCGCCCGCCGCGTCGAGCACCTTGACCCCGAGCATCGCGGACTGGATCCAGCCGTTGTGCGTGGTGGAGTACCCGTTCTGCCCGGTCATCACCGCCGAGATCGGGCGATCGCACTCGCGCATCAGCTTCTGCAGCGCGTGCACGTAGTCGACCGGCTGGATCTCCCAGTCCTCCGCGGCCGGTGCGCCGATCGCGGTCACCGTGGCCACATAGGAGTCCTCGGGCAGTTCCCCGATCTCGGCCAGCACCGGGCGCCCGACCGAGGTGGCCACCGAGCCCATCAGCTCGCCGTGATGGCGCCAGCCACCGCCGCCGCAGGCGAACACCCCGCCACCGAGTACCCCGTGCCGCGCATCATCGGCGGTCAGTTCCCGCATCACCGTTCTCCTTCGAGTTCGATCAGTTGTGTCCCTTGGTTTTTGCCCGCTTGCTCGACCGCTTCCGGGTACCCGGCGATCGCATGCCGCAGCACCCCGAGCCCGGTGTCCAGGTCGAGGGCGAGCCGCAGCCGCCCTTCCGCGGCAACCGAACCGTCCGCGACCACCGAGACCCCGGCCGACTGCATCCAGCCCGAATACCCGCCGCCCCCGGAATGCACCGCGACCAGATCCGCCCCACCCGCGGAGAGCAGCATGGAATCCAGCAGCGGCCAGTCGGTCACCCCGTCCGAACCGTCCCACATCCCCTCGGTTCCGATACGCGGATGCGTCATCCCCGCCGAATCCAGGTGATCGCGGCTGAACAGCACCGGGGCGCCGATGCGGCCATCGCGCACCGCCTCGTTCACCGCGACCGCGATCCGGGAGCGTTCCCCGTGCCCGAGCCAGCAGGACCGGGCCGGGAGCCCCTGGCCGGGCACGTGAACACGCGCGAGCCGGATCCATTCGGCCACCTCGGGCCGCTCCGGAAACAGGATCGTGGCGAGCTCGTCGATCACCGCGAGATCGTTCTCGTCCCCGGAAAGGGCCACCCAGCGAAACGGCCCGATACCGCGGCAGAACAACGGCCGCAGATAGGCCTCCATGAAACCGGGAATCGTGAACGCCTCGTCCCCCAACAATTCCGCGGCCTGCACCCGGAGATTGTTGCCGTTCTCGAAGACGATGCAGCCGCGTTCGGCGAATGCCAGCATTGCGGTGAGCTGACGGGCCATGCTCTCCCGCGCGCACTGCTCGACCCGTTCGGGTTCGGCATCGGCGAGCGCGCGCCACTCCCCGAGTTCCATCCCTTCCGGAAGGTAGCCGTACCGCGCATCGTGCGCCGCGGTCTGATCGGTCACCAGATCGGGCGCGGCCCCGCGCTCGGCGAGCTCGGTAAAGACCGTGGCGGCGTTCCCTTGCAGGGCAACGGCTTTCGCCTCGGTCACCGCCGCGAGCGCCTCGTCAAGATCACCCGCCACCACATCCAGCCCGCCCGCCGCGCGCAGCTTCTCGATCTTGGCGGGATCGGCTTCCACGGTGAGCGAACCGAGGCCGAGCATCCGGGCACTGATCGGCTGCGCGGAACCCATTCCACCGAGCCCCGCGGTGAGCAGCCAGCGTCCGCTCGCCCCCGCCACACCGAGCGCGGCACGCAGCAGTTCATAGGTGCCACCGAGCACCCCCTGGCGCCCGATGTACTGCCACGCAGCCGCGGTGAGCCCGCCCCAGATCGTGTCCCCCGCGGCCATCCGCGCGTAGAAGCGCTCCTTGTCCGACCAGGCGCCGACGGTGTTGTTCACCGCGGAGACCACCATCGGCGCCGCGGAATGCGTGTGCAGCACCCCGACCGGGCGGCCCGACTGCAGCACCAGGGTCTCGTCCTCGGCCAGTTCGATCAGCGCCGCGACGATCGCGTGATAAGCGGGCCAATCCCGCGCCGCCTTCCCCAGCGAGGCATACACCACAAGGTCCTCCGGGCGCTCACCGACCTCGAGCACGTTCTCCAACATGCGCAGCAGGGCTTCCGCGCGCCAACTGCGGCAGCGCGGAACCGTGCCACGCGCGGCGCGCACTGATTCCTGGTTCATGAGAGGCGGCCCTTCCTGAGCATCGCAGCGAGCGCCAGCGAGCGAGGAGCGCAAGGCAGGCCGCATCGGGCCAGCAGAGCCGTCATTCCCTCTCCCCTTCGTGCTTCTCGTCCGGTGGCAGCCAGGCGTTCTGCTCGGCGGGCAACCGTGCGGCGAGTTCCTCCGCCGCGGCGCGCAGAATCCGGACCGGTTCACCGGTTTCCGGGAATTCGCGGTCCTTGCCGATCAGGGACAGCGCGCACACGCAGGTCCCGCCCGCGATCACCGGAACCCCGACGGCGGTCATGCCCGGGGTGAGCCAGCCGCGGCTGCAGTGGTACCCCTCGGCGCGGATCGCGGCGAGCTCGGTGCGCAAAGTCTGGGCGCTCGGGGTGACCGCCGTGTAGCGGGTGAGCCGCCCGCCGAGCACCTTGCGGCGCACCGCACCCGGCGCGAAGGCGAGCAGCGGGGTGGCGCTCGCTCCGGCGTAGAGGGTGAGGATCTCGCCGGGCCGGAACGCGATGCTTCCGCTGCCGCTGCGCCGCGTGTCCAGGCACAGTGCCGCATTGTGCACCCGGACGGTGAGCGCGACCGAGAAACCGGTACCGCCCCGCAATCTGGTCAACAGCGGGCGGGCGAGGTCGATCAGGTGCTCGGAACTGTCCACCGAACGGTCCGCGAGCCGCCCGCTCGGGGAAAGCTGGCCGCCCACCTCGACCAGGAAACCGGCATTCTTGAGCAGCCGCACATAGCGGTACGTGGTCGAGGAAGGCAATTCCAGCCCTGCCATGATCTCCGCGACATCCACCTGACCACGGTCCTGGACGAAGGCGAGCACCTGCAGCCCACGCTCCATCGAGGACAGTTCGGCTCCGTGCACGACGGTCATCACCTCCGGTACACCTGCTCGCCCCTGCCCGGGGCGCCGGTCAGCCCACCGTCCACATTCCACACCACCTGGCCACGAGAAACGGTGAGCGTGACCCGCGCGCCCGGGGAAAACCCGTGATACGGGCTCCATCCGGCATTCGAGTGCAGCGCGGACTCGTCCACCTGCCAGTCCTCCTCCGGGCGCAGCACCAGGATGTCGGCATCGTGCCCGGGCGTGAGGCGGCCCTTGCGGTGCCCGATCCCGTAGCGGTCGGCCGGATTCGCGGTCAGCGCGGCGACGGCATTGGCGAATTCGGGGCCCTCACCATAGCGGCGCAGACAGCCCCCGAGCGTGGTCGCGACCAGAGTCTCGGTGCCCGGGGTTCCCGAGTGATTGTCCAGGATCCGTTCATGGTCTTTGAGTTCCGCGGGCCATGGCGCGTGATCCGAGGAGATCACGCCCGCCAGACCGGATGCGACCGCGTCCCACATCGCCTCGCGGTTGCCCGCATCGCGCAGCGGCGGGTTGATCTTGAGCCGCCCGCCCTGGGTTTTCATGTCCTGCTCGGTGAACAGCAGATAGTGCGGGCAGGTCTCGAAACTGATGTCCACGCCCTGGCCGCGGTACCAGTCGACCAGTTCGGCCGAGCGGCCCAGCGAGAGGTGGCACAGGTGCAGCCTGCCCTGTTCCTGGGCCGCGATCTCCATCGCGGTGAGCACGCCGAGGGTTTCCGAGACCGGGGGCCGGGTGCGCCCGTGGGTGAGCGGATCGGTGGAATCCCGGTTCTCCGCGAGCAGGGCCTTGATGATCTCGTTGTTCTCCGCGTGCGCGCACAGGGTGGATCCGGCCTCGCCGACCGCGCGGGTCACGTCGAGCAGTTCGGCGTCCCCGATGCGCGGGAACCGGAAGGGATCGGTGTCGAACAGCGAAACCTTGAACCCGACCACACCGGCGTTCACCAGTTCCTCGGCCCGGCGCCAGCCACCACCGGGTTCCAGGGTGCCGAGCAGCGCCACATCCACCACCGCTTCCCCGGCAAGGCGCTCCTGCTTCGCGGCCAGCCGCTCCAGATCGTTCACCGGGCCCGCGCCGTCGAAGGGCATCTCCACGATGGTCGTGACCCCACCGGCCGCCGCGGCCGAGGTCGAGGCACGCAGCCCCTCCCCGCCGTGCGAATAGGAGTGCACATGCGCGTCCACCGCGCCGGGAAGTATGTAGGAGGAACCCACATCGATGACCCGGGCCTCGGTTTCCGGTGCGCCGTCGCCGTTCTCCGGATCGAACTCGGCCTCCGGCACGATTTCGGCGACCCGGTCACCCGCGATCCGTACCCTGGCGCGCTCGAAGCCGCCTGCTCCATCGGGCACCCTGCCGAGCAGGACAAGGTGCACCTTCGCATCACTTGCGTCCACGGCTGCCGAAGGTAGAAGGCGCTCCCACCGGCCCGACAGCCCATTCCCGCAGAACGGGAATCGGCGCTCGCTTCAGACCAGCCCGAGTTCGCGGGCGCGTACCCCGGCCTGGAAGCGGGATTCCGCACCGAGCGCGGACATCAGTTCGGCCACCCGGCGCCGGTAGGTGCGCACGCCGAGGCCGAGGGCGCGGGCGGCGGCCTCGTCCTTGGTTCCCTGGCTGAGCAGGTCGAGCACGGCGGGCGCGAGAGCGCGGATCTCGGCGACCCGGGCGTCGTAGACGGCGAGCTCGGTCGCGGAGCGCCAGGCGGTCTCGAACAGGGCGAGCACGGCGTGCACGGTGTCGGGCTGGCTGATGACGCTGTAGCTGCGCACTCCGCTGCTGCGATCACCGGCGAGGATGGCGACCCGGCCGTCGATGACGATGGTCTCGTTCAGTTCATCGGTGGTGATCCGGATCCGGGCCCCGAACCGGTCCCGGTGTTCGGCGAGTTCGCGCGCCGAGATCACGTCGAGCAGCAGGCCGGCGCGGTAGATCTTGCGCACCCGCATATCGCCCGCGCGCCGCGCCATCGCCGCGGTGAACTCGTCCATCCGCTGGTCGGCCACCCAGGTCGCGAGGTCGTTGGCGGCGCATGCGAAGTCGGTCGCCGCCGCCAGCAGATGGCCGACCCGCTGGTAGAGCTCCTGCTCACCGCGCAGGACGGTGACGGTGTCCCGGGCATCGCGTGCTCCCATGTCACCGATTCTGCCTCAACAGCCGGCAGCTTGTTGCCAAATCCGGACGGCGGGCCTTCGGGCGCCCACGCTGGTGGCATGACACAAGCACCGAATGCGGCCGCCGCGGGAACCTGGAAACTCGGCGAGCAGACCGTCAACAGGATGGGTCTCGGCGCGATGCGGCTGACCGGGATGCCCTGGGATCCGGCCGCCAAGCGCCGCGAACCGGCGATCACCGTGCTGCGCAGGGCGATCGAGCTCGGCGTGAACCACATCGACACCGCCGCCTTCTACTTCACCCCGACCCGCTCGGCGAACGAGCTGATCAGCACGGCCCTGCAGCCCTATCCGGAGGACCTGGTGCTCACCACGAAGGTCGGGCCGAGCCGGACCAGAAACGGGGAGTTCGAGTACGCGCGCCCCGAGCGGTTGCGCGGCCAGGTGGAGGAGAACATCCGCCAACTGGGCCTGGACCGGCTCGATGTGGTCAATCTGCGCTGGGGCACCGGGCTGGACAAGGAACCCGGTTCGGTCGCCGAGCATTTCGGGGCGCTCGCCGAACTGCGCGAGGCGGGCCTGATCCGCGAACTGGGCATCTCCAATATCGGCACCGAACAGTTGCGCGAGGCGATGGCGATCGCCCCGGTGGTCTGCGTGCAGAACCGCTACAGCCTCACCGACCGGGCCGACGATGCCGTGCTCGCACTGTGCGCGGAGCACGGCATCGCGTTCGTCCCGTTCTTCGCGGTCACCACCGGGGCCGAGGCACCGGGAGAGGCCGAGCTCGCCTCGGTCGCGCAGGCGCACGAGGCGAGCCCGGCGCAGGTGCGGCTGGCCTGGACCCTGCACCGCGGCCCGCATGTGCTGGCGATCCCGGGAACCGGGGATCCCGCGCACCTGGAGCAGAACATCACCGCGGGAACACTGGTACTCAGCGAGGCGGAACTGGCCCTGCTGGACGGGATCGCGGCCTAACTCAGCACACGCGCCGCGCGCAGCACCCGGCTCAGGTGCTCGGCGATCACCTCGACGTTCGGCGGATCGAGCAGCGAGAGGTGATGTCCGGGAACCACGCGCAGTTCGAGGCGGGAGCAGAACTCGTCCCAACCGCGCGCCGGATCGGAGCGGTCGAAGCGCGCGTCCCGCAGCCCGCCGGGCACCGCGGATCCGGCACTGTAGAACTGCACCGGTCCCGGATAGGGCTGCGGCCGGTAGCGCTCCAGCAGCCGGGCGTCCAGGAACGAGGCGTGCTGGTGGGCCAGGATCGCCTCGCCGACCCGTTCGTCGATCACCCGGGCGTCGACGATGCTCTGCACGAGCAGATCGGCCTGGCCGAGCGCGTCCCTGCGGGCCATCTCGGCGTAGGGCAGCTCGACGTCCTCGCCGTAGGCGGTGCGCAGGAATTCGCCGTAGCGTTCGAACCGGCGCTCGAGCAGTTCCACCTCGCTGAAGCCGTCCGGTTCGGGCAGCGGCACGATCGGGTCGATCATGGCGAGCACATCGACCCGTTCACCCTCGGCACGCAGCTGCTGGGCGCATTCATAGGCGAGGAAACCGCCGAAGGACCAGCCACCGAGCCGGTAGGGACCGTGTGGCTGCCGACGGCGCAGTTCGGGAAGCCAGTCGCGCACCCGTTCCTCGACCGAGGCGGTGGTTTCGGTGCGGTCGAAGCCGTAGACCGGATAACCGGTGCCGAGCAGGTCGACCAGTTGCCGGAACACCGCGGTGTCCCCGCCTCCCGGGTGGAAAAGGAACAGCGGGGCGCCCTCCCCTTCGGCGCGCAGTACCCGTACCGGTCCGGCATCCGCTCGCTGGGCGGCGCGCACCAGCATCGCCTGCAGTTCCGGGGTCCTGCTGGCGAACAGCTCGGCGACCGGTTGCGAGTGGCCGCTGCGTTCGGAAAGCAGCGCGGCGACCAGTTCGGCACGCACCGGATCGTCCGGGAACTCGGTGCGCACCCCGACGGGTTCGCCGAGCACTTCCTGCCAGACGGCGACCACGAGCCGTTCCGCGGCATCCCGTGGCCCGGTCGGTTCGGGCTCGGCCGCCGCTGTCGCCACGTCCGGCTCCGCCGCGCCGAGACCGAGTTCGGCGCACATCCAGTCCCGCAGCTGCGCGGCACTCGATCCGCGCAGCAGCACCGAAACCGTCGGGGCGACACCGAAATCGTGCTCCAGCGCATTGCGGATGCGCACCGCGAGCAGCGAGTCAACCCCGAGGCTGGGCAACGGGACCTCGGCGGGGAAGGACTCCGCCGCGTGCCCGGTGATCTCCGCGACCCGGAGCAGCACCTGACCGGTGACCAGTTCCCTGGCCTGTTCCGGATCGGTATCGCGGATCTCGGCGATATCCGGCCGGCGGGTCTCCACCTCGTGCCCCGCGCACAGTTCGGCGAACAGCGGGATCCCCGCTATGCCGGGGAAAGCCGCGAGCAGCTCCGGAATATCCAGCGGCACCGCGCCGAATGTGCCTTCCTGGCCGAGAATGCGTTCGAAGACCTCGATGCCCTCCTCCGGGGCGATCGCGCGCACCCCGGGCATCTCCACATCCGCGGCGGCGCCGACCTGCGCCCAGGTTCCCCACTGCACGCTCGCGGCGGGCAGCCCTTCGGCCCGGCGCAGTGCGACAACGGCGTCCAGATAGGCGTTGGCGCAAGCGTAGCCGGGCTGGCCGGGCGAACCGAGCAGCGCGGCGGCCGAGGAGAAGCCGAACCACCAGTCGAGTTCGAGGACCTTGCTCGCCTCGTGCAGGCGCAGCGCCCCGATCGCCTTCGGTGCCCAGGTCCGTTCCAGGGTTTCCGCGTCCAGCAGGGCCGCGGTGCGGTCCTCGAACACGGCAGCGGCATGCACCACTCCGCGTGGGTTGCCCGCCTCGGCGAGCAGCCGTTCTGCCACTCCTGGTTCGGCGATGTCCCCGCGCACCACGGCGACCTCGCTGCCGTGCGCGCGCAGTTCCTCGATGGCCGCGCTCGCCGACTCGTTCGGGGCAGACCGGGCGTTGAGTACGATCCGGCCCGCACCGCGTTCGGCGAGCCGGCCCGCCACGAGCAGCCCGAGCCCGGAGAGCCCTCCGGTGATCACATATCCGCCGTCGGCGCGCACCAGCGGAGCCTGCGCCACCGGGGCGGGCACCGGTTCGATGCGGGCCCCGTAGCGGTCCGCGCCGCGCACCGCTACCTCGTCCTCGGGATCCGCGCCGTCCCGCGTCGCCGCGTCGACCACGGCCAGGTCGTCCACATCGAGCCAGCTCACCCGCAACCGGGGCTGTTCGTTGGCGAGCACCCGTACCAGTCCGCGCACCGCGGCGAGCGCCGGATCACCCTTCTCACCGGGCAGCACGGCGGCCGCATCCCTGGTCACCAGCCACAGCCGGGCGTGTGGATTCTCGGCGAGCGCGCGAACCACGTCCAGCACCCGGGCGAGTCCGGCCTGCCCGTGATCGCTGCCCGCACCGAGCACGTAGGCCACCCGGCGCGCCGATTCCAGGCCGGTGAGCTCGCTCGATTCGTCGAGCAGCACAAGCGGATCACCCGCATCGCTCGGCGCCGGTGGGATCGGGCGCCAGGTGCGGCCGAGCAACCGCTCACGAAGCGGAGCAGCGAGATCCGCCCGTGTCCTGCGGCACAGGGCGATGTGTTCGAGTTCGAGAACCACCCGGTCCTGCGCATCGGCGAGGCGCACCATGGCATACGGTTCCGCGCCCTCCTCGCGCACGCTGACCTCGGCGCGCACGGCCTCGCCCGCGCCCGGGTGACCGCGGATCGCCCCCAGTTCAGCGGGCAGCCACACCGCTTCGGAGTCCGCGAGAGCGGCGGTGATCGCCTGCAAGCAGCCGTCCAGCAGCACCGGGTGCACGCCGAAACCGCCGCGTGGCGCGGATTCCGGCAGCTCCACCCGGATGTGCGCGCCGTGTTCTCCGGTGCGCAGCTCGGTGATTCCGGTGAAGGCGGGGCCGTGCTCCACGCTCAGCGCGCGCAGTCGTTCATAGAACCGGGCGGGCGGCACCGGTTCACCGGCGGGCTCACCGAGTTCGGCCGGTGCTGGCTCGGTCTGGGCCAGTCCGGCCTCGGCGAGCAGCGTCCAGGTTCCCTCGCTCTCCTTGGTGTGCAAGCGGAACCGGCCGTTCTCCACGGTCGTGGTGACCCTGGTGTGTTCACCGAGCGGCAGCGTTTCGAGCAGCCGCAGTCCGCGCACTTCGAGGCGGCCGGGTTCGAGGCCGAGCGCCACCTGGCCGGCGCGCAGGGCCATTTCGGCCACGCAGGATGCGGCGAGTACCGGGCGCCCACCGAGGCGGTGCTCACCGAGCCAGGGCCGCGCCCCGAGGCCGAGATCGGCGCTCCACACGTGCAGGGTGCCGCCGGGGACCTCGCTGTAGGTGCCGAGCAGCGGGTGTTCCGCAGCGGGGACGCGGGTCGCCGGTTTGGTCCAGTGCGCCCCGCCCTGCCAGGCCGTGGCCGGTATGTCGACAAGTCGGCCCTGGGTGGCGTAGCGGATCGCGCCGACCGCGAGCAGTCCGGCCCGGTTCGCGGCGAACCGTTCCCGCTCCCCCTCGTCCCTGCGCAGGGTGCCGAGCACGAGCGGGCGCATCCCGGCGCCCTCGGCGATCTCGTGCACGGCGTGCCGCAGCACCGGATGCGGGGAGATCTCCAGGAAAGTGCGGTGCCCGTCCTCGAACGCGGCGGAGACGGCCTCGGCGAACCGCACCGGATTGCGCACATTGCCCACCCAGTAGTCGCCGTCGAGCGGACGCTGCGCGCGCGGATCCTCGCTCGCGCTCAGGTACATCGGCACCCCGGGCAGCACACCGTCCACTTCGGACACGTATCCGGTGAGTTCGCGCGCGCACGGGGCGACGATCCGGCAGTGCCCGGCCACCTCGGTGTTGACCAGCCTGCCGAGCAGTCCGCGCGCGGCAACCGAATCGGCGATCGCGCTGACCTGTTCGAACTGCCCGGCGATTACGGTCTGGCGCGGGGCGTTGTGTGCGGCGATGTCCACATCCGCGTAACCGAAGAGCAGTTCGCGGACCTCCTCGACGGAGAGTTCGAGTACGGCCATGGTGCCCAGTCCGGCGGTGCGCGCGAGCAGCCGGGATCGGTGCACCACGATCAGGGCTCCATCCGCGAGCGAGACCGCGCCCGCGACGACCGCCGCGGCGATCTCCCCGAGCGAGTGCCCGACGACAGCGGCCGGTTCGGCACCGTAACTGCGCCAGAGCATGGCGAGCGCGAGCTGCACCCCGAACAGATAAGGCTGCAGCTCGGCGAATTCCTCAGGCTCCACACCGTTTTCCAGTACCTCGCGAAAGGACCAGCCGGTCAGCGGATCGAGCGCGGCCGCGATCTCGTCCACCGCCTGGGCGAAGGCCGGTTCGGTGCGTAGCAGCTCGGTACCCATGCCGCGCCATTGCGAGCCCTGACCGGAGAACACCCACACCGCGCCTTGTTCGGTGCGGGTTCCGGTGGCCACCCGTTCCTCGGGGACCGCGCCGGCGAGCGCGTCCAGCCCGGAGAGCAGTTCGGTGTGGTTCGCCGCCGCGATCACCCCGCGATGGCGGCCGCTCGCCCGGCGCGCCATGGTGTGCGCGATATCGGCGAGCTCGACGGCCGAGCCCTCGTCGGCGAGCCAGGACCGCAACCGCGATGCCTTGTGGCGCAACCGATCCGGTGTCGCGTCCGCGAGCAGGTAGAGCCCGGTGTCCCCCGGATCGGCCTGCTCGGCTGCGGGTGCCTGCTCCACCACGACGTGTGCGTTGGTGCCGCCGAAACCGAATCCGGACACCCCGGCCAGCGCCGGGCGCTCGTGGTTCGGCCAGGGCCGCGGGGCCGCGGCCACGGCCAGGTTCAGGCCCGCGAAGTCGATGCGCGGATTGGGTTCGGTGAAATGCAGACTCTCCGGGATGCGCCGGTTGGCCATGGCGAGCACCACCTTGATCAGCCCGGTGATTCCCGCGGCCGCTTCGAGGTGGCCGAGGTTCGTCTTCACCGAGCCGAGCAGCAGCGGGTGCTCCGGATCCCGTTCGGCACCGAGCACCGCGCCGAGCGCGTTCGCCTCGATCGGGTCACCGAGCAGCGTGCCGGTGCCGTGCGCCTCCACGTAGTCCACATCGGACGGTGCGACCCCGGCATTGCGGTAGGCGGCCCGCAGCAGTGCTTGCTGCGCCTGGGGATTCGGCGCGGTGAGTCCATTGGAACGGCCGTCCGAGTTGAGCGCGGAGCCACGCAGCACGGCCAGCACCCGGTCTCCGTCGCGCTGGGCAACGGACAGCGGTTTGAGCACCACGACCCCGGCCCCCTCGGCGCGCGCGATCCCGTCCGCCTCCGCGTCGAAGGTCTTGCACTTGCCGTCCGGGGAGAGCACTCCCAGTTCCTCGAAGTGCACCGTGACCCCGGGCCCGAGGATGAGGTTCACCCCCGCGGCGAGCGCGATCTCACTCTCCCCGGAGCGCAGGCTCTGGACGGCCAGGTGCACCGCGGTCAGCGAGGAGGAGCAGGCGCTGTCCACGGCGACGCTCGGGCCGCGCAGATCGAGCACATAGGACAGCCGGTTGGCCGCGATGCTCAGCGCGGCACCGGTTCCGGTCCACGCGTCGATCCGGCTGAGGTCGTCCAGGGTGAGGTGGCTGTACTCGTTCCCGCTGATCCCGACGAACACCCCGGCCGCGGTGCCGCGCAACCGCTCCGGGGAGATCCCGGCGTGTTCGAAGGCCTCCCAGGCCACTTCGAGCAGCATGCGCTGCTGCGGGTCCATCGCGGCCGCCTCACGCGGGGCGATCCCGAAGAACTCGGCGTCGAAGGACTCGATATCGCGCAGGAATCCGCCGAACCGGCCCAGCCGGGAAAGCCGCTCGACTTGTTGCGGGGAGTCGTGCCCGAACTGCTGCCAGCGGCCGGGCGGGACCTCGCTCACCCCGGATTCCCCGGCGAGCAGCAGCCGCCAGAAATCCTCCGGTCCGCGGATCCCGCCGGGCAGCCGGCAACCGAGCCCGACCACGGCGATCGGTTCCTCGGTCCGGACGGCGGCGGGCGCGTCCTCGGGCGCCGCGCTCGGCTCTTCGGTCAGCGAGGCCACCAGCGCCTCGATCGTCGGGTACTGCCAGGCGAGATCGGAGGACAGTTCCCTGCCGAGCTCTTCACCGAGATCCTGGGCGAGCCCGACCGCCTCCCGCGAGGTCAATCCGAAGTCCCGCAAGGGTTCCGCGGTGTCCACATCCGACTCGTCAATGCCGCAGATGTCCGCGAGGGTCGTGATGAGCCACTGGCGAAGACGTTCGGCGTTCATGCGGTTCTCCCGTTCTCGGCAGCGTCGATGGCTTCCAGATAGCGGGTGCGGGTCGCGGCGCGGGCGATCTTCCCGCTCGAGGTACGCCGCACCGTTCCCGGTGGCACCAAACGGAAATCGAGCAGACGCAGGTCGTGGTGCCGGGCGACGGCGGCGCGCACCTTTTTCGCGACCGGGCCCGGTTCCCGCTCGGCCTCGGGCACGTGCTGGGAGAACTCGGCCACGACGACCGGGCCTTCCTTGCCGTCCCGCTCGATGCTGAACACCGCGAGCCGGTCCCTGCGGATCGCCGGGTGCGCCTCCTGCACGGTGGCCTCGATGTCCTGCGGGTAGTGGTTCTTGCCGTCGATGATGATCAGGTCCTTGACCCGGCCGGTGATGTAGAGCCGTCCCTCGTGGAACACCCCGAGGTCACCGGTGCGCAGCCAGCCCGTTCCCGGCAGCTCACCCGGTTCGGCGAGGGTGCCGCCGAAGGTCTCCGCAGAGCGCTCCGGCTGCCGCCAGAACCCGTCCGCGACGTTCGGCCCGTGCACCCAGATCTCGCCGACGCGCCCCTCCTCGAGCACCGCGCCGCGCTCCGCATCCACGATCCGGACCAGCTGGCCGACCGGTTTTCCCGCCGACACAAGGGAAATCGCGCAGTCATCGGTTTCCTGGACGAGCTCGAGCGCACCGGCTCCGAGCAGTTCCCGGTCCGCGGTGAGCACGTGCGGGCCCTGGCTCGCGGTCACGAACACCGTCGCCTCGGCCAGGCCGTAGGAGGGGCGGTGTGCCTGCTCGGCGAAACCGAGCGGGCCACAGGCCTGCTGGAAACCGGCGATCGTGCTCGACCGCACCGGCTCGCTGCCGTTGATCGCGGTGCGCACCCCACTCAGATCGAGTTCGGCGCGGTCGGCATCGGTCAGTTTCGCGGCCGCGTACTCGAAGGCGAAGTTCGGCGCCGCGGTGATCGCATCGTGGGCCCTGGAGAGCAACCGCAGCCAGCGGACCGGTTTCCTGGTGAACGAGAACGGCGTGGTGAACAGGCAGGGACAGCCCGCGGCCACCGGAAGGCAGACCAGCTGCACCAGTCCCATATCGTGGAAGAACGGCAGCCAGCCGACGCAGGTGCTCTCCGGCCCGACCGCGTAGGCGCTGCGTACCTGGGCCACGTTCGCCGCGACCGCGCGCCGGGTGATCACCGCACCGGCCGGGCTGCGCGTGGAACCGGATGTGTACTGCAGATAGGCCGGATCGGTCTCGGCGCGCGGCACCGGCTCGAAGTCGTCGGCGAGCGCGCTGTCCACGGCGTCCACCGCGAGCAGGTTCTTCGGCCGGGGCACCGGCTGGCTGTCCCGCAGTTCGCGCACCGCGTCCATGGACTCCGAGGACGTGAGCCACACCCGCGAATCCGCGTCGGCGAGCGCGCCGACCAGCCGCTCCCCGTGCGCGCTCGCCTCGGGGGCGAACAGCGGCACGCTGATCGTTCCCGCGTACAGCGCGGCGTAGAAACCGATGACATAGTCCAGATTCTGCGGACACAGCAGGGCGACCCGTTCCCCCGAATCGGTCAGCTCGCCCAGCTTCGCCGCGACGGCGCGCGCCCGGCGATCGAGCTCGTACCAGCTGATGGAGTGCTCGATGCCCTCCGCGTCCGTGCCGTAGTCGATGAAGGTGAACGCGGTGTCCTCGCGTGCCGCGAGCTTGGTGAGCGCCTCGGTCAACGGCTCGATGTCGGTATCGATTTCAGCATCGTAGAATTGCATCGCTTTCCACCAAACACTTTAATTGTTCACGCTGAAATGCACGAGTGCGCATATCTTTCTGGTGTCACAGCTTCGTGTCGCATGTCTTGGGAAGAATTGCCCGGCTGCCACATCGCAGATCCGGCGGAAGCTCGAATACGAGTTGGACCGTACGCCGTCACCGATCGGGTGGCAATACACCACTCGCTGTGAAGCAGCCCACCACGGCCGGGTGATAACAAGGTGATGAACGGGTGGTGTCGGTTATTAACGGGTTTCTATCGCGATACGCGGTGAACGCCCGTTTTTGGATTTAACCAATCACCTTCATGGGGTACCCATTCCACGGACAATGTTTTACCGGGCAGCCGATACCTCGAACTCCGGCACAGTTTATTTTTCCATGACCGCGCGTGAACGTGAGGTGAACGCGATTCAATCGGCGAGCAGCAGCCCGGCCATCGCGATCAGCGCGCCACCGCAGCAGCGTTCGAATACCTTCCGCGCCTTCGGTTCGGCCAGCATCCGGGAGAACCAGCCGACGAGCGGGACCACGATCAGCCACCATCCGGCGAATCCGAGCACCACCACCGAGCTGAGCAGCACGGCCTGACCGGTCGGATCCGCGTGCGGGTCCATCGCCTGCGGGACCAGGGTGAGGAAGACGAGCATGACCTTCGGGTTGAGCACATCGCAGAGCAGCCCGCGCAGGAACACCGCGCGCGCCGACCGCGGGGCCAGGTCCGGCTCCTCGGGACCGCGGTTCCTGGTACGCAGCAGCGTGCGGATACCGAGATAGGCGAGATAGCAGACCCCGACGACCTTGAGCACGGTCAGCAGCACCGGCGCGGCGGCCACCAGCGCGGACAGCCCGAGCACCGCGGCGACCGCGTAACACAGCAGCCCGCAGGTGACCCCGGCCGCGGTGAGCCAGCCCCATTTGCGCCCAGTCGCGGCATTGCGGGTGACCAGCACGAAGTTCGGCCCCGGCACCAGCACGATGACCACCAGGGCGAGCAGGAACGGTCCCCACGCGATGTGCACGTCAATCCTCCCTCGAACACCGGACGCACACACCCATGCTGTACAGAAATTCCCCAGTCCACCAGCTTCGACGCATATAGTTTGTGTCATGGGTGCTTCAGTCGAACTGGATTCGGTGGACTGGCGAATACTGGAGGAGTTGCAGAACGACGCCTCGATCGCGAACCGGACCCTCGCCGAGCGGGTCGGGCTCGCCCCGTCCAGCTGTCTGCAGCGGGTGCGCAAACTCCGGGAGTCCGGCGTGATCACCGGCATCCACGCCAGCGTCTCCCCCGCCGCGCTCGGGCTCGGCCTGGAAGCCGTGGTGTCCATCAACGTGCGCCCGCACACCAGGGAGGTGGTGAACTCCTTCCAGCGGTTCATCCTCACCCAGCCGGAGACGCTGAACCTGCTGCACGTCAGCGGGCAGGCCGACTTCCTGCTGCACGTCGCGGTCGCCGACAGCGGGCATCTGCAGACGTTCCTCGTGGACACGCTCGCCTCGCGTTCGGAGGTTCGTTACTTCACCAGCTCCGTGGTACTCGACGAGGCGCGATCCCGGGCGCTCACCCGGCCAGGGCGCGCCTGACGGCCCCGTAGCCTGCTGCGCTGCAATGTCGGCGGCGTGCCGCCGCGTGCCATGTCGGCGCCTCGCGGCGTTGTCGTCAGTCACCGCAGAAACCCGCTGCGGCTCGATCCTCCGCCTTGCCGATCTCGGGCGCGGGTGTCCCGCAGGAACACCGCCGATCTGGCTCCCGCTCGCGACGGCAGAGGACCATCAGACACGCTGTGAGTCTTTCCGGTGGCTGGTCTGGGACCGGCTGGCAGGGTTGGCGTCGGTCGTCCCACCCNTGGTCGTGACTCGAGACACGCTCGGCCCCATCGGGGTGCTCTGCTAGGGATCTGTCCGACCAGGGCGGGGTAGCCGGCGTCGTCCTGGCCCACCTCGGTG
>NZ_KB905389.1 GCF_000379465.1 Sciscionella marina DSM 45152
GACGTTGTGGCACTCGGTGTTCGACCAGGCGGACACGGAAAGCGTTGTGGCGCAATACGATCGGATGCTCGACGCACTCGCCGAGAAACTCCCGAGAGTGGCCGATCATCTCGACCAAGCGCGGGCGGAGCTGTTGTCGTTCACCGGGTTTCCGAAACAGATCTGGCGGCAGATCTGGTCGAACAACCCGCAAGAACGGTTGAACAGGCGTTCCGATGAGGGCAATCAACACTTTGCGCGGTCACCTTTGACCATTTGTTCAACGTCGACGTCATTCGAAGATCGCGCCGATCTGGGCGAAGGTCTCCTCGTCGAGGCCCAGCCGAAGCGCCTCTGTGACAGCCTGCCACTGCGCCGGTTTGCTTGGCGCGACGATCGGCGCGGTCACAGCCGGATGCGCGCGCAGCCAAGCGAGCGCGATGCCGGCCACGCTGACTTCGCGTTCCCGGGCCAACTCGCGCAGGGCCGCTACCTTGGCCAGGTTCTCCTCGGAGTACCTGCCCGCGTAGTACGTCTCGCCGGCCAACCCGATCCGACTGTCCGGGGCGATCTCGGCGCCGTCCAGATACCGCTCGGACAGAACGCCGCCCGCCAGCGGCGAGAACGGGGTGAACCCAAGCCCTTCACCCATGACCAGAGGCAGCAGTTCGCGCTCGCTGCCGCGGTCGAGCAGGCTCATGCTGTTCTGGATCCACTCGGGCCGGGGCAGGCCGTTACGTTTTGCGACGGCCAGAATGCGCTCGAGTAGCGGCGCGTCCACGTTGCACATCCCGAACGCACGAATCTGGCCCGCCTCCTGCGCCGCCGCGAACGCCGTCAGCGTCTCCTCGACTGGCGTATCGGGATCCGGTCCGTGGGAGAGAAACAGATCGACCCGACCGATGCGGCCGATGCTTTGCTCCAACTGCCGCGCGACGTGCTCGCGCGACAGGTCGGTGCCCCTTTTCTCGGGCCTGCCGTGACCGCCCGTCTTCGTCGTCACGAGCATGTTCTGCGGCTTACGAGAAGTGAGCCACTCGCCCACAGTGCGCTCGCTGTCGCCGCCCGCGTAGACATCCGCGGTGTCGATTACCGTGATGCCGATTTCCAGCGCCCTGTCGAGCAGACTCATCCCTTCTTCGGCACTGTTTCCGTGACCGCGGAACACTGGAACGCTGCCAATTCCCCCGATCCCGCCCGCACCGAAGATGAACTCGCTGACTTCGATGGATGTCTTCCCCAGTGCGGTCTCATGCATATCAGCACTCCGTGCCTCTTTGGTGAGCGTTGCTATCTCACGTCCCGACTATACTGCTCAGCTAGCGAACACGGCATCCGTCGATGCCAAGTAGACGACCCTTCGGCACCCGGTGCGCTTCCTTGCCCGCAGTGGACGAAATGGTCTCAGTTGAGGTCATAGTCCAAGCCTGCCGAGCCGATGTCCGCCATTCGTGGACACCGTGTCGCGGTTGTGTCGCAGAAACACTCAGCGCACCGGGCAGGACCGCGGCTTGGCCGCATCGCCGACCGCCGACGTCGGCGGTTCGTGCTGGTCACTGGGACGGGTGCCAGTTTCGGGACGGTATCCCGTTGATCGTCGCGCCGCCTTGGGCGAGGTCGGCCGCGGTGTTGTCGAGAAAGGCGAAGGGGAAGGGTAAAGACGGGGCGGTCAAGGTGTCCAGCGTGGCGAGTTGGTCGGTGGAAAGTGTCACGGCAAGGGATGCCAGGTTGTTCTCCAACTGCTCAAGCGTGCGGCAGCCGATGATCGTCGCGGTCACTTCGGGGTGGTGATTGACCCAGGCAAGAGCGACGGCGGACACCGGAACGCGTTGTGCAGCGGCGATTTCGTGCAGTACGTCGAGCAGGGCAAAGTTGTTGTCGGTCAGTCGTGCGCGGGTGCTGGCCCAGTCCGCGCGGCCTGACTCGGCGTCACCGGTCCGGGTGTATTTCCCGGACAGCACCCCACCCGCGAGCGGACCCCACGGCGTCACGCCGATGCCCAGAGCCCGGGCCGCGCCGAACAGCTCACCTTCGACAGTCCGCTGCAGCAGCGAGTACTCAACCTGAATCGCCGCGACTGGGGCCCAGCCGCGGCATTCGGCGAGGCTCGCCGCGCGCGTGACGGCCCACGCGGGGGTGTCGGAGAGGCCGTAGTAGCGGATTTTGCCCGCGGTGATCAGGTCCTGCAGGGTGCCGATTGTCTCTTCGATCGGGGTGTGCCGGTCGAAGTAGTGCTGCCAGTACAGGTCCACGTGATCGGTGCCCAGCCGGGTGAGTGACGCGTCGAGTTGCCGCAAGATCGCCTTGCGGCCGGCACCACCGCCGTTGGGGTCGCCGGGGTGCATGTTGCCTGCGAACTTCGTGGCGAGCACCAGCGCGTCCCGCCGCGACGGGTTCTGCTTGAGGAATTTCGCGATGGTCTGTTCCGCTCGGCCGCCGGCGTAGCCGTTGGCCGTGTCGAGAGTGTTTCCTCCCGCATCGACGTAATGGTGCAGCAGCTGCAGCGCGGTGTCCTGATCGCAACCCCAGCCGGGATCGTCGAAGGTCAGCGTGCCGAGGACCAGCGGGCTGATCCGGAGGCCGGTCCGGCCGAGGGTGCGGTACGAAGCGAGGTTCATGACCCCAGTGTTCACCAGAGACAGTGTACGGTGAATAGCGTTGCGTCCCAATTTTTAGCGCGAAAGTACAGGCATGCTCGCCCACCGGCACCCCGACCCGCTCTCCCAGGTGCTCGCCCTCGCCGGCGCTCGCTGCCGCCTGACCGGAAAGCTGTCCGCAAGCGGCCGATGGGCTCTGCGCTTCCCGTCCCGCGGGCGGCTCAAGATCATCGCCGTGCAGCGCGGGAGTTGCACCTTCGCCTCCGGCGAACAGCGAGTCGAATTGCGGTCCGGCGAGGCGATCGCGGTGAACGGTTCCCATCCCTTCGTCTTGCGCACCGATGCCGATGTGCTGCCGGTCGATGCCGAAACGATGACGGTGCCCGACCATCGCATCGGGACAGCGGACGAATTCTCCGGCGTAGGTGGCGAAGTGACCGTCGAACCGGGCGGCGAGGCACTGCTGGTGCAGGCTTTGCCGCCGCTGCTGCACATTTCCGCCACACACCCGCAGGCCTCGGCCTTCGGCTGGCTGCTGCAGGAACTAGACACGGAAACGGGCTGCGACCGTCCCGGCCACAGCTTCACCCGGGATCACCTCGCGCAACTGCTCCTCGTCCAAGTCCTGCGTGCGTACCTGACTCAGCCGGACGCCCTGCCCGCAGGCCGGCTACGCGTCCTAGCCGATCCGCGGCTGGCACCAGCCGCCCGAGCCCTGCACGAGAACCCCGCCCACGCGTGGCGGCTCGACGAACTCGCCCGCCGCGCCACTATGTCCCGCACCGGTTTCGCCGCGCGATTCCGCACCGTCGCCGGGATCCCGCCATTCGCCTACCTGACCGAATGGCGCATGCGGATCGCCGCACACGAACTCACCCACCACGACGCGACCGTAGGCCAATTGGCAGTGCAGCTCGGCTACACCTCGGAAAGCGCCTTCATCACGGCCTTCAAACGCACCTACGGCAAGACACCCCTTCAGCACCGGTGCCACCACGATCTCCACCGGGCCGAACCCCCGCCGTAGCCGCCGCACCCGAACCACCTGTTCCGCCCCTCCGAAATCGTTCAGGTCAACCACGAACCGAACCAACCACACACAGCGGCCGCGAAGGGATCGTCCAGAGCCGGAGCTCCGCATGAAAACCCAAGAGGACCCAACCCCGCACGCGCGGGGATCGTCCCCGTGAGGAAGAACCCACCCGTTTGCAGTAGCCCCCAGCCCCGCATACGCGGGGATCGTCCGTACTCGGTGTCGCCACTCATGCCGCCCGTCCTCCCAGCCCGCACGCGCGGGGATCGTCCGGTAGGACAGCACATGGTCACGAACACCCGAGTCCGAGCCCCGCACGCGCGGGGATCGTCCTTCCTCCATCAGCCGGATGAGGTCATCTCGCTCCCCAGCCCCGCACGCGCGGGGATCGTCCCGCGTGCACGCCGCGCACCCCCTCGGTTTGCACCCCAGCCTTGCACGCGGGGATCGTCAGCCGCACCCGCTGTTTCTCCGAGCACTACATCGATGCGTCGCGCATCGACTCCACGGAATGCCGAGTTCGTACAGTTTGGGTTCACCTGCTGCCAGCAGAATTAGGGCGACACGCCCGGAGCGTGATCCCAGTTTCGTGGCATGAGTCGTGGCACGAACTCGCGGCGAACGGTGGGATCTCCGGGGTTCATGTGACGGATCACGTGAGTATAGTTTCTGGTAGAGGCCTTAGAGTCGAATGTGCCTGCTCTCCGGAAGTAGGTGTCACAGACTCGAATTCTCTCCCAAGCGAGGGATCACGCGCCTCTACAGACGCAGTACGACGAATGACCTCGTCTCATAAGAGAGCCTAGTACACCCTGCCGCACAGACCCGACCTGGTCAGCACCACTCTATAGCCGTCCCGTTCAAGATCGTCTCGCGCAATGCCGCCAGACGTCTCACCCCTCGACTGCGGTCGCGACGCAAACATCGACCCTGTCCTCTTTCCGTCATGCTTCGACGTGGTCGGTCGGCGCCAATATGGGCCCCAACAAGACCATCAACGATCGACTCGAGCATTCACGTGGCTCCGCTCGCGACTTCCGCACACTCACCAAGTACGTCGCCCCCTTACTTGAGGTTCGCGCCCACCAGTCCCTTCGCCGGAAAAGATCGACACAAGCGATAGCAAGGATGGCACCAGCCGCCACGACTACGCCGTCCCCCGCGGGGGACGGCACCGACCGAAGATGCCCAACCCGAACCGATCCAGACCAACCTCCCTCGCAGATTTCCTGGGAAAACAGATTCCGACACGCCCATAGAGCGGGTTCTGACCTGCAACCACCCACTTCTCACCGAGAACGCTCCTGGGACACCTGCGCATCACCGCGGCCACTACCGGCGCTCCTCGCCATCACCCAGTGCCGTTCATTCGCGGCCGCCACGATTCGCGCGAGCCACCACCCCGGCCTCGGCCCGCTTCGGCTTTTCGGATCATGATCGGCAAGCCACCGAAAAGGCTTGCACGATCATCCCTCAGACCGATCACTTCGGTTCGCGTTCGGGACCCCACGAATCCGGGTTGGGTTTGGCGCCCAGTCGACGCCGTTCAGCCACTGCCGTGATTCGGCCGCGGCGGCGATACCAGCCCAGGATCAGCAGCCCGGCGACCACGGGCAAGGCGGCGATGGTGTAAGTACCGGTTGGGTAGTCGAAAGCGATCAGGACCAGCACTGCACCGAGAAAGACGAGCGTGAGCCATGCGGTAGCGGGGGCGCCGAAGAGCCGGAAGGCGGGGCGCTCGAGCTTGCCCTGGAGTGACCAGCGTCGTAGCTGCATCTGGCACAGCACGATGGTGGCCCAACTGCAGATGACGCCCAGTGAGGTCGTGTTGAGCGCAATCTCGAAGGCTTCCGAGGGAACGAGATAGTTCAGGATGACACCGAACAATCCGATCGCCCCAGTAAGCAAAATACCCCCATAAGGTACGCCGCGCCGGTTCATCCGGCCGAGCGCCCGCGGGGCGGCGCCGGAGTGGGACAACGAGCGCAGGACGCGGCCGGTGGAGTACAGGCCGGCGTTCAGGCTGGACAACACCGCGGTCAAGACGATGAAGTTCATCACCGTACCGGCTATGGCGCTGACATGTGGGCCGCCGAAGTGGCTGAAGAAGGTGACAAACGGGCTTTGGGTCGCGGAGTACAGGCGCGCGGGAAGCAACAGCGCCAGCAGGAGCACGGTCCCGCAGTAGAAGATGGCGAGGCGCACGATGACACTGTTGATCGCTCGAGGCATCACTTTCTGTGGATTCGCGGTCTCGCCGGCGGCGATACTGATGAGTTCGGTCCCGGCGAAGGCGAGGACAACGCCCTGGGACAGAACCAGCACCGAGCCGATGGTGGCGCCGTGTGGCAGTATCCCGCCGTTGTCGGTGATCATCGTAACACCGGTCGGCCCCGCGTCGGTCGGCCAGCCGCCGGCAAGAACGATGATGCCGATGATCAGGAAGGTCACCAAGGCGCCGACTTTGACCAGCGCGAACCAGAACTCCGTCTCGCCGAAGACCCGCGCCGAGATGAGGTTCAATCCCATCACGATCGGCAGCGCGATCAGGGCGAGAACCCATTGCGGGACAGCGGAAAACAGGGACCAGTACTTCACGTATAGTGCCACGGCGGTGCAGTCGACGATGGTGGTCAAGACCCAGTGGAAGAAATACATCCAGCCGGTGACGAACGCCAGCTTCTCACCGTAGAACTCGCGGGCGTAGGAAACGAACGAGCCGCTGGAAGGCCGGTGCAGCACCAACTCGCCCAGGGCGCGCAGCACCAGGAAGGCGAAAAGGCCGCATACCGCGTAGATCACCACCAGGAAAGGGCCTCCCTCGTGGAGCCGGCCCCCCGCACCGAGAAACAGCCCGGTGCCGATAGCGCCGCCGATCGCGATCATCTGCAGGTGACGCGCTGTCATCCCGGTGCGGTAGCCGGACTGCTCGTCGGCGAAGTCGCGGGTGCCGGACCCATCGTCGGCAGGGTTGTCGCCGGAGAGCCGCGTACTGCCAATCTTTTCGTGTGACATCGTCACTGACGTTCCTTTCTTCAGGTGCCGGCAAACGGCCCCGAGCCGTGATCAGGCCGCTCTTCGTTGTTCGTCCTGAGCAGAGGCTGCGGATCGGGTGTGCTGTGGTCACTCGTTCGACGGCGGCGACGGTCGCTGCTGTCAGCCGGTTTCGGGGCGGTTTTCCTCGTTTGCGGCGCGAAGGTTCGCCGAGCGGGTCTCTGGCAGAGCCAGCACACAGGCGAAACTGAGGGCACAGGCGATGAGTAGATAGATCGCCACGCCGGCGATGCCCAGCGACGAGGACACCAGTGCGGTGGCGATGAAGGGGGCAAGTGCTCCGCCGAAGATACCGGCGAGCTGAAAGCTGAAGGAGGCGCCGGTGTATCGCTCCTGGGTGCGGAACAGTTCGGGATAGAGAGAACCCATGATGCCCCAGGTGCCGGCGTGGCCGAGGCCGAGCGCGACGGCGAAGGCGAGGATCACCAGTACCTGGAAACCGGAGCTGACGAGCGGGAAGAACAGAAACGACCAGATCGCGAAGACGGTCAGCCCGCCGAGGAAGACCTTCTTCCGGCCGATCCGATCGGAGAGTGCACCGGCCATTGGGATGACGACGACCTCACACGCAGCTCCCACGGCGAGCGCGATGAAACCGATGTTGGTGTCGAGGTGCAGATTGCGGGTCAGGTAGCTGAGGCTGTACGTGGCGAAGGTGTAGTAGGCGACGTCCACCCCGATGCGGGTGCCGGCAGCCAGCAGCAAGGTTTTCGTATCGTGGCGCAACAGGGACAGCAGCGGGAAACGGGCGGTGTTGCCCTGCTGCTTGATTTCCCGGAAGGCGGGGCTGTCGGACACGGTGCGCCGCATGACGAAACCGATCGCGAGCAGCACGGCGCCTGCCAGGAACGGGATACGCCATCCCCACTCGATGAAGGCATTCCCACTGATCGCGGCGGCGAGTGCCATCATGCCGCTCGCGCACAGGTTGGCGGTGGGGCTTCCGATTTGCGGCAGAGCGCCCCAGAGTCCGCGCCGGTGTTCGGCTGCGTGTTCGGTGGTCATCAGTACACCGCCACCCCATTCGCCGCCGAGCGCAACGCCTTGCACGAGGCGGAAAAGCACGAGCAGCAGCGGTGCGGCTGAGCCGATTGCGTCAGCCGACGGGATGAGTCCGATGAACACGGTGGTCAGCCCCATCATGAGCAGAGTCACGATGAGCGAGGTCTTGCGACCGTGACGGTCGCCGAAGTGGCCGAAGATCAGAGCGCCGATGGGACGGAGCAAGAACGAGGCCGCGAACGTCGCGAAGGACTCCATTGTCCCGACGAACGGGGTGGCGTGCGGAAAGAACACCGTGGGGAACACCACGGCGGAGCTGGTGGCGAAGATGTTGTAGTCGTACCACTCGACGATCGAGCCGATGGTGCTCGCGGCAAGGATGTTGACCGTGCCGCGTCGTGATGCTGTCTGCGCGGGTGCGGTGCTGCTGTTCATGTTGTGACTTCCTTGTCGGTCATGTCAGCGGGAAGCACGTGGTGGAGAGAGACTCAGAGAAGGTTGATCAGCCGTTCGATGTCCGAGCGGTTGTTGTAGAGGTGCAGGCTGGCGCGTACCGTGCCGCGCCGGGCTGAGACGCGAACCTCTTCAGCGGCCAGCCGCCCGACCAGGGACTCGGGATCAGGCACGGCGAAGGAGACAATCCCTGACTGGGCACGGTGTAGCGATGGTGGAATTCCCGCGTCGGTCAGCGCTGTGGTGAGTTCGTCCGCGAGGTCGAGAACGTGGCGCTCGACGGCCGCTGTTCCGGTCTCCGCGAGGAGCGAGAGGGAGGCCTCGAGCGCGAAGAGCCCGGCGAAATTGTGATTGCCGACCTCGAAGCGGGCCGCCGAATCGAGGGCGGTGGCATTCTCGAAATCGCCGAGATCGGATTCGTGCAGGCCCACACGGTCGACGCCCGCGACGGACAGGAACGGTGGCCGCAGCCGGTCGAACCACTCCGCGCGGCAGTATAGGACGCCGAGCCCGTACATGCCGAGCAGACCCTTCTGGGTAGCGGCGGCCAGCGCGTCGATGCGGTCGCGATGTACGTCGACGTCGACCACGCCGAGCGCCTGGGCGCCGTCGACGAGGAAGAACGCACCGTGTTCGTGGCAGACGTCGGCGATGGCGGCCAGATCCGGCCGTGCGCCCGTCCACGAGGACACTGCGGACAGCGTCACGAGCCGGGTGCTTTTGTCGATGACGGCGGCGACATCGTGGGGCCGGACGGATCCCTCCGGTCCCAGCGGGATCGTGCGCACCGCGACGCCCTGGTCCCGCAGGTGCACCCACGGGTACACGTTGTTGGCGTGCTCGAACTCCGGACTGAGCAGAACGCTGTCGCCGGGGCCGAGCTGCAGCGCGGCGCCGACCGAGTTCAGTCCGTCGGAGGTGTTCTTCATGAACGCGATCTCTGCCGCGTCCGCCCCGAGGAAGGCCGCGGTGCGCGCCCGTAGCCGTTCGACGCGGGCGGACCATTCCGCTTTGTCTGCGCCTCGGGTGCGGCAGACCTCCAGATAGTCGAGCATCGCCTGGTGGACACTCTCGGCCATCGGCGCCCGCCCGGCGACGTCGAGGTAGGTTGTCCGGTCGAGCACCCGGAACTCGCACCGAGCGCGCTCGAACACGTTGGTTTCCCGCACACTGGTGCTCATCGGCCGGCCTCCCCGTGCCCGGCACCGCCGGGCGTCTCGACGCGAAGCACGTCACCGGCGTGGAGCACTATGTCCCGTGCGATCCGCGGCAGCTCGGCTTCCTGTACTCGGTCGGGGTTCAGGACGAAGTGACCGGGTGCACCGTCGGCGCCACCGCGTGTCCCCCGTGCGGGTTCGATGTGCCGTTCACCGGTCAGGCTCAGGCGCGCGGTTTCGGCAAGGAGCCGGTAATCGCGGCGGATTCCCCGTCCGCCGCGATGTGCGCCACCACCGCCGGAACCGTCGCGCAGTTCGTAGCGCTCCACCCGCAGGGGAAAGGCGTGTTCGAGCGCTTCGACCGGGAGGTTCGCGGCGCCGGATGCGTAGATGCGCACTGCGTCGAGGCCATCGTGGGTGGCCGTTGCGCCGAGCGCACCGGCGATGGTCTCGTAGTTGACGAAGTAGTCGTCGGTGCGCTCGTCGAGGCCCGCGAACACCACGAGCTGGTGCGGACCGGAACCGGCGACCATGCGGTCCGGGGCGGCAAGCGAGAGCGCGCCCGCTATCGCGTCGGCGAGCACGCCGCAGGACAGCGCGCGGGCTCCGACCGGGGCAGGTTCCACGGGGTTCACGATCGTGCCCTCTGGTGCGATGATCTCGATACTCCGGTAGAAGCCGTCGTTGGTCGCGATCGCTGGATCGAGCAGGGTCTTGACCACACAGAACGCGGTGGCTGCGAGGGCGTAGGAGGGAATGTTGCGCGCGTAGGGCAGCTGCGGGCTGGAGCCGGTGAAGTCGAAGACCAGCCTGCCGTCACGGACCTGGAGCCGCACGTGGATCCGCAGTGGGGTGCCATCGGCGAGTGGATCCAGGTACTCGTCGTGCTCGTACGCGCCGGGCTCGATCTCCGCGTAGCGGGCCCGGATACGCCGTTCTGTCGCCCGGAGAAGATCGTCGACGTAATCCTGCAACCGGTCCGTACCGTAGCGTTCGGCGAGTGCGGCAAGCCGCTGCTGGCCGATCCGGTTGGCGGCGATCTGCGCGTGCAGATCACCGCCGCGGTCCACGGGCACACGTGAGTTGAGAGCGACGATCGCGATCACGTCCTCTTGCACACGACCGGAGCCCACCAGCTTCACCGGCGGCAGTCGCAGCCCTTCCTGGAACACTTCGCGGCAGTCGGCGGATTCGCTGCCCGCGACCATGCCACCGACATCCGAGTGGTGGGCGGTGCTCGCCGCGTAGCCGATGAGCCTGTCGTGCAAGAAGATCGGCGCGACCACGTTGACGTCGGGCAAGTGTGAGCCCCCGCCGTGGTAAGGGTCATTGGCAACGAACATGTCTCCGAACCGCAGTGTCTCCACCGGGTAGCGCTCGTGCACGGACCGCACCGAGCCGAGCAGCGACCCCATGTGCAGCGGCAGTCGCTGTGACTGTGCGAGAACGTGACCCTGCGCATCGAACAGACCGGTGGAGCAATCGCCGCGTTCACGGATGTTCGGCGAGTAGGCGGTACGCATGAGCGCGCTGCTCATCTCCTCGGTGATGGCGAACAACGCGCTGCCGATCACCTCGGTAGTGATCGGGTCCAGCTCCGCTGCGGTGTCGGCGGGGGTCATCGTGTCTCCTCGATGATCAGGTTGGCGTACTCGTCGATGCCGGCGTTCTGTCCGGGAAGCACGACGGTCGTGGCGTCCAGTTGGCTCACGATCGCCGGACCGGAACAGCTCCAGCCGAGTGGAAGCGCTTCTCTGCGGTAGACCTCGGCGCTTGTCCAGGTGCCGTCGACGAAGATGTCGCGCACGGTCGGGGTGGCCTGTCCCTCGGGCATCGGCTGCGAGCTCCACGAGCGTTCGGTCGGCGCGGTCGTGGTGAGCCGTACGGCGACGACCCGTACCGGTTCCTCGGGCAGTGTGTAGCCGTACCGTTTCTCATAGAGCCGATGGAAATCGGCGACCGCCTGCCGTAAAGAGTCAGCGTCCGGTTCGCCGTGCAGCGGCACCACGAGGGCATGGCTCTGGTTGGCATAGCGCAGTTCGATGCGCCGTTCGGTGAGCACGGCATCGGTGACCGACTCCACGCGGGCCCAGTCGGTGGCACGCTCGTCAAGCCCCTTGTAGGCGGCGACGATATCCGCGAGCCCGGTTTCGGTGGCTTCCGCTACGCAGGTGGCACCGAAGTCGCCGCGCACATCGGCGGCCAGAGCGCCGTAGGCGCACAGGATGCCGGGAGCAGGCGGGACGAGCACGCGACGGATGCCGAGCTCGCGAGCGAGAGCCGAGGCGTGCAGTGGCCCGGCGCCGCCATACGGGACGAGCGTGAACGCACGAGGATCGGTGCCACGGGCGACCGAAACGGTGCGAACGGCGCGGACGAGATCGGCCTGCAGGACCCGAAGCACGCCCTCGGCGACCGCGACCGCATCAAGCCCGAGCCGTCGGCCCACCTCCGCTTCCAACTGACCTGCCGCGGCCGCGATGTCGACGCGAAGCGTCCCGGCAAGCGGCGCGTCCGGGTGCAGATAGCCGAGCACACAGTCGGCATCGGTGACCGTAGGGCGGCTCCCCCCACGGCCGTAAGCGACCGGTCCCGGGGCGGCGCCCGCGCTTCGTGGACCGACCTTGAGCAGTCCGCCATCGTCGACCCAGGCGATGGATCCACCACCGGAACCGACCGAGACCACGTCGACCATCGCGCCCATGATCGGGCGGCCATCCATCTCCCGCTCGTGCACGATCGGTACCTGCCCACCGCGCACGAGACAGACATCCGTGCTGGTGCCACCCATATCGAAGGTGATGATGTCGCGCACCCCTGCCTCGGCAGCCAGCGCAGCGGCACCGAGGACCCCGGCGCTCGGCCCGGAGAACAGGGTGGAGACCGGGAGCTCCCCGGTCGTCGCGGTGGACGCGAGACCACCGTTGGACTGCACCACCCGCACGGGCGAGGCGATGCCCGCCGAGGCGACCGCATCGGAAAGCCGATCGAGATAGCGGCGCATCACAGGGACAAGAGAGGCATTGACCGCGGTCGTGCTGAATCGCTCGTACTCGCGGTACTCCGGGTGCACCTCGCTGGAGACCGAGACCGGCACCCCGGGCAACACCTCCTGGAGACGCCTGCGAACCTCCACTTCATGCCGCCGGTCGGCGTAGGAGTGCAGCAGGCACACCGCGATCGCGTCGGCCCCGGAATCACGTATCCCGGCGATCGCCGCCCCAAGGCTGCCTTCGTCAACAGGACGGACCTCCACCCCGTCGATGTCCAGCCTTTCGTCGATCTCGAACCGCAATTCCCGGTCGATGATCGGTACCGGCTTACGCACCGACATGTCGTACAAGTGCGGCCGACGTTGCCGGGCGAGCTCGATCACGTCGCGGAATCCCGCCGTGGTCAGCAACGCGGTGCGGGTCGCCGCACCCTCGAGCACAGCATTGACCGCCACCGTCGTGCCGTGGTTGAAACGGGCGATCTCCCCGTATGAGACACCGTACTCGGCGAGCAGACCGAGAACACCGGCCATGATCGCCGCCGACGGATCCTCCTTGATGGAGGGCACCTTGCGGACGGCGACCAAGCCACGCCGCTCATCGACCAGTGCGACATCCGTGAAAGTTCCCCCGGTGTCCACTCCGACCCGCCACGACATGCGCTCTCCTCACCAAGACGTTGACTGCCGGAACACTAACCAGCCAAACGGCCTCTTTGCAAGCAATCTCGCGTGATCTAAATATCTGCAAAGATACTTGCATTGCTTGCACTGGTGCGGCACGCTCGTTCATGACAATCAGGGGAACTGCGAGGATGAGCTGATGGCCGAACCTGACGAGCTGCGCGCGCAACTTGCTGCGCTGGCGCCTTCACTGGGCAAAGCGCAACGTCAAGTGGCGCGGGCGATGCTCGAGGATTTCGATGCCATCGCCTATCTACCCGCTGCTGACCTCGCCGAACGCGCCGACGTGCACACCGCCACCGTGGTGCGACTCGCGCAGCGCTTGGGATTCGCGGGCTACCCTGATCTGCAACGCTCCCTGCGGTCCACGCTCTCGAAATACCCGCACTTCCTCAAGGAACTCGCCAGCGATCCCGAACCGGACAACTCGGCTGCAATGTTCGACGCGGTCCTTGCACAGACCCGGCGCAACCTCGAACATTTGACCCGGACGGTCTCACCCGCGATTCTCGCCGACGCCGCGGAAGCCCTGACTCGAGCCCGCCAGGTGCTGCTGTTGGGGCTCGGCGTCGCCGCTCCCGTCGCGGCTCACCTCGGTTCGTCACTACGACTACTGGGAATCGCCGCCGATCAGCCCGCGGACCCCGTCGCGACAGCTCAGCAACTGGGCCTGCTCGCACCCGAGGATCTCGTGATCGCCATCGACTTCCATCGCTACTACCGCGCGACCGCGGACGCTGCGGCGGCGGCCGCGGCCACCGGCGCGAAGGTGATCGCATTGACCGACAGCGAAGTATCGCCACTCACGACTTCGGCGCAACTCGCCCTCATCGCCCCCTCCGACAGCCCCACACCCCGGACCTCACTCACACCCGCACTGACTGTGGTCGAAACACTCATTGCCATGACCGCACGCGCCGACCACATCCGAGCCGAAGACGCGATGCAACGCGTCGACGCCTCCTACTCCGCGATGAACGTCTTCGCGCACGAATAGCGAAAAAGGCTGCCCGGTCACCGAAAGCGCGCTGCGCTGCAGGGCCGCGCGATCCAGCAGCCGTAGCGGTCGCACGCCGCATCACCACACGGGACAGTCCGCTGACCGGCGCCTCCGACACCTACCGCGCCCCGCTTCCCGAACCCGCCGATGACAAGCTCATAGACCGGATCGTGGCGCTCCTGGGCCGGGACCCGAACTGGCAGCCTGAGCGGAAACGATCAGCTATCCGGCACGGCGATCGTTCACCCAGCTTCGCGGCTCGCGAGGGTTATCGGCGTCAGCGATCACATCGATCAACTCGGCCGACTCGTACCGATCATGCACTCTGCCCCGGGGACACGGCCTGCAGTCGAGGTCGAGGAGGACCCAGGGGCCGGTCTGCCCCAGTCCGACATCTCGGCCGCCGTATCACCCGCAGCGCTGACACGCACACTCCATATCGAGCCAGTCACTCCTGACCGTCTAGCCTCCACGACTTCGATGGAACCCCAAGCTCACCTCGATAAGGACACCTCGCAGGAAATGCGTCAGTTCCTCATGGGCGTCAAGTGGAAGCACGTGGGCGATGTACTGGTCGGGACGGACGAGGACGAGCGCTCCGCATTGGCGATCGATTCCACGTCGCTCGAATATATCGAGGGCTGGGTCGGGGCAGAAGACCTTCTCGTAGTCGATAAGTCCGTATGGTCCTTTGCGGGGCAACAAGGCTGGTGGTAGCTCTCTAGCAGTCAGTTCTCGGTGGTGTTGCTGAAGGATTGCGCGCACGTCGATGACCGAGTCCGGATCGGCATCGGGTGGAGTGAACAGTGCGATGGGTGAGTGCGGTGAGGCCAGAGTCGCCGCCATTCGACGTAGGCATGAATCCGGACGGTCCGGACGGGCCTGGTCGGCGAACATGTAGAGCCGCCAGGCTCCGTCGGCGCGAGCCGCGTGTCCTAACTGCATGGGCTTGGCATCGGCGAGCCTGACCACGGGGGCGGAGTGAAAACGTGTCCCGAGCTGGAATCCCTGGGCGAGATGTTGGTGTGTCGGCCGCGCGGTGAGCAGCGAAGGACCGTAACGAACTCCGACGCCCGCGGTGAACCGCCCCTGTTCGCGAAAATATTCCTGGAATCGAGCCGAGCTGGGAGTCTCCGACTGGCCGGAATGGGAGGCGAACATGGCGGCGAATGTCCGATCGAAATCGATGAGTTCTTGGGCTACGGCCTGGCGTTCCGGGGAATAGGTCTGCAGCAATTCTGGTCTTGAGGTTCCACGCAGCACCGTGGCAAGCTTCCACCCGAGGTTCCACGCGTCGGCGATCGAAACGTTCATCCCCTGTCCCGCTTTGGCGCTGTGTGTGTGGCAGGCGTCGCCGGCGAGAAATACCCTGGGCTGACACGTATCGAACTCGCCGCCCGCGATGTCGTCGAAGCGATCACATAACCGCTGGCTGACCTCATAGACTGACCACCAACCAACCTGTTTCACGTCAATGCTGTAGGGGTGCAGGATCCGGTTGGCGACTGCCGTGAGTTTGCGTGGGGTGACGGTACGGTTGCGCAGCATTTCGCCGTCGCGGTCATTGTCTAGCTCGATGTAGAGCCGGACAAGGTAGCCGCCCTCTCGAGGGATGATGAGAATGCTGCCGTATTCGGAGTTGATCGCCGACTTCAGCCGGATATCGGGAAAATCGGTGATGGCCAGCACGTCCAGTACGCCCCAGGACTGGCCGTTGGCCTCTCCCTCGAGTTGACGTCCGACGGCCTGCCTCGTGACGCTGTGCGCGCCTTCGCAGCCGACGACATACCGGGCGCGAATGGTTGATGTCTCCCCGGTGGGGCTGGAATCCTCCAGGTGTTGTAGTACGACCGTTACCGGATACTCATCCGTGCTGTCCGTACTGATCCGCACGTCGGCAGCATGTAGCCCGTAGTATGGTTTCAAGCGGGCGGCTGAGCGACGCATGTGCTCTCGGAGGAAGGTCAGCATCCGGGCCTGGTTGACGATTACGTGCGGCATCTCCGACAGGTCGTCTTCGACGTCCTTGATGCGGCCGGTGCGCACGATCGAGCCGGGATTCGCGGGGTCCGGACGCCAGAAAGTGACCTCGTTGACTTGATAGCCCTCCTGCATGAGTCGGTCCGCCAAACCGAACGTCTCGAAGATCTCCACTGTGCGGCACGCGACACCGTCCGCCTGGCCGACCTCGAGTGGCCCGGACCGCCGGTCGAGGATGACCGTGTGGACCTCGGGAAACTGGGCGAGTTGGGCCGCCAGCAATAGCCCGGCAGGGCCGCACCCGATGATGACGACGTCCGCCACGCGTGGCAACCCGCTGGAGCGCCCTGCCATGCGCGGATCGGGCTCGGCGATGAATGGGTCTCCGGGTTTGTAGCCGTCGAGATAGAATTGCTGCTGCACTTGTCTGACTCCCTGGCCGTCGAATCCTCTCCCGGCCGTCGAAGAACAGGGCCTCCGCGCCGCACAGCTCGGATTGCCCAGTGGCGCCACCCATCGTGCCGTCAATCCGATTCAGGAGACAGAATTTTCTGCTATGCAGAAACATCCATTTCACAATATCCCGGTATTCGCGCTCGGTACCTGTTGCTCGGGACACAATCGTGTCATTGCGACTGGACGGGTGCCCCACCTGCTTCGAGATCCCGCTCGATGACCGTGGCGGTGGTGACTATTTCGTTTCCCCAGACGCGCAGATCGTCACGTCGGAATCGAGCACTAGGCAGCGAGATCGAAATGGCCGCGGTGGGCTCTCCGGATGGCTGGTGCAAAGCCGCGCCGATGGCGGTGACACCGCGTTCGGTCAGTTGATCATTGATCGCGAAGCCGCGCTTCCGGACCGTACGAAGCTTTCGCCGGAAGCTCCGCAATTCGACCTCGCCATGGGCTTCATAACGTTCTTCGATCGCACTCCCGGACATCTCGGCGAGCAGAGCCTGGCCACCGGAGGCGAGATGGGCCGGTACGACCTGTCCCACGCGATCGCCTACCCGGAGCAGTTGATCACATTCGGCTGTGGCCAGGAAACGAACCTCGGCACCGACGAGCACCACGAGGTTGCTCGACTCCTGCACCCGGCGAGTCAGTGCCTGCAAATGCGGCACGGCGATGCGCCGTAGCAGCGCGAGCGGCGCCTCGGACTGCTGTGCTGGCCTGAGCAAATATCCGGCGGTATATTGTCGCTGCGAAGTCTGCTCGGCGAAATCACGATAAACGAGCATGGCAAGCAATCGATGCGCGGTGGAAGCCGATACGCCCAGACGCGATGCGGCGTCGGTGACCCGCAGTGGCCCTTCCTGTTGGAGCAGCTGAGCCAGGTGTAACGCGTGGTCGACGGACTCGACCGCATAGGTTGGCTTATTCTTCACAGCAGAAAACTATATCCTTATTCGCAGAAATGCGCCACAGTGATCGTATGACACAGGCGTCATCCGCGCAGCCGAATTGGTCCGTGACGAATCAGGCCGCAGCACTGGTTCCGGCGGCGGTAACCGCATTGCTCGACCGCGAGTGGAGACTGCTGATCGACGGCACGCTCGTCTCCGCCACCGGCCACCGGACCTATCAGCGAGTGAGTCCCTATGGGGAAATGGTCATCGCCGAGGCACCGGACGCGGACGTCGGCGACGTCGATACTGCGGCGCGGACCGCACACGCCGCGCGAGCGAAATGGCGCGCAACGCCGAATACCGAGCGAGCGGAACTGGTGCGGGCACTCGCGGACTCCATCGAGGAGCATGGCGAGGAATTGGCACTCCTGGACACCGTCGATGCCGGGTCGCCCATCAGCAACTCACGCGCCGACGTGGCCACTGCGGTCATGCAGCTGCGAATGTTCGCCGGGCAGGCACTCGAGTTGAAGGGAACCTCGGTACCGGCCTCCCACGGTCTGCATATCACCGTTCGGGAACCGGTCGGTGTGGTGGCCCGGATCGTGCCCTACAACCATCCGCTGATGTTCGCATGCAAAATCGGCGCCCCGCTGGTGGCGGGGAATCCGACCATCCTCAAACCGCCAGAGGCCGCCCCGCTTTCGGCGCTACGTCTCGGCGAGCTCGCCGCCGACATCTTCCCGCCCGGTGTTCTCTCCGTCGTCGTCGGCGACGGACCCGCGATCGGCGATGCCCTTGTACGTCATCGGCAGGTGCGCCGGATCGGTTTCATCGGATCCGAACCGACCGGGCGGGCTATCCAACGTGCCGCGGCCGAAACCGCCGTGAAAGACGTGACCCTGGAACTCGGCGGGAAGAACGCGATGGTCGTATTCGCCGACGCCGATCTCGACGCGGCCGCCAAGGGGGCGGTGTTCGGCATGAATTTCACGTGGTCTGGCCAGTCCTGTGGATCGAACTCCCGGCTGTTGGTACAACGCGAAGTGCACGATGTGCTCGTCGAGAAAGTGGTCGCGCTGATCGAACGCCGCCGGATCGGCGACCCGTTCGACGAGGCCACCGAACAGGGAACCATGATCAACCGGGCGCAATACGAGAAAACGTTGCGCTACATCGAGACCGCGAAAAGCGAAGGCGCCACCGTGGTGACCGGGGGCGGCCCGCCTTCGAATCTCGAACGGGGCCTGTTCGTTGCTCCGACGGTGTTCACCGGAGTGCGGCCGGACTCGCGCATCGCCCAGGAGGAAGTGTTCGGCCCGCTCCTGTCGGTGCTCTCCTTCACCGACGAGGACGAGGCCATCGCTATCGCCAACGACGTCGACTACGGCCTCACTGCGAGTGTGTGGACCCAGGACGTGGCCCGTGCCCACCGCATGGTCCACGAGTTCGAAGCCGGCTTCACTTGGATCAACGACTCTTCCCGGCATTTTCCGAACGTGCCGTTCGGAGGTGTCAAGGGTTCGGGCGTCGGGCGCGAGGAAAGCCTGGAAGAACTGCTCAGTTACACCGAACTGAAAACGATAAACGTCAATTACTGAACCGGCACCAATTCCGGAGAATGAGAGGACGTCTGCCATGCCGTACGTGATCGGCATCGATACCGGCGGCACCTTCACCGATGCCTTCGCCGCCGACCAGCACAACCGCCTCGCGACGGCGAAGACACCGTCTACGCCGCCGAACTTCGCCGACGGTTTTCTCGACGCGATCGACGGACTTGCCGGTGACCTCGGCACCGATCCGAACGAGCTGCTGGCCAACACCGAGTACATCGTGCACGGCACCACTTCCACGCTCAATTCCCTGGTGACCGGCGACGTGGCGCGTGTCGGTTTTCTGACCACCCGCGGGCACGCGGACTCGATCGCCATCATGAACATGGAGGGCCGCTACGCTGGTCTCGGCAGCGACGAGATCCAGCACATGGCCAGGACCTCCAAGCCGCCCGCATTGGTGCCATGCGGGCGAATCGCCGAGATCGACGAACGGATCGACCACAAGGGGGCCGTAATCGTCCCCCTCGACGAGGACGGTGTACGCGAGTCGGTACGCGCACTGCTCGCCGACGATGTCGAGGCCATCGCCGTATCGCTGCTGTGGTCATTCCACAGCCCCGCGCACGAGCAGCGCGTACGTGAGTTGATCCATGAAGAGGCGCCCGGCTTGTACGTGGCACTGTCCAGCGAAGTGTCTCCGCGCATTCGAGAATATTCGCGCAGTGTCACCACGCTGATGAACACTCAGGTCGGGCCACGCCTCGGGGCATACCTGGAACCGTTGCAGGCAAGGTTGCGCGAACGGGGCTTCACCGGCGGACTGATGGTGATGCAGGGATCCGGCGGTTGTGTCAGCGCCGCGGATGCGCCCGGGCGCGCCATCACCACCATCGGATCGGTGCTCACCGGCGGGGTGGTCGGCTGTACCAGGATGGCCGAGGCACTGGAGACCGGCAAGGTCATCTCCACCGACATGGGCGGAACGACGTTCCTCGTGGGATTGGTCGTCGACGGGAAACCGGTGGCAACCACCAGTACCGTGCTCAATCAGTACGCGATCAGCACTCCGACGGTGGACGTGCACACCATCGGCGCCGGTGGCGGCGCGATCGCTTGGCTCGACACTGCCGGCAACCTGAAGGTCGGACCGCGCAGTGCGGGTGCCAGCCCAGGCCCCGCCTGTTACGGCGATGGGGGCTGGGAGCCGACGGTGACCGACGCCGACCTCGTACTGGGGATCATCAACCCCGACAACTTCTTCGGTGGCCGCAAAAAGCTGCGAACCCAGCTGGCCCGTGAGGCGATCGACAAAGTGATCGCCACTCCCCTGAGCATGTCGGTCGATGACGCCGCTGCGGCGATCTACGCGATTCAGAACGCCCAGACGGCCGATTTGGTGCGCAAGGTCGTGGTCAACTCGGGTCAGGACCCTCGGGAGTTCACCCTCTACGCCTACGGTGGCGCGGGCCCGATGCACTGCGCCAACTACGCCGCCGACCTCGGCGTCAACGAGGTTGTGGTGCCGCTTGGCGCGACCGCGGCCGTATTCTCGGCTTACGGCCTGGCCGCCTCCGACATCATCCTGACCGCGGAACGGTCACAACCCGCGCCGATGCCCGTCGATCCGGCGGCGGTCAATGCTGTGTACGCCGAGCTGGAAGCCGAACTCGACGCACGATTGACCAAACAGGGCCTCCGGTTTTCCACGGTCACTTATCAGCGTGAGGCCGACATTCGATACACGATGCAGATGGCCGAGGTGTCCACACCCGTGCCCGGCGGCAAACTCGCCGCGGAGCACATCGGCCACATCGGCCGCGACTTCGAGGACCGCTACGAAGCCGTGTACGGCAAGGGAACCGGATTTCCCGATGCGGGACTTCAGCTGATCACTTACCGGGTCCGCGCGGTCGGCACATTGCCGATCACGCCGACCTTGCCCGATCACGCCCGTAGTACCGGGGATCCCATTCCCAGCAGTGAGCGCGAGGTCTTCCTCGATGTCCGTGTCGGCAGACAGCGGGCACAGATCTACGACTATCGTGCGCTGAAGGCGGGCCACCGTGTCATGGGCCCCGCCGTCGTCGAGGCGCCCACGACCACTGTGGCCCTGCCTCCGGGAACAGCGGGAACGGTCGACCGGCTCGGCAACCTCGTCATCCGCTACCGCACCGAAACTGAGGAGCACTGATGCCCGTCATCCCCGTCGCCGGTTCCGAGCGCTTCGCCGAGTCCGGCCAGCCACTCCAGACCTCCGGCCCGTTCGGTGACGTCATCCTGCACCGTGTCAGCGAGGACATCACGGCCGGGCTGGACGCGCTGACCTACGAAGTGATCAGGCACCGACTCGTGGCCGTCACCGACGACATGGGTGACGCGGTCAAACGTATGTCCGGTTCGGTCGTAGTCACCGACTGCAACGATTTCGGCACCGGCATCATGGACGAGGCGGGCGAAACCGTGCAGGTCGGCCTCTACAACATGCAACTGGGCTCGGCCCTCGATATGGCCGCGCGCTGGACACTCACCAATCGCAGCGCCAATCCCGGCATCCGCGAGGGCGACCAGTTCTTGCTCAACGATCCGTGGGTCGGTGGTGGACTGCACCAGAACGACGTCACCGTCCTTGCGCCACTGTTCCATGACGGCCAGCTGTTCTGCTGGACAGCCGCGGTCGCCCACCAGGTCGACCTCGGGGGCGTCTCCCCCGGAAGCTGGTCGGTCGACGGCCGCGACGTGTTCTGGGAGTCCCTGCCGATCCCCCCTGTCAAGATCGTCGAAGAAGGCCAGCTGCGTGCGGACACCGAGGACATGTACCTGCGCCGCTCGCGCGTTCCGAGACTTGTCGGTCTCGACCTGCGCGCCAAGATCGGAGCCAACAACGTCGCGCATGACCGGCTGACGGCGTTGATCGACACTTACGGACCGGACACGGTCAAAGCCGTGATGAAGAAGATGATGAACGACGCCGAGGCACGGCTGAAAGCGAAGTTGCGGGAACTTCCCGATGGCACCTGGTCATCGGTGGCACACCAGGACGGCGGCCGTTCCGGTGACCGCGAGATCCACAAGATCGTCGTCGCGATGACCAAGGACGGCGAGCGGCTTACCTTCGATTTCACCGGTACCGACCTCCAGGTCGAGGGAATCATCAACTGCACGTACGCGGGACTGCGCGGCGGCATTCTGCCGGTCATGCTCACGATGCTCTGTCCGGAGATGTCCTGGTCGCCGGGTGGGGTCTTCCGGTGTATGGACATCATCAGCGAACCCGGCACGATCAACAACTGCACCTTTCCCGCGGGAATCGGCAAGGCCTCGGTGAACTCCGCGTGGGCAACACAGAACGCCGTGTCGGAAACGGTCGCCGAAATGCTGATCACCCATCCCGAGTTCGGCCGCTCCGCCATGAGTGTGTGCTGTGGAACCTGGGACCTCACACTGCTTTCGGGCGTAGATCAGCGTGGCAGCGGGTTCGCCACCATGATATGCGACCCCACCGCGGGAGGCTTGGGTGCCAGAGTCGACAACGACGGCGTCGATACCGGTGGCGCCCATTGCATCCCCATGGGCCGGACCGCCGATGTCGAGATCAACGAATTCAACTTTCCCATGTTGTACTTGTGGCGGCGGGAGGAAGTCGACTCGGGTGGGCCCGGCCGGTGGCGCGGCGGTGTCGGCGCATCGAGTTGTTTCATACCGCACGATTCCCCGGTCGGCGAGGTACACCTCGTTGTCTCGGCCAACGGAAAAGCCGTCCCGCAGGCGGCCGGTCTGTCCGGTGCCTATCCCGCCGCGACACAATGGGACGTCCTCGTCCGTGACGCCGGGGTCCGCGAACAGTTCGCCGCAGGCAAGATCCCGCGGTCGTTGGAACAACTCGGGGGCCGAACCCAGGTAGTGCCCCCACATCTGGAGACCGATCTGACCCCTGGCGACGTGTACTTCACCCATTGGCAAGGTGGTGGGGGCATCGGTGATCCGTTACATCGCGAACCGGAGAGAGTCGCCAAAGACGTGGGCGAAGGTAAAGTTTCCGCGCATGCCGCACACGCGGTATACGGTGTCGTACTCGCCGACGAGGGCCGTGCCGATCCGGAGGCGACCGAGACCCTCCGCCGTCAGCTGAGTCGCCGCCGTGTCGGGCTCGAGCCCGAGCAGTCCCCGATCGATAGCGGAGCGCGCCGATGATCATCGACTTCAACTTGTGCACCGACGAAAATGGGGCCGTGGTCTGCCGCCACTGCGAGACGACCATCGGCGATTCGCGCAGCTCTCCTATGAACAAGGCCCTGCGTCATGCGCGGCCCTCGGTCGATGCCGGGCCCGGCATACACGCCGATCCCGCGCTCTTCGTGGACCGCGGGATCATGCTGCGCCAAGTATCCTGCCCAGGCTGTTTCACCTTGCTGCGCACCGAGATCGTCCCCGCCGAAGAACCCTCGTACCGGGAATGGAGCCTGCGATGAGCGTCCGCGCACTCGAAGAGAAGACGATTGTGGTCACCGGCGCGGCCCAGGGCATCGGCGCCGCCTACGCCCGCCGCCTCGTCGATGAGGGCTGCAACGTCGTGCTGACCGACCGCAACCGGGAAAAACTGGAAGCCTGCGCGGCCACCCTCGATGGGCCCGGAAAGGCGTACGCGCACCCGCTCGATGTCACCGACCGTGCGTCCTGCGAACAGCTCGCCGCGACACTGACCGAGGCATATGGCCACATCGACGGACTGATCAACAATGCGGCGGTGTTCTCTACCATCACCATGAAACCGTTCTGGGAGATCACCGACAAAGAATGGGATGAAGTACAAGCAGTCAACCTGCGCGGACCGTGGCTGACGGTTTCGGCACTGCTGCCGCTGCTGACCAAGGCCGGCACCGCCAGCATCGTCAATATTGGTTCCGACGCGGTCCTGCTCGGCCGGCCCGGCTACTTGCATTACATAGCCAGCAAAGGCGGCGTGCACGGCATGACCTATTCCATGGCCCGTGAGCTCGGCCAGTTCGGGATACGGGTGAATACTCTTTCTCCCGGACCGGTCTACACCGAAGTACCGCGCGAAACCGTCACAGCCGAACAACGCGAGACCATGCTCTCGGCACAGGCACTTCCCCGGACTGCCTGCCCTGACGACATGCTGGGCACGGCCGCATTCCTGCTCAGCGATGACGCTGCCTACCTGACCGGGCAGACCATCAGCGTCAACGCAGGCCTCGTCCACCGCTGAACCTCTCGAAGGAACGCGCTATGACCAACTCGTCCGAGACCGAAGAAATCCGGCAGCTTGTCTCACTCTCGTCACGCATTCTCGGAAGCTCCGACCAGGGTGATCTCATTTGGGGGCACGCATCGACCCGTGATCCTGACGGGCGCGGAGTATGGATGAAAGCCAGTGGCTGGGGGCTCGAAGAGGTCACGCCCGACCAGGTGCAACTGGTCGACCCCGTTGGCGATGTGCTCGAGGGAGCCGGCCCCCGGCACAGCGAATACCCCATCCACACCGAAATCATCGCCGCCCGCCCCGACGTCGGTGGTGTCGTCCATACCCACTCCCCGTACGCCGTAGCACTGGCGGCTGCCGGGCAACCACTGCGGCCGGTCAGCCACGCCGCCAACTACTTCGTCCCACCGGAGATTCCGCGCTTCACCGATACCGCCGACCTGATCCTCACCCCTGAACTGGGCGGGAGTCTCGCGGCTACCCTCGGCGCCGCGTCCGCAGTGTTCCTGGTCAACCACGGTATCGTCACCGTGGGCCCGACCCTGCAAGTGGCCACGGTCGCCGCGATCATCCTGGAACGGGCCGCTCAGCAGCAATGGATCACACAAGGATTCGACTCGTGGCCGTCTTGGTCCGAACCCGCCGAGTCCGAATCCAAACGTCGGCACATCTTTCATGCTGATGCCGTCTATCAGGTCTGGGATTACCTCGTGCGCCGACTGGAGCAATAACCAGCACACCCGTAGACCAAAGGGAGAGCACCCGCGATGACCACGACGCCGACATTCCCGGCATGCCCTTTCGATCACCACGCTCCGCTGTCCAGCGAGGAGATCTTCGCCGACTACGCCGGTCTGCGCGCCCGCGGAGTCACCTATTCCGCGGAGCACGGGGGATTCTGGGTACTCAGCCGCTACGCCGATGTTCGCGCAGCCCTTCGGGATCCGGCCACGTTCTCCTCCGCGGGCGGCATCCGTATCCCCGCCATCGGTACGGGACGATCGATCCCGATCGAGTTCGACCCGCCGCTGCACACCGACTATCGCAAACTCTTCACCGCACGGATCACCTCGCGGTCGGTACGTGCCATGACTCCATTCCTGACCGATCTGATCAACGGTCTTGTGGACGGCTACCACGAAAACGGCGGCGGCGACTTCGTACGTCAGGTCGCCTTGCCCATGCCGTTGGCGGTTCTTGAGGAGGTGGTGGGCTTTCAGCCGGACACCATCTCCCAACTTCGGGAGCTGACCGAGGACTCGTGGCATCAGATCACCGAGCGCTCCCTCGACGAAGCCCGGAGTCAATTGTGTGCGGTGATCCGCGCGGAAATCGCCCGCCACCGAAGCCACCTGCCCGACGACTACCTCACCGAGCTGCTCGCCGCCCGGGTCGATGGCCGTCCGGTCACCGACGACGAGCTCGAACGTGTCCTGCTGACCTTCGCGATCGCCGGGCATGAGACGACCACCAATGCCGCGGGGTGGCTGGCACATCTCTTGGCGCGGAACCAGTCGCTGCAGACGACGGTCCGCCACGATCCTGACCGTGTTCCGGTACTGGTCGAAGAGGCGCTCCGCGTCGGCAGTCCGGCACAACTGTTCGCCCGCGAGACGACACGTGACGTGGAAATCGGTGGTCAGACGATTCCGGCAGGATCCAGGGTATTACTCGCGCTCGCCTCGGCCAACCGCGACGAAACGCAATTCCCCGATGCGACCACCATCGACCTCGACCGCGGTCTGCGTGGACATCTGGCTTTCGGATTCGGCATCCACCAGTGTCCAGGTGCGGTCCTCGCACGCACCGAGCTCAAGCTTCTCCTGACCCGACTCGCGGAACTACCGGCACTCGTTCCTGCGGGAACACCGGATTTCGGGGCATTGGTCGGCGGTATTCACCACGGCCCGCGTTCTCTACCCCTTGTGTTCGACGAAGGAGCATTCCAGTGAAGGTCACCATCGACACCCAACTGTGCAGCGGTCACGGAAACTGCCTTTTCGCCGCGCCCGAAGTATTCGATCTGGACCCGGCGACCGATATCGCTTACCTGCGCAAAACGGAGTTCAGCGAAGCGGACGAATCCGCTGTCCGCGAAGCCGTCGCCGACTGCCCGGCCAACGCCATCCAGGCCGATGACTCTTAGCGGTTCGACACCACCAGCCCGGGTACACACCGGAACTCTCGTCGTGGGAGGTTCCGTGGCCGGAGTGCGCTGCGCCCACGCGCTGCGCACCGCAGGATACCGGGATCGAGTCATCGTAGCCGACGCGGAGGTGGGGCTGCCTTACGACAAACCACCTTTGTCCAAACAGTTTCTTCATCCCGACACCCCGGTACGGTCGTTGACCACCTCAGCGGCCCTCGCGGACGCGGCGGTGGAACATCGGCCCGGCGCGCGGGCACTGGCACTCGACGCCGAGCAGCGTACGGTCACCTTCGAGGACAGCGTCGTCGAATTCGACAAACTCGTGATCGCCAGCGGTAGCACCGCACGTACACTCCCCGCCCTAGCCGATCCCTGCCTTCCCGCCGGGAACATCCGGACCGCCGCCTCGGCCGCCGCCATCCGCGACTCGATCGGCCCCAATCGGGTCCTTGTCGTCGTCGGCGGCGGTTTCCTGGGCCTTGAAGCCGCATCCACGGCTCGTTCACGCGGCACGGTAGTCCACCTCATCGAAGCCGAACCACGTCTGCTCGCCCGTGGCGTACCCGCCGAGGCCGCGGCGGTCTTGGCGCGCATCCACCACGGTAACGGAGTGACGCTTCACCTCGGTACCGCAGTAACAACCGCCGCGGGCACAGCCGATGGCCGTGCCCGCCTCTCCCTTTCGGATGGGACCTCGATCGACTGCGACTACATCCTGGTGGCGGTCGGCGCAGTACCGCACACTGCGTGGCTCGAGAGCTCGTCACTCACCTTGACACGCGACGGGCACGTGTACTGCGGCGCCGGCCTGGAGACATCCGTTCCCGGAATATTCGCCGTCGGTGATTGCGCGGAATGGCAGAACCCGCGCTACGGCAGCCGAATGCACCTCGAGCATTGGACAAGCGCGGGCGAACAGGCCGCATTCGTAGGCCGCCGTATCGCCGGCGAAGCACGCGCCGAGTGCGCCATACTCCCCTATGTCTGGTCCGATCAATACCAGCACACCATCCAGATCGCCGGAGTGCCGGGCACCGCGAACACGACCGTTCCAAACAGCGGCACCGCGACAGCGGTCGTACACCATCACGGGAACGACGTCCTCGGCATCACGACTATCGACTCCCCAGCCACCATGCTCGCGATCCGCCGGCGACTACTGCGCGACTCGATCACACTCGAATCAGCGCTCGCGACCTGTGCATCAATCGGCTGAACGAAGCTGTCGAAGGGATCCCTGACTCCGAGGCCGCCCGCCGATGCGCGGATCGCACGGATGCTGCCGCACCCGGACCGTACCGCCGATGGTTCCGCGAGAACGGCGGCCAGGTCACGGGTAACCGTGAATCCGGTGTGATGCTGGACCAGGTCTCCGCCGGCTTCGGCCTCCAGACCAGGACGCCGTCGATGAGTGCGTCCGGGATCGCAGTCGGCCCCTGATCGCGGCGTGCAAGCGGTTTCGGCGCCGCCCAGCGTCGGCGAGACCGGCCTGCCCCTCCGGCAAGCGCCGCCTTCGGGTCGACACCGCGTATCGTGCTCCGATGACCTGGCGGTGCCCGCAGCCGAACCACCGGTCGGGTCATCGATTCAGTGCCTGATCACGTGTGCTGCGCAGGGATACACGGTCAGCACGTGCGCCTCCGGCGCCGGGGTTCTCAGGCCGAATTCGACGCAGGGGGGTCGTCCACCGCGCAGGAGATGAGCAGGTTCGCGGTGTGCGCGATGTGTTCGCGGATCAGGCGTCCGGCGAGCTCCGGCTCCTTCGCCAGAGCGGCGTCACGCAATGCCGCGTGTTCCGCCGGGAGATTGCGATCCGGCTCTTGTCCGAACGACACCGACCACTGCCGGTAGAGCTCCGCCTCTTCGCGCAAGGCGCACGCCACGTCGAGCAGATGCTGGTTCGGGCACGCGTCGATGAGGGCGAGGTGAAACGCCGCATGTGCCGCCGACCACTGGTCACCCGGATGATCGATGTCCCCATCGGCGAAGAACGGTGCCCGCTCAAGCACGTGATGAGCGGCAAGTAGCCGGGACTCCCACTCCACGCCACCCGACTCGACCGACATCCGAAGCACCAGAGATTCGATCTCGACTCGCGCGTCGGTGAGATCGACGAGCTCACGATGCGACAACGGGGTCACCGTGTAGCCGTGATGATCCTGGTTCTTCACCAGCCCCTCACCGAGGAGTCGGATCAACGCCTCCCGTGCCGCACCCACGCTCGTCTCGTATCGCTGGCTGAGCACGGGGAACTTAAGCCGCTCGCCTGGCACCAGCCGCCCTCCCAGGATGTCGGCACGGATTGCGGCGTAAACGAAATTCGTCCGCGTGGATCCGTCACCATTCTTCACCATGGCAAGCATGGTAGCCCGATTTAAAAAGTGGCACAACTTTCGAAAGTTACTTGACAGATCAAATCTTGACTGGGTAGACCTATGACTCACATCGCAGCGACTTGCCGCCAGGGGCGGCGGCTGGGAACGGAGGTATCACCATGGCGGCATCGGAGGCGAATGAAGGGGCGGCAAGCTGGCGCGCTCCCCTGAATCGCCTGGAATTCGCGACGATCCGGGTGCACGATCTGGATATTGCGCTGGAGTGGTACACCCGGGCGCTCGACCTTCAGGTTGTCGACAAGAACCAGGATCTCGCGCTGCTCACCTGCGGCGGGGACCATCATGTCGACCTCGCGCTCCGGCTCGATACGCAGGGCACCGGACGCGGTCTTGAGTCGTATTCCTTCGGCATAGACGGGACACAGTCCCTGGAGAATCTCGCAGCCACCTTGCGGGCGCGCGGCACCGAAGTGAAGCGAGTGTCGGTGGATCTTCCCGCCATCGACGACGCGATCCGGGTGGAGACTCCCACCGGAGTCGCGTTCCAGATCGTCGCCAGTGACGAGCGCCCGACGGGAGTGCGCAACACGGCCCGGGATCAGGGGGTCGCGCCGATCGACACCGACCACATGAACCTGCTCGCTCCGGACGTGAAAGGTTATGCGGACTGGCTCGGTACAACGTTCGGCTTCGCGACCTCCGACGCGGTCGAGGGGCCCGACGGATGGGGCGCTGCCTGGACACACATCACTGCGCAGCACCACGACGTCGCGATCATGGCGACCGACGATCCGTCGACGAGGTTGCACCACGTTGCCTTCCTCGCTGAGGATCTCAACCACATGGGGGAGATTGCCGACCGGATCTGCTCTCGCGGTGTCGACCGATGCGAGTGGGGTATCGGCAAACACGGCGGTCTCGGCGCCAACAACTTCCTGTACGTCAAGGATCCGTCGAACAATAGGGTCGAGATCAACTCCAACATGGACGAGAACCCGTTCGAACGTCCAGTCGAGATCTATTCCGCCGACAGGTTCGAGAAGTTCATCTCTGTCTGGAACTTCCAGCCTCCGCCACCCGGATTCGAATTGGGGAGTTGATCGCATGCGTATCGCACGATTCACCGTGGGCGATGGGCCGACCAAGGTCGGTTCGGTCGCCGCGGACACTGTCACGGAATTGCTTCCACGGCCCGGTTCCTCCCCAGACGACCTGCTCATCGATCTGCTAGAGCGGGCGGCGAAAGGCCGGCTGCCGAAGGCCGACGAGGTAGCCCGGGCAGGTGGGGACTTCGATCTGGGGGACGTCGAGTTGCAGTCACCGATTCGCCGCCCCGGCAAGTTGCTCGCGGTCGGCCTGAACTACGCCGACCACACCAAGGAATCGGGGATGCGGCGGCCCGAGGTACCGGTCGTGTTCACCAAGCAGGGAACGTGCGTTACCGGTCCGTTCTCCCCGATCGTACGGCCGCGGGCCTCCTCGCAGATCGATTACGAGGGTGAACTCGGGGTCGTTATCGGTCGCCGGTGCAGGCACGTGCCGGCCCGGCGCGCCCGTGAGGTCGTCGGCGGCTATCTCGTCGTGAACGATGTCAGCGTCCGCGACTGGCAACTCGCGACTCCTACCATGACGCTGGGCAAGAGCTGGGACACCCACGGCCCGCTCGGCCCCTGGATCACCACCACCGACGACGTTCCCGACCCACACGACCTTCGGGTACGGACTTGGGTCTGCGGGGAACTCCGCCAGGACGGCTCGACCCGGGACCTGCTGACCGACGTCGATGCGATCATCGCCCACATCAGCACTGCGTGCACCCTCGAACCCGGTGACATCATCGCCACCGGGACACCGGCAGGGGTCGGCCACGCGATGTCCCCGCCCCGCTATCTGCGCGCCGGGGACACCGTCCGGATCGAGATCGAGGGTCTGGGCAGCATCAGTAACACCGTCGTCGACGAGCTCGACGACGCCGCATACATCGAGGGCGACGTGCTGGCCGGCCGGTCGGCCTGAGCCCCTGGGTCCCCTCCCTCAATGACGAAGGAGCAAAAGCGATGGCAACTCTGCAGGAACGGCCCTCCGATGACGGTTTGGCCGCGCACCGCACCGCCGAATCGATAACGGTCGATGTGCCGAGTTCAGACAAGCCCGACGAGTCGAAGATCTACGACCTCGTCATCGTCGGTTACGGGCCCGCAGGTGTTACGGCGGCGAACTTCGCCGCGCAGCTCGGCCTGGAGACTCTCATTGTCGAGCGGGAAACCGATATCTTCCCACGACAGCGCGCGATCGCCTGTGACGACGAGGTTCTCCGGATATTCCAGAGCATCGGTCTCGTCGACAAGATCCGGGCGACGATGCACGAGGGCCTGACCATGACCTTCGTGACAGCGAAGGGCAAGGAGATCCTCCGGCTCGCCCCGGAGATCTCCGACAACGGTTACTACCAACAGAACTTCTTCCACCAGCCCTGGCTGGAGCAGGAATTGCGTGCGGGGGTGGCTAGGCGGGCGGAGACGATCACCATGCTCAGCGGATGGGAGGCATTCGACGTCACCAACCACACCGAGAACGCGACCGTCGAGATCCGAAAACCCGGTACCAGCGAGTCATTCGCGGTGCGCGGCCGCTACGTCCTAGGCTGCGACGGCGGTTCCAGTCCGATCCGCAAAGCCCTTGGCTTCGCCATGGGCGGCACCTCATACCCGGACAAGTGGTTCGACGTGCAGGGCGAACTACTCCGCCGGGTGCCGGGAACACCGCACTTCAAGTTCATCTGCGACCCGGTCCGTCCCGGAGTCGACTGCCCGTGCCCCGGTGGGATGCACCGCTACGAGTGGCGGTGCGCGCAGTCCGAGGACATCGGCCACATGCAGAAACACGACGTACTGTGGCCCATGCTCAAAGAATTTTCCGCCAAGGCCAGCGACGAGCCCGACGCCGGGATCGACGAGTCCCACGTCCGGATCGAGCGCACCTGGGACTACACGTTCCATGTGCGCAATGCCGCCGAATGGAGAATCGGACGGGTGATGCTACTGGGCGACGCCGCCCACATCATGCCGCCATTCGCCGGGCAAGGAATGTCGGCCGGGATCCGGGATTCCGCCAACATCGTGTGGAAGATCAAGATGGTACTCGACGGTGTGGTTCGCCCCGAATTCCTCGACACCTACCAGGCTGAGCGGCAGAAACACGTCGCCGAGATGACGAAGTACTCCCAACTGCTCGGTTCGATCGTCCTGGTGGAGAACAAAGCGCTCGCCACGATCCGCAACTGGGCGCTACGGCTGATGCGCCGGATTCCCGGAATCAAGGCCTACACGATGTCGATGAAGGCCAAGCCGGCTCCAGCCATCAGCGCCGGGTTCGTCTCCTCGGCTCGTGGCCGCAACACTCCGACCGGGACTCCTTTCCCGAACATCGATGTCGGCACGCCGACCGGGCGGATGCTCTCCGATGACGCGCTCGGATTCGGCTTCCGCGTCCTCGGCCTCGACTGCGACCCGCGCGAGCACCTGCCAGCCGAGGCCATCGAAGCGTGGGAGCGCCTGGGAGCGGAGTTCATGCGGATCCGGACCGGAACCCTCATTGTCGGGCCCGGCGAGATCGGTGATCCGGTCGGGCGCCTCTACGAATGGTTCAAGAAATACGGCAACGCGAAGGTGGCGATCGTGCGGCCCGACCACATGGTGTACGGCGTCGACTCCGACAATGTGTCCCTGATCCCACCGTTCGTCGGCTCGGACGCTCGTCGCCGGTCCGACGCCGCCGCGCACCGCCGCTGAGGAAGGAACGCCATTGCCACGCACACCACAACACATCGCCTACGACCAGCTTCCCCGCGAATCGCGGCTTGACGGCACCTGGCAGCGTGCCGCGGTACGCGGGGACCACAGCCTGGTCACCTACAATTGGATGGACCCGGCGATGCCCCCACAACCGCCGCACAGCCACGATTTCGACCAAGTAAGCATGATCGTCAGCGGCGCCATGGAGTTCACCGTCGCGGACCGGAAATACCTGGTCGAGGCCGGGCAGGTCCTGGTCATCCCGGCCAGCGCCCCCCATACCGGAGTGGCCGTCGGTGACGAGGTCGCGCTCAACATCGATGTCTACGCGCCGCCCAGGGCCGACTATCTCTATCTCACCGACCACCAGGGCGGCGACTTCCCGGACAGCATACCGCTCAGTGCCGCCGACACGGCCACCGTTGCGGGATTGGTGAACGAGTGGGCCCACCGGATCGATCACGGAGATGCCGGTGGTGTAGCAGAGCTCCTCAGCGACGACGCGGTCGTCACCGGACTCGGCCCCGACCGGCACGGACCAGCCGGGATCCAGGAATGGGCCGACGCCCGCCCCACCGGCAGACAGACCCACCACCAGGTGACGAACCTGCGCTACGGCGCCCGCCCCGACGGCACGATCACCGGGACCGCGTATCTGACCCTGTACGTCACCTCCGAGACGGGGGAACCGGCCACCGCGTTCGTCGGAGAATATCGCGACACGATCCGACGGACGCCCGACGGCCTCCAGTTCACCCGCAGAGACATCGTCCCGCTCGGCTGACCGGCCGTCACCATGCCGGGCCGATTCCACAGGGAGCGGCGGACATCCCCTCCAGGACCGGTCCACAGGTTTCAAACGTTGCTCAGGATATCGGCGGCCGTGCTCTCCGGAAGCAGGCACCAGGCCGAGCCAATCCGTCCTGCACGACATCCCGGAAAGGGGAAAATCGCACGACTCCTCGGAAAACGCTGGTCGCGACATCGGAATACCGCTGCCTCGACATGGCCGGACTTCGCGCAGCCGAGAGCCCTGCGCAAACTCGGAGCGCCCGCAAACATCGGCACCAGCTCGACAACCACCCGATGTGTGCCCATTTCCCTTCATTACGCCTTCATCGGTCATCTCGAGCAAGGACCGAATGTACCCGGATCAGCAGGAAGAAATCCGAACGCGGAATCGCAACCCGAGGAAATAAGAGTTCGTTGCACGATGGCTTCGGTCGTGAGCGGGGATCAGATCGGATGTGTCCTTGCGGGGCACCCGCACCCGGGATCAGCAAGGCGGAGGGTTAAGCCATAGCGGCAGCTATGGTGGTCGACGACAACGCAGCGAGGCACCGATCCGGCCCCGCGCAGCAGGTGGCGTCATCGTGCAATGAGCTCTAAGCCCGAGTACATCCCTCGACGACCGCGGCCCCTCCAGTCACCAGAGGGGACAACGGAACACGTCAAGGCAATCCGCCGAAAATACTCGATGGTCCGGAACAACGGGCCCGCTTGGCACAGTATCGCCAAAGGGCACCGAGACTCCACGTGGACAATGGCGCTATGCGGGGGTGAACACGCCGCGGTACCGCATGTGGCCGGAGACGAGCCGATCGTAGGCTTCGGTGGCCTGGTCGAGGGAGAATCGCTCGACGACGGGTTTCACCTTGTTCTTCGCGGCGAGCTCGAGCACCTCGCCGAGGTACTGCTGGCCGCCGTGAGTGGAACCGATGACCCGTTGCCGCATCATGTGGAACGGCACCCCTTCGGAAGAGATGCTGAACGGCCGGGTGAAATCCAGCCCACTGAGGACCACACGGCCGTCGACACGCAGGCCGGTCATGGCTTCCTGAGTGGCCTCGAAGTTGTTGGTGGTCAGCATCAGCACATCCGCCCCACCGAGTTCGCGCAGTTCCACTCCGCTGCCGACCACGTGATCGGCACCCAGGTCACGCGCAGCGTCCTGCTTGTCGGGCGAATGCGTGATCGCGACGGTCTCGAAACCGCATGCCTTGGACAACTGCAGCGCCACGTGCCCCAGACCTCCGATGCCGAGTACCGCGATCCGCTCGTGTGGCTGCGGTGCCGCGTCCCGGAAGCCGCTCCAGGTGGTGTATCCGGCGCACATCATCGGCGCGGCATCCACATAGTCCAGGACCTCGGGCAGCAGCACCGTGCCTTCCGCGGCAATCGCGATGTACTCCGCGTGCCCACCTTGCGCGGCGAACCCGGTCGTGCGCGCCGCGGCACAGTTCATCGCGGTCTGCCCGGTCAGCGGGCGGTTCTCCCGACAGTAGCCACAACGCCCACAGGCCGCCTGCACCCAGGTCGTGCCGACCCGGTCGCCGACCTCGCGGGTGCGCACACCGGCGCCCACCTCGACGACCTCACCGACCACCTCGTGTCCAGGTGTCTGCGGGTAGATGTCTCCGCCGTAGCCCTGGGTCGCCCACACATCCGTATAACACATCCCGGACGCGTGCACTCTGACCAGCACCTGCCCCGGTTCCACCACCGGTGTCGGCACCTCGCGGACCTGCCACGGCTGACCGGCCCCGGCCATCACGACTGCCTGCATCACGTACTCCCTGCTATTCATTCAGGTAACTAACTGGCTAGATACCAGCATAGGCAAAGCATGGCGAGATATCAATAACTAGATAGTTACCTACCTTGCGGGGTGCGCGCTGTGAACAGATTTGCTCCCTGTCACCATCCGGATAGTTACGTCGGCTATTAGAATGGTCGCCATGCCGCCGGACGCCACCGCCACCAAGCGCCGCATACTCGAGGCCGCTTACCATGAGTTCGCCCGGTACGGGCTGGCGGGTGCCCGCGTCGATCGGATGGCCGACGCCGCGCAGGCCAACAAGCGCCTCATCTACGTTCACTTCGGCAACAAGGCCGAGCTCTTCGACCTTATCGTCGCCCGGAGCCTCGCCGATCTGGCCGAGGCAGTTCCGTTCACCGCCGAGGATTTGCCCGGATATGCGGGCGAGGTGTTCGACTACCTGATCACGTACCCGGAAGTTGTGCGACTGACCGGATGGGCCCAGCTGGAACGGCCTGAGCCCACCGAGGACGAAATCGCCGCCTACCGTCCGAAAGTAGCGGCGATCCAGGCAGCCCGGCCTGCCCTCGGTTCCCTCGAGAGCGCCGACCCCACCGACATCCTCGCGCTCGTTCTCGGTCTGACCACCGCCTGGGCGAACGCCTCCCCCGCGTTACGCGCCCTCGCCCCAGAAAAACCATGGTCACCCAAACGGCTGCGCACCCACCGTACCGTGATCATCGCCGCCGTAGAAGCTTTTGTCGCGCGACAATGATTCCTCAACCGCGCCAACAGCATCTGACATGGCTCAACCACAAGGAAACCGGCACGCCGCGCCATGCTGCATAATCTCCGAGCCGGAACAGGCTTCGGCCGGGGAACGAATACACGACGCGAGCACATCGGCCGGTCCGGGCAGCAATCCGGCGGACACCGGGGACAACCCCAGAACCTGTTCGATCGCCAGGGAGCCACCGGCGATGAGGGTGCCACGAGCACACCGGAGACAGGATCGAGCAAACTCGATGAGGTCCCACAGTGCCGGCCGGGAGCTAGCGGAGCCCAGCAAACCGCGCCGCGAAGACTAGCGCTGCCCCATCCCGATCACATAGCTGAAGCCGGTTGATCACGTTCCCCGTCCGCCACGTGCCCAGTCCGCGAATCGAGAAGGTCGTTTTCATACAGCACCATGAAAGGCCACGGTCATTCCGCCGAGGAGCCGCGATCGCGCGGTGACCGGATCGATGATGATCCGACCGGCGGCGAACGTACCGCGGTGAACTGGGTGCCGAAAGCGCACATCGTGTACTGCTCGGCTGCCGGGTTGGCCGAGGTCTCTCCCCCGGCTTTCGGCGCCGTCGGGAGGAGCGGCGCCGAACTTCTTCCGCACTGCCCGCGCTCACCACACCGGTCCTGATCAGAACCACACAGGCCGCGGATCATCCCCAGGAAGGTGCGCCCTTTCATCTCACCGCCGAGGGGCATCCACGAGTCGTCATCATTCCTCTCAGCGGCTGCCGCCAGTGTCCTGACAAGCTCTGGTGAGGACTGGCAGGCATGGCGGTCCTCCGGCCTCGGTGACGAGTCTTCACTGATCGCCACGGTGATGACGGTGCACGGGCAGACCTCAGGTGGTGGTGGACTGTCCCGGGTAGTCCACCGTAGGGGCGCGGCGCGGGTCGAGCTCACCTTTGCTGATCGCCTTCTCCTGGTAGGCGGTTTCCTGCTCGATCGCGCGGTGGTTGCCCTGTACGCGTGCTTCGAGCATGCGGGCCGCGGTCGGCTGCAGGACGCAGTCGCCGGGAATTCCGTGGCTGTGACCGTGGTGTGCGTCCGCGCGCGTCGAGTGCCGGGTACTGGGCGGTCGGCTCGTTGCGAGCAGGGAACCACCGAAGCGACGCCGGGCCGGTCCACCACAGGCGGCGCATGCTCTGGCGGACGAGATCGGTCGTCGTGCCCAGGTCTCTTCCAGGGTTCCACAGGCGCGACAGGCGTACTCGATGAGGATCATGGTGGCGCCTCACACGTAGTATTCCGGTGCGTGTTTGAAAGTCGGCCACTGGTCAGGGTCGTGTCCGACCCAGATGGTCGATTGCCGTGCCGCTGCCAGTTGCTTCAGTTTCCGGATCGACCACACGGCTTTTTCGGTATTGGCATCCGGGGAAGCCGGGAGATCGTTCTCGATCGCCGCGATGCTGTGCGCGGTGTCGCCGGTGAGAATGAAGGATTGTTCGGCGAGCTGCACGAATAGGCTGGCGTTTCCGGGTGTGTGGCCGGGACAGGCGAGCATCTGAATGCTGCCGTCGCCGAAAAGGTCGAAGTCGCCGTCCACTTCGTTCCAGCCGATCTTGCGGATGGGGTCGAAATCGGCCGGCCGGAAGAATGCGGCCGCCGCCGGGTAGGGCCAGTAACCGTAACCGAGCTCTCCACGCTGGATGAAGAATTTGGCGTGTGGGAACAAAGAGAGGCCGCCGGTGTGGTCGACGTGGGTGTGCGAGAGAATCACGTGGGTGACGTCTTCGGGCTGGAAACCGATGGCGGCCAGCTGGCTGTCGACGCGTTGTTCGGAGGTCATCTCGATGCCTGCTTCTTCGACGAGTTCCCCGTAAACCGCATGGGGGTCGTCGACCGCTTCCGGTACCAGTCCGGTGTCGAAGAGCACGAGTCCACGTTCGTGCTCGATGAGGAAGGTCGGGAGCGGGACAGTCAGTTTCCCTGTACCACCCACGATCAGCAGGCTGTTCTCCAGTGTCATCCGGGCTCCATCAAGTGCCCATAAACGCTTGGCGTGCGTTGTTCCGTGCATACCGAATTCTCCTAGGTGTTGGATCTCTGGTGTTCTCTGTCGCCGTCAGGCGACGGTGCTGCCGCCGTCGAGCACCAGCGGTGTGCCGTTCATGTGCCGGGATTCCGGGGCGGTGAGATAGTCGACCGCGGCGGCTACGTCGTCGACCGTGCCGTAGGGCGCCGCGGCAGCACGCTTCACTTCGCCGGATCCTCCCGTTCGGCCGGTGGGCGTTTCGCTGTCGTTCGGGCACGACAGCGCCTGATTACCCGCGTTGATGGCGCGGATCATCCGTGTCTCGATCGGCCCGGGCAGTACGGCGTTGACCCGGACCCCGGTTCCCACCACTTCGAGCGCGGCGACCTTGGTGAGGCCGAGCACGGCATGCTTGCTGGCGATGTAGCCGGCCAGGTTGGCGCGGCCGCGAATCGCCGAGGTCGAGGCGTTGTTGACGATCACCCCGGACCCGGCCGCGAGCATGGCCGGCAGAGCCGCGCGCATCCCGAGGAACACACCGTGCACGTTGGTGCGCATGACGTTCTCGAACACGTCCTCGGGGTAGGACAACAGTGGCTGCACCGCCCCTTCGATGCCGACATTGTTGACCAGCGCCCCGAGTCCGTACCGGGCGGCCACATGCTCGACCAGCTGCTCCATTTGCCCATGATCGGTGACGTCGATCTGCCGGGGCTCGGCCGTCCGGCCGGCATCGGCGAGCGAATCGGCCACGCTCGTGGCCGCCTCTCGATCACGGTCGCACACGATGACCGTCCAGCCGGACCTGGCAAGACGCCCGCAGATCGCCCGCCCTATATCGCCGCCGCCCCCGGTCACGATCGCCGCCCGCCCTCCCGGGCCGTCTCGGGTCGGTGGCGGTGTCACGGCAGCCTCCGTTCGATGAGCCGACGGTCCTCGACCTCGAAACCTCCGCCATAAACCGGGGTCTTCATGAAATGAGCACCGAGAACCTTGGGCTCGAGATCGGTCAACGGGTCGAACTCCGACGGGTACAGCCGCAGATCAACATGGCCGGGAATCGGGTCGGTGTACTCGATCGGCGTGTGCCGGTACACCACATCCGCGTATGCGACCCCGACTCCGTCCGGGTCCGGAAGACGCCGCACATGCAGCTCGCCACCTGGCTGCGGCTCCTCGTCGGTCAGCCGGACCACCGGCACATTCGCGTCCGGCTGGAAGGAAAAAGCCGCGAGTGGGATCGACCGTCGGGCGACCGATCCGGTGACCCGACCATCCTCCACCTCGAAGAATTCGAAGTCGCAATCCTTCTTGGTGTAACCGAACAGTTCGCGACCGCCCACGATGCCCATCGGGTCGCTGCAGTACATGTAGATGTGGGTCTGCGTGAACAGACCTTGATAGCGAACGGGGACCGTCACCATCAGGTCGAACATGCGCCCGCGATAGAGCGAGAGCGTGTGCTCGGGCGAGAGCATGAAACGAAACGCCACCCGATCGTTGACCAGTGAAAACCCCGTATCGGCGAGCAGGGATTCCACCTTTTCGCGCTCGACCTGCGTGACCACTTCCAGCACGTTCATCCTGGTTTCCCACTCCAGCGGAAAAGCCGGGGAGTAGGGCGGGTTCACACCGCCACCGGGATGCATCTGGAAGCGGCCGAACATGGGCATAGCCATAGCCGCTCCTCTTCAGTGAGTTCGTCGTCTGGCATCCTGCATGCAGCATTCAGGCGTGTCAAGGGTCACGACGCTTGTCATCAGTGGAGCGGTGCTGCATGCTGCATGCAGAACTCAGGAGGTGTCGTGAAGCTGCTCAATCATGCTGGCCGCGCTGTGCTTCAGCTCGGTGACCACAGGCTGGATGTCGAGGTGGCCAGTGACGGTCGATTCGGTCCAGACCCCCAAGGGGTGTTCACCGACTGGTGCGCCTTCACAGCCTGGGCGTCCACTCACCGCGGTGGATGCCACCGGCCCGAAGCGCTCGTCACGCTCGACCCGGCGCTCCTGGGCGCACCGGTTCCGCGCCCGCCCCAGGTGTTCGCGGTCGGGCTGAATTACCGCAGTCATGCGGAGGAGACGAACCTCGCGCCCGCGACGGTCATGCCACTGACCTTCACCAAGTTCCCCAGCGCGATCACCGGTCCTTACACCGATCTGGAGCTGACCGGTGACACGGTGGACTGGGAGATCGAGCTCGTCGCCGTGATCGGACGAGCCGGGTTTCGGATCCCAGCCGAGCGTGCCTGGGAGCATGTCGCGGGATTGACGGTCGGGCAAGACTTCTCCGACCGCACCGTGCAGATGACCGGCTCGCCCCCACAGTTTTCGCTGGGCAAGTCGTTCCCCGGGTTCGCCCCGCTCGGGCCCGCACTGGTCACGACGCAGGAGCTGGCCGACCCTGACCGGCTTGCCCTGCGCTGCACCGTCAATGGGGAACCCGTTCAGACGGGAAGCACCGTCGAGATGATCCACCCGGTCGCCGACCTGGTGTCGATGTTATCGCGTATATGCGCACTCGGACCCGGTGACGTGATCTTCACCGGCACACCCGAGGGCGTGGGCATGGGCAGGAAACCCCCACGTTATCTGCGCCCCGGGGATCTCGTCGTCTCCGAGATCGAAGGCCTCGGGCGAATCGAGCAGCGCTGCGTCGAGCAAGGTGGCGCTCGGACAGGAGCCGACACATGAACACGGCAAACCACTTCGACAGCACCCGAGCTGGCACCAGAACACCGAGGCGACTCCCCCGGTGGTCCGAGTTCGCCGAGCTGATCCGGCCGCGCCCGCTTGTCTGGAACGGCACCGAACGCAGACTCCGTCACGCCGCCACCATTGCCGACCTCCGCGAACTGGCGCGGCGCCGCACCCCCAGGGCGGCCTTCGACTACACCGACGGCGGTGCGGGAAACGAACACTCCATGGCTTTGGCCCGGCGCGCCTTCGAACGCGTCGAGTTCATCCCGCGTGTGCTGCGCGACGTCAGCGCGACGAACACGGCCACCCCAGTGCTCGGCCGGTCGGCCTCGATGCCCGTCGTCTTCGCACCTGCGGGGTTCACCCGGGTCATGCACCATGCGGGCGAGCGCGCCGTGGCGCAAGCAGCGCAGGCGGCCGGGGTGCCCTACACACTGTCCACCATGGGTACCACCTCGATCGAGGAGCTGGCCGCCGCAGCGCCGGAAGGCCGGCACTGGTTCCAGCTCTACCTCTGGCGCGATCGGGAACGCAGCGCGGAACTGATCGAACGCGCCACGACCGCCGGGTACGAGGCACTCGTATTGACTGTGGACACTCCGGTCGCCGGCAACCGACTGCGCGATGTTCGCAATGGTATGACCATCCCGCCCACGCTGACCCTGCGCACGCTTGTGGATGGCTCGCTCAAACCGCGATGGTGGTTCAACCTCCTCACCACCGAGCCCCTGCGCTTCGCGTCGCTGCGCTCCTGGAGCGGCACCGTGGCCGAACTCGCCGATCACATGTTCGATCCCTCGGCGACGATCACGGATGTCGCCGCTCTGCGGAGAGAATGGCCTGGCAAGCTCATCGTGAAGGGGATACAGCATCCCGACGATGCCGTTGCGGTCGTCGATGCGGGTGCCGACGCCGTCGTCGTCAGCAACCACGGTGGACGCCAGCTCGATCGAGCCGTGACACCGCTTGAACAGCTGCCCTCGGTACGGGCGGCCATCGGCGAACGGGCCGAGGTCTACATCGACGGCGGAGTCCGAGAGGGTGCGGATGCGATCGCGGCTTTATGCCTAGGTGCCGACGCTGTCCTCGTCGGCCGACCGTATCTCTACGGTCTGATGGCCGGTGGAACGAGAGGGGTTGCGCGCGCTGCGGAAATCCTGCACGGCGAGGCAATCAAGACTATGCAGCTCCTCGGCTCCGCGGGCATCGGTGATCTCGGCCCGGAACTGGTGCGGTGGCGGCCCCTAGACGCGTGACCATCCGGGCCGGCCGGGCTCTGGGGCCCTCCGGTGTCCTCACCTTCTCAGTGTCGCCATTTGACGCGGATCCGCTCGATGAGGTGCTCGATATGCGCGGTCGCCAGCTGTCCTGCGGCCGCACCATCCCGAGATTCCAGAGCGGCCAAGATCTCGGCGTGCTCAGTTACGGCCTGGTGCTGCTGCGGACTCCATGCGGTCGAGTACGTCGCCAGGATCACCCGTGCCTGCACACGATCAAGATGTTCGACAAGGCAGCTGTTACCGCAGCGAAGTTGAACTTGCCGATGAAACTCCAGATCCGCTTGACGAGCGGTGTGCGTGTCATCCTGTTCGACGGCCATTCGGAACTGGTCATGAATCTGTGCCAGGGACGCGAGATCGGTGTCCTTCAGCTGCGGAGCGGCGAGCCGGGCAGCGAGCCCCTCTAGCGTGCCACGCACCGCAAGGGCCTCGAGCAGGTCGCCACAATCCGGAGCGAGGACCATCGCCCCACCCGGAGCCAGACGCATCAGACCGTCGGTCGCCAATCGTTCGATAGCTGCACGCACCGGACTACGGCTCATCCCCATCTCAGACGCCAACGAGACGACGCTCAACCGTGTGCCCGCGGCAAGGTCGCCACTGAGAATCCCGTTCCGCAGCTGACCGTACGCAAGCTCAGTCAACGACGGCGGCCGGTCGACCTTCTGCACACCCATACCTCACGCCTTCCGCTTAATGCATGCAGCATACAGGTCCGCCCGGCCGTGCGTCCGTGGCGCGCGATGATCGCTCAGCGGAAATGCTGTCGCAATGCCGACGAGAGACAGTTTCTGCGGTACGAGCATCGGTCATTCCGCACTGTCGTCCAGCAGATCAGTACCGACAACGCCACGGCACTCAGCGCTTAACCCAGCAAAACGCGCACGCGCAGGCCGCACTACACCAAACCCCTGGCTCTGGCTGGGACTGTCGGGGCCTTTGTGGGCGGTCTGGTGATTGCCTACTTGGTTACATCAGCCAGCGCCCGAGGGTCTGAGCCCAAGGCACTCGGACAGTTCCAATACCCGATTCCACCATTAGAAGCGATCCGTCGTGGCGTGCTCGACGCGGTGCAGGTCGCCGACCGGTGGCATCTCTGGCATAACCTCGCCGAGGCCGTCATCAAAGAGGTCGCCGCACACAGCAGCTGCTGGGACAAGACCGGACCACCGCCGCGAGAGGGCATCCAAGCCCAGACCACACGACAGCGCTGGCGACAGGTTCATGATCTGCTCGATGCCGGTGTCGGCCTGCTGGAATGCGCCCACCGACTGAATCCCGCACCCAACACGGTCAAACGCCACACCCGGATCAGCGCACCCGAGCGGCCGACCCGGGCACCGAAATACCGCCCCACATTGGCCGACCCCTACCGGGAGCATCTACGACACCACCGTGAACTCGACCCCACCGTTCCGGTACAGACGCTGTTCGCCAAGATCACACAGCTCGACTACCCCGGCAACCAAAACCTGCTCTACCGCTCCATCACCCAAGGCCGCATCGCATCCGACCGACCGGCCATCTCCCCACGGCACCTAGACCGCTACCTACTCACAGGCCCAGACCGACCCAAAGACCACCAACACGAACGGCTCGACGCCGCAGTCACCGCCTGCCCCGAGACGACAGCGCTGCCCGGTCTCGCCGGCGACTTCGCTACCCCTTTGACCCCCACAACCGGCAACGAATTGCGCCTCACCGGCTGGATCGACCAAGCCCGGAGCGAGGATCTCCCCCATCCGCACGCGATCACTCACGGGCTCGAGCTCGACCGCGACGCCGTCAATACCACCCCCACCTACCCATTCCACAACAGACGAACCGAAAGTGTGAACACCAAAACGAAAACGACCAAGCGGCAGACACACGGACACGCAACTTCCCCACTCCTACACCACCGCATCCACCTCGACTGAACCACACGACGTCACCACCGGACTCGGGCCAGAGCCAACCAGCTGACACCCCTGGCCGGGATCGGCGAAGACGGCACCGGAAGGGCCTTTCGTCGAGCACTCGGCCGGTTACCGTCCATATTCACATCCCGGATACCTCGGTCTTGAGTGAATGCGGACACACTGCCACCGGCCGGAAACCGCTGCCTACGAACCGGCCGCGGCGGCATCGCTGGGTCGGCATGCGCCCACGAATCGCCAGGCACAAAAACGACAATCACTCACCAGAGAGCTCAACATGGCTCAACCCCAACGAAAACTACACGAGAATCATTGTGAAACTTTCTCCGAGACCTGGGCCATGACACGGGTAGTGTGGCGAATTCACGGGATCAGACCGCGAGCCCGACGGGCCGACCGTCCACGAGTTGGTCCAGGTACTCGGACATGCCCTGCAGGACGCGCCCGTCGGGAAGCGTCCAGCGCATGAGTGCTTCGACGATCCGTGTGGTTCGCAGTTCGCCGTGCTCGTCGGTCCGGCGGTTGCGCAGTGGCGCGGTCGCCTTCGCGGATCCGTGTATCTTCCACTCCCTGTCACCCGCGCACAACACCGCGGTCACGTCAGCTTGCTCCTCGCGCGCATTTCGCCGGGTGCCGATCTCCAGGGAATCGACCTCGAACAAGGCTGCACCGTCCCACACGAATCCGCCCAGCGTCGGTGGTCCCTGCGGGCTGCCGAACCACGCGCCCATGAAACCAAACTCGGGACCACACCCGTGGATCCACCGATAGAACCACGGTGCCTGCCAGGAACGCGGCCCCCAGGAGTGATCGCGCAGGCCGTACCCTTCGATCGGTATGCTCCGTCCCGCGAGCGCCAGGGTTCCCTTCGCTGCGATCAGCTGCTCATAGTGATTCGGCGCAAAGGAGTCTTCGCTCGCGTCGAAGGAGTGATCGAACGGTGCGGCGAGCCCGTCGACCGTGAGATCGATCGAGCACACCATTCGCGGACTGGATCGGAACGCGAGGGAAGGGTCGTCCAGCCGTGCCGCGTCATCCAGCACAGATATCTCGCCCGCGAATGTCACATCCATGCGATGTCCCGGCTCGTGCACGGAGAACCGCATCCCTGCCGCATCGAAGCGCTCGTTCGATCTTCCCTCTGGTCTGGCATAAGCGAATCCCAGTCTGCCGTCGGGGAGATAGAGGCAGACCGTCATCTCCCCCCGCCCCTCGTTGGGGCGGTTGGCCAGCCGCACGAAGCCGCCCATTTCCACGACCGCATCGTGGAAATGGAAATACATCGACTCATTGAAGTTGAGCTCGGCGCCGACCGGATGGTTGTAGTCGTCTTCGGGTCGCATCAAGGCTCCTGGGGTCAACCGATTGACATGAGTTCGAGCGCTTCGTCCAGCAAAGTCTCAATCGTCGTTTCAAGCTCGGATTCCGAGGGGGATGTATCCCTGCGGGCAGTGCGCCGCCGCAGCAGCACGCCTTGCAGCAGCGTGGCCGCCTTCCAATGGGTGAAGGCGCGGTAGTATCCGATTTCGGAAACATCGAGGCCGGTCATCTGACCGTACTCCGCAATCAGGTGCTCCCGATCGTGGAACCCGCCCACCCGGGTGGGGCTCGGGATGGCGATCGCCGGTTCGAGCGGTGAGCGCCAGTCATCGACCAGCCACGCCAAGTCGGCGAGCGGATCGCCGAGTGTGCACAGTTCCCAATCGAGTACGGCTGTCACCTTCCCCGCCTCGACCAAGAGGTTCGAGAGACGATAGTCCCCGTGAACGATCACTGTCCGCTGCTGCGCGGGCATCCGCGCGGCCAGCCGGGTGCGGCATCGTTCCCACACCACCGCTGCCTTGCTTTCCCTCCCCCACTCGTCCCAGCTGCGCGCGGTACGGACTATCTGCCGTTCCAGATAGCCTTCCGTTCGTCCCAGGTCGCCGAGGCCGATCTCGTCCGGCCGGATCGCATGTAATGCGGCGAGCACACCGAGCACGTCATCGCCTACTCGGAGCCGTTCGGAGCCGGAAAGCCCCTCAGCCTCGTCCTCACTGGCAAGCACCACACCGGGGACGCGCTGCATCACGTAGAACGCAGTGGTGATACCTGCTTCGTTGCTACCGGTAGCGATCACGGCGGGCACCGGAACCGGTGACCCGTCGAGAGCGCTGAGAACCCGAGCTTCCCGGTGGACGTCGTGAGCGGTCGGATCATGGCTGCCCGGGGGCGGATGGCGCAGCACCCAGCTGTGCCCCCCACTGTCCTCGATCAGCGAGGTGATATTCGACTGCCCCACGCCCATTCTCCGGACAGCGGCAGGCGGTTCAAACCCGGGCACGCTGTCGACGAGCCAGTCTTGTAATAGCCGCATACCATGGCCTCTTCATTGTCACGCGGTGGTCTCGGATACGTCCGGCTCCCCGACCTGACGGGGAGCCGGACGACACGGAAGCGCTCCCTCACATCAGCCGTGTCAGCCTCCCCTTGGCGGCGGCCTCGACCAGCTCGAATTTTCGGATTTTCCCGGTAGGGGTCACGGGCAGCTTCTCCGCCACCAACCAATGTTCGGGAACCTTGAACGGCGAGAGCCGATCACGGCAATAGGCCTCGAGTTCTCCGCGCATTCCCTTCCGCGACTCTCCGCGTGGACGGATGACGGCCCCGACGGTCTCACCCCACAGCTCGTCGGGAACGCCGATCACCGCGGCCTCGGCGACCGCTTCGTGTTCAGCGAGGCACGACTCGATCTCGCGCGGAGCGATGTTCTCCCCTCCCCGGATGATCAGATCCTTGGCCCTTCCGGTCAGGGTGATCATTCCGCGTTCGTCCATACTGCCGAGGTCACCGGTGTGCACCCAGCCATCGGTGTCGACGGCGTCCGCGGTGGCTTCCGGGTCGTGCAAGTACTCGATCAGCTGTTGGTAGCCGCGCGCACATATCTCACCCGGCGTACCGAGTGGCTGTGTCCGACCGGTCTCAGGGTCCACGATCTTGCATTCGATCTGTGGCAGCGGTCTGCCGACCGTGCCCACGAGATCATGGTGGCTGTCACCGCAGCGGGTCATCGACAACACCGGCGCGAGTTCGGTCTGGCCGAAAAGGTTGTACACCTCGACACCGAAGAACTTTTCGGCCTCTTCGATCATCGGCCGCGGTACATCGGCACCGCCACCCATCACGATCCGCAGGCTCGAGGCGGAACCGCCCGATTCGCGCGCTTTCTCAATTATCGCCCCGAGTATCGCTGGCACAAAGAACAGCAGCTCGGCGTCCTCATCGCGGAGGGCATCAAGCACCATGCCTGGTTCGAACCGTTCGATGAGGAGCACGCAACCACCCAGCCACAGCGGCCCAAGCGTGCCGATCACGCATGCCGCCGTGTGGAACATCGGTAACGGGTTCACCGCCCTGAGCCCCGGTGCGGCCCCCGCCGTCTCCAGTGTCAGCTTCGCGACGTTGACCAGTGCCCGGTGCCGCAGAAGTACTCCCTTCGGCCGTCCCGTCGTACCCGAGGTGTACTGCAGCATCACCGGATCATCCGGATCGCAGGCTATGAGCTCGGTCGAGTCCCGGCCGGTGTCCAGCCAGCTGTCCCACTCGGACAGGCTGACCACACCGCGCAGATTCGGGCATTCGCCGCGGACCGCGGAGACCACGGCGGCCAGATCGTAGTCGCGGCTGCGATCCGCATGGATCAGCACGCTCGACTCCGAATGATTCAACGCATATATCAACTCGCTCGCGCGCAGTACCGGATTCAGCGCAACCAGTCGCATTCCGGCCAACGCGGCGCCGTATTGGACAATGGGCCACTCGAGGACGTTGGGCGCCCAGAGAGCTACGAATTCGCCAGGGCGGGCGATACGCAGCAGTGCGCGCGCGACCCGCGATGCTTGCGCGTGAAGTTCCCGGTATGTCAGCCGCCGCTGCCGCGTGGTACCGCATACCGTGCCGACGAGAGCGGGCGAGTCGGGACAGTCCCGGGCACGCGCGGCGAGCAAGGAGCCGACCGTATGCTCGACGAGCGGAGAGGATTCCTCTTTCTCCCACAGGGATTCGTGCAGCAGAACATGCTCGGACTTCCGAACGGTCACGAACGTCGACCTCCATTGGCCGATGGACGGCAATCACGATGCCTCGAGATCATACACGTAATCTAATCAATCTTAAAGGCCAATCGAGGTCGTCCGTTTCCGCGGTCGCACGTCGGCGGAATCGTAACCGGCCACACGGTGCACGTGCGCGATAAATCCACTGTAGACAGATGCAGTACAAGAGCGGGAAAGGGGAGAAGCTCGCCATTGCAGGGGCCAAGAGCCGTCGCCTTCCGGGTATCGCGGCCACGCCATCGCTGTGGAAGTCAGCAAGTATGGGACCAAGCGCGCGAACAGGGCCCGCTCAGGCGACCAGATACCTGCGCAGGGAAGGGGTCTCCTCGGCCCGTACCCGTCCGTGCACGGCCAGCACGTCCAGATGTGCCTCGATCTCCATGACCGCCGACATCTGGTGTTCGACCGCGAGGCTCTCCAGCCGCCGGTTGCGCCGAGTCCATGGGAGTTCCCTCGCCACTTCATAAGCCGTGGTGGCACCGGAATGAACCAGCACGCGCACGTCCTCGAGGCGTTGCCTATGGTGCTGCAGCAGCTCGTCGACCCGTGCGTGCGTGCTCGCTACCACGTGACCATGCGCGGGCAGAAGCAGTCCGTCCGGCTGCGCGAGCAGAAGCCGGAGCGAGGCGAGAAACGACCGCAGCGGGTGCGGTTCGGGAGCCAGTTCGAACCCCAGCGAGGGCGTGATCGTGGACAGCACGTGGTCCCCAGAAAATAGGATCCCCGCTTCGCGATGCCGGAACACCACGTGTCCTCGCGTGTGCCCAGGGGTCGCGAACACATCGAGCTCACCGCCCGAGAGTTGGATACGCTGTCCGTCGTCAAGCCAGCCGTCCGGCGAGCCGAACGGGACATCGACCTCGTATTCGGGACTCAGGTAGTCATTCGCGAGACGGCTGGCCAGGTCGTCGGCGCCACAGCGATAGAGCAGTTCCGGATGGTTCGGGAACCGGCCGGACTGCCGTTCATAGGTCTCGATACTGAAACGCTCACCGCGGCCGGTGAACAACTCGACTCCGAACCTCTCGCGCCAGGCGTACGCCTGGGTGTAGTGATCCCAGTGGTGGTGGGTAGCCAGGCAGCAGCTGATGTCCGCGAACCGGTAGCCGATACTGCGAAGCGCCTCGCCGAGGATACGCTCGTTCTCCGTGCTCGCCCAACCGGGGTCGATCAGCACCACGCCGTCAGCCGATTCCACCGCATAGGCGTTCACCGCGGAGAGACCACTCAGTGGCAGCGGCAACGGTATCCGGTAGACCCCTGTGGCGACCGGGTGCGCTCCGGGCTCGGTCCAGTCCGAGGGCTGCTCGAACGCTTCCCGCCTCATACATCACCACATCCGGTCGGCCAATTCCGCCGTCCAATGCGGAACACGAAAAGTTTATCACCGATTAGAGGACTGGAGATCCTCGCTGTGACCGGCCCCTCCCTCACTCCACACAGCACCGAGGCGGGCGGGCCCACGCACCGGGCCCGGACCACCAGTCCATCGAGCAGGACTGCGATCCGAACGCCTCGGCCGAGTCACCGGGGCCATCCACAGGCTGTGGAAACACGGGGCATCTTTCGTCTCGCTTCCCGCGCAGACGGTTCTCCACGCACGGCTGAGGGCTGGGCGGGACCGACAGCGCTGCGGTACGGACAGGGACTCGGTCGGGCCTCGACCCGACCATCACGGTCAGGGCGATCGACGCCGTGCCTATCCACAGCGACCAAGTGCGACCGTGCACACGCTCCCCGGTACCCGCTCAGCGCGCCCGGCGCGGTGCAGACGTGGACCGAGCCGAATGTGATCACCGCGGAGATCCTCCGAAGAGGTGTTATCTGGTACCGAGGTGACCAGGTGACGACAAAGTGCGGTCACCACAGGTTAGTATTGATTCGTGGCTAGAAAATCCACTCAGGCTGAGGCTGAGACGACCGACGAGCACAGTTCCAAGTCGGCGCGCACACGTCAACGAATCCTGGATGCGGCGGCACACGTGCTCAGCCGAAAGGGATACGCCGGTACCCGGCTCACGGATGTCGCGGACGTGGCCGAGATTCAGGCGCCGGCGATCTACTATTACTTCCCTTCCCGAGAAGACCTCATCGAAGAAGTGATGTGGTCGGGTATTGCCAGTATGGGGGAGCACGTCCAAGCTCAGCTCGACGCGCTGCCATCGGACACCGATCCCCTTGACAGGATCGACGCTGCGGTGGAAGAACACCTGCGGTACCAGTTGGAGATATCGGACTACACCACCGCGGCCATTCGCAATGCCGGACAGATACCGGACAGCATCCGCGTTCGCTATACCGCAGAAGCCAATCGGTACGGTGACATCTGGCGTAAGCTGTTCCGGGACGCGAAACGCAGCGGCCAGCTGCGCGGTGATCTCGATCAGCGCGCAGCGCGGATGCTGGTGATGGGTGCACTCAACTGGGCGGCGGAATGGTGGAATCCCCGCCGCGGCTCCCTCGATCACGTGATCCGGACCGCGAAGTCCTTGGTGCGCGGTGGCTTGTCCGTCCAGCCGGAATCGGAACAGGCGAGCCCCCCGTCCCGGCCGGGACGGGGGAAGAAGTAGCGCGCACACCTCATCGGGACTGGGCTCGTACCCGCGCCCGGCTTTCGGCGAAGGTGTTCGCATCGTCCCAGCAGGTGCGTTTCATGATGAGAGCTCGATATTTCATGATCACGTTCTGGCCGTTGATCGTCAGCACGCCGACCAGCCGGTCCCCACGACGATAGAGCGCCACCACACGCTCGTCCCGTACCGGATCGCCCTCCACTATGCGAACCTCATCGGCGTCCGGCACGCCGACGAATTGGATTCGGCTGTCGTACCAGTCGGACCAGAAATAGGGCACCGTCTGGTAGGCCTTGGCCGAACCGGGTTCGATCGCGTTGCGTGCGGCGACCGCACCCTGTTCGGCGGCACTGGTCCAATGCTCGAGCCGCATCGGCCGGTCGAACAGCGCGTTGTGCCAGCGTACGACATCGCCGGCTGCGAAAACCCCGTCGGCACCCGCGGACAGGTGCTGGTCGCAGAGCACGCCGTCGTCCAGCCGCAGTCCCGATCCCTCGAGCCACTCGGTACACGGATCGGCCCCGATTCCGACGACGACGAGATCCGCGGGAATGGCCGTCCCGTCGGAGAGACCGACCCGCTCCACACCGCGTTCGCCTTCGATCGCGTCCACTCCCACGCCGCAGCGCAGATCCGTACCGTTGCGATGGTGCAGTGCTACGCAGGCACTCCCCATCGCCGAGCCGACCGCCCTGGCCAGTGGTGTCGGAGAAGCCTCGACCACCGTGACGTCGAGTCCTCGTTTGCGCGCACCGGCCGCAACCTCCGAGCCGATGAACCCGGCACCGATCACAACGGTCCGCGCACCTTCGTCGAGCGCGGAGCGGACGGCCACCGCATCATCGAGAGTGCGCAGCGTATGCACCCCGCGCAGCCGCTCCGAACCGGGGAATGTCCTCGCGCGGGCCCCTGTCGCCAGCACCAGAGCGTCGTAGTCCAGTGACGTTCCGTCCAAGAGGACGCGTTTCCGCTCGATGTCGAGGCCGGTCGCCTTCCGGCCGAGCACCAGCCGCACGTTCATGTCCTCCCGCAGCGCCGATTCGGTGCGGAACGTGGTCGATTCCGGCTCTGCCCCGGGTTCGTTCCAGTCCAGATAGGCCTTGGAAAGCGGCGGCCGATCATAAGGCAGATGCTCCTCGGCGCCGACAAGCGTGATCGAACCGTCGAAGCCGCTATTCCGCGCGGCTTCGACAGCTCGCAGACCGGCCAGTGAGGCGCCCACGACGACCAGGTTCTTTCGCGCCATCCCATCCCTTTCCACTCCACGATGCCGACCCCGTGCAGGCCATCGGCACAAGCGATCAGTCTTCCTCGATCCGGAGCGCCTCGGTCGGACAACCGGCTACCGCGTCCTGCACATCGGTCAGTTGCCCGTCGGGAACCAGCTCGGACTTCAGCTCCAGATCGCCGTTGTCGTCCACTTCGAAAACATCGGGTGCGAGTGATTCGCAGATCCCAAGCCCCGTGCATTTGCACCGATCGACGATGATCTTCATCGTTGACTCCTCATTGTCGCCTCGATCAGGACCGCCCAGCGAGCGGGTAGCCCGCGAGGATCTCGTCCACGACGAGCTTCGCGGTCTCCGCACATGCCGTCGTGCCGCCGTTTCCGTATTCTTTGACTCCATCTCCGACGTTCCAGAGGTTAGCGATGGGAGTGGTCCGCGACATGTCGAACCCGGCGACCGCGCGCTGTGGCGGCCACCCGTCCCGAGTCACCTCGGTCGAGAGGATCCTGGCGTTGTCGAATCCCTGAATCTGCTGCCGGAGTTCCTCGAAGAGCAGCTCCGTCTCGGCTGCCTCGTCGAAATCTCCGATAGCGGGCTTCGGCACGGCGGTACCCACGTAGAGGTGCCACCCCTGCGGTGCCATCTCCGGGCAGGAATCCGTGAAATTGGCGACATAGCAGAGCCTGCGCGTATTGGCGAAGCTCAGCATTCCCGGCGCCTGAACCAACCGCTCCCTGCTGGCGAAGTTGACGGTGATCATCGCGCACGGACGGTCTCCTTTGCTGACCGCGTTCCGGTAGTCGGACGGGAAGTGCTGCGGACCGACGAGATCGATGGTCGCGGCCGGCCCCACGTCGCTGACCACGAAGCTGGCCCGCACCTCGACCGGTTCACCGTTCCTGCGCACGGTCGCGCCGCTGACCGAGCCATCGCGCATGTGCAGCGCCTCGACCTCGGCGGAAAGCCACACCTCGCCGCCGTTGGCGGTGATCGTCTCGGCGAGCGAACGCCATATTCCGACGGTCCCCTCCGGGCAGAAGCCGAACTTCTTGAACGCGCTCTTCCTCGTGAAATAAGTCAGGAACACCCGTGCGGGAAGCTCTTCGGAACCCACGGCGAATACCGAACCACACATGTTCCGGAAGATTCCGTGTACCGACTCGTTTTTCGTGTACTTGGCGACCCACTCGGCCGTGGAAAGCTCGTTCTCGGGAAGCCCCTCGTCGTTACGCGCCGCACCGAGCCCCTTGACGAGTTTCGCTCCCTGCCGTGTCAGCTTCGAGAGCAGAAAGCCCCAGCCACCACCGGTGACGTCCACATCCTTTGCACCGATCCGGTACAGGATGGGCGGATCCGGCCTTCGAATGTCGAATTTGGCGCCGACCTCCTCGAACGTCTGCTCGGTGATGCCCTCGACCTCGATGACGATCGCACCGTTGTTCACCTTGAAACCGTCGATGTCCCGGGTGGACGCGCGACCGCCGAGATGCTCCAGCCGCTCGACCACCAGCGTCCGGTAACCGAGGTGGGACAGTCGTGCTGCGGTAAACAGTCCACCCGCACCGGCACCGACGACCAGGGCATCGAACGAATGCTCCGTACTGGCCAACGTTCCTCCTCTCAACCAACCGGGTTCGTGCCCGGAACGGAAGCGTCCATATCGGTGATCTCCGGCCAGCGACGCGCGACCTCCTGGACCGTCGGTGTATCGCCGAAAGTGACGCCCTTGGACTGGAAGTACTGCACGCGGTGCACCTGCCCTCCCCCGGCTACAAGCACCGTGCCGGTGTCCGTGCACTCGTCGCTGATGAGATAGCCAACGATCGGGGCGACCTGTTCGGCGGGCAGCTTGTCGAGTAACTCCTGTGGCGCAACGTCCTCGGTCATCCGGGTGGCGGCCATCGGCGCCACCGCATTGGCGAGGATTCCGTGTTTGCGCCCTTCGATGGCCAGCGTATTGATCAAGCCGATCAGCCCGGCCTTCGCGGATCCGTAGTTCGCCTGGCCGAAGTTGCCGTACACCCCGCTGGTCGAGGTAGCAACGACGATGCGGCCATGCCCCTGCTCGCGAAAATGCGGCCAGACCGCCTTCGCCATATGGAATCCACCGTAGAGGTGGACCTGGATCACCGAGTCCCAGTCTTGCGTTGACATCTTGTGGAATGCCCTGTCGCGCAGGATGCCCGCATTGCTCACCAGCCCGTCGACCCGGCCGAAAGCACGTACGGCATCCTCGACGATGCTCGCCGCTCCCGATTCCGTCGCTACACTGGCATAGCTGGCGACCGCCTCACCACCGGCCGCGCGGATCTCGTCGACGACGCCGTCGGCCATCGCCGTGCCATTACCCGAGCCATCCCGGGCCCCGCCAAGGTCGTTGACCACTACCCGTGCTCCGGAGCCGGCGAGTAGCAGGGCGTAGCGCCTCCCCAGCCCGCCGCCAGCGCCGGTCACGATGACAACGCGATCTGCAACTCCAGGCATTTTTTCTCCTTCGATCTAGTACGAATCGGGCAGCCGGAGGCTGTGCTGGGCTACGAAGTTCAGGACCATCTCCCTGCTCACCGGAGCGGTGCGCATGAGCCGCGTGACGAACCACAGATCGGCGAGCCCATATTCCCGGGAAAGACCATTCCCGCCGTGAGTCTGGATGGACTGGTCGAGGGCTTTGAGCGAGGCCTCGGAAGCAGCGAATTTCGCGATGTTGGCCGCCTCCGCCGCCTGCTCACCGGTGTCGAACAACTCCGCCGCCCGCATGACGGCGAGTCTGGCGAGCTCGACCGAGATATGTGCTTCGGCGAGAGGATGCGCGATTCCCTGGTGCGCTCCGATCGGACTCGCCCACACCTGCCGGGAACACGCGTACTCGGCCGCCCTCGCCACGGCGTACCGGCCGACCCCGGTACAGATCGCCGCAGCGAGGATCCGCTCCGGGTTCAGGCCCGCGAACACCTGGCGCAGTCCTTGACCCGCCTCGCCGATCAGTGTTTCGGGGCCCAGCCGCACCTGGTCGAGGAACACGGTGAACTGCCGGTCCGGGGAGACCAGCGCCGTATCGATCCGCTGCAGGGTGACACCGGGCGCGTCCTTCGGCACGACGAACAACGACAATGGCCTTCGCCTGTCCGCGGGGGCGTCCGCGTCGGCGGCGACCAGCAGCAGCGCCTCGCACTCATCGGCCGCCGAGATATAGTACTTTCCGCCAGAGACGACCCAGCCGTCACCGTCCCTGCGTGCACCGGTCTTGATGTTGTGGCTGTTGGATCCGGCATCGGGTTCGGTCAACGCGAAAGCCATCTTCCTCGACCCGTCGGCAAGTCCCGGCAGCCATCGGCTTTTCAGGTCTACCGAGCCGTGCGCGGCGATGATCGAACCGCAGATCGCCGGAGAGATGACCCCGATCAGCAGCGGCAGCCCATGCGCCGCGAGTTCTTCGATCACCACGGCAAGCTCGGCGAGCCCCGCCCCACCGCCGCCGGATCCCTCGGGCAGATGCACGCCGAGCAGTCCGGCCTCGCCGAGCTCATTCCAGAGCTCGTCGATGTGCTCGCCCTTCTCGGCGCGCTCCACGAAATACTCGCGGCCGTACTTCGCCGCGATCTTCGCCGTACTCTCCCGGATCAGCCGGTAGTCCTCACCGTCGACGACCAGTCCTGCCATGCTTATCGTCCTTCGAACGTGGGTGTTGACTTGGCCAGAAAGGCCTGCACCGCAGCCGCGGCGTCGTCTGTCGCTCCGGCGCGCGCGATCGCCTCGATTTCCGCGGAAAGCTGTTCGGTCAGCCCCGAAGCCCAGCACGCGTGCAGTAGTTGCCGAATCTCGGCGTACGCTTTGGTCGGCCCGGCGGCCAGCCGGACGGCCAGCTCCCTCGACCGTTCGGCAAGCTCCTCGGCGGGCACCACATGCGAGACCAGCCCCCACTGTTCGGCCTCATGCGCATCGAGTACCCGCTGCTCGAAATACAGCTCGACGGCCTTGCGCATGCCGACCAGCCGCGGCAGAAACCACGAGTTGCCGCCATCCCCCGAGAGCCCGAGCGCGCAGAAGCCGGTGGCGAAGCGGGTCCCCTCCGCCGCGAAGACGATATCGGCCACGTGCATCAACCCGAGGCCTCCTCCGGCCACCGCGCCATGCACCGCGGCGATAACGGGAACGTCGAGTTCGTGAATGATCGCCAGGGCATCGTGGTACGGAGTCGTCATCCGCCGCAGCACTTCGGCCATACCCCTGCTGCCACCAGGGCTCTGGAACTCGGCGATGTCACCGCCCACCGAGAACCGTGACCCCGATCCGATGATCAGCAGGGCCCGCAGGTCGGTGCGCGCGGCGCAGCGCGTGGCCACTTCGTACAGTTCATCCGCGGCTTGCTGGTTCAGCGCGTTACCGGCATCCGGCCGGTTGAGCCGAATCGTGGCCAGCCCATCGGCGACGCTGAACTCGACGGCTTCCAGCGTCTCGCCCTCACCTTCGAGCGCCCGTTCCCAGCGCGCGCTGTCGGTCAGCTGGGAAAGCGCGACGATCCGCCCCTCGGCGAACGAAAGCAGGTGCAGAAACTCCGCGTCGAGCTCGGCGCCCGTGCTGTTCGCCGTGCCGGTGTAGCGCCCGCCGACCAGCAGCCTGCCGTCTTCGAGCATGACGAAGCTCTCCGGCTCGGCGCGGGCCGTGAACCGCCGGGCGATGCCGCCCCAGAATCGGCGCCGCATGGCATCGGGGCCCTGGTAGGTCCCGCCGAGTGAACCGGGCAGCCCTTCGGTCGCCCGCCCAACGAATTCAGGGTGCAGCAACCGGTCCAGCTCGTCGCGATCACCCGAAGCCAGTGCACGGTAGAGTCCGGCCGCGAGTTCACGTGCCCGGACCGGATTCACCGCATCCTTGGGTCCCACCACGCAACCTCCATCATTAATGAATTTAATATAAATAAAAAATTGTGTCCGCGTCAAGTCACATGGTCGGTTCAGACCCCACGACCGAGACGAAGGACACGCAGTTTCCCGGCCGACCCCCGAGGTTATGGGTCAGGGCGAGCCTCGGATCCGGCAGCTGGCGACGGCCTGCCTCGCCACGGAACTGGAGCCAGCATTCGTAGAGCATTCGCAGTCCGCTCGCCCCGACCGGATGGCCGAAGGATTTCAGCCCCCCGTCGGGGTTCACCGGTAGCTTACCGTCGAGCTCGAAGGCCCCCTCCAGGATGTCTTTCCACGCCTGCCCCCGCTCGGCGAACCCCATGTCCTCCATCAGCACGAGCTCGGTCGGTGTGAAGCAATCGTGTACCTCGGCAAGGGAAAGTTCCTCTCTCGGGTCACCCACCCCCGCCTGCCGCAACGCATCGCGCACGCTGTGCACGACCTCCGGGAACGTCGTATAGTCATAATCTGGATCCATCGCTCCTCGCGCCGGCCCGGCCGCGAGCGAGAGCCCCTTCACATACATCGGGCGATCGGTGTAATCCGCCGCATGCTCGGCCCGGACGATCAGCGCGGCGGCGGCCCCATCCGAGACACCGGAACAGTCCAGTACGCCGAGTCTGCCCGCGACCACCGGTGCTTGCTCGATTTTCTCCTTGCTGACCGGAGACCGATACTGCGCCTTCGGGTTGCGGGAACCGTTCTCGTGGTTCTTCCACGCGATATGAGTCATAGCCGCGCGCACATCGGCCGAATCCACGCCGTAACGCGCGCAATAGGCCGGGTCCAGCAAGGAGAAAGCCGCCGGGGCCGTCAGACTCAGCTCCGCGGCGGTGCCGTCTCCCGGCGGGTCCGAACGAAGCAGTCCGGAGAACCCGGAATCCTTGAGCTTCTCCACGCCCACGGCGAGAACTCGGTCATAGGCTCCGGAAGCCACCGCGTAGCAGGCGTTGCGGAACGCCTCCGAGCCCGTCGCGCAGTAGTTCTCCACTCTGGTCACCGGCTTGTAGTCGACCGAGAGAGCACGGCTCAACGTCAGACCGGATTGCCCGGAACCCAGCGTGCCGAGCCAGTACGCGTCGATATCCTGGTTCGCGATGCGGGCACCAGCGAGCACTTCCTCGGCCGCATCCACCAGCAAATCCTCTGCCGAGGACGACCAGTGTTCGCCGAAAGGGGTGCACCCCATCCCGACGACCGCCACCCGGTCACATATTCCCCTGCTGCTCACTGTCGTCCTCCATCCGAATGCTCCTGCTCAACTCCGGAAGCGGCACCGTCCGCGGGCACTCGCGCTTTCCAGAAGTAGTTGTGCACACCGCCCGCGGTGAACAACCGCCGGAAGGAGAGCCCGACCCTGGTCCCGACGGCGAGAGCATCCTGCTGCGCATCCGCCACTTCCAGGGTGTAGCGCCCGCCACCGTCGAAATCGACGACGGCCTCGACCAGCGGTGGTGATGGCGAGAACGCGAGCCGATCGACGGTGTAGGTCGCCACCGTCGCCCCGGCACCGGCCAGGGACCTGCTTGCCATCGGAGCGCTTGATCCACAGCGCTTGCACACCCTCGCCGGCGGCAGGTGCACGAACTCACACGAGGCGCACACGCTTCCGGTGAAGGAGAACTTCCACGCGCGGCCGCGCGCGCTCGGCGGCCCCGCGGGGCGCTCCGGTTCGGGCCGGCGCGGGGGTTCGCGCTCCAACCACCCACGCCAGCTCAGGTAGGTCAGGTAGGAGACCTTGTTCCCCTGCCCGAGCCGCGCCCGCAAGGGAGTGGGCTGACGCCGGTCGGCCAGTAAGCTCGTCGTGCGCAGCAGCAGTGCGTCGCAGCCGTCGGCGGCCTGCAGCACCAGAATCGTCTCGCCCGGTTCGGCCCGGTCGAGAGCATCGGCAATCGCCAGGCCGACATCCGCGGCACCGGCATGCCCGGCCACCGTGGTCTCGGTGGACAGCGTTCCGGTCACCACCTTGACGCCGCGCTTGCGGATCTCGCGATTGGGGGAGGTGAGCACGACATGGTCGGCCTGTTCGATGCCTTCCGCGTCCAGTACTCGCATCGCCACCCGACGCAGCAGCGGCAGGTACGCTTCGAATCCGAACCGCTCCTCCCACTGTGCGGCCGCCATCGATCCCGGTTCGCGCCATCGATCGAGTATTTCGGCCGAGAGCGAGTGCTGTTGCCGGATCTCGGCGAGAGAATCACTCGCGGGCCCGAAAAGTAGCGCGACCGAGCCATCGGCTCCGGCGCTTTCGTCCACCGAACCCGGCTTGCCGGTCCGAATATCGGCCAATACAGCGAGGCCGTCGCAGGACGCCGCGGCGCGGCAAGCCGCGACACCCGAGCGCGCCGATCCCGCGACATCCGCGGCGAACCCCGTTTCCGGCAAAGCGACGGCGGCATGAACCGTTGTCGCGTTCGTCTTGTCCGCATACACGGGAGAGCTCGTCGCGAAATAGACCGAACCGGGTTCGGCCGGATGCGCGTGCAGCAGTGCCGAAGCCGCCTCGACCCCCATCGTCGTGCTGTCCTCGTCGAACGAGGCCACCGGCCGAGTGCCGGACCCGGCCCCGGTCCCCAGCGCCGCACCGAGCTCGTCGAGCCACAACCGTCCCACGGGCAGGTGCGAGGCATACGCGAGGATCCCTTTGCCGCTCATACGGACGCTCCCTCGAACAAAGCAGCCATTCCCTGTCCTCCACCGATACACATGGTCTCCAGGGCCAATCGCCCCTTCCTGCGCCCCAGCTCGTGCAGCATCGTGCTCAGGATCCGCACTCCGGTGGCGCCGATCGGATGACCAAGGGAGATACCGGAACCGTTGACGTTGAGGCGGTCATCGAGTTCGCCGGGCCGTAGGCCCCACCCCTTCAGCACGCCGAGCACCTGACCGGCGAACGCCTCGTTGATCTCCACAAGGTCCAGCTCGTCGAAGGTGACCTTCGTACGGTCCAGCAGCTTGGTGACCGCACGCACCGGACCCAGCCCCATCATCGCGGGGTCACAACCGACCACCGTCCAGCCACGTAGAAAACCCATCGGCCGCAGGCCGAGTTCGCCAAGGCGGTCCTCAGCGACCACGAGACATGCGGCCGCCGCATCGTTCTGCTGGCTTGCGTTGCCCGCGGTGACCGTCCCACCAGGCAGCACGGTGGGCAGCCGGGAGAGCGCGTCGGCCGTACAGTCCGGGCGAATCCCCTCGTCTCGCGCGAACGACACCGGCTCGCCTTTGCGCTGCGGCACCTCCACGGACACGATCTCGGCGTCGAAGCGCCCCTCGCGCTGTGCCGTGGCGGCACGCTGGTGACTCGCGGCGGCCAGGGCATCTGACTGTTCCCTGGTGATCCCCTGACGGTCCACTACATTCTCCGCGGTCTCGACCATGCCGCTGATGGGACCGAATCGCCATTCCGGCTGCGAACGCTGCCTACCACGGTCGAGACGGTCGTAGAGCGCGACGTTGCCCGAACGGCTTCCCCAGCGCATACCGGTGGTGTAGTGCTCGATATTGCTCATGCTCTCGACACCACCGGCCAAAACGACATCCGCGACGCCCGTTTGCACCATCATCGCCGCCGTCACGACCGCCTGCAGACCGCCACCACAACGGCGATCCGTCTGTGTCCCGGGGACTTCGATCGGCAGCCCGGCATGAAGGGCCGCCCATCTGCCGATACACGGAGCCTCCGAGTTCGCATACGACTGGGCGAACACGACATCCTCGATCCATTCCGGATCGACACCGGAGCGGTCGACAAGGCCACGCACCACCGTCGCGGCCAGATCCTGTGCCGGAATCGGGCGCAGGGTTGCCCCGAAGGCCCCGACCGGTGTCCGCAACGAGCTGACGATCGCGGCTCGCCTCATGCCACTGCTCCTTGTCCCTCGATGGCTGCTTCCAAGGCACGGCGGTGCTCCGGGTGCGCGATAGCCAGCATGTGCTCCTGCCTGGCCCGCAGCGGTTGACCGCGCAGATCCGCCACACCGAACTCCGTCACGATCACGGCGGCGTCGGATCGCGCGACACTGACCGGCCCGGAAAGGCGCGTCACGATCCTGCTGTTCGCACCGGCGGTCGCGGGCAGCACGACGATCGGCACCCCGCCGCGCGAACGCGCGGCGCCGCGCAGGAAGTCCGCCGATCCTCCGACGGCTCCCACATAACGTCCGCTCACGGATTCGGCGTTGACCTGGCCGGTCAAATCCACCTCGACGGCGGAATTGATCGCCGTGAACCTGTCCTGCCCGGCCAGCACGGCCGGATCGTGGGTGTATCCGGTCTCTCGCACTACGACGGCGCTGTTGCGCTCGGCGAACCGGAACAACTTCGTCGTGCCCATCAGGACACCGGCGACCGTCTTGCCGGAATCGATGTTCTTACGCTCGTTGGTGACCACCCCTGCCTCCATGAGCTCGGCGGCGGTGTCGTTGAGCAGACCGGAATGGATTCCGAGCGCCCGCCGGTCGGTCAGTTCGGCCAGTACCGCCTCGGGGAGGGCACCTATACCGAACTGCAGCGTCGCCCCGTCTCCGATCAGATCGGCGGCGTGCGCGGCGATGCTCCGCATGGTCTCGTTGCCCCGGCGCGTAGGCAGCTGTGCGGGTGCACGGGACGTGTGCACCACCACGTCGAGCTCACCGGTGTCCAAGGTCCGTGCTCCGCAGATCCACGGCAACCGATCGTTCACCTCCGCGATCACGACGCGAGCCGTGCCGATCGCCGCCGAGACGTAGTCATCGGCGAGACCGAGCGAATAACGACCGGATTCATCGGCAGGCGGCAGCTGCAGCATCACCACATCGGCGTGTAGCGATCCCGTACTCAGCAGCTGGGGCAGCGTCGAGTAATGCACCGGGAGCACGTCCAGGACGCCCGCCTCGGCCAGTTCCCGGTTGGCCCCACTTGCGCAGTACGAGACGAACCGAATGTGGTCGGCGTGTTCGGCCAGCATGGTCCGGGTGGCCGGGATACCCACGAAACAGCGCACCGAGCCGATCTCCGCTCGCTGACGGACAAGCAGCTCGGTAAGGCTGCATGGTTCGGCGCACGCCTGCCCCCATACAATGGTGTCACCGTCGTGCACGTAGTGGGCCAGATCGAGTTGCTCGAGGGGCACTTCGTTCATCGGCCGATGTCTTCTCGCCAGCGGTCCGCCGAGGGATCGAGCAACTGGCGCAGATGCCCCTCGGGCAGCCAGATGATCGCTTCGAGCTCCAGCGCGTCGACGTGGCGCACCCGGCCGGTGCGACGGTCCTCGAGGCGAAGCCGCGGACCGTTCCCCTCATCGTCCACGATGACACCGATCTCGGCGAACTCGCTGCCGATCACGACGCCGTGGACGTTCTTGTCGTTCATGGAACAAACTCCTGGCTGTGCAAGGGAACCAATCAGATCAGGAAAGCCATCGTCGGCAGGGCGCGGTCGCTGTCGACCAATTTGACCTTCTTGTAGGACATGCGGAACTCGCCATCGACGATCCGCAGATGATAGGTGACTCTGCCGGCCCAGAACTGTGTTCCGCGCTCTCGCGACTCGGCAACGAAGAAATTCGCGCCGACGACGGTGTCTCCCTTGTCGACACCCAATACTTCGATGTTGGTGAGCAGGCGACGCAGATTCGACGGCGGTGACTGCGAATATCGCTTACCGGTGCGCAGCTGTTTGAGCCTCGTCGAAATCCGGTTTCGATTGTCGTAGATCACCGAGACCTGTGTGCGCGGGTCGTTCGCGTCCTCGTCCGCAGGAACCCAATAGAGCGCGTCGTCGGTCCACAGTGCCTCCCACGCGTCATAGTCGTGCTCGTCGGCATAGCGCGCCTCACGGTACAAGAACAGTTCTATACTACGTAGTTCTTGCTCGGTCGTCCCGTTCACCGACCTTCCTCCATCAATTGCTTGTAGTTGGACCAGAATCCGCGCATTCCGGTTTCGTCAGTCGCGGTGCCGATCGTGAGTCCTCGCTCGTCGACCCGTTCGCGCTTCATCCCCCGGCTGAGGTCGAGCCATTCTGGCCGGAGCTGCTCCACGCCGTGTTGATTGCGTTCATACATTTCGGTGTCGTCGGCCAACAGCATTCCGGCGGGCCCCACCGAACCGATCGACTGGGACACCATCCGCTTGTTCAGCTCCGGCGCACCGCGCAGCTGCACCGCGGTGGCATGCTGGATGCATTCGTTCACCGCGATCGGCTGGATCACGAAGACCTGGATCTCCGCAATGAACAGATTGGGGAAGATCATCACGTGCGGAGCGCCTTCGATGAGGATCCGCTCGGCATCGTCGCCGTACGCCGCGCGCATCGCCGCGACATACTCCGGGACGCGCGATTCCGTAGTCCCGAACCAGCGCATGGGCTCCGCGAAATTCCGGAATTCCGGGCGCAGGTCGTTCTCGCTGTGTCCGTGACCGAGATTGCGGGTGACCGCTGTCGACTTGTCGCTGTAGAGGGCCCCGATGGGGCTCCCCGTGACGCTGAAAATCGAACCGTGCACGAACTGGGGATGATATCCATCGGTCTCGTTCTCGGCGAGCAACTTCCAGTTGGCACGGGTCCGGTGCTTGAGCCAGCCCGCATTGAGTTCGATCTCTCCTTCCGGGGACAGCGCCGCGAGACGATCGATCTCACCGGCCGCGGGACCGAGGTGTTCGGCGAGACTGGGGCCGTCGTGCGCGAAGCTTCCGAATACGAAACCACGGTAGGACTCGACACGCGGGACACTGCCCATGGCGAGGTCGAGCTTGCCTTTGCCGCCGTAACCCTGGTTATACGGGTAACCCAGCAGCTGGCCGTTGTTCCGGTAGGTCCAGCCGTGATACGGACAGCGAAACGAGTTCGAATTCCCGCGCGCATCCTCGCAGACAAGGTTGCCCCGGTGCGCACAACGGTTCAGCAGCAAGTGGACCTGTCCGTCCTTGTCCCTGGTCATCACCAGGTCCTGCGGGCCGATGCTCTTGCGTACATAATCGCCGGGCTCGGGAACTTCGCTGGTGTGCCCGACATAGACCCATCCCTGGTACCAGATGCGCTCCAGCTCCTCGGCAAAAATCGCCGGGTCCGTATAGAGCGAACCGTGCACACGGTCCGGTTGAATGAGCTTCGAGTAGTCGATTCCGGCCGTCGTGCGACCGGCCCGAGAGGTCGTGGCGCTCACGCGTCCACCTTCTTCCCACGATCATCGTTTTCTTCGGCGAGTCGGTGTCTGGCCCACTGCGTCAGCCGGAACTTCTGCACCTTGCCTGTCGGAGTCGTGGGCAGTTCCGAGGCATCCAGCACGAGCACATGCTTGGGCACCTTGAACCTGGCCAGTTTCCGCTTGCAGATGGTGAGGATCTCGTTGGTATCGATCCGTTCGCCTGGTGCGGGGACAATACACACGCAGCCCGCGTCACCCCACCGTGAATCCGGGACCCCGACGGCGAACACCTGGCTGATCGCCGGATGAACCGCGAGGACATCCTCGATCTCTTTCGGCATGATCAGTTCTCCGCCGCTTTTGTACAGTTCCTTACTGCGGCCGGTTATCTCGATGTACCCGTCATCGCGGATCCTGCCGAGATCACCGGAAAGGACCCAGCCGTCCCGTAGCGCCTCGCCGGTTTCCACCGGCTTACGCCAGAAACCGAGCATGTTCGTCGGCCCCTGTGAGGCGAGTTCCCCTTCACTGCCACTCGGAAGATCGTCACCGGTCACCGGATCCACGGTTTTGTACACGGTGATCGCGTCTTCGCCCGCCACGCCAGCGGATCCGGCGAGTTTGGGACGACCGGCCGTCTCCGAGGTCAGCGCGAGCTCGTCTTCGGGCAGGGTCAGCGTCATCGCACCACCACACTCGGTCATTCCGTACCCCGTCACGATCTCGTCCACACCGAATGCCTCGCGAACCTGGCTCCACAGCCAAACCGGAGCAGGTGCCGCACCGGAGAGAATGGCCGAAAGCGAGGAAAGGTCGTACTCGTTCCGGCGCGGGTGTTCGAGCAGCGCCACCGTCATCGTCGGTACGCACAGGATGTCTGTGACCTTGTGCCGCTGGATCCCCTCGAAGTAGCGCACCGCGTCGAAGGACGGCTGCAGCACGACAGCCCCGCCGACCACGGTTGCCGCGAGCAGTCCCTCGATATAACCGAACATGTGATAGCAGGGAAGAGAGAAAAGGATCTTGCGGCCGTCCTCGAAGGCCCTGGTCAAGGCCGAGGCATACGCTGTACGCAAGACGGCGTCATGACTGACGAGCACACCCTTCGGCGAGCCGGTGGTACCGGAGGTGTAGAGCATGTCGCCCACGTCATCCGGTTTCACCGTGTTCTCCGCCAGACCGGGGGCGCCGTCACCGAGTTCACCCAGCCCCTCGATGGTGCGAACGCCTTCGCGCGCACCGCCACCGGTGTCGAACGTGACGACATGACGCAACGCCGGAAGCGAATCACACGAACCGGTCTCCCAGCCTGGCGCGATCTCGTCCAACATCGCGAGATAATCGAGCTCGCCGAACCGGGTCATCGTGATCAGCACCGAGCATTCCGACTGCGCCAGCACATACGACAGTTCGTCCTGGCGATAGAGGTAGTTGAATGGAATCGCCACCGCACCGGCGGCAGCGATGGCGAACTTCAACGGCACGAACTCCAGATAATTCGCCGAGAGCAGGCCGACGCGCGAACCGGGACGCACCCCGAGCGCCGCGAGACCGTCGGCGAGCCTGCGCATCCAACATCGCGTCTCACCATAGGTGAGTGAGCGCTCGTCGGTGATGACGAAGGGGCGATCATGGAATATCGTGGCGCAGCGCTCCAACCAGGAGTCGAGCGTGCGCGGCTCCCATACCTCGAACTCTCGCCGGATTCGAGAACGGCGCTGTTCCACATCCGAACTCACGACAACCTCCGTTATTAATCGTAATTAGATTAAGTACTGTGGCCCGACTTCGCAAGCCCGCGATGGAGACAGCTCGCTCCCCGCCCCCAACCCAGGGCTCGACGGGGAGACGCGTGCCGATCCGCCGTGGCACGGTCGCGGCTCCACCGGCTCGAGACCGACCGGACTGTCCTTCCGATTCGATACATGCCGAACGTCATACGCGGCGACGCCCGCGGCTCCGTGAACAGGCAACGAGCCGGGGCTTGGTGCCTCTCCCATGGACCCACACGCATCCGTCGGTTCGGCTGCTGCCCTTTGACCGGCGAGATCGCCCTCAACCGCGCCCCGGAGAGCGCGGAATTGCCCCGTATGCGGTGAACCGCACCGTCGCGTTCAACGTCCCCGGAAAACGGGTTTACGGTGTTCGTGAAAGGCGGCCACGCCTTCCTCGAAATCCTCGGTGTCGAACAGCTCCGCCTGTGTTCGCACCTCATCCTCGAGGACCGCCAGCGGATCCCTTGGCCAGGCCGCGAGCATCCGCTTGATCTCGGCCAGTGCCAACGGAGGGCCTTCCGCGACGCTTCCCGCTTCCTCGACGGCCCGTTCGAGTGCATGCCCCGGCTCGACAAGCTCGTCGAGCATTCCAAGGTGATAGGCCTGTTCTCCGGGGAGACGACGGGGAAAAAGCATCAGCTGACGTGCTTGGGCAGCACCCACCCGAGCCGGTAAGGAGGCGAAGATGCCCATATCACCGGCGAGCCCCACGCCGGTGAAGGTCGTGCTGAACACGCTGTCGTTCGAGGCGACAATCCGATCACAAGCGAGGGCGAGCGCCGTCCCCGCACCGAAGGCGAACCCTTCGACCGCGGCGATCACCGGCTTCCCACCAGTCCAGACGGCCCGCACGACCCGTTGCGCGGCCTCGGCCCTCGGTACCGTCTGCTCCGATGGTTGCCTGTGCATCGTCGAGATGTCACCACCGGCGCAGAAGGTTCCGCCGTGACCGGTCAGCACTATGGCGCGGATCTGAGGATCGGCCATCGCGGCTTCCAGCCGCTGCGCCAGGACGACCCGCAGCTCGAGATCGATGGCGTTGCGTTTGGCAGGCCTGTTCAGCGCGACGACACGGACAGCCCCGTGATCCTCGCAGAGTACGCAGGAGCCCATCATCACGCTCCGGTGAACTCAGGCGGACGGCGCTCGAGCACTGCCGCCAGGCCTTCTCGGGAGTCGGCCGTACCGGACAACGTCGAGACGACTCTGGCCTCCTCCGGAAGTTGTTCTTCAAGCGAAGCCCCGATCCCGCGCCACAGCAGCCGTTTCGTTTCCGCGATCGCCCGGGGCGCCCCTACCGCGATCTGACCGGCGAGGGCGCGGGTCTCGGCCGCCAGCTCCCCATCAGGGACGACCGCGGTCAGCAGGCCGATCTCCTTGGCCTGCGCGGCAGTCAGGGTCGGATTGGTCAACAGGATCTCGGTCGCCTTGCGGAATCCGACCAGCCGCGACAGCGTGACCGAAGCACCCGCGTCCGGCGCCATGCCTACCCGGACCGCACCGGACATGAGCTTCGCCGATTCGGCGGCGATGACCAGATCGGCGGCGCAGACCAACCCGAATCCGCCGCCCCCCGCAGCGAAGCCGTGCACCGAGGCGATGACCGGCGGGCGCAGTTGGGTCAACGCGGATACGGTGATCTGAAGCCAGGCGGTCGCCTCCCGCAGATAGTCCGGCAACTGCTCACCCTTGTCAGCGAACGTCCGGACATCACCGCCCGCGCAGAAGTGCGCCCCTTCACCGGAGAGAACCAGCACCCGCGCCCTCGGCTCCCCGTGCACCCGCAGGATGGCGCTGTGCATCGACCGCAGGAACTCCACGTTCATGCCGTTGGCGGCATCGGGACGGTTCAATCGAAGCCAGGCGATCCCCTGGTCATCGAGATTCAACAGCACTGGGCCGGACCCGATCAGTTGCTCGGCCATATCAGGCTCCCTTCCGCTTGAATGCGGCGATACCGGCGTGCGCCGCCGAACCGCCGACATGCTCCACGACGGTCTCCTGCTCCCCCGCGATACCGTCCGCCAGGGACTGCTCCAGCCCCCGATACACCAGTTTTTTGATCGTGGCGAGTGCGCCGCGATCCTTGTCCGCCATTCGCTTCGTGAACGCTTCGAGATCCTGTTCGAAACGCTCGGGTGCCAGACTTCGGTAGGCCAGTCCCCATTCGGCCGCCTGTGCTCCGGTAAGCCGCTCCCCCGAAAGCAGCAGCCCGAGCGCTCGCTGCCTGCCGAGCAGCCGAGGCAGGCGCTGCGAACTCCCCCCGCCCGGCACCTGACCGAAGTTGACATGGTTGTCCGCAATCCGCGCGTCGTCGCGAACCACAGCGAGATCACAGGCCTGCATGAGCTCGAACCCACCGGCCATGGCATAACCCTCGACAGCCGCGATGACCGGAACGGGCAACTCGGCGATCGCCGCACAGGCACGCCCGAAATGTTCGAACAGGGGGCGCAGGCCTTCCCTACCCTGGTCCCGCAACCGTTCGAGCTCATGGAAGTCGCCTCCGACACAGAAATTGCCCCCGGCACCGCGGATCACGATCACGTTCACCGCCTCGGACATCTCCCGCAGCGCCCGTTCGAGTTGAGACCCGAGTTCCACCGTGACGGCGTTCATGGCCTCGGGCCGGTCGAGTAGGATGTGTCCGACCGCGTCCTCGATCCTGCCCGCGACGACCACGTTGCCTTGTTCCTTCACGGGCCTCACCTATTCCGGTAGTCGGGCGTTCGCCGTTGGGTCCGGGCGGCCATCGACTCGGCCATATCCTCGCTTCTGGAAGCGAGCAGCTGATTGCGGTTCTCGTTGTCGATCGCCGCACGCAGCGAGGATGCATCCTGCCCGGTCCGGAGCGCTTGTTTGGTGAGCCGGACACCGAAGGGGCTGTTGGCTCCGATCTCGCCGGCAAGCTCCAACGCCGCTGTGTGCAGTAGTTCCGGTTCGCAGATGCTGTTGACCAAGCCCAGCCGCGCGGCCTGTTCTCCACCGAGCTCTCTGCCGGTCAGCATCAGCTCGGCTGCCACGCCGCTTCCTACCACCCTTGGCAGTGTCCACGACAGTCCCATATCGGCACCCGAGAGTCCGATCCGCACGAATGCCGCCGCGAACCTCGACCGCTGCGTCGCGACACGCAGGTCCGCCGCCAACGCCAGCGACATGCCCGCTCCCACCGCGGGACCATCGACCGCCGCGATCACCGGTACCGCGAGCTCGGCGAGCCGTGCGGTTGTCAACGCCCAGTTCTGCTGAGCGGAAAGCAACTCAGGCAACGGTAGTGCCCACGTGCCTTCGATCTCCTCGAGATCGAAGCCCGAGCAGAACGCCGTTCCCGCACCCGCGAGCACGACCACGCGGACGTCCGGGTCGGCCGAGATCCGGTCGAGCGCACCGCCGAGCCCACTCATCAGCTCGGCGGTCAGCGCATTCGAGCGATGCGGGCGGTTCAGGGTCAGGCGCACGACACCCGGATCCGGCTCGTCGAGCGCCAGCACATCATCCCCACCCGGCTCGCGTTCACCCATCGTCACATCAATCGCCCCCCGCCGACCTCTAGCACCGCTCCGGTCATGTAGCTCGAGAGGTCAGATGCCAGGAACAGCACCGCGCCCGCCACCTCCTCCGGCAGACCGGCACGGCGCATCGGAATCGCGGCCTCGCGCTCGGCGAAAACCTCCGGTGACATGGCTGCGGTCATCGGCGTGCGGATTAACCCGGGCTGCACGGCGTTGACTCGCACACCCTTGTGTGCCAGTTCCTTCGCCGCCGACTTGGTGAGTCCGACGATGCCCGCTTTGGCGGCGCTGTAATTGGTCTGCCCCGGGTTACCGGATTTACCGGAGAGCGAGGAGAGATTGACGATCGATCCGCCGCCCGCGTCCCGCATGATGTTCGAGGCGGCACGAATCCCCAGCCAACTTCCCTTGAGGTGCACGTCGATGACCGCGGCGAAATCTTGGATGGTCATTTTCCGCAGCGAGGAGTCCCGCGTTATCCCGGCATTGTTGACAAGAATGTCCAGCGAGCCGAACGATTCGAGAGCCTCACTCAGCATGGCGTCCACGGAGCCTTCGTCGGTGACATCGCAGCGAAGCGGCAGCGCGGCAGATCCCAGCGCGGCGGCCGCCCCGGCCGCGGCGTCGCCATCCATGTCCGCGACGGCCACCTTCGCTCCATGTTCGTACAACGACTCGGCGATGGCGAACCCGATACCCTGCGCGGCACCGGTGACGACGGCCGCGCGCCCGGCGAGTAGAGCGCTCACTGGATGTACCGCACGATCGACTCGATCACCGCGGCCGGCCGCTCGGATCCTTGCACCTCGAGCGTGGTGGACAGCTTCGCCTGCACGGCACCGTCCAGCGGGTGCACCTCGGCCAGTTTCGAGGACGCACGCAGTTTCGCGCCGACCGGAACCGGCTCCGGAAAGCGCACCTTGTCGAGGCCGTAATTGATCGCCATCGAGACGTTATCGACACGGTAGATCTCGTGCAGGAATGTCGGTAGCAAGCCCAAGGTGAGCAGACCGTGCGCGATCGTCGTGCCGAACGGACCCTGCGCCGCCCGCTGCGTGTCCACGTGAATCCACTGGTGGTCACCGGTGGCGTCGGCGAAGGTGTTCACCCGCTGCTGGTCGACCATCATCCAGTCGCTGGTGCCCAGTTGCTCACCGGCAGCAGCCGATAGCTCGGCGATGCCGTCGAAGACCCTCATCCACATACTCCATCCAGCGACTCCATATTTTAAATTGAACATAAATTCGATAGCATGACCTTGTCAACCGAAGGCCCTCCTCAGACAAGGAAGTAAGGAATGGATCTCGGCCTGCGCGGCGCTCGCGTTCTGATCACCGGCGGCGCATCGAACATCGGACGGGGCATCGTGCACGGTTTCGCGGCCGAGGAGTCCCGCGTCATGATCTGCGATATCGATGGCGAGCAGGCAGCTAAAGTCCGCGCCGAGGCCCTGGATCTCGGCGCGGCCGAAGCCGAAGTGGCCGCCGTCGATCTCACCAAAGAGTCGGCGAGTACCGCGGTGGTCGAACAGCTCATCGAACGGTGGGGTGGGGTCGACGTGCTGGTGAACAACGCGGGCTGGAGCGTCCCTGGTTTTCTCGCCGAGGACACCGACCGCCAGCGCTGGCAGCGGCTGGTCGAGGTCAATCTGTTCGCCGCCATCGAGTGCACCCAGGCCGCAATCGAGCCGATGCGCGAGAGCGGACACGGCTCGATCGTGTTCATCGCCAGCGACGCCGCATTCGGCGAGGTACGGCAGGGAGTGTACGGCGCGACCAAGGCGAGCCTGTTGGCCCTGGCCCGCACGACCGCGAAAGAACACGGCAGGCACGGCATCCGCGCCAACGTCGTCTGCCCGGGCCTGGTGTTGCCGGAGAGCGAGAGCGCCGTGGGAGAGGGCAGCCTCTGGGCCGGGGGCCGTGACTCGGTGTTCAACGAAAAGCAGATCGCGTCTTTGACGAAGGGCATTCCGCTGCGCAGGCTGACAACCGCCGCCGATGTCGCCAATGCCGTGGTATGGACCGCCTCCGATATCGCCGCGCGGCAGATGACCGGACAAGTCTTCTCCATCAGCGGCGGCTACTCCATGCCGTGAACCACGCCACGACACAGTGCCAAGCAACAAGGTGGTCGATATGGAAACCGCGCCGACAACCAGGTCCCGCCTGTTGGCCGCTGCCGCGAAAATTTTGAGTGAGAAAGGATACTCGTCCACCCGGTTGACCGACATCGCCGAACAGGCCGGACTGCGCACTCCGGCCGTCTATTACTACTTCGCATCCCGCGAGGCGCTCATCGCCGAGGTCATGAAAGTGGGCCAGCTCAGGCTTCGCGAGCATGTCGAATCCGCGCTCGCCGCACTGCCGGAGCGCAAGACGCCGATGGACCGCATCTGCACCGCGGTACAGGCGCACCTGCAGGTCGAGCTACAGCTCTCGGACTTCGCCACCGCCGTGACCCGGAACATCGGCCAGCTTCCCCAGGCGATACAGGAACGGCTCCGCAACGACGGAATAGCCTACATCGCGCTCTGGAGGGGGCTGCTGGAGGACGCGCGGGAAGCGCGGGAGATCCGGCCTGATGTGGACCTCCGGGCGGCACGAATGCTGGTGATGGGTGCGCTGAACTGGATGCCGGAGTGGTGGGATGAACGACAGGGATCAATCACCGAAACCGTTTCCACAGCGCAAAGCATCGTCCGGCACGGATTGTCCACATTACCGGTGCGAGAATAATTGAATATATGTTAAATTCGTTGAGTCCTACCTATCTCCACCGAAGGAGTAGCCATGCCTGAGGCGTACATCGTCGACGCCGTTCGCACACCGGTCGGCCGGCGCAACGGCGGTCTCGCACAAACGCACCCGGCCGATCTCGGCGCTCATGTGATCAGGGTCCTGGCCGAGCGAGGCGATTTCGATCCGGCCGCGGTCGACGACGTCATCTTCGGCTGTCTCGACGCGATCGGTTCCCAAGCGGGGGACATCGCGCGTACCAGCGCGCTTGCCGCCGGCCTGCCGGATACCGTCCCGGGGGTCACGATCGACCGGCAGTGCGGCTCTTCACAACAGGCGGTGCATTTCGCCGCGCAAGCGGTCATGAGCGGCACCGACGACCTGATCATCGCCGGCGGCGTCCAGAAGATGAGTCAGTTTCCTATTTTGAGCTCATTCGTCGCCGGGGAACCGTACGGCGCCACGGACCCCTGGTCAGGATCACAAGGGTGGAAGGACCGGTACGGCGAGCAGGAGATCAGCCAGTTCCACTCGGCGGAGACCATCGCGGAGCAGTTCGGATTCGAGCGCTCCGATATGGAGCAGTTCGCCCTGCGCAGCCATCAACGTGCCGTGCAGGCCCAAGAGCAGGGACGCTTCGACGCGGAGATCACACCGCTCGACGGTATCAAGCAGGACGAGGGACCACGGGCTGACACCACAGCGGAGAAGATGGCAGGGCTGAAGACCTTGGTTCCCGATGGCAGGCTGACAGCCGCGGTGTCCAGTCAGATATCGGATGCTTCGGCGGCACTGCTGATCGCCTCCCCCGAAGCGGTCCGCAGGCACGGTTTGACACCACGGGCGCGCATCCACCACCTTTCGGTACTCGGCGCCGATCCGGTCAACCTGCTGATCGCCCCGCTTCCGGCAACGCGGCGGGCACTGGCCAAGGCAGGACTGAGCGCCGACGACATCGACCTGTTCGAGGTGAACGAGGCGTTCGCCAGCGTGGTCATGGCCTGGCTGCGGGAGATCGGGGCCGACCCGCAACGAACCAACGTCAACGGCGGCGCCATCGCGCTCGGCCACCCGCTCGGTGCCTCGGGTGCCAGGATCATGACCACCCTGCTCCACGAACTGGAGCGCACCGGAGGACGGTACGGCCTGCAGACCATGTGCGAAGGCGGTGGGCAGGCAAACGTCACCATCATCGAACGGCTCGGGTGAGCGCGTGCGGAGGCGACTGTATACCGACGATCACGAGGCATACCGGGAGACGGTGCGCGAATTCCTCGCCCGCGAGGTCGTTCCGCACCATCCGAGGTGGGAGGCGGACAGGTGGATAGACCGCTCCGTGTTCTCCGAGGCGGCCAAATACGGCATCTACGGGCTGCAGATCCCACAGGAATACGGTGGAGCGGGAGAGCCCGACTATCGGTACCGCATGGTGGTCACCGAGGAAATCGCCCGCGTCCATGCCCTCTCGTTCGCGCTGACCATATCGTTACAGGACGACCTGGTGCTGCACTATCTGCTCGACCTCTGCACCGATGAGCAGAAGCGGCGCTGGCTTCCCGGATTCGCCACCGGGGAGCTCATCGGCGCGCTGGCCATGACCGAGCCGGGAGCGGGAAGCGATCTGCGGGGCATCCGGACTACGGCACGCAAGGATGGCGCCGACTGGATACTCAACGGCCAGAAAACCTTCATCAGCAGCGGGATCATGGCTGATGCCGTGATCGTGGCGGCCAGAACGGACCCGGAGGCCGGTTCCAAAGGATTCAGCCTGTTCGTCGTCGAATGGGACATGCCGGGGTTCCGGCGCGGCAGGAAACTGGACAAGATCGGCCTGCCCGCTCAAGACACGGCGGAACTGTTCTTCGAGGATGTGCGCTTACCGGCACAGAACCTGCTCGGTACCGAGGGAAGGGGCCTACACCATCTGATGAGCCATCTGCCGAGAGAACGCCTCGGAGTATCGGCGAAGGCGATCGCCACCTGCCGCGCCGTTTTCGAGGAGACCCGGCGATACTGCTTCGACCGGCAGGCTTTCGGTCAGCGGCTGGGAGAATTCCAGCACGTCCGGTTCGAACTCGCCGAGATGACGACCGAGATCGATGTCGCCGAATCCTATGTCGACCGATCCGCGCTCGCGTTCAACGAGGGTGAGCTGACCGCGGTCGACGCAGCCAAGGGGAAATGGTACGTCAGCGAACTGCAAAGCCGGGTGGTCGACCGCTGCCTGCAGTTGCACGGCGGATACGGCTATATGGCGGAGTTCCCGATTGCCAGGGCGTTTCTGGACACCAGGATCGAAACCATCTACGGCGGTACGACCGCCATCATGAAGGAAATCATCGGCCGTGAGCTGGAGGGCTGACCACCGGACCGGGCTGTCCTGGAGCTGACGCGCGGGGCGGCCCGGTTCGAGTGTCTGAGGAACCCGCGGGCGTGCGAGGATCCTTCACAGGCGTTCAGGTGTCGCCGCGGTCGGCACGGAGACGCTCAGGCCGACCCCACCGAGCCGCCCCGCTGACGAGAGCCACAACCGCCCTCCGAGCCGCTGTGCTTCCGCGGTGAGGCTCGCGAGCCCGATCTTCAGGCCCGCGGACCTGCTGAGTGTCGCGCGGATCGCCGCGGCCTCACCGGTACCGTCATCTTCGACGAGGATCGTCCACCACGCACGGCCCCTGCGCACGGTCACCAGTGCCTCGCTCGCCTCGGCGTGTTTGACGACGTTCGCGATGCCTTCCCGCGCGGTGCGCACGACAAGCTCGGCGCCGTCAGGCCCCGGATCCGGCCCAGCCCCTTCAAGTCTGACGTCGACCGTGAGGTCCCCGCGACTGGCCGTCTGTTCGACACAGGCGCGGATCCGGTCCACGACCGTCATCCTCTGCCGCGGCAAATTGCCTTCGAGCATGCCCGTCAGCAGTCCCCGCAGCTCCAGGGAGCTCTTGTGCAGGTTCGAGGCGATACGACCGAGTTGATCCGCGACACCGGCCGGGACGCCCGCAGCGCATGCCGATTCCTCCACATCCATGCTCGCGGCGAACAGCTCCTGGGCGACACCGTCATGAAGTTCGGCCGCGGCAACACGCAACACCCTGCGCAGCTCTGTACTGCTCATCTCCGTTTGATCATCAGCTGGAATCACGTTCTCCTCCTGGGCGAGAAGCCCGCCTCCCGAGGGTCTGTCCTGCTTCGCAGACTCGGCCGGGGCCGCCGCGATGTTCAGCCGATCGTGCAGGGCATCGACTTGACACCGCGGACAAAGTTGCCGACCAGATAGCTGGGCTCCCCGACTTCGAGATCCGGGACCCGGTGCAGCAGCTGGTCGAAGATCGCCCGAAGCTGTGTCTTCGCCAGCATGTTGCCCATGCAGAAATGCACTCCACCGCCACCGAAACCGACATGCTGATTGGGTTTACGCGTGATATCGAAACGGTAGGGGTCGGTGAAGACGCGCTCGTCGCGATTGCCCGAGGAGTAGAAGAGGACCACCCACTCTCCCGCGGAGATGTGCTGCCCGTGCAGCTCGACGTCCTTGACCACCGTCCTGCGGAAGGTCATCACCGGAGTCACCCAGCGCACGAATTCCTCGATGGCGGTACCGATACGGCCGTCGAAGTCCTCGAGCAGCAGCGCCCGCTGATCGGGGAAATCACTGAACGCCTTGGTCGCGAGGCTGATGGTGTTGCGAGTCGTGTCGTTGCCCGCGACGGAAAGCAGCACAAAGAAGGCGCCGATCTCCTCGTCGGTCAGCCGCTGGCCGTCGACCTCTGCCTGAACGAGGTTGGTCATCAGGTCATCCGCGGGATGTGCCCTGCGGTGCTCGGCGAATTCCAGTCCGATACTGAGCAGCGTCACCAGGGAATCATTGAGCACGGTCCCGGGCTCACGTCCGGCGGCGACCTCCTCGTCGGCCCAGGAGACCATACCGTCGGCGGCATGAGCGGCGCTCTCCCGCTCTTGCATGGGCAGTCCCATCATCTCGTAGATGGTCCACATCGGCAGTTTCTTGGAGACCTGCTGGACGAAATCACAGTCACCGGCATCGAGAAGACCGTCCACGATCCGCGTGGCCTGGTTCTTGATCTGCTCCTCGATCTTCACCACCTGTTTCGGCGTGAAGGCGGCGCTGACCAGCTTGCGCAGCCGGGTATGCCGCGGAGGGTCCATACCGAGAAAGGACTGCGCCGCGTCCAGAATCTCGTCCGGCACCTCTTCTTGCTGCACTCCGTATGCCGAGGAGAAGATATCGTGTTCCTTGCTGACTTTCCGGATGTCCTCGTTGCGTACCACTGCCCAGATACCGTCCTGCTGCGGCGGCATGAGTGAGCCTTCCAGTGGCCGGTGCCAGCTGATGGGGCGCTTTTCGCGCAGTTCGCGAAAAGTGGTCTCCCGTTCCTCCGCGGTCGCCGCCCAGAAGGACAGCGAAGAGACCGGCAAGGAATCGTAGTCGCGCTGTGTTTGTGTGGTGGTCATGTAAATTCCTCTCACCTGGCTCAAGCGGTCGCCGGGGACAGATAACGATCGCGGATCTCACGTTTGAGCAGTTTGCCCGTCGGCGTCCTCGGCAGATCGTCGACGAAATCGACACTCTTCGGTGCCTTGTAGTGGGCGATGCGCTCGCGGACGTAGTCGACCAGCTCGGCACCGAGTCCCGGGGCGGCATCGACGCCTTGCGCCGGCTGGACCACCGCCTTGACCTGCTCGCCCATCTCGGCGTCGGGGATACCGATGACGGCGACGTCGTGCACCTTGGGATGCAGCGTGAGAACGTCTTCGATCTCCTGCGGGTAGATGTTGACCCCACCGGAGATGATCATGAACGCCTTGCGGTCGGTGAGAAACAGGTATCCTTCCTCATCCACGAAGCCCATGTCACCGACACAGGTCCAGTTCTCATGCCGGGGATGTTGCGCGGAGCTCGTCTTCGCCGGATCGTTGTGGTATACGAACGGCAGCTCATCCCGTTCGAAGTAGACCAGCCCCACCTCACCGGAGGACAACTCATCCCCGTCGTCGTCGCAGATGTGGATGGTCCCCAGGGCGGCGCGGCCGACCGAACCCGGTTTGCGCAGCCACTGTTGGGTGTCGATGAACGTGATGCCGTTCGCTTCGGTCGAGGCGTAGTACTCGTGCACGATCGGGCCCCACCACTCGACCATCCGGCGCTTCACCTCCACCGGGCACGGTGCCGCGGCGTGGACCGCGACCCTGAGCGAGGAGAGGTCGTGAGCGGACCTGGTTTCCTCCGGCAGCTGCAACATGCGCACGAACATGGTCGGCACCATCTGGGTCACCGTCACCCGGTACTGTTCGATCGCGGCCAGCGCCTGCTGCGCATCGAATTTCTCCATCACCACGACGGTGGCTCCGAGGGAGTGGAAGACACCACACCAACGCAGCGGGGCTGTGTGATAGAGCGGCGCCGGCGAGAGATAGACGTCCTCGTCGCTGGCTCCGTAGAACTTCTGGACCAGCGGCAGCAGTACGTCCCCGGCCTCGTCTACCCGCCGTTCCGGCAGCGGCTGTTTCACGCCTTTGGGACGGCCCGTCGTACCGGAGGAGTACAGCATCTCGGCGCCTCGCGGCTGATCGTCGAGTACCGGCTGCGCCGATTCCAGCGCCTGCTCATAGGATTCGTAGCCCGGTATCGCACCGCCGAAGGCGAAACGGCGCTCGACCCGAGGAGTGGAAGGTACGATCTGCTCTCCCACGGTCTGCATCGTCGCGGACACCACCAGGACACGCGCTCCGCTGTCAGCGACGATATAAGCCACCTCGTCCGCGGACAAGTGTCGGTTGATCGCGGTGATGTGCAGGCCCGATCGTATCGCCGCCCAGTACACCTCGAAACATTCGAGCGTGTTCTCGGACAGCAGTGCGAGCACATCACCCCGGTTCAGACCTGAATCGCGCAGCGCGGCGGCGAATTTCGCCGAACGCTCATCCAACTGACGGTAGGTCAGTGTCCGCTTCGACCCCGCCATGACGACGGCGGGCTTGTCGGGGGTTTGCTGCGCGTGAGTACCCGGGTACATGGGAATCCGCCTCTCGAAATCGTCCGTCCATCAATCCGCCGCATAGCCGGTCCGCGACGGCCGCCGTCCGGTGTTGCGATGCTTGCCGTCGCGAATCACATCGCGGTGGCGCCGGACCAGCGCCCCAAGCCATCCAGGACCTTCAGACCAGCAGATCCTCACGACCGTCATTGCGCAGGTTTTCGATGTATACGGGATAGAGCTTCTTGGCCATCGGAGCAAGCTTCAACAGGTCCGCGACGTTGCCGTCGACGGTGATCCGTCCCCTCGCCATGGCAAATGGCAGATTGACCTTGCCCTGCCAGTAGGCGTTGGCGGTCTCGCCTTTCATCGACATCGTCGCGCCCGGACTGGAGCTCTCGGCGTCCTGGTGAACGCGCTGCCCCACCATGTCGACGATCAGGACGGAATCCGGCTCCGTGAATGCGAACTTGAGTACGAGTCCCGTATCGGCCAATTTCGGGCCGATCTCCTCGTCTTTGAACGCTGTTTCGAAGATGCCGCCGATGTAACGACGCACCTCTTCATCATCGCTGAACGACACAATGCCCTCCACGTCTCTGTGGCATCAGTGGATCGTCTCGGACCGATCCGGATCGCTGCGATGTTAGCTGATTTTTAATTCCTATTCAATCCAGTGCGGTATCGCCTGCGGAGAGGTGGGCGGCACCCTGGCGGCCAGTGCCGATCCCGCCCCCTCCTGCCGCACGTCGGAATGGCTCCCGAGCAACTTCTTTCGCCTTGTTCGCCATGCCGGTCGAGCACCGGCCCGTACACGCTGGAAAACCCACGACCCCAAGCGGATCCGCCGGTCTCATTCAGCCGCCCGGTCAGCCACGGTTCTTCGCACAGCCGGCCCCAGCGGCCTCGTGCCTCGCGGAGAAAAGCCAAGCCGCCTGAGCGGCGGCCCTGCTCCGAGGTCTCGCCCGACCGCCCTCTCCGGACAGCAGCCACCGTGCGATTCTGGGCAGCCGAAGCCGAAACGCCCCGCGATGCCCGGTGATCGCATCGGTCATCGGGTGGACACGGACAAAACTCGCGCCGACCAGATCCTCGGCGAGGCTCTGATCACGACCAGAAAATCCCTGCCTGCAGACCGACGCTGCGCCGTCGATCCGTCCGACGGGCTGATCGAGCCGGACAATGTCGCGGGGCTCGGAAAGCGACATACTCACCTTCCGATGCCCATCGCGTCCAGGATGACCGTCTGCGCGGCGAACGCCGCGAACACGACCGCCATCACATAGCAGCTCATCGCGCCACGTCTGGCTACCCGCACACGCTTCCCACGCTCGGGCGCGTGCTCGGCTCCCGGCCAGACGAGGCCGGCCACCCGTCTACGGCCCCATCGCCCGACCAGGAACAAAGCCATAGCAAAGGCGAGAAACAGCGCCGCCGTTCCCATTGCTCATCGCCCTCCGGGCTGTTCGCCACCGATCGGGGAACCCCCACTGGCCGCATCCCCGGGAGGAGCTGTCGGATCGACCGGCCGGTACTCGTCGGCGTAACGGACGTCCGCGTCATCGAGTTTCCCGGTGAGCCAGGATCGCCATTTGCCCAGCGCACGCTGCATCTGCAAATCCTGCTTCAATTGGTCCTTGACCTTGTCGAACTGCGCCGGTTGCGGCGGTGTGATCCCGGTTACCTCGCCGACGTTCCAGCCGTACTTGCTCTGCACAGGCCCGAACACCGTACCCTGACCGGCCGCGAAGGCCGCGCCGCCGAACTTCGCGTCGAGCTGGTCCTTTGTCACTGCCCCGAGCGCACCGCCCTGCTCGCGGGTGCTGGCGTCTCGGCTCACCTGACGAGCGACAGCGTCGAACGGCTTACCCGAACGGATCTGCGAGATGGCGCTATCGGCGCTTGCCTTGTCCTGCACCACAATATTACTGATTTGGCGCTTTTCCGGGGTCGCCAGCTGCGCGCGGCGTTTGGTGAACGCGGAGCGCACATCCTGGTCGTTCACCGCGGGTACATCAGCGGTCACCTTGTCGAACAGGCGTGACAACGCCAGCCTTCGCTTCAGCTCCTGAACGACCGCTTGTTCGTTGGTTCCCTGGTTCCCGAGTGCCGATACGAACTTGCTGTAGGCATCGGGGCCGTCACCGAGCTTCTGTGCGACGAACTTCGACAGCGTGTCCCTGGCCGTCTTATCGGCCACCTGCAATCCGTTGTCTTTCGCCGCCTTATCGAGGACGAGACTCACGACGTAGGATTTCGCGGCGTCTTTGCGAAACTGCGCCAGCCGCTTCTGGTCAGCCGGCACTTGGACGCCGTACAACGCGTGCATCGTGTCGACCTGCTTATCAAGCTGGTCCACGGTGATGTCATTGTCACCGTATTCGAAGGCCACCCCCCGCGGGAGCCAGGTCGGCAGGAACGAGAGAACTCCTTCTCCGGACTCCATCCCGAGCAGCGATTTGCCCGAACGCAGCCAAAAGAAGCTGCCGCCGAACACGAGAATCACCACCAGCACGACCACTACGGCCACCCTTGTCGAGCGTCGGCTCGACTGCACGAGGCTGGAAAGCTTTCTACGGATTCCGATCGGCCGACCGGTGGGCTCCGGAGTGCGCTGCTGCGGTTCGGATTCGCCGTCAAGCGCCGCCCGCAGGCGCGCTCTGGCCGATTCCGCTTTGGACACAGGCTCGTCGATCTGTTCGGTGTACTGCGGTTCCAGCTCCGTAGGCTCGCCCAGCGCCTCGAGCAGTCGTTCGCGCGCACGCCGCGCCTTCGGCCCGTAATCTTGTTCCCCGGTCTCGCTACGGCGGGGTGCCACATCGGTCTCGAGTTTCATGACTGCGCTCCAACCACGGCTAGTCGTCCTGTTTCGTTGCCTGCCTTTCCGCCTGGGATTCGTGGGTTAGGTCTGACCCGGGTGGCCGCCACGACGCAACTCGCCGAGATCAGGGCCAGCACGACCGAGCCCGCGAGCAGGGCTCCGAACTGCGCGATCGCCGCAAGCCCGGAGACGAGCAGCACGGCGTAGCCGACAGCCGAGCTGGTCGCCGCGAGTAGCACCGAGCGGTACAGCCCTGCGCTTCGGGATCGTCTCGCCTCGGCGAGCAGCACGGTGAACTCACACCCCACCGTCGCGGTCAGCGACCCGAGGCAGACAGTGATCGGACTCAGAGGGATACCGAACAACCACAACAGAAACAGCCCGCTTCCAGTGGCTAACGCCGCCGCGAGAACGGCACGGCCGGCGTCGGCCCGTCGGCGCAGCCCAATCGAGAGCACTGCGCCCGCGGCGAGGATTCCGGCTATATTGCCAAATACGCGCTCCTTCGAGAGCAGTTGATTGCCGTGCACCGCGACCATCGGGAGCCCGCTGAGCTGAACGTGGTATCCCTTCGGCGGGGGCGGCAAGGATGCGCGCAGATCATCCCGAAGCCCCTGCAACGTACCGAGGTCATCAAGCTTGACCCCGAAACTGAGCAACGCGACCTTGTTGTCACTGCGGAAGATCGATCCGGTCAGATAGGACGGCAGCAGCCGGACACCTGCCTGGATCTGCTCCGCCGAGGGATTCGCCCCGAGAAACGGGAGCAAGGTGGGTGGGGACACGACGGTGTGGAGCTGGTCACCGTGTTTCGCGATGGCGACGTCCTGGGCGCGCTGCGCCCACCCGACCGCCTCCGGGGACAATACGTCCGGTCCGCGCAACACGACATCGAGCTCACCCGATGAACCGATCGTCGACTCTACCGAACGCGCCTGATTCATCTCGGGCAGACCGGCGGCGAGCTTGTCCACGCTGGCTTCGACACCAAGTCCGGGCAGCAGCGCCCAACCGGCCACCGCGGCTACTCCGAGAAGCGCCAACGGTCCCCATCTGGCGAGGTAACCGCGCTGCCGCTCGATCCGCCACTCGGCAACCGGCGCCGGTTCGACGGGCAGCAGCCGGTAAAGAACCATCCCGCTGAGCGCGGCCAGCAGCACGCCGATCGCCATCGAGAGACCAAGATCCTGCACGAACGGCAAGGGCGTGAACAGCAGCGTGGCGAAACTTGCCGAGGTACCGGCCACAACGGCCAAGACCAGCCGTTTGCTGGCCCGCTGCGCGAAATAGGTCGGATAATAGCTGCCGATACCAAGCAGGGCGGGTAAGAACGCGGCTACTCCGAGCGAGACCGGTTTATCGAGCCAGCCGAACACGGCCAGTGTCAGGCCGACGGCTATCACGGTGCTGCACACCGGGAGCAACCTGCGTCGCCACCGCGTCCAGGGGATCAGCAGAAAACACGCCCCTACCGCGATGATCGCGGCGGTGCCCAGCAGGGGGATCTCGGAGCGGACCTTGTCTCCGAGTGCGGAGATCAGCGCCGGAACACCGGACACGTGGACGTCCGCCGCGTCGAGCTTCGCATCCGCGACGGCCTGGCGGACCTGTGCGACAAGCCGGTGCGCGGCCGCCTCATCAAGCCCTTGACGCGGCCGGACGAGCACGGCGACCGAGTCCCTGTTCGGGATGATGAACCGCCACTGAGGTTTCGGGCTGCCCCCGGCGCCGTAGACGGCTGCCTTGACGAAATTCGCGTTGTGCAAGGTCGGCAAGCCGGAGGGCAACGCCTGCACGAGCAACTTGCCGTATCTGGCGTCGAACTGCGCGGCTGCGGCCTCGCCCGCCTCCTTCGCACCTGCCTCGCCGAGGCCGTGTTGCTTGGCCGCGCTTATCGCCTGGTCGCGGATGCCGTCCCGGCGTCCGGTCAGCTCCGCGAGCAAGTCCTGGGTCTGGCCGGCGATCTGGTTCAACGTCGTGCCCGGCCCGTATACGACAGCGGAGTCGGGCAGCTTCGAGAGCTTGCCCTCTAGCCGCACGAGGGGCATCAGGTGCTGCCCGTCGAGTTGCTGATCAGGCTTGCGCCCGTGGACCAGCACGACGATCGGGTCGGCGCCGAACGAGCGGGCGAGTTCGTCGGTCTGGCGCAGCACGCTGTCGTTGTTGGGCAGGAACGAGTCCAGGTCGGTACGAACCTGCAGCTGCGCCAGCCCCCCGGCGAGGAATCCCGCCAGCACCAGCCCGCCCAGCAGCGAAAGCCATACGCGCCGCGGGGCAAGTCTGGCCCGCATCCGAGACAGCCTTTGGCCGAACATCTACTTTCCCTCTTGTTTGATGTGCGGGTATTTCCCGGTGAACGGCGCCGGATCCACAGCCGAACCGGGCCCCGGATAGGGATTGTTCCGGTTGAACAGCGGAAGCTGCGTCGTCAACGGCAGTCCGGGGGCGCTCTTCTCATTCGCGATCAGCCCCACCTTCAGCACCCCGCTGTCGGTGTTGAGCGACTGGCCGAAATTCGTGAAGAAGGCGGTCAGGTCATGCGCGTACGGGCGCAGGTAGGAAAGCATCGGATTCACATCGCGCAGGGCCACGTCCACATGCGGGATCGCTGCGGACACGTCCTTCGAGACGGCTGGCACCCTGTCCAGCGTTCCCGGTGCCCTGTCGAGGGTCCGGTCCAGGGAGGGCAGGAGTCCGCGCAGATCGGAGGCTGTCGCCGGGAGTTGCCGCAGTGCCGCACTGACTTGTGGCGCCGATCGCTTCAGATTCGTGGCAACCGGAGCAAGCGAATCGGAAAGCGAACCGAGCCCCGAGGTCGCACGGCGCGCGCTGTCGAGCACCCCTGGCAGCTTGCGCAGCGTCGTCCGGATATCATCCTGCCCGTTGGCCGTCACCTTGCTGATCTGGTCGGCGTCCGAGACGAGCTTCGCGATCTGTCCCTGCTTGTTGTCCAGCGCGGCGACCAGCGTGGCGGCATCCCCGGTCAGCTTGCGCAGGTCGCCGGACTGGCCTGCCAGCGCGTCTAGCGCGCCCCGGCCCTCCCGCGACATATCGCCGACACCGGCCATCGCCGCGGAGAGGCTGTCCTGGCTGTTCGACGTGGCCTTTCCAAGAGACCGGACCGAGCTGGCCAATGCCTGCCGTGTCGGGCGGTCGAGACTATTGAGCACATCGTTGAGTTCGACAGCCGGTTGTCCAGACCCGTCGGGAAGCAAAGTTCCGTTGCGCAGTGGTGCACCGGCACCGTCGTGTACCTCGACGAAGCTTTCTTCCAACAGAGTCTTGTACCGCACGCGGACGGTCGCCCCCTCGTGCAGCGGGCGCGGACCGGCATCGAGCTGCATGGTCACTCGCGCCTGCCCGCCGTCCGGCTCGATGGACACGACCTTGCCGATCCCTACCCCGGCCGCCATGACCTCCGAATTCTCCACCAGGTTGGAGACGTGCGGGATGTCCACCGAGATGCGGTAACCCTCACTGGTCACCAGTGGTATCCGGCCACCAGAACCAACCCACAGATAACCGAAGAACGCCAGACATGCCGCCGCGAAAGCGAGAACCATCCCGAGCCGGATGTGGACCATCGTGGAATGTTTGATCTTCATGCGGCCCTCACTTCGCCGGTTTCCCGAGCGTGCGCAACAGCGGAATGGTGTCCGGACCGACCTGCCCGATACCACGGAGCGTGCCGCCGTCCCCGTCGGTGACGCTGGTGGCCGATCCGGTGTTGTAGACGAAGGCCTGCAAGTCCTGCAGATACGGCACCAGCGAACCAGTGACGGGGTCGAGCCGCGAGCTGATCTGTTGGAGGTCGGGGAGCGCGGCGTTCACGTCACCGACGACCGGCCTGAGATCGGACACGACCGGCTCTGCCTGTTGCACAACGGGTTTCGCCTTGTCGGCGACGGATCCGAGTCGATCGGCAGTATCCGAAAGCCCGGCAAGCGCACCGGGTAGTTTGCCCGACGCGCGCCGGACGTCGTCCAGCGTCGGGTTCAGCTGACCGGTCAGCTCCTGCACCACCTGTGTGGCCTGATGCAGCTGGTCGGTGAAATCGGGGAGACGGCGCAGGGTGGAGTCGAGCGGACCCCCCTTGTCGGCGACCGTCCGCAGGGTCTGCTGGAGGTTGCCTGCCAGATCGGAGAGCCGCTGGTCATTGCCCCCGACCGCCTGCGAGATCGTGGCCAGTTCACTGACCAGCGCCGCGATCTCCTGCTTGCGCGTTCGAAGAGAGGACATCACCGGTTGCAAATCCCGGACCACCTTGTCGGTCGCGCTCAGGCCACCGGGCAGGTGACGGGGCGCGTCGGCCAGCGCCGTGTCCGACTCGTTGATCAGCGCGCCGAGCGCCGTTCTCGTGCCCCGATCCAGGTGCTGGGTCACCTTGTCGATCGTCACCGGACTCCGCGTATTGCCCAACGGCAGTGTCGCTCCCTGAGCCAGCGGCTTCCCGTGCTGGGCGTCGCCTGGGTTCACTTCCACGTACATCTCGTTGAGCGGGCTCTTGGGGCGCAACACCAGCGCCGCGTTCGAGTACACCCGGTACTTCGGGTCGATACCGAGTTCGACGTCGGCGGTGCCGTCCTTGGCGACACTGGCCGCCTGGATGGCACCGACCGTGACACCGGCAATCCGGACTTCCTGCCCCTGTCCCGCCGCGACACCCTGTGCATCAGAGAACTTGGCGTGGAAGACGAACCGGTTCGTCCACGGCCACGCGGTCAGTCCGGAGCCCTGGTGGCCGAGAATGATCCCACCGGCAACCCCGGCGAGCAGGAGCAGCACGACGAACATCGCGACATTGCGGCCGAGTTTCGGCTCGGTACGGATGCGCTGCCAGTACTTGCGCAGCTTGGCGCGCTTACTCATCGATCGCCCTTCTCACTGATACCCGTCAGATGTCCGAGCAGTTGTTCGAGGCTGATCGGCAGGCCGCTGACCGTTCCCGCGCTGACCCCGATGCCGAATCCGATCGTGGCGCCGTTCTTGTCAGTGACGGAGGCGAGCCGGTCCATCCCGGCGACCGTGTAGGCCAGCTGCTTGTACAACGGCTGATTCCCGCCGCTGTTCTTGTAGTGACCGGTGCCGTGATACGGCGAGAGCACCGTCTTCGTGACAGGACCGTTCAACCGGTCGAGCACCGGTCCACGCAAGTCGTCGAGCACCGGCGAAAGCTGCTTCGCGGTCGGGGTCAGCTGGTCGACAAGGGGGCGGGCATTGGTCAGCAGATTCTTGAGATCACCGACCACCGGGCGTGCCTTGGTCAGGGCGGGGTCGAGATGGGCGAGCGTGGTGTTCAGCTCCCGCACTGCTGGACGCGCGGGCCCCGCGGTTTCGCGCAATTTGACCAGGGAATCCTTCAGCTCCGCCAGCCCGGAATCGGTCGAATCGAGTGTGGCGGGCAGCTTGTGCAGAGTGCCGGCGAGATCCTGCGAACGGTTTCCGAGCACGGTCCCGGTGCGGTCCAGATCGGCCGTGATCGAGTCGAGCTGCCCCTGCTGTCTGGTCAGCGCCGCCCCCGTCTGCTCGAGCCCGTCGACCAGATTGGGAAGATCGTTACCTGGACGGTTCCCTTGCACCGCAGTGAACACCGGTCCCGCGTCGGTAAGAGTGCTGTGCGCGTCCGCGAGCAAATCCTGCAGCGCCTTGCGCCCACGGCCATCCAAGGTCTCGGCTCCATTTCGGACCGTTCCCTGCAATGATCGCAGCGTATCGGGCTGAAGTGTCCTGGTGATCTTGTCCATCTCGACCGGGACTGTGGTCCGTGTCCGCGGAATCCCGGCAGCCGAGCGTCCCGGGGGTCCGCCGGGGACCAGGTCGATGTAGTAGTTGCCGCCCAGCAGCGTGGTCGGCCGGATTCTCGCCGACGGTCGGCTGCGGAGCTTATCGGGGATATCGTCACCGACGCGCATCGTGACCATCGCCGGACCGGAGCGATCCCGGTCCACGGCCGTGACGGTACCGACGTCGATCCCGGACATCTTGACCTGGCTGCCGTACGGAACGATGCCGTAGTCCTGACTGAACCGCGCCGTGATCGTGGGCTCACCGCTGAACGCGACCTCCAGCTGTTGCTTGTAGAAGATCAGCACGCCGATCGCGGCAGTAACCGTGATCAGCACCAAGCCCAGGGTCAGCGGCCGGATCCCCCGCGAATTGCGCAAACCGATACGTGCCATCACTTTCCGCCGTTCTGCCCAAGCAGGCTGGTCTTGCGGTCCTTGATCGCCTGTCCAGGGGCCGGGTAGGGATTCCGTGACACGGTCGGATCCTTGAGGCCTGGGACCAGTCCGGTCAGCAACTCGGTGCTCGGAAAGATGAAGAACCGTGCCCAATGTCCGGAGTCATCCCCGTCGCTGAGCGCACGCGTCACGTAGGTGAAGAAGTCCGCGATCTCCGGGGAGTAGGCGCGCAACGTCGCGACCGGATCGGCGGCCGTGTTCACGGTCTTGGTGAGTTTCGGCGCCAACGGCCGGGCATCCCGCATGACACCGGTCAGATCGCGGACGGCCGGATCTGCCTTGGTGGCCACGGGCGGCACCTTGTTCAGCGGCCGGACCCCTTCCCGCAACACGCCGCGGACATCGGGAGTCGCTTTGCCGAGTGCCTCCGCCCCACTGCGCAACTGCGTCATCGCGGAGCCGGTATCGGCGAGCGGAGGGTTCAGCTTGCGCAGCGCGGTCCGTGCCTCGGTCAGCGTGCCCGGCACCTTTCGCAGCGTTGCGGACAACGGCGCCCCGCCGTCGGTCGCGGCGGCGTCGAGCGTGGTATCGAGCTGCCGGACCAGACCGGCGAGTTGTTGCTGGCGTCCCTGAAAGCGCCCGGCGAACGCATCCACCGCACGCAGCATTCTTGCCGTTCCCGCTCCGCCACGTGACGAGAGCGCCCGTGAGATCGTACCGACATCCGGCAGCTCGTCGGGGAGGGCTCCGACCGTGTCGTGCAGATCCTTCGCGTGTCCGGCCAGCCCACGTCCGGTCTGGCGAATCGTCGAGCCGAGTGCGTCACGAGTCGGTTTGTCCAGGACGGCAAGCAGGTCGGTGACATCCTGTGCCCCGGTCGTATCCGCAGGTCCGAGCAACTGCCCCGGACGGAGCGCGCCGGCGTCCGGTGTTCCGGGATTCAGGTTCACGAACTTGAGGCCGAGGGCCGAGCGCGCGCCCACCGATGCCGCCGTCGCATTGGCGTTGCGGTAGATCTTGTCGGTACTGCTCAGGTTGAGATCCGCTATCGCCACACCGCGCACCAGGCGGATATCGCCGACCTGGCCGACGCGGACACTTGCGATCCTGACGTCATCGCCCGGCCGCAGCGAACCGACGTCGCTGAAGGCCGCGCGCACCGTCAGTCTTGTCGTTCCCGGGATCCCGTGTTGGGCGGAGACTGCGAATATCGCCGCGGCGGCGAACACAGCAGCGACAACGCCACCGATGACCACTGACTTGGTCCGCTTGCGTGCTGCCATCAGTTCCCGCCTCCGATGAGGAATTGCATCGCGTTCGATTCCTGCTGCGCGCTCAGGCCTGTGGCGCTTCCGTCCGGTTTCTTCTGCGGTGCAAGCAATCCACTCGGCTGGCTGCCCTGCTTACCCAACAGCGAGGAGAGCACACCGCCGAGTCCATGTGGCTGCTCTTGGGCGATCGGTCCCGGCGCCGGACGTTGTGGCTGGGCGCCACCGGCGGCACCAGGCGGCGGCTGGTTGAGCGAGGGAATTCCGGTCGCCTTCTTGCCGAGCAGTTCGGGCAGTACGCTGCCGAGGGTGATGTTGGCGTCGAAACTCAGGTGGGCGCGGAAGTAGTGCGAGATGCCGTCGTAGCCGTTGGTCGTCAATGCCCAGTAGCGCAAGAAGTTCAATACGTTGCCGAAGTTGTCCGAAAGATCGGTGACCACCGGCCGCGCATTCGAGACCACACCACGAAGGTTCGGGCTCGCGGCACGAAGCTGATCGGCTACGGGGCGGGCCTGCTCGAGGAGCTGCTTGGCGTGGTCGAGCACCGGTTCGGCGCTGCCCAGCGCCGGATTCGCGGACGCGGTGAATCCTTGGAGTTCCGCGCTGATCTGGTCGAGATTGTCCGTTGCCGGGCGCAACGCCCGTAGCGAGGGCGTCGTCTGGCGCGCCGTGGAGGTCAACGTCGAGAGGGTGCGGCTCGCATCCGTCAGCGTCGCGGGCAACTGCTCCAGCGTGTCATTCAACTCTCGCTGCCGCGCAGCGGTGACAGCCGTCACCTGATTCGCGGAGGACATCAGGCCGTCGAGCGATTTCCCGTGGTCGTCGGCGAGTGCCTTGGTCACCGGCCCGAGCTTGTCGACCAGATCGTTTAGCACACCGTTCTGATCGTGCAGGATCCGGGAGAACTTGCCGGTGTCACGCATCGCCGGTTCGAGCGCGGCGATCGCTTTCCTGGCGTTCTGACCGTTCCCGTCCAGGCCTTCGCCCAGCGTACCGATCAGCGCGCTCAGCGCATCACCTGTGGGCTGGTCCACCGTGTCGAGCACCTGGTCGAGATCGGTGCTCTGGGCCGTCTGCTTCGTCGGCAACACTTCACCGGGCCGCAGCGCAGGCGCCGCGTCCGAGCCACGATCGAGGTCAAGATAACGTTCGCCGAGCAGGCTCACTGCCCGGATCGTCGCGTGTGCGTCCGTGTGGATCGGGTATGCGCTGCTGTCGAGCTTCATCGACACCACGGCCTCATGCGGCTTCGCGAGCCGGATAGCCGAGATGGACCCCACCTTCACCCCGTGCACCTTCACATCGCTGCCCTCAAGCAACGGGCTCGCATCGGTGAACTGGGCACGAAGCACTCCGCCCTGCTGATCGGCTGTCGTGCTCACTACCGTCCAGCCGGAGGCCGCGAGCAAGACCGCGACGACCAGCAGTACCGTTTTTCCGACCGGCATCCGCCGCAGGCCGGGCTTGATACTCGACTTACGTGCGTTCACCGGACTCCCTCCCCCGCGGCATCGGTCCACGGCTGGCCGGCGAGCGCACCGGGGGACGGCTGCTGTTCGACCTTGAATCCGGGCGGTGTGATGCCAGGGTTGATGTTCACGCTGCTCAGCCCGACTTGCGCGAGAACCCGCGCGTAATGACCGGTACCCGAGTAGTTCCCCATCGCCGAACCCCAGTTCGACACGAGCCCGGCGAGCTCGGGAGTGTAGGGCCGGAGAAAGTCCACGGCCGGCGTCAGGTTGGTCACCAGCGAGTTCACCCCGGGAACCACAGCGTGCGCACGGTCGAGCAGACCGGGCGTATAGCGCAGCAGTGTGCTCGCCGAGGCCAGTGTCGGGCGCAGCTGCGCGGTCAGGGGACGCAAATCGCTCAGTACCGGTTGAAGGTTCCCCGCCACCGAGGGAAGCCGATCGGTGGCCGGTTTGAGCTCATCGAGCAGCGGTACCGCCCGGTCGGTGGCAGAAGGTACCGTGTCGAGCGTCGATTTGGCGGTGTCCAGCGTCCCAGGCAACTTGCGCAGCGTCGCGGCGAGTGCGCCGCGCTGATCGACGGTCGCCGAACTCAGTTGCGAGAGCCGGTCCACGATATCGCGCACCTGTCCGTCCCGATTAGACAGTGTCGAGAGCATCTGCTCGACCTGCGTCACCAGTGCCTTGATCGCCGGACCGTCGGTCCCCAGGCCTTTGAGTACCTCGCCGAGTGCACCGAGTGCGGGGCCCGCCGAGCGCACCGTGTCATTGACGTCCTGCTCATGCCCCTTCAGCGTTCCGTCGAGCCGGTTGACCAGCGCGTTGAGCTTGTCCCGTGTCGGCTTGTCCAGTGCAGCCAACACCTGGTCGATCTCCATCGGCTGGGGCATGCTGCCCGGGATCATCCCCCCACTGGGGATCACTATGTTCGAAGCGGGACCATCGGTGAGATCCAGGTGCCGTTCCCCTACCAGGGCCTTCCAGCGCACGACCACGCTCGCACCGGCGTGCAGCGGCGTGTGGGAAGAGTCCAGATCGAGGGTCACCTTCGCCCTGCCGTTCTCGGCCTCGATCGATTCGACGGTTCCTGCCTCGAATCCGTGCATCTGCACGGTTCCCCCGGGGACCAGGTTCGTCGCCGAAGCCAGCATCACCGTCACCCGATACGAATCGCCGCCGAGGAAGACGAATCCGGCGGCACCGAGCACGACGGCCACCGCGATCACGACAAGCAGCGTTCTACGCATCGTCAGTCCATTCCCAACGGGCCGGCCGACTCGCCCGCGAGGAACTGGCGGACGAACGGATCCGAACAAGCGAAGGCCTCCTCGGCCCCGCTGTAATGCACGACCTCGCCTCGCCAGATCAGGCCCACATAGTCGCTCAACTTCCTCGCGCTCCGAATATCGTGAGTGACCACGAGGTAGGTACCGCCGTATTCTTTGTGGATATCGAGGATCAAATCGCAGAGCAGACTCGTCCGCACCGGGTCAAGGCCGGAGTCGGGCTCGTCGAAAAGTACGATCTTCGGGTTCAGCACCAAAGCACGGGCGAATCCGGCGCGTTTACGCATTCCTCCGGAAATCTCGGAGGGCGTCTTGCCGATCGAAGCCTCCAGCCCGACTTCCTTCGCCCGGCTCATCACGAGCTCCTCGATGTCATCCTCGCTCATATCGGTATGCTTTCGCAACGGGAAGGCTATGTTGTCGTAAAGATTCATAGATCCGAAAAGCGCACCGTCTTGGAACAGGACGCCGAAATTCTTTCGTATCTCGTAACGTTCGGCTTCCGGAATATTCCAGATGTTCTTCCCGAAGACGATCACCTCACCCTCATCGGGTTCGAGCAGGCCGACGAGATGTTTGATCAAGACGCTCTTCCCGGTACCCGAAGGACCAAGGATAGTGGTGATCGCGTTATCCTTGAAGTTCAGCGTCAGATCTTTCATGACCTGAAAATCGCCAAAAGACTTCTTCAAGTTTCGCACCTGCATGGTCGACGGCTCCGGATCCAGCCGCTGATCACCGCGCATGGCGGCGGAATCTACTTCACCGTTGATCGTTCCGGTGTCGACGCGGTTCCCGTACACTTGTTCCTCCGAAGTGTTCGACTCCTCAGTTGGCAACCGGCGCATTGACGTTTCCGCCCCAGAGCAACTGGGTCGAAAGGAACGCGATCACGTGGACCAGCACCATGTTCAGCATCATCGATCTCGCAGTATTTCTCCCGACACCTACGGGTCCACCGCCCGCGTTGTATCCGTAATAACAGCCGACAAATATGATGGCCGTGGCCATGAGAATGACCTTTATCAGCGCGTACAACAGGTCAAGCGGATTCTGAAAAAGCCAGAATATGAACGAGTAACCCCCGGACGAGACACCGCCGAGCAGCTGCACGGTCACCAGGTAGCCGCCGATGAAGGAGATCCCGAGACCGACGACGAACAGAAAAGGGATCGCCAGCCATGCCGCGACCACCCGTGTGCCGACCAGATAGCTCCGGGATTTGACGCCCATGACCTCCAGCGCATCGATCTCGTCCGATATACGCATCGAACCGATCTCCGCCACCAGTCCACAGCCGACCTTCGCCGCGAAGATGTAACCGTACATATACGGCGACATTTCCCGCAGCAGGCACCATGCGTTGAACACACCCGAATAGAGCGGCGCTCCGATCTGATCGAGTACGTATTTTCCTTCCAGGCCGCACTCATAGCCGATGACGAACTGCATCAGCCATATAATCAGCCCGCTCGATAGGATGATGATCCCGGTCTGATGAAATATCTCGGGAACGAAATGCCGAAGGTCACCGAACGACCGGACGGTGCGCCCGGAGAACTTGGCGATCTCACCACCTGTTCCTACGGCTGTACGTACTTTGCCAAGGGCACCGGAGAGCGAGAGTTCGACGTAGTCCTCTCGTGGACTCCGGGGTGACCTGCTTTCACGCCCGTTTTGCGAATCGGTAGTCGTCACGGCAGTTCCACCTCACTTGAATGCCTGCATGCCGGGGTTGAGCCCGAGCAGGATCGCCGTGAAGACGGCGTTGAAGATCCATGTGGACGCGAAGGCGATCACGACCCCCTGGTTTACCGCACGGCCGACCCCGACCGGACCGCCGGCGGCACGGTATCCCTTGTAACTGCACACAACCCCGATGATGAGTCCGAACAGTGCAGTTTTCGCTACCGTGGCCCATATATCGGTCGTTGTCGAGTTGGCAAAGAACAGCGAGAAGAACGAAGCCGCGTCCGCCCCGTGCAGCGGTACCGCTCCTACATAACCGCCGATGACACCGCAGGCGAGGGAGAGCAGATCCATCAGCGCCGTCACGATCACCATCGCCACTACTCTCGGCACCACGAGCGTCCGTATCGCGTCGACGCCGAGCACTTCCATGGCGTCGATTTCCTCGCGGGTACGCCGAGCGCCGAGGTCGGCAGTCAAGGCGGTACCGACGACGCCCGCGACGATCATGGCGTCGATCCACGGCCCGAACTCACGAACGCTACCGACCACCATCAGCGATCCGAGCCGTTCGGGGACACCGAGTAGCGCAAGAAGGTTGCCTGCCTGGATCCCCACGACACCGAGCCCGAACGCCGTGCTGGAGAGAAAAAGGGGAAACCAGCACAGCTTCAGCGCGTCGAACAGCTGGTTGCGCACTTCACCCCAGTAGCCGACCGGATGCCGCGCGGCCGACCACAGCACCTTGGCGCCGAACCGGACGATATCGCCGGCATCGGCGAGCGGCGCCGCCACGGCATCCAGGGCCTTACGGATACGTAACGCCCGGCGCCGGCCAAGCGAAACCCTGGAAACGGTCAACGCAGGCTCCTCGCTCCTCGCTCCGACATTGCTACAAAGTGAACCCGATCAGAATCTATATTTCCACACGATTACCCCGAAAACCTCCGGCTGTCGGTCTCGGAACCCCCACATGGAGGTATCACCGCCGCGCCTTTCGCGATCGCATAATAGTTGAAGCAAATCCGCGAAGACCGCCGATGACAATTCCGGTGCACACGGTCAGAGCAACCTGTCCCCCGTGCAGCCCCCCGCCGAGTATCACCAATGGCAACACGAGAAGATATGCCGAAAGCGAGGCAATGGCCCCGTGCAAAATCGGCCACTCCGCCTCTCCTATACGCGCGGAAGCCGACACAAAAGCCAAGACGGCGACAGCGATGAGGCAGTACCGGCCGATTGACGGAACGAGATCTGCCACCAGAGGCTCCGCGAGACCGCCGAGAACGAAAAGGGTGAAACCGCGAGACGCTCCACGCACCAACACGGGCGCATCGACATGTTCCGCCCACGCCATAAGATCGATACGGTAAAAAGGCCGACGGAGCGCGCCACGATTCATCATATTACGGCCATCTCCTCAAGTAGTCCGTATTGGACAGCACGGGTCACCGTCTTTGTTCTGGTTCCGGTTCCGAGTTTTCGCATGACCCTGGTGAGGTGATCTTTGACGGTGTATCTGCTCAAATGTATTCTTTCGCCGATTTCGCGATTGGTGAGACCTTCGGCGACGAGCTCCAGTACAGCGCGTTCGTTCGGGGTCAAGGAAATCTCGGCCTCGCTCAGGTCTTCCGGCACCGCCGTCACATCGATCACGCTCTGCCCATCCGCCGCGGCGCGGAGCTGCTTTCCCAGCTCCTCGGACGGTGTGCTTTTCAGCAGGAAGCTCCGCGCCCCGGCGTCAAGGGCACTGGCCGCCGATGTGGGGTCGTCATAACTGGTCAACATGGCGATGTGAACGCCAGGGCTGAGCAGGCGAGCGCTTCGGACGAGATCGACACCTGATAGAGAGCCGAGACGCAGGTCTACGACCAACAGATCGATCGTCCGTGAAGTCAGGAATCGTATCGCCTCGGCCGGGTCCAGGAACGCTGCGACGACCTTGATGCCGAAGCGGTTCGCCAAGCGCGCCAGGCCGTCCAGCACCAGCTGGTGGTCATCGACGAGCACGGCGCGCCGAAGTTGTGCCCCCTGCCCGCCGTGCTCTGCTGCCGCTGCCTCCGGTGCGAGCCGGTTCATGACTGGCCACCGGCAGGCCGCACCGGACGAACCAGAGCAATCCGGTATCGCCGCACCGAGAATAGGTCTCGAGCCGGCATCGGAACGCCGCAACGGCCCCTGCATCGACGTAATCGGATACTCATCGTCATCGCTCCCACGCCTCATTGCGTACCCGCTGGCCACGCACCGCTGAAGCCCTCGGGTGGCCAACTGCTACAAATTTTATAGTCAAGATTAAAGTAAAAAGCAAGCGCCCTCGGGTTCGGGACGCCGACAGCCGCACCGGAGCCGGACCGTCCCTTGTTCAGGTACGGGATCGGCGGAACCCGGCGGAATTCGGCGCCCTGGTAGAAATGCCCGCGCTCAGTCCGCCCGGGACCGCCCTTTTCGCCATGGTCGGCCACCGGGGCTACGGCGCCAATCGCAGCGACAATCAGGAGAACGTGGAGGTACTCAGAAGAATCGGCGCAACAAACGCAGCTTCCGTTCGGTATACGGCGGGTACAGCAGCGCGGGATCCGGCCTGGACGGTTTCGAGAGCACAGCCTTCCGGTGGCTGAGGGTTTCGAAGCCCCACCGTCCGTGGTAGGCACCGATACCGCTGTCGCCCACACCCCCGAACGGAAGGTTCGGCTCGAGACAATGCATGGCGACGTGGTTGACCACGACACCTCCGGAGCTCGTCGCCTGCAGCACTCGTTCCCGTTGAGCGTTCGATTTGGTGAATAGGTATATCGCAAGCGGTTTGGGCCGTTCGTTCACAAAACGAACCGAAGAATCCAGTGAGTCCACTGTGAGCACCGGCAGGATCGGACCGAAGATCTCTTCGGCCATGACCGGAGAGTCCGGCGCCGGATCGAGGATGATCGTCGGCTCGATCCCGAGCGCTGCCGCGTCATAGCCGCCCCCGACCACCCGCTCACCGTCCGAACCATCGAGCGCCGCGGTGAGCCGTTCGAACTGCCGCCTGTTCACGATCGGCTGGGTCGAGCAGGACTGGTGTGCACGCAAAGCGCGCACCGCCTTCGTCAACTCTTCGAGGAATCGGTCCTGGACAGAGTGCTGCACCAGTACGTAGTCGGGAGCAATACAGGTCTGCCCGGAGTTCAGCAACTTGACCCAGGCGATCCGCTTCGCGGCAACGGCCAGATTCGCGCTCTCCATGATGATTACCGGGCTTTTGCCGCCAAGTTCCAGCGTGACCGGAGTCAGGTTCGGTGCGGCGGCTTCCATGATGCGCCTGCCCACCTCGGTTCCACCGGTGAAGAAGACATGGTCAAAGCCTTCACCGATCAATGCCTTCGTCAGTTCCGCCTCACCCTGCACCACGGAGTATGCCTGCCGATCGACATACTTCGGCAGCAGATCGGCCAGCAGCCTCGCCGTTGCGGGCGCATGTTCCGACGGTTTGATCACCGCACAATTCCCCGCTGCGATCGCGGCTACCAACGGCCCCAGTGTCAGGTAGACCGGGTAGTTCCACGGACCGATGATGAGCACCGTGCCGAGTGGTTCGTACTCATACCAGCCGCGCCCAGGAAGAGACGTCAACGCGACCGAGGTGCGCCTGCGCTTGACCCAGCGCCGTACTCGCTTGCGCGCGAACGCGGCCTCCGCTTTGGACGAGGCGATGTCACCGAGCCACGCTTCGCCATAGGGGCGCCCGAGATCCGCATAGAGCGCATCGGCGATCGCCTTCTCATGCTCTTCGAGCAACCGCTCGACACCGTGAAGCTGCCTGATTCGCCACTGCACATCCCTGGTCTTCGCGGTGGCGAACGTGGCGCGCAGCTTACTTACCAGTTCTGTCACGGCCGACGAGTCCGGCCGCTGCACGGCTGCGACGGTCGGCGCCTTCGGTGTCCCGCTCGTCAGGTCAGACGTCACTGCTCTGCTCCTTTGCTACAGCCATCAGGGACCGGTCCGGGCCACCCTTGAAGCGACAGCGTACCGCACTTTATAGTCTACGTTAAACAACTGCGATAGCATGCCTACCGTAAGCGTGGCGTGCAGCGAAAGGAATCTCAATGACGAGTACGAACGGGCTCCGCTGCGTGGTGACGGGCGCAGCTTCCGGTATCGGCCACGCGGTTGCCGAACAGCTCATCAAGGGCGGGGCCAGCGTGACCAGTCTCGACCGCAACGAACCAGCGGCCGCCGTCGATGAGCACATCACCGTCGACCTTTCCGATCGCGCGAGCATCGATCAGGCCGTCGAACAGCTCGGTACCGGATGGAACGCGCACATCAACGTCGCCGGACTGCCGGGCACGTACGATCCGACGCTCGTTTTCAAGGTGAATTTCCTCGGCATGCGTCATTTGTCCGAGGCGATGTTCGACCGGCTCGAACCGGGCGGAACCATCGTCAACGTCTCGTCGACCGCGGGTTTCCAGTGGGCCGAGCGTCTCGGCGCCATCCGTGAACTCCTGACGCAGGACACCTTCGAGTCAGGGCTGCGCTGGTTCGAAGAGCACCCGCAAGAGGGAAACGCGTACAACTTCGCCAAGGAATGCGTCACCGTCTACACGATGGCGATGGCGACCGGCCTCGTCGAGCAGGAACTGCGGATGAACGCGGTACTTCCCGGGCCGGTGCAGACCCCGATCCTGCCGGACTTCGAACAGTCGATGGGCAAGGACACCTTGGACGGGCTAAAGGGTCTGCTCGGCCGACACGCCACGCCCGACGAGGTCGCCTCCGCCATCCTGTTTCTGGCTTCGCCGGATTCCTCCTGGATCAACGGGCATCCGCTTGTGATCGACGGCGGCATCAGCGGAGCGGTACTCTCCGGCATCGTGCCCCCACCGGAAATCTGACCGTACGGAAGAAACCCCGAACAAGGTCATCGCATGACCAACGCTCGTCCGGACAGTGAAAGCTCCATGCAGTCAGGTCGATGCTGAAGGCAAAGTGCACCGGACGGACCCGTACCGTTGCGGTCCTTGATCCATAATGCGTCGACGTGGACACTACCGAAGGGAATCCCAGGCTCGGTTGCACTATTCGATGGTTCGGTCCCGCGGTACCGTGGTTGCAACAACTTCAGCCTCGGTCGACATGGTCGTTGTGAACGCTGACCTAATTCTTCGAGCCTGCACTCATGTCCACCGGACGGCTGATCCTTGCCGTGGCGTCGCTGACCGCGCCCCGGCCGGTTCGCCAGGGTAACCGGCGTCCGGGAATCGCCGAAACTGACCTACATGATCAGTATCTACGGCGGACACGCACTGGCCATGGGTCTGGGCTACCTCACCAGTGGCCCCGTCGAACGCGCGAGATGGACGCGACTCGGACTGGCGATCGACACCCCCGAAACCCTTGTGGGCATCACCCGTCTCATCCGAGGACATATGCCGTCGCGGGTGGTGATCAGCATGATCCCCCTGACCGGCTCCTACGCGGCGATCGGCGCCGCTGAAGTCTTCACAGAACGAAGCCCGGACTTTCGGGGCACGCGAAAGGAAGACCGCCGCACCTGGGCGTTCGCGCGTTCACCTACGCGCGGGGGGACTGTCGGAACATTTGTGGGCGGCCTGGTGATCGCCTACTAGTTACTGGGCGTTGATGCGGTCTCCGTAGTGGAGGGACAGCGTGTTCAACACTTGTTTCCAGCTTACTGTCTTTCCGGTGATGTTGGTGCGGTTTTTGAGGGGTTTTTTGATCACGAGATAGAGAACTTTCAGCGCGGCTTGCTCGGTGGGGAAATGACCCCGCCGACGAGTCGCCTGCCAGAACCGCGCATTCAAACTCTCGATCTGGTTCGTGGTGCACACGAGTTTGCGAATATCGGGCGGGAACGCCAGGAACGGAATGAAGTGCTCCCAATTGTCGCACCACATCCTGATCATCGCCGAATACCGGTCTTCCCATTCCGCAGCGAACTCATCGAACAGCGCCTCCGCGACGTCGAGGGTGGGTGCGGTGTAGATGCCCTTCAGGGATTTCGCGATCTGGCTCCAATACTTCTTCGAGGCGTAGCGAAGGCTGGCCCGCACGAGATGCACCACGCACAATTGAACATCCGCGGCTGGCCAGAGTGAGTTCAGCGCCTCGGGTAGACCTTTCAACCCATCACAGGCGATCAAACAAATATCCTCGACACCACGGGTTTTCAGATCAGACAGGTGGTTGATCCACTCCTTGGCGCCTTCGCCACCGGTACCGACCCACATGCCCAGCACGTCCCGCTCACCAGCAGTATCGACACCCACAGCCACCTACACCGGACGGTTCGCGACGCTACCTTGTCGAACCTTGACCATGATCGCGTCGATCATCACGACCGGATACACGCGGCGGTTTCCATCGGTCGTTGCGAATCCTGGTGGGAAGGGGTTCGTGTGTCGAAGTACGCGTGGAACAGGATGCCGCAGGGGATCAAGCGCCGCTACTTTGAGCTGATCCGGACGGGGATGAGCGGCGCGGCGGCGTCGGAGCGGGTTGGTGTGTCGTTGAGCTGTGGGTCGTTGTGGTTCATCGACGCTGGTCGCGGGAACATGATCGAGAAGCCGATCTCGCGGCGCTATCTCACACAGGACGACCGCATCGAGATCGCCGACGGGCTGGCTCGCAACGAGCCCGTCAAGACGATCGCGGGGCGGATCGGGAAGAGCCATCAGACCGTGTATCGGGAGATCGCACGCAACCGTAAGCCGGATGGCCGATATCAGCCGTGGTATGCGCACAACCAGGCTTATCTGCGTCGCCGTCGGCCCCGAACTCGACAGTTCGCCGCCGACGCGGAGCTACGCGAGGCCGTGGCCGCGAAACTGGCCCGGCACTGGTCACCAGGCCAAATCGGCCGATGGCTACGGCGGCGATTCCCACGCCGCACCGCCTGGCATGTGTGCACCGAGACAATCTACGAAGCCATCTACCGCGGACTGATCACCGTCGTCAGCATGACAACGTTACGCACGGGTCGAACCTATCGGCACCGACGGGGCCGTGGCCGGTCCCGCGACGGTGCGCTGAAACAGTCGACGAAGATGCGTTCGATCCACACCAGACCGATCAGTGCGCAGACCCGCCGACAGGCTGGCCACTGGGAAGGGGACTTGCTTGTTGGTGCCGGTCAGCGGTCCGCGATCGCGACGCTGGTGGAACGCAAGACCCGATTCACGCTGCTGGTCCCGCTCGAGCGGGACCACTCCGCCCGCGCAGTCGGAGACGCTCTCATCGCCGCATTCAGAACGCTACCGCCTGGACTGCAGCGGAGTTTGACCTGGGACCAAGGCAACGAGATGTTCCATCACCAGCGGATCGAAAGAGCTACCGGACTGAGGATCTACTTCGCTGATCCGCACTCGCCCTGGCAACGTGGCAGCAACGAGAACACCAATGGCCTGCTACGCCAGTACCTTCCTAAAGGGACAGACCTCAACACCTGGTCCGGCAACTACCTCACTCGCGTCGCCGCCGAGCTCAACGAGCGGCCACGTCTCTGCCTCGGCGATAGAACCCCGCAGCAGCTCATGCAACAATGGCGGCGTCGTCAAGCAACACTGATTCGCAACGATCGTTAGAAACCGCCCCGAATCAAGAGGACGATTCTGCCACTCGGCCATCTCACCGATCACGCTGTCGGTAATCCGTGACACCGTCTCCTTCGACACCGAGGCACCATAGATCTCTGCGAAATGCGCCGAAATCTCCCCGGTCGTCAACCCTTTCGCATACAAAGAAAGGACCACTTCGTCCACATTCCTCAACCGGCGCTGCCGCTTGCGCACAATAACCGGGTCAAACGAACCCTCACGATCCCGCGGTACCGCGACCTGCACCTCACCCACAGCATCCGACACCACCGTCTTCGACCGGACCCCGTTACGGACATTCGTGCCCTCACGGCCCGGCTCATCCTGGTGCTTGTCATGGCCGAGGTGCTCAGTCATCTCCGCGTTCAGCGCGGTCTCCAGCACCGTCTTCGTCAACTGCTTCAGCAACCCATCCGGGCCGGTCAGAGCGAGGCCCTGCTCCTGCGCCTGGGCGACCATCGTCACCGCCAACTGCTCCTGCGCCGACAACGTCTTCGCCGGCTCTTTACCCGATTTCCTGGTCGTCATAGCGTCCAGTGTCATCACACATCGTGCCCATCCCGCCGGACCACGCCCGGCGTGTTCAGGGCCGAAAACACCGATCTTGAAACAGTCCCAGCTCAGGGAAACAGGGCCCGCACCTGTGCTGGAGCCGGCCCGTCCGGTCCGATCAGGACGACGGCGTCGTCGAAGCCGGCTTCCGCGTAGCGCTGGAGCACCTCACCGGTGGGGCCGAGATCGCCGGGTCCGGACAGCGGGACGGCACAGACGATCGCTCGGGTGCCCCCGGCGGCCCGGTACCGTTCGTGCGCGGCGATGATCTGATCGGTGCTGCGGCGGTGAGCCGACACCAGCCAGCCGTCGAACTCCCGGGCCGCCCGCTCGACCTTGGCGCCCCAGGAACCGAGCAGAACCGGTGGCGTGCCGCCCGCCGGGGCGAGGTCGGCATCGCTGTCCCGCCCATGAGCAAGCAAGTGACGCAGTCGCGGCAGGTTCTCGTCGAAGGTTCGGAATCGCGCGGAATGGTCCCGGTCGAAGACGGCGTAGTCGGTCTCGTCCGATCCGGGACTGAGGCCGAGTGTCAAGCGGTCGCCGCACACGGTCATGAGCGACAGGATCCGGTGGGCGAGGTCGGCGGGATGGTGCAGCGGTACCTGCAGGGTGGCTGTGCCGACCTCCACGTGTTCGGTGGCCGTCGTCGCGGCCGCCAGGCTCACGAACGGATCAGGGACCAGGATGCCGCGTCCGATCACCTGGGGTGTCCACAAGCTCTCGAAACCTTCGCCTGCGAGGCGCTTCGCCCATTCGGCGATCGCGATCGGCGGCCCCGGGGCCAGGTGAGCGAGTGTCGCACCCAACCGCATGTGCTCTCCCTTCCCCGTGCGGCGACAGTACCGTTCCCGCACAGGGCGGCCAACGTGCCGAATTGAATCAGCGTGCCGAGACGAACCGGTCCGCGGCGAAGCGGGCATACCAGCGCAGTGCGTCCGGATCGTCGACGGAGGCGAGGTCCGCGGCCTGCGCCGGTTCTGTGCCCGCAAGCAGGTTCTTGACCGGAACCTCGAGATGGGCGTGCGACTGACGGTCACCAGCACTCCCGGCGAAGGTGCCGTGGTCGAGGGCATCCTGCCGCGTTGAGCGCCTGTCTCGGAGTTCACGTTGCGGGCTGCGCTCCCCAGGGCGGGACCGTAGCGACCTGTCGCATCGTCCTCGGGACCTGCTCGGCCATCCGGCGAAGCGGGCCCCGAGGACGAACACCCGTCAGACGAGCGATGCGGTGAGTCCGCCGTCAAGGACGTAGTGGCTGCCGGTGACCCATGCCGCCCGGTCGGACGCGAGGAACGCGGCGACTTCCGCGATGTCTTCTGGGGTGCCGAGCCTGCCCTGCTTCGCGGCGACGAGGTCACCGAAGGGCATCTGGGTCGCGGCTTCGAAGTCGGGCTTGAGGCGGTCGACCATGGCGGTGTCGGCGAAGCCCGGGCAGACCGCGTTCACCCGCACGCCGGTGGGCCGCATCTCCACCGCGGCGACCCGGGTCATCTGGATGACCGCGGCTTTCGTTGCGCAGTAGGAGCCGAGCAGCGGGCTGCCGCCGACTCCGGCGATCGAGGCCATGTTGACGATGTTCCCCTGGGAAGCGACCAGGTGCGGGGTGGCCGCCTTCATCGTCACGAACGTGCCGCGCACGTTGACCGCGAAGATCTTGTCGAAGCTTTCCGTCGACTGCTGCAACAGCGGCGAAGCGATCTCGACCCCCGCGTTGTTGACCAGGACGTCGAGTCCGCCGAGCAGGTCCACCGCCTGCTGCACGGCGGCCTCCACCTGTCCCTCGTCGGTGACGTCGCAATTGGCCACGCCCGCGGCACCGATCTCCCCGGCCGATCGCTCGGCCGAATCGGCGTTGACGTCGCTGACTACGACCTGGGCACCGCGTTGCACGAACAGGGCCGCGATAGCCTTGCCGATCCCGGCACCGGATCCGGTGACGAAGACGCGCTTTCCCTGGAGCTCGGACATATTGTTCCTCTCGCTTGTTTCGGAGACCGTCACATGGCGTCGATCTTGGGCATGATTTCTTCTTTGAGCCGCTTCATATCGTCGAGCGTCTTGGCCACCGGCACGTCGGCGAACGGAGGCCACAGGAACGGCATCGTCAGGCCTGCTTCCTTGTAGCGCTTGAGAATATCGGTGAGCTGCCCGGCCGTTCCGGCGAACAGGTTGGTGAGCTTGCCGTTCGCGGTCTGGTCCATCTCCTGATCGGTGATGACGAACCAGATCATGCTGCAGATCTCCAGATCGTCGACCGTGCGGGAAGTGTCGAGTTCGCCGAGTTCGCGAGCGATCTCACCGCGCCAGCGCTGGATGTCCTCCGGCGAATCCTGGATACCGATCCAGCCGGAGAGACCGTACTTGGCGATACGGCTCGCCGAACGCTTCGGATCCCTGAGCCCGCTGAAAAAGATGGGCGGATGCGGTTGCTGCACCGGCTTAGCACCGAATCCGCTGCTCTCGAAATCGGCGAACTCACCGTGGTATTCGAAGACATCGTTGGTCCAGATGCCCTGCATGATCTCCAGAGTTTCCCGCACGTGCTTGTGCCGCTTGGGGAAGATGTGCGGAACGCTTGCAGCCGCGAACTCCTCCGGCATCCACCCGGAACCGACACCCACGTTGAGCCTGCCACCGGCGAGCTGGTCGATGGTGGCGAGTTCCGCGGCGAGCACGCCGGGCGAGCGGAAGGGCGTGTCGATGATGCTCATACCGATCCGCACTTTGGAGGTTTTCGCGGCCAGCCACGGAAGCAGCGGCATGCCCTGGAGGAATTCACCCCGTGCTGTCACCGGAAGTTGCTTGGGCATTCCCTCCATCATGCCGAAGGAGTGCTGCATCTCGTTGCGGTCGGATGCCTCGGGGACGATGATCCGGTCGAGCGACCACACGGAGTCGAAATCGAGTTCCTCGGCGAGATCGGTGAGTTCCTCGAGTTCCGGAACCGTTACCTTGTCACGGAAATTCGGCAGGTAGAGCGCGAGCTTCATGGTGGAACAGCCTCCTTGCTGTGTTGTCGTTCTGATCTGTCGGACCGATCCGGCTCAGCCGCCGGCGAGTGTCGAGCGGACCTCGTTCTTGAGTACTTTGCCGATAGTGGAGCGGGGCAGATCCGGCCACACGTCGATCTGTTTGGGTGCCTTGACGCTGCCGATCTGTTCCTTGACGAACGCGATCAGTTCGTCGGTGTCGACCGTGGCATCGGGCTGCAATTGGACAACTGCGGCTACCCGTTCGCCCCACTTCTCATCGGGCAGACCGACTACGGCGCAGTCCCGGACCGCCCCGTGCGCCATCAGCGCCTGCTCCACCTCGGCGGAGTAGACGTTGAACCCGCCGGTGATCACCATGTCCTTGGCACGGTCGACGATATGCAGAAATCCTTCCTCGTCGAGGAATCCGATGTCGCCGGTGTGGTGCCAGCCACCCGCCGAGGCTTCGACGGTGGCCTCGGGATTGCCGTAGTAGCCCGCCATGACCAGCGAACCGCGGACGCAGATTTCCCCCCGATCACCGCTCGGGACCGGCCGTCCCTGCTCATCGAGGATTCCGACGGTGACCAACGGCGATGGCCTTCCGGCGGACGACAAACGTCGAGTGTGGACGGTGCCGTCCGGTAAACGGTGCTCGGCAGGTGACATCGTGGAGATCATCATCGGCGCCTCGGACTGGCCGAAAAGTTGCGCCATCGGCCCGATGCGCTCGAGCGCTTCAGTCAGCCGGGAAACCGACATCGGTGCCGCGCCGTACCAGAAACACTGCAGAGAAGACAGATCAGCGTGCTCCAGCGCTGGATGGCCGAGCACCATATAGATCAGCGTCGGTGGCAGGAAGGTGTGCGTGACCCGGTGACGCTCGATCAGTTCCAGGAACCGGCCGACATCGGGCTTCACCATGACCACCACTTCCCCGCCACTGGCGAAGATCGGCAGGCACAGCACGCCCGCCGCATGAGTCAGTGGAGCCTGGGCCAGATACACCGGGCGTCCGTCGAAGGGATACCGCATCAGTGTGATCGCCGACATCGCCTCGAGATTGCGGTCAGTGAGCATCACTGCCTTGGGGCGTCCCGTCGTGCCGCCTGTGCCCACGAGGGCCACGATGTCGTCGGGAGGGTCGGCCTCGGCGGGCGGATCGTTTCGGGCTTCGTCCAGCCAGGCGTGGAAACCCAGTGCGAGATCATCGCCCGCACCGAGCCGGACGAGCGTGGTCAGTTTCGGAAGATCCGGAGCGATCCGCCCGACGAGTTCGTCGAATGCGGGCTGGAAGATCAGTGTGGAGCAGTCGAACAGATCGAGCAGTTCCGCGTTTTCCCCCGCGGCGTTGCGCGGATTGATCGGGCACCACACCGCACCCGCCCTGGCGACGCCGAACACGCACGCGAACGCGGTCGCGTCATTGGCGGAAAGGACGCCGACCTTGTCCCCCGGCGCGACGCCAGAACGCCGCAACGCCCGCGCCACCTCATGGGTGAGCTCGACGACCTCGGCGTAGGACCGCGAAACCCCGTCCAGGCTCAGGCATGGCGCCGCGGGGGCCAGGGAGGCGCCTTTGTCCAGATAGAAGGTCAGCGACACCGTTGTCTCCGTGTTGATCAGTGGCGCGCCGCGACGACCGGCCCGAACCGGTTCCGATCGGACGTCACCTATTCACGGGGCGTAGCCTCGCGCGTCTTCGGACGATTGTCAAGACTTTTTTGGACGACTGACAAGATGATTGTCGAGTTGCTAGTCTGACGTCATGACCAGCGCAGCTACCGTCCGGCGCCGATCCCGCGTCAGCAAGTTCGACCAGCGCCGTCGCGAGCTCGCCGACGCGGCGCTCCTCGCTCTCGCCGATCTCGGCTATGCGCGCACCAGCCTTCGTACGATCGCCGAGCACACCGAGTTCTCGCACGGCCTGCTGCATTACTACTTCGCCGACAAGATCGACCTGATCACCTACTGCGTACAGCGGTACAAGGCCGCCTGCGTGGAACGCTATGACGGTCTCGTCGCCGAAGCGTCCACCCCCGAGCAGCTCGCCATCGCCTGCGGCGACGGACTGGCCGACGCACTCGGCGACGCCCCGCTCATGCACCGGCTCTGGTACGACCTCCGGATACAGTCGATGTTCGAGGACACCTTCCGGGAGGAGGTCGCCGAGATCGACGAGAGCCTGCAGCAGATGCTCTGGCGCAACGTCCGCGCATACGCCGATCTCAGCGGGGGCACGCCGTCCTGTTCCCCGGCGGATGCCTATGCCCTGTTCGACGGCCTTTTTCAGCAGGCGTTGTTGCGGCATCTCGCCGGTACCGAAACGGCGCAGGACGACCTCCGGAACGGTATCCGCACGCTTCTCCCCCGCCTAATCGACTGACCACATGAGACTGTCCTAAATGGACAGACAGTTTCACGGGTGTTCCCTGGATGTCGGCACCGGCCGGTCGGCAATGATCCGTGGCACAGAAGGGAAAAGGGCCGTGTCCGCCGCCCGGCAAGGCCGCTTCGGTGATGTTCACCATGGGCACCACCGAAGGGAGCGACGCCGCCGTGAGAGCCGTAGCGGCCGTTGATGCGGTCACGCACAGGCGAAATCCCGCCCGCACAACCGTCGACCGAACCCAAGCACGGCACCGGCCACCGCGGCCCTCCCCACCCACCACCGTTACTCGCTCACCCTCGCAGCGGCCTGCCTCGCGGAAGGCACCAATCCCCTCGCCGGCTGCTGATGGGGATACGGATCCCGGTGCGCGACACGTACCTGATGATCGTCCCGCAGAGCGCGAACCCGCCGGTGTTCACGACTTCGAGCGCGACCGTGATTCGCCCGACGAGGTCCGGCTTTGTCCGGTCGGTCACCTCGTCAAGGTGATGCAGGGCAACTGAGCCGATCTCGGGGTCGGTCAGCTCCAGTGCCTTGGCCTGAGACTCGGTGACGGAGCCACCATCGAAGACCCACACGAAACCCTCGGAGAGGCGTTCGTTGGTCGGCGTGTAGTCGATGACCACTGGTGCCGCGAAGGTTCGCCGCAGCCCGAGTTCTTCATAAACTTCGCGTGCAACGGCCTGCCAGGGTGGTTCGTCAGCTTCAACCGCGCCACCAGGTAGGTCGAGATGTGGCTTGTGGGTCGGTTCGACCAGCAGAACACGGCCGTCGGCGTCGTAGAACACCGCGGCAGCCGAATTTCGTTTCCGATTCAGCGAGGCCACGTAATAGTCAAACGGCAACACGTCCACTTCAGCAGTGTACGACCCACCGCTGCGACCACTTCTAGGGCAAAAACAGTAAGCCGACTTCCTTGCTTACCAAGGCAATCTTGCCTACCCGAGTCGGCTTACTTCCGGTCTCATCGGTAAACGGCCGGCTTCACAGCAGCCCGAGCAGTTGGAGGTCGGTGACGTACTTGATGATGATCGGCCGTGAGACGTGCGGAATGTCATTGGCCGGACCGATTTTCGATTCTTGTACCGCAGCACGGAATCGATCGGTGGGTGCCAGCGACCCGTTGATGGGAGTCTGCGGCTTGCGGTAGTTGTGTAGTAGCGGCAGCAGCGAGGCCTGGCGCTGCTTTTCCGGCAGCGCCCGCAAGGTGGTGTCGAAGCGCTGCAACCATTCGTCGTAGTCAGCGACCCGGGTGATCTCGTAGCGGGCTTCGATCAGCCAGTCGGTGAACTCGTCCATGCCAAGGCCGTCGTCGTGCGGGTTCATGACGTGGTAGGTAGCGAACTCGCCGCCGCCGGCGGCGGCCAGGGTGGTGATGGCCTCGGCGATGAACTCGACCGGAAGGCCGTCGAAGTGCGCATATTGCCGGTTGCCCCCGGCGTCCACCTCATAGAACGAGCCGGGCGCGATACCCGTCGCGACCAGGGACAGCAGCATCCGGGTAACCATGTCCGGCAGATTGAGTTGCCCGGCGTAGCTGGTGTCGGCCAGGATCATGCCGCAGCGGAACACGGTCACCGGCAGCCCGCACAGGTCGCTGGCCTCCCGCAGCAACACTTCGGCGGCCCATTTGCTGTTGCCGTAACCATTGGCGTAGCTGTCGTTGACCGCGCGGGTGGCACTGGCCCGGCGGATGTCGGCGTGCTCGACGAACTTGCCCGCTTCGATCTGATCGCCCACCCCGATCGTCGACACATAGGTGTAGGGCTTGATCTTGGTCGTCAGCGCGAGCTTGATCAGCTCGGCGGTGCCGAGCGTGTTCGGACCGAACAGCTCGCTGTAGGGCAGCAGGTGGTTGACCAGCGCGGCCGGGTCGACGATCACATCGACGGTGTCGGCCAGACGCCACCAGTTCGCTTCGTCGAGGCCCAGATCGGCTTCGCCCTTGTCACCGGCGATGACCTCGAGGTGGTCGGCGGCGAGTTTGCGGTAGTACTCGAGCAGTTCGGGGTCACCGCTGTCGAATACCTCATCCAGCCGGGCGCCGGCTTCTTCATCGGATTTGGCACGCACCAAGGCAATCACCTTGCCGCCCACCAGGTCCATCCGCTTCAGCCAATCCAGCGCCAGGTAGCGGCCGAGAAATCCGGTCGCGCCGGTCAACAGCACTGTGCGCACCTCGGTCGCCGCCTTGGGCAGGGACGGCGCGGCTGCCAGCGTGTCAGCGTCGAGGAAGGTGTCCAGCGTGAGGTCACCGGCGTGCACCGTGGTGGCGCCGCGGCCATGCACGGTGGCGAAGCTCGGCCGCCTGGAGCCCTCGCGTTGTTCCTCGATGTACGCGGCGAGCGCGGCCAGGTCGGTGGCCGGGCTGACGATGACACCCACTGGCACGTCGACATCGAAGGTCTCGCGCAGCAGGTTGCCGAATGTCAACGCCGACAACGAGTCTCCACCCAGCTCGGCGAAATGCGCATCGGGCCGCGGATCGGCGCCATCCGCGCCGAGCACAGCAGACGCGGCTCGGCGGACGGTGTCCAGCACCGGTCGGCCGGCGGCACTATCACGCAGTGCCCGCAGCTTTTTGGCCTGTTCTTCGGCCAGTTCGCTGTAGCGCTGTTCCAGGCGCGCCCCGTAGCACTGCTGGAGCTTTTTCTGCGCCGGCTTGCCGAGGTCGGTCAACAGCCCGTTGTCCGCGGTGAACGGGCTTGTCTCGATGAGGATGTCGCGCGGAATTTCATGAGATTGCAGTTCGGCGACCTTGGCGATATCCCGCAGCGACTCATTGATCAGCGGCTTGAGCGAATCCACGTCATGCTGCTGCAGCGCATTCTCGGTGGGTACGACAACGGCGAGTGGATAGGAGCGCTCACTGTTGGCATAGACGTAGACTTGGCGCACCAGCGGACTGCCACCGAATGTCGCCTCCAGCTTGGCGGCGGTGATGAATTCGCCTTGTGCGAGTTTCAGTACGTTATTGCGGCGGCCGATGTAGGTGAGCTGATCGGGGCCTACTTCGGCCATGATGTCACCGGTCAGGTAGTAGCCGTCCGAATCGAAAACCTCGGCGGTGAGTTCCGGTCGCTTGTAGTAGCCGGCGAACTGAGTGGCCGACTTGACGGCCAGTTCGCCACGCGGATGCGGCCGGTCGCTGCCGAAATAGCCCAGTTCGGGAACGTCGACCAGCTTGTAGTCGATCACCGGTGGACGCTGTACGCGACCGTCGATCAGCACCAGAACCGATTCGGTCAGGCCGAAGGTGTCGGCCAGATGCAGATCCGAGAAGGACTCGACCCATGCTCTCAGCTCCGCCGACATCGGTGCGGAACCGGTCGACGCCGACACGTACCGTCCGCCCAGCAGACTCTGCCGCTGCTCGGCCATCACCTGCGCTTCGACCGCCGCGCGGTCGCCTCCTGGGACAGACCGCGCGGTCACCTCGCGCCGGTACTCGTCGTAGAGCATTTCCCAGACTCGCGGCACGAAATCCAACCGCGTGGGTCGTACCAGCGCGAGGTCTTCGAAAAATGTGGAAAGATCGCGAGTGGCCGCAAAGTAGGCGGTGCCACCGGTGCCGAGCGTGCCGTAGAGCGCCGCCCGACCGACAACGTGGCTCATCGGTCTGAAGTTCAACGTGATCGAAGGAACAACGCGCTCCCTTACCCTGGCTGTCAGAGCGGAGCTGCGCCAGATGAGGGCGACCAAGTCTTGGCGATACATCGCGCCTTTGGGCCTCCCGGTGCTGCCCGAGGTGTAGATCAACAGTGCCAGCGGGTTGTCCGCCTCGGACTCGATCACCGATGCCGGCCGTGTCGTGCCGCGCTCCAGCAGATCAGCAAGAAGCTCGACGACCACCGGGCTGCCCGTGTCGGCCAAACGTGCCCGCGCTGCTTCGACCGCCTCGCGGTGATCATCGACCTGTGGGTAGTAGTCGAAAACGACCAGCCGCACAGGTACAGACCCAGCCGACACCAGCCCGACGGCCACAGACAGATAATCCACACTTGTGGCGATCACGGTCGGCTCGGTCTCGGCAACAACCGGCCGCAACGCAGCCGCCGCCGCACTTGCCTGCAGCGGCACCGACACCGCGTTCAGCGCAAGCAATGCCAGATCGACGATCGCGTAGTCGACACTCGTGAAACCCAGAACGCAGACCCGGTCGCCGGGCGCTATCGGGTCACTGGCCAAGGCGGCAGCCACCGCGCCGACCCGGTCGGCCAGCTGCTGATAGGTGATGGTCTCGAATCGGGGCAACAGTTCTGCCCTCGTCCGCCCCGTGGCCGGATCCTCGGCGAAGCGGACCGCACGCTGGCCAAGCGCGGGGCGCTGCGCGTAGCCCTTCAGCAGCGTCGAAACGATCTCGGGTAGTCGCGACCCGGCCCGCTCGACCATGTTGCTCACGGTCATGTCGGGCTGGGCAGCAGCGAACTGCTGATCCGTGGCGTACAGCTCGGCGACTCGACGCGCCAGCCGCTCCTCTCGGGTATCGCTCGGCACAGCCATCTCCCTCCTAGGACAATTCGCATCGGATGAAATTGTAGGATGATTTGATGGAACGATCAACCAGGCCTAGGGTGGTTGAGACGCTGTGGAGGTAGATCGACCAGGCAGAGGAGGACACGTGGTCCAGGGGTCCACCGACCACTCCGGGCAGGCCGAGAGCTGGCGCACGGACAGTTCCGGCAATCGGCTCACCGGCACCCAGCTGGCAGTGGCCGCCCTGCGCGAAGGAATCCGCAAAGGTCGCTATGTCCCCGGGCAACGACTGGTGGAGACCGACCTTGTCACGGAGATCGGTGTCGGACGCAACTCACTGCGCGAGGCATTCGCCTACCTGGCCAGCGAAGGTCTGGTGCAAGTCGAACCGCACCGCGGCGCGTCGATCCGCCGCCGGACCCACACGGAGGTAGCCCAGCTCTATGACCTCAGCGAGGTCCTCGAAGGACTTGCCGCTCGCCTGGCAGCGATCAACATCACCCAACCCGGGAACGCGGAGTCACTGACGGCAGCCATCGATCGCGAACACAGGGATGCAGCCGGCGGCAGCGCCAACCAGCGAATCGACGACGCCGCACGACTCCACGAAACGATCCTGGCCATCGCCGATAACCCGCGGCTGACCGAACTGGTCACCAACCTGCACATCCTGACCTTCAGCTTTCAGCTACGTCACACCCGACTCGACGGTGCCCAAGACCTCGGCGAAACCTCGCTGGCCGAACATCTCGCAGTAGTCGAAGCAATCAGACAAGCCGATCCGCAACAGGCCGAAATCGCCATGCGGACTCACATCCGCAGCGCCAAAGAACAGGTGACGGCCCTTCCCAAGGACGCGTCCGGCTGACTTCGACATGCCGCGAGAATCAGCGAACGGACACGCCGGTCCGGCACCGTCGACAGTCACCAGAAACGTGACCCGCACTCATCTGCCTTCCCGGCGGCGCTGTGACGTCCTGTGCGCCATGCGCCGCAATCGCGGCCACGACCACGACCGCCAGTCTCCGCCCTTGCCGCGGTAACCAGCCCGGATTCAGCCGATCGACACACCGGGCCGATCGTCGGGATTACCGAGCAGCGGCCGGAACAGTCTTCGCGCAGGTGATTCCCTTGATTTGCCCACGACCAGTGGATCGAACCGGACAACAGTAAGGAATTCGGCGCGCTGGCACGGCAAACACTCGCCGAAGTACAGGCAGCCGCCACCGAGTGCTGAGGTCACCTCGGCCGGAGTCGAGGACCACCCCAGCTGTCTTGCAGGGTCTCAAATCCGGCTGCACTCTCTCATCTGCGACGGCACCTCGGCCGCAGTCGTGCAGCCGAGGATGAAACCGGGCTGCCTCCCATGTCGACGAACTTCGCCTCTCGGAGATGACAGGCAAAACTGCAGTTCAATGGATAAGGATGTTGTGCGGGTCGAGGCCCCTACACCGATTGATACTCTGAACGCTCCAATCACCCGCGCTGCGACAAGACGATCCTGCGCAGGGACCAGCAACTGGGGCCAGCCAACTTCCCGCGGGCGCCATCGGTGGCGTCCACGCGGTTTCTTGGAACGTCCACGACCCGCAGAATCCGGTAGCGAAAGCGGGCGCGGCGGACACGACACAGGTGAGGTGCACACGCATGGGTGGCAGTGGCGTCGACGAGACCGGGACGGGAGGCGGCGAACCGGCAGAGCCATCGGTTCCCGCGTCGGACAGGCTCGAGGGAGGTGCCTCAGGCGAGCGCCTGGTGCTGTTCACCGACGCGGTGACCGCGATCTCCATTACCCTGCTGGTCCTCCCACTGGTGGACCTCGTCCCGGAAGTCGCGTCCGCCCATCGGCCCGCCAGCGACGTGATCACCGGCCACCTCAGCCAGATCTGGAGCTTCCTGCTCAGCTTCACGGTCATCGCCAACATCTGGCGGGAACACCACCGGACCTTCTCAACGGTCACGAAGACCACCCGCGCCCTGATGATGTGGAACACGGGGTGGCTGCTGTCCGTCGTCGTGATGCCCCTCCCGACGGAGATGATCGGTGCTTTCGGCGGCCATGACCGGTTCGTGGCGGCGTTCTACTACGCGGTGCTCCTGGCCGGCGTGGTGTGCCGGCTGGCCATGTTGAAGGTCCTGAAGAGCAATCCGGGGATGGTCGAGGGGGAAGGCGAAGCGACCCGCCGAAGGATCGCACACCTTCATACCGACGGTTACGTCAACGTCCTTGCCGTGGTCCTCGCGTTCATCATCGCCCTGGCAGTGCCCGTGCTCCAGTACTGGAGCCTGCTGCTGCTCATCCTGCCGGGGCGAATGCGCTTCACCAGCCGGCTCAGCAGGCCCGCCGATCATTGAGACGGTCAGCATCCCGGCTCACCGGTACTCGGTCACCGTCACTGCCGACAGCCGTCACTTCGGATCCCGGCGTGCGGAACGTTCACAGCGACCGGATAGCCGCTGACCTGAAGACGTAGGTTCGGATAATGCCTTGTTGGGGCGCCTCGAGGATGGGAACAGGAGAGGTTCCGGACATCGCGACCTCCCGTGCTGTACTTGCCGTCGGCGTGGGTTCTTGCGCTGACGGGTCGGGGCGAGCGCTGCGGGCTGGCTGCTGAGCTTCCGGCGTGACCGACCCGATCAGGGTGGCGGTGCACTTCAGCTGGTCGGTGGTCTTGTCGTCGTGCGAGGTCTTCGGGGTAGACCAATGATGGCGGTCGGTTGGCCCGTCTTCGACACTCCTTCGGATAGGGCTCCGGCGCAGCCTTCCGCGGCTGCTCGGCGGCGAGCGAACTCAGCTGTCGCAGATCCCTGCAGGCGCCCCGCGGTCGGGTCTGGTCGGTACGGTTCGACCGGAGGAGATCACGTACCCGTTTTCCGCGCCGAAAGGCGCCGGTAGTCTCCAGCAGCCCGGATGTGCCAGCGATCTGCTGTGCGGCGAGCGTCTGGTTTAGGCTGCGGCCATGGCCGAGATCCAAACCCCGGGACCCGCTGAAGCCTTTGAGCTGCTCCTGGCTGGTAACCAACGCTTCGTCGCAGGTACTCCGGAACATCCGAACCAGGACGCAGCACGCCGCACCGAGATCGCGCCTAGTCAGCGTCCGTTTGCCGTGCTGTTCGGCTGCTCCGACTCCCGGTTGGCCGCCGAGATCATCCTTGATCGTGGTCTGGGAGACCTGTTCGTGGTGCGCACCGCGGGCCACGTGATCGGCGCGGAAGTTCTGGGCAGTATCGAGTTCGGGGTGGACGTGCTGGACTGTCCGTTGGTGATAGTCCTCGGCCATGACTCGTGCGGTGCGGTGGGGGCAGCGTGCGCGGTACTCGAGGACGGAATGGCGCCGTCCGGTTACATCCGGGATGTCGTCGAGCGGGTGACCCCCAGCGTGCTCGCGGCGCGGGCCGCCGGCCGTGTGGAGGCCGATGAGATCTTGGCTGAGCACGTCCGGCACACGGTGGATCTGCTGTTGGATCGCTCCCGGGTGCTCGCCGAGCGGGTCGATGCAGGCCGGGCCGCCGTTGTCGGGTTGTGTTATCGCCTGGTTGACGGGCGCGCCGACGTGGTTGCGGCTCGTGGACTCGACGTCGCCGCGGATTCCGCATCGTGACCGGGACTTCGTCGGCCGTGGTCGACGTTGCGCGCCGACAGGGCTGCGTCGAGCGGTGATCTCGGGCAAGCACTGACGATCTGGTCGAGGCGATCGCGCTGCCGGCCGGTGAGGTTGCCCGGTTCGGTCAGGAGCAGCCGAGCAGCGAGCACTGGACCGTCACCCGTCCCCGAAGCCCAGCATGCCGCTGGCACAGTCCCCTACCGCGATTCAGCCACTCCGCCGGATACCCGAGACCGGTTCCGATTGATGCCGCAGAGCGTGCGCGTAGTCCGTGCCGGTGTGTTCTCCGGTGGCCGGTAAGCGGTGGTGCAGCGCGCCGTAGCTGAGGCCGGTGAGGGCCCGGGAACGCCGAGGGCGACAACGATCGGTCCACTCGAGCCGCGAGGGAGTCGTTATGAAGGAAACCCCGAGCCTGCCCGGGTTCACCGCGGGGACTGGACCGGTCGGCAACGGTTTCACCGTCCATGTGCGATCACCGTCCGCTATCGGCCACCGCCGACAGACAGCTGCGGAGCGGGGAGGGAGTGTCCGTGCTTGTGCGGGCACTCCCTCCCCCGTGTTCTAGCGTTCCGGGGTGGGCGCGGTCCCCGCGTGCACGGCACCGACATCGATGGTGTGGCTGTCCGCATTGGCATCCACCGCACCGAGATTCCAGCCCAGGCTCACGTTCGGATCGATCGGATCCCCGTGCGGATTACTCCCCGCCGCAGCGGTGTAAGTGATCGCGTTCGGCGTCTGCTGCTCCTCGGCGACCGCTGTCCAGTGCAAAGGCACATAAGCAGAACTGCCATCAGCGATCCCGACAGCAGGCGCACCACCGGCCGCCTCGTTGTCCACCAACACGTTGTGCGCACCCACCAGCCCGACCTCCGGCACCCCGGCAAGCGCACAACGCTCACCCTGCTTCGCGGTGAACTGGATCGCCCCGGAACGATTCCCCATACCCGCATCACCAGGCACGAGGTTGGTCGTGAACTGATTCGCAGTACACGGCAGCAAACCCGCACCAGAAGCCTCAGCAGCACTCGCGGTAGCACCGAGCACACCGACACCGATCCCGGCCACCGCGAACCCGGCCACCATCCGACGCACCACACTGTTCATGACTTCCCCTTCCCAGGCACCCCAAGCAGGGCACCACCATCGGTGAACCACTCACCACGATTGATCTCTCACCGGAAAAGATGCACAGACCCACGGGAAGGAGGCCAAAACATGACACCGCTCGCCAAAAGACAACCCCGACGCCACCCACACGTCCAC
>NZ_KB905390.1 GCF_000379465.1 Sciscionella marina DSM 45152
ACCACACCAGATGCGGTGGAAACACTAAACGCGAACAAAACGTAACAAGCTCTGCCCGCAACCACTATACGATTCTGAACCAACAACCCCCCAAGACCTGCAGGTCTTGAGACAGGGTCGAAAACAAAAAAATGGTTCACGACTGTTTCGGTGGTGATAGCGGTGCGGGAAACGCCCGGCCCCATTCCGAACCCGGAAGCTAAGCCCACCAGCGCCAATGGTACTGCACCCGCCAGGGTGTGGGAGAGTAGGACACCGCCGAACACAAACTGAAAAGGCCCGGTTCAACGGATTGTCCGTTGAACCGGGCCTTTCTTATTCGTGCCTTTCGCTGTTCAAGCCTTGACGAATACACCACAGTGACCAGAGCGGCGCGGGACCGGTACAGACACCATCGGTAGTCTCCGGTCACCCACAGGCCGATGAGCAGCTCTACCTCGGGTGACGCGTGGATAACGCCTCCCCACCAAATTGGCGGCCGCCGAACGGGTCCTTGCGGTCAAGACTTACCCTGCTATTCCGTGACCCCGTTGCTGATAGTCCAGCCGGACGCGACGGACCCAGCAGGTCCGCTCGCCGACTGGCTCACCGAGGCCGGCGCAGAACTGACGGTGTGCCGGCCCTTCGCGGAGGACCAGGTTCCCGCGGATCTCGAAGGATTCTCCGGGCTGGTCGTGCTCGGTGGAGCCATGGGTGCGCTGGACGATGAACAGTATCCGTGGCTGGCGAAGGTACGCGCACTCCTGTCCTCGGCGGTGGCGAACCGGGTGCCGACGCTGGCGATCTGTCTCGGCGCCCAGCTGCTGGCGGTGGCCACCGGCGGTCGTGTCCGAGAGATGCCGGAAGGAGCGGAGTCGGGTCCCTCACTGGTGGCGAAGCGGGACGCGGCCAATCAGGACCCGCTCTGGGCGGAGCTGCCGTTCACCCCGGACGTGATCCAGTTCCACCGGGACGAGATCACCGCACTGCCCGGTTCGGCGCAGCTGCTCGCCGCGGCACCACGGTGTACGAACCAGGCGTTCCGGGTCGGGCAGTCGGGATACGCGACCCAGTTCCACATCGAGACCACCCCGCGGATCGTGCTCGACTGGGCAGCAGAGGCTCCGGAGGGTGCGGCCGCGGCGCGGGCGGGGACGCTGGACCCAGAATACCTTGCCACGGTGCACGAATATCTGACCGAGACCTGGCGGCCGTTCGCCGCCCGATTCGTCCGACTGGCCGCAGGCGAGCTCGAGCCCGCCTCTTCACGGATATCGATTCCGCTGGTATGACTTTCCGTGCACAGTCCATAACAGTCGGACGGAGGTCCGCATGGACTACTCGCTGATCATCATCGTCGTGATCACGGCGCTCGCCTTCGATTTCACCAATGGCTTTCACGATACGGCGAATGCCATGGCGACCTCGATCGCGACGGGGGCGCTGCGACCGAAGTTCGCGGTGGGCCTTTCCGCGGTGCTCAATCTCGTCGGGGCGTTCCTTTCGGTCGAGGTGGCGCGCACGATCTCCTCCGGGATCGTCGCCGAACGGGTCGTGACCCCGAATGTGGTGTTCGGTGCGCTTGTCGGCGCGATCCTGTGGAACCTGGTCACCTGGTACTTCGGGTTGCCCTCGAGCTCCTCGCACGCGCTGTTCGGCGGGCTGATCGGGGCGGCCTGGGTCGCGGCGGGCACCGGGGCGGTGCACTTCGGCGCGATCGTGGAGAAGATCCTGCTCCCCGCGCTCGCCGCTCCGGTCGTTGCCGGTCTGGCCACGGTGTGCGGAACCGCTCTGGTGTACCGGATGACCCGCGGAGTGAGCGGGAATGTGCGCACCCGCGGGTACCGCTGGGGACAGATCGCCTCGGCCTCGCTGGTCTCCCTCGCGCATGGCACCAACGACGCGCAGAAGACGATGGGGGTGATCACGCTGACGCTGGTGTCGATGAACGCGCTCCCCACCGGTGCGGCGCCGCCCACCTGGGTGATCGTCTCGGCGGGTGCGGCGATCGCGCTCGGCACCTACCTCGGCGGCTGGCGGATCATCAAGACGGTGGGCACCGATGTCACCGATATCGAGGCACCCCAGGGTTTCGTGGCGCAGACCGGCTCCACCGCGGTGATCCTGGCTTCGGCGCACCTCGGATTCGCGCTGTCCACCACACACGTGGTCTCCGGCGGCATCGTCGGCTCCGGGGTCGCCCGCGGGGCGCGCGCGGTGCGCTGGGGCATCGTCGGCCGGATGGTCGCCGCCTGGGCGATCACGCTGCCCGCCGCGGCGCTCGTCGGTGCGCTCGCCGGTTATGTGGCCGAGCTGGGCACCGGCGGGTTCATCACGGTCGGACTGGTCGGGCTGGCGATCGCGATCCTGCTGTTCGTGCTCGCCAGGCGCAGCAAGGTCGGCGCGGACACCTTCGCGAAGGACAGCATGACCCGCACCAAGTCGAAGTCGAAGTCGAAGAAGGACGACAAGGACGTGCCGCTGGCCGCGTAGCGGCGCAGTAGTGTGGTCGGTGATGAACGAACGCAGGCGTGGGGTTCCCTCGCCGGCGCGGTTCGGGCTCACCGACGCGAGCTCGGAGACCGAGCTGCGTGCCGCGGGATGGTGGGATGACACTGGGCCGGTGCCTCCGGCGCACCCGGTGCTCACCGCGCTCGCCCGGGCAGCGGACCCCAACCTCGCGCTGCGCGCCCTCGACCGGCTGCGCACCGCGGCAGGGGACGAGTGGCCGAGGCTCTCCGAGTGGCTGACCGATTCCGCGCGGTTCCGTGGCCGGCTGTTCGGGGTGCTCGGGGCCTCGACTGCGCTCGGCGACCATCTCGTGGCCAACCCGGAGCAGTGCGCCTGGCTGCGCGCCGCGGACCCGGCCGATCCGGACGAGGTGCTCGCGAACGCCCTGCGGGACACCGCGGGCCCGGCCGCGATCGCCGCGCTGCGCTCCTGCTACCGGGGCCTGCTCGCGGGGATCGCCGCCGAGGACCTCGCAGGCACGGTGGAACCGGAGCTGCGCACCCCGAGCCTCGAGGAGACCATGGCGGCCCTCACCGGACTCGCCGAGGCGGTACTGCGGACCGCCCTGGAGCTGGCGCGCGCCGAGCACGCCGAGGCCGAACCCTGCTCGCTCGCGGTGATCGCCATGGGCAAATGCGGTGGGCGTGAACTGAACTACGTCTCCGATGTGGACGTGGTCTTCGTCGGCGAGGGTGATCTGCCCAGCGCGACCAAACTGGCCAGCACCATGATCCGGATCGCGAGCGCGGCGGCCTTCGAGGTGGACGCCGCCCTGCGGCCCGAGGGCAAGGCCGGTGCGCTGGTCCGCAGCCTCGATGGGCACATCGCCTACTACGAGAAATGGGCGCGCACCTGGGAGTTCCAGGCCCTGCTCAAGGCGCGGCCGGTGGCCGGGGACACCGAGCTCGGCCAGCGCTACCTGGACGCGGTGTACCCGATGGTCTGGCAGGCCGCGGACCGGGAGAACTTCGTGACCGATGTGCAGTCCATGCGCCGCCGCGTCGAGGAGCACATCCGGCCGGACTTCCGGGAACGGGAGATCAAGCTCGGCAGGGGCGGGCTGCGGGATGTGGAGTTCGCCGTGCAGCTGCTCGAGCTGGTGCACGGCCGCACGGACGAAGACATCCGCAGGCAGTCCACCATGGACGGGCTGCGCGCGCTCGGTGCGGGCGGTTATGTGGCCCGGACCGATGCCGCCGAGCTCGCCGAGTCCTATGCCTTCCTCCGCCTGCTCGAGCACCGGCTGCAACTGGAGAAGATGCGCCGCACGCACGTGTTCCCGGCCGAGGACGACCTCGAGGGGCTGCGCTGGCTCGCCCGTTCCGCGCGCATCACCCCGGTACGCGGCAAGGACATGCCGGCCAGCCTGCTCGCCCAGTTCCGCACGCACGCGGCCCGGATACGCAGGCTGCACGAGAAGCTGTTCTACCGGCCGCTGCTGGATGCCGTTTCCCGGGTGCCGACCGAAGACCTGCGGCTGACCACCGACCAGGCCGTGCGCAGGCTCGCGGCACTCGGCTTCGCCGCACCGGACGGCGCGCTGCAGCACATCAACGCGCTCACTTCCGGGGTCTCCCGGCGCTCCTCGATCCAGTCCACTCTGCTTCCCGCGCTGCTCGGCATGTTCGCGGACACCCCGGACCCGGACGGCGGGCTGCTCGCCTACCGCAAGGTCTCCGATGCGCTCGCCGAAACCCCGTGGTACCTGCGCTTCCTGCGAGACGAAGGCACCGTCGCGCAGCGGTTCGTCTACCTGCTCGGCACCGCGAAGCTCATCCCCGATCTCGCGGTGCGCGCCCCGGAGACCCTGCGACTGCTCGCGAACGACAGCGCGCTCGTCGCGCGCGCCCCCGAGGAAGTCACCGCGGCCATGCGCAGCGCGGTCGCCAGGCACGGGCTGCTCACCAATGCCGTCTCCGCGGCGCGTTCGCTGCGCCGCCACGAGCTGCTGCGCATCGCCTGCGCCGATCTGCTCGGCATGATCGAGACGGAGACCGTGTGTGCGGCGCTGTCCACCGTGTGGATCGCGGTGCTGCAGGCCGTGCTCTACACGGTGGACCGCGCCGAATCGGTCGCCGCCGACGGCAGGAAAGCCACGATCGCGGTGATCGGTATGGGGCGAATCGGTGGCCGGGAACTGGGCTACGGTTCGGATGCCGACGTGCTGTTCGTGTGCCGCCCGCTGGAGGGGGCCGCGGACCGGGACGCGGTCAGGTACGCCTCGCGGGTCGCCGAAACCGTGCGCAGGCTGCTGGGCTCTCCTTCGCAGGATCCGCCGCTGCAGGTGGACGCCGATCTGCGCCCGGAGGGCAAGGCGGGCCCGCTCGTGCGCACCCTTTCCGGATATCGCGGCTACTACGAGAAATGGGCGGACACGTGGGAATTCCAGGCCCTGCTGCGCGCCCGGCCCATCGCGGGCGATGAGGAACTCGGCGCGGAATTCCTCGCGATCGCCGACCGGCACCGGTACCCGGAAGACGGTATCGGTACCGCGCGGGCCACCGAGATCCGGCGGATGAAGGCGCGGGTGGAGAACGAACGCCTGCCGCGCGGCACCGATCCGTCCACCAACACCAAGCTCGGCAAGGGCGGACTGTCCGATGTGGAATGGCTGGTGCAGCTGCTCCAGCTCGAACACGCCGGCCGGGTACCGGAGCTGCGCACCCCGTCGACGATCGAGGCACTGCGTGCGGCCCAGGACGCCGGGCTCATCGAGGAGCCGGATGCCGAGGCGCTGCTCGAGGCGTGGCTGCTCGCCACCAAGGCGCGCAATGCCACCATGCTCGTGCGGGGCAAGCAAAGTGATCAGTTGCCCCGCGCCGGACGGGAACTGACCGCGGTGGCCGGCGTGTGCGGTTTCGAGAATTTCGACGATCCCGGTGAGTTCCTGGATCACTACAAACGGACGGCGCGGCACGCGCGCGAGGTTTTCGAGCGGCTGTTCTACGACGCGTGACGATCAGACAAGCTTGCGGCGCAACAGGATCCGCACCCGCATATCCCACAGATAGCCGTTGAACGGGAACCTGCGCAGGATCGGTGGAAGCGGCCGGGTGAGGGTGCCGATCAGGCCGATCAGCCGTTCGAATCGCTGCTGTTTGCGCGCGTTCCACGGCAGGCCCAGCTGCTCGCGGAACGGTTCGGGTAGAAAGCCCGTGGTGACGAACCTGTTGAAATCACCGAGCATCTTCCCGAACGGTTTCGGCATGAACTCGAACATGATCAGCTTGTACAGGTACTCCTGCACGAGTTCGTCGATCTCGATCCGCGACATCCCGTCCTGCCAGTACTTCTCGAACTCCTCGCGGTCGGCGGGCCACATCTCGGCGGGCACCTGCAGCGTGGTGCCAAGCGTCGCGGCCTCCTGGTAGATGTGCTCGGGAACCTGCACACCCTTGTTCAGGAGCCGGAAAGTGTCCTCGACACCTTTATACAGGCAGGCGGCGACCCAGAGCTGTAGTTCCCGGTCGAAGGCGTTGTAGCGCACCGGATCGCCGGGGCGGGAGTGCACATCGCGGTGCGAGGCGTTCGTAGCCTCCCGGTAGAGCCGCCGCTCCTTCTCGGTTCCGGAGATCGCGACCGAGAGATAGGTCAGCGTGGTGCGCAGTCGTTTGATCGGGTGCCGGAACAGCTGTCCGCTCTGCACCCGGCTCTCCGCGACACCGTGCCCGACGGGAAGCATCGCCAGCTGCATGATCACGTTCGCCGTTGCCCCGAGCAGGGCGGCGCCGTGCACCGTGTCCAGCAGTCTCTTCGGCTCGCGCACCTCGCACCGCCAATCTGCGAACGACCGTATGCAGATATATACTCATACCCGTGACGAGCTGTCAAGATCAGGCCCCGCTGCGCACCTACGGCGGCGTGCGCGGTTCCGAGCGCAGGTCAGCGCGCCGGGAGCGGTTCATCGATGCCGGGCTCGAACTGCTCGGCACCGGGGAGAACGCGCTCACCGTGCGCGGGGTGTGCAAGCAGGCCGGGCTCGCCGCGCGCTATTTCTACGAGAGCTTCACCGATCGCTCCGCGCTCGAGCAGGCGGTCTACGACCATGTGGTCGGGCTGGTCGCCGAATCGACCCTGGCCGCCGTCGCCGAGGCGGGGGCGGGCACCCGGGCGAAGGTCACCGCGGGCGTCGGCCGGATCATCGGGCTGATCGGGGACGATCCGCGGCTGGGCCGCCTGCTGTTCTCTACCGCGCTCGCGGGCGAATCCTTCGCGGTGCAGCGCGGCGAATCCGCCCGGTTGTTCGCCGGACTGCTCGGTCAGCAGGCGCGCGAACACTACGGCGAGCAGGAAAGCGCCGAACTCGCCGTGACGGCGCTGAATGTCGAGGCCGAGTTCGCCGTCGGCGGATTCGCGCAGGTGCTGACCGCCTGGCTGGAAGGCGGGCTGGAGCTGTCCCGCGCCGAACTCGTGGCGCACTGCACCGAGTTGTTCCTGCGGCTATCGTCGGAGCATGGGTGAGAACAAGGAACGGATGCTGCGCGGCGAGCTGTATCAGGACAAAGACCCCGAGCTGGTCGCCGAACGCAGACGGTGCCAGGAACTGCTCGACGAGTTCAATGCCACCCGCGCGGGTCAGGAAAATGAACGCGAGGCGATTCTGCGCAAACTGCTCGGCGGACTCGGTGAGGGTTCCTGGATCATGCCGCGTTTCCAGTGCGACTACGGATCGCTGATCACCATGGGGCGCAACAGTTTCCTCAACTACGACTGCATCCTGATGGACGGTGCGCCGATCACCATCGGCGACGACTGTTCGATCGGCCCGCGCACCCAGCTGGTGACCGCGCTGCATCCGGTATCCGATCACGAGATGCGCCGGAATCGTTGGGAGACAACGGCTCCGATCAGCATCGGGGACAACGCCTGGTTCGGCGCCGCGGTGATCGTCTGCCCCGGGGTGAGTATCGGATCGAACACCGTGATCGGCGCGGGAAGCGTTGTCACCAAAGACATTCCCGATGCGGTGTTCGCCGCGGGAAATCCGGCGCGGATCATCCGGGAGCTCTAGAATGGCACCGGTTCTCGTATGGATCAACGGCCCGTTCGGTGGCGGGAAAACCCAGACGGCCTTCGAACTGCACCGGCGGTTGTCCGGAAGTATGGTCAGCGAATCATCGTGCCCATGACGCTCATGGTGGGGGACTACTTCGAGGAGATCATCGGCAAACTGCGCGCCGACCCCTGGGCGCTTTCCCAGGTCGACCGTTGTCGGGATGCTTTGGGGGACAAGCGGTTCGCCGAACACCTGCACATCGATGAGCTGTCGATCCCACAGGTCGCGGAACGGTTCGCTGCCGGGATCGGGCGGACCCTGTTACCCGCGGCCGGGCCACTGCGAAACCTGGTCGAACGGGCCAAGACCGGGATCCGGCCCATCCGGTCAGGCTGAAACCGGCGTCATTCCTCGGGACCGAGCGTGGCGAACAGCCTGCGTGCTTCGTCGAAGCCGAACGCGTCGCGGGCCTGTTCGCCGAGTTCGCGGATCGCCACCGGATCCTTGATGCCGTGGAAGAGCCGCATCGCCGCCTCGATGATCTGCTCCTGCCGGGTGGACAGTTCGTGCGCGTGCGCCTCGCGGTAGCGCCGGAACTGTTCCATCCACAGCGCGTCCTGTTCGTGTTCGGTGAGGCTGCCGTACCACTGCCGCCGCTGCTCCAGCGAGCCTGCCGTGAACTCGTCATAGCTTCGAGGTGGCTGTTCCATGGGGGCAGCGTAATCGCGGTGGCGATCCCGGTCACTGTGATCGCCGGACATGGCGCGCACCGTTCCCGGAGCCAGGGGCTGACCAGGCAGAACGCCGACACCCCACGGTTGCTCGGCTTCCGGCTCCCGCTCCCCGCCGGTGGCAGAATGCCCGGCGTGCGCAGCGGAGAACAGCAGAGTTCGGGGCTCGTCCGGCTCGCCGTCGTCACGGTGCTCGTGGGGCTCGGCGCCGGTGTGGGCGGGACCTGTCTCGCCCTGCTGCTGCACGCCCTGCAGCACCTGGCCTACGGGTATGTGGGCGGTTCCTTCACCGCGGGCGTGACCTCGGCCGCCTGGCCGCGCAGGCTCATCGTCATGGCGATCGCCGGGCTCATCGCGGGGTTCGGCTGGTGGGCCGTGTACCGGTTCGGCCGTCCGCTGATCAGCATCGCCAAGGCCGTGCGCAGCGAGGACCCGCGCATGCCCATGCTCACCACGACTTGCCATGCACTGCTGCAGATCGTGACCGTCGCGCTCGGTTCGCCGCTCGGCAGGGAGGTCGCACCACGCGAGATCGGGGCGATGTTCGCCGGCTGGCTCACCCGCAGGGCCCGGCTGACCGCCCGGGAATGCCAGATCCTCGTCGCCTGCGGTGCGGGTGCCGGGCTCGCCGCCGTCTACAACGTGCCCGTCGGCGGGGCCGTGTTCACCCTCGAGGTGCTGCTCGGAACCTGGTCGGTGCGCGCCGTGCTGCCCGCCGTCGTGACCTCCGTGCTCGCCACCGTGATCTCCTGGATCGGGCTCCCCGACACCCCGCAGTACCATCTGCCAGACCTGACCGTCGGCACCTCGCTGGCCATCTGGTCGGTCATCATCGGCCCGATCACCGGCGTGGTCGCCCACGGATTCGCCAAGCTCGCCGCGCGGGCGCGGAAAAGCGCGCCACACGGCAGACTCATCATGCTGCTCGCCCCGCTCGCCTTCCTCATCGCCGGTGCCCTGTCCATCGCCTTCCCAGAGCTGCTCGGCAACGGCAAAGGGCCAGTGCAGCTCGCCTTCGACAGCCGGCCCATCCTCGGAGTCGCGGTCGGACTGCTGGTGTTCCGCATCGTCATCGTCGCCCTGTGCCTGCGCGGCGGAGCCGAAGGCGGACTGCTCACGCCATCACTGGCCAACGGCGCGCTCATGGGCGTCGTGCTCGGCGGAATCTGGGCCGCGATGTGGCCCGGCCTGTCCATCGGATCCTGCGCCATCGTCGGCGCCACGGCATTCCTGGCCACATCCCAGCGGATGCCCATCACCGCGGTCGTGCTCACCGTCGAATTCACCAACGCGCCACACCAGCTGCTCGTGCCCATCCTGCTCGCCGTGGCAGGAGCCGCCGCGACCGGTCACCTGTGCGAGCGCCTCGCGACCGCCCGGGAGAACGCCGCGGTGAAAACGGGCTGACATCTCCTGGTGGACGGGATTCCAGCTTGTGCTCTGACGAATTCCCGGTTGAACGGACGCGGCGATGTGCTCGAGGACTACATGTAGAACAGCTCGTAGCGATCCGCGTAACCGCCGTCATCATCAGGCGGTAGGTAGCGGTCGAGTTTGAGAACGGTTTCCCCGCTTAGAGGCCCTAATAGATTGAGTTGCTTTTGAGTCGGTGCCGGTCTCTGTCAGGAACCCTTAGTGGCTGAATTTCGACCTGTCCCGCGATTGTCCGGGAGCCGCAGACTGTGGTCTCATGGGTTGCCTCGTAGCATCGGCGGGATCCAGTTCATGCCGGCTGATTCTAGTTGCCTGATTTGTTGCGCAGTGAGCTTCCCTTTGCGGTACCTAGCGCGAAGGTCGCGGACCCAGATCCCCAATTGAAGTCCATCTGATGTGCGATACGGCGGCGGGACATCGAGGTTACCGTGTAGCTCCCGATACTGGCGGCAGGCTTCAATACGGCGCTCCCACTGGTTCCCGCGAGGTTCCCAGATCATGCCGATTTCATCGAGCGCGGTGACCAGCTCGTCCGGAAGCTTACCTTTCCGATAGCGGTTACGGCGTTCCTGAAGCCAGGATCCAAGGGGGTATCCGTTTTCGGTGCGGTAGCCAGACGGAATATCGAGGTGGCCGTGCTTTTCGAAGAAGCATCGAGCGGCATTGAGACCGCGATCTCGCTGCACCGTGCTGTCCCACTGCATGCCGAGTTCTTCGAGCGCGGCAATACGTTCGGGTTCGAGCTCGCCCGTCTGGTAGCGGTGGCGTTGATGCGCGATCCAGCTCTGAAGTAAGAGACCGTCTTCTCGATGTTTCGGACCCGGCATGAGGTGGCCGGTTCGACGGTGGTAATTACGGGCGGCTTCCAAGCCTTCTTCCCAGGGGATATCAACTCCTAACCAATCGAATCCCAGTTCATCGAGAATGGCCTGTTGCTGAGCCGAGAGCTTGCCCGCGCGTCGCTGTTGTCGTTGGGCTGAGATCCACCTGGCCAATCGAACCCCGTCTTCAATATGGCCACGTGGTACGTTCACGTGTCCGTGGCGGGCGTGGAATGCGCGCGCGGCCGCAAGATTGCGATCCCACGGGGTATCAGGACGAGACCAACTTGGATCGAGTTCGTCTAAGGCGTCCCCAACAGCTGGCAGCAGTATTCCGTTGTTTCGCTCTTCACGCCAACGACGCAACCATGTTCGTAACGGAATTCCATGTTCACGGTGGGCGCGGGGAATCTCCTTGAGACTGCCGACATGCTTGTAGTAATCGTGGACGGCCGCAATGACCCGGGCCTGTTTCGGGTGCATCCACAACGGATCAATTGCGTCAAGCTCGTGTACCTGCTCACGGGGGAGCTTGCCGCGTTCATTTTCGTACCGCTTCGATGCCAGCCAATGTCCGAGGTTCGGGAACTCCGGAACACCTTCATTCGGCCGTACTCCGGCGTGGCCATGCTCGAGTCGGTAGGCGTGCAGCACGGCGGTTTTCTCTGCGCGGCGCTCTTCGTCGACGTCCCATCGCACACCGAGCTCGTCGAGTAGTTCTCTCCGTTCTGCGGGCAATTGGCCCTGCCGACGCAGTGCGCGCTGGCGGCTCAACCATTTGCCAAGTCGATAGCCCGAGCGAGTACGGTATCCGATCTTGGCATCGAGTTGCCCGTACTGGGCGTAGTACTCGCGCGCCGCAGCAAGCCCGCCCCACCACGGTGGCGATGCGGAGCGCACCAACCGTACCGACAGTGTCTCGGCGAGGTTCCCCGTCTGGTATTCGTCGGGAAGACTGATCAGGATTCTGCTTGGTAGCTGCGGTTCCTCCGATGAATAGCGGGTGCGACTGCGATCGAGTTCCGCGGCCAGGGTGTCGTCGTGCGCGCGAAGTGCCCGTACGACCTCCCACAGCGCCTCGTATTCACCGGGATCCCCGACATCGGTCAACGCGTGCGGGTCGTCGGGCAACAGGATCGGTACCAGGATCGTCGCGGTACCGTGTCCTTCAGGATTGCGGCGCAGTGCTCGGCCAACCGCTTGCACGATATCGACGGTGGAACGTTTCGCATGCGCGAACACCACAGCGTCAACCGCGGGTATATCGACACCCTCGGAGAGGCACCGCGCGTTGGCAACCACGGTCCACCCATCGGCTGGCGGATGGCGAAGCTGTTGCATGACCAACTCGCGTTGGCGCACGTTCATTCGTCCTGAGACGTGGTGAGCTCGGAGTTCGCCCGCGGGTCGTGTCCCGTCCGGAGCTTGATCAAGCGTGCGTTGCATCGAACGGGCGAACTCGGCCGCTTCATCGATGCGCGGACAGAATGTGATCACCCTCCGCAGACTCCACCTGCGAGCCGCCTGTGCAAGGGCGAGCTGCACCAGTGTGGTGCGGATCCGCGGCAGTCTCGGATCCAACACTGCGTCCGGATCAGTTCGTCGCAGCATGGCCAGCACATCCGGTCGTGCTACGCCGATGACTGCCAACCGATAATCATCCAGCCATCCCTCGTCGATGGCCTGGGAGAACCGGTAGTCGAAGCAGACCGCCCCGAACACGTCCGAATCGTCCATCGAGAACACGGCTTCATCCCCGTCCTGTTCGGACGAGTCGGAGGCCTGGTCGGTGAGCATCCTCGGTGTTGCGGTCACGTACAAGCGCCGCGCCGCAGGGAGTTGGGTGTCGTCGTGCACGAGCGCGACGTGTTTGCGGCTGCCCGCGGTGTGGTGCGCCTCGTCAACGGCGAGTAGGTCCGGGCGGCAGCCCACCAGGCTGAGACCTTCCGCGACTACCTGGGCCGATTGGTGGGTTCCGACCAGCAGGCGTCGCGTGTTCTGGTGCTTACGCAGCCAGGCCTCGACTTCGTCCGCGTTCGTCGTGACCGGGCACGGCAGGTCGCTGGTATGCACGAACGAGTCCCGCACTCCGATGTCCGAGCACACCGCCATCACCGCATGATCTGGCGCGTGCTCGGACCACACCGCCAACAGCTGAGCAACCAACGCCAGGGAAGGGCACAGCACCACCACCGTTCCCCACTGCGGGACCAGTCGATCGCTGGCGTGCACCATCACCAGCGTCTTGCCCGTCCCGCACGCCGCCCGCAACTGCCCACGACCACCACGCCGTAGCCTGGCAACGATCGCATCGACCGCTTCGACCTGGTACGGGCGTAGCCGAACGCCACCGCCTGGAGCGGAATCTTCTGCCATGCCGATGTGTCCAGCTACCGGAGGCCGTCCCGCACCTCGTACAGCCGCCCCGCGAGGTTGTCCGGTCGACCAGCACGTGCGGTGATGTACTCAGATTCTGCTGGTCCGGTCTTGTAGAACATCACTCGTCCGTATTCAGCGTGGTCGATGTAGTTCGTCAACTCTTCGCTGGCCTGTCGGCGTCCGTGCTTGTTCCGCATGGCGACGTACAGCTGCCCCTTACCAGGCGGATTGCTGCCACGGAGCAGGCGAGCCAGAAGGCCAGCATCCCCGCTGCGGTTGGCTGTTGCGGGTACCATCACGCTGCCGTTGCTTTGAGGGGAATCCCCGACGACTTCGCTCGCCGGAGCGCTCGCGGAGCGGAACGCGCCGGTTGGATACTCCGGCAACACCGAGACGAGGGCCTCTGCAGCGTAGTCCGGGGAGACCTGGTTGATCATCACGACGTCCCCGTCGAGAACCGCGAGATAGGCGTACCGGTCGTGGCAGGCGACGAACACACTGAAGGTCGTTCCGTCCTCGCGCGCTACATACCCGTAGTACTCCAACGGTGGACCAGAGAGCGCCTGGTACACCCGCTCGAGCTCGTTCGCGAACGCCTCGTCGAACGCACCTCCGCGAAACAACTCCTGGTACGCACCGACCGTTGAGCGGAGAACCTCGTCGTCGGTCGTGCCTTCGTACAAGGCGAACAACGGTGTCGGCAACTCGCCGACGTCTTCAGCGAAGTCCCAGGTCAACGCGAACGTCGAAGCAGACAAGTGTAACGGAAACTGGATCCGGCTCATTGATCCGTGGCCGTGTCGCCGATAACCGGTGGCGCGGTCGGATCCAGGTCGCCGACGATCTGGTTGCCGTGTTCCTCGTGGATCAGGTACGAGGGCGTCTCGTGCTCTTCGTCGTCCTTCTTCTTACCGCCACGTCCACCAGGAGGAACAGCGCCCGAGGAACCGCCCTTGCCTGCGGCACCAGCGCCTTTCCCAGCGGCTGTGCCTTCCGGTTCCGCGCCGAGTGCTTTGGCCGCGGTGCGGCCACCCGGCTGGGTTCGCTCGGTCGTTCCCGAGCCCTTGCCGCCGCTACCACTACCGGATTCGGGCTCCTTCAAGCTGCCGCCACGGAACGTGCCGGGCTTCGGTGTGCCGCGCAGCGTCGACCCACCGCGCCCACCAGCACCATCTGTGACCGGTGCGAACGGGGGAACTCCGCCACCTCGTGCACCGCCGGTCCCACCCGGACCGGGCGAGAACGGTTCCCCGCCACCACCTGGGAGACGCGGATCAGCGCCACCGATCGGACCAGGGGCCAACGGTCCACGACTGGGATCAGGTACCGGCCCGTTGCTCGGCGGAGGCACGTTCACCGGGCCATTCGACGGCGGAGCCTCCACACTCTGCGCCGAGGTACCGCCAGGAGTACCCACCGACGGAGTCGACCGATTCTTGCCACTCGTGGACGGGCCGCTGCCGAGATTCACCCCGCCAGAACCACCGGAGAAGTTGTAGCTCGAGGTCTGCCCACCGCTCGTTGTCGTCGGATCTGGCGAACCCGTGTCCCCCATAGGTAGCGCTTGAACCTGATTATTTGGAAGGGCCGTGCCCTGGGGGGTGGTGGCGCCCCCATATCCCTTGTATACGTGCTGGTTTGCCTGAGCCTTATTCTGGTAATCCATCGCCTTGATATCGGCGGGCATACCCACTGCCATGCTGATGGGATCCAGGCCGCCGATTCCGCCGGACGGTGGTTTGTCTGCTACGGGGACCACCTTGCTCTTCGCGTCATTAAATGAATCTACTTGTTGACCGATATGGCCGGACGCGAAACCCGAGAACTTGCCCACAGCGTCGAAGTTGTTCTGGACGTGGCTCATCGCAGCGCGGGCCCGGTCAGCGGCTCCTCCATGCCACCCGGAGTCGAGCTGCTGCTTCGCGGCGTTGATGTGCTGCGAGATTCCCCCATATGATTTGCCAGCATCACCGTACACGTCTTTAGCCGCTTCATATGTGGGCGTGCCGGGGCCGCCGTGGAAATACTCCCAGATTTCGTGCGGGTCCACTCCGCCGACCTTACCGCCCATGAAATGGACTTTCAGGTACTGGCCCGCGGTTTCAATACCTTCTCCGATATCTTCCGCGACCTCTTCGGCGGCATGCCCGATCGCTTCGCCAGCCTTCGAAAGCCCGTTACCTACCGCTGAAAGGGCGTCGCCCAGTCCCATGACTACCTCCCGCTCACCATGACGCCTAGCAAATCTCAGCCCGCCGACTTCAACGTCCGCACAACTTCCGTGGCCACCTTGGTTACGGCATCACACGGTTTCACGTCGCCAGAAGGCTGCGAGTAATCGACCGCAACAGCTTGATCATCGGAAGCGCCTATTACCACTCGGCAGTCTCCGGGACGTTCCGGTCCTCCGGCTTCGTGCACTACTGGATACCCGTCAATAGGGGGACGAACCTCGAAAACAGGAGATTCTTTGCGTTGGGCATAGATATAAGATAGTCCGCCGCCCCCTTGAAGGAATCCAACATCTGCCATGGTGCTAGTAGAACCCATCCACGTACATTTGTCTGTAAGTCCCCTCCGGTGCTCCGGCTCGCCTGTTGTGCCAATCCCGAGGGACGCACTGAGTGATTTCAATTGTTCCGGAGTCAGGGCGCTGCATGGATCTGTTTTGAACTTTTGAGTGTCAAGCGGCTTATCTACGTGGGGAGCGCCATGCAATTCTTTCGTCTGCGAAGGGGATGACTCCGCCGAGGTAGGCGTGCCCGTGATCGGGTCAGAACACGAAGCAAGAACGAAGGCTGTGGCACCAAGCGCGAGTACTCCCAGTGTAGCGGTACGCAATGGCTACCCTTTACTCTCGGCCTTATCAAACTTTTGCAGAGTGAGCTTATTTACCAGCTCTGAATTATTGTATGCTTTATCGATGGCAACAAGTTCTGTCAAGGCGTCAGTTATTTCCTTGAGGCGCGCCTGGTGATTCGCACGGAAAGCATTGTTGGTGTTGACGAGGGCTTGGTGGAATTGACCGGTATAGTCTGAACGCCCGGGCGGTACCACGTCTTTAAGGGAATCTACATCGCTTTGCATCTTCGTAAGCTTGTTGTAGGCGTCCTGTAGCGTCTTCATCGCGTTCTGCATCGCGGCGCTGTCGTACTGCATGCTTCCTGGCATCGGGTTCCCTCCCTCGACCAACCGCTTGCGCCTCGTGTTTGGCGAGTGTAGCGGACCTATCACTGGCGTAGTACCGGTTCTGACAAGTCTCTCGCTTCGGCACTCGGACGCGCGAGGAGGGGCGACGGTTCCGCCGAAGCCGAGACGGCTGGCGATGTCCGTTATGCGCGTTATACACAGCTAACCGCGAAGTAAGTCCACCTGTTCGCCACCGAGTTGGGGGATTGACTTGTAGTGGTCGGATTGTCGACCTGGGACAAGGCCGTCTCCGTCGGGCGGCAGGATGGGGCGCCTAGGCCTGCTTCCTGGAGTCGGCTCGGTGCTGGTGTCGCTTCGGCGTGAGGTTTCGCCGTTGTCATGTGTGGGGGATGACGGCCTTCCTCTTGGGTTCACATGGGTCATCAGCATGTGCCTGCCGCAGCGTGGCCGAGGGGCGACACACCGCCGCGTCCGGCGCGGCCCGTGCTTGGAAGATCTCATCGAACCGACCCCGCGCAAGCCGCCGCGCGTCGGCGTCCACCCATGCCCGCGCAGCGACTGGTCAGCACCGGCGAAGCGGAGAGGGCCGTTGGTGTGCACCGCGCCACCCTCGCCCGCTGATGGCATGAAGGACGTGTTGAGCCCGCCTCGTCACCCAAGGAAGCTCGTCACCCTAGGAGGACAGGCTCGCTGGGTGTCTACCAGCTTCGTCGGGCACTGCAGGGGTAACCAACGAATCGGCACAGCTCGAGCTCTGCAGACACGCACTCGATCAACTCTCTGAACAGCTGCCGCCACCGGCTCCGAACTGCGCCGCCTCCTCGGCGGCCTGGTCTGAGCTCGCTCGCGCCATCGTCCACAGTGGACGGATGGGGGGCTGGGGCACATGACAGCAGAAAACGACGGAAGACGCTGCGATCCGTTGAAATTGGTTATCGCAGGTCAACCGTCGTTCTCTGAGATTCGCCGCTGGTGATCAGCCCGGCTGATCAGACGTCGTAGTAGAGCGCGAACTCGTAGGGGTGCGGGCGCAACCGCAGCGGGTCGATCTCGTGCTCGCGTTTGAACGCGATCCAGGTTTCGATGACGTCCGGGGTGAACACGCCGCCTTCGAGTAGGTAGTCGTGGTCGGCTTCGAGAGCGTCGAGCACGGATCCGAGGTCGGCGGGCACTTGCTGGACGTCGCGGGCCTCTTCGGGCGGTAGCTCGTAGAGGTCCTTGTCGATGGGTGTGGGCGGCTCGATCTTGTTCTTGATGCCGTCGAGTCCGGCCATCATCATGGCGGAGAAGGCGAGGTACGGGTTCCCGGATGCGTCGGGGCAGCGGAATTCGATGCGCTTGGCCTTGGGGTTGTCTCCGGTGATCGGGATACGTACGCAGGCGGACCGGTTGCGTTGGGAGTAGACGAGCGAGACCGGGGCTTCGTATCCGGGCACCAGGCGGTGGTAGGAGTTCACCGTGGGGTTGGTGAAGGCGAGCAGTGAGGGCGCGTGGTGCAGGATGCCGCCGATGTAGTGCCGTGCGCTGTCGGAAAGGCCCGCGTAGCCGGACTCGTCGTGGAACAGCGGCTGTCCGTCTTTCCACAGTGACTGGTGGCAGTGCATGCCGGAGCCGTTGTCGCCGTAGAGCGGTTTGGGCATGAAAGTGGCGGTACGTCCGGCCTGGTGCGCGGTGTTCTTGACGATGTATTTGAACAGCTGCAGGTCGTCGGCGGCGTGCAGCAGGGTGTTGAATTTGTAGTTGATCTCGGTCTGGCCCGCGGTGCCGACCTCGTGGTGCGCGCGCTCCATGGTGAAGCCGACGCTCTCGAGTTGCAGGCAGATGCGGTCGCGCAGGTCGCCGAAGTGGTCCTGGGGCGGGACGGGGAAGTAGCCGCCCTTGAACCGGGTCTTGTACCCCTTGTTGCCGCCCTCTTCATCGGCACCGGTGTTCCACCAGGCCTCGATGGAGTCGATCTCGTGGAAGGAGGCGTTCTCGGCGGAGTCGAAACGGATGGAGTCGAACAGGTAGAACTCCGCCTCGGGGCCGAAGAAGACCGTGTCGGCGATGCCCGATTCGGTGATGTACTGCTCGGCCTTGCGCGCGATGTTGCGCGGGTCCCGGCTGTAGGGCTCACGGGTGAACGGGTCGTGCACGAAGAAGTTGACGTTGAGTGTCTTCTCGGTGCGGTACGGATCGACACGCGCGGTCGTGAGGTCCGGCAGCAGCAGCATGTCGGACTCGTGGATGGACTGGAAGCCGCGCACGGAGGAGCCGTCGAATGCCAGCCCTTCGGTGATCGCGTCAGCGTCGAACGCCTTCGCGGGCACCGTGAAGTGCTGCATGACGCCCGGCAGGTCGCAGAACCGAACGTCGACGAACTTCACCCCTTCGTCAGAGATGAACTCGAGTACCTCGTCGGTAGTTTGGAACACCGTCACCTGCTCCTTCATCGTGGTTGCAGTCTCCGGCGAATCTATGTTCGAGGTGTTGCTCGACCATCACCCGCAGGTTTCGCTCACGTTAACCGATTCGTGAAGGCGACGATCGAGCGAGCATCGTAGCGAGCCCCGGCGAGCGAGGAGCGGAGCGAGTGAGGAGGCGAACCGAGGACACAGCCGTGACGAGCGCGATACCGTGCGCACGAATGGGCGAGGCTATCCTCGCTGTGTGAACGATACGCAGCGTTCGAGCAGGTGGACGGGGTCGTGGCTGTCCGGGCCGCCCACGGCCGATCAGGCTGACCGGCAGGCCTACCCCGGGGAACGTCTCGAGCTGCCGGAGTCGGGCAAGGGCTCGGTGGCCTCGATGGGGCGCAAGCTCGGCGCACTGCTGGTAGACCTGGTGATCGCCGGACTGATCGGCGCCCTGTTCCTGCGTGCGAATCCGACCGACACCCCGGCGATGCTGCAGCAGAATTACGTCAGTGTCGGGATCTGGTACGTGATCACCGTGATCGGGCACGGCTTCTTCGGGTTCACCCCGGGCATGGCGCTGCTCGGGCTGCGCGTGGTCCGCATGGACGGCACCCAGCTGGTCGGGGTGCCGAGGGCGGCACTGCGCACCCTGCTCATCGCGCCGATCGTCCCGGCCTGCGTATGGAACAGCGACAATCGCGGCCTGCACGACCGGGCCTCGGGCACGATGGTGCTCAACGCGCGCTGAGCACCCGGCTGCTCAGCGGCGGCGGATGGTGCGCTGCACGTTGCGCATCTTGGCGCCCTGCGGGGTCGGCCCCTTGGGCATGGCCGCGCCCTTGGTGCCGAGCGCGGTGACCCGTTTCTCGATCTCGTCCACCTGGTTGGTGGTGATGTTCCGGGGCAGCCGCATGAGGTGGCGCTGCAGCTTGGACAGCTTCACCTGGCCTTCCTCGTCACCGATGATGACCTCGTAGATCGGGGTCTGCCCGATGACCCGGGCGATGCGCTTCTTCTCCTGGGAGATCAGCGACTTGACCCGGTGCGGCGCGCCCTCCGCGACGAGGATCACCCCCGGCCTGCCGACCACTCGGTGCAGCGCGTCGAGCTGGGTGGTGCCCGCGACCGCCTGCTTGACCCGCCAGCCACCGCGCAGCTGGTCGAGTGCCCAGGCCGCGGCCCCCGGCTGCCCGTCCGCCTTCGCGTAGACGTTGCGCTGCACTCGCCGCCCGAACACGATCACCGCGCCGAGCACACCGAGCACCACGCCGAGCGGGAGCAGGATCCATGGCTGCCCGATGATCCAGCCGATGGCGAACACCACGGCAGCGATGACGATGAAGGTGCCGAGCAGCCACGGGATGAGGCCCTTGTCCTCGCGAAGCTGCATCTTGAACGCTTCGAAGAACTGCCCGCGTTTCTGCTTGCGTTCGGCACGCTGCTGCTGCTTTTCCTGCGCCGAGGCTTTCTCCTTACCAGCCATGCCTACCAGGATACGGCCGGGAGTGTCGTAGGCATCTGCGAGGATGGCTGAGAACGCTCTGCTGATGCGCGAGGGAGGACCGAGGGAGTTGGTACCGACACTGCTCGAGGGGCTCGATGACGAGCAGCGTGCCGTGGTGCTCGCTCCGCGCGGTCCGGTCTGCGTGCTCGCCGGTGCGGGGACGGGGAAGACCAGGGCGATCACCCACCGCATCGCGCAGCTGGTCACCGCGGGGCACGTCGCGGCTGGTCAGGTGCTCGCGGTGACGTTCACCGCCCGCGCGGCGGGGGAGATGCGCACCAGGCTGCGTGCGCTCGGCGTGGCCTCGGCGCAGGCGCGCACCTTCCACGCGGCGGCGTTCCGCCAGCTGCGGTACTTCTGGCCCAAGGTGATCGGCGGCGCCCCGTGGGATCTCGTGGAGCGCAAGCTGCAGCTCGTCGGGCGGGCGGCGCATCGTTGTGGCGTGTCCACCGAGCCGGAATCGCTCCGTGATCTCGCCTCGGAGATCGAGTGGTCGAAGGCCTCTCTGATCACCCCGGACGGGTACGCCACCGCCGCGAGCAGGGCGCATCGGGACACTCCGGTCGCGCCCGAGCTCCTCGCGAAGGTGTACGCGCTCTACGAGGAAGCCAAGACCGCGGCACAGGTGCTCGACTTCGACGACCTGCTGCTGCACACCGCCGCAGCGCTGGAGGACAACGCCGAGGTGGCGCACGAGTTCCGGGACCGGTACCGCTGCTTCGTGGTGGACGAGTTCCAGGATGTGACCCCGCTGCAACAGCGGGTGCTGGAAGCGTGGCTCGGCGGGCGCGACGATCTGACCGTCGTCGGCGACGCCAACCAGACGATCTACTCCTTCACCGGTGCCTCGCCGCGTCCGCTGCTCGATTTCACCAGGCGGTTCCCCGAGGCGACCCTGGTTCGCCTCGAGCGGGACTACCGTTCGACCCCGCAGGTCGTCTCCCTCGCCAACCAGGTCATCGGGGCGGCGCGCAACCGCCCCGCGGGAACCCGCCTGCGCCTGGTTGGCCAGCGGAAGCCGGGACCGGAGCCCGAGTTCGCCGAGCACCCGGACGAGCATGCCGAGGCGGCCGCGGTCGCGGGGCGGATCAAGCGCTGGATCGCCGAGGGGGTCCCGGCGAGCGAGATCGCCGTCCTGTACCGGGTGAACGCGCAGTCGGAGCGTTACGAGCAGGCGCTCGCCGATGCCGGGGTGCCGTATCTGGTCCGCGGCGGGGAGCGGTTCTTCAACCGGGTCGAAGTACGGCAAGCGCTTGCGGCGCTGCGCACGGCCGGGGAGACGAGCGAGCCATTGCCCGGCAGGGTGCGCGAGCTGCTGGCTCCGCTCGGGCTCGCCGCCGAACCGCCCGAGGGCGGCGCAGCGCGGGACCGGTGGGGTTCGCTGCTGTCACTCGTCGAGCTCGCCGAGGAACTCACCGCGAGCGTTCCGCAGGCGGGGGTCGCGGATTTCGTGCGCGAGCTCGAGCAGCGTGCGGACGCGCAGCACCCGCCGAAGGTGGAAGGGGTGACGCTCGCTTCGCTGCACGCGGCCAAGGGGCTCGAGTGGGATGCCGTGTTCTGTGTCGGGCTCGTGGAGGGCACGATGCCGATCCAGCACGCGGAGGGGGACGAGGCCGCGATCGAGGAAGAACGACGGCTGCTCTATGTCGGTGTCACGCGCGGGCGTGAACGGCTGTCGTTGTCCTGGGCGCTTTCCCGGCACGAGGGCGGAAAACCGAATCGCAGGCGCAGCCGGTTTCTCTATGGGGTGATTCCCGAGGATCACCCGGCAGCGCGATTGCCGAAATCCGCGGGCCAGAAAACCGGGAAACGCGGCGGCACCTGCCGGGTCTGCGGCGGGCCGCTCACCGGTGCGCTGGCCGTGAAACTCGGCCGTTGCGATCATTGTCCGTCCAATGTGGACGATGAATTGCTGGCGCGGCTCAAGGAATGGCGCTCGGCGAAGTGCAAGTCGCTCGGCGTGCCCGCCTACGTCGTGCTGACCGATGCCACACTGCTCGCGATCGCCGAACAACAACCGGCCGATACCCGTGCGCTCGTCGCGATCCCGGGGATCGGCGCGACCAAGCTCGAACGGTTCGGCGAGGATGTCCTTGCCCTGGTCGGGGGCGATCTGGTCGCCGTGACGGGGCTCGCGGAAGAAGATTCCAAAAAAGAGTTGCACCCGCGTACCCGATCCGAATAGCCTGCAAGCACCGGGTTCAACGTGGCCCGTGGATGGGGAAGGGTTCCCCGGCGCCGGTTCCCGAGCGGGGCGGCGTGCGTAGCGATGAAGGAGGTGGCCGAAGTGGTTTTGAAGTTCACGGAGATCGACGGTCACCTCGGCGCTCATGGTCAGTTCGAGCGCGCCTGCGCACAGTCCGCCGGAATCACTCGCGCGCGCCGTAGCACCGTCGGCGTGCAGATGGCGGTCGAGCAGGTCGTGATGACCCCAGATATGCCGATGCTGTCGTCCGTACCGGACCGATGCCCTTGACCCACGAGGACCCTCAAGGCATGAGAAGGCCGCGGACCGTCATCGGTTCCGCGGCCTTCTTGTGTTTCGGGGGCCGTACTCCACAACCGAATATCGAACCGAGGAGACAAGGAGAGAGAGCAAGTGTTGACCGCAACGGTTCCAGTCGACGGTGGAGCCGTACCCGAACTCGACGAGGAATCCTGTACCGGCATCGCAGGTGTCCTCGACGCAGCCGGGACGGGCCGTACCGACTTGCCGTGCCAACTCGGCAATCCGGACCTGTGGTTCGGGGATACCCCGGCCGAGTTGGAAAAGGCCAAGAAACTCTGTACGGACTGCCCCATCAGAGCAGAGTGCCTGGCGAGTGCCCTGTCCCGCGGTGAGCCGTGGGGCGTGTGGGGCGGCGAGATCTTCGAAAGAGGAGCCGTCATCGCTCGCAAGAGGCCGAGGGGACGTCCGCGCAAGAACCAGACCAGGCAGGAGGAATTCGTCGCATGAACCGCATCCGACTCGTCCAGACCGTGAATCGGCGATACGCCGAGAAGACCCCGATCCCGACTTCCCGACCGACCGGGCTACGAACGAAGGAGACCAAGCGAATGTTGATCTACGAGGATATGTCGAGAATACGAATGCGCGAGGACCAGCGCGTGGCCGCCGAACAACGCACTGCGAACCGGATGCTGGCGATTCGTCGCTGGGAACGGCTCGCAGGCTGGGCGGCGAAGCGCGCCGCGAAGGTCCGCGACAGCTGACCCGCGCCCGCGGGGATTTTTTCCGCGTCTCGCCGGTCGGGGATGCTCCGGCGACCCCGGCCGGTGAGTACCGTGATCGCGATGGATGCCGACGCGATCGCATGCGGGCGCTGTGGTCTGGCGCTCGGGCAAGAGGCACCCGCTGCCGAGCGGCTGACCTGGGTGCACGAGCGGACACCGGAGCGGGACTCCTGGCTGTGCCCCGCGTGCGCCCGGCTGCATCTGCGGGATATCGAGGGCAAGCTGCCGACCGAGTACTGGTGATCACGGTGTGTGGCTTGCCGATCGGTCGCCCGCCATGAGGTAGGCCGTCTCGAGCAGCGTGCGCACCCGCGCCGCGTCCCTGGCGAGCATGCGCGGCGGGGTGTGCACGGCCGCCCTGCCCTGCTCGTTCAGCAGCTTCGCGTGGTGCCCGCTCGGAGTGAAGTCCCAGCTGAGATCGAGGTCCGGCCAGTGCGCCGAAACCACGGTCAGCGGCCTGTCCTCGGCGTCGGTGAGCGCGGCGTGCCATTGCGGCGCCGGGATCCGGCTCGCCGCGCAGATACGGCGGGCCCGCTGCTCGTTGATCGAAGCCAGCTTGCCGGAGAGATCGCGCAGCCGGGCGCGCACGGTCGCGGCGCCGCGCTGGCTGCCCTGTTCGAGTTCGGTCTCGAGTTCGAACAGCGAGCACAGATCGTCGCGCAGGGTGGCCAGCAGGATCTGGTCCACCGATTCGCCACCGGGTTGTTTGCGCGCCGCGTCGATACAGGCCCGTGCGGGGGCGGCGAGCGGGACCCCGTCGGCCTCGATGGTCCGTGGAGTTCGCGTCGTGCGCTCCACGATCACCCCGGACGGGCTGCCCACCCTCCGGTTCGCCGGAACGAGGACGTGCACCGATCCCCGCGGAACCTCCAGCCGCGCCCCGTGCCGCCGCAGCGCATCTGCCCCGGTCAGCACGGTCCCAGGACCGAGATGTGCGAACACGGCGCGCAGGAACTGCTCGCGGTTCGGCGGCCCGGAGTGCAGCAGGACGACCTTGCCGAACAGCCGTTGCCACGGCCCGCAGGTCCGGCACCGGGTGGCGATCGCGTGCTCGGAGATCCCGGCCGCTTTCAGTTTCGCCAGCGTCGTGACTCCGTGATCCGCGGTATCCGTTGCCCGCTCCGATACGGGTTTGCCGGTATTCACACACTTTGGGTGTTGTTCTCTGAACATGGAGTCAATGATGCACGGCTGGTGAATTCCCGGCCTGCAATTTGCCAAAAATGTGGACAACTAACCTCGTGAATGGTCCATTCACACCATGGTGTGGATAACTCCGTTGAGGAATTGTGGACAACTCACGATTCAGCGCTGTTCGGCGTGCTGCTGGCTGATGTTGACCATCCAGCTGATCCCGAACTTGTCCACGAGCGAGCCGGCCTCGTCGCCCCATGATTGCTTCTCCAGAGGCAGTGTCACGGTGCCACCCGCGGACAGCTTCTCGAAGTGGTCACGGAGCTTGGTGTCCTCGCCCTCGAGAAAAAGCGCGACGTTGTTGCCCGGCCGGAGCGGCACCCGCTCCGGGACATCCCATGCCATCACGGTGTAGCCGTCCGGGGTGCGGAGCACGGAATGCATGATCTTGCCGGTATCACCATCGGGTGCTTCCGGTGAGCTGAAATCGCCGTACGTGCCCAGCTCCAGCTTCCCGCCGAGGACTTCCTGATAGAACTCCATCGCTTGCCGCGCGTTCCCGTCGAAGGCGATACACGGATTGAGCCGGGATCCCATCCGATGCTCCTTGCTGTGCGTGCGAACAGTGCGAGACTGCTCAGTGCTGTTCGGCGTGCTCGTCCTCGAAACCGTCGAGCCAGCGGTGGGCGATTCCGCGCACCGGAACCTGGGCGCCGAGCTGGCAGAGGATGCCGGTGAGCCCGCCGAGTACCCGGACGACCAGCACGTACTCCGGCGGGAGATTGAGCATCCGCCCGGTCTGGAAGTCCTTGCCGCGCAGGTCCGTCACCCGTTCGGCCTCGACCCGCAGCCAGTCCCGGCTGAACTGGAACCGGTCTTGGCGCCAGGCGTCGACGAACGGCGCGAAGAAGGCCTGCACGGCGTTCGCGTCGACCTCGACGTGTTCGCGCACGTATCCTTCCGCGCGCAGCATGGCGAGTAGCTCCTCGGGGTCGTCGTGCAGCGCGATGGTGGCGATCTCGCCGAGACCGCGCGGGCTGCCCTCGGGCATCCTGGCGACCGCGCCGTAATCGATCACGGCCATCCGGCCGTCCTCGAGCAGCATGAAGTTGCCGGGATGCGGGTCGGCGTGCAGCAGGTGCGCCCTGTTCGGCGAACTGAACCCGAACAGGGCCAGCAGGTAGCCGGCGTGGTCCCGTTGTTGCTGGTTCCCCTCGGCGATGATCGTGGCAAGCGGAGTTCCGGTGATCCATTCGGAGACGAGCACCTTGGGGGCACTCGCCACGACCCTGGGGACCACGAACAGCTCGTCGCCGGCGAACGCCTCGGTGAACGCGCGCTGATAGTTCGCCTCGGTGCGGTAGTCCAGCTCCTCGACCACGCGCTCCTGGATCTCGGCGAGCAGCGGTTTGACCTCCACACCCGGCTGCACGGCCTGGATCAGCTTGGAGAACCGCTGCAGCTGGCGAAGGTCCGCGTACAGCGCCGCGTCGGCGCCGGGGTACTGCACCTTGACCGCGACGGTGCGCCCGTCCCGGTAGACCGCGCGGTGGACCTGGCCGATGCTCGCCGAGGCCACCGGTTCCTCGGTGAACTCGGTGAACCGCTCCCGCCACTGGGTGCCGAGCTGCTCGGTGAGCACCGTCTGCACGGTCTCGAAGGGCATCGGGGGAGCGGCCGACTGGAGCTTGGTGAGTGCCTCCCGGTAGGGCGCGGCCATGTCCTCGGGTACCGCGGCCTCGAACACCGAGAGCAGCTGGCCGACCTTCATCGCGCCACCCTTGAGCTGCCCGAGCACGGTGAACAACTGCTCGGCCGTCTTCGCCGAGATCTCCGCGTTGATCTGTTCGGCGTTGCCGCCCGCGATCCGCCTACCGAACCCGCCGACGACCCGGCTGGCCACGCCGAACGGCAGGCTGGCCAGCCTCGCGGTGCGTTGCATCGATTTGCGCGGGAGTTCGTCACTCACCCTCGCTAGTTTGCCGTGCACCGGCGCAGGTAACTACCCCCTCTCCCGTGTTGCTTGGCGTGCCGGATGTGATTCGGATGACGGTGCCGGCTCCTGCCCTGCTTGCCGTTCGCACGTGCACGCGGGATTCGGGGGCCACGTGCGCCACCGCAGGTTCAAGGTGTCCGGTTCGACGTCCACCGCGGCGTCGCGCAGCTGCCCGAGCGGATCGCCGTCCAGGAAGCGCAGTGCCTGTGCGCTCGTGATGGCGCTGGTCAGGTGTGCGACGGCGAGCGGGCTGGGCTGGGGCAGATCGGCCAATTGTGTTGCGATGCGCGGCCAGCCGGGATCATTGCCGGTACGCCACAGATCGATACAGCGCACACACCCGGTTTGACCTGGGACGATGAGCGGGCCGATCACTCCGGTCCCGTCCCGCGGATAGGCGAGCAGCGCGGGGATGCCCGCGGAGTGCAGCGCGGTCGCGATCTCCGGCCGGGCCGCCGGGGTGTCGGTGAACAGGACGAGATCGGGGGCGCGTTTCGGGGAGAGTCTGTCGAACCGCGCGGTGCTCGACACGGTGCGCAGCAGCTCCGGCGCGACCGTCGAGCGTGGCCTGCCGACATCGGTCTCGCGATAGCCGGTGCCGCAGTCCTGGGCGCGCACGGTCCCGCTCGCCGCGAGGTGCACGTGCCCGACACCGGCCGCGGCCAGCGCCAGCGCGGTGGCGATCCCGATCCGGCCGTCGCCGTGGATGACCACCGCGGCCCTGGCGCGCGCCTCCAGCACAGCACGCGGGCGCGCACCCTCGAGTGCCCGCGCCGCGAGATCGCCATCGAGCCTGCCGGGAGGAGGACGCGATCCGGTATCTTCGAGCAGCCCGGATTCATCCAGGTCGGTGACGAGTTCGCGGAGCAGTTCCGGTTCCGTGGTGGACTGCAGCAGCTCGGTATAGCTGTGCCTGCCGTCGAGGCCGCGAAGCAGCTCGTAGATGCGCTTCGAGCCGGTGACGCACAGGGCGTGTCCGAGTTGTGCGACGTCCGGGGCCCTGCTGAGCAAGGTGAGGCCCGGCAGCAGCCGAGGACGGCTGGACAGCGATCTTCGCGGAGTGTTCGCGTACTTGGTTATCTGGTTCATGACCGAACCCTGGCACGATTCCGGCCTCGCCTGGAATACCGGCGACCGCGTCAATGGAACCATTGACGCGGACGAATCGAATGTCCGCGCGCGATAGCGACGAAGAATCCGCTGCCGGGCTGGCGCGCGACCAGCGGAGTTACGGTGTCCGTTAGCTGGCTTTGCCCAGGATACGGGTCATTTTCGTGCCGCAGACCGGGCAGGTTCCCTTGGCCATTCGCCGACCGTTGGTCTCGCTGATCTCCCCCTGGAAATCGCGCTTCTCCCTGCACTTGACGCAGTATCCGTTGTACTGATCCGCCACGACTCACACTCCTTGACTATTCCCTTTTTCCGAGGTCGTGATGTGCTCGGTTTGTTCGCACGCTACCCGTGTATGGGTGTCTATTTGTGCATGTGGGCCACGGTGTGTCTGCCCGGGCCGGTGGTTTTCCGGTGAGCGGTCCATTTTTGTCGGTGATCGGACGTACTGTGGACTCGTGTCAGAACCGCGCATCGAGGTGCGCCGCAGTAAGCGCCGAGTCCGCACAGTCAGCGCGTATCGCGAAGGGGACAAAGTGGTCGTACTCCTCCCGGCGCGCATGAACAAACGGGAGGAACTCCATTGGGTGAATGAAATGGTCAGCCGGCTGCAACGCAGCGAACAGCGCAGGCGGTCACCGGCGGGGGAATCGGATGCCGCGCTGCTCGCGCGCTGCCAGCACCTGGCCAAGACCTATCTCGATCCCGCCCTGGTCCCGGAGGCGATCCGCTGGGTTCCGCCGATGCGCACCCGCTGGGCCTCCTGCACGCCGAGCAGGCGCACGATCCGGGTGAGTAACCGGCTGCGCGAAGCGCCGGGCTGGGTGCTCGACTACGTGCTGGTACACGAGCTGACGCATCTCAAGATCGCGGCGCACGACGACTCGTTCTGGGAGATGGTGAACCGCTACCCGCGTGCCGAGCGCGCGATCGGCTATCTCGAAGGGCTGGCCGCGGCCGCGGGCTGGCCGATCGACGAGGAAGCCGATACGGAATAGGTGGACCCGGACCGGGCGGTCAGTCCTGCTCGCCCGGTTCCTCCTCGTCCTCCTTGGCTGCCTGCTCCTCGCGCTCGGCCTGCTTGATCGCGGCGATCGGGTCGTCGGGGATGGCGAACTCGTCCGAGCCCGCTTCCGCTCCGGCGAGCCGGTCGACGAAGTCGGTCGGGTTGTCCAGATCCTCGGCGGTGGGCAGCAGGTCCCGGTGTGACCAGAGCTTGTCCCGCTCCTCAATGCCGAGCCGGTCACCGAGCAGCTTCCACAGGCCGGAGGCGGCACGCAGTTTGCGCGGCCGCAGCTCGAGGCCGACAAGGGTGGCGAAGGTGTGTTCGGCCGGTCCACCGGAGGCACGCCGCCTGCGCAGGGTCTCGCGCAGTGCGTTCGCCCCGGGCAACCGCTCGCCGACGGCCTCGCTGACCACGACGTCGACCCAGCCCTCGACGAGCGCGAGCAACGTCTCGAGCCTGGTGAGCGCGGCCTCCTGTTCGGGGGTCTGTTTCGGCTCGAGCATGCCCGAGCTCATCGCCTGCTCGATCGAGGCGGGGTTGTTCGGATCGATCTGGCCGGCCAGTTCCTCGAGGGCCGCGGTGTCCACGGTGATCCCGCGGGCGAACTCCTCGACGGTGGACAGCAGGCGCTCGCGCAGCCACGGCACGTGCTCGAACAGCCGCTGGTGGGCGGCCTCACGCGCGGCCAGGAAGACCATCACCTCGGACGTGGGGCGCTCGAGGCCTTCGGTGAACCGCTCGATGTTCGCGGGAAGCAGCGCGGCGGTCGCGGGTTTGCCGAGCGGAAGGCCGACATCGGAGGAGGTCAGCACCTCGGAGCCGAGCTGGGCGAGTGCGTTGCCCAGTTGCGAGCCGAAGGCCATCCCGCCCATCTGCCCCAGCATGCCCAGCAGCGCGCCCGCGGCCTGCTTCGCCTCCTCGGGGAGCGCTTCCACCCAGGCGCCCGACATTCGCTGGGCGACCGGGTCGCACAGTCGCTGCCAGGTCTCGAGGGTGTGCTCCACCCAGTCCCGGGCCGACCAGGAGCCGATCTCGCGGGCACCGACCGGCAGGGTCGTCACCGGATCGAGCCACATCTCGGCGAGATGCATCGAGTCGGTGACCGCCTTCTGCTGATCGGCACCGGCGAGCCCGGCCGCGTTGGTGAGCTGCTGCACGGCGATCTGCTTGGCGAGGTCGTAGTTGACCGGTCCGCTCGATGTGCCCGCGTTCGACAGCATCTGACCGAGCTGGGAGAGCATCTGGCCGAGCTGGCCGACGTCGAAATTCTCCCCACCGGGGCCGCCCATGCCGGGCATGCCAGGCATCCCCCCGGGCAGCGCGCCGAAGCCGAACCCGCCCTGCTGCGGGCCCTGCTCGTTCTCGCCTCGCTTGTCGGGCTCCTCGGGCTCGCCCTGAGAGAACCCGAACGGCATATTGGTCATGCCTCCTACCGTACGCGGAGTGCGCGCGAAACGCGTATCGCCGCCTGCGAACAGGCCAGGTCGCCAGGGCTCTAGGCTGGCGCCCGTGAGTGAACAGACCGAGGCGCCGTCCGGGCGCAGGTGGAACAGGCGAACGTGGACGGTGCTGTTCAGTTTCGGACTGGTCATCGTGTTCGCCCTGATCGGCATCTTCGTGCGGGTTCCCTATGTGGCGGTCGGACCCGGTCCGACCTTCAACACCCTGGGCAAACACAACGGTGCGGACGTCATCGAGATCGGCACCGGGCCGAAGACCTATCCGACGACCGGCCAGCTGCGGATGACCACGGTCTCGCTCACCGACAACCTCAGCCTGTTCGCCGCGATGGGGCTCTGGCTCGGTGGCCGGGAGGCGCTCGCGCCGCGCGAGGCGTACTTCCCGCCCGGGCAGTCCCGCCAGCAGGTCAACCAGCAGAACACCCAGGAGTTCGAGAGCTCGCAGAGCAACGCCGAGGTCGCCGCGCTGAGCTACCTGCACTTCCCGAGCAAGGTGTTCGCGAACACGATCGTCAACGGCGGTCCCTCGGACAAGAAAATCAAGGCCGGTGATCAGATCCTCGCGATCGGCGGGAAGAACGTGACCACGGCCAAACAGGTCTTCGACGTCATGCGCAAGACCAAGCCGGGGCAGTCGGTGGATGTGAAGGTCACCGCGCAGCACGGCGGGCAGCCGCGGGACGAGCGGATCAAGCTGGGCAGGAACCCGCAGGGCGACTTCGGTTTTCTCGGGCTCACCCCGACCAACCGGGCCGATGTGCCGTTCAACATCGGCATCCGGCTCAACGACGTCGGCGGTCCCTCGGCCGGGCTGATCTTCGCGCTGTCCATCATCGACAAGCTCACCCCGGACCAGCTCACCGACGGCAAGACGATCGCGGGGACCGGTGAGATCGACAGTGAGGGCCGGGTCGGGCAGATCGGCGGGATCAACTTCAAGCTGATCGCCGCCAAGGAACAGGGTGCCTCGGCCTTCCTCGTCCCTGCGGGCAACTGCGTCGAGGCGAAGGCGACCGCTCCGGACGGGTTGCAGCTGGTGAAGGTCGGCTCCCTCAGCGATGCCGTCACCGACCTGCGCAAACTACGTTCCGGGCAGGCTGTCCCGCACTGCTGAGCGAGCCCGCACTCTTAAGCGAGCGTGGTGCGCAGCGCCTCGACCAGGTTCGGTGCGAGGTCCGGGTGCTCCACGATCTCCTCGGGCTCCTCCTCGTCCTCCGCGGCGCGCAGCCGTAGCACGCAGGCGGCGACCTCGTTCCGGTGCACGACCGCGACCAGGCGGGCCTCCCGGCGCTGGGGGTGCTGCGCGGCGAGCTGTTCGAGGTGCTCGTCGTCCTCACCGAGCTCGTCCACCTCGGCCTGCGCCTCGGGTGGCAGGATCACGATCTCCTGGGCGAGCGCGCAGCCGTGCACCGTCTCCGGCCATTCGATCTGTGCGAGCGCCTCGCCGATATCCTCGGCGGGCAGTCCCTCCTGGGCGATCGGGGTGAGCTCGGCGGCCTCCGCGAGCTGCTCGGCGAGCTCGGGCTGTTCGGCGATCAGCACTCTCGTCGGAACGAGCGCGAACAGCTGTGGGCCCTGGTCCCAGCCCGCCGATCCGACGAACTCCTCGATTTCACGGGCGAGGCCACCGAGCATCGCCGCGCTCGCGTCTTGTTCTGCCACCGCCCCATCGTGGCACGCCGTGTGCATCCGGGAACTGGTGGCGTGGTCAGGCACGTTAGGGTCGGGCAAGGGGATGTACTCGACGTTGACCTGTGTGGAGCGTGTCTGGTGGCCAGTCGGCCTGCGGGAGCACTGCCGAGGTTGTCTCGGCGCAGCAAGATACTGATCGGTATCGGGGTATTCATCCTCCTGGTCCTCGTGCTCGGGAACCGGCTGCTGGCGAAATACGTGGACTGGCTCTGGTACGGCGAGGTGAACTTCCGCTCGGTGTTCGGCACCCAGCTGGTCACCGAGATCGTGCTGTTCTTCGTGGCCGGGGTGTTCATGGCGGGCGCGGTGCTGCTCGCGATGTTCCTCGCCTATCGGACCCGCCCGGTGTTCGTGCCGGTGACCGGCAGCGATGATCCGCTCACCCGCTACCGGGCGACGATCGTGCGCAGGCGGAAGCTGTTCATCATCGGGATCCCGGCGCTGATCGGGCTGATCACCGGGTGGACCGCGACCGCGCAGTGGCAGACCGTGCAGCTGCTGTTCAACGGCGGCTCCTTCGGCCAGACCGATCCGCAGTTCCACATCGACATCGGCTTCTACGTCTTCACCCTGCCGTTCATCCAGTGGATCAAGAGCCTGCTGTTCGTCGCGATCACGCTGTCCTTCTTCGCGGCGCTGATCACCCACTACCTGTTCGGCGGGATCCGGCTCGCCGGGCGCGGGGGACAGATCTCGGTGCCCGCGCGCATCCATCTCGGGCTGCTCATCGGGCTGTTCGTGCTGCTCAAGGCGGGCGCTTACTATCTGGACCGGTACGAGGCGCTGTTCTCCGGGCACTCGGACAAGTTCGACGGTGCCTCCTACACCGATGTCAACGCGCTGCTTCCGGCGAAGCTGATCCTGTTGTGCATCGCGGTGTTCTGCGCGGTCGCGTTCTTCGTCGGCGCGTTCATGCGCAATATGCAGCTGCCCGCCATCGCCTTTGTGCTGATGCTGCTCTCCGCGCTGCTCGTGGGGACCGTGTGGCCGCTGCTGATGCAGCAGTTCTCGGTGAGCGCGAACGCGCAGCAGAAGGAAGCGCCCTATATCGAGCGCAACATCCAGGCGACCCGGCAGGCCTACGGGATCACCGGCGACAAGATCGACAAGATCCCCTATGACCCGGGCAAGTCGGCGAAGCCCATCTCCCAGGTCAACCAGGACGACCCGACCATGTCGAACATCCGGGTGCTCGATCCGGCCATCCTCTCGCCGACGTTCACCCAGCTCGGCGCGGGGAACAAGAACTTCTACGGGTTCCCGGACAATCTCGGAATCGATCGGTACACGGTGGGCGGCAAGAAGCAGGACTACATCGTCGCCGCGCGGGAGATCGATCCGAACAAGCTCGCGAACACTCAGCGCGACTGGATCAACAAGCACCTGGTCTACACGCACGGGAACGGTTTCGTCGCGGCACCGGCCAACCAGATCAAGTCCGGTGACGAGGGCGGTTACCCGGACATCAAGATCAGCGATCTCGACCATCCAGGCGATGGCGGGCTGCGGGTCAATCAGCCGCGCATCTACTACGGGCTGCTCAACCGTTCGCCGGACGACTACGCGATCGTCGGCGGTGGCACCGGCGCGCCGCGCGAGTACGACGCGGACAACAAGCCCAAGTACACCTATCAGGGCTCCGGCGGAGTGCAGATCGGCAACTGGTTCAACCGTCTCGCCTTCGCCGCCTACTACACCGAGCGCAACTTCCTGTTCTCGAACGACATCGACGACAGCTCGCGGGTGATCCTCAAACGGGATCCGCGTGACCGTGTGCAGGCCGTCGCGCCCTGGCTGACCACCGACGGCGACCCGTATCCCGCGGTGGTCAACGGTCAGGTCGAGTGGATCGTGGACGGGTACACCACGCTGTCCAAGTACCCGTACTCCCAGTCCACCCCGCTCGCGCAGGCGACCAACGTGTCCACGACCGGGGGCAGCGTCCGGCCCCAGGAGGACCGGAACATCGGCTACATCCGCAACTCGGTCAAGGCTACGGTCAACGCCTACACCGGCAAGGTCAGCCTCTACTCGGTCAACGATCAGGACCCGGTGCTCAAGGCGTGGGAGCGGGTATTCCCGGGGACCGTGAAGCCCAAGAGCGCGATCCCGCCCGCCCTTTCCGAACACTTCCGCTACCCGGAGGACCTGTTCAAGGTGCAGCGGGACCTGATGGCGAAGTACCACGTCAACAATCCCCAGGAGTTCTACTCGCAGAACAGCTTCTGGAGCGTGCCGAAGGATCCGACCTACCACGAGGAGAACACCCCGGCGGCCCAGCCAGGATTGCGGCCGAGCAGGGAAGCGCCCGGTCAGCCGCCCTACTACGTGCTCGCGCAGGCGCCGGGACAGCGATCCCCGACCTTCCAGCTGACCTCCACGTTCACCCCGTTGAACCGGCAGAACATGGCCGGCTGGCTCTCCGCGTCGAGCGATCCGCGCAATTACGGCAAGTTCACCATGCTGACCCTGCCGTCCGGGGCGCAGACCCGGGGACCGTTCCAGACCCAGAACGCCTTCGACACCAACCCCGCGTTCACCACCGACCGCACCCTGTTCGGCAACAAAGATGTCGAGCCCAAGTTCGGCAACCTGCTGACGCTCCCGGTCGCGGGCGGGATCATGTACGTGGAGCCGGTGTACATCCAGCGCAACGGCCAGGACTCGTACCCGAACCTGGCCAAGGTGCTCGTCTCCTACAACAACCAGGTGGGCGTCGGGAACAACCTGCAGGACGCGCTGAACAAGCTCACGCCGGGCTCGGACAGCGCGCCGGGAAGCGACGAGGGCGACGAGGGGCAGCAGCCGCCCTCCTCGTCATCCAGCCCGCCGCCGAACACGGGCGGGGGTGGTGGCGGGGCCAGCCCGCAACTGTCCTCGGCCGTGCGTGACATTCAGAGCGCACTGGCGCAGGTCCGCGACGCACAGCGCAATGGTGACTTCGGCAAGCTCGGCGAGGCCTACAAGCAGCTGGACGAGGCCACCAAGCGCTTCGAGTCCGCACAGGGCAATCAGTCCGGTGCCAACGGCGGCCAAAGCGGAGGTGGCTGAGCGGCGAAAACGCGGTAACCACCCCCCGTGCAACGGGCCGTGGAGGCGTGGGATAGAGTGTTCTCAACACACCGACGCGGGGTGGAGCAGTTCGGTAGCTCGCTGGGCTCATAACCCAGAGGTCGCAGGTTCGAATCCTGTCCCCGCTACCAGCCAAAACGGCCCTCCAGAGAACATCTGGAGGGCCGTTTTTCGTGGCTGTGTAGCCAAATGTGTAGCAGACCGACCGTCACGAGGCCTTTTTCGAAGGCTTCGAGTGGCCGACGGCTTCGCCGATGAGCTTCCCGATTTGGTCCGCCGCGGCCCGGTCAGCTCCCTTGGTCTGGTGCACATAGTCCTTGAGCAACTGGGCATGCCCGATCCGGTCGCTGAGCACCTTCACGTTCACCCCGGAATCCAACGAGAGCGTCGCGTAGGTATGCCGAATGTCGTGCAGCCGAATCCGGCGCACCCCCGCCGCGTCCACGAGCTGATTGAACCGGCGCGTGATCGTGTCCGGATGCGGACGACTCCCGTCCTCCCACACGAACAGCTCATCGTTGTTCTCGTAGCCGGACCCGAACGCGCGCCGCTCGTCATCGAGCATGGCCACGTGATCGCGCAACGCCGCGACCGTGAACACATCGAGGGACACATCCCGCTCGCCCGCATCGCTCTTGCCGTCCTCGTCGATTACCTGACCGTTGACCACCACGCGCGTATCGAGCAGCGAGAGCACCGCAGCGTCGAGCTTCAGACCGGTACGGGTCGACCCGGCGAGCTCCGAGCGGCGCATGCCCGTCGTCGCGACCAACACCCACATTCCGGCGAACCGGTCGCGCATCGCGACCTGCAACCACCGGGCAAGCTCCTCCAAACTCCACGGCTGCTCAGTCGTCTTCTGCCCACGACGACGGCGAGGCAAGCTCGCGTGCGCGGCGGCGTTGAAACTGACGTAGTCCCACGCCACCGCGTCATCGAGTGAATGATGCAGCAGCCGATGCACGTTGAGGATCGACTTGCGAGCCAAACCTGCCGAGTAGTCCACGGGGATCCTCCCGTGCTGGTAGCGGTGCACCGCCTTGCGCGCGGCGTGATACGACGTGTCGCACACCTTGCTCAACTCCGTTGGCCCGGGACCTTGACCGTCCCGCTTTTCCTTGTGCTGCAACCAGTACGCGTACATGCGCGCGTTCCCGTCACCCTTGATCCGACCGCTTTCAGCGAGCCGGGCGTAGTAGGCGTTCAGCACCGGAACGCTGAGCCCTCCTTGCAGCGGATGGTGGCCGATCAACGGGTACACATAGGACTCGGCATTGTCGACGTAGTTCCGGTAGGTGCTCGGCTTCAGCGCCGGTTCCACCGCAGGCAGCCACTCCCGGAGGAACTGCTCCAGCGTGCGGCTGGACGGCTTCACCACGCGCCCGGCATCGACCTGAGCCTTGAGCGCGAGCGCGGCCTCCCACGCATCGTCCTCGGTCTCGAAACCGCCCTTGTACATGCGCTGACGGTCGCCGGTCACCAAATCCGGGGCGCCCTCCACGAGGTAGGCCCACTTCTTACCGCGCGGGTACACGGAAATGCCGGGGATGCGGCGCTTCTTCTCAGCCATCAGGCGGCTCCCTTCTGGGGTTCGTCGGCCTCGGTGATCAGTTCGCGGAGGAGAGCGGTGACGAGGTAGGTCCGGCCGCCGATCTTGCGGGCCGGAAGGTCACCGTTTTCCGCGTAGCGGTAGGCAGCGGAGCGACTGATACCGAGCAGCGTCGCGCCACGCGGCACGGGAATCAGCGGGGGCTGATCGGTGAAGGGATCGTGAGGCAACATGCGAGTTCCGTTCTGGCCGGGTCTGTGGGCGCGGTGCTCTGTGAATGGGTGTGGTGTTGGCGGTGCGCTGGTGCCTGGCCGGTTGGGTGGTGGGTGGTGGTTCGGTTTGGGGGTGCGCTACCTCCGCTACCTGCGCTACTTTGCTGGTCACAGCGGTAGCGGATGGGGTTTCCTATCCGCTACCTGCGCTACCGTCGTCTGGGTCGGGTAGCGGAGGTAGCGGCAGGGTTTCGGTGTCCGCTACCGGGTTGACCTGCGGGGTAGCGCTGGTAGCGGAGGTAGCGGACTGGGGGAGGTAGCGGCTCCATGCGTCGTGGAGTCCGGCGTCGGTGCGGTAGCCCTTGCGGTTGTTGCCGCTGACCTTGACGTCGACGGGCTTGATTTCGTATCGGCCGAGCAGTCGGCTCAGTCCGCGGGAGTCGAGGGGTTTTCCTTTGAGTTCGGCCCATGGCGCGTCCTCCATGTCGTGCAGCTCGGTGAGGATGGTGTCGGTGTGCATCCGGTCGGTTCCGTGTTTGGTGAAGACCCATTTGAGGTCTTTGAGCAGGCGGACACCGAGACTTCCCTTGTCGCCGCTGGCTTGGGCGACGAAGTGGGTGCAGGCGGCGCGGGCGGTGTCGGGCCAGTGCCCGCCTGCACGGTCGGCGATCGCGATCAGGGGTTCCCAGATTTCGGCGGCACGGTCGGTGACTCCTTCGGGCATGGTGGGTCGGGCGTTGGCGAGGTATTCGCCGTGATGCCCGATCCAGGTGGCGAGTCGCTGCCGTAGGGGTTGGGCTTGTGCGGTGACGGCTCGGTCGTCGTAGGGCTCCACGGGTTCGAGTTCTGGGTTGCGGCGTCGCATGTGGATGGTGACCGCGCGGGTGGTGATGGTGTCGGGCATGTGTCCGGCGATCCCGGCCAGGACGGCGGGTGCGTAGACGGGGAACCGCTCGACTTTCATCGCTTTCGCGTCGCCGACGCAGCGGGCCACGGTGGCGGTGCGCTTGTACCCGGCGTTGAGCAGGGCGCGCAGGTCTTCGTTGTTGCCTCCGTTCTTGGGGTTGAAGATCGTGTCGACTTCATCGAATAGCAGCGTGATCGGCCCGTCCGAGACCATCCGGAACAGCGCCGCGGGGGTGGCGGAGATGGTCATTTCCGGGTGGGCGGTGAAGTGCTGGGCGATTTCGAGTACCCGCGTTTTCCCGGATCCGGGTTCGGCCGAGTCCAGGATGACCCGCGGGGTGACGTAGAAGCAGTCCGCGGCGTGGGTGTGGGCGTACCAGAGCGCCAGCATGGGTGCGCAGTGCTGGTCGGGGAACGCGCTGAACCGCAGGATGAACGCGGTCAGCTCGTCGAGGATGTCGTGGCCTGCTTCGGGTGTGGCTTCGGGACCGGTCAGCCATGGCATGCTGCCCGGATCGGTGTCCGGGATGGTTTCGTCGGGCATGGTCGGTTCACCGTCGCTGGGTTGGGGGCGTTGGGCGCGCGCGGTTTGCCAGGCGTGCTGGCAGGGTTCGGTGCAGAAGTCGTCGGAGACCGAGTCACCGAGCCCGGATCCGCACTGCTGGCACAGCGGGGCCGGGCTCGGTGAGGTCTCGGTGGGGGTGGTGACGGCGTCGATGGCCGCCAGGGTGGCGTCGAGTTCATCCGGCATCGGTTTGTCCTTCGGGAGCGCGGGCGACGTCGGCGGCCTCGGTGGCGGCACGCTGTTCGACAGTGGTTGGGAGCGTGGCGGCGAACATGGGGCCTCCGGTGCGGGTCGGCGCTTAGGGACGCGGTGGGTAGGTGACCGTCACGGGGACGGCGGGGGTTGGGCTGACTGGACTTCCATGTAGATCCGGCCAAGCTCGCCGGAACGGTTGCGGTAGAAGCGGCTGGTCTCGCGCACGGGGAACAGTTCGGCGATCAGCGCCGCCGCGCGTCTGGTTTCGGGTTCGGTTCCGGTGATGCGAATACGCATTGTCAGTGGCTTTCGGTGCGGTTGAGGTGTTCGAGCCAGGCGACCGCGACGGCGGCGACTTGGGTTGCTTCCTCGCGCAGGCTGCTGCTGTGGGAGTGGTGGTCTGCGGTGCCGAACTGGTCGGCGAGGGTGGCTTGCGCGAGTTCTCCGACTTCCTCGGTGAGGATGGCCAGCCAGGTAGCGGCGGGGTGGTTCTGCTGGCCCCACTTGAGGTGCTGGCGGGTGCGTTCGTGCTGTACCTCGGTGAGAACCTGATTCGTCGCGGTGGGGTCGAAGGTGCTGCTTGTGGTCATGAGTGGTTTTCCTGTCCGTAGGGTTACGCGGCCTGGCTTTTGGCTGCGAGGGCGCGCGGGTTGCTCTGTCCTTTGTGGAGTCCGGCCGTGATGACGCGCTCGATTTCGCGTGGGGTGCAGCCGCAGTTGCCGGTGATCAGTGTTTGGGCTGCGTCGGTGAGGGTGGTGTGGGCGCTGTGGTGGTCGAGTTGTCCGGCTCCGATGAGTTGGCCGATGCGGTAGGCGGCGCTGACAAGGGTTTCGTTGTGGTGTCCGGGTTCCGCGTTCCGGACGCGGTCGCATTCCCCGGCGAGCGCGACTTTCCCGTAGGTGCTGCTGTGCACCGTGACCGGCGCGTTCTGCTGCTTGGGGGTGTGGTGTTCGCAGAGGGCTTGCAGGATCCACGCGGGCAGTTCGGCGGGCTCGGTGTCGTCGGCGAGCTCGTAACCGCCCGCGGGCAGTACGGAACCGGGACCGACGACGTACCCGCCTTCGGCGCGGGTGTCGACCGCGGCCGCGAGCACCGATTTGGTGTTGCGCAGGTGCACCCCGTCCGGGATCCGGTAGTACAGGTGCGACCCACCGGAGGGGGTGGCCACGGTGTAGGTGTCGGGCAGGGTGACCCCGCGGGTGGCGGCCAGCTCGGCGAGCCCGGCCGCACCGTCCGGGCTGCCGGGGTGTTTGGGGGTGTCGAGGTCGATCACGAGCAGCCGTGATGGCCCGGTGGCGACACCGATGTTCCAGGGGGTGTCCTGCCATCCGGCGCGGATGAGTTCGAGGTCGGTGGTGGCGCGCTGTTCGGGGGTGCGGTGCCCGCCCGTGCAGCGTCCGGTGCGGGGGCAGTCGGCTTCGCGGTGCCCGGTGGGGGTTTTGCTGTTGGGCCGGAGGGGGAACACGTGCCAGCCCATCAGGGCTAGGTACAGCGCCCATTCGGCGAGGTCGGTGGTAGCCATCGTGGGTGGTCCTTCGTGTGCAGGGTGGGGGTGGTGCTTGGGGGCAGGTCCGGTGAACCTGCCCCCAGGCGGCGTGGCTATTTCGGTGGGCGGGGTGGGTTACCGACCCATCCGGCGATGCGCACGCATTGGCGGCACATGGGGGCGTTGCGGGGTGCGCCGGAGCCGATCGGTTTGCCGCAGCGGGCTTTCATGTTCGTGTTCAGCCCGGTCACGTCGAGGAAACGCTCGAAGTGCCCGACGATGTGCATAGGTTCCATGAGGTGGTCCTCCCCGGGGAGCTACTTGCGGTTGGTGCGGGGCGGGTCGGTTTCGCCGGTGATGCGGGCGCACTTGCGGCACAGCGGCGCGTTCTTGGTGTTGGGCAGGACCGGTTTGCCGCAGCGGGCTTTGATCTGGTTGTTGTTGAGTCCGAGGTGATGCAGGAGCATTTCGAACTTCCCGACAGCGTGTACGGGTTCCATGGGGTCCTTCGGGTTAGCGGCCGCGGCGTTGCCGGGCCTGGTTGCGGTAGTGGTCGGCGCTGGTCTGGGCCTGTTTGCGGGTCTTGGCGCTGTTGTTGGGATTACGGGCCTCGCGGGCGAATTCGGCGGCGAGGGTGAGGTAGCGCGAGCGGTCCCGGTCACGGTTGCTGGGCATGGGGGCTCCCGGGCTATTTGCCGTGGTGGCGGCGCATGTGGGTGGTGAGCCGACCGAAGGTGCGGAAATCGAGTCGGCAGCTTCGGCATTCCCAGCGGGAGCGGCGCCTTGCCGAGCGGTACTTCTGGTCAGGGGCTACCATGGGTGGGTTCCTTCCTTGGGTGGGAACAGCCCCGGCCAGCACGCGTTCTCTGAACAGAATTTCCGTGCTGGCCGGGGCCTTGTACTGGCGGGTGGCTAGGGCTGCTTGCGTCGTTGTTTGCGGATCTGGCGGGCTTCGCGGCGGTAGAAGTCGGCGCGGGCCTTGGCTATCTGCCGGGTGCGCGGGTCCTCGCTGGGGTCCTTGGCCTGGGCGTAGTGCGCTTGGGCGAGCTGGTCGAACTGTTCTTCGGGGGTGGCCGGTGGTGTCGGCATCCGGGTCCTTTCATCGGTGGGTGCTGATGTGGCGGCAGCGTTTGCAGATCCACACGCGCCGGGTCCGGTGGAACTGGTAGTAGTGCCCCATCCGGCGCGTGCACTGGTGCGGGATCACGTTGGTCACGCTGGCCTCCGTGGGCGTTCGGGTGGGGTGCCGGTCCAGCCCGCGCGGCGCGCGCATTCCGGGCAGGTACGGGCACGATCGGAGGGTGGATCGTGGGCGCGTAGCCGTTTCCCGCAGTAGGTCTTGACCGTGCGGGTCAGCCCGAGCCGATGCGCGTATCCGCTGGCGTCCTTGGCGATGTGGATGGGTTCCATACGGGATCCCCGGGGTCAGCGGTACTCGACACGGTTGATGCCGTGGACGTGCATGGTTTTGGTCGCGCCGCCTGCGACGGCGCGAGCGTCGATAGTGATGACGCCGTACAAGGTGGAGGTGTGTTCGACGGTCCACCACTTGCCGCGGATCATCGCGCGCATTCCGGGGCGGAGCTTGTCGGCACGAATCTTGGCCATGGCTGGGTTTCCTTCCGTAGAGGTGCGGGGGTTAGCGGGTTTCCATGCGGTCGCGTCGGCGGGCGTGCAGGTACACGTTCCGGCCATTCGGCGCGGCGACCAGGAGGGTCACGAGGCCGCCGCTGGTGTCGGTGGTCTTCACGGTCGACCACTGGCCGTCGACGTCGACGCGCATGCCGGGACGGATCTGGTCGGCGCGGATCTTCTTGGCCATGAGAGGTTTCCTTCCGGGCAGGGGGTTAGCGGCGGGCGCATTTGGGGCACATGACCCCGTCGTTGGGTGGTGGGGCGAGTTTGCGTTTACAGCGCGCGCACCGTGCGGTGTGGCGGCACTCGGTGCGCGGGATACCGGAAGCGACGATGTCGCGGCGAACGATCGCCATCGCAGGTGTTCCTTCCTGTTGCGGGGCAGGGTGTTTCGGGGTGGGGGCTGCCGGGGCCAGCAGCAAGGCGTGCGGTACTGGCCCCGGCAGAGCTCGAGGGGCGCACCCGGGCAGGGTGCGGGTGGGTTAGCGCTTGACCTTTTTGACGCGGGCGGCGTCGATGACTTCGGTCTGGCCGTTGTGCGGGTAGCGCACGCGCACGTGTCCGCTGGCGCGGACCGGGGAGATGGTCTTGATTTCCTGGCCGGTGGCGCGGTCGATGCTTCGGGGCATGAGAGGGTTCTCCTTCGAATCTGTCGGGGGCGCGGGGTCGGGGTGTGCGTGGTTCAAGAGTCGGCGAACAGGGGTTCGCCAACGGCGGTGTCGAGCAGTCGTTGCAGCCGGGCGGCCTCTTCAGCGAGGTGGTCGCGTTCGTGGCGCAAGGCGCTGCGTTCATGGCGTAGGGCGGTGAGTTCGTCGGTGGCCCGCGCCAGGGCGCGCCGGTGAGCGCGGGCGAGCGCGGCGTACGTGCTCCGGTGCCGTGTCTGGGTTTCGAGGAGGTCCCAGAACACGCGCCGCTGCCGGTTGGCGCGCACGAGCTCGTCGGCAAGCCGGGAGCGGTCGCCGGACAGTTCGCCCATGACGGCGACCGCACCTTCGTGGACGTCGTCGTAGGTGTAGTACTCGCGTTCGTAGAACTCGTTGAGGTGTTCGGCGAGCCGTTCGCAGGGGTCATCCGCGGGCGGGTACTGGGTGGTCATGTCTCCTCCAATGGTTACGGTGTGTATCTGCTGGTGGGTGTGTTGAGCTGGCCGCGCGGGCGGCCGGTGGGGTGCTCGCGCGGGGGTTTTCCGGGTTTCCGCTGGTTCCGGCCGGGTCGGGTCTAGGATCTAGGCTGCTGGCCAGCGGGTATGTGGGGGTCTAGAGGCGGGTCTAGGTCTAGAGGGTGCCGGGTCTAGGAATCCCGGCACCCTCTAGACCAACTCTCGGTTACTCTCCGTCTAGATTGTTGGGTTACTCGTCCGGGTCGTCGCCGGGTTGGCCGCTGTCGCGGTTGGCTTTGGCGGCCCGGACCGCGGCGGCGGTGTAGCCGTTGCGGTTGGTGCCCTTGCCGTTCTCATCGACGGCCCAGACCGCGCCGGGCACGAGCCCGACCGGGCGCAGCGCGTCGGCGAGTGCCTTGGCGGTCCAGCCGCTGTACACGTCGCCGTGCAGTTCGGCCAGGCGGGCGAGGATGACGCTGGTCCAGAGCTTCTCGGCGCCTTCACCGTCGAACACGGTGACGACGTCGGCGAGCACGTCGAACCGCGGCTTGGCGCTGGTGTGCGCCTGGTCGGGGTCCGCGTCCACACCTGCGGCGTAGCCGGTGAGCAGCCCGCGGGCTTCGCGGACGGCACGGGCGGCGGCGATCCTTTTTTCGACCGCGGGCCCGTCGAGCGCCACGGAGCGGGTGATGGTGGCGTCCGCGCCTTCCCCGCGGTAGTAGCCGATGCCCTTGTCCGCCCACGCGAACGTGGTGGCCCGGATGCCCTGCTTGTGCGCGGAGGTACCGAGCACCATGTCGTTCTCGGTGTGGCCCTGGACTTTGAGGCAGTACCGGATGATCGCGTTCGCGCTGATCCCCGGGGGGATCGATTTCGCGTCCGGGCGCTGGGTGGCCAACAGCAGCGTGATCCCGGTGGCGGGTCCCCGCTTGACCAGGTCGGTGCAGATCTCGGTGAACCGTTTCCCGTGGTCGGGGTGCTCGAACAGGATCTGACACTCGTCCACGCCGATCACGATCGGCCACAACCCGAGCGAGCGTTTCGACGCCAACTCCGGTGTCACCTTCGAGTCCGGGCACACGTCCTTGGGCAGGCCGCGGATCACCTTGGCCCGACGCCGCATCTCGATCCGCACCGCTTCGAAATCGGCGAGGATGTATTCGATGTCGTCGTCCTCGTCCCCGGCCCGATGCCGATGCGCGATCGGCTCGAACGGATCGAGGTCGCCGGTTCCTTTCAGGTCGTAGGTGTGCAGCTCGGTGCGGGGATCGAGTGCGGCGATCAGCAGCCACAACCGCAGCGTGAACGTCTTACCCATCCGCGGGACCGCCCCGATGATCCCCGAGATGTAGATCAGGGTGATCGAGATCCACTGACCGCGCGGATCGGTCCCGAACGGCTGCGGTTTGAACACATCGACCTCGCCCGCCTTGGCCAGCGGCCAGGCGGGCTGTTTGGCCTTGTTCATGTCCTCGTCCCCGATGAACAACACCAGCCGTCCCTCGTGCACGCTGGCGTCCCCGGAAGGCCACACCGACCCGAGCGGCCGACGCAGCCCCGAGGCGAGCTTTTTACGGCGTTCCATGACCTCGTCGGCGGTGACCCCGGGCGGGAGATCGACCACGACCCGCGCCCCGGGACCATCGCGGGTGATCGGGGTCGGGAAGTGGATGCCCTCCTTCTTGGCGATGGCCTGATTGATCCCGGTCAGCCCGAGCGAGCCGAGCCCGCGCACCACGATCTCGCTGGTCACCTTCTCCAAACCGTGCTTGACCACCGCCCGGCCGATGACCGGCTTGTCACGTGGCGAGCCGACGAACCCGAGCCCGCACACCAGCGCCACGAACGTCAGCAGCCGCGGCCCGGCAGGCAGCAGCCACCACACGAATACCGCCCCGATCAGCAGCGGCAGCACCACGAACCCGAGCGTGATCAGGCGGTGCTTGACCCGGTCGTTGCGCTGGTGCGAGAGCTGCATGTACGTGGCCGCGTCCCCGCCATCACTGGCACCCGTGCGCAGGGGTTTCGATTCGTAGTCGAATGCCCAGCGCATCGTGTCCCGCACCGCCCGGTACGTGCCATACGGGGCGCGCAACGCCAGGCGGCCTACATACAGCGGGATCCGCACCGCGTGGAAGGCGACCACGTGCAGGGCGTACTGCACCGCCCACCGCAGGACGGCGGTGCGCTGGCTGGCCTGTTTCATCCACGGCGCGATGATCGGATGCCGCGCCGCTTCGGCCGCCGCGGCGCGGGCGGGCAGCTCGATCCGCGTCGATTTCCCTGGGGCATCGACCGCGACCGGTTTTGGTCGATCGGTCGGGTCCTCAGGATCCTCCTCGCCGCCGGGGTCATCCGGGGCCGAATCCACCGGTTCCGGATCGGCCGGGACACCTCGATCCTCCCCGGTCCCCGGGTCGATGACGGTGCCCTCGACCACGGTCGGCACCTCATACTCCCCGCCGTCTTCGTCGGTGTCGACTACCTCGTCCGAATCGACTGCCTCGTCCGGATCGACGGCGTCGTCGGGGGCGCTGTCGTCGGGGAGGCTGTCGGGGTCGGTGTCGGTGGGGATCGATCCGCGGGGGCCGGGGATCGCTTCCGGGTCATCGGCCGACCCGGGACCCGGGGTGTCCGGGTCGGTGTCAGGCAGCACGGTCCGGAGCGCGTCCGGGTCGTGGACCTGCCCGTTGCTGGTTTCAGTGTTGTACATCGTGGACCCTCACTCGGATCAAAAGGAAAAGGGAACAGGGGATCCCCGCGGTGCGGACACCGTGCGGGGCGTCCGCACCGCGGGGATCCCGGTGTGCGCCCGGCGGGGGTGGTTAGCTCGGTGGGAGACGGAGCCGGGGCCACCAGCCGCATTGGATGCACGTGGGGGCGTGGTCACGGTCTTTCTCATGCCAGCGCCACACCCCGCCCGCGGGTGTGCGTCCGGATTGCCGGCACTTGGGACAGGGCATGCGCGTGGTGCGGATCGTCTTCACCAGGTCACCAACCCTTCACGGCGTTTTTGGCGCACTTCGGGTGGTAGTTGCTGCGACCACCGCGGCTCGCGAGGGGCTTACCGCAGCCGTCACACACGTCACCGCCCTTGCCGGACCATTTCGAGGCGGCGTGCCGGTTGCCCTTGTCACGCAACCGCTCGTTTTTCTGGGTGGTCAGAAATCCCATCGCAGTACTCCTTCACGAAAATCGGGGGGAACACTCGGGAAACCCGGGCAGGGAACGGGGAACGGGGTGGGGTTAGGGCAGGAGGCGGCGCAACTGCTTGCGCAGCCGGTCTTCCTTACGGCCCAACTTGCGGCCTTTGCGGTCCCACTTCGCGTACTCGCGCAGCTTCCCGCGCTCGGTGCACTCCTGCGCTTTCTTCGACGCGTGACGGATTCGGTCCTGGACCTCGCGGATCTGGGACTCGATCCGGCTGGCCTTATCGAAATTCGACATGCACTTCCTTTCCATAGGGGGACAGGGCTTCTTCGGGCACGCGCGTCCCCGCACCCGAAACCCACACGGGGAATTCCGGGTGTCGAAGCGGCGCGCGTGCGCGTTTCCTGGTTAGGCCGCTACCGCGCTGGTTTCGGCCTGGTACTCGTCACGCAGCAGCCGCGCCCGGGACGGCGCGCACCGCAACGTGGTGCGGATCTGCTCGGCCGAGGGCGGCGCGGTGATCCGACCGTCCTCGATCGCGGTGGCGAGCTCGGCCCGCAACTCGTCCAGCGACCGCGACGCTGCCGGTGCCGGTTTCGCCGCCCGCGACTTCGCCTTGCGGGTCTTCGGTTTCCGCGCCGGGCCGGTCTTCGCGGCCGGGGCCGGTCCCGGGGTGGCGTCGGTGATCCGCGGGATCGGGATGGTCTGCTCGCACGCTGATTCGGCGAGCTCCGTACCCGCGGTCGTCTCCGGTTCAGCAGGTACAGCCGGGGAAACCTCGGCACCGCTTGGGGCGGCCGGTTCCGGGGCGGGGTTCTCGGTCGGTGCGGGGGTGTGCCAGGTGGCGGCGTGGTTGACTGCTTCGGTGAGCCGGTCGCGCAGGGTGGGGGCCATCTGCGCGGCCAGGAACACCAGTACCGGGGGAACCGAGTGCAACACGATCCCCGACAAGGTGAGTGCTGACCACGATTGCCACGTGTTCATGACATACGTGGCCAGAAAGCAGAACCACTTGGTGCGGTTGACCCACGTCCCGGTGCCGACCTGCCAGCGGGCGGTGACCTGCTCGGCGCGTAGCACCGCGACCAACACCAGTGACACCATCGGATCCAGCAGCCACGCCGCGCACCACGGCAATGACCACACCGCGGCGGCCGCGGCGGCGAAGGCCTGGACGTTGGCCATCGTGAACCCGAGACCGAGCACAATCCCCAACCACACCAGCACATCCACCTGCGTGCGCACCCGCTCCACCCGCAACGCCACCACATCAGGGTGACTCGTGGCCGCCCGTACCGCCGCCGCTTCGGCAGCGTCCGCGGTCAGCCGATCCGCCCGCGAGACCACCGGCTCATCCGGTGTCGCGCTGGCCTGGCTCGGCAATGTGCGCGTCATGACCGGTCACCTACCTCGCACGATCGCATCGGCCAGCTCCCCGAATGCGCCCCCGGTGAACTCGTCGGCCGGGTTCCCGCACAGGGCGGCGCGGAGCCTGCGTAGCTCGCCTGCGACCGCCAGTGACGCGTAGGCGTTCGCGATCGTGGCGTTGACATGCGCGTCGCTGGATCCCGGGTAGCGGGTGGCCAGTTCGGCGTAGTAGTCGGCTTGTCCGTAGCTCACTGCTGTTCACCACCTTGTTTCAGGGCGCGGCGCATGTCGTGGATCTCGCTGGCGAGGTCGGTGCAGCGGTACGCGTCGGCGATCGCGGCGATTCCGAGCAGGACGGCCAGCGGCCAGCCGAGCCAGCCGGGCAGCACGTCGTGCACGGTGAAATAGGAGGACAGCCACGCTCCACCGAGGTCGAACACGACCCCGAGCACGGCGATGGTCATCACCAGCCAGGCGGGGGTGTAGGTCACCCTGCCGTGGCGGAACTGCGCCAGATACAGCCGCAGCGGCCGCGACGATTCTGGTTCCGGTTCGCGGGATTGTGGCTGGTGGGGTTGCGGGATCGAGTCCAGTTCGCGGGCCAGCTCGGGATGCTGCTCGGCGAATTCTCGTGCGTTACTCATCAGACAAACTCCAGGAGAGAAAAAGGGGATGGCGACGGGTGTGGTCGCCGGTTTCAGAGGAACTTGCGGTATTTACTGACACAGGTGGTCTGTTCTTTTTCGAGTTTCATGGCTTGCAATCGAAGTCGTTTGCAGGTGGCATTGTCACCGCTGGACTGTGCTTTCTCGGCTTGCTTGTCCAGGTCGTGTATCCGTCGCCGGTAGCGCCATATTTCCCGGCTCAACTCGGCCTCCCTGGCACGTTTCGCACGGCTCATAGCTAGTCGCTCACTCCCGTACTCGCAGGTGTTGGGGCTAGACGTTGATGTGCAGGGCATGCAGCAGCCCCATGGGAAGGTTCAGTATTTGAGTGACGATGGTGTTTGCTGGCCCAGCAAGCGCGGACTTCAGGAGCACCACACCGAGCATCACGCCAAGAAACAGGGTGACGATGTGATGCCATCCGGCCTTGACTGCAAAAAAGGCCAGAACAACCAGGATTAAGAGGGTGATAGTTCCGCTGACAATCATGAGGGATACGCCTTCAAATAGGAGATAAGGTCGGCGTTTCGGGGCGCGTTCGACCACACCCCGAAACGGATTCCGGTTTCTGGAAGAGGGTTCTCGGTGGCTCGCCGCCGGTTTAGGCTGCGAGCGCCCATCCCGGCGCGGGTGCCGGGGCGGACCATGCTGGTTTCTCGCCGATGGTGACCGGGTCGACGTAGTGGTGTAGCTCGTCCCACGGATCCAAATCGCAGTGCTCGAACAAGCACGCGTCGCAGAACCGCTGCTCGGCTTGGCGGGGCTGATACCGGCCGGTGTCCTCACCACACCAGTAGCAGCGCCGCCGCCCCGCCAGCGCCGCCTCCAGGGCCTGCTTGCGGGCCGGTGTCATGGGGCGTACCGGTTTCGCCGCGGCGATCAGGTACAGGTTCGCGTAGTTCACCCGCCCCGACCCCGCGTGCCGCACATACAGCACCGCGACCGGGTCCGCGCCCCCGGGCCGTAACCCGAGCTCGCGGAGCTGGCGGCGGGTCGCCAGCAGCTCCCGCGGTGCCCACCCGTGCGAGAGCAGCGGCAGCCCGTCGTACTCGCCGCGGGTGAACTCCCACCCCGTCGACCACGGAACCTCGGCCTTGACGATCGGGAACTGTTTCCCCGCCATGACCGAACCCCGCCGGTTAGTCCAGATCCGCGGCGGCGATATCGGCCATCCGGGCGAGCCGTCGCCGGATCTCTGCGCGGATCGCGTCGAGCTCGTCGGGCACCACCACCAGTGGCCCGCGTACACGGGTGGGGTGGTCGTGGGACGTGGTGTCCAGACAGATCCCGGCCCCCGGGCTGAGGTCGAACTTGAACCTGGCGCGCCCGGCTTCAAGGACCCGGCCGATCTCGTCGGGGATCGGTGCGTCGTCGCTGGGGTGCGCCATGTCAGGGCCTCCATCCCGAGTTGATCAGCACGTGGCAGAACCCGATTAGCGGCATGGGTTCGCTCCACTCGCCCAGCTCCGGTAGATCAGCGACATGCGCGTCAAGCTGGACCATGTCACCGCGGATGAACCCGCGGCACCACAACATCGCCAGCCCCGGACCCGACGAGCCGACCACCCGGACCCTGGGCTGATCCAAACTGGCGCACCAGGCCAGAAACTTGGCCGTGCCGTCACCGTCCACAGTGATCTCCAGATCTTCTGGGCCGTACGTCGTGCCGAGATGCCGCACTTCCGGAAGATCCGGGTGCCGTGCCATATGGGCGATCAGGAGCCGCAGGCGGCGCGAGGTTTCGTGCAGGCTCGTCACGCCGCCACCCCCAGACCAAGCCGCGCGGTCGCGGCAAGGTGCTCAGCGCGCCTTCGGTCACGGCGGGCGTACATCTCTTCGTGGCCTTCCTCGGCGATGTTCCCGGCGGCCAGAGCTTCGGCCGCGCACCGGTGGTGCAGGTCGGCTTTGGCGTGGTACCACTCGGCGAGTACAGCGGGCGGGGCATCCGCGACCGGGCGGTTACGGGCCAGACGGCCCATCTCGACCAAGGTGGACACCGCCACCGGACGCCGCCACTGCGGGGAATCGGGGACTATCATCGGAATACCTTTCCGGCCATTGCTGGTCATACGGTTCGTGCTGGTAAGGGACACCCGGTACGGCGGTCGGATCCGCCAAGAACGCACCGCCGTACCGGGGCACAACATCGACAAACTTCGCTTCGCTCGGAACTCGCGGACTCGTTGGTGAGGGTGTGTGGTGCTCATAGCCACGGCACCACCCACAGCGCGATTGCGCAGGGAATCGCGCCACCGACCAGCAGGGCCGGGGTCCACCGCGGCAGCCGCCGCATCACCCGCACCGGGGCAAGATCGGTTGCCAGCGCCAACAACAGCAGCACCGCCGTCGCCGCGAGCAACCACAACTCGATACTCATGCCCCCACCGCCCGAAGATATGTCCGTGCCCGGCGACGGTTCCGGACCTGCCACGCCACCGCGTGCAGAAAACCCGTGGTGCGCTTGAGAACCAGATCCCGCTCCGCGCTCGAATGGCTGGTGATCAGCCCGGCCAGACCGTCGAGCTCGATACGACGCTTGCCCTGCCCGGCGATCGAGACCACCGCGTGCGAAACCTCGTGATCCCCAACCCAAGCCAGCGTCAGCTCAACCGAGCCGCGCCGCCACCGGTTCACCAGGAACCCCTCAATACCCTCGGTCCGACCCACCTTGCGCCACTCATGGTCAGCAAGCTCGCCGCGAACCATCACCGTCTGCTCGTACATCACGCTGCCTCCGAATCCTGGGAACCGGTCGCGGCACCCGCGGTACGCGGGAACACGACAACCTCACCTGCACGCCGCTCGTCGGCGGCCTCCTTCTCAGCCAGCTGGCGGTCGAACTCGGCAAGCAGCTCCATCACTTCGCTTGCGGCTGCCTCTTCTGTTTCCGGGGTCAGTGCCTCGTCTTCATCGAGGAGCAGCCGCCACGGCTGGACCGGAGTAAGGGCTGGCCTGGTCAAACGGGAATTCACGGTGTCTCCTTGGTGTTCATGTCGCTAACACTAGCGCTAGAACAAGCGATAAAACAAGCGATACGTCAGCCGCGAGAATGCCCGTCAGAACTGGCGCGCTGGTAAATCAGAAGTTCTAGCGCTAGAATTAGCGCTGGTCATGGCTTGGATTAGGGAGGTTCAGTGCAAGAGAACTGGGAAGCTGTCGCTGAGGCGATAAACACTCGAATGGGTGAGTTGGACCTGAGTCAGCAAGACCTTGCGGTGCGGTCTCAGGTGTCGTCGGCAACCCTCCGCGGTATCCAGCGCAACTACGGGACTTACAGGCCGTCGCGGCGAACCCTCGCCGCGGTGTCGGCTGCGCTGAACTGGCCGCGTGAGTACCTCGGTGCGGTTGCTGACGGGGAGACTCCGGAAGGCGGTGGGCCGCTCGATGAGCTTCGGAACGAGGTTCGCGAGCTTCGGGAGCGAGTCGAACGCCTCGAAACCGGCAGCGGCCGGGACCGGTAGGGCCAACCGCTGGTGGGAGGTCTTCGTGTTCGCTGTCATGGTTAAAGCATCGCCAGGATTCGGAGACGTCCACACCACGTTTCCGAGGATTCTTGTGAACGTCCTCACTCCTGTTGTAACGTCCGAAGTGTCCCCGAAACGTCCCGAGGGGCGGTACGCCAGATGACGAATGACCGGCTCAGGGCCGCCATGCTCGCGGCCGGACTGACCGTAGAGGACGTTTCCTCGCGGGTCGGTCCTGACGTGAAGACAGTTGAGCGGTGGATCCGTGATGAGAGCCGCGTGCCCCACCGAACTACGCGTCACAAGGTGGCAACCCTGCTGACCGTCGACGAGGTGCACCTTTGGCCGTCGCTTGCCGGTGATGTTCGAACCCCGCCACCGTCAGAGACCGAGCTCGTGCAGGTGTACCCAAACCGCTCGAAGGTGCCGCCCACAGTGTGGTCGGAGCTGGTGGAGGGCGCGACCGAGAACGTTGATGTGCTGTTCTACTCCGGGACCTTCCTCGTTGAGCAGTACAACTTCCTGCCCGCGATGCGAGCAGGGGCGGCCGGGGGGATGCGGGTCCGGTGCTGTGTCGGCGATGAGACCTCAAGTGGTGTCATCGCCCGGGCGCTCGAGGAGGGGACCACCGGGGGGCTTGAGGGGCGGGTCCAGCTCGTACGCCGGTACATGCAGGAGATTGCCGGGCTTACCGGCATCGAGGTCCGGACGCATGGCACGCCGCTGTACAACTCGATCTACCGATTCGACGATCAGATGCTCGTGAACCCGCATTCGTACGGGTCGCTCGCCGGACAGAATCCGGTGTTGCATCTCCGTCGCCTGGATGGTGGTCTGATGTGGGAGAACTACATGCGCTCGTTCGAACGCGTGTGGTCGCAGGCGGTACCCGAAGAATAAGGCGGTGGCCGTGCCACGGGTTGACTACATCGATGATCCGGACGCACCCGCGATCAACAGTGTCGTGCCGTCGGTGGTCTGTGTGGTGCGCGATGAGCTCGGTCGGGTGCTCATGATCCATAAGGTCGACAACGACCTGTGGGCTCTGCCTGGCGGCGGGCACGATCCGGGGGAGAGCATTGTGGAGACGGTTGTGCGCGAGGTTCGGGAAGAGACCGGCGTAGAGGTCGAGGTGACGAACCTGACCGGCACCTACACGAACCCGAACCACCGCATGGCCTACGCGGACGGGGAAGTGCGTCAGCAGTTCTCTTTGTGCTTCACGGCTCGACAAGTCGGCGGCGCACCCCGCAAAGACGGCACGGAGAGCAAGGCCGTTCGCTGGGTGGACCTGGCTGACCTGCCGTCGTTGAACATTCACCCCTCGATGCGCATGCGGATCGAGCACGCCGTTGACGATTCGCGGCGGATGCCCTACCTCGGCTGAGTTGCAGAAAGTCGGGACTCGGTACGCTCGATGCTTTCCTGGATGATCGGCCGTGCTCGAACCCAGGTGCGGTGCACCGGGTCGTTTTCCGGGTAGCGGTGCAGAATCTCGTCCATGCGCTCACCGAACGCCAGTCGTTGACCATCCGGGCCGGTGGTGAGGTCTGCGGTGTTGAGCGCGTCGAGCAGCGCTGAGTCTTCGAAGGGGAAGGCCGCGAGCTCGTCGGCGAGGCCGCGCTCCTCGGCTTCGAACCGCGCCCCGGAGTGGTGCGCCACGAGGTTCACCACTTGTTCGGGCCATGACGACGCTCGAAGGAAGCGCGCACCGTCGAGCGGGTGAAACCCTGTTTTCGCCAGGTCGGGGGCATACCCGATGTCGTGCAGCCACGCTGCCGTCACCAGGGTGTTGCGCTGATCGATCGGTAGGGCGTTGGCCAGGTCCGCCGCTCGTGCTGCGACCGCACGAACGTGGTGCCACCGTCGCCCCAGTGGCGCAAGGTGGTGTTCGGCGAGCGCGGCAGCATCATCAGCGGTCGGCATGGCATCCACGGTACCGAGTCTGGGTGTGGTGGACATAGATTCCTCCGTGTGGCTCATGAAGATGAAACGGGGCGGGCGGACCCGAGCTGTGCCCCAGTGCATCGGCCGACAGCGATACCTGTAGCCTTGCTCGCGCGGGCCGCTGCCGAGCGCGGTGGAGCCCGCGATGACAGCGAACTGAAGTCGAGCAGGAGGGTGGCCCATGGTGCTGTACGAGCACGCATCACCCGCTGCTGGGCGTAGCAGGATGTGTAGCAGGAACGCTGCGGGACGTCTGGGACGGACCGGCGCGGCTGGTACTACATGGCAGCTAAGGTGCTGGTCACAACAGGACTGACAGCACATCGGGGGACGCCTGGGACGGAGACAGCCCGACTCATAACCCAGAGGTCGCAGGTTCGAATCCTGTCCCCGCTACCAATTGAAATCGGGCCTCCCGGAAATATCCGGGAGGCCCGATTTTTTTTGTGTCCTCGTTTGTGTTCGTTCCCAGAAAAGCTGGCACGTCTGTCTTTCCGAACGGATTGTTCGCTCCGAAAAACTCTCTTGCGAAAAACCCGGCCGCATGCCATTGGACGAGCGTGTCAGGGATTAGTGTCGAACGTCCGGCTCGCGTTCCGCGGAGCCATCACGGATCACCGTATTGGTGGTTACGGATAGAGAAGAGGGCGTCCGAGTAATGGGATGCACCTGTTCGAGTTCATTCACCACCCGATTGGCCTAAGAAACTCCGCCTGTTACGATGAATGGACGATAGCAACTCTACTGTGTGTAGAATAGCCTTGGGACGATTTGCCGCGTTACATCCCGCCCGTGTTCATTTCTCTGTCGGTAACACCACTTTTCGGATAGGGCATCGAAATGGGGTGCTCCGGGCCACTTTGTGTTCCCGGGCTTTCTTGATAATTTCCTGTCCGCTCTCGTCCAGCCATTGGTCTATGCACTGAGTCGGCGGGAATGGTGCGCTTTGGCGGGGGCAATCTTCCAGGTCATGCGAAAGGAATATTGATGCGCGGAAAGCTCCTGGCCACCAGTGGTGTGGCCGGTGTCGTCGCGGCTGCGGCGATCTTCGCGGCCACTGCACCCGCAGCGGCGGCCACAGCGAAGCCGGGTCACGGTTCCGCTTATGGTGCCGAGGCCGAAGTCAAGCTGCTCCCCGGAGTCCTGGGTGGTGTACATGTCGGCACCGGCAAGATGGCCGCGTCGAGCACGGACGGCAAGACCAAGAACGAGGTCGTCGGCGCCAAGCTCAAGCCGATCATCAACGCCTCCGTGGTCTCGAGCTCGAGCAAGCACGACACCGAGTCGGGCAAGGTGACCTCCTCCGCGAAGGTCGTCAACGCCACGCTCCCGCTGCTCAAGGGCCTCGTCGGCAAGACGCCGGAGGCCTCGGTGATCACCTCGAAGTGCGTCGCCACGAGCAAGGGCATCACCGGTAGCTCGAACCTCGCGAACCTCGACCTCGGCAAGCTCGGGAACATCCACGCGGGCACCCCGAACCTGAAGATCGAGATCCCCGAGGTCGCGAAGATCGTCGCGAACGAGCAGGTCAAGAACTCCGACGGCTCTCTGACGGTGAACGCGCTGCACGTGCAGCTGCTCGGCGGCAAGGTGACCAAGGCGCTCGGCAGCGGCGACATCGTGCTGGCCTCCTCCACCTGCGGCAAGGCGACCGACTCGAAGCCGAACCCGCCGACGGACAAGCCGAAGCCCCCGACGACCACCCCGCCGCACCACGGTGGCGGTGACCACAACGGTGGCGGCAACAACGGCGGTGGCGACCACAACGGTGATGGCTCGAACGGCGGTGACAACGGCGCGACCGCCCCGGGCACCCCGCAGGTCAGCGTCGTGCCGAAGGGCGCGCCGGAGACCGGTGACGGCAGCCTCGCGGCCGTGGCAGGCTGAATCTGATGCACGCCAGTACATGGCGGGCAGGACACGGTCGCCAACCGCTCCGGTTGGCGACCGTGTTGCTTGCCCTGGTAGCGACGATCACCTTGGCCGGTTGCGGCTCGGGTGACGAGGGCGCGGGCAAATCCGCCGCCAAGGCCGCACCCGCCGCGGCGAAGGGCATGCCCCGTTCGGAACCGACCTGGGTGAAGGTGCCCAGCATCGACGCGAACTCCTCGCTGGTGCCGCTCGGGCTGAACAAGGACAAGACGGTCGAGATCCCGCCGGTGAGCCAGCCGCTGCAGGCGGGCTGGTACAAGTACAGCCCGACCCCGGGGCAGCTGGGCCCCTCGGTGATCCTCGGCCACATCGACGGCAACCACAAGAAGGGCATCTTCTGGCGGTTGCACGAGATGAAAAAGGGCGCGAAGGTCCTCATCGGCCGCAAGGACGGTTCGGTGGCCACGTTCATCGTGAACAAGACCAAGCAGATCCCGAAGACGTCCTTCCCGAGCAAAGAGGTCTACGGCAACACCCCGGACTCCCAGGTCCGGCTGATCACCTGTGGCGGGGAGTTCGACGCCAGTAAACGCAGCTACAAGGACAACACCATCGTCTACGGCCAGCTGCAGCAGTGATCACTTCGTCCGGCTGACGGTACGAGTGCTGTGTGTGGTGAGGTCCCGGTAGATCCGCAGCGCGCTGTGGTGATTGCGGAACTCGAACCGCGTCCCGCGCGGGCCGACCTCCCCGTCGGTCGCGAGCCGGACCGGGGCTTCACTGCGCACATTCAATGTCTCGGCACAGTCGCGGCGATAGGTCTTCGTCTCGTGCAGTGAACCGGTGAGTGCGGCGAGGATGAACCGCAGCCGCGAGTACGGCACGTCGGCGAGGATGATCCGGACATCGAGCAGCCCGCTCGCCATGGATGGCCGGTAGCCCGGAGTGAACTCGGAGGGCAGGTAGGCGTTGTTGCCGACGAACACGGTCCATGCCCGGTGCGGTTTCCCGTCGATGGTCAGTTCGAGCGGTTCCGCGGCGCGCAGCACCCGGATCAGTGCCACCGCCGCGGCGGGCCACTTGGTGATCCGGTGCTCCAGCCGCTCCCGCTCGGCCACGATCTGCGGGTAGACACCGAGGCTCGCGGTGTTCAGGATCCACCGGGGCGTGGAACCGTCCACGCGCACGCTCGCCAGATCGATGCGGGCGGTCGTCCCCTCCGTCGTCGCGGCCTGGGCGGGAGTTCCGCATCCGACGTCCCGCGCGAAATGGTTCAGTGTCCCGCTGGCGAGCACCACGAGCGGCAGTTTGGTCTCGGCCGCGATCGCCGCGACGGCGGCCACCGTCCCGTCCCCACCGGCGACCCCGAGCGCGACCGGATTCAGCTCGGCGATCCGGGTCCGGACCAGTTCGCCGAGATCCTCGCCCTCGCCCGGTTCGACCCGGTGCGCGCGCGGCCAGTTCGCCTGCACGGTTTCCCGCCCGGAACCGTCCCCGGAGTGCGGGTTCACCGCGAACAGCAGTCCCTCGCCCGCGTCCAGCCGGGGACCGTTGGCCGCGGGCGGCACACTCATCGGCTCGTCCTCGCGAACGGGGGAGAAGTAGCTGGTCAATAACGCTGCCGAGCTGCCGATCAAGGCACCGGCGACCACATCGGATGGCCAGTGCACCCCGGTGTGCACCCGCGAATAGGCCACCGCCCCGGCAAGGGGGAGGAACGCCAGACCGGCGGGCGGGCTTTCCAGGATGACTCCGGTCGCGAAGGCGGCTGCCGATGCGGCATGACCGGAGGGGAAGGCGGGGGAGCTCGGTTCCCGCAGTGCACGCCTGCGCAGCGGCAGATGTGCGCTGTCCGGGCGTCGCCTGCCGAACAGTCGCTTGCCGGCCAGGTTCACGCTTGCGCTGGCGATGCCGAGCGCGACCAACCCGCGGATCGCGCCGCGCCGCGCCTGACCGGAGCGCGCGCCGAGCACGGCTGCCGAGCAGAACCACAGCACCCCGTGGTCGGCCGCGCCGGAGAGCTGGCGCAGGGCGGAATCCACCGGAGGCGTCGACAGCCGCGCGCTGTGCCGGGTGAGTTTCCTGTCGAGTTGTCCGATCCGCTTCAGCATTGCGTGATCCTAGGAAAGCGGATGTGAGATCCGCACGTGCTCCGGTGCGCGTCCCCCGGCCGTGGCGCCGGTGCCGGGGTCTCCCCGCTACGGGCGAGTTTCGAGTATCCGGTTCGCGGGGCCTCCGGCTGTACAGCTGCACAGAAGAGTTCTATACTTCTACTCGAACAGTGTTCCTTCGAATCCGAGGAGTCGATATGACCGAGCACGCCTGGCGCACCTCCAGTTATTCCGGTGGCAGCGCGGAAACCTGCGTCGAGGTGGCACCGCTGGCCGATGGCGGGGTGCTGTTGCGCGACACGAAGGACCGCGGCCTGCCGCCGTTGCGGTACACGGCCGCGGAGTGGTCCGCGTTCCTGCACGGGGTCAAGGACGGCGAGTTCGACTTCTGAGCCACGACTGGCCACTGTGGACAGACGGGGAGCGGCGTGGCACGGTGGTCACGTGTCTGCACTGAATGCGACCGCGGCAGCGTTGCTCGGTCTATTGCACGATGGTCCACGCACCGGCGGCGAGCTGATCTCGGCTGCGGGGGAGCGGTTCGGCGCGTTCTTCAGCGTGACGCGCAGCCAGGTCTACCGGGAGCTGCCCACCCTGGCCGAGGCCGGGCTCGTCCGTGAGGGCAAGCAGGGTCCCCGCTCCTCGCAGCAGTATCTGATCACCGCCGCCGGGAAGAAGGCCTTCAAGTCCTGGCTGACCGAAGAACCCGGCCCGGACCACCTGCGCAGCCCCCTGCTGTTGCGTATCGCGCACGCCGACGCGCTGACCCAGAAGCAGCGCACCGCGCTGGTGGAACAGGCCAAGGCGCGGTACGTGGGGGAGCAGGAGGCGGCCAAGGCGGCCGCGCGCGCCGCGGACGGCCCGTACGCGAAGGCGATCGCCGAGTTCGCGAACGCGCAGAACAAGGCGTTGCTCAAACTGCTGGATTCGATCCCGACCACCTGAAGCGCGGGCGACGCGACTAGGCTTGACGGTCGTGAATGCCGACGTCGCCGCCGAACTGAAAGAGCTGTCCGACACGCTTGGCAGCATCGAGGCCGTGATGGACCTCGACACGCTTCGCGCCGAGATCGCCGGGCTCGAGGAGGAGTCGACCAAGCCCGATCTGTGGGACGACCAGGAGCGGGCGCAGCGGGTGACCACTCAGCTGTCCTACAAGCAGGCCGACCTGCGCCGGGTGACCGCACTGCGGCAGCGCCTCGAGGACCTCGAGGTGCTCTACGAGCTCGCCGAGGCCGAGGAGGACAAGGCGAGCGCGGACGAGGCGAACACCGAGCTCACGAGTCTGCGCGAGGCGGTCCAGTCGCTCGAGGTGCGAACCTTGCTCTCCGGTGAGTACGACGAACGCGACGCCCTGGTCACGGTGCGCTCCGAGGCGGGCGGTGTGGACGCGGCCGACTTCGCCGAGATGCTGCTGCGCATGTACCTGCGCTGGGCGGAACGGCACGAGTACTCGACCGAGGTCTACGACACCTCCTACGCCGAGGAAGCGGGTATCCGCAGCGCCACCTTCAAGATCAGCGCCCCGTACGCCTACGGCACCCTCTCCGTCGAGCAGGGCACCCACCGGCTGGTGCGGATCTCGCCGTTCGACAACCAGGGGCGGCGCCAGACCTCCTTCGCCGGGGTCGAGGTGCTGCCCGCGGTCGAGGAGACCGACCGGGTGGAGATCGCCGAGAAGGACATCCGGGTCGACGTGTTCCGTTCCTCGGGGCCCGGCGGCCAGAGCGTGAACACCACCGACTCCGCGGTGCGCATCACGCACCTGGCCACCGGTATCGTGGTGTCCTGTCAGAACGAGAAGTCGCAGCTGCAGAACAAGGCCGCCGCGCTGCGCGTGCTGCAGGCCAAGCTGCTCGCCAAGAAGAAGGAAGAGGAGCGCGCCGAGATGGACGCGCTCAAGGACAGCGGCTCGAGCTGGGGCAACCAGATGCGCTCCTATGTCCTGCACCCGTACCAGATGGTCAAGGACCACCGCACCGAGCACGAGACCAGCCAGACCACCGCGGTGTTCGACGGGGACATCGACCCGTTCCTGGAGGCGGGCATCCGCTGGCGGCGGCAGCGCGAACTCGGCGAGGACTGACTGCGGCGGAGTAGGACCCAGATCACTACTCCGAGCGTGTGAACGGGTGTGACCCGCCCGAGAGCAGGGTGAGACCAAAACTTCACGTGCACCCCGAGTACACTCCCCGCTCGTGATCCGGCTCGAAGGAGTATCGAAGGTCTACAAGACCTCGACGCGTCCCGCACTGCACAATGTCAGCGTCGATATGGACAAGGGAGAGTTCATCTTCCTCATCGGCCCGTCAGGCTCGGGCAAATCGACGTTCCTGCGGCTGCTGCTGCGCGAAGAGGTGCCGAGCAAGGGCCGGGTGTACGTGTCGAACTTCGACGTCGCCCGGATGGCGCGGCGCCGGGTGCCGCGGCTGCGCCAGTCCATCGGCTGCGTGTTCCAGGACTTCCGGCTGCTGACGAACAAGACCGTCGCGGAGAACGTGGCGTTCGCCCTCGAGGTGATCGGCAAGCCGCGCAACACCATCCGCAAGGTCGTCCCCGAGGTGCTCGAGCTCGTCGGCCTGGACGGAAAATCCGACCGGATGCCGCACGAGCTCTCCGGTGGTGAACAGCAGCGGGTCGCCATCGCGCGTGCCTTCGTCAACCGGCCGCTCGTGCTGCTCGCCGACGAACCGACGGGCAACCTGGACCCGGACACCAGCCAGGACATCATGCTGCTGCTCGAACGCATCAACCGCACGGGTACCACGGTGCTCATGGCGACCCACGACCACGGCATCGTGGACTCGATGCGCCGCCGGGTCGTGGAGCTCTCGCTCGGCGAGGTCATCAGGGATGACGCGCGGGGCGTTTACGGCGTCGGCCGCTAGCGCCGCGCGCACCCGCATGCCGATCAGACTCACCGACCGACCGAGATAGGACCCAAGTTCCCCGATGCGCGCCAGTTTCGTCTTCAGCGAGGTCCTCACCGGCCTTCGCCGCAATTTCACGATGACGATCGCGATGATCCTCACCACCGCGATCTCGTTGACGACGCTCGGCGCCGGGCTGCTCATCGTCCGCGCGGTCGGTGAGGTGCAGGAGAACTTCGCCTCACAGACCGAGGTGCAGATCTTCCTGACCAACGACTCCTCGGCCATCGACACCAGCTGCTCGCAGAGCCCGTGCGCGGACCTGAAGTCCCAGCTGCAGAACACCTACGGCGTGCGCGAGGTGAACTACGAGAACCGGCACCAGGTCTTCGAGCGGTTCAAGAAGATCTTCGCCGCGCAGCCCCAGCTCGTCGAACTGACCAGGGAACAGGCGCTGCCCGCGACCCTGCACGTCAAGACGAATCCGGGTACCCCGACCGAGGTGCTCGCGCAGCAGTTCAAGAACCGGCCGGGGGTGAAGTCCATCGGCGATCAGGGCCAGTTCGTGCGCGACCTGTTCAGCAAGCTCAACACGATCCGGGATGTCGCCTTCGGGTTCGCGGTCGTACTCGCTGTCGCGGCATTACTGCTGATCTCCAATACCGTGCAGCTCTCCGCGTTCAACCGGCGGACCGAGGTCGGCATCATGCGGCTCGTCGGGGCGACCCGGTGGTATACCCAGCTGCCCTTCCTGCTGGAGGCGGTGGTTTCCGGCCTTGTCGGTGCGGTCATCGGAATCGGTGGCCTGCTCGCCCTGGTCGGCGCGGTCTTCGGCGGCGGCGGATCCTCCATCGGTGGCATCGTGACCAGTATGGGAATCGGCGATGTGCTGTTGGTCTCGCCGATCCTGCTCGGGGTGTCCATCGTGATCTCCGCGCTCACCGGATACGTGACGCTGCGGCTGTATGTGCGCCACTAAACCCGCTGGCGAGCGCCCGTAGAATGGGTTCTCATGGCCAAGGAACGTGGACAGCGGGTGATCGCGAGCAACCGGAAGGCGCGGCACGACTACGAGATCCTCGACATCTACGAGGCGGGGATCGCGCTCGTGGGTACCGAGGTGAAAAGCCTGCGCCACGGCCGGGTCTCGCTCGCGGACGCGTACGCGAGCGTGGACGACGGGGAGATTTTCCTGCGCGGGCTGCACGTGCCCGAATACACCCACGGTTCCTGGACCAACCACGAGCCGCGCCGGGTGCGCAAACTGTTGCTGCACCGCAAGGAGATCGCGAGGCTCATCGGCAAGACGCATGAGGGCGGGCTGACCCTGGTCCCGCTCTCGCTGTACTTCAAGGACGGCTACGCCAAGGTGGAGCTTGCCCTGGCCAGGGGCAAGAAGGCACACGACAAGCGCCAGGCCATCGCGAAACGGGACGCCCAACGCGAGATCCAGCGCGCCATGGGCCGGTTCGCGAAGGGCAGGGATCTCGCATGAGCGAGCCGGTGACCGGGCCCGCCGAGGACACCGAGATCGCCTCCTGGGTCCGTGGCCTCGGCATTCCGGGGCTGGTGGATCTGCACGTGCACTTCCTGCCGAAACCCGTCCTGGACAAGGTGTGGGCGTATTTCGACCGGGCGAGCGAGCACTACGGGACGGAATGGCCGGTCCACTACCGGCTGCCCGAGGCGGAGCGGATCGAGAAGCTGCGCGAGTTCGGGGTACGCGGCTTCGCGCCGCTGGTGTACCCGCACAAACCCGAGATGGCCGCCTGGCTTTCCGAATGGGCGCGCGAATTCGCCGATCGGGTGCCCGAGGCCGTGCCCACCTGCACGATCTATCCCGAGCCCGGGGTCGCCGACTATGTGCGGCAGGCGATCGAGTCCGGGGCGCGGGCGGCCAAGGCACACGTTCAGGTCGGCGCCTACGATCCGCGGGATCCCTTGCTGTCCAAGGCGTGGGGGCTGCTCGCGGAGGCCGGGATCCCGGTGATCGTGCACTGCGGGCACGGCCCGATCCCCGGCGCGCACACCGGGATGGATGTGTTCGGCGAGGTGCTCTCCGCGCATCCGCGGCTGACCGCGGTACTCGCCCATGCCGGGATGCCCGACTACGCGGGCGCGCTCGAGCTGGTGCACCGCTACCCGAACGTGCACCTGGACACGACCATGGTCGGGACCCCGTTCACCGAGCGGATGATGGCTCTGCCCGCGGACTGGCCCGCCCGGATCGCCGACTGCGCCGGCCGGATCGTGCTCGGTACCGATTTCCCGAACATCCCCTACGACTACGCGACCCAGCTGCGCGCGATCGCGGACTGGGCCGCGCGGGACGACCGGCTGGGGGAGCGGTTCCTGCATTCGGTGCTCTACGAGGCCCCGGCCCGCTTGCTCGCCTTCACCGGCTGAGTCGGCTGTGTCGCCGCGACCACCATGGACTGCATGACCAGCCCGTAGTTGTAGCCGAGACCGCCGCTGCTGCGGGTGATGTTCTCCAGTCCGGCCTCGGTGAGCGCCTCGACGTACTCCTTGGTGCGTCCGATGTCCGCGATCACGAGCTTGCCCCCGGGCTTGAGCACCCGCGCGGCCTCGGTCACCGCGGCCTTGCGCTCCTCGGCCCCCTTGAGGTTGTGGAACACCGCGGCGGAGAGCACCACGTCGAAGCGCGCCTTCTTCCAGGGCAGCTCGCGCAGATCGGCGGTGCGCAGCTCGACCCGCTCGGCCACCCCCTCGGCCTTCGCGTTCGCCATCGTCGCGGACTCCGCGTTGCCCGACTGGTCCTTGGTCCGCCACAGGTCGACCCCGGTGACCTTGCCCTCGGGCACCCGCTTCGCCGCGGCGATGAGCACCATTCCCCGGCCGCAGCCCGCGTCCAGGATCTGTTCGTCCCCGCTCAGTTCCAGGCGATCGAGCAGGCGTTCCCAGGCGAGGAACTTGCCCTTCTTGGTCGCGTACAGGTAGCTGACCGCCTGCGCGATCTCGAAGGCGGCACCGGCGAACGGGATCGCCGCCCACCACCCGGCCATGATCACGAACCCGATACCGACCCCGATCAGCGCGATCGCGCCGAGGATCATGCCGACGGGTGCCGAGGGTGCGTCGATGCCGTAGGAGGCTTCTCTGTCGTTCGCCATTCCGGCGATGTTAGAGCACGTCTGACCACTCCCTGTGCCGCTGTGCTGCAACGTCGGCGAATACCTTCGCATGCCCTATTCGCGCCTAGCGGCGTCGTCCTCGTCCCGCTGGGCTCTCGACGTTGCAGCGCCGCTGCCGACGAGCGTCCGCCTTGCCATGCACTTCCTCGGGTGCGGGTGTCCCGCAGAACCACTGCGGCTCCCGCTCGCGGCGGACGAGAGTCATCAGACGCGCTCTTAACGGTTCTCCAGGAACGTCAGGACCGCGCGGACCCTACGGTGTTCTTCGCTTGTCACCTCGAGTCCGAGTTTGGCGAAGATGTTCCCGATATGTTTTTCCACCGCGCCGTCGGAGACCACGAGGGTGCGCGCGATGGAGGTGTTCGACGCGCCCTGGGCCATCAGCTCCAGCACGGTGCGCTCGCGCGCGGTGAGCGCGGCGATCGGGTCCTTGCGGCTGCGCACGAGCAATTGGGACACCACCTCGGGATCGATACTGGTACCGCCGCCCGCGACATTGCGTACCGCGGCGAGGAAGTCGGTGACATCGGCGACCCGTTCCTTGAGCAGGTAACCGACCGCGCCACCGCCCCCGGAGATGAGCTCGACCGCGTACTGCTCCTCCACGTACTGGGAGAGCACGAGCACCGGGAGCCCTGGCACGAGTTCGCGGGCCTTCAGCGCGGCGCGCAGCCCCTCATCGGTGAACGTCGGCGGCATGCGCACATCCACGATCGCCAGATCCGGCCGGTGCTCGAGTACCGCGTCCGGCAGTGAATCCCCGTCCGCGACCGCGGCCACCGTCTCGATGCCGTCGTCGGCGAGCAGGCGCTGCACGCCCTCGCGGAGCAGGACGCTGTCTTCAGCGATCACGGCGCGCATGGACTGTCTCCTCAGCGTGTACATGGCAGATCGGCACGGACCACGGTAGGGCCACCGATGGGGGAGAACACCGTCACCACGCCATCGATCGAAGCGGCCCGGTCGGCCAACCCGGAAAGCCCGCCGCCCTCGGTGAGCACGGCTCCGCCCTTCCCGTCATCGGTCACCTCGACAACCACCGTGTCCTGGGTGCGCTGTACCCGTACCTGGGCGGAGTTCGCTCCCGCGTGTTTGGCCAGGTTCGTCAGCGATTCGCCGACCAGAAAGTAGGCGGTCGATTCCACCGCTGTCGGCGGGCGTGGGTCCACATCCACCGCAACCTCGACGGGCACCGGGCACTTCGCCGCGAGCGCGGACAGTGCGGCGTCCAGTCCACGGTCCCCGAGCACCGCGGGATAGATGCCCCTGGCCAGATCGCGCAGTTCCGCGATCGCCTGCTTCGCGTCCGAGTGCGCCTCCTCGATCAGCGAGCTCGCGCCCTCCGGATCCGCGGCGAGTTTGCTGCGCGCCCTGCCGAGGCCCATCGCCACCGCGACCAGCCGCTGCTGCGCCCCATCGTGCAGATCGCGCTCGATCCGGCGGCGCTCCGCCTCGGCCGCGTCCACCCCGCGGGCCCGCGAAGCCTGCAGATGCTCCGCCTTCGCGCGCAGTTCCGTCGCCGAACTCGGGCCGAGAAACGCCTTCGCGAGCGAGGCGTGCAGCCAGGCCACGGTCGGGGACACCCAGACCGCCATCGGCGTGAGCACGATCGAAGCGATCCCGAACGCGAGCTCGAAGCAGGCCAGCGGAAGACACAGCAGCTGATAGGCGAAGGAACGCCAGGTCGGCGCGTGGGTCAGGCGGGCGGTGAGGCGGCGGAAGGCACCCTGATCGGGGGAGTACTTCGGCTCCGGCTCCTCGATGTGCACCCCCAGCCAGGAACCGACCCAGTTCCGGTCGAACCGCGCCAGCCTGTTGTTCAGCGCGAAGGTCAGCATCAGGATCGGCAGGCCCACCCACACCACCGCGAGCCCGATCCCCAGCGTCAGGCCCACGATGAGCAGGATGAACATCACCAGCCGGACCGGGAAGTTCAGTAGCAGAAAGCCGACCGAACGCACCGCCCTCGGCAACCGCCGCTGTGCGTTCTCCGTCATCCCCACTCCCCGTTCTGCTGCGTGTTCTTGTCCATCCTGCCCGATTCGCCGAGAATCCGGCGCGCATATCGCGCATGCCAGACCGCGATGCCCTTGGTCACCAGCACCGCAAGGGTCAGCAGCAGCGCCCCGAGCGCCATCCACGGCAGACCATCGGTGAAGCTCCGGACCGCGAACCAGTGCGGGCCGTCGCCGATCGTCGGGAAGGTCCACATCCCGCCCGGCAGCGCCCAGTAGTAGAACGGCACCGCGAAATAGTTCAGCCCGGCCGCCCACAGCCCCACGACCACCGCGAACTCCAGGATCGTTATCGGCAGCAGGGACAGCGTGTAGCCGAGCCCGCGCCAGGTCGCCGGGTCCGTCATCCGCGCCTTGATGCCCCGCACAGCGCGGTACTCCGGGGTGATCCGGGTACCGAGCATCGCGTTCGCCCTGCCGATCTCGAACCGCCCGATCCCGCGGGTCAGCAGGATCGCGAACGCCAGGATCGGCAGGCCGACCCAGGTGATCGAGGCCGCGACACCGACCGTGAGCAGCGTGACCAGGAGCGTGAACCAGAGGATCGCGAGCGGCATCCCGAGCAGGAAATACCCGAGAGCCGCGCCCGTGTTGGGCCGATTGCGCGTCACGATCGGTGCCGTTTCGGTGGTCATGGCGACTATTCTCTGCTGCGTATGGGGTTGTGTGCCATGGTGCGCACCGGCCGGTCCGGGGTAGGGACAACCCCACCGCCGAAACCGGAATGACCCGGGCGATGGTGGACGTTATGATGGACGGACAACTCCATAACGCCCACAGCCCTGACGGGTTGTATCCAGGGGGTGATCGGTTTCGACTCTGGACGACAAAGTCAGGGGAAGCGTGCCGGTGCAGGCGAGAGACCACCGTAAGCGTCATCGCAAACAACAAGCGCCAAGACGAATAGTCAGCGCGACTTCGCCCTCGCTGCCTGATACAGCGATCGCGAGTCTGTCGGCCCGGGGATTCCTCCGACCCGGTTGCCGGCATCGACTAGGAGGATTACCTGTGGTCCCGGTCGCGGGGGCCATTCGGGAAGCAAACAGCGACTGGGCCCGTCGAACCGGCTTGTTCGCGTGACCGGTTGGGCCGAGTAGGGATACAGCGAACTGCGCACGGAGAAGCCCTGATGATGCGGCAGAGGACCCGGGTTCGATTCCCGGCACCTCCACTTGCCCGGTGTGTGCTCGCGGAGAGCGCTCACCGGCTCGTTTCGGATCATGTTCGGGGGATCGAATCCCCCGAACTCTCTACGGTCCGAGTTCTCTCGATCCGGCATGGTTGCGGGACGATCCCCGGGTCCGATGCTCGAAGCCCGGGCGCGGCTGGGAAGCGCCTGGGCTGCCGAGAAACCGCCCTGGAAACCGGGAATCTCGACACGGCGGTGCGGGCCGGGTTCGAAGCCTGGACGATGCGCGCGCAACCGGAAATCAGGCTTGCCGATGGCGAAGCGCCCCAGGCCATAGGGCCGTTCGACCGAGCCCCTGCGGCGCGGCTTCGCTCGCCGTACCCGCGCTGGTCGGCGTCGGCGAACACGATACGCTCGACTTCTACCAGGGAGGCGAGCAGCTGGCCGGGGAGCTCAACGCCGGTGCACCGGTGATCATCCCCGCGGCGGGCGGCCTCGCGCCATTGGAACGGCCCGCGGAGTTCCGTGAACTACTGCTGGACTTCGTGAACAGCATCCACTGACCGGAGACCCGGGTCAGCCCGGTACGCGCGCGTGCACGAGGTATGCCGCGCGCGGCCGGTCGGTGACGAGTTCGATCCGGGATGCGGTGGGTTGCGCATGCCGGTGGAGCAAACGTACTCGCTCGCCGAGGCCGCCGCGGCGCACCGGGACAGCCGGGCCGGTCACTCCCGCGGGCGCCGGGTTGTGCTCGTCCAGCCGCGTTCCGCGCCGGAATAGCGCTCGGGTGCGAACCGGGGCGAGCTGGCGGGTGCACTGCGTCCCCGGCGCTTCGGCAGCGCTGGTTCGGCGTTCGAATCCGCGCGCGCCGATGTTCTCGATCCACACCGGATCGGTCATGAACTGCTCGAGTGTGGGGCACTGCTGATCGGTGATGGAATCCGCGCCGGGTGCGTCCCAGTCGATATCCGCCGAGGACTACCGCTTGTCCGTGATCGTGTGCGGCATTTCCTCGCCATCGGAGAACATGACTCGCTCTTTCTCCGGTGAGTTCAGGACAACAGTCGCTCACCGAGGCGCGCGGCGGTGAGATAGGTGCCGGGCAGCAGGCGTTTGGCGCGCCAGATCAGCCGCGCGTCGAGCTGGGGCAGCGCGTAGAGCCGTCCGCGGTCGTTGGCGTCCAGGCTCATCCGTGCGATGGATTCGGGCGAAACCCCGGTCAGGCGCATGAGTTTGCCCGCGAGGTTCGCCGCCGCGTTGTCGATGGATTCGCTGGCCAGGATGTTCGTCTGCACGAAGGTCGGGCACACCACGGTGACCGCGACATCGGTCCCGGCCAGTTCGGCGGCCAGGGTCTCGGACAGTGCCACCACGGCCGCCTTGCTGACGTTGTACGCGCCCATCCGCGGTGCGGCGGCGAATCCCGCGGCCGAGGCGATATTGATGATCCCGCCGGAATTCATCGCGCGCAGCCACGGGGTGAACACGTGAGTCCCGTGCACCACGCCCCACAGGTTCACCGCGAGGGTGCGCCGCCAGTCGGACAGCGCGGTATCGCCGATATGCGTGCCACCGGTACCGATCCCGGCGTTGTTCACGATCAGGCCGGGCTGGCGGCCGAGCCAGTCCTCCGCCGTCTCGGACAGATCCCACACTTGCCGCTCTTCGGTGACATCACAGGAAACCGGGACGGCCCGGCCACCGGAATCCTCGATCAGCCGCACCGTCTGTTTGGCGGCCGCCTCGTCGATGTCCGCGCACACCACCGCGCCGCCGCGGCGGGCCAGTTCCCGTGCGAACGCCCGCCCGATTCCGCTTCCCGCCCCGGTGACCACGGCGGCGGCCTCGACGCTGCGCCGATCCCTTCGGGACAACGGGCCGATCATGCCGGCACCGTCCGGTCTCCGGGCCGCAGCGCGGTGTGCAGGAACGCGGATCCCTCGGCGAGTGCCCGGCGCGCGGCCGGGTTGACCGTGGCGAAAGCTTGGAATACGTGCATCTGTTCGTCCCAGATCGTCAGTTCGCAGTCCGCGCCTGCCTGGCGCAGTCGTCGGGTGAGCCATTCGGCGTCGGCGGCCAGCATTTCGGCGCCACCGGCCTGGATCAGCGTGCGCGGCCAGTCCCGGTCGCGCGGTATCGACACGGCCAGCCGTGGGTCCGCCGGATCCGCCCCGTGGGTGTAGAGCTCGAGGAGCTTGGCCGCACGGGCCGCGGACACCAGCGGATCGCGGCGCGTTCGCTCGCGTTCGCGCGCCAGGCCGAGTGTCGGATCGGCCAGCGGGGACAACAGCAGCATCCCCGCCGGTGGGGTGAGCCCGGCACGCAGCAGCTCGGCGACCAGGATCACCGAAAGGTGCCCGCCTGCCGAATCACCGGCGAGCACGATCCGCTCCGGCGGGTACCCCTTGGCAAGCAGCCAGTCGTAGGCGGCGCGCACATCCTGGGCCGCTGCCGGGAACCGGTGCCGGGGCGCCAGCCGGTAGTCGCAGGCGAACACCGTCGCACCGGTGCCCGCGGAGAGCCGGGAGGTGATCCCGCGATGCGTGCGCGCCGAGCAGATCGCGTACCCGCTGCCGTGCACGTACAGCAGCACCGAGTCCCCGCTGTCCACTCCGGGCGCGCGCACCCATTCGCCCCGTAACCGCGTTCCCCCGGCGAGCGGAGCCGAACAGGGTTCGATCCGGGTACCGGGCAGTGCGGGGGAGAACGCGGCCAGCGCACCGGCCGCCGCCCTGCGGGTCAGCCAGACCCCGCGCGGGGAAACCGGGATCGCGGAGACCACCGGGCGCACCGTCGCCGCCGAAACCCGGGTGACCATCCGGGCGGAGAGGGAACCCCGATGCCCACCTGATGGCAACCACCGTCTCTGAGGTCGCATGCCCTCAGATTGGCTTTTGGCCCGAAGCTTGTCAAGATGAAGCCGTGACGAAAAATCACCCGCGGCGTGGGGTCTATGCCGGGCGCAGTGCTGAGCAGCGGCAGGCCGAGCGCCGCCGCAAGCTCATCGGGGCCGCGTTCGACATCTGGGGCGAGCAGGGGTGGGCCGCGGTCACCATGCGTGGCGTGTGTGCGCGCGCCGAACTCACCGACCGCTACTTCTACGAGAACTTCGCCGACCGGGACGCGCTGCTCGGCGCGGTCTGGGAGGAGCACAGCGCCGACACGACCCAGCGCCTGCTCGAGGTCGTGATGGCCGCGCCCGATGATCCGCTCGCCAAACTGAACGCGGCCATCGACCGGCTGGTGCGCGATATCGTGGACGATCCGCGACTGGCCAGGATCGGCTTCGGGGATCACGCGGGCAACGAGGTGCTCGAACGGCTCCGGCACGACACCATCCAGCAGTTCACCGATCTGCTCATCGAACTCGCCACGCCGTACCTGAAACCGGACGTCGACCACACCGATCTGCACATGAGCGTGCTGCTGGGCATCGGCGGGTTCGCCGAACTCGTCAGCGCCTGGCTCGCCGGAACGGTCACCGCTTCCGCGGACCGGATCGTCGCGCACACCACGACGGTCGGTGCGGAACTGGCCGTCCGCTATCTCGCCGTTCCTGAGCAGTAGGAAACTGGAGCGCCCGGATGGCCCTTTCCTCCAGGGCGCCGGCGGCTGGACACTCGTGGGGTCGCCGATCAGCACCCGGGAGGGATGATGGTCACGCCCCCGTTCATGGAGCCGTTCCGGATCAAGTCGGTGGAACCGATTCCGTTCCCCACCGCCGAGGAACGGCGGAATTCTTTGGCGCAGGCCGGATTCAATCTGTTCCGGGTACCGGCACGACAAGTGACGGTCGATCTGCTCACCGATTCCGGAACCGCGGCCATGTCGGCGGCGCAGTGGTCGGCGGTGTTCTCCGGGGACGAATCCTATGCGGGCGCCCGGTCATACGAAGGTTTCGAGGCGGTGGTGCGGGAACTGACCGGGATGCCCGAGGTGATCCCGGTGCACCAGGGGCGCGCGGCGGAGCGGATTCTGTTCGGGACACTGCTGCGGCCGGGCGAGATCTCGGTGGCGAACACGCACTTCGACACCACGGCCGCGAGCGTGGCCGCGGCGGGCGCGCGCTGCATCGATCTGCCGGGCCGCCCCGATCTGCCGGGAAACACGGAGGATTCCGGGCTGTTCGGCGGAAACATCGACCTCGAAGGGCTGGAGCGGGTGCTGCGCGGTCCGGAGAAGGTGCGGTGCGTGGTGCTGACCGTGACCGACAACGCGGGGGGTGGCCAGCCAGTCTCGCCGGCGAACCTGGCCGAGGTGCGGCGGCTGTGCGCCCCACGCGGGATCGGGGTGCTGCTCGATGCCTCGCGGTTCGCCGAGAACGCCTACCTCGTCACGCGGCGCGATCCGGAATGGGTGCGGGCAAGCATTCCGGACGTCGCGCGGGCGATGTTCGACCTCGCCGACGGCTGCTTCGCGAGCCTGAAGAAGGACGGCCTCGCCAATACCGGTGGCCTGATCGCCCTCCGGGATGCCGCGCTGGCCCGCGACTGCCGGAACCGGCTGATCGAGGTGGAGGGTTTCCCGACCTACGGCGGATTGGCCGGCCGCGATCTCGAAGCGCTCACCAAGGGCCTGCATGAGGTGATGGATCCCCGCTACCTCGAATACCGCGCCGAATCCGCGAGCTGGTTCGCCGATCAGCTGGAAACGGCCGGGTTCCCGGTGCTGCGCCCGACCGGGTGCCACGCCGTCTACGTGGACGCCGCCGCCAAGCTGGCGCACATCCCGGCGCCCGAACTGCCCGCGACCGCCCTGGCCAATGCCCTCTACCTGGCGGGCGCGGTCCGGGTCACCGATCTGGGTACGCTCGTGTTCGGCGGACCCGATCCCGAAGGTGGACCGGACCGTCCGGCGCCCCGCGAATGGGTCCGGTTCGCCCTCCCGCGCCGGGTCTATACGCGCAACCACCTCGAGTACGTCGCCGATATCGCCGCTCAGGTCGCGGCCAAGGCCACGGCGCTTTCCGGGTACCGCATTCTCGAGCAGGCCCGTACGCTGCGGCATTTCACCGCCGTGCTGGCTCCGCTCGGTGAGCCGGTGCCCTTCGAACACTGAGCCGCGGGCGCCACCCGAAGAGAGTCACTCCGCGAATCGCAATTTGCAGATCGGAATTTGCGGTACAATAGGTTGGTAGTTCGTTCCGGTCCACCACGGCGGAACGACCGAGCACGTGGGGATTCGCCACCATGTTCAGTACCTTGCCGCACACCGGACAGCAGCATATGACGGATGTCGATCAGGCGAGAGCGGTCGTGCAGCGTTCGATGTGCCCGCACGATCTGGAGATGCTGCGCCGCGATGGGCATCTGGACGCCACGATGTGGTCCCGCCGCCTGCGCGATACCTCGGTGAACGACATCGCCTACGGGGACGATGTGCAGATCGTCCCCGGGCGCCTGGAATCGTTCTTCGTCGCGATGATCCCGCTCTCCGGCAACAGCGTGATCCGCTGCGGCGGCCAGGAGGCGTACACCGGTCCCGGGATCGCCGCGGTGCCCAATCCCGATGAATGGCTGAGCATGCGCTGGACGGGCGCCTGCGCCCAGCGGGTGGTGCGGTTCGAACTGCCCGCGCTGCACGCCCGCCTGGCGCAGATGCTCGGCCGCCCGCTGTACCGGGGCCCGCTCAACCTCGATCTGACGGTTGACCTGAACGCGGGGGAGGGGCGGGCCTTCGCCGAGGACGTCGCCAGGGTGGCCAATCGGATGGAGTACACCCCGGAGCTCTACCGGCAGCACAACCTGATCGCGGTGACCGAGGAATCGCTGATGACCTTCCTGCTGCTGGCCGCGAACCACAACTACCGGGAGGATCTGGACGCCGAGCCTGCTCCCGCCTCTTCCCGCATCGTGCGCAGCAGCCTGGACATCCTGCACAACGACACCGATCGGTACTACACGCAGGCCCGGCTCGCCGGTGCCGTCGGGGTCAGCACCCGCACCCTGGAGCGCAAGTTCCAGGAGACGCTCGGGGTGAGCCCGATGAACTACTACAAGAGCGTCCGGCTGGACCGGGTCCACCAGAAACTGCTCGCCGCCGATCCGGAGACCGCCACGGTCGCCGATATCGCCCGCGGCGAGGGCTTCCTCAACCGCGGCCGGTTCGCCGCCGACTATCGGCACCGGTTCGGCAGGCCCCCGTCCGACACCCTGGCCGGTTGAGCCGGGATGGACCTGTGGCGGAAACCGGGCCGGGGTCGTCGTACTCCGGCCCCTTCGGGGAGCGGCGGATTCCTACGGTGGTTCCTGTCCGGGTCCACTGTGCTGTCCGGCCGCGGGTGGCCATGGCTCGAGCGTGGCAGAGAAGGAGGCGTGCCGGATGACGAAGGGTCTGGTGACGCTGGTCAATCCGAATCAGGTGCATCCGCCGATCACCCCTTATGCACTGGACATCCTGACCACGGTGCTGGAGTTCGGCGGGTTCCGGGCCGAGGTGCTCGACCTGTGCTGGCACCGCGATGACTGGCGTTCGGTACTGCTCGAATACTTCGCCACGCACCGGCCGCTGCTCGTCGGCGTGACGGTGCGCAATACCGACACCATCTATCCACAGGAACAACGGGTCTTCCTCGAGCAACACCGGGCGGTGCTCCGGCAGATCGCGGACCAGTGCGCGGCCCCCATCGTAGCGGGCGGGGTCGGATTCTCCTCGATGCCGTACGCGCTCGTGGAGTACTTCGACATTCCCTATGGGGTGAAAGGACCCGGCGAGCACCACATCCTCGAGCTGGCCGGCGCGCTCGCCGAGGACCGGGCCCCGCGCGCGGCGCCTGGGCTCATCGTCAACGCGGGCCATCCGCTGGGGCGGTCGGCACGGGGGACCGCGGGACCACCGGTGCAGAACCCGGCGCCGGCGGACACCGCGTACCTGCGGCGCTCCGGGGTGCCCGGCAAGGTGGACAACCTCGCCTACTACCGGAACGGCGGGCTGGGCAACATCCTGACCAAGAACGGCTGCCCTTTCGCCTGCACCCACTGCATGGAGCCGGACGCCAAGGGCAGCCGGTTCACCCGGCGGACGGTGACCGCGGTCGTCGACGAGATGGAACTGCTCACCGCCTCGGGCGTGTATGACCTGCACACCACCGACAGCGAGTTCAATCTGCTCATCTCGCACACCAAGGCCGTGCTCACCGAGGTGATCCGGCGCAAGCATATCGATCCGGGCTCGCCGCTGCACCGCATGCGGCTGTGGATCTACGCCCAGCCCGCTCCGTTCGACGCCGAGCTGATGGAACTGCTGGCCGGGGCCGGATGTGCGGGCATCAACCTCGCCCCCGATCACGTCCGGGATGAGCTGCTGGACGGATGGAAGGTCACCGCGCGTGGCACCCGCTTCTACACCGCGGACGATATCGGCACCGTGTGCGCACTCGCCCGCGCGCACGGAATCCCGGTGATGGCCGAGGTGCTGCTCGCCATGCCCGGGGAGACGGCGGCGACCCTGGCCGATATCGTGCGCCGCTCACTGGACTGGGATGCCGCTGTTGTCGGGTACACCCTCGGTATCCGGGTGTTTCCCTACTCGCCATTGGGGATCCGGCTCGCCGCCGAGTGCGCGGGCCGGGCCACCGTCCCCGGACTGCAGTCCAATACGGCCCTCGAACCGATCGTGCTCACCCCGCGTGCGGGGTGCCCCGACGCGGCCGCCTACGAGCGGCAGTTCCTGTTCGACGGACACGGCAGAATCCGGCCCGTCTACTATTTCTCACCCGAACTTCCCGAGGACCCTGGGACGCTGCGGGCCCCGGACGGGCGCTGGACCCGGACACTTCGCCTGCTGCGCAGCCTGGTTCCGGAAACCGAGCAGCACCGGGTCATGCTGCCCACCGAGCCCGGATCGGGTGCGGAAGACAACAACTACGCGGACAACCCCTTCCTGCTCCAGCTCACCCGGCTGCACTACGCGGGCGCGTACTGGTCGTACTGGCCACAGCGCGAACGGATCATGCGCGAGGCGCGGGCCGGGGAGCAGCGCCAGGCGGTGTTGCCCGGAAAGGCGACAGGTGATGCAGGTGCCCCTCTCTGATGTCCCGGCGCGCAACGGTTCGGCCCGCGAACCGCGCGCGACCGGCTGCCCACCGAACCGGAGCTCTCCGCGCAGTACCAGGTCAGCAGGAACACCGCCCGCGAGGCGTTCCGGGTGCTCGCCAGACAGGGGCTCGTGACGACCAAGCGCGGCGTCACCGGGGGAGTGTTCGTCAGCCGCCCGACACCGAGCAGGCTCGCCGCCAATCTGCCGACGCCGATCCGGTTGCTCACCGAGGACAGCGGCGACTCCACGCGTTCGCTCGCCGAGGTCCGCGATCCGATCGAGATCCACGGGGTCGGACTGGCCGCGCGACGGCGGACCGCGGAGGAACTCGAACACATCCGGGAAGCCCTCATCGATCCCGACGCCGAGGATCTGACCGATCCGTACGCGAGCGAGTACCGGTTCCACACCGGGGTCCTGGCCGCCGCGCACAATCCGGTGCTCGAGGTCGGCCTCGAGCCCGTGCTGCGGATACTCGGTGAGCGGCTGCCCGGACGGCATCTGCCCGCGCAGTTCGCCAGGCGGATCGATCGGGAACACCGGGCGATACTCCGTCATCTCGTGGCCGGGAACGAGGCCGGAGCCCGGGTCGCCATGCACGCGCATCTTGCCGTTCTGCACTGGCACTACGAGTACGGCGGTTCCGCGGAAACCCCGATGCCCCGGCAGGCTCACCCGGGGTCGGAGCGAAAGTACTTCCGCGCGAACGGCTGACCACTGAGGGCCGTTTCCTGCCCGGAGTATCGATCAGGGGACGAGCTCGGCTTGTTTTCACCCGTTCGATAGCACGGGCATGCCGGACCGTGGGGATTATCGGACACTCAGGGTGATTTGCATTCCTTTGCTATATTTCCCTGCGGTTTTTATCCGCTCCGTTGTGGGTTAGGTTGCGGCCGTAATTCGCTTGATGAATCCCCGAAAGGAGAATTCGGTGAAACAGTTTCGTACGGTCGCTGGAATGGTCTCGCTGGTCTCCGCGGCGGTGATCGTTGCCGGGTGCGGTTCCGGTGGCGGCCAGGGTGCGGGCGCGAGCAGCTCCGCTTCGGCGCCGTCGTCCAGCAGCGCGCCATCGAGCTCTTCCTCCTCCGCTTCGGCCTCGTCCGCTCCGGAACAGAGCGAGATCGACAACAAGCTCAAGGAGAGCCCGATCCACTTCGCGCTGATGAAGTCCACGCTCGACGAGAAGAGCGAGACCACCCTGAAGTCGGTCGCCGAGGTGCTGAACAAGGCCAAGGACACCAAGGTCAAGGTGACCGGTTACGTGGTGCCGAAGTCGCTGCCCGAGGACCAGGAGAAGAAACTCTCGAAGGAGCGCGCCGAGGCCGTCGCGAGCCAACTGGAGAAGGACGGCGTCGCCAAGGACCGGATCACCGCCGAGGGCGGCGGAGCTGAGGCAGGCGGTGCCTCGGCGAAAATCTCCGTCATGAAATAGCTTCGGTTATTCGCCGGGGAACGGTGCTTCCGCGTCGAGTAGCCCGCTGGCGTGTGCGATCACGATGAGCCGTGCCCGGTCGCGCGCCTCGAGTTTGGTCAGCAGCCTGCCGACATAGGTACGTGCGGTCGCCGGGCTGATGAAAAGCCGTTCGCCGATCTCGGCATTGTCGTATCCGCGTCCGATCGCGGCGAGCACCTCGCGTTCCCGAGGCGCGAGCTGCTCGAGGATGCCGGGATCGGCGCGCTTTCCGCGGGTGACGGCGCGCAGCGGTTGCGTGGCTAGTTCGTCCCGAGGTGGGTGCCGAGGAACGCGATCTGCTCGGTGACCACCTGCTCGACCACCGGCGGGTGGTAGACGGTGAAATGGTCCGCCGGAAAGCGCTCGAGCACCGCGCGGGGAGCGGAATCGGCGACCTTGCGGGCGATCGCCGGGTCGATCAGGTTCTCCCGGTCGCAGGCGCAGATCAGCAAGGGGCAGCGCACCTTTCGGGCATCGGCTGCCGCGTTGTAGAACAGCATGCCCAGCCCGGAACTCGCGGTGATGCGATTGTCGAACTCGTAGCCGGGCGGGGTGACCGAATCCCAGCCTTCGAGCGCGCCCGGCTGGTTGACGAACGCGAGTTCTCCGGGTTTCCCGACCAGTCGCACATACCGGCGGGGCAGGCGCAGCGCGGAGCGGATGAGATCGCTGAGGATCGGCCCGGTGAACCGGGCCAGATGGCGGATTCCGGCCCGTGCGACGACCGCGCGCCCGGAGAGCACCGGGCACTGCACGACGGCTGCCCGCAGCTCCGGATGCCGTGCGGCGGCCGCGACAACATGGCTCGCGCCGAAGGAAGTCCCCCACAGTGCGAGGCGCCCGGCGTCGATCTCCGGATGTGCGGCGGCGAACGCCAGTGCTGCGTCCACATCGGCGACGTACCGGCGCTGGCTGACCAGTTGCCGCGGGGTGCCCCCGGATTCGCCGAGGTGCCGGAAGTCGAAGGCCAGTACCGCGATCCCCGCCGCGGAGAACCACTTCTCGTACTGGTCGAGCATCATCTCGTGGGTCGCTCCGCCGCCGTGTACGAGTACGACGGCCGGGTGCGGTCCTGCGCCGTCCGGGAGGGTGAGCCAGGCGGCGCACCGGTCGCCGCCGGAGGAAAAGCTGGTGCGGATGGTCATGAAACCTCATTAGGTACGATGTACGTGAACGACTCCAGTTAAACACGTACCTTGTACGTAATCAAGGAGGGGTATGCCCGCGCCACGGAAGTTCACCAAGGAGCGCCTGTGCGAGGCCGCGCTCGCCCTCGTCGACGAGCACGACCTCGCCGGTCTGACCATGCGCAGCCTCGCCGGGGCGTTGGGGACCGGTGCCATGACGATCTACAACTACGTGGAAGGGCGCTCCGGGCTCGAGCGCCTGGTCACCGAGGCGGTGATGGCTCAGGTCCGGTGGGAACCGGTGCCCGAGGACTGGGCGGGAGAGGTTTCCGCGATCGCCGAGGGAATGTGGCGTGCCGTGCGGGCGCATCCCCATGCCATTCCGCTCATCCTCACCCGGCGCAGCCTCGACCTCGGCACGCTCGAACCGGCCGAGGCCCTGTTGCACGCCCTGGCCCGGTCCGGCCGTTCCGGCTCCGAACTTCTGGTGGCGTTCCGCGTGGTGTCCGGATACGTCACCGGTTTCGCGCAGGCCGAGCTCGCCGGGCTGCTTTCGCTTGCCCACGGCGAAGATCCGGCCAGCGTCACCGAACGGATTGCGGAACTGCCCGCGGACCGATTCCCGAAACTGATCGAGATCGCACAGGCGGCAAGGGAGAGCGAAGCGGCTGAGGAATTCCGCGCCGGATTGCGTATCGTACTGACCGGATTGGGGGAATAGGGTCCAGGTTTTCCTGGAGGTGAGCCCGCCGGTTTTCCCTCGCTTCGCGTGCGGTTCCGCGCGTATCGCCGAATGAATCGCTTGTGCCGTAAGGGATTCATGCGGCTGCTCCATTCAGGCGATGCTCGATCGAGGGACTGAACTGCGACGCCGGAATCATCCCCACCGTGCTCGGCGGCGAGGGTGGGGTGCTCGACATGGGTCCCGGGACCGCATCGCAGCACCCAAACTTCACCGAAGACTCATCGCCCGCGGCCACGGTTGTGCCCACCCCGACTGCGATCACCCACCAAACCTCACCCAGGCGCATCACATCCAGCACGGCAAACCCGAATTCACCCCACCCCAATACCGGCAATTCACCGGCACGTCCTCGGTACGCTGACCGTATCGCCGTTCTGCTGGTGACCGGTATGCCCGGGGTAGGGAAGTCCACGGTGCTCAGTCTGCTGGAGCAGCGGGATTACCGGGCGGTGGACACCGACCTCGGCTGGTGGATCGAGAATGCCCCGCTGCCCGGCGGAACCGGTACGGAACCGCAGTGGCGCGAGGACCGGATCGAGGCGTTGATCGCGGAACACGAGCGATCGGGCGAACCGTTGTTCATCGCGGGGACGGTCGTGAACCAAGGCGCGTTCTATCCCCGGTTCGCCGAGATCATCCTGCACAGCGCCCCGCTGCCGGTCATGCTCGAACGCATCGAGGCCCGCAGCACCAATCCGTTCGGCAAGACTCCCGAGGAACGCGAACGCATCATCGCGGACACCGCCGAGATCGACCCGCTGCTGCGCTCCTCGGCCACCGTGGAACTCGATACCCGGCGGCCGATCGCCGAAACAGTGGACCGGCTCGCGGCGCTCGGCGGTTCCGAAAACGGCTAAGCAGCCCGGGTTCCGGTGAGCGGGAAGGTTCCACCGCCGGTGATGGTGACCGTTCCGGTGAAGGAATCGCCGTCGATACTGCCCTCGGCACTGATGTCGAACGCCGCCGGTTCGGTCACCTGCGCGGTGAGGGTGAGATGCGTGCCGTCCACGGTGCCGCTGGTGATGGGGACGGTGATCTCCATCTGGGTGTCGAAGATGGAACCGGTGACGGCGCCGCCGCTGGTGTCGAGGCTCAGCACGAGGGCCTTACTCCCCGCGGGATGGGTGAACGTGAGGTTCCAGGTGCCGTTCGGGCCGGTCTTGCCGCTCGGCGCGCTGGGCGCTTCGGCGGTGTCCGCGGTGAACGCGGGCGTGGAACCGTGCGCCGCACCAAGTGCTGCTTGCCCGGCTTTCATCTCGAGGCCCGCGGAGTTCAGGAATCCGGCCATCATCCGGTAGAAGCCGACCAGGAACAGCAGTTCGATGATCTGGGCCTCGTCCCGGGTTTCGGCAAGCGCGGCCCAAGTTTCGTCGCAGACGTACACCTCGGCGCAGAGTTCGTCCACCGCGCGCAGCACGGCGGCATCGCTCGGCGACCATTCGGCGCCGGCATCGGAAAGCGCCTCGATCTCGGTCTCGGTGGCGCCGGCGCCGAGCGCGGCCGGTGCGTGGTTGGCCCACTCGTAGGGTGCGTCGCAGCGCAGCGCAACCCGCAGGATGGCCAGTTCGCGGATCCGGCCGTCGAGGGTTCCCTGGGCGAGCAGAAAACCACCCAGCGGCTGGAAAGCCTGGGACAGTCCGGGATGGTGCGCCAGCACCTGGATCACGGTGTCCGCGCCGAGCCTGGCCAGCTTGCGCAGTTCGGGGCTCATGTCCGCGGTGGGAAGTGGCTGGATCCGGGGAGGTGTCGCCTGTGGCATGTCAGCTCCTTCGCTGGTCGTCGGGCTCGAGTCCCAGCGCGGTTCGCATCGCGGCGGCTTCCTCGGTGCCGAGCATGGGGCGGGAATAGATGTCGATCAATGCGCTGGCGAGCAACCGGTCTCCCTCGGCGCTGGACACGTCCACGCCGAGGACCCGGGTGAGTTGCTGTTGCAGTACCAGCACGGAAAGGGCCATCGCGGTGCCCACTGCGGCCCTCGTCCGGGAGTCGGCGCCCGGCGGATCGGCGCGCCGCGCATCGGCCTCGTCGAGCCACTGCTGCCCGAGATCCACCATCATGTCGAACAAGGGAGTGGCGCGGCCCTCGGTGAGGGCGCGCGCCAGATACCGCTGATACGTCCCGATCGCGGCCCGCGCGAGGGCCACCGGGTTCATGCCGTCCGCCGTCGGATCGGCACGCACTCGCTCGTTGATCTGGCGCAGCAGCTCCGCCAGATGTGCGTCGCACGCCTCGCGCAGCGCCTCCTTGCTGCCGAAATGATGCCGGACCAGTCCGGAGGAGACCCCGGCCGTCTCGGCGATTTCCCGGATGGTGGCCCGGTCGAAGCCGTGTTCACCGAAGTGCCACAGCGCCGCGTCCCGGATGCGGGCTCGGGCGGTGCGGTCCTCCGGTGAATCGGCCATGCCCGCCACGCTACTACACACACGTGCAGTTTGCTACACGTGTGTGTAGTCAGATATTGAATCCGCCGTCCACCGCCAATCGTGCGCCGGTGGTGTAGCTGCCGTCCGCGCCGGCGAGATGCGAAACGGTGGCCGCGATCTCGGCGGGATTGCCGTACCGGCCGAGCGCGGTGAATCCGTTCACGGTCTCGGCGGCCGGACCGTCGGCCGGATTCAGGTCGGTGTCGATCGGCCCGGGGTCGACCTGGTTGACGGTGATCCCGCGCGGACCGAGTTCGCGGGCGAGCCCCTTGGTCAGCCCGGCGAGCGCGGCCTTGCTCATGGCGTACAGCGAGAATCCGGGGAACACCACTCGTTCGGCGACATTGCTGCCGATGTTGATGATGCGCCCACCGGAGGGGAGGTGCGCGGCCGCGGCCTTGGCGATCAGGAACGGGGCGCGCACGTTCACCGCGACCGTCTCGTCGAACAATTCCCGGCCGAGTTCCTCGACGGGAGCGACGTGATAGACCCCGGCGTTGTTGACCACCACGTCGAGCCGGTCGTATTCGTCGAGCACCCGTCGCACGAGACCGGTCGCCGCTTCCGGATCCGAGCTCTCGCAACGGATCGCGAGCGCGCGCCGTCCGGTGGCCTCGATCTTCGCGGTCACATCCGCGGCCGCTGCGGCGTCACGCCGGTAGGTGAGCGCGATGTCCATCCCGTCCTCGGCGAGCCGGTTCGCGATCGCCGAACCGATACCCCTGCTGCCGCCGGTGATCAGGGCGACTTTGGTTTTCTCAGTCATACCGCCATCGTGGGGCAGCGGCGGCGGTGTCGCTGGCGAAGATCGGCCGTTACGTTCGGGCGCGCGCGATCAGGTAGGCGAGCACCCCGATCACGAGCCAGCCCGCCGCGATGAGCAGGGCGAGCCGGGAAGCCGATGCCAGCAGGGCGATCGTGAGCACGGTTCCGGCGAACGGGATGAGCAGCCACGGTCCCGCACCACGCCGCTTGCCGAAATACCGGATGGCCGAGGCGTGCAGCAGCACGAAGGCGGTGAGTGCGCCGACGGTGACCATGGAGGAAAGCGTGTCCAGCCCGTCCGGTTGCAGTGCCGCCCATACCGCGATCGCCGCGGTGCACGCCGCGGAAAGCAGGATCGCGGTGCGCGGGGTCCGGGTTTTCGGGCTCACCGTGGCCAGCCAGCCGGGCAGGTGTCCCTGGCTGGCCATGCCGTACAGCAGCCGCCCGGCCGCGGCCTGGGCCACGAGCGCGGAGAACACGGGGCCGATCGCCTTGTACACGCTCACCGAGATGCCGAGCCAGCCGCCGATCGCACTGTGGATCAGCGTGTAGAACGCGGTGCCCTGGTCCTGCGGGTGCGCGGCGAGCTGTTCCGGGGCGACCGGGGAGATCAGCGAGGCGAGGTAGGTCTGGATGACGAACAGGACGCCCGCGAGCCCGAGGCAGAACACCAAAGCCTTGCCGACCTGTTCGGGCCCGCCGGTGTTCTCCTCGGCGAACCCGGCGATCGCGTCGAAGCCGAGGAACGAGAGCGCGGCCACCGAGGCCGCACCCAGCAGCGCGCCCATGGTGAGCCCGCCGGTCCCGGTCAGCGGGGAGAACCAGCCGCGCGCGGGACCGTGTTCGGCGAGCACGACGATGGCGCACACCACGAACACGAACAGCAGCACCAGCCCGACCGCGAGCACGATCATGCCGACCCGGGCGGCGATCCGTGCCCCGGCGAGGTTCAGCGCGGTGAACACGCAGATCGCGACCCCGGTGGCGAGCCAGGTCGGGATCGCCGGGGCCGTGGAGTGCAGTGCGGTCCCGCTGAGCAGGGCGGCGACCGAGGGGATGAACAGATAGTCCAGTCCGGCGAGCCAGCCCGCGAAGAAACCGGGCGCCCTGCCGAGACCCGCCGTGGCATACGCGGAGACCGATCCCGCGCGCGGCACGGCGGCCGACATCCGGGCATAGGACCAGGCGGTGAACCCGACCACGAGCGTGGCGACGACGAACACGAGCGCGCTCGCCCCATCGCTTGCCGCATCGAGTACCCCGAAGATACCGATCGGCGCGGTCGGGCCGATGAACAGCAGCCCGTAGACGATCAGGTCGCGGGCGGAAAGGGTGCGGCGCAGGCCGGGACTCTCGGACACAGCATCACTCCACAGTGGACTCGAGTCGAGCCTATCCAGCGGGAGAACTGTGGAACCATCCGTGCGCACATCACGGCATGATCGGCAAAGGATGCCGACAACTGCCCGGATCAGCGGCCTTGAATTGTGGAACAATAATGACTAAGTTGAGTGGCGTGGTGAACGAGGAACCCGTGCCCGCCGGTGCGCAGGTGGCCGATGCGCTACGGGTGCGCATCACCGAGGGCGGGCTGCCGCCGGGCACCCAGCTGCGGGACACGGCGCTGGCCGCGGAGTTCGGGATCGCCCGGCACACCCTGCGCAATGCCTTGCGGCAGCTGGAATACGAGGGCCTGATCAGTTACCGGATGCACAAGGGTGCGGTGGTCAAGACCCTGTGCACCGAGGATGTGCACGAGATCTACCGGGTGCGGCGGACCCTCGAACTGGCCGCCGTGCAGCAGAGCGCGCTCGCCGGATCCGCTGCCCTGCGCGGGCTCGAAGAACGGGTGCGGGCCGCGGAGGTGGCGGTCGCGTGCGAATCGTGGAATACGGTCGGCACCGCGAGCCTGTGGTTCCATCAGGCACTGGTGGAGCTGCTCGGCAGCCGCAGTATCGACCGGTTCTTCCAGGGCATCCTCGCGCAGCTGCGTCTCGCGTTCGCGGTGATGCCGGACGAGGCGCAGTGGCAGCCGCCGTGGATTCCGCGGGACCGGGAGATCTGCGATCTGGTGCGCGGCGGGCAGCGCGGCGCGGCGATCGCGGCGACCCGCCAGTACCTCGAGGACTCCGAGCTCGCCGTACTCGATGTGGTCCGCGCCGATGAGATGACCGGGAGGACATGACCGTGGTAGCCGCCGCGTACGAATCCGGGGAGGGCGCGCTCGACGTGGACCGGGACTTCTACCGGAGCCTCGCCGAGACCAGGCACGAACTGGTGGACGCCTTCGAGATCCCGATCCGGACCGGGAAAGCGTGGACCGTCCCGGAAGGACATCTGTGCCGACTGGTCACTGTGGACGGTCCGCAGGTCGGCGATCTGAACATCTGGAACGCCGCGGATCCACGGGAACGGCTCTGGGCCGCGCGCACCAGGCAGCTGCAGCGCGCGCACGTGAGCACCTTCGAGCGGCTGTGGTCGAATCTGCCGTTCCTGCGGCCGCTGGTCACCGTCACCGCCGACACGCTCGCCGGATACGGACAGGACGCGGACGGTGGCCGGGTGCACGATCTGCTCGGCAGCCGCTGTGATCCCTATGTGAACCGGATGCTCACCGGCGAGGATTTCGACTATCACTGCCATTCGAACCTGGTGCGCGCCGTGCTTCCCTACGGGCTGACCGAATTCGACGTGCACGATGTGCTCAACGTCTTCCAGTGCACCGGGCTCAACGAGGAAGACCGCTACTTCATGAAAGCCTGTCCCGCGCGACCGGGCGACTACTTCGAATTCTTCGCCGAACTCGAACTGCTCTGCGCATTGTCCACCTGTCCGGGCGGGGACCTCTCGGTGCCGATGTGGGGCCCGGACGCCGGGGATCCGCTCGAGGTGTGCCATCCCATCGGTGTCGAGGTGTACCGCCCGGATCCCGCGCTGCTGCGCGACTGGCGCAGGCCGGAGCGCGCCGCCTATGCGGGCGGGCACGGCCTGCGCGCCCCGGCCTGGCCTTCCTGAGCTCGGCGTTCAGCCCAGCAGGGACGGCAGTTCCGTCGTGCTGCTCAGCCGGGCGCGCTTGCCGAGCATGCGTTCGGTGAGCAGGGTGTGCAGTTCCGGATCGGCATCGCCGCAGGCATCGGTGAGCAGCACGACCCGGTAATCCCGATCCACGGCCTCGATGACCGTGGACAGCACCACTCCGCTCGTCGCGACCCCGGCAAGCACGAGGGTGTGCACCTCCCGTGCGCGCAGTTGCTCGTCCAGATCGGTGGTGGAGAAGGCGCCGATCCGGGTCTTGCGCACCTGGATGTCGCCGGGCTCGGGGGCGAGGCGCTCGTGCACGGCGGTGGCGGGTGCTTCGGCGTGCATGGCGGCGCGCCGTTCGGGGGTGACCATGGCGGCCATGATGCTGCTCGGCGGGATCCGGTCGAAGTCCTCCTCGGTGAAGGCGACCCGGACGTAGCCGATGTGCCCGCCGCGGTCGCGCATCAGGGAAATGGCCCCGGCCGCACGCTCGAGCAGGGCCTCGGCGTCGGGCAGGGATCCGATGATTCCGTTCTGGTAGTCCATCACGAGCAGCGCACTGTGCCGCGGGTCGATGGTGTCGGTCATGAGACAGCTCCTCTTCAGTTGGTTGTCCGGCCGAGTTTCCGGTCGGCGAGGGTGATCAGCAGTAGCAGCCCGCCCATGACGAGCAGGAAGGTCGCGAGCTGGTGCAGCCCGCCGGTGTCGGCGTGCTGTCCGTAGAAACCGCCCTGTGCGGCGGAAGCGATGATCGCGCCGAGATAGCTGAAGGTGCGCAGCAGCCCGGCCGAGGTGCCGATGCTGTCCGGATCCGCTTGGTGGTAAACGGAATTCTGCAGAGCGAGGCTCATCAGTCCCTGGGTGATCCCGAAGATCAGTGCGATCGTCACGAGCAGCCAGATCCCGCTTTCCGGCCACAGCACCAGCATCAGCGCGCAGGCGAGAATCTGGCAGAGCGCGCCGGCCCCGAGTTTGGCGCGCACCTCCTTGCGCCGCCCGGTCAGCCCGGAGACCACGACCGCGGTGGCGAACACCGGCAGCTGGATGAGCCCGGCCTGCGCCGCGGTGAGCCCACGCCCGTCCTCGAGCCATTGCGTGTAACCGTAGAGAAAAGCGTAGGAGACGATATAGGCGAGCAGGGCCCGGGCGTAGGTGGCCACCAGCGGGCGGTTCCCGGCGAGCATCCGCACATCGATGAACGGCTCGGTCGACCGCAGTTCCCGGAGTACGAAAGCGATCGCGGCCACCACGGTGATCAGTGGCAGATACCAGTCGGTCGCCGAGGGGTGCATCAGGAACAGCAGCAGGGACACGAGCATGCCCGCGAACAGGGCCATGCCGAGGAAATCGAGGTTCGGCCGGTTCGTGGTTTTCCGGGCGGTCGCCGGGATCCGGCGCGCCCCGAGCACGAACGCGAGGATCGCGAAGGGAATGTTCACCCCGAGGGTGGCGCGCCAGCCGCCGAGCCCGATCAGCAGTCCGCCGAGCGGGGGACCGATGACCGCGATGGTCTGGGTGGCCATCGCGAGCACCGTCAGAACTGCCGTTGGGCTGTCCTTTCCGGTGCGCTCCGCCTCGTCCCGGATCATCCGCATCGCGGCCGGATAACCCGCGCAGGTGCCGAAACCGAGCAACACCCGCGCCACGATCAGCACGCCGAGATCGGGGGCGAGCATGCCGAGTATCCCGGCGAGACCGACGAGCACGCTGGCGCCGAGGAACAGCCGCCGCGGCCCGTGGACATCGATCAGTTTCCCGGCGACCGGCTGGCCGACCGCGGTCGCCAGGTACAGCGCCGAGACGAGCCAGGCGGTCGCGGTCGGCGGTGCGCCGAAGGCGGCCCCGATCGGTACCAGGGACACCGAGATGATCGAGGAATTGACCGGGTTGAGGATCGCGCCCGAGATCATCGGAGCGAGCAGCTTGCGGTCGAAACCCTCGCTCAGTGCCGCGAACCGCTCGCGCGGTTTCACTGCTGGACCACGCGGTCCAGCAGGGCGATGGCCTCGATGATCGTTGCGCGTTCGGCCGCCGTGTAGCGCTCCTGGATCGACCTGGCCAGCCATTCCTCCCGGCTCGCCCGCGCGCCGTGTCCCTGCTTCCGGCCGGCCGCGGTCAGCGTGATCACCTGGCGACGTCCGTCCCCGGGATCGGGCGCGCGCTCGATCAGGCCGTGTTTCTCCAGGGCGGTCAGGGTGGTGGCCATCGACTGCGGCCGCACCCGTTCCGCGCCGGCGAGCACACTCGCCGAGGACGGTCCGTCCTTCACCAGCCGGGCGAGCACGGAGGTCTGTGAGGCGTTCAGATCCTCGGTCGCCGCGGAATCCAGCAGGCGGCGGCGCAACCGGCTGAAGAGCACTCGCAGGTCCTGCGCTGCCTTGGCGGCTTCGGTGGAGATCTCTGCCATATTCGACAGCCTAAACTAATCAGCCTGGACTGTCGAATTGTTCAGTCGAGCTCGTGCACGAGTTCGATGGCCCGGCCGAGGGTGTCGAGTTTCTCGGTCAGTGACTCGCCCGCCGGATAGAGGCGCACCGTGTCGATCCCGGTGTCCCGCCAGGTGCGCAATCGTTCGCGGACCATGGCCTCGGTGCCGATCAGGGTGGTGGCGAGCACCATCTCGTCCGGGACCAGTTCGGCCGCGCCGGTGCGGTCACCCGCCTGCCAGCGGGCGCTGACCTCGGCGGCGACCTCGGCCCAGCCCTGACGGCCGTAGGCGCGGTTGTAGAAGTTGGTGTCCGCGGTGCCCATTCCGCCGAGGCTGAACGCGAGCCCGGTCTTGCGTGCGGCGAGCATCCCGGGCAGCGCGTCCGCATCGGGCGCGAAGGCCACCTCGGCGCCCTGGCACAGGTCCAGATCCGCGCGGGTCCGCCCGGAATCGCGCAGTCCGTGGTCGAGGTGTGCAAGGTAGGCATCGGCACCCTCGGGGACGAAACTGGTGCCGAGCCAGCCGTCCGCGAGCTCCCCGGTCAGCCGCAGCATGGCGGGGGAGAGCGCGGCGAGATAGACCGGGATCGGGTGTTCCGCTCGCGCGGAGAGCCGCATCGGCCGGGTTTCCGAGCCGGGAAGCGGAATGCGGCCGGGCACCGAGATCTTCTCCCCGGAACGGGCCTGGCGCAGGACTTCCACGGTCTGGCGCATCCGGGAAAGCGGGCGCTGGAACGGAACTCCGTGCAGTCCCTCGATCACCTGCGGCCCGGAGGCGCCGAGCCCGAGCAGGAACCGGCCCCCGGACAGGTTCGCCAGCGTGATCGCGGCCTGCGCGGTCGCCACCGGGGAGCGCACGCCGAGCTGCATGATGCCGGAGCCGAGCAGCATCCGTTCGGTGCGGGCGGCGTAGTAACCGAGCGCGGAAGGGGCATCCGAACCCCAGGCTTCGGCGACCCAGCACACGTCGAGGCCCAGTTTCTCCGCCTCGACGACGAACTCCCCGGTCTGTTTCCAGTCCGGCCCGCCCGAGGCCTCGACGGTGGTCGCGGTGCGCATCACGCCTCGGCGGTGGTCTTGACGTGGTCCAGCGTGTCGGTCATGAACTGCTCGACATCGCGCAGCCGGCGGCGCAGAATCCGGTCCTCCTTCTCCGGCATGCGCGCGATCGCGAGGGTCAGCCCGGACGGGCCCGGGCCCAGCTGGGCGTACTGGCGCAGCCGCGTTCCATCGTTCTCCGGTTCGAGCCGGAACCGCCACACCGCGTTGGGGTTGTCCGGATCGCTGACCGCCCAGGCGAACACCTGTCCCGGAATGCATTCGATGACCTGGGAATCCGTGGACCAGTCGCCGAGGATGTCGTTCCTGTTGTGCCCGCGGAACCGCGCGCCGAGTGCGGGCCCGCTCGCCCCGTCCAGCCATTCCGCGGCCTGGAGTTCGGTGCTCATCGCGGGCATCGCGGTCACATCCGAGACCAGTTCCCATACTCGTTCGGGTGCGGCGGCGATCCACCGGTCCACCTCGACACTCGGTGCCTCGGCGAGACGTAATCCCGTTGACTCCATTGGCGGCCTCCCTGCTCGCCACTAAGTTGCATGATGAAACTCAGCATGTCAAGAGAACCTTTTCCGTACCGAGGTGCGGTCGGCGAGCGCTTCGGGGAAGCCGGGACCCATCCGTGCGCGGGTGTTCCCGGCGCGCATCGGCTCCCCGCAGGCGGCGCACACGACCTCGGCGTGGCTGTCCGCGCCGCATGCGTGGTGCAGTAACACCGGAGGACCCTGCTCCCCGGCGAGCCAGCGATCTCCCCAGCGCGCCATCGCCGCGAGCACGCCGAAGAAATCCCTGCCCTGTTCGGTGAGCAGGTACTCGTGGCGCATCGGTTCGCGCTGATAGGCCCGCTTCTCCAGCAGCCCGTCCGCGACCAGCCTGCGCAGCCGTTCGGTGAGCGTATTGCGGGCGATGCCCAGTTCGCGCTGGAATTCGTCGAAGCGGCGCAGCCCGTAGAAGCACTCGCGCAGCACGAGCGGCGCCCATCGGTCCCCGAGCAGGTCCACGGTCCGCGCGATCGAGCACGGCCAGTCGGCGAACGAGGTGTGTTTCATGCCGGCCAGGGTACGGCGCTCAGCCGAGGCGTTCGCGATAGTTGGCGACGCGTTCCCGGTTGCCGCACACCCGCGAGGAACACCAGCGCCGCCTGCGCCCGCGGGAATGGTCCAGGTAGACCAGATCGCAGTCGCCGCCCGCGCATTCGCGCAGATACTGCCGTTCGCTGCCGCTGAGCAGTTCGATGGCATCCCTGGCGACAAGGGAAAGCAGCCCGGCGAGGGTGACCGGTTCGCGCAGCCGGACGGTGCGCGCATCGGTGCGCAGCCGGGGAATCGGCGGGGTCTGCCCGGCCAGTTCGTTGAGCGCGCGCACACGCGAGACGGGGACGGTTCGCCCGTGCACGGTGTCCTGCACGATCCGGTGCAGCAGCGTGCGCACCCGGTCGACCTGCGCGAACCAGTCCGGCCCGATCGCGATCGGCTGATCGGCGGGCAGTAACCCGGTTCCGGTGAACCAGGCGTGCAGCCGGTCCGGCCCGTTGAGCCGTTCCACCGGATGCTCGCTGAGCCGGGATCCGACGGTGGCCAGCAGATCGAGGCAGACCCGGCCGGTGTCGAAGCGCAGCTGCTCGCTTGCCAAGGTGATCACATCCCTTCGGGGGAATTATGCCGTCCCGGGCTGACCAGGGTCGCGAGCAGGCAGCACGCACCGGCGCCCGCCCAGACCGCCGCCCAGGACGCGCCGTCCGCGAGCACCGGGATCAGCACCGGGGCGAGGAAACCCGCGGCGAACACGGTGGTGTTCTCCAGGCCGAGCGCGGTCCCGGCCCGCCTGGTTCCCGCCATACGCGCGATCTCGGTGTAGGCCACGCCGTGCCAAGCCGAAGCGAGCAACCCACCTGCCGCGAGCGCGGCCACGGTGAGCCCCACGGGCGCCTCGGTGAGCACCGCAGCCCCGGCGAAGGCCACCGTGCTCAGTCCGGCGACCGCCTTGATGTACCCGCGCCTGTTCCCGTGCCGATCGGTGTATCCGCCGCTCCATACCCGCGCGGCCGCCCCGCCCAGCTGCACGATCAGCAGCGTCACCGTGCCGAGCGCGAGATGCGTATGCCGTTGGCTGACAAGGAAAACCGAGGCGAAGGTGGTCACCGCGAACTGCGGGACCGAAAGCAGCCCGCTCGCCGATGCCAGCCGCCACACCGCCCGGCTGCGCAGCGGGGAACCGCCGATGCCGCGCGGTTGCGCGGTGGACTCGGCCGGTTCGTGCAGCCAGGCGAAGGCCGCGGCCGCCGAGGCGAAGCAGAACAGGGCGAGCGCGCCGAACACCGCGCGGAACCCCAGATCACCGGCCAGTACCGGAAGCAGCGCCGCACCGAGCGCACCACCCGCGGGGATCGCGGTCTGCCGGATGCTCATCGCGAATCCGCGGCGATCATCGGGAAACCAGGCCATGACCGCGCGGCCGCTCGAACCGTTCACCGAACCGCCGAGTACCCCGACCAGTAAGAGCGCGGCCGCGAACACCAATGCCGGAGCCCCCGGGGTCAGGACGACCGCCAGCAGCGCCAGTAGGGCGCCGGTACCGAGCAGGCCGGTGAGCAGGGTTCGCCGGTCACCGAGCCGGTCGGTCACCATTCCCCAGGGCACCTCGGAGATCGCGATGCCGAGTAGGATCGCGCCGAGCACCAGGCCGAGTTGTCCCGCGCTGAAGTGATACCTCCCGCGCAGCAGTGGTCCGGTGGCGGGGATTCCGGCGAAGGCGGCCGAGAAACTGGCCTGTGCGGCCACCCCGATGCCGAGGATCAGCCAGCGATGGTGCGCGCCGAATCCGCGGAGCGCAGGGTTCATGTAATGAGTCAGAGTCATAGCTAATGACTCTAGGGTGTTACGTTCGAGCGACGCAAGTACCGATCGGTACCAAGTCGCCGGAACGAAATTCGACGAGGTGGCTGTGCGCACGAGCCGGGGCGCGGTAGGAAGGAACGGTGACCGATGACTTTCGCAGCGCCGCGAACACCCTGTTGCACGAGTCCGCCGCGGATCCCTGGGCCTGGTTGACCCCTTCGGTGTACGAGTGTGCCCGCTTGGTGGCGGACGCACCGTGGCTCGGCGGGCATGCCGAGCGGTTGCGCCACCTGTGCCGGACGGTGACCGCCGACGGCACCTGGGGGCAGGACGGATTCGCGTTCAACGCCACGCTTTCGGCCACCGAGGCGCTGCTCGCGGTTGCCCAGCGGCGGGAACCCGCGGATGAGGTCATCGAGCGCGGCAAGGCCCGCGCGGTGGCCGGGCAGGGCCTGCGTGCGCTGCGCGACTGGCTGGCACCCGGCGGGCGCTACGCGGCCGGGCCACCGGCGACGATCAGCGTGGAACTGATCGTGCCGATGCTGGTGGACCGGATCAACACGCGCCTGGCGGCCGCGGGGGAACCGGAGCTGCCGATGCCCGCGGGGTGTGCCACCGAACGGCTGGCCGCGATCCGGGCGGACGCCGCCGCGGGCCGGGAACTGCCCGCGGACATCTGGCATGCCTGGGAGATCGCCACCCCGGTCGATTCGGCGCACCCCTACGCGGGTTCGGTGAGCTGTTCGGCGGCCGGAACGGCGGGGTGGCTGCGCACCGCATCGGATCCGGGCAGCCCGGCCGCGCGGTTCCTCGAGGAGCTGCAGCGCCACGGGAACGGCCTGGTGCCGGTGGCCGCGCCGATCGACTACTTCGAGCACGCCTGGATGCTGAACACCTTCGTCTGGCACCGGGTTCCGCACGACTGCCCGGAGCGGATCCTGGACCGGCTCGAGTCCGAACTGGGCCCGCACGGGATCGCGGGCGGCAGGGATCTCACCGTGGACGGGGACGACACCGCCGCGGTGGTGAACGCGCTGCTCTGTCATGGGCGCACGGCCGGACTGGACGGGCTGCTGACCTACTGGGCCGAGGACCATTTCCAGATCTATCCCGGCGAATCGATCGCTTCACCGGCCACGAACGGGCACACGGTGAGCCTGCTGCACCGCTATCTCGCCGAGCGCCCCGAGCACGGCGAGCGCTACGGTCCGGTGCTGCGGCGCAATACCGAATGGCTGCTCGACCAGCAGCGCGCCGATGGCAGCTGGTTCGATTTCTGGCACGTTTCCCCGTACTACGCCACGGTGTGCGCGGTCGAGGCGCTTTCCGCGGTGGACGGCGAACCGGCGAAGGCCGCCGCGCGGCGCGCCAGGCGCTGGGTGCTCGATACCAGGCATCCCGGCGGCGGCTGGGGCGTGCGCTGGGTGACCATGGAGGAGACCGCGTACGCCGCACTGATTCTGCGCGGTAGCACCGAAACCGGCGTGGCCGAGGCGCTCACCTGCGCGGAGCCGGTGCTGCGCGATGGGGTGGTGGATGCCGGGATCACCCCGCTGTGGCTGGTGAAGGACTACTTTGCCCCGATCCGGGTGGTCGCCGCCGCGGTGCTGGCCGCGCGGCAGGCCATCCTGACCGGTCAGCGCGGGGCTTGAAGCAGCACCGGCAGAGCTTCGAGCCCCCGCATCAGGGTGCTGTGCCGCCAGGTCAGCTCGCCAGGGGCCACCGCGAGCCGGATCTCCGGGAACCGCTCGAGCAGCATGCCGAACGCGATTTCCGCTTGTGCCCTGGCCAGCTGCGCGCCGATGCAGTAGTGCACCCCGTGCCCGAAAGCGAGATGACCCGTGGTGGCCCGGTCGAGGTCAAGTTCCCGCGGATCGGTGAACCGCTGCGCGTCCCGGTTCGCCGAGAGCAGGGCGACCACCACGAACTCACCCGCGGGAATGCTCGTCTCACCGATCGGCACATCCTCGGTGGTGAACCGGAATGTGGCGAAGTTGACCGGCCCGTCGTAGCGCAGGAATTCCTCGATTGCGGCGGGCAGTCCGGCCGGATCGGCGCGCAGCGCGGCGAGCTGGTCCGGATTGCGCAGCAGGGCGAGGGTGCCGTTGCCGATCAGGTTGACCATGGTCTCGTGCCCGCCCACCAGCAGTACGAACACCATGGCGCGCAGTTCACCCTCGTCGAGCCGATCACCTGCCTCCCGCGCCTCGACCAGCGCGGAGAGCAGATCCTGTCCGGGGGTGAGCTGCTTCTGCGCGATCAGCGCGTCCAGATAGCCGACCATGGCCTCGGAGGCAGCCGCCAGTTCCTGCGCGCCGACCCCGGTGTTGAGCAGTGTCGCGGTCCAGGAACGGAAATCGGCCCGGTCGCTCTCGGGCACGCCGAGCAGTTCGCAGATCACCGTGATCGGCAGCGGATAGGCGAAGCCGTGCACCAGGTCCACCACCTCGCCACGGGGCAAGGCGTCCAGCAGTTCCCCGGCGATCTCGGTGATTCGCGGGCGCAGCTCGGCGACCCTGCGGCTGGTGAACGTCGCACCGACCAGTTTGCGCAGCCTGGTGTGGTCCGGCGGATCGGTGTTGAGCATGTGCGAATTGAGGAACTCGGTGATCACCGGGGTCGAGTTCGTCTCCTCCGCCTGCCGCGCGGACAGTTCCTGCTGGCGTACGGAATCCTTGCGCAGCCGGGGATCCGCCAGTGCGGCCCGGGCGTCGGCATAGCGGCTGACGATCCACACCCGCAGCCCGTGCGGCAGCAGCGCGGGGGCGACCGGCTGCTCGGCGCGCAGCCGGTCGTAGAGCTGATAGGGGTCCTGCAGGAATTGTTCGCCGAGCCGGATCGGTTCGGTCACGGGGCCACCTCCCTACGTTGGGCTTGCAGGGCACGCCTGCCGGGTTCGCAGAGCTCACGCAGCCGGTCGAGCTCCTCCGCGGGAAGGGCGGCCGCCCCGCCGACCCGGTTCCGGTCGAGCAGTCGTTCGGCGGTGGCCAGCCAGCTGGGATCCGGTTCGACATCCAGGAAAGCGGCGAGCCGCGCGAGTTCTGCGCGTGGGTGCGCGACCAGGTCCTCGTATCCGATCGTGCACCGCCGTTCGGCCGGTAGCTCGGCGAGGCCGGTGACCGCGTCCCGGATCTGCGCGGTCCACAGCTCGGCGAATTCGGCCAGCGGGATCGGTTGTTCGAGCACGGCCGGGTCGAACCGGTCCGGCAGCACCTTGGCCAGTTCCGGCGGGAGCGCGGCCACATCGGCGGGGCGCAGCTCCGGAATGGCGCGCGCCCCGGTCAGCGCCTTGATCCGGTTCTCGAGCACCACCAGGCGGAATCCCGGGTGCCTGCTCATGGAGAGCGCGCAGTCCGGCCCCTCCCGGAACATGTGCACCAGCCGCGCGGCAGGGAAGCGGTCGGCGAGGGTGCCGATCCACTGCAGCGAGAACCCGGAGCGCTCCACCACGGCGGTGCGCCCGAAACGCCGGCCCAGCAGGGCGAACAGGGCCGCGTAGTGCTCGGTGACCGGGCGGGCGGGCCAGCTCGGTATCTGCTCGGCGAGCTCGTCGAACAGGGCGTCGGGTTCCTCGCTCAGGTGCGGCAGCGCCATCATCGCGATCGCCGGAATGCCGGTCTCCGGACTGAATCGGCCGGGATCCCGCGGATACAGGAACTCCGGAACCCGGCTGCGTTCGCGCGCCATCGCGTCGAAGAACGGGTTCGGTTCGGCGAGCAGCCGCCAGAATTCGGCCCCGGTCAGGGGTCCAGGGGGAAAGGTTCCCGGCGCCAGCGAGGCGAACAGTTCGTTGAGGCTGAGCACGTCCGGATGCCCGGCGAGCACCCGGGACAGCGCGGTGGATCCACAGCGCCCGGTGCCCACCACGAAGTTCAGGGAGCGCATGGCGAGGACTCCGTCATGGCTACCTTTCTACCGTCCGGCATCCGCTTTTTGGTGAGACAGCCGGATATTTGTGTGTAGTGTGCGGGATCAGACCGCTACCGCTGGGGAGGCGCCGGTGCCGACCGATTCCGAACACGCAGAGCGACAGATCCGGTTGTTGTCCGGGCAGGTCGAACAGACCATGGCGGAACTGGTCGCCGAATACACCAGCGAACACGGTCAGTTGCGCGCCATCGTGCCCACCGTGGTCCGGGAAGCCCGTGCGGACCGGCACGAGTTCGCCCTTCCCCTGCTCGTGCACGGGGCGGAGACCGGTGACCCCGCCGCAGCGGTGCCGATCGCGGCCGTGCACGCACTGTGGTGGCGCGCGGCGAACATCATCGACGACCTCGCCGATGACCAGGCGGGTGAGGCGGCGCGCCGGATCGGACCGGGTGCCACCATGCTGGTCGCGTTCAACTGGGCGTATGTGCTGCCCGCGCGGGTCACCAGCGCGCTGCCGGTTGCCGAACCGGTCCGCAGCGCGCTCACCACCGAGTTCCTGCAGTCCTGCACCGCCGCGACCGAAGGGCAGCTCGCCGACCTGTTCACCGAACCCGGAGAGCTCTCGCATGATCAGGTGCTGCGTACCTACCTGAACAAGAGCAGCGCACCGTACGTGATGGCGAGCGCGATGGCTGCCAGGACCGCGGGCGCCGACGACGCGCGCACCGAGGGGTGGCGGCGGTTCGGCCGCAACCTCGGGTTGCTCGGACAGTTCCGTAACGATCAGGAGGATCTGCAGTCCGGACGGATGGAAGACCTCGCCAACGCCACCCCCACCTTCCACCTCGTCTCACTGCTGAACTCCGGCCACGGTGCCCGCCGCGAACGCGTCCTCGCGCTGCTGCGGCGCGCGCGAACGGACACGCACGCCCGGGAGGAACTGCTGGAGCGGATGCTCGACCCGGAGGTGGTGCGGCCCTATCTCGCGCACATCGAGGGGGTCCGGCACGAGGCCGAGCAGGTCCTCGATGAACTCAGCCTCGACGAGCTCGGCGGCTCCGGCTGTTTCGTGGCCGCGCTGCGCGGACGGGTGCGCGCCGCGGCGACTCCGTGTGAACTGCTGGCGGGTGTGGCGAACCCGGCGGAAGCGAGCTGAGCCGGAATCCGTGGCCGGTTACGGCATCAGCCGGGTGTGCTGGTGTATTCGCGTCCGGTCGGGGTGGTGATGGTGAGCCGCGCGGTGGTGGGGTCGAGTTGGTGTTTCCAGTCGGGCATGCGTTTCAGTTTGTGGTTGATTCGGCAGAGGCCTTGGAGGTTGGCGGGATCGGTGGTGCCGTGGTCTCGGTGCCATTGTTCGACGTGGTCGATCTCGACGATGGGTCGCCTGCATCCCGGAGCGCGGCAATGGCGGTCGCGGATGTGGACGAAATCGCGCTGGCGCCGGGTCGGCCGGTAACGCTTGCGCCCCAGGCCTTGTACCACGCCGGTGTCCGGGTCGGTGAGGACTTTGCGCACCACGTTGTTCGGGTCGGCGAGCAGTTGACGGGCGACGTGCGCGGGGATTTCACCCATTCCGTCGACGATTGCGGTGCTGTTGTTCAGCTGTAGCGCGGTGCCGAGGGGAACGTGCACGTTGACGACCGTGTGTACCGGTGGGTGATCGTCACCGCGTCCGAGGAGTAGGTCGGTGAACACGTCCGCGCGGATTTGTTCCTGGGTGCGCGTATCTCCGCGTTGTCTGATCGCCCGTGCGAGATCTCGGATGCGTGTTTCGCATGCGTGGGAGTCTTCGGCGGGGATCCGGGCGAACACCGTCCCGGTGCCATCCTCCTCATCTTGGAACGACACATACCGGGCGGCACGCGCTTGCGCGAGCCGCTTCTGTTTCGCTGTCGGGTCCAGTGAGTCCGCTATCCGCCGCAGGTAGGCGCGCCAGTCGTGCGGCAGGCCCTGTTCGCGTAAGCGTTGCGCGATCCGCCGGTCCGCGATCGCGGCCAGTTCCGGGGTGAGTGGGCGCAGTACTTCGGTGGCTTTCGACGCGAGAAACGAATCCAGCAACCCCTCACTCATGCAGGACAGTAATTCGGGAAATCGTTCGTGCATCTCGACCGACAATTCGACTGTACCGATCGCCTTACCCCGATAACAACACCAAGCGAGGCGTAGTTCCTCGATCACCGAATCCCGCGCCAGCTCCTCCCCGAACCGTGCCGCCTGCGAGCGCCATAGTTGGTGCACGTCAATCAGGATCCGATGATCCAGCCGTGCCTGCTCGGTCCGATAGGAACACGTGGATTCCACCAACGCGTCCTCGAATTCACGACTCCCCAGTCCGTTCATGCTCCCAATTCTAGCACAATTCCCGTAAGCTGTGTCCGTTCATTTTGAGCGTGCACGGCCATCCGCAGATCCCGGCTGATCCGGGCTGAGGCGCGCTCAGCGTGCTCGGACGAACCGTTCCAGCAGCTCGACGGCGATCGGCAGGCTGCGCTCGTCGATGTCGAAGCGGCCGTGGTGGTGCGGCGCCGGATTGGCTGCCCCCACAAGAAAGTATGCCCCGGTCCCGCCCTGTTCGCGGACCGCGTCGAGCAGCAGGGTGGCGTCGTCGCTCGCGGACATCGGTGCTTCGGCAAGGCATTCGCGCACGCCCGCGGTGGCCTGTGCGGCCGCGGTGATCCCCGCGCACACCGCCTCGTCGTGCACGGCTGCGGTGGCTTTCCCGGTCTCGGCGATTTCCAGCTCGACGCCGTGCATGTGCGCGGCGCCCTCCAAGATCGCCCGCGCGCGCTCGATCAGCTCGGCACAGGCCGCGGTGGTCTCGGCGCGCAGTTCCATGCCGAGTTCGGCGTGTTCGGGCACGATGTTGGCGGCGGTCCCCGCGCGCAGGGTGCCGACGTTGACCCGGGTCGCGATGCCCGGGATCGGTGGCATGGCATGCAAGGCGTTCGCCGCGTGAGTTGCGGCGAGCAGGGCGTTACGGCCCTCGTTGGGGGCGAGCGCGGCATGCGCGGCGCGCCCGGTGAGCCGCACCCGCAGTTTCACCGTGGCGAGCATGCCCCGCGCGGCCGCGGCGACGGTGCCCACTTCCAGGCCCAGCCCCAGATGCAGGGCTAGTATCGTGCCGATTCCGGTGCACGCCCCGGCTTCGACGAGTGCACGGGCCCCGCGCACGCCTTCCTCCGCGGGCTGGAACAACAGCCGCACGGTGCCCGGGAAGTCGGGATCTGCGGCGAGCCTGCTGCCCAGTTCCACCCCGATCGCGGTGTGCCCGTCGTGCCCGCAGGCGTGCATCACGCCCTCCCGCGTCGAGGCGAACCCCTCTGCCGCGGGGAAATGCGCCGCCTCGCCTGCTTCGGTGACCGGGAGCGCGTCCATATCGAAGCGGATCCCGAGCACCGGCCCTGGACGGTTGCCGTGCACTTCGGCGAGGATTCCGGTGCGGCCACCGGAAAGCGTGTCGATCAGCTCCGGTGCGACACCCTGAACAGCGGCCCGTTCGCGAGCGGCGGCGAGCTCGGCCGGATCGGGCAGCCCGGCAAGTCCCTCGACCACGCACACCTGCTCGCCGTAGCACGGTTCAATGCCCGCCGCGCGCAGTTCCCCGATCACCGTGGCCGCAGTGACGATCTCGGTGAACCCGGTCTCCGGATAGGCGTGCAACCGCCTGCGCAGTGCCCGTAGTTCGGTCATCGCGGGTAATCCGGTGCCCTGGTGGCGAAATCCTGCCGTACGTGCGCGAGGAAAACCGGATCGGCGAGCAGATCGGCGCCCGCACAGGCCAGTGCTCGTGCCATCGCGAACATCGAGGTGTGCGCCGAATCGGTCGCCGCGTACTCGGTCATCGCCCGGGAATGGCTCGCCGTTCCCTCCGGCATGATCGCCAGATACGGGTGGATGGCGGGCAGTTCCAGGCTCACGTTCCCGATGTCCGAGGAACCGGTGCCCCCGCGAAGCACCGGTTCGGAGACCGGGATCCCTTGACCGCGAAGGTAATCGGCGACCCGGTAGGCGAGCGGATGGTTGTTCTTGCGCTCGGCGTAGAGCGGTCCGTAGGTCAGCTCCACCTTGGTCCCGGTCGCCGCGGCCGTACCGTGCGCGGCCTCGTTGAAGCGCTCGACTAGTTCCACAACGGACTCGCTGGAGATGTCCCGGATCTGGAATTTCCCGCTGGCGTACTCGGGAACGACGTTCGGCGCCTGCCCGCCCTCGGTGATGACCCCGTGCATCCGCACCGTCTCCGGGACGAACTGGCGCATCGTGTCCATGGCCACGAACAGCTGGATGAGCGCGGCGAGCGCACTGCGCCCGTCCTGCGGGGAACCCGCGGCGTGCGCGGCGATCCCGTGGTATTCCACGGTGATCGACTGCGCGGCGGTGGCGTGCCGGATCGGCACGGTGCGATCGCCGGGGTGGAACATCAGCGCGGCATCGATATCCGCGAACACACCGGCCTCGAGCTCGGTGATCTTGCCGCCCGCACCTTCCTCTCCGGGAGTGCCGATCACGCAGACGGTCCCGTCCAGACCGGCGGCCTGCCGGGCTCGCGCGGCCGCGATCCCCGCGGCCAGGCCGCCGGTGGCGATCAGATTGTGCCCGCAGCCGTGGCCGATGTCCGGGAGCGCGTCGTACTCGCACAGGAAGGCGATGCGCGGGGAACCGGATCCGGACTCGGCGCGGAACGCGGTCGGCAGCTCCGCGATCCCGCGCGTGACCTGGAATCCGTGTTCCTCGAGCAGCCCGGTCAACCGGCCCGCCGCGTACTTCTCGGCGAGCGCGAGCTCGGGATTGGCGTGCAGATCCAAGCTCAGTTCGGTGAGCGCTTTCCGGTTGTCCTCGATGCTCGCATCGATGGCGGTGTGCGCCGTGGCGTTCACCGGACTCCTTCCCATAGGCGTGCGGCATTGCCGCCGACGATCGCGGCGATATCGGCATCGGCCCAGCCGTGTGCGATCAGCCAGGCTGCCGCGTTCGGGATCGCCTCGGCCGGGTTCTCCATTCCGGCGACGAATTCGATGTCCAGCGCGGGCATTCCGCTCGCCGAGGGGCGTGGCCAGCCTGCGGCAGCGTAGAGCCCGAGGTGGTCGCCGAAGAAGGTATCCGGGCCGAGTGCGACGTGCTCGATGCCGATCAGTTCGGCGCAGTATTCGAGGTGGTGCATCACGTCGTCGAGGTCGTGGTCACCGCTGCTCGCCCTGCTGCGGGTGCTGCCCGGCGCGGCCTCGATCCCGATCAGGCCACCGGTCGAGGCGACCGCGCGCAGCACCTCGTCCGGTTTCATCCGCGGGGTCGGCCACACCGTGCGCGCGCCCGCGTGGCTGATCACCAGGGGACGGGTGGCCAGCCGTGCCGCCTCGATGCTCGACCGATCCCCGACGTGCGCGAGGTCCACGAGCATGCCGAGCTCTTCCATGGCGCGCACCGCGCCCCTGCCGACCGGGCTCAGACCGGGATCCGGATCCTGGCCGAGCCCACCGGCGAGCGCGGTACCGGTGTTGTAAGCCAGCCCGGCACACCGGATTCCCGCGCCGTACAAGGCATCGAGGCCGCGCAGCTCGGTACCGATCGGCCCGAGGTCCTCCAGTGCACCGAGTACGGTGGTGTCGGACGTCGCAGCGCCGCTGTTCTGCTGCGCGGTCACCGCGGTTCCGAACGCGACCGCCTCGTCCAGGGTTCCGCCGGCGAGCTTGCTGGCGAACACCGTGGACAGTCCGGTCTCGCCGAGGAACACCTGCCCGGAATCGGCGAACCGAATCCAGCTGCGCTCATTGAGCGGATCGGGCAGCCGCACGGGGTGATCGTGCAGCGAAACCGTTGGCCCGGCGAGGATGTCGGCCAGCCGTTCGCGCTGCCCGCTGCTCAGCTCCGGGGCCGGGGAAGCCACCCGGTCGCGATCGGTGGCCAGCGGGACGACCGGTTGCGGCGGAACGGATCCTTGGCTCATGACACTCCCAACCTGTCGGGGCACGCTGTCGGAGGGGCTCAGCAGCCGACTCATGCCCTCGCTCCCTGGGGGAGCTCGGTGCTTCGCCGAGGACGCTGTATCGATGATTCGCTCGCAAGCTCGCTCATGCCAGGCTCCTGTCCTTGGTCTCGGGCATTCGCCACACCACGACCGTGGTGATCAGCGCGACGGCGATCACGTACACCGGGGCGGCCCAGTTGATGTGCGCGTCCGCGAAGGCCTCCATGATCAGCGGGGCGGTCCCGGCGAACAGCGCCCCGCAGACGGCATACGGCAGCGCGATCCCGACCGTGCGCACCCGCGCGGGGAACAGCTCGGCGTACAGCGGGGTGAGTGTGGCGCTGCTGAACGCCTGCAGCAACAGTCCCGCGGTGCCGATCAGCAACAGATTCCCGAACCCGCCGGTCAGCCCGGTCAGCAGCGGATAGGCGAGCAGCACGGTACCGACGGAATAGATCAGCAGGGTGGGTTTGCGCCCGATCCGGTCGGAGAGGATCGCGATGAACGGCAGCACGACGGCGAACACGGCGAGCCCGATGGTATTGGTCAGCGAGGCCGATGCCTTGTCGATTCCGGTGGTGATGTTGGCGTAGGAGGGCAGATAGGTCAGCCACATGTAGTAGGTGACGAATCCGGAAAGGGAGAGCCCGCCGAGCAGCAGCGCGGCCTTGCGGTGCGCGCCCAGCATCTCGCGCAGCGGGGCGCGCTCCACGGTTCCGCTGCGTTCCAGGTTCTGGTACGGCTCCGGCTCGGCGACCTTGGACCGCAGCCACAGCCCGACCAGCCCGGCGACCGCGCCGATCGCGAACGGGATGCGCCAGCCCCAGTCGTGCATCGCGGTATCGGAGAGCAGTGCGGAAAGGATGGTCACCGAGGCCGAGGCGCCGAGCACCCCGAGCCCGACGCACACCTGCTGGAAGGAGGCGGTGAACGCGCGCCTGCCCGGTTTCGCCCACTCGGTCAGATAGGCGGAGGAGGCGCCGTATTCCCCGCCGGTCGCGATGCCCTGGCCGAACCTGGCCAGGATCACCAGCGCGGGGGCGAGCCAGCCCGCGGCCGCATAGCTGGGCACGACCGCGAACAGCAGGCTCGAGCCGCCCATCAGCAGGATCGTCGCCGCCAGCCCGGATTTGCGGCCTTTGCGGTCCCCATAGGCCCCGAGCACCGCGGCGCCCACCGGGCGCATCAGGAACGAGATCGCGAGTACCGAGAGCGCCGAGATCCGCGAGGATGTGTCGGTTCCGGGGAACAACTGGCCCGCGAAGAACGGGAACATCAGCCCATAGAGCGCCCAGTCGTACCACTCCACGAAATTTCCGATCGTGCCCGCGATAACCGCGCGTGCACGCCTCGATTCCGGTTGCGACCGGGCGGGCCGTGCGAAGAGTCCGGCCGCCATCGTTCCTCCTCGGTTGGTCTTGCGGACTGGCCATGAGCATGCGCTAATGTGGGTGTACATCGCCATAGTCGAAATCACATCGGGAAAGATCGACTATTTGAGTTCAATGATTGAGCGGAAGCGGGCAACTCTTGGGTGAGCGAGAACGACCCGCCGACCCGGTGGACCGGCGCGTCGCGGCCGCGCTCGTGCTGCATCCGCGGGCGAGCTGGGGGCTGATCGCGCAGGTGCTCGGCATTCCGGAATCGACCGTCGCGCGCCGTGGCGCGCGACTGTGCTCACGCGGCGTGGTCAAGGTACTCGGCACCCTGGACGTGATCGCTGCCGGGCGGGGCACCCCGGTGCTGATGCGGGTCTCCTGCACCCCGGGCACCGCGCCGACGGTGGCCGCCGAGCTGGCCGGACGCTCCGAGGTGTGGATGGCGCACCTGCTCTCCGGCACCGTGGACTGCATGGCCGAGGTGGTCGTCGCCGATCCCGGTCAGCTCGCCGAACTCGCCTACGAACGGCTTGGCGGAATGCAGGGGGTGACCGGATCGAGCAGCCACGTGGTGATCCGCCGGTTCGCCACCGCGCACGGCTGGGACAGCGGGGTACTCGGTCAGGACGTGGTGCGCCGGCTGCGCGGCAGCCGCGCGGACCGCTGGGACCACGGTGAGCAGGCAGGCCAGGTCGGCACGCTGACCGAGGTGGACGAGGAGATCGTGGCCGCCCTGCAGGCCGATGGGCGGATGCGCTGGGTGGATGTCGCCGCGCGCGCCGGGGTCATGGAGCGGACCGCACGGCGCAGGGCCGATGAGCTGATGCACCGTGGGCTGCTGCGGATGCGCGCGGTCGTGGATCCCGGCCTTTTCGGGCTCGCGGTGCGCGCGCTGCTGTGGGTGCGGATCGATCCGTCCCGGCTGACCACGGTCGGGCAGGCGCTCGCCGGGCACAGTTCCGTGCTGCTGCTCGCCGCGACGACCGGGGAATTCAACCTGTGCGGGGAGATCGCGGTCCGGGACTACGCGCAGCTCTACGAATTCCTCACCACCGTGCTCGGCGCGCTTCCCGGGGTGCGCGATATCGACCTGACCCTGGAACTGCGCACCCTGAAACGGGCAGGCGAACTGACCGAGGAGCAGACATGACCGTCCCTTCCGCGAGCGCGATGCCCGCGTTCGCCCCGCTCTACGCCGTCGGCACCGAGCGGGCCAGCCTCGACTGGCTCACCGTCGTCTACCGCACCGATGCCGGGGTCGTCGATTCGCTGCTGCCGCCGCCATTGCGCCGCGACGGCGAGGCCGAGGTGCTGATCTGGGTCGCCCGGTTCCTGAGCGCCAGCTTCGAACGCGACGGGGAACTCGTCGGTGAGCTGCCCAGCTATGAACAGGGCGGGGTGTGCGTGCGCTGCTCACGCTCCGGGGAACAGGGCGCGTATCCGCTGGTGTCCTACATCGCCGGCCTCAACCACGGCTTCACCGGGCGGGAACTGTTCGGCCTGCCCAAGAAGCAGGCGCAGCGGGTACTGCTGGACCGCGCCGGGGAGCGCACTTCCGCGGAAATCCTGACCACCGCGGAGATTCCGGTCGTCCGCATCGAGGCCGAGGACACCGGGAAGGCGGCCGAACTCGTGCCGGACTGGTTCACCAATCAGCTCAGCCTCAAACTGATCCCGAGCGCGACCGGGAAGGGCTTCGACGTGAATCACTTGGTGCGCATCCCGTTCGAGTTCTCCGGGCAGAGCGGGGTCACCGGACTGGACGCGCGCGTGGAACTCACCGCGTCCGGCGCCGATCCACTGCACCTGCTTCCGGTGCGCGAGCACGCCTGGGCCGCGCGCGGGCGCACCGAACTGCGGGTCGGCTACGGCACCTATCTGGACCAGGTCACCGAGATCCCCACCCTCGGGGTACCGGGTACCTAATCGCCGTGTGCGTTGACCGGAGTGCCCAGTTCGACGGTGCGCGAGACGGTGCACAACCGCTCGTGTGACTGGGTGATCGCCTGCGGCAGCCGTTCCCGCGCCGCGTCGCCCGCCTCGCCATCGGGGAAGGCCACCTGGAAGTGCACATCCAGATTGGTGACGTGGTTGCCGTGCTCGTCGCGGATCTTGTCCCCGGAGACGGTCACGGTGAAGGATTCGGGTTCGGCGCGCCGCGCGGTGATGAAGTCGACGTCGATCGCCCCGCAACCACCGAGCGCGGCGAGCAGCAGCTCGACCGGGGTGAAGTCGGTGTCTTCCCCGGAACCGAATTCGAGCTGCCCGCCGCGCACATTGCTGGCCCGGTAGCGGCCGAACGCGGTCCGTTCGATGTGCACCGAACGCTTGGTGTCCTCTGCCATGTCTTCTCCTTCGGTTCCGGAGTTTCTTCAGGTCCTGCGGAGCAGGCTGTGTCTATGTCCTGCGCCGCAGGCTGTGTCTATGTCCTGCGCCGCAGGAAGTTGAGCACGATCGCGCTGAACACCGGTTCGCCGTCCGGGGCCAGCAGTTCCGCGCGGGTGCGCACGAGTCCCCGGTCCGGTTTGGAATTCGAGGGGCTCGCCTCCAGCACGGTCACCCGCAGGCGCAGCGAATCACCCGGCCGGACCGGACGCAGCCAGCGCAGTTCGTCCACTCCCGGACCGCCGAGGCTGGCCACGCTGGACAGGTAGTGCGTGGCGAACAGGCGCATCATCAGCGCGGCGGTCTGCCAGCCGCTCGCGATCAGCCCGCCGAACGGTCCGTCCGCCGCCGCTTCCGGATCGGTGTGAAAGGACTGCGGATCGTATTCCCTGGCGAACTCGATGATCTGGGCTTCGTCCACCGAGGCTTCGCCGAACTCGTAACAGGAACCGGGAACGTAATCCTCGAAATAGCGTCCGTGGATAGGGGTGCTGAATTCCGTCATCGTCTCCCTTTCGCCCGCTACCCCGCACCCTAGCCGAGCACCAGTTCGGCGAGCTTGCGCCCCAGAAAGGGCCCGAGGGTGAGCCCGGATGCGCCGAGCCCGGTGGCGTGAAAGACCCCGGGATGCCCGGGGACCGGGCCGAACTGGGGCAGGATTTCCGGGCTCATCGGGCGATAGCCGACCCGGGTCTCGACGTGGGTGGCCGTGCCGAGTCCGGGGGCGATGCCGAGCGCGAACCCGAGCAGCTCGGCCAGCCCGTCCGCGGTGGCCGCGAGTTCGAGCCAGTCGCCCGGTTCCCTGGTCGCCCCGACCACGACCCGGGAGTCGTCGAAGCTGACCATGTAGTGCCCGCCCTCGGGGAGTAGCACCGGCCAGTCCCCGGTCGGCGCCCCGGCAAGGCGCAGGTGCAGGATCTGGCCGCGCTGCTGGCTTCCCGGGAGCGTGGCGCCGAGTTCGGCGAGCAACGGCTGCGTCCACACGCCTGCCGCCACGACCAGTTTCGCGCACCGATGGAATTCGCCGTCCACGGTCACCCCGTCGACCTTGCCGTCGGTCAGCTGCGGTTTCCCGGTACCGCGCACGATGCGGGTGCCGAGCGCGCCCGCCGCCTGGCACAGTGCCGAGCGCAGCAGCCGCCCGTCCACCCGCGCCGCACCGGGAACGTGCACGCCCGCCAGACCGGGGCGCAGCGGGGGAAACAGCCGCGCCGCCTCGCCCGCTTCGAGTTCGGTCACCGCGCCGTGCGCGCTCGCGTCCTCGAGCCGCGGGCGTAGCCGGGCCATGAGCCGGTCCCGGTCCCCGGGCTCGACCGGGCACAGCGCCCCGACCCTGCGGTAGCCGATATCGCCCGCGCCCAGTTCGGCGAGCTCGGCGAGCAGCTCCGGATAGCGTTCCGCTCCCGCGCGGGCCATCCGGTACCAGTGCTCGTCCTCGATCCGGCTCGTCCATGGGCACACGATGCCCGCGCCCGCCGAGGTTGCCCGCCCGTCCAGTTCCGCGTCCACCAGCATGGTGCGCGCACCGGCACGGGCGAGCTCGTATGCGGTCGCCGCGCCGAACACGCCACCCCCGAGCACGATGACCTCGCTTGCGTTCATGCACTTCCTCCTTGTGTTCTGGGCGAAACGAGCGTTCTCAGTGCACGCCTGCCATATTGCGGTGCACCCAGCCGCCGATGGCCAGCATTCCCGTGGCGATGAGCAGTTCCCCCGCACCGTGCGCGAGGAAATAGCCGATCTCGGTTTCCGGGCTGTACAGCTTGACCAGCTGGGCGTTGATGCCCTGAGCCGCGGAGTCGGACATCATCCACAGGCTCATCAGCTGCGCGGCATAGGCGCGCGGTGCGAGTTTCGTGGTCACCGCGAGGCCGACCGGGGAAAGGCACACCGCGCCCGCGAGCAGCACGATGAAGCTGGCCAGCAGCCAGAACGGGCTCGCCGGTGCGCGGGTTCCGTGTAACAGACCCGGAATCGCCATGATCACGAAGGACATCCCGGTCAGTGCGAGGCCGATCGCGAACTTGGTCGGAGTGCGGGGTTGCCTGCTGCCGAGCTTCATCCACAGGAAGGCGAGCACCGGCGCCCAGATCAGCGTGGCGATCGGGTTGATCGACTGGAACCAGGACGCGGGGATCTCGAAACCGCCGATGACCCGGTCGGTGCGCTTGTCGGCGAAGGTGGCCAGCACGGTCGCGCCCTGTTCGTCCACGATCCAGAAGGCCACGGCGGCCACGAACAGCGGGACGAAGGCGCGTACCCTGGATCGTTCCACTCCGCTGATTCGCTTGCTGCGCAACAGAACCACGAAATAGGTCAGCGGGACGAGGATGGCGAGTACCGAGATCAGGTTCACGATCCCGTCCACCGCGAAACCGGTGATCCGGAAGAAGATCAGGGTGACCGCGGCCAGACCGGCGAGACAGACGGCGATCCTGCCGAGCGCCTTGTGTAATTCCGTGCCGTGCAAGGGATGCGGGACCTGCCTGCCCGCGTTTCCCAGCCACCGTGCGCCGAGCACGTACTGGACAATCCCGAAGGCCATGCCGACCGCGGCCGCGGCGAATCCCACGTGGTAGCCGACGGTCTGCCCGAGGGTGCCGACCACATACGGCGCGATGAAGGCGCCGAGGTTGATTCCCATGTAGAACAGGCTGAATCCGGCATCGCGGCGGCTGTCCTGGTCCGCGTAGAGCTCACCGAGCACGCTGGAGGCGTTCGTTTTCAGCAGCCCGGTGCCGAGCACGATCAGCGCCATCGAGATGAAGAACATCGCCAGGCCACCGGGAATGGCGAGTGCGATGTGCCCGCCCATGATGAGCAGCCCGCCGGAGAGGATCGCCAGCCGCGAACCGAGCACCCGGTCGGCCAGCCAGCCGCCGAGCACCCCGGACATGTACACCGCGGCCCCGTAGACCGAGACGATCGAGGCGGCACTCGCGGTGGAGAGCCCGAGCCCGCCGTTGGCCACGTGGTCGTAGAGGTAGTACAGCAGCACCGCACGCATGCCGTAGTAGGAGAACCGTTCCCATGCCTCGGTGAGGAACAGCGTGGCCAGCCCGCGCGGATGTCCGAGAAAGCTCCGTTCGGTCCGGCTGATGTCGTTCCGTAGCACTTTGCGCGCTCCTTTGCGCAGGGTTTCCTGGTGCGCTGGATTCAGAACAACCGCCGGGACACCACCCACAGCGCCTCGGCGGGGCCACCGGGATTGACGAGCGAATGCGGTACGCCCGAGGAAAGATGAATGTGGTCACCGGGATTGAGCTCGAACTCCGCACCGTCCACTGTGAACAGCAGCCGCCCGCTGAGCAGATAGCCGAACTCCTCACCCTCGTGCTGGGTCGGCGGGGCCGGGGTGCTGGTCGGTGCGACCCGCATGAGCAGTGGTTCCATCCCGCGGTCGACGAAGGATTCGGAGAGCACCCGGAAACTGCGTTCCCCGACGACCACATCGGGCCGGTCCGGGCAGCCTTTCGTGCCCACCGCATAGGGTTTCGCCGCCGGGCGCGGTTGCTGCCCGGAGTGCAGCAGCTCGGCGGGATCGATCTCCAGCGCGCGGCACACGGCGAACAGCGAGGTCAGCGAGAGCGAGCAGGAACCCCGTTCGACCAGCGAGAGGAATCCGGGGGACAACTCCGCGGCCGTGGCCAGCTCGCGCAGCGTGTATCCGGCCGCGGTGCGCCGCTGCCGCAGTTCGGCGCCGACGGCAGCGAGGGATCCCGCGAACTCCTCGGACATCCGGCGCTCCGTTCGCTCGTGCGGCAACGACGGTAACCGAATTTAGTGTGGCAAAACTTGTGCGTCAATACTGAACAGTTGCACCGAACAGCAGTCACCACTCGGTGAACGAGCCGTCCGCGTTGCGCCACACCGGATTGCGCCAGCGCGGCCCGTCCTCGGCGGCCTTGCGGACCGCGGCCTCGTCCACCTCGATGCCCAGTCCGGGACCGGTGAGCAGCTCGATGTGGCTCGCGGAGAAGTCGAAGACGCTCGCGTCCACCAGGTAGTCGAGCAGGTCCGAGCCGATGTTGTAGTGGATGCCGAGACTGGTCTCCTGAATGAGCGCGTTGGAACTGGTGAAGTCCACGTGCAGGCAGGCGGCGAAGGCGATCGGGCCGAGCGGGCAGTGTGGGGCGAGCGCGACCCCGTACGCCTCGGCCATCGCGGCGATCCGGCGCACCTCGGAGATCCCGCCCGCGTGGGAGAGATCCGGTTGCGCGACGGCCATCCCGGAACCGAGTACCTCGCGGAAATCCCAGCGCGAATAGAGCCGTTCCCCGGTGGCGATCGGGACCGTGGTGCCCGCGCAGATCCGCGGCAGATCGGCGGTGAGCTCGGGGACGATGGGTTCCTCGACGAACAGCGGATGCAGCGGTTCGAGCAGCCGGCAGGCCTCGCGGGCCAGCGCGGGGGAGAGCCGCCCGTGGAAGTCGATGGCGATGTCGTTCGCGTCCCCGATCGCCTCGCGCACCGCGGTGACCCGCCCGATCAGCGCCTCCAGCTCGGCCTTGGACTCCAGCTGGCGCATCCGCCCGGAGGCGTTCATCTTGATCGCGTCGAAGCCCTGCTCGATGCGCTCGCGCGCGTGATCGGCGATGCGGCTCGGTTCGTCGCCCGCGATCCAGGAATAGGTGCGCATCCGGTCCCGCACCGCCCCGCCGAGCAGTTCGTACACCGGCACCCCGAGCGCCTTGCCCTTGATGTCCCACAGTGCCTGGTCGATCCCCGCGACCGCGCTGGACAGCACCGGCCCGCCGCGGTAGAAACCGCCCTTGCTGAGCACCTGCCAGTGATCCTCGATACGGAACGGGTCCGTGCCGATCAGGTAGTCGGCCAGTTCTCCGACCGCGGCGGCCACGGTGGCGCTGCGTCCTTCGATGACCGGTTCGCCCCAGCCGGTGATCCCCTCGTCGGTGCGCACCGCGAGGAACAGCCAGCGGGGCGCGACGGAGTAGGTCTCGAGTGCGGTGATCTTCATCGGATGCCTTCCCTGTGCGGTCTCGCGCTCCCAGTCTTCCCCGCCGCCGCGCGGGCCAGGACACGGGGCGCCGTTTCCCGCAGCCGCAGCACCGAAACCGCGGTGCCCACCCCGGAAAGCGCCAGGTATCCGGCAAGCCACCACGGGCTGCCGCCGCCGAGGTGCACCAGCATGGTCGCCATGAACGGAGCGGTGCTCGCGAACAGCACGGCGTTCACCTCGCGGGCGAGCACGAGCCCCGTGTAGCGCACCTCGGTCGGCAGCGTCCGGGCGCCGACGAACAGCCAGAACGGGAGCACGAACACCGAGGGGGCCGAGGCCGCGGTGATCGCGATGACCGTGGTTTTCTCCGGGAGCCCGAGCTGCTCGGTGGTGTAGGAGGGCAGGTAGCCCTGGATCGAGTAGGAGGCGACGAGGTGGCCGTTCCCGCGCCGATCATCAGCAGGATCGTGGTTCCGTGCTCGCGCACCACGGTGACCAGCGGCAGTTTGCGCTTCTTCCCCTCGGCGAGCGCCTCGGTGAACTCCGCGCTCTCCACCGAGAGGAACCGCAGCACCAGACCGGCGAGCACCACGAGCACCGAGGCGAGATAGGGCACCCGCCGGCCGGAGTCGAGGAACTGCTCCGTGGGTAGCGAGGAGACCAGCGCCATCGCCTCGGAAGCGCACATCCGGCCTTGGTCGCGGCGAACACGTACTTGGGCTGGAAATCGGGTATTCGCTGCCCATCCCGAGCGCGCCGAGCCGCAATTGCCGGGTGCGCCTGCGCCGGTTCGGGACGCTACGCGCCCGTGGGGTGGGCAGAATGGTCATGCGCGGGGCTCTACGTGTTCGCCGAGTTTCCCGAACAGTTCCTGGACGGGCAGCTCCGGAGTGGATGCGCCACCGGTCATCCTGATCGCCTGGATCCCGCGCAGCAGTGCGAGCCGGTCTCGACCACCAGCGGGCCGATCTTCGGGCGGTTCCCGAAGGCGATGCTCGTCGTGATGAGTGTGGTCGCCGGGAACTGCCAGCGGGCGGCGGAACTCGTTACCGGGCAGGGGATTCCGTGCACCGTCGCGGATTCCTGCCCCATGGTGGCCTCCCTACCGGCATCGGCCCGATCGAGCCTGATCCGGCCGCCGGTCCTGGTCCGCCGGCGCGCTAGAGTCGGCCTGTGAACTTGGCGATCGGTGTGACCGGCGGGCAGGTGCGCGGGCACCGGGCCGGTGCCGGATTGCTTGCCTGGCGCGGTATTCCGTATGCGGCCCCGCCGGTCGGCGCGCTGCGTCTGCGCGCGCCCGAGCCGGTGCGCTCCTGGTCCGGGGTGCGCGAGGCGATCGCGTTCGGGAACCCGGCCCCGCAGCGCAAACGCCGGCACACCAGCGAGGACTGCCTCACCCTCAATGTGCTCGCACCGACCGGCCCGACCAGGAAAGCGCGCCCGGTCGTGGTGTTCTTCCACGGCGGGGCGTATCTGACCGGTACCTCCGCCAGCCCGCTGTACCGGGGCGAGCAGCTGGTCGGCCGCGGCGATGTGGTGTACGTCTCGGTGAACTACCGGCTCGGCGCGCTCGGGTATCTGGACTTCCGGGAACAGGGCTTCGACGCCAACCTCGGGTTACGCGACCAGATCGCGGCGCTGGAATGGGTGCGGGACAACATCTCCGCGTTCGGCGGCGACCCCGGCAACGTCACCGTCATGGGCCAGTCCGCCGGGGGCAATGCGGTGACCACCCTGCTGTGCGTGCCCGCGGCGCGCGGCCTGTTCGCCCGCGGGATCGCGGAGAGCCCGCCGGTCGCCTCCGCGAACGATTCCGGGACCGCGCAGGCCTGGGCGCGGCGCTTCGTGACCGAACTGGGCACCGATCTCGCCTCGGCGCCCGCGGAATCCCTGGTGCAGACGGCGCACACGATGGCGATGCGCGCGGCCGACGAGTTCCCGGGCAGCCGCCCCTTCGCCCCGGTCGTGGACGGGGAACTGCTGCCCGAGGCGCCGCTCGACGCCTTCACGAATGGCACCGCGAACCCGGTTCCGCTGCTGCTCGGCACGAACGCGGAGGAGGGCAGGCTGTTCCCGCTCGTGCTCGATATCGCGCCGAGCAATCCCGCGCGGATCCGCAAACTGCTCGCCCGAACCGATCCGGAAGTGAGTGCCCGGATCCGTGCCGCGTACCGGTCCCGCGGCAGCATCGCGTTCGGCGGGGACGTGCTGTTCCTCGACCCCGCACTGCGCTGCGCCGAGCTGCATTCGGTCACCGCGCCGACCTACTTCTACCGCTACGACTTCGCCCCACGGCTACTCGAACTCGCCCGGATCGGGGCCACGCACGGCACCGAACTGCTCGCGGTGTTCGGCATCGGGGACACCACGCTCGGCCGCGCCACGACCGCGCTCGGCGGACGCAGGGCACTGCGCGCGGTGACCGAGACCGTGCAGCGGCACTGGTTCTCGTTCGCCCGCGGCGGCGCACCGGAAGCCGACTGGCCGCGCTACGCCCCCGCCGAGCGGGGCACCTACGTCATCGACGAACGCAGCCGGGTGCTGTCGGACCCGGATAGTGCCCAGCGCGAGGCGTTCGCCGGATACCGCTAGCTAGACTACTGATCCGTGCGCGAATTCAGCCAAGTAGACGTGTTCAGTGAAGCCCCGCATTCGGGGAACCCGGTCGCCGTCGTACTCGATGCCGAAGGCCTGACCACGGAACAGATGCAGCGGTTCGCGCGCTGGACGAACCTGTCCGAGACGACCTTCGTGCTCCCGCCGGGCGCGCCGGAGGCGGACTACCGGGTGCGCATCTTCACCGTGGACGAAGAGCTGCCCTTCGCGGGGCATCCGACGCTGGGCACCGCGCACGCGTGGAGTGTCGCGACGGGGAACACCGGGCGCGAGACGCTGGTGCAGGAGTGCGGTCTCGGCAATATCGCGCTGCGGCGCACCGAGCACGGTCTCGCCTTCGCCGCCCCGGAACTGCTGCGCTCCGGCGCGGTCGAGGAAGCCACGATCGCGCGTATCGCCGAGGTGCTGGGGATCCCGCGCACCGAGATTCTGGACGCGAGCTGGGCGGACAACGGTCCCGGCTGGGTCGGGGTGCTGCTCGAGGACGCCGACGCGGTGCTCGCACTGCGCCCCGGCGATCCCGGCGAACTGCGCATCGGGGTCATCGCGCCGCACCGGCCGGGCGGGCCCGCGGACTACGAGGTGCGCACCTTCCTGTCCTTCCAGGGCTCACTCGTCGAGGACCCGGTCACCGGCAGCTTCAACGCGGCCGCGGCATGCTGGCTGCTCGGCACCGGGCGGGCCACCGCGCCCTACCTGGCCCGCCAGGGCACGGTGCTCGACAGGGAAGGCCGGGTGTACGTGTCAACCGGGGATGACGGCACGCTGTGGATCGCCGGTGGCACGCTCAGCTGCGTACGCGGGACGGTCACTTTCTAGGGATCCTTCTATGTTCGTCAAGCCGGGCTGATGGCTGGTTCGGCGGAGTTGAGGATCCGGTAGATCTGGTGGGCGAGGTAGCGCTTCAAACAACGACGGATCTCTTTGGTGGTGCGGCCCTCGGCTCGTCGTCGCTCGATGTAGGCGCGGGTTTGTGGGTCGTGTGTCATGCGGGTGAGGACGGCGATGTGCAGGGCCCGGTTCAGACGCCTGTCGCCGCCGCGGTTGATTCCCTAGGC
>NZ_KB905391.1 GCF_000379465.1 Sciscionella marina DSM 45152
CACAGTCTTTTTTCAGGACTCCGTGAAGGGTCCAGGGGATCAGAGTGCTCACCTGCCAGCAGCTACCGGGCGCGAGTCTGCCGGATAGCCGACCCGCTAACCCTCATTAGGGGAGTCACGACGTGCGTGTTCTGTTGACGACGGTGGGGTCACGCGGAGATGTCGAACCGTTGGTGGGGCTGGCGGCGGCGGTGCGCGAACTCGGTTCGGAGGTGCGGGTGTGCGCGCCACCGGACGAGGATTTCGCGAAGCTGCTGGCCCGTATCGATGTGCCACTGGTGCCGCTGAGCCCGCGGACGGTGCGCTCGGTGGTCGCCGGAACGAAGCGCCCGACGGCCGAGGACGCGTTCCGGTTCGCCGCTGAACTGGTCGCCGCGCGATTCCAGACACTCACGACCGCCGCGCAGGGTTGTGACGCGCTGCTGGCGACCGGACTGCTGCCCGCTGGTGCCCGGGATGTCGCCGAGAAACTGGGCATCCCTTATGTGTTCGCCTGTTTCCACAGCTATGGGCTGCCCTCGCGAGACCGCCCGCCGCTCGGACGTCCGGGCACACCCAGCTCGGAAGGGGAGACCGACAATCGGGTGCTGTGGGAGCTGGACGCCCAGGGGGTGAACGCGATGTATCGCGAACCGCTCAACACCCATCGGGCGGAGATCGGGCTGCCGCCGGTGGACGACGTGCGCCACCACGTGGTGACCGAACGGCCGTGGCTGGCCGCGGCCGGGCCACTGTGCCCGGCCGATGACGTCACCGAGCTCGAGCTCGTGCGGACGGGGGCATGGATTCTGCCCGACGAGCGGCCGCTTCCGGACGGACTGGAGGCGTTCCTGGAAGCCGGTGAGCCACCGGTGTACGTGGGCTTCGGCAGCATGGCCGCATATCTCCCGGAGGACCTGGCCCGGGTGGCGATCGAGGCGGTTCGCGCGCTGGGCCGCCGGATCGTCCTGGCCCGAGGCTGGGCCGAGTTGGCGCCTATCGACGAGGCGGGGGACTGCTTCGTCCTCGGTGAGGTCAACCAGCAGCAGCTGTTCCGCAGGGTGGCCGCCGTCGTGCACCACGGCGGGGCGGGCACCACGACCACGGCAGCCCTGGCCGGTGTGCCCCAGATGATCGTGCCGCAGATCGCGGACCAGCCGCACTGGGCGGCCCGGGTGGCCGAACTGGGCATCGGTGCGGCACACGAGGGTTCGCGGCCGACCGTCGAATCGCTCACTGCCGTGCTCGCCGTGGTCCTGGCTCCCGCGACCGAGAAGCGAGCCAGGACCACGGCGAGCACGATCCGAACCGATGGAGCGACGGTGGCCGCGAAGCTGCTTCGCGACGCGGCCGACCGGAACCGCTACCAGGCGCGGCCGACGGTGTAGCTGTTCGTCCAGATGTTCTGCAGCTTCACTACGTCGCCGGAGTCCGGGGCGGTCCAGATCTTGTGATTGCCCGCGTAGACGGCGGCGTGGTACACGCTGCGGCCGTTGGCGAAGAAGATGATGTCGCCCGGCGCGGCCTGGCCCTTGGCAATACTCCGCGTCGCGTTGCGCTGCGCGCCCGAGCTGTGGGGCAGGTTGATGCCGACGGCCTTGTGCGCGAACTGAGTGAGCCCGGAGCAGTCGAAGGAACGGGGTCCGGTGGCGCCGTATTTGTACGGCTTTCCGTGCTGGGCCGCCGCGGCGTTCACGATTCGCTGGTTGATGGACTCGGGTGGTGTCGGTTTCTTGGTGTAGACGACCGAGACGCTGGACAACGCTCCGGAGTAGAAGCCGGCACCGGGGAAGGAGATGCGCCACTGGGAGCTGCCGGCGACGTTCGCGGACAGGGTGGCGTGCCCGTTTTCGTCTGTCTTGGCGGTGGGGCCGTCATGCCAGGCGCCGTCGCCGGTTCGCCATTGCAGTTCGACTTCCTGGTCGGCGAGTGGCCTTTCGCCGGATTTCAGGGTTCCGCCGAAGTTCACCTTCGCATTCTCGGTGACGGTCGATTTCTCGGCAGTGTCCATGCTCTGCGTGGTGGTGATTCCGCCGGATTTGGTCTTCGGCGATGCCGAGGCGGTGGTCGCGCTCGCCACGACACCTCCGGTGATCGCCGCGCCGACCAGCAGCGCGGATCCGACTCTGCGGGGAGCACTCGGACGGTACGGAAGGGACACGGTCCACTGTTCGGACGCACCTGTCCACTTGTGGCTTGGCACGGAGATTCCCTCCAGGTCCAATCAAACGAGTTTATCGGGGGTCATCGTTTGTGATCGGGCCGAGGCCGCCAAGGTTCGGGGGAGCGATCTCGAACCGATCACGGAACGATAAACACGGGGGGACCCGGAATGAAAAGACCCGCCGCCCGATCGGTGTTCCGTGTCGGTCGACGGGTCTGTTTCGCTCTGTTCGAATTTGTGCAGGTCAGCACCGAGAAGATCAACGACGTGTGAGCGGCGCACCGGTTGTCTTTTGTGACTCAGATCACGGCATAATCGTGGCCTCGCTCACGCAGGGCGATGGGTTACGGGACCAGGAGCAGTTTTCCGGTGGTCTTGCGCCCTTCCAGGTCACGGTGCGCGTTCGCGGCCTCGGCCAGCGGGTAGCTGCCGCCGATCCGGACGTTCAGCGAACCGTTCCCCACCGCCTCGAACAGCTCACCGACCCGCCACTCGTACTCGGTACGGTCGGCGATGTACGGGCCGAGGGAAGGCCGGGTGACGAACAGCGAACCCGCCGCATTGAGCCGCTGTAGGTCGAACGGCGGCACCTGGCCACTCGATCCGCCGAAGAGCACCAGGTAGCCGCGTGGGCGGATGCTGGCCAAGCTCGCGTCGAAGGTGTCCTTGCCGACCCCGTCGTAGACGACCGAGACCCCGATTCCCCCGGTCAGCTCGCGCAGCTTGGTGTCGAAGCCTTCGTAGCCGAGCACCTCGTCCGCACCCGCCCCGGTGGCCAGTGCCCGCTTCTCGGCAGTGGAGGCGGTCGCGATCACCCGGGCGCCGAGTGATTTGGCGAGCTGCACGAGCAGCAGGCCGACTCCGCCCGCGGCCGCGTGCACGAGAACCGTGTCCGTCTCGTCCACCCGATAGGTAGAGCGCAGCAGGTAGTGCGCGGTGAGTCCCTGCAGCATCAGCGCGCCCGCGGTCTTCGTGTCCACGTCGTCCGGGATGCGTACGGCCCGCTCCACGGGAACGACGGTGTGTTCCGCGTAGCTGCCCGCCGCCCAGACCCAGGCAACGCGGTCACCGGGGGTGAAATCACTCGCCTCGTCGCCGACCGCCTCGACGGTCCCCGCCCCCTCGAGCCCGAGCGCGTGCGGGAGTTCCACGGAGTACACCCCGGAACGCTGATAAGTGTCGATGAAGTTCACCCCGGCGGCCTCGACCCGGACCAGCAACTGCCCGGCCCCCGCCTCGCGGGTGACCTCATCGAGCCGGAGCACCTCGGGACCACCGGTCTCGTGTACCCGGATTGCGTTCGTCACGTTCGCTGTCACTTCCCGGAATCCTCCTCAACCGAGTGTTGTCGGCGATTAGGGTGGCACGCATGACAGACGAGCAGACAGCCGCACCGAACCAGCGTGAGCTGGCCGCGGTGCGTGGGTTCATCGCGGCACACGGTGAACAGGTTCGCGCGGTGGTGGAGAACATCGGCAAGGCGGGCGCCCGGGTGGTGCTGGTCGGCGAGGACGGAGCGCTCGGCGACGTCGTGGTGCGCGGGGGAGTCGAGGCCGCCGAGGCACTCGTGGCCGCGAGCGGACTGGAATCGGGCAGCTGGGACGGCCCGACGGTGGCCGCGGTGCAGATCGGTTCGGCGCACCGCAGGGCGATGGCCGGTCCGCGGGCCGGCCGGTAGCGTGCCCCTTCAGACCTGCTGGGCGTCCAGCTTCTCGGCTTCGGGAGCGGGTGCGCCGAGGCGTGGGCCGCGATCGCGCGCCGCGCACCACAATGCGGCGGTGCTCGCGGTGACCACGACCGCGCCGATCACGTGCACGACCACGAGCGCCATGGGCACACTCAGCAGGTACTGCACGAAGCCGATCAGCCCCTGGATCAGGGTGACCGCGAGCAGCGTCCAGTAGCGGCGCCACATCTGCCTGGTCGCGGAGAACGCGCGCAAGGCGAAGCCGAGCGCGACGAGCATCGCGAGGAAAGCCACCAGCAGATCACCGTGCAGCTGGGTGAGCGAGGCGACGGGCAGCGGGAGTCGTGGCGAACGGGCATCCCCGCCGTGCGGACCGGCCGCGGTGACCAGGGTGCCCGCGATCAGCAGCACGGTGAACACCACGGAGAGCGCGACGAGCAGGCCGCGCAGTGGAAGCGGGAGCAGCCAGCGCGGTTTGGCATCGCCCTCGTCGATCGTGCGCAGGTGCACGATGGACAGCCAGACCAAGGCCGGGCTGACCAGGAAGTGCACGCACACGATCCACCAGCTCAGCCCGGTGAGCACGGTGATCCCGCCGATGACCGCCTCGGCGACCACGCCGAGCAGCATCACCCCGGCGAGCATGACCTGGCGGTTGCGGCGCGGTTTGGCGAGCACCGCGAGCAGGAACACGATCAGGGTGACGACGCCGACCACGCCGGAGAGCATCCGGTTGCCGAACTCGATCCAGGTGTTCGCCGGATCGATACCGGAATGCGCGATCGGGACGAGACTGCTCGCGGTGCACCGGGGCCAGGTCGGGCAGCCGAGCCCGGAACTGGTGACACGCACGACCGCGCCGGTGACGGCGATGAGGCATTGCAGCCCGACGAGTACGACCGCGGAAAGGTGCTGGAGCCGGTACGAGGGGGCGAGGCGGGAGAGGGACGGCACGAGGTCGATGGTAGGCCGGTGATCCGTCACACAAACCGGGTGGTCCGCGTGGCCACCCCGCCCGCGACCAGAGCCCAGACGGCGAGCACGGCGATCGGTTGCCATCCGGGCCAGCCACCGGAGGCCAGCGCGGTGTGCAGACCCTCGGCGAGTGCCCCGGACGGCAGGAAGTTCACGATCGCGGCGAACCCGTCCCGCGCGCCGACCGCGATCCCGCCGGCGAGCAACAGCACGAACCACACCAGGTTCGCCACGGCAAGCACGATCTCCGCGCGTACCGCCCCGCCGAGCAGCACGCCGAGTGCACCGAAGGCAGCGGTACCCAGCAGCACGAGCAGCACCGCGGCCGGGAGCCCGCTCGCTGCCGGGGACCAGCCGAGCAGCAGCGCGATCACCGAGAGGACCACCAGCTGGATGATCACCACGGCCAGCGCGGCGAGCATCCGGCCGCCGACGATCGACCAGCGCGGCACCGCGGTCGCGGCCAGCCTGCGCAGTACCCCGTAGCGGCGGTCGAAGCCGAGGCTGATCGCCTGACTGGTGAACGCGCTCGACATGATGGCCAGTGCCAGGATCCGGGGCGCGATGGTGTCGACGCGGGGTGCGGGCACCGGGATGAAACCGGCCAGGTCGAGCCCGATGAGCAACACGATCGGGATCAGCAGGGTCAGCAGCACCTGTTCGCCGTTGCGCAGCGCGAGCCTGGTCTCGGTGAGCGCCTGCACGCCGAGGATCCGGGCGAGCCCGGCCCGGCCGGGATCGGGGCGGAAGGTACCCGCGGCGAAGGTCGGCTCGCTCATGAGCGCAGCTCCCGTCCGGTCAGTTCGAGGAAGACGTCTTCGAGGGTGCGCTTGCCGACCTGCAGCTCCTCGGCGAGCACCCCGTGCTGGGCGCACCATGCGGTGACGGTCGAGACCACCTGCGGGTCGATCGCCCCGCACACCAGATAGGCGCCCGGTTTCGTCTCGTCCGCGGTGTACCCCTCGGGCAGCGCCGCGGTGAGCAGGTCGAGATCCAGGCCGGTGCGGGCGCGGAAGGTCAGCTGCTGGGTGTCCGGGGCGGCCGCGGTGAGCTCGCCCGGAGTCCCCGCGGCGACCACCGTGCCGTGGTCCACGATCACCACCTCATCGGCGAGCGCCTCGGCCTCCTCCATGAGATGGGTGGTGAGCAGCACCCCGACCCCATCCGCGCGCAGGGCCCGCACCAGTTCCCACACCAGGTGCCGCGCCTGCGGGTCCATGCCCGCGGTCGGTTCGTCGAGGAACACCAGTTCCGGCCGGGACACCAGCGCGCAGGCCAGCGAGAGCCGCTGCTGCTGGCCACCGGAGAGCCGTTTGTACGGGGTGCGCCGGGCCGCGTCGAGCCCGAGCACGCGCAGCAGCCATTCCGGATCGAGCGGATGGCGCGCGGTGGCCGCGACCAGGCGCAGCATCTCCGCGGCCAGCACTCCGGGATAGGCGCCGCCGCCCTGGGGCATCACGCCGATACGTTCCCGCAGCTTGCCGGACGCGGTGGCCGGATCCATGCCGAGCACCCGCACCCGCCCCGAGTCCGGGGTGCCGAATCCGGTGCAGAGCTCGACGGTCGTGGTCTTGCCCGCCCCGTTCGGACCGAGCAGCGCGAGTACGCAACCGGCGGGCATATGCAGGTCGATGCCCGCGAGCGCGGTAGTGGCCCCGTAGGTCTTCACCAGATTCTCGATCTGCAGCGCCGGCTCGGTCACGGCGTCGATGCTAGGCCGGTGGGTGAGGTCACACGGGGTGAGGGGGTAGGGACAACCCCCAGCTCGGTCAGGGAAAACCGGAACCCGAAATCGGGAGGTCTCCCGATGGTGGCGAACCGCGTTCCGCGAAAAGGTTTCCTGGTGACCGAGATCAGGCAACTCGAGTACGGCAGGCGGGCCTGCGGGGCACCCGTGACCGTGGGCCTCGGTGCGCTCGGCACCGCCGCCGCACTGGTGACCGCGCTGCACGTACTCGCGGGCGGGCAGCTGGATCCGCTGCGGAACACGATCAGCGAGTACGTGTTCGTGCCGGGCGGCTGGCTGCTCGGGTTGAGCGCGCTCGGGATCGCGGTGGCCGGGTTCGCCACGCTGCTCGGGTTCTCCAGGGCCGGACTGGACCGCCCGCTGCCGGTGCGGCTCGCCTTCGGAGCACTGCTGCTCGGGGCGTTGCTCGCCGGGATGTTCCCGACCGACCACGGCGCGCTGAAGACGGTTCCGGCCTACATCCATCAGTATTCCTCGGGGCTGCTGCTGTTCGGGATCCCGGCACTGGCGTTGTGTGCCGCGGTTGCGGTGGTCCGGCGGGAGCGGATGAGCCGGTATGCGGCGATGTTGCGCAGCACCACGGGGGTCGTGGCCGGACTGCTGGGGTGTTTTCTCTCCGCGCATCTTTCGGCGGCGCCGGAGCTGCTGCGCCAGGGACTCGGGCTCTTCGAACGGGTGCTGTACCTGGCCGAGCTGGTGCTGCTCGGTCAGCTGGTGTATCTGCCGCGCCGGCTGTTGCGGGGTGCCCGGTGATCGCGCTGGGGATCGGGCTCGCGGTCCTGGCCGCGGCGGGGTTCGCGGTCGCGGCCCTGATGCAGCACGGGGCGGTCGACCGGCGCGGCACTCGGGTGCGGGCATTACTCGCGGACCGGCGCTGGCTGCTCGGGCTCGGCTGCCTGGTGTCCGCGTCCGCGTTGCACGCCGTCGCCCTCGCGGTCGCTCCGCTCGCGGTGGTCCAGCCGATCGGGGTGCTGGCCCTCGCGGGGGCGACCGGGTTCGCCGTGCACGCCAGGCGCGGCCGGGCCCGCGGTGCGGAAGTGACCGGGGTCGGGCTCGTGGTGCTCGGTTTGGCCGGGTTCCTCGGGTTCGGCGCACCGGCGGTGAGCGCGGCCCCGCCCGGACTGCTCGACACCGTGGTGGCGGGCGGCGTCGTGCTCGCCGCGGTCGCCGGATGCGTGCTGCTCGGCCTGTTCTGCGGCGGGGTGGCGCGCTGTCTGGGTTTCGCCGCGGCAGGGGCCTGTTGCTATGCCCTGGTCTCGGTGCTCACCAGGGCGGCGGCGATCACCCTCGGTTCCGGTGGCCTGAGCCTCGCGGTGCTCGCCGTCGTCGCAGCGGCCGTGGTCTCCGCGCTGGCCGGTGGGTGGCTCATCCAGCACGCCTACGCGGCCGGTTCTCCCGATCTGGTGCTCGCCTGCCAGACCGTCGGTGATCCGGCGATGGCCGTCGGGCTCGGATTCGGGGTGCTCGGTGAGGCGATGCGCACCGGTTCCGGCTCCATGGCGGTGATCGTGGGTTCCGCGGTCCTCGCGGTGGCCGGGATCACCGTACTCGCCAGGGATCGGGCCGGCCATCCGGCTCGTCCCGCTTCAGTCACGACTTTGGTCGATCAACCGAAAGCAGGGGTTACTGATGATCGTTTCGTCCAGCGCGGCGCCGCATGAGAATCGCGCCCTCCGGGTGCTGATTGCTGCCGATACCTTCGCGCCGAACGTCAACGGGGCGGCGCGGTTCACCGAACGGCTCGCCACCGGGCTGGCCCGGCGTGGGCACCAGGTGCACGTGGCCTGTCCGAGTGCCGACGGGGCCGAGCGCGTCGAATCCTTCGGCGGGGCCACGGTGCACCGGATCCGGTCCCGGAGAATACCGGTGCACGAGGATTTCCGGATCTGCCTGCCGTGGCAGGCGAACGCGGCCGCGGACCGCATCCTCGAGCGGGCGCGGCCGGACATCGTGCACGCCCAGTCGCACTTCCTGATCGGCCGGGCGCTGTTGCGCGCCGCCGAACGCAACGGGATTCCCGCGGTGGCCACGAATCACTTCATGCCGGAGAACCTGCTCGCCTACGCGCACTTGCCCCGAATGCTGCACCGCACCGCGATGCGCCTGGCCTGGCGGGATCTCGGCCGGGTGTTCGGCACGGCGAGCACTGTGACCACACCGACCGAGCTGGCTGCGGAACTGTTGCGGGACAACGGGTTCCCCGGATCGGTTCGCGCGGTCTCCTGTGGTATCGACACCGAGTCGTACCGCGGGCACGGTTCGGTGCGGCCGGGCACGGTGCTGTTCGTCGGCAGGCTGGACCAGGAGAAGCGGGTCGAGGAACTGCTCGCCGCAGTAGCCAGGATCGAACCGGGAATCGCGGCGCGGGTGGAGATCATCGGGGACGGATCCTGCCGTGCCGAACTGGAGCGGCGTTCCCGGGAGCTCGGGATCGCCGAGCGCGTCAGCTTCCACGGTTTCGTCTCCGAACAGGAACTGCGCGCGGCCTATGCCAGGGCCGAGGTGTTCTGCATGCCCGGGATCGCCGAACTGCAGAGCCTGGCCACGCTGGAAGCGATGTCCTCGGGTACCGCGATCCTGGCCGCGAACGCGGTCGCGCTGCCGCACCTGGTGCGCGAGGGAGAGAACGGCTGGCTGTTCACTCCCGGCGACATCACCGAACTGGCGGAGAAACTGCGCGCGGTACTCGGCACCCCGGGCACCAGTGCGCGGATGGGCGAGGCGAGCGGACGGCTGGCCGCGGGGCACGCGCTGGAGAAGACGCTCGCCACCTTCGAGGAGATCTACACCGCCCAGCTGCCGTCGCCGCGCGAACCGGCGCGCGTGCTCAGTCCCGTGGCGTGAGCGAGCGCTTGCGCCACAGGGAAAAGCCGAGCACGGGGATCCGGTTGCGGACCAGGAGCAGCAGTACCGCGAGCACGATCAGGGCGAGGACGATGGATTCGGGGACCACGAACCCGCCCCCGGTCGGGCTGCTCCCGGTCGGCATCGGGGACACCAGGGTGGCCGCGGTGACGATCAGCGCGACCCAGATGCGGAACCGTGGCGCGGCGATCCCTGCGGCGAGCGGGATCATCGCCCACAGCAGGTACCAGGGCTGCACCGAGGCGCCGAAGAACACGATCGCCCCGAAGGCCAGTGCGATCCCGGTGAGCGGGCGGACCTTGCCGTAGAAGGAGAGCAGCAGCACGGCGGCCGCGATGAGCACGCTGGCCACCATGCCGAACTGGCGCAACAGGTCGATGGCCGCGTCGGTGTTGTCGCCGAATCCCAGCGCGATGCCGATCTGCCCGGTGACGTTGCCGATATCGGTCATCGGTGCCAGGAAGGTCTTGATCTGGCCGGGCGTGCTCAGCGCGGCGGAGAACCAGCCGAAGCCGAGCCCGCCGATCATCGAGAACCCGGCCAGCACCACACCCGAGACCAGCATACTGACCACACCGACCTGGATCAGCCGCCGCCAGGTGCCGCCGAGTCTTCGTGCCGCGTGCACCCCGAGGAAACCCAGCCCGACGAGGGCGGTGAACTTGATCGCCGCGCCGACCGAGACGAGCAGGGCGCCTCCGAGGAAATAGCCGAGTTCGGCGCGAGTGATCGGGGCCACCGGTTCACCGGGCAGCGGAACCGGCGGCATCTTGGTCAGCGCCACCTCGATCCCGGCGAGCATGAAGCCGATCATCAGGGCCTCGTTGTGCGCGCCCGCGATGAGGTGGAACAGCACCAGTGGGTTCAGCGCGCCCAGCCACAGGGCACTGACCGGCTGCACCCCGAAGCGCCGGGCGAGCCGGGGCAGTGCCCAGACGAACAGCGCCACGCCGATCAGTTCGAGGAACCGGTGCAGCAGTGCCGCCGAGATGACATGGTCCCCGCCGACCAGTGAGGTGATCGCCCGGCCCGCGGCGAGGAAAGCGGGCCCGTACGGCGCCGGGGTCTCACGCCACACATTGGGCACATTGCGCGCCAGCAGGTCGGCGGTGCCGAGACCGGGGGCGGGCCCGACCTCGTAGGGATTCATGCCCAGCAGGAAGATCTTCGACTGCGCCAGATAGGAGTACACATCCCGGGAGAACATCGGCGGGATGAACACCAGCGGCGCGGTCCACAGCAGCATGACCCGGTTGAGCTGGCGGGTGGTGGCCAACCGCGGTTTGTCCGGGCGGGTGAACCGGCCGAGCCAGAGCCAGGCGACCAGGATCGCGAACAGCCCGGTGTAGGAGCAGGCGATGGCCACCGAGGGCAGCCGCGCGAACAGTCCGATCACCGGCATATCGGGGACCGGGTTGAACACCGGGGCGGCCCCCGCGCCGAGGGATCCGCAGGCGAGCAGCAGCGCGCCGAGCGTGCCGAACCGGCGGACCAGGTCGAACTGGCGCCGCTCGGTGTCGTTCAGCGGTGGTTTGGCCGTGGCCCGGTCCGCTTCGGCGGGCTCGCTTCCGCCCGCCATCGGCGTCGCTGTGTCCTGGGCAACCACACCGAGAGGCTAGCGGCCGGTGGCGGGGTGGCCCCGCACGGGTTCGGGGCGGCTCAGAACTGTTCGGGCCGAGTCAGCGCGTCCGCCCCGCCGTCGATCACGAACTGGGCCCCGTGCACAAAACCCGCCTGGGCGCTGAGCAGGTAGGCGATGAGGGTGGCGACGTCCTGCGGTTGCCCGCGCCTGCCGACCGGGGTGGGGAAGGCCTCCATCGCCGCACCGTAGCGCTCGTCTGCGAGGCCGTCCCGCAGCAGCGGGGTGTCCACCACCCCGGGGGCGACGGTGTTCAGCCGGACCCCGGCCGCGCCCCAGTCGCCGGCCCGCCTGCGCACCGCGACGGTGAGCGCGTTCTTCGCGGCGGCATAGGCGTAGTGACCGCGATAGTCCCCGGCCGCGGCGACCGCGGCGGTCACCGCGGATTCGTCCCCGGATTCGATGGCAGGCGCGATCGGGTTCTCCGACCACCGCACCTGGACGGAGGCCACCGAGGAGACCACGACCGCGGCCGGGTCGGTGCCGGAGCGCAGGGCCGGGAGAAGTCCGTCGAGCATGGCCACGGCGGCGAAGTAGTTGACCGAGGAGATCAGCGCGGGATCGTCGATGTGCGGGCCGAGCCCGGCGCAGGAGACGAACCCGTCGAGCACGTGCGCACAGCGTTCGTGCAGCTCGGCGAGGGCACCCTCCCGGCCTGTCCGCGTGCCGAGGTCGGCGCACACCTCGGCGTTCCGCAGATCGATGCCGATCACCTCGTGCCCGGCCGCGCGCAGGGTCTCGGTGGTCGCCGCACCGATACCGGAGGCGGCTCCAGTGACCGCGATCGGAGCCATGGGCATCTCCTCACTCGTTCAGCGTGCGAGCACGCAATGGGTTCCGCGATAGATCGTCGGCATGCACTTGTTGCAGTGGACGCACAGAGAACGCGTCCGCGGTTCGGTGCGCAGCCGTGCGGGCAGGTCGGGTTCGCGCAGCAGCGCACGCGCCATGGCGACGAACTCGAATCCGCGCTCCATGGCCAGCCGCATCGTGTCCGCCTGGCTGATCCCGCCGAGCAGGATCAGCGGTATATCGAGCCGGGCGCGGAACTGCTCGGCCTTTTCGAGCAGATATGCCTCCCGGTACGGATAGGCGCGCAGGAACCGTTTTCCGGCAAGCCGCAGGCCGAGCCGCAGCGGCGTGGGAAACGCCGCCGCGAACTCGCGCACCGGTGCCTGCCCGGTGAACAGGTACATCGGATTGAGCAGGGAACTGCCCGCGGTCAGCTCGAGCGCGTCGAGCGTGCCCTCGGCTTCGAGCCACTCCGCCACCCGCAGGCTCTCGTCCAGCCAGAGACCGCCGGGCACCCCGTCGTCCATGTTCAGCTTCGCGGTGATCGCCAGCCGCCCGCCGACCGCTTCGCGCACCGCGCGGGCGATGGACAGGGCGAGCCGCGCCCGGTTGCGCAGGCTGCCGCCGTACTCGTCGGCGCGCCGGTTCAGCAACGGGCTCAGGAAGGAACTGGCCAGATAGTTGTGCCCGAAGTGCAGCTCGACGGCGTCGAAGCCGGACCGTTCGGCCAGCCGCGCGGCCTCGGCGTGCGCGGCGATGATGCGCTCGAGATCGCCGGGACTCGCCGCGTGCATGACGCGCATCCCCAAGGGGCTCGGCAGCCGGATCGGGGCGAGCGCCGGCGCCCGGTTGGATGCCGCGTTCGCGACCGGTCCGGCGTGCCCGAGCTGTGCGCTGATCGCCGCACCCTGGGCGTGTACCGCCTCGGTGAGCCTGCGCAGTCCGGGGACGGCTTCCGGGCGCATCCAGATCTGGTGCCGATCGGTACGCCCTTCCGGGGCGACGGCGCAGTAGGCGACCGTGGTCATGGCCGCACCACCTTCGGCGACCCGGGTGTGGAAATCGATCAGTTCCCCGGTGACCAGCGCGTCCGGGGTGACTCCCTCGAAGGTCGCCGATTTGATGATCCGGTTGCGCAGCCGCACCGGGCCGATGCGGGCGGAGGAGAACACGTCCGGTGCGGTCACGGCGTCTCCTCTTCGGCCGTGAGGCCCGCGGTGACGAAGGCGTGCACGGTGCGAAAGGCGGCCCGGCCCCGGCGTGGCGGTTCGCCCGCAGGCTGGCCGAAGGCGCGCAACACCAGTTCGAAGGCGAGGGCCCAGCGGCGTTCGGCCTCTCGCTGGTTCAGCCTGGGGCAGGCGGTGCGCAGCAGCCGGGCCCACGGGGCGAGGCTGAACCACTGGGAATGCCACTGCACATCGACCCGGGCGAGCACGACCGTGGCCAGCAGCCGCAGCCGGAGCCTGCCGACCGGATCAGCGGCGAGCTCGGCGAGGGGGTCGAGCGCGACATCGACGAGTTCCCCGACGGTCGGCGTCCAGCCATTGCGCCTGCGCGCGGCGAGTTCGGCGAGCCGATCCTGCCACAGCGGTCCGAGGCGGCGCTCGAGCAGCTCGCCGACCAGGGCCGCCTTGGACCCGAAGTGGTAGTGCACCGCCGCCGGATTCATTCCCGCGGCCGCGTTGATCGCGCGCACCGAGACGTGTTCGTAGCCGTGTTCGAGCAGAAGTGTCTCGGCGACAGCCAGTAGATGCTCGACCGTCGGAGAACTCGTCGTCGCAGCCATGCCGGGGATTAGATCACTTGCCGGTCGCCGTATCAACCTATGATTCAATCAGTGATTGAAAATCCGGGGTCAAAAAAATCCGCGGGAGCAGCAGCCGTACCGCCGCTCCCGCGAATGGGCAGAGCAAGGAGAACCCGGGGTTGTGGGCTACTCCGCCGGGGTGACCGAGAACCGGCGCAGCAACAGTGCCGGGTTCTTCGTGCGCACCTCGGCCAGCCGCTCGGTGGACAGCTCGGCCACGGTGGTGCCCACCGACTCGCCGAGCGAGGCGAGCACTACGCCCATCGGATCCACGATCATGCTGTTGCCCGCCCCGGTCGGCGCGCTCTGGTCGGCCGCGGCGAGGAAGATCGTGTTCTCGATGGCGCGGGCGCGCAGCAGCGTGATCCAGTGGTTCTCCTTGAGCGGTCCGGGGACCCATTCGGCGGGAAGCAGCAGGGTGTCCGCGCCCGCGTCCACGATCCGCCTGGTCACCTCGGGGAAGCGCAGGTCGTAGCAGGTCTGCAGGCCGAAGGTGTGCCCGCCGACGGTGAACGTCTCCGGTGCCTCGATGTCCCCGGGCTGGATGTGGTCCGATTCGGCGTAACCGAAGGCGTCGTAGAGGTGCAGTTTGCGGTAGGCGGCCGCGATGGATCCGTCGGGCGCGGCGGCGATCAGGGTGTTGTGCACCCGTTCCGCTCCGGGGATCGCCTCGTTGAACCCGGCGACCAGGTACGCGCCCGATTCTTGCGCCTTGCCGAGCAGTGCGGTCACGAACGGTCCGTCGATCGGTTCCGCGGAACGTACGAACCGGTCGTCCATCCGCGGCGCGGTGAACCCGGCGTACTCGGGGAGCACGACGACATGCGCGCCCCTGGAGACCGCGCGGTCGACGAGATCGGTGATCTGCTTGAGATTGCCCGCCTTGTCCTCGGTTGCGTTGAACTGGGCGACCGCGACAGCGACCATGGTTGTCTCCTCCTAATGATCCGTGGCAGGGGCGGGCATCCGCTCGACCTTGCCGAGAACGACTGTGTAACAAAGAATCCCGGCGATCAAGACGAGGCCGGTGACCAGGAAGGCGCCGGCGAAGGACCCGGTGGCGTCCACGACGAGGCCGGTGACGATCGGTGCGGCGATCCCGATCAGGTTCGCGATGAAGTTGACGATCCCGCCGAGCGAACCGGTGTATCCCTCCGGGGCGACGAGCGCGATGATCGTGGCGCCCGCCGGATTCGAGACGGCCAGACCGGCCGCGCCGATCGAGAGGAACACCAGGGCGACGGCGATCGATCCCGCGTATGCCGCCCCGGCTACGGTCAGCGAGACCAGCATGCTGGTGACGAGCACGACGCGGCGGACCTTGGTCTCGTTCCCGGTGCGCTTGATCCAGCGGTCCATGACGACCCCGGCGAACACGAACTGCGCGATGACCGCGATCAGCCAGGGGATCATCGTGTAGACGCCGCCGGAGAGCAGGTTCACCCCGAACTGCTTGCCGAGATAGCCGGGCAGCCAGGTGAGCAGCACGTAGTACGAGTAGGTGTAGGCCGCGTAGCCGAGTGCGATGCCCCAGGTCTTGCGGCGGCGCAGCAGGTAGCCGATACCGCGCAACGAACCAGCGCCGGTCACCCGCTCGTCCTGGGCACCGCCGGAGCGCATGTAGTCGAACTCCGCCTGTCCGAGCCTGCCCTTGGCCAGCGACTGGCGCGGCGTCAGATAGAGCAGCCACCACACGAGCAGGTACAGCAGGCTCAGGATTCCGGTGAAGATGAACGCGGCATGCCAGCTGAACGTGGTCACCAGGAACGCCATGACCGGTATGCCGACCACGTTCGAGATCTTCGCGCAGCCGTCGAAGATCGAGGTCGCCCTGCCCCGTTCGTGCTGCGGGAACCACTGGCCGATGGCCTTCCACCCCGCGGGCACGGTCGGCACCTCGCCGATGCCGAGGATGAGCCGGGAGATCAGTAACAGGCCGAGCCCGCCCGCGGCGGCGGAGAGGAAGGAACCGACCGCCCACAGCGCCGCCGCGGCCCGGTTCACCCAGCGCACGCCGATGCGGTCGATGATCGAGCCGATCGGCATCTGCAGTATCGCGTAGGTCCACAGGAAGGCCGAGGAGATGATGCCCATCTGCCCGGCGCTGACGTGGAAATCGCGCATGATCTCCGGTGTCGCGACCGAGAGGTTGACCCGGTCGATGTAGTTGACGAACATGCCGAGGCCGATGACCCCCGCGATGCCCCAGCGGGCCCGCCCGATGCGCGAGGCACGGGCGGGGGTCTCGCTGGAGGTCCCGGGCCCGGCCGTCACGGCTTGGCCTCGAGCGCCCGCATCTCGTGCAGCGGGCCGGCGAATCCGGCGGAGAGCGCGCCGTGCTGCATGATCAGCGCGAGCTGGTCCGCCCCGTTGCGTGCGGCGAACTCCTTCTCCTCGGTGCTCCACGCGGGCAGCATCCACGGTTTGCCCGCGGTCTTCGCCGCTTCGGCGACCCGGCCCAGATCGGCGAAGTCCCCGGCCTCCCGCGTGTAGGCCCCGCGCTCCCTGCGCAGCGAGAGGTCCGAGGGCCCGACGAAGACGCCGTCCACCGTGTCCAGCGCGAGGATCGCCTCGATCTCCTCGAGTGCGCCCGCGTCCTCGATCATCGGCAGGCACCGGGTCTTGGCGTCCTGCTCGGTGATCCAGGCGTCGCTCATCCCCGCGTAGGCCGCGGTACGCCCACCGGCGAAGCTGCGGTCGCCGCGCGGCGGGAACTTCGCGAAGCCGGTCACTTCGCGCGCGTGCTCGGCGTTCGCCACGTGTGGGATCACCACGGCATCGGCGCCGAAATCGAGCGCTTGCTGGATCGGTCCGCGCTCCGGGCCGAGCACCTTGGCGAGAACTTCCAGCCCGGTCGCCCGGCAGAAGGGGATGAACCGTTCGAGATCGGCGAGGTCGAACGCACCGTGTTCGATGTCCAGGACCACGGCCCCATAGCCGAGGCCACGGGCGATCTCCACCGCGGCGAAGCTCGGGTCGGAAAGCCAGATCGCATAGCGGCGGTCGGCTGGTTCGGGCGCCATTGCACACTCCTCGTAATTCACTCAATGGGTTGGCTCAAGCCTCATAGGCTGAGGTATTCGCCGTGTATACACGAGGGATGTCAGAAGTGTCCAGGGTGTTGTTACGATCTGTTTCCGGCGACACGGAGGTGACGGTGGGCGAAGGACGCCCGGCGCGGGAACGCGTCTACGAATGGCTGCGGGACGCGATCATCAAGGGCACGCTCGACGGCGGTCAATTCCTCGATGAGCAGTGGGTTTCCGGCGAGACCGGGGTCTCGAGGACACCGGTGCGCGAAGCGTTCCACCGGCTGCACGCAGAACGGTTCATCACCCTGCTTCCGCGCAAGGGTGCCCAGGTGCGCACCGTGACCGCGCGTGAGCTCGAGGAGGTCTACCAGAGCAGGCGGCTCATCGAGGGGCACGCGATCAGCACGCTGTGCGCGGCAGGTGCCGGTGCTCCGCGGGAGATGGCCGAGCTGGTCGGTCCCATGGAGGAGGCCGAACAGGCGCAGGACTGGTTCCAGGTGTCCAGCCTCGACCGCTCGTTCCACCGCAGCATGGTCGCCGCGGCCGGGAACACCGTGCTCACCGAGCTCTACGACACACTGCGCTCCCGGCAGCAGCGAGTGGCCGTCCGAGCCATGCGCGCGCGACCGGAACGGCTCAGCGTGATCGATGCCGAACACCGCGCCCTTGTCGCCGCGCTGGACGTGAACGACGAGGCGGAAGCGGTGCGGGTGCTGACCGAACACCTCAAACCGGTGCCCGAGGTGGTGTCCGTCCTGCCGGGGTGAGGCGGCTGGAGTCTCTCCAGTACTGAACCGGTCCGGGTGTGACACAACGGACAACCCGACCCCTCTTGGCCAGGCTTGACCGAATTACGTAACATGGGTGTTGTGAAAAACGTCGAGGCTGGCAGTGGACGCGGGGAGACCGCGCCCGATGGCGGCACTCGGCACCTTGTCGCACGGTTGCTGCTCGAACAGGGCCCGGTGACGGCGGCCGCGGTCGCCGAGGAGCTCGGGCTCAGTGCCGCCGCGGTGCGCAGGCATCTCGATGCCCTGCTCGCCGATGGTGAGGCGTGCGAGCGGCAGGCGCCGACGCTCGGGCACCGCGGTCGTGGCAGGCCGGCCAAGCACTTCTCGCTCACCGAGGCGGGACGGGCGAGGTTCGGTCACGCCTACGACGATCTCGCGGTCTCCGCGCTGCGGTTCCTCCGTGAACACGGCGGTGAGGAGGCGGTACGGGCGTTCGCGGCCTCGCGGATGTCTGCGCTCGTCGAGGCGCGCCGTTCGCTCGCGAAGCGTTTCGCCGGCGAGAACGACAAGGAACGGGTCACCGCCCTTGCCAACCTGCTTTCCCGAGAGGGATACGCGGCGTCGACAAGGACGCTCGGTTCTGGTGAGCAGCTCTGCCAGCACCACTGCCCGGTCGCGCACGTTGCCGCGGAGTTCCCCGAACTCTGCGAGGCCGAGACCGCCGCGTTCGCCGAAGCACTCGGCACGCACGTACAGCGGCTGGCCACCATCGCGCGCGGCGACGCGGTCTGTACGACGCACGTACCCGCGGTACCCAAGGGGACGAAGAGTCCCGCAACAGGAACTGAGATGTCGAACGCTCAGGATGGAGGAACACCCGCATGACTGCCGCTGCAGAGCAGCGCACCACCACAGCGCAGCCCCAGCCGGACCAGGCACTGACGCAAGAGGAAACCCTTGCCACGCTTGGTAACTACCAGTACGGCTGGGCCGATGACGATGTGGCGGGTGCCAGCGCACGACGTGGTGTCGATGAGAACGTCGTCCGCGACATCTCGGCCAAGAAGGACGAGCCGGAGTGGATGCTCGAGCAGCGCCTGAAGGCGTTGCGGCTGTTCGAGCGCAAGCCGATGCCGAACTGGGGCGCCGACCTGTCCGGGATCGATTTCGACAACATCAAGTACTTCGTGCGGTCCACCGAGAAGCAGGCCCAGACCTGGGACGACCTTCCCGAGGACATCAAGAACACCTACGACAAGCTCGGTATCCCAGAGGCGGAGAAGCAGCGGCTGGTCGCCGGTGTGGCCGCCCAGTACGAGTCCGAGGTCGTCTACCACAAGATCCGTGAGGACCTCGAGGAGAAGGGCGTCCTCTTCCTCGATACCGACACCGGTCTGCGCGAGCACCCGGAGATCTTCGAGGAGTACTTCGGCTCGGTGATCCCGTCCGGGGACAACAAGTTCTCCGCGCTGAACAGTTCCGTGTGGTCCGGCGGCAGCTTCATCTACGTGCCGAAGGGCGTACACGTGGACATCCCGCTGCAGGCGTACTTCCGGATCAACACCGAGAACATGGGGCAGTTCGAGCGCACCCTGATCGTGGTCGACGAGGACGCCTACGTGCACTACGTCGAGGGCTGCACGGCGCCGATCTACTCCAGCGACTCGCTGCACTCCGCGGTCGTGGAGATCGTGGTCAAGAAGGGCGGCCGCTGCCGGTACACGACCATCCAGAACTGGTCGAACAACGTGTACAACCTGGTCACCAAGCGCGCCAAGGCCGAAGAGGGCGCGACCATGGAGTGGATCGACGGCAACCTCGGCTCCAAGGTCACCATGAAGTACCCCTCGGTCTTCCTGATGGGCGAGCATGCCAAGGGCGAGGTGCTCTCGGTCGCGTTCGCCGGTGAGGGCCAGCACCAGGACGCGGGCGCGAAGATGGAGCATCTGGCGCCGAACACCTCCTCGCAGATCGTTTCCAAGTCGATCGCGCGCGGTGGCGGGCGTACCTCGTACCGCGGTCTTGTCAAGGTCGCGAAGCGGGCGACGGGCTCGGCCTCCACGGTGAAGTGCGACGCGCTGCTGGTGGACACGGTCAGCCGCAGTGACACGTACCCGTACGTGGACATCCGCAACGACGACGTGTCCATGGGTCACGAGGCGACCGTCTCCAAGGTCAGCGAGGACCAGCTGTTCTACCTGATGTCCCGCGGCCTGACCGAGGACGAGGCGATGGCGATGGTGGTGCGCGGCTTCGTGGAGCCGATCGCCCGCGAGCTGCCGATGGAGTACGCGCTCGAACTCAACCGGCTGATCGAACTGCAGATGGAAGGAGCAGTCGGCTAGATGTCGACCAACGTTGCGGAGGCGGCGGAAGCCGTCGTCCCGGAAGTTTCCAAGGGAGAGCGGTTCCGCTCGTACGACGTCGACGCGTTCGAGGTACCCGGCGGCCGCGAGGAGGACTGGCGGTTCACCCCGATGCGCAGGCTGCGCGGCCTGCACGACGGGAGCGCCGAGCCGAGCGGTTCGGCGACGGTCGAGGTGATCGGCGAAGCGAGCGTGGAGACCGTGGACCGCACGGACTCCCGGCTCGGCGAGGCGGGCATCCCCGGCGACCGGATCGCCGCGCAGGCGTACTCCGCGTTCGAGACCGCGACCGTGGTGAGCGTGCCCGCGGAGACCAAGCTCGAGGGACCGGTCACCGTGACGGTCACCGGCCCGGGGACGGACCAGGTCGCCTACGGGCACATCCAGGTCCGTGCCGAGCGGTTCGCCGAGGCGACCGTGGTGCTCGACCACCGGGGGAGCGGGATCTACGCGGACAACGTGGAGATCGTCGCCGGGGACGGAGCCAAGCTCTCGGTCGTGGTGGTCACCGACTGGGCGGACGACGCGGTGCACGTCTCCGCGCAGCACACCAAGCTCGGCAGGGATGCCACGCTGCGGCACACCCTCGTCGCCCTCGGCGGCGACCTGGTGCGGGTCTCGCCGACCGTGCAGTTCAGCCAGCCGGGTGCGGACGCCGAACTCGACGGGCTGTACTTCGCGGACGCGCACCAGCACTTCGAGCACCGGTTGTTCGTGGACCACGCGGTGCCGAACTGCCGCTCGAACGTGGTCTACAAGGGCGCTCTGCAGGGCGTGGACGCGCACACCGTCTGGATCGGCGATGTGCTCATCCGGGCGGCCGCCGAGGGCACCGAGACCTTCGAGCTGAACCGCAACCTGGTGCTCACCCAGGGCGCGCGCGCCGACTCGGTGCCGAACCTGGAGATCGAGACGGGGGAGATCGTCTCCGCCGGGCACGCCTCGGCCACCGGCCGGTTCGATGACGAACAGCTGTTCTACCTGCAGGCCCGCGGGATTCCGGAGGACCAGGCGCGGCGGTTGGTCGTGCGCGGCTTCTTCCACGAGCTGCTGATGAAGATCGACGTCCCGGAGGTCCGGGAGCGGCTGGAGAGCGCCATCGAGGCCGAGCTGGAAGCAGTCGGTGCCTGAGCCGGCCCGAACCACCACAAGCGATAACGAAGGAACGAACATTGAGCACCCTTGAGATCAAGGACCTGCACGTCGCGGTGAACACCGACGAGGGGCAGAAGGAACTGCTGCACGGGGTCAACCTGACCATCAAGTCCGACGAGACCCACGCGATCATGGGCCCGAACGGATCCGGCAAGTCCACGCTGTCCTACGCGATCGCCGGGCACCCGAAGTACGAAGTCACCTCCGGCTCGGTCACCCTGGACGGCGAGGACGTCCTCGAGATGAGCGTGGACGAGCGCGCCCGTGCCGGGCTGTTCCTCGCGATGCAGTACCCCGTCGAGGTTCCCGGCGTCTCCATGTCGAACTTCCTGCGCACCGCCGCGACCGCGGTCCGTGGCGAGGCCCCGAAGCTGCGCCACTGGGTCAAGGAGGTCAAGGAGTCGATGGGCGCGCTGGACATCGATCCGGCCTTCGCCGAGCGCAGCGTGAACGAGGGCTTCTCCGGCGGTGAGAAGAAGCGCCACGAGATCCTGCAGCTCGACCTGCTCAACCCGAAGTTCGCGATCCTGGACGAGACCGACTCCGGCCTCGACGTGGACGCGCTGCGCGTGGTCTCCGAAGGCGTGAACCGCTACCGCGAGGACGGTGGGCACGGCATCATGCTGATCACCCACTACACGCGGATCCTCAAGCACATCAAGCCGGACTTCGTGCACGTGTTCGCCGGCGGCAAGGTCGTCGAGTCCGGCGGCCCGGAGCTGGCCGACAAGCTCGAGGAAGAGGGCTACGTGGCCTACACCGGGAACAAGAAGGAAGCCGCCACGGTATGACCGCCATCGACGTCGCACGGGTACGCAAGGATTTCCCGATCCTCGCGCGCACCGTGCGCGACGAGAAACCCTTGGTGTACCTGGATTCGGGCGCTACCTCGCAGCGGCCGAACCAGGTCCTCGAGGCCGAGCGGGAGTACACCGAGCAGCACAACGCCGCCGTGCACCGGGGAGCGCACCAGCTCGCCGAGGAGGCCACCGATGCCTACGAGGACGCGCGCGCGAACATCGCCGCGTTCGTCGGGGCGAAGCCGGACGAGGTGGTGTACCTCAAGAACGCCACCGAGGGCATCAACCTGATCGCCTACGCGATGGGGAACGCCTCGACCTCCGGTCCGGAGGCGGAGCGGTTCGCGCTCGGTCCCGGTGACGAGATCGTGGTCACCGAGATGGAGCACCACGCGAACCTGGTGCCGTGGCAGCAGTTGTGCCAGCGGACCGGTGCCACGCTGCGCTGGTTCGGGGTCACCGGGGAAGGCAGGCTCGACCTCTCGAACATCGACGAGCTGGTCACCGAACGGACGAAGGTCCTCGCCTTCACCCACCAGTCGAACGTGCTCGGCACCGTCAACCCGGTACAGACGCTGGTGCGCAAGGCCCACGAGGTCGGCGCGCTGACCGTGCTCGATGCCTGCCAGTCGGTGCCGCACGGGGTTCATGGACAGAGCGGGGTGGACTTCGGCGCGCTCGGGGTGGATTTCGCGGTGTTCTCCGGGCACAAGATGCTCGGACCGTCCGGGGTCGGTGTGCTCTACGGGCGTTCCGAACTGCTCCAGGCGATGCCCCCGTTCCTCACCGGTGGCTCGATGATCGAGATGGTACGGATGGCCGGAAGCACGTTCGCGCCGCCGCCGCAGCGGTTCGAGGCGGGCAGCATGATGATCGCCCAGGCGGTCGGTCTCGGCGCGGCGGTGGACTATCTGAAGCTGCTCGGCATGGGTGCGATCGCCGAACACGAGCGGGAGCTCACCGCGGCGCTGTTGCGCGGTCTCGGAGAGATCCCCGGGGTCACCATCGTCGGGCCGGAGACCACCGAACAGCGCGGCGCGGTCGTGTCCTTCACCGTGGACGGGGTGCACCCGCACGATGTCGGTCAGGTGCTCGACTCCTACGGGGTCGCCGTCCGCGTCGGGCACCACTGCGCATGGCCGCTGCACCAGCGGTTCGGTATCCCGGCGACCGTGCGGGCCACGCCGTACTTGTACAACGAACTGTCCGAAGTGGACACGCTGTTCGAGGGTGTTCGCGCGGCGCAGGAATTCTTCAAGGTCTAGGCAGGTTGGTTGGTTCATGCAGCTGGACTCGATGTACCAGGAGATCATCCTCGACCACTACAAGCACCCGCACGCCCGCGGGCTGCGCGAGCCGTTCGACGGTGAGTCCTTCCAGGTCAATCCGACCTGCGGGGACGAGATAACCCTGCGCGTGCGGCTGGACGGCGAGCAGGTCGCCGATGTGTCCTACGATGGTCAGGGCTGCTCGATCTCCCAGGCTGCTGTCTCGGTGCTCACCGACCTGGTCATCGGCAGGCCCGCCAAGGACGCGCTGGCCACGATGGACGCCTTCGTGGAGCTCATGCAGGGCAGGGGCAAGGTCGAGCCGGACGAGGATGTGCTCGAGGACGCCATCGCGTTCGCCGGGGTAGCCAAGTACCCGGCGCGAGTGAAATGTGCCCTCCTCGGGTGGATGGCGTTCAAGGACGCGCTCGTGAAAGCTAACGCAGTCGACGCGGAAAAGTAGGTATACCGATGAGCGAGACGCAAACCGAAACCAGCCGTGACGGCCGCACCGCTGCGGACATGCCCGAGCCGGGCGATGCCGGGAACCAGGCCGCGCGGATCGACGAGATCGAAGAGGCCATGCGTGATGTGGTCGACCCGGAGCTCGGCATCAACGTGGTCGATCTCGGGCTGCTCTACGACGTGCACGTCGAGCCGGACAACAGCGTCACCCTCGACATGACGTTGACCTCGCCGGCCTGCCCGCTCACCGATGTCATCGAGGACCAGACCATGTCGGCCCTGACCGGTGGCCCGGGTGGCGGTGTCGTCGGCGAGGTCCGGATCAACTGGGTCTGGATGCCGCCCTGGGGCCCGGAGAAGATCACCGATGAAGGGCGCGAGCAGTTGCGCGCCCTTGGCTTCACCATCTGAGGCCGTCAAGCGTATTCCGGCGGCGTGTGCTGATCGCGGTCAGGCTCGTTCCATGTTCGCGGGAGCGAGCCGGGCCGCGATCGCGCGCATTCCGGCCACGAAATCCTCGGGTTTGGGCGCGCTTTCCGGGTCGAGTACGTAGTGCAGCATCAGGCCGTGGAACACCGCGAGGTAGACGTTGCCCGCGGTGCGGATGGTGTGTTCGTCCACGGATTCGGGTGAGACTCCCTCGAACGCGACGAGGTAGTCGATGATCGCGGGCCGGAAGGTGGCCAGGGCGACCTCACGGATCTCCTTGACGTGATCGACCTGCAGCATCATGTCCACGATCGCCTTGGTCATGGGCCGGTCACTAGTGAACGTCTCGACCACTTCCCGGAAGAAGGCGAGTAGCCGTTCCGCCGGGTCCTCGATCCCGGTGGTCGCTTCACGGGCCCGGGTGCGGGCGGCGAACCACTGTTCGGCGAGTGACTTCGCGGCTTCGTTGAGTAGATTTTGCGTGGAACCGAAGTGGTAACCGATCGCGGCGAGGCTGGTCCCGGCGACGGAAGTGATGTCTCTGGCGGTGGTGCGCGCGTACCCCTTCTCACGCAAGCACTGCAGCGCTCCGGTCATCAGGTCCTCGCGATTGCCCATGGGCGTGAGACTAGCGTGGTACTGAAACACGTGTCTTTGGGCAGCGCATTACCCGATCGGGTGTACTTGGCGGAAAGCTAACAGTTGTGACATTCGCGCGACCGCCGGTATATATCCGGATGGCATAGCCGGGTGGATTCGGCAGGTTCTCGGTCGCGGTGCCCGGCTCGGGAGCTCGTTCGAAGCAGCGGGTCCGTGCCATAGCCGGAACCTAGCGCCATCTGTCCACTGTGGATGGTCGGCGGGGTGGTGGCCGCGGTGCCGGGAAGCGAAACGTGCCGAGTGCCGCTACCGGCGTTATCTGCCCGGTCAGCGGAGATACGGAGAGTGCTGGTGTCCTGACCTGATCGGCTACCCGAACGGGTTGGTCGAGGCTGGACGCGCTGACAGAGCGCATCTCCGGATGTCCGGCCGGGAATCGCCGGTTTCGCGCGGGCAAACGGTTTGACCTGCCCGATTAGTCTCGACCGCTGTGAGCTTCAACGACTATGACGTGCTGGCCGAGGATTACGCGCGGCACAACGAGCGGAACGCGTACAACGCCTACTACGAGCGGCCCGCGACCCTCGCGCTCGCCGGGGATGTGCGCGGCCTCCGGGTGCTGGACGCGGGCTGTGGATCGGGGGCGCACGCCGAAGCGCTGTCGTCCGGGGGTGCGAGCGTGACCGGCATCGACTCGAGTGCGGGGATCCTGGCGCTCGCCAGGGAACGGCTCGGTGCGCAGGCGTTGCTGCTGCACGCTGATCTCGCAGAGCCGCTTCCGCTGCCGGACAATGGTTTCGACCTGGTCATCGCGCCACTGGTACTGCACTATCTGCGGGACTGGGAGCCGACGCTGCGGGAGTTCCACCGGGTGCTCGAGCCCGGGGGACGGCTGGTGTTCTCCACCCATCACCCCACGATGGACTTCGCGGAGTCCAGCGGCGAGGACTACTTCGCGACCTATGCCTCCACCGAGGACTGGCCCGCGGGGGACCGAATGGTGACGATGCGGTTCTGGCACCGCCCGCTCACCGCGATGACCGAGGCCCTGCGGGTTTCCGGGTTCGCGATCGAGCGGCTCACCGAACCGGCCCCGGTGCCCGAGTGCCGGGAGCTGTTCCCCGAGGAATACCGGACCATCAGTACGAAGCCGCGGTTCCTCTTCTTCGCCACGAGGGCGGTCAGGTCTGGCGATTGAACCGGCGCATCGTGAGTGGGCCGAAGACTGCGAGCGGCCCGGCGGCTTCGGTCGCGAGTTCGCTCATGGGGCGGATGATGCGGGCGGTATCCGACAAAACGCCTACGATTCCTTAGCCTCCGCTGCGGGTAAGGTCGCATCCGATGAATGAGCAGCGGGAGAGCCGCAATGTGACCGCCCCGGCGCGCGATCTGGCCGCAGATCCTTTCCGCGTCGACCGCGACCGGGTGGCTTCCTCGCCGTACTTCTCCCGGCTCGGCGGGGTGACCCAGGTGGTGAGCCCGGGTGGTTCGGGCCTGCTGCTGCACAACCGGCTGACGCACAGTCTGCGGGTCGCGCAGATCGCGCGGGTGATCGCGGAGCGGCTGTGCGCGGACGAATCGGCGGCGGCTCTGGCCGCTCAGCTCGGTGGCTGTGACCCGGACGTCGCCGAGGCGGCCGCGCTGGCGCACGATCTCGGGCACGCCCCGTTCGGGCATCTCGGCGAGGAGGTGCTCGACCGGATGGCCCGCGACCGGTTCGGGCTACCGGACGGCTTCGAGGGCAATGCCCAGTCTTTCCGGATCATCACCAGTATCGACACCACGGGCCCGATCGCTGCCGGGCTGGATCTGACCGCGGCGACCAGGGCCGCGGTGCTGAAGTATCCGTGGAGCAGGCGCTCGGATCCGCAGCCGCATCCGAGCACGATGCGCCCGCTTCCGCGCGGTGCGGCGGCACCGGACAGCGCGGGCTCGGCGAAGTTCGGTGCCTATGTCACCGAGCTCGAGGACATGCGCACCGCGCGGGCGCCGTTCGCGAAGCTGATCGAGCCCTGGAGACAGACCGTCGAGGCTTCGGTGATGGACACCGCCGATGACATCGCGAACGCCATCAACGATGTCGAGGACTTCTACCGGATCGGGGTGCTGCAGCACACCAGCGTCTCGGCGGAGTTGTCCGGATGGCTCTCCGGGGCGGAGCAGTTCGCGGCGCTGCCCGCCGAGGCACTGGAGCCACCGGGGGTCCGCCCGGGCAGCGCGCTCGAGGCACTGCGCAGGCGGCTGCACGCGAAGGACTCCTGGGCGGTGGACGACGAGGCATTCGCCGCCGCGGTGGGCCGGGTACGGACCGAGCTGGTCGACGGCCTGCTCACCAGCCCGTTCGACGGATCGACCGGGGCCGAGCAGGCGGTGGCGCGGTTCTTCAGCACCTGGGCCGCCCGGCTCGTGGACGGGGTGCGGCTCGTGGCGCGGCCGCCGGTGCGCTCCGGGCACGTGCTCTTCGATGCCGAACCCTGGCACGAGGCACAGGTGCTGAAGTTCGTGCACGAGCGGTTCGTGTTGCGGCGCGCGGATTTCGCGATGCACCAGCGCGGTCAGGCTCGGCTGCTGACCACCCTGGTCGAGGAGCTCACCGCGTGGCTCACCGACCGGCACGAGGTCGACCGGTTGCCCGCACGGCTGCGTGATCTCGTGGAGCTCGCCGCGGGGGAGTACGCCACGATCGCCAAGGAGGCGCCCGAACTGCTCATGAGCACCACCAGGGAACGTTCCGAGGTGCCCGGGGCGGTGCGCGAACTCGCCAGGGGGCGCGCCGTGCTCGACTACGTGGCCTCGGTGACCGATTCACAGGCAGTGGCGCTGCTGGACGCGATCACCGGGCGCACCGGAACCCCGTGGACCGAGACCCTCGTGCTCTAGCGAGAAGGGCTCACCAATCCCAGCGCACGCCGAACTCCCCGGCGCCGAAGTCCATCGCGAGGGTGTGCACCCCGCCGTCCTCGTCCACCGCCAGATTGCGGGTACGGCGCACGAAATCCTCGTGCTGCACGCTGTACTGCTGGCACCGCGCGGGAACGGCACCCGGATCGAACCGGACCTCGAGCAAGTACTCCCGGCACGGGGTACGGAACTTCCGCGCGACGTGGTCCACCGGTTCGGAGAGGGTCCGGTCCGCGCCGGGATTGCGCAGCTCGTATTCGAACAGCAGGGTCTCGCCGCGGCGCAGCGGGCGGGCGAACACCAGCTCCACGCAGAACAGGCTGGTGTCCTCATGGGTGCGCACCGCGCCGATGCTGCAGTTGCGCACATGGGTGATCTCCGGCCGGGGCCGTTCGAGCCCGCGCACATCCTCGCCCCAGTCGTAGACGAGCAGCCAGCGATCCGGGCCGTCGTGCTCGGCGCGCATGACCTGACGGGAGAAGTGCGAGCGCATCACCCGGTTGGCGCCGATGGTGGCGTAGTCGTACTGGGAGAGCCTGCGCAGCTGCAGATCGGTGGTCGTGTCGAAGTCGGAGAGCAGCTGGCTCACCGTGGAACGCGATCCCCAGAACGACTCGATCGTGGGCAGTCCGTCCTGGCCACGCCTTCCCCGCGGACGCGGCGGCCCGAGCAGCGCGGAGAGCGCCCCGGGGGCCAGGTCGAGCACCGCCTCGAGATGGGCGAGCGCATCCAGGGAGGTCGGGCGTTCCGGACGCCGCCGTCCCGACTGCCAGTAGCTGAGTGTGGCCACACTGACCCGTACACCACGACGGCGCAGCCGATACTGCACCCGGTCCAGGCTCAGCCCGCTCGCGGCGATCGCGGCGCGCAGGGCGTCCGGGAACGGTCCGCGTTCGAGCAGTTCGTGGAGCTTACCGGCCTCGTGAGCCGATTGGTCGATAGCGTTAACGCCATCCATGCCGTGGATGCCGGGTCGCGGCACCGCCGTTGTCATGCTGACTCCCCGCTGTCGCGGTCGTAGTACGCATCGAGTATTTACCCACACGGACCCCGATTCGGGTACCTACGATCGAAGGGTGCGACACACGTGACGGGCGCCTGTTTGGTCCCGGTGAGGCGAGGACATACGGTGTCGCCGTGTCTCGCGATCCCCGCAGCTTCGCGTCAGCCGAGGCGCCCCCAGTGCCGGTGCAGCGCGGTGACGGCGCCGTGGAGGCACCCGCGGACGCGGTCCTGGCACTCACGATCGCGGAGCTGGGGGAGCGGCCGAACCGGATCGGGCGGCTCGACGAGTCCGGAGAACACGGCTCCTACGGCAGCCTCGACGCGGTGCACTGCGCCGAGGACGTCTTTCCCCGGCGCGCCGCGGACGGAACGCTTCCCGGTTTCCTGCGCGCCACGCTGACCGCACTGCGCCCCGGCGGGGTGCTCGTTGCCGCGGTGCCCGTCTTCCGCGAACCGCGCCCGGTCACGGCACCGCCGCGGGTACTGCGCCATGACGGTGGCCGCGAGCTGATCACCTCGATGTGGGAGTGGTCCGCGGACGGCAGCTCGTACAGTATCGATGTGCTGCGGCTGCGCAAGACCGGTGGCCGCTGGGTGCTTGTGGACACGGCGACCACGGTGCACCGGGTGCTTCCCGCCGAACAAGTGCGTTCGCTGCTCGCCGAGGCGGGGTTCACGAAGGTGCGCGTCTCGGGGCCCGCGCAGACCGGTCACCCCGTGCCGTTGTGGCTCGGCGTCCGGCCGTGAACGGGAGACGGATCAGGGTGGCGCGCCCGCGGGTGCGTGGCTGGTTCGAGCGGTTCACGGCGGGCCATGGGGCGCGGAAAGCACCTCGATCACCGCGCGCAGCGTGCGGGTGACCGCCGTGGACGGCAGCTATGCGCAGATACCGGTGCCCTACGGCCCGTTCGGGCAGGCGGAGCGGACCGAACCCGGACTGGAGCTCGGCCCGCTGCTCGCGCACCTGGAACGGCCGCGCCGGATCGGCCTGGCTCTGGTGCGCAGCCGCGCGCACAGTCTCGGGATCGCCGAGGACGGGATCGTGCGGCGATCCTCCACCGACCGGCAGGCCAGGGCCTCGCTGCGCGCGGCCGCCGAGGACATCCGCCGCGTGCTGGTCCCCGAACTGGACCGGCTGGACGCCGTAGTCCTCGCCGGGGACGAGAGCCTGCGCTGGCCGAACCGTGGCGGCCGCAGATCGGCGAACCGCGGCGGGAACTGCTCGACGAGGTCGCCCGGGCGGCGACCGGGGTGGAGATCCTGATTCATGAGACCGCTCACCCGAGCGATAAATCCGTTGCCCCCGGCACGTAAACTGAACTCGTGATTCTGGTGGAATTCGGGCCCTGCGCCCGCTCGATGGTCTGGGTCGAATAGCCGGCTGACCCGTATCCGGGGAGAAGCCTGCCCACTGACCTGACCATTTTCCGGGAGTTTTCACCATGATTTCGGCAACCGAGCTCGAACTGCGCGCGGGCTCACGCATCCTCGTCTCCGGCGCGAACCTGCGGGTGCAGCCCGGCGACCGCATCGGCCTCGTCGGGCGCAACGGCGCGGGCAAGACCACCACGCTGCGCGTACTCGCCGGGGAGGGCGAACCCTATTCGGGATCCGTGGTCCCCACGGCGGAACTCGGCTACCTTCCCCAGGACCCGCGCGAGGGCAACCTGGAGACCTCGGCGAAGGACCGGGTGCTCTCCGCGCGCGGGCTCGACGAACTGCTGCGCCGGATGGAGAAGGCGCAGACCGAGATGGCCGAGCTCGCCGACGATTCCGCACGGGACAAGGCGATCGTCCGCTACGGCAAGCTCGAAGAGCGGTTCGCCTCGCTCGGCGGATACGCCGCGGAGAGCGAAGCCGCCCGGATCTGCGCGAACCTCGGCCTCGAGGACCGCATCCTCCCGCAGCCCTTGCGCACCCTCTCCGGTGGGCAGCGGCGCCGGGTCGAGCTTGCGCGCATCCTGTTCGCCGCCGCCCAGGCCGGGGCCAGCGGGCGATCGAGCACCACACTGCTGCTCGACGAGCCGACCAACCACCTCGACGCGGACTCGATCTCCTGGCTGCGCGGTTTCCTCAAGCAGCACGACGGCGGACTGGTGGTGATCAGCCACGATGTCGAACTGCTCGGCGATGTGGTGAACAAGGTGTGGTTCCTCGACGCCCAGCGCGGCGAGGTGGACCTCTACAACATGGGCTGGCAACGCTATCTCGACGCGCGCGCCACCGATGAGAAACGCCGCCGCCGGGAGCGGGCGAACGCCGAGAAGAAGGCCACGGCCTTGCAAGCGCAGGCGGCGAAACTCGGCGCGAAGGCCACCAAGGCGGTCGCGGCCAAGAACATGGCCCGCCGTGCCGAGGAGATGCTGTCCAACCTGGATGAGGAACGCGTCAGCGACAAAGTCGCGAAGATCAGCTTCCCGGAACCGGCCGCATGCGGGAAAACCCCGTTGCAGGCGGAGAACCTGTCCAAGTCCTATGGCTCGCTGGAGATCTTCACCGGGGTGGACCTCGCCATCGATCGCGGTTCACGGGTCGTGGTGCTCGGGCTCAACGGCGCGGGCAAGACCACCCTGCTGCGGCTGATCGGCGGGATGGAGAAGTCCGACTCGGGTTCCCTTGTTCCCGGGCACGGCCTGCGGATCGGGTACTACGCCCAGGAACACGAGACGCTCGACCACGCCGCGAGCGTGTGGGAGAACATCCGTCACCTCGCCCCGGACATCGACGCGCAGCGGCTGCGTACCCTGCTCGGCACCTTCCTGTTCACCGGCGAGCAGCTCGAACAACCGGCGGGCACGCTTTCCGGCGGGGAGAAAACCAGGCTGGCGCTCGCCGGACTGGTGTCCAGCCAGGCGAACGTGCTGCTGCTCGACGAGCCGACGAACAACCTGGATCCGGCCTCTCGCGAGCAGGTGCTCTCCGCGCTGCGCTCCTACGCGGGTGCGGTCGTGCTGGTCACGCACGACCCGGGCGCCGTGGACGCGCTCGAACCCGAACGGGTGATTTTGTTGCCGGATGGCACCGAGGACTTCTGGTCGGACGAGTACCGCGAGCTCATCGAACTCGCCTAGATACTGAACCGGTACTCCGGCCGTGCGACGGCGTGTGGCCGGCTGTGCCAACATGGGGCTCCGCGACACGTCGACGGACGGAGTAGTCATGACCGAGGAACGGTCACCAGACCATTCGGCTGGGATCGATTCGAGGACGCGCGATGTTGCGCGGGCCCATGACTACTACCTGAGTGGCGGCGCGAACTTCAAGGCGGACCGGGAACTCGCGCAGCGGGTGTTGCAGGTCCTCCCGGAGGGCCGGGCCGCGGCCGAGGAACCGGGATTGTCTGTGGCGTGCGGCGCGGTTCGCGGCGGAGCAGGGGGTTCGGCAGTTGCTGGATCTGGGCGCCGGTATTCCGAATGTGGATCCGACGCATGAGATACGCCCGCCGAAGGCTGGAGGATGACGGGAATTCCCTTGTCGTGCAGGCGGAACTCCAAGACGTCGACACGGTTCCGGCACTGGCCGGGGCATTGCTGGACTCCGATGAACCGATACGTGCAGGCCACCGTGCCGGGCAGCTGCCTGATCGCCTCGCACGGCACCGTGGAAGGCGTGGGCGCCGACCGGGTCCGGAAAGTGGCCGTCGGGTATCAGGGCAGGACCAACTATTCGGCATACGTGGGCACCAAGGAGGAGCTCGCCGCGATCCTGGCGCCCCACGACCTCGTGGAACCGGGGGATCACGTGGACGGCGCAGTGGCCCCCGGAGGACAACCGGGACGTTCCCGGGGACGCCGATCACCTCGCCATCTACGCCGCTGTAGGCAGGAAGTCGTGACCAGATGAACGAGCAGGACATCGACACCACGACGCCGAACGTGGCGCGGGTCTACGACTACTACCTCGGTGGCGGCGCGAACTTCGAGGCCGACCGGGAATTCGCGAACACGATGCTCGCGATCCTGCCCGAGGCTCGGATCGCGGCCATCGCCAACCGCCGGTTCCAGGGCCGCGCGGTGCGGTTCGCCGCGCAACAGGGGGTCCGGCAGTTCCTGGATCTGGGCGCCGGTATCCCGACGGCGCACCCGACCCACGAGGTGGCCCGCGTGGTGCACCCGGACGCGAAGATCGTATACGTGGACAGTGAACCGATCGCGGCCGCCCACGGCGTGCGAAAGCTGGCCGGGGACGAGCGGGCCGTATCCGTGCGGGCCCGGTTGCAGGACGTGGACGAGGTGATCGAGAAGGCCGGGGAACTGCTCGATTTCACCGAACCGGTCACGGTGATGGCCTTGGCGATCCTGCATTTCGTCCCGGATGAGGAGGACCCGGACGGGATCCTCGCCCGGTACGCCGCGGCCACGGTTCCGGGAAGCCACGTGATCGTCTCGCACGCCACCGCCGAGGGAACAGCGGGGATGCGGACGGCAGCGGTGGCCGCGCGGTACACGGCCTCGGCGAACCGTTCCGGGCATCTGCGGAGCAAGGAACGCTTCACCGCGATGCTGGGGCCCTATGAACTGGTGGAGCCCGGCGTGGTGTGGACCAAGCAGTGGCGCCCCGATGATCCGGTGGAAGCCGAGGATCCGGAAGCGTCCGCGATGTACGCCGCGGTCGGCAGGAAGCGCTGAGCACCGGGGCCTACGCGGCAGTCCCCGCGCGGGACCGACCGGCCCGCAGCGCCGAGGGCACGGCGAGGAGCAGGGCGAGGGCGCCGGCGATCCCGGCGAGCGCCATCCCGCCGGATTCGCTCAGTGAACCGAGCACCGCGACCCCGATCGCGCTGCCGAACTGCCTGCTGGCGTTGAGCGCCCCGGAGGCGAGCCCGGCGCGCTCCGCGGGGACCGAGCCGATCGCGGTCGCGGTGGCCGCGGGCATCGTGAACGAGACGCCGAACCCGAGCAGCACCATGCCGGGCAGCAGGGCCGGGTACGGGGCGTGCGCGGTCGCGGCGAGCCATCCGGCGCCGAGGGCGGCGAGAGAAACCCCGGTGCACAGCACCGGTTTCGTGCCGAACCGCACCATGGCCCGGCCGGAGAACGCGGAGCCGAACAAGGTGATCGCCGCGAGCGGAGCGACCCCGAGACCGGCGAGCAGCGGAGGCAGATTCCTGGTGTGCTGCAAGAAGAACGTCAGCACGAACAGGATCCCGTAGAGCCCGGTGTTGATCGCGCAACCCACCAGCAGCGAGTGCCGGAGGCCGGGGTGACCCAGCAGCGGGAGCGGGAACATCGGTGTGCGCACCCGGCGTTCCACCAGGCCGAACACCGCGAACCCCGCGAGGCCGAGCGCGATCGGGCCGAGGGTGAGCGGATCCGCCCAGCCGTGTTTTCCGTTGATCAGCCCGAAAACGAGCACGGCCGAGGCCAGTACCAGGGTCAGCTGGCCGGTCAGGTCGAAGCCGACCCCGGCGCGCGGGGCCGGTGCGGGAATGGTTCGGATCGTCAGCAGCGCGGCGATCAGGCAGATCGGGATGTTGATCAGGAAGATCGGCCGCCAGCCGAGTGTCCCGGTGAGCACGCCACCGGCCAGCGGTCCGGTGCTGGCCGCGATCCCGCCGACCGCGCCCCAGATGCCGATCGCGCGGGCGCGCCTGGTGGCATCGGGGAAGCTCGCCGCGATCAACGAGAGGGAGCTGGGCAGCGCGAAGGCCGAGGCGATGCCCTGCAGCACGCGGGCGAGGTTGAGCACCGTGACATCGGTGGCGAGACCGCAGCCGGCCGAGGCGACGGCGAACAGCAGCAGCCCGGTGAGGAACACCCGGCGCGCGCCGAACCGGTCGGCCAGGCTTCCCCCGGTGAGCAGCAGGCAGGCGAACACCAGGGTGTAGCCGTCCAGAACCCATTGCAGCGCACCGAGTCCCGCGTGCAGCTGCGCCCCGATGGTGGGATTCGCGGTGTTGACGATCGTGGCGTCCATGATGACCACGAAAAAGCCGAGGCTGAGGGTGAGCAGCCGGGCGTTGAGCACCCGTCCCTGTCGTCCGGCCGATCGCTGTGTGGTGACCCCTTGCATGCGATCGACGCTAGGGCCACGGATATTCGGGTACGGCCGAAATGTGCTCAGCCGGTGGTGAGCGCGTTCACATCGATGCCGAAATGCTCGGCGAACGCCCGCCTGCCCGGTTCGGTGACGCCGATCGCCCGCCGGATACCGCGCACATCCCGGACGATCCAGCCCCGGTCCTCGCAGGTGCGCAGCAGTACCGCGCCGAAGGTACCGGCGAGGTGGTGGCGCTGTTCGGTCCAGTCGACGCAGTAACCGACGGTGCGCCTTCCGGTCATCGGCAGTTCGGTGCCGAGCTCGGTGAGCAGGGTGTGCGCGGTGCCGGTGAGCCGGTATTCGAGCACCCGCCCCGGCGCGGAGAGCCGGTCGCCGTCGCCCTCGTGGTGCCTGCCGTCCCCGCCCACGATCGCCTGCCGGTCGAGCAGCGAGCGCATCAGGGCGACCCCGAGGTGCCCGCCGATGTGGTCGTAGCAGCTGCGCGCGAACCGCAGCGCGGCCGCCCGAGTGCCCGCGCGCAGCGAGCGCACCGGGCGCGGCGGGGCGAGCCGGGCGAGCTGTTCGAGTACCTCGGCCACCGCCGCGGAGGCCAGCTCGTAGTAGCGGTGCCTGCCTTCCTTACGGGTGTGCAGCAGGCCACCGTCCACGAGCCTGCCGAGATGCTCGCTCGCGGTCGACGCGGCGATCCCCGCCTCGCTGGCGAGCATCGACATCGGCAGCGCGCGCCCGTCGACGAGCGCGAGCAGCATCGCGGCGCGTGCCGGGTGGCCGATGAGCTCCGCGGGTACCGCGAAGTCGGCCTCACCACCGAGTCTGGTCGCCAGTCGTGGGTCCGTCATACGGTCACCGTACGGCGCCCTCGTTTCGGTCCGGACCGAAACGAGGCAGGACGCGTCTGGGTAGGCCGAACTGCGCCAACCGGGTGAGCGATATGGCCATCGGAGGCGGATTTCCCAGTTTCGCCTGGCGTGATCTAGGTCATTGTTCGATCATGTCTGCTGACGGGAACAAGCCGCGACCTTCTGGAGGCGGGGAAAAGTGGCTGAACTGAAAAAGGGTGCCCGTATCACCGGCAATCACCGAACCAAGCTTGCCACCGACCTGAAGAAAAAGTACGAAAAGGGGGCGAGCATCCGGGTGCTCGCCGCCTCGACCGGACGCTCCTACGGGTTCGTGCACCGGGTGCTCTGCGAGTCCGGTGCACAGCTGCGTGGGCGCGGCGGTGCCACGAAGACCAGGACCGGGCGGGCCAAGCAGGCCTAGACCGCGCCTAGTCGGTCTCTTCCTCCTCTTCGTCCGCGTCGTCGTCCTCGGTGCGGACCGAATACACGCCGTCCACCTCGGACAGCGAGCTGACCAGTTCGTGTACCGGCGTGGTCCCGGTGACCCGGATCCGCACGTCCACCCCTCCGGTGAGCGGGTCCTCGTCCCGGCGCGTGCTCAGATCACCGATGGTGAACCCGGCACCGGTCGCGATGCCGAGCACCACGCGCAGCACACCTCTGCTGTCGGCGTAGCGCACCCGGACCACGGTGCTCGACGGGCGGGCCTTCATCAGTATCCGCACCATCGGCGGATAGCCGTACACCACGAGGAAGTGCGCCCCGGTGACCACGGCGGCCAGCAGCGGCAGCCCGGCGGCCGAGGCGCAGCCGACGGCGGCGGACACCCAGACCACGGCGGCGGTGGTGAGCCCCCGCACCACATCGCGGCGGACGAAGATCAGCCCGCCGCCGATGAAGCCGATGCCGGACACGATCTGCGCGGCCACCCGGGACGGGTCGAGCACGACGCGCCCCTCGGCGAGCACATCGGCGAATCCGTACTTGGAGAACAGCACGAACAGCGCGGAACCCAGTCCGACGAGGGTGTGTGTGCGCAGCCCGGCGCTCTTCTGCTTGATCTGGCGCTCGAGGCCGATCAGCGAACACAGCACGAGCGCTATCAGCAGCTCGAGGATCTGGGTCCAGCCCTGACCGGTCGGTTCGAACAGCGTCATGTGGGTGCAGATTACGCGCGATGTGCCGCGAGGTGTTCGAGCAGGAGGGCGGAGAGCCGTTCGGCGGCCTGCTCGGGCAACCAGTGCGTCAGGTCTTCGAGCATCTCGAACCGGTAGGGCCCGGTGACGTAGTGCTCGGTGGCCAGTGCCGCAGTGGAACCGACCGCGACATCCTCGGTGCTCCACACGTACATCGTGGGCACCGTGACGGGATCCACCGGTCCGTTCAGGTGCATGGCGCGGTACCAGTTCAGCGCGGCGGTCAGGGCGCCCGGTTCGGCGAGCCGTTCCAGGTACTCGCGCACGTGATCGTGCGGGACGGCGCGCTCGAACAGGGCGGCGAAGGCCTGTGGATTCTCCGCGAAGGCACGCTCGGTCACCCCGGCCTGACGGAAGGTCTGCATATACCGCGAACGGGTCTGCTGGTCCTCGTCGGTGCGCACGGCCTCGCGGAACGGCGCGGGATGCGGGACCGAGACCGCGGTCAGGGTGCGCACCCGGTCCGGGCTTCCGGCCGCGGTCGCCCAGGCGACGTAGGCGCCCCAGTCGTGCCCGACGAGGTCGAACCGGCTCCAGCCGAGCTCATCGGCGACCGCGAGAACATCCGCGCACAGCTGCTCATCGGTGTACTCGGCCACCTCGCTGGGGCGCACGCCAGGGGAGTAGCCGCGCTGGTCGAAGGCGATCGCGCGGTAGCCGTGCGTGCCGAGCTCGGCCAGCTGGTGCGACCACTCCAGCGAGGACTGGGGAAAGCCGTGCAGCAGCAGTACGCCGCGTCCGTCCTCCGGGCCGGCCGCGATCGCGTCGAAGGAGCCGGCGGGCGTGGGAATGCTCAGATGCTCGGTCACGAGAGGCGGTCCTTTCCGGGCATCGCAGGACCGCCTGCGGCTCGAGGAGCGGAGGAAGGGCCGGATCGGGAAAGCAGCGTCACGAGGCCAACGTTAGCGTGACGTGGCGTGCCCTACACTGGCCGCCTGCACGCGGCCGCTCGGTGACAACCCGTAGCGCGCCGACACGTCCTTTCGAGTATGAACGGTGGTCAGCGAGGCATCGTGGATCGATACGGCAACCAGGGAGGTGGCTACCGGCCACCGGGGTACCGGCCGACTCCGCCCCGCGGGCGCGCGGCTCCCGAGGGAGCGCGCGGGCGTGTCACACCCGAGGGGTACCGTCCGCCCGCGCGCACGGAGCGCGATCCGGGTGGCGGGCGCCCGCGCGGCGGCGAGGACTACGGTCGCCGTCCGCCCACGGCGCGCAAGCGCAGGCGCCGGTGGCGGCCGCGCCGGATCATCGGCCTGATCGTGCTGTTGCTCGTGGTGCTGATCGTCGGCTTCGGGGTGTACATCGACACCTCGCTCAACCGGGTTGACGCGATCACCGACTACTCGGGCAAGCCCGCGGCCGGTGAGGGCACCAATTGGCTGATCGTCGGTTCGGACAGCCGTGAGGGTCTCGACGAGGAGCAGGCGGCGAAGCTGCACACCGGGACCTCGCAGGACGCGGGCGGTAAGCGCACCGACACGATGATGTTGCTGCACCTGCCGTCGAACGGCACCAAGCCGACGCTGATCAGCCTGATGCGCGATTCGCTGGTGAACATCCCCGGCCACGGCAGGACGAAGCTCAACGCGGCCTTCGCCTACGGCGGCCCGCAACTGCTCGCGAAGACCGTGGAGCAGAACACCGGAATGCGCCTCGATCACTACATGGAGATCGGGTTCGGCGGCTTCGCCGGGATCGTCGACGATGTCGGCGGGGTGAACATGTGCCTCAAGGAGCCGGCCAAGGACGACATGGCGGGCATCAACCTGAAGGCAGGCTGCCAAGACCTGGACGGCCAGCACGCGCTCGGCTACGTCCGCAGCAGGCACGCCTTCGCGGCGAGTGACTACGCGCGCACCAATCACCAGCGCGAGTTCATCGGGGCGCTGGCCGATCAGATGGCCAGCCCGGCGACCTTCCTCAACCCCTTCCGGCTGTTCCCGCTGCTCGCCGATCTGCCCGGCTCGCTCACCGTGGACGACACCGACCACGTGTGGAACCTGATCGGGCTCGCCTGGGACCTGCGCGGGATCTCCAGCGGCGGGGTGAACACCACGATCGTCCCGGTCTCGGGCAGTTCCGGCGGTTCGGTCGTGTGGAGCAAGTCGAAGGCGAAGCAGATGTTCGAGGCGCTCAACTCGGACCAGGATGTCCCGCAGAGCCTGATCTCCACCGGAGCCGGTGGTTCCTGAGATCTGCCGCTGGCTCAGCGGTCGGCGAGCAGCGCCTCGATCCCGTCCAGGATGCGTTCCAGGCCGAAGGCGAGCAGCCGCTTCGGGTTGCTCGCGGCCTGGTTCTCCTCACCGGCGGCGGTGCCCACCCTGGTGGCCACCGGGAACCGGTCCGCGGGCAGCACCCTGGACAGCAGCGGGCCCGCGGTGGACCACCACTCCATGTCGCTGACCCCGGAGTGCGCCTCGAGCTCGGCCGCGTCCAGGTGCTCGCGCGCCGCGCTGTGCACGTGCCAGCCGATCTGGCCGATCACCAGGTCCATCTCCATATCGCTGAGCCCGATGCCGTCCACCGCACGCAGTTCGTGCTCGTACTTGGCGATCACGTTCGGGCCGAGGCCGCCACGTGGTGAGGCGACGTGCCGCAGCCACGGGTGCCGCTGGTAGAGCGCCCAGTTCTCCTCCGCGACCTGGCGCAGCCGGTCCCGCCAGCCCGCGTCCTCCGGATAGGGGCCGGTGCAGTCCGCGTGCACCGCGTCGACCATGACGTCGAGCAGCTCGGCCTTGCCGGGCACATAGGTGTACAGCGACATGGTGCCGACGCCGAGGTGTTCGGCGACCTTGCGCATCGACAGCAGGCCCAGCCCGTGCGCATCGGCGATCTCGATGCCCGCGGCAAGGACCTTGTCCACCGAAATGTCTTTGCCGCCCTTGCGTTTCCCCTGTTCGGCACCGCGCCAGAGAAGCGCCATGCTGCGCGCCGGGTCCGAGGCGCCTACGAATTCGGGCATCCGACCTAACCCATCTCGTCCTGCGTGTGGCCGCGCGCCAGCGTAGTTCACTCTGTTCAGTACTTTGTACGGTACAGTGTACGGCGTGGTGATTTCAGTCGACGGAATGCGAAAGCGGTACGGATCGAAGACGGCGCTCGACGGGATCCGGCTGGAGGTGGCACCCGGCCGGGTGCACGGCCTGCTGGGGCCGAACGGGGCGGGCAAGACGACGGTGGTACGGATCCTGACCACTCTGACGGCGATGGACGAAGGCAGTGCCCTGGTGGACGGGATCGATGTACGCGCGGACCCGGCGCGGGTGCGGATGCGGATCGGGCTCGTCGGGCAGTACTCGACGGTGGACGAGGAACTGACCGGATGGCAGAACCTCGAGCTTTACGCGCGGCTGCATCATCTGCCCGCGCGGCGGGCCCGGACACGTGCACGGGAACTGCTCGAACGTTTCGGGCTCGGCGAGGCGGCCGGGAGGCGGGTGTGCACCTATTCCGGCGGGATGCGCAGGCGGCTGGACATCGCGGCCAGCATGGTGCGGGCGCCCAGTGTGCTGTTCCTCGACGAACCGACCACCGGGCTCGACCCGCGCGGGCGCGGCCAGGTCTGGGACTCCGTGCGCGAACTGGTTGCCGAGGGCACCACGGTGCTGCTCACCACGCAGTACCTGGACGAGGCCGATCAGCTGGCCGATCGGGTGACGGTGCTGGACCGGGGCCGGGTGATCGCGGAGGCGGCGCCACGGGAACTCAAGTCCCGGCTCGGCGGGGACCGGATCGACGTGATCGTGCGCGAACCCGGGCAGCTCGAACGCGCGGGGGAGCTGTTGACCGGAGCGGTCGGTGGAGCGGTGCACCTCGATCCGGAGACGAACACCGCCAGCATCGGGGTGACCGACCGGCTGGCCGCTCTGGACAACCTGGTGCGGGCGCTGCGTTCGGCCCCGGTGGAGCTCGCCGATATCGAACTGCGTCAGCCGACCCTGGACGAGGCCTTCCTCGCGCTGACCGGGGACGGGGATCGCCGATGACCGCACTGCTCGACGGATACCTGCTGACCAGGCGGGAAGTACAGCGCTGGGTGCACCAGCCCGCCCCGGTGGTGATCGCGTTGCTGTTCCCGGTGCTGCAGGTGCTGATCTTCGGTTACCTGTTCGGCGGCGCGTTCACCGTGCCGAACGGATCCTATCTGGACTACCTCATGCCCGGGGTGTACGCGCTGGCGATGATGTTCGGCCTGGAGTCGACGCTCGGCGCGGTCACCGCGGACCTGAACCGGGGTGTGACCGATCGGTTCCGCGCCATGCCGGTGCGCAGGACGGCGATTCTCACCGCTCGTGCGGCCGCCGACATGCTGAACTCCTGTGCCGGGTTCGCCGTGCTGCTCGGCTGCGGACTGCTCGTCGGGTGGCGGGCCCACGAAGGGATCGGGCCTGCGCTCGCCGCGGTGGCGCTGCTTCTGCTGCTGCGGTTCGCGCTCGTGTGGCTCGGTATCTACCTCGGGCTGCTCGTGCGCCGGACCGAACTGGTCACCGCGGTGCAGATCCTGGTGTGGCCGCTCGGTTTCTGCTCGAGCGTGTTCGTGTCCCCGTCCACCATGCCGCCCTGGCTGGGCGCGATCGCGGAGTGGAACCCGCTCTCGGCGACCGCGGCCGCCGCCCGGGAACTGTTCGGCAACCCCGGCTGGGGTGCGCAGACCTGGGCAGGTCAGCATCCGGTCGTGCTCGCCGGGTGCTGGCCGGTGCTGCTGCTCCTGGTGTTCGTGCCACTCGCGGTACGCCGGTACCGGCGGGGCTGAACCGGCCGCGGCTAGTAGGCGAGCGGCCGGACCCCGCTGACCCCGGAGACGGCGACCAGCTGGTCGACCAGCTCATCGAGCGCGGGCAGCGCGGCGAGTACGGCCTCTCGGTCGTCGATGGCCAGGCGGTCCAGCGCGGAACCGATCCGCTGCTCGTGTGCCTGGCGCCAGCCGCGCAGCTCACGTTCACCCTCCGGGGTGAGTGTGATGCTCGCGGCGCGGCGGTCGCCCTTATCGGTCTGCCGGGAGGCGAGCCCCGCGTCCACGAGCTGCTGCACGAGCCCACTGACCGTGTTGGGCGCGAGCTGGAGCAGTTCGGCGAGATGACCGACGCGTGCCGGGGCGTTGTCCGCGAGCGTCATGAGCAGCTCGACCTGCGCCATGGGACGGGATTCCCACGGGTAATCGCTCCGGATGCTGGTCCGCAGCGCCCTGCGCAGCCGGGTAACGACCTCGGTGAGGCGCCGGGCGTCGACTTCGGCGGGTTCGTTCGGCTCGAATGGCCCCACAAATGGTGTTGTCACGATTACAGAATACGAGCACCCCTCCAAATACATCGGAGATCGAGGTATTCTTGGGAGCGTGAGTGCGCTGCTCGAAGTGTTGCGAACCGAAGCACCTCGGCCGCGCCGCATCGTGGCATTGCGCTCGGCACCCTGGCTCGCGGTCGGCGCGGTCTGCTTCGGGGCGTTTCTCGGGCAGCTCGACGCCTCGATCGTGACGCTGGCTTTCGGCGGGATCCGGGACTCCTTCGGGTCCAGCCTCGCCGCCGTGCAGTGGGTCTCGCTGGCCTATCTGCTGACCCTGGTCGCGCTGCTCGTCCCGGTCGGGCGGCTCGCCGACCGGTTCGGCCGCAAGCAGCTCTACCTCTACGGATTCGCCGTGTTCACCGCGGCCTCGGCGGCCTGCGGGATGGCCCCGAGTCTCGGCTGGCTCATCGTGTTCCGCGTGTTGCAGGCCTGCGGGGCGGCACTGCTGCAGGCCAACAGCGTCGCCCTGGTCTCCACCGCGGTGCCCGCCGAACGCAGGCGCGGTGCCCTCGGCATGCAGGCGGCGGCACAGGCGCTGGGTCTGGCCATCGGTCCGCTGATCGGCGGGGTACTGGTGGACGGGCTCGGCTGGCGCTGGGTGTTCCTGGTGAACCTGCCCGTCGGGGCGCTCGGTCTCGTCGCGGGTTATCTCCTGCTGCCGCGCACCAGGGAACGCTGTGCGCCCGGTCCGGTCGCGATCACCGATCCGGTGCTGCTCGCGCTCGGGGCGGGTCTGGTGCTGTTCGGCCTCTCCTCGGTCTCCGGGCTCGACGTGCCCGCTGCGGTTCCGCCGTGCGCGCTCGCGCTCGGGGTGCTGGCCCTCGCCGGCTTCGTGCTGCGGCAGCGCCGCTCGCGGATTCCGCTCGTACCGCCGTGGTTGTTCTCCACCCGGGTGGTGCGGGCCGGGCTGAGCGGGGCACTGGTCGGCTATCTCGTGCTGTTCGGCCCGCTGGTGCTGGTGCCCGCGTTGCTGCCCGAGGACGCCGGACTCGCGGGCGCGGTGACCACGGCGCTGCCCGCGGGGTTCGCGGTCGCGGCCACCCTCGGTTCCCGGCTGCTGCCCGAGGCCTGGTCGAGCAGGCGGCGCGGGGTCGCGGGCGGTGTGCTGTGCGTGCTGGCGCTGCTTGTGCTCGTGTTCGCGGCGACGCCGGTCTGGCTGCTCGCGGTCGGTCTGTTCGTGCTCGGTATCGGGCTCGGCCTGTTCACCCCGGCGAACAACGCCCTGGTGATGTCCGCGGTCCCGGCCAGTTTCTCCGGACTGACCGGGGGGATGGTGAACATGGCGCGCGGGATCGGCACCGCACTCGGGGTGTGCGTGGTGACGCTGGTGGTCAGCCTCGCCCCGGTTTCGGCGCTCGCGGTCTACGGCTTCGGGGTGCTCGCTTTCGCGGCGGTGCTCGTGGTCCTCGCCGCGGCCAGGACGAACTGACCCGAAACGGACCGCCGTATGGCAGGATTCGCGGTGTGACCAGCAGACCTGCTCAGTCCCTTCGCGACCTGACCTTGCTGCGCCGGGTTCGGGACCGGATGGACCGCGAGTACGCGCAGCCACTGGATGTGGAGGCGCTCGCCAGGGGTGTGCACATGTCGGCGGGGCATCTCAGTCGCGCGTTCCGCCGCGCCTACGGGGAGTCGCCCTACTCCTATCTGATGACTCGGCGCATCGAACGCGCCATGGCGCTGTTGCGCCGGGGCGATCTCAGCGTCACCGAGGTCTGCTTCGCGGTCGGCTGCTCCTCGCTCGGCACCTTCAGCAGCCGCTTCACCGAACTGGTCGGCATGTCACCGAGTACCTACCGGAACGAGGCGGGTTCCGCGACGGAAGGAATGCCCTCGTGCGTGGCGAAACAGGTCACCAGACCGATCAGGAATCGAGAAGCGCCCTCCGGTGCGCCGCAACTAGCGTGACCGGCATGGACATCAGCATCCACTCGAGTTTCCTCCCGCACACCGATCCGGAGGCCTCGCTGGCCTTCTACTGCGACACCCTCGGCTTCGAGGTCCGCATGGACGTGGAGTACGGCGGTATGCACTGGATCACGCTCGGTCCCGCGGGCCAGCCGGACACTTCCATCGTGCTGTACCCGCCCGCTGCGAGCCCCGGGGTCACCGAGGAGGAACAGCACACCATCGCGGAGATGATGGCCAAGGGCACCTACGGAATGGTGCTGCTGGCCACCCCGGACCTGGACACCACGTTCGAACGGGTCCAGGCCGGCGGCGCCGAGATCGTCCAGGAACCGGCCCAGCAGCCGTACGGGGTTCGCGACTGCGGGGTCCGTGACCCCGCCGGCAACATGATCCGTATCCAGGAGCGGCCATGAGCACAGCCACCCGAACAGCGAAGCGCTCGTCCGCCGGGCACGTGGCGGACAGCCATGACCTGATCCGGGTGCACGGTGCGCGGGAGAACAATCTCGCCGATATCAGCGTCGCACTCCCGAAACGGCGGCTGACGGTGTTCACCGGGGTCTCCGGTTCGGGCAAGAGCTCACTGGTCTTCGGCACGATCGCCGCGGAATCGCAGCGGATGATCAACGAGACCTACAGTGCCTTTTTGCAGGGGTTCATGCCCACGCTCGCCCGCCCGGAAGTCGACCTGCTCGACGGGCTGACCACCGCGATCATCGTGGACCAGGAGCGGATGGGCACCGATGCCCGATCCACGGTCGGCACCGCCACCGACGCCAACGCCATGCTGCGGGTGCTGTTCAGCAGGATCGGGGAACCGCAGATCGGGTCCCCCAAGGCGTTCTCCTTCAACATCGCCTCGCTCAGTGGGGCGGGGGCGGTCAGCTTCGAACGCGGTGGCCGGACTGTGAAGGAGCGCCGCAGCTTCAGCGTCACCGGTGGCCAGTGCCCGCGCTGCGAGGGCATGGGCCGGGTCTCCGATTTCGACCTCACCCAGCTCTACGACGACAGCAAATCACTGAGCGAGGGCGCGCTGCTCGTGCCCAATCACACCGGAGACAGCTGGTACGGCCGCATCTACCGGGGTTCGGGTTACCTCGACCCGGACAAGCCGATCCGTCAGTACACGAAGCGCGAGCTGAACGATCTGCTCTACAAGGAGCAGACCAGGATCAAGGTCGAGGGCGTCAACGTCTGGTACATGGGCCTGATCCCGCGGATCCAGCAATCGATGCTCGCCAAGGACCGCGAGTCGATGCAGCCGCACATCCGGGCGTTCGTGGACCGGGCGATCACCTTCGACACCTGCCCGGAATGCGAGGGAACCCGGCTCAGCGAGCTCGCCCGGTCCGCCAGGATCGCGGGCCTGAACATCGCCGAGGCCTGCGCGATGCAGATCAGCGATCTCGCCGAGTGGGTGCGTTCGCTGGACGAGCCCTCGGTCGGCCCGCTGCTCGTGGCACTGGGGGAGACGCTCGACTCCTTCGTGGAGATCGGACTCGGCTACCTCAGCCTCGACCGCCCGGCGGGCACACTGTCCGGCGGCGAGGCACAGCGCGCCAAGATGATCCGGCACCTGGGTTCCGCGCTCACCGATGTCACCTACGTGTTCGACGAGCCGACGATCGGGTTGCACCCGCACGACATCCAGCGTATGAACGAACTGCTGCTCCGGTTGCGGGACAAGGGAAACACCGTCCTCGTCGTGGAACACAAGCCGGAGACCATCGCGATCGCCGATCACGTCGTGGACCTCGGCCCGGGCGCGGGTACCGCGGGTGGCACCGTCTGTTTCGAGGGCGGGGTCGCGGACCTGCGGGGCAGTGACACCGTCACCGGACGCCACCTCGACGACCGGGCCGCACTCAAGGAAACGGTCCGCTTGCCCACGGGAACGCTGGAGATTCGCGGCGCGAGCGAACACAACCTGCAGTCCGTGGACGTCGACATCCCGCTCGGCGTGCTCGCGGTGGTGACCGGGGTGGCCGGCTCGGGCAAGAGCTCGCTGATCCACGGATCGGTCTCCGGGCGGGACGGGGTCGTCGCGGTCGACCAGGCGCCGATCAAGGGCTCCCGGCGCAGCAACCCGGCCACCTACAGCGGGGTGCTCGACCCGATCCGCAAGGCGTTCGCCAAGGCCAACGGCGTGAAACCGGCCCTGTTCAGCGCGAACTCCGAGGGTGCCTGCCCGGGCTGCAAGGGAGCCGGTGTCGTCTACACCGATCTGGGCATGATGGCCGGGGTCGCCACCACCTGCGAGGAGTGCGAGGGCAAGCGGTTCGATGCCTCGGTGCTCGAACACCACCTCGGCGGGTGCGACATCAGCGAGGTGCTCGCGATGTCGGTGGCCCAGGCCGCCGAGTTCTTCGGTGCGGGCGAGGCGCGCACCCCGGCCGCGGGCGCCATCCTCGAGCGACTCACCGATGTCGGGCTCGGCTACCTGCGGCTCGGTCAGCCGCTGACCACGCTGTCCGGCGGCGAGCGGCAACGGCTCAAACTGGCCACGCATCTGGGCGGTAAAGGCGGGATCTATGTTCTCGACGAGGTCACCACCGGACTGCACCTCGCCGATGTGGAACAGTTGCTCGCACTGCTCGACCGGCTCGTCGACGCCGGGAAATCGGTCATCGTGATCGAACACCACCAGGCCGTCATGGCCCACGCCGACTGGATCATCGACCTCGGTCCGGGTGCGGGACACGACGGCGGACGGATCGTCTTCGAGGGAACCCCGCGGGATCTCGTGGCCGGCCGGTCCACCCGTACCGGCGAGCACCTCGCGGAGTACGTCGGCGGCTGAGCCCGGCGCCCTCAGCCGAGGCCGGCCGCCAGCTGCGGGGCGGAGAGGGCTTGGCCGATCGCCGTGCCACAGGCCACATTCACGCCGATCTCGCGCATCGCCTCGAGCTGTTCGGTGGTGTCGACCCCGCTGGCCGCGACGGTGCGGCCGACACCGTGCGCCATGGTCACGAAAGCTTCCACCCCGGCCCGCACGGATGGGGTGGTGACGCGCGCGGCGACCTCGGGAATCAGCCGCAGGGTGCGCACCGGAACGTTTTCCAGGTCGAACAGGCTCGGACCGCCACCGCAGCCGTCGGCGTTGACCCGCACACCGAGATCGGTGAGTACCTCGACCGATTCGACGGCATCGGATTCGGGATCGATGAGTTCGTGCATGGGCACCAGCATGCCGAGCGCCTCGCCGGAGAGTTTGTTGGCGCGCAAGGCTTCCCGCACGATGCCGACCAGATCCTGATCGCGGGCGGTGCGCGAGGCGATCGGGATGGAGATGAGCGGGACCGGTGTCTCGAACTCGTTCTGCCAGCGTGCGATGTTCCCGCAGACCTCGTTGATCACCCATCGGTCGAGCTCGACCACCATGCCGGTCTCCTCGGCAAGGGGCATGAAGTCCTCACCGCGCAGGTATCCGGTGTCGCGCCGCCACCACCGCAGCGAGGCGATGTAGGCCTGCACCTCGTTGCTCGCCAGCCGCTTCGCGGGTTCGAACAACAGCGAGAACTCGCCGGATTCGAGCGCGCCGGGCAGGATCGCGCCGAGGTGGTACCGCCTGCGATCGATCGCGTCCTGCTCGGCGTCGTAGAACATCCACTGCGCCTTGCCCTTGGCCTTCGCCCGGTGCAGCGTGATCTCGGCGGCGCGGATCAGTTCATCGGGTCCGATGGTGGTGGCCTCGTGGATCACGATGCCCGTCGAGAGGGAGAGCGCGACGCCGTCCTGCTTCTTGTCCACGAAGTACGGCTCGCCGACGAGCGACTGCAGATCCTGGACCTGATCGATGAGCCACTTGCTGGAGTAGGGATTGCGGACGAGCGCGGCGAAACCGTCACCGGCTACCCGCGCGACCGTGTTGCGGGTGCCGCCGAACTTGGATCGCAGCGCGGTGGCCAGCGACAGCAGCATCTTGTCGCCGACCTCTCCGCCGAGTCCGTCGTTGATGACCTTGAACCCGTCGATGTCGAAGAAGCACAGCGCGACCTGCTCGCCCTGTTCGGCGTCCTCGAGCAGGTCGTTCATCCTGGTGCGCAACCGGTCGTTGTTCGGCAGACCGGTCAGCCGGTCGTGTTCGACGGTGCGGTTGTGTTCCGCGCGCAGCAGCTGCAGATCTGTCACGTTCTCCACGGTCCCGATCGCGTAGCGCTCGCCGCTCTCCGATTCGGGCATCATCGTCATGGTCACGTGCGTCCACACCGGTTCGCCCTGGCCGTTCATCACCTGGAACTCGTCGGCGAAGGATTCGCGCTTGCCCGTGACGAGTTCCTGGTAGAAGTCGGTGAGCCGCTTCTTGTCCGTGGGGTGGGTGAACTCGAGCACCGCGTGGCCGACGAGTTCTTCCGCGCTGCGCCCGAAGATCTGGCAGATGGTCGGGTTGACCTCGACGAACCGGCCCTCCACGTCGCCGAGCGCCATGCCGATCCCGGTCCTGGTGAACACCGCGCGGAACCGTGCCTCGGAACGGCGGCGGGAGCGTTCCGCCGCCTCGTTGGCCAGCAGCGCCGAGCGTTTGATCGACTCCTGCTCATCGAGCAGCCGTTCCCGGACCGCGTGTACATAGCCGGCGGCGAACCCACCGGTGATCGTGCGCAGCCGGGACTGATTGTCCTCCCCGTCCGGGACACCCGCGAGTGACAGGACGTCGGCCTGGAGGGCGGCGAGCACGGTCGGTAACGCGGTCGGACCGTTGAGGTTCACCGTGAGGACTTCGGCACCCATCCGGTAGCCGAGCTCGTGGTCGGCGGGCTTGTCGTCGCCGGGTTCCCGGAGTGCGGCCACCAGCCGGGTGAACTGCGCGGTGAGCAGGGAGCGCAGCGTCGCGGGAGGTACGGCGAGGTTACTGTCCACCGCGGCGAGGCTGGCGATCGAGGAGGCGAATGACTCGATCACTTCGCTGGTGGGACCGTCGTCGTGGCCGGCGGGCGCTTCACCGTGCAACGAAAATCCTTCTCGCTCAAATATGTTCGGTAGGGGCCGTCTTACCCAGAGGAATGAAACACACGGTCGGGTCAAGGCCCGTTGATTCTAGGACCTACCGGGCGTGGCGCCTAATCCGGCGAACCCCGAAGGACGATGTTGGTCCGTTCGAGTGAAGACGATCTTCTGAGTGGTTACCCGCTGGCACCAAGAGTGCGCATTCCCGTGGAGGTTGGCGCGCCCTGGGGGACCATGCCAGGCTGGAGTCATGGCCGACAACGACATCGCCGGAGAGCTCGGCGATTGGGCAGCACTCGCCGCGAACGCGGCCGGGACCCCGGAACGGGTGGACCCGGAACCGAGCGCGCGCTGCCTCGGCGGGCCGCTGGACGGACGGAGCCAGCAGCTGCACCAGCCGGAGGAGGGCCAGGTGCTCACGCACGTGTATCTGCACGGCGGGCCCAAGATCGAATCGCGCTATGTGCTCGGCCGGGATGATACCGGCGACTGGGCGTACTTCCTGATGGACTGAACCGCTCCGGAGTGGGGAACGCGCTGCGGTGACTATGCGCCATACCGACTAGTCAGTATGCTCCGGTCATGGACTTCGGTTATGACGACAAGACGGAGGCGCTGCGGGAAAAGCTGAGCGGCTTTCTCGTCGAGCACGTCTACCCGGCCGAGCCCGCCTTCGCGGAGCAGGTCGCCACGGCAGCGGATCGGTGGGCGCGGCCGCCGGTCATCGAGGACCTCAAGTCCGCGGCCCGGGAACGCGGGCTGTGGAACCTCTTCCTTCCGCACGACGAACGCGGGGCCGGGCTGACCAATCTCCAGTACGCGCCGCTGGCGGAGCTGACCGGGCGCAGCCCGCACCTGGCCCCCGAGGCGCTCAACTGCGCCGCCCCGGACACCGGGAACATGGAGGTACTCGCTCAGTTCGGCAGCCCGGAACAGCAGCGCCGCTGGCTCGAACCGTTGCTCGACGGGCGGATCCGCTCGGCGTTCTGCATGACCGAGCCGGATGTGGCCTCCTCGGACGCCACGAACATCGGCACCCGGATCGCACGCGACGGCGATGAGTACGTGATCAACGGGCGTAAGTGGTGGTCCTCCGGCGCGATGAACCCGGACTGCGCCCTCTTCATCGTGATGGGCAAGACCGATCCCGGCGCGGAGCGGCACCGCCAGCAGTCGATGGTGCTGGTGCCGCGGGACACTCCCGGTGTGCGCGTGGAACGCGGCATGCGGGTGTTCGGCTATGACGACGGCCCGCATGGTGGGCATGCCGAGATCGTGTTCGAGAACGTGCGCGTCCCCGCGGAGAACATCATCGCGGGGGAGGGTGAGGGCTTCGCGATCGCGCAGGCCAGGCTGGGGCCCGGGCGGATCCACCACTGCATGCGGCTGATCGGGATGGCCGAACGGGCGATCGAGCTGACCTGCAAGCGGGTGCTCGGGCGCGAGGCGTTCGGCAAACCGCTCGCGGCGCAGGGGGTGATCACCGACTGGATCGCCGAGGCTCGGGTGCGGGTCGAGCAACTGCGCCTGCTCGTGCTCAAGACCGCGTGGCTGATGGACACGGTGGGCAATCGGGGCGCGCACACCGAGATCCAGGCGATCAAGATCGCCACCCCCGCCGGGGTGGAGTGGATCCTGGACAAGGCCATCCAGGCGCACGGGGCCTGCGGGATATCCCAGGACACCCCGCTGGCCTTCCTCTGGGCGCAGGCACGGACCCTGCGCTTCGCCGACGGCCCGGACGAGGTGCACAAACGATCCCTCGCCCGGCGGGAACTCAAGCAGTACAGCTGAACAACGGTATGGAGTAAGGAGAACACATGGCAGAGCAGCGGGTAGCGATCGTCACCGGAGCGGCGCGGGGGATCGGCGCGGGGACCGCGAAACGGCTGGCCGCCGACGGGATGGCCGTCGGGGTGCTCGACATCGCCGAGGCCAACTGCGCGGACACGGTCGCCGCGATCACCGGTGCGGGCGGCAAGGCCGTCGCGCTCGGCGCGGACGTGTCCAAGGACGATCAGGTGCAGGCCGCGGTCGCGAAGGTGGCCGAGGAGCTGGGGGCGCCGACCGTACTGGTCAACAACGCCGGGGTGATCCGGGACAACCTGTTGTTCAAGATGACCGAGGACGACTGGGACACGGTGCTCGGCGTGCACCTGCGCGGGGCCTTCCTGATGTCCAAGCACGTCCAGCAGCACATGGTGGAGGCCGAGTACGGCCGGATCGTGAACCTGTCCTCCTCCTCGGCGCTCGGCAATCGTGGCCAGGCGAACTACTCCGCGGCCAAGGCGGGCATGCAGGGGCTGACCAAGACGCTGGCCAAGGAGCTCGGCAGGTTCGGGGTCACCGCGAACTCGGTCGCACCCGGTTTCATCGAGACAGATATGACCGCGGCGACCGCGGAACGGGTCGGGGTCGGCTTCGAGGACTTCAAGAAGGCCTCGGCGGAGCAGATCCCGGTGCGCAGGGTCGGCCAGCCCGAGGACATCGCGCACACCGTGTCCTTTCTCGTCAGCGAGGGCGCGGGTTTCGTGTCCGGCCAGGTGATCTATGTGGCCGGTGGCCCCCTCTGCTGAACGCGGCGCGGACTTATTAGGGTGACGGGCGCGGGCGGCAGTTCACGCCCGTTACACCCCGCGTAGGTTTCGCTGGAACCGTCGCGGCACTCGTATCCGGGGAGGACTTCGCGGTGACCAATCAGGGCCAACAAGTCGGGACGGGCCAGGAAGCGGGCGGCCCGGTTGCCACACCGGCGGCCGACGCGCAGCTGCTCGAGCGCACGGTACTCGAGGTCAAGCGGGTCATCGTCGGGCAGGACCGGCTGGTGGAGCGGATGCTCGTGGGTCTGCTCGCCAGGGGGCACCTGCTGCTCGAAGGCGTTCCCGGTGTCGCGAAGACCCTCGCGGTGGAAACCTTCGCCCGGGTGGTCGGCGGGTCCTTCGCACGCGTGCAGTTCACGCCCGACCTGGTGCCCGCGGACATCCTCGGTACCCGGATCTACCGGCAGGGCAGCGAGCGCTTCGACGTGGAGCTCGGCCCGGTGATGGCCAACTTCGTGCTCGCCGACGAGATCAACCGCGCCCCGGCGAAAGTGCAATCGGCGATGCTCGAGGTGATGGCCGAGCGGCACGTGTCCATCGGCGGCGAGACCTTCAAGACCCCGGATCCCTTCTTGGTGCTCGCCACCCAGAACCCGATCGAGAACGAGGGCGTCTACCCGCTGCCCGAGGCGCAGCGTGACCGGTTCCTGTTCAAGATCGTCGTGGAGTACCCGACGGTCGAGGAGGAGCGGGAGATCGTGTACCGGATGGGCGTCACCCCGCCCAGCCCGCAGCAGGTGCTCTCCCCGCAGCAGCTGACCCGCCTCCAGGAGGTGGCGAGCAACGTCTTCGTGCACCACGCGCTCGTCGACTACGTAGTGCGCCTGGTCGCGTCCAGCAGGGCGCCGGGCGAGCACGGGCTGGCCGATGTGGCGCAGTGGATCGCCTACGGAGCCTCGCCGCGTGCGAGCCTCGGCATCATCGCCAGCGCCCGCGCGCTCGCGCTGGTCCGCGGGCGGGACTACGTGCTTCCCCAGGATGTGGTCGACGTGGTCCCGGATGTGCTCCGGCACCGCATCGTGCTCTCCTACGACGCGCTCGCCGATGGGGTTCCGCTCGACCACCTGATCACCCGCATCCTGCAGACCGTGCCGCTGCCGCAGGTCGCCGCGCGCCCGCAGGCTCCGCAGGCCCAGCCGCAGCAGCCACAGCAGGCGATGATGCCCCAGACGCAGCAGGCTCCGGGCAGGTCCTGAGCTTGGTGGCGGAGCAGGCGCGGCAGCGAAGGGCGGCTCCCTGGGCGCCACCGGTGCTCAGCGGGGACCGGCTGGAGGCGGGGCTGCGCAACCTGGAGATCGACGTCCGGCGCCGGCTCGACGGTTTGCTGCAGGGCAACCATCTCGGCCTGGTTCCCGGGCCGGGAAGCGAGGCGGGGGAGGCACGGCCCTATCAGCCCGGTGACGATGTGCGCCGGATGGACTGGGCGGTCACCGCGCGGATGACCCAGCCGCACATCCGGGAGACGATCGCCGACCGGGAGCTGGAGACCTGGGTCGGCATGGATCTCTCGCCGAGTCTGGACTTCGGCACCGCGGTGTGCGCCAAGCGGGACCTGGCGATCTGCGCGCTCGCCGCGGTCACCCACCTCACCAGGGGCGGCGGCAACCGGATCGGCGCGGTCGTCGCGACGGGCCAGCGCACCGACCGGTACCCGGCCCGCGGCGGGCTGGCGCACGCCCGCGGGCTGCTGCGCAAGGTCGCCGAGACCCCGTTGGCCCCGGAAGGCACCCGCGGTGATCTCGCGGAGGTGCTCGAGGCACTGCGCAGGCCACCGAGGCGGCGGGGCCTGGTCGTGGTCGTTTCCGATTTCCTCGGCGAGGTGAACTGGCTGCGCGCGCTGCGCGGGCTGAGCAACCGGCACGAACTGCTCGCCGTCGAAATTCTTGATCCCCGGGACGTGGAGCTGCCCGATGTCGGCAGCGTAGTACTCGCCGATCCGGAGAGCGGCCGGCAACGGGAGGTGCACACCACCCCCTTGTTGCGCAAGGAGTTCGCCGCCGCGGCGGCCGCGCACCGGACCGAGGTCGCCTCGGCATTGCGCACGGTGGGCGCCGGGCACCTGGTGCTGCGTACCGATTCGGACTGGATCGCCGACATGGTCCGGTTCGTGATGGCCCGCAAGCGAAGGTGGAGCGGAGCCTGATGAGTCTTTCCGGATTCGCCGACCCGTGGTGGTTCCTGCTGCTGCTGGCGGTGGCCGCGCTGGTGTTCGGCTACGTGCTGGTGCAGCGGCGCAGGCGCAGGAACGTCATGCGGTTCACCAATCTGGCGATGCTGGACAAGGTCGCCCCGAAACGCCAGAACTGGTGGCGGCACGGTCCCGCGGCGGTGCTCGGTGTCGCCCTGCTGGTCCTCACGGTGGCGTTGGCCGGGCCGACCGCCGAGCAGAAGGTGCCGCGGAACCGGGCCATCGTGATGCTGGTGGTCGACACCTCGCAGTCGATGAAGGCCACGGATGTGCGGCCGACCCGGATCGGGGCGGCGAAAGTCGCGGCGAAGTCCTTCGTCACCGACCTCACCCCGGGGATCAACCTCGGGCTGATCTCGTTCGCCGGTTCCGCGGTGACCCTGGTGTCCCCGACGACCGACCGGGGCCCGGTGGTCAGCTCGATCGATTCGCTGAAGCTGGCCGATTCCACGGCCACCGGTGAGGCGATCTTCTCCGCGCTGCACACCATCAAGAGCTTCGGCGAGGTGGTCGCCGGGCCGAACGGGCCGCCGCCGGCCCGGATCGTGCTCATGTCGGACGGCAAGCAGACGGTGCCGACCTGGAATCCGGACGATCCGCGGGGCGGATACACCGCTGCGCGCGCGGCCAAGAAGCAGGGCGTTCCGGTGTCCACGATCTCCTTCGGCACCGTGGGAGCCTCGGTGGACGTGGACGGCACCCCGGTTCCGGTGGACGTGGACGACGAGTCACTGCACGAGATCGCCAACCTCTCCGCGGGCAACTTCTTCAAGGCCGCGAGCGCCGATGAGCTGAAGAAGGTCTACGACACGATCGGCGAGCAGATCGGCTATGAGAAGCGGGTCGCCGATGCGAGCAGGCCCTGGCTGATCTTCGGCACGGCGCTTGCGATCATCGCCGCCGCGGGCGCGATCGGGCTGAACCAACGCGTACCGTGATTGTTGTGCAGTTCCTACATGACCGGCCGGTAGCTCAACCCGATAACCTGACGCGCGGTATCGGGAGTGAACAACCTTAGGGAGACAACACGTGGCACGGTCGGTTCTCGTCACCGGCGGTAACAGGGGAATTGGGCTTTCCATCGCACGCGCGTTCGCCGAGCAGGGGGACAAGGTGGCCGTGACGCACCGGGGTTCGGGTGCGCCGGAGGATTTGTTCGGAGTGACCTGCGATGTGACCGACGCCGAATCGGTCGACGCGGCGTTCAAGGAGGTGGAGGCCACGCACGGACCGGTCGAGGTGCTCGTCGCCAACGCCGGAGTCACCGACGACACGCTGCTGATGCGCCTGGACGAGGGGCAGTTCACCAGCGTGCTGGACACGAACCTGGCCGGTGCCTACCGCGTCGCCAAACGGGCCACCCGCGGCATGCTGCGGGCGAAGTACGGACGGATGATCTTCCTCTCCTCGGTGGTCGCGATGTCCGGTTCGCCGGGCCAGGTCAACTACGCGGCCTCGAAGGCCGGGCTGATCGGCGTCGCCCGCTCCATCACCCGCGAACTGGCCAGCCGCAACATCACCGCCAACGTGATCGCTCCCGGGTTCATCAAGACGGCCATGATCGACGACGTCACCGACCGCAGGCACGAGGAGATCCTCGGCAACGTCCCCGCGGGCCGGCTCGGCGATGTCGAGGAGGTCGCCGAGGCCGCGGTGTTCCTCGCCGGTGCGTCCTACGTCAACGGGGCGGTACTCCCCGTCGACGGCGGCCTGGGCATGGGCCACTAGGTTTTCGGAACGAACTAGCGCACAGACTGGAGGAATCAACCGTGTCCGGACTGCTTGAGGGCAAGCGGCTGCTGATCACCGGGGTGATCACCGAGTCCTCGATCGCCTTCCATGCGGCCAAGCAGGCGCAGGAACAGGGCGCCGAGGTGGTACTCACCGGCTTCGGCAGGCTCTCGCTCGTCGAGCGCATCGCCAAGCGGCTGCCGACCCCGGCACCGCTGGTGGAGCTCGACGTACAGGACACCGAGCACCTCGACACGCTCGCCGACCGGGTGCGCGAGCATGTCGACGGGCTCGACGGGGTGCTGCACTCGATTGCCTTCGCGCCGCAGAGCTGCCTCGGCGCGCCCTTCCTGGACGCGCCCGCCGAGGATGTCGCGAAGGCCGTCGAGGTGTCGGCCTTCTCCTACAAGGCCGTGGCCAATGCCTGCCTCCCGCTGCTGGGCTCCGGTTCCTCGGTCGTCGGCATGGACTTCGACGCCCGTGTGGCCTGGCCCGCGTACAACTGGATGGGCGTTGCCAAGGCCGCGCTGGAGTCCACGAACCGTTACCTGGCACGGGAACTCGGCCCCAGGGGGATCCGGGTGAACCTGGTCGCGGCCGGTCCGGTCAAGACCATGGCGGCCCGCTCCATCCCCGGGTTCAGCGAGCTCGAGGACAGCTGGGGCGACCGCGCCCCGCTCGGCTGGGACACCACCGACGCGGGCCCGGTCGCGCGCACCATCTGCGCACTGATGTCCGACTGGATGCCCGCCACGACCGGTTCCATGGTCATGGCCGACGGGGGAGTGCACTCTCTCGGCAGCTGAGCCGGCTGTGTTGGCGAGGGTCGGTTCCCCGAGCACCGGGGGACCGGCTCAGAGGTGTTCCAGGCGCACCGGCATGCCGTCCTTGGGCACCGGGAGCGCGGTGTAATCGATGTCCGGCACATAGTCCGACGGCCCCGACCAGCGGTAGTGACGCAGCAGCTGGTGCATGACCGCCTTGACCTGCATTCCGGCGAAGTGCATGCCGATGCACTTGTGTACCCCGCCGCCGAAGGGCACCCAGGCGTGCCGGTGCACCTTGTCCTCGCGGCGATCCTCGGCGAACCGGCCGGGGTCGAAGCGCTCCGGATCCGGCCAGTACTCGCCCATGTGGTGGGTGAACAAGGTGTCCAGGGCCAGCAGCGTGCCCTTCGGGATGAAATGCCCGAGTATCTCGGTGTCCGCGATCGTCTGCCGCGCCTGCGAGGGCACCGGGGTCACCAGCCGGTTCGCCTCCTTCATGGCCAGCCCCGCCGAGACGCACTCCTCGAGGTGGTCGTAGCCGAGTGTGTCCTCCCCGATGGCGAAGGCCTCCTCGCGGCAGGCGTCCTGCCACCGCTGATCGGCGCCCAGGTAGCCGATCATCGTGGCGAGGGTGATCGTGGTCGTGTCGTGTGCGGCCATCAGCAGGAAGATCATGTGGTTCACCACGTCGGCATCGGTGAACCGGTGCCCGTCCTCGGATTCCGCGTGGCACAGCGAGGTGAACAGATCACGGCCCGAACCCTCGCGGTGCGCGCCGATTCGCTGGTACAGCAAGGATTCGAGCACCTTGCGTCCTTCGACCCCGCGACGCCATTTGGTCAGCGGCAGCGGATAGCGCACGATCGAGGTCCCGGCCCGTACGGTGTCGGCGAAGGCCCGGTTGACCCGCCGCTTCTGGGTGCCGCGTTCGGTGCCGCCCATGAACAGTTCGGTGGCCACATCGAGGGTGAGCGCGCGCACCGCGGGATAGGACCGGAAGTGGGGGCGTGGCCGCCAGCCGCGGATGCGCTCGGCGATCATCGCGTTCATCGTGTCCAGGTAGCCGCGTAACCGCTCGTTGGTGAACGCCTGCTGCATGATCCGCCGGTGGTGCAGGTGCTCGCCGAAATCGAGCAGCATCAGCCCGCGGTTGAAGAACGGCCCGATGAAGAACTGCCAGCCGGGCCCGTTGGCGATGGTCTTGTCCACATTGGACAGGGCTTGGCCGATCGCATCCGGCCCCTGGAGGAGCACGATCTTGCGACCGAGCGCGTTGGACCAGCTGACCGGGCCGTACTGGTCGAAGCGGCGCCGCGCGGAGCCGAGCCGGTCGGTGGTGAGCAGGAAGCCCGCGTAGGGCCAGCTGCGTGCGCCGGGGACCGGGCGGAGGTCTGTCGTCTTCGGGGGTGGGGCGAGCACGGTCATCGGGCCCTCCGCAGAAACAATCTGACAGGAACGTATGTCAGATGCTAGAACGTGTGTGCGGTCGCGTCAACGTTGATGGCAGGATCGAGTGGGTGACCCGCAGCTATCGAGGAGCCTCCGGTGCGGAGCGAACACGGCAGCGCAGGGCGCGGCTCATCGAGGCGGGCTATGAACTGCTCGGCACCGAAGGGCTGGCCGCGACCACGATGACCGCGGTGTGCGGGCGGGCGCGGCTCACCGAGCGGTACTTCTACGAGAGCTTCGCCAATCTGGACGCGCTGCTGGTCGCGGTGCTCGACGATGCGGCGGGCACCCTCGAGGAGCGGGTGCGCACGGCGCTGGAGAAGGCGCCCGCCCGGCCGCGGGAGAAGCTGCGCGCCGCGCTGTACGCCTATGTCGAGCTGACCGAACAGGACCCGCGGATCATCCGCGCCATGCTTGTGGAATCACTCGGCAATCCCGCACTGCGCGCGCGCAGGCATGAGCACGTGCACCGGTTCGCCGGACTGGTCAGCGCGCACGCGCGACAGCACTACGGGGACGCGCTCGGCGACGCGCGGGCCACGATCGGCTCGCTGTTGCTCGTCGGCGGGCTCAGCGAGGTCACCATGTCGCTGGCGGCCGGGGAACTGGACACCTCCTGGCCGGAGATCGTGGCGGCGATCGTGGACGAGTTCGATGCCCTGGCGAACGGCTGAGGAATCGCGCGCGCGATGATAGGGGACGTGTCCGATCCTGACTACACCGAAGGCGCCTATGACGCGCTGCTGTTGCTTTCCTTCGGCGGCCCGGAGCAACCGGCCGATGTCCGCCCGTTCCTGGAGAACGTGACCCGGGGAAGGGGGGTTCCCCCGGAGCGGCTGGACGAGGTCGAGAAGCACTACCAGCACTTCGGCGGGGTTTCCCCGATCAATGCGCTGAACCGGGCGATCATCGAGGATGTGCGCGCCGAACTGTCCGCCGAAGGAATCGGGCTCCCGGTCTACTTCGGCAACCGGAACTGGTATCCGATGCTCACCGACACCCTGCGCACGATGCGCGCCGACGGGGTGCGCCGGGCACTGGTGTTCACCACGAGCGCCTACGGCGGCTATTCGGCGTGCAAGCAGTACCACGAGGACATCCTCGCCGCGCGCGCGGACCTCGGGGAGGACGCCCCGGATCTGGTGAAGCTGCGTCAGTTCTTCGACCACCCGCTGTTCATCGAGGCCGGTGCGGACGCGGTCACCGCGGCGCTGGCGAAGCTCGGCGAACCGGGTCGCCTGGTGTTCACCGCGCACTCCATCCCGACCGCGGCGGACGAACGCGCCGGGACCGAGGCCGAGGGCGGCAAGCTGTACTCGCGGCAGGTGTACGAGGCGGCCCGGCTGGTCGCCGAGCGTGCCGGTGTCGCCGAGTTCGACGTGGTCTGGCAGTCCCGCTCCGGCCCGCCGCACATCCCGTGGCTCGAGCCGGACATCGTGGACCACCTGGATACCTTGCACGCCAAGGGAATCGGTGCGGTCGTGGTGCACCCGGTCGGCTTCGTCTCCGACCACCTCGAGGTCGTCTGGGATCTGGACAACGAAGCCGCCGAGCGTGCGGCCGAACACGGTATGCGGTTCGCCAGGGTGGCCACCCCGGGCACCGATCCCCGGTTCGCGAAGCTGATCGTGGAACTCGTACAGGAACACCGGATCGGGGCCCCGGCACGCAAACTGTCCGCGTTCCCGCTCGCCGGCTGCACGGCCAACGGCGCCCCGTGCGCACCCGGCTGCTGCGCCAGCACGTCCTGAATATTCCCGGCCCCATCGGCTTTCCGGAGTATGGGCGGATTTCTCCGTAGGGGGAACAAGCCGCTCCCGGCATTGGTTGCCTCCGTTGTTCAGTCAGTGAATTTCGAGGGGAAATCGATGCATCGCGGTGTGTACGTGCTCGCGCTGAGCGTGTTCGCGCTCGGCACGACCGAGTTCATGATTTCCGGTCTGTTACCGGGAATGGCGCGCGACCTCGGGGTATCGGTGTCCGCGGTCGGCGGGCTGATCGCGGCCTTCGCGATCGGCATGGTGATCGGTGCCCCGGTGATGGCGGCACTGACGCTGCGCTGGCCGCGCAAGGCGACGCTGCTCGGCGCGCTGGCCGTGTTCGTGCTCGGCCATGTGGTCGCCGGGTTCGCTGCGGACTACGCGACACTCGTGGTGGCGCGAGTGGTCACGGCGGTGGCGACCGGGGCATTCTGGGCGGTCGGCGGCACGGTGGTGGTCCGGCTCGCCGGTCCGGGTAAACGCGCCCGTGGCCTGGCGGTCTTCGTCGGGGGTCTGACCGTCGCCAATGTGCTCGGCGTCCCGCTCGGCACGGTGATCGGGGAGGGCGGCGGCTGGCGCGGCGCCTTCTTCGCCGTGGCCGGTGCCGCGCTGCTGGCCATGCTCGGCGTGCTCGCGCTGGTGCCGAGGCTGCAGACGAGCAGTGGAGTAGCCCAGTCGAATCTGCGCACCGAACTGCGGGTGTTCCGCCAGCCACGGGCCTGGGTCGCACTCGGCACGATCGGCCTGACCGGTGCCGCGATCTTCGGCACCTTCTCCTACCTGTCGCCGTTCCTGGTCGGCGTCAGCGGATTCACCGAGGGCATCGTGCCGTTGCTGCTCGCGGTGTTCGGCGTCGGTGCGGTGATCGGGCTGCAAGTGGCCGGCCGGTTCGCGGACAGCCACCCGTTCGCGAGCCTTTTCCTCCCGCTCGGCGCGCTGGCGCTGGTGCTCGCGGCGCTCGGCCTGTTCGGGGAGAACAAGGTGCTCGCGATCGTCGCGGTCGGGCTGCTCGGACTCGCCGGTTTCGGCGCGAACCCGGCATTGCTCGGCCGGATGTTCAGCCTCGCAGGGGAAGCGCCGACCCTGGCGAACTCCATGAACGTGTCCGCGTTCAATATCGGCAACACGATCGGCCCGCTCGTCGGTGGGGCGGTGATCGACGCGGGGCTGGGGTATCTGGCGGTCCCGGTGGTGGGTGCGGGCATCGTGGCGCTCGCACTGCTCGCCGGGCTCGGTTCGCTGCTGCTGGACCGCCGGATCGGTGCACCGGAACCACAGCGGGTGGCAGACCAGCAGAGCGAGGATGCCGAGGTACCCGCGGTCTGCGTCAGTTAGACGAGCTCGGCTCGGTCTGTTCGGCGGGCTCGGCCTGCTCGGAGAGCGCTCGGACCGCTTCGTCCACCGCGGCGCAGCGGGCCGAGCGCACCGCACTGATCAATGGCTGGAGCACCTGTTCGCGGGCCTGTGCGGTACGCGCGGACAGGGCGCTGCCCGGCTGATCACCGCTGGCCACCCAGAGGATCGCGTCGAGCTCGGCGGCGCGGGCCAGCACCCGTACCGCGCGGCCCGGCATCCCGTCCGGCCACGGCACCTCGGGATTGCGCGCCACGTGCTCGGCGATCTCCTCGCGCACATTGGGCCGGGCCTTGGCGACGCCGAGCTCGATCAGCGCGGTCGCCGCGGCCCGCATGGAGCCGGAGAGGTCGTGCTCGGCCTGGGAGAGCGGGGTGTGCTCGCGCCCGGTCAGCTGGGGAAGCGTATAGACGGTCCACTGGACCTCGTCCTGACTGACCTTGTTCGGCACGATGCCCAGGCCCGCCGAGGCGAGCAGAACCGCCTCGCCCGCGCGCATCGCGTCCTCGGCGAAGGAGGATTTCCCGCCGAGACCGCGCACATCCCCGGGGATCGGCAACACGATGCCCGCGTCCGCCAGATCGGCATTGCGCAGCGCCGCCAGCAACAGCGCAGGCGCCGCAGGCGGTTCACCGCTTCCCGGAAGATCCAGCGCCGCCGCGGTGCGCGGATCGGCGGCACGCACCCGGTGCACATCCGCCCACACCTGCAAGGCGTCCAATACGTCGTCCGAAGCGGCGCGACCATAGCGCCACGCCGCCGCCCACACCACCAGTGTCGCGCTCACACTCGCCACACATCCGATGCTACGCAGGCGATTCCGGGTGCCGTCAGCGGGGTCGGTTGCCGGGCGCGCCGACCTTGGCGTGCAACAACTTCGTGAACTCCGCCGCCTGTCCGGGATCGGTGAACGCACGCCGCGGGATCGGGTAACCGCCCGAGGATCCGGTGCGCAGCACGATCGTGCGCCCGGTGTCCGACCAGCCGCTGATCCGGTCCCAGGCGAGTTCGCTGTGCGCATGCGCGGCCACGTCGAGCTTCACCCTGGACTGGTCCGCGCTCGCGCTGATCTCTTTGCCCGCCAAGGGATAGTGCCGCTCGGAAAGCACCGCCTGCCAGTAGGGCACCGCGAGCACGAGCGCGCCGAGTACGAGGCCGAGAACGCCGGCCAGCCACTGCCCGAGCACGAGCAGGACCATGCCTGCCACCGCGAGCGCGGCCGCGAACAGCGGTGCGAACCGGATCAGTGGCATCGAGGTGCGCAGCAGGTCGAGATGGTCGGCGCGGCGCAGGGTCCAGCTGAACCGGATGGGGGTGCTCATGGTGCGGCATTATCGCAGGCCCGGGGTGAGCTGGAGTTGCTCCACCTCGCAAGATCCCGTTCGGCGACGTAGCGTCGGAACCGGAGCGAGTGAAGGAGTCGACCGTGACGCAGTCAACCACGCCGCAATCACCGATGCCCCAGCCGACGACGCTGGGCGCGCTCCGGGAATCCGGCAGGTATCCACCGCGCCCGGTGAAGACCGAATTGCGCGAGAACCTGCTCGCCGCACTGCGCGCGGGAGACAATCCGTGGCAGGGCATCGTGGGGTTCGACCGGACGGTGCTTCCCGCACTGGAACGGGCCCTGCTCGCCGGGCACGACGTGGTGCTGCTCGGCGAACGCGGTCAGGGCAAGACCCGGCTGCTGCGCACCCTTTCCGTGCTGCTCGACGAATGGGCCCCGGTGATCGCGGGCGCCCAACTCGGTGAGCACCCCATGGAGCCGATCACCCCGGAATCCCTGCGGCGCGCGGCCGAACTCGGCGACGAGCTGCCGGTGACCTGGGTGCACCGGTCCCAGCGGTACACCGAGAAGCTGGCCACCCCGGACACCAGCGTCGGCGACCTGGTCGGCGATGTGGACCCGGTCAAGGTGGCCGAGGGACGCAGCCTCGGTGACCCGGAGACGATCCACTTCGGCCTCGTGCCCCGCGCACACCGCGGGATCGTCGGCATCAACGAACTGCCCGATCTGGCCGAACGCATCCAGGTCGCCCTGCTCAACGTGATGGAGGAACGCGACATCCAGGTGCGCGGCTACACGCTGCGGCTGCCCCTGGATGTGCTGCTGGTGGCGACCGCGAACCCGGAGGACTACACCAACCGGGGCCGGATCATCACCCCGCTCAAGGACCGGTTCGGCGCGGAGATCCGTACCCACTACCCGCTTTCGGTCGCCGCCGAGGCCGCGGTGGTGCGCCAGGAGGCCGAGCTCGGCGCGGAACTCGGCGAGCCGCTGATCGAGGTGCTCGCCCGGTATGTGCGCCTGCTGCGCGAATCCGGTGCGGTGGACCAGCGTTCCGGGGTGTCCGCCCGGTTCGCCGTGGCCGCCGCCGAGACCGTCGCCGCCGCGGCGCTGCGCCGTGCGACGCTCATCGGTGAGCCGAATCCGGTGGCGCGCCCGGTCGATCTGGAGGCGTTGCCCGAGGTACTGCGCGGCAAGGTGGAGTTCGAGACCGGGGAACAGGGGCGCGAACTCGAGCATCTGCGCCACCTGCTGCGCAGGGCATTCGCCGAGACGGCACGGGAATGGCTCGGCGGGATCGATATGAACCCGCTTGTCGAGTCCATTGTGGATGGCCGGGTGGTGACCACGGGGGAGCGGGTGCCCGCGCGGGAGATCCTGCACGCCTTGCCGGAACTGCCGGTGTGCCACGACATCGTGGAGCGGCTGACCGAACCCGGGGTGGAACGGGAACCGGCTCGGATCGCCGCCGCGATCGAGTTCGCCCTCGAATCCCTGTATCTGGCCCGCCGCCTCGCCAAGGACGCGGACGAATCCGAGACGGTGTACGGGCCATGACTGTGCTGTCCCTATCGGAGCTGCCCCGATCGGACTTCCGCTGTGCCCCTCGGACCGCGGGCGGCCCTGCGACGCTCACGAAAGGTCCGCTCTCATGACCGGTACTTGGCGCTACGGTCGCTGGCACGAGGGGCCCGATCCGCTCGCGCCGCCACTGGGCCTGCGGGAGGCGCTGGACGAGCTCGGCAGGGACGTGATGGACGGTGCCTCACCCCGTTCCGCGCTCGAGGAACTGCTCCGCAGGGGAACGCCGGGCACCACCGGGCTGGACGAGCTGACCAGGCAGCTGTGGCAGCGGCGCGCGAAACTGCAGCGGGAGAACAACCTGGACGGCACCCTGAACGAGGTCCGGGAATTGCTCGAGCGTGCCCTGGACGCCGAACGCCGCGCACTGTTCCCCGATCCGAGCGATGACGCGCGCTTCGCCGAGGCGCGGCTGGATGCGCTGCCCAGTTCCACCGCGGGGGCGGTGAACGAACTCGCCGAATACCCCTGGCGTTCCGAACAGGCACGCGAGGACTATCAGCGGATCCGGGACCTGCTCGGGGAACAGCTCATGCAGTCCCGGTTCGAGGGTATGAAGGACGCGCTCGGGCAGGTCGGCAAGGCCGATGTGGACGCCATGGCCGGGATGCTCGAGGACCTCAACGAATTGCTCGCCGCGCACGCGCGGGGCGAGGACACGAGCGAGCGGTTCGCCGAGTTCATGGCCAAGCACGGCCAGTACTTCCCGGAGAACCCGGAGAACACCGAGGAGCTGGTGGACGCACTGGCCGCCCGTTCGGCCGCCGTGCAGCGGATGATGAACTCGATGTCGGCCGAACAGCGCGCGGAGCTCGCCGACCTGTCGGCGCAGGCCTTCGGTGATTCGCGGATCGGCCAGGGACTGTCCACGATGGATGGTCTGCTACGGACACTGCGGCCGGGTGAGGACTGGGATTCCGCGGCCCGGATGCGCGGGGACAATCCACTCGGGCTCGCCGAGGGGGCGCAGGCGATGCAGGAGCTCGGCCAGCTCGACGCGCTCGCCGAACAGCTCTCCCAGTCGTATCCGGGCGCCCGGCTGGAGGACATCGACCTGGAGGCGCTGGCCGCCCAGCTCGGCGAGGAGGCCGCGGTGAGCGCGCGCAGGCTGGCCGAACTGGAACGCGAACTGCACCGTGGTGGCCTGTTCGAGCGGGCCGAGGACGGAACGCTCCGGTTGTCGCCCAAAGCATTGCGCAGGCTCGGTGCGGTGGCGCTGCGCGATGTGCTCGGTTCGCTGCGGGCCGGCCGCGGTGAGCGGGACACCACGAGGGCGGGCGCGGCCGGGGAACCGACCGGATCGAGCCGGCCGTGGCGGTTCGGGGACACCGAGTCCTGGGACGTGGCACGCACCGTGCGCAATGCGGTGCTGCGGTCCGCGGAGACCGGGGCTTCCGGAGTACGCCTGGATGTGCGCGATGTCGAGGTGATCGAGACCGAGAAACGCGAGCGGGCCGCAGTCGCCCTGTGCGTGGACACCTCCTGGTCCATGGTCGCCGAGGGACGCTGGCTGCCGATGAAGCGGACCGCCCTCGCGCTGCACCAGCTCATCACCACCCGGTACCGCACCGACGAACTCGCGCTGATCGGCTTCGGCAGGCACGCGAACACCCTGGAGCTCGGTGAGCTGGTCGCGCTCGAGGGCACCTGGGAACAGGGCACCAACCTGCACCACGCCCTGTTGCTCGCCGGAAGGCACTTCCAGCGCAATCCGGACGCGAATCCGGTGCTGCTGGTGGTCACCGACGGCGAGCCGACCGCGCACCTCGAACCCGACGGTGCCGCGGAGTTCAGCTATCCGCCGGATCCGCGCACCCTCGCGCTTACCGTGTCCGAAGTGGACAGTCTGGCCAGGCTCGGGACGAGCACCTCGATCTTCCGGCTCGGCGAGGATCCGCGGCTGACCGAGTTCGTGGACCTGCTCGCCCGCCGCGCGAACGGCCGGGTGGTCGCGCCCGATCTGGACGGGCTCGGTGCCGCCGTGGTCGCCGACTATCTCCGCGGCCGCCGCACCTGATCCGGCGGGTTTCACGCCGTGGACGGGCCGGTCCGTGGCCGGGAGCAACGGTTATCGTCGATGTCATGCAGACATGGGCGCCAACCGACGTGCCGAGGGTCGACGGGAAACCGCGTCCGCTCCGGCTTCACGACACCGCGACCGGTCAGGTGCGGCCGACCGCCCCGGGGAGCACGGCGCGGATGTACGTCTGCGGGATCACCCCGTACGACGCCACCCACCTCGGCCACGCCGCGACCTACCTCGCGTTCGATCTCGTGCACCGGATCTGGCTGGACAACGGGCACGCGGTGCACTACGTGCAGAACGTGACCGATATCGACGATCCGCTGCTGGAGCGGGCCGAGCGGGACAAGGACGACTGGGTGGTACTCGGGCTGCGCGAGACGGCGCTGTTCCGCGAGGACATGGAGGCGCTGCGGGTGCTGCCGCCGCGCGAGTTCGTCGGCGCCGTCGAATCCATCCCGGAGATCATCGAGGTGGTCGGCAAGCTGCTCTCCTCGGGCGCCGCCTACCGGGCCGACGATCCCGAGTATCCGGACGTCTACTTCGACCACACGGCGACCGGGCATTTCGGCTACGAGTCGAACGAGTCCGCGGAAAGCATGCGCGCCCTGTTCGCCGAACGCGGCGGCGACCCGGAGCGCACCGGCAAGCGGCATCCCCTCGACGCGCTGCTGTGGCGGATGGCGCGGCCGGGCGAACCGTCCTGGGAGAGCGAACTGGGGCAGGGGCGGCCCGGCTGGCACATCGAGTGTTCGGCCATCGCCTACAACCGGCTCGGCATTCCATTCGACGTGCAGGGCGGCGGATCGGATCTCGCGTTCCCGCACCACGAGTACTCGGCGGCGCACGCGGAGGCGCTTTCCGGGCAGCGGCCGTTCGCGCGGCACTACACGCACGCGGGCATGGTCGGGCTGAACGGCGAGAAGATGTCCAAGTCCAAGGGCAACCTGGTGTTCGTCTCGAAACTGCGGGCAAGCGAGGTCGACCCGATGGCGATCCGGCTCGGGCTGTTCGCCACGCACTACCGCGCGGACCGCTCCTGGACCGGGCAGACCCTCGAGGAGGCCCTGCGGCGGCTGGCGCGCTGGCGCACCGCCTTCGCGCTGCCTGCCGGGCCGGATGGCACCGACACCATCGCCCGGCTGCGCGATCACCTCTCCGACGACCTGGACACCCCGCGGGCGCTCGCCGCGATCGACGGCTGGGTCGCCGAGGCCCTGGAACGCCGGGGCACCGATCCGCAGGCACCGGCCGGACTGGCCGCCGCGGTCGACGCACTCCTCGGCGTGGCGCCGTAGGTACCTGGGGCCGCGGCGGGTGCCCTCCGGGTCACTCGTCGCGGCGGCGCAGGTACTGCTCCACCTGCCAGGCGATCTCGTCCCCGGACACCTCGTCCATCGGCGGTTCGGCGTCACCGCGTTCCTCGAGGCCGCGCACGTATTCGGCGACCTCCTCGTCCTCGGCGATCATCTCGCTGACCGTCTGCTCCCATTCGCGCGCCTGGTCGGGCAGCGAGCTCAGGCTGACCGGGGCGCCGAGCAGATCCTCCACCCTGCGCAGCAGGGCGATCGTGACTTTGGGCGAGGGCGGCTGGGACACGTAGTGCGGCACGGCGGCCCAGAACGAGACCGCCGGGATTCCGGCGCGCACGCAGGCGTCCTGGAGAACGCCGACGATCCCCGTCGGGCCCTCGTACTCGGAGCGGGCGAGGCCGAAGCGCTTCGCCGAATCGGTGTCGTGCGCAGCCCCGCTGACCGGGATGGGCCGGGTGTGGGCGGTGTCGGCGAGCAGTGCACCGAGCGTCACCAGCATCGAGACCTCGTATTTCTCAGCGAGTGAGATGATCTCCGCGCAGAACTGCCGCCAGCGCATATTGGGTTCGAGACCGTGCAGCAGCAGCACCTGTGTCTCGCTGTCCGGCGGGGTCGCGTGGGTGACCCGGGTCGTCGGCTCCTCGATGCTACGGGTGATTCCGTCCACCATGCGGACTGTGGGCCTGCTCACTTGGAAGTCGTAGTAGTCGTCCGGATCGAGCTCGGTGAGCGGGGCGGCGTCCCAGATCAGCTGGAGGTGCTCGACCGCTGTCGTAGCTGCATCGCCCGCGTCGTTCCAGCCCTCGAAAGCGGCGACGAGGATCGCCTTCCGCGGTGCCTCGGGCTCGGTGTTCTCGGCTTCGGTCTCTGACACCCGGACAGCCTACGTCGTGTTCGCTGTTGACCGGGGACCGTAGGCTGGACCCATGTCGGACAATCAAAAAGGGAATCTGACCAATACCGCGCTGTTGGATGCACTGAACGAACGGGTCGTGGTCGCGGACGGTGCGATGGGCACCGCATTGCAGGCGCAGGATCTCTCCCTTGCCGATTTCGACAATCTAGAAGGTTGCAACGAGATCCTGAACGTGACCAGGCCGGACGTGGTCCGGGCCATCCACCGCGGCTACTTCGACGCGGGCGCAGACGCGGTCGAGACCAACACCTTCGGCTGCAACTTCGCGAACCTCGCCGAGTACGACATCACCGAGCGCAACTTCGAACTCGCCAGGACCGGCGCGGCGCTCGCTCGTGAGGTGGCCGACGAGTACGACGGCGACCGGTTCGTACTCGGCTCGATGGGCCCCGGGACGAAGCTGCCGACCCTCGGTCATGCCCCGTACGCCACGCTGCGGGACGCCTACGCGGACGCCGCGCGCGGGCTGCTGATCGGCGGCGCGGACGCGATCCTGGTGGAGACCTGTCAGGACCTGCTGCAGACCAAGGCCGCGGTGATCGGTTCCCAGCACGCCATGGAGCGGGAGGGCATCCGCATCCCGATCATCGCCCAGGTCACCGTGGAGACCACGGGGACGATGCTGCTCGGCTCGGAGATCGGTGCGGCGATGGTCGCGCTCGAACCGCTCGGCATCGACCTGATCGGGATGAACTGTGCGACCGGCCCGGCCGAGATGTCCGAACACCTCCGTTACCTCGCCAAGCACGCGAACGCGCCGATCTCGGTGATGCCGAACGCCGGACTGCCCGAGCTCGGCCCGAACGGCGCGGTGTACCCGCTGCAGCCCGAGGAGCTGGCCGCGGCGCTGAGCCAGTTCGTCACCGACTACGGCGCCCGGCTGGTCGGCGGCTGCTGTGGTACCACCGACCGGCACGTGGCGGCGGTGGCCGAGGCCGTGAAGGATCTCCGCTCGCCCGAGCGCAGTCCGGAGCGCGAGCCGAGTATTTCCTCGCTCTACCAGCCGGTTCCGTTCGAACAGGACGCCTCGGTGCTGATGATCGGCGAGCGTACGAACGCGAACGGCTCGAAGAAGTTCCGTGAGGCGATGATCGCCGAGGAGTGGAACGACTGCGTGGCGATCGCCAGGGACCAGACCCGGGACGGGGCGCACATGCTCGATGTGTGCGTCGACTACGTCGGCCGGGACGGTGCCAAGGACATGGCCGAGATCGCCGAGCGGTTCGCCACCGCATCGACCCTGCCGATCATGCTCGACTCCACCGAGATCGACGTGATCCGCACCGGGCTCGAACACCTCGGTGGACGGTGCGCGGTGAACTCGGTGAACTACGAGGACGGCGACGGACCGGAGTCCCGGTTCACCAAGGTCATGGAGCTGGTCCGGGAGTTCGGTGCCACCATCGTCGCGCTGACCATCGACGAGGAGGGCCAGGCGCGCACCGCGGACAAGAAGGTGGAGATCGCCGAGCGCCTGATCGCCGACATCACCGGCAAGTTCGGGCTCGCCGAGTCGGACATCATCATGGACACGCTGACCTTCACCATCGCCACCGGTCAGGAGGAGTCCCGCAAGGACGGTGTCGAGACGATCGAGGCGATCCGCAAGCTCAAGGAACGCCATCCGGATGTGCAGACCACGCTCGGCCTTTCGAACATCTCGTTCGGCCTGAACCCGGCGGCGCGTCAGGTGCTGAACTCGGTGTTCCTGCACGAGTGCCGCGAGGCCGGGCTCGACTCGGCGATCGTGCACGCATCGAAGATCCTGCCGATGGCCAAGATCGAGGACGAACAGCGCACGGTCGCCCTGGACATGATCTACGACCGCCGCGAGGGCGATTACGACCCGCTGCAGAAGTTCATGCAGCTGTTCGAGGGCGTCACCGCGTCCTCCTCGAAGGAGTCCCGCGCCGAGGAACTGGCGAAGCTGCCGCTGTTCGAGCGGCTCGAGCGGCGCATCGTGGACGGCGAGCGCAACGGCCTCGAGGACGACCTGATGGCGGCCCTCGAGGAGAAGTCCGCGCTGGAGATCGTCAACCAGACGCTGCTGGCCGGTATGAAGACCGTCGGTGAGCTGTTCGGTTCCGGGCAGATGCAGCTGCCGTTCGTGCTGCAGTCCGCCGAGGTGATGAAGACCGCGGTCGCCCATCTCGAACCGTACATGGAGAAGGCCGATGACGAGGGCAAGGGCAAGATCGTGCTCGCCACGGTGAAAGGCGATGTGCACGACATCGGCAAGAACCTCGTGGACATCATCCTGTCCAACAACGGTTACGACGTCGTCAACATCGGCATCAAGCAGCCGGTGAACGCCATCCTCGAAGCGGCCGAGGAGAACCGTGCCGACGTCATCGGGATGTCCGGACTGCTGGTGAAGTCGACGGTCATCATGAAGGAGAACCTCGAGGAGATGAACTCCCGGGGTGTCGCGGACAGGTTCCCGGTGATGCTCGGTGGCGCGGCCCTGACCCGTGGCTTCGTGGAGAACGATCTGACCGAGACCTTCAACGGGGATGTCCGCTATGCCAAGGACGCCTTCGAAGGGCTCCGGCTGATGGACAACCTGATGGCGGAGAAGCGCGGCGAGGCACCGGAGATCTCCGAGGAGGAGAAGGCCAAGGCCGCCGAGCGCAAGGCGCGGCACGAGCGCTCCAAACGCATCGCGGAGAAGCGCCGCGAGAAGGAGGAGGCCGAGGCGGGCCCGATCCCGGAGCGTTCCGACGTGTCCACCGACATCCAGGTGCCCACCCCGCCGTTCTGGGGAACCCGGATCTCCAAGGGTGTTCCGCTCGCGGACTACTCGGGCATGCTCGACGAGCGCGCCACCTTCCTCGGTCAGTGGGGCCTGCGCGGCACCAAGGGCAAGGAGGGGCCGAGCTACGAGGACCTGGTGGAGAGCGAGGGCCGCCCGCGGCTGCGCTACTGGCTCGAGCGGCTGTCCACCGACGGGATCCTGCAGCACGCGGCCGCGGTCTACGGCTACTTCCCGTGTGTGGCCGAGAAGGACGACCTCGTCGTGCTCACCGAGGCCGACCCGGACGCGCCCGAGCGCTTCCGGTTCAGCTTCCCGCGCCAGCGCAAGGACCGGCACCTGTGTCTCGCGGATTTCTTCCGCCCGCGGGAACTCGCCAAGACCCAGGGCCAGGTCGACGTGGTCGGGTTCTCCACGGTCACCATGGGCCAGCCGATCGCGGACTACGCCCAGGAGCTGTTCGAGAACAACGCCTACCGCGACTACCTGGAGGTGCACGGGCTCGGTGTGCAGCTGACCGAGGCGCTCGCCGAGTACTGGCACTCCCGGATCCGCGCCGAGCTGACCCTTCCGGACGGGTCCGCGGTGGCGAAGGACGACTCGCAGAACATCGAGGACTTCTTCCGGCTCGGCTACCGGGGTGCCCGGTTCTCGCTCGGTTACGGCGCCTGCCCGAACCTGGAGGACCGCGCCAAGATCGAGGAGTTGCTCGACCCGGAACGCATCGGGGTGAAGTTGTCCGAGGAACACCAGCTGCACCCGGAACAGTCCACGGACGCGATCGTCGTGCATCATCCAGAGGCGAAGTACTTCAACACCTGATGCAGTGTCGTGAGGGGAGAGGGGCCAGTTGACGGGACAGGAACTACGGGCCGTGCTGTGGGACATGGACGGCACGCTCGTGGACAGCGAGAAGCTGTGGGACATCCCGCTGCGGGAGATCGCCGAGCACTACGGTGTCCGGCTCTCCGAGCAGCAACGGGCCTCGCTCGTCGGCTCGAACATGGCCGACACCTCGGCCGCGCTGCTCGGATTCGCCGGAGTCGCGGCGACCGGGCAGCGCATGGCCGAGACCAGTAGCTGGATCACCGAACGTATCGCCGAGCTGTTCGCCCAGCCGCTGCCCTGGCGGCCGGGCGCGGCCGAGGCGTTGCGCTCGGTGCGTGCGGCCGGCTTGCGCAGTGCGCTGGTCACTTCGACCCAGCGGGACACCGCCGAGCTCGCCCTGAACACCATCGGCCCGGAGAACTTCGACGTGACGGTGTGCGGCGACGAGGTGGACGGGCTCAACAAGCCGCATCCGGAGCCCTACGCGAAGGCGGCGCGGCTGCTCGGCGTGGATCCGGCCGCGTGCATCGCGGTCGAGGACTCGGCCGCGGGCAGCGGCTCCGCGCGGGCGGCGGGGGCCGTGGTGCTGGTCGTGCCCTGTGACGCGCCCGTCGAACCGGGGGAGCGCACCGAACTGCGCGACTCGCTCGTCGGGGTGGACGCCGTCGAACTGACCAGGATCCACGCCACGCACTCTTAGCTACAACGGGGTGCGCAGCTGGCGCTCGGCCAGTTCGTACAGCACCCGGTACATCCCGTGCTGCTCGATGTTCTCCCGGGAGAACAGCTCGGCGATCGCGAACAGGTCCAGGCGCCTGCCGAGGGTGATCTGTTCGCGATCGCATCCGCTGCCGCGCGCGATCCCGTTGCCGAACGGGCCGGGCACGGAGCCGAGCCGTTCGAACCGCAGCAGATTGCCGAGGTCGTGTTCGAGCGGGGCGGCGCAGGTGAACTCCCAGTCGAGCAGGGCGGCCACGGTGTAATCCTTGCCCTCGCGGCGCAGCAGGATGTTCTTCGGGTTCGCATCGCTGTGCGAGCGGACCGGCCGGTGCAGCAGGTAATTCATCGTCTCGGCGTAGTCGGCTGCCATGGCCACCCAGCCGGGCGGGGCGGCGGTGATCCGTTCGAGCAGCTGCTCGAACAACTCCGCGGGCCGGATCGGCCATGGGGTGAACTCCAGCGGGTCCGTTCCGCGTTTCGCCTCGCCTGCGACCTCCCGCGGCCGGTCCCATACTGTGGCGAAGACGGCACCGATCCGTTCGCCGATGGTCTCGGCCTGGGCCCGGGTGGCGCGGGGGAGCACGGTCGAGGCGAGTTCACCGGGCACCAGGGCGAGCACGGCCCGGTCCGCCTCGGCGGCCAGCACCCCGGGCACCGGGATCCCGTCGGCGGCCGCCTCACGCAGCGCGGCCAGCTCGGTCCGGGCCGCATCCGCGCCGCCCTTCCAGCGCCGCAACACCACCGTGCGTTCCCCGTCGGTGACCGTTCGCATGTGGTTGGAGAACCCACCGTCGAGCGGCCGCGCGGACAGATTGCCGCGCAGCCCGGCGGTGGCGAGCAGCGCGGTCTCGGCGTCGTCGATCGGGGCGGTCATGGCCACCCAAGTTAGCGCCGACGGGGGCATGAAAGACTTGGCCCCCGTGAAGACCTTCGACGAGCTGTTCGCCGAACTGTCCGGCCGGGCCGTGGAACGCCCGGCCGGCTCCGGAACCGTCGCCGCTCTCGATGCCGGGGTGCACGCTCAGGGCAAGAAGGTGCTCGAGGAAGCGGGCGAGGTGTGGCTCGCCGCCGAGCACGAGTCCGACGATGCGCTCGCCGAGGAGATCTCGCAGCTGCTCTACCGCTTGCAGGTGTTGATGCTCAGCCGCGGACTCACCACCGAAGACGTCTACCGCTACCTGTAGGAGCCCTTCCGATGTTGCGTGTCGCCGTGCCGAACAAGGGGGCGCTCTCCGCTCCGGCGGCCGAGGTATTGGCCGAGGCCGGGTACCGGCAGCGCTCGGGTCGCGAGCTGACGGTCATCGATCAGCTGAACGAGGTCGAGTTCTTCTTCCTGCGCCCCAAGGACATTCCGGTCTACGTCGGTTCCGGGCAGCTCGACCTCGGGATCACCGGACGCGACCTGGCCCTCGACTCCGGCGCCGCGGTCGGCGAACGGCTCGCCCTCGGCTTCGGTTCCTCCACGTTCCGCTACGCCGCCCCCGCGGGAAAGCAGTGGACCGTCGAGGAGCTGCGCGGGCGTAGGCTCGCGACCTCGTACCCGCGGCTGGTGCGCGACGACCTCGCCCGGCACGGTGTCGAGGCGGAGGTGATCCGGCTCGACGGGGCGGTGGAGATCTCCGTGCAGCTGGGGGTGGCCGACGCGATCGCGGATGTGGTCGGTTCCGGCCGCACCCTGCGCCAGCACGAACTCGTCGCGTTCGGTGAGCCGATCTGCCGTTCGGAGGCCGTGCTGATCGAGCACTCGGATGCCGTGGACGACAAGGCGCGCGCCCAGCTCACCGCGCGGATCCAGGGTGTGGTGTATGCCCAGCAATACCTGATGCTGGACTACGACTGCCCGCGGGCGCTGCTGGACGAGGCGATCGCGATCACGCCCGGACTGGAATCGCCGACCGTGGCCCCGCTCGCGGACCCGGACTGGGTCGCGGTGCGCGCCATGATGCCGCGCGGCGAGGCGAACCGGCTGATGGACGAGCTCTCCGCGCTGGGCGCGCGGGCAGTGCTGGCCTTCGACATCCGCTCCTGCCGGATGTAATCCTTGACCTCCAGTTAACTGGAGGTGTTTCGCTGGTCGGTATGGCGACGATGCAGACCATCACTCCCGAGCAGTTCGAGACCGCGACCGTCGACGTGGACGCCTACCTCGCGCACGTTGGAGTGCCTCGCAGGCCCCCGTCGGCCGCTGCCTTGCACGAGCTCACCGAGGCGCATGCGCGGACCTTCCCATTCGAGAATCTGGACGTCATGCTCGGTCGGCGGCCGGACCTGGACCTCGGCGCGATCGTGGACAAACTGTTGCACCGGGGCCGCGGTGGTTACTGCTACGAACACGTGCTGCTGTTCGCCGCGGTGCTCGAACGCCTGGGCTACCGGGCCTGGCGGGTGTTGTGCAGGAGGAATCCGCAGGGGTCCGGGTACCGCACGCACGCGAGTGTGATCGTGGATGTCGAGGGCAGCGAGTATCTCGCCGACGTCGGGTTCGGGCTGGGCATGCCGCAGCCGATGCGGTTGACCGAAGGGGCGCGCGTGGACCAGTCCGGCAAGCCGCACCGGATGATGCTGCACGACGGGGCCTGGACGCTGGAACAGCACGGTCCGCAGGGCTGGATACCGTTGCATTCCTTCGATCTGGAACCGGCCTGGCCTTCGGATTTCGAGCTGGCCAACCACTTCATCAGCTCGCATCCGCGTTCGCCGTTCGTCGGCAAGATCGTGGTGTTCCGCACCGAGGCCGACCGGGTGTGCAGACTCGTGGGGAACACGTTCACCATCGAGTATCCGGGCGGGCGGAGCGAGGAACGCACCGTCACCGCGGCGGAGGTGCCCGAACTGCTCGGTTCCCTGGGGATCGCCCTGGACGAGGAGGAATCCGCCGGGATTCGCCGCGCCCTCGCGGTCTAGCGGTTCAGCGCGGGCGGATCATCAGTGGCTGGCTGCCACCGGCCACGTGCCCGTGCACATCGTGCAGCTCGGAGCGGGCCGTGCCCAGTCCGCCGGGCCCGATGGTGGTGCTCGCGTCGAGGCCTATCCACTCGCCCTCGGGCTCGCGCTGGATGTGCACGGTGAGCGCGGTGTTGATGAACCACCACCGGTCCGGGCGCAGCATGTTGGAGGCGCCGCTGCCGGAGTCGGCGACGGTCATCAGCCGCTGCAGCGGACTCGGCTCCTCTTCGTCCACGAGCGGGATCCGCTGGCGGACCCACAGCGCGGCCGGGCCGGGTTCGCCGAAGCCCCCGGTGAGACTGCGCCACTCCATCGCATCGATGTATCCGCGGCCCCACCCCTCGGGCATCGGGCTCTCCACGGACTGCTCGACCGGAGGCAGCGGGGCGACCGTGGAGGTGCGCACCGCCTCGCTGTCGCCGGCGATGATGCGCCACGCGGTGGCCCGGGCCACGACCCGGTCTCCGGAGGACAGCCGGGCGGACAGCAGTTCGACGGAGCGGCCCGGACGGTCGAGGGAGGCCGAGACCGTCAGTTCGTCGACGGGCACCGGTCCCAGGATGTCCACCGTGATGCTGGCGATCCTGGCGTCGAGCTCGCCGGGTACCGCCTCGAGCGCCCTGGTCATCAGCGCGGAAGGCGGGCCGAGGTGTTGTGCGCCCTCGGTCCAGGGGCCGGTCGTCTCCCACTGCGCCGCGAACCGGTTCTCGTCGAGTTGCTTGAAGAAGGGCATGCCCGGCTCAGTCCACTTCGCTTTCGGCTTGTTCGGCCGGACTCTCCGGCCAGCCCGGATATTCCGGAGGGGTGCCGCCGAAGGCCGGGCAGCGCGTCTTGTGTTCGCACCAGTCGCACAGCTTGCTCGGGCTCGGCCGGAAGTCCCCGGAATCGCCCGCCCGCCGGATGGCGCCCCAGATCGCCTCGCAGGTGCGTTCGAAACGGCGCAGCTCGCCCTCCTCGGGGGCGTAGGTGAGCGCCTCGCCGTCCCGCAGGTACATCAGTTTGAGCTGGTCGGGCACCTCGCCGCGCAATCGGAGCAGGGCCAGCGCGTAGAACTTCATCTGGAACAGCGCCTTGGCCTCGAACACCGCCCGCGGTGCCGCGCCGGTCTTGTAGTCGACCACCCGGACCTCTCCGGTCGGCGCGACATCCACCCGGTCGACGTAGCCGCGCAGCCGCACCCCGGAATCCAGCTCGGCTTCCACGAGCAGCTCGCAGGCGTCCGGATCGAAGCGGCTGGGATCCTCCATGCCGAAGTAGGTCTCCAGCAGCGGCCGTGCCGACTGCCGCAGCTGGTCCAGGCCTGCTTCGTCGAAGAACTCCGTGAGCTCGGGCTCGCGTTCGAGCAGTTCGGTGAGGCAGGGGTCCACGAGCTCGGCGGCCGTGGCGAGGGTGCGCTGTCCCGCGGGGAGCCCGAACAGCCGCTCGAGCACCGCGTGCACCACGGTGCCGCGTACCTGCGCCTCGCTCGGGCGTTCCGGGATGCGATCGATGGCGCGGAACCGGTAGAGCAGCGGGCACTGCTTGAAATCGGCGGCGCGCGAGGGGGAGAGGGCGATCGATCGCGGCTTGTGCCCGGACTGCGCTGTCCCCCCGGTCTGCTCGGCCGTCATGTTCATGCGGCAACCTTATTCCCCCGCACCGACAATCCTGTCCAGGCGTGCCGCCGAGGCCCGAAGTGCAGCGCATGACGGGCCTCCCACATCTCGGCGGTTAGGCTGCGTACGTGGCATCATCAGCGAGCGTGACGAGAGTGGTCCCGGATGGTGGCGGACTGCTGCTGTTCCGGGTACGCGGTGTCCCCGTGCTGCTCTCCGCGACCTGGTGGGTCGGTTCGCTGCTGATCGTGGCCCTGTACACGCCGATCGTGCAGCGGATACTCCCGGGGACCGGGCTGCTGGCCGCGGCGCTGTTCGCGGTCACCTTCGCCGTGCTGCTCGGGATTTCGGTGCTGCTGCACGAACTGGGGCACTGTGTCGTGGCGCTGCGCCTGAACATGGGCGTGCGCCGGATGCGTCTCTCGCTGCTCGGCGGGGCAACGGAGGTGGTGCGCTCACCGCGCCGCCCCGCGCAGGAGGGCTTGGTCGCGGTGGCCGGTCCGGTGGTGTCCCTCGCGCTCGCGGCGGTGTTCGCGGCGCTGTTGCTCGTGGTGCCCTACGGTGGCCCGGCCTGGTTGCTGATCATCGAGTGCGCGGTGGCCAATCTCGCGGTCGGGGTGTTCAACGCGCTGCCCGGGCTTCCGCTCGACGGCGGGCGGATCCTGCGCGCCGGGGTGTGGGCACTGACCGGACGGCGGACCCTCGGCACCAAGATCGCGGTGGCCGGCGCGGCGGCGATCTCGGTCGCGCTGCTCGCCTGGGCGATCGCCGGGCTGCTGGCCAACAGCGAGGACCGCTGGCTGCGGCTCGCGGTGTGCGCGCTGACCGCGTGGTTCGTCATCGCCGGTGCCCGCGAGGAACTGGACTCCGAGGTGCGCTCGGTGTGGCCCGCCGGGCTCACCCTCGGCGAGCTCGTGCGCCCGGTGCTGCAGCTGCCCGCGGAGAGCCCGGTCGCGGACGCGCTCGCCGCATCCGCGGGCCGCGGTGTGGTGCTGGTGCGCGCGGACGGGATTGCGGCGGGGCTGCTGGACGAGACCAGGGCCCAGCAATTGGCCGCGCACTCGCCGCAGGCCCCCGCGGAGCGTGCGGCGGAATCGGTCGGCGCGGGCAACGTGCTGCTGGACTCCGAGGACGGCGAGGACATCATCGAACGGGTTCGCACCACTGCGGCCTGGCAGTTCCTCGTCCTCGACGAACACGGGCGCCCCTCCGGGGTGCTGCACCGCGCGGACCTGCGCACGGCACTGCACGAGCGCCGCCGCTGAACCGGGCGCCGGCGTCTGCGAGGATGGCGCGCGTGCGTACAGGGGTTTTCGTCGAGGGGGACCGGGTCCAGCTGACCGATTCGAAGGGGCGCAAGTACGCGCTCGTGCTTCGTTCCGGGGAGAGTTTCCACAGTCATCGCGGCGAGATCCCGCATGACACAGTGCTCGGTAAGCCGGAGGGCTCGGTGGTGCTTTCCGCGAACGGCTCGGAATACCTGGCGCTGCGCCCGCTGCTCGCCGACTATGTGCTCTCCATGCCGCGCGGCGCACAGGTCATCTATCCCAAGGACGCCGCGCAGATCATCATGTGGGCCGACATCTTCCCCGGCGCGCGGGTGCTCGAGGCGGGAGCCGGTTCCGGGGCGCTGAGCTGTTCGCTGCTGCGCGCGGTCGGCGAGACCGGGCAGGTGTGCTCCTACGAGGTGCGCGAGGACCACGCCGAGCACGCGGAGCGCAACGTGCGGGCCTTCTTCGGTGACCTGCCCGAGAATTGGTCGCTGCGGGTCGGTGATCTCGCCGAGCACGAACCGGGCGAGCCCTTCGACCGCGTCGTGCTGGACATGCTCGCGCCGTGGGAGATGCTGGACACCGTGGCGCGCGGGATCGTCGAAGGCGGCGTGCTGCTGGTCTACGTGGCCACGACGACCCAGCTGTCCACGGTGACCGAGGCGCTGCGCGCGCAGGAGTGCTGGACCGAACCACAGGCCTGGGAATCGCTCATCCGGCCATGGCACGTGGTGGATCTCGCGGTGCGCCCGGAGCACCGGATGATCGCGCACACCGCCTTCCTGCTCACCACGCGCAGGCTCGCGGACGGCGTGGCCCCGCCGAAGCAGGGGCGCCGTCGCCAGCTGCGCTGAATTCGCTTGACCGGGTGCCGCGCCGGGCGAGCACGGTACGCCGTGGACCGCGATGCGCAGTAGGCACCGATATCCGAAAGTGTCGATGTGACCGTACCGAGCGCGGCTCGGATGTACCCCCGGTGCGCGGTCGGTGCCGGGCCGCCGATTGGGACGGGTCCTCAGGAGGTCGGCGGGAGCGTGGCGTCCGGCTCGTCCTGATCCGGCTCGGGGCCGATGTCCTGATCGGGACCGTCACCGGGATCGGCGGAGTCCTCTCCGGGAACGTTGAACTCGATCCCGCACAGTTGCCACTGGCCGCCCTTGCGCTGCAGGGAGATCCTGCCGGAGAACCGGTCCTGCGGGATGAGCTTGTCGTAGTTCTTCGGCAAATTGTCGAAGTTCTCGCTGATGTCCGCGACGGCCTGGCCCCTGCCGCGCATCCCGACCTGTTCGAGGGCGTACTGAACGTCGATCCGCTCGACATCCGCGCTCGCGCCCGCGGCGAGCCGGGGATCGTAGGCGTCGATCGTGCGCAGCATCTCCTCGCGCTGACCGGCGCAGGACAGCGAGGCGAACCCGTCGAGATCGCCCGAGTTGAGGTAGTCGAGCGCGGTGTTGGTGGTGCCCTCCGCGGTGCGGCCCGCGTCCCGGGGACCGTGCGAGACCACGGCCTCCTTGCGCGGGGTGTGCTTGGTGTCGTCCACGTTGAGGAACCAGCCGGGATAGGCGAAGCCCGCGACACCGAAGGCGGCGAGCAGCACCACGACGACGGTTCCGACGCCGAGCAGTAGCCCGGTGCGTCTACGGCGCCCACCAGCCGAAGGCGCACCGTTGTGCTGCCGAGGCTCCGGCGTGCGATACGGATTCGTCGCCGGTTTCTGCGAGGACATGGCAAAACCCTGGTTGTGCGTGTGGTGCGTGGCTGCGCGGGGCAACGGTATCGTGCCGCTCCGGAGGGCTCGCCGCAGCTCAGGTGAAGAGCGTTGGATAACTGTTATCGAGCGAAAACACAAGGTGATCAAGGCCACACGCCCACGAGGTGGTGCAGCTGCCGGTTCACCGTGTCGGCAGGAGCCGTGAATACGGCGTTCTGCCCCGCAGCGCACCGCGAATGACCTGGCGGCATCGTCTCGCCAACTGGGCGGTGACGACACCGGCAACATTTGGTACTCACGGGATGTCGGTGATCGCTTGTACCGTAGGGGAAAACAGAGCGGGAGGAGGGTTGCCGATATGCAGCACGACCGCACCGGTGGCCACTACGAAGACGGTGGCTCCCCCGAGGATCAGTTCGCGGACGGCGAGGTCGGCGAATTCGTCGAATCCAGCACGTCCCCGACCCCAGACGCCTCGACCACGAGGGACCCTGCTGCGCAGGTCCGGCTCCTGGAAGAGGAAATCAACCAACTACGACGCAGGCTCGCCGAGTCCCCGCGTCAGTCGCGCGCGCTCGAGCAGCGGCTGACCGAGGCGAACGAGCGGGTCAACCAGTTGACCGAGCGCAATACGAAGCTCGTCGACACCTTGCGTGACGCCCGCAGCCAGCTGCTGGCGCTGCGTGAGGAGGTCGACCGGCTTGCCCAGCCGCCGAGCGGCTACGGCGTCTTTCTCGGCAGGCACGAGGACGGCACGGTCGACGTGTACACCTCGGGGCGCAAGATGCGCGTCGTCGTTTCGCCCGCGGTCGAAGGTGAGAGTCTTCGGCTCGGGCAATCGGTGCGGTTGAACGAAGCGCTGACCGTCGTGGAGGCGGGCTCTTTCGAACGTGTCGGCGAGGTGTGCGGGCTGCGTGAGGTGCTGGCCCCGATCGAGCAGGATCAGCCACACCGGGCGCTGATCGTCGGGCATGCCGACGAGGAGCGCGTGGTGCTGCTCGCCGAATCCATCGAGGCCGATCTGCTCAAGCCGGGTGATTCGCTGCTGGTGGACACCAAGGCCGGTTACGCCTACGAGCGGGTTCCGAAGGCCGAGGTCGAGGATCTCGTGCTGGAGGAGGTCCCGGATGTGCGCTACGAGGACATCGGTGGCCTGTTCCGCCAGATCGAGCAGATCCGGGACGCGGTCGAACTGCCATTCCTGCACAAGGACCTGTACACCGAGTACGAGCTCACCCCGCCCAAGGGTGTGCTGCTCTACGGGCCGCCCGGCTGCGGTAAGACGCTGATCGCGAAGGCGGTGGCGAACTCGCTGGCGAAGCAGACAGCGGAGAGCTCGGATCCGGACAACCCGAGTGCGGTCGCGGAGGCGAAGTCCTACTTCCTCAACATCAAGGGCCCCGAGCTGCTGAACAAGTTCGTCGGGGAGACCGAGCGGCACATCCGCACGATCTTCCAGCGGGCGCGGGAGAAGGCCTCGGCGGGTACCCCGGTGATCGTGTTCTTCGACGAGATGGACTCGATCTTCCGCACCCGCGGTTCCGGTGTCTCCTCGGATGTGGAGACCACGATCGTTCCGCAGCTGCTCGCCGAGATCGACGGTGTCGAGGGTCTGGAGAACGTCATCGTGATCGGCGCGTCCAACCGCGAGGACATGATCGACCCGGCGATCCTGCGTCCGGGCCGGCTGGACGTGAAGATCAAGATCGAGCGTCCGGACGCGGAGGCGGCGACCGACATCTTCGCGAAGTACCTGACGAAGTCGTTGCCGATCCACGCCGACGACCTCGCCGAGTTCGGTGGCAATCCGCAGTCCTGCATCGACGCGATGATCCAGCACACCGTCGACCGGATGTACGCCGAGAGCGACGAGAACCGGTTCCTCGAGGTGACCTACGCCAACGGGGACAAGGAAGTGCTGTACTTCAAGGACTTCAACTCCGGCGCGATGATCGAGAACATCGTGGCGCGGGCGAAGAAGACCGCGGTGAAGGCCGTGCTGGAGACCAAGCAGCCCGGGCTTCGCGTGCAGCACCTGCTCGACGCGATCGTGGACGAGTTCGCCGAGAACGAGGACCTGCCGAACACCACGAACCCGGATGACTGGGCGCGCATCTCCGGCAAGAAGGGGGAGCGGATCGTCTACATCCGGACCCTCGTCACCGGAAAGAACGCCGAGTCCGGACGGGCGATCGACACGGCCAACAACACCGGTCAGTACCTTTAGAGAGTGGATCGGTTCGCGATCGGGCTCGCTGCCCTCGGCAGGCCCGCCTACCTCAATCTCGGACGCGAAGGAGCACTTCCGGCCGACCGCACCGTCGAGGCGATGCGGTCGGCCACCTTCGCGGTGCTCGACGAGGCGTACGCGGCGGGTGTCCGGTGGGTGGATGCGGCCCGTTCGTACGGCCTCGCCGAGGAATTCCTCGCGTCCTGGCTCGGCGAGCGCGGTCACCGCGATGTCACCGTGTCCAGCAAATGGGGTTACACCTACGTCGGCGATTGGCGGCGCACGGCCGAGGTGCACGAGGTCAAGGAGCACAGCCTCACCCGGCTGCGCGAACAGCTCGCCGAGACCCGGAAACTGCTCGGGGACCGGCTCGATCTGTACCAGGTGCACTCGCTGACCGTGGACAGCCCGCTGTTCGAGGACCCGGGCTTGCTCGGTGCCCTCGCGGACCTGGCCGCCGAAGGGGTGCGGCTCGGCTTCTCCACCTCCGGGCCACGCCAGGCCGATGCGGTGCGCAGGGGATTGGCGCTCGAGGTGGACGGCGCACGACTGTTCACCGCGGTCCAGTCGACGTGGAACCTGCTCGAGCCCTCGGTGGGCCCCGCTCTCGCCGAGGCCCACGATTCGGGTGCGCTCGTGCTCGTCAAGGAACCGCTGGCGAACGGAAGGCTCGCCGTCGATCCCCCGGAGCTGGTGCGCGCGGCCGCCGTGCGGGAGCACACGGATCCGGACGTGATCGCCCTGTCCGCGGTGCTGACCCGGACGTGGGCCGATCGCGTGCTGCTCGGCCCGGCGAGTACCGGGCAGCTGACCAGTAATCTGCGGGCGGCCGGGATCGGTGTGGATGTCCGCGAGGACCTTGCCGAGGCCCCGGAACGCTACTGGTCCCAACGGGCGGAACTGACCTGGACCTGACCGCGGCCCGGCCACGATAATCCGCAGGAGCTGTGATTCACTTCACCTGCTCGTGTTACCACGTTCGGGTTCGCGAACCCGGAATCGCGCAGAGGAGGGGCCGGGATGTCGATCATGCCGCTGAACGACTCGATGTGGTTGCTCGCCGAGGGGCGCGAGCATCCGATCCATGTCGGCGGGCTCGAACTGTTCCGGCTGCCCCCGGGCGCCGGACCCGGCCACGTGGGCGATGTGCACCGCGAGCTGATCAACACCGGCGACGTCGCCAGGATGTTCCGGCGTACCCCGCGTGCCCCGGTCAACAGCCTCGGCCAGTTCGCCTGGGTCGAGGACGGTGATCTCGATCTGGAGTACCACGTCCGGCTCTCCGCGCTGCCCAAACCGGGCCGGGTGCGCGAGCTGCTCGAGCTGGTGTCCCGGCTGCACGGAACGCTGCTCGACCGGCATCGCCCGCTGTGGGAGATGCACCTGATCGAAGGGCTCGAGGACAACCGGTTCGCGGTGTACACCAAGGTGCACCACTCACTGCTCGACGGGGTTTCGGCGCTTCGGCTGCTGCAGCGTTCGCTGACCTCGGACCCACACGCGGACACCGCGACCGCGCCCTTCCAGGCCCGCCCCCGCCCGGCCGGAGAACCCGAGCGCACGACGGTGAGCACGCTGACCGAGCTGCCGCAGCGGCTGAGCGGCCAGGCGAACGAGGTCGTCAAGGCGGTCGGCGATCTGGCCCGGTTCGGCCCCGCACTGGCCGGCAAGATCCGGCGCGGGCTGCGCGAACCCGCCGAGATGCTGCCGTACCAGGCACCGCGCAGCATCCTGAACGTGCCGATCACCGGGGCACGCCGGTTCGCCGCCCAGGATTGGCCGCTGCACCGGTTGAACGCGGTGCGCAAGGCGACCGGGAGCACGATCAACGACGTGGTGCTCGCGATGTGCTCCGGGGCGCTGCGGCACTATCTGCTCGATCTGGACGCGCTGCCGGAGTCGCCGCTGGTCGCCGCTGTCCCGGTCTCGATCCGGCGCGACGATTCCGCGCAGGGCAACGCGATCGGCGGCACACTGTGCGAACTGGCCACCGACGCGACCGATCCGGCGACCCGGCTGGAGCGGATCGCCACCTCGATGGCCAGCGGCAAAGAGGCCTTCTCCGGCCGCAGCCCGCTCGAGGTGCTGCTGCTCTCGGCTTTCGCAATCGGCGGGCTGGCGCTGCAGCCGATTCCCGGGGTCCCGGAGCTGACCAGGCCGCCGTTCAATCTGATCATCTCGAACGTGCCGGGTCCGCGGCGCCCGCTCTACTACAACGGTGCCGAGCTCGAGGGCCTGTACCCGGTCTCCATCCCCTATGACGGCCAGGCGCTGAACATCACCTGCGTCAGCTACGCCGATCGGCTCTCGTTCGGTCTCACCGGATGCCGGCGCAGCGTCCCGCACCTGCAGCGGCTGCTCGGGCACCTGGAGACGGCGCTGGTCGAACTGGAGAAGGCGACCGCCACCGTTTAGCTCGCCGTGCGGGCTGCCTCGATCTAACCGCCGCCGTGCGCCGCGCTCGCCGCGATGGCGGCCCTGATCGAGGCGATCGCCTTGCGCAGGCTCGGTGCCGCCTCGCCGAGACTGTCCCCGAGCTCGCGGATCACTCGCTTGTGCTCGCGGCGCTCCGCGCGGGAGAACACACTGCTCAGCTCGCCGGCCGCGGACAGCACCGCCAGCGCCGCCTCACGCTGTGGCACCGAGGCGGGATCCAGCTGGTTGAGCACCGGGCGCCGGGCGGTCTCGCGCAGCGTGCTGACCTCGGAATCCCTGGTGACGGTGACCTCGTGCCGGGGGAAGAGGCCGAGCACGCGTGCCGGAGTCACGGTGATCGTTCCCTCGGCGGCCAGCTGGGACCGGACGGTGGCCTCGGCCGCGCGGGTGCGCCGCCGCACGAGGGACCGCCAGGACCGGGGCCGCTGGGCGGGGCTGTCCGCGAGCACCTCGGCGAGGAACTGGTCGGCGGGCGGCTTCCCGGGATCCGCGATCGCCTTTCCGTCCGCGTCGGTCAGATAGCCCTCGATGGTCAGCTCGGCCAGTGCCGCGGCACGCATGAGGTGCCCGCGGAACTGGCTGTTGCTCAGCTTTCCCTTGTCCACGTTGTAGCTGAGTAGGTAGAGCTGCTGCGGCAACGTCCTGCTCATGTCTGATTCCTCCCTGTCGTCGGGCCACGGCACATGATTCGGTACCGGGTACCACGGCGCAACCGCGCGCAGCAGTCCCGCGGTTGCGCTCTCGGCGAGCGCCCGGCCCGTGGGTGCGGTCGTCATGCTGAACGAGTTGACCGCATCGGGGCCCTCGGACGTGAGCCGCATTGGTGGTCGGCGGATGCGACTTTCGTTGTCATTCCGTGCGACCGGAGCATGGTTTCGGGTGGTGACGGCCGGGGAAGCGGGTAGCGTCAGCGGCGTGTGCGATGGAGTCGGTCTGCGGTACATGCGGAACAGGTTCAGTCTGGCCGCGGTGCTGGCGGCGATCCTCGCGGTGCACGTCTGGCCGGTGCTGATGGTGTGCATGGTCGGCGCGGAGTTCTTCGGCGCGGTCGGGGTGCCCTGGAGTCCGGAGCACGGCTACGGCCCGGCGATCGCGGTCATGGTGCTGCAGCTGGCCGTCAGCGTGCTGATCTTCCTGCCCAACCTGCCCCGCGAATGGCTGATGCTCGCGCTGCTGGGTGTGGCGTTGCTCGGGCTCGGCTGCTCGCTGCTGTTCCCCTCCTGGGTGCCGCCGATGACCAACGGCACCAATGTCTGGATCAACATCGCCTGTTCGCACATCGGCTGGACGCTGGCCTACTTCGGCTGGCGCGGCCGGTTCGGGTACCTGATCATCCCGATGCTGGTGCTGCTGAACGTGCTCGCGATCCGGGTGTGGGCGCTGGACTGGTCCTCGCTGGCCACCGGGGTGCTGATGGCGACGGCCCCGACCCTGCTCGGGTTGTTCCTCGGTTACCGGGTGCGCACCGTGCACGCGCTGCGGGAGCGGGCCGAGCGCGCGGACCGGGAGCGCCAGCTGCTCGCCGAGCAGGCCCGCGCGGACGAGCGGGTGAAGCTCGCGGGGGAGATGCACGACGTGGTCACCCATCGGCTGAGCCTGATGGTGTTGCAGGCGGGCGCGCTCGGGGTGACCGCGGGGGATGAACAGACCCGCGCCGCTGCGGAGGAGCTGCGCGCCGCGGGCTGCGAGGCGCTGGAGGAACTGCGCGATCTGATCGGGGTGCTGCGCTCGCCTGCCGAGGAACGGGACCGGGTCACGGAGGACGGCGTCCGGCCGCCCTCGCTCACCGATCTCGTGGAGGGCTCCCGGGCGGTCGGCCTGGATGTGTCCCTCACGGAGAACGGCAGCCGCGCGCACGTCTCTCCGGTGGTCGGCAGGACCGCGTACCGGATCGTGCAGGAAGGGCTGACGAACGTGCACAAGCACGCGCCCGGTGCGCGCACCGAGGTGACGGTGGACTACGAACGGGAACGGCTGCGCCTGCGGGTGCGCAATGCTGCGCCGTCCGCGGTGGCGCACAATCCATTGCCCGGGACCGGTTCCGGATCCGGGCTGCGCGGGCTGCGCAGGCGGGTCGAGCTGGTGCACGGCCGGCTCGATGCGGTGCCCGACAACGAGGGCGGCTTCCTGCTCGAGGCGGTGCTTCCGGCCTATGTGCCGACCGAGAAGGCGAAGGAGCTGGTATGACGATCGGTGTCGTCGTCGTGGACGACGAGCCCATGGTGTGCGCGCACTTGCGCACCATCCTCGGCAGTTCGGCGGACATCGAGGTGCTCGGCACCGCGCAGGACGGCGCCGAGGCGGTCGAGGTCGTGGTGCGCACCGAGCCGCGGGTGGTGCTCATGGACCTGCGGATGCCCGGCGTGGACGGGCTCACCGCGATCGAGCGGATCACCGCGCTCGCCGCGCCGCCCGCGGTGGTCGCGCTCACCACGTTCGACGCCGACTCCTACGTGCTGCGTGCCCTCAAGGCCGGGGCTGCGGGATTTCTGGTGAAATCCACCCCTCCGGAGGATCTGCTCAACCTTGTGCGAGTGGCCGCGGACGGGCACACCGTGCTCTCCCCGTCGGCGGCCGCACGCCTTGTGGGCAACTCCAGCGGCGAGTACGAGGCGCGCAACCGCGCCCGGGACCAGCTCGGCGCGCTCTCCGAACGGGAGCTCGAAGTGCTCACCTGCCTCGGCGAGGGGATGTCCAACGCGCAGATCGCCGGGCGGCTGTACCTCTCCGAGGCCACCGTGAAGGGGTACATCTCGCGGATGCTCGTCAAGATCGACTGCGCGAACCGCACCCAGGCGGGGTTGCTCGCACACCAGGCGGGTTTGGTAGGTTAGGTTAACCTAACCGAGTCCGAGCCTGCTGGAGGTGATCGATGACCACCCCGGTCGATGTGCGCGCGCCCGATATGCCGTTCGTGTTGTTCGATGTCGAGGTCGCCGAGATCGAGGAGGTGACGCCGCATCTCCGTCGTGTCGCGTTCACCGCGCCCGATCTGGACCAGATGACCTGTGCGGGCCGGGACCAGCGGGTCAAGCTGTTCTTCCCGCTGCCCGGTCAGGACCGTCCGGTGGTGCCGGTCGGACGGGAATGGTTCCACGACTACCGGGCGATCCCGGCCGAACATCGCCCGCCGATCCGCACCTACACCATCCGGCGGTTCGATCGGTCCCTGCGGACGGCCTGGATCGAGTTCGTGCTGCACGAGACCGGTGATCAGCCGTGCGGGCCCGCGGCCTCCTGGATCGAGTCGGCGCGGCCGGGCGACCGGGCCGCGCTGCTGGCTCCGAACGCGCGCTGCGCGCAGATCGGCGGCTGGGAATACGCCCCTCCCCGGGAAACGGACTACTCGCTGCTCATCGGGGACGAGACGGCACTTCCCGCGATCGCGGCCATTCTCGAAGGCCTGGACCCGGATGTCGTCGCGCACGTGGTACTCGAAGTCGGCACGCGGGCCGATGTGCCACCGCTGCACAGTGTCGCGAAGGTAGAGATCGACGTCGTGACCAGGTCCGGCGCCACGCCCGGCGATCCCGGGGTGCTGCTCGAAGCGGTACGGCGGGCCGAACTGCGCCCCGGAAGGCCGTACGTGTGGCTCGCAGGGGAGTCGTCGATGGTTCGCGGGATCCGCAGGCACCTCGTCGGTGAGCGCGGGATCCCGAAGGCGGATATCTATTTCTCCGGATATTGGAAGCTCGGCAGCGCTATCGAATAGCGCACCGATTCACAGGTCGTGGGGGAGAAAAACGTTCGGGCGGGAATTCGATCATCGAATTCCCGCCCGAACGTCGTTTTGTTTCAGTTGGTGCCGGTGTGCTTGGCGATCAGCTCGCCGAGCTTGGGGACCGCGACCGTGACGTGCTTTTTGCCCTGCGGGCGCAGCATGCCGTAGGCCTTCTTGATGGTGCCCCGGTTGCTGCGCTCGGCACGGTCGTCGGTGAGACCGAGCAGCGCCTCGGAGATCTCGTCCTGCCTCGACTCGAAGTAGCTGGAAAGCCCCGCACCGTTGCCCGCGGACCTGTAGTCGGCGTAGAACGGCTGCAGCCGGCTGGTCAGCTCCGGGAGCAGGTCCTTGACGGCCTCGTCGATCATGTTCGGCTTGAGCTTCTGCACCATTTTGTAGGCGCTTTTCACGGTGAGTCCCGTGGCTCCCGATTTCGAGGCCACTTCGTCGTCCACGAGTTGGCGGCAATCTGAAACAAACTCGGGGTACTGCGGCGAATCGACCAGTTGCGTACGAAGATCCTCTGGCACCGAGTCTATTCCTTTCGTGTGCTTGTTCGCGTGCTCTATTGAGCGTTGGGTGACCATAGCGGGTCGGCGCCCGATCGTGTCCTCGGGGGATACTCAAGCTCGCCTGGGTAGCATCTCCTACTGTGTCGGGTACCCTTGCCGCCGAGGACTTCCACTGCGCCCCGTGCGCGCTCTCCTACGCCGAACTCGGCGTCCCGGAGGCCGTGCGGATCATCGGGGAAATGCCGGCGAACGCGCGGACCGCGCTCGAGGCGACGCCCGCGCCGGTGCTGCGCAGCCGTCCGGAACCCGGGATCTGGTCCGCCCTCGAATACGCCTGCCACCTGCGGGATGTCTACGTCACGTCCACGATCCGGCTCTACCGCACCAGGACCGAGGACCGGCCGGTGCTGGAACCCATGCTCAACGATCTGCGCGCGGCGCGATTCCACTACGCCGAGACGATTCCCGAGGCGGTGCTCGGCGAACTCGAATCAGCTGTCGACGGCTGCCTCGCCGAGGTCGAACGGGTGCGGGACTGGGACCGGACGGCGAGCCGGCTTCCCGGCGAGGTGCGCGGGACGCGTTGGCTCGTCCGCCAGGCCGCGCACGAGGGAGTCCATCACGTGCGCGATATCCGCGAGGTCAGTCGCTCAGGTCCCGAACCGTCTCGACCAGCTTGACCTTCTCCGCCGTGGTGCCCGCCAGGGGCGTCAGGTGGATTGTGGTCGCCCCGGCCTCGGCGAAGGCCGCGAGGCGCTCCTTGACGAAGGAACGGGGGCCGATCAGCGAGATGTTCCTGGCCAGCTCGTCCGGAACCGCGGCAGCGGCGGCCTCCTTGTTCCCGCCGAGGTAGAGGTCCTGGATCTGCTCGGCTTCCTTCGCGTAGCCGTAGCGGCAGGCGAGGTCGTTGTAGAAGTTCTTGCCCTTGGCGCCCATTCCGCCGATGTAGAGGGCCAGCGCCGGTTTCACCGCCTCGAGCAGGTGATCGACGTCGTCCCCGATGGCCAGCGTCGCGCTCGCGTGCACGGCGAGCTCGCCGAGCTCGGGACCGCGCTTCTGCTTGCCCTTGCTCAGGGACTCGCCCCACACCTCGTTCGCTCGCTCCGGCAGGAAGAAGATCGGCTGCCAGGCCTCGGCGATCTCGGCGGTCAGTTCCACGTTCTTCGGGCCGATCGCGGCGATCAGCACCGGGATCCGCTCCCGTACCGGATGGTTGATCAGCTTGAGCGGCTTGCCGAGCCCGGTTCCCTGCTCCGCGGGAAGCGGGATCTGGTAGTACTTGCCGTCGTAGGTGAGCCGTTCGCGGCGCCACACCTTGCGGCAGATCTCGACCAGTTCGCGGGTACGGCCGAGCGGCGCGTTGTACGGCACGCCGTGGAATCCCTCGATCACCTGCGGGCCGGAGGCGCCGAGGCCGAGGACGAACCGGCCGCCGCTGACGAAGTCCAGCCCGGCCGCGGTCATCGCGGTCAGCGAAGGGGTGCGGGTATAGATCTGGAAGATCCCGGAGGCGAGTTCCATCCGGGTGGTCCGGGCCGCGAGATAGCCGAGCTGGCTGACCGCGTCGAAGGAATAGGCTTCCGGTACGAACGCGATGTCGAGCCCCGCCTGTTCGAGGGCGGTCATCTCCTCGACCGCTTCGGAGAACCCACCGCTGTAGCTCATTGCCATGCCGAAGCGCATCGGATCACCCTTACTGCTCTACATACGTTCCAGTCGGTTTGTTCGTCACGCTAACCCACCATGCTTGCCTTGGAAACATCGCGCCGCTCACCACGGACGGGCGGAGATTGCCGACCTGCTCCCGGGGCGGCAGGCTTCCGTAAGCGGGCGTGATGCAGGTCACCGAGAATCGTCGGAGCGGTTTCCGGTGCACCTGTCGATCCGGATCGGGCCCGTTCGACGCCTTGGTATCCGGGCCCCGGCCACTGGGGACGGGCCACAACGAAAGGTAGGGCGAGATGCGATTCCTGATGTTCGTGCACGCCGATGAGCACAGCGAGGCCGGAGAGCTCCCGTCGGAGCAGGACGTCGCGCGGATGGGTGCGTTCAACGAGGACCTGGCCAAGGCCGGTGCGCTGCTCGCGGCCGAGGGGCTGTATCCGAGTTCGCGGGGCAAGCGCGTGGTGTTCGATGGTGACGGGAAGCCGACGGTGATCGACGGACCGTTCGCGGAGACCAAGGAACTCATCGCGGGCTTCTGGTTGCTCCAGTTCAAGGACTGGGAGGAAGCGCTCGAATGGGCGAGGCGCTGCCCCGGGGAGGGTGGTGTCGTGGAGCTACGGCAGATCTTCGAGGCCGAGGACTTCGAGACGAACTACTCAGCGGCGATCCGCGCACAGGAAGAACGGTTGCGCGCGGCCGTCGTCGAACAGAACCAGGGGCGATGACCGGGCAACCGGCACCGGAGAGGACTGCGATGCGCTTCATGGTGATCCGCAAGGCGGACGAGGAGACCGAGACCGGGGTGCAGCCCGAGCAGGAGCTGTACGAGGCGATGGAGGAGTTCAACCGCAAGACCCCGGAGGGTGTGCGATTCCTCGGCGGGGACGGGCTGCATCCGAGCACGCAGGGTGCCCGGGTGGAGTTCGACGGCGGGAAACCGAGGGTGGTGGACGGACCGTTCGCGGAGACCAAGGAACTCATCGCCGGCTACAGCCTGATCGAAGCGCCTTCGCTCGCCGAGGCCATCGAATGGGTCAAGGGCTGGCCGGAACTGGACGCACACGGTGCGGCGCGGCTGGAGATCCGGCGGATCTACGAGTTCGAGGAGCTCGGCCTCACCGCGCTGGAGGGCTGAAGTTGCCGCACGGTCCGCTGTGCTGCTGAGATGGCCGCATGAACGAATCCGAAGCGCCGGGCCCGAACGCGCGCACGCGCGTTCGGGCCCGGATCGACGCCGTGTGGCGTGTCGAGTCGGCCCGGCTGATCGCCGGGCTGGCCCGGATGGTGCACGACGTCGGTCTCGCCGAGGAGCTGGCCCAGGACGCACTGGTCGCGGCGCTCGAACAGTGGCCGGAATCGAGGGTCCCGGACAATCCGGGGGCCTGGCTGATGACGACCGGAAAACGGCGGGCCATCGACCGGTTCCGCCGGGACGAGCGGTTCGCCGCGAAGCTCGGTGACCTCGGACGCGATCTGGAACAAGAGCCCGGCGAGCCGGACGACACGCTCGATGTGCACTTCGGGGACGATCTGCTCGGGCTGATGTTCACCGCGTGCCATCCGGTGCTCGCCCCGCAGGCCAGGGTCGCCCTGGTGTTGCGCATGCTGGGTGGCCTGAGCACGAAGGAGATCGCCCGCGCCTACCTGGCGTCCGAGTCGACGATGGCACAGCGGATCGTCCGCGCCAAGCGAACCCTGACCAAGGAGCGGGTGCGGTTCACGGTGCCGGACCGGGAGCAGCTGCGCGAGCGGCTCGACTCGGTCCTCGAAGTGGTGTACCTGATCTTCAACGAGGGGTATTCGGCGACCGCGGGCGACGACTGGATGCGCCCCGCGCTGTGCGAGGAGGCGCAGCGGCTCGGCCGGATGCTGGCCACCCTGCTCCCCGGAGAGCCGGAGGTCCACGGACTGATCGCGCTGCTGGAGTTGCAGGGTTCCCGGGCGGGTGCGCGGCTCGGACCGCAGGGTGAGCCGGTCCTGCTGCTCGATCAGGACCGCGGGCGATGGGACCGGTTGCTGATCGGCCGCGGCCTCGAAGCACTCGGCCGGGCGGTGGAACTGGCCGCGGAACCCGGCCCCTACACCCTGCAGGCCGCGATCGCCGCCTGTCATGCGCGGGCCGTCACCGCGGAGGAAACCGACTGGGCGCGCATCGCCGCCCTGTACGAGCAGCTGGCCCGGCGGACCGGTTCGCCGGTCGTGGAGCTCAACCGCGCGGTGGCGCTCGGTATGGCTTTCGGACCGGAGGCCGGCCTGCGGCTGGTGGACGAGCTGCGTTCGGATCCCGTGCTGCGGGACTACTACCTGCTCGCCAGCGTTCGGGGCGATCTGCTGGCGAAACTCGGCCGAGCGGCGGAGGCCCGTGCCGAATTCGCGCGTGCGGCAGAACTGACCGGCAACGCGGCCGAGCGGACGGTGATGCGGGAGCGGGCGGCGAGCACGGTCTGACACGGGGCATGGAAACGCTCATCCGGGGGAATCCTGCTCGGCAGGCGGGGACGGGTCGGCCGCCGGGGCATACGTGTCCCGCGCGCCAGGCCTGGAAAGCGAACCGCCGGTCTCCTCACCGGTGAACTCGATGAGGCCGGGTTCCAGGAGATCGACGGCATCGCTGTCCCAGAGATCCACATCGACGATCCGCCATCGCCCGGTCGTCAGCGGCATCCCGGCCATTTCCCCCGCTCCTATCGCACGCCGCGCGGCCGGAACTGGATGCTGATCCGGGGGCCGACAGCGCGAGCCGTCTTGGGGATGGCGTGTTCCCAGGTCCGCTGGCAGGACCCGCCCATGACGACGAGATCGCCGTGCCCGAGCGAGCGGCGGACCGGCGAACCCGCTCCGGGATCGCGTGGCCGCAGCAGCAGGGTGCGCGGGGCGCCGACGGACAGGATCGCGACCATGGTGTCCTCCCGCGCACCGCGCCCGATGGTGTCGCCGTGCCAGGCCACACTGTCCGCCCCGTCGCGGTAGTAACACAGTCCCGCCGTGCAGAACGGTTCGCGGAGCTCGTCGAGATAGTGCGCGGTCAGCAGGGCGCGCGCATCGCGGAGGCAGGGATCCGGCATCTCGTCGTGCTCTTCGTAGAAGCTGAGCAGCCGGGGAACCGATACCACCCGGTCGTACATGACCCGGCGCTCGGCGTGCCACGGCACATCCGAGGCGAGGCGGTCGAACACCTCGTCCGCTCCGCTGAGCCAGCCGGGAAGCAGGTCGATCCACGCCCCGTCGCCCAGTTCGGTGCGCCGCGCCTGCTCCAGTGGCCGCAGGCCGACCGCTTCCTCCGTACCGAACAAGGAACCTTGCAACATCGCCGTCATAAGGCCAGTGTACACGAATTATTCGAACACAGGTTCGAACGATGCTTCACTCGATCGAACGGGCTCAGCCCTTGGCTTGCTTGGCCGCCGCCTTCGCGGCCTTCTTGTAGGCCCGCACCTCACCGAGCGAATCGGCGTCCACGACATCGGCGATCGAGTAGCGCGCGCCCTGTTCGCCGTAACCGCCCGCCGCCTCGCGCCAGCCCGAGGCCCGCAGCCCGAACTGCTTGCCGAGCAGGGCGAGGAAGATGCGCGCCTTCTGCTCACCGAAGCCGGGCAGCGCCTTGAGCCGGGTGAGCACTTCCTTGCCGTTCGGCTCGCCCCGGGTCCAGATGGCTTCGGCGTCGCCGTCGTAGTTCTCGACGATCGCCTGGCACATCGCCTGGATGCGCTTGGCCATGGAGCCGGGGAACCGGTGCACGGCGGGCGGGGTGGCGCAGATGCCGGCGAACTCGTCCGGGTCCATGGCGGCTATCCGGCCGGTGTCGAGGGTGCCGAGCCGGTCGAGCAGCTTCTTCGGCCCGGCGAATGCGGTCTCCATCGGCACCTGCTGGTCCAGCAGCATGCCGGTGAGCAGGGCGAGCGGATCGGTGGCGAGCAGGGCGTCGGCCGCCGGCTCACCGACGAGGTACACGGTGCGCGTCATGCGCCCATGATCGCACGTATCGGGTGCGGTGCCCGGGTCAAACCCGGCCGTAGGCGTGCTGGATCCGCAGCCGGAGCACCAACCGGCGATCGGCGACCATCGCGGCGCGATAGTCCGCCCAGTCCGGGTGTTCGCCGAGAATGTCGCGGTAGACCCGGACGAGCTCCTCGACGGTCGCGTCCTCCGGGCTTTCGGAGACGGGACTGAGCTCCGCCGTCACGTCGAGCGCCGCGTAGGACCAGCCGTCCTCGCTGGCCACGTGGAAACCGGCGCGCGGATCGCGGCGCAGATTGGCCACCTTCGCGAGGCTGGTGATCGTGGAGACGCGCAGCAGGCGCTCCTCGGGATAGAAGGCGTAGTTGACGGTGGACAGCTGTGGGGTTCCGGCGCGCCGGAGAGTCGCCAGCACTCCCTGGTCCCGGTGGGCCACGAGGGCGAGGTAATCGGCTTCGCTGGGCATATCCGCAAACCTAACCCTCGTGGGAACCATTCGCCATCGGCGGAGAACGATCTTGCGACTCGTTCCACCCCGCCCGATAATGGCCGCTGCCGCCGAATCCCGTGGGGAGTGGTCGCATGACCCGACGTGTCACTCGCCGGTCGTTACTGGTCGCCGGAGCCGTCACGGCGGGATCGGCGGCGTTGCACGATCGGAAGGAGGCGTTGGCCGCGGAGCGCGCGGAATGGAACGGTGCCCCGGCCGTTTTCCAGCTGAACCAGGAGCCCGCGCGGGCGCGTCCGGTCCCGTTCCCGGACTGCCGGATCTCGCGATGGTCGGCACGCTGTACACGGTGCCACCGGGATTCGAGGGCTTCTCCTGGTACAGGCGGGGTCCGTAGGAGAACTACTGGGACCGGCACACCGCGGCGTTTCTCGGCAGCTATCGCAGCACCGTGGACGAGCAGTTCACCCCGTACGTACGCCCGCAGCAGACGGGGAACGTGACCGGGGTGCGGTGGGCCCGGCTGACCGATGGACACGGCACCGGGATCGAGGTGCGTGCCGAACCGGAAGGAGAACCCTTGGAGATCAGCGCGCTGCACTACACCCCGTTCGATCTGGACGGCCCGCGGCATCCGCACGAGCTGCGCAGGAGGGCCGAGGTCACGATCGGGGTGAATCACCGGCAGATGGGCCTGGGCGGCAACGATTCCTGGGGCGCACCACCGCTCGAGCGATACCTGCTGCACGCCGATCGCGAGTACGGCTACGCGTACCGGCTGCGGGCGGTACGGGGAACCCGATGATCCCGGCCGCCCCACGCTACGGATCGGGTGCGCTGGCCGATCTCGCCGGTTCGCTGCTGGCCCGGCTCGGCCTGCCCGATGCCGCGGATGTGCTCGGACTCCCGGAGACGGAGAAGGCCTGCCTGCTGCTCGTGGACGGGCTCGGCTGGGAACTGTTGCGCGAACACCGCGACAAGGCGCCGTTTCTGGCCTCGCTCGCGGCGGACCGCGGACCGCTCACGGCCGGGTTCCCGAGCACCACCGCGACGAGCATCTCCTCGATCGGCACCGGCCGGCCCTGCGGGGAACACGGCATCGTCGGCTACTCCTTCGCGGTCGGGGACGGCGCCGTACTGAACGCGCTCAACTGGTCCGAGGACGTGATTCCGGAACGGCTGCAACCACTGCCGAGCCTGTTCGAGCGCGCGGCGGAAGCGGGGATCGGTGCGCACGTGGTCAGCCCGGCGGAACTCGAGGGCAGCGGGCTCACCCACGCGGTGCTGCGCGGTGCCCGGTTCCACGGCACCTATGCGCTCGGGGATCTGGTCTCGGCGAGCCATGCGGCGCTGCGCGAACCGGGTCCCCAGTACTGCTACGCCTACCACGCCGATCTGGACAAGCTCGGGCATCTGTACGGGCCGGGCAGCGATCCGTGGTGCCACCAGCTGGTGCACGTCGACCGGCTCGCCGCCGCGCTCGCCGAGGGACTGCCCGCGGGTGGCTTGCTGGCGGTGACCGCGGACCACGGGATGATCGAAGCGGGGGATCGGGTGGACTACGACCACACACCCGAACTCGCCGACGGGGTACGGACCCTGGCCGGGGAACCGCGAATGCGGCACGTGTACCCGGAACAAGGCGCGGCCGGGCAGGTGTACGCGGCCTGGCGGGAACTGCTCGGTGACCGGGCCTGGGTGGTGCGCCGGGAGGAGGCGATCGAGGCGGGCTGGTTCGGCCCACGGGTCGCCGAGCACGTCCGCCCGCGGATCGGTGACGTGCTCGCCGCCGCACGCGGGGACACGATCGTCACTCGCTCGGAGACCGAATTGATGTCCCGGTTTCCCGGCCAGCACGGCTCGCTGACCTCCGCCGAACTGGATGTTCCGCTGCTGCTGGCGCGCGGCTGAGAGGCTCAGGACGTGGCGCGGGTCTTGCGTTCGAAGACGAGATCGCGCGCGGTGTGCAGTGCGGTGCTGATCGCGCCGGAGAGCACCGCCCGCTCACCGAGTTCCCCGGAGACGACCGGCGGGGCCAGCGGAGTAGTGCGGTGCAGCGCCCGTTGCAGCGGCTCGGCGAGCAATCCGGTGTTCGCCCCGATTCCGCCGCCGAGCACGATCAGCTCGGGATCGATCACCGCGGTCACCGAGGCCACGACGAACGCGAGCCGGGTCGCCTCCTCCTCGACGGCGGCACGAGCGCGGGGATCGCCTTCATGGGCGCGCGCGAACACCTCGCGGGCCGTGCTGACCCCCTGCACCCCGTTGTCCGTGGCGATGCGCACCACCGAATTGGCCGCGGCCGCCGCCTCGAACAGACCCTGGCGCGGTGGCACCTCGGCATCCCCGTCCACGGGTTCGAAGGGGAACGGCCAGCCGTAGGGCAGATAACCGACCTCACCGGCCGCGCCGTGCGCCCCGCGGAACAGCGAACCGCCCGCCACGATGCCCATGCCGATCCCGGTGCCGACGGTGATGAAGGCGAACACGTCCACGTTCCGGGCCGCACCCCGCCGGTGTTCACCGACCGCACACAGGTTCGCGTCGTTCTCCACGACAAGGCCCTCGCCGAGCACGGCCTCGAGCTCGTCCAGCAGTCCGGCGCGCCCCCAGCCGGGCAGGTTGTGCGCCTGGCGCAGGGTGCGGGAGGCGTGGTTGGGCACCCCGGGGCTGCCGACCACGGTGGCGAGTACTTGATCGCGCTCGATCCCGGCTTCGGCGACCGCCCGGTTCGCGTACTTCTCGATGGTGCGCACCAGTGAGCTCGCCGAGCGGGACCGGTTGCGTTCGTCGAGCGTGGCGACCACGGTCCCGTCCAGATCGGCCACGGCGAGCCGGAGCCGTTCCGCGCCGATGTCGATGCCGAGCACGTGCCCTGCGGAGGGATCGGCTTCGTACACCACGGCCGAGCGGCCGGGCCCGGACAGTTCCCGTCCCGCTTCGCGGACGAGCCCGCACTGTTCGAGATCGAGCAGTGCCTGGCCGACCGTCGGTTTGGATATCCCGGTCTCCTTGGCGATCCGCGGGCGGGTCGTGGCACCGGAACGGCGAAGCAGGTCGAGCACCGCGCGCTGATTCAGCTCGCGCAGGCTCGCCGGGGTTCCGGCCTGCGGGGGCTTGCTTGTTGTCACCGCGCTCCTCGGTTGCGTCACCACTGTCGCTGTTTCCCGGGGAGTTTACGCCGCCGCCCTTCCACTTGCCCCTGGCGTATGTTAAGAAACTTTCCAAAATAACGAGCAGAGGTGGTTCCAGTGGCGCAACCGCGGGAGGGTGGCTCCTCCGCAGGATTTGAGCGAAGGCTCGGTCTCGGCCAGGCGACCGCGATCAACATGACGCAGATGTGCGGTATCGGGCCGTTCATCACGATCCCGCTCATCGTGACCGCGATGGGCGGCCCGCAGGCGGTCATCGGCTGGGTGGTCGGCGCGCTGCTGGCCCTGCTCGACGGGCTGATCTGGGCCGAGCTCGGGGCCGCGATGCCGGGTGCCGGGGGAACCTATCTGTATCTGCGCGAGGCGTTCCAGTACCGCACCGGCCGGTTGATGCCCTTCCTGTTCGTCTGGACCGCGGTGCTCTCCATTCCGCTGATCATGTCCAGCGGAATAATCGGACTGGTGCAGTACCTGGGCTATCTGTGGCCCGCGGTCGTGGACTCGGCGGGTAATCCGAACGTGCTCGGGCACGTGATCGGGATCCTGCTCGTCGGCGCCATCGCGGTGCTGCTCTACCGCAAGGTGGGCGACGTCAGCCGGATCACCACGGTGTTCTTCTGCATCATGTTGTTCTCCATCCTCGCGGTGGTCATCGCGGCCTACACGCATTTCCACCCGGATCTCGCCTTCACCTTCCCGAAGGGCTCATTCAGCCTCGGCGGGCACTTCTGGATGGGGCTCGGTGCCGGACTGATGCTCGCGATCTACGACTACCTCGGCTACTACACGACCGCGTACATGGGCGCGGAGATCCGGAATCCCGGGCGAAATCTGCCCCGCTCCATCATCATCTCGGTCATCGGCATCATGCTGCTGTACCTGCTGCTGCAGATCGGCGTGCTGGGCGCGGTTCCCTGGCAGGAGATCGCGCACTCGAACTCGGCTGCGGCCCTCGTACTGGAACGCACCTGGGGATCCGTGGTGGCCAAGGTGCTCACCGTGTTCATCGTGATCACCGCGTTCGCCTCGGTGTTCGCCGGGCTGCTCGGTGGTTCCCGGGTGCCCTATGAGGCCGCGAAGGACCGGGTTTTCCTGCCGTGGTTCGGAAAACTGCATCCCCGGCTGCGGTTCCCGCACGTCGGCCTGCTGGTGCTCGGGGTGATCACGGCGCTCGGGTCGTTGCTCGATCTGTCCACCGTGATCTCGATGCTCAACGCGGTGATCGTGGTCGTGCAGGCGGTGGCCCAGGCCGTCGCGCTGATCGTGCTGCGGCGACGGCAACCGGAGCTGCGCAGGCCGTACAAGCAGTGGCTGTACCCGGTGCCCTGCGTGCTGGCCATTCTCGGTTGGATCTACGTGTACATCTCCTCGGGAACCCTGGCCATCGTCCTGTCGCTGATCTGGCTCGCCGTCGGGGTGAGCGCTTTCCTGATCTGGGCGCGCGTGGAGCGGACCTGGCCGTTCGGGCCGAAGGATATCCAGGAGCGGTTCCTCGGCCAGGATCCGGTGCAGGCCGGATAACTCGGCTAGGGTGCCGTCCGTGGAGCAGAATGAGGACGTCCTACCCCGGGTGCCATTGCCGACCGTCGGGGAGAGCTGCGCGCGGTTCCTCGAATGGTGCGCCCCGCTGCTCACCGCCGAGCAGCTGCGCGAGACCGAGACCGCCGTCGCCGAATTCCGTGACGCGCCCGAGGCGGCGAAGGCCCAGGCCCGGCTCGCGGAGTACGAACAGGGCGCGGGCGTGCAGAGCTGGCTGGACGAGTTCTGGGAATTCCGTTATCTGGGCAGGCGGGACCGGATCGCACTGAACGCGAACTTCTTTTTCCTGTTCGAGGAATCCGCACAGCGCCAGGTTCCGCGTGCGGCCACCCTGCTGCGCCGGGCGCTGCGGTACCGGCAGCGCATCCTGGACGGGAAACTCGAACCGGCAGGCAAGCGCGGACAGCCGGAGTCCATGGCGCAGTACGGATTTCTGTTCGGTACCACCCGGATTCCGGGTGCGGGACAGGACACCGCGCGCCCGCCGGAACCGGCACGGCACATCGTGGTGTTCGCCCGCGGGCATGCCTTCCGCGTGGATGTGCTCGACGAACAGGGCTTGCCGTATCCGGAGGCGGAACTCGCCGGGGTACTGGACACGGCGCTCGAGGCCGCGGCGGGCAGGGGAGCCGGGGTCGGCGCGCTGACCAGCGCGGCCCGCGCGGAATGGGCCGGGGACCGGCAGGCGCTGCGCGAGCTGGGCAACACCTCCGCGCTCGAGGCGGTGGAGACGGCCCTGCTCTGCCTGTGCCTGGAGGACGAGCAGCCTGGGGACACCCTCGCCACTTGCGCCCAGCTGCTGCACGGGGACCCGGGCAACCGGTGGTTCGACAAGGCGCTCTCGCTGATCGTGTTCCCGGACGGGACCGCCGGGGTCAACGTGGAGCACTGTCGGCTCGACGGCACCACGATGTTGCACCTGGTGGACGCGATACTCGGCCAGGACGAGGACGGCGCGGACCGGAACGGGACCGGGAAACCGGGCTGCGCGCCGATCTCGTTCACCCTCGACGAGGCCCTGCGGGACCGGATCGCCGCGACCGCGGCGGCGTTCACCGAGTATGCGGGACAGATGGCGACCGAACTGCTCGCGATCGAGGATTTCGGGACCGAGGACGCGAAGGCGCTCGGGGTCTCCCCCGACGCGTTCGTCCAGCTGGCCTATCAGCTGGCACACCGGCGCGCGAAGGGATTCCTCGGCGCCACCTACGAATCCATCGCCACCCGGCAGTACCGGAACGGGCGCACCGAGGCGATGCGGGTGATCACCCCGGAGCTGTACCGCTTCGTGGAACTGATGGAGGACGACGCGGCAGGCAGGGTGGAGCGGATCGCGGCCGCGCGCGATGCGGCGCGCGCCCATGTCGCCCGGGCCAAGGAATGCCAATCCGGTGCCGCGCCCGAACAACACCTGTGGGAACTGTCCAGGCGGGGCGCAGACGGACTCGCGCTCTACGACAGTTCCGGCTGGCGCGTCCTGCGCTCGGACTATCTGTCCACCAGTTCGGCGCCCTCCCAGCACATTCAGTACTTCGGCTTCGGTTCGACCAGCCCGCAGTGCATCGGCATCGCCTACGTGCTGCTGCCCTCGCGGTTCCACGTGCACCTGTGCACCCCGAAGGAGGTGCGCGAACCGATGCACGCCTTCGCCCGGGACCTGTCCGGGGCGATCGCCGAACTGCGCGGTCTGCTCGGCTGACTCAGTCGCGCAGCATCGTCGCCCCCGCGGTGGCCCGTGTATCGCGGGCCTGCCAGGAACCGGACTCGACCGCAGCGAGGAACCCGGCAAGCGCGGCGTTGAACGACTCGGGCTCTTCGAGGTTCGCGGTGTGCCCGGTGCGTTCGAGCACCCGCAGTCCCGCCGTGGGGATCGCGCGTTTGAGCAACAATGCCGGTTCGAGGCAGCCGTCGTCCTCGTCCCCGGTGAGCACCAGCGTCGGCAGCCGCAGCGCCGCGAACCGATCGGTGAGCTCGTAGAGAGAGGGACGCAGGCGTTGCACACCGAGCATCGTCAGCCGGGCGCCGAGCGGATCGTGTTCGGCGAGCCGGTCGTGGAATTCGGCCCAGCCCCGCGGGTCCTTGTTCTGGAACTGCACCCGGGACGGTCCGCGCGCATACCACTCGGCGACTGCGCGGGAACCTGTTTCCGCGTAGGCCTCGGCCACTTTCTCGCACTCGGCGGCGAATCCGGCGCGCTTCTCCGGAGCGGCTCCGTAGCCGACCCCGGCCACCACGAGCGAGGCGGCCCGTTCGGGATGGTCGAGGCCGAGGTGCAGCGTGCAGAACCCGCCCATGGACAGGCCCACGATGTGCGCGCGTTCGATGTCGAGCCCGTCCAGCACCGCGATGGCGTCGGCCACCGCGCGCTGCTGCGAGTAGGCCGAGGCATCGGCAGGCACCTCGGAGGGCGGATAGCCACGCGCCGCGTAGCGCACGCACCGGTACTGCCGGGAGAACCGCCGCAGTTGTGGTTCCCAGCTGCGGTGATCCCCGGCGAACTCGTGCACGAACAGGATCGGGAACCCGGTTCCGGTCTCCTCGACGAACAGCCGGACGCCGTCGTCCGTAGTGACGTAGGCCATGGCAAATGGTATACCATGTTTCATGCAGATCCAGAACGAAGTCCGGCTCGCGATCCCGCCCGAGCGGTTGTTCCCGCTGCTGTGCGAGGTGGAGCGGATCGCGCCTTGCCTTCCCGGGGCGAGCCTGGACGGGCGCGACGGCGAGGCCTACACCGGGACGGTGCGGATCAAGGTCGGCCCGATCGCCTCGCAGTACGCGGGGAAGGTGCGGTTCCTCGAACTGGACGAGGCCAACCGGCGCGCCGTGCTCTCCGCGCGCGGCACCGAACAGCACGGCGGGGGAAACGCGGAGGCGAAGGTGGTGGCCACGGTCGCCGCGGACGGCGAGGGGGCCAGCGTGCTGCACCTCGCCACGGACCTGGACATTCGCGGCAAGGTCGCGCAGTTCGGCAGGGGAGTGCTCGGTGATGTCTCGCAACGGCTGATCGAGCAGTTCGCCCGCAACCTCGGGGAACGGCTCGCCGGTGGCGGCCTGGACGACGCTCCGGTGAACACCCCGCGAGAACCGGCACCCGCCGCGGCACCGCCGGAAGCCGCCGCCGTGGACGGGCTCGGCCTGGTGCTCGCGCCGCTGCTGCGCCGCGCGGGCCCGGTGCTGGCCGGGGTGCTCGGCGGATTCCTCGCCGGACTGGTGCTGCGGCGGCGGGGTGGCCGGGAGATCACGGTGAAGCTGATTATTCCGAGGGACCCCGCTGGTCAAGGCGGGTAGGGAAGGCGCAGGATTAGGGGTATGAGTAAGGCGCCACGCGAGGACATCGACGAATCCGCCATCGAGGTCGGCCACCCCAAGGAATGGGCGGTGGGCATACCAGGGGTGATGGTCTCGCTCAAACGCGGAATGGAGCAGATGGGCCCGGTCCGCACCGTGCGCACGTTGCGCCTGCTGAACCAGACTCAGGGCTACGACTGCCCGGGTTGCGCCTGGCCGGATCCGCTCGGGCACCGCAAACCCGCCGAGTTCTGCGAGAACGGGGCGAAGGCGGTCGCCGAGGAAGCCACGAAACGGCGCGTGGAGCGGGACTTCTTCGCCACGCACAGCCTCGAGGAGCTGGACTCGAAGACCGACTACTGGCTCGGCCAGCAGGGCAGGCTCACCGAGCCGATGGTCCGCAGGGAGGGTACGAGCCACTACGAGCCGATCTCCTGGGAGGACGCTTTCGCGCTCGTGGCGGAGAAGCTGCAGGCCCTCGACTCGCCGGACCAGGCCGCCTTCTACACCTCCGGGCGCACCAGCAACGAGGCCGCCTTCCTCTACCAGCTCATGGTGCGCGCCTTCGGCACCAACAATCTGCCGGACTGCTCGAACATGTGCCACGAGTCCTCCGGCGCGGCGCTCTCCGAGACCATCGGCATCGGCAAGGGCTCGGTGACCCTGGAGGACATCGGCAAGGCCGACCTGATCGTGGTCGTCGGGCAGAACCCGGGAACCAACCATCCGCGGATGCTCTCCGCTCTCGAGGAGGCCAAGGAAGGCGGCGCGAAGATCATCGCGGTCAACCCGCTTCCCGAGGCCGGGCTGATGCGGTTCAAGAACCCGCAGCGCCCGCTGAAGGTCTTCGGCGAGGGCACTTCGCTGGCCGACGAGTTCTGCCAGATCCGGCTCGGCGGCGATCTGGCGCTGTTCGCCGCGATCGGACAGCTGCTGCTCGAAGCGGACGCGGTGGATCACGAGTTCGTCGAGCAGTACGGCCACGGATTCGCCGAGTACGCCGAGCACCTGCGCGGGCTGGACTGGGCCGCCGTGGAGCGCGCCACCGGACTGGAACTCGACCAGATCCGCCGGGTCGCCGATCTGTTCGCCAGGTCCGAGCGCACCATCGTGTGCTGGGCGATGGGCCTCACCCAGCACAAGCACGCGGTACCCACCATCCGCGAGGTCATGAACGTGCTGCTGATGCGCGGCATGATGGGAAAGCCGGGCGCGGGAGCCTGCCCGGTGCGCGGCCACTCGAACGTGCAAGGCGACCGCACCATGGGCGTGTGGGAGAAGATGCCGGACGCTTTCCTCGACGCGCTGGAGAAGCGGTTCGAGATGCCCATGCCGCGCGAGCACGGCTTCGACACGGTGGACGCGATCCGCGCCATGAACGCCGGGGATGTTCGGGTGTTCTTCGGGGTCGGCGGCAACTTCGTCGCCGCGACCCCGGACACCGAGGCCACCGAGAAAGGATTGCGGGACTGTGACCTCACGGTGCAGGTGTCCACGAAACTCAACCGTTCGCACGCGGTCGCCGGGCGCACGGCGCTGATCCTGCCGACCCTCGGGCGCACCGAGCGCGACCGGCAGGAGGGCGGGGACCAGTTCGTCACCGTCGAGGACTCGATGTCCATGGTGCACGCCTCGCGTGGGCGGCTGGCTCCGGCTTCCGAGCAGCTGCGCTCCGAGGTCGCGATCGTCTGCGGGGTGGCCCGCGCGCTGTTCGGTGCGCAGCACCCGATCCCGTGGCAGCGCTTCGAGCAGGACTACGACGCGATCCGGGACGCGATCGCCGCCGTGGTTCCCGGCTGCGCCGACTACAACCGGCGGGTCCGCACCAAGAACGGTTTCGTGCTCCCGCATCCGCCGCGCGACTCACGGGAATTCCCCACCGCTACGGGGAAAGCGAACTTCACGGTGAACGAGTTCGAGGCGCCGAGCGCCCCGAAGGGGCGGCTGCTGTTGCAGACCATGCGCAGCCACGACCAGTACAACACCACGATCTACGGGCTCTCCGACCGGTACCGCGGCATCGAGAACGGCAGGCGGGTCGTGTTCGTGAACGAGAAGGATCTCGCCGAACTCGGCCTCAGCAACGGCGAGATCGTCGACCTGGTCAGCGAGTGGGCCGATGGGGAGCGGCGTGCGGAGCGGTTCCGGATCGTCGACTATCCGACCACGGAGGGCTGCGCGGCCGCCTACTTCCCGGAGGCGAACCCGCTCGTTCCGCTGGAGTCCACCGCGGCCGCCTCGAACACGCCGACCTCGAAGTCGATCGTGGTGCGCCTGGAACCGCGCAACTGAGCGGGCCCGGTCAGGCCTCGCGCAGCCCGCGCAGTGTCCGGTCGAGCGCGGTCAGGCCGAACAGCACCAGCCCGGCACCGCAGAGCACGAGGCCGAGCACGCCGAGCCCGTCATCGCTGACCCCGGAGCCGAAGCACAAGGCGAGCACACTCGTCGAGGCGAGCGCACCGATGTACTGCGAGGTGCGGAACAACCCGCTCAGGGTGCCGATCCGGTCCAGCGGTGCCTGCGCGTAGAGCGCGGTCTGGTTGGCCACCGTGGCCAGTCCCTGACCGAGCCCGAAACAGAACCCGACCGCGACGAGCACCCCGAGCGCGGTGTCCGAGCTCAGGAACAGCAGCGCGAGGCTGCCCGCGAGCAGGGTGGCCGCGGTGAGCACCAGGCGGCCCCGCGCCTTGATGCCGAGGCGGTTGCCGAATGCGGACAGCAGCACGGTGGTCAGCGACATCGGCAGCAGGGCGACACCGATCGCGGAGTCGCCGAGCTGCCCGGTGTGCGCGAGCCATTGCGGATAGCCGTAGAGGAAGGCATAGATCGCCAGATAGGCCAGCGCCTGCCTGCCGTAGGTGCGCAGCAACGCGCCGTTCCCGCCGAGGGCGCGCAGGTCGAGGAACGGTTCCCGGGCGCGCAGCTGCCACCACACCAGCACTGCGGCCAACGCCACACCGGTGAGCAGCAAGGGCATCGAGGGCGTGGTGCCGAGCAGCAGCAGGGCGAGCAGGGTGGCCGAGAACAGGCCGATCCCGGCGAGGTCGATACCGCGCGCGGAACCGGCGCGCCGCAGCTGATCGGCGGGCAGCCAGAGCAGCGCCAGCACCAGCCCCGCCGAGGCCAGCGGGATGTTCACCGCGAAGGTCGCCTGCCAGCCGAGGGCACTGGTCAGGAACGCGCCGAGGGTGGGACCGGCGGCCATGGATGCCTGGGTGGATGTGGCGACCGCGGCGAGGACCCCACCGGGCACCGTTTCCAGGCCGAGCGCGTTCGTGCGCTGTTTGATGATCGCCATCGCGGCCGGGAACCCGCTCGCCGTGCCGAGGCCGAGCACCACGCGGACCACGAGCAACACCCACAGGCTCGGCGCGAACATCCCGGCGAGCCCGGCGAAGGCGACCAGGACCAGTCCGGTACAGAGCACCCGGCGCGGGCCGTAGCGGTCCACGAGACGGCCCATGACCGGCTGGGCGATAGCGGTGGCCAGGTAGAGCACGGTCACCAGCCAGACGGTGTGTGCCGGTGACGCGTCGAACTGCCGCCCGATCGGGGTGAGGGTCACCGCGATCATCGAGGAGTTGATGGCGTTGAGCAGGGTGCCGAGAACGAGCGGGGCGAGGAACCGGGGACCGAATGCGGTCCGGCCCGCGACCTGTTCCGGTGCCGCGGTCATGCGGTGCCGGCGAGGACGGGGGCGGCGGGCACGTAGATCGTGGCCTCCGCGAGCACCCGGGCCGAGCGGGACAGCCACACCCCGGTCAGCTCGCCGTCGGCGTCCAGCACCGGCATACCGGTGACCACGCCGGCCGGGGTGCCGATCCGCAGCGGTCCGTCCGGGGTGCCGGTGATCCGTTCCACGGTGCTTCCGGGGACGATCGCGGCGGCGAGCACCGCGACCACGGAGGTGAGCCCGATGGAGGGGTGCGGGGCGTGCATCGAGGCCATCCGCACCGCGATGTCGAATTCCCCGGCGCCGACCGGCTTTCCTTCGGTGGTGTGATAATCGGCAGGCGGCCCGACCACGCCGAGCTTGGGAACGGCATGGTCCACCGGCTCCTGCGGAGCACGCAGGCCCATGCGCACGGCTGCCTCGGCACGCAGCGGCAGCAGGTCGTGCAGCGCCTCGGCGAACCGGGGAAGCGGTTCGGTTCCGGCGAGCCCGAGCGCGCCCGCGTCGAGCAACGCGGCGGGGGCACCGGCGTCCACCAGGCTCAGCGGCACCGGATTCCCTTGCAGGTTCAGGAAATCCAGCGCGTTCCCGGTAGGTAGCAGGCGCCCGGTGGCCGGGCCGACCGGGTGACGGAACTCCAGGTCCACGCCGACTCCGTGGCCGGTCACGCCGGGGACCACCGCCCCGCCGTGCCTGGGTACGACGCCGCCGGGGGTGCGCACCACCGCGTCGATGCGCGCGCCGGTGTTGCCGTTCCACATCCGCACGCGGGTGTCGTCCCCGTGCGGTGCCACGAATCCGTTGTGCACCGCGTAGAGCCCGACCGCCGTGGCACAGTTGCCGCAGTTGCTTCCCCATTCCACGCGCCGGTCACCGATGCCGACCTGACCGAAGGTGTACTGCACATCCACGTCCCCGGCGTCCGCGGAACCGACCACCGCGGCCTTCGAGGTCGTGGAGGTTCCCGCGCCGACCCCGTCGAGTTGTTCGGCGTCCGCGGAGCCGAACGCGGCAGGCCAGACCCGTTCCAGGGCTTCGCGTTCCGGGCTCACCTCGGTCGCATCGAACAGCCAGCACTTGCTCGTTCCGCCGCGGACGAGGGTGCCCCGGATCGGTTCTACCTGACCGTGCGTAGTAGCCATACCCATTCCCTGCGAGAATAAGGAAATCGCCGTTGAATTCCGGATGTGCGATTCCGAAAAGCTCCATCTTCGAGCTGAAAGCTTTCCTCGGTCAATCCTAAGCAGGTTGTGGATGTGCCTGTAAAGACCGCTCACCCGCAGGCGGTATATGCGTTACCGCACCTTCTTGGGCGTTTTCGGGTTGTTTACGCGGACTTTCCTTGCTTGCCGGGCGTTGTCTGGTACTCGATGCCTCGTGAATCGAGATATCACGCCTGCCGTTCGGTGACGGCGTGCTGTTCTGCGGTATTTACGTTCAGGCTGAAAATATCCGGCCGGGCATAATGGCCGACCGCGTCGAAGTCGTATTTTCCTTCGGTGATCCTGCCGAGATCGAGTTCGGCGTGCAGCACGGTCTGGCCCTCGGTCGCCGGTCCGGCGAGAATTTCCCCGAGCGGGTCGACGATGACCGAGGCGCCACGGCAGAGCACCTCGTCCGGATCACTCGTCTCGAGCGGGTAGTCGGCCGGGAAATCGCTGCGCCGGGCGAACTGGTTGGCGGCCAGCACGAAACAGCGGCCCTCGCAGGCGATGTGGCGCATGCTGGCAACCCAGCTGTCCCGGGGATCGGCGGTGGGCGCGCAGTAGAGTTGGACGCCTTTGGCGTACATGTGCATCCGCATCGCGGGCATGTAGATATGCCAGCAGATGACGACAGACTGCCTACGCTGTAACAAACCGGCTGACCAGGCGATACAGAGTTGACGATTGGGGTCACCATGAAAACCAAGACACGAAGACGGACAAGCACCGAGCGGGTAGCCGAGTTTTATGGGCTTACCCCCGTCCGCACCGAGGAGCTAGCTCGGCACATCGAGCGCCACTGGCGTATAGCCGGTCGAGAGATCGACCGGGATAACACGCTAGCCCCAGGGTACCTCGCGGGAGTGTGC
>NZ_KB905392.1 GCF_000379465.1 Sciscionella marina DSM 45152
AGACTGTGCCCTTGCCGGTAGTCGGGAGAGTTGATCGCTGATGGGATGTCGTGCCCACCTCTGTTGGGGTGTGAGTACTCGTTCATTAGGTCGTTGATGGTTCTCCTGCGGGCTGCTGATGGTGATCGACTGCGAAGACGGGAGAAGCGTTGCTGTTTGTTGGAGACGATTGGTCGGAGGCCCATCACGATGTTGAGCTGATGGATCCCACGGGTCGCAGGCTGTCCAGGGCTCGGTTGCCGGAAGGGGTCGCGGGGATCGCGCGGTTGCACGCGATGATCGGCGAACACCTTGGCGAGGACGCGGACGAGGCCGAGGCGGTGATCGGGATCGAGACCGACCGGGGTCCGTGGGTGCAGGCGCTGATCGCTGCGGGCTATCGGGTGTTTGCGGTGAATCCGTTGTCAGTGGCCCGTTTCCGGGAGCGGCATAGCGTGTCGGGCGCCAAGAGCGACACGGCCGACGCGCATACGCTGGCTGACATGGTGCGCACTGACTCCCACCAACTACGTCCGGTTGCCGGAGACACCGCGGCGACGGAGGCGGTCAAGGTGGTGAGCCGGGCGCATAAGACGTTGATCTGGGAACGTACCCGGCATATGAACCGGCTGCGGCACGCGTTGCGCGACTACTTTCCCGCAGCGCTGGAAGCGTTCGACGACCTCGCCGCCGCCGACACGTTGGAGTTGCTGGACAAGGCTCCGGACCCAGCCTCGGCGGCCCAACTGACCATCACGCAGATCAGCGCCGCACTCAAGCGTGCCCGTCGTCGCAGCATCTCAGACAGAGCCGCAGCCATCCAGGCCACGTTACGGACCGAGCAGCTGGGCCAACCCGAGGTGGTGACCGCGGCCTACGCCGCGACCACGCGCGCGGCGACTGCTGTCCTGAGCACGATCAATGAGCAGATCAACGCCTTGCAGGGACAGGTGGAGGCACATTTTGGTCAGCACCCGGCCGCTGAGGTCCTCCTGAGCCAGCCCGGCCTAGGGTCGATCGCCGGCGCTCGGGTGCTTGGCGAGTTCGGCGACGACCCCCGCCGTTATACCAGCGCGAAGTGCCGCAAGAACTACGCCGGCACCAGTCCGATCACACGCCAGTCCGGCAAGAAGAAGACCGTGATGACTCGCTACGTCCACAACGACCGGCTCCTCGACGCGCTCGCCGTGCAGGCTTTCTCAGCCCTGCAAGCATCCCCGGGCGCACGGGCCTACTACGACAAGCTCCGGGCACGCGACATCGGTCACCGCGCCGCGCTGCGACAACTCGCTAACAGGCTCGTCGGAATCCTGCACGGCTGCCTCAAAAACCGCGCCCTCTACGACGAAGCAACCGCGTGGTCACATCATCTCGAGCACGCCGCCGCTTGACATCCAAGCTCCTGGGATGTCTTTTTTCGCAGCTCGAGTGTTCGGCCGATGATTCTCCGGCAGAACCCGGGTCTTGCCGCAAGCCCACCAGTCCGCTATATGTTGAAAGTGGCGGGAGGTGCGCGCCCGATGAGTTCCCGGCCCGCTCGCGGTCGACAGGGGTGAACCGACCGAACCGGGAGTAGATCATGGCCGCACCGGACCAGGACTCGATCCTTCAGCTGCTCGACCCCGCCTTCACACCGACCGGAGAGCTCCTGCGTGAGCTGCCCGCCGAGCGATACACCGACCCGAGCCCCTGCCAGGGGTGGACCGTGCGGAACGTGGCCGATCACCTGATCAACGCGCTCGACCTGTTCGCGCGGCTCGCCGAAGGGGAAACCGGAATCGATTTCACCGCCCCCGAACCCGAGCACGCCGATCCCGCGGGCGCCTTCACCGAGGCGAGCGGACGCTGTGCCGCCGCCCTGCGCCGCCCGGGAACCCTCGATGCCGAACTGCCCTTCCCCGGCGGCGCCGCGCCCGGCTGGGTGCACGCGCACATCGCGATCTCCGAGTCGCTGATCCACGGCTGGGACATCGCCTCCGCGTCCGGCCGTGTCTACCGGCCGGACGAGCGCGTGGTCAGCACCACCGCCCGGTTCCAGGCGCAGGGTGACGAAGAGGAGCGGCGTGCCTCGGGGATGTTCCGTCCCGCCGTTGCCGCCCCCGAGGGCGCGGGCGAGTTCGAGCGGCTGCTCGCCTTCCTCGGCCGCCGCGCCTAATGTGCGCTCGCGCGGCTATGCCGCCGTACGCGCTCCGGCGAACTCCGCGACCGCCTCCGCGACCACACCGGGTTCGGTGCGCGGCAGCCAGTGCCCGCCGTGCACACGGCGTTTGGTGAAGTCCGGCACCCAGCGCGCGGCCGCCGCCTGCATCGGCGCGGTCACGTAGGAGTCGTTGTCCGGTGCGAGCACCTGCACCGGCACGGCGGTCCGGCGCTCGGCGGGGCGGCGCAGCCGGGGCCGCATGTTCGCCCGGTAGAGCTCGAGTCCGTGCACGGCGTCCTCGGGGTCAGGGCGTGGTACCTCCCCGTTGCGGCCCTCGAGCCAGCCGATGGCCCGCCCCGCGACGCCGCTGCGCCAGGCGAGCTCCGGAATGACCGGCAGCTGGAAGAAAGCGATGTACCAGGAGTGCAGCAGCTGGTTCGCACCTGCGCGAATGCCCCGGATCCCCTTGTGCCGCCAGGTCTCCCGCATCCAGTGTCCGACGTGATCGAGGCAGGGGCCGGAAATCGAGGTGAACGAGGCGAACCGGGCCGCGAACTCCGCCTCGGTGACCGTGTGCCAGGCCTGGATGGACCCCCAGTCGTGCGCCAGCAGATGCACGGGAGCCGCCGGGCTCACCGCGTCGGCGACCGCGACGACATCGCGGGCGAGCTGATCGAGCTTGTAGTCCGAACGGCTCGCCGGGGTGTCGGAATCACCCGCGCCACGCACGTCGAAAGTCACCACGCGGAACCGGTCAGCCAACCGCCGCGCCGTCTGCTCCCACAGCGTCTTGTCGTCCGGATACCCGTGCACGCACAGCAGAACCGGCGCGTCCGCCGCTCCGGTGACCGCAACCTCGAGCTCGAGCCTGTCACTGGTTCGTACCCGCATCGCCGCTCCTTAGTGTTACCGGCGGTAATACGTACGAATCGTAACCGATCTACTGATCAGTAGGAAGGGCTCAGAACGGCCAGCCGAGCACCGGCCAGCCCACGACCGCGTCCACCGCGAGCATCACGAAGACCACGCACAGGTAGGTGTTGGAGAGGTGGAACACGCCCATCGGCTTGTACTCCGCCCCCCTGCGCACCTGCGAGTGCAGCCGGTGCACCGCGACCAGGAACCACGCCCCGGCGATCACCGCGCAGGCCGCGTAGAGCCAGGAGGTGCCCGGGACGAGCACCAGCGCGCACAGCGCCATCGCCCAGGAGTACAGCACGATCCGCAGCGTGACCTGACGGGGCGAGGCCACCGAGGGGAGCATCGGGACTCCCGCGTTCGTGTAGTCCTCGCGGTACTTCATGCCGAGCGCCCAGGAGTGCGGCGGCGTCCAGAAGAAGATCACCCCGAACATCACGAAGGCCTGCCAGCCGACCGTCCCGGTCACCGCGGACCACCCGATCAGCACCGGCATGCAGCCACAGATTCCGCCCCACACCACGTTCTGCGAGGTGCGGCGTTTGAGCCACATCGTGTAGACGAGCACGTAGAACGCGATCGCGCCGAGGGTGAGCACCGCGGAGAGCAGATTCGTGGTCAGCCACATGCCCGCGACCGCGAGCGCGCCGAGCACGATCGCGAATATCAGCGCACTGCGCTTGGACACGGTGTCGTTCACGATCGGGCGTTTCGCGGTCCGCTTCATCACCGCGTCGATGTCGGCGTCCGCGACGCAGTTGAAGGCGCCCGCCGACCCCGCGGCGAGGGCGCCGAACGCGACGGTGGCCACGACCAGCCACAACGCGGGCACCCCGCGCTGGGCGAGCAACATCGAGGGAATCGTCGCCACCAGCAGCTGCTCGATGATGCGCGGCTTGGTCAACGCCAAGTACTTCAGGAAAACGTCCTTGGGGCTGCGCTGACCACCCGGCCTGGTTTCGACAATCGCAGTCACGGCACGCACCGCGCGGCGAGCACAGACAACATGCGGCTCCTTGTGGCAGTTCGGGACGCATGGCGCACGAATCGAGCACCAGCGAACACCGCCGATGGTAGTCGCGGACGTTTCCCGCGTGACGCGTGGGGCACGCGTAACGCCGCACACAATTGGCCTGGCCACACGGGCACACCAGGGGCGGGATTAGGGTGGAACGCGACAAGGCAGTCACGGCCGCGTAGCCGTAACCGAGGCACAGTTTCGAAAGAGTGGGAGCCGAATCTCCGTGTCCAGTGTTGATCGAATCACCAGCCTAACCACGCCGAACCTGCCAGCGGACTGGACCGAGCTCGACAGCCGCGCCGTCGACACGATCCGCGTGCTCGCCGCGGACGCGGTGCAGCACAAGGGCAACGGGCACCCCGGGACCGCGATGAGCCTCGCCCCGACGGCCTACGCGCTGTTCCAGCGGGTGATGCGGCACGACCCGAGCGATCCCGCATGGATCGGCCGCGACCGGTTCGTGCTCTCCTGCGGGCACTCCAGCCTCACCCTCTACCTGCAGCTGATGTTCTCCGGCTACGGGCTCGAGCTCGCCGATATCCAGGCGCTGCGTCAGTGGGGTTCCAAGACCCCCGGTCACCCCGAGTGGCGGCACACCGCCGGTGTCGAGATCACCACCGGCCCGCTCGGCCAGGGGCTCGCCTCCGCGGTCGGCATGGCCATGGCCGCCCGCCGTGAACGCGGCCTCTTCGATCCCGAGGCGCTGCCCGGTGACTCACCGTTCGACCACCAGGTCTACGTGGTCGCCTCGGACGGGGACATCGAGGAAGGCGTGACCTCCGAGGCTTCGTCCATCGCGGGCACCCAGGGACTCGGCAACCTCACGGTCATCTACGACGCGAACCAGATCTCCATCGAGGACGACACCACGATCGCGCTCTCCGAGGACACCCGCGCCCGGTACGAGGCCTACGGCTGGCACGTGCAGGAGGTCGAGGGCGGAGAGAACGTGGCCGGGGTGCTCGCCGCGCTCGAGGCCGCGAAGGCGGAGACGCAGCGCCCCAGCTTCATCGTGCTGCGCACCGTGATCGGCTACCCCGCGCCGAACCTGATGGACACCGGCAAGGCACACGGGGCCGCGCTCGGTGCCGAGGAGGTCGCCGCGGTCAAGAAGGCGCTCGGCTTCGACGAGTCCGCCGAGTTCCCGGTCGAGGACGCGGTGCTGGAGCACGCCCGCCAGGTGGTCACCCGCGGCAAGAACACCCACGCCGCCTGGCAGGAGTCGTTCGATTCCTGGGCGAAGGCGAACCCGGAGCGCAAGGCGCTGTTCGACCGGCTGCACTCCGGCGAGCTGCCCGATGGCTGGACGGAGGCCCTGCCCACCTGGGATGCCGACGAGAAGGGGCTCGCCACCCGCAAGGCCTCCGGCGCCGTGCTGAACGCGCTCGCCCCGGTGCTGCCCGAACTGTGGGGCGGCTCGGCCGACCTCGCGGAGTCGAACAACACCACCATGGAGGGGGTCGAGTCGTTCGGCCCCAAGAAGATCTCCACCGGGATGTGGCAGGCCGCCGAGTACGGCCGCACGCTGCACTTCGGCATCCGTGAGCACGCCATGGGCTCGATCCTCAACGGGATCGCGCTGCACGGCCCGACCCGCCCGTACGGCGGCACCTTCCTGATCTTCTCCGACTACATGCGCCCTGCGGTCCGGCTCGGCGCGCTGATGGGCACCACGCCGGTCTACGTGTGGACCCACGATTCGATCGGCCTCGGCGAGGACGGCCCGACCCACCAGCCGATCGAGCAGCTGGCCGCGCTGCGCGCCATCCCGAACCTCTCCGTCGTCCGTCCGGGTGATGCCAACGAGACAGCGGCCGCCTGGCGTGCGACGCTCGAGTGGCGCGAGGGCCCGGTCGGGATCGCCCTTTCCCGCCAGAACCTGCCCACCCACGCGCAGACCGCGGCGAAGGCGACCGAAGGAGTCAAGCGTGGCGGCTACGTGCTCGAGGACACCGAATCCACCCCGGACGTGATCCTCATCGCCACCGGTTCCGAACTGCAGCTCGCCGTGGCCGCGCGGAAGAAATTGGCTGAACAGAACGTTTCAGCTCGTGTGGTGTCCATGCCCTGTGTCGAGTGGTTCGACGCGCAGGACGCCGAGTACCGCGAGTCGGTCCTGCCCAAGGATGTGACCGCGCGGGTCGCCGTCGAAGCGGGTATCGCGATGCCGTGGCACCGGTTCGTCGGCGATCGCGGACGCATCGTCGGCATCGAGCACTTCGGCGCCTCCGCCGACTACGCGACGCTCTTCGAGCAGTTCGGGATCACCACCGAGGCCGTCGTCGACGCGGCGAACGCCTCCCTCAACAACGCGAACTAGGAGGACGAACATGACGGACAAACTCGCCGAACTATCCGAGCTCGGAGTGTCCATCTGGCTCGACGACCTGTCCAGGGAACGACTGGACAGCGGCAACCTCGCGGCACTGATCCGGGACAAGCACATCGTCGGGGTCACCACGAACCCGACGATCTTCGCCGGAGCGCTGAGCAACGGGGCGGCCTACGACGCGCAGGTGCGCGAGCTCGCCGCGCAGCGCCCAGACGTCACCAGTGCCGACGTGGACGCGGCCGTCCGGGAGATCACCACCACCGACGTGCGCAACGCCGCGGACCTGTTCCGGGACGTCTACACCGCGACCGACGGGGTCGACGGGCGCGTCTCCATCGAGGTCGACCCGCGGCTGGCCAGGGACACCGAGGCCACGGTGGCACAGGCCAAGGACCTGGCCAAGACGGTGGACCGGCCGAACGTGCACATCAAGATCCCGGCCACCCCGGAAGGGCTCCCGGCGATCACCGCGGTACTGGCCGAGGGCATCAGCGTCAACGTCACGCTGATCTTCTCGGTACAGCGTTACCGCGAGGTGATGGACGCGTTCTTCGCCGGGCTCGAGCAGGCCAAGGCCAACGGGCACGACCTGCGCGGCATTCACTCGGTCGCCTCCTTCTTCGTGTCCAGGGTGGACACCGAGATCGACGCCCGGCTGGAGGCGCTCGGCACCAGCGAGGCCAGCGCGATGCGCGGCAAGGCGGCCATCGCCAACGCCCGGCTCGCCTACGCGGCCTTCCAGGAGGCGTTCGCGACCGACCGGTGGAAGGCGCTGGCCGCCGAGGGCGCGCACGCGCAGCGTCCGCTGTGGGCCTCCACCGGCGTGAAGGACCCGGCCTACTCCGACACCCGCTACGTCGACGAGCTGGTCGTCACCGACTCGGTGAACACCATGCCGGAGAAGACCATCGAAGCGGTCGCCGACCATGCCGAGCTGAACGGAGACACCGTCACCGGCGCCGCGGGCCAGGCCCAGCAGGTCTTCGATGCGCTCGCCGACCTCGGAATCGACATCGACGACGTGTACGCGGTCCTGGAGAACGAGGGCGTGCAGAAGTTCGACAAGTCCTGGGCCGAGCTGCTCGAGACGGTGACCACGCAGCTGCAGAAGGCGGGGGCATGACGGTACTAGCCCGATCGAGTCTTTCCTCCGCTCCTCAGTCGCCAGGGCTCCCTACGATGCTCGGAAAGGACTCGCTCTCGTGACCGAAGTACAGATCCTCGACGACACCCTCGCCGAGCAGGCGAGCCAGACCGCGGCCCAGCTCGCCGCCGAACGGTTCGCCAGCAAGCTGACCTCCGGCGACGACACGCTGTGGGGCTCCGAAGCGCAGTCCGAGGCATCCATCCGGCTCGCCTGGACCACGCTGCACGAGACCTCCCGGCCGCTGCTCGCCGAGATCGAGGCCCTGCGGGCGGCGTACCTGGACGAGGGCGTCTCCCGCTTCGTGCTCGCCGGAATGGGCGGTTCCTCGCTGGCCCCCGAGGTGATCACGCAGACCGCGGGTGTGCAGCTGGTGGTGCTGGACACCACGGACCCGCAGCAGGTCGCCGACGCGCTCGCCGGTGAACTGCGGCGCACCGCGGTGATCGTGTCCTCCAAGTCCGGCGGCACGGTGGAGACCGACTCGCACCGGCGGATCTTCGAGGCGGCGTTCACCGAACAGGGCATCGACGCCGCCTCACGCATCGTGGTGGTCACCGACCCCGGCTCGCCGCTGCAGCACCTCGCCGAGGAAGCCGGATACCGCAAGGTGTTCCTCGCCGACCCGCACGTGGGCGGCCGGTACTCGGCGTTGACCGCCTTCGGGCTGGTGCCCGCCGGTCTGGCCGGTGCGGACATCGCCGGGCTGCTCGACGACGCGGCCGACGCGGCCAAGGAGCTGTCCGCGGACTCGGCCAGCAACCCTGCCCTGCTGCTCGGTGCGGCGCTCGGCAACGCGCACAGCGCCGGTGCCGAGAAAGTCGTGCTCGCGGACAACCACTCCGGGATCACCGGCTTCGCCGACTGGGCCGAACAGCTCATCGCCGAGTCGACCGGCAAGAACGGCACCGGACTGCTCCCGGTCGCGGTGGAGAGCCCGGAAGCGCCCGGGTTCGCCGACGCGGGCGCGGACGCCACCCCGGTCACGATCGGCCAGCCCACCGGTGCCGCGAAGCTGGCCACCTCGGGCAGCCTCGGCGGGCTGATGCTGCTGTGGGAGTACGCCACCGCGGTCGCGGGCAAACTGCTCGGCATCAACCCCTTCGACCAGCCGGATGTCGAGGCCGCCAAACAGGCCGCACGGGATCTGCTGGGCAAGCCATCCGGTGCAGGCGAGGAGGCCAGCCCGAACTTCGTCGTGGACGAGGTCGAGGTGTACGCCGCCGAGGACTGGATCGGCCAGGCGCGCAGCCTCACCGAGGCGATCAAGGCATTGCTGGACGCCGCGCCGGAGGCCGGTTACCTCGCCGTGCAGGCCTATCTGGACCGGATCGACGATGCCTCGGCCGCCGTGCTGCGCGGTGAGCTCGCCGCTCGCAGCGGACTGCAGACCACCTTCGGCTGGGGTCCCCGGTTCCTGCACTCCACCGGCCAGTACCACAAGGGCGGCCACCAGAACGGCGTGTTCCTGCAGATCACCGGCGCGAACGCGGACGACCTGGAGGTGCCGGAGCAGCCGTTCACCCTCGGCGGGCTGCAGCACGCACAGGCGCTCGGGGACGGTTCGGTACTCGCCGCGCACGAGCGTCCGGTGCTGCGCCTGCACCTCACCGATCGGCTCGCCGGTCTCTCCGCGATCGCCGCGGCGATCGGAGGACTCGCCTGATGGCGGCGGCTCAGCGCAAGAACCCGCTCCGGGACGAACGGGACAAGCGGCTGCCGCGGATCGCGGGTCCGTGCAGCGTGGTGATCTTCGGAGTCACCGGTGACCTGTCCCGCAAGAAGCTGATGCCGGCCATTTACGACCTCGCCAACCGCGGCCTGCTGCCGCCCGGCTTCGCGCTCGTCGGGTTCGCCCGCCGCGACTGGGAGGACGAGGACTTCGGCCAGGTCGTGTACGAGGCGGTCAAGGAACACGCCCGGACCCCGTTCCGCCAGGAGGTGTGGGACCGGCTCGCCGAAGGCTGCCGCTTCGTGCAGGGCAGCTTCGACGACCCGGAGGCGTTCCACACTCTCGCGCGCACGGTCAAGGAACTGGACGAGGAGCGCGGCACCGGAGGCAACCACGCCTTCTACCTGTCCATCCCGCCGGGCGCCTTCCCGACGGTGCTGCAGGGCCTGCAGACCAGCGGCCTCACCGATCAGGACAGCGGCGGCTGGCGTCGGGTGGTCATCGAGAAGCCGTTCGGCCACGACCTGCGCTCGGCCAAGGAGCTCAACCGGATCGTCAACGAGGTCTTCCCCGAGGAGTCGGTGTTCCGCATCGACCACTACCTCGGCAAGGAGACCGTGCAGAACATCCTGGCCGCACGGTTCGCGAACCAGTTCTTCGAGCCGATCTGGAACGCGAACTACGTGGACCACGTACAGATCACCATGGCCGAGGACATCGGCCTCGGTGGCCGCGCCGGGTACTACGACGGGATCGGCGCGGCCCGGGACGTCATCCAGAACCACCTGCTGCAGCTGATGGCGCTCACCGCGATGGAGGAGCCGCTTTCCTTCTCTCCGCGAGCACTGCGTGCCGAGAAGGCCAAGGTGCTCAACGCGGCGCATGCGGTGACCCCGTTCGGGGAGACCACCGCGCGCGGGCAGTATCTCGGCGGCTGGCAGGGCGGGACGAAGGTGCCCGGGCTGCTGCAGGAGGGCGGATTCGCCAAGGACTCGGTCACCGAGACCTACGCGGCGATCACCGTGGCCGTGGACAACCGCCGCTGGGCCGGGGTGCCGTTCTACCTGCGCACCGGTAAGCGGCTGGGCCGCAGGGTCACCGAGATCGCGGTGGTGTTCAAGCGCGCCCCGCACCTTCCGTTCGACGACACCTCCACCGAGGAGCTCGGGCAGAACGCGCTGGTGTTCCGGGTGCAACCGGACGAGGGCGTGACCATGCGGTTCGGCTCCAAGGTGCCGGGCAACGCCATGGAGGTCCGGGACGTGACCATGGACTTCTCCTACGGGCACGCGTTCACCGAGTCCTCCCCCGAGGCGTACGAGCGGCTCATCCTCGACGTGCTGCTCGGTGAGCCCTCGCTGTTCCCGATCAACGAGGAGGTCGAGCTCTCCTGGGAGATCCTCGACCCGGTCCTCGCGAACTGGGCGGCGAACGGCAAGCCCGAGGGATACCGCGCGGGCAGCTGGGGTCCGGAGAGCGCCAACGAGATGCTCGCCCGCAACGGACACGAATGGAGGCGGCCGTGATCATCGATATGCCCTCCACCAACACCTCGCAGGTCAACGCGAAGCTCGTGGAACTGCGCGAGGCCGGCGGGATGACCACTCTCGGCCGGGTCCTCACTCTGGTCATCGCCACCGAGGACGGGCAGCAGACCGAGGAGGCCATCGACGCCGCGAACGACGCCAGCCGCGAGCACCCCTGCCGCGTGCTGGTGGTCGCCAGGGGCGCGAAGCGGGCCGCGGCACGGTTCGACGCCCAGGTCCGGATCGGCGGTGACGCGGGTGCCTCGGAGGTGGTCGTGCTCCGCCTCTACGGTCCGCTCGCCGATGAGGGCGCCAGCTGTGTGGAGCCGCTGCTGCTCCCGGACGCGCCGATCGTGGCCTGGTGGCCGTTCGACGCGCCCGCGGTTCCCGCGACCGACCCGATCGGGCGGCTCGCGGACCGGCGGATCACCGACTCGGCGAACACCAAGCGCCCTATCAAGGCACTCGAGCAGCGCGCAGCCTCGTACACCGACGGGGACACCGACCTGGCGTGGACCCGGCTGACATCCTGGCGGGCGATGCTCGCCTCGGCGCTGGACCTGCCGCCGCACGAGAAGGTCACCGAGGCGACCGTGACCGGGGCCGCGGACTCGCCGTCCACCGATCTGCTCGCCGCCTGGCTCGCCGAATCCCTCCGGGTACCGGTGCGCCGGGTCAAGGCGGACAAGGGCGGGGGCATCGGCTCGGTGTCCCTGCAGCGGCGCTCCGGGCCGGTCGAGCTGGTCCGTCCGGACGGCAAGACGGGCACCCTCACGCAGCCGGGTCAGCCGGAGCGGAAGGTCGCCCTGCAGCGGCGCAAGGTGAACGAATGCCTCGCCGAGGAACTGCGCAGGCTCGACGCGGACGAGATCTACGCGGACGCGCTGCGCCGCTGGCGCAAGCTGAACACCGCCAAGTCCGGTACGAAGACGGCACGCAAGCCGAAGGCCGGCGCCTCATGAGCAGCACGGCCGCCGAGCCGGTCCTCCGGTAGCGGCCGCCGTGGAGCACCACCTCGCCGAGGATCTGCGCGCCCTGCCCGCGCTGCTCGAAGAGGGCGAACGCTACGCCGTCGAGGTGCTCGGCGAGCTCGCGGAACATCCCGCGGGCCGCACCGGTCCGGCGCCCGATCCTGTCCCGGTTCCGGAGACCGGGATCGGTGCCCGGGCCGCGCTGGCGGAGTTCGCCGCGCGCTGGGCCCCGGGGTTCTCCGGCAGCGCCGGTCCCCGGTATCTGGGCTTCGTCACCGGTGGAGCCACCCCCGCGGCCCTGCTCGGTGACTGGCTGACCGCGGTGTTCGACCAGAACGCCAGCGCCGCTACCGGTTCGGCCGCCGTGGACCTGGAACGCGAGACGGTGGCCTGGCTCGTGGAGCTGTTCGGCCTCGGGCCCGCGCACACCGGCACCTTCGTCAGCGGAGCGACCATGTCGAACCTGCTCGGGATCGCCGTCGGCCGGGAATGGCTCGGGGAACGCATCGGCATCTCGGTGACCGAGGACGGGGCCGACGCGCTCGGGCCTGTTCCCGTGCACTCCGGCACCCCGCACTCGAGCGTCGGGAAGGCGCTGTCCGTCCTCGGTATCGGCAGGCGCAGGCTGCGCACGATCCCGGCACTGCCCGGCAGGGAGGCCGTGGACCTGGCCGCGCTCGAGTCCGCGCTCGCCGAGCTGGGCGGACGGCCCGCGATCGTGGTGGCGAACGCGGGCACCGTGAACACCGTCGACTTCGACGATCTCACCGGGGTCCTGGCACTGCGCGAGCGCTATCCGTTCTGGTTGCACGTGGATGCGGCCTTCGGAGGCTTCGCCGCGCTCTCCCCCGCACATGCCGCGCTGCTGACCGGCTTGCACGCGGCCGATTCGGTGTGCGTGGACCTGCACAAGTGGCTCAACGTGCCCTACGATTCGGCCGTCGCGTTCACCCGGCGCCCGGATCTGCAGCGGGCGGTGTTCCACAACGCGGCCACCTATCTCGGTGCACCGGGCGCGAACCCCGATCCGATGCACCTGGCGCCGGAGAACTCGCGCCGGTTGCGGGCCCTCGCCGCCTGGTTCGGCCTGCGGTCCTACGGCAGGCGGGGGCACGCGGAGATCGTGCGGCGCAACTGCGCGCTCGCGTACTCCCTCGGCGCGGCACTCGAACAACGCCCGCATTGGCGGCTGCTGTCCCCGGTGCGGCTCAACGTCGCCTGCTTCACCCTCGCCGAGGATCCGAGCCGGGAACGCCTGGACGCCGTGCTGCACGCGCTGACCGAGGACGGCACCACTTTCCTCACCCCGACCACCTACGCCGGGGTGCCCGCGCTGCGCGCCGCGTTCAGCAACTGGCGCACCGCACCCGAGGACGTGACTAAGGTGATCGACGCACTCGATCGCGCAGGAGGTTATCGATGACCCGGTCCACCCGACTGGCCGCCGCTGGTGCGGTCGCCCTCGCGCTACTCGGCACCGGGGCGGTCCCGGCCGCGGCGAGGCCGGGCAACACGGCGCGGCACTTCTCCGCGGGCGCCGCCTCGTTCGTCGGCGCGGACACCGTGGCCGAACGGGTCGCGAGGCTGGAGTCGGTGGCGCCGGAGCTGCCGCAGGAGACGACCGCCTATGGGGCGAAAACCGTGTGGAACAACGGGATCACCGGGGACGGGAGCACAGTCGCCACGGTGGTCTCGTTCGGCGATTCGCAGGTGCGCCAGGTGCTCGACGACTACTCCCGCAAACACGGCCTGCCGCCCGCCGATGTGGACGTGCTCTCCCCCTCCGGCCCGGTGCCCGCCTGCACGGACCCGGGCGTGGACAAGGAAGCCTGCGAATCCTGGCGCGGTGAGACCGACCTGGATGTGACCATGATCCACGCGATGGCCCCCTCGGCCAAGATCGTGGTCGCCGCGACCCCGGTCGCCGAAACCGAGGGCTTCACCGGGCTGCCGGAGATGATGCACGCGGTCGACTATCTGACCGAGCACCGCATCGCCGATGTGGTCTCGTTCAGCTTCGGCACGACCGAGGAGAACTTCCCCTCGCTGGACTCGATCAAAACCCTGGATCCTGCGCTGCGCCGGGCGAACCGGTCGGGTGTCAGCCTGGTCGCCTCGAGCGGGGACGACGGGGCGACGAGCCCGGCACCGGGCAATCAGGGCGACTATCCGTTCCGCGCGGCCAGTTGGCCGGCCGCCGATCCGTTCGTCACCTCCGTCGGTGGCACCAGCCTCAGCCTGGACGAGAACGGCAAGCGCACCAAACCCGATGAGCTGATCGACTTCTCCGGCGGCGGATTCTCCAAGGTGTACAAGCGTCCCGCCTGGCAGAACCGGGTCGCGGACATCACCGGCTCGCCGATGCGATCCTTCCCGGACATCACGATGAAGGGCGAGGAGGGCACCTCGCAGTCCGCTCCCCTGTTCGCGGGCAGCCTCGCACTCGCCGTGCAGGCGGCGGGCCACCGGCTCGGCCAGATCAATCCCGCGCTCTATCGGCTCGGCGCACAGGGCACGAAGGCCGGCATCGTCGACGTCACCAAGGGCGCCAACGACTACGCGGGTGTGCCCGGATTCCGGGCCGGGCCCGGTTTCGACGTGGCTAGCGGCTGGGGCACCCCGGACCTCGCGACATTCGTGCCCGCGCTGAGCGGCACGAGCCTGACCGGTGAAAAAATGGCACCGTGAAACCACAACTATTGGCCCACACGAACCGGGAGCAGCTGGCCGCGGCCGCGGCTGCCCGCCTGGTCACCAGGATCGTCGATGTACAGAGCGCGCGGGACAACGCCGCGGTCGTGCTCACCGGGGGTGGTGCGGGCATCGCGGTGCTCGAACATGTCCGGGACAGCCCGGCGCGAGACGCCGTGGACTGGGCGAAGCTGGACATCTATTGGGGCGACGAGCGGTTCCTCCCGGAGGGCGATCCCGAGCGCAACGCGACCCAGGCCTTCGGCGCGCTGCTCGATCACGTGCCGGTGGATCCGGAGCGGGTGCACGTCATGGCGCCTTCGGACGGTGCCTTCGGCGATGATCCCGAGGCCGCTGCCGCCGACTACGCGCGCATTCTCGCCGAGAACGCCACCCCGGAGGATCACGGCGCGGTGCCCCGGTTCGACGTGCTGATGCTCGGCGTCGGCCCGGAGGGGCACGTGGCCTCGGTGTTCCCCGAGTCCCCCGCGGTCTACGAGACCGAGCAGAGTGTCGTCGCGGTGCGCAACTGCCCGAAGCCGCCGCCCACCAGGATCTCGCTGACCCTGCCCGCCATCCGGCACGCGGAAGAGGTCTGGATCGTCACCGACGGTGCGGGCAAGGCACCGGCCGTGGCCATGGCACTCGCCGGCGCCGGTGAGGTCCAGTTGCCCGCGGCGGGTGCCCTCGGTACGCACCGCACCCTCTGGCTCACCGACACCAAGGCCGCAGGCAAGATCGGCGAAAGATTCACACTTCCACTTGCGTGAATATGCGCGATCGGGAGTATCGGCGTTCGCTTTCGCACAGGATTCGGTACGCAATCGTCCCGTCACGGCTTTTTCTCCCTCTCTCTGGGTATCAGCGCAGTACCAGCGAAAGAGGGCACCGTGTCGAACATCTTGAGCGTCCCGGACACGACCGAGCACCCACCGGTGCGGTGGCAGGCGCGTCGGCTCAGCCTGCGGTTCGGCGGTGAGCTCGCCTCGCTCGCCGTTCTCGCGCTCGCGCTCGGCTGTGTGGCCGCGACCGCGCCTGTTCTCGGTATCCCCGCCGCCCTCGCGATCTCCGGAGTGTTCGCGAGCGCGCTGCTCGTGCTTCGTGCCGTGGCCAAACACCGGGTGCGCGCGCGGGCTCGGGTCCAGGTGGATCGCCGCGCGGCGGATGCGGCCCGCGCCGATGAGCGTGCCAAGCTCGCCAGGGAGATGCACGATGTCGTCTCGCACCAGGTCACGCTGATCGCGATGCAGGCGGGGGCGCTTCAGGTGGCCGAGGACGCGGACCGGATCCAGATCGCCACCACGATCCGGGAGCTCGCCACCACCACACTCACCGAGCTGCGCGGGCTGCTCAGCGCGCTGCGCCCGGCCCAGGACAAGACCCTGGACCAGGTGATCGAGCTCGCCGAGCGGCACGGCGCGGAGGTGCAGCTCGACGTGGAGCTCGCGGCGGCCACGGTGACCGGGCCGGTGGCCAATGCCGCCTATCGCACCGTGCAGGAGGCGCTCACCAATGCGCACAAGCACGCGCCCGGTGCCGGGGTGCTGGTCAGCGTCACGGGTGAGGGCACCGAGCTGGCCGTCACGGTCACCAATACGGCACCCCAGCTCGCGCCGCAGGCGATCCCGAGTCCGCGCCTTCCCTCCGGCGGCCATGGCCTGACCGGGATGCGCGAGCGCGCCACGGGTATCGGCGGCCGGTGCACCGCAGAGCCCACAGCCACCGGCGGGTTCGCCGTCTCGGCCCGATACCCCCTGGCCAGCTGAGCACGCCACGAACACAAAAGGCCCTGACCAGGACAACGCCTCCCGGTCAGGGCCTTTCTAGAGAGTCGGATTCCTCAAGCGGCGAAAGCCGTCGTCACCGCCCAGCCAACCGGCCTCGCGGCCCACACCGCCACTCGAGCCAGGTCGCAAATCTCTACGCTTCGCCGCGGCGGGCGCGGAGTCGTTGCAGCGCCTCCTCGAGCAGCGCCTTACCGTCCTCGTCGCTGCGCCGTTCTTTCACATAGGCGAGGTGCGTCTTGTACGGCTCGGCACGCGGGGCCGGTGGTGGCTGTTCCTGGTTCTTCCCCGCGGGCAGTCCGCAGCGCGGGCAGTCCCAGGTCTCCGGAACCTCGGCGTCGAGGGCGAAGGATGGCCGTGATTCGTGGTCGTTCGCGCACCAGTACGACACACGCTGCCGTGGTGCCGTCTCACCGCGCTCGGATTCACCCGTCGGGCCCGAGCCGATCCTGGTCCCCCGAATCGCGTTACCACCGGTCATTGCGTTCTCACTCCGTCAATGTGGCGTGCGTGGATATGGTTGTCGATCAGCTGACGGTGAGCAGCAGTCCGCTGCCGATCACCGCGATCGCCCAGACCGCCGCGACCAGCAGCGTGATCCGGTCGAGGTTCTTCTCGGCCACCGAGGATCCGGCGAGGCTCGACTGCATACCACCGCCGAACAGCGAGGAAAGGCCACCGCCACGGCCTCGGTGCAGCAGCACGAGCAGGATGAGCAGGATGCTCGACACGACCAGAATGATCTGCAGGGCTAATGTCATATGATGTCCGTTTTTCTACTCGCCGTATATCCAGAATACCCGCAACCGGGGCGACTCAGGGCAGTGGCCCGCCAGCGGCGAGTGCACACAGCTTCGTGAATTCCTCGGCCTCCAGGCTCGCGCCGCCCACGAGTGCCCCGTCGATGTCCCGCTGAGCGACCAAGTCGCCGATGTTCTTCGACTTGACCGATCCGCCGTAGAGGATCCGCACCCCGGAGGCCGCCTCGCCGTACTTCTCGGTGAGCGCACCGCGCAGCGCGGAGCAGACCTCCTGCGCGTCCGCCGGGGTGGCCACCCGGCCGGTGCCGATCGCCCAGATCGGTTCGTAGGCGATCACCACCCGCTCGGCGACCTGTTCGGCGGTCAGCCCCTTGAGCCCGGCGAGCAGCTGCGCGTTGCAGTGCTCGACATGCTCACCGGCCTCGCGCACCTCGAGCGGTTCACCGACGCACAGGATCGGGCTGATCTCGTGCTTGATGGCGGCGCGGACCTTCTTGTTGACCAGCGCGTCGTCCTCGGCGTGGTACTCGCGCCGTTCCGAGTGCCCGACGGTGACGAAGGAGCACCCCAGCTTGGCGAGCATCGAACCGGAGACGTCCCCGGTGTAGGCGCCCGGTTCCTGCGGGGAGAGGTCCTGCGCTCCGTGCGTGATGAGCAGCTTGTCCCCGTCGATGAGGGTCTGCACGCTCCGGATGTCGGTGAACGGCGGCAGCACCGTGACATCCACCTTGGCGAAGTACTTCTCCGGCAGCGAGAACGCGATCTTCTGCACCAGGGAGAGCGCCTCGAGGTGGTTGAGGTTCATCTTCCAGTTGCCCGCGATCAGCGGCTTGTTGCTCATGAGAGCGAGTCCTTTCCCAGCATCGCAGCGAGCGTCAGCGAGTGAGGAGCGCAGGAAGGGCTCGATCGGGACAGCACAGTGCTCACGATTCCAGAACCTCCACGCCGGGAAGGGTCTTGCCCTCCAGGTATTCGAGCGATGCTCCACCACCGGTGGAGATGTGGCCGAATCCGTCCTCCCCGATGCCGAGCAGCCGCACCGCCGCCGCGGAGTCACCGCCGCCGACCACGGAGAACGCGGAGGAATCCGCGATGGCCTGCGCGACCTCCCTGGTGCCCGAGGCGAACGGGGCGAGCTCGAACACGCCCATCGGGCCGTTCCAGAACACCGTGCGCGCCCCTGCCAGCACCTCGGCGAACCGCCGGACGCTCTCCGGCCCGATGTCCAGGCCCTTGAGCTCGGCGGGAATCTCGGTCGCGGGAACCGTGCTGGTCTCGGCGTCCGCGGCGATATCCGCGGAGGCGACCACATCGCCCGGCAGGACAAGCTTGTCCCCCGCCTCGGCGAGCAGCCGTGCGCAGGTGTCGATCATGTCCTTTTCGAGCAGCGAACCGCCGACCTGGTGGCCCTGCGCGGCGAGGAAGGTGAAGCACATTCCGCCGCCGACGAGCAGCCGGTCCACCTTCGGCAGGAGGGCCTCGATCACGGCGAGCTTGTCGGACACCTTGGAACCGCCGAGCACCACCACATAAGGGCGCTCGGGTTCCCCGGTGAGCGCGCGCAGCACCTCCACCTCGGCGAGCACCAGCCCGCCCGCGTATGCGGGCAGCCGGGTCGCCAGGTCGAACACCGAGGCCTGCTTGCGGTGCACCACACCGAACCCGTCCGAGACGAAGGCGCCGTCCGCCCCGGCGAGCGCGGCGAGTTCCCCGGCCAGCTGGGCCCGTTCGGCGTCGTCCTTGCTGGTCTCCCGCGGATCGAAGCGGACGTTCTCCAGCAGGGCGACCGAGCCCTCGCCGAGCCCGGCCACGACCTCCCGTGCGGAGGCCCCGGCCACATCACCGGCGAGCGCGACATCCGCACCGAGCAGCTCACCGAGCCGCGCGGCGACCGGCGCCAGAGAGAACGCCGGATCGGGCGCACCTTTCGGCCTGCCGAGGTGGGCGAGCAGCACGACCTTCGCACCGGCCTCGGTGAGTTTGCGGATCGTGGGCAGCGAGGCACGCACCCGGCCGTCGTCGGTGATGTCAGTACCGTCGAGCGGGACGTTGAGGTCGGCGCGGACGAGTACCACCCGTCCGCGCACCCCTTCGGCGAGCAGATCGTCGAGCGTCTTCACTGACTCTCTCCAGTGCCGGTCAGGCCAGCTTCGAGCCGACGAGCGCGACAAGGTCGGCGAGGCGGTTGGAGTAGCCCCACTCGTTGTCGTACCAGCCGACCACCTTGACCTGGTCACCGATCACCTTGGTGAGGCCGGCGTCGAAGATGCACGAGGCCGGGTCGGTGACGATGTCGGAAGAGACGATCGGGTCCTCGGTGTACCGCAGGACACCCTTGAGCGGTCCGTCCGCCGCAGCCTTGACCGCCGCGTTGACCTCTTCCACGCTGGCTTCCTTGGCGAGGTTCACGGTGAGGTCGGTGGTCGAGCCGGTCGGCACCGGAACGCGCAGCGCGTAGCCGTCCAGCTTGCCGACGAGGTCCGGCAGCACCAGGCCGATGGCCTTGGCCGCCCCGGTCGAGGTCGGCACCACGTTGATCGCCGCGGCCCGGGCCCTGCGCAGGTCGGAGTGCGGTCCGTCCTGCAGGTTCTGGTCCTGGGTGTAGGCGTGGATCGTGGTCATCAGGCCGCGCTCGATACCGAAGGCGTCGTTGAGCACCTTCGCCATCGGCCCGAGGCAGTTCGTGGTGCAGGAGGCGTTCGAGATCACCGTCTGCGAACCGTCGTAGCGATCGTCGTTCACCCCGAGCACGACGGTGAGGTCCTCACCCTTCGCGGGCGCGGAGATGATCACCTTCTTGGCGCCGCCCTCGTCCACGTGCTTGCGGGCCTGCTCGGCCTTCGTGAACAGCCCGGTCGACTCGACGACCACGTCCACACCGAGGTCGCCCCAGGGCAGCTTGCCCGGGTCGCGCTCGGCCAGGATCTTGATCAGCTTGCCGTCGACCTCGATGCCCTCGTCCGTCGCGGTGACCTCGGCGCCGAGGCGGCCGAGCACGCTGTCGTACTTGAGCAGGTGCGCCATGGTCGACAGGTCCCCGAGGTCGTTCGCCGCGACAACCTCGATGTCCGCCCCGCTCGCGGCCACCGCACGCCAGAAGTTCCGTCCGATGCGACCGAACCCGTTGATTCCTACCCGGACCGTCACGCTCGCTCCTTTACGCGTTGCTCGTTGCTGGCTTCACCCTATCGGACCCGCTTCAGACCTCGGCTTCGAGCATCTCCTGGGTGACCGCGGACTCGGTGTCCGGGATGCCCAGCTCGCCGGCCCGTTTGTCGGCCATGGCGAGCAACCGCCGGATCCGCCCGGCGACCGCGTCCTTGGTCATCGGTGGTTCGGAGAGCTGGCCGAGCTCCTCGAGGGAGGCCTGCCGGTTGGACAGGCGCAGACTTCCCGCGTGCTGCAGGTGTTCCGGGGCGCCCTCCCCGAGGATCTCCAGCGCACGCTGCACCCGGGCGGCCGAGGCGACCGCGGCGCGGGCGGAACGGCGCAGATTCGCGTCGTCGAAGTTGGCCAGCCGGTTCGCGGTGGCGCGCACCTCCCGGCGCATCCGGCGTTCCTCCCAGGCCAGCACGCTGGTGTGCGCGCCGAGCCGGGTCAGCAGGGCACCGATCGCGTCCCCGTCCCTGATCACCACCCGGTCCGCGCCCCGCACCTCACGCGATTTCGCCTGGATACCGAGCCGCCGGGCGGCACCGACGAGCGCGAGCGCGGCCTCCGGTCCCGGGCAGGTCACCTCCAGCGCCGAGGAGCGTCCCGGCTCGGTCAGCGAACCGTGCGCGAGGAAGGCACCACGCCAGGCGGCCTCCGCGTCGCACACCCCACCGGCCACGACCACCGCGGGCAACCCCCGGACCGGGCGACCGCGCTGGTCGAGCAGCCCGGTCTGGCGCGCGAGATCGTCTCCCCCGGACACCACCCGCACGACGTAGCGCGTCCCCTTGCGCAGTCCCCCCGAGGAGATGACGTGCACATCGGAGTGATGCCCGAACAGCTCGTGGATCTCCTTGCGCAGTCTGCGCGCCACCGATCCGGTGTCCACCTCCGCCTCGACGACCACTTTGCCGCCGACGATGTGCAGCCCTCCCGCGAACCGCAGCAGGGCGGCGACCTCCGCGCGACGACAGCAGCTCTTCTTGACGGTGAGCCTGCTCAGCTCATCCTTGACCGCAGCGGTCATCGCCACTCGAACACCTCCCACATCGAAGCCATGTCCCACACACGGCAACCAAGCTACCTACGAGCCTGGAGCCCGTCCGGGAACCCCGTGTCCTGCTGCGCGGGGCCAGCGCGGCGCCTCGCGGCGAAGGCGCGCAATCACCATAGCTGCCGCTATGGCTCACTCCTCCGCCTTGCCGATCCTGGGCGCGGATCCCGTACGAAACATCCACGCCGACTCCCGCTCGCAACGGGCGAGAGCTCCCGGACGCACTCTGGTCAGGGCTGCGTCGCCTTCCGGATCGCGGAGGCGAGCGCGACCGGGTCGTGCCGCTCACCCGCACCGGCCCGGGCGACATCCGCCAGTTCCACGTGTGCGTCCAATGCCGTAGCCGCCGCCCTGAGCTCACCCGGCGCGTCGACCGCTCCAGTATCGGCCACCACCGCGTCGACGCGCAGCCGCGGTGCGTGCTCGTGCAGTACGTATAGGTGACGTTCCTGGCTGAATCCCGATGTTTCACCAGGTTGGGGGACCAGATTCACCACGACGACACGTTGGGCGGCGGTTTCCACGAGTGCGTCGTGCAGTTCCGGGACGAGCAGGTGCGGGAGCACGCTGGTGAACCAGGAGCCGGGGCCGAGCAGCACCAGGTCGGCCCCGAGCACCGCCTCGACCGCCTCCCGGCAGGCGACCGGCGGATGTTCGGGCCCGCCGTTGCCGTGCAGCCGGATCCGCTGCACCTTGCCCGGCGTGGTCGCGACGGCCACCTGTCCCCTGATCCGGCGCACCGCGCGCGGATCGGCGTCCAACCCGATCACGTCCGCCTCGATGTCCAGCGGGTTCACGCACATCGGCAGCACTCTGCCCCGGGCGCCGAACAGTCGCATCGTCTCGTCCAGCGCCCGCACCGGATCGGCGAGCACCTCGAGCATCCCGCCGAGCAGCATGTTGCCGACGGCGTGCCCGGCCAGCACCCCGTCCCCGCCGAAACGGTGCCCGAACACCTCGGCGAGCAGCGGATGATCGGCCCCGGCCAGCGCGGTGATCGCCTTGCGCAGATCCCCGGGCGGAAGCAGGTCGAGCTCGCGGCGCATGCGTCCCGAGGAGCCGCCGTCGTCGGCGACGGTGACCACCGCCGTGATGTCGTCGGTGAGCTCGCGCAGGGACGCGAGGGTGACCGAGAGGCCGTGGCCTCCGCCGAGTGCGACCGCCTTCATACCTGCCTTTCCCACCCGGTTACCGGGCGCTGGGGTTCAGTCCAGAGCGCGCCTGGGAGCTCCCGTCCGCCGTGAGCGGGAGTCGGCGTGGTGTTTTCGTACGGGACACTCGCGCCCGAGAGCGGCAAGGCGGAGGAGTGAGCCATAGCGGCAGCTATGGTGATTGCGCGCCTTCGCCGCGAGGTTCCGCGCTGGCCCCGCGCAGCAGGACACGGAGCTCCCCGGGGGTGCTCCCACACTCACTCCCGGCCACACTCACTCCCGGCCGAGATCGCGGTGCACCACCTTGACCGACATGTTGTCCTCGCTGGCCAGTTGCCTCGCCAGTTCCTCGGCCATCGCCACGCTGCGGTGCTTTCCCCCGGTGCAGCCGATCGCGATGGTCAGGTATCGCTTGCCCTCCCTCCGGTAGCCCGCGCCGACCAGGGTGAGCAGCTGGTGGTAAGTGCGCAGGAACTCGGTCGCGCCCTCCTGGGAGAGCACGTAGTTGCTCACCTGCTCGTCGAGTCCGGTGAACTCACGCAGCTCCGGGATCCAGAACGGGTTCGGCAGGAAGCGCATGTCCATCACCAGGTCCGCGTCCAGCGGGAGACCGTACTTGTAGCCGAAGGACAGCACCGTGACCCTGGTGCGCATGGTGGCCTCGGAGCCGAACGCGTCCTCGATCTTGCCGCGCAGATCGTGCACCGAAAGGGCGGTCGTGTCCAGCACGAGATCCGCGTCCTGGCGCAGCGGCCGCAGCACCTCGCGTTCGCTGGCGATCCCGTCCGCGAGCCGTCCCCCGCCCTGCAGCGGGTGCTCGCGGCGGACCTGTTCGAAGCGCCGCACCAATGCCTCGTCGGAGGCTTCGAGGAACAGGATGCGCGGCTTGAACCCCTGCGCGTCCAGTTCCTTGATCACGCTGGCCAGGTCGTCGGTGAACGCTCTGGAACGCACATCCATGACCACGGCGATCCGGGTCACCGCGCCGCGGGCGCGCACACCGAGCTCCACCATGGTGGCGATCAGTTCCGGTGGCAGGTTGTCCACTACGAACCAGCCCAGATCCTCCAGGCATTTGGCCGCGGTACTGCGGCCCGCCCCGGAGAGCCCGGTCACCACGGCGACTTCGATGCCGGTGCGGTCACCCTTCTCGGTCATTGCTGCCTCGGTCATTTTTGTTCTCCCCGCTCTCGCCTTCCCCGTTTCCGCCGCGCAGGGCCGTGTGCACGGTCTGCGCGGTGTGTCGCCCGATACCTTGCACCGCGCCGATCTCTTCGACGCTGGCGGCCTTGAGTTTCTTCACCGAACCGAAGTGCTTGAGCAGGGCCGTCTTGCGAGTCTGGCCCAGTCCGGCGATGGAATCCAGGGCGGAAGTGGTCATCCGCTTGCCACGTTTCTGCCGGTGGTAGGCGATCGCGAACCGGTGCGCCTCGTCCCGCACCCGCTGCAGCAGGTAGAGCGCCTCGCTGGTGCGCGGCAGGATCGCCGGGTCCTCCTCGCCGGGCAGCCACACCTCTTCGAGCCGCTTCGCCAGGCCGATCACCGCGACCTCGGTGATGCCGAGCTCGGCAAGCACATCGGAGGCAGCGGCCACCTGCGGGGCTCCGCCGTCGACCACGTACAGGTTCGGGGCGTAGGCGAACTTGCGCGGCCTGCCCGTCTCCGGATCGATCCCGGCGGGCAGGTTCTCGTTCTCGTCCGCCGCCTGCTCCTGTTCGGCCTGGTAACGGGCGAACCGGCGGCGGGTGACCTCCGCGATCGAGCCGACATCGCCCTGCTCGGCGCCCTCCCGGACGGCGAACCGCCGGTACTCGGACTTGCGGGCCAGCCCGTCCTCGAACACGACGAGCGAGGCGACCACATCGCTGCCCTGCACGTGCGAGACGTCCACGCACTCGATACGCAGCGGTGCCTCATCCAGCGCGAGCGCCTCCTGCAGCTCGGACAGCGCGGCCGAACGCGCGCTCAGGTCACCCGCGCGGCGCAGTTTGTGCTGGGTGAACGCTTCCTTGGCGTTGCGTTCCACGGTCTCGGCGAGGGTTCGCTTGTCCCCGCGCTGGGCCACCCGCAACCGCACCTTGGCCGCGCGGTTCTCGTGCGCGCTGCGCAGCCCGGAAAGCCATTCGGTCATCGCCTCGTGCTCCGGGGGCAGTTCGGGAACGAGCACCTCGCGCGGGACCGGGCTGCCCCCGACGTCCGCCTGGGCGTCGAGATCGGCCTGGTCGCCGTAGAACTGGGAGAGGAAGTGTTCGACCAGCTCGGGCAGGCCCTGCTGTTCCACGATGTCGATCACCCAGCCACGCTGCCCGCGCACCCGTCCGCCGCGTACGTGGAACACCTGCACGGCGGCCTGCAGCTCATCGGTGGCGAAGCCGACCACATCGGCATCGGTGCCGTCGCCGAGCACCACGGCCTGTTTCTCCACCGCCCTGCGCAGCGCGGCGACATCGTCCCGCAACCGGGCGGCGCGCTCGAACTCGAGCTCCGCGGAGGCCTCCTGCATCTGCTTCTCGAGCCTGCGCACCATCGCGTCCGTCTTCCCGGCGAGGAAATCGCAGAACTCCTCCACGATCGCGCGGTGTTCCGCGGCGTCCACCCGCCCGACGCACGGGGCCGAGCACTTGTCGATGTACCCGAGCAGGCAGGGGCGGCCCATCTGGCCGTGCCGTTTGAACACCCCGGGCGAGCAGGTGCGCGCCGGGAACACGCGCAGCAACATGTCCAGGGTCTCCCGGATCGCCCAGGCGTGCGAGTACGGCCCGAAGTAACGCACGCCCTTGCGCCGGGGACCGCGGTAGACGTGCAACCGCGGGTATTCCTCGTGCAGGCTGACCGCGAGCACCGGATAGGTCTTGTCGTCCCGGTAGCGGACGTTGAACCGCGGGTCGAACTCCTTGATCCAGTTGTACTCCAGCTGCAGCGCCTCGACCTCGGTGCCGACCACGGTCCACTCGACGGCGGCCGCGGTGGTGACCATCTGGTAGGTGCGCGGATGCAGCGCGGCCGGATCGGCGAAGTAGGAGTTCAGCCGTTGCCGCAGGGATTTCGCCTTGCCGACGTAGATGACTCGCCCGGTGTCGTCGCGGAACTTGTAGACGCCGGGGGACTCGGGAATCGTGCCCGTCGCCGGGCGGTACGTCGAAGGGTCGGCCACATCCCAAGCCTAGGCACTCCCACCGACGGAAATGTGGAGAACCCCGGCGGGCACGCCCTCGGCCAGCTCGGTGGCCAGTGCCCGCACCCGCTCGCGGGCCGCGGCAGAGGACCGCGTGGCCTGTTCGGTGCACCCGGCGAGCGTGGGGATGTCGCCCGCCCTGGTCAGTTCCGCGGCCACCACGTGTATCCGGTCCGCGCGCACCCCGAGCTTGCCGAAGTGCGCCCGCAGGTACGGCTCCTGGAAATCGCAGTGCTCGCGCGGGGAACCCGGCCCGTATCGCCCGCCGCGCGCCAGTACGGCTACCACGGTGGTGTGCGCGAGCAGGTCCGCCCCGGTCACCGGATCGGTGAAGATTCCGGGAAAACCGACCCGGTCGATCCACGCCTTCAGCGAGGCGGGCACCGAGAAGTTGTACATCGGCACCCCGAGCAGCAGTACCCGGGCGGCGCGCAGCTCGGCGACCAGCGGCCGGGTCTGTGCCCATTCCCGCCGCTCGGCACCGGATTCGCAGTACCCGGGCACATCCGCGGCGGCCACGACACCCGATCGTTCGACCCGCATCCCGAGGGCGCAGTAGGCGGGCCCGATCAGCGGGACGGGCTCGGCGGCCAGGTCCCGGTAGCGGTACCCGCCCGCGCCACCCGCGTCCCGCCAGGTCCGCGCGAACATTCCGGCGAGCCGTTTGCTCACCGAATCCGCGGCATGGCTGGCATCCAGATGCAGCAGGCCGGGCGTTCGCTGTTCGGTTAGGGTTTCGGTCATCGGGTCTGTCTCCCTCGATCGGTTCTCGTCCTTCGCGCTCTCGATGGACCGACGGAACACGGCGAGGAAAGGTGACCGATGACGAACACGGAGGACTTCGAGGCGCACCGGAACGGGCTCATCGGGCTCGCGTACCGCATGCTCGGTTCGCGTGCCGAGGCCGAGGACGCGGTGCAGGATGCGTGGCTGCGGCTGCATCGCGCCGGGGAGGTGCAGAACCTTCCCGCCTGGCTGCACACGGTCGTCTCCCGGATCTGTCTGGACACGCTCCGCACCCGGGCCGCGCGCCGGGAGGACCCGTGGCCGGAGGCGGAACCGGAGGACGGTGCGGGACCCGAGGAGGACGCGGTGCTCGCCGATTCGGTCGGCCGCGCCCTGCTCGTGGTGCTGGACCGGCTCGGTCCCGCGGAGCGGATCGCCTTCGTGCTGCACGACTTGTTCGCGGTGCCGTTCGATCAGATCGCCACCGTGCTGGACCGCTCGACCGTGGCGGCGAAGAAGCTCGCCAGCCGGGCCCGCGCCCGGGTACGCGGAACCCCGGAGCACTCCCCCGCGGAACTGCGCGAGCAGCGCACCGTGGTCGAGGCGTTCCTCGCCGCGGCGCGGGACGGCGATCTGCGGCGGCTGCTCACCGTGCTCGCCCCGGAGGTGGTTCGCACCGCCGATCCGGTGGCACTGCCCCCGGGCATCCCGGCCGAGCTGCGTGGCGCACGGGCGGTCGCCGAGCAGACCGTGCTGCTCTCCGCGCGTTCCCGGTTCGCCGTGCTCGCGCTCGTGGACGGGGCGGTCGGTCTCGTGCTCGCCCCCTACGGCCGGCTCCGGCTGGCCATCCGGGTGCAGGTGCACGACAGCCTGGTGACCCGGTACGAGGTGCTCGCCGATCCGGGCCGGCTCCGTGCGACCGAGTTCGGGGTGCTCGAGGACTGAGGCCGGCGGTCACCCGGTGTGAACGGCCGTTTGGCCGACGTCAGCCTGTTGCGTAGATCACTAATGTGGCGCCTGTGATATCCACAGTCGATGGTCGCCTGCGGGTACGGGGTGGCCGTGCGTTCTATTTCTTCGGCGCGCTCGGGGCGGTGCTCTACGGGTACGACACCGGGGTCATCGGTGGCGCGATGCTGTTCCTCAAACCCGAATGGCATCTCTCCCCCACCGAGGAAGCGCTGATCACCAGCATGATCCTGGCCGGGGCGATGATCGGTTCGCTCACCGGTGGCCCGCTCGCCGACCGCTACGGACGGCGCGCGGTGGTGCTCGGCTGCTCGGTGGTGTTCGTGCTCGGTTCACTCGGCGCCGCGTTCGCCCCGGAGGTGGCGAGCCTGATCGCCGCGCGCACCGTGCTCGGTCTCGCCGTGGGCGGTGCCGCCGTGCTCGTCCCGCTGTATCTCGCCGAGATGGCGCCGACCCGGATCCGCGGTGCGGTGGCCTCGCTGAACCAGACCCTGATCATCATCGGACTCGGGGTCGCCTCGCTGATCAACTTCCTGCTGCGGGACATCGCGGACTGGCGGCTGGCGTTCGGGCTCGGCGCGGTGCCCGCACTGGTGATGCTGCTCGGTATCGGGTTCATGCCGGAGACCCCGCGCTGGCTGGTGCGCAAGGGCCGCACCGCGGACGCCTCGACCGTCCTGCGAGTCACCCGCACCGAGGCGGAAGCGGAGACCGAGCTCACCGAGATCGAACAGGTGGAGCGCTCCGGGACGGCGAAGGCCGGACTGCGCACGATCCTGTCCACCGCATGGATCCGGCGGCTGCTGCTGCTCGGTGTCGCGCTCGCGGTCGGCCAGCAGATCGGCGGCATCAACACGCTCGTCTACTACACGCCGACCATCCTCACCACGATCGGCCTGGACAAATCCGACTCGCTGCTTTTCGGGGTGCTCAACACGGTGCCCAACCTGATCGCGGTGTCCATCGCGATCTGGATCGTGGACAAGGTCGGCAGGCGCCCGCTACTGCTCTACGGATCGCTGTTCCTGTGTATCGGCATGGCCTGCATGGGGATTCCACAGCTGTTCGCGGTCTCGCACGGAGTGCAGAACGGCCTCGCCATCGGCGGCAACGTGCTGTTCACCGTGACCTTCTCGCTCACCTGGGGGCCGGTGCTGTGGGTGCTGCTCTCCGAGATCTTCCCGCTCGCCGCGCGCGGCACCGCGATGGGCATCGCCACGGTGGCCAACTGGGTGTTCAACTTCGGCGTCACGATCAGCCTGCCGATCATCATCGCCGCGTGGGGAACCGGCCCGGTGTTCACCATGTACGCCGCGCTGAACCTGCTCGTGCTCGGGTTCATCGGCTTGTTCCTGAGCGAGACCCGTGGGCGCAGTCTCGAACAGCTCGAGACCGATGCACGGAAGGAGGCCGCCACGTGACCGAGCTTGCGAGGTCACCGATGGATACAGCACCGCCGGTCGCGGGGCCGACGAGCGCCAGCGAGGAGGGCCCGTGACCGAGCTTGCGAGGTCACCATTGGATACAGCACCGCCGGTCGCGGGGCCGACGAGCGCCAGCGAGGAGGGCCCGTGACCGGTTACGGGGACTACGGCTCGAGCCTGCGCGATCTGCCGCGGCTGCGGCACACCCGGCGACGGCGAGTGTCCAGCTGGGATCGCAGCGGCGGCAACGAGGACCGCATCTGGTTGCGCCCGGGTCAGACCGAGGTGATCGCGGACATTCCGGGCGCGGGGAACGTGAACCACATCTGGATGACCACGCGCACCATGACCCTGCCGTACATGAATCCGGCCCATCCGGAGCCGGATTTCCTGCGCCGCCTGGTGTTGCGCGCCTTCTGGGACGGCGAGCAACATCCGAGTGTCGAGGTGCCGCTCGGGGATTTCTTCGGGGTGGGGCACGGCCGCTACGCCCAGTTCAACTCGGTTCCCCTGCAATGCAGCCCGCGCGAGGGCATCTCCTACAACAGCTTCTTCCACATGCCCTTCGCCGAGGGCGCGCGCTTCGAGATCACCAGCGAATGCCGGCAGGAAACGGTGCCCTTCTACTGGTACATCGACTACGAGGAGTTCGACGAGCTCGAAGAGGGGCTCGGCCGGTTCCACGCGCAGTGGCGCAGGGAGAACCCCTGCGACGGCGTCCCCCAGGGTGCGGCGTCCACCCCCGAGCACCTGCTCACCGGGACCAATCTGGACGGGGAGGGCAACTACACGATCCTGGACGCCCGCGGGTACGGGCACTACGTGGGCTGCGTGCTGAACGTGCACAACCTGCGCCAGAGCACCGAATGGAACTGGTACGGCGAGGGGGACGACATGATCTTCATCGACGGTGAGCGCTGGCCGCCGAGCCTGCACGGGACCGGAACTGAGGACTATTTCAACACCGCCTGGTGCCCGGACGAGCCGTTCTCCGCGCCCTATCACGGGATCACCCTCGCCGGTGGGCCGAACTGGTCCGGGCAGACCAGCCTGTATCGCTTCCACATCGAGGATCCGGTCACCTTCGCCGAGTCCATCCGGGTGACCATCGAGCACGGGCACGCGAACAAACGCTCCGACGACTACTCCTCGGTCGCCTACTGGTATCAGGCCGAACCGCATGTCCCGTTCCGGCTCCCGCCCCTCGAGCAGCGCCTGCCCCGCCCACTGTGAGAAGGAGAATCCCATGCGGTTGAACGTCGGTGATTTCATGCGCATCTACGATCCGAGCCCGGATTTCGGTGCGCCGTGGTATGTCAACGACCACACGATCATCCGGGATCCCGATGGGGAGTGGCACCTGTACGGCATCAACCACGCGGAGCCCTCCGATCCGGACGGTGAGACGACCTTCCTGCACGCCACCGCCACCGACATCCAGGGGCCGTGGCACACCAGGGAAACCGCGCTGACCCTCGATCCGAACTACTACGGGGAGCGGCATCTGTGGGCCCCGCACGTGATCCGCGCCGACCGCAAATACTGGATGTTCTACAACGCGGGCGGAGACGACCCCACCCGCGAAGCCGTCAACCTCGCCACATCCGAAGACCTCTACCACTGGACCCGCCACCCCGAAGGACCACTGTTCCGCGACGGCTACAGCGCCCGGGATCCCATGGTCACCTGGACCGGCGATCAGTGGACCATGTACTACTGTGGCAACGACGATCCGCTCGGCGGGCATTTCGCGGTCGTCTACCGCTGTAGCGACGACCTGATCCACTGGGGCGACCGCAAGATCGCGTTCACCAGTGAATTCACCGGCCAGGGATTCAACAGCCCGACCGAATCCCCGTTCGTGGTCAAGGAAGAGGACCACTGGTATCTGTTCATCGGGCCGTGCGGCAGATATCAGCCCACCCCGGACGGGTTCGTGTGCACCGCGGTCTACGAGTCGGACAATCCCTGGGAGTTCCCGCGCGACCATCTGATCACCAGGATCGGCAGCCATGCGGCCGAGATCATCGAGAACCGCTGGATCACCTCGTGCGGAGCCGGACAGGGCGGGGTGTATCTCGCGGAACTGTCCTGGGAGAGCTGAGATGCGACTGACCGCGAGCGAATTCCGCCATGTCTTCGATCCGAGCGAGGCGGCGGGGGTGCCGAGCTATCTCAACGACCACACGATCATCCGGGCCGAGGACGGCAGCTGGCACCTGTTCTCCATCACCCATCCGGAACCGGCGAACCCGACCGAGGAGAAAACCTTCCTGCACGCCAGGGCCGGGGACGTCGAAGGCCCGTGGCACACCCTGGATCCGGCGCTCGTCGTGGATCCGGGCTATCACGGGGAACGACATCTGTGGGCCCCGCACGTGATCCGCGCCGACCGCAAATACTGGATGTTCTACAACGCGGGCGGAGACGACCCCACCCGCGAAGCCGTCAACCTCGCCACATCCGAAGACCTCTACCACTGGACCCGCCACCCCGAAGGACCACTGTTCCGGGACGGGTTCAGTGCGCGGGACCCGATGGTGGTGTGGACCGGCGACGAATGGACCATGTACTACTGCGCCACCGACGACCCCTCGGGCGGCAGGCATGTGGTCGCGTACCGGTGCAGCGAGGATCTGGTGCACTGGGACGACCGGAAGATCGCGTTCACCAGTGAACGCAGCGGCACCGGGGGCGGGCCGACCGAATCCCCGTTCGTGCTCTGGGAACAGGGCAGCTGGTATCTGTTCATCGGGCCGTGCGGCGCGTACGCGAAGACCCCGGACGGCTACGTGTGCACCGCGGTCTACGAGTCGGACAGTCCGTGGGAGTTCCCGCGCGACGGGCTGCGCACCCGGATCGCCAGCCACGCCGCCGAGGTGGTGGACAACCGCCTGATCACCTCGGCCGGCTGGGGCCAGGGTGGGCTGTACCTCGCTGACCTCGGATGGGAACGGGATTGACCCGCCGATAGTCGGGTGCTCCCACGACCATTTCCGGTATCGCCTCATCGAGGGACCCGGCTACGGTCTGCGTGTCACCGGACCAAAACAGAAGGTGACCGGAAGAAGGGAATCCCCAGATGCGCAAATCCAGCAAGGTCGGGGGGCTGGCCGCGGCGACACTCGGCCTGGCACTCGTCGCTGCACCGTTCGCCCAGGCATCACCGGCGACCCCGAAAATCATCGGCGGCGAACCGGCCAGTGACGTCTCCTACGGCGCGCAGGTCTATGTCGACGGGCAGTTCAACTGCTCGGGCAGCGTCATCGCTCCCGAGTGGGTGCTCACCGCACAGCACTGCGACGGCCAGGGGCTCAGCGTCAAGGTCGGCAGCCTCAAACTCGGCGAGGGCGAGGACGCCAAGGTCGAGCAGTCCACCAAGGCTCCGGGCGGTGACCTGCTGCTCCTGCACCTGGACCACGCGGTCAAGGCGCAGCCGGTGCAGCTCGGTGACAAGGATCCGGCCAAGGGCGACCAGAACAAGATCTACGGTTGGGGCCGCGAAGAGGGCAGCGGTCCGCCGGCTCCCGCGCTGAAGGTGGCCACCGTCGAGGTCACCGGGCAGAGCCAGGACGCCTTCGACGGACCCGCGATCGCCAGCAAGGGCGTGGATGGCGCATCGTGGCACGGCGACTCGGGCGGCCCGCAGATCGCGGACGGCAAGCAGGTCGGCGTCTGCTCCACCGGGGAGAACTCGGGTAGCGACAAGAACGGTACACAGAACTACGCCAGCGTGGCCAACAGCCGCGACTGGATCAAGCAGACCGCGGGCGTCTAGGGCACGACCCCACGGCCGAACACGATGGCGGGCACCGGATTTTCCCGGTGCCCGCCATCCATGGTGTCCGAGACCGGTTCAGCGGTGCAGGCTTGCTCCCTTGAGCACCTTGTCCACCCCGTTGCGCGGGCCGTGCACGGCGAACCCGACCAGGTCGAGCTCCGCACCCGGGAGGGCGGCGACCGCGGCCCGGTTGTCCGTGTCGTTCCCGGTGTGGAACAGATCCGCGGTGAACACCGCCGTGGGCAGTCCCCTGCGTAACGCACGGGCATGTGCGGTGCCCATCAGTTCCTTGTCCCCCTCGAACACGAGCACCGGCTGGCGGAACATCGGCAGGTATTGCGTCCCGTCCGCATCGGCATAGGGCGCACCCAGCAGTTCGGCATTGGCGGCGATCCCGGAACTGAGGAAGGCACACACGTTCAGCCGCTGCCACGGCTCCAGATCCTCGCGCAGCAACACCGCGATCTTGGTATCGAACTTTGAGCACATCTGAGAACTCCGTGTTCTGCTGCGCTGCGACGTTGGCGAAGTGCCTTCGCATAGACGTTGACGAAGTGCCTTCGCATAAACGTTGGCGAAGTGCCTTCGGGCGTCGGCGAAGTACCTTCGCATGCCAGATCGTCGCCTCGCAGCGTTGTCGTCAAGCGCCGTAGAAACCCGCTACGGCTCATTCCTATGCCTGCCGATCCGACTCCCGCTCGCGACGGACGGGAGCTTTCAGACACGCTCAGGCATAGGACCAGTGTCGTCGAGCGGTGGCGCGGGCGTCTTGTACGTTCTTCACATGCCGGAAAGCGCCGTCCGCGCGTGGGAACCCGGGATACCGGGCATTCGTGAGGTGCTGCACGCGCGGTTCCTCGAACACGCCTACCCCAGTCACACGCACGCCGCGTGGACGGTGCTGATCATCGATGAGGGCATGGTGCGCTACGGCCTGCATCGCGGTGAGCACGGTGCCCTGCGCTCCCAGGTGACCGTGCTGCCCCCGCATGTGCCGCACGACGGGCGCAACGTCACCGAGTGGGGCTTCCGCAAGCGGGTGCTCTATCTGGAACCGTCCGCGATGGACGAATCGCTCATCGGGGCGGCCGTGGATCAGCCCGGACTGCGGGATCCCTTGCTGCGCAAGCGCATCCACGAACTGCACGAGGTATTGCGCGGACCGTGGGAACCGTGGCACGCGCAGTCCCGGCTCGCCCTGATCACCGAACGCCTCGCCGAACGGCTGCACGGTGCCCCCGCCCCGGAGCGGGTACCGGTGGCTCCGGAGCTGGCCGGGCAGCTGCGCGAGCTGCTGGACGCGAGCGCCCCGGTGGGGATCACCCTGGACGAGGCGGCCCGGCGGCTGCACGCCCATCCGGCCCATCTGGTGCGCGTGTTCAGCACCCGGTTCGGCATCCCGCCGCACCGCTACCTCACCGGGTTGCGCATCGACCTCGCGCGCAGGCTGCTGCTCGACGGGCTGCCCGCCGCTCAGGTCGCCCTGGCCGCCGGGTTCACCGACCAGTCCCATCTGAACCGGCATTTCACCGCGATGCTCGGCACCACTCCGGGCCGGTTCCGCGCCTAACGGTCCGCGGTGACCGGCTGCCGGAGGATCGTGCGCAGCTTGCCGGGTGCGACCCTGCGGAAGTCGCTGAGGTAGATCTCGTGGTGTTCACCGGTCATCCGCAGGCCCTGTCCGGGAATGAATTCCCGGTGCATCCGCTCGAGCACGGCGGCCTCCTCGTCGAAGGGGCCGAGGTGCAGGGTCTGTACGCAGGTGCCTTCCGCCAGTCGCTGCAGCCGCACCCGGTCGAGCGCCGCGGTCGGACCACCCGCGGCGGCCTTGGCCACCGCAGCCTCGAGCAGCTCCGGGCCGATCCAGTCCGGAACCATGATCATGAGGGTCCAGTTCCACCGGCTCTTGTCCCGTGCGGCGGTGAAGGCCGCCATGTCTTCGGCCCACCAGCGGCCTTCCAGGGGCATGACCACGTAGTCCCTGCCGAGCTTCTGTTTGCTGGCGAACTTGAGCTTGTAGGCGACCGGATAGAGCGCGCTCACCGCGGCGGCGAACTCCCCGCTCGTGTTCGGGTCACCGTGCCCGTCGACCATCAGATACTGCAGCGGCGGCACCTCGAGGATGCGGAACCGGTCCCGCACCGCCCGGTAGCAGTCCAGCTGCTTCTTGAAGTCGACCTTCTCCGGCACGCCGCCTCCCCTGGTCCGGCGCGGTCTACGCTCCGCCGTGTCCGCGGTGCATCGCCCGAAGGGCACGCATCGCGTCCACCGCCCGCTGACCGTCGTGCGCCTGGATGGCCATCACCGGGTAGTACTCGTCGGCCAGCAGTTCCACCCGCGCCCAGGGGGAACCGTCCGGGAAACTCACCGCGCGCACATCGGCCCAGTCGAACCACTTGCCCTGAAACACATTGCGCACTTCGATGCCGTGCTCGTCGGCGCGCACCCGGGGCCGCAGCAGCAACAGCACGGCGCAGGCGAGAATCACACCGACCACGATCATGGCGACCTGGTCGGCCGAGCCGAAGCTCGCCCCGGTCGGGGTCTGCCGCATCAGTACCCCGGCTACGACCAGCGCGGCGAGCAGGATCAGCGCGAACGGGATGACATAGCGCCGGATCCGTACCGGTCGTGCGATCGTCTCCATCACTTCACCCATGTCGGCTCGGTCCATCACCTGCGCGCCCGTCACGAGAAACCCCGTTCGGTCCACGGGGCGCGCAGCCCGCGCAGCACCCGCGCGGCCTCCAGCGCGGCGACCGTGGCCTCGGCGCCCTTGTCCTCGCTCGATTCGGGCAAGCCGGCCCTGGCGAGCGCCTGCTCCTCGGTGTCACAGGTGAGCACGCCGTTGCCGATCGGGGTGCCCTCGTCCAGCGCCACCCTGGTCAGGCCCGCGGTGACGGCATCGCACACGTACTCGAAGTGCGGGGTGCCGCCCCGGATCACCACACCGAGCGCGACCACCAGATCGTGCTGGCGGGCGAGCTCCTGGCAGACGACGGGAAGCTCGACGCAGCCGGGCACCCGCACCTCGGTGATGTCGGCGACCTTGGCGCGCTCCACCGTGCTCCGCGCGCTGAGCAGCAACTGCTCGGTGATGCGCTCATGCCAGCGGGTCGCGGCGATCGCCACCCGCAATGCGTCGCAGTCCCCGGGTACTTCGATCTCCGGTCGACCGTGGCCAGCCATGTCCTATGCCTCGTACTCGTCGAGCGTCAGCAGGTGCCCCATGCGATCCCGCTTGGTGCGCAGGTAGCGCAGGTTCTCCGGGTTGGCCGATACCGGGAGCGAAACCCGGTCCAGCACGGTGAGCCCGTAGCCTTCGAGGCCGACCCGTTTGGCGGGATTGTTGGTGAGCAGCCGCATCGACCGAACCCCGATGTCCACCAGGATCTGGGCCCCGGTGCCGTAGTCACGCGCATCCGCGGGCAGTCCCTGCTCGAGGTTCGCGTCCACGGTGTCCGCCCCGCGATCCTGCAACTGGTAGGCCTGGAGCTTGTGCAGCAGGCCGATACCGCGCCCCTCGTGCCCGCGCACGTAGAGCACCACGCCCCTGCCGTTCGCGGCGACCGCCTCCAGCGCCGCGTCCAGCTGCGGCCCACAGTCGCAGCGCAGCGAACCGAAGACATCCCCGGTCAGGCATTCGGAGTGCACCCGGACGAGCACATCCTCACCGTCACCGATCTCCCCGTAGACGAGGGCGACATGCTCGATCCCGTCCAACAGGCTGTCGTAGCCCAGCGCCCGGAAGGTGCCGTGCACGGTCGGTATCCGCGCCTCGGCGACCCGCTCCACCTGCTTCTCGTAGCGGCGGCGGTAAGCGATCAGGTCCGCGATCGAGATGATGCTCAGCTCGTGCTCGGCGGCGAACACCTCGAGCTCGTCGCGGCGGGCCATGTCCCCGTCGCTCTTCTGCGAGACGATCTCGCACAGCACACCGGCCGGCTGCAGCTTCGCCAGCCGGGCCAGATCGACCGCCGCCTCGGTGTGGCCGGGCCTGCGCAACACCCCGCCGTCCTTGGCGCGCAACGGAACGACGTGCCCCGGGCGGCGGAAATCGCGCGGGGCGGATGCCGGATCGGCGAGCAGCCGGATCGTGTGCGCCCGGTCGGTCGCGGAGATCCCAGTGCTCACGCCTTCGGCGGCGTCCACGGTCACGGTGTAGGCCGTGCCGCGCACATCCTGGTTGGTGTGGAACATCGGCGGCAGGTCGAGCCGGTCGCAGTCGCGTCCGGTCAGCGGCACGCAGATGTACCCGGAGGTATAGCGGACCATGAAGGCGAGCAGCTCCGGCGTGGCCTTCTCCGCGGCGAAGATGAGGTCGCCCTCGTTCTCCCGGTCCTCGTCGTCGACGACGATCACGGCCTTGCCGTCCGCGATGGCGGCGATGGCTTCCTCGACGGCCTCGTAGTCGGCCACTGCGCTCACGCTCCCGTTTCTTCGCCACCGAGGGCCGCCAGATGCGGCCGGGCAAGCTTGTCGAGGTACTTGGCGACCACGTCGACCTCGATATTGACCTGATCCCCCGGTTCGAGCAGCCCGAGGGTGGTGTCCGCGAGCGTGGTCGGGATCAGCGCCACGGTGAACTCGGTGTCGCTCACCTCCACCACGGTCAGGGAAACCCCGTCCACGGTGATCGAGCCCTTCTCCACCACGTAGCGGTTCAGCTCGCGGGGCAGGGCGAAACTGGTCGTCCCGTCCGGATCGCGCCCGGTGTAGCTCGCGGTCCCGTCCACGTGTCCCTGCACGATGTGCCCACCGAGCCGGGCCCCGACCGCGGCCGCCCGCTCCAGGTTGACCTTCACGCCGGTGGCCAGCTTGCGCAGGCTGGAACGGTGCAGCGTCTCGGCGACCGCGTCCACCGCGAAGGTGTCGTCCTGGAGTTCGGTCACCGTGAGGCACACCCCGTTCACCGCGATCGAGTCGCCGTGCGCCGCGTCGCTGGTGACCAGTGGACCTCGGATGCGGATGCGCGCCTGCTCCGGCGCATCGGTCAGCTCGACGATTTCGCCGACCTCTTCAACGATCCCGGTGAACATGTCCCCACAGTAGCGCTGGGCTTTCGGGGCGGCGCAGCCAACCGCGTGGCGGTGACGACCGCCACGTCCGGCCGGGCACCGTCCCGTGGTGCAGACTGGCACCCGCACCGTCGAGAAGGAGACCGCCATGTCCTTCACCGAACAAGAGATCGCCTATCTGCGCTCCCAGCCGCTCGCCCGGCTGGCCACCGTCGACGCCGGCGCTCCGGGCGTCCCGGCCCAGCCGGACGTGGTGCCGGTCGCCCTCGAATACGACGGCGAGCACCTCTGGGTCGGCGGCGGCGACCGGTCCGTGCTCGGCACCCGGAAGTTCCGCAATCTGGCCACCGGAGCGCACCAGGTCGCGGTGGTGGTCGACGATCTGCCCTCGTTCGAGCCGTTCATCGCGCGCGGGATCCGGATCTACGGCCGCGCCGAGCAGCCCTTCCAGCGGACCGGCATGGTGGGGCCGGGCTGGTATCTGCGGATCACCCCGACGGTGTCCTGGAGCTGGAACCTGGACGGCGAGCCCGTCGGGGAGGACTGGTATGAGGCGCGCCGGGCCGTGCACTAACCGCGGGCGGCTGCCGCGCTCGCCCGCAGGGCGGTCAGTGCCGCGGCGGGGTCCTCGGCGCCGTAGATCGCCGACCCCGCCACGAAACAGTCCACTCCGGCCTCGGCGGCCTGCTCGATGGTGTCCGCGCCGATCCCGCCGTCGATCTCCACCAGCACCCGCAGCTCACCGGCGTCCACGAGGCGGCGCGCGACGCGCACCTTGTCCAGCACCTCGGGCATGAACCGCTGACCGCCGAAGCCCGGTTCCACGGACATCACGAGCAGCGTGTCGTAGTGCTGGAGCAGCTCCACGTATGGCTCGAACGGGGTGCCCGGCTTGATGGAGAGCCCCGCCTGGGAACCCGCGGCGCGCAGGTTCTTCGCGATCGCCACCGGATCCTCGGCCGCCTCCACGTGCACGGTCACGTTGTGGGCGCCCGCCTCCGCGTAGCCGATCGCCCAGCGGTCCGGGTTCTCGATCATCAGGTGGCAGTCGAGCGGGATCTCGGTCGCCTTGCGCAGCGACTCCACCACCGGGAGCCCAAGGGTCAGGTTCGGCACGAAGTGCGCGTCCATCACGTCGACGTGCAGCCAGTCGGCATCCTGCACGGCCGCCGCTTCCTCGGCGAGGCGCGCGAAATCCGCGGAAAGGATGCTCGGGGCGATCATGGGTTCAGCCACGGTGGCGAGTGTAGATGCCGCGGTCAGCCGGAAACGACCGAGGCGACCAGGATCCTGGTGAGCTCCGCGCAGACCTCATCGAGTGGGACCGGACGGCCGTTGCTCTCCCAATCCCGCATCGTCTCGTTCACCGCGCCGATGAAGGCGATGCTGACGGTGCGCAGCTCCCGCCGCGGGGCCTCGCCCCGGTCCATCACGCGCTGCCCCTCCGCGTCGAAGAACCGGCAGAGCCGTTCCCGCCACACGATCCGGTGCTCTTCGACCGCCTTGCCGACGCCCATGTTCTCCACATAGGCGATCCGGGTCCACCGCGGATCGCTCGAGGTCACCTCGAGATAGGCACGCAGCGCGGCGCCGACCCGTTGGGCGAGCCCGCTGTCCTCGGCCGCCTCCAGCGCTTCCACGGCCGCCGCCATGGCGCGGGCGGTGATCCGGTCGTGCAGCTCGATGAGCACCTGCTCGCGCCCGTCGAACTCCTGGTAGAAATTCCGCGTCGAGACACTCGCGGCCGCACAGAGCTTTTCGATCGAGGTCACGGCGTACCCGTTACTGCCGAACAACTCGAAGCCCGCGTCGAGCAAGCGTTCCTTGCGCTCGGCGCGCCGCTGATCGGCCGTCCGGCCACCGTAGTCGCGGCGCGGCATCGTCGTGTCCGCCATACCACCATTGTGCGCGGTGGGCGTGGGATCACCGTTACCAACCACGATGCCGCGCACTGTTACCGGACGAGTGCGCTCACCGGTTCACTCGGCAGGATCTCCTCGTGTACCGCGTGGCGGACGTACATCGGGGCTTCGGGCCCGGTCTTGCCGGTGAGATACGCGTTGCTGAGCGGTCCGATGCCGGATACGCGTCGCCGAGACCCGCGTCGAGTGCGACCGCAGACCGAATTTCCCTGGCGCCGGTTCCCCTGCGATTCCCGGGCCGCCGAGGTTCAGCGCAGCTCCGGTGCGACCTCCTTGTTGAACAGCTCGATCCCCGACCTGTCGTAGGCCGCCTCGGCGAAGTACAGGATGGCGTATTCGAGCCCGAGACCACGCAGGCCGGTGAGCCGCTCCGCGATCTGTTCCGGAGTGCCGACCAATGGGCCGTTCGCTATCATCTCGCGCTGTTGCGCGACCTTCTCCGCGGAGACGTACTTCGCGTAGTGCGCCTCGAACCAGTCCAGCCGCTCGGCCACTTCCCGTTCCGTCTCGCCGATCACCACGTTGTAGTCGGCCGAGCGCACGATCGCGTCGAAGTCGGTGCCGAGCTCGGCACAGTGCCCCGCGAGCACCTCCGATTTGTGCCGGAACCCCTCGGGGGTGCCGTCGAAGTTGGTGTAGGAGGCATACTGCGCCGCGATCCGCAGTGTGCGGCGTTCACCACCACCGGCGATCCACAGCGGGATCCCGTTCTCCTGCAACGGAAGCGGTCGGCAGATCGCCCCGTCCACGGTGTAGTACTTGCCGTCCCGGCTCGACCTGCCTTCGGTCCAGAGATCGCGCATGATCCGCACGCCCTCCTCAAGCCTGCCGAGCCGCTCCCCCGCGCTCGGGAACCCGTAGCCGTAGGCCCGCCACTCGTGCTCGTACCACCCGGCGCCGATGCCCATCTCGACCCGGCCGCCGGAGATCAGGTCGGCGGTCGCGGCCACCTTCGCCAGCTGGGCCGGATTGCGGTAGCTCATGCAGGTGCACATCTGCCCGAGGCGCACCGTGCTGGTGCTCGCGGCCAGTGCGGAGATCAGCGACCAGGCCTCGTGCGTGGCCTCCTCGGTCGGTTCCGGAACGGTGTGGAAGTGGTCGTACACCCAGATCGACTCGTACGGCCCCTGCTCGGCGAACTTCGCGATGTCCAGCATCCGCGACCAGTGTTCCCTCGGCTCGATTCCCGCGAGGTCGAGCCGCCATCCCTGAGGTACGAACAGTCCGAAACGCATGGCCGGAACCCTAGTCGCCGCCGCGGTTCCGCGTCGAGACCGCTAACCGGAACCGGCCCGGGCGCGCGCCCGGCGCCAGGCGCGGGAACCGAGCAGCCGCAGCCCGTTCAACCCGACGAGGACCGTGGACCCCTCGTGCCCGGCAACGCCGAGCGGTAACGGCAGCACCCCGGCCAGATCCCAGACCACGAGCCCGAGAATGAACGCCGCGGCGATCACCAGGTTGGCCACGACCACCCGTTCGGCCCGGCGGGCGAGGGCGAGCACCGTGGGCACCGCGATCAGTTCGTCCCGGACGAGCACGACATCCGCGGCGCCGAGGGACAGATCGGCACCCGCGCCACCCATGGCGAGCCCGGTGCTCGCGGCGGCGAGTGCGGGAGCGTCGTTCACCCCGTCGCCCACCACTGCGAGCCGCGCACCCTCGGACTCGTATCCGGCGATCAGTTCCCGCTTCTGCTCGGGAAGCAGGCCCGCGTGCACGGTGCGGATGCCCAGCTCGTCCGCGATCGGTCGCGCCGCGACGGAATGGTCCCCGGTGACCAGGACGGCACCGGTTCCGGTCAGCCTGGTGCAGCACGCGACCGCCGCGGCGGCACCGGTGCGGGTACGGTCCGCGATCCCGAGCACACCGATCGGCTTTCCGGCCTCACTCACCAGCACCGCGGTACGGCCCCGGGCACGCACCTCGGCCAACACGTCGTCCATTGTGGACTGTCCACGGTGAACACCGACCTCGATCTGCGTGCCACCGACCCGGCCGCGAACCCCGTGCCCCGGCCGGGCGGAGAAGCCGTCCACCGGCGCGAGGGACAGCTCGCGTTCGCGTGCCGCGTCCAGGATCGCGCCCGCGAGCGGATGTTCGCTCGGGTACTCCACCGCAGCGGCAAGGGCGAGCACATCCTCTTCGGCCCGGCCGGCGGTGTGGATCTCGGCGAGTACCGGGGCGCCCTTGGTGAGGGTTCCGGTCTTGTCGAAGGCGAACCGGGTGGTACGGGCGAGGCGTTCGAGTGCGACGGCGGATTTCACCAGCACCCCGTTGCGGCTCGCGGTGGCGATCGCGGCCAGCAGCGGCGGCATGGTGGCGAGCACGAGCGCACACGGGGAGGCCACGATCATGAAGGTCATCGCCCGCAGCAGCGCCTCCTGGAACGGGGTGCCGATGGCGAGCGGGATCGCGAACAGCAGCACGGTCGCGGCGACCATACCGAGCGAGTACCAGCGCTCGACCCGCTCCACGAACAACTGTGTGCCCGCCTTCGTCGCGCTCGCCTCGCGCACCGATTCGGCGATCCTGGCCAGCACGCTGTGCCCGGCGGTGCGCCCGACCCGGATGCGCAACACCCCGGTCCCGTTCCCGGTGCCCGCGAAGACCTCGTCCCCGGCGAACGTGGCCACCGGAAGCGGCTCCCCGGTGATACTCGCCTTGTCCACCTCACTCTCCCCGTGCAGCACGATCCCGTCCGCGGCGATCCGTTCCCCGGGGCGCACCAGGACCTCGTCCCCGACCGCGAGCTCCGCGACCGCAACGGCGTCTTCTCCGCCCGCCGTCACCCGGCTCGCGGTCTCCGGGGCGAACCGCAGCAGCCCGCGCACCGATTCCTCGGTGCGCCTGGTGGCCAGCGCTTCGAGGGCACCGGAGCTCGCGAAGATCACGATCAGCAGCGCCCCGTCCATGAACTGACCGATCGCGGCCGCACCGATGGCGGCGAGCACCATCAGCAGGTCCACATCCAGGGTCTTCCCGGCGAGCGCGCGCACCCCGGCGACGGCGGGTTCCCAACCACCGGCGAGATAACAGGCCAGATAGGCGGACACCCACACCCATTCCGGGCAACCGCTGAGTTCCGCGGCAAGCCCGAGCAGGAACAAACCCAGTGCCATGGCGGCGAACCGCACTTCGGGGACGGCGAACACGAACCCAAGATAGCAGAACATATGAAGATGTCTTCAATTATGGGTTGTGGGCTACGCTACTCGCGTGGGACACACACCGCAGGTGCGCCAACCGGTCGAGGATCTCGATCCACAGAGCGCGGCGAACGTCGCCGAGACACTGCAAGCGCTCGCCACCCCCAGCCGGTTGCGCATTCTCGCCAAACTGCGCGCGGGCCCGCTCCCGGTCACCGAACTCGCCGAGGCGGTCGGCATGGAGCAGTCCGCCGTCTCGCACCAGCTACGGCTGCTGCGCACCCTCGGACTGGTGACCGGCACCCGCAATGGGCGCAGCATCATCTACCGGCTCTACGACAACCACGTCGCGCAGCTGCTCGACGAGGCCGTGTACCACAGCGAGCACCTTCGCCTCGGCCTCACCGATCGGTGACGTGCGCTATCGGCGCGCGTTCACGATCCGCATGCCGCCGAGCAGGTCCCGGGTCCGCCCGCCGATGTGCCGCCCGTACCCCTGCTCGATCGCCTCGATGCCGCGCGGCTCCACCGACCATCCTTTGCCGCTCAGGAATTCCGCGAAGTCCGCGCGTTCCTCCTGGCTGACCAGATCGGCGAAGCTGACCCCGAACTGCTCGGAGGCGTCCGCGACCCGCTCGTCGTGTATGAACGAGCCGGTTGCCAGTGCGCCCGCGTCTTCCACCGAGATCATGCTGCCTGGGGCGGAGAGCTCGTCGATCCGCGCGAAGAGCTGATCCTCGGCCTGTGCGGGCAGATACATCAGCAGTCCCTCGGCGAGCCAGGCGGTCGGCAGTTCCGGGTCGAATCCGGCCGCGCGCAGTGCGGACACCCAGTCCTCGCGCAGATCGGTGCCCACCATGTGGTGCCGGCACACCGGTTCGGCGCCGCGCGCCTCGAGCACGTCCTGCTTGAACGCGAGCACCTTTGGCTGGTCCACCTCGAACCAGCGGGTGTCCGGTGCGACCGAGAGCCGGTAAGCCCGCGCGTCCAGTCCGGCGGCGAGCACCACGACCTGCGGCGTCCCGGCCTTCTCCAGGAACTCGTCGAAAAACCTGGTGCGCACCGCCATGTAGTCGACCATGGAGAGCCAGAATTCCTCGTCCACGCCCCGTTGCCCGTCCCGGATCGACGTCGCCGGGTTCGCCGACTCGACGAAGGCGGCCGCGTATTCGTCGGTGATGAGCGGATCGGCGCTGGCGGTCTCGGCGGCACGCGCGGCAGCGACCATCAGCGCCGTGAAGCCAACACTGGAGACGATGTCCCATTCCTCGTACGCCTGCGTCATGGCCGACCTCCATCGCGAATACACCCGGACAACAGTGGACAGGACCGCTTTTCACACCGTGGCACGAGCCACCGGATAACCGTCCGCTTTGCCCGAATCCCTGACTGTGAGCTTGCTCATGCCCCGGGATCGGCGGCACTCCAGCGCCGTACCGGGGCCGCATTGCGCGGGCGCATGATCAGCGCGGCGATGTAGTAGTGGCACGGTTCCGCGGTGAGGTTGGCGTAGCTGTGCACGGCATCCGCGGAGAAATACAGCGAATCGCCCGCCTCGAGGTGGTAGACCTCGGCGCCGACCCCGATGCGCAGGCCGCCCGATTCCACGACGACGAACTCGTGCGAACCCGGGGCATAGGCCGGATATTCGCCCGCGGCGCAGTGCGGTGGCAGGCTGGAGCGGATCCATTCGAAGTTCACCCCGGGAACCACCGGGGACAGCACCACGCGCCGCCAGCCGCCCGGTTCGTCCACCACATCCTGCTCGGCGGCCCGGCGCAACACCGTGCGCGGCCCCTGATCCAGCAGTTCGGTGAGCGGCACGCCGAGCCCTTCGGCGATCCTGGCCAGCACCACCACCGTCGGCGCCTTCTGGCCGCGCTCCACCGAGGACAGCATGCTCACGCTCACCGAGGCCGTCGAAGCGAGCTCCTGCAGGGTCATCCCCCGCTCGCCACGCAACGCCTGGATGCGCTTTCCCAGTTCACCGAGATCCATGATTCCGCTATAATAGTCATAATGTTCTCTATAGAGAAAGCGGCGGTCCGGCCCGCCTGTCTGGAGGATCTGCCCGCCGTCACCCGGATCTACGAGCACTATGTGCACACGAGTCTCGCGACCTTCGAGGAGAACCCGCCAGACCTCGCGGACTGGCGGGCCAAGTTCGCCGAGCTGTCCGCACGGGGGCTGCCGTTCCTCGTCGCGCAGTCGGATACCGCGATCCTCGGTTATGCGTACCTCGGTCCCTGGCGGCCGAAACCCTCCTATCGGTACACGGGCGAGGACACCATCTACCTCGCTCCCGGGCAGTCCGGGAAGGGCCTCGGCAAGGCGCTGCTCGGCGAGCTGCTGACGCGCGGCGCCGAAGCGGGCGTCCGCCAGCTGATCGCGGTCGTCGTGGACACCGGGGATCCATCCTCCGCGGCGCTGCACCTGGCGTTCGGCTTCACCGAGGCCGGTCGGCTCACCGGGGTCGGCGAGAAACACGGCAGGATCCTGGACACGGTCCTCTACCAGCGCTCGCTATGACCCGGCGAGCTGCGCTGCTCGGCCTGTGCGCGACCGAGATCGTCAGCTGGGGCGTGCTCTACTACACGTTCCCCGTGCTGCTCGGCGCGGTGCTGCGGGAGACCGGCTGGTCGGCTGGTGCCGCGATGGGCGCGTTCTCCACCGGACTGGTCGCCTCCGCGGTGTGCGGGCCCTTCGTCGGCCGCTGGATCGACCGGAACGGCCCGCGTGTGGTGATGACGACCGGATCGGTCCTCGGTGTGCTCGGCCTGCTGGCGGTGGCGAAGGCCCCGAACCTCCCGCTGTTCTTCGCGGCCTGGGGACTCACCGGAGCGGCCCAGGCCATGCTGCTCTATCAGCCCGCCTTCGCCGCGCTGACCCGCTGGTACGGCACCGAGCGGGTGCGGGCGCTCACTGCCGTGTCCCTGGTCGGCGGCCTGGCGAGCACCGTGTTCGCGCCGATCGCGGACGGGTTGCTCGGGCTGCTCGGCTGGCGCGGATGTCTGCTCGTGCTCGCCTGCCTGCTCGGCGCGGTGACCTTTCCGGTGCACTTCTGGTGCCTGCGGCTGCCCTGGCCGCCCGATCGGCAGCGGACGAACGCGGCAAACGGGGATCACGTCCGTACCGTCGCGCGCGCAGCCCGGCCTTCTGGTCGCTGGTGTGCGCGATGGTGCTGGCCGGGTTCGGCATGTACGCGGCCACGGTGAACCTGGTGCCGCTGTTCACCAGCCGAGGCGAGTCGAACACCGCGGGCGCGATCGCCCTCGCGCTGTGCGGGGCCGGGCAACTGCTCGGCAGGCTCGGCTACGGCCGGTTCAGCGCGCGGTTCGGACCGGGGTCCCGCACCGTCGCCGTGCTCGCCCTCGGTGCGCTGATGACCGCCCTGCTCGCCGTGGTGTCCGGACCGGCCGCCCTGGTGATGGTGCTCGGAGCTGGTGCCGGTGCGGTGCGCGGGGTGTACACGCTGCTGCAGGCGACCGCCGTCAGCGACCGCTGGGGAACCGCGCGGTTCGGCACGCTCAATGGGCTGTTCAGCGCACCACTCACGCTGGCGATCGCGCTCGCCCCGTTCGGCGGGACCGGACTGGCCGCCCTGTTCGGCGGCTACGGCACGGCGTTCGCGATCCTCGCCGCGCTCGTCGCCCTCGGTGCCCTGCTCGCGACCAGCGGCCGGGTACGCCGAGCCGGTGCGGCACCGGGCTGAGGAAGTATCGGGCTGAGGGAGTATTCGGCTGAGGGAGTATTCGGCTGAGGGAATATTCGGTTGCCCTGTCACCGCGAGGCAATAAGGTCTCTCGTATGACCATCCCCGCATTCATCGCCGCGCTGCCGAAAGCCGAACTGCACCTGCACCTCGTCGGCTCGGCCTCCCCGGAAACCGTGCTCACGCTCGCGCGCAGGCACCCGGACGGCGCCGTACCGACCGACCCGGCGGAGCTGGAGCGGTTCTACGAATTCGTCGACTTCCCGCATTTCATCGACAACTACGCCAAAGTGGACGAACTGGTACGCACCGGTGAGGATGTGCGCGAGCTGGTACTCGGTGCCGCACGCGACGCCGCCAAGTGCCAGGTGCGTTACGCCGAGATCACCGTGACCCCGGTGATGCACATCCGCAAGGGAGTGGCCCCCGAAGAACTCGGGGAGACCCTCACCGCGGCACGCATCGAGGCCGCGCAGGTGCACGGCGTCGAGCTCAACTACATCTACGACATCCCGGCCGGTTTCGGTGGCACCGAGGAGACCGTGGACTTCGCCGTCCGCGTCCGTCCGGAAGGGACTGTCGCATTGGGACTCGCCGGTCTCGAGGACGGCTACCCGCGCGCCGGCTTCGCGGACGCGTTCGCCACCGCACGGGATGCCGGGCTGCACGTGGTCGCGCACGCCGGGGAGACCACCGGCCCGGACGAGGTGTGGGCGGCGGTACGCGAACTGCACGCCGAGCGCATCGGGCACGGGATCGGCAGCGTGACCGATCCGGAACTGCTGGATCACCTGGCGCGCAACGGAATTCCGCTGGAGGTGTGCCCGATGTCCAATCTGCGCACCAGGGCAACGGAATCCTTCGAGGCCCATCCGCTCCCCCGCCTGCTGGCCTCCGGTGCCCCGATCACACTGAGCACGGACGATCCCGGGATGTTCCACACCGATCTGGACACCGAGTACACCGTCGCGGCCCGGTTGTGCGAGCTCGACAAGGAAGGTCTCGCCGAGCTGGCCCGCAATTCGATCAGGTATTCCTACGCGGCACCGGAAATCGCCGAACGCATACTCGCCGAGATCGACTCGGTACTCGCTTCGGCCTGATCGCGGTCAGGCGCCGAACCCGGCGACCTCCCCGATCACCACGATCGCGGGAGGCGTGAACTCCTGTTCGCGCGCCTCGGCCGCCACCTGCGCCACGGTGGACCGCAGCACCCGCTGGTTGCGGGTCGCACCGTCGGCGATCACTGCGGCCGGGGTGTCGCCCGGTTTCCCGTTCGCCATCAGCACTTCGGCGAACTCGCCGAGCCGCTGCATGGCCATCATCAGCACCAGGGTGCCACGCAGTCTGGCCACCGATGGCCAGTCCACGAGGCTGCTCTCGTCAGCGGGGCCGACATGCCCGGAGACCACGACCACCTCATGGGTCACGCCGCGATGAGTGACCGGAATGCCCGCACTCGCCGGGGCGGAGAAAGCACTGGTCACCCCGGGAATCACGGTCACCGCGATCCCCTCCTCGGCGCAGGCGAGCACCTCCTCGAATCCCCTGCCGAACACGAAGGAATCGCCGCCCTTGAGGCGCACCACCCGTTGCCCGGCACGCGCGCCCTCGATCAGCGCCGTGTTGATGGCCTGCTGGGTGGCCGCGCGCCCATAGGGGATCTTGGCGGCGTCCACGATCTCCACGTGCCCGGACAGTTCGTCGAGCAGCGCACGCGGGGCGAGCCGGTCGGCGACCACGAGGTCCGCGCGCGCCAGTTCGCGGCGGCCGGCCACAGTGATCAGGTCCGGGTCGCCCGGACCGGCACCCACGAGCACCACGCCCGCGGTCTTCGCGCCGAGTTCGCCCGCCTCGGCCAGGGCTCCGGTGCGCAGTGCCTCGAGCACCACATCCCGTACCGCGGCGGAACGCCGGTGCGCCCCACCGGCCAGCACCCCGAGCACCATCCCGTCGTGTTCCCCGATCGCCGGGGTGACCGCGGTCCCCGCGGCAGCCAGATCGGAACGAACACAGAACACCCGCCGCCGCTGGGCCTCCTCGACCACCCGGACGTTGACCTCCGGATCCGAGCTGGCCGCGATCGCGTACCAGGCCCCGTCCAGGTCCCCCTCGGCGTAACCGCGCCGCTGCCAGGACACCTCACCGGATTCGATCATCCCGGACACCGCGACGGTGACCTCGGGCGCGATCAGCTCCACCCGCGCCCCGGCCGCGATCAGCCTCGGCAGCCGCCGCTGCGCCACCCCGCCGCCGCCGATGAACACGACGCGCCGGTCCCGCAGGTCGAGCCCGGCGAGATAGTGGTCCTCGCTCATCGAACTCCCCACAACAGCACATCCTGACTCGCCGGTCCCATGCCGACACCTCCACCGTCGAACTCCGCGAGGCCCGCGACCGCCAGCTGCCGCCCGGACACCCGGTATCCCTTGTCCCGCAACATGTCCCGATAAGCACCCAGCTTGGTCAGATCGGCCACCGAGGTGACGATCCGGTCCGCCCCGCTCGCCACGACCGCGGCGAACACCTCCTGGCCCGCACCGCCGACGTACACCGCGTCCGGTTCGGGCAGCTCCTGCAGCGATCCGGGCGCCGGTTCACCGACCAGCCGCACATCCACATCGTGCCGGGATGCATTCGCCAGCACCCGCACCGATTGCCCCGGATCGGGCTCCACCGCGACGACCGCCGCACCGAGCCGTGCGCATTCCACCGCGATCTGCCCGGCGCCCGCGCCGATGTCCCAGACGAGCTGACCGGGACGCGGGGCCAGTCTGGCCAGGGCGAGCGCGCGCACGGCGTCCGCGGCCAGTTCCCCCTCGCGGTGCGCGAACGCCTCGCTCTCCAGCGCCCAGCCACCGTCCGGCGGGCACGGTTCCCCGCACCCGTTCCAGTTCTTTCCCTGGCCCAGCTGGGATTCCGCAAAGGAGAACACCACGTTCGGGAACCGCCACAGTCGTTTGGCCGCCTCCGCCGCATCCACTGTGGACAGTGTCTCGCGCGGGGTGCCGATCTCCTCGGCCACCACGAGACTGCGCCGCCAGCCGTCCAGTCCCGCGCCCAGTTCGGTCGGTCCGGCTCCCTGCGCGGTGAGCACGGCGACCGCCTTGCGCGCCCGGCACACGTTCAGCGCCCTGCGCAACCCGCCGTCGCTCCCGTCCACGATCGCCATATCGTCCCAGGGCACCCCGGCCATCGCGGCGAGCCGCTGCACCGGGCTCAGCGCGGGAAGCACTCTCGGCTCGATCCCGTTCTCCCGCAACGCGCCGAGCATGCCGAAGAAACCCGGATCGCCGTGCACCAGCACGACCACATTGCCGTCTTCCTTGCCGTGTTCCCGGTAGATCGCGCCGACACTCGAGCCGAGCGGCTCCAGATCCCGGTGCGGCACCCCGCGCGGCGCGAAGGCCTCGACATGCCTCGGCTCGCCGATGATCAAGGTCGCCTTGCCGATCAGGTGCCGCCCGCCCGGTGCGAGCGAGGTCCCGTCGACGCCGACAACGGTCACGGTCACGTTCGGTTCACCTTCTCCCGCGGGGCTGTGTGCTCCGCGGTAAGTCAACCATGTGCCGCGCGCAGGCCGCGACGAACCGGGTGATCGCCTCCGGACTGCCGACCGGATGGGTGTGCAGATACGAGGCGTGCACCTGCCCGGTCACGAACCCTTCCAGGCGATTCCCCGGCAGTCCCCACGCCGCCGTCTCGCCGTGCCCCGGCTCGATCGTGGTGCGGTGGAACTCGTGCCCTGCCACCCGTTCCCCGGCGCGGAACAGCACCGAATCGCTCGTGGCCACGGCATCCCGGTAGCCGAGCGCGAGGCGTTCGGTGAACCGGGCATCGGCCGGGACCACCCCGCACATCGGCACCCCGTCCAGGTGCTGTGCGAGGTAGAGCAGCCCGGCGCACTCGGCATGCACCGGTCCACCGGCCCGGGCGAACCCGGCGATCTCGGCGCGCAGTCCCGCACGCTCGGCGAGGTCCTTGGCGTGCAGTTCGGGGAACCCGCCGGGCAGCACCAGCCCCGCAGTCTCCGGAGGCAAGGCGGTGTCCCGCAACGGATCCAGGGTCACCACCCGGGCACCGGCGGCCTCCAGCAGTTCGGTGTGCTCGGCGTAGCCGAAGGTGAACGCGCGCCCGGAGGCCACCGCGACCACCGGTGATCCGGGCTCCGGTTCGAGCCCGGGCGCCCAGTCCGGTCCGGTCAGCGGGGGCGCGGAGCGGGCCACCCGCACCACCGCGTCCAGGTCCAGGTGTTCGGCGACGAGCTCGCCCATCCCGCGCACCGCGGCCTCCGCCTCGGCACCGTGCTCGGCGGCGGTGAGCAGGCCGAGATGCCTGCTCGGCACCCCGACCTCCGCCGCGCGCGGCAGCGAGCCGAGCACCTCGAGCCCGACCTCGTTGGCCGCTTCGGTCAGCACCTCGGTGTGTCGCGGCGAACCGACATTGTTCAGGATCACCCCGGCGATCCGCACCCCGGAGGAGTAGGTGCGGAAGCCGTGCAGCAGCGCGGCGAGGCTTCGGCTCTGCCCCCTGGCGTCCACCACGAGCAGCACCGGGGCGTCAAGCAGTTCGGCCACGTGCGCGGTGGAGCCGAACCCCTCCGCGCCGAGCCGCCCGTCGTAGAGCCCCATGACGCCCTCGATGACGGCGAGATCCGCCCCGCGCGCCCCGTGGCCGAACAGCGGGGCGACGGTGTGTTCCCCGACGAGCACCGGGTCCAGATTGCGGCCCTGGCGCCCGGCCGCGAGCGTGTGATATCCGGGGTCGATGTAGTCGGGGCCGACCTTGCCCGGTGCGACCACGTGCCCGCGCGCCCGCAATGCCGCCATCAGACCGGTGGCCACCAGGGTCTTGCCGGTTCCCGAAGCGGGAGCGGCGATCACCACCCGGCCGGTGCTCACCACTCGATACCCCGCTGGCCCTTCTGCCCGGCATCCATCGGGTGCTTGACCTTTTCGGTGCGCAGCACGAGATCGGCGGCCTCGATCAGCTCGGCGGGCGCGTCCCTGCCGGTGATCACCACGTACTGATGCCCAGGCCGGTCACGCAGCACCGAGACCACTTCGTGCACGTCCACCCAGCCCCACTTGAGCGGATAGGTGAACTCGTCGAGCACGTACAGGGTGTGCTGCTGCTGCCCGATCCGCCGGGTGATCTCCCGCCAGCCCTCCAGCGCGGCCGCGGCGTGGTCGGACTCGGTGCCCTGCTTGCGCGCCCAGGACCAGCCCTCCCCCATCTTGTGCCATTCCACCGGGCCGCCCTGGCCGGTCTGTTCGTGCACCTCGCCGAGCGCGCGGAACGCGTTCTCCTCCCCGACCTTCCACTTCGCCGATTTGACGAACTGGAACACCCCGATGGACCAGCCCTGGTTCCACCCGCGCAGCGCGGTGCCGAACGCGGCGCTGGACTTCCCCTTCATCTCCCCGGTGTGCACCATCAGCAGCGGCCGGTTGCGCCGTTGCCGCGTGGTCAGCCCGTCCTCGGGCACGGAGTTCGGTTTTCCTTGTGGCATAACGGTTCCTCCGTTCCTCAGGCCGCGCGCACGATTCCGGCCACTCCGTCCGCGGAGAGGTGTTCCAACCGCAGGCACTGCCCGGACATGGCCTCGGCCAGCCGCCCCGCGAGCCCGAGCCGGACCGGTCCGCTCTCGCAGTCGACCACGATGCCCGCCACGCCGTCCGCGGCAAGCCCGGCCGCCACCGCGTCCGGGTTCTGACCGGCCGTGGCCCGGCCGTCGGTGACCACCACCAGCAGGCAGCGCCGGTGCGGATCACGCACCCGTTCGGTCGCGGCGACCTTGCGTGCGGTGTGCAGTCCCTCGGCGAGCGGGGTACGCCCACCCGTGGTCACCCTTCGCAGCCTGCGCACCGCGGTGTCCACGCTGTTCGTCGGTGGCAGCAGCAGTTCCGCGCCCGCGCCGCGGAAGGTGATCACCCCGACCTTGTCCCTGCGCTGATAGGCATCGCGCAGCAGCGAGATCACCGCCCCGGTGACCGCGGACATCCTGGCCCGTGCCGCCATCGAGCCCGAGGTGTCCACCGCGAACAGCACCAGGTTCGACTCCTTGCCGACCCGTACCGCGCGCCGGATGTCCTGGGCGCGCAATACGAGCCCGGAACCGTCCCGCCCGCGCTCGGCCTGGAACGGCGCCGCGGCGCGCAGTGTGTCCGTCAGGTGCAGCCCGGTGCCGTCCGCGCCCGAGCGCACCGTGCGCCCGCCCGTCGTGCGGGCGACCGAACGCTTCCCAGGGGCACCCGCGCCCACGCCGGGCACGGCGAGCAGCCGGGCGCGGAACGCCGGATCGGGTGCCTCCGTGGTGCGTTCGCTGGAAGACCCCTGCTGCGATGTTCCGTTCTGCGGGGTCCCGTTCTGCGGGGTCCCGTTGCCCTCATCCGGCGCGTCCTGTCCGCCGCCTGGCCCGCCTGGCCCGCCTGGCCCGCCGTCCGGACCGTCACCGTCCGGCTCCGGTGGTTCCGGGGGTTCCTCTTCTTCGGCGGCCTGCGCGGCCTCGGACATGGCCTCGCGCAGCTGCTCCTCTTCGATTCCCGGTTCGTCGAACGGATCCCGGCGCCTGCGGTGCGGCAGCGCGAGCCGGACCGCGGCCTCCACATCCTGTTCGGCGACCGTCTCGGCGCCCCGCCAGGCCGCGTGCGCCACCGCGGTGCGCGCCACCACCAGGTCCGCGCGCATCCCGTCGACATCGAAGGAAGCACACACCGAGGCGATGCGGCGCAGCTCGGCATCCGGCAGCCGCACCGAACCGAGCAGAGCACGCGCCCGCACGATGCGCTCGGCGAGCCCGGCGTCCGCGCTCGCCCACTGCGCGGCGAATCCGTCCGGGTCGGCTTCGAAGGCCAGCCGCCTGCGCACCACCTCGGTCCGCGGTCCGACCTCCCGGTCCGCGGACACGGTCACGGTCAGCCCGAAGCGGTCGAGCAGCTGCGGGCGCAGCTCGCCCTCCTCCGGGTTCATCGTGCCGACCAGCAGGAACTGCGCGGCGTGCGAGATCGAGACCCCCTCACGCTCCACGTGCGCGCGCCCCATCGCGGCGGCGTCGAGCAGCAGGTCGACGAGGTGGTCGTGCAGCAGGTTCACCTCATCCACGTAGAGCACCCCGCGGTGGGCGTCGGCGAGCAGACCGGGCTGATAGGCACGCACCCCATCGGTGAGCGCCCGCTCGAGGTCCAGCGAGCCGATCACCCGGTCCTCGGTGGCGCCGACCGGCAGCTCCACGAGGGTGGCCGGGCGTTCGCGGGCCGCGGTGGCGTGCGGTCCGTCCGGACAGTCCGGGTCCGGGGCGCCGGGGGCGCAGGCGAAGCGGCAGTCCTCGAGCACCTCGACGGCGGGCAGCAGTCCGGCGAGCGCACGCACGACCGTGGATTTGGCCGTGCCCTTCTCGCCACGCACGAGTACCCCGCCGATCGCCGGGTGCACCGCGTTGAGCAGCAGGGCCAGGCGCAGGTCGTGCTGGCCGACAACGGCGGAGAACGGGAACTGGGCAGGCACGGGGCAAAGCTCCTTCCTCGGGTGTCCACGCCCGAGCGACAGGTCGGTTCACGAGAGTTCCTGGCTCCCGGATCGCTCCGGTCACAGTGGCGGGACCGCGCCGGATTCGCACCGGCTTCCTCTCGGGGCGCGCAGGGGCGCTCCAACGTCCCGACGCTAGCCGGTCGGCGCGCGCGCACCAACCCCGGCTGCAGTGGCGCCCGCCACGGAGGACAGACTGCCAGACATGTTCGACCCCGAATCCGCGTTCGCCTGGCTGGACGAACAGGCGGGCAAACGAGCCGAGGCCGGGCTGACCCGGCGGATCCGGCCACGGCCGCCCGTGTCCGGGCTGATCGACCTCGCCGGCGCCGATTATCTTGGCCTGGCCAGGAACAAGCGGGTCACCTCCGCCGCGGCGGCCGCCGCCCTGAAGTGGGGTGCGGGCACCACGGGTTCCCGGCTGGTCACCGGGAGCACCGAACTGCATGCCGAGCTGGAGCGCGAGCTCGCCGCCTATGCGGGGACCGAGGCCGCGCTCGTGTTCTCCAGCGGGTTCACCGCCAACCTCGGCGCGGTCACCGCGCTCTCCGGCAAGGAGTGCGCGATCGTGGCGGACAAATACATGCACGCCTCACTGATCGACGCCTGCCGCCAGTCCGGTTCGGCCGTCGCCGTCTCCGGGCACGCGGATGTGCCCGCCGTGACCAAGGCACTCGCCACTCGCAAGGTCACCAGGGCGCTGGTGCTCACCGAATCGGTGTTCACTGTGGACGGTGGCATCGCGCCACTGGCCGAGCTGCACGCGGCCTGCCGGGAACACGGGGCCGGTCTGGTCGCCGACATCGCGCACGGGTTCGGGATCCTCGGCGACGGCGGACTGGCCGAGGCGGGCCTGGCCAAGGCGCCCGATGTGGTGGCCACCGTCTCGCTGGCCACGGCGCTGGGCAGCCAGGGCGGCGCCGTGCTCGGACCGCGCCGGGTGATCGCGCATCTGGTGAACACCGCGCGCACGTTCCTCCACGACACCGGGCTCAACCCACCGGCCGCGGGTGCCGCCCTCACCGCGCTCAAGATCGCGAGGGAGGAGCCCGAGCGCGCCGCCCGGGCCCTCGAACATGCCGCCACCCTCGGCGAAGGGCTACGTGCGGCGGACCTTCAGGTCAGCGCCCCCGGTTCGGCCGTGGTCTCGGTACTCGCACCCTCCCCGCAGGCCGCCACCGACTGGGCCAACGCGGTGCGCGAACGCGGAGTCGCGATCGACTGTTCCCGTCCGCCGTCCGCCCCGGACGGGGTTTCCCGGCTGCGGCTGCGGGCACACGCGGAGCTGTCTGCCGAGGATGTGGAACTCGCGGTGCGGTCCCTCACCGAGACCGCACCGCGAAGCTGATCACTACTTCAGCTGGGCCTTGACGTCGTCGGCGACCGCGGAGACGCGAGTGTAGACGCCGTACTTGCCGGCCTGGGCGCAACCGTCACCCCAGGACACGATGCCCGCGAGGCGGCCGTCGACGACCAGCGGGCCACCCGAATCGCCCTGGCAGGAGTCCTTGCCGCCTTCCTTGACCCCGGCACAGGTCATAGAGGCCTTGTCGAACCTGTCCGTGTAGGCGCCGCTGCAGGTCTGGTCACTGGCCATCGGCACGGTGACCTTGCGCAGCAGCTTCTGGTACTGGCCGCCGCCATCCTTGATGTCGCCCCAGCCGAGCACGGTCGCGTTCGTGCCCTCGGTGTAGGCCTTCGGATCCGTGTTCAGTTCGGCCAGCGGCGCCTTGAGTTCCTTGTCCAGGGTCAGCACGGCGACATCGTCTTTCATGCTGTCCATGGTGAAATCCGGGTGCTGCCAGATCTTGGTGACCTTGGCGTGCTCGGCCTTGGCGTCGGTGCGGTCCGCCGATCCGGACACGATCTGGAAGAAGTCCGGCTGCTTCCCGTCGACACAGTGGGCCGCCGTGACCACCTTGTTCTTCGCCACCAGCGTCCCGCCGCACCAGTTGTCCCCATTGGACTGGTTCACCGCGACGATGGACGGGAAATCGGAGAGCTTGGCCTCCGTGCCGCCCACGATCTTCGGTTCCATGCCGGTGTGCTGCGTGGCGCCCGCGCTCCCCGCCGCGACGAGCGGGATCACCGCCGCGGCCGCGATCGCGCCGAACAATGCCCCGGCCCTGCCCCTGATGGTGCGCATCCTCTGGCTCCCTCCGTACGTTTCGTTCCGGCCATCCGATCACATCAGGTGGAGATCGTGCTGACTATCCGCACATCGGCGGGTATCTCGCTGTGAAATTTCACAGTGGGTATCGTGGCCACGCAATCCCGCGCAACGTATGGAGGGTCAGCCGATGAGCCTTGAGCGTCCTACCGCCCCCGATCCCTACTCCCTGCTTCCCTCGGTCGCTTCCTTCACCGTCACCTCGGCCGATGTCGCCGACGGCGGCGCGCTGCCGGACGCCCAGGTGTTCAACGGCATGGGCGTCTCCGGGCAGAACATCTCGCCGCAGCTTTCCTGGTCCGGTGCGCCGGATGCCACGTTGTCCTATGTGGTCACCTGTTTCGATCCGGACGCGCCGATTCCCGGCGGCTTCTGGCACTGGATCGTGGCCAACATTCCGGCCTCGGTGACGTCCCTGGACACCGGTGCCGGGGCGAGCGACGACAGCCTTCCCGGCGGCTTCCACATCGCCAACGACCTCGGCATGAAGGCCTACGCCGGTTCCGCCCCGCCCGCCGGGGACGGCGACCACCGCTACTACTTCGTGGTGCACGCGGTGGATGTGGACGCGCTCGAGATCGACGGCTCGGTCAGCCCGGCCGTGGTCAGCTTCAACCTCGCCTTCCACACCCTCGGCAGGGCGATCATCACTCCGGTCTTCGGCCACTGAGCCGGCGCGCGCGCCCGTCCGGAATGTCACCGGGCGGGCGCGCGTTGGCATTCCGGAAGGCAACCACGGACAAGGAACGGCGCATGCGGCACTTCGATCTGGTGATCATCGGCACCGGTTCGGCGAACTCCATTCTCGGACCGGAATTCGCCGGCAAATCGGTCGCGCTGATCGAGCACGGCACTTTCGGCGGCACCTGCCTCAACGTCGGCTGCATCCCGACCAAGATGTTCGTGCACACCGCCGATATCGCGGCGACGCCAGGGCATTCCTCGGCCTTCGGGGTGGACGAGACGCTCGACGCGGTGCACTGGCCGAAGATCCGGGACCGGATCTTCGGGCGGATCGACCCGATCGCGGCCGGTGGCCGGGACTACCGGATCAACCACGCGGACAACGAGAACGTCACCGTGTTCGAGGCACACGCGGTGTTCAGCGGACCGAAAACCCTGACGCTGAGCCCGAACGACGGCGGCGCGCCCGAGGAGATCAGCAGCGAGACCATCGTGGTCGCCGCGGGCGGGCGCCCGGTGATTCCACCGATCGAGGGCATCGAATCGAGTGGTTACCACACCTCGAACACGATCATGCGCCTCGAGCGGCTGCCACGGCGGCTGGCGATTCTCGGTTCCGGGTTCATCGCCGCCGAGTTCGCGCACGTGTTCGCCGCGCTCGGCGTCGAGGTCACGCTGATCGCCCGTTCCTCGGCGATCCTGCGGGCCGAGGACGAGACCGTCAGCGAACGCATCACCGAACTGCTCGGAGCGCGGTTCGCGCTGCGTCTCGATGCGCGTACCGAACGCGTGGCGCGCACCGGGGACGAGGTCACCCTGCACATCGCGGGGCAGGACCCGGTGGTCGCGGACGAACTGCTGGTGGCCGTGGGCCGCACACCGAACACGGACACCCTGAACGTGGCGGCCGCGGGCCTGGAGACCCGGGAGAGCGGTCATCTCGTCGTGGACGAGTATCAGCGCACCTCGGTGCCCGGGATCTACGCGCTCGGCGATGTGTCCAGCGAGCACGAGCTCAAGCACGTGGCCAATCACGAGGAACGGGTGGTGCAGCACAACCTGCTGCACCCGGACGAGCCGGTCGCCAGTGATCACCGCTATGTGCCGCACGCGGTGTTCACCGCACCGCAGATCGCCGCCGTGGGGCTCACCGAACGCGCCGCACGCGAGGCCGGGATCGACTACACCGTCGCCGTCCAGGACTATGCGGGCATCGCGTACGGCTGGGCGATGGAGGACACCACCGGCTTCGCGAAACTGTTGGCCGACAAGAAGACCGGGCTGCTCATCGGTGCGCACATCATCGGCCCGCAGGCCCCGACGCTCATCCAGCCGCTCATTCAGGCGATGAGTTTCGGCCTGCCCGCCATGGAGATGGCGCGCGGCCAGTACTGGATCCACCCGGCGATGCCCGAGCTGATCGAGAACGCGCTGCTGAACCTGGAACTCTGAGCGGCGCCGGGAATTCCCGGCCGGTCAGCGCGATCCCGGAGGCGAGCAGCAGCGTGGGATCGACGACAGCGGCAGACGATCAGCAGCACCCCGGCGGCACAGGTGAGGGTGAGCAGCACGAAGCCCAGCCCTGCCGGGTGTACCCCTGGGAAACGCCGAAGTGAGCGAGAGCCCGGTGATACCGCGCACCAGCCGGCCGATCCCGATGCCGATCGCCAGTCAGACGTGGCGAGCGCGTCCGGCGATCACACCGAGCACCAGTTCCACGCACAGCACCGCCAGCACCACGATCAGCGAGACCGTCCAGCTACCGGTCGCCCCGTGCAGCAGGCCGAACAGCAGCGGCCCACTCGCCGCGACCACGTACCCGAAACCCTGAGCCATGGCCGAGAGCCGGGTCGCATCGTGCGAGTCCTTGGCCCGCAGCGCGACCACCCCGAGCGCAAGCGAGAACACGCCCATTCCGGCACCGATCAGCACCGCCCACAGCCACGGCGCGGCCGTCGGGGCGAACAGCAGCCCGAGGAACCCGAGCATGGCCACGATGATCATCCCGGCGATCCATCCCGACTGGGTTTTGCTCCGGATCGCGATCGGGGCGACGATCAGGGACAGCGGCACACCGAGCACACTCAGCACGGCGAGCATCAGACCCGCCTGGTCGCGCGGTACGCCGTAACTGACGAACAGTTCGGTGATCCACCCCATGGCCACATAGGCCACGAGCGACTGGGTACCGAAGAAGCCGGTGATCGCCCAGGCGAGCGGGCTGCGCAACAGTGAGGTCTTGCGGGTGCCCGGTTCCGCGGCGGCCACGGTGCGCTTGGCGTGCCCGTGCCGCGCACCCAGTCCCCAGATGATCAGAGCGGCCACCCCGAGCAGCGCCCACGCCCCCACCGCGAGCCGCCAGTCGCCGAGGCCTCGGTTCAGCGGCGGGGTCAGCGCACTGGCCAGTGCCGCACCGGTGTTCAGCGCGGCGGTGTACAGACCGGTGGCCAGGCCGACCCGGTTCGGGAAGGACTCCTTCACCACCACCGGGATGAGCACGTTGCCGATCGCGATCCCGCCGGCCGCGATGAAGGTCCCGGCGAGCACCACGGCCTCGCCGTCCACGACGCGCAGGATCAGCCCGAAGGTCAGCACGACCAGCGCCGTAGCCACCGCGCGGGCCATACCGAGGCGCCTGCCCAGCCAGGGACCGGCCACCGCGGCGATCCCGAAACACACCGTGGGCAGCGCGGTGAGCACGCTGGCCCACAGCGAGGAGGCGCCCAGATCGGTGCGCACCTCGCCGAGAATCGAGGACATGCTGGTCACCGCGGGCCGGAAGTTCGCCGCGGCGAGGATGACACCGATCAGCAGTAGCGGCGTGCCGACGAGGGCCGCGTGCTTGCTGCGGATGACCTCTTCCGAAGCGCCGGTGTTCATCAGTTCGACGCTATGCCCCTGCACCTGGTCCTGGGGTGTCGAATCATGGATTCCCGCCATGGCTGCTACCGTAGCAAACGTAGGATCTTCGGATGAAGGGACGTTAGGATGGCCTTAGTCACCACTCAGCGGACCGGACTCGTGGACCAGGTCATCGAGCAGATGCGGACCGCGGTCACCGAAGGGGAATGGCCGATCGGCGAACGGATTCCCACCGAGTCCGAGCTCGTCACCTCGCTGGGCGTGGGCAGGAATACGGTTCGCGAGGCGGTCCGCGCGCTCTCCCACTCCGGACTCCTCGAGGTCCGGCAGGGCGACGGCACCTATGTCCGGGCCACCAGCGAACTCTCCGGGGCGATGCGCCGGCTGTGCACCGATGAACTGCGCGAGGCGCTCGAAGTGCGGCGGATGATCGAGGCGGACGGTGCCTACCACGCGGCGCTGCGCAGGACGGACGCCGATATCGAAGCACTGCGAACCGCACTGCACGAGCGCAATGCGACCGTTTACGGGGACGACGATGCCGCCGCGATCGAGGCCGATTTCCAGCTGCATCTGCTGATCATCGACTGCGCGCACAACACGCTGCTCGCCGAGCTCTACCGGGGCCTGATGGAGACGATGCGGGCCAGCGTCGCGACCACGTTCAACCGGGATGACAAATACCAGGACGACCAGATCATGCACGACGCCCTGGTCGAGGCGATCGTCTCCGGCGATGCCGAGCGCGCCGCGCGCGAGGCGGGCGGCTTCTTCGAGGACCTGCTGCGCAGGCACACCTGAACCATGAACCGGCTCGGCCTCATCACCCTGGTGGTACCCGACTACGACGAGGCGATCGACTTCTACGTTCGCGTCCTCGGTTTCGAACTGCTCGAGGACACCAGGATCGAGGAACACAAGCGATGGGTCGTGGTACGCCCGCGCGAGGCGAGCGAGACCGGACTGCTGCTGGCCCGCGCCGCGACCGGCAGACAGCGCGCCAGCATCGGCGAACAGACCGGCGGCCGGGTCGGTTTCTTCTTGTACACCACGGATTTCCCAGGCGAGTACCGCAGGCTGCACGCGGCCGGGGTGCGGTTCGAGGAACAACCGAGGCACGAACCGTACGGGACCGTCGCAGTGTTCACCGACCCGTACGGGAACCGCTGGGACCTGCTCGAACCGATAGACTCGCGGTGATGCAGTCCCCCACTCCGACCGTGCTCAGCGAACCGCGGTGGCACAAGCGCATGCTGGCGCACCGGCGGCGGATGGACGCGCTGCTCGAACCGCACCGGCGGCGCCGTGCGGCGAGCCAGCGGCACCCGGTCTACGACTTCCTGTTCACCTACTACTCGCACCGGCCAAGCAAACTCGCGCGCTGGCACCCCGGCCACGGCGTGCTCCTCTCCGGCACGGGGACGGACGAGTTCCTGGCCCACAAGGAATACCGCGCTTTCACCGAGGGTGTCGCGCTCGATCCGGAAGCCTGTACCGGCTCGCGCCTGCACACCGTGGAGTTCTACCGCGCACTGCTCGCCGCGACCGCGTCCCGGCGCGCCCGGCTGAACTGCTTCGGCCTGCACGAGTGGGCCATGGTCTACCGGCAGGATCCGGATCAGGTGCGGCACGCGGACTATCCGCTGCGGCTCGGTGGCGCGGGCACCGATGCGGTACTCGAATCACAGCAGGTGCGCTGCGGTCACTACGACGCGTTCCGGTTCTTCACCGAACCGGCCCGCCCGCGCAATACGCTGACCCCGACGCGGGAGCGCCAGATCGAGCTCGAGCAGCCCGGCTGTCTGCACGCGAACATGGATCTGTACAAGGCCGCCTACAAGCTCGATCCGTTCATTCCCGCGGAACTGGTCGCCGACTGTTTCGAGCTCGCCGCCGATATCCGTGAACTGGACATGTGCGCCAGTCCCTACGACCTCTCGGCGCTCGGCTACGAACCGGTGCGCATCGAAACCCCGCAGGGCCGCGCGGAATACGCCGCCCGGCAGGCCGAGTTCGCCGATCGGGCCGAACCGCTGCGCGCCGAACTCGTGCGCCAGTGCGACTCGATCCTCGACTGGGCCGCTAGCTGAGCAGTTCCCGGAGCACCTCCGTGTCGAGGTGGTCCGCGACGAGGTCCCCGAGCAAATCGAGCTGCGCGGCACGGATCTCCGCGAAGTGAATCCCGCCCGCAGCACGGAAATCACGCTTCGCGTGACCGGCCGCCCAATCCAGCAGCGTGCGGCGGAACGCGTCGTTCTCGCACAGCCCGTGCCAGTGGGTGGCGGCGATCGGACCGGCCAGGGCCCCGTCACCGCTGTCCACGAGCGGGTCGACCGCGCCGCGGCGGGCGACCAGGCCGTGGTGGATCTCGTAGCCGCGCACCGCCTGCCCCAGCGCCGACCCTTCCGGATTGCGCAGCGTCTTGGTCGGTGCGAACTCGATGTCCAGATCGAGCAGGCCGAGCCCGGAAACCGCCCCCTTACCGGATTCCACTGTGTCCACAATGGCCTTTCCGAGCATCTGGAAACCGCCGCAGATGCCGAGCAGCGGCTTCCCCTCGGCCACGTGCTGCTCGATCACTGCGGCAAGACCGGTGTGCCGCAACCAGTCCAGGTCGTCCACAGTGGACTTCGTACCGGGGAGCACGATCAGATCGGCATCCGCGCAGGAGCCTGGATCGGTGACGAACCGCGCCGCTACCCCAGGTTCGCAGGCGAGGGCATCGATATCGGTGCCGTTCGAGATCCGGGGCAGGCGCACCACGGCGACCCGCAGCCAGCGGTTGCCGACCGGTGGGGCCGGGCGGCCGATCGGTGTCGAGTCCGCATAGGACAGTGAATCCTCGGCATCCAGCCACAGCCGCGGCTCGTAGGGAAGCACGCCGTAGCACGGCCTTCCGGTGAGCGCGGAGAGCTGTTCCAGACCCGGTTCGAGCAGCGCGCGTTCACCACGGAACTTATTGATCACGAAGCCGCGCACCAGTTCCCGGTCCGCCTCCTCGAGCAGGTTCAGCGTCCCGTAGAACTGCGCGAAAACCCCGCCCCGGTCGATGTCCCCGACGACGAGCACCGGCAGATCGCGCGCCCTCGCCAGGCCCATGTTCGCGATGTCACTGGCCCGCAGGTTGATCTCGGCCGGTGAGCCGGCGCCCTCGCACACCACGACATCGTGGTCCGCGCGTAGTTCGTCCAATGTGGACACGACGGTACCGAGCAGGGCGGATTTCCGCTCGTGGTACGACATCGCGGTGACCGAGCCATCGACCTGTCCGCGTACCACGACCTGCGAACTGCGGTCACTGCCCGGTTTGAGCAGCACCGGATTGAGCCGGACATCCGGTTCGATTCCGGCCGCGAGCGCCTGCATCGCCTGGGCGCGCCCGATCTCCCCGCCATCCGGGGTGACGACGGAGTTGTTCGACATGTTCTGCGCCTTGAACGGGGCCACGGACACCCCCTTGCGGGCCAGCCAGCGGCAGATGCCCGCGACGAGCACGCTCTTGCCCGCGTCCGATGTGGTCCCGGCGACCAGCAGGGAACCCTTCATTCCAGCCATTCGGTGACGATGCGCTCGCTCTCGTGGATGTGCACCGCCTCATAGGTCTCCAGGACCGTGAACCGGTGCGGGATGTTCGCCGGGGCGACGAGGATCTGCCCGCCCCGGCCCTCGATCTGCTCGTCGCCGATGGTGAACAGCGCGCGGCCGCTGCGGATGACGAACGTCTCGGCGTAGGGATGCCGGTGCAGCCGTGGACCGCTGCCCGGCTCCGTGCCCGGTTCGATGATGAGCGAGACACCCGAGCCGAAGTCCGCTCCGTCGTGGTTCCCGCTCCACAATGCGGTCGTCATGCCCGGAAACGATACGCCGCGCTCAGGGCAGTGTCAGTATCTCGGCGCCGTCCGCGTTCACCACGAGGGTGTGCTCGAACTGCGCGGTCCAGCTCTTGTCCTTGGTGGTCACCGTCCAGTCGTCGGACCACACGTCGTAGTCGATACCGCCCAGCGTGATCATCGGCTCGATCGTGAAGGTCATCCCCTCCTCGATCACGGTGTCCACGGAGGGCTCGTCGTAGTGCAGCACGACGAGACCGGAGTGGAAGGAGCGGGCGATGCCGTGCCCGGTGAAGTCCCGGACCACCCCGTAGCCGAACCGGTTGGCGTAGGCCTCGATCACCCTGCCGACCACGTTGAGCTGGCGTCCGGGCCGTACCGCCTTGATCGCGCGCATGGTGGCCTCGTGGGTGCGCTCGACCAGTTGCCGCGCCTGTTCGCCGACCTCCCCGGAGAGGAACGTCGCGTTGGTGTCCCCGTGCACGCCGTCGATGAACGCGGTCACATCGATGTTCACGATGTCCCCGTCCTCGATCATGGTGGAGTCCGGGATGCCGTGGCAGATGACCTCGTTCAGCGAGACACAGCAGGACTTGGGGAAATGCCGGTAGCCGAGGGTGGAGGGATAGGCGTTGTTGTCGCAGAGGAACTCGTGGATCACGGCGTCCACGTCATCGGTCGTGGCCCCCGGCCGCACCGCCTGGCCACCGACCTGCAGAGCCTGCGCGGCGATCTTCGAGGCGACCCGCATCTTCTCGATGATCTCGGGTGGCTGCACCCACGGGTCCGTGTTCGGGGTCGGGGCGTCCTTGTCCACGTATTCGGGACGGGCGATGGACGCGGGGACCGGGCGGCGCGGGGCCTGCACACCGGGAACGAGAGGAGCGCGTACGGACATGCCTCCACCCTAGAACAGCACGGTGGCGTAGCTGCCGACCTCCCGGAACCCGATCCTGCGATAAGCGGCACAGGCGGGCAGGTTGTATGCGTTTACGTACAGGCTCGCCGTCCGGTCGAGCCGATTGACCAGGGTGTCCACCACCGCGGCCGTCCCCGTGGCGCCGAGGCCTTCACCTCTGCGCTCCGGATGCACCCAGACCCCCTGGATCTGGCCGACCGCATTGGACATCGCGCCGATCTCCGCCTTGAACACGACCTCGTCCCCCTCGAACCGGGCGAACGCGCGGCCAGCCGCGATCAGCTCGGCGACCCGCGCCCGGTAGGCCGCTCCCCCGTCCTCGAGGCCCGGATCCACCCCGACCTCTTCGGTGAACATCGCGACCGCGGCGGGCAGGTAGCGATTCAGCTCGTCCGGGCGCACCCTCCGCACCAGCGGGTCCGGGCTGACCCGGGGCTGACCGGACATGGCGAGCAGCGGCTGGTGATCACGGATCTCCCGCGGGCTGTCCCATTCCCCGGCGAGCTCCGACCAGAGCCCGAGCACCTGCTCGGCAGGGCCGACGAGCGAGGAGCACATCCGCCGCCTGCGCAGTGCCCGATCGGCGAACACCCGCCACTCGGAACTGGTGCCCCGCAAGGGAATCAGGTTCGGGCCGGCGAAACACAGCCCGTCGAGTCTCCCCCCGCGCAACAGCCCTCGTTCGATTCCCCACAGCTCCCCGCCGAGCCGCCACGGTTCGAGCCCGGCGATCTCGACCCGCGCCGAGACCATGCACCCGGCGACGGGCGCCTCGGCGAGGGCGGCCTCGACCGCACTCGCGTCCCTGTCGTCGAGCAGTCTCGCCCCGCCCAGCTTGAGCACCTGCTCAGCGTGCCACACCGCCGGGTGGAGAGCGAACGCTCACCCGTTTCCGGCGAGCCGGGCGAGGAACTCCGGGGCATCGCCGAGTTCCCCGAGCAGTTCACGCTCCAGCGCGACGAGATCCGCCAGCGCCGCCGCACGGGCCGCGCGTCCGCGGGGTCCCAGCCGCACCACCGCGCGCCGCCGGTCGGCCGGATCCACCTGGCGATAGAGCAGCGCGCTCGTGGCCAGCCGGTCCACCACCCGGCTCAGGGTCGGCCCGGTCAGCTGGGTGCGCTCGGCGAGCTGGGCCATGGAAAGGTCCTGCTCGCGGGCGAGTGCATCGGCGACCAGCCACTGATCGAAGGTGAACCCGTGCGGAGCCAGTACCCGCTCCGCGCGTGCGGCGAGTACCCGTGCCGCCCTGGTGAGCGCGCTCGTCATCGGGATCGAAGCGATTTCCGGCTGTCCCATTCTCGGCCGCCCTCCCCGCTTGCGGAATACCTCGCACGTTGCCAGACTCCGAAGCGAAAATACCGCACGGAAGCACGGTCCCGCGATGATCTCCGATACCGCACGTGCCTGGCGCGTTGCCATGGTGATCCCGCTACAGGGCCCGGCCGGCCTGTTCGGCCCCTCCTGCGAGGCCATCACCGAACTCGCCGTCGCCGAACTCAACGCCTCGGGCGGGATCCTCGGCAAGGAGGTCACCTTCGATGTGGTCGACGGCGGCGCCGAACCCGCGGTGATCGCCGATCAGGTGCACCGGCTGATCGAGCAGGGCCGGGTCGACGCGGTGAGCGGCTGGCACATCTCCTCGGTGCGCAATGCCCTCACCCCGGTGGTCGCCGACCGGGTCCCGTACGTCTACACCTCGCTGTACGAGGGCGGCGAACGGCGCGCGAACGTGTTCTGCTCCGGCGAGATCCCCCGCTACCAGATCGCGCCCGCACTGCGCTGGCTGCGCGACAACCTCGGCGCCCGCCGCTGGTTCCTGGTCGGCGACGACTACGTGTGGCCGCACGGCTCCGCGGCCGCGGTGCGCCAGTACGCTCATGAGCTCGATCTCTCGCTGACCGGAGAGGCCTTCGTCCGGCTCGGTTCCGGCGATATGACCGGCGTGGTGCGCAGCATCGAACGGCAACAGTGCGACGGCGTGATCATGCTGCTGGTGGGCCAGGACGCGGTCGAGTTCAACCGGGCCTTCGCCGCGCACGGGTTCGCCGAGCGGATCGTCCGGTTCAGCCCGCTGATGGAGGAGAACATGCTGCTGGCCAGTGGCAGCACGGCGACCGAGGGACTTTACGTGTCCGCGGGCTATTTCCGAGCGCTGGCCACCGCGGACGCGATGGACCTGGTCGGTGAGTACGTCCGGATGCACGGTCCCTCGGCTCCCGCGCTGAACAACGCGGCCGAGTCCTGTTACGAAGGACTGCACACGCTGGCCCATCTCGCCCGCCGCGCGGGTCGTGCCGACGCGGCCGGTTGGGATGCCGCGATCGACGGCGTCGCCTATGAGGGACCACGCGGGACCATCGAGTTCGACGGCAAACAGGCCCGCCAGCACGTGCACCTCGCGGTCGCCGACGGCCTCGACTTCGACGTGCTCACCCGGCTCTGAGTCCGAACAACCCCGAACCGAGGCGCGACACCTCCTTGACCTGGCGCCGCTCCATGATTAGTTTCATCTGAAAGCAACTCGACGAGGAGTAGCCATGCGACACGGTGACATATCGGCGAGCCCGGATACGGTCGGCGTCGCGGTGGTCAACTACAAGATGCCGCGCCTGCACACCAAACCAGAGGTACTCGAGAACGCGCGTAAGATCGCCGAGATGGTCGTCGGCATGAAGACCGGCCTCCCCGGCATGGACCTGGTGGTGTTCCCGGAGTACTCGACCCAGGGCATCATGTACGACCCCGGCGAGATGTACGCGACCGCGGCCACCGTCCCGGGCGAGGAGACCGAGATCTTCTCCGCGGCCTGCCGCCAGGCCGGGGTGTGGGGAATCTTCTCCATCACCGGCGAGCAGCACGAGGAGCACCCGAACAAACCTCCGTACAACACGCTCATACTCATCAACGACCGCGGCGACATCGTGCAGCGCTATCGCAAGATCCTGCCGTGGTGCCCGATCGAGGGCTGGTACCCGGGTGACGACACCTACGTCACCGAGGGCCCGAAGGGCATGAAGATCTCGCTGATCATCTGCGATGACGGCAACTACCCGGAAATCTGGCGGGACTGCGCGATGAAGGGCGCCGAACTGATCGTGCGCTGCCAGGGGTACATGTACCCGGCCAAGGATCAGCAGGTGCTCATGGCGAAAGCGATGGCCTGGGCGAACAACTGTTATGTCGCGGTCGCCAACGCGGCCGGATTCGACGGCGTCTACTCCTATTTCGGCCATTCCTCGATCATCGGATTCGACGGGCGCACCCTCGGCGAGACCGGCGAGGAGGAATACGGAATCCAGTACGCGCAGCTGTCCAAATCCGCGATCCGGGACGCGCGGGAATACGACCAGTCGCAGAATCATCTGTTCAAGCTGCTGCACCGCGGTTATTCCGGGGTGTACGACGCGGGTGACGGCGACAAGGGCGTCGCGGACTGCCCGTTCAGCTTCTACAAGACCTGGGTGATGGACGCGGAGCAGGCGCGGGAGAACGTCGAGAAACTCACCAGGAGCACGGTCGGTGTCGCCGACTGCCAGGTGGGAACGCTGCCTGCGGAACGGTCGATGCAGGCCTGAGCCCATGCCGTTTCTCACCGACATGTATCACGAGCAGAATCGTGCTCGTACCGGATCCACCGAAACCACCACCACAGAGAACACCGCGAAGGCAGCGGAATTCGACCCGGACCGGCTCCGCGCCCTGCTCCGCGAGCGCATCCTCGGCCAGGACGAGGCCATCGAGACGGTGGTGCGCGCGATCGTGCTCGCCAAGGCGGGCGCGGTGGACCCGGACCGGCCGCTGGCTAACCTGCTGCTCGTCGGCCCGACCGGGGTCGGCAAGACCGAATTGGTGCGCACGGTCGCCGCGCAGCTGAGGTCCGGGCCGGACGATCTGTGCCGAGTGGACATGAACGCGCTCGCCCAGGAGCACTACGCGGCCTCGTTCAGCGGCGCTCCGCCCGGCTACGCGGGCAGTAAGGAGGCGTACAGCGTCTTCGACCGGGACACCGTCCAGGGTGACCCATACCGTCCGGGGATCGTGCTGTTCGACGAGGTGGAGAAGGCGCATCCCACGGTGTTGCGTGCCCTGTTGCAGGTGCTCGACAGCGGGATCCTGAAGCTGGCCAGCGGTCAGGAGCGGATCTCGTTCCGGAACACGCTCGTGTTCCTCACCTCGAACCTCGGTTCCGCGGAGATCGCCCGCATCCAGGGCATTCCCTGGCGGCGCGGGGTGGACCGATTGCTGCGCCGGGGCCGGCGCCCGGTGATCGACGCGGCGCTGCGGGAGTTCTTCGATCCCGAGTTCGTCAACCGCATCGATGACACCGTGCACTTCGCCGAGCTCGGCAAGGACACCGCGCGGGGCATCGTCTCGCTCGAGGTCGCCCTGCTGCGCAAGCGACTGCTGCGCAAGCAGGTGCACCTCGAGGTGAGCGAGGACGTGCTCGCTTTCCTGGCCGAACGCGGCTTCGATCCGGTCTACGGTGCCCGCGCGCTGCGTCGGACCATGCGGACACAGCTGACCGCGGCGATCGCCGAGGAGATCGTGCGGCACGGTCCGGACGGCGGCGCTGCGCTGCATCTGACGGCGAGCGCGCCCGACGGCGCGGTTCGGGTCTCCGGGCAGCGTACGGAGTGAGACCTCAGCTACCGGCGTAGGTCCCGAAGGTCCACACGTGGCCGCCGGGATCGGCGATACACACATTGCGTGCGCCGTAGTCGGCATCGTAGGGCTCGGCGACGATCTTGGCGCCGGCCTCGACCGCCCGGCGGTGCACCGCATCCGGATCGGCAGTCACCACGCACAGCCACTGGATGCCGGTCGGCTGCGGGTATTCCGGGTGGTTGTCCGGCTGGGCGTCGCCGTACATCACGCCGCCGCCCTCCGGCCAGCGCAGTTCGGCGTGCAGGATCTTGGTGCCGTCCTCGCTCCGCACGGTCAGGGTTTCGGTGAACCCGAAGACCTCGGTGAGGAAGACCCGGGCCGCTTCGGCATCGGTGTACTGCAGGCAGGGCCACACCCCTGGGTTGTTCAACTGTGTCGTCATGCCCCCATTCTGTTCGGCTCACTCCCCGGTCGCTTGGAGAAATGGGAGCTCCTCGGCGATCCAGGTGCTCGGCGGGCACCCGGCGAACTCCCGCCATTCCGCCGCGAGGTGCGCCTGGTCGTAGTAGCCGCACTCGATCGCGACCTCGGCGAGCGAGCCGTGCCCGCCGGCCCGCAGCAGCGCCTTGCTCCGCTCGAACCGGGTCAGCCGGGCCGCCTGCTTCGGCGTCACCCCCACCTCGGCGCTGAACCGCGCGCCGAAATGCCTTCGGCTCCATCCCAGTTCCCCGGCGAGCTCGTGCACCCTGGCCCCGCCGGTCTCGGCGGCCATGCGCTGCCAGGCCCACCGCACCTCGCTGACCAGGGTCACCGGGCGCAGCCCCGCCACGAAGCACTCGTCCAGAATCGCGAACCGCCGCGACCAGTCGGGCGCTTCCACGAGCCGGTCCACCAGATCACGGCGCCACGGCACGGGGAGCTCGGCGAGATCGAACACCCCGGAAGCAAGCTCGGTCGCGGAAACTCCGAGCAGGGCGCGCACTCCGAGCGGATCGAGCTCGACGTGAATTCCGTACTGCGTCCGGTCCTGCGCGATCAGCGCCGGGCGCAGGTGCAGTCCGCCGATCGCAGCGGAGAGCGCGAGCGGGCCGTGCTCGGTGCCGGGTCCGCCGATCATGCGCACCGGATCGGACAGGCTGATGATCAGGGTGATCGAGCGGGACGGCAGGCCGCGGTGCAGTCCTTCGGGGACACCGTCCTGGCGGTACCCGGTGTACCCGCGCACATACGGCCGCAGTCGCTCGATCGCGGCCCGCTGGGCGAACTCCACCTCCACCGGCATGGTGACCTCAGAACCCGGACGTTTCCAGTTCGGCCCCGAACGGCTCGGGCGGAGCGACCTTCGCTCCGAAAGGCGAGCGCGAAGCGCAAAGACCGGGGATGAAGACGCGGCCGGCCAGTGCGAAGCTGACACCAGGTATCTGATGTGTCCGGAACTGGTTCGGCAAGGTACGAGTCAATGCTCGGTGGACCGGGCTCGCTACATTCACGGGCGGATTCGACGGCGGCGCCGTCATCGTGACCCCCTTATAGGAGAGCTCCGCGCGCCATCCCTCCGGGATGTCCAGCTCCTGCCACAGGCGCAGCAGACCGGACCGGTCGTAGCTCGACTCGGCCCCAAGATCCGCGATCGCAGTGCGCATCGGTACTCCTTCGGCATGGATGTCTACACCATACCCACCGGGTCCGGCATCGCCGCTTCCGCTCGCCACCTGTTCAGCGTAGCTCTAGGCTGCTCGGGTGCGAACCGTATTGCTCACCCCGCGGATGCGGCTACGTGAATTCACCACGGCCGATATCGATCTGCTCACCGAGCTGGACGCCGATCCCGAGGTCATGCGGTACATCAACGGCGGCGAGCCGACACCACGGTCCGCCGTCGAGCACGAGACCCTCCCCGAGTTCCTGGCGGACTACCGCAACACCCCCGGTTTCGGTCACTTCGCCGCCGTGGACCAGGCCGACGGCACGTTCATCGGCTGGTTCGCGCTCACCGCGCGACCACAGCGGGCCGCGGAGCTCGGCTACCGGCTGCGCAAGCCGTACTGGGGCTGCGGACTCGCCACCGAAGGGGCTCGGGCCCTGGTACGGCGCGGATTCACCACCCTCGGACGGCTGCGCATCGAGGCCACCACGATGGCGGTCAACACCGGTTCCCGCAAGGTCCTCGAACGCTGCGGGTTCCGGCTCGTCCGTACCGAGTTCGGCCGTTACCCGGACCCGATTCCCGGGGCCGGGCACGGGGATGTGGACTACGTGATCGAGCGCACGGCCTGGTCCGGACCGGATCGATAGCCGCTCGTGTCCAGCTCCACCCCGAACGGCTCCGGGAGCGCAAGCGGCCCGGCGAACGGCACCCGCAGGCTTCGCCGGTAGACCCCCTCGGGCGAGAGTTCCACAGGCGCAGCAGCGCATCCCAGTCGTACGACGCACCGAGCCCGGCAACGGCAATACTCATCGCGGTCCGTCCAGTGTCGGTGCCCGCACCGTATCCAGAGCCACCGACAATCTCCGCCATGCCGCTCAGCGTAACCCCTGACCAGCAAAAACCGCATCAGCCGACGGTGATCGTCGGCTCCCCGCTGTCCTCGCTCGCCTCCGCGATCCGCATGGCTTCCTCGATCAGGGTCTCCACGATCGCGTGCTCCGGAACGGTCTTGATGACCTCGCCCTTGACGAAGATCTGCCCCTTGCCGTTACCGGAGGCCACACCAAGGTCCGCCTCGCGTGCCTCACCGGGACCGTTCACCACACAGCCCATGACGGCCACCCGCAGCGGGACCTCCATCCCCTCGAGGCCGGCGGTCACCTGGTCGGCGAGCTTGTACACGTCCACCTGGGCGCGCCCACAGGACGGGCAGGACACGATCTCCAGCTTGCGCGGCCGCAGGTTCAGCGACTGCAGGATCTGGGTGCCGACCTTGACCTCCTCGACCGGAGGCGCGGACAGCGAGACCCGGATGGTGTCCCCGATGCCCTGGCGCAGCAGCGCACCGAATGCGACCGCGGACTTGATGGTGCCCTGGAACGCCGGACCGGCCTCGGTGACGCCCAGGTGCAGCGGGTAGTCGCACTGCTCGGCGAGCAGCTCGTAGGCACGCACCATGACCACGGGATCGTTGTGCTTCACCGAGATCTTGATGTCGTGGAAGTCGTGCTCGGCGAACAGCGAGGCCTCCCACAGCGCGGACTCGGCGAGTGCCTCCGGGGTGGCCTTGCCGTGCTTCTCCATCAACCGCTTGTCCAGCGAACCCGCGTTGACCCCGATCCGGATGGGAGTGCCGCGGTCCTTCGCGGCCTGGGCGATCTCCTTGACCTGGTCGTCGAATTTGCGGATGTTGCCCGGGTTCACCCGCACCCCGGCACAGCCCGCCTCGATCGCGGCGAACACGTACTTCGGCTGGAAATGAATATCCGCGATCACCGGGATCTGCGATTTCGCGGCGATCGCCGGGAGCGCCTCGGCGTCGTCCGCGGAGGGGCAGGCCACCCGCACGATGTCGCAGCCGGAGGCGGTCAGCTCGGCGATCTGCTGCAGTGTCGCGTTCACATCCGCGGTGACCGTGGTCGTCATCGACTGCACCGAGACCGGGTAGTCGCTGCCCACGCCGACCTTGCCGACGTGCAACTGCCGTGTCTTGCGCCGCTCTGCCAGCGTCGGCGCGGGAAGTGCCGGCATACCCAGGTTGACGTCCACTGCTCCTCCTGTATCCAACGGCTCTGTCACCATTGTCCCCCAGGGACACCGATGCATGGCGGGCGGGCGATGTGGGCCTCGCCGCTCCGCACGAGGCCCATTAGAACCTGATCGGGTTAACAATGTCCGCCGTGATGGTGAGCAGCATGAAAGCACCGCCGATCAGGACGACGACCATGGTCACCCCGGACAGCTTCGTGTAGTCCACCGGGCCGCCGGGCGCGAGCCCACGCAGTTTGCGCAGCCAGTTCCGGATCCGCTCGTAGACCGCGATCGCCACGTGCCCGCCGTCCAGCGGGAGCAGGGGGAGCAGGTTCATCGCGCCCATGAAGAAGTTCAGCGCCGCGAGCAGGTAGAGGAACAGCACCCAGCTGCCCTGCTCGACCGCGTCGCCACCGATGATCGAGGCACCGACCACCGAGATCGGCGTGTCCGCACCCCTGTCACCGCCACCGATGGCGCTGATCAGCGCGGGCACCTTCTCCGGCAACCGCTTGATGCCCTCCCAGACGTTGGTGAACATCACGCCGGTGAACTCCCCGGCTCCGGAGAAGGCGGTGATCGGGTTGTAGGTGAACGTGCTCTCCGCGCCCGCCCCGATCGCACCGATCTCGCCGATCGACGGCGCCTGCTTCGGGTTCGCGCTCTGCTTGACGCCGGTGACCTCGGCGACGTTCATCCGCAGGGTCAGCGTCCTGCCGTCCCGGTTCACGACGATCGGGGTGGAGCCGCGCTGCGCCTGGATCGTGAGCACCGCCTGCGACCAGGTCTTCGTGGGTTTTCCGGCCACCGAGACGATGCGGTCGCCCTCGCGCAGTCCCGCCTGCTTCGCCGGGGCCGGGGCACTGGGCGCGCAGGGCAGGTACCTCCACTCCTGCTTGCCGTCCTTGTGCCCGGCGAACCTCGCCGTCTGGGCGCAGTCGGCGACCTTGCCGATGTAGGGCTTGTCGAGCACGTTCGGCACGCCCGTGGTGACCGCCATCAGGTACACGACGAAGAAGCCGAGGACGAACTGGGTGACCACCCCGGCGATCATCACTACGACGCGCTTCCACACCGCGAAGCGCCACATCGCCCGCGGTTTCTCCTCCTCGGTGACCTCATCGAGCGCGGTCATCCCGGCGATATCGCAGAACCCGCCCGCCGGGATCGCCTTGAGCCCGTACTCGGTCTCGCCGCGCCGGAAGGACCACAACTTCGGCCCGAAGCCGATGAAGTAGCGGCGCACCCGCATGCCGAAAGCCTTGGCGGTGAACATGTGCCCGGCCTCGTGCAGTGCGACCGAGAGCCCGATGCACAGCGCGAAGAGCACTATGCCACCGATGAATGCGAGCACCTGGTTGGTTCCTTCCCCGTTCAGTTACTGCGAGCCAGGTACTGCCCGCACCGTTCCCGCGCCCAGTGTTCCGCGGCGAGTACCTCCTCCACGCTCGAGGGCTCTCCACGCCACTGGTCCGCATCCTCGACCACCCTGGTAACAGTGTCCACGATGTCGGTGAAAGCAGCGTAGCCCGTCACGAAGCCGTCGAGCGCCCGCTCGTTGGCCGCGTTGAACACGGCGGGTACACAGCCCCCGGTCTCCCCTGCCGCCTTCGCCAGCGGGACCGAGGGAAAGACCTGCTCATCGAGCGGTTCGAACTCCCAGCTCGACGCGGTGCCGAAATCGCAGCTCGGCGCCGCATCGGGCACCCGCTGCGGCCAGCCGAGGGCGAGCGCGATGGGCAGCCGCATGTCCGGCGGGCTGGCCTGGGCGATGGTGGCGCCGTCGGTGAAGGTCACCATCGAGTGCACGATCGACTGCGGGTGCACCACCACGTCGATGCGCTCGTAGGGAATGTCGTAGAGCAGGTGTGCCTCGATCACCTCGAGCCCTTTGTTCACCAGGGTCGCCGAGTTGATCGTGATCACCTTGCCCATGTTCCAGGTCGGATGCGCGAGCGCCTGCTCGACCGTGACATCCCGCATCTGCTCGCGCGTGCGGCCGCGGAATGGTCCACCCGATGCGGTGACCACCAGCTTGGCCACCTCTTCGCGGGCACCGGAGCGCAGGCACTGGGTCAGGGCCGAGTGCTCCGAGTCGACCGGGACGATCTGGCCGGGTTTGGCCGCTCCCGTGACCAGCGGGCCGCCCGCGACCAGCGATTCCTTGTTCGCGAGCGCCAGCCGGGAGCCGGTGGCGAGCGCGGCCATCGTCGGGGCGAGCCCGACCGAACCGGTGATCCCGTTGACGATCACGTCGGCGGGCACCTGTTCGATGAGCTCCACCGGGGCCTGTGCGCCGACCAGGATCCGCGGCATCGCGAACTCCCCGCGCGCGTAGCCTGCCCGTTCGGCGGCCGCGTACAGGGCGAGCGTCAGATCCTCGGCCGCGGTCGGTTTGCCGATCGCGACCACCTGCGCCCCCGTGGCGAGGACCTGCTCGGCGAGCAACTCCGGATTCGCCCCGCCGGCGGAGAGACCGAGCACGCGGAACCGGTCCGGATTGGCCGCGACCACCTCGAGCACCTGGGTGCCGATCGAGCCGGTCGAGCCGAGCAGGACGACGCTACGGGGATCCATGGCCGGTATTCTCTCCTACCCCTGCCACCACGCCCGTCCCGGTCACCGGGCTTCACACGGATGGCGGGCACGGATGGTCCCGGGCCCGGAACACCTCAGCCTTCGATGGTCACCGCGCCACTCGTGTCCTTCCCGATCATCGCGGTGCGCACGTGCAGCACACCGGCCTTCGCGTCGTAGGACCAGCCGGCCGCCCCGTGTACCGCCTTCGGCAGGTGCCCGGTGTGCACGCTGAACCGGTAGGCGCGCCTTGGTACCTGTCCGGCGTACCCGCCCTCGACGCGGCCGATGCCGAGCACGGTCCGGTTCCCGTGGGTCGTGCTGCTCAGCCGCTGGCTGGCGTGCGTCGCGGAGCGGGTCGCCCCGTCATCCTCGGTGAGCCGGAATTCCTGATGCCCGACCTTCGGGTAGACGTCCACATCCAGATTCGCCTTGTCCCTGGTCTGCCAGCTGGCCGTGCCCTTAGGCCACATCGGCACGATCGCGCCGTCCCGCACGAACATCGGCAAGGTGTCCAGCGGGGCGTGGTAGCCGTTCACGACCGTGGGGCCGTGGTACTTCTTCCCGGTCCAGTAATCGGTCCAGGTGCCCTTCGGCAGGTAGATGCCGTTGCGGGTGTCGGTGTCCCGATAGACCGGCGCGACGAGGAAGTCCTTTCCGGAGAGGAACTCGTAGCGGGCCGTCTCGCCCCACGCCTTCGGATCGTCCGGGTACTCGAGCGCGAGCGGGCGCACCTGGCCGACCCCGCTCCGGTGCGCGGCGGCCGAATAGCTGTACATGTACGGGATCAGCCGCTCGTGCAGATCGAGGTACTTGCGGTTGATCGAGGTGTAGGGCTCACCCTGGTGCCAGGGCTGCTTGTCCTGCTTGGCCCAGCCGTCCATCGTCATGGACACCGGCAGCATCATCTTCCACTGCAGATCGCGCACGTAGCTCTTCGGGCCCGCGCCGTCGTAGATCCCGTCGATGTCCCCGGTGTTGTAGGCGATGCCGGACATCGTGGAGCCCGCGTAGGCGGGGATCTGCCACCGGATGTAGTCCCAGCCGCCCTTCTGGTCCCCGCTCCAGAGCACCGCGCACCGCTGCGCACCCGCCCAGCTGACCGGTTGCCACACGAAACCGCGCGCATCGGAGTTCTGCTCGATACCCGATTTCGCCGTATCGCAGGCGTCCAGTGCCATCTTGTACCCGGGCCCGACCCATTTGACGTCGAGCTTGCGCACCCGCACCCCGGCCTTGGTCTCCTTGTCCTGATTCGGCAACCCGTCCTCGGTCCACAGCCCGAGCTGCATGTTCCGTTCACGCAGCCCCGCGCCGACCTCGTCCAGGTTTTCGTAGCCGCAGCCGTAGCCGTCATTGACGAGCATCCAGCCGTTGGGCATGTTGTTGCGCCGGTATCCGTCCGCGACCTTCAGCGCGTCCATGGTGTGCCGCTCGCCGCGGTTGGCGTTGTGCAGATAGCAGTCCGAGTCGCCGAGTTCGAGCCCGTAGACCGGAGGCAGGAACGGTTTGCCGACCAGGTCGGTGTAGCGCCCGATCACGTCCTTCGGCCGGTCGCCGACCATGTAGATCGCGTCGAACCGGCGTTCCTTCTCGCTGGTGCGCACCGGATCGGTGAACGCGTAACTGCCTTCGGCGAAGGTGTTGCGCAGCACCCCGTATCCGGCGGTCGAGCCGTAGAAGGGTTGCGAGTTCGGCGCACCGCCTTCGTCCCAGTTGTCGTCGTTGAACACCCGCACCGTCTTGCCCCGGTGCGAAAAACTGCCGTTCTGCTCGCCCGCACCATAGAACTGCTCGGCCCGGCCGCGCTCCAGGGTCTGCGTCGTCGTGTCCCCGGACCAGGACAGCGGGCTGCGCTCGGCCCAGATCCGGCGCTCGTCCGTGGCGTCGTACAGCGCGAACCGCAGCGGATCCTTGTACACCCGCAGGGTCAGCTGTCCCGTGACGAAAGCGAGATACGACCCGCGATCCAGCTGTTGCGGGCGGATGCCGGCCGGTCGGCCGCGCACGATCGTCCGGCCGGCCGGGTCGCTGAACTTCCCGTCCGGGGCGAGCCAGATCCGCACCGCGCCGGGCATCGGGAAGCTCACCCGGACCGCCGCGTCCCCGGAGCGCAGGGTCACCGTGCCGCCCTGGACGCTCGACCCGCTCAGCGCACCGAGGGAGCCGGATCGGGGCGGCGCCACGGCGTGCGCCACCGGCCCGATGAACAGTGCCCCCACCGCGGCCAACGCGACCGCCGTTCGCATAAATCTGCTCATTCAGACCACCCTTCACGCACTTTTATGCAGAGGATGATGGCCTATGGCGTCCGCGCTGTCACGGTCCGTTCGTCGGGTATCGGAGTTACTTCGTGTCGAACACCCGCACCTTCATCGAGGTGCCGCGCTGATCGAGCCAGCGCCGCCGAACACAGCCGCCCGCGCTTCGGCTCCGCGGCGTCCGGCCGGCCGTCATGTGCGGCGAGCATCCGCGTACCCGTCGTCTCGATGTCCGGCGCGGCCGTGGCGATTCCCGCGAGCGGCGTGGTCGGCATCGCTGCCTCGACGGGCAGCGAACAGTCTTGGACGCATACATCCTCCCAGGATCCATGTTGATCCCCGGCAAACCCCGATCGGTGAACCTTGTGAAAAGGGCAAACGAGAAGGAATCGAGCGGACCGCTCTCTAACACCGAATCGTCACCCACGGCGGCACACCTTCGCCACGTTGTGCGAAAATGGGGATGATCAAGCCGGGAACACGCTAGGAGGTCAGCGGTGGAGTCGAAGGAGCTTACGGAGTCTCCCTTCACCCAGGTCAGCCCCAATGACGAGCCGTCAGCCCGTTGGGGATGGCACGGGACCTTCCCGCGCGTCACCCGGGTCATGACCTGGTTCGCGGCGATTCTCTGCATCCTCATGGCGCTGTTCGGCAACCAGCAGGGGCACGTCGAGGACTTCTTCCTGTTCGGCTGTGCCGCGCTGCTCATCGGCGGTTCCGTCGCCGCGGCGGTGCGCAGGCGTACTTCCTGGCGCAGGTGATCGGCGCGGAGCTGCGCGATCGGCTCCGCTCCTTCGAACCGGCACGGATCGAGGACGCCGACCGCCGACGCGCCGCGGTCACCCTCGCGCTGCACCGCGAGGCGGACGGGCAGCCAAGGGTGTGGCTGACGCTGCGCTCGGCGGGCCTTCGCCAGCACGCCAGCCAGTTCGCTTTCCCCGGTGGCAGGCTCGACCCCGGCGAGGACGCGTTCACCGCCGCGCGGCGCGAACTGCACGAGGAGCTCGGTGTACCGCTGGGGCCGGAGTCCTATCTCGCCCGCCTCGACGACTACGCCACCCGGTCCGGCTACGTGATCACACCGTTCGTCGTCGATGCCGGAGAAAACCCGGTCACCGCGCCCAACCCGGACGAGGTCGCCGAGCTGTTCGCGCCAGCCTTGCCGGAACTCGACGTGACACCGCGATTCCTGCGCATCCCGGAATCCGAGCGCCCGGTCATCCAGCTCCCCCTGCTTGGCACGCTCATCCACGCCCCGACCGCCGCGATCCTCTACCAGTTCCGCGAGCTCGCCCTGCACGGGCGCCGGATCGCGGTCGCCGACTACGAACAGCCGGTCTTCGCCTGGAAGTAGGAATCGCCCGCCCGGAGCGCCCGCCGCTGCGCCCGAAACCTCGGAGGAACCTGGGGCATGAACGGAGTGGTGTCGGCGATCGCCGAGCTGCCGCCGATCTCCATCTACGGCTGTATCGCCGCCGTGGTCCTCGTCGAGTCGATACTCCTGCTCGGCACGTTCGCACCCACGCTGGCGCTGCTCCTGACCGCGGGCGCACTGGCCGACCGCGGGGTACTCGTGCTCCCGGTGGTGATCGTCCTGGCCACGTCGTGCGCGGTGTGCGGCGATTGCCTCGCACGGCGGGCCGGTGCTGCCTTGGGCCCCAGGCTCCACACCAGCAAGCTCGGCCGCCGCATCCCCGCCGCGGCCTGGCGGCGCGCCACCGTGCTGATGGACTCCTACGGCGGTGCCGCCGTATTCTTCGGCCGATTCATTCCGGTGCTGCGCACCGTCACGCCCTATCTGGCGGGCGCCACCGGACTCCGCTACCGGCGGATCGCCTTGTTCAGCATGGTCGCGGCGGCGATCTGGGCGTCCGCGGAGATCTGCGCCGGTTATTTCGCCGCGGCCTCACTCGACGTTCTGCTGGCCAAGGCCGGTACCGGGGTCGCCATCGCGGCGGCGGGCCTGGTCGTGCTCCTGCTCGGCATCATCGTGGTGTACCGGCGCAGGTCGGCACGGTAGACGCCGCCGCGCTCATTCCTCCGCGGCGAGCTGACCGCACGCGGCGGCGATCTCCTGCCCCCTCGTGTCCCGCACCGTGCAGGCGACCCCGGCCTCGTTGACCCGGCGCACGAACTCCTGCTCGACGGGTTTCGGCGAGGCGTCCCACTTGGATCCGGGCGTCGGGTTCAGCGGGATGACGTTGACGTGCGCCAGCCGGCCCAGATGCTTGCGCAGCAGGGAACCGAGCAGATCGGCACGCCACGGCTGGTCGTTCATGTCCCGGATCAGGGCGTACTCGATGGAGACGCGTCGCCCGGTCGATTCGGCGTAGCCGCGCGCGGCCTCGAGCACCTCGGCGACCGGCCAGCGGTTGTTCACCGGCACCAGGGTGTCGCGCAGTTCGTCGTCCGGGGTGTGCAGCGAGACCGCGAGGCGCACCTGCAGTCCCTCGGCGGTGAGTTTGCGGATCGCGGGGGCGAGACCGACGGTGGACACGGTGACCGAGCGCTGCGAGATGCCGAGCCCGCCCGGGTCCGGATCGGTGATCCGGCGCACGGCGTCGAGCACCCGCTTGTAGTTGGCCAGCGGCTCCCCCATGCCCATGAACACGATGTTGGACAGCCGACCCGGTCCGCCGGGCAGCGCTCCGTCCCGCATGGCGGCCGCGGCCAGCCGCACCTGTTCGACGATCTCCGCGGTGGACAGGTTGCGCTGGAGTCCGCCCTGACCGGTCGCGCAGAACGGGCAGGCCATCCCGCAACCGGCCTGGGAGGAAACACAGACGGTCGTGCGGTCCGGGTAGCGCATCAGCACGCTTTCGATCAGCGTGCCGTCGTGCGCACGCCACAGCGTCTTGCGGGTGGTCCCATTGTCGCACTCGATGTGCCGCACGGTGTCCAGCAGCGGCGGGAACAGCTCACCGGCGAGCCGTTCCCTGCTCGCGACAGGCAGGTCGGTCATCGCCTCCGGATCGGCGGACAACCGGGAGAAGTAGTGGTGCGAGAGCTGCTTGGCGCGGAACGGCTGCTCGCCGAGTTCACGCACGGCGTCCACCCGTTCCGGCAGCGACAGATCGGCAAGGTGGCGCTTGGGCATGCCACGGCGCGGCGCTTCGAACACGAGAGGTAGGGCGGACACGAAATACTATTCTCCCATACCCGCCGGACCGGCGGCGAGCCGACAGGCCTCGATGAGCGTGCTGAGCTCGGGGCGCCCGGCACCGGCCCGCACCGCGAGGGCGGTCGCCATCCGCGGCCGCGGCGCACGCAGCGGCCGGAACACCACACCGGTGGCCGCGATCTGATTGGCGTGCGAGGCGTAGAACACCGTCCACGCCGGACCGCCGAATCCGATATCCGCGAGGGTGTCCTGGGCGGTGGTGAACGCGCGCCCGAACCGAGGCTCGAATCCGGCGGTCCGGCAGCAGTCGAGCACGAGGTCGTACAACGCCGGATTGCGCCCATGCTCCGCGATCCGCAGCGGCAGTTCGGCGAGCGCGGCAAACTCGACCGTCTCGGCACCGGTGAGCGGATGCGCCGCGGGAAGGGCGGCCAGCAGCTCATCGCGCCACACCGGGAACAGCCGCAGCCCGGCGAGAGTACGGCGGCCGCGCACGAGTGCCGCGTCGAGTTCACCTTCCCGTACCGCGCGCAACCGTTCCTCGGTCTCCAGGTCGACGAGTTCGAGCCGGGCATCCGTCCGCTCGGCGAACGCGGGCAGCACGATGTCCAGCCGTTCACCGAGCCCCTGGCTGGTCCCGAGCCGGACCGGAAGCGGCTGCTGCGCGCCCAGCTGCGCCATGGCCTCCCGCGCGCGCCGCTGCTCCTCGAGCACCGCGGTCGCGTGCGGCAGCAGCCGATCCCCCGCCTCGGTCAGCCGTACCGTCCGCGTCGTGCGGTCGAACAGGGTGACTCCGAGCTCGCGCTCCAGCCTGCGCACCTGCTGGCTCACCGCGGACTGCACGATGTGCAGCCGCTGCGCCGCGCGCCCGAAGTGCAGTTCCTCGGCGACGACGAGGAAGTACTGCAGCTGCCGCGTCTCCATGCCACCCTTCGATTGATCATCGATCGTGATCAGTATAGGCGCGGTCCGCTCGTTGTTCGCCCGCTCGCGTTCGGGTGTGCTTGCGGTATGGCTTTCCTGGATATCGACGACATCGCGCTGCACTACACCGAGAACGGAGCGGGCGAGCCGCTCGTGTTCCTGCACGGCTGGGGAACGAGCGGGCGGGTGTGGGACGCGCAGTTGCCGGAGTTCGTCCGCGATCATCGGGTGATCACCCTCGACTGGCGCGGTTGCGGGCGCTCGGATCACCCGGCCCGGGGCAACGATCACGAGCGGGTGTGCGCGGATCTGCTCGCCGTGTTCGACGCACTCGGGATCCGGGCCGCGACGCTGATCGGGTCCTCGATCGGCGCGGCCTTCTCGACGGAGTTCGCGCTGCGCCATCCGGAACGCGTCACCCACCTCGTCGCGGTGGACGGACCCGCGTACTGGGGAGCCGAAGCCGACCTCGGCGAGCTGCGGCACCGCCTGGCCACCGCACGCGCCGCCACCCTCGCCGAATGGGTGCCCAGCTGGTATGCGCCGGGCACCGCGCCTGCCCTGATCGACGCCACGGAGCGGATGATCCTGGAGTCCGGGGTGTTCATCGACGCGCATTTCGACTGGCTCGCGGGTTACGACCCGCGTCCCGCCCTGCCCGGACTGGCGGTACCGGTCAGCTATGTGCACGGCGCGCTCGATCCCCAGATCCCGCTTGCGGTCGCCGAACACTGCGCGAGCCTGACCCCGGGAGCACGCCTGCGGGTGATCGAGCAGGCCGGTCACATGCCGCAGCTGGAACAGCCCGCCGAGTTCAACGCCACACTGCGCGCGCTGCTCGAAGGCTGAGGATCAGGTGCCGGAGCCGGTTTCGTCCAGCCGCGCTCCCCGCGTCTCCGGGATGCGCAGCACCACGGCCGCCGAGATGAGCAGCAACAGCACCGTGTATCCGGTGAACCAGGCGGAATCGAGCGTGGTGCCGATCAGCTCCTGCAGGTACGGAGCGGTTCCGCCGAACGCGGCCACCGTGATCGAGTACGGAATGCCGACCGCCACGGTGCGCACCTTCGTCGGGAACAGCTCCGCGTAGACGGCGGGCAGGATCGAGGCGTACATCCCGATCAGCAGCATGGCAAGGGACATCGAGACGCCGAGCAGCACGGCGCTGTGCCCGATGATCGCGTCGAGCGGGAACACGAGCGCGGCCGTGGCGAGCAGTCCGGTGAGCAGCATCGGTTTCCGCCCGACACGGTCGGAAAGCTTGCCCCACAACGGAAGGGTGAGCACGAAGACACCGTTGCCGACCACTCCGGCCCAGAACGCGGAGCGCTCGTCGATACCGCGAGCGGAGATCGCGTGCGCGGTCTGGGACACCGACCAGACATAGTAGACCACGGTGAATCCGGCGGTCAGCCCGATGACCTTCACCACGGCCGCCCGGTTGGCCACCAGCAGCGGCCACATCCGCGGTTTGGTGCTGCCGACATCGGAGGTGAAGGTGGCGGTCTCGGTCATGCGCAGCCGCATGAACAGTACGTAGAGCCCGAACACCCCGCCGAGCAGGAACGGGATCCGCCAGCCGAACTCGCTCATCTGGGTATCGCTGAGGGTGGCTGCGAGCACGGCGGCGAGCACCGTGCCGAGCAGATTGCCCAGTGTGCCGGACACGTAGATCAGGCTCGACCACAGGCCGCGGCGCTGCGCGGGGGCGTACTCGGCGACGTAGGTCTGCGCGGACGGCAGCTCACCGCCGTGCGCGAGCCCCTGGATCAGCCGGGCGAGCAGCAGGATCACCGAGGCGAGCGCACCCACCCGAGCGTAGCTCGGCGCGAACCCGATCACGAGGCTGCCCAGCGCGGCGAGCCCGATGGACAGGGTCATCGCGAATTTGCGCCCTCGCCGGTCGGAGAGCAGCCCGAACAGGAAACCACCGAACGGGCGCGCCACGAAACCGACCGCGAACACGGCGAGCGTGGACAGCAGCGCGGAGACCCGGTCGGCGCTGTTGAAGAACTGCGGGGCGAAATAGGTGGTGAAGACCGCGTAGACGTTCCAGTCGTACCACTCGAGGGCGTTTCCCGCGCCCGCGCCGAATACGGCCCTGAACCTGCCGCGAACTGCGCTCGTGCGTGCGGTATCCGTGTCGATCACGGCGCAACCGTAACCGCACCGGGGCACCGGCCGCGTAGCGATCCCAGACATCGGGCGCGATTCGGTTATCGTCGCGTGTCATGAACTCCGCGACGCCCTGGATCGGTACGGTCTCCGCGCTGCTCGGCGTGGTACTCACCGTCGGAGCCACCCAGCTGCGTGCCCGCTCGGATCGCCGGACCGAGCGCAGCCGGTTGTCCCGGGAACAGAAGACCGCGGATTACCCCGAACTGTTGCGGGCCGCGCGAACCCTGCTGCGGCTGCCCGTGTTCCCGGTCGAGGACGGTGATCCGCGCCCCGAACTGGCCGCGGTGGAGTCGGCCGCGCTCCGGGTGACCTTGTTCGCCCCACGGGAAATGGCCGCGCTGGCCGAGGAGCTCGCCGCGGCCGCGGTGCGCCTGGCGGACACGGTGCGCGAGTTGCGGGCGAGCACCCTGCCGGGCCGGGAACCGGACGGCGCGGAGCAAGCACGGACCGAGCTCGAGCGGGTCCTCACCGAGTTCACCGAAGCGGCCCGCCGCGACCTGGAGGCCGAGCCCCGGCGACTACGATGAGAACCGAACGGGGTTCGCGCGAGCAGAGGTTGCGGTAGGCATGGCGAATGGGGGCGCGAGGGCCGAGGAACGTACCTGGGGGACCTTCGGCTGCGAGCGCACGATCCTCTGCGTGGGCCGCTCACTGACCTCGGTGATCCGGCTGCTCGAGACGAGCGAGCTGTTCTCCGGGGATTTCCGGCTGCGCAGGCTGTTCACCCTGCAGGACGAGTTCCGGCACCGGGCCCACGCCGAACGGCTGCTGCGCGAGGCTCGGGTGGACCGCATCGTGCCGTGGTCACAGGCGAAGGACCAGCCTGCCGACCTGGTGCTCACCGCGAGCGAGAACATCGATCCGGCCACCGTGCGCGGACCGATCGTGGTACTCCCGCACGGCATCGGGTTCAACAAGTTCGTGCCCGAGCGGGACGGAAACGGCACCCGGATCGCGGGCGTGCCCTCCGCGGCGGCGCTGGGCAGTGGCCGGATCACCCTGGTGCTCGCGCATGCCGAACAGGAGCAGCAGCTGCGCGCGAGCTGTCCCGAGGTGCTCGGCCACACGGTGGTCACCGGTGATCCCACCGTCCAGCGGCTGGATGCGAGCCGCGCCCTGCGTGCCCGTTTCCGCCGGTTGCTCGGCACGGGTGAGCGTCGGCTGGTCTTCCTGAGTTCCACCTGGGGCCGCGCCTCCGCGCTCGGGCTCACCCCGAAACTGCCGCACGCGCTGCTCGCCGCGCTGCCCGCCGACTCGTACCAGGTGTGCGCGGCGCTGCACCCGAACATCACCTCGCACTACAACCGCGCGGATGTGGCGGACTACTACGCCGAGGCACTCGACGCCGGACTGGCACTGCTGCCACCCGAAGCAGGCTGGCACGCCGCCCTCGTCGCCTCGGATGTGGTGATCGCCGACCACGGCTCCCTCGGGTTGTACGCCGCCGGTCTCGGAAAACCCTTGCTGCTGACCGGTTCCGCCGAGGAGATCGTGCCCGGGACCCCGGTCGAAACGCTCGCGGGCCTCGCCCGTCGCCTGGATCCGCGCGGCGATCTGCGTGCCCAGATCGACGCGGCACCCGAGCATCGAACCGAGGGCACCCGCCAGGTCTTCGCGCACCGCGCGGATGCCGCGGAACGGGTGCGTGCCCTGCTGTACTCGATGCTCGGGCTCGACCCCGAACCGGAGGCACGGCTCGCCCGCGTCCCGGACCCGGCTCCCGAACGGCGCCCGGTGCGCGCCTTCCGGGTCCGGATCACCGAGACCGGGGAAACCCTTGTACTGGAACGGTTTCCCGCCTCGGTCGCCGCCGAGGAGCACTATCTGGTCGTGGATGAGGCGGATACCGATCTGCGGCGCGCCGAGAAGGCGGCCGTGCTGCTGACCGAGGACCCCGAGGCGACGCTCGCCCGTTATCCGGGTGCCCGGCTGGCCGCGAAACGGATTCCGCACGGTTGTCAGGTGTTCGGCCGCGCAGGCGAATCGGCCATCCTGTCCGGTGCCGATGCCTCCGTGCTCGCGGCCATCGCCTATCACCTGGTGTGCACGGGACGGTTCGACAGCACCGATTTCCCGGTCCGGCTCGGTGAGCACGAAACCACGGTGCGGGTGCGTCAGGTGGCTTCCGGTCCACCGAGCCAGGTGTAGAGCTCGCGAGCACGGGCCAGGTGCTGCTCCGCGTTCTCCCGGTCCACCTCGGCCAGCCGTTCGTAGGCCCGGGCGCGGTAGAACTCGTAGCCGTCCGCCAGCGTCGTGATCGCGCTCCGGAAGGTCTCTGCGGCCTGCTCGAATCGCCCCAGGCCATGGTGCGCCTCGCCGAGCGCGGTCAGCGTGCGGCCGGTCATCCGGATGTCCCCGGTTGCGCGGACGAGTGGAAGCGCCTCATCGAGAATGACATACGCGTCATCCGAATCACCCGCCCCGAGCCGGGATACACCGAGGAAATGCTTCGTGAACGCGTTCCCCCGGTCGTCCTCAGCCAGCGTGAACAGCTCGATGGCCCGCGCGTAAGCGGCGCGCGCCTTCACGTACTCGCCGATACTGTCATAGTAGCGGCCGTAGAGTTCCTCTATAGAGGCGAACAATCGCCGATCGGTGCTGTCCGCGACCAGTTCGCGCGCCCGGTCCAGTTCGGCCAGCGCCCGATCGAACTCACCGAGATCGCACCAGGCACGCGAAGAGAAGCTGCGCAGCCGGGCCTGCGCCGCACGATTGCCGAGGGACGCGGCCGCCTGCGCGCCCAGTTCACTGGTATCGATCCAGTCCAGCAGATAACGGCGGTTGAGGTACAGCGCCGTCACCGCCTCGGCGAGCTGCCACGCCTGATCCGCGAAACCGTGGTGCGCGGCGACCCGGATGATCGCGCGCAGATTGACCCGTTCGCGATCCAGCCAGTCGAGCGCCGATTTCTCGTCCGGGAACAGGAACTTGTCGAAGGTGCGCCCGCGCGGCACCCGATAACGCTCCTCGTCGAGCACCCACAGATCCGCCGCCGCGGCGTGCCGCAAGTAGTACTCGACGGCCGCGCGCAGCGTCGCGGTCATTTCGTCTTCGCTCTCGTACTCAGCAGCAACCTCGCGGGCATGCATATGAACGAGCACGTGAAAGCGATAGCGTCCGTTGCCCTCATCGGTGAGCAAACCTGAAGCGACCAGTTCCTCCAGAGCATCACCACCGGTCTCCGCAATCACTCCGGCACCAAGTTCGACGAACGGTAGTACCCCCAATCGTCGGTACAGCTGCGCAGCACTCTCACTCAACCGCGCATAACTCACCGAGAACACCGCGTCCACGCCGGAACTGCCTCGACGCAACGCTGACAACCGTTCCTCGGCGATCTGGTCCACCAACCGGGCCACCGTCAGGCTTGGATTGGCGCGCAACCGAAGCGCGGCAACCTGCAGTGCGATGAGCAGGCCACCACATTGGTGCACCAGTGTGGTGAGCGCTTCCGGCTCGGACTCTATGCGTTGTCCGGCAAGTTCGCGCAACACATGGGTCGCATCGCCCGGTTGCAACGGATCCACTCGCACAATCTCGGCACCATCAGCTGCAAGATCAACGAGATTGGCGTTCGTCGTCACCAAGACCACGCTGCCAGACGATTTCGGTAGAAAAGCTCGAACCTGTGCCGCGTCAGTAACATCGTCGAGCACGACCAGAAGCGGATCCCGTGCCGTCTTGGTCCGCCACAAACTGGCACGGTCTTCCAGGCTGTCTGGGAGCATCTCCTTCGAAACTCCGAGCGCCATCAGCTTTGCGCCGAGGAGATCAGCGAGGGAGACCCCCGTACCGAACTCCGCGTAAATATTCCCGCCGGAAAACACACCGCTGAGATCAGCGGACTTCCGCTGTACCAACGCCGTCTTGCCCACACCGGGAAGCCCGATACACACAACCACAAGTGGTCCTCGACCACTACGGTCCAGCAGAGCGGAAGTCATCGCAGCGAGCCGTTGTTCGCAATTTATGTAAACGCCCGATACGGGAACCTCGTTGGGCAGCTGGACAGTGGTCACCGGTTCTCCCCTCGCCGCGTGCGATGCGAGTGCACTCTACGACACGTGGCGAGGGGACGGCGGTGAACCACACCCCCTCAGGGAATCAGCACCGGGGCCGAATCCTCAGCCCGCTCCGCGGCGTTCGTCTCCGCCAGTTCGAAGGCGGTGGTGCGCGGGGCCGTCCCGTCGGCGAGCCAGGCCTGCATCAGGTAGGCGACCTTGGTCAGCATCTCGGAGCGCAGCTTGCTGAACGAGTCCGCGGGTTCCGCTCCGACCTGGCCGAGCAGCAGCCACCAGGCCCACGCGGCCGCACCCGCGTTCGCCACGAAGTCCGGGATCACCGGGACACCGCGCTCGGTCAACACGGCCTCGGCCTCCGGGGTGGTGCCGACGTTCGCGGCCTCCACGATGGCGCCGGCCCGCACCTGGGCGACGTTGTCCGGGGTGATCGCGTACGAGATCGCGGCCGGGATGAGCACGTCCACCTCGGTGGCGAGCACGGCCTCCCGCGGCAGGGCCCGCACGTCCTCGGGCAGCGCCCCCCGGTCGATCTCGCCGTACTCGTCGCGGGTGTCGAGCAGCGTGGGAACGTCGAGCCCCTCCGGGTGGAACAGGGTGCCCGCGGCGTCGGCGAGCGCGACGACCTTGGCGCCCGCGTCGTGCAGGTACCAGGCGGCCGCACCGCCCATCGTCCCGACGCCCTGCACCGCGATCGTGGTCTGCTCGAGCGGCTTCTCCCAGGCGTTGATCACCGCGAGGCTGGCCTGCGCCACCCCGTATCCGCCGATCACATCGCCGAGCAGGCCGCCGGGAACCGGGGCGTTGAGCCCGGCGTGCACCCGGCGGAGGGTGCGCTGCGAGTCGGTCGAGCGGCTGATCGCCGCGTGGTAGGACTGCTCGAGCCCGATCTGCGCGAACACCTCGTCGATCAGGTGCTGCGGGACTCCGAGGTCCTCGGCGGTGACCCAGTGGTCGTCCAGCCACGGGCGCATCGCGGTGCAGAACCGGGTCAGCACCGCGAACGCGCGCGGGTCCTTCGGATCGCAGTCGATGCCCGCCTTGGCACCACCGACCGGCAGGTTGAACACGGCGGATTTCACGGCCATACCCCTGGCGAGATCCTCGACCTCACCGATCGTGCAACCGGCACGCATCCGGGTGCCACCGGTCGCGAGGCCGGCGATCAGGGAGTGCACGACGAGGTAGCCGTGAATGCCAGTGACCGGGTCGGTCCAGGTCAGCCGGACCATCGGTTCGCGCGTCTGAATGGACATCGGCAGTACCTCCTCCATGCTCATTTGCTCGCAACGCGAGACATTCTGTGTTACTCGACTGTGATGTTGTCTGTTGACAGCGAGACGAACGGTCTCGCCATCGTCGACAGCTGGTCACCCATCGTGATCGGAGCGGCAATCCCGCTGCTTATTCGTCAGTTTGGGCAACTTTTGTGACGACCGTGTTAGCCGGTTGGGAACGACTGGTTGCCGTTCTTCACGGGGTATACCGCCGAGTGTGCGACATTAATTACGCACGTTCTAGTTAAGGATCATGGACTCATTCGTTTAGGATCGTTTGATGGAACTCTCGATGCACCGGCTGCGCCTGCTTCGCGAGCTCGCCCGCCGCGAAACGCTCACCGCCACGGCGACCGCGCTGCACTACACGACCTCCGCGGTCTCCCAGCAATTGCAGCAGCTCGAGCGGGAAGTCGGGCTGCCGTTGTTCGAGCGCATCGGGCGCAAAGTGGTGCTCACCGAGCTCGGTCAGCTGCTCGCCCAGCACGCGGAGGAGATCCTCGGCGCCGAGGAACGCGCGGTGATCGCGCTCGAGCGCGCCCAGGCCAATCTCGCCGCCAAGGTCTCGGTCGGAGTGTTCGCCACCGTCGCTGCCGGGCTGCTCCCCCGTTCCCTTGCCTGGCTGGCCACGCACTACCCGGACATCGAGGTGCACACCCGCGAGGTCGACCCGGAGGAGACAGCGCGCGCGGTCGGCCAGGGCGACTTCGACCTCGCCTTCGTGATCGACTACCCGGACGCGCCGATGCCCTGGGACGCCAATCTGGAGCGGCGCAACATCGGCCGGGAACGGCTGCACGCCGTGGTTCCCTCCGGGGCGCTGACCCCGCAGAGCCCGGTCGCGCTCACCGATCTGGCCGACGCGCGCTGGATCCTCGCGGGCAAGGCGAGCCACTTCGGCAACGCGGTCCGGGTCGCCTGTCAGCATCAGGGCTTCGAACCCGATGTGCGCCACGAGGTCGAGGAGCAGGCCACGGCGATGGCCATGGTCGCCGCGGGCCTCGGCGTCACCCTGGTCCCCGACCTCGGTCTCGCGTTCCGCTGGTCCGCGGTCGAGGTCGTCGAACTGGCCGACCCGATCACCAGGGACATCGCCATCGCCTACCGCACCTCCGCGCATCGCAGGCCCGCCCTGCGCGTGGTGATCGACGCGTTCGCCACCGCCGCGGATCAGCTCGGCCTCACCGGGTCCACCGAAGGGCCGCTTGACCACGGGGCAGCGGCCTCGGCAAGATAGGTTGCGCTGCCAGCCCGCTGCGGGACGCCGGACCGGTGTCCTGATCAGGCGAGCCTCCCCAGCATGGCCCGCAATGATCGCGGGCGATGAATGCTGTCGAACGGGAGGCATGCCGTGGACCTATTCGAGTTCTTCCGCGAACAACTCGCCGCCGGAACCAATCTCGTGCTCGTCTCGGGTTACGCGCGGCTTCCGGACGCGGTCGCCAATCACTCCCAGTACGAACGGGTCGGCGTGGTCCTCGTCGTGGACCTGGACTCGGGCACGGTCGTCGCGGCCGAACCGACCATGCTCACCTCGCTGGCCAAGGACTTCTTCCGCGCACTCGTCGAGGAGACGAGCGTGTACACCGAGGCCACCGAGGTGCTGCGGCGCATCGAGACACACTACAAGGGCGGTTCCGGCGCTGCCCTGGTCACCGCGTTCCGCAAATGCCTGGAAAGTGTCTACGTCGCACGGAACAACGGATGAGCGCGCCACTGTCCGGGGTCCGGGTGGCCGATCTGTCCAGGGTGCTTTCCGGGCCCTACGCCACGATGCTGCTCGCCGACCTCGGCGCCGAGGTGATCAAGGTCGAGCAGCCGGGACGCGGTGATGACACCCGAGCCTGGTCGCCGCCCGAGGCCGGTGGAGAGAGCAGCTACTACCTCTCGCTCAATCGGGGCAAGCGCAGCCTCGCCATCGACCTCGCGAGCCCCGAGGGCCACGCGCGCGCCCTGCGGCTGTGCACGGAGGCCGACATCGTGGTGCAGAACTTCCGCCCCGGAACCGCGGACCGGCTCGGCCTCGGCTTCGCGGATGTCGCCGCGGTCAACCCGGATGTCGTGTACTGCTCGGTCAGCGCTTATCCGGACGGGCACCCCGAGGAAGGGCAACCGGGCTTCGATGTCGTGCTCCAGGCCGAATCCGGGTTCATGGCGATCACCGGGGACCCCGAGGGGGAACCGGTCAAGGTCGGTGTCGCCATCGTGGATGTGCTCACCGCGCTGAACACCTCGACCGCGATGCTCGCCGGTCTGCACAAGGTGGCGCGCACCGGAGCGGCCGAGCACATCCGGGTCTCGATGCTCGGCTCCGCGCTGTCCGGTCTGGTGAACATCGCCCAGGCCGCGCTGGTGACCGGTACCGAGCCGGAGCGCTACGGCAACGAACACCCGAGCGTGGTTCCCTACCAGCCTTTCCAGGCAGCGGACGGGAAAGTGCTCATCGCCGCGGGCAACGACGCGCTGTTCGGCAAGCTGTGCGAACTGCTCGGCCGCGCGGATCTCGCCGAGGATCCGCGGTATGCGAGCAATGCGCTCCGGGTCGCCAACCGGGAGACCCTGTTGCCCGCACTCGCCGGGCGCATCGTGGAGTGGCCCGCCGAAAAGCTCGTCGACGCGCTGCGCACCGCGGGAGTGCCAGCGGGCAATATCCGCGGTGTGCTCGATGCACTGCGGCACGGCGGTTCCTCGGTCACCGCGCAGCTCGAACACCCCACGGCGGGCACACTCACCATGCCCCGTCCCGGTTTCCGGTTCACCGGTTCGGAAACCTTCGCCACCCTTCCCCCACCGTTTCTCGGTGAACACACAGATGCAGAACAGGAGCAAGAATGAGCGTCAAACAGGCCGATCCGCACGATTTCCTCGGGATCGACGCCGATCTCGGCGACACCGAACGGGACGTTCGCGATGCCGTGCGCGCCTATGCCCGCGAGGAGCTGACCCCGCACATCGCCGACTGGTACGAGAACGGCGGCCTGCCCCGCGAACTCGCCTCCGGACTCGGCAAGCTCGGCCTGTTCGGCATGCACCTCGAGGGGTACGGCTGCGCCGGGCTCTCCGCGCTCGCCTACGGGATCGCCTGCCGGGAGCTCGAGGCCGTCGACTCCGGGCTGCGCAGCTATGTGTCCGTACAAGGATCGCTGGCCATGTTCGCGATCCACCAGTGGGGAACCGAGGAGCATCGAACCGAGTGGCTGCCCCGGATGGCCGCGGGGGACGCACTCGGCTGCTTCGGGCTCACCGAACCGGATTCCGGCTCGGACCCGGGTTCCATGCGGACCACCGCCCGCCGTGAGGGTTCGGACTGGGTGCTCAACGGGACGAAGATGTGGATCACCAACGGGACTCTCGCCGATGTCGCCGTGGTGTGGGCGAACACCGATGAGGGTGTCCGTGGTTTCGTGGTCCCCACCGACACCCCCGGATTCACCGCCAACGAGGTCAAGCACAAGCTTTCCCTGCGCGCCTCGATCACCGCCGAACTCGTGCTGGAGAACGTCCGGCTGCCCGGGTCCGCGGCCTTCCCGGATGTGCGCGGCCTCAAGGGTCCGCTTTCCTGCCTCAACGAGGCCCGGTTCGGCATCCTGTGGGGTGTGGTCGGCGCCGCGCGCAGTTGCTATGAATCCGCGCTCGACTACGCCAAGACCCGCGAACAGTTCGGCAAACCGCTCGCGGCTTTCCAACTCACCCAGCGCAAACTCGCCGACATGCTCGTCGAGGTGAACCGCTCGGCGCTGGTGGCGCGCCAGCTCTCCACGCTCAAGGACGCCGGGGAACTCGCCCCGACTCAGGTCAGCTTCGGCAAATTCGCGAACGTCCGCTCCGCCATCGAGGTCGCCCGCAGCGCGCGAACCGTGCTCGGCGCGAACGGAATCACCCTGGAGTACCCGGTGATGCGGCACATGAACAACCTGGAGACCGTGCTCACCTACGAGGGCACCGAGGAGGTGCACGCCCTGAGCCTCGGCGCCGCGGTGACCGGAGTCCAGGCCTTCCGCTGACCGGGCCCGATGCCCCCCTAACTGAATATCTCGACAGATCGGTGTTGCATCGCGATAGTTTTCGATATATCGTTAATGATGTCAGCACCGAGCTGTCGCGGATCCAGCGGGGTCCGCCACGAGAGAGGGGCAAACCCATGCGTCAGTCATTCGGATTTCACGGAGACGGCTTCCACCGGCAGCACGACCACCCGCACCGGCGCCCGCATCCGGGCCACGATTTCGACCCGCACGCCCGCGCCCGGCACGGCGGCCCGTTCGGTGGCTTCGGCCCCGGCGGTTTCGGACCGGGCTTCGGTCCCGGCGGTTTCGGTCCACCCCAAGGGTTCCCGCCCGGATTCGGGGGGCCGTGGCAGGGCCGGGGCCGGGGCGGCGGACGAGGAAGAGGCCGCCAGCGCCGCGGTGATGTCCGCGCCGCGGTGCTCGCCCTGCTCACCGAGCGCCCGATGCACGGCTACGAGATGATCCGCGAGATCACCGAACGCAGCGGCAACGCCTGGCGGCCGAGTCCCGGTTCGGTGTATCCCCTGCTGCAGCAGCTCGCCGACGAGGACCTGATCACCGAGAGCGGTGAGGGCCGGGGTGGCAAGAAGCTGTTCGCCCTGACCGAGGAGGGCAAGCAGGAGGCGGAACAGCACACGGAGAACCCGCCGTGGGAGCAGGCGGCGGCCGAAGCGCCCGCCGAGGACAGCCCGTTGCAGGCCGCGGCGGCTCAGCTGGCCGGGGCGGCCGTGCAGCTGTTCATGGTCGGCTCGGCGGACCAGAGGAACCGCGCGGTCACGATCCTGAACAACGCCCGCAAGGAGCTCTACGGCATCCTCGCCGAGGACGCTCCCGCGGACGACGGGGAACAGGACGAGGACTGAGCAGGTCTAGGAGTCCAGGATGATCCCGGTCGGTTTGCTGCGAACCCGCAGCCGGTAACCGACCGGGATCTCCGTTCCGCAGGTCTCGGCGATCGCGCGGCGGGCCACTTTCGCGGAGAATTCGATACGCAGCACCGCTTCCAGCTCGGCCCGCCTGGCGAACCGCCAGGTCGTGGCCACGTTCCTGCTGGTGAACCCCTGCGTGGTGAAGAACTGTTCCACCTGCCCCGGTTCGTAGTCCGGCAAGTCGGCGCACAGCCAGTCCCCGTAGGGGGCCGCGAACCCGTCGAGGTCCACGATCGCCAGTACGCCACCGGGGCGCAGTACCCGGTCCGCCTCCCGCAACCCCGGTTCGCAACCGGGACCGAAAAAGTACGCGGTCCGCGCGTGCAGCACATCGGCACTCGCGTCCGGCAGCGGAAGAGCCTGCGCCCGTCCCGCGAAAGCCTTGGCATTCGGCAGATCGGCGACCCGCTCGCGCGCCCGTTCGCGCAGCGGCGGATGCGGTTCCACACCGATCACGCTCGCCGCCCGCACCGCGAACCGGGGCAGGTGGAAACCGTCCCCACAGCCGACGTCCACCACATCGCGACCGGTGCACGGGGCGTGTTCCTCGATCGCCGCCCACACCGCGCCGTGCACGTCCTGTGCCGCGTTCTCGATCGCGTAAGTCTTCGGCCAGCGCCAGATGTTCGGGCTCGGCCGGACGGATTCGGCGGTCATCCCCCGGTGGGCAGCATGAGCCCGAGCATCATCCAGGACAGCACCGCCGAGGGCAGCAGCGAGTCGAGCCGGTCCATCAGCCCACCGTGCCCCGGCAACAGCGTGCCCATGTCCTTGATCCCGAGATCCCGCTTCACCAACGATTCCATCAGGTCGCCGAGGGTCGCGGAACAGACGACCGCCACCCCGAGAATCGCGCCCTGCCACCACTGCCCGTCGAGTAGCAGCCAGATCGCGAGCCAGCCCGCCACCAGGCCGGAGACCAGCGAACCGGCGAATCCCTCCCAGGACTTCTTCGGGCTGATCGAGGGCGCCATCGGGTGCCTGCCGAGCAGCACCCCGGCCGCGTATCCGCCGGTGTCCGAGCACACCACCACGATCAGGAAGGTCAGCACCCGGCCGACCCCGTCCAGCGGGAGCACCAGCAGCGCGGCGAACGAGGCGAACAGGGGCACATAGGCCGCAGCGAACACCGAGGCCGCCACATCCCGGAGATAGCCGTCCGCCCCGGAACGCATCCGCCACAGCAGGCAGGCGAGCACCGTGGCGACGAACCCGACCAGGGCGCCGCGCAGACCGAACGGCCAGGTCAGCCACACCATCGCCTGACCACCGAGCAGCAGCGGAACCCGGGCGATCCGGATGTCGGCGCCACGCCGGAAGGCCCCGGCCAGTTCGATGGTGCCGACCGCGACCGCCGCGGCGATCACGATCAGGAACAGCTGCCGGTAGGTCAGCAGGGCGGCGAGCACCGCGGCGCCGAGCGCGAGCCCGACGCCGATCGCGGCGGGGAGATCGCGCCCGGCGCTGCGGGCGGGCTTGCCCGATTCGGCTGTCCCGCCCTCCGCGGCCGGAGCGCCGGGTTCCCCAGGCTCATCGACGCCGCTGTTCTCGGCGTCGCCCTGCTCGGCATTCACAGCAGCCGAACCTACCTTGAGCACGGTCGCACTACCTGTTCGGAGGGTCGGTTGACGGAATCGATGGCGTGGGTCACTCGGCGCCGAGCGCGGTCTCTTCTTCCGCGGCCTCCGAACGCGCGTTCTCGATCTCCCGCTCGACCCGCACCGGGGAGAGGCCGGAGCGGATCGCGAAGACGTAGGTGCCGAGCGAGACCACGAACATGGCCAGCGCGCCCCAGCCGAGGCTGAGCACCTTGAGCCCGCCGCCGTAGTCGCCGAGGTAACTGATCACCGCGAGCAGCACGAGCCATGGAATCACCCAGGCGCCCGCCTTGAGGTCCAGCGGCGGCAGCTTGCGCTTCGAAGTGGCGATGAAGACCGGCAGCAGGACCAGCCCGAGCAGCAGCATCAGGAACAGCTTCCAGTTCGTGTCCCAGCCCGCCCAGAACACGATCATGTTCGCCGAGAAGAACGCGAGGAACGGGATGATGTCCCCACCGGCGAGCCTGAACGGGCGCGGGAAGTCAGGGGCCCTGCGGCGCAGCAAGGCCAACACGATCGGCCCGCTGCCGAACGAGAGCACAGTCGCCGAGGTCACCAGGCTCACCAAGCTCTGCCAGCTCGGGAACGGCAGGAAGAAGATCAGCCCGACCACGAAGGTCACGAGCAGGCTCACCACCGGAACACCGCGCTTGCTGACCTTGGTCAGCGACTGCGGGGCATTGCCGTTCTGCCCCATGGCGTACGAGATGCGCGCCGTGACGGTGTTGTAGATCAGACCGGTGTCGCCGGGCGAGACCACCGCGTCGATGTAGAGGATGATGGCCAGCCAGCCGAGCCCGAGGATCGTGGCGATCGCGGCGAGCGGACCGAAGTCGTTGGCGAAGCTCAGGTGTTCCCAGCCGCCCGCCTTCGCCAGATCACCCGGCTGCACCACGCCGACGAACGCGATCTGCAGCAGCACGTAGATCACACCGCAGATCAGCACACAGCCGATGACCGCGATCGGCACGTTCCGCTTCGGGTTCTTGGACTCTCCCGCCAGCTCGATCCCTTGGCGGAACCCGATGAAGGAGAACGCGATACCCGCCGTGGCGATCGCGGTGAACACACCTTCCCAGCCGCCCGGCATGAAGCCGTAGCGGGTGAAGTTCCCGGAGAAGTGGCCCAGCTTGAAGCCGAAGTACAGGAACGCCGCGATGACCACCACGATCACCAGCAGCTTCCACCACACCAGCGCGTTGTTGATGCGCGCGAAGTACTTCACGCCGTAGTAGTTGATCAGCACGAACACGGCCATCAGGATCACCGCGACCACCGTGCCGAAGCCGGTGAGCGTGTACACCGGATCGGCACCGGCCTCGAGCTGGTGCGGCGTCATCATCGCCGGCAGGCCGAGCGACTGGATGTACCCCGTTGAGTACTGCAGCACCGCCTCGACCTCGACCGGTGGAATGGACACCGCCGCGAGCCAGGTGATCCAGCCCATCACGTAGCTGGCGAAGGAACCGAAGGCGATGTGCGGGAACCGCACCACCCCGCCGGAGATCGGGAACATCGTGCCCAGTTCGGCGAAGCACAGCCCGATGAACAGGATCATGACCGCGGCGATCGCCCAGGAGAGCAGTGCCGCCGGGCCGGCCAGCTTCGCGGCCTTCAACGCACCGAACAGCCAACCGGAACCGATGAGTGAGCCGACACCGGCGAACAACAGCCCGACGAGACCGAGGTCCCGGCGCAGCTTGTGCCCGCCTTCTCCACCGTGTTGTGTTGTGGCCATCTCCGCGCGGCTCCCTTGCTCATGGCTTCTGAGGCGATTTCCAGCGCCGGTATCGTATGGGTGATCCGACCCGGACACGTAACGACGCGCGGTGGAACCTACCCAATCATTGAACCGGATAGGTTACGAAACGATCAAAAAGTTACCGACCGTGGCGATATGCGACGGAATTTGCCCGATCAACCGGATTTGACCGAAGCGGGCTGCGCCAGCCCGGATACGAACCGTGACGAGCCGTAGCCGACAAAACGCGCGCCGAGGATGGGGATCACCAGCATCGGCGCGCGTCCGGGTCGAACCGGGATTTCAGGGTTTCACGGTCTCCACGACCGCCTGGGCCACATCGCGCATCGTGCTGCGGCGGTCCATGGCGGTGCGCTGGATCCAGCGGAACGCGTCCGGTTCCGAGAGGCCGTGCTTGGTCATCAGCAGACCCTTCGCGCGGTCCACCAGCTTGCGCGTCTCCAGGCGATCGGTCAGGCTCGCCACCTCCGACTCGAGCGCGGAGAGCTCCGCGAACCGGGAGACGGCCAGCTCGATCGACGGGGTCAGGTCCGACTTGCTGAACGGCTTCACCAGGTACGCCATTGCACCCGCCTCGCGCGCCCGGTCCACCAGGTCCCGCTGCGAGAACGCCGTCAAGATCACCACCGGAGCGATCCGCTCCTCCGCGATCTTCGCCGCCGCGTCGATCCCGTCCAGCTTCGGCATCTTCACGTCGAGCAGTACCAGGTCCGGCTTCAGTTCACGCGCCAGGGAGACGGCCTGTTCCCCGTCCCCCGCCTCGCCGACCACCTCGTAGCCTTCCTCGCGCAGCATCTCGACCAGGTCAAGGCGGATCAGCGCCTCATCCTCCGCGACCAACACCCGGCGTTCGGCCTTCTGGTCATTACCACCGGTCGTCTCGCTCACCAAGACCTCCATCGACATCAGCTTGACGGGACACCGGCCTCCCCCGGCACCCTGCGTGATTATCGTACCTATCAACGCACCGCCCGACCCGCCCACGGGAGCCATCTCACGGTCACGTTATTCTCTGGCACGACAGCGCCCCCGTAGCCCAATGGCAGAGGCAGCGGATTCAAAACCCGTCCAGTGTGAGTTCGACTCTCACCGGGGGCACTCGCAGCAATCACATCAGGCTCGGTCCGCCCGTTCTCTCCTGCCTCCATAGCGGCGTTGCCGGTATCGCCGGTGGTCCGACTCGACGAAACCGGGCGCCACACCGATCGCGCCCGGCGTCCTTCCGGACCGGGCCCCGGCTCGAGCGCCGTACGGAGTGCGTGCGTTACCGGCTGGGGTGCTCCCTCGACCACACTCGTTCGGCCCCGACCCAGGTCTGTTCGACGGTGATATCGGTAAGCTCCCTGTCCGGCACGATGCGGGGATCCCGGTCGAGGAGCACGAAGTCCGCGAGCATTCCCTCCGCGATGCGGCCCTTCCGATCCTCCTCGCCGCAGGCATAGGCGGATCCCGTCGTGTAGAGCGCGATGGCTTCTTCCTTGCTGATGCGCTGATCCGCGCCGAGCAGCGTGCCATCCGCCGTTTCACGGGTGACACAGGATCGGAGGGCGAGCCGCACATCGTAGGGACCGCACGGGAAATCCGACGATCCAGCGACCGGGATCCCTGCGTCGAGCAGCATCCGGTGGGCGAACATCCGCTCCGCGCGCGCGTTTCCGTAGTAACCGGACAGCTTCTCGCCGTGAAAGGCCACGTAACTGCCGAACGGAACGGCCACCATGCCGAGCGCGGCGATGCGGGCCGACAGGTCCGGATCGACCAGGGTGCAGTGCTCGATCCGGTGCCGCGCAAGGGGACGCGGGTGCTCGCGCTGCGCGGCCTCCACGGCATCGAGCAGCAGGCGGATGGCCCGGTCCCCGTTGGCGTGCACGCACACCGTACTGCCCGCGGCATGCACCCGGGAGACGAAGTCCCGAAGCTCTCCGGTCGGCATGGCCTGGATCCCGTGACCACAGGAATCCTGGTAGGGCTCCTCGAGCAAACAGGTGCCCCCGGCGACGGCGCCGTCCACGAATGCCTTGATCCCGCCGACCCGCAACCGGCTGTCCCCGAGCCCGGTCCGCATCCCCAGTGTGGCCATCGCGTCCACTCCGGGGTAGGCCAGCAACATGTTCACCCGGAGCGTGAGTTCCTCTCTGGCATGTGCCTCCTGCAGCAGCCGCAGGCCGCGCGGCCACACCAGCGCATCCCCGACCGAAGTGATCCCGGCTGCGTGCATCATCTCCTGATACCGGTGCAGCCCGCGCAACCGCTCATCGATGCCGCGTTCCGGGATCGCCGGCTCCACCAGTTCGAACATCGCCCGCTCGTACACCGTGCCGGTAAGCCGCCCCTGCGCATCACGGCCGAGTTCGCCGCCCTCGGGAAGCTCGGTGTTCTCGTCCAGTCCCGCCGCGCGCAGCCCGGCGGAATTGAGCACGCCCCAGTGCATACCGATCTGGCGCAGAAACACCGGATGCTGCGGGCAGATCCGGTCCAGTTCCGCGCGGGTCACCACGGTGGCACCGGTGCTCTTGGCGTGGTCGTAGCGGCTGCCGATCACCCACTGCCCAGCGGGCGTGCGCGCGGCACGTTCGGCAAGGGCGGCGAAGAGTTCCGCCCGGGAGCCGATGAGCTCGGGCGAACAGTCCACCTCGAGCAGTTGCTCGGCCATGATGCTCGGGTGCTGATGCGCGTCGTTGAACCCGGGGAGCAGCACCGAGTTCCCGAAATCATGCACCTCGGCCTCGGGAAACCGGGCACGCAAGCCGTCCACCCCGCCGGTGGCGACGATCGTCTCGCCGAAGGTGGCGAAGGCCGTCACCTCGCTTCCGGTCATCGTGTGCACGGTCTCGGCGGTGAAGATTCGCGCCTTGCCAGCCGTCATTCCGGGGTGTCCTCCAGTCTTGGCGGTACTCGGTCCTCGTAGGCCGGATGCTCAGGGTCCGGATGTTCAGTCCTCGAACACACGTGCCGCCTCGAGCAGCGTGCGTTCGGCGAAATGCGGTGCGACAAGCTGAATCCCGCACGGGTGTTCGCCGTGCGAACCGCCCTGCGGCGGCACGCTCACCGCGGGATGTCCGGTGTGGTTGAACAGGGAGGTACCGCGCACCATCGCTGCCGTGGGATCGGTCGGCACGCCATCGACGGTGATGGCGGCCTGCCCGTAGTGCGGCGGGTGCACGGTCATGGTCGGCATGGCGAGCAGATCCACCCCGGCGAACAGGGCGTCCACCTGACGACGCAATTCACCGCGGCTGTGTTGCGCCTCGAGGTACTGGTCGGCGTCTATCGCCGCTCCGGCCTCGATCGCCTCGCGCATCGGTGCCCGGTACCGGTTCTCCCGGGCACCGAATCGGTGCCGGTGGTAAGCGGAGAGCTCACTGGACAACAGCGTCCAGTGCACCTGCTTGACCGCGTCGAGATCGGGGAACCGCAACGGGCTGATCCGGGCCCCGGACCGGCGCACACGATCGATGGTCTCGGTGAACGCGGCCCGCACCGTAGCCTCGTACCCGCTCAGATCCTCGGGGATGCCGATCCGGTAGCGCGCCGCATCGGGTGCGGAAGGAAGGAATCCCCGCGGTCGCGCCGGGAGCATGGCCTCGAGGAACAGGGCAGTGTCCTCGACCGTGCGCGCCAGGGTGCCGATGTGGTCGAGCGAGGGGGCCAGGGAGATGACCCCGTCGGTGGGCAGCAGTCCATGGGTTGGCTTGAGTCCGGTGACCGCGCAGCAGTAGGCGGGTATCCGCACGCTGCCCCCGGTGTCGGTGCCGATGGCCGCGAAACACATCCCGGCCCGCACGGCCGCCGCCGAACCACCGCTCGACCCACCCGGGCTGAGCCGCTCATCGAGCGGGTTGCGGGCCGGGCCGACCGTGGTGAGTGCGAACTCGTCGAGTGCCGCCTTGCCGATGATGACCGCGCCCGCGGCGCGCAGCGCGGCGACGACGGCGGCGTCCCGGCTCGCGGTATTGCCGGCCAGCACCCGCGATCCGGCCTCCAGTGGCACACCGCGTACGGCGACCAGATCCTTGACCGCGACCACGACGCCGTCCAGCGGGCCGCGCGCAGCACCGCCGGCGAGCCGTTCGGTGGCCGCCCGCGCCGCTTCGAGTGCCTGTTCCGGGGCGGCGTGACTCAACGCGCCGAGGCTCGGATTGCGTTGCTCGACCCGGTCGAGCGCAGCGTTCGTCAGTTCGAGCGGAGAGAGCTCACCGCGGTCGAAGAGTCCGCGTACGGTGCGGATCGGGGCGAGCAGCAGCTCGGCGAGGTCCCCGTTGTCGTTGGGGTGGTGGGACATCTCGGTTCCTCCGAACGGTCGTGAATCGGTCACAGCGATCCGGTCAGCTCGGCGAGGCGCAGCAGACCGGTCCCGGCGAGGGTGATCACGGTCATCGAGAACACGCTTCCGATGAACTGGTGGAAATCCGCGGGCAGCCGGGCGATGACCGCGGCGGCCAGTGGTGGCCCGAGTGCTGCACCGAACACGGCGGCGAAGAGGATCACCGGCCAGCTCCCGCCATAGGCCAGCACCGCCGCAGGCGCGAGTGAGACCACCGGGACGAAAGTCGGGTACCAGCCACGAGTGCGCCACCGGTCCGCGTGCCACCACACCGCCAACGATGCGGTGACCAGCTGGGCGGCGAGCATCTGGGGCACCAGGTTCGAGGCGTAACCGGGCAGTCCGGGGTCCAGTGCCCAGGTCAGCAACAGACCGGCGAACATGCCGAGGGTGGCCAGTTCGTTGCCGTAAAACTGGGCTTCGGTGAAATCGGCGAGCACCCGTCTCGGCAGCCAGGACGGCGACGGTGGCGGCGGTGCGGCGGCCGGAACGGGCTCGGTCACCCGCATCCACGGCAACGACCGGCAGGCGGCGAAAGCGAGCAGCGCCCCGGTCCACATACCGGTGACATTGCCGGCCACATTGGGCAGCCCGAGCGGACGGCACACGAAGTCCACCACCAGGATCGCCAGTGGGGCGGCGAACAGCGCACCGAGCCCGGCCGCAGTCAGCGCCACGCGCCAGCCCGCACCGTAGACAAGCACGATCGCCGGGGACACCGACACGAAGGCCACGAAAGTGGGCTGCCACTGCTGAGTGCGTGTCCACCACCAGAGTGCGTGGGAGAGCAAGAGACCGGTCAGCGCGGCGAGCAGTACCCAGCCGAACAGCCCCGTCCCACAGCTGAGCGCGAACCCGCGCAGCCGGTGGCGCCGCACGGAGAGCCGGTGCGCGAGTACCGCCATGATCAGCATTCCCACCCCGGCGGGGAACACGGCGTAGAACTGCGCCTCGGTGAGGTCGCCGAATATCTCGCCCAGCCAGGCCTGCGGAGCCAGCGGCCCCCAGTCCATGGTGCGTGCGCCGAGCACGGCCTGCAGAGCCCCGAGCCCTTCCTTGACCACCACGGCCGCCAGGCAGCAGCAGATCAGCGCGGGCAGCAGGCGCACGCGCAGGCTCGAACGACTGGTCACTACGCCCTCATCGGCCTTGTCCATCGCCCTCGCCTGCTCACGGTGCGCACCGGAGGCACTCCACTGTGCGCAAAGGTTTGGCTATAACGTTTGCGCTATTTAACGAGGATGCCGGTCCGGTGTCAACCCGCCGCCCGGTACTGTGCGAATATGGCCTGGTGAACGGGGAACCACCGGAGCCGGAGAGGCGCAGCAGGCCACGCCGGGCCACGCTGGCGAAGGTCGCCGAGCTCAGTGGTTTCCACGTCTCCACGGTCTCCCGGGTGCTCAACGGCTCGACAGTCCCGAGCGTGCGTTCCGCCTCCGCTCCGGCGGCCGAGCGGATCCGCCAGATCGCCAGGGAGATCGGCTACGTGCCCAATGCCGCGGCGAGCGGGCTGCGCAGGCAGCGGACCCGGTTGCTCGGCGTCGTCATGGCCCGCCTTGCCGATACCGTGCTGGCGACCATCTACGAGGGAATCGAACTCGCCGCGCGGGACAACGGATTCCACTCCCTGGTGATGAACTCGTGGGACGACGAGGACACCAGGCGCGCCTGCATGGAGACCCTGCTCTCGCACAGTGTCGACGCCATGATCCTCGGGGATTCCCCCGTCGACGGCGGTTCGCTCGACCTACTGCTTGCCCGCGAAGTCCCGTTCATCCTGGTCAACCGGTTCGTCACGGGATACCCCTCGGTGACCTGTGACGACCGCCTCGGCGGTCGTCTCGCCGCGGAGCATCTGCTCGAGCTGGGGCACCGGCGGGCCGCGGTGGTCGCCGGGATGCCGTATGCGAGCAATGCCATCGAACGCACCGAAGGCTTCCTCGAGGTGTTCCGCGAAGCGGGTCATCCGGTTCCCGCCGAACGAGTCGCGCCGAGCACCTTCGATATCGCAGGCGGACGTCTCGGCGCGGAACGGTTGCTGCGCGCCGAGACTCCACCGACCGCGATCTTCACCGTCAGCGATCCCGCGGCACTCGGGGTCCTCGGCTGCCTGCGCGACCACGGAATCGCGGCGGGCAGCGGGATCTCGGTGATCGGGTTCAACGACATCCCGATGGCCGCCGAGCTCCACTCCCCACTGACCACCGTGCGCTCTCCCCTGCGCCGGATCGGTGAACAGAGCGTGCATCAGCTACTCGCTCTGATGCGCGGCGAACAGGTGCAGGACGTACGTTTTTCCCCTGAGCTGGTGGTCCGCGCGACCACAGCTCCGGCCGCGTCCTAGCCGAAACCCGACCACCGCGGGGCGCGGACCCGGCGATACCGCGGCGCCCCCGGCAACCGGTTCCGGCTGGCGTTCGAGCTGACGTGACCATGCAGGACCGGCCGGACATCCCGGCCCGTGATGATCACCGGCGCTGGGTGCGGAACCGGCAAGGAGCACAAGTGCGCCGGGGTTTCCGCAAGCCGGCCGCCGGGTTCTCCTCGTCCACGCGCCCTCTGAAGCGCCTGAACGGACGTGCTCAGCGAGCTCCGGCCTGGTCGTAGAGTGTCTTGCCCATGTCCTGCTCCGGTGCGCCACTGAGGGCGGTGGTGATCGGGTCACCGGTCCCCGGATCGATGCCCATGGTGCCCTGGCTGGTCACGGCGACAACGGTGCCGCTTCCGGTCTTGGGATCGAAATCGGTCAGCCAGGGGCCACCGCTGGATCCTCCGGCCATATCGCAGGGCGAGCTCCAGGTCCCGGTGCTGTCCGGCTCGGCCTTGACGTTGTCGCACCAGTACAGGGAATTCCCACGGGCCGTATGGGATCCCGGATAACCGAGGATGGCCGCCTTTCCCGGTTCGGCGCGGTCGAAGGAGATCCGTTGCGGCTCGGTCCGCTCGGCGAGATGGCTGCCGTGGTCCTGATCGAAGGCGATCATCGCGATATCCGGTGAGCTGTGCTGGGTGTACGACTCGGGAAGCAGGTACACCCGCGCCGCGAAGACCCCCTGCGGGCGTTGCCCGTCCCGATAACCGGGAACGAAAACGGCATTGGTGACCTTGATCTGGGTTCCATCCTTGGTCAGGCCGGGCCAGACGCAGTGGGCGGCGGTGGTCGCGAGATCCTTGTTGGCCCCGCCGACGGCGGTGGCGGTGCACCAGTGGTCTTCGCCGGGCACCTCGGTGAAGAACAGCCGCCCGACACCGTGCGGGATCGGGCCGGACCAGGGCCGGTTGACCGAACCGTCCGCCTCGCTCGACTTCGCACCGACCGCGCGCATCCGTTCGGGTGTCCAATGGGCGAGCGCTGCCTGACGCGCCGCCGGGTCGAACGTGCCGGTGTGCACGGCCGGACCCGGTTTGGCGGCGCCGGCGGCGGGTGCCGCTATCGCGAAGACCGTGAGGAGCAGGGCCGGGAGTACCGCGAGGCGCAGGCCGCGGCGAGCGAAACCGTTCACCTCGACTAGACGCGCGAACCCGCGATCGGTTGCCCGGCGGGAATTCACCGCGGTTGGGGCGGTGTCGAATCGAGTGCGTCCAGGAACGCGGCGGCCGCGGTCGACAGATGGCGTTTGCTGTTCCAGTAGACGTGGATCTCGCGGACCCATCGCGGTTGCGGCAACGGTTTGGTGAGCACATCACCGAACGCGGTGATACTCGCGGCCATCTCGCCGAGCAGCCCGATGCCGAGCCGGGCACGCACCAGCGCGATGACCGTCGTCGGATGCGCGACATTGGTGATCCGAGCCGGTGCGATGCCGCTTTCGGCGAGCCGGTCGGTGAAATCGGTCCACCCTTCGGCGGGTGCTCCGGTGACGATCAGCGAGCGATCCCGCAGCGCCGTGGGGCTCGCGTCGACATCGGCGAGCGGATGATCCGCCGGGACGGCGAGGTGGATGCGTTCATCGAAGAGGTGCCGCGACACGACTTCCTTGTGCCGCTGGGGAATATCGGCGACGCGCACCGCGAGATCGATGTCGAATCCGGCGACCGCGTCCTCCAGCCAGCCCGGATCACCCTCGTGCAGCTCGACCGAGACGCCGGTGTGGGCCGCACGAAACCGCTTGATGAGCGGGGCGAGCAGGACACCGCTGGCACCGGGGAAGCTGCCCACGATGACGTTGCCCTGCAGTGCGCCTTCGAGCGATTCCACGCTGTCCATCCCAGCCCGGACCTCGGCGAGCGCGGCCCGCGCGTGGGGTAGCAGCCGATGTCCGGCCTCGGTCAGATTGACGCCGCGGGCGCCGCGATCGAACAGCCGCACGTGCAGCACCTCCTCGAGTGCGGCGATGTGCGCGCTGACCCTCGGCTGGGCGCGTCGGGTCGTGCGGGCGGCCGCGGTGAAGGTCCCCTGGTTGACCACGGCGAGGAACGAACTGAGCCAGGAGAGCTGGATGTCCTCCGGAATAGCCATACGGAAAACCATATAGCTCTTATCGGAACTACGTTCTGGTCGTATCGCCCATGCGGGACTTAGGGTTCCTCCGGGAGCTCCCGCCGGTCGCGCGCAGCTCCGGACGTGCTCTTCGTCGTATGCCATCCGAGTGTGCTGGGAGCTGCCGATGTCGTCAGGGCAAACCGTCGTGGGCGAGCGAGCACCGGCTTCGATCAGGCGGGTCGCCGGTGCCAGCCTCGCCGGCGCGACCATGGAGTGGTACGACTTCCAGCTCTACGGCTGGTTGAGCGCGTTGGTGTTCAACAAACTGTTCTTCCCCGCGAGCGACCCGGTCGTCGGAACCCTGCTCGCGTTCGTCAGCTTCGGGGTCGGTTTTGTGGTCCGGCCGGTCGGGGCCCTGGTGTTCGGGCACATCGGAGACCGGATCGGCCGCAAGGCGACCTTGTTGGCCACCCTGCTGCTGCTCGGCCTGCCGACGGTGCTGACCGGGCTGCTTCCCACCTACGAGACGATCGGGGTCTGGGCGCCGATTCTACTGGTGTTCTTCCGGCTGCTACAGGGTTTCGGCCTCGGCGGCGAGTTCGGCGGCGCCGCCCTGATGGTCGTCGAGCACGCACCTCAGGGCAAACGCGGCTTCTGGGGTACCTGGGCGTGCATGGGCAATCCCGCCGGGCAACTGCTCTCGATCGTGGTCGTGTTCGCCTTCGTCGCGGCACTTCCCGAACAGCAGCTGCTCACGTGGGGCTGGCGGGTGCCGTATCTGCTCGGTGTCTTCATCCTGATCGCCGGACTGTATCTGCGATTCAAGGTGGTGGAGACGCCGGCCTTCGCGCGGATGAAGCAGTCCGGCGGTCCGGTGCGGATGCCGGTGCCCACCCTGCTGCGCCGCTACCCGCTCACGATCCTCAAGGCGTTCGGCGCGCGGGTGGCGGATGCCGGTACCTGGGCGGTGTTCATCGTGTTCGGCATCAGCTACCTCACCACCGGGCTGCAGCTGGCGAAACCGGTGGCACTGCTCGGCGTGGCGCTCGCCCTGGTGCTGCAGATGATCACGGTGCCGATCGCGGGCCGGTTCTCGGATCGCTACGGCCGGAAACCGGTGATCATGCTCGGCGCGGTGCTCGTCGGCCTCGCGGTGTTCCCCAGTTTTCTGCTGATGAACACGGCGAATCCGGTGCTGGTGTGCCTCGCGTTCCTGCTCGGTTTCCCGGTCGGGGTCGGCATGGTGTTCGCCCCGTCCGGCGCGATGCTTCCCGAACTATTCGACGCACGGGTGCGGTTCACCGGAACTTCGGTGGTGTTCCAGCTTTCTTCGCTCGCGGCCGGTTTCGTGCCGGCCATCGCGGCCTCACTGCTGTTGCTCGGCGGCGGAGAGCCCTGGCTGGTGTGCGGTTTCGTGGTCGTGCTCGCCGTGATCACCGGAGCCTGCACCCATTTCCTGCCGGAGACCTACCGGCGTGATCTGAATGAGGAGTACTGACTTGGCTGGCACTGAGTTCGGCGGGCACATCGGCCGCACGTACCGGGATTCCGTACCCTGGTGGCCCCAGCTGCGGGCCCCGGAGGCGAACAGCCCCAACGTGGTGCTGCTGCTGCTCGACGATGTCGGCTTCGGCAGCCTCGGCTGCTACGGAAGTGAGATCGCCACACCGAACATCGACCGGCTGGCCGGGCGCGGATTGCGGTACACCAACTTCCACACCACCGCCCTCTGCTCCCCCACCCGCGCCTCACTGCTGACCGGACGCAACCATCATTCGGTCGGGATGTCCATCATCGCCAATGCGGACAGCGGTTTCCCCAGCAAACGCGGCGCGGTCAGCCACAACGCGGGAACCATCGCCGAGATGCTGCGCGGCGAGGGCTACGCCACCTTCGCCATCGGCAAATGGCACATCGCCCCCGCGGACCAGACCTCGACCGCGGGACCGTTCGACCAGTGGCCACTCGGACGCGGGTTCGACCGGTTCTACGGTTTCCTGGACGCGGCCACCGACCAGTTCCACCCGGAACTGACCTACGACAACCACCGCGTGGATCCGCCCGCGAAACCGGAGGACGGCTACCACCTCACCGCGGATCTGGTCGACCACGCCAATTCCTTCGTGACCGACCAGGTCTCGCTCGCCCCGGACAAACCGTTCCTGCTGTACTTCGCGACCGGTGCGATGCATTCCCCGCACCAGGCCCCGGAAAACTATCTCGCCAAGTACCGCGGCGCCTACGACCACGGCTGGGACGCGGTGCGCGAGGCGAGATTGGCGCGGCAGAAGGAACTCGGCATCGTCACCCCGGACACCGAGCTGGCTCCGCGCAACCCGGGCGTACCCGCCTGGGGCGAGCTCCCCGGCGAGCGGCAACGGCTTTACGCCCGGTTCCAGGAAGCGTACGCGGCCTTCCTCGAACACACCGATCACGAGCTCGGCCGGTTCCTCGACCATCTCGAACGGCTCGGCCAGCTGGACAACACCGTTTTCGTGCTGCTCTCCGACAACGGGGCGAGCCAGGAGGGCCAGCACCACGGCTCGGTCAACATGGCCACCTACGAGAACGAGGAAATCGATTCGGTCGAATACAACCAGCGGTACTTCGAGGACATCGGAACCTGGCGGGTGCAGAACAACTATCCGCTCGGCTGGGCGATGACCGAGAACACCCCACTGAAGCGGTACAAACAGAACACCCATGCGGGCGGGGTGCGGGATCCGCTCATCATCTCCTGGCCGGACGGGATTTCCGCGCGTGGTGCGGTGCGCAATCAGTTCCACCATGTCGTCGACATCGTGCCGACCGTCCTCGAGGTCCTCGGCATGCGCGCGCCGGAGACCGTCGACGGCGTGCCGCAGATGCCGATACACGGAACCGGCATGCGCTATTCCTTCGAATCGGACGGCCCGAGCCGCAAACAGGTGCAATACTTCGAGATGTTCGGCAGCCGCGCGCTGTGGCAGGACGGCTGGAAAGCGGTCGCCTACCACGCCGCGGACACCCGCTACGAGGACGACGTCTGGGAGCTCTACCACCTCGATTCGGATTTCTCCGAATGCCACGATCTCGCCGCGCGCCATCCGGAACGGCTGCGCGCCATGATCGAGGAATGGTGGGCCCAGGCCGGCCGCTACGACGTCCTTCCGCTCGACGACCGCCGGTTCGCCGCGCGCAGAGCCGCGGCCAGCGCCCGACCGGACGCGGTGCGCAGCAGGAACCACATCACCCTGTGGGGCGGCTGCAGCCACGTGCCGAACGGGGCGACCCCGTTCATCCTCGACCGCTCGTACACCCTCACCGCGCACGTGGAGTGTGGCCCCGAGGACGAGGGCGTGCTCATCGCCTGTGGTTCGGTCGGCGGCGGATATTCCTTCTACATCAAGGATTCCCGGATCCACCACGACTACAACTACTACGGCGGGATCTACCGGGTCAGCGCACCGGTCGAGCTCACCACCGGTCCGCACACCTTCACCTATACGTTCCGCAAGACCGGGGCACTCGCCGGTGTCGGGCGGATCCTGTCCGGGGACCGGGTGCTGGCCGAGGTGGAAATGCCGGAGACTTCGCGATACTTCATGTCCTGGGGCGGACTGGATCTCGGCAGAGACGGCTGTTCACCGGTCAGTCAGGCCTACTCCGGGGAATTCCCGTTCACCGGAACGATCGACCGGGTCGTTTTCGATCTGGAGGACGACACCGAACAGGTCGGTGATTACGAACCGCAGGACTGAGGCGCCGCGCCCGTCAAGCAGTCGCAGCACCGAGCAGTTCTTTCGTCCGTGCGTCGGCGGGCAGGAATGTCTCCAGGTGCAGGCCTTCCAGGGTGGCGTCGGTCGCCGTGGCCAGCCGTGCCGAGGTGCTGAAGAAGCGCAGCGTTCCACTGTCGGTGGCAAGGTCGAGGGTGAGCACGGGACTGGCAGGTGCCGGGGTCCGGGGCAGATCCGCCAGGTAGTTCGTGACTTCCTCAACCAGTTCACGATGCCGTGCCGCGCCGGTGCGCTCGGCCCGGTACCGGAGCTGCTGATGCAGGTGCGCGGCCCACTGGCCACGGTTGACGATCCGGGAGGCGAGGCCGTCCGGGTGCAGGCACAGCCGGATCACGTTGATCGGCGGCTGCACCAGTTCGGTGGCACAACCGGCGAGCAGGACGTCCACCGCCGTGTTCGCGTCGACCACTTCCCAGTAGTCGTCCAGTAACAGGGCCGGGTACGGCAGGTGCGCGTCGAGCAGACCGCGAAGCCCGTCGAGCACCACCGCGTTCGAGCTGTCCCCGAGTGGCTGATCGGTGTACCGGGGCGCGTACCCACCGGCGAGCAGCAACTGGTTGCGCTCCCGGATCGGGATATCGAGGTGCTCCGCCAGATGCAGCAGCATCTCCGGTGTCGGCCGGGCCTTCCCGGTCTCCACTCGGCTCAGGTGCCTTGCCGACACGGTGGACAGCTCGGAGAGCTCCTGCTGGCTGAATCGGCGCCGCTCCCGCCAGCTGCGCAACAACGGGCCGACGGGACGGGCAGCGGCTGCGGTCATACCGGAAGTCTAGGACCTCGACGACGGGATTCCATGACCTCAGAGGTCATGGACCGGCTGCGCGGTACGGGCCAATCTTGTCCCGTCAGCAAAACCGAACTTCGGAAAGGACACGTCATGCAGACCGTTGTCGAGAACTACCTGGCCACCTGGAACGCCACCGGTGCGGAGCGGACGAGGCTGCTCGCCGAGCACTGGGCCCCGGAAGCCGGCTACACCGATCCGTTGGCCGAGGCCCGCGGCCACGGAGACATCGGCGCCGTCATCGAACAAGTGCAGCAGCAGTTCCCCGATTTCGTCTTCTCCCCTGTCGGCGCCGTCGACGCACACCACAAGCAGATGCGTTTCCAGTGGGGTCTCGGACCGCGGGGCGCGGAGCCGGTCGTGATCGGATTCGATGTGCTCGTTCTCGACGACCAGGACCGGATCGCGGATGTGCGCGGCTTCCTGGACAAGGTCCCCGGCTGAGCTGCACCGGCACGGTGCACCGTGGCCCCGGCAACTCGATCAGTTCGGGCAACTTCGTCCGCTGCTGTCCGGGGGGCGCCGAAGGCGAGCTGCTCGGCTTTGGCTCGTTTGAGGGACAGACGCGCGGGGTGCTCCCAGGTCATGCCGATACCGCCGTGGAGCTGAATGGCTTTCTCCGCGGCGGTGACGGCGAGATCACCGCAGCAGACTTGGGCGATGGCGGCCGCGGTCGCACTGTCGGGGTCCCTGGCGTCTGAAATCCGGTGCCAGACCAGCATCAGCGCCGGATCGGTGATCCGGTCCTCGGGCAGGTCCCGGCCGCGCGAGGTGTCCAGCTGCTTCCTCCTGCGGTGCCCTGTCGGGCCAGAAACCCTTGCGGACGGCCGAAATCCGTGAGCCCCACCGCCGCCGGATCCACGGTGCGAACAGGCGGTAGCGACGATCACGGCCTCGGGCATGAACACTCCCGCGTGTCATGACTACGCGCTTGCTTATTCGGTAGCGTGCTGGACGAGAGAACCGATCGTCACGGGCCAGCCTACTGCCGATTCGAGTCGGGACGTCACGCACACATGTCGTCGAGGTCGACACCGGACGAGGGAAAACAATGAGGCGCGCTCGCCTGCTGGACGCGGCCACATCCGCGTTCGCCAAGCGGGGCTTCCATGGGACCACGACGCCGGACATCGCCGAGACCGCCGGGATGAACCCGGCCGCGCTGTACGTGCACCACAAGTCCAAGGAGGAGCTGGTCTACCTCATCTCCCGCTCGGGGCACGAAACACCCTGCGGATCATCCGCCAGGCGATCGACTCGGCCGGGGATCCGGCGGCGGCGCGGCGTGCCGTGGTCCGCGATTTCGCCGCCCACCACGCACAGGGCCACACCGGGGCACGGATCGTGACCACGAGCCGGCGGCTCTCACTCCCGCGCACCACGCCGAGATCAGCGCCATCCGGCACCGGATCCAGGACGAGGTCCGCGCGCTCGTCGAGCGCGGCGCCGCGGCGGGCGTCTTCGACGTCCCCGATCCGTCCATGGCGGCGGTCGCCGTGCTCTCCCCCGGTATCGACATCGCCCGCTGGTATCACGAGGAGGGCCATTGGTCCCCAGCGAACGTCGGCGAGCACTACGCCGAGATCGCCTGCGCATCGTCGGCACCCACTGATCCGGCGCGCGTAGCTTGGTGGCCGTGGACTTCCGAATCTTCACCGAACCCGAGCTGGGCGCCGGTTACAGCGAGCTGCTGCGGGTCGCCCGGCTGGCCGAGGAAACCGGTTTCGAGGGCTTCTTCCGTTCCGACCACGTGCTGGCCATGGACGGATCCGAGGGTCTGCCCGGCCCCACCGACGCCTGGACCACGCTGTCCGCGCTGGGGCGCGAGACCACGCGGATCCGGCTCGGCACCCTGGTCACGGCCGCGACCTTCCGGCTGCCGGGCATGCTCGCCATCACCGTCGCCCAGGCCGATGAGATGTGCGGCGGCCGGATCGAGCTCGGTCTCGGCGCGGGCTGGTTCGCCGCCGAGCACGCGGCCTACGGCATCCCGTTCCCCTCCGTGCACGAACGGTTCGACCGGTTCACCGAGCAGCTGGAGATCCTGAGCGGACTGTGGGCGACCCCGCCCGGTGCACGGTTCTCCTACGCGGGCACGCATTACACGCTCACCGACTGCCCGGCACTGCCCCGCCCGGTGCAGCAACCCGGACCGCCGGTGATCATCGGCGGATACGGGCCGCGGCGCACACCCGCGCTGGCCGCCCGCTTCGCCGCCGAGTTCAATCTGACCTTCGCCTCGATCGACACCGCAGTCGAACAGTTCGAGCGGGTGGACGCCGCCTGCCGCAGCGCCGGGCGGGAACCGGCGAACCTGCCCCGGTCGATCGGGCAGACACTGGCTCTCGGCCGCACCGACGCCGAGATCGCCGAGCGCGCCCTGCCCGCGGCGGCTCCGGAGAACATGCGGACCAACGCACTGGCCGGCTCACCGGCGCAGGTGGTCGACGCTATCGGCCGGTGGCGCGAGCGCACCGGAATCGACCGGCTCTACCTGCAGATCCTCGATCTCGCCGACCTCGGCCACATCGAGCTCTTCGCGGCGGAGGTCATGCCGCAGCTCGCGGCCGAGGGCACGCCAGGCTGAGGATCACGGTCGATTTCCGGATCAGTGGCCGATTTCGCTGAACACGGATTGGGTTTCGAGGAACAGATCGAGGCCATCCGGTCCGAGTTCCCGGCCCCAGCCGGATTGTTTGAAGCCGCCGGTGGGCATGGTGACGTCGGCGAGACCGTGCACGTTGATCCCGACCCGGCCGGCGCGGATCCGGCCGGCGACCCGGTGCGCGCGGCCGATATCACGGGTCCACACCGAGGCCGCCAGCCCGAATTCGGTGTCGTTGGCCGCCGCGACGACCGAATCTTCGCCGGTGAAGCGCTGGGCGGCGAGTACCGGCCCGAAGATCTCCTCGCGGGCGACCGCCATCGAGGCGTCCACTCCGGTCAGTACCGTGGGCTCGACGAAATACCCGGGTGCGCGGCTTCCCCCGCCACTGAGCACCGTGGCACCGTCGGCGACACCGGCTTCGATGTATCCCAGGATCCGGTCGCGCTGCTCCTGCGAGATCACCGGGCCCATCTGCGACCCGGCGTCCTGGCTGTATCCGAGCCGGATCCCGCGGCCGATCTCGGCCACCGCCTCGGTGACGGTGTCGAAGATGGAGTCGTGGACGAACAACCGTGAGCCCGCCGTGCAGATCTGCCCGGAGTTCGAGAAGATCGCCGCCGCCGCTCCCTCGACGGCTTTGTCCAGGTCCGCATCCCCGAAGACGATCACCGGTGATTTTCCGCCGAGTTCAAGCGAGACCTTTTTCAGATTGCCCAGGGCGGCCTGCACGATCAGCCGCCCGACTTCGGTGGATCCGGTGAAGGCGATCTTGTCGACTCCCTCATGCTCGGCGAGCCGGGCTCCGGCGACGGCTCCGTCGCCGGTGACGATGTTGACGACCCCGGAGGGAAACCCTGCTTCCTCCAGCAGTGGGGCGAGCATGAGCGCGGTGAGCGGGGTCTGTTCGGCGGGCTTGAGAATGACCGAGCAGCCGGCCGCCAGCGCGGGACCGAGTTTCCACGCGGCCATCAGCAGCGGCGAGTTCCACGGAATGATCAGCCCCGCCACGCCGATGGGATGCCGCGCGGTGTAGGCGTGATAGGTGCCGTTGCCGGTGTGCAGGCGCTCCGAACGCCCCGAGATCTTGTCCACCCATCCGGCGTAGTACCGCAGGCAGCGCGCCGCTTCCGGAACCATGCCCTGGCGCGCCTTGTGGTACGGCATCCCCTGATCGAGGCTTTCGGCGAGCGCGAAATCATCCGCGTACTCGTCTATCAGGTCCGCAAGGCGCCACAGCACCCTGGCCCGTTCCGGAGCCGGTTTCGCCGCCCACCGGCCGTCCTCGAAACTCGCCCGGGCGGCGCGCACCGCCGCGTCCACGTGGCCGGCATCCGCCTCCGGAACCTGGACGAGCCGTTCCCCCGTTCCCGGGTCGACGACCGTGCGCGTGTTTCCGGAACCGGAATACTCACCACCGATGAGCATCGACCACTCCTGGTCGAAATCGGCGGCGCCCCGCGCATTACGAACTCGATTGTGCGATGTCATACGAGGAATTCCTTTTCTCGGCGCGTCATTGCGGCACGGATGATTCAGGAAGACATCTGGTCGGCGGCCTCGTTGTAGGCCTGCGCCGCATTGCGTACGTGCTGCGCGCACAGCTCACGAGTTCGTTCGGCTTTCCCGGTAACGGCCGCTTTCACGATCGCGCGAATTTCCTTGATCATCTGGTCGGTCCGGCCGGGTTGCGCGAGCGAAAGCGACCGCACCAGGGTCGCCCGCATGTTCATTCCGTGCAACTGGCGACTCAGTTCCGAATTCCGGCTACCGGCCATGAGCACTTCGTAGAACCGCGCTTTCGCCCGCAGCACATCCACGACTTCCGGGACCGCATCGGCGACCTCGGCGCAGGCCGATTCGAGGGCGTCCCGATCGTGCTGGTCCGCGTTCTCGGCGAACAGATAACCGGCAAGGCCTTCCAGTGCCTCCCGGACCTCGTAGATTTCCCGCGCCTCGTCCCTGGTCAGTGTCGCCACGAAGCTGCCGCGACCGGTGGAGGAAACCACGAGTCCTTCGCTCTGCAACTGGCGAAGGGCTTCCCGGACGGTGGCCCGGCTCGCGGTGGTGCTCTCGCACAGTTCCCGCTCGACCAGCATCTGACCGGGCCGCAGCTCCAGATTCGATATCGCGCGGCGCAACTCGGCGGCAACCTGATCCCGGATCAATGCCGGTGGCCGCTCGATCGCGCGCAGCGAGTAGCTCGTCATCTCCGCATCTTCTCAACTCTTGTTCTATCTGACAACTGCTTGCTACTGTCACCTGTAAGACAGCTGTTGACCGTTCTTCAATGAGGAGGAACCGTGGCTGATCCGCATCGCAAGCTGTCCGAATCCGAACTACGGGCCCTGCGTCAGGCACTCGGAACCTTCGTCACCGGGGTCACCATCGTCAGCACCCGCGCCGAAGACGGTTCGTGGCGCGGGATCACGGTGAACTCGTTCACCTCCGTCTCCCTGCGCCCGCCACGGGTACTGGTCTGCGTGGACAACCGCGCCGCGAGCTTCCCGGTGTTCACCGCCGCCAGTGGTTACGTGATCAATATCCTCGGCGCCGAGGACCAGGAACTCGCCACCCGGTTCGCGAGCAAGCGCTCGGACAAGTTCGACGGGATCGAAGTCGACCAGAGCCCGCTCGGGCACCCGATACTGCGGGCCGCCACCGCATGGATCGAATGCCGCAGGGCCGAGACGATCGATATCGGCGACCATGCCGTGCTGTTCGGTGCCGTCACCGATTACGCCGAGCGCGGCGGGCAGCCGCTGGCGTTCCATCAGGGCCGGTTCGTCAGCTTCGCCCCCGCCCCGCAACTCGCCGACTCCGGCGGCGAGGGCCAGGCCATCCGCGCCGGTTGGATCGTCGAGACACCACAGGGATCGGTCGCGCTCACCCACCTGCCGGATGGGCGGCTGGCCATCCCGACGGCGCCGGTGCACGCCCGTCAGCTCAGTGAGCGCAGCCTCTGCCGGGAAGGAACTGCCCTGGTCGGAGCGCCGATGACCATCGAGTTTCTCTACTCCGCCTACAACTCCGAGACCTCCGGCCGGCTGACCATGGTCTACCGCTCGACCACCGGAAAGGGGCGGCTGGACTCCGACCGCGCCTCGCTCTATCCGTTGACCGAGACGACCCTGAGCCGGATCGCGTCCACTGTGGAGCGCTCCATTCTGCGGCGCTATGCCCGGGAGCGGGAGGGGCCGACGTTCGGCATCTACTCCGGCACCGAACTCAGCGGCAACGTCGTGCAGCTCTCCGGCTGACCAGATCCCGGAGCCCGGCACCCGAACCCAACGACAACGACAACGACGACGACGACGACGACGAAGGGTCATCATGAAGTTCGCTTTGATGCTCGATCTCGGCCGTATCGACGCGCGGATCTCCACCGCGGAATTACGCGACCGCGCCAATGAAATCGTGGAGTTCGCGGACCGATCGGGATTCGACACGGTCTTCTGTGGCGAACACCATGGACATGAGCTGACGATGGCGCCGAACCCGCTGGCGCAACTGGCGGCGTGGTCGCAGCGCGTCGAGCGGATCCGCCTCGGTACGGCGGTATTGTGCGCCCCCTACTGGCACCCGGTCCGGCTGGCGGGCGAAGCGGGACTGGTGGATCTGCTCAGTGACGGCCGCCTCGAACTCGGCATCGGGCGCGGTGCCTACACCTACGAGTTCGCCCGCATGGCCGGCGGAATCGCCCCGGAAATCGCGCGGGAAAGCCTGGCCGAGCTGGTGCCCGCGCTGCGCGGACTCTGGGCGGGCGACTACGCCCACGATGGCGCCAAGTACAGCTTTCCCGCGACGACGTCGACACCGAGGCCGACCCAGCCCGGCGGTCCGCCCCTGTGGATCTCCGCCCGTCACCCGGAACTGTTCGAACTGGCGGTCCGGGAACGCTGCAACGTCATGGTCGCACCGCTGAACATGCCCTTCGAGGAAGTGGTCTCGTTGCGCGAACGGCTGGACAAGGCCGTCGCTTCGGTCGGAAACGGGCATGTGCCGCGCATGATGACGCTGCGGGACGCATTCGTGTACGAGGATCCGGGGCAGTGGGAGGTCGGCCCCGACGCCGCGCTCGCCCGAGAGCCGTACTTCAACTCGCTGTTCCAGTCCGACGGTGAGGTGCACGAGGGCTTCGTACATCCGTACCAGAAGCCGGGAACACAGCCGCCGACAGCCGAGGAACTGTGGCAGAACCTGGTTTTCGGGACACCGTCCCAGGTGATCGAGAAACTGCACCGGTACGAACAGGCGGGTACCGACGTCTTCCTGTACGGCGCGACGTTCGGCGTACCGCACGAACTCGAGATGCGCAGCCTGGAACTGTTCGCCGAGCAGGTGATCCCGGCGTTCGCCACCGGGGAACCCCGATGAGCCCGGCACCCGGCATACACACCCTCTTCGAGTCACCGGGCAACGAGGCGACGCCCTGCGTACTGATCCACGGTGTCGGCAGCGATCTGGGTTCTTGGAACGCCATCGCCGGACAGCTGACCCTGTACGCCCCGGTAGTACGCCAGGATCTGCGCGGGCACGGCCGTTCGCACTCTCCCGCCGGAACCTGGGACATCGACGACTTCGCCGCCGATCAGCTCGAAGTCATGGATCACCTCGGGATCAAGGCCGCGCACGTCATCGGATTCTCCCTCGGCGGGCTGATCGCCCAGCGCCTGGCGGCGCGCCATCCGGAGCGGGTACGGAGCCTGGTGACGATCTCCGCGGTAGCGGGCCGCACACCGCAGCAGCGGGCCGCCGTCCTGGACCGGCTCGACCGGATCGAGAACGATGGCCCCGAGGCGGTCGCCAAGGAAAGCGTCGAACGGTGGTATTCGGCCGAATACCTGCACGCGCACCCCGAGGTTCGGGACCGGACACTGGCCCGGATGGCCGCGCTGGACCCGGATTCCTACGCCCGCGCGTACCGCGTGCTGGCCACCACGGATCTGGCCGCCGAGCTCGGCACGATCACCGCCGCGACCCTTGCCATGACAGGAGAACTCGATATCGGCTCGCCACCGGAGATGACCCGGCGCATCGCCGAAAGCGTGCGCACCGGCAGACACGTGGTGTTCCCCGGAGTACGGCATTCGATTCTGTCGGAAATTCCCGACCTCATCACCAAGGAGATTCTCGACCATGTCCGAGACTGTTGACGGCCAGGACATCCACGACGCCGGAATGAAGGTCCGCAGGACCGTGCTCGGCGCGGACTATGTGGACAAGGCCGGGGCCCACGCCGATGACCTCACCGTCGAGTTCCAGCGATTCCTCACCACCTACTGCTGGGGTGAGATCTGGACCGACGAACGGCTGAGCCGGCAACAGCACAGCCTCGTCGTGCTCGCGATCGCGGCCGCGCTCGGCCGGGTCAACGAGTTCGAGGCCCATGCCAAGGGCGCCTTGCGGAACGGGGTCACCCCGGACCAGTTGACCGCGGTGCTCCGCCAGATCGCGGTCTACGCCGGGGTTCCCGCCGCCGTCTCCAGCCAGGCCGCCCTGCGCAGGGCGATCGACGAGCACTGCCGGGGCGAATGACCATGGTGGTGACACGTCGGGGATTTCTGGGCGGTGGCGCCGCGCTGCTCGGCGGCACCGCCCTGTCGGCCTGCGGGATGACCGCCACCTCGGGCAAGCAGACCCTGACCATGGTGACCTGGGGCGGCACCACCGGCGAGGGCTATCAGAAACTGGTCGCCACCCCGTTCCAGAAGATGACCGGCATTCCGGTCCGGGTGACCGCGCCGGTCGACTACGGCCGCTATCGAGCGCAGCAGAAAAACGACCGGATCACCTGGAACTGGATCGACTTCGAAGGCTGGTACACCTTCCAGCACCAGGAGTGGTGGGCGAATATCGGCAACGAGGTCGTCACCGGAGACGTGCACGACTACATCGAGCTTCCCGGTGGCAGCAAACCCGTCCTGCCGTGGGGAATCGCCAGCGGCAGCTACTGTTTCGCCATCGCCTACCGCACCGATCATCCCGGAAGACACCCGCGCTCGTGGAGCGAATTCCTCGATCCGCGCGCGGTTCCGGGCAAACGCAGCATCTACAACTGGCCCTTCGGCATGCTGGAGATAGCGCTGCTCGGCGACGGCGTCCCCTATCGGGACCTGTATCCGCTCGACATCGATCGCGCGATCGGCAAACTCGATTCGATCAAGGGTTCGCTGACGTTCTGGAATTCCGGTGCCGAGCTGCAACAACAACTCTCGGCGGGTACCGCTCCCTTCGCGTTCGCGTGGAACAACCGCGCCGCGGCGGTGGCGCGCGCCGGTAAACCGGTGGCGCTCGAATGGCAGGACAATCTGCAGGACGGTGGATACGACGTGGTCGCGGCCAACGATCCGCAGAAAGACGAGACGGTCCGGCTACTGCGCTACATGAACCGTCCCGACGTCATCGTCGGCAGATCCCGAGCGACCGGGTACAGCCCGACAACGCACACCGCTCTGCGGAAGATGAGCCCGGCCGAACGCCAGTGGCTCAACCTCGAACCAGCCCATCTCGCCAAGGCAGTCGGATCGATCGATCTCTCGTGGTGGGCCAAGAATTTCGACGAGGCCACCGACAAATGGAACACCTGGGCAAGCGCATGAACACCATGACAACGGCAACGACCCGGCCGAGCACCGCACGCAGCCCGGACACCAAACGACGCCGGGAACGCACCTGGTTGCTCACCCTTCCCGCGCTCGCACTGGTCATCCCGGTCTTCCTGATCCCGACCGTGCTCGTCCTCTCGACGGCGTTCACCGAAGCACCGGCCGGACTCAGCCACATCCGGGATGTCTTCACCTCCTCGCTCGCGCTCGGCGTGCTGGGGCGCAGCCTGTCCGTCTCGCTGATCGTGACCGTGATCAGCCTGGTGCTCGCGCTGCCGTACGCGATGTTCGTCGCGAAAGCGGGGGCGCGCCTGCGGAACCTGTTCCTCGGCGCGGTCCTGTGCACCCTGTTCTTCAGCGTCATCGTCCGCGCCTACGCCTGGCTTGCACTGCTCGGCAAGGGTGGCCCGATTCCCGAGGCACTGCACGCGATCGGGCTCATGGGGGCCGACGGCTCGCTGGCCCACACGCGTACCGCGACGATCATCGCGATGACCCAGTACGGCGTCCCGTACATGTTGCTGGCACTCTACGACAACATTCGCAGACTGGACCCCGCACTGGAACGCGCAGCGGCGATCTGCGGTGCCAACCGGGTCACCCGGTTCCTCCGGGTCTCACTCCCGTTGATGCTGCCCGGAATCGCTTCGGGATCCATCATCGTGTTCGTGACGACCCTGGGGTACTACATCATTCCCGCCGTCGTCGGTTCGCCACAGGACATGATGGTCGGCCAGCTCATCAGCGTACAGATCAACACCGCGACCAACTGGGGGTTCGGCGCGGCGATCGGTGCCGTGCTCGCCGTGGTGGCTCTGGCGTGCTTCGTGCTGTTCCGGCTCGTCGGCCGCCTGGAACGGAGGTACCGGTGACATGGACTCCAAACTGCTGCGCGCGATCAACACCGTCTACGCCTGCCTGCTGGCACTGTTCCTGATCGTGCCGAGCCTGGTGGTGATCCCGCTCGCGTTCAGCACCAGCCAGTTCCTCGAATTCCCGCCACCGGGATTCTCCACCCGCTATTTCCAGGAATTCTTCGCGGACATGCAGTGGCGAACCGCGCTGCAACGCAGCCTGAATGTCGCACTCGTCTCCGTGCTCATCTCGCTGCCGATCGGGGTGGCCGCCTCCTGGTGGCTGGTCCGCGGACGTTCCCGGTTCAAGAACCTCGTGGAATCCACCCTGATGCTGCCGATGATGATCCCGATCGTGGTGTTCGGGCTCGGCGCCTATCTGATCCTGTTGCGGTTCCATCTGGTCGGGAACCTCTGGATGGTCGCAGCCACCCATGCCGTGCTGGAGATACCCTTCGTCGTGCTGACCGTCACCGCGGCACTGCAGACCTTCGATTTCCGCCTGGTGCGCGCGGCGCGGGTCTGCGGAGCCGGATCGTTCACCGCCTTTCGCAGTGTGGTGCTCCCGATCATCGCACCCGCGGTCGGTGCCGGAGCCCTGATCGGGCTGATGACCTCGTTCGACGAGGCCGTGATCGCCCTGTTCATCGCCGGTGACACGCTTCCGACCCTGCCGGTGCAGATGTTCAACAGCATCACCTACGACGTGAATCCGCTCGTACCGGTGGCGGCGACCGTGCTGACGGTCGTCACGCTGGTGCTCCTGCTCGCCGCCCTGTTGCTCGTGCGGTGGTCGCGAAAACGCACCGATATCCAGATCCGACTGTAGGGATTCCGTCCATGTCCACCAGTTGTCAGAGCACCGCCGGTTCGCTCACCCTCACCGGTATCGGCAAGAACTACGGCGCCGTCACCGCGGTCCGGGACATCGATCTCTCGGTCGGCCAAGGAGAATTCGTGTCCCTGCTCGGGCCGAGCGGTTCGGGCAAGACCACCACGCTCAACATCATCGCCGGATTCGAGGCCCCGGACGTCGGTTCGGTGGCCCTCGCCGAACGCGACATCACCCGGCTGCCGACGCACAAACGCAACCTCGGCATGGTGCTGCAAGGATACGCGCTCTTTCCGCACATGACCGTCGCGGAAAACGTGGGATTCCCGCTCAAGGTCCGCCGGAAGGCCCGGCCCGCGGCGAAAAAACGCATCGAGGAGGCACTCGAGATCGTCGGTCTCGGGCAGCTGCGCGACCGCTACCCGCGACAGCTCTCCGGCGGCCAGCAGCAGCGCGTCGCGGTGGCGCGGTCGATCGTGCACAAACCGCCGGTGTTGCTCATGGACGAACCGTTGTCCGCGCTCGACCGGTCCCTGCGCAAACAGATGCAGGCCGAACTGCGCAGGGTGCACCAGGAAGTCGGCACCACCATCATCTACGTCACCCACGATCAGGACGAAGCGCTCGGGCTCAGCGACCGTACCGTCGTCATGCGCGATGCCCGGGTCCGCCAGATCGGCAGCCCCCGCGAGATCTACGAGCGACCGGCCGATGACTTCGTAGCCGGTTTCGTCGGCGCCGCCACTTTCCTCGACGTGCACTGCCTCGACGTGTCGCCCGGCCACGTCACCACCCGCGCCGGTTGCGGGCAGCCGATTCGGGGCAGCGCCACGGATCGGGTCAGTCCGGGCGACAGACTCCGGGTCGTGCTGCGCCCCGAGGACGCCCATCTGATCCCCGACCCGGCCCGGCAGTGGAACACCTTCGCGATCACGGTCACCGAGAAGGTGTTCCTCGGCGATCGTGTGCTGTGCACCGGAACCCTCCCCTCCGGGGAACGCTGCTCCTTCTGGATCTCGCACGACGAGGACCGCGAGATCCAGATCGGCAGGCCAACCGAGATCGCCTGGCCTGCCGAACGCAGTGTGCTCGTCCGAATCGCCGACGACCAGACCGGCCACTGACCGTACCGGGTCACTTCAATTCCAGTCGCCTCAAGGGATGCGCGTCACCGATCGTGGAACTCATGCCGTGCGTGCTGGACGGCCGTGCCGCTCCCGTGCTGTTCGAGCGGCTGGCCGCGGAACGGAACCGCCTCAACAGCTGCATCACCGATCTGGCCCGCACCAGGGACCGGCTCGATTCGATCATCACCGCCGCGGGAACGAATAGGCACACCGGTGCGCCCTGCCGGGCGCGGGCCACCGCCTAACGGAGCACGGTATTCCCCGTCACGAGCGCGATCCTCGGCTGGGCGACGAGCACGACGGCCACGGCGACCATCGGGACGAGCGCGGCGGTGCCCGCGGTGACCCAAGTGGTCGCGGTCGCCAGTGAATGCCCGAGCGTGATCAGGCCGACCACGACCGCGGGACATCCCGCACCGAGATAGAAGGCCAGGTGCAGCGCACCGGTGATGGCGCCGCGCTTGTCCGCCGGGGCGACGACATCGATGGCACTCGCCGCCCCGCCGTAGGCCAGGCCGTGCCCGCACCCGGCGACCACGGCCGCGATCAGAGTGACCGCTACCGAGCCACCGGCGGTCGCGGCGAGCAGACCGAGGCTCACCAGAAGCGCGCCGAGCCCGGACAGCTGCGCCGCCCGGGTTCCGATCCGCGGCACGAACGGCTGGGTCAGCACCGAACAGATCAGCACCGCCCCCAGGACACAGCCGACCAGGGCGGTACCGGCCTGCATGGTCCTGGTGAGCAGGGTCGGGATCACGGCGAGGAACAGACCGGCGACCGTCCAGGCGAGAAATCCGCTCGCCGCGGCCGTGGCGAACAACCGGCGCATCCCACAGGGAACCTCCGGTAACGCCGGTTTCCACCGCAGTGCCGCGGGCACCGAGGCATCGAGGCCAGCCACCCGGCACCACCCGAATCCGAGCAGCACCAGGTGAAGCACGAACGGAACCAGGTGCGGAGCCGGGGCGTACTCGGCGAGAAAACCACCCGCGACCGGTCCGGCAGCGGTACCGGAGACGAACGCGATACTGGCCAGCACTGCCCCGCTGCCCGCCCGGCGGCCACCGCTGCGCGCACTGATCAGCGCACCCGCCGCACCGGTGGCCGCCCCGAGGGCGAATCCCTGCGCAGCCCGCCCGGCCAGCAACCACGCAGGCCCCGAGGCGAACAGGAAACAGGCCGAGCCGAGCGCCGCCAGCAGCAGGCTCGCCCGCAGCACCAGCCGGGGCCCCACCGCATCGGAGACCGAGCCGCACAACACCAGTGCGGGCGCGCTGACCAGTGCGAAGGTCGCGTACACCACCGTCATCAGCAGATCGCCGATCCCGAACATCGCCTGGTACCCCGGATAGAGCGGGCTCGGCAGATAGGCGCCCGCGGTCAGCACGACCAGCATGTACACGGCAGTCCGCAGCTGGCTCCGATCAGCGGATCGCCCGGCGGGGACCGTATGTGCGGCAAGGGAAAGGGAACGAGGGTTCGGCTGCGTCACGCTTTCCAAGCTGCCATCTCCGCACCGCAGGCGGCATCAAACGTTCCAGGACGGCACCGTGCAACGCGATTGCACGATCGACCCGGCTCACACCCGGCCGCCGCGCCGGTGCGACTCGTTGACCGAAGTCCAGTCCCTGTACGACCATCTGGGCGATCCATCCGCGACCACAGCCCCGGAGACCGACCTCGTGCCGCCGAACCGCAGAGCCGAAGACCCGGAAGCGAGCCCCCCGAGCACGCGACAACCCGATCCGCCGGATTCCCGGTCCACCGGCAACGGCATCGCGTTCCTCAGCGTGGTCGTCGCGGCGCTGATCATGGCGGCCTCCTACACCTTCACCAAGGTCGCGCTCCGCGATGTGCCTCCGCTGACGATCGGGCTCATCCGGTTCGCCATCGCCGCCGCGATCCTCGCGGTGTGGGCGCACTGGATCAAGCGTTATCCGGAACCGTCCCGCACGGATCGCCGGCGGCTCGCACTCGGCGGCATCCTCGGATTCACCCTGTACTTCAGCATCGAGAACTTCGGCATCGAGCTGGCCACTCCGACCGATGCGGCCTTGCTCGTCGCCTCCTATCCGGCCCTCACCGCGCTGCTCGACCTGATCCTGCACCGCCGCCGGACGCCACCCCGCGAGCTCGCCGGGATCGTGCTCGCGATCGCGGGTGTCTTCCTCGTGGTCGGGTTCAACGGGACCGGCGGTCACGCCCGGCTGCTCGGGGACATCCTGCTGATCGTCAGCGGCATCGTATGGGCCCTCTACAATTTCGCGACCCGGGATGTGGCCGGGCGCTACCCCACTCCGCAGATCGTCTACTACCAGGTGCGCGTCGGTGCGCTCGCCTTCGTTCCGCTCGCGCTGATCGAGATCGGCGACTGGCACGCACCACACTCCCCGACGGCCACGATGACCAGCCTGCTGCTGCTCGCGGTGATCTGTTCCATCGCCGGGATGGGCTGCTACGCCCACGGACTGACCCGGCTCCGGCCCAGCACCGCGGTCAACATTCTCAACCTGATCCCGGTTTTCGGCATCCTGATCGCCTGGTTGATGGTCGGCGACCAGGTCACCCCGCTGCAGATCCTCGGGGGTGCCGTTGTGGTCCTCGGTGTCACCGTGACCAGCCGGAAGTGATCACCGTGGCGTGCGGCTACCGTACGGTGACGGTCGTGGCCAGCGGCAGATCCGTCGCGCAGCGGCCGAGCAGCAGCTCGAACTCCCCCGGTTCATAGCGCCAGCCTTGGTCCCAGTGCGCGAAGGAGCGGGCGGGAACCGGGATGTCCACGGTCACGGTCTGCCCCGGATCCGCGTGCAGCACGGTGAATCCCGCGAGCCAGCGCGCCGGACGGTCCACAGTGGACTCCGTTCGTGCGGCGTACACCTGCGCCACGCATTTCCCTGGACGGGTACCGGTGTTGGTCACGGTGGCCTGGACGGTGACCGGTTCTCCCCCGGTGATCGGGGAATCGGCACGGATGATGTCGAAGGAGAAACCGGTGTAACCGAGACCGTGCCCGAAAGGCCAGGCGGGCTCACGGCCGGATCCGAGCCAGGCGCGGTACCCGATGTGCACCCCCTCCGGATAACGCAGTTCGCCGTCGACCGGCGTGACATCGAGCACCGGGACATCCGCCTCGGCGCCCGGCCAGGTGGTCGGCAGCCGGCCGCCCGGTTCGGACGCGCCGAGCAGCACATCGGCGAGCGCGGCCCCGAATTCCTGGCCACCGAACCAGCCGAGCAGGATCGCGGCGACCTCCGCGCGCCAGGGCATGAGCACCGGGCTGCCCGCCTCGACAACGACCACGGTGCGCGGGTTGACCGCGGCCACCGCGCGCACCAGTTCATCCTGCGCGCCGGGAAGGGCGAGGTTCTTCCGGTCGTGGCCCTCGCTTTCCACCTCGGTATTGGTGCCGACGAACACCACCGCGGTCTCGGCCTCACGTGCCGCGTCGACCGCCGCCGCGATGCCGTCCGCCACCGGAATGACCGCCGTCTCGGTGCCGAGCGTGATCGCCAGCGCGTGCAAGGTCCCGGACAGTTCGCCGATGGTGTACCGCACCGTGAGCTCCACCTCGCTTCCGGCGTTGAGGGCGAGCGGGATGATCGCGCTCGGTGGCTCGAACAGGGCCGCCGCCGGATTGTCCGCATCGACGGCGAGTTCGGTGTCCAACACGGTTTTCCCGTCGGCGTGCACTTCCACCCGGCCGGCACAGGCGATCCCGGGCCGGGCGGAGTCCTGCGCCCGGTACCGGGTGCGCAGTTCGAGTACGACCGCGCCGTCGGGTGCGTTGCCCAGCCAGCGCAGCGCGGGAGACCGGCGGTTCTCGGTGCGCAGTTCGCCTCCCGTCGCGTCGAGGAACCTGGCCCGCAGCCCGGGTTCCCCGGAAACCGGATCGGTCAGCGAATCGAGCGGCAGTTCGGCGATCCCCTCCTGCACCGGAACTCCGCGGCTGAAGCGCAGCCGGTCCGGCCCCAGCGCCGCGCGCAGGCCGTCGAGCGGGCTGCTGACCTGTTCGGGCAGCACGGTGGCGCTGCCGCCACCCTGGGTACGTGGCCACGCCGCGGGTTCGCCGATCAGCGCGACCGATCGCGGTCCGGTATCGGACCAGGGCAGTTCATTGTCGTTGCGCAGCAACACCATGCCGTCCACACACCGCTCTCTGGCGAACGCGCGGCCGTCGACCGAGGGCGCGGCCGCGACGGGTTCCCCGCCTTCCAGCGCACCGACCCGCGCGGCCAGCCGGAGCAGCCGCAGTACCTTCTCGTCCACCGCCTCCTCGGGAACCCGGCCGTCCGCGACCGCTTCGACGAGGGCAGCACCCCAGGCGCCCTTCGGCCCGGGCATGACCAGATCCTGCCTGGCGCGGGCACTGGTCTCGGTACTGCGCACCGCCTGCCAGTCGGAGACGACCACCCCGTCGAAACCCCATTCCCGGCACAGCGGATCCTCGAGCAGCGGGTGCTCGGTCATCGTGGTGCCGCCCACCGCGTTGTAGGCCGACATGACCAGCCAGCTGCCCGCCTCGGTGACCACGGTCTCGAACGGTGCGAGGTACAGCTCGTGCAGGGCGCGTTCGCCGAGAGCGACCGAGGCGGTCAACCGTTCGGTCTCGAAATCGTTGGCGACGAAGTGTTTCGGGCTCGCCGCGACACCGTGGTCCTGCAGTCCGCGGACATAGCCCGCGGCGATTCTCCCGGTCAGCAGCGGATCCTCGGAGAAAGCCTCGAAATGCCTGCCGCCCAGCGGGCTGCGGTGCAGGTTGATCGTCGGCCCGAGCACGATGTGCACTCCCTTGCGCCACGCCTCGGCGGCGAGCGCGGTGCCGTATCGGTAAGCGGCCCCGGGATCCCAGCTCGCCGCGAGCGCGCTCGCCGAGGGTAGATTCAGCGAGGGCGAGCGTTCGTCCCAGGTCTCCCCGCGCACTCCGGACGGGCCGTCGGACAGCACCATCCGCCGCAGCCCGATGGCCGGTTCGGCGTGCGTGCTCCAGAAGTCCGCACCGGTGAGCAACCGCACTTTCCGGTCCAGGCTGAGCTTTTCCAGCAGGGCACGGAGCTTCTGTTCATCAGGCATGGGCTCGTCCTTGTCGGCTACGGCGGCGGGCACGACCTGGTGAAAGCGTACTCGCGGCGACGAGCAGGCCGGGGCCGCGCCGGAGCGCATCACCGGCCCCGGTGATTTTCCGTCCCGGAGCTGCCACCCGGGTCCGCACAAAAGCTGCACAACGGATACAGCAAAGACTTCCGTGGCAGAAGTCTTCATTGTGGACTTCACATTTTGACGCGTAGTACCGAGTCATACGCTCTTGGTCGCCGAACCGGATCGGCGGACCGCCCACCCACGATCTGGAGGACATTCTCCTTGATATCGGGCGCTTTCTGCGACCCGCGGTTTCGACGGTCGATGATTTACCGGGATCGCTGGAGCCACGACCGTTCCTTCGACGCACGGATGAATCGCACCGGTTCGCGCCGATGGCTGGTTGAGGTGAAGGTCGGAATCATCACCTGGGAGACGCAGGACACGGATCGCCCGAGCGCCGGGTGAACCGTCCCGTCTACGCACGACGCGGCTGCCTTCGCGGTGCCTATCCGGAGTCGTAGGTCGGGTAATGCTCGATCTGGCCGAGAGTATCCGGGTTACACGCGGCGAAGGAAAGCTTGTCCGGGGTGCAGACATAGGTGCCTTCACCGTTCTCCCCGCGTTTCTCATCGCCGGGCGGGGGCGTGTTGCTCGGCGGTGGCGGAGCGGCCCCGATCGTCAACGTGACCGTCGAACCCTTGTCGATGTTCGCCGCCGCACTCGGGTCGGCCCGCACCACCCGGTCGACCAGCGATGGATCACTGACCGGGGTGCGGTCCGGAGCCGTGACCGCCCGCAACCCGAGCTGTTTCAGCTCGCCGGTGGCCGCCTCGGGAGTCTGCCCGTTCAGATCGGAGGGAACCTCCACCCGCTGGGCGGGCGCCCCGACATAGACCGTGACGGGGCTGTCCGGGGCGAGCGTGGCGCCGGGCCGCGGATCGGTGCGCAACACCGTGCCGACCTGCCCGGTCTCGCACGGAGCCGGAGCCCCACCGGCGCCGGGCTGGCAGGGCACGGGCCGCTGGCGGGGGACCAGCCCCCGTTGCCGCAGCTGCTCGGTGACCGCGGATTGTGGCTTGCCGTCCAGCTTCGGCAAGGTGACCCGCTCCTCCCCCGACGAACCGAACACCGTGCCGACCAACCAGACCACACCGACGAGCACGACCACACCGAGCAGTCCGAGCAGGATCGGTTTCCTGCGCCGCGCCGACACCACCACCAGGTCGCGCGCCGGGCGCGCGCCGGATCCGCGCCGCACTGGATCGGGCGGCGGTGTCTCGGCCAGCACCTCCATCAGTGCGGAGCGCAGTACGGACGCCGACTGGTAGCGCTCGGCGGGATTGCCCGCCAGCGCGGTGCGCACGATCGCGTCCAGCCGCGGGCCGAGCAGCCGATGCCAGCTCGTCGGTGGACCACCCGCCTCCGGCGGCACCCCGACCAGCAGCTCGAACAGCAGGGCGCCCACGGCGTACACATCCTCGCTCACGTCCACATCGGCGCCCGCCTCGCCGGCGCCGGACACCATGGCGAAGTCGAGCACCTTCACCGCACCGTTCTTGTCGAGCATCACCTTCGACGGGCTCAGCGCACCGTGCCCGAGGCCGTTGCGGTGCGCGAATTGCAGCGCCACACAGACATCGGCGACGATCTCGAGCGCCCGCCGTCGTGGCAGCGGACCCTCGGCCGCGAGGATCCGGCGCAGCGTACGGCCGTCGACGTACTCCAGCACCAGGTACGGCAGAGTGCCCTCGGCCGTGCCCTCTTCCTCGGCCGTGCCCTCTTCCTCGGCCGTGCTCGGTTCCCCGGCCTCGCTGGTCTCCCCCGCGTCATAGCAGGCCACGATCGCCGGGTGGGTCAGGACGGCCACGTGCTCGGCACGGCGGCGGAACCGGGAGCGCAGCGTCTCATCGTGGATCAGATCCTGGCGCAACAGCTTGATCGCGACTTCCCGGTCGAGCCGGGTGTCCTGGGCGTGCCGCACCTCGGAGGTGCCACCGCGCCCGATCACCTCGCCGAGCCGATAGCGCTCGCCAAGCCATTCCTTCTCGCTCACGATGTCTCCTCGCTGACGCTCGTCACCATCGCTCGCCCAGCACAGCGGCCGAACCCACCTGCCATGACATCCGCGCCGACAGTATGCCGTAACCCGGAGCGGGTGCGATACCGAGCGGCCGGGTGGCGGAGACCGATCGCAGAGATCTTTTTGCAGAGAAAGTTCTGCAAAAAGATCTCTGCGGAACTCCCCAACCACCGCGCAGGAATCGCACCGCCCTGGCATGTGCCCCGGCGCCAGGGCCTCGGCGGGCTCGGCGCATACTTCCCCGCCGCTAGGATTGGCCCCCGGTTCCACGCGCTACCCCGGACCCGTGACCGCGATCACCGCCCCGCCGCGCGCCGCATCGGCCGGACGGCCGATCGGACTCCCCCGCACCTGCCGGGAGACCGGGCGGTGCCCGGCCGGACCCGCTTGCTAGGCTGTGCCGCCAGATCTACTAACCCAGTTAGTAGAGAGCCTATAAACCCCGGTAGCCCACGGAGTGATGTGCATGGCGGCGAAGGAAAAACGTTCGGCGGCACGGCGGCGTACCGGTTACGCGGTTCTGCTGGCCACGACGGTGCTGTCCACGACCCTGGTCGCCGGGACCTCCGCGAGCGCCGATCCACAGCAGCCGGGTGACGCGGCGGGCAAACTGCGCGAGCTCGCCAAGCGCGCCGAAGTGGTCACCGAGCAGGTCAAGCAGGCCAAGGAGAACTACGCGGCGCACCAGGACGAGCTGCGTCGGGCCAAGGCGGACACCGCGGCGGCCGAGAATACGGTCGCCCAGGCGCGGCAACGCCAGGAGGCACTGCGGGGCAAGGTCGACCGGCTCTCCGCCTCGGCCTACGAGGGCACCCCGCTGAGCAATGTGTCCGTGCTGATGACCAGCGAAACGCCCCGCGCCCTGCTGGACCGGGCCTCCGCGCTGAACGTCCTCGCCGATGACAAGAAGTCCGCGTTCGACGCCTTCTCCGCGGCGACCTCGGCCGCCGAGGACGGGCAACGGCAGGCGAGCGCCGCACGGGACCGCGCCACGAATGCGGTCACCGAGGCCGGGAAACAGCGCGCCCGGCTGGTCGCCCGTAAGAAGGCGATGGACGCCGAGATCGCCAAGGTGCGCAGCCAGTACGACTCGCTCAGCTCGGCTCAGCGCGCGGACTACGCGGGTCCGGACAGCGATGTCGGACCGCTGGCCGGTTCCGGTGCCGCGATCGCGGCGGTGAACGCGGCACTGGGCAAGCAGGGATCCCCCTACGTGTTCGGTGCGAAAGGACCGTCCACCTTCGACTGCTCCGGGCTCGTGGCGTGGGCCTACCGCCAGGCGGGCGTCTCGGTGCCCGCGGGGACCCAGTCCCAGGTGGGGTTCGGCCGCTCCGTCTCGGAAAGCGAGATGCGTCCCGGGGACGTGGTGTTCTACTACAGTTCCGCCAGCCATGACGGGATCTACATCGGCGGCGGCAAGGTCGTGCACGCCCCGACCGAGGGGCAGAACGTGAAGGTCGCCGATTACCGCAGTATCGGGGACGTGCACTCGGTGCGCCGCTTCACCACCTAGCGGTACGTCGCCAGCTGGCTCAGCGCCAGCGCAGACCGCGTTTCGGCGGCGGGGTCTGCTCGCTGCGCGGCGCGACGAGGGGTGCACCGTCCACGAACACCGCCGCGATCCCGGGAAGATCACCGAGCGCGAAGCATTCGAGCACGTCCTCGCCGGTCGATCCGGTGATCGGGCCGAGCACGAGCAGATCGGCCGGTGCACCGGGTTCGAGCACCCCGGTGTCCAGCCCGTGTGCCCGGGCGGTCACCCCGCTGGCCGAGGCCACCGCGGCGACCGGGTCGAGCCCGCACAGTGAGGCGAGGAAACAGATGTTGCGCAGCATCCCGCGCGGAATCACCCCGGTTCCGCCCGGTGTGTCGGTGCCGAGGGTGAGCCGGGCGACCGCGTTCTGTTCGATCAGTTCGGTCACCACCAGCTTGGTGGCCCGGTGGTTCATCGAGCTGCACACCTCGAGGGCGACATCCGGGAGTTCGCGCGCCATGCGGAGAATGTCCGCGTCCGGCGCGGGAATCGGTCCACCCGAGATGTGCCCGATGACGTCGGGCCGCACGGTCTCGGCGATCTCGAACCCGGCAACCCGGCTCGAACCGGAGCGCGAGACACCTCCGGAGTGCAGCTTGACGGTGATTCCCCGCTCCCGCGCCCATTTCCGGTAGTGCACGGCTTCACCATCGGGCAGCCGGTTCCAGTCGTAGAAGATGAACTTGGCCTGATCGATGCCCTCGGCGGCGGCCCGGTCGAAATGTTCCTCGGTCATCCCCGGTACGAGCAACAGGGTTCCGGCATCGACCTTCACCCCGGAAGGACGCGCCCGGCCCGTGGTGTGTTTGGAGGTGATCGCGATGGAGAGCACCAGTTCCGGGGTCAGGGCGGTGAAATCCAGTCCCGGGATGTGCAGTTCTCCCGCGGACACCATGGATGTGGTGCCGCCGTGCAGATAGTTGTGGATCCAGCCGGTGCTGTTCTGCGCCGGGGTCCACTCCCCGAAGGTCGGGTGCACGTGCCCGTCCACGAGGCCGGGGATGACATCGAGCCCGCCTGCGGAGAGCACCCGGTCCGGGCTGGGGTGATCGGCACCGATTCCGGCGATGATCCCGTCCTCGATCAGCAACGTGGTGTCCCTGATCGGTGACCGGTCCGGGCTTCCGGGGACCAGCACCCCGATGTCCTCGATCAGCACTACGGTCATGCGTCGTCCCTCGTTTCCGTATCGTTGCCCACTTCGAGTACCGCTTCCACAATGCCCTGGTAACCGGTGCACCGGCAGATGTTGCCGGAGAGGGCCTCGCGCACGCCGTCCTCGGTCAGTGGCTTCCCGGACTCGTTGTCCTGCAACAGTTCCGTCGCAGTGATGAGGAATCCGGGGGTACAGAACCCGCACTGCAGGCCGTGCCTGCGGGCCAGGCATTCGCGCAGCGGGCGCGCTTCGGCCCCGAGCCCCTCGACCGTGGTGACCTCCCTGCCGTCCGCCTGCGCGGCAAGCATCAGGCAGGCCCGCACACTGCGCCCGTCGACGAGCACCGAACACGCCCCGCACACACCGTGTTCGCAGCCGAGGTGGGTACCGGTGAGCCGCAGTTCCTCGCGCAGGAAGTCGGCGAGGCTGAGTCGGCCCGCCACGGTGCGGCGGAACCGGGTGCCGTTCACCATCACCTCGATCGGGATCTCTGTCATGTGTTTTCCCCCGCCCGCTCGGTCGCCGCCTCCGCCGCCTCGCTGATCGCGCTGGCGCACAAGGCTTTCACGTACTCGGTGTCCGGATGCGAGGGTTCGCTCAGCGCCGCGAGCCGCCAGCCGAGGCCTTCCCACAGCCGCGGTTCGGGGAGCTCACCGAGTACCGGGGCGGTTCCCTCACGCTCATCGAAGAGCAGTGGCCGGTCGGCCGCGTTGAGCAACCCGATGCGCAACCCGGCGATCCGCCCGCGCGCATCCAGGCTCAGCAACACCCCGGCGCCCGCGAGCGCGTAATCCCCGTGCTGGCGCGCGTATTCCACGAATCCCCAGCCCTGCCCGGGCCGGATCGCGGGCACCGTGATCCAGGTGATCAGCTCATCGGGTTCCAGGGAGTTCGCGTAGAAGGAGACGAACAGTTCCTCGGCGGACAGCGCGCGTTTGCCGCGGGTCGCGGATTCCACGTGCACGGTCGCGCCGAGGGTGACCGCGGCGAGTGGCAGTTCGGCCGCGGGATCGGCGTGGGCCAGCGAACCGCCGATCGTGCCCTGGTTCCGGATGCCGAGGTGCCCGATGTGCCCGGCCGCGGCATGCAACAGCGGTGCCCGCGCGGCGACGAGTGGATCGGTCTCGCACGTGCGATGCCGCACCAGCGCGCCGAGCACGAGCGCCTCGGTGTCGTCGAAGACCCGGGCCAGTTCGGTGAACCGGCCGATGTCGAGCAGCGTGGCCGGACGTGCGAGGCGCAGATTCATCAGGGTGAGCAGGGATTGCCCGCCTGCCAGGGGTTTCGGATCCGGGAGGGTGGCGAGCCCGTGCAACGCTTCGCCGACGGATTCCGGGCGGTAGTAGGTGAATTCCGCGGGTTTCACGCGAGCACCGCCGCCTTCCGCAGTGCGCCATGGATCAGCCCGGGGTCCAGCGGTGTCGCGGCGCAGTGGATCCGGCCGCCGAGCGCGTCGTCCACCGCGGCGGCGATCGCCGGATAGGCCGCAATCGTGCCGCTCTCCCCCGCACCGCGGGCCCCGATGGGATTGTCCGGGGTGTCCACGTGCAGGTGGGCGACCGCCACGTTCGGCACATCGGTACTCAGTGGGAGATGGTAGGCGGCGAACGTGGTGGACAGCGGCTGGCCCGAGGGCGCGTAACCGTACTCCTCGAACAGGCTTCCACCGATTCCCTGTGCCACACCGCCGAGAATCTGGCCGCGCACGATCTCCGGGTCGAGCTCGTTACCGCCCTCGTGCGCGACCGCGTACCGTAGCACGCTGAGCATTCCGCTGCGCCGGTCCACGGCCACGATCGCCGCGTGCACGCCCATCGTCCAGGTCACGGTCCGCGGCCGGTAGGTCTCGGTCACGTCCAGTGCCGTCGGATCGCCGCGGGTGTGCGCGGCGATCCCGCCGAGTCCGATCTCGGCTTCCCCGCGGCGGAAAACCCCGCCCGCGTATTCGACAGGACCGCCGAGCACCTCCTGCGCGAGTGCACGGGCACGATCGAGCAGCCGCATCGCGCCGTTGTGCACCGCGGATCCGGCGACCACCGCCGAACGGCTGGCAAAGGTGCCGATGCCATCGGGCAGCCGTTCGGTATCGGTGGGGCGGTAGCGCACCCGGTCCTCCGGAATGCCGAGCGCCGTCGCGGCGACCCGGCCGAACACGGTGGCGTGCCCCTGCCCGGCGGCCGCGGCCCCGGTGGCCAGTTCCACCGCGCCGTCGTCGAGCACACGCAGCCGCGCGGTCTCGTACGGTCCGCGCGCGGTGGCCTCGAGATAGCAGCCGAGGCCGTAGCCGAGCAGGGCGCCGGGATGCTCGGCACGCAGCCGTTCGCGTTCGGTCTCCGGGAGCAGGTCCCGCACCTTGGTCAGGCAGGCGCGGTAATCCCAGCCGTCATAGACGATCGGTTCGCCGTCCCGGTACGGAATCGGGCGCGGATAAGGCAGATCCGTATCGGTGAGCAGGTTGATCTCGCGAATCCGCGCGGTCCCGATCCCGAGCTCGGCGGCCGCCGCGTCCAGGGTCCGCTCGAGCGCGAAGGCCGCCTCGGGCCGTCCGGCGCCCCGATACTGCGCGACGATCGTCTTCGTGGTCAGCACCGCGCGCCCGGACATCCGCACCGCGGGGATCCGGTATGGGCCGAGCGCATGCACCGCGGTGTTCGCGACGATTCCGGCCACCCACAGGCTTCCCGCTCCCACATCGACGAGGAACTCGTCGCCCCAGGCGAGGATCCGGCCCTGCCCGTCCACCGCGAGCCGGGTGCGGTGCACCTGATCGCGGCCCTGGGCGGCGGAGAGCAGATGCTCCTGGCGGTCCTCGATCCAGGCGAGGTCGAAGCCGGTCTGCCTGGCCAGCACGGCGAGTACGATCTCCTCGGCGTACACGTTGGCCTTCGTGCCGAAACCGCCGCCCACATCGGGAACGTGCACCACGATCTCGTGCTCGGCCCAGCCGGTGACGGTGCGGACGGCGTTGCGCACCAGGTGCGGTATCTGGGTGGAGGTGGTCAGGTCCACCCGCCGCAACCTGCGGTCCGGACGGGCCACCGCGCCACGGGTTTCCAGCGGCACCGCCCCGTGGCGACCGATCCGGTATTCCCCGGACACCACACGATGCGCGCGCCCGAACGCGTTCTCCGGGTCACCGAACGAATATCCGATACGCGCGATCTCGTTGTCCGCCAGGTGATCATAGAGCGGTTCCGCTTCGAGCGCGGTGGCCGCGTCGGTGACCGGTGCGCGTCCCCGGTAGGACACCGTTACCGCCTCGGCCGCGTCCTCCGCGCGGTACCGGTCGGTGGCGATCAGCACGACGATCGGCTGGCCGACATAGTGCACGCGTTCGGTGGCCAGCAAGGGAATCCGCTGCTCGGCCATCTGGAAACCGGTCGCCTCCGCGAAGGCCGGGTTGGGCGTGGTCAGCACCGGAAGCCGCGCCCCGTCCAGGCCGAGGTCCGCCGCCGTGTACACGCCGAGCACTCCCGGCATGGCGCGGGCAGCGGCGGTGTCGATGCCGAGGATGTCGGCATGCGGTTCGGTCGAGCGCACGAACACCACCTGGTGCGCGCCCTCGGCCGCGTCCGCGGCGAACCGGCCCTGCCCGGCGAGCAGCGTCCCGTCTTCGACACGTGCCATCAGCGCAGCCTCTTTTCCCAGCGCCACAACAGGATCGAGATCACGAAGGCGACCGCGATGAGCAGCACCACGGTAGCCACCATGACCGGATAGTCGCCGTGGTTGTAGGACTGCAGCACGACCCGGCCGAGTCCTCTGCGGGTGGCGAAAAACTCCGAGAGCACCACACCGACCACCGAAAGGCTCACCGCGAGCCGGAGCCCGGCCAGCAGCGGGCGCCGGATCGCGGGCAGGATCACGTAGATCAGCTTCTGCCACGGGTTCGCCTGCACAGCCGAGGCGAGTTTCCAGTACACCCGCGGCATTTCGCGCACCCCCGTGGCCACATTGATCAGCACCGGGAACAACGCGAACAGCACGCCCATCGCGACCTTCGCCCCGATGAGGCCGAACAGCGGAAGCAGCACCGGATACAGCACGATCTTCGGGATCCCGTTCAGGATCACCAGCAGCGGTTCGAACCACAGCCGCGCCCGTTCGGAAAGACCGAGCCCGAGCCCGATCAGCCCGCCGAGCAGGGTGCCGATCAGGAACGCCTGGAACACCGACTGTGCGGTCACCCGGAGATCGAAGATGTACGAGGCGTCGGTGAGGTTCGCCCCGAGCACCTCCAGGGTGCGGACCGGGGCCGGGATCACGAAGGTCAGGCTCGAACACAGCTGCCAGGCGAGGATCACCACGATGAACAGAGCCAGCCCGCCCACGAACTGGTTGTCCAGCAACCGTTTCGGCATCCCGCCCCGGTTCGGCGCATGGACGGTCATCGGCGGCCTCCCGTGGACAGCACTCGTTCCACGCCCTGCAGGGAAAGCGTGATCACGCAGGACAGGACGAGTACCGCGAAGATGTAGCCGAACATCTGCTCGCTCTCGAAGGTCTCGTACAGATAGCGGATCCGGTACCCGAGCCCGGCCTGTGCGGTGGTGAACTCCATCGCGATCGCGCCGATCAGCGAGTACACCACGCCCATCCGCAGCCCGGCGAGCACGAAGGGACCGGCCGCGGGCAGCGCGATCGAGAACAGGATGCGCCGCGGCCCCGCCCCGACCGAGCGGGCGAGCTTCAGGTACACCGGCGGGATCCCGTTCAGCCCGACCGTAGTGTTCAGCGCCATCGGGATCATCGCCATCACCGAGGCGAGAATGACCACCGAACTCGCGTTGATTCCCACGAGCACGATCATCACCGGGTAGAACAGCACGAGCGGCACCGCGTAGAACGAGACCAGATAGGGCTCGAAGGCCCGCCCGACCCTCGGCAGTTTCCAGAACAGCACCCCGGCGAACAGCCCGAGCGTGCACCCGAACACGATGGATAGCAGCACTTCGAGCGCGGTACGCCCGAGGTCGCCCCAGAATTCGCCGGTTCCGAGCAGCCGCCCGAATTCGGCGAGTACTGTGGACGGGGCGGGCACGTCGGCCTCGCTCCACAGACCGAGCGCGGAACAGGCCTGGAAGATCAGCCCGAGCACGACGATCAGCACCGCGGTCGCCACCGCGCTCGTGGCCCCCTTGCCCAGCCATCGGCGCCGACTGACCGGTTGCCGCGCAACGGTTTCCGCTCGTTCGGTAAGCCGCAGTGTCATGCCCGCGCGGCTTCCTGTTGCTGGAACCCGCGCATCGACTCGGCCTGCAGCACCGACCAGATCCGGTTGTGCAGTTCGTTGAACTCATGGCTGGACACGATCGCCGGATCGCGCTGTGCGGGCAGGTCGACCCCGACCACCTCGAGGATCCGGCCCGGCCGGTAGGACATCACCCACACTTGCTGGGAGAGCAGGATCGCCTCGGAGAGATCATGGGTCACGAACACGACGGTCTGCCCGGTGCGCTCCCAGATCCGCCGTACCTCCGCGCCGAGGAAGATCCTGGTCTGCTGGTCGAGCGCGGCGAACGGCTCGTCCATCAGCACCACCTCGGGCTCCACCGCCAGCGTGCGGGCCAGTGCCACCCGCTGCCGCATCCCGCCGGAAAGCGTTGTGGGGTAAGCGTTCTCGAATCCGGCGAGGCCGACTAGTTCGATCGCCTCGCGTGCCCGGCTGCGTTGTTCCCCCTTGCCGACCCCGTTGCACTGCATGGCGAACCGGACGTTGTCCTCCACGGTGCGCCAGGGCAGTGTGGAGTCCTCCTGGAACACCACTCCGATCGAGGGATCCGGCCCGGTGACCGTCTTCCCGCCGATCGCGACCGCGCCCGAACTCGGCCGCTGTAGCCCGGAAATCACCGCGAGCAGCGTGGACTTCCCGCAGCCACTCGGTCCGACCACCGAGACGAAACTGCCGTCGGGCACGTGCTCGGTCACCGATTCGACCGCGTGCACCGCACCGTCAGGTGTGTCGAACCGGACGGACACCTCGGACATCTCGATACCGCTTGGTTTCATCACGTCTCCGATCCGGGAATGAGTCAGCCGCCGAACGCCGAGGTTCGGAGCCCGGCGGGCAGATAGCGCTGGTCGAGTGTGGTCCGCCAGTCCACGGGGTGTTCGATGAGACCACCGGAGACCATCAGGTCCGAGAGCCGGCGCAGGCCGTCCGGGTCCACCCGGAGCGAGTACCCCTTCGCCAGATCCGGAGTGTCGGTCAGTGCCCGCGTCATGGTCGGCGCGGACACCCCGGTCAACGGAGCGAGCGCTTTCGCCGCTGCCGCCGTGTCATGCACGACGAAGTCGTCGAGTCTGCGCACCACACGGAAAAACGCGCGCAGATTCTCCGGTTTCCGGTTCGCGTAGTCGTTGTTCACCGCGACGAGATCGGCGGGCAGATCACCGAGTACCTTGCGGGCATCGACCAGGATCTCCGCGCCCTGCTGGATCTTCTCGGTGGTGAACGGCTGCATCGACCAGCCTGCGGTGATCTTGCCCGCGCGCGCGGCGGTCCAGTTGTCGCCCATCCCGCCGACCGCCTGGGTCTCCACGTGCAGCTTGCGCTGCAGCCCGCGCACGAGCAGTTCGGTCGAGGAACCGCCGGAGCTGTAGCCGAGTGTGGGCTTCGGCGCATGCTGCCCGCGCGGCGCGATCCAGTGGAAATCGTTGAGCTGGAACCACGGCGCGACCACGGTGAGGTTCGCGCTGTGCTGCCGGGAGGCGAGCACCACCGAGGTGTTGCCCGCGATCGCCAGGTCCGCGTCCCCGGTAGTCAACACCCGCAAGGTGTTCCCGCCACCGCCCCCGGAGTAGAGACTGACATCGAGCCCCTCCTTGGCGAACCAGCCCTTGTCGATGCCGACCTGCAGGATCGCCATGAACGGCAGGCTGTCGGTTCCGGTCGCGGAGATGTTGAGCCGGTTGCCGCCGCTGCGCCCGCCCGGGCCGTCCGCCTCGTTGACGCACCCGGTCGCGGCCAGCAGCAGCACGAGCACCCCGAACAGTACCCGGACCGAACGCGCGATCCTGGTCATGGCGCATCCGATCGGCGCGCCCGGAAGAACCGGGACAGTTCGAGCCCGAGGGCGGCGCTGCCGAGCACGACGGCGAGCTGCATCAGGTTCGGGGCGGGGGCGGGAACCTCGCCCGCGGATACCGGTGCCGCCGTTGCCGGTGCGGTGCTCCCGTCCGCTTCGGTCACCGGACGATGCAGCGCGGGCGGAGCACCCGGGGCCGCACTGCCCGGAGCGGGAAAACCTGTCTCCTGAATTGCTGTATCGACTGCTCGGCTACTCACTCGCTCCGCTCCTCACTCGCCAGAGCTCGCTACGATGCTCACTCGATCGGCGCCTTCGCGTAATCGACTGCTCGGCTACTCACTCGCTCCGCTCCTCACTCGCCAGAGCTCGCTACGATGCTCACTCGATCGGCGCCTTCGCGTACCCGTTCACAGCTGGTCGACGAGCCCGGCGAAGGTCCTGATGGTGCCCGCCCTGCTCTCCCCCGGCCGGACGAACGGCACGATCGAGACCTGGTCCACGCCGAGTGATTCGATGTCCCGCAACCGTTTCAGGCATTCCTCCGGGGTACCGGCCAACGCGAACAGATCGACGAGCTCGTCGGGGACCAGATCGGCGTGCGCGGCCTCGGTGTCCATGTGATGGTAGTAGTCGTAGGACTCACGGATCCGGTTCACCGCCGCTTCGAGGTCCGGGTCGATGGGCGCCGGCAGCGGGCGGATGCACACCCGGGACACGTGCGCGCGCACCAGATCCCGGGCCCGCGTGCGGTCGGTGTCGATCGCGGTGGGGGTCCACAGCACGATGCGCAGATCCTCCAGGGTGCGCCCGCTTTCCTTGGCTCCCTCCTCGATGGTGCGCAGCGCGCCCTCGATGAACTCCGGGGCGGTGCCGACGAGCACGATCACCCCGTCGGCGATCCGCCCCGAGAGTTTCAGGATCTTCGGCGCGGAAGCGGCAATGTAGACCGGGATCCGGGCGGGCTCGGACAGGTAGTTCAGGTGGTACCCGGCCCCGCTTTCCGGTTCGGTGACCGTGTTCCGCGCGAACAGCTCGCGCAGTTCGGCGATCGAGGCCTCGAGCTCGGCGAGCTTTTGCGGCGTGAGTCCCATAGTGCGCAGCGAGGAATCCCCGGTGCCGATCCCGAGCACCACGCGGTTTCCGGTGTACTCCGCGAGCGTGGCCCAGGACGAGGCCAGCACGGAGGGATGCCGGGTCACGGCATTGGTGACCCCGGTGCCGAACACGATGCGTTCGGTGCCGACGGCCGCCGCCCCGAGCACGGTGCTCGACTCCCGCCAGATGTTCTGCGAATCGCCGATCCAGACGTTGTCGTATCCGAGTGACTCGGCCAGATGGACGTAGTCGCGCATCGCGCCGACCGGCTCGGTCGGGAACAACCCGACACCTTTGCTCAGCATGTTCCGGCTGCCTTCCTGCGTCACCGCGGTGGCGCATCGCTCTTCGACACTGAAGCTGGCAGATACTGTATCTTGTATCCGAAATCCAATACCAGGGTTTTCTGCGCCGAATTTGCCGCGAGCCCCGGCGAACCGGCGTCCACCAGGGCGAAGGAGGCCGAATGGAACTGGTCAACGAGTTCTCGGTAGCAGCGGAGCTGGCCGCGGCGTGGTCCGTGTTGACCGATGTGCCCGCCGTGGCGTCCTGCATCCCGGGAGCGAGCATCGAGGAACAGGACGGCGCGCGATATCGCGGACGGGTCGAGGTGAAGGTGGGACCGGTGAAGCTGGGCCTCGCCGGTGCGGCCACGGTGCTCGAACAGGACGACGATCAGCACCTGCTCGTGGTGCGCGGCACCGCCAAGGACGGCACCGGTCAGGGCAGTGCCGAGGTCACGATCACCATGCGCGCCCGGGCCGGGGGCGCGGGCACCACGGATGTGCGCGTGACGACCGAACTCGACCTCGGCGGGCGGATCGCGCAGTTCGGCAGTGGGGTGATCAGCCAGGTCAGCGGGCGGATCGTGAAGCAGTTCGTGGCCCGGCTGGACGCGCTGCTCGGCGGCGAGAACGAACCGGCGGCCGCGCCACCGGCACCACGCAGACGGCTCACACTGCCACGCCCGGAACTCGCCCGGACCGGACTGCTCGCACTCGCCGGGCTCGCCTTCGGTCTGGCGCTGGGCAGGGCGTTGAACGGCTGAGCCCGCAACGGGCGGCCTACTCGGCGAGCGCTTCGCGGATGTGATCGATGGAGCGCTTGCGATGCTCGTGATTGAGCGCGATGACCCGGTCGGTGTCCCGCTCCGCCATCGCCTCGGTGATCAGCACGTGCTCCGTGTTCACCTTCGACATGTCCATCAGCTCCGCGTACAGCGGGCGGTAGGCATCGGCGGTGTTCCACAGTTGCGCGACGATCCGTTTGGTGCGCTCCATCGAACTGCGCGCGAAGGTCAGTTCGTGGAACCGGCGGTTGGCCACACCCAGTGCGATCAGGTCCGCGTCCTTCGCGGCCTCGTCCATCTCGGCCATCGCCTCGCGCATCTGCGTGATGTCCTCCCCGGTGACCTTCGGCATCGCATCCCTGATGAGCTCCGCCTCAAGGACATCGCGCAGATGGAAGACCTCGGCGAGCTCATCGACGGTCAGCTTGGTGACCCGGTAGCCCATGTGCGGGGCATAACTGACGTATTCCTCGGCCTCGAGCCGTTTGAGCGCCTCGCGGATCGGGATCCGGCTGACGTTGAACTTCTCCGCGACCGCGTCCTGCACGATCACGCTGCCCGGCGACCTTTCCCCCGTGGTGATCTCGTGCCGCAATGCCTCGAAAACCGCCTGCTGCGCGGTCTTCGGCCGGACGAAAGCCGTCTCACTGCTGTGGTGCGCGGTCTGCTTGCCCATGGCCCCTGACGGATCTGCTCATAACGCTCGGTGGACGGGTGGTCGCTGGATAGTTTATCCGATCTTGCCGCACTTGGGGGCGGCGCCATTGTACTGGTCCGGCATCGATTTTTAATCTACGATCGTAGAATGAACGCTCCGTTCGTACTCTTCCTGCACGGTTTCGCCTCCACCGGGGCGCGGGACTGGCCGTCCGTGGACTGGGCGGACCCCTTGGCCCGGTCCGGCCGGAAGGCGCTGGTGGCCGATCTTCCAGGGCACGGTTCGGCTCCCCCGATCGGCTCGGACGAGGACGGCACCCTGGACCGGGTGCTCGCCCGGCTCGGTTCGGCCGCGCGCGCGGCACCCACCGCGCAGATCGATGTGGTCGGCTACTCCCTCGGTGCCCGACTGGCCTGGGATTTCGTCGCGGCGAGCCCGGTTCCGGTGCGGCGGCTCGTGCTCGGCGGGCTGAGCGGCCAGGATCCGTTCGCCGCGGTGGATGTGGCCGCGCTGCGCTCGGGTGCCGCTGCCGATCCGCTCACCGCCGCGATCGCCGAACTGATCGCGGCCGACGGCCGGCCCGCGGAATCGCTGATCCGGCTCGTCGCGGGGCTCGCCCGCAGCCCCTTCGATCCGGCCGCGAATCCTCCTCCGGTACCCACCCTGGTGCTCGCCGGGAACCGGGACACGATGGCCGCGGATCCGTCCCTGCTGGCCGGTCACCTCGGCGATGGAGTATCCGGACTGGTGCCGGGCGACCACCGGGAAGCCCTGCACAGCACGGAGTTCCGCGACCGGGTACTGGATTTCCTGGTCAGCGGGTGATGTGCCGCATCAGCCGATGCACGTACGCCTGATGTTCCGGGATGAGGGACCCGTCCGGATACATCAGACTGGTGACATTGGCCCCGATCGAGGTGGAGATGATCTCGCTGGCCAGTGCGGTCACCTCCGGCGCATCCTCGGGTTCACCGTGGCCGCGCACCGCGGCGATGCGTTCGGCCAGCCGGGAGCGCCAGCTCGCCAGGTGCGCGCGGTAGAGCTCGGCCAGTTCCGCGTTGGCCACCGAGTACTCCCACAGGGCGAGCAGTACCCGCGCGGAGGCGATGCGGTATTCGTCGAGTGGCAGCGCGGCCTCGACGTAGTGGCGCAGCGATTCCTGGGAGCTCAGCGCGGGATCGGTGTCCCCCATGCGCTCGCTCATCTCCGCGAGCACACTCTGGAAGGTCGCCGCCACGATGCTGTCCTTGCTCGGGAAATAGCGTTTGAGGGCGCCGTTCGCGAATCCCGCGGCGGCCGCGATGCTGCGCATCGTCGCGGCGTCGAATCCGCCCTCGATGATGAGCTGCTTCGCGACCTCGATGATCTCGCGGCGCCGCTGATCGTGGTCGATGATCTTCGGCATGGTCGGCTCAGTTTACCGGGGTACGGCCCTGGCCGCGCAGCCGGAGCCAGGTCTGCCTGCGCTCGGCCTGGCGCACCGGATCGGCGACCGGCGAAGCAAGCCGCAGCTCCTGCGTATAGGGATGGCTGGGCGAACGCACCACGGCCGAGCCCGATTCCACGATCTCGCCCCGGTAGAGCACGCAGGCGCGATGACACAGCCGGTGCACCACACCGAGATCGTGCGAGATGAACAGATAGGACACGCCCGTCTCCTGCTGGATCTCGAGGAACAGCTCGATGATCGCCGCCTGCGTTGTCAGGTCGAGCGCGCTCACCGGCTCATCGCAGACGATCAGCCGCGGTCGCCGGACCAGGGCCCGCGCGATCGCGATGCGCTGGCGCTGCCCTCCGGAGAATTCGGCGGGATAGCGGGAAACCGCCGCTGCGGGAAGCCCGACCCGGTCGAGCATCTCCGTGGCCGCACGGAGCGCATCGGCCTTCGATTCTCCTGCGGCGAGCAACGGTTCGGCGATCGTGCGGCCGATGGTGCACGTGGGTGCCAGGGAGCCGTACGGATCCTGGAACACCACCTGCAACTCGGCGGCCAGCTCCCGGCGTGCGGCACCGCGCAGCCCGGTGATATCCCGGCCGCCGAACCGCACCGTTCCGGAGGTGATCCCGGTCAGGCCCAGGATCGCCTTGCCGAGCGTGGATTTCCCCGAGCCGCTTTCCCCGACGAGACCGAGGCATTCACCGGCACCGATCGTCAGGCTCACCCGGTCGAGTGCGCGAAACCGGTCCCGGCGGCCCTTGCGGTATTCCACCACCAGTTCGGTGACCTCGAGCAGCGGTCCGGCGTTCATGAGCGCACCGCCGCGTCGAGTTCGGCCCGCCCGGGAGTATCGTCGAGGGAGGCGGCGATCAGGCGCGCGGTATAGGGATCGGCGGGACTCCGGAAGGTGTCCCGGACATCGCCGCACTCCACGATCGCGCCGTCCTTCATCACGACGACGCGATCGCAGATATCGGCCACCACACCGAAATCGTGCGTGACGATCACCAGCGTCATGCCGTACTCCGCCCGGAGTTCCCGCAGCAGTTCGAGCACCTCGGCCTGCACGGTGACATCCAGGGCCGTGGTCGGTTCGTCGGCGATGAGCAACCCGGGAGTGGCCGCGACCGCGCCCGCGATGAGCACGCGCTGCGCCATGCCCCCGGAGATCTGGTGCGGATAGGCGGCGAGCACCCGGTCCGGATCGGGGATGCCGACCCGGCCGAGCATCGCCCGCGCCCGCTGCCGCGCCTCGGCCTTCGGCAGCCCGTGCACCGCGCGCAGCGGTTCGGTGAGCTGGTATCCGATCGTGTAGCACGGATCCAGATTGGTCATCGGTTCCTGTGGCACGTAGCCGATCTCGGTGCCGAGCAGTGCCTGCCGCGCACCGGAGGCGAGCCCGAGTACCTCGCGCCCGCCGATCCGGATGCTGTCCGCGCTCGTGCGCGCCGCCGTGGGCAACAGGTCGAGCACCGAGAACACGGTCTGGGATTTGCCCGAACCGGATTCGCCGACGATGCCGAGCACCTCACCGCGCGCGGCGTCCAGGGTCACCCCGTCGACCACCCAGCCGTCCGGATAACCGACGCGCAGATTCCGTACCCGCAGCGCGCAGTCCTGTTCCGCATGGCGCAGTGTCCCGCTCGGTTCCCTCGGCACGGTGACCGTTCCGCTGCGCGGCTCTCCTTCCCTGGTGTACGCGTTGACCACGTCGGCAAGGGTGGACCCCAGGAAGGCCACCGCGGCGATCGTGATGCCGAGGGCGAGCGAGGGCCACAGCAGGATCAGCGGATAGCTGAGCATCGTGCGGAAACCGTCGTTCATCATCTCGCCCCAGCTGGGTTCGGTGGTCCCGATACCGATGAACTGCAGCCCCGCCTGCATGGCCATGGAAAGCCCCGCGGCGAGCGCGCTCTGGATGATCACCGGTGCGCGGACCGCGCGGAGCAGATGCGTGCCCAGGATCCGGGGCGTGCCGATCCCGGCGACGATCGCGGCGTCGATGTACGGCTCACCGCGCACCGCCTGCGCACGCGCGCGGGCGATCCGGTAGTAGCCGGGGGCGGTGAACACGCCGACGGTCACCATGATCACCGTGAAGTTCACCCCGGTCCCCGCGGCCACGATGAGCAGCACCACCATGCCGGGAACCGACTGCAGGCCATCGCTGATCCACGAGCAGATCCGGTCGGTGCGCCCGCCGAGATAGCCCGCGGCCACCCCGGAGGGAACCCCGAGCAGCACACCGGTGAGGCAGGCGGCGACCGCGCCGTAGAGCGTGCTGCCCGCACCGTAGAGCAGCCTGCTGAGGATGTCGCGTCCCGCCGAGTCACCGCCGAGCGGATGGGCCGCGCTCGGCGGAGCATGGGTGATCGTGTAGTCCACGAAACCCGGGTCGTACGGGGACAGCAGCGGAGCGAACACGGCGAGCAGCAGCACGGCCAGCAGGACGATGAGGGCGCCGAGTCCGAGCGGCTTGCGCAGGAAACGGGCCAGTGGGCCGCGATTAGGGGCGGTCATTGATCACGCACCTTCGGATTGACCCACCCGAGGACGAGGTCGAGCAGGAAGTTGACGATGACGACGAACACGATCGTCACCACGGTCAGGCCGAGCAGGATCGGAATGTCACCGATCTGCGAGGCCGATTGGGTCAGCGTGCCGATACCGGGGAGATTGAACACCAGCTCCACCACGATCGCCCCGCCGAGCAGGCCGACGAAGGTGAGCGCGAGAACGGTGAGCGCGGCGGGTGAGGCATTGCGCAGCACGTGCACGGTGATCCGGCGCGTGGAGAGGCCCCGTGCCCGCAGGGTGCGCACGAAATCCTGGTTCGCCACCTCGAAAAAACCGTTGCGCAGTTGCTCGGCGACCATGACGATCGCGCTGAGTGCCAGCGCGATCGAGGGCAGCGTGATCGAACGCAGCCAGCCGAGCACCGACTCGTCCGGAGAAACATAACCGACCGCGGGGAACCAGCGCAGCTGGATGGCGAACCACATGATCAGCACCAGGCTCACCCAGAATCCGGGCAGCGCGAACAGCACGACGGAGGCGAACTTCAGGCAGCGATCCAGGATGCCGCCCGGACGCCTGCCGCTGGCCACCCCGATCACCAGACCGAGCAGCGCGGCAAGCAGTGTGGCGGTGAGCACGACCGAAAGCGTGACGGGAACCCGTAATCCGATCTGTTCGGAGATCGGCTGGAAATTCCGCCAGGAGGTGCCGAAATCACCGCGGACCGCGTGGCTGAACCAGTCCCAGAACTGGACGAGCAACGGCCGGTCGAGGCCGAGCTTCTCCCGTAATGCCTGCCGTTGCGCGGGTTTGGCGCTGTTGCCGAGCAGTCCCGGGGTCGGGTCGCCGATCGCGAGGTGCGCGAGAAAGAACGAACCGCAGGTGACCACGAGCAGCAGCACGATCCCGGAGACGAGGCGCCGGACGATGAAGGTGAGCATCTCGGACTTCTTCCGCCGTGGTGCCGAGGCCGCGGATTGATCAGCCTCGCTGGATGAACCGCAGCGTCGGGAACATCATCCCGGTGATCGGGGTGACCTTGATCCCCCGGACGCTGAAGTAGGTGTTGTCCGCCTGGTACCACACGTTCTGCCAGGCCAGCCCGACGAGCGCGGTGTCGAGCCTGCGGATCAGCTCCGGGCGCCGATCCCCGGCCGCCGTACCGAGCTCACCGAGGATCCGGCTCAGTTCCGGGAAGGCGTTCACCGAGGGATCCGGGTTGTACCAGGACCGGGAGGTGATCCGGTTGACCACGGTCGCGGCCGGATTCGCGTCCAGGGCCAGCACGGCGAGGAACATCGGGTAGGTCGGTGCGTTCTTCTGGTAGTCCGGTTGGGACATGTTCTGCCAGCTGACCCGGATGCCGAGCTGGCCGAGGGTCTGCTCGGCGGCGGGCTGCAGTTGCTGGTAAGGCTGGGACATCGGCATGGTCACCGGGAATCCCTGCGGATAGCCCGCCTCGGCCATCAGCTGCCGGGCCCGCGCCAGATCGTGCGCATAGCGCCGGTCGAGGCCGGGTTCGTACCCCGGCTCGCCCACGGGGAACAGCTGGTCGCTCACCGTGCCCGCGCCGCTGGCCACCGCCCGGAGGATCGCCGAGCCGTCGAAGGCATAGCAGATCGCCTGGCGAACCCGGATGTCTCCCAAGGGTTTCAGCCGCTTCCCGGTGTGGTCGGCGAACTGGATGCCCACCGAGGTGGCCACTTTCGAGGCGATGTTCCAGCCGTTCTGCCGCGCCTGCGGGATGTTCATCGGATTGGCGTAGTTGACATCCAGCTGACCGGAAAGCATGGCGTTGAGGCTCGCGGTCTGATCCGTGATCGGGAACAACCGCACCGTGGCGAAGGGATACCTACCGCTGTCCCAGTGCCGCCGCTTCTTGCCGAAGGTGTACTGCGAACCGGAGGTCGTCCCGGCCGTGTCCAGGGTGTAGGGGCCGGAACCGACGGGTTTCCCGGCGAGGGTGCCCGCCCGGATCGCGGCCGGCGCGGCCATCCAGCTTCGGCCGAGCCCCATGAAGTACAGCAGCGCGTCATCGCGCTTCCGCAGTCCGAGAATCACGGTATCCGCACCCGCGGCGGTGATGCTTTCCACCGCTCGGTACACCTCCCCGGACCGAGTCCCGGTTTTCAGATGGCGCAGGTTCGCCACCGCGGCCGCGGCATCGAACGGCTCACCGTCGGAGAATCGCACTCCGACGCGCAGATGCATGGTCAGTTCCCGGTGATCCGCCGAATACTTCCAGGATTTCGCCAGCGCCGGGATCGGCCGCGCATTCTTGTCCAGCGCGACCAGCGGATCGTAGACCGCGGACAAGTAGGGTCCGTCGAAACCGATATCCGCATCGGCCGGATCTCAGGACGTCACATCCTGGAAGACCCCGACCTTGAGCCCATTGCCCTGCGAGCCGCCGGAGATGGCGCCGACATTCGTGCACGCGGCGAGCAGCAGCCCGGTGCCGAGCACGGCGAGCACGGTCTTCCGGATTCGGCGCATGGATCCTTCTCTCCGACTCGACAGATTATTCTACATCTGGCGACTAACATTTCAAGTACCTGGCTACCCCCAGGGAACCGTTGTGCCCCTTGGTGATCAGACCGCTTCGGCGAGTACCGCACGCGGGCTTCCGGGCAGGGCGAGCACGGAATGCCTCCGCCAGCCGGTCTCCTCCAGCCACTGCGCGACCACGCTCTCCGGGTAGACCACGGTGCCGTCGATGACCAGATACTCCCCCGCGTGCAGCGCATCCACCGGACGTTGACGCTCGTCCTCGTCGAGGAAGAAGTCGAGCAACACGAGACGGGCACCGGGACGGGCCGCGCCTCGCGCGGCGGCCAGGATCGCCCGGTTCCGCTCCGCGTCGAAGCGGTGCACGACGTGGTTGAGCAGGACGAGGTCGTGTTCCCCACCGGGCCGCGCCGTCTCGGTCGCGGCTGGTTCGACGCGCGCCCGGCCGGTGAGCCCGGCCTGCTCGAGTGCCGTGCCGAGTTCCGCGGTGAATTCCTCGGCGAACACCAGTCGCGCCGACAGGGCGGGATTGGCCCGCAACGCCGCGATGGTGAAGGACGGGGACAGCCCACCGAAGTCGAGAAGTTCGCGATACGGCCGGAAATCGAAACACTCGGCCAGCACCCGCGCGTGCAGCGCGTTGTACCGCATCACCCCGGACAGAAACGCCGCCGAGCGATCCTCGTCCATCGCCAGCGGCACCGGTTGCCCGGTATCGACCGTGGTGTCGAAGCCGGACCAGTGCCCATAACTGATCTCGGCCAGGAAATTCAGGAAAGGATGCAGATCCGTTTCCGCCTTCCCGGAAAGGAATTCCGCGGCGTCCGCGGCGAGCCGGTACCGCCCGGCATCCCGGTCCAGCAGTCCGAGGCCGTTCATGCTGTCGGCGAGGACGCGTACCACGTTCTCCTTCTTGCCGGTGGCCTCGGCGAGTTCGGCCACGGTGTGCGGACCATCGTCGAGCGCGCGGAACAAGCCGATCCGCGCGGCCGCGAACAGCTGCCGTGCACCCATGTATCCGGTGGCGATGTCCACGATTCGTTCCGGGGTAGCAGGTGTTGCCATTTCTCCTCCATCGGTTTCCGGTGTTTGAAAGACTCCGTTCACCAGGTCCCGTCGGACGCGATGTGCCGGTCGAGCCACAGCGGCTCGGCATACCGGCGCAGCCGTTGCGCCCCGAGCCGGTCGAGCAGCGCCAGGGCACCGAGGTTGTCCGTGAACTGGGCCATGCTCGACATGCCGAGCAGCACGTTCGCGGTGGCCGGATTGGCCAGGCAGAACGCGATCGCCAGCTGGGCGGGTGAGCAGTCCAGTTCCCCGGCGAGCGTGCGCAACCGGTCCGCGGTCGCGGCGATGCGGTACCGGATGCCACCGATGTCCGCGCCGATCTTGCGGGCGGGCCGGAGATTGCCGAGCAGCATTCCGCCCTCGAACACATCGGAGGCCTGCAGCGCCAACTCGCCGGAAGCGAAGAGTGGGGCGTAGTACCGCCCTTCGGCCAGGGCACGGCGTACCGGTCCGTACTTCAGCTGAGCGAACACCGGCGGTACGAGGCCGTGTTCGCGCGCCAGATCGAGCGCGGTCCGCAGATCGCGGTAGCGCCAGTTGTTCACTCCCCAGTGCGTGAACCGGCCCGCCTCGATCTGTTCGGTCACGTCCTCGAGCACCCGACGCACGGGCAGCTCGCCGAGATAGTCGCCGAGCACGACCGCGTCGGCGTACTCGGTGCCCACCCGCCGCAGTGCGGTGCGCAGTTGTCCGGCGAACCCGGTCGCCGGATAGTCCCAGAGCCACAGTTTCCCGCAGTAGAACCAATCCTGCCTGGCAAGCCCGGCAGCACGGATAGCCCGTCCGGCGATGAGGTCGGTGCGTGAATTCTCCGCGTGCGGCCCCATGTCGTAGTGCGCGATATCGAAGAACGCGCAACCGGATTCCGCGGCACGGGTGACGAGAGCAACCGCGTCCGAGAAATCCATGCGGTCCCAGGTGTTCCACGAACCGAGGGCGAGCACCGGCACTTCCGGACCGCCGGGTCCAAGGGGTTTGCGCGCGACGATGGGCACAACGATCACGGTCCCTTCGTTTATTATCTACGCTTGTATACTATAAACTCCTTGCGCTGTCACGGCCGAAAGGAAACTCGGATGCGATCGGTTCTCATCACCGGAGGGGCGGGCGGTATCGGCAGGGGGATCGCCGGAGCGTTCACGCGGGCAGGCGATGCCGTGGTGCTCGCCGACCGGGACACGGACGCACTCGCCGAGGCGGCCCGCCTTCCCGGAGTGCGCACGGTGCCGCTGGAGATCACCGATCCGGAATCGGTCACCGCGGCACTGGACACCATCGGCCCGATCGAGGTGCTGGTGAACAATGCCGGCCTGCTGACGGTGCACGGAAGACTGCTCGAACTGTCCGCCGCCGATCTGGAGGCCGTGCTGCGGGTCAATGTCCTCGGCACCTTCCGGATGACCCAGCAGGTGGCCGCCCGGATGGTCGCCGCTGGGATCGCAGGCCGCATCGTCAACATCTCCTCGATCGGGGCGCGGCAACCGACTCCGGGCATGGGCGGGTACGAGAGCAGCAAGGCCGCCGTCGACGCACTCACCCGCTGGGCGGCGATCGAACTGGCCGAGCACGGCATCCTGGTCAACGCGGTCGCCCCGGGACCGGTGCTCACCGAATCCCTGGCCGCGGCCATGCCCGAGGGATCGGCGCAGCGGATCGCCTGGCAGCGGCGCATTCCGCTCGGCGGACTCGCCCCGGTCGATCAGGTCGCGGCCGCCGTGTTGTTCCTCGCCGGCCCCGACGCTGCGCACATCACCGGCACGAGCCTTCCGGTGGACGGCGGCCAGCTGCTCGGCTAGCCGCGCCGGTACACGATCCGGCCGCCGAGCACGGTCAGGTCCACCTCGACCTCCGGCAGCCCGGCGGCGGGCACGGTGAACGGGTCCTGGGCGAGCACGCACAGGTCCGCGGCCATGCCCGGCAACAGGGTGCCTTTCCACCCGGCCGCCCCGTCCAGGCGCGCCGGTTCCACCGTGTAGCAGCGCAGCAACCGGGCCATCCGCCGCCGCGGATCCTCCGTGGGACCGAGCAGTTCGTCGGCCGCGGCGAGCTGGACGCGCCAGTCCGGGGAGAGCACCGGGGCATCCGAACTGAGGCAGAGCCGGACACCTTCGCGCAGCGCGGCGCCGAGCGGCCACGCCGAGCGCGCCACCTCGGTGCCGAGCACGGACTCCACACCCGCCCGGGTGTGCAGCGCGAGGCCCGGCTGCATGGCGAGCCCGACCCCGAGTGCGGCCATCCGGCGCAGCTGCGCGGGCTCGGCGAGGTCCCCGTGCACGATGTGGTGGCCGAACTCGCCGGTGCGCCGGAGGCTGGCCCGTTCGATCGCGTCGAGCACCACCTGCACCCCGCGATCCCCCGTCGCATGCACACCGATCTGCTGTCCCGCCAGATGCGCCGCCTCGATCATCGCACCGAGATCCTGTTCCCGGGCCGCGTCATCGGTTCCGTCGACGAGCAGCGTGCCGTGCCCTCCCATCAGATAGCGGTGCCGCGTATAGGCCGAGCGGGTCTGCGGGATTCCGTCGGCGAAGATCTTCACCCCACCGAAGCGCAACCCGCACTGATCCGCCCCGTCCGGCATCCCGGCCAGCCCGGCGAGAAACCCCGGTAGTCCACTCGGACCGTCGAGCTCGCCGTACAGCGAGAGGATGTTCACCCGCGCGCGCAGCAGTCCCTGGGCCGCGAGCGTCCGGTACTGTTCGACGACCGAATCACCGAAGGCACCGCTCGGTCCGTCGTTCTCACCCGGACCAAGGCCCGGTTCGGTGTAGCTGGTGATGCCGAGCGCGGAGAGCAGTTCCCCGGCCCGCAGGATCGCCGCACGCCGTTGCGCACCGTTGCGCAGCGGCCGGCACGGCGCCGATCCGGGCCCGAGCACCGTTTCCGGCCACAGCGCGCCGAGCCAGGTCGCGTGCAGGTGCGCGTCGTTGATCCCGGGAAGCACCGCGCGCCCGTGCAGTTCGAACACTTCGGTGTGCCGGCCCGCGAGGGAAAGCACCTCCGGCTCCGCACCGACCGCGGCCACCCGGCCCGCGCACACCGCGATCGCACTCCCTCCTGCGCCACCCAGGGTGTGCACCACACCCCCGCGCAGGATCAGGTCGGCCGGGTTTTCCGGACGGGCAAGGGAAAAGGACTCTTCGTGCACGGGCACTCCTCGGGTCCGCTCATGCTCGACAGATTTATGTCAACGTATGTAGACTAACCTGACTTGCCCTCCGCTCCGAAGGAGTACCGATGGGTGTGCCCACCACGACCCGCGCGGCGGTGCTCACCGCGCACGGCGAACCCCTGGAGATCACCGAGCTCCCGCTACCGGCATCCGTGGAACCGGGGGCCGCACTGGTACGCATCACGAACGCGACGCTGTGCGGCACGGATGTCGAGCTCTGGTCGGGAAAGATGACGTTCCCCGGCATGCTGCCCATGGTGCTCGGCCACGAGATGACCGGTGAGGTCATCGCCACCGGACCGGGTACCACCGACGCGCTCGGCCGGGAGGTCCGTCCTGGCTCTCGCATCGGCTGGTCGGAGTCCACCTGCGGGCAGTGCCACGGTTGCCGGGTGCTGCGCGAGCCGGTCACCTGCGCCGAGCGCGGCTACGGATTCCGGCAGCGCGCCGATAGGCCGCCGTACGCCACCGCAGGACTGTGCGAATACGCCTATGTCGTCCCGAAAGCGGCAAAGCTCCTGCTCCCCCAAGGGTTTCCGGACAGTTGGGCGGCCATGGCGGGCTGCACGGCGAAGACCGTGCTGCGCGCCTTCTCCCGGGCGGGCGGCGTCCCGCCGGGTGCGCGGGTCGCCGTCCTCGGCTCCGGGGCGCTCGGCCTGTTCGCCACCGCGGTCGCCAGGATCGTGGGAGCGGGCCACATCCTGGTCGTGGACACCACATCGCACCGGCTCGAACTGGCCAGGGAGTTCGGCGCGGACGCCACAGTGCTCGCGGACTCCGAGGAGGTCCCCGCCCGGGTGCGTGAGTTGACCTCGGATGCCGGGGCGGATCTCGTGTTCGACTTCGCGGGCGCGCCCGCGATCGGCGCGCAGGCGGTGGAGATGGCAGCGATCCGCGGGCGGGTGGTGATCGTCGGCAGCACCGGACCGGATCCCTCGGCGCTCCCGCTCGGCACGGTGATGGGCAAGGAGCTTGCCCTGTTCGGTTCGCTCAACGGGGACATCGCCGACTACCACGCGGCGATCGAATTCTTCGAGGCCTTCGCCGACCGGATGCCCTGGCACAAGCTGCTCGGGACTCCGGTCGGTCTCACCGGTGCCACCGCGCACCTGGACGCGATGCGCAGGCGTGCGGAGATCAAGGCGGTCATCGAACCACATCTGGACCGTGAATAGCCTGTCACACAAGGGAAAGGAACGGTATGGACAGGATCGTCCCACACCGCGAGCTCGGCCGGACCGGACTCGAGCTGCCCTCGATCGCGCTCGGTTCCTGGCACATCTACGACCGGATGGATTTCGCCGACGCCGTCGCGATGCTGCGGTACGCCCTGCACCGTGGGGTCACGATGTTCGACATCGGCGTCTACGGTGCTCCGGGGAGCACGCCTACCCATACGGATGTGCTCTGGGGCTCGATCATGCGCGCCATCGGCGTTCCCCGGAAGGACTACCTGGTCTCGGCGAAGCTGTGGATCGAGGGCTTCGGCGAGCACGGATTCCGTCCGCAGCTGGAGAATCTCTTCCTGCGCACCGGAATCGAGCACGCCGATCTGGTCGTGCTCGGTGATCTGCGCCGCACGGATGTGTCGCTGGAGGAGCTTCTCACGGATCTCGACGGCCTGCGGCGCGCCGGGTTGATCCATGTCTGGGGCGTGAACAACTGGTCGGCCGACGCGATCGGTGCCCTGCAGCGGATCGCCGCGGACCGCGACCTCGAACCACCCCGGTTCGCCCAGCTGAAGTACAGCGCCGCGCGCCGCAGCATCCCGGACGGGAAACCGTTCGCCGAACTGTTCGGCCCCGGATTCGCCCTCGAGGCCTCCGATGTGTTCGAGGGCGGGATTCTCGCCGGGAACACCGAACCCGGGCGCGCGATCGGCCGGGATCCCGGTGGGATCCGGGAGACGATCCGCGGTTGCCTGCCCCGGTTCACCTCGCTCGCCGCAGAACTGGGCGCCACTCCGGCCCAGCTCTGCGTGGCGTTCAGCCTCACCCATCCCGCCACGACCACCACCCTGCTCGGCGCGAGCAGCCTGACCCAGCTGCGGGACGACCTCGGTGCGTTCGCCCTTCTCGACCGGATCGGTGCCACGGAGCTGCGGGCGCTGGTCGAGCCGTTCTGGGCCGATCGCGGCATCGTCGATCCGGAAGGACCGTGATCATGCTTCAGCCCGTGCCTTTCGATCCCGCGGTGGCGGCCGCGCTTTCCACCCTCCCGGAGACCGAGCCCACCGCCTACACGGCCGCGAAACTGCCCGAACTGCGCGCGGCGATGGCAGCGCAGTTCGCACCCGTTCCGGCGGTGATCGGCGACCGGCCGGTGGACCACACCGAACACATCGTCCCCGGACCGGCGAAGCTGGCGGTGACCGTGTTCTCCCCGCGCGGTTCCCGGGAACCGGCCGGCTGCCTGTACAACATCCACGGCGGAGGCATGATGCTCGGCAACCGGGACATGGACACCCCTCGTCTCGTGGCATTGGTACTCGAACTCGGTGTGGTCGCGGTGAACATCGAGTACCGGCTCGCTCCCGAACATCCCGATCCGGTCCCGGTCGAGGACTGTTATGCCGGTCTGCTGTGGACGGTCGAGAACGGGGCCCGGCTCGGCCTCGATCCGGATCGGGTCGTGGTCATGGGAGGCAGCGCCGGCGGTGGCCTTGCCGCCGGAGTGGCCCTGCTCGCCAGGGATCGCGGCGGGCCGCGCCTGGCCGGGCAACTGCTGCTGTGCCCGATGATCGACGACACCGATACGAGCGTGGCGAGCAGGCAGTACGCCGGGCTCGGACCGTGGCCGCGGGAGGTCAACCGCGCGGGCTGGGCACAGCTGCTCGGCGAACGGGCCGGGACGGATGCGGTGAGTCAGTACGCCGCGCCGAGCAGGGCGACCGAGTTCGGCGGACTCCCGCCCGCATTCATCGAGGTGGGCAGCGCTGAAGGGTTCCGGGACGAGGATGTGGAGTACGCGAGCCGGATCTGGGCGGCGGGCGGACGGGCCGAACTACACGTGTGGAGCGGTGGCTGCCACGGCTTCGATCTGTACGCACCGGATGCCGAGCTCACCCGCATCGCACTCACCGCACGGGCATCCTGGCTGCAGCGGGTGCTCGGGTCATGAGTGCCCCGCCGCGGCCGGTCCCCTACGACCCGCAGCTTCTCGCCGGGCTCGCCGCATTCCGCGAACTCGTGGAACCGTTCCCGCTGCGGGCCGATACGATCCTGGCCTCTCGCGCCCATTTCGCGAAGGTCATGCCGTCCCTGGACGCTGCCATCGAGGGGCTTCCGGTACGCGCCGAACAGCACCGCGCGCCCGGCCCACCGGGTGCCCCCGAGGTCGCGCTGACCGTGCTGCGTCCCAGGGATCCGGTACACGGCGCGCCGGGGATCCTCGGCATCCACGGCGGCGGGCTCGTGCTCGGCGACCGGTTCTTCGGCGCGGGCGAACTCGCCGCGCGGGTGGTGCAGTTCGGCGCCGTGGCGGTCAGCGTCGAATACCGCCTCGCCCCGGAACATCCCGCCCCCGCGGCGGCCGAGGACTGTTATGCCGCACTCGTCTGGTTCGCCCGGCACGCCGCGGAATTCGGTGTGGCCCCGGAACGGATCCTGGTCAGCGGCGCGAGCGCGGGTGGTGGACTGGCCGCCGCGGTCGTCCTGATGGCCCGGGACCGCGGCGGCCCGGCGCTGGCCGGTCAGCTGCTCGACTGCCCGATGCTCGACGACCGCAACGAGACGGTGTCCAGCAGGCAGTTCGCCGGGATCGGTGTCTGGGACCGGTATGCGAACGCGGCGGCCTGGACCGCGGCCCTCGGTGCGCGGCGCGGCACCGAGTCCGTTCCGGCCTATGCCGCACCCGCACGGGCGGCCGAGCTCGCCGGGCTGCCGCCTGCCTTCCTCACCGTCGGCTCGGCGGAGGTGTTCCGCGATGAGACGGTGCGGTACGCGTCCCGGATCTGGGCGGCGGGCGGACGGGCCGAACTGCACGTGTGGAGCGGCGGCTATCACGAGTTCGCCGGGACCACACCGGAGGCCGAGGTGTCCCGCTCGGCGGTCGCGGCGCGGGACTCCTGGTTGCACCGCGTGTTCGCCCGCTGACTGCCGTTCCCCCATCGTCAATCGGTATTCCCTGGTAGCCAAGACGCGGCGCCCGCCAACCGCGCAAACTCGTCGGCGACCTCGACAGGCCACGGAGATTCACGGGAGTGTGCGATGACGACATCGCTGTACATCGACGGTGCATGGGTACCCGGTCACGGGGAGCCGTTCGCGACCGTGGATCCGGCCACCGAGGACCCGATCACCGAGGTGACCTGCGCGGACGGTACCGATGTGGACGCCGCGGTGGACGCGGCCCGGCGCGCGCTGCGGTCTCCGGCCTGGGCCGGGCTCGCCGCGCCGGAACGGGCGCGGCTGCTGTTCCGGCTCGCCGAACTGGTCGAGGAGAACGCCGAGGAACTGGCTCGCCTCGAATCACGTGATCAGGGCCAGCCGCTGGACATCGCCCGCCAGGTCAGCGTGGCGAACACGGCCGAGCACTTCCGCTACTACGCGGGCTGGGTCACCAAACTCGAAGGTTCGGTGCTCCCGGTCTCCTATCCGGACACGCTGCACTACACCCGCCGCGAACCGGTCGGCGTGTGCGGGCTGATCACCCCGTGGAATTTCCCGATGATGATCGCCTCCTGGAAGCTGGCCCCGGCACTGGCCACCAGCAACACGGTGATCCTCAAACCGGCCGAGCAGACCCCGCTCACCTCGATCCGGCTGGTCGAGCTCGCCGAGCGGGCCGGTTTCCCACCCGGCGTGGTCAACCTGCTCACCGGGGACGGCAAGATCGGCAGGGCGCTCGTCGAGCACCCGCGGGTGGACAAGATCTCGTTCACCGGCTCCACCGCGGTCGGCCGGGAGATCGTCGCGGGCAGCGCGGGAAACCTGAAGCGGGTCACCCTCGAGCTCGGCGGCAAGGCACCGAGCATCATCGCCCGGGACGCGGACATCGACGCCGCCGTGGCAGGCAATGTGCAGGGCGCGCTGCTCAACAGCGGCCAGGTGTGCGCCGCCTACTCACGCTTCTATGTGGACCGGGCCCGCGCGGACGAGTTCGTGGACAAGCTCGCCGCGGCGGTGCGGGCGATTCCGGCCGGACCCGGCGAGGGCTCCGGGCTCGGTCCGCTCGTCTCGGCCGCGCATCTCGGCAAGGTGGAGCAGATGGTCGCGACGGGGATCGAGGAACGCGCGGAACTGGTCACGGGCGGGGAACGGGCCGGTGAGCGCGGCTACTACTACCGGCCGACCGTGTTCTCCGGGGTGACAGACCGGATGAGCATCGCGCGGGACGAGATCTTCGGCCCGGTACTTCCGGTGCTCACCTACGACGGCGAGGATGAGCTCGCCGCGCTCGCCGAGCGTGCCAACGACACCGACTACGGCCTCGCCGCCGCGGTATGGACCTCGGACCTGCGGGCCGCGCACCGGCTCGCCGCGGACATCCGCGCGGGCGCGGTGTTCGTGAACATGCCGCCGATCCCCGATCCGGTCGCGCCGTGGGGCGGGTTCAAGGCCAGCGGCTGGGGCCGGGAGATGGGCAGTCACGCGCTCGACACCTACACCGAGGTGAAGGGCGTCTGGATCCACCACGGCTGAAATCCCCGGGAACCGTAAGGAGAACGAATGACATCGGCTGATATCGAGAACACCGAGACCTGGCTGCCGCTGGACGGCCTCGAGCCCGGTTTCTCCGCCAACCGTGCGCCGCACAGCCGTGATCTGGACGGCAGGAAGATCACGGTACGCCTCGAGGACGGCACCGCGATCCGGCATGAGTTCGGGCCGGACACCGTCGACTGGGCGATCGGCGAGGAGAACGGATCGGATGAGTACGAGGCCTTCGAGGTCGACTCCGGGCTGTACTTCGTGCAGTTCCTGCACCGGCACGATCCGCGGCAGGCGGTCTCCCTGGTGCTCGACCTGACCGGTGGGCACGCGCTGGCCGTGCTCGGCGTGATCGGCGAACCGGAAAGGAGGCCGACCGTGGTGTCCCAGCGGTTCGACGTGGGCACCATCGAGGGCTGCACCGTGACGGGTGCCGCGCCCGCGCCGACCGCCGAACTGCTCGGCAGGCGGATGCTGTGGCAGTACAGCCCGACCCACCGCTACGAGCACGTCTACCTCACCGAGCACTGGTACACCTTCCACTGCCTTTCCGGGCCGGAGCAGGGGCTCGCCGATACCGATGCCTGCACCTATTACCGGATCCGGCCGGGCATCTTCGTGTTCGCCTGGCGGGAAAAGGTGGTGCCGTGTGCCGCGGTGACCATCGCCGACCACCGGAATTTCGGTCCGGGTGGCGCCCGCTCGCACGGGGCATTGTTCGGGCTGCACGAGGACGGCAAGCAGATCGTGCACTTCACTTTCGGCGCCTATGGCCGATTGCTGAGCACGACCGTGTACCCGGACACGGTGGGCGACTGAGTTCCCGGATGGCGCAGTCATGACCGCGGGTGTGGACGTCATCGTGGTCGGAGCCGGCTCGGCGGGTTCGGTGCTGACCCGGCGGTTCGTGGACGCAGGACGCACGGTGCAGCTCCTCGAGGCGGGCGGCCCCGACGGCAGCGAGGCGATCCACGATCCGGCGCGGATGCTGGAACTCTGGCACGGTCCCCATGACTGGGACTACCGCACGGTCCCCCAGCCGGCGGCGGCCGGACGGCAGCTGCACCTTCCACGGGGCAAGGTGTTCGGCGGTTCGCACGCGCTGAACGCCATGATCTGGGTGCGCGGAGCGCCCGCCGATTTCCGGCACTGGGCGGCACTGACCGACCAGCGCTGGTCCTGGGAACGGGTCCGGGAGCTCTACCGCGGCATCGAGGGCGGCATGCTGGACGTGGTGCCGAACGTCCCGCTGCATCCGGTGCAGGAGGCCATCATCGAGGCCGCGGTCGGCTGCGGGCATCCGTACAACCCGGACTACAACGGCGAATCCCTGGACGGGGTCTCGGTCCAGCAGGTGACCATCCGCGAGGGCAGGCGGCTCACCAGCTGGCAGGCCTATGCCGAACCGGTGCTCGACCGCCCGGGCCTGACCGCGTACTCCGATGCCCGGGTGCATCGCCTGCGGCACAACGGAAACCGGATCACCGGCGTGGACTACGAGCGCGCCGGCCGGATGGTGACGGCCGAGGCGGATCTGGTGGTGCTCGCCGCGGGCGCGCTCGACTCGCCGCGCATTCTGCAGCGCAGCGGGATCGGTCCGGGACGGTGGCTGCGTTCCCTCGGCATCGAGGTGCTCGCGGATCTGCCGGGTGTCGGCGAGAACCTGCACGATCATCTGCTGTGCCCGGTGCTGTTCGGCGCGGAAGGACGCCCCGTCGAGCCGCCGCGCCAGGGCCGCTCGATCACCCAGACGCATCTGTTCGCCAAGACCCGAGCCGATCTCGACGCGCCGGACATGCAGCCCATTCACTTCAGTGTGCCGATGTACCTGCCCGGGATGACCGGTCCGGAGCACGGTTTCTCGCTGATGGCCGGGCTGATCGCCCCGCGCAGCAGGGGAAGCGTGCGGATCGCGGGCCCCGAGCCCGATGCCGAGCCGCTGATCGATCTCGGCGCCCTCGCCGAACCCGAGGACCTGGAGGTGCTCGCCACCTCGGTGCGCCAGTGCCGCGAGATCGGTGCCGCCATGGCCGCCGAATGGGGCGCCCGCGAGCTGTATCCCGGTCCCGCGATCTCCGGGACCGCCGCGGTGCGCGAGTACGTCCGGAGCACCGCGGTGACCTACCACCATCAGGTCGGCACCTGCGCGATGGGCCGGGACGCGATGTCGGTCGTGGGGCCGGATCTGCGCGTGCACGGGGTCGATGGCCTCGCCGTCGCCGATGCCTCGGTCATGCCGAGGGTGCCGAGCGGGAACACGAACGCGCCCGCGGTGCTCATCGGCGAGCAGGCGGGCGCGTTCCTCACCGCCGGCCACGACTAGCCGTCGGCCGCACCCGCGGCATCGCCGGGTACCCGTGAGACTTGCCGCATCGCCCAGGCAGTGTCCGTTACCAGCCGATTCCGTGGTCGGCAGCAAGCACGCTGTACCGGCCGGTATCGGGCTCGAGCCACTGGACGGTGTCGCGTGCCAGACCGCTGAGCGGGACGCCGCCGTCGGCGGTGTGCTCGGGCCATCGGATGCGCAGGACCGTACTGACCAGGCGATGATCGCTGCGTCGGAGGCGACGCCGGCCGGCCGGACCGGGTGCGCGGAGGCCCGCGCCGGTCATACGGTGAGTACCGATTTGCCGATGACGGCCCGGTCGCCGATCTCGGCGTGCGCGTCGGCGGCGCGGTCCAGCGGGACGCGTTGCCCGATCACCGGGCGCACCAGCCCACGGGTGAGCAGATCGAGTCCCGCGCGGATGTGACGGTGCACGGTGCCGGAGGCGATCTGGGCTTCGACGCCGACGACGGTGATCCCGCGATCGGCGGCCGTCGGGCCGAACTCACCAGCGGCGGCGCCGTATGCGTGGAATGTCCCGCCGTCCCGGGTCAGCCTGAACGCGGCCCGTCCGATCGCACCGCCCGCACCGTCGAAGACCACGTCGAAAGGCCCACCGGCAAGGTCGGCCCAGTCGTCGCGGCGGTAGTCGACCGCGACGTCGGCGCCCAACGCGGCGACAGCGGCACGCTTGTGCGGTCCACCGGCCGTACCGGCCACCTGCGCACCGGCAGCCTTGGCGAGCGGGACGAACCAGTGGCCGAGGCTTCCCGCCGCAGCGGTGACGAGAACACGGCTGTCAGCACCGAGAGGTGAGCGTTCCAGCCGGTCGAGCGCGAGCACCCCGTCGTGCAGTGCGGCCGTCGCGACTGCACCGTCGAGGCATTCGGGTATGTCGATCGCCTCCGGCGCGTCGATCACCACCAGTTCGGCGTAGGCCCCGGCGTCGCCGGTCCGCGCGACGACCCGCGTCCCGATCCGCTCGGCGTCCACGCCTTCGCCGACGGCCCGGATCCTCCCCGCCACACCGGTGCCGGGCACCCACGGCGGCCGCATCGGGAAGAACTCCTGCCCCCACCCGGCCCGCAGCTGGGTGTCGATGAACAACACCTCGGCGAACTCCACTTCCACCAGAACCTGTCCGTCCGCAACGACCGGGTCCGGCACCACCCGTTTCGCCAGCACTTCCGGCCCGCCGAACTCACTGATCTCCACAACGTGCACAGCCATCCTCCTCCGTCTCGGTCTGACCCGACGCTACGACCTCAACAATGCTTGAGGTCAACCGGAGAATTCCGTCCGGTGGCACCCGGCCATCAGGGCGGCGGCAGTCGGCTGATCGGTGGAGGTCGTTCAGTGCCGGTGAAGATCCGGTGGTAGACCCCTCGGCGGTCAGGGCGCGGGACCCGCGAAACCGTCCGTGCCGGTGCCCCGGTATCCGGGCCCAGCACGCTGGGACCGGCGCGGTCAGGCCTCGTACACGATCTCGCCGTCGAGCACCGTCATCCGGACCGGAACCTCCGGCAGCTCGTGCGGATCCACCGCGAGCGGATCGGCGCCGAGCACACACAGATCGGCGACCTTGCCCACCTCGAGTGAGCCTTTCCAGTCCTCGGCATGATCCTGCCAGGCTCCGCCGAGGGTGTAGCAGCGGATCGCCTCGAGCACCCCGATCCGGTGTTCGGCGCCGATGACCTTCCCGCTCGCCTTCGACTCGCGCAGCACCGCGGCGGCGATCCCGGCGCGCCAGTCCGGTGCGGTGACGGGGGCGTCGGAACTGAACGCCAGCGGCACCCCGGCGTCCAGTACCCCGCGCATGGCGTGCTGGCGTGCCGTGCGCTCCTCGCCGATCACCTCGCTGAGCAGTTCGCCGAGCGCGGACTGGATCGCGGGCTGTGGGTTGAGCCCGATCCGGTTGCGGGCCATGGTCGCGATCGTCCCCGGGCTGAGCAGATCGCCGTGGATGACATAGTGCCGCGGATCGGGTTCGCCGGTGCGCGCGGCCGCGACATAGGCGGCGACCACCGCGTCCACCGCACGGTCCCCGGTCGCGTGCGTGCCGACCTGATATCCGGCCTCGTGCGCGGCGGCGATCATGGCAGCGAGTTCGGTCTCGCGCGCCGCCTCGCTGTCCCCGCCGACCACCAGCGAGCCGTACGCGTCCGGGCGGCACTCGTACGGCTCGGACATCCACGCGGTGCGGCTCGGCGGGATCCCGTCGGCGAAGATCTTCACCCCGCCGATACGCAGCCGGGCCGGGTCGATCCCTTGCGGGGGCCGAAATTCGCGCAGCCCGTCCTCGATGTCCCGCGCGGTGGCCGCCTTGTCCGGGTCCCCGAACAACAGCAGCACGTTGACCCTGGCGCGCAGTTCACCGCTGCGCGCGAACTCCGCGTACACCTCGATCCCCTCCTGGTGGAAGGCGCCGCCGAGCTGCCCGTCCCCGCCGGGTCCGAGCGCCGGATCGGTGAAACTGGTGATGCCCAGGGGGGTGAGCACATCCAGGGTGGTGCGCAGCGCGGTGCGCCGCTGTTCCCGGTCGGCCGATGGCAGGTGCGCGTGCACGAGAGCCTGGGCGCCGAACTCGCGCAGCAGCCCGGTCGGTTCCCCGGTCACCGGATCCTTGACCACCTCGCTGCCCGGCGGCGGCACGGTGTCCGCATCGATCCCGGCGGCCCGCAACGCCGTGCTGTTGAGCCAGGATGAGTGCCCGTAGGTTTCCTCGAGCACCACCGGGTGCGCGGTGGTCGCCGCGTCCAGATCGGCGCGGTCCGGCGACCGGGACGGATCGGCCTGGCACTCCGCGAGGAACGCGGCATCCCAGCCGGTTCCCCGGATCCAGGTGCCCTCGGGCAGTTCGCTCGCCCGTTCCCGCACGGCCGCGGTCACCTCGGCGATGGAGCGCACCCGCGGAAAACCGACGTCGACCACGACCGGTGGCCGGTTCAGTCCGACCCCGAAGGCGTGCAGGTGCGAATCGTTGATGCCGGGAAGAACCGCTCCCCCGTCGAGTTCCACGACCCGCGTCCCCGGCCCACACAGTTCCCGCACCTCGGCCTCGGTGCCGACCGCGGCTATCCGCCCCTCCACGACCGCGAGTGCCTCGGTGACGCGGTCACGACCGTCGACGGTGATGACGCTGCCACCGAGGAAGACCAGATCTGCGTGCGGCATGCCGGAAAACTCCTTCCACCGGGTGCTGGACACGACCAGCTCAGCAGACCGGCGTGGCCCGCGCGAGTGCCGATGCGTCCACTGGCAACCCCTGTGCGGCCACGGACAAGACCGCCACTGCCCGGCACGCCTACCGTTCCGATTGCCCGGCCAGGAGCAAGGCTTGGAAAGCAGGAGACAGTGCGCGACGAAGCGATCGAACAAGGCGTTCAGCGGATCCCGGAAACCGCCCAGGAACCGGAGGCACGCGGGCTCGGGTTCTCGATCATCTACGCCCTGGCCAGCCTCGGGGTGTACACCGCCATGCTCACCCCGGCCACGGTGAGCCTTTCGCTGCGGATCAGCCGACTGGCCCCGCAGGACCCAGCGGGCGGGCTCGCGGTCATCGCCTCGGTCGGCGGGGTGTGCGCGCTGATCGGCAACCCGCTGTTCGGCAGGCTCAGCGACCGCTGCCGGTCCCGGTTCGGCAGGCGCCGCCCGTTCATCCTCGGCGGACTGGTGATCGCGGTGCCCTCGGTGCTGTTGCTCGGCCTCGCGCCGAATCTGCTTGTCGCCGGGATCGCCTGGTGTATCGCGCAATTGGCCATCGCGGGTGCGCTCGCCTCGACCACCGCGGTGCTCGTGGACCAGGTCCCGATGCGCCAGCGCGCGCGGATGTCCGGGCTGGTGCAGATCAGCATCTACATCGCCATCCTGCTCGGCACCTTCCTGGTGCGCCTCACCCCGACCGATCCGGTGCTGATGTTCCTGATCCCCGCCTGCCTCGCGGTGCTGCTCACCGTGCCGCTGCTGGTGGTGCTGCGCGATCCGGTGCTCACCCGAGCCGCGACGCCCGAACGTTCCCGGATCACCTCGATCTGGGTCTCTCCGCGCAAACACCCCGACTTCGGCTGGGCCTGGATTTCCCGGCTCCTCGTCTACATGGGCGCCTATGTGGTGACCACCTTCCTGACACTGATGGTCATCGACCGGCTCGGCCTGGACGCCGCCGAGGCCGCACAGGTCGTGTTCCTCGCCAACCTCGTCTACACCGGCGGCGTCGTGGTCAGTGCCCTGATCTCCGGGGTGTTCGCCGACCGGTTGCGCCGCTACAAGCCGTTCGTGCTCTGCTCGGCGGTCGTGTTCGGGATCGGGGTGCTGGTGCTGGCGTTCACCGATTCCCTCGCCGCGGTGCTCATCGGCATGCTCATCGGCGGGCTCGGCATGGGGACCTATGCCTCCGTCGACCTCGCCCTGCTCACCGGAGTGCTTCCGGAGAGCGGCAATGACGAGGCCAAGGACATGGGTCTGTTCCAGGTCGCGATCGCGCTCGCCAACTCCGTGGTCCCCGCGCTCGGTCCGGCGTTCCTGGCCATCGGCGGCGGGGGCAACTTCACCGCGCTGTTCATCGCGAGCACGGTGTTCGCGGTGTGCGGGGCGCTGCTGATCCTTCCGGTCCGCAAGGTGCGCTGAGCTCAGCGGCTCGGCGGCTCCTCATGACCAGCAGGGCGGCGTGCGCGGACCCGCCCGGCGGAATCAGCTCGGAAGAGCACCTGCCGATCCGGTTCCATTCCGGGAATCCGGCCATGGCCTCCCGCATTCCGAGGACGAACCTCCGGGCACTCGGCGGCTTCGCCCTCCGGAACCGGCTGCCATGCGGTGGAGCAGAACAGCCGGTTCTCCTGTTGCGGAAATTCGGAACGGCGAGGACTCAGGGGTTTTTCCGCTCCAGCGCGGTACCGATGGGCACGGTCGGCAGATCCACCGCATGTCCCCCGCCATCGGCCACCAGCACCGAGCCGGTGATGAACGAGGCCTCCGGGGAGGCGAGGAATCGGCAGACCGCGGCGATCTCCTCCGGCTCGGCCGCGCGGCGCAGCGGCAGATCCGCGGTCACCGCGGAATATCCCTGTTCGGCATCGGAAAACCCGGCCAGTTCGGCGAATTCGGCCATCTCGCCATCGGCCATCGGGGTGCGTACCCAGCCGGGACAGACCGCGTTCACCCGAACTCCCTTCGGGCCGTAGTCGCGCGCGAGCGAGCGGGTCAGCCCGAGCAGGGCGTGCTTGCCGACGGTGTACCCGGCGACCTCGGGGCCTGCGAAGAGTCCGGCGACCGAGGAGACGAGCACGACGGATCCCTTGACGCGCACCAGTTCGGGCAGTGCGGCGCGGCAGATGACGAAGGCACTGTCCAGGTTGCCCGCCAGGGCCGCGCGCCACTGCTCGTCGGTGGTCTCGCCGACCGCGCCGACACCGTGCGTTCCCGCGCAGTGCACCAGCACATCCAGCCGGCCGAATTCCTCGCGCACCTGCGCCACGAGCGCCCGCGCGTCCGCGTCCACCGCGCAGTCGCCAGCGATCGCCCGTGCCCCCGTGCGTCCGGCGACCTCTTCGAGGGGCTCGGGGCGGCGCCCGGTCACCACCACGGTGGCGCCCTCCTCGGCGAGCCGGGCCGCGGTCGCCGCACCTATTCCCGTTCCCGCACCGGTGACCAGCGCTACCTTGTCCGCGAACACATGTGCTCCCTTCACGCGGGGAAACTGGACTGGGCAAGATACCCGAAATCGGCGACCAGGTTCACCCCGGACAGGTTCGCGGCCGCCGGGCTCGCGAGGTAGCGCACGTGCGCGGCGACCTGTTCCGGGCGCTGCACGGGAAACGCCGAGCCGTCGAACACCTGGTCGCCGAGGTCCCCGCGGGCCAGCGGAGTGTCCACTATGGAGGGACACACGGAGCTGACCCGGATGCCGTCCGCGCGCAGGTCCACGGCCAGTGCCCTGGTCAGCTGGGCGAGCGCACCCTTCGCCGCACAATAAGGCACCATCCCGGGCGCGGCCACGAAGGCGGAGTCGGAGCCGAGGAACACGATCGCGGGTGCCTCGGCGGTGCGCAGCCACGGCAGGGCGTGCTTCACGAGCAGGAACTGCCCGGTCACATTCACCGCGAACACCGATTCCCAGTCGTCCAGCCCGATCTCGGCGATATCGCCGCCGAACGGCCCGGAGATTCCGGCGCAACCGATCACCGCATCGATCCCACCGAGTCTCCCGGCCAGCTCGGCGATGGCGGTACGCATCTCGGGCTCGGAGCGCACATCGGCCCGTGCCCAGGCGTGGCCCGCGGCTGACGGAAGCACCCGGGACACCCCGGAATCACGGTCGAGCAGGCCGAGAACCGCTCCCGCCTCGGCGAAAGCGAGCGCGCACGCCCTGCCGATCCCGGAAGCGGCACCGGTCACGAGCACCCGCCTGCCCCGCTCGGGCTCATCCCCGGACATCGAGCTCCTTTCGCGGTGTTTCCTCGGTGTGCTCGAGTTCCCGGTATTCGGTTTTCCGGAACCGGCGCATCCACCACGCCCTGGCCAGCCCGGCCGCCAGGGCGAACAGCAGCAGCCAGGGCAGCTGCGCGATCACCGGGGAATCGGATCCGGCCAGTTCACCGAAGTTCACGACCGCCAGTACCGTCACTGCGAGCAGCCCGAGGCCGCCGAGCACCGGGGCGAGCAGGGTCTTCCACGACCGGCGGTCGTGGCGGCGCCGGAAGAACACCACGATCGCGATCGCGGCCATGGCCTGCAGCACGATGATGCCCAGTGTGCCGATACCGGTCATGCTCGCGGTTAGGTCGGCGACCGGATCGAGCCCGGCGATCGCGTAGCAGGCGGCGACCGCGGTGGCGAAACCGATCTGCACCGCGCTGGCCACCGCGGGCGCCCCGGTCCGGGGCACGGTGCGCCCCAGCGCCTTCGGCAGCACCGCGGCCCTGCCGAGCGCGAACAGGTACCTGCTCGCCGAATTGTGCAGCGCGAGCAGCGCCGCGAACAGGCTCACCACGAGCAGCAGCATCATCGCGTCGGTGAGCACCGGCCCGATCTCCCGGATCGCGATCGACTGCACGAAATCGCCCGCCGCGAGGTGCGCACCGGCGACCGCGCCCGCCCGGCCCGCGCCGACGGCACTGATCAGGCACCAGCTGGTGAACGCGGCGAACAGGCCGATCAGCGCCACCGCGGTATAGGTGGCCCGCGGAATGGTGCGGGCCGGATTCCGCGCTTCCTCGCTGAACAGACCGGTCGCCTCGAAACCGACGAAGGCGTTGAAGGCGAACAGCAGGCCGAGCCCGACCGAACCGGAAAGCATCACCGAGGGCGCGAAGATCTCCAGGCTCAGGCCGTCCCGCAGCAGGATCGCGACATCGAGCACGAGCAGGATCCCCACTTCGAGGACCAGCGAGGCCCCGAGAAGTTTCGCGCTCACATCCACCCCGCGCCTGCCGAGCAGGAAGACCGCGAGCACCGAGAGCCCGCTCCACAGTTGCCATGGGGTGTGCAGGCCGAGCACCTCACCGAACACCTTCGCGGTGAAGAACCCGCTCGTGCCGATCGCGCCCGCCACGAAACAGTTGTAGCCGAGCAGCGCCACGAACGCGGCGACCAGCCCGGGAGGGCGGCCGAGTGCCCGGGTGACGTAGGCGAAGAACCCGCCCGCACTCGTCACATGCCTGCTCATCTGGGCATAGCCGGTGCCGAACAACAACAGCACCACCGCGGCGATGAGGAACGAGACGGGCATGCCGCCACCGTTGCCGTCCGCGATACCGAGCGTGGCGATCACGATGATCCCGGTCAGCGGGGCCACGGCGGCCAGGACCAGGAACACGATCCCGGCGACGCCGAGCGCGTCACCGCGCAACCGGCCGTTCCCCGGCCCCGCGGGGGTGCTCTCGATACCCATCGCACGCTTCCTGATCCGGTCCGTGGTCGACCGCCGGACTTCGGCAGTCCGGCCAGTCTGCTCGGCGGACCGGGCAACCGACTTGTTCCTGGACGAACGGGGCTTGCCTCTGGACGTACGGGCCCGACTGTGAGTGAATTCAATACTGACCGGTGCCCCTGGGACGGCCCTAGAGTCGTGCGGAGCACCGGAGGTTTCCGTGTCGAGCAAAGGAGGTCGAGGCGATGAATGCGGATACCGCGAGTGACGGCGCCTCGGTCGAACTCGCTCACGCCGAGGATTTCGCCCAGTGGCGGCGGCTGATCTCGGAGTCCTTCGTGCCGCTCCAGGTCGAACGCGGGCCCGGACCGTTCATCGGTTCCATGCGCAGCCTTTCCCTGGACGGGGTACGAGTGAGCTCGCTGCACACCAGTGCGGGCAAGGTGCTACGCACCCAGAAGCTCGCCGCCTGCGCCGACCGCGCCTACTACAAGCTGAGCCTGCAGCTGTCCGGTTCGGCCATCCTCGTGCAGGACGGGCGGGAGGCGCTGCTGCGGCCGGGTGATTTCACCGTCTACGACAGTTCCCGGGCCTACACCATTGCCTCGGATCTCGCGTACCACTCGCTCGTGCTGATGTTCCCCAGGGACATGCTCGATCTGCCGGTGCGGCGGGTCGCCACCGTCACCGGGACCCCGATCTCCGGACAGAGCGGCCTTGGCAAGCTCGTCGGCTCCTTCCTGCACGGCATCGCGGGCAATTTCGACGCGCTGCGCGGTCCGCGGGGCACCCGGCTGGTGCACAACCTGCTGGACCTGGTGGGCACCGCGCTGGCCGAACGGCTCGACCTCGACCCGCAGGACACCCCGAGTGCGCACCGCAGCCTGGCGACCCGGGCGCGGACCTTCATCGAGTCGAACCTCGGGGACAGCACCCTTTCCCCGGACGAGGTCGCCGGGGCGCACTTCGTGTCCACCCGGCACCTGCAGAACGTGTTCCGCGAGGAGGGCACCACCATCTCCGCGTGGATCAGGGAACGACGGCTCGAACGGTGCCGTCGCGATCTCGCCGACCCGGTGTACGCGAGCAGTTCGGTGTCCTCCATCGCGGCGCGCTGGGGTTTCCCGGACGCGGCACATTTCAGCAGGGTGTTCAAGACCGCCTACGGTGAGTCCCCGAGCGAATACCGCGCCCGGCAATGAGCTTCGGCCGAGTGCCTACCGCACAGCCTCGAGCAGGCCGCAGGTGGTGCCCGGTAACGGAAGTGCCCGCTCGATGCGCAATCCGGCGCGGGTGCACAGCTCCTCGAACTCGGCGCGGGTGCGTTCCCGGCCGCCGTAGAGCATCAGCATGTTCAGGTCGGTGAGTTCGGGATCCCGTGGCGCGCCTGGTTCGGCGAGCACCTGCTCGATGATCAGCAGGCGGGCATGTTCCGGCATGGCCGCGCGGATCGTGGACAGGATCGCCACCGCCTGCTCGTCGGCCCAGTCGTGCAGGATCCACTTGAGCAGGTACCGGTCCGCTCCCCCGGGAACGGCTGCGAAGAAGTCCCCGGTGACGAAGGTGGCGCCGGGGGCGTACCGTTTCCCGTCCTCGGTCCGGTCGAACACGATGCCGCGCAGTCCGGGATGGTGGCGCAGGATCGTGGCGATCAGGGTGCCGTCCCCGCCGCCGATATCGGCCACCGTCCCGACTCCGGTGAACTCGTAGTTTTCGGCCACACACCGGGCGATCGACGCGGTCATCCGGCCCATGGCGTCGTCGTACAGTGCGGCCAGTTCCGCATCCCCGCGCAGGCACTCGAAGATCGAAGCACCGTAGGCCTCGTGGAAACCGCCTTTCCCGCCGCGCACTCCGGCCTCGAGCCGTTCCCAGGACCGCAGCGCGACCTCGTGGGCGGACAGCAGCACGATCTCGCGCCATGAGCCCGGTGCGCCCTTGCGCAGCAGCGAACCCGTCGCGGTCAGCGTGAACCGCTCCGGTTCCGGTTCGGCGAGCAGATTCAGCTCCACGAATCCGCGCAGCAGGCGCAGTAACCGCTCTGGACGCATCCGGTACTGCTCGGCAAGTGCGCCGAGGGCCACGGTGCGATTTCCGATGTCTTCGGCGATCCCGAGTTCGGCGAACACCTTCGCCAGCTGGGTGGCCTTCGCGCCACGCAACCAGTCCGCGATCGCGTTCGCCGCCACGTCTCGCTGGGGCTCATCCGGTACCCGCGCCATCGCGCCTCCTTCAGCTCACCGGTCGGGGGGATCCGATCCTGGAAGATGAAGTCGGCTTCATGTCAACGGCGGAAGCTGCCGCTCAGTCGACGTCTTCGAAACGGCCTTGGCTGTACTCGGTTTCGGCCTGTTCCCGGGCCCGATAATGGATCTTCTTTCCGGTCGCGGTGCGCGGCAGTGAATCCACGAACCGGTAGGCGCGCGGACGTTTGTAGTCGGCGAGCATCGGGTGCGCGCGGCAGTGCCGGTCGCACTCGGCTGCGGTGCAGTCCGGTCGCGCGCGCTCGATGTAGGCGACCACGCGGTGCCCCCATTTCGGATCGGGCACGGCGATCACGAGGCTGTCGGTGATCCCGGGATGCTCGTTGAGCGCCTCCTCCACCTGGACCGGGTGCACGTTCTCCCCGCCGGAGACGATCATGTCGTCCTTGCGCCCCACGATGGTCAGGTACTCGTGCTCGTCCCAGGTGGCCAGGTCGCCGATGTAGAGCCAGCCATCGTGGAATTTCTCCGCCTGTTGCCCAGGGTCCCCGGCGTAGGCGAACCCGCATTTCGGGGAGCGCACGATCACCTCGCCGACCTCCTGACCGTCCTTGGCCACATGCTCTTCGGGCGCGGCGAACCGATCCGGGTGCACCCGCACCACGGCGACATCGTCGTCGGTGCACGCCCGGCCCGCGCTTCCCGCGTGGTCCGGAAGATCCTCGGGGCGCAGGAAGGTGTTCCAGAACGCTTCGGTGGTCCCGTATCCGTTGAACACCCGCGCGCTGAGCACCTCCTGGTAGTGCAGGCAGGCCTCGCGTTCCAGGGGCGCGCCCATGGTGACCACGCCGCGCAGGGTGGACAGATCGCGGGGCCGCTCGGTCTGCGCGGCGGCGAGCATCGCCAGGTTGGTCGGCGCACCGATCAGGAAGGTCAGCCCGGCCGAGGCCACCAGGTCGAGGCAGCGACCCGGATCGAAGGCACGCATCGGCAGCACGCTCGCCCCGGTGTAGAAGGCCGGATTCGGCCCGCCCGCGTAGAGCCCGCCGCGGTGGAACCACGGGGTCATGTTCAGCGTCCGGTCCGCGGGCCCGAGCGGGAAATGCATGATCACGTCGTGCGCGCTGAACAGTTCCACGAGGCTGGGCAGCGGAACACCCTTGGGCATCCCGGTGGTGCCGGATGTGTAAAGGCGGGTGGTCTCGCTGTACACCGAGGCGGTGCCGGGCAGTGTTCCCGCCCGCGCGGCGAACAGCGCACCGAAGGCGGTGCTGCCCGGGGCGACCGGTTCGCCGACGGTGACGACCAGGCCGGGCCGGTGCGCGCTGCGGTCGAGCGCGGCCCGTGCCTGCCCGGCGAGTTCCGCGTCGAACAGGAATGCGGCGGGACGGCTCTGCTCCAGCACGGAAGCCGTTTCCCCCGGGGCGAGCCGGAAATTGACCGGGGAACCGATCGCCCCGCAGGCCTGGGTGGCCAGATACAGCAGGGCGAAGGCGGAGGAGTTGTACAGCTGATAGACCACCACATCGCCAGGGCGCACGCCCGCTTCGGCGAGCCCACTCGCGAGCAGGCGCACTTGTTCGCCGAGCTCCGCGTAGCTCAGGTTCATCCCGGTCTCCGGATCGATGATCGCGGGATTGTCCGGGAACCGGTGCGTGTTGCGCCAGAATCCGGCCAGATAGGTGCATTCGCTCTCGAAATAGCGCCGATACTCCGTCGGATCGTATTCGCTCATCTCGATCACTTCGCCGAGGGGAATTCGGGGGAACGCTTCTCTTCCAGCGCCGCGGCACCTTCGAGCACGTCGGGCCCGAGGAAACCGAGCATCTCGTAGGCTGCCGACTGTTCGAAGATCGGCCCTTGCGCGCGCAGCCAGTTGTTCAGGGTGCGCTTGGTGAACCGGATGGCCTGCTGTGCCCCGGTTCCGAGGGTTTCGGCGACCCGAATCGCCTCGGGGAGCACCTGTTCGCGTGGCAGTGCCTTGGCGACCATGCCGATCCGTTCCGCCTCCGCCCCGCTGATCATCTCGCCGGTCAGCAGGTAGTAGCGCGCCTTGGCCATTCCAGCGAGCAGTGGCCAGATGAGCGCGGCGTGATCCCCCGCGGCGACACCGAGTTTCACGTGCCCGTCGCCGATTCGCGCGTCCTCGGCGCAGATCGCGATATCGGCGAGCAGCGCGACCACGGTGCCCGCCCCCACCGCGACCCCGTTGATGGCCGAGACGATGGGCTTCGTGCAGTCGACCATGGTGTAGACCAGCGCACTCATCTCTTCGAGCATGTGCGAGACCCGCGCGTGGTCCCCGGCCATCCGCTGCACCATGGCCAGGTCACCGCCCGCGGAGAACGCCTTGCCCGCTCCGGTGACCACCGCGACCCTGGTCTCCGGGTCCTGCGAGACATCCGTCCACACACGGGCGAGCTCGCCGTGCATGACCTCATCGGCTGCGTTGTACTTCTCCGGGCGGTCCAGGGTGATCAGCAGGACGCCGTTCGCCCTGCGCTCGAACCGCAACTGCTGGTATGCGGAAAAATCCACGGAACTCCTCCTCAGCACATGGTCAGGCCGCCGCTGACGCTCACGGTCTGACCGGTGATGTATCCGGCCTCCGCGGAGGCGAGGAACGCGACCGCATTGGCCAGATCGGCAGGTTCGGCGAGCCTGCGCAACGGGATCGCCTTGGTCAGTGCCTCACGCAGCCGTTCGTTTCCCTCGGTCACCGCGTCGAACAGAGCGGTGTCGGTCGGGCCCGGTGAGACACAGTTGGCGGTGACCCCGTAGCGGGCCAGTTCCCTGGCGATGGTCTTGGTGAACGCGATGATCCCGCCCTTGGCCGCGGAGTACACCGCCTCACCCGAGGAACCGACCCGGCCCGCGTCCGAGCCGATGTTGATCACGGTGCCGTGCCTCTGCCCGATCATCAACGGCAACGCGGCATGGCAGGTGTTCAGCACGCCGAACAGGTTGATCCGGACCGCCCGTTCCCAGTCCGCCGGATCCGATTCCACGAACGGCCCGGCCTTGTCCCAGCCCGCGTTGTTCACCAGTACATCGATGCGGCCGTGTTCGCTGGTCACCCGCTCGAGCAGCGCGGCGACCGAGTCCGGATCGGTGACATCGGCGCGGATCCCGAGACCGCCGACCGCGGCGGCGCACGCCGTTGCCGAGGCCTCGTCCAGGTCGGCGGCGACCACCCGCGCTCCTTCCCCGGCGAACTTCTCCGCGATGGCCAGCCCGATCCCCCGGCCCGCTCCGGTCACGATCGCGACCTTGTCCGACAGTCTCGGCATTCTCGCTCCTTTCTCGACGACCCCGGAAATCCCGGCTACGGCGCGAATTCCCGGCCGAGCAGCTGCCTGGCGATCACCAACTTGGCCACCTGCGCGGTGCCGTCACCGATCTCCAGCCCGATCACATCCCGGAGCCGCTGCCCGAGCGGGGAGTCCTCGGAATACGCCAGATGCCCGAAGGTCAGCAGGCACTGGTGGATGACCTCGGTCGCCAGTTTCGGCGCCCAGAACTTCGCCATCGCAGCCTCGCTGCCGTGCTCGAGCCCGGAATCCTTGCGCCACAACGCCTCATAGCACACATGCCGGGCGCCGCGCAGATAGGTGGCGTGTTCGGCGAGCGGGAAGGCGACGCCCTGGAACCGCCCGATCGGCCCGCCGAACGCCTCGCGCCGGCGCGCCCAGTGCACGGTATCGGTGAGCGAGGCCTGTGCCGCGCCGAGGCAGGCGAGCCCGATGATGGCGCGGGAGTAGTCGAATCCGCGCATCACCGAGGCGAATCCGTGCCCCTGTTCACCGATCAGCCGGTCCTCGGTCACCGGGAGCCCGTCGAAGTGCAGCGCGGCCCGCCCGATGGCCCGACCGCCGAGGTCCGCGAAACCCGAGCGTGTCACATACCGCTCGTCCAGGTCCACGTAGAAGGCGCTCACCCCACGTGCCCCCGATTCCCCGGTCCTGGCGAGCACGATCCCGGTGGAGGCGTAGCTGCCCAGGGTGATGGACGTCTTCTCGCCGTGCAACCGCCAGCCGCCCGGTTCCGGGACGGCCCGCAGCTCCAGGCTCGCGGCATCGCTGCCATGTCCCGGCTCGGTCACGCACAGCGCGGGAAGCACGGTGCCCTCGGCGATCGGCGGCAACCACTCGGCCTGCTGGCGCGCACCGGCGTGGCGCACCAGGATGTCGGCGATCAGCGCGGTGTTGATGATCAGGTAGCTCGCGTTGAAGTCACCGGCGGCGATCTCCTCGGCGGCCATCCCGGCGATCACCGCCCCGGCCTCCTGCCCGCCATACCGCTCCGGGATACGCAGCCCGGTCAGCCCCATGGCCGCCATCTCGCTGGGCAGCTCCGGGCGCATTCGCGCCGCGCGATCGCTGGACTGGTAGTGCGGGGCCAGGCTGTCCCTGGCGAACCTGCGCAGCTCGCGCTGATAGGCGAGCTCCTCGGCACCGAATCCGAAGTCCACGCTGCACCACTCCTCGGCCCGGCATCCTCGCCGGTCTGACTACAGTGACAAAATTTGACTCTGGAGTCAATAGATGACCCGGGTATCCTCACGGCATGGCACGGCAGGAACTCACCGAACGCGCCCCCGGTTCCGAACGGATCCAGCGCAAACGCGGCAAGCGGGTCAAGGAGATCGTGGAGACCGCAGCGGAACTGTTCGGCGAACACGGTTACGACGCGGTCAGCCTGGACGACGTCGCCGAACGGCTGGACGTCACCAAGGGTTCGCTGTACTACTACTTCCCGAGCAAGGAGGAACTGGCCACCGCCGCGATCGAGACCCTCGGCGACGAGTGGACAGCCCGGCTCGAGCGGCTGGCCGAACAGCACGAGGGCGGGCACGCCGGGCTGCTGCGCACCCTGCTGCACGAGCACATCACCATCGCGGTACGGGATTATCCCGCCGCACTACGGCTTTTCCTCTTCCCGCGAGCCTGGCCGACCGCGCAGGCGGACCGGATCAAGGAGCTGCGCGGCAGGCACGACGCGGTGTTCCGCCGGGTGATCGAGGCGGGTGTCGGTGACGGCGAGTTCATCGTCACCAGGGTGGACACCACCCTGCAGTGCATGCACGCGGCCATGGCACAGTCTCCGCTGTGGTTCGCCCGGTTGCGCGGCAAGGCGCGAGGCAACGCGATCACGGAGCTGACCGAGACCCTGATGATGCTCGTCGGGCAACTACCGCGAACCGGCTAACCGGCCGTGAAGGCGTGCTCGACGAACCGCTCCGCCGTGCTGAATCCGAGCCGCCGGTACACCGGGGTTCCCTCGGCGGAGGCCTGCAGCACCGCGATCTGCTCGCCGAGTTCCGCTGCGGTGCGCACGGCCGCGGCCGTGATCGCCGCCCCGAACCCGCGCCGCCGGTACGCCGCGCGGGTGCACACGTTGTAGATCCCGGCCACGCCCGCGTGCGCGAACACCTCCGCCGAGCAGACCGGTTCCGCATCGAGGTGACCGACGAGATAGCGCACCGGACCGTCCGGGGCGAGCACGAACGGTTCCGCCTTCGCGAAGAACTCGCGCACCGTGGCCGCGGGCGGATCCCAGTTCTGTTCGAGCACGGTGACGAATCCGCCGAGCCCGGCGTGATCGTGCACGAGCCGGATGTCGAGCTCCCGCGGCCGCGGCGGGGCCACGAGCTCGTCCACCCGAAGCCACATCGCCGGTTCCGGTACGTCCGCGGGCAGCCCGACGGCGCTCAGCCGCGCGGACAGATCGTGCGGTCGCGCGGTCGGGGCGACCCACCAGGCGAACCGGCGTCCGGTGCCACGCAGCCGATCGAGCACCCGCGCGATGCGCCGATCGGCCTCCTCCGGCACGAACCGGGCGAGCGTGACCGAATTGAAGGTGTCGTCGTCCAGTCCGCTGTCCGCGATCAACACATCCCCGTCCTCGTGCACCCGCGCGCCCGCAATGGACCGGTGCGCGTGGCAGGCGTGCTCGGCGTGATTGAGCGCCATCGCGTCCAGCAACGCCGTCTCGTCCGTGTCTTTCCGCATGCCCGTATTCCACCATTCGGGGCACCGAAATGCGCACCGGTTTTCCTGCGGTGATACACCTGGTGGAATCGCCCGGAAATCGTTGACTTTTCCGTATCGGGCGCATTACATCCGGTACATGAATGAACACGTCTCCCGTCGTGGACTGCTGCGTGCCGGGGCCGGGATAGCCGCGGTCGCCGGGTTCTCCGCCCTGTCCGCGACCGCATCGGCCACCGTGCGCGAGACGGTGGACTATCCGAACGCGCACTGGTCGCTCGCGCACAATTTCACCGCCGCCAACCGGCCCAAGGACTATCCGATCAACCTGGTGATCATCCACGTCACCCAGGAGACCTTCGCGGACACACTCAAGAAGTTCGCCGATCCGAACCACAACGCGGCCGCGCACTACGTGACCCGATCCGAGGACGGCTACATCGCGCAGTGCGTACACGAGCACGACATCGCCTGGCATGCGGGGAACTGGGACTACAACACCCGCTCGATCGGCATCGAACACGAGGGCTGGGTGGACCAGCCGCAGTGGTTCACCGACGCGATGTACCGCGAATCAGCGAAGCTCACCGCCTGGGTGTGCCGCCGCTACGGCATCCCGGTCGACAACGAGCACATCATCGGGCACAGCGCGGTTCCGGGCACCGACCACACCGATCCCGGACCGAACTGGGACTGGGAGAAGTACCTCGGCCTGGTGCGCGCCGCGGGCTGAGTCCAGGCCGTCAGCCGCGCTGGTGCGCACGCTACTCCCCCGTCCCCGACCGGGAGGCCGCGTTCGCACTCGTCTCGGCGAAGATGCGGGCCAACACCGAACGGGTGCTGCGTGCGACTGCCGAGTACGGCGAACCCACCCACACGGCGGCGCTACAGATCGCGAAGAGCCGGGTACGCGAAGCGATGCGGCTCAAGGGGTCCCTGGCCGAATCCGCCCGGACACCGGCTGATCGGACCCGAGTGGCGGTGCGGGGGGTGCGAGCTGCCGGCCGGGTGGCAAGCGGCTCCGCCGCTCGAGGAGACGCCCTACCGCAACGCGCCGGGTGCCCGTAATGTCGTGCACCGTGCTGAACCCGATTCACCTGCGCACACTGCAAGAGTGCGTGCGGACCGGCTCCTTCGCCGTTGCCGCGCGCTCGCTCGGCTACACCCCATCCGCGATCTCCCAGCAGATCGGCGTGCTCGAGCGCACGGTCGGCGCCCCGTTGTTCGAACGCGCCGCGCACAGCGTCCGGCCGACCTCGATCGCGCTCGCCCTCGCCAATCGCTGCGGGGAGGCGCTGGACGCCCTGCAGGAGGTGGAGACCGAGATCAGGGCCATGGTCTCCGGGGACGCGGGCACCCTGCGGCTGGCCTGCTTCTCCACGGCCAACACCACGGTGGTGCCGACCGCGCTCGCCGCCATCGCCGCACAGCGCCCCCGCGCGGAGGTCCACCTCGAGGAGGGCGAGCCGGACGAGGTTCTCGAACTGGTCACCGAGGGCAACGTGGACTGCGCGGTGGTGTTCGGCTACGACCTGGCCCCGCGCAGCTGGCCGGTCACCTTGCGGCACAAGGAATTGCTCGCCGAACCCCTCGCGGTCGCGCTGCCCGGGGCCGAGCCGGAGGTGCGTGAGCTCGCCGAACTCAAGGACCGGCCGTGGATCTGCACCAAGAAAGGCACCGGGGCGGCGCGTTCCCTCGACCGCCTCGCCGCGGATGCCGGGTTCACCCCGCAGGTCCGGTTCCGCAGCAACGACTATCGCGTGATCCACCAGCTGGTCGCCCGCGGCCTCGGGGTCGCGCTCATGCCGCGGCTCGCGGTGCGCGAGGACGGGGTGCGGATCAGCCGGATCACCGGGGTCTCCAGCTATCGCCGGGTTTCCGTGCTCTACCGGCCGAACAACACGAACCCGCTGCTCACCGTCGCCCTCGACTGCCTCGCCCAGGCCTGCCTGCCCTGGCGCGATCAGGAACGGTCGGCCTGAGCACCACACATGCTCTAGCTGCGCGGACTGGCGGGCGCGCCGCTGATCCACCATGCTCACAGCGGTGAGCGACGAGTACTTCCGCGCGGCGGTCGCCGCCCTGCCCACCGGGACCGAGGCACCGCCCGCGCTCGATCTGGACCGCCTCTTCGGCTGGCAGGCCACCAGCAGGGCACTCGACCTGACCGCCCGGCGGCTCGGCAAACAGGGTCTCGGCTATTACTCCATCGGCTCCGCGGGGCACGAGTCGAACGCGCTCGTGGCCGCCGCGCTGCGGCCGAGCGATCCGGCCCTGCTGCACTATCGCTCCGGTGGCTTCTATCTTGCCCGCGCCGCCCAGGTTCCCGGCTCCGATCCGGTGCGCGATGTGCTGCGCGGGATCGTCGCCTCCGCCCGGGAACCGATATCCGGCGGCAGGCACAAGGTCTTCGGGAACGCGGCACTGTCGATCATCCCGCAGACCTCCACCATCGCCTCGCACCTGCCGCGCGCGGTCGGCCTCGCCTTCGCCACGGCCCGCGCCGGTGGCTCGCAGATCGTGGTGTGCAGTTTCGGCGACGCCTCGGCGAACCACTCCACCGCGCAGGGCGCCCTCAACGCGAGCGCGCACACCGCCTACTCGGGGCTGCGTCTTCCGCTGCTGTTCGTCTGCGAGGACAACGGAATCGGGATCAGCGTGCGGACCCCGCGCGGGTGGATCGAGCACTCGCTGGCGAACCGGCTGCCCTATTTCGCCGCGGACGGCACCGATCCCGAAGGTGTCGCCGAGGTGGCCGCGGAGGCGGCCGACCATGTGCGCTCCCGAGGGAAACCCGCGCTGCTGCACCTGAGCACGGTGCGGTTGTTCGGGCATGCGGGCTCCGATGTAGAGGCAGGGTACCGCTCCGGCTCCGACATCCGCGCCGATCTGGAACGCGATCCGCTGCTGGCCACCGCGCGACTGCTCGCCGGAACCGGGACCAAGCCCGGGGAACTGCTCGAACGTTATGACCGGATCAAGGCCGAGGTGGACGCGGTCGCCGAGGAGGTGGCCGCCGAGCCGAAACTCACCGACCGCGCGGCCATCACCGCACCGCTGGCCACCACGGTACCGCCGATGCCGGAACGCCCCGAAGCCGAACCGGCGACCCTGGCCCAGGGCATCAACGCCGCGCTCGCCGAACTGCTCACCGATCCGAAAACCCTGGTGTTCGGCGAGGATGTGGCGCGCAAGGGCGGCGTGTACGGGGTCACCAAGGGACTGCGCAAGCGCTTCGGTGACCGGGTTTTCGACACTCTGCTCGATGAGCAGTCCATCCTCGGAGTGGCGCTCGGTGCCGGGCTCGCCGGATTCCTTCCCGTCCCCGAGGTCCAATACCTCGCCTATCTGCACAACGCGATCGACCAGTTGCGCGGCGAGGCCGCCACCCTGCCGTTCTTCTCCGCTGGCCAGTACGGCAATCCGATGGTCGTGCGCATCGCGGGATACGCCTACCAGAAGGGGTTCGGCGGGCATTTCCACAACGACAATTCCATTGCCGCGCTGCGCGATATTCCCGGCATCTTCGTGGCCACCCCGGCCACCGCGACGGATGCCCGCGAACTGCTGCCCGCCTGCGCGCACGCGGCACGGGAGCACGGCACCGCGAGCGTGTTCCTGGAACCGATCGCCCTTTACCACACCCGCGATCTGCACGAGTCCGGCGATGAGGGCTGGCTGCGCCCGCTGGACCCGGCCGCACCCCACCGCGGCCGGGTGTACGGCAGCGGAACCGAGCTGACCATCATCACCAGCGGCAACGGGGTGCTCATGTCCCTGCGGGTCGCGAAAAGGCTGGCAACCCTTGGGATCCGGGCCCGGGTGCTCGATCTGCGCTGGCTCGCCCCGCTCCCGGTGACCGACATCCTCGAACAGGCGCGGGCCGGCGGGGCCGTGTTGCTCGCCGATGAGACCCGGCACAGCGGCGGAATCTCCGAATCGGTGCTCGCCACCTTGGTGGACAACGGATTCCGCGGCCCAGTCAAGCGGGTCACCAGCGCGGACTCGTTCATCCCGCTCGGTGCCGCCGCCGGGCAGGTGCTGCTGTCCGAGGCCGAGATCGAGGCCGGGGCGCTGGCGGTGCTCGGGCGGTAACCGGTTTCCCTGTTTCCCCAGCCGAGGTGACGAGGAGGTCACATGGCAGCGCACGGCCCGATCGAGGACGGCGACGCGAAACTCCGGAAAACCCTCTCCGCCCAGCAACTCCTGTTCATCTCGATCGGTTCGATCATCGGCTCCGGCTGGCTGTTCGCCGTGCTGGCCGCCGGTTCGGTCGCCGGCCCCTCGGTGATCATCTCCTGGGTGCTCGCCGCCGTCCTGGTGACCTTCATGGCGCTCAACTACGCCGAAACCGGTGCCATGCTGCCGCGCAGCGGGGGCATCGCCCGCTACCCGTACCTCACCCACGGTGGCTATCTCGGTTTCGTGCTCAGCTGGTCGATGCTGCTCGGCGGGATCACCACGGTGTCCACCGAGGCGCTCGCGGTCGTGCAGTACGCCGCCGGATACGTGGCCTCCTGGACCGGGATCCAGCTGACCACGGTCGGGGAATCCAGCGCCTCGCTCACCACGGCCGGACGGTTGTGCGCGGTGCTGCTGATGCTGATCTTCTTCGCGGTGAACGTGTTCGGCATCCGGTTCTTCGGGCGGTTCAACCACTGGATCGGCTGGTGGAAACTCATCCTGCCGATCCTGACCTTCATCCTGTTGTTCTTCGCCTTCCACGGGTCGAACTTCTCCGCGTTCGGCGGGTTCACCCCGCGTGGCTCCGGGGCGATCTTCAACGCGATCGCGGTCTCCGGGATCGTCTTCGCGTTCCAGGGTTTCCGCGAGGGGGTGAACTTCGGCGGGGAGAGCAGGAAACCACAGCGCGACATCCTGGTGGCCACGGTCGGCTCGGTGGCCATCTGCGCGGTGATCTTCGTGCTGTTGCAGGTGGCGTTCATCGGAGCGCTCGACTGGCCGGACATGGGCCTGCGCTCCGGTGACTGGGCCGGGCTCAAGGGCGGGCACTGGGCGGACCAGCCGTTGTACTCCGCGCTCAATGCGTCCGGGATCGCGCTGCTCGGAGCGTTCGGCGCGTTCCTGCTCGTGGACGCGGCGATCTCCCCCGCGGGAACCGGCTGGGTCTACATGGGCGATACGGCACGCACGCTCTACGGAATGGCGGTGCACGGCAGCGTTCCGCGGGTGTTCGCCCGGATCAGCGACCGGTTCCGGGTTCCCGCGCTCGGCCTGATCGCCTGCCTGGTCGGCGGCTGCGTGTTCTTCCTCCCGTTCCCCGGCTGGTACATGCTGATCGGGTTCACCAGTTCCACCGCGGTGGTCACTTATCTCGCCGCGGCGCCACAGCTGCAGGTGATGCGCCGGACCGCGCCGGACGCCGAGCGCCCCTTCCTGCTGCGCGGTGCCGCGGTGTTCTCCCCGCTCGGTTTCCTCGCCGCGAGCATGATCCTGTACTGGTCGGGCTATTCGGTGCTGCAGGGCGTGGTGGCGAGCGTGCTGCTCGCGCTGCCGATCTACGCCTGGTACCAGGGTCCGCGCAGTGGCCGGATCGGGCGGACCAGCGGGCGGGTGATCGGCGGGGTGTTCCTGCTCACCTGGATCGCCACCCAGGTGATCGGCCCGCTGGGCACGCAAAGCCTGCCGTTCTGGGGTTTCTGGCTGCTCGGCGCCGCCGAACTCGCGCTCTACACCCTCGCGATGCGGCGAGCCTGCACCGAATCGGGGCGCCGCGAGCTGCGTTCCGGGGCCTGGGTCGTGGCCCTGCTCGTGGTGCTGTACCTGCTCTCCCGGTTCGGCGCCTACGGCGAGCTGACCCATCCCCCGATCCCGTTCCCCTACGACAGCCTGGTCGCCGCCGCACTCGGGCTCGCCGCCTACTACTGGGCGGTACACAGCGGGTACGCCACCCGGGAACTGCACGAGATGCTCGAGAAACCGACCACGAGGAGGGTCCGCGCACATGACTGAAGTCCTCATCATCGGGGCAGGCATCAGCGGGGCGAGCGCCGCATTCCACCTCGCCGAACGTGGCACCCGGGTCCGGGTGCTCGATCCGAGCGGCGGCACCGCTGGCCAGACCGCACGGTCCGGGGCGATCGTGCGCGGCCATCACGCGGTGCCGCTCGAAGCGGAGCTGGCCGTGGAAAGCCTCGGCGAGTACTACGAACGGTGGGACGAACGCGTCGGCGGCGGTTGCGGATTCACCAGGACCGGGTTCGCCTATCTCGCCGACGAGGCCGATGCCCCCGCGGTCCGCGCCAACACCACGATGCTGGCCGCACAACTGGGCTGGCCGACCGAACTGCTCAGCCCGGAACAGCTCGCCGAACTCGAACCGGCCGTGGACACCGCGCGGATCAGCCTTGTCGCCCACGAGGAACGCAGCGGTTACGCCGAACCGATGGCCGCCACCACGAGCCTGCTGCGCGCAGCCGAACGCCATGGCGCGGAGATACGGCACGAGCGGGTGTTCGGCCTGCTCGCCGGGGACTCCCGGGTCCATGGTGTGCGCACCGAATCCGGCGAGTACCACGCGGACACCGTGCTGCTCGCCACCGGAGCCTGGTCTCCCGCGCTGGCCGCCACGATCGGGCTCGAGCTGCCGATCGCGAGCGCGCGCATCCAGGTCATGCTCTACGAACGGCCGTATTCGCTCGCCGGGCACCTGACCATGACCGATGTGGCAGGCGATATCTACCTGCGGCCCACTGCCGACCGGTGCACGCTCGTCGGGCGGCACGCACCCGAACGCGAATGGCTCGCCGGTCCGGAGGAGAACCGCGCCGAACACGACCACTCCTTCATGCTCGACTGCGCCCGACGGCTCGGCGCCCGCGTCCCCGCCATGGCCGGTGCCCCGTTCCGGCTCGCCCGCACCTGCGCACTGGACATCACCCCGGACGGTCGCCCCCTGCTCGGCCCGGCGGGCCCCGAAGGGCTGTTCCTCGCCGCGGGATGGAGTGGTTCGGGGTTCGGCAAGGGTCCGGCTACCGGGGCCGAACTGACCCGCTGGATCCTGGACGGGCGGCCACGGCGGCCGGGCCTGTGGCGCTACACCCTCGACCGGTTCGCGAAGGGCGAGCCGATCGCCGGGGAGCACGAGTACGGCGCCACCGGCCCGCACTGAGCTATCGTGTGGTGTGATCGACGACACAGGCACGGTAGTCGATCGGCGGGTGAGCGGTTTCGACGTCCCCTGTGAACCGTCCGAACAAAAGATAGGGCAGACGTCATGAAGTACATGATCATGCTGTACGCCTCCCAGGCCGACCACGATGCGCTCTCCGGAAGGCCGGGAAGCAAACCGGCCTGGTCGCAGGAGGAGATCGCCGCGCTGCACGAGCACATGGGCAAGATCCACACCGAGCTCGCCGAGTCCGGGGAACTGGTCGACGCCCAACCGCTTGCCCAGCCGGTGCACACCCGCAGGCTGCACTCGCGCGACGGGGTCCCGGTGGTGACCGACGGCCCGTACGCGGAAACCCAGGAAGTGCTCGCCGGGTACACGATCGTCGACTGTTCCGGCATGGACCGGGCGACCGAGATCGGGTTCGAGTTCGCGTCCGCGCCCGGGCCCGAGGGAGCCACTGACACCGCGTTCCTGGACATCCGCCCACTCGGCGACGGCCAAGCCGAGCTGTGAGACCGGATCACGTCGAGGACCTGCTGCGGGAACTCGCGCCGCAGGTCCTCGGCGCGCTGGCGCGCCGCTACGGGCATTTCGCGGAGGCCGAGGACGCGGTCCAGGAGGCCATGCTGAGCGCCTGCACCTCCTGGCCGCGCGAGGGCCTTCCGGAGCGGCCGCGAGCCTGGCTGATCACGGTGGCTTCCCGCAGGCTCACCGACCTGCTGCGCGCCGAAGAGGCCCGGCAGCGCCGCGAGGACGGGGCGGCGCGCGCCTGGCGGCCACCGGCCGGGGACACCGAGGCCGACGACACCCTGGTGCTGTTCTACCTGTGCTGCCATCCCGCGCTGCGCCCCGCCGACCAGATCGCCCTCACCCTGCGCAGCGTCGGCGGGCTGAGTACCGCGGAGATCGCCCGCGCGTTCCTGGTCCCGGAACAGACCATGGCGCAGCGCATCCTGCGCGCCAAACGGCGCATCCGGAACCACGGCGAACCGTTCCGCATGCCCGCCGCGACCGAACGGGCCGAACGCACCGCCGCCGTACTGCACGTGCTCTATCTGATCTTCACCGAGGGGTACACGAGCACCGTGGGCGCCCAGCTGTACCGGGTCGACCTGTCCGCCGAGGCCATCCGGCTGGCCAGGATCCTGCGGCTGCTGCTCCCCAGGGACAGCGAGGTCACCGGGCTGCTCGCGCTCATGCTGCTCACCGACGCGCGCCGCCCTGCCCGCACCGGGGCACACGGCGAACTGATCCCGCTTGCCGAACAGGATCGCGGCCGCTGGGACACCGCCGCGATCAGCGAAGGACTGGCGCTGATCACCGAAGCACTGCCGAACGGACCGGCCGGGCCCTATCAGCTACAGGCCGCCATCGCCGCGCTGCACGACGAGGCACCCAGCAGCGCGGACACCGACTGGCCGCAGATCCTCGCGCTCTACGAGGTACTGCTCGCCCATGCGGACAACCCCGTCGTCGCGCTCAATCACGCCGTCGCCCTCGCGATGGCCCGGGGACCGGAAGCCGGACTGGAGCGCCTGGCGCGGCTCGCGGGTGACCCGCGGATCGGCGAACGGCACCGGTACCACGCCGTCCGAGCCCACCTGCTCGAGCTCACCGGCGAGCGCAAGGGCGCGGCAGAGGCCTATCTGCGCGCCGCCCGGCTGGCCACGAACCTGCGCGAACAGCAGTACCTGAACCGCAAGGCCGCCGCGCTCTGCGCACGCCCTACCCTCACCACCATGATCGGCACGGTGGACACCGCGCGCGGGCTGCTGCTCGGCCTGCTCGCCGGGGACTGTTTCGGTGCGCCGTTCGAGGGCGGTGCCACGGTCGGCGAGGCGGCGGTGCGCGCGCTCGAGCGCACCGGCGAACCGTTGCGCTACACCGACGACACCGCGCTGGCCTTCGCTTTCGCCGCGCATCTCGCCGAACACGGCGAGGTGCGGATCGATCGGCTGGCCCGGGAGTTCGCGGACACCTGGCGGGCCGAACCGTGGCGCGGCTACGGTGCGGGCGCGGCCCGGTTGTTCGCCCGGGTCGCCGAAGGAACACCGTGGGAACAGGCCGCCAGGGAACAGTTCGGCGGCTCGGGCTCCTACGGGAACGGGGCCGCGATGCGGGTCGCCCCCGCCGCCCTGGCCGCCCGGGATTTGGGGCACGCGGCGGAGCTGGCGAGGCGGAGCGCGCTCCCCTCGCACGCGCACGAGGACGGTACGCTCGGCGCAGTCTGCCAGGCCGGTGCCGCTTTCCTTGCCGCACACCAGGATCCCGGTATCCGGCTGGACACCGCGGGCTTTCTCGGCGCACTGTCCGACACACTGGGCTCCGCGCGGTGGCGGGACTCGCTGGAGCGGGCCGGGACGCTGCTGCGTGCGGGCGCCAGTCCGGAACGCGCCGCGCGCGAGCTCGGCAACGGGGTCGCCGCACCGGAATCCGTTCCCTCGGCGGTGTACGCCTTCCTCCGCGAACCGGATGACCTGGCCGCCTGCCTCCGGTTCGCCGTCCGGATGGCCGGGGACACCGACACCATCGCGGCCATGGCGGGCGCGCTCACCGGAGCGCGGTGCGGACCCGCGACACTGCCCGCGTCCTGGCGCGCACGCCTCGAAGGCGCCGAGCGGGCGGTGGCGCTGGCCGACCGATTGGCGGTTACCTCGACCGGCGGCGCACGCTAATCTCGGGGCATGCTCGAAAGTTTGGTTACCGGGATCCGCGCGGCCGTGTGCGAGGCGGCCACCCTCGAGGAAACCGCGCAGTCGGTCGCGGCCTGGCTCGAGGCCAACCGGCCGAGGACCGGACTGCTCACCGCGGCCCAGCGGCGCGGAAACCCGGAGCACTATGAGCAGCACGTACTGCACGTGGAGCCGGACGGCAGTTTCTCGGTCGTCGCGCTCGTCTGGCTGCCAGGGCAGGAGACCCCGGTACACGATCACCTCGCCTGGTGCGTGGTCACCGTCCTCGAAGGCACCGAACACGAGACCGTGTACCGGCTGGACGAGCACGCCGGACTCGTCCAGGACCTGGAATCCGAGAACCCGGTCGGCAGCGTTTCCTGCTGCATTCCACCGGGCGATATCCACAAGGTGACGAATATCGGCGCCGAGACGGCGATTTCACTGCACGTCTACGGCGCCGATATCGTTCACTGCGGTTCAAGTATCAAACGGACCTACGCACTCGATCACGTGTGATTCATTTCGTCCGGGTGGGGCCCGGTGCGCCGCCCGTTCTCCAGCCCGTCGATGGTCGCCACGTCGTCCTCGCCGAGTTCGAAGTCGAAAACCTCGAAGTTCGAACGGATCCGCTCCGGGGTGACGGATTTCGGGATCACGATATTGCCCAGCTGAATGTGCCAGCGCAGAATGATCTGCGCCGGGCTCTTGCCGTATTTCTCGGCGAGCGCACCGAGTGTGGTGTCCTGCAGCAGCTCGCCGGAGGCGAGCGGGCTCCACGCCTCGGTGGCGATCCCGTGCTTGGCGTGGAACTCCCGCAGTTCACGCTGCGGCAGGTTCGGGTGCAATTCGATCTGATTCACCGAAGGAACGACCTCGGTTTCCGCGAACAGCCGCTCGAGGTGCGGGATCTGGAAATTCGAGACGCCGATCGACCGGATACGGCCGTCCGCCTTGAGCTTTTCGAACGCCTTCCAAGTGTCGACATACTTGTCGACCTTGGGAAGCGGCCAGTGGATCAGATAGAGATCCACGTATTCGAGGCCGAGCCTGCGCACGCTCTCCTCGAACGCGCGCAGGGTTTCCTCGTATCCCTGATCGGGGTTCGCCAGTTTCGTGGTGACGAACAATTCCTCGCGCGGGATCCCCGATTCCGCGATCGCCTTACCGACGCCTTCCTCGTTCTGGTAGAGGGTGGCGGTGTCGATGCTGCGGTACCCGGTGCGCAGTGCTTCGGCGACCGAAGGCACCGCCTGTTCGTCCGGGACCTGCCATACGCCGAACCCGAGCTGCGGAATCCGGACACCGTCGTTGAGTTCGAGTTGAGGTACCTGGCTCATGAGTCGCCGTCTGCCCTTCCTGGTCGATGACGGAGTGGGCATGCGGGAACCGGTCCCGCATGCCCACTCGATCGTTCCGGTCAGGGTAACCGCGCCCCCGTCACCCGTTGTCGGTGCCCGCGAACGCTTCGATGGGCGGGCACGAACACACGAGGTTACGGTCACCCTTGGCACCGTCGATGCGTCGCACCGGCGGCCAGATCTTCGCCGCGGCGTGCCCCGCCGGGTACACCGCTGTTTCCCGATCGTACGGGTGCACCCAGTCCCCGGTCAGGCATTCCGCCGTATGCGGCGCGTTCACCAGCGGGTTGTCCTCGGCGGGCCAGTCCCCCGCCGCGACCCGCCGCGCCTCGGCGCCGATGCTGATCATCGCCGCGCAGAACCGGTCGAGCTCGGCGAGGTTCTCGGACTCGGTCGGCTCGACCATGAGCGTGCCGGCCACCGGGAAGGACATGGTGGGCGCGTGCAGGCCGTAGTCGGCGAGCCGCTTCGCCACGTCGTCCACGGTCACCCCGGTCTCCTTGGTGAGCGGGCGCAGATCGAGGATGCATTCGTGCGCCACGAATCCGCCCTCCCCCGTGTAGAGCACCGGGAAGTGCGCGTCGAGCTTGCGCGCGACGTAGTTGGCCGCCGCGATCGCGGTCAGGGTGGCGCGGCGCAGCCCGTCCGGGCCCATCATCCGCACATAGGCCCAGGAGATGGGCAGGATGCTCGCCGAACCCCACGGCGCGGCCGCGACCGGTCCGATCCCGGTCTCCGGCCCGGCGCTCGGCTGGGCGGGGTGGTTGGGCAGGAACGGGGCCAGGTGCGCGCGCACCCCGATCGGCCCGACCCCGGGCCCGCCTCCGCCGTGCGGGATGCAGAAGGTCTTGTGCAGGTTCAGGTGCGAGACATCCGAGCCGAACTTGCCGTACTGGGCCAGTCCGATGAGCGCGTTCAGGTTCGCCCCGTCCACGTACACCTGGCCGCCCGCGTCGTGCACCAGTCCGCACACCTTGTGCACGGTGTCCTCGTACACCCCGTGCGTGGACGGGTAGGTCAGCATGATGGCCGCGAGCGATTCGGTGTGCTCGTCGAGCAGCGAGGTCAGGTGGTTCATGTCGATGTTGCCACCGTCATCGCACTGCACGACGACCACCCGCATCCCGGCCATCACCGCGGAGGCGGCGTTGGTGCCGTGCGCGGAGGCCGGGATCAGGCACACATCGCGCCCAGCCTCGCCGCGTGAACGGTGATAGGCGCGGATCGCCAGCAGACCGGAGAACTCACCCTGACTGCCCGCGTTCGGCTGCAGCGAGACCGCGTCGTAGCCGGTGATCTCGGCGAGCCAGTGCTCCAGGTCACCGATCATCGCCAGGGTCCCCTCGGCGTCCTCGACCGGCGCGAAGGGGTGCAGGTTCGCGAACTCCGGCCAGGTGACCGGTTCCATCTCCGTGGTCGCGTTGAGCTTCATGGTGCACGAGCCGAGCGGGATCATCGACCGGTCCAGCGCGACGTCCTTGTCGGACAGCGCGCGCAGGTAGCGCAGCAGCGCCGTCTCGCTGTGGTGCCGGTGGAACACCGGGTGGGTCAGGTATTCGCTGGTGCGCAGCAGCTCACCGGGCAGGGCGTCCACGGTCGCGGCGTCCAGGGAGTCGGCGTCCGCGGCCACCCCGAAGGCCCGCCACACGGCGGCCAGGTGCGCCCGGCTCGTGGTCTCGTCGGTGGCGATGCCCACCGTGTCCGCGTCCACCAGCCGCAGGTTGACCCCCTGCTCCCGGGCGTCCGCCACGATCTGCCCTGCCCGGCCCGGCACCCGCGCCTGCACGGTGTCGAAGAACCGCTCGTGCACGAGGTCCACCCCGCCCGCGCGCAGCCCGGCGGCGAGCACCGCGGCCATCCGGTGGGTGCGGCGCGCGATGTTCCGCAGGCCGTCCGGACCGTGGTAGACCGCGTACATCGAGGCCATCACCGCGAGCAGCACCTGGGCGGTGCAGATGTTCGAGGTGGCCTTTTCCCGGCGAATGTGCTGTTCCCTGGTCTGCAACGCGAGCCGGTAGGCCATCGCACCGTCGGCGTCGGTGGAGACCCCGACGAGCCTGCCGGGCAGCTGGCGCTCCAGCTTCGAGCGCACCGCGAGGTATCCCGCGTGCGGGCCACCGAAGCCCATCGGAACACCGAACCGCTGAGTGGAACCGACCACCGCATCCGCGCCGATCTCCCCCGGCGCGCGCAGCACGGTCAGTGCGAGGATGTCCGCGGCGACCACGGCCATCGCGTTCCGCTCGTGCGCGGCCTCGATGAGCGCGGCGTGGTCGGCGATCGCCCCGGAGGCACCCGGGTAGGCCAGCAGCACGCCGAACAGCTCACCGTCCGGCAGTCCCGCGCTCAGGTCGGCGACCTCGATCTCGATACCGAGCGGTTCCGCCCTGGTGCGCAGCACGGCGATGGTCTGCGGCAGCGAGTCGGCGTCCACCACGAACCGGGGCGAGCGGTTACGTCCGGCCCGGCGCACCAGGGTCATCGCCTCGGCGGCCGCGGTGGCCTCGTCGAGCATCGAGGCGTTCGCCACCGGAACCCCGGCGAGGTCGGAGACCATGGTCTGGAAGTTGAGCAGCGCCTCCAGCCTGCCCTGCGAGATCTCCGGCTGATAGGGCGTGTACGCGGTGTACCAGGCAGGGTCCTCCAGCACGTTGCGCCGGATCACCGCGGGGGTCACCGTGCCCGAGTAACCCAGGCCGATCATCTGGGTGCGGACCGTGTTCGCCGAGGCGTGCGCCCGCAGTTCGGCGATGGCCTCGGGCTCGGTCGCCGCCGCGGGGAGCGCGAGCGCGAGGTCCTTCTCCACGATGGACGAGGGCACCGCGCGCGCGGCGAGCTCATCGAGCGAATCGACGCCGAGGACCTCGAGGATGCGCGCCTGCGCGTCTTCCGACGGGCCGATGTGGCGCGTGGCGAACGGGGTTCCGTGTTCGAGCTCGGCGAGCGAAACACGTTCGGTTGTCATTGCTGTGCCTCCAGAGGGTCGAACTCAGGCTCGGTGGGTTCGAGCAGGCGGGACTGCCCTCCCCCTCTGTCTGTGCCCGCTCACGAGCGCCTGAGAGCTTCACCCCGAAGGGTTTTCACCGTCGGCGGGGCCGGGATGGCGACCCGACCCGCTTTCCAGAGGCGTCATACACCAGCGCGGTCCTGCGGCCTGAGAGGTTCCGGGGAGGATTTGCTCCTTCGGCGCCGACCGGCGGACCGGCCGAACTCTCCCGCACGGGTGTCGTCGACTACGCGCTCAGTCTAACCCACCTCGCGCGCCCTGCGGCGACTCGCGAGCTCATCGTGTGCGTGCGCCGAGTGGTGCTCGGTCAGCTCGGCGCCGTCCGCACGCTCGGCGGGGAATTCGTGCACGGTGGCGCTGATCTCCCGCATCGCACCGGAAACCGCGATCCCGAACACGCCTTGACCACCTTGGAGCAGATCCACGACCTCTTCGGGCGAGGTGCACTCGTAGACCGTCGTCCCGTCGGAGAACAGCGTCAGCTTCGCCAGGTCCGAGACACCCCGGTTCCGCAGGTGCTCGACGGCGGTACGGATGTTCTGCAGCGATACCCCGGTGTCCAGCAGCCGCTTGACCACCTTGAGCACGAGCACATCCTTGAAGGAGTACAGCCGTGGTGAACCCGAGCCGACCGCGGTGCGGATACTCGGCATCACGAGCTTGGTGCGCGCCCAGTAGTCCAGCTGGCGGTAGGTGATACCGGCGATCTGGCACGCCGCCGGACCGCGGAACCCGACGAGCTCGTCCGGCACTGACTCGTCCGGGAAGAGTTCACCCTGCTCACCCTCGGTTCCCGACGACTGGTCCCTGAACGGTTGGTCGCTGACCACTCGTGCCTCCGTCTTGAATCCCACCAGTGGAATCACACCCTGGCGATTTCCTGCACCCTCGACGGTAGGTCCGCGGCCGCGGCCGGTCAACGCGACACACCCTCGACCTCATGTTGATCTTGAGGGTTTTTCCACCGAATTGCCGGGAGCCAGGCGTGCCACCGGCAAGGCCGCGGAAGCCGTGGCGCACGTACTTTTGGTGCGCGAGGCGACGAGAACGCGGTCAGCGGTGCGGATGGCCCCGGCAATCAGGTGTCCGCGCCGCGGAAGTCCTCCGGCGAGACCGAGTCGAGGAACTCACGGAACTTCTCCACCTCGTCCTCTTGCTCGTCCGGGATGATGAGCCCGGCTTCCTCGAGCACGTTCTCCTCCGCGTGGATCGGCACCCCGGCACGCAGGGCCAGCGCCACCGAGTCGCTCGGCCGGGCGGAAATGCGCACATCCTCGTCGAACACGAGCTCCGCGTAGAAGGTGCCCTCCTGCAGGTCGATGATGCGCACCTGTTGCAGTTCCCTGCCGAGCCCGGCGATCACGTCCTTGAGCAGGTCGTGGGTGAGCGGTCGCGCCGGATGGACGCCCTGCTGTTCGAGTGCGATGGCGGTCGCCTCGACCGACCCGATCCAGATCGGGAGGTAACGCTCGCCGTCCGCCTCGCGCAGGAGCAAAATAGGCTGGTTGGCGGGTAGTTCCACTCGTACGCCGACTACACGCATCTCGCTGCTCATCGGGTCTCGCCTCCCTGCGCCTGCGCGATTCGCGGGCCGACGGCCCAGGCACCGCGCGTGGTGTTGCTCGGAACTGCCGTCCAGGGTCCAAGGGTCCCGCACGGCCCTACTTCAACGCTACCCGCCATGCGGCGGATCCGCCTACACTTGCCGATATCGTCCCACGGTGGACCGGTCTTGACCCGTCACGACCCGCCGACCTCGCGAATGCCCGCCTTGACGAGCAGGGTGTGCAGGCTCACCGAGAGCGCGGCGAGCTCCCGCACCACCTCGTCGGCCCGGGCGCGCGAATCGGGGTCACGCTGGCGGTACAGCGGGGTGACGATCTGCTCGAGCAGGCCGACTTCGCGGTCCGCCGAGGCACGGAAAGCGCGCAGGTGCCTCGGTTCGATGCCGTACTCGGTCATCTTGCGCACGGTGCGTGCCACGATGACCGCCTCCTCGTCGAAGAACCCGGCCGCCCCGGCCCTGATCAGCCCGTACTGCTCGAGCTCGGCGAGCATCGGCTTGTCGATCCCGGCCCGTTCGAGCAGCTGCTCCTGAGTGAGCCGGTTGCCCGTGTCGGCGGCGAAGTCCTCGGCGCTCGGCGGAGCACCGACCGAGACGAGCTGGCGCGGCGGCCGCGGGACACCGGGGTCCGGAACGGTTCCCTCGTCCGCGGCGTCCAGCTGCTCCTTGATGACCTTCAACGGAAGGTAGTGATCCCGCTGTGCCGCGAGCACATACCGCAACCGCGCCACATCGGCCGCGGTGAACTGCCGGTAGCCCGACTGCGTACGGCCCGGACTGACCAGCCCCTCCGATTCCAGGAACCGGATCTTGGAGATGGTCACGTCCGGGAATTCCGCGCGCAGCTGGGCGAGCACCGCTCCGATGCTCAGCCCGCCGGGACCGTTCGGCCCGGCCCGCCGCGGCGCGGTCACGCGTCAGCTGCCCGCGTTCGGCCCGGTCAGGAACACCAGCCGGAACTTACCGATCTGCACCTCGTCGCCATTGGCGAGTACCGCCTGGTCGACCGGCTCGCGGTTGACGTAGGTGCCGTTGAGGCTGCCGACGTCGATGACCACGAAGTCGCCACTCTCGCGACGGAACTCCGCATGCCGCCGGGAGACCGTGACGTCATCGAGGAAGATGTCCGAGTCCGGGTGCCGTCCGGAGCTCGTGGAATCCTGGTCCAGCAGGAACCGCGAACCCGCGTTCGGGCCGCGCTTGACGACGAGCAGGGCCGAGCCTGCGGGCAACGCGTCGACCCCGGCGACAGAGGCTTCGCTCTCTTGGCCGGCACCGCCGTCGACCTGGTCAAGGAAATCCGCACGGAACACGGACGTGCGCTCCGGGCCCTGCTCCGGCGGGACACCGTGTCCTGGGTTCTCGCTCACCTGAGCTCTCCTCTGCCGCTCTTGGGAAACTGTCATGCTGTTGAGTGCCAAACGTACCGCTGCCGACCGGGTGAGCCGGTGGCGGGTCGGAAGAAAATGCCGTCGCGTTATCGGGTTGTTCCCTCGGTGAATTTCCCGTGACGCCACGCGCGAAGCGGCTCAGCCGGGCCGTGCGGGCACGCTCCGCCCGCGCAGCGCCAGACGCACCTGAGCCAGGTAGAGCACTCCGGCCCACAGGTAGAGCGCGCTGCCCCATACCGCGAACGCGGTGGCGATCGGGTGCGCGATCCGCGCGGCCTCGCTCGTGCCCTGCGCGAGCAGGAGCAGCGGGAACGCGTAGAGCAGCGCGAAGGTGGCCGCCTTGCCGATGTAGTGCACCTCCGGGGGTGCGTATCCGCGCCTGCGCAGCAGCGGAAGGCACAGCCCGACGGCGACGTCCTTGAGCACCAGCAGCGCGGCCGCCCACCACGGGAAGATCCCGCGGATGACGAACGCCACCAGGGTGGCCAGGATGTAGAGCCGGTCGGCGACCGGGTCCAGCATCGCCCCCAGCGTGGAGTACTGATCGAGCCAGCGGGCCAGCTTGCCGTCCAGCCAATCGGTGATCGCGGACGCGGCGAGCACCACAAGGGCCCACACATCCGCGTGCGGGCCGAGCAGCAGGTACAGGAACAGCGGAACCGTGAGCACCCGCAACACGGAGAGCACGTTCGGGATGGTCAGCCAGCGGTCCGCGCCCTCGGTGGCCCCTTCAGTCACCCGCTCAGCTTCGCACAGTCCTCATGCCGGGCTTGCGCGCTGCCCCGTACAGCACCGGGCCACAGCGGGGCAGGCGCGCGGTCCGGCTCACCGGTTCGTGTCCGGGTGCCCGAGAATCACGTCGTGCCGGCCGTTCTCGCCGCCCTCGAGGATCAGTCTGCTCGTGGCAGGCGGGTATCCGCTCGCGATCAGCGTGTAGTCCCCCTCGGCCAGATCGGCGAACCGATACGAGCCGTCCGGACCGGTATCCGTGCAAGCGAGCACCTGCCCGTCCGCGTCGAGCAGGGTGATCCGCGCGTCACCGACCGGTTGCCCGTCCGGGCCGGTCTTCGCTATCCCCGACAGCCGCCGCCCGCCGCTGAGCGCCACGTCCTGCCGGTTCCGTTCGGAACCGGCCACCCGGACACTCGTGGCGAACGGACGGTACGACTCCGCACTCACCACCAGGGTGTACTCCCCCTCGACCAGTCGCCGGAACTCATAAGCTCCCCGTTCGCCGGTGCGCTCGGCGCCCACGACCTCACCACGTCCATCCGCCAGCGTGGCCGTTGCACCGGCGACCGGATCCCCGCTGCCGGTGCTGGTGACCACACCGGCGAGCTCGGCCGTTCCGGCCAGCAGCAGATCCACCTCCAGGGAATCCTCGCCGACGGTGATCGGCGAAGCCTCCGGCTGATGCGCGTCCGCCGAAGCGATCAGCACGTACCGCCCCACCGTGGGCGCGGCCAGCCGGAAGCCACCGTCCGAACCGGCGTCGGCCCGCCCGACCTGACGACCAGCCGTATCGATGAGGGTCACCACGGCACCGGGCAGAGGCTCGCCTCCACTTCGATGCACGGTGCCGTGCACCGAGACCGCGCCATCACTCGAAGCGACCTGCTCGCCGGTGCGAACGCCGCGAGCACCTGGGCCCCGCGGCGCGAACTCACCGGCCGAGGTGACGACCTTCGCCACGCCGTTCCGTCCCGAACCGTTGACGCCGTTCCCGCCCGGTGCGGCGGCCCCCGCGGCGAGTCGGACATTCGTCCGCCGCGCCGGCTCGCACAGCAGCGAGGCGACGGCCGCGATCAGGCAGGCCGCGACGGCGAACAGGAACGCGATCAGCAGACCGTCGTGCAGTGGTCCGGTGACCAGCTGCGGGAAGAACGAGCGTCCGGTGAGGAAACCCGCCTGGCCCGGGGGCAGTGCGTGCAGCGCCGGGCCGAGCAGCTGCTGGATCGGGTTGTAACCGAGGAACGCGGCGAACAGCACCGCGATCGGTGGCAGGTTCGCCACATGCTGCGCGCTGGCCGCGGGGACACCGTGCGCGGTCAGTCCCGCGTTCATGGCGGACGGCAGCTCGCTGGACAGTCCGGTCACGATGAGGCTGAAGAACACGCCGATGGACAGCACCATCGCCGCGTTCAGGAACGTCATCTGCATCCCGGAACCGACCCCGCGTGCGTCGGCGGGAAGTGAGTTCATCACGTCGGCGCGGTTCGGCGAGTTGAACATCCCGGTGCCGACACCGTTGAGGAAAAGCAGGCCCGCGAAGGTGAGGTAGTCGAAGTTCACCGGCAGCAGGGACAGCAGCAGGAACGAGACGGCGGCCAGCACGATCCCACCGGCGGCGAAGAACCGCCCACCGAACCGGTCGGCGAGCATCCCGGCGAACGGGGCGACGATCAGGAACCCGATCGTCATCGGCAGCATGTAGATACCCGCCCACAGCGGCGTGGACTCGAAGCTGTAGCCGTGCTGCGGCAGCCAGATCCCCTGCAGCCAGATGATCAGCACGAATTGCAGGCCACCGCGAGCGAGCGCGGCAAGCAGGGAGGCGATGTTGCCGGCGAGGAAGGACCGGATCCGGAACAGCTTCAGGTTGAACAAGGGCTCGGCCACCCTGGTCTCGATGACCCCGAAGATCACCAGCACCACGATCCCGCCGCCGATACAGCCGAGCACCATGGGGCTCGCCCAGCCCATCGGCGCGTCGCCGTACGGCTGCAGGCCGTAGGTGATGCCGACCAGCACGGCGACCAGACCGACGGCGAAGGTGATGTTGCCCCACCAGTCCATCCGCGCGTGCTTGCGCTCCCCGAGATCGTGCAGTTTCCGGTAGGCCCACACGGTGCCGAACAACCCGAACGGCACGGAGACGAGGAAGACCAGGTGCCATTCGACCGGAGCCAGCACCCCGCCGATCACCAGGCCGATGAACGTGCCCGCGATGGCGGAGACCCCGTTGATACCGAGCGCCATACCGCGCTGGTCGCGGGGGAACGCGTCGGTGACGATCGCGGTCGCGTTCGCCATCACGAACGCGCCGCCGACGCCCTGAATGACCCGCCAGCCGATCAGCCACAGCGCGGCGGCGTCACCTTCGAACCAGGTCGTGGCGAGCAGCACGGAGGAAAGAGTGAACACCGCGAAGCCCATGTTGTACATCCGGGCGCGGCCGAACATGTCCCCCAACCGTCCGAAGGCCACCACGAGCACCGCCGTGACGACCATGAACCCCATGATCATCCACAGCAGGTAACTGGTGTTCGAGGCTTCGAGCGGGTTGATGCCGATACCGCGGAAGATGTCCGGCAGCGCGATCAGCACGATCGAGGAGTTGATCGTCACGATCAACATGCCGAGTGTGGTGTTGGTCAACGCGATCCACTTGTATCTCGGGCCGAGCTCCTCGTGCGTGCGCTGCCGCCCGCTCCCCCGAGAATTCGTCTTGGGCTGCCCTGTCTGCCCGCCTATCGCCACACGCCACCATCCCGAAATCGAATGCCCCAGCACGGTTAGCTTAGCTAAGCTAACCGTGCTGGGGCCAGGGACGTGCCGGAGTTGCTCAGAGTCCGGGCAGCTCGGCCCCCTTGACCGCCTCGATCTCCAGATCGACCTGCAGGGTCGCACCGATCGCGTCGATTCCGGCGGAGAGCACCTGGTTGTAGGTGATGCCGAAGTCCTCGCGGCGCAGTTCGGTGCTGGCCAGGAACCCGGCCCGCTGCCCGCCCCACGGATCGTCCCCGCAGCCGGTGTAGCGCAGATCCAGGGAGACCGGCCGCGCCACGCCCTTGAGCGTCAGCTCACCGCCGAGCGTCCACCGGTCCGGCCCGGTCGCGGTCATCCCGTTCCCGTTGAACGTGATCTCCGGGTACTCCTCCACGTGCAGGAAGTCCTTCGAACGAAGATGGTCGTCGCGCATCTTGTTCGAGGTGTCCACGCTCGCGGCGTCGATCGTGGCCTGCACGAGCGACTCGGTCGGCGGGTCGGCGACTTCGATGCGCCCGGAGAACTCGGCGAAGCGGCCACGGATGGTCGCCATCCCGAGGTGACGCACCTTGACGTTGATCGTCGAGTGCATCGGGTCGATGGTCCACACACCCGCCGCGGGCAGCACCGTGTCCCCGGCGCGCTGCACGGTGATCGAGCCGAGCTCGCACACCCCGGAGTCGGGCACCATCGCGGTCCTGGCGACCGGATCGAAACCCACCGCGGTGACGATCACCGTGTAGACGCCCTTGGGCAGGGCGGGCGCGTCGACCTTGCCGTCCGCGCCCGCCTGCTCGCGGGCCACCTGGGTGCCGGTCATGTCGGTGACCGTGACGACCGCCTCGGCGACCGGCCAGCCGTCCGCGGAGGCCACCTTCGCGCGCAGCCCCGTCCCCGTCACTGGTTCGCCTCCGGGTGCCCGAGGGTCACGTCGTGCTGGCCGGTCTCGCCGCCGTCGAGGCTCAGGTTGCTCGCGACCGGCGGGTAGCCGCTCGCGATCACCGTGTACTCGCCCTCGGCAAGGTCGGCGAACTGGTAGGAACCGTCCGGAGCGGTGTCGGTCGAGGCGACCACGTGCCCTTCCGCGTTGAGCAGGGTGATCCGTGCGTCCCCGACCGCGTGCCCGTCCGGTCCCGCCTTCGCGATCCCGGACAGCCGCACGCCACCGGCAAGCACGATGTCCTGCCGCGTCCGGTCCGAGGCCGCGACACTCACGCTCGCGGCCACCGGGCGGAACGACTCGGCGCTCACCACGAGGGTGTACTCACCGGCGACCAGCTCACGGAACTCGTAGAGCCCGCTCTCGTCGGTGGTCTCGGCCCCGACGACCTCGCCACGCGCATCCGCGAGGGTGGTCGTCGCCCCGGCCACCGGCTGCCCGCTGCTGGCGCTGGTGACCAGGCCGGTCAGGCCCGCGGTCCCGGTCAGCAGCAGGTCGACGCCGAGCGGCTCGCCGCCGACGGTGATGGTCGAGGCCTCCGGCTGGTGCGCGCCCGCCGAGGCGATCAGCACGTACCGTCCGGCCGTCGGGGCATCGAGGCGATACCCACCGTCCGGCCCCGCGTTGGCCCTGCCGACCTGCCTGCCGCCGGTGTCGATCAGGGTCAGCACCGCACCCGGCACCGGTTCCCCGCCGCCGCGGTGCACCGTGCCGTGTACCGGAATGCCGCCCGGGCCGGTCCCGTTACCACCTGTACTCATCTGCGCTGTACTCATCTGCGCCGCTGTCATCTCCTCTGCCCGGATGCGGTGCGCGCCGGGTGCGCGCGGGGCGAATTCCCCGGCCGATGCGACGACCTGTGCCGCACCGTGCCGCCCGGAACCGTTGGCGCCGTTTCCGTTCGGCTCCCCGATATCGCCGCTCGCCATGGCGTGTACGAGCTCCCTGTCCTCGTTCGGATCGATCGACCTCGCCGGCCCGGTCGTCTCGTCCAGCAACGACGCGCCGACTCCCGCGGTGACCGGCCCTTCGGGACCGGACTCGGCCGCCGCGGCGGCCGCCTTCTCCTGCACACCCGAGGTGTTGCGCAGCGGCAGTTCCTTCATGAACAGGAACACCAGGAACGCCACCGCGGCCACGATGGCGGCCGCCAGGAACACGAGCTGCATCGAGTTCGAGAACCCGACGAGGAAGGGGTGCGCCAGGTTGTGGTCGATGCGCTGCAGGAAGGACGAATCCTGCATGACCTTCCCGGACAGCGCGGCCATGCCCTGCGGGCCGTGCGCCATCTGCTGGGCGACCTGCGCGCTCTCCGGACCGCCCGCCGGGTGGACGAGCGCGTTCTGGAAGGCCGGGGTGCTCGCCGCGGACTTGAACGCGTCCCCGATCTTGGTGCCGACCGTGGAGAACAGCATCGAGAGGAACACGGCGGTGCCGAGCGTGCCACCGAGCTGACGGGTCATCGTGCTCGTGGAGCTGGCCACCCCGATGTCCCGTACCGGGACCGCGTTCTGCGCGGCCAGCGTCAGGGTCTGCATGCACAGACCGAGACCGGCACCGAACATCACCATGTAGCCGGCGAGCTCACCGAAGGAGGTGTCCGCGGTCAGCCGGAAGTGGAACAGGATCGCGGCACCGGTCAGCAGTGCCGTACCGAGCACCGGGAAGATCTTGTACCGCCCGGTGCGCGAGGTGATCTGACCGGAGATCACCGAGAAGACCATCATCCCGCCGACGAACGGCAGCATCAGGAAACCCGATTCGGTCGGTGAGGCACCACGCACGATCTGCATGTACTGCGGGAGCATTGCGATACCGCCGAACATGGCCAGACCGACGAGCAGGCCGCCGCCCGCGGTGATCGAGAAGACCCCGCTGCGGAACAGTTTCAGCGGGATGAGGGCATTGTCACCCATGAACCTCTCGATGATCACGAACCCGATCAGGCCCGCCGCGCCGACCGCGTAGCAGATGATCGAACCGGTCTCGGTCCAACCCCATTCGCGGCCCTGCTCGGCCACGAGCAGCAGCGGAACGAGACCGACGATCAGCGCGGTCGCACCCCACCAGTCGACCCTCTTGCGCTTGCTCTTGTCCGTCCCGCTTCCGGGAATGTTGAGCACCTTGGCGACCACGAACAGCGCGATGATGCCGATCGGCACGTTCACCAGGAACACCCAGCGCCAGCCCGCGATACCCGCGATGCTGTCCACGCCGGAGAAGGCACCGCCGATGACCGGGCCGAGCACGCTCGAGGTGCCGAACACCGCGAGGAAGTAACCCTGGTACTTGGCCCGCTCCCGGGCGGGAACGATGTCCGCGATGATCGCCAGGGCCAGCGACATCAGGCCACCGGCACCGATGCCCTGCAGCGCGCGGAACGCGGCCAGCATGTACATCGACGTGGAGAAGGTGCACGCGATCGAACCGATGACGAAGATCGAGATGGCGGCAAGGAAGAACGGCTTGCGGCCGTACATATCCGAGAGCTTGCCGTAGAGCGGCGTCGAGATCGTCGAGGTGATCAGATACGCCGTCGTCACCCAGGCCTGCTGGTCGAGCCCCTTGAGATCATCGGCGATCGTCCGCACCGCGGTGGACACGATCGTCTGATCGAGCGCCGCGAGGAACATGCCGAGCATCAGCCCGGACAGGATCACCAAGATCTGCCGGTGGGACAGCCCTGCTGGTGACGAAGCCTCCCGTGAGCTCGCCGCGGGTGATGCCGCAGCGGTAGTCATGAACAGTCCTCCCCTTCATCTTCTGTGGTGTCGTTCTGGTTGTTCGCGTGCGCCCGCTGGTCATTGTGCGCACGAGGTCCGACAGTTTTCTGTTCCGCTTTCTGTTCCGCGCAGTGCGCGGGCACGTAGTGGCGGGCGAGGGTGAGGTTGTACCGCTCGAGCAGCACGCCGAGCTGGTGGACGTCCTCCTCGGACCACTCGTCGAGCAGCCCGCCGAGCAGTTCCTCGCGGCGCCTGCGCACGTGTTCGAAGACCCGCTCGCCCTTCTCGGTGGCGGCCAGCAGGCTGGCCCGCCCGTCCGCGGCGTCCGGCCTGCGCTCGAGCAGACCGGCTTTCACCATCGCCGAGGTCTGCCTGCTCATCGTCGAGGTGTCGGTGAACAGTTCCTCGGCGAGCGCGGTCAGCCGTACCGGTCCGCCGGTGATCACCTGGGCGAGAACCCGGAACCCGACCGGATCCACGTCCGGGCCGTATTCCTTGCCGAGTGCGTGCCAGGCCAGGTGCGTGAGTCGCGTGGTGCGCAGCACCTGGGTCGCGACGTTGTCGACGGCGGCGAGCCGAGCGCTTCCGCCGGCGGTATCGATTCCGTCGTCGACCCGCGCCACCCCAGGGTCCGGAATGGTAAGCATGATCGTCCGCTCCAGATATCGAGATGATTGAAGTCGACGGCTACGTTGCATGACCCATACAAGTAGTTGCCGTCCTCAACAATGCACCTTGTCGAGCGGCTAGTGCAAGTTATTTTCCCGTGAGTCAGCGCACAGGGACTTGCGTTACGGTGCTCCTACCCTTTGAGGTCCGGGAAATCGTCCTCGCCGAACTCCGTACCCGGCTTAGCCGCCGCGTCCGCGTGCAGCTCGTTCTCTCGTCCACGCAGCTCCACCCTGCGGATTTTGCCACTGATGGTCTTGGGAAGCTCGGCGAACTCAAGGCGCCGGATCCGCTTGTACGGGGCGAGCTGGGCGCGGGCGAAAGCCAGGATCGAACGCGCCGTGTCCGCCTCGGCCGGGTACCCGGCGGCCAGCACCACGTACGCCTTCGGCACCGCGAGCCTTACCGGATCGGGTGAGGGAACCACGGCCGCTTCCGCCACGGCCTCGTGTTCGAGTAGCACGCTCTCGAGTTCGAACGGTGAGATCCGGTAGTCGCTCGCCTTGAACACATCGTCCGAGCGCCCGACATAGGTGATGTAGCCCTCCGCGTCCCGGGAACCCACGTCCCCGGTGTGGTAATGCCCGTCCCGCATCACCTCCGCGGTCCGTTGCTCGTCATCCCGGTACCCGACCATGAGCCCGAGCGGACGATGCGCGAGGTCCAGGCAGATCTCCCCCTCGGTGCCCACCGCCCCGCTGGCCGGGTCCACGAGTGCCACGGTGAATCCCGGGATCGGCCTGCCCATCGAGCCCGGTTTGACGCTCTGTCCCGGGGTGTTGCCGATCTGCACGGTGGTCTCGGTCTGCCCGAAACCGTCCCGGATCGTGGTTCCCCAGGCCTTGCGCACCTGCTCGATGATCTCCGGGTTCAGCGGCTCACCCGCGCCCACGACCTCGCGCGGTGGGGTGGCGAGCGCGCCGAGATCGGACTGGATGAGCATCCGCCACACGGTCGGCGGGGCGCAGAAGGTGGTGACCCCGGCGCGGCCCATCGTCGCCAGCAGCGCGGCCGCGTCGAACCGGGTGTAGTTGTAGATGAACACGCAGGCGCCCGCGTTCCACGGGGCGAAGACATTGCTCCAGGCGTGCTTGGCCCAGCCGGGCGAGGAGATGTTCAGGTGCACATCCCCGGGCCGCAGCCCGATCCAGTACATCGTGGAGAGGTGCCCGACCGGATAGGAGGCGTGGGTGTGCTCCACGAGCTTGGGCTTGGCCGTTGTTCCGGAGGTGAAGTAGAGCAACAGAGTGTCGTCCGCGTTGGTCGGCCCGTCCGCGGTGAACCCGGCGCCCTGTTCGTAGGCCTTCCGGTAGTCGATCCAGCCGTTCGGGGCGGCACCGACACAGATCTTCGTGTACTCCCCGGGTACCTCGGCGAACGTGGCCGCGCTCGCCGCACCGGTGACCACGTGCCGCGCGTTCCCCCGCTGCACCCGGTCGACCAGGTCGCTCGCCGCGAGCAGGGTGGACGCCGGGATGATCACCGCGCCGAGCTTCATCGTGGCGAGAATCGTCTCCCAGAGCTCGACCTGGTTGCCGAGCATCAGGATGAGCCGATCGCCCCGGCGCACCCCCTGTTCGGCCAGGAAGTTCGCCACCTGGTTGGAGCGCGCGGACAGTTCGGTGAAGGACAGCTTGCACTCGGCACCGTCCTCCTCCACGATCCACAGCGCGGGCGCGTCCGGGGTGTCCACGGCGAGCTGGTCGAACCAGTCGAGCGCCCAGTTGAACCGATCCAGCGCGGGCCAGCTGAACCCGCGGTAGGCCGACTCGTAGTCCTCCCGGTTGGCGAGCAGGTAGTCCCTCGCGGTACGGAACTCATCGGTAGCGGTCACGAATCCTCCTCGCTAGCGCTCGTCGGCCTCGCGACCGGCGGTGCTGTATCCAACCGTGACCTCGCAAGCTCGGTCACGAATCCTCCTCGCTAGCGCTCGTCGGCCTCGCGACCGGCGGTGCTGTATCTGATCTCGCTCAGTTCTACCTCGTGCGTCCCGAACCCTGCTACTGCAGTTGGTCCATGGCACGGTAGATCCGTTTGGCGGACACCGGATAGGCGGCCTTGAGTTCCTGGGCGAACAGGCTCACCCGGAACTCCTCGATCATCCAGCGGATCTCCCGCGCGGCCCGCCCGGAGCGGGTTGCGGGCGGAAGTTCCTCGAGGAACTTCCGGTACTCCCCGGCCACGATCCGCACATCCTCGGTCCAATCGAGATCACGCTCCGGGTCCCGCGGCAGCTTCTCCAGCCGGAACCGCACCGCGCGCAGGTAGCGTACGAGCGCGGGCATGCGGGCGATCCCGGTCGTGGCGATGAACCACTTGTGCACCAGCCCGTCGACCTGGGCGCGCACATCGGCCAGCGAGGTGCGGTACCGGTTCACGTCCAGGCTCGTGAGCTTGCCCTCCACCGCCTGCCACTCGGCGAGCACCTCGCACACGGTGCGCAACAGCTCCAGGGTCATCTGGTTGCACCGGGAGCGGGCCAGCTCGGTCAGTTTGGCGAAGCCCTCGGCATCCCAGACCGGTCCGCCCGCCTCCGCTATGAGCGTGGCGAGCACCGCGTTGACGCAGTCGGCCACGAGCGCGTCCAGTCCACCGTGCGGATTGTTGGCGAGCACCAGCTTCGCCCGGCCGTCCAGGTGGCGCAGCGCGTACTTGCTCGGCGAGGGCGTGTTGAGCAGCAGCAGTTTCCGGGTTCCCGCGAGCATGGCCAGCCGCTGCTTGTGCGCGGACTCCAGCAGCCGCACCGCGACCGTGTCGCCTTCGTCGACCAGGGCTGGATAGCCGGTGACGGTGAACCCGGACTTGCGCTGGCTCACCGATTTCGGCAGTTCCCCGATCGTCCAGCCGGTCAGCCCGCTGCGTTCCAGGTCCCCGGCGGCATCGGACAGGGTCTCGGCCATGCTGGGGCGCAGTTGCTGTTTCAGCGCCGCGAGGTCCGCCCCCTCGGCGAGTTTCTTGCCCTTGCGCTCCACCCGGTAGTTGACCACCAGGTGGCCGGGCAGTTTCGTGGTGTCCCAGGCGTTGCGCGGCACCACGACCCCGGTCATCGCCCGCAGCGCGGCTTCGAGCGCGTCCAACAGCCGCTGTTGGCCCGGCTCCACCCTGGCCAGGACCGCCTTGGCGAAATCCGGGGCGGGCACGAAGTTCCGGCGCAGTTCCTTGGGCAGGGATTTGATGAGCGCAGTGAGCAGTTCCTCGCGCAGCCCCGGGACCTGCCACTCGAACAGTTCCGGGGTGACTTGGTTGAGCACGGCGAGCGGGATGTGCGCGGTCACCCCGTCGGATTCGGCGCCGGGGTCGAACTGGTAGGTCAGCCGCAGCCGGTGTTCCCCGCAGGACAGTTCGTCGGGGAACTCGGCCTCGTCGACGGTGGATCCCGTCTCGCTGATCAGCATCGCTTTCTCGAAGTTCAGCAGATCGGGATCGGTGCGCCGTTTCTTCTTCCACCAGGAATCGAAATGCCGCCCGGAGACGACCTCGGCCGGAATGCGCTCATCGTAGAATTCGAACAGTTCCTCGTCGTCGACCAGGATGTCCCGGCGCCGCGCGCGGTGTTCGAGTTCCTCGACCTCGGCCAGCAGTTTCCGGTTCGCCGCGAAGAATTCGTGGTGTGTCTCCCATTCCCCGTCCACGAGCGCGTGCCTGATGAACAGTTCCCGCGATTCCTCGGGATTGATCCGCCCGTAGTTGACTTTGCGCCCGGTCACGATCGGCACCCCGTACAGGGTCACGCGTTCGGTGGCAAGCACCGCGGCCGCCTTCTTGGACCAGTGCGGCTCACTGTAATTGCGCTTGACGAGGTGCTCGGCCAGTGGTTCCACCCATTCCGGTTCGATGCGCGCGTTCTCCCGCGCCCACAACCGGGTGGTCTCGACCAGTTCGGCGGACATCACCCAGCGCGGCGCCTTCTTGAACAGGCCGGAACCGGGGAAGATGCCGAACTTCGCGCCGCGCGCGCCGAGGTATTCGTTACCCGGCCCCTCTTTGACGCCGATATGTGAGAGCAAACCGGACAGAACGGCGATGTGCACATTCTTCGGGTCCGCATCGCTGTCCTTCGGCACCACGCCGAGCGGCTTCGCGAGTTGTTTCAGCTGCGCGTAGATGTCCTGCCATTCCCGGATCCGCAGATAGTTCAGGAATTCGTTGCGGCACAGTTTGCGGAACCTGCTCCCGGAAAGCTCGCGCTGCTGTTCGCGAAGGTAGTTCCACAGGTTGAGGTAGGCGAGGAAATCGGATTCGGGATCGCGGAACCGGGCATGTGCTGCGTCCGCGGCCTGCTGGTGCTCCGCGGGCCGCTCCCGCGGGTCTTGAATGGACAGTGCGGCGGCGATGATCAGCACCTCGCGGGCGCAGGCCCCGTCCCGCGCGCCGAGGATCATCCGACCCATCCTGGGATCGACGGGCAGCTGGGACAGCGCGCGTCCGGTCTCGGTGAGCCGGTGCCGCCCGTCGAAGGCGCCGAGTTCGGTGAGCAGGGTGATGCCATCGGTGATGGCGCGCCGGTCCGGCGGATCCACGAAACCGAAGGAGGCGATGTCCCCGAGCCCGAGCGCGGCCATCTGCAGTATCACCGAGGCCAGGTTGGTGCGCAGGATCTCCGGATCGGTGTACTCCGGCCGTGATTCGAAGTCCTGTTCGGAGTACAGCCGGATGCAGATACCGTCCGAAAGCCGTCCGCAGCGGCCCTTGCGCTGGTTCGCGGAGGCCTGCGAGACCGGTTCGATCGGCAGCCGCTGCACCTTCAACCTGTTGCTGTACCGGGAGATCCGCGCGGTACCGGGATCGATCACGTAACGGATCCCCGGCACGGTCAGGGATGTCTCGGCGACGTTGGTGGCGAGCACGATCCGCCGGCCGCGATGCGGGGCGAACACCCGGTGCTGCTCCGCCGAGGACAGCCTGGCATAGAGCGGAAGCACCTCGGTGTCCGGGATCTTCTCGCGCGCCAGGGCATCGGCGGTGTCCCGGATCTCCCGCTCGCCGGAGAGGAACACCAGGATGTCCCCCGGTCCTTCGGCGCGCAGTTCATCGACCGCCGCACCGATCGCGGCGACCTGATCCCGTCCCTCGGCCTCCCGGTCCTCCGGATCGGCGACCGGGCGGTAGCGCACCTCGACCGGATAGGTGCGCCCGGAAACCTCGATGATCGGCGCGTCCCCGAAGTATTCGGCGAACCGCTCCGGGTCGATGGTCGCGGATGTGACGATCACCTTCAGGTCGGGACGCTGCGGCAGCAACCGTTGCAGATAACCGAGCAGGAAATCGATGTTCAGGCTGCGTTCGTGCGCCTCGTCGATGATGATCGTGTCGTAGCCGCGCAGCTGCCGGTCGTTCTGGACCTCCGCGAGCAGGATCCCGTCGGTCATCACCTTCACCAGGGTGTTCTCCCCGGAGCTGTCGGTGAACCGCACCTTGTATCCGGTCACCTCGCCGCTCTCGTCGCCCAGTTCCTCGGCGATGCGCTCGGAGACGGTGCGCGCGGCGATCCGGCGCGGCTGGGTGTGCCCGATCGCGCCGCGCACTCCCCTGCCGAGTTCGAGGCAGATCTTGGGCAGCTGCGTCGTCTTGCCCGATCCGGTCTCCCCGGCGACGATGACCACCTGGTTGTTCGCGATGGCCTCGGCGATCTCGTCCTTGCGCGCGCTGACCGGCAACTGTTCCGGGTAGCTGATCGCGGGCACGGCGGCCTGCCGGGCGCTCACCCTGGCGAGCGCCCGTTCGAGGTCGGCGCCGATCTTGTCGGTGACCGAGGCGAGCTCGGCCGGATCGCGGAGCTTGCGCGCGCCGGCCAGCCGGTTGCCGAGGCGATGCTGATCGCGCGGCATGAGTTCGGGCAGCCGTCGGCGCAGTTCGGCGAGACGGTCGGTGGTTGAGGTGGACATCCGGACTACCAGTTTACGGTGCCCGTCGCCCGCTTTTCGGCAGGTGCACACCGAACCGGATGGCGAGCATGCGCAACCCGAACACCAGTACCGCCGCGGTCACCGTGCTCGCGGTGCGCGGCGCGCCGAGGGTGTCCAGCAGCAGGTACACCACCGCGCCGGTGGCCGCGCAGGTCGCGTAGATCTCCTCGCGCAGCAGCAGCGGCGGAAGCTCCCCGGCGAGCACGTCCCGGATCAGCTCTCCGGTGACCCCGGTGATCGTGGCGAGAATGACCACCGCGAGCGGGTTCACCTGTGCGGCGACCGCGGTCTGCGCGCCGATCACGGTGACCACGGCTAGCCCGAGCGCGTCCACGGTGAGCAGCGTCCGCCGCGGCACCATCCGAAACCGCAGGTACCCGATCGTCACCACGGCGGACCCGAGGATCACGGTGAGCAGCACCCAGTCGTGCAGCCAGTACAGCGGGTGCCGGTCGAGCAACAGGTCCCGGGTGGTCCCGCCGCCGAGCCCGGCGAGGAAACCGAGCACGATCGCGCCGAACGGGTCCAGGTTCGCCTTGTGCGCGGCGAGCACCCCGCTGACCGCGAAGGCTCCGACGCCGATCAGGTACAGCACGTGCAGCACCACGTGCGTCCTCCTCTCACCCCTGAAAGTCATACCGTCTGGTATGTACGGCTGCTACGGTTGATCCGGGCACACGGAGGTGGCCGTGGCCGACATCCTGGAGCAGCCATGAGCACGACGCATCTGCACAGCTGCACCCTCTGCGAGGCGACCTGCGGGATCACCGTGACGGTCGAGGAGGCGCGGGTCACCGGGGTGCGCGGCGATCCCGAGGATCCACGCAGTCGCGGCTATCTGTGCCCGAAGGCGACCGCGCTCGCCGATATCCACGCGGATCCCGACCGGCTGCGCACCCCGCTGATCCGGTCCGGAGACGGCTGGCGCGAGGCGGGCTGGACCGAAGCACTCGATCACGCCGCCGCCGGGCTGCGCGCGGTACGCCGCAGGGACCGGGACGCGCTCGCGGTCTACCACGGCAATCCGGGCGCGCACAATCTCGGCGCGGTGCTCTACGGCCTGCCCTTCTATCACGCGCTGCGCACCCGCAACCTGTACTCGGCGAGCTCGATGGACCAGCTGCCGCACATGCTCGCCGCCTGGCGGATGTTCGGCCATCAGGGGCTGCTTCCGGTCCCCGATGTCGACCGCACCGACCTGTTCGTGTGCCTCGGGGCGAACCCGCTCGTGTCCAACGGCAGCATCCTGACCGCGCCGAACATGCGCGATCGGCTCGCCGCGCTGCGCCGCAGGGGCGGGCGGCTCGTGGTGCTCGATCCGCGGCGGACCGAGACCGCGACGAAGGCCGATGAGCACCTGTTCATCCGGCCGGGCACCGACGCGCTGCTGCTCGCCTCGCTGGTGCACGTGCTGTTCGAGGAGCACCTGGTGCGGGCGCGCAAGCCGCTCTCCCAGGTGGACGGCCTGCGCGCGGCGGTGCGCGAGTTCGGCCCGGAACGCACCGCCCCGGTGACCGGGATCGGCGCAGCCACCGTGCGGGCGCTGGCCAGGGAGCTGGCGGCGAGCCCGCGCGCGGTGGTGTACGGCCGGATCGGGGTGAGCACCCAGGAGTTCGGCGGCGCCTGTTCCTGGCTGATCACCGCGGTGAACGCGCTGACCGGGCATCTCGACGAACCGGGTGGCGCGATGTTCGCCCTTCCCGCGGTCGACCTGGTCCCCACGGCCGCGCTGATCGGGCAGACCGGGTCCACGGGCAGCTTCCGTTCCCGGGTGCGCGGTCTGCCCGAGGTCGCGGGCGAGCTGCCGGTGGTCGCGCTCGCCGAGGAGATCGCCACCCCGGGACCGGGCCGGGTGCGCGGGCTGCTCACCGTCGCCGGGAACCCGGCACTGTCCTCCCCCGACGGGTCCCGCCTCGAGGCCGCGCTGCCCGGGCTGGACTTCATGGTCAGCGTGGATCCCTACCTCAACGAGACGACCCGGCACGCGAATGTGATCCTGCCGCCGACCGTGGCACTGGAGCGCGCGCACTACGAGCTCGTCATGGAGCACGTCGCGGTGCGCGCGGTCGCGAAGTACTCGCCCGCGGTGTTCCGGCGCGGACCGGAACAGCGGCACGACTGGGAGATCCTGGCCGGGCTGGCCACCCGGGTGTTCGCCGGGCGGCTGGCGGGGCGGCTTCCGGCACCGCCTCCGGAGGCGATGGTCGATCTGCTGCTCCGGCGCAGGCGGCTGTCTCTGCGGAAGCTGCGCGCGCATCCGCACGGGATCGACCTCGGCGGCCTCGCGCCCCGGTTCCCGCAGCGGCTGTTCACCACGGACCGGACGGTGCACCTGGCTCCGGAGGCGTTCCTCGCCGATCTGCCGAGGCTGCGCGAACGCCTCGAGCGGGAGACCCCCGATCTGGTGCTCATCGGCCGCCGCCAGCTGCGGGACAACAATTCCTGGATGCACAACAGCAGGCGGCTGGTGAAGGGCAGGCCGCGCTGCACGCTGCTGGTGCACCCGGCCGACGCCCGGCGGTTCGGTCTCGCCGACGGACAGCAGGCGCGATTGCGGTCCCGTACCGGCGCGGTGCTCGTGCCGGTCGAGGTCACCGAATCGGTCATGCCGGGGGTGGTGAGCCTGCCGCACGGCTGGGGGCATCACCGCGCCGGCACCAGGATGCGGATCGCCGCGGAGCACGCGGGCGTGAGCCTCAACGACATCACCGACACCACGTTCTACGACGAGCTGACCGGAACCGCCGCGCTCTCCGGGCTCCCGGTCAGCCTCGAGCCCGCTGACTGAGCTTGCGCAGCATCCGGGCATCGCTGAACCCGACCGTGCGCGCCGCCGTCTCCGCGCTCGCCCCGTTCGCCCGCAGCTGGTGTGCCCGTTCCAGCCGGAGTGCCTGCTGATAGCGCAGCGGGGTGAGCCCGGTGGCCCTGGTGAACTGGCGGGTCAGGGTGCGTTCGGCGCAGCCGAGGGAGCGGGCGAGCTCACCGAGCACCAGCCGGTCGGCGAACCGGCCGTCCAGCACGTCCTGGGCACGGTGCACCAGGTCGTCGGTGTGCGAACGGTGCCGCAGCATCACGCTCTCCTGCCGCTCGTGCCCGTTGCGCCGGGTGTAGGCCACCATCGATCTGGCCACCCGCGCCGCGAGGCCCGGACCGTGCGCGACAGCGAGCAGGTGCAGCGCCAGGTCGATCCCGCTGGCGATCCCGGCCGAGGTCACCACCGGACCGCTGACCGTGTAGAGCACATCGCGCACCACGCGGGCTGCCGGGAACCGCGCGGCGAGTGCATCCTGCAGTTCATGATGGGTGGTGCACTCGCGCCCGTCCAGCAGTCCGGCCATGCCGAGCGCATAGGCGCCCGCGCACACGCTGGCCACCGTGCCGCCGCGGCCATGGTGTTCCTCGAGCAACCGCACCACCCGGGTGCCCAGGCCGTTCGGTGGCGACAGACTCGCGGTCCGCCAGCCGGGGACGAGGAGCAGATCCCCGCACCCCGGCTCCGGCCAGTCCGTCTCCGCGCTCAGCGCGACACCCTGGGCAGCGCACACCTGGTTCTGTTCCCCGAGGTAGCGCAGCCGATAGGGGCGTCCGTGGTCCGCGGCACCGTGGAACACCTGCGCCGGACCGGCCAGATCGAGCAGGTGCACGCCCGGGACGAGGAGGAAGAAAACGGTACTCACGATCCGGTCAGCGTAGCCACCGTGGCGATCGTGGCGAACCGGCCGGCGAGTGCGTAGGTGGTGCGCTCGAGGATCTGCTCCGGGTGCAGAGTGCGCGGGTCGGCGAGCAGTTCCTCGATCGACTGCTCGGCCGGTGCGCCCGGATGCGGGATCGGGTGGGTGGCGGTCGCGTCGGCCACGTAGGTCACCGCGTAGCCGAGATCCGAGGCCACCCGCGCGGTCGTCTCGCAGCACTGTTCGCTGCGGATCCCGCACACCAGCGCCTCGCCGATCCCCTGCTCGGTGAGCAGCCGCTGCAGCCCGGTCGTGGTGAACGCGTTGTGCGAGGTCTTGTACAGCACCGGGTCGGCGTCTCCGACCGCGAGCCCCTCGATCGGCCGCACGTGCCCGACGGCCGGGTCGAAGACGTTCGCGGTGCCCGGTTCGGTGTGCAGCACCCACACCACCGGTTCGCCCTCGGCATGCGCGTGGGCCACGAGCGTGTTCACCCGCGGCACGATGTCCGGGTTCGAGATGATCCGCCAGCTGTCCCTGGCCCGGAAGGATTCCTGGACGTCCACGACAAGCAGTGCTCGTTTCATGTGCCGAGTCTCGCCGGGATCCGAGGGCGCGCGGAACGCCCGATCACGCCGGATGGCGGAACGATCCGGTCACGCTCTGCTGGCCTCGGCGCCCGGTTGCGGGCGAGTGACGGGCTAGCGCGAGAATCGAGGCATGGACTCCCCCTTGGATATCGCCCCAGTCATCCCGGTCGCCGTCTTCACCGATCCAGAACACGCCGTCGGTGCGGCCCGTGCGCTCGTCGAGGGCGGGGTGCGAGTCATCGAGGTCACTCTGCGCACCGAGGCGGCGCTGGAGTCGGTGCGCCGGATCGCGGCCGAGGTCGGTGAGCTCACCGTCGGCGCGGGCACCATCACCGCGCCGGAGCAGGCCGCGGCCGCCGTAGAGGCCGGGGCCGCCTTCCTGGTCACGCCCGGGACCACCGATACCGTGCTGGACGCGGTGCTCGCGAGCGGGGTCCCCACGCTGCCCGGGGCGGCCACGGTCTCCGAGGCGATGCGGCTGGCCGAGCGCGGGTTCACCGAGCTGAAGTTCTTCCCGGCCGCCGCTTCGGGTGGGCCGGACTATCTGCGGGCGATCAACGGTCCGCTGCCGGACCTGCGGTTCTGCCCGACGGGTGGTATCCGCCCGGCGACCGCTGGCGAATACCTGGAACTGCCGAACGTGGGCTGCATCGGCGGCACCTGGCTCACCCCGGCCGGCGCGCTCGCCGCCGGGGACTACGCCAGGATCACCGAGCTGGCCGCCGAGAGCACCCAGCTCCGCACGAGCTAGGCGCTATCTCCCAGGGGCGCAACCGCTTTCACCGCCCACGCTGGCACCGCGGCGGGTTCTCCGGCGTTGCCCCGCGAGGACAGCACCGCCGCCGTGTATGGGGATACATAAGAAGGTGATCCCGGAGCGAGGGAGCGCCGGGGGTTCCGCTACCCGCACCCCAAGCAACCCGCCCCGCAACAGTCCTCAGCGGCTGCTGGAGTGGACGTGAACCTGAGGGGCGGAGAGCTCATCTTCGCCCCCGCGGGCGAACCGGCTCACGCTGGCGCGGGTCTCGGCGAAGGAGGCGCGCGCGGAGTGCACGTATTCGTCGAGCGGATCGGGGGCTTCGCCGTCCTCGGACAGGCGAGCCTTCAACGCGGTACGCACGACGAAAACTACGCTTGCCGCGACGACAGCGGTGAACAGAAGCACTGTGAGAACGAGCGTCATGATCCCTGATTCCGAACGATTAATGGGTTTTGCGAAGCCGCCGACACTGATGATAGCGAGCTCTTTCGGTCAACGTGCGGCTAGTGGCCGTTGTTCCACCGCACTGCACCGAATCGTTATCTAACCGGGGTTACCGAAGCTTCGTTCAGAAACTGGGACAGATGGGGTTTCGTTGCCGTGCGGGGAAATTCGGGGAAATTTTCAACCGGCCGCTTCGGGCAGCAGGGCGGTCACCTCGGCCGCGGTCCAATTCCCCCGGACGCCGGACAGTTCCACAAGGTACGCCGCGGCCTTCTCCGGTGTCCATTCCCGGGATTGCACCAATCCCTCGGCGAGAGTGCGCAAATAGGCGGCCGCAGGCCTGGTGTGTTCCACCGCGCCCGCGGGATAGGGCGCGGTGAACGTCACGATCGGGTGGCCGTCCCGCTCCCCGAGGCACAGCAGGGTTTCGTAACCGCCCGGGCCGAGGCGGAGGCGGCCGTCCCGGACCACGGCCGTCACATCGATCTCGGTGCCCGGTTCCCTGCCGGTCTCCTGCGCGGCCACATCCGCGAACTGCTCACCGGTAACCAGGTAGGCCCGCGCGTAGGCGGTGCCGGGCAGCTCGGGGTCGTAGTAGGCCACGCCCCCGGTCCAGTTCGGCGATTCGCCCGCGAAGTACACCCCGCCGCGCAGTTCCAGTGGCTGGTCGTCGGCCGGGGCGCTGGTGTCCCGGCAGCCGGGGTGGCGCCGCGTCCCCCCGATCGGCGTCCCTCCGTAGAGGTAGCAACCGAACCGCGCGGCGGACATGTTCGAGCCGTAGGACGCGTACCAAACCTGATCCATCTCGGGTAGACCTCCCGCTACCGTGCCTGCTCTGCCGATCCCCCGGTCCCCGCGCTGCGCGCCGTCACCGTACCCGGCGCTCACCCCTGCGCCGTGGCCCGCCTCGCCCGCATCACGAGCTTCCTGGTGATCAGGATCAGTACGAGGATGCCTCCGATGTGCACGACATTGCTGACGGTGACCATGGTGGCGATGGGGAGCTGGTACACGAGGGCGATCACGATGGCCGCGATCGCGACCAGGCCGATGCCCCAGATCACGGCGACCCGCACGAGGTTGATCCGGAACGCGGGCAGCGTGCGGTAGCGCTCTTCCCACTCCGCGACGGCCTCCGGGGTACCGCCCTTGTAGAAGCGCTTGCCCGAGTAGTAGGTGAACGGTTTACCGAGCAGACAGCTGCCCAGCATGACCAGCCCGGCGAAGCCCATCCCGAAGGAGTCCTTCGCGAGCACGAACCGGGGGTCCCCGGTCACGAACGCCATGCCGAGGCCGAGGGCGAACATGCTGAGCACGAACACCGCGAACCCGTCGATCTTGCGGTCCCGGATCACCGTGTACACCGCACGCAGCCCGGCGATGAGGCCGCCTGCGGTCAGCGCGATCACGTCGCTGACCCCGAAGGCGTGCAGGACGTAGTACGAACCGAGCGGGGCCAGGATGTCGAAGACCACCAGTGGGGCGATCACCCGCCATTTGGCCTGCCGAGGCTGCTGCTCTGCGCCCTCGGCAACGGTGGTGTCCTGCGTTTCGGTGGCTTGACTCTGTTCCATGACCGCAACGCTACGGTCGCGCCCATTCCGGTTCCCCCACCGAGCGTCACGACCCGGCCCTGACATCCGTCAGTGGTCGCAGCTGACGAACATCTCGGTCCCCGTGCCTTTACCACGGTGTGGACCACATTGCGCCCGCCCGCCGGGTCCGGTGAGGATGCGGGGTGTGTACGGACTACTGACCTGGAGCGACCGCATCGTCGACTTCGCACGGGTCACCACGGCCGCGTGTCCCCGGCTCCCCCGCGCCTGATCCGTACCCACCCGCATTTCTTCACCGGAGCCGAACCATGACCACTTTCGCCGAGACGAGCGCGTCCGAGCTCGTCCTGCACCCCGAATTGCACGCCCCCGGCCTCGCCGCGCTGCTGCCTGCCGACCGGCTGCTGTGGGATCCGCGCCAGCTGCGCGATCTGACCTCGACGGTCGCCACGGAGTTCGCCGAACCGCTCGGTGAACTGCTCCGCTACGAGTCCCCGCAGCGCTGGTGGGCGCGGCTCGCTGTGACCCAGGGCGTCGAGCTGTGGCTGCTGTCCTGGCTGCCCGGGCAGCACACCGAACCACACGATCACGGTGGCGCCGCGGGTTCGTTCACCGTGTTCAGCGGCCGGTTGCACGAGCAGTACCGGTACCCCGGCAGGCTGATCCGGGACGCCGATCACGCGGCGGGTGCCGCGCTCGGCTTCGACGCCGGGCGGGCTCACCAGGTGCGCAACACTTCGGACGCGCCCGCGGCCAGTGTGCACGCCTACTCTCCGCCCGCGGTGCCCACCAGGGAGTACGGCAGCCTGCGCGAGCTGCCCGCGGAGATCCCGCCGCTGCCGCCGCGCCAGTCCTTCGCGCAAGTGCTCGCCGACACGGTGGAACCGTGACCTCGACCGGTGTCGAGCGGCTGCTGTCCGCGGCGCGCGCGGAACTCGCCAGGGTCGATCCGGCCCGGGCGGCCACGCTCGCCGCGGACGGAGCACTGCTGGTGGACATCCGCCCGGAGGCGAACCGCACGGCCGAGGGGATGATTCCGGGGGCACGGATCGTGGAACGCATTCACCTGGAATGGCGCCTCGACCCCGAAGGGGAACACCGCATCGACGGCTTCGATGCGGACAGCACGGTGATCGTGTTCTGCAACGAGGGCTACGCATCCAGCCTGGCCGCGCGCGATCTGCACCGGATCGGGCTGCCCGGGGCGACCGATCTGATCGGCGGATTCCGCGCCTGGCAGACCGAAGGACTGCCCGTGGCGTCGGTCAGAGACCGGTGAGCAGGTCCGATTCGGTGATCCCCGCGGGCATACCGACGCGGATGAACCATTCGGTGCCGAACGCCCGCAGGAAGTCCTGTTCGGGCATCGCGAGGAAGAACGAGTCCTCGGCGATCTGGCTGGCGTGCGCACGCATCGCGGCGCGTTTCGCCCCGGCGTAGTCGCGCACGTCGACCGCCGTGGTCAGTTCGGCCTCCGGCATCCCGATCTCGGCCGGTGGCTCGAAGTTCTCGGCCCCGGCTCGCTCCGCATACTCCCGCATCGCCTTCAGCACCTGGTCGCGGTTCTGCGTGGCCTGGTAGACCCGCGGGGTTCCGGCCAGTTTGGCGGCGAGCATGCCGACCCGGTGTACCTGAATATGGTCCGGGTGCCCGTAGCCGCCGTGTTCGTCGTAGCAGGTGAGCACATCGGCCTGTTCCTCGCGCAGGATCGTGGCCAGCCGCTCGGCCGCTTCCTCCACCGAGGCGGTCCAGAACGCGTTCGGCGCGAAGTTGCTCTCGTCCTGCATCGCCTCCCCCATGACCATGCCCGAGTCTTCGTAGCCGAGGAACTCCACCCGGGACACGCCGAGCACCTCGGCCGCCGCCCTGGCTTCGGCGATGCGCCTGCTCGACAACTGCTCCCCCTCGGCGAGGAAGTTCTCGGGTACCTCACCGCGCTCGCCGTGGGTCGCGGAGACGAGCACCGTGCGGTGCCCTTCGTCGGCGGCCTTGCGCAGCACTCCGCCGGTCACGATGCATTCGTCGTCGGGATGGGCGTGGAACGAGACAATAGTTGCCATACCGGCAGATTAGAGGAGTTTCGCGTACCGCCAGAGCAGGGTGTATGGGAAACCCATCACATCCACGCCCTCCTCGGAGAAGAAGGACACGATGCGCGCGGCCCCGTGGCGGAACTGCGCGTGCGCGTGCGGATTGCGTTTGGCCTGGCGGTGCGCCTGCTCGGCATCCAGTCCGGCGCGGGCGTACATCTCCTTGTTGTTCAGCAGGGTGCCGAGCACGACCGCGGCCGCACCGCCGATGAACTTCGCGAACTGCTTCTCCACGAATCCCGCCTTGCGCTGGCGCCGCACGAGAGCTTCGCGGGCGAACCGCATGTGCCGCGCCTCCTCGGTGACGTGGATCCGCATGACCCCGTGCACTAACGGCTGCAGTTCCTCGGTCCCGTCGCGCAGAATGTCGCGCTGCAGCACGTCGAACACCTCCTCGCCCATCAGCGCGGCGACCCACATCGGCGAACCGCGCAGCAGGAAGGGGAACACCTTGCCGAGGTTGAACCAGACCAGGCCCGGGGAGTACGGCCGTGCCCCGATCCGGTCGATCACCTTGCCGAACATGGTGGAGTGCCGGCATTCGTCGGCGAGCTCGGTGTAGGCGTACTGCACGTGTTTCGAGGTCGGGTCCTTGCGATAGTTCAGCCGCACCAACAGTTCCATGAGCACGTTCTCGAACCAGATGCCGACCGAGAGCGTGTTCGCCAGCTCCTGGCGGGACAGCTCGATGCGCTGCGTGCGGCTCAGCGAATCCCACAGCGGTGTGCCGTAGAGGGTGATCAGCTCGGGCGGGATGAAGAACTTGTCCTCGTCCAGCGGAGCGGCCCAGTCCAGGTCCAGCTCCGGGTCGTACCAGAGCCCGGCGCTGGACTTGAGCAGCCGCTCGGCGACCTGCTCGCGCGGCTTCGGTTCCTTGGGTTTCCGTGGCTGCCTGGCCTTGCTCGGTTGCCGTGCTCGGTCGACCGTACTCATCCTCGGCTCCTTTCCGGGACCAACAGCTTCGCGAGTTGTTTGATGGAGCCGATCACCTCTGCCTGGTGCCCGCCCGCGTCGTCGTCCACCCCGTTCTGCAGCGCGAGCCCGGTGAACAGGGCGAGCAACCCGCGCAGCGCGATCGGCACGAGTTCCGGATTCGGCAGCTTCTCCGGGCCGCCGAACAACCGGCCGAAGGTCTCCTCGGTCACCCGGACCACCCGCTCGGTCAACCCGGCGCACGGCTCGCGCAGCGCCTTGTCCGTGCGGGCGGCGTTGAGCAGTTCGGCCATGGCCCGGAAACTACGGCTGCAGAACACCGACCACAGCAGGTCCAGCGCCGCCGCCCCGGTCCGCCCGCTCGGCGGCAATGCGGTGAAGGCTCGCTCGAACTCCGCCTGCTGCCTGCGCACCAGGTGCTCGACCGCCGCGGTGACCAGATCGAGCTTGGTCCGGTAATAGTGCTGCTGCGCGCCACGCGAGACCCGTGCTCGCCGGGCCACTTCGGTGGTGGAGGTGCCCGACCAGCCCAGTTCGGCGAGGCAGTCCACGGTCGCGTCGAGCAGCCGGGCCTGGGTCTCGGCGCGCCGGTCGGCCTGCCTCCGCCCGGACAGGCGCGCTGGCGTGTTCTCGGTCACAGCGATCACGGTAACCGCGATCCAGGTTACAAGCAAGCAGGCTTGCATGTCGGCTGGACGCGTTCACCGACAGCGCAGCGGCGATTCCTTGCCGGTGCCCTGCCGGTCCCCGAAGCTGGTGCGGTGCCGATCGAATTCGACCTGCTGACCCGCGGTACCGCGGTCACCGAACTGGCCAAGCGCAGCGAGGACGAGGGGTTTCGCGCACTGGTGGTGGGCGATCATCCAGGCCTGACCTCGTCCCCGTTCGTCACGCTCGCCGCGGCCGCCACGGCGACCTCGACGCTGCGGCTCGGAACGAGCGTGCTCAACGCGGGTATCCGCGAGCCGCTGCTGCTCGCCTCGGACGTCGCCACCCTCGACCGGATCAGCGAGGGACGCGCGGAGCTCGGGCTGGGTGCCGGGCACACCCCCGCGGAGTGGGAGATGCTCGGCCGGGTGCGGCCCGGGCCCGCTGAGCGCATCGCGCACCTGCTGCGGGTCGCCGAAGAGACCTCGGCGCTGCTCGCCGGCGAGACGGTGCCCGTGACCGGGGCGGTACTGCCCGAGCCACGGCCGGTACAGGACCGGATCCCGTTGCTGCTCGGCGGTGGCAATCCGGCGCTGCTGCGCTGGGCGGGCGCGCACGCGGACGCGGTCGGGCTCGCCGGGCTCGGCCGGACCCTTCCGGACGGTCACCGGCACACCGCACCTTGGTCGGAAGCGCAGCTGCGGCGGCACACCGGCCTGGTGCGCGCGGGCGCGGGAGAGGCCGCACTGCCCGTCCTCGAGGCCCTCGTGCAGCACCTCGAGATCACCGAGGACGCCGAGACCGCACTGAACCGGCTCGCCGAACAGCTCTCGGTCGCCCCACGGGACCTGCGCGCCGTGCCCTACGTGCTGGTCGGCACCGTGGCCCAGATCGTCGAGGAACTGCGCGGCCACGCCGAGCGGTTCGGGATCACCCGGTTCGCGATCCGCGAGGAGTTCCACGAAGCGGGTTCCCGGATCCTCGCCGAGCTGAACCGTTCCTGACCCGCTCAGTCCGCGAGCACGACCCGGCCGAGTTCGGCGGGAGCGGCCAGCATCGGATGGTTCGGGAGTACCCGCACGGTCATCCCGACCGCGCCCGCCCGGTGCAGGGTGACGGTCCCCGCGTAGCGCCCGTCCCCGTCCGGTTCCAGGCTCACGGTGCGCACCCCGGTGAGCTCATCGCTGTCGTCCGCGCGCCCCACCACGGCCTGTACATCCACATCCGCGGGACGCAGCCCGCCGAGGTCGACGGCCGCGGACACGGCGAGCTCGGCGCCGAGCACGGGGACCCCGCCGTCGCGTGCGAGCACGTCCACCTCGGCCACCCGGATCCGCGACCAGGCCTCGTCCACCCGGGCCCGGTAGGCGGCGAGATCCCGTGCCCCGGCGAAGGAATCGGCGGCCGCGGCGGCCGCGGAAAGCGCCGCCGGGGCGTAGTACCCCTCCACGTAGTCCTCGAGCATCCGCGCGGCCTGCACCCTCGGGGCCAGATCGGCCAGCGTGTGGCGCACCATGGCCAGCCAGGACCGGGGCACCCCGTCCGCATCGCGCTCGTAGAACAGCGGGGCGACCTGGCCGGAGAGCAGTTCGTAGAGCGCGGCCGCCTCCAGGTCGTCGCGCCGGGCCGGATCGGTGACCCCGTCCGCATTGGGGATGGTCCAGCCGTTGGAGCCGTCCGAGTACTCGTCCCACCAGCCGTCCGGGATGGACAGGTTGAGGCAGCCGTTGAGCGCGGCCTTCATCCCCGAGGTGCCACAGGCTTCGAGCGGGCGCGTCGGATTGTTCAGCCACACATCACAGCCCCAGTACAGATAGCGGGCCATGGACATGTCGTAGTCCGGGAGGAACACGATGCGTTCGCGCACATCCGCGGCGTCGGCGAACCGCACGATCTGCTGGATGAGCGCCTTGCCGCCCTCGTCGGCGGGGTGCGATTTGCCCGCGACGACGAGCTGCACCGGCCGCTCCGGATCGAGCAGCAGCGCCCGCAGCCGGTCCGGATCGCGCAGCATCAGGGTGAGCCGTTTGTAGGTAGGCACCCGGCGGGCGAACCCGATGGTGAGCACATCGGGGTCGAACACGGACTCGGTCCAGCCCAGTTCGAGTGCCGAGGCGCCGCGATGCAGCCAGGACTCGCGCACCCGCCTGCGCACCTCGTGCACCAGCGATTCGCGCAGCTGCGCGCGCAGTTTCCACAGTTCGGCATCCCCGAGCTGTTCTCCGGTGATCTCCTTGGCGGCCCAGCTCGGCCCGTGCACCCCGTTGGTGACCGAGCCGATCGGTATCTCCTCGGCGTCGAAGCCCGGCCACAGGTGGGCGAACATCCGCCTGGACACCTGCCCGTGCAGCCGGGAGACCCCGTTGGCCCGCTGGGCGAGCCGCAGCCCCATGGTGGCCATGTTGAAGGTCGCGGGCTTCGGTTCCTCGCCGAGGCCGATGATCCAGTCCGGATCGACCCCGGGCAACAGGGTTCCGTCACCGAAAAACGAGCGCACCAGTTCGACCGGGAACCGATCGATGCCCGCGGGAACCGGGGTGTGCGTGGTGAACACGGTCCCCGCGCGCACCGCGGCCAGTGCCTGGCGTTCCTCGAGGCCGTGCCCCTCGACGAGTTCCCGGACCCGTTCCAGGCCGAGGAAACCGGCGTGCCCTTCGTTGGTGTGGAACACCTCCGGCTGTGGGAGACCGGTCAGCTCGCAGTAAGCCCGCACCGCGCGCACCCCGCCGATCCCGGCCAGGATCTCCTGTTCGATGCGGTGTTCCTGGTCCCCGCCGTAGAGCCGGTCGGTGACGCTGCGCAGGTCCTCCTCATTCTCGTCCAGGTCGGAATCCAGCAGCAGCAAGGGGATCCGGCCGACTTCGGCGCGCCACACCCTGGCCCGCAGCACTCGCCCGCCGGGCATGGCCACGTGCACCAGGATCGGCGCGTCCGTGGCATCGGTGACCAGTTCGAGGGGCAGGCCCTCGGGGTCGAGCACCGGATAGTGCTCCTGCTGCCAGCCGTCCAGGGACAGCGACTGGCGGAAGTACCCGGAGCCGTAGAGCAGGCCGACCCCGATGACCGGGACCCCGAGATCCGAGGCGGCCTTGAGGTGGTCCGCGGCGAGCACCCCGAGCCCGCCCGAGTAGTTCGGTAGCGCCTCGGTGACACCGAACTCCATGGAGAAGTAGGCGATCGAGCCGGGCAGCCGGAACTCTCGCGCACGCTCCTGATACCACCGCGGCCCGTTCAGGTAGTCCCGCAACTCACCGGCGAGCGCCTGGACCCGCGCCACGAACTCCTCGTCGGCGGCGAGGAGTTCGAGTTCGGCGGCGGGCATCGCATCGAGCAGCCGCAGGGGGTCCCCGGTCGCCGCCCAGGTCTCGGGCGCCATCGCGGCGAACAACTCCTGCGTCGGCGGATGCCAGGTCCAGCGCAGATTGCGGGCGAGCACCCCGATATCGGTGAGTTGTTCGGGTAGCCCCGCGCGAACGGCGAAGCGGCGTACGGCTTTCACGCCAGCCGACGATAGCTTGACCGATCCGGCGGGTGCACCCGAGGTCGGCGGGGGTGGTCGTCCGTCACAGATCCCCCGTGGTGCACACGGATCGGGTGGCCCGCCACTGCCCGCGCGCGTGCAGCGGATCCAGCCGGTGGGCCACCCCGGTGGCGGTGAACGCGATCCGCACCCGCAGCTGACAGGCGGGGGTCGCGCGTTCCGGCACGGTCACGGCGAGTTCGTCGAGCAGCCGCTTGGTGAGCGCGTCGATCTTCGGCCGTACCTCGGTGGCCAGATCCGGCCGGTGCTTCGGGGCCAGTTCGGGATGCGCGGTCCAGCGGGCGAACAGGCCGTACTCCACGACCTTGGCCGCTTCGATCTGGTCGCGGAAGAATGCCACGGTCGCGTTCTGGTCGAGGCCGAGCTCCCGGGCCCGGTTCGCCGCGTCCTCGAGCACCTGCCGCTCGCGCGCCGCATCGGTGATCGCACCGTCCGGGAATTTCGCGGCCGCCACGAGGTCGGCGACCTCGACGCGATCGGTGACCGCATCGGCGAGACCGAGCAGCGTGTGGTCGGGCGGGATCGCGGCCGAGCTCGGCGTGGCGAGCAGGGCGAACAGGGTGAGGCAGGTGCCGCCGACAGCGGCACGGCGGAGCAACTGGCGCAACCGGGACCGTTCCATGACCGAGGACCGTACCGCCAAGGCACACTGTCGCGCATGCGTTCGCTGCGGTTGCTCTCCTGCTGCCTGCTGCTCGTGGTGCTGACCGCGTGCGGCGGCGAGGACGGCGTGGATCCCGGATTCGTAAAGGGCACCGACGGTTCCGGGGCCGACCGGCTCGCCGCGGCCGCGGTCACCGATGTGCAGTCCTACTGGCGCACGGAATTCCCCAAAACGTTCGGGAAACCGTGGCAGCCGGTGCACGAGTTCCGTTCGGTGGACACGCTGCACGCGAGCGGGCAGGTGTGTGGGCGCCCCGCCGGGGAACTGGAGGGGAACGCGCTCTACTGCCCGGAGCAGGACACCGTGCTGTGGGATCGCGGTGCCCTGGTTCCGGTGCTGCGCCAGCAATTCGGCGACACCGCCGTCCTCGCGGTGCTGGCCCACGAGTTCGGGCACGCGGTGCAGCGGCGTACCGGGATGCCCGCCGCTTCCCCTTCGGTGGTCACCGAGGCGATGGCCGACTGCTATTCGGGGGCGAGCCTGCGCTGGCTCGCCGCCGGGCACGGTGCCCGGCCCCGGTTCGGTTCCGGAGAATTGGCCAGAGCCCTGCAGGCGCTCATGACCTTCCGCGATCCGGCCGGGAGCGCGGCGAACGCGAACGGTGCCCATGGCGACGCCTTCGACCGGGTCACCGCCTTCGGCGACGGCTACCGGGACGGACCTCGCCGCTGCTCGGCCATGACCGCGAGCAACCGGGTCTTCACCCAGCAGCGGTCCACCGACCTCGATGCGGCGGCGAGCGCCGGTGAGATGCCCTACCGCGAACTGCTCGGCAAGGTCACCGGGAGCCTCACCACGTGGCTGCGCGACAGGCAGCCGGGGTTCCGCGCGCCACCGCAGCGCGAGGTCGCGAACCCCTGCGCCGGGCGGCAGGGCGCGGCGGGCTACTGCTCCGGCGAAATCCAGATCGGCCCCGGACTCGCCGCGCTGCACCGGGAGCTCGGCGACTGGGCCGCGGGCACCATGCTCGCCGGCCGGTACGCGCTGGCCGCCGGGGCACAGGCCGGGCACCCGGTCACCGGGGAGCGGGCAGCTACCCATGTCCTGTGCTTCGCCGGTGCGTTCACCGGGCACCTGCTCGAGCGTGGTTCCGGATTCGGGCTCTCCCCCGGCGATCTGGACGAATCCGTGCGGTTGCTGCTGCGTTCCCCCGAGGCGTCCGGCGATGCGGACGGCAAGGGCATCGACTCGCCGATCGAGCGGGTGCTCACCTTCCGGGACGGAGTGCTCGGCAATGGCGCGAGAGAGCACTGCTGATCGTGGGGTTCGGCACACAACGCGTGTCCGTTCCCAGTACTGTGCGGCTATGCACAGCATCCCCCGTCGTCGCCGGGCACTGTTCGCGGTGCTCGGTGTGCTCGCCATCGGCCTCGTGACCGCGTGCGGTCAGCAGGTCGAGGGAAAACCGGAAAGCGCACTGACCCGGGTGGACACGAACACCGTGTCCGGCCTGCCGATCAAGGACGCCCCGGACGGCCCGAAGCAGGGGGCACCGGATGCGAAGCTCCCGGTCAACGGCGGAATCACCACACAATCCGACCGGGTCGCGGTGAACGCCCTCTCCGATGTGTTCGACTACTGGCGGACGGCGATGCCCCGGGCCTTCGGGCAGCAGTTCACCGCGCCGACCACGTTCACCTCCTACGACTCGAACAAGCCCGGCCCGAAGGTGTGCGGAATGGACACCCAGGGCCTGGTCAACGCGTTCTACTGCAACCTGGACCGCAGCGTCGCGTGGGATCGCGGCACCCTGCTGCCGACCATGATCCGCCAGTTCGGCCCGAACTCGGTCGCGGTCGTGCTCGCCCACGAAATGGGCCACTCCGTGCAGTACCAGCTCGGCCCGAAATCCGGGGTGAGCAAGGCGACCGGTTCGATCGTGCTCGAGCAGCAGGCCGACTGCTACGCGGGTTCGTTCATGCGCTGGGCCGCCCAGGGCAATGCCAAGCATTTCGACATCGCCACCGGGGCGGGCCTCAACAAGGTCATGTCCGCGATGCTGTTCATCGGGGACACCCCGGGCCAGGCGACCAAGTCCTCCCCCGGCGCGCACGGCAGCGCGTTCGACCGGATGTACGCCTTCCAGAAGGGATTCGCCGGGGATCCCAGGAAATGCGCGGCCATCGACAAGAAGGATGTGGATTCCCGCTCCACCGAACGCCTTTTCCGGAGCAGTGAAGCCGCGCAGGACAAGGGAAATCTGGATATCGGCGCCGATCTGCCGCTGGTGAAGGAGAACCTCGACGCCGCGTTCACCGACACCGGGGTCTCCGCGCCGGAAATCGCGCAGGGCGAAGGGAAATGCGGGGCAGAGGGCACTCCCCCGGTTTCCTACTGCGCCGGGCAGAACAACCTCGACGTCTCGGTTCCGGGATTGCAGCGCATCGGGCAGGGCGATTTCGATGCCGGGACCGTGCGCAGCATGGGCGGCACGAAGCTCGGCGGGGATTTCTCCGCGTTCGCCGAATTCGCCTCCCGATACACGCTCGCGGTGCAGAAACACGCCGGGCTGGACATCAACGGGGAGGCGGCCGGGCTGCGCAGCGCCTGCCTGACGGGTTCCTGGGCCAAGTACGCCACCGAACGGCACGGTTCCGGCAGGCAGCTGCGGCTCGCAGCGGGCGATCTCGACGAGGCGATCACCGAAATGCTCCAGCCACGCAGCGTGATCAGTGACGATGTGGCCGGGACCGGGGTGCGCTCCGGGTTCGCCCGCGTCGAGGCGTTCCGGATCGGTTACCTGAAGGGCTCGGACCAGTGCTCGGCCAAATTCGGCGGCTGAGCCGGTTCGCGGGCATGGCCTGCGCGGTGCTACTCGGCGGTGCGGCCTGTTCGGCGGCCGTGCAGGGCACCGCGCGACCCGGCAAGCCGCCGCCGAGTTCGAGCGCCCCGGTGGCACCGGGGCCGCACACCGGTCCCGATGATCCGGTCACCGCGGCCTGTCCCCTGGTGAGCGGGCAACAGCTCGGCGCCGCTCTCGGCACCGGCGCGGCCACGGCACGCGAGAAGCCCCGCAAACCGCGCGAGACCAGCTACACCTGCACCTATTCCGGGGCGGCCGATGCGATCACCAGCGTGGATCAGCGGCGGTTCACCCCGGACCGGCGGCCCGATCCGGTCAAGACCGCGAAACTCATGACCGGTAAGGGCACCAATATCCGTCCGGTCGGCGGCGCCGGGGATGCCGCGTACGCCTTCGACACGACGGTACGCGCCATCCCGACGAGCGCGCTGGCCTGCGTGCGCCTCGGCGAGCACACGATCACCTTCTTCATGACCATGACGCCTGGTCTCGACAAGACCACGGCGCTGACCGCGATCGCGCGGACCGCACTGGGCCCCTGATAGCGCTGTTTCCCAGGTCTAGAACAGGGCGCTGGCCAGTTTCCGGCGCGCCGCGAGCACCCGCTCGTCGTCCCCCGGGAACAGCTCGAACAGTTCCAGCAGGTGGGTGCGCGCCCGGTCCTTCTGCTCACCGGCGCTGCTCGCGATCACCGTGATCAGCCGGTCGAAGCCCGCCTCGACCTGCTGGGCGGCCACCTGCTGATCGGCCGCGGCCAGCTGCAGTTCGAGATCCTCACTCGCGGCGTCCGCCTTCGCCACCGCGTCCGGATCGCCCTGCTCGGTGCGCCGGGCGAACCTGGTCTGGGCAAGGGCGAGTTTCGCCTCGGTGTTGCCGGGCTCCGCCTCGATGATCGCCTCGTAGGCCTGCTCGGCCGCGTCGAAGTCGCCGTCCTCGAGTGCCTGCTCGGCCGCGGTGAACCTGGTGTCCTCGGGTTCCTCGGCCTCCGGCTCCGCGGCACCCGTGTTCGCCTCGGCGGCCGCGATCCCGGGCAGCTTGTCCCGCAACCCGTCCAGCAGACCGGAAATCCACTTGCGGATCTCCGGTTCCGGAAGCGCACCGGAGAACGCGTCCACCGGCTGGCCACCGGCCACCGCGACCACCATCGGAATCGACTGCACCCCGAACAGCTGCGCGATGCGCGGGTTCGCGTCCACGTCGACCTTGGCCAGGATCCAGGCCCCGTTGGCCTCGGTGGCGAGCCGCTCGAGCACCGGGGAGAGCTGCTTGCACGGACCACACCACTCGGCCCACAGGTCGATGATCACCGGGATCTCGGTGGAGCGCTGCACGACGTCCTGGAAGCCCGCCTCGTCCACGTCGATCACGAACTGACCGCCGGAGCCCGAGCCCGCCTCCGGGTTCTCGGCCTGCTCCTTGGCCTTCTGCGCCGCTTCCGCGCGCGCCTTGACGGCCGCGAGATCGACGGCGCCGGACATGGCGGCGGTTTCTTGTACCTGCTTGGCCGCGTTACGCGGGTCTGGCCTCGTCACATCACCATCCTGACATGTTCGCCCGCCCGCGCGCACACAGGCTTCACCACGCGTCGAGGCCCTGGGCGATCTCCGCGGGGCTCGGCATCCCACGCAGCTCCTCGCGCACCTGTGCCGCCGTGTCCCGGTAGCCCCGTTCCTCGACGAGCGCGCCGAGCGCGGCGGCGTCCACCTGCTCCGGTTCGCATTCCAGCCCCACCCCGCGCCCGGCCACCGCCGCGGCATTGATGTGCCGGTCCGCCCCGTCCGGGAGGACCAGCTGGGCGACCCCGGCGTCCAGCGCGGTGAGCGTGGTCCCGCCCCCGCCGTGGTGCACCAGCGCGGTGCAGGTGGCGAGCAGGCCGTCGAGCGGCACCCAGCGCTCCAGCCGCACGTTCGGGGGCACCACGCCGAATCCGTCGAGATCCACATCGCCGAGAGCGAACACGAACTCCGCGTCCACCTTCTCGGCCACCGCCAGGATGCGCTCCACAGTGGACAGACCGTTCATCTGCGGGGAGACCGTGCCGAGGGTGACCCCGATCCGCGGGCGCGCGAGCGGTTCCTCCAGCCAGCCGGGCAGCACCGCACCGCCGTTGTAGGGCACGAACCGCATCATCAGGTCCGCCGGATCCACCTCGGCCATACTCGGCGGCGCCACATCGATACTCGTGCTCTTCTTCGGCGGTTCGGTGCCGTACTCGGCGAACACCTCGGCTAGCTCGGCGGCCAGCAGCGGACCCACCTTCGAGGTGCGCCCGAAACCGACACCGACATCGACCGCGGGGATCCCGAGCAGGCCGGCTGCGAGCAGCGCACCCCCATTGAACGAGGAATGCACGATCAGATCCGGCCGGTACCGCTGCGCGGCCCGCACCACCGGTTCGACCAAGTACCGTGAGACCTGGGCGAACGCCGGAACCACCCCGGTGATGTCGCGCAGCGGGGCGTTGCCGACCGCCATCTCCGGACGTTCGCCGCGCAACCGCTGCATCATCGTGCCCATGGTCAGTCCGGGTTCGATATCGGTGACGGGCAGGCCGGCCTGTTCGACCGCGAGGCCCGCGCCCGAGGTCGCGAACCGCACCTCGTGCCCGTGGCCGCGCAGCGACCAGGCCAGCGGAACCATGGGAAAGACATGTCCGATGGCGGGCATCGGCAGGAAAAGCACCCGCATGGCGGCTCCTTATTCAACACTTGCTGAATTCTCTATTCTGGACGTTACTCCCCCGGCTCGGGGCACGTCGGGTGAATGTGAGCGGCCGGACAGTCAGCGCGCGAGCTCGGCCCGCGCGTCCAGCGCCATCGGGTTGACGCGATCGGAGTCAGCAGCTCGCCGAGCCGCCCGGTGGCCCACGCGCCGAGTTCCCTCCAGGGTTGTGCGGCGGCAGCGTCGGTGCGTTCCGGCCCAGCACCGGAGCTCACGCCCGCTCGCGGTCAGCGCGCCCCGATCGTCGAGCAGCCCGCGCTCGGTCGGCTGTTCGGTTACCGCCGCCCATGCGGACTCCGGCGGGCACGCTTGGCACGCAGCTCCCCGCTCGAGCCACCGTTCCGCGGCGAAGAGCACCAGTGCACGGTTCGAGCGCCACACTGACGAGTGCGGCGATGCGCCAGGCATCGGGAAGGGCACGCTCGATCAGCGAGGGATGGACGGTGTGGAACGCCGAGACGACCGTCGCGGCGGACTCGGCCGCGAGCGGGCCGCGCGCATCCCGACATATCCCATCCAGCCACCACGGCAGCACAAGCCGTGGGCCCGCGCACGGGATTCCGGGGTGAAGTAGGTGACGTCGTGGACCGGCTCGGAACGCACCCACATCGCACGAGCCCGATGCGTGGGCTCAGAACCGGGCCGGTTCGATGTAGACGCCCCATTCGTCGCGCAGCGCGTCGCAGATCTCGCCGAGCGAGGCCTCCGCGCGCACCGCGGCCATCATCGGCTCGATCAGGTTGCCCTCCCCGCGGGCCACCTCGACCATCCGGGACAATGCGACGTCGACGGCGGCCTTGTCCCGTCCCGCCCTGCGCTTGGTGAGCAGCGCGTTCTGCTCCCGTTCCACCTCGTGCGAGATACGCAGGATGTCCAGCTCGTCCCCGCCGCCTTCACCGCTGAGCGTGTTGACGCCCACCATGAACTTGTCTTTCTTCTCCAGCGCCTGCTGGTAGGCGAAGGCCGCGTCCGCGATCTCTCCGGTGAACCAGCCGTCCTCGATCCCGCGCAGGATGCCGGAGGTCATCTCGCCGATCGGGTGTTCCCCGTCCGGCACGGCCAGCCGCGCCATGTCCTTGATCCGGTCGAAGATGCGCTCGGCCTCGGACTCGATCTTGTCGGTCAGCGCCTCGATGTACCAGGAACCGCCGAGTGGATCGGCCACGTTGGTGACCCCGGTCTCCTCCATGATCACCTGCTGGGTGCGCAGCGCGATCTGCGCGGCCTTGTCACTCGGCAGTGCGAGCACCTCGTCGAGCGCGTTGGTGTGCAGGGAGTTCGTCCCGCCGAGCACCGCGGCCATGGCCTCGACCGCGGTGCGCACGATGTTGTTGTCCGGCTGCTGGGCGGTGAGCGAGACGCCGGCGGTCTGGGTGTGGAACCGCAGCGACTGCGCACGTGCCGTCTTCGCGCCGTACACATCGCGCAGCCAACGCGCCCAGATCCGCCGCGCGGCACGGAATTTGGCGATCTCCTCGAAGAAGTCCACGTGCGCGTCGAAGAAGAAACTCAGCCCCGGGGCGAACTGTTCGATGTCCAGCCCGCGCGCCAGGCCGAGTTCCACGTACCCGAACCCGTCCGCGAGGGTGAACGCGAGCTCCTGCGCGGCGGTCGAACCGGCCTCGCGAATGTGGTACCCGGAAACCGAGAGCGGCTTGTAGGCCTGAATATCGGAGGCGCAGTACTCCATGAGGTCGCCGATCAGCCGCAGATGCGGTTCGGGGGCGAACAGCCATTCCTTCTGCGCGATGTACTCCTTGAAGATATCGGTCTGCAGTGTGCCGTTCAGCTTGCGGATGTCCGCGCCCTGGCGTTCGGCGGCGACGAGGTACATGCAGAAAACCGGGACCGCGGGGCCGGAGATGGTCATCGAGGTGGTGACGTCCTCGAGCGGGATTCCCTCGAAGAGCACGTCCATATCGGCCGCGGTGTCGATCGCCACGCCGCAGTGCCCGACCTCGCCGAGCGAGCGCGGGTCGTCGGAGTCGCGGCCCATCAGCGTGGGCATGTCGAAAGCGACCGAGAGCCCGTCCCCGCCACCGGCGAGGATCATCTTGTACCGCTCGTTGGTCTGGCGCGCGTTGCCGAACCCGGCGAACTGCCGGATGGTCCACGGCTTGCCGCGGTAACCGCTCGCGTGCAGTCCCCTGGTGAACGGGTACTGGCCGGGCCAGCCGATCCGGGAGAAGCCGTCGACCTGCTCCTCGGGGCGAGGACCGTAGACCGGTTCCACCTCGGCCCCGGAGAGCGTCGTGAAGTCCACATCGCGCACCCGGCCCGACTCGGCGGCCGCCGTGTACGCGTCCTGCCAGCGTTCGGCGCCGTCACCGGGATCGGTCCCGTATGCCGTCAGCGGATCGAAGCGGTCGACCGACATGATGCCTCCCTGTCCGTTCTCCCTACCAAGATAGTAGGACTTCCAACTATCGGTCGCCAGAGTGTGTTGTGTCACCGAAGGACTACCGGCGATCACGTGATGGGGACAGCCTCGACGACGACCGCGGGTTCCGCCTCGCGGGCGCGGAGAAGATGATGAGTGTGAAATGGCGGCGAGCCACCGAACGGAAACCTGATCGAGGCCGAAACAAATCAACGGCGAGCACGACAGAAGCCGCCACTGGATGCAGCGGGTGTCGCACTCGCCGTGATAGTCACGCTCGATTGGCCGGGTTGCCCACCGCAGCCAGCCATGGCGCCCGAGTCACTCGACCGCCATCCTGGCTCACAGCCCCTTTGCCGGGCCCCGGCCTACTGCTTCACAGTCCGTTCGATGCCATTATTCGCAGCCCTTCCTTCGCGGGGATTCGCAGCACTGGCGATAATACTACGGCCAAGGGACAATACGTCCCTCGATACAGGTAGTGTCAACACACAGCACAGGGAGGTGAGCAATTGATGACCGCGAGTGCTCACCAGCCACGTCTGTGCTCGCTCAGGAACTGGCAACTGTGGCGGCAGCGTCCGCTGGCCATCGCCTGGCTGCTCGCCGTGGCGGGCATCGCACTCATCGTCACCGTGCTCGGTTACGTCTTTCTGGAACCGACCGGGCACGACCTGATCGTCTTCGGCGCACTGATCGCGCTCGGCGTCGTCCAGGCCGAGATCAGCCGGCATGTCGAGCGCACGAGGCGCAGCATCAACACCGTCCGGCACGTCGACCTGACCTCGGTGTGGACCTTCGCCGGAATCCTGTTGCTTCCGCCGGGCCTCGCCTATTCCGTGATCATCGTGCTCTACCTGCACCTCGGCCTGCGCAGCTGGCTCGGCGCCCAACCGCTGTTCCAGCAGATACATGCCCCTGCGGCGGTGCTCGTCACGGCGCCGTTCGCCCAGTGGCTTTTCCACCTGATCAGCCCGGTACCGTTCACCAACCTCGCCGAGGCCTCCACCACGGTGCTCGCGGCGACCGCGGTCGCCGCGCTCGCGTACTCCGTCGTGGACATGTTCATCATCGCCATCGCCGCCGCCGTACTGCGCGGCGGCGACAGTTTCCGTACCTATGTCGGCGACTTCACCAACCACGGCCTCGACCTGAGCACCAACTGCATCGGCGCCTTCGTCGCGCTCGCCCTGGTGTACCAACCGTTCTTCGTCGTGTTCACCATCGTGCCGGTGCTGGTCATCCACCGCAGCGTGCTCGTCAAGGAGCTCGAGGAGAAGGCCATCCGGGACCAGAAGACCGGACTGCTCAACGCCACCGCGTGGAACGAGTACGCCAATCAGGAGCTCGCCCGCGCCGAACGGCACGGGACCAGCTTCGGCCTGCTCATGGTCGACCTGGATTTCTTCAAGCGCACCAACGACACCTACGGCCACCTCGCGGGCGACAACGTGCTCATCGCGGTGGCCGAGGTACTGCGCAACGAGACCCGCCGGTACGACTCGGCGGGCCGGTTCGGCGGCGAGGAGTTCGCCGTGCTGCTTCCAGAGAGCAACCGCAACGAGGTCGCCCTCGTCGCCGAACGCATCCGGGTGCGGATCAGCCAGCTCACCGTGGAGACGGATTCGGAGCAGGGGCACGTCCGCATCGACGACCTCACCGCCTCGCTCGGGGTCGCCATCTATCCCGGCCAGGGCCGCACCATCGACACTCTGTTGCAGACCGCGGACGCCGCCCTGTACAGCGCCAAACGCAACGGCCGCAACCAGGTCGTCGGCGTCGCCCTGCCCACGATCGGCGAGGCGGGGCAGGAAGAGGACAAGCGGGCGAGCTGAGCACGCGGATGCCCGGCCGATTCTTCCGGCCGGGCACGCTCCGCGGTACGGCTCGGCCAGCACGGCCGGACCGGTTCACGGGTCACATTCGTCCGGTCCCGCGCAGGGTGCAGATCGACGGGGCCATCACTTCTGCGGGACTGCCCCAGCCGGCGCACTGATAATTCGAATGGCCGTACCAGTCGTGCCCGAACTCGTGCGCCGCCAGCAGCGAAGCATCACCGACACCGCCCGGGAACAGCGCGATCCGCTGCCCCTGTCCCCAATTGCAGCCCACGATATTGCCACCGCCACCGCAATCGGTGATGTGACTGGTACGGCATTCGACGGGCGTGCCACCGCCCTCGGTGAGCCCCTTCCACGCGGCCGCGCCCTGTCGGATCGCGGAGGCGTACGGCTGGCAGGAACCGGTGAGAGTGAAACTCCGCTGACTCGGGGTATCCCAGCCACCCGGCGGCGGCTCGAGAAGATCGGCGGAACCGGCCCGCGAGCCGACGTCGGCCACGGTGCTGCCGTGGCCCGCCTCCGGGTGAGCGGTCTGCGCGGCGACAGCGGGCTGCGGCGCCACCTCCGCCTGTGCGACCGGGCCGGCGATCGCCGCAAGGACGGTGACCGCGGCGACCAGACAGGATCTGAGAAACATTCGCTTGTCCACGATGCGATCCCTTTCTTTGAAAGAATGCGAAATAGCTCCGCGCACATTGGACATCGAATGACGCTATTGTCCTCAGATGACCGGTTCAACCGGCTTTTGTCGCTAACAATTACCACTCCACAACGGAGAATAACCTGTGAATGAACTGTCATCTGTGAATGACATGTTCATTCACAGATGACCTGAGCGCCGAGGTCCGGCGAATCCTCGTGATTCGTCACCGAGATTTCGCCATGACGGCCGCTGTCCCCCGCGCCGGTGCGGTCAGTCGCCCAGCCAGTCGCGTACCCGGTCGACTTTTCCGCTCAACTGCCCGGATTCGTAGCCGGGACGGATGTCCGCCTTGATCACCAGGCCGACCCGGGAGGCACCCACACCCGCGGCCTCGGTCGCCCGTTTGACGACGTCCATGACCTCGTCCCAGGAGCCCTCCACGTTCGTGAACATGCTGTTGAGCTCGTAAGGCAGCCCGGACTCCTCGACGACGCGCACGGCGCGCGCCACGGCCTCGCTGACCCCACCGGTCTCATCGCCCGCTGAGGGGCTGACGCTGAATGCCACGATCATGCAGCCACCGTAACGGTTTCCGGCCCGTTCGACAGTCATCACACACCGTGACCGACCTTCCGGATGGTAGGTTGGCGGAATGTCCGAGACCCGCACGGAAATCCTCGTCGGCGCACTGGGGTTGCTGCGCGCCGAAGGGACGGTGTCCCTGGACAGTGCCGCCCAGCGGGCCGGCCTGACGAAGGCCGGGCTGATGCACTACTTCCACACGAAGCAGGCCCTGATGCTGGCGCTGGTCGATCACGTGGTCGATCGCTGGGAGCAGCGGCTGACCGGTTTCCTTTCCGGACCACCGGGTGAGGCGACGGCCAGGGACCGGGTGCTCGCCTACCTGGACTGGACGCTGTCGACCTCGTTCGACTGTGCCGATCTGATCATGCTCGCCGATCCGCGGCTGCGCAGCGAACTGACCGCCCGCTGGCGGGACCGCCTCGGCCCGTGGATCAACCCGGCCGCGGACACCGTACTGTCCGCCGGGGCACGCGCCCGGCTGAGCGCGGTGCGGATGCTCGCCGACGGGGTGTGGCTGGCCGATGCGACCGAGGTGTTTCCGTTGGCCGCCGAGGAAACCGAGCACGTGCGCGCGGCGGCACTGCGCTTGCTCGAGGACCCGAACGATAGAGGCCAGCACGATCCAGGCCCGACCGATGCAGACCGAACGATGAGAACTGGACAGACTGGGCGATGAAGAACTGGCTATTCCTGGCCGGCGCGATCCTCTGTGAGGTGGCCGGCTCGCTGTCGCTGAAGGCCGCGCTCCACCATCCGGGCTGGTACGCCGTGGTCGCGGTGGGTTACGTGACCGCGTTCGTGTTCATGGGCGCCCTGCTGCGCGGCGGAATGGCGCTTGGCGTGGCCTACGGCATCTGGGGCGCCATGGGGGTCGCGCTGACAGCCGTATTCGGTGCGATCCTGTTCGGCGAAGTACTGAACGTGCTGATGTTCGCCGGTGTGGCGCTGATCATCGGCGGGGTGCTGCTGGTGGAACTCGGCGCACAGCAGGCGAAACGGGTGCAAGCCTGATGGCCTGGGTGTTCCTGGTCCTCGCGATCCTCTGCGAGGTCAGCGCGACGCTGTCGCTGCGGATGGCGGCCACCGGCCGCAGGGTCTGGTACGCCGTCGTACTCAGCGGCTACCTGTTGTCTTTCCTGCTGCTGACCCTCACGCTGCAGCGCGGGATCGGCATCGGTGTCGCGTACGGCATCTGGGCAGCCGCCGGTGTCGCCCTCACCGCGATCGCCAGCAAGTTCCTGTTCAGGGAACCGCTCACCCGGACCATGGGGCTGGGCATCGGCTGCATCATCGCCGGAGTGCTGCTCGTCGAACTCGGTGCCGGTCGCTGAACCGGGACTGCGGGCGAGCGAACCGTGGTCCCGTCCTCCTCTCTGCTAGCGTCGATTCCCATGACCGCGAAGGAACCACTGCCGTTCGACCCCATCGACCGCGCGGCAGGATTGTGGGCCGAGCGGGTCGGCCCGTCCACGGTGATGGGCGCCGTGACGAGTGTGATGCGGGTACAGCAGATCCTGCAGTCCGCTGTGGACGGTGCGCTGAAGCCGCACGGCCTGACCTTCGCCAGGTTCGAGGCGCTCGTGCTGCTGCATTTCGCGCGCACCGGCAGGCTTCCGATGCGGGTGATGGGCGAGCGCCTGCAGCTGCATCCGACGAGTGTCACGAACATCGTGGATCGCTTGGAGGCAGACGGTCTGGTCAAGCGGCTCCCGCATCCGACGGATCGGCGCACCACGCTGGTGGAGATCACCGAGGACGGCCAGCGCAGGCGCGAGCAAGCCACCGAGGCGGTCATGGCCATCGATTTCGGACTCGAGGGGCTGACCGAGCGTCAGGTGCGTTCGCTGACCGAACTGCTCGCCAAGGTACGCAAGGCGGCCGGGGACTTCGCCTGAGCCACCGGGGCTTCAGTGCCCCAGTTCCTCGGTGACCAGATTGACCAGGGCCGCGGTGCGCGCCCGCGCCGGCATGGCAAGCTCGATGCCGCGGTCCAGCAGCGGTTTCGCGGTCACCGGGCCGACACAAGCCACGAGCACCCCGCGCAACGCGGAGGCGAGCTCGGCAGGGCCGCACACCTGAAGCAGGGCCTGCGCGGCGGGCGCGCTGGTGAAGGTCACCGCGCCCAGTTCCCCGGAACACGCCAGCTCGAACAGGTCCCGCATCGGCGCGGTGTCCCCGGGAACCTGCCAGCGATACGGAAGCAGTTCGGTCACCCGCGCCCCTGCGGCGCGCAGCGGATCGGTGAGCGCGGGAAGCGGCTCGCCGTGGGATTGCAGCACGATCTCGGCGCCGTCCACCCCTTCGGCGAGCAGATGCGCGAGCAGCTCGGCGTCGGTCTCCGATTCCGGCGTGTACCGCTCGCGCAGGCCGATCTCGCGCACCGCGCCCGCGGCTTTGGGACCGCGCACCAGGATCCGGGCGGAGCCGAGTAGTTCGGTGAGCTCGGTCCGCAGGCCCCACTCCCCCGCCGCGTCGAGCCAGCCGCGCAAGCCCATTCCCGTGGTGATCACCACGGTCGGCGCGGCAAGCCCGAGCACGCTGTCCGTCGCCGACCGCAGGGCCGGGTCCGCGTCGAGTCGGACATACTCGACCGAAGGGGCGCGCAGTACCCGCGCGCCGCGGCGTTCGAGCATGCCGATCTGTTCCTCGGCCTTGCGCGCGGCCGTGACACCGATCCGGAGACCAGCAAGGGATTTCACAACAGCTTGCCTATCTCGTGGGCCGAATTCTCCAGGCCACGCAAGGAATCCGGCGTCGCGTGCGGATGCATGGCGTTGACCGCGAGCCGGAACAGCAGCGCCCGCAGCAGCGCCTGGGGCCATTCCGGAAGGTGCGCCCAGCGCTCGAGGATGCCGGGATCCGCGCCACCCCAGGACAGCGCGTCCACGGCCGCGACGGCCGCCGCCCATTCCGGTGGCCGCCAGTATGGGCTCAGTTCCACGATGCCCGGATCCGCGTCCCCGGAGAACAGCACGGTGCCGAATCCTTCGCCGTGCACGATCTGCGGCCGGAGCTGAACATCCCGCCGGGACGCGGCGAGCAGTTCGAACAGCCGCCCGCCCTTTTCCGCGTCCAGCTCGGGCTGCTCTTCCCCCCAGGCCGCGCGGTCGGCGACCGAGTACATATCGCCGCGCCCGTTGAGGAATCGCGGCCGCTCGAGCAGTGCGGTCGCCTCGTGCAACCGCAGCGAAGCGGCGATCACCTCGTCGTGGCGCGGCTCGGGTCTACCGTCGATGAACCGGAAGGCGGACCAGCCGCCGATGACCCAGCGGCCATCGGTGGAGCGCAGCGGGCGGCCGATGCGCAACCGGGGCACTTCGAGGGTGGCGAGCACCTGCGCGACCCAGGCCGACTCGACCGGGTCGGCGACCGGGCGGAACGCGATCGGCCCGCACCGCCACAGCGGGCTCGCGTCGAGCAGCTCCGGCTCTTCGGTCGCGCCGAAGGCAGTACGCACATGGACCGGCGGCTGCGGAATCTCACTCACGGCTTCACCTCGCTGGCGCCCGGCTTCGCCGCCCGCGCACGCTGCTGTGTCATTCCCTCGCTCGCAAGCTCGCTCACGTCCGCGCCTCGCTGACGCTCGGTCCGGCCGTTCGCCGGGCTGCTGTGTCCTTTGGTTCGCTCGCAAGCTCGCTCACGTCCGCGCCTCGCTGACGCTCGGTCCCGCCGTTCGCCGGGCTGCTGTGCCCTCTGGTTCGCTCGCAAGCTCGCTCACGAGCCCACGCTACCGCGCCCCGTTGACACCCGGCCGCCGACACTCCTCGCACGTCCGGACGATTCACCGCGCGGGCCGTCCTGTGCCCGGAACGCACGAGGCGGGGCGTCCCGGTCCGGGAACACCCCGCCTCCAGCGGCCGCGTGAGCTCAGTAACTCGGCAACGAGGGGTCGATCTCCCGGACCCAGGAGAGCACCCCGCCGCCGACGTGCACGGCGTCCGAGAACCCGGCCTTGTGCAGCGCGGCGAGTGCCTCGGCGGACCGGCCGCCGGACTTGCAGTGCAGCACGATCGGCTTGTCCTGCGGGAGTTCCGCGAGCGCCTCCCCGGACAGGATCCGGTCCTTCGGGATCAGGGTCGCGCCGGGAATGTTCACGATCTCGTACTCGTGCTGCTCGCGCACGTCGATCAGCGCGAAGTCCTCCTCCGCATCGAACTTCGCCTTGAGCTCCTTGGCGGTGATCGTGTTCCCCGCGGCCGCGCTCTGCGCGTCCTCGGAGACTGCCCCGCAGAACGCCTCGTAGTCGATCAGCTCGGTGATCTTCGGCGTGCTCGGGTCCTTGCGGATCTTGACCTGCCGCCAGGACAGTTCCAGTGCGTCGTAGACCACGAGCCTGCCCAGGATCGGCTCGCCGATCCCGGTGATGAGCTTGATCGCCTCGTTGACCATGATCGAGCCGATCGAAGCACACAGCACACCGAGCACTCCACCCTCGGCGCAGGACGGCACCATCCCGGGTGGCGGCGGCTCCGGGTAGAGGTCGCGGTAGTTCAGCCCGAGACCGTCGGGCGCGTCCTCCCAGAACACCGAGGCCTGGCCCTCGAACCGGAAGATCGAGCCCCAGACGTACGGCTTGCCGAGGATCACCGCGGCGTCGTTGACCAGGTACCGGGTGGCGAAGTTGTCCGTGCCGTCCAGGATCAGGTCGTAGTCGCGGAAGATGTCCAGGGCGTTCTCGCTGGACAGGTGGGTCTCGTGCAGATTGACCGTGACGTACGGGTTGACTTCGGCGATCGATTCCTTGGCCGAGACCGCCTTGGACTTACCGACGTCGGAGACACCGTGGATGATCTGGCGCTGCAGGTTGGAGGTGTCCACCTCGTCGAACTCGACGATGCCGAGCGTGCCGACCCCGGCCGCGGCCAGGTAGAGCAACGCCGGGCTGCCGAGCCCGCCACCACCGACCACGAGCACCTTCGCGTTCTTGAGCCGCTTCTGCCCGTCCATCCCGACGTCCGGGATGATCAGGTGCCTGCTGTAGCGCTCGACCTCCTCCTTCGACAATTCGGGAGCCGGTTCTACGAGCGGCGGCAGCGTCGTTCCGCCGGACATGGCATGACCTCCTGATCTCGCGGGCTTTGCAGTATCTCGTACAACGCCAGGAATACCCCACAGGCTTCCCGGCCGCGCCGGTGTTCCACACAGTGAGCGGGGCGCGCGCTATCTCGGCGACTGCGCCTCCGGATTGGGCCAGGCGTTCGGCACACAGGTCTTGTGGTCGGCGGGCACCGCACCCTTGTTCGTCGGATCCACCTCGTTGATCCTGGCGACGTAGTCGTTGCTCACCCCGAAGGTCTGCTGCATCATCACCGGGGCCAGCGCTCCGGGCTTCGGGCAGCCGACGTGATGGTTACCGAAAGCGTGCCCGACCTCGTGGTTGATGGCGTACTGACGGTAGGTGAACATGTCACCGGAGAACGCCTTCGCCCCGCGCACCCAGCGGGCCAGGCTGATGATCACCCGGTCCGCGCTGCTGCGATAGCACGAGCTCTCGTACTTGATCTGGTAGTCGCAGTATTCCTTGCGGTGGTCGGTCTGCGGGGTGGTGAGGCTGAGCCGGAAATCGGGTTTCGCATTCGGATCGTCGATACGCTGCGTCCGGACCTTCCCGGTGCCGGTCCAGGACTTGGGGTTGTCCAGCGTGTGATCGACCATCGCGGCGAACGCCTCGTCCCCCCCGTACTGCACCGGGTCGATCCCGTCCTCGATCTCCACGGTATAGCGGTAGAGCTGCCCGCTGCTGCCGACGACCGGCCCGTGGCCGGGCACGATGTGCCAGGTGCCCTTGCCCCGCTGGGTGACCGGACCTCCCTCGGGCAGTTCCGCGGTCGGAATGTTGAGATCGGCCTGAGTCGCGGGCACCTCGGTGACCGTGGGCGCGCTCGCGTTCCCGGCCTCGGCGCGGTCCGATCCCGCCTGCGGGACGACCGCGTCCACGATGACCAGCACGGTGATCACGGCGAGTACCGGAACGGCGTAGACGCGCCAGCCGTAGAGCGCGAGCACTCGGCGCAGCCAGGCACCGAGCCCCTTGCCGCGCTCTTCCTCCTCGGCGGCGACCGTGCGGTATCCACTGCCGAGCCTGCGCTGGGAACGGGCCTCGAACTGGCCCCGCTCCACGAACAGCGGCCCGGCGGGGTCCCCCTCGCTGTATCCGTACTCATCGACCGTGCCGGGTGTCTCCGGCCATTCCGGCCACTCCTGCGGGTCCGGCTCCTCGAGGCCGGTGTCCCAGGAGCTTCCCCGCTGCCCCGCATCGGTCGTAGGCCGATCGTTCGGCACGCGGATCGTCCTCCTCTACCGCTCGAATCGGTGCGTTGACAAGGGTGCCACACCGGGTGTTCGCGCGCCGGGAGGCGGGGCCGCGAATTCCGTGCTCGTGCACGCTCAGCTACGGCCCGCTGCCGAATCCCACATATCGACGATCGCCCTGGCCACCGTGGCCGGTTCCTCCATCTGCGCGACGTGCCCGACCCGATCGAGCACGAGCAGCCTGCCCCGCGGCAGCGCCCGCACCGTGGGAACCGCCTTGGCCACCGTGACCAGCTTGTCCTCCCGGCCCCACACGACCAGCGCCGGAGCGGACACCTGGTGCAGCGCCGCCCACACCGAGCCCTTGCCCCTGCGGAACCAGAGCCGGAACAGTTCGACACCCGCGCGCATCAGTGCCGCGCCCGCCCAGGGCTGCCGTGCTCGCTCAGCGGCTTCCCGCATCGCCTCCTCGATCCGGTGCTCGGGAATCTCCTCGGGCCGCGCGAACACCAGTCGCAGCAGCCGCATCGTGCGCTCCCGCGGCGGGAGGGCGGCCAGTTGTCTGCGCACCGGTTTGCCGAGGACCGGAAGACCGGTGAGCAGCAGCCGCGGATCCGAGAGCCGGCGGACATCGGGCCGCAGATCGGGTACCGCTGGCGAGATCAGGGTCAGCGTGCGCACCAGCTCCGGATGCCGGGCGGCGAGCAGGATCGCGGTGGTACCGCCGAGCGAGTTCCCGATCAGGTGCACCGGTTCGGCACCGAGCGAGGCGATGAACTCCGCGGCGAGCTCGGCCTGCGCGGCCGCGGTGAACGGCCAGTCCCGCGGCGGCTCGGTGTCGCCGAAACCGGGAAGGTCGGGCGCGTACCCGGTGACCCGTCCGGCCAGCTGCCCGGCGAGATCGGTCCAGTTCGTCGCGGAGCCACCCAGGCCGTGCAGATACACCGCCTTCTCCGCGCCGCCGGGGGTCACCCGGACATGCAGCCGCAGATCCCCCAGCTCGACATGTTCACCCGGCCACGGTGGGGTACTGGGCTCGAGTTCCGGAAGTTCGACGGTCACCCCACCAAGAATGCGCCCGGGGTCATCCGGCCCGCGATGCGACGGGGCTCACAGTTCGGAGTTTTCCCGGACATACCATCCCATCGTGAACTACTGACGAGTACGGTTGCTCTCGGTACCGGCCACCCCGAGTGCCACCCGTTCGACTGTGGAGGAGCCGAATGACCGAGACACGGGAGACAACCGTCCGCGGTCGCATGCCTCGAGACGTACGGCGTGCGCAGCTGCTGGCCGCCGCGCAGGACGTGTTCGTGGTGAACGGCTACCACGCGACGGGCATGGACGACATCGCCGAGCGGGCCGGGGTCAGCAAACCGGTGCTCTACCAGCACTTCCCCGGTAAGCTCGAGCTCTATCTCGCGCTCGTGGAAAACCATGTGGACGCGCTGATCGCCCGGATCCGCGCCGCACTGGCCTCGACGACGGACAACAAGGCGCGGGTGCGCGCCACCGTCGGGGCCTACTTCGACTTCGTGCACGACGAGGGAAGCGCCTACCAGCTGGTCTTCGAATCGGACCTGCGCGGTGAGCCGGTCGTGCAGGCGGCGATCTCCCGCTCCACGAACGCCTGCGTCAACGAGATCACCGAGAAGATCACCGCGGACGCCGGACTGGACCCGGAGCGGGCACGGCTGCTCGCGGTCGGCCTGGTCGGCATGTCCGAGGTCACCGCACGATCCTGGATCGCCAGCAGCCGCACCGTGAACAAGTCCGAGGCGGTCACGCTCATCTCCACCCTCGCCTGGCGCGGTATCGGCGCCGGGTTCCCGCTACAGCATTAGCCACGCAGCACTAGCGAACCCGGGGCCGTTCGGTGAGCCGGGTGATGCCGTGCGCGACTTCCCCTGCCCGTTCGGCGGGCAGGATGTGACCGGCCTGGGGAAACTGGACGAACCGCGCGTGCGGGAGCTCGTTCGCGATCACTCGCGCGTGCGCACGCGGGATCAACCGGTCCCGGTCCCCGTGATAGATGGTCACCGGGGTGTCCGCGAGCCGGGCGAGTTCACCCGCCCGTTCGTGCGCGAGCAGCGAATCGAGGAACGAGATCATGCTCGCCGGGTGACAGCGCCCGATCTGCTCGGCGGTCGCGGTGACCTCGGCGCGCCGGGCGCCCTTGCCGAAGGTCAGCCGCCGCACCACGGGACGCAGCGCCACCGGATGGCGCAGGAACGCCGCGCGGTCACTGCGCGACATGTACCTGCTGAGCACCGCCTCCCCCGCGTACACCCGCAGGGCGAGCTGGCGCGGCAGGCCGAAGGTGAGTTCGGAGAGCCCACCGGAGGTGGTCGCCACGAACGCGACACCGGCCAGCCGCTCGACGAGCTCGGGATGCTGCCCGACCAGGGCCATGATCGTGGCCCCGCCCATGGAGTGCCCGGCGAGCACGAGCTTCCCCTTCGGTGCCCGGTCGGCGATCAGCTCGGCGAGGTCCTCGGCGATCCGCGCGATGGTGGCCGTTCCGCGCGGCGCGGGTGCCGAACCACCGTGCCCGCGGTGATCGTGACGCAGGATCCGGGAACCGAACCCGTTGGCGCGCAAGGCATCCACCACCGGATCCCAGGATGTGTGGTCCTGGGTCCAGCCGTGCACCAGTACCACGGTCGGTTCCTTGCCCGGCCTGCCCTCATCGGACACGTGCAGCGCGGTTCCGTCACCGGTGACGAAGCGGTGCGCCAGGGCGGGATCCCACGGAGCGGCGTTCAGCACCGTACTCATCGCCCTCCCTTCCTGGGGAAGCTCGGCGCTTCGCGCACTCGCTCTTTCCATGATCGGCGCGCAAGTTCGTTCATCGCTTGATGAGATTCGCTCGGCGCCAGATCGGCCTGGTGATCCGGCCGATCAGCCCGGACTCGTCCAGGAAGGGCATGATCCGCTCCCCGGCCCAGCGGCAGGTCTCCTGCCAGTACGGGTTCCGCGCCGCGGCCCGGCGCCCCTCCTTCGGGTCGATCCCGACAGCCGCGTAGACCTTCGGATTGATCAGTGTGGTCATGATCGCCAGGCTGACCAGCGAGATCAGCAACTGCTGGTAGAGCAGTTCGAGCTTGCCCAGCTTCGACATCCCGCGCTGTACCTCCTCGCGGGCGAAGGTGACGTGCCGGGCCTCCTCGAGCACGTGGATGCGGTTGACCATGCGCACCAGCGGCTCGATCTGCTCATCGGACATCATCTCGCGCTGCAGCCGGTCCAGGATCTCCTCGGCGATCAGAATGGCGCCGTATTTGGCCGGGCCATAGGCGATGAGCGGGAGAATCTTGGCGACCTGCCGCAGCCAGGGCACCGGTCCGTAGGCCGGGGCACCGACCCGTTCACAGGCCTTCGCGAACATCGTGGAGTGTCGGCACTCGTCGGCGACCTCGGTGAGCATGTACTGGGCATGTGCCCGGGTGGGGTCCGTGTCGTAGAAGCTCTTCAACAACATCTGCATGAGCAGGGTCTCGAACCAGAGCCCGTTGCTCGCCACGCTGGCGAACTCGTGCTTGGTGAGCTCGATCCGCTGCTCCTCGGTGAGCTGGTCCCACAGCTTGGTGCCATAGAGGGTGCTGCGGTGCGGTGGCACGAAGTACTTGTCCCCGTCGACCGGCGCTCCCCAGTCGATGTCCACGTCCGGGTCATAGAACTTGTTCGCCGAGGACTTGAGAAGCCGGCTCGCGGTCTTCTCCCGCTCGGCGACCTCGCCCCGAGAGCTCATCGCGCGTGTCATCGGGTGCTCCATTCTCGATGCGGAGACTTTTGATGTTACCGGAAGTAACAGCTACTTCTGGTAGCATGCGCGCCATGGCAAACCCTGTCAAGCACCACGGCAAGCACCCCTCGAGCCAGTCCGAATCGAGCGGTGACGCGCGGAAAGACCGCTGGCGCTCACACAGGGAAGCCCGTCGCGAGGAGTTCGTGGACGCGGCGATGCGGGCACTGGACAAGCACGGCCCGGAACTGCGCATGGAGCACGTCGCCAAGGAGGCCGGAATCACCAAACCGGTGCTATACCGGCACTTCTCCGACAAGGCCGACCTCTACCAGGCGATCGGCAACCGGGGCACCGAGATCCTGTTCGAGCGCCTGATCCCGGCGCTGAACAGCGAGGAGGCCCCGGTCCCCCGCATTCGCAAGAGCCTGGATGCGTTCTTCTCGGTCATCGAGGACATGCCGAACGTGTACCGGCTGCTCGCCCGGCCCGAATACCGTGCGCGGGAGACCGATTCGGATGTGGTCACCCAGGACAAGGAGATCATCGCGACCGCGCTCGCCGCCCTGCTCGGCGACTACATGCGCGCCTTCGGCATGGACTCCGGCGCCGCGGAACCCTGGGCCTACGGGGTGGTCGGCATGGTGCAGAACGTCGGCGACTGGTGGCTGGAACGCCAGACCATGAGCCGGGACGCCGTCGTGGAGTACTTGACGCAGTTGATCTGGATGGCCATCGACGGGATCGCGAACTCCCACGGGGTCCGCATCGACCCCGAGCGGCCACTGGAACTGAACAAGATCGTCCAGCTCCACCGAGTGGAGCCGGAGGAAGCCAAGTCCCCGGAGGCCACAGGAGGGCAGGGATGAGCGACGACCACGACGAGGACGGTTACCGGGGAGAGGCGACCGTCCGGACCGGCGAGCAGGAGTTCACCGTCGCGGTGGAGCTGCGCGGGCACTTCCAGCCCATCGACGGGTACTACCGCTGGTACGGCAGGATCGCGGCGCACGAGGCACTTTCGGCCGCGCTCGGCGGGAAGAAGGCCGATGCCGTGCTGACCACCCCGGAGGGCGAGGCGAACTGCCAGCTCTCCGATCCGGATCCGTGGGACCGCTACCGGGTCATGGGCACCTCGACCCCACCGTTCCACGTGCCGAAGACCCTGGAGGAAATCGAAGGCGAACTCCCCGTCTGAGGGTTAGCCTGCTGCGAGTGGAACTGCGCACCGAGCGACTGCTACTCCGCCCGTTCACTCCCGATGATCTGACCGCGCTGCACTCCTGGCACTCCGATCCGGAGGTGGTGCGGTACCTGTTCTGGGACGTGCTCGATCTCGACGGCGCCCGGGATCTGCTCGAGCGCAGGCTCGGCCGGGTGACCGTACCGGAAGCGGACGGCGAGTCCATCCACTTCGCGGTGCGGTACGGCACCGAGGTCATCGGGGATGTGCACCTGGAACTGCTTTCCGCCGAACAGCGCTGCGCGGAGATCGGCTACGTCTTCGGCGGTGCACAGGCGGGACGGGGCTTCGCGGGCGAGGCGGCCCGCGAACTGCTGCGGTTCGGCTTCGACGACCTCGCGCTGCACCGCATCGTCGGCAAGTGCGCGGCCGAACACCGTGCCTCGCAGGCGGTACTGCGCAAGATCGGCATGCGGCAGGAAGCGCACTTCGTGGAGGCGCTCTGGGTCAAAGATGCCTGGGTGAGCGAACAAGAATGGGCGATCCTCGAACACGAGTGGCGCGGCTGATGCGACGGCACACCGAACGGTTACTCCTGCGGCCGTTCGCCGAGGGCGACCTCGAGGCACTGCATTCCTGGGACACGAATCCAGCGGTCGTGCGCTATCTGCTCACCGGGATCGCGGATCTCGCCACGAGCGAACAGCGATTGGCCCGCCGGATCGCGAACACCGCCTTGCCGCGACACGAAGGCGAGAGGATCCATTTCGCCGTGCAGCTCGCCTCGGAGGTCGTCGGCGTCCGGCCGATCGGCGAGGTGAATCTGGATCTGATCTCCGCCGAACACTCCTGCGGGGAGATCGGCTACGTCTTCGATCCGACGTACCACGGCAAGGGATACGCCACCGAAGCGGCGCGGGAACTGCTGCGAGTCGGCTTCGACGATCTCGGGCTGCACCGGATCACCGCGCACTGCTACCCGGAGAACCATGCCTCCACCGCGGTGATGCGCAGGCTCGGTATGCGCGAGGAAGCCCACCACGTGGCCAATGAATGGCTCAAGGGCGAATGGGCGGACGAGGGCGTGTGGGCGATCCTCGAACACGAGTGGCGCGATTGATGCGGCTGCCAACCGAGCGGCTGCTGCTGAGCCCGTACACGCCGGAGGACTATCCCGCACTGCGCACCCTGCACAGCGACCCTTCGGTCACCGCGTACATCAGCTGGCCGCCCGACACGCCCGAACAGACCTGGGCACTGCTCGAACGGCGCTGCGCACAAGGCGAGCCACCGGTCGAAGGCGGTACCGCGATGACCCTTGCGGTGCGCCTGCCGTCCGGACAGCTGATCGGCGAGGCACAACTGCGCAGGCGCGCCCCCGAACCCGCCACCGGTGCGATCGGCTATGTGATCGCCCCGGAACACGCGGGCCTGGGGTACGCGACCGAGATCGCAGGCGCGCTGCTGCGGTTCGGTTTCGAGTCGCTATGCCTCGAGCGGATCATCGGTGAATGCGATCCGGCGAACTCCGCCTCGCGGCGTGTACTCGACAAGCTGAGGATGCGCCGCGTGGACCACGTTCGCGGGCATGAACAGGACGTGGTCTACGCGATCGACGCCGAACGCTACGAGACGTCGAACCCGACACGCCGCTGATCGGCGGGCCCCACCTCCACGTAGGCGAGCCGCGCCGTCGGCACGATGACCTTGCGGCCCTTGTCATCGGTGAGCGTGAGCGTCTCGGACTTCCCCGCCAACGCCCCGGACACCAAAGCCTCCACCTCGTCCGGCGATTCGTTACTCGTCAGGACGATCTCCCGAGGAGTCTCCGCGACGCCGATCTTGACCTCCACGCTGACCTCCGTCTTGCTGCCCGTACGGCGCGCCGTTGCCTGCGCCGCCGAGCGGTTGTGTCTTCCCACTGTGTACTGTGCCCGTCCAGTCTTTCACCCGGCCGCGCCGCTTCAGCTCAGCCCGAGCTTCTGCATTCGTTTCGCGTGCCCCTTCTGCACTTTCCGGAACAGCGCGCCGATGCCCGCGAGATCCCCGGATCCCTTGATGATCAATTCCGCGAGGCTGTCCCGCTCCGCGACAACGTACTGCGACTGGGTCAGTGCCTCGCCGAGGAGCCGCCTGCCCCACAGGGCGAGCTTATCTCGCAATCCGGGCTCGCGCGCACAGGCCGCCGCGATCTCGCGCTCGGCGAACTCGGCGTGTCCGGTGTCCGCGAGCACCTCGAGCACGACCTGCCTGGTCTGCTCGTCCACCCAGGTGGCGATCTCCCGGTAGAAGTCCGCGGTCAGCCCCTCCCCGAGGTACACCTTGACCAGCGATTCGGTCCACGATTTGGGCGCGGTCGAGGCATGCCAGCCGTCCAGCGCGGCACCGAACGGGGCCATCGCGTCCGCCACATCCACGCCCCGCTCTCCGAGATGGTCGCGCAGCAGCGTGTAGTGCCCCATCTCGGCCGCGGCCATCTCGGAGAGTGCGACCCGCTCGCGCAGCGAGGGAGCCGCGCGGGCGTCCTCCGCGAGCCGGTCGAAACCCGCGAGCTCGCCGTATGCGATCGCGCCGAGCAGGTCGGTGACGCCGGGCGCCAGTTCGTCAGCCATGGCAGCGAGGGTAGCGCCTCCCACACACCGAGCCGCCGACCTTGCGCGGCACCCGCACAACCAGCGGTTACACTGGACGTGTACGCACCGGACACAACCGGATGCGGGAAACGAAATGTGCGTGCGTCGCTGCATGGCGCTCCCGGCGTCGGCCGGTCGAGCTGCCCGAGACCAGGCGGTGTGCGCTTGGCGATAGAGAGGCGAGAACGCTGCCAACGAACAACACGGATAACGAGAATCACACCGAGCCCGTCGTGCTCGAACACGTGGAAAGCGGTGCCCCGGACGAGGACAGCTCGCACCCGCTCGAGGCGCAAGCCGAGCTCGACGGGGCCGCACCGAGCTTCGCCGACTTCGGCGTGCACGAGGAGATCGTGCGGGCGCTGCGCGAGGCCGGTATCGAGCACACCTTCGCGATCCAGGAACTCACCCTGCCGCTCGCCATCGACGGCGAGGATGTGATCGGTCAGGCCCGTACCGGTACCGGTAAGACCCTCGGCTTCGGGGTGCCCGCGCTCCAGCGGCTCGACCTGCCGGGCGACGGGACCCCGCAGGTCCTGATCGTGGTGCCGACCAGGGAACTGTGCCTGCAGGTCACCCACGACCTCACGGACGCGGGCAAGCACCTCGGGGTGCGGACCCTCGCGATCTACGGGGGACGGCCCTACGAACCGCAGATCGCCGCGCTCACCGAGGGCGTGGACGTGGTCATCGGAACCCCCGGCCGCCTGCTCGACCTCGCCGAACAGCGCCACCTGGTGCTCGGCAAGGTGCGCACCCTGGTGCTGGACGAGGCCGACGAGATGCTCGACCTCGGGTTCCTCCCGGACATCGAGCGGATCCTGCGCATGGTCCCCGACGAGCGGCAGACGATGCTGTTCTCGGCCACCATGCCGGACCCGATCATCACCCTGGCCAGGACCTTCCTCACCCAGCCGACCCACATCCGGGCCGAGGCCACCGACGCGGGCGCCGTGCACGAACGCACCAAGCAGTTCGTCTACCGGGCGCACTCACTGGACAAGACCGAGGTCATCGCCAGGACACTGCAGGCACGCGAGCGGGGCAAGACGATGATCTTCACCCGCACCAAGCGCACCGCGCAGAAGCTCGCCGACGATCTGGGCGAGCGCGGATTCTCCGTCGCTGCCGTGCACGGTGACCTGGGCCAGGCCATGCGGGAGAAGGCGCTGCGGGCGTTCCGCTCGGCCAAGGTGGACGTGCTGGTGGCCACCGATGTGGCCGCGCGCGGCATCGACGTGCTGGATGTCACCCACGTGATCAACTACCAGTGCCCGGAGGACGAGAAGGTCTACGTGCACCGCATCGGCCGCACCGGCCGGGCGGGCAAGACCGGTGTCGCGGTCACCCTCGTCGACTGGGACGAGGAGCCACGCTGGAAGCTCATCTCGGACGCGCACGGGTTGGACATGCCGGAGCCGGTGGAGACCTACTCCACCTCCGAGCACCTGTTCTCCGACCTGGACATCCCTGCGGACGCCACCGGGCGGCTGCCACTGGCCAAGCGGGAGCGCGCCGAGGAGGAACCCGGCGAGGAGCGCAAGCCCCGGCGGCGCAGCCAGTCCTCGGGTTCGCGGACCCGCAGGCGGACCAGGGCGGGCAAGCCGGTCTCCGGCGGGCAGAAGGACGGTGCCGCACCGGCCGCGCCCGAGGCTCAGCAGCCCGAGCGCACCACGCCGCGGCGCAGGCGTCGGCGCCGCTCGACCAGTTCCTCCGGTTCCTCGCAGACGGGACAGTCCCAGGCCGAGGCGTGATCCGCGAACGATGACCGAAGGCCCGCAGCGCACCCGGTTCCGCCGTCGCCGCGACTATCTGGCCGCCGTCCTCGTGGTGGTCGTGGTCGCGGCGACGTGGATCTTCGTGTGGCAGACCAGCGATGCGCACAACACGACTTCGCGAACGGCCAATGTCGCCGCCACCATCCCGGACACCCCGGACGGGCCCCCGCCATCGCTGGCGCAGGTGTGGCAGCAGCCGAGCACCGCGACCGATACTCCGCTGAGCGTCGGGGCGAACGTTGTCACCGGCTCCGGTGGTTCGGTGGTCGGGCGGGATCCGTTCACCGGGCAGCAGCGCTGGCTCTACCGGCGGGATCTTCCGCTGTGCACGCTCGGTCAGCAATGGGGCCGGGTGCTGGCCTTCTACCGGAAGAACGGCTGGTGCGGCGAGATCACCTCGCTGTATCCGGACACCGGTCAGCGCGGCGCGCAGCGCAACGGGGACACCGAACTCGGCACCCGGATGATCGGCGACGGCAGTTATGTGACCACCACCGGGCGCAGCACACTGGACACCTTCGACGCGAGCCTGGTGCGCAAGGTGATCTACGGGAACCAGCCGGATCCGAAAAACTCCGGCCGCCAACCGCGCACCGGCTGCCACTATGGCTCGGCCGCGGCCGCCTCCGGGCAGCTCGGCGTCGTGGAGCGCTGCGGGGCGCTCTCCAGCCAGCCGGACGGCGGGGCGGACCGGTTCACCGTGTACAGCGCGGTGAGCAAGGGCAAGGACATGGACGAGCCCGATGTCGGCTCGAGTGTGCGACTGCCCGGCAGCGGGGCCCGCGTGGTCGCGATGAACGACCGGTTCGCGGCGGTCGCGCTGCCGAATCCGGCGCGGCTGCTGGTGATCGACAAGTCCGACGGCGCGATCAAGGCGCAGTACTCGATCCCGGTGCCGGACGCGAAACTCGGCTGGAATGTGCCCGGCGGTGTCGTCCCGGTCAGCGAAGGGCCGAACTCGGTCTACTGGTACACGGGATCCGGGGTCATCGCGCTCTCTTCCGCCGACTTCCGTCCACAGTGGACATTGAACGGGGCGCTCGGCCCGGGAACCCAGTTCGTCGGGCGAACGCTGATCCCGGTGCCCTCCGGTATCGAGGTGCTGGACGCCGATTCGGGCCGCAAACTCGGCGTCTACCCGCTCGACCGGCACGGTTACCGCGGCGAGGTCAGCATGTCGACCCTCGGCCCGATGGTGTTCGAGCAGCGTGGCGGCACACTGGTCGCCCTGCGGTAGCTTGGCTCACGTGACCGACGAGCTCAGCGATTCCCAACTGGCAGCCCATCAGGCCGAGCGGATCGATCTGCCCGGCAGGCACGGCACGCTCGCCGCACTGCGCGGCGGGCCCGCTTCCGCGAAGGCGACCGTGCTTCTCGTGCCCGGGTACACCGGTTCCAAAGAGGACTTCGCCCCGCTGCTCGATCCGCTCACGGATGCCGGGTTCGCTCCCCTGGCCATCGATCTGCCCGGTCAGTACGAATCGCCGGGCCCGGACAGCGAAGCGGCCTACACCCCGGACGAGCTCGGCACGCAGGTGACCGAGCTGGTCGGCAAACTGGTCGCCGACGGGGAACGGGTGCTGCTGCTCGGCCACTCCTACGGTGGGCTCGTCGCCCGCGCCGCGCTGCTGTCCGGCTGCCAGGCGAGCGGGTTGATCCTGCTCGATTCCGGGCCGAGCGCGATCACCGATCCGGACCGGGTAGCCGTGCTCGACTACGGCACGGCGGTGCTGCGGGACAAGGGCATCGACGCCGCGTGGCAACTGCGCGAGCAGTCCCTGCTGCGCAACCCCTGGTACACGGGCCTGCCCGAACGGTTGCGCGCCTTCCAACGGGAACGATTCCTGCGCTCGCTGCCCGCCGCGCTGATCACCATGGCGGAGGTGCTGCGCACGAGCGAGGACCTGGTCGCCCCGCTGTCCAGGGAGCTCGCCGCGCGCGCCATTCCCTGCCTCGTCGCCTGCGGGGAACACGACGACGCCTGGTCGGTGCCCACTCAGCAGCGCATGGCCGAGCGGCTGGACGCGGACTTCGCCGTGCTGCCGGGTTGCGGACACTCACCGAACACGGAGAACCCCTCGGCGCTGGTGGCCACGCTGTTGCCGACCTGGAACAGCTGGCTGGCCTAGGAGCAGCGGCGCACTATTTCTTCTGCTTCGCCTTGTCACCCTCGGTGGTGGAAAGGGCGGCGACGAACGCCTCCTGCGGAACCTCGACGCGGCCGATGTTCTTCATCCGCTTCTTGCCCTCTTTCTGCTTCTCGAGCAGTTTCCGCTTCCGGCTGATGTCGCCGCCATAGCATTTGGAGAGCACGTCCTTGCGCATCGCGCGAATGGTTTCCCGTGCGATGATCCGGGACCCGACCGCGGCCTGAATGGGCACCTCGAACTGCTGACGCGGAATGATCTCGCGCAGTTTGGCGGTCATCTTGGTGCCGTAGGAGTACGCGGAATCCTTGTGCACGATCGCGGAGAACGCGTCAACCGGTTCGCCCTGCAGCAGAATGTCCACCTTCACCAGATCGCTGACCTGCTCACCGGCGTCCTCGTAGTCGAGCGAGGCATATCCCCGCGTCCGGGATTTCAGCGCGTCGAAGAAATCGAAGATGATCTCGGCGAGCGGAATGGTGTAGCGCAGTTCGACACGCGTCTCGGAAAGGTAATCCATTCCGCCGAGTTCGCCCCTGCGCTCCTGGCACAGCTCCATGATCGCGCCCACGAATTCGTTCGGCGCGATCACCGTGATCTTCGCGATCGGCTCGTAGATCTCCCCGACCTTGCCCTCCGGCCAGTCGGAGGGATTGGTCACCTGGATCTCCTCCTCGTCGTCGAGCAGCACCCGGTAGACGACGTTCGGGGCGGTGGAGATCAGATCCAGGTCGTACTCCCGCTCCAGCCGCGTCCTGGTGATCTCCAGGTGCAGCAGGCCGAGAAAACCGCTCCGGAAGCCGAAGCCCAGCGCGGTGGAGGTCTCTGGCTCGTAGGTGAGCGCCGCGTCGTTGAGCCGCAGCTTGTCCAGCGCCTCGCGCAGGGCGGGATAGTCGGAGCCGTCGACCGGATACAGCCCCGCGTACACCATCGGCTTGGGTTCCCGGTACCCGCGAAGCGGCTCGGCGGCCCCGCGCTTCTCACTGGTGACCGTGTCCCCGACCTTGGACTGGCGCACATCCTTCACGCCGGTGATCAGGTAGCCGACCTCGCCGACCCCGAGCCCCTTGGAAGCCTTCGAATCCGGGGACACGATGCCCACCTCGAGCAGTTCGTGCGTGGCCCCGGTGGACATCATGCGGATCCGCTCGCGCGGTTTGATCGCGCCGTCCACGACCCGGATGTAGGTCACCACACCGCGGTAGATGTCGTAGACCGAGTCGAAGATCATCGCCCGCGCGGGCGCGTCCGCCTCGCCTTCCGGTGCGGGCACCAGGCGCACCACGGCGTCCAGCACCTCGCGTACGCCCTCCCCGGTCTTCGCGGAAACCTTGAGCACGTCCTCGGGTTCGCAGCCGATGATGTGCGCGAGCTCGTTCGCGTACCGCTCGGGTTCCGCGGCGGGCAGGTCGATCTTGTTCAGCACCGGGATGATGACCAGGTCCTGTTCCATGGCCAGGTACAGGTTGGCCAGGGTCTGCGCCTCGATCCCCTGCGCGGCGTCCACGAGCAGGATCGCCCCCTCGCAGGCCTGCAGTGCCCGGGAGACCTCATAGGTGAAGTCCACGTGGCCGGGGGTGTCGATCAGGTGCAGCACGTGCTCGGCGTCCTCGGCGACCCACGGCAGCCGCACGTTCTGCGCCTTGATGGTGATCCCGCGCTCGCGCTCGATGTCCATCCGGTCGAGGTACTGATCGCGGTAGTCCCGATCGCCGAGGACCCCGGTCAGCTGCAGCATCCGGTCGGCGAGTGTGGACTTGCCGTGATCGATGTGCGCGATGATGCAGAAGTTCCGGATGCGCTCCGGCGAGGTGAAGGTGGTCTCGGCGAAATTGGTCACGCCCACCATGGTCCCATGCTCTCCCGCAGCGCGGCCCGGGTCCTTGGTTCCGGCCCTGTCCCGGTCTCAGTCCCAGCGAGTGTCCCGGCGCATCGGGTGGTCCTCGGGCACTTCGACGAGCACGATCCTGCGCCCGTCCGGATCGGCGATCCACATCTCGTCCAGGCCCCACGGTTCGCGCTCCGCGCCACGCAGCACCCGGACCGCGTACTCGGCCAGTCGCGCCCGTGCCTGGCCGAGGCTGCGTACCTGAAGCCACAGCTGCGTGGCCGGAGTGGCCGGGGCGCTGCTCGATCCGGAGACCTCGATCAGTCCCTGTCCGGCGAAGAACACCACCCCGCCGGGGAACTCGCGGTAGACGGCGAGCCCGAGCGCGTCCCGGTAGAAGCGCAGGCTCTCTTCCAGGTCGGCTGGCCGGATCAGCACCCGGCTGGCGAGAATCTCCATGCTGTCGTGGGTACCAGATACGGTGCGCCCATGCGCTCGCCGATCATCGAAGATCCTGCCCCGCTCACCGCCGAGACACTCGTGGAAGCCCTTGCCGAGGGCCAGCTGAACTCGGTGCTCCTGGAGGGCGCAGACCTCGGCCAGATGCGCGCCGAACCACTGGAACTGGTGGACGCGCGGCTGCGGGACGTGGAGCTGTCGAATGCGCGTCTGCGCCGCATCCTGGCCCGCAGGGCCGAGTTCACCGACTGCCGGGGAATCGGGCTGCGCCTCGACGCCGAACGGGCCACCGATGTGCATGCCCTCCGCTGCCGCTTCGACTACGCGCACATCCACATCGAGCGCGCCAAGGGACCGATCGTGTTCGAGGGCTGTTCGCTGCGCGAGTCGGTGCTCTCCGGCGACCTGTCCACCGCCGTGTTCACCGACTGCGAGCTCGCCGGGGCGGAGTTCGACGCCCGCGACGCGAGCGGCTGCGATCTGCGTGGCTCCCGGATCACCGACATCCGCGGACTACTCACCCTGCGCGGCGCGATCGTGGACACCGGTCAGGTCATCGCGGCCGCGACCAGGATCGCCACGGCAGCCGGGTTCGACGTACGGGAGTGACCGCTCACGACAGGCCCAGCGCCACGATCCCGGCGAGCGCGATCGCCGAGCCGATCAGCCGCCGCACCGGATTCGGTTCACGCAGCAGCAGCCAGCCGGCGAGGGCACCGAGCACGATGCTCGACTCGCGTGCCGGTGCGACGAGGGAGACGGGGGCGATCCGCATCGCATAGAGCACGAGCAGATACGCGACCGGGGACAACACCCCGATGATCACCACGCGCCGCCAGTTCTTCCGCCAGATCCCGGCGACCACACCGAAATCCCGGGCAGCGATCGGGGCGAGCATCACCGACTCGCCGAGCACCGTGAGTCCGAAGTAGACGATCGGCGGCACTCCGATCCCGGTCATCGAGTGGTCGTCCCACAGGGTGTAGACCGCGATCGTGGCGCCGGTCGCGACGCCGTAACCGATGCTGAGCGCCCGCGAACCCGCCGCCCGGGAACCACCCGAGGAGATCACCAGCACCCCGAGCACCACGGCGGCCGCACCAATCAGGCCCAGCACGCCGGGCCGTTCGCCGAACAACAACACGGCGAACAACACCGAGAGCAGCGGGCCGGTGCCGCGCGCGAGCGGGTACACCACGGACAGATCCCCGACTGCGTACCCGCGCTGCAACACGATCCCGTAGCCGACGTGGGCGGCCGCCGAGACCAGGGCAGCCAGCAGCCAGCTCCACTGCGGGCCGTGCTGCTCGGTGCAGGCGAACACGATGGCGAACGGCAGACAGACCACCGTGCTCACCATGGAGTAAAGCCAGACGATCGCGCTCCCGCTACCGCCGATACCCTTCGCGGCGAAATTCCATCCGGCGTGGGCGACGGCGGCGAGCAACACGAAGGTCATGGCGAGCGAGTTCACGACGATCATGCCTACCGCCCGCGAACCCCACGAGCAATGTTGTTACCCTGGATAACCGTGCCGTGTGGCATTCCGCACGGGAGGAAGCCCACCGACCTCGGTGGGGCCGATCGAACGCGGCACGAACAACGACGACGACTTGTTGAGGAGCGCCCCTATGGCCCACACCAAACAGCAGCGCAAGCGCATCAAGACCAATGAGATCGCGCGCCAGCGCAACAAGGCGGTCAAGTCCGCGCTGAAGACCTCCGTGCGCAAGTTCCGCGAGGCCGCCGAAGCGGGCGACAAGGCCAAGGCGAGCGAGCTGCTCCAGACCGCGAGCCGTCAGCTCGACAAGGCCGTGAGCAAGGGTGTCATCCACCGCAACCAGGCCGCCAACCGCAAGTCGGCGATGGCCAAGCGCGCGAACACCCTCTGAGGCGACTCTCGGCGGGTGTACCGCTGAGCCCAAGCCGAAGAACGGCCCGGGAATCTTCGCGATTCCCGGGCCGTTTCGCGTTTTCCGGCCACTCGCGGCTAGTGGCGGGTGCCGCGCGCGACCACGATCCGGTCCACCGCGCGTTCGAGGGCATAGGCGGCGCTCGCCGCGACCCCCTTGACGTCCGCGTTCACGTCCGCGGTGGCGTGCAGCGCCGCGGCGAGTCCCGAACTGTGCCAGCCACGCGCCTGACGCAGCGCCTTGCGGGCCTTCCACGGCGGCATGCCGAGCTCGCTCGCCAGCCGGTTCGGATCCGAACCACCGGCAGCGCTCACCCTGGCCACCGTGCGCACCGCATCGGCGAGCGCGTCGGCGACCAGCACGTGCGGCACCCCGAGGTTCATCGCCCAGCGCAGCGCCTCGAGCGCACCGGCACGGTCCCCGGTGACGGCCTTCTCCGCGACCGCGAATCCGGTCACCTCGGCCTTACCGTTGTGATAGCGGCGCACCGCGGCCGCGTCCACGTTTCCCCCGGTGTCCGCGACCAGTTGCGAGGCCGCGGCGGCGAGTTCGCGCAGATCGGTACCGACCGCGTCGATCAGGGTGGCCACGGCCTCCCCGTCGATGCTGCCCCGCACCCTGCGCACCTCGTCGCGGACGAACTTCTCGCGGTCGGCGGGCTTGGTGACCTTCGCGCACTCCACGACCTCGGCGCCGAGTTTGCGCAGCGCGCCGGGGAGTTCCTTGCCCGCCTTCGAACGCCCGCCACCACTGTGCGCGACCACGAGCACGACCCCGTCGGCGGGGAGCTTGGCGAAGCCGGTGATCGCCGCGGCCAGTTCGGCATTGGTGTCCTGCGCTCCCTCGAGCACGATCACGCGGGCGCTGGAGAACAACGAGGGCGAGACCAGTTCGGCGAGCTCGGGCGGGGTGAGTTCACTCACGCGCTGACGGTGCGATTCCGCCGCCGCGTCCTGCGCGCGTTGGGCCGCGAGGATCCGCTCGACGGCGCGCTCAACCAGCAGTTCCTCCTCGCCGAGCAGAAGCCGAACCGGAGCCTGCGGGGTGGTGGAAGAGGGAGCCACCCGCTCATTTTCGCACGCGCACCCGTCCGGCACACGAGACACCACGTTGGCGCGCGGTGGCGCGGATGTCGTACGGTGAAGCCCGCTTTTCATAAAACTGAATAGCTCATCCAGAGGGGCAGAGGGAACGGCCCGACGAAGCCCCGGCAACCGGCGTGGTGAATGCTGCCCACGTGACCGGTGCCAATTCCGACCCGAGCGAACCGTTCGCCGGGACAGATGAGGAAAGGACCTCGCTGATGACAAGCACCGGCCTCGAAGCCCCCACCTCCCTCGACCTCGGTTCCGCACGCGCACTCGCGTGTCGCGAATGCGGCAACAAGACCCCGCTGGCCGCGGAGTTCGCCTGCGCGGAGTGTTTCGGCCCGCTCGAGGTTTCCTATGACTTCGGATCGGTCACCCGCGAGCGGATCGAGTCCGGCCCGAAATCCATCTGGCGCTACCGCGACCTGCTCCCGGTGCCCAGCACCGTGCAGCAGCACCCCAACACCGAGCCCGGACTGACCCGGCTGATCAGCGCCGACCGGCTCGCCGCCGAACTCGGGGTGCGCAAGCTGTGGGTCAAGGACGACACCGGCAACCCCACCCACTCCTTCAAAGACCGGGTCGTCGCGGTCGCCCTCGCCGCGGCACGCGAGCTCGGCTTCCAGGTGCTCGCCTGCCCCTCCACCGGCAACCTCGCCAACGCCGTGGCCGCGGCCGCCGCACGCGCCGGTTGGCAGTCGGTCGTGCTCATCCCCTCCTCTCTCGAGCGCGCGAAGGTCCTCACCACCGCCGTGTACGACGGCGCGCTCATCGCCGTGGACGGCAACTACGACGACGTGAACCGGCTGGCCACCGAACTGGCCGCGGATCACGAGGACTGGGCCTTCGTCAACGTCAACGTGCGGCCCTACTACGCCGAAGGCTCCAAGACGCTCGGCTTCGAGGTCGCCGAACAGCTCGGCTGGCGCCTCCCTGAACAGATCGTCGTGCCCATCGCCTCCGGTTCCCAGCTCACCAAGGTGGACAAGGGATTCCGGGAGTTCGGCGAGCTCGGCCTCGTCGAACCGACCCAGTACCGGGTGTTCGGCGCCCAGGCCACCGGGTGCTCCCCGGTCTCGGCCGCCTTTCGCGACGAGGTCGACACGGTGACACCGGTCAAGCCCGACACGATCGCGCGTTCGCTGGCCATCGGCGCCCCCGCGGACGGGCCCTACGTGCTCGACGCGGTGCGCCGCACCGGTGGGGCGATCGCCGATGTCACCGATGAGGAGGTCGTCGAGGGGATCCGGCTGCTCGCCCGTACCGAAGGGGTGTTCGCCGAGACCGCGGGCGGGGTCACCGTCGCGACCGCCAAGAAGCTCCTCGAACAGGGCAAGCTCGACCCGGACGCCGAGACCGTGCTGCTGATCACCGGGGACGGCCTCAAGACGCTCGACGCGGTGGCCGACCACATCGGCCCGAAGGCCACGGTCCCGCCTTCGGCGAGCGCCGTCAGCGAGGCCCTCGGGCTCTGAGCCGCCGACCACGCGCCGGGTCCCGGCGCGTGGTCACCAGCGCTCGTGATGCAGCACCTGCTCGAGCGGCATCCGGGTACGCCAGCCTGCCCGTTCCAGGTCCGGCACCTTCGCGAACTCCCGGACGGGTCCGACACAGAGCCACGCGACCGGGCGCACCGGATCGGGAATGCCGAGCAGCTCGCGCACGAACGGTTCCCGGTAGAAGCTGACCCAGCCGACACCGAGCCCTTCGGCGGTCGCCGCGAGCCAGAGGTTCTGGATCGCGAGGCACACCGAGTACAGGCCGGCATCGGCGATCGCGTGCCTGCCGAGTACGGCCGGAGCACCCCGCCGGGCGTCGTAGGTGACCACGACGGAGAGCGTCGATTCGAGCACACCCTCGATCTTGATCCGGTCGAACAGCCGAGCCGCGTCCTCGTCGAGCGTCTCCGCGAAGGTCTCGCGTTCGGCCACCACGTGCTCGCGGAATCGCCGTTTCGTGGCGTCCTCGGTGACGAGCACGAAATCCCAGGGCTGGCTGAGCCCGACGCTCGGGGCCCGATGCGCCGCGCCGAGCACCCGGTGCAGGGTTTCCTCGGTGACCGGTTCCCCGGTGAATTCGGCCCGGACATCACGGCGGCGACCGACCAACTCGTAGAACGCTTCCTGGGTGATCATGGCTGCCATTGTCACCGGTGGCCGTTACGGCGGTGATCTCGGTGCACCCGCGCGCAGCAACCGCGGGCCCGCGGCGCGCCCGCTGCCGGGCAGCACGGCGACATCCCCGTCCTGGTCGGTGCGCGCGAGCAGCGCACCATCCGCACGCAGCCGGTTCATGGTCGTGGCATTCGGGTGCCCGTAATCGTTGTCGGCGCCGACGCTGGCGATCGCGATCCGCGCGTGCGTGGCATCGAGGAATTCCGGTGCCTGCGAACGAGAACCGTGATGCGGGATCTTCAGCACCTCGGCGCGCACCGAGGCTCCCGAGGCGAGTAGGTCGGTCTGTGCTTCGGTCTCCACGTCGCCGGTGAGCAGGACGCGCCCGGCCGGGGTGTTCGCGCGCAGCACGAGCGAGGTGTTGTTGATCGTGCTCCCGTCGTGCCCCACCGGATGGGATTCGGCGGGCAACGGGCCGAGCACGTCGATGGTCAGGCCCGGCCAGCTCAGCCGTTGCCCGGTGGGCACCGTGACCACCGGCACCTTCGCCCTCGCCGACTGCTCCCGCACCGCGTCGAACTCCCAGCCCCGCGGCTGGGCCGCGCCGAGTGCCACGGCACCGACCGTGCGGCCCTCGAGCACCGCACGCAGGCCACCGACGTGATCGGCGTGCATGTGGGAGAGCAGGACGAGCGGGACCGAGCGCACCCCGAGCCGGTCGAGGCAGCGATCGATACCCTCTTCGTCCGGTCCGGTGTCCACCACCACCGCCCGATGCGGATCGGCCGTGGCGAGCACGGCGCCGTCGCCCTGGCCCACATCACAGGACACCATCGCCCATCCGGTCGGTGGCCAGCCGGGGCGCAGCAGCCGCGGCGGCACGGTCAGTGTGAACACGGCCAAGAGCCCGAGCAGCACTACCACCCGAGGCCGCCGGTAGCGCATCGCGAGGAGGACGACCACGATCAGTGCGCCGAGGAGCACGGCGCCGATCCATCCGGGCGGCCAGCCGATCGTCGCGCCGGGTATCCGAGCGCTCCAGGTACCGACGAGCACGATCCAGTGCGCCTCCGGACCGGCCAGCCACACGAACCCGGTGGCCAGCCAGGGCAGCACGGGCCCACTGAGCGCGGCAAGCACGCCGAACACCGTGGCCGGGGCCACGACGGGCGCCGCGAGCAGATTCGCGAGCACCGCGACGAGGCTCACCTGGCCGCTCATTCCGGCGATCACCGGCGCGGTGGCCAGGTGCGCGGCGACCGGTACCGCGAGGGCCTGGGCGATTCCCGAGGGAACACCGCGGCCGCGCAATCCCGCGGACCAGCGGGGAACGAACAGCACCAGCGCCGCAGTCGCCAGCACCGAGAGTACGAAGGCGAAATCCACCGCCATCGACGGGTCGTAGCAAACCAGCAGGATGATCGCGCAGCTGAGCGCGGGCAGTGCGGAACGTTGCCGGCCAAGCGCCATCGCCGCGAGCGCGACCGAACCCATTACGGCTGCACGCAGTACCGAGGGATCCGGACCGGCGAGCAGAACGAATCCGAACAGCGCCAGACCGGCCAGCGCCGCGGCGACCCGCGGCCCCACGCGGCAGAGCCGCAGCAGCATCAGAACCGCGCCGGTGACGATCGCCAGATTCGAGCCGGAGACCGCCATCAGATGGGTCAGACCGGCGGTCTTGAAGTCGCTGACCAGTTCGTGCCGCAGCCCACTCGTATCGCCGTCCACGAGACCGGGAAGCAAACCACCGGCATCCCGGCCGAGGGATACCGAGGCAGTGCGCAGCCCGGCGCGCAGGGTTTCCGCGGCTTGCTGGCCGAATCCCGCCGCGCCCGGATTCCCCGGTGGCCCACGCACCCACACGATCGCGACGGTGGTGTCTCCGCCGCGTGCGGGAGCGAGCTTGCCGCGCACGGTCACTTCCTGGCCGATCAGCAGCGCGCCCCAACCACGCACCGGCGCGAACAACAGCACATCGGCGCCGCCGGGAACCGCGCGCCCGGCGACCGAGGCCGTGTGCACCTTCGCCGCGATGAGCACGGTGCGCGCGCCGGACTGTTGATCGCCGAAACCCTTGCGGTACACGGGTTTCGGTCGATTCGTCAGCTCCACCCGCATCCGCACCGAGGACCGTTGCCCGGCCTCGGCATGCAGTGGATGGCTCGCGACACCATAGGCGCGCGCGGCGAGCAGACCTGCCGTGACGAGGCCGCAGGCGAGCAGGACGAGGGCGGCGGCCCGGTCCCACCGCCCGCGAACGAGCAGCCAGCCGCCGAACACCACCCCGAGCAGGCCGATGAGCACCGCGCACCACCAGGCGAACAGCAGACCCACCGCGGCACCCGTCCAGACGACGAGGGCAGCGGGCACCAACCGGGCATCGATACGTCCACCGGAACCCGCCGAAACGCTCACCGCGGTCATCGGACCGTCACCAGATCCTTGAGGCGCGCGAACCGGGTCTCTCCGATGCCGCCCACATCCTGTAGTTGGGCGATCGTGGTGAACCTGCCGTGCTGGGTGCGCCAGTCGAGAATGTGTTTCGCCGTCACCTCTCCGACCCCGGGCAACTGGTCGAGCTGTTCCGCGGTGGCACTGTTGAGGTCGACCTTGGCCGCCGATCCGCCCTGACCGGTGTTTCCCTCCGGAGCCGAGGACTGTCCCGCGGGCGCGGGCTGGGCCTGCCGGGCCCAATCCGGGGTCGGGATACCCACGAAGAGCTGCTCGCCGTCGCTGACCCGGCGAGCGAGATTGATCTTGGTGATGTCCACTCCCCGCAGCGCGCCGCCGGCCGCACCGATCGCGTCGGCCACCCGAGCACCGTCCTGCAGCCGCACCAGGCCGGCCTTGGCCACCTTTCCCACCACACTCACCACCACCTGACTCGGTGGCGGACTCGAGCTGCTGGAGGAAGTGACGACAGCCGGCAGCGGCGGCGGACTTTCCGCGCTCGGAGTGGCACGCACGAAGGCGAGAACACCGAGCACGCCAATCCCGAGCAGGACAGCGGCGATCACCGCGATCATGCGCGCACGACCGGGTTTCGACCCGGCCACCGCGCCGGGGACGAACCGCTGCACCAAGCTCGCCGCGCGCGCCGCGAACACCTTGCTGAGCAATCGCTCCCGCTCGTCGTTCTCCTCCACGAAAACGACGCTACGGCGGAATCCAGCACAGAAAAGAGGAGTTCGCCAATCTGTGGAAAACCGGATCAGCTGTGGATGATTTTACATACACTCCGGCCGGAACAGCCGGTCCGGAGCGAATAAGTCGCGCGAAGAAAGGGACTTCGAGCGAATGGTCCATTCACTCGGAAAAAATCCGTTCACCAATGGGGCGGCCCGATATTCTGGGTCAATGCTATTCGACGGATTCCGGAAGAACGACCACACCGAGAACCCCTGGCCCGGTGTGCGCGCCGATGACCGCGCCGACCTCGGAGACGAGCACTCCCGCCGCAGCGGGCAATCGCGCGGCCAGTTCTTCGGCGAGCAAGGTGGCCTGGTCCTTGGCGCCCAGATGATGTACGGCCAGCCGGGCCCGCCCGGTCCCGGCCGCCGCCGTGGCCAGATCGACCAGCCGCACCTTGGCCCTGCTCATCGTGCGCACCTTTTCCACCCCGGTGATCCGCCCATCCTCGATGTGCAGCACCGGTTTCACGGCGAGCGCGGTGCCGAGCAGCGCTGCCGCGGTCCCGATCCGCCCACCCCTGCGCAGGTATTCCATGGTCGGCACGCAGAACCAGGTCGCGGTGCGCTCGGCGGTCTCCGCCGCGGCCGCTTCCACCCGCTCGCCCGCCTGGCCCTCGCTCGCCGCACGCGCCGCCGCGAGCACCGCGAAACCCAGCCCCATCGCGGTGGACCTGGAATCCACCACGCGTACGTTTCCCACCCGGTCGGCGGCCCGGCAGGCTGCTTCCCAGGTCCCGGAGAGCTCACGGGACAGATGCACGGAGACGACCTCGCTCGCCCCATCCGCGAGCAGGGCACGGTATCGCACGGCGAGATCCTCGGGATTCGGCCGTGAGGTGCTCACCGTGGCATGACCGCGCAGTGCCTGCACGAGCTCGACCGGACCGAGTTCCACGCCGTCGGTGAAGCTGCGCCCGTCCACCAGCACGTGCAGCGGTACGACAGCGACCCGGTGGCGTTCCGCGAATCCTTCGGGAAGGTAAGCGGTGGAATCGGTGACGACGCGGATGGTCACCCGGTCAGTCTATGCCCGTCGTGCGCGAGCCCCAGATGCCCCGCGACCGCGTCGGCGACGGCCTCGTGTGCCTCCCAGCCCCAGTGGATCCCGTCCGCATTTCCCTGCCCGTCGAGCACATGCCTCGCGGTCAGCGCGCGCAGGTCGACCATCGGCACCTCGAGCTCGGCATAGCAGGAGCGCAGAGCCGCGCACTGCGGGCGGTATCCCGCGAGGCTGAATCCGTGGGCAGGTGAACGGTGCAGTGGCGGAAGCATCCCGAGCACGGAGATCCCTGGACGAAGGGAGCGCAGTCCCTCGACGATCTTGCTCGCGTACCGGGTACTCGCCTTCGGTGGCAGCGATACCGGGCATCCCGGCAGCCGGGCGAGCCGCGGCTGCGCGGCCAGGTACGCCGACCGTGTGGTGCGGCGCAACCGCTCGGAACGCAGATACCTGATGCCCTGGCGCAGATAGGTCGGCACGGGTGAGGGAAGCATGTCCATGCCGCCGATCTCCAGGATCACCGCATCGACCTCGGGTAGCCGTGCCCAGACCGCGGGATTGTCGACCAGTGCCCAGTAGGCATCCCGCATCGTCCAGCCGATCCCGGCGAACAGGTCGACGGTGGCCGGGAGCCGGTTCGGCCAGAGCCGGGGATCGTCGATCGGCATCGCCTCGCGCGGACCGAAATAACACAGCGAATCACCGAAGACGAGGAGCCGCATGATCAACCCGTGATGCCGGCGTTGTACGAAATCAACCGCCAGCGTCCATCACCCTCGGTCCGCCTGCGCAGCACGGTCCAGTGACAGTTGCTGATTCCTCCGAGCTGCGGCCAGTTCGGCACGGGCAGCCCGAGCAGATGGCTGACCAGCGCGGTGATCAGCCCGCCGTGCGCGCACAACAGCACCGTCTGACCGGGATACTCGGTGTCGAGTTCACCGACGAGTTCCTCGGCTCGGGCAGCCACCTCGATCCGCGCCTCTCCGCCCGGGGGTGCCCAGGTCGCGTCGTTCTGCCAGTGCACCCGGTCCCCCGGCCAGATGGCGTCGACCTCCTCGGCGGTCTTGCCCTGCCACTCCCCCAGGTTCGTCTCCCGGAGTCGCTTGTCCACCCGGAAGGGCACCTCGCTCGCGGAGGCGAACACCCCGGCAGTGTCACGCGCCCTGCGCAGATCGGAGGACACGAGCACGACCGGATCGAACCTGGCGAGCGCGGGTACGGCGAACCGGGCCTGCTGCCAGCCGATCTCGGTGAGTGCGGAGTCGAGCTGCCCCTGCATGCGGCCACCCGCGTTGTAGTCGGTCTCCCCGTGCCGCCACAACACGAGACGCCACATGCTCATCCCGAAAGTCCTGCCTCGTCGAACTCCAGGTGCGGGCAGTCCTTCCAGAGCCGATCGAGACCGTAGAAGGCGCGCTCCTCGCCATGCTGCACGTGCACGACCACGTCGACGTAGTCGAGCAGGGCCCAGCGCCCGTCACGGACACCCTCCCTACGGGTCGGTTTGGCCCCCGCGCGGTGCATGTGTTCCTCGACGGAATCCACGATCGCGCCGACCTGCCGCTCATTGGGCGCCGACGCGATCACGAAGCAGTCGGTGATGACCAGTTGCTCCGAGACATCGATGATGACGACATCGTCCGCCTTCTTGTCCGCTGCGGCAGCCGCGGCGACCTGTGCCAGATTCTTAGCCTGCTCAGTGGCAGCCACGTCACTCCTGTCCTCGTCCGGGCGGCAAGTCTACTCGCCGCGATAAAGCCGTCGCTTGCTGATGTACTGCACCACACCGTCCGGGACCAGGTACCACACCGGCAGCCCGTCGGCGACCCGCGCGCGCAGATCGGTGGAGGAGATCGCCATGGCGGGCACCTCGAGCAGGCTCACCGATCCCCCGGGAAGGTGACCATCGGTGAGCTCGTAGCCGGGCCTGGTCACCCCGACGAAATGCGCGCGCTCGAACAACTCCTCGACCTTGTGCCAGGAAAGAATCTGTTCGAGCGCGTCCGCCCCGGTGATGAAGTACAGCTCCGCCCCCGGGTAGAGCTCAGCGAGATCACGCAGCGTGTCGATGGTGTAGGTCGGGCCATCCCGGTCGATGTCCACCCTGCTCACCGAGAACCGCGGATTGGAGGCGGTGGCGATCACCGTCATCAGATACCGGTCCTCGGCGGCGGTGACCACGCGGCCCGCCTTCTGATACGGCTGACCGGTCGGAACGAAGACGACCTCCTGCAACCCGAAACGGGCGGCCGCCTCGCTCCCGGCCATCAGGTGTCCGTGGTGCACTGGGTCGAAGGTGCCGCCCATCACCCCGATGCGTCGCGCCATGGTGGCTCAGCCTACGTCTTCGCTACCGGTCTCACCGCGCGGCACGACCAGGCCGAGAGCCACGTCCAGGGCCGCGGCGTTCACCTCGCGTTCGTCCAGCTCGAGGTCGGCGAAGGCCAGCTTGCCGAGGTTGATCGAGATGAGCGCCAGCCGGCAGCGCAACTGCTCGGCCAGTGGGGCATCCCGCGCGGCGAGCAGTTCGAACAGCTCCTTGACCCGCTCGCGGTACCCCTCGAGCGATTTCAGCTCCCGGAGCACGGGCTGGTTTCCCTGGATGAACCTGGTCAGCAGCACTGCACGCTCATCGAGGGCGGCGGCGTAGCGCCGGACGAGCTCACGACGGTTCTCGCTGTCCATCCGGACCTGCCTGGCCCAGGAGATGACCTCGTCGAGCGCGCCGATGGCCCCCTCGACCGCGCCACCGAGGATCTCCTCTTTGGTGCGGTAGTGGTAGTACACGGCCGCCTTGGTGACCTCGAGGCGCTCGGCGATCTCCCGCAGCGAGGTTCCCTCATATCCCTGTTCGGTGAACAGCTCCAGCGCGACCTGCTGGATCCGGTCACGGGTGTCCGAACGCCGCTGCGTGCCAGACATGCGTCAAGGTTCCTCCGCCATCGACTGCCTCACTGGTCACTGACAGTATCTCATCGCCAGGCCTGGTCAGGATACGCGTGGCGAAATGCCGGAAATATGACTATTCATCGCCATCGCGGCCTCGGCCAGCTCAGGAACCTCGAGCACGGTGCATCCCGCGGAGCGCAGCAGCTCGGTCCCCCTCCCGTCCACGAACACGGGTGGCTCCCGCCAGGCGAACACCACGCGGCCGATGCCCGCCTCCAGGATGTGGCGGGTGCAGCTCTTCGGCCGCGAGGAACGGGCGCTGCACGGCTCGAGCGAACTGTAGAGGGTGGCTCCGGACAGCTCGGGCCGGTCCGCACCGTAGGCGGCTTCGAACACGGCGAGGGCGGCCTCCTCGGCGTGCTCGTCCGGGGCGTGCTGGCGCGAGTAGCCGCGGGCCAGCACCGCGGCCTCGGCATCCACGAGGACCGCACCGACGGAGAAGGCGGTCGGCGAGGGCGGGCACCGGTGCGCCAGGTCGATCGCCGCGCGCAGCAGTTCGAGATCGCGCTCGGTCGACTCGATCATGCCCCCTCCCCCTTGGTGTAGCGCAACAACACGAGATCCCCCATCCGCCTGGTCTCCGCGAGGACCAGAGGAGTGCGGTCGAACTCCGCGGGATGGACGAACCGCGCCGAGCCGGCCTTCCCGAGGAAGAACGGCGCGAGCACCAGCTGCAGTTCGTCGACCACACCCGCGACCAGGAAAGCCGTGTGGACCTGCCCACCGCCCTCGACCATGAGCCGGCCGACCCCCCGCGCGGACAGGTCGGCGAGCACCGCAGGAATCCCGGGCTCGCCGAGCACCACCACGGTGGCCACCTCTTCGAGTTCGGGTGCCGGGCGCGTGGTGTAGACGAGGGTCCGGCCCTCGGCGAACACCCGGGCGCCCGGATCGAGCGCACCACTGGAACTCAGGATCACCTTCACCGGTTGCCGTCGCGCGCCGCGTGCCCGTAATCGCGGGTCGTCCGCCCGCACGGTGCCCGCACCGACGAGGATCGCGTCCACGCTCGCGCGAACCTCGTGCACCCGCGCGAAATCCTCCTCGGTGGAGAGCACGAGTCGCTGCGGGCTCGTGTCGTCGATGTATCCGTCGAGCGAGGTCGCCACCGAGGCGAGCACGTGGGGCCGCTTCACGGGCGGGTGTGCCCGTCCCCGTGCACGAGCCACTTCGTCGAGGTGAGCTCGGGAAGGCCGAGCGGGCCGCGTGCGTGGGTCTTCTGTGTGGAGATTCCGATCTCCGCACCCATGCCGAACTCCTCACCGTCGGTGAACGCGGTCGAGGCGTTCACCATGACCGCGGCGGCGTCCACCCGCGCGGTGAAGGCATCCGCGGTCGCGATGTCGCGGGTGACGATGGCCTCGGTGTGCCCGGTGGAGTGCGCCGCGATGTGTGCGATCGCGGCATCCAGGTCGGGCACCACGGCCGCGGCGATGTCCATCGCCAGGTACTCGGTGTCGAAGTCCCCGGCGGTCGCCGCGGCCACGTCCGAGGTGTGCTCGGCGAACCCTGGCTCGGCGTGTATCCGGACACCGGCCGCGTGCAGGGCCTTCGCGATCCGGGGCACGAACTCGGCGGCGATACCGGAGTGCACGAGCACGGTCTCGGCCGCGTTGCATACGCTCGGGCGCCGGGTCTTGGCGTTGAGCACGATGCGCTCGGCGATGTCCTGATCGGCCGCGGCATCCACGTACACGTGACAGTTCCCGACCCCGGTCTCCACCGTGGGCACCGTCGCCTCGGTGACCACGGTGTCGATCAGCCCGGCACCACCGCGGGGAATCACGAGGTCGACCAGTCCACGTGCGGTGATCAGGGCACGTACGCTCTCCCGGTCCTCGCTCGGCAGCAGCTGCACCGCATCGGCGGCCACCCCGGCGGACTCCAGGGACCCGCGCAGCACGCCGACCAGCGCCGTGTTCGAGCGGCGCGCGGACGAGGATCCGCGCAGCAGCGCGACATTCCCGGATTTGACGGCGAGCCCGGCCGCGTCCACGGTGACGTTCGGCCGCCCCTCGTAGACCATGCCGACCACCCCGAGCGGTACCCGCACCTGGCGGCAGCGCAGACCGTTCGGCAGCACGCTGCCGCGCACGGTCTCGCCGACCGGATCCGGAAGGGCGGCGACCGTGCGCAGGCCCGCGGCCATCGCCGCGATCCGCTCACCGGTCAGCGCGAGCCGGTCGAGCAGGGCCTCGCTCATCCCCTGCTCCCTGGCCGAGGCGAGATCCTCGGCATTGGCGGCGAGCACGGTGGCCGTCTCGGCCTCCAGCGCCGTGGCCATCGCCTCGAGCGCCGCGTCCTTGCGTTCCCGGGTGGCCCGCGCGAGTGGACCGGAGGCTTCCCGTGCCCTCCTGGCCGCTGCGTGCACCTGTTCGGTGATGCTCATGCTCTCAGGTTACGACAGCCGGGCCACCCGATGGCGACGGTCACACTCCCTTCGCGAACGAGACCGAGGCGAGTGCTTCGAACAGGGCAACGACCGGATCACCCGGAGCCCGGACCGCCCGCCAGGCGATATAGCCGTCCGGGCGCACCAGGCAGGCTCCGCCGTCCTCGATGCCGTACCCGCGCCGGATCTCCTCGCGCAGCTGCTCGGCGAACTCCGGCCCGGTGAGGGACACGAGCTCGACCGGCACTCCGAGCCGTTTTTCCGCCGACCGGACTGCTTCCGCCCAGGCTTCCCCCTCGGCGAGCAGCACCCAGCCCACCTGGTAGAGGTCCAATGTGGACTCGTGCGGGCCGAGCCACAGATGCGGTGCCCGGGTTCCCGGCTGACCCGCCCAGTCCTCGGGGCGGCGCGCGGCGGGCAGTTCCTCACCCGCGCCGTGGATGGCAGCCGAACGGTACAGGTACCCGAAGGCCATGGCCGCGTCGTCGATGATCGGCGTGGGCGATGCACCGTCCTCGGCGTCCATCCGGGCGAAGATCTGGTCGTGACAGAGTCCGGCGACCGGGCGCCGTTCGGCCTCATAGGTGTCCAACAGCTCGGGGCGGGCCTGCCCGCCGAGCACGGCGGCCAGCTTGTACGCCAGGTTGTGCGCGTCCTCGATACCGGTGTTGGCGCTGTAGCCACCCCGGTTGGGCGGGAGGGTGTGCGCGGCGTCTCCGGTGAGCAACACCCGCCCTTCCCGGTAGCGTTGCGCGATTTCGGCCCGCACGTCGAAGACCCCGGTCGTGACGACCTCGATGGCCAGATCCGTCCTGCCGATCGCGCGGCGCACCAGGCCCTCGAGCACCGCGGGATCCGTCTCCTGCTGTCCGTGGAACAGCAACCACCGGCCGTCCCCATAGGTGGTGACGAACCCGCCGAACTCCGGCTGGTCGATCACGAACTGGCAGAATCCCTGGCGCAGGTATTCGTTCAGATCCGCGCGGAAGAGCACGCTGCGCGAGGTCTGCAGATACCCCCGCCCGGAGCAGCCGATGCCGAGCGTCTCGCGGATTCCGCTCGCACACCCATCGGCGGCGATCAGGTAATCGGCCCGCATCGCGTAAACCGACCCGTCCGCCCCGCGCAGGACGGCGCGCACACCGTCCTCGTCCTGGCTGAACTCGAGCAGTTCGGTGCTCATCCGCACGTCCGCGGAGAACGAGCGCGCCTGGTCGCGCAGAATGGGCTCGAGCCGGTCCTGCGCGATACCGGCTCCGGTACAGGGCGAGTACTCGATCTCCTCGGCGCGCCCGCCCGGAGTCCACGGCTGCTCCTCGAACCACTGGCCGGCGAGGCTTTCCACCCGCACGCGGCGAACACCATGCCCCACTCCGCCCGCCGGCGGGCTGGCCGGAATCCGGTCGCCGAGACCCACCGCACGGTAGAGCTCCATGGTCCGGGGCGTGTACCCGATCGCCCTCGGATGCGGTGAACTGCCCGGGTGCCGCTCGACGAGCGCCGTCGGAACACCGCGCCAGGCGAGGAACAGCGCGGCCGAGGTACCGACCAGACCTCCACCGACCACGAGCACCGAAGTCGATTCCGTACGCATAACGCCACCTCCTGGATCTATACGATGTATCTATCGATACAGTGTATCGCTCGAGGTCTTGTATCGTGAGTTCCGTCCGACTGGAAGCAGGGCGAGGTGTGATGGTGCGCAAGCAGGCCGAGGAATACGCGACCGTGTGGGAACGTCCCGAGCCGGTCGAACGCCCCGTGCTCAGCTCACTGAGCAGGGACCGGATCGTGCGGGCCGCGATCGAACTCGCGGACGCCGAGGGCCTGGGCGCGGTCTCGTTCCGCCGGATCGCCGGCGTACTCGAGGCCGGGCCGATGCGGCTCTACGGCTACCTTGCCACGAAGGAGGAGCTGTTCGACCTCATGGTCGACGCGGTGTACGCGGAGATCGTCCCGGCGAACACGTCCGCATCCGGCTGGCGCGCACGGCTGACCGAGATCGCCCACCGCACAAGGGAAACGGCTCTGCGCCATGACTGGCTCGTGGATCTGTTCGGTGGGCGGCCGAACATCGGGCCCAACGGCCTCGCCTTCCATGAGGCCTCGCTGGCCGCGCTCGACGAAGTGGCCGGTTTCGAACAGGTGGACACGATGATGGACGCGATCGGCGCGGTGCACGGCTACGTGCTCGGCGCGGTGCGCGCCGAGGTCACCGAACGGCGCGCCGAGCGCGCCACCGGCATGGACGAACAGCACTGGCAGCAGGCGAACGGTGCCTATATGACGAAGATGCTCGCCACCGGTGCCTACCCGATGCTGGCCAGGGTCGTCGAGGACGCGAGCCATCCGGCACCCGGGACCGCGTTCACCGCCCGGCTCGAAGCGGTGCTCGACGGGATCGAGGCCCGGTTCCGGACGGCCTGATCCGGATCAGCTAGGTCCGCCAGCCGAGTTTGTCGTCGATCGCGCTCTCCCAGATCGGCGCCATGGTGCGCAGATAGGTCGCGCTCGGGTGATTGTCGTCCAGATAGACATACACGTTCCCGATCACCGGCGGACAGACGGTATCCGTGCACAGATAATTGCTGAAATCCAGGAAGTCGGTGTTCTCCGGGAGATTCTTCACTTTCTCGTACGGCGGCTTGTCGGCGAGATATTCCTTGCGCACCGCACCACAACTCGGGTTGTCCTTCCCCTTGGCCTGCACGCAGTTGGGCGGGGAGAACGAGAACCTCGGAGTGTCGCGCACGGCCAGCACCGGGATACCGGCCTTGCCGAGCCGCCGCCACTGTTCGGCGAAACCGGGAGGCGTGGACTCGGTGAGTCCTTTTTGGACATTGCGGCTGGCCAGCGTGATCACCGCGTCCGGATGCATCTTGACGATCTCGCGTTCGGCGGCCTTGTTGAAGTTCACACAGGACCGATCGCCCGGCGCGTCCTCGGATTTCGTGGAGAACGGGCAGGCGCCCTTGAGCATGGAGACGAGCTGCCAGTTGCGCCGCTTCGAGATGTCGTTGAGCGGGGCGATGAACTGCTGAGCGTGGGAATCACCGACGATGACGACCCGCTTGCTCGGCTTGCCGTTCGTCGGCGACTTGCAGATCGAGAGTTCCTTGTCCAGCGCGGACGGCGTGCACTGCCGCTGGCGCACCACGGCCCAGTCGTTGGGCAGCGAGATCAGTGAGGGGCGGATCTCCGGTTGCTCGTCCCCGGCGTACTGGAAACCGGGCTGCTGCGCCCGCGCGCCGGGATAGTTGGGATCCGAGGCATCGGCGAGCTGGGACTTCTTGATCTCCTGCTGGGAGAGCAACTGCCAGCCGCCGGCGAGCACCAGGGTCGGCACGAGCGCGATCACGGCGAACCGGTAGGCGCCCCAGCGGTTGTTCACCCCGATCTTGGAATCGCGCACCGGGCTCTCGATGAAGTGGTAGCTCAGCATCGCGAGCACCAGCGAGGCGGCGAGCAGCACCAGGCCACCACGCAGGCCGATCGTGTCCCGGTCGAGCGCGAGCAGCCAGAACAGCATCAGCGGCCAGTGCCACAGGTACAGCGAATAGCTGATGTTGCCGAGATACTCCAGCGGTTTGGAGGCGAGCAGGAAGTCCGCGCCGAACTTGCTCTCGGTCGCGCCCGCCATGATGGTCAGCGCCGCGGACATGGTCGGCCACAGCGCGACGTAACCGGGGAACACGGTGCCGACGTCGATGACGAGCCCGCAGGACACGATCCCGACCACGCCGATCCAGCCGAGCACGATCCGCAGCACCCTCGGCAGCACGATCGCGTCGATGAACAACGCGAGCAGCCCGCCGAGCGCGAATTCCCATACCCGGGTGAAGGAGTTGAAGTAGGCGTACTGCTGGTTCACATCGGTGAGGTAGACGGAGTACGCGAGCGAGGCGAGGAACACCACCGCGAGCACCACCGCCACCACGCCGGAAAGCTTGCGCTTCAACACCTTCCGGGCCAGCAGCGCGATCCCGAAGATCAACAGCGGCCAGACGAGATAGAACTGGCCCTGGATGGAAAGCGACCAGTAGTGCTGGGCGAAGCTCTGCGTGTTGTGCCGTGCGAAGTAGTTCACCGAGTCCGCGGCGAGTTGCCAGTTCTCGTAGTACAGCGCCGAGGCGACCGTTTCCTTGATGGTCTGCAGCCAGCGGTCCTGCGGAAGCAGGGCGAGGCTGACCGCCATGCACACCACGAGCACGGTCAGCGCGGCGGGAAGCAGCCGCTTGAACATCCGGCCCCACATCGCCCGGAACTGGATGCCCTTGCCGCTCGCGGCGCGCACCAGCTGACCGGTGATCAGGAACCCGGAGATCAGGAAGAAGATGTCCACGCCGCCGGAGATCCGGTTGAACCAGATGTGGTAGGCGACGACCAGCAACGCGGCGAGCGCTCTGACACCCTGCAGTTCCGGGCGATACTTGCGCTTCGCCTGGGACGTGGCCTGCCTGTCGGGCACGGCGAGCGAATGCGCCATCGTCGCGTCCTCCGCGGTCGTTGCTGGATTGGGGCTGCTGAACGCCGGCTCACGATACCTGGACCGGTGCCATGACCCCGAATCCGGCCGTCTATTTGCGCCCGAACACGAAGATCAGCACGGTTGCGACAACCGCGAGCAGAACACCCAGAATGCCCCAGGCGGTGGGCTTGCGGTGCCAGGCCCTGCCGAGGTCCATCGCGACCCGGCCCGGTCCGGTGAACAGCAACGCCAGCGCGGAGGCCGCGAGCACGAGCTCGTACTCGAAACCTCCGGTCGCACTGGTGAAGAAACCGGTCCCGGCCTTCATGTAGAGCGCGTTCCCGAGCACACCGAGCACGGCTGCCGCGCCGAGCGGGGTGAGCAGGCCGAGCACCAACAGTGCCCCGCCGACCAGTTCCGACCAGCCGGTCACGTAGGCGAGCACCGTGGTGTGACCGAAACCCATCTGGCCGAGATACATGGAGAACCCGTTGATACCCGGACCGCCGAAGAGACCGAAGATCTTCTGCAGGCCGTGCGCACCGACCGTGAGACCGACGACGATCCGCAGCACGAGCAGGCCGAAGTCCGCCCCCACGTGCCAGGTGATCTGCCTGCGTGGTTCCTCCGACTCGGTGGTGCCGATCCCGGAAAGCAGTGAGGTATTGCCGAACTGGCTGGTCGGCTGCTCCGCCGAGCCGGGGTTCTCGCCGACGGGCCGGTCGTCGCTATCAGTCATGATGCCGCCTCACAGTCGTCTGACCAATGCTGAGTTTGGGGGGTAAACGGTACGTCACCCTCTGCCGCTAATCGGAACCGACCGCGACACCGAGCCGAGCCGCCGTGTACGCGAAGACCGCCTCCGTTGAGCGGCCGAACAAGACAAACCGGACTTCACCTGGGAATTCGTGGTCGGTCACGGCCTCGAGGGCGATCCGCGCCGCCGAGTCGAGCGGCCAGCCGAAGGCACCCGTGGAGATCGCTGGAAAGGCCACCGAGCCCACACCGAGCTCGCCGGCGAGCGTGAGCGAATTGTGGTGCGCCGCGATCAGGATCGCCGACCGGTCGATACTGGCGGAGTACACCGGACCCACCGTGTGGATCACATACTCGGCGGGCAGTTCGCCCGCACCGGTCGCCACCGCCGCACCCGCGGGCAGACCATCGCGGTACCGCCCGGCACGCAGTTCCCGGCACTCCTCGAGGATGCGCGGACCACCACGGCGGTGGATAGCGCCGTCTACTCCGCCGCCACCGAGCAGGCCGGAGTTCGCCGCGTTCACGATGGCGCCGACCCGCTGCTCGGTGAGGTCACCAGTACGGATAGTGATACGTGCCACAGGCACATGATGCCAGGTTCAGCTTTGGCTCCCACAGGGCTCGTCCTCGAACAGCTGGAACGGGTCGGGCAGCGCACGCCAGCCGTCCTGCCCCTCGGCGAGCTCGGCATCGGTGAGCAGCGCGCCGTTCAGCGCCTCGGTGATCCGTTCCGGATCCGCCTCGTGCACCAGGACCAGCAGGTGCTGCTCCCGGTCCCCGTAATAGGGATCCCAGCGCAGTGCCGCGGTCGCGGATCGCAGCGGAGCGGCCTGCTCCCATTCGTCCGGCGCGGCACACAGCCACGGCCCCAGATATCCCAGCCACAGCGCACCACCCGCCGACTCGAGCCAGAGGCTCGCCTCCGGCTTGCTCGCCAGCCAGATCCGGCCCCATGCGGTGACCACCCCGTCCAGTAGCACCTCCATCGCCTCGGCGAACCGTTTCGGATGCAGCGGACGGCGCGCGTCGAACTCGGTGAGCACGATGCCGTGCTCGGCATGCAGCGGCGGGGTGCCGCGCAACAGCGGACCGTGCGGATCGTCCGCCTCGCCACGGCGCGCCTCCGCGGGCAACCGTTCCAGCAGTTGCCCGACTTCGCGCCCCGTGGTGCGCACGGCCGCCGGGGCGAGCCGGTCGAGCACGGCGAGGGTCTGCGGATCGGCGGAGCGGGCGAGCACCAGGACATCGGCGAAGGCGACCGCACCGGTGGCCACGTGCGCGACCGTGCGCTCGTCCTCGGTCCCGGCGCCGAGCCCCATCTCCACCAGCGTCTCGTCCCCGGTCGCGCGCCGGAACCAGTTCTCCGGATCGATCACGACGAGCACCGCGGCGATGTCCAGCACCTCGCACACGGTGCCTGGCCCGTCCTCGTCCTCGACCAGGAGCGTGGACAGCGCCCCACACACCGATTCCGGTTCCATCGCGGGATCCAGGTGCAGCACGATGCGCGGCACCCGGTTCCTGGCCAGCCTGCGCAGCAGTGGCAGCACATCCTCGCGCAGGGTGCACGAGGCACAGCCGTGCGCCAGTTCGAGCACCGTCTCGCGCACATCCTCCGCGGTGCGCACGGTGCGCCGCACGATCCCTTCGGTCAGCGAACGCAGATCGTGGTGCACGAGCACGGCACCCTCGACCTCGTGCATGGCCGATTCGGCGGTCTCGCGGGCCACATCGGAGGCGAGTCCGCCGACGAGGAGCAACTGACTGCGGGACATAGACACCCATCCTTGTTGACAATCATTTTCAAAAGACTTCCCGCCATGGTAGCGTCACGTTGCCGTTATTGAAAATGATTCTCATCATGAGGAGGGATCGTGTCGCAGGTGTGTCAGGTAACCGGGCGCGCGCCGGGCTTCGGGAACCGGGTCGCGCACTCGAACAAGCGCACGAAGCGCCGGTGGAACCCCAATCTGCAGCGCCGCCGCTACTGGCTGCCCTCGGCGAAACGATGGATCACGCTCACCGTCTCGGCCAAGGGCATCAAGACGATCGACAAGCGCGGGATCGAATCGGTCGCCGCGGAACTGCGCCGCAAGGGAGTACGGATCTGATGGCGGCGAACAACGAGCTGCGCCCGATCGTGAAGCTGCGCTCCACCGCGGGCACCGGGTACACCTACGTCACCCGCAAGAACCGGCGCAACGATCCGGACCGGCTGGTGCTGCGCAAGTACGACCCGATCGCGCGGGCGCACGTCGAGTTCCGCGAACAGCGCTAGGCTCTAGTACTCGCCGTCGACCAGGTTGCCCGGTTGGAGCCCCGCTGCGAACCGCCCGATCTCGGCGGCCGCGACGCGCCAGGCCCGGACCTGTCCTCCGGTGACGCTGCCTCCGACGTGCGGGGTGAGCACGAGGTTCGGCGCGGACCAGAGCGCATGGCCCTCGGGCAGCGGCTCCGGATCGGTCACGTCCAGGGCCGCGCGCAGGCGTCCGGCGTTGAGCTCGGCCAAGAGTGCCTCGGTCCGCACCACGGGCCCGCGCGCGGCGTTCACCAGCACCGCGCCGTCCGGCATGGCCGCGAGGAACTTCGCGTCCACCATCCCGCGGGTCGCCGAGGTCAGCGGCACCACGAGCACCGTGACCTCGTGCACGGGTAGCAGCCCTGGCAGTTCGTCCACCCCGTGCACGCCGTCCCGTGCCCGGGTGCCGACGAGCGTGGCGTGCGCGTCGAAGGCCTCGAACCGGCGCCGCAGCTGCTCCCCCAGATCACCGGCCCCGACCACGAGCACCCGCTTGTCCATCAGGGTCTCGGTGTAGTGCTGGTCCCACACCCGGCGCGCCCGGTCGGCGGCGAACGGCTCCAGCTCCCGGTAGATCGAGAGCAGCGTGGCGAACACCCATTCCGCGGTCGCCCCGCCGTGCGCACCGCGGCAGGTGGACAGCGCCACCCCCTGCGGGACCAGGCCGGTCCAGTTCTCCGCGCCCGCGCTGAGCAGCTGGATCAGGCGCAGCCGCGGCAGCTCCGCGAACATCTCGGACACCTTCGGCCCGGCGAGGAACGGCGGCACGAGCACCTGCGCCTCGCGCATGTGGTCCTCGAGTGGTTCACCGGGCTCGTAGCGCACCGGGTTGACCCCGTCGACCTCGGCGAGCGCGGCGCGCCCTTCCTCGTTGGGCACCAATACCGTGATCGTCACGCTGTCACGGTAACCAGCCGGGGAATCCGTTTCGGCGGGAGTGCTCACACGACGGTCACGACCGGGTTTGTAGCCTGCTGGGGTGATGTCGCTTTCGGGGAGGAGCACGCGGCGGGCTCGCACGGCGCTCGCCGCCGCCATGGTGTCCGGCGCCGTCGTGCTGACCGGGTGCGCCGATTTCTCCAAACAGGCCTCACCCGGTCACTACACCGCGGCACCGAGCCTCAACGCGGAGCAGCCGCCACAGCCCGAAGGGCCCGGCGAGAGCGGGACCGGTGGCGGCTCCCCCAGTTCGCAGACCTCGGTGCCGCCCCCGCAGGGGTGCACCGACTTCCACGAGAACGTCATCGGCACCTGTCTGGGCGCCGTGTCCGCGGTCGCCGCCCTGCCCGGGAACGCCCAACAGCCCAGCGCCCTCGCCGCGGAACGGTCCACCGGGCGGATCCTGCAGGTGTCCAAGGGAACCCCGCCGACCCAGCTGGCGAAGCTGGACGTGGACGCCACGGGCGGCGGAGTCACCGGCCTTGCCCTCTCCCCGCATTACGACGAAGATCAGCTGATCTACGCCTATGTGACCACCGCGACCGGGAACCAGGTAGTGCGGTTCGCCGCGGGGCAGGCACCCAAACCGATCCTGACCGGTATCCCGAAGGGCGCGAAGGACAACGGCGGATCGCTGGCGCTCGATCACAAGGGCGCGCTGCTCGTCGCGACCGGGGACGCCGGGAACGCATCCGCGGCGAACAACCCGAAGTCCTTGGCCGGCAAGGTGCTGCGCATCGACGGCGACGGCAAACCCGCCCCGGGTAACCCCGATCCACACTCCCCCGTGCTGGCCTCCGGAGTGCACGCCCCCGGCGGGGTGTGCGCCACCCTCGACGGCTCCGCCAGCTATGTCACCGACCAGGGCGGGGCACGTGACCAGCTGTTCCACGTCGCACCCGGCAAACTGCGCGAACCGACCTGGAGCTGGCCGGACAAGCCCGGGGTGGCCGGCTGCAGCGCCACGGCCAAACTCGTCACGGTCAACGCCACCAAGGCCGGCAATATGCAGGGCATCGCACTCAACACGGACGGCTCGGTGAACGGCCAGCCTCAGGTCGGCGTGGCGGGGAAGGACGGGTTCGGCAAGCTGTCCGGTATGGATGTGCTCGGCGAGGGCATCGTCGTGGTGGGCACCGCCAACAAGGAGCCCGGCGGGAAGCCTGTTTCCAGTGACGACCGGGTGTTCATCATCCAGCCCCAGGCCGGTGGCGGAACCGGAAAGGACTGAATCTCCCATGCGGGACGAGGAACTGCTCGAGTACGCGCTCGGCGAGGCACGCACCGGTCTCGGTGAGGGTGGTGTGCCCATCGGCGCCGCGCTGGTGCTCGGCGACACCGTGGTGGCCACCGGGCGCAACCGGCGAGTGCAGCTGGGCAGCACGATCCGGCACGGCGAGACCGACTGCCTGGAGAACGCGGGCCGGCTCCCGGCGCGCGATTACGCGAAGGCCACGATGGTCACCACGCTGTCCCCGTGCCACATGTGCACCGGGGCGATGCTGCTCTACGGGATCCCGCGGGTGGTCATCGGCGAGAACACGACCTTCCGCGGACCGGAGCATTCGCTGCGCGAGTCCGGGGTGGAGCTCGTCGTGCTCGACTCGGCCGAGTGCCGCACGTTGATGGACCGGTTCATCCAGGATTTCCCTGCGGTGTGGGCCGAGGACATCGGGGCCGAGGACTTCGAAGAACCGGGCTGATCCTCCACCTCCTCGGCCGGGGTGCCGGCTTCGGTTCCGTAGACACGCCACAACCAGGAGATCCATCCGCGCAGCGGCGCCCAGGTGGCCGCGATACCGGCGAGCACAGCGGGATCCGCGGGTAACCCGTATTCGCGCGCCATCGTCTCGTGCAGCCGCGTGTCGTGCAGCGGGAAGACATCGGCCACCCCGGCACCACGCAGCAGGATCTGCTCGGCGAAGAACGGGCCGATGCCGGGCAGTTCACGCAGCATTTCGATGGCCTGCCGGGGTTTGCGGGCCCGCAACGTCTTACCGGAGAGCCTGCCCTCCAGCGCGGCCCGGGCCACCGCGCGCAACCGCTCGTCCTTCACCACCGACATCCCGGGCAGCTCCGGAGCACCGATCAGCTGACGGGGCGTGGGAAACGCGGTGATCCGCCGCCCGTCGATATCCACCGCGGTACCGCACCATTCCGCGATGCGCCGGGTGAGCGCACGGGCCTGGAGGGCCCGAATCCGGTGCCCGATGATCATCGAGCACGCGGCCTCGTAGGGCGAGGGGAACCGGACCGGCCGCGCACCCGCGTGCCTGCCGAGCAACCCGGCCAGCACCGGGTCCCGCGCGGCGATCCCAGCCAGCGCGGAACCGTCCTCCTCCACCGCGAGCACCCGTTCGACCTGGATGCGCACCAGTCCAGCGGGTGCCGCACTCTGTACCGAGCCGAGCAGCGTCCCCTCACCTTCCCGCTGCCAGAAGCGCACCACGGCCAGCCGCCAGTCGTCGTCGACCGGGAACGCGAGCCGGAAGACCCCGTCACCGCCGTCCGCATGGCCCGCGGGCGTGGACTCCCTGAGCGTGGCGTCCCGAAGAAAACGCAGGCTCGCGCTCAGCCGGAACGGGCCCCTCGGTGCGATCGTGAACTGCTCCATATCTTCTCACCCCAGTGTGCGCCGAACGTTCATCCGATGAGCGAGACGATACGAGAAAGCACCGACAACTCCGGAGCGCCGGACGCTACGCGGAACCGATGTCGTCCGCGGAGGTCCTGGTCAGCCGGTAATAAAGCAGCGCGGCGGTCTCCCGCACGATGTAGCGGATCTCGGTGGACCGCTGCTGCACGACCGGGCCACCGTGCGTCGGTGAGACATCAGCGCTGATCCCCGCGTCCCGGGCCATGGTGCGGGACCGCAGCGAATGCCAGGGGTCGCTCACCAGCACCGCGCTCGACCGGCCCTGATCGTGCAGATGTTTGCCCGCCGCGACCAGACTCATCAGGGTGTCATTGCCCTCGCCGACGGGCACCAGCGCCGAGCGGGGCACCCCCTGCTCGGCGAGATACTTGGTGCCCGCCTGCGCCTCGGTGTACGCGTCCCCCGGCTGCTTGCCGCCCACCGTCATGATCTCGGCAGCGACACCCTGCTCGTAGAGCATCTTGGCGTGTTCGAGCCGCGCCTGCAGGATCGGTTTCGGCACCCCGTTGACCTGAGTCGAGCCGAGCACGATGATCGCGTCCACCTTGTCGCGCTCGTCCGCGCGCGCCACCTGCCACACCCGCAGTGCGGTGCCACCGACGAGCAGCACGGCGAGCAGCACCACCGCGCCGAGGATCCTGGACAACCACCGTGCAACCACGTCCTCATCGTGGCAGAACCGATTCCGGAACCTCACACACCGTGCCGGGTGTGTCCGTCACAACAGGTTGCTACAGCCAACCGTTCTCGTCGGCGAGCCGCACCGCCTCGGCGCGGGTGCGCGCCCCCGTCTTGCCGATCGCCGAGGACAGGTGATTGCGCACGGTGCCCTCGGTGAGGAACAGCGCCTTGGCGATGTCCGCGACGGTTCCGCCGTCGCGGGCCGTGGCGAGCACATCCCGCTCCCGTTCGGTCAGCGGGCTCGTTCCGGTCGCGAGCGATTCGGCGGCCAGGGCCGGATCCACCACCCGCAGCCCCCGATCCACCCGGCGCACCGCGTCGATCAGCTGCTCCGGCGGTGAGTCCTTCACCACGAACCCCGCCGCGCCCGCGGACATCGCCCTGGACAGGTAGCCGGGCCTGCCGAAGGTGGTGCAGATGATCACCTTCACCGAGGGCAGCTGCCCGCGCAGTTCACCGGCAACGGTGAGCCCGTCCTTGCCCGGCATCTGCACATCCAGCAGCACCACATCCGGCTCGTGCTCCTTCGCCGCGGGAACGACATCGTCCCCGGTACCCACCTCACCGACGACCTCGATATCCGGTTCCATGCGCAGCACCGTGGCCAGCGCGCCGCGCACCATCGCCTGGTCGTCGGCCAGCAGTACCGTGATCATCCCGCCTCCTCGAGCCTGGCCTCCGCGGGAACCGAGGCGAGTACCTGGAATCCGTCGGTGGCACGCATGGTGGTGAGCTCCCCGCCGACCGCGGCCAGCCGTTCGCGCAGCCCACGCAGCCCGTTGCCGTCACCGGCCCCGTTCTGTTCGGTGCCCTCCTTGCCATTGTCCGTGATCCGCACCCAGCGTCTGCCGAGCCGGACCTCACAGCGGTCCGCCTTGGAATGCCGGATCACGTTGGTGACCGCCTCGCGCACCACATAGCCGAACACCTCCTGCAGCTTCGGGTCCACATCGTCCACCGCATGCGGCAGGTCCGGGTCGATCCGGGCCGCCTGCAGGGACATCCGCGCCCCGGCGATCTCCGCGGGCAGCGAGGCGGTGCGGTAGTTCGACACGGTCGCCCGGATGTCGGCCAGCGCCTGCCGGGCGAGCTCCTCCACGTCCCGGACCTCCGCGGTGGCCTGGTACTCGCCCTCGCCGCCCTCCTCGCGTTCGAGCATCCGGCGGGCCAGCCCGGCCTTGACGGTGATCGTGGTGAGACTGTGCCCGAGGATGTCGTGCAGATCCCTGGCGAGCCGCTCGCGCTCCTCGGCGACCGCGAGCTCCTTGATCTCCTCCTGTGCGGCACGCAACCGGCCGACGGTGAAGGCCAGCATCATGAAGCCGCTCATGCCGAACCCGAGGCCGAGCATCGCGCCGACCTCGCCCCACTCGATCCCGTTCCCGGCCAGGGTCATCGTGAGGATCATCGCCAGGACCGTGCCGATCGCCAGCAGCCTGCTGTAGCGCACCGGCCACAGCATGACCGCGATGAGCACCGGGTAGACCAGGTACATGAGGTTGTCCAGGGACCCAGTGAACACCGCGGGCAGCACCGCGAAGGGAAACATCGCGAACACCAGGAACACCCGCGACCGGTGCGAGCCGTACAACCCCAAGGTCCCCGCATAGCCGTACAAGGCGAACAGCACCGTGAGGGCGGCATAGCTCAGGACGGCCACCGGGAACGGATGCTCGATCCCGATGTCCTTGCCCATGAAGTAACCGAACGGGATCCAGAACCACACCCCGAGCCGCCGCCCGTCGAGGAACCGGAGCTTACGTCCCCTTGAGGCGTGCTGCAGCGACCAGTCGGGCCATTGGTCCGTCTGGTACTCGTAGACATCCTTCTCCTGTCGGGGCACGCCGCCAAGGGTACGACGGGCCCCGACAGGAGGCCGGGTCTCACCCGCGGGCGGCATCGCGGCGGTAGCGCAGCATCACCAGCGCACCGAGCACGATCGCCCATGCGGCGAGCACTCCGGCGGCCGCCCCCAGATTCGCGGAACCATGGCCGACCGCGCCGTGCCCGATATCGGCCATCCAGTAGCTCGGCAGGGCCTTGGCGACCTGGCCGAGCCAATGCGGGAAGATCGCGATCGGGATCCACAGCCCGCCCAGGAAACCGCACAGCAGCATCGGGACCATGGTGAACACCGGGATGGTGTCCGGCGTGGCCAGCTGCCCGATCAGCAGGCCGAGCACGGCGAACGGGATGGCGGACAGCCACACCCCGAGCACCAGCTGCACCCAGCCGCCCGCGGAGAGGCTCGCCCCGTCGATCCCGCCGACGATCGAGACCAGCAGCACCGGGATCAGCCCGACGAGCATGCCCACGATTCCTTTGCCGAGCAGGTACTGCACCGGAGTGAGCGGGGTGAGCCGGAGCTGGCGCTGCCAGCCGACCGCCCGTTCCTGTGCGGTGCGCGCCCCGGTGAACATCGTGCCCATCATCGCGCCGAACGCGGCCATACTGGACATCAACGCGGTCTTGGCATTGATCCCGCCGACCTCTCCCGAACCCCAGATCCCGGAGAAGATGAAGTAGTACAGCACCGGCATGCCGACGGTGAACACCAGCGCCCGCGGTGAGCGCAGCGCCCTGCGGGTTTCGAGGGCCAGATAGGTCAGGTTCACGCCGTCTCCTCCTCGGTGGTCAGTGCGAGAAAGGCTTCCTCGAGGCCGACCGCGTTGATCTCGATGTCGTGGGCATTGCCGAAGCGCGCGAGCAGTTCGCGGATCGCCAGGTCCGAATCGGCACAGGCCAGTTCGGCCCGGTCGCCGCGCAGGCTCGCCGCGCTCACCCCGCGTAACGCGGCGAGCTGGCCCTCGTCCGCACCGGGCACGACCGCCTTGATGGTGCGCCCGGAAGCGGCCGAACGGACCTCGGCGACCGAACCGTCCGCGACCACCCGCCCGGAGCGCATCAGCACCACCCGGTCGGCGAATTCCTCGGCCTCGTCCAGGTAGTGGGTAGCGAACAGCACGGTCTTGCCGGCCGCGGTGAACTCGTGCATCGAGCGCCAGAATTCGCGGCGGGTGCCCACATCCATGGCCGCGGTCGGTTCATCGAGCACGAGCAGGTCCGGATCGCAGACCAGCGCGACCGCGAACCGCACCCGCTGCTTCTGGCCCCCGGAGAGCTTGGTGCAGCGGCGGTCGGCCAGCTCGGCGACTCCGGCCCGGCGCAGCGCCTCCTCGACCGGCATCGGGTGCCGGTGCAGCGAATGCACCAGCCGCACCGTCTCGGCGACCGTGGCGTCCTCGAGCAGCGAGCCCTCCTGCAGCATCGCGCCGATCAGGCCCTCGGCGACCGCCTTTCCCGGTTTCCTCCCGAAAACCGAGACCTCCCCAGTGTCCGGTGTGGACAGTCCGAGCAGCATGTCCACCGTCGTCGATTTGCCCGCCCCGTTCGGCCCGAGCAGCGCGACCACCTCACCGGGCGCGATCAGCAGATCGACCTGTTGGACCGCCTGCACCTCCCCGTACTTCTTGGCGAGGCCGTCCAGGCTGATCGCGGCCCCGCGCACTGTGTCCGTCTTCGTTCGCATACCCCGATCCTGGCCGCGAACCGCGCGCGAGCCCGCTACCACGCGTCATGACCGCACCATGACAACTGTCAGGGGCGGCGATACGGCAGGATGAGGGGGTGAGCGCAGCGACACCGACCATCCTGGCGACCTCGGGCGGGTACCGGCTCGGGAACCGCATCCCCCTGGAGTTCAACAAACTGATCCAGTACGCCGTCGAACTCGCCGGGGTCGAGGGACGCGCGCCGAAACTGTGCCACATCGGCACTGCGATGGGCGATCAGGACGCCTTCCACGCCCGGTTCGACGCCGCGGGCAGGCACGCGGGATTCGGCACGAGCCACCTGAACCTGTTCCCGATGCCCCCGGTCACCGATATTCGCGGCTTCCTGCTCGATCAGGACGTGATCTGGGTCAACGGCGGCTCGGTCGCGAACCTGCTCGCGGTGTGGCGGGTGCACGGACTCGGCGAGATCCTGCACGAGGTGTGGCAGTCCGGGATCGTGCTCGCCGGGGTCTCGGCCGGATCGATCTGCTGGCACACGGGCGGTGCCACGGATTCCTTCGGGCCCGAGCTCCGGGTGGTCACCGATGGGCTCGGTTTCCTGCCCTACGGCAACGGGGTGCACTACGACACCGAGGAATTGCGCCGTCCCACCGTGCAGCGCGCGGTGGGATCCGGGCAGCTGCCGCTGACCTACTGCACCGACGACGGGGCCGGGCTGCTCTACCGGGGCACCGAACTGGCCGAGGCGGTCTCCGAGCGAGCCGGCGGCGGTGCGTACGTGGTGCGCACGGACGGTTCGGGCGCCGTCACCGAGGACGCCCTCACGGTGCGACGGTTATAGGTCCTTCGCGAAACAGCGTGCGCTCTCGTCCTCGACCCATTTGCCGTAGCGCGGTATCGGACGGAATCCGGCTTTCGCGTAGAACCGCATCGACTCCGGCTGAGGTTCCCCGGTACGCAGCCGCAGCGTCCCGATCCCCCGCCGGATCGCGAAACCCTCCGCCACGGCGAGCAGTTCCGCGGCGAGCCCGGTCCCCCGCCGCCCGGGCACGACGTACATGACATCGAGCTCACCGACCGAATCCGTCGGCGGGGCCAAGGCGATGCTGCCGAGCGGACCGTCCTGCCCGAGGGCGAGCCAGAAGCCGTCGAACCTGGTGGACGGCATCGGATTCGGCGCGCGGAACCCGTACCGGAGCTGGATTTCCTCCCACAGCGCATCCATCATCGACACGGCCTCCGGGGTTTCCTGCCCGACCGCGCGGATATCCATCAGCCCAGGCTTCCGAAGAAGGCGAGCATCTCCTCGGTCAGCAGGGCGGGCTGCTCGAGCGCCGCGAAATGCCCACCGTGGCCGAATTCCGACCAGCGCGTGATGGTCGGCAGCTGTCGCTGGGCGACCGAACGGATCGGCAGCACGATGTCGTGCGCGAACACGGCGACCCCGAGCGGGACGGACAGCTCCCTTGGCGGCCGCATCCCGCCGTCGGTCTCGTAGTACAGCCGCGCCGAGGAGCCTGCGCTACCGGTCAGCCAGTACAGTGTGATGTTGGTGAGCATGCGATCGCGGTCGACCGCTTCCTCTGGGCGTGCCACGCAATCGGTCCAGTCGTGGAATTTCTCCGCGATCCACGCCAGTTGCCCGACCGGGGAATCGTGCAATCCGTATCCGAGCGTACGTGGCCTGGTGCGCTGGATATCGCGGTAACCGGAGAGTTCGCGGAAGTAGCGCTTGTTCTTCGCCAGTCGTTCCTTTTCCTCGGCGGTGGGCTCCTCCGGTGCCACGGTGCCGAGCATGTTCACGTGCACCCCGAGCACGTGTTCCGGATCGATACGGCCGAGTTCGAGCGAGATGCCGGCTCCCCAGTCCCCGCCCTGTGCCCCGTAGCACGAGTACCCCAGACGGGCCATGAGCTCGGCGAAGGCCTTGGCGACCCGGCTCAGATCCCAGCCGCTCCCGGAAAGCGGGGTGGAGAACCCGTAACCCGGCATCGAGGGAATGACCAGATGAAATTTCCGCGACAGCGGCTCGATCACATCGAGGAATTCCACCACCGAGCCGGGCCAGCCGTGGGTCAGGATCAGCGCGATGGCATCCGGATCGGCCGAGCGCACGTGCAGGAAATGGATCCGCTGCCCCTCGATCTCGCATGTGAACTGCGGATGAGAGTTCAGCGACGCCTCGTGCTGGCGCCAGTCGTACTCGGTGCGCCAGTACTCGGCCAGCTCACGCAGATAGCCGCTGGGGATTCCGGCGGACCAGTCGTCGCCGGGCAGGTCGTCCTCCGGCCAGCGGGTGTTCGCCAGCCGGGCGCGCAGATCCTGGAGCTGCCCGTCGGGGATCTCGACGCGGAACGGTTCGATCGATTCCGGAGTGCTCATCCAGGCATCCCTCTCGTGATCCGGTGATCGCGGGAAACACCGATACTACAAGGGATCGCTTGCCCGGCGGCGGTTCTTCACGGAGCGCAGAACCGCACGGCCGCACGAGCAGCTCGGGTCCGTTTCCGGCAGGCGGGAATAACGAGCGGGACCCACGCCTTGAGATAGATGCAAACGCATGGATATACGACCGATATGAACGGGAGCCAGCATGCAGTTCGGAATCTTCTCGGTCAGCGACATCACACGTGACCCGGTCTCGGGCGAGACACCGAGCGAGGCGGAGCGCATCGACGCGATCATCAAGATCGCGCAGAAGACCGACGAGGTCGGGATGGACGTGTTCGCGATCGGTGAGCACCACAACCCGCCCTTCTTCTCCTCCTCACCCAGCACGCTGCTGGCCGCGATCGCCGCGACGACCCGGCGGCTGCTCGTGACGACGGCCACAACACTGATCACCACCAACGATCCCGTCCGCATCGCGGAGGAATACGCGATGCTGCAGCACGTTTCGCAGGGGCGGATGGACCTGATGATCGGCCGCGGGAACACCGCGCCGGTGTATCCGTGGTTCGGTGCCGACATCCGGCAGGGACTGCCGCTGGCGCTGGAGAATTACAACCTGCTGCACCGGCTGTGGCGCGAGGACGTGGTCGATTGGGAAGGCCAGTTCCGGACCGCGCTGCAGGGGTTCACCTCCACCCCGCGCCCGCTCGACGACGTTCCGCCGTTCGTCTGGCACGGCTCGATCAGGACCCCGGAGATCGCCGAGCAGGCCGCGTTCTACGGCAACGGATTCTTCGCCAACCACATCTTCTGGCCGACCGCGCACTCACTGCGGCTGATCGAGTTCTACCGGCAGCGATTCGAGCACTACGGCCACGGCACCAGGAAACAGGCCATCGTCGGCCTCGGTGGCCAGGCCTACATCGCCAAGCGCTCGCAGGACGCGATCAGGGAGTTCCGGCCGTACTTCGACGAGGCACCGGTCTACGGACACGGCCCCTCGCTGGAGGACTTCAGCCAGATGACCCCGCTCACCGTGGGCAGCCCCCAGGAGGTGATCGACAAGACGCTGACCTTCCACGATACCTTCGGTGACTATCAGCGTCAGCTGTTCCTGATGGACCACGCCGGACTGCCGCTCAAGACCGTGCTGAACCAGCTCGACCTGCTCGGCGAGGAAGTGGTTCCGGTACTGCGCAAGGAACTGGAATCCCGCAGGGACCCGGAATCGGCACCGGCACCGACCCACGAGGGACTGGTCCGGTCCAAGTACGGTGACCAGCCGGCCCGGCAGCCTCGGCCGAACGCCAACCGGGGCGACAACGTCACGGGCGGTTCGCCGTACCAGGACAGCGAAAACGCCACGGCCTCCTACCCCGACCTGGTCTGAGCCGCGAGGAGAGGGAGACGACTATGGGCAGGTCCACGAGCCGGTTGGCGAACGACGCCTGGGAGGCACTGCTCACCGCACATGCGGTGCTGATCAAGCAGATGGCGGCCACCGAGGTCTGGAACGAGCTGTCGATGCGGGAGTACGACGTGCTGTACACCCTGTCCAAGTGTCCGGAACCGGTCCGGGCCCGGGAGCTCACCCGGCACGTGCTGCTCAGCCAGCCTGCCCTGTCCCGGATGGTCGACCGGCTGATCGGCCGCGGATTCATCGCACGCGATCCGGACCCGGCCGACGGGCGCGGAGTCCTGCTCAGCCTCACCGAGCCGGGCCGGGCCATCCAACGCCGCGTCGGTGGCCGGCACGCGGTCGACATCGCCTGTCTGGTCCGCGACCGGCTCGACCCCGCCGAACTGCGCACCCTCGAAGAGCTCTGCCACAAACTGGCCACCGACGACAACGAGGAGACCTCATGACCAACCCCATCGACGGCACCGAAACGCCCGCGACCGGTTTCCGGCTGGTCGTGGTCAGCGGGGGCACCAGCGATCCCTCGTCCACCCGGCTGCTGGCCGACCGGATCGCCGAGCGCACCGCCAGGCTCGCAGGCGAGCGCGCGGAGCAGGTGCACGTCAGCACCATCGACCTGCGCGACCTGGCCGCCGAGATCTCCAGCGCCCTGGTTTCCCAACTGCTCGGCCCCAAGCTCACCCGTGCGGTGGCGACACTGCGCGAGGCGGACGGGATCATCGCCAGCGCGCCGGTCTACAAGGCAGCGCCGAGCGGTCTGTTCAGCTCGTTCTTCCACGTCCTCGACAACGACCTGCTCATCGGCAAACCGGTGATCCTCGCCGCGACCGCGGGCACCGCACGACATGCGCTGGTGGTGGACAACGAGATGCGTGCACTGTTCGCCTACCTGCGAACCCTGACGGCTCCCACCGCGGTGTTCGCGGCGAGCGAGGATTGGAACTCCGGGGAACTCGGCGCCCGGATCGGCCGAGCCGCGTTCGAGATGCTGGTGCTGCTCGAAAGCGGCTTCTCCCACAAGATCGAGAACGAATCCTGGCAGCGGTACCAGCACGAGTACGGCAGCGCCGGCGGTACCGAACTCGGCATCGACCTCGGCACCGACCTGATGCGGCTCGCCACCGGAGGCTCGGCCCGCCCCACCGGCTCGTCCTGACCAGCGGGTCGCAGCGCCCCCAACCGGTTCGGTGCCACGTTTCAGCAGCCGATCAGGCGCGCGGCGAGGTAGCCCTCCAGCTGGTCGAGGCTCACCCGCTCCTGATCCATGCTGTCCCGCTCGCGCACGGTGACCGCCTGGTCGTTGAGCGAGTCGAAGTCCACGGTGACGCAGAACGGGGTGCCGATCTCGTCCTGACGGCGGTACCGGCGCCCGATCGCACCCGAATCGTCGAAGTCGATGTTCCAGTGCGCGCGCAGCCGGGCGGCCACATCCCGTGCGACGGGGGAAAGATCGGAGTTGCGGGACAGCGGGAGCACCGCGGCCTTGATCGGGGCGAGGCGCCGGTCCAGTTTGAGCACGATCCGCTTGTCCACCCCGCCCTTGGCGTTGCGCGCCTCGTCCTCGGTGTAGGCGTCCAGCAGGAAGGCCATCATCGGGCGCCCGACACCGGCCGCGGGTTCGATCACGAACGGACGGTAGCGGCTGTCGCTGGCCTGGTCGTAGTAGGACAGGTCGACACCGGAGTGGTTCGCATGCGTGGTCAGGTCGAAATCGGTGCGGTTCGCGATGCCCTCGAGCTCGCCCCACTCCTGACCGGCGGAGAACCCGAACCGGTACTCGATGTCCACGGTGCGCTTGGCGTAGTGCGAGAGCTTCTCCGCCGGGTGCTCGTACTGGCGCAGATTGTCCTTGGCGATACCGAGGTCGGTGTACCAGCGGGTGCGCTCCTCGAGCCAGTACTGGTGCCACTCGTCGTCGGTGCCCGGCTCGACGAAGAACTCCATCTCCATCTGCTCGAACTCCCGGGTGCGGAAGATGAAGTTGCCCGGGGTGACCTCGTTGCGGAAGGACTTGCCGATCTGGCCGATGCCGAACGGCGGCTTCTTGCGCGCGGTGGTGAGCACGTTCAGGAAGTTCACGAAGATGCCCTGCGCGGTCTCCGGGCGCAGGTAGGCCAGGCCCTCCTCGGACTCGACCGGGCCGAGGAAGGTCTTGAGCATCATGTTGAACTCGCGCGGCGCGGTGAACTGACCGCGGTTACCGCAGTTCGGGCAGGGCACATCGCCGAGGTTGTGCTCATCCGCCGCCTTGCCGGTGCGCTCGGTGTACTCCTCGGCGAGGTGATCGGCGCGGAACCGGCGGTGGCAGGCGGTGCACTCCACGAGCGGATCGTTGAACGCGCCGACGTGCCCGGAGGCGACCCAGACGTCCTTGGGCAGGATCACCGAGGAGTCGAGCCCGACCACGTCGTCCCGGCCGGTGACCATCGAACGCCACCACTGGCGCTTGATGTTGTCCTTGAGCTCCACTCCGAGCGGTCCGTAGTCCCATGCCGAACGCGTGCCACCGTAGATCTCCCCGCTGGGGTAGACGAAGCCACGGCGCTTGCACAAGCTGACAACGGTCTCGATACGGTCGGCCGGCAATGGAACTCCAGGGAAATCGCGCTCGGTTGATTGGTGAACAGCGTAGCGAGCCGAGTGCGCGCACCACTGCTGGGTATGCACGTAAAATGAAAACCATGACCACCGAGGCGACCGGGCAGGCGAGCGCACACGCTCCGAGGACGAACGACGCGGCGACACCCGGGCCGGGTCTCCCGTCCCCCGTCGAGGAGGTGCACGACGACCGGGGCGTTCCCCCGACCCCGACGCACTCCACCGAGGTACTCACCGCCGCAGGTGATCTGCTGCGCTCGCTCGCGGCCCCGGTGCGCATCGCGATCGTGCTCCAGCTGCGGGATTCGGCCCGCTGCGTGCACGAGCTCGTCGAGGCGCTCGGCGTGGCGCAGCCGCTGATCAGCCAGCACCTGCGAGTGCTCAAGGCCACCGGGGTCGTGTACGGGGAACGGCACGGCCGCGAGGTGATGTACCGCCTGGTGGACGACCACCTCGCGCACATCGTGGTGGACGCGGTGAGCCACGCCCAGGAGCATCTATGAGCGAGCTCGCGAGCGAACCGTCGATACGGCGAGCTCGCGAGCGAAGGAGGGAGGGGCGATGAGTAGCCCCAAGGTCGGCCAGCGTTCGACGAAGCAGCGCGCCGCGATCACCGCGCTGCTCGAACAGGTCGAGGAGTTCCGCTCGGCCCAGGAGCTGCACGAGAAGCTGCGCACCACCGGCGCGGGCATCGGGCTGACCACCGTCTACCGCACGCTGCAGTCGCTCGCCGACGCCGGGGAGATCGACGTGCTGCACACCGCGAGCGGGGAGGCGACCTACCGGCGCTGCTCGGCCCATCACCATCACCACCTGGTGTGCCGCTCCTGCGGGCGCACCGTGGAGATCGAGGGCCCGGTCGTGGAGTCCTGGGCGCAGCGGGTCGCTGCCGAGCACGGCTTCTCCGACATCGCGCACACCGTCGAGATCTTCGGCACCTGCTCGGACTGCCCGAGAGGTTGACATGCGTACCGGCGCGGTGCTGCTCACGGCGATCCTGCTCGCCGGGTGCGACACCGCGAGCGAACCGTCGCCGGTACCGGGAACGGACTCCGCGCTGCGGGTCACCGAACTCGCCGGTGGCCTCGAACACGGCTGGGACATCGGCTTTCTGCCCAGCGGGGCACAGCTGATCACCGAGCGCCCCGGGAAGCTGGTCACGGTGACCGATGGTCAGGTGCGCCCGGTGCGCGCGGAGCTCGGCGATGTGTATGCCGTGGGTGAGGGCGGACTGCTCGGACTGGCACTCGACCCGGGCTTCGGCCGCAATCGCACCTTCTACACCTGCCAGGCGCACGCCGAAGGCGGTTCCCCGGTCGATGTGCGGCTGGTGCGCTGGCGGCTGTCGCCCGACGAACGGTCCGCGCAACGGCTCGGCGACCTGCTCACCGGGCTTCCGCTCAACCCGGGCGGGCGGCACTCCGGCTGCCGGCCCACCTTCGCGCCGGACGGCATGCTGCTGGTCGGCACCGGGGACGCGGCACGCGCGGACGCCGCCCAGGATCGCCGCGGGCTGGGCGGCAAGGTACTGCGCATCGACCCGCGCACCGGGAAGGCGCCCGCGGACAATCCGTTCCCCGGCAGCCCGGTGCTCTCCTACGGTCACCGTAATGTGCAGGGTGTCGCGGTGCGCCCGGGCACCGGCCAGGTCTACCTCGCCGAGCACGGTCCGTCCTTCGACGACGAGATCAACCGGAATGTTCCGGGCGGCAACTTCGGCTGGGATCCCGCCAAGGACGGCACCGAAGGCGGTTACGACGAGAGTGTCCCGATGACCGACACCGCGCGGTTCCCGGACGCGGTGCGCCCGCTGTGGACATCCGGGCGGATCACCGAGGCGATCTCCGGCGCGACCTTCCTGTCCGGCCCCTCGTGGGGCGAGCTGAACGGCGCGCTGGCCGTGGTGGCGCTCAAGGGCCAGAAACTGCTGCTGTACCAGCTGTCCGGGGAGGGCGCGGTCGTCCGGGTGCGGCTGCCCGGGGTGCTGAACGAGTCGTACGGGAGACTGCGCGCCGCCCGCACCGGTCCCGACGGCGCGCTCTATGTCACCACCTCGAACGGCGCGGACGACAAGCTGCTGCGCCTATCCCCCGTCTGATTCCTCCACCAGGTCGCTGCGCAACTGGGACGCGGTGGACACCACCAGCATCAGCACCGTGCCGAGCGCGGGGGCCGCCAGTCCCTCGGCGGGGAAGGTGTACCGCAGGGTGATGTCGCTGCCCTTCTCGGTGCGCACCAGGCCGAGGGTGCCGAACATACCGTCCCCGGCGCGTTCGGCGAGCAACTCCGCCCGCTGCGGGTCATCGGGAAGGTCCCAGCCGACGACGCAGGTCAGCGAGAGCACCGCCAGCCCTTCGGCGAGCTGCATGGCCTGCAGGGCGCACGGCACCCCGGCGTGCTGGAAACTCAGCGCCCCGTCGTCGTCGGTGTGCACCTCGTGGTAGAGCTCGAGGGCTTCGCGGGCCGTCGCGAGCAAGGTCGCGGTGGTAGCCGCTTCGGTCATCGCTCCTCCGTTCCGTCCGTACGGTCGGCCACCGTCTCACCGGTTCCGGTGACGGCATCGGTGGCACCGCCGAACCTGCGGTCACGCCGTGCGTACGTCTCGCAAGCCTCCCACAGCCGCCTGCGGTCGTAATCGGGCCACAGCACGTCCTGGTAGACCATCTCCGCGTACGCCGACTGCCAGACGAGGAAATTCGAGGTCCGCCGCTCGCCTGAGGGCCGGACCAGCAGGTCCACATCGGGCATGTCCCGCTGGTACAGGTATTTGGCAACGGTGCGCTCGTCCACCCGGTTCGGGTTGAGCTCCCCCGCGGCGGCGCGCTTGGCGATCTCCCGTGCCGCGTCCCCGATCTCGGCGCGCCCGCCGTAGTTCACGCACATCGTCAGGTTCAGCACGGTGTTCGACTCGGTGCGCTCCTGCGCGGCCTGCAGGGTGCGCACCACGCTGCCCCACAGTTTCGGCTTGCGGCCCGCCCAGCGGATGCGTACCCCCATCTCGTCCAGTTCGTCCACCCGGCGCGCGATCACATCCCGGTTGAAGCCCATCAGGAAGCGCACCTCCTCCGGGCTGCGCCGCCAGTTCTCGGTGGAGAAGGCATACAGCGACAGCCAGCGGACACCGAGCTCCATGCAGCCCTTGGCGACGTCGAGCACGACCGCCTCGCCGCGCTTGTGCCCCTCGATGCGGGTCATTCCGCGCTGGTTGGCCCAGCGACCGTTGCCGTCCATGACGATGCCGATGTGGTCCGGGACGAACTCGGCGGGGATCGCGGGCGGGCGCGCACCCGAGGGATGCGGATCCGGTGGGCGCGCCGGTGCGCCGGTGCTCGTCGTCGGTGCCTTCGCCATGGTCCTCCCTATGGTCGCTGCTACTCGCTCGTCGCCCGGGCGCGCGGTGCCCGGCGTTCGACGAGCGGCAACGAGCGTAGTTGGCGCTCCAGATGCCACTGCAACAGCGCGGCGACAAGGCCGGAGGATTCCCGGCGCGCGGCCTCGCTCGCCGCGTTCGCCACATCCCAGTCCCCGTGCAGCAGCGCGCCGAGCAGCGCAAGGGTGCCCGCGTCCGGGGTGACCGCCCCCGCGGGGCGGCAGCGCGAGCACACCGAACCGCCCGCGTTCACCGAGAACGCCGCGTGCGGGCCCTCGGCACCGCACCGGGCGCACTCCCGCACCGCCGTGGCCCAGCCCGCGAAGGCCATGGCGCGCAGCAGGAAAGCGTCCAGCACCAGGCCCGGTTCCCGGTCGGAGAAAGCCAGCGCCCGCAGCGCACCCACGAGCAGCAGGTACAGCCGCATCGCCGGGGCGTCCTCCTCGACGACCAGCTTCTCCGCGGTCTCGATGATCGCGCAGGCCGAGGTGTAGCGGCCGTAGTCGCCGACGATGGGCGCGGCGAACGCGTCCACGGTCTGCACCTGGGTGACGATGTCCAGAGTGCGCCCGGTGTGACACTGCAGGTCCACGTGGCAGAACGGTTCAAGCCGCGCGCCGAACCGCGAACTGGTCCGCCGCACTCCCTTCGCCACCGCCCTGATCTTGCCGTTCCGCCTGGTCAGCAGGGTGATGATGCGGTCGGCCTCGCCGAGCTTGTGCACCCGGAGAACCACACCGGTATCGCGGTACAAGCTCACGGTGTCTCCACACCGGCGCTCGTCCCCCGCCGCCTGTTCGCCCGCTCAGTCACCCGTCAATCATCGCACCACCCACCGACGGTCCGGGTCACCACTGCCGCGGATGGCCACCCTGTTGCGGATATCCCTGCTGCTGGTGCGGGTGACCGGGCTGCGGGTATCCCTGCTGGCCGTAGCCGGGCTGGCCATAGCCCTGTTGGCCGTGACGCTGTTGCGGGTGGCCCTGTTGCGGATAGCCCTGCGGAACCGCCTGCTGCACCGGCTGGCCGTACACGACGAGCGTGTTCATCCACTTGTCACCGAAGGTGCGCACCTGCGGGTCGCTGTTGGCCATGATGAAACCGATCGCGAAGATGCCGTCGATGACATGGCAGAACTCACGCGCGATCGTGGTGCCGAGTCCCGGGGGCCTGCCGGTTCCGGCGTCCACGAGGATGAGTCCCTTCGACTTCTTGCCGATGCTGGCCCCGGTCGAGCCCTGCAGGAACCACCGATTCCAGTACAGCAGCCCGATCGAGGCGATGAAGAAGATGATCCCGATGACGAGCAGGGCGGCCGAGCTGAAGAGCCCGGTGATCAGGAAAACGAATCCGAGCACCAGCGCCGCGTAGCTGATCAGCGCGTCGATGAGGTAGGCACCGGCCCGGTCGCCCCAGGTCGCGATGGTGCCGGGCGCTCCCTGCTGCCCGCCATAGACCGCCTGCTGCTGGTAACCCTGCTGATAGCCGTGCTGCGGATAGCCCTGCTGGCCGTACCCCTGCTGTGGATACCCGGGCTGCTGGTACTGCTGCGGTTGCCCGCCGTATCCCGGTGGCATCTGCTGTCCGTACTGCTGCGGCCCCTGGCCGTACGGATTGGTCATCGGTGTACTCCCCTTCGATCGCCGCGCCCCCGACATCACGGCGCGAGTTCACGCGGCAGGGTACCCCGGCCGATCCGGACATGACGTACGCGACCGCCCGAATCGGTGACACCGCCTAGAAACCGAGTTTGCGCAGCTGTTTCGGATCGCGCTGCCATTCCTTGGTCACCCGCACGTGTAAGTCGAGGTAGACCTTGGAGCCGAGCAGCGTCTCGATCTGACGGCGCGCCTTCTGGCCGACCTCGCGCATCCGCGAACCGCCCTTGCCGAGCACGATCGCCTTCTGCGACTGGCGTTCCACGTGCACCGAGGCGTAGATGTCGAGCATGTCGTCGCGTCCCTCGCGGGGCAGCATCTCCTCGACGGTCACCGCGATCGAGTGCGGCAGCTCGTCGCGCACCCCGTCCAGCGCGGCCTCGCGCACCAGTTCGGCGATCAGGGTCTGCTCGGGCTCGTCGGTGAGTTCCCCGTCCGGGTACAGCTGCGGCCCCTCGGGCAGCTGTCCGACCAGCAGATCGGCGAGCACCCCGGTCTGGAATCCGTCCACCGCGCTGACCGGGACGAGTTCGGCGAACTCCATGAGTTCCTGCATCCGCAGCAGCTGCTCGGCGACCACCGGCTTGTCCACCAGGTCGGTCTTGGTCACCACACCGAGCACGGGGGTCCGCTTGGCCACCCCGCGCAGCTGCTCGGCGATGAACCGGTCGCCGGGGCCGAGCTTGGCGTCGGCCGCGACACAGAAACCGATCACATCCACTTCGGACCAGGTTTCCAGCACCACCTCGTTGAGCCGCTTACCGAGCAGCGTGCGCGGGCGGTGCAGCCCCGGGGTGTCCACGATGATCAGCTGCGCGTCCGGCCGGTGCACGATGCCCCGGATCGCGTGCCGTGTCGTCTGCGGTTTGTCGGATGTGATGGCGACCTTGCTGCCGACGAGCTCATTGGTGAGCGTGGACTTCCCCGCGTTGGGGCGTCCGACGAAGCAGGCGAAACCGGAACGGTGCATGCCGGGCATTATCTCCCGCCGGTAGCCACCGCCGTTTCCGGGAGCGCCGCGAGCACCGTGCGGTGGGTGATCCAGCCGACGAGTTCGTGCGCTTTCTCGTCCAGCACGGGAATCCCGCTCGCGTCCACTTCCACGAGGGCGTCCAGTGCCGCATCGAGTGAGGCGTCCGCGGTGACCGTCGGCGGATGCTGGGCGAGATCCGCGAGGCAGGAACGCTGAGCTTCCTGATCGAGGGCCTCGGCGACCGCGCGGGCGGTCACGCAGCCGTGGTACTGCTCGTCTTCGCCGATCACCGGTGCGGCACCGTTCGCGGACAACAGCAGCTCGCGCGCGGCTTCCTCGAGCGGGGTCTGGGCGGGCAGCGGTTCGGGAAGCGGTTCCATCACCGTGCCGACGGCCCGGCCGCCGAACCGGCGCGGATGGTCCAGCCGGACGCCGCGGCGGGTGAGCTTGAAGGTGTAGATCGTGTCCCCGGACAGTCTCCTGGAGACCACCGTGGCGAGCACGATCGCGAGCATGAGCGGCAGGATGATCGAGTACTCGCCGGTGAGCTCGAACAGCACGATGATCCCGGTGATCGCCGCGCGGGTGGCCCCGGCGAAGGCGGCGCCCATGCCGATCAGCCCGTACAGTCCCGGACTTCCCGCCCCGGGGACGAGCTGATCGGCGAGGATACCGAATGCCGTCCCGGACATCGCCCCGATGAACAGCGAGGGCGCGAACACCCCGCCCGAGCCGCCGATGCCGATGGTCAGCCCGGTGGCCAGGATCTTGCCCGTGGCCAGGGCGAGCAGCAGCCACAGGCCGAACCGCCCGTCCATGGCGTGCTGCATCACCGGATAGCCGACCCCGTACATCTGCGGCAGCACCAGGAGCAGCCCGCCGAGCAGCAGTCCGCCGATCGCGGGGCGCAGCCACTCGGGACCGCGCCAGAGCCAGTCGCACGCGTCCTCGATCAGGTACAGCAGCCGGGAGAACGCCACCCCGACCATCCCGACCACCAGACCGAGCAGGGCGAAGAGCAGGTACTGATAGGCGTGGTGGATGTGCAGCTTCGGCAGGTCCAGGAACGGATGGTCGCCGAGCATCGCCCGGCCGATGACGCTCGCCGTAACGCTGGAGAGCACCACCGCGCCGAAGGCCCGCGCCGCGAAGTCCCGCAGGATCAGCTCCATCGCGAAGAACGGCCCGGCCAGCGGAGCGTTGAAGGTCGCGGCGATCCCGCCCGCGGCACCGCAGGCGACGAGCACCCGCAGCCGGGCCTCGGGGATCCGGGTGAGTCTGCCGATCGTGGATCCCCATGCGGAGCCGATCTGCACGATCGGGCCTTCCCTGCCCACCGAACCGCCACCACCGATGCACAGCGCGGAGGCGAGCGCCTTGACCACGGTGACCTGCGGGGCGATCCGCCCACCACGCTCGGCGACCGCGTACATCACCTCGGGCACCCCGTGCCCGCGCGCCTCGGGGGCGAACTTGTTCACCAGCGGCCCGTAGATCAGCCCGGCCACGACCGGGGCGAACAGCACGAAATACGGGCCGAGCCAAGGCACCAGCCCGTTGGCGGCGTGCCCGGCATCGGAATAGTCGGCGTGCCCGGAGAGCACTCTGGTCACGGCGCTGATCAGCCAGCGGAACCCCACCGCACCGATCCCCGCGCCCGCACCGATCAGCACGGCCAGCACGACGAGCCCTCCGGTGCGTTCGGCGATCCATGCACGCAGCGGTACCCGCCCGGGAACCGCGAGCGACCAACGACGTCCGGCGGCTTCACTCACTATTGCATTATGAAACCATTGCACATGACATGTGTACGTGAGCTTCCCGACATGGGGTAAAACGGTGCCGTGACCAACCCCGTTGATGACGACACGGACATCGATGCCGTCACCGATGCGATGCTGACCGCCTCGCGGCTGCTGATCGCCATCTCGGCGCGCAGTATCGCCTCCGTCGCGGACTCGCTGACGCTTCCGCAGTTCCGGCTGTTGGTCGTGCTGGCGAATGGCGGGGCGACGAAACTGGTCACGCTCGCCGAGCAGCTGGGGGTGAATCCCTCGACGGCGACCCGCACGGTGGACCGGCTGATCTCCTCGGGAATGGTCACCCGCGAGGCGAATCCGGCCTCGCGAAGGGAGACCCTGTTGCGCCTTTCCCCAGAGGGCGAGCGGGTCGTGCGGCGGGTGACCTCGCAGCGGCGCACCGAGATCGCCGAGATCGTGGCCCGGATGCCCGCGGCCGAGCGCGCCGGATTCGTCGAGGCGCTGTGGTCGTTCGCCCGCGCGGGTGGCGAACCGCCCGCGGGCAACCGGGTGGGGCTATAGCCGTTCGCGCACCGAACCGCTCTCGTCCGCGCGAAACACCGGGGCGTCGCCGGTGAGATCGTGCACGGCGGACAGCGAGGGCTCGTCCACGGCCTCCGCGGCGGTGACGATCACCGCGGCTTCGAGCCCGTCCACCCCACTCGCCACGGCGGCGGCCACCGCGGCCTGTGCCGCGGTCAGCCGCAGCGAGGGCAGGGCGACCGTGCTCGCCGCGTAGGTCCGCCCCTCGGTGTCGCGTACCGCGGCGCCTTCCGCCGCACCGGTGCGCGCCCGCGCGGACCGCGCGAGGGTGAGGAGCTTGGCGTCCTCGGCCCCGAGTTCCCCGTGTGCGTCCTGTCCGGTCATTCCCGTGTCTCCTGTTCCTCGTTCTCGGCCGCGCGCTCGGTGCGGTGCGCGAGCACGGATGTGATCCGCATCCGCCCCCTGCGGTCCTTGCCGCCCTCGGCGCGCAGCCGAAGGCCGTCGATCTCGGCCTCGGTCCCCGGCAGCGGTACCCGTCCGATGCGTTGCGCGAGCAGTCCGCCGACGGTCTCCACATCCGGTTCGTCGAATTCCAGGCCGAACAGTTCGCCGAAGTCCTCGACGGGCAACCGCGAGGAAACCCGGAGCACCCCGTCCTCGAGGTGTTCGACGGGTATGTTCTCGGCCGCATCGGATTCGTCGGTGATCTCCCCGACGATCTCCTCGAGCACATCCTCGATGGTCAGCAGTCCGGCGGTGCCACCGTATTCGTCCACGACCACGGCCAGGTGCGTGTTGTCCCGCTGCATCTGCCGTAGCAGCCCGTCGAGGCGTTTGGTGTCCGGGATGAACGCGGCGGGCTGCATGAGGTCGGTGAGTTTCGCCTCGCCGGGTTGCTGGATCCCGGCGCGGGCGAGGTCTTTGAGGTTGAGCACGCCGACGATGTCGTCCACGCTCTCGGAGATCACCGGGATTCTGGTGAATCCGGTGCGCAGGGACAGGGCCAGGGCCTGGCGCACCGATTTGGTGTGCTCGATCCAGACGATCTCGGTGCGCGGGACCATGACCTCGCGCGCGATCGTGTCGCCGAGCTCGAAGACCGAGTGGATCATCTCGCGGGCGCCCGCGTCGACCAGTCCGCGTTCCCCGGCGAGGTCGACGAGTTCGCGCAGCTCCACCTCCGAGGAGAAGGGGCCGTCCCGGAATCCGCGGCCCGGGGTGATCGCGTTACCGATCAGGATCAGCAGCCGGGAGAGCCTGCCGAACAGCACTCCGAGCGCGCGCACCACGACCGCCGAGGTGAGCCCGACACGGTAGGAGTGCTGGCGGCCGATGGTGCGCGGGCCGACCCCGACCAGCACGTAGGAGACGATCACCATCGCGGCCGCGGCGACCAGGGCGGCGAACCAGATCGGATCGATGAGCTGCCAGCACACCATGGTCACCAGCACGGTCGCGGTGAGTTCGCAGACCAGTCGCAGCAGCAGGAGCAGGTTGATGTGTCTCGGCCGCTCCCGCACCACGGCGAGCAGTGCCTTGGCCCCCGGCCGTCCCTCGCGACGCAGATCCTCGACGCGGGCCAGGGAGGTGGCCCCGAGCGCGGCGTCCGCGCAGGCGAATCCGCCGGCTGCGATGACGAGCAGTACCGCGACGATCAGCAGGGTGGGGATCACGGCAGGCTACTCGTCGAGCCCCACCGTGCCGAGCAGCCTGCTGTCCGCGGCCCGCGCCGCCTCCTGCGCACGTGCCTCGCGGCGGGCGGTCGCCAGTTCGGCGAGGATGCGCTTCTGCAGGGTGAACATCTCGCGTTCCTCGGCGGGTTCCGCATGGTCGTAGCCGAGCAGGTGCAGCACCCCGTGCACGGTGAGCAAATGCAGCTCGTCCATGAGCGCATGTCCCGCCTTGCGTGCCTGGTCGCGGGCGAATTCGGGGCAGAGCACGATGTCGCCGAGCATGCTCGGCCCGGATTCGGTGGCGTCCGGGCGGCGCATGGTGTCCAGTTCGTCCATCGGGAAGGACATCACGTCGGTGGGTCCGGGCAGGTCCATCCACTGTTCGTGCATATCGGACATCACCGAGAGGTCCACGAGCAGCACGGACAGCTCGGCGAGCGGGGACACCTCGAGTTGCCCGAGCGCGAACCGGGCTGCTTCCACGATCGACTGCTCGTCGACCCCGACGCCGGATTCGTTGGCGATCTCGACGCTCACACTCGCCTCCCCTGTCGCTGTGGGGCGGGCGGCTGGGTGGCCTGCCAGCGGTCGTAGGCGTCCACGATGTCCCCGACCAGCTTGTGCCGCACCACGTCCTCGCTGGTCAGCTGCGGGAAGGCGACGTCCTCCACACCGTTGAGGATGTCCCGCACCACCTGCAATCCGCTGCGCTGCCCGCCCGGCAGATCGATCTGGGTGATGTCACCGGTGACCACGATCTGGGAGCCGAAGCCGAGCCGGGTGAGGAACATCTTCATCTGCTCGGGCGTGGTGTTCTGGGCCTCGTCGAGCAGGATGAACGCATCGTTGAGGGTGCGTCCGCGCATGTAGGCGAGCGGGGCGACCTCGATGGCGCCCGCCTGGGTGAGCCGGGGGATCGATTCCGGGTCGATCATGTCGTGCAGCGCGTCGTAGAGCGGGCGCAGATAGGGATCGATCTTCTCGTACAGGGTCCCTGGCAGGTAGCCGAGCCGCTCCCCCGCTTCCACGGCGGGGCGGGTGAGGATGATCCGGTTGACCTGTTTGGCCTGCAGCGCCTGCACGGCCTTGGCCATGGCCAGGTAGGTCTTGCCGGTGCCCGCGGGCCCGATGCCGAACACCACGGTGTTGGCGTCGATCGCGTCCACGTACCGCTTCTGGTTCAGCGTCTTGGGGCGGATCGTGCGGCCGCGCCGGGAGACGATGTTCATCGACAGCACGTCCGCGGGGGACTCGGAGTGCCCCGCGGAGAGCATGCCCACGGTGCGGCGCACCGCGTCCGGGCGGATCTGGTTGCCGGTGCCCGCGAGGCTGAGCAGTTCGCCGAACACGCGTTCGGCGAAGGCCACGTCCGCCGGTTCCCCGGACAGCGTGATCTCGTTGCCCCGCACGTGCACATCGGCACTGAGGGCATCCTCGACTACGCGCAGGTTCTCGTCGGCTTCGCCGAGTACGCGCAGTTGGGCCTCGTCCGGAATGGTCAGTCGCGAGCTCACCTCACCGACCGGGCTCGTTGGTTCGCTCGCTTGCTCGGCGGGCACCAGTCGCGCCGCCTCGTTGTTCGCTGTGCCTGCCACAGACGTTCTAGCCCACTTCCTGCGCCCTTCGTGCGCTCCGGCTGCATATCGCTACCGAAAGTCTAGAACCAAGCCCCCCTCAAGCGCACCACAGTTCCCCCCGGCCCACCGGAACCCTTCCACAACGCACTCGACCGCACACGAAACCACCCTCCGAAACCGCGCAGCCAAGCCGAACCAACCGCACCGTGGGGGCGTGGGGGCGTGGGGGCGTGGAGGCGTGGAGGCGTGGAGGCTCAGCCTCCACAGACGATTGACGACCGAGTACCGGCGAGCGCTCTCCGCGGGCAGGGGCCGGGAAACGAAGGAGGGCCGCGTCGCGGTGGAACCTGGGGGTCGTTCCACCGCGACGCGGCGCGCGCCGGACCGAGGGGGGAGGTGTCCGGCGAGTCGAAGGAGGCCGGTGAACACTCCGTGTCCACAAGGCCAGCCGTTCGTGTCCGTCACTGAAAGAATAGCCCCTCCGCGCGGCGTTCGCCAGCGTCGTTGGAAACTAAAATATCTCCGCGACCATGTTGTTGCTGATGCACATACCCCCGCTGAGCTGGACGAGTGTCTCAAGCGGGGATCCGCGATTTCGATGAATCCCGGGCCAGCGGTCAACTGCCGACCCCGGCGGAGCCTGACCAGCGCGGGGTGAGCGCGCCGAGCGCACCGAGGGCGACGGCGGCGGCCGTCGAGGCGCGCAGCACCTGCGGGCCGAGCCGGGTCTCGGCCGCGCCCGCGGCGCCCAACCGGTCCCGTTCGCCGTCGTCGATGCCGCCTTCCGGGCCGATGATCAGCAGCACCTCGCCTACGTCCGCGAGATCGAGCTCGGTCAGCGGACGGCTCGCCGATTCGTGCAGCACGACGGCCAGATCCGCCTCGGCGGCGAGGTTCGCGAGCCCGAGCGTGCTCACCGGTTCGGCGACCTCGGGAACCCAAGAGCGCCGCGCCTGCTTGGCCGCCGATGTCACGGTCGACCGCCATCTGGCCAGGGCCTTCGCCCCGCGCGGGCCCTCGTCCCAGCGCGCCACGCAGCGGTTCGCCCGCCAGGGAACGATCGCGTCGGCGCCCGCCTCGGTGGCCAGTTCCACGGCGAGCTCGCCCCGGTCCCCTTTCACCAGCGCCTGCACCACGGTGACCCGGGGCCAGGCGGGCGCGCTGCGGACGCGTTCGGTGATGCGCAGCTCGAGCCGGTCGCGTTCCACGTTCTCGATCACGCAACTGGCACTGGTGCCCGCGCCGTCGGTGAGCACGAGCGATTCGCCGGTCCGCAGTCGGCGCACGGTGGCCGCGTGGTGTCCCTCCGGCCCGTCGAGCACCGCGAATTCACCGTCCGGGAGCCGTTCGGTGAGGAAAACCGGCGCGGTGCTCACCGGTGCTTGGCGCGCAGCCGGGAGAACAGGCCGTGTCCGCCGCGGCCGTTCACGGCCAGTTCCGGCTGCTCCTCGCCGCGCAGTTCGGCGAGCTGGCGGAGCAGTTCGCTCTGTTTGGCGTCCAGTTTGGTCGGAACCAGGACCTCGAGGTGCACGTGCAGGTCGCCGTAGCCGTCGACCCGCCCCGAGGAGCGCAGCCGCGGCATGCCCTTGCCGTTCAGCACCAGCTCGGTGCCCGGCTGGGTGCCCGGTTCGATGTCGAGCTCCTCGACCCCGTCCAGGGTCTCGAGCGGAACTGTCGTGCCGACGGCGGCCGCGGTCATCGGCACCCGCACCACGCAGTGCAGGTCGGCTCCATCGCGCTCGAACACCTCGTGCGGCTTCTCCGCCACCTCGACGTACAGGTCACCGGCCGACCCGCCACCCGGCCCGACCTCGCCCTGATCGGCCATCCGCACCCGCATGCCGTCGCCGACTCCGGGCGGCATCTTCACGGTGATCGCGCGCCGCGAGCGGACCCGTCCGTCGCCCGCGCACTGCCCGCAGGGATGCTCGATGACCTCGCCGAAACCGTGGCAGACCGGGCACGGCCGGGCGGTGACCACCTGGCCGAGGAAGGAACGCTGGACGTTCTGCACCTCGCCGCGGCCCGCGCAGGTGTCACAGGTCCGGGTGCCGCTGCCCTCACTGGTCCCGGCGCCCCGGCACTTGTCGCACAGCACGGCGGTGTCCACGGTGAGTTCGCGCTCCACCCCGCTCGCACACTCCTCGAGGGAGAGCTCCATACGGATGAGCGCGTCCGAACCGGGCTGGGTCCTGCTGCGCGGTCCGCGGCCGCGTGCGGCTCCGCCACCCGAGGCCGCGCCGAAGAAGGCGTCCATGATGTCGCCGAGCCCGCCGAATCCGGCGAACGGGTCACCACCCCCGCCGCCACGCATACCGCCCATGGCACCGTCCAGCGGATCCCCGCCGAGGTCGACCACCTGGCGCTTCTGCGGGTCGGAGAGCACCTCGTACGCCTCGGTGACCTCGCGGAACCGTTCCTGTGCCGCATCGTCCGGGTTCACATCCGGGTGCAGCTCACGGGCCAACTTGCGGTACGCGCGCTTGATCTCGTCGGCGCTCGCGTCCTTGCGCACGCCGAGCGTGCCGTAGTAGTCCCTGGCCACGTTCTCCCAGTCCTCCTGATTGCCTGCGTTCCCCCATCCAGTGTGCCTGCACTGGATGGACTTGCCGAACCCGGCTCATTCACTCACCGGCCGGCGAGGATCCGCCCCACGTAGTTGGCGACCGCGCGAACCGCGGCCATGGTGCCCGGGTAGTCCATTCTCGTCGGACCGACCACGCCCATCCCACCGAGCAGCGAGCCGTCGGCACCGTAGCCGATGGAGACCACCGCGGTGTTGCGCATCTCGGCGGGCTCGATCTCCCCGCCGATCCGCACCGAGATGATATCCGGATCCTGTGCCGCGGCGAGCAGTTTGAGCAGTACGACCTGCTCCTCGAGCGCTTCCAGCACCCCGCGCAGCGAGCCGGGGAAATCGGCGACGTTGCGGGTCAGGTTCGCGGTCCCGCCGAGCACGATGCGCTCCTCCGGGTGCTCGATGAGTGCCTCGACGAGCACGGTCGAGATCCGGACCATGACATCGCGCAGCTCCGGGGGCACCTGCTCGGGCAGCTCGGCGAGCTTGGTCGCGGCATCGGTGAGCCGTTCCCCGGCGAGCGCGGAGTTCAGCTGCGCGCGAACCCGGGACACATCGTCCTCGGACAGCACGTCACCGAGGTCGACGAGCCGCTGATCCACCCGCCCGGTGTCGGTGATCGAGACGAGCATCAGCCGCGCCGAGGTGATCGAGACGACCTCGATGTGCCGCACGCTCGAGCGGGTGAGCATGGGGTACTGCACCACGGCGACCTGCCTGGTCAGCTGCGCGAGCAGGCGCACGCTGCGGCGCAGCACGTCCTCGAGGTCGATCGCGCCGCCGAGCACGGTGTCGATGGCCCTGCGCTCGGGTTCGGAGAGCGGCTTGAGCTCGGCGAGCCGGTCCACGAACTGCCGGTAGCCCTTGTCGGTCGGGATACGCCCGGCACTCGTGTGCGGCTGGGCGATGTAGCCCTCCTCCTCCAGCGCGGCCATGTCGTTGCGGACGGTCGCGCTGGATACGCCGAGGTTGTGCCGGTCCACGATCGCCTTCGACCCGACCGGTTCCTGATCGGAGACGTAGTCGGTGACGATCGCGCGTAGCACCTCGAACCTGCGCTCGTCGGTATTCACGGTCCCCATTCTACGGACAGCAGCGGCCCCCACCGGGATTTCCGGCGGGGGCCACGCTATTCGTGCCAGGCGATCACGCGGCCGTGGCGTACTCCCGGACCTCGAGCTGGTGCACGACCCGTTCGGTGCGCGCTTCGTGCACCACCAGGTCGACGACGCCGATCGCGAGGATCGCGAGGGCGTCCGCGAACACCAGCCAGGTCATCGCGGTCCCGCTGAACACGAGAGCCGCGATGAGCGACCACGCAGCGACGACACCGAGGGTGGCGCCACCGATCCGCGCGTCGAGACGGCCCGAAGCGAGTGCGCCCACGGCGGCTGCGACGAGCACCGCGGTCGAGACGCCGAAGCCCAGCCAGCCGGTGGCTCCCGCACCGAACGCCATCGTGGCGACGATGAGGAATGCGCCACCGAGCACGGCGAGCATGTCTACGACGAAACGAGCACTGATCTTCATTTCCGCACACCTCCACAGAGTTCGTAGACGGTGTGAGTCGGAGGTCGGGGAATCGCTTTCGCGGTCCCGGGGCCGGCGGCTCAACGCCGATTAATTAGCACACCTAAGTAATAGCTCCCTGAGAGTTCGCCCGCAAGAGATCAAGACTGTCTGCTCGGTCACCCGGCATCGGCGAGCCGGGTGGCCAGGCCGTCCGCGAGCAGCCTGCCCTGTGGGGTGAGCACGGCCACTCCGTCCCCGATCCGCAGCAGTCCTTCGGCCACCGCCGCCTGCGCCTCCCGCACTCCCCGCTCGTCCAGCACATCGAGGGCAAGCCCGTCCGCACAGCGCAATTCCAGCAGCACCCGCTCGAAACGGCGCTGCGTCCCGGTCAGTACCTCGCGCCCGGCAGCCGGGGAGCGCCCCTCGCCGAGCAGCGCGGCGTAGCGGGCGGGGTGCTTGACGTTCCAGAACCGGGTGCCGCCGATGTGCGAGTGCGCCCCGGGCCCGGCGCCCCACCAGTCCCCGCTGCGCCAGTAGATCAGGTTGTGCGCGCACCGCGCGGATTCCGTGCCCGCCCAGTTCGACACCTCGTACCAGTGCAGACCGGCGGCCGCGAGCTGCGCGTCGATGAGCTCATAGCGGTCGGCGAGCACATCCTCGTCCGGGGCGGGCAACTGACCACGCGCCACTTTGCGCGCCATCGCGGTGCCGTCCTCCACGATCAGCGAATAGGCCGAGACATGGTCCACCCCGGCCTCGAGCACCGCGTCGAGCGAGGCGCGCAGATCCGTGTCCCGCTCCCCCGGGGTGCCATAGATCAGGTCCAGGTTCACGTGTTCGATCCCGGCCGCCAGCGCCTCCTTGGCCGCGGCGACCGGACGCCCCGGGGTGTGCGCGCGCTCCAGTACCGCGAGCACGTGCCGGGCCGTGGACTGCATACCGAGCGAGACCCGCGTGTATCCGGCCTCGGCGAGCCCGGCGAAAAATTCCGGGGAGGTCGACTCCGGGTTCGATTCGGTGGTCACCTCGGCGTGCTCGGCGAGCCCGAAGCTGCCGCGTACCGCATCGAGCACCTGGCCGAGCCCGTCCGCTCCGAGCAGCGAGGGGGTGCCCCCGCCGACGAACACCGTCTCGGCGCGCGGCGGAGCACCGAGCACCCGCGCGGCGAGCGCGAGTTCGGCCCGCAAACCCTCCAGCCAGGTCTGCGGGGAGGCGGCGCCGTCCAGCTCGGTCGGGGTGTAGGTGTTGAAATCACAGTAACCACAGCGACTCGCGCAGAACGGCACATGTACGTACACCCCGAACGGCCGTGTCCCGAGACCGGCGAGCGCGGACTCCGGCAGTCGCCCGTCGCGCGGCGCTGGTTCGCCCTCGGGCAGCACGGATGGCAAATCGGTCTCCTCTGGTCGCTTGCGGTGCGGATATGCCCGGCGCAACCCTCTGCCGCACCGTGATCCCACGATGCGGATAAGGCTCGCTCACCGAACAGACGCGTGGCACGCTTTCCCCATGATCTCGCTGTCCGTCTGGCTCGTCGTGCGCAGGCACGTCGATTATCAGCGAGTGTCCAGCGCGCTCTGCCCGCGCGTCTGCCTTCCCGGCGCCTGAGCTCCCGGTCGAATTCCGCGATCCCGGTTCAGCTCCGGTCCAGCTGCCCGGAAGTTTCCGCCCGCCGCCGCACCCTGCCGCAGTGAACCGCGAGGAATCCCATGGCCCCCACCACGACAGCCCCAGAGCAGACCGCGAACAAGCCCGCGGCCAAGCCAGCGAAGCCCAAGCAACGCCGAGGCGAAGGCCAATGGGCACTCGGCTACCGCGAGCCGCTGAACCCGAATGAGCGCTCCAAGAAGGACGACAACCCGCTGCACGTCCGCGAGCGCATCGAGACCATCTACGCGCACCGCGGGTTCGACGCCATCGATCCCGGTGACCTGCGCGGTCGGTTCCGCTGGTTCGGCCTCTACACGCAGCGCAGGCAGGGCATCGACGGCGGCCGCACCGCCACCCTCGAGCCCGAGGAACTCGACGACTCGTACTTCATGCTGCGGGTGCGCATCGACGGCGGAGCCCTGACCACCGAGCAGCTGCGGGTGATCGGGGAGATCTCCGAGACCTATGCCAGGGACACCGCGGACATCACCGACCGGCAGAACGTGCAGCTGCACTGGATCCGCATCGAGGATGTCCCGGCGATCTGGCAGAAGCTCGAAGCCGTCGGCCTGTCCACCACCGAGGCCTGCGGGGACTGCCCGCGCGTGATCCTCGGCTCCCCCGTCGCCGGGATCGCCGCGGACGAGATCATCGACGCCACCCCGGCCGTCGAGGAGATCACCCGCCGCTACATCGGCGACGAGAGCCTGTCCAACCTGCCGCGGAAGTTCAAGACCGCGATCTCCGGGTCACCGCGCCAGGACGTGGTGCACGAGATCAACGACGTGTCGTTCATCGGCTCGGTGCATCCCGAGCACGGCCCCGGTTTCGACGTGTGGGTAGGCGGTGGCCTGTCCACGAACCCGAAGATCGCCCAGCGCCTCGGAGTGTGGGTCTCCCTCGAGGACGTGCCCGAGGTGTGGCACGGCGTGGTCCAGATCTTCCGGGATTACGGCTACCGCAGGCTGCGTCATCGCGCCCGGATCAAGTTCCTGATCGCCGACTGGGGTGTGGAACGCTTCCGCGAGGTTCTGGAAACCGAGTACCTGAACCGGAAACTCGCGGACAACGCGGCACCGGAGATCTACACCGGGGCGCGCGACCACCTCGGCGTGCATCCGCAGACCGACGGGCGCAACTACCTCGGCGTCTCCACCATCGCCGGGCGGGTCTCCGGTTCGATCCTGCAGAACGTGGCCAAGGCTGCGGAACGGGCCGGTTCCCAGCGGATCCGGACCACGGTGGAACAGAACCTGCTCGTGCTGGACGTGGAATCGGCCGAACTGGACGGGTTGAGCGCGGAGCTCGATTCGCTCGGCCTGCAGGCGAGTCCCTCTCCGTGGCGCCGCGGTGTCATGGCGTGCACCGGTATCGAGTTCTGCAAGCTCGCGATCGTGGAGACCAAGCGGCGAGCCGCGGACGCCGTGCTCGATCTGGAGCACAGGCTCGCCGATGTCAACGCCGAGCTCGAACACCCGATCACCCTCAATCTCAACGGCTGCCCCAATGCGTGCGCGCGTACCCAGGTCGCCGATATCGGGCTGAAGGGCCAGATCGTCACCGATGCCGAGGGCAGGCAGGTCGAGGGTTTCCAGGTGCACCTCGGTGGAACACTCGGCGTGGACGCGGGTTTCGGCCGCAAGGTGCGCGGTCTCAAGGTGACCAGTGCCGAGGCGGTGGACTACGTGGAGCGCGTCGTGCGGCGCTATGTCGCCGCCCGTGAACCAGATGAGCGATTCGCCACCTGGGTCGCCCGTGCTTCGGATGATGAACTGAAATGATTGTCCGGACAATGCACCGAGGCAATGTCCGGACAATTCTTCGCGATGAGGAATCCCTATAATGGAACGCGCGGCACCGTTTTATTGTCCGTACTGCGGTGAAGAGGATTTGATGCCGAGGGAAGATCCGCGTGGCGCCTGGCGTTGTGAGTCGTGCAGGCGCGTTTTTTCGGTGAAACTTGTCGGCCTGAGCGTGACCGAGGTGAACTCATGACCACGATGGAAACCGCACGGTTGCGGGAGATCGCCGAGGAGGGCGCGGCACTCGGCGAAATCGGCGCCGACGCTGCTATGCGTTGGGTGGCCGAAACTTTCGGTGACGATTTCATCATCGCTTCGAATATGCAGGACGCGGTGCTCATCGATGTGGCTGCGCGCACCAAACCGGATTTCGACGTGCTTTTCCTCGAAACCGGATATCACTTCGCCGAAACCATCGGGGTACGGGACGCGGTCGATCTGATCTACCCGGGCGTGCGCATCGTCAACGCGGCCGCCGAACAATCGGTCGCCGAGCAGGAGGCACAGTACGGCAAGCTCAACCAGACCGCCCCGGACCGCTGCTGCCAGCTGCGCAAGGTGGTTCCGTTGCAGCGCACGCTTTCCCGCTATTCGGCCTGGGTGACCGGGGTACGCAGGGTGGACGCGCCGACCAGGGCGCAGACTCCGATCGTGGGCTTCGACGAGCGCAACGGGCTGGTCAAGGTGAACCCGATCGCGGCGTGGACCGACGAGGAGTTCCGGGAGTACATCGAGGCGAACGGCGTCCTGGAGAACCCGCTCGTCGCGGAGGGGTACCTGTCCATCGGCTGCGCGCCGTGCACCGCGAAGGTCGCGCCGGGCGCCGATCCGCGCAGCGGCCGCTGGGCGGGCCAGACGAAGACGGAATGCGGGTTGCACGGATGACCACCGAGACGATCGAAGAAGGCAAGATCATCGACGAGGACGCGCCCGTCGTCGCGGACAACATCGAGGCGCTCGAGTCCGAGGCGATCCACATCTTCCGTGAGGTGGCCGGGGAGTTCGACCGGCCGGTGATCCTGTTCTCCGGCGGCAAGGACTCCACGGTGCTGCTGCACCTGGCGATCAAGGCGTTCTGGCCCGCCCCGGTCCCGTTCCCGCTGCTGCACGTGGACACCGGGCACAACTTCCCCGAGGTGCTCGAGTTCCGGGACCGGATGGTGGACCGGCACGGGCTGCGGCTGGTCGTCGCGAAGGTGCAGGACTACATCGACGACGGGCGGCTGAGCGAGCGGCCGGACGGCACCCGTAACCCGCTGCAGACAGTCCCGCTGCTGGACGCGATCAACGAGAACCGCTTCGACGCGGTGTTCGGCGGCGGCCGCCGGGACGAGGAGCGCGCCCGGGCGAAGGAGCGGATCTTCAGCCTGCGCAACGCGTTCGGCCAATGGGAACCGCGCAGACAGCGGCCCGAGCTGTGGAACCTGTACAACGGAAGGCACTCCGCCGGTGAGCACGTGCGAGTGTTCCCACTGTCCAACTGGACCGAGGCCGATGTCTGGCGCTACATCGAGCGCGAGGACATCGAACTGCCCTCGATCTACTTCGCACACACCCGCGAGGTGTTCGCCCGCGACGGCATGTGGCTGACCGCCGGTCCCTGGGGAGGCCCGCGCGAGGGCGAGACCGTGCACCGCAAACAGGTCCGGTACCGGACCGTCGGGGACGGCTCCTGCACCGGGGCGGTCGAGTCCGGCGCCGATGACGTGGCCTCGGTCATCGCCGAGGTCAGCGCGTCCCGGCTCACCGAACGCGGCGCGACGAGGGCGGACGACCGGATCTCGGAGTCCGCGATGGAGGACCGCAAACGGGAAGGGTACTTCTGATCATGAGCGAGCTCTGCAGCGAATCATCGATACAGCGCCCGCGCGAAGCGCCGAGCTCCCCCGGGGAGCGAGTGCGATGAGCGACCTTTTGCGGCTTGCCACCGCGGGCAGCGTCGACGACGGGAAGTCCACCCTCGTCGGCAGGCTGCTCTACGACACGAAATCCGTACTCGCGGACCAGCTCGACGCGGTCACCCGGGCCAGCGTCGACAAGGGGCTGTCCACTCCGGACCTCTCGCTGCTCGTGGACGGACTGCGCTCGGAACGCGAACAGGGCATCACGATCGATGTGGCCTACCGGTACTTCGGCACCCCGAAGCGGTCCTTCGTGCTCGCCGACACCCCGGGCCACGTGCAGTACACCCGCAACACCGTGACCGGGGCGTCCACCGCGCAGCTGGGCGTGCTGCTGGTGGACGCGCGCAACGGGGTGGTCGAGCAGACCCGGCGGCACGCGACCGTGCTCGCCCTGCTCGGGGTGCCCCGGCTCGTGCTCGCGGTGAACAAGATCGACCTCGTCGGCTACGATCAGTCCGCGTTCGAGTTGATCGCCAAGGAATTCGCGGCCTACGCCGCCGCGCTCGGCTACACCGACGAGGCGGTCACCACGATCCCGGTCTCCGCGCTCGTCGGCGACAACGTGGCCGAGTCCTCGGCGAACACCCCCTGGTACACCGGGCCGACCCTGTTGCGGCACCTGGAATCGGTGCCCATCGCCACCGATCCGCACGATGCTCCGTTCCGGTTCCCCGTACAGTACGTGATCCGCCCGCGCACTCCGGAATTCCCGGACTACCGTGGTTACGCCGGACAGGTGGCCTCGGGGACCGCGACGGTCGGCGACCGGGTGACGGTCGCCTCGAACGGGGCCACCAGCACGATCACCGCCATCGACACCTACGACGGCCCGCTGCACTCCGCCGCGACCGGCCGCTCGGTGACCGTCCGGCTCGCCGACGAGATCGACATCTCCCGCGGCGACCTCATCGCGGCCGAGCCGGATGCCCCGCAGCCGAGCACCGAGATCGAGGCGACCCTGTGCTGGCTCGCGGAAAAGGAGCTGCGTCCAGGCGCCCGGCTACTCGTCAAGCACGGCACCAAAACCACCCAGGCCATGCTCGGCGAGCTCACCGCCCGCTTCGACGAGCAGTCACTGTCCTGTGTGGACGCACCGGAAAACTTGTCGCTCAACGAGATCGGCCAGGTGCGCCTGCGCGTGGCGGAGCCGCTCCCGGTCGACGACTACCGCACCGATCCGCGCAACGGCTCCTTCATCCTGATCGACGCCGGCGACGGCTCCACACTCGCCGCCGGGCTGGTCGGCTCCCCACTGCGGGCGCTCACCTCGGCCACCGGCGCGGACACCGACGTCTCCCCCGGACCGTGAGGACCGAACCGTGAACCGGCGCCGAGCCCGTCCGTCCGCGCTACTGGCCGCGGCCCTCCTGTTGCTGATCGCCGCCGGGTGCACCCGCATCCAGCGCACCGATGAGGCCGAGCGGGTACCCGACCAGGGCCCCGCCGCGGAGCTGCGGCTCGGCTATTTCCCGAACGTCACCCACGCCGCCGCGCTGATCGGCACCGGCAAGGACCTGTTCACGAACCGGCTCGGCAAGACCAAGCTCACCCCGGTCCAGTTCAACGCCGGACCAGACGAGGTCGGCGCGCTGCTCGGTGGTTCGCTGGACGCCGGGTTCATCGGTTCCGGGCCGGCCATCAACGCGTTCAGCAAGTCCGAGGGCAGCGCGGTGCGGATGATCGCGGGCGCCACGAGCCGGGGAGCGCAGCTGGTGGTGCGCCCCGAGATCCGCACCCCGGATCAGTTGCGCGGCAAGACGATCGCCACCCCGCAGGTCGGCAACACCCAGGACGTCTCGGCGAAGAAATGGCTCGCGACCAAGGGACTGACCGGCAAGGTCAACATCACCAGCATGCAGAACTCCCAGACGCTCAACGCCTTCCGCTCCGGCGAGGTACAGGCGGCCTGGTTACCGGAGCCGTGGAGCTCGCGTCTGGTGCTCGACGCCGGGGCGAAAGTGCTGCTCGACGAGAGCTCGCTGTGGCCCGGTGGACAGTTCCCCACCACGGTGCTCGTAGTGCGCACCGAATTCCTGCACGCGCATCCGGAAACCGTGCGCGCCCTGCTGCGCGGCGAACTCGACGCGATCGACTATGCCGAACGGGATCCGGCGGGCGCCAAGGCCGAGGTCAACGCGCAACTGAAGAAGCTGACCGGGAAATCCTTGTCCGGCAAGGTGATCGACCGAGCATGGGCGGACATCACAGTGTCCGCCGATCCGCTCTGTTCCCGGTTCCCCGCACTGGCCCGCGACCAGCAGACCGCGGGAATCACCGCGCGTTCCCCCGAGGTCTCCGGAATGGCCGATCTGCGGGCGCTCAACGAGGTCCGCGCGCAGGTACACCAACCGACCATCAGCTCAGCTGGGCTCGACAAGAAGTGAGGGCGAGACGATGACCGCGATCATGGACGAGCTGACCGATCCGATCCGGACGAACGCCGTGCGCATCGAGCGGGTCTCGAAGTCGTTCAGCGCCGAGGTGCACGCGCTCGACCAGGTTGACCTCGATGTTGCTCCGGGCGAATTCGTGTGCCTGCTCGGTGCTTCCGGCTGTGGGAAGACCACCCTGCTCAACCTCGTCGCCGGGCTGGACCGGCCGAGTGACGGGCGCATCGAGCTCGCCACCGGGCGGCCCGCGGTGATGTTCCAGGAATCCGCACTGCTGCCCTGGCTCACCGCGGCGCGCAATGTGGAACTGCCGCTCAAACTCGCCGGAATCCCGCGCGGGCAACGCAAACAGCGCGTCGAGCAGCTGCTCGAACTGGTGCGCCTCGGCGGGCTCGGCCGCAAGCGCCCGCACGAACTCTCCGGCGGGATGCGCCAGCGGGTCGCGCTCGCCCGCGCCCTGGCCTCCACCGTGGACAGCGCGGAGTCCGGAACCGCCAAGGATGTCCTGTTGCTCATGGACGAACCGTTCTCCGCGCTGGACGCGATCACCCGGGATGTGCTGCAGTCCGAGCTGATCCGGGTCTGGGCGCAGACCGGTGCCTCGGTGCTGTTCGTGACCCACGATGTCCGCGAGGCGGTGCGGCTCGGCCAGCGGGTGGTGTTGCTGTCCTCCCGGCCGGGCAAGGTCGTCCGGGACTGGCACACCGCGGACACGGACCCGGACAGTGAACCGGAACTCGTCGACGAGATCAACGGCGCATTGCGCGAGGTGATCAGTGCCCACGCAACCTCCTGACACGGTCGGTGAATTCGAGGCGGGCCTCGACGCACTGGACACTCCGGTGCGACAGCAGGCGAACGCGGCCGCGCGGACCCGGAAGTTCCTGCGCGTCGTCGTGCCCCCACTCGTGGCGCTCGTCGGGATCATCGCGATCTGGCAGCTGCTGTGGGCGCTGGCCTTCTGGCCGGAGTACCAGCTGCCCGCCCCGCTCACGGTGTGGGACGAGCTGTGGGCGCGGCTGCACACCGGCGAGGTGTTCGCGATCCTGTGGACCTCGTTGCACCGCGCGGTGCTCGGTTTCCTGATCGGCGTGGTCATCGCGACCCCGCTCGGCCTGCTCGTGGCGAAGGTGAACGTGGTGCGCCGGGCGATCGGCCCACTGCTGACCGGACTGCAGAGCCTGCCCTCGGTCGCCTGGGTGCCCGCGGCCATCTTGTGGTTCGGCGTCACCCCGACCGCCATCTACGTCGTCGTGCTGCTCGGTTCGGTGCCCTCGATCGCCAACGGGCTCGTCTCCGGGATCGACCAGATACCACCGATCCTGCCCAGGGTCGGCAAGGCACTCGGCGCGGGCCGAATGGCCGCGGCGCGCCACATCCTGTTGCCCGCCGCCCTTCCCGGCTATCTCGCCGGGCTCAAACAGGGCTGGGCCTTTTCCTGGCGTTCCCTGATGGCCGCCGAGATCATCGCCCGCTCCCCGCAGCTGGGCAAGGGGCTCGGCGCCTACCTCGACGACGGCCGCTCGTTCTCCGATATGCCGACCGTGATCGCGGCGATCGCGCTGATCCTCATCGTGGGCATCGGTATCGAACTGCTCGCCTTCCGGCCCGCGGAGCGCTCGGTGCTGCGCGCACGGGGCCTGTCCGGAGCACCGCAATGAACGCGCCGCTGATCGCCGTCGCGCACGGCAGCCGCGATCCTCGCTCGGCCGCCACGATCACCACACTCGTGGACACCGTGCGGGCCCGGGCACCGTGGCTGGATGTGCGGGTGGCCTTCCTCGAACTGTCCGAGCCACGCTTGCCCGAGGTGCTCGAGCAGCTGCACGCCGAGGGACACCGGCGCGCCGTGGTGGTGCCGCTGCTGCTCGGTGAGGCCTACCACGCCACCGTCGACGTTCCCCGGATCGCCGCCGAGGCACCGCTCGAAGTCAGCACCGCACCTGTGCTCGGACCCGACCGGCGGCTGGAAACCGTTGCCTGGCAACGGCTCGAGCGTACCGGTGCCGGGGAAACCGACGGGATCGTGCTCGCCGCGGCCGGTTCCTCCTTCGAACAGGCCAACGATCTGGTCCGGGCGACCGCGCGGCGCTGGTCGGACCGGCTGCCCACGGTCGCCGCGTTCGCCTCGGCGGGCGCCCCGAAACTGCCCGAGGCCGTGGAAACCCTGCGTGCGGCGGGTACCCGGCGCATCGTGGTGGCCTCCTGGTTCCTTGCCCCCGGCCTGCTGCCGGACCGCATCGCCGGGCAAGCGCGTTCCTGCGGGGCACCGGTCGCCGATCCACTCGGGGTGCATCCCTCGGTCGCCGCCGTCGTGCTCGACCGCTACCTTGCCGCGACGGCGCGCGATACGCTCGCGGCATGACGGAGCTTGTGCACTACACGGTCTCGGACGGCATCGCGACGATCACGCTGGACTCGCAGCACAACCGCAACGCCCTGTCCAGGCAGCTGCGCGGGGAACTGCGCGCAGCGCTGAGCGGCGCACAGCAGGACGAGGCCGTGCGGGTGATCGTGCTCACCCACGAGGGACCGGTCTTCTGTTCCGGCATGGACCTCAAAGAGGCGGGCGGGGCAGGCGCCGAGGACCAGGGCGTCAACGAATTCCCGGCCATCCTCGACCAGCTGTGGACCTCCGAGACCCCGGTCGTGGTGCGGCTGGCCGGCCCGGCGCGGGCGGGCGGGGTCGGCATGATCGCCGCCGCGGACATCGTCGTCGCCGCCGATGAGGTCAACTTCGCCTTCAGCGAGGTGCGCATCGGCGTCGTGCCGGCGCTCATCTCCGCCACCGTGCTTCCCCGGCTCCTCCCCCGGCCCGCGCACGAACTGCTGCTCACCGGCGCGCCGTTCAGCGCGGCACGGGCCGCCGAGATCGGGCTGATCAACTCCGCCGTCGCAGCGGGCGAACTCGACGCCGAGGTGAGCAGGTTCACCGAATCCCTGACCCTCGCCGCACCGAACGCACTCGCCGCGACGAAGCGCCTGCTGCGCGGTGAACGGGCCACCAACCCGGCCGACGACTTCCCCCGGCTGCTCGAGCTCTCCGCCAAGCACTTCGCCAGCGAGGAGGGCCAGGAAGGGATCCACGCGTTCGCCGAGAAGCGCAAGCCCTCCTGGGTGCCCGGCCAGTAGTCGGCGCCTTCCGATGTGAACGACGCTCCTGATGCACGGGGAGATCCGGCTCTGCTCGCCGCATTTCCCCGTCACCTGGCGCCGATCACCGCACCGATCTTCGCCGAACTCCCGGAGACCTGCCTCGCTCCTATCGAGCCGATCGCGAGGACCGGCTCACGGTGGTCCGACCCTGCGCGCCCGGTATGGCCCGATCCATCGGTGGAGGGCGAGAAACCGCGGATCCCGTATCGGATCTACAACCCGGAGCCATCGGAAACGTTCCTGGCCGATCTCGACGTGCTCGAACGGCTGCTGCTCGCGTGTCTGTACACGAGAAACCATGATGGATTCGTCCGGCAACGCAACCTCGCGCCATCTGAATTCGGATGAGCCTTGGATGATCCCGTTCATTGTTCAGCTACTCGGCGAAATTTCGATTCGTTCTTCGGGCAGAATCCGGAATTCATCGCCCTGACCGAATTCCGCGCCACCAGTTATCGGAACCGCTACTACCGGGCGCGATACTCGCGCGCAACGGACCCCCGGGCTGGCCGCTCTCCACGGCTCGCGTGTGAGCAGGTCATGACTCACCTCACATTCTCTTGGCGCCGTCGCTAATCCACGAGCACCACGCGCAACAGCGGGCGCTGCGTGAGCGCGTCCACGAGGGTGTCCCGGATCGCCGCGTAGGCACCGGGATCGGCCTCGGCGAGCGCGCGGGTGCCGGTCCACACGAGCACGTGCTGCCCCTCGGGCAGCCAGGACAGGTCGATGAGGCAGTCGAAGAGCGCGTCGAGGTTGCCCCCGAACCAGGACGGGAAGGCGAGCGCTTCGGCAATCCCGGCGAGGGCCTGCTGCTTGGAGCCCGGCGCGCGCAGCTGGTGCGCGATCTCACCGGGACGCACCGCTTCGCGTTCGGAGTCCGCGTGACTCAGTTCATTTGCCAAGGCCGACCCACCAACCGAGTACGACGATCACCGCGAGCGCGATGAGGGCGAAGGCGACCCGCCCGCGTGAGGAATTCACGAGTCCCTCCGATGAATAAGCCTGCCGAGCCAGCCCGCGACCCGGTCGGCGGCGAACGCGACGACGGCGCACACGGGTACCAGCACGATCATCACGAGGGCGAACTGCATCCAGAACTGCAGCCCGGTCAGCCACAGCGCGAACTGGTTCCACCACTCGAACACGCTTCGCATCGTACGCGGGTGGTGCCCAAGCCCGCCCAGGTATGTAAGAGTGACCCCTATGTTCGCCGTATATGCAGCCAAACCGAACAAAGAAGACCCGCTCGCCGCACTGGAGATCGGTGAGCGACCGAAACCGGTGGCCCCGGAGGGCTGGGTCAAGGTCGACGTGAAGGCCGCGAGCCTCAACATGCACGACCTCTGGACCCTGCGTGGGGTGGGGATCAAAGAGGACCAGTTCCCGATGATCCTGGGCTGTGACGGGGCGGGCGTCCTGGAGGACGGCACCGAGGTGGTGCTGCACTCGGTGGTGCCCTCCCCCGGCTGGGTCGCCGACGAGACCCTCGATCCGAAGCGCACCCTGCTCACCGAGAAGCACCAGGGTACTTTCGCCGATTCGGTCATCGTTCCGGAGCGCAATGTGCTGCCCAAGCCCGCCGAACTCAGCTTCGCGGAGGCCGCCTGCATGGGCACCGCCTGGCTGACCGCCTACCGGATGCTGTTCGTGAAGTCGGGTCTGCGCCCCGGCCAGACGATGCTCGTCCAGGGCGCCTCCGGCGGGGTGTCCACCGCGCTGATCGCCCTCGGCAAGGCCGCGGGCCTGCGGGTCTGGGTCACCGGCCGCAGCGCGGACAAGCGCGCGATCGCCGAAGGCCTCGGCGCGGACGCCACCTTCGAGTCGGGAGCACGGCTGCCCGAGCGGGTCGACGGCGTCTTCGAGACCGTGGGCAAGGCGACCTGGTCGCATTCGCTGAAGTCCCTCAAACCGGGCGGCGCGCTGGTGATCTCCGGTGCGACGAGCGGGGACGCCACCGCGGCCGAGCTGCAGCGCATCTTCTTCCTCCAGCTGCGCGTGATCGGTTCCACCATGGGCACCAGGGACGAGCTCGGCTCGCTGCTCTCGTTCTGCGCGCTGACCGGGATCCGCCCGGCGATCGGCACCGAGACGCCGATGAGCGAGGCGCGCACGGCCATGCAGTCGATGCTGGACGGGGAGACCGCGGGCAAGATCGTTCTCACCCGCTAGTCCTTGTCTCATCGGACAACAGATATCGCGGATCGTCGTCCCCTGGAACAGTGTCCATCTGGAACACCCTGCCGTACTGTCTTGCGAACCGTAGTCACCAGTCAGTGCAAGGAGTAACAGCGTGGTCACTCGTTCCGGGGTCGTGAGCAGTTCCGGCATATTCCGGCGTAAGCCGATCGGCGCCATCGAACCGGAGGCCGGGCCCGGGCTCAAGCGCACGCTCGGGCTCTGGCAGCTGACCGCGATCGGGATCGGCGGGATCATCGGCGCGGGAGTGTTCACCCTCGCCGGGACCGTGGCCAACGAGAAGGCCGGGCCCGCGGTACTCATCTCGTTTCTGATCGCCGGAATCGCCTCGGCCGCCGCGGCCTTCTCCTACGCCGAGTTCGCCGGGCTGATCCCCAAAGCAGGCTCGGCCTACACCTACGGTTACGCGGTACTCGGCGAGGTCGTCGGCTGGCTGATCGGCTGGGACCTGCTGCTGGAATACACCGCCGTGGTCTCGGTCGTCGCGATCTCCATCTCCGGGTATTTCAACGACCTACTCAGCTTCCTGGACATCCACCTACCACTGTGGATGACCGGAGCACCCGGCACCGAACCCGCCGGGGTGGAACCCGGCTCCTACAAGGTCAACCTCATCGCCGTCCTGCTGTGCCTGCTGATCGCCTTCGTACTCAACCAGGGCATGAAAAACGCCGCCCGGTTCGAGACCACCCTGGTATTCCTCAAAGTCGGCATCGTCCTCGTGGTCATCATCGCCGGCATCGGGCACATCAAGGCCGGCAACTACACCCCGTTCTTCCCATTCGGAGTCACCGGCGCCTTCTCCGGAGCCGCACTGACCTTCTTCGCCGTCTTCGGCTACGACTCCATGTCCACCGCGGCCGAGGAATCCAAGGACTCACAGAAACACCTACCCAAAGCGATCGTGCTGTCCCTGGCCATCTCCATGGTCCTCTACGTCCTCATCTGCCTGGTCCTGACCGGCATGATCACCTACACCAAAATCGACCCCGACTCCGCACTGTCCTCGGCCTTCGCCTCCGTAGGACTGCCCCTCCTCGGCGCGGTGATCGCGATCGGCGCCATCATCGGCGTACTCACCGTGCTGTTCACCTTCATGCTCGGCGCCACCCGAATCGGCTACTCGATGAGCCGTGACGGACTGCTCCCCTCCTGGTTCGGCAAAACCTCCAAACGCGGCGTCCCCAGCCGGTTCACCTGGATCATCGGAGGCGTCGCCGCCATACTGGCCGGAGTACTGCCCATCGGCGAAGCCGCAGAACTCACCAATATCGGCATCCTGCTCGCCTTCGTCGTGGTCTGCCTCGCGGTCATCGTCCTGCGCTACAAACGCCCCGAACTCGAACGCGGCTTCCGCTGCCCCGGAATGCCCATCGTCCCGCTGATCGGCGTCATCTTCTCCCTCTGGCTGGTCACCTTCCTCCAACCGGCCACCTGGCTGCGCTTCGCCATCTGGTTCGTCATCGGCATGATCGTCTACGGCCTCTACGGCTACCGGCACTCCAAAATGAGCAAGGGGCAGGACACCGAGTCGGTCACCCCGAACGCCTGATCAAGCGGTCCGGGGCGACCGGGGTGCTGCCCTTACTGCTCGGGAGTCAGATAGCGCAGCACCTCGGCGGCCGGTTCCTCCTTGCCGAGCCGATAGCCCTGGCCCGCCCACAGATGCAGGCGCTCCGGATCGTCTGCCTCCGCGGCGGCCGTGCGCAGCGGCTTGGTGAGGTGGTGCACCTGCGGATAGGCGGTCGGGGCGTACCGGTCGTGTTTGGCGATGAACGTGTTGCTCAGCGCCCGCGCCGCCCTCCCGGTGAACGCCTTGGTCACCGTGGTCTCCCGGTTGCCTTTGGCCAGTGCGTTCCGGTGGGTCTGCTTGGTGCCCGCCTCGGGGCAGCGCAGGAACGCGGTGCCGCACTGCGCCGCGACCGCGCCCGCCGTGCGCACCGCGGACACATCGGCCGGGCGCATGATCCCGCCCGCGGCGATCACCGGCAGCTCCAGGGCCGTCGTGATCGCACCGATCAGCGCGAGCAAGCCCGTTCCCGTGGTCTGCCCCGGATCGAATCCGCCCCGGTGCCCGCCTGCCTCGATCCCTTGCGCGACAAGGACATCCACGCCGATCTTGGCTGCCGCGGCCGCCTCCCCCTGCGTGGTCACCGTGGCCACGACGGTACTGCCCGCCGCATGCAGCCTGCGCACATCGCCATCGGTGGGCAACCCGAAGGTGAACGACACGACCGGCGCGCGCTGGGCGATGAGCAGCTCGAGCTTCGCCGCGTACTCGTCGTCCTCGAAGCGCGCCTCGCCGAGCGCGATGCCGTACTCCAATGCGTCCGGAACGAGCCGCTCCGCGTACTCCCGCACTCCCTGGGCTCTCTGCGCTCCCGGGACGAACAGGTTCGCACCGAACGGTGCATCGGTCAGTTCATGCGTGCGCGCCCATTGCGTGGCGAACTCCGTCGCGCTGAGATAACCGGAAGGCAGAAAGGCGAACCCACCTGCCTCGCTCACCGCGGCGACGAGCTCCGGGGTGCTCACTCCTCCGGCCATGGGGCCAAGGATCACGGGAGATTGGGTGAACATGGCGCCGAGCATAGGTGCACGTGAACGGCACGGCAGCGCACGGAAGCGTGAACTACGTCCCACCGCCGCGAGGCAACCCGTTCGTGCGAACGCGCGTCGCTAGCAGTGAAACCGGGAAGGGGAATCGAATGCGTGGTGAGGCCGAACTCGGCGCCGCCGAGGAGATGTTCAGCCAGCCCGGTGTGTTCGCCGCCACCGTGCTCGGCTCACTGGTGATCGGCGTGCTCGCCTGGTTCCTCGCGGGCCGGCTCGGCTGGTCCAGGATCGCGGCCGCGCTTTCCGCGTGCGGGCTCGCGCTCGCCCTCGCGGTCACCCTCGCCCGGCCCGGGGTGTTCTCCACCCCGGAGACCAGCGGCAATCCGTTCGCCTCCTGCGTCGACAGTCAGTTCTCCCTGTCCAGCACGGAGAACAAGCTCAACTTCGCGATGCTCATGCCGTTCGCCTTCTTCGGCACCATCGCCGCCCGGCGCCCCATCGTGGTGATGCTCTGCTGCGCGGTGCTCTCCGGCGGCATCGAACTCTTCCAGGCGGCCTCCGGGATCGGGGTTTGCGAGAGCAACGACTTCTACACGAACACCATCGGCGGGATCCTCGCCGCGTGCGCGGGCTGGGTGTGCTATTCACTGTTCGGCACCGAGCGCTACCGCACCCGGCAGTCCTGACCCGGCCCTAGAACCACCAGTAGAGCGCGAGCACGACCACGAAGATCACCAGCACCGCCCAGGAACAGAGCACCCGCACCCGCCCCGGATAACGGTCGGCGAACCGCTGCAGCACCACAGTCACCAGCGCGGCGAGCACGTGCACGACCACGGTCCCGGCGAGCGGGCCCGGCCGGTCGTCCAGGGCGGTGACCACGACGGCACCCAGCAGCACGAGCGCGAGCAGCACCAGTGCCGCGGCCGCGGCACCCGAGAACCACGCGAGAATCCGGCCCGCGATGCCCGGCGGATTCGCCCGCGCGGGCCGCACCGGGTACTCCTCGGTCACCTGGCTCCCTTCGGCACTGATCGATCGAGTGGTACTCATCAGCCGAGCAGCGCCCACGGTTCGAGTTCGGCCGAGGCCTGCTGGCCCTCCGGGCAGCTGCGCCGGAAATCGCACCAGGCACAGCGCCTTCCCGGCCGTGCCTCGAACAGGATCTCCGGATCACCGCCCGCATCGAGAGTATCCTTCGCCAGCTGCAGATCAGCCGCGGTCTCCTCGGCGCGCCGCACATGCCGTTCGAGCGTGGCCTCACTGTGCTCCCACTGCCAGACCTCGCCGGTCGGCAGATGGTGCAGTTCCACCGTGTGACATTCCCGGCGCAGGGTGCGCCGCGCCGCGGTCGCGTACATCGCCAGAGCCTGGGAGGAGCGCACCTCATCGGTGCTGAGCCCGTGCCTTCCGGTCTTGTAGTCCACGATCACGAGTTCGCCGTCGCGTTCGTCGATCCGGTCCACCCGACCCTCAGCGATGATCGTGCCCACCGGGGCGGCCACCCAGCGCTCCAGCCCCACCGGTTCCAGTCCGGGATCGAGCCCCTCCACGTAGTCGGCGACCCAGCCCTGTGCCCGTTCGCGGTACTCGGCCGACTGCTCGGGACCGGCGAAGCCCTCGGATTTCCAGCAACCACGCACCAGGGCGGTCGCCTCCTCCGGGGTGCGCCGCTCGGGGGGAAGGTCGAAGAACGCGCGCAAGGCATTGTGCACGCTCGCGCCGAGGGTGCTGTGCGCCCAGGCACCGCCCCGTGGCGGCGTCGGCCGGTCCAGATAGGTCATCCGGTAGCGACGCGGGCAGTCGGTCCAGGTGGCCAGCCGCGCCGGGGTCACCTTGATCAACCGGGTCGGCATGCTCTCGAAACCAAGCTGCTGTTGCGCCACATCCCCAACGCTACCCACCGGCGATGAACCCGCGAACCGCGGTCGCGATCAGGTTCACCGCGATCGCCGCGACCAGCAGACCGGCGATCTTGGCCAGCAGCACGATCCCGCCCTCGCGCAGCACCCGGATCAGCGCGCCGGAGAACCGCAGCACGAGGTAGAGCGCGAGGTGCGCCACGATGATGGCCGCCCCGATCGCCACATAGCTGCCGAAGTTGCCCTCCGCCTGCCTGGCGAACACGATCGTCGTCGCGATGGCCCCCGGACCGGCAAGCAACGGGATACCGAGCGGGACCAGCGCGATGTTCACATCCTCGACCTGCTTGGGCTGCGCGGATTCCCGGTCCATGAGCAGATCCAGCGCCACGATGAGCAGCAGCAGGCCACCCGCGCCCTGCAGCGCGGCGATGCCGATGCCGAGGTAGTCGAGGATCCAGCCGCCCGCGATGGCGAACCCGGCGATCACCCCGAACGAGACCAGTACGCCCTGCCGCGCCGCCCGGTTGCGCACCTCCCGCGGTTTGCGCCCGACGAGCGCGAGGAACACCGGGATGTTGCCCGGCGCGTCCATGATCACCAGCAGCGTGATCAGCGAATGGGCGAACAGCGTCGCGTCGAAGAACGTCATCGCTCGATCACCTTCGCACCGGTGCCCATGGCCAGCACCCGCTGGAAAATCTCGGGGCTCGTGGTCTCCTGGCCGAGCCGGTTGACCTTGTTCTCCCCGTGGTAGTCGCTCGAGCCGGTCATCAACAGTCCGTGTTCACCGGCGAGCGCACGCAACTCCGCGCGTTCCGGCTCGGCGTGGTCCGGATGGTCCACCTCGACGCCGTCCAGCCCGGCCTCGGCGAGCGCGGCGACGACCTCGCGGGTGACCGTCGGCCCCCTCGTGACCGCGAACGGGTGCGCCAGCACGCACACCCCGCCGGCCGCGTGCACCATCGCGATCGCCTCGCGCACCGGGGTGTCCCGCTTGGCGACGTGGTAGCGCCCCCTGCTGTGCAGGAACAACCGGAAGGCCTCGTCCACGGTGGCGACCACGCCTACCCCGATCAGCGCCCTCGCCAGATGCGGTCGTCCGGCGGGCGCGTCCGGCGGCAGTTCGGCCATCAGCGCGTCCGGATCGACCGGGTACCCGTCCGCACGCATCAGCCGGGCCATCCGGTCCACCCGCGCACGCCGCTGCGCCCGCAGCCGCCCCTGCTCGGCCACGATGGCGGGGGCTTCGGCATCGAAAAGGTAGCCGAGCAGGTGCACGGTGCAGGTGCCGCCCCTGCCGGTCTCGGACTCGCAGGAGAACTCCGCGCCCGGAACCACGCGCAGCCCGGCCGGTACCGCGGCGGTCGCTTCCGGCCAGCCTGCGGTGGTGTCGTGATCGGTGAGCGCAAGCACGTCCAGACCTGCGGCGACGGCGTTCTCGAGCAGTTCCGTGGGGCTGTCGGTGCCGTCCGAGCGATGGGAGTGAGTATGCAGGTCGATGCGCACGACGAGGGAGCTTATCGCGAAGCCGGCCGCGACGTTGATCGAGAAGCTCCTGGGGTGGTGGTCCGCACGGTCAGCGCTTGTTGCCGTCCAGCAGCCGCCGTTTGCGTGCCATCTGCTCGGCCTTGCGCATCGAGAAGCGCTCCTCCTGCTCCTTCTTGTCGCCGAAGACCAGCTCGGAGATGGCGTCGTAGACCTCTTCCGGGCGGGGAAGGAACTCGATCCGGTTCAGCGCCTGGATCTGTCCCGCGGACTCCACGACGAGCGTGCCGTAGCCGAAGGCACGCCCGTTCGCGCTCCGTTCGTAGGTGAGGTCGGTGACCTTGCCGATGGGCATCATCGCCACTTGGGTGGTGAACACCCCGGTCGTGAGCATGACCCGTTTATCGGTGACGATGATCTGTTCCACCCACCAGTCGACGACCTGGTAGGCGAATCGGAGAATGACCAGCAGCGCACCGTACCAGAGGATGTTCTGCACGATCGTCCATTCCGGATCGACAATGTACGAGAGCATCACCGCGACGGCGACCAGCGCCGCCGTCTCGAACACCTCCCATGCCAGGCACGCCCAGTGCCGACGTACCCGGATCACCCGTCGCTCGCTCGCGAGCAGGTAATCGTCTGCGTCCCGTGGTGTCAACGCGGACACGGTGCGCTGCGACCTCCCTCTACGCGACGAGGTTCTTGGCGAAGCTGACGACGGCTTCCGCGCCGTCGCCGAGACCACCGAGAATGTTCTTGACCACGTTGGCCGACGAGGTCGGCTGGGTGATCAGAAAGAAGGCAACCAACGCGATCGCCGCGATGATCACTATCTTCTTGACGTTCATGGCACCTGCCCTGTCTGCTCTGCGAATTCGCGGCAATCATACTGGCCCACCACATAGAGTGGAAAGCCAACACGAACCAAACACCGTTGTACCGTGCCCGGCCCTCCGGCGACAGCCACCGGACGGGTGGGACCGACCTCAGGGGAGTTACCGTGCGTGACCCGATCCGGTGTGTCGGGGCCGTCATCCATGATGAACTGGGCAGGCTTCTGCTCATTCGGCGAGGTCACGAGCCCGAACGCGGACGGTGGTCGTTGCCCGGTGGCCGGGTGGAGGCCGGCGAGACCGATTCAGCCGCGGTGCGCAGGGAAATCGCCGAGGAGACCGGTCTCGAGGTCGAGGTCGGTCCCCTGTGCGGCACGGTGACCAGGGGGCGGTACGCGATCTTCGACTACACCGCGGCCGTCACCGGTGGCCGACCGCGCGCCGGGGACGACGCGGCCGAGCTCGGTTTCGTGACCTGCGCCGAGTTCGACGCGCTCGACGAGGCGGGCGAACTCACCACCGGCCTGGCCGAGGCGCTGCGACAGTGGCGGGTCACACCAGCCAGGTGAGCGAGTCGCCGTGCGAGGTGGCGGTCGCGAGCACTTCCACATCCACTCGGCCGTTCGGGTTACCCGGGTACCGGGCCAGGCCGACCGCACAGTTCTCCGGCCTTCTGTGATCCAGCCGCGCGCGCTCCCCGAACACCGCGTCGAGGCCCGCGTCGTTCGCTTCCTTACTCACCCACCAGAGCTGCCGCCGGGTACCGAGCTCGGCGATCCGCGCGGAGAAGGCGGCCCGGCGCTCATCGTCCAGGTAGGCGAGCACGTGCGAACTGAGCACCACCAGGGGCAGATGCTCGGGAACCCGCTCCGCGGCCTCCTCGAGCCCCTCGACCGCGTCCCCGGTCACCAGCTCCGGCGGTTTGGCCCGCACCAGCGAGGCGGCCAGCCCGAACCGGCGCAGCCGCTCCGGCTGATCGGCCCAGATGCAGGCCTCGAGCCAAGCGAGCTCGTCCTCATCGGCCACATCCACCGGATGCCGGTCCAGCCCTACCTTGGCGGACAGGTGCAGCTTCTTGGGCACCTTCGGTTTGCCCGCGCCGGTACCGAGGGCCAGGTCCGCGGTGAGCACCAGGGGCGAGCGGACCGGTCCACCAGTGAGCTGATCCGACTGCCCGAGCGTGTAGCGGTACCCGTAGGCGTCCATCCCCAGCAGCACGCCCGCGCTGCAGCCGACCTCGAGCAGGCCGATCGGCCCACCCGCTTCGCGCGCGGCAAGGGCAACCGCGGGATAGACGGCCGCCGCCCTGCGCACCTCGTTGGTCTGTACCACCCGGGTGCCGATCAGCTCGCGCATCCGATCGGCGCGATCGAGCACGAACGAGCGGAACGTTCCCCAGACCTGATCGTCCACCCCGTGGGTGCCGCCCACCGAGGGGTAGTACTCGGCGAGGTCACTGATCGGTTCGGCGATCACCAGCCGGTGCGCGGCCGCGAGCAACAGCGTCGGGACCGCGTCCTCCGGTTCGGTCGCCGTGAGCAGCCCGGCGATCTCGGTGTCCTCGGCGGCTTGCGCCGCGAGATGGGCGTACAGCGGCGAGGCGGCCACCTCGCCGCTGTCGGCGAACTCCCGCAGTTTGCCCTGCAGTGCGGCGAGTTCGGTCATTTGCCGTCCAGCTTCGGCTCCGGGCGACCCGGCTGCTCGCCACCGCGCGCCTCTCCATAGGAACGCTTGGGCACCATCACCTTGCGGCGGAACACGCACACCACGGTGCCGTCCTGGTTGTAACCGCGCGTCTCGACCGCCACGACTCCCCGGTCGTCCTTGGACTTCGAGGGAGTCTTGTCCAGCACCTCGGTCTCGCCGTAGATGGTGTCCCCGTGGAAGGTCGGCTTGATGTGCCGCAGCGATTCGACCTCGAGGTTCGCGATCGCCTTCCCGGAGACGTCCGGCACCGACATGCCGAGCAGCAGCGAGTAGATGTAGTTGCCGACCACAACGTTGCGGCCGAAGTCGGTGGTCTGCTCGGCGTAGTTCGCGTCCATGTGCAGCGGATGGTGGTTCATGGTGATCAGGCAGAACAGGTGGTCGTCATACTCGGTGACTGTCTTGCCCGGCCAGTGCTTGTAGACGGCACCGACTTCGAATTCCTCATAAAAGCGTCCGAACTGCACGACCTCTCCTGACTATGTCGGCGCACTCGTGGGAATGCTCAACCTACCTGTGTTGCCCGGCTCCTCGCGCCGCACGCTCCCCGCTCGCCCGCACGGAACCAGCACCGGGTACCCAGTGTGGCCGGAGCAAGAGTATTCTCGACAACTGTCTGTGTGAGAGGACACCCGAAGGAGGTGAGGACGCGGATGAGTCCAAGCGATAGTGCGAGCGGTCCCAGTACCACCCGCGTCCCCATCGAGCTCGGTCTTCGCTGACGAACCGAGCGCAGTCGGTCGGGGTCGCGGCACGCCAGTTCGCCAAGCCCAGCCCCGCGAAGTCCGGAGGTGTCCCATGCCCGCCATCCGTCCACTCGGTGGTCTCCGTGGCCGTGCCACCCGCAAGGCAGGCCTCACCGAGGTCACCGCACCACCACCGACCTCGGCCTATGTCGTCGACTGTGCCGTGTACGTCGACGGGAAGCGGCTGCCCGGGCACTACACGCACACCGAGGCCGTGGAAGAGGTCGCGCGCCGCGGCGAGGGCTTCACCTGGATCGGCCTGCACGAGCCGGACGACGAACAGATCCAGGGTGTCGCCGAGACCTTCGGTCTGCACGAGCTGGCCGTCGAGGACGCGGTGCACGCGCACCAGCGCCCGAAGCTCGAGCGCTATGACGACATGCTGTTCATGGTGTTCAAGACGCTGCGGTTCGTGGAGCACGAGTCGCCGCACACCGCCAACGAGATCGTGGACACCGGCGAGATCATGGCCTTCCTCGGCAAGGAGTTCATCGTCACCGTCCGGCACGGCAACCACTCCAGCCTGGCCAAGATCCGCCGGGCGCTGGAGAACGACCCGGAGCAGCTGGCCTACGGCCCCTCCGCGGTGCTGCACGCGATCGCCGACCACGTCGTGGACTCCTACCTCGCCGTGGCCGAAGCGGTCGAGGACGACATCGACGAACTCGAGACCCGGGTTTTCGCGCCGCGCACCGTGATGGGTTCGGAATCCATCTACCTGATGAAGCGCGAGGTGCTCGAGATGCGCCGCGCGGTGCTGCCGCTCGCCGCCCCGCTTCGCCGGCTCGCCGAGGGATATTCGCGTGTCGTGCACGACGAGGTCCGTTCGTATTTCCGGGACGTCGACGACCACCTGACCAAAGTCGCCGAGCAAGTGACCGGATTCAACGAATTGCTTTCCTCACTGCTCGATACGACGACGGCGAAAATCTCGTTGCAGCAGAACACCGATATGCGCAAGATCACCGCGTGGGCCGCGATCATCGCCATTCCGACGATGTTCGCCGGTATCTACGGGATGAACTTCGACGTCATGCCGGAACTGCACTGGAAATTCGGCTACCCGCTGACATTGCTCATCATCCTCGTCGTCTGCTTCTTCCTTTACCGGATTCTGCGACGAAATCGATGGTTGTAGGGGCGTGCCGGATTCCGGCGCGTCCCTGATCGAGGCGATTATCTTCCCGCACCATCGAAAGGACGTTGTCATGCTGCGCGCACTTGCGAACTTCCGTTTCTGGGCACTCGCCGCGGCCCTCGGCTGGGTCACCGGGGTATTCCTGCTCATTTCACAGAGCTGAGCCACCAGGGTTCGTGTTCGGGCCGCGCAACTGCAGTTTGGCGAGCAATTCCCGCCCCTTCTCGGCATTGCGCGGCTCGCACAGCACGTCGTACCGCCCGGCGACCAACTGCGAGGTCGAGGCGAAATCACGGTTGCCCCGGCTCGAGCCGTAGGCCACCGCGGCGAACCCGATGCCGAACACCAGCCCGAATCCGAGGCCGAGCAGGATCGGCCACAGCGGATTGCCCCGTGAGATGAAAAACGACAGCAGCAGCCCGACGAACAGGCCGAACCAGGCCCCGGAAAGCGCCCCATTGGCCAGGATCTTGCCCCAGGTCAGCCTCGCCACCACGCGTTCCACGCTCATCAGGTCGACCCCGACGATCGTCACATCCTGCACGGCGAACTCGGAGTCCGCGAGATAATCGACGGCTCGCTGCGCCTCCTCGTAGGTCTCGTACGACCCGATCGGCCAGCCGGTCGGTGGAGTCGGCAGGCGCGGCATGTTGCGCGGCTGCTGCCCCTGACCTTGGAATGGACCCGTCACCACGATCACCTCCGGTTCTGCTCCCATCTTGCCAAGGCGGCCGGGAACTCCGCGAATCGGGCGGCTCCTGCGGGTGACCCTTTACGGATCATCCCGGATGCTGGCAAGGTTGGACGAGCCATGAGCACAACCGAACTACTGCTGATCTCCGGAAGCCTCCGCGAGCGGTCCACCAATACCGCCGCCCTGCGCACCGCCGCCGCGAATGCCGGACCGGGAATCACCACCCACCACTACACCGGTGCCGCATTCCCCCAGTTCGATCCGGACGAGGACACGGATCCGCTCCCCGAATCGGTCGCCGAACTGCGCGCCCGCATCCACGCCGTGGACGCGGTACTGCTCGCCGTTCCCGAATACGCCGGCGGACTTCCCGGTTCCTTCAAGAACCTCATCGACTGGACCATCGCGGACGACTCCCCCGGCTCGCTGAACGGCAAACCACTCGCCTGGATCAACGCCGCAGAACGCGGTGCCGAGAAGGCACATGCCGCCCTGCGCGAGGTGCTCGGCTACGCCGGATCCGTGATCGTCGAACAGGCCTGCGCACAGGTGCCGATCGCGCACGAGTCGGTCGGCGCGGACGGATTGCTCACCGATCCGGCGGCGAGCGAGCGCGTCACGGCCGTGCTGCACGCGCTCGTCGCCGCCGTACGGGGCTAGATCCGCGACTCAGATCTTGTAGTCGCGCAGCAGACCGCGGCTGATGATGGTCTTCTGGATCTCGCTCGTTCCTTCGCCGATGAGCAGGAACGGCGCCTCGCGCATGAGGCGCTCGATCTCGTATTCCTTGGAGTAGCCGTAGCCGCCGTGGATACGGAACGATTCCTGGGTGACCTCGGCGCAGTACTCGGAGGCCACCAGTTTCGCCATTCCCGCGGCCACGTCGTTGCGCTCCCCGGAATCCTTGAGCTTCGCGGCGTTGGTCATCATCAGGTGCGCCGATTCCACCTTGGTGGCCATCTCCGCGAGCTTGAACGAGATCGCCTGATGATCGGCGATCTTCTTGCCGAAGGTGGTGCGCTGTTGCGCGTACTCCACCGCGAGCTCGAACGCGCGGATCGCGATCCCGCACGCCCGCGCGGCCACGTTCACCCGGCCGACCTCGATGCCGTCCATCATGTACGCGAACCCCTTGCCCGGAGCCTCGCCGAGCACCTTGTCCGCGCCGACCTTGAAGCCCTCGAACACCGCCTCGGTGGTGTCCACGCCCTTGTAGCCCATCTTGTCGATCTTGCCCGGGATCCGCAGCCCCGCAGCCACCTCGCCGAAGCCTTCGGGCTTGTCGATCAGGAACGCCGTCAGGTTCTGGTGCGCCTTCTGCGCGCCCTCATCGGTCTTGGCCAACAACGCGATCAGGTTCGAGCTGCCACCGTTGGTCAGCCACATCTTCGAACCGTCGATCACATACTCGTCGCCCTCCCGCTTCGCGCGGGTCTTGATCGCGGCCACATCCGAACCGAGATCCGGCTCCGACATCGAGAACGATCCACGGATCTCCCCCTCGGCCATCTTCGGCAGATAATGCTGCTTCTGCGCATCCGTGCCGTGTTGACGCAGCATGTAGGCCACGATGAAATGCGTGTTGATCACCCCCGACACGCTCATCCAGCCACGCGCGATCTCCTCCACCACCAGCGCATAGGTCAGCAGCGACTCACCAAGACCCCCGTACTCCTCCGGGATCATCAGGCCGAAAAGGCCCATCTCCTTCATCCCGGCCACGATGTCCGCCGGATACGTGTCCCCATGCTCCAGCGCCTGCGCATGCGGAATGATCTCCTTGTTCACGAAATCCCGCACCGTGCTCAGAATCTCCTGCTGAACATCGGTCAATCCCGTGGTCTGGGCAAGGCGAGCCATGCTGCGTCCTCCACATTCACCTCGTTTGTTACCGAGCAGTATTCCACCCGGTATCAAGCTCACCCCCGTCACCCGGAGTGGGAGGCTGATCGACACCGAGCAGCCACGCGGCCGGAACGCGGCTGATCAGCTCGATTCGGCGAGCGAACGAGATGACATCACGAGGCGCCGAGCGTCCTGCCTCGTATGAGGCATATGTCACCTTGGGGACGCCAGCGCGTGGTCAGCTGCTGTTACCCAGGTCTCACCGACAAGCGTAGTGACGCCATTCAGTCCGGTACCCCTCAGCTCCGTGCCTTTCGAAGACATCCGAGATATCCCGAGCGATAGCTTCTTCCAGTGTTCGTTTCGGTTGCCGTGCCTTGCGGAACGGGGTCAGGTGGGGGGTTGATGTTTGATCCTTGAAGTACGGGCGGTCATCGAGGCAGAACATGCGAAGACGGGTCTGGTCACCGCTGTGCTGGAAGACCCACTCGTATTGCGTCAGCTCACCCGTCCACGAACAACGCGCTTTCTTGGCGCTCTCGAGCAGTCGCCGAACCGCGCCGAGCACGCCCCAAAGCATCCGAGACGTACAGCACGAGCACGGTCAATTGATGTAAAGGATCGCGCTACACGGGGCATTGCGATCAGAACCGGGGAGGAAACCGTTCGATCGAGTCCGCGCTGTACCGATAGTCGAGGCTGTCGATGAACCGCGCACGACCGCGCCCTGTGACATCGTCGGTGACGCCCTGGACTCGGGCGTCCCTATCGCGCGCCTGCAAATAGACGGCGTATGGACCGCCCGTCGGGAGCGCGATAAGAATTTCCGGCACGCTCGTGCGCAGCTTCGTCCCGGTACTCAGACCACGCGGTGGGCTATTTGGAGGATGTTGCCGAACGGATCACGGATCATCGCGCGGCGGTCCCCGTAGAACATGTCCGCGGGTTCCTCCAGGGATTCAGCGCCCGCATCGAGTGCGCGATGAAATGCCGCGTCCGCGTTCTCGACGTATATGTAGAGAAAGGCCGGAAACTCGCCGCGTTCTTCGATCCCCGAAACCATGATGACCGAGTCACCGATCACCACGTCGGCAGGGCGGCCATCATGAAATTCTCCCTGAGCGCCGAAAATGTCCCGAAGAAACGTGACGAATCCTGCCGGTTCGCGAACGAAAACACGCGGGATTACCGACTGAGAGTGCGGATTTCCAGTGGTCATGCGATATCTTCCCACAGCCGAGGGACTGAAAACGGGTGTGCCCGGCCACTCTCTCGGAAGTGGCCGGGCACACCCGCACCTTGGTGCTGACACACCAAGCGGATCAGGCGCCTGCGGTCTGCTTGATCCAGTCGCGGCTGGCGGCGACGCTGCCGTAGTTGTTGGTGCCCTGCTTGTTGGTGCCGTCCTGGTTGGTCACCGTGGAGGCCACTCCGACCTGGACACCGTTGTCGAGTTCCGGGCCGCCGGAATCGCCCTTCCAGGCGGCGCCGTTGACGCCGACGCTCTGGATCGCCTGGCCGCCGTCGTTGTCCGCGCCGGATCCGCTGACCTTGACTTCGGCGGTCTTGAGTTTGGCGGCGGGCGGACCGGTCGGGGTTTCCCGTCCCCAGCCGTAGAGCTGGTTCGTGCTGCCCTCGGCCGGGTCTTTGTCACCGAGTTTGATGTATTCGGTGTTCACACTCGTCGTCAGGTGCAGGAGGGCGATATCACCGTTCGGCGATACTTCTTTCTTGTCCACTTTTGCCTCGGTCCCCTGGCCGAGGTCGTTGCTGCCCACTTTGACATGCATTCCACTGCCGTCCTCGTCGAGGCAGTGATGCGCGGTGAGCACCCAATCCGCGGCGATGATCGAACCCGAGCAGTTGAACCCGTTGAACGGCCGGTCGGGCGTGTTGACATACACCTGCGCACCCCAGGAAACCGATGGCGCGGTGGTTCCGCCCACGATCCGTGGTTCATCGGTGTTCGAGGTGGCGGCATGTGCGAGCGAGCCGAAGGCGGTCAACGTCAGCGCGGCAACCGAGGCCATGGTGAACTGCCTGAATCTTTTCACGAAATTGTCCTTCCATGCATCATCAGAACGGCATTGCGATCAACTGGTTCTGCACAGTAATCGCCCGTTTTTCCCACGGTAACTGTCGAATGGAGGGTGCCGGACAGACGAAAGAAGGGTCCGTTGAGCGGCGCGAAAATGTCAATTGTTAATTGCTCAAGAATAGCGCCGAACCGTTCGATACAAGAATCAGAGACGCGGGATCTCCGGTGCGGCGCTCACATCTCGGCGATGGCGATCAAAGTGTCCCGCGATCCGATCCGGGTGATCCGCTCGTACAGCGCGTCGGAGTAGAGCCAGTCCCGAAATGCTTCGGGCCACAGCGGATCCGGTCGCGCACGCTCGGTGAACTCCTCGGCGAGATACCGCGCGAGCGCACAGAGCACGGTGTCCGCGGCGACAGACAGCGTGTCGAGGTGAGCGAGACAGGACAGGAGCTCGAGTACCTCGGCCGGGTTGGCGCCGCCGAGCACGGCGCGATCGAATACGCCATGCAGGAATCGGTCGACTACAGCACGCTCTTCCGCGGGCCAACCGGAGAACTCGGCGTAATCCAGGCCGATCAGGAACATCCCGTCCGGGTTCCTCTCGAACCTGCGCAGTATCCGGGGCATCAAGGCCGGTACGGCAAGCTGAACTGCTGCTGGTCACCGGCACACACGGTGCCGCCGGAAGAGATCGACCACACCAGCTCGTCCGGGATCAGCGCGGGATCACCGGACAACAGCGCGACCTCGGCCGCCGAAAAGCAGCCGAACACACAGGCTTCGAACGTCCCTGCCCTGGGAACATCGGCGAAAACCTGGTCGGTTTCGTCCATACCGAAAACGCTATCCGGGAAGGGAAAGCAATTTACCCGCGCCGATATCGAGAGAACCGAGGGCACGTACACCTACGGTTCGGGTTCGTACACGCGGCAGGATCGGACCGCGACCGGAACGTCGCGTGACCGGAGAATTACAGCGCCGGCGCCGCAGTGAGGCTGCGGGCGTCGTTGCAGTGCCGGCATCCGTCGGCGAGGACGTAAACCTCGTTGCCACACCGGGTACAGAAGCGGAAGCTGCGTTCGTAGAGGTCGTCGGCCTGCTTACGGCGGAGGTTCCAGAACCCGCTGCGCTCCTGGTTGCGGTGCCGCGCGGGCGCGGTCTGCACCGGCGCCGTCTGCATCGGCGCGGGAGCCGGCGCAGGAGCCGGGACCTGAACCGGTTCGGGAGCGAGCTTGTCCTCAAGACGATGCTTGGCCATGAATTCCACTCTCACGGAGCCGAGCGGGTGACGCAAGCCTCTTCCGTGACCTGTGCGTTATTTCACGGCAACCGAAACTTTGCCGATCAGTCGCGCTGAGTCATTCACTGTGAACACGGCCGCCCGGCGCGCGACACGCGCCGCTCACCGCACTACCCGGTCCGTTCCGACGTGATCACGGGCCGCCGCACGTTGCTGCGCCGATCGCCGAGCGAGCTCCGCTAGCCTCTGGGAATGACCGCCGTGGACAAGGTGTTCGCCGCACAACTGGTCGGCCTTCCCGTCTTCGGTCCGGACGGGGAACAGCTCGGCAAACTACGCGAGCTCGTCGCGGGATTGCGTTACGGGGGCGGTGAACCCCGAGTGCTCGGCCTTGTCGTGGAGATGGCGACGCGGCGCCGCATCTTCGTGCCGATGCTGCGGGTGACCGCGATCGAACCCAACGCGGTCACCCTCGCGACCGGTTCGGTGAATCTGCGCCGGTTCCACAAGCGGCCCAACGAGGTACTGGTCGTGGGGCAGCTGCTCGACGCCCGGGTGGAACTCCCCGACGGGACCGCGGCGACCGTGGTGGACGCGGGCATGGAACGCACCCGCACCCGGGACTGGTTGATCACCCGGCTCGCGGTGCGCGGCAGGCGCGGGCACTTCGGCAGGAGAGGCCCGACCCATGTGGTGCGGGTCGGCGAGGTAGGCGGGCTGGGCATGCTGGAGCTGAATCAGCGTGAACAGGGCGCGCGCGAACTGCTCGCATTGTTCGAGACCATGCGGGCCGCCGATGTGGCCAGTACGTTGCGCGAATTGCCCGGCAAGCGGCGCTACGAGGTGGCCGATGCGCTGCACGACGAACGTCTCGCCGATGTCATCGAGGAACTCCCGGACGAGGACCAGAAGGATCTGCTGGACCACCTCGAAGAGGAACGCGCCGCGGATGTACTCGAGGCGATGGACCCGGACGACGCTGCGGACCTGCTCGGTGAACTGAGCGAGACGCAGAAGGAGCGGTTCCTCGAACTCATGGAACCAACCGAATCCGCTCCGGTGAAGCGGCTGCTCGCGTACTCATCGGACACCGCGGGCGGGCTGATGACCTCGAGCCCTATCGTGCTCGCCCCGGACTCCACGATCGCCGAGGCACTCGCCAGGGTGCGCAATGCCGACCTGACCCCGGCCCTGGCCAGCATCGTGTTCGTCTGCCGTCCGCCGACGGCCACCCCGACCGGGCGTTATCTCGGCTGCGTGCACTTCCAGAAGCTGCTGCGCGAACCACCCTCGGATCTGGTCGGCGGCACCCTGGACACCGACCTGGCCCGGCTGTCCCCGCACGTCTCGCTCGCCGAGGTCACCCGGTACTTCGCGGCATACAACCTGGTGTGCGGTCCGGTGGTGGACTCTCAGGAGCACCTGCTCGGCGCGGTCACGGTCGACGACGTGCTCGATCACATGCTCCCCGAGGGCTGGCGCGAGAGCGCGCCCACCGAACAGCGAACGGAGGCGGGCGAAGATGCCTGAACTGCGCGGACGCAAGATCGATCAGCCACGCACCCCGCGCAGGCTGACGGTCTCGGTCGATCCCGAGGCGTTCGGCCGGGTGTCCGAGACACTCGCCCGGTTCCTCGGCACCGGGACATTCCTGTTCTGGCAGACGCTGATCGTGGTCACCTGGATCGTCCTCAACCTCGCGGCGGTCAGCCTGAGCTGGGACCCCTATCCGTTCATCCTGCTCAATCTCGCCTTCTCCACCCAGGCGGCGTATGCGGCCCCGCTGATCCTGCTCGCGCAGAACCGCCAGGACGACCGGGACCGCGTCTCGCTCGAGGAGGACCGGGCGCGCGCGGCACAGACCAAGGCGGACACCGAGTATCTCGCCAGGGAGCTCGCCGCGCTGCGTATCGCGGTCGGCGAGGTCGCCACCCGCGACTACATTCGGGGCGAACTGGAGAAACTGCGCGCCGAGCTGGACTCCGCGGAGAAGGCGAGGAGCGAGTGAGGCAGCGAGGGACACCGGGACAATTGCTTGGAAATTCGTCCTAAGAAGATCGAACCTAGTCCATACGGATGAATTTTCAGATGACCAAGGCCGATTCGCTAAAAGAGCTGCGCCCGCTCCGGGGAACGCGATATGTTCGCCGGGCTCGGTGGGGATGGGCAGGCGGGAACGCATCCAGCCGGCCCGCTCGCGGGTACACCGCGCGCGGGCCGGTCGTCTGCGCCCTGCTGCTTCTGCTCGCCGGTTGCGCCGGTCCGGGCGCCTCGGCGAATCTCGCCGCGGGGAACTCCGCGCTCCAGGTCTACCTGTACCAGGAACCCACCGGGGTGTTCAGTCCGCTCGCACCCGCCTCCGGGCCGGACACCCAGGTGCTCTCGTTCATCGAGGAGGGTCTCCTCGCGGTCGGCCCGGACTACCGCATGCGACCGCGGATCGCGCACGACTACCGGGTTTCCCCGGACGCGCGCACCTTCACCTTCCACCTCCGGCCGGACGCGCGGTGGAGCGACGGCCGCGCACTGACCTCTGCGGACCTGGTGTTCACCTACCGGCTGCTCGGTGACAAGCGAAGCACCTCGGCGAACGCGAGCAACTACGCGGACATCAGCGCGCTCTCCGCCCCGGACGCGCACACCTTCGTGATCCGGACCGGGAAACCGGACGCCGGGCTGCTCGCGCGGATCGGCACCTCCCCCATCCTTCCCGCGCACGTACTCGGCGGGATCTCGGTCGAGAAAGTCGCGAAGGCACCGTATTTTCGATCCCCGACGGTGACGAACGGCCCATTCCGGTTCGTCGATTACCGATCCAACCAATTCGTACACGTGACCGAGAACCGATATTATTACCGGAAAGTCGGGATACGCGATATCTACCTCAAGATGATGAAATCCGATGTCGCGGCCGCCCAGTTGCGCAGCGGCGGGCTGGACATCGCCTCGCTCTCCCCCACCGATCTGGACGTGGCCAGCGGTTTCCCTTCGGTACGGATCGCCTCCGGCCTCGGCGCCGGATTCGTGCGGATCGCGTTGAACCAGTCCAAGCCCTATTTCCGGGATGTGCGGGTACGCAGGGCTTTTCTCTACGCGGTCGACCGGCGCAAGATCGTGCGCAATGTACTGCTCGGCAACGCGGAGGTGCAGAACTCCGATTTCTTCAACCGTTCGGCCCCGCGGGATCTCGATCCCTATACCTATGACCCGGCCGAAGCGCGTGCCCTGCTCGCCGAAGCGGGCTGGGATCCGAACCGCACACTCACCCTGCAGCTGGTTCCCGGGCAGCGCGACCGTGACCTGACCGCCATGGTGGTCGCCGAGCAACTGGGAAAGGTCGGGGTCCGGGTCCGGATCAACCAGGTCCAGGCCGCGCAGCTGCCACCGAGCTATACCGACCGCAGCTACGATCTGACGCTCTACGGCGGCGGGAACTACGCGGCCGATCCGAACAGCGTCGCGGTGATCAGCGGATGCGGGCAGTTCTATCCGGACGGAGGCAACATCGACCTGTTCTGCGACCGCGACCTCGACCGGCTGATGGACCGGGCGAACGCGCTCGCCGATCCGCGGGCGCGTGCGGCCACCTACGCCGATGCGGCCCGGCGCAGCAACGCGATGGCCGATCTGATGTGGCTCTACGCACCGCGCGGACTGTGGGGAGTGAACAAGCGGGTCCACGGCTTCCGCGCACCCGGATCCCAGGACACGCCCGCTTTCTGGGACCCGGCGAGCTGGCGGCTCACCCGATGACCGGTTACCTGGTGCGCCGGATCGCCGCGAATCTCGTGGTGTTCGTGTTGATCACCATCGCCATCTTCGCCCTGGTGCACAACGCGCCAGGGGACCCGATCGCGATGCAGATCCCGCCCGCGCAGCTGAACGCGGGCAGCGCGGCGTTCATCGAGGCGAAGCGGCACGAACTCGGGCTCGATCTGCCGCTGCCGGTGCAGTATCTGCGCTGGGTCTCCGGCGCGGTGCACGGTGACCTCGGCTATTCCCTGGTCAACGGCCGCCCGGTGGGCGAACTGCTCGCCGAGCGCATCGGGCCGACCCTGGAGCTGACCGGGATCGGGCTGGCGATCGCGCTGTTGCTGGCGATCCCGCTCGGCACGTTGGCCGCGCTGCGCCGCAACACGGTTCTCGACCATTCGGTGACCGTGCTCAGCCTCGGCGCGGTCTCGATCCCGCCGTTCTTCCTCGCCATCGTGGCGATCTTCCTGCTGAGCGTGCAGTTGCCGTTGCTGCCCTCATCGGGGATCAGCACCCCCGGATCGGGTGCCGGTCTCGGTGATCTCGTCTGGCACCTGATCCTTCCGGTGCTCGTGCTCGGGCTGACCAATGCCGGGCCCTATCTGCGTTACGTGCGCTCCAGCGTGCTCGGGGAGATCGGAGCCGACTACGTGCGGACCGCGGCGGCCAAGGGCACCTCGCCGGGCCGGATCGCGCGCAGCCACATCCTCCGCAACGCGATGCTCCCGGTGGTGACCGTGGTCGCCGCGAACCTGCCGCAGCAACTCGCCGCCGCGGTGGTGATCGAGCAGGTGTTCGCCTGGCCGGGACTTGGCCAGCTCGCTCTGTCCTCGGTGCAGAGCCACGACTATTCGGTGATCATCGGGTTCGCGCTCGTGGTCGCGGTGTTCGTGCTGATCTCCAATCTGGTGGCGGATCTGCTCTATCCGCTCATCGACCCCAGGGTGCGGCTGACATGAGACGGTTTCTCGGCAATCGGATGGCCGTCGCCGCCGCGGTGCTGCTCGCCGTCCTGGTGCTCGCCGCGGTCTTCGCCGGTCCCCTTTCCGGCTACGCGCCGACGGACATCGACCTGGACCTGGTCCGTTCCGGTCCCTCGGCACGGCACTGGCTCGGCACCGATTCGCTCGGCAGGGACGAGCTGTCCCGGTTGCTCTACGCCGGACGGGTCTCGCTCGGGGTCGGCGGGAGCGCCGCGCTGATCGGCGTGCTGCTGGGCACCCTGATCGGCGGGATCGCCGGGCTCTTCGGCCGCTGGATCGACCAGATCCTCATGCGCGGCGCGGACGTGTTCCTCTCCTTTCCCTCCCTCGTGGTGATGATCGTGCTCGCCGGGATCATCGGGCCGAGCGTCACCACGATGACCCTGGCGATCGGGATCTTCCAGTTCCCCACCATCGCCCGCCTGGTGCGCGGGCTGACGCTGAGCCTGCGGGAACTGGAGTACGTGCGGGCCGCCCGCGCCTCCGGGGCCGGATCCGGCTGGATATTCCTGCGGCATGTGCTCCCCGCAGTACTTCCCTCGGTGAGCGTGGCAGGCACCGTCGCGCTCGCCCAGGCGATCGCGCTCGAGGCGACCATGTCCTTCCTCGGCGTCGGCGTACAACCACCGGCGGCCAGCTGGGGCAACATGCTCACCGACGCGCAGAGCCTCACCGTCATCACGAAGCTGCCCTGGCTGTGGGCGGCGCCCGGAGTGGCGATCGCGCTGACCGTACTCGCGGTCAATTTCCTCGGTGACGGGCTGCGCGATGCCCTCGAACCGCGCTCGCAGGTGGACCGGGTGCGCTGAGCCGGACCGCCCGATGTCCACGCATAGGGCGATTGTCTGGCACTTTCCGGTGCAGTATGCATAGCTCGACCGGCCCGGACACACGAGCAATGGAGCTATGTATGCGATTGAACACAAGCCTGATCGGCGCCTTCCTCGGCCTCAGCACGATCGCGGCGAATACGTTCACGGCCACACCGGCCGCGGCCGGTCCGGGCGGCGGGAACACCGGTCCGGCGAGTGGGTACCAGGCACTCACCCGGCAGGATTCGCTCGCCCTGCGGTTCACCCTCGAGCAGAGACGCACGGTTCAGACGGTCACCGTGCTCGGGACGGTGACCGGTATCGCGGGCAGCAGACCGGTGTTCCGGTTCTCCGTGCCGGCCGACGGTTCGATCCGCTGGTGGGACGGCTCCGGCTGGACCGAGATCGCCACCGCGGGGACAGTGCCGGATTCCCCGGTGTCCATGGCGCTCTACGTACCACCCGACCGGGAACGTGCCTACCTGGCGGTCGGACCCCGGGTCATCGGCGAGTTCGGCCCGGTCGGGATGCGGGCACCGGTTCGCCTCGAAGGGGTCCGGTTCGAACCGCAGCTGCCCAGCGGCTCCCGGCTGGAGCCGGTCTCCGCACGTGCCTGGCCGAACAACGCCCAGCCGCGGGTCGGTGAGCCGGAACTCCTCTCCCACTCGGATTCCCCGGTGCAGATGCCCAATTCCGCGGTGACCGTGCCCGGACCGCGCGAGGAGCGCATCCGGATGAGCTACCCGGCGCACACCGACGACAGCGCGGGTGCGGGCAACCGGTACGTGTACTCCGACGACGGCGGCCGGAGCTGGACCACCGACCGGTCGGGCAATCCGATGCCGAGCGTCCCCTCGGTGAATCTCACCAAGCTTTCCGGTGGCACCCTGCTCGCCACGAACTACCACACGTATCTGCGCACGGGCAGCAGCACCGAGGCGAGCGTGGAGACGAGCGTGTCCACCGACGGCGGCGCGAGCTGGACCCGGCGCACCGGCGTGCTGCACACCCCGCAGGCGATGCGGCCGATCTCCACCGAGACCGACCGCCCCGGCACCCGGCTCGGTGGTTTCGTCCTGGTGCACGGCGCGCTCGAGCAGCCGGACGGAACCCTGCTGCAGTCCGCCTACGGCTACTACGCGAACGACCGGACCTACCGGCAGCTGCTGCTCGCCTCCACCGATGGGGGCCGGGACTGGACGGTGCGCTCGACCGTCGCCGCGCAGGGCGGGGGCCAGGGCTATGCGGAGGGCGCGTTCGCGCACACCGCCGACGGCGCCCTGCTCGCGGTCATGCGCACCGGGGACTACCGGCCGATGGTCGCCGCACGCTCCACCGACGACGGGCGCACCTGGGACCCGCCCCAGGTGCTGCGGTCCGGCTCCGGGGAACTCCCGGTCACCAGCATCTACCCGGTGCTCGAACCACTTCCCGGCGGGCGGCTCGCCCTGCTCACCGGGCGCCCGGGGCTGCGGCTGTACACCTCGCGGGACGGGATCCGTTGGAGTGCGCCGGTTTCGGTGGATTACCGGAACTCGGGCAACGGCACCATGGTGCGGACCGGGAACTCGCTGCTCGTCTTCGGCGACCGGGGCGCGAACTGGGCGCGCCCGGCACCCGCGCCCTATGCGATCTGGGCACGTGAGGTGCGGCTCGGCTCGCTCTCCTGATCGGGCTTGACCTCCACCGCGCAGGAGAGTCGAGGATGACCCGGTGATCGATGCGCGAACCGGAACCACCGGCCGCGGCAAGGTGCTCGCGGCGCTCGTCGCGACCATGGCCCTGGCCGCGATGGACACCACGATCGTGGCGACCGCGGTCCCCCAGCTGGTCGGAGATCTCGGCGGGTACACCCTGTTCAGCTGGGTGTTCTCGGCGTACCTGCTGGCGCAGACGGTGACCATCCCGGTCTACGGCAAGCTCGGCGATCTGTACGGACGCAAACCGGTGCTGCTCGCCGGCATCCTGGTGTTCCTGCTCGGCTCGGCGCTGTGCGCGATCAGCCCGAACATGGTGCTGCTCGTCGTTTTCCGCGCGGTGCAAGGGATCGGCGCGGGTGGTGCGCAGTCGATGATCGCCACCGTCGCCTCGGACCTCTACTCGGTCGCCGAACGCGGCAGGGTGCAGGGCTGGCTGTCCAGCGTGTGGGGCGTGTCGGCGATCCTCGGCCCGCTACTCGGCGGCGCGTTCGCCGAATACGCATCGTGGCGGTGGATCTTCCTGGTCAACCTGCCGATCGGGGCGACAGCGCTGCTGTTGCTCCTGCGGTACCTGCGTGAGCAGCGGCCGCAGACGACACACCGGATCGATTATCCTGGCGCCGTGCTGGTGCTGCTCGCCTCGGGTGCGCTGTTCCTGTGGATCACCGAGGGCGGCACCGCCTGGGCCTGGCTGTCCGCGCCGAGTCTTGTTCTGCTCGGCGGCGGAATCCTGGCGCTGCTCGCCGCGGTGTTCGCGGAGCGCCGCGCGGCGGAACCGATCGTGCCGCCATGGATCTGGTCCCGGCGCGCGCTCGCCGGGTCCTGCCTGGCCACCGCCGGACTCGGACTGCTGCTGATCGGTCCGAGCACGTTCCTGCCCACCTATGCCCAGTCCCTGCTCGGGCTCGGCCCGATCGCCGCCGGGCTCGTGCTGTCCACCATGAGCCTGACCTGGCCGCTGGCCTCGGCCCTTTCGGCGCGCTGCTATCTGCGCATCGGCTTCCGCGATACGGCACTGATCGGGGCGCTGCTCGCGATCGCCGGCTCGGCGGTGCTGTTCGCGCTGCCCGACCCCGGATCGGTGTGGCAGTGCATCCTGGCGGTCGCCCTGCTCGGCGGCGGGTTCGGGTTGATCTCTGCCTCCCTGCTGATCGGTATGCAGGCCGGTGTCGGCTGGAGTGAGCGTGGCGTGGTCACCGGGGCCAATCAGTTCGCCCGCTACCTCGGGTCCGGGCTCGGCGCGGCCGTGTACGGCGCGGTGTCGAACGCGAGTACGGAAACCGGGCACGGCCCGCGCGCGGTCTACGCGGGCACACACCACGTCTTCCTCGCCATGCTGCTGATCGCGGTGGCCGTCCTGCTCGTGCTGCTGGTGCTCACACCCCGGCGGTTCCCCGTGCACGAGGAGCAACAGGTCAATCCGGTGCGGTGAGCCCCGAACGCACCACGCGCAGCCGCTCGGCGAACGCGGGAACCGCCTCGATGTAGGCGTCGAGGAATTCCAGGTACAGCCCGGAGAGTCCGCGCTCGAGCAGCGGTACCGGATCCGCGGGCAAGCCGGACTCGCGCCAGCCGAGCGCCGCGAGCACGAGCTCTCGGGCGGGACCCCGGTACCACCGCCCCGCCGCCTCGTTGTGCCCGATCCGCCCCTCGTGCAGGGTGTACAGGAACCGCACCGGGAACAGCACGAGCTTGGTCACCGCACGCACCCCGCGCCCGGGAAGCGCGGACGGGTCCCGGACCCAGCGGAGATAGGCGGCGTCGAACCGCTCCGCGGCGAACTCCGCACCGCAGCGCACGAGTTCGTGCTGCCCGGGTGGCTCGGCCCCGGCGCGCCGGTCGGTGCCGTACAGCAGCCGTCCGGACTCCAGCAGATCGAGCCGGTCGATCGCGGGCAGCCGTCCCGGTTCCGGCCGGCCACCGCGCACACCGGGCCAGTCGGCGTAGAACACCGAGAGCCGTTCGGCCAGCGCTCCCGAGGTGCGCGCGCGGATCTCGGCGATCCCGCGCTGCGTGTGCTCGTTCACCTCGGTGAGCACCAGCGCCAGGTCTATGTCGCTGACCAGCGGCGCGAACCCGCCGTGTGCGAGGCTGCCGAGAGCGTACGCGGCTTCGAGTCCCGGACCGAACACTCGTTCGGCGACGGCGACCGCGGCGGCGAGAACCTGCTCCCCGTCCTCCGTCCCGCGGGCAGACCCGGACCGCTGTCCTGGACCGGTCATCCGCCGAGATCCGCGGAGAGCCAGTGCCGCGGGCGCATCCGCACCACGAGCTGATCCGGGTGATCGCTGCGGGCGAACTCCAGATAGGCCGCGGCCTTGTCCGGCGGAAGGTACCGGTGCGCCATCCGGACCAGCTCTTCCTCGGTGCCGTGCACGATGCCGGTCACCGGTCCTTCGACGGACACGTAGCGCACCGTCGGCTCGACTCGCTCGGCGAGTAGGGTGAACCTCCCGGCCGCCTCGATCGCCTTGCCCTTGCGCGAGCCGACCGCGGTGAGGATGAGGAGTTCGCCGCCTGGTTCGTAGTCGTACCAGGTGGGAACACTCAACGGACCACGATCGGGTGATTCGAGCACGGAGAGGGCGCCGATGTGCGGTTCGGCGAGAAACTGTTCGCGTTCCGTAACGGAAAGGGCCATGCCAGGCACCATAACCGGAGCCACCGACAAAACCTGGTTCCGAAGCTCACACCCCCGTTGACCTCAAGCGAGATCGAGGTTGCATGATCGTTTCCGTAGACACGACGAGGAGGAATCCTTTCATGGCGAAATACTCGCTTCCGGATCTGCCGTACGACTATGGTGCACTGGCACCGCACATCGCGGGCGAGATCATGGAGCTGCACCACAGCAAGCACCACCAGACCTACGTCAACGGCCTCAACGGCGCTCTCGACAAGCTCGAGGAGGCCCGCTCCGCCGGTTCCTTCGACGCGATCGTGGGCCTGGAGAAGACCCTGGCGTTCAACCTCGGTGGGCACGTCAACCACTCCATTTTCTGGAACAACCTCTCCCCGGACGGCGGCGACAAGCCGACCGGTGAGCTCGCCGCCGCGATCGACGAGACCTTCGGTTCCTTCGACAAGTTCCAGGCGCACTTCACCGCCGCGGCCACCACGATCCAGGGCTCCGGCTGGGCGATCCTGGGCTGGGACAAACTCGGCGGTCAGCTGCTGGTCCACCAGCTCTACGACCAGCAGGCGAACCTGCCGGCCAACCAGGTGCCGATTGTCATGCTGGACATGTGGGAGCACGCCTTCTACCTGCAGTACAAGAACGTGAAGCCGGACTACGTCAAGGCCTGGTGGAACGTCGTGAACTGGGCGGACGCGCAGTCCCGCTTCGACGCCGCGCGCGCCTGAGCAGGCTAGCCGTCCAGGACGAGGTCGGCGCGGTGCGCGGTCTGCTCGATCAGCGCCGCGTTCGGCCCGTCCACCCGGCTCACCCATCGTTCGGCCTGCTCGCGGGTGCGCCCGAACCGCCTGTGCCGTTCGATGAGCCGCCCGGTTCGCTGCTCTTCGGGCACCGCGAGGTACCACGCCTCGTCCAGCAGCGGGCGGACCGCGTTCCACGGCGGCTCGCCCAGCAGTAGATAGTTCCCCTCGGTGAGCACGATCCGTGCCTTGTGCACCGGAATCGACCCCGCGATCGGCTCCTCGTGAGTGCGGTCGAAGTCCGGGGCGTACACCGGATCCTCCGCATCCCGGCAGCGGCGCAGCAGCGCGGCGTACCCGACGGCATCGAAGGTGTCCCTGGCGCCCTTGCGCTCGGCACGACCCAACCGGTCCAGTTCCCGCTGCGCGAGATGGAACCCGTCCATCGGCACGGTCACCGCGAGCTCACCGAGCCGTTCGGCCAGGACCGTGGCGAGCGTGGACTTACCCGCTCCGGGCGCCCCGACGATGCCCACGATCACCCTTCGCCGCGACGGCGCGGCCGCGAGCAGCCCGGTACAGCGGCCCGCCAATGCCTCCAGGTTCATCGGCACCACGCCGCCGTGAGCCCGCCCGCGATGAACCGCTGCGCGTGCGCCGCCAGGTCGGCCCCATCCGTCCAGAGGTCCCGCCAGATCGCGAGGTCCGCGGTCAGTCCGGGCGAGACGACCGCCGAGGAGAAACTCTCGAAGGTGACCGGGCCGGTGTATCCGATCTCGGCGAGCGCGTGGAAGAAGGTGCCGAAGTCGAGGTGCCCGGAACCCAGATAACCGCGGTGGTTCTCGCCGATGTGCACGTAGCCGAGCCGCTCGCCAGCCCGCAGCACCGGGGTCACGAGATCCGGCTCTTCGATGTTCATGTGATACGTGTCGAGGTGCAGCACCAGGTTCGGCGCACCGACCTCCGCGATCAGCACCAGCGCCTGCTCCGCGGTGTTCACCAGGTTGCTCTCGTACCGGTTCACCACCTCCAGCCCGAGGGTGATCCCGAGGTCCGCGGCCCGCGCAGCCAGCCTGGTGAGCCCCGCGACCACATGCGCACGGCCACGCGCACTGGCCGGTCCGGGATACTTGCCGAGCGCGCCGTAGAGGGCCCCGCACAGATAGCTGGTGCCCAGCTCCCCCGCGACCCGCAGCGATTCGCCGAGCAGCGCCTCGCCGCGCGCGGACACCTCGGGATCCGCACTGGACAGGTCCGCCTCGAAGGAGAGCCCGCGGGAACACGCGATCCCCACCCCGTACTCGGCGAGCAGGCGTCTGGTTCCCGCGGTGTCGATCGCCGTGGTGTCGTGCAGCGTCAGCTCGAGCAGGTCGTAACCGCAGGCCGCGGTCGTGCGCACCGCATCGCGGGCCGCCTCGGGTGTCCATTCCCCGGTCCACACCAGCGAATGAACCCCGAGCGGGTTCGGGAACACGTGGTCCATTCGGCGATTATCGCCCAGCGAACCGGGTGTCCGCCGCGACCTCGGCCCACTGCTCCAGCTCCGCGAGTTGGGCCCGCAACTTCTCCCGGATCCGGTCCACCGCTTCGGGGCCGAGCGGCAGCCGCAACGGCGCGGAGTCCGTACCGGCGAGCCGCACGATGAATTCCGCCGCGCGGTCCGGGTCGTTCGGCTGCTTTCCGTCCTGGGCAGGGAACCGCTCGCGCAGCTGCCCGGCCGGGCTCGCCGCGTAGTCGTCGATCGGCGTGGCGAACCGCATCGAGGTGCCCGCGAAGTCGGTGCGGAACGGCCCCGGTTCGACCAGGGTGACCCGGATGCCGAACGGGGCGAGCTCCCCGGCGAGCGCCTCGGACATGCCTTCGAGGGCGAACTTGGAGGTCGCATAGATACCGTGCCCCGGATTGGCCACCACCCCGCCGACCGAGGACAGCTGCACGATGTGCCCACTGCGACGGGCGCGCATGTGCGGCAGCACGGCGCGGGTCACGTGCAACACCCCGCGCACATTGGTGTCGAGCACCGCATCGATCTGTTCCTCGGACAACTCCTCGAGCGCACCGATCAGACCGTGCCCTGCGTTGTTCACCAGCACGTCGATGCGGCCGTGCCCGTCGATCGCCGCACCGACCGCGGCCTGGACACCGCCGCGTTCGGTGACGTCCATGCGCAGCGCCGTGGCGCCCAGTTCGGTGAGTTCGGCCAGCCCCGCGGTATCGCGCGCGGTCGCCACGACCTGATCCCCCGCCGCGAGCGCCGCCCGGGTGATCGCGTTGCCCAGTCCCCTGTTCGCCCCGGTGACGAACCATACCTTCCGCATCCGCGACTCCAGACCCTGGTAGCTTGATACCCAAGATAAATTAGCTTGAATATAAAGAGGTGTCCAGTGGTTACGGATTCGGTCGGTGCGGAGCTCACGGAATGGCTACGGTCCATGCCTTCCGGGGTCGACGGGGAGGTCGAGGCCGCGCGCCAGCGCCTCGGCAGGCTCATCCGCTCCTGTGAAGGGATACTGGCCAGCGCCGCCGAGGGACAGGGGCTGTCCATCGGCGACCTGGAAGCGCTTTCGGTGCTGCGGCGCAGCGGCCCGCCGTACGAGCGCACCCCCAAGCAGCTCGGCGAAACGCTGGGACTCACCTCGGGCACCGTGAGCGTGCGGCTGGATCGGCTGATCCGCGCCGGGCTCGTCGAACCGGCCGGGGCCAGCGATGGGCGCAGCAAACCGGTGCGGCTGACCCGGCGCGGGCACGCCCAATGGCGGGCGGCGACCGGGCGACGAACCGCATTCGAGCGCGAGCTGTTCACCGAGGCGCTCACCGGACGCGAACTGACCACGCTCAATGGCCTGCTCGCCGCCCTGCTCGGTCACTTCGAGCAGCAGCTCGGTCCCGCGCCGAAGCACGACACGCCGCGGCTTCGGCGCTGAGCAGGAAAGATCAGAGCATGGCCAGCAACATCGCGCCCATGCCGATGCTCATCGCCGCGTGACACGTGGATTCCCCGGCGGCGAACCGGTTCAGTCCGGTGTCCGCGACCCGGGCATGGTCGACGGCCGAGGCGATCCAGCCGAGCGAGGTGACCAGGAAGTAGGCGCCGAGCACCAGGTTGGCGACCACGAACACCACCGGCAGCGAGGGCGTGGCGGGCATGTCCATTCCCGGCATCCCGGGCATCGCCATGTGGTGGTGGCCTCCGGAGCTTCCGCCACCGCCCATCGCCATCGGCATGGAGGCGATCATCCACACCATGGCCCCCATCATCACGGCGTGGTGCACATGCGGCAGCCTGCGCAGATTGCCGTGCCCCACGCAGGGCCGGTGCCCGCGTACCGCGAGACCGAGGAACCACAGCGCGACGAGCGCGAACAGCGCCAGTTGCGGGTTCATCGGCAGGCTCATCCCCCACGGCCAGGCCATCGCGATCATCCCCGCGCTCATCAGGACGTGCGCGATCCAGCTGACCCGGTCAGCGACCGAGGGGCGCACCCTCGGGAATCGGCGCACGGCGGCGTGGAGACACCACAGGCCGGTTCCCGCGAACAGGATCGTGAGCAGTATCCGCAGCAGCATCGACTCGATCACGCGCCGGCCTCCGTACGCCCGGACCGCAGCGCGAGCAGTCCGTCGATGAGCAGGAACAGCAGCAGGGAACCACCGAGCAGCGGGGCGAAGTAGCCGGCGAGCACCGCACCGAGCACGATCGGGGCGAGCACCTTTCCGGGCACCCTGCGCCACGTCCCTCGCGCCGGGAGCCTGCCGAATCCGCGTTTCGCCGGGCCACGCATCCACCACATCCGGTAGCCGAGCACGATCACCAGGATCAGGGCGATGGCCACGATCGCGAGCACGATCTGGTTGACCAAGCCGAACAACAGTCCCTGGTGCGCCAGCACCATCCAGTGGCTCAGCTTGGCCATGAACGGATAGCCGGAGTACGGCAGGTCGGCGGTGATCCACCCGGTTCCCGGATCCACGGCCATGGTGTCGATGCTCCCGGGCCAGGCCCGGACCTCACGCTTGACCTCGTAGGCCGCGCCCGGACCGCTCGGCGGAGTGATCTCCAGGGGTCCGCGCAGCCCCACGTCCGAGACCGCCGCACGCACCCGGTCGAAGCCGATGTCCGCGCCGACGGCCGCACGTGCGGGCAGGGTCGTGGAGACTTCCGGCGCCTGCCAGGAAAGCTGGGCACGGAACTTGGACACGTTGTCCCCGGCCAGGGTGGACCAGGTCATCCCGGTCGCGGAGAGGAACAGCAGTACGAGGCTGATCCCGAGACCGGCCCACCCGTGCCAGGAAAGCAGTCGCCGCCTGCCGTTCACCGCACGCCGCCGGGTGCCGGAACGGCGCGCCACGAACCTCTTGCGCAGCCAGAGCACCAGCCCGGCGAGTACCAGGACCCACATCCAGCTGGCCGCGAGTTCGCTGTAGAACAGGCCGAACTGGCCCAGATGCAGTCCCCGGTGCAACTCGTCGAACCAGCTCTGCACCGGCAGATTGTGCACATTGCGGTAGTTCTCCAGGGTGCCGCGCACCGAACCGTCGTGCGGATCCACGAACACCGAACGGAAGTGCTCCGCGCCCTGATCGGGAGCATCGAAGACCACCTGGGTGCTCTGCGTCGGGCTCGCCGAGGGCAGCACCGAATGCAGCCCGGCGCCCGGCAGCTGGGCCCGCGCCGTGTCGATCTGGGCGGTCAACGGGACGTTCCCGGGCGCGGCGGGCACGGTCAGCTGGTGCGCGTAGAGCAGCTTGTCGATCTGCGGGCTGAACACATAGAGCAGGCCGGTGCAGGCGGCCACCAGTAGAAACGGCCCGATGAGGATCCCGGCGTAGGTGTGCAGCCGCAGCAGAAGCGCGCGCAGCCCCGGCCACCAGTCCGCGCGGGCGCGCGGGTCCTGCGTGGCGATCTCCGGTTCGACGGTTTGGGTCACGTATAAGGAGTCGTCGGGCGGTGCCGATCGGTTCCCGAGGTTCCGGTGCCGTGGTGTGGGCCCGGACACGCACGGCACGGCAATGGTGCCATTCCCGCGCTCATGCCGTTGCCGCTGCGTGTTCGAGCGTGTGTACTCGAGTCATGGAATCCCGTGGACAACGAAGTTCACCGCGACACCCAGCAGCCATTGAACGGGTGGCGCGGTCGGCATGATCATCGAGAACGCCGCGATATGCACCGTGGACTCGGCCGGCACCGAGTACGCGAACGGGTACGTCGTGCTCGACGGCGAGTGGGTCACCGCCGTCGGCGCGGGTCCGGCCCCGTGGACCGGTGCGCCCCGGGAACGCGTCGATGGAAGCGGCTGCCTGGTCACCCCCGGCCTGATCAATACCCATCATCACCTCTACCAGTGGGCGACCCGCGGACATGCGGTCGATGCCGGGCTCTTCGACTGGCTCACCGCGCTGTATCCGGTGTGGAATCGGTTCGACGCGGAGATCACGCACGCCGCGGCGAGCGCCGGTCTCGCCCGGCTCGCCCTGACCGGCACGAGCACGGTCGCCGACCACCACTACGTCTTCCCGCACGGCGGCGGCGATCAGGTCGGCGCGGTGCTCGCGGCGGCCGAGCGGATCGGTACCCGGTGCCACCTGGTGCGCGGTTCGATGGACCGCGGCGTACGCGAGGGTGGCCTGCCGCCGGACGATCTGGTCGAGGACACCGAGGAAGCGCTGTCCGGGACCGAGGCGGCGATCGAGGTGCACCACGATCCGGCGCCGAACGCACGGGTCCGGATCGCGGTCGGCCCGTGTTCCCCGTTCTCGGTGACCGAACGGCTCATGCGTGGCGCGGCGGAACTGGCGCGGCGCAAGGAGGTCCGGCTGCACACCCATCTGGCCGAGACCGCCGAGGAAGATCGCCGCTGCCGCGCCGAGCTCGGTGTCACCCCGGCACAGTACGCCGAGCGGCTCGGCTGGCTCGGCGCCGATGTGTGGCTGGCGCACACGGTGCATCCGGATCCCGAGGCCGTCGGACTGTTCGGCACCACCGGAACGGGAAGCGCGCACTGCCCGAGCTCCAACGGGCGGCTGGGCAGCGGAATCGCCCCGGTGCGCGCGCTGCTCGACGCCGGTGTCCCGGTCGGACTCGGCGTCGACGGTGCGGCCTCGAACGAATCGGGCGGTCTCGCGGAGGAGATGCGCGCGGCGCTGTTGCAGGCGCGGCAACGGGACGGGCCGGGCGCGCTGACCGTCCGGGAGGCGCTGCGCATGGCGACCATGGGCGGGGCGCGCTGTCTCGGCCGCGAACGGGAACTCGGCTCGATCGAGGCAGGCAAACTCGCGGATATCGCGGTGTGGCGGCTCGACGGTTTCGAACACGCCGGGATCGCCGATCCGGTGGCCGCGTTCGTGCTCGGCGCGCCCGCACCGGTCGAACTGCTGCTCGTCGGCGGGAAACCCGTTGTCTCCCAAGGAGAACCGTGCGGTTGTGCGCCGCGGGAGCTGGCCGCCGAGCTGCGTTCGGCCACCGGGAGGCTGGCATGAGCGGAACCGCCACCAACACCGAGGGCATCGGCACGAGTCCACTCCGGACGGACGGCGGCGCGAAGGTGCGCGGCGACCGAGTGGACATCCCCGAGGCGGCGGTGCACACCCTGCTCACCCATGAGGACGTTCCCGGAACCGACTGCTACGGTCTCAACCCGCCGATCAGCCGGTGCTCGCAGAGAATCTCGTACACTGTCAGGGCGATTCACACGCCGCTACGGAGGGCGCGGAATCTGCGAACCGCCCACCATCTCGTCCATCCCAGCCATCGTCGCCGCGATCCGCGCGACCACGGGACATCACTCACCCGGGGCCCATCCGCCCCGAGGACATCGTGCTCCAGGAGCACATCCGATATCACCGTCCCGGGCTCGAACGCGACCACCGAAGGAGAACGATGTTCGCACGCGTGATCACCGCCCGGACGGGAGCCGAAGGATTCGGCGAGCTCACCCGCCTGGCTCAGGAGCAGCTTCCGGGCGCCCGGGAACAGCCGGGATTCCAGGGATACTACCTGCTCACCGATGAGGAGACCGGCAAGGCCGTCATCATTTCCCTGTGGGAGACCCGCGAACAGATGGAGGCGATCGGACAGGGCACGGCAGCCGGTATTCACGACGAGGGCACTCAGGCGGCCGGGATCATCGCGCCACTCCTGGAAACCTACGAAGTGACGATGCAGGCCTGAGCCGCACTAAGCTTCCCGGGCGGAACGTTCCCGGAACACGAGGTTCAGCACCACCGCGGCGATGCATCCCGCGCTGATCCCGGAATTCATGATGGTGCGCACCGCGGCCGGGAAATGCGCGTAGAACCCCGGTGCCACGACCGGGAGCAGCCCGATGCCGAGCGAGGCGGCCACGATCGCGACGTTCGCGGGCCGGGACAGGTCGGCCCGGGTCAGGGTGCGGATCCCGGCCACGGCGACACTCCCGAACAGCACGATCCCCGCACCCCCGAGCACCGGTTGCGGCACCAGCGCGACGATCCCGCCCACCACGGGGAACATGCCGAGCAGCACGAGCAGCACCCCGCATCCGGCGACCACATAGCGGCTGCGCACCCTGGTCAGCGCGACCACGCCGATGTTCTGCGCGAACGCGGTGGCCAGGAAGCCGCCGAACACCGTGCTCACCGCGCTGGCCAGGCCGTCGGCGCGCAGTCCGTCGGCGAGGGTGCGCTGTCCGGTCGGGCGTTCGACGATCTCCCCGAGCGCGATCATGTCCGCGGTCGACTCGGCCATCGTGACGATCACGGCGATGACGATCGAGATGATCGCCGCGATGTCGAAAGCGGGCGCCCCGAAATGGAACGGGCTCGCGATCCCGAACGCTTCCGCCTTGCTGAACGAGCTCGTGTCGATCGCGCCGAGCGGCCAGGCGAGCAGGGTTCCGGCGACCAGCCCGATCAACAACCCGATCCGGCCGAGCACCCCGGACAGGAACCGATTGCACACCAGCACCGCCAGCAGGGTGAACCCGGCCAGCAGCACATCACGCCAGTTGGCGGACGGTTTCTGGTCGGCGACCCATTGCGCGGTCACCGGAAGCAGGGACACCCCGATCAGCGTGATGACCGTTCCGGTGACCACCGGCGGGAAGAACGTGAGCAGCCGGGAGAACACCGGAGCGAGCAGCACCATCAGCGCACCGCCGATGAGCGTGGCGCCGTAGACGTAGCCGAGCGCCGAAGGTCCGGCGTGTTCCTCGGCGATCGCCTGCACCGGAGCGACCGAGGCGAAGGTCACCCCGTTCACCAGCGGCAGCCGCGCGCCGAACCGCCAGATGCCGAGCGTCTGCAACAGGGTGGCGATTCCGGAGGTGAACAGGCTGGCCCCGATGAGCAGGCTCAGCTTCGCGGGATCGAGTCCGACGGCCGCGCCGATCACCAGTGGCGGTGCCACCACCCCGGTGTACATCGCGCCGACGTGCTGCAGCGCACCGAGCAGGAGCTCACCCGCTCCCGGGCGCCGGTCGACCGGATGGACGGCGCTCACGCCTGCCGCTCCGGGCCGGAACGGTCACTGCTGCGGCGGGATACACGCGTGATGAGCATGGGCAACGGTAGCTCGCGCCGCGGCTCGCACGCACAGCACGGCCGACCCCGCGAGGTAGCGGCCGTGTGGCGCAGCGCCACTGCTCAGCGCGCGCCGCCGAGCCAGGTGAGCGCCGCCGTGGTCAGTGCCTGTACCCCGGTGACGATCGTAGGTTCGGGCACCGGGGCGAATTCCGGGGAGTGGTTGCTCGGGATGTCCTTTTCGAACCGTCCCTGCGCGAAGGCCGTCATGACCCGCTCCGGGTCGAGCCCACCCCAGAACCAGAACACGGTCGGGATCGAGGCGGCCGCACCGAACACGCCGACGTCCTCGCTCGCGGTGACGGTCGGCATCGGCATGACCCGTTCGGCACCGAACCGCTCGGTGAACGCCGCCACGGTGCGCGCGGCCGCCTCCGGATCGTTGACCGTGACCGGGGCACTGACCGTCCACTCGATCTCGGGCGCCTTCGGCGCGCCGCTGATCTCACATTCCCCGCGCACGATGCGTTCCACGGCGGCGCGCAGTTGCGCCCGGACCTCCGGCAAGTACGCGCGCAGGTTGATCCCGAGCTCGGCCTGGTCGGGAATGATGTTGTCCTTGGTCCCGGCGACCAGTTTGCCCACGGTGACCACGGCGGTCTCGGTCGGTGTCACCTCGCGGGCCACGATTCCCTGCAGCCGCAACACGATCGAGGAGGCGAGCACGACCGGATCCACGGTGGTGTCCGGGCGCGAACCGTGCCCGCCACGGCCGAAAACCCGCACCCGCACGGAATCGCTGCTGGCCATGGTCGGCCCGCTGCCATGCCCGAGTACACCGGCCGGAAGCGGCGCGACATGCTGGCCGAGCACGATCTCCGGGGTGCCGAACCGGTCGAAGAGTCCATCGGCGAGCATCGCCTCGGCGCCCTTGGCGAGTTCCTCGGCGGGCTGGAACACCCCGAGCACCGTGCCGGACCAGTCCGCGCGACGGGCATCGAGTTGTTCGAGGGTGCCGAGCAGACAGGTGGCGTGCATATCGTGCCCGCAGGCGTGCATCACCGGAACCTCGGCACCATCGGGTCCGGTGCCCGTGGCAGTGCTCGCGTACGGCAGCCCGGTGGCCTCGGCGACCGGCAGCGCGTCGATGTCCGCGCGCAGCATCACCAGCGGGCCGTCCCCGTTGCGCAGCACGGCGACCACGCCCGTGCCACCGATCCCGGTGGTCACCTCGGCGTCCAGTCCGGCGAGCCGTTCGGCGATGCACTGCGCGGTGCGGTGCTCGGCGAAAGACAGCTCGGGGTGCTCGTGCAGATCGCGGTAGAAGGCGTGCAACCGCTCGACCTGTTCGGCGGACGGTGCGGACGTTTCTGACATTGCGGCATCACTCCTCTCCGGCGAGTCTGCCACACTGAGTTGTCACCAAGCGTGTTCGAGGGGAGTGCGGATGGGCACGTTCTTTTTTGTGGCGATGGCACTCGCCTTGCTGTTCTTCGCGATCGGCATGGTGCGGGACCGCCGTCGCTACAGCAATGGGATCTGGCTCAGCATCGCGCTGATCTTCTTCCTGCTGTTCCTGTTCGCCAACGCCACGAAGGTGCACTGGATCGGGCTCGCACTGGTGACCGCGTTCTTCGGCGCCGTTCTGCTGCTGGTGCTCGTGCTTCCGGTCGCGCTGGTGATCAACGGCCTCACGATGCTGCGCCACGAGGGACGGCGCCCGGCGAATTTGCTCTCGCTGTTCGCCGGGCTCGGCATGTTCGCGCTGTACGCCGCCTTCTGGCTGACCGCCCGGATCGATCTGGACTGGCCCCGCGTGGTGCTCGGCGCCATCGTGCTGGTCTCCTGCTATCTCGCCTTCCTGTTCGTCACCTTCCTGCTGTACTCGGTGGTCTACAGCCGCACGGCACGCCGGCGGAAATTCGACGCCGTCGTGGTGCTCGGTTCCGGGCTGATCGGGAAACGGGTTCCCCCGCTGCTGGCCAGCAGGCTCGACCAGGCGGCCCGGATCTACCAGCACGCCGACACCGCACCGGTCCTGGTCGTCAGCGGCGGGCAGGGCGGTGACGAGGCCGTTTCCGAAGCCGAGGCCATGGCCGGATATCTGGTCACCAAGGGCATTCCGGAAAAGGACATCGAACTCGAGGATCAGGCGCGCACCACGGAAGAGAATCTGCGCTACAGCAGGGCGATCCTGGACGCGCGGGAGCCAAGGCCGAAGCGGATCGCCGCGGTGACCAACAATTTCCACGTACTGCGCACCGCGCTGCTCTCCCGGCGGATCGGGGTACGCCTCGACGTGCTCGGTTCACCCACGGCCTTCTATTTCCTGCCGAGCGCGTTCCTGCGGGAGTTCGTCGCGATCGTGCTGGCGAACCGCGTGGTCAACGGGATCATCTGCACGGTACTCGGTGGTGGCGTCCTCGCGATCGGCCTAGTGGTCTGAGCTCGCGTAGCGCGTGCGATAGGTACGCGGGCTGACCCCGAAGAACGCGCGGAACCGCCTGCTCGCATAGGCCGGATCGGGCCAGCCGACTTCGCGGCCGATTTCCGCGACGGGCAACCGGATCTCGATGAGCAACGCCGCCGCGCGCTCGGCCCGCAACCTGCCGAGGCACTCCATCGGAGCCGCGCCGAGGTGCGTGGCGAACAACCGCGCCAGGTGTGCAGCCGAAACCCCGGCCGCCGCGGCGAGTTCGCGCACCGACCAGGGATGCGCGGGCTCTTGCTCGAGCAGTCCCACGGCCGCGGCGACCACTTCCGGGGTCACCGGGACGGCCGTGCCCCGGTGCGCGGTGAGCTCACCGATGACGCACAGCAGCTGCCCGATCCGTCTGGTGCGTTCCCCCGTCCGGATCGCCGAGCCGCTCGAGCGTGCTCCGATCGAGCCGGGCTATCCGGTGCTGCGCGGGCCATTTCGACCGTTCCACCGGCCACAGCACGCTGCCCAGCACCGGATCCGAACGCAGCCAGGACAACTCGCGGTGCAACAGCTCGGTGCCGAGACCGAGGTTGCACAGCCGCAGCCCCGCGCAGCGATCGTAGGCGTGCCAGTCCCCGGGACGCAGCGCGATGACCGAACCGGTGCGCACCTGGACCCGGCCGACCGCGGAGGCGTGCCTTGCCGTGCCCGCGAGCTCGATGAAGTCGTGGCTGTGCGGGGCCATCCCGCGGTTCCCGAGCTCAGTCTCCTCCGCGGCGACCGCGATGCCTCCCGCACCGAAGATTTCCTCCCGCAGCATCCGGTGCATGATCGGATCGTACAAGTTCTCGGTCGAGAAATCCTGTTTCGCCGGATCATCCTGTACCAGGATCGGTGATCATGCGTGCGGAAATTCTCCAACGTCCACACCGGACCTCGACACCCTTGCTCCTGGTACTCGGGGTGTTGCTCATCGCCCTGAACCTGCGCCCGGCGATCACCAGCCTTCCCCCGTTGTTCCCGGAAGTCGCGCACTGGTTCGGGCTCACCGGCTCCGCGGTCACGGTGCTCGCCGCCCTGCCGGTGTTCTGCTTCGGCGTGGTCTCCTTCTTCGCCCCGCCCCTGGCCCGGCGATTCGGAGAGGAACGCCCGATCGGGATTGCGCTCATCCTGCTCACCCTCACCCAGGCGCTGCGCATGCTCGGCGGATCGTTCGTCCTTTTCCTCGGCACCGTGTTCGCGGCGGGCGCGCTGGCCTTCTGCAATGTGCTCACCATCAGCGTGATCAAACGGCGGGCCGGGCGGCCTTCGGGCACGATGCTCGGCTGGTACATGCTCTGCTACGGGTTCTGCGTGCTGGCCAGCACCACGCTCGCGGTCCCGCTCTATCACGCACTGGGCGCGAACCTGCCGCTGGCGACCGGGCTCTGGGCACTGCCCGCCGCAGCCGCCGCGCTCGCCTGGATTCCCCAATTCCGTTACGGCGCAAGGGAAAGCACTCCTGCCGCCGCAGGACTCGGGATCTACCGCAAGCGGATCGCATGGCAGGTCACCTGTTATGCGGGCGCGCAGAGCGTGTTCTTCTACGCCATGACCTCGTTTCTGCCGACCATGTTCCGCGATCGCGGGATCTCCGCGGACGGGGCGGGCCTGCTCGCCGGGCTCGTCGGAGTCGGCGGTCTCGTGGTCTCCTTCGACACCCCGCTGCTCGCCGAGAAATTGGGCGATCAGCGGCCGTTGATGGTGCCGATCGTGGTGTGCTGCGCCGCCGGGATTCTCGGCTGTCTCTACGCCCCGGTCTCGACCGCCGCGGTCTGGGTGATCCTGATCGGTATCGGGGCGGGTGCGGCCCAGCCGCTCGCGTTGTATCTGACGATCGCGCGCACCGAGACGCCGACCGGGGCGGCCGCGCTTTCCGGAATGAGCCAGGGCGTCGGTTATCTGCTCGCCGGATTCGGCCCGCTGCTGTTCGGCCTGCTGCACACCGCGACCGGAGCCTGGGAAGTCCCGGTGTTCGCTCTGCTCGCGGTGCTGCTCGTGGAACTCGTGGTCGGCCTGCTCGCCTGCCGCCCGGGACGGGTTCCGATGTGACCGGTACTCAGCACGTCGTCCAGCGGTGACGGCGCTTGCGCACCTCGAGGTGGATGAGCGTCTCCGCACCACGCACCCCGGGAACGGTGCGGATCCGCTGAGAGAGCAACAGCGCGAGACCCGCATCGTCGGCGCACACGACCTCGCAGAGGAGGTCGAACCGCCCCGCGCAGATCGTCAGCTGCTCGACCTCGTCGAATTCGGCGAGCGCGTCGGCGACCGGATCGAGTGGTCCCTCCACGGTCACCGCGACGAGCGCCTGACGCGCGAGCCCGGCCAGGCGTGGATCGGAGACCGCGAAGATCTCGATCACCCCGGCATCGGCGAGCCGCTGCACCCGTTGGCGCACCGCACCTTCCGAAAGGCCGACCGCTTTCCCGATCGTCACATAGGATCGGCGCCCGTCCTCCTGCAACTGTTCGATGATGTGCCGGGTGGTCTCGTCAAGGAGCGTATTCGCCGATTTCACTTGGGTGGCCGGCATCTCGCTCACCTCCCTGGGTGCGATGGGTCGGGAACAGGGCGATACCGGCCCCGATGAGCACGGCGCCGACCGCATGCCACATCAGCAGCCGTTCACCGAGGAAGGCGACCGCGAGGACCACACCGAACACCGGGATGAGATTGAGCACCATGCCCGCCGCACCGACCGGAACCGTGGCGATCGCCCGGTTGTAGAGCAGGAAACTCGCGGCGTAACCGATGGTTCCCATGATCACCGCGGCGATCCAGAAGCGGGGCGCGGCGTGCAGCGGCAGCGCCTCCGCCCCGGTCGACCAGGCCAGCACGGAGACCGGGATGGCCAGGATCAGGGCCGCGGTGAACTGGTAGGTGGTCATGGACAAGGCGTCGGTGGTGCGGGCTGCCCCGCGGGCGGGCAGCGAGTAGAGCGCGGCACTCAGCGCACCGAGCACCACGAGCACATCCCCGAGGTTGCCGTGTACGTTCGCGCCGATTCCTTGTAGCGCAAGCACTCCGGCACAGGACAGGAGCAGCCCGGCCACCGCGCGGATGCCGAGCCGTTCGCCGAGGAATATCGCGGAGAGCAGCACCACGAAACAGGATTCGGTGGCGTTGAGCAGGGATGCGTTCGTGGCCGTCGTGTAGCCGAGCCCGACGGTGAGCAGTCCATAGGCCAGCCCGGGTTCGAGCAGGCCGAGCAGGAAGTACCGGCCGATCCGTTCCGGGGGGCGCAGCCCGCGCAGCAGCGCCAGCGGCCACAGCACGAGGTTCGCGCCGAGCAGCCCGGCCAGCAGCACGGCAGCCGGACCGAGTCCGCCGAGCGCGTACTTCGCTGCGGTGGCCTGCGTTCCCCAGCACAGTGCGGCGAGAACGAGTAGCAGATAGGGCCCGCGTGGCCTCACCGCGCGGCCTCCGCACTCGCACCCTTCGCGAGAATGTGACGCAGCAATTCCTGCACCTCCCCCGGTGTGGTGTTCGGGTTGAGCAGGGTCAGTTTCAGATAGATCGCCTCGGCGCCGGAGGAATCGAGCATGCCCGTCCGGCCGATCACGGCCAGCCCTTCCGCGAGCAGGGACCGGCGGATCTCCGCGTTGATCGCCGCGCCGCGCGCCGGATCGCTTGGCAGGTAACGGAAAACCGCGGTGCTCAGTACCGGATCGGCGCGCAGCTCCAGCTTCGGATGCTCCCGGACGAACTCGGCGGCGTTCTCGGCGAGCGCGTGGCAGCGGTCGACGAGTTCGCCGAGTCCGGCTTTGCCGAAGCTGCGCAGAGTGACCGCGACCTTGAACGCGTCGGCGCGCCGGGTGGTGCGCAGCGAATGACCGAGCCTGCTGGTGTACCCGGCGCGCTCATCGTCCTCGCTGTTGAGATAGGCGACCGTGCGGTCCAGCGGGGCGAAGCTGTCCGCGGCACGGGTCAGGAACGCACCCGCGGCAACGGGCTGCCAGCCGAACTTGTGCAGATCCAGGCTCACCGAATCGGCACGCTCGATCCCTTCGAGCAACCGGACCAGCGTGGCGGAGAACAGCGCTCCCCCACCGTAGGCGGCGTCCACGTGCAACCAGGCGCCGTATTCGCGGGCGATCGGCTCGAGCTCGGCGATCGGGTCGATCCCGCCGAGGTCCGTGGTGCCCGCCGTGGCCACGACCGCGAGCGGCACCCGGCCACGGCCGCGCACCATCTCCAGGCTGCGGGTCAGCTCCTCGGGCCGCATCCGGTGCGCCTCGTCGACGGGAACCGGAAGCACCGCGTCCTCACCGAGACCGAGGAACCCGGCGCACCGGGCGATCGAGAAGTGCGCGGCCTCCGAGCACAGGATCCGGAACGTGTCCCCGGTGCCCGCGAGGCCGCTGCGTGCCACCTCGACCCCGCGACGGCGCCGGATCACGTTGTCCCGCGCGAGAAGCAGGCCCATCAGGTTCGACTCGGTCCCGCCCGAGGTGAGCACGCCGGCCGAGGTGTCCGGGAAACCGACCAGCCGGGAGAACGCGTCCACCAGCTGCTCCTCGAGCACGCTCGCCAACGGGGCCTGGTCCCAGGAATCGAGCGAGGCGTTCACCGAGCCCGCCGCGGTATCGGCGGCCACCGCCAGCGCCAGCGGCGGGCAGAGCAGGTGCGCGGCGCAGGCGGGATCCGAGGGATCGGCCGCACCCGCGGCGAGCTGACGGACGAGCCCGGCGAGCACCTCGCCCGGTTCGGATCCGCTCTCCGGCAGCAGTTCGCCCAGTTCGGCGCGCCACCGCGGGGCGAGCGTGGCCGGATCGCCCGCGGGGATCGGCCCCTCCCTGTCCTTGGCACCCTCGGCGAGCGCGTCCAAGGTGATACCGAGAAACGATTCGAGTGCCGTTGGACCGTGTACGCCGCCCGCAAATGCGACATCCATGGCGAACCCTCCCTTGTTATTACTCGGAAACCGAGTTGATTGGTCCACGCGATTTCGAATGGCGAACGGGCTGCCTTAGGCCGATGCGGAATTCGTGTCGATGACGTTACGCCCAGGTATCACGAAGGCACAAACAGCGACGCGACTCACGGACCACGACAGGGAATCCCCCGTGATTACCGTGGTTTTAAGAAGCTTTTATCAACCGGCGGCGTCAGATGAACGAGAAGCGAACAACATCGGAAAAACGACGGACCGGCGTCAAGAAAACAGTAAAAAATCGGCGCCGGAAAGCACTCTCCGCAAATACCGCACGCGGGTTAGCCTCGGCGCCGATTCTTACTCGAATTCTACGCTGTCCTGTCGATGGTGGCGGCCAGCAGGGCCAGGTCGCCATCCGCGGATTCGGTGTAGGCGACCAATTTCTGGCCGGGCGCGACCCCGCTGATGGACTCGCGCAGGTGCACCGTCACCCCGTCCTCGACCGGGGCCACCACCGCGGGTGCGACCCCGCCGTGCGCCCGGATCTGCACGGTGACCTCGGCCGGACCGGCGAGCTGCTGCCCGCCCGGGTAGATCACCTCGGAGCACTCGATCTCATCGACGGTCAGCCGGTCCCGGGAACCCACCCGGACGGTGGCGGTCACCGGTTCCAGGGAGAGCACGTAGCGCGGACGCCCGTCCACCGCGGGGGCCTCGACACCGATCCCCTTGCGCTGGCCGACGGTGAACCCGTGCACGCCCGCGTGCTCGGCGAGCACCTCGCCGGTCTCGTCGTCCACGATGGTGCCCGGGCGGGTGCCGAGCCGGGACTCGACGAATCCACGGGTGTCCCCGTCCGCGATGAAGCAGATGTCGTGCGAATCCGGTTTGCGCGCCACGAACAGGCCACGCCGCTCGGCCTCGGCGCGCACCTCGGACTTGCGGCTTCCGCCGAGCGGGAACAGGGAATGCCGCAGCTGCTCCGCGGTGAGCGAGGCCAGCACATAGGACTGGTCCTTGCCTTCGTCCACGCTGCGGCGCAACTCCGGGGAATCGTCCACAGTGGACAGTCGGGCGTAGTGTCCGGTGCACACCGCGTCGAAACCGAGCCCGATCGCGCGTTCGAGCAGTGCGGCGAACTTGATCCGCTCGTTGCACCGCACGCACGGGTTCGGGGTTCGGCCCCGTTCGTATTCGGCGAGGAAGTCGGCGACCACTTCCTCGGTGAACTCCTCGGAGAAATCCCAGACATAGAACGGAATCCCGAGCATGTCGGCGGCGCGGCGGGCATCACCGGCGTCCTCGATGGTGCAGCAACCACGGGATCCGGTGCGCAGGGTGCCCGGTTTCGCCGAGAGCGCCATGTGCACCCCGGTCACCTCGTGGCCCGCCTCGACGGCGCGCGCGGCGGCGACCGCCGAGTCGACACCACCGCTCATCGCGGCGAGGACCTTCATGACATCTCCTTCACTCGGTCGGTCTTCCTCCGGCGCAGCGAGGGCACCCCACGCCCACGCGCCCCGGTCACGGCTTCCCCGAGCACCTCACCGAGCGCGCTGACATCCGCGTCCGTCGAGGTGTGCCCGAGGGAGAAGCGCAGGCAGCCGCGTGCCGCCTCAGCGTCCGCCCCCATGGCGAGCAGTACATGACTCGGCCGGGAGACCCCGGCGGTGCACGCCGATCCGGTCGAGCACTCGATCCCCCGCGCATCCAGTGCGGCCAGCAGCGTGTCACCACGGCAGCCGGGGAAGCTCACGTGGGCGATCCCGGGGAGGCCGCCGTGTTCCGGGCCGTTGACGACGGCATCGGGGACCGCGGCACACACCGCGGTGAGCAGCAGCGCCCGCAGCCGGGCCAGTTCCCCGGCATGCGTTTCCCGTTCGGAGACCGCGAGCTCGAGCGCCCGCACGAAACCCAGGATCGTCGCGGTGGCAAGGGTTCCCGAGCGCACCTCGCGTTCCTGTCCGCCGCCGTGCAGCACCGGGGTGCACGCGGTGTCCCGGCGCAGCAACAGCGCCCCGGCCCCGACCGGCCCGCCGATCTTGTGCGCGCTGCAGCTCAGCGCGGCCACCCCGAGCGCGGCGAAGTCCACTTCGAGCACGCCGACCGCCTGCACCGCGTCGGTGTGCACCGGGATCCCGTGCCCGGCGGCGATCGCGGCCAGCTCGCGCACCGGATTCACCGTGCCCACCTCGTTGTTCGCCAGCATCACGCTCACCAGCGCCACCGAATCCGGATCGTCCCCGATGGCGGCGCGCAACTCCTCCGGCGCGACCCTGCCGCTCGCGTCCACGCCGAGCACCACGAGCTCGGCCTCCTCGTGATCGCGCAGCCATTCCGCGGTGTCCAGCACGGCGTGGTGCTCCACCGCGGAGACGAGCACCCGGCGCCTGCGCGGGTCCTCCGCCCGGCGCGCCCAGTAGATCCCCTTGACCGCGAGATTGTCCCCCTCGGTGCCGCCTCCGGTGAAGATCACCTCCGAGGCACGCGCACCGAGGCGGGCCGCGCAGGACTCGCGCGCCTCCTCGACCCGCCTGCGCGCGGCCCGTCCCGAGGCGTGCAGCGAGGACGGGTTGCCCGCTGCCCGGAGCGCCTCGGTCAGCACGGCGACCGCCTCGGGGCGCATCGGCGTGGTCGCGGCATGGTCGAGATACGGCATAACGTACCCAGGATACGCGAGCTCACCTGGCCCTTCGCGAGACGATCGCACCCACGGCGCACAGCAGGAGCATTCCGCACACGAGCACCGCGACTCCAGGGCCGGGCGCCCCCGATCCACCGAGCTCGGCCAGCAGTGCCCCGCCGAGACCGATGAACAGGGTGGCCGAGCCCCGGTCGGCGAGCTGCATCGCCGAGACGTTCAGGCCGCGCTCCCGCTCCGGGGACAGCCGGAACAGCAGCACGTTCATGCTGGGCATCCCGATGCCGTTGCCGAATCCGACCAGGGGCCAGCCGATCAGCGCCAGCCAGCCGGGCACGAACGGCGCGGTCACGGCGAGCACGCAGGCCAGGCCAAGGACCAGGAAGACGAATCCGGCGCCCAGCAGGCGCTCCCTGGCCAGTCCGGGGTGTCTTCCCTGCCAGTAGGACGCGGCCGACCAGCCGAGCGCCATCATCGTGAGCGGTATTCCGGCGAGCACCGGCGAGTACCCGTGCACGACCGTCAGCACCAGGGGAAGGAAGGCCTCGACCGCGTCGGTGGCCCCGGCCATCAGCCCGCGGGCGAGCACCACGACCGGCAGTCCACGGCGGGCCCGCACGGTGCCGCGCGGCAGCAGCCGGTGCAGCGCGAGGGCGAGCACCACCAGCGCGGGCACGCCGTAGCCGAGCGCGGCAGGCCCCGGATGCTGACCGGCCCAGCTCACCCCGGCGATGCCCACGGTCACCCCGAGCGCGGCGAGCAACCGCCCCGGTCCGGTGCGGGATCCGGAATCGGGTCCGCCCAGTCCCCGTACCGCGGGCACCAGCAGCAGGAATCCGAGCAGCACCAAGGGAACCAGGGCGAGGAAGACCAGTCGCCAGGAGGCGTACTGCGCGGCGAGCCCGGCCAGCGGCATGCCCAGTACGGCCGGAAGCACCCAGGCCGCCGCGGTGAGCCCGTAGACCTTGGGCCGCAACCGGTCCGGGAACACCGCCGCGATCAGCACCTGCAGTGCCACCGCCTGCAGACCGGCGCCGAGTCCCTGGACGGTGCGCCCGAGCAGCAGCAACGGCATCGTCGGCGCGCATCCGGCGAGCAGCAGCCCGGCGCAGAACACCGCGAGCCCGGTCAGCAAGGGCACCCGCGGGCCACGGTTGTCGCACCACGCGCCGCCGAGCACCGTGGTGCCCATGCTCGCGGCGAGGTAGGCGACGAACGGCCAGGCGTAGAGCGCGCCACCGTGCAACGCGCCCACCATCGTCGGCATCGCGGTGGCCACCCCCATCGCCTCGAAGGCGACCAGGGTGATCAGCAGGACCGCGCCGAGGGCCGTGGAGCGGTAATGCCGAGACCACAACGACTCGGTGCGCTCCGAGGTGGATGTCATGGCACCCACCTTGCGACCTCCAGAGCGCTGGAGGTCCAGTCCCTGGACTACCTCGTCTTTTTCAGCGGCGTAGCCGCTTCCACCACCCACGCAACCAGCACCGCGGTGGGTTCTCAGGCGTTTCCTCGCGAGGACAGCGCCGACGTGGCGTATGGGCATACATGAGGAGGCCGATCCCGGAGCGAGGGAGCGCCTGAGGTTCCGCTACCCACACCGCGGCTCAAGCCGTCTCGGGACAATTCATGATTCCTACTCCGGGCGGAGCTCCTTGATGGGGTGCTGCCTGGCCATCGGAACCTCCGCGCGGCCGTCGTCCAGCACCGCGCGCATGGCCCGCTCGGTGATCACTGCGAGCTCGCGGCGGTCGGCGGCCCGGCCGGGGGCGATCTCGTCCAGCACGTGCAGTTCCACGACGAGCCCGCGCAGCCGCCCGGCGCGCAGCATGGAGTCGAGCAGCGTGTCGTCCCCGATGAACGCGGGCCAGGTGGTGGGGGTGCCGTCCTCGAGCCGGTAGCGGACGGCGATCGGCAGCACCGGAACCCCGCCGTCGATGGCGGCCTGGAAGGTCGCCGGGCGGAAGTGCCCGGAGGCGAGCCCGCACCAGGTCGTCGCTTCGGGGGTGACGCTGATCAGCGATCCGGCCCGGAGCGCCTTCGTGACCTCGGCGATGGTGCCCGGCAGGGTGGACAGTTCGTCGCGGCGCAGGAATATGGTGCCCGCGACCTTCGCCAGCCAGCCGATCACCGGCCAGCGGGCGATCTCGCTCTTGCCGAGCGCGCGCATCGGGTGCACCGCGTTGACCGCGACGACGTCCAGCCAGGAGACGTGGTTGTTGACCACGAGGGCGCCACGCTTCTCGTAGCTGGCGTCGTCCCGTTCCCCCTGGCCGGGGTTCGCGCCGAAATCGGAGCCGAAGGCCGTGTCGCCGTGCACTTCGAGGCGCGCGCCGAACGCGGAGATGAGCCTGCCGAAGAGCCATTTCACGTAGCGCTGCCGCGGGCACTCACGCAGCACGAACAGCACCGGCGAGGTGCAAAGCGCGAGCAGGAGCATGCTGATGACGACGACGAACCGGGCGGTCACCCGCAACCAGGAAACGGTTGCCGGTTTACCCGCGACACACCCGGAGCCGCACGGTGCGACAGGCAGGTATGGGTTGATCATGCGCTGTGGTCCCCAAGCTGATCACCGAGGAAGAACCGGACATAGCGATGGTCGACATTGTCCATCGAGAACAGGATGAAGAAATCGGCAACGCCGAACTCCGCGTCGAGCATCGGCGGCCCGCAGACCCAGGCACCGAGCCGGAGATATCCGCGAAGCAGCGGGGGAATCCGTCCCCTGGTCGGCCGGGGCGCGCTGTCCACATCGAACGGATGCAGCGGTCGCACCCGGTACGGCTCGGGCGCGTAGTGCTTGGCCGAGACGATGTCCCAGACGCCCGCCGCCTCCGCGCCACCGTCCGCGACCGGCACCGAGCTGCAGCCGACGAGGTATTTCCCGCCCGCGCCGAGCAGGTACTTGGCGATCCCGGCCCAGACCAGGCTCATCACGGCCCCGTTGCGGTGCCCCGGGGCGACACAGGACCGGCCGACCTCCACCATCTCGGCACGGAGTGCGTCCAGATTGCTCAGATCGAATTCGGTGTCCGAGTACAGTTTCCCGGCCTCGCGGGCCCGTGCGGGTGAGAGCATCCGGTAGGTGCCGACGATCGCGCCGGTCGAGTCGTCCCGCGCCACGATGTGGTCGCAGAATTCGTCGAACGGATCGACATCGATGCCGGGTTCCTCGGTAGGAAGAGTCGCCCCCATTTCCCCCGCGAAAACGTCGTAGCGCAGCCGCTGTGCGGCGCGTACCTCGTCCGGGTCCCTCGTCACCAACAGTGAGTACTGGCCGCTCGCCGCGCTCGCGGGCGTGCTCGCCAACAGTTCTGAGGAAGTCATAAGCTCTGTCTACTCGATGCCATTTTCCGACGCCACGCTTTACCGTGACCTCACACGCAAACATACAGGAAACTCTTGGTATCCATGGGGAACCCGGGCGCAGTATGACCTTTTCCACTGGGGTGGTGGACCTTCCCACGAACATCGCGGGCCCGGTGCGAAATACGCACCGGGCCCGCGATGTTTCAGTCCTCTGGGCTACCCCTGAATGATCAGCCCTTGCGGCCCTGCACCTCGGAGGTGAGCTGCGGAGCCACGTTGAACAGGTCCCCGACGACGCCGTAGTCGGTGATCTCGAAGATCGGCGCCTCCGGGTCCTTGTTGACCGCGACGATCGTCTTCGAGGTCTGCATCCCGGCGCGGTGCTGGATCGCCCCGGAGATACCGAGCGCGATGTACAGCTGCGGGGAGACGGTCTTCCCGGTCTGACCCACCTGGAACTGCTGCGGGTAGTAGCCGGAGTCGACCGCGGCACGGGACGCGCCGACGGCCGCGCCGAGCGAGTCGGCCAGCTTCTCGACGACCTCGAACTGCTCCGCGGAGCCGACACCGCGGCCACCGGAGACCACGACCGAGGCCTCGGTGAGCTCCGGGCGGTCCCCGCCGACGATCGGCTCGTTACCGGTGATCTTGGCCGACTTCGCGGCGTCCACCGCGGGCGCCGAGACGGTCTCCTCCGCCGCGGCACCGCTGGACTGCTCCGGCTCGACCGAGCCCGCGCGCAGGCTGATCACCGGGGCACCCTTGCTCGCCTTGGACTTGACGATGAAGCCGCCACCGAAGATGGACTGGGTGACGCTGCCGTCCTCGGCGACGTCGACCGCGTCCACGAGCAGACCGGAGCCCAGCCGCACCGCGACCCGGGCGGCGATCTCCTTGCCGCGCGCCGTCGCGGGCACGAGCACCGCGGCCGGCGAGGCCTGCTCGGCCACCGCGACCAGGGCGTTCACCTCAGGGGTGACCAGGTAGGTGCCCGCGTCCTCGGACTCGGCCGCGTACACCTTGGCGGCGCCGTATCCGGCGAGCGAGTCCTTCAGCTTGGCCGCCGATCCCGCGGCGCCGACCACGACCGCGGAGGGCTCCCCGATCCGGCGCGCGGCGGTGAGCAGTTCAAAGGTCGACTTCTTGGCTTCCCCGTCGAGGTGGTCGACGAGCACAAGTACTTCTGCCATTGTTCTCCTCTTTCTTCCGTCTCGTCGGGGTTGCTCAGATCAGCTTCTGCGTGACCAGGTACTCGGCGATCTTGGTGCCGCCGTCGCCCTCGTCCTCGGCCTTCTGACCCGCGGCGCGCGGTGGCTTCGGCGCGGCCTCGGTGACCGCGGACCAGGCGTTGCCCAGGCCGACCTCACCGGCGTCGACCCCGAGGTCGGCCACGGTGAACGTGTCGACGGGCTTCTTCTTCGCGGCCATGATGCCCTTGAAGGAGGGGTACCGCGGCTCGTTGATCTTCTCCGCAACCGAGACGATCGCGGGCAGGTTCGCCTCGAGGTAGGTCAGGCCCTCGTCGGTCTCCCGGGTGGCCTTGACCGTCTGGCCCTCGATGCTGACCTCGCGGGCGTGCGTCAGCTGCGGAAGGCCGAGCAGTTCGGACAGGATGGCCGGGATCGCCCCGCCGCCACCGTCGGTCGCCTCGTTGCCCGCCAGCACCAGATCGGGCGCGTCGCCCTTGCCGATCGCCGCGGCGATCACCTTGGCCGTGGCGAGCACGTCGGAGCCGTGCAGGGCGTCATCGCAGACGTGCACGGCCTTGTCCGCGCCCATGGAGAGCGCCTTGCGGATCGCGTCGGTCGCCCGGTCGGGGCCGACGCAGACCACGGTCACCTCGCCCTCTCCGGCTTCCTTGATCTGCAGCGCCTGCTCGACGGCCTTCTCATTGATCTCGTCGAGCACGGCGTCGGCGGAGTCGCGGTCGAGCGTGCTGTCGGCATCGCTGAGTTTGCGCTCCGAATAGGTGTCCGGCACCTGCTTGACAAGGACGACGATGTTCATCGGTCTGCCTCGACCTCCTCGTGTAAATGGGCCTAGCTGGTTTCTTGCTGCTTTCCCTATTGCGCAAACCTTGCCATGACATGCGGATTTGCACAGGTCGAGGCTGATGTTACTTATCGGTAGCGGCGGCGCAACCAGCACAGGCGCGTGAATCCCGTGATGGTTCTCACCACACTACCTGTACCATCGTCCAGGTACTACCTCGCTTCGGAACCGATACGGCGAGGTGCCAGGATGGGTGCGATGAGCGAGTTCACGAGCGAGAACGAACCCGAGATCGACATCCTGTTGCCGTTCTACGGCGACGTCGCCCTGATGCGCGAGGCGGTGCACAGCGTGCTCGCCCAGGACACCGGCGGCTGGCGGCTGACCGTGGTCGACGACGGGGATGCCGAAGGGGTTCCCGAATGGTTCGACTCGCTCGCCGACGAGCGGGTCCGCTACTTCCGCAACCCGCGCAATCTGGGGGTCACCGGAAACTTCCAGCGCTGCCTCGAACTGGCGGAGTACGAGCGGGTGACCCTGCTCGGCACCGACGACCTGCTCGCGCCGAACTACGTGCGTACCGTGCGCGCCGCGGCGGCGAGGCACGAGGGCATCGGAATGATCCAGCCGGGTGTGGAGGTGATCGACGAACACGGCGAACCGGCGACCGGGCTCGCCGACGCGGTCAAACACCGGATCTACGCGCCGCGGGTGCGCGAGGAACTGGTGCTCGGCGGGGAACCGCTCGCGACCAGCCTGCTGCGCGGGAACTGGCTGTATTTCCCCTCGCTGAGCTGGCGTACCGAGGCGATCACGGCGACCGGGTTCCGGCCGGATCTGCGCACCACCCAGGATCTCGCGCTCGAACTGGACCTGATCGAACAGGGCGAGCGGCTGCTCGTGCTGACCGAGCCGTGTTTCAGGTACCGCAGGCACGGGGCGAGCGTCTCCTCGACGATGGCCACCGACGGGGACCGCTTCCGCGAGGAGCGCGCCCTGTTCCAGGAGGCCGCGCGGCGGTTCGGCGCGCTCGGCTGGCGCAAGGCGGCCCGCGCGGCCCGAGTGCACTCCGGGTCCCGGCTGCACGCCCTCACCCAGGTGCCCGGCGCGGCTCTCGGCAAGGACCGCGCGGTGCTCGGCACGCTGCTCCGGCACGCGGTCACGAACCGCTGAGAAGGCGTGTCCTACGCTGCCTGCCATGCACGCACTCGTGACCGGCGGAGCCGGATTCATCGGATCCACCCTCGTCGACCTGTTGCTCTCCGAGGGGCACCGGGTCACCGTCCTCGATGACCTGAGCAGGGGCAGCAAGGACAACCTGGCCGGTGCGCTGGCCGGCGGGACCTGCTCGCTCGTCGAGGCCGACATCACCGGCGAGGAACTTCCCGGCATCGTGCGGGATGCGGCCCCCGAGGTGATCTTCCACCTCGCCGCGCAGATCGATGTGCGCTCCAGTGTCACCGATCCGCTCGCCGACGCCCGCGCCAATGTGCTCGGCACCATCAATCTCGCCGAGGCCGCGCGCAAGGCGGGCGTGCGCAAGATCGTGTTCTCCTCCTCGGGCGGCTCCATCTACGGAAGCGCGGCCGAGCTCCCGATCACCGAGGCCTCCCCGGTGGACCCGGAATCCCCTTATGCGGCAAGCAAAGCGGCCGGGGAGATCTACCTGAACACCTTCCGCCACCTCTACGGCCTGGAGTGCACCAACCTCGCGCTCGCCAATGTGTACGGGCCGCGCCAGGATCCGCACGGGGAGGCCGGGGTCGTGGCGATCTTCGCCGGGCGGCTGCTCGCCGGGGAATCCACCACGGTGTTCGGCGACGGGGGCAACACCCGGGACTACGTCTACGTCGGCGATGTGGCCGCCGCGTTCCTCGCCGCCGCGGGCGCCGCGGGCAACGGGCGCCGCTACAACATCGGTACCGGGGTGCGCACCAGCGACCGCGAACTGCACGGCCTGGTCGCGCGGGCCGCGGGCGCGGCCGACGAACCGGAGTACGCCCCCGCGCGGCTCGGTGACCTACGGGATTCCGCGCTGGACGCGAGCCGCGCGGACATCGAGCTCGGCTGGCGCCCGCAGGTGGACATCGCCGAAGGGGTTCGGCGCACCGTGGACCACTTCCGCGGCTGAGCGTGCGGCGACCGGGGTCAAGAGCGCTGCTCCGGCTCCGGTTCCTGCTCGCCGTCCTCGGGCAGCTGGCGGTTCTGGATGGCCACCGCGCGCACCAGTTTGGCGTAGCGGAACTCGAGCTCCTTGAACCGCAGATAGGTGTTGATGGTGGCGAACCCGAACGCCACGATGAACGCGTAGAGCACCAGGTCGGTGCCCCGGCCGACGCCCACGAAATGCGCCACATCGGTGAGCAGGTTCGGGTCGAGCACCGCGATCACCGCGAAGATCAGGAACAGCGCGAAGCCGACCTTCACGCTCGCCGCCGTCTTGCTCTTGCCGTGGTGGCGCAGGAAGAGCAACAGGCCGAGGAGCACCGCGAGGATGAGCAGGATCTGAATCACGATCATGGTCGGTTCACCGCCTAGGTCCGGTCTTGAGCACGCTGTCCCACACGATGTTGACCCCGTTGAGCAGGGACTGTCCCTTCGACATGGAGTATGCCGTATAGAGGATGGTCACGGGTTCCTCGGCGACCCGCCAGTGGTGCACGTCCATCAAGTGCACGAGTTCGGAGGCGTGTCCCATGCCGTTGAGCCGGATGTTGATGTCCCAGGCGACCTTGCGGTTGAACGCGCGCAGCCCGTTGTGCGCGTCGGAGAGCCCGAGCCTGCGGGTGCGTGGGGACAGCAGCACCACGGTGCGCAGCACGAACCGCTTGAGCCAGGGAATGTGGCTGGTGTCGGCCGATTTGCCGAAGCGGGTGCCCACCACGATGTCGATGTCCTCGGTGCGCAGCCGGTGCAGCATCCGGAGCACATCCTCGACCTGGTGTTGGCCGTCCGCGTCGAAGGTGACGAAGTATTCGGCGCCCGGCTGGGCCCGGGCGTATTCGATGCCGGTCTGCAGCGCGGCGCCCTGGCCGAGGTTCACCGGATGACGCACCAGGTGTGCCCCGGCCTCGTGGATCTCGCTCGCCGAGTTGTCTCTGCTGCCATCGTCCACGCAGATGATGTTCGGGAAGGTGCGCCTGGCCTCGCGGACCACCTCGGCGATGACCTGACTCTCATTGAACACCGGGATGACCATCCAGACATCCGCCCGTTCGCTCACCCGTCTGTCCTCCGGTCATCTCAAGGCTGGGCTGTCACGGAACGCACCCCGCGAGCCGATGACACAGTGTAGGGGCCGTGAAGTACCGGGCCGGATTCGCCCCAATAGAGTGCGTCTGATGACTCTCGTCCGTCGCGAGCGGGTGTCCAGCGTGGATGCGGTGTCCTGCGGGACACCCGCGCCCGAGGCAGCGGCAGGATTGAGCCGCAGTGGGTTTCCGCGGTGATCGAGGACAACGCTGGCTGTACTAGCGCCGCGCTGGCCTGCGAAGGTACTTCGCCGACGCTGCAGCGCAGCAGGACACGGAGTCGTCAGATGCGCTCTTATCTCAGGCACCGGAGAGGAAGCCGCGCAGCAGGGCCGCGGTGCCCGCGAGATGCTCGGCCATCGCCACGCGCGCGGTCTCCGGATCGCCGTCCAGGATCGCTCCGACGACCCGCTCGTGCTGCTCGTCGGAGTGCGCCAGGTTCGGCTCGAGTAACGGAATCCGGTCGAGCAGGCCGTTGACCCGGGACCGTACATCGGCGACCGCGGCGGTCAGCGAGGCCGAACCCGTAACCTCGGCGATCGCCAGGTGCAGCCGCGAGTCCTTGCGGCGGTACTCCTCGAGGGCGCTTCCCGAGCTCGCGGCCAGCTGTGCCCGCAGGTGCTCCCGGGCCTGCTCGGTGAGTTCCGCCTCCGCGGCTGCCGCTGCCGCTCCCGGTTCCAGCACCCCGCGCAGCACCAGCACGTCCTCCACCGAGTCTTCGGCGGCGTGCCGCTCCGCTCCCCTCGCCTCCGGTTCGGTCCCGGTGACGAAGGTGCCGCCATAACGGCCGCGGCGCGATTCCACGTATCCCGCCTCGGCGAGCGCGTGCAGCGCCTCCCGCAGGGTCGCCCGGGACACCGCGAGGCGCGCGGCCAGTTCCCGTTCCGCGGGCAGCCGGTCCCCCGGGCCGAGCACACCGAGCCGGATCGCTTGGAGCACCCGTTCCACGGTCTCCTCGAAGGCGTTGCCCGCGCGGACCGGGCGCAGCAGCGCCGCCCCGGCGATGGGAACCTCGAGGTGCTCGGTCACGCCACCACACTAGTTGCTACGGGCTGCTCAGCATTCGATGACGTTCACCGCGAGCCCGCCACGCGCGGTCTCCTTGTACTTGCGCTTCATGTCCGCACCGGTCTCGCGCATCGTCTTGATCGCCTTGTCCAGCGAGACGTAGTGTTCCCCGCCGCCCCGGATGGCCATGCGCGCCGCGGTGATCGCCTTGACCGAGGCGACCGCATTGCGTTCGATGCACGGGATCTGAACCAGTCCGCCGACCGGATCACAGGTGAGTCCCAGGTTGTGTTCCACGGCGATCTCGGCGGCATTCTCCACCTGTTTCGGGGTGCCGCCGAGCACCTCGCACAGTGCCCCGGCCGCCATCGAACACGCCGAGCCCACCTCGCCCTGGCAACCGACCTCGGCACCGGAGATGGAGGCGTTCTCCTTGTACAGCACGCCGATCGCGCCCGCGGTGAGCAGGAACCGCACCACGCCGTCCTCGTTCGCCCCCGGTACGAACCGCCAGTAGTAGTGCAGTACGGCCGGCACGATCCCGGCGGCGCCATTGGTCGGCGCGGTCACGATCCGCCCGCCCGCGGCGTTCTCCTCGTTCACCGCGAGGGCGAACAGGGTCACCCAGTCCATGACGCGCAGCGGGTCGGTGGAGAACGGCTCACCGGAGAGCTTGTGGTAGAGCTCCGGGGCGCGCCGTTTGACCTTGAGCCCGCCGGGCAGGGTGCCCTCGGTGGCACAGCCGCTGTCCACGCATTCGCGCATGACCCGCCAGATGCGCAGCAGGCCGGAACGGATGTCCTCGGCGGCCCGCCAGGACTGCTCGTTCTCCAGCATCACCCCGGAAATGGGCAGCCGGGCCTCGTTCGCTGCCTCGATCAGCTCCCGCCCGGAATGGAACGGGTGGGCGACCGGGGTGGTGTCCGGGGTGATCCGGTCGGCGCCCGCGGCCCGCTCGTCCACCACGAAGCCGCCGCCGACCGAGTAATAGGTCCGTTCACGCAGCGGATTCCCCGCCGCGTCGAAGGCCCGGAAGATCATCCCGTTCGGGTGCTGTGGCAGGGATTTCCTGCGGTGCAGCACCAGATCGGTGTCCTCGACGAAATCGACCTCCCACTTGCCGTCCAGCCACAGCTGGTTGGCCGCGCGAATCCGCTCGACCCGCTCGGCCACGGTGGCCGTGTCCACGGTCTCCGGGTCCTCGCCCTCGAGTCCGAGCAGCACGGCCTTGTCGCTGCCGTGCCCGAAACCGGTGGCGCCCAGCGATCCGTAGAGCTCGGCCGCGACGCGTTTCGTCGCGGGAAGCTCGCCATCCGAGGCGAGTCCCGCGACGAACATGCGTGCCGCGCGCATGGGGCCGACGGTGTGGGAGCTGGACGGTCCGATACCGATGGAGAACAGGTCGAACACGCTGATGGCCATGCGCGCGCTCCTTCGACGAGGCCGGCTACAGCGCCGGGTACAACGGATGTTTGGCGACCAGTGCGGCCACCCGCTCACGCAGAGCCGCCTCATCGCACTCGGGTTTCAGCGCGGCCGCGATGATCTCGGCCACCTCGGTGAAGTCCTCGGTGCCGAAGCCACGGGTGGCCAGTGCCGGGGTGCCGATCCGCAGCCCGGAGGTCACCATCGGCGGACGCGGATCGTTCGGCACCGCGTTGCGGTTGACCGTGATCCCGATCTGGTGCAGGCGGTCCTCCGCCTGCTGACCGTCCAAAGTGGACTCTACGAGGTCGACGAGCACCAGGTGCACATCCGTGCCCCCGGTGAGCAGTTTGACCCCGGCCCCGGCGCAGTCCTTGGCGCCGAGGCGCTCGGCGAGGATCCGCGCACCTTCCACGGTACGCCGCTGCCGGTCGGCGAACTCCTCGGAAGCGGCGATCTTGAACGCCACCGCCTTGGCCGCGATCACGTGTTCCAGCGGACCGCCCTGCTGCCCGGGGAAGACCGCGGAATTGATCTTCTTGGACAGCTCGGGATCATTGGTGAGGATCACCCCGCCGCGCGGCCCGCCGAGTGTCTTGTGGGTCGTGGTGGTCACGATGTGCGCGTGCTCCACCGGGTTCGGGTGCAGCCCGGCGGCGACCAGTCCGGCGAAGTGCGCCATGTCCACCAGCAGCAGGGCACCGACCTCGTCGGCGATCCTGCGGAACTCGGCGAAGTCGAGCTGGCGCGGATACGCCGACCAGCCGGCCACGATCAGCTTCGGCTGGTTCTGCCGGGCGAGCTTTTCCACCTCACCCATGTCGATCCGGCCGGTGTCGTCCACGTGGTAGGGCACGACGTTGTAGAGCTTGCCGGAGAAGTTGATCTTCATCCCATGGGTCAGGTGCCCGCCGTGCGCGAGATCGAGACCGAGGATGGTGTCACCGGGCTTGAGCATCGCGAACATCGCGGCGGCGTTCGCCTGTGCCCCGGAGTGCGGCTGCACGTTCGCGTACTTGGCGCCGAACAGCGACTTCACCCGGTCCCGGGCGAGGTTCTCCACCTCGTCCACGAATTCGCAGCCGCCGTAGTAGCGCCGCCCGGGCAGGCCCTCGGCGTACTTGTTGGTCAGCACCGAACCCTGCGCCTCGAGCACACCGACCGGCGCGAAGTTCTCCGAGGCGATCATCTCCAGGGTCTGCTGCTGACGGTGCAGCTCCGCGTTCACCGATTTGGCGACCTCGGGGTCGACCTCGGCGAGTGCCTGTTCGAAGGTGCTCATGGAAATCATGCCTCCTTGATCAGTTCCGCGTACGCGCCCGCGTCGAGCAGCGCATCGAGCTCACCGGTGTCGGAGAGCCGCAGTTTGAACAGCCAGCCGGACTCGTAGGGGGCTTCGTTGACCGTCTCGGGATTGGTCTCGGTCGCCCCGTTGACCTCGGTGATCTCCCCGGACAGCGGCGAGTAGACATCGCTGACCGACTTGGTGGACTCCACCTCACCGATCGCATCGCCCTTGCCGACGTTCTCCCCGACCGCCGGCAGCTGCACGAAGACCACGTCGCCGAGTGCCTCGGCGGCGAAGGCGGTGATCCCGACCGTGGCGACATCCCCGTCCACGGCGATCCATTCGTGCTCTTTGCTGTAGCGAAGCTCGTTCGGGATGGTCATGTCTTACTCTCCTCGACGGTAGAAAGGCAGTGCGACGACGGTCACCGGCTCGGTCGAGCGGCCACGGATGTCGACCGCGAGCTCGGTGCCCTCCTCGGCATTTCCGGGCTCAACATAGGCGAGCGCGATGGGGTAACCAAGCGTGGGTGACAGCGCGCCGGACGTGATCTCACCGATCGGTGCTCCGTTCGCGAGCACCGGGTAGCCGGTACGCGGGGCGCGGCGCCCGGTACCGCGCAGCGCCACGAGCTTGCGGGTCTGTTCGGCATCGGCGAGCGCCTGCCTGCCGACGAAGTCCCCTTCCTTGTCGAACCGCACCACGCGCCCGAGCCCGGCGTCCGCGGGTGTGGTCCCGGTACCGAGTTCGTTGCCGTACAACGGCATTCCCGCCTCCAGGCGCAGCGTGTCCCGGCTGGCGAGCCCGCAGGGCAGGACCTCTTCGTGCGCGGCGAGCACCCGCCAGAGCTCGGGGGCCTGCGCGTTCGGCAGGTAGAGCTCGAACCCGTCCTCCCCGGTGTATCCGGTGCGGGCGAGCAGCACCTCGAGCCCGGCGACGATGGCCGGGCGGGCCGCGTAGTACTTGAGCGTGTCGAGTTCGGTATCGCTGTGCTCGGCGATGATCGCGGTCGATTCCGGGCCCTGCAGCGCGATGAGCGCGGTCTCATAGGTCCGGTCGGTCACCTCGGCCTCGAAGCCGCCCGCGCGTTCGGTCAGCTCGGCGAGCACCACATCGTGGTTGGCCGCGTTCGCCACGACCAGGTACTCGTTTTCCCCGGTGTGGTACACGACCAGGTCGTCGAGCACCCCGCCGTTCGCGTCGCAGAGCATCGTGTACCTGGCGCGGCCCGGTTTCACGGTGCCGATGTTGCCGACGAAGGCGTAGTTCAGCGCGGCGAGCGCGCCCGGGCCGGTCACCGCGATCTCGGCCATGTGCGAGAGGTCGAACAGGCCTGCCGACTCGCGCACGGCCTTGTGCTCGGCGAGCTCACTGCCATAGCGCAGCGGCATCTGCCAGCCCGCGAAATCGGTGAAGTTGGCGCCGAGTTCGGCGTGTACGTCCTGTAAGGGGCTTGTGCTCATGGTCACCACACGAGCCTACGGGCGCGGCCTGGTTCTCGGTCCATCGGGAGCTCCTCTCGGTCCTGCGTCACGGGTGACTTCACCCGTGGGAACTCCCCCTCTGTCATGGGACCTGAGAGCTTCGCCGCCGCACTGGCGACTTGCACCGTTGGTGGGGCATCCGGGATGCCCGCTTTCCAGAGTGGCCTGGCGATGGACGGTATCTGGACCTGAGAGTTTGCCGGGGTGGTTGCTCCTTCGGTGCCCGCGTCCGCGAGCTCTCCCGTCCGCGCCGTAGCGGCCCGTATGTTGTTGTCGCCCGGCAGTGTAGCGGCTGCGCCGGGCGCCGGAAACCCGTCACCAAGGAGTGGAACCCTGGTCACACTCAGTGATCGACCCGGTGTGACCAGGACGGTCTCAGAGCGCGGTGACGTAGGCCCCGGAGATGCCGCCGTCCACGAGGAATTCCGAGGCGGTGATGAACGACGCGTCGTCGCTGGCGAGGAACGCGGTGGCCGCCGCGATCTCCTCCGGCTCGGCGAACCGCCCGACCGGCACGTGTACCAGCCGCCGCTCGGCGCGCTCCGGGTCCTTGGCGAACAGTTCCTTGAGCAGCGGGGTGTTCACCGGTCCGGGGCACAGCGCGTTCACCCGGATCCCCTCGCGGGCGAACTGCACACCGAGCTCGCGGGTCATGGCCAGCACCCCGCCCTTGGAAGCGGTGTAGGAGATCTGGCTGGTCGCCGCGCCCATGACCGCGACGAAGGAGGCGGTGTTCACGATCGAGCCCTTGCCCTGCTCGCGCATGTACGGGATGGCCGCCTTGCAGCAGTGGTAGACGCTGGTCAGATTGATCCGCTGGACCCGGTCCCAGGCCTCGATCCCGGTCTCCAGAATGGAACCGTCGTCGTTCGGGGAGATCCCCGCGTTGTTGAAGGCGACATCCACGCTGCCGCAGCGCCGTTTCGTCTCGGCGAACAGGTTCTCCACCTGATCCCGCTCGGCCACGTCGACCCGGACGAAGTGCCCGCCGAGTTCGGCCGCGTACCGGGTGCCGTTCTCCTCGTCCAGGTCCCCGATCACCACGGTGGCCCCCTCTTCGGCGAAGCGGCGCGCCGCGGCCAGCCCGATCCCGCTCGCTGCACCGGTGATGACCACGCTCTTGCCTTCGAATCGCTGCATATCCCTATTCCTCCGTGCTGATGAATACGTTCTTGGTTTCGGTGAACTCCTCGGCCGCGTCCGGCCCGAGCTCCCTGCCGATCCCGGACTGCCCGAAACCGCCGAACGGGGTGTGATAGCGCACCGCGGAATGCGAATTGACCGAGAGATTCCCGGCCCGCACTCCACGGGAGACCCGGATCCCCTTGCCCAGATCGCGGGTCCAGAGCGAACCGGAGAGCCCGTACTCGGTGTTGTTGGCCAGCGTGATCGCCTCGGCCTCGGTGTCGAACGGCAGCACCGAGACCACCGGACCGAACACCTCCTCGGTCACCGCGGGATGGTCCGCGGCGATCGGGGCGAGCACGGTCGGCGGGAACCAGAAACCGGGCCCCTGCGGCGCGGAACCGGTGTAGGCGACCGGGGCGCCGTCGACGTAGCCGCGCACCTTGTCCCGGTGCGCCGCCGAGATCAGTGGCCCCATCTCGGTGCTCTCCCGCGCCGGGTCCCCGACGGCGAACCCGCGCACCACCGGTTCCATGAGTTCCAGGAACCGTTCGTAGGCCGAGCGCTCGACGAGGATGTTGGAGCGGGCGCAGCAATCCTGGCCCGCGTTGTCGAACACGCCGTAGGGTGCCGCGGCCGCGGCACGTTCCAGATCCGCGTCCGCGAACACGATGTTCGAGTTCTTGCCGCCGAGTTCGAGGGTGACCCGTTTGATCGAGTTCGCCGCGCCGGCCATCACCCGTTTCCCGGTGCGCGTGGACCCGGTGAACACCACCTTGCGCACGACCGGATTGTCCACGAACCGTTGCCCCACTACGTCTCCGAGCCCTGGCAGCACCGTGAAGACCCCGCTGGGGATCCCGGCGCGTGCGGCGAGCTCGGCCAGCCGCAAGGCGGTGAGCGGGGTGTTCTCCGCGGGCTTGAGCACCACGGTGTTGCCCGCGGCGAGCGCGGGCGCGAAACCCCAGCCGGCCACCGGCATCGGGAAGTTCCACGGCACGATCACCCCGACCACGCCGAGCGGCTCGTGGAAGGTCACATCCAGTCCGCCCGCGACCGGGATCTGCTTGCCGCACAACCGTTCCGGGGCCGCCGCGTAGTACCGCAGCACGTCCCGGACATTGCCCGCCTCGCCGCGCGCGTTCCCGATCGTGTGCCCGGAATTGGCGACCTCGAGCCCGGCGAGATTCTCCAGGTCCGCGTCGACCTCGTCGGCGAAGGCACGCAACAACTCCGCACGCCGCCCCGGGGCGAGCTCGCGCCAGGCGGGCCAGGCCTCGTGTGCCTTCGCGATGGCGGCATCTGCCTCTTCCGCGCTCGCCAGCTCGATCGAGCGGATCACCTGTTCGGTCGACGGATTGAGAACGGCGAAACTCATACGCACTCCCGTACCAGTGCTTCGAACAATCTGTCGTCTCCCCGCGCGGCCTCGGGATGCCATTGCACCGCGAGCACGAACGATTCCCCGGGCAGTTCCACGCCCTCGATCGTGCCGTCCCCGGCGTGCGCCACCGCGCGCAGTCCTTCGGCGAGCCGCCCGACCGCCTGATGGTGATGACAGCACGCTCCGGCTCGCCCACCGAGCACTTCGGAAAGCCGCGAGCCCTCGGTGACGGTCACCTCGTGCGCGCCGAACTCCCCGGGAGCCGGCTGATGGGTCGGCGCCCTCGGTTCGTCGATGTGCTGTTCGAGGGTGCCGCCGAGCCCGGTGTTGAGGATCTGCAATCCCCGGCACACGCCCAGGATCGGCAGCCCGCGATCCAGTGCCGCACGCGCGAGTTCCAGTTCGAAGCCGTCGCGATCCTCGGCGGGCGGTCCGGTCTCGGCGGCACGCGCGGCGCCGTAGCGGGCGGGTTCCACATCCGGTCCGCCGGAGAGCACGATCCCGTCCACCGCGCGCAGCACGGCATCCGCCGCCCCGGGCACCGGGGGAAGCAGCACGGCGACCCCGCCCGCCCGGCTCACCGCGTCCACATAGTTCCGGTGCAGCACAACGCTTTCGGTGTCCCACACGCCGAACCGCGCGCGCTGGGCGTACGCGGTGAGCCCGATGACCGGTGCCTGAGAGCACATCCGAGAACTCCGTATCCTGCTGCGCGGGGCCGGATCGGCGCCTCGCAGCGTTGTCGTCGATCACCGCAGAAACCCACTGCGGCTCGATCCTCCGCCTTGCCGACCTCGGTTGCGGGTGCCCCGCAGGCCAGCGCCGATCTGCCTCCCGCCCGCAACGGAGGAGAGCTCTCGGACGCACTCTTAGAACCGTTCGAAACCACGAGTCCGCTCCCAATCGGTGACCGCCGAGCCGAACGCGGCCAGTTCGACCCGTGCGGCGTTGAGATAGTGCGCCACGACATCCGCACCGAAGGCGGTGCGCGCGATCTCGCTGTGCGCCAAGGCGTCCGCGGCTTCCTGCAGGGTGGCGGGCACCGAAGGCTTGTCCGCGGTGTAGGCGTTCCCGGCGAGTTCGGGCTCGAGAGGCAGCTCGTTCTCGATGCCGTGCAACCCGGCCGCGATCAGGGCGGCGACCGCGAGGTAGGGGTTCGCGTCCCCGCCCGGCACCCGGTTCTCCACACGCAGCGAAGGCCCGTGCCCGACGACGCGCAACGCGCAGGTGCGGTTGTCGGTCCCCCAGGCCACCGCGGTCGGCGCGAAACTTCCCGGGGCGTAGCGCTTGTAGGAATTGATGTTGGGCGCGAAGAAATAGGTGAGGTCTCGCAGACCCGCCAGCTGCCCGGCGAGGAAATGCTCCATCAGCGGCGACATCCCGTCCCCGCTCGCGAACACCGGGCCACCCGAACGCTCCCGGAGGCTGATGTGGATATGACAGGAATTCCCCTCGCGCTCATCGTATTTCGCCATGAACGTGAGGCTGTTCCCGTGCGCGGCCGCGATGTCCTTCGCACCCGTCTTGTATATCGTGTGGTCGTCACAGCTGGAAAGCGCAGGCCCGTAGCGGAACGCGATCTCGTGCTGACCGGGAAAACACTCCCCTTTCGCGGATTCCACGTACATTCCCGCGCCGTCCATCGCGGTGCGGATGTCGCGCAGCAGTGGTTCCACCCGGGTGCCGCCGAGAATCGAGTAGTCCACGTTGTACCGGTTCGCCGGGGTGAGCCCGCGATATCCGTTGTCCCACGCGGATTCGAAGCTGTCCTCGAACACCATGAACTCCAGCTCGGTGCCGACGAAGGCCTCGAGCCCCCGCTCCGCGAGCCGGTCCAGCTGGGCGCGCAGCACCTGCCGCGGGGAGACCGGAACCGGGGCGCCGTCCAGCCATTCCACATCGGCGAGCACCAGGGCGGTCCCCGGCTGCCAGGGAAGCAGGCGCAGCGTGGCGAAATCCGGGCGCAGTACGAAATCCCCGTATCCGCGTTCCCAGGAGGTGATCTCGTAACCGCCGACCGTGGCCATCTCGACGTCCACACCGAGCAGATAGTTGCACGCCTCGGTCGCATGCTCGGCCACCTCGTCCAGGAAGAACCGCGCCGAGCACCGCTTGCCCACCAGCCTGCCCTGCATATCGGTCATCGCGACGACGACGGTGTCCACCGTGCCCGCGTCCACGAGTGCGCGCAGCCCGACGAGATCGAGCATCCCGCTGCGTTCGGCCATCCGTTCGGTCCTTCCACTGAAGAGTCAATGGATCTACAGTGACCCATTGAGCACATCGAACCGAACCGGGTGAGTTCGTGTCAACCATCCCGATGGCGTGAGGAGGTTCGCATGGACGGACCACAGCACCGCTCCGGCGCCGATTTCCAGGTGGCCGGCCAGGACTATCTGCGGGCGCGGAGTTTGCGCACCGGTCAGGCAGGCTGGGTGCTGCTCGCCGGCCTCGGCATCGCCTACGTGATCAGCGGCAACTACTCCGGCTGGCAGTTCGGCCTCGCCCTCGGCGGCTGGGGCGGACTGCTGATCGCCACCGCGCTGATGGCGGTCATGTACACCACCATGACCCTCGGCCTCGCCGAACTGTCCTCCGCGCTCCCGGTCGCGGGCGCCGGCTACGGGTTCGCCCGTCGCGCGCTGGGCCCGCTCGGCGGGTTCGCCACCGGCGCGGCGATCCTGATCGAGTACGCGATCGTGCCCGCGGCGATCTCGGTGTTCATCGGCGGCTATGTGGAATCCCTGCACCTGTTCGGCATCACCAACGGCTGGCCGGTGTACCTGGTCTGTTACGCGATCTTCGTCGGCGTGCACCTGCGCGGGGTCGGCGAGGCACTGCGGCTGCTGCTGGCGATCACCGTGCTCGCCATCCTCGGACTCGTGATCTTCGCGGCGGGCATGATCCCGCATTTTTCCCCGGCGAGACTGTTCGACATCCCGCCGAACGGATCCTTCGGTTCGAGCTGGTTCCTCCCGTTCGGGGTCGCCGGAATCCTGGCCGCGCTGGTCTATGGCATCTGGTTCTTCCTCGCCGTCGAAGGACTGCCGTTGGCCGCCGAGGAGGCGCGCGATCCGCGCAGGGACATGCCGCGCGGCATCAAGCTCGCCATGGGCGTGCTGCTCGTGCTCGGCTTCGCCGTGCTGTTCACCACCGCGGGCGGTGGCGGGGCAAGCGTCGTCGGGCACGGCGACAATCCGCTCCCCGCGGCCGCGCGCGCCGCCGCCGGGAACGGCTGGCTGGCCACCACGGTCAACTACGTGGGCCTCGCCGGGCTCGTCGCCAGCTTCTTCTCCGCGATCTACGCCTACTCGCGCCAGCTGTTCGCGCTCTCCCGCGCCGGGTATCTGCCGCGGTGGCTCTCGGTCACCGGGAAGCGCAAGACCCCGTATCTGGCGCTGATCGTGCCGGGAACGGCAGGTTTCCTGCTCGCCGCGCTCACTCAGGACGGCGCCAAGCTGATCAACATCGCAGTGTTCGGCGCCACCGTGTCCTATGTGCTGCTCAACCTCTCGCACATCGTGCTGCGCCGCAAGGAACCCGGGCTCGTCCGCCCGTACCGCACTCCGGGAGGCGCGGTGACCACCTCGGTGTCCATGGTCCTCGCCATCGCCGCGGTCGTGGCGACCTTCCTGGTGGACATCCTCGCCGCGCTCATCACCGCGGGCATACTGCTCGTGCTGATCGCCTACTTCTGGTTCTACAGCCGTCATCACCTGGTGGCCAACGCCCCCGAGGAGGAGTTCGCCACCCTCGCCGCCGCGGAGGCCGAACTGTCCTGACCGGAAGCGCCGGGCCCGGGGCTGCCCTGCCGAGTCGCACCCGTTTTGGGTACCGTGCACCTACCATCCAGTAACCGAAGCGAATGGGGCAAGGGTGACCGACCCGCAGACGACGCTGCACCTGGCCGGGGAACGCACGGTACCCGGCGTCGCCGAGGAGAACTACTGGTTCCGCCGCCACGAGATCGCCTACCAGGAGCTGTTGCCGCACTGCGTGGGCCGGGCGGTACTCGAGGCGGGCTGCGGTGAGGGCTACGGCGCGGCGATGATCGCCGATCGCGCCGCCTCGGTGCTCGCACTGGACTACGACCTGGACGCGGTGCGGCATGTGCACGCCGCGTACGGCGTCCCCGCGGTGCAGGCGGACCTGGGCAGGATCCCGGTCCGCACCGGCGCGGTCGAGGTGATCATGCATTCCCAGGTACTCGAACACCTCCCCGATCAGGAGGGTTTTCTCGCGGACTGCCATCGGGTGCTCCGCCCGGGCGGAATCCTGCTGGTGACCACACCCAATCGGCTGACCTTCTCACCGGGCCGGGACACCCCGCTGAACCCGTACCATACGAGGGAACTCGCACCTGCCGAGCTCGCCGGGCTGCTGGGCGCGGCCGGTTTCGAGGTGCGCGAACTGCTCGGCGTCCATCACGGGCCCGGCCTGTGTGAACTCGACACCCGTTACGGAGGTTCGATCATCGACGCGCAGCTCGAGGTCGTGCTGCATTCCCTCCCCGGACAGGCGAGCTGGCCGTCCGGGCTGCTCGCCGATGTGACCGCGATCCGCGCGGAGGACTTCGTGCTGCATGCCGAGGCGCTCGACGAGAGCCTGGACCTGGTCGCGGTGGCGGTGCGCCCATGAGCGAGCTCGCGAGGCAATCGTTGATACAGCGCCGCCGCGAAACGCGGAGCTCCCGCAGGGAGGGAGCGCGATGAGCGAGGAGAAGCTGGGCACCTTCTGCATGGTGCTGCACAGTCACCTGCCCTGGCTGGCCGGGCACGGTACCTGGCCGGTCGGCGAGGAATGGCTCTACCAGGCATGGGCGCACTCCTATCTGCCGCTGGTCCGGATGCTCGAACGGTTCGCCGCCGAAGGGCGCGAGGACGTGCTCACCCTCGGCGTGACCCCGGTGCTCGCGGCGCAGCTGGACGATCCGTACAGCCTGCGCGGGGCGCACGACTGGCTGGGCAATTGGTCGGTGCGCGCGCAGTACGCGGGGAACCGCTGGCGTTCGGCCGATCCGCTGCTGCGCGAGGTCGCCGCGGCGGAGTATCGGGATGCCGAGTTCGCGCTGGAGGACTTCGAGACGCGCTGGCGGCACGGGTTCTCCCCGCTGCTGCGCCGCCTGGTGGACGCGCGCGCGGTGGAACTGCTCGGCGGTCCGGTCACCCACCCCTTCCAGCCGCTGCTCGATCCGCGGCTGCGGGAGTTCGCGCTGCGCAGCGGGCTGGCGGACACGGCGCTGCGGCTCGGCTCCACACCGGAGGGGATCTGGGCGCCGGAGTGCGGCTATTCCCCCGGTATGGAGGCGGGATACGCGGCCTCCGGGGTACGCCGCTTCCTGGTGGACGGTCCCGCGCTGCACGGGGACACCGCGGCCGCACGCCCCGTCGGTGACTCGGATGTGCTCTGCTTCGGCCGGGACCTCGAGGTCGCCTACCGGGTGTGGTCACCGAAATCGGGCTATCCGGGTGATCCGGCCTACCGGGATTTCCACACCTTCGATCATCCTTCCGGACTCAAACCCTCACGGGTGACCGGGAAGACGGTGCCGCCCGGGGAGAAGAAGCCCTACGAGCCACAGCGGGCCGCGCAGGCCGTGGACAAGCACGTGGCCGATTTCGTGGACCTGGTCCGCTCCCGGCTCACCGAACTGCGTGAACGGCACGGCAAGCCCTCACTGGTGGTCGCCGCCTACGACACCGAGCTCTACGGGCACTGGTGGCATGAGGGCCCCGCCTGGCTGGAGGGGGTGCTGCGGGCGCTGCCCGAGGCGGGCATCGAGGTGACCACGCTGCGCGGAGCGATCGAATCCGGGCACGTCGGCGCCCCGGTCGAGCTGCCCGCCTCCTCCTGGGGATCCGGGAAGGACTGGCGGGTCTGGGAGGGCGGCAAGGTCGCGGACATCGTCGAGGCTAACGAAAAACTGCAACATGTTCTACTATCGGCGGTAGATGATCAATCGGGCGAGTTCCGCGATCCGCGGCTGGACCGGCTCGCCTCGGAGGCGATGCTCGCGCTCGCGAGCGATTGGGCGTTCATGGTCAGCAAGGACTCGGCCGTCGACTACGCACAGCGACGCGCCGCGGTGCACACCGAACGGTGCTACGCGCTCGCGGCCGGTGCCGATCCTCATACCGATACGGTCTTCGGCCATCTCGATGCCCGAGAACTCGCCCGGACGGGAGGTTGAGGAACACGATGCGCGTGCTGATGCTGTCCTGGGAATATCCACCCGTCGTCGTCGGCGGGCTGGGCAGGCATGTGCACGCGCTGGCCACGCGCCTCGTCGAGCAGGGGCACGAGGTGGTCGTGCTCTGCCGTCGCGAGGCGGGCACGGACGCCACCACGCATCCGAGCACCGATGAGGTGATCCACGGGGTGCGAGTCGTCAGCGTCGCCGAGGATCCGCCGCACCTGGCCTTCGAGGACGACCTGGTCGCGTGGACCCTGGCGATGGGGCACGCGATGGTGCGTGCGGGCAACCGGCTGCTGCGCGACTGGCGCCCGGACGTGGTGCACGCCCATGACTGGCTGGTAACCCATCCGGCCATCGCGCTCGCCGAGCAGTGCGGGATCCCGCTGGTGGGCACCATCCACGCCACCGAGGCAGGGCGGCACGCGGGCTGGCTCTCGCATCCGCTCAACCAGCAGGTGCATTCGGTCGAGTGGTGGCTCGCCAACCGCGCGGACGCGCTGATCGCCTGTTCCACGGCCATGCGCACGGAGATCGCGCACCTCTTCGAACGTGAGGAGGACGAGATCACCGTGATCCACAACGGGATCGAGCCGCGCGGCTGGCGCACCAGCCCCCGCAGGACCGCCGCCGCGCGGGAGCACTACGCCCCGGACGGCGCCCCGCTGCTGCTGTTCTTCGGCAGGCTGGAGTACGAGAAGGGCGCGCAGGATCTGCTCGCCGCGCTGCCCAAGATCCGCCGCGAGCACCCGGGTACCCGGCTGGTGATCGCCGGAGAGGGACGGCATCTGCCCATCCTGATCGAGCAGGCCCGCAAACTCCGGGTGCGCAGGGCCGTGGATTTCGTCGGGCACCTCGCCGACCGCGCGCTCGTCGCCGCGATCGGGGCAGCCTCGGTCGTGGTGCTGCCCTCGCGCTACGAACCGTTCGGCATCGCCGCCCTGGAATCGGCCGCGGCCGGTGCCCCACTGGTGGCCTCCAGGGCCGGCGGGCTCGGCGAGGTCGTCGTGGACGGGGTGACCGGCTGTTCCTTCACCCCGGGCGATGTGTCCGAGCTGGCCGGGGCCGTCTCCACGGTCCTGCACGCCCCGGCCGCCGCGGCCAAACGAGCCCGCGCGGCCCGGGCCAGGCTCGGCTCCCAGTTCGACTGGTCCAGGATCGCCGAGCAGACCGCCGGGGTGTACGCGAATGCGCGGATCCTCGCGCACGGCGAGCTCGGCCGCCCGAAGATCGCCAGCGGGAACGCCTTCCTACGCTGAATCCCCGTTCCCGGCCTTGCCGCTTCCCGAGTGCCGCAGTGTCTCGGTCAGCGCCTCGGCGGCCTTACGGGACATGTCCGCGACCGCGGCCCGCCGCTCGGCGTCCGCCTCGTAGTCCTCCACCCGGTTGCGCACCACCCGCGCCGGAGTACCGACGGCGATGGAGTACTCCGGGATGTCCCCGCGCACGACGGCGTGCGAGCCGAGCACGCTCCCCTTGCCGATCCGGCTGCCGCGCAGTACCGAGACCTTCACCCCGACCCAGGTGTCCTCGCCGATCCGGACCGGGGACTTCACGATGCCCTGATCCTTGATCGGCACGTGCACATCCGAGGTCACGTGGTCGAAATCGCAGAGGTACACCCAGTCCGCGACGATCGAGGCCGCCCCGATCTCCACATCCAGGTAGCAGTTGACCGTATTGTCCTTGCCGAACACGACCTTGTCACCGATCCGCAGCGAGCCCTCATGGCACCGGATCGAGTTGCCGTCCCCGATGTGCACCCAGCGGCCGACCTCCAGCCTGCCGAAACCGGGGCGGCAGTGCAGGTCCACGTGCTTGCCGAGGAACACCATGCCGCGCAGCACCACGTGCGGGTTGGCGAGCCGGAAGCGCAGCAGCCGCCAGTAGCGCACCAGGTACCAGGGTGTGTAGGCGCGGTTGCGCCGGATCCAGCGCAGCGTGTCCAGGGTCAGGAACCTGGCCTGGTCCGGATCCCGCCCGGACCTGCGTACCGCGGCCAGCCGCGAAGCGACCGAGGCGCCCCACATCGAAGTCATGGTCGGACATTAACGCGTCGAAGGGTTCCGCGAGGATAGGGGCATGGGCAAACTCATCATCGACACGGACCCGGGCGTGGACGACGCCTTCGCCATCGCGCTCGCCGCACGCGATCCCGAGGTCGAGCTGCTCGGGGTGACCACGGTATTCGGCAATGTCCCGCTCGAGCACACCACACGTAACGCGCTGCGGTTGCTGAGCCTGTGCGAGCGCACCGAGGTCCCGGTGGCGGCGGGAGCGGGACGCCCGCTGGTGCACCCCGGTATGCCGCCGGAAGAGACCGTGCACGGCGCCGATGGGCTCTCCGGCCGGTCGCACACCCTGCCCGGGCACCCGCACGGACTGGACGAGCGGCACGCGGTCACCCTGCTCGCCGATCTGCTGCACACGGCGACGGAACCGGTCACCCTCGCCCCGATCGGACCGCTGACCAACATCGCCACGCTGCTCGCCGCGCATCCGTGGGCGAAGGCGAAGATCGACCGGATCGTGCTGATGGGCGGTGGGACCGAGGGTGGCAACGTCACCCCGTCCGCGGAGTTCAACATCTCCTGCGATCCCGAGGCCGCGGCGCGCGTGTTCGGCGAGGACGGGCTGCGCCGGGTGCTCGTCGGGCTCAATGTCACCAGTCGTACCACCGTGGACGGCGCCTGGCTGCGCTCGCTCGGTGAATCGGGCGCGCTCGGCGCCGCGCTTTGCGGGCTGGTCGACGACTATCTCGCGCACTACAGCAGCACGCTCGGCGAGGACGCCATCCTGATGCACGATTCCCTCGCCGTCGCCGAGGCGATCCGGCCGGGCATCGTGCACACCGAGGAGCTGCCCGTCCAGGTCGACACCACGTTCGGCCCGGGACGCGGGGCGACGATCGCCGACCGCCGTCCCGGCGCTTCCGGCGCGCACCTGACCGAGGTCGCCACCGGCGCGGATGTCCCGGCGCTGCGCGAACTGTTGCGCAGCACCCTGACTCAGGGCAGGTAGTACATCGGGTTCGGCAGCTTCACCCCGAGGTCCGCGTGCCCGCCCTGCAGGTCGGAGTTCTGGTCACCGATGTTCAGCACGATGGTGTTGCCCAGTTTCTCGATGTGCTCGCGGGTTCCCGACTTGTACTGCACGGTGTTGCAGTCGAGCCCGCACGGCAGCCACGGCGACGGAGCCTTCTCCTGCTTGAGGAAAACCCCGGACGGTTTCGGGTAACCCTTGGCGGCGAGATTGCGCTCGGTCGCCGCGCGCTGGTGTTCCGGGCGGCCGGTGAGGAAGTACAGCTTCACCCCGCGGGCGGTGGCCCATTGGGTGAGTTCGAGGGTCGGCTTGATCGGGGTGAAGTTCCCCTTGTCGATCTGTTCCTCGGCTTTTTCGGCGTCATAGGCGAAATTCACGTCCGCCTCCCAGCCGTAGGTCAGCATCGAGGTGTCGTCGATGTCCAGCACCATCGCCGGATTCCGCACCCCGTTCACCAGCTGTTCGGTGAGGAATTTCTTCGCCTTCGCGAGCTGTGTCCCGGTGTCCTTGGCCCAGCGGCTGTCCGGTGAGGCGTGGTGGTGGCCCGAAGCGTCCAGATAGTCCCCGTAGTAGTTCTTCACATCCGTCTTGACCTGGTCGATGTTCGCGGGTTCGGATGCCGCGCCCGCCGAGACACGTGGCGCGTCCGCGGTCGCCGTCGTCGCGGTGATCACCCCGGCGGTTCCGATCACCACCACCGCCGCCATCAGCGCACCGACGGTCCCGTTCCCCAGTCTTCCCATGTCTGCCCCTTCGGCTCCGGATCACGTCACACTGCACGATAGGGCATCGGCCCGGAAAAATCGCCGGGTTCCGCACCGATCCGCGCATACGCCCCGCCCGCCCAAGCCGAGTCGTCCACCGCCAGCCCCGGAGACCGTGCCAGGCCGGCGGGAGTCAGTCCGGTGAACGCCACGACGTCCCGATGCAAGTGCGACTGGTCCGCGTAGCCGAAATCCGCCGCGATCCGGGCCGCCGTGTCCCCCGCGACGAGGCGGCACACGGCGTGGTCGAAGCGAACGAGTTTCGCGGCGCGCTTGGGCGACAAGCCGATCTGTGCCCGAAATCGTGCCCACAGCCGCCTGCGGCTCCAGCCGACCGCCTCGGCCAGGCCCTCGACCCGGACCAGGCCATGACTGCCGAGGACCCGTTTCCAGGTCTGGGACACCTCGGGGTCCACAGGGCGTCCCGCCACGCACCGGGCGGCGAGCAGGGCATCGGTCAGGGCGAACCGGTCGGCCCAGGACCGGGCCTCGCCGAGCTGCTCCTGGATCCGCGAACTTTCCCGGCCCCACAGATCCTCGAGCGAGACCACCGAGCCGTCCAGCTCCGCCGGGCACACACCCAGCACCCGGTGCGCATCCACTGGAGAAACGCGCACCTCGACGCACCCGAGCCGGGCAGCCCGCATCCGGACCGCCCCGGGCACGGGCCAGGCGGCCAGGCTTCCGCACCGGAGCTGCCGTGTGGCGTCCTCGATGAGGAGCGAACCGGCACCGAATTGGAGCACCAGCGTGACGCACGGCCGCGGAATCAGTCGCTGATCCACCGGATCCGGGCCCAGACAACGAAACCCGGCCATGTCCGCCCGAGCGGCCGGGCCGGGGCGCGCCACTTCCCATCCGGCCACCGTGGCGGACTCGGAAACCGATTTCATCGTCTCATGCTACGGGGAAACGGCGGGCATCATTTGTCCAAGACAGCGGCGCCCGCCATCGGGGACGGTGCCCCTATGACACACGATTTCGTCCAGCAGGCCTTTCACGCGTTCGCCGGTGGCGACCCCGACCGGATCTCCGCCGTCCTCACCGAGGACGCCGAGTGGTTGTCGCCGCCCGGCAACGCCACCGCTGTCGCCCTCGACCGCACCAACCACATGGTGGGCAAAGCCGCGATCAGCCGGTTCTTCACCGAGGACTTCCCCCGCCTGTTCGCGCGAGACCTCACCGTCACCGTGCACCGGCTGCACGCCGACGATCGGTCCGCGACCGTGGAAGCCACGATCACGGCGAACCTGGTCAATGGCAACCACTATGCCAACGACTACTGCTTCGTCATCGAGCTCCGGGACGGGCTGGTCCACCGGGTTCGCGAGTACGTCGACACCGCCAGGGGAAACCGCATGGTCTTCGCCGAGAGCCACGCGGAAAACCAGGAGGACGCCGCCGATACCGGTTAGATCCCGGCGGCGAGGCGTCGGCCACGCCGCGCCGAGCCGGTTCACCCGCGGAATGCCTTGGGCAGCACCTCCGAGGCGCGCAGCTCCGCGACGAGCGGTTCGAGCAGCCCGCGCAGCCGCCGCCCGGCCTCGGCACCGAAACTTTCCCAGCCCTCGGTGGCGAGCTCATCGGTGCGCTGTTCGAGGGAGTCGCGCAGTGCGGTCCCGCGCTCGGTGAGTTCGGATTCCGCGGCGAGCAGACCGTTGTCGATCAGCCCGTGGATCCCCGCCTGCCATTCCTCGTCGGGCCAGCCGTGCAGTTTCTGGTGGAAGTGCAGCGACTGTTCCTTGTGCACGGCCGCGGTGATGCACGCGTCCACCGGAGACATCCGGTTCGCGAGCAGCGCCGCGATGTGCCCGTCGCCGCGGTGTTCGCGCACCAGGGTCGCGCCGTGCCAGAGAGCGAGCACCGGATCCTCGGGCCAGTCGAGCCCGGCGTGTGCGCCGAACAGCGCCCGGCCACGGGGATTCAGCCCGGCGGCGAGTTCGCGCACCAGTCCGGCCGCCTCGCGCACCTGTTCATCGGTGAACACCCGGCGCAGGCTGGCGCCGACCCCTCGATAACGGGCGGCGAGCACCTGTTCCGGGCTCGCGACGCGCCAGGCGGCGGGAATGGCCGCCTCGATCACCTCGGTCGAGAAGGTGTAGAAGGTCGCGGCGATCACCGGCGCTCCGACCGCGCCGAAACCGCCCGCCCGGGAGGCGAAATAACCGGCCCGCGGTTCGAGTCCCAGTTTCCCGAACTCCTCGGCTGCCTCCTTTGCGAAGTACACCGGGATGTGCAGCAGGTCCAGGAGTTGCCAGCAGTCGCGCGCTACGCTCGCGAGTTCCTCGTTCGAGTCCACCCCCGTGACGCTATTGCGCCTGGCACAGATAGACAATGGGCTTCGCCCCGATCCGGGTGACGATCACCGAACAGCCCTGCGTTCCGGACAGCTTCAGCCTGCCACGCAGCACATCCGGATCGACCCGCACACCGCGCGCGAGGATCTCCACCCGGCCGATCCGGCGCGCGGCCAGCGCCGAACGCAGTCGTTTCTCGTTGTAGGGCAGTTGTTCGAGCACCCGGAAGGCGCGCGCATCCCCCGGCGGGCGGTCCCCGGTGAGGTAGGCGATCCGCTCGTCCAGCTGAGCGAGCCCGTTGCGGCAGGCGTACTGGCGCACCAGTCCGGCGCGCACCACGGCCGGATCGGGATCGACCAGCCAGTCGCGCGCCGGTCCCACCGGGCAGTCCCCGGGATCGGCATCGGTGAAGCGGTCCACTCCCCCGGCGGATCCGAGCACCGTCGCCCGGCGCCGGATCCCGGGTGCGGCAAGCGAACCGCCCCACACGCAGGCTTCGCGAGCCTGCCGGTCCAGCGAGACGATCTCGATCTCACGGTCCGGCCCGATCGCGTCGAAATCCAGTCCCGGGGCGCATTTCACCACCAGATCCCGGTCCGGATAGGCGGTGAAGAGCTCATGGAGCGGGGGGCGCAGATCCTCGGGCTGCCAGGTCCGCTTACCGGCCCCGTCCCGGCGCGCCGGATCCGCGAACACCGCGAGGCCACGGCTGACCGGGTTGAGCGCATCGGCGCGCAGCAGCGGCACATCCGGGCAGTTGGCGCGCGCCATGGCCAGGCGCACCTCGTCCAGGTCCGAGCCGAGCGAACCGGGCGCGAACGAGGCGAGATCGGCGCCGATCGAACAGGTGACATCGTGCACCGGCCGCTCGCCGAGTCGTGCGGCCCGGTGTGCGGCCACCGGGGCGGCGGTCGCCTGCTGCAGCGCGTCCCCGGTGTAGAGCCACTGTCGCGGCTCGGCGAACTTTGCCGCCGCTTTCCGTTGCAGCAGCACGGTTTCCAGAGCCGCAGCGGCGCGCTCACCGGCGATCCGCCGTGCCCTGGCCGCGTCCTCGATCCGGCTCGCCGCACTCAGTTCCAGCTCGCGCAGCGTCGCGACCGCGTCCCGCCCGGCGGCCGAACGCAGGTACGCGACATCCGCGAGGGTGAACGCGTAGGCCAACTAGATCCGCACGGGCGGCTGGGGTTTGCGCCCGGTCACCAGCGCGTTGTAGAACAGCTCCCGCGGCACCACCCGGCGCAGCACGTTCTCGTCCAGCCAGGACAGCCGCTGCCATGCCTTGTAGGCGAAGAACTTCCACCGGACGCCGAGCTTCGACTCGGGAACCGCGGCCTCGAAAGTGCGCACCGGCCAGCCGAGGAACGCCGCCGAGAACTCCTCGGTCTTCGCCTCGACATCCACCGCGCCCGCGGCGAGCGCGATCCGTTCCAGCCCGGAGGGATCGAAGGTGTGGATGTCCACCACGGCCTCGAGCGCCGCGGCCCGGGAGGACTCGTCGAGCTCGGTCTGCGGGCGCCGCCACTCGCGCAGCGGGCCGAGCTTGGTCACGTTCGTGGTCAGCCACCAGGTGAACTGGCCGAGCCGGCGCGCGTAGGCATCGCCGATCTTGGTCGGCTCCCCCGCGAACACGAATTTCCCGCCCGGCTTGAGCACCCGCATGATCTCGGCCATCGCGGTGTCCAGGTCCGGGATGTGGTGCAGCACGGCGTGCCCGACCACGAGATCGAAGGTGTCGTCCTCGTACGGAATCCGCTCCGCGTCGGCGACCCTGCCGTCCACGTCCAGGCCCAGCTGTTCGGCGTTGCGCAGCGCGACCTGCACCATGCCCGGGGACAGATCGGTGACCGAGCCCCTGCTGATCACCCCGCCCTGCATGAGGTTGAGCAGGAAGAAACCGGTGCCACTGCCGAGCTCCAGGGCGCGGCCGTAGGGCCAGCCGTGTTCCCCGCCGATGAGCTTGAACCGCCCGATGGCGTACTCGATGCAGCGCTCGTCGTAGGAGATCGACCACTTCTCGTCGTAGGTGCCCGCCTCCCAGTCGTGGTAGAGCACATTGGCGAGCTTGGGATCCTGGTACGCCGCCTTGACCTCTTCGGCGCTGGCGTTGGGATTCGGATCGGGATCGAGAACCTCGGTCATCTCGCGCCTCACTTCCCTGTGAAGGTGGCTTTGCCCGGACCGTTCTCGATGAACGATTCCATGCCGATCGTGCGGTCTTCGGTGGCGAACAGCCCGGCGAACAGGTGGCTCTCCAGGCGCAACCCGTTGCCGAGGTCGGTGTCCAGTCCGCCGTCGATGGCCGCCTTTGCCGCGCCGAGTGCCAGCGCGGGACCGTTCTCGAACTGGCTCACCCAGCGATTGGCGGCCTCGTACACGTCATCCGGTGCGACGATCTCGTCGATCATGCCCAGTTCGCGCCCCTCGTCGGCGAGCACGAACCGCCCGGTGTAGACGAGGTCCTTGGCCTTGCTCGGGCCGACCAGCCGGGCCAGCCGCTGGGTACCGCCCGCGCCCGGGATGATGCCGAGCAGGATCTCCGGCTGACCGAGCTTGACGTTGTCCGCGGCGATGCGCCGGTCGCAGGCGAGCGCGAGCTCGAACCCGCCGCCGAGGGCCGGTCCGGTCAGCGCGGCCACGGTGGGTTTCGCGATCGCGGCGACGGAGCCGATCGAACTGGACAGCCCTTCGGCGCGGGCGACCATCTCGGCATGCGACATCCGGGCGAACTCCTTGATGTCCGCACCGGCCGCGAAGGCTTTCGGACCGCCGTAGACGATCACCGCGCGCACATCGGAGCGCTCGTTCGCCTCCTGCGCGGCCGCCCGGATCTCCTCCTGGATCTGCCGGTTCAACGCATTGACCGGCGGCCGGTCCAACCGAATGGTGCCGATGGCTCCCTCAACCTCAAGCCGTACGAACTCCGCCACAGCGCCTCCGCTCCTGCACCCTTCGGTGATTGCCGTTACTCGAGTCCCCTGGAGGCTACCCGGTAGTACGTCGGCGCGCGAAGTAGCGTTCCCCGTCCCGCCAGAGCGCGAGCGGCTGACCGAACGTCGCGGACAGGTTGTCCTCGGTGAGCACCTGTTCGACCGGACCCGCGGCCACCGCCTTGCCCTCGCGCAGCAGCAGCGCGTGGGTGAACCCTGGCGGGACCTCCTCGACGTGATGGGTGACCAGCACCATCGCCGGCGCGTCCGGATCACCGGCGAGGTCCGCGAGCCGCGCGACAAGGTCCTCCCGGCCACCGAGATCGAGCCCGGCGGCGGGTTCGTCGAGCAACAGCAGTTCCGGATCGGTCATCAGCGCGCGGGCGATCAGCGTGCGTTTGCGTTCGCCTTCGGACAAGGTGCCGTAGGTGCGCTCGGCCAGGTGCGCGATACCCAGCGAATCGAGCAGTTCCCGGGCCCGCGCGGTGTCCATGCCCTCGTACTGCTCGCGCCAGCGGCCCAGTACCGCGTACCCGGCGCTGACCACCAGATCGGCGACCGTCTCCGCGGCGGGCACCCGCGCGGCCAGCGCGGCCGAGCAGAACCCGATCCGTGGTTTGAGCTCGAACACATCGGTCTCGCCGATCCGCTCCCCGAGCAGGTCCACGGTCCCGGTCGTGGGGTGCAGCTCGGCGCTGGCGATGCGCAGCAGGGTGGTCTTCCCCGCGCCGTTGGGCCCGAGGATCACCCAGCGCTCGTCCGGCTCGACCACCCAGTCGAGGCCCTCGAGCAGTGCCGATTCCCCCCTTCGCACACCGACACCGGAAAGGGACAGCACGAGGTCATCTGGTTGCGGGCTCATCTGCGCGGTCACGGCCGCCATTCTGGTAGGTGCGCGACATCCGATACCGGCCGGGTGCCCGGCTCACGGTCAGCGCGCCGCGCCGCGCAGCGACCCGGCGATCGCCCGCATCGCACCGGCCAGGCTCGCCCCGGCCACATTCGCCCAGTCGAAATAGTCCCGCCAGAGCTGGATACGGCCCTCGCGCACCTCGAAGGTCCCGCACACCCAGAACCGGGACTCCCAGCGGCCCACGATCAGGGTGTCCATCCGCTCGGTGAGCACGACGGGCCCGTTGCCCGCGATGTTCACCAGCTCCGCGCGGAAGCCGGTGCCGTAGCGTGTCATGGCGCGCAGGGTCTTCTCCACCGCGCCGATTCCGCGCGCGGCGGGCAGCGACACGTTGTGGTAGACCATGTCCTCGTCCCCGAGGCCGATCGCGGTGTCCAGGTCGAATTCCTCAAGCGCGGTGAGGAAGGCCCGCACGGTCGCGATCTCCGGGGTGTCCACATCAGCCATGTCGCGACGGTAGACCCGCGCGGACGGCGCGCCAATCACCCGGCGAGGTAGGCGAGCAGTTCGGCGGCGCGGGCCGGGCGGATCAGGAAGCCGACGTGGCTGCTCTCCAACGTCCGCACTTCGAAGGGGTTCTCCGGCAGGTGCGCATCGGCCTCGGCGATGAACCGGTCCTGCAGCGCGAGCGGTAGCGACCGGTCCCCGGCAAGCCGGATGTAGCTGCGCGGTATCCGGCCCCAGTTCGCCAGGTCGGCCTTGCCGAGTTCACCACCACCGTCGAGACTCTCATCGGGTTCGAGGGTGTTGAGGTAGGCGAGCAGTTCGCTCATCGAGCCGTCCGCGAGCATCGCGGCCCGCAGTGCGGCGAGCAGTCCGGGATCGGCGGTGCGCCAGTTCATCCGCAGCACGCCCAGCGTGGCGGGATCCCCGAGGAGCACTCCCGCGGTGTCGTTCAGCGCACTGTTCGCGTGTTCGGGACCGCTCTGGTAATCCTCGACGGTGCCGTCCACACAGCACCAGGCACCGATGTAGACGATCCGGCTCAGCAGCTCGGGCACCGCGTTACCGACTCCGGTGAGCGCGAGGCCGCCCCTGCTGTGCCCGGCGAGGATGACCGGACCGTGCTCGACGGCACGGCGCACCACCCCGGTCACGTGCTCGATGGTGTCCGCGAAGGTGTATCGGCTCAGCACCGGTTCCGCTCCGGCGAACCCCTCGAGATCCTGGGGCGCCTGATAGGCCGCGGAGAAGGCCGCGCCCGGACCGTGCCCGGGCAGATCCACGGCGAGCCCGCGATGGCCACGCAGCGCGAGCTCACGCAGCAACGGAGCCCAGGTGTACGAGTTGCTGTTCGAGCCGTGGACGAAAACGAACGTCGGGCCGCTCACCGCGGTTTCAGCTCCCCGGTCCCGTAGTAGGTCTTGCACACCTTGCCGTCGAGATCGGTGGTGACCTCAGTGGCACTGCGCCCGTCCTGGGAGGCCACGATCGAGGGGCTGAAGTTCTTGCACTGCTTGTTGTCCGGCTTGTCCACGGGCACCGGGGCGGGCATCTCGTACCAGTTCCCCGCGCCAAGGTGGTCGTTGCCGAGCACCGTGTTCCCGTTGCCCGGGGCGTAGCTGCCATCCTTTTTCACCAGGATCTCGCTCATCAGCAGCACGGTGCCGTGCTGCCCCGGACCGGGACTCCAGCTGATCGTCGGGGTATGTCGCGCGTACTTGCCGTCCGGGGTGCGCACGAGGGTGCCGAGATCGTGCGGGTCACCGTAGTTCCAGCCGTCCGCCGAGGTACGCGTGTACACGCTGCACAGGTGCGCGGGATCGTTGTTGCACACCTCGTAGGCGAGCAGATACGTGCCGTTGGGTAACCGGAGCGCGCTGGCCATGCCCGGGCGCACCGACCATTGTTCGTTCACCACGGTTTCCCGGTAACCGCCCCAGTGCACCCCGTCCGTGGACCGCACCTGCACCAGTTTCTGGTCGTGATGGCTCTTGTCGCTCTCGTCGGAGTAGAACACGACGAGGCTGCCGTCCTTGGCCACCTCGAGCTCGGGCTCCCAGATCGGATCACTGGTCGGGGAGGTCGCGATGGTGGAGACGAAGGACCAGGACCGGCCGCGGTCCTCGGATTTCCACAGCCGCAGCTGAGTCCGGCGCTGCGCGTCCGGTGCGTTGAAGCCCACGGTATCGGCCCACAGCAGGGTGCCCTCCTCCAGCGAACCGACGTCCTGGGGCAGCTCGTAGAACGCCCCACAGCAGATCCCCCGGCCGTTCGCGGCCTCGGGATCCTTGATCGTCGAGAGCCGCTGGAAGGTCCGGCCCCCATCGAAGCTCTGGTGGATGATCCCGATGCCGTCTTTGCCCGACCAGCCCTCGATGCTGGTCAGAATGCGGCCGTTGGCGAAGCCGTTGTGCGCGAGCCGCAGGATCCGCGGATAGGTGCTCGCCTTGTCGTAGAGCACGTTCCGCTGTGCCGCGCCCGCCTGCGCGGACACCAGTGTGGTGCCGAGCAGCAGGAGAACGGCGGTCAGGATCAGGCGTCTGCTGCTTCTCGACCTCTTGCGCACGAGTACGCACGTTAGCACTATTCGTTCAGGATTCGATACGTTCCACACCATCCCGGAGCGCGCTCTGTCCGATCGTGCGCAACGTCGCGTAGTGTCCCTCGAACGCCGCCTTCCCCTGCTCGGTGATCGCCAGCCAGGTGCGCGGGCGTTTGCCGACATACCCCTTGTCCACGGTGAGATAACCGGCTTCCTCGAGCACCCCGATGTGTTTGGACAGCAGGGAATCGCTGACCTCGAGGGTGTCCCGGAGCAGCCGGAACTCCACCTTCTCGGCGGCCGCGAGAGCAGCCATCAGGGAGAACCGCACCGGGGTGTGGATCAGCTCGTCGAGCCGGTGCCGCGGATGAGTCACCGCAGCCGTCGCAGCACGAGCACGGCCTCGATGAGCACCGGTACCGCCGTCACCACCCCGCAGGCCAGCCACACCAGCGGCCGGTCGCCGAACAGGCGCGGGCCGAGGAACCCGCACAGCACCACGGTGAGCCCGGCCCACGGCCACATCCACCAGTTGCTGGTGTGTGGGCGCACGGCCTGGTTTCGCTGCCATCGCCCGGCCACGTAGATCAGCACCATGGTCGACAGCGCGATGACGATCGCGTAGGCCGTCCCCGTCGCCAGTGGCACCAGCGTGTCCCAGGCGACCGTGAACGCGGCGAACCCGAACAGGAACCACCCGTACCACCGCGCGGCCCTGCGGACCCGGGCGGCGGCGTCCTCGGCACCGCGGATCAGATCCTCACTCATGTTCACCTACTTTACCGCCATTCAAGTAGATGAGCAACGGTACAGTCGCGGCCATGGCAACCGAACGCGACCGCGATGACGGGGGCCGCGCGCGCAACTCCCGCCCCCGCGACGGGCTCGGCAGGCCGCTGCCGCACGGGGCGGAGGGCGTCGAACGCCTGGAGGAGGGCACGGTGCGCAGCCCGGCGGAATCGCTCGAGCTGGCGCAGCGCCTGCTCGACGAGGGCAAGCCGTTCCACGCCCACGAGGTCCTCGAGGACGCGTGGAAAAGCTGCCCGCCATCCGAACGGGAGCTCTGGCGCGGTCTGGCCCAGCTCGCGGTCGGACTCACCCATCTGGCCCGCGGCAATCAGACCGGAGGCCGCTCGCTGCTCGAACGGGGCGCGGAGAACATCGCCGAGTTCGCCACCGCCGCGCCGCACGGCATCGCGGTCAGCTCGCTGATCGACTGGTCCCGGCTGACGATCGGGCAGCTGTCCCCGGACCGTCCCGCCCCGGATCCGGCGGCGATCGCCCCTCAGCTCAGCGCGAAGTAGAGCATCGGATTCGTCTTGCTCGCCTTGATGTCCTCGGTGAACCCGAGCTCGGCGCGCAGGGCACACAGCGCATCGAACTCATCCCGCGCCCTGGCCCGTGCCGCGGTGAACCAGGGCTCGCGCCGGGTGTCCAGCCAGTCCAGCACGACCCGGCCCTCGGAGAGCGGTTTGGCGAAGCGCCAGTGGAACACATCGTGCACGCTGACGTTCATCGGCCAGGAACACGGATCGAGCAGTGCCCGCACGTACCAGCGGGCGAACCGCGCCCCGTGATCGGCGTCGATGAACAGGTACTCGGTCCGCTCCGGGAGTGCGGGCATCGTCTCGCGCGCGTCCCCCGGCCGGAACTCCCAGCTGCCGCGCAGCTCGGCGGGTACCGTCTCGCGCACCCGTTCGGCGATGTCGTGTGAACGCAGCATCCCGGTCCCGTTGTCCCGCAGCGCGCGCAGGATCCAGGTGGTGGACCAGCCGTGCAGCGTGCCCAGCTCCACCACCAGCTGCGGGCGCCGCGCCCGCAGCAACAGGTAGGTGATCTCGGCCTCGATGTCGTCGAGCTGCGCGGTGAACCCCTTCCCGCTCGCGGCGAGAAATTCCCGCTGCTCGGCACGCACCCGGTGCAGGTCTTCGGCGTATTCGGGGTAGAGCCTGCGGATCTCGGCTCCGGTCACGGCTACCACGGGGGAAGGATATCGTGTCGGTCATGACCACCCTGCGATCCCGCGTCACCGCGTGGGCCGTGCGCAAGTACCTGCCACGCAAGCTGATGCCGCTGCACCGCGATGAGCTCGACCCGGTCGCCGCGCTCGGCGCGACCCGGGAACGCGAGCCGGTGAGCAAGGTGTCACTGCCCTTCGTCGGGGTGAACGTGTGGCTGGTCACCGGGTACGAGGAAGCCAAGACCGTGCTCGGCAAGGCGAAGCAGTTCAGCAACGACTTCACCCGGCTGTCCAGTATCGGGCTGGATTTCGACGATCCCGGCGGGCTCGGGTTCACCGATCCGCCCGCGCACACCCGGATGCGCAAGATGCTCACCCCCGAGTTCACCATGCGCAGGCTCTCCCGGCTGACCCCGCGCATCACCGAGATCGTGAACGGCCAGCTGGACGAGATCGCCGCGAGTGCCCAGCCGGTCGACCTGATGGAGCACTTCGCGCTGCCGATCCCGTCCAAGACGATCTGCGAACTGCTCGGCATGCCCTACGACCAGCGCGAGGAGTTCCAGCGGCTGTCCACCGAGCGGTTCGACCTGTTCAACGGGGCCACCGAATCGATCGGCGCGATGTCCGAGGCAATGGAGTACCTGCGTGAGACCGTGCGCGCGGAGCGCAAGAACCCCGGCGAGGGGCTGCTCGGCATGCTGGTGCGCGAACACGGCGACAACATGGACGACGAGGAACTCACCGGCCTGGCCGACGGGCTGCTCACCGGCGGGCTCGAGACCACCACGAGCATGCTCGCGCTCGGGGCCATCGTGCTGCTGCGCGACCGGGACACCTTCGAGCTCGTTCGCACCGATGACGAGGTGGTCCCCGGATTCGTCGAGGAACTGCTGCGCTACCTCACCGTGGTGCAGGCCGCGTTCCTGCGCTTCGCCCTCGAGGACATGGAGATCGGCGGAAAGCGGATCGCCAAGGACGACATCGTGATCGTCTCGCTTTCCGGGGCGGACCGGGATCCCGCGATCCTGCCCGAGGGCCGCACCGACGAGTCCGGGCTGGACACCTTCGACCCGCGCCGGCCGAGCACCTCGCACCTGGCCTTCGGCTACGGCATCCACCGCTGCGTGGGCGCGGAACTGGCGAAGATGGAACTGCGCGCGGCTTATCCGGCACTGGTGCGCCGGTTCCCGAACATGCGCCTGGCGAAGGACAGCGAGCAGCTGTCCTACCGCAAGGCATCCATCGTCTACGGCGTGGAATCGCTTCCCGTGGTGCTCGACTGACGGTTGCTCGACCGACGGCCGCGCAGCAGGGCGGTCAGCCCGATCGCCCCGGCCACCGGGAACAGCACCAGGCCGGGTAACTGGTAGCGCCAGGAGAACTCGAAGGCGTCCGTGCCGACGAGCAGCAGCACCGCGGATCCGGTCGCCAGCAGCGCGGCCGAACGCAGCCGCCCGCTCCTGCGGAACACGCCGGCCACACCGAGCAGCCCGGCGATCGCGAGCGCCGGGCCCGGCGTGTAGCCGCCGTGGAACTGGTAGGCGCGCAGGAACCAGGCAAGCTGCGGCTGCACCGTCGGCCGCATCCCGTCGTACCGTTCGGTGTAGTCGTCGGGCGTCGGGTATTCCGCTCCATAGGTCGGGTAGTCGTACTGGAACTGCCAGCGCTCGATCGCCACATCCTTGTCGAAGGTCTTGCGTATCGGGGAGAAGCTCTTCCCGATGTCGATCAGGATCTTGCCGAGTACATCGAAGGGCTGCTGGAAGAGGACCTGCTTGCCGAACTGCCCGGCGAGCGCGAGCCGATCGGATCCGGGCGGCAGCGGGCCCGGCCAGTTCGGGTCCGTGTCGGCGTGCGTGTACCAGTCCACACCGAGCCGCTCGTCGAGCGGTTCTTTCGGGCAGAACACCCGCAGTTCCGGTTTCAGGTCGAGGGTCCGGCAATCCGCGACGGTGGCCGCCCTCCCGTAGAGCACGTTGCCCGAGGAGATCGTCAGCCCCCAGCGCCCGGTTGCCGAGTGGAAATAGGTCACGTACGGCACGAGCACCACGGCCAGCCCGACCGCGACGCCCAGCACCCGGGTCCCGATCAGCCGCCACTGCCGTGCCGGGATCGCCCCGCCCGCGAGGATCAGGTAACCGAGCACCGGGACCACGAGCACGATCCCGATCAGCCGCAGCAGCACCCCGAATCCGATCAGCACGCCGACCGCGGCCGCCGCGCGCCAGCTGGGCCCGCTGCCCCGCGCCAGCTGACCGCGGCGCCCGGCGAGCAGCCACAGGAGCCCGATCAGCACGCCCTGGAACCAGATCTCGGACATGATGTTCTGCTCGATCTGCAACTGGTACGCATCCAGCAGCAGCGCCGCCGAGGCGAGCGCGGCCACCCAGCGATACGCGCCGAGGCGCAGCGCCAGCGCGTAGATCCCGAGGGCGATCGCGAGTCCGGCGAGATGCTGCACGGCGGCCACGAGCGCGGTGCCGCCGATCCAGACGAACACGTTCAGCACGAGGTCGTAGCCGATCGGATTGAGCTGGACCGGGCTGAGCGCGGTGAGATTGTCCAGGTACCGGAACGAATCGATGTAGAGGATCGACGGCCGGTAGGCGATCCAGGTGAGCACCCGCAACACGAGGCCGATGCCGAGCAATGCGGCGAAGATCCAATGTTGCCGCGCAAGAACGGCAGCCCGCCGGATGATCATGTCGCGACGGTACAGGGAGCCGTGCCGCCGCCCGCCCGCCCATCACCGGGAGCACATCCGCACCCGGCTACGCTGTCCGGTGATGCGATCCGGCATCGAGTGGCGGTGACCCGCCGCTCGGTTTCGGCGAGGTATTCACCACCGATATGGCATGAAGGCTGGAACTGTGATCGACGCCGTTGGAAACCCGCAAACCGTCCTGCTGCTCGGCGGCACCTCCGATATCGGTCTCGCCGTGCTCGAGCAATACGCCGAGCGCAAGCCGATCACCGCGATCCTCGCCGCACGGGCATCCAAACGCAGGGACGAGGCCACCAAACGGCTCGAGAGCGCCGGTGCCACCGTGCGCACCCTGGACTTCGACGCGCGCGCCCCCAAGACACACGCCGAGGTGATCGGCGAGGCCTTCGCGCACGGTGACGTGGACATCGCGGTCGTCGCCTTCTCCGTGCTCGGCGACCAGGAGCAGGCCTGGACCGACGCGGACAAGGCCATCGAACTCGCCGAGGTCAACTACGTCGGCGCGGTCTCCACCGGGGTCGCGCTCGCCGAGCGGTTCCGCGCCCAGGGCCACGGCCACATCGTCGCCTTCTCCAGCGTCGCCGGGGAACGCGCGCGGCGGTCCAACTTCGCCTACGGCTCGAGCAAAGCCGGGTTCGACGCCTTCTACCTCGGGCTCACCGAGGCGCTGCGCCCCTCCGGCGTGCACGTCACCGTGGTGCGCCCCGGATTCGTGCACACCAAGATGACCGAGGGCGCCAAGCCGACCCCGCTGGCCACCACGCCCGAGAAGGTCGCCGACATCGTGGTCGACTCCGTGGCCAAGCACCGCGAGCTGGTCTGGGCCCCGGCCCAGTGGCGCTGGGTGATGAGCGCACTGCGGCACGTCCCGCGCCCGATCTTCCGCAAGCTCCCGATCTGAGCACAGACGTATCCCATCGGATACATTTGTGGCGGAGGTACCCGATGGAACTGCTTGGCAGAATTCGCCGGGCGACCGGGGCGAGCCAGCAATGGCTGGCCGAACGCGCCGGCACCTCGCGAACCACTTTGTCCGCCTACGAGCACGGCGCGAAGTCGCCGACCGTGGAAACAGCGGGCCGCATCCTCGCTGTACTCGGCTACGAAGTCACAGCCGCTCCGATCGTCACCTTCGCCTCAATTCCGGTCGGCAACCGGACGGTTCCGGTTCCCGATCGGCTGCCCCGGCTCGACCTCGATCGGGCCTTCGCAACCGTGTCCTTACCGCTCCACCTGAACTGGTCTAACCCGGATCGCATCTACCACCTCGATCAGCGCAGGGACCGAGCGCTCGTATACGAAACGGTGCTCATCGAAGGGACGGCCGAGGACGTTCTCGGCTACGTCGACGGCGCCCTGCTCATCGATCTCTGGCCGACTCTGGTGATCCCTTCCGAGGTGCGCACGGCATGGGCACCATTGGTCGAGAATGGCCTCCGGCAGGCGGCATGACCCCGCCGTACTCCGGCCGCGATACGACATTGAGCGAGTTCCAGCCCGAAGTGACCACACTGTTCTTCGAGCTGCCGTCGAGTCATGGATTTGTCCTCGCCGGTGGCGGCGCACTCATCGCACAGCGGCTCAGCGACCGTCCGACCCGGGATCTCGACTTCTTCGCTTCCGAAACAGCCGCCGTTTCCCGCGCCCGTACTGCTTTCGAACACGCGGCGGCCGTGCGCGGATGGCATGTCGAATGTGTGCATGATGGCACGACGTTCTGCCGCCTGCTGGTGCAGGGAGCGGAGCCCCTGATCGTCGACATCGCACTGGATTCAAAACCGGAGTATCCGCACGTTCCCAGTCCCGCCGGGCCGACGTAGGCTCCTCGCGAACTGGCCGGCCGCAAAACACTGGCTCTGTTCGTTCGCGCCACGGCACGTGATTTCGTCGACGTCTACGAACTCGCCGAGAAATTCGGTAGGCGGACACTGCTCGCGGAGGCGGCGAAAATCGACGCCGGATTCGACACGCATGTCTTCGCGGAAATGCTCGGGACACTCGATCGATTCGACGATCAAGACCTGGCGACGCGCGATGTTGCCACGGTGCGGACATTTTTCGCACAGTGGCGAGGCGAACTGAGCGCTCAGCCCACGTAGACGGCCATGGTGACGGTGGCCGCCCAGAGCACACCGAGGATCGGCAGCACCGGGTCGCCGAGCACGATGTCCTCCGGAGCACCGGCCGCATGGTTGTCCACGTCGACGGCGTAGCGCAGGATCGCAATCACGAACGGGACCACCGAGATCCAGGACCACACGGAGCTGGAGATCGGGTGCACGGTGAGAGTCCACAGGGTGTACATGACCACGGTGACGGTGGCGGCCAGAGCCCAGACGAACCGCAGGTAGGACGGCGAGTAGGAGTGCAGCACCTTGCGGGTGAGCTTCTGGTCCTTCTTGTCGATCAGGGCCCGTTCGGCGGCGCGCTTCCCGGCCACCATGTACAGGGCCCCGAAGGCGCAGAACATCACGAACCACGGCGAGATCTTCACCTCGGTGGCCACCCCGCCGGTGACCGCGCGCAGCACGAAGCCGGAGGCCACGGCGAACATCTCGAGCACCGGCTGGTGTTTGAGCCCGAAGCAGTAGGCGAGCTGGATGACCTCGTAGGCGGCGATGACCAGCAGCAGCTGCCAGGAGACGAGCAAGCACAGCGCGAGCGCGGCGAGCATGAGCACGACGCCGACGCCATAGGCGACCGAGAGCGGCACCGCGCCGGAGGCGATCGGGCGGAATCGTTTCTTCGGGTGCCTGCGATCCGCCTCGACATCCCGGGCGTCGTTGATCAGGTAGGTGCCCGCCGCGGCGACGGTGAACACCACGAAGGCCAGGATGGTGGCCAGCAGCACGTGCTCGGTGAACAGCTGGCCCGCGACGAACGGCGCCGTCGCCACGAGCACGTTCTTGATCCACTGCTTGGGCCGGATCGCCGCGATCAGGCCGAGTATCAGCCGGACCGGTTTCACCGCGGTGGTCTGTGCCTGGGTGGTTTCACTCATGACTCTCGCCGTTTCGCTGGTTCGCCGCTTTCCCGATGGCCGCGCCGAGCACCGCGCCGGTGAGCACGTCGCTCGGGTAGTGCACGCCGAGCAGGAGTCTGCTCAACGCCATCACCGGGAGCGCGACCCGGCCGAACCGCAGGCCGAGCAGCGGGCCGAACACGACCGCGGCGCTCGCGGTGGACATGGCGTGCGCGGAGGGCATGGAAAGCGAGCTCGGGGTCTTCGCGAGCACCTGCACCCGCTCGTCGTGCGGGCGCGGACGGCGCACCACGCGCTTGATCAGGATCGCCCCGGCGTGTGAGGCGGCGACCGCGCCGGTCGCGGTGATCCACCGCGTGCGGCGCTCGCCGTCCACCGCGGCGCCGAGCAGGCCGATGACCAGCCAGCCGATGGCGTGTTCCCCCGCCGCGGACAGCGCCCGCGCGCCACTGACAAGGGGGGCCTTGTCGAGTGCGGACTGCACGCTGCGCAGGACCGCGGTGTCGGCACGGTGGAAACGGTCCAGCACCGTCCCCGCTCCGTTGTCTGTGTTCTGCCGTCGCGCCGTTTCGCTCGTGGCCATCTCGCTCGCTTCTGGCTCGTGCCGGATCCGGGTACCCGGGACATGAGCATGCCCCGATAAACAGGCTATCGGGGAGGTTCGGCGCCCCACGCGCCGGGAACCCGAAACTCGTCAACGTGGCGCCGACCACAGCATCCGGCCGATTCCGGAGGGTCAGCTGACCATGCCACACCAGGATCGGGCACACTGGACGGGCGTGTGCCCGAGCTTCGGCACCCGGAAACCAGGACAAGTGCGGAGAGGCGTGATGCGTGTGTCGCCGACAGTTGGGCAGCAGGTCGAACCTGCAGACCCGGCACTCGACGACAAGTCGGTCGCGGCGAAGCCGGAAACCACCCAGCGAAGCGGCGGCCCACCAGCCCGTCGCGGGGATCGCCGCCTGTACCGGTTACTCATCCACCCCGCTACCCAGATCGCCGCGGCACTGCTCGGCCTGCTCGGCACCATCGCCACCGCGATCGTGGGTCTCGAGGCCGGGCGTCTTCCCGAGGACCCGAGCCGGATGTGGTGGTTCACCCTCCCGCAGAGCTGGTTCGACAACCCGAGCACGCTGCGCCTGGTCTTCTACCTCGGCCTCGCCGCGCTCACTATCGGCTGGTTCACACTCGGCCTCGGGGTGCGTGCGGGACGTTGGCGCATCCGCCAGCTCTGGGCCGTCGGCGGCACCTGGGCGCTGCCCTGGCTGGTCGCCCCGGTCGCACTGAGCACCGACGTCTACACCTACCTCGGCCAGGGCCTCGTGCTGCGCGCGGGCAACAACCCGTACACCAACGGTCCCGCGACGGCCGGGCTCACCGATCTGCTCCAGCACCGCATTCCCGGCATCTGGATGGACGTACCGTCCCCGTACGGCCCGGGGTTCATGGGCATCGACTCGCTGATCGCCCCGCTGGCCCGCGACCATCCGACGACGGCGGTCGTGGTGATGCGGCTGCTGATGCTCGCCGGTCTCGCGCTGGCCGCGATCTGTGTTCCCCGGGTGGCCCGGTTCGCCGGTACGAACCCGGTGGTGGCCACCTGGATCGGGGTGACCAGCCCGCTCGCGCTCGGTGCCGTGGTGCTGTCCGGGCACAACGACGGGCTGATGATCGGGCTCGTGATGGCCGCGCTGGCGCTGTTCACCCGGCGCGACATCCGGTACTCGGCGCCCCTGGCCATCGGTGTGGCCACCTGCGCGATGATGATCAAGATCCCGGCCGCCGCCGTGGTCGCGATCCTCGGCTTCGCCTGGGCCTACCGCAGCAGGGCGGTCGGCAAACGGGTCACCAGGGTCGGGATCGCCTTCGGCATCTGCGTCGTGGTCACCGGCGTCGTCTCGCTGATCACCACGCTCGGGCTGCGCTGGATCAACCTCGACGCCATCAACTCCCCGAGCCGCGCCGCGCCGACGTTCACCCCGCTGAACGCGATCCAGCGGGCGATCTGTGACCTCGCCATGGACTGGTTCGGCATCGGCGAGGAGACGCTGCCCCGGGCCAATGTGCTCACCGGGATCCAGATCGTCACCTACCTGTGCGTGCTCGCCCTCGTGATCGCCGTGCTCGCCCGGCTGCCGAAGGTCGGCACCGCGCGGGCGAGCGCGATCCTGCTGACCGCGGTCATCATCGCCACCCCCGTGTTGTGGCCGTGGTATCTCGTCTGGCCGGTGCTCCTGCTCGGCGCGAGCATGCGCAGCAGGTGGCGGATCATCCCGATCCTTTTTGCGGGCGGTGCGCTGTTCCTGACCATGGCCGACGGCTCGCCGTACGACATCGGCACGACCGGTTCCGTCATCGAGGCCCTGCTGGTCATCGCCCTCGCCGTCGCGACCGGCCGCTGGGTGGTACGCAATGTCATCCGTACATCGCGGTCGGAAGTGACCGCTCACGTCTGAAACAGGCCCGCACTCCATGGGAAGCAGCACCATCACCCGTCCGAAACGGGAGGTTCCGGCCAACACCGGGAACACCATGCGCCAGTTCGGCTCGAGAACGCAGTGGTTCGCGCTGATCGCGCTGGTCGTCGGGCTGTTCGCCTACTGGCTGACGCACGCCGGGCTCACCGACGACGGGTACATCACCCTCGACTACGCTCGCGCGTTCGCCACCGACGGCACCTGGGGCATGACACCGGGGCTCGAATCGAACAGCGCGACCTCCCCGTTCAACGTGCTGCTGCTCGCCGGGCTGATGTTCCTGGCGAAGCTGATCACCGGAGAGACCTCGCCGATCATCGTGCTCGGCATCGTGACGGTCGCCGCGATGGTGGCCACCGCCGCGTGGTGGTCGGTGATCAGCAAGCGGCTCGGAATCTCCTGGAGCTCCGCGCTGACCGGGCTGGTGCTCGTCCTGCTCTCCCCGTTCGCGCTCTCCGTGGTCGGCCTGGAGACCCAGCTGCTGCTCGCCCTGCTCGTCGGGCTGTTCGCCGAGGGACTGCGCGGGCGCCCGGTGCTGTTCGGGGTGCTGGCCGGGCTGACCATCCTCACCAGGCTGGACAGCGTCATCGTGGTGTTCGCGCTGAGCCTCGCGCTCGCCGGCGTCCGCAGGAAGTGGTGGCGCGCCCTGGTCCCGACCCTGATCGTCGGCCTGCCCTGGTTCGTGACCAGCTGGCTGACCCTCGGCTCGGCCATACCGGACACGCTCGCCATCAAGCAGCAGACCGAGCTTCCCGGTGGCTGGACCTTCAAGACCGGACTGTGGCTGTTCGTCTCGAGTGCGAACTCGGCGGTGCCCGCGATCCTCTCGCTCATTCCCGCGGTGCTCGGCCTGATCGCGTTGATCTACTGGGTGGCGAAGGTGCGCGGCGGACGATTGGCGCCGCTGGCCATCCTCGGTGGCGCGGGAGTGCTGTACTTCCTGGTCTATCTGGCCATCGATCCCGCGGCGTTCCTGTGGTACTACGTGCCCACCGTCGCCCTGCTCACCTTCTTCTTCGCCGGCGCGCTCGACCCGCTCTCCATGCGGATCCGCGCCGTCCGCGCCTCGGCCCTGCGCGCGGTCGTCGGGCTCGTGCTCGCGGTCGGCACCCTGATTCCCGAGCTGCTGCACGGCCTGCCGTGGCAGACCCCGCCGATCTTCGGCAACTGGGCACTGCCGACCGAGTACATGCGGATCGGCAATGACCTCGCCACCCGGCTGAACGGCGAGGGCATGCTGGCGCCCGGCGAGGTGGGCACCCTGATGTTCGGCTGTCAGTGCGACATCATCGACCAGTTCTCCGACCGCGGCGCGGCGATCCCCTATCTGCGCAGGCAGGTGAACAAGGCCGGACCGTTGACCAAGTGGGCCTACGAGCTCAACTACGCGAACCTGGATTGGACCAAGCAGCGCACCCCGCTGCGCTGGCGGATGGAGTGGCATCCGGGCTGGATCAGTCCGCGACCGGATGTCTGGAACGTGCACTCCCCCGGCATCGGACCGGGGCACTTCATCATGCTGCCGATCGACGCGCCCAAGAGCCCGGTCATCTTCCCGCCGGAGAAGCCGTACTACCCGCCCGAGAGCTGAGAACCCGCCAACACCGGCTGATCGGGCAGCTGCCCGGTCAGCCCTCGGCTTCCTGAACCCGTGGCTCCACGATCGTGGGTTCGATCTCCCGGAAGAAGATCCGCGTCGAGGTCAGTCCCGCCGTCTCGTCCGCTTCGGGCAACGCGTCCAGTTCGGCCTTGATGGTCTCTTCCACGGCCAGGTACTTGCGCCCCGCCCGCAGATCGGCGTCGTTGCGCAGCCGCACGATCATCGGGAACTCGGCGAGCGCGTTCGCGTCGAACAGCCCCGTGGTGTAGATCAGCTGCACCCCGAGTGCGCGGGCCACGGCACGCTGCAGTTCGAGCAGGTACCCCGCGGAGGCGCGGCCGATCGGGTTGTCCAGGAACAGCACCCCGGAGTGCCGATGCTTGGCACGTCCGCGATTGTTCGCGCGCAGTGCGGCCATGGTGCAGTAGAGGATGATCGCCGCGGTCAGCTGTTGCCCGCCGGAGAACACGTCACGGATCTCGGAGACCCGCTGCCGCTCGGTGCGCAGGACCGCGTCGGGCTTGAGCATCTCGATCCGGAACCCCTTGGGCGCGGCGGCGAGCACCCCGCGCAGCAACAGCGACATACCCTGTGGGGTCCCGTTCTTCCCGGTTGCCGCCTCGTCCACGACCTCACCGAGGCGCTCCACCAGTTCGGTGTCCTCGAGCGAGCCGAACGCGATACGCAGGAACTCCTGCCCGGACCAGTCGCCGAGCCCATCGGGCAGCCGGGAGACCCGCTGCGCCGAGCGCAGGGTGCGCAGCGCGTCCTCGACCATACCGTGCAGCCGGGTGATGATCCCGCTGCGGTGCCGGTCGATCGCGGCGAGGTCGTCGGTGAGGGTGCGCAGCCGTGGCCGCAGCGCCTCCGCCCACTCCCCCGAGTAGGTCGGCAGCTCGGCGCGGCGCACCGCGAGCATCTGCCTGCGCACCGGCACCTGCAGCTGTTCGAACCGGCTCTCGGTGGCGAACTGGGCGAGCGAGTCAGAGGCCTGGCGCACCCGTTCCTCGGCGCGGTTCGCCGTCTCCTGCGCGTGCGTCCACTCCCCGCGCAGCGTGGCGTACCGGGATCGGGCGGCCTCGATATCGCCCTCGAACGGCTCCTGTTCCCCGTCCGGGCGCGCGTCCGTCGAGTCCAGCAACACCCCGAAGCCCTCGGTGCTCGCGCGCGCCGAGGCCAGCGCCCGTTCCGCGGTTTCGTGTTCGCGAACCCGGCGCTCGTGTTCACGCGCAGCTTCGGACTCCTCGGCGATCGCGGCGTCCACCAGCTGCTGGCCGTGCGCGATGTCCCGCGGCTGGGGTACTTCGGCCTCGCGTGCCTCAGGCAGCCCGGCCAGCTCGGCCTTGCGGGTCGCGACCAGCGCGATCGCGTTCGACCGCCGATTCTCCGCCGCCTCGACCGCGCGGGCCGCGCGTTCCCGCGCCGCCGTGCGCGCCGAGGCGTCCGAACCCTCCGGGGTTTCCAGGAGTTCGCTGGCCAGCTCGCGCACCTCGGGATCGAGCGCCTCGAACGCGGCCAGGCTCACCGCCTCGGCCCGCTCGGCCTGGTCGAGTTCGGCGCGCAGATCACTGCCGACCTCCACCCTGGCGTAGGAGTCCTCGGCCGACCGATAAGTCCTGCGCAGCACCTCGATCGGTTCCTCGGGCGCCGGATCGGCCGCACTGACCTCACCGGCGCCGGGAACCTCGGCGAGCTCGGCGCGGGCCCGGTCGGCCGTTCCGGTGTGCCCGTCCGCCGCGCGCTGGTGTTCGGCGGCCTCGGCGCGGGCGAGCTCGGCGACGTCGCCGGCCTCGGTGGCCCGTTCCGCGGCGCGGGCCACGTTCTCCCGCTCGCGTTGCTCGGCCTCGGTCCACTCGCGCAGGTGTTCGCTCAGCTCGGCGAGTTCACTGAGCCGCCGCGCGTTCTCCTCCGTCGCGCGCAGTTTTTCGCGCGCGGCGGGCACGCTTTCCCGTAAACCGGCCCGTTCGGTGGCGAGGCGGTCCAGCTCCTGCTCGCAACGCCGCACCCGCTGCTCGGCCTCGGCCACCGCGGTCTCGGTGAACTCCACCGCCGCGGCGAGCTCGGTGGCGCTGCCCTCCGGGTATTCCTCGCGCCAGCGTTCGAGGCGGGCGGCCAGTTCGTCATCGGCACGCTGGCGCTCGGTGAGTTCGGTGAGCCGGTCCTGGCGTTCGGTGTGCCTGCGGGCGATCGCCTCCTGTTCCCGCGCCGCGGCGTGCGGATCGTAGAGCGCGGGATTCGAGGGCACCACGAAATCCGCGCCCGGTGCGACCCCGCCGGCGCGCAGGGAATCCGTGGTACCGATGGCGATGAAGGTGTTCGGGTAGAGCTCGCGCTCGGTGAGGATCTGCTTGGCGAACTCCAGCTGGCTCGCCTTGTTCAGCAGCACCCCGCTCGCCAGCTGCGGCGCGTGCTCGGCGATGCGGGCCCGCTCGGCCACATCCCCGACCGCGGCGAGGAAGGTCCAGCCGGGCCAGGCGGTGATGCCCTCCTCCTCGAGTACCGCGCACACCTCGCCGATCTCCGGTGGCGGCGGCAGCAGGTCCCCGCCGGCGAGCGCGAGCCGGGCCTGCTTGTCACTGGCCTCGGCGACCTCGAGTTCGAGCCGTACCCTTCCGGCCTCGGCACTGGATTCGGCGAGCAGTCTGCGCAGCGCCGAGTAGTCCGAGTCGAGGCGGATGTCCTCCACATCGAGCAGCGCGGCCAGCCGTGGTTCCGCCTCGAGGACGGCGATCCGTTCCTCCGCCTCGGCCTTGGCCTCGCCGGCGCGCTGATTACGTTCGGCCGCGGTCGCCGCGCCCTGCCGGGCCTCCTGCAGGGTGAGCTGGGCTGCGGAGTGCGCCTCGCCGATCCGCTCGGCTTCCGCCTCGTGTTCGGCGAGCCGTTCGCGCGCGGTCTCCAGTGCCTCACCGGCGCGGGCCGCAGCCGAGGTCACGTCCTCGCCCGCCGAATCGAGCAGCCCCTCACCCGCCGCGGTGCGCAGCCGGGCGCGCACTTCCTCGACCCGTTCGGCCAGCGCGTCGGCGCGCGCGGTCGCGGTCGCGGCTTCGGAGGTCGCCTCGTTCTGCCGGGCCTGCGCCTGGGCCGCCCGTTCGGTCTGTTCCGCGGCACTGGCCTGTTCCCGTTCCGCGGCCTGACCCGCGTCCTTGGCAAGGGCGAGCAGTCCGCGCGCGAGTGCCTGCGCCGCCGCGTTCTTCGCGGCGAGGGCGGGCCGTGCCTTCTCCTCGAGACTGTGCGCCAGTTCGCGCAGCCGCCGCGCGGATTCGGCGGCCCCGCGCTGCTCGAGCACCGTCGAGGTCTCCCGCCACGCGTCCGCGGTACGCCGGGTCTCGGCGAGTACCTCATCGGCTTCCACGCGTTCGGCTTCGGCTTCGGAGAGCCGCAGTCCGGCGACCGCGCGCCGCAGCGCGGCCACCTCGGCCGCGGCCCGGCGTCTCGTCGATTCGGCGAGCCCGAGGCTTTCCTGTGCCTCGGTCAGCCCGGCCTCGTACTCTTCGAGCCGGGCCTGCTCCACATCCACGCGCGCGTCGACCGCGCCCGCGAATCCGGCGAGCTGGGCGTAGACCCGTTCCGCCTCCGCACGGCAGGCGAGGGTGAGCGCCTCCTCCTTGGCCAGCGGGCCGCACAGTTCGAGCGCCCCGGCCACGAAGTCCCGCTCCACGTTCAGTTCCCCGCGCTGGGCAAGGCTTTCCGAGTAGTTGGTGAGCACCTCGGCGAGCTCGACCGGTCCGTCCTCGGGGAGCACCGCGCGCAGCAGGAACTCCACGAAGGCCTCGTCGGTGGCGAAGGAGAACGCGTCCGCAGCCTCGCCCTCGCCTGCGTTCATCGCCCGCTGATAACGGAACAGTTCGGTGTCCAGGCCGAGCATGTCCAGCCGCTCGGTCCATTCCCCGCGCCGCCGGGTCCAGAACAGGTCGATCCCCGGGTCCTCGGACTGTGCCTCGCCGAGCCGGTCCCGGAACGCCGAGACGGTGAGCAGCCTGTTGTCCTTGGTGAGCGGGAGGGTTTCCAGCTCGAGCGCTTCGGAGGGGCGGAAACAGTACCAGGTGTCGATGAGGTTGGCCGGGTCCGCCGAACTGACGTGCCCGCGCCACTCCGAGACCTTGCCGGTGACCAGCCGCTCCCCCGAGCCGGTGTGCATCCACTCCAGCGCCACGTGCGCCACATCGTTGGGCAGCACGAACTTCTCCAGCACCCGGGTGCTCGTGGTACCCACCACCTGGCGCCTGCCAGGCAGCATCACCGAGAAGATCAGCTTGATCAGTACCGACTTCCCGCCGCCGTTCTCCAGGAACAGCACACTCGCCGGGGAGGGACGCCTCGGCGGTTCCGTGACCTCGAGCAGATCTCCTTGCTGGCTCTGCACTTTCGCGCCCGCGCCGGAGAAATCGAGCAGCACATCCTGGTAGCGCGCGCCAGGCGGACCCACGGAGTGCAGCCGCACCCTCGAAAGCTCGTACATGTTCTCCTCTACAGAGTGTCCACAGTGGACGTTCGAAGCGATCCGCCGGACTCGGGCACGGTGACCACGCCGAGCTCGAGCAGTTCGGCGAAGGCGTTGTCCGCGGCCAGCTCGCGCACCTGGACCTGATAGCGGTGGGTGGTGCGGTACACGCCTTCGGCGTCGGCGTTCACCGCGACCAGAAATCCTTGCTCGGCAAGGAAACGCAGGGCCCGGGACACCATTCCCCGCGTACTGTCCGCGGCGAGCCGCCCGTCCTTGGTCGCCGCGGCCTCGGGCCGGCGCATATAGGCCTGCCAGGCGTGCTCGAGTTCCGGGGCGTCCACCAGCGGATCGCCCTTACCCGCCGCGCGTTCGTCGAGCACCCGGCAGGCCTCGCGTACCACGCCGTCCACCTGCTCCACGCTCACCCTACCGACGTAGGTGTCGTTGGCCAGATCGTCCGGTCGCGGGAAACCGAGCGCGGCAACGGCGAGATGGATGATCCCGTGCAGCACTTTCTCGGTCTCCCTGCGGTCCCGGATCTTGGCCGCACGCGCGTAGGAATCCATCTTGGTCTCGAAGGCGGACTCCTCGTTCGCGGCGAGCACGATTCCGGATCCGGCGCTCACATCCAGCACCATGAGCCCCATGCCCGCGGCCACCCCGTTGGTGAGCTGTTTGAAGACGCTGTCCTCGCCGTAGCGGCGCACCAGGTCGGCGTACACCACATCCCGCGAGGGCACCTGTTTGGGACGCAGGCCGAACGCGACGAGCCGCGCGGCCGACTCCGCGTCGCTCAGCGTGACATTCGCACTCATCGCTCTATGACTCCTGATCCGTACCGTCTTCGGCCGTGCCGGTCTCCGCGCTGATCTCCGCCGAGGTGAGCAGCAGCTCGTCGCCGCCGTAGACCTCGGTCTCGATGGTCCGGCCCGTGGCGACGGCGACCAACATCCTGCCCTGTCCCGAACGCACCGCCGCACCCACCTCGGGGCTGTAGGCGTGCACCGCGCGCAGCGCGACCAGCCTGGCGAGTTCGGGATCGCGTTCGGCCGCCTCGGCGAGCAGCCCGGACAGTTCCCTGCCCACCTCGGGCAGGTCGAGCAGCTCGTCGGCCATCCGCCACTGCTCCTCGCTGAACCGTTCGCTGTCCTCGCTCGGGGCCAGCTGGGGGTCGGGCACCTCGCCGACGACCTTCGCGCGTTCCGGGGCCGGCCGCAACAGCAGCGAGACGAGCGAGGGCAGGGAGGTCGCGGTCGGCGGGCGGATTCCCGCGGCAGCACGGAAATATGCCTCGAGCGGGCGGGCCGCGGTGCCGACCGGCTGATCGAGGATCGGGGTGAGCAGCTGGCCGTACAGGTCGATCGCGGCGCGCTTGGCTGGGCCGGAGAACTGCTGCCGGTCCTGTTCGGCGCGGAACACCGCACCCGCGGACTGCAACCGCGCCTGCAACTGGGTGTGCCTGCGGATGCAGTCGCCGACGATGTCCACCAGTTCCGCGGCCCTGCGCTTCTGCTCGATGTCCTCGGTGTCATCGCGCGCGGCGGTGATGTCCCGCAGGATCGCGCTCTCCGCGCGGAACCGGGCCTCCACGTGACGCAGTGCGGAATCGAGCAGTTCGGGGATCTCCCGCTCCCAGTCCACGGCGCGCACATCCCTGCGGGTGGCGTCCAGGCGACCGCGCAGCGTCTCGCCGAACTGCACGGTGCGGTACCGCGCCTGCTCGGCGGCCAGCTTCGCCTCGGCGAGGCGCCCGGAACTGATCAGGTGCTCCAGCTTGAGTTCCGCGGCGACCTGGGCGGACTCGACATCCGTGTCCAGCGCGCCGACGAGTACGTTGATCGCCTCGTCGGTGGCCCGCAGGTAGACTTGACCGTCGGTGCCCGCCCGCTCGACGAGCAGCTTGAAATCGAAGGCACGGCGGCGGTAAGTGCCGCCCTCGTCGAGTTCCCCGTACACCCGGCGGAATCCGCGGTCCACGGTGCCCACGTTGAGCAGGTTGTCGAGCACCCAGCCGGCCACCCGCGCGTGCTCGGTGTTCGGCCTGTCGGGAGCCTGCGCGGCCACGAACGGCGTGACCTTGTTGATCATCCGTTCGTGATCGGCCCCGGAGTCGAAGTCCATCGCGATGGTGACCTTGTCGATCATGTGCAGTGCGATCTCGGCCATCTGGTAGATGCCCGCGTCCACCCAGTCGAGCATGCCCTTGCGCGCGTCCAGATCGTGCAGCGGCGCGGTGCACGCGAGCGCCTTCATCCGGCGCGTCATGGCGTCGTCGAGCTCGTAGGTCGGTTCATGCTCGGGCACGGAGACCAACCGTAGTCGGGTCACTCGGGCAGCGGTTCCACCGGGAGCAGCCCCAGCTCGAACGCGCGGCTCACCGCGTGCGCCCTGCTGGTGGCCTTCAGTGCGTGCCGGATCCCCTTCACGTGCGTGCGCACCGTCTCCGGGGCCACGAACAGCTCCTCGGCGATCACCTCGTTGCGCTTGCCGTCCGCCATCAGGCACAGCACCTCGAACTGGCGCTGGGTGATCGCCCAGTGCACCGCAGGGCGGTTTCCGGGGCGCCCGATGCGCTGCTGGCCGCCCAGCGCCGGATGCACGACCGGGGAACGGCGGCGCACCCGGTCGATCCCGCCGAGCAGTTCGGTCCCCGCAACGGTGCGCGGCAGCAGCAGGTCGGCCCCCGCGGCGAGCACCCGGTCGGCATAGCTGCCGTGCACCAGCGGTTCGGGGACCAGCACCGCAACGATCGGCGGATGCTGTGCCCCTTTGAGGGTCGCGGTGAGGTAGCAGGACTCGTCCATCATGGCGTCCAGCAGCACCAGATCGGGGGCCAGCCGCGCGCAGGTGGGCAGCACCTCGCGGACCCGGCCGATCCGGCCCTGGTACCGCAGCTGTCTGCTGGCCGTGAACTGTTCGCGGATGCCCTCGGCGAACAACGGCTCCGCATCTACCACGAGTGCCGTGATGATGGCGCTGTCCACAGTTTCTGCTGCCAAGCCCATGCGTTCCTCAACCGTCTGTGCCCGTATTGTCCGGCCGCATCGACGTGTCCGCGATACCCGCAGTAGAACGCACCCCGTTGCGCACCGGGTCAACACCCGATGCGGTGAAGATATCGGATGTGCGCCGCGCGTCACACCCGAAACGCCGCGTATCGGCTCACTTACCTACGGTCCGCCGGATGCTCCGGGCTGCCCGCCTGCCCGGGAATCGGCGCACCGGTGACCAGATCCTCCCGGGTGCGCAGCAGCTGTTCGGCGATCGCCTCGGCGCTGCCCGGTTTCGCGGTGATGTACTCGCCGCCGCCGTTGTCGGTGGTGTAGAACAACACCCGCCCGGGATCCGGATCGATGTGGTTCACCGGGCTCGGCGCGATGTGCCTGCGGCCGTTGGGCGAGCGCACCGCGACGTAGTACTGCCCCTTGCCGATCGGCCGGGTGGCGAACACCTCGCGCAACAGGGCGACATCCCCGGTCAGTTCCTCCGGGGCGGTCTCGAACAGTTCCGCACTGGGCACGCTGACCGGGCGGAACCGCGCGGGCGGAAACGCGGGCAGGGCCGTGACCAGGGCCCCGGGGTCCGGATTCGCCTGCGAGATCCGGACCGTGTTCCCGTCGAGCACCGCGAGCATGGCGTGGCCGCCGTGACAGGCGAGCAGCGCGCTCACCCCGAACCCGTTCGTGCCGATGATCCAGGCGAAGTACTCCTCCTGGGCACCGGCCAGCATCTGGTAGACGCCCTCCAGATCGGCGGTGAACCCGCGCCGGTCCTCCCCGGCCAGCTCGCGCAGCTCGGCGAACGCGGCCAGTTCGGCGTGCGCGCTCGCGTAGGGATCGTCCTGTTCCCCGCCCGGCATCGGCACGTAGAGCGCATCGGGCAGTTCGCCGACCTTCGCGTACCGCCAGGTGACCGCGAAGGTCTCCGCCGAGAGCCGTACCGGGAGGCGAAGCATGGTCACTCGCCGCCAATGCCTGGGAATTCCCCCGTTTGCTTCCCCGTCTCGGCGGCGTACTCCGCATACGCGTCCTGGTTCGTCCGCGCACCGCCGTGGTACGCCCCCGCGTTCACGGCCGCCGACCCTCCCCGCGCCATGAGCACCGGATTGTGCACCGCGCCGAGCCCGCCGCAGTCCGGTGGCTGCTCGGTGACCGGGACGACCCTTCTCCTCGTCTCCACGAAGGCGTCGACCTGTTCGGCGAGCATGCTCGCCCCGGCCCGGGCGCGTTTGGCGATCTCGTCCAGCCGGTCACGCAGCGGGGCGAGCGCGGCCAGTGCCGCTTCCGCCGCCGTGCCCTGCCAGCTGCCCGCGAGCGTCGAGCGCACCGCGTGCACCCCGTCGGCGCCCGCGGCCAGCGAGGCCGAGATCGTGTCCGCGGACTCCCGGGCCCGCTGGTATCCCTCGGGGCCCGCCCCGGAATGGAAGTACTCGTAGATGCGTGCCGGATCGGCGAAATCGGGCCGGCAACCGCCCGGATGGCGCTGCGCCCACTGCCGCACGAGTGCCTGCGCCGCGGCCGCCCGGTTCGGGGCGGCGTCGACCATCGAGGCCCGTTCGGCCATCCAGTCCCACAAGGCCATCAGCGGTCCCCGCTCCCCGGCGCGTCGGCATGCAGATGCGTGCGCAGACCGAGTTCGTTGGCCAGCTCACCCGCGTTGTACTCGAGATCGATCGCGATGAGGGCGTCCACCGCGCGCTGGGCCTGTTCCCGGGTGGCGGCGTGTTCCTCGGATACCTCGCCGACCCAGTCGAGGTAGCGCTCGTGGAATCGCTCGGTCGCCGGTGCCGTGCCAGGCGCCCGAACCGTGTCCAGGCCGCCGAGATCCCCGCGCTCCTCGTCGAGTCGCGCGATCAGATCGCGAAGCATCGTCAACGCGGACCGCATACCCGCCGCGTCGTACTGCAGATCGCCAGCCACCGGCACTCCCTGACCATTCCGTGCGCGGCGCGCCACGCCCGACGCGTTCCAGGATAACGGTCCCCTCGGGGCGGGAAACGGGGGTTGTCACGCACCCCCAGCGCGTGACAACCCCACGACACTCCATGACCGCGGTCGCCCCTCCGCCCCTGCAGGGCAGCATAGCGACAGCGTCAACATTTGCATACGTTTGCGGCCGTCCGTACGATCATTCGCATTCGCCGGTCCGCCGGCCCGGAGCACCTGGCCCGGGACGGATCTCGGGAAACCGCAACCATGGGGGTCGCAGGTCATGGCACACGGAGGTACCACCTGGTGCGCCGACTCGTTCGCCGCACGACTCGGCGGGCTCATCGAACAACTCCGCGAACGGCGCGGGCCGCTCTCCTACCGCAGGATCGCTCAGGGCATCAGTGCGCTCGGCGGGCCGACCATCTCGGCCGCGTACCTGCAGCAACTGGTCACCGGCAAGCGCGGGGACCCCAAGATCAGCTACGTGCAGGCCTTCGCCCGCTACTTCGACGTCCCGGTGACCTATTTCTTCGACGAGCAGACCTGCGAACAGACCGATTCCCCCGGGCGGATCATCGCCATGCGCGCGGAAAGCCTCTCCACCGAAGGGCGCAGGCAGATCATGGGACTGCTCGACTACGTCTGGCGCGCCGAACGGGGCCGCCGTCGCTAGCCTCCAGCGCTTGTTGACACCCTGCCAATATTGCTATCGTTCCGCTACGGCAACGAGGAGGCCCGGGTGCCCGAGTACAGCGAGATCGACTACGCGGTGGACGGGGCGATCGCCACCATCACGCTCGACCGCCCCGAGGCCCGCAACGGCTACACCGTCACCATGGCCGATGAACTCGCCGCGGCCTTCGACCGCGCGGACAACGACGATTCGGTGCGTTGCGTGGTGTTCACCGGCTCGGGCAAGGACTTCTGCGTCGGCGGCGACCTGTCCAGCGGATCCCTGGACCTCGGCGAGATCGATGAGCGCGACGGATTCTGGAAGGAACCGGCCGGCCGTTGCTCGATGCGGATCTTCGCGATGCGCAAACCGGTGCTCGCGGCCATCCGCGGCGCCGCGGTCGGCGCGGGCTCGACGATCTGCCTGCCCTGCGACTACCGGCTGGCGAGCACCGACGCGCGGTTCGGTTTCGTGTTCTCCCGGCGCGGCATCGTCCCCGAGGGCGCCTCCACCTGGTTCCTTCCCCGGCTCGTCGGGATGGGAACCGCGCTCGACTGGATGGTCAGCGGCCGGGTGTTCGACGCCGAGGAGGCCAGGAACGCCGGTCTGGTGCAGCGGCTGCACGAGCCGGACGAACTGCTCGACGCGGCCTACACGCTCGCACGGGAGATCGCCACGAAGGTCGCGCCGGTCTCCGCCGCGGTGATCCGGCAGATGCTCTATCGGATGAGCGCGCTGGATTCCCCGTTCGCGACGCAGCGGCTCGATTCCCGGCTGATCGAGAACATGCCGGACAACGCCGACGCGATCGAGGGAGTCATGGCCTTCCTCCAGAAACGGGAACCGCAGTTCACCGGAACCGTTTCCCGTGATCTTCCCGATTATCTGCCGTGGTCACCGGAATGAACGTCGTCATCATCGGTTCCGGATTCGCGGGAATAGCGGCCGCGATCGAACTGCGCGCGCACGGGATCCGGGACATCACCATTCTGGAACGCGCGGACACACTCGGCGGGGTATGGCGGGAGAACACCTATCCGGGCTCGGGGTGCGATGTGCCGGCGCCCTACTATTCACTTTCCTACGCCATGAATCCGTATTCCTCGAATCGCTATACGGTGCAGTCCGAGATCCTCGCCTATCTGAACCGGATCGCGGACCGGTTCGGAATACGCGAACTCATCGAATTCGGCACCGAGGTCACCACGGCCCGATTCGACGAACCATGCGGGGAATGGGTGATCGGCACCGCGGCCGGGAGCGAATACCGGGCCAGGGTGCTGGTGCCCGCGGTCGGCCAGCTGTCCCGGCCCGCCATGCCACGCATTCCCGGTATGGCCGAGTTCACCGGGCACGCGTTCCACTCGGCGCGCTGGGATCACGACTTCCCCTTGCGTGGCGCACGGATCGCGGTCATCGGAACCGGGGCGAGCGCCATCCAGTTCGTCCCGCGCCTGCAGCCGCTCGCCCAGCGGCTGACCGTGTTCCAGCGCTCGGCGCCCTACATCCTGCCCAAACCCGACACCGGCTACGGTCCGGTCCGGCGCGCACTTTTCCGGTTCCTGCCCCAGACTCTCGGCCTCGAACGGCTGCTCTTCTGGTCCGCGGGCGAACTGAGCACCCGCGCGCTCACCGGTGACGAACGGGTCGCCTCGGTTTTTCGCGGGATCACCGAACGGTTCCGCGCCAAGCACATCACCGATCCGGTCCTGCGCGCGAAACTCACCCCCGACTATCCGATCGGCTGCAAGCGGGTGCTGTTCTCGAACGACTACTACCCCGCGATGACCAAACCCAATGTGGCACTCGAGACCACGCCCATCGACTCGATCACGCCCTCCGGGGTGCGCACCGAGGACGGCGCGGTACACGAGGCGGACGTGCTCGTCTACGGGACCGGTTTCTCCGCGACGGACTTCCTGGCCCCCATCGCGATCAGCGGCCGCGGCGGACATCCGCTCTGCGAGGAGTGGCGTTCCGGGGCGCACGCCTACCTCGGCATGACCGTTCCCGGATTTCCCAACATGTTCTGTATGTACGGCCCGAACACGAACCTCGGCAGCGGCTCCGTCCTCTACATGGTGGAGCGCCAGGCCCGCTACCTCGCCAAGGCGGCCACGTTCCTCGCCCGCCACCCCGGCGCGGACCTCGAGGTCGATCCGGCCGTGGAACGCCGCTATGACGAGGAGATCCAGTCCCGGCTCGCCGGCAGCGCTTGGTCCGGCTGTACCAGCTGGTATCGGCAGGCCGATGGCCGGGTGCCGACGAACTGGCCGGGCAACGTCTCCGAATACCACCGCCGAACCAAACGGTTCGACCTGAACGATTACCGGATTGGAGCACTGGCCCGAGCATGATCGACCCCAGAACCCCGGTCCTCGTCGGCGTCGGGCAACTCAGCTCGACCGATCGCGAGGCCCGGTTCAGCCCGACCGGACTGCTCGGCGAAGCGGCGCGGACCGCACTCGCCGAAGCGGGCGGCGGCATCACCGAACGCATCCGCTATGTCGGCGCGGTGGACAGTTTCGCCTCCCAGTTAGCGGATCTCGCGGGCGCTCTCGCCGGTTCGCTCGGCATCGAGGCCAAGGAAACCGTGGCCACCAGGATCAGTGGCACCAGCCCGGTCGAACTGCTCGCCGACGCCTGCGGGCTGATCGCCTCCGGCTCTCTGGACGCGGCATTGCTCGGTGGCGTCGAGGTGGTGCGCGCCTGGAAGGATGGGCGGCTGATCGAGGACCCGTCCCAGCCGGACGGGACCGCGCCGAGCCGGGTTCTGGGCACCGACCGCACCCCACAGCACGAGGGAGAGCTCGCCGCCGGGCTCGATCAGCCCGCCCAGTACTACCCGCTTTTCGAGCAGGCGATCCGGTCCGCGGACGGCAGCTCTATCGAGGAACACGACCGCGCGCTCGGCACGCTGTGGTCCCGGTTCGCGTCCGTCGCCGCGGAGAACCCGCACGCCTGGGACACCTCGGCCCCGAGCGCGGCGGACATCCTGCGGATCGGCCCGGACAACCGGATGATCGCCGCGCCGTACCGCAAACTGCTCACCGCGAACATCTTCGTCGACCAGGCGGCCGCGCTCGTGCTGTGCTCGGCCGAAACCGCTACCGCGGCCGGGATTCCGCGGGAGCGCTGGGTTTTCGTGGACGCGACCGCCTCGGCGAACGAGCACTGGTTCGTCGGCGAACGCGAACACCTGCACCGCAGCGAGGCCATCGCCGCGATCGGCACGGCGCTGCGCGAGCACACCGGCGTCACCCCCGCCGGACACGAGCACCTCGACTTGTACTCGTGTTTCCCGTGCGCGGTACGCGTCGGCGCCGATGCGCTCGGGATCGACGCCTATGACCCGGCCAGGGTGCCCACCGTGACCGGCGGGCTCACCTTCGCCGGAGGCCCGGGAAGCAACTACGTGATGCACTCGCTCGCCGCCATGGCCGAGCGGCTGCGCGCCCATCCCGGGGAACGCGGACTGTGCACCGCACTCGGCTGGTTCCTCACCAAACACGCCGCCGTGTCCTTGAGCACCGAGGCACCCGCCACGCCGTACCGGCACTTCGACGCACAGGCCGCCGTGGACGCGCGGCCACGCCGTTCCGTGGCACTCGGCTACACCGGGCCCGCCGAGATCGAAACCTACACCTGCGCCTACGGCCGCGACGGCGAACCCGAAACCGGCTACCTCGCCTGCCTGCTCCCAGACGGTCGCCGTGCCTTCGCGGCGAGCTCCGATCCCGCGCAGGCAACCGAACTCGTCGCCGGAGATCCGCTCGGCAAACCGGTCACCCTGACGGACGGGGCGCGGTTCCGGCTCGGCTAGGACGGCGCGATGCTGCTCAAAACGCGGTGGCGTAAGGGATCGCGGACGGATCGAACACGCTGGTGTTCCGCCGGCATCCCGGAGTGCCCGCCGCCGAACTGGCCGGATCCCTCCGCGCGGCGTCGCCTTCCTCGACGGGGAATGCCCGTTTCGGTTCCGCGCTCGCTGAGCCGAACAGCCGCCGGGCCACGGCTTTCCGCACGGGTGCCCGCGTCGACCTCGATGCGGTGCTGCCCGCACGGGCCAGGCCCCGTCCAGGGTCCCGGGCGTGACCAGGGCGATAGGCACGCCGGGCAGTACGGGCGATGGGGCGAGTACGCGATTTTCGTCAACGGGTCATACGGCACGGGCACATCCTCGGCGTTGGAACACATCGGGGATCTGCCGGACACCGCCGGGCAGCCGTTCAGCCTCATGGACATCGACTGGTACCACCGGTCGTGGCGACCGGCCGCGTTCAGCCCGGACGATACGGTCATCGAAGCCCGGAACATGGCCCTCGTGTGAGCCGACTACCGGTCCGCCGGACCGCGACAGCTCGTGGTCAGCGGTGTCGTCAGGGGCCGGGAGAAGCTCGATCGCTACAGCCGATCCCTGAACCTCGCCATCCGGCCCGTTCAGCTGTGGCCGGCCCACAGGTGACCGAGACCAGACTGCGCCGCCGCTGCATCCGAGCTGCGGACGATCGCGGTGCTGTGGTGCCCCGGCTTTGACGTGCTATTTCAGCTCAGCGCTCGATTTGTTGAGCAGCCGCCGGGCCACGATGAGCTGCTGGATCTGTTGTGTCCCTTCGAAAATGTCCAGGATCTTGGCGTCCCGGGCCCATTTCTCGAACAGCTGCTCCTCGCCGTAGCCGACCGAGGAACACAGCTCGACGCAGCGCAGCGTGACCTCGGTCGCGGTACGCCCGGCCTTCGCCTTGGACATCGAGGCCTGCAAGGAGTTCGGCTGCTTGTTGTCGGCCATCCAGGCGGCCTGCAGGGTGAGCAGGTAGGCGCTCTCCCAGTCGGCTTCCATGCGCAGGAATTCGGCGGCCGCGGCGTGCCTGCCGAAAACCGGGGCGTCGTAGTCGAGCGCGACCCCGGCCTCGGTGAGCACGGCGCGGGTCGCCTCGAGCGCGGCCTTGGCGACGCCGACGGCCATCGCGGCGACCATCGGCCGGGTGTTGTCGAAGGTCTGCATGACCCCGCCGAAGCCCTTGCTGGTGTCGACCTCCGGGCTGCCGAGCAGGTTCTCTTTGGGCACCCGGACGTTGTCCAGCCGGAAATGCGCGGTGTCCGAGGCACGGATACCGAGCTTGTGTTCCAGGCGGACGAGTTCGAAGCCCGGGCGATCGCGCTCCACGAGGAAGGACTTGATGGCGGCCTTGCCGAGAGAACGGTCCAGGGTCGCCCACACGACGACGACCTCGGCGCGCTCCCCCGCGGTCACGAAGATCTTCTCGCCGTTGAGCACGTATTCGTCCCCGTCGGCGACCGCGGTGGTGCGAATCGCGCCGGAGTCGGAACCGGTTTCCGGTTCGGTGATGGCCATGGCGGCCCATTTCCCGCCGAACCGGCCCATCTGCTCGTCGTTGGCCACTGCGGCGATCGCGGCGTTGCCCAGCCCCTGCCCCGGCATGGACAACATCAACCCGGCGTCGCCCCAGCACAGTTCGAGCACGCCGAGCACGGTGGCAAGATTGGCACCGTTGCGCGGTCCCTTGGACTCCTGCTCGGTCTCCTTCTCGTTCTTGTCGCCGCGCCCACCGGCCGCACCGGCGCCACCCGCCGCACCCGAGCCCTGCACCCCGTTGATGAGCTGAGCGAGCATGTCCATCTCGGTCGGATAGCTGTGCTCGGCCGCGTCGTAGCGGCGGGAGTTCGGGCGCAGTACCTCGGTGGCGGCATAGCGCGCCTGATCGATGAGGGTCTTGAGCTTGCGCGGGGTTTCCAGGTTGATCATACGAGCACGCCACCTTCCATCACCGAGACCGCGCGCAGGTCGCGGTACCACCGCTCGACAGGATGCTCCTTGACGAATCCGTGCCCGCCGAGCAGCTGCACCCCGTCGCTGCCGATCGCCATCGCCTTGTCCGAACAGAGTTTTCGCGCCAAGGCCACCTCGCGCGCATACGGCAGGCCCTGCTCGGCCCGCGCGGCCGCACGGTAGGTGACCAGCTTCAGCCCCTCGAGTTCGATGCCGATGTCCGCGACCTTGAACGCGACCCCCTGGCGGTTGCTGATCGGCTCGCCGAACGCCTCCCGCTCGTTGACGTAGGGCACCACGTAGTCGAGTACCGCGCGCGCCGTACCGAGCGCGAGCGCCGACCAGCCGAGCCTGGACAGCCGCACGCAGTCGGCGTACACCTCGCTCGCCGCGCTACCGAGCAGCGCCGCTGCGGGCACCGAGACCTTGTCCAGCCGCACCCGCCCGGCCCCCGCGGCACGGATGCCCATGCCCGGTTCGGGGCGCACCGAGAGGCCGCTCGCGGAGGATTCCACGAGGAAAAGCGCCGGGCCGCGCCCTTCGATGTCGGCGGCGATCAGGAACAGTTCCGCGCTCGCCGCCAGCGGGACGAAGGACTTCTCCCCGCTGAGCACGAACTCGCCGCCCCTGCGGTATGCCTTGGTCTGCAAGGAGAACGGGTCGAACAGCGGGCGCGGTTCGGCGACCGCGAGCGCCGCCGCCGGGCTGTTGTCCCCGACGAACGCCGGCAGATAGGTCGCCTGCTGGTCCCCATCGCCCCACAGCGCCAGCGCGGTGCTCACCGCGGACGGGGCAAGCGCTGCCACGGCGAGCCCCATGTCGCCGTGCGCCATCGCCTCCGCGACGAGTACTCCGGTCACCGCCGAGCGCTCGGCACTGATGCCGCCGAGCGCTTCCGGGACACCGAACGCGGACACGCCGAGCTCGGCGACCTTCGTCAGCACCTCGCGTGGCGCGGCGGTGACGGTGTCCGCCTCGGCCGCGGCCGGCCGGAGCACCTCGGCCGCGAGCTCGCCGACGGTCTCGGCGATCATGCGCTGTTCATCGCTCGGGGTCAGGTCGAACAGCCCGCCCTCGGCCGGTTTCTCCTGGCGCACCGGGCCTCCCGGACTCTTCGCCGCGCTGAAGGTCCGGCCGGCGGCGGCCGCGGCGGCGAACCCGCTACGCGTCGCGGTACCGACGACCCGCTCGACCTGTTTGCGCAGGCCGAGCCGGTCGAGCGCACCGTTTCCGGCGAGTTTGTTCAGCGCAAGAAGCCCAAACTGCATCGCATCCCTGCGGACGCCACGACCTGGAGCGTTCGTGTCACTCATCGGCACCTCATTCTTCTCACCAACTCGAGAAGCAATGTACTGCAAACCTACTCGCGAGTAAACTTACCTCGAGTCACCTGTGTCGGCGATAACTTCCCGTAATCGGTCTTCACCCGGACAGGTGGTGAAGTATCCCACTCCGCACTCGGACGTCTCCCAGCGTTCACCCTTCGTTCACCAAGCGCGGCTAACTTTCGTGTGCGGCGGCAACGCAGCCGGCCCACCCCAATAGCTTCGGCATGGATAGGGAATAGCGTGGAAAGCTCCCTGCTGGTGGTCGTGGTCATCGTGACCGCACTGGCATTCGACTTCACGAACGGTTTTCACGACACGGCCAACGCGATGGCCACCTCGATCGCGACGAGAGCGCTCAAACCCAAGGTCGCCGTAGCGATCTCCGCGGTACTGAACCTGGCGGGCGCATTTCTTTCGGTGGAAGTGGCGAAAACCATCTCCTCGGGAATCGTGAGCGAATCCGGAATCACCCCAGCCGTGATCTTCGGTGGATTGATCGGCGCGATCGTGTGGAATCTGCTCACCTGGTTCCTCGGATTACCGTCCAGCTCCTCACATGCCCTGTTCGGCGGGCTGATCGGCGCCACATGGATCGCCGCGGGATCGGGTGCCGTGCATTTCGGCGTGGTGTTCGAGAAGGTGATCATTCCCGCGCTCGCCTCCCCGGTGATCGCCGGGCTGGCCGCGATGGTCGCCACCTATCTCGCCTACGTGATGACCCGGCGCGCCAAACAAGCCAGTACCACCAAGGGTTTCCGGGCCGGTCAGATCGTCACCGCCTCGCTCGTCTCGCTCGCGCACGGCACCAACGACGCGCAGAAGACCATGGGGGTCATCACCCTCGTGCTGATCACCGGCAACATGCTCGGTACCGGCTCCGGCCCGCCGATCTGGGTGGTCGCCGCGTGCGGAATCGCCATGGCGGCAGGCACCTACATCGGCGGCTGGCGGGTGATCCGCACTCTCGGCAAGGGCCTCACCGACATCCAGAGCCCGCAGGGATTCGCCGCCGAAGTCAGCTCCACCGCGGTGATCCTGGCTTCCTCGCACCTCGGGTTCGCCTTGTCCACCACGCACGTGTGCTCGGGAAGCGTGCTCGGCGCCGGACTCGGCAGGCGGCTCGCCGAGGTTCGCTGGGGTGTCGCGGGGAAGATGGCGGTCGCCTGGCTGCTCACCCTGCCCGCGGCCGCCGTGGTCGGAGCGATCGCCGGAGAGACCGCCTCCCAGGGTTCACTCGGCACGATCCTCGTCGCGGCCGCCGGACTCGTGATCGCCGTCGGGTTCTATCTCGCTTCCCGGCGCAACCCGGTCGATGCCAAAAACGTCAACGAGACCGAGCAGATGCCTGCCGAGGCGCCCGCTCCGGTCGGCTAGGAAGGACCTCGCGCGATGCACATCGACTGGTCGTCGCTCGGTCTGGTCGCGGTCGTCGCCCTCGTGGCGACCACCGTGCTCGTCGCCCTGTTCGCGACGGGGATCCAGGCCCTCTCCCGGCGGGAACGCGCCGCCGAGGCCGGCCGCTCCGACGCGGTGGCCACGGTCACCGCGGGCACCTCGTTCCTGCTCTGCGCCGCGATCGTGCTCTACGGGATCTATCTGATCGTGCTCGGCTGAGCCGCGATTCCCGGCACCGCGGTTCCTAAGTGGAGCCGCCGTGGGCGGGGAGGTAGAACATTCGCAGCCGCATCTGGCGCGCGCCTTCGGGGGCGTCGTCGACGCTGTGCGCGTGTTCGTTCAGTAGCTGGATGAAGCCCTCGAACACGGCCGCCAGCCCCTGCTCGGTGAAGTAGCCGCCGCCCCTGGCACCCTTGGCCCACTCACCGTGTTTGCGGAACTCCGCGATGAACCGGTTGAACAGCTCGATCTCGCCGGGCAGCTGCGCGTCCCGCCATGCGTCGAGCGCGGCCCGCTCCTGACCGGAGAGCGAGTCGTAGGGCGGCTCCCGGCGATCCACCCGGACCGCGCGCCACCACCGTTGCCTGCCCTGGGAGAGCTCCGGAATCTCCTCGATCACCCCGGCATCAGCGAGCACCCGCAGGTGATAGCTCGTGGTGCCGGTGTTCTCCCCCAGTTCCTCGGCGATCCGCGTCGAGTTCGCCCGGCCGAGCCGATCGAGCTGGCGCAGGATCTCACCGCGCAGCGGGTGCGCCATCGCCTTCCACGCCGGCTCGTCACCGATCACACGCCTCGGCGGCTTCTTCGTCATCCGGCAACCGTACCGCATACGCAGAAGTTTGTTTGCAGAACTTTCTTTGCAAAATTTTCTCTGTATAACTACCCTTGCAAGCATGACCGCCTTGTTGCGCCGGACAGCGCTCACCGATCGGCCGCAGCCCGCGCGCCTTGCCCGTGCCCACCGCTGGGCACCCTGGGTACTCGGGGCGACCGCCGTGACCTTGGTGCCGTGGGCGGGTCTGCTCGCGGCGAGATTGCCGGATACGACGGAGGTACGGCACTGGTCGACCGCCTGGGCAGGTCTCGATCTGCTGCTGGCCGCGGGATGCGGGACGACAGCGGTACTGCGGCACCGGGCGAGCCATTGGTCGAGCCCGGCAGCGGCGGCAACGGCCACGGCCGCGGTGCTCGATGTGTGGTTCGACGTGCTCACCGCGCAGCCGGGTGCACCATTGACCACGGCCCTCGCGCTCGGCGCGGTGGAGCTGGCTTTCGCGGGCTACTGCGTCATGATCGCCGTGGACCGGGAGATCCCGGCTAGAGCTTCCTGCCCGCGCGGACCCGTCGGGTGACCGCGCGCTCGGCGACGAAGGACAGGAACGGGATCGTGCCGGAGAGCAGGATCCAGACGGTGCCCTTGATGGACCAGCGCGCCTTGAGCGCGAGGTCGACCGCCATGACGATGTAGATCATGTAGAACACGCCGTGCAGCGGCCCGATGATCGCCACTCCCGCGTCGGCGTCGAAGCCGTACTTGAACACCATCGCGGCGCACAGGGCGAGCAGTCCGATTCCGGTGATGTAGGCGATGATCCGGTAACGAAGGAGCGCACCGGGAATCTTCGCCGCCGCGGGAGAGTTCGTTTCCTGCGATTCGCTGGCGAGTTCACTCATGGCCGCTCCTTGGTCGGGGTGTCGGCCGCGTCCTCCGCGGCGAGTTCGGCGAGGAAGGCGTTGTAGCGGGCCAGCGCCGGATCCTCCACGGTGTCCTCGGCGACCGTCGGTGCCACGTAGGCCATCTTGGAGGAAGGCGCCTTCGGCTGCTCCGCACCGGCCAGCGTGGCGATCGCGTGCCCGTTCACCGGCTGCCCGTCGACCAGCTGTCCAGACCGTGCCGGATCCGCGGCCGAGCCGGGATCGGCGACGGTCTCCCTGGCCCGCTCGCGCCGCGCATAGCGGTAGATGCGCCACACCATGAACAGCGGGAAGAACCCGAAAAGCGGCCACTGCAGCACGTACCCCAGGTTCTGCAGCGTTCCGCTCGACGATTCGAACCTGGTCCACTGCCAGTACGCGAGCGCGATTCCCAAGGCGAGCGCCGCCAGGCAACCGAGTGCGATCCACACTCGCCGCGCGGTCACCAGTCGGCCTGCCATACCCCGAAAGTAGCACCGTGACGGCCGTCGCTCGACGCCAGCCCTCGCTCTCGGACGGTGGCGTTACCGGGCGGCGCGGGCGTACTGATCGGCGAGGCCGTAGACTTTCTGGCCGTACTCGACCGAGTTGTTGTACGACATCACACCGGACCACCAGCCGGACCCGGTCGACATGTCCCGGCCGCCCGCACACAGGTAGCGCCCCGCGGTCAGGGCGGCGTCGTCGATCTGCTGTGGATCGCCCTTGCCGTCACCGTTCGCGTCCGAGGCCCATTTGCGCCAGGTCGAGGGAATGAACTGCATCGGCCCGACCGCGCGGTCCACATTGGGATCCCCGTCGATGGCCCCGCCGTCGGTGTCCCCGACCGAGGCCACCGCGCCGCTGCCGTCCAGCGGCACCCCGACGATGGGTTTGCTCGGCTTGCCGTCCTCCTGCAGCACGGCGCCGCCGTAGCGGCCGTGGTTCGATTCCACCCTGCCGATGCCGGCGATCATGGTCCAGGAGAGGTGGCAGCTCGGCTGGATCGACCGCAGCACGAGCTCGGCATTGCCGTAGGCCCACAGCGCCCGTTCCGGAATGTCGGATTTCCCGGCGACCCGCTTGGCCCAGGCGGTCAACGGATCACCGCCGCCGGACTCGGCGGCCTGCGGACGCGGTGTGGCGCTCGGGCGCTCCGGTTCGGTGCTCGGCCGCGGAATCTCCTTGTTGAGCGAGACGGTCTTCGGCGCATCCGAACCGGGACGCACATCCGCGGGCACGACCTGCAGCGCGGGAATGTCCTGCGCGGTGGCCCCCTGTTCCGGCGTCGAGGCACCGACGAGGAACCAGGCCCCCACGCCGCCGACGGCGAGGACGACCGCGACGATACCGAGCCTGCCGAGTAAGCCGAACCCCCTGCGCGGACGCTGTGGCCGCTGCGCCTCTTCAGTCACCTGGCTCCCCGTTGTCCTCGTATTCACGTCGTGCCTACTGCACAGTAGTAGAACGACGTCTCCCACAGGAGGTTACGAGTGGGGATCCTACTGCGTCCAGCGCACCCGGCCCGCGCCCACGAGGCGGATCGGACCGGTTCTCAGGCCACGCCGTCGCGGCGCTGCCTGCGCAGCCGGGCCACACACCACTCCGGTGCGCTGCCCCGCCGCAGATGCTCGAGCACGGTGTACGGCCCGAGATGCTTGCCGAGGTCCTCGGGGCTCAGGCCGGCGGCCCGGTACTCGAGGGCCCGCTGATCGAGGGGGCTGAGCCCGGCGTCCCACCACTGCTGTGCGTCCGAGATGCTACCCACCATCTGCCAGCACTTCGCCGCCGCGATCATCAGGTCCTCGGGTACCCCGGGGAGGCGCCGCCGCATCACGACGAGATAGGCGGGGTCGACCTCGTCGACGGCCACAGCGCCCGCACGCTGACCGTCGGCCGGGCCCGCCTGCGTGGGAATGCCGGGGCTGGATTCGGCGAGCCAGGCGCTCGCGAGTTCATTGGCCTCGACGAGTTCACGGTCCGCCGAACGCTCGGCCGTCCACTGCCGGACGAGCTCATCGACCCCGAGATCTTCTGCCATCTGATCCTCCCGCAGGAAACGGATGGTTGTGCACCAGGTGTCACCGCGTGAACCTGCCTCTGGTTCTTACGGTGAATCGAAACAACCGTCACAGCGCCCATGACGATGTTGCTGCGAAACCTATGCCGCTGATGGGCTTTCGCGCTAGCCCCTTATTCGGTTTCGGCCGATCAAACACCTATGACCTGCGGTTACCCACGGAATTACACACGGATGGCGCAATCGGGACAACATATTGTGACCGACGTTGTCCCAGCAGATGAACGCCCTTAGGTGAATAGCGAGCGGACGAACGAGATTACCCCTTCGGCCCCGTCCCGAAGTCCGCCGAGAATATCTTTCACGACATTCGCCGATTGGGTGGGCGAACTGATGAGGAAGAACAGCACCAGCGCGACGACGACGAGCACGATGATTTTCTTGACGTCCATGCGCTACCACTCCACCCTGCACCAAACCCGTGCGCTCGTTATCGGCTCGCGGCAGCCGATCATAAGGGGTGGAACGGGAATCGGCTAAACCGCCGCGCGGGCCCCGGGCGTATCCGCGGGGCCGCACCACGGTCGGGCGGCGCGGTCCCGCGGACCTTCAGGCGATCGTGCCCGCCTCGCGCAGTCCGGCGATCCGATCCGCGGAGTAGCCATAAGCGGCGAGCACCTCGGCGGTGTCCGCGCCCTTCTCGTGCGGGGCGCTCGGCGTCCCGGCCGGGGTGCGGTCGAACTTGGGCGCGGGTGCGGGCTGTACCGCCCCGTCGACCTCGACGAAGGTCTTGCGCGCCGCGTTGTGCGGATGCTCGGCCACCTCACCCGGGGAGAGCACCGGGGTGAGGCAGGCGTCGGTCCCTTCGGCGAGTTTGGCCCACTCGTCCCTGCTCTTGGTGCGGATCCGGGCCGAGAGGATCTCCCGCACGGCCGCCCAGTTCTGTGGGTCCAGCCGTTCCGGGAGTTCCGCGGCGTCCAGGCCGAGCACCTCGAGCAGCGCCGCCCAGAACCGCATCTCGATCGCGCCGACGGCGACATGGCGTCCGTCGGAGGTCTCGTAGGTGTCGTAGTACGGCGCGCCGCCGTCGAGCATGTTCTCCCCGCGCCGGTCACTCCAGCCGCCACCGGCGAACAGGCCGAACATCTGGGTGGCCAGCAGCGCCGAACCGTCGACCATGGAGGCGTCCACGACCTGCCCCTTGCCCGAACGGGAGCGTTCGAAAAGGGCCGCGAGGATGCCCATGGCCAGCAGCAGACCGCCGCCGCCGTAGTCGCCGAGCAGGTTCAGCGGCGGCACCGGGCGCTGCCCCGAGCGTCCGATCTGGTGCAGGGCACCGGAAAGGCCGATGTAGTTGAGATCGTGCCCGGCGAACGGGGCGAGCGGACCGTCCTGGCCCCAGCCGGTGATCCGGCCGTACACCAGGCCCGGATTGATCGCGTGCAGATCCTCCGGGCCGAGGCCCATCCGCTCGGTCACCCCCGGCCGGAACCCCTCGATGAGCACATCGGCGGTCGCGGCGAGGGTGCGCACCACCTCGACGCCCTCCGGGGACTTGGTGTCCACCCCGATGCTGCGCCGCGAACGGGCGAGCGGGTCTCCCGCGAAACCGAGCACATCCGCGCCCGGTTTCGCGCGATCCACCTTGATCACCTCGGCGCCGAGATCGGCGAGCACCGTCGCGGCGAACGGGCCGGGGGCCAGCCCGGCCAGTTCGACGACGGTGAGCCCGGTGAGCGGTCCAGCCACGTTCTCCTCCAAGTTCGCCTGCACCCGCGGTCACAGGGTCCGCGCGATGATGTCCTTCATGATCTCCGTGGTACCGCCGAAGATGCGCTGCACCCGCGCGGCCGACCAAAGCCGGGAGATCGGGTACTCCTCCATGTAGCCGTAGCCGCCGAACAACTGCAGACACTTGTCCGCGACCTTGCTGAGCCGCTCGGTGGTCCACCACTTGACCATGGCCGCGCCCCGCACGTCGAGTTCGCCACGCAGATGCTTCTCGATCGCGCTGTCCAGATAGGTACGGCACACCTCGACCTCGGTGGCGCACTCGGCGAGCACGAAGCGGGTGTTCTGGAACTTGATCAACGACCTGCCGAAGACCTCGCGCTCCTTGACGTACTGCAAAGTCAGCCCGACCGCGATCTCCATGGATGCCACCGCGGTCACCCCGATGACCAGCCGTTCCTGCGGCAGCTGCTGCATGAGCTGGATGAAGCCCTGCCCCTCATCGGTGCCGAGCAGATTGCTCACCGGCACCCGCACATCGTCGAAGAACAGCTCGGAGGTGTCCTGGGCGTGCATACCGTTCTTCTCCAGCACCCGTCCCCTGCGGAACCCCTCGCGCGCGGTCTCCACCGCGATCAGCGAGACGCCCTTGGCGCCCTCGTCCGGATTGGTCTTGCACGCGACCACGACCAGGTCGGCCTGCGAACCGTTCGTGATGAACGTCTTCGCGCCGTTGATCACGTACTCCTCGCCCTGGCGCACCGCCTTGGTCTTGATGCCCTGCAGGTCGGATCCGGTGCCCGGCTCGGTCATCGCAACGGCGGCGACCCACTCCCCCGAGGCCAGCTTCGGCAGCCACGCCTTCTTCTGTTCCTCGGATCCGTAGGCGTTGATGTAGTGCGCCACGATGCCGGAGTGCACGGCGTTGCCCCAGCCCTCGTCCCCGGCGTAGGCCTGCTCCTCGAGCAGCACCACCTCGCTGGCGAAGTTCGCGCCGCCACCGCCGTATTCCTCGGGAATGGAAAGGCAGAGCAGCCCGACCCCGCCCGCCTTGGTCCACAGTTCGCGGTCCACGTGCCGCTGCTTGGCCCAGCGGTCGGCGTTCGGCACGAGCTCCTTCTCGCAGAAGGTCCGCGCGAGGTCCCGGAACGCGGCCAGGTCTTCGTCCATCCAGGACGGCGTCGTCGTCGGGTGGAAACCCATCACGACCTCCTTGTCTCTCGCGATGAGGTAAAAACATTCCGACTGGCATGTTTGTTGCCTGGCAGAAGTTACCGGCGCCCGATCGGCCTGTAAAGTCCGGGCACTGTGACGTCAACTGCCGAGACCACGACGCCCGGCGCGCGGGGCAACGGACGCGGGCACCGCACCCAGGCCGAGCGCACCGAACAGACCACGAACGCGTTGCTCGAGGCCACCATCTCCTGCCTCGTGGAGCTCGGCTACGCGCGCACCTCGGTCAACGAGATCTGCAAGCGCGCCGGGGTGTCCCGGGGCGCCCAGCAGCATCACTTCACCACCAAGGCCGAACTGATGGCCAAGGCGATCGAGCACCTGGCCACCAAACTCTCCGAACGGTTCACCGAACAGCTCGCCGCGGCCCCGGAAAAGACCGACAAGGTCGAGACCGGGATCGAGCTGCTGTGGCAGGCCTACGCCGGGGAACTCTCCGCAGCCGCGCTCGAGCTCTGGGTCGCCGGGCGGACCGATCCGGAACTGCGCGCGGCCATGCGCCCGGTGGACAAGGCCCTGGGGCGCACCTCGATGCGCGCCTTCGCCGCGGTCTCCGGGATCGAGGTGGAGGCCAACCGCGCGCAGACCCTGTTCTGGATGACGGTGAACCTGACGAGGGGGCTCGCGCTCGACGCGGAGATCGGCGGGGACCGCACCCGCAGGCACGCCCAGCTCGAACTGTGGAAGGAACTGGTCAGTGACTCACTGAAAAAGAGTGACTGACCACATCACAGGAACACGGTGCGGGCGGCGCGCGAACCGCGGCGGTACGCACTACCCTGAGCTCCGGAGGCAACTTTTCGCAGCCTTGCCGCGTGGACGGTACTGGAGGCGTGAGGCGTCGCTATACCTGTCGGGGAGGTGGCATGACGCGGCAAGACGATGAAGGTCCGCCCGAGGAGGGACGCAAGCGCGGTTTCTCGGTACCGGGCAAGGCGACCATCGCCACCGCGGCGGCGGTGCTCGCGTGCGGCATCATCGGCGTGCTCCTCGGCGCCTATCTGCACGAGGTGCGGCCCGGGCTCAGCGCCCCGGCCGCCTACGACCACGGTGTCTCCCGGACCACGGACACCTCGACAACGGTGACCACGATCGTGGTGACCGAGGTGCCGCGCACGAGCAAGCACACCACCGAGAACAGCCAGCCGCCGCCCGCTCCGACGACCGTGCCGACCACGACACCAGCTCCGCCGTCGAGCTCGAGCTCCGCGCCACCGTCGAGTTCGAGTTCCGCGCCGAGTTCGGCACCGAGCTCCACTCCGAGCAGCACCACGAGCACCTGCGGGTTCCTCGGTTGCCTGTTCGGCGGGGACGGCGATCAGCGGTGAAGCGCGCTCACCGGTGCAGCAGGCCGCGGTCGTAGGCCACCGCGACGGCCTCGGTCCGCCTGGTCGCACCGAGCTTGGCCATCGTCCTGCTCAGGTGCACGCTCACCGTCTTCTCGCTGATGAACAGCGCCAGCCCCACCTCGCGGTTGGTCTTGCCCTCGGCGACCAGTTCGAGCACCGCCTGCTCGCGTTCGGTCAGCCCGGACTCCCCGCCACCGGGTGACCCGAGCCGGGCCCGCTTGATCAGGTCCTCGGCCGCTTCCCCCAGCGGAGCGGCGCCGAGCCGTTCGGCGACCTCCCTGGCCTTGCGCAGCTGCACGCCCGCCCGCTCCCGCTCGCCGGCCTCGAGCAGCACCCGCGCGTAGCGCAGGCGGTAGGTGGCCTGGCTGTGCACCTCGCCGTAGCCGAAGGCCTCGACCGCGGCGGCGAACCGCTCCGCGGCGTCCGGCGCCCCGGTGGCCGCGGCGTACTCGGCTCGGACCGCGGCGAGCCAGGCCTTGGCCTCGATCCCGAGCGAATGTTCCGCGTCGATGCGTTCGGCGTGTTCGAGCAGCTGACGGTCCTTGCCCGGGGCGAGCCCGGCCGCCTCGATTCCACCCGCGTCCCCGATCGCGCCGAGGGCAAGCGCGGCCGCGCGGATGCCTCCGCTGGCCAAGGGCTTGCCGACGGACACGAAGAAGGCGAGCATGGCGTCGATCACGCGCACCGCGCCCCGGTGGTCGCCGCGCCAGGAGCGCAGCGCGGCCTCACAGGTGGCCGCCCACACCGGGACCTGCCAGTCCAGCTGCCACTTGTCCCGGATCTCCTCGAGCATGCGCTCGGCCTCGGTGAACCGCCCGCGTTCCACGAACACCGGCAGGCTCATCGCGGTCAGCCGCGCACTCACCACATCGTCGAGCGCGCGCCCGCTGGACTGGGTGATCTCCAGGCTGCGGTCCCAGAACCCGGCCTGGAACAGTGCGGCCGCCAGCTGGATCCGGCATTCCACCCCGAACACGCTGAACGTGAGTCCGTACTCGCCCGCCCTGGCCAGAGTGGCCTCCAGTTCGGTGATCGCGGCGTCCAGCTCACCCACCTCGAAAGCCTGGAAACCGAGCATGTGCCTGGCGCGCAGTTCCGCGTTCGGCGCCTCGGATTCCGTCGCGATCCGTGCCGCCTCGAGGTAGTGCTCGCGGGCCTGTTCCGGGTGGCCACTGCGCACCTCCACGGTGCCCAGGGTGATCAGGGCGTTCGCTTTGCCCGGCGCATACCCGGCCTTCTCGGCGGCGGCGATGGCCTGGATCGCGGCGTCCCCCGCCGCCTCGGTGTCCACCCTGCGCAGCAGGATCGAGCGGGTGGCCAGTACCGAGGCCTTGTCCCGGTGGGCCTCGGTGTCCTCCAGCAGCTGCCAGGCCCGGTCGATCGCGTCGAACGGCTCCTCGCCCGGGTCGTCGAGCGAGACCACCGATTCGGCGACCCGGCGCAGCGCGCGGGCCAGATCGACGGGATCCGTTCCCGGTTCCGCGGCCCGCACCGCCTGCCTGGCGTACCGGTGGGCCCGTTCCGGCTGGCCGATCGATCCGCACAGCGCGGACGCCTCGCGCAGCAGGCCCGATTCGGTCACCGCGTCCGGGCGCTGTCCGGCGGGCACCTTCGGCCAGATCCGCAGTGCCCGTTCGGCGTGCCGTAACGCCTCGTTCGGGGCACCGAGCCGTTCGGCCTCGTCCACCGCGTCCACCAGGGCGGCGAGCGCCTCCGGAAGCGTGTCGCTCTCCAGGGCGTGGTGGGCGAGCGCGGCAGCGACCCCCTTGCCCTTCTCTTTCTTGATCGCGGCGACGTAGTGGCCGTGCAGCCGGGCACGCTCACCGGGAAGCAGGTCCCCGTAGACGGCCTCACGCAGCAGGGCATGCCGGAAGCTGTAGCGGTCCTGGTCCCCGTCCACGACCAGCAGGTGATGCCCGATCGCCTCGCGCAGGGCACCGTCCAGGCCCGCCTCGGTGTGCCCGCTCTCCTCGGTGACCGCGACCAGCCTGCGGTGCCGGATCCACCGGCCGCCGACCGCGGCGATCCGCAGCAGCTCCTGGGCCTCGGCGGAGAGCTGCTCCACCCTGGAAAGCAGGACGTCGGCGAGTGCCCAGGGCAGCTGGCCCTGTCCGGTGCCCGCCGCGGCGATCAGTTCCTCGGCGAAGAACGCGTTGCCCTCGCAGCGGGCGGCGATATCCCGCAGCAGGGTGCCGCTCGATTCGATGCCCGCTTCCTTGGCCAGCTCCCGCACCAGAGTGGTGCTGTGCCGCTCGGAAAGCGGCCCCAGATCGACTCGGAGCACCGCCTTGTCCCGGACGAGCTCGGCGAGCACCGGGCGCAGTGGATGGCGCCGGTGCAGCTCATCGGTGCGATAGGTGGCCACCACGAACAGCCGCTGAGCCTGCAGCCGCGCGATCAGGAAGGAGAGCAGGTGCAGCGTGGAGGACTCGGCCCAGTGCACGTCCTCGATCGCGAGCAGCACCGGACGGCGCGCGGCCACCTCGGTGAGCGCGCCGAGCACCGCGTCGTAGAGGCGCAACTGGCCCACGTCCTGCTCGACCCGGCGGCCACCGGGCGGCACCAGGACCGGCGCGCTGCCCTGCGCCTCGGGCGGCTCGATGCCGGGAGCGAGCGGAATCAATGCGGGGCGGGTGGCGACCACATCCGGTTCCACGGTGCCGAGCCTGCCCAGCGCCTCGGCGAACGGCAGATAGGGCATGCCGCTCTCGCCGACATCGAGGCAGCGCCCGGCGAGCACCAGCCCGCCGCGCTCGGTGGTCAGCGCGGCGAGTTCGCGGAGCACCCTGGTCTTGCCGACCCCGGCCTCCCCCGCGAGCAGCACCGCACCCGCCGTCCCGTCGATGGCGGACTCGAGCGTGCCGCGCAGCATGTCCAGCTCCGCGGCACGACCGATCAGCGGTAAGGCGTTTCCTACTCGGGGCACGAGCTCCATTCTCGCGTACGGCTACGACAGTTTCCGATCCGTTTTTCCGGTCCGGGCTTTCCGGGCCTTCCGGGACTTCGCGCGCTCGCCGGTCCGCGAACGCCGCCACCACGGCACCAGCGGTACGGGCCTGCCGAGCGCGCCCTGGGCGTCCCGGATCCTGCGCAGTTCCTCGCGGTAGGCGAGTTCGGCTTCGATCACTTCTGGGGTGAGCATGGTCCTCGAGCTCCTCGTCGTCATCCGACCTTGTCGAGCTCGACAGTTCCGCTAAGGCCCGCCCCCGGACATCGGGCGAACACGTCGCAGGAGGACGCGGAAGGACCGTGCCGGATCCCTTACCCCGCGCGGCACGGGGTAAGGGCACTCATCCCTTGCTGAAGGATTCGATCAGCCGCAGGCTCTCGTCCTGGGGCAGCGCCGAGGCGATCAGGTGCTCGAACATCAGCCCGTAGCGGTCCACATCGTCCTGTTTCTCCAGGTAGACCGCGGACATGGTGTTCTCGACGTAGACCACGTCGGTATCGGCCTTGTCCGCGAACCGCAAGATGAGGAACGGGCCCTCGAGTCCGCAGTGCTCGCCCGCGGAGAACGGCAGCACCTGCAGGTTCACGTGCGGCATCTCGACGGCGTCGAGCAGGTACTTCAGTTGCCGGTCGCGTACTCCCTTGCCGCCGACCTCCCGGTGCAGCACCGCCTCGTCCATCACCGCCCAGTAGCGTGGCGGGTCATTGCCCCACAGCAGCTTCTGGCGTTCCATCCGGCCGTCGACGTGCCGGTCGATCTCGGCGTCCTCCGCGTCCGGGCGGATGCCCTTGAGCGTGGCGAAGGCGTACTCCCTGGTCTGCAGCAGGGCGGGCACGAGCAGTGCCTGGAACGCGCGCAGCGCCACGGCCTCCTGTTCGAGACCCACGAGCGCGCCGGTGAACACATCGTTGTACGCGTGCCACCAGCCCTTCTGCTTGGCCTGACGGGCGAGGGTCACCAGTGTGTCCCGCTGCTCGCCGTCCACCCCGTAGAGCTCCAGCATGTCGCGCGCGTCGCGCGGATTGACTCCGACGTGCCCGGTTTCCATCCTGGACACCTTCGAAGCCGAGCACTCCAGCTTTTCGCCGACCTCCTCGATGGTCAGCCCCGCCCGCTCACGCAATCGCCGCAGCTCCGAGGCCAGCCGCCGACGACGCACCGTCGGGCTTTGCTCCCTAGTCACGGGCGAAATGTTACGTCGTGCCGATCACACGGAGCAGACCCTCCTGCACAACGGTCGCGATGAGGGTGCCATCCCGGGAGAAGAACCGGCCGGTAGCCAGCCCGCGGGCACCCGAGGCGCTCGGCGAGGCGCAGTCGTAGAGGAACCATTCATCGGCGCGGAACGGCCGGTGGAACCACAGCGCGTGGTCCAGGCTCGCGCCGATGACCTTGTCCGTCCCCCAGTACACGCCGTGCCTGGCCAGCGGCGCGTCCAGCAGCGTCATGTCACTGGCGTAAGTCAGCACGCAGACGTGCAGCAGCTGGCTGTCCGGCAGGGTGCCGTCGGCCCGCATCCACACCTGGTTGCGTGCCGCGCGCGGGCCGTTCTCCCTGGACCGCCATGGCGGCTCGGTGACATAGCGCAGATCGATCGGGCGCGGCCGCAGCGCACTGGAGGTGAAGCCCTCGATCTCGAGCTCCGCGGCCTGTTCGGCGACCCCGGGCAGGGTGTCCGGGTCCGGGACCTCGGGCATGTCGTCGGAGTGCTCGATCCCGTCCTCGGTCCGCTGGAACGAGGCGGACAGCGTGAAGATCGCCTTACCGTGCTGGATCGCGGTGACCCGGCGGGTGGTGAAGCTGCGCCCGTCGCGGGTGCGCTCCACCTCGTACACGATCGGCACCCGCGGATCCCCGCCGCGGATGAAGTAGGCGTGCAGCGAGTGCACCCGGCGTTCCGGGTCCACGGTGCGGCCCGCGGCGACCAGCGCCTGGCCCGCGACCTGACCGCCGAACACCCGCACCGGCGAATCGGGCGGGCTGACCCCGCGGAAGATGTTCTCCTCGATCACCTCGAGGTCCAGCAGGGCGATGAGCTGGTCGAGCATCGGCTGCTCGGGCCCACTGCCCTCGGCAGCCGCGCGCCGGGCCGCCTCGGTCATACGTCCTCTTCCCCGAGCCGGTGCACCCGGATGAGGTTCGTGGAGCCGATGGTCCCCGGAGGCGAACCGGCGACGATGACCACCTGGTCACCGCGCGAGTAACGGCCGAGTTCGAGCATGGCGTTGTCCACCTGGGTGATCATCCGGTCGGTGGAGTCGACGCTCGGCACCAGGAAGGTCTCGGTGCCCCAGGTGAGCGCGAGCTGGCTGCGCACGTTCTGCTCCGGGGTGAAGGCGAGCAGCGGCAGCCGGGTGTGCAACCGGGCGAGCCTGCGCACGGTGTCCCCGGACTGGGTGAATGCGACCAGGGCCGAGGCGTTGAGTCGTTCCCCGATGTCCCGCGCGGCGTAGGAGAGCACCCCGCGCTTGGTGCGCGGCACGTGGGTCAGCGGCGGCACCTCGACCGATTCGCTCTCCACGGCCCGCACGATGCGGCTCATGGTCTCCACCGTCTCGATCGGGTAGCGCCCGACACTGGTCTCACCGGAGAGCATCACCGCGTCGGCACCATCCAGCACGGCGTTGGCCACGTCGGAGGTCTCGGCTCGGGTGGGCCGGGAGTTGTTGATCATCGAGTCGAGCATCTGGGTCGCGACGATGACCGGCTTCGCGTTCTCCCGCGCGATCTGGATGGCGCGCTTCTGCACCAGCGGCACCTGCTCGAGGGGCAGCTCGACGCCGAGGTCTCCCCTGGCGACCATGACCCCGTCGAAGGCGAGCACGATCGCCTCCAGGTTCTCCACCGCCTCGGGCTTCTCCAGCTTCGCGATCACCGGCAGCCGCCCGAGCCCGACCCGGTCCATCACCTGGTGCACCAGGTCGATGTCCGCGGGCGAGCGCACGAAAGACAGCGCGATGAAGTCGGCCCCGAGGCGCAGCGCGAACTCCAGGTCCTCGATGTCCTTCTCGGAGAGCGCGGGAACCGAGACATCCATCCCGGGAAGGCTGATCCCCTTGTGGTTGGAGACGGTACCGCCCTCGACCACCTCGCACACCACGTCCGACCCGTCCACCTCGGTGACCCGCAGGCAGACGTTGCCGTCGTCGACGAGCAGCCGGTTCCCCGCCTTCGCGTCCTGGGCGAGCCCCTTGTAGGTGGTGGAGACCCGGTCATGGGTTCCGGCTACGTCCTCGACGGTGATCCGGACGACGTCCCCGGTGCGCCATTCCACCGGCCCGGAGGCGAACGTGCCGAGCCGGATCTTCGGGCCCTGGAGATCGGCGAGTACCCCGACCGCGCGACCGGTTTCCTCGGCTGCGGCGCGGACGAGCTCGTAGACCTGCTTGTGGTCGGAGTGCGAGCCGTGGCTGAAGTTCATCCTCGCCACATCCATGCCCGCCCCGACGAGAGCGCCGACCTTCTCCGCCGTCGACGTGGCCGGACCGAGCGTACAGACTATTTTCGCGCGCCTATTCACACCACGACAGCCTAGTCGCTCTTCCTGGATCGATCCCCCTCGCGGGGGCGCGTGTCACCATGGCGCCCTCGTCACACACCCACGTGGTCGACGAACCATTCGGTCAGCGGGCGCGCCGTCCGCCAGGAATCCCGCACCCTGCGCAGCAGGCCGCGCTCGTGCAGCAGGTTGTCCGGCTCCCATTCGCGGACGAGATACAGGCTGCGATGCCGCAGCAGCTCGAGGCGCGGATGATCGGGTGCGACGCCGCGCGGCTTGGTCTTCATCGTGTCCCCGCGCAGCTCCCAGCCCTTGCGGGTCAGCCCGTCGATCAGGTCCTGCAGCTCCCCGCCGCGCCGGTCCTCGTCGAGCGCGGTGCGCAGCCGGGCGAGCTGGTCCGGTTCGGTGTGGAAACAGCCCGCACCCACGAGCAGTCCGTCCGAGGAAAGCTGCATGTACAGCGCCCCACCGCCGCGACCGCGTTCCAGCACCGCACCGCAGTGCGTCTTGTACGGCGTCTTGTCCTTGGCGAAGCGCAGATCCCGGTACGGCCGGAACACCTTGCCGGTACCGAACTCGCCGAACTCCCCCTCCAGTTCGGCGAGCAGGGCCTCCATCGGCGCGCGCACCTGCTCGAGGTAGATCTGCTTGTTGTCCTCGTAATAGGCCTTCGAATTGTCCGCGAGCAGCCCGTCGTAGTACTCGACCGCGTGTTCCCCGAAGCCCTCGAATCGCATTCCCGCAATGGTAGTGAATTCGGTGGCGCGCTCCCCCGCGCGGCCGGAATGCTCTCCCCATGTCACCTTCCGGGCCGTCTTCGGATTTCCTGCCGGGCATCGAGCTGTCCCGCTACTGCTACCGCGAATTCCTCGCTCCCGTGTTCCATGGGTACCCGCATGCGGCCGCGCTGCTCGGCCCCGGGTCGGAGGTATTCGGCTTCGACACGAACCGCTCGACCGACCACGACTGGGGCCCGCGACTGCAGGTGTTCGTCGAGGACGAGACCGGTGAGCTCGCGGCACGCGCCGAACGCGCACTGCCCCGCGAGGTCCACGGTCATCCACGGTTGCCCGGGGCTCTCGAGGTGGCCGGGCTCGGCACGTGGTTCCGCGCTCGGCTCGGCTTCGATCCCGGCGAGCCCACGGTCTTCGACTGGCTCGCCACCCCGACCCAGTTGCTCGCCGAGGTCACCGGGGGCGCGGTGTTCCACGACGGGACCGGGGAACTGACCGCCGTCCGGACCCGGTTGTCCTGGTACCCGGACCAGGTGTGGCGCTACATCCTCGCCTGTCAGTGGCAGAAGATCAGCGAAGAGGAATCGTTCCCCGGACGGTGCGCTGAGGCCGGCGACGAACTCGGTGCCGCGGTGGTCGCCGCCCGGTTGGTGCGCGAGCTGATGCGGCTGGGTTTCCTGCTCGAACGCCGGTACCCGCCGTACAGCAAGTGGCTCGGCAGCGCGTTCGCCCGGCTGGAGCTCGCGCGGGAATCGGCGCCCGTACTGCGAACCGCCACGGGAGCTCGCGAGGCCGGGGAGCGGGAGCAGGCGCTGGCGACCGCCTACGGGCACCTGGCCCGCGCGCAGAACGCGCTGGAACTGACCGAACCGGTCGACACCGCCATCCGCACCTACCACGCACGGCCGTACCGGGTGCTGCACGCGGAACGGTTCGCGGACGCCCTGCTCGCCGGGATCACCGACCCGCAACTGCGCGGGCTGTCCAGGGCCGGGGCCGTCGACCAGTACGCGGACGATCCGAAAGTCCTTGTGCCGCAAGGGCCGTGTCCCGCAACGACCGGCAACACCGCGCGGGCGATCACCGCCGCGGTGCACCCCGGACTCAGCGGGTCTCGCTGACCAGCCAGTCCAGATATTCGCTGCTGCCGCCGGTGATCGGTGTGGCGACGATCTCGGGCACGTCGTAGTCGTGCTTGGCCCGGATGTGTTCGGTGAGCGCAGCCACCCGGTCTGCGGCGGTCTTGATGTCCACCCGCCATTCCGGATCGGTCTGCACCGCGCCCTCCCACCGGTAGACGCTGGTGATCGGTCCATTGACCTGCGCGCAGGCACCGAGGTTCGCCTCAACCGCCGTGGACGCGATGCGCAGCGCCGCCTGTTCGCTCTCCGTGGTCGTGGTGACGATGGTGTGCTCGGACATAGCCGCAGGGTACCGAGTAACCTCACACGACGTGCGAACTCGATCGTTGCTCGTCGTGACCGCTGTCGCCGTGCTGCTCACCGGGGGCTGTGCGCAGCGCTCCGAACAGGCCGCCGCTCCCCCGAAGGACGGCGGTTACCCGGTCACGGTCGATTCCTCCGGCAGCAAGCTCACGATCAAGAGCAAGCCGAAGCGCATCGTCTCGCTCGGCCCGTCCGCCACCGAGGACCTGTTCGCGATCGGCGCGGGCAAGCAGGTGATCGCCGCCGACTCGCTCTCCGACTACCCGAAGGGCACCCCGCGCACCCAGCTGTCCTCGTTCCAGCCCAACGTGGAGGCGATCGCCGGGTACAAACCGGACCTGGTGGTGGCGACCGACGATATGAACGGCCTCTCCGGCAAACTCGCCAAACTCGGCATCCCGGTGCTGTTCGTCAAGGCGCCGAAGAACCTCGACGGTGTCTACGGACAACTCGGGACCCTCGGCAAGGCGACCGGGCACGAGCGCGAAGCCTCCGACACCGCCAAACGGATGCGCCACGACATCGACAAGCTCGTGGCGGACACCCCGAAGCCCGCGAAGGTGCTCTCCTACTTCTACGAGGCCGACAGCACGCTGTACACGGCGACCTCGAAGACCTTCATCGGCAGCGTGTTCGGCATGTTCGGGATGCGCAACATCGCCGACGACGCGGACAAGACCGGCTCCGGCTACCCGCAGCTGTCCGCGGAGAAGGTGCTGCAGAGCAACCCGGACCTGATCTTCGTCACCGACAAGGAGTCCGCCGCGGCTGTCGGTGCACGCGCCGGCTGGTCGGCGCTGAACGCGGTGCAACGGCACCAGGTGATCGAACTCGACCCGAGCATCTCCGCGCGGTGGACCCCCAGGCTCGTGGACCTGGTGCGGGAAGTAGCCAGGGCGGTGGACGAGGCCGGGAAGTAACCCGCCCGCCGAACGAACCGGGTCCGAAGAGAAGGCACGTGATGAAACAGGCGGCGGAGCCGGGATTGCGCCCCACGAAGCTGCGCGCCCGGCACCTCCTGGTGACGGTGCTCCTGCTGCTCGCCGTGGTGCTCGGGGCGATACTGCTCGGCGCCATCGATCTGGGCGCAGGCCGGGTGCTCGGTGAGATCTGGGCACAGCTCACCGGCGGCGTCTCCCCGCTGTCCGCACAGGAGGCCGCGATCCTCTGGGAGATCCGGGTGCCCCGGGTCGTGCTCGGCTGCCTGGTGGGTGCGGCACTCGCCGGGGCGGGGGCGGCCTATCAGGGAGTGTTCGCGAACCCGCTCGCCGACCCGTACCTGCTCGGTGCCGCGGCCGGGGCCGGGCTCACCGCGACGGTCGCGGTCGTCGCCGGGGCAGGCACCTCGGGTGGCCTGGTGCCGATCGTGGCCTTCGCGGGCGCGATCGGCGGGGTGGTGCTCACCTGGACCCTCGGCAGGGCGGCCGGTCGCGGCACCATGACGCTGCTGCTGGCCGGTGTGGTGATCTCGGCGTTTCTCACCGCCGTGCAGACCTTCGTACAGCAGCTCGACACCACCACGATCAGCAAGCTGTACAGCTGGATGCTCGGCGGGCTCGGCAGCCCCGGCTGGTCCGAGATCCTTGCCGTGCTCCCCTACATCGTGCTCGCCGGGATCGTGCTGTGTATCTGTGCGCGCCTGCTGGATGTGCTCACCCTCGGCGACGAGGAGGCCGCGGCGCTCGGGATCCGGCCCGGGCTGGTGCGGATGCTCGTGCTCGGCGCGGCCTGCCTCGCCACGGCGGCCGCGGTCTCGATGAGCGGGCTGATCGGTTTCGTCGGCATCGTGGTCCCGCACGCGATACGCCTGCTCGTGGGCGCCAGCCACCGCATCCTGATTCCGCTGTCCCTGCTCGGCGGCGCGGCTTTCCTGGTCGTCGCGGATGTCGTGGCACGCACCGCGCTCGCTCCGGCCGAACTTCCGCTCGGGGTGGTCACCGCCTGCGTCGGCGCGCCCTTCTTCCTCGTGATCCTGCGCAAGGGGACCCGCAATGGACGGGCTTGAGCTGCACGGGCTCGCCGCAGGATACGGCGGGCACGACAAGGTGTCCGGGGTGGACGTCACGGTGCCGCCCGGATCCTGGCTGGCCATCGTCGGACCCAACGGGGCCGGGAAATCCACCCTGCTCAAGGCCACGGCCGGGCTGATTCCGCACCGGGGCGAGGTCAGCCTGGACGGGACCGCGCTCGCCGGTCTCGGGCGGCGCAAACGGGCTCGCGCGCACGCCTACGCCCCGCAATCCCCGCAGCTGCCCGCCGGGCTCACCGTCACCGACTACGCGCTGCTCGGCCGGACACCGTACCTCGGGCCCTTCGCCCGGGAAAGCTCCGCCGATCTGCGCATCGTCGCGGATGTGTTGCTGCGCCTGGATCTCAGCGAACTGGCCGACCGCGCACTGCACACCCTTTCCGGGGGCGAACGACAGCGCGCGGTGCTCGCCAGGGCGCTGGCCCAACAGGCCGAGGTGCTGTTGCTCGACGAACCGACCACCGGACTGGACATCGGGCACGCGCAGTCCCTGCTCGATCTGGTCGACCGGCTGCGCACCGACGACGGCAGCACCGTGGTGACCACGCTGCACGACCTCACGCTCGCCATGTTGTACGCGGATACCGTGCTGCTGCTGGATTCCGGCCGCGCGGTTGCCTCGGGTCCGCCCGCCACGGTGCTCACCCCCGAGGTGCTGTGGCAGCACTACGGAGCGCGGGTGGAAACCCTGCGCACCGCGGACGGACGCACCGTGCTCACCCCGGTGCGGTGAGCGAGTTCTCGGTAAGAATGGCAAAATTCTTACCGAACAGGGGGTTCCGATGCGAATTACCGAAAAAGGTCAGCTGACCATTCCGATCGATGTACGGAAAGCTCTCGGTATCCGCCCAGGCGACGAGGTCGAGGTGCGCCTCGAGGGCGACCACGCCGTGTTGCAGCGAATCGAACGACCGGCTGATTACAGCAGGCTGGTGATCGAACAGCTGCGCGGCAAGGGCGATGTACCGATGACGACCGACCAGATCATGGCTTTGATGCGCGGCGATGGCTGAACCGGCAACACTGGTCGACACGAACGTTCTGATCGACATCCTCACCGAGGACGAAACGTGGTTCGTTTGGTCTTCGACTGCGCTCGGCACCGCCTTGCGTGAAGGACGGCTGGTGATCAATCCGGTCATCTATGCGGAAGTATCCGTACGGTTCGCCGACTACGAAACCTGTGACGCGACGCTCAGCGAGAAGGTCTTCGCCCGCGAGCCGCTCCCGTGGGAAGGCTCCTTTCTTGCCGGAAAGGCCTTCCAGCGCTACAAGCAACGCGGCGGCACGAAAACCAGTCCACTGGCGACTTCTGCATCGGGGCGCACGCAGCTGTCGCCGGGCTGCAGCTGTTGACCAGGGACGCGCGCCGGTACCGCGACTACTTCCCCACGGTCGAGGTCATCGCGCCCCGACCGCGCACTCCCGCCGCGAGTTCCCCGGCCAGTGCGCGCACCGCCGCTTCCGACTCCCCGGCCGCGGTGACGAAGGCGGAGCCGACGATCACCGCATCGGCGAACCCGGCGACTTCGGCGGCCTGCTGCGCGGAGCGCACCCCGAGTCCGAGCCCGATCGGCAGCTGGGTGTGCCTGCGCGCGCGGGCCACGGTCTCGGCCGCGGTGTCCGACAGGGTCGCCCGTGCACCGGTGACCCCCATGACCGCCGCGGCGTACAGGAATCCGCTGGATGCGTTCGCGGTGAGCGCGATCCGTTCCTCGCTCGAGGACGGCGCGACGAGGAAGATCCGGTCCAGCCCGGCGGCCCCGGCCGCGGCGCACCAGCCCGCATCGTCATCGGGAACCAGGTCCGGGGTGATCACCCCGAGCCCGCCCGCGGAGGCGAGATCGCGGGCGAACCGCTCGACGCCGTAGCGGTGCACCGGATTGAAGTAGGTCATCACCACCGCTCGCCCGCCCGCCGCGGCGACCGTCTCGACGGTGCTGAACACGTCGGCGAGCCGGAAACCGTTGCGCAGCGCGGTATCCGCCGCGGCTTGGATGGTCGGCCCGTCCATCACCGGATCCGAGTAGGGCACCCCGACCTCGACCAGATCGCAACCGGATTCGAGCATCGCGGTCAGGGTGCGCTTCCCGTCCGCCACGGTCGGGTACCCGGCGGGGAGGTAACCGACGAGCGCGCCCCTGCCCTCGGCATGCGTGGTGTCGAACAGCGCCTGCAAGGTCATCGCACTCGCTCCCTGGGGGAGCTCGGCGCTTCCCGCGGGCACTGTGTCATTGATTCGCTCGCAAGCTCGCTCATTCGTCAACCAATCCGAAGTACCGCGCCGCGGTCTCCATGTCCTTGTCCCCGCGCCCGGACAGGTTCACCAGCAGCAGCCCGTCCGGACCGATTTCCGGGCCCAGTTCGATCGCACCGGCGAGCGCGTGTGCAGACTCGATCGCGGGGATGATGCCTTCGGTGCGGCACAACAGTTTCAGCGCCTGCATGGCCTGATCGTCGGTGACCGCGCGGTATTCGGCGCGGCCGGTGTCCTTGAGGCGGGAATGCTCGGGCCCGACACCGGGGTAGTCCAGGCCCGCCGAGATGGAGTACGCCTCCTTGGTCTGTCCGTCCTCGTCCTGGAGCAGATAGGACAGCGCACCGTGCAGCATCCCGGGGCTGCCCTCGGTGAGCGAGGCACCGTGTTCCCCGGACTCGATGCCGTGCCCGCCCGGTTCACAGCCGACCAGGCGCACATCCGGATCGTCGATGAAGCCGTGGAAGATCCCGATCGCGTTGGAACCACCGCCGACGCAGGCGAGCACCGCGCTGGGCAACCGCCCCGTCTGCTCGAGCACCTGGGACCGCGCCTCCTCGCCGATCACCCGGTGGAAGTTGCGCACCAGCACCGGGAAGGGATGCGCACCCGCGGCCGTACCGAGCAGATAGTGCGAGTCCTCGACATTGGTCACCCAGTCCCGCAGCGCCTCGTTGATCGCGTCCTTGAGGGTGCGCGAACCGGTGGTCACCGGAACGACCTCGGCGCCGAGCAGTCGCATCCGGGCCACGTTGAGCGCCTGGCGTTCGGTGTCCACCTCGCCCATGTAGACGACACAGTCCAGATCGAGCAAGGCGCACGCGGTCGCGGTGGCCACCCCGTGCTGACCCGCTCCGGTCTCGGCGATCACCCGCTTCTTGCCCATGCGCTTGGTGAGCAGCGCTTGGCCGAGCACGTTGTTGATCTTGTGCGAGCCGGTGTGGTTGAGATCCTCGCGTTTAAGGAACACCCGGGTGCCGCAGAGTTCCCCGAACCGCTTCGCCTCGGTCAGCAACGAGGGGCGGCCCGCGTACTCCCGGAGCAGCCGGGCGAACTCGCCGGTGAACGCCGGATCGAGCCGGGCCTTGTCGTACTCGGCCGAGAGCTCGTCCAGCGCCCCGATCAGCGCCTCGGGCATGAACCGGCCGCCGTACTCGCCGAAGTGCCCGCGCGCGTCCGGGTCGTGCGGGGTCGCCTCGTGTGCGTGCGTGACCACCGGGCTCACCTGCTCGGCCGCGGGCACGCCGGGTGCGATCCCGCGGTGACCAGCTTGTTCACCGCGGCCTTCGGGTCACCGGAAGCGACCAGCCCTTCGCCGACGAGCACCGCGTCCGCTCCGGATCCCGCATAGGCCATCAGGTCACCCGGCCCGCGCACGCCGGACTCGGCGATCTTGAGCACGTCCGGCGGAAGACCGGGGGCGAGCTTGCCGAACACGTCCCGGTCCACCTCGAGGGTGTGCAGGTTGCGGGCGTTGATCCCGATGACGGTGGCGCCCGCCTCGAGTGCCCGATCGGCCTCCTCGGCGTTGTGCACCTCCACGAGCGCGGTCATACCGAGCGATTCCACCCGGTCCAGCAGCGCGGAGAGCACATTCTGGTCGAGTGCCGCCACGATCAGCAGCACCAGGTCGGCACCGTGCAGCCTGGCCTCGTGCACCTGGTAGGGGGTGACGATGAAGTCCTTGCGCAGCAAGGGAATCCGCACCCGTTCCCGGACAGCGTCGAAGTCGGCGAGCGATCCGCCGAACCTCCGCTGCTCGGTGAGCACACTGATCACACGGGCCCCCGCGTCCGCGTAGCCCGCGGCCAGCGAGGCCGGATCGGCGATGCTCGCGAGTTCGCCCTTGGACGGGCTGCGCCGCTTGACCTCGGCGATCACGCTGACGTCCGCCTGGCGCAGCGCGGCGACCCCGTCCTGGGCGTCGGGCACCTGCGCGGCCTGCTTCTTCAGTTCCTCAAACGGGAGCACCGCCTCGCGCTCGGCGAGATCGGCGCGCACGCCCTCGATGATGGAGTCCAGAACACTCATCGCACTCGCTCCTCGGCGGAGCTCGACGCTTCGCGCCCACGCTGTATCAAAGATTCACTCGCAAGCTCGCTCATCGCACTCGCTCCCCGACAGAGCACGACGCTTCGCGCCCACGCTGTATCGATGATTCGCTCGCCGGTCCGCTCATGAGGCCTCCCACGCGGAGACGTGGTTTCGTCAGCTTCGCGAGTGACCCCGATCTCGGTGTCCGTGTCGGACAGGTGAGTTTCGTCACGGATTCGTTCCCCTTCCCGCTGCACTGATGCTAACTCCCGCTCCCTTGGCCCATCCGGTTCGGGTCACTTCGTCGTCGGATCCTCCCCTTCGGAGAGCGCGTCCCACATCCGCTGATCCGGGGCTTTCGCCCGTTGTCTGCCCGCACCCCGGGTGTATCTGGCGCCCATCGCGGGCAGTACCCGTGCCGCGGAGAGCAACGCAGCGGCGGCCCCGAGCTCGGCGAGGGCCGCCAGCCCCACCAGGCTCCTGGCCAGCACATCCCGGTCACTCGGGGCGGTACTGCCCGGCCCCGGTGCGAAGGGGGCGGCCCCGGCGATCCCGCGATAGGCCAGATAGCAACCGCCCAGCAGCACGAGAACCCCGATGATCCGTTTCACCGGCGCACCACCCGCGAACTGGGCGGCGAACGCGGCCAGCGCGAGCAGGGCCAGTGGCACCAGCTCGGGCACCGCCTCCGAACCGCGCACCGGTGCCCTGCCCGCCGACCAGCCGAGCCGCGAGGAACCCCACAGCAGCGCGGCGGCCAGCAGCAGGCACAGCAGCAGTACCCACAGGGCGGAGCGGCCGGGGCGGCGATCAGTCACGGCCGGTCACCTCGGGTGCTGCCATCGTCTCGGCGGCGGCAATCGCGGCGAGGACCGCGCCCGCCTTGTTGAGCGTCTCCTGGTCCTCGGCGTACGGATCCGAGTCCGCGACGATCCCCCCACCCGCCTGCACGTAGGCGACGCCCTCGCGCATCACCGTGGTGCGGATGGCGATCGCGGTGTCCGCGTTGCCCGCGAAATCCAGATAGCCGACCACACCGCCGTACAGCGCGCGCCGGGTCGGTTCGTATTCCTCGATCAGTGCCATGGCACGCGGTTTCGGCGCCCCGGAAAGCGTGCCAGCCGGGAAACAGGCCACGACGGCGTCATGCGCGCCGCAGTCCGCACGCAGCTCACCGGTCACCGTGGAGACGATGTGCATCACGTGGCTGTAGCGCTCCACCCGGAACAGCTCCACCACGTGCACGCTGCCCGGCTCGCACACCTTGCCGAGGTCGTTACGCCCCAGGTCGACGAGCATCAGGTGCTCGGCGCGCTCCTTCTCGTCGGCGAGCAGATCCTTCTCCAGCGCAGCGTCCTCCTCCGGATCGGCCGCGCGCCACCGGGTGCCGGCGATCGGGTGCATGGTCGCCCTGCCGTCGGTGACCGTCACCAGCGCCTCGGGGCTGGACCCGACGATGTCGAAGCCCTCCAGGCGCAGCAGGTACATGTACGGGCTCGGGTTGGTGGTGCGCAGTACCCGGTACACGTCGACCGGGTCCGCTTCGGTGCGCACCTCGAACCGCTGGGAGACCACGATCTGGAAGGCTTCTCCCGCCTTGATCGCCTCCTTGGCCGCGTCGATCGCCGCGTGGTGCTGCTCCTGCGTGCGCTTGCGGGTGAACTCCGGCTTCGGGCGCTCGAACAGGGCCGCGGTGGCCGGGGCGGGCGCGAGCAGGGTCGCGGTCATCTCGTCGAGCCTGCGTACCGCGTCGGCGTAGGCCTCGTCCACCCGCTCGGAGCTGTTGTCCCAGTTCACCGCGTTCGCGATCAGCGTGACGGTTCCGGTGTGGTGGTCCACCGCGGCGAGATCGGTGGCGAACAGCATGGTCATCTCGGGCAGCTCGAGGTCGTCCTCGGCCAGCTCGGGGAGCCGTTCCATCCAGCGGACCGCGTCGTAGCCGATGTAGCCGACCATGCCACCGGTGAGCGGGGGCATCCCGGGCAGCGGTTCGGTGCGCAGGGCCTCGACCGTCTCGCGCAGGGTGGCGAGCGGATCATCCCCGTGCGGCAGGTCCACCGGCGGCTCACCGCGCCACACCGCCTTGCCGTCGACGACGGTGAGTGCCGCGGGGCTGCGCACCCCGACGAACGACCAGCGCGACCAGGATTTGCCGTTCTCCGCGGACTCGAAGAGAAAGGTCCCCGGCCGGTCCCCGGCGAGTTTGCGGTACACCGAAAGCGGCGTCTCCGCGTCGGCGAGCAACCGCCGCGCGACCGGGATCACCCGGCGATCGGCGGCAAGCTCGCGGAACTCTGTGAGGGACAGACTCACCCGTGTCGTGGACATGGGAACCATTCTGCCGGTCGGTCCGACAGTTCCCCGCGCGGGCTGTTTACTCTCATGACCATGCCAGGGCGAAGGAGAGGCCGCAGGCCGGCGAGCGAGGACACCAGGACGGTGCTGATCGAGGCCGCACGCGCGGTGTTCACCGAGCAGGGCTATGCGGGTGCCACGGTCCGCCAGATCGCCGCACGCGCGGACATGGATCCCTCGATGATCAACCACTGGTTCGGCGGGAAGGACGCGCTGTTCACCGAGGCGGTGCTGCAGCTGCCGTTCCGCCCGGTGGACATCGCCGCGAACGTGCTCGACGGACCGGTCGACGAGCTCGGCGAACGGTTCGTGCGCACCGTGCTCCGCGTCTGGGACTCCGCGGGAGGCGGGCAGATGACCGCCGTGCTGCGCAGTTTCGCCACCAGCAACGAGGCGGTCCAGGCTTTTCGCGAGCAGATGCTCGACAAGGTGTTCCTGCCACTCGCCGAGCGGCTGCAGGTCGAGGACGCGGCGTTCCGGGCGACCCTGTGTGCCTCGCAGATGGCCGGGCTCGCCCTGGCCCGCTACGCTCTCGTCCTCGAACCCCTTGCCTCCGCGGACCCGGAGACGGTGGTCACGGCCGTCGCGCCGAACCTGCAGCGCTACCTGACCGGGGACCTCGGCTAGGCAGGTTCCGCAAAGCGGCGTAGCTGCCGTGACCACCCCAGCCACTGGCACCCACGCCGCCAAGCAGACCGTTCCACGACAACCGTCAGGAATCCGGGTCGGCGAGCAGGACCTCGGTGTCGAAGCACGACGTGGTCCCGTTGTGGCAGGCCGGGCCGGTCTGTTCGACGCGCAGCAGCAGCGCGTCCCCATCGCAGTCCAGGCGCACCTCGCGCACGTACTGGGTGTGTCCCGAGGTCTCCCCCTTGACCCACAGTTTCCCCCTGCTGCGGGAGAAATAGGTGGCCCGCCGGGTACGCAGGGTCTGTTCGAGCGCCGCATCGTCCATCCAGGCCACCATGAGCACCACTCCCGTGCGATAGTCCTGGGTCACGGCGCACACGAGCCCGTCCACGGTGCGCGCGAGCCGCTCCGGGATGGTCATCGCCGGTGCACCTGCCCTTGTCCGGCCGCGAGCAGCACACCGGCCGCGATCGAGGCGAGCACCAGCAGCACGGACAGCATGCGGAACCACCACTGTCCCTCGCCGAACGCGATCACCAGATGCAGCAGTCCGGTCAGGAACAGCAGGGCACCGGCGAGGATTCGCGCGTACGGCCGGGAAAGCAGCACTGCACCCGCGGCCCCGAGCTGGGCGAGCGCGAGCAGCAGGGGAAGCACGAGCGCTTCGACTCCGCCCCCGGTCGCGGCGCGGCCGACGCTGATCAGCACGAGCGCGAGCGCGCACCCCGCGATGGTCCACGCACCGGCACGCAGCCGGGGCGAGGCGGCTTTCGCTTGTGCGACAAGAACATTCTGATTCACCGGACGACGACCCCCGCGGCACGCATGGTGTCCTTGACCTCCGGGATGCGCAGTTCGCCGAAGTGGAACACGCTCGCGGCCAGTACCGCGTCCGCACCTGCCTCGATCGCGGGCGGGAAGTGTTCGAGCCGGCCCGCTCCTCCGCTGGCGATCACCGGTACCCGGACCGCCGCCCGGACCGCGCGCAGCAGTTCCAGATCGAAGCCCTGTTTGGTGCCGTCCGCGTCCATCGAGTTCAGCAGGATCTCGCCGACCCCGAGCTCTTCGCCGCGCACCGCCCACTCGATCGCGTCGATCCCGGTGCCGCGCCGTCCGCCGTGCGTGGTGACCTCGAACCCGGTCCCGGACCGGCGCGCGTCCACCGAGAGCACGATGCACTGTGCGCCGAACCGTTGCGAGCATTCGGCGAGCAGTTCGGGGCGCTCGATCGCGGCGGTGTTGATGCCGACCTTGTCCGCACCCGCGCGCAGCAGTCTGTCCACATCGGACGGTTCGCGCACACCGCCGCCGACGGTCAGCGGGATGAAGACCTGTTCGGCAGTGCGGCCTACCACGTCGTAGGTGGTCTCCCGGTTGCCCGAGGAGGCGGTCACGTCCAGGAAAGTGAGCTCATCGGCCCCGGCGCGGTCATAGGCGCGGGCGAGCTCGACCGGGTCCCCGGCATCGCGCAGATCGGTGAAGTTGACCCCTTTGACCACCCTGCCCGCGTCCACGTCGAGGCACGGGATCACGCGCGCGGCAACAGTCATGGGGCCAGGTTACGCGACCGCGGCGAGTGCCTCGGGCAGGGTGAACGCGCCCGCGTACAGCGCTTTGCCGATGATCGAGCCCTCCACGCCGTCCCGGCGCAACCTGGCCAGGGCGCGCAGATCGTCGACCTCGGCCACGCCGCCGGAGGCGATCACCGCGGCGTCGGTACGCGCGCACACCTCCTGCAGCAGGCCGATGTTCGGTCCCTGCAGGGTGCCATCCTTGCTCACATCGGTGACCACGTAGCGCGCGCAGCCGTCCGCGTCGAGCCGCTGCAGGGTCTCCCAGAGGTCGCCGCCGTCCCGGGTCCAGCCGCGCGCGGCGAGCCGATATTCCCCCTCCACGATGCGCACGTCGAGCCCGACCGCGACCCGCTCGCCGTATTCGGCGATCGCCTTCGCACACCAGGCCGGGTCCTCGAGGGCCGCGGTGCCGATGTTCACCCGTGCGCAGCCGGTGGCCAGCGCGGCGCGCAGGGATTCGTCGTCCCGGATGCCACCGGAAAGCTCCACCTGAACATCGAGTTTTCCGACCACCTCGGCCAGCAGCGCGGCGTTCTGCCCCCTGCCGAAGGCCGCGTCGAGGTCGACGAGGTGCACCCATTCCGCGCCGTCGGCCTGCCACTGCATGGCGGCATCGAGCGGGGCGCCGTACTTGGTCTCGCTGCCCGCCTCCCCTTGGACGAGCCGTACCGCCTGGCCGTCGGCCACATCCACCGCGGGTAACAACACGAAGCTCACGGTTTTACCTTAAACGCGGTCTCCTCGACCAATTCGAGCAGGGCGGCAGCAGCGGGCGAGGGTTCCCGGCCCGCCGCGGTGATGAGCGCGGACTCCCGTGGGATCTCCGGATCGGTGGCCACCGCGGTGACCCGGTCCGCGGCGTTGCGCACCGCGTAGGCGGGCAGGAGCGCGACTCCCATGCCGTGCCCGACCAGGTCGACCAGATCGCCGATCTGATCCACCTCACAGCACATCCTGCGGTCCAGGCCGACCGCGGCGCAGGCGGCGTCCACCCTGGTGCGCAGCGCGGAGTCGGCGCGGAACTCGACGAATTCCCGCTCGGCGAGTTCGGTCAGCGCCACCCGGTCCCGTGCGGCGAGCGGATCCGCGGCCGGGACGGCGAGCACGATCGGTTCCGCGCCACTGGCCCGCGCGCGTACCCGCTCGCTGCCGAAGGGGCGGTCCACGAGTGCGAGATCGAGCTGGCCGTCCGCGACCGAACGCACGAGCCCGCCCACGCTGTCGTGCATGATCCGCAGGCCGACCGCCGGATAGCGCCGGTGGTACTCGGCGAGGACCGCGAGCACATCGAAGAAACCGAACGACTGGATCATCCCGATGGTCAGCGTGCCGCGCAGCAGACCCCGCACCGCGGCGACGGCCGCACGCGCCTCCTCGCGGGCGGCGAGCGCCCTGCGCGCCGCCGGCACCAGCGCCCGCCCCTCTTCGGTCAACCCGACCTTCCTGCTGTCCCTGGCGAACAGTGTGACGCCGAGTTCGCGTTCGAGGGCGCGGATCGAGCTGGAGAGACTGGACTGCACGACGTGCACCCGGCGCGCGGCCCGGGTGAAGTGCCGCTCCTCGGCGACGGCGAGGAACTGCTCCAGCTGGCGAAGCTCCATCAATCGATTCTAGCGATTGTTTTCATGGGCACAATCCGTTGGACCGATCGGCCCAAGATCGCGCATGCTGGATGCGTGACGAGCCAGGACCAGACAACCGACACCGATCAGGGCAGCAACGCAGGTCCGCGCCGGATGCGGGCCCCGATCGCGTTCGGCTTCGTGGCCTACGCCTTCGGGGTCACCATGGTCGGCACCACCCTGCCCACCCCGCTCTACCCGCTCTATCAGCACCAGTTCGCCTTCAGCAGCCTGCTCACCACGGTGATCTACGCGGTTTACGCGCTCGGCGTGCTCGCCGCGCTGCTGTTGTTCGGCCAGGCCTCCGATGCGCTCGGCAGGCGCCGGGTGCTGTTCGCCGCGCTCGCCGCCTCCGCGCTCGCCGAGCTGGTCTTCGTCACCGACGCCGGGCTCACCGTGCTGTTCATCGGCCGGATCGTGTCCGGCTTGTCGGCCGGACTGATCACCGGAACCGCGACCGCCATGCTCGTGGAGCTCGCGCCAAACCACAAACACACACGGGCGACGCTGTTCGCCACCGCGGTGAACATGCTCGGGCTCGGTTTCGGCCCCCTACTCGCCGGGGTGCTCGCCGAGTACGCGCCCGCCCCGCTGCGACTGCCCTTCCTCGCCCACCTCGTGCTGCTCGTCCCCGCGGTGATCGGGGTGTGGCTGGCCCCGGAGACGGTTCGGTCGCCGCCGGGCGCCCGGCCGCGACCTGGCCGGATCGGTGTTCCGGAACAGGCGAGGGCGGTGTTCGTGCCCGCGGCGATCGCCGTGTTCGCCGCGTTCTCGGTGTTCGGCCTGCTCACCGCGATCGAGCCGGGATTCCTGTCCACCGTGCTGCACCAGCCGGACCGGCTGCTCGCGGGTTCGGTCGTGTTCTCCATGTTCATCGGATCCACACTCGGCCAGCTCGCCGCGGCGCAGCTGCCCGAACGGCTCGCGCTGCCCATCGGCTGCGTCGTGCTGATCCTCGCGCTTGCCGGGATCGCGGCATCGCTGCTGACCGCCTCACTGACCCTGCTCGTACTGGGCACCATCGTGGTCGGGATCGGCCAGGGCATCTGTTTCCGGTCCGGGATGGCCGCGGTGACCGCGCACAGTCCCGCGCACCGCCGCGCCGAGACCGTCTCCAGCTACTTCGTGGTCGCCTATCTGGGTATCTCGGTGCCCGTGGTGCTCGTCGGCGTGGTATCCGCGCTCACCGATCTGCGCACGGCCGGAATCGCGTTCACCATCGCGGTCGCGGTGCTGGCCCTGTTCGCGTGGGTGACCGTGCTGCGCCTGCAGCGGCGGCGGGCGCTCAGCTCCTGATCGACTTCAGCCAGTTCCCCAGCAAGGTCGCCCCCGCATCCCCGGATTTCTCCGGGTGGAACTGGGTCGCGGACAACGGACCGTCCTCGACCGCGGCGAGGAACGGTTCCCCGTGCACGCTCCTGGTCAGCAGCGCATCGGCTGATCCGGTCCACTCGCAGGCGGCGAAGGAGTGCACGAAATAGAACCGGGTCCGCGCGTCCAGCCCGGCGAACAGCACCGAGTCCGCGGCGGGGTCCACGGTGTTCCAGCCCATGTGCGGGATGACATCCGCCTCGAGTGCCCGCACCGTGCCCGGCCACCGCCCGCAGCCCCGCGCCTGGACCCCGTGCTCGATACCGCGTTCGAAGAGCACCTGCATGCCGACGCAGATCCCGAGTACCGGCCGCTCCCGGTCCAGCCGCGCGGCGATGATCCGCTGGCCGTCCGCCGCGTCGATTCCCGCCATGCACGCGGCGAAGGCCCCGACCCCGGGCACCACGAGCCCCGCCGCCTCGATGGCGACCCTGGGGTCCGCGGTGAGCTCGACCTGCGCCCCGACCCGTTCCAGGGCGCGTTGCGCCGAACGGAGATTGCCCGAGCCGTAGTCCAGGATGGCGATCGTGTCCACGCCTTAAGGCTAGCCTGCCCGCAGCACCGGTCCGTCCGGTGCGCCCGCATGGAAGAACCGGCGCGCCCGCGCGGCGATCGAGGCCGCATCGAGCCCGTGCGCCCGCTCGTGGTCCGCGGGTTCGCCGTAGCCGCGCAGTTCATGCCCGCGATCCACGCCGAGCGCGGCGATCCGGTGCGGGATGTCCACCAGTGCCTCGGCGACCGCGTGCGTGGATGTCCCGCGCAGATACGGTTCCACGAGCAGCACATCGGTGTTCGCGGTGAACACCGCCGAGCGCAGGGTGCGCACATCCAGCGGGCGCACGGTCGGGGTGTAGAGCACGGTCACGTCGAGCTGTTCGGTCGCGGCGAGCGCGTTGTCCGCGAGCGCGCCGACCACGAGCACCACGCCTTCCCTGCCGCGCTTGAGCACGGTCATCGCGCCGTCGGTGGCATAGGGCCGCGCATTGCTCTGCTCGGACAGGCGCAGATATACCGCGTCATCCCTGGCCGCGTCGGCGCGCAGCAGGGCGGCCGCCTCCGCCGGATGCCCGGGCACCTGGATCGTCCAGCCGGGAAGACTGTCCATCAGCGCCACATCCCCGGGGCTCATATGGGTCCGCCCACCGAACGAGATGTCGTAGGAGCCCCCGGAACCGACCAGGATTCCGCCCACATCCTGGTGCGCGAAGTCAAGCTTGACCTGTTCGAAAGGGCGCTCGACCAGGAACGCCGAGAAGGTGTGCGCGATCGGGCGCATCCCGGAGAGCGCCAGCCCGCCCGCCACGCTGACCAATAGCTGCTCCCGGATACCGACGTTGATCACCCGGTCCGGATGGCGCGCGGCCGCCTCGGTGAGCCGGTCCGCGCTGATCTCGGCGAGTACCACGGCAAGCCGCGGATCCTCGTCGAGCAGTTCGGTCACCGTCGTGGTGAAGGTGTCGCGCATTCCGAGGGTCGTCGCTGTCGTCATCGTTCAGGCACCTTTCTTCTCGACCGAGGCGACCACGACGAGCGGCCGTCCGGGGTGGGGTTCGGTGAAGGCCACGCGCAGGGCATCGTGATCCCGGCCGTCGACCGTGCGTCCGGTCCAGCCCTCGAGGGTGAACCGGCGCTCGATTCCGCCCGGCCAGCCATAGGTCGAGGAGGAGTTGTCCACCACGACCACGGTGAGCTGTTCCAGGCCGAGCCGTCCGGCATACTCGATCGCCTCGTTGTTGCTGCCCTCATCGAGTTCGGCGTCCCCGACCAGCACCACGGCCCGCGGTCCGGTGCGTCCCGTGGCACGCCAGCCGAGTACCAGGCCGAGCCCGATCGGCAGCCCGTGGCCGAGTGAGCCGCTGCTGATCTCCGCGCCGGGCACCAGGGTGCGGTCCGGGTGACCGCCGAGCCGGGACTCGAAGGTGCCCCAGCCATCCAGATCCCCGGCCGGCAGCAGGCCCTTCGCCGCGAGCACCGCGTAGAAGGCCATCGGGCCGTGCCCCTTGGAAAGCAGGAACCGGTCCCGGCCGGGATCGTCCAGATTGTGCGGGCCGATATCGAGCACCGAGTCGTACAGCACCCAGATCACGTCCACTGTGGACTCCGCGGCCGCGTTGTGTTTCTCGTCGCCCGCCAGGCGCCGCATCAGCGCGGGCAGGTCGGTGTAGGTGAGCTCCGCTGTCGTCGTCATGAGCCCATCGTGAAACCTCGACTTATCTGGAGGTCAAGGAGTAATCTTCCTTGTGTGACAAAACTTCCCGAGATGCTCACGATCGGCCAGGTCGCCGCGCGCAGTGGAATAGCGCATACCGCACTGCGGTTCTACGAGGATCGGGAGCTCATCTTCGCCACGCGGACGACCGGGAACCAGCGACGCTATCGGCGCAGTGTGCTGCGCAGGCTGGCGTTCATCAAAGCGGCGCAGCGGGTCGGGGTCAGCCTCGAGGACATCAAGACCGCGATGGACTCACTGCCCGCCGACCGCGCGCCGACCCGGAAAGACTGGGCACGACTCTCCTCCACCTGGCATGCCGAACTGGAGACCCGGATCGACGCGCTCACCCGGCTGCGCGACCGGCTCACCAGTTGCATCGGCTGCGGCTGTCTTTCGCTGCGCACCTGCACCCTGCAGAACCCGGACGACGAGCAGGCCGAACACGGCCCGGGCGCCCCGCGTCTCATGCCCCTCGCGGAAGGCGGGGAATAGCGCGGATTCAGCTACCCGGAGTCGATCCGCTCAGTCCCGAATCCACGATGCACCACTTGTCGTCCGCGTACTTCGCGCGGATCTCGCCGTTCTTGTCGTCACTGACCTTGTTGCCGAGGATGCTGCCCTGCGCGGTGGTCTTCACCGGGGCCTTGGCGAAGTCACCGTCCTCCTCGACCGGGCCGGACTGGGTCATCTGGTATTCGACGTTGAGGAATTTGTCCCGCAGTTCCTGCACGGTGTCCCGGGAGTCGGTGCCCGAACACCGCAGCTTGTTCACCTCGTCGAAGTTCCCTGCGTTCACGGCCTTGATCGACTGTCCGATCACGGTGTCCGCCCCGGACCCACCACCGAGGGTGAACACGAGGATGAGCACGACGGCGACGAGAACGACGAAACCGCCGAGGAGAACAGCAAGGCGCTTGCCTTTCGTCTTCCCCGGCGGTGTCGACGGAAGCGGGTAGGTCACGGTGACTCAGTATCCACCGTCGGACGAGTCGGAACCTCCCCCGTACGAGGGCGAAGAGCCGTACGAGCTGCCCGAGCTGCCTCCGCTAGGCTTAGCGTCTTTTATTCCAGTGACGCACCAACCATCGGCCCCATTCTGGGCTTCGATCGTCCCCGCAGCGTCCTGATCCATCTTCTGGCCCATCACGGTACCGGTGATCTTGGCCTTTATCGGGGCAGTCGCTTTGTCACCCTCTTCCTTGACATCGCCGGTCAGGCTGACCTCGACCTTGATGTCCTGGCTGTACTTCTTCATCCGCTCGACGCCCTTGGCGAAATCTTGGTCACTGACCTGCTTGCAGGAGAGATCACGAATCTTGTTGGCGTCCTTGCTACTCATCGCACTGACGTAGTCCTTGATGACTCCGGAGGCGCCACCGCCACCGAGGGTGAACACCAGGACGAGTACGACCGCGATCACCACGACCCCGCCCCCGGCGATACCGAGGATCAGGCCGGTCTTCTTCTTGGGCGCGGGGCCGCCCGGGCCGCCGAAGCCCGGCTGCTGGTCGAACTGCTGCTGGCCATACGGCTGCTGCTGGCCGTACGGAGGCTGCTGGCCATAGGGCTGGCCGGGCTGCTGCGGGTAACCCTGCGGCGGGTACCCAGGTTGCTGACCACCTGGTTGTTGACCGAAGCCACCACTCGGCGGCCCCGGCTGCTGCGGTCCGGGCTGTTGACCGCCTGGTTGCTGGCCGAATCCGCCCCCTTGCGGGTACTGGCCTCCATAGCCGGGACCCTGCGGTCCCTGTGGGCCGTGCGGCCCCTGCGGACCTTGTGGTCCCTGTGGCGGATATGTCACGGTTACCCCTCGTATCTGGTTTGGTATCGAACTACGGGAACGATACTTCGTGCCCTCTTTCGTCCGCACCTCGAGTTGCACGATTCGCAGGACCCGACCACCCAGAGTGACCGTGGATCAGGTCGAGAGATACCAGACCACGCCGCCCGCGATGGCCAGCAGGGCGAGCAGTAGCAGGATGATCGCGAAGAACTTCGCGGTCTTCCACACGGAGATGACCCCGCCGATGAGGAATCCGCCGAGCGCGAGCAGCAGGATCCACAGCCACTCTCCCATTTACAGCACTCCATCCATCTAGAGCACTCCCTTGGTCGACGGAATCCCGCCGGCCCGCTCATCGGATTCCACGGCGGACCGCAGTGCCCGCGCCACCGCCTTGAACTGTGCCTCGGTGATGTGGTGCGGATCGCGGCCATAGAGCACCCGGACGTGCAGCGCGATTCCGGCGTGGAAGGCGAGCGAATCGAACACGTGCCGGTTGAGCACGGTCGGGTAATGCCCGCCGACGACGAAACCCTCCAGCAGCTCGGGTTCGCCGCTGTGCACGCAGTAGGGCCGCCCCGAGACGTCCACAACGGCCTGGGCGAGCGTCTCGTCCATGGGGATGAAGGAGTCCCCGAACCGGCGAATCCCCGCCTTGTCCCCGAGCGCTTCGCGCAGTGCTTGGCCGAGCACGATCGCGGCGTCCTCGACGGTGTGGTGCGCGTCGATGTGTGTGTCTCCGGTAGCGTGCACGCTCAGGTCGAAGGCACCGTGCACGCCGAAGGAATGCAGCATGTGGTCGTAGAACGGGACTCCGGTGTCCACCTCGACCTTCGGCGGAACCGAGCCGTCGAGGCCGAGTTCGACCACGATGCTCGATTCCTTCGTGGTGCGCTCGATACGCGCAACGCGATTCATGGCTCAACCACCCCGTTTTTCGTGACCTGAAGGAAGGTGTCGTTCTCCTCGCGGGTGCCGAGGGTGACCCGCAGCCGCCCGGGAATGCCGACATCCCGGATCAGCACTCCGGCATCCACATAGGACTGCCAGACCCGCTGCGCGTCCTCGAACGGCCCGAACAGGAAGAAGTTCGCATCGCTGGGCACGACGTCGAAACCCATGTCCCGCAAGGCATCCGTGACCCGGTCGCGTTCCGCGGCGAGGGTCGCCACCCCGGCGAGAGTGGCGTCCGCGTGCCGCAGTGCCGCGCGCGCGGCCGCCTGGGTGAGCGTCGCGAGGTGATACGGCAACCGCACCAGCGCGAGGGCGTCCACCACGGCCGGAGCGGCGGCGAGATAACCGAGCCGCCCACCGGCGAAGGCGAACGCCTTGCTCATCGTGCGCGAGACGATCAGTTTCCCGGGATATTCGGCGATCAACCGGGCGGCGCTCGGCTGATCGGAGAATTCCGCGTAGGCCTCGTCGACCACGAGCAGTCCCGGTGCCGCCTCGGCGATCCGGGCGATGTCCTCGATCGGGACCGCCTGCCCGGTCGGATTGTTCGGGCTCGTCACGAACACCACATCGGGCGTGTGCTCGGTGATCAGCCGCGCGGCCTGCGCCGCGTCCAGCGAGAAGTCCGCGCGACGCGGGGCGGGCAGCCATTCGGTCCTGGTGCCCGCCGAGATGATCGGGTGCATCGAGTAGGAGGGCTCGAACCCGAGCGCGGTCCGACCGGGGCCACCGAAGGCCTGCAGCAGCTGTTGCAGGATCTCGTTGGATCCGTTGGCCGCCCACAGGTTCTCCGCGCCGAGTTCGACCCCGGTCACCCGGCTCAGGTAGGCGGCGAGATCCGTGCGCAGCGCGGCGGCCTCCCGGTCCGGGTACCGGTTGAGGGTGCGCGCGGCGCGTTCGGTCTCCGCGACGATATCCGCGACGAGTTCGGCTGGCGGTTCGAACGGGTTCTCGTTGGTGTTGAGCCGAACCGGCACATCCAGTTGCGGTGCGCCATAGGGGCTGCGCCCGCGCAGATCCGCGCGCAGCGGCAGCTCCTCGAGGCTGATCTCCCTTCCCGGCCCGGTCATCACCGCTCCTCGAACCGTGCGCTGATCGCCTGCCCGTGGGCGGGCAGGTCCTCGGCGGTGGCGAGCGTGATCACCTTGTCCGCCACGGCTTTCAGCGCCGCCTCGGAGTAGTCCACCACGTGGATCCCGCGCAGGAAGGTCTGCACGGACAGCCCACTGGAGTGCCGCGCGCAGCCACCGGTCGGGAGCACGTGGTTCGAACCCGCGCAGTAGTCGCCGAGCGAGACCGGCGCGTAGGGGCCCACGAAGATCGCGCCCGCGTTGCGCACCCGCCGGGCGACCGCGCTCGCGTTCTCGGTCTGGATTTCCAGGTGCTCGGCGGCGTACGCGTCGACGACCGCGATCCCGTCCTCGATCCGGGAGACGAGCACCGTGCCGGACTGCTTACCGCGCAGGGCTTCGGTGATCCGCTCGGTGTGCTTGGCGTTCGCCACCCGGCGTTCGAGTTCGGCGTCCACGGCATCGGCCAGCTCGTCCGAATCGGTGACCAGCACGCTGGCGGCGAGTGTGTCGTGTTCGGCCTGGCTGATCAGGTCCGCGGCGACGTGCACCGGATCGGCGCTCGCATCGGCGAGGATGGCGATCTCGGTCGGGCCGTTCTCCGCGTCGATGCCGATCAGGCCGCGCAGCAGCCGCTTGGCCGCGGTCATGTAGATATTGCCCGGGCCGGTGATCATGTCCACGCCCTCGAGCGCCGCACCCTCGGTGTCGGTACCCCCGTAGGCGAGCAGTGCCATCGCCTGCGCCCCGCCGACCGCCCAGACCTCGTCCACGCCGAGCAGTTCGGCGGCGGCGAGCACGGTCGGGTGCGGGTACCCACCGGACTGCGGCGGCGAGCAGACCACGAGCGATTCCACGCCCGCTGCCTGTGCCGGGACCACGTTCATCACCACGGTGGACGGGTACACGGCCAGCCCGCCGGGTGCATAGAGCCCGACCCGGCGCACCGGAACCCAGCGTTCGGTGACCGTGCCCCCCTCGGCGAGCGTGGTCGTGGTGTCGGTGCGGCGCTGATCGGCGTGCACCGCCCGGGCCCTGGTGATCGTCTCCTCGAGTGCCGCGCGCACCTCGGCATCCAGCCCGGCCAGGGCCTCGGCGCAGGCCGCGCGGGGCACCCGTACGGTGTCCGGGCGCACCTTGTCGAACTGCTCGGAGTAATCGAGTACGGCGTCCACTCCGCGCTCGCGCACCGCATCCACGATCGGCCGCACCCGATGCAGCACGGCGTCCACGTCCACCTCGGCGCGCGGCAGCATGCCGCGCAGCACGGACGGTGGCGGCGCCTGGGGCCGCAGATCGGTGCGGGTCAGCATCGGATACTCCTCGATGACGGCGATGACTCAAGGGTACGGGCGGTGCCGCACCCGGCTCAGGCCAGGGCGGCGACCGCGTGCACCAGAGCGTCCAGCTCGGCCTCGGTGGTGAAGTAGTGCGGCGAGGCCCGCACGCAGCCGTCGAGGCCGCGGGCGCGCCAGTCGAGCAGCCCGTCCGGCATCGCGCCGCCGCTGACCACGATCCCCTTCTGCCACAGGGCTTCGCGTACCGCGCCCACCGGCGTCCCGGCGACCGCGAAGGTGACGATCCCGCCCTGTTCCCGACCGGGATCGAGCACCTGCACACCGGGCAGCTCGCCGAGCGCGGTGCGCAGGCGGGTGCCCTTGGCCAGCACCGCATCCCCGATCGGCCCGAGGCCGAGCTCGAGCGCGTAACGGGCGGCCCGGATCAACCCGAGCCGGGCCGCGACGCCGTACTCGAACAACTCGTACTGCGCACCCGGTCCGGAGTGGATGTGATAGCTGTCCGGGCCGTCCAGGCTGGCCGCGCTGTCCATGATCAGCCGCGGCCACAGCCGTTCGTCCCGGCGCACCGCGAGGAAACCGGTGCCCCGCGGCCCGCGCAGCCATTTGCGCCCGGTCCCGGTGATCATGTTCACGCCGAGTTCCCCCATGCGCACCGGGAACTGGCCGATCGACTGGCAGGCGTCGAGCAGCACGAAGGCGCCCACCTCGTGCGCGGCCGCGGTGATCGCCGCCACCGGGCTGATGAGGCCGGAGTTGGTCGGCACATGGGTCACCGAGACAAGCTTCACCCGCTCGTCGAGCATCGCGCGGGTCGCCTCGACGTCGACCTGCCCGGTCTCGTCGGAGGGCATCTGCTCCACGGTGAACCCGGCGCGCTCGGCAAGGCGCAGCAGCGCGATGACATAGCTGCCGTATTCGACCTGGCTGATCAGCACCCGATCCCCCGGACCGAGCGGGATCGCGTCCAGCAGCGCGAGCCAGGACCGCGAGGCGCTCTCGGTGAACGCGATCTCCTCGGGTGCGCAGTCGAGCAGTTCGGCGAACACCGGGTACCCGGCCCGGAGCTCGGCCTCCCGTTGCGCGGCCGCCCGGTATCCGCCGATGCTCGCCTCCAGCCGCAGGTGCGCGAACATCTCCTCGAGCACCGGGGTAGGCGGCACCGAGGACCCGGCGCTGTCCAGGAAAATCCGTTCGTTCAGGGCAGGGGTATCGGCACGTACCGCGGACAGATCGATCATGTCGTCCACTCTGGCAAATTCCAGTACAACCCCCAAGTGAATTGCGGACGCACCGGATCGAGCACCGGCTGATAGCCGCGCAACCGGTCCGCGACGAGATAGGTGTGCGCCATCCGGGCCAGCACCACCAGATCGGGTTTGGCGAAATAGGCCCGATCGGCCGCCCGGTAGGCGATCGCGCGCTGAGCGGGATCGGTCTGCGCCTGCGCGGTCGCGTCCGGGATCCCCGGGGCGAACGGGTCCCCGCGGGCCACCAGGGCGGCCTCGCCCTCGGCCGGTTCACCGCTCGCCGGGTCGACCTGGATGCCGACCGTGCGCATGTCCTTGGCGAAGCCCTCCGCCAAGGTCTTCGCTTCCGGGTCCCCGTCCGGATAGCGCAGCGTGAACCGCGCCTGGGTGCCGTGTTTCGCGCGCACCGCACCGGGTTTCGCGGTCCAGCCTGCCTGCTGCAAGCTCTGTTCGGCCTTGCCCTTGGCGTACTCGTAGTGCGCGCTCGGGTCCTGGTATTCGGGCTGAGCGGAAGTGAATGGGGTGGACGCGGGTTCACCGACACCGCCGAGGGCATCGCGCACGAGCGCGGACCGGTCCAGCGCACGGTTCATCGCCTCCCGCACGCTCTGGTCCCCGGTGACCGGGTTGTCCTCGGGCAGGGTGACCGCGCGGTATTCGGCGCTCAGCGATTCGACCGCGCTCGTCCCGTCCACCGGGGACTGGCGGTTGCTGTTCGTCACCCGCGCGGCATCGGCCTTGTGCTCGCGCAGATCGGCGAGCCGGGCCCGCTCATCGGGCTGGAACCGCACGGTGATCTTGTCCAGTTTCGGTTTGTCGTCCCAGTAGTCCGCCCGCGCCCGCATGGTCAGGGACCGCCCGCGCTGCCAGTCCACCGCGGTGAACGGGCCGGCGCCGACCGGCCGGGTGCTGATCGGCAGCCGCTCGGCCGGTTCGCGCTCGCGCAGCGCCGCGGCGGGCACGATGCCGAGGGTGAGCAACCGGTCGAATCCCGGTTCCCGGTGCGCGAGGGTGAACCGCACCGCACCGTCCCCGGTCTCGTCCACCGCGCGCAGGTTGGCATAGCGGGCACGAAGCGGGGAACGGTAGACCGGATCGAGCACCGCGCGGTAGGTGGCGACCACATCGGCCGGGCGCAACGGGCTGCTGTCGGAGAACCGCACCCCCTTCCGGATCGGCACCGTCAGCTGCGTCCCGGTCGCGTCCGGTTCGGGCAGCGCGGTGGCAAGTGCCGGTTCGGCGCGCCCGTCCACACGATGTTCGAGCAGCCCGTCGTAGAACTGCGCCGCTCCGTCCGGGGCGTATCCGGCGACCGGGTTCAGCGTCGCGGGCTCACTGGCCACGTCGATGGTCGCGGTCCGCATCGGCGGTCTGGGCTGTGGCTGCGGCGCGGTGCCGGTGCACGCGGACAGCGCGAGCAGGCACAGCACGAGCAGGGTCGGATACATCGCGCGCGGCACGGCTGTCACAGTATCGGTTACCGTCCCGCGGAGACCGAGACCCGTTCGAGGAAGGCGGCGAGACCGTGACCCAGGCGCGCACCCCGGAGCCGGAGGCACCGGCGCGCAGGCGGCTCCGGCCCCGTACGAAGTGGCTGACCATGATCGTCATCGTGCTCATGCTCGCTTGGATCGGATACCTGGTCGTGGGTATCGCCACCAACGACACGATCCGCAGCGCGACCTCGGTGCCCCAGCTCGCCTCGATGGTGCAGCAGAACCTGCGTGCGCACAACGGCAAGGAACTGCAGACGCACTTCGCCGCGAACACGATCAGCATGGACTACGGCAGCACCTTCGTGGACAAGCTGGAGGACAACGGGTACACCGACATCCAGGTTCGCCCGGGTGCCGGGTTCATCGAGGTCACCGCTTCCGGAGCGGACGACTCGAAGCTGTGCACCGCCTGGGACGCGGATCAGTCCGAGGACGGCACCTACCTGCTCGACCCGACCCCCTCGGTCAATCCGGCGGCCTGCCGGCGTTGACAGGTCCCAGCAGCGCCGATCGGGCAGAATACGGAACATGGAGAACGGTTCGTTCGCCGGTTACCTGGCAGGTCTGGACGAGACCAAGCTGATCCAGTTGCTGCGGATGCGCGCGGACGTGCGGGTCGAGCCAGTCCCGACAAGCTTTACCCAGCTTGCCGAGCGGTTGGCCGGAGCGGATTCGTTGAGTTTCGGGCTCCGCGAGGTGAACCGCGACTGTGTCGTGGTCGGTCAGGCCATCGCCGCTCTCGGCGCCTCGGCCGGGATACCGGAGATGGCGCGCTTGCTGGGGATTCCCGAACCCGGGCTGCGGGATCCCGTAGCCGATCTGTGTGGTCGCGGGTTGGCCTGGACGGACTCGGATACGGTTCGCCTGCCGGACCGGCTGGCGGCGCACTGGTCCGCCGAACTCGGCGGTGGCCGGCCGATCGCGAGGGTCGCGCGCGATGTACTGGTCGATGACTTGCGCGCGGCGGCCGAGGCACTGGGGGCCGACGTGACCGGGCTCCGCAAACCGGAACTGACCGTGCGGCTGGAGCAAACACTGGCGGATGTTCCGGCGGTCGCGCAGATCGTGGCGAAGCTGCCCAGTGCGGCACGTGACCAGCTCGACGAGCTGCGGTGTGATGCCGGTGCGGGGCATGTGTATTACGGCGCTCCCCGCACCAGCCCGAATCGCCAACTGGCCGCCTCCGGGCTGATACTGCGGGTCGGCAGCCGTTGGGAACTGCCCCGGGAAGTCGGACTCGCGGCGTGGTTGGCCGAGCTGGAGGAACCACTGATCGGTCCGCCGGACATCCCGGCGGCCGAACCAGCTCCCGCGCAAGTGCTCACCACCGCGCAGGCGGCTGTTCAGGACCTGGTGGGTGCGGTGACCGCCGTGCTGGATGAGGCGGGCTCGACTCCGATCAGCGCGCTGAAGAAGGGCGGTGTCGGTTCGCGGGAACGGTCTCGGCTGGCTGCCCGGCTCGCGTTGCCCGCCGAGGTCGTGCCCCTGGCGATCGATCTCGCGTCTGCCGCGAGCCTGCTCGGGCCGGTGAGCGGTGGTTATGCGCCCACCGATAGTTACCCGCACTGGCGCCAGGCCGAGCCCGGCCACCAGTGGGCGGCACTCGTCACTGCATGGTTCGCACTGGAGCACGCACCTACCAGCCGGGACATCCAGGATGACAAGGAATTGCCGCCGCCCCTGCCGCTTGTCTCCGATGCGGGAATGATCCGGCGCGCGTTGCTGCGCGCCGCACGTGGCGGCCGTGCGGTGACTGCGGCAAGCGAGCACATCGACTGGTTCTGCCCACTGCACGCTTACGAACCCGGACAACTCCGCGAGAAACTGGCCGCCGCAGTGCGCGAAGGCCGGCGGCTGGGGCTGCTGGCCGCTGATGTGCTGAGCGATCACGGCGAGCACTTGATATCCGCGCACGACGAGGACGACGGCGACACGGTGTCGGAACTGGCCGAACGGGTGGCTCCGTTGTTTCCGGACGCACGGTGCGCGGTCGTCCTGCAATCGGACCTGACGGCGGTGGTATCCGGGCAGCCGGGTCCCGCGGCAGCACGGCTGCTTGCTGCCTCGGCGGTCTGCGAAACTCGTGGGACCGCGAGTGTCTGGCGCTTCTCACCGGAGAGTATCCGGGATGCCCTCGACGCTGGGTGGACCTCCGAGGGTCTGCTGGCCGAACTCGCCGCGCTGTCCGACCGGGCGCTGCCGCAGCCACTGGAGTACCTCATCACCGACGTGGACCGGCGACATGGCCAGGTCCGGGTACGTGGCATGCGTTCCTGCGTCCTGGCCGACGCAGGAACCGTGGCCGAAATACTGCACACCCGCGAGCTGGCCGGACTCCAGCTCGCCCAGCTCGCATCCACGGTGCTGTCCAGCCCACTCGACCCGGACGAGGTTCTGACCAAGCTGCGCTCCGCAGGGTTCGCCCCGGTCGCCGAGGACGCTCAAGGTGCCGTCATCGTTGAGCACCGTCACCAACACCGAGCCCGCACGAAGACCGAGACCACACCGAGGGCCACCCGTACTCGGCTGTGCGCAGGGGATCTCGCGGGAAGACTGCTCGCGGACCCGAATGGCGAGACCACTGCCGAAACCGAAGTTTCGGACACCTTCGAACGCCTGACCACGCTGCGCACCAGTCTCACCGAAGCCGAACTCGTCCTGCTCGCCGACGCGCTCGAGCACCAGCGTGACGTACTGATCAGCTACCGGGACAAGAACGGCAGCTGGACGCACCGCGACATCCGCCCCCGCGAGCTCTACGGCCGGTGGCTGGTGTCCTGGTGCCATCTCCGCAACGGAGAACGCGAGTTCACCGTTGCCAACATCGAATCCGTCGCCCCGGCATGAACCCACCCGGCGGCCTTTCGCGGTCAGTCAGTGCGTATCCAGATCCAGGGCGATGTCCAGGGCCGGGGAGGAATGGGTGAGCGCCCCGACCGCGAGGTAGTCCACCCCGGATCGCGCGTACTCCGCGGCCACCTCGATGCTCAGCCCGCCGGATGCCTCGAGCAGCGCACCGGATCCGTGCTCGTCCCTGCGGCGCACCGCGAGCGCACAGTCGGCGGCACTGAAGTTGTCCAGCAGGATCTCGCTCGCCCCCGCGGCCAGTGCCTCCTCGAACTGAGCGAGGTCGTCCACCTCGACCTCGCAAGGCAACTCGGGGGCGTGCAGCCGGGTGGCCTTGATCGCCGCGGTCACCGAACCGGCCGCGACCACATGGTTGTCCTTGACGAGCACGGCGTCCCCGAGCCCGAAGCGGTGGTTCACCCCGCCGCCGCAGCGCACCGCGTACTTCTGCGCGGCACGCAGCCCGGGCAGCGTCTTGCGGGTGTCCCGGATCCGGCAGTCGGTGCCCTCGGCCTCGGCGACCCAGCGCGCGGTGTGGCCGGCGATCCCGGACAGGTGGGTAAGGAAGTTCAGCGCGGTGCGTTCGGCGGTGAGCATGGCTCGCACCGGGGCGCGCACGACGAACACCTCGCTGCCGGGGCGCAGCCTGCTGCCGTCCTCGATCCGGTCCAGCACCTCGATCTCACCGGCCACCTCGGTCAGCGCCCGCTCGGCGAAGTCCACCCCGGCGAGCACCCCTTCGGCGCGCGCGGTGAATCGCCCGATACCGACGAGGTCCGCCCCGATCGTCGCCGCGGATGTGGCATCCGGGCCGTAGCGCAGGTCCTCGGCGAGCGCGTTCGCGACGAGTTCGGTGATGTTCATGCGGCCAACCGTGCCCTTTCCTTGCCGATCACCAGCGGTCGCCCGGAAACGTCCAGACAGACGAACGCACTGTGCCCGAAGCGCGCATCGTCGCGTTCCGGGAAATCCACCCGCACATGGGCGCCGCGGGATTCCTCGCGGTGCAGCGCGGAGAACGCGAGAGCCTTGGCGGTCAACGTCATCGCGGCCCGCTCGACACCCTCGCGTGTCCATAGTGGACGGACGGTGGCCATCGCGGTGAGCTCCTCGATGGCGGTCCGCATCCCCTCCGCGTCCCTGCCGATGCCCAGCCGCCCGCTCAGTACCGGACGCAGCCGCTTCGCCGGTGCCATCGGTTCCGCGGGAAGGGAAGGGTCCTCGAGCCTGCCCGGTTCCGGTGCCGCGCCGAGATCGGCCCGCACCGCTTCGGCCACCCGTCCCCCGGTGACAAGTCCCTCCAGCACGCTGTTGGAGGCCAGCCGGTTCGCCCCGTGCAACCCGGTGCGCGCGACCTCGCCGATCGCGTACAACCCGGGGACCGTGGTGCGCCCGTCCACGCTCGCGACGACCCCGCCGCAGGAGAAGTGCGCGGCCGGGGCGACCGGAATGGGGTCGCGCGCCGGATCGATGCCTGCCCGCGTGCAGGCCGCGTGCACCGTGGGAAACCGCGCGGCGAATCCGCCCCGGGCCACCGAGCTCGCGTCCAGGTACACGTGCTCGGCACCGGTTGCGGCCATCGACCGCGCGATCGCCGCGGAGACCACATCGCGCGGGGCCAGATCGGCGAGCTCGTGCACCCCGGCCATGATCGGACGCCCGTACTCGTCCACGAGCACCGCGCCCTCCCCGCGCACCGCCTCGGTGACCAGCGGGCGCTGACCGGTCACGTGCGCCCCGGTGTAGAGCACGGTCGGATGGAACTGCACGAACTCCAGGTCCGCCACCAGTGCCGAGGCACGCAGCGCGAGCGCGATCCCGTCCCCGGTGGCCACCGCGGGATTCGTGGTCGCCGTGTAGAGCTGGCCGAGCCCGCCGGTGGCCAGCAGCACCGCAGGCGCGCGCAGCAGTCCGGCCACACCGTTCTCGTCGAGCACCAGCAGCCCGCCGACCGCTCCGGTCGAGGTGCGCACCGCGTCCACGGCCACATGCCCGGTCAGCACCGGAACCGTGCCACCGGCCGCGGCGACCAGCGCGCGCTCTACCTCGGCCCCGGTCGCATCGCCTCCGGCGTGCACCACCCGGAACGCCCCGTGGCCGCCTTCCCTGGTGCGGGCGAGCCGGCCGTCGACGTCCTGGTCGAACACCGCACCACGATCCCGGATCCCCTGTACCGCAACGGGTCCGTCCGCGAGAATGGCAGCCGCCGCTGCTCGCTCGCACAGCCCTGCCCCGGCCGCCATGGTGTCCGCGAGATGCGCCTCGATGTCGTCTCCGGAGTCCGCCGCGTCCTGCGGGAACACCACCGCGATCCCGCCCTGGGCGAACCGGGTACTCCCCTCGGCCACCTCGTCCTTGCTCACCACGAGAACCCGGAGACCGCGCTCGTGCGCATGCAGCGCCGCGGTCAGCCCGGCGACCCCGCTGCCGACCACCACCAGGTCGGCATCCGCTTCCCAGCCGACGGTCATTCCCCACCCCCGGACTTCCCGATCCCGATCATGCGCTCCACCGCGGTCCGTGCCTGCCCGGCGATCCGCTCGGGCACCCGCACCTCGTCGGTCCCCGCGCGCAAGCAGTCGAGCACCTTCTCCGGCGTGATCATCTTCATGTACCGGCAGGAGGCTTTCTCGTTGACCGCACGGAAATCCACCTCGGGCGCGGCCTTGCGCAGCTGGTGCAGCATCCCCACCTCGGTGGCCACGAGCACCGAACGCGCACCGGTTTCCCGTGCGGCATCGAGCATTCCGCCGGTGGAGAGGATGTGCACCCGCTCCTCGGCGACCGCCCCCTCCCCGGCCAGGTACAGCGCCGAGGTCGCGCAGCCGCATTCGGGATGGATGAACAGATCGGCCTCGGGCACCCGGTCCGCGCGCGCGGCGAGCTCATCGCCGTTGATGCCCGCGTGCACATGGCACTCCCCTGCCCAGATGTGCAGATTCTCCCGCCCGGTCACCCGTTTCACGTGCGCGCCGAGGAACTGGTCCGGGCAGAACAGCACCGGCTGGTCCGCCGGGATCGAGCGCACCACGTCCACGGCGTTCGAGGAGGTACAGCAGATATCGGTCTCCGCCTTGACTTCCGCGGTCGTGTTCACATAGGACACCACGACCGCCCCGGGATGTTCCCGTTTCCATTCCCGCAGCTGTTCCGCGGTGATCGAGTCCGCGAGTGAGCAACCGGCGCGCGCATCCGGGATGAGCACCGTCTTGTCCGGGGCGAGAATCTTCGCGGTCTCGGCCATGAAGTGCACCCCGCAGAACACGATCGTGCTCGCTTCGGCCCGCGCGGCGATCCGGCTCAGCGCGAGCGAATCCCCGGTGTGGTCGGCGATGTCCTGCACCTCGGGGAGCTGATAGTTGTGCGCGAGGATGACCGCGTCCCGCTCCCGTGCGAGCTCGCGTACCTGTCGCGCCCACTTCGCGTCCGCCAACGTCGCCGTCGTCATCGGGTCCTCCATCGACCAGGCTCAGTTTTCGACTTATAATCGAAAACATGCCTTCGTATGCTACCACCGACAGCCCCGATATCGGGCACGAAGTGCTGGCCTCGGTTTTCCAGGTACGCGCCGACGAGGCGGGTGCGCTGGGCTTACACGCACTGTTGTGGCGACGGGCACGGCGTCCGGAATCCGGGAAATGGGCACTACCCGGTGGCCGGCTGTGCGCGGACGAAGACGTTGCGAACTCGATCAGCAGGCAGCTGGCGGAGAAGGTGGACGTACGCGAGTGTCAGCATCTGGAACAGCTCGCCGTGTTCAGCGCGCCGGACCGGACCGGGAGCACCCGGCTGCTCGCGACCGCGTTCCTCGGACTCGTGCCCGCGGACGCCGATCCCGAACTGCCCGAGGACACCGCGTGGCAGTCGGTGGACCGGTTGCCACCGACCGCCTTCGACCACGGTGAGATCGTGCTGCACGCACGGGATCGGTTGCGCGCCAAGCTGTCCTACACGAACATCGGGTTCGCCATCGCGCCCGCGGAATTCACCGTCGCCGGGCTGCGCGAACTCTACTCCGCCGCGCTCGGCTATCCGATCTCGGCGACCAATCTACAGCGGGTGCTCACCCGCAGGGGCCTGCTCGAACCCACCGGGACCACGAGCCCCTCGGGTGGCCGCCCCGCGGCGCAGTACCGGTTCACCCGCAGGGACATGCTGGTGACCGATCCCTCCGCGGTGTTCAAACCACCGGAGTGAGCGAGAAAGCCGTGATCAGGGCCGGGTACTCAGGAGAGCCGCCGCCCCAGATCGTGCATCCCGTTCCACACCGCGAGCACCCCGTAGGCCAGCGAGCTGCCCAGCCCCCAGCTCACGATGGGCAGGATGCCGCCCGATTCCGGGGCGCGCAGCACGAACTGGCCCGCCTTGGCCGATCCGGGTGGTGGATAGAAACCGTTCGCGAACGCGGAGCCGATGGTGAGGGTGAGCCAGCCGGCCACGAGCGCGCCGAGCACGGTGGCGATCATGATCACCGGGCCGCGCCGTTCGCGCAGCAGCCACACCGCGGCACCGAGCAGGGCGCCGATGGCGAGACCGAGCACCGCGTGCAGCGCGACCGCGTCGAAGGCGTGCAGTTCCTCGTCCGGCAGCGGAAGCGGGCCCTGCGATGCGGTGATCAGCATCCGGGTCGGCGGCGCGATCATCGCCCAGATCCAGCCTGCCGGGATCCCGGCGAGCGAGACGAAGGACAGCACGCTGATCGCGGGCAGCAGGTCTGCCTTGACGACGACTCTCGGGCGCCGGTGCCACAGCACGGCAAGCAGGGCAGCCTCGGCGTCGGGTCGGTCCGGTCGTATCGGGGTGCTCGCCTCCACGCCGTGACCCTACTAGGCACCACCCCGGGGTGGTTGCGCCGTGGCGGCCGCGACGCGCCGTCCGGTCCTTCGGCGCCACCTGGACGGACCCCGTTGCCGGATTCGGCCGGATCCGCCTCGAACGGGGTACCCGGATCGGGGATGCGCTATGGGTTGTCGGTATCGGCGCAGGCCCGAGCGGCGAAGGTGTCCGCGTCGAACTCCCCGCCGAACCACGGCGACAGACCCGAGCGCGCTCCCGCGAGGAAGGCCTCCCCACGCAGCTGGCCGAGGCCGTCCGGGAGCACCCCGAGCAGCGGGGCGCCCGCTTCCCGGGGCAGGTCTTCGAGGTTGCACCGCTCGGCGAGACCGGGATCGGCGGGCCAGGCCCCGATCACCACGCCGACACAGTGCACCCCGCGCTGCTCGAGGGCGAGCGCGGTCAGTGCCGTGTGGTTGAGTGTCCCCAGCGCGGGTGAGGCCACGATCAGCGTGGGCGCCCCGAGCGCCCAGGCCACGTCGGCGATCGTGGCCCCGGTGTCGTCGAACCGCACGAGCAGCCCGCCCGCCCCTTCGACGAGCACGAGATCGTGGTCCTCGTCGAGTTCCCGTGCCGCTGCCGCCACCTCCGGGGCGCCGACCGGTCCGATCCCGGAGCGGCGCGCGGCCACGTCCGGGGCCAGCGGATCGGGGAACCGGCGCAGCTCACGCGTCGTGATGCCCGGGGCGAGCCGCGCGATCAGCGGAATGTCGCCTTCCTCCTCCGCACACCCGGTTTGGGCAGGTTTGAGGACGGCCACCCGCCGATCGGCGGCCAGTGCCGCGATCGCCGCACAGGTGATGGTCTTGCCGACACCGGTCGAGGTACCGGTCACCACGAGCACACTCACGATGCGCGAGACTACTGCTCCCCCGGTCAGCGCAGCTTGACGGGCAGCTTCAGCAGGCCGTGGATGAGCGAGCTGTCCCGCCAGCCGAAGGTCGTGGGCTCGCCGGCCAGGGCGATGTCCGGGAACCGGGTGATCAGCTCGCGTACCGCGATCCGGCCCTCGAGCCGGGCCAGCGGAGCACCGATGCAGAAGTGGATGCCGTGCCCGAAGGCCAGATGCCCCGAGGCGTCCCTGGAGATGTCGAAGGAGTCCGGTTCCGGGTATTTCACCGGATCGGCGTTCGCATCGACCAGCGGGATGGAGATCAGCTCGTGCTTGTCGATGGTGAACCCGTCGATGGTCCACGGCCCGGTGGTGTACCGCAGCGTCGTGATGTTCACCGGCCCGTCGTAGCGCAGGAATTCCTCGACCGCGTTGGGCAGCAGCCCGTGGTCCGCGCGCAGGGCGGCGAGCTGATCCGGGTTCTGCAGCAGCGCGAGCATTCCATTGCCGATGAGGTTCACCGTGGTCTCGTGCCCGGCGATCAGCAGCAGGAACACCATCGAGATCAGTTCCGGTTCGCTGAGCCGGTCCCCGTCCTCGGCGACCGTGACGAGTTCGGAGAGCATGTCCTCCCCCGGGTCCGCCCGCTTCCGCGCGATCAGCTCGGCCAGATAGGCGGGCAGCTCCGCGCGCACCCGCGCGACATCCTCGGGGCTGCTCGTGGCCAGCGCGACGACGATGTTCGACCATTCCCGGAACCGGTCCTGCTCCCCGTCCGGAACCCCGAGCAGCTCGCAGATCACGGTGATCGGCAGCGGGAAGGCAAAGGCGTCGAGCAGATCCACCTCGTCCTTGTCCCGCATCGCATCGAGCAGTTCGGTGGTGATCTGTTCGATCCGCGGCTCCAGCCGGGAGACCGCGCGCATGGTGAACGCCCGGTTGACCAGCTTGCGCAGCCGGGTGTGGTCCGGCGGATCCGAGTTCAGCATGTGATCGCTGACGTCCTGGAGCAGGCCGACGGTCCGGTTCTCCTGCTTCTGCAGCACCTCGTGGAATCCGTCGCTGGCCTTACTCAACTCGTCGTCCGCGAGCGCCTGGCGGGCGAGTTCATAGTCGGTGATCAACCAGGCGACCATGCCGCTCGGCAGCCGCACGTGGTGAACCGTGCCTTGTTCACGCAGTTGGCGGTATACCTCGTGTGGCCGTTGGGTGTAGTCCTTCGGCAGTTCGCGCAATTCCTGACTCACGCCCACGTCGGTCTCCTCATCGCTCGGGACTGCAATTCGCAGACTGCGCACTGTCAACGCCGGGCCCCGGTGGAGAGTTTCCGCCGCGCCCGGATTTCCCTGACACACTACGGGAATTCCGGATCCGGAGTCAGTACGAGACCGATCCCGCGACCATGCCCGAGCGCGCGCCCGAGGATGGTGACAAGGACGAAAAGCCGAAATCGGTTACCGTATTTGGCGCGCAGCAACCGGCGAATCACACGCAGTTGCGGGCCGCGCACCACCTCGGCCGTCGCGGTACGCCAGGGAGCACGCGGATTTCCGGCGAAATCCGAGGCGGCGAACGCGCACCGCGGCTCGGCGAGCAGCCGGCGCACCTTCCAGGACCGTTCCCCGATTGCGATGTCGCTGTATAGGCATACCAACGTTTTCCGGATCCGGCGTACCACAGCGGGGTGATCACCGCGGTCCCGTTGCGCCGATAGGTACGCAGCGAAGAAGTTCTCGCCACGTGGATCCGAACGCTTAGCCATTCCCCGCCGATTCCGGTTCGGCGCTGACCTCGAGCAGCGCGGTCAGATACCGACCGGTCATCCCTTTCATCGCGGTGATCCCCAGTGCGTAGCGGTCCACGGTGCCCCGGGCCCGCACCAGCAGCCGCGCGTTCTCGGTGCGGCACTCCTCGATCCGCAGCTCGAGTGGCGCCGTGGTCTCCCGGACGGTGAGCGAGCCGTACAGCATCCACCCTTCCGATTCCTCGGCGATCCGGTCCGCGCCGAAGGCGATCACCGGATGCTGCGCGGCGTCCAGGTACTGCTTGCCGTGCACCACCGGATCGCGCATTCCATTGCCGGTGCGGAAACTCGTGGCGGGCACCCGCACGCGCACCGAGGAGCGGTGCACCGGATCGGCGACCTCGATGTGCCCGGTCTCGATCCCGAAGCGCCCGCGCACCGGGGCGATCCCGAACATGTGCCTGGTGTGGAACCGGATCGTGGAACGGTCCCCGTCGATGCGATAGCGGCCGGGCGGCGGTACCTCGACCGGACCGGATGTGCCAGTGGTCATACCCGGAGCATGCTCGCCCCCGCCCCGCATGGCAATGTGCGAAAGGGACCGCCGCGACCTACTTTCGTCGTTATCGGCCCGGATACCGAGCGTCGTCGCGGCGGCGTAGCCGCCCTGGCCACCCAAGCAGCCGACACCGCGGCGAGTTCTCCGGTGTTTCCTCGCGAGGACAGCGCCGACGTGGTGTATCGGTATACATGAGGAGACGATCCCTGAGCGCGGGGGCTCCGGAGGTTCCGCTACCCGCAACCGCCACGCAAGCTGACTCACAAATAGTTCAACGCGATCAAATAGTTCTACGCGATGCAGCCCGGGCCGAGGAGCGCCTTGAGATCCCCCATCAGCGAGGGTGTCGGATCCACACGGAATCCCTCGTCGAGGCGCAGCAGCACGGTACGGCTGCCGTTCACCAGGGACAGCTGCACCTCGGTCCTACCCGGGTGGTTGGCGAGGACCTCCTTGAGCCGGGTCACCGTCGGCGGGGTGACCTTGGCGGTGAGCATCCGCAGCCGCATCGCCTGACCGTCCGCGGCGGTCGACAGGTCCGGCACCACGAGATCGTTGGCGATCAGCGAGGTGCGGTCCTCGCGCTTGGCGACCCGGGCGCGCACCAGGACGATGGCGTCCTCGACCACGTCGTGCGAGAGCACCGCGTAGGACTTCGGGAAGAACAGCACCTCGATGCCACCGGCGAGGTCTTCCAGCTGGGCGACCGCCCACGGCTCGCCGTTCTTGTTCACCCGCCGGGTGACGCTGGCCAGGATGCCGCCGATGGTCACCTGTGCTCCGTCGCTGACCGAACCTTCGAGGATGGTGGCGATCGGGGTGTCCGCCTGCGCCTCGAGGATGTGCTCGACCCCGCCGAGCGGGTGCCCGGAGACGTAGAGCCCGAGCATCTCCCGCTCGAACGTGAGCTGGGTTTTGCGGTCCCACTGTTCTTCCGGGATCCGCACGTCGAACACGCCGCCGACGTCCGCGTCGTCCCCGCCACCGAACAGGTCGAACTGCCCGATCGCCTCGGCCTTCTTGGTTTCCATGATCGCGTCGACCGCGTCGATGTGAATCATGTGCAGGCCCTTGCGCGGATGTTCGAAGGAATCGAATGCCCCGGCCTTCACCAGTGATTCGACGACCTTCTTCGAGCAGCCCGCCGCGTCCACCTTGCGCAGATAATCGGAGAAATCGGTGAACTTCCCCTTTTCCTCGCGCGCGGCGATGATCGCGTCCACGACCCCGGAACCGACGTTGCGCACCGCGCCGAGACCGAACCGGATGTCGTGGCCGACCGGGGCGAAATCCCGTGCGGATTCGTTGACATCCGGTGGCAGCACGGTGATGCCCATCTTCCGGCATTCCGAGAGGTACACCGCGGCCTTGTCCTTGTCGTCCCCGACCGAGGTCAGCAACGCGGCCATGTATTCCGCGGGATAATTCGCCTTGAAATACGCGGTCCAGTAGGAAACCACACCGTATGCGGCGGAGTGCGCCTTGTTGAACGCGTAATCGGAGAACGGGAGAAGAATGTCCCACAGGGTCTTGACGGCTTGCTCGGAATAGCCGTTGTCCCGCATACCCTTCGAGAAGTTCACGAATTCCGCGTCGAGAACTTCCTTTTTCTTCTTCCCCATCGCCCGGCGGAGCAGATCCGCTTGGGACAGCGAGTAACCCGCGAGCACCTGAGCGATCTTCATGACCTGCTCCTGGTACACGATCAGGCCGTAGGTGGTGCCGAGTACGTCCTCGAGCGGCTCCGCGAGCTCCGGGTGGATCGGGGTGATCTCCTGCTGCCCGTTCTTGCGCAGCGCGTAGTTCGTGTGCGATTTCGCGCCCATCGGACCCGGCCGGTAGAGCGCGCCGACCGCGGAGATGTCCTCGAAGTTGTCCGGGCGCATCAGCCGCAGCAGGTCCCGCATGCCGCCGCCGTCGAGCTGGAACACACCGAGAGTGTCACCGCGGGTAAGCAGCTCATAGGTCTGCTTGTCGTCCAGGGAAAGCGATTCGAGCTCGACCCGGCCCTTTCCGTTGCGCTCGATGTTGCGCAGCGTGTCGTCCAGGATGGTGAGGTTGCGCAGACCGAGGAAGTCCATCTTCAACAACCCGAGCGATTCGCACGTCGGGTAGTCGAACTGGGTGATGATCGAACCGTCCTGCGGGCGCTTCCACAGCGGGATCACATCCAGCAGCCGCGCCGAGGACAGGATCACCGCGCAGGCGTGCACACCGGCGTTGCGGATCAGGCCCTCGAGCCCGCGCCCGGTGTCGATGATCTGCTTGACCTGCGGATCGTTCTGGTAGAGCTCGCGCACCTCGGCCGCCTCGCCGTGGCGCGGATGCTTCGGGTCGAGAATCCCCTCGAGCGGAATGTCCTTGGCCATCACCGGCGGGGGCAGCGCCTTGGAGATCTTGTCCGCGATGGCGAACCCGGGCTGGCCGTGCAACACCCGGGCGGAGTCCTTGATGGCCGCCTTGGTCTTGATGGTGCCGAAGGTAATCACCTGGGCGACCATCTCCTCACCCCACTTCTCCGTGACGTACCGGATCACGTCACCGCGCCGACGTTCGTCGAAATCCACATCGATATCGGGGGGAGAGACACGATCCGGATTGAGGAACCGCTCGAAGAACAGCCCGTGCGCGAGCGGATCGAGGTCGGTGATGCCGAGCGCGTACGCGATCAGCGCACCCGCGGCGGATCCACGGCCCGGCCCCACCCGGATACCGTTCTCCTTCGACCACATGATGAAGTCGGCGACCACGAGGAAGTAGGCGCAGTAGCCCATCTTCTCGATGACGCCGATCTCGTACTCGACCTGATCGGCGTGCTCCCGGTCGACCCCGTCCGGGAAGCGGCGCTGCATCCCGGCCCAGACCTCCTCACGGAAGAACTCTTCCTCGGTCTGCGTCTCCGGGATCGGGTACTGCGGCATCATGTTGCGCGGAGTGAACATCCCGTCGATCTCCACCCGCTCCGCGATGAGCAGGGTGTTGCGGCAGCCCTCCTGCCACGCGTCGCTGGAATCGCGGGCGTACATCTCCTCGGCGGTCTTGAGGTAGTACCCCTCACCGTCGAGTTTGAACCGGCCGGGATCGTCGAGGGTCTTGCCGGTCTGCACGCACAGCAGCGCCTCGTGTGACTTGCTCTCCTCGGCGAAGGTGTAGTGCGAGTCGTTGGTGACCACGAACGGCGCTTCGATCTTGCGCGCGATATCCACCAGGCCGTCGCGCACCCGGCGCTCGATGTCGAGGCCGTGATCCATCAGCTCGACGAAGAAGTTCTCTTTGCCGTAGATGTCCTGCCAGTCGGCGGCCGCTTCGAGCGCCTTGTCGAAATGGCCCAGCCGCAACCGGGTCTGCACCTCGCCCGAGGGGCAACCGGTCGTGGCCATCAGCCCGTTCGAGTACTCGGCGATCAGCTCGCGGTCCGCGCGCGGCCACTTGCCGAGCTGCCCCTCGAAGGACGCGAGCGAGGCCACCTTCATCAGGTTGCCGAGGCCCTCGTTGTTCCTCGCCCAGATCGTCTGGTGGGTGATGGCACCGCCACCGGAGACGTCGTCGGACTTCTGGTGCGCCTCACCCCAGCGAACCCGTTCCTTCAGGAACCGCGAGGCAGGCGCCACATAGGCCTCGATCCCGGGGATCGGTTTGACCCCGGCCTTGCGCGCCTGCTGGAAGAAATCGTAGATCCCGTTCACATGCCCGTGGTCGGTGATCGCCACCGAGTCCATCCCCAGGTCGTTACACCGGGAGAACAAGTCCTTCAGTTTGGCCGCGCCATCCAACATCGAGTACTCGGTGTGCACATGCAGATGCACGAACGAGTCGGACATACGGCGCAGCCTCCCTCACCAGAACGACCAACTTGAACCAACACTCTAGCCCGGCCGGAACGGCTCTCCGGCATCGACATGCTGCAGTGAACACCATCGGACCGACAGTTTTCGGATCCGGCGCCGACACGTGCGCAAACTTCCTCACTCGCTCCGCTCCGACCTCGTTCCTCGGCCGATGCTCACTCCCTCGGCGCCTTCGCGTACCCCTGGCTCGACTTCCTCACTCGCTCCGCTCCGACCTCGTTCCTCGGCCGATGCTCACTCCCTCGGCGCCTTCGCGTACCCTCTGCCAGCGTGCATGCCGACACCGCGCGCGCCACCGACCTCGGCGACTCACGCAGCGTCCGCAAGGCGCTCGCCGATCTCACCGGCGGACTCACCAGTTACGAGCTCTGGGGCCACCTCGGCTGGCAGGACATCAAGCAGCGCTATCACCGCGCCGCACTCGGCCCGTTCTGGATCACCATCGCCCAGGCCGTGATCGCGCTCGGGCTCGGACTGCTCAACGGGCTGCTGTTCGGCGCCCATTTCCAGACCTTCCTGCCCTACCTCGCGACCGGGCTGATCATCTGGCAGTTCATCAACGGCTGCTTCATCGAGGGCATGGAAGCGTTCATCGCGAACGAGGCCACGATCAAACACGTGCCCGCGCCGCTGATGGTGTACGTGATGCGCACCCTGTGGCGACAGCTCTTGATGTTCCTGCACACCTTCATCGTCTACGTGATCCTGCTGGTCATCTTCTTCGGCGACCTCGACCACAAGTACTCGATGAAGGACGGCACCTGTCTCAAGGCGGTGCCCGGTTCCGGGATCCCCTGCCACCCGGGACTCGGCTGGTGGTCGCTGCTCGCGATCCCCGGTTTCCTGCTCGTGCTGCTGACCATGGGCTGGGTGATCATGTTCTTCGGGATCATCTCCACCCGGTTCCGGGACATGCCCCAGCTGATCAACGCGGTGCTGCTGCTCGCCTTCTACATGACCCCGGTGGTGTGGCCGATGGACCAGCTCACCGAGAAGAGCGGCAGGCGGCACGCGCTCGCGCCATACATCGAGCCGATCATCGACGGGAACCCGATCTACCACCTCATCCAGGTGGTGCGCCAGCCGCTCACCGGTGGACTGGTCAGCATGTGGAGTTACGTCGCCGTTGGGCTGATGGTCGTGGTCGGATGGGCGGCCACGCTCCTGCTCATGCGCGGTTACCGGGGCCGGGTCTCCTACTGGGTCTGACCTTCTCCGACCAGCAGATCGAGCGCGCGCACCAGTTCCTTCCGGAACCCGGCGACCTCCTCGGCCCGCCCGGAAAGCGTGCACCACAGGGCGCGCTGGAAAATCCCGTCCAGTAACGCATAGGCGGAGCCGGAACCGAGCGCGGGCGCGGCATCGCACAGTTCGGCGTACCGGCTGATCACCCGCCAGATCATCGCCTCGCGGCGTTCCTCGATCTCACGCACATCCTCGCGGAAGGTCTCGTCGAACAGACTCTGGTTGCGCAGGTCGTACCAGAGCCGGTGCAGGGGCGCGTCCGCGTTCAGCGTCGCGAAGAACATGTCCACGAAGTCCTCGCGCAACCGCGCACCGGTACCCGCCCCGGCGACCACCTCGTCGTAGCGAGTCACGCACACGGCCTCGTACTGGCGCACCGCCTCGGTGACCAGGTCCCGCTTGTCCGCGAAGTAGTAGTGCAGAACCCCATGGGAGAACTCGGAGTTCTGCGCGATCTCCCGCAGGCTTGTGCGGGCGTACCCCAGCTCGGCGAGGGTGTGCAGGGTCGCCACCGCGAGCTCGGTGCGCCGCGCCTGGAACTTGTCGACCTGGCGGCGCGCGATCCGGTCCTGTTTTGTCTCGACGACCTCCGTCACAGCTCCCACTGTATCGCCCGATGGCGTAACGGCCAGAGATTTGACAGTTGTCACAGAAAATCTTGACAACTGTCAAACTCCGGACAGCGTACAGCCCACGTCACGCGATTCGAGCGGCTTCACTGATCTCAGGGAGGAGATGCGGCATGACCAGTCATGACCTGACGGGGCGAAAAACCCTGATCACGGGTGGAGTCCGGGGACAACGGCGGGCATGGCCGAGGCGGTGCCGCAGGCGGGGAACTCGCTGGGTGGCTTCGATCTGCTGGTGAACAACGCGGGCGTGGAGACCGCCAGCCCGGTCGCGGACCCCGAGGCCACCGACATCCGCTCGATGCTCGAGGTCGGCGTACTCGGTACCGCGCTCGGTCTCGAGCACGCCTTCCGCGCGATGCGCCCGGGCGGCGCGGCGGGCGAGGGTGGTTCGGTGGTGAACATCGCCTCGGTCGCGGCGACCATCGCCTTCCCCGACATCAGCCTCTACTCGGCGACCAAGTCCGGGATCGACCGGCTCACCGGGGTGGCCGCCGCGGAATCCGGAAAACTCGGCTACGGCGTCCGGGTCAACGGCATCTATCCGGGGCTGCCCCCACGGTCATGGGTAACCAGCCGGCCGCCGACTGCGCGCGGATCGGCCTGTTCGAATCCCCCGCGCAAGCCGCGGGTGCCGTCGTCGAACTGACCCCGCAGGGCCGTCTCGGCCAGGTCGACGACAGGGCCGACGCCGTGGTGTTCCTCTCCAGTGACGCCGCCACGTTCATCACCGGGGCCGGGCTCCCGATCGACGGCGGTATGGACATCTGACCGCGAAACCGACCGCACCGACGAACGTGAGAAAACAGACGTGAATACTGACAAGCCCGTCGTCGTCTCCGGCGCCTCCGGCTACACCGGCCGGATTTCCCCGCAGGTGCGCGGCGAGATGCCACCGAGGGAGAATCCCCGGATCGACACATCCCTGGATTCGGTGCACGCTTCCGGACCGTTCGGCCGCGCGCACTGCGTGATCCACGGCAACTGCCATTACCAGCAGACGGCGGTACTCAACGCACACGCCGCCGCGCATTTGTTGCAGCAACATCCGAAAGTCCACCACCAGGAGCGAGGAAACCAGTACAGCTGAGCGATTTTCTGGACAAGGGCGCGTCACTCGACGGCGATGCTCCCTGCCTGAACGCCGACGGTGCGAGCGAGCTACGCCGAGGTGGTGCGGTCGTCCTGGCGGATAGCGGGTACCCTGCACGGCTCCGGAATCCGCCCGGGAGAATGGGTCGCGATCCTCTCGGCGAACGATCCGCTCGCCTTCGCCTGTGTGTTCGGGATTTCCCGGGGCCGGAGCCGGATGGTGCCCGATCAATCCGCGTCACGAAGCCGAGGAGAACCGGCAGCTGCTCGAGCTGTCCGGCTGCCGCTGCCTGATATTCGGAAAGTCCTTCGCCCCGTTGATGGAACGGATCGCGGACGCGCTGCCACAGCCGACCACACTGGTGTGCCTGGAAAAATCCACCGATACCGCGCCGGGCTTCGAAGAATGGCTCGACCGCGATTCTCGGGAGCCGGATCCCGTGGTGCGCCCGGACGACGAGCCGTGTGCGCTCGCCGGAACCGGGGACACCACGGGCTGCCCAAAGGAGTTCGGCTGACCGGGCACAACATCGAGACCACCACCACGCTGACCCTGATGAATTGTCCCTTCGGGGAGAATCCGCGGTTGCTCGCGCCCACCCCGCTGCCCCATTCGGCCGGCGTGCTCACCCTGCCGATTCTCACGCTCTGCGGGGAGATCGTCATCATGCCGAGGCCGGACATCGGCGAATATCTGCGACTGATCGAACGCCACCGGATCACGCATTCCTTCCTGTCGCCCACGGTGATCAACGGGCTGCTCGATCATCCGGGGCTGGGCTCGGCCAAACTGGGATCCCTGCGCTGCATCTGGTACGGCGCGGCCCCGATGTCGCCTGCCCGGCTGGCCGAAGCGCTCACCAGAATCGGCGGGTGTTCGGGCAACTGTTCGGGCAGACCGCACCGAACATGATCGCCACCCTGGCCCCGCCGAGCATTTCCGTGCGGACGGTTCCATCGCCACCGAACCCCTGAGCTCGGCGCGCCGCCCCCACCCCACTGACCCAGGTCGCGATCATGGACGGCGCGGGCGCGCTGCTGCCGAGGGGAGAACGCGGTGAGATCGTGGTCCGCAGGCCGCTGGTCATGGGCGGCTACCACGACGACCCCGAGGCGACCGCGGAGTCAGCGCACACGACCGGCACCACACCGGGAACATCGGCTACCTGGACGAGCGGAACTACCTCTACATCGTGGACCGCGCCACGGACATGATCATCACCGGCGGGTTCAACGTGTACTCCGCCGAGGTGGAACAGGCGCTGTCCGCGTACCCGGCCGTGCGGGACAGCGCGGTGATCGGGCTGCCGGACCCGAAGTGGGGTGAACTGGCCGGATTCGTCGAGGAACGGCTCGGCAGCGTGACGGCACCCGAGCAGGTGGAGATCTGGCCCGATCTGCCCCGATCCACACTCGGCAAGATCCTCAAAAACGAGGTCAGGAACCGGTTACCGCAGGGCTAGCGCGAGCACCCCGCCGAGCAGCAGGGCGAGCACCTTCACCCCTTCCAGGGCGATATAGGCGTAGTGCGCACGAGAACGGGGCGCCTCGGCACCGGCGAGCACGGCATCGGAACGGCGGGTCAGGCGCGGCTGGACCAGCACCAGCTGCGCCAGCAGCAGCACCACGGCGAGCCCGAGTGCGCCGGTCCCCCACCAGGAGAGGTTCCCGAGCACCAGGGCGCACCCCACCAGGATCGCGAACACCAGCTCGATCACATGCAGGGCACGAAAAACCAGCCGCCCGATCCCGAGGCCAAGCACCAGGGTGACTCCCGGAGCACGGAACTTCAGCGGCGCCTCCAGGAACGAGATGGCCAGCACCATCCCCAGCCACACGAAGGCCACCGCCTCAACCACATCCGCAGCCGCGCGCATACCCTGAAGCCTAATCGTCGGAAACAGGACCGAGCAGGAATGGTGACCGGTGGAACCCCGAAACGAGCAGCCGCGCGTTCTCCTGGACACGCGCGCGGAGGACCACGAACAGGGTGTCCGGTGGCGGCTCCAGGAAAGCGAGCGGGATCTGGACGCGAACATCATCGCGCTCGGGCCGCACGGCACCGTAGCCATGCACACCGGCGCCGAGGTCGACGTACTGCTGCACGTGCTCTCCGGATCCGGGCAGCTGGCCACCGAAGAGGAGAACATCGAGCTGTTCGCGGGCGCACTACTGTGGCTGCCCCGCTATTCTCGGCGCGCGTTCACCGCGGGTCCGGGCGGGCTGCGCTACCTCACCACACACCGGCACCGGCAGGCGCTGCACCTCGCGCCGCCGCCACCGGCGCGGTGACCGCGACCGTGCCCGTTAGCCGGGCAGCAATGCCTCCAGCTGTCCGATCACCGCGGCCGGGCTGGGCATTCCGGCCATCTCCGTGGCGACCTCCCGCGCCCGTTCGGCGAACTCCGGCTCGCCGAGCAGTCGTCCGATCGCCGCCCGCGCCTCCTCCACGGTGACCGTTGCCGGGTCGTGCTGCAACCCGACACCGCGCTCGGTGACCCGGTCCGCGGACATCGGGTTGTCCGCGAACGAGGGCAGCACGAACTGCGGGACTCCGTAGGCCAGCGGCGCGGCCGTGGTACCCGATCCGCCGTGGTGCACGATCAGCGAGCACCGCGGCAGTATCGCGGAGAGCGGGAGGAACCCGGCGGAGTGCACATTGTCCGGGAGTTCACCGAGTTCGGCGAGATCCGCCGAGCCCGCGGCGAGGATCACCTCCACGTCGAGACCGCCGAGTGCCTCGAGCACGACCGAGAGGTTGGAGACCCCGGCCATGATCGGCACCACGGTGCCGAGCGTGACGAGCACCCGCGGCCGTTTCGATTCGCCGAGCGCCCAGTCCGGGGCGACGACCCCGCCGTTGTAGGGCACGTACTGCATCGGCCACCACGGCCTGCCGTCCCGGTGATCCGGTTCCGCCACGCTGATCCCGCCCATGCTCGGCGCGCGGAGATCGATGCGCGCCAAGGGTTCCGGCAGTCCCCCGGCGATGCCGTACTTCTCCCGCAACACCTCGTTGATCGCCGTGTCGTTCAGCGTTCCCGAGCGCTCCCGGAAATCCTTGTCCCGCATCGACCAGGAGACCCGGTTGCCCGCCTCCAGCGCGGGCACCCCGAGCTTCGCGGCCACGTACGGACCCGCCATGTGATCCGAGGTGTACACCACCAGATCGGCGCCGAACTCCCGGCCGAATTCGATCGTCCTGCCCGTCATGGTCAGCGCGAAGAATCCGAACGGCGCTCCCGCCCCGGCCGCGGCCCGCAATTCTTCGGACATGTCTGGCGAATCGGGCTCCGCGACCATTTTGGTGAATTCCGCCCAGATATCTCGTCCGGGACAGGTATCGGCGACCGTGAGCCCGGCCTCGGCGAGCACCGGGGCCATCGGAGCCGCACTGACGAACAGCACCTCGTGACCGGCCGCCCGGGCCGCCCAGGCGAGCGGGACGATCGGCAGGGTGAGGCCATAACCGGGCATGGCGGTGAACAGAATACGCATGCGGCCAACCTAGCCGCGCGGCAAGAGCGCTGTCCAAAGCATTCCCGGCGGACTAGGGCAATTCCAGCAGGGCGAGCGGAAGCCGCCCGCAGCGGTAGAGCGGGCCGCCCGCGCCGTTCTCCCACAGCTGCACCACATCCGGGGAACGCACCAGGGAACCGGTCACCTGGCGGACCGAAGTGGACACGACCACCCTGCCGTGCGCGTTGACGAGCGCGATCCGCCCACCGAGGGAACGCAGCAGCGGCATCAGCACCCGCTCGAGCCCGCGCACGTACACATCCGAACCGACGACACCGACGAACTGGTCCCCGTCGTGCACCGGGAGCGTGAACGTGAGTGAGTACTCGTCGGTGCACAGATAATCCACGTAAGGCCCGGTCACGTGCCGTTGCCCGGTGCTGCGCGGCGTACTGAACCAGGGCTGGCGGGTGTAGTCGAGGAATTCCTCGCTCGTCGGGTCGAGGCTGACCTGGAGCCGCACCGGATCGTTGGGCACCTCGCCCTTCCACCATTCCAGCCATCGGGGACGGTCGGCGAGCATGCCGACATCGGTGATGAACCCGCAGCCGACCACGAGTCCCCGTTCGGTGCCGAGCATGCCGATGATCTGGCCGCGCAGGGCCTCCAGATCGGCAACCCCGGGGAAGGCCCCGGTGCCGGCGCGCTCGGCATAGACCTGTTCGACGCTGGTGCGCAGCGTGCCGAGCGCGGCGAAGATGCGCTCCAGCATCGCCGTCACCTCATCCGCGACGCTGGTTACGGTCAACGTTGGCATCTGTAACACCGGTGCTCCAGGTGGTAATCGCTCCGACGAAGGCACCCTACGTCGTGCAGAGCCGCATGTGTAGTTCCGCGAGCTGTTCGATCGCCTCGAGTACGTGTTTCTCGGTCAGCTCCCGCGCCCGCGGGCCATCCGCATCGGCGATCGCCGCGGCGATCGCCGTGTGTGCCTCGCGTGCCGTGCGCAGCGCCCCCTGTTCGCTCGTCGGCAGCCACAGCAGCGCGCCGAACTCCCCCTGGAGCCGCACCTCCAGCTGGGTCAGCCGGGGCGACTGCCCCGAGGCGGCCACCTCGAGGTGAAAGGCCCGCTCCGCCCGCTGGACGCCCGATTCTCCGGAGCCGAGCTCATCGACGCTGGTACCGATCCTGGCGATGTCCTCGGCGGAGGCCCGCTCGGCGGCCAGCCGCGCCGCGGTGCCCGCGATGGCCGAGTACTCGTCCCCGATATCGCGGATCTCGGCCAGGGTCATCTCGCGCAGCCGCGCCCGCACGGTGGCCTTGGCCCGGTCCGCCGGGGTGCGCACGAAGCTGCCCCCGCCCCGGCCGCGCCGCGTCTCGACGAGCTCCTGCTGCCGCAGCGCCGTCAAGGCCTCGCGAATCGTCACCGTCGACACGCCGAACCTCGCGGCCAGCTCCGACTCGCTCGGTAACTGCTCCCCGTCCTCGAGCAGCCCGAGGCTGATCGCATCGGTCAGCCGTTTGGCCACCGTTTCGGCTCTACCCCGCTGTTCGAGCGGTGCGAACACCGCCGAACGCGCCGCGCTCTCCGTCATCAAGGCACCCGTCACTCGATCCACCGCACCCGAACCTAGAGCACATCTGGATGTCGTGCCGGCGCCTCGCGGCGTAGTCCTCCTCTCGCCGGGCTTTCGACGTTGCAGCGCCGCTGCGCTGTCGTCGTCCGCATCGCGCAGCATTCCCTCGGACAGCGGGTGTCCCGCAGGACACCGTGGCTCCCGCTCGCGACGGACGAGAGTCCTCAGACGCACTCTGCCGAGAATTCTGCCCGAAACTCTTGAACTTTGACATATGATCTCATAGGTTTTAACACTCTCGGCAGGTGGCCGACTACAGACGAGCAAGGGAGCTCTCGTGCGGCAGCTCAACAACTTCGTGTACGGCGAGGCGAGGCAGGCGCGTTCGGGCAGGTGCACCGAGCTGATCGATCCGGTGCACGAAGGTGTGAACGCCACCGCCCCGCTCTCCGGGCCAGAGGATGTCGCGGACGCCGCCGACGCCGCCGGAGCCGCGTTCGAGTCCTGGGCGGCGACCACTCCGGCCGAGCGTCAGCTGGCGCTGCTGCGGCTCGCCGAGGCCATCGAGTCCCGGGCCGAAGAGATCATCCGCGTCGAGTCGGAGAACACCGGCAAACCGCTCGCGCTCATCCGGTCCGAGGAGATCCCGATGATGCTCGAGCAGCTGCGGTTCTTCGCCGGAGCAGCGCGCCTGCTCGAGGGCAAGGCGGCCGCGGAATACCTCGCCGGGCACACCTCCTTCGTCCGCCGCGAGCCGATCGGGGTGTGCGCGCAGATCACCCCGTGGAACTACCCGCTGCTGATGGCGATCTGGAAGGTCGCGCCCGCACTGGCCACGGGCAACACCGTGGTGCTCAAACCCGCCGAGACGACCCCGGCGAGCACGCTGCTGCTTGCCGAACTCGCCGCCGAACACCTCCCGCCCGGGGTGCTCAACGTGGTGTGCGGGGACCGGGAGACCGGCCGCGCGCTCGCCGAACACCCGCTCCCGGCAATGGTCTCGATCACCGGATCGGTGCGCGCGGGCATGGAGGTGGCGCGCACGGCTGCGGAGGATCTCAAGCGGGTGCATCTGGAACTGGGCGGGAAGGCCCCGGTGCTGGTGTTCGACGACGCCGATCCGGCCAAGGCCGCGGCCGGGATCGCCGAGGCCGGGTTCTTCAACGCCGGCCAGGACTGCACCGCGGCCACCCGGATCCTGGTGCAGTCCGGCATCTACGAGGAATTCCTCGCCGCACTGACCGAACAGGCGGGGGTGACCCGCACCGGGAACCCGGACGAGGACGTGTTCTACGGGCCGCTCAACAATGCGGCGCAGTTCGCCAGGGTCGCCGGTTTCGTCGACCGGCTACCCGACCACGCCAGGGTGCACACCGGCGGCGGCCGTGTCGGCAGCCAAGGGTTTTTCTACGCGCCGACGGTGATCTCGGGTGTCCGGCAGGAGGACGAGATCGTGCGCGAGGAGGTGTTCGGCCCGGTGCTGACCGTGCAGCGGTTCGACACCGAGGCCGAGGCGCTGCGGCTGGCCAACGACGTCGAGTACGCGCTCGCCTCGAGCGTGTGGACCCACGATCACGGCACCGCCATGCGGGCGGCGAGACGACTGGATTTCGGGACGGTGTGGATCAACGCGCACATCCCGCTCGTCGGGGAGATGCCGCACGGCGGATTCAAGCATTCCGGCTATGGCAAGGATCTCTCCGCGTACGGGCTCGAGGACTACACCCGTATCAAGCACGTGATGAGCAACATCGAGGAATGAAGGGCAGGCGTCGATGTCCGTGGCGGCGGAAACGCAAACCATTGCAGCACAACGAGAAGAACGCCCTCCGGCTATCCGGCTGCACGGGCTGCGCAAATCCTTCGGGACCGCGCGGGCCGTGGCCGGGGTGGATATGGACATCGCCGACGGGGAGTTCTTCGCCATGCTCGGCCCATCGGGTTCGGGCAAGACCACGATCCTGCGCATGATCGCGGGGTTCGAACAGCCCAGCGGCGGCACGATCACCCTGGATGGCAAGGATGTCACCGGGCTCGCCCCGTTCCAGCGGGATGTGCACACGGTCTTCCAGGATTACGCGCTCTTCCCGCACATGACCGTGCTGGAGAACATCGCCTACGGGCTGCGGGTGCGCCGGGTCCCCAAGGACGAACGCCTCGGCCGCGCGCGGGAAGCGCTGGACACCGTCCGGCTCGGGGACTACGCGGACCGCAAACCGAATCAGCTCTCCGGAGGGCAGCGCCAGCGCATCGCACTGGCCCGCGCGCTCGTCAACCGCCCCAAGGTATTGCTGCTGGACGAACCGCTCGGCGCGCTGGATCTCAAGCTGCGCACCGCGATGCAGCTGGAACTCAAACAGTTGCAGCGCGAGGTCGGGATCACCTTCGTGTTCGTCACCCACGATCAGGAGGAAGCGCTGACCATGAGCGACCGGATCGCGGTGATCAACGAGGGGAACATCGAGCAGATCGGCGGCCCCGCGGAGATCTACGAGGCGCCGAGGACCGCGTTCGTCGCCGGTTTCGTCGGTACCTCGAATCTGCTCGAACCGGCCGCCGCCGAACAGATCGTCGGCGAGCGCGCCACTTTCAGCGTCCGGCCGGAGAAGATCCGGCTCCACACCGAGCTCGCGACCCCGGCCGCGCCGGACGAGTTCACCGCACCGGGTGTGCTGCGCGAGGTCGTGTTCACCGGCCCCTCGACCAGATACGTGGTCGAGCTGGACGCCGGCGGCACGCTCTCGGTGCTCCGGCAGAACGACGGCGCCACGAACGCCGAACCGCGGCGGGCAAACCAGAAAGTCCGCCTGAGCTGGGCGTGCGAACACAACTTCCGGATCGCCAGCTCCACCACGAATGAGTCAACAACCGGAGGAAAATGATGCGCAAACCAGGAAAGTTCGGCGCCGTTGTCGGCCTCCTCTCCCTCGGGGTCGCCCTGACCGCCTGTGGGACGAGCGGAAACGCCGGGGAAAGCAAGGGCGGCAACGGTCTCAATCCACCCAAAATCGAGGCCATGAAACAACTCGGCGCGGGTGAAGGACAGGTGAACGTGCTCGCCTGGCCCGGATACGCGGAGAACGGCTCCAATGATCCCAAGATCAACTGGGTCGGCCCGTTCGAGAAGGAGACCGGCTGCCAGGTCAACGTGAAGACCTTCGGCACCTCGGACGAGGCGGTCAATCTGCTCAAGTCCGGACAGTACGACGTGGTCTCCGCGTCCGGGGACGCCTCCCTGCGGCTGATCGCCTCCGGGGATGTGGAGCCGATCAACACCAAGCTGGTGCCCAACTACGCCGATATCCAGCCGTTCCTGAAGAACCGCGCCTGGAACAGCGTCAAGGGCACCTCCTACGGGGTCCCGCACGGCTGGGGCGCCAATATGCTCACCTACCGCACGGACAAGGTGAAGCCCGCACCCGATTCCTGGGATGTGATGTTCGGCGAGAATTCCCCCTACAAGGGCAAGATCGAAGGCTACGACTCCCCCATCCACATCGCGGACGCGGCGCTCTATCTCAAGGCGCACAAACCGGAACTGGGCATCAAGAACCCGTACGCCCTGGATGACAAGCAGTTCAACGCGGCCGTCGATCTGCTCAAGAAACAGCGGCCGAACGTCTCCGAGTACTGGTCGGACTACCTCAAGGAGGTGCAGTCCTTCTCCAGCGGCAACGCCCATGTCGGCACCGCATGGCAGGTCATGGTGAACACCGCGAAGAAGAACGGGGCGCCGATCGCGGACGTGCTGCCGAAGGAAGGGGCAACCGGCTGGTCGGACACCTGGATGCTGTCCAGCAAGTCCAAGCACAAGAACTGCTCCTACAAGTGGATGAACTACATCACCGGGCCGCAGGTGCAGGCTCAGGTCGCCGACTACTTCGGTGAGGCCCCGGCCAACGCGAAGGCCTGCGATGTCGCCGAGGACAAGACGGTCTGCGACACCTACCACGCCAAGGACGCCGATTTCGCGAACAAGATCCAGTACTGGACGACCCCGATCGAGCAGTGCCTCGACGGGCGCACGGACGTCAAGTGCAAGGACTACAGCGACTGGACCAAGGCCTGGACCGAGATCAAGGGCTGACTGAAGAGGGAGGGGGTGGGGCGGTCGAGGCCGCCCCACCCCGATCAGACCGATGACCCTGCTGCCCCGACGCGGCCTTGCCTGCGCTCCTCGGGCCGCAGGCGGCCCTGCGATGCTCGGAAAGGACCGCCTCACATGACTACGAACACCGCACAGCGCACCCGATTCTCCGACCGGCTCTCCAGCTTCGGCTACGCACGGCCCCGGCTTCGCCTCGCCGGGCTGCTGTCGCTGCCCATGCTCTGGCTCGGCCTCGCCTATCTGGCCGCGCTCGCCGCCCTGTTCGTCTCCGCGTTCTGGACGACCGACAGCTTCACCGGGGAGACCGTCCGCGACTGGAACGTGGACAACTTCGTCAGCCTGTTCTCCGACGGGGTCTATCGCTCGATCACCTTTCGCACGCTCGGCGTCGCCGTCGGGGTGACCCTCATCGACGCGCTGATCGCCTTCCCCATGGCCTACTACATGGCGCGCTACGCATCCGTTCGCGCGCAACGGATACTGGTGATCGCGATCCTCACCCCACTGTGGGCGAGCTATCTGGTGAAGGCCTACGCGTGGCGCACCATGCTGGCGCCGAACGGGCTCATCGGCTGGCTGCTGCACCCGTTCGGATTGGACAGTCCCGGTTACGGCGTGACGGCCACCCTGATCACGCTTTCCTACCTGTGGCTGCCGTACATGATCCTTCCGGTGTACGCCGGGCTCGGGCAGCTGCCACAGTCCCTGATCGAGGCGTCCACGGATCTCGGCGCGCGGGGCTGGCGCACCTTCCGTTCGGTGATCTTCCCAATGGTGTTCCCCTCGGTGATCGCCGGTTCGATCTTCACCTTCTCGCTGTCCCTCGGGGACTACATCGCGGTGCAGATCGTCGGCGGGACCTCGCAGATGCTCGGCAACGTCGTCTACTCCAATGTCGGTGCCGCGAACAATCTTCCGTTCGCCGCGACCGTGGCCACCATCCCCGTGGTGATCATCCTGCTCTACCTGTTCGCCGTGCGCCGCACCGGTGCGCTCGACAATCTGTGAGACAACCATGACCCGATCCCGTACCTCGCGGAACCTGCTTCTGCTCGCCCTGATCGCCGGGCTGGTGGTGATCTATTTCCCGCTGCTAGTCGTGGTGCTCAACTCGTTCAACGCCGACACGACCTTCGGCTGGCCCCCGGTGCGGTTCACCCTCGACTGGTGGGGCCACGCCGCAGGCAACTCCGGCGCCATCGACGCGCTGGTGACCAGTGTCGAGGTGGGACTGATCGCCACGGTCATCTCCCTGCTGCTGGGCACGATGGCCGCGTTCGCGCTGCAGCGTTACACATTCTTCGGCAGGGACACGGTTTCCCTGCTGCTGATCCTGCCGATCGCGCTGCCCGGCATCGTCACCGGAATCGCGCTGAACAACGCCTTCCGCACGATGCTCGGGGTCCAGCTCGGCTTTTTCACCGTGGTGGTCGCGCATTCCACGTTCTGCATCGTCACCGCCTTCAACAACATCCTCGCCCGGCTGCGCCGCAGCGGCACCAACCTGCAGCAGGCCTCGATGGACCTCGGCGCGAACGGGTTCACCACGTTCCGGTTGATCACCTTCCCGGTGCTTCGTTCGGCGCTGCTCGCCGGTGGACTGCTCGCTTTCGCGCTTTCCTTCGACGAAATCATCGTCACTCAGTTCACCATCGGCGCGGGCATGAAAACGCTCCCGGTGTGGATCATGGACAACCTCGCCCGGCCGAATCAGGCCCCCGTGGTGAACGTGGTGGCCACCGTGCTGATCCTGGTCTCCACCATCCCGGTGTACCTGGCGCAGCGACTGTCCGGGGACACCGCGACCGGGCATCGGTGATGACCGGTCTCACCGCCTCAAGGCCTTGCCCTGGGCCGACCGATTGCTATCATCGGAAATAGGAGCCGCCTGGAGGCGGCTCGCGGACGAGGGAGCAGTACCCGCACAGCGACAAGACTGCCGTGAAGGTTTTGTCATGAGCTGGATTGTGTTGATCTGCTCCGGAATGCTGGAAGCGGTGTGGGCCACCGCGCTCTCGGCATCGAACGGATTCCGGAAACCCAAACCGACGATTCTGTTCGTCGTCTCTCTCATCGCGAGCATGGCCGGGCTCTCCTTCGCCATGACCTCCATCCCGACCGGCACCTCCTATGCCGTGTGGGTCGGGATCGGCGCGGTACTGACCGCGGTACTCGCGATCGTGCGCCGCGCGGAACGCGCCACGCTCGCCCGCACGCTGCTGTTGCTGGTTCTCATCGGGTGTGTCGCCGGGCTGAAGGTGGTGAGCTGACATGACATGGAAACCGAACACAAGCGCCGGATCGTCCTGGCTCGTGCTGTTGCTCAGCGCGGTGCTCGAGGCGGTGTGGGCCACCGCGCTCGGCGCCTCCAACGGGTTCACCGAACCGGTCGCGGTCACGATCTTCGCGCTCGCCCTGATACTGAGCATGACCGGGCTCGGCTACGCGATGCGCGGCATCCCCATCTCCACCGCTTACGCGGTGTGGACCGGGATAGGGGCGGCGCTGACCGTCACCTATGCCATGCTCACCGGCGAGGAAGCGGTCTCTGCGGTGCGGCTGGCCCTGCTCGCCGGGATCGTGGGCTCGGTGATCGGGCTGAAACTGGTCAAGCCCCCTGCGCCACGCGATCCCGTTCGGCGAGAAACGCGGTGATCCGGGACCAGGTTTCCCGCGCCGCGGCGGTGTCGGCTTCCCGGTGCTCGGCCGTCGCGTCATCCGTGTACAGGTGCGAGCACCCCGGGTAGCGGAATACCTGCGCCCCGTACCCGGACCAGGCGACGAGATCGGGTTCCTCCACGAACTCGTCCGGCTCGGCGACATGGATCTGCGCAGGCAGTCGCGCCGCCTCGGGAACACAGGTCCCGTCGTGCAACAGCACGAGCGCCGAAAAGGCACACCGCTTGGCGAGCCGGACCCCGAGGGAAGCGCCGAGGGAGAAGCCGAGAAACACCGCTGCCCGTGGCAGTTCGGCACACGCCCGCTGGGCACGTTCGGTGAGCACATCGCTGCCGAGCTCGTCGCGATAGGCCAGCCCGTCGGCGATCCGGTCGAACGTGTTGCCCTCGAACAGATCGGGGACGCGTACGGTATGTCCGGCGGCGCTCAGCCGGTCCGCCGCCGCGCGCACGGCCGGGCGCAGCCCATACACCGAATGAAAAACCATGATCTCGGCCACCGGATCACGGTAGCCACCCGGAAAGAGCACGGCAAGGAGGACCGATGCGGGCGATCACCCCGGGAGTGCTGCGCACCGAGCTGGCCGAGCTGATCGCCGACCGCGCCCGCCCGGGCCGCTGCGCGGTGCTCGTGGACGCCGCCCCGGTCGCCGAACCCGAGCGGTTCGCCGAGGATCTCGTGGATCCCTTGCGGGAACGGGGTTTTCCGGTGCAGCGGGTGGACGCGCGGGACTTCCTGCTGCCCGCCTCGCTGCGGTTCGAACGCGGCCGGGAGGACCCGGACTCCTACTACGAGGACTGGCTCGACGCCGCCGGTCTGCGCCGTGAGGTCTTCGACCGGTGGACCCGCACCGGTCCGTGCTCGGTGCTCCCCTCCCTGTGGGACGCGCGCACCGACCGCGCCACCCGGGCCGGGTATCGCGAGCAGCCGGAGCACGCGATACTGCTGCTCGCCGGAACCCTGTTGCTGCACAAGGGTTTCCCCACCGACCTCACGGTGCACCTCGGCCTTTCCGGGCGCACCCTGGAACGCGAACTTCCCGCGCAGGAACGCTGGACGCTGCCCGCGTTCCGCCGTTACCGTGCCGAATTCGATCCGGAGGCCAGCGCGGATGTGCTCGTCCGCTTCGACCATCCGGACCGGCCCGCGGTGCGTCCCTGACCGTAGCGGACGTCGAACTGCCGCAGATCGATCCCGCGCATCGTCAGGCGTTGGTGCGGCGCCGATCCTGGCCAGGCGATCCGGTTGACCCGGTTCTCGTCGATGAAATAGCTCGTGCAGCCGCCGATGGACCACACTGCTTCGCGCAGTGTTCCGTGCGCCCATTCGGTGAATTCCCGTTGCGCGCGCTCACCGATCTCGATGCGGCTGATCCCCTGCCTGCGCATCGCGGCGATCAGCCTAACCACGTGCGCACTGTTCGCCTCGATGGTCAGCAGGAACGAGGTGTGCGCGCGCACCGAGTTCGGCCCGACGACGGTGAACACGTTCGGCGCCCCGCGCATCGCGATCCCCCGGTACCCTTCCAGGCCCTCCCGGTCGATCCGGTCCACGAGCGAATCCCCGTCCACGCGCAGATCGGGGAAGTACTTGTACATGTCCTGCACGTGGAATCCGGTGCCCCAGACGATCGCGTCCACCTCGGTGCGCCGCCCGGTCTCGTCGATGACCCCGGTCGCGTCGATCTCGGTGACCCGGTCGGTGATCAGGTCCACGTTGTCCCGGGAGAACGTGCGGTAGTAGTCGTTCGCGACCATAGGCCGCTTGCAGGAGAACCGGTAGTCCGGGGTGAGCTTCGCGCGGGTCTCCGGATCGGGCACCTGGTTACGCAGCGCGCGCAGGCACAGCGCCTCGAAGGCACCGAGCAGCCGGGTATTGAACTGCGCGTGGTGCAGCAGCTCGTGTCCGCTGAAAATGGCCGCACGCAAGGCTTTCTGCGCCAGAGGGAGGTTACGGAACGCGGCCCGTACCGGAGCGGTCAGTTCGAGATCGAGTTTGGGCAGCACCCAGCCCGCCGAACGCTGGTACACGGTGAGCCGCTCCGCGCGCTTGGCCAGCTGCGGCACGAACTGCACCGCGCTCGCCCCGGTTCCGAAGGAGGCGACACGTTTTCCGGTGAAGTCGTAGTCGTGGCGCCAGCGCGCGGAATGGAACGAGGGGCCCGTGAAGCGGTCCCGCCCCGGAATCTCGGGGATGTGCGGGAAATGCAGGCTGATGCAGGCGAGCACCACGATCCGGGCGCGCACCGGGGCACCCGAGGTCTCCAGCGACCACATGCCCTCGTCCTCGTCGAAACTGCCGCCGAGCACCTCGGTGCCGAACCGGGTGCGCTCCCGCAGCCGGTACTTGGCAGCGAGCTCGCGGGCGTAGCCGAGCAGCTCCTCCTGGCCGGCGTAGGTGCGCGACCAGTCCGGGTTCGGCTCGAAGGAGAAGGAGTAGAGCGGGGAGGCCACATCCACGGTGCAGCCCGGGTAGGTGTTCTCCCGCCAGGTGCCGCCGACCTCCTCGGCCTTCTCCAGGATCACGTAGTCGGTGATCCCGGCCTCGGCGAGCTTGATCGCGGTGCACATGCCGGAGAACCCGCTGCCGACAATCGCGATCTCGGTGACGATCCCGGTCCCGTTCCGCTCATCTTCGGTGCGCATACGGCCTCCTTGCCGCCCGCGAGGATGACTTACCTGCAGTACTGACGGTATCTTGTGGCAGACGGGCGGGCAACGCTCCGGCCCGCACCTCCCCCGCACCGGACCCGCCCGATCGGGGTAGCGTGCGCACGTGACCATGCCGAACCCCACCGATCCCGCCGATCTGCGGCTGCTCGCGCTGCTCGCCGAGGAAGGCAAGGGGGCCGTGCACGAGTTCGCCGCGCGCCTCGGGATGGACCCCCGCGAGGTGGCCACCCGGTTGATCAACCTCTCGGCGAGCGGGCTGCCGCTCGTGGTCGGCGCGGAATGCGATCAGCAACGGCTACGCGGGACGGTCGCCGCCGCCAAGGCCGCGCAACACCGGCCCCAGTACCCGGGCAACCAGTACCCAGGCCAGCAGTACCCGGGCCAGCCGCATCCCGGATACGCCCGGCCCGGCCACCCGACGCAGCCGCCGCCCGGCTCCTACCCGGCGCCGAACCAGGCGGCGCCCAATACGGCTCCCGGCCCCTATCCGGCCCAGACCCCGGGGCCGCGGCCGGTGCAGCAGCCCGGGCCGTATCCGCAGCCGGGCGCGCAGAGCGGACCCTATCCGGCCTCCGCGCCGCAGCAGGCAGGTTCGGTGGCGCGGATTCCCGCGGTCGCCGAGCCACCCGCGCCCCAGGAGCCGCCGCCCGCCGATCCGCTCAGCATCTTCGGGCCGCCGCAGAGCGCGGCCTGGGCGCGCGGGGACGAACCGGCCGCGGGCACCGAGAAACCGGCCCCGAGCACCCCGGACGGCCCGGCCGCGAGCGGGAAGGTCGGCGAACGGCTGGACACCACGGGCCTGGAAGGCGATCCGATCAGCGTCCGGCTGGTCGAGGTCGTGGACCCCGCCGACGCTCTCTACACCGCGGCCGGGTACACCCTCGGCGGGACCGAGCGCGCGGTCGTGGTGCACACCGAGCTCACCAATCGCGGTTCCCGCACCTACCAGACGCTGCCCGACCAGTACCTGATGCTCTACACCGCGGAGGGGCACTCCATCGCGAAAGCGGCGATCTCGCTGTCCTCGCGGCCACCACACACGATGGGGGTTCCCCCGGGGGAAACCGTCGGCGGGCACGCGGTCTACATCCTCAACGAGCGCACCCGCGTCCTCGAGATCCGCTGGCTTGCCCGGCCCGACTCTCAGCGCGGCGGGCTCACCTGGGAGCTGTAGCGAAGGGAGCTGTACGAACTAAGCGCTGCGCAGTGTCTCCAGCGCGGCGGCCAGATCGGCCGGGTACTCGCTCGTGTAGGACACCCGCCTGCCGTCGCCGGGGTGTTCGAAGGCGAGTTCGTGCGCATGCAGCCACTGGCGGGTGAGCCCGAGCTGCTCGGCCAGCCGCGGATCGGCGCCGTAGGTGACATCACCGGCACAGGGATGGCGCAGCGCGGAGAAGTGCACCCGGATCTGATGCGTGCGGCCGGTCTCCAGATGTACCTCCACCAGGGAGGCCGCCGGGAACGCCTCGATGACCTCGTAGTGGGTCACACTCGGCTTCCCGCCCTCCACGACCGCGAACTTGTAGTCGTGCCGTGGATGCCGGTCGATGGGCGCATCGATGGTGCCCTGAGTGGGATCCGGATGTCCTTGCACGACCGCGTGGTAGACCTTGTCCACGGTCCGTTCCTTGAACGCGCGCTTGAGCAGGGTGTAAGCGCGCTCGCTCTTGGCGAGCACCATCACCCCGGTGGTGCCGGCATCCAGCCGGTGCACCACGCCCTGACGTTCGGCGGCGCCCGATTCGGCCAGGTGCACCCCGGAGGCGGCGAGCCCGCCGATCACGGTGGGACCGGTCCAGCCGGGCGAGGGATGCACGGCCACCCCGACCGGTTTGTCCACCACGATCAGGTCGTCGTCCTCGCCCACGATGCGCAGTCCGTCGACCGGTTCGGGACGCGCGCGCAGCGGCTGCTCCGGTTCGGGCAGGGTCACATCCAGCCAGGCACCGGGCACGAGCCGGTCGGACTTGCCCACCGCGGACCCGTCGAGCAGCACATCGCCCTCGGCGGCCAGCTCCGCGGCGACCGTCCTGGACAGACCGAGCAGTTTCGCCAGGCCCGCGTCCACCCGCATCCCGGCAAGGCCTTCGGGCACCGGGAGGGTGCGCTGCTGCCTCACGCCTTCGCCCCGTTCCCGGACTCGGTGTCCTCGCTGTCCGGCTTGTCCTTGGTGCGCCGTCCGTCGTAGTCCCTGCCGAGCAGCACGAGCAGCACGAGCAGTGCACCGCCGACGGTGATTCCGGTGTCGGCGAGATTGAAGATCGCGAACCCGGTGCCGTACGGGTTCAGGAAGGACAGGAAGTCCACCACGTGCCCGCGCAGCGGCCCCGGCGCACGGAAGACCCGGTCGGCGAGGTTGCCCAGCGCCCCGGCCAGCACCAGGCCGATCCCGATGGCCCAGCCGGTCGAGCGCAACCGGGGCGCCATCCAGACGATGGCCACGATCACCGCGATCATGATCAGCGAGAGCACCCAGGTCATCCCGTTGGCCATGCCGAAGGCGGCACCGGAGTTCCGGGTCACCGAGATCCACAGCAGCCCGCCGAGCAGCCTGATCGGAGCGTTCCCCTCGACGTAGGCCACGATGAGCAGTTTGCTCACCACGTCCACGGCGAGCCAGACGAGGGCGACGATCGCCAGCACACCGATCCTGCGTGTGGGCAGCGATCGGGTGTGTTCCGCCACCTCCGGACCATCCCCCGTCCGCGCGCCCTCGGGGTGCGCCGTGTCCTCGCCGCCTTCGCTCACCTCGCCTATTCTTCCAGGAAGGCGGGCAGCGGACGCGGGTCGGGGCTCGGGGCGTACTTCCCGTCCACGATCGCGTAGTCCCAGGAGGGCCCGTAGAGCACGATCGCGCGCAGCGCGGCGAGCAGGCGTTCGATGTGCTCGGCCCGGGTGCCGAGCCCGATCGAGACCCGCACCGCGGTCTCCGTCTCGGCGCCGGACTCGGCGAGCAGCCGCCCGGTGGCGATGTGCGCGCAGAACTTCCCGTCCCGCACGCCGATGCCGTGCTCGGCGGAGAGCACCGCGGCCAGCAGCCCGGACTCGATCCCGTCCAGAGTGAAGCTGACCACGCCGACCCGTTCGCGCGCGCCGTCGAACAGAGAGAGTTCACGCACCCCGGGGATCGTGGCCAACCCGGCGCGCAACCGGTCGAGCAACGCGTTCTCGTGTTCGGCGACCGCGGCGGCACTCCACCCGAGCGACTTGGCCGCCACCGCGAGCGCGTGCACCCCGATCACGTTCGGCGAACCGGCCTCGTGCCGTTCGGGCACCTTCGCCCAGGACACCCCGAGCTGCTCGTTGACCAGTTTGGTGGCTCCCCCGCCCGCGAGGTACGGCTGCGCGGCGTTGAGCCAGTCCGCGCGGCCGATCAGCGCACCGGCTCCGTAGGGCGCGTAGCACTTGTGCCCGGAAAGCACCACGTAGTCCACGTCGAGCGCGCTGATGTCCACCGGGCGGTGCGGGGCGAGCTGGGCCGCGTCGAGCACGGTGCGGGCACCGTGGCGGCGCGCGATCGCGGCGAGTTCGGCGACCGGCCACAGTTCCCCGGTCACATTCGAGGCGCCGCACACGACCAGCAGCCGCGGCCCTTCCGGGCTCTCCGCCAGTGCGATGTCCACTTCGGACAGTGCACTGTGGACATCGCGCGGGGTCGGCACGTGGGTGACCCGGCCGCGCCAGGGAAGCAGGGCGGCGTGGTGTTCGGTGTCGAAGAGCACCACGGAAGTGCCCCGTGGCACCGATTCGGCGAGCAGGTTGAGCGCATCGGTGGTGTTGCGGGTGAACACCACCGCGTCCCGGTCGCGTGCCCCGGTGAACGCGCGCAGGTTTGCCCGCGCACCCTCATACACCTTGGTGGAAATCTGCGAGAAGTAACCGGCCCCGCGGTGCACACTCGCGTAGTAGGGCAGGAATTCGTCCACGGCATCGGCGACCGCGTCCAGACACGGCGCGCTCGCCCCATGGTCGAGGTTCGCGTATTCCACCCGGCGCCCGTCCACGAGCGGGGCGGGCACCCCGGCGCAGCGGACACCGGGAACGGCGGCGCGCGTCGGGGCGGAGTACGCGGCGGGGCGAACTGGTGCGATGGTCATCGAGTTTCCCTCCGGGGTTCGAGGACCCTTCCGCGAGGGGTCCGCGCTTGCCCGTGGCGTTCCCACGTGGCCAGGTCGTCACCCGGGGCACCCCACCGCGGAAGGAGGGTTGCCGGCCAGCTAGCCGGGGCTTGTCGCTGGCACTCATGACCTTTCGCGAAAGACCATAACGGAGTCGGCGCACACCGGTAAAGCCCGAACGCCTCGCGCTGAGACGCAAACCACAGCAGCCGAGCAAACCGGCCAGAGAAACCTATTTGCCCGTCTCCCCGCGCCAGGTGGCGTGTTTGCCGGCCCGGTCCACGGCACGGATCCGCCGTTCGGTCTTCTCCCGCGCGGCTTCGGTGGCCACCACGAGCAGCTGGTCGGCCCGGCGCAGCCGGGTGGACGAGTCCGGGGTGAACCCTTCGCCTTCGCGCACCACGAGGCTGACCGTCGCCCCCTTCGGCAGCCGCAGCTCGGAGAGATAGACCCCCTGCAGTTTCGAACTCTCCTGAATGCGCACCTGCAGCAGCTCCGCGCCGAGCGTGTCCAGTGGTGCGGCGTCCACCTCGAGCTCGGTCGGCTGGCCGCGCTGGCGCAGGCCGAGGATCCGGGCGAGTACCGGGAGGGTGCCGCCCTGGAACAGGGTGAGCAGCACGACGAGCACGAAGACCGTGTTCACGAGAAGTGCGGCGCGCGGCGCTCCCTCGGTGAGCGGGATCATCGCGAGCACGATGGGCACCGCCCCGCGCAGCCCGGACCAAGACAGAAATACCTGTTCGCGCCAGGGCAGCCGGAACGGCGCCGTGGACAAGAACACCGAGACCGGCCGGGCCAGGAACAATAGCACCAGCCCCGCCACGATCCCGGGCACGATCGCCTCGAGCATCTTCTCGGGGGACATGTAGAGCCCGAGCAGCACGAACAACCCGATCTGCGCGAGCAAGCCGAGCCCCTCGGCGAACGACAGCGTGTCCGAGCGGTGCGGCAGCTTCGAGTTCCCGAGCACCACCCCACACACGTAGGTGGCGAGCAGTCCGGAGGCACCGGCAAGCTCGCCCGAGGAATAGGCCAGCACACACACCGCGACCGCGGCGAGCGGATAGAGGCCGGTCGCGGGCAGCGCCACGTGCCGCATCAGCCAGGAACCCGCACCACCGAGCACACCGCCGATGATCGCGCCTGCAATGAGCTCGTAGATCACCACCAAGGGGGTTTGCCAGCTGAACTGTTCACCGGAGGCAAGCAGCACGACGGCGAGGTACACGGGTGCGTCATTGATCCCGGATTCGAGTTCGAGCGCGCCCGCGATGCGCTTGGGCACTCCGACGGTGCGCAGCACGCTGAACACGGCGGCCGCGTCGGTCGAAGAGAGCACCGCGCCCCAGAGCAGGGCGGTGCGCCAGTCCAGGTCGATCAGGTAGTGCAACGCAGTCCCGGTGACACCGATGGACACCAGTACCGCGACCGTGGACAGTGCGATCCCGACCCCGAGCGCCGGTTTGACCTCGCGCCATTTGGTGGTGATTCCGCCCTCGGTCAGGATGAGCACCAGCGCGGCCAGCCCGAGCGATTCGGTGAGTTTGGCGTTGCTGAACTCGATGCCGAAGCCGGATTCGCCGAGCACGACCCCGATACCGAGGTAGAGCAACAGCGAGGGCAGCCCGACTCGGGCGAAGACCCGTACGGCGAGCACCGCGAGCAACAGAACGAGCGCGCCGACTCCGAGTACCTCGCCGAGTTCCTCCACGCCACCTCCCAGTTCTCCGATACATTTTCTCGTGTGGGTGTGAACCAGACGAAACGGGGTGCATGGCGATGGGCGATCGACCTGGTACTACCCGCACATCCCCGGGTGCCGGACCCGGGGATGTGGTGCGCGGCACGGATGAGCTGACCGCCGATGCGGCGTACCGGCTGGCCCGTTCCGGTACCCGCATCGAGTGGCACGGGGACTACCAGAACGCCCGCCAGTTGCTGGCGGCCATGGGACGGCGGGCCCGCAAAAGAAGACCACCGCGCGATTTCGCGGCACAGCGCCGCGCCACCGCGGAACAGGCGGAGATCCTGGGCCGGTTGCTGATCCCGGTGGAGCCCGGCTGCGTCATCCCGCTGCGCCGTGCCCCGGATGTGCGGGAGGCCTGCCTGGCCGCGGGATGCCCGTCGGACGAGGCGTTCCCCCTGTCACTGCGCGAACTGCTCGGCATGATCGGCGCGCAGCAGTGGCGGGAGAAGGGCGTGTACGTTCCCGCGCTCTCCGATCGGATCCATCCGCACTACGGCGTGTTCTCCCCGGTGCGCGGGGAATACGTGGATCTGGTCGCCGAGGCGCCGTTGCCGGGCGGTGGGACCGCATTCGACATCGGCACCGGGACCGGGGTGCTCGCCGCCGTGCTGGCCCGCCGCGGCCTGGCCCCGGTGCTCGCTACGGACACCAATCCGCGCGCCATCGCGTGCGCCCGGGACAACATCGATCGGCTCGGCCTCGCGGATGTGGTCGAGGTACGCGAGACCGACCTGTTCCCGCCGGCGCGCGCGGATCTGGTGGTGTGCAATCCGCCGTGGGTGCCCTCGGCCCCGAGTTCCGAGCTCGAACAGGGCATCTACGACCCGGGAAGCCGAATGCTGCGCGCCTTTCTCACCGGACTGGTGCAGCACCTGAATCCGGGCGGGGAGGGCTGGCTGATCCTCTCCGACCTCGCCGAGCACCTCGGTCTTCGCGGGCGCGAGGAGTTGAACGGAATGTTCGCCACGGCCGGGCTCACCGTGGCCGGGCGACTCGAAGCGAGCCCGAAGCACAAGCGCAGCAAGGATTCCAGCGATCCGCTGCACGCCGCGCGAGCCGCCGAACGCACCGTGTTGTGGCGGTTGCGGGCACAGAGCTAGTCCTGTGCCCGCAACCGGGCTCAGCCGACCTTGCTGACCCGTGCGGTGATCTCGACTCCCTCGCCGACGGTTCCGGTGAACCCTTCGGCCCCGGCGGCGTACTCGACCGCGTCGGCGAGGGTTTCACTGCGCAGGAATTCCTCGTGCGCCCGGATTTCCCCGGCGACATCGGCGGGCGCGGCGAGGGTGACGGTGATCCGGTCGGAAACGTCGAGACCGGCATCCTTGCGGGCCTGCTGCACCACGCGCACCGCGTCCCGTGCGGTGCCCTCGGCGCGCAGTTCCGGGGTGACCTCGGTATCCAGCACGACCAGCCCGGCACCGCCCGGCAGGGCCGCGGTGGCGCCGCTGTCCGTGGCCACGAGTTTGCGCTCGTACTCGCCTTCCACCAGCGGAATCCCGGCGGCGACCACGGCGCCCTCGGTGTCGAGTTCCCACTCCCCCGCCTTGACCGCCTTGATCACCCGCTGCACGTCCTTGCCGAGCCGCGGCCCGCAGGCTCGTGCGTTCACCGCGAGCTCGAAATGCCCGTGTGCGGCCACATCCGTGTCCAGCTCGACAGACTTGACGTTGACCTCCTCGCGGATCTGGTCGAGAAAACCGCTCAACCGTGCGGAATCCTCGGCGGCCACGGTGAGTTTCGCCAGCGGCAGCCGCACCCGCAGCTTGCCCGCCTTGCGCAGGGACAGCGCGGTCGAGACCACGGCCCGTGCCTCGTCCATCCCGGCCACGAGTTCGGCGTCCGCGGGCAGTTCCGCGGCCCGTGGGTAATCGGTGAGGTGCACCGAACGCTGCCCGGTCAGCCCGCGCCACACCACCTCGGTGGTCAGCGGGAGCAACGGGGCGATCGCGCGGGTGGTCACCTCGAGCACCGTGTGCAACGTGTCGATCGCGTCCCCGTCGCCCGACCAGAACCGGTCCCGGGAGCGCCGCACGTACCAGTTGGTCAGCGTCTCCAGGAAGTCGCGGACTTCTGCACACGCCCCGGAGATGTCGAAGGCGTCCATGGACTCCGTCAGATCCCGCACCAGATCGTGGGTCTTGGCGAGGATGTAGCGGTCGAGCACGTGCGCCGAATCGGCGCGCCACTGCCCCGGCCGGTCCGCGGCGTTCGCGTAGAGGGCCAGGAAGTACCAGCTGTTCCACAGCGGCAGCACGGACTGGCGCACCGCCTCGCGGATCCCGCGCTCGGTGACGATCAGGTTGCCCCCGCGCAGGATCGGCGAGGACATCAGGAACCAGCGCATCGCGTCCGAGCCGTCCCGCTCGAACACCTCGGTGACCTCGGGGTAGTTCCCCTTCGACTTGGACATCTTCTGCCCGTCGTCGCCGAGCACGATGCCGTGCGCGAGGCAGGTGCGGAACGCGGGCCGGTCGAACAGCGCGGTGGCCAGCACGTGCATCAGGTAGAACCAGCCGCGGGTCTGGCCGTTGTACTCGACGATGAAATCGCACGGGTAGTGGTGCTCGAACCAGTCCCGGTTCTCGAACGGGTAATGCACCTGCGCGAACGGCATCGACCCGGACTCGAACCAACAGTCGAGCACTTCGGGAACCCGGCGCATGGTGGAGTTCCCGGTCGGGTCGTCCGGGTTGGGCCGGGTCAGCTCGTCGATATAGGGACGGTGCAGATCGACGGACCGCACCCCACTGTGTTCATCGTTTCGGGTCGCAAGCTCCCCGAAATCACGCTCCAGCTCGTCCAGCGAGCCGTACACATCGGTGCGCGGGTAGCGCGGATCATCGGAGACCCACACCGGGATCGGCGAGCCCCAGTACCGGTTGCGGGAGATGGACCAGTCGAGCGCCCCGGCGAGCCAGTTGCCCATCTGCCCGTCCCGGATGTGCTCGGGAACCCAGGAGATCTCCTGGTTCAGCTCCACCATCCGATCGCGGAACCGGGTCACGGCGACGAACCAGGAGTCCACCCCGCGCTGGATGAGTGCATTGTCGCAGCGCCAGCAGTGCGGGTAGGAGTGATCGTAGGTCTCCCGCCGGAACAGCCGCCCGGCCGCCTTGAGATCCGCCATGATGGGCAGGTTCGCGTCGAACACGTGCATGCCCTCGTACGGCGGCACTTCGGCGCTGAACTCGCCGTGCGCATCCACCGGGGTCGCCGCGACGATGTCCGCGGCGTCGGTGACCTGTTTGTCGATCTCACCATAGGCGGGGGCGATGTGCACGATCCCGGTGCCGTCCTCGGTGCTGACGTAGTCGGCCAGCAGCACCTGGTGCGCGTTGCGCCGCCCCGCGTAGAAGTCGAACGGCGGAGTGTAGGACAGTCCGGCCAGCTGGGCGCCGGTGTATTCGGCGAGCACCTCGGGTTCCTCGCCGAGTTCGCGGGCGTAGGCGGCCAGCCGGTCCCGGGCGAGCAGGTATTTCGCCTCCCCCGCGCGCACCACGACGTAATCGACCTCCGGGTGCACGGCGGCGGCCAGGTTGGCGGGCATGGTCCACGGGGTCGTGGTCCACACCAGGATGCCGACACCGTCGAGTTCGGGCCGGTCCGGGGCCACGATCGGCAGGGTGACCGTGATGGCCGGATCCTGGCGCGGCCGGTAGACCTCGTCCATCTTGGTCTCGGTGTTGGACAGCGGGGTCTCGCACCGCCAGCAGTACCACAGCACCTTGAAGTCGCGGTACACCAAACCTTTGTCCCACAACGACTTGAACGCCCAGATCACCGATTCCATGTAGTCGGTGTCCAAGGTCTTGTAATCGTTGTCGAAGTCCACCCAGCGCGCCTGGCGGGTGACGTACTCCCGCCATTCGTTCGTGTAGCGCAGCACGTTGTCCCGGCACGCCTTGTTGAACGCGGCGATGCCCATTTCCTCGATCTCGTTCTTGTGCTTGATCCCGAGATCTTTCTCGGTGGAGATCTCGGCGGGCATGCCGTGGGTGTCCCAGCCGAACCGGCGCTCGACCCGGCGGCCACGCATCGTCTTGTAGCGCGGCACGATGTCCTTGACGTAGCCGGTCAGCAGGTGCCCGTAGTGCGGGAGGCCGTTGGCGAAGGGAGGACCGTCGTAGAAGACGAATTCGTTGGAGCCGTTCTCCCCCGCCGGGCGTGCCTCGACGCTCGCGCGGAAGGTGTCGTCGGCGGCCCAGTAGTCGAGGATCTCCTGCTCGAGCTCCCCGAAAACCGCCTGGGAGGGCACCGATTCGGCGCCAGCTCGTGGGTAGCGTTGTTCGGCGGACATGGGTGATGCGCTCCTAGCAGTAGTCGTGCCCGTACTCAATTCTCGTACGGGGACGACACTGTGGCCGCGGTACCACCCCGTTTGCGCGCCTCCTGCCCGGCTGCGCGCCACTCGATGGCCGGCTGTCTCGGGCCGGACCCGTCCGGTTCTACTGGGAGCCCGGCTGGGCTCTGTTCTTCCGGAGACTCCCCGGTGATGGCCGGATCTACGTCAGTTGTTCCAGGATATCAACCGTGCTTGGCGCGGGAGCGGGCGGCGAGTACCCGGTCCGGGCCGCAGATGCCGCACGGGGTGAAGCCGAGATCGCGGGCCTCGCGCACCGGAAGGGGAATCGTGTCCCGCTCGCCGAGCCAGCCGCAGGCGGTGAGGTGATACCGCGGCCGCTCGTCGATGACCACGACCTCGTCCTCGAGTTCGGTGACCGTGAGGAGATCGGCCGCGTCGGTCTCCTCCTCGCCCGGCTCCACATCGTCAAGATCGTCGCGCACCTGTTCGCTCCCCGTCTCACGCCCGCCGTCCCCGGCGGTCTCGCTCGCCGCTTCCCCGGATTCGTCCGCCCCGGATTCGTCCACCCCGGTCGATTCCGGTTCGGCCGGTTCCGGCTCCGCCGGTGCCGACTCGGTCGATTCCGATACCGCTGATTCCGCTGTCGCCGGTTCCGATGCCGCTGGTTCCGGCCCGGCGCCGTCCGATCCGGCCACCGGGAGCACGGTCGTCGCCACGGTCTCGGTGGCGGGCCGCTCGATCTCCCCGGTTTCGCCGGCCTCATCCCCACCGGCGGTGTGTTCTTGGCCGCTGTCTTGCCCGGACTCGCCAGGCTCGGCCAGGACCTCGGTGGCCTCGCCGGCTGCCGGTTCCGCAGCGGCGGTGTCCGGGTCCCCGGTCGCCTCGGTGCCCGCGGGCTCCGCCATCGCCCCGGTGTCCGCGGCGTCTCCGGGAACCGGTTCCGGTTCGGGCTGCCCCTCCGGCTCTCCCCGGCCGGAGCGCCTGCGGAGCACATCGACCACGAGCACGATCGCGGCCAGGACGCTCGCTCCGATGGAGAGCCAGGCGAACAGGCCGTAGCCGACGGCCAGCGAAGCGACGAGCAGCCCAAGCGCGATGATCACGAGGGCGAGGACAATGATCAACACTTGGCCTGCCTACCAGCGAGCGTGGCCCGACGCCAGTGACGACGCCGAGCCACGCTCAAATCGATGACGAACCGAAAAACCTATCCCGCTTCGGCCCGTGGGCTGCCGAACGAGTACCCACCCTGCTGCGAGCCGGACTGGTTGCCTTCCGAGGGTGCGGCAGGCGCACGGTTGTCCAGATCACGCAGGCTGGATTCGAGCATGGTCTTCAACCGCGTGCGGTATTCGCGTTCGAAGGTACGCAGCTTCTCGATCTCCTGATCGAGCGCGTTCTTCTCCTTCGTGGCCTGTCCGATGACCTCGGTGTGCTTGCGCTGTGCTTCGCGCTCGAGCGAGGTGGCCTTCTCCCTGGCCTGCCGCTCGACGGTCTCCGCGCGGGTGCGCGCCTCGTTCAGCATGGTCTCCGCGCGGGTGCGCGAGTCGTTGACCATGGTGTCCGCCTTGGCGCGTGCTTCGGAGAGCAGTTGCTCGGACTTGGTCCGCGCCTCGGAGAGCATCTTGTCCGACTCGGACTTGGCCTCACCGGTGAGCCGGTCGGCCATCTCCTGGGCGAGTCCGAGCACCTTGGCCGCCTGGACGTGATGGTCACCACCCTGACCGGCCGCGCCCGCCAGTGCCGCCGCCGCGCTCGCGGGGCCGCCGGCACCCGGCTGCTGCGCCTGCGTCTGCTCGAGCGCACCTGCCGGGGGCACCGTGGAGAGCCTGCGGGGCTCTTCGGCGCGCTGCTGCGGGGCCGCTGCCGCCGCCTTGCGTGCCTCGTCCGCTTCCGAACGCGCCTGCTCGAGCTGCGTGTCGAGCTGCTCGATCTGCTGGCGCAGTTCGGTGTTCTCCTGGGTGAGCTGGGCAAGCTCGGACTCCACGAGGTCGAGGAATGCGTCAACCTCGTCCTCGTTGTAGCCGCGCTTCCCAATGGGCGGCTTACTAAACGCGACGTTGTGCACGTCCGCGGGGGTTAACGACATCAGATCACCTCACGCGCTCCATAGCTGCACGCACCCTTCACCCCGGGTACGACCACCGCATCCCGATGAACACGGCGAACAGCAGCACCATAATAGATAGGTCCAGTCCGACGCCCCCGATCCGCACCATAGGAATCAACCTACGAAGCAGCTTCACCGGAGGGTCCGTCATTGTGTAGATCGTTTCCAGCGTGATCGCAACCCCTCCGGCCGGACGCCAATCCCGCGCGAACGAACGCGTGAGTTCGACGATGATCCGGCCGGTGAGCAGCACCCAGTACCCGAAGAGCACGTAGTAGAGCACCAGCCGGAAGAGGTCCACGGGGTAACTCTACCTTTTCGTTATCTACGACCGAAGTACCCACCCTCGGCGATCCGCCGCTTGTCCTCCGCGGTGACGTCGATATTGGGCGGTGACAGCAGAAAAACCTTACTTGTGATCTTGTCGATGTCCCCGCGCATGGCGAACGCGAGGCCGACCGCGAAGTCCACCAGCCGCCTGGCGTCCGCGTCCTCCATCTCGGTGCAGTTCATGATCACCGGGGTGCCGTCCCGGTACGGCTCGCCGATCTTGCGGGCCTCGTTGTAACTGTGCAGGTGCACCGTGGTGATCTTGGACAGCGGCAGTTCCTCCGGAACCGGCGGGGCCGCAGGGACCGCGCGGATCCTCGGCACCGGCTCGGGCTGGGGCTCCATGGCCAGCGAACCGCGAACCGGCGTGCGGGACGCTGCGGCCGACTCCCAGGGCCGCGGCGCGGGGCGCACCGGTTCGTAGTCGTCCTCGTAGTCGTCCCGGAACTCGTGGTGGTAGCGGTCGACGGGCGCGCGCCGGTCCCGGTAGTCGTGCGCGAACTCGTCGGAGTAGTCGTCGACCTCGTCCGCGGGAATCATGCCGAAGTAGGCCTTCAGCTTCCGTAGTGTGCTCATGGCCCTCCCGCCACTTACCTCGCCCGATAGCGGCCGCAGGGCCGTGGCCTACCGCGCGATCTCTTACTCTTCCGGGGAGATTAGTGCCCGTTCGCCGAGCAATGCGGTTCCGACACGCACGCATGTCGAGCCGTGCGTGATCGCGGCCTCCAGATCGCCGCTCATCCCCGCCGAGAGTCGGGTGGCATCCGGATGTTCGGCACGGAACGCCTCGGCGAGCGTGGCGAGCCGGGCGAAGGCCGGCTCGGGTTCGGCGTCCAGTGGGGCGACCGCCATCAGGCCGCGCAGCCGCAGTGCGTCCGTGCCCGCGACCGCGGCGGCGATCTCCGGGATCTCCCCCGGCGCGCAACCGCCCCGCCCCGGCCGCTCGTCCAGGCAGACCTGGACGAGCACATCCAGTGCCGCGGTACGCTCCCCAGCCTCGAGCGCGTTGCCGGTCGCCCGCTCCAATGCCCCGGCCAGCCGCACCGAGTCCACCGACTGCACCTCATCGGCCCAGCGGACCACCGAGCGCGCCTTGTTGCGCTGCAGCTGGCCGACCATGGACCAGCGAACCCCGGTTTCCGGGTGTTCCCTGGTGAACTCCTCGACCTTGACCGCGGCGTCCTGGCCCCGGTTCTCCGCGAAGGCGCGCAGGCCGAGCTCGGCGAGCAGCACGTTGTCGCTGGCCGGGAAGGTCTTGGTGACGGCGAGCAGTTCGACCTCGGCGGGAGCACGGTCCGCCGCGGCACAGGCCCGGTCGAGTCGGGCCCGGACATCCGCGAGGTTCGCCTCGAGCGTGCCGAGCCGCCCGGTCACGGCTCGATCCAGGTGAGCGCGGCGAGCCTGCCGGTGGGCGCGGTCCTGCGGTGGCTGAACAGGGTGCCCTCCTCCACGGTGCACCGTGGGTCCGCACCGACCTTGCCGACGCCGAGCTGGGTGAGCTGTCGCAGCAGCCCGGCCCGCAGATCCAGCCCCGGGGTGCCGCGGCGGGTGGTGCACGCGCTGCCCGGGAGGCGTTCCTCCACCTCGGCGCGCATCGGTTCGGGCACCTCGTAGCAGGCGCCGCAGACCGAGGGCCCCAGCAGCGCCTCGGTGTCCCCGGCACGCGCACCGAGCCCGGTCATGGCCTCGACCGCGGCACGGAGCACGCCGGCACGCGCACCGACCCGGCCCGCGTGCACGGCGGCGACCACTCCGGCCCGCGGATCACCGAGCAGGATCGGCACACAGTCGGCGACCAGCGCGATCATGGCCAGCCCCGGTTGCGCGGTGACCACCGCATCGCTGGCCTCGACCGGTTCGGCGCGCGGACCGTCCACCACGGTCGCCGTCCTGCCGTGCACCTGTTCCATCCACACGAGCCGGTCCTCGGTGAGGCCGAGCTCGGTGGCCAGCCGCGACCGGTTGGCCGCGACCGATTCCGGGTCGTCGCCGACGTGATCGCCGAGGTTGAAACTCGCGTACGGCGACTTCGAGACGCCGCCTTCGTTCGTGGTGACTATCCGACGGATCCGCACCTGGCGAGTCTATCGGCGCATGAACGGCGGAACGTCCACCTCGTCGCTGTCCTCATCGGTCACCGGGACGGCGTTCGGCATGGTCGTCCCGCTGGTGGGCAGTTCGCCACCACGCGAACCCTGGCCCGGCTGCTGTTGGCGCTGCGCGGGATCACCCATCACATTGCCCTGCACCGGAGTGCTGCCCATCGGGTTGGAGTCCTGGCGCGGGAACGGCTGCGGGGTGGGCGCCTGCACGGTGGGCGGCTCGGTGACCCCGGCGCCGTTGGCCGTGGCCTCGGGTGCCGCGCCACCGGCCGGAACACCGTTGCCCTGTGGCGCGGGCTGACCGGTCGCGCCGCCCTGCTGGGCCTCACCTTGCTGCGGGGCCTGCTGGCGGGCGATCGCCTGCGGTTCGAGCTTCTTGTGCGTCGGGGTGCCACTGTCGAACCCGGCCGCGATCACCGTGATACGGACCTCGTCGCCGAGCGAATCGTCGATGACGGTACCGAAGATGATGTTCGCCTCGGGGTGCGCGGCCTCCTGCACCAGCGAGGCGGCCTCGTTGATCTCGAACAGCCCGAGATCCGAACCACCCGAGATGGCCAGCAGTACCCCGTGCGCCCCGTCCATGGAGGCTTCGAGCAGCGGGGAGTTGATGGCCTTCTCCGCGGCCTGCACGGCCCGGCCCTCACCGCGCGCCGAACCGATGCCCATCAGCGCCGAACCCGCCTGCGACATCACGCTCTTCACGTCGGCGAAGTCGAGGTTGATCAGCCCGGGCGTGGTGATCAGGTCGGTGATGCCCTGGACACCGGAGAGCAGTACCTCGTCCGCGTTGCGGAAGGCGTCCATCAGGGACACGCCCTGGTCGCCGAGCTGCAGCAGCCGGTCGTTCGGGATCACGATGAGCGTGTCGCACTCGTTGCGCAGGTCGGTGACCCCGGTTTCGGCCTGATTGCCACGCCGCTTGCCCTCGAAGGTGAACGGGCGGGTGACCACACCGATGGTGAGGGCGCCGAGCTTGCGCGCCACCGAAGCCACGACGGGCGCCCCGCCGGTCCCGGTTCCACCGCCCTCGCCCGCGGTCACGAACACCATGTCCGCGCCCTTGAGGACCTCCTCGATCTCCTCCCGGTGGTCCTCGGCGGCACTGCGCCCGACCTCGGGATCGGCCCCGGCACCGAGACCGCGGGTGAGCTCCCGGCCGATGTCGAGCTTGACATCCGCATCGGACATCAGCAGTGCCTGCGCGTCGGTGTTGATCGCGATGAACTCGACGCCCTTGAGGCCGACCTCGATCATCCGGTTGACGGCGTTGACGCCGCCGCCGCCGATGCCGACGACCTTGATCACCGCGAGATAGTTTTGCGGGGGTGTCATCGACGTCCGCCCTCCTGCGTTGCTTGACCGTGTACCGCGAACAAAACCTTTGACCTCTAGTTAAGACTTAGGGCCGGATCAACCCCGTAGGTCATCGAAAGACGCTATGCAGCGCGCCCGGTTCGGTAAAGCAGCCACGCCGTGCGAGGGCGAATCCCGGTGACAACACAGCACCGAAGCGAGACTCGTCCCGGCCACTCAGCCCCCGGAGACGGTCGGCATATCGGGTGTCGCCACGTCGTAGATCTTGCCCTTGCGGGTGAGCAACGCGGCGAGCACCTTGTTCTTGCGGTCGTTGTCGACGTTTCCGCCCCACTTCACGGTTTTCCCGTCGCGCAGCACCAGTTCCACGTCGTCCGGGGAATTGGCCGTGACCGCCGCGGTCTTGGCCCGCAGCTGCGGGGTGATCCGCCCGGCGACCCCGAGCGCCGCGCGCACCTTCAGATCACCCGGCTGCACCGGGCCGACCCGCAGTTCCATCTCACCCCCGGGTGGTTTCGGCGCGCTGGCGAACGGAACCCCGTTCGCATCGATGAGCTGCACGGAGCCGTCCGCGCCCCGGGTCCAGGCCGCCGGGCTGCGTTCGGTGATCCGGATGTCGATGGTGGAGGGCCAGGAACGGGAAACCTCCGCGGTTTTCACCGGAGCCAGTCCGGTCACCCGGTCCGCGATCGCCCCGGTGTCCGCGCCGAACATCGAGGAACCCGGTTCCACGTTCGCGGTCCTGCGGACCAGATCGGCGGACACCCGGGAATTCCCGCTCACCGCGACCGAGCCGACGGTGAACAGCGGGGTGAAGAACAGCACGATGAGGATCGCCAGCACCAGCAGCACGATCCCCAGCGCGACGAGCCGTCTGGTGCGGATGCGCCCGCGCGTGGGCCCGTCGGGGCGCCTGCTCGGTGCCCGCCGCGCGCTGGTTGCCGTCATGCCGTCCGGTCCCTCACTCGCTCGTTCCCTCTGCGACCCGTTCCAGGGCGGCGAGCAGGTCGGAGCCGAGCATGGTGACGTTGCCCGCGCCCATGGTCAGCACCAGATCACCGGGACGGGCGCGCTCCACCACGAGGGCGACGGCCCGCTCGAACGAGGGCTCGAAGTGCACCTTGTCCTCGGGCAGCGGCACCTGCGCGGCGATGATCCCGCCGTTGACCCCGGGTTCGGGTTCCTCGCGCGCCCCGAACACGTCCAGCACCACGACCTCGTCGGCCTTACCGAGCGCGGCACCGAACTCCGCGGCGAAGTCCCGAGTCCTGGAGTACAGGTGCGGCTGGAAGACCACGATCAACCTGCCCTCGCCGACCACCAGCCGGGTCGCGGTCAGCTGAGCGTCCACCTTCGTCGGGTTGTGCGCGTAGTCGTCGTAGATCCGCACCCCGGCCACGCGGCCCTTGAACTCGAACCGCCTGCGCACCCCGCTGAACGCGGCGAGCCCGTCGAGCAGCCCGTCCAGTTCGGCGCCCAGCTCCAATCCGGCCAGCAGGGCCCCGGCCGCGTCCAGTGCCATGTGTTCACCGGGCACCGAGACCCGCAGGTCGACCTGTTCGCTGCCGATCCGGACCACGACCGAGCCACCGCCGGCCCGTTCGGCCCCGTCCCCGGGAACCGGATTGAACTCCGCGAGGATCGCGTCCTGCTCACCGCTCGCGGAAAACCCGTAGCGGCGCACCCGGATGCCGCGCTGTTCGGCGCGCTCGGCCAGTGCCGCGGAACCGGGATCGTCCGCGCAGGCCACCAGCACTCCCCCGGCGGCGAGATGCCCGAGGAACTGGTCGAACACCTCCACGTAGGCCGCCGTGCTGCCATGGTGGTCGAGATGGTCCGCCTCCACATTGGTGACCACGGCGACCGAGGGGCTGAAGGACAGGAAGGAGCCATCGGACTCGTCGGCCTCGGCGACGAACACCCCGCCCTCGCCGTGATGTGCGTTCGCCCCGGACTCGTTGAGATCCCCGCCGATCGCGAAGGAGGGATCGAGCCCGCAGTGCTGCAGCGCCACGGTCAGCATCGAGGTGGTCGAGGTCTTGCCGTGCGTCCCGGTCACGCACGCCACCCGATGGCCCTCCATCAGCGCGGCGAGCGCCTCGGCCCGGTGCAGCACGGTGAGCCCGCGCCTGCGCGCCTCGGCCAGTTCCGGATTGGACTCCTTGATCGCGGTGGACACCACGACGATCCGGGCTCCCCCGTCGAGCTGGTCGAGATTCTCCGCGGCCTGCCCGATCGCGATCCGGGCGCCTTGCGCACGCAAGGCGAGTACGGTGCGGGATTCCTTGGCGTCCGAACCGGAAACGTGGGCACCGCGGGCGACGAGAATGCGGGCGATCCCGCTCATCCCGGCGCCGCCGATCCCGATCAGGTGGACGTTGTCGAGTGGTGGATTCACGAGACCTCTCCGAGAACCATGTCCGCGAGGACATCGGCGGCCTCCCGGTGCCCGGTTCGCGTTGTCGCCGCGGTCATGCCCGCGAGGCGCTCGGGATCGGTGAGGATGCCGGTGACGAGTTCGGTGACCTTGCCCGCGGTGAGCGCCTCGTCCTCGACGAGCACCGCGGCGCCCGCGTCCACGGCCGGGCGTGCGTTGTTCGCCTGTTCCCCGTTGCCGTGCGGGAGCGGGACGTACACCGCGGGCAGCCCGAGTGCGGAGACCTCGGCCACGGTCATCGCCCCGCTGCGGCACAGCACCGCGTCGGCGGCGGCGTAGGCGAGGTCCATGCGTTCCAGATACGGCGTGGTCACATAGGCGGGTGCGCCGGGAACCTGTTGCACGGCAACGGTGTTCTTCGGGCCGTGCGCGTGTAGCACACCGATCCCGGCCTCGGCGAGCCCCGCGGCGGCCGAGGCGACCGCGTTGTTGATGCTGCGCGCGCCCTGCGAGCCGCCGAACACCAGCAGGGTCGGCGCCTCCGGGTCGAGGCCGAAGTGCTCGCGTGCCTTGGCGCGCATGCTGGTGCGGTCCAGCGTGGTGATCGACTCGCGCAGCGGGATACCGATCGGGCGCGCCCCGGGAAGGGTGATCCGGTCGTTCGCGGTCGCCACCTTGGCGGCCATCCGCGCGCCGACCTTGTTCGCGATCCCGGGCGGGATATTGGTTTCGTGCACCACGATGGGTACGGTGCCGCGCGCCGCGAGGTAGGCGGGCAGCGCGACGTAGCCGCCGAACCCGACGAGCACATCGGCTCCGTTCTCGCGCAGCACCGTGCGGGTGTCCCGCACCGCGGCCCGCACCTTGAGCGGGAGGCGGAGCAGTTCGCCGCTGATCTTGCGTGGCATCGGCACCGGTGGGATGAGCTCCAGCTGGTAACCGCGGGCCGGCACGATCGTCTTCTCCAGTCCGCGTTCGGTACCGAGCGCGATGATGCGGGCGTCCGGCCGCTTGCGTTTGATCGCGTCGGCGAGGGCGAGCGCGGGCTCGATGTGTCCCGCGGTGCCGCCACCGGCAAGCACCACGCACGGTGCCTTGCCCTGGGGTGCGTTCTCGCCGTGTCGTGTCGGGGCGGTGCTCACCGCCTGCCTCCTGCTCTGCGTTCGTCTCGGGGCATCCGCCTGTTCGGTTCCCACTTGCTCATATGGGCACGACGATAGCTGTTCGCTCCCGGGCCCGTCGGCGGGCGCTGTGCCTGCCGGGGCGGAGCGCTCGGCCTGGTCGGGGCCCGCTTGCTCGGCGGGGCCTTGTACGGCTCCGGCGCGGGCAGCCGGAGCAGCCTGCCGAAGGTGCCCGGGCCCTGGTTGCGCAGCGCGGACACGGCCTCGGGTTCGTTGCGCGCGCAGTTGGCCAGCACCCCGAACACCGCGAGCGTGACCGCGGCCGAGGTACCACCGTAGGAGATCAGCGGAAGGGTGACCCCGGTGACCGGGAGCAGGCCGATCACGTAGCCGATGTTGATCGCGGCCTGGGTGACCAGCCACACCGTCAGCGAGGCGGAGACCAGGCGGATCCACGGATCGGTGTTGCGCGCGGCGATGCGCAGCCCGGTCCAGGCCAGCAGCGCGAACAGGCCGAGCACCACGGCGCAGCCGAGGAACCCGAGCTCCTCACCGATCAGCGCGAAGATGAAGTCGGTGTTGATATTGGGCAGATAGCCCCATTTCGAGGCGCCCTCGCCGAGACCGCGGCCGAAGAAGCCGCCGTCCGCGAGCGCCTGCAGGGACTGGTTGTACTGCAGACCCGCGCCGCGTGGATCGGCACCCGGATTCAGGAAGGAGAACACCCGTGCCGACCGGTAGGAGGCGGCGAAGGCGAACAGTCCCGCGGCGGCGACCGCGCCCACCAGGATTCCGCCGAACAGCCGCAGCGGGGCACCGACGAACCACAGCAGCGCGAGCAGCACGATGCCGAGCGAGACCGCGCTGCCCATGTCCGGCTGCAGCGCGACAAGGGCGAGCAGCACCAGCGCGACCGGGATGAGCGGCACCAGCAGATGCCGGTAGCGGTGCAGCAGATTGCGCTTGAGCACCAGTACGTGCGCGCCCCACAGGGCCAGCGCCAGCTTCGCCAGCTCGACCGGCTGCACGCCGAACCCGCCGATCCGGATCCAGCCCTTCGAACCGTTCACCGCGGGCGTGAACAGTACGAACACCAGCAACAGCGCGCAGGCCCCGATGAGGATGCCGGACAACCGCCGGATCAGGGACAGCGGGGTGCGCAGGCCGACGTAGAACAGCACCAGGCCGATGCCCATGAAGACGGCCTGCTTGGTGAAGTAGGAGTAGGCGCCGCTGCCCTGCTGCACGGAGAGCGCCGAGGACGAGGAGAGCACCATGATCAACCCGAGCACCATCAGCAGGCACATGATGGCCAGGATCAGGTGGAACGAGGCGAGCGGGCGGGAGAGCCAGGCGGTGAGTGTCTTGCGGGCCCCGCGCAGGAGCTTGCCGAGCGCCTTCGGCCCGGCGTTCGATGTTGTCGCCATGCCGCGGGTTACCTCGTCACGGCCGCCGCGAATGCCTCGCCGCGTTGCTTGTAGTCGGTGAACATGTCCATCGACGCGGCCGCCGGGGCGAGGAGCACGGTGTCACCGGGTTTCGCGAGCGAGCGTGCCGCGGTGACGATCTCGGACATGGTGCGCATGGGATTATCGTGCCCGCTGAAACCCTTCACGACCGGGACCTCGGGCGCGTGTCGGGCAAGCGCGGCCTCGATCTGGTCCGCATCGGCGCCGATGAGCACCGCGGCGCGCAACCGGGAGGCGGCGCGTTCGACCAGTCCGTCCACCGAGGCGCCCTTGAGCAGACCGCCCGCGATCCACACCACGTGCTCGTACGCCCCGAGGGAGGCGGCAGCCGCGTGCGGGTTGGTGGCCTTCGAATCGTCCACGTAGCGGATCCCGTCCCGCTCGGCGACGGTCACCGCGCGGTGCGCGTCCGGGCGGTAGGCGCGCAGCCCTTCGCGCACCGCCCGCGCATCCGCCCCGGCCGCCTGGGCGAGTGCCGCCGCAGCGAGGGCATTGGCCAGGTTGTGCGGTCCCGGCGGATTGACCTCGGCGATGGGGGCGAGCTCGGTCCCGTCCGGGGCGAGCAGGGCCGTTCCGGAGAGCCGGTAGCCGCGTTCCGCCTCCCCCGCGGTGAACGGCATCCGGTTCGCCGCGCGGCCCGCGAGCCTGGCCGACCACTCGTCTCGCGCGTTGTACACGGCCAGCGGTTCGCCGCGGTAGATGGTGCCCTTGGCCTCCGCGTACGCCTCGAGGCCACCATGCCAGTCCAGGTGGTCCTCGGCCACGTTGAGCACCGTCGCCGCGGTCATCCGCAGCGAGTTCGACCAGTGCAGCTGGAAACTGGACAGCTCCACCGCCAGCACCCGGTGGCCCGCCCGGACCGCCTCGATCACCGGCAGCCCGACATTGCCGCAGGCCACCGCGTCCAGTCCGGCGGCGCGCAGCATCGATTCGAGCATGCCCACGGTGGTGGTCTTGCCGTTGGTGCCGGTAACGCCCAGCCAGGTGACCGTGTCCGGGGCGGCCCGCCAGGCCAGCTCGACCTCGCTGATCACCTCGATACCGCGGGCCGCGGCGGCGGCGAGCACCGGTGCGTCCGGGCGCCATCCCGGGCTGGTGACCACGAGCTCGGTGCCCTCCGGAGGTTCGGTGAGCCCGGCCTCGGTGTGCGCGGCGAACTCGCGCAGCCGTTCGGCGTTCGCATCGGTGACGGTCACCTCGGCGCCCGCCTCGGTGAGCGCGGTGACCACCGAGCGCCCGGTCACCCCCGCCCCGGTGACCAGGACCCTCCGTCCGGCGAGGGCGGTCACGCTGCGCTGAGCCATTCCGTGTAGAACACGCTCAGCCCGACGAGCGCGCAGATAGCCGCGAGCAGCCAGAACCGCACGATCACCGTGGTTTCGGCCCAGCCGGCGAGTTCGAAGTGGTGATGGAAGGGCGCCATCCGGAACAGTCGCCGCCGGGTGGTGCGGAACACCGCGATCTGCAGCACCACGGTGATGATCTCCACCACGAACAGGCCGCCGATGATGATCATCAGCAGCTCGGTGCGGGTCACGATGGACAGGCCCGCCACGAGCCCGCCGAGCGCCAGTGATCCGGTGTCCCCCATGAAGATCTTGGCCGGTGCCGCATTCCACCACAGGAATCCGCCGACCGCGCCGAGCGCACCGGCCGCGACGATCGCGAGGTCCTGGGGATCGCGTACCAGGAAACAGCCGGGGGCGAAGCCGACCGTGCAGGAATGGCTGAACTGGAAGAAGGTGATCACGATATAGGTGGTCAGCACCAGCGCGGAGCAGCCACCGGCGAGCCCGTCCAGGCCGTCGGTGAAGTTCACCGCGTTCGACCAGGCCTGCACGGCGAGCACCGCGAAGATCACGAACCCGATCGCGCCGAGCGGGATGATGCTGATGTCCCGGATGAACGAGAGGTTCGTCGAGGCCGGGGTGATCCCGGAACGGTTCGGGAAGTTCATCGCGAGCAGGCCGAAGGCGACCCCGGCGAGCACCAGCCCGATCGTCTTACCCGTCTTGTTCAGCCCGAGGTTGCGGGCCCGGCGCAGGCCGATGAAGTCGTCGAGGAAGCCCACCAGGCCGAGCGCGGTCATCAGGCCGAGTACGAGCAGCCCGGAGATGCTGATCCCCTCGGCGTTGTCCGAGGTCAGCCAGGAGATGAGGTGGGTGATCAGGTAACCGGCCCACGCGGCCGCCACGATCGCCACCCCGCCCATGGTCGGCGTCCCGCGCTTGGACTTGTGTCCCTTCGGCCCCTCATCCCGGATCTCCTGACCGAAGCCCTGCTTGGAGAAGAGCTTGATCAGATACGGGGTGAACAGGATCGACACCACGAGCGCTGCCCCGGCGGCGATCAGGATCCCCTTCACTTCGTGCCTCCATCGGTGGTCGTGGCCGCTGTCGGCTCGGCGAGCACCGCCTCGGCGATGCGCCAGAACCCGAGCGAGTTCGCGGCCTTGATCAATACCACGTCGTGTGGGCGCAGTTGCGCGCGCAGTAGCCGAACGGCGGCATCGGGGTCCTCGACGAACACTGCTTCCTCGCCCCAGGAGCCTTCCATGGTCGCCCCGGTGTGCACCGGCCGCGCCCCCTCACCGACCACGATGAGCTTGGCGATGTCCAGGCGCACCGCCAGTCGCCCGATCTCGTCGTGCAGCCGCGCGGACTCCGTGCCGAGTTCGGCCATCGCGCCGAGGACCGCGATCGTCCGGCGCGGCGGCGTGGCCGAGCGTCCCATGGTGGCCAGCGACTTCAGCGCCAGCCGCACCGCCTCCGGGCTCGCGTTGTAGGCGTCGTTGACCACGAGCACGTCATCGGCACGGGTACGGACCTCCATCCGCTTGCCCGAACGCGGTGTCGCGCTACGCAGCGCCTCGCCGATCCCCGCGATCCCGGCCCCGGCGGCGTGCGCCACGGCGGCGGCCGCGAGCGCGTTCGGCACCTGGTGGCCGCCGTGCAGGGCGAGTGCGACCTCGGCGCGCCCGTCCGGGGTGACGAGGGTGAACCGGGCCCTGTCGAGCTCGTCGGCGCGGATGTCCTCGGCGCGCACCTCGGCGTTGTTCCCGGTGCCGAAGCTCAGCACCCGGGCCCGGGTCGCCATCGCGGACACGTAGGGGTCGTCGGCGTTGAGTACCGCGGTCCCGTCCGCGGGCAGCGCGGCGGGCAGCTCTCCCTTGGCTTCCGCGATCGCCTCCCGGGAACCGAACTCGTCCACGTGCGAGGTGCCGACGTTGAGCACCGCGCCGATCGAGGGAGTGGCGATCCGGCACAGGTTCGCGATGTGCCCGGCCCCGCGCGCGGCCATCTCGAGCACCAGGAAGCGGGTGTCGTGGTCGGCGCGCAGCACCGTCCACGGCACCCCGATCTCGGCGTTGAACGAGCCGGGCGGGGTCACGGTGGGGCCGAGCGGTTCGAGCAGCTGGCCGATCAGGTCTTTGGTCGAGGTCTTGCCGGCCGATCCGGTCACCCCGATCACCCGCAGCCCGTCTGCTGCCAGTTCGGCGGCCACGTGCGCGGCGAGCGCGGCCATCGCGGCGAGCACCGCGGCCCCGCTGCCGTCGGTATCGGCCTCGAGCGCGTAGATCCCGCTGATCCCGCTGTTCGCCGAGGCGGGCGGCACGATCACCGCGGGCGCGTCCACCGCACGCGCGGCCAGCACCCCGCTCGCACCCGCTTCGATCGCCTTCGCGGCGAAGGTGTGCCCGTCCACCCGTTCCCCGGGCAGCGCCACGAACAGACCGCCGTGGCTGAGCTTGCGCGAGTCGAACTCCACGGTCCCGGTGACCGTCTCGGAACCGTCCGCCCGGTGCAGCCTGCCGCCGACGATCTCGGCGATGCGTGCGAGTGTCAGTTCGATCAACTACTCGGCCCCTGTCGCTCTCTTGGTCCCCGCGCCCTCGATCCCTGCGCTCTCGGTCACTGTGCCCTCCTGATCGCCGCTTCGAGCTCGTCCCGGTCCGAGAACGGGTGCACGACACCCTCGATCTCCTGACCGGTCTCGTGCCCCTTTCCCGCGACGACGAGGACATCCCGTTCCCCGGACCGGCTCACCGCCTCGGTGATCGCCGCGCGCCGGTCCCCGATCTCGAGCACCTCGCCGCGCTCGCCGACGGGCACCCCGTAGGCGCCCTCGAGCATCGCCTTCCTGATGGTGGACGGGTCCTCGGAGCGCGGGTTGTCGTCGGTGACCACGAGCACATCCGCCATCCGCGCGGCGACCGCGCCCATCTGCGGGCGCTTGCCCCGGTCCCGGTCCCCGCCGCAGCCGAGCACCACGAGGATCCGCCCGCCGGAGCCGGCCCGCTCCAGCTGGGTGCGCACCGCGCCGATCGCGAACTCCACGGCCGCGGGCTTGTGCGAGTAGTCCACGACCGCGGTGAACGACTGGCCCGCGTCCACCCGCTCCATCCGGCCGGGCACATCCACCGAGGAGAGCCCGTGCGCGATGTCGCCGACCGGGACACCCGCCGAGTAGAGCACGGCCGCGGCCAGGATCGCGTTCGCGACGTTGTACGAACCGGGAAGGCGCAGCTGCACCTCGAAATCCACCATCGGCCCGTGCGCGATGAAGGACTGCCCGCCGTCCGGCAGGGATCGCACCCGCGAGGCGGACCACAGCGCGTCCGGCCCGTCTTCAGTGCTGCGCACGGTGATGGTGCCGGGCCGGACCAGCCGCCTGCCCCATTCGCCGTCCACGTTCACGATCTCGGTTCCCGAGCGCCCGTCGAACAGCTTCGCCTTGGCCTGGAAGTAGTCCTCCATGTCCCGGTGGAAATCCAGGTGATCCTGGGAGAGGTTGGAGAAAGCACCCACCGCGAACCTGATCCCGCCGACCCGGTGCATCACCAGCGAGTGGCTGGACACCTCCATGGCCACATCGGTGACCCCGCGCTCCACCATCACCGCGAGCAGCGCCTGCATGTCCGGCGCCTCCGGAGTGGTGAACGCGCTCGGCAGCCGCTCCCCCGCGACCCTGGTCTCCACGGTTCCCACGAGCCCGGTGGTCCGGCCGGCCGCGGCGAGCCCGGCCTGGACCAGGTAACTGGTCGTCGTCTTGCCCGAGGTGCCGGTGACCCCGAGCACGGCGAGGTGCTCGGAGGGGTTGCCGTACACCTGGGCGGCCAGCTCACCGAGCACGGCGCGCGGGTCTTCGTGCACCAGCACCGGCAGCCCGGTACCGGTGACCTCCTCGAGCACGGCGCCCGAGGGATCGGTGAGGATGGCCGCGGCCCCACCGCGGTGCGCCGCGTCGGAGAACTTCCCGCCGTGCACGTTCGCCCCGGGCAGCGCCGCGAACAGGTCCCCGCCGAGCACGTGCTGCGCCCGCAGGGTCACCCCGGTGACGAGCGCGTCCGCGGTGCCGTTCAGCCGCGCGCCCGCCGCGGCCGCCAGGGCGCCGATGTCCACCGGCGTCGTCCGGGCAGGCCGGGGTGGTGGCGCGGCGACCTTGCCGACCCCTGCCGCGCTGGCGAGCTTGTTCACCACATGAATTCCCTGCTGTTGCTGCTACCGCACGGAGAATGTCCGTGTGCGCGCAAAGGTTACCGGCGAGCCGATCGCGCGCCGTGCTCGCCTCGGCGAGTCGGCGGCGATCGGCCCTGGACCGCCGGTGATCAGTTGAGTACGAACTTTACCTTCGGGGTCGGGCCGTCGGAGAGCCGCACGTTGTAGCGCTGCGTCAGGTACGAGCCGAGGTCGTGGAACAGCGGTGCCGCGGTCTGCCCACCCTGACCGGTCGGCCGGTCGAGCATGATCGCCGCGACGAACCGCGGGTGGTCGGCCGGGAGCAGTCCGGCGAACGTGGTCGTCTGCTCCGACTGCGAGTATTTCCCGGTCTTCGGATCGACCTGCTGCGCGGTCCCCGTCTTCCCCGCGACCTGGTAACCGTCCAGTGCCGCCGAGGGCGCGGTGCCCTCGTTCGGCGAGGGCGCCTTCTGGGTGACCGAGCGCAGCATGCCGACCAGTTGCTTGGCGGCCTGCTCCCCGATGACCCGGGTCCCCTTCGGGGATTTGTGCTCGACCACCTTGCCGTCCGGTCCGGTGGTGGACTGGATGATCCTGGGCGGGATCCGCACCCCGCCGTTCGCGATCGCCTGGTAGGCGCTGGCCATTTGCAGCGTGGTCATCGAGTAGCCCTGACCGAACGGCAGGTTGCCGAAGGTGCTCGCCGACCAGCTCTTGCGTGAGGGCAGGAATCCCGGGCTCTCCCCGGCGAGTTCGATCCCGGTTCGCTGCCCGATGCCGAACTTCTTCAGGTACTGCTCGAACTTCTCCGGGCCGAGCCGGTTGGCGATCTTGAGGATGCCGACGTTGGAGGACTTCGCGAGGATTCCGGTGAAGGAGAACCGCTGCGTCGGGTGCGACCAGTCGTCGTGCACCGTCCGGTCGGCGACCTTGACGCTGCCCGGAACGGTGACCACGTCGTCGGGTTTGACGACGCCTTCCTGCAGCGCGCCCGCCGCGGTGATCGCCTTGCCGACCGAACCCGGCTCGAACGGTGAGGAGATCGCCGGATCACCCATGTTGTTCGAGTTCAATGTGGACGGATCGTTCGGGTCGTAGTTCTTGTCATCGGCGAGCGCGACGACCTTGCCGGTCTTCACATCCAGCACGGCGATCGAACCGCCGCGGGCCTTGACCTTGTCCCGGTACTCGTCGAGCAGCTGCTGCGTCTTGTACTGCACGTCCTCGTCGAGGGTCAGCTTCACGTCCATGCCCGGGACCGCCGGGCGCACATCCCGCTCGGTGCCCGGGATGACCACATCGCTTCCGTTCCCGGTGTCCACCTCGCGGCGGCCGTCCTTACCGGCGAGCTTGGTGTTGAGCGCGTGCTCGAGCCCGGTGAGCCCCTGCATCCCCGGCGGCTTCTGGTCCTTGCGCCAGCTCGCCATGCCGACCACGTTGGCCGCCACGCTTCCCGCGGGGTACCGGCGCATGGAGCGCTTTTCCTGCCCGATGTCCGGGAACTTCTCCCGGATCTTGGTGGCGACCTGCGGGTCGACCTTCTCGTCGAGGTAGGTGAAGGTGCGGTCGGAACGCAGCCGGGCGAGGACGTCCTGCTCGTTGAACTGATCTCCGAGCTGCTGCTTGAGGAACCCGGCGATGTCCGCGGCGTGCTGGTCGTAGGAGACCGCCTTGCCACCGCTCTTGGCGAGCTTGCCCTGCGCCTCGTCCCAGGTGCCGCGCATCGCCTTCGGCCGGGCGGTCAGTGCGACCACATCCACGGAGAAGGCCATCTTGGTGCCCTGCGCGTCGGTGATCGTGCCGCGCTTGGCCGGGATCGAGACCGGGGTGATGCGCTGATCCTCCGCGGCGGAGGCCAGCTGTGGCCCGTCGAAGGCCTGCACCTTGACCAGCTGCACGGTCGCGAGCACGAGGGCGCCGACCAGCAGCACCCGTCCCACGATGATGCGTGCCGGCCTGCGCGTCTTGTCCGCTCGGGACAGCGCGCGCGAGATCGACGCCTTGCGTACGCCGATACTGCCTCGCGTTCGTCCTGGCATGGGGACCTCCCTCCCTCTGGCCTTTGTGGACCGCTAGCGATTCGGCTACTGACCTGCCGGTGGCCGCGCGCCACCCGCCACGTTGTCCCCGTTGTCGGCAGGGGCCGCGTTGTCCGTCGGTGCCCCGCCCGGGCTTTCGCCCCCAGCGGCCTTGGCGGGATCCTCCGCGGGTTTCGGTTTCCCGATCAGCTTGACCTTGCCGTTCTTGTCGACCAGCAGGTGCGCCGGATCGGTGGCCGGAACCATGCCGAGCTGCTTGGCCCGCTGTGCCAGCGAGGTGGCCGAGTTGGCCTCGGCGACCTGCTGCTGCAGGCTTTCCCGCTGCTGACCGAGCGAGGTCGTGGTGTCCTTGAGCTTCTCGAGACGGTAGGAGTCCGCCGTCGCCTGCGTGGACAACCACAGCGTCGCGCCGACCCCCGCGACGAGCAGTGCGATGAGCAGGACGACGAACGAGGCGGTGGAAGCACTCGCCGCGGCCACCCTCGTCCGGGCCGCGGGCTTCGCCTGGCGCGGCTGGCGCACCGGGTGGGTGCGGTGCAGCAGCTTCTGCGAATGCTCGAAACGTTGCGCTCGCCGGGCATACGCCTTCGTCGCGGCCGCCGAACGGGGCCGTGCCCCGGTTCTCCTGGTACCGGCCGTGCCGCGGGTACCCGTCCTGGTTCCTGGTGCGGTACTCGTCGTCATCAGCGTGCCTTTCCGCTCTCGGGAAGTTTCTCGGCCGCGCGCAGCCGCACCGAGGCCGCGCGCGGATTGTGGGCGCACTCCTGCTCCCCTGCCTGCTCGGCACCACGCGTGACCAGCCGCAGGCTCGGCCCGTGTCCGGGCAGTTCGACCGGAAGCCCCTCCGGTGTCCTCGACCGGGCCCGCCCGGCAAGCTCGCGCTTGACGATGCGGTCCTCGAGCGAGTGGTAGGACTCGACGACGATCCGGCCCCCCGGGGCGAGCGCGTCGAGTGCCGCGGGCAATGCCGTGCGCAGCACCTCGAGCTCCGCGTTGACCTCGATGCGCAGCGCCTGGAAGGTGCGCTTGGCCGGGTGCCCTCCGCTGCGCCTGCTGGCCGCGGGCAGCACCCGGTAGAGCAGTTCCACCAGCCGTGCGCTCGTCTCGAACGGAGCCCGTTCGCGTTCGGCGAGCACCGCCGAGGCGATCTTGCCCGCGAACCGCTCTTCCCCGTACTCGCGCAGGATCCTGGCGAGCTCGCCGTGCGGATAGGTGTTCAGCACCTCCGCGGCGGTGATCCCCTGCTCCGGATCCATCCGCATGTCCAGTGCAGCGTCCTTGGCGTAGGCGAATCCCCGCTCGGCCGCGTCCAGCTGCAACGAGGAGACCCCGAGATCGAACAGCACCCCGCGCAGCTCGTTCCCGGTCCGCCCGGCTTCCTCGGCGACCCTGCCGAACTCGTCGAACCGCGCGTGCACGCCCTGGAAGCGGGCCCCGAATCCCGCCAGACGTGCACGCGCGCGTTCGAGTGCGCTCATATCCTGGTCGACCCCGAACACCGTGAGACCGGGAAACCTCTCCAGCAGCGCCTCGGTGTGCCCGCCGAGGCCGAGGGTGCAGTCGACGAGCAGCGCGCCGGGCTCGTCGAGCGCGGGTTCGAACAGCTCGAGTACCCGCTCGAGCAGCACCGGCTCGTGCGTGTACCCGGTCACCGTGGTTCCCTTCGCCGGCTCCCCGCCGATGCGCTGTGGTCTCGGTCCGCCGCCGTTACCTGACGCCGGGGAAGTTGCGTCAGGGCCCGTGCACGAGCGGACAGAGACCACAGCGCACCGCGAGCGCGTCAGAACACGCCTGGGAGCACCTCCTCCTGCGCTTGCGCGTAGGAGTCCTCGTGTTCGTCCTGATAGCGCTGCCAGGCCTCGGCGTCCCAGATCTCCAGCCGGGTGACCGCACCGATCACCACGCACTCCTTCGCCAGCCCCGCATAGCGGCGCAGCTCCGTCGCGATGGAGATCCGCCCCTGACCATCCGGCCGCTGCTCGTCCGTCCCGGCGAACAGGTACCGCTGGTAGGCGCGCACCGCCTCGTTGGTGAAGGGCGCTTCCGCGACCTTGCGTGCCATCTGTTCGAACTCGTCGCGGGGAAACACGTACAGGCAGTGATCCTGTCCCTTGGTGATCATGAGCCCGCCCGCGAGGGCGTCCCTGAACTTCGCGGGCAACGTCAACCTGCCCTTGTCGTCCAGACGCGGGGTGTGCGTACCGAGGAACACCGGCACTCACCTCCGCGCAGCTCCGGCAACCAGCGACCGATCCGTCCGCCACCGCGTTGCCCCACATGTCACCACTGTACCCCACGATCGACCACCGTCAACCGCTCCCACTCGGTATACCGCATCGAAGGAATCGCGTCCATGCAGGCCAGCGCGGTGGGGGCGAAGTGGGGGAAACGCGCCCTAGCCCGCGCCCCGAGGCCCCATCCGAGGCTTCCCCCACCGCCCACCACCGGAAAAACCGCAGGTCACGCTCGACCCACGGAAGTCAGTGGTGCGAAACAGGGGGCAAAGTGGGGAGCGTGGTGGAGCCCGTGGTGGGGACTCGTGGGGCGGGAGGTGGTGGCGTTCACCTGCGCGGTGCGGGAACCTGAGAGCAGTACGTGGGCGGGATTCGTCGCGAATCGCCTTCGGGCCACAATTGACGGGCGCACTGCCAGCACACCAGGGTCGGCAGACAGGAGGGTCGAGTGACGACGAGTCCGAGGACGGGTACCGACGACGGAGTCCTCGGCAGGCACGAGCACCTGCCGGTCGGCGAACCCGGCGCACACGCGGGCGCCGGGATCGACGGTGCCGGGTTCGAGGGCATCGACCGGGAGACGATCGAGGACGTCCGCTCGGTCGCCGGACGGATCGGCGCCAATGTGGAGCGCGTGCTCGTCGGCAAGCCCGAGGTGGTCCGGATCGCGCTGGTGACCCTGCTTTCCGAAGGGCACCTGCTGGTCGAGGATGTGCCCGGGGTCGGCAAGACCTCGCTGGCCAAGGCACTCGCCCGGTCGATCGACTGCTCGGTCTCCCGCATCCAGTTCACCCCGGACCTGCTGCCCAGCGACGTGACCGGGGTGTCCATCTTCAACCGCTCGACCGGAGACTTCGAGTTCAGCCACGGTCCGGTGTTCGCGAACCTGGTGGTGGGCGACGAGATCAACCGGGCCTCCCCGAAGACCCAGTCCGCGCTGCTCGAGTGCATGGAGGAACGCCAGGTCACGGTGGACAACACGACCTATCTACTCGACCGCCCGTTCATGGTCGTGGCCACCCAGAACCCGATCGAGATGGAGGGCACCTACGCGCTGCCGGACGCCCAGCGCGACCGGTTCGCGGCGCGCGTCTCGATCGGTTATCCGGACCCGAGCGCCGAGCTCGCGATGATCGACGAGCACTCCGGGCACGACCCGCTCACCGAGCTCGGCCCGGTCTCGGATGCCGCGCAGGTGCGTTCGCTGATCGCGGCGACCTCCCGGGTGTTCCTGGCAGGCGAACTGCGCCGGTACGCGATCGAACTGGTCGGGGCCACCCGGCGGCTCGCCGAACTGCGCCTCGGTGCCTCCCCGCGCGCCACGCTGCACCTGGTGCGGGCCGCCCGGGCACACGCCGCGCTTTCCGGGCGGGAGTACGTGGTCCCGGACGACCTGCAGGCCATCGCAGTCCCGGTACTCGCGCACCGGCTCGTGCTCACCCCCGAGGCGGCCGCGGCCCGCCGCTCCCCCGGTGAGCTCGTGCGCGCGCTGCTCGGCAAGATCCCGGTACCGCACGCACCGGCAAGGCGATGATCAACACGGGCATGACCACACGGGGGCGCTGCCTGCTCGCGGCCGGGATCGCCGCGGCCGGGTGCGCGGTGGTGCTGGACGAGCGGGACATGCTGCGGGTGGCCATATTCGTGTTCGCCCTCCCACTGCTCGCCACCCTGGTCGCGCGCTGGGCGCGCACCCGGCTGCGGTGCACGCGGAGCCTGCGCCCACACCGGGTCGCCGCGGGCAGCAGGACCGAGGTGCTGTTGCACCTCTCCAGCGCCTCCCGGCTGCCGACCTCCGGGGTGCTCGTGGAGGACACGGTGCCCTACGCGGCGGGCGCGAAGCCCCGGTTCGTGATCGACTGGCTCACCTCGGGCACCGTCGAACTGCGTTATCCACTGCATCCGATGTTGCGCGGCGTGCACCCGATCGGCCCGGCCGTGGTGCGCGTCTCCGATCCGTTCGGGCTGGCCGAGTTCAGCCGCAGGCTCGGTGAACCGGCCGGTCTGCTCGTGGTGCCGCGCACGGCGAAGCTGCACGGGATGCCGGTGGGGCACGGCTCGGCGGACAGCTCCGGTCCACGGCGCGCCCGGGCCGGGCACGGTGAGCAGGACGCGATCGTGCGCCAGTACCGGCACGGCGATGATCTGCGCAAGGTGCACTGGCGGTCCACCGCGCACCGGGACGAGCTGATGGTCCGCATGGAGGAGCGCCCCTCCGGTGGGGGCAGCACGGTGCTGCTCGACCACCGCGCGGCGGCGCATCGCGGGCACGGCACCGGGGCTTCGGTGGAGTGGGCGATCTCCTTCGCCGCGAGTGTGTGCCTGCACCTGCACGCGCACGGTTTTCCGGTGCGGCTGGTCACCGAGGACGGCGCCGAGCTGGCGGGGCAGGACGCCGCGGCCGATCAGGGCCAGGCCACCCTGGACGCGCTCGCCGCACTGCGCCCCACCCACCGGCGCGAGCTGGCGATGCCGGGCGGGCTCGCCGAGGAGCGGGCGATCATCGCGGTACTCGGCGCCTGCTCGCGGCCCGCGCTCGGGGAACTGATCGCCAGCACGGCCGGGCACACGAACGGGCTCGCGGTGCTGCTCGACGTCGCGGCGTGGAGCCCGGGCGACACCGGCGAGATCGCGGATGTCCACGAGGGCGCGCAGCTGCTCACCGCTGCGGGCTGGGCGGTCGTGATCGCGGGCCCGGGCGATGGGCTCGCCCACACCTGGCAGCGGTTGTGCGAGGCGGCGAAAGCAGCGACCGGGCACCTCGAGGTGCCATCATGAGCGAGCTCGCCGGTGAACCGGAAACGCAGCGTCCGCGCGAAGCGCCGAGCTCCCCGGGGGAGCGAGTGCTCATGAGCAAGCTCGCGAGCGAACCGAAGACACAGCGTGTGCGCGAAGCGCCGAGCTCCCCCGGGGAGCGAGTGCGATGAGTGCACGCACCGGAAACCGGCCAGGGCTGCTACTGCCCGCGGCGGGCGGCATCGCGGTTCTCGCCGTGTCGACCGCGATGGCCGAACTCATCGCGGGCGGGGCGTGGTTCGAATCGCTGTTCGGCGCGGTGGTCGCGATCGTCGGGGTGGGCGTCCTGCTGCGCACTTTCGTGCCCCGGCTGCGCACCGCGTACGGTCCGCCGGTCGTGGTGCTGGTGCAGCTGTTCGTACTGCTGTGCTGCTGCGCCTCGCTGTTCAGCGCGAACGCGGTGCTCGGCGTGCTTCCCGGACCGGGCGCGCTCGGCGATCTGGGCACGCTGCTGAGCGCCGCGGTGGACGAGATCCGCACCGGGCGCCCCCCGGTTCCGGCCACCGCGGCCATGCAGTGCCTGATCGTGCTGTCCATCGGCATCATCGCGGTGCTCGTCGACCTGCTCGTGGTCGATATCCGGATGCCGGCGGTGGCCGGGTTGCTGCTGCTCGGCGTGTACGCGGTGCCTGCCTCGCTCGCCGATGACCTGCTGCCCTGGTGGGGGTTCCTGCTCGGCGGGGTGGCCTTCGCGCTGTTGCTCGCGGTGGACCGGGCCCGCAGACAGCGCGAGTGGCGCGGTGAGGTCGGGTTGACCGGAACCGGCCTGCGGGTGACCACGCCGATGGTGGCGGTCACCGGTGTCGCGCTGGCCTTGGCGCTGTTCGCCGGGGCGACGGTGACCGTGATCGGCACCTCCGGAACCTTCCCCGGCGAGCAGGAGGGGCGCCGGACGGTGAACGGATCCTGGGGGCTCAACCCGTTCACCAAACTGCGCGGCGAGCTGGACAATCCCGATGACACCGTCGAGTTGTTCCGGGTGCGCGGGGATCAGGCGGATGCCGGTTACCTGCGCGCGGTGACGCTGTCCAGGTTCGATCCGCGCTCGGGCTGGCAGGTCGGCACGATCGGCAGCGGCCAGCAGCTACGCGGCGAGCTCCAGCGGCCACCCGGTTCGGTACCGGCACCGCGCAGCGCGAACATCGACATCCAGCCGGTCAACTGGCGGGACAACTGGCTGCCGCTGTACGGGGTTCCCGGCCAGGTCAGTGGGCTCGATCCGCGGATCTGGCGATGGGATCCGACGATGAGCGCCGCGTTCGCCCGCAGTCCCGCCGAACCCACCGACTACACCGAGCAGGCCAGCCTCGCCGTGCCCTCGGCCTCGGAGCTGCGCACCGCACCGGCCGGGACCGAGGGGCTGCCGAATTCCGAGGAATACACCCGGCTGCCTGCCGTGGATGCCCGGGTTCTCCAGCTCGGGGACCGGCTCACCGCGGGCAAGGGCAGCACCTTCGACAAGGTGCGCGCGATCTGGTCGTACTTCGTCGCACCGGGCAATTTCAGCTACTCGCTGCACACCCAACCGCAACGACTCGGCGATCCGCTCGCGGACTTCCTGTTCCACGGCAAGCAGGGGTTCTGCGAACAGTTCGCCTCGGCCATGGCGGTGCTGGTGCGCAGCCAGCACATCCCGGCCCGGGTCGCCGTCGGATTCACCCCGGGCACCAAGGAGAAGGACCACCGCTCGGTCACCACCCAGGACGCGCACGCCTGGGTCGAGGTGTACTTCCCCGGCTACGGCTGGATGACCTTCGACCCGACCCCGCTCGCCGACGGGCGCGGGGTCACCCCGCCCTATCTGCAGCGCGCGCAGAGCGTGGACGCACCGGACAACAGCGCAGGCCCCGCCCCGTCCTCGGAGGTGCCCTCGGTCTCCCCCGGCCCGCCCGCGCCGTCCAGGGATCAGCTCTCCATGAGTCCCGTGCTGCCGCCCGCGGAGGACGACGACTGGTGGCCACCGCTGGCCAAGGCGTTCACCCTCAGCGCGCCAGGCGGTGCCCTGTGGGTGCTGCTCGCGCTGCTCGTCCTGGCCGGCGGGCTGACCGGGGCGGCGCGGCTGCTCTCCAGGCGGCGGCGATCGAACGGGGGCAGGCATGCGCGCTGAAGCACTGATCCGGGTGCTCACCGGCGGCGCGGCGGTGGTCTGGGCCCTGGCCGCGCTGCTCGCACTCAGCTTCGTGTCCTGGTGGCTGGTGCTCCTCGCACTGCTCGCGCTCGTGTTCGGGGCACCGGCAATGTTGCGCAGGCAGCGGATGCGCCGACGGCTGCGGATCGCGGGCTCGGGCGCGCCGGAGGCCGCGGCCGCGGGGTGGCGGGAAGTGCTGGACGCCTCGACCGACCGCGAGGTGACGCTTCCCGCGAACCGTTCGGTCCGTGCCTTGGCCGCACGGCTCGCCGACAAACACGGCTTGGACGAGGCCGCGAAGCAGAAACTGCGGTTGATCGTGACCGAACTCGAACGCAGCTGGTACGCGCCCGCATCCGCGGGAGCCGCCCGGTCCGATCCCGGACTGGAGCAGGCGGTCCGGGAGGTTCTGGGTGCCCTCGCGCTTGCCCATCCGCTCCGGGCACGGGACCGGTTCTGGCCGCGTTCGGTGCTGCGGCGCCCGGTTCCCGCGGCGGATCGCGCCGAACCGAATCGCACCGCGCCGGATCAGGGCACCACATCGGCCGGCTGACCGGCGGGCCACCGGTCAGCGGTCGTCGAACCGCTTGCGCAGCCGGTCCTCCATCCGTTTGGCGAGTGGGCTCTTGGCGCGGCCCTTGGCGGTGCCGCCCTTCGCCGATTCCGCCTCGTCCTGGGCACCGGCACGCAGCGCGGTGATCGTCAGCACGACGCCGACGAACATCACGACGAATCCGACCACACTCACGATCGGGATCTCGGCGACTCGCAGTGGAATGACGAGCCCACCGAGCAGCAGTCCGAGACCGACGACGGCGAGCACTCCGCCCTGTAGTCGTCGACTTCGCGACGGTTTACTGAGCTTCGCCCCCCGTACGTTCGACGCGAACTTCGGGTCCTCGGTGTAGAGCGCTCGCTCGATCTGGTCGAGCTGCTGCTGCTCATGCTCGGAGAGTGGCACGACTCCTCCTCCGGCACTGCTCCACGTCGCCGGGCCCATGCTCCCGGCGGGTGACCTTCACGGCTGTTACCACCAGTCTACGAGTCTCGGCCCGGGCGGACTACCCGATCCCCGCAACTCATCACGAGTCGTGCCGGTTGTTCCCCCGCCGGGCGCCTCCGGAGAGTAACGAGGCGGGCCGCACCATCGCGCCACCGAACCGTTCGTTGGCCTTGTCCGCGGCCACCTCGGCCTCTCGCCAGCTGTCCTCGGTCTCCGCGGCGAACTCCAGCTGTGTCGGTTCGTGCTCGGTCTCCCCGAGGCCCTCGGTGCGCACCCCGAGCAGCCGGATCGGCCCCGGGGCGACCGCGGTGCTCAGCAGCCGTTCGGCGTGCCGGTACACCTCGCGGGAGGAATCGGTCGCCGCGTGCATGGTGTATGCCCTGGTGATCGTGCGGAAGTCGGAATAGCGCACCTTGATCGAGATCGTGCGGGCCCGCAGCCCTTTGCGGCGCAGGCCCGCCGCCACCCGGCCGGAAAGCCGCAGCAGTTCCCGGCGCAGCACATCCGGGTCCTCGTAGTCGTACTCGAAGGTGGTCTCCGCACCGAGCGACTTCTCCTCGTTGTGCGGGGTCACCCGGCGCTCGTCCACCCCGCTGGCCAGGGTGTGCAGGTGTTCGGCCGCCGCGTTGCCGACCAGCTTGCGCAGCCGGGCCAGCGGAATCTCGGCGATATCACCCACGGTCTCCATCCCGTAGGAGCGCAGCTTACGCTCGGTGACTTCGCCGACACCCCACAGCGCGGAAACCGGAAGCGGATGCAGGAAGTCCAGCACCTCCCCGCGCGGGACCACGACCATGCCGTCCGGTTTGGCCAGGCCCGAGGAGAGCTTCGCGATGAACTTGCTCGGCCCGACCCCGACCGAGCAGCTCACCCTGTGCGCGGCGAAGACCCGGGCACGCAGCCGCTCACCGAGCTGAGCCGGGGTGCTGCGCAGCCGCCGCAGCGCACCGGACACGTCCAGAAAGGCCTCGTCCAGGCTCACGGGTTCGACCAGCGGGGTCATTTCCCGGAACAGCGCCATCACATCCCGGGAGACCGCCGCGTACTGCTCGAACTCGGGTTCGAGGAACACCGCGTGCGGGCACAGGGTGCGCGCCCGGGACGCGGGCATCGCCGAGCGCACCCCGTATTCGCGGGCGATGTAGTTCGCCGAGGACACCACCCCGCGCACCCCGCCACCGGCCACCACGACCGGCTTGTCCGCCAGGTCGGGGCGCTCCCGGGTGGAGACCGAGGCGAAGAAGGCGTCCATGTCCACATGCAGGATCGGGCAGCCCTCGTCGGAGGGCCACGGGCGATCCGGCGTGGCCCGGTACGCGCTCGATCCGCGCGGCAACTGCCCACTCCGACCCATGCGACCAGCTTAAGGGCAGAGCCCGACAGTCTCAGAGTGCGTTTGCGGGTTCTCGGCCGTCGCGAGGCCCGACGCTCGTCAGCAGCGGCCCTGCAACGTCGAAAGCCCGGCAGCACGAGGACAACGCCGCGAGGCGCCGAGGTGGCATACGAAGGCACTCCGCCACTGTCCCCGCGAAGGCACTCCGCCACTGTCCCCGCGAAGGCACTCCGCCACTGTCCCCGCGAAGGCACTCCGCCACTGTCTCAGCGCAGCGCCGCGCAGGTACCGAGCAGCCGGGCCAGCGCGGCCGGTTCCCTGGACGGCGGTCCGAGGCCGAGATAGTCGCGGCGCACCGTTTCCAGAGTGATCGCCAGCCGCTCCTGGTCGTGCCAGTGCGCGAAGGCCGCGTTGCCCCGGTCGTCGAGCAGCCGCCGGGCCGCGGTGCGCACATCGGCACCCGCCGCGAAGGCGCGCCCACCCGCTTCGACGAGCCAGCAGAAGTAGTCCCGCAGTTCCCGCACCCGCCCGGGTCCGCACGGTGGCCCGTGGCCGGGCACATGAGTACGCGCCCCCAGTGCGAGCAACCGGTCCAGCGCGGAGATCCATCCGGTGACCGGTCCGTGCCAGCACACCGGGGCCACCCCGATGAACAGCAGGTCACCGCAGAACACCAGGTCCGCATCGGGCACGTGCACCACGACATCGGAGCGGGTGTGCGCGGGGCCGAGGTCGATGAACCGCACCGGCCGTCCGCCGACCGAGACCTCGAGCGCTCCGGTGAACGGGCTGTCCGGGAGCCGGGTGCGCACCACCGCGTGCTCGAACGGGCCGAGCATCCCGTGCACGTAACCGCCGAGCCGGCCGGCCGCTCCGGGCAGCCGCGCGCCGAGTTCGGCGAGCCGGTCCAGGCGGGCCATCCGCGCCGGGTCGTCCCCGGCCATCGCCTCGATCGCCGCCTCGGTGGCGTACACCGTCGCCGATCCAGGCAGCGCCGCGTTTCCCCACCAGTGGTCGCCGTCCTCGTGGGTGTTCACCGCGGCGGTGATCGGGGTCCCGTCGAGTTGCTCGGTCAGCGCGCCGAGGAATCGCCGCGCCTGGTCCAGGTCCCAGAGCGTGTCCACCACGAGTGCTTCGCCGTCCCCGCGCACCGCGCCCGCGTTCGTCTCACCCCAGGATCCGTTCGGCTGCAGCCAGGCGTACACACCGTCGGCCGGTTCGGTGAGACCGGTCGCGAACTCTCCTGCCGCGCCCCGCAGGGTTCCCATTTCAGCGGGGCCGGGCGAGCGCGTGCAACTGGGCGGCCATCTCACGCAGCGGTGAGGTGCCCGCGGCGACCAGTTCCAGCTGGGCGAGCGCCTCGGCGACACCGGGGTCCTCCGCCGTGGCACCGGGCACGAGGTCGGCGAGCACCCCGTAGCCGTGCAGTGAGCTCACCTCGAGCCCGGCTTCCTCCAGTGCCGTGCGCAGGGAATCCACGTCGAACCGGCGCGCCAGGATGTCCCCGGCCGGTGCACCGTCGGGATCGTCGAGCAACCGGTGCGCCTCGATCACCCGCCCGGCGAGCACCATGCGCAGCAGGGTCGCGTACTTGTTGGCCACCAGCAGCGAGATCGCCCCACCGGGTGCGGTGGCGGCCCGCAACGCGGCCAGCGCGGCACCGACGTCGTCGACCACCTCGAGGATCCCGTGCCCCAGAACCAGGTCCGCTCCGCCGGAGGGCACGCAGTCGGCGAGCGCCTCGGTGTCCCCCTGCACGGCGGTGATCAGCTCGGCAACGCCCGCGTCCACCGCCCTGCGGCGCAGATTCGCCAGCGCGTCCGGACTGGGATCGATCACGGTGACCGCCGCGCCGAACTCGGCGAGCGGTACCGCCCAGCCCCCCGTCCCCCCGCCGACATCGACCACCCGCACCGGCTCGGCTCCCCGTGCCCGTGCGGCTTCCAGCTCGGTACGCAACGCGCGTCGCACGGCATCGGCTCGCATGACCGTGAGTGTATGGTGCCCGCGTGCCTACCCTCGCGATCGCCTCGCTCAAAGGTGGCGTGGGCAAAACGACGGTAACCCTCGGGCTCGCCTCGGCCGCCGCGCACGCCGGTGTTCCCACCCTCGTGGCCGATCTCGACCCGCAGTGCAACGCGACCACCGCACTCGATCCCGGCGAGACCGAGGCGAGCATCGCGACCGTACTCGGCGACCCGCGCTCGAGCACCCTGTTGTCCGCCATCGCCCCGAGCCCCTGGAGCGAACACCTGGATGTGCTCGTCGGCGCCGAGGAGACCGAATCGCACAACCATCCGGATCCGCGCTCCTATCGGGTTGGCCGCCTGGAACGGGTACTGGGCAGGCTGCCCGCGGCGGGGCGGGAGTACGGGCTGGTGCTGGTCGACTGCCCGCCCTCGCTCGGCCAGCTCACCCGCTCCGCGCTGTTCGCCTCGGACGGGGCACTGCTGATCACCGAGCCGACGATGTTCGCCGTCTCCGGAATGCGCCGGGCCGTGGCCGCCGTGCACGAGCAGGCGGAGCGGTACCGCAAACCGCGCCCGATCAGCATCCTGCCCAACCGGGTCAAACCGCGTTCGGTCGAGCACCAGTTCCGGGTCACCGAGCTGCGCGAGGTGTTCGGCGATCTGCTGCTGGACACGAGCTTTCCCGAACGCACCGCTATCCAGCAGGCCCAGGGCGCCTGCCGGCCGATCCACGCGCTGCGCGGCAAGGGCGCGAAGGAGACCGCGGAGTTGTTCGAGCAGCTGCTGCGGCAGGTGCGGGCGCAATTTTCAAGTCGGCGATAATCGGGGCCGTGAACCTGTACCGATCCCTGCTGCGCGCGACCCTGTTCCGAATCGGCGGCGGTGACGCCGAACACGCCCACGAGTACACCCTGCGCGCGATCGCCGCGCTCGATTCCACTCCTGGTGCGGTGCGCGCCGGGACCCGGATCTTCCGTGGCGGGGAGCCGGTCGAGGTGTTCGGGCTGCGGTTCCCGAACCGGGTGGGACTGGCCGCGGGAATGGACAAGGACGGGCGCGCCCTTCCCGCGTGGCCCGCGCTCGGTTTCGGCTTCGTCGAGGCGGGCACGGTGACCTGGCATCCGCAGCCGGGCAACGACCGGCCGCGGCTGTACCGGCTCCCGGAGAGCGAGGCGATCATCAACCGGATGGGTTTCAACAACGCCGGTGCCACGGCACTGGCCGCGCGCCTGTGCCGGCTCGGGCCGCTCGGGTACCCGCTCGGCATCAGCATCGGCAAGTCGAAGCGCACCCCGGTCGAGGAGGCGGTCGGGGACTACACCTCCTCGCTGCGTGCCCTGCACCGCTACGGCGACTACTTCGCGATCAACGTCTCCTCACCGAACACCCCGGGACTGCGCGGGCTGCAGGACGCGACCGCGCTCGACGGGCTGCTTGCGGCGCTGCGAGCCGAGCTGGACCGGCTGGGTGCCCGTAAACCGCTGCTGGTCAAGATCGCCCCGGACCTGTCCGAGCCGGCGCTGGACGAACTGCTCGAGGTACTCGCCGCGCGGGAGGTGGACGGGGTGATCGCCACGAACACCACGCTCGCCAGGGACGGGATCGCGGCCGCCGAACAACCGCTCGCGGCCGAGCAGGGCGGGCTTTCCGGGGCACCGCTGCGGGATCGCTCGCTGGAGCTGGTGCGGTTCATCGCCGAGCGCACCGGCGGACGGCTGCCGATCATCGGCTGCGGCGGGATCATGGACGCGCAGTCGGCGCGGCGAATGTTCGACGCGGGCGCGAGCCTGGTCCAGCTCTACACCGGGCTGATCTACCGCGGCCCGGCGCTGGTGCGCGCCGCGGCCCGGGTACGCACCCGGACGGCCGCCCGGCGCACCCCGTCCAGCACCGGGTAGCCCGCGAGGATCGCCACCGCGCCCCACACCGGACCGTTGATGCGCAGGTCGCCGAACACCAGTGGGAGCACGCTGGACCCGCCGACCACGGCGATGATCAACAGCACCAGGGTGACCGGGGCGGCGAGCACCACTCCGGACATCCGCCAGATGCGCAGCGCGATCCGCACGATCATGCCCGCGACCACGATCGAGGCGCCCGCGACGACCCCGTAGGGAACCGAGGCGAGTGCCGCGGTGAACTTCGGGCAGAACGCGAGCGCGGCGACCACCACCCCGCCGATCGCGCACGGGGCGGTCGCGTACACCTTGCTCGCCGCGAGCACGCCGAGGTTCCCCAGCGAGTTCGTGACCGGGGCACCGCCGGAGAGCCCGGCGACGACACTGGTCAGCCCGCCCGCGATGACCGCGTCCCCCACCCGCCCGTCCAGGTTGCGCCCGGTCACCGCGGAGACCGCCTTGATGTGCGCGACGTATTCCGCGGCGAGCACCACCACGGCGGGGATCGCGGCAACCACGACGTTCGGGTGCACGACCGGGGTGTTGAAGACCGGGAGACCGAACCAGGGTGCCTCGGAGACCGCGGCGGTCGCCTCCGCGGAGAGGCCGCCGAGCGGCAGCGCGGCCAGCCAGGAGATCAGCAGCCCGATCAGTACCGCGAACCGCCGCACCACTCCCCTGCCGAGCAGCATCACCAGCAGGATCGCCAGCACCGTGATCACCGTCAGCACCGGCTGGCCGATCACGAACACCACCGAGACCGGGGTGACGCTCATCCCGACGAGCAGCACGATCGCACCGGTGACCACCGGCGGGAGCAGGCTTTCCAGGAACCGGATCCCCAGTGCCTTGACCGCGATCCCGAGCGCGGTGAGCAGCAGTCCGGCCGCGAGTACGCCGCCGAGCTGCGCGGCGACCCCGTCCTGGGAGAAGGCGGCGAGCGGGCCGAGGAAGGCGTAGGAGGGCCCGAGGTAGCCGGGCACCTGATTGCCCGCGAGCACCAGGAACAGCAGTGTGCCGATTCCGGAGAACAGCAGCGTCGTGGAGACCGGCATCCCGGTCAGCTTCGGCACGAGCAACCCGGCGAACGAGATCGCGGCCACGTGCTGCAGACCGAGGGCGAAGGCGAGCGGGCGGGAAATGCGTTCACGCGGGCCGAGCACGGGCGCGGCTGGGGACAGCTCGCGATCGCTGTGCACCGGCCACAGTGCCACGCGTCCCTCCTCCGCAATCCCCGACATCGCCCGATCCGGGGTGGTTGGTCAAACTCCCGGACCGGACGGACTAACGGAATGATAACAAATCGATCGGGAAGAGCACCTATTCCCTGGATAGTTGGAATTTCACCTCAGCGCGGGAAGTGCCGTGAAAGTTCCTGCAAGGCACTCGCCAGGCCGGAAAGTTCATCGGTCGCCTCGGTCACCGCGGTGGAGCTCGGCCGACTGGCGCTCGCGGCGACGGCCCGGGCAGCGGCCGCGACCAGCTTTCCGTACTCGTCCACACCCTCGTGCAGCTGCCCGGCCAGGGTGTCGATCGGTTCGTTCAGGGCCGCCCGATCCGCGGGCGCGGTGGCCGCCCTGCTCCGCTCGATCGCCTGCAAACGGGCGGCGAGCCCGCGCAGGTTCTCCGCGGCGGTGGCGGCCGCGCCGGCCGCCGAATCGAGTGAACCGCCCGGGACGACCGGGACCGCGCCACTCGGGGTGCGCAGCTCGCCGAGCAGCTCGTGCAAGGTCTGCTCGGCGGCGTCCAGCCTGCGCATGGGCTCATGGGCGCGCGAGGAGTTGGGCGGCAGCGCCTGCCGTTCCCGTGCGGGTTCGGGAAGCGGGACCTTGTACAGCCGCCGGGTGCGCATCCCGGAGGACAGCGTCGCGATCAGGGTCAGCGCACCGAATCCGGCGAGGCCGTACGCGAAGGCACCGTCGTTGACATAGGCGAACTCGAGCGCGGCACCACCCCCGGAGACGGCGGTGAGGCCGCCCCAGGTGGTCGTGGCCCGCACCGCACGCTTGCGCGCCCGCAGGGCCTTGGCCCGGGGATCCCGCCATGCGTTGAATCGGCGCCGGACCTCGTCCACGACGGGACTGGCCCGCACCTGATCGCCGACGACCTGACTGACGAGCTCACCAAAGGGGTTTCTGGCCGAGCCCATGACGGGTCGCTATGCCTTGTCGGCTTCGTTGTTCGTCTGCTGCACCCGCTTGGCGATCTCGGCCTGAATGTCCGCAGAAGGCGCCGGCTTGCTCGCGCTGGACTCACCGCTGGTGACCTGTCCGGCCACCGGGCCGCCCTTGACCGAGGCACGGATCTGGTCGAGCCGCGAGCTGCCCGCCATCTTGTTGGTGGCCGCCTCGACCTCCATCATGCGGCCCTGCACGGTGTTCTTGGCCAGGTCCGCCTGGCCGACCGCGGTGGCGTAGCGCTTCTCGATCTTGTCCCGGACCTCTTCGAGCGAGGGCGTGCTGCCCGGCGCGGCCAGCTCGGACATCTGGCTCATCGAGGCGGCGACCTGCTCCTGCATCTTCGCCTGCTCGATCTGCGACTTCAGCTTGTTCCGCTCGGCGAGCTTCTGCTGCAGGTTGTAGGAGTTCTGTTCGACAGCCTTCTTCGCCTGCTCGGCGGCCTGAATGGCCTGGTCGTGCAGGGATTTGAGCTCCTCGATCCCCTGCTCGGCGGTGACCAGCTGGTTCGCGAAGCCCTCGGCGGCCTGGTCGAACTGGGCCGCTTTCTCCTCGTCACCCTTGGCCCGGTGCTCCTCGGCGAGCACGACCGCCTGGCGCGCCGAGGCCTGGAGTTTCTCGACCTCGCCGAGCTGGCGGTTGAGCTTCATCTCCAGCTGGCGCTGGTTGCCGATCACCGAGGCCGCCTGCTGGGAGAGCGCCTGGTGCTGCTTCTGCGCCTCCTCGATGGCCTGTTGCAACTGCACGTTCGGGTCGGCGACCTCGTCAATCTTCGCGCCGAACGCGGCGAGGAAGTACCTCCACGCCTTGACGAAAGGGTTGGCCATCTGCTCTACCCGCCTCTACTGTCTCGTGTCCGCGACGGTGCCCATCCGCTCGCGCGCACTCGTCGCCCGTACCTGAACAGGCAACGACCCGTCTGCTGTGCTGGTTCCATCGTCTCAGGTTACGGTGCGCCATGGCCACCGAACCTCGCCGAATTCAGGGCGAACCCTACCGTGCCCGGGGTCATCCCTGACCGGCGACAGGTCCAGTATCCCCCGTGGCGCTCTCCTCCGCCGCCCTGATCGGTTCACCCGGCCCCGGATTCAGCCGGTTCACCTCGGCATACGCGCCGCGGACAGCGGTCACATGCGCGCGCAGCGTGGCCACGGCCGTTCCGTCCGCCCCGATCGGATGCACCCCGTTCATCTGGAAACCACCGAGTTCGGCAACGGTGGCCTCGAGCTCGAGCACGGCCGACTCCATCGCCTCGAGCAACCGGTCCCGCTCCGCGATACGCGCCTGCACCGCACCGAGCCTGCGCCGGGCCGCCCCGGTCGCGGCCTCCGCCTGCGCACCCGGCATCCGGCGTTCCCGGTCGGCGAGCCGCTCGTATTGGGCGCGCAGCCGGTCGGGTTGTTCCTCGGCCATGCTCGCGTTGAGTTCGGTGGCCGTGGCCGCATCGGCGTGCACCGTGTCCAGCACCACCTGCGCGTCGGTGAGCAGCGCGGGCAGTTCGGCGGCGCGCGTGGACAGCTCACGTACCGCCCGCTCGCCGCGCTCCTCCCAGACCTGAGCGGTGCTGCCGATCGGGGCGCGATGGCGCACCGCGGCCTCGTCGACCTGATCCGGGCGGGAACGCAGCATGCGCACGATGAACACCGAGAGACCGGCGATCGCGAGCAGCCCGAGAACCACGATGACCACGGTCAGGGCGACAGGCATGGCTGATCAGCCGCGCTCAGGCGGCGACGAAGACACCCGAGCGCACCCGGGACGAGTAACCGCCCTCGATCGCCGTGGCCGGCAGCTGGGCACCGAGCTGGCCGGAAAAGCGCAGGTCCGCGAAGTCCCCGGACATGGCCGGGGTGAGGGTGCCGCCCTCGATGCCGGAGCCGACCCCCTTCTCCATCCGGCCCTCGAGCGCGGGAGCCGCGTCCGCTTCGGCAGGCACCGGCTCGCGCGGGCTGTCCACGCCGGCCAGCGCGTCCACATCGCTGGCCACGTTGTGCAGCAGCTCGGACAGCGGCAGTTCGAGTGCCTCGCAGATGGAGGCGAGCAGCTCGCTTGAGGCCTCCTTGCGGCCCCGCTCGACCTCGGAGAGGTAACCGAGGCTCACGCGCGCGTCCCGGGAGACATCGCGCAACGTGCGGCTTCTGCTGGTACGCGCATGACGCAGGCGATCACCGATCGCCTCACGCAGCAGAATGGTCATGGCGTGCCTCCCTTCCTTGAATGATGCGCATCGGTGCCTCGCGGCGCCGATGCCCATCGCTGGCACCACGTTACCGAGAAAACACAGCGGCTTACCAACACCGTTCGCGCCTTCCGCCACAAGCGAACGACTCAACCGGCCTCGGTTGTTCCCTCGGTCACCACGTCCAGGATACCGCCCAACCGCCGGATCGCGGCGCGCACAGCGGCCGCCCGCACCTCTTCCCGCCCACCGGTGAGGGTGTGCGTGCCCTGGTGACAGCCGTGCGGACCGGCGATCGCAATGTGCACGGTCCCCGGGGCCACCCCATCCTGCCAGCTCGGTCCGGCGACCCCGGTCAGCCCGACCCCGTAGTCGGCCCCGCAGTGGCGCGCGGCACCGGTCGCGAGCTGCCCGGCCACCTCGGGGTCCACGGCCCCGCGCTCGGCGAGCAGGTCCGCATCCACTCCGGCCAGCATGGACTTGAGCTCGGTCGCGTACACCACGAGCCCGCCACGGACCACGGCACTCGCACCCGGAACGCAGGTCAGCGCCGCGCAGACGAGGCCGGAGGTGAGCGACTCGGCGGTGGCCACGGTCAGGTCACGGGTGGCGAACGCGTCCAGCACCCGCGCGACCTCCCGCTCGGTGAGACCGAGCCCGCGCAGCAGCTCACTCATCGTCGCTCCCTGGCCGAGCTCGACGCTTCGCGCGGACGCTGTATCGATGATTCGTTCGCAGGCTCGCTCATGCCCGTTTCCCCGCTGTGCGCAGTCGCAGCGCCTGCACCACGTAGTCCACCCCGGTAGCCACGGTGAGCACGAGTGCGATTCCCATCACCACCATGCGCACCGGGTCGATCACGGCCGGCAGTGGCAGCAGGTAGAGGCCGATGGCGATGATCTGGCACAGGGTCTTGGCCTTGCCGCCCCGGCTCGCCGGGATCACGCCGTAGCGGATCACCCAGAACCGGAGCAGGGTCACGCCCAGCTCCCGCACCCCGATGACGATCAGCACCCACCAGGACAGTTCGGCGAGCAGGCACAGGCCGATCAGCGCGGCCCCGATCAGTGCCTTGTCCGCTATCGGGTCCGCGATCTTGCCGAAATCGGTGACCAGTCCCCTGCTGCGGGCGATGTTGCCGTCCACGTGGTCGGTGATCGCGGCGAGCGCGAACACCCCACTGGCCACGAGCCGCCATGCCGTGTCGTGCCCGCCGTTCACGAAGAACACCACGAGGAAAACCGGGACGAGCACCAGCCGCGAGACGGTGAGCACGTTCGCCAGGTTCAGCACCGGAACCGGGGCGTTCGTGCCAGCACCGCTCGAGGGTTCAGCCATCGCAGGCCTCGACGATCAGGTCGACACCGTCCGTTCCGGCCACCACGCAGTCCAGGAACTCCCCTCGGGCCAGTTCCGCGGATCCGGTGATGTGACATTCCCCGTCCACGTCCGGTGCCTGGTGCTCCGCGCGGCCGAGGCGTTCCCCGGTGTCCTCCACGAGCACCCGCACCCGCTCCCCGATCCGGTCCTCGGCACGCTGCGCGGTGAGTTCCTCGGCGAGTGAGCCGATGTGCTCGACGCGGGCCCTGATCTCGGCTGCGTCCAGCTTCCCGGCGAAGTCCGCGGCCTCGGTGCCGTCCTCGTCCGAGTAGCCGAAAACACCGACGGCGTCCAGCCGTCCCTCGGTCAGGAACGCCTCCAGCTCGGCCACGTCCTCCTCGGTCTCACCGGGGAAACCGACGATCACATTGGTGCGGATCCCGGCACGCGGCGCGTACTCCCGGATCTGCTCGCACAGTTTCACGAACGATTCCCGCCCGCCGAAGCGGCGCATGCTGCGCAGCACCCGCGCGCTCGCGTGCTGGAAGGACAGGTCGAAGTAGTCGGCGACCCCTTCGGTCTCGGCGATCACCCGCAACAGGTCCGGCCGGGTCTCCGCGGGCTGCAGATAGGACACCCGCACCCGGCCGATCCCCTCGACGGCGGCGAGCTTGGGCAACAGCAGCTCGAGCGCGCGGGTTCCCCCGCTGGCGCGCGGCAGATCCTTGCCGTAGGAGGTGGAGTTCTCGCTGACCAGATACAGCTCCCGGGCGCCGTGTTCGGCCAGCCACATCGCCTCACCCAGTACGTCCTCCGGCTCCCGGGAGACGAAGGAACCGCGGAACGAGGGGATCGCGCAGAAGGAACAGCGGCGGTCGCAGCCCGAGGCGATCTTCAGCGCGGCGACCGGCGAGTCGTCCAGCCGGGTGCGCAGGGTGCGCGGTCCCCAGCCGGGGACGGCGACCTCCCGGGCCGCCTCCTGGCGTTCCACCGGCGTGATCGGCAGCAGCGTGCGCCGGTCCGCCGGAGTGTGCGGGGCGATCGGCTTGCCCGCGAGCACCTCGTCCAGCCGGGTGGAGAGCTGGCCGTAGTGGTCGAAACCGAGCACGGCGTCCGCCTCGGGAAGGCTGTCCGCGAGCTGGTCCCCGTAGCGCTCGGCGAGGCAGCCGACCGCGACCACCTTGGCGCCGGTCTCGGCGGCCGCGAGCACCGTGTCCACCGAGTCTTTCTTCGCCGACTCCACGAACCCGCAGGTGTTCACGAGGACGACATCGGCGCCGTCCTCGGCCTCGGTCAGCTGCCAGCCGGAATCGGTGAGCCGGCCGGCGAGCTCCTCCGAGTCGACTTCGTTACGCGCGCAGCCGAGAGTGAGCAGCGCGACCCGGCGCGATTCGGCAGTTGGTTCGGGAGTAGGCACGACTACCAGGGTAACCGCCCGGCATCGAGGTGAGCGCGGGCATTACCGGCGCGCATCACCCGGGCACCGGGCCGCGCGATAGGTTCGCTTCCGTGGGCGAAGCCGTGATCATCCGGAGAGCGAGGATCGGCGATGTGCGGTCGATCAAGTCACTGGTCGACGAGTACGCGGGCCGTGTGCTGCTGGTCAAGGAACTGGTCACGCTGTACGAGGACGTCCAGGAGTTCTGGGTGGCCGATCAGGGCGGGGAACTCGTCGGCTGCGGTGCGTTGCACGTGCTCTGGGAGGACCTCGCCGAGATCCGCACCATCGCGGTCACCCCGAAGGTGCGCGGAGCAGGTGTGGGGCATGCGCTGATCACCCAGCTCATCGACAACGCCCGGGAACTCGGCCTCGCCCGGGTCTTCGCCCTCACCTTCGAGAAGCGGTTCTTCACCGAGCACGGGTTCACCGAGATCCAGGGTTCCCCGGTGACCCAAGAGGTGTACGAGCAGATGCGCCATTCGGCCGATGAGGGGGTCGCGGAATTTCTCGATCTGCCCTATGTCAAGCCGAATACGCTCGGCAACCACCGCATGCTGCTGGAGCTCGAAAAACCGGCAGAATAAGTAACACGCACCAGCGCCTGCAAAGGTTGCCCCGAAAATAGCGCAACTTTCCCGAGAGCCTCGCGTCTTCCGGAATGATCGAACCGAACGGCTCCGGGAGGGTCACGGAAATGCGCGGAATACGAAAAAGATCGATCGCTGCCGCCGGGCGGAGGTTCTCGCGGCCGGACCGGCCGCGGGACGGGACCGAAGGGAATCGAGCATCTCGACGGGTTCCAGTGCGTGCGTGAGGGTGCACCGGCCACCTGGGTGATCACCGGGCCGACGGCCCGTACAGCGAGACGGCGACAGCGATGGCGTTGCGGGTGAGCGACCCCGACGGCGCGATCACGGTGACCGACACCGCGCTGCACAGCACCTCGTCCTATTCGATCGCCGATCTCGACGGGAGGGAATCCCGGACATGATCATGGTCGGAAGCACCTTCGATCCGAGCCACACGATCGCGCCGGAATACCAATCCACCTATTGGCCGCAGGCTGGAAAATTCCACCCGACCGGCTGCGCCGAGCCGCGCAAACATTCGCAGCCAATACCGAGCGCTCCACTCGCCGGCGCTTGCTATGCATAACCGAAAGTCGACCGTAACACAAAGGAAATATCATGCGTAAATTCGGCACAAAAGCAGGAGCGGGACTCGCCGCGGGAATGCTCATCGCCGGTCTCGCCGGCACCGCGGCACAGGCCGCGCAGCCACCGGGTGGAACCGAACCCGTCCCGGGTTGCGGATCCGGATGCACGAAGGTGTTCGACCGCTACCTCGGGAACGGTACCCATTTCGAGGGCTACCGCTCGACCGGCGGATTCGGCCCCAGCTTCGCAGCCACCCGGCAGGACGGCAAACTGACCTCCCTGGTGAACCTCAGCAGCCAGCAGCCGAACGGGATCGAGCACTTCGAATCCGGCCAGTGCTCCCTGCCGAAGGACGACGCGAGCCTGTGCCTGGTCACCGGGGCGGTCGGGGCGCACAGCGAGGCCGCGATGGCCATGCGCGTCGACACCTCCACGGGCAAGATCGCGGTCACCGACTCGGTACTGCACAGCACTCCGACGCAGCGAATCGGCGATCTCGACGGAGACGGGATTCCGGATGTCGCGCTGCGGGAGAGCACCTGGGAACCGGACTACGCGCGGGCGCCGCAGTACTACCTGACCTACGCGCTGAGCCCGGAGGGCACGTTGACGCGGAGCGGTTGCTCGGCGCCGACGACGATGTCGACCCCACCGCCGGGGACCCTGCTCAGCGGCTCCTGCTACGCCTGAGCCACCCAAGGGGGCCGAGCCGTCCCGGCGGCGCGGGGGGCCGGGACGGCTCGGCGGTCCGGGCGATGGCGCCGGGTCAGCTCGTGACCTTCTCGGCGAAGCAGTCGACGTAGGCCCCGGTGCGCGCCTGCCGGGCGATCGCCCCGCCGCCCGCGAAGTTCTGCTCCACCTGCGCGCGCTCGGCCTGGTTCGGATGCGCCACGGTGCACGAGGTCGGGGCGCTGTGCCCGGACATCAGGGTGGAGCACTGACCGTCCCGGTTGTCCGGGAGCCCCAGGATGTGCCCGATCTCGTGCGCCGCGATCCGTGTCTTGTCATAGCCCTGGTCGACGGCCTGCTTGCCGATCACGACCTTCCCGGTGCCCACCTTCTCGCCGGGATAAGTACGCGGCCAGTCGTCGTCCTCGGTGATCGTGAAGTCCGCGGCCTGACCTTGCTGCGCCGCGGCGAGCTGCACATTGTGCACGTCACCGTTCCAGTTCTGCACCGCCGCCTCGATCTCGGCCTGATAGTCCTTCGCGCCGCTCGCGTCATAGTGCAGTGTGGTCGCGGCGAGCTGGTGTGGCGAAGTCCCCGCCGCGGCCGCGATTCCCGCCCCGAACAGCGGAAGCAGCAATACGGCGGCCAGACAGCACAGCACACGGATGATCAGGCGCATGACGACTCCTCGTCTCGAGTTCTCGGCCCGCTAGCACCGTGGCACGCGCCCCGATGACCATCAACCCGTAATTAGTCGGTCGCTTGCCGTACCCACGAGGGGTCGCGCGTCCAGCCGTTCGACGGGTTCCGGGCCCGTCACCGGCCGAATAATCTCCTCCGCAATCAGCCTGATATGAGGGGATATGAGCGGATGAACACCACCGGGGTCCGGCGGGGCGCACTGAGCTCCGCCATCGTGGCGATCACCATCGCGCTCGGCGCGGGGACAGCGGGCGCCGAGAGCATCGAAAGCATCACCGACAACTACCTGTTCAGCACCTCGCCGAGCCAGTTCGAGAAAGTCCGCGACGAGAGACCGCACGCCGACAAGCTCGACTGGTCCAGCGATTCCTGCTCCTGGGCCCCGGACAAACCGGTCGGCTTCGACTTCGATCCGGCCTGTCACCGCCACGATTTCGGCTACCGGAACTACAAGAAGCAGAGCCGGTTCGACGACACCAGCAAAAAGCGCATCGACGACAACTTCTACAGCGATCTCAAGGGAATCTGCCACGGCAACGGCAGCTGCAACGCGCTCGCCTGGACTTACTACCAAGCGGTCCGCAAATTCGGCAGTTGAGCCGTGGCTATTCGCTCTCGTCGCCTCCGGCGTCCGCGTCCGGGTCACCGCCGCCGCGGATGAAGGTCAGCGTCGCCTCCAGGTCCTCCGGCTTGACGAGCACGTCGCGGGCCTTCGACCCCTCGGAGGGGCCGACGACGTTGCGTGATTCGAGCAGGTCCATGAGCCGTCCGGCCTTGGCGAAGCCGACGCGGAGTTTGCGCTGCAGCATGGATGTGGAGCCGAACTGCGAGGTGACGACGAGTTCGGTGGCCTGCAGCAGCACGTCGAGGTCGTCGCCGATGTCCTCGTCGATCTGTTTCTTCTCGGCCTTGGCCGCAGTGACGCCCTCGGTGTAGTCGGGGGTGGCCTGGTTCTTGGTGAACTCGACGACCGCGGAGATCTCGTCGTCGCCGATGAACGCGCCCTGGACCCGGATGGGCTTGCCCTCCCCCATGGGCAGGTAGAGCCCGTCGCCCATGCCGATGAGTTTCTCGGCGCCGGGCTGGTCGAGGATGACCCGGGAGTCGGTGAGCGAGGAGGTGGAGAAGGCGAGCCGGGAGGGCACGTTGGTCTTGATCAGACCGGTGACCACGTCCACCGAGGGCCGCTGGGTGGCGAGCACCAGGTGGATCCCGGCGGCCCGGGCTTTCTGCGTGATGCGCACGATCGCGTCCTCGACGTCCCGCGGCGCGGTCATCATGAGGTCGGCGAGCTCGTCGACGATCGCCATGATGTACGGGTACGGGCGGTATTCCCGCTCGCTGCCCGGTGGCGCGGTGATCTCCCCGGAGCGCACTTTTCGATTGAAGTCGTCGATGTGGCGCACCCGGCTGGCCTGCATGTCCTGGTAGCGCTGTTCCATCTCCTCGACCAGCCAGGCCAGCGCCGCCGCGGCCTTCTTGGGCTGGGTGATGATGGGCGTGATCAGGTGCGGAATGCCCTCGTACGGCGTCAGTTCGACCATCTTCGGATCGATGAGGATCATCCGCACCTCGTCCGGGGTGGCCCTGGACAGCAGCGAGACGAGCATCGAGTTGACGAAGCTGGACTTACCGGAACCGGTGGCACCGGCCACGAGCAGGTGCGGCATCTTCGTGAGGTTCGTGGTGACGAAATGGCCCTCGATGTCCTTGCCGAGCCCGATCACCATCGGGTGCTGGTCCTTGGCCGCGGTGGCCGAGGTGAGCACATCGCCAAGGCGGACCATTTCCCGGTCGCTGTTGGGCACCTCGATGCCCACGGCGGATTTGCCGGGGATCGGGGCGAGCAGCCGGACGTTCTCCGTGGCCGCGGCGTAGGCGATGTTCTTGGTGAGCGCGGTGATCTTCTCGACCTTGACCCCGGGGCCGAGCTCGACCTCGTAGCGGGTGACCGTCGGCCCGCGCACGAACCCGGTGACCTGCGCGTCGATGTTGAACTGCTCGAGTACCCCGGTGATCGCCTCGATCATCGCGTCGTTAACCGCCGAACGGCTCTTGGGTTTGTCCCCGGTGGCGAGCAAGCCAAGTGAGGGCAGCTCGTAGTCGCCTTCCACCGCGCGGATGGTCAGCTGCTCGGGAAGGGCCTCCTCCTTCGCCGGTTCGGTCGCCTTGACCTCGGCGGCCGGTTTCTTCGGCTTGGCCTTCGGCGCCGGCTCGGGTTCGGGCTCGGGTGCCGTGAGCTGTTCGGTGTCCTCGTCCTCGGCCATCCGCGCCTGGCGCCGCTTGGCCGGCCTGCGCAGTTTGACCTCGGCGTCCGCGCCGCCGAGCTCGTCGAGCACCGCGGTCTGTTCGGGATCCTCCTCGCCCCCGGGAGCGCGCCCGATGTTGCGGATGCGGTCCGGGACCTCGCGCACCGGGGTCCCGGTGAACAGCAGCACCCCGTAGGCGAGCACCAGCACCAGCAGCACGATCGTCACCCAGCTCGTCAGCCCCTGGGACAGGTAACCGCCCGCCACGTGCCCGAGCTGACCGCCCGCGTATATCCGGCCCTGGTTGCTCACCGGGGCACCGGCGAACAGGTGCAGCAGGCCGAGCAGGGCGAGCAGCACCAGCAGGGTTCCGATGACGAACCGGGGCCGTTTCTCGGGCTGTGGTTCGGTGCGCATCAGGGTCACCGCGACCACGAGCAGCGCCACCGGGACCACCACGGCGAGTGCGCCGAACACGGTGCGCACCCCGATCTCGAGGTAGGTGCCGACCGGTCCGCCCGCCCGCCACCAGACCCCGGCGGCGAGCACCACGCCGAGGGCGATGAGCGCGAGGGCGAGCCCGTCCCTGCGGTGCGCGTGCTCGAGTTCCTTGGTCTTGCCGACCGCGCGCGCGGCCTTGCCCGCCCCCTTCGCGAGCAGCCCCCAGCTCGAACGCAGCCCGCGGGAGAACGCGCCCTGGCCGGACCGCTTCCGCGGGGCCGGGCGCGAACGCGCGCTCGGCTTGGCGGTGCTCTTCGTCCCGCCGCCGCTCTTGGTCCCCCCGCTGTTCGCGCTGCCGCGCGGTTTCGCCCGGGACTTGGTCGACTTGGCCGTGCTGGTGCCCCCGCCACTGCGGGATCGGCCACTGCCCCCACGCGAGGAGGCACTGCCACGACCGGTCACGGTTTTCGACGCCATGCTTCCACGGTATCTCGTGTGTCACCCTCAACACGGCAGCCACACGCGCCACGGCCGTCACACCGCGGCCGAGAGGCGGCCCTGCCACGGGCCGGGCACCTGTGTCTGGGATGCTGCACAGTCATGGTCAGTGTTCTGAGCTCTTCGGCCAAGTCGCCGCGCCGGGTCCCGCGCACCTGGAAGACATTGATGACCATTGACCGTGCCGTGGTCGGATTGAGCGGGAAACTGCAAGTCAGCGGTGGCGTGGACGCCGGACTGCGCGACCGGGCGGTACTGCTCGCGCCGAACCACATCGGGAACTTCGACCCCTTCGTGCTGACCGCCGCCTGTCGCGAGCTCGGCCTCGCGCCTGCTTTCCTGCTCACGGCGGGCATTCTGGACACCCCGGTGGTCGGGCACGCCATGCGCGCGAGCGGGCACCTGCGGGTCGACCGCCGCAAGCAGAGCATCAAAGACGCCTTCGACGTGGCCATCGAACGGCTGCGCAGCTCCCCCGGCCCGGTGGTGTGCTACCCGGAGGGACGCATCGGACTGGATCCCGGTCTGTGGCCCGAGCGCGGGAAGACCGGTGTGGCCCGGATGGCGCTCGCCGCGGATGTCCCGGTGATCCCGGTGGCGCAGTGGGGTGCGCACGAGGCCATGATCTGGGGCTGCGACATCGTCACCTCGTTCCGCGATGTCACGCCGATCATGCGTTCCTTCGCGAGCTCGATGCTGCGCCGCCCGTCCTTCAAGGTGCACTTCGGTGCACCGGTCGATCTCGGTGGTCTGCGCGACGGTCGCGCGGGCGACGCGCGGCGGGCCCACGAGCGCATCATGCGTGCCATCGTGCGCGATCTCGTTCCGCTGCGCCAGGCGGAGATGGACGCCCCGAGGTTCCGGGACCCGAGCCGGCCGACGACGGTGGTCAGTCCCTGGCGCCCGGAGTGACCGCCGGAGCGGACCACTGGCGCGGGCTCACCCTCGCCTTCATCTCCTCGGTCAGCTTCGCGACATCCGGGCCACTGGCAACCGCTGCGGTGGACGCCGGGCTGACCGCCGCACAGACGGCGACGGTGCGTATCGGACTCGCCGCGGTGCTCGTGTTTCTCGCGGTGGCCGCGTTCCGCCCGCGTGCACTGCGGTTCACCCGCCGGGATCTGCCGGTGCTGCTCGGCTACGGACTGCTCGGCGTGGCGGGCGCGCAGCTGCTGTTCTTCCTCGCGATCGCCCGGATCCCGGTCGGCATCGCCATGCTGCTCGAATTCCTCGCCCCGCTCTATGTCGCCCTGTGGATCCGGTTCGTCCGGCGCACCGGGCTGGCGCGCACGGTATGGCTGGGCATCGGGCTCGCCCTTGTCGGCCTGGTACTCGTCGCCCAGCCCTGGCAAGGGTTCACTCTCGATCCGATCGGGGTGCTCGCGGGATTCTGTTCCGGCTTGTCCACCACCGGATACTTCCTGATCGGCGAGCACGCCGCGAACACCAAGGACCCGTTCGGGGTGCTCGCGGTCGGCCTGCTCATCGGCGCGGCGATCGTCGGCTGCACGGCGCCGCCGTGGAACCTGCCCTTCGGCCTGCTCGACAAGCCGGTCGTCCTGGGCGGCGCCCAGTTCCCGCTCTGGCCGGTGCTGCTGGCGATCGTCCTGCTCTCCACGGTGCTCGCCTATCTGGGCGGGATCTTCTCCCTGCAGCACCTGTCCCCGGCCGCGGCGAGCGCCCTCGGCCTGCTGGAACCGACGACGGCCACGGTGCTCGCGTGGTGGCTGCTCGGCCAGGCACTCTCCCCCGCCCAGGTGGCCGGCGGTCTCGTGGTACTCGGCGGTGCGGCACTGGTCCAATTCGCCACCGGGAAGCACGTGCCCCCGGAGGCGGAACCGGTCAGCTAGACCCCGATGACGGTGGGCACGATCATCGGGCGGCGGCGGTAGGTGTCGTTCACCCAGCGGCCGACGACCCGGCGCACCGCCTGCGCGATGCGGTGGGTGTCGGTGATGCCTTCGGACTCGGTGCGCGAGAGTTCCATCTCCACCAGCGGCAGCACCGCGTCGAGCGCCTTCGGATCATCGGAGAACCCGCGCCCGTTCAGCGTCGGCGGGGTCACGGCGCGCCCGGTCTGGGAGTCCACGGCCACGTTGATCGCCACGAAACCGCCTTCACCGAGCACGAGCCGGTCGGAGAGCGTGGACTCGCCGACATCACCGACCGAGAGCCCGTCCACGTAGACGTGCCCCACCGGAACGGCGCCGACGATCGTGGCGATCCCATCGACCAGGTCGACGACCACCCCGTCCTCGGCGATCACCACGCGCTCGGCCTCCACCCCGGTGCGCACGGCCAGTTCGGCGTTGGCACGCAGGTGTTTCCACTCCCCGTGCACCGGCATGACATTGGTCGGGCGCACGGCGTTGTAGAGGAACAGCAGCTCACCCGAGGAAGCGTGCCCGGAGACGTGCACCTTGGCGTTGCCCTGGTGCACCACGTGCGCACCGAGCCGCACCAGCCCGTTGACCACGGTGAACACCGCGGTCTCGTTACCGGGGATCATCGAGGAGGCGAGCAGCACGGTGTCGCCGGGCCGGATGGAGATCGAGCGGTGCTCGCCCTTGGCCATCCGGGCGAGCGCGGAAAGCGGCTCACCCTGGGATCCGGTGGACACGAAGATGGTGTCCTTGGCGGGCATGGTCAGCGCCGTGTCGATGTCCACGATCAGGCCCTCGGGAACCCGCAGCAGGCCGAGGTCCTCGGCGATGCCCATATTGCGCACCATCGAACGGCCGACGAAGGCGATCCGGCGGCCGTGCTCGGCGGCGAAGTCGAGCACCTGCTGGACCCGGTGCACGTGCGAGGCGAAACAGGCGATGATCACCCGCTGCTCGGCGCGCGCGATGACATCCCCGAGCACCGGGCCGATCTCGCGTTCCGGGGTGACGAAACCGGGCACCTCGGCGTTGGTGGAATCCACGCAGAACAGGTCGACGCCCTCGTCCCCGAGCCGGGAGAACCCGGCCAAGTCGGTGAGCCGCCCGTCCAGCGGCAGCTGGTCGAGCTTGATGTCCCCGGTGTGCAGCACGGTGCCCGCCGGGGTGCTGATCGCGACCGCGAGCCCGTCCGGGATGGAGTGGTTCACCGCGAAGAACTCGCAGCCGAACACGCCGAACTCGTGGGTCTCCCCCTCGGCGACCTGGCGCAGCACCGGTTGCTGGCGGTGTTCCCGGCATTTCGCGGACACCAGCGCGAGCGTGAACCGGGAACCGACGATCGGGATGTCCGGGCGCAGCCGCAGCAGGAACGGCACCGCGCCGATGTGGTCCTCGTGCCCGTGGGTGAGCACGATCGCCGCCACATCCTCGAGCCGGTCCTCGATGGCGCGGAAGTCCGGCAGGATCAGGTCGACCCCTGGCTGCGCGTCCTCCGGGAAGAGCACCCCGCAGTCCACGATCAGCAGCTTGCCGCCGTACTCGAAGACGGTCATGTTCCTGCCGACCTCGCCGATGCCACCGAGCGCGACGACGCGCAGCGCACCGTCGGCGAGGGCGGGCGGGGTCTTGCTCGTCAGCCCTGGCGGGTAGGCCCAGTCGTTCACCGGCGAGGTCCTGTCGAGGTGTGCGTGGTCGGGGTGACGTACGCGGCGTTGATGTCCACATTGGCGCGCACCGCGGTGGGCATGTGGCTGGCCGGAGCATCGTCCAGCGGCACACCCGCCTCGTGCAGGTCTCCCGCGATGGCCGCGTACTGCTCCTCGGTGGCCGCGGGCAACGGCAGCCGCGGGTCGCCGACCGGCTGGCCGCGCAACCGCATCGCCGTCTTGGTGAACACCACCCCGCCGACCCGGGAGAAAGCGCGCAGCACCGGCAGCAGGCCCTGGTGCACCGAACGCGCCTCGGTGACCTCGCCGGCTTCGTAGCTGTCCAGCATGGTGCGCAGCCGGTGCGCGACCACGTGCCCGATCACCGAGACGTAACCGACCGCGCCGACGCTGAGCCAGGGCAGGTTCAGCCCGTCGTCCCCGGAGTAGTAGACGAGATCGGAGTTCGCGATGACCTCGCTGCCCGCGATCAGGTCACCCTTGGCGTCCTTGACCGCGACGATGCGCGGGTGCTCGGACAGCCGCATCAGCGTGTCCACCGCGATCGGCACCACCGAGCGGGGCGGGATGTCGTAGAGCATCATCGGCAGCTCGGTGGCGTCCGCGACCGCGGTGAAGTGCTGCTGCAGCCCTGCCTGCGGCGGACGCGAGTAGTACGGGGTGACCACGAGCAGGCCGTGCGCGCCGGACTTCTCGGCCTCATGGGCCAGGTGCACGGTGTGCCTGGTGTCGTAGGTGCCGACCGAGGCGATCACCGTGGCGCGGGTTCCCACGGCCTCCACGACCGCACGCACCAGCCTGGTCTTCTCCTCATCGCTGGTGGTCGGCGACTCGCCAGTGGTCCCGTTCACCACGAGCCCGTCGTTGCCCAGCTCCACGAGCTGGTCGGCGAGCTGCTGGGCCCGGTCGAGGTCGAGTTCGCCGCGCTCGTCGAAAGGCGTGCACATCGCGGTGAGCACCCGGCCGAACGGACGTCCGGGGGACGCTGTCGGGCAAGGGGTCGGCTGTCCGGTCATAGGGCAACGGTACCGCCCTATCCGCGGGCCGCGTAGTGCGCCTGGTAACCGGTCAAACCGGGCGCCACATCGGGGCGGAGCACGAACCACTCGTCGTAGTCACCGCCGTTCTGGTGACGGAACGCGATCGGCTCCGCCGCGGGCAGCGCACGCATCCGCGCCCGCAGCCGATCCGCCTGCCGGTCGAACTCTGCCTCGCCGAGCCGGTCGGAGCCGGGCACCACGAATGGCGCGAGCGGCTGGATGCCGGTGTACCAGAACAGCCCGTGCTGCACGGGGAACAGCACATCGTCCATGTCCCCGTCGATGGCCCTCGGCCCCATCGCGCTCGCCGGAGCGCCGACGGTGACCACGACCATGCCGCGCTTTCCCGCCAGTCCACCGTCCCCGTAGCGGCGGGTGCGGCCGGTCTCCGGATCGCGCACCCGGTAGGCGTAGCCCTGGACGAACACCCGGTCCACCCAGCCCTTGAGGATCGCGGGCATGCCGAACCACCACAGCGGGTACTGCAGGATCACCGCGTCCGCGGCATCCAGTTTCTCCTGCTCGGCCCGGATGTCCGCGCGCAGGCTGCCATCCTCGCGGGCCCGCTGCGAGGCCTCGGCCACCCGCAGCCGCCCCTCGGGGTGACCGAAGTCCGCGGCACCGACGACCGGATCCCAGCCCATGGCGTACAGGTCGGAGTGCATCACCTCGTGTCCGGCCTCGGTGAGCGCTTCCACCCCGGTGTCTCGCAGCGCACCGGTCAGCGAGCGTGCCTCGGGGTGCGCGAAGACCCACAGTATCCGCATCGATCCGTTCCTCCTCCGTGTTCGGTCACCCCGAGAGTGCACTCGGCGTGATCGCCAAACGAGTGGCCGGATAGCCATCTTGTGCAAAGATCGGGACATGTCCGAGTTCACCGGAGACAGCCCGCACCGGGTCGCGGTCCTCGCCCGTCCCGGCCTGATCCCGTTCGAACTGGCCACGGCGCACCGGGTGTTCGGTCGCGCGCGGGGCGCCGCGGGAACACCGCTCTACGAGGTGCGTACCTGCGCGCGGGTTCCGGGCGGGGTGCGCACCGACGCGGACTTCGACATCACCGTCGAGCACGGGCCGGAACTGCTCGCCGAGGCGGACACCGTGGTCATCCCGGCGACCCACGAGCCGGACCGGGCCGAGACCTGCGGGCAGCTGGATCCCTGGCTCGCCGAAGCCTTCGCCCGGATCCGCCCGCACGCCCGGCTCGCCTCGGTGTGCACCGGCGCCTTCGTGCTCGCCGCGGCGGGGTTGCTGGACGGTGCGGCGGCCACCACCCACTGGATGGCCGCCGAACGGTTCCGCGCGCTCTATCCGGCCGTGCACCTGGATCCGGACGTGCTCTACACGGACAACGGCCGGGTGCTCACCTCGGCCGGGGATGCCTCGGGGATCGACCTGTGCCTGCACATGATCCGGTGCGATCACGGCACCGCGATCGCCAACGAGGTCGCCAGGGCCATTGTGATGCCACCGCATCGTGAGGGCGGACAGGCCCAGTTCATCCGCCGCCCGGCACCCGATCCGCAGCGCAGCTCCACGGTGGCGGCGCGCTCCTGGGCGCTGCGCAATCTGAACCGGCCATTGTCCCTGCGCGAGCTCGCCGACCGCGAGGCGATGAGCGTGCGCACCTTCACCAGGCGGTTCCGCGAGGAGGTCGGGCTCTCCCCGACCCGCTGGCTGCTCACCCAGCGCCTCGACCGGGCCCGCGCCCTGCTCGAGGAGACCGATCTCGCCGTGGACCGGATCGCCGCGGAATCCGGGTTCGGCACCGCCGCCTCGCTGCGCCAGCACCTGCACGCTTCGCTCGGGGTCTCACCGAGCGCCTATCGCGCCACCTTCCGCGAACCCGCGCTATAGCTTGCGTTCGCTCGAGGTCAGGGCGCGGACCAGGTCCGGATCGCCCTCGAAGTCGAGCTGGTACTGATCCCGGCCGAGCGCGAACAGCAACAGCTCACCGGGCGCCCCGTCGATCCGCACCGAGGGCGTTCCCTTGCGCGCGACGATCTCGCCGTGGCCCTCGGCGTGCATGCGCACCCCGCAGGGCGCCTTGCGCAGCGGTAGCCAGGCCATCCTGCCGACAGCGCCCCACAGCGCACGATCTCGTTCGGCATCGGCCGGGCGGGGACGCCAGCCCTGCTGGGCACGGCGCACATCCTCGTGGTGCACGAAGAACTCCGCGGTATTGGCGACCTTGCCCACCGAGGGCAGACTGGTCGGCATCCAGCGCGGCGGCCCGGTCCGGACCAGATTGACCACCTCGGGCCAGCGGGCCGCGTACTCGTTCTGCACCCGGTCCGCCCGCCCGCGCAGCGCGGGAATGAGCACCCCCGGGGCCGCGTCCGGACGGCGTTCGCGCAGCACGAGATGCCCGGCGAGATCACGGACCGCCCAGCCCTCGCACAGGGTGGGCGCGTCCGGTCCGTACTCGAGCATGAGATCGCACAGCAGCGCCCGCTCGTCGAGATCAACCCGCATCGTTTCGCTCCGTCACTTCGTGTCCGGCCGTCCGCAGCACCTCGAGCGCGCGACCGAGATCGGACTGTTTCACCAGGATATGGTCCGTGTCGTAGGTGGAGACCGCGAACAGCGAGACACCGGCCTCGGCCAGCGCGCCGGAGAGCGCGGCCATGATCCCGGTGAGGCTGAACTCGAGCGGTCCGTGCACGGTCAGCCGCCGCCAGCCGCCCGCTGTGAGCTGGGCTCCGGCCGGGGCCACCGATTCCGGGCACACGATGGAGAGCTCGTCCTCGGTCCGGGTGACCGACACCAGGCCCGCCGCGGCGAACACGCCCGCGGGCGGTTCGGCGTCCGCGGCGAGGCGGCAGACCACGTAGCTTTCCGGGTAGGCCTCGATGCTGAGCTTGCGCATCCGGGATTCCTCCTCAGCCCTCGGCGACCAGTGGACTGGACGCGACCTCGGTACCGTCGGCCAGGCTCGAGATGGTGAAATCGGCGAACACGTTCGGCGCGGCCTTCTGCAGCTGCCGCAGGCATTCCACGGCGAGCGCGCGGATCTCCACATCGGCGTGCTCGGAGGCGCGCATCGCGATGAAATGCCGCCAGGTCCGGTAGTTCCCGGTGACCACGATACGGGTCTCGGTCGCGTTCGGCAGCACCGCGCGGGCGGCCTGGCGCGCCTGCTTCTTGCGCAGTGTCGCCTTCGGCTCGTCGGCGAACCGCTTCTCCAGACCCTCCAGCAGATCCTGGTAGGCCGCGGTGCTCGCCGCCGCCGCGGCGAGGAACCGCTCGTGCAGTTCCGGATCCTCGGCGATCACGTCCGGCTCGACGAAGGCCGTGTTGCCTTCCGGGACGTAGCGCTGGGACAGCTGTGAATAGGAGAAGTGCCGGTGCCGGATCAGTTCGTGGGTCAGCGAACGGGAGATCCCGGTGATGTAGAAGGTCACCGAACCGTGCTCGAGCACCGAGAGGTGACCGACCTCGAGAATGTGGCCGATGTATCCCTCATTGGTCGCCGTCTTCGGGTTCGGCTTGCGCCAGGACTGGTAGCAGGCGCGCCCGGCGAACTCCGCGAGCGCCTCTCCCCCGTCCGCGTCGGTCGACCACGGCACATCCTCGGGCGGTGCGAACTCCGTCTTGGCAACCAGCTGAACCTTCGGCGGCACCGTCTCGGCCACGGCGGCACATCCTTCCTGTCCTGACTCCCCGGATCGTTCTCGAGGGTAGCCGGATGCACCGATGATCCCGCGTTCCCCTGACCACCACCGCAACGCTGACATCGAAGCGACATTGCACGACGTCACATTTGATGCCATCATGACGTCATGGATTTGACACCGTATCTCTCCAGCCTTCGCCAGGACCTTGCCACCGCCGCCTCGGCGGGCGACGAGGAATCCCGCAGGCACGCCCAGGCGCTCGCCGCCGCCATCGAACCGGCCGCCCGGCTCGCGTTGATGAACGCGCTCTCCGATATGGCCGCCGAAATCACCTCCAAACTGGCCGGGAACACCGTCGAGGTACGGCTGGACGGCCGGGACGTGAAGGTAGTCGTCACCGGCCACGAAAGCGAGACCGAACCCGAGCCGGAACCGGAGCCACAGCCGTTCCCTTCGGCTGACGCCACCGGTGACATCAGCCGAGTCACCGTCCGCATGATGGAGGAGCTCAAGGCCAAGGCGGAACAGGCCGCCGCCTCCCAGGGACTCTCGCTCAACTCCTTCGTCAGCCAGGCCCTGCAGGGAGCACTCTCCGGCAACAGGGCCCGCACCCCGGGCGCGAGCTCCGGAGCCGGCATGCGCGGGTGGACGCAATGGTGAGCGGTGCGGGCGGGCCGGAGGGGCCGGGACTGGACCCGACACTCGGCGATCCCGATCTCAGCGTGTATCCACGGGAGTACACCGCCGAAGGCCCGGTCACCGTGGACGTCGAGCTGCCCGCCGGACGGCTCGCGGTACGCGTAGCCGAACCGGGCAGCACCGAGGTGCGCGTCGAGATCCGCGAGTTCGGTTCCGGCGAATCCCCCGGGGCCGGGGATCCGGCGTGGTCCTTCACCGGTTCCGAGGGCCTTTCCGGGCTGTTGAATTGGGTGGGGGAACGCATCGGCGAATATGCCGCGGGGAACCTGACCGCGGTGCACGACGCGACGATCGAGTTCAGCGCGGACCGGTTGCGGGTGCGGCCGAGCAAGCAGTTGCCGATGCGGCTGATCCCGCTCGACGTGTCGATCCGGGTGCCCGCGGAATCCACCCTGCGATTGCGCAGCGGTGGCGCTTCGGTGGAGGTCAACGGGCCGCTCGGGGGCGGGGACATCCAGACCGGTTCGGGCCGGGTGAGCCTGGAATCGGTCACCGGTCCGACGGAACTGCAGGCGGGCACCGGCCAGGTGCACGTGGGCTCGGTGACCGCGCGGCTGCGGGCGCGCACCGGGGCCGGTCCGGTCGCGGTCGACGGGCTGTCCGAATCCGCAGCCATCACCACCGGCGGCGGGGATGTGACCGTGGGCAGCCTGCGCGGCGAGCTCATGGCGCGCACCGGGAACGGCGACATCACCATCCGCGAGGCGCACTCCGGTTCGGTGGAGCTCACCGCCGGTTCGGGCGAACTGCGCATCGGCGTGCCCTCCGGGGTGCTCGCCGAACTGGACCTGCAGGGGGCGTCCGGGCGAATGCGCAGCGAGCTGGACATCCAGGCACAGCGCCCGGAATCGGACGCGGCGGCCGAACCCGCGAGCACCGTGCGGTTGCGCGGCCGCACCGGCGGCGGCATCACCCTCACCAAGGCGAGTTGACCCGTCTCCGGGGAGCGGAACCGCCAGGGCAACTCGCGCAGCCGACACCGCCGCCGGACCCGCCACGCACCGCCACTCAAGCCGACAGCTCCTCCCTTCAGAGCTCGGCGCGCAGCGGGCGGGCGAGGTCCCCCTTCGCACCGACGACCACCTCGCCGAGTTCGAGCCAGTCCGCCATGGCACACAATTCCGCAGCGAGCTCGCGGACCACGTGCGCGCGGTCGACCCCGTCCTCGGCGAAGGCACCGTGCACCAGCAGGGCACCCGCGGCCCGGTCCGCCTTGAGGTCGACCCGCGCCACAAGCACGTCGTCGAGCAGGAAGGGGAACACGTAGTAGCCGTGCACCCGCTTGTGCGCGGGCGTGTAGATCTCGATGCGGTAGTGGAAATCGAACAGCCGCTCGGTGCGCTCCCGGAACCAGATCAGCGGATCGAAGGGGCACAGCAGGGCGCGCGCTCCCGTCCGGCGCGGGATCTTCCCCTCGGGCGGTTTGTACGCGGGCGCCCGCCAGCCCCGCACCTCGACCTGTTCGAGCAGCCCGTCCTCGACGAGCCCGGCCACCGCGGCCTGGCTCATCGCGGGCGGCAGGCGGTAGTAGTCGCGCAGATCGGGTTCGGTGGCCACACCGAGTGCCCCCGCGGCACGCCGCACCAGGGTGCGCGCCGCCTCGTCCTCGGGGATCTCCCGATCGAGCAGGTCCCCGGGCAGCACCCGCTCGGGCAGGTCGTAGTGCCGCTGGAAACCCACCCGGGTGCCCGTGGTCAGCTCACCGATGGCGAACAACCATTCGCAGGCGCGCTTCACCTCCGAACGTTCCCACCAGCCGCCGCGCCTGCTCGCCTCGTCCGTACGCAGTTCCAGCACCCGCTCCAGTTCGCCCGCTCCGACCGGGCCGAGCTCCGCCACGCACGCGCGCACCTTCTCCGCCAGTTCCGGTGCGACGGCGTGCGCGGGCCAGCGCCCACGATTGGCCGCGAACTGCCGCATCCGCCAGCGGAACAGCGGCCAGTCCCCGACCGGCAGCAGGCTCGCCTCGTGCGCCCAGTACTCCACGAGCAGCCGCGGCGAACGGGCGCGGTGCTGCCAGGCGGCCTCGTCGAGCAGCCGCGCCGGATAGGGCCCGATCCGGGAGAACAACGGCATGTAGTGCGCGCGCACGGCCACGTTCACCGAGTCCAGTTGCAGCAGCCGGATCCGGTCCAGGACCTTGCCGAGATGTCTGCGGTTCGGTGTTCCCGAGGGCCGGGGCTCGGTGAGCCCCGTCGCGGCGAGTGCGGCCCGGCGGGCGGCGGCAGCGGTCAACGTCGTCACGGCGGTCATGTTGCCAGCCGCCACCGACAGAACCGATAGGGTCACCGCCATGGCGGAGGCAGTGGTGCGCGAGGCGAGCGGTGCGGACGCGCGGGCCATCGCCGGGATACAGGCGCGCACCTGGCGTTATGCCTATGCGGATCTGCTGCCCGCCGAGGCGCTCGCCGAACTCGAACCGGAGCACATCGAGGGGCGCTGGAGCGAGGTGATCGCCGCGGAGACCGACACCCTCCTCGCGCTCGAGGGCACCGAACCGGTCGGCTGCTGCGTCTGCGGAGCGGCCCCGCACGCGGAACTGCTCGGGGTGGGCGGCGAACTGCCCGGGGATGCCGGGACCGTGGGACTGATCGGCACCCTGTTCGTGGAGCCGCGCTGGGGGCGGCGTGGACACGGCGGGCGGCTGCTGGCCACCGCGGCCGGGCGGCTGCGTGCCCGCGGCTTCACGCGCGGGATCACCTGGATTCCCGAGGCCGACCACGCCGCGCTGTCCTTCTACGAACGCGCGGGATGGCGGGCGGACGGCCTGGTGCGGACCCTGGACACCGGCGGCGGGCAGGTGCGCGAGGCACGGCTGACCGGAACCCTCGATCTGCATCTCGAGTAAGCGCACCTTTGAGTAGGGGTTTCCCCATGGCGATATCGGGGATCAACCCCACCGCGCCGGGCGGTCCGCGTTGGTACCGTGACAGCGGGGTCCGAACCGATACCGGAATGGGAACAACACGATGATCGGGATGCTGTTGTTGTCGTTCGGCGTCGCGATCGGCTCGGCCCTGATTCCCGTGGTGAACGTGGAGATCTTCGTCCTCGCCGCGGCGACCGCGCAGCACGAACAGGGCCCGCCGTGGTGGGCGGTCGGCGCGGTGGTCGCGATCGGCCAGGTTCTGGGCAAGCTGCTGTACTTCTACGCGGCGCGCGGCGATATGCGGCTGCCCGCGTTCATCCACCGCAAGACCGAGGCGGCGATGGTCTCGGCGCCACGGCGGGAGTGCCCGCGGGGTTCGGTGTTCCGGCGCGCCTGGCACACCGCGAAAGTGTGGTTCACCTGGATCCGGGAGAAATGCCACGAGCATCCGAAATGGATGTTCGGCACGCACACGGTCAGTTCGGTGATCGGGTTGCCGCCGTTCTTCCTGACCACGGTGCTCGCCGGATTCTCCGGAATGTCACTCGGCGCGTTCCTGTTGGCCAGTCTGCCCGGCCGGTTCCTGCGGTTCGCGCTGCTCGCTCTTTTTCCCGGCGTGGTGTTCGGCCACCACCTGTTCGCCTGATCAGTCGGCGAGTTCGAGGGCACGGCGCATGGTTTCCCTGGCACGGCGGCGATCCCCGGCGACGTCGTAGGCGTAGGCCAGCCGGTACCACCCGCGCCAGTTCTCCGGCTCGCGTGCGGCCTCGGCCCGGATCTGTTCGAAGAACTCGTCGGCGGCCTCCCGGTCCACCCGTCCAGATGGGCGCCGGGGCAGTTCGGAGATGTCGGGCAGGCCGTCCTCCGCTTCGAGCCGTTTGGTCAGCCGCTCCATGCGCATCCCGAAACGCAGGTTCACCCAGGCGATCCACAGTCCGACGAACGGCAGGATGAGCACCCCGATGCCGAGCAGGATGCCCGTGATCTGTCCGGTGCCGATCAGCTGGAAGGCGCGCTCGGCCAGCAGTACCAGGTACACCAGCACGACGGCGGTGAGCACCACCGCCATGACTTTGGCTTTCATCGCGAAGCTGCCGATCGAGTGCGAAAGCGAGTCATCGTCACAGCTCGAGCAGGGGTTCGAGGCCGATGGTCAGGCCCGGCCGGTCCAGGATGGAACGAACCCCGAGCAGCACACCCGGCACGAAGGAGCTCCGGTCGAGCGAGTCGTGCCGGATGGTCAGCGTCTCCCCCTCGGTGCCGAACAGCACCTCCTGGTGGGCGACGAGACCGGACAGCCGCACCGAGTGCACCCGCACCCCGTCCAGGTCCGCCCCGCGCGCCCCGTCCACCTCACTGGTGGTGGCGTCCGGAACGGCACCGAGACCCGCTTCGCCGCGGGCCCGCGCGATGAGTTCGGCGGTCCGCGAGGCCGTCCCGGAGGGCGCGTCCGCCTTGCGCGGGTGGTGCAGCTCGATCACCTCGGCGGACTCGTAATACTTGGCGGCGAGCTGGGCGAAGCGCATCGACAGCACGGCGCCGATCGCGAAGTTGGGTGCGAGCAGCACCCCGACCCCGAGGGCGTTGTCCAGCCAGCCGCGCACGGTTTCGAGTCGTTCCTCGGTGAACCCGGTGGTGCCGACGACCGCGTGGATGCCCTGCTCCACGCAGAACCGCAGGTTCTCCAGCACCGCGTCGGGATGGGTGAAGTCGACCGCGACCTCGGTTCCGGCCTCGGTCAGCGCGGCCGGTTCATCCCCCGCGTCGATCGCGGCGGCGAGCACGGTGTCCGGGGCGGCCTCGACCGCTCGGCAGACCTGCGCGCCCATTCGCCCGCGCGCGCCGAGCACGCCGACGCGGATGGGGTTCTCCGGCGAACGTTCGGTCATGAGAGCGGACCTTTCGCGAGCATCGCAGGACCGCCTGCGGTCCGAGGAGCGCAGCGCAAGTCCGATCGGACCAGCAGTGTCATGAGAAGCGGTCCTTCCTGAGCATCGCAGCAAGCCCCGGCGAGCGAGGAGCACAAGGAAGGCCGCGTCGGGCCCACGCTGTCATGAGACCACCTCGTGCAGCTGGTTCGGCAGTTCGTCGGCGTGAGCGTACGGGCCGACCACGGAGACGGCGACGCGGCGGCGCAGCAGTGTGGCGGCCAACTCAGCAACCTCCTCCTCGGTGACCGCTTCGATCCGGTCGAGGGTTTCGTCCACCGAGAGGTGTTCCGCGTAGTTCAGCTCGCCCTTGCCGATCCGCGACATCCGGGAGGCGGTGTCCTCGAGCCCGAGCACCAGGCCGCCGCGCAGCTGGCCCTTGCCCCTGGCCAGTTCGGCCGCGGAGAGCCCGTCCGCGGCCACGGTGTCGAGCACATCCCGGACCACTCCGGCGACCTCGCCGAGCCGTTCGGGCTGGCATCCCGCGTACACCGCGAGGTTGCCGGTGTCGGCGTAGCAGGCCGCCGAGGAGTAGACCTGGTAGACCAGCCCCCGCCGTTCCCGGACCTCCTGGAACAGCCGCGAGGACATACCACCGCCGAGGGCCGCGTTGAGCACGGAGAGGGTGAACCGGCGCGGATCGTGCCGGTCGATCCCGCGCACCCCGAGCATCAGGTGCGCCTGCTCGGTGTCGTCACAGCGCAGCACCATGCGCGGCGGGGTGCTGATCCGCGCCTGGCCACCGCGCGGCGGCCGGGGCGCCCGGTCCCCGTCGACCCGTTCACCGAGGGCCTTGCGCACCAGCCGGAGCACCTCGCCGTGGCTGATGTTGCCCGCCACGGAGATGACCATCCGCTCCTGCGCGTACCGTCTGCGCCAGAATCCGCGCAGGCTGGTCCGCGACATGCCCTTGATCGAGGCCTCGGTGCCGAGCACCGGCCGGGCGAGCGGGTGCTCCCCGAGCGATGCGGTGCTGTAGGCCTCGTGCAACAGGTCCTCGGGATCGTCGTCGCGCATGGCGATCTCCTCGAGCACCACACTGCGTTCGAGATCCATGTCCCGCTGCGCGAACAGCGCGTCGAAGACCACATCGCAGAGCAGGTCGACGGCCAGCGGCAGATCCTCGTCCAGCACGTGCGCGTAGTAGCAGGTGTGCTCCTTGGCGGTGAACGCGTTCAGCTCCCCGCCGACCGCGTCCATCTCCTCGGCGATCTGCACCGCGCTGCGCTTGGCCGTGCCCTTGAACAGCAGATGTTCCAGGTAGTGCGCGGCACCCGCGACCGAGGGGCTTTCATCACGCGAGCCGACACCGACCCAGATACCGACCGAGGCGGAGCGCACCGAGTCGACGGCCTCGGTGATCACTCGGAGGCCACCGGGAAGCACGGTGCGCTTGATCCTCGGATTCCGGTCGGCGTCCCGCTCGACGACGACAGTGCTGCCCGGCCGCTGCCGGTGTCCCGGCAGCGGCGTGCGTGTCATGCCCATTCGTGAGGCTCAGTCGGCAGCCGGTGCCGCGGCCTCGGTGTTCTCCTCGGCAGCGACCTCGGTGGCCCCGGCGTTCTCCGGCTCCGCGGCCGCCTCGGCGGCGTCTTCCTCGCGCACCGGAACCAGGCTGATCTTGCCCCGCTGGTCGATGTCCGCGATCTCCACGCGCAGCTTGTCGCCGACCTTGACCACGTCCTCGACCTTGCCGATGCGCTTTCCGTTGCCCAGCTTGGAAATGTGCACCAGGCCGTCCTTGCCGGGCAGCAGCGAGACGAACGCGCCGAACGCGGCGGTCTTGACCACGGTCCCGAGGAACCGCTCGCCGACTTTGGGCAGCTGCGGGTTCGCGATGGCGTTGATCTTGTCGATCGCGGCGGCGGCGGAGGGACCGTCCGCGGCACCCACGTAGATGGTGCCGTCGTCCTCGATGGAGATGTCCGCGCCGGTGTCCTCGGTGATGGAGTTGATCATCTTGCCCTTCGGCCCGATGACCTCGCCGATCTTGTCGACCGGGACCTTCACGCTGGTGACCCGCGGCGCGTACGGGGACATCTCGTCCGGTCCGCCGATCGCCTGGCTGATCACCTCGAGGATGGCCAGGCGCGCGTCCCGGGCCTGGTTGAGCGCCTTGGCGAGCACGTCGGACGGGATGCCGTCGAGCTTGGTGTCCAGCTGCAGCGCGGTGACGAACTCGGAGGTGCCCGCGACCTTGAAGTCCATGTCACCGAAGGCATCCTCGGCGCCGAGGATGTCGGTCAGCGCGACGTACTCGGTCTTGCCGTCCACCTCGTCGGAGACCAGGCCCATGGCGATACCCGCGACCGGCGCCTTGAGCGGAACACCGGCGTTGAGCAGGCCCATGGTGGAGGCACACACCGAACCCATGGAGGTGGAGCCGTTGGACCCGAGGGCCTCGGAGACCTGGCGGATCGCGTAGGGGAACTCGTCGCGCTTGGGCAGCACCGGCACGATCGCGCGTTCGGCGAGCATGCCGTGCCCGATCTCGCGGCGCTTCGGGGTGCCGACGCGGCCGGCTTCACCGGTGGAGTACGGCGGCATGTTGTAGTGGTGCATATAGCGCTTGGTGGTCTCCGGGGAGAGCGAGTCGATGGACTGCTCCATGCGCAGCATGTTCAGCGTGGTGACACCCATGATCTGGGTCTCGCCGCGCTCGAAGACCGCCGAACCGTGCGCCCGCGGGACCACGGCGACCTCGGCGGCGAGCTGGCGGATGTCGGTCACCCCGCGCCCGTCGATGCGCACCTGGTCGCGCAGGATCCGCTGCCGGACCACCTTCTTGTTCAGCGCCTTGAACGCGCCGCCGATCTCGCCGACCCGCTCCGCGAACCGTTCCTCGAGCTGCTCGAGAACCTTCGCCTTGACCTCGTCGGTCTTGGCGTCGCGCTCGGCCTTGTCGCCGACGGTCATCGCCGCGGTGAGGTCGTCGGTGGCGATCTCGGCGACCGCGTCGTAGACATCCTGCTGGTAGGCCAGGAACCTCGGGTAGTCCTCGACCTGCTTGCCTGCGGCCTTGGCCAGCTCGGCCTGCGCCTGGCACAGCGCGCGGATGAACGGCTTCGAGGCTTCGAGGCCCTCGGCGACGACCTGCTCGGTCGGGGCCTGCGCGCCGCCGGAGACCAGGTCGAGCGCCTGCTCCGTGGCCTCGGCCTCGACCATCATCACCGCGACCTCGCCGGACTCGGTGACCCGGCCGGCGACGACCATGTTGAACACGGCCTGCTCGAGCTGCTCGTAGGTCGGGAAGGCCACCCACTGGTTGTCGACGAGGGCGACCCGCACCCCGCCGACCGGCCCGGAGAAGGGCAGTCCGGAGATCTGGGTGGACGCCGAGGCGGCGTTGATCGCGACCACGTCGTAGGCGTCCGCCGGGTTGATGCTCATCACCGTGATGACCACCTGCACCTCGTTGCGCAGGCCGTCGGCGAAGGTCGGGCGCAGCGGCCGGTCGATGAGCCGGCAGGCGAGGATGGCGTCGGTGGAGGGGCGGCCCTCCCGGCGGAAGAACGCGCCGGGAATCCGGCCCGCGGCGTACATCCGCTCCTCGACGTCCACGGTGAGTGGGAAGAAGTCGAGGTTCTCCTTCGGGTGCTTGGAGGTGCTGGTCGCGGAGAGCAGCATGGTCTCGTCGTCCAAGTAGGCGACGACGCTGCCCGCGGCGAGCTTGGCCAGCCGTCCGGTCTCGAAGCGCACCGTGCGCTTGCCGAAGCGGCCGTTGTCGATGACCGCGGTGGTCTCGTGCACCGCGCTCTCACCGAACTGTGTCATGAACTTGTCTCCTCATCCGTCTCTCGCGCGAGCGGCGCAGCTCCGCTCGAATGAGGCCGGCCATCGATCGAAGTTCTCGGGAACACAGGGCCCGGGAACCACTACCGAGGACCGGGCGGCTCGTCGCCTGCTCGCGCGGTTTGTTCCTGGGACGCGCCTTTCGACGCCTCCGTATATGAAAACGGGGAAGCGGCTCGCGCGCCACTTCCCCGCCTCATGCTGTTACCGGCGCAATCCCAGTCGCCCGATCAGCGAACGGTAGCGCTCGATGTCCACACTGGACACGTAGTTGAGCAGACGGCGGCGACGGCCGACCATCAGCAGCAACCCGCGACGCGAGTGGTGGTCGTGCTTGTGTTGTTTCAAGTGCTCGGTCAACCCGGTGATCCGCTTGGTCAGCAGCGCGACCTGCGCCTCCGGGGAACCCGTGTCGGTCCCGTGCAGACCGTATTCGGTCAGGATGTCCTTCTTCTCCTGCGTGGACAGGGCCACTGATACAACTCCTCTTGCTTCGTGCCGCGTTCTGTTCGATACCGGTACCCGGCCGCCGCGGACTGCAGCCGTACCGAGGTGCTGACACACCGTCTGTCAGGGTAGCAGGGGCACATGGTCACTTCGCGCACAGGGGGAAGCGCCGCAGCACGGTGTACCGCCCGCCTTCGCTGGCCACGAGCGCGGCCTCGGGCGCGGTGAACCAGGGACCGGAGTACCCGGCGAGCGGGTCGCCCGGCACGGCCCTGGACAGGGTCAGGTGCGGATGGAACCACCACCCCGCGCCGCAGGCCAGGGCCAGTTCGCGCAGCACACCGGGTTCGGCCTCGTCCACCGCGGCGAAGTACACCGCACCGAATCGCCCGGAACCGGCGAGCCGCAACCGGGGCGCGGGCATCCCGGTCAGCCGGGCGCGGAGCCGTTCCGCCATCGGGCCCGGTTCTTCCTCACCGTGGAAGCACAGCGTGATGTGCCAGCGCGGTCGCTGCGTGACCCGTTCCGGGAGGCCGCGCACCGCGTGTTCGAGGTGCCGGGCCGCCGTCTCGTCCGGGAACACCGCGCTGAACAGCCGCATCCGGTCAGTCCTGGTCGAGTTCCGCTCCGGCCGCGCGCAACAGCAGCCGGGACAGACCCGTGTGAGTGCCGTCCAGCCGGCCAGCCGCTTCGGTGAGCTCCGTGCTGCTCGCGACCGCGCGCAGGACGGCGAAGGCCACCTGTTCTTCCCCGCCGACCTCGGCACCGCCGCCCTCGACCGAGATCGCGTCCGTGGTCACCGCGGGCCGGGAATCGCGCACCTCGTCGAGGGCCTGGCGCTGCGCGTCCCGCTCCCCCTCAGCGACGGCCGGGCGGGACACGGCGCGCTCGAGCATGATCAGCCTGGCGAGCACCGCGGGATTGCCGATCTTGGCCCGTCGCCCGCTCATCACCTGGGAGAGCATCGGCGGGGAAATACCGAGTACCTCGGCCAGCTGCGCCTGGGAGATGTCGAACACGACGACGAGCCTGCGCACCCGGTCCCCGAGCGGTTCGCCGTACCACTCGCGCTGCAGTGCGATGTTGCGTGCGACCGTCTGGCTCTCGTCCATTCCTGCACCACCCCTCCTCGCTCGCCGGCCCCGCCCGGACGTGCTCCGGCGCCCGGCCCCTCCCCTTGGCTCAGCCGTTCGCGGCGTCGGCCGCGAGGATCTCCGCGGTGCGCCTTGTGTCCTCGTGCATCGTCTCGATCAGGGCCTCCGGGGAATCGAAGCGCTCCATATCGCGTACCCGGGCCACGAAGTCCAGGTGCACGCGCTGCCCGTACAGGTCCTCGTTGCTGTCCAGCAGGAACGCCTCCACCCGTCGTTCCTTCCCGGAGAACGTCGGATTCGTGCCGACCGAGACCGCGGCCCGCTCCCGCTCGGTGCTTCCCGCCCGGCCGAACCAGCACGCGTAGATGCCGTCCGCGGGGACCGCGGCGAACCGGGGCAGGGAGAGGTTCGCCGTGGGGAAGCCGAGTTCGCGCCCCCGGCCGTCGCCGCGCACCACGATCCCGTCCAGCCGGTGCGGCCTGCCGAGCGCGGCGGCCGCGGCCGCGATGTCCCCGGCGTCGATGCACGAGCGGATGTAGGTCGAGGAGAAGGTGACCCCGGCGTCCCCGTTCGGCCGGGAGGAGAGCAGTTCCGCCGCTTCGACCGAGAAACCGAACTTCCCGCCGAGCTCGCGCAGGGTATCCACGGTCCCGGTCGCCTTGTGCCCGAAGGTGAAGTTCGCCCCGACCACCACGGCCGCCGCGTGCAGCTTGTCCACCAGCAGCTCGTGCACGAAGACCTCGGGCGAGAGGTGCTGCAGCTCCGGGGTGAACGGAAGCACGCAGAACACGTCGATGCCCAGCTGCTCGACCAGTTCCGCCTTGCGCCGCAAGGTGGTCAGCTGCGCCGGATGACTCCCCGGGCGCACCACCTCGGAAGGATGCGGATCGAAGGTGAGCACCACGCTCGGCAGTCCGCGCTCGGCGGCGAGCTCGCGCGCACGCCGCAACAGCGACTGATGCCCGAGGTGCACCCCGTCGAACACACCGATCGTGAGCACGCACCGTCCCCAACCGCCCGGCAGATTCTCGAGTCCACGCCAACGCCTCACAACGGCAGAGCTTACGCGAAGCCACCGTCGGGGCGATCAGCCCAGCGGACGGTGCCGACGCAAGCCGGGTGATTCGCCAGCGCAACACGTAACGTAATCGGAGTAGGGAGCGAAACCCGGACACCACTCACCGTCCGCCGGACCCTGAAACCCTGTGAGGCCACGTTGTCCACTGCACGAAGACGCCGCCATCCCCGCTCCCTCCTCGCTGCCGGATCATTACTCACTGTGTCCTTGGCGGCCTGTGGTGGTCCGATCCAGCAGGCCGCCGCACCGTCCTCCAGCAGCGCGCCCTCCAGCCCGGCCCCCAGCACGCGCACGATCACCGCCGTACCGAGCGGCGACACCGTGGTATTGGACGGTACCCAGCGGATTCACCTGCTCGGTATCGCGGCCCCCGAGCTCACCGCACCGTGCGGACCGGAAGCGCGGAGCTTTCTCGACCGGTACCGGGGAACCCGGGTGGTGCCCGACCGCGGCGACGGCACCCCCGACCAGTCCGGCGCGGTCCTGGCGAACCTGATCACCGAGGACGACCGCGACCTCGGCCTCGAACTCGCCCGCAACGGCTGGGCCACCTTCGACGGCGCGGGCGAGGGTGCGCGCCGTGCGGCGGCCGTGGACGGCGCGGTTCGCACGGCCAAGGCGGCCACCCTCGGCCAGTGGTCGCCGACCGGCTGCGCCGCCCGGACCACTACCGAAGCACCGGTCGCCACGGTGGAACCGCCACCGGCCGAGGAACCCGGGCCGGAGACCACCCTCGAGGAACCCGATACCTATGTGCCGGACACCCCCGATATCCCGGAGCCGCGTCCGCCGAGGAAACACCACACCGGCAACACCGGGCATCCCTGTCTTCCCGGCGAACGGGACGGTGACGGGGACGGCTACTGCGGGGAGGGCAGGCACTGAGTTTCCCGCCGGGGCCGGGGCTTCAGGCCGGGTCCAGCACCACCGCGGTCTTGCAGTGCGGCCCCGCGTCCTTCGCGATGGCGATCGCATGCGCGTGTTCGTCGAGCACCCCGTAGGTGCCCGCGATCCCCGCCGCCGGGGTGCGCTGGCCGTAACGGATGGCGCGCGCGGTGGCCTCGTCGACCCGGTGCGCCGGGAAGGCGTGCGCCACGGCGGCATCGAGATCCAGGGAAAGCGCGAGCTCCTCGAGCGGCCTCGCGTGTTCGAGGGTGAACGGCCCGACCACGGTGCGGCGCAGGGCGTTCAGGTGCCCGCCGACTCCGAGTGCCGCACCCAGATCCCGGGCAAGCGCGCGCACATAGGTACCCGAGGAGACATCCACGGACACGGTGCACTCCACCCGGTTTCCGTTTTGCGCGAAGGATTCCAGGCTGAACCGGGAGACCGTCACGGTGCGCGCGGCGAGCTCCACCTGCTCACCCTCGCGCACCCGCGCATAGGCCCGTTTGCCGTCCACTTTGACCGCGCTCACCGCGCTGGGCACCTGTTGGATGGTCCCGGTCAGCTCCGCGATCGCGGCGCGCACCGCATCCTCGGTGACCGCGGAGGCGTCCGTCTCGGAGAGCGTCTCACCCTCGGCGTCATCGGTGACCGTATTGGCCCCGAGCACCACGGCGGCGGTGTACGACTTCGCGTCCAGGGCGAGGTGGCCGAGCAGTTTGGTGGCCCGCCCGATACCGAGCACCAGCACCCCGGTCGCCAGCGGATCGAGGGTCCCCGCATGCCCCACCGCGCGGGTGCCGAACACCTTCCGCGCCCGCGAAACCACGTCGTGCGAGGTCATCCCGGACGGCTTGTCCACGACGGCGAGGCCCGCCTGCTGCTTGACATCCACGAGGGCGCATTCTCCCATCCGGCCGGGCGCGATCATGCGGGCGCGCCGACCACCGCCCATTTCCCGGACCGCGCGCGCAGCGTCACCGCGAGCATGCGCAGCACCATGAACAGGGTGAGCCCGGTCCAGATCCCGACCAGGCCCCAGCCGAGCGCCAGGGAGATCCAGATCAGCGGGAGATAGCCGAGCACCGCGCAGGCCAGGGTCGCGGTGCGCAGGAAGGCCGCGTCCCCGGCGCCGAGCAGCACCCCGTCGAGCGCGAACACGATTCCCGCGATCGGTTGCAGCGCAACGAAAAACCACCAGGCCGAGGGAATCGCGCCGAGCACTCCGGCGTCCGAGGTGAACGCGAGCGGGAGCACCTGGCTCGCGGCGGCGAACACGATGCCGAGCAAGATCCCGAACAGCGTGGAGTACTTGGTCACCCGCCAGCCGACCACGCGCGCCCCGTCCGCACGGCCCGCGCCGAGTTCGGCACCGACCAGTGATTGTGCCGCGATGGCAAGGGAATCGAGCACGAGCGAGAGGAAAGTCCAGAGCTGCCAGACGACCTGGTGCGCGCCGACCGCCTCGGTCGAGGTGCGCGCGGCGACGGCGGTCGCGGAAAGGAAGCAAGCCTGGAACCCGGCACTGCGCAGCACGAGATCGCGGCCCATGCGCAGCTGTTCGCGGATGACCGCGCGCACCGGGCGCAGCGAGACCCGTTCGGCAAGCAGGGCCCGCAGGAACAGTACCGCCCCGGTGTACTGGCCGAGCACGTTCGCCAGCGCGGAACCGCTCAGTCCGAGTCCGGCCGGATAGACCAGCAATACGCAGCCGACCGCGGAGAGCACGTTGCCGATCAGCACATAACGCAGCGGCCGCATGGTGTCCTGGATCCCGCGCATCCAGCCGTTTCCGGCCATGGTGAACAGGATCGCGGGCGCGCCGAGCACCGCGATCCGCAGCCAGTCCGCTGCGACATCTGCGACCCGCTCGCTGCCGGAGAGCCCGAGCGCGATCGGTTCGGCGAGCAGTTCCCCGAGGACGAGCACGAGCAGCCCGACGATCAGGGCGAGCCAGCTCGCCTGCACCCCTTCGCCGACCGCGTCGGAGCGGCGGCCCGCGCCGAACAGCCGTGCGGTGCGCGAGGTAGTTCCGTAGGACAGGAAGGTCAGCTGGGTGGTGAGCACCGAGAGCAGCGTCCCGCCGAGCGCGAGCCCGGCCAGGGGCAGCGCCCCGAGGTGGCCCACGACGGCGGTGTCGATGAGCACGTACACGGGTTCGGCGGCGAGCACCCCCAGCGCGGGAACCGCGAGCCCGAACACCCGGCGGGCGGACACGGGCGCGGAAGACGAGGCAGTCTCGGACACGTCGACGGACTTTACCGGTGCGGTCTCCTGTGAGTGATCTCGCACGGCAGCCGCTTGCCGGGCCCGATACTCAAGAGTAACTTCTGGTACCGCCCGCGTGGATGTGACTACCCAAGGTTAGAAGGTGCCGCCGTGACCGGTGTCGATCAGAGCGCGTTCATCGATCTCTTCTCCGCGAACGCCGGAACGTACGACACCGGGGTCGAGTTCTTCAAGCCCTTGGCGGCCAAGCTGGTCGGGCACGCCGGTGTCCGCCCCGGGCAGCGAGTGCTCGACGTAGGCTGCGGCCGCGGCGCGGTGCTGTTCCAGGCGGCCGAACGGGTCGGCTCCTCGGGTTCGGTGATCGGTATCGATCTCGCCGAGGGCATGGTCGAGGCCACCGCGAACGAGGTGCACGAGCGCGGGCTCGGGAATGTCACGGTGAACCGGATGGACGGGGCCGATCCCGACTACCCGGCGGGAAGTTTCGACCAGATCCTCGGCAGCATGAGCATCATCTTCATCCCGGAGCTCGCCGACGCGTTCGGCCGTTACCATGCGCTGCTGCGCAATGGCGGCACGCTCGCGTTCACCGCCCCGGGGGTCGGGAGCTCCCCACTCGAATGGCGCATCGGACCGTTCGACATGCAGACCATGATCACCGAGGCGATGCCCGAGCGCAGTGCGGAACTGCAGGCCGGGCTCGACGAGGTCGCCGCGAAGTTCACCTCGCTGCACCCGGACAGCCTGCTCGGCGATCTGCGCACCGCGGGGTTCACCGATCCGCTCGCGCGCACCGACTCCATCACCGTCACCGCGGCATCCGGAAAGTCCTTTGTGGACTGGACATTCAGCCACGGCATGCGGACGTTCTGGGACATGATCCCGGACGAGAAGCGGCGCGCCGAGTACGCCGCCGAACTGGCCGCGCGGATCGACGCAGACCGCGGGGAGGCCGACTCGGTCAGCTATGAGGTGCAGACCCGGGTGTTCCTCGCGACGAAATAGCACGAAGGGCGCCCACCCCGGTCTCCCGGCGGCGGGCGCCCTCTCCTTGCTACTGCCCGGTTTTACTCTTCGTCGTTGCGGCGATAGGGATCCGACTCACCGGCCGGTTGCGCGGTGCCTGCGAGGCGGGCGACCTCCGCGTCCGCCTCGTGCGCCTTGGCAAGCAGCTCCTCGATGCGTGCGGCGCCCTCGCCGACCGTGTCCTGTACGAAGGTCAGGGTCGGCGTGAACCGCACCCCGGTGCCCGCACCGACCTTGGTGCGCAGCACACCCTTCGCCGACTCGAGCGCGGCCGCCGCGGAGACGTTGTCCGGCTGCGAACCGAGATCCTCGGGCATCACGGTGTAGTAAACCGTCGCATCCCGCAGGTCGGCGGTGACCTTGGCATCGGTGATCGTCACCCTGGCCAGCCGGGGGTCCTTCACCTCGTGCTCGAGCGCGGAGGCCACGATCTGGCTGATCCGCTTGGCGAGCTTGCGAGCGCGTGCCGGATCGGCCATCGCGCTCCCCTCCTTCACATCGTCACGGTGTCCATGCGGGTGCCTCGTCCTCCGGTCCGAGGACGCGCACCCTGGTGCTGAGCAGCTCCAGCTCCGGTCGCCCCGCGACCAGCCGCTCACAGGCTTCGAGCACTCCCCGCAGATGGGTGTGGTCGCCGGAGACCGCGGCGACGCCGAGCAGCGCACGCCGGTGCAGATCCTGGTGACCCGCCTCGGCCACGCTGACCTCGAACCGTCGCCGCAGCTCGGCGAGCACGGGGCGCACGAGTGCGCGTTTCTGCTTCAGCGATCGCACATCGCCGAGCAGCACGTCGCACTCGAGCGCACCGACATACATGCCCACACTCACATTCGCCGGGTTCGACGCGTGCGCGTCAGCTCCTCGGCTTCTCGCGCAGCTCGTAGGTTTCGATGACGTCCCCGAGCTTGAGGTCCTGATTCGGGTGCAGCGTCATACCGCACTCGAACCCGTCCTTGACCTCGGTCGCATCGTCCTTGTACCGCTTGAGCGAGCTGATCGACAGGTTCTCCTTCGCCACCACGTTCTCGCGCAGCACCCGCGCCTTCGCGTTGCGGCGAATGTACCCGGAGGTGACCAGACACCCGGCGATCAAGCCGATCTTCGAGGAGCGGAACAGCTCGCGCACCTCGGCGCGGCCGAGCTCGACCTCCTCGTACTCCGGCTTGAGCATGCCCTTCAGGGCCGCCTCGATCTCCTCGATGGCCTGGTAGATCACCGAGTAGTACCGGATGTCGATGCCTTCACGAGCGGCGAGCTCGGTCGCCTTGCGCTCGGCCCGCACATTGAACCCGAGGATGATGACATTGTCCGCGGTCGCGAGGTTCACATCGCCCTCGGTGATCGCGCCGACGCCGCGGTGCAGCACGCGCAGCTCGACTTCCTCACCCATGTCGATCTTCACCAGCGCGGCCTCGAGCGCCTCGACGGTACCCGAGTTGTCACCCTTGATGATCAGGTTCAGCTGCGAGGTCTCCTTCAACGCGGAGTCGAGGTCCTCGAGGCTGACCCGCTTGCGGCGCTGGGCGAGTTCGGCGTTGCGCTCCCGGGCCCGCCGCCGGTCGGCGATCTGCCGCGCCACCCGGTCCTCGTCGGCGACGAGGAAGGAGTCACCGGCTCCCGGCACCGAGGTGAACCCGATGACCTGCACCGGCCGGGACGGCGTCGCCTCGGTGACGTCCTGGTCGTGCTCGTCGACCATCCGGCGTACACGTCCGTAGGCCTCGCCGGCCACGACCGAATCACCGACCCGCAGGGTTCCGCGCTGCACGAGCACGGTCGCCACCGGACCACGGCCCCGGTCGAGGTGTGCCTCGATCGCGACGCCCTGGGCCTCCATCCGCGGGTTCGCCCGCAGATCCAGCGCCGCGTCCGCGGTGAGCAGGATCGACTCGAGCAGACCCTCGATGTTGAGGTTCTGGCGCGCCGAGATGTCCACGAACATGGTGTCCCCGCCGTACTCCTCGGGGATCACCTCGTAGTCGGCCATCTGCTGGCGGATCTTCTGCGGGTTCGCGCCTTCCTTGTCGATCTTGTTGACCGCGACCACGATCGGCAGCTTCGCCGCCTTGGCGTGGTTGATCGCCTCGACCGTCTGCGGCATGACCCCGTCGTCCGCGGCGACCACGATCACCGCGATGTCGGTGGAGTTCGCACCGCGCGCACGCATGGCGGTGAACGCCTCGTGACCGGGGGTGTCGATGAAGGTGATCAGCCGCTGGTTCCCGTCGATCTCGGCACTGACCTGGTAGGCGCCGATGTGCTGGGTGATCCCGCCCGCTTCGCCCTCGATGACGTTGGACTTGCGGATGGTGTCCAGCAGTCGCGTCTTACCGTGGTCGACGTGACCCATGACGGTCACGACCGGCGGCCGCACCTGCAGGTCCTCGTCACTTCCCGCGTCCTGGCCGTAGGTGATGTCGAAGGACTCGAGCAGCTCACGGTCCTCTTCCTCGGGCGAGACGACCTGCACGTTGTAGTTCATCTCGGTGCCGAGCAGCTCGAGCACCTCGTCGGAGACCGACTGGGTCGCGGTGACCATTTCACCGAGGTGGAAAAGCACCTGCACGAGCGAGGCCGGGTTCGCGTCGATCTTCTCCGCGAAGTCGGTCAGCGAGGCGCCGCGGGCCAGCCGGACGACCTCACCGCCGCCCTTGGGCAGGCGCACGCCGCCGACCGACGGCGCCTGCATGTTCTCCATGTACTCCTGGCGCTTCTGCCGCTTCGACTTGCGCCCGCGCTTGGAGGGGCCACCGGGCCTGCCGAACGCACCGGCCGCGCTGCCGCGACCGCCACTGCGGCCGCCGCGGAAACCGCCGCCGCCACCACCGGGACCGCCGCCCGGACCACCGGGACCGCCGCCACCGGGACGGAAGCCGCCGCCACCGCCACCGCCACCGGGACCACCACGGCCCGCGGGAGCTCCGGCACCACGGCCACCGCCGGGGCCACCCCGGCCACCGCCACCGCGGCCACCGCCGGGTCCACCACGGCCACCCGAGGCCGGACGCGCCGGCTTCGGCGGCATCATGCCCGGATTGGGCCGCGGGGGCATGTTGCCCGGGCTCGGCCGCGAGCCACCGCCCTGCGCGGCGGCCGGACGCTCGCCACCGCCACCCTGCGGATTCGCGGGACGCTGCCCGCCACCGCGCTGACGGTCACCGCCGCCCTGACGCTGGGCAGGCGGCGGTTTGGGCGTCGGGGCTCCGCCACCGACACCGAAGGGATTGTTGCCGACCCGGGGCGCGCGCGGCTTGGGAGCCTGCGGACGCGGCGGGACGACGGCGCCCTGGCCACCCTGCCCCTGCTCGGGCTTCGTCTCGGCCGGAGCGGGCTGACCGCCCTGGCCGTCCTGGGCGGCCGGCTCGGACTTCGCCGCGGCCGCCGGGGGCTGCTGCGGTGTCTCGGGCTTCGGGCCTGGTTTGGGACCCGGCTTCGGGCCGGGCTTGGCGGCCGCCGGATCGCTGGGTTTGGGGCCGGGTTTCGGACCCGGGACGGCCGACGGTTTCGGAGCCTCGCTCGCCGGAGCGGGGGCTTCGGGTGCCGACGGTTTCGCGGGAGCCTCGGACGGTGCGCTCGCCTGTTTGGCGGCCGCGTCCCGCTTCGGCGCTGATTTCGCGGCGGATCCGTTGCTCGCTCCCATGGAATCGCGCAACCGCCGCGCGACGGGCGCCTCCACTGTGGAGGACGCCGACTTCACGAACTCGCCCATGTCCTTCAGGGTGGCGAGTACTTGTTTGCTGGTGACGCCGAGCTCTTTCGCGAGCTCGTGCACCCGGGCCTTGCCTGCCACTGCTCTCCTCATCTGGGGAGGCCGGGCGGCACGAGCCCGCTCGACCTCGTCCTACTGTCGTGCGTTCATGGCTTCAGCTTCACGGCTGACTCATGACGGGTCGACCTACTTTCAGTCCTTGCACGGGTACGGGCATTTCCCGTACCGCTGTCCTCGCTCCGGATTCAATCACCCGTTTCGAGGTACGCCGCGACCGGAGCCACGGCTAACCGCCTTCGCACACGCAGCGCCCGTTCGAAGGCGTTGCGCCGCTGCGCGAGGCGGAGGCACGCCCGATCCGGGTGCAACCACGCGCCCCGGCCCGGAAGCCTGCGCCGGAGGTCGACGACGAGTTCGTCGTCTCCCGCCACGACACGCAACAGCGCCGAGCTCGCCGCACGCTGCCGACACCCGATACAAGTGCGAATCGGCCCGAACGACTCGGGCGCTGTCATCCCCTGGCCGGTGCGATTGTCACCCAGTCGACCGTCAGGGCAGCCCGAGACAAGCTCGCGGCGCCGAGCACTCCCCAAGTCTAGCCCCTGCCGGAATCCTGTGGCGAACCGGTTAACGGCTGGGCGCTCTCGGCTGGTGAAGCGGGCGGCTGGCTCAGCGTCTCCGGGGTCGGATCGTCCGGGTGCGCAAGCACCGCGTCCTGCTCGGACTCCACCGCGGCGTCCGAGCGGATGTCGATCCGCCAGCCGGTCAGCCGGGCCGCGAGCCGCGCGTTCTGGCCCTCCTTGCCGATCGCGAGGGAGAGCTGGAAGTCCGGAACGATCACCCGCGCGGTCTTGGTGCGCGGATCGAGTACCCGTACCGAGACGACCTTCGCCGGGGACAGCGCGTTGCCGACGAACGCCTCCGGGTCCTCAGAGTAGTCGATGATGTCGATCTTCTCCCCGGCCAGTTCGCTCATCACGTTGCGCACCCGCGCGCCCATCGGGCCGATGCAGGCACCCTTGGCGTTGACCCCGGCCACCGTCGAGTGCACGGCGATCTTGGAACGGTGCCCGGCCTCGCGGGCGACCGCGGAGATGGCGACCGTGCCGTCCGCGATCTCCGGGACCTCGAGCGCGAACAGCCTGCGCACGAGGTTGGGGTGGGTGCGGGACAGGGTGATCTGGGTGCCGCGCATCCCGCGCGAGACGCCGACCACGAAGCACTTGACCCGGCTGCCGTGGGTGTAGCGCTCACCGGGCACCTGCTCGGCGGGCGGGAGCACACCCTCGGTCTCCCCGCCGATCCCGACCACGACCATGCCACGCGCGTTCGCCCGCGCATCGCGCTGTACGACCCCGGCGACGATCTCGCCCTCCTTCGCGGAGAACTCGCCGTAGGTCTTCTCGTGCTCGGCATCGCGCAGCCGCTGCAGGATCACCTGCCGTGCGGTGGTCGCGGCGATCCGGCCGAAACCTTCCGGGGTGTCGTCGTACTCGGTGACCAGTTCGCCCTCGGTGTCGCGTTCCTCGACGAGCACCCGCACGATCCCGGTCTTGCGGTCGATGTCGATCCGCGCCCCCTGCCGGTGTCCCTCGGTGTGCCGGTACGCGGTCAGCAACGCCGACTCGATGGCCTCGATCACTGTGTCGAAGGGGATGTCCTTGTCCCGCTCGATCGCCCGCAACGCGGCGATATCCACGTTCATTCCGACCCCTCCTGGTCCTGTAGGCCGAGCAGCTCGAGCTCGGCGGTCGGCGGTTTGCGGAACTCGACCTCGACAACGGCGCGCTGGATCTCGGTGTATCCGACGGTCCTGACCGACTTGGCGTCGAACAGCAACCGGACCTCGCGCTCGTCGGCCGCGCCGACCCGGGCCTTCGCCGAACCGCCGTCGGCGAAGGTCAGCTTCACCAGACGGGCCCGGGCGCGGCGCCAGTGCCGTGGCTTGGTCAGCGGCCGGTCAAGTCCGGGTGAAGTGACTTCCAGGGTATAGGACCCCTCGAGTACGTCCTCATGCTCGTCGAGTGCCTTGGACACCGCGCGGGAGATCCTGGCGACCTCGTCCAGTTCGATCCCGCCCTCGGCGTCCACGATGGCCTTCACCTGGCGCTTCCGGCCCATCTGGGCGAGCTCGATGGCGTCGAGTTCGTAGCCGATGCCGGTGACCGCCGATTCGACGATCGGTTCGAGGCGTGCCTTCAGCTCGGCAAGCCCACCGCCTGCCTTCTGCCCCCCTGCCCCGCTCTTGCTCGACACCTGTCACCTCTCGTCGTTCCCACGTTGTCCCACGCTGCACCGGCCGCCGCGGCACCGGCAACTTACCGGAACCCTACCGGCGAACCTCGCATATCCACGTTAGGCACTCGTCGGAAAAGGGGATGCGCTCACCTGTCCCGGTCACCTGGCAGGATTACCTCTCGTGAGGAGTGCGCGATGGGACGATTCAGCGACATCGGCGAACAGGCCGGATCGCCGTACGGCGCTGCGGCTCGCGGGGGCGGGTGCCGGGCTGCTCGCGGCCGGCGGGCTGCTTTCGGCGTGCACGGGTGGTGATTCGACACCGGATCCGCTGATCGCGCTCGCCGATTCCGCGGGTCAGGACGCGGCGCTGGCCGAGGCCGTGTTCGCCGCCCACCCCGACCTGGCCGCGGCGCGCGCGATCGGCAAGGCCCGCCGTGAGCAGGAGAAAGCGCTGCGCAAGGAGATCGGCCGGGCGGCGGGGAGCACGCCGAGCGCCACGGCCTCGAACTCGCCGGGACCCGCCGCGCCGAAGGACCGCACGGCCGCGACCGGCGCGCTCACCTCGGCCCTGTCCAAGGCCCAGGACGCGGCCGGCGCGCTCGTCCCCACGGTGCCGACCTACCGCGCCGGACTCGTGGGCTCGGTCGCCGCGGGTTGCGCCGCACTCCGGGAGTTGTTCGCATGAGTACGCCATCCGAGGACGAGATCGACGCGCTGCAGCAGGCGCTCGCCGCCGAGCACGCCGCGGTGTGGAGCTACGGGCTGGCCTCGGCGTTCGTGGCCGCCGGTGAGCAGCAGACGGTGACCAAAGGCGCGGCGACGCACCGCGCCGAGCGGGACAGCGCGGCACGGCTCATCCGGGACGGTGGCGGCCAACCGGTCGCCCAGCAGCCCGGATACGCCACGCCGGAACCGGTCACCGACGCCGGCTCGGCGATGCGCCTGCTCGCGGTCGCGGAGCGGGACTGCGCCGCGACCTGGCGCGCGGTACTGGAGCGGACCGAGGATGTGCCGCTGCGCGAGACGGCCGTGCACGCGCTGACCTACAACGCGGTCGCGGCGACCCGGTGGCGCAAGCTCACGGGGCAGGTGCCCAGCGCGTCAGCGCTCCCCGGGACGTAGTAGCGGCCAGTGGCTCAGCCCTTGGCCAGCGCGGCCTTGCTGACCTTGGTCAGGAACGCATCACCGTGCTGGGAGCTGGCGAAGAATCCGCTCTCCACCACGATCATGGTGTTACCGCGCACCTTCGAGGCGTAGCCGCTGCCTTTGACCGTCTTCGGCCCGCCGGGCAGCCGGACACCCGCGGTGACCAGGTCGGTGACGTTGCCGGTGCCGTCCGAGTCGGTGAGCCGTTTGAGCCCGTTCGCATCGCCTGGGCTGGCCATGGTCACCGTGGACACCGAGGAGAGCACCTTGCCGCGCTCGGTTTCGCTGGCGTAGAGCACCTGGTGCAGTGCGGCGCAGTTGTGCTCCTTGAAGTACTTCTTCGCGGTCCCGTAGGAGCGTTTACGGCAGTCGTCACCGTCCACCGGCCCGCCGACCCGTTCGAATCGCGGTTTGTTCGCGGCCGAGCTCCCCGGAGTGCCCGCGTTCGATTGGCCGGCCGCCTGCTCCGGGTCCTGGCCCGAGCCGTCCCGGTTGGCCAGCCACCAGATCACCCCGGAGACCACGGCGATCGCGACGAGCGCGACCAGCTTCGCCCCGTTGCCGAACCGGCGTGTGCCCTGGACCCGCCTGATCGGACCGGTCTGCTCCTCGGATACCTGCACCCGTTCACCGTATCGGGCGAGCCACGGCGTCGAGCACCGCGGCCACATCCTCCTCGGTGTTGTAGAGGTGGAAGGCGAACCGGCTGCGCCCGGCCCGGATCGCCGCGCGGATCCCGGCCGCGCGCAGTCCTTCGGCGCGTTCCCCGAGGTCCGCCGAAACCACGGCGGTGTTCCCGGGTGCCATCCCGAGACCGGCGCGCAAGGCGTTGGCCAGGCCGATGTTGTATTCGGCGACGGCGTGCATGTCGAGCCCGGACAGCCAGGGCAGCACGGCCGCCGCGCCAGCCTGGGAGAACCACACCGGCGACAGGTCGAAGCGCCGCGCGTTCCCGGCCAGGCGCAGCGGCAGGCCGTACACGGTCTCCCAGGGGGCTTCCCCGGCGTACCAGTTCGCGTGCACGGGGTGCAGTCGTTCGGGTTCGCGGACCGCGAGCCAGGCGACCCCGCGCGGGCACATCAGCCATTTGTACCCGGCGCCGACCACGTAATCCGCCCAGTCGAGGTGCAGCGGGAGCCAGCCCGCGGCCTGGGTGACGTCGAGCAGCAGCCGCGCCCCCGCGCGTTCCACGGCCTCGCGCAGCGAATCGAGTTCGAGGATCCGGCCGTCCGCGGACTGCACGAGGCTCACCGCCACGAGATCGTGACCGTCCACTTCGGACAGCAACCGGTCCCAGGCCGTTTCGGTGACGGTGATCCCGCGATGGGCCTGCGCGGCGAAGGGGAACGTGGTGCTGGTGAACTCCCCTTCGGCCACCAGCACCCTGGTTCCCTCACCGAGGCTGGCCGCGACGGTGGCCACCAGTTCGGCGACGCTCGAGCCGATCGCCACGCTGTCCGCGGGAACCCCGGCCAGTCCGGCGAACGCGGACCGCGCGGTGGCCACCGGGGCGTCGAAGTCGGGCGCCGAGTATCCCCCGCTCGCCCAGGTGTCGATCACCTCGTGGGCGGTGACCGCGGCCGAGCGCGGCGGGATCCCGATGCTCGTGGTGTTGCAGTAACCGAGCGGGACATCGAATTCCTGACCGAAACAGCGTCGCATGCACGAAATCCTGTCACGGGTACAGTCGCCGATGTGTACAGCACCGAGCTCGACATCCGCACCGGCGACCAGGCGGTGGTGCGCGACCTGACCCGGGACTGCGAGCGCGCCCTGCGCGAGGCGGGCGCGGTGGACGGGCTGCTGCACGTGTGGGTCCCGCATGCCACGGCCGGGCTCGCGGTACTGGAGACCGGGGCGGGAAGCGACGAGGATCTGCTCGCCGCACTGGACGAGCTACTCCCGCGCGACGATCGCTGGCAGCACCGGCACGGTTCGCCGGGGCACGGTCGCGATCACGTGTTGCCTGCCTTCCTTCCGCCGTACGCCACGGTTCCGGTACTCGGCGGAGCCCTCGCGCTCGGCACCTGGCAGTCGGTGTGCCTGGTGGACACGAACATCGACAACCCGGTGCGCACCGTGCGTTTGAGCTTTCTGGCCGGTTGACGCGCTCCGGCGGGCCCGGTAGAGGTATGGGTTCGTGTCAGAGCTGCCACGATCGCCCCGCTCCCGGTTCGCCACGGTCATCGCGGCCGGGGTCGCGGGCACCACGGTCGAGTTCTACGACTTCTTCCTCTACGGAGCGGCCGCGGCCACCGTGCTCGGCCCGGCCTTCTTTCCCGGTTCGGACGGGCTGCTCGGGGTGCTGCAGGCGCTGGTCACCTATGCCGTCGGTTTCGCGGCCCGGCCGATCGGCGGATTGGTGGCCGGGCATTTCGGGGACCGGATCGGGCGCAAACGACTGCTGTTCCTCAGCCTGCTCACGATGGGGCTCGCCTCGGTACTGATCGGCGTCCTTCCCGGGTACGACCGGATCGGGGTGGCCGCGCCGGTCCTGCTCACCGTGCTGCGCCTGGTGCAGGGGTTCGCGCTCGGCGGGGAGTTCGGCGGCGCGGTGCTGCTCGTCGCCGAACACGGTCCGGCGCGGCGCCGCGGATTCTGGACGGCGTGGCCGCAGGCCGGTGGTCCGCTCGGGAATCTGCTCGCCACCGGGGCACTGGCCGCGGCGGCCGCGCTGAGCGGGGCGCACTACACCTCGATCGGCTGGCGGATCCCGTTTCTCGCCTCGCTCGTGCTGGTGCTGATCGGGCTCTGGGTGCGGATGCGGGTGACCGAGTCTCCCTTGTTCACCGAGGCACTGCGCACCGAACGGCCGGAGCGAGCACCGCTGCTGCGGGTTCTGCGGGAACAGCCGCGCGCCTTGTTCGCCATCTTCGCCGCGCGGGTCGGGGAGAACGCGGCCTTTTATGTGTTCACGATCTTCCTGCTGGTGTACGCGGGGACGCTCGGGCTGCCGAAATCCGCGGCGACCGCCGCGGTCACCATCGGCTCGCTCGTCCAGGTCGCGGCGATGCTGCTCGGCGGGCTCGCCTCGGACCGGCTGGGCAGGCGCCCGGTCGCGATCGCCGCGGCCATCGCGGCGGGTGCGTGGACCGCCGCGTTCTTCCCGCTCGTCGCGACCAAGGACTTCGGCCTGCTCGTACTCGCCGTCTGTATCGGGCTCGCCTGCCATGGGGTGCTCACCGGCGCACAATCCGCGTTCTACGCCGAGCTGTTCGCCACGACGGTGCGGTATTCGGGTGTATCGCTCGGTTACCAGTCGGCCACCGTGCTCGCCGGGGCCGCGGCTCCACTGGCCGGGACCGCGCTGCTGCGCACGACCGGGTCCCCGACCCCGATCGCGATCACCCTCGCCGGCTGCCTGTTGCTGACCGTGCTCGGAATGATCAGTGCCCCGGAGACCGCGCGCGGCACGCTACGGTGAGCGAATGCGGTTGATTCTCTGGGATATAGACCAGACCCTGCTCGATCTGACCGGTCAGGGAACTCGGTGGTACGCGAACGCACTGCGGGCCGTGACCGGTACCGAGATGGCCCACGCTCCCGAATTCGCGGGCAACACCGAGCGCGCCATCACCACCGGGGTACTGCGCGAGAACGGCGTCCCGCCCAGCGAGGAGCTCGTCGAGCGGATGTTCGCCGCGCTCATCGAACAGGTCACCGCGGAGGCGGACCAGCTCGCCGAACTGGGTGTCGCCCTGCCCGGTACGCACGAGGTGCTGGCCGCGCTCGCCGCACAGCAGACGGTGCAGAGCCTGGTGACCGGGAATCTGCGCCCGGTCGCCGAACACAAGCTCGGCGCCTTCGGGCTCGGCGAACACATCGACATCGCGCTCGGTGGATTCGGCGATCTGTCCACCGAACGGGCCGATCTGGTCGCGGCGGCCATCCGGAACGCCACGCACGCGCACGGCGAGCCGGAGCGGATCGTGGTGCTCGGTGACTCACCGGCGGACATCGCAGCCGCGCACGCCAACGGGGTGCTCGCGGTCGGGGTCGCCACGGGGATGTTCGGCGTGGCCGAGCTGGCCGATGCCGATCACGTGCTCACCGATCTGTCGGCGACCGAACAGGTGGTGCACGGGCTCACCCGCGGATTCGGCTGAACTACGCTGGCCCGCATGAATCAGCACGGCGACTATCCGCGGTCGGGTTACGGCGGTCTCGGGTACTTCTCCCCCACCCCGCAACCGCCCAGGCGCGGCCGCGGCAAGATCCTCGTGCTGTGCGCGCTGGGGCTCGTCGTGGTGCTCGCGGCGGTGCTGATCCCGCTGCTGTTGCTGAATTCCGGGGATTCCCGCGAGCAGGCGGCACCGTCCTCGGCCCCTTCTTCAGCGAGCCAGCTGCCCGCACCGCCGAGCGTGCAGACCGACGGCCTGACCGCCAAGGACGTCTCCGTTCCCGCGGTCACCAAGGACAAGGGCTGGCAGGGTGTCAAGAATCTGCGGGAGAAGACGGCCTATGACGTCCCGCCCGGCTGGAAGATCGAGAAACCCGGCCTGCTCACCGGCTATCAGAGCGAGGACGGCAAACACATCGTCTCCGGGCACGCCGTATCCACCTACAAGAGCGGGTACTGCCTCGATGATGCGCAGGTCTCCCGCGGATTCGTGGCATGGAAGACGGTGAGCCGCTCGGTGGACAAGGACATGGCGGTGCGCAATCTCGCCACGAACCTGGCCACCCTGGCCGCCTCGGACAAGGACACACTGCCGCATGTACCTGCCCCGCAGGTCACCGCGACCAGCGTCTACGGGGGCAAACCGGCGCGGATGGCGAAGGCCACCGCGGTCCCGATCAGCCAGCAGTGCGGCGCGCCGAAACGCACCGCGATCGCGGTCGGGTTCACCGCGAGCATCGGCAATGTCGTGGTCCTGATCTGCTACGACGAGGGTGTGCCGGACGCGCCCGCGCAGGGCGATATCGACAAGATCATCGCCTCCCTGCGCGACGCTCCATGACCGATTTCGTCAAGACGCCCGCCGCGCGCACCGGCTACCGTCCCCGGGCATGACCACACCACGACTGGACATGATCGGCATCGTCACCGCTGACCTCGAGTCCTCACTGGCCTTCTACCGCACGCTCGGCATCGAGACGCCCCGGGAACACGAGGGCCCGCACGTGGAGGTCTCGCTCCCCGGCGGGCTGCGGATCGCTTGGGACACCGAGGAAAGCGTGCGTTCCTTCGTGCCCGACTGGCAGGCACCGAGCGGTCATCCGCGTACCGCACTGGCCTTTCTGTGCGCCACACCGTCCGAAGTGGACAGTACTTACGCGGCACTGGCGGCAGCCGGATGCCACGGCGAGACCGCGCCATGGGACGCGCCGTGGGGACAGCGGTATGCGACGGTGCACGACCCCGACGGGAACCCGGTCGACCTGTTCGCCTGGGCGTGACTACCGCTGCAGCTTGCGCAGTGTCCACAGTCCGTAGGCGGCGAGCACCGGTTTGAGGAGCAGCCACTCGCCGGGGCGGTAGTCCTTCGCGGGCGCCAGCCGGGTGGCGAGATCGGGGCGCTGCCGCCGCAGGTACACCCGGGCCTTGAAGGCGTGGGCCGGTTGGGAAACGATCTTGATGCGGTCGGCGTCCTCGAGCAACGGGACGACGTTCGTGATGTTCTCCCACGTCGTCCTGCTGCGGTCCTCGAGGAGCACCCGGCCGTCGAACGCGAGCACCGATAGCGCGTAGTCGGCCATCAACCGGGCTTCGGCGGGACCGTGACCGGCCGCGCCCCCGCTGAAGATCACCCGGGTGTCCCGCCGACCGGCGGTGACCGAACGCAGCCCGGCCCGCACTCGCCAGCGGTTGATGACGTTCACCGTCTCCGCCGGGTTCCGGTATCCCAGCACGACCACGGCCTCGGAAACGCCACCACCGGACCCGACAAGGGAGCGCGACCACCGCCGGTTCAGCCATTCGCCCCATGCCAACACCGCCGCGGCTCCGGCGACGGCCAATCCTGTTCGGTGCATGCGGCACTCCTCAGCCGTCTCGTCAGAAGAACTCGTCGAGCAGCCGGTAGAACTCCAGCCGCGCGGAATCCGGCGCCACGCCATAGCGGCCCAGGAACCGGGCGCTCGCAGCGGGACCGTAGGCGGGATTGAGCAGTTCGTCGGCGAGGCTGCGGGTGGTCAGCGCCAGATCCGCGTACCGGTCGGCGAGCCCGAGCCGGCCCACATCCAGGATCCCGGTCACCTCGGTGGTCTCCGGGTCGAGCACCACATTGGGCAGGCACAGATCGCCGTGGGTGAGGACGAGGTCTTCGCAGTCGGGCAGCGTGGCTTCGAGCTCGGCGAGCAGTTCGGCCGCACTCCAGCCGGACCGGTGCTCGTCCAGATCCGCGAGGTCGATCCGGCCTTCGGTGACCGCCGCGCGGGCGCGTGGCACCGTTACCGCGAGGCTCGCGTCGAACGGGCATTCGGTGATCGCGTGCAGGTCGCGGGCCAGATCCGCGAGGGCGTCCACTACAGCCGCACGCAGGTGCTCGGGCCACCACTGGTCGGCGGTCCGCCCGGCAACGGCGCGCATCTCGAACCACCCCGGACCGCTGTCGAGCACCTCCGGAGCGGGGAAACCCAAGCCGCGCAACCAGATCAGCCGTTCGACCTCGGCCGCGCAGTCCGGACCGGACTTGCGGTACGCCCCGGTTCCGCGCTGCACCCGCGCCCCGGACATGCCGGTGGTGATCTCCTCCCACATCAGTGCACCAGCCGGCTCGGCGGCAGTCCGGTCAGGGCCCGCGCGTCCCGGGAGAAATGCGCCTGATCGGCGTACCCGGAGCGCGCCGCGACCTCGGCAAGTGGTGCGCCCTCAGCGGCGAGGGTCAATCCTCTGCGCAGCCGCAGGATCCGCGTCAGGGTCTTCGCGCCGTAGCCGAACACCGCGGCGCACCGCCGGTTCAACTGCCGGGGCCCGTATCCGGTCTCCGCGGCGATCCGGGCAACCGGCGCGCCACGCACGGCGAGCTCGAGCACCGCGCCCGCGAACGGATCGGATTCGGAAAACCGTTGCCGGGCAATGGTTTCCAGTCCACGCGCGCCGTAGAGCCGGACGAGCTCGCGCGCCCGGCGCACCGCTTTGTCCGGCCACAGCGCGCCGAGGTCGACCCCCGTGTCCCGCAGTTCGTCCGCCCGGGCGCCGAGCACCCCGGGCGCCTGGCCCGGCGCGAACCGCAGCGCGAGGCAACGGTCACCGGAGCGGACCGGGACCCGGTGCGCGTGCGTGTCCGGACCGGCGACGATCAGCTTTCCGTTGGCATAGATGAGATCCATGCAGCCGTCCGGGAGCACGGTTTGCATCCCGTCGACCGGGTTCGAACCGCACCAGAGCAGCGCGCCAGGAAGGGCGCTCGGCCGCTCGCGGTACGGCTGCGCGGTCATCGCGAGGCGGCCAGCAGCCGTTCGACCGCCTCACCGACCGGCACATCGGTGCGCTGTTCGGTGAAGCGGTCCCGCAATTCGACCACACCGTCCCGCAACCCGCGCCCGATCACCAGAATCGTCGGCACCCCGACGAGTTCGGCGTCCGAGAACTTGACCCCGGGACTCACCTGACGGTCGTCGAGCAGCACCTCGACCCCGGCCGCGTCGAGCCCGGCCGCGATGCGCTCGCCCTCGGTCCGGATCTGCTCGTCCTTACCGGCCAGCACGATGTGCACACCGAAGGGGCTGACCTCGCGCGGCCAGATGATGCCCTTGTCGTCGTGTGACTGCTCGGCGATCGCCGCGACCAGCCGGGAGACCCCGATCCCGTAGGAACCCATGGTGATCCGGATCGGTTTCGAGTCCGCCCCGAGCGCGTCGAGTTCGAAGACGTCCGCGTACTTGCGGCCGAGCTGGAAGCAGTGCCCGATCTCGATACCGCGGGCGGCGACCAGTTTGCCCTGCCCGTCCGGGGAAGGATCGCCCGCGCGCACCTCGGCGGCCTCGATCGTGCCGTCCGGGGTGAAATCGCGGCCGCACACCAGGTCCACCACGTGATGGTCGGCCTCGTCCGCACCGGTGACCCAAGCCGTCCCGGACACGATCCGCGGATCGACCAGATAACGGATCTTGTTGTCCTGCAAGGCTTTCGGGCCGATGTACCCCTTGACGAGGAAGGGGTTCGCCGCGAAGTCCTGCTCGGTGAGCATGGCGACCTCGGCCGGTTCGAGCGCGGCCTCCAGGCGCTTCTCGTCGACCTCGCGGTCCCCGGGAACCCCGATCGCGAGCAGCTCCCACTCCGTGCTCCCCGGCTGGCGCAGTTTCAGCAGCACGTTCTTCAGGGTGTCCGCGGCGGTGAAGGTGCGGCCAAGGTCCATCCCGTTGAGGTGATCCACGAGGGTCTGGATGGTGGGCGTGTTCGGCGTCAAATGGTCGACCGCGGGCGGCTGCTCCCCGATCGGCTGCTCCGGCGGCGGCGAGGTGACCACGGCCTCCACATTGGCGGCATAGCCCGAGGAATCCGAGCGGACGAAGGTGTCCTCACCGAATTCGCTCTCCGCGAGGAATTCCTCGGACTCCGAACCGCCCATCGCCCCGGAAAGCGCGGCCACGATCACGTAGTTCAGCTGGAGACGGTCGAAGATGCGCACATAAGCTTCGCGGTGCCGCTGATAGGACTGCTTCAGTCCCTCATCGTCGAGATCGAAGGAGTACGAATCCTTCATGACGAATTCGCGGCCACGCAGGATTCCCGCGCGCGGCCGCGCCTCGTCCCGGTATTTCGTCTGGATCTGGTACAGGAAAAGCGGGTAGTCCTTGTACGAGGAGAACTCGCCCTTGACGGTGAGCGCGAACAATTCCTCGTGCGTCGGGCCGAGCAGATAGTCGGCGCCCTTGCGGTCCTTGAGGCGGAACAGCAGCGGACCATACTCGGTCCACCGGCCGGAGGCCTCGTACGGCTCGCGTGGCAGCAGGGCGGGAAACTCGATCTCCTGGCCGCCGATCGCGTTCATCTCCTCGCGCACCACGCGTTCGATATTGCGCAGCACGCGCAGCCCGAGCGGCAACCAGGTGAACACGCCCGGCGCGGCGCGCCGGACATAGCCGGCGCGCACGAGCAGCTTGTGGCTCGGCAGTTCCGCGTCGGCCGGATCCTCGCGAAGGGTACGAAGGAACAGCGCGGACATCCTGGTAATCACCGGTGCAGAGTAACGCGCGCCGCCGGGCACGGCTCAACCGGATAAAACTGTCCGGCCCCGGCGCTAACCTGCCGTGCATGACACTCAGCATCGGCATGGTGACCATCGACTGCGCGGATCCGGGGCGGCTGGCCGGATTCTGGACCGAGGCGCTCGGCGTGCAGGTGCTCGCCGACTACGGCGAGTTCGTCCTGCTGGGCGGGGAACACATACGGCTCGGCCTGCAACGGGTACCGGAAGCGAAAGCGGCCAAGAACCGGGTGCACCTCGACCTCGGCGGAGAATCCCGGGCCGCGGCCGCCGAACGCCTCACCGGCCTCGGCGCGACCGTGCTCGGCGAGCATTCGGTGCCCGGACTCAGCTGGACGGTGTTCGCCGACCCGGAGGGCAACGAATTCTGCGTCGGCGAGCATCCCGAACAGCACCGTGAGTGAGACTCGGCAACGACTCACGATCTCGGCGCCAGAGCGTTTCCGGACGATAAAAGTGTTCGCCACAGCTTACCGTTAGTATATACTTACGGATATGGGTGAAGCTGCCGTTCTCGATGCGCTCGGCGATGACACGCGCCGGTCCATTCTCGAACTCCTCCGCAAGGAACCGGCCGCGGTCGGTGTTCTCGCCGAGCGGCTCCCGGTATCCCGCCCCGCCGTCTCCCAGCACCTGCTCGTGCTCAAGAGGGCCGGACTGGTCAGCGAATCGAGCGTCGGCACGCGCCGGATCTACCGGATCGAGCGGCAGGGGTTCGCGGCACTGCGGGACTACCTCGAACGCTTCTGGGCGACGACCCTGGACAACTTCGCCGCACTCGCCACAGCCGAATCCGAAGCCGACACAACGGAGTGAACACTATGCCGACCGACTCCGCGGATGGAATCGCAGTACACCGCTCGGTGCCGGTGCGGGTGCCGCTGTCCCGTCGACGGGCCTTCGATCTCTTCACCGCACGGATGACCGAGTTCTGGCCGCGCGGACAGCACATCGCGGCGTTGCCGTTTCAGGAGATCGTGGTGGAACCGCGCCCCGATGGCCGCTGGTTCGAACGGGATGCCGCGGGGAACGAAGCGGAATGGGGACGGGTCATCGACTGGGCACCCCCGGGTCGGCTGCTGCTCGGCTGGCAACGTGATGCTGACTGGGCACCGAGTCCGGAGCTGGAGACGGAGGTCGAGCTGCGGTTCACCGAACAGGACGCGAACCACACCCTGGTGGAACTGACCCACCGGCATCTCGAACGCCTCGGGGACCAGGCCGAGCGGATCCGTGCACTGTTCGGACAACCGGATGCCTGGGAAGGCGTGCTCGGCGCGTTCGCCGAGAGTCCGATACTCGGCCAGTACCTGAACAGCATCGAGTACTTCGGCCGGATCTTGCGGAAAATTCCTGGTGACGCCTGGGAAAACGCCACGCCATGTACGGAATGGACGGTCCGGGACATCGTCGGGCACACGATCTGGGGCGCACACCGCCTGCTCGGTTTCATCGGTGTGGAACCGGCCCCGGACCCGCGGTTCTCCCCCAAGGGCGAACCCGCGGGGCGGCTGGCCGGTGAGGATCCGATAGCGAGCTGGCAAGGCGTACACGAGCAGTGCCGTGCCGCGCTGGAACCGGTGATGCTCACCACGGCGGTCGAGCATCCGGCTGTCGCCACGGTCGGATCGTTCATTCGGCTGCTCATCACCGACATCACCGCACATTCCTGGGATATCGGACGCGCGATCAAGACCGATGTGCGGTTCCCCGAAGGGTTGCTCCGGGCGAGCGAGGACTGGGCCCGGAAAAACACGGCGACGCTGGCCGGATCAGGATTCTTCGCCGCGGCACTGACCCCGCCGAAGGGCGCGGACGCGCAGACCAGGCTGCTCGCCCAGCTCGGCCGCCGCGCGTGGTGATCACCCGAGCCGGTCGGCCCGCTCGATGAGGTAGCGCTGTTCGGGAACGCTCGTGGTCAGGCTGGCCGCTTTCCGGTAGCAGTCCCGGGCCCGCGCGGAATCCTCGGCGAGTTCGAGCAGGTGCGCGCGGACGGCGTGCAGCCGGTGGTGCCCCGCGGTACGGGCATCGGAATCGAGCGGTTCGAGCAGGGCGAGCCCGGCGTCCGGGCCTTCGTTCATGGCGACCGCCACGGCCTGGTTGAGGGTGACCATCGGATTGGGTTCGAGCGCGGCGAGCAGTTCGTAGAGCCGGACGATCTGGCGCCAGTCGGTGCGCTGCCAGTCCGGCGCCTCGGCGTGCACGGCGGCGATCGCGGCCTGGAGCTGGTAGGGGCCGACCGGCGCGGTGGACAGGGCGTCGGTGAGCAGCACACTGCCCTCCTCGATCGCGGCCCGGTCCCAGCGGGAACGGTCCTGTTCGGCGAGCGGCACGAGGGCACCGTCCGCGTGGACCCTGGCGGACCGGCGCGCGTCGAGCAGCAGCATCAGCGCGAGCAGTCCGGTGGCCTCACCGTCTCCGGCCAGCAGTTCCCGCACGATGCGGGCGAGCCGGATCGCCTCCTCGGTCAGCTCGCCGCGCCGCAACCGGTCCCCCGAACTCGCCGTGTAGCCCTCGTTGAAAACGAGATAGAGCACGTGCAGCACGCTGCGCAGCCGTCGCGCCCGTTCGGCCCCGCGCGGTTGGACGAACCGGGCGCCCGCGGCCTTGACGCGTTTCTTGGCGCGGCTGATGCGCTGCCCCATGGTGGTTTCCGGGACCAGAAAGGCCCGGGCGATCTCGGCGGTGCTCAGCCCGCCGACCGCGCGCAGGGTGAGCGCGATCTGCGCGGGCGGATCGAGGCTCTGGTGGCAGCACAGCAACAGGAGGGTCAGCGTGTCCTCGGGCTCCGCCTCGACCGGCGTTTCCAGGGCCGTGTAGCGCTGTTCGCGCGCCCGGCTCGACGCCTCGCTGCGCACCTCGTCCACCAGCCTGCGCGCGGCGACCCGGATCAGCCAGGCCTCGGAGTGCTCCGGCAGACCGGTGTCCGGCCAGTTGCGGGACGCGGCGAGCAGCGCCTCCTGCACCGCGTCCTCGGCCGCCTCGAAATCGCCGTAGCGGCGCAGCAGCGCACCGAGGACCCGCGGCGCCAGCGAGCGCAGCAGCTCCTCGATATCGCGGCGGCCGGTCACATTTCCTGACCGGAGAATTCCATGATCGGGTGCACCTCGACCCCGCCGAAGCGGGCGTCGGGGAAGCGTTCCGCGATCTCCACGGCTCGTTCCATGCTCGCGCAGTCGAGCACGAAATATCCGGCGAGCGCCTCTTTCGACTCCACATAGGGTCCGTCGGTGGTGGCCGGCAGCCCGTCCCGGACCCGTGCGGTCCTGGTGTGCACCGGATCCGCGAGCGGAACCCCGGTGACGAACTCCCCGGACTCGCTCAGTTCCCGTTCCAGTTCCGCATCCTGCTCGAGCAGTTCGGCGCGCTCGTCCTCGGACATCTCCAGGAATCCCGGCGTGTGCTCGAAGGTCGGGTGCGCCCAGTTGCGCGGGTTGCTGTAAATGAGCAACAAGTATTTCATGCGGACACCTCCTGATAGCCGACGCCGTGCAGCATCGCGGCGAGAGAGTCTTGCATGTTGGCGCGCAGTTCGGCGAGCCTGCGCTCCAGGAAACCGGGATCGCCCGCAGCCAGCTCGCGCGCCACGGTGTGCCCGGATCCGTGCCGGAAATCGTGCGACAGCAGGGTTCGCCCGCCTTCCGGGGTGAGCGCATAACGCCACAGCGATCCCGCATCCCCGTTCCCGTCCAGCACCGACCAGGCGAACACATGCGGTTTCCCCACCTCGGTCACTTCGCACAACGCATCGGTGCTGAACCCGTTCCCGAACTCGTTGTGCCCGGCGAACCTGTCACCGGGTTTCGGCGCACCGACCCCGGCTTCGAGCCATTCAGTGCGCACACACTCCCGACTCCAGCGGCCGTAGGAGGGCACATCGGTCACCAGTGCCCACAACTGGTCCACCGGCAGACCCACGCGCAGGCACACCTCGGTGTGTGCTCCGGTCACGGTCATCGCGCACCCGCCACGCCGACCACGTTGCCCTCCGGATCGGTGAACTGGCCGACGGCGAACCCGTCCCGCACGATCGGCCCGAACCGGCGCACACCGCCCAGTTCCTCGGCCCTGCGCAGTGCCTCCCCGACGTCCGGGACCGCGACGTAGACCAGGATCCTGCTGCCGTAACCGGGTCCGCCGCCGACACCGCCGTTGATCCCACCGGTGCTCTCCCCGTCCACGAAGCCGTACTGCCCCGAGGCGGACACATGCTCGCTCGCGGCATCACCGATTCCGAACCGCCAGCCGAACAGTTCCCCGTAGTAGCCGCGCAGCCGCGCCGGATCGGTGCCGATGATCTCGAAGTGCGCGATGGGCTGTCCCATGTCCTTCTCCTCTCTCCGTTGTTCCCGCTGAGGTCGGAGCGGGTGAGAGGATTTCGACAGGGTCGAACTGTGATCTGGATCACCAACGCGTGCGGTGGCGTACCCAGCGCAGCGCGGCCGCGGCGATCTTGCGCTGCTGCTCGCGCAGGCCCGCGGAACCGGGCGGTTCGGGGCAGCGAGAGGCGAACTGCCAGTACCCGCACAGCGCGGCCGCGTAGCCGGTGACCGCCCAGGCGGGAACCGCGCGCAGCTCGGGGCGGGAGAGTACGAGCTTCTCCGCGGTGGCGATGGTGTGCCCGGCGACGAGCAGATAGGGCACCAGCGGGGTGGTGTCCAGCCAGGCCGCACCACGCAACGGCCGCCGCCAGCCGGTGATCAGCACCTGGCCGGTTCCGGTGCGCACCAGGGTGTCCGGGCGCAAATCGTTGTGCAACAAGGTATCCCCGTCCGACCAGGGATGCCACGCGGTCTCCACGACGGCCAGCGAGTCCACATTGGACTCCAGCCACGGGTCCAGCCCGGACGGCAGCGATCCGGGTGTGCGCCAGACGCTGAGCAGGCCGTCGAGTTCGGTGAGCGCATCGGGAGCCCCGGCCACCGGGCACGGGGTCAGGGTCCGCACGGCCCTGCCGATCGCGGTGAACATCGCGCTGCAGTCCGGGGAACCGGGCCGCAGGTTCACCCGCGCCCCGTCCAGATCGCTGAACACCACGGCGAGCCATTCCCCATCCACGACGCCGAACACTTCAGGCACCGGGGCGGCCCGAGGCAACAGTGCGGTGGTCTCGGCTTCCGCGCGCAGCCCGCTCGCGCTCGGATGCAGGGCGGGAAGCGCGCGGACGAACGCCCACCTGCCGTCGTCGAGCAGCAGCCGCACCGCGACCGAGCCGGGGATCTCGGCGTCCTGGCGCAGCGCCTGCACCACACCCGCGCCGAGTTGGAAAGCCAGTGCCGACCGGGTGTCCACCGGGATGTCCTGCCAGCCGAGCGCCTGCTCTCGCAGCCCGTGGACGACGGTCATGATGCGGCGCTCACCTTCTCCCGGAATCGACTGTCCTCAAGATATCCTTCCGCGTCCGGCTCCGGCCAAGCGCCCGAGTAATTCCGTTGCGCGAATGGGGAATCCACGCCAGGATCGGGTTCATCGGGACAACCCGCGAAGGAGGTGCGTCATGACGGTCGTTGTATTCAGCCTGCCCACAGACCGGACCGCACCCGCCGGGGACGCCGCGTAACGTGCTCCCCGCGATGGGGCGGTAAGCATCCGAACCCATCAGGAGCACAGGAAGTGCGTTACTCCACCGATCCAGCGGACTACGAAGACTACGAGGATTTCACCGAGCGCGAACCCCGCCGGGCACGCAGGCGCCGGTTCGACGACGAGCCGCGGCCGATCCGCTCCGGGCGGCTCACCGAGGAAGCCAAGGCGCTGCTCGAGAACAGCAAGGACGACGGCGCGCAAGACGAGCAGGAGCGGTACTCCAGCTATCCGGACGCGGTACCCGGCCCGGGACCGCTTCCCGGCTGGGTGCTCACCGAGTCCGCGGCGACCGATACCGAACTCGGTGTGCTCAAGACCGGGAAAGAGGCCGATGTACATCTCATCCGGCGCGCCCTTCCCGGGAACGAGCGCACCAGCCTGCTCGCGGCCAAGCGCTACCGCCCGCCCGAGCGCCGGCAGTTCCACCGGGACGCCGGGTATCTGGAGGGCCGCAGGATGCGCAAGTCCCGCGAGCTGCGGGCGGTGCAGAACCGCACCGCCTTCGGCCGCAACCTGATCGCCGAGCAGTGGACGATCGCCGAGTTCGCCGCCCTTTCCCGGCTCTGGCAGCTCGGCGCACCCGTCCCCTATCCGGTGCAGCGGCTCGGCACCGAGCTGCTGCTCGAGTACCTCGGCGACGAGTCGGGCGCCGCACCCCGGCTCGCCGAACTGCGCCCGGATCCCGGGGAACTCGACCGGCTCTGGGCCCAGCTGGTCGAGGCGCTCACCCTGCTCGCCGAGGCGGGCCTGACCCACGGCGACCTGTCCCCGTACAACGTGCTCGTGCACGAGGGGCGCCCGATGCTCATCGATCTGCCGCAGGTCGTCGAGCTGGTGGTGAACCCGAACGGACCGGCGATCCTGGAGCGGGATGTCACCAACCTCGCGCGCTGGTTCACCGCGCGGGGCAGGAACGTGGACATCGAGCAGACCACCGCCCGGCTGCGCGCCGCGGCCGGTATGGATTGAAGCTGACTCAATCCACGATCACGCACGGCTCGCCGAGCGCGTCCACCGAGCCCGCGCCGGAAGGCGCCTCGGCGAGCTTGCGGCAACTGTCCCCGAAAGCACCCAGTTCGGCCCCGGCGAGCACATCCACGAAATGCTCCTTGACTCCGTTCAGGTGAGTACTGGTCGCTCCGCGTAGTCGTTCGTAGCCCTGCTCGGTGAGCACCGCCACCACACCGCGCCCGTCCCCGTGCACCCGGCTGCGGGTGACAAGCCCGTCCCGCTCCAGCCGGTCGACCACCCTGGTCACGCCGGAGCGGGACAACAGAACAGCCTCGGCCAGCTCGGTCATCCGCAACCGGTAGCCTGGCGCCTCGACCAGCTGCAACAGCACGTCATAGGCGGCCAGCGAGATCCGCTGCCCGGCGATCAGCTCCGCCTCGAGCGCCCTGCTGATCTTGGCGTGCGCCCGCAGGAACGCCCGCCACGCGGCCAGCTCGTCCGGCTCGACCCGGTTGTTGCCACCCTCTCCCACGGACAGGCATGGTACGCCCGCCCATCCCGGGCGGCAGCGCCGTAGCATGGTGGAGAGACCGAGGAAGACAAGGTGGGATTCGCAGTGACGACCAGCCATATCGGGGCGGCGCCGTCCGAGGAACGGGTGCGCGAGGCGCTCGCGGGGGTAGAGGACCCGGAGATCCACAAACCGATCACCGAGCTCGGCATGGTCAAGTCGATCGACATCGCCGAGGACGGGAAGGTCGCGGTGGGGATCTTCCTCACGATCTCCGGCTGCCCGCTGCGCGAGAAGATCGAGCGCGATGTGACCACGGCGGTCTCCGCGCTCGACGGTGTGCGCGAGGTCACCGTCGAGCTCGATGTGATGAACGACGAGCAGCGAGCCGAACTGCGCAAATCGCTACGCGGGGACGCCAAGGAACCGGTGATCCCGTTCGCCCAGCCGGGCTCGCTGACCAGGGTGTACTGCGTGGCCTCCGGCAAGGGCGGGGTCGGCAAGTCCTCGGTGACCGTGAACCTCGCCGCGGCGCTGGCCAAGCGCGGGCTCTCGGTCGGCGTGGTGGACGCGGACATCTACGGGCACTCGGTGCCGCGCATGCTGGGCTCGGACGCCAAGCCGACCAAGGTCGAGCAGATGATCATGCCTCCGCAGGCGTACGGGGTGAAGCTGATCTCCATCGGCATGTTCACCCCAGGCAACACCCCCGTGGTCTGGCGCGGGCCGATGCTGCACCGCGCGCTGCAGCAGTTCCTCGCCGACGTGTGGTGGGGCGACCTGGACGTACTGCTGCTCGATCTGCCGCCGGGAACGGGTGACGTGGCGATCTCGGTCGCGCAGCTCATCCCGAACGCGGAGATCCTGGTGGTGACCACGCCGCAGCAGGCCGCGGCCGAGGTCGCCGAGCGGGCCGGGGCGATCGCGCTGCAGACCCATCAGCGAGTGGCCGGGGTCGTGGAGAACATGTCCTGGATGCAGCTGCCCGACGGGTCCCGGATGGACGTGTTCGGCACCGGCGGCGGTCAGGCGGTCGCGGATTCGCTTTCCCGCTCGATCGGGGCGAACGTGCCGCTGCTCGGGCAGGTTCCGCTGGAGCCGAAGGTGCGCGAGTACGGCGATTCCGGGGAACCTATCGTGCTCGCCGACCAGGAGGCCCCCGCAGCCGCGGTACTCACCGAGATCGCGGGCAAGCTCGCGGTGCGCGCCCGGGGACTCTCCGGGCGGATGCTCAACGTCTCCCCCGCCTGATCCCGATCCGGGGCCGCCGTCCTTCCGGTGGCGGTCCCGCGATCCTCAGGTCGCGTCCGGATCGAACGGTGGACGCTCCCCCAGCCCGAGTGGCTGCTGCACGCGCGGCTGCGCGACCGGCGCCTGGGGCAGCGGAGCACGGCCCTCGCTGCGTACGTCGAAGTCCTGCCGCACGTCGAGTTCGGAGCGCACGTCGTACTGCCTGGCGTCCTCGACTGGGTCGTAGTCGTCCAGCAGATGTTTGGTGATCGCCTTGCGCGGTCCCATGGCACGCAGCGAACGCACCTGCTCGAGCGGTTCGCGCAGCTCGTCGAACTCCGGTCCGAGCTCGCCACGCAGCTGATTGCGTGCCCCGGTCGCGTACTCGCGGACTCTCCGGATCGAGGATCCGACCCACCTGATCGCGCCGGGCAGCCGTTCCGGGCCGAGAATGAACAGACCGGCGACGATGATGACGAGGACTTCGCTCCAACCGAGATTCTCGAACATGTCCTACCCTCTTGCCGCCCGCGCCGCCATGCTCAGGGTACCGCTACCGGCACCCATGCCCTAGTCCGACTGCAGTGTGACGGTGATCGTCTGGCTCGCCCCGCCGCGCACGATCTGCATGGGAATCGGCTTGCCGATCGGTGAGGTGAGCACATCCACCTGAAGCTGCTCGGCGTTGTCCACCCGATTGCCCGCGAACCTGGTGATCACATCGCCCTCCTTGAGCCCGGCCTTCGCAGCGGCCCCGCCCGGGGCCACGTTGGCCAGTTGCGCGCCCTGCGAGGAGGTCGCCGAGACCGAGCGGACGTTGGCGCCGAGGCTGGCGTGCTTGACCGAGCCGTTCCGGATGAGCCCCTGGGCGATCTGGCGGGCTTGGTCCACCGGGATGGCGAAACCGATGCCGATGCTTCCGCCCTGCGGGCCGGAGGATTTGATCGCCGAGTTGATGCCGATCAGCGCACCGGAGGAGTTGAGAAGCGGCCCACCGGAGTTGCCGTGGTTGATCGCCGCGTCGGTCTGGATCGCGTCGTAGGTGACCGGCGGATCCCCGTTCTCCCCCGCGGCCACCACCGGGCGGTTCAGCCCGGAGACGATGCCCGTGGTCACCGAGGACTTGTACTCCAGCGGTGAGCCGATCGCGATGACCGAGTCCCCGACCTGGACACCCGAGGAACGGCCGAGCTGGATCGCGGTCGGGTTGGTGACGTTCACCTTCACCACCGCGAGGTCGGTTTTCGCGTCCCGGCCGACGATCTGGGCCTTGCTCCGGGTGCCGTCGTTGAACACGGCGGTGATGGTGGCCGATTTGTTGGACGCCGCCTGGGCGACCACGTGGTTGTTGGTGAGGATGTAGCCGTCCGGGGAGATCACCACGCCGGAGCCGAACTGCCCGCCGTTGCCCACCACCACCTCGAGCGAGACCACTGCGGGAGCGGCACGCTTGACCACATCGGCGACCGAACCCTTCGGCCGTTCCACGTTCGAATCGACCTGGGCCAGCGTCGCGCTGCCGTCGGTGAGCGCGGTCCCGGAACGCCCGATCAGCCAGCCGGTGACCCCACCGACGGCGCCGATCAGCAGCGCGGCCACCGCGAGCACGACCAGTGCGCCACGCGCTACCGAGCGGCCGAACAGCAGCCCCGTCAGGGACAGCTTGGTGTCCTTGGGTTTGTTCGCGGCATCGGATTCCTGCTCGGAAACCGCGGGCGCGCCGAGGACCGCTCCGGTGCCCGGGTCCCGCCAGGGATCGGTTTCGGCGTCCGGGTCCCAGAACGGGTCCGGCTGTCCCTTGTCCGGTTCACCACCGGACGGTGGCCGCTGCAGTCCCGTCTCCCCGCCGTGCCCACCGAAGGCCTCGGTGAGCGATTCCGGTGGCCTTCCGACCGGTTGCGGCCGGGTGGGCAGGGCATCCCTGGGCGCGAAGGCGCTCGGCACCCCGTCCGGGCGGCCGAACACCGCCGCTGATTCGGGATCGACCTGCGGACGGTGCAGCGGGCGCGGCCCGATACGCGGGGCCCCCCGCCCGTTGGCTTGCTCGCTCATCGCCCTCGCTCCTCAGCGGAGCTCGGCGCTTCGCTCAGGCACTGTACCGATGATTCGCTCGCAGGCTCGCTCATGGATCCCCGTGGTCACGTTTCTACTGTCGCGATGATGTCCTGACGAGGATGCCTCATCCGGGGTGAAGTGTTCGTGCAGGGGGTTCGGGCGGGTCTTAACGGTGCACCGGATGCGCGTGCGGCTGCGGTGCGCGCTCGGTGGGGGTCGGCTTCGGCTTGGTGTGCCGGGCGCCGAACGCGGCCCGTGGTGCGTTGTTGTTCAGTTGCGCGGCGGGTTCCTTGGCCGGTGTGGGCGTCTGCGCGCTCCCGCCGGGGATTCCGAAGGCGAGCGCGCCGAGCATCAGCCCGGAGACCAGTGCCCCGGCGCCCTGTGCCGCTCTTTTACGGCCGCGTCGCCCGCCGAGCGGGGCGCGTGCCGCTCCGATCCCTGCCGTGGTGCCCAGTGGTGGCGTCGAGCCGAGCGGCGCGCCGGCGCCGAAGGCGCGGTCCGGCCGCTGCACGGAGACGAGCTGGCCGTCCTCGGTGACCGCGAGCCCGTCCGGCACGCTGGTGACCTCGGTGTCCTCGGGTATCGCGCGTAGCGCGGCGAGCAGGTTCGCGGGTGCTCCCGGGGTGTCCAGGGAGCGCATCCGGTCCCGTGCGGCGCGCTGGGCGTCCGCTTCCTGCGCGCAGTACGGGCACTTGGCCAGGTGTGCACGAGCCCGTTCGGTGGCCGTCGTGGAGAGCTCCTCGTCGACGAATGCCACGATCGCGTCCGGCATCAGGTGGGTCTCGCCGAAGCCGAATCCCCGAGCGATCGTCATTGCGTCACCTCCACGTGTCCTCTCCTCTCACGCCGCCTCATGCCGAGGCGCTCGCGAGCCTCCGTCCCTCGACCGATGCCCGCAACGCCTGACGCCCCCGGTGGATCCGAGAGCGCACGGTACCAAGTTTCACTCCGAGGGTTGCCCCGATCTCCTCATAGGACAGGCCCTCGACATCACAGAGCACGACGGCCGCGCGGAACTCGGGCGGCAGCTCGTCGAGCGCGGCCTGCAGGTCCGGGTCGAGATGGGCGGCGGAGAACGCCTGCTCCGGGGTCGGTTCGTCGCCGGCGAGCCGGTCGGTGTCCTCCGGCAGCCCTTCCATGCGCAACCGTGAGCGGCGCCGGGCCATGTCGAGAAACAGGTTCGTGGTGATCCGGTGCAGCCAGCCCTCGAACGTCCCCGGCTTGTACGAGGACAGCGAGCGGAACACCCGGATGAACGTCTCCTGGGTGAGGTCTTCCGCGTCGTGCTGGTTCCCGGACAGGCGGTAGGCGAGCCGGTACACCCGGTCACTGTGCTGGCGCACGATCTCGTCCCAGGACGGTGGCGTCCAGGTGACCTCTTCGCCGTCGATGGAGACGGTCTTGACCTCGACGGGCTGCGTCTCGGTCGGCGCCGATGGAGAAACTGTCATCGAGTGTTCGCGCACCTCCGTGTGCTGTGCTCGGTTGTTCAACGGGGCACCCACCTTCATTGTTCCCGCTCCCGCCTCATTGCCCAAGGGGGTTCTTGAGTCCAGCATCGACCACCGCCTTAGGGTTCGCATCAGAGACCGCTGAGAGCACCCTGAGAACTCGTCCCCGGGTGTCGTGCGCGTCCGATGGAGTGACGCATTAATCTGCCCTGCGTGACGGCTGACCCGGTGAAGGCGCACGACTCCGGTATCGAGACGTATGTGCACGACTACTTTGCGGAAGACGACACGCTCGCGAGTGCACGCGAGCGCGGAGTCGACGCTGGTGCGGGCCCGGTCTCGCCCGCGACCGGAGCAGCGCTCCGGTTCCTGACGGCCACGTTGCGGGCACGCGCGGTGGTCGAGGTCGGTACCGGGTCCGGGGTCTCCGGGCTGTACCTGCTCGCGGGGATGGCCGAGGGCGGCGTGCTCACCACCATCGATGTGGAACCGGAACATCAGCGCACCGCACGCCGGGCGTTCACCGAGGCCGGGTACCCCGCAGGACGAGCGCGGCTGATCATGGGGCGCGGGCTGGACGTGCTGCCGCGGCTCACCGACGCCGGGTACGACCTGGTGTTCGTGGACGCCGCGCGGATCGAGTACCCGCGCTACTACGAGCAGGGCGTGCGGCTGCTGCGCGAGGGCGGGGTGATCGCTTTCGACGGGGTGTTCTCCAACGGCCGGGTCAGTGACCGCTCCCGGCGGGACGCCGAGACAGCCGCACTGCGCGAACTGGCCGCCCTTGTCCGCGCGGACGAGCGACTGGCGCCCGCGTTCGTGCCGCTGGCCGACGGGCTGTTGCTGGCCGCGAAGACGGCGACCGGGTGAGCAGCGCAGCGAGCCCAGGCGAGCGAATCCGCGAAGACGCCGATCGAGCGAGGACACGAGGGAGCCCCAGCGAGCGAGGTCCGGAACGAGTGAGAAGTCGAGCCGACGTCGCAGCGGAACCCGGCAGCCGTCGAGCCATCAGCGCCGCGAAGACGGGGTGAACGGTCAGGACCGGCGCAGTGGTTTGAGCCCGATCAGGGTGAGCCCGAGCAAGACGACCAGCCCGAACAGCACACCGATGTAGCCGGTGACCCCGCCCCAGCCGGAGTCGGCGAACCAGACCCCGCCGAGGGTGCCGCCGATCGAGGACCCGAGGTAATAGCAGAACAGGTAGATGGCCGCACCGGGCACGGCGAGCACCGCGGCGCGGGCGCCCACCCATCCGCTGGCCACGGCGTGCGTGGCGAAGAATCCCCCGGTGAACAGCACGAGCCCGATGATGATCAGGACGAGGTTGCCGAAAGCGAGCAGCACGATCCCGGCGATCGTGCAGATGGCCATGGACCAGAGCATGCGCGGGCGGCCGAACCGGTCCACCAGCCGCCCGGCGATGGTGGAGGCGGCCGAACCGGCGATGTAGACCACGAACAGCAGGCTGACCACGGCATGCGGCAGGTGGAACGGCGCGCGCAGCAGCCGGAAGCCCAGGTAGTTGTACACGGTGACGAAGGCACCCATGGCCAGGAATCCGGCCAGGTAGAGTCGCAGCAGCCCGTGGTCGCGCAGCGCGGTGCCGATCGAGCCGATCAGCGGGCGCACCCGCAGTGGTTTCGGGGCGAATCGCTGCGAGGGCAGGATCAGCAAGGCGAACACGATGGTGCAGGCCACCGCGAGCAAACCGACCGCTCCGATGGCGAGCCGCCAGCTGCCGAAGTCGACGACCACTCCGGCGAGTACCCGGCCGAGCATGCCGCCGATGCCGTTACCCGCGATGTAGAGCCCCATGCCCGCGCCGAGCGATTCCCGGTGCAATTCCTCGGACAGGTAGGACATGGCGGTTGCCTGCAGTCCGGCCAGTGCGAAGCCCTGCAGGGCGCGCATCACCAGCAGCAGGGTCAGGTTCGGCGCGAACGGCACGAGCACGCCGAGCACGGCGGTCGCGGTGAGCGAGGCGATCATCACCCTGGTGCGGCCGAGTGATTCGGAGAGCGTGGTCAGCGGGATGACGCCGATGGCCAGGGTCAGGGTGGACACCGAGAGCACGAGGCTGACCGTGGCCGGCGAGAGGTGGAAATCGGCGGCGATCGCGGGGAACAGCGCCTGCACGCAGTAGAGCACGGTGAAGGTCGCGAGTCCGCTGGCGAACATCGCGATCGTGATCCTGCGGAATTGCCTGCTTCCCCTGCGGTGTCCCGCGTGCACTGCCTCGTCCATCGTGCTCGTCACGTGTGACCACGCTAGGCGCACGCGTATTCATCCGTCTAATACTGAGAGTGCGGCAAATTCATGCAGATTTGCATAAACTGAGCTGGTGGACTCTTCCCCGGAACGGATCGCGGCCGAGCTCACACCGCGACTGGCCCTGCTGGACGCTGTGCGCAGGTACGGCAACCTCACCGCTGCCGCCGCGGACATCGGCATCCCGCAGCCGACCGCCAGCCGCTGGCTCGCCGCCATCGCGCAGACCTGCGGGGTCGACCTGGTGGCGCGCAGTGGCAGGCGCATCGAACTGACCCGCGCCGGGCACGCGCTCGCCGAGGCCGCGTCCACGGCGATCACCGCGATGGGCACCGGGGCCGCGCGCGCGATCGAGGCGGCCGATCCGGAGCAGGGGCACGTGGTGTTCGCCTTCCTGCACACCATGGGCCAGCGTAAAGTGCCCGAGCTGCTGCGGGATTTCCGCGCCGCGCATCCCGGGGTCCGGTTCACCCTCACCCAGGATCCGCACGAGGTGATGCTCGAGGAGGTGCGGAGCGGCACCGTGGATCTGGCCCTGACCTCCCCGCTGCCGGGCGCCGATCCGGAGTTCGAGACCGCGCCGCTGTTCAGCGATGAGCTGGTGCTCGTGGTCGGCGAGCAACACCGGTTCGCCGAGCACGAGCGGGTGCGGATGGCGTGGTGCCGTGGCGAGACCTTCGTGTCCACCAAGGCCGGCTACGGGTTGCGCGGCATCACCGACCGGTTGTGCGCGGCTGCCGGGTTCACCATGCGTCCCGCCTTCGAGGGCGAAGAGGTGGACACCGTACGCGGACTGGTCGCCGCCGGGCTGGGCATCGCGGTACTTCCGGCGCGCGAGGACGGACCGCTGCCGGGGACCGTGGAATGTCTGCTCGCCCCGCGATGCTGGCGCGAGGTCGGACTGGTCTCCTCCACCCGGCGGCCGCTTTCTCCTGCCGCGCGCCGATTCCGCGACTGGGCACTGACCCGCCGGGTACCGTGAGCCGCATGGATCCGCTTGCCATCGTGGACAAGGCCTGGCCGCTCGCCAGGCACATCGCGAACCTGCACGCGCTCGCCTACCGGCTCACCGGAGGGCTGATCGGGCACCGATCCCCCGTACCGACGCTGCTGCTCGAGCACACCGGCGCGAAAAGCGGGGCGCGCCGCCAGTCCCCGCTCGCCTATTTCCGGGACGGGGACGATCTGGTGGTGGTCGCGAGCAAGGGCGGCTACCCGCAGCATCCCGCCTGGTACCACAATCTGCGCGCCAACCCGGAGACCACGGTGCGGGTGAAGGACCGGACGATCCCGGTGCGCGCCCGCACGGCGAACCCCGAGGAACGAGAACGCCTCTGGCCGGAGGCAGTACGGCACAACCGCTCCTTCGAGCTCTATCAGCGCCGCACGGACCGGGAGATCCCGGTCGTCCTCCTCGAACCGGTCTGACCGGCCAGCTCACCGGCGAACTTCACCAGAGTGCGCGCGGCGAACCCGGTCGCGCCGATGTTCACCTCGTCGTAGCCCTTCTCGGCGCGTGCGGCCCCGGCGATGTCCAGGTGCGCCCAGGGCACTCCGCCGGTGAACTCGCGCAGGAACATCGCCGCCGCGATCCCACCGGGCCCGCCCGGTGCCTGGTTGAGGTCGGCGAGCCCGGCGCGCAGGTCGATCTCCTCCTCCTCGACGAACGGCAGCCGCCAGAACCGTTCCCCGACGTACTCACCCGCGGCGAGCAACCGTTCGGCGAGCTCGTCCTCACTGGCGAACAGTCCGCCGGTACGCACCCCGAGGGTGGCCTTCATCGCGCCGGTCAGGGTCGCCACGTCCACGATCAGGTCGGCGCGGTGGTGCCGGACGGCGTAGCCGAGCGCATCGGCGAGCACCATCCGTCCCTCGGCGTCGGTGTTCGCCACCGCGGTGGTGGTCCCGTCGTAGTGCCGCACGATGTCGCCCGGCCGGTAGGAGCTTCCGGAGAGGTGGTTCTCCGCGAGCGGCACCAGACCGGTCACCCGCAGCGGGATACGCAGCGCCGCGATCGCCCGCAGCGCGGCGATCACCGCACCACCGCCGGCCATATCGGTGCGCATCCAGTGCATGCCCTCGGCGGGTTTGAGGGAGATTCCCCCGGTGTCGAAGGTGATGCCCTTGCCGACCAGCACCAGGTGTCGTCCGGTGACCCCGCGCGGACGCCAGGCCATCTCCACGAGCCGCGGCGGGGTCGCCGAGCCGCCGCCGACGGCGAGCACCCCGCCGAAGCCCTTGGCCTCGAGCCACTGCTCATCGCGCACGGTGACCCGCAGCCCGGGGTTGCCCGCGAGCTCCTGTTCGGCCTGCCCGGCCAGCCACGGTGGGTTTTTGATGTTCGCGGGAACGCTGGCGAAGTCCCTGGCGAGCGCGGTCGCCTCGGCGTGCCGGGTGGCCTCGGTGACCGCCGCGGCGAGTTCGGCGGAGGCTTCCTCGGTCGCGGTGACCAGGCGCAACCGTTCCAGGCTCGGCGGCGGGGTCTCGGTGCGCAGGGTGTACCGGTGCCCGCCGAGCAGGACACCGAGCACGAAGGCGGCCGCCGCCTCGGGTTCCATGGTCTCGGGCAGCCGCACCTGCAGTCCACGGGGGACCCGCCGTCCGGCCTCGTCGTCCTCGGCGAGGCGGGTGTTGACCGTGCGCACCAGGGCGGCACCGGCCGCACGCCAGTCACCGGGCCGCCCCGCACCCACGCCCAGTGTCCAGGCGTAGTCCGAGTCGGCGATGGCCAGCACCTCACCGGTCTTGCCGGTCGGGCGCAGTGCCGTCACCCAGTCCGGTGCGAGTCCGGCACCCGCACCGGAGAGGTCCGCGAGCGGATCCCCGGACCCGAGCACGGCAACGGTCGCGACCACGGGGAGTCTGGACTCGGCGAGCTCGACCTCGATCAACGAAACCTCCTCGGTGCGGGCAACGAGGCACCCCGGTCCCAGAAGGGCGAACCGGGGTGTCTCGTTTCCCGCTGTACTATCTCGGCTCCTCGTGCGGTGCCCACCGGAACAACGGCAAGCACCGGACACCGTCCCGGCGAGCTATTTGTCGACGACGGGGTCGAGTGCTGCCCAGAGCGACGATGCCTCGTCTGCGGTCATTTCGACGACGAGGCGCCCACCGCCCTCCAGCGGTACGCGCATCACGACGCCCCGCCCCTCTTTCGCCACCTCGAGGGGACCGTCACCGGTCCGGGGCTTCATGGCCGCCATAACGTGCTCCCTCCGTCTTATGATCGACACCGGATCGCCGAGGGTGACGATCGATGGTGCGACTATTCTTCCCCATCACCAATGGCCGGTGAAAACCGACTCGACGCTACGGAGGTCAGCAGTGCCGGATCTGCTCATCGACGACACCGAGAACGTCCGCACGCTCACGCTCAACCGCCCCGATTCGCTCAACTCCCTGACCAGCGCGCTCAAGGAAGAATTGCGGGACGCGCTGCGCGCCGCGGCCACCGACGACTCGGTCCGTGCGGTGGTGCTCACCGGCAGTGGCAAGGCGTTCTGCGCGGGCCAGGATCTCAAGGAGCACGTCGAGCTGCTCGGCTCCGGGGACGAGGCACCGTTCCGCACCGTCGAGGAGCACTACAACCCGATCGTCACCGCGATCACCACGATGCCCAAGCCGGTGATCGCGGCGGTGAACGGCACCGCCGCCGGTGCGGGCGCCTCGCTCGCCTATGCCAGCGATCTGCGCATCGCGGCCGCCTCGGCGAAGTTCGTGCTCTCCTTCGGCAACATCGGCCTCTCCGCGGACTCCGGCGCCTCGTTCACCCTGCCGCGGCTGATCGGCTACGGGCGCGCGATGGAGATGATGCTGCTCGGCAAGCCGGTGGACGCGGCCCGTGCGCTGGAGATCGGGATGGTCACCGAGGTCGTCGCGGACGATTCCCTCGCGCGCACGGCGACCGGACTGGCCGCCCGGCTCGCCGCGGGTCCCACCACCGGCTACGGGCGGATCAAGGAGTCCATGCGCACCGCGGCGGGGGCGGACCTGCAGGCCAGCCTCGAGGTCGAGCACCAGATCCAGAACGAGCTCGGTGAGACCAGCGACCACCGCGAGGCCGTGGAAGCGTTCGTGACCAAGCGGAACCCGAAGTTCACCGGGCACTGAGCGATCCGGGCGGCCGGGGCGCTCAGGACGGGGCGGTCAGGCCGCTGCGCGGTGGCAGCCGTGCAGGTGGTCGTCGACCATCCCGGTCGCCTGCATCAGCGCGTAACTGGTCGTCGGCCCCACGAAGGCGAAGCCACGGCGCTTGAGTTCCCGGGCCATGGCCTTGGATTCCTCGGTGACCGCGGGGATATCGGCGACCCGGCGCGGGCGGCGGCGTCTGCCCGGCGTGAACGACCACAGCAGGGCGTCGAGCTCCCCGTCCAGCTCGAGCACCGCCCGCGCGTTCCCGATCGCCGCGTCGATCTTGGCCCGGTTGCGGACGATGCCCGCGTCGGCGAGCAGGCGCTCCCGGTCGGCGTCGGTGAACGCGGCCACCCGATCGGGATCGAATCCGGCGAACGCGGTGCGGAAGGCCTCCCGCTTGCGCAGGATCACCGCCCAGGAAAGCCCGGACTGAAAGGCTTCCAGACACAACCGCTCATACAGGGCCTGCTCGCCGTGCAGCGGGCGGCCCCATTCGGTGTCGTGGTACTCGGCCATGTAGCCGCCCTCGCCCGCCCAGCTGCAGCGCCGCAACCCGTCCTGGCCGGTCACCAGGTCAGCCATGGTGGGCGTCCTCCCTGCTCTGCTGCCCGGTGTTCTCCAGCTCCGCGCGCAGCTGGTCGACCTCATCGGCGAGCCTGCTGATCACCCAGTCCACTTCGGACATCCGGTAACCGCGCAGCGCCTGCTGAAAGCGCACCGCGCGGGCATCGGTCCCGGCGATCCTGTCCACCGGCAGCCTGGTCGGCGAGGATCCGGGCGGCAGCGGGGCGAGTTCCTCTCCCCTGCCGAACACGAACACCGCGATCAGATAGACGACGGCCGCCACGAGCAGCAGCACGAGCAGATAGATCAGCGCGGTGGTCATCGCAGCGGTCCCTTCCCGGATGGCTCGGTCTTCCCGGGTGGCACGGCGGTCATGGCTGGCACGGCGGTCATGGCGTCGATCGTGGCATGCCCGCGCGCAGACTCGCCATCGGCGGGCGCTCGGCGAGTTCGATCTCGGTGTGCTCGGCCAGCCATTCCCCGCCGAGCTGCACGAACTGCGGAAAGCTGACCGGGTCGACGCCGTGGCCCACCCTGGCCAGCGCGGTGCCGAGGATCTGCCGCGCGGTGATCCCGAGCTCCAGCAACGTCCGGTGCCTGTGCTTGCGCACCCCGAGGTTGACCTGGGCGATCCCGCTCAGCCCGTAGCGGGAGTGCGCGTCGAGCAGCAGCCCGATCTCCACTCCGTAACCGACCGCGAACGGAACCGCCTCGGCGAAATCCCTGCGCAGCGCGTACTCCCCGCCGAGTGGCTGCACGATCCCGGCGAGTTCCGGGCGCAGCGCGTGCAGCACTGGCCGGGCCAGCAGTTCGGTGACCCGCCCGCCGCCGGTGTCCTCCTCGTGGGTCTCCAGGCGCAGCGGACGCCGGTAGAAGCCCTTCACCAGGTGCACCTGGTCATCGGTGAACAGCGGGCCGAGCAGCGCGGGTACGAATGCCGGATCCGGATCCACCAGATCGGCGTCGAGGAACACGAGGAAGTCCCCACTGGTCGCCGCGAGCGAGCGCCACAGCGCCTCCCCCTTGCCGGGGAGCGGTTCCAGCTCGCCGAGTACCTCTTCGCGGCGCACCACGCGGGCGCCTGCCCGGGCGGCACGGGCCGCGGTCTCGTCGGTGGACCCGGAGTCGAGCACCACGAGCTCGTCCACGAGCGAGCCACACCACGGTGTGACGGCTGCAACAACTCCGGCGACGGTCTCCTGCTCGTCCAGCGCGGGAAGCACCACGCTCACGGTGCGATTCCCTTTATGGCGCAACAGTTCTTCCGGCGTCCACACCGGCCGCTGCCACGTGTGGGTCGCGAACCACTCGGTGTAGGGCACGGTTGCCGATAGTGCCACACTGGCCGGGTGCTGCAGTGGCTCATCCGTCATACGCTCCGCCCGCTCGCCCATGCCGTCTACCGGCCGCACATCAGCGGGGCGATCCCGCCGAGGGGTCCGGTGATCCTCGCCGCCAATCACCGCTCCGCCATCGACACCGCCGCGCTCTCGCTCGCCGTGCGCAGGCCGGTCGCTTTTCTCGGCAAGGCGGAGTACTTCGAGGGCACCGGGCTGCGCGCCAAGATGCTCGCCGCCTTCCTCGGCGCGCTCGGCTATGTACCGGTCGACCGGGGCAACGCGCACGCCGCACTCTCGGCGCTGAGCGCGGCGCGCACCGTGCTGGACAGCGGCGGCGTGTTCGGGATCTACCCGGAGGGCACCCGTTCGCTGGACGGAAAGCTGCATCGCGGGCACACCGGGGTCGCCTCGCTGGCGCTGGCCACGGGCGCGGTGGTCGTTCCGGTCGCGCTCAGCGGAACCGAAAAGGTGCAGCCGATCGGTACGAAGCTGCCCCGGCTGGCCAGGATCGGCGTGCGATTCGGCGAACCGCTCGACTTCGCCCGCTACGACGGTCTCGAGCAGTCACCGGCGATCCGGCGCGCGGTGACCGACGAGATCATGTACGCGATCCACGAGCTCTCCGGCCAGGAATACGTGGACTCGTACCACAAACTGCCCGACGCCGCCTGAGGGCGGTCAGGCGAATTTCCCCTCCGGCGGGGCGTAGTCGGTGAATTTGTCCACCAGCACTGCCGGATCGGGATCCACCAGCAGCATGTCGCGGTGTTTCTGCCGCAGGAAACCCTGCTCGACCATGTGATCGGCGAACCGCAGCAAATGCGTGTAGAAACCGTCCACGTCCACCAGGCCGATCGGTTTCTCGTGCAGCCGCAATTGCCCCCAGGTCCACACCTCGAAGAATTCCTCGAGGGTCCCGATTCCGCCGGGAAGGACCATGAATCCGTCGGAAAGCTCGGCCATGCGCGCCTTGCGCGTGTGCATGTCCGGCACCTGCTGCAGTTCACTGAGCCCGGGGTGCGAGATCTCCACGGACACCAGGTGGTCCGGGATCACCCCGATCACCTCGCCGCGCCCGGCGAGCGCTCCGTCGGCGACCGCGCCCATGGTGCCGATGGAAGCACCGCCGTAGACGAGGCCGATTTCCTTGGCGGCCAAGGTCTTCCCGAGTTCGGTCGCCACCTCGAGATAGCGCTCGCCGTTCCCGGCCGAGGAACCGCAGAACACACAGATCCGCATCAGTGCACGTCCTCCCACGCTTGGTATGACTCCTGCACGACGCGTACCGCGTCGTCGATCGAATCGGTAAGATACAGCAATCGCGCGTCCGCGTCACCGATTTTCCCGGCATCGAGCATCGTCGTGATTATCCACTCGTAGAGGCCGCGCCAGTATTCGCTGCCGAACAGCACGACCGGGAATTTTGTCACCTTTTTGGTCTGCACGAGTGTGAGCGCCTCGAACAATTCGTCGAGGGTTCCGAAACCGCCGGGAAGGCAGATGAATGCCTGCGCGTACTTCACGAACATCGTCTTGCGCGTGAAGAAATACCGGAAATTGACCCCGAGATCCACCCAGGGATTGAGCCCCTGTTCGAAGGGCAGCTCGATACCGAGCCCGATGGAGAATCCGCCCGCTTCCGAGCAGCCCCGGTTCACCGCCTCCATCGCCCCCGGCCCGCCGCCGGTGATCGCGGCGAACCCGGCCTCGGCGAGCGCGGCGCCCAGTTCCCTGCCGGTCTCGTACTCGGGGTGCTCGCGCTTGGTGCGCGCCGAACCGAACACAGTGACCGCGGCGGGCACCTCGGCGAGCGCGCCGAACCCCTCCACGAACTCCGCCTGGATGCGCAGCACCCGCCAGGGATCCGTGTGCACCCAGTCGGTCGGCCCGCGCGAGTCGAGCAGCCGCTGATCGGTGGTCGTCGGCTCGGCGTAACGCGAACGGCGCAGCGTCACCGGCCCGCGCTGGCGTTCGCGCGGTCGCTCGTCTTCGGATCCGTGTCCGTGTACAACTTCAGCCACGCCTGCCGAGTCTATTCTCCCCGGTCGCCGCTACCTTGCGCGCACACGCTGACACGGGAATGCGCACACGAATTCCCGGTGAACTCGGGCCTCAGCCGAAGCAGTACTCGCGCAGCACCCGCGCGCATTCGGTGATCTGGCTCGCGTACGCGTGCTCCTGTTTGGTGTGCGCGAGCGTGGGGTCACCCGGCCCGAAGTTCACCGCGGGCATGCCGAGCGCGGCGAACCGGGCGACATCGGTCCAGCCGAGCTTGGCGCGTGCCCCGCCCGCGGCCTCGACCAGTTCGGCGGCGGCGGGGGCGGTGAGCCCGGGCAGCGCGCCCGGTGAGACGTCCACAAAGGACAGTTCGTGCCCGGCGAACACCTCGCGCAGGTGGTTCTGCGCGTCCTGGACCCCGCGATCGGGGGCGAACCGGAAGTTCACCGCGAGCACGCACTCGTCCGGGACCACGTTGCCCGCGACCCCGCCGCCGATGCGCACCGCCTGCAACCCTTCCCGGTACTCGCAGCCGTCGATCTCCACGGTGCGCGCCCGGTAGTCGCGCAGCGTGGCGAGCACCTCCGCGGCGCCGTGGATCGCGTTGCGCCCCATCCAGCCGCGTGCGGTGTGCGCCCGTTCCCCGGTGAGCGTGATCTCGAAGCGCATGGTGCCCTGGCAGCCGGCCTCGATCACGCCGTCGGAGGGTTCGCCGACCACCGCGAGATCACCGTGCAGCCATTCGGGAAGTTCGCGTTCGATGCGGCCGAGGCCGTTGCGCGCGGCGTCGACCTCCTCGCAGTCGTAGAACACGAAGGTCAGGTCCCGCAGCGGGGGCCGCTCGGCGGCGAGCGCGGCCAGGTGCAGTAGCACCGCGTCCCCGCCCTTCATGTCCACGGTCCCGCAACCGTGCAGCACCAGGTCCTCCCCCGAACCGGTGCGGCGCACCGGAAGGTTCTCGTTGACCGGAACGGTGTCCAGGTGCCCGGCGAACACCGTGCGGCTGCCGAGCCCGAACGAAGTCCTCGCCAGTACCGCGTTCCCACTGCGGCGCACCTCGAGACCGGGCAGCTGCAGGGCGGCGTGCACCGCGTCGGCGATCTCCTCCTCCGCACCGGAGACGCTGCGAATGTCCACCAGTGCGGCGGTCAGGTCGACGGGATCACTGTGCGGGTCGAGGAAGGCCATATCGGGCAACCGTACTGGCATGCCGCGCGCCGGTACCCGGGCCCCGGTGCGTACCGTGGACCGCATCCGAAAGGAGTCCCACCCGATGCGTCGAGCGACCGTCTTCCTCGCGGGTCTCGCCCTGCTGCTCACCGGTTGCGGCGGCGTGGGCAGCGGCGGCACCGCACCGCACCAGCAGCACAACACCGATCCGGTCGCGCTGCGCGGCAAACTCGAGGCGATGATGGCCGACGAGTGCTTCACATCCGACCCACGCAAGGTCTACCCCGCGTGCAACAAGTTCTTCGTCGAACTGGTCGGGACCGCCAACGCGGTCAAGGACGCGCTGCCCGGGAAACCGGCCTCGGTGCGCGCCGCCTCGGACAAGCTCGGCAAAGGGATGCACGCGTACAACGCGAACCAGTGCGGTCCGGCGGACAAGCGGATCATCCCGAGCAAAACGGATGTCTGCGCGACGGCACTGCAGACCACCCGGGCTGGCATGCAGAACGTCTACGATCAGCTGTACCCGGCGCCGGGCAAGTAGGAGCACGCCTGGCGACCCCATGTCCTGTTGCGCGAGGCCAGGTCGGCGCCTCGCGGCGTTGTCGTCAGTCGCCAGAACCCCGCTGTGACTGCTTCCTCCACCTTGCCGATCTCGGGCGCGGGTGCCCCGTAGGACACCGCCGATCTGTGTCCCGTTCGCGACGGACGAGGGGCCCCAGACGCACTCCAGCCCAACCAGCTACCGTTTCCTACCGTGACTGCCGAAACTGCGAGCGCGCACGGCGTCGGCCTGGCCACCATCGCCGACGACGGTTCCGTGCTGGACACCTGGTACCCCGCACCCGCCCTCGGCGCCGGAGCGGACGCGAAGGCCGGGACCACCCGGCTCTCCCCGAGCGAGACCGAGAGCGAACTCGGCGCGGCGGGCGCGGGGCTGCTCGGCGAGGACACCTCCCGCGAGGTGACCGTGGTCGCGGTACGCACGGTGATCACGGATCTGGCCGCCGCTCCGGTGGACGCGCATGACGTGTATCTGCGCCTGCACCTGCTCTCGCACCGTCTGGTCGGCCCACGCACGATCAACATGGACGGGGTGTTCGGCAAACTGTCCAATGTGGTCTGGACGAACCACGGACCGTGTCCGGTGGACGGTTTCGAGGCGACCCGGCTGCGGCTGCGGGCCAAGGGCGCGGTGACCGTGTACGGAGTGGACAAGTTCCCGCGCATGGTCGACTACGTCACCCCGGCCGGGGTGCGGATCTGCGATGCGGACCGAGTCCGGCTCGGCGCGCACCTTTCCCCGGGCACCACGGTGATGCACGAGGGCTTCGTCAACTACAACGCCGGCACCCTCGGCGCCTCGATGGTCGAGGGACGCATCTCGGCCGGTGTCGTGGTGGGCGACGGTTCGGATGTCGGCGGCGGGGCCTCGATCATGGGCACCCTCTCCGGCGGCGGCAAGGAGGTCATCTCCATCGGGGAGCGCTGCCTCATCGGCGCCAACGGCGGGGTGGGCATCTCGCTCGGTGACGACTGCGTCGTGGAGGCCGGGCTGTACGTCACGGCGGGAACCAAGGTCACCCTCCCGGACGGCACCATCGTCAAGGCCCGTGACCTCTCGGGGAGCAACCTGTTGCTGCGCCGCAATTCCGCGAACGGCGCGGTCGAGGTCGTACACCGGGAAGGCGCCGTCGTGGAGCTGAACGAGGCCCTGCACGCCAACTAGACTGGCGGCCATGGACATCCGGACGGTGCGCGAGCGGCTGGGCGAACCGGCCGAGCAGACCAAACAGGCCGGGGTGCCCGGTCATGTCCACGCCACGCTGGACCGCAGGCTGCACGATCTGCTCGACCACGACCCGGGNACCAGGGACGGTTCGGATCCCGAGGACCTGCACCAGATGCGGGTCGCGGTGCGCCGGATGCGTTCGGTGCTCGGGGAGAACAAGGCGAGCCTCGACCCGGAGTGGACCGATGAGCTGCGCGCCGAACTGGGCTCGCTCGGCCGCGCACTCGGACCGGTCCGCGATCTCGATGTGCTCATCGAACGCTTCCGGGCGCACATCGCCGAGCTCCCCGAACCCGATCGGCGGCCCGCGCGCGCCCTGGTGACCAGGCTTTCCCGGCGCCGCGGTTCGGCACGGCGGCGGATGCTGGCCGCACTCGACGCGCCGAGCTACCCGGCCCTGCTCGCGAGGCTGGTGGACACGGTGAACACCGGGGTGCCCGTGCGCCAGGAGAAGAAGACTAAACCAGCCAAGGCCGTCACAGCCAAGGATGTACTCATCAGGCCACACCGCAAGCTGCGCCGCGCGGTCGACGCGCTCGGCCCCGAGTCGGCGGACGAGGACCTGCACGCGCTGCGCATCAAGGTGAAGAAACTGCGCTACGGCACCGAGATGATCCGCGCGACGGCGGGCAAGCCCGCGAAGCGCGCGGTCCGGGCGGCCGCCGAACTGCAGGACATCCTCGGCGAGCACCAGGACGCCTGCGTCGCCGAGGAGGAGATCCGCGCCTTCCTGCCGAACGCGGACCCGGCAGCCGCCTTCGCGGTCGGCCGGATCGCCGAGCGCGAGGAGGCGGGCAGGCGCGCCGCCCGGGACGCCTGGCATCCGGCCTGGCTCAAACTGGACGAGGCGACCCGGGTACTGCTGCGCTGACCGGCCGCTCAGCTCACCCGGATGGTGTGGTTGTGCCGGAACAGGTTCTCCGGATCATGGGCCGCCTTGAGCGCGGCGAGCCGCGCGTACCGGGCCCCGTACCCCGCGCGCACCGTGTCCTCGTCGAGCTCGTCGAAGGTGAACCCGAGCCCCGGCCCGAGCGCGGCGGACTCGAAGGGAGCGAGCGCGTCCCGGTGCATCGCGCGCACCGATTCGGCCTGCCCCGGCTCGACCGGGGACAGCACACCGAGCAGATACCTCGCCTCCCGGTGCGGAACCGCGTTGTCCACCGGCTCGGCGAGTGCCCCGCCGAGATGACGCAGCTGGGTCACACACATCACCGGCTGCTCGGGACCACTGAGCTCGGCCAGTGCCCGCGCCGCGGCCGGGTCGACCGCACTCAGCAAGCGGTTCGCCGAACGATACGCGTGCGGCTGACCGGGCTCGGCGAACACCGCGCCGGATTCGGTGTAGGGCAACTCGCGCACCGTGTCGAGCACCTGTCCCGGCAGCGCACGCAACGGCGCCAGGATCCGCTCAGCGTCCTCGGCCTCCTCCAGCAGCGCCAGCTGTAGCTGGGCGATCCGCTTGCCGCGCAACGGTTCCGGGACGCCGTCGAAGTCCGGGAAGGGCAGCATCGCCAGCGCGGAGGTGACGGTCCTCGGCACCGTCTCGGTCCAGCGAAGCCACTCCTCGATCACATCCGGGCTGTGTTCCAGATCCAGGTAGAGCACCCCGCCGTAGAGCCGGTGCACCGGCATCAGCCCGATCTCCATCGCGGTGATCACACCGAAGTTGCCCCCGCCGCCGCGCACCGCCCAGAACAGCTCATCGCCCTCGGTGAGGCGCAGCGCCGCACCGTCCGCGGTGACCAGTTCGACCGCGCGCACGTGATCGGCGGCGAACCCGTAACGGCGGGCCAGCAGGCCGATTCCGCCGTTCGCCGTGTAGGACACCGCGCCGACTCCGGGGAAGCTGCCGGACAGCGGGGCGAGCCCGTGCGGGGCGCTCGCCTCGATGACCTGCCGCCAGGTGACGCCCGCCCCGATCCGCGCGGTCCGGGTCGCCGGATCGATGCTGATCCCGGTCATCGCCCGGGTGCTGATCAGCACCGCGTCCTGAGCGGCCGAGGTCAGTCCGTGCCCGGTGGCCTGTACGGCGACGCTGAGCCCGTGCGCGCGGGCATAGCCGATGGCTTCCCGGACGTCCTGTTCCCCGTGCGCGGCGACGACGAGTTCCGGGCGGTGCGGGTCGAGCAGCTGGAAACCGGTGCGCTCTTCGTCGTAGCCCGGCTCCCCGGGATGCAGCACCGGGCAGGTCGTGGTCAGGTCTGTTTTCTCGGTCATATGGCCACGCTATGCCGACTTGCGGACAGAGAATGTCCGCAAGACTCAGGAATTCGGCGCGATCCAGCGCAGGTACTTGCCCGCCTCGTCCGCCGAAGTACCCACATAACCGAGGTAGCCGTCCGGGCGAACCACGAGCACCGCTCCGTGCTGCGCCGCATAGTGCGGGAGTTCGCCGTCCACGCGGTAGGCGTGCTCGCCCAGTGTGTCCACCTCCACTCCGAAGCCGAGCACGAGCGGATGCGGCCCGCGCAACGCGTCGAACAACCGCTCCCCGTGTTTGGTCACCAGCAGGCCATCCGGTGCCCGGTCGCCCCCGCGCAGTTCGCCGAGCGGAACACCGTGCTGCACCGACAGGACACTGTCCCGGTAGTCGAGCCCGAGCTGCTGCACATCCTCGCCGCGTTCGAGGGCGTCGTCCTCGCCGTTCTCGTACTTCGCCATGATCCCGGTGGACAGTTCGAGGACCTGGCGCGCGATCGGCAACCGCTCGGCCTCGTAGCTGTCCAGCAGGACCGGATCCGCGCCGGAGAGCACCGCGGCGAGTTTCCAGCCAAGGTTGTACCCGTCCTGTACCCCGGTGTTCAGGCCTTGCCCGCCGGTCGGCGGGTGCACGTGCGCGGCGTCCCCGGCCAGGAACACCCGCCCGTCCCGGAACCGCTCCGCCATCCGGATGTTCGGCCGCCACACGGTGCTCCAGGTCAACCCGGACAGTTCGGCCGTGCCACCCGCGGCGGCGAGCGCCTCGCGCAGCTGCTCGAGGCCCGGTTCGTCGACCTGGCGATCGAGCGGGGCGCCGAACTGGAACAACTCGGTGCCCGGCAACGGGGTGAGCGCGACCCCGCCCATCGGGTCCTCGGACGGGGCGAACCAGTACGCCGCCGAACGGTCCAGCCCTTCGGCGCGCACATCGCCGAGGAGCATCCGGAAGTCCTCCCGGGTCGTGCCCGCGAACCCGATGCCGAGCTGTTTGCGGACCACGCTGCGCCCGCCGTCCGCGCCGATGAGGTAGTCGGCCTCGAATTCCTCGCACTGTCCACTGTGTACAAGAACGGCCGAAACACCGTGCGGTGACTGGGAAAACTCCGTCAGCGCGGTACCGAACTCGACCCGCACCCCGAACTCGGCGAGCCGCTCGCGCAGGATCAGCTCGGTGTGGAACTGCGGGCAGAACCACCCGGTCGGATAGGGCAGCGCGGCGGTGGGCTCGCGCATCGGGAACAGCTCCTGCTCCCCGGTCAGCACGCCGCCAAGGTAGACGCGGGTGGGCAGCGGCGGCCCGCCCTCGGCCAGCACCCGCGGCGCCACCCCCAGATCGTCAAAGACCTCCAGAGTCCGCGGCTGCAGCCCGTCCCCGCGCGAACCGTTGAACGGACGCTCGGCCGCGTCCACGATCCGCACCGAACATCCGGTTCTGGCAAGGGAGATCGCCGCGGTGAGCCCGGTGGGACCGGCGCCGGCGATGAGAACCTGGGACACGTCAACTCCTAGTGAATCTATATTCAGTGAATTAATATTCAGCATGCCCGACTGCTAGGCTCGCGTCAAATGGAAAGCCGGAAGGTTCGGGCCGAGCAGACCGAGGCCGCACTGAAACAGGCCGCGCGGCGGGTGTTCGCCGAGCGCGGCTACCTCAACACCAAGATCACCGACATCACGGCGGCCGCGGGCCGCGCGGCGGGTTCCTTTTACAACCACTTCCGCGGCAAGGAAGAAGTGCTCTCGGCGCTGCTCACCGATCTGTTCGACGAGGGCGATGACCGGGTCCTCGATCCGGAATCCGGGCACAGCTCGGACTTCACCGATCCGGCGGCCATCCGCTGGCACATCGTGGCCTGGTGGGACTTCAGCGAGGCCAACGCGGACCTGCTCGCCGCGCTCGAGCAGGCCTCGCTGATCAACGAGGAGTTCGGGATCCGGCTGCGCGAACTCATCAGCGAGCAGCAGAGCGATCTGCTCGGCCACCTCGGCGCGGTCACCGCGGCGGGCGGCGAGTTGCCCGGGGAACCGACCGCGGTGATCAGCGCGATCTACGACATGTGCGCGCAGTTCCAGGAAAGCTGGCAGCGCAGCGCGGGATTCGGTGGCACGGTCTCCCGCGCCGAGGGGATCGAACTGCTCACCACATTCGTCCACCGCGGCCTGAACGCCCGCAGCACCGGCTAGGCTTTCCCGCCATGGGCCAGCCGAATCCGCAGCCGGGCAACCCGTACGACAACAACGCACCGAACCCGTACCAGCAGGCACCGCCGCAGCAGGGAACACCGGCCGGGCAGAACCCGTACGAGGCGCACTACGGCGGACGTGTTCCCACCCCGGTCCGGCCGCGCCATCCCGCCCGGGCCGTGCTCAGCAGCCTGCTCCCGATCGCCATCGGGATCGCCGCGCTCGTCTTCCTGGCCAAGGGTCAGGTCACCGGCGGCACGGAGGCCGAGTACGGGGTCGGCGTGTTCGGTGGCCTGTTCATCCTGATCGGCGTCGTGCTGATCGTCGTGGCCACCGTGCGCTACCGGCGCCGCTAGACAGCGCCGCTAGACCTGGCGCAGCGGCGCGAGCCAGGGATGGCCTGCGCCGTAGTTCGCCACGATGGCCCCGGCCAGCCAGCCCCGCGCGGCCGGGCCGAGCAATCCCGCGACCGCGGCGAAGTCGCTCTCGTCCCGTGCCCGTGGCCGCTGCGCCTTGTAGAACAGCCCGATTTCCGGGGCCAGATAGGGAATGCCCTGCGCGGTCCACGCGCCGAGCCTGGCACTGTTCCTGCGCAGCCGGGAATCCCGGCGGGAAACCCAGTCGGCGCCATCCGACTCGTCGAGCATGACCTGGATCCGCCATGGCCCGCCCGGACGGCGGCACCAGATGTCGTGCACTCGCGGGCCGAGCCACTCCCCTTCCCGCCACGGGCGCAGGGTTCCCGGCGGGTCGGCGGCGCAGAGCTCCCAGTCACCGAGCAGGCGAGGGAGTTCACTCTGATCGCGGCGCAGCAGGAGCACGTCGATGTCCCCGTGCGCGCGCAGCGGACGGCCCACGGCGAGCTCGATGCCGTAACCGCCCGCGATCCACCACGGCACCCGCAGCGGGCGCAGCAGCTCGGAGAGTTCCTCCGGGGTGCACGGTTCCCAGGGGCCGAAGGGATCGCTCAGGACAGCCGTCCGGCCGCGGCCTCGATGCGCTCATCGCTCGCGGTCAGGCTCACCCGCACGTGCCGGTCCCCGCTCGGCCCGTAGAAGGTGCCGGGCGCGACCAGAATGCCCAGTCCGGCCAGGCGCTCCACGGTCCGCCAGGCGTTCTCGTCCGCGCTCGCCCACAGGTACAGGCCCGCGGCCGAGTGTGTGATCTCGAAGCCCGCCGAGGTGAGTGCTTTCCACAGCCGCTCGCGGCGGGCCCGGTAGCGCTCCCGCTGTTGCGCGATGTGCTCATCATCGCGCAACGCGGCGAGCACGGCGTGCTGCACCGGATGCGGCATGATCAGCCCGGCGTGTTTGCGGATCTCCAGCAGCCGGGCGACCAGTTCCGGGTCCCCGGTGACGAACCCGGCCCGGTATCCGGCGAGGTTCGAGGTCTTGGACAGCGAATGCACGGCGAGCAGTCCGGTGTGGTCGCCACCGCACACCTCGGGGTGCAGCACCGAGACCGGTTCGGACTCCCAGGGCAGGCCGAGGTAGCACTCGTCGGAGGCGACGACCGCGCCGCGGTCCCGCGCCCAGTCCACGGCCGCCCGCAGTTCCCCGACGCCCGCGACCCGTCCGGTCGGGTTCGCCGGGGAGTTCAGCCACACCAGCGCGGGCCGTACCGCACCGAGCGCGGTGACGTCCTCGGCACGCAGCACATCCGCCCCGGCGAGGCAGGCCCCCACCTCGTAGGTCGGGTAGGCGAGCCCCGGGATCACCACGGCGTCGTCCGCGCCGAGCCCCAGCTGGGCGGGCAACCCGGCGACGAGCTCCTTCGAGCCGACCGTCGGGAGCACCGCATCTTGCCCGAGGCCGGTGATGCCGAACCGGCGCTGCAGCGCGGCTACCGCGGCCTCGCGCAGCTCGCGGGTGCCGTGTGTGGCCGGGTAACCGGGCAGGTTCGCCCCGGCCTGCAGGCCTTCCCGGAGCACCGCGGGCACCTCGTCGACGGGAGCGCCGACCGAGAGGTCGACGATCCCGTCCGGGTGCGCGGCCGCGGTGCGCTGGTGCGGGACGAGGCTGTCCCAGGGAAAGTCCGGCAGCCTCATTCGTCGTGTTCTTGCGGCGGGAGGCTCGTCACCGGCTCGACGTCCTTGTCCACCTTGCCGACCTTCGAGGCGCCGCCCGGGGAACCGAGCTCGTCGAAGAAGTCCACGTTCGCCTTGGTGTACGCGGCCCACTGGTCGGGCACGTCGTCCTCGTAGTAGATCGCCTCGACGGGACACACCGGCTCGCAGGCGCCGCAGTCGACGCACTCGTCCGGGTGGATGTAGAGCATCCGGGCGCCTTCGTAGATGCAGTCGACCGGGCATTCCTCGATGCAGGCCTTGTCGAGGAGGTCAACGCAGGGCTCGGCGATCACGTACGTCACTTGAACTCTCCTGCTTGTCGGGTTCGCACAGATGCGAGACTACGCGTCCGGTGCGAAGTCATACTCTCGTGGCTACCGCCTATTCAACTACGGTGCCCTGGCTCACAGTCGGTAAGGACCCCCTTCCAGGGCCGGACAACCGATCAGGAGCAGGACGAAGAGTGCACGCCGAGACCATCGAATCCGCCTGTGCCGACATGTGGCCCGCCGTTCAGGAACGCCCGCTCGGCCGGTGGCGGCTGCGCGCGGCGGGCGGATTCACCGGGCGGGCGAACACCGCGCTCGTCCTCGGGAGCCCTGGGATGCCCACCGGGGCAGCGCTGAAGCGGGTGCGCGCGTTCTACTCCGGGCACGGCCTCGCGCCGAAGCTCCAGGTGATCGCCGGCGCCGCGGTCGAACCCGAGCTGCGTGCCCTCGGCTGGCGCACCGACCCGGAGCACTGCGGGGACTCCGGGGTCGTGGTACTGCTCGGCCCGCTCAGCTCCGGTGCGGTCCTCGGCGGGGTACACCCGGAACCGCCGCGGACCTGGTGGCCGCTCACGATCGGTGCCACCGGACCGGATCCCGCGCAGCGGCAGGTGCTCACCGGCTATCCGCGCACCGGGTACGGGCTCATCGAGGACGGGGACGCGGCGCTGGCCGTGGCGCGCGCCGCGGTGCACGGCGAACTGCTGCACATCGCCCGGCTCGCGGTGGCGCCGGAGCAACGCCGCCGCGGACTGGCCAAGGGCCTGCTCGGCGCGCTGTACCGGTGGGGAGCCGAGCAGGGCGCGCGGCACTGCGTGCTCCAGGTGGACACGGCGAACACCGCGGCGCTGCGGCTCTACGGTGGTCTCGGTTACCACGAGCACCACCGGTACCGGTACTGGATACCCGCCGCCGCCTAGCCGTGTGGTTTCTTGGGCGGCGTGCGCAGGTCCCCGACGATGCGCATCCGCGGCGCGCCTTCTTTGCCCTGTTCGGTCTCCTCATTGTCGAAGAGTTCCTTGAGCTCCTTGACGGTGTCGCCGTTGTGCCGCTCGTCCTGTCGTTTGATGGACATACGCCAACACTAACCTGATCAGGCGTGATTGCGCTCGATCCAGCGCAGCGCCTTCCGGGAGGCCCGCTTGAGCCCGGAACGCTCGCCGAGATAGCCACCGAGCACCCCCACCACGGGGATGAGCCCGACGGCGCGGTGATACCAGCGGCCGCGTGGCCGGCGTTCGAGTTCGGCACCCGCAGCGAGCAGCGCGCGGCCCAGCCGGTAGACGGCGCGGGCCGCGGTACGCACCGGGGCACGGTGTTCGGTCCCCTCCCGCAGCTCCGCGGTGCGCTCGTCCTCGTCGTGCCGCTGCCCGCTGGCCAGTTCGGCACTGATCTCGCGGCCGAACAGCACCGAGCCGAGCAGCCGCACCCTGGTCGGGGTGTCGGTGATGCCGTGTTCCCCGGCGATCGCGCACAGCAGCAGCCCCTGCGAGGCGGCGCCGACCGCATCGGTGACCGGAAAGCGCTGCGCGAGCGCGCCACCGAGGCCCGGGATCGCCGCCACGATCGTGGTGAACCGGCCGACCCGGTTGACCCACCAGTCGGTACGCCGCCGCGGGGTCATCGCCCGCCAGGCCTCGGTGCCCGGCATGTGCACCCGCGCCAGCCGGTCGGCCACCCGGGCACCGAACGGGTCGGCCTCGCGCAGCCGGTCGATCAGCGGGGCGCAGGCGCGCACGAACGGGCGCAGTACCCCCACGATCGCGGCATCCGGGATCGCCTCAGCCACGAGCACGCACCGCGTTCCCGAGCGCCCCGCCGAGCGCGACGGCGGCGGGCAGCAGACCGAGGGCGAGCAGCGCGAGGGCGCGCCAGTCCTGGATGAGCACCCGGTCCCCGCCCGGACCGGTGAGCCCGACACCGAGCACCACGCCCAGCCACACCAGCAGCGGGGCGGCGGCGCCGACCGTGGTCGGCACCAGGGCTGCGGCCCTGCGCACCAGCAGCGGCAGGGTCACTGCGGCGAGCAGCGCGGTCACCGGCAGCGGGATCACCCCGGCGCGCAGCGGCAGGAAGAACAGTTCGAGCAGGGCGAGCAGCACGGAGTCGAGCAGCAGCAGGCCGAACTCGAACCGGACGGCGAGCTTCTCGCTCATGACAGGCCACCGAACAGGTCACCGTCCAGTCCCGCGCGGTCTCCCTTGGCGAGCACGTAGAACTCCGAACCGAGCACCGGCGCGGCGATCCCGTTGGACAGGGCGTAGCTGCACTCCCCTGCCCCACTGCCCTGCCACACCGAGACCTGGGTGGCGTGTGCCCGCAGCGCGGACAGTTTCGCCGGAATGTGGTTGGTGACGTCCACCGCCACGTCGATCCGCTCGTCCTCGGTGAGGTGCAGTTCGTCCTCGGCCGGCAGACGGTACGGCAGTCCGGCCAGTTCGCGCAGCCCGCGCAGCCCCGCCTCGGTCTCCGCGCGCGAGTTCACCGTGTGGAACACTCGGGCCACCCCGGATTCCTCCCCGGTCGCGGCCATCGCGATCTCGCTGGCGCGGATGTGGTCCGGATGCCCGTAACCGCCGATCGCGTCGTAGCCGATCACGACCTGCGGGCGCAGTTCGGCGATCACCTCGGCGAGCGCGGCGGCCTGCTCGTCGAAGGAACCGCGCACGAAACACCGCGGATGCTCGTTCGCCGGATCCCCCACCATGCCCGAATCCCGCCAGCGCCCGATCCCGCCGAGGTAGCGGTGCTCGGTGACGCGCAGCGCGGCACAGGCCGAGCGCAGTTCGCCCATGCGGTAACCGCCGAGCTGATCGGCCCGGTCCGCGGCCAGACCGGCGAGGGCGTCCGGGATGATCTCGCCCTCCTCACCGAGCGTGCAGGTCACCACGGTGACGTGCGCACCTTCGGCGGCGTACTTGGCGATCGTGCCTCCGGTCCAGATGCTCTCGTCATCCGGGTGCGCGTGCACCAGCAGTAGTCGTCTCGGATCGGTCAAGGTCACGCCGCAAGCCTACTGCCCGTGACCACTCCGGCGTCGGCGTGCCCGCGATCTCAGCGCCGGCTGCGCTTCCAGTCCGGCGCGCTCGGGAACGGCGCGACCGCGGCCGGATCGGTTCCCACGTTCTCGATCCCGGACCGGATCGCGAGCAGATCGGTCACCTGGAACAGCGGGATCGCCAGGGCTCGCTGCCAGATCCCCTTCTCGATCCCGGGCAGCGCATCGGCGAGCAGTTCGTCCCCGCGCACCACCTTGTCGATCCGCGGCTGCAGATCACGCAGGCAGACCTGTCCGGGGTTGTCCGGGTACGGCGTGTTCGTGCCCGGCTGGTTCCCCGGGCAGCCGTACCAGCCGGCGAGGGCACTCGCCGGGTCGCTGCCGGTGGTGCGCGGGGCGACGAGCAGCTGCGCCTGATCCTTCTCGTCCGCGGCCTGCAGCGAACCGTAGAGCTGCTCGGCGCCCGGGGTGCTCAGCTTCGCCGGGATACCCGCCTTCTCGAGTTCGCTGACGGCCTCCTTGGCGATGCTCAGATACGGCTCGGTACCGGCGGCGGCGACCACGGTGATCGTGGGCAGCGACCAGGTCCCGGAACCTTCGCGGTACCCGGCCGAGCTCAGCTTGCTGCGCACCGTCGCGTACGCGGGCCGCGCCCCGGGGGCGTCCCCGGGCATGGTCGAGCGGTATCCGGGCTGCGAAGGGGCGAGGGTGAGCGCATCGGCGCGGGCCGAACGGTCCCCGCCGCCCGCCTTGATCAGCTTCGTCCGGTCGAGCGCCGCGGCGACGGCGGTGCGCACCCGCTCATCGGCGAGCGGGCCGACCGGGCGCAGGTCGATCTGGGCGACCGCGTCCCTGGGCAGCGCCACGGTGCGGGCCGTTGATCCGAGTCCGGCCAGTGCCTTCGCGGTACCGCTGTCCGAACTCACCGCTGCCAGCTGCGAGTCGTCGGTGCGCAGCGCGCTCACCGCGTCGTCGATGCCCGAACGGCGGATCATGATGTGCCCGATCCCGGACGGGCGAGCCCAATAGCGGTCGTTGCGGTCCAGCATGATCTCGCCGCGGCCCCGATCCAGGCTGCCCAGCATGTACGGGCCCGCCGATGCCGGATAACCGTCGCTGAGCGCGGAATCCCAGCCGCCCGGCGCGTCTTTGAGGATGTGCCCGGGCAACAGGTTGTCGAACAGCGAACGCCAGCCGGGATAGGGCTTGGCGAACCGCACCCGGACCACCCGGCCGCCGTCCTCGGTGCCGATATCGGTGATCAGCCGGTACCCCTCGGGGTTAACCACACCGGGCTGGCTGATCATCTGGTCGCGCAGATAGAGGAAGTCCTCGGCGCGCACCGGAACCCCGTCGGACCAGGCGGCGTCGGTGCGGATCGTGTAGGAGACGGTGAACGGATCGGCCGAGGTCACCTCCGCCGACTCCATGACCGTGCGGTCCAGTTGCGGGCTGCCGTCCGCGGCCGGGCGGAACACCGACGGCAGCATTCCCGTGGCCAGCGCGGTGGTCAGCGTGGACTGATCGGCGATCCGGTGCGGGTTGAACCCCTTGCCGAACCGGTCCACCCCGAAGACCACCTGGTCCAGATCGGTCGGTTCGGCCGCGCTGTGCTGTTTCGGCGGAGCGGAGACCAGGGGCGGTGGTGGGTAGTTCGTGCACGCCGCGAGCAGGCCGAGCACGGCGAACAACACGCACGCCACGCGTAGCCTCGATCTGCGGTGCCCGGTTCTCATCGTGTTCGAAGCCTGCCAGAGCGCGTGTACGGCCGCCGCCTCGGCCCGTGCGTAGCCTGCACGGCATGCGCATCGACGAGTTTCCCCGCCACCCCTTGTTGTTCGGACCGTCCCCGGTGCACCGGCTCGACCGGCTCAGCGATCACCTCGGCGGGGCCCGGATCTGGGCCAAGCGGGAGGACTGCAATTCCGGGATCGCCTACGGCGGCAACAAGACCCGCAAGCTCGAGTACCTGCTCGCGGACGCGCTCGCCAAGGGCTGCGACACGCTGGTCTCGATCGGCGGGGTCCAGTCCAACCACACCCGTCAGGTCGCCGCGGTCGCCGCGCATGCCGGGCTGAACTGCGTTCTGGTGCAGGAGCAGTGGGTGGACTGGCCGGACGCGGTCTACGACAAGGTGGGGAACATCCTGATCAGCCGGATCGCCGGGGCGGATGTGCGGCTGGTGCGGGCCGGTTTCGACATCGGCATCCGGGAGAGCTGGCAGCAGGCGCTGCGTGAGGTGGAGGACTCCGGCGGGGTCCCCTACGCCATCCCTGCCGGTGCCTCGGATCATCCGCTCGGCGGTCTCGGATTCGCCAACTGGGCGGCCGAACTCGCCGGGCAGGAACGCGAGCTCGGCGTCTTCTTCGACACGATCGTGGTGTGCTCGGTGACCGGCAGCACCCAGGCCGGGATGCTCGCCGGGTTCGCCGCGCTCGGCGGACCGCGGCGCCGGGTGATCGGCATCGACGGCTCGGCCAAACCGGAACAGACCCGCGCGCAGATCACCCGGATCGCCGAGGACACCGCGACGCTGCTGGACACCCGCCTCGAGCAGGAGGTCGTCCTGGATGAGCGCTACCACGCGGGCACCTACGGCATCCCGGACGAAACCACCCTGGAGGCGATCCGGCTCGCGGCGCGCACCGAGGGGATGCTCACGGATCCGGTCTACGAGGGGAAGTCCATGGCCGGGCTGATCGAACTGGTGCGCCGCGGCGAGATCGGGCCGGACAGCACGGTGCTGTACGCCCACCTCGGTGGTCAGCCCGCGCTCAACGGGTACTCCGGGCTGTTCGACCGCTGAGCCACCGCCCGGGTGCCGCCGCGCACACGCAGCCACCCACCGAGCGCGGCGGCGCCCGGGCCGAACACCGCGAGCAGCAGGAAACACCAGGAGTACAGCGCGGCGGGCTCCCCCATGTTCTGCAGCGGGGCGAGTCCCACCGGCTGGTGCACGGTGAAGTAGGCGTAGGCCATCATGCCCGAGCAGAGCACCGCGGCCGGGCGGGTCGCCAGGCCGATCCCCAGGAGAACCGCGGTGACCAGCTGCACGAGGATCACCCACCAGTCGAAGGTGAACGCCTCGATCGCGCCGCCGTGGCCGTCCACGCCGCCGAACAGACCGAACAGGCCGAGTAGCGCGTGCAGCAGGTACAGCAGCGCGATGACCACGCGAAACGCGGCGAGCACCCAGCTCCGCGCATCCGGTCCGGTCGCCTTCTCCCGCAGAATCCCGATATCCATCCTCATGCTCCGTTCATCCGGTTCCGGTCACTGTTACCGGTGCGTCGAACGGAGCGGCAGAGGATCGACACCCCGCGTGGGGGAGTTTCGCGCGTTGACCGTTAACCCTGCTTCGAGCGGGAGCGGGCCTTCGCGCGTTCGGTCGCGGGCAGGATCACCTTGCGCACCCGGATCACCTCCGGGCCGACCTCGACGCACTCGTCGCCGGAGCAGAACTCCAGGGCCTCCTCGAGGCCGAGCTTGCGCGGCCGGGCGAGGCGCTCGAGCTCATCGGCGCTCGAGGAACGCATGTTCGTGAGCTTCTTCTCCCGCGCGATATTGATGTCCAGGTCCTCGGCCCGCGGGTTCTCCCCGACCACCATGCCCTCGTAGGCCTGCCAGCCGGGTTCCACGAAGAAGGAGCCGCGGTCGGCGAGCTGCATCATCGCGTACGCCGTGATCTGGCCCGCCCGGTCGGCGACCAGCGAGCCCGAGTGCCGGGTGCGGAACTCGCCCGCCCATTGCCGGTAGGAGTCGAACACGTGGTTGGCGATCCCCGCGCCACGGGTCTCGGTGAGGAATTCGGTGCGGAACCCGATCAGCCCGCGCGCCGGGATCACGTACTCGACCCGCACCCGCCCGGACTCGTGCCCGCCCATGGTCTCCAGCTGCCCCTTGCGCGCGGCCACGAGCTGGGTGATCGCGCCCAGGTACTCCTCCGGGGCATCGATGGTCAGGTACTCGTAGGGCTCGTGCCGCTTGCCGTCGATGATCCGCTCGACCACCTGCGGCTTGCCGACGGTGAGCTCGAAACCCTCCCGGCGCATCTGCTCCACGAGCACCGCGAGCGCCAGCTCCCCACGCCCGCGCACCTCCCAGATGTCCGGGCGCTCGGTGGGCAGGACCTGCACGCTGACGTTACCGATCAGTTCCTGATCCAGCCGCGCCTTGACCATCCGCGCGGTCAGCTTCTTGCCGCCGCCCTTCCCGGCCAGCGGCGAGGTGTTCACGCCGATGGTGACCGAGATCGCCGGCTCGTCGACGGTGATGCGCGGCAGCGGCTTCGGGTCCTCCGGATCCACGAGGGAATCCCCGATGGTGATATCCGGGATCCCGGCGATGGCCACCAGGTCACCCGCACTGGCCTGCTCGGCGGGCACCCGGTCGAGCGCCTCGGTGACCAGCAGTTCGGAGATGCGCACCCGCTGGGTGGAGCCGTCCGCACGGGACCAGGCCACCGACTCGCCCTTGCGCAGGGTCCCGGCGTAGATCCGGCACAGCGCGATCCGGCCGAGGAAGTTCGACGCGTCCAGGTTGGTGACCAGCGCCTGCAGCGGAGCGTTCGCGTTCCCGCGGGGGGCGGGCACGTGCTCGAGCAGCACCTCGAACAGCGGGTCGAGGTTCTCGTTGTCCGGCGCATTGCCGTCCTCGGGCGCCTCGAGGCTCGCCCTGCCTTCCCGGGCCGAGGCGTAGATCACCGGAAGGTCGAGCACCGCGGCCACGTCGATGCTGCCGGCACCTTCTGTGTTCTCGCTCTCGGCGGCCAGTTCGAGCAGCAGGTCGTGGGTTTCCTCGACCACCTCGGCGATGCGCGCGTCCGCCCGGTCCACCTTGTTCACCACGAGCACCACCGGCAGGTTCGCGGCCAGCGCCTTGCGCAGCACGAACCGGGTCTGTGGGAGCGGCCCCTCGGAGGCGTCCACGAGCAGCAGCACCCCGTCCACCATGGACAGTCCGCGCTCCACCTCACCGCCGAAGTCGGCGTGCCCCGGGGTGTCGATGACATTTATCACCACGTCACCCTGCTCGGTGACGCGGCGGACCGCGGTGTTCTTGGCGAGGATCGTGATCCCCTTCTCCCGCTCGAGCTCACCGGAGTCCATGACCCGGTCGACCGGTTCGGTGCGCGCGGAGAAGGCACCGGACTGGCGCAGCATCGCGTCGACGAGCGTGGTCTTGCCATGGTCGACGTGCGCGACGATGGCGACATTGCGCAGGTCGGTGCGGATGTCGGCATCCGCTGCCTGGTGCGCGGTGGACACGGTTGCTGTGGACACGCGAGTACTCCCCGGTGAATTCGCTGGCTTACTCAGAAATTTCGGACGATGGCCTGCCCCCACGGGGTGGCCCCACTCAGTATACGTGCCGATCACCACTCATCTCCGGCCACACTGGCCAGGTTAGCCTTACCTATGCCATCCTCTCGGTGAAACGCGGCCGATCACCCGAGGGATTGAGGAGTCGAGCCGATGGGCAAGAAGAAGCTCGGCGCCACGCCGCAGGAGACGGTGAGGCTCTGGACCAAGGCAGGCAAGGTCAAGAAGAAATGCTGCCGGTCCAAGTCGCGCTGCAAGAAGTGCCCGGTGCTCGCGCTGAAGAAGGCCCGCAAGGAGCTCGCCAAGGCGGCCTGAGCAGCGGAGTCACCCCCTGCCGAGCTGGCGCAGCAGCGCACAGGCCGCCTCATGGGTGCGCGGCAGGCGTTCCTGCCACACCCGCGGCTGCCGGTCCCGCAGATGCGGATCCACTCCGAACCGGTCCGCGGCCAGCCAGCGCACGCTCGCCGCGTTCAGCGAAAGCCGCTCGTCCCTTCTGGCCAGGGCGGCGACCGTGCACGGGCCGAGTACCGCGAGGGTCTCCCCGCCGTCGAACACCCCGCGCAGCACATCGGCGAGCAGGATCAGCGCGGCGAACCGGGACCAGCCCTCGGTGCCGTCCAGTTCCACCCCGACGAGCACCAGCACGTAGTCCCCGGTCACCGTGCTCCCGTGCAGTTCGCACTCGGCGTACACCTCGCGCAGCCTGGTGCGCAGATAGGCCGGGGTGGCCAGGCCGGTGAGCCCGTCGCACACCTCGATGCTGGTCGCCTCGCGCACCGCCACATCCGCCCAGGCCACCGCGGTCGCCCGGAGCAGTCGAGTGGGCAACTCGTCCGGATCGACCTCGAGATCCACGTCGAGCCCGCCAGGGGCACGCAGCACCGTGTGCAACGCCGCCAGGTCGGAGAGCGTCTCGGCGAGTCCGGCCCCCGTGTTCGCCCGCGCCCGGGCGAACTCAGCTGCCGGGCCGAGCAGATCCTCGTCCTTGCTCGCCGCGACACAGAGCTTGTCGACCTCGGGGAGCGCCCATTCACTGGGAAACGGCCAGCCCGCCGCGAGGCTGGTCGTGCGCCAGTGCGAACGCAATGTGCGCACGATTGCGGCCAGGCCGTCGCGTGAAGGCCGCGGGCCCGCTTCGCGCAATCCCACTTGTGTTCTGTCCTCCCCATCGTGTCCACGGAGCTCCGTGGCCGGTGTCGTTCGCGAAAGGGTGACGCACGACGGTGTTGATCATGACGCGGGTCCGCTGAAAAGAATTCACTCACGTTCGGGAGAACTTTGCGAGGTGGCGTGACGGAGCACGAACTCGTCCGTCACACTGTTGCCCACAGTGGAACGCAGTAGAGGAGAACCGTGTCGACCGTTCCGGCCCAGGCCAGCGGCCCGAGCGATGCCGAGCTGATCAACTCGGTCCGCCATGGGTCCACCACGGCCTATGGCGAGTTGTACCAGCGGCACGTCGCTGCCGCCTACAACCTGGCCAGGCAGGTTTCCCGCTCTCCGGCCGAGGCCGACGACCTGGTGTCCGAGGCGTTCGCCAAGGTGCTCGACACGCTGCGCGCGGGCAACGGCCCGGACACGGCGTTCCGCGCCTACCTGCTGACCTCCCTGCGGCACACCGCCTACGACAAGACGAGGCGGGACCGCAAGGTCGAGTACACCGACGACGTCACCACGAGCGGAGCACCCGCGGACTCGATCAGCGTGCCCTTCTCGGACACCGCGGTCGCCGGGCTGGACCGCTCGCTCGCCGCGCGGGCCTTCGCGCGGCTGCCCGAACGCTGGCAGACCGTGCTCTGGCACATGGAGGTGGAGGGTTCCTCGGCCTCCGAGGTGGCCACCATCCTCGGGATCTCCCCGAACGGCGTCTCCGCGCTCGCCTACCGCGCCCGGGAGGGATTGCGGCAGGCCTATCTGCAGGTGCATCTCGCCGAGACCGGTGAGGACCGCTGCCGCGCCACCGTGGACCGGCTCGGTGCCTGGACGAGGGGCGGGCTGGCGAAACGGGAGACCGCCCAGGTCGAGGCGCATCTCGACGAATGCGAGCAGTGCCGGGCGCTCGCCGCCGAACTCGCCGATGTCAACGGCGCACTGCGCGCGGTGCTGGCCCCGCTCGTGCTCGGCGGAGCGGCCGCGGGCTACCTGGCCGTCGCGGGCAGCACGACCGCCCATGCCGCGACCGCGGTCGGCGCGGCCTCCAGCGCCGGCGGGGCAGCCGGTGCCGCGGCCGCCATGCCGCGCCAGTTCATCGGGGTCGGCGTGGGTACCGCCGCGGTGGCCGCTGCCGTCGCGGTGGCCATGACCGCGGGTTCGGGTCCGCAGCAGATCCCCACGGCGGCACCCGCCCAGCAGCCGCCGAAACCGGCCGCGCCCGCGGCACCGAACCCCCCGGCACCACCCGCGCCACCGGCACCTCCCGCGGCCCCTCCGGCACAGCCACCCGCCGCCCCGCCACCCGCGCAACCACCGCAGGCACCCCAGCCGCCCGCGGCGCAACCGCCCGCACAGCAGCCACCACAGCAACCCGCTCCACCGGCGCAGCCGCCGAAACCGGGCGAGCCGAAGGTCACCGCGGCCGGCCCGGGCGCGGACATCTCGCTCGAACCGGGCGGTCCCGCGGTGGATGTGCCGATCACCGTGACCAACACCGGTGCGGGCAAATCCGAACCGGTGGACACGAAGCTGAACCTGCCGCCAGGGGTCCGCGCGATCGGCGGCGGCCAGGGAGCGGGCGGACCGAAGGCCTTCGCGCTCGACGCGCCCGCCAAGGACGATTCGACGGTGCACTGTCCCGGCGGGACGGGCACGGTCGAGTGCACCACGCAGCGCGGACTCGAGCCCGGCGAGAAGGTCACCATGCTGTTCCGGCTCACCGCGGACCGCGATGCCAAGGGCGGAGTGGTGACCGGAACGGTGAACTCGGGCACCACGGTTCCGGTCAAGGTGCGGGTCCCGGTCAAGGTCAAACCGCTGCCCGAGGACGGCGTCGAACTGCGTATGCGCCAGCTCGACCTCGACCCCCTGCGGCTGCCGATCGTCGCGATGCGGGTGACCAACACCGGGGAGACCACCAAGCACGGGTACCTCCGCTACGACAAGGGCAGCCTGCGCCCGCTGCAGCTCGGCTCGATGCACTGCGATTCGGGGCTCACCCAGACCGTCTGCGTGACCAGGGACGAGCTGCGTCCCGGCGAGTCCGCGCGGATGACCGTGCTGGTGCCGTTCGCGGTGCTGCAGACCGTGGTGATCAACGGCAAGGCACGGATCGGCCAGGCCACCGACACCGCGCGGGTCTACGTGCACCGGCCGCTGGATCCGCCGGTGTGGCCGATCCCCTCGGAGCCCCCCGAGCCCACCAAGCCCACGCACCCCCCGGAGCAGACGCCGGATCCCACCCCGGGACCCTCGTCGAGCACCGAGCCGACCCCGCCGAGCACCACCCGGCCGGACAAACCGAGCACCACCCGGCCCTCGGAGAGCTCCGCGCAGCGGCCACAGCACCCATCGCACCCGCAGCGGCCGACGACACACCCGGCGACTCCCCCGTCGAGCGCCCCGGCACGCCCCACGCCGACACCGAGCCCGAGCAGCGCGCCGAACGCCGGCGGGAACTACGTGACGGTGCCCGGACACACGGAATAACCGGAGGTGCGTGCGCGCCCGGATTCGCTGGCGGATACGCTGTCCGGCGTGGCTTTCGTGGAAACCGTTCTCGCCAAGACGCCGCAACCGCTGCGCTCACTGCTCATCAAGCACCGTGAGCTGCTGAAATTCGCCATTGTCGGCGGGATCTGCTGGGTCATCACCATGGTCGTGTGGTACGGCCTGAAGTGGACGATCCTGGCGACCAAGCCGGTCACCGCACAGGTGATCGCCGTGATCGTGGCCACGATCGTGTCCTATGTGCTCTCCCGCGAATGGTCGTTCCGCACCAGGGGCGGCCGGGACCGGCACCACGAGGCGGCCCTGTTCTTCATCATCGCGGGCTTCGCCGTCGCCCTCACCGTGGTTCCGACACTGTTCTCCCGGTACGTGCTGCACCTCGAGACGCCGTACGTGTCCATGCCGACCCAGGAAGTGGCCGACTTCATCTTCGGCGGGATCCTCGGCACGATCATCCAGACGATCTTCCGCTTCTGGGCCTTCCGCAAGTGGGTGTTCCCGCAGGAGGGCGCCCGCGCCCGCAAGGGCAACGTCTCCGCGCTGCGCCCGGAGGACTCCCCGCACGTGCGTGCCGACGACGAGGTCGCCTGACGCCGCCGTATCGTCGTGTCGCTGGTCTCCGCGCTGCTGCGGCGAATACCCCAGCCGTTGCGCGTGGTACTGCTCAAACACCGTGAACTGCTGAAGTTCGGTGTGGTCGGCGCGACCACCTTCCTCATCGACACCGCGATCTTCTACTTCCTCAAGACCACGGTGCTGGCGCCGAAACCGGTGACCGCGAAGATCGTGGCGACGCTGGTCGCCACCATCACCTCCTATGTGCTCAACCGGGAATGGTCCTTCCGCACCAGGGGCGGCCGGGAACGCCACCACGAAGCCTTCCTGTTCTTCCTGGTCAGCGGGCTCGCACTGGCCTTGAACACGGCGCCGCTCTGGATCTCCCGCTACCTGCTCGACCTACAGGTGCCCGATACGAGCCGGGTCGCCCAGGAACTCGGCGACTTCATCTCCGCGCAGGTGATCGGCACCCTGATCGCCATGGTGTTCCGGTACTGGGCGATGCGCCGGTTCGTGTTCCCCGAGCCGGAAGCGCGCGATTAGAGCACCTCTGACAACTCATGTCCTGCCGCGCGGGGCCCGCTCGCGACGGGAGTCATCAGACGCACTCTCGGCGCGAGTCACCGCGGCGCGGTCCGCCAGGCCTGTGGTTCCGGTGGCGGCGGCGGGGCAAGCAGGAACAGCGAGAAGGTGGCCGGCCTGCGCACGGACAACTCCAGGCGCCCACCGTCGGCGTCCACCAGTGCTCTGGCCAGCGCCAGCCCGACCCCGCTCGATCCGCCCCCGGAGACCCCGCGCTCGAACATGTGCCTGGCGAACTCGTCCGGCACCCCGGACCCGCCATCGCTGACCTGGACCACCACGGTGGACTCCTCCTGGCGAACGGAGAGCCGCACCTTTCCCCCGCCGTGCTTGACCGCGTTGTCCAGCAGCACTCCGATCGCCTCGCGCAGCCGCGAAGGGGTGGCCACCGCACGCAGCCCGTCGGGGATCCGCAGTTCGAGCGAACCGCCGCAGGCCCGCACCACGGGCCGCCACTCCTCGGCGATCGCGCGCAGCTGTTCGGAGAGCTCGACCGGGCGCGCCTCGTTCGCCCGTGCCGCCCGGGATTCGGCGAGCAGGTCGTCGAGCACCTTGCCGAGCTTGTCGGCCTGTTCCATGGCCGCGCCCGCCTCCGCCGCGGTGTCCTCGTCCGGGGAGTCGACGAGTCCCTCGATCCGCAGCTGCAGCGCGGTCAGCCTGCTGCGCAGCTGGTGCGAGACATCCCCGACCAGGTTGCGCTCACGCTGCACGAGACGGTTGAGCGCGGTCGCCGCGGTGTCCAGGGCACCGGCGACCATGTCCAGCTCGGCGACCCCGTAGCGCTGGTTCTCCGGCCGGAAATCCCCCGCGCCGAGCCGGTCCGCGCGTTCGGCGACATCCCGCAGCGGCCGGGAAAGGCGCCGCGCGGTCACGCTGGCCACCAGGGTGCCGATGGCCAGCGAACCGACCAGCACGAGGACCACGAACAGTCCCATCCGCACCTGCTCGTCCCGTGTCGGCCCGGACGGCGCGATCAGCCGCACCGAGCCGCCGCGCACCAGGGGAATCCGTTCCTCGATCGGATCGGCCCCGGGGTCGGCCCCGAATTCGAGCGTGCGCGCCTGCGTCCGGACCACGATCCGCCCGCCGTCCGGCGCGCCGTACTGGAACTTGGCCAGGTTGAGCGGGCGCCCGTCGGCGAGATCGTCGTCCAGGGTGGTGGCGATCTGCTGAGCCTTGCTGGCCAGCTGCTGGCGGGAGATCGTCTCCACGACGGTGACCATGCTCAGGGTGAGCGGAATACCGAGTGCGAGCCCGGTCACCGCGACCGTGAACAGGGTGGCGAGCAGGATCCGTCGGCGCATCAGTCCGCGTTGAACCGGAATCCGACGCCACGGACGGTCGCGATCCGCCGCTCGGCAGAACGCGGGTGCCCGTCCCCGAGTTTGCGGCGCAGCCAGGACATGTGCATGTCCAGGGTCTTGGAGCCCTTGAGTTCGGGCGCGTGCCACACCTCGGTGAGGATGTCTTCGCGCGGGACGACCTGTCCGGCGTGCGTGAGCAGCACCCGCAACAGCTCGAACTCCTTGTTCGCGAGGTTGATCTCCTCCCCGTCCACGGTGACCCGGCGCGCGGAGAGATCCATGCGCACCCCGTTGGCCTCGATCGTCTCCGGTGCCCTGCGGCGCAGCAGGGCCCGGATGCGCGCCATCAGTTCGGCCAGCCGGAACGGTTTGGCCACGTAGTCGTCCGCCCCGGCGTCCAGGCCGACCACGAAGTCCACCTCGTCGGCGCGCGCGGTCAGCATCAGCACCGGAATCCCCACGCCCGCCGAGCGCAGGCTGCGGCACACCTCGAGGCCGTCCACACCCGGCAGCCCGAGATCGAGGATGAGCAGGTCGATCCCACCGCCGGAGGCACGGTCCAGTGCCACGTCTCCCTCGGTGACCACCTCCGGCTGGTACCCCTCCCTGCGCAGCGCGCGGGCCAGGGGTTCGGCGATCGCCGGATCGTCCTCGGCGAGCAGTACGACACTCATGACGTCGTTCCCGGAAGTGCGCTCACGCCTGCGATCGTAGCCCTGCGAGGATTGCCCTCATGTCAACCGCTGACCTGACCCTCGCCCTGGAGCTCGCCGAGGCCGCGGACGAGCACACTCTCGCCCGGTTCGCCGCCGTCGACCTGCGTGTCGAGACCAAACCGGACCGGACCCCGGTCACCGATGCGGATATCGCGGTCGAGGACCTGATCCGGGCACGGATCGCCGAGCGCCGTCCCGGTGACGGGGTGGCGGGCGAGGAACGCGGCGGCACCGTCGGCACCGGCCGCTGCTGGTTGGTCGACCCGATCGACGGAACCAAGAACTTCTCCCGGGGCGTCGGCGTGTGGGCGACCCTGATCGCGCTGCTCGAGGACGGCGAACCGGTCGTGGGCGTGGCCAGCGCCCCCGCGCTCGGCCGCCGCTGGTGGGCGGCGAAGGGACAGGGCGCCTTCGTGCGCGATCACCGTGGCACCCGGCGGATCACCGTGTCCGGGGTCGGCGCGCTGGCCGATGCCTACCTGTCCACCACCGAATTCACCACCTGGCGCGAACACCACAGCCTCGCCGCCTACCAACGGCTCTCCGGGGCGTGCTGGCAGAGCAGGGCACTCGGGGACTTCTGGTCGCACTGCCTCGTCGCGGAGGGGGCCATCGACCTCGCCGCGGAACCCATCGTGAACCCCTGGGATCTCGCCGCGCTGTTCGTGATCGTCACCGAGGCCGGTGGCCGGTTCACCGATCTCTCCGGGCAGCCGCGCTACGACAACGGCTCGGCCCTGTCCAGCAACGGCCTGCTGCACGAGGCCGCGCTCGGGGAGCTCGACCGGCAGGACTGAGGGCCGGAATCGACCGAATCGCCGGGTTCCCGCAGGCGCCCGGCGCCGGCACCCTATGCTGCGATCATGACGTGGGGTGACCAGCAGGGAAATCAGCAGCAGGGCGGCTACGGGGGCGCATACTCGGATCCGATCACCGGAGAACCGAGGGGGTACCCGGAACAAGCCGGTACACCGCAGCCGTATTTGCAACAGCCCTACCCGCAGCAGCCGTGTCAGCAGCAGCCCTACCCCCAGTCCGGATTTCCCCAGTCCGGATATCCCCAGCCCGGATTCCCGCAGCCGCAGCCGGGCTTCGCGCCACCGCGGCGCGGGATCCGCCCCGGCGTGCTCGTCTCGGTCGTCGCGGTGGTCGTGGCCGCCGCGATCGCGGTGGGCGTGGTCTTCCTGATGCGCGGATCGACCGGCGAGGGGGAACGGCAGCGGGCACTCCCGGCGCCGAGTTCCTCGGCCACATCCCCGCCGTCCTCGTCCTCCCACGCGCCCGCGAACGTGGCGCCGGTGGTACCCGGTTGGCAGGTGGTCGCCTCGACCAAGAAGGGGCTCGCCTACGACGTCCCGCCGGGCTGGACGGTGGAGAGCCCCGGCACGGTCATCGGCTACGAGCGGCCGGACCCGAAGGGACCGTTCGGCTACAAGCCCTACGTGGCCGGGTCCGGGGCGGCACAGTTCGCCGGGGACTGCACGGCCAAGGACAGTCACCGTGCCCAGGTCGCCATCCTCTCCGCGGGCGAGGCGAAACCGGACGTCGGGGCCCGGGGCGGGGTCGCGCTCTGGCTACAGGGTGCGGCGATGGACAAGAAGGGCACCATCACCAAGGTCGAGCCGGACCCGGTGACCGAACGCCGGATCGCCGATGGCTCGGCCGCCTCGAGTTCCTCGGCGAGCGTGGATCTCCCCGCCGATCAGCAGAGCGGTCCCTGCGCGGCGAAGAAGGTGCACGCGATCTCGGTCGCCGTCAGCGTGGCGGGCAAGACCAGGGTGCTGATCGTCGAGGCCGATCAGGCGGGCAAGACCGTGGACGGCGCCACCATGGACAAGATCGCCGCTAGTCTTCGTCCGCTGCACTAGCCGCATCGACACCGGCAGCCTCGATACCGGTGACGTCGACCCGGTGGCGCCCGGTGTCCTCGGCGTCGACGAGGCCGACCGCACCACGCGTCACCTGTGCCCAGGCCAGCCGCCCGAACAGGTAGTGGCAGGCCACGGCTTCCTCCTCGAAGCTGCTCCAGTCGTAGCGGCTGCCCTGTTCCCGCCAGAACACATCCCAGTGCCCGGACTCGTCGGTGACGAGACACCACGCCTCGTCCCGTTCGGCCCCGATGCTCACCAGTTCGGCGGGGATACCGAGGGTGGTGAGGCAGCCGGAAAGCGATTCGGCCTTCACGGGGGCTCCTTCCCATGTCGTCGGGGTCTCGGGAACCGGAAGCTGGCGGCCGGGCCCCGCACACGGGCGGGGCATGTGCCCGATCGGGAACAGATGGCTGCGGAACAGTGCGACCGAACCGGCCGTGGAATGCGGGGGTTTCCCCGAGGAGACCGCTTTCGTCCGGTCGGTGCGCGGATCCCGGAGCGGCAGCGGGCCGGTTTCCGGCTCACGCGCGGGACTGCGCGCGTACTTCGGCAAGCGCAACGGCGTGGTGTGCGGATCCTGTGCCAAGTCCCCTCGTCCCTACGTCGTTTCCAGTCCTGCGCGGATCGCGCGGTAGACCGCACGCGCCAGCGGGGCGCCGATCGCCGAGCGCGGGCCGCCATAGACCTGTTCCGGGCCTTCCCGGCCGCACCATAGCGCGACCGCGTCGGTGCAGGTTCCGGTGCCCGGGACCCCCGCATCGGCCAGTGCCTGGGTCTTCGCCTCGGTCGCGGTGGCCACGGCATTGATCATGCCCGCATCCGAGACTCGCACACCGAGCGAACCGAGAATGTTGATCGTGCCGACCCGTTCCCCGGTGACCGCGGTGCCGCCGAATTCCGCGGCATAGGTGGGCTGACCGACCCCGGTGGTCACGGTGACCCGCACCGGCCCGTCGGTCACGGTGACCGCCCCGGTGACGTCGACCGCGGTCATCAACGCGGTGCCATGGCCCGCACAGCCGAGTTCCCCGGCAAGTGTGCGCAGATATCCGACCGGATCACCGTCGTAGTAGGCGCGCACCGAGGCGTTCAGCACCCAGGCGCGTTCCCCGAGCCCGCCGCCGTAGGGACCGGAGGAGATCAGCCGCACGGGTTCGGCGAACCGCCAGACCAGCGCGGGAAATCCCTGTGCGACAACGAGTTCGGGTTCGGTCGCTGCGGGTTCAGCCGGTGAGCGCACGGACCACCCGGGATGGGCTCTGCCTGCCGAGCTCACCGGCGAGCCAGGCACTCGTCTGCGCGAGAACACCGAGCTCCACCCCGTGTTCGATGCCCAGCCCGTCGAGCATCCACACCAGATCCTCGGTGGCGAGATTGCCGGTCGCCGATTTCGCGTAGGGGCAGCCACCGAGCCCACCCGCCGAAGAGTCCACGCACGCCACTCCGAGGCGCAGCGCGGCGAGGGTGTTCGACAGCGCCTGACCGTAGGTGTCGTGGAAGTGCACGGCGATGTTCGCCAGGCTGGGGAACTCGGCGAGCACGGCGGCGACATGACCAGGAGTGGCCACGCCGATGGTGTCACCGAGCGAGACCTGCGCGCAGCCCATATCCAGCAGCCGCCGCCCGACCGTGCCGACCGCGGCCGGATCCACCGCACCCTCCCACGGGTCGCCCCAGCACATCGAAACGTATCCGCGCACCCGCATCCCGGCCTGAAGTGCTTGCCGCACAACGGGCTCGAACATCGCGAACTGACCATCCACGGTGTTGTTCAGGTTCCGCGCGGCGAAGGTCTCGGTGGCGCTGGCGAACACCGCGATGTCGGTCACCCCGGATTCGAGCGCCCTGGCCAGTCCGCGCTCGTTCGGCACGAGCACCGGATAGCGCACCCCGGCGCGCTGTTCCAGGCGGGCGAGCAATTCCTCGGCATCGGCGAGCTGGGGAACCCATTTCGGCGAGACCATGCTCGTCGCCTCGATCACGGTCAGTCCCGCCGTCGCGAGCCGGTCCAGGAATTCGAGTTTCACCGCGAGATCGACGATGTTCTTCTCGTTCTGCAGGCCGTCGCGCGGGCCGACCTCCCAGATCGTCACCCGTTCCGGCAGTTCCCCATCGGCCACCGTCATCGGCAGGCCGAGCTCGAGTACGCTCATCGCCAGTCGCCTTCCCGGTATTCCTCGCGGGCGAAATCGTCCTCGGGATTGTCGTTGATTTCCCGGTACAGCACCATGTGCACCCGCTCGACCTCGGGAATATCGTCGAATTCGAGCGGTTCCTCGGAGGCGGACTCGATGACCAGGGTGCCGCAGCGGAACAACCGGTCGATGATGCCGTGCCGGAACTGCACCGAGTTGATCCGGCTCAGCGGAATGTCGAGGCCGGTCCGCTTGATCACCCCCCAGCGCGACATCACGCGGTCGGTGGTGACGATGAAGTGCGTGGTGCGCCAGCGGAACAGCGGGCCGACGGTGAACCACAGGATCAGCACCACCCCGACAACGGCCAGCCCGATCCAGGCGTACTGATGCCAGGAAAGGCCCGCCGCAAGCGCCGCGAGGTAGCTGAATGCCCCGACCACGACGAGGAACACCAGCACCGGGACGACCAGCATCTTCCAGTGCGGGTGCTTGTGCAGCACGATCTGCTCGCCGGTGGTGAGCAGGTTCTCCGGATACGCCACGGCGACCAGGGTACCGAGGCTCGCTAAAATGGAATGCATACCCACTTTTTTGGAGTGTTTCGAGCATGAGCCGACTGAGTCAGTCCGTCGATCGCGCCCGCGCGCTGCTGCGCGATGCCGACCTCGCCGCCGAGGCGAGTGTGCGCGAGCTGCTGGCCGAGACGACCTATCGGCGCGGCATCGACCTCTCCGATCTTTCCCCCGCCGAGCAGGCCGAGCTGATCGGCGCCCGGACCCAGCAACTGCACCCCTCCACCCAGGCGCTGACCGAGCGGATCGCCAAGGCAGCCAAGGAAGCTCGCCCGTTCGTGGCAAAGCTGGGTATCGATCCCACCGGGGCGGAGGTACATCTGGGCCACGCGGTGCCGATGATCATGCTCGGCCGGTTCGAGCGAATGGGCCATGACGCCGTGCTGATCGTCGGCGACATGACTGCCACCATCGGCGACCCGTCCGGCCGCTCCGACGAGCGACCGACGCTGACCGAGGCGGACATCGAACGCAACCTGGCCACCTACCGCGAGCAGGTCGGCCCGTTCTTCGATTTCGAACGCGCGAAACTGCGCCGCAACGGGGATTGGCTGCGCCGGATCACCCTGCCCAGGATCATCGAGATCACCTCACAGATCCCGGTGTCCATGTCCCTGCAACGCGAGGACTTCCGCACCCGGCTCGACGCCGGACACGGGCTGTCCGTTTCCGAACTGCTGTACTCCGTGGTGATGGCGCTGGACTCGGTGGAGATCCATGCCGATGTGGAGCTCGGTGGAATCGACCAGTTCCTGAACATGCAGATGGGCCGCAAGGTGATGGAGATCTGCGGGCAGGCACCGGAAGTCGTCGCGGCGACCTCGCTGATCGAGGGCACCGACGGCACCGGGGCGAAGATGTCCAAGTCCAAGGGCAACTACGTACCGCTGACCGCGCCCGCCGGTGAGGTATTCGGCAAACTCATGTCCATCCCGGACCGGCTCGTGGCGCCCTACTTCCGGGCGCTGTCCGAATGGCAGGACAGCGAGCTCGCGCTGGTCGAGGAACGGCTCACCGCGGGCGCCCTGCACCCGATGGACCTCAAGAAGGTCCTCGCCGGTGAGGTCACCGCGGCCATCCACGGGGTGGAGGCGGCGATGACCGCACGGAAGGAGTTCGTCGCCCGGTTCTCCAAGCAGAGCTTCGCCGGGGCCGGTGAGCTGCCCGCGGTCGCCGACCTCGGGGTCACGGTGGCCGAGGCGCTGCGCGAACTGGGCTTCGCCAAGAGCAACGGCGAGGTGCGTCGGCTCGCCCAGCAGAACGGGCTGCGCCTGGTCGCCGAGGCCGACGGCGGGGAACAGCACCAGGTGACGCTCTCCGCCGACGACATCCGGGAGCCGCTCGAGAGCCTGCGCACCGAACGGCTCGGCGCCGGGAAGCACTACCTCAAAGCGGGCCGCAAACTAGCCACGCTAAATTAGTCCGCTTTTCTTCTGCGGCGGAGCCGCTTCTACCACCCACGCAGCCCGCATCGCCACCGGATCCGCCACGCAAGCCAACCCCGACGATTCTCCGCTCAGCGCCAGCGGAGGTGCACCACATCCCCGGCGGAAACGGCGCGCCCATCGTCGAGCACCAGCTGGCCGATGGCATCCACATCGACCGCGGTCGCCTCGATGGTGTCGCTCGCCCGCTCGACGCGCACCCGCTTGCCGATGGTGTGACAGCACCGCCGGTATTCCTCGAGGAGTCCGCACGCCGCGAGGTCGCCACCCGCCGCACGCCAGGCTCGTTCCACCGTGTCGAGCTCGGTGAGCAGCCGGACGGTGACCTCCTCATGGTCGGTGCTGTCCGCACCCGCGTCCTCGAGCGAGGTGTGCCGCAACCCGCCCGCTCCACTGGGGATGTCCGGGGGCAGCGCGGTGATGTTGAGCCCCATGCCGAGCACGACCGCATCGCCCGAGGCTTCGGCCAGCACCCCGCACAGTTTCGCCTCACCGTGCAGCAGATCGTTGGGCCACTTCAGGTGCGCGGTCACGCCGAGGTCCGCGCAGGCACGCACGAGCGCGATCCCGGCGACCACGGTGAGCGTGCCCAGCCGATCCCTCGGCACCCCGGCGGGACGCAGCAGCACGCTGCAGTAGAGCCCGCCGCCCGGCGAGACCCAGGACCGGTCCCGCCGCCCACGCCCGGCGGTCTGCGCCCTGGCGATCAGCACCGTCCGATCACCCGCTCCTTCCGCTGCCGCCGCACTCAGATCGGCATTGGTGGAGCCGGTGCGCTCCACCACGGTCAGTGCGGAATACGGCGGGACGAGGCGATCAGTCAGCATGCATCAGACACTATCCGCCCAGTGCCCCGGTGAGCTCCGGCAGCCGCCCCATCGCCGCCGCCATGCGCGCGTGGTCGTGATAGTCCCGCGAGGACACGATCTTGCCCGCGCGCACCCGCGCCACGATGAGGTTCGCCGCACGGAATTCGTTGCCCGCGCCCGTGGTGCCCTCGTACACCCATTCCGCGACGACCACCTCGGGATCGGTGGTCTCGTGCACGACCAGATCGTGCGCGGTCATCCGGAGCCCGCTCGTGCCCGCGGAGCCGAAGTGCTCGCGAACCTGTGCGGCCCCCTCCCAGCGGAACGGTTCGGTCACCCCGAAAACGTGCTCGACCACCGCGTCCTCGGCATAGAGGCCGGGCAGCTCGGCGAGATCACCGCGACAGATTCCGTCGATCAACCGCTCGATCACCTCGCGCGGGGTCATGAGAGTGCTTCCACGAGCCCGGGCAGCGCGTCGTTGGCCGCGGCGAGCCGCAGGTGGTCGTGATAGTCGCGGGAGTGCACGATCCTGCCCCCACGCACCCGCGCCACGAGCAGGTTCGCGGCCTTGAACGGCTTGCCCACAGCGGAGACACCCTCGGTGTCCCATTCCACGATCGCCACCTCCGGGTCGGCCCCCTCGTACAGGACCACGTTGCGCACGTGGAATTCCCGCGCGGTGCTCGGGCCGGCGTTCGCGAGGTGCTCGAGCAGCGCCCGCTTGCCCTCCCATCTGGACGGGTCGGCGATGCCGAAGGCGTGCTCGACGACCACGTCGTCCGCGTAGTAGCGCTCGATCGCTTCGGTGAACTGCCCCTGCTCCAGCAGTTCGACGCAGTTCCTCAGTACCTGACCGGCGTTCGGTGTGTTGGACATAAGGTCTCCGTGAGTTCGGTAACGGTATTATCGGAGTACCAACTCCGGTTGAAGACGATACGGAGTGTTTACTCCGTTTGTCAATGGAGGTGTCAGCATGCGCGCGGACGCGCGAAGAAACCGGCAGCGGCTGCTCGAAGTCGCCGAGGAGGTGTTCGCCGAGCACGGGGCGGGCGCCTCGACCGAAGCGATCGCCAGAGCGGCCGGGGTCGGCATCGGCACCGTGTTCCGCCACTTCCCCACCAAGGAAGAGTTGCTGCGCGCGGTGTTCGCCGAGCATCTGCGCAAGTTCACCGAGGAGGTGGAGTCCCTCACCCGCGCGGCGGATCCGGGCGCGGAATTCTTCGCGTTCTGCCGTCGCTTCCTGGACAGCGCGCAGCGCAAGAAGGCGCTCACCGAGGCGCTCGCGGATGCCGGGATCGAGGTCGACGGGGAGAGCAGGCCGGCGAAGGAACAGTTCCGGCAGGCCATGGACGAGCTGGTGGTACGGGCACAGCGAGCCGGAGCGCTGCGCCCGGATATCGACGGCACCGATGTCCTCGCCCTGCTCGTCGGAGCGGCGAAGGCGGCCGAGCAGTTCGGCAAACGCGGGCTCGAAGTGATCATCGACGGGCTCCGGTGTGACGAATGCGGCACTCGACCTGGCCCGAGCGCTAGTTAGAGTGGCTGGTCATGAGCGAGCAGCTGAGGCGAATCATCGTTTCTCATGCCCGCCAGCACGAAAACCCGGACGCCTGACAAGGAGTAATGCGGGCATGAGCAGCGCTACCGAGCCGATCGGCCCCGTGCCGGACGACGAGCCCGATATCCACACCACCGCGGGCAAGCTCGCCGAGCTGTACCGCCGCGACAACGAGGCGGTACACGCCGGTTCCGACCGCGCCATCGAACGCCAGCACGCGAAGGGCAAGAAGACCGCGCGGGAGCGTATCGAGGAACTGCTCGATCCGGGCTCCTTCGTGGAGATCGACGAACTCGCCAGGCACCGCTCCACGAACTTCGGCCTGGAGCGCAACCGCCCGTACGGGGACGGCGTGGTCACCGGGACCGGCACCGTCGACGGGCGCGCGGTGTGCGTGTTCTCCCAGGACGTGGCCGTGTTCGGCGGCGCGCTCGGCGAGGTGTACGGCGAGAAGATCGTCAAGATCATGGACCTGGCGATCAAGACCGGCAGCCCGATCATCGGCATCAACGAGGGCGGCGGCGCCCGCATCCAGGAGGGCGTGGTCTCGCTCGGCCTCTACGGGGAGATCTTCCGCCGCAACACGCACGCCTCCGGGGTGATCCCGCAGATCTCCCTGATCATGGGGGCCAACGCGGGTGGGCACGTCTACTCCCCCGCCCTCACCGATTTCGTGGTCATGGTGGACAAGACCTCACACATGTTCATCACCGGCCCGGACGTGGTCAAGACCGTCACCGGCGAGGAGGTCAGCTTCGAGGAGCTGGGCGGCGCCCGCACGCACAACACCAAGTCCGGCAACGCGCACTACCTGGCCTCGGACGACGACGACGCGATCAACTACGTCAAGGAACTGCTGTCCTTCCTGCCCTCGAACAACCTGGACGATCCGCCGGTCTTCGAGTCCGAGGACCTGCAGACCGGTCCGGTCGCCGAGACGCTCACCGAAGAGGACACCGAGCTCGACACGCTCATCCCGGACTCGGCGAACCAGCCCTACGACATGCACGAGGTCATCCGGCGGGTGCTCGACGAGGACGAGTTCCTCGAGGTGCACGAGCTGTTCGCGCCGAACGTGGTGGTCGGCTTCGGTCGGGTCGAGGGGCACGCGGTCGGTGTGGTCGCCAACCAGCCCACCCAGTACGCCGGCTGCCTGGACATCGACGCCTCGGAGAAGGCCGCCCGGTTCGTGCGCACCTGCGACTCGTTCAACATTCCGGTGCTGACCTTCGTGGACGTGCCCGGCTTCCTGCCCGGCACCGACCAGGAATGGGACGGCATCATCCGCCGGGGCGCCAAGCTCATCTACGCCTACGCCGAGGCCACCGTCCCGCTGGTCACGGTGATCACCCGGAAGGCCTTCGGCGGGGCCTACGACGTGATGGGCTCCAAGCACCTCGGCGCGGACATCAACCTGGCCTGGCCCACCGCGCAGATCGCGGTCATGGGCGCACAGGGCGCGGCGAACATCGTGCACCGCAAGCGGCTCGCCACTGCCGCGGACAACGGCGAGGACATCGAACAGCTGCGCGCGGAACTGGTCGAGGAGTACGAGGACACCCTGCTCAACCCGTACATCGCGGCCGAGCGCGGCTATGTGGACTCGGTGATCCCGCCCTCCTACACGCGTTCCTACGTGGCCCGTTCGCTCCGCCTGCTGCGCGAGAAGCGCGAGTCCCTTCCGCCGAAGAAGCACGGCAACATCCCGCTGTGACGGAGGAACTGTGAGCGAGGAAAACCCCACGCCCGAGAAGCCGATGCTGCGCGTCGTCCGGGGCACCCCGGACGACGCCGAGCTCGCCGCCCTGACCACGGTGCTCGCCGCCGCCGGGGCATCGAACCCCGCGGGCGAGGCGAAGCAGCGCCGCTCCCGCTGGGCCGATCGCGCCGCATTGCTGCGCAAGCCGCTGCATCCGGGTCCGGGTGCCTGGCGCGCCTCTGGCATGCCCCGGTGATCGGCCCCGCGCTGGACGACACCGCCCCGGACGAACGGACCGGTCTCGAGGCGTTTCTCGATGAGCAGCGCCTCGAGCTCGTCGCCCGGGTCTCCGGGGTCTCCGAGGAGCAAGCCCGCCGTGCGCTGGTGCCGAGCGCGACCACCCTCGGCGGCCTCGTCAAACACCTCACCTGGGTGGAGCGGGTGTGGTTCAGCCTGCACACCGCGTGCGTCCCCCGCGAGCGCTGGCCCTGGCCGTGGCCCCAGGAGGACCATCCCGATGCGGGGTTCCGGATGCCCCGGGACGAGACTATGCCCGGGCTGCTGGAGGCCTACCGGACGGAGTGCCTGCGGTCCAAGGAGAACGCCGTGCGGCACTCGCTGGATGCGGTGTTCCCCGACGAGCGGTTCGGCAGCCGGGTCTCGTTGCGCTGGATCTACCTGCACATGATCGAGGAGACCGCGCGGCACGCGGGGCACGCGGACATCCTGCGCGAGCAGCTGGACGGGGTCCGGGGCGAGCCCTGACACATCCCGGTTGAGCTTCGCTCGGAAACTAGCGTATATTCCAGATGGAATAATCCTGACGAACCATCTGGGACCGTGCATATGTCCACGAAGTTGACCCCCATGGCGATCGCCGTGCTCGAACTGCTGCACGAGCGCCCCATGCACCCCTACGAGATGCGGCGCCTGCTGCGCGAACGCGGCGCCGAGCTCCGGGTCAAGATCTCCGCGGGCGCGTTGTACCGCACCGTGGAACGGCTCACCGGGGACGGCGTGCTGGAGATCGTCGAGACGAGCAGGGATGGCAACCGCCCGGAGCGCACCGTATACGCGGTCACCGGAAAGGGCAGGGACCTGTTCGCCTCGAGCACCCTGGACATGCTCGCCGTACCCGCCGAGGAATACCCGCAGTTCGCCCTGGCCATCGACGTGATCGCGGATCTGGAACCGGAAGCGGTCCGCGCCGCACTGAACATGCGCCTGATGTACCTGGACAACAAATTGGCGAGTATGTCCGTGGTGGACCGATACACCACTGAGGGAAAAACACATCGAATGTTCCTGCTCGATCACGAATACCGCATCCACATGTGGCGGGCCGAGCGCGAATGGACGAGAAACCTGCTCGACGACCTCGAAACCGAACGGCTGACCTGGCCGGAGAACAAACTGGGAAAAAGCAATGAGAACTGAGAGCGAGAGAAGTCCGTGGCCCGCGCTCGCGGCACTGTGTCTCGGCTTCTTCATGATCATGATCGACACCTCGATCGTGATGGTCGCGATCCCCGACCTGATGCGCGAGATCAACGCCAGCCTCAACGAGGTGACCTGGGTGACCAGCGCCTACGTGCTCGGCTGGGCGGTGCCGCTGCTCGCCTCCGGGCGCCTCGGTGACCGGTACGGGCGCAGGCGGATCTTCCTCGCCGGGATCGTCGTGTTCACCCTCGCCTCGGCGTGGTGCGGACTGTCCGGGAATCCGGAGATGCTGATCGCCGCGCGGGCCGCGCAGGGCATCGGCGCCGCGCTGATCACCCCACAGACCCTGTCGTTCATCACTCATCTGTTCCCTGCGGGAAAACGCGGCGCGGCGATGGGCGTGTGGGGCGCGGTCGCCGGGCTCGGCAACATCGCGGGCCCGCTGCTCGGCGGGCTGCTGGTCGGCTCGCTCGGCTGGGAATGGATCTTCTTCGTGAACCTGCCGATCGGCATCGTGTGCGTACTCATGACGCTCGCGCTCGTCCCGCCGTGGCGCCCGGGAACCAAGCATTCCTTCGACCTGACCGGTATCGCGCTTTCCGGAGTGGGGCTGTTCTTTCTCATTTTCGGTATCCAGAACGGCCAGCAGTACGAATGGGGAACCGTTTTCGCCGGAATCACGATCACCGAGATCATCGCGGCCGGTGTCGTACTGCTGATCGCGTTCGCGATCTGGCAGCACTTCAACAAACGCGAACCACTCGTCCCGCTCGGTCTTTTCCGGTCCCGTAATTTCGCGATCGGCAATCTCGCCCAGATCATGCTCGGCATCTGCCTCGCGGGCGCCATGCTGCCGCTGGTGATCTACCTGCAGGCGGTGCTCGGGCTGACTCCCTTGCAGGCCGGGCTGATGCTCGCCCCCTCGGCACTCATGTCCGGGATCATCGCCCCGTTCATCGGCAAGCGCACCGACGGGCCTGCGGCGAAGTACATCGGCGCCTTCGGGTTCGCCGCGATGGCCGCCGGTTACGCGATCGTGGCACTCATCGCCGCCCCGCAGAGCTCGCCATGGGCGCTGATCCCGGGGATCGTGGTGCTCGGTGTCGGGCTCGGCTGCGTGTTCACCCCGCTGACCAACCTGTCGATCAGCACGGTCCCGCCGCATCAGATCGGTTCGGGCTCCGGGGTGTTCAACGCCTTCCGCCAGGTGGGCACCGTACTCGGCACGGCGTCGGTCGGGGTCCTGCTGCAGGCCCGGCTGGTCGCCTCGATGCACAGCACCGCGACGCAGGCGGCCGGTGCCCTCCCCGCGGGCGAACGCGCCGGGTTCATCGCCGGGATGGACAAGGCGGCCCAGGCGGGCGCGGATGCCGGGGCCGGTGGCGGCGGCCCCGCGGGCGGGATCGGCGGCCAGGTGTTCGGCACGGCGTTCACCGAAGCCGCGACCAGCTCGCTGTGGCTGCCGATCGGCGCGCTCGCGCTCGGCGCGGTGCTGTGCCTGTTCTTCGGGGCACGCCAGCCCGTCTCCCCCGCTGCGGCTCCCCCACGTGTCGAGCACGCGGACGTCGCCTAATCTTCCGCGGGTGGAGTCCGCACCACCCGCCTTCGCCCGCCGCCCCGTGCTGTTGCTCGCCGGGGCGGCGGGTCTGTTGCTGCTCGCGGTCAGCTGGCGCTTCGGGTACTTCGGCGACGAGCTGTACTTCCTCGCCTCCTGGCGCTATCACCTCTCCTGGGGCTACGCGGACAATCCGTGGCTGCTCCCGCTGCTCGCCCGCGCCATGGACGCGATCACTCCCGGTTCACCGCTGGCCGGGCACGTACTCGCCGCGCTGCTGCACGTCGGGGGCATCCTGTGCACCGCGCTGCTGGCCCGCGAGTTCGGTGGCGGGAAGCGGGCCCAGTTGCTCGCCGGGACCGCGTACGCGATTTCGCTGCAACTGCTCGCCTCCGGGCACATCCTCGCCTCGTCCACGGTGGATCCCTTCCTGTGGACCCTGATCTGCCTGCTGCTCGTGCGCTGGGTACGGGTGCGCAACGAATGGCTGCTGTTCGGCGCCGGACTGGTCACCGCGGTCGCCATGCAGGGCAAGTGGCTGATCGTGTTCTTCTGGATCACCGTCGCGATCGGCGCGCTCATCCTCGGCCCGCGCGATCTGGTGCGCAGGACGGGGCTGCTATCCGGCGCGCTGATCACCCTCGCCGCCACCGTGCCCACGATCATCTGGCAGGTGCGCAACGGCTGGCCGTACTTCGCCATGGCGCAGGCGGCGCAATCGGCGAACGACGCGCTGTTCGGCGGCCGGCTCTCGATCCCGGTGATGGCGATCGTGTTCGCCGGGGTGCTGCTCGGCGCGTTCCTCGCCTGTCACGGAACCTGGCAGCTGCTGCGCGACCGCCGGTACGCCGACTACCGGTTCCTCGGGCTCGCCGTGGTGCTGCTCGTGGTGCTGTTCACCGTGATGTCCTCCCGGTACTACTACGTGGCCGGGGTGTATGGCCTGGTGTTCGCCGCCTCCGCCGCCCGGGTGGAACGGGTGCGCCCGGCCGCGTGGTGGCGGTGGGTGCCGACCTGGCCGGTCGCCGCGCTCTCCGCGCTGATCACCATCCCGCTCACGATCCCGGTGCTGCCGCTCGCCTGGAGCACCGGCCTGCAGTTCTCGGTGAGCGGCACCATCGGCTGGCCCGAGGTCGCCGCGACCACGGCCACCGCCTACCGGCAGCTGCCATCCGAGCAACGCGCGCGGACCTCGGTACTCGCCGAGACCTACTGGCAGACCGCCGCGCTCGAGATCTACGCGCACGATCGGCTGCCCCGGATCCACGGCGTCGAGCGCGGCTACTGGTACTACGGCAGCCCGGCCAGGCCCGGCCCCGTGCTCTACGTCGGCAAAGAGGCCACCCGGCAGTACCTGTCCCGGTTCTTCACCGGAGTGCGCGAGGTCGGGGTGACCCGGCTCGCGGCCCCGGCGAGCAACATCAATCAGGGGGTCCGGGTGTGGCTGTGCACCGGACAGCGCGCGCCCTGGCCGCAACTGTGGAACCAGCTGCACCGCTACTGAGACCCGCACGAGATCGTGTACTCCGGCCGCCATCCCGAGGGCGATCCGAACGAGAATTCCTTCGCAGGATGTGCCCCGGCACGGTCAGAGTGAAGATACAGACGGTGCCGCCTTGGGGACGAGTACCGGAAACGCACCCCTCGATCCTTCGGGTAATCGCCGTTCATCCGGCGGCCTACCCGTGCCTGTCGAGGATGGCCTGCGCCAGGTGTTCGGGCTGCTCGACTGCCCTGTCCGCAATAGCTTCGTCACCTTTGCCGCCTCCGGCGCCAGCGTGACCCACATTCCCAGCGCGGCCGCAACCATCGGCCAGGGGGCCGATGGTCGGATTTCGACGGTCTCGATCCGGACGCTTTCCACGATGTAGGTACGGAGGAGCTCCGGGTCGCGCAGGTCCTCGACAAGATCGTCCCAGAGCTGGGAACGCGTCGTGTCCATGGCTCTGCGGCAAGGGCGTGCCGAATCGACGGGTACCGCGCTCGTTAGAGTCACCGCATGCGTTTCATTCTCGCCTCCGCCTCGCCGGGGCGGCTCGGTGTCCTGCGTGCCGCCGGTATCGATCCGATCGTGCGAGTATCCGGGGTGGACGAGGACGCCATCACCGCACGACTCGGCGAGGCCGGTCCCGCCGAGGTGGTCGCGGAGCTGGCCAGGGCGAAGGCGGCCGCGGTCGCGGACTCGGTACGCGCGGAGCTCACCGACGGGGTCGTGGTCGGCTGCGATTCCATGCTGCACGCGGGCGGACAGCTGCAGGGCAAACCGCATGAGCCCGAGATCGCCGCGGCCCGCTGGACCGAGCTCGCGGGCACCGAGGGCCGATTGCTCACCGGGCATTGCGTGATCCGGCTCGCCGACAATTCGGTCGCGGCCGGTACGGAATCGACGACGGTGCGTTTCGGAAAACCGACCGACGCGGAGCGCGACGCTTATATCGCAACCGGTGAACCATTGCATGTTGCCGGGGGATTCACCCTGGACGGATACGGCGGCTGGTTCATCGAATCCGTGGACGGGGTGCCCTCGAGCGTGATCGGTATCAGTCTCCCGTTGACCCGGCGCCTGCTCGGCGAACTCGGTGTCAGCGTCACGCGATTCTGGGGTTAACGAGTCCCGCGTTCCGGTTATTCCCCGACGTCCAGAATGTAGACGGCGTGGTCCCCGTACCGGGTGAGCCGGAAGAATCAGGACCATGACCGTCCTGCGCAATTACACGAAGCCGAAGGTGTTCGGCACGATCGTCGTTTCCGCGCTCGTGCTCGGCGCCGTGCTCGGTTTCGTCGCCAAGGTGACCGAGGCGAGCTGGCTGACCGACACGCTCGACACGATCGGCACCATTTTCACCAGCCTGCTGCAGTTCACCGTGGTGCCGCTGGTGTTCACCGCGATCGTCGTCGGGATCACCAGCCTGCAGAAACTCGGCGGGGCGCGGGTCGCAGCCCGGCTCGGCGGCAAGACGGTCATGTGGTTCGCGATCACCTCACTGATCGCGGTGGTGATCGGGCTCGCGATCGGGCTGATCGGGCACCCGGGCGCGGGTGTGCACATCGCCCCGGACGCGGCGAGCACGAGCAAGGTCGCCGGAAAGGAACACGGTTCCTGGACCGCGCTGCTCTCCGGAATCGTGCCGGACAATTTCTTCTCCGCGTTCAGCGAGGGAAACATTCTCCAGGTCGTGTTCCTCGCCCTCGTCGTGGGAATCGCCTGCTTCGCCCTCAAGGAGAAGGCGGCCCCGTTCATCAATCTGAACCAGGCCGTTTTCGACATCATCCAGAAAATCCTGCGCTGGATCATTCTGCTCGCCCCGATCGGCGTGCTCGGTCTCATCGGGAACGCGTTCGCCACCTACGGGAACAAATTCCTGCAGCCGCTGCTCTCGCTGATCGTCGCGGTTTATCTGGGCTGCGCGATCGTGCTGTTCGTGGTGTACCCGATCCTGCTGAAATTCGTCGGCAAGATCAGCCCGCGGCGGTTCTTCGCGCAGACCTGGACCACGCTGCAGTTCGCGTTCGTTTCCCGATCATCCTCGGCCTCGCTCCCGCTGGCCCGCCAGGCCGCGGTCGACCTCGGCGTCGAGCAGGGCTATGCCGGGTTCGCCGTGCCGCTCGGCAGCACCACCAAGATGGACGGCTGCGCGGCCGTGTACCCGGCCATCGCGACGATCTTCATTGCCAACATCCTCGGCGTGCAGCTGGCCGTGTGGCAGTACGTCATCATCGCCGTGGTGGCCATCTTCGGCGCGCTGGCCACCGCGGGCACCACCGGCTGGTTCACCATGCTGACCCTGACCCTCGGTGCCGCCGATCTGCCGCCCGCAGTGGTCGCCACCGGGCTCGCGATCGTGATCGGCGTCGACCCGATCATGGACATGATGCGCACAGCGACGAACGTGGCCGGCCAGATCACCGTTCCGGTACTGGTGGCCAGGGGCGAGGGCCTGATCGAGGAGAATCCCGGGCAGGCACCGTCTCCGCAGCCGCGGGACGGCAAGCAAGAGATCAGCGCCTGAACCACCGCTGAGTGGTCCCCTGTACCGGGGGCGACTCAGTTGTCGGTGCAGGGGTGCAGCTGATAACCGCGCGGGGCCACGTCCGGCCAGCTCGGCAGCGAGTACTTGGAGCCGTAGGTCTCCGTGCAGCCCAGATCACGCCCGCCGACCGCGAACACCTGCGCATACACCCTGCTGCTCTGGCAATCCTCGGAACGGCACCCGCGCTGCACAGCGACCACCGCGTTCCGCCCGTCGATCGCCCGCAGCCGGAGGATCCCGCTCGAGGCCACGTAGGGCCGGTCCACCCGGTCCCAGCTGGCCTGTTTGTATACGAACACCTCGCCGACCCGGCCCTGCGGCGAGTCCCCGGCGACCAGGCAGGTCGCCCCGACCGTGCCGTCTCCCGGCACACAGGACAGCGAGTCCTTCGCCAGCCGGGCGCCCACATCGGTCACCGTAATCCGCAGCGCACTCTCCGCCCCGGGCACCTCGAGCGCGCCCTGCTCGCCGTCGGCGGTCGCGTGCAGCCGCACGGCCCCGGCCACACTGTCCGCCGAGACCAGCACCGGGCAGTCGGTGCGAACACACCTGTCGTTGCGCCCGGAACCCGGGGAGTCCGCGGAGGCGGCATCCTGCTGAGTGGGAAGCCGCAGTTGCCAGGCACCGAACAGGGCTGCCAGGGTGACCAGCACGGCGAGTACCGCGATGATCGGCACGGAGAGGGAAGCACGGGCTCGGGGTGGTTCACTCACGACGACTCCTCGCCACCGATCGTCGTCATCGCCCGTGACGCTGCTGTGCTTCCGGGTTCGCTCGCAAGCTCGCTCACTGACCCTGCTCCTCGCTCATACTCGTATACGTGAGGTGGCTCTCGCTCAGCGTGCCCGAACACTCGCCTAGACTCATTGTGCACTGGCAAAGCCCACGAGCGAGCTGCCCCACCGAACGGAGGTAAAGGCGTGCCGGATCTGTCCGATCAGCTAAGCACGAGCGTGTCCAAGGTGCTCATCGCCAACCGCGGCGAGATCGCCGTCCGGGTGATCCGCGCCTGCAAAGACGCCGGAATCGGCTCGGTCGCCGTGTACGCCGACCCCGACCGGGACGCACCGTTCGTGCGGCTCGCCGACGAGGCCTTCGCGCTCGGCGGGGCGACCGCGGCCGATTCGTACCTGGTCATCGAGAAGCTGGTCGACGTGGCGAGCCGCGCCGGCGCGGACGCGGTGCACCCCGGCTACGGCTTCCTCTCCGAGAACGCCGACTTCGCGCAGGCGGTCATCGACGCGGGCCTGAACTGGATCGGCCCCTCCCCGCAGGCGATCCGCGACCTCGGCGACAAGGTCACCGCGCGGCACATCGCCACGCGCGCCGGTGCCCCGCTGGTGCCCGGCACCAAGGAGCCGGCCAAGGACGCGAACGAGATCGTCGAGTTCGCCGAGGAGCACGGGCTGCCGGTCGCGATCAAGGCCGCCTTCGGTGGCGGCGGCCGCGGGCTCAAGGTCGCCCGCACCATCGAGGAGATCCCCGAGCTGTTCGACTCGGCCACCCGCGAGGCGGTCGCCGCCTTCGGCCGCGGTGAATGCTTCGTGGAGCGCTACCTGGACAAGCCGCGCCACGTGGAGGCCCAGGTCATCGCCGACCGGCACGGCAACGTGATCGTGGCGGGCACCCGCGACTGCTCCCTGCAGCGCCGCCACCAGAAACTGGTCGAAGAGGCCCCCGCCCCGTTCCTCACCGAGGACCAGCGGGCCCGGATCCACGAGAGCGCCAAGGCCATCTGCAAGGAGGCCGGCTACTCCGGGGCGGGCACCGTGGAATACCTGGTCGGCCTGGACGGGACCATCTCGTTCCTCGAGGTCAACACGCGACTGCAGGTCGAGCACCCGGTCACCGAGGAGACCTCGGGCATCGACCTGGTCCGGGAGATGTTCCGGATCGCCCGTGGCGAGAAGCTCCGGTTCACCGAGGATCCCACTCCGCGCGGCCACTCGATCGAGTTCCGCATCAACGGTGAGGACGCGGGCCGCAACTTCCTTCCCGCACCCGGTACCGTGACCAGGTTCGCCGCACCGGACGGCCCGGGCGTGCGCACCGACTCCGGCGTCGATTCGGGCAGCGTGATCGGCGGGCAGTTCGACTCCCTGCTCGCGAAGCTGATCGTCACCGGGTCGGACCGGCAGCAGGCCCTCGAGCGCTCCCGGCGCGCCCTGGACGAGATGGTCGCCGAGGGCATGGCCACCGTGCTGCCCTTCCACCGGGTGATCGTGCGCGATCCGGCCTTCGTCGCCGAGCAGTCCTTCGACGTGCACACCCGCTGGATCGAGACCGAGTTCGAGAACACCATCGAGCCGTTCACCGACGGCGCACCTGCCGAGGAGGACCAGGGCGAGCGGCAGAATGTGGTCGTCGAGGTCGGCGGGCGCCGCCTCGAGGTCTCGCTGCCCGCGGGCTTCTCCGTCGGCGGCGGCGCGGACAGCGGCGCGAAGGCCAAGCCGCGCAAGCGGACCGGCGGCAAGGGTGGGGCCTCGGCCTCCGGTGACGCGGTCACCGCGCCGATGCAGGGCACCATCGTCAAGATCGCCGTGGAGGACGGGCAGACCGTCGAGGCGGGCGAACTGCTCGTGGTGCTCGAGGCCATGAAGATGGAGAACCCGGTGAACGCGCACAAATCGGGCGTGATCACCTCCCTCGGAATCTCCGGCGGCGATTCGGTCACCCAGGGCGCGGTGCTCTGCGAGATCAAGGGCTGACCTTTTCCGGTCATCCCGCAACCACGGCGCGACCGAGTGCGTCAGACTCTGCGGTGGACGCGAATCGGAGGGGACGGACATGACACTGTTCGCCGACCTGCTTGGAGTCAACGTGACTGAACCGATGATGATCTCGGCGCTCGAGTTCGACGTGTTGTGGGAACATCTGCGGCTCGAGGACATGCCGGTGGTTCTGCGGGTCGACTCCCCCGGTGGCACCGAGGGTGAACGCCAGCGGCTCGTGCAGGCCGCGTGGACCTCACTGGAGAACAAGGGCTATGGGCGGCCGGTCGGTCTGGATCCACGGCTGGCCCGCATGCTGCGGGTGCTCGAACGGCCGGATTCGGAGATCGACGCCCGGCTCTGGCTGGACAAGCACGTGCGGGTGCTCGTCGCCGCCGTCGAGGACTACGCGGTGCACGCCTCGCTCATCGACAACAACCTCGTGCTGCGCGAGGCCTCGCTGACCGGGCTGCCACGAGAGGCGCTGGCCGGGATGCCCGAGCTGCCCGCGGGCCCCGGCGAATCGGTCAACCTGCGCTCGGCCGACTTCGAGGCCGCCGCGCTCACCGCGCTGAGCAAGGGCCAGTTCACCGGCGCGCTCACCGCAGCCGGGGTGCACGAGCGGGACGTGGACTCACTGCAACGGATGGTCAGCGACATCATCGGCCAGGGCCAGTTCGGCGCCGCGGCCCGCGATCGCTGGGGGCACCGGATCCGCACCGACCACGTGGTCAGCTTCTTCGACACCGAAGCCGGCCGTTACGTGCAGGTCAGGCGGCCCTCGAACGGGGCGGACTGGTCCACCATCGCCCCCGTGGACGGGCGGCGCATGCACCAGCACATTTCCAGCATGTACGAAGAGGTATGCCGCCGCGCCACCGAGGCTTGAAATATGTCTCTGGTTGGCTTGCATGGCGGAATCTCAGGCGCCCCTCGCTCCGGGATCGGCCTGCTCATGTACGCCCATCGCGTGGTTCACCGGGGCTCGGCAGCACACCTCACCCCGGCGAACCATCCGCTCAGCCTGCGGGGCTGCTGATCTTCGGCCGGGATTCCGGGGCCACGGCGCGCTTGGCGGTCGCGGCCTCGTCGTCGTTCTGGGTCTGCGAGACCCGCTCGGCCTCGACCCGGGCCGTGTAGTTCTCCACCTCGGCGTTGATCCGCTGCTGGTCCCAGCCGAGCACCCCGCCCATGAGTTCGGCGACCTGCAGCGCGCACTCGGTGCCGCGGTGGGCGTACTCGATGGAGATCCGGGTGCGCCTGGTGAGCATGTCCTCCACGTGCAGCGCACCCTCGTACTCGGCGCCGTACACGATCTCGGCACCCAGGTAGTCGGGCGCGGCCGCGAGTGGTTTGAGCAGTTCGGGATTGCCCTCGGCGACCCCGAGCACCTCGTGGATCATCGAGCCGTACCGGTTGAGCAGGTGCCGCACCCGGTAGGGGTGCAGCCCGTACTGCTCACCGACTTGATCGGCCTGGTTGACCAGTGCGTGGTAGCCGTCCGCACCGAGCAGCGGCACCTTGTCGGTGATCGATTCCTGCAACCGCCCGGACAGGTCGGCACCCGCGGAGTCCACGGCGTCCGCGGCCATCACCCGGTAGGTGGTGAGCTTGCCGCCGGCGATGGCGAACAGACCCGGCGTGACCCGCGCGACGGCGTGCTCCCTGGACAGTTTGGACGTGCTGTCGCTCTCCCCGGCGAGCAGCGGGCGCAGTCCCGCGTACACGCCTTCGATGTCCGCGTGGGTGAGCGGGGTGGCCAGCACCGTGTTCACGTGTTCGAGGATGTAGTCGATATCGGCCTTGGTCGCCGCGGGGTGGGCGAGGTCGAGGTTCCAGTCCGTGTCGGTGGTTCCCACGATCCAGTGGCTGCCCCAGGGGATCACGAACAGCACGGATTTCTCGGTGCGCAGGATCAGCCCGGTCTCGGCGACGATGCGATCGCGCGGCACCACGATGTGCACGCCCTTGGAGGCGCGCACCTTGAACCGGCCCCTGCTGCCGGAGAGCGCCTGCAGCTCGTCGGTCCACACCCCGGTGCAGTTGATCACCACTCCGGCGCGGACCTCGGTCTCCCGGCCGTCCTCGACATCGCGCACCTTCACCCCGGCGACCCGGTCGGCCTCCTTGACGAAGCCCACCACCTGGGTGGAGGTGCGGACCACGGCCCCGTACCGGCCCGCGGTCCGCGCCACGGTCAGGCTGTGCCGGGCATCGTCGGCCTGCGCGTCGTAGTACCGGATCCCGCCGATGAGCGCATTGCGCTTGAGCGCGGGGAAAATACGCAGCGCGCCCGAGCGCGTGTAGTGCTTCTGCGCGGGCACCGAGCGGGCTCCGCCCATCGTGTCGTACATCGCCATACCGGCGGCGGTGTAGGGCCGTTCCCAGACGCGGTGCGAGAGCGGGTAGAGGAAGCTGACCGGCTTGACCAGGTGCGGGGCGAGCCTGGTGAGCATCAGCTCGCGCTCCCGCAGCGCCTCGCGCACCAGACCGAACTCGAGCTGCTCCAGGTAACGCAGTCCGCCGTGGAAGAGCTTCGAGGACCGGCTCGAGGTGCCGCTGGCCAGGTCACGCGCCTCGACGAGGGCGACCTTGAGCCCGCGGGTCGCCGCGTCCAGCGCGGCACCGGTGCCCACCACGCCGCCGCCGATCACGACGACATCGAAGGTCTCCTCGGAAAGACGGCGCCACGCTTCCTCACGCTGCGCCGGTCCCAACCGTGCTGTCACGTCGTCCCGCCTCCACTCGGTCTCGCGAACAGTGCTCCCGTCGCCCATGCTACGTGCTCGTCCGATTACGCACCCGTTCAGCACGCGCACGGCCCGGTCGTGGACTTCTGGACGCGAGCGAACTAGGTTTTGCGGAACCGTCAGCGTGGAGGTGGTCTTGAATCCGAATTACGGGGAAATCGTCGTCTGGGAGCTCATCGGTACCGCGGTGCTCGTTCTGCTCGGTACCGGTGTGGTCGCCAATAATATGTTGCGCAATACCGGTGGTCGTGGTGGCGGCCCGCTGTTCATCAACATCGGCTGGGGTTTCGCGGTGTTCGCCGGTGCGAGCCTCGCCGACAAGACCGGCGCGCACCTCAACCCGGCCGTCACCATCGGAAGCGCCATCGCGGGCAAAACCCCGTGGGATCAGGTTCCGTTCTATTTCATCGGCCAAATGGCGGGCGGAATTATCGGCGCGATGCTGTGCTGGGCCACCTACAAGCTGCAATTCGACAAACACGACGAGCCACAGAACACGCTCGGCATTTTCTCCACGATCCCGCAGATTCCGAACAAGCCGTGGAACCTGGTGACCGAGATCATCGGCACCTTCGTGCTGGTGGCCTGGGTGCTGCTCTCCCCCGCCGCCGACGTCGCCAAGGACGGGGTTCCGGTGCTCGGCAACTCCGCGCTCGGCTATGCGGGTGTGGCGTTCGTGGTGCTGGTCATCGGCACCTCGCTCGGCGGCCCGACCGGGTACGCCATCAACCCCGCACGTGATCTCGGCCCGCGCATCGCGTACGCCTGGCTGATGCCGGTGAAGGGCAAGGGAAAGCCACAATGGGGCTATTCCTGGGTTCCCGTGCTCGGCCCGTTGGTCGGCGGCGCCCTCGCCGCGCTGCTCTACCTCGCCGTCTCCTGACCGTCTAGAAAGGACACTTGCCGTCATGGCCGACTACATCGCAGCGATCGACCAGGGCACGACCTCCACGCGGTGCATGGTCTTCGACCACTCCGGACAAGTGGTCGCGGTGGACCAGAAGGAGCACCGCCAGATTTTCCCGCAGGCAGGCTGGGTGGAGCACGATGCGGCGGAGATCTGGGCCAATACCCGTTCGGTGACCGCGGGTGCGCTCGCGAACGGCGATCTCACCCCGTCCGATCTCGCCGCGGTCGGTATCACCAACCAGCGCGAGACCGCACTCGTCTGGGAGAAGGCCACCGGGAAACCGATCTACAACGCGATCGTGTGGCAGGACACCCGCACCGACAAGATCGCCGAGGAGCTCGGCGCGCTCGGCGGCGGGCAGGAACGCTACCGGGACCGCACCGGGCTTCCGCTTGCCACGTATTTCTCCGGTCCCAAGATCCGCTGGATACTCGACAACGTCGAGGGCGCCCGCACCCGCGCCGAGAACGGCGAGCTGCTGTTCGGGAACATGGACACCTGGACGATCTGGAACATGACCGGCGGGCCGGATGGCGGGGTGCACGTCACCGATCCGACGAACGCCTCCCGCACCCTGCTCATGGATCTGGACACGCTGTCCTGGGATCCGGAGATCGCCGAGGACATGGGAGTACCGCTGGCGATGCTTCCCGAGATCAAGTCCTCCTCCGAGGTCTACGGCACGGTACGCGAGCGCGGCACGCTGGCCGGGGTGCCGATCGCGGGCATCCTCGGCGATCAACAGGCCGCGACCTTCGGACAGGCCTGCCTTTCCCCGGGTGAGGCCAAGAACACCTACGGCACGGGAAACTTCGTCCTGCTCAACACCGGCACGGAAAAAGTCATGAGCCGCAACGGTTTGCTCACCACAGTCTGCTACAAGATCGGTGAGCGGGACACCGTGTACGCCCTCGAAGGCTCCATCGCGGTGACCGGTTCACTGGTGCAGTGGGTGCGCGACAACCTCGGGCTGATCGGTACCGCACCACAGATCGAGGACGAGGCGCGCGCGGTCGAGGACAACGGCGGCTGCTATTTCGTGCCCGCTTTCTCCGGCCTGTTCGCTCCCTACTGGCGTTCCGATGCGCGCGGCGCCATCGTGGGGCTCACCCGTTACGTCAACCGCGGCCACATCGCCCGCGCGGTGCTCGAGGCGACCGCCTTCCAGAGCCGCGAGGTGATCGACGCGATGAACGCGGATTCCGGGGTGGAGCTCACCGCACTGAAGGTGGACGGCGGCATGGTGCTCAACGAGCTGCTCATGCAGTTCCAGGCCGACATCCTCGGGGTTCCCGTCGTGCGCCCGGTGGTCAACGAAACCACCGCGCTCGGTGCCGCCTATGCCGCCGGTCTCGCGGTCGGATTCTGGTCCGGTGAAGAGGACATCCGGCGCAACTGGGCCGAGGACAAGCGCTGGCAGCCGCAGATGCCCGGGGACGAGCGCGCGCGGCAGTTCGCGAACTGGAAGAAGGCGGTCACCAGGACCTTCAATTGGGTCTCCTGAGCCCATGGCCCCGATTCGCGCCGCCGGTGGCGCGGATGCCGGACGGCTCGCCGGGATCCTCGGTGCCGCGTTCGCCGAGGATCCCGTGATGCTGTGGATGTTCCGGGAACGCCAGGACTGCACCCACGCGGTCACCATCCTGTTCCGTGCCCTGCTGCAGGCGCACTATCTGCGCCGCGGGGTCTGCGCGCTCACCGAGGGCGGGGCCGCGGTCTGGACCATGCCGGGCGCACACGAGTTCGGCGCGCTCGGCGAATTGCGCCTAGCGCCCGGCGTGCTGCATGCTGCCCGCCTGCGGATCGACCGGCTACTCGCCTTCGACTCCCTCAGCAGGAAACACCAGCCCCGCGAACCGCACTGGTACCTGCACCTGCTCGGGGTGGAACCGCATGCGCGCGGCAAGGGTATCGGTGGCGCACTGCTCGAGAAGCAGCTCGCGGTGATCGACGAGGCCGGGTTGCCCGCGCATCTGGAGAGCACGAACGAACGCAACGTCCCGCTCTACGAACGGCATGGCTTCACCGTCACCGCGCAGGTGCGCATCCGGTCCGGTTCCCCCGAGTTCTATCCGATGTGGCGCCCTGCGGGCGGCCCGGGCTGAACGTGGACGGCGGGTGCGGATACCCTCCCGAATCCGCACCCGCACGACTCCCCCGGTCGCACCTGGTGTTCCGGCGCTCAGCGGCGCACCCGGTGGAAGGCGGCCGCCCCGGTCACCCCACCGAACAGGGTCGCTGCGATGCCACCCCCGATCAGCCAGCCGGTGTCCGGGCGCCCGGGCACACCGTCGAGATCCGTGTACCCCACCGTGGCCCCGTCGCCGGCTTCCGCCGCACCGTGCGGTTTCGGAGCGACCTGTTGCGCGGAATCCCCGTTGGCCCGGTCCCCGTCCTCCGGCTGCGCCACGTTTCCCTGCTGGTGCGGCGTTTCCTGCTTGTGCAGGGAAATCTGCACCGAGCGTGCCGAATCATGTTGCGGCACAACAGTTTCCGCAATCGCCGGCGCGGTGAGCAAGGCGCCGAACGCGAACGCGGCGGCCACCGTGCACAGGCGTCTAGCCGCCTTGGACATGCGTTGTTTCCCCTTCACCGGCCGTGGTTCCCGAATCCCTGTACAGACAAAGACGTCCGTACCCGGATTCGGTTGCCTCTAACCGCGGAAAAGATCTGCGTAGACGATGACGTTGTCCCGATAGCTGCGCTCCGCGCGGTTGAAGGAACCGCCGCAGGTGATCAGCCGCAGCTCGGGTTTGGTGGTGTTGCCGTACACCGCCTGGGTGGGGAACTCGTCCTTGGGCACCTGATCCACCGCACGCACCCGGAACCGCGCGGTTTTCCCGTCCGCGCGGGCGATGTCGACCTCCTGGCCTGCCTTGACCTTGTCGAGGTCGTAGAAGATCCCCTTCTTGTGGTTCCCGTCGACATGGCCGAGTACGACCGACGGACCGACCTGCCCCGGTGTGGGCCCGTTCCGGTACCAGCCGGCTTGGCGCGGCTGGCTCACCGGCGGTACCGCGACACTCCCGTCGGACTGCAGACCGAGCGGGACGAGGCCGGATTCCGCGCCGATACTGGGAATGTCCAACCGTACCGGCGTCGATCGCGGCATTCCCGCCTGCGGTGCGGAGCTGGCCGCGGGCTTGGGTGCCGCCTGCCCGGCAGGTTGCGCGCTCGGTCCCGCGCAACCCGCCGCGAGCAGTGCGGGTGCCACCGCCGCGACCACCGCCGTCGCGAGGCGTGCCTTTCGCATCGGCTCAGCGAAGGCCGGCGAGCGATCCGTCACCGGTCTCCGCGGCACCCTTGGGCACCACGGTCACCTGGTGCTCGCTGATCGGCACCGGCTTCGAGGGCTTTTTCGCACCGAGCACCGTCAGGCTCGCCGAGAGCGGCTTGCCCGCGCAGCTCGACGTGACCGAATAGGTTCCCGGTTTGACCGAGGCGACGGTGGCGTTCTCGTACAGCGAGCCGGCCGCACCGTCGGCCCTGCCCATCCGCAGCGCGGGAGAACTCGTCGAGCCCTTGTCCCCGAGACAGGTCAGTCGCACCACCACGCCCTGGCCCGGGCGGGCGGAGTGCGGAGACACGGTCAGGGACGAGCCTTGCGAGTCACCACCGGGCTGCGTGGTCGTGGGTTCCGGTTTGCTCGTCGTGGGTTCCGGCTGGCTCGTGCTCGTCGGAGCGGGTGAGCTGGTCGGATCCGCCGAGGTGGTCGGCGCGGGGGCCGCGGTCGGTTCCTGGGCCGGGGCCGTCGCCGCAGAGGCGCCGATGGCGGTCGCAAGTACGAGGACGCCGGTGCCCGCGGCACTGGTGATCAACCTGAAACTCTTACGCGAACTGATACGCATTCGTGACCTCCGAAAAATATCGAGCGATTACCGAAGTACCGCACACGAAATGCCTGCGGTAAACCGTCGAATCGCTTCGAGCGGTGTCTATTCGAACCCTTCCGGAAGGCCTCACTCAAAAGACGCCCGTTGGCCCGGAAAGGTTGCCACGTATCGAAAAAATCCGCCTCTGCCCAGATCAGCCGTGTTACCCGTGAGTTCAGTCCAGGTCGTCGTGGCGCATCAGCTGGCGCCCGGCCTCGGTGATCGAACCGGACAGCGAGGGGTAGACCGAGAAGGTCATCGCCAGGTTGTCCACGGTGAGCTGGTTCTGCACGGCAAGGGTGATCGGCAGGATCAGCTCGCTCGCCCGTGGTGCGACGACCACACCGCCGACGACGACCCCGGTCGCCGGACGGCAGAACAGCTTGACGAAGCCACGGCGCAGCCCGTCCATCTTGGCCCTGGCGTTCGTGGCCAGCGGGAGCATCACGGTGCGCGCGGGTACCTCACCGGCGTCGATCGCCTGCTGGCTGATCCCCACCGTGGCGATCTCGGGGTGAGTGAACACGTTCGCCGCGACCGTCTTGAGTTTGATCGGGGCGACGCCCTCGCCGAGCGCGTGCCACATCGCGATCCGGCCCTGCATCCCGGCCACCGAGGCGAGCATGAGCACGCCGGTGCAGTCGCCGGCAGCGTAGATCCCGGACACCGAAGTACGCGAGACCCGGTCCACCGAGATGAACCCGCCCCTGTCCGGTTCGATGCCGACCCGTTCGAGGCCGATGCCTTCGGTGTTCGGTACCGAACCCACGGTCATCAACGCATGACTGCCGGTCACGGTGCGCCCGTCGGAGAGCCGCACGACCACTCCGTCCTCGGTACGCTCCACGGCGTCCGCGCGGGCGTGCTTGAGCACCCTGGTGCCGCGTTCGGCGAACACGTCCTCGAGCACCGCCGCCGCGTCCGCGTCCTCGTGCGGCAGCACCCTGTCCCGGCTGGACACGAGGGTCACCTGCACACCCATCTCGGTGTAGGCGGAGGCGAACTCGGCACCGGTGACCCCGGAGCCGACCACGATCAGGTGTTCCGGGAGCTGGTCGAGTTCGTAGAGCTGGCGCCAGGTCAGTACCCGTTCGCCGTCCGGTTCCGCGCCGGGGAGCACCCGCGGATGCGCGCCGGTGGCGATGAGCACCACATCGGCGGAAAGCACCTCGGTTCCGCCTTCGGTGAGCTCGACCTCGATGCTGTGCTGCGCCAATCCCGGTGCCTCGTCGCAGAAACGCGCGGTCCCGGTGAGCATCCGCACACCCTCACGCTGCAGCCGGGCCCGGATGTCGGCCGATTGGGCGAGCGCGAGTCCCTTGACCCTGCCGTGCACCGTCGGCACATCCACCACGGCCTTCTCGGTCTCGGCGTGGATGCCCAGCTCGTCGACCGCATGAAAGGAGGACCGCGCCCCGGCCGAGGCGATGAAGGTCTTCGAGGGCACGCAGTCGTAGAGCACGCACGCGCCGCCGAGCCCTTCCTCCTCGACGACCGTCACCTCCGCGCCGTGCTGTGCCCCGACGAGCGCCGACTCGTATCCGGCGATCCCGCCGCCCATGATCACGATGCGGGTCACGTGCTGGCCTCCCTCTCACCCGAGAACTCGCTCGTTACCGTACGCGCGCGCGAACGAAACGGACGCACGGGGCACGGCCCGCAACCCGCGCGGGAGTGATCGAATAGTCTGTCTCCGTGGCGTTGTATGCAGCTTATGGGTCCAACATGGATCCGACGCAGATGGCCGAGCGCGCCCCGCACTCTCCGATGTCCGAAACGGGGTGGCTCATCGGGTGGCGGCTCACGTTCGGCGGCGAGGACATCGGCTGGGAGGGCGCGCTCGCCACGATCGTCGAGGATCCCGACTCGCAGGTTTTCGTGGTGCTCTACGACGTGACGCCGTACGACGAGGCGCGCCTGGACCGCTGGGAGGGTTCCGAGCTCGGCCTGCACAGCAAGATCCGGCTCCGGGTGCAGACACTCGGCGGTTCGGTCCTTTCCTGGCTGTACGTGCTCGATGCCTACGAGGGCGGTCTCCCTTCGGCGCGCTATCTCGGCGTGATGTCCGATGCCGCCGAGGCCGCCGGTGCACCCGCCGACTACGTGTCCTCGTTGCGCACCCGGCCCTGCCGGGGCATCGGTCCGTGACCGGACTCCCTTCCGGAATCGCCTAACGCGACACTGAGCCCGGTGCCGAGTTCGGCGAGCCAGCCCGTGCCGGGTCCGGCACGGATCAGGCTCCATCCCCGCTCCCGCAGGTCCGCATCACGCAACGGGTCCGGTGCCCGGGTCATTTCGAGCGCCAGGCGGTCGGCCGGCCAGGCGAACTCCAGCCGGTACAGCTCACGTCTGGCGGCATCGCGTACCGGGAACCACAGCCGTGGGACGGGCAACCCATGGTCGGCGATCGCCAGCAGCGCGGCACCGGCGGCCGTTCCCCTCGTCTTGCCGCTGACCAGGCAGCTGAGCCGATCGCCCCGTTCGCGGTAGCGGGGATCGCGCCGTTCGGCGATCCGGGCCCGGATTCCGGCGCGGAAGGATCTTCGCCACGCCACCGGCTGTAGGGCGAGAGCCTCCTCGGCCACGGCGAATCCGAAATCCCGTTCCGGCGCGCACAGCAGTTCGGCGAGCGCGTGGTCGAGACCTACCGTCGGTAGCCCGCAGACGGTGTCCGGTGCATAGCGGGCGGGGTCTCCGTGATGGATCCGGATACCGGATGGCGCACTGCGATTGCGGCCGTACGGCCGGAGCACGTGCACCTGCTGGACGCGGGCGCTGGAGCAGCCGTGCAGCCAGGCGGCGCTCGCCCGGCACAGCACACTGCCCGGCCCGCACCACAGGATGGCGGCGGAGGCGACGGTGAGCGGGTCGGCCGCCCGCGCCCCGCGCACCAGCACCCCGGGGAACCGTTCCCGCAGCTGCCCGGTGCTCACCGCGAGGCGCAGCGGATACCCACCGATCTCGGCACGCGCCGCGCGCTCGATACACGCGCCGTTGGTCATGCAGCTCAGCTCGGTCATGTGAGCGGAGCTCCCCGAGCATCGCAGCGAGCCCCGGCGAGCGAGTCCGCGAAGACGCCGATCGAGTGAGGACACGAGCGAGCCTCAGCGAGCGAGGCCCGGAGCGAGTGAGAAGTCGAGCCGAGGTCGCAGCGCAAGGCAAGATCCGATCGGGTCGACACGGTCATGAGAACGAGCATGCCGTGGTCCGCCCGGAAGACAACGGGCCTGCGCAAATCTGTGGATGGCGGTGGCCGCTGTGGACAACCGCGCAGACAGACGGCCGGTGGTCAGCGCTGCGCGGTCAGCGCGTGCAGCGCGGCTGTCACATGGACCCGGACACCGATGGGAAGCGCCCGCTCGTCGATGTCGAAGGCGGGCCGGTGGATATCCCGGTGCTCGCCACCGCCGTGCACCCCGAGCCGGGCGAAGGTGCCCGGCACCTGCTCCAGGTACCACGCGAAGTCCTCGCCACCTGAGGACTGCGGCGCCGTGGCGACCGCATCGGTGCCGATCGCCGAGGTCACGGCCTCGGAGAGCAGTTCGGTGCTGCGTTCCTCGTTGACCACCGGGGGAACTCCCCTGCGGTAGTCGAGCTCGAACCCGACCCCGGTCGGCGAGACGAGGGCGGCGACGAATTCGCGCACCAGGGGTTCGAGCGCGGCCCAGGTGTCCCGGTCGGCGGTGCGCAGCGTGCCGCGCAGTTGCCCCTCCTTGGGCACCGCGTTCGGTGCGTTCCCCGCGTGCACCGCACCCCAGACGAGCACCGTCCCGGAGCGTGGGTCGACCCGCCTGGACAACAGCGCGGGCAGGCCGGTGATCACCGAGCCGAGCGCGTTGACCAGGTCCGCGGTCAGATGGGGGCGGGAGGTGTGCCCGCCGGGAGAGGTGAGCCCCAGCTCGATGAAATCGGTCGCGGAGGTGATCGGGCCGACCCGGGTGCCGACCGTGCCGACGTCCAGTTTCGGTTCGCAGTGCAGGCCGAAGATGCGCTCGACCCCCTCGAGCCCGCCCGCCTCGATCACGTCGAGCGCGCCGCCGGGCATGACCTCCTCGGCGGGCTGGAAGATCAGCCGTACCCGCCCGGGCAGGCTCGGGGCCTGGACGAGCGCATGCGCGGCGCCGAGCAGCATCGCGGTATGCGCGTCGTGTCCGCAGGCGTGCGCCACCCCGTCCACGGTCGAGGCGAACGGGAGGCCGGTGTCCTCGTGCACGGGCAGGGCGTCGATGTCCGCACGCAGCGCGACGCACCGGTCCCCGCTGCCGATATCGCAGATCAGGCCGGTTCCGTTCGGGAGGACATCGGGTTTGAGCCCGATCGAGCGCAGCAGGTCACCGACGAGTTCGGTGGTCGCGTACTCGTCGCGGGCGAGCTCGGGGCGGGCGTGGATGAGCCTGCGCCAGGCGACGAGATCCGCGCTGCCGCGGCGCAACCAGCTCTCCAGCCAGTCCGGTCCCCGTCCCTTGGCCAGGTCGGCGACGTCGCCCGCTCCGGTGAGCAACTCCTCGATTCCGCCGGTGCGCTCCGGCTGTGCGTCGACCAGGGTCACTGCTGCGGCTCCATCGGCGAACCTCCTCGAAAGGCTTGCGCTGTCGTGCTCATCATGCACGGATACTCGACGACAGAACGTAGTTTCGGCTGATCAACCGCTCGCCGGTCGCGCGAGTGCGCTGGACGGCAATCGGGAATTCAGCCCGGCCGAACGCTGTGCGCGGGCCTCGAGGTCTCAGAGTTCGTTACCGAAAGAGCACGGCAGATGACGGAGCAGGGGACTATGCCTTGGCGTTCTGGAGGTTCTTGAGCTTCCTGCGGTACTTGCCGCGCTTGCGCCGCCCGAAGTAGACGATGACGAGCAGCAGCACCACGACCACGCCGAGGATCAGTTTGTTGGCCGAACGCTCCTTGTCGGCCTGCTCCTGCTGCTTGTTGATCGACACCCCGGGCTCCGGTCCGGCGGTCGCGGCGTGCCCGCCGACCGCGGTCGAGGAACCGACCAGGGCGGCGGAAGTGGCCGGCTGCGCCGTGGCTACCTGTGGGAGCAGTCCGCCGCCGAGGCCGAGCAGCATGGCGCACAGCCCGAGCAGGACGATCCGGCTGGCGCGGTGTTGTGAACGCACACGCTCAGTGTGCCCGCTCGCGGGTGAACGCGTCCAGGATCCGCGCCGCGGCGAGTGAAGCGGCCAGCCGTCCCTCGCGCACCTCCCGCTGCACACCGTCCACGATCGCCGCCACATCCGGGTTCGCGCGCAGCGAGTCGAACAGCTGATCACGCACCATCGACCACATCCAGTCCACCTGCTGACGACGGCGGTTCTCCTCGAAGGAGCCGTCCGCGAGCGCGGCCTCCCGATGCGCGCCGAGCTGGGTCCACACCGTGTCCAGCCCGGTCTCGGTCAGCCCGCTGCAGGTGAGCACGGGGGCGTGCCATTCGTCCTCGCTGGAGCGCAGCATCCGCAGTGCCCCGGCGAGTTCGCGTGCCGCACGGCGGGCCTCGCGTTCGTGATCCCCATCGGCCTTGTTCACCGCGATCACATCGGCCAGTTCGAGCACCCCCTTCTTGATTCCCTGCAGCTGGTCACCGGTGCGCGCGAGGGTGAGGAACAGGAAGGAGTCGACCATATTGGCCACGGTGGTCTCGGACTGGCCGACACCGACGGTTTCCACGAGCACCACATCGTGGCCCGCGGCCTCCATCAGCACCATGGTCTCCCGGGTGGCCCGGGCCACCCCGCCGAGAGTGCCCGAGGTCGGCGAGGGACGCACGAAGGCGTTCGGGTCCACGGCCAGCCGCGCCATCCGGGTCTTGTCGCCGAGGATCGCCCCTCCGGTCTTGCTGGAGGAGGGATCGACGGCGAGCACGGCGACCCGGTGCCCGCGCGTGGTGAGCATGCTGCCGAGCGCGTCGATGAAGGTCGACTTGCCCACCCCGGGAACCCCGCTGATGCCGAGCCGCATCGCCCTGCCCGAGTGCGGGAGCAGTTCGGTGAGCAGTTCGGCGGCCTTGGCCCGGTGATCGGCCCGGGTGGACTCGACGAGCGTGATCGCCCGGGAGAGCACCCCGCGCTTGCCAGCCAGCACCTCCTTGGCCATCGCGGCGACGTCTATCGTCACGGCGCCTCCTCGCTGACGCTCCTCGGCTTCGTGACGCGCCGTGCTGTGCCCGATGGCGGCCTCGCAAGCTCGGCCGCCGCACCTTCCTCGCTGACGCTCGTCAGCCCCGCGGCCGACGGCACTGTGTCCGATGGCGGCCTCGCAAGCTCGGCCACGTCTAATCCTCCGGCACCGGGTGGCCGTGCTGGGCGCAGAGCTGACGGAGCAGGTCGATCGCGGCATCGGCGATCACGGTGCCCGGCGGGAAGATCGCGGCCGCGCCCGCCTCGCGCAGCGCGTCGAAGTCACCCGGCGGGATCACGCCACCGACCACGACCATGATGTCCGAGCGGTCGTTGGCGGCCAGTTCCTCGCGCAGCGCGGGGACCAGGGTCAGGTGCCCGGCCGCGAGCGAGGACACCCCGATCACGTGCACATCCGCCTCGACCGCCTGCCGGGCGACCTCGGCGGGGGTGGAGAACAGCGGGCCGACGTCCACGTCGAAGCCGAGGTCGGCGAACGCGGTCGCGATGACCTTCTGCCCCCGGTCGTGCCCGTCCTGGCCCATCTTGGCGACCAGGATGCGCGGGCGGCGCCCCTCGCCCTCGGCGAAGGAATCCACGATCGAGCGCGCGGTGTCCACATTGGACGCTTTGCCGACCTCGTGCGAGTACACACCGGAGATGGTACGGATCTGCCCGGAATGCCTGCCCCACACTCGCTCTAGCGCGTCGGAGATCTCGCCGACGGTGGCCATCGACCGGCCGGCGGCGACCGCGAGCTCGAGCAGGTTGCCCTCGCCGGATTCGGCGGCCCCGGAGAGCTGCCGCAGCGCGTGGTCCACCTGTTCCTGGTCCCGTTCCTCGCGCAGCCGGCGCAGCTTGTCCAGCTGGCGGGCGCGCACATCGGCGTTGTCCACCTTGAGCACGTCGATCTGCTCCTCGGCGGTGAGCTGGTATTTGTTCACGCCGATCAGCGACTGGCGGCCGGAGTCGATGCGCGCCTGGGTGCGCGCGGCCGCCTCCTCGATGCGCAGCTTCGGGATACCGGCGTCGATCGCGCGCGCCATCCCGCCCGCGGACTCGACCTCGGTGATGTGCGCCCAGGCCTTCTCCGCGAGATCCTTGGTGAGCCGCTCGACGAAGTAGCTGCCGCCCCAGGGATCGATGGTGCGCGTGGTCCCGGATTCCTGCTGCAGCACCAGCTGCGTGTTGCGGGCGATGCGCGCGGAGAAGTCGGTGGGCAGCGCGAGCGCCTCGTCGAGCGCGTTGGTGTGCAGCGACTGGGTGTGCCCCTGGGTCGCGGCCATCGCCTCGACGCAGGTGCGCACCACGTTGTTGTACACATCCTGGGCGGTCAGCGACCAGCCGCTGGTCTGGCAGTGGGTGCGCAGCGACAACGACTTCGCGGACTTCGGCTCGAACTGTTTGACCAGCTTCGCCCACAGCAGCCGGGCGGCACGCATCTTGGCGATCTCGGTGAAGAAGTTCATCCCGATCGCCCAGAAGAACGAGAGCCGGGGCGCGAACTTGTCGATGTCCAGGCCCGCGTCCAGACCGGCCCGGATGTACTCCACCCCGTCGGCGAGGGTGTAGGCGAGCTCCAGGTCGGCGGTGGCCCCGGCCTCCTGCATGTGGTAGCCGGAGATCGAGATCGAGTTGAACTTCGGCATCTCGGTCGAGGTGAACGAGAAGATGTCCGAGATGATCCGCATCGAGGGCTGCGGCGGATAGATGTAGGTGTTGCGGACCATGAACTCCTTGAGGATGTCGTTCTGAATGGTCCCCGCGAGCTTCTCGTGCGCGACCCCCTGCTCCTCGGCGGCCACGATGTAGAGCGCGAGCACCGGGAGCACCGCGCCGTTCATGGTCATCGAGACGCTCATCTTGTCCAGCGGGATGCCGTCGAAGAGGGTGCGCATGTCGTAGATGGAATCGATGGCGACCCCGGCCATACCGACGTCCCCGCCGACCCTCGGGTGGTCGGAGTCGTAGCCGCGGTGGGTGGCCAGGTCGAAGGCGACGGAGAGCCCCTTCTGCCCCGCGGCGAGGTTGCGCCGGTAGAAGGCGTTCGACTGCTCCGCGGTGGAGAACCCGGCGTACTGGCGCACGGTCCAGGGCTGGTTGACGTACATCGTCGGGTACGGGCCGCGCAGGAACGGCGCGATACCCGGATAGGTGTGCAGGAAGTCGATGCCCTCGGTATCGGCCGCGGTGTAGACCGGTTTGATGCCGATGCCCTCCGGGGTCTCCCATTCGAGGGCGTCGGCGTCCTTACCGGTGGCTGCGCGCAGTGCCGAGGTCCAGTCGGCGTAGCCCGGCTCGGCCGGTTCACCGAGCTCGACCTGCGAGAAGTCGGGGATCACGCGGTCACCTCCAGAATCTCGCCGAGGGCGGCGAGCGCATCGCAGCCCGCGTAGACGTATTGATCGCAGCCGGTGTCCCGGTCGCCGCGCGGCTTGCCCGCGAGGGCGATCAGCCGGGCCCCTGCCGAGCGCAGCGCGGGGACGAGTTCGGCCAGCCATTCGCCGTACGCTTCCTCGGTACCGCACACGCAGACGCAGGCGCAAGCCGAGTCGGTGAACGCGGACACGATGTCCGCGACCGTCTCACTCGGCCCTGCCTCGACGCTGTCTATCCCGCCCGCCGCATAGGTGTTGCGGGCGAACCCGGCGCGCGCGGTATAGGCGGCCAGCGAGCCGAGCGTGGCCAGGAAGATCCGGGGCCGCTGCGCCGCGGCGTCCGCGCGATCCCGCAGTGCCTCGTACCCGGCCGCGTAGTGCACCCCGGGCAGGATGCTCGGCGGCTCGGAGTCCGCCGCCGGTCGGGAAAGCGGACGCTCCTCAAGATCGGGGAACTCGCTGACCCCGGTGATCGGGTCCGTCCGGTGCGCGAGCCGCTCGCGGTGCGCGCTCCAGGTCCGTCCGAGCTCACGGGCCAGCGATCCGGAACCGAGCGCCGCGACGATCCCGCCCTCGGACTCGACCCCGGTGAATCGCTCCCAGGCCCGGTTCGCCAGTTCGTCGGTGCGCCGTTCGACGGCGTAGGAACCGCCTGCCGGATCGATCACCCCGGCCAGGTGCGATTCCTCCAGCAGGATCGACTGGGTGTTGCGCGCGATGCGCCTGGCGAACGCGTCCGGGGCCCCGACCCGCTCGTCGAAGGGGCGCACGGTCACCGCGTCCGCCCCGGCGACCCCGGCCGCGAACGCCGCGATCGTGCTGCGCAGCATGTTCACCCAGGGGTCCCGCGCGGTCATCATCGCCGAGGAACCGACCGCGTGCTGCCGCTGCGGAACCCCCTTGATACCGCTCACCTCGCACACCCGCGACCACAGCCGCCGAGCCGCGCGCAGCTTCGCGATGGTGCCGAACTGGTCGACGCTCGCGGCGTAGCGGAACTCGAGGGTCGCCGCCGCCGTGTCCGCGTCGAGCCCGGCCTCGGTGAGCGCGCGCAGATAGGCGAGTCCCGCCGCGATCGAGTAGCCCAGCTCCTGGGCATCCGAACCGCCCGCCTCGTGGAACAGCGCCCCGTTCACGGTGACCACCTGTGTGTTCGGGTACCGCTTCGCCAGCGCGGCGAGGTGGTCGGGCTCGGGGATCTGCCCGATGGCCGAGAGCGGGTCGATGCCGAGGACCGCGCGCACTCCACTGTCCGGGATCCCCGCGGCCGCGTAGCAGGCGAGCAGGGCCTCGACCGGTTCACGGAACCGCTCCCCGGGAGAGAGCACGACGGGGGCGAGATCGAGCAGCACCCCGTCCAGTGCGCGCGCCAGCCCATCGGCCGGTACCCCGTGCTCCCCCGCGGCGAGCCAGACCGCGCCCGCCCCGTGCTCGAGGTCGTCCAGCAGGCACTCGTTCACCGCGACGGGGTCGCCGCCCCCGGCCCTGGTGCGCACCTGCCACGCGGTTCCCTGCGGATCGGCCCCGCGTACGTAGGGGGCGAGGCCGGGAAGACCCGTGCCGGGCGAGCCGTCCTCCGCGGTGTAGAGCGGGCGGATCGTGATGTCATCGTCGGTGGTGGTGGCCAGCGCGAGTTCGGGGTCGTCCGGCGCGGTACGCCCTTGTTTGGCGAACACGCCCGCGACCAGTTCCCGCCATTGCGCGCGCGTCGCCGCCTCGAACTCGGCGGCGAGTTCGAGCCGTTCCGGAGCGGTTGTCATACGTGGTGATGGTACTGGCGGGTATTCAGGACACGGGTGTGACTCTGGTCCCGATCTGCGCGCACATTCGGGCACAATGTCTCCGTGACCGATTCCGAAACCCGGCTGATCGGCGGCCGTTACCGCCTGGGGGAACGCCTCGGTACCGGCGCGATGGGCATCGTCTGGTCGGCCTACGACGAGCTGCTGTACCGCAATGTCGCGGTCAAAGAGGTGCAGCTGCCCGCGGGCATGCCGGACGACGAGGCGGACGCGGTGCGCGAGCGGACCCTGCGTGAGGCGCGCGCGGTCGCCGCACTCAACCAGGCGAACGTGATCACCGTCTTCGACGTGGCGGTGACCGACGGGGCTCCGTTCGTGGTGATGGAACTGGTCACCGGCCGCAGCCTCGCCGGTCTGCTGCGCGCGAGCGGGCCACTGGACGAACAGGCCGCCGCGCTCATCGCGGACGCGCTCGCCGCGGCACTCGGCGCCGCGCACCGCACCGGGATCACCCACCGGGATGTGAAGCCGGGCAACGTACTGCTCGGGGACGGCGGCCAGGTCCGGCTCACCGACTTCGGCATCGCGCGCAGCGTCGCCGAGTCCACCATGACCCACACCGGGATCATCCTCGGCTCACCGGCCTATATCGCCCCGGAGATCGCGGAGGGCGCGAAAGCCGCACCCGCCGCGGACCTGTGGAGCCTCGGCGCGACCCTGTTCGCCGCACTGACCGGGCGCCCGCCCTATGAACCGGACGGCGGGATCGTCGCCACACTGCACCAGGTGGTGGACGGGGAGGTACCCGATCCCGAGGTGGACGGCCCGCTCGGCGAGGTGGTGCGCGGGCTGATGATCAAGGATCCGCAGGCCCGGCTGTCCCTGCTCGAGATACGCAGACTGGTGCACCCGCTGCTGCCCGCTCCGGGTGAGTCACTGTTCGATCTGGCCAGCCCGGATCCGGAACCGGTGCCGATCCCCGCCCCCACTCCCCCGCCCAGCCCGAAACCCGGGACCGAGGCCGCCACCGCTGCACCGCTGGCCGGTGATCCGGGACCGCTGCCATTCACCCCGAGCGCCCCGGCATCGCAGCCGAAGCACAGCCGGACCCCGATGCTCGTGGTCGCCGCGATCGTGCTGTTCCTGCTCGCCGGGACCGGCACCTTCGTCGCCGCGCGCACCATCGGCGGGCAGAGCATCCTCCCCCAGCCCCGGGTGGTCGCCGCGGACGCGCCGACGCGGCCGATCGGGGAACTCATCCGCCAGGAGGGACGGGCACAGACGCTGAACGGGGCCCGTGGCGGCGGATTCTCCATCATGGTGCCCAAGGGCTGGCCGACCTTCGTCGAACAGCGCACCGACACCCGGCTGCCCTCGGCCGCGGTGGTGCACTTCCTCAGCGAGGACGGCCAGCAGGAGATCACCGTGGAGCGCTATCCCCGGTTCTTCCCCGCGCACACGATCTCCGACTACCTCCGCAGCATCCGCGAGGCCTGGCCGGCAGGCGATCTGTCCACGCAGCGTGCAAAATCCGGGGACAGCAGCGAATTCATGTACCGCACGGTGGAATCCGGCCAGGCCGACGGGCAGCAGGGCGCCGCGAGCACCGACCTCGGCCGCACCGTCTACGCCAAAGCCACGCGGGACGAATCGATCCTCTGGGTGGTCAGCGTGCACGTGCCGACCGAGCAGGAGGACAAGGGCCACCAGCAGCTCTATCAGCGGATCGCGCCGACATTCCGCGCCGAGGACTAGCGAGCACATCCGAGCGCTCCATGTCCTGCCGCGCAGCCACGACGAGAGCTATCGGACGCACTCCGAGCGTGGCCTAGTATTGCCCGGCGTGACTAGCGAAGCAGAAGCCGCGGCGGTCATCGCCGAGCGAACGGGCATCGAACGACACGACATCGCCGTGGTCCTCGGCTCCGGGTGGCGCCCGGCCGCCGATGTGTTCGGCACCCCGGACACGGAAATCCCGCTCGCCGAACTCCCCGGCTTCCTCGCCCCCACGGTTACCGGGCACGGGGGCACGCTGCGCTCGGTCACCCTCGGCGGCACGAAGGTGCTGATCGTGCTCGGCCGCACCCACCTCTACGAGGGCAAGGGCATCGATCCGGTGGTGCACGGGATCCGTACGGTCGCCGAGGCCGGAGTACGCGCGATCGTGCTGACCAACGCCGCGGGAGGACTGCGCGAGGACATGAGCGTCGGCCAGCCGGTGCTCATCTCCGATCACCTGAACCTGACCGCGCGCAGCCCGCTCACCGGAGCCGCGTTCACCGATCTCACCGACCTCTACTCGCCACGCCTGCGCGAGCTCGCCACACAGATCGACCCCAGCCTCGCCGAGGGCGTCTACGCGGGCCTTCCCGGTCCGCACTTCGAGACGCCCGCCGAGATCCGGATGCTGCGCACGCTCGGCGCGGACCTGGTCGGCATGTCCACCGTGCTCGAGGCGATCGCCGCGCGCGCCCGCGAACTCGAGGTGTTCGGGCTCTCCCTGGTCACCAATCTCGCCGCGGGCATCACCGGGGAACCACTGGACCACCACGAGGTGCTCGCCGCCGGACAGGCCGCCGCGGAACGCATGGGCACGCTGCTGCGCGAACTCGTGCAGCGGGCATGAAGGATCACCCATGATTTCGCCGGATCTGCGCAAGCGCACCACGACCTGGATCGCCGAGGACCCCGAGGAACGGACCCGGGAGGAACTGACCCGGGTGCTCGCGGACGCGGTCGCCGGGGTTCCCGGTGCGGCCGAGGACCTGGAATCGCGGATGGGTGAACCGCTCACCTTCGGCACCGCCGGCCTGCGTGCCCCGGTGCGCGCCGGGGTCAGCGGGATGAACGTGGCCGTCGTGGTGCGCACCACGGCCGGGATCGCCGAATGGCTGCACGGACAGGGACTTTCCGGGCGCACCGTGGTCGTCGGGCGGGACGCACGGCACGGTTCGGAAGCCTTCGCGCACGCCACCGCCGAGGTGTTCGCCGCATCCGGGTTCGACACGCGGCTGCTGCCCGGCCCGCTGCCCACTCCGGTGCTCGCCTACGCCGTCCGGACGTTCGGTGCCGTGGCCGGGGTACAGATCACCGCCTCGCACAATCCGCCCGCGGACAACGGTTACAAGCTCTACGACGGCAGCGGGGCGCAGATCGTGCCACCGGCCGACGAACGCATCGAGGCGGCCATCGGCGCGGCGCGGCCCGCCCGCTCGGTGCCGCGCGCGACGAACCACACCGAGGTCGGCCCGGACCTGCTGGAGTCCTACCTCGACGCCTGTGCCGCGGTGCGGCGGAACATCGAACCCGGCCCGCGGATCGTGCTCACCCCGATGCACGGGGTCGGCGGCCGGGTCGCGGTCGATGCCTTGGCGCGCGCCGGATTCACCGATGTGCACCTGGTCGGCGCGCAGGCCGGACCGGACCCGGACTTCCCCACGGTCGCCTTCCCCAATCCCGAGGAACCCGGGGCCGCGGACCTGCTGCTCGAACTCGCCGCGGAACGCGAGGCGGACCTGGCCATCGCGCTCGATCCGGACGCCGACCGATGCGCGATCGGGGTGCGCGACGCCGGGGGCTGGCGGATGCTGCGCGGAGACGAGACCGGCGCGCTGCTCGGTGAGTACCTGCTCGCCACGAACACCAGCCCCGATCCGCTCGTGGCCACCACCATCGTGTCCTCGGGTCTGCTCGCCGGGATCGCGCAGCGGCACGGGGCCCGCTACGACGAGACGCTCACCGGGTTCAAATGGCTCGTGCGCTCCGGGGACGGCGCGGGCACCGGACTGGTCTACGCCTACGAGGAAGCGCTGGGACTGTGCGTGGACCCGGATGTGGTGCGCGACAAGGACGGGATCTCCGCCGCCGTGTTCGCCGCCGACCACCTCGCCCAGCTGCGTGCCGCGGACCGCACCGTCCCCGAAGCGCTCGACGAGCTCGCCCGCAGCCACGGCGTACACCTGACCGGCCAGTACTCCCCGCGGTTCACCGACCTGAGCGAGCGCGAGGCCATCATGCGGCGGTTGCGTGCCGAACCGCCCGGCGAACTGGCCGGGACCGCCGTCGCGTGCACCGACCTGCTGCCGCGTACCGACGGGCTGCGGATCACCGGGGAAGCGGTGAAGGTGGTCATCCGTCCCTCGGGCACCGAGCCGAAACTCAAGTGCTACGCCGAGATCGCCCTCCCGCCGCGCGCGGACCTGGACTCGGCCAAGGCGGAGGCCGCCGAACGGCTCGAGGCACTGCTGACCGCGCTCGGCGAACTGCTTGCGAGTTGAGATTGCCGACAATCCAGGACCGACGTACGCGGAGACGACGAACCGAGTGATCGAGGATCGCGAGGAGGCCGTCATGAACCGGTCGTCATGGTCGCCTTGGATGAGTACGAATCCCTCAAGGAAACGGCGTATCTGCTCCGTAGCCCGGAGAACGCGCGGCGACTGGCGGCCTCGATCGCCGAACTGGAACGCGGCGAAGGGGTCGAGCGAAAACTGCTCGAATGAGAATTACCTTCAGCAGCCATACCGGGGAGGAATACCTGCACTGGCAAACGGCTGACCGGAAGATCCTCGAGCGAATCAACGCATTGATCGCCGATATCACTCGCAACGGGAACGAAGGGATCGGCAAACCCGAGCCGCTGCGCTACGAGTACAACGGACACTGGTCGCGCCGGATCACCGATGAGCACCGCCTTGTCTCTCGCCTCGTCGAGGACGAGATCCGGGTTGCCACATGCCGGTATCACTACACCGTTGACCGGAACTGGCAGGCTGGGGCCATGTCGACCCTGCTCCTGATCCACCACACCCCCTCGCCCTCGATGCAGGCCATGCTCGAAGGCGTGATCTCCGGGGCGAGCACCCCCGAGATCGAGGGCGTCGAACTGGTCCGGCGCGCCGCGCTCGCGGTGACGGTCTCCGATGTCCTGGAAGCCGATGGATATCTGCTCGGCACGCCGGCCAATCTGGGCTACATGAGCGGGGCGTTGAAACACGCCTTCGACACGATCTACTACCCCTGCCTGGATGCGACGGCGAAGCGTCCCTACGGCCTGTTCGTGCACGGCAACAACGACACCGTCGGCGCGGTCAAGGGCGTCGAAACGATCACCACCGGCCTACAGTGGGAGCGGACGGCCGAACACGTGACGGTGACCGGTGACCCGAGCAAGCAGGACCTGGAGTCCTGCTGGGAACTCGGCGCGACCCTGGCCGCGACGCTGAGCCCGTAACCGGGTCATTTCCCGGCACGCCCCTGGATACGGCGCGCGACGGTGAGCACGATCGGCGCCGCGAGCCAGCACAGGTACGCACCGGTGCTCTCGGTCAGGAACGCGACCGGAACGGAGACCGCGAACACCGCGACCAGGCAGATGCTGCGCACCAGGTTCTGCGCGAACACCCGGAGCGGGCCGTCCGCACGGTACAGATGCCGGCGCCGGATCTCCCGGATGATCAGCGCGGTCGAGGCGGAGGCCAGGACCTGCACGATCGCGTACAGGCTGAACCGGAGCGGAAAGGCGCCCTGGGCGGTGATCACCCGGGTCGCGAACGGCATCAGCACCTGCATGAACAGCCACAGCAGGGTGAGGGTGGTCAGCCGGCTGTTCAGCGCGCGGACATAGCGGAAGATCTCGTGGTTGGCGCGCCAGTGGGCGGCGATCACCACGAAGCTGAGCACGAAGGCCAGGTACTCGGTGCCGTGGGCGGATACCGACCGCAGCATGGCCGCGGTGGTGTCGCCGGTGGGCACGGGAAGGTCAAGCGCGAGCAGGGTGAGCGCGATCGCGATCCCCGCGTCGACGAACATGGTCAGCCGCTTGGCCGCTTCCGCCCGCGCTTCACCGGTCTCGCCTTCGGGTGTGTTGTCGATGTGTGTCGTCATGATGCCGAACAGCTCCCGCGGCCTCAGGCCGCGATGTCCGCGGCCGGCTGCGGATCGGCCGCCAGTCGCCGGGACCACACGGCCAGGATGATCATTACCGCCGGGATCAGCAAGTCGTTGACCAGCACTCCGCCGGTGTTCCCGGGCGCGTGGTCACCGTTCGCGAACCACTGGTAGAGGTGCCCGAGCACCGCTCCCCAGAGGAACATCCCGCCGCCGATCCCGATGGTGATGCGTTCGCGCGCGGATGCCGACGCGGCCCGGAAACCCATGACGGCCAGCCCGAGGTTGGCGAAGGCGATCTCGAACATGAACGGCGTCCGGTCGAAGCCGATCGCGGTGGCCATGACGTTCGGGACACCGAGGAACGCGACCGTCATCCACAGGCTGCCGCAGCCGAAGGCGCCGATGGCCCACCAGCGCTGCCAGATCTCCAGTGCCTGCAGGCGCGATTGGGCGTGCCGGGCCCGGATGAAGGCACCGATGGCCGGCACCACGATCCAGATCAGCGGGAAGGCGGACTGTGCGAGGTAGGAGAAGTTGTCCACGGCGTCCATTCTTAACTGGTTAATATTAACTAGTCAAGAATCGGGTACAGTGATGTCGTGGACGAAGGACTCGCAGACTTGCTGCATCGCGTGGTCATGTTGCTCGGCGAGGCGACCAGGCGGCGCACCGATGACACCGACGGCCTGACCTACAGCCAGATACGGTTGCTGGGCACGCTGGAGGACATCGAACCGGCCACCCAGCATCGGCTCGCACAGGCGCTCTCGGTATCCGATCCGGCGATCAGCCGGACACTGCGGCCACTCGAGGCGGATGGGCTGGTGCAAATCACCGCCGACCCCGAACACGCGCGGCGGCGGCTGGTCCGGCTCACCGAAACCGGCCGGAATGCCTTCCACAGCGCGGGAAAACCGCTCTACGACGAGCTCCGTACCGGGCTCATCGCCGCGGGCTTCCCCTACGAGCGCTACCTCGAGGACACCCTTCGGCTGGCCGAGATCCTCGCCGCCGACCGAGGGCGCCCGTAACCGGCTAGCTGTCGCCGATCTGTGCCATCGCCGCTCGTGCGCGGGAAAGGACGGTCGCGACCGGGCGCTGGATCAGTCCGGCAAGCCGCTCCCGATCCTTCGCGGCCAGGGCGTCGAGTATCAAGCGAAACTGGACTTTCGACTCCCCCCGGGCGCATCCAGCCCGGAATGGAACTGGTCAAGGCGCACGTCGAGGCACGGCCCGGTGATTCCCATCGCGCTCAGAACTCGGCACGGGTCCTGCGTCCCGGCGTGTACCCCATGACGCGCCGGAACGCCTCGATGAACGAGCTCGGGGTCGCCCAGCCGCAACGGTGCGCCACCGCGGTGACCGGCTGATCCTCGGCGAGCAACCGCAGCGCGTGGTACATCCGCAGCTGGGTGCGCCACTGCGGGAAGGTCATGCCGAGTTCTTCGCGGCACAGCCGGGAAAGGGTGCGCGCGCTGCTGCCGAGCGTGGTGGCGAACCCGGTGAGCGAGCGCGGATCGGCCGGATCCCGGTCGAGCAGTGCGCCGAGTTCGACCAGCCGGGGATCACTCGGCGCGGGCACGTGCAGCGGGCGCTCCGGGGAATCGCGGAGCTGATCGGTCAGTACCGCCCGCAGCCGCAGCGTCGCTGGGCTGGTGTCCTGCGGGCGGGCCGAACAGGTGATCAGCAGTTCGCGCAGCAGCGGACGGACCGCGACGACGACCGGTTCAGCACCGGTCAGGGCGTCCTGTGGGAGCCCGACGGTGTGCAGCACGGTCTGCCCGTAGGCGCGGTGTTCGTGCACGGTTCCGGCGGGAATGAGCACCGCCCTGGTGGCGGGCGCGATCCAGGCGCCAGCCGAGGTGGCCACGGCGAGCACGCCCGTGCTGGCGTACACGATCTGGTGTTCGTCGTGATAGTGCGCGCTGACCCCGGACCCGCCGGTGAGCGAACGGGTCACGGTGAGAGCGACGGGGCGGTGGCGAGTTTCCGGCACAACTCGGCAGAATATCGGAAGCGGCCGCCCCCGTCCGCGTTCGATGATCGAGATCATGCGTGTTCTCCGCGGGATCGTCCCGGTCGCCGGTCTCTCCTTCGTCCATCTTGTCGACGACATGTATCAGGGCGCGGTGCCCGCCCTGATCCCGTTCCTGGTCGTCGAACGGCAGTACACCTACGCCGCGGCGACCGGGATCACCGTGGCGGCCACCTTCCTGTCCTCGGTGCTGCAGCCGCTGTTCGGGGTGCTCACCGACCGGCGCAGGCTGGCGTTCCTGATTCCCTCCGGGGTGGCCATCGCCGGGATCGGGATCGGGCTTTCCGGGCTCGGCCCGCACTATGTGTTCACCTGGCTGGCGATCGCGCTCTCCGGGATCGGGGTGGCCGCGTTCCACCCGGAGGCGAGCAGGGCCGCCCGGGTCGCCTCGCACGGATCGGCGCGCGGGATGAGCTGGTTCGCCCTCGGCGGCAATATCGGCTTCGCGCTCGGCCCGCTGCTGGTGACCGCGGTGCTCACCGGCGGAGGGCTCACCGCGACCCCGCTGCTCGCGATCCCCGCGGTGGCCACCGGTCTGGTGGTGGCACTGCTCCAGCGCCGGAGCAGGGACGCGGTGGCGAAGAAGACGACCGAGACCGACAGGGTCGACGACTGGAGCTCCTTCCGCTGGCTCACCGGTCTGGTGATGTGCCGCTCGATCTGCTTCTTCGGGGTGAACTCGTTGCTGGCGCTGTTCCTGACGAAGAACCTCGGGTTCACCGAGAGCACCGGCAACGCGGCGCTGACCGTGCTGCTGGCCACCGGCGCCGCGGGCACTCTGCTCGGTGGCGCGCTGGCCGACCGCTACGGGCGGGTGCGCACGGTGCGGCTCGGCTACCTGCTGATCGTGCCCGGGCTGCTCGCGCTGCTGTTCGCCCCGAATGCGGTGGTGGCCTACCTCGCCGCCGCGCTACTCGGCTTCGCCCTCTACATTCCGTTCAGCGTGCAGGTCACACTCGGCCAGGACTACCTGCCGAACCGGATCGGCACCGCGAGCGGGGTCACCCTCGGGCTGGCGGTCAGCGTGGGCGGGATCGTCACCCCGGTGTTCGGCCTGCTCGCCGACCACGCGGGGCTTTCGACCGCGCTCGCCGTGTTGCTCGTCTTCCCGGTGGCCGCACTGGCGATCTCCACCCGGCTACCGGACACCAAGCCTCAGGTCCTGTCCACCACCGCTTCTTGAGCGGCCGGGTGGCGCGCCCCGGAGAACGCCTCGGCCGGGGCGACCGCCTCGATCGCCGCGATATCGGCGCCCGAGAGCTCGATCTCGGCCGCGGCCACGTTCTCCTCCAGATAGCGCCGCCGCTTCGTCCCGGGGATCGGCACCACGTGCTCTCCCCTGGCCAGCACCCAGGCCAGCGCCAGCTGCCCGGCGCTGACCCCGCGTTGTTCGGCGAGCTCGCGCAGCGCGGCCACGATGCGCAGGTTCGCATCCAGGTTCTCCCCGGTGAATCGCGGGAAGCGGCTGCGCGCGTCGTCCTCGGCGAACCCCGAGCCGGTGATCGAGCCGGTGAGAAATCCGCGACCGAGCGGGGAGAACGGCACGATCCCGATGCCGAGTTCCGCGCAGGCGGGCGCGATCCGGGCTTCGAGCTCCCTGGTCCACAGGCTCCATTCGCTCTGCAGCGCGCTGATCGGATGCACCGCGCTGGCGCGCCGGATCGTCCCCTCGCCCGCTTCCGACATGCCGAGCGCGCGCACCTTGCCCTCGGTGACCAGTTCGGCCATCGCGCCGATGGTGTCCTCGATCGGCACGTTCGGATCCACCCGATGCTGGTAGTACAGGTCGATGTGGTCCGCCCCGAGCCTGCGCAGCGAGGCCTCACAGGCCGAGCGGACGTATTCGGGTGCGCCGTGAACGGCCAGCTCGCCCCCCACCGTTCCGGTGATGCCGAACTTCGTGGCGAGCACGACCTGGTCCCGGCGATCGGCGATGGCCCGCCCGACCAGGCGCTCGTTCTCCCCGTCGCCGTAGAAATCCGAGGTGTCGAGCAGGTCGACGCCCAGTTCGAGGGCACGGTGAATCGTGGCGATCGACTCGCGCTCGTCCCGCTGCGCCGAGTCGTAGGCGTGGCTCATCCCCATGCAGCCGAGCCCGAGCGCGGACACCTCGAGCGCGCCGAGTTTCCGGCGTGCGATCATGCTGGTACCTCCGTGACTTTCCGTTGCTTGTCCTGGAATTTCTCCTCGATCCGCTGATAGTTCTCGATCTTGTAGTCGAGCACCTCGAGGCAGGTCTGGAGTTCGGCGATGTGCGCGTGCACACTGGCCCGCTGGCGCACCAGGATCTGTTTGCGCAGCGCGGCCGTGGCCTCCCCGTCCTGCGCGAGCTGGGCGTATTCGCGCATGAGCCGGATCGGCATTCCGGTGGTGCGCAGCTTGGTGAGGAACACGAGCCAGTTGATGTCCTCATCGGAGTAGGTGCGCCGTCCCCCGGAATCCCTGGCCGGCGGAACGACCAGTCCGATCCGTTCGTAGTAGCGCAGCGTGTCGATGGACAGCCCGCACGCCTCGGCGGCCTGTGCGATTGAGTACGTCACGAATCAACCGTAGGAGCTTGAGTGCACTCCAGGTCAAGCACACTGGCATCGATCAGCGGTTGACAGACGAGGTGACCGGGGCAATCGTGGTTCGTCGTGCACCGAATGCGCGCGGGCCTCGTCTCGCTTCTCGCCGTTCTGCTCCTCGCGGCACCGCTGGCCGCGCCCGCCTCGGCTGCCGGTCCCCGCTCGAACGCCACCTTCTACAACGACGCGAAGAATCCGGCCGCGGACCCCTTCGTGCTGTGGGACGAGCGCAGCGGCTCCTACTACGCGTACTCCACCGAGGGCGCCGATCCGGGCTACCACTTCGCCATCTACCGCTCCCCTGACCTGGCGACCTGGGAACGCCTGCCCGGCGGGGCGCTCTCCGCGCAGGGGCAGTGGGGGCACGACTGGTTCTGGGCGCCCGAGGTCTACCACAACGCGAAGACGGGGAAATACTTCCTGTTCTACGCGGCACGCATGAACAAGAACGTGGCGGAGAATTTCACGTTCGGCGATTTCGAGGAACCGTGCAAGCTCGGGGTCGCGGTCGCGGATTCGCCTGCCGGGCCATTCCACAACATTCAGGCCGGACCCCTCGACTATTTCCCCTATGATCCGGATTATCACGATGTCAACCGGATCATGGACAGCACGCAGAAAAAGCCGCCCGCCACCCACGCGGAAGGGCAGACCGCACCGCGCGGAACCTACATTCCGATGATCGATCCGAATGTCTTTTTCGACAACGGCCGGATCTATCTGTACTTCTCCCGGAACGCCTACCGGAACTGGGTGTGGGACGAGGACCTCGGCAAGTACGTCGAGGAATCGAACATCTACGCGGTGCGCCTGGATTCGGCGTGGTGGAAGGATCCGCGTGGCAAGACCATGCCCCGTATCGCCCCGGGCTATGTCAACGCGAACAAGCGCGGTGATCACGGGGCGCGGCGCCGCGACGGCTACACCCCGATCCTGAACTACGGCTCGGACAAGCAGTCCTGGGAGAACGCGCACGTCGACGATTACGCGAAGACCAACGGAGAGAAGAAGGACCGCCGCTGGGAGGAGGGGTCCACCACGGTCAAACGGATCGTGCACGGCAAACCCGTCTACTACCTGACGTATTCTGCGAACAACTACGAGAGTCCTTCCTACGGCGTCGGGTACGCGACCGCACCCAGCCCGCTCGGCCCGTGGCGCAAGAGCGCAGTGAACCCGATCCTGTCCCAGAATCCCTCGATCGGCATGTACTCCACCGGGCATGGCAGCATCATCGGCTCGCCGGACGGGAAGCAGGAGTACTACGTGCATCACGCGCGCCCGAGCGACACCGCGGACCGCGCGCTCTACACCGACCGGATGCGACTGGATCCGGATGGACAGCTGAGTATCGAGGCGCGAACCGGGGACACCCCGCTGCCCTCTGGGTCCGGGCCGCTGCGCATCGAGGCGGACCGGGCGATCGCGACGAGTGGAAAGGGGCTTTCCTGGCGGGTGCGCAGCGCACCGGGTGCGACGTTCCCGCTCGGAAACCCGCAGAACCGGGTGCGCGCCGAGTCCTTCGGTCCCGATCCGGTGCGGCTGGACGAGACCGCAGCCGACGGGGCACGGGTCTCGACCACCGGTGGAGTCGGCGGGCTGCGGCTGAGCTATCAACGCAGGCACGCGGCCGGGGACTACTACACCGTGCGGCAGAACGGGAAACCGCTGAACACCAGTGTTCCGGTCGCGGCATGCACCCAGCGGATCAGCGGCACTCATCCAGGCCCGCTCACCGTGCGCCACGGGATCACCTGCGTGGAGAACGCGCGCATCGCGGGACCCGTGCACGTCGCACCCGGCGCCTCGCTCGTCGTAGTGGACTCGACCGTGCTCGGCCCGGTCACCGCGAACCGTGCGGGCGCGTTATGGCTGACCGGTTCCCGGGTGCTCGGCCCGGTACACGCGAAGGCGGCGGGCTGGACACACACCGAGAACAACCGAATACTCGGCTAGGGGCGTTCATTCCAGCAGGAAGACCTGGCGGAGCAGTCCTGGCCCGTCGTCCTCGACCCGCTGTTCGAGCAGCTCCGCCATGGTGTCCTGCCAGCGGGCGTTGACCTCGGTGCGGCCCATCGCCTCGAGCGCTGCCTCCGGATCGTCCGCCTCGAAATACCCGAACGCCGTACTGTCGTCCAGGAAGATCGAGTAGTTGCGGAACCCGGCCTGCCGTAACGCTTCGCGCATCTCCGGCCAGACCCGCCGGTGTGCCTCGGCGTACTCGGCCACCTTGTCCCGTTTGATGTGCAGGGTGAACGCCGCACGCGCCATCGCGGTACCTCCGGAATCCCTTGGCTGGCCAGGACCGGACTGTAATACTGAGTCCAGGTGTTGGGAACCGACCAAAGGTGGTGCGGCCGTGGACGAGTACGCCATCGATCTTCTCCGTGTCGGGGCCGGAGAGGTCCCCGGACCCGAGATCTTCTGGATGAGCGCCTTCGACAGCTGGTATCCGCTCGTCTTCCAGTCGGTGCTGGTGCGCGGCAACGGGGTCACCGCGCTGGTGAACACCGGGCCCGCCAGGGATATCGGTCCGATGAACGAGAAATGGGCGACGGTGCTCGGGCAGCGGGCGAGAATGGTGCGCGCGGACGGGGAGTTCATCGCCGATCGGCTGTTCGAGAACGGCGTCGAGCCCGAGGAGATCACCCATGTGATCCTCACCCCGCTGCAATTGTATTCGGTCAGCAATATCCCGCTTTTCCCGAACGCGGAGATCTGCCTCGCCCGGCGCGGCTGGGTGCATTTCCACACCACGCACGAACATCCGCATGACGACCGCAGTACCTCGATCCCGGACGATGTGCTCGTGCACCTGGTCACCGAGGCCTGGCCGCGGGTGCGGTTGCTCGAGGACGAAACCGAGCTCGCGCCCGGGTTGCGCACCTGGTGGTGCGGCGGGCACCATCGCGCGTCGATGGTCGTCGAGGCGGACAGCACCAAGGGAACGGTGGCGATCTCCGATTCCTATTTCTACCTGGAGAACGTCGCCCGTGATCATCCGATCGGGATCAGCGAGAACATCTACGAAGCCACGGCGGCGTACCGGCGGGTGCGGGAGACCGCGGATGTGATCGTCCCGCTCTACGACCCGAAGAATTTCGATCGGTTCGCAGGAGGGAAGGTGGCATGAACAGCCCCACCGGACAGGAGACGGCGCACGTGCTCATCACCGGGGCGGCGCGGGGAATCGGCCGGGCGACCGCGATCCGGTTCGCCCGCGACGGCGCCCGGATCACCATCAACTTCCCGCCAGGGGAACGGGAGTTCGCCGAGGAGACCGCACGGCAGGTGGCCGAGGCGGGCGGCGTGGGGTTCCCGATCGAGGCCGATGTCGCCGATCCGGATGCGGTGCGCGCACTGGTCACCGATGCCGAGGAGGCCGTCGGCCCCACCGATATCCTGGTCAGCAACGCGGGAATCTGCCCGTTCGCGGACTTCTTCGAGATCGACGTGGAACTCTGGGACCGGGTGCAGCGGGTGAACGAGCGCGGCTGCTTCCTCGTCACCCAGGAGGTCACCCGGCGCATGGTGACCGAGGGCCGCACCGGATCGGTCATCGGCATCTCCTCGATCTCCGCATGGGTCGGCGGCGCCCGGCAGGTGCACTACACCCCGACCAAGGCGGGAATCAGCTCGCTGATGAAAAGCCTCGCGATCGTGCTCGGCCCCAAGGGAATCCGGTGCAATGCCGTGCTCCCCGGGACCATCGCGACCGATATCAACGCCGAGGACCTGGCCGAGCCGGCGAAACGGTCCGCGATGGAGAACCGTATTCCGTTGGGGCGCCTGGGAAAGCCCGAGGACATAGCGGGCGCGGTGTGGCTGCTCACTCGCCCGGAGGCCGGTTATGTGAACGGCGCGGAACTGCTCGTGGACGGTGGCCTGTTCGTCAATCTGCAGTGAACGAAACAAGGACCTTCCCCGCCACCGCCTTGCTGCCGCGCGCCATGCCGGCGAAGGCCTCCGGGGCATCGCGCACCGGGACGGTCTCCTCGACGAGCGCGGCCAGTTCGGCCGGCGCGGTCGCCACCCAGTCCGCGACCTCCCGGAAATGCCGTGCCGTATAACAGAAACTGCCGATGAGGCTGCGTTCCTCGGTGCTCACCGAATAGGCCGGGAGTTCGAGCTGCGGGGCGTTCATCCCGACCAGCACCACCCGGGCGCCGAACACGCTGCAGGAGAAGGCATCCGCGATCGTCGCCGAGGTGCCGACCGCGTCCAGCACGAGATCCGCTTTCCGGCTGAGCGCGGTGGCCGTGCCCGCAGCGAGGTCCCCTTCCGCCGGATCGAGCGGAGTCGCGCCGAGTTCGGCACACAGCCGCCGCCGCGCGGGATCGGGTTCGCTGACCGCGATCGCGCGCGCCCCGAGCATCCGGGCCGCGAGTATCGCGGACTGGCCGATGGGGCCACCGCCGAGCACGAGCACCGCGTCCGCGCTGCCGCAGCCGCCCCGGTTCGCCGCGTGGTAGGCGACCGCGAGGGGTTCCACCAGCGCCCCGTACTCGATCGGCATGGCCTCCGGGAGCCGGACCAGGTTCCGCGCGGGGGCGAGGAAATACTCCGCGAACGCCGAAGAATAGCCTGCGGTCACCCCGATGACGGTCTTGTCCGGGCAGGCCTGTTCCTGGCCGCGCGTGCAGGCCGGGCAAGTCCCGCAGGCGAGCACCGGGTTCACGGTCACCACATCGCCCACGGCGAGCCCGTCGACGCCCACGCCCAGTTCCGCGACGTGGCCGACGGTCTCGTGGCCCATCACCTGCCCCGCGACCCGTCGCCCGTTCTGCCCGGTATAGCCGTGCAGATCCGACCCGCAGATGCCGGTGGCGAACACACGCACCGCGACCTCACCGGGTCCCGGTGCGCCCCGTTCCCGCTCGTCGACCTGGAAATCCCAGAAATCCCGCAGTACCAAGGCTTTCATCGCATCCTCCATCCGCGAGCGGTCACCGTCGGGAACGCAGCTCCGCGATCCCGTCCAGCAGCCGGTCCACATCGGACTCGTCGGTGTAGGGCGCGATCCCGGCCCGTACCGCGCCCTGTTCGCCGAGGCCGAGCCTGCGGGCCGGTTCGTAGGCGTAGAAACTGCCCGAGGGCGCGTTCACCCCGCGCCCGGCGAGTTCGGTGTAGACCCGCTCGGCGGGCACACCGTCCACTTCGAACAGCACGGTCGGCGTGCGTTCCCGTTCCGGATCCCCGTGGCAGCGCACTCCCTGCGCGCGGAGCCCGTCCTCGAGGCGGCGAGCGAGCGCCTCCTCGTGTGCGCCGAGCGCGATCATACTGGCCAGCAGGCGGGTTCGCCGGTCCCCCGCCGCCGTGGAATCGAGCCCGGCGAGGAAATCCACCGCCGCCGTGGTTCCGGCGAGCAGTTCATAGGGCAAGGTGCCGAATTCGAAGCGTTCGGGAACCGCATCGCTCGCCGGGAGCAGCTTGTCCGGGCGCAGGGTCCCGAGCAGCGCGGGATCCGCGGCGAGCGCCCCGAGATGCGGGCCGAGGAACTTGTACGGCGAGCAGGCGTAGAAATCCGCACCGAGGGCACGCAGATCGATGCGCGCATGCGGGGTCAGGTGTACACCATCCACATAGGACAGCGCACCGGACTCCCGTGCGGCGGCGGTGATCGCGGGGATGTCGGGCCGGCTGCCGAGCAGGTTCGACGCCCCGGTCACCGCGACCAGCCTGGTGCGCGGACCCAGCAGTCCGGTGATCGCCTCGGTGGGCAGCACCCCGGAGCTCACGGTGAACTCCGCGACCCGGACCCACACCCCTGCGGATTCCGCGGCCTGCACCCAGGGCCGGAAATTGGCATCGTGATCGAGACTGGAGAGCACGATCTCGTCCCCCGGCGACCACTGCCTGGCGATCGTGCGGGCGAAGTCGTAGGTCAGCTGGGTCATACTCCTGCCGAACACCACCCCGCCCGGCTCGGCGCCGAGCAGATCCGCCATCGCCGAACGGGCCGCGTGCACCCCGTCCTCCGCGCGCCGCTCCGCCGCGGTGACCGTGGCCCGGTTGGACACCCCGTCCCGCAGCGGCGCCGTGATCGCCTCGATCACCGCGTCCGGCACCTGTGTCCCGCCGGGGCCGTCGAAGTAGGCCGTGCCCTCGGCGAGTGCCGGGAACCGCTTGCGCACCGCAGCCACGTCGTAACTCACTCGGTCGCTCCGTTCCCCGGGTACACATCCGCGATCACCACGGTGATGTTGTCCGGTCCACCCGCCTCGTTGGCGAGCTCGATCAGTTGCCGTGCCACCGCATCCACCGGTTCGGTCATCCCGAGCACCTGGTGAATGGTCTCGTCGGGAACCACATCGGTCAAGCCGTCCGAGCAGACGAGGTAGCGGTCCCCGGCGCGCACATCGAAGGCGCCCAGATCGGCCGTGGCCTCCGCACCGGACTGCAAGGCGCGCACGAGCATGGAGCGGCGCGGATGCGTGGCGGCCATCTCCTCGCTCATCCTGCCCTCGTCCACGAGCGTCTGGACGAAGGTGTGATCCCTGGTCAGTGGCCGCAGCTGCCCTTCGCGCACCACATAGGCCCGGGAATCCCCGATGTGCGCCAGCACGAATTCCTTGCCGTCGAAGCACAGCGCGGTCATCGTGGACCCGGTTCCGCGCAGGTTCTCGTCGGCGACGACCCGTTCGTCGATCCGGGCCACCACCCGGATGCCCACCTCGGAGAGTTCGGCCAGCGCCGAGTTCCCGCCGAGTATCCGCTGCTCGGCCTCGGCGAGCGCGCGCACCACGATCTCGCTGGCGACCTCGCCGTGCGCGTGCCCGCCCATGCCGTCGGCGACCGCGATCAGCCGCTCGCTCGCATAGGCGGAGTCCTCGTTGACCGAACGACGCCGCCCGACATCCGTGGCGCTCGTGACGACGAGCCGGAACGGAGCGGCATGCGCTGCCGGAGGTTGTGATTGCTCGTGCACGGGACCAGTGAACCACTTGTGAATCGTGTTCACAAGTGGTTCAGCTGTGGAACCGCTCCGGGCGATGACGTACTGTGCGCGCTATGGGAGAGGACGCCTTGGTGAGCTCGGCCGATATCGCGCGGCTCGGGGGTGTCGGCCGGGCCGCGGTGAGCAACTGGCGGCGCCGCTACGAGGACTTCCCCGCCCCGGCCGGGGGAACCGCATCGAGTCCGTTGTTCTCCTTACAGGCCATCCAGTCCTGGCTCACCACCAACGGCAAGGCCGCCCGGGTTCCGCTGGCCGAGCAGGTCTGGCAACGCCTGCGTGCCACGACCGAGGACCTCGAACTCGGCGGCACGGTGGCCCGCGCGGGCGCCTATCTGCTGCAGACCCGGCTCGGCGAGGCGCCCCGGCTGCCCGGCGCGGTACGCCCCGAACTCGCCGACCGCGCACTGCGCACCCTGCTCACCGAACTCGCCGAGGAACAGGGCCCCGCGACCGCGTTCGAGCGGCTGTGCGAGCGTTACCGGGCGGCGCACGCCCGCACCCTGGCCACCACATCCACCGAGACCGCACGGATCATGGTGCGGTTGCTCGGCGGCGATCCGGGCACGGTGCTCGATCCCGCCTGCGGTATCGGCACCCTGTTGCTCGATGCGGGGCCACGCGCCGCGCTCGCGCAGGACACCGATCCGAACGCCGCGGCGATCACCGCCGTGCGACTGCGGCTGGCCGGGATCGAGACCACGGTGATCGACGCGGATGCACTGCGGCACAATGGATTCACCGATCGGCTCGCGGACGCGGTACTGTGCGATCCACCGTTCAACGAGCGCGCCTGGGGACACGCCGAACTGGCCGCGGATCCCCGCTGGGCCTACGGTCAGCCACCGCGCGGGGAATCCGAACTGGCCTGGGCGCAGCACTGCCTCGCGGCCGTGCGCCCCGGTGGACCGGTCGTGCTCCTGATGCCGAAAGCGGCGGCGAGCAGGCGTTCGGGGCGGCGCATCCGGGCGAACCTGCTGCGCGCCGGAGCGGTGCGCGCGCTGTACTCGCTGCGCGAGGGACACGACATCTGGTGCCTGCACCGGCCGGTACCCGGTGAAACCCAGCGCACGACCGTGTGGCTGGAGGAGTACGAGCCGGAGCGGGACCGCGCACCCGGGGACGATCCCGAACCGGTGCCGATCATCGACCTGCTCGACGACGAGGTGGACCTCAGCCCGGCGCGCCAGCGGTTGCTGCGCGAGCGCGCGGATGTCGGCGCGGTGTTCACGAAGACCCGGGCGAGCGTGCAGCAGGCGAGCAGTGAGATCGACGAGAATCTGGCGCGGGTACTGGAGATCAGCGCCGAACGCAGGCAGCTGTCCACGACCTCGCTTGCCGAACTGGCGAAGACAGGAGCGCTGACCGTGCTCACCCCGCGGCCGGGCGCCCCGGATCTGCCGGTGCTCACCTCCGCGGATCTCGCCGCGGACCGGTCACCGAGCGGAACCCAGGACGCCCTCGGCGAGGCGGCGGTGCACCTGTACCCGGGCGATGTGGCCGCGAGCGCGACCGGGATGGCCCGGGTGATCGAAGAAGAGGCGCTGCTCGGCCAGCACCTGACCGCCTACCGGACGAGCGCGGCACTCGATCCCCGGTTCCTCGCCGGTGTGCTGCGTGCCTGCACACCGGCGGTGCACGGCTCCTCGCGGATCGATCCCCGCCGCGTCGCGGTGCCGCGGCTGCCGGTGGAGCAGCAGCGCGCCTACGCCGAGGCGTTCGCCGAACTCGACGCGGTGCACCGGGCCGCGAGCGCGCTGGCCGAATCGGCGGATTCCTTGGCACGTCTCGGTTTCGTCGGCTTGCTCGACGGGATGCTCACCCCGGGCGAGTGAGCCCGATCCGCTACGGTGACCGGCCAGCCGCACGAAGGCAAACGAGGTGATCATGCTACTCGCGGACCGCTACGAGCTCGAGGAGCTGCCCATCGGCAAGGGCGGTATGGGCGCGGTCCATCGCGGATACGACACCCATCTGGCGCGCCGGGTCGCGGTGAAGTTCCTCGAGGTCCCGGGAAACAGCGATCCCGAGGTGGAGGGCCGGTTCATCCGCGAGGCACGCATCCTCGCGAAGCTGGAGCTGACCGGGGCACCGACGCTCTACGATCTCGGCACGGTGGAATCCCGGCTGTTCCAGGTGATGCAGTTCGTGGACGGGGTCACCCTCGCCGATGTGCTCGCCGAACACGGGCCACTCCCGGTGCCCTGGGCGGCGGCGATCGCGGCGCAGTCCTGCGCGGTGCTCGCCGAGGCGCACGCGCTGTCCATCTGCCACCGCGATCTGAAACCGAACAACCTGATGCTGCGCCCGGACGGCGGCGTCACCGTGCTGGATTTCGGGCTCGCCGTGCTGCGCGAGGCCGATCTCGCCCGGTTCACCCGCGCCGGACAACTGCTCGGCACCCCCGCCTATATGGCGCCGGAGCAGATCCAGAAGGGCAGCGCCGGACCGGCGAGCGATCTCTACGCGCTCGGCTGCGTGCTGCACGAAATGCTCACCGGGGTGCCGCTGTTCACCGGTCCCACGGCCTACGCCGTTTTCGAGCAGCACGTGAACGCCCGGCCGCCGGAGATCCCCGGCATTCCCGCGCGGCTGGGCGAGGTGCTGGCCCGCATGCTGGAGAAGGAGCCCGAGGACCGGCCGGCCGACGCGCTCGACTGCTATGCCGCACTGGAACCGCTGGCCCGCGAACTGCCGCCGCTGCCCGGTTTTCTCACCGTGAACGGGGAACCGGTGCCCGCCAGGATGTATGCCCGCATCGTCGGCCGGATCCCGGACCGGTTCGGTTCCGCTCGCTGACCACCCGGATCAGCCCGAGTTCACCGTCTTCGAGGTCGAGCGTGAACGTCGCATCACGGGCCTCATGGGGTCTCGGATCACATTTCCAGATATCCATGAGCACGCTCACCGGTCGGTGCGCAGAACCACGACCAGGGTGCGCGGGCCGTGCACGCCCTCCACGCGTTCCAGTTCGATGTCCGAGGTCGCCGAGGGGCCGCTGATCAGCGTGATGGGGCGAGCCGGTTCGAGGCGGGCGATGGCCTCCGGAACCCCGGCGACAACGCTCGAGGCATCCACCACGCAGAGGTGCTTGTCCGGGACCAGGGTCAGCGCCCGGCGCCCCTGGTCCGGACCGGCGTCCAGGAAGATGGTCCCGGTCTCGGCGCAGCTGACCGCCGAACCGGTGACCACGGCATCGAGCGCATCCAGTGCGGCGACCGAGGTTTCCGGGCCGTCCACCCGGATCTCGGCCCCGGTCTCGGCGAGCCAGTCCCGCGGGAGCCCGGCGGGGCACCCGATCCGGCGCGCCGGGCCGAGTATCCGCGCGATGGTGGCCGCGGTGTCCGTGGCCCGGCATTCGTGCACGCTCGCCCGATAGTCCCGCAGTCGCTCGGCGAGCAGCGCGATCCGTTGCGGCGAGGGCAGTTCCGTCCCGGTGCGGTATGCACGTGGCACCGTGACCGGTGCGGGCGGCGCGATGGCGAGCGCATCCCGTATCCGGCCGAGCACGGTCGCTTTGCCGGTTGTCCCCGTCTTGCCGGTCATCCCAGCCCCCGTTCCGCTTCGCGGCGCAGTTCCTCGCGCGCCTGCGGGCTGGCCCACCACTGCCGGAAGGTCTGCTTCGGCGGCGCGGGCAGATCACGTGCCCCGGTCCAGCCGCGCAACGGCGGGGGCAACGCCCGGATCCACCCGTCCCGCGCGAGCAGCCTGCCGAGGCCCGCCGCCCGCTGCGCCAGTTCCCAGCGCCGCGAGTCCCCCATCGCGGCCGCCGCGGCCTTCATGATCGCCGCCTCACCACGCGGCGCGGCCTCCCGCACATGCTGGTGGCGCAGTTCCACGAGCAGCGAGGGAATATCGATCTTGACCGGGCAGGCGTCGTAGCAGGCACCGCACAGGCTCGAGGCGTACGGCAGCGAGGCGTTGGGGTCTGTTCCGGCCATTCCGGCCAGCTGCGGGGAGAGCACCGCCCCGATCGGGCCCGGATAGGTGGAACCGTAGGCGTGGCCACCGGTGCGTTCGTACACCGGGCACACGTTGAGACACGCCGAGCAGCGAATGCAGTGCAGTGCCGAGCGGCCGATCTCGTCGGCGAGGGTGGCGCTGCGCCCGTTGTCCAGCAGCACCAGGTGGAACTCCTCCGGCCCGTCGCCCGGGGTCACTCCGGTCCACATCGAGGTGTACGGGTTCATCCGTTCCCCGGTGGAGGATCGGGGCAGCAGCTGCAGGAACACCTCGAGATCGGCGAAGCGGGGCAACAGTTTCTCGATGCCCATCAGGGTGATCAGCTTGCGCGGCATGGTGAGGCACATCCGGCCGTTGCCCTCGGACTCCACGACGGTGAGCGTCCCGGTCTCGGCGATGCCGAAGTTCGCCCCGGAGATCGCGACCTCGGCGGCCATGAACTTCTGCCGCAGATAGCGGCGGGCGGCAGCGGCCAGATTGGCCGGATCATCGTCCAGGTCCGGGTCCACGCCCGGCATCGCGCGCAGGAACAGTTCCCGGATCTCGGCGCGGTTGCGGTGGATCGCGGGCACCAGGATGTGCGAGGGGGTGTCCCCGGCGAGTTGCACGATCAGCTCGGCGAGATCGGTCTCGAAGGCGCTGATCCCTGCCGATTCGAGGTGTTCGTTGAGCCCGATCTCCTGGGTGGCCATGGATTTCACCTTGACCACCTCGCGCGCGCCGCCGAGCAGACCGGTGATGATCTCGTTGGCCGCGGCGGCATCCGGTGCCCAGTGTACGGTGCCGCCCCGCTCGGTGACCCGCTGTTCGAAGGTCTCCAGCAGTTCCGGCAGGTTCGCGAGCACTTGGGTCTTGATCGCCGAACCCGCGTCCCGCAGGGCTTCCCAGTCCGGGAGTTCACCGGCAGCGGCGAGCCGTTTCGCGCGGATCGTGCGGGTCGCCTTGCCGAGATTGCGGCGCAGCTGACTGTCCGCGAGCCGGTCGTGCGCCGCCTCCGGAAACGACTGGGTGCCACGGAGGTTGCCGGTTCCGCGCGGGGGAACCTCCGGAGTGCCGAGAAAGGTCATCGGGTCACCTCCCGGGACTCGGTCGCCGCCAGGATCTCCGCGATGTGCACGGTGCCCACCCCGGTGCTCAGCCGGGAGAGCCCGCCGCCGATGTGCATCAGGCAGGAGGAATCGCCCGCCGCGCAGAATTCGGCGCGGGTGTCCAGCACATGGCGCATCTTGTCGGCCAGCATCGCGGTCGAGGTCTCCGCGTTCTTCACCGCGAAGGTCCCGCCGAACCCGCAGCAGGACTCCGCCTCGGGCAGTTCCACGAGCTCGATCTCGCGCACGTTTCGCAGTAGCCGCAAGGGTTTCTCGCCGACCCGGAGCATGCGCAACGAATGACAGGTCGGATGGTAGGTCACCCGGTGCGGGAAGTACGCGCCGACATCGCTGACCCCGAGTACATCCACCAGGAACTCGCACAGCTCGTAGGTCTTGGCCGCGGTCGCGTGCACGCGCTCCCAGGTCGCGGTGTCGCAGTAGCGCCGCGCCACGATCTCGTGCTGGTGGCGCACCGAACCGACGCAGGAACCCGAGGGTACGACCACGGCCTCGATCGAGGGATCGGCGAAATCCTCGACGAATCGTTCCACGAGCCCGCGCGCCTCGCGTTGGTAGCCGGTGTTGACGTGCATCTGCCCGCAGCAGGTCTGCGTCGTGGGGAAGACGATCTCGTGGCCGAGGCGGGCGAGCACCTTCGCAGTCGCCGCGACCGCTCCCGGGAACATCGTGTCGCCGAGGCAGGTCGCGAACAGTGCTACGCGCATGGCGGCAAGGTTATGCTGCACGGGTTATGCGCCGCAAACTCCGATCGCCGCTCGCTCAGCGCGCCGGGCTCGACCCGGTGCGCATCCAGCTGCCCGATGGACACTGGAGCACCATCCGCGAGCACCTGCACGAGCGGCTGCCCAGGGTCAGCGGCGCCCGTATCGACGAGAAGCTGCGCGCGGGCGAGTTCGTCGGCCTCGACGGACCGATCGGCGAGGACACCCCGTACACCCCTGGCCTGCACCTGTGGTTTCACCGCGATCTGCCCGAGGAACCGCACGTGCCCTTCGACATTCCGGTGGTGTACCGGGACGAGCGCATTCTCGTGGTGCACAAACCGCATTTCCTCGCCACCATTCCGCGCGGGAAACACGTGCGCCAGACCGCGCTCGTGCGGCTGCGCGAGAAGCACGGCCTTCCCGAACTGAGCCCGGCGCACCGGCTGGACCGGGCCACCGCGGGGCTGGTGCTGTTCGTCATCGAGCGCGCGCACCGCGGGGCTTATCAGACCCTGTTCCGCGACCGTAAGGTGCGCAAGGTCTACGAGGCGATCGCCCCGGCCGATCCCGCCCTCGCCGCGGCGCGCACGGTGCGCAGCCGCATCGTCAAGGAGCGTGGCACCATCGCCGCGTTCACCGAGGACGGCCCGCCGAACAGCGAATCGCGGATCGAACTGGTCGAATCGCGCGACGGATTGGGGCGGTACCGGCTGGAGCCCGCCACCGGCCGCACCCACCAGCTGCGGCTGCACATGCACGAACTCGGGGTGCCCATCCTCGGTGATCCGTTCTACCCGGAGTTGACCGAGAAACCCCTCGAGGACTTCAGCAAGCCGCTGCAACTGCTCGCGAAGACCCTGCGGTTCACCGATCCGATCACCGGTGCCGAGCACGCCTTCACCGCCCCGTGCGGGCTGCTGGCCTGGGAATCCTTCGCCGAATGGGAGTTGACCGGTTCGCCCGGTTCGTGAACGCTGAACACCATGACCGGCGAGCAGCGTGAGGGTGTGCGGCTGACCAATCTGGACGAGCCGCTCTTCGCCGAGGCGAACGCCACCAAACGCGACCTCCTCGACTATCTCGACGCGATGTCCGGGCTGTTCGTCCCCGAACTCGCCGGGCGCCCGCTCTCGGTCATCCGGGTACTGCGCGGACAAGCCGCATTCATGCAGAAGAACCTGCCCAAATACGTCCCCTCCTGGGTGCGCTCGGTCGGGATGTGGGCCCAGACCTCGCATCGCCAGGTGCGCTACGCGCTGTGCGAGGACCGCCCGACGCTGCTGTGGTTCGCGAACCAGCGCGCCGTCGAGTACCACCCCACCCTGGTGCGGCACGACGCGTGGGAGCGGCCGACCCACCTGGTGCTGGACATCGACCCGCCGGAGGTGACGGAGTTCCGCCTCGCGGTGGCCGCCGCCTTCCTCGTCCGGGATGCGCTCGCCGATGCCGGGCTCACCGGTTCGGTGAAGACGAGCGGGGCGAAGGGCGTGCACGTGTTCGCGCCCATCCGGGACGCCGATCACGAACAGGCCGCCGCGGCCACCCGTGCACTCGCCGCCCGCGCCGAACGGCTCGATCCCGCACTCGTCACGACCGCGTTCATCCGGGAGGACCGGGGCAACAAGGTCTTCCTCGACTCGACCCGGTCCGGCTCCGCGACCGTGGCCGCCGCGTACAGCCCGCGCGCCCGGCCCGGTGTCCCGGTGTCCTTCCCGCTCGACTGGGCCGAGCTGGACCGGATCATCCCCGGCGAGTTCACCGTGCACACCGCCGTATCCGCAACCGCGGGGCGGGCGCCGTGGCGGGACGGTTTCGCCGAACCGGCCCCACTTCAGGCCGCGCTCATCGAGGAAGGCCGCGCCATCCCCGTTGCCCGGGTACAGGCCATGCACGAAGGCAAACGCCGTGCCCGGGAACGCAGGCGCGCCGGTGACTGAGTTCCTGACGCATACCCGCGACTCCTACGACCGCGGCGCCGAGGACTTCGCCGAGTGGATCGCCGCCGAGCTCGCGGCCAAACCACTCGACCGCGCACTGCTCACCGCGTTCGCCGAACTCGTGCGCGAACGCGGCCCGGTCGCCGATATCGGTTGCGGAACCGGCCGGATCACCGCGTTCCTGCGCGATCTGGGACTGTCCGTGTCCGGGATCGACCTCTCCCCCGGAATGCTCAACCTCGCCCGCCGGTCCTATCCGGGGCTCAGCTTCACCGAAGGCTCCATGCACACGCTCACCCTGCCCGATTCCGCGTTGGGCGGGATCCTCGCCTGGTACTCGATCATCCACATCCCCGACGAGCTGCTCGGCACCGTGTTCACCGAATTCTACCGGGTGCTCACCCCGGACGGACTGCTGCAGCTCGCCTTCCAGGAGGGAACCGGCGCGGTACACCTCGAAACGGCCGGAAGACACCGGGTGCGCCTGGATTTCCACCGCCGCACGGCTCGGGATGTGGCCGAGTCGTTGCGGGGGTGCGGGTTTCGGATGCTGGCGGAAACGGTGCGTGAGCCCGACCGGGAGGGCGCGTTCGCCGAACAGAGCCGACAGGTTTATCTCCTGGCCGGTAAGGAGATTTAGGGAATTTTTCGGTCGGCAGCGGCAGTGCAGAGTTCATCGAGCCGGGCAAGTGTGCGCTCCATGCTCCCCACCCACAGGCTGCCATCGCCGATCTGTTCGCGTAGTTCTCCGCTGACACCACGACAGTCGTAGATCTCGGTCACCATTGTCGTTTTCGCGCCCGTGGCGGTCAGTTCGAAGCTCCACCGCTGGCCCGGACGCGCACCACCCGAGCCTGGGTGACCATTCCCCGGTTCGGGTTCCCAACCGATACGACGATCGGGTTCGTACTCGACGACGTGATTGATCATTTCGTAGTGGCCCAGTGGATCGAAGTACATGCGCATCACGAAGACATCTCCGACACCGGTGACCGGTTCCGTCGAGCTCGTACCGCGGACCATGCCTGATCCGTCGAGTTCGACATGCCGCGCAGGGGCAGTGAGCAACCGGAAGATATCGGCGGCCGCCACCTTGATCTCCCGGGACACCCTGATCGGTTCGCTTTGACCGGCCATTGCTACCTCCCGGATGCCGAATCCACGAATGCCGAGCATACTCCGTTCAGACGATTCTCGATTAATTCCCGGAGATCACATCAAACTCTTATAGTATAGATGTATGAACACTGGGGAAATTGGAACAACGCTGCGCAGCCATGCTGGCGGACGATCACCTGCGTTCAATGCCGGTGCCCCACAAGAGCCGCAACCTTGTCGAGTGATCTTGCAACAGACCATACCGTGGCGCCGACTGGCCACTCACTACGACAAGCTCGCCATCACCTACCGGGCCGCAGCCACGATCCTTGCGGTCATCACCTGGTTACGCACATAAGAAGCGATGCGCTAGTCACGTAATGGTGAGCCCACCACGTCGAACCGAAACCCCCCGAATTCGCCGTCGAGTAGAGACTTGGCCGAAGCGATGGTTGCCAGCACGTCCGGGTGCTTCAACGATGCCTGGTGCGCGGCGGCGTCTGTCCACATCTCTACAACGAAGACCGTGTTGGGCTGCTCCTCATTGACGCCGACCTCGTAAACGAGGCAACCGAGATCACGAAGCAGGTCGCTGCGCGCAGTGAGGATTGATACGAGCTGGTCCCGTCCACCGGCGACGACACCCAGCGTTCCCGCGTTGATGTAGGTCATGGCCACGATGATAAGGCCGCGCCGGATCCGGGATACTCGGCCACTTCATCGATCCGGGTGAAGGCGTCCGACACTACCGAGATGTAGAGGTCAAGTGGTCCATCGGAATCGCTTGGGTCCTGGGCCTCGTAGATGTCGGCTGGTTCGGCTTGCGTGCCGTTCGGATGGGGTGACCTCTGCCCACCGAGCCCTGATCTGTGGGTCTCAGGAACCGAGTACCTGAAACCCCGCAACCACTCAGGTCGAAGCCAACTGCGTGCGCTGCGGGCATCGTGGACGACAACTAGGAACCCGGCTCCACGACATCTTGATGGGGCAGGAACGTCGACAACCGGCCCTCGTCACGGATCTCATAGACGCCCGCCGCGGTTTCCTGATCGCGGCGCCAAGGTAACAGGGGATGGACAGCAGCGGCGGGTCGGACATGAGTCCGAGCGGACCGAATCGACCTTCCATGCCTTCATAGCAGCCCTGCCGGAATCAACAAACGCGGCCTCGTACGGGCCCAGAATTGCGGATCGTCACCTACGGCGAAGGTGGCGAACTCGTGGTTCCGCTGACGAAGTCGGTCCCGAAGCCAGTAGCTTTCATGCGCAGGGCGCCGTGCTCGGTCGGACACCGCATCGGCGCGGACAGCCAGCTCGGGTACATGGGTCGGCCGCACGTGTCTCGCCGAGCGTGTCGTCCACGTCGGTGCGCGCGAACAGTTCTTCCTCGAGCTCCCGGCGCACGGTCTCCTCGATTGCTGCATCGGCGCGCGGATCGGTGAGCGATCGGTGGAGATCTTTCGGGACCACGGACGCCCCGAATTCACGCCACCCGATACCGGCCTTCGGCTATTCTCGTTCCCAACTGTCCAGGGCCAGATAAAGATCCACCCGGTCCGAAAAAACCGCGAGATCACGCCCCGTCAGTTCGGCGACCCGACCGATCCGATAGCGCAAAGTGTTCACGTGCACATGCAATTCTGCCGAGGTCTGGGTCCAGGAACCCGAATTGCGCAGGAAAGCCCGCAAGGTGTGCACCAGACCGGAATTGTGCTCGGCGTCGTAGTCGAGCAGCGGTCCGAGCACCCGGGCCCGGAAAGTCCGGCGCAACCGGTCGGGAATGGCGGCGAACAGCAGCCGGTGCGAGGCGAGATCGGCCCCGGCGATGACGCTCGCGCGTCCCGGGGATAGTTCGGCGAGCTCGCGCAGCTGGGTGGCCTCCTGCACGGCGGCACCGACCCGGGCGGCTTCGGGCGCGAACGTGGCACCGATCGCCAGCCGCGCGGATCCGAGCGCCGGTTCGAGGATCCGGGTGGCCTGCTTGACCGCCTCGAACACGACGCCCGCGGCATCCAGATCGGCGGCGGGAACCGGGGCGAGACCGAGCACCTCATCACCGTGTTCCCCGATCCGCACCCGGTCACCGTGCGAGGCGAGCAGTTCGGCCAGCGCGGCGAAGGCGAGCCCCGGAGCACCACCGCGCAGGCGGGCGAGCAGCACACACACGGGTTCGGTGGCGGCGAGCCCCGCCTGATGCAGCCGCGCGGTGACCTCCTCGGCCGGGCTGTCGCGCTCGAGTATCGCGGTGAACAGCGGACCGGCCTCGGTGTCCGCGAGCCTGCGCCGCTCGTCGAGCCGGGCGTGTTCGAGGCCGATCAGGGTGGCGAGTTCGGTGGCGAGCCCTCGATGTTCGCCCGACCACCGTTCGTGGTCGCCGGTGATGGCGAGGAACCAGCTCGTCAGCCGCCCGCCCGAGCGAGCGGCCGCGTCGAACAGCGTGACCGGGCCGGATTCGGTGTCGACTCGGGTGGGTAATCGCTCGGCGCGCAGGAATTCCCCGGCCAGCCACGCCCCGTCCACAGTATCCGGCCCGGAACCGGCGATCCGGCGCCCCGAGGATCCGAACACCGCACAGGCCGCACCGAGTTCGGCCGCGCCCGCCTCGGTCAACGCCCCGAGCCCGCCGCCCTCGCCGAGCACGGCGACCAACCGCCGGTAGCTGTCCAGGAACGCACCGGAGTAAGGGGTGCTCTCGGCGCGCTCGGCGGCGAGCCACAGGATGACCCGTTCACTGACGGTGGCGAAGGAGACCGTCACCGGAACCTCGATCAGCGGAACCCCGTGCTTGCGGCAGGCATGGAGGACGTGTTCGGGGACCGGTCCGCCGCCCCATTCCGCGGTCCCGGCACCGAGCGCGGTGACCTCGGCTTCGGCGAGCACGGCGACGAACGCATCCGAATCGGCCGGGGTGTGCCACCATTCCATGCCGCTGAGCACGAGCTCGCCCCCGGACAGGTAACGGCGCGGATCGCGCAGTGTCGCGGTGAAAACCCGGTGGAAGCTCCGGTCCAGCTTGTCCGCACCGACCAGGAGCCGCAGCCCGAGTTGCTCCACGGTGAGCAGCGTGTCCAGTCGCACCGTACCTCCGTCACCTCATCGACCCTCGTTTGGAGGAAAACATGAAATCCCCACACACGGATACGTCCGTTTTCGTCACTTCCTCCGCTGGCCGTGCTCTGCCGACCGGGTGTGTACTGCTTGTCGAGCTCACTCACCGTGCCACGCAACGAGGCGAACAGCGAGAGGTGACAGGCACGCGATGCACAGCACGAGAGGTCCGAATCCGGACACCCGGCACGATCCGCCACCCGAAGTGATCACCGAGCGACTGCGGGCCTGCTGCGCCGCGCCCGACTGGGTGGCGGCGATGCTGACCGCCTGGCCCTACGCCACCCCGGACGCGGCACTGCACGCCTCCGAGGAAGCGTTCGCGAACCTGGACTGGGCGCAGATCGAACTCGCCCTCGCGGCGCACCCCCGGCTCGGCGACCGGCCACGCGGCGAGGGCGTGGAAGCGGCCTCCTCCCGGGCCGAGCAGTCCGCGCTCGGCTCGGACGCCGCGATCCGCGCGGAACTCGCCGAAGCCAACGCGCAGTACGAACGGGTCTTCGACCGGGTATTCCTCAGCTACGCGGACGGCCGTGGCGCCGCGGACATCCTCGCCGAACTGCGCGACCGGCTCACCAACGACGAGGAAACCGAACGCCGCGTGGTGCGCCGGGAACTGGGCAAGATCGTGGCACTGCGACTACGGAGGTGGCTGGGATGACCCCGAAGACGACGAGCCCGGGAGCATCGCAGCGAGCCCGGGCGAGCGAGGAGCGCACCGGGCGAGGAGGCGAGGCATGAGCCTGTCGACGCACGTACTCGACACCGCGCAGGGGCGGCCCGCACCCGGATTGCTGGTGCGCCTGCAGTACGGCGCGGAGGATTCCTGGGATTCCTGGACGACGCTCGCCGAGGACCGCACCGGGGCCGACGGCCGGATCACCGGCTGGCCGACCAGATCGGGAACCCACCGGCTGGTGTTCGAGACCGGCGAGTATCTGGGCGATGGCGCCTTCTACCCCGTCGCGACCGTGGTCTTCCAGGTGCACGAGGCCGAGCGACACCACCACATTCCCCTGCTGCTGAGCCCGTTCGGGTACTCGACCTATCTGGGCAGCTGACCGACCGACACAGGAGAGAAGACACCATGATTGAGCTCGGCGCTAACCAGTACGGCAAATCCGAGGTCCGGGTCGTGCGCGTGGACCGGGACGGCGCACGGCACGAGATCACCGACCTCAACGTCAGCGTCGCCCTTTCCGGGGATCTCGCCGACACCCACCTGACGGGCGCGAACGACAAGGTGCTCACCACCGACGCGCAGAAGAACACGGTGCACGCCTTCGCCCGCGAGGGAATCGGTCCCGTCGAGGAGTTCGGCACCCGGCTGGCACGGCATTTCGTGGACAGCCAGCCGAGCATTCACCAGGCGCATGTGAGCATCGAGCAGTACCCGTGGTCGCGGATCGGCGCGGACGGGGAACCCGGCCCGCATTCGTTCACCCGCTCAGGTTCGGGTACCCGGCGGGCGGTGGTGCACTACGACGGCGAGCGTGCGCGGGTCTCCGCCGGGATCACCGATCTGACCGTGCTGAACACGACCGATTCGGAGTTCTGGGGTTTCGTCAAGGATCGCTACACCACCCTCGCCGAGACCAAGGACCGGATCCTGGCCACCGCGGTGACCGCGGAATGGGATTACGCGGCGGGAACACCGATCGACTGGAACGGGTGCTACGAACGGGCGCGTGCGGACCTGCTCGCCGCGTTCGCCGGCACCTACAGCCTTTCCCTGCAACAGACCCTCTACGCGATGGGCGAGCGGGTGCTCACCGGCATCGAGGAGATCACCGAGATCCGGCTCTCGCTGCCGAACAAGCACCATTTCCTCGCCGACCTGAGCCCCTTCGGACTGGACAATCCCGGCGAGGTGTTCTACGCGAGCGACCGGCCGTACGGGCTCATCGAGGGCACCGTGCGGCGCACGGAATCCTGAAGAGTGTCCACAATGGACCTTATCCGGCCGGGAACACTCGCCGAGGCGCTCGCGGTGAAAGCCGAGCCCCCGGAAGCCCTCGTGAATCTCAACCGGGTCACGCAGCTGCTCGGGGGAATTCAACCGTCGGCAGATCTTTCCGCTCGATCCGGAGATCGAAGTCCCGAGCAAACCCGAGCACATTCTCAACCGTGAGGAACCGATCCATGCTTACCGATATCAACCGGGAAACCGAATGGCTCGGCGAGACGATCCGGCTCGCCACCGAAAGCGTCGAGAACGGCGGCGGCCCGTTCGGGGCGCTGATCGCGGACTCCGAGCGGGTCATCGCCATCGGCACCAACCGGGTCACCGCGAACCTGGACCCGAGCGCGCACGCCGAGGTCACCGCGATCCGGGCCGCCTGCGCGGAACTCGGCAGCTTCACCCTCGCCGGCTGCGTGCTGGTCTCCTCCTGTGAGCCCTGCCCGATGTGCCTGACCACCGCACTGTGGGCCAGGGTGGACCGGGTGCTCTACGCCGGGGACCGGGAAGACGCGGCCCGGGCCGGTTTCGACGACCGCGCCTTCTACGAACTGTTCGAGAAACCCCGCAGCAGCTGGGATGTCCCGGTGCAAAAGGTGTCCACAGTGGATGGTTTCACACCGTTCTCCGCCTGGCTGAACCATTCCGAGCGAATCGAATACTGACCACCCGAGGGTGCTGACCGGAGCACCACAACTGTGTTGGTAGGCAACAAAAACCGAATTCGTCCCGCGCATCCCGCGCCGCAATGGCGCGGGCTCGGTGCGATACGCCCACCGGCAAGGGGAAGGACGCATGACGCGAACCGAATCCGAGCTCCGTCTCGGTAGCCCACCACCACCGCGAACCCCATTGTTCGAGCGGATTTTCGAGATCCGGGGCCGGGGAACCACCGTCGGCAGGGAAATCCGCGGCGGCGTGACGACCTTCGTGGCGATCGTCTACATCGTACTGCTCAATCCGCTCATTCTCGGTGCTTCGGCGGACATCACCGGCGCCCGGTTGAGCACCGGCGAGCTCACCACCGCGACCGCGCTCTCCGCCGCCGTGGTGACCATCCTCATGGGACTGGTCGGGAACGCGCCGCTCGCGCTGGCCGCCGGGCTCGGGGTGAACGGGGTCGTCGCCTTCCAGATGGCACCGGCCATGACCTGGCCGCAGGCCTTCGGACTGGTGATCCTGGAAGGCGTCTGCATCGTGGCCATGGTCCTCAGCGGGCTGCGCGAGCGGATCATGAACGCCATCCCGAAACCGCTCAAGACCGCGCTGACCGTCGGCATCGGCCTCTATATCGCGCTCGTCGGACTGGTGAGCGCCGGTTTCGTGACCAGGACCCCGGATTCGGCGCAGTCCACCGTCCCGGTCCGGCTCGGCATCAACGGGCATCTCGTCGGCTGGCCGATGGCGGTGTTCTGCTTCGGGCTGCTGCTGATGATCGTGCTCACCGCGCGCAAGGTGCCCGGGGCGATCCTGATCAGCATCGTGGCGGCCACGATCCTGGCGATCGTGCTCAACGAGGTGTTCCACGTTTCCGGGTGGCAGCTGGTGTCCCCGAAGGTGCCGGGCAGCCTGGTCTCGGCACCGGATTTCAGCCTACTCGGCCATATCGATCTGTTCGGCGGGTTCGTCACCGCCGGGCCGATCGCGGCCACGGTCTTCTTGTTCACCCTCGTACTGTCCGGCTTCTTCGATGCGATGGGCACGATCACCAGCGTCTCCGATGAGGCAGGCCTGGCCAGGGACGGCAGAATCCCGCGGATGAACCGGATCCTGTTCGTGGACGGGGTCGGGGCCGTCGTCGGCGGGGCCACCGGAGCCTCCCCGAACACGGTGTTCCTGGAATCGGCGGCGGGTGTCGGCGAGGGCGCGCGCACCGGGCTGGCCAGCGTGGTCACCGGGCTGCTGTTCGCCGCGACACTGGCCTTCACCCCGCTGGCCAGCGTCGTCCCCGCCGAGGCGGCCGCACCCGCACTCGTGGTCATCGGCGCCATGATGATGGCCCAGTGCCGCAACATCCCGTGGCACGAATCGGATTACGTCATCCCGGTATTCCTGACGATCGCCATCATCCCGTTCACCTACTCGATCACCAACGGAGTCGGGGCCGGGCTCATCGCGTTCGTGCTCATCAAGGTCTGCAAAGGAAAATGGCGGGAAACGGGCTGGCTGCTGACCGTGCTCGCGGTGATCTTCGCCGTCTACTTCGGGGTCAACGGCGTGGAAGCGCTGTTCCGCTGACCGAGACAGCCTGTAGGGTGATTCCGGCCCACGGACATCCGGGAGGAGACGATACCGGTGGAGATCGACCACACCCTCTCGTCCGCGCATGTACTGATCGCCCCGGACAAGTTCAAGGGCTCGCTGACCGCGGCCGAAGTGGCGAGCGCGGTCGCCGAGGGGATCGGTTCGGCCGCTCCCGCCGTCCCGCAACGCTGTCTGCCCCTCGCCGATGGCGGGGACGGCACGGTGGCCGCGGCGGTCGCCGCCGGATTCGAGCGAGTCGAGGTCACCGTGCAGGGTCCGACGGGTGAACCGGTTCTCGCGGAGTACGCCGTTTCCCAAGACACGGCGGTCGTGGAACTGGCCGAGGCCTCCGGGCTGCGCCGGCTCCCCGGCGGGCACCTGGCCGCGCTGTCCGCCACCAGCGCGGGTGCCGGGGAACTGATCGCCGCGGCCCTGGACTCCGGGGCGCGGCGGATCGTGCTCGGGATCGGCGGCAGCGCGAACACCGACGGCGGGGCGGGCATGATCACCGCGCTCGGCGCCCGGCTGCTGGACAGTTCCGGTACCACCCTGGCCCCGGGCGGTGGCGCGCTGCGCGAGCTCGACCGGATCGATCTGTCCGAAATGGACACCCGGCTGTCCGCGACGGAGTTCGTCCTCGCCAGCGATGTGGGCAATCCGCTGCTCGGTGAACAAGGTGCCGCCACGGTGTACGGCCCGCAGAAAGGCGCCGAACCCGAGGACATTCCGGTGCTCGAGGCCGGGCTGCGCCGGTTCGCCGAACTGGCCGGGCCCGACTGGGTGGACGCGCCGGGCGCCGGAGCGGCGGGCGGGGTCGGATTCGCGGCACTCGCCCTGCTCGGTGCGCGGATGCGTGCCGGATTCGACGTGCTGGCCGAACTGCTCGGCTTCGACGCGGCACTGGCCGGGGCACGGCTGGTGGTGACCGGAGAGGGTTCGCTGGACGAGCAGACGCTGTACGGCAAGGTTCCCTCCGGGGTGGCCACCCGCGCCCGGGCCGCCGGAATCCCGGTGGTGGCGGTGGCCGGGCGCAGCCTGCTCGACCAGGAAACCCTGCACACCGCGGGAATCGCGGCGGCCTACCCGCTCACCGCGATCGAACCGGATCCGGCCCGCTGCATCGCCGAGGCGGCCCCGCTGCTGACCGAGGCCGCCACGGCACTCGCCAAGGAATGGCTGAGCTAGCCAGAATCCGATCGTCTCGTCGAGCTGAGCTGGCTACTCCCCGATCGTCTCGTCGATGAGTTCGCGGGCGATGTCCAGGTGGCCGACGTGCCGGACGTATTCCTGCAGCATGTGGAACAGTGTCCACACCAGGGTCGGGCGCGGATCCTCCGGCCCGAATCCGCCACCACGGGCCGCGATCTCCTCCGGCGCGGTCGCGGCGATGATTTCCCTGGTGCGGGCCCAGCGCATGCGGAGCTCGGCCAGCAGCGAGTCGAGCGATTCCTCCTCGGGAACCTGCCAGTTCCCGTCCGGCCCGTTCTCCGGCCACGGGTTTTCCGCCGGTGTCCCCAGGAATCGCCACTCGGTCCAGCGCCATTCCATGTGGATCAGGTGCTTGAGCAGTTCGATCGGGGCCCACCCGGAGGGCAGCCTGCCACGCCGGGCCTCGGATTCGGGCATTACATCGAACTTGCGGAGCACCGCCTCGTGGTAGAAGTCGAGGTATTCCACGAGAAGTCCGAAGGGATCGGCGTTGGTCATCGCCGGTTCGGCCGGTGGTTCGATCATGCGCACCATGGTGTCCAGCCTAGTGCTCGGTCAGTTCCGAGAACACGTCGCCGAGCGTCGGGCGGCGAACCGCGAAATCGATCACCGGGATCCCCGCGGCCGCCCGTGCCCCGGAAACCGCTGCGATGCCGTCGATACCGTCCTCGAGGTGCAGCCCGATCCGGCGGCGTACCAGCTTCGGTTCGCGGGCCACATCGTGCCCGGTGACCAGGGCGCGTGCGCTGTCCGGGGCGAGCAGGGTGGCCAGAACGCGGACCGTGGTGGTCTTCCCGACCCTCGTCCTTGTCATCGTGGCGGTCATCGCACCCACCGCGCATCCGGTACACCCCAGACGCTCGGTGTCGCGAAAACCGGGTCCCATGGTGTGAGGTCCCGACTCCGAGTGGTTCTCCTACCACTCGGAGTGCGGCGGGGGGTGCGCACCACCGCGAATCCGGGGGAGAACCACAGCGACATCCGCCCGGCGTCCCGGCAGGCTGAGCCGGTGACCAGCTTCGCCCTGCGCGCCGGAACGGCGCTCGCCGCGAGCGCCCTCGGCCTCGCCACCCTCGTCCCGCCCGCCAAGGCCGCGCCCGGCGGCATCGACTGGGGCCGCTGCGAATCCGGTTCCCCCGCCGGATACCAGTGTGCGCGCGTCCCGGTGCCGTTGTCCTACCGGGATCCGGACGGACCGCGCCTCTCCCTCGCCGTCGGCCTGCTGCCCGCCGTGGACCAGAAGCACAAGCTCGGCACCGTGTTCGCCAATCCGGGAGGTCCGGGCAACCCCGGCCGGTTCGCCCCGGCACTGACTCCCGAGCTGCATCAGCGCTTCGACATCGTCGGCTTCGACCCGCGCGGGGTCGGCGCCAGTACCCCGCTGCGCTGCTTCACGGATCCGCGCCAGGCCGAGGAGTTCGCCGGAGTCATCGGGGATTTTCCGCGCACCACAACCGAACGCGCGCGGCACAAGGCGGCGGTCGCACGGCTGACCGGCCTGTGCGAGCGCAATGCCGGTCCCCTGGGCAAGCATCTGTCCACCGCGAACACCGCTCGCGATCTGGACCGGTTGCGCGCGGCGATCGGCGAGCCGAAACTGCGCTACTACGGCCTGTCGTACGGCACCTACCTCGGCGAGGTGTACGCCAACCTGTTCCCGAACCGCGCCGGTGCGCTCGCCCTGGACGCCGTGGACGATCCGGTGAATTGGACCAGCGGCTATCGCCCCGCTCAGGCGCGGATTCCGATGAGCACCCGGCTCGGCGGGTATCGGGACGCCGAACGCGCGCTCGATTCCTTCTTCACCGCCTGCGCCGCGGACACCCGTTGCGCATTCCGCGGTGGTGACCTGCGGGCCCGCTACGACCGCATCCTGGACCGGCTCGAGACCGGTCCGGTGACCATCACCGATCCGGAAACCGGCGCGCCACAACGGGTGCGCTACCAGGACGCGATCGCGCGGGTGCACGAAGCGCTCACCGATTCGGCGAACTCCCCCGGGCTCGCCGGATTCCTGGCCGCGCTCGAACATCCGCTGCCGGAGCGGAGCACCGCCCGGGCAGGCGTGCCGACGCCCGCGGACTCGATGCTCGGCGGCGGCGCGACCCTGTGCGCCGATGCGGCCAATCCGCGCGATCCGGATGTGTGGCCGCGCTACGCAGCCGCGGCGGACCGGCAGGCGCGCGGGTTCGGTTCCTACGACACCTACAAGACCTTGCCGTGCGCCACCTGGGATGTGGCCGATGCCGACCGTTACCCCGGTCCGTGGAATCGCAGCACGGCGCCCATCCTGTTGCTCGCCGACCGCAAGGGTGATCCGGAGACCCCGTATGCGGGCGCGGAGCGGACCGCGCGGCTGCTGGGCAAGGCCCGGTTGCTGGCCCTGGACGATTTCGGGCACGGCGCGCGCGGCAAGAGCCGCTGCATCGATGCCGCACTGAATGCCTACCTCAGCTCGGGCACGCTCCCCGCACGCGGAACCGTGTGTCGCCCGGACCGTGCTCCCTTCGACGGCTGAATCACGCCCAATGCCCGATCGGTAGTGTGTAGTATATTACCTACTACCGATCGAGCATTGGGGATTCGATGACAATGCGGTCCATCGACGCCGAGGAACTCCGGGCGACGGTATCCATGCGGGAAGCCGTGGACGCCGTGCGCGAAGCCCTGCGCGGGCATGCCGCCGGCGAGTTCGAGCAACCGACGCGGACCGCGCTCGCCGACGGTGGATTCCTGGTGATGACCGCCCGCCACCGGCCGAGCGACACCGTCATGGTCAAGACGCTGAGCCTGAACCCCGAGCGCGAACCGGTCATCACCGGAACGGTGGTCTGGGCCGAATCCGCCGACCCGCGCAACCTGGTCGCGGATGCCATCTCGGTGACCACGCTGCGCACCGGCGCGATCGCGGGCGTGGCTACTGATGCGCTCGCCCCGCGCGCCGCGGACCGGCTGACCCTGATCGGCGCGGGCGCCCAGGCCGCCGACCAGTTCCGCGCGGTCCATGCCGTCCGGCCGTTGCGCGAATTCACCGTCGTGGCACGCGATCCCGCACGCGGCGAAGCCCTGCTCGACCGGCTCGGCGGGGAACTGGACGGGATCACCACCGAAGTACGCAGCGATATCGAGGACGCGATCGCCGATACGGACATCGTGTGCTGTTCGACCTCGGCGCACACCCCGCTGTTCCGTGCCGAGGCTCTGCCCGAACGGGTGCACGTGAACGCGATCGGATCGTACCGCCCGAGCATGCGCGAACTGCCGACGGAACTGCTCGGCGGGGCACGGGTGGTCATCGACGAACGCGCCGCGGTCTACGAGGAGTCCGGGGAGATCCTGCACGCGCTGGAAACCGGGACCATCCGGGAAACCGACCTCACCGAGCTCGGTGACCTGCTCGGCGAGGACCGGCCGGTCCCGGAGAACGGGCGCACCGTGTTCAAGTCCGTCGGGATCGCCGTGCAGGACTGGGCGATCGCGAAACTGCTCGCCGCGAAGTTCCTGGCAGGACAGCTTCCCGGCAGGACAGGGACGAGCGGGCAGCGATGAGCGGAGATCCTGCCGAACAGGGCGGCCTGCTCGGCAAGCTGCCCGAGTACGCGAGCCTGCGCGAGCAGGCGCTGCGGGTGATCCGCACCGGACTGATCGCCGGGCGTATCAAACAGGGCGAGATCTACTCGGCGAGCGCGCTGGCCGCCGAACTCGGCGTGTCCACGAGCCCGGTGCGCGAAGCACTGCTCACCCTGACCAACGAAGGCCTCATGGAGGCGGTGCGCAATCGCGGTTTCCGGGTGGTGCCCACCAGCGAGCGGGATCTCGAGGAGGTCTACGAGCTGCGGCTGATGCTCGAGGTGCCCGGGATGCGCCGGGTCGCGGAACGCCGGGAGCACGGCGAACTATCGCGATTCGGCGCGCTTGTCGAGCAGAACAAGCAGGCTGCCGCCGCCGGGGAGGTGCACGGATTCCTTGACACGGACCAGGAATTCCATCTCGGTCTGCTCGCGCTGGCCGGGAATCGCCGGCTGGTGGATACGGTGCGCGCGCTGCGCATGCAGGCACGGCTCTACGGGGTCGGCACCCTCGCCGCGCGCCATCAGCTCGAAGGTTCGGCACAGGAACACGCGGACATCCTGGACGCGGTCGCCGCGGGCGACGGCGCGGCGACCGAACGACTGATGCGCCGCCATCTCGCGCACACCAGGGGAACCTGGGCCACCGGGGACCCGCTCGACCAGGACTGACCGGGCCGGGACCGCGACCCCGTGACCAACCGCACCCTTCCCCTGCGCGCGGGCGCTCTCTACGCTAACCAGAGAACGGTCGTTCTCTGGTTAGGAAGGAGATTCCCATGACGAGCAAACCACCACTTCCCCCGTTCGAGCTGACATCCGCACGGCAGAAGGTGCAGGCGGCCGAGGACGCGTGGAACACTCGCGATCCGGAACGGGTCTCGCTGGCCTACACCGAGGATTCGGTGTGGCGCAACAGGGATGTGTTCCTCACCGGGCGCGCCGAGATCGCGGCCTTCCTCCGGGCGAAATGGGACCGGGAACGGGATTACGCGCTGCGCAAGGAACTCTGGGCCTACACCGAGGACCGGATCGCGGTGCGCTACCAGTACGAGTGCCGCGATGCCGAGGGGCAGTGGTGGCGCAGCTACGGCAACGAACTCTGGGAATTCACCGCGGACGGCCTGATGTCCCGGCGCGAATCGAGCATCGACGATGTGCCGATCACCGAGCGGGAGCGGCGGATCTTCGGGCCGCGCGGCGAAGACGAGCGCGACGAGCCCATTCCGTTGCGGTGAACGGAACAAGCCCGCCGCGTGCTCAGGAGCGAGTCGCCAGGGAACGCAGGAAGAACCCGACGTTCGCCGGGCGCTCGGCGAGCCTGCGCATGAAGTAGCCGTACCAGGCCTGGCCGTAGGGCACGTAGACACGCATGGTCTCGCCGCGCCCGGCTATCGCGGACTGCTCGGCGGGCCGGATTCCGTAGAGCATCTGGAATTCGTGGTCCGCCGCGTTCCGCCCGTTGCGCATGGCCAGCTCGCGCGCGATCGCGACCATCCGCGGATCGTGCGAGGCGACCATCGGGTATCCCTCGCCTTCCATGAGCACCCGCAGGCAGCGCACATAGGAGGAGTCCACCTCGGCCTTGTCCTGATAGGCGACCGATTCCGGTTCGGCGTAGGCGCCCTTGCACAACCGCACCCGGGAACCGGGTCCGGAGAGCTCGCGGCAGTCGGACTCGGTGCGCCGCAGATAGGCCTGCAGCACCGCGCCCACCCAGGGAAAGTCCACCCGCAGCTCGCGCAGGATGCCGAGGGTGGAATCGGTCGTGGTGTGATCCTCCATGTCCAGGGTGACCGTGGTGCCCGCGGCCGCCGCAACCTCGCAGATCCGCCTGGCGTTCTCCAGCGCGATCTTCTCCCCGTCCGTGGGCAGGAACTGGCCGACCGCGGACAGCTTCACCGAGACCTCGGCCCCGGCGGCGAGACCGCGCTCCGCGAGCAGTCCGAGCACCTGCTCGTAGGCCTGCAGGGTCTCGGTCGCCTGCCGCGCCTCGCTGGTGTCCTCACCGAGGTGGTCGAGTGTCACCCGCCGTCCGCTGGTGACGATGGCGCGCACCGCCTCCAGCGCGTCGGTGACCTCGGCGCCGGCCACGAACCGGCGCACCACCGGTTTGGTCAGCGGGGTGGACTCCACGAGGGTGCGCGCGGTCGGCGAACCGGCCACGCCGAGCAACAGCGAGCGCAGCATCTCGACTCCCCTCTAGCTTTCCTGGTGCGGGTAACCGACAGTGGTCGGCGCCACGAAGGTTTCCTTGATCGCCCGCGGACTCGTCCAGCGCATCAGGTTGAACAGCGAACCCGCCTTGTCGTTGGTGCCCGAACCGCGGGCGCCGCCGAAGGGCTGCTGACCGACGACCGAACCGGTCGGCTTGTCGTTGATGTAGAAGTTGCCCGCGGCGAACCGCAGTTCCTGCTGCGCCTGCCGCACGGCCGCCCGGTCGTTCGCGATGATCGAACCGGTGAGCGCGTAGTTGCTCGTCCGGTCGACGAGTGCGGGCATCCGGTCGAACTCGGCGTCCGGGTAGACGTACACCGCCAGCACCGGCCCGAAGAACTCGGTGCTGAACACCTCGTGTCCCGGGTCCTCGCCGAGCAGCACGGTCGGGCGCACGAAGTAGCCCTCGGAATCGTCGGTGGTTCCCCCGGCGAGCACCTGGATCGAGGAGTCCTCCCGTGCCGAACGCAGCACGGCATCGAGCTTGTCGAAGGAGCGCCGGTCGATCACCGCGCCGGTGAAGTTGGTGAAGTCGGTGACATCGCCGACCGGGAGCGCGTCCACCTCGGCGATCAGGTCGTCCCGCAGCCGCTCCCACACCGAGGCGGGAATGTAGGCGCGGGAGGCCGCCGAGCACTTCTGCCCGGAGTACTCGTACGCGCCCTTGATCAGCGCGGTGCGCAGCAGGTCGACATCCGCGGACGGGTGGGCGAGCACGAAGTCCTTGCCACCGGTCTCGCCGACGATCTGCGGGTAACCGCGGTAGTTCGCGATGTTGGTGCCGACCTGGCCCCACAGGTGCTGGAAGGTCTTGGTGGAACCGGTGAAGTGCACCCCGGCGAGTCCGGGGTGCGGGATGGCGACATCCGAGACGGCGAGCCCGTCCCCGGTGACCAGGTTGATCACACCCGGGGGCATACCGGCTTCCTCGAGCAGCCGCATGGTGAGCACCGCGGCGAAGGTCTGGGTCGGCGCGGGCTTCCACACCACGGTGTTGCCCATCAGCGCGGGCGCGGTCGGCAGGTTGCCCGCGATGGCGGTGAAGTTGAACGGGGTCACCGCGTACACGAAGCCCTCGAGCGGACGCTGCTCCATGCGGTTCCACTGGCCGCGCGGGCTGTACGGCTGCTCCTCTTGGATGCGCCTGCCGAAGGAGACGTTGAACCGCCAGAAGTCGATGAGCTCGCACGCGGCGTCGATCTCCGCCTGGATCGCGGTCTTCGACTGGCCGAGCATGGTCGCGGCGTTCAGCGTGGCGCGCCACGGCCCGGCGAGCAGGTCCGCGGCGCGCAGGATGATCGCGGCGCGCTCGTCGAAGGAGGTCTCCCGCCAGGCCGGGGCGGCGGCGAGCGCGGCGTCCACCGCGGCCTTCGCGTCCTCGTGTGTGGCGTTGCACAGGGTGCCGAGCACCGAGCGGTGGTTGTGCGGCTGGACGACCTCGACCTGTTCGCCGCCACCCATCCGGCGCTGTCCGCCGATGGTGCAGGCCAGCTGCTCGGGCTGCTTGGTCAGCTCGGCCAGTTCGGCTTCGAGCTCGATCCGCTCGGCACTGCCGGGGCGGTGGTCGAGGACGGGCTCGTTCACCGGGGTGGGCACATTGGTCACGGCATCCACTTCTTGGACTCCTGCGAGGTCGGAGGGACGAGGATGGCTTCACCGTAAGTGCGCAACCCGCCCGCGATGTTGGTTCGGTCAGCTATATTTACCGAAGTATCGTTGTCCGATCGAACAAGGAGTCGCGGTGGAGTTTCCCGACCTCATCCCACTGCGGCAGGTGCTGCTCACCCTCGGTGAGTCGCTGCTCGAACTGAGCACCGCACCGGACGGCGTGGAGGTCGGGGTGCGCGATGTGGTGATCGCCGATCCGGAGGACGAACCGCGCCCGCACGCCGGCGATCTGGTGCTGCTCATCGGGGCGCGGGGCAGGGCGGCGATCCCGGTGCTGCGCACGGCCGCCCGTTCGCGTGCCGCCGCGATCGCGGTCAAGGGCGTCACCGGACCGCTGCGGGACGCCGCGAGTGATGCCGGGATCGCGCTGCTCGCGGTGCATCCGGCGGTCAGCTGGGCGCAGCTGACCGCGGTGGCGCGGGCGGCGCTGGACGACGCCCGGGTGCTCTCCGAAAGCGAGTCCGGCGTGGTGCTCGGCGACCTGTTCGCCCTCGCGCAGACGATCGCCACACTCACCGGGGGCATCGTGAGCATCGAGGACACCGCCAGCCGGGTGCTGGCCTATTCGCGGTCCTCCGGCGAGGTGGACGAACTGCGCAGGCTGTCCATCCTCGGCCAGCAGGGCCCCGAGGAGTATCTGGCGCTGCTGCGGAAATGGGGCGTGTTCGACCGGCTGCGTTCCGGCGAGGAGGTGGTGCGGATCGAGGAACGCCCGGAATCGGGTATCCGCCGCCGCCTCGCGGTCGGCATCTTCGCCGGAGCGCAGCCGCTCGGCACGATCTGGGTGCAGGAAGGCGAGCAATCGCTGCACGAACGGGCCGAGCGGGCGCTGCTCGGCGCGGCCCGGGTCACCGCGCTGCATCTGGTCCGGCGCCGCGGGGAACGCAGCGCGCACAACGCCTTGCGCGAGGGACTGCTGAACGGGCTGCTCGAAGGGCGCCTCGATGTGGGCTCGGTGGCCTCGGAAATCGGCGCTGATCCGGCGAAACCCGCCGCGGTCGCCGCGTTCGCCCTGCTCGACGAGGACGAGGCGGACCGTTCCGCACACGAACTGCGCCGGCTCGAGATGACCAGCCTGATCGCCGTGCACGCCGCCGCGTACCGGCGAAGCGCACTGGCCACCACCATCGGGCCGCGGGTCTACGTGCTGCTCCCCGATCTCCCCGAACAGGAGAGCGGCGCGAGCGTGCTCGGGCTCGCCAGGGAGATCGTCGCCGCGGGCAGCAAGCACGCGGGCTTCACGGTGCGTGCCGCGGTCGGTTCCCCGGTCCCCCGGCTCGAAGGCGCGGCGGAATCCCGGCAGGAGGCCGACCGGGTGCTGGACGCGGCGACGGAGGGCCCGGCGGTCGCCACCATCGAGGAAGTGCGCTCCGCGGTGCTGCTCGCCGAAACCCTGGCCGAGGTACGCGCCAACGAACGGATCCGCGATCCCCGGATCACCGCCCTGTTCGCGCACGATCGGGAGAACGGCGGGGAACTGGCCGCATCACTGCTGTCCTATCTGGACTCCTTCGGGGATGTGCGCAGCGCGGCGACCGAACTCGGCGTGCACCCGAACACCCTTCGTTACCGGGTGCGCCGGGCGGGAACGGTGGCCGGGCTCGACCTCGGCGACGCCGGGGAACGCCTCGTCGCCCAGCTGCAGTTGCGGCTGCTCGGCCGTTAACCGATCCACGGCTTGGCGATGCGGTCGAAAGTTCCGTCCCCGCGCATCAGGTGCAGCCACTGATTCACCCATTCCTGGAACACCACGTCCCCGCGCGGGGTCAGATACGCCTTCTCGGAGAAGCTGAACGGTGTTTCCGGATGCACCGGGCACAGCTGCGGATGCTGCTTGTTCTGCCAGCGGGTCTCGGTGGCATCGGTGATCATCAGGTCGGCGCGCCCGGCCAGGATCTCGTCGAAGATCGTGTTGTTGTCCGCGTGCGGTACGATCGTGGCCTTCTCGAGGTGTTCACGGGCGAAGGATTCGTTGGTACCGCCCGGATTCACCACCACGCGCACCCCGGGACGGTCGATCTGCGCGAGTGTGCCGTACTTGTCCACGTCCGGGCAGCGGGTGATCGGGGTCTTGCCGTCCCGCAGATAGGGATCGCTGAAGAAGGCCTCCTTGGCGCGTTCCAGGGTGATCGAGACCCCGCCCATGGCCAGATCGCATTTCCCGGAGCGCACATCGGCCGTGAGGTCCTTCCAGGTGCTCGGGACCAGCCGCAGCCGCACCCCGAGCCGGTGGGCCATGTCCCCGGCGAGCTCGATGTCCATTCCGCTCCACCGCCCGGTTTCCGGGTCCCGCTTGGTGAACGGGAGGTAGTCCCCGGTGCTGCACACCCGCAGCTCGCCGCGTTCACCGACCCGGTTGAGCGCGCTCTTCGCGCCCGCCGCGTTCGCCACCGTGGAACCGAGGGCGAGCATGATCGCGAACCCGATCGCGAACACCGTCCTGCGCATCTGGCACCTGCCTTTCCGAATCGGGCCTACCTTAACGGGGCGCGGGTGTTCTAGGGTCTGCGCACGACCGAAGGGAGACCCGATGGTGCGCGGACCGATCCTCACACTCGCCGCGGTGCTGGGATTCGCGGGCCTGACCGCGGTGCCCGCGAACGCCGCCGCCCAGGACTGCTTCGATCCGGCCAAACCGGTCACCGTGGAGGAGAGCAGGCTCGGCACCTCGAATGTGCCGGGTGAACTGGTGCGCCGCGGTGGATTCACGGCGGCGGTGGACGGATTCCGTGCCCGGTTGTGCGCGACCACGCCCGCGAAAGCGGAACGGCTCGCCCGTGCGGCGGGACAGGGCCTGTGGCACGCCGCCGTCGCCCGGGCGCACCGCGGCGGCGGGGACGACCGGGCGCTGTACTGGGCACGGCTGGAGCTGAGCAAGGCGGTGCACCAGTGGAATCGTCCGCTCACTCCGCAAAGCAGGGACAGGATCGGTGCGGCACTCGACCGCGCGGCTCGCGGCATGGACGACATCCGGTACCCGCGCGGGGTGCAACGCCTGCTGGTCTCCGGATTCGATCCGTTCCAGCTGGACGGGGGCAACATCCGGCGCAGCAACCCGGCCGGTGCGGCCGCGTTGCACCTGGACGGCACAGTCTTCGACACCGGGCACGGGAAGGTCGCGGTGCAGGCGGTCAGTTTTCCCGTGCTGTGGGGCGCTTTCGACCGCGGCATCGTCGAATCGGCCTATGGCCCCGCGTTGCGCGGCAAGGGGCTCTCCGGGGTCGTGACGATCAGCCAGGGGCGGCCGGGCACCTTCGACATCGAGCGGTTCGCCGGGGCCTGGCGCGGCGGTGCGGCGGACAACGACCGGGCCGGGGAGACGGGACAGGTGCCACCGGCGAAGGGCTGGCCGCAACCGCGCGACCAGTTCATCGAGACCACCTTGCCGTGGCAGCGGATGATCGATACGGCGAAGGGGCCCTACCCGGTGAACTTCCACCGGCAGTTCTGTCAGTGGCCGCCCGGCAGCACGCCGGGCAAGGGCGAACCGGACTGCCACGAGTCCGGGGATCCGGATCCCGGTGCGGTCGCGGCCTCCGGTGGTGGCGGGGACTACCTGTCCAACGAATCGATGTACCGGGCGAACCGGCTGCGGCTCGGGCTCGGCCGGACCGCGCTGCGCGGTGGGCATCTGCACACCCCGGTGCTCGATCAGCCCGCGGGACAGGCGCTCACCGATCCCCCGTTCGAGGCGAACCGGAAGGCGATCGTGGATGAAACCGTATCGATGATTCCCGCGGTGGCCGGCTGACTCAGCCGCGCGCCGCATGGTGGGCACGATCCCCGTGGGTGAGTGCCGCGCCGATCTCGGTGCTCGTCATGACCCTGGCGAAACCCCGGCGCAGGGTGCGCAGGCTCGCCTCCTGCGCGAGCGCATTGTCCGTGGCGTTCACATCGGAGCCGAACACGATGTGGTAACCGAGAAAGTAACCGGTGCGCGCGGTCGATTCGCAGCAGAAGTTCGTCAGGGTGCCGCAGATGATCAGCGTGCGGATTCCCCGGTTGCGCAGCGCGTAGTCGAGATCGGTTCCGGCGAACGAGTCGAAATTGTGCTTCGTGGCGATGACCCGTTCCCCTTCGGCGGGGACGAATTCGCGGTACAGTTTCGCGCCCGGTTTCCCCTCCGCGATCGCGCCGTCCCTGATCGGCGGCCAGAACTCGTAGAAATCGTGCGCCACATCCGGGGCGACCGTGTGCTCGGTGTAGTACACCGGAGAGCCCGCCGCACGGCAGATCTCGATGAGCCGCGCGATCCTCGGCACCTGGCGGTACGCCTCCGGGACGAACATCGGATTGCCGGGGTTGACGAAATCCTCCTGCATGTCCACCACTATGAGCGCGGTCTCCTCGGGACGGATCTCGAACGCCCCATGTTTGTCCATCGCGTATTCCCGCTCGGCCCGTTCGATGAATTCCGCCTCGGAATCGAGCAGTTCCTCCGCGCTCCTGCCGTAGGTGGCGAGAAATCGGCTGACCTGGTCCACGCTGACCTCCTTACCCTCGGTTTCCCAGCGGCGCAGCCGCTTCACCGTCCATTCAGATTGCACCGCGGCGGGTTCTCCGGCGTTTCCTCGCGAGGACAGCACCGCCGTGGTGTATGGGGATACATGAGAAGGTGATCCCGGAGCGAGGGAACGTCTGAGGTTCCGCTGCCCGCACCCCGAGCAAGCTACACGCCCAACAGGCACCTAGGCGAACCAGTGGATGGGTTCTTCGTCGCGGCCGCGATAATCCCCCATCCGGCCGCCGAGATACGCGAGCGGTTCACCCTCGCGGTCGCAGACACGACGCACCGCGCCGATGAACACATCGTGGTCGCCCGCGACGAACTGCCGTTCGGTGACGCATTCCAGGTGCGCGAGCGCGTCCGGCACGACGGGCACCTCGTGCTCGCCGAACCGCAGCGGCAACCCGGCGAAGTGATCGGCTCCCCTGCGAGCGAAGCGCAGCGCGATCTCGTCCTGGCGCGCGGACAGGATGCTCACGCCGAACCGGCCCGAGGCGCGCATCGCCTCGGTGGTGCGCGCCCCGCTGCCCAGGCACACCAGCAACAGCGGCGGTTCGAGCGAGACCGAGGTCAGCGAGTTCACCGTCATCCCGTGCGGCTCCCCCTCGAACAGCGTGGTGACCACGCCGACCCCGGTGGCGAACCGGCCCATGGTGCGCCGCATGACCAGCGGATCGAGCGCTTCGCCCGCCACCGCGGTCATCGGCCCTCCCCGGTGCGGTAGCGCACTTCGAAGGTGGTGACCCCGTCCTCGCTGCGCCACGGCCCGTGCCGCATCCCCGGCGGGCGGCAGGCGTACATGCCCGTGGTGAAGGTCTGGTTCAGTTCGAGATCGGTGAACGAACCTTCGAGAATGTAGACCTCCTCCCAGAAATCGTGCTGCTGCACGCCCATCGGGGTGGAGTCCGCGCCCGGTTCGTAGCGCAGGATCCGGGTAGCCACGCCGCTTTCCGCGTCACCGGCGAGGATCCGTTCCTTGATCTTGGGGTCGTCACCGGGGCAGACGGTGTACCCGATCCGCTCGACAGGGAAGAATTCGTATTCTGGCTTCGCCACGGGAACCTCTCTCGTTCAGTCGGCGCTTTCGGGGCTGTATCCGGAAAGGAAGGAATCGAGTTCGGCGAGCGGTTCGCTGAAGTCGTAGTTGCGGAACGCGTAACCCTTCACCACGAACGGCGCGCCCGCGTAGAACATCTCGTACTGGTGGTGGCGCCCGGCGAATTCACTGCCGACCGCGTCCCAGGCGAGTTTGAACAGTTTGAGCCGTTCCTCGGCGGGCACGTTCGGCGAGTACATGTACCGGTCGATATCGGCCCTGGTCTCGGGATTGCGCAGATCCGCGACGCTGGACGGCACCTGCAGCACCCCGCCGCCGACGAGGTCGCGCAGGATGGCCAGCACCCGCGGATAGATCTCGGCCTGCAGGCCCATCGCCCCGTACACCGCGCGCGCACCCGGGCGCCACAGCCCCTGATCGTCGGGCTCCGCGGTGTATTCGGCGGCGAGCATCGCCGATTCCACAGTGGAGGCGAGCCCGGCCAGTTCACCCAGTTTCTCGACCACACCGGGGAATTTGTCCACCCCGTTGACCGCGGCGACCTTGCGCGCGATACCGAGCAGGAACTGCAGTTTGACAGTGAACCGGATCTGGGCCTGCCAGTTGCCGAACACGTGCGCCCCGGTGTCGAAGAACTGCCGCCGCAGCCCGTCGACGTCCTTGTAGACGAACACCCGCTCCCAGGGGATGAACACGTCCTCGAACACCAGCAGCGCGTCGGTCTCGTCGTAGCGGGTGCTCAGCGGGTAGTCGTAGGAACTGGTCGCCGAGGGGGCATAGGCGCGCCGGCAGTAGAGTTTCAGGCCCTCGGCACCCACCGGGACCGCGAAGCTCACCGCGAACTGCGCGTCCTCCTTGGTCAGCGGTTTGATGCAGGACACCAGGATCTCGTCGGCGATCGCGCCCCCGGTCGCGAGCATCTGTGCGCCGCGGATGACGATGCCGTCCGCGCGTTCCTCGGCCACCCCTGCCTGCACGAGCTCGCCGTCCCAGTCGTGCGCGGTACTCGCCCGCGACACCTGCGGCGGGATGATCGCGTACGAGAGGTAGAGCTGCTCCTGCGCTACTTTCCGTTGGTAGGCGCGGACGTTCGCACCGTAATCGCGGTCCTCGCGGGTGAACACGTCCGGGTGCGCGGCGAAAGCGGACAGGAACGCGGCCACGTGGTCCGGGCTGCGTCCGACCCAGCCGTGCGTGTGCCGGGCCCAGGCCTGCGCGGCCTCCCGGAACGCGCGAAGTTCTTCGCGGCTGCGCGGGATCCGGTAGATCGGATGCTCTGTCTCCTCCGCCTCCTGCGCCCGTCGTGCACCGAGGTCGATCAGCTCCGCGATCGTGTTCGCGATCGGGGCGAACGCCTCGTGCTTGGCGATTCCCCGCACTCGCTCGCCGTCCAGGTACACCCGCCGGTCGTCGTCGAGCGCGGCGAGATACTCGTTTCCGGTGCGCATTACTCACTCCCTCGCTGTACGAGATAGGCGTGCCGAAGCGATTCCCCGCCCGGCAAGGACAGTTCGAGTTCCCAGGTCTGCCCCGGCACGAAGGCGCCGTGCAGCAGCGGAAGGGTTCCGCAAAACATCACGAGGTCGCCGTCGATACGGCCGAGCGCTTCGAACAGCAACTCCAGCAGCTCGCCCGGCTTCCGCAGAACAGCCAGCGTTCCGTCCTGATAGGACAGTCCGTCCACCTCGGTGTGCGCCCGCACCGCGTCCCAGTCGAACTCGCCGATCGGGTCCGGGAGGGCGAGCACGGTCTCGCCGAGCGGTTTCGGGCAGACCGCCTTGGATTTGCCGATATCCGTGCGCTCGAGATCGCGGTCGGTGTGATCGGAGCCGACGCCGAGGTAGTACCGTCCCGCATGCCGGATCAGTACCGGCTCGACCTCACCGGAGGTGTTCTCCTCGGTCACCGGGACATTCGCCGCGGTGGTCAGCAGTTCCGGAGCCAGGTCGAAGAACACCGGGATGGACTCCGGCGGGGGTACCCCGATCTCGGCGAGTTCGGCGATGTGCGCCCGCGCGGCGGCCTCGTCGCGCGCGGTGTAGCCGGCCACGATCAGCCGGCCTGGCCGCACCTCGAACGGTTCCGAACCGATCGGGCGCAACCGGAAACTGGGTGCACTCATGCGTGCGGATCTCCTCACTTCTCAATCGGCCGCGATCGGCCTGCGATCGGCGAGCACCGGGAATTCCTTGCGATAGGCGGCGACCGCGTCCGGCTCGAACTCCGCGTGCAGTTCGGACTCTTCCGCGCCGGCTTCGGCGAGCAGTGCGCCGTCCGGGCCGACGATCCTGCTGTGCCCGGCGAGCCGCACCCCGCCCTGCTGGGTGCCCGCCGCATTGCAGGCGAGCACCAGAAACTGTCCTTCGACCGCGCGGGCCGAGGTGAACAGCCGCCAGTGTTCGAGCCGCACCGCGGGCCAGGCTGCGGGCACGACGACCAGTTCCGCCCCCAGTTCGGTCAGCCGCTCCCACAGCGCTGGGAAGCGCAGGTCGTAACAGGTCGTCGCGGCGATCCTGCCGAATCCGGTTTCCGCGACCGAGACCGCGTCGCCGGGAGTGAGCAGCTGCGCCTCTTTCGACTGGTAGCCGAACACGTGGGTCTTGCGGTAGCTGTGCAGTCGCGTGCCATCCGGGCCGAACAGCAGCGCGGTGTTGTACAGCCTGCCGCGCTCATCCCGTTCGAGCACGCTGCCCAGGTGCAGATGGGTGCCGAGTTCGCGAGCCATCTCGGCGCCGAAGGCGGACAGCGCACCGTGCGCGGGTTCGGCGAGTTCGGTGTAGGAGCCGAAGGCGAAGTAACCGGGCGCCCACAGCTCGGGCAGCACGATCAGATCGGCGCCGCGCAGCTTCCGCAGCCGCTCACGAACGCGCTCGATCCGGGCGGGTACCGGTTCCTCCGGCGGGCTGGCCAGTTGCAGCAGCGCGAGTTTCATCGCCGGACCCCCGAATCCGGAATGCTCAGCGCCGCGAGGGTGCGCTCCAGGTGCCGGTCGAGCGCGCCGGTGACCTCGGCGACCGAACCGGACCGCAGCCCGTCCACGATCGCGGCGTGCTCGGTGAGCACCACCCGTGCCCGGTCGGTGGAACCGGCGACCGCGCGCAGACCCATGCGCAACTGCCGCTCACGCAGCGATTCGTAGAAGTCCACGAGCACCGGATTGCCTGCGGCGATCACGATCGTGCGGTGGAAGGTGCGGTCGCATTCGATGAACTCGACCGGATCCGCGAGCAGCTTCTCCTGTTCGCCGAGCAATCGCTCCAGCTCGCCGAGCACGGTGTCCGGGGCCTCGGCGACGCGGCGCACCGACCAGTCCTCGATCAGCGTGCGCGCCTGCATCACCGAGCGCAGTTCGGCATCCGAGACCGGCGGCACGAAGGCCCCCTTCTTGGGCACGATCTGCAGCAGCCCTTCGGCCTCGAGGCGCAGCAGGGCCTCGCGCACCGGGGTGCGCGAGATTCCCGAGGCCTCGGCCACCTGCCCCTCGGTCAGGAAAACGCCCTCGGATCGCGGCACCGAGGCGACCCGGTCGCGCAGCCAGCGATACGCGATCTCCTGCGCGTTCTCGGTGCGCTTCCCTGCTTGCGTACGAGTCATAGGCAACATGTATACATGAACTATGGAAGGCGGGCAAGGCCAGGATGCCCGCGGTGATGCGACAATCGGCGGTGATGGAGGAACTGCTCCGGGACAATCCGGTGATCGCGAGCGTGAAGGACGACGCGGGCCTGCGTGCCGTGGCGGAGTCCGAGTGCCCGGTCGTTTTCCTGCTCTACGGTTCGGTGCTCGATCTGGCCGGGCTCGTCCGGGAACTCACCGTGCACGGCAAGACGGTGCTGGTGAACGTGGACATGATCGAGGGGCTGGTGAGCAAGGAGATCGCCGTCCGCTTCGTGCGCGAGCAGACCGACGCGGCCGGGATCCTGAGCACGAAGGCGAACATCGTCCGGGCCGCGCGGGAGCGGGGAATGCTCGCCGTGCACCGGTTCTTCCTCGTCGACTCGTTCTCCTACCACAGCCTCGGCAGGCAGATCGCCGTCTCCAAACCGGACTACGTCGAGATCCTTCCCGGTTGCGTGCCCCGGGTCATCGGCTGGCTGCGCGCGGACACCACGGTGCCGATCATCGCGGGCGGGCTGGTCTGCGACAAGGACGATGTACTCGCAGCGCTCGGGGCGGGCGCGACCGCGATCGCGTCGTCCAATGTGGACGTCTGGGCGATGTAGCGGTGCGCCCGGCGCTCAGCCGAGTTCGGCGCCCGGCGTCAGCCCAATTCGACGCAGCGCTGGAAGAACGGATCGGTGTGCGCGGTGATCTCCCGGTAGACCTCGTGCTGGCGGCGGTAGAACTCGTGGCGCCCCGAGTCCGGGGTGAACTCCTGCCGAGGCGCCGCCATCGCCCGCTGCGCCTCGGCGAAGTCGGTGAACGCACCGATTCCCACCCCGGCGCACATCGCCGCGCCGAGCCCGGCCGCGCTCGCCGTGTCCTGCCGGATGACCGGAATCCCGAAGACATCCGCGAGAATCCCGGTCAGCACGGCCGAATCCGCTCCGCCACCGGACACCAGCAACCGGGAGAACCCGGTGCCGAGGCCGGTGGCCATGGCCTCGATGTTCCCGCGCATAGTCAGCGCGATGCCTTCGAGCACCGAGCGGTAGAGGTGGAACGGCCCCTGCCTGCCGTCGAAACCGAGGAAGGCGCCTCTGCGGTAGGGCTGCCCGGCCGGGGCGAGCCAGTCGAGCACGGTCATCAGCCCGTCCGAACCGGGCGGAACCTCCGCGGCACCCGCGTTGAGCCGCCCCTCATCCATGCCGAGCAGTCCCCGCAGCCAGCTCACCGTCCACATTCCGCGCCGGATGCCATGGCTCTCGTACAGATATTCGTGTGGCACGGCGGCGAAATTGGTCCAGAACCCGTCCGCCTCCCGGATATCGCGGGTGCCCGTGGTCATCGCGGCGATGTAGGTGCCGAGCGAGAGCAGCACCGCATCCGCGCCGCGCAGCCCGCACCCCAGCGCTTCGACCGCCTTGTCGTTGGCCGTCGCCACCACCGGGGTTCCCGCGCGCAGGCCGGTGTGCGCTGCCGCTTCCTCGGTGACCGTGCCGAGCACCGTACCGGGAAGGGCGAGCTCGAACAGCATCCGCGCGGGAATCTCCTCCTGGTCCGGCGCCCAGCACCAGCTGCCGGTGTCGATCGGCCAGTTCCCCTGGTAATTGGCGGCGGTGTCCCGGAAACGGCCGGTCAGCCGCGCAGTCAGGTAACCGGAGGAGGTCGTCACGTAACGAACCCGCGGATCGGTGTGCTCATAGGGCCGGGACAGCCGTTCGTCCATCCAGCTCAGCACCGGCGAGGCGAGGGTGCCGTCGGCGCACAGCATGGCCCGGCAGAACCGGATGGTGCACAACCCGACCGCCTGGATCTCCGCCGGGTCACCGGCGAACCCGGTGAGGGCCGCACGGGTGGCGGCACCGATCGAGTCCCAGAGGTCGTCGTCCGGGTGCTCCACCACCCCTGGGCGCGGGTTTTCGTTGGGGCGCAAAGCTTTCCGTCCCCAGCCGTGCAGCTTTCCCCGATCGTCGAAGACACCGACCTTCGTGCTCTGCGAGCCGTTGTCGATGCCGAGCAGGTAGCCGGTCATCTATCGGTCCGCCGGGAAGATCGTGCCCGCGTTCATGATCCCGTTCGGATCGAAGGCCTCCTTGAGCCTGCGCAGCATCGGATAGGCGCTGCCGTGCTCGCGCTCGGTCCACTCGGCGCGGTACTTCCCGATTCCGTGGTGGTGCACCATGGAGCCGCCCAGCGCCAGGGTTTCCTCGACGATGATCGCGTTGATCGGTTTGTGGTACTTCTCGATCTCGGCGCGCGGATCGCAGTCGATCCGGTAGTCGTACACGAAATACATGTTCGTGCCGTTCTGGTAGCTGTGCGAGGAGTGCCCGCCGAGCAGGGTGATGTCCCTGGCGTGCGGAAACTCGGTGCGGATCCGTTCCAGCACCCGATCGTAGATCCGCCCGATCGTGGACCAGTCCGCGGAGACCTCGGTGGTGTAGCCGAGCGCGTGCTCGGTGAGCATCGCCTCCCGCTCCGCCTCGATCTTGTCCGGTCCCCAGTTCAGATTGTCGAACCATTCCTCGATCAGCGCGGGATCGGTCTTCTCGTGCGGGTACCCGGACACGATCCGGTCGATCTCGGCGCTCGTGGCCTCCGCGATCGCCTTCGGCCCCCCGGTGACGAACACGGCGACACAGTTGCCCTGCGCGAAGTGGGCGAAGTGCTGGGCGGCGTCCTGCTCGGAGTAGACCCGCGCGACCGAGGGCCTCGAGCCCGTGGTGACCACCTCGCGCAGGATCGCGATCCCGGTGTGCACGTCCTCGAGCAGATAGCCGTGGAAGCGGTTGTTCTCCGGCTGGTGTCTGAAGACCTTCACGGTGACCTCGGTGACGAAGCACAGTGCGCCCTCGTTGCCGAGCACGATCGAGCGGATGTCCGGACCCGCCGCACGCCGGGGCACGCTCTTGATCCGGCTCACCGTGCCGTCCGGGAACACCGCTTCCAGACCGGCGACCATGTCCTCGATTCCGCCGTAGAGCGTGGAGAACTGCCCGATCGACCGGGTGGCCACCAGCCCGCCGTACTGCGCGAGCGGTTTGGACTGCGGGGAATGGCCGGTGGTCAGGCCCTGTTCGCGCAGCCGTTCCTCGAGCACGCGAAGCGGCACTCCACATTGGACTCTCGCCTGCATGTTCACCGGGTCGATCTCCAGCACCGCGTCCATCTCCGAACCGTCCAGCACGATACTGCCCGGCACACTGGTCTCCAGCCCGCCCTCGGTCCCGGTGCGCCCGGTGCGCGGCACCACGTTGATGCGGTGTTCATCGGCGAACGCGAGGACCGCGGCGACCGTGGCGGTGTCCCGCGCGCGCACGATCGCGAGCGGGAACGGGCCGTCGTAGATGCCGTGCGCCGCGGGATATTTCTTGAACCTGTCCACGCTCGCCGCGCGCAGCAGGTGTTCCTCGGTGTCCACCTGCCCTGCTCCGGCGATCGCGCGCAACCGGTCCAGAATCTCGTTCTCCTGCACAGTTCTCCCTTTCTGGTTCAGCGGGTCAGATAGCCGCCGTCGACGGTGAGCACCTGCCCGTTCACGTAGTCGGAGGCCGCGCTCGCAAGGAACACCGTGGCCCCCATCAGATCGGCGACCTCGCCCCAGCGTCCGGCCGGGATGTGGTCCAGCACGCGCTGGTTGGTCACGGGGTCCGCGCGGGTCTGCTCGGTGATCGCGGTGGCGAAATAGCCCGGTGCGATCGCGTTGCACTGGATGTTGTACCCGCCGAGTTCATCGCAGTACGCCTTGGTGAACCCGACGATGCCGTGTTTGCTCGCCGCGTAGGCCGGAGACCACTGGCCGCCGAGGAACGAGAACAGGGAGGCGATGTTGATGATCTTCCCGGAGCCCTGCCCGATCATGAACCGGGATACCTCGTGGCCGAGCTCGAACGGCGCGGTGAGGTTGACCGAGAGCATCGGATCCCACTGTTCGCGGCCGAATTCCGCGGCCGCGGCCAGCCTGGCGATCCCGGCCGAGTTCACCAGGATGTCGGCCGAACCGAGAGTGTCCACACAGGACCGGGCGACCAGCGCGGGCGCCCCGGGCTCGGTGAGGTCGATCCGGTGGAACTCCATCCGGCGCCCGGTTCCGGCGATCAGTTCCCGGGTCCGGCCCCCATCGTCGAGCACACTCGGCACGTAGACGTCGGCGCCCGCCTTGGCCAGCGCGAGCGAGAACGCCTGCCCGAGCCCGGTGTTGCCGCCGGTGACGATCGCGTTCTTTCCGGTGAGCGAGAAGAAGTCGAGGGAGAAGTCGTCGATATCCATGGTCGGTGTCTTTCCTTTTCAGGCAACGGGTGCGGGGGCGAGCTCCGGCGCGGATTCGCGGCGCTGGGCGCGCACGGTGAGCGTGATGAGCAGGAGTCCGAGCAACCCGGCCACGGTGAGGGCACCGAACAAGGCGCCATAGCCGCCGTGCGGCGCGGTGTTCGTGCTCGGATCGCCGATCCACCACGCCGAAAGCGCCGGGAGGAAGGCATCGGGAAGATAGGCGAGACCGGAGGCGAGACCGATCACCCCGGCACGCTGCTGTTCGGGGATGCGCGCTTCGGTGATGCTCGCCCAGTACACGCCCCTGCTGGTGAACACCATCGCGGAGAGTACGAACATCAGCGCGAGCGCGGCCCACCACAACTGCGCGCGCTCGGGCAGTATCAGGAACAGCGCGACACAGACCACCGCGCCCGCGAAGGTCAGCCGCAGGAACTTCGGGGTCGAGCCGGTGAGCTTGTCCACACAGAACCCGCCGACCGGGCCGGCGAGGAACTGGAACACGTAGGTGCGCACCACTCCGATGATGCCGATCAGCCCGAGTCCGAGGCCGAAGCGGTGCTCGAGCAACGGGGAGAAGTAGCCGAGGGTGGTGTAGAAGCAGTACATCAGCATGATCGAGCCGCCGAGCAGCCAGGTGTACTTGTTCCGCACCGCGGCGGCGAGGACCGCGAACGAGAGGGTGCCCGTGGCGGCCGGTGTATCGCGCTCCCGGTCGCCGAGCACGAACCAGACCAGCACCGCGAGCAGCACGCACAGCACCCCGTAGACGCCGATCAGCCGGAGCACCCCGGCCTCCGGAGCGAGCGCGTTGCTCACCAGCAGGGCGCCGATCGCGCCGATCGCGGTGGATGTGACGCCGCGGATAGCCTCGAGGAATCCGAACAGCCTGCCCTGTTGCCGCGCCTGCCCCAGCGAGCCGATCACCCGGACCAGGGCGGGCCAGTACAGCGCCATCCCGGCGACCGCCATCCCGATGTGCGCGGCGAGCACCCCGCCGTAGCCGGGAACAGTGGTCAGGTAGAGATCGGCGGCTCCGGTGCCGAGCAGCGCGATCACGATGAGCGCGCGTGGCGGGAACCGGGAGGCGAACCAGCCTCCGGCGAAGTACATCACCGCGGCGACGGCACCGAAGACCGACATGACGGTGCCGTATTCCTGAGCGGTCAGGTGCAGCGCCCGATAGGTCGGTTCGAGGAAAACGAACCGGATATAGGCCACCTGAAAGATGACGCCGCCGGTCACCGAGAGGAGCAGGTAACTCACCCGCTCCCGGGTACCGCGCATGAAAACCACCCCGCACTGCCGTAGTCCGAGCACAAAAAAAGAGAACAGTCTCCCGTCGTGTGCACGGGCCACTGTTCTCTCAGGTCTCTAGTAACCGCCCGCCGTAGCGCGGGCCTATTCGGTTGTCGCGGGGCGCGCCTCCGCTTCGCCGCGGAATCTAATCCGCGCCCAGCCGCACTGTCAAACCACCGGGGCACGCGGCGGGAGCCGGGCGAGCGACCGTTACCGTGCAAGGCGTGACCGACCGCCGAACGCAACTGCTCGCCGCCGCCTGCCACGTGATCGCGCGCACCGGGGTGCGCGGGCTGCGGGTGGAGGAAGTGGCAGCGAAGGCCGGGGTCTCCACCGCGCTGATCTACCACCATTTCCGCAACCGCTCCGGTCTGGTCACCCAGGCCATGCTGCACATCAACGAACGACTCGCCGCCGAGTCGGAGTCCGCGAGCGGGGGCACCGGGATGCGGCGGCTGCTCGAGCGGATGCTCAGCGAGTTCGCCGAGGACGAGCAGACCAGGGAGAACTCGGCGGTCTGGGGCGAGGTGCGCGGGGCCGCGGTGTTCGACGAGGAACTGCGCCCCATCATCCGTGATGCGACCGACTACTGGACCGACCAGCTCGTCGAACTGATCGAACAAGGCCGCACGGACGGGAGCATCCGCGCGGAAACAGAGCCGGAAACGGTGGCGCTGCGGCTGACCGCGATGGTGGAGGGCCTGTCCAACCGCTGGCTGGCCGGGCTGCTGAGCACCGAGCAGGCGCGCACGCACATCACCGCGACGGTGCGTGCCGAGCTCGGCTCCTGACACTTTCCCACAACGGACCGGACGCGATGAGCTCCACGGCATTGACTGAATTTTCAGTCAATGCCAGACTGCGACTCACCAGGAGCGCGTCTGAGAGCCCGTTGTCCGTCGCGAGCGGGAGCCGGATCGGCGGGTGCCTTGCGGGACATCCGCACCCGGGACCGGCAAGGCGGAGGAATGAGCCGCAGTGGGTTTCTGCGGTGGTTGCGCACCTTCGCAGCGAGGAGCCGATGGGCATGCGAAGGTACTTCGCCGACATCGCAGCGCAGCAGGACACGGGGTTCTCGGATGTGCTCTAAGCCCAGTGCAGGGAGGTGACCGTGTCCGGACACGACCGGTTCGGCAAGGTGGAGCAGGCGGGAATCGAGTACCTGTCCGAACACGAGCGGACCTCCGGCCCGGCCAACCTGTTCACGGTGTTCTTCAGCGGGAACCTCTCCTTCGGGGTGATCGTGTTCGGCTGGCTTCCGGTGACCTACGGGCTGGACTTCTTCGACGCGGTCACTTCGAGTCTCGCCGGGATCGCACTCGGCACCCTGCTCGTGGCTCCGCTCGGCCTGCTCGGACCGCGCACCGGAACGAGCACCCCGGTCTCCAGCGGCGCGCATTTCGGGGTGACCGGCAGGCTCGTCGGTTCCGGGATCACGCTGCTGTTCGCGCTCGCCTATGCGGCCATCGCGGTCTGGACTTCCGGGGACGCGCTGATCGCGGTGGCACACCGGGTTTTCGGGCTCTCCGCATCGGACGGCACCCGCGCGATCGGCTACGGTCTCATCGCGGTCGAGGTGGTCGTGGTCGCCCTGTTCGGGCACGGCACGGTGGTCGCGATGCAGCGCTTCGTGCTCCCGGTGGTCGCGGCCCTGCTGCTGCTCGGCCTTCCCGCGTTCGCCTTCGGTTTCCGGGCAGCGCCCGCGGGAACCGGGCACTATCTGCTCGGCGGGCATTGGCAGACCTGGGTGTTCGCGGTGGTGATCGCGATCGGCGGGCCGTTGTCCTACGCCACCGGGATGGGCGACTACACCAGGCGGGTCGCCCAGCGCCACGGTGACCGCAGGGTGCTGCTCGCCTGCGGCGGCGGCCTGTTCCTCGGTCTGGGGATCACCTCGGTGTTCGGTTCGTTCACCGCGACCGCGTTCGGCGGGCTGACCGGGTCCTATGTGCAGAACCTCGTCGCCATCGCGCCTGCCTGGTATGTGCTCCCGGTCCTGCTGATCGCGCTCGTGGGCGGGCTCGGCCAGGGCGTGATGACGGTGTATTCCAGCGGCCTGGACCTGGTCGCGCTGCTGCCGAGGCTGCGCAGGGTGCACACCACGCTGATCACTTCGATCGCCTCGGTGGCCCTGGTCTATCTCGGCGCGGTGGCCACCGACGCGGTGGACTCGATCACCGCGATGACCGTGGTGCTCAACGGATTCGCCGGACCATGGGTGATCATCACGCTGATCGGGTTTCTGCGCACCCGCGGCCGCGGTTACGACCCGGCCGATCTGCAGGTGTTCAACGAGCGCCGCAGGGGTGGCCGCTACTGGTTCACCGGGGGCTGGAACCTGCGCGCGGTGATCCCCTTCGTGCTCGGCTCGGTGTTCGGCCTGCTCGCCGTGGACACCGAGCTCTACCACGGACCACTGGCCGCACTGGCCGGCGGCATCGACCTCTCGGTGCTCGGCTCGATGGCCATCACCGGGATCGGTTACCTGATCGCGCTGCGCTGCTGGCCGGAGCCGGCGGACCCGATCACAGTACCTGCCCGGGCCACCCGTGCCCGGATCACGAGTCAAGGAGAAGGATGAGAGTCATCACCAGCCCGGTCCCGCCCGCCTCGCTCGCCCGCGCGGACCGGGAACCCCGTACGCCGCTGCGCATCGGGCTCGTGCAGCACGCCTGGGATCCCGATCCCGCGGTCCTGGAGGAGCGGCTGTCCGAGGGCATCGGCGCGGCCGCCGGACAGGGCGCCCGTGCGGTGTTCCTGCCCGAGCTGACCCTGTCCCGCTACCCCGCCTTCGAACGCGCGGGCGCCGAACCCGGACGCGCCGCCGAGGAACTCACCGACGGACCCACCTACGCCTTCGCCAGCCGCGCGGCCAAGGAACACGGTGTGCTGGTACACGCCTCGCTGTACGAGCGCGCGGACGCCGCGGACGGTCTCGGGTTCAACACCGCGATCCTCGTCGGCCCGGACGGCGAACTGCTCGGGCGCACCAGGAAGCTGCACATTCCGGTCAGCCCCGGCTACTACGAGGACACCTACTTCCGTGCCGGACCGGCCGAGGACGCGTATCCGGTGTACCGGCCCGGTGCGCTCGACGGTGTCGCGCTCGGCCTGCCGACCTGCTGGGACGAGTGGTTCCCCGAGGTGTCCCGCTGTTATTCGCTCGCCGGCGCCGAACTGCTCGTCTACCCCACCGCGATCGGCTCCGAGCCCACCTTCCCCCGATTCGACACGCAGCCCTTGTGGCGCAAGGTCATCGTGGCGAACGGGATCACCGCGGGCACCTTCATGGTGGTGCCGAACCGGACCGGGGACGAGGGCGGACTGCGGTTCTACGGTTCCTCGTTCATCTCCGATCCGTATGGCAGGGTGCTCGTGGAGGCCCCGCGTGAACAGGAGGCGGTACTCGTGGCCGATCTGGACCTGGACGCGCGCAAGGACTGGCTGGACCTGTTCCCTTTCCTGACCACGCGCCGCCCGGACACCTATGCCGCGCTCACCGAACCGGTGGCTCCCGGCGCACCCTACGGAGGCGAGGCGTGACCTTCCGGATGCCCGCGGAGACCGATCCACAGGAACGGGTCTGGATGGCCTTTCCCACCGCCGGGTACACGCTCGGGGAATCCGATGCCGAGGCCGAGGAGGCTTTCGCGGCGTGGAGTGCGGTGGCGCTCGCGGTCGCGGAGTTCGAACCGGTGACCGTGCTCGTGGACCCGAGCGCGCGCACCGCGGCCCGCGACCGGCTCGGCCGGGCCGTGGAACTGGTGGAGTGCCCGCTCGACGATGCCTGGATGCGCGATATCGGCCCGACTTTCGTGTTCGACGAGCACGGCGCACCGGCCGCGGTGGACTGGGTGTTCAACGGCTGGGGCCAGCAGGAGTGGGCACACTGGGGCAAGGACGAACGCGTCGGCGCCGAGGTCACCCGGCTGGCCGGAGTGGCAAGCGTGGACTCGCCGCTGGTGAACGAGGGTGGTGGGATCCACGTGGACGGGCTCGGCACGGTGTTGCTCACCGAGACCGTGCAACTGGACCCGTACCGCAATCCCGGGCACACCAAGGAATCCGTGGAGGCCGAGCTCGCGCGGACCATCGGGGCGAGCAACCCGATCTGGCTGCCGCGCGGGCTGACCAGGGACAGTCAGCGGTTCGGCACCCGCGGCCACGTGGACATCCTCGCGACCATCCCGGAACCGGGAACCCTGCTCGTGCACGCCCAGCACGATCCCGGGCATCCGGATCACCGAATCTGCCAGGACATCCGGGAACGGCTCGGGGCCGCGCGCACCCCGGACGGGGATCCGTGGCGCATCGTGGACCTGCCCGCGCCCGAAGTGCTGCGCGATGCCGAGGGCTGGGTGGACTACAGCTACGTCAACCACCTCGTGGTCAACGGCGCGGTGATCGCCTGTTCCTTCGAGGATCCGGTGGACGCCGAGGCGGCCGCGATCCTCGCCGAGGCCTATCCCGGTCGCCAGGTGGTCAGCCTGGACGCGCGGGCCATCTTCGCCCGTGGCGGCGGAATCCATTGCATCACCCAGCAACAGCCGCGAAAGGCCGTGCCGTGATTCGTTATACCAACGGGAAACTGTTCACCGCCGATCCCGGGCAACCGTGGGCGAGCGCGCTCGTGGTCACCGGGGACCGCCTCGGCTATGTCGGGGACGAGCGAGGTGCCCGCGACTACGGGCCGGAGGCTACCGAGGTCGACCTGGAGGGGCGGACCGTGCTGCCCGGTTTCGTGGACGGGCATGTGCATCTGCTCATGGCCGGTGCCGCGCAGCTGCAGGCACACCTCACCGATGCCGGGAACCTCGCCGAGATCCAGCGCCGGGTACGCGACTGGGCGCGGGACAACCCGGACGCGCCGCGGGTACTCGGCCGTGGCTGGCTGTTCGACGCGGTCCCCGAAGGACGCCCGACCCGGGACATGCTCGATACCGTGGTACCCGACCGGCCGGTGTACCTGGACGCGAACGACTACCACTCGGTCTGGGTGAACAGCGCGGCACTGGCGGAACTGGGCATCGACGCGAACACACCCGACCCGGTCGGCGGACGGGTGGACCGGGATCCGGTGACCGGGGAGCCGAGCGGGCACCTGGTGGAGACCGCCGCCCAGGATCTGGTGTGGCCCTTCCTCGAGGACGTGTCCACCGATGCCGAACGGGACCGCGCGCTGGCCGCCGCGACCCGCGCCTATCAGTGCAGCGGGGTGACCGGCGTGGTGGACATGGCCCTGGACGAGCACGGGCTCGCCGCCCTGGAACGTGCCGGGGAACCCGGGCTGCGCATCGCGGCGCACTGGCTGATCAGCCGCAACCGGGATCCGCTCGAACAGGTGCGCCGCGCAGCCGAACTCGCGCAGCGGCACCACACCGGACGGCTGCGCGTCGTCGGGGTGAAGTTCATCGTGGACGGGGTGATCGACGGCTGCACCGCGAGCATGAACTCTCCCTATGTGGACGGATCCAACGCCGAGGCCATCTGGGAACCCGAGGCGCTCGCGCCCGCGGTGGCCGCGGCCGATGCGGCGGGGCTGCAGATCGCGCTGCACGCCATCGGAGACCGCAGCGTGCGCATCGCGCTCGACGCACTGGAACACGCCACCCGGGTCAACGGCCCACGAGCGCGGCGCCATCGCATCGAACACCTGGAATACACCGACCAGGCCGATGTTCCCCGGCTCGCCGAGCTCGGGGTCACCGCCTCCATGCAACCGGTGCACGCCGATCCCGCCATCCGCCCCAACTGGGCCGCCATGCTCGGACCGGAGCGCGCCGGACGCGGATTCGCCTGGCCCGAGTTCACCGCGGCCGGGGCCCGGCTCGTGTTCGGCACCGACGCGCCGACCGCCCCGCATCCACCGCTGCCCAACATGTTCATCGCGAACACCCGGCGCTCCGCATTGTCCCCCGAACTTCCGGCGCTGCAACCGGAATTCGCGCTCGAACTCGGCGAGGCGATCACCCATGCCAGCGCCGACTCCGCGTGGGCCTGCCGGGCCGAGCACGAACAGGGCAGCCTGCGCGCCGGACTGTTCGCCGATTTCGTGGTGCTCGACCGGGATCCGTTCGCCGGACCGGAGGAACTGCTGCAGGCGAGCTGCGTGTGCACCGTGCTCGGCGGGACGACGGTATTTCCTGGCTGAATGACCGGAAATGTTCACACGGTATTTTGGTTACCCTATTGCGGCTATCGGCTCACAATTCCCTGCGCCGCGATTTCGGTATCATTTCTGGCAGTGGACCGAGCCAGAGGGCATGCCCTCTCTCGACGTAGGCAGCCGTCGTGTTGTTGCGGATCCTGTTGCGGCGGTTCTGCCATCGCCCGATCGGGAACTTCCCTGCTTCCCTCCCCGCGCGCAGAGACGTTCAAGCCCGATCCGGGTTGCTTTGCCCCGACCAATGTCACGTCGGCCAACCCGGGAGCCAGACCCGGCGTCTTCCCCACATAGCCCAAAGCAGCGAGCGAAACCACGGAGGGAATTCCCATGAAGAACTCGACGCGCACGATTGCCGTCACCATCGCGGCCGGCGCCATGCTCGCAGGTGGGGTGGCCACGGCGGGGATCGCGCAGGCGATGCCATCCGACTCCAACACCTGCGCGCCCGGTGACGTGACCGCACAGGTGAGTGTCGGATCCTCTCCTACACCGCAGGACAAACTGTTTCGGATCAAGTTCACCGCCAAGCCTGGGGTTTCGTGCTTGATGACCGGGTCGCCGGCGAACCTGGCCTTCTACAGCGGGAGCGGTGAGCAGCTGGGCGTGGAGGGCTTCCAGAGTGAGCCCGGCTCGGCGAAGCAGGTCCGCATCGACGAGCAGCACCCTGCCGAGGTCTACGTCCGCACGCCGGACGCTCACACGCCCGGCGCTCCCGCGACGTCGGCCACCTTCACCATGCCGAACAGCGGTCCGGGTATCGACTTCAAGGTCGCGTGGCCCGCAGACCTGAACGGACCAGCGGAAGTCTCCCCGGTCAGTGCTCCGGTCAGCTGAACCGGACAGCGAACTCGGCGGCGTCGCGGATATTCCGCGGCGTCGCGGTTCGTTCCATACCACCAGCCCGTTCCGCAGTCGAAACCGATGTCCTCGTTCGTCGCGCCCGGTCGGATGGACGGCGGATCGGATCAGTGACAACGCTTGATCACAGGCCTTTGTCGGCGACGTTTTGCAGACGACCCGCCTTCGGACAGTCCGTGCATGAAACGCACCGGGAAATCGGAACGATACTGTCGAGCCGGGAGGGGGCGGATCGGTTCATCGAGCAGGCTGCGGTAGTGCATCGCGCCGAAGCCGAGTTGCAGCAGCACGATCCCCGCCACCCGGCTACGCCGCATCGCCGGCGATTCCGGGCATACCAAGGAGCCCGGAGGTAAGCCGACTCGACCGAGCGCGGCTTCCCCGACCGACGACACTCGGCTCACCAGAGGACGGATCGGTAGCTGCCAGCACAGCATCCCCACCGTGCTCGGGGTCAGAGGGCGAGGTGCTCGACAGGGGATGCCGCGAACGCACCACACCACCGAAACTCCGCCGCCGATTCCTCGCCCGCGACCAGGCTGCGCCCATCCCTGAATAAGCCACGGCAAACCAGAATTCATCCCACCCGAATACCGGAAAGGCACGGGATCTGCGCGCGCACTCACTGGAGCTCAGCGGCTCCTGCGTTCGTCATAGAGGAACAGCCCGAGACCGATGGCGAGCAGCGCGGCCACCGGCCAGGTCGCCGCGTCCCCGAGCAGCAGGGTCAGCGGGGCACCGGCGGCGGCACCGGCGAGGAAACCGAGACAGATCGCGCCGAACGCGCCGGCCTGTTCGGCGGCCTCCCGGTCCTGCCCGGCCACCGCGCGGAACGCGGCCGAGGTCGCGGTGCGCAGATTCCCGGTGGTCATCACGCTGTTGTAGGACCAGCGGCGCAGCGTGCGGAAGGAGGTCGCCTGCACCGCGGCCGCATAGGCCACGAGCACCACGACCGCGGTGTCCCCCAGTCCGCCGGGCACCACGGCGAGTACCGCGAGCACCAGGATCTCCAGCACGAGCGCGAGCCGCATCGGGCGCCGCACGAACCGGGCGACCCGTGGCAGCACCAGCGCCTCCGCGGTGAGCACGCCGAGCACGAAGGCGATCAGCGGCGGCACATGGCGCACCGCGTCCGCCCAGTGCCCGGTCGCCGAGGAAATCCCGAGCAGCACCACGTTTCCGGTCTGCGCGTTGGCGAACACTCCGTGATGACCCACATAGGTGAAAGCATCGAGGAACCCACCGCCCGCGGACAGCAGCACACCGAGTGGCAGCGAGGGCGCGGTCAGGCGGGTGTTCTCGGTATCCGGCACGTCTGCGCAGCCTAGCGCTCAGTCCGCGTTGCCCGCCGTGGCGCGCCGATGCAACAGTGCGGTCCCAGGCCCCGCCGCGGCCCCCGGCCCGGGCAGTTCGGTGACGGTCGCCGCGGTCACCGGCTCGCCGCAGTCCGAGCAGCACACCTGCGGAGTGAACACCGCCCCGCAGGCGTCGTGGCGCAGCCGGACCGGCGGACCTCCGGGGGGCGTGGCCCATTTGTCACCCCAGGCCATCAGCGCCATCAGCACCGGGGCGAGCTCCCGGCCCGCCTCGGTGAGGTGGTATTCGCTGCGCGGCGGGCGATCCTGATAGAGCCTGCGTTCCACGATTCCCGACTCCACGAGCTGGGCCAGCCGCCCGGTGAGCAGGTTCCTGGAGATGCCGAGGTTCTCGGTCAGATCCTCGAACCGGTGCAGCCCGAGCAGCAGATCGCGCAGGATCAGCGGGGTCCACCAGTCCCCGACGAGCTCGAGCGCCTGGGCTATCGAACAGTGCATCTGCGTGAAACTTGTCCTTCGCACGACCCGAGCCTAGACAGTTGCCTCATTGAATGCACTTCGCTACCGTCATCCCGGTAAGCAAGTTCAATGAAAGGACTGACTCATGCCGTTCGTGGAACTGTTCGCCCCGCGCGGAAGCCTCGCCGAAGACCGCCGCACGCAGATCGGCGAGAAGCTCGTCGCGGAGGTGATGCGCGCCGAGGGCGCACCGGACACCGAGGCCGCCCGGTCCATCTCCTGGCTGACGATCACCGAGATCGACGACTGGTTCGTCGGCGGTGACCGGACCACACCCGGGGAACCACCCCGTTTCGTGGTCAAGGTGAGCGTCCCGGCGGGCTCGATGAACGAGGCCAAGCGCACCGACATCGTGGAGCGGGTCACCAAGGTCCTCGCGGACTCGGATCCGGATCCGCGCCGGTTCTACGAACGCGATTCCGGCGCGTGGGTGCACATCTACGAGATCCCCGAGGGCAACTGGGGTGCGTTCGGCCGGGTGGTGCGGATCGAGGACATCCTCGCGCACGTGACCGGCAGTGGCGCGGTCGCCTGAGCCTTCCTCCGCCACACCCTGCCCGTCGGATCAGTCTGTTTTATCCGCATTCGAGTGGTGCGTCTTGGTACTGTGAGAACACACAGCACATCGCGACGAACACGGCGCGGAGGGTGTGGACGGGACAGAGGTGGGGTGCGGGTCGGTTCATGGACAACAGCCGGGAAACCGTCGTGGACGTCGACCTCGAGCACGGCCTGAGCAGCGAGCAGGTCGCCGCCCGCCGTACCGAGGGCCGCGGCAACGATGTGCCGACCAGGGCGAGCCGCAGCACCTGGGAGATCATCCGGGGCAACGTGTTCACCCGGATCAACGCGTTGCTCGGCATCCTGTTCGTCATCATCCTGTCCACCGGATACCTGCTCGACGGGCTGTTCGGGGTGCTGATCGTGGTGAACAGCCTCACCGGGATGATCCAGGAGCTGCGCGCGAAACGCACCCTCGACCAGCTCTCCATCATCGGCCAGGCGAAACCGCGGGTGCGCAGGGACGGGCAGAGCCGGGAGCTGGCCCCGAACGAGATCGTCGCCGAGGACATCGTCGAGATGGGCGCCGGCGACCAGATCGTGGTGGACGGCCAGGTGCTGACCGCCGAGGCGCTCGAGGTGGACGAATCGCTGCTGACCGGGGAGTCCGATCCGGTGCTCAAACAGCCCGGCGATCAGGTGCTCTCCGGCAGCTTCGTGGTCGCGGGGACCGGGCTCTACCTCGCGACGAAGGTCGGGCACGAGGCCTATGCGGCGAAGCTCGCCGAGGAAGCCAGCAAGTTCACCCTGGTGGACTCCGAACTGCGTAACGGCATCAACCGGATCCTGAAGCTGATCACCTATCTGCTGATCCCGGCCGGTGCACTGTCCATCTACAACCAGCTCGCCGGCAACCAGGCGCTGCCCGAGGCGCTGCGCGGGATGGTCGCCGCGCTCGTGCCGATGGTGCCCGAGGGACTCGTGCTGATCACCTCGATCGCCTTCGCGGTCGGGGTGATCCGGCTCGGCCAACGCAAGTGCCTGGTCAACGAGCTGCCCGCGATCGAGGGTCTGGCCAGGGTGAACGTGGTGTGCGCGGACAAGACGGGCACCCTCACCGAGAACGCCATGCGGCTTTCCGAGGTGCGCCCCTTCGCCGCGGACGGGCGCGAGCTCGCCGGTCAGGCACTGGCCGCGCTCGCCGCCGCCGATCCGCGCCCGAACGCGAGCCTGCTCGCGATCGCCGAGGAATACACCGAGGATCCCGGCTGGCGCGGCATCGGGATCGCGCCGTTCTCCTCGGCACGCAAATGGAGCGGGGCGAGCTTCGCCGAGCACGGGAACTGGGTGCTCGGCGCACCGGATGTGCTGCTCGCCGCGGACAGCGCGGAACGCGCGGAGGCGGAGCGGATCGGATCGCGCGGGCTCCGGGTGCTGCTGCTCGGCCGCGCCGCGCAGGCCGTGAACGCTCCGGATGCGCCCGGCGAGATCACCCCGGCCGCGCTGGTGGTGCTCGAACAGCGCATCCGCCCGGATGCCAAGGACACCCTCGAGTACTTCGCCTCCCAGGATGTCACGGTCAAGGTCATCTCCGGGGACAACGCGCAGTCGGTCGGCGCGGTCGCCGCCTCGCTTGAACTGCCGGACGCCGGGCACCCGGTCGATGCGAACACCCTGCCCGAGGACCCCGAACGGCTCGCCGGGATCATGCAGGAGTCCTCGGTGTTCGGCCGGGTCACGCCCGCACAGAAACGGTCCATGGTGGGCGCGCTGCAGGCCGAGGGACACACCGTCGCGATGACCGGTGACGGGGTCAACGACGTGCTCGCGCTCAAGGACGCCAGCATCGGCGTGGCCATGGGCGCGGGCAGCCCGGCCACCCGCTCGGTGGCGCAGATCGTGTTGCTGGACAACAGGTTCGCCACGCTGCCGCATGTGGTCGCCGAGGGCAGGCGGGTGATCGGGAACATCGAACGGGTCGCCAACCTGTTCCTGACCAAGACCGTCTACTCGGTGTTGCTCGCGGTCATGGTCGGCATCCCCGGGCTGATCGGATTCGACGCACTGCCCTATCCCTTCCTGCCGAGGCACGTGACCATCGTCGGCTGGTTCACCATCGGACTGCCCGCCTTCGTGCTCTCGCTGGCCCCGAACAATGAGCGCGCGCGGCCCGGATTCGTGCCCCGGGTGCTGCGCATGGCCATTCCCTCCGGGATCGTCATCGCCGCCGCGAGCTTCGTCTCCTACCTGCTCGTCCACAGTGGACAAGGCGACCAGGTACAGGTGAGCACCACCGCGTTGATCACCGTCATCACCATCGCCCTGTGGGTGCTGGCGATCGTGGCCCGGCCTTACACCTGGTGGCGAGTGCTGCTGCTGGTCGTGATGGCGGTGCTCTCGGCGCTGATGTTCGTGATCCCGCTGGCCAAGGAACTGTTCCAATTGGACCCGGGCAATCTCGCGTTCACCTGGACCGCGCTGATCTGCGCCGCGGCCGGGATCGTGCTCGTCGAGCTGGCCTGGCAGATCTCGAGCCGGATCGCCGGGAAACGCTGAGATCACCCGCCCTCAGGACCCGCCTCGCTCAGTTCCTCGGCGAGACACGCGAGATACATCGGCAGCACCAGCCGCGGATCGCGGATGTCCGCACCGGTTTCCCCGCTGATCTTGTCGAGCCGGTACACCACCGTGTTCCGGTGCACCTCGAGCAGTGCCGCGGTACGCACCAGATTGAACCCGCTCGTGCACCAGGCGATGACGGTCGAGCGCAGCTGCCCGGCATCCCTGCATCGGCGCAGCGCGCTGAGCTGGCTGTCGACATAGCGTTCCCGCGCGGGAACCGGGACCGATTCCAGCATCTGGTGCATCCGCACGGTCTCGATGTCGAGAACCTCGTCCTCCGGGAAACACTTCCGCCCGATGCGCAGCGCGGAATCGGCGTCCGCACAGGATCCGGCGAGCTCGGCGACACCACGGCCGATACCGCCGATGCCGATGCGCACCACCGTGCCGCGCCCAGCGAGGGTGTTCGCCGCCGCCCGGCAGCGCTCGAGCAGCCGCTGCCGCGGTGCATGGGCGGGGTCGGCGCTCCAGGTGACACGATGCAGCACCACCCACCGGCCCTGCGGCAGTTCGGCGACGATGTCCTGCCGGTTCGCGAACGCGTCCCGCACCAGCTGGGCGCGCGGTGTCCGCGTTCCCGTACCGTCGCGGGATTCGATCGCGATCGCCACCCGGTCCCCGGAAAGGTCGTAGCCGAGTTCGCTCGCGCGCGTGCGCAGTACCTCTTCCTCGAGCACCCGCTCGTCGTACATGACGATGTCCCGGACCAGCTGGGTGCCCGCGTTCTCCCGGAGCACCCGGGTGCGCTGGGAGAAGGATTCGCGCAGCAGGATCTCGGTCTGGCGCTGCACGAGGCGGCCGAGTTTGCGCACGGTCCGCACCGGTCCGGCGATCCCGACCGTGCCGATCGTGGTCCCCTCGATGATGATCGGCATGGTGATTCCGGGCCGCACCCCCGCGTCCGGGAGTTCCGCGCGGGTCTTGCTGCTGGACCGCTGGGTGGCGGCGACCTGGACCGAGGGCGAGTGCATGGTGCCGATCCGGTCCGGTTCCCCACTGCCGATAACCAGCCCGCGGTTGTCGGTGATCAGCACCCGGTAGCCGAGGATCTCACTGGTCTCCTTCGCGATCTCGGTGGCGAGTTCGGTGGTCAGCATCGACGGATCCATCACCGCACCTCCTGGATGATTCGAACAATCCGCTCCGGGATTCACCGGCCGAACTTGGTCGTATCGTACAGTGACGCCAGCCACTGCCCTGGCTAACGTCACCGGGTATGCGGACAAAGGCAACGCGGCCGGCTCGATCCCGCACACCGGTGCTGATCACGCTCTATGCGGGCGGCGGCGAATTCTGCGACGGCTACATCCTCAGCGTCATCGGGGTGTCCCTGCCCTTGCTCGGTGAACAGTTCAGCCTGACGAGCACCCAGTCCGGGCTGATCGGCTCCGCGGCACTGGTCGGTATGTTCCTCGGCGGGCTGGTCTTCGGCTATGTCACCGACCGGGTCGGCAGACAGAAGATCTACCTGTTCGACATCGCGGCGTTCATCGTGTTGTCCGCCTTGCAGTTCTTCGCGACGGCGCCCTGGCAGCTGATCGTGCTGCGGTTGCTGATGGGAGTGGCGATCGGCGCGGACTTCGCGATCGCCAGCACCCTGGTCTCCGAGTTCGCCCCGAAACGCTCCCGGGGCCCGCTGCTGGTCATGCTCGCCACGATGTGGTCGGTCGGGGCCGCGGTCGCCTACATCGTCGGCTGGCTGATCATGTCGAACAGCGATGACCCCGGAACCTGGCGCTGGGTGCTCGGCTCGAGCGTGGTTCCCTCGCTGCTCATCCTGTTCCTCCGGATGGGGACCCCGGAATCACCGCGCTGGCTACTGAGCAAGGGCCGCCGCGACGAGGCGAGAGCGGCGCTGCGCAAGATGCTCGGACCGGACGCCCGGATAGAGGACCTCGCCGTCCCGGAGAACACGCCGACCCGGTACAGCACGATCTTCCGGCCGCCGTACCGCCGCCGGACCGGTTTCGTGTGCCTGTTCTGGGCGTGCCAGCTGCTGCCCATCTACGCGATCAGCACCTACGAACCCACGATCCTGGCCTCTTTCGGGCTCAGCGAGGGAAGCTATCTCGGCGCGGCCGTGCTCCAGGTCTTCTTCGTCTTCGGCTCCCTTTCCGGAGCGTTGTTCGTCAACCGGGGCCGCCGCAAACTGCTGCTGGCCAGCTTCGCCCTTTCCGCGGTCTCGCTCGGCGGGCTCACGATCATCGCGCAACCGCCGACGGCCCTGGTGATCGCCCTGTTCGTGTTGTTCGGTCTCGGCATGTACTCCGCGCAGTGTCTGGAATCCCTTTATCCATCGGAACTTTTCCCCACCCGGGTGCGGGCGACGGCTCGCGGGTTCACCACCGGGGTCAGCCGGATCGGCGCGGCCATCGGCACCTTCGGCGCCCCGCTGCTGCTGAGCGCGAACCTCCAGCTCGCGATGGCCGTCGGCGCCGGAATCTGCCTGCTGGGCCTGATCAGTTCCTATTTCCTCGCCCCGGAGACCCGCGGGCTCAGCCTCGAGGAAGCCAGCGGTGAGGCACCCGCCGCGGAAAACCAGCCGGTACAGCGGTCAACGAAGAGCTAGAAAGGAAGCCGCATGCACGGGGAGCCACTCCCGGAATCGATCGTCGTCGTCGGCGCGGGCCTCATCGGCCTGTGCTGTGCCCATTATCTGCGCCAACAGGGTTTCGAGGTCACCGTCATCGAACGCGATCGGCTCGGCAGCGGGGCCGCGCGCGGGAACGCGGGCGAGATCTGCCCTGGCGTGGCCCAGCCGCTGGCCGCACCGGGCATGGTCTCCTCCGCGATCGCCGGGATGTACCGGCCGGATTCGGCACTGCACATCCATCCGAGCCCGGACGCCGCGATGATCAGGTTCCTGTCCCGGTTCCTGGTCAACGCCACCGCGCGCCGCTATCGGTCCGGGGTCGCCGCACTGGCCATGCTCGGAGCCGATGCGCGGCACCGGTTCGACGAGCTGCGCGCCGAGGGGGTGGATGTCGAGATCAACAAGAAGGGTTATCTCTACGTCTTCGGCTCCGAGAGTTCCGCGGCCCGCGTGCACGAACTGGTCCGTGCCAACGGTTCCGCCGCGGCTGGTCCGCTGCTCACCGGCGGGGCGCTCACCGAGCGGGAACCCTGCCTCGCCGAAGGGGCCCGCGCCGGATTCGAGATCGCCGAGGAATGGACGCTCGATCCGTCCCGGTTCGTCTCCGCACTGGTCGCGGTGCTGGAGAAATCCGGGGTCCAGATCATCGAGGGCGCCCGGGTCAACGACATCCGGGAGGTCCGCGGAGAGACGGTGATCCACACCAGTCTCGGTGAGACCCGGGCCGGTGCCGCGGTGCTCGCGGCCGGTGCTCGGAGCCCGGAACTGAGCGCGAACGCGGGTGTCGCGCTGAACATGTTCCCCGGCAAGGGATACAGCTTCTCCGCCGAGTTCAGCGAGCCACCGAGCAGGCTGGTCAAGCTCGAGGACGCCCGGGTGGCGGTCACCCCGATGGACGGGCATGTCCGGATCGCCGGGACCATGGAATTCGATCGCGATCACGATCGGCTCAACCGCGCCAGAATCGCGGCCATCGGCAAGGCGGCCCACCCGTATCTGCGCGGTGTCGACTGGTCGCGCATTCACTCCGAATGGGTCGGATCCCGGCCCATGACACCGGACGGCCTGCCGCTGATCGGGCGCCTTCCCGGGCACCGCAACACCTATCTGGCCACCGGGCACAACATGCTCGGCCTCGCGCTCGGCCCCTCGACCGGTGCCCTGATCGCCGAGCTCGTCACCGGGCAGCGCGAACAGCCTCCGGAATTCCGCCCAGAGCGGTTCGCCAGAAAGCCCAGAAAGGTCCGTGCCGGATCGGTGCGGTAGGCACCGATCCGGCACGATCCGCCGGCTCAGTCGTCGTCGCAGACGCCGTCCCGGCCGTCGTTGTCGTCCTGGTCCACCTTGAGCACCGCGCCGGTGTGCGCGTCCACGTCCACCTCGTACTCGGTGCTCGGGTTCTCCAGGTCGATCTCCCAGATGAGCACGCCGTTCTCGTGGTCGAGCTCGGCTTCGGTGACCCGCGCCTGGGGCACCTTGGCCTGGGCGGTGCGCACCGCCTGGTCCTTGCTGATGGTGCCCGCCGCCTGTGCCTGACCGGTGTTCTGCTGGCCGGTGCCCTGGTCCTGGCTGATGGTCTGGTCCGCGCCCGGAGCAGTACTGCCCGCGGTGCTCGCCAGCGCCACTCCGGTCCCGGCGAGCGCGAACGCCCCGACTGCCGCCACGGTGATCACGGTCTTGCGCATCATGGTCTTCCTCCATCGGTGTGTCGTCCAAGCTGACCGGTCCACCCTGTCGCGGCGGGCGCTAGGACCGCGCTGCGCGAGGGTTAAGCGTTCCCTAAGGGTGCGCCGAGCTCCACGCGCACCTCGGCCCCGCCACCGGGTGCGGCGCCGAGTGCGAGTTCACCGCCCGCCTCACGCGCGGCGCGCCGGGCGATGTCCAGGCCGAGCCCGGTGGAACCGGCCCCGCTCACCCCGCGGCGGGAGGCAGGCGCATCGGGGAATCCAGGACCCTGATCGCGCACCACGATCCGGGCCCCGCCCTCCGGGCGCGCCGTGAGCAGCACGGTGAATCCGGTGCCGTCCGGGGTGTGCGCGAACACGTTGCCGAGCAATGCATCCACCCCGGCGGCGAGCGTTTCCTGGCTCAACCGCACCGGAATCGGGCCCGGCGCGAGTTCGGCGCGCACCTCCCGCTCGGTGTCCTCGGCCAGCGCCGACCAGAACCGCACCCGTTCACCGACCACGGCGGCCGCGTCCGCGCGTCCCGGCTCGCCCTGCTGTCCGCGCGCCTGGGTGATGACCGCGGTGATGGAACGCTCCAGCGCGTCGACGCCCGCGTTGATCCGCTCCGCCTCTGCCGGATCGCGCAGCGCCTCGGCCTCCAGGCGCAGCGCGGTCAGCGGGGTACGCAGCCGGTGCGAGATATCGGCGACCGCCTCGCGTTCCGCGGTGAGCAGGTCCCGGATCCGCCCGGCGAGATGATTGAGCGCGGTGGCCACGGAACGCACCTCGGCCGGGCCCTCGGCGGCCGCGCGCGCGTCCAGTTCACCGCGGGCGAGCCGGTGCGATACCGCGGAGAGCTCCCCCATCGGGCGCACCAGGGACCGGGCGAGCCGGTCCGCGACGAGCACCCCGACCAGCACGAGCACCACACCGAGCCCGGCCAGGATCAGCCAGGCCCGTTGTACGCCGCGGTGCATCGCGGCATCGGTGACGAAGGTCCGGAGCACCGCGGTGCCGCCGCCGGTGCCCACCGAAGTGAGCACTTCCCGCCCGCCCGGTGCCTGCGCCGTCAGGCTCTGGCCGCGCGCGGCCAGGCGCACCGCGGCCGAGCGCGGCGCCGGTGCGCCCACTACCGTGCCGTCCGGCAGGAACACGGTGACCGGCTGTTCCCCGGTCGCGTTGGTCTGGCCGAGGGTGAGCGCGAGGCCGCGCCGGTCCGCGGTCGCGGCGATCGGGGCCAGCGAATCCACGGCGCGCGTCGCCGCGTTCACCGCCCGGTCCTCGGCTACCGTGTGCACCAGCATCGCCAACGGGATCACGAAGGCCACCAGCACCAGCGAGGTCGTGGCGGCGACCAGCAGCGCGAGCCTCCTCCTCATCGCTTCACGACTCCGGCGCCGTGACCTTGACCCCGACCCCGCGCACCACGTGCAGATAGCGCGGGTTCGCCGCGGTCTCGTTCAGCTTGCGGCGCAACCAGGCCAGGTGCACATCCACGGTCTTGTCCGCGCCGCCGTAGGGGATCTGCCAGACCTCGGTGAGCAGTTCCCGTTTGCTCACCACGGTTCCCACACGCACCGCCAGGTAGTGCAGCAGCTCGAATTCGCGCGGGGCCAGCTCGAGGCGTTCCCCGTCGAGCTCCACCTCGCGGGAGCGCGGATCCACCCGCAGCCCGCCGACCACGCAGGCGCTCTCCTCGTCCTCCCGGCCACCCCTGCGCAGCACCGCGCGGATGCGCGCGTCCAGCTGTGCCCCGGAGAACGGCTTGACCAGATAATCGTCCGCTCCCGCGTCCAATACCCGCACGATCTCGCTCTCCTGCTCGCGTGCCGTGGCCACGATCACCGGTACCGAGGACACCGCGCGTAGCATGCGCAGCATCTCCACCCCGTCCATGTCCGGCAGCCCGAGGTCGAGCACGACCAGATCGGGACGCTCCTTGGTGGCCCGCGCGAGCCCGTCCATCGCCGCACGCACGGAGGCCACCGCATGCCCGCGCTCATCGAGGGCCCGGTGCAGCGCGGCCCGGATGGACACCTCGTCCTCGATGAGCAACACGTTCGCCATCCGGACACGGTAGCCCAGTGATCGTCTTCGCGTAGGAGTCCTTAGTGCGCGCTTAGCCTCCAGCCTGGGATAGTCGGGGGCATGGCAAGCAACGGCACCCGGACCGTCCTTGCCGTCGCGGGCTGGGCGTGCGCGGCGGCCGCGGCGACCGCGGTCGGCATCGCCTCGGTCACCGCGATCGGCAGCGGAATCGCCGAGAGCACTCAGCGCCCGCTCAACGGTCAGCAGGTCGCGGCCGCGCTGGCCAGTCCGGTTCCCTCGACGCCGCCCGCGCAACCGAGCACGCCGGGGTCGAGTGGCGCCCCGGGCCCGGCGAACAAGGTGCTCGCCACCGCGGGTGGCAGCGTGGTCGCTGCCTGCTCGGCGGGCAAGGCCCAGTTGATCTCCTGGACCCCGCGCCAGGGGTACCGCACCGACGACATCGACCGCGGCCCGGACCGCACCGCGAAGATCGAGTTCGAATCCGAGGACTCGGAGATCACCGTGCGGGTCGACTGCGCGAACGGCAGCCCGACCGCGCACACCACGGTGGACGCCGACGGCGACGGCGACTGAGCTACCGCACCGAAGGAGTCCCTGTCACCGCCTCCTGCCGGTGAGTACCGCCTCGCAGCGGATCCCTTCGACCCGGATGCGCCGGAACCCCCTGTGCCGCAAGGGAACAGCCATCCGATCCCGGTCGATCCCCTGGAGTCCCGGGGCGAACAGGGGACGGGAAATCACGATTCTCCTCCGGTGCGCTGTGTTCGGGGCGTCCGATGCTGCCCGCCCGCCAGGCTCACGGACAGCTGTTCGGCGGCCGCGCGCACCATGCGCCCGATGGTGTCGAGCTCGCGGCCGATCCGGAATTTGGGCGCGGAGACGTTCAGTGCCGCCACGATGCGGCCGCGGAAATCCCGGACCGGGGCCGCGGTCGCGACCAGCCCCTCCTCGAACTCCTCGTCCACGAGCGCGTAACCGCGGTCGCGCGCCTTGGCCAGCCGGGCGAGCACGGTGTCCGCATCGGGTGCCGATTTCGGGCCGCTGCCGGGAAACGCGCCGTCCGCGAGCAGTTCCCGCACCTCCTGCTCGGCGGTGTCGAACAACAGCGCCCGTCCGCTCGAGGTGTTGTGCAAGGGGGTGATGTGGCCGACCCAGCTCACCGCCTGCAGTGCGCGGGCCGGGCTCTCGGAGAGCACGGTGAGCGCACCGGTGCCGTCCAGCACGCTCAGGTGCGCGCCTTCCTTGGTCGCGCTGACCAGTTTGCGCAACACCGCGGGGGCCTCGACGAGCAGCCGCTGCCGGGAGACGGTGGCCGCCATGGTGAACAGCCGCGGGCCGAGCCGGTAGCCGAGGCTGTCCCGGTCCCGTTCGACCAGCCCGGTCTCCTCGAGCACCCGCAGCGCGCGGGAGATCTGGGTTTTCTCCTTCCCGACGATCCGGGCGATCTCGGTGACCCCGAGGCCTTCGCGGACCGCGTTCCGCTCGGACCCGAGGGCCAACAGGATCGCCGCTGCCCGGTGCACGCTGTTCGTCGGCTCGGTCGCCATGCCGGCAAGCTTGGAGACCGCGACACCAGAGGGCAACCCCGGTTGCTCAGCGAGCAACCACGAGTCGTTCGGCCCGTTCCCCGGCACAGGCGAGCAGCGCGCCCCGGTCGAGCCCTTCCCCGGCGAGCGCGTCCACGAGCAGTTCCAGCGCCTGCGGTGGCGGCGGGGAATCCGGCTGGCCCGCGTCCGAGGACAGCACGATGTGTTCGAGCCCCACTCGCGCGGCGAAGTCCGCGAGCCGTGCCGCGGTCATCTCCGGCTGATGCAGCAGCTGGAACGCGGTGATCTCGGCGCACGCCCCGAGTTCGGCGAGTTCCCCGGTCTGTGCGGCGCTCATCGCGGGGACCGTGTAACCGGGGTGGGTCAGCAAGATCCGGCGCACCCCCTCGGCGCGCGCGGTACACACCAGCCAGGCGACTTCTTCGGCCCCGAGGTGCCCGGTGGCCAGTACCGCGTCCGCCTCGGCGATCAGTGCGCAGATCCGGCGCGCGGGTTCTTCCGCACCCGGATCCACCGGCGGCAACGCGTAGGTGGGGCCACCGTGCAGGCTCGGCAGCCCGGCCCTGCGCTGCAATCGCGCATCCTGGGTCGGCATCCACACCACCCGCCCACCCGCGGCAAGGCAGGCCCGCACCGCGGCCGGGTTGATCCCGCCGGCATGCTGGTTGAGCGCGATGCCGCCGTAGACCGGGAGCGCCCCGGTCACCGCGGCGGCCCGGCCGACGGTGGACTCGTAATGTCCTTTGAGGACACAACCGGTGAACCCGGCTGCCGCATAGGCCTCGACGATCTCCCGGTCCCCGGCCAGCCGGGGCGTGATGTCCGGCGCAGCGTGCACGTGCAGGTCGAACATCAGTCGTGCCCCTCCCCGAGCAGCCGGTTCACCTCGCGGGAAACCAGGCCGAACCGCGATTCCTGCACCAGCGGCATCTCCCTGCGCCGTCTGCGCACCGCGGACACATCCAGTTCCGCCACGAGCAGTTCCGCCGTATCGCCGGGTATCTCGGCATGCACATCGCCCCACGGATCGAGCACCCGCGAACCACCCCAGAACCGCGCATTGCCCTCCACACCGACCCGGTTCACGAACACCACCCAGCACTGCTGCAGCCGCGCGATCGCCAGCAGCAGATCCCGCCAGTACACGGTGGTGTCGATCGCGCCGGGGGCGAGGCCCGAGGCGCTGTTGGTGGGCACGAACAGCACCTCGGCCCCGTCCTGGGCGGCGAGCCAGGGCAGCACCGACTGCCAGGCATCGTTGCAGATCAATGTGGCCGCCCTGGCATGCGCGGTGTCGAAGGCCCGCAAGCTCTGCCCGGGGCTGAAGTGTTTGCGCTCCTCCCAGTCCCGGTAGTTGGGCAGGTACAGCTTGCGGTGGGTGTGCAGCAGCTCGCCGTCGCTGAAATAGCTCGCCGCGTTGTACAGCCGCAGCCGTCCGTCCTCGTGCAGGCCGAGCAGCACATCCGGGCCGTGCGTGGACAGCTTCGCCAGCCGCGGATCGGTCACCGGCACCGACATCTCCCGGTCGAGCGCCCCGAGCGAATAGCCGTGCAGGCTCAGTTCGGGGAATACCACCACATCCGCGTCCCGCTCGGCTGCCCGGCGCACTATGCGCTCGGCGGTCTCCAGGTTCGCGGCCACATCGCCGAGGTGGCAGTCCACCTGAGCAATTCCCACCCGCATCCGGTTCACCTCTCGCCGCAGCCGCACCCGCGCCGTTCGCGGGCGACCAGTGCGTTGTAGACAGCGGAAGGCGGGCCGACAAGGACCGTTGCCGTGTCGGCAACCGCCTATTCGGGTGGCTCGGCGAAGAAGGCGTTCATCCCGTCCAGATCCGAGAGATAGGTCTCGATCGAGGCGATCACTCCGTCCTCGATCCGACACACCGTTGCCAGGTGTTCGTCGAGCACGAGCTCTCCCCTGCGCGCCGTGTTGTGCAGCGCAAGCGCCATGTTGTCCCTGCTGACCAGCACGTGTTCGAGTGCGAAGTTCAGCCCGTAGCTGGCGATCAGTTCAGCACGGGCAAGCACCTCGTCCACGCCGTGCGCGGTACCCGAGATCCGGTTGTCCCCGGGAAGGGTCCAGCTCGCATCCGCGCGCATGAGCGTGCGCATCAGCGTCCAGTCCTTGCTGATCAGCGCCTTGTGGAAGTTCTCGGCGAGTTCTTGCTGGATCACGGTTCCTCCTATGGTTCGATTTGATTCGAACCATATCCGTTCGAATCAAGTCGTACAATCGGATGTGTGGAGGAACTCGAACACCCCGATCGCGCGGGGCTGCGCATCGAGGCGGTACTCGCCGCGCTCGATCACCCGGTGCGGCTGCGCGTGGTGCGCACGCTCGCCGACGGAGAGGAACTGACCTGCAGGCAGATCCTGCCGGAGATGACCAAGAGCAGCGCCAGCCATCACTGGCGGGTATTGCGGGAGAACGGCATCGTCGAACAACGCAAGCAGGGCCGGAACCTGTACATGCGCCTGCGCCGTGCCGACCTGGACGCGCGCTTTCCCGGAATGCTGGACGCGGTGATCGACGGCTGAATCTCGCCGGGCCCGCGGGTGGATTCCGGCACGATCTCAACTGGTCGAAGCATCCAACCACGACCAAGCGCGGTGGCCGTGGCCTCCTGACTGCTCGCGCCAGGACTGTTCCGCCGGCGGATGCGCGACTGCGGCGCCGATATCGTCACCGGCCCGCTGCTGCCGCGTCCCGGGATCGCCGGACTGATCGTGCGCCGCTGCGCTCCCGCTCAGTCCGACGGCCGCACGAACCGGGTGATCAGCCTGCCGAGCAGCCGGGGCGCGAACCGGCGGGCCCGCCAGAGCGCCCGAGTACCCGCGGCCGGGAACACGAACAGCGGCGCGCGCGGATCGGCGATCGCGCGATCCACGGCGTCGAGCACGCTCGCGGGATCGGCGCCCCGGCGCCCGCCCAGTACGGCGGGATCGGTGGCGCGCACCTGTTCGGCCAGCGGTGTCTCCACGTGATCCGGGCAGGGGCACAGGATCCGGACCCCGGTCCCCGCGGTCTCCTGGGCGAGCACCTCGCAGAACGCGGTGACGGCGAACTTCGAGGAAGAGTAGGCGGCCAGCCGCGGGGAGGGCAGCCACCCGGCGAGCGAGCCGAACACGACGAGGGTGCCGCGGCCGCGCTCGATCATTCCCGGCATGCTCGCGCGCGCCACGTGCACGGTGCCCAGGTAGTTGACCTCGAACACGCGCCGCAGGGTGTCCAGCGGCTGCTCGAGTGCGCGCCCGATCCGGCACAGCCCGGCGGCGTGCACGACCAGTTCGATCGGGCCGAGTTCGGCGGTGGCCGCGTCGACCGTGGCCTGGACCGGGGCCTGCTCGGTGACATCGCACGGATAGGCGCGCATGGCCGGTGCCCGCCGCACGGTGCCGGCGAGCCCGTCCGCGTCCAGATCGACCGCGGCAACCGGGGTTCCCGCTGCGGCCAATCGCAGCGCGGCCAGCCTGCCGAGCCCACTCGCCGCACCGGTCACCAGTGCCGTCATCGGAGCACCTCCGCATCGCCGAAGCTCATCCGCATCCGGGCAATCCCGCTGCTGACCAGTGCCCTGCCGGGCAGACCCATCCGGCGCAGTTCCGCGGCGACGGGATGTTCGCCGAGCCGCAGCACGGCCCCGCCCGGCCGCGCCCGCACCCCGGCGCCATGCAACCGCCACGGAGTCCGGCGCAGCGCGCCGTCCGCATACGTGTAGGCATCGACGGATGTGCCCGCGCCGCGAGCGGGAACCGGAACACCGGGCCACACAAGGAGTTCCAGCACCCGCTCCCCTTCGAGGTGCACGGCACAGCGGCCGGTGCCGCCGGAGAACCCCAGCTCGATATCGGCCATCTCCTTGGGAAAACCCCAGATCGAGCGCCCCGCCTCCAGGGTGAACGACTGGTTGACCGGCAGCCAGTGGACGAATGCGCCGAGCCCGCGCCCGGCCGGGGAACGGATGAGGAACACCACGCCGAATTCGTGGTACGGCCCGAGATCCCCGTCCAGATAGCGCACGAAGACAAGCGAGCACAGGGCACGGCCGGGCACCGGTTCGGCGGGCGCCACCCCGGCATGGCCGAGCACCGAGCGGACCTCGTCCGCGCGCACCGCGAACACCGCCGTGCAGGCGCTCGCGTCCCGGATCTCGACCGGCATCGTGACCCGCTCGCCCTGGATGAGGTGTTCGGTCATCCGCGTTGCTCCTCGCTCAGGTGCCGCCGCAGGAAGGCGAGCTGATGCTCGACCGCGGACCGGTACCAGGACCGTCCGGGCAGCACGTCGAAGTGATCGCAGGGGTAGTGCCGGACCTCGGCGCGCCCGGCGATCGCCGCCCTGGCCGCCGTGTGCGCGGGGCTGCTCCGGTCCAGATCGGCGACCTGCACCAGCAGCGGGCAGCGAATGCGCCCCGCCTGCCGGATCGGCCGGTAGCGGCCGATCTCCACACCCGCGAACGGGTCGATCTCGTTGCGCCAGCCGGGACCGGCGATCTCGGTGTACGCCTCGAACTGTCCGGGAAGGGAAAGCGCCGCTCCCGAACCGGGTGCCCCGGCCAGCCGGGCCACCGCGCCCCGCGCCGCGGTGCGTGCCGCACGCGCCAGCCGCAGAGGCCGTTGCCGCCGGGCCGCGTGTTTCGAGGCGGCCAGCCCGTCCACCATGGGAACGAGCGAGATGATGGCCGCCACCTCCTGGTCCCGCGCGCCGACGGCGGGCACATGGCCGCCGCCGAGGGAAACTCCCCACAGCACCACGCGCCGCGGATCCACGCCGTCCAGTCGGCGCGCCGTGCCCACCGCTGCCCGGTAGTCGGCGAGCTGTCCGGCGATGCTCACGGTCTGCCGGGGTTCGCCGCCGCTGGCCCCGAAACCGCGATAGTCGAACGCGAGCACATCCAGCCCGGCGCCGGAGAACTCGGCGGCGAACGCGTCCAGCCCGCAGTCCCTCGTGGCGCCGAACCCGTGCGCCATCACCACACATGGCCGCCCCTTCCGGTCTCCCCCGCGCCACCAGCGGGCCGCGCATTCGGCGTCCCCGGGAGGGAAACACAGGTCCGTGCCGGTCATCCGGGACCGCCGTAGATCGTGCGCAACCACACCGTCACCAACCCTTCGCGCAGCTGTTCGTCGGGAATGGCCGAGTACCCTCCCCGGGAGATCCGTTCCAGGGCGCGGTCGTTGAGCTCGAGCAGCACGGTGGCGAGCACCGCGGCCTCCGGACCGTCCGGTGCCCTTCCCGCGGCGCGCTCGTTCTCGATCAGCTCGGCGACCTGGGGAATGAACGATTCCCGGTCCCGGTCCCACAGTTCTCGCACGGTCTGATCGGCATCCCGGGCCTCCAGCATCGCCCGGAACACGTGCCGGTGCTTGCCCCAGGCCTCGAACAGACCGGCGATCGTACGGCCGATGCGCCCCTCGGGGGAATCGTCCCCGGAAGCCAGCATGGTGCCCGCGGTGAACGCTTCCTGGTACATCTCGTCGCAGAGCGCGGCGACCGCGGTGGCCTTGTTGTCGAAGTAGAAGTAGAACGCCGAGCGGGTCACCTCGGCCCGCCGTGAGATCTCCCGCACGTTGATCGAGCCGAGATCGCCCTCGCGCAGCAACTCATCGAGGGCACCCAGCAGTGCCCTGCGGCGCCGGTCGCCGCGATTGGGTCCGCGACGGTCCAGGATCTGTTCCCTCACCGGCTTTTCCCTCCGAAGGCCACGGATCCCAGATCCCGCACCCGTTTCCGCCCCGCGGGCAGTTCCCGCGTACGGATGTCGTTCTCGTAGACGAAATAGTCGACCTGCTGTGTATGCCGCGGCCGGTCACCGAAATGCGCCACGAACCGTTTCTCGTCCTCGGCGGTGATCCGCCGCATCCGGTCCTGTTCCGGTGGCCGGTACACACCGGCGAAATAGGCAGCGAGCAGCTTCGCCTGGCATTCCACGAACGGAAACAGCGCCGGAGTCGCCTGGGCGAAACCGATGAACGCGAGATCCCGGATATCCGGGCGGAACATCCGTTTGTACAGCGGAAGCCGATTGTCCGGGGCGCTCAGGAATTCCCGATCGAAGAACGGGAACGAGATATTGTAACCGGTCGCGTAGATGATGGCGTCGAATTCCGCGCTCGTCCCGTCGGTGAACCGCACGCGGTCTCCGCCGAGCTGTTCGATATCCGGTTTCGCCGTGACATCCCCGGAACCCAGCCGCAGTGGCAGCTCGTGCGATTGCGTGGGATGCGCCTCCAGGAAGTTGTGGTTCGGCGTCGGCAGGCCGAACCGCTCCGGGCGCCCGGTGAGCAGGACCGGGCTCTTGCGGAACAGCCGCCGCTGCCAGGAAAACGGTAGGTACGGACTGGTGGCGAACAACCGGTCCGCGGGAACACCGAGAATGTATTTCGGCACGATCCACGCACTGGAGCGCGTCGAGAGCACTACCGTATTGCCGAGGCTGCGCTGGGAGAGCTCCACCGCGATGTCCGCCGCGCTGTTGCCGATACCGACCACGAGGATCCGTTTCCCGTGCAGTTCGAGCGGATTATCCGGGTCGATATAATGATGCGAGTGCATGCTCTGCCCGGTGAATTCCCCCGGGAAATCCGGTAACCGCGGATCCCAGTGGTGCCCGTTCGCCACCACCAGGGCCTCGAAGAAATGCCGCTCCCCTTCGGCCGCGCGGATCTCCCAGCCGCCCTCGGGCAACCGGTGCGCACGCGCCACCGTGGTGCGGAAGCGGATGTTCTCCTTCAGCGCGAAAGCCTCGGCATAGTCCTCGAGGTATTCCTTGACCTGCGAGTGGTGCGGGAAATCCGGAAACCGGTCCGGCATCGGGAAATCCGCGAACGACAGCCGGTGCTTCGAGGTGTCGATGTGCAGCGAACGGTAGGCGCTCGAATGCCCATTGGGATTGCCGAAAGCCCAGTTGCCGCCGATCCGGTCGGAGGACTCGAAACAGACGTAGGGCACACCGTAGTCCGTCAACATCTTGCCCGCGCAAAGCCCGCTGAGCCCCGCCCCGATGATGCATGTCCGCGGTCCGGCCATGACGGACACCGTACGAGCGAATTTGACACGCGTCAATAACCACAGACAGGCGTCAACCAGCGACGGTGGTGATTGCCTGCGCACTCAGCAGTCGAACACCGACCAGCAGATCTCGTTGCGCAGCCGCTGATCGTCGAGCACGAGCTCGCGGATCTCGTCCGGTAACCGGTCCCGCTGCCACCGGCATTCACGCTGCCCGGCGGCTACGCTCTCCGCGCCCGGAACGGCGGCGCGGGCGGCCTTGATCGCGTAGGCGGCGGCCCCCAGTTCGTGGGCCGCGACGTGCGCGACGGCCCCAGCCTGGCCCGCGGCGTAGGCGGCGTGCCGGGCCGCACCGCGCAGATCACGGGCTGCCCCCATGGCGTGCCCGCCCGCCGCGCGAGCCTGCATCATCTTCACCTCACCGCGCACCCAGGCGCGGGCGTGCTCGATCGCCGCGCGCGGTCGCGAATCCCCGGGCCGCACCGATTCGAAGAGTTCGAGGACGTGTTCCGCGCACGACGCCGCCCACAGTGCGAGCAGCCGGTGATCCGAATCCGTGAGGGTCCCGCCGCGGCGGATCGTGACGAAGCGGGGATCGCGTACTTTCGGAAGAATCACGACCGGCACGCTACCCGACCAGGAGGCCCGGCCATGGCCAGTAAGTTCACCGAACTCGCGATCGACTGTGCCGATCCTGCGGGGCTCGCCCGGTTCTGGTGTTCGGTCCTCGGTTACGAGGTGCAGGACGAGGACGAGGCGGACGGGATCGTCATCATCGGTTCACCTGCGGTGCCGGAAGGCAAAGACCGCCCCGGCCCGGTCCCGCCGGTGCTGACCTTCGCGCGCGTTCCCGAGGGAAAGACGATCAAGAACAGGCTGCACCTCGACCTGAATCCGACCGATGCGGAGCAGGCCGAGGAGGTCCACCGCCTGCTCGAACTGGGCGCGGGCTACGCCGATGTCGGGCAGACCGGCGAGGAGTCCTGGCTCTGTCTTGCCGATCCGGAGGGCAATGAGTTCTGCGTACTCACGAGCCGCTGCCCCTGAAGCAGAACTCCTGGTCCGCGCCGGTTCCGCCGCACATCGCCGATCGGTAGAGCACCGTGAGCGGAGCGTCGATGGGGTGCGAGCGGAGTTTCCCAGCGGCATCGAGTTCGTTCCACCGCTGCCGGTTGATCGCGATTGCCATCTGCCGCCCGCCATCGGCGCGGGTCATGGTGATCGTGCCACCGCCCGGCCTGCCACGCGCGGACCGCGGCGTGCACCGAATCGGGAGTCGGCTCGCAGCCGAGCACATCCAGCACCCGGCGTTCCAGGTGCGGCAGATTGAAGTGCGGCACGAACCAGCGATCATCGGCGGTCTGCCATGGCTGGGTGAGCGAAACCATGTGCTCGACATCGGGGGAAAGCGGGGCGGGACGGAACTCCCCCTGCTCGTCCCGGACGAGGGTCATGTCCTCACCGCCGAGGGCCGTGGCCGCCGCGGCCCGCACATTGACCCCGATTTGCTGACGGCGGCCGGTGCGCAGCTCCCAGAGGTCGTTCGCGGCCACCGCGCGCGCCGCGAGAGCATCGGCGAGGGTCTCCCCGATCCGGAACGGGGACACGAACAACGGGTCCATTCCGCTGATCGTCACCTCGCCATCGGCAGACCGTGCATCGCCGCGAATCGCCATCAGTTCATCGAAAGCGCGGGGATCACTGCTCATCGTCATTCCTTTCCCGACTGATCAATTCGTCTTGGCATCGACGACAATGCGGCCGGTGCCGCGACCGGCGAGGAGCTCGGCGGCGACATCCTGTGCCTCGGCGAGCGCGATCGTGTGGGTCACCGCATCGAGCCGGGCCGGGTCGAGATCGCGGGCGAGCCGCTGCCACGCGGCCTCCCGGCGCTCGACCGGAGTGCGCACCGAGTCGATGCCGAGCAGGGAGATACCCCGGAGAATGAAGGGCAGCGCATTGCCGGGGTATTCGGCGCTCGCGGCGAGCCCGCAGGTGCTCGCGATTCCGGAGTGGTGCAGTCCGGACAAGGTACCGGCGAGGATGGTGCCGCCCACCGCGTCGATCACGCCCGCCCATCGCTGCCGGGCCAGCGGTCTGCCGACCGCTTCGAGTTCGGCCCGGTCGAGCACACTGGCGGCACCGAGCCCGATGAGCCGTTCACTCAGCGAATCGGAGCGCCTGGTCGCGGCGACCGCTTCCTAGCCGGAACACCACGACCTCGGCCGCTGAGGCCCACCTGCACGCGCGAGTCACCCATCTGCCGCTGAACGGTGCGCCACCGGTCGCCCTGCGGCTGTTGTGGCCCACCCGCCGCAAGAACGACACACTGCTGCGCCGGTTTAGCGAATTCGCCTCATCGGTCCGGTAGGGCCCGTCATGTGCGTCCGGCGAGGTGCGCCGCGCAGCTCTCCCAGACATCGAGTTTTATCTGCGCCATCGGCAGAAATCCGGAACACAGGCATTGACAGCCTGTCCGGCAAAGACCGCAGCGGCACGACTGTACCGGACCGTGATAACCAAGAACCGGCCGCCGATCGAGCTGATACCTCGCCACGAGCCCGCGCTGGGCCCTTACCACTTTCACTGGAATCCGCCCGATCGACGCTCATCGCAGGTGAGCTCTTCGCCTCGGCTGAACCGGACGGTCGATTCATATCGACGTCGTCCCGATATGGCCGATGGGCCGCGGCGGGTAGTGTCGGTGGTATCGGAAGTTCTCCCGCGAACTCAACCGCTTCCGGTACACGATGCCGGTCCTCAACCGACCGGAGACGGGAGCCCCGATATGCTATCGGACTCACTGATTTCCCCTGCCGTACCAATCGAGGACGCGAGTCGCCATGCGCGGCTGAGTCTTACTGCGAAAGGTCCGTCGACCGGATACGTCGATGGCGCCTGGTGTCCAGGCTCGCGCGATCTTGCTGTCGAACTGCCGGTTCTCGCCACCAGGATCGCCGACCGGTTTTGGCCGGTCGCCAAGGTGTGCTTCGCGCTCGCCTCATGGAACCAGGTGCCGGCACGCCTGGATATCGACGGACGCACCGTTCGGCTTTCCGGCCTGCATTCACAGAGTGAGCACGTGATCGATCTGTTCGGCCCCGAGCGTCAGCGGCTGCGCCTTCTCGTCATTCCCCCAGAGGCGAGCCAAGAAGCCGGCGATATCGCGATGCGGCTCGTCGTCGATCGGCAAAACCTCTCCTCGCCTCGGCAAATCCTTGCCGTCAGTGGCGCTTTCTACGTGGATGCCGCCTCGCACATTGAGAGTGCGCTCGACCGCTGGGAAACCGACGGAGGAAGCCGCGAGACGAGCGCACATCAGACAGCGCATCGATCATGACACTGCATCGCAGCATTTCCGCTTCTTCGGCGCTCCCGCCCTATCTCGGGGGCAGCCTGAACCCTGTCGCCGATGAAACGAGGCTTGCCGAGGAGACTTCGCCGAGACGCATCCCTTGTCGGATTCGGTTCCTTCGTCCTCGGTACTGCCGCGAGGCCGTCTCGCCCCCTGTCGGCTCACACTCTCAGAGCCGCTGGTGAACGGATGGTTCCGGGGCGATAGGCGGGGCCAGAAACTGCACGAGGAACGCACCAGCCCGCTTGCCAGGACTGAATTCCCCGGTCCGATCGGGCCGTTCGACAGCCGGATGACTGAACACGACCGCCGTGACCGTCGAATACTGGTTTGTGTTTTCGTTCATGGAAATCCTCCAGAGAAGTATTGATCGTGAGGCTGGGTAGGGATGCTTGGCCACGCCCGCGGGCAACCAGCAACTGGATCCCGGTCGGCTCTTCCGTTGACGACGAACCCGAACCGCGCTTACAGGCCATCATGAAACCCGGGCCGCACCGAAACGGGCTGGCCCAGTTAAGAAATCCGCACCCGGACAACCGGACCTTCGATCAGCAAACCGACGAGACGATCCGATCCCGGAGCGAGACAATGAAATCCTCGATATTCACTGTACTCCACCACGGCCACGCGCGGTTCGATCCGTGCGACAAGATCGATACCAGCCCGTAGAGAACGACAGGAGTGTTATTCGCCGCTACGGGTTCCCTCACCGGGAATCACGAACGGTGCCCCCGTTCGATCTCGTGCCCGAACTGGCTTTCGAGGATATCGAGTACCGATCCGATACCGGCTTGCACGGTCTCGAGCATGTCGTACAGGTCTCTGACGCCCTCGCCTGCCGCATGGTCCCACGCCTGTCGCAGGTCCACGGCGACTGACGTCACGGCCTCAGCGGCTTCCTTGCATTCCCGGCGGTCGAGGTACTGCGCCAGCAGTATCAGCCTCTGTTCCAGCCCGCAGGCACTGCTGTCCGCAACCGGCCGTGCGTCGTCGCTCGTCACAAGTCCTCATCGTACTCCCACCCGTAATCAGGCACCCCGATCGAGCCGCCTCTCACGACAGAGGACGCCGCGATACCTCCCGGACTATCGGGCAAAGCCGGTACAGCCGAGTTTTCCTTTCAAGGCAACCGCGTTCCCGGGTGAAAACCACCTTCGCGCCCCCACTCGGCGCGGCTACGGGCGACTGCGACGCTTCCGGTATGGGGAGTTGCATCGGTTTCACCTAGCTGTCCTTCGGCATTACCCTGCTCGTTGCGGCTGATCGAAAGCGAGACCGGATGGCTCGAGGGATCAGCAGGGCGAAGGCGTGCGGGATCGCCGGTGTTCGGCCCGGTACCGGCGAGCGGCGGCAAGGTTGCACCGCACGGTACTGTCCGCCGTCGCGCGTCCGAGGTGTCGGTTGCTCGTGAGGTTCACTCGGAGGGCTTCCGGATGATCTGCTCGATACCGCGCAACCGGTCTGCGATGTCGACGAGTGCGGCGAGTTGCGCCAAAGCGCGCTTCTGTTCTGGCGAGTCGCTGGAGCGACGCCCCTGTGTCAGATCTGCGAGCAGCTCATGAGCCACGTCGCTCGGAGCCGCTCCCTGTTGAGTCATACCGAAAGTCTACACACGGAACCGGCAGTGACCTGATGGAAACCGGGCTGGTTGCCAGCAGCCGACCATCATGTCATTCTTGGAGAGTCACCCCAGACCCCGGTGTCCGGAAATACGATGGATCCAGGGAACGGTGGTTGTCATGTCCGCAGTCGATACGGACCCCGCTGTCCGCGCACCCGCCGAAGTACGCGGCGACTATGCGAAACTGTCCACGGTCATTCGTGATGCCGGTTTGTTGGACCGGCGCCTCGTCTACTACACGGTGAAGGTCGTGCTCAATCTGCTGGTCTTCGCTGCCGGCTGGGTCGCGTTCGCGTTCATCGGAGACTCGTGGTGGCAGTTGCTGGTCGCCGTGTTCTTCGCGGTGATGTTCGCTCAGTTGTCCTTCATCGGTCACGACGCTGGACACCGGCAGGTTTTCCGGACCGGCAAAGCCAACGATACGCTCGGCCGGGCACATGGCGGTCTGGTCGGGCTGAGCTATATCTGGTGGATCGACCAGCACAACCGCCACCACGCCAACCCGAACCACGAACAGAACGATCCCGATCTCGACATCGCGGTCATCGCCTTCACCGGCGCACAAAGCGGAGCTAAACGCGGCTTGCCACGGATGATCGCGAAACACCAAGCCGTCTTGTTCTTCCCCTTGCTTTTGCTGGAGGGGATCAGCCTGCACCTGTCCAGCGTGCAGACCTTGCTGCGGAATAAAACCAGGTACCGCAGACTCGAGCTTTGCTTGCTTTTCGGTCATTTCGCCGTTTACCTTGCCGCGGTTTTCCTGGTGCTCTCGCCGCTGACGGCCGTGGTGTTCATCCTGATACACCAGTGCCTCTGGGGCTTGTACATGGGCTGTTCGTTTGCCCCAGGGCACAAGGGGATGCCTACCATCGGTGCGGGGCAGCGCATCGACTTCCTACGCAAACAGGTCCTCACGTCGCGCAACATACGGGGAAACGTGTTCGTCGACTTTGTCCTTGGCGGACTGAACTACCAGATCGAGCACCATCTGTTCCCGACGATGGCGCGGCCGAACCTACGCAAGGCACAACCGCTGGTCCGGGAATTCTGTACACAACAAGGTATCGACTACGCACAATGCGGATGGCTACGCACCTACGGATATGTTCTGCAACATCTGCACGCGGTCAGCGCCCCATTGCGAACGGCCAGTCAGTGATCCCGCACCGAGAGCCAGACGCAGAGCTCACCGAACTGCGAGGGGCCGTACTGGCCGCGATGGCCGACCCTGCGGGAGGGGGCGAAGCAGTGTTCCGGATCTGCCACGCCGGTGTGGAGATGCTGCCCGTGGACGGGGCATCGATCTCCGCGGTACGTGACGGTGCCGAACGCGAAACTCTCTACGCCACCGACGAAATCATCGCCAGAGTGGAATCCCTCCAATTCACACTCGGCGAAGGCCCCTGCCACGAAGCATGCGCCAGCCGCCGGCCCGTACTGGTGCCCGACCTGTCGATTGCCCCACAGACCAGGTGGCCTGTATTCGTCTCGGAAATCGACGGCTTGCCGATCGGAGCCATCTATGCTTTCCCTATCCAGTACGGTGCGGTCGACATCGGCGTACTCGACCTCTATCGGCGACACATCGGGTGGCTGACCGACACCGAACTGAACACCGCGCTGCAGATCGTCGATCTGGCAGCGGGTGCTCTGCTGGGTGCACAATCGGAGACGGTGCACGACACAGACGGCCGCGGGTTGAAAGTCTGGCTGGCTCCGTTGCCGCGTAACCGGGCCGAGATCCACCAGGCCACCGGGATCCTGGTAGCTGCCCTCGGTATACCGGCCGAGCAGGCCCTCGCGCGGCTGCGCAGCTATGCTTTCACGACGGACAGCGTGGTAGAGGACATCGCCAACGACATCGTGAACCGGCGAACCGAACCGGTCGTGTTCGACACGTGAATACCAAGGCAGCCTGATATACCGCCGGCAGGCGGGAGGACATGCACGATGACCGATCCGTCCCTCAGGGACACCGCAAGAGAAACACGACTGCTACAGAGCTTCGTCCACATAGCCGACACCCTCGTCGACGACTATGACGTCGACGACGTACTGCATGAGCTCACCGAGGTATGCGTTGATGTCTTGGACACCACAGCGGTCGGGCTGATGCTCGCCGACCAGCGCGGTGGCCTCCAGACATTGGCCGCTTCGTCAGAGAAGGCCAGGCTGCTCGAACTGTTCCAGATCGCCGCGAACGAGGGCCCCTGCCTGGAATGTTTTCGCAGTGGCGATCCGGTGCTCGTAGACAATATCGCCGAGTACACGAGCCGCTGGCCACAGTTCGCCCCGACCGCGCTGAAACGTGATTTTCACTCCGCGCATTCGATCCCGCTTCGGCTGCGTGGAAAGACCATCGGATCGCTGAACCTGTTCGGTCAACGCCCCGGTTCACCTGGTGAACAGGACCTCAAGGTGGCCCGCGCGCTTGCCGACACCGCCACGATCGGCATCCTCCACGAACGCACCATCCACCGCAACGAGGCACTGACCGAACAGCTCCAGACCGCGCTGAACAGCCGGATCAGCATCGAACAGGCCAAAGGCGTACTCGCACACGCCAGCGGGCTCGACATGGACCAAGCATTCCAGCGCCTGCGCCAGTACGCCCGCCGCACCAACAACCCGCTCAGTCGCGTCGCCAACCAACTCACGGAAGGTATCCTGCGGCCGGATCAGATCCTCGGCCCGCAAGCCTCACGAAGATCCTGATCTCGTAACGAACACCGACCTGATTCGAAATTCGATCGCGAGCCCTGTCCCACTCTCATTTCGAACATAACGATTCAGACGGATCTTGCTTGTATGCGAGGCAAAACGTCCTGCTCCGCAGTCAGCCCTGGCGGAAATCGCAGGCGGAAATTGAGCGCGGCCACTACGCTCAGGGTCCGCTGGTCACGAACGCGGCGCGCACTGGCGGGAAACCCATGACCGCAAGGCCTTCAGCGGCGTGCCCGACGAAGACGATCACAGAAGGAAAGCAGCCGTTGCCGGGCTGCGGTGGTCGTGTGGAACTCGTGCGAGCGCGGGTAGCTCTTTGGTGCTGTCGGTGATCGCGTGTTCGATACAGCCGATGCCGTGTCCGGCGAAGGAGTCTTCGCGCGGGTGAGTAACGCGGCACCGGCGGGACCTTGCTCGTCAGGCAGAATCCCGGCGTAGGCCGGAGGTCATGGTCGGCAACGGCGGCGCGAACGTAGTCGTAGCCGATGCATCCTTTTCTGGATGGAGCGTTCACTGCGGCCCAGGGGGCGCCATCCGCCGCCGTCGGAGATCTTGTGGATCTCTTCACATCGAGGTGCACCAGCTCGTTCGCGGCGGACAGTCGCGCTCCGGCACCAGCACTGCGATCAGGGGGCACAGGCGACAACACCGTGACAGGGCAGTATCCGGCTGATCATGCGCTCGGGGCACCTGTTTCGCCCGCGATCCACGCCGGGCGACGTCGGTAGGGAGTCCGGCAGGCCAGCCTGCGCCTCGCCCCGGGGGCGGCGTGCGTCGCGACAAGGGCCCCGCCCGATCGCCCCTCCTTGCCCCCGAGGTCAATCCTTACCCCGGGAGCCGGATGTTGCGGTGCACGTGTCGAGCTTCTCGAAGTGCTGGAAAGCCCTGCGTGATGGGCAGACCGGTCGAGCCGAATCGTGCCATTCCTGACCGTTCTCGAGCACGGCTTTCCGAACGTTCACTGCCGCCCGCCGGTGTCTGAAGCCGTGTCTCTCCGCCTGGTGGCGATTCGATCGCGCCCCGTCGCGGGACCTGCCCCTGCGGCGAGAGAAGATGTGTTGCTACTCCACCGGGTCGGCGGCCACGACCTCCCAAGCGTCTGCCGGCACCGTGCGTGTCACGACGAACCGCATGCCACCTTCGGCGCCGTGTGTGGCGTGCAAGACCTTGTCTCGCAGGTATTGGGCAGCATCCAGGTCCAAAAACAACCGGCACTCTTGCCCGGCACGCAACTGCAACGTTCTCGGCGGCACTGCGCGTACCACTTCGAGGTCAACGCCTTCTAAGCGATCGACGTCGCTGCGCGGGATGGTCGGCACCCGGATGTGGAGACCCCCGTGCGCGGGAGTTTCACCCGCCGAAATAAGATCGCGGATCACATCCATCGCCTGCCTGGTTATTTTGAGCATATTCACTCAGCCTTTCCCGGACGCACATTCGGTTTGACACTTGCTATCGCCCCACTCTTCCAGCGTACTCACCAAGAACTAGCAGCGTTGCCCTCTGGTTCGAATGGGCACATCGGCACGAGTCACAGCTTTTTGAGACCGGCGCGAAAAGCACACATCCGGATTCAGGTCCGATGGATTCGTTTTGTCCGCCCACGCTCAGTTCACCACAAGAGTCCGGGGATCTGGTCAACTGCTTGGTGCATCCGGAGAGGTTTCGGCGCATGAGGATCCTCAGGTCACTGTCGACGTGCACTGGTGAGCGTGTGGCGTCTGACAATGCCGATCGTGGTCGTGGCGGCGAATATCACCGTCCCGACGGCCAGCAACCAGACCAGTCCCTTGGCAAGCGCTCCGACAACGATCAGCACGACGCTCAGTGTCAAGACGATGAAAAGGACGATAATCACCGCAACTCAGCCTCCTGGATCGGTGGGCAGGTTTACATCGGCGATCTGCTCGATGCCGCCGGGGTCCGGGGCGATACCTTGAGGATACCCCGAAGTCGCACGGTGCGGGGCGAAGAGAAGAACAGCCGAGCGGCGAAGCTGAGCTCGACGGGTGCACCTCGGGTCCGGACACTGCTTCGTCCAGAGCGCGTGACAGGCGTTATTCTTGTCACCGGGCGGTCAATCGCAGGGCGGGGCGCCGCGAAACGGTCCTCGCCAACGAAAGACCGGTCGCTATTCTGCCCGTGCCGAACGGCGCGCTGTGCGTCGCGTGCGCGCAGGATGCTCTCCAGGATTTCTCCGCTGAAAGATGAGGCGACAGTATGACAATTATCGACAACGGGGCTGAGCCGGAGTCGTCTGTGGCATCGGCGGCTGCCACTTTTGCGACCGGACAGGACCGCGGGGCCACCCACGGCACGGGAACGATGCCTGTAGTGCCGCTGACGGGAATGAGCGCACAGTTGTGGACAGTCGCGCTCATCGCCGGACGGCTCACCGAGGCGTTGGATCAGTTGCGCGCCGGATCCTCGGGCAAACGGTTGTCCGGTCCGGATCCGGTGCTCGTCGCGCCGGACCGAACCGCGGCATACGCTCTCAGCGGCGGCACAGAGTGTGCCTTCGACATTCTTGCGACAGGTTCGCATCCACCGACCTCGAGGTTGTGGAGCCGATGACCGGATTCTTCATGAATTTCGGCCTCGATTCGATCGGGCAGAAGCAAGGTGAATCCGACCGGATCGAGCGCTATCGAGCCGCGCGTACCGTTGCGGCCGGCTCCATCGATGCGGCCGACTGCGCACTGCTACTCGAGCTACTGGGCCTGGAGCCGAAGGATGGTTTCACTGTCCGGGATCGGTGATTCGGTGGCGCGGTAGGTCGAGCGGGCTAGCAGGCGATGCGGCGGCGACGCCCGGCTCCCCCTGCTTCGATGGTGAATCGAACTCCGTATACGGCCGACCGACCGGTCCCTGGCGGTGGCTGGTCGGACACGTGTGCGCCGTGGTGAACGCTGGTTTCACCGGTGGCCTGTGCCGGGCATCCCATTCACGCTGTGCCGGCCCGCGGTAAGGGCCTCTCCAGAGTCACTGTCCAGTACGCCGTTGCTGGCGAGGATGTCTTCTGCGCTCGTCGTGTGATTGGCGACTGCGCTCGCGCGCAGCACCGCATGCGCTGTGCCACGGTGTACGGTCGGCGGCACTACGAGCAATCGCAATCGTCGTGCACTCGCCCCGAGCAGGACGACGGTATGCGAATCCAGTGACCGGACGTCGACGAGCCGTACATTTTGGCCGTCGACGTCAGCCTGTGGTGGGACCGGTGCCCACATACTGGCGTGATAATGGACTTGGCCGGGAGAGCCGAACCGCGATCGGATCGCTGCGGCAAGCGTTTCCAATTCGGTGACAAGGTCCGTCGATCGTGGCCACCAGCCACCGCCGAGCTGACCGTGGGCACTCCCGAATGGCCGCAAGCAGAGTCGCGCCCTCTGCCGGTTTTCTCGCTGTCCCGGGATTTTCTGGTCCTTCACGATTCCTCGGATGATTCCGTTGTCCGGTATGCGGTTCGTCGCCCGATGGCAGCAGCGGTAACGCTGAGAACCTGCTCATCGAGCCGGGAACGACGATGAGGTTGCTCCGATGACATGTATCTCCAGCCGGAAGGCAAATCACCGGACATGCTCGGGGATCTTGTCCAGTGCTTCCAATACCGCCACAGCGGCGTTTCGTGCCGTGTCGGGATTGATGCCCGGCTGCGCGAGCAGCGCCACCCTGACGAGATCCACGCGCCGATCGTAGTGTGAAACGAAGTGCGATTCGACATTCATGACGATCCTTTCCGGACGACTGAGGTGCTGATCCCGGGCGCAGCAGAGCTGGAGTGCGGTCGAGTTTCGTACGGCCCGCGAGGGCGAGGTGGCAAGCATGGCCCGCAATGAGAAATCGCCTCCCGGGTGTCGGGGATGCGCGGCAGAATGCCGCGATCCGTCACGCCGGGGTCCAGGGCGATAAACACAGCATACGCCGCGCGGTGCCGATGCGCCTGCCCCGCTCGATGCGATCGCGGCAGGCGTAGTGTCGGTGGTGTCGAGAGTTCTCCGTATATCGGCTACCGAGCCGGTGTCGTTTTCGACGAGGTACCGAACCGATCGATACCGATCGGGGAGGGAGTCGAAATGAAATCCACCCTTCATTCGCCCGCCACCATGGCGCCGGTGGAGCCCGCGAAAAACGAAACCCACGATCGCTCACGGCTGCGGTTGAAACCGCACGGACCGCCTGCCGGTTACGTCGACGGAGCTTGGTGGCCGAGGTCGCGGGACCTTACCCGGGAAATACCACGGCTGGCGGCGATGCTCGCGTCCAGCTGGTTGCCGCCGAGCAGGATCACGTTCGCCATGGAGGCTTGGGATCCGGCGCCGCGGCGTGTCAGTGTCAACGGCAGACTCATCCGGCTCGGGGGCTTTCATTCCCAAGACGAACATCTCCTGGACGTGCTCGGGCCGGACGGGGAGCGGCTCACGCTACTTGTCGTCCCGCCGGAAAACAGCGTGGACGAAAGCGAGCAGGCACTTCAGTCGGCGGCCGATCCGGACAACCGTGAATCGCCGGAGGACCTCCTGAGCCATGGCACTGCGCTCTCCGCTCTCCCCCGGTCAGCTACCGCCGACGACAGCACTGTCGACGCATGGGAGTCCGAAGGCGGCCAGGTGCACGACAGTCGCCGGCCTACACATAGCGCTGGCTCGCGGGCCTGGAAACGGTCATGACCACACTTGTCGTCCTCATCGTCATCCTCGGTATTCTCGCGCTCGTCACGCTGGCGGCGAGCCTGCGCAAGATAGAACAGTTCGAGCGCGGGGTCGTGCTTCGCTTCGGTCGTCTGTTACCCATGATCCGCCAGCCCGGCCTCCGCATGATCGTGCCGTTCGCCGATCGCCTGTACCACGTCAATATGCAGACGATCGTGCTCGACATACCGCCGCAAGGCGCGATCACCAAGGACAATGTCACGCTGAGCGTCGACGCGGTCGTGTACTACCGGGTTATCGATCCGGTGAAGGCGGTCATCAACGTACAGCGTTACATGCACGCCGTTTCGCAGGTGGCACAGACCTCCCTGCGGTCGGTCATCGGGCGCGCCGAACTCGATACCCTTCTTTCCGACCGCGATCAGGTCAACACCGAACTGAAAGCGGTCATCGACACCCCGACCGAGGGTCCCTGGGGCCTTTCCATCGAACGCGTCGAGATCAAGGATGTCTCCCTTCCGGACGGGATGAAGCGCTCGATGTCCCGACAGGCGGAGGCAGAGCGGGAGCGCAGGGCGCGAGTGATCGCCGCGGATGGCGAGTTCCAAGCCTCGACCAAACTGGCGGCCGCGGCCGAGACGATGAGTGCAACGCCGTCGGCCCTGCAACTGCGCCTGCTGCAGACCGTCGTCGATGTGGCAGCCGAGAAGAACAGCACCCTCGTCATGCCGTTCCCGGTCGAGATGCTCCGGTTCTTCGAAAATATGACGGGCGGGCAGCAGGCCGAAAAGCCGCAAGCGGATACTGGTAACGGCCGAGTCGACGACATCGACGGCGTCCTGTTCGGCGGGGACCGGAAACCGGTGACCGGTACGGAATGAGGGCCCATCGAGCAGTATTCCTGGCTCGCGACAGAGGTTTCCGCTCGTTCGGCCGGGATCGGGATGCAGCGGAGGGAAAACCGGACCCGGACGGGCGCGGTCACCAGAGGCTGTGGGGGAGGTCGGCGATCAACTCGTCGAGCTCTCCGATGGTGCGCGACCGCCACACCGCAACGGCCCGCTGCTCGAATTCCGCCATCGTGATTCGTCCCTCGCCGACCGCGTACTGGAGCTTGTCGAGGATGGCTTGGCGCTCCGCGTCCGACGCTCGCCAGTTTCGCATCATGATCACCTGTCCTGGACTCGCCGTGCCGTTCCCAGAGTCGCCGTTCCGTTCCCGAGACGGTTTGACTCGGTCACGGCCCGAAACGCCGCGGTGACCGGACCTGATGTCGCTCCGGTACGACGGCACGAAAATTCCCGTCGAGTCGTCGAAGGCACCGGAGTGGTCCGTCCCCGGAACCACACCCGAGCCTGGCACGCCATACCGATGGTGGCAAGCGGCGCACAGCAGCGAGCAACCCCGTGGCGCGAAACGGGATGGGCGGCACGAGGACATGCGAACCTGTCGGGCCGGCAGCCCCGGGGCTGCCGGATTGATCGGCCCATCTACAGGAGCATCAACCTCTGAGCGCGCCCTGCCGCGTCTTCGCCCATCGACTGATGGTTGAAGAGCAGCCCGGTTACGGGTGTCATTTCTGTTGTTCTGAGCATGGCCGAATGTGCTGACCGCTGGTCGTCTGAGTCGGAATCCTCCTGGCAGACTCCGTCGACCGGTTCAAGCCGGTCGTACGAGTACCCAGCGAGGCCGGAACCAAAGTCCCTTCACCAAAGCCGATCGACGAGCGGTTCGGTGGTACACGACTGCTCGTGGCGGTCTCGGTGTCCGTGGCTGGGCGGTGCGGTTGGAGGTTGTCTGTCGTTACCGGTGACGTGGTGTATCGGGTGGTCGCCGGTGCACGATCCTGGTCACCGCCGGGCGCGGAGGCTATGGTCGGTGGTACCGGTTCAGATCGGGAGCTGGCGCACGCCTGCTCACCGGTGGCGGGATACCTGTCTGGTTCAGCCCACGTGCCCGCTGGTGATCTCGCCGTTGATTCCTCCGGAAGGAGGGCAAGGACAGTGGTTGTTCATCACGCGGCCTCGGCTCGTTATGCGTCGCAGTCGGCCGGGCGGAAGGCGGTCTCGACCGGTGCTATGACCATGTCATCGCCGCGAGTGCGGCCGGTCGATGCTCCGTTCGCGGAAGTCGAACTGGGTACGCAGCGGGCCGCGTGGGGTTTGCGCCGGTATGTCGCCCAGGTCGCCCATGGGCTGGGGATCGGGTTGGAAAGCGCCTGCTGCGAGGTGGGTGCGACGCCGACCGTCTACTTGGCGCTGGACGAGCGCCTGCCCGATATTCCGGATCAGAATACGGCCCTGTGCTGGGACGTCGTGCATGGGTGGGCGCTCGGAGTGGAGACCGGTTCGGACGAGCAGGTACACCTGGTGGCCTACCTCGGTGGCAGTGAAGTGTTGCCTGTTCCCGAGGTCGTGGTGGTGTTCGCGAAGTCGATGCTGGCTGGTCATCCCGTTGGCCAGGCGGAGCCACCGGTGCTGGTCGGCGAAAAACCGGGCACGCGGCTGGCCGACTATGCGAGCCCGGGAATCTGTCACGACGATCCGGAAAACACGACAGAAGGAACAGCGACAAGGAGACGGGAACGCGAATGACAGAGTCGACCGGCGGTGAGCGGGTGTCGGCCGACACCCGAAAGGTACTGGTCGAGGCCTTGTCCGACGCGGCGCGTGCGTTGGGACAGCGTGACCGCTCGGAAGAGGACGCGTTGCGGCTAATCGTGTCGTCGGCAGTGGCCACAGTCCCTGGCGCCGAACATGCCGGCGTGTCGTTGCTGCGCGGCGACGGAGTGATCACCTCGTACACGCCGTCGAGCAGTACCGTCTCGGAGGTGGATCGATTGCAGTCCACCTACCGGGAAGGTCCGTGTGTGACCGCGTTGTGGGACCAGCACACGGTGGTGGTCGACGATCTGGTCGCCGAGGCCGACCGGTGGCCGCGGTTTGCCCCGGAGGCTGCTGCCCGAGGGATTCTCAGCATGCTGTCGTTCCAGCTGTTCACTCGTGATGACTCCCTGGGCGCGTTGAACCTTTACTCCAGTGTTCGCAAGAGGTTCGATCTCGACTCGCAGATGCTGGGCGGCTTGTTCGCCTCGCAGGCCGCGCTGGTACTGGCCGG